>CAWAWQ010000007.1:0-346541 GCA_963785825.1 uncultured Acidobacteriaceae bacterium | reverse complement strand
ATGGTAGGCACGAGGAGACTCGAACTCCTGACCTCTACCGTGTCAAGGTAGCGCTCTAACCAACTGAGCTACGCGCCTACGCGTTGGCTGAGGCTTATTCTAGCGAGGTTGGCGGGCAGGAGCAAGTTTATGCCAGGCGTCCGAAACTCGACTTCCGGGCGGCACCGAAGCTCTGCCGATCACCGCCCCCTTGGCGGCAAAGCGTCCACTATGACTGGCCCTTCCGCTCCGCTTCCCGCAGCAAACAATCCGTGCGATAAGAGCGTCGCGACCAGACGATCGCAAGCTGCGTGCAAACCGCGCTGACGGCTGCGCCTTAGGATATCCCCCGAAGTTCTCCACCAACAATCGACAAACTTAGGCGTATCGCGGCTTTCTCAGAATACGCACGAGACGTGCAGCCAACACCACGCCCGCAGCCATTATGCCTACACCAACCGCTACCTTCTTTAACAACTCACCTTGCGGCGCCGGCGTTCGCCTCTTCGCTTCAGGAATGTGTTCGGGACGAACCCCGACCCCGATGATCAACGCGACCACATGCTGTATCCCCGGGATACTCAAGGCGACTTTCAATTGCCAGGGTGCCGTCGCGGGCCCGGGATTACGAAACACTGTTTGCAGCGCCTTATGCGCGTTTACCTGCAAAAACTGGATCACACGCGTGGGCAACTCACGGCGTTGTTGAACGCGCGCCAGCGAAGCCTCTGTGAGCCGCCCTTGGCGCAGCGGCTCGGAGAGAAGATTGGCGGTCGCGACCGCATCCTGGATGGCCAGGTTAATGCCCACGCCTCCCGCGGGCGACATGGCATGTGCGGCATCTCCGATACACAGCAGCCCCGGACGATACCATTGCCGCAGCCGGTTGATCTGTACCGAGAGCAGCTTCACCTGCTCCCAGTCCTTGATTTCTGCAACCCGATCGCCTAGGTAGGGAGCGATGTGACGAAGCAGCATGCGGAACTCATCCAACCCCTGCTCCTGAATCTTCGGAAACGAGCCCTTGGGAACAATCAGCCCGGCCTGAAAATAGTCGCCGCGATTGATGAGGACCAGCGCGTTTCCGTAATTGATATTCCCCATGAGCTGCTCAGGATCGTCGCCGGTGCGGCTGATGCGGAACCACAGCACATCGATTGGCACACCGAACTCCAGCACCTCGAGCCGGGCCGCCTGTCGCGTCATAGAATGGCGCCCGTCGCAGCCCACGACCAGGTCAGCACCGATTTGGACTGGCCCCCCAGGGGTTTGCGCCGTTACTCCCGTTATGCGGCTGCCATTGCGGGTGAGCTCGACGGCTTCGTGCTGCATTCGCAAAGTGAATCCGGGAAACTGCCTGGCCTTGCCGGCGAGGAAGTTAAGGAACTCCCACTGGGGCATCAGAGCAACGAATTTGCAGTGCGTCGGGAGATAGCGGAAATTTGCGGTTCGAAAGGCAAAGTCGCCATAGACGCCGCCTACCGAGGTCAACTTCTGGTGCGGCAGCTGCAAGAAATCTTCAAGGATGCCGAGTTCGTACATGAGTTCCAGCGTCGACGGATGCACGGTGTCGCCACGGAAATCGCGAATGAAATCGTTGTGTTTCTCGAGGACAGTTACTGCCACACCCGCACGCGCCAGAAGATAGCCCAGCATCATGCCAGCAGGTCCGCCACCAACAACGCAGCAGGTTGTTTCCAAGGATTGATTTGCCACGTGACCCTGCCCTTTCTAAAGATTGTTGCTGTAGATCTCGCAGATCCCTCGCGGCTGAGGACCGCCGCCTAGCCTAGATTACAGGAAGCGCGCGCCCAAAGAATGCTCCGGGGGCAAAGCGGCCTTTAAAGAGAACGGGGGGACTTTAGGGGAAGATGGCGGAGAGAGAGGGATTTGAACCCCCGATACCCTTCCGGGTATGCGCGCTTTCGAGGCGCGTGCCTTCAGCCACTCGGCCATCTCTCCGCGTCGTTGCGCGAATCTCATTTTAACAGAGGCCTGGATCGGAACATGACGCCGCTTTTCAGGGGGTATTACGTCCGGTGTTTCATCGAAACCTACTGATCACCCCGGCAATCCGCGCCTCAAGGAGACGGCTCACCCAAGTTACGCCTCCCGCGGAAGAAGGTTTGTAGCAAGTCCATGCAACGCGCCGCCAGCACTCCTGAGCTGACCTCAACCTGGTGGTTAAGCTTGGGATGGTTGAGCACCTGCAACATAGAATGCACGGCGCCAGCCTTGGCGTCTTCCGCCCCGTAGACTAAGCGGCGAACGCGCCCATGGGTGATGGCTCCGGCGCACATGGCGCACGGCTCGACCGTGACGTAAAGGTCGCAGTCGAGCAGGCGATAGTTGCCGACAGCGTGGCCGGCCTCGCGCAACGCCAGCATCTCGGCATGAGCGGTAGGATCGTTGCTGCTGAGCGGACGATTGCATCCTCGTCCCACAATCCGGCCTTCACGCACGACGACGGCGCCCACCGGCACTTCTCCCAGCGCCAAAGCGCGCTGCGCTTCGCGCAGAGCCTCTTCCATCCACAGTTCGTCAGAGTGGGACATAAAGCAGCAGCTAGCAATTAGCAATTAGCGGTTAGCGGTTAGCAAACTACATTACCAGTGGATATTCAGTACCGCTGTTAGCAATTTCGCCAATTGGGCAGCCGCTATTCGATCCGGTCGGCAGAATCAAACGCTAAGTGCTAAGTGCTAACTGCCAACTGCCAACTGCTAATTGCTAACGCCTATTCCTGCTTCAACATTATCCGCTGCACGCCGGTGGCGCGGCCGGTTTCTGCATCGCAGTCGATCAAGGTAGAGCAGAGACGCACGTCACCTGTCGCCGGCTCAAAACGCGACGGCATATTGGTTAGGAAGCGTTGCAGGATTAATTCTTTCTGGACGCCGATGACACCATCGAACGGCCCGGTCATGCCTACATCGGTTTGCACCGCGGTGCCGCCGGCGAGGACGCGTTCATCGGCCGTAGGAACATGAGTATGGGTACCGAGCACCGCCGTTACCCGGCCTTCCAGATACCAGCCGAGCGAGACCTTCTCCGAAGTTGCCTCAGCATGGATGTCAACCAGGATCACCTTCGCCGTAATCTGCTTGAGCAGCTCGTCGGCCAGGCGAAACGGATCGTCATTGTTGGTCATGAACACCCGGCCTTGCAGGTTGATGACGGCATAAGGAACCCCGCCGCGGGTCCGTCCTTCGTACCAGCCGAAACCAGGCGAGCCTGCCGGATAGTTGGCTGGGCGCAACAGCCGTCGCGGCAGCGAAGCCTCATTGCCATTAGCCGAGTTCATGTACTCGATGATCTCGCGTTTGTCCCAGACGTGATTGCCCGTGGTAATGACATCAATCCCGAGCTCGAACAGCTCTTCCGCAATCTGGGGCGTAATGCCAAAGCCTCCGGCGGAGTTCTCCCCGTTGGCGATGGTGAGATCGACCGCATACTGCTTCTGCAACTCGGGTAGGCGCTCATGCACGATGGTGCGGCCGGGGCGTCCGAAAATGTCACCAACGAAGAGTATGCGCAAGCGATACCAATCCTATGATGCTGGGAATTTCGATGGTAACACGCTTCTGAAGGATGACTATGCTCATCGCGAAAGCCAAGCGCTGCGCAGAAAATCGTAGCTGCCGGCCGGCCCCAGTTCGATACCCTGTACCCGATTTGTATGGACCAGCACGTTATCCAGATACCACAAGTTGATGTACGGCAGGTCTTCGGCGAGGATCTGCTGGATTTGGTCGTAGATGGCCTTGCGCTTCTGCTGGTCGAGCGTCTCGCGGCCTTCGCGGATGAGTTCATCGACGCGCGGATTGGAATAGAAGGTGCGGTTGGCACGCTTGGGGGCGAAGCTGCCGGTGTCGAAGATGTGCTCGAAGATGTCGGGATCGAGATTGCCGCCCACCCAACGCAAGGAGTGCATCTGATAGGCGCCCTTGGTCACGTCGGAGAAAAAGGTCGCGAACTCGAAGGTACGAATATCGAGCGCGATGCCAACTTCTCGCAACTGCTGCTGCAACACCGCCGCCAGCAGACGCGTGGTCGCGTCGGTCGAGGTCTTCATCGTAATGTGAAAACGGACCCCGTTTACCGGACGATAGCCGGCCGCATCCAGAAGCTGGCGCGCCCGATCCGGATCGTGCGGGTAACGCGCTACATCACCGTCGTACGCCCAGTGCTGCGGCGGCAGCACACTGTATGCCGGCCTGGCCTCGTCGCGCAGCAGGTAATGAATGATCGGCTGCACATCGATGGCGTACGCTATCGCGCGGCGGACGCGCACATCCTTCAATATAGGATCGCGCAAATTGAGCGCGAGGTAGGCATAGAT
This sequence comes from uncultured Acidobacteriaceae bacterium, assembly GCA_963785825.1. Classification (GTDB taxonomy): domain Bacteria; phylum Acidobacteriota; class Terriglobia; order Terriglobales; family Acidobacteriaceae; genus Bog-257. Next base: position 342,220 of record CAWAWQ010000007.1, on the reverse strand, counting down.
CGTTCCAGGAGCGTCCATGACGGTAAGGTTGTGATCGCGCTCCAGCGCTACCACGGTGTCGGCGACCAGAGAATTGATGGCGACGTCGGCGCTCTGTTTGCGAAGCTCCAGGGCCTGCGTGGTGGCGTCGGGAATGACTTTGAATTCCACCCGATCCAGCTTCGCTGGGGTCGCCCAGTAGTCGGGATTGCGTTCGATAATGACGTTCTTGTCCTGCTGCGCGCTGACAAAGCGGAACGGACCGGAGCCGACCGGATGGAGGTTGAAGTCTTCGCCGCTACCGTAGGGGACGATTCCAATGGCGCCGTCGGAAAGATTCCACAACAAAGGGGCGAAGGGCTGCTTCAGGTGAAAAATCACGGTGTAGTCATCGGGCGCATCGACGCGACTCACGGGCGCATAAGTACTGGTCTTGGGGCTGCGAATCTTGCCGCTCAACAGCGAGTCGAAGGTCCACTTGACGTCGCGCGCTGTCAGCGGCTGACCGTTGTGAAAACGCACGCCGTGGCGCAGATGAAAGACGTAGGTCTGGGGATCGGGAATCTCCCAACGCTCGGCCAGCCAGGGCTGCACGGTGAAATGCGCATCGCGCCGGACGAGCGAGTCGAATAGCAGCTCGTCGATGCGTTCAGACTGCGCATCCACTCCCACTCGCGGATCGAGGTTGGTGGGACTGCTTTCGATGATCATGACCAGGGTATTGGGATCCGGCTTGTGGGAGCAGGCACTCAGGCAAAGAACCACCACAGAGACACCGAGGCACAGAGAAAACTTGGATCTGAAGTTTTGAAGATGGGCGCCTTTAGTCGCAGGCATAAATTCGACTGCATGAATGTGTTTTCTTCTTTTGGATAGTCCTCTGCGTCTCTGTATCTCTGTGGTGAATCGATTCTCCGTGCCCTCCGTGTTCTCAGTGATGAAAAAAGCCTTACGCATAGCTGATTTTACCCAGGATCGCCGCCCCCTCGGCGCCGGTCGCGGACGGGACATTTGCCGGTAGCCTACGCCAAGTCTGATACGCCAAAAGGGCAAATGCTGCGGCCTCTTTCGCCGCCGAGGGCAGGCCAAAGTCGTCGGTGGTGCACACGCGCATCTTCAATGGCGCAAGCTCTTCGCGAATCATTCCCATCAGCGAAGCGTTCTTCGTTCCGCCACCGGAGACAACGAATTCACGAAATCGTGCCGGCTTTCCTTCTCTGTCGTCCAGCAACGGCAATACGAAGTTGCGGACCGCGATACCTATCGACTTCGCGGTCAGAGCGGTAGCGGTTGCAACGACGTCATTCTCGCCAGCGCGGCGGCAATGGCGAAGGAACTCGCGCACGAACTCGCGGCCAAACTGCTCCCGGCCGGCAGTTTTAGGAGGCCGCTGCCGAAAAAACGGATACCGCAGCAACTCGCGTAATACTTTCTCGATGGGCTCGCCGCGCGCGGCCAAGCGGCCGTTGCGATCGTACGGCTTGCCGAATAGATGCTCGGTAACGGCGTCGATCACCATGTTGCCGGGACCGGTGTCGAAGGCGACCACGTCGTCGGCTTGGGCGCGCGGCGGAATGGCCGTGAGGTTGGCAATTCCGCCGAGGTTCTGCACGATGCGCCCATAACGGCGATGGCGATAGAGCACGTAATCCAGAAACGGAACCAGGGGCGCGCCCTTGCCTCCGGCAGCCATATCGGCAGGACGAAAATCGGAGACCACAGGGACGCCGGTCTTGGCAGCGATTATGGCTGGCTCACCCGTCTGCCAGGTGCAGGCGATCTGTCGCCCTAGATACGGCTTCGCATTTCCCTGATGATAGAGCGTCTGCCCATGGCAGCCGATCAGTTCGCATTCCAGGCGAGCCCGTCGTTGTGCCGTGCGAACCGCGTCTGCATAGAGGCTACCGAGCAGAAAATTGAGTCGAGACAAATCGGCAACGCTGGCGGAACCCGCATTCATCGAGGAAAGAATCGACCGCCGCACCTCGGCAGGGTACGGAAATTCATAGTGCGCCAGCAGTTCCAACCGGGAGCGGAATCCGCGGCCTTGGATCCGCGTCAGCGCGACATTGATTCCGTCAGCGGAGGTGCCGCTCATCACGCCGGCGACGATCACTCCGCACGCTCCGCAGATCGGCTTTGAAGGGGCACGGCTTCAGCCGTGTCGTTTGGCTGGGTCATGATGATCGGCTTCAGCCGCCGGGGGTATTCGCCTCTTAAGGAGATTAAAGCAGTGCCGCGACCAGACCTCATACACCGAATTCCCTCTTTACTGAGCGCCATACGGCGCGGCTAAAGTGTGCCCCTTCAACTATGACCGCCCCGACGATGACGATGACGCCGTAATTCGGCTGCGAGAATGGAGTTGGCCCGTACTTCTTCGCTGAATTCCCAGATCGCGCGCGTCAGCCGCTCAACCGTTTTCTGCGTCGGAGCGGGCGCCATGCGTGTCGTTAAAAGCTTGGATTTCTTCTTCGCATCAAGAATACGCTGCGACTTTTTCTCCACCAGGCGAGCAAACTTCTTGTCGCTCTCGGCCCGCCGGCAAACGGCCTCGAAGGCAAGCCGGACGCTCTCTTCCTTCTGGCAGATCAGGAACATGTCGGCTCCGGCGCGCAGCGTCCCTATCGCAGCCTCTTCGATCGGAGCCGCCGCCAGCACTCCGCCCATATCAAGATCGTCGGTGATGATGAGTCCGCGATAGCCGATCCTCTTCCGCAGCACGCCGGTCATCCACTTCTTCGATAGCGAAGCGGGCGTCTGGTCGCCGGTGACCTGCGGATAGGCTGCGTGCGCCACCATCACAAAGGGCAATTCTTTCCGCAGTTCACGATAAGGCCTCAGGTCCTCCTTCCACAGCCGTTTCCACGGTTTGGCGATCGACGACAACTCCTGATGTGTGTCGAGGTTGGCTTCCCCGAGACCAGGGAAATGCTTGCCGCAGCCGAGCACATTGCACTCCCGCAGCCCCCGCAGAAACTCGCGCGCGTAGGCAATCGTCTGGCTGGGATCGGAGGAGACGGTGCGCGAATTCAAAACCTGTTTCGACGGCTCCAGTTGCAGATCGAGTACCGGCGCAAAATCGGTGTTGAACCCAAGCGCGCGAGCCTCCTCGCCGATCAGCCTCCCGTGCTTACGAAAAAGCTCCTTCGATCCCGCGGCTGCGACTTCAGCCACTGAAGCGACCGGCGCGATCACATCGCTCAGCCGATCGACCGTGCCACCTTCCATATCTACGCACAGGAACATGGGCGTCGCGCTTGCCTTCTGCGCCTCGCGCAGCAGCGCATGGGTTTGCTCGGCAGCTTCGATATTGCGCTTGAAGAGGATGATGCCGCCAGGTTGTAGCGTGTCCAACATCGTGCGAAGGCGCGAGGACAGCACGGTGCCATCGAAGCCCATGACGAGCAATTGGCCGACCTGCCGGCGAAGGTCGAGGTTACGCTTGGAACGCATCGAATAAGAAGAGTGTAACGCGAGGGAGGAAGGAATTCGGGTATGAAGGGATTTGCGAGGTCGGTCGCATCTGCGAATTGCGCCCTATTGCCCTTCGAGGCGTTCGAGGCGGCGCTCGTGTGAATTGACGATACTGGCCAACTGGGTCACGTTCCCCGTGAGGGTCGCTAAGGCATCGGTCACTTGCTTCATTTGTTCGCTGTAAATGGTAACTGCCTGCTGCTGGGACTCTTGAAGTTTGACTATATCGCCATACAGCCGTCCAAGTGCCGCCCAGACTTCCTCAAAATTTTGAAACGCCACCTTGTCCGCCTCCCGGAGATATATGTTTGGAAGATAACCCAGTTCACACTGTGTGTCTATGTCGCTAGACCGCCTCACTCAATTTGCTTCTTCAACTCGTGCAGCAAATTCAGCGCCTCCAGGGGGCTGAGACGGTTCAGGTCGGTTTCCTTCAGGCGATCGACAATCTTCTGCGACAGCGGCGTGAAGATGGTCAACTGCATGGGCGCAGATGCACCGGCTTCTTCCTGAGCCAGATGTTTCACCGCGCTGCGCTCGGCGCTCTCATGCTCGGCGAGCACTTCACGGGCGCGATGGACTACATCGGTGGGCAATCCGGCCAACTTCGCAACTTCGATCCCGTAGCTCTTGTCTGCCGCACCTTCTTCCACCTTACGCAAAAAAACAATGCCGCCGCCGCTCTCCTTCACCGAAACGTGATAGTTCTTGACGCCGCTGAGGCGATCGGCCAGTTCGGTGAGTTCGTGATAGTGGGTCGCGAACAGCGTCTTGGCGCGGGTGTTGGCGTGGATGTACTCGACAGCGGCCCAGGCGATGGCAAGGCCGTCATAGGTGGCGGTGCCGCGGCCGACCTCATCAAGCAGGATCAGCGAGCGCGGCGTCGCCGTGTTAAGGATCGCCGCCGTCTCTGTCATCTCGACCATGAAGGTCGAGCGACCACGCGCGAGATTGTCGGAGGCGCCGATGCGGGTGAAGATGCGGTCCACCAGCCCCAACCGCGCCGAATGCGCGGGAACAAACGATCCCATCTGCGCCATCAACACGATGAGCGCTGCCTGTCTGAGATACGTGGACTTGCCGCCCATATTCGGCCCGGTGATCAGCAAAATCGAATGGGTGGTGGCGTTGAGAAACAAATCGTTGGGCACGAATCGATCGGAGACGCCGTTGATCTCCATCTGCTCGATGACGGGATGACGGCCTTCTACAATCTCGATATCGGCGGAGTCATCAAGCTTGGGCCGGCAATAGCTACGATTGGCAGCCAATGCCGCGAAGGCAGCGAGGATGTCGATCTCCGCCAGTGCCAGCGCGGTCTGCCGGATGCGGCGCGCTTCGGCGGCGATAGCGGAGCGCAGCTCGGCAAAAAGCCGACGCTCGATCTCGATCATCTTCTCCTGCGCATCGAGCACCTTGGCTTCGTACTCTTTCAGCTCCGGCGTGGTGAAGCGCTCGGCATTGACCAAAGTTTGCTTGCGCTCGTAATCGGCGGGCGCCAGGTGCTGGTTGACCTTGGAGATCTCGAGATAGTAGCCGAACACGCTGTTGAACTTCACCTTCAGCGATGCGATCCCCGTTCGCCGGCGCTCACGTTGCTCGATTTGCGCGATGTACTGCTTGCTGTTGCGGCTGAGATCGCGCAACTCATCTAATGCTGCATCGACGCCCGAGCGAATCACGCCGCCATCGGCCAGGGTCAGCGGCGGCTCGTCTTCCAGTGACGACACAATCCGCGCGTGCAGATCGGCGAGTTCATCACATTGGGCGTGCAGCGCCACCAGCCGCTCAACCGGAAACCGCGAAAGCGCCCCGCGCACGCCAGGCAGCTTCGCCATCGACGTCGCCAAGGCCAGCAGGTCACGCGGATTAGCGGCTTCCAAGGTTACGCGGCTCAGCAGCCGCTCCAGATCGAGGATGCCGTCCAGCGAGCGCCGTAGCTCTTCGCGCGCAACCAGGTCCTTCACCATGCCTTCCACCGCGTCGAGGCGCCGATTGATTTCAGTCGCATCGATGGAGGGGCGCAGCATCCAGGCGCGCAGCAGGCGCTTTCCCATGGGGGTGACGGTGCAATCGAGGCAGCGGAAGAGGGTCGCGTTATCGCCTGCTCCGGCAAAGAGCGGCTCAATCAACTCGAGATTGCGAACAGTTACCGCGTCAAGCACCAGGCAGTTCTGCCGCTCGTAGAAACCGATGCGGTCCACATGATCCAGGGATCCGCGCTGGGTAGTGCGAACGTAATGCAGGATGGCGCCCGCCGCGGTTGCTGCCGCCGGACGGTTCGCCAGCCCAAACCCTTCCAGCGAGAGCACGCCAAAATGATTTTCCACCTGCGGAATGGCGTAGTCGGGCGCGAAGACCCAGTCATCGAGCGGCGTTTCGGCCCAACTGGCGTTCTCCAGCGAGGCAATTCGCGGCGCGGCGGCCGCCTGCGTTGATGAAGTGCGAGGCTGATCGAACAGCGGCATCGACGAAGCAAACAGCACCTCACGCGGACGCAGCACCAGCAGCTCTTCGCGAATGCGGCGCTCCGCATCTTCGCCGCGAAATTGCGTAGCACGAAACTCGCCGGTGGAAAGATCGAGGGCTGCAAAGCCGGCTGCATCACCCGCGCGTATCACGCACGCCAGAAAGTTGTTTTCTTCCGAGCCGAGATGGGCGTCGGCCGCGGTGCCCGGCGTAAGCACCCGCGTAACTTCGCGCCTCACCAGCTTCTTGGCCAGGCGCGGGTCCTCCATCTGCTCGCAGATCGCTACCTTGAATCCCTTGCGAATGAGCTTGGCAATGTAATTTTCCGCTGAATGGTAGGGCACGCCGCACATGGGTATGGCTGCGCCCTTCTCTTTGTTGCGTGAGGTCAGCGTGATCTGCAGCTCGCGCGAGGCGACCACCGCGTCCTCGAAGAACAGCTCGTAGAAATCGCCAAGGCGAAAAAAAAGCAGTGCGCTGGGATGCTCCTTCTTGATCGCGGTGTACTGCCGCATCAGTGGGGTGGAAGGCTCGGTCATGGCAGGAAACTGCGCGGATTATAGCAGCCGGAATGGACCGCGCTCCGACATCTTGCCAAGCGGCGCTTCGCCTTCTAGAGTCAATGATTCATGGCAAACATCATCGGTTTCGAATGCAGCAAGTGCGGCCAGAAGTTGCCCCCGCAATCGGCACCAACCATTTGCCCGACCGACGGCGGCCCGCTGTATGTGCGTTACGATCTGGACGCGGTTCGCCGCCAAACCAGTCGCGACGCGCTGAAAGACGGCCCGAACAACATGTGGCGCTATGCGGCGGTGCTTCCCGATGCCGAGCCGGTTACGTTGGGCGAAGGCTTCACTCCCATGCTGCAAAGCCGCAACTATCCCAACCTGCTCATCAAGGACGAGGGTCTGAATCCCACCGCCTCCTTCAAGGCGCGCGGCATGAGCGCCGCCATTACTATGGCGCGGCATTACGAGCTGAAGAAGCTCGCGGCGCCTTCCGCGGGCAATGCCGGCGGCGCGCTGGCTGCCTACGCCGCAGCCGCCGGTTTGGAAGCCTACATCTTCATGCCGAAGGATGTGCCCATCGCGAACCGGCTGGAAGTGGAAGCCGGCGGCGCGCACCTGACGCTGGTGGATGGACTGATCAGCGATTGCGGCCGCATGGTCGCTGAGCGCAAGCAGCAGGAAGGCTGGTTCGATGTCTCGACGCTGAAGGAGCCGTTTCGCGTCGAAGGCAAGAAGACGATGGGCTATGAAGTTGCCGAGCAGATGGGATGGAGCTTGCCGGACGCGATCCTATATCCCACGGGCGGCGGAGTCGGACTGATCGGCATGTGGAAGGCGTTCGACGAGATGGAGGAACTGGGCTGGATTGAATGGGGCAAGCGGCCGAAGATGATCTGCGTACAGGCGGAGGGCTGCGCCCCGATCCCCAAGGCAATGCAGGAGGGCGCCGCCGTCTCGCAAATGTGGCCTGACGCTCACACCCTTGCTGCCGGGTTGCGCGTGCCCAAGGCGTATGGCGATTTCATTATTCTTGACATCACTCGCAAGAGCGGCGGCACCGCGGTTGCGGTGAGCGACGATGACATCATGCGAGCCGTGAAGGAGATGGCGTCGCAGGAAGGAATTTTTCCCGCGCCCGAAGGCGGCGCTGCGCTGGCAGCCTACCAGCAGCTGCTGCAGAGCGGGTTTTTGTCCAGCAGCGACAAAGTTGTGCTGTTCAATACCGGCTCCGGGTACAAGTATCTCGATGTATTTGCGAAGTACTGGGGCATAGAGGCATTCGGCGCCCCGACGAAGCTGCCAGCCTCACGGAATCTGGGTGGAATCATCGGGCCGTACTGATAGGAGCATTTGGCAGTTAGCAGTTGGCAATTGGCACCCACAATTCCTTGACCGGTGGTTTTGCCAAATGCCAAATGCCAAATGCCAAGTGCTAACTGCCAATACCGTAAATGTAATTTAGGAGCACCGACACGTGCGAGACTTCAACAGCTTGTCGCAAAAAGAAATTCTTGCTCTGGCGATTTCGCTGGAAGAAGAGGATGAACGCATCTATGCCGATTATGACGACAGCCTGCGGCAGAACTTTCCCGGCACGGCGCAGGTTTTCGACGAGATGCGGCAGGAGGAAATTGAGCATCGCCGGCGGCTGATTGAACTTTACAAGCAAAAATTCGGCGAGCACATCCCGCTGATTCGGCGGCAGGACGTTCGCGGATTCGTGCAGCGCAAGCCCATCTGGCTGAGCACTCCCCTGCGACTGGAGCAGATTAGGGCGCAGGTGGGCGCCATGGAAGCCGAGACGCGCCGCTTTTATCAGCACGCTGCCCAACGTGCACAGGACGCCAGCATTCGCCAATTGCTCGATGACTTGGCCGCGGCCGAGACAACACATGTCGAACGTGCGGCCGAGCTGGAAAAGACCGAACTGAAGCCGGAGGTACGCGAAGAAGAAGATAAGGCAAAACGCCGGTTGTTCGTGTTGCAGATTGTGCAGCCCGGACTGGCAGGCTTGATGGACGGCTCCGTATCGACGCTGGCGCCGGTCTTCGCCGCCGCCTTCGCAACCAAGAACACCTGGGATGCCTTCGCTGTCGGCCTGGCGGCTTCTTTGGGAGCGGGAATCAGCATGGGCTTTGCGGAGGCATTGTCGGATGACGGCAGCCTCACTGGCCGCGGCACGCCCTGGCTGCGCGGGTTGGTCTGCGGTGCGATGACGGCACTGGGCGGCATCGGCCACACCCTGCCGTTTCTTCTGCACAACTTCAATGTCGCGCTCGCTGTGGCCATAGCCGTGGTGCTGGTCGAGTTGGCGACGATCACTTGGGTACGCCACCGCTTCATGGATACCCCACCGTTTTCGGCTGCGGTTCAGGTGGCGTTTGGCGGCGCGCTGGTGTTCGCGACAGGCATACTGATCGGCAACTCATGAAGAAGGCCTCAACAGGTGGAACGGGATACCGCCAAGCCAAGCTCTGCGTAAGAGATCTCAAAGACGAACAGCGAATAGCGGCCATCAAATCTGGTAATCGATCTCGATCACCTGCTGCAGCGTGTCGGTTCCATCGCTCGGCACCAGTTCCCTGCCCTGCAACTCGCGGACTTCCTCTTTCAGTTTCTTGACTTCGTTGGCCACCGCCGCCAGCGCTTCGGACAGCGGATCATTAATCTGCTTGGGATCAATGATCACCACCCGCTTGCCGTGTCGAAGTACGATATGTCCGGGCACGCCGACCACGGTTGAGTTGTCGGGCACGTCGCGCAACACCACGGAGCCGGCACCGACCCGGGAGTTCTCGCCGATGATGATATTTCCCAGGACGCGAGCGCCCGCCCCGATTACCACGTTATTGCGAATCGTGGGATGCCGCTTGCCGGTTTCCTTGCCGGTGCCGCCTAAGGTCACACCCTGGAAGAGCGTTACATCGTCGCCAATGATCGTGGTTTCGCCGACTACCACCCCCATGCCGTGATCGACGAAGAATCGTCGCCCAATCTCGGCGCCGGGATGAATCTCGATTCCAGTAACCAGACGCGCCGCCTGCGACAGGGTACGGGCCAGGAATCGCCAGCCGTGATGCCATAGCCAATGATGAATGCGATAAATCCACAGCGCGTGCAGCCCGGAATAGAGCAGCACGACCTCCAGGCGAGACTTCGCCGCTGGATCGCGATCAAGAACTGCGGCGATGTCTTCGCGAATGGATGCGAACAATCTCACACCGAAACCTCGGCTGTCGTCATGGCCACCGACTCGTTTCGCAGTTGCTCGAATAACACGCTGCTCAAGTAGCGCTCGCCATAATCGGGAAGGACGACAACGATCAGCTTGCCGGCGTTCTCCTCACGTTCTGCCACCCGCAAAGCCGCCACTATTGCCGCACCAGACGAGATACCGACCAGCAGGCCCTCTTCGACAGCAAGGCGCCGGGCCATATTGATCGCATCATCGCTCGATACTTGGATGATTTCATCGATGAAGTCGGTCCGCAGGATGCTGGGGATGAAGCCGCCGCCAATGCCTTGAATCTTGTGCGGTCCCGGCTGTCCGCCCGAGAGTACCGGGCTTTCGGTGGGCTCAACTGCTATCGCTTTGAATGAGGGCTTCTTCGGCTTGATGTATTCGCATACGCCGGTGAGTGTGCCGCCGGTGCCAACGCCGGAGACCAGGATGTCGACCTTCCCTTCCGTGTCATTCCAGATCTCCGGCCCGGTGGTTTCACGATGGATCTTCGGGTTAGCGGGATTGTCGAATTGCTGAGGCATGAAGCCGTTGGGAGTGTTCGCCAGAATTTCGCTGGCCTTAGCGATGGCCCCCTTCATGCCCTTCAGACCAGGGGTAAGGACGATCTCGGCGCCATACGCCCGCAACAGGATCCGCCGCTCCAAACTCATGGTGTCGGGCATCGTCAGGATCAACTTGTAACCCTTTACGGCAGCGACAAATGCTAGCCCGATTCCGGTGTTGCCGCTGGTAGGCTCGATCAGCACCGTCTTTCCTGGCGTGATCTTCCCCGTGCGCTCGGCTTCGCTAATCATGCTGACGCCGATGCGGTCCTTCACGCTGCTGCACGGGTTAAAGCTCTCCAGTTTGGCAACAACAGTGGCTTTAGCGCCGTCGGTCACTTTGTTCACCCGCACCAGCGGCGTGCGGCCGATCAATTCCGTAAGGTCCTTGGCTATCTTCATTGGTTTGTCTCCAAAGATGGTGGCGCACTGGCCGGCAATGTTGATTTGATCTTGCTAGGAAAAGCGAGGAAACAGTTAGCGGCGACAACAACAGCAGAGACAGAGATTGGGGAACCGGCTCGTGCCCATGTTAGTGAGGACATGACGAGTGGTTTCGATGCGCATAATGGGTCGTCCGATTCCGTGCTTTGCTTAGCTTACCACCGATCGTGTGCCTCGGTCGTGAATTAGGAAGCAGGGGAAGCGGCGTAATTCCGTGTTGTTGGTCAGCGTCTCACAATTGCGCCAGCGAAATCGATGGGCCCGGCAATTAACGAAAGAGCCAGCCCAGACGCTATGGCCAGCATGGAGTAGCACGTAGCGTTGGTGCACTCGACAGAAGTTATAGTAGACGACATAGGTCGTTACAGGGGCCGCGAATTTCCAAGCTTGTGCTCACAGGTCTCAGGTTCATCTGCTGTGAATTGGGCGACACCCCGCGCCAGAAGCGCGGCAGTCGATTGTCTGTGGGGGTAAAATCAACCCGAGGAACTATGCAAGAAGACCGGATCACGATTGAACCCGGTAAGCGATCAGGGCAGCCGTGCATACGGGGTCTTAGAATCACGGTCTGGGACGTGCTCGCCTGGCTCGCCGCCGGCATGAGCGAAGAACAGATTATTGCCGACTACCCAGAGCTGGAGAAGGAAGACTTTCGGGCGGTCTTCGACTACGCCGCGCGAGTGGGCCGGCGCGTCGCTTTGTGAAGCTACTCCTGGACGAGAATCTGTCCCGCCGGCTTGCGGGCCGCTTGGCCGACCTGTTCCCTGACTCGACGCACGTTGCCTTCGAGGGACTGCTCCAGGTTTCAGACACACGCATCTGGGAATACGCGAAGGCTGGCGATTTTGCAATCGTCACGGCTGACGCGGACTTCTACGAACTGGCGACTGCATTTGGACCGCCGCCCAAAGTCATCTGGCTTAGGGACTGCGACTATCCCACAGCCGTAGCGGAGCGCCTGATCCGGGGCCAAGCTGTTCGCATCACCGAATTTCTTGAAGGCGATCAGGCGCTATTGATCCTCACGCCCTAGTCATTGATGCTTATCATTCCATCGCGGGGTGCCCACCCTTCTCGCCAGATTCCGGCGAGAGGGCGGGATAAAGTCATCTCTCCACAGCCAGGCCCACCGCATTGCCGCCGCCCAGGCACAGCGCCGCGATTCCCTTGTGCACGTCGCGGCGAATCATCTCATACAGCAGCGTGGTGAGAATTCGAGCGCCGCTGGCACCGATGGGGTGTCCGAGCGCCACCGCGCCGCCGTTCACGTTCACCTTGTCGAGGTCGAGCCCGAGTTCGCGCGTGACCGCGATCGCCGCCACCGAAAACGCTTCGTTGATCTCATAGAGTTCGACATCTTCGTTCTTCCATCCCGTCTTCTTCCAGAGCTGGCGAACGGTTTCCACCGGCGCCATCATGACCCAAGCGGGAGCGATACCGCTGCTGGCCTGCGCCACAATCCGCGCCATCGGCTTCAGCCCCAATTCCTTCGCCTTAGCCGCCGACATGAGCACCACAGCCCCTGCGCCGTCGTTCACTCCGGGCGCATTGCCCGCCGTAACCGTTCCGTCCTTCTTGAATGCCGGCTTCAGACCGCGAAGGACATCGATGGTCGTGTCCTCGCGCGGCGACTCATCCTTCGCAAACAGCACCGGCGGCACACCCTTCTTCTTCGACGGCAGCTCCACCGGGATGACCTGGTCCTTGAAGCGGCACTCCTTGATGGCGCTCACGGCCTTGCGATGCGAGTTCACCGCGTACTCATCCTGCTCCTCGCGCGTGATGTGATATTTATCGGCGACATTCTCGCCGGTATTGCCCATGTGATAGTCGTTGTAAACGTCCCACAGGCCATCGTGCACCATCGAGTCGACCACTTTCTGATCGCCCAGGCGAAACCCTTTACGGGCATTCTGCAGCAGGTAGGGTGCATTCGTCATGCTTTCCATGCCGCCAGCGACGACGATCTGCGAATTGCCAGTCTGAATGGCCTGCTGGCCAAGCGCAACCGACTTCAATCCCGAGCCGCAAACTTTGTTGATGGTCATGGCGCTGACCTTCTCGGGAAGCCCACCGCCAAGCGCAGCCTGGCGCGCCGGATTCTGCCCCAGACCGGCAGACACTACATTGCCCATAACGCATTCGTCTACAGTGTTGGGATCGATGCCGGCGCGCCTCACCGCTTCGCGAACGACAATCGAACCGAGTTGTGGCGCGCTGAAATCAGAAAGCGAGCCTTGAAATTTCCCGATCGGCGTACGCACCGCCGATACGATGACAATGTCCTCTATGAAATCCATGAAATGCAACTCCTGAAATAGAATCCGTCCCGAACATTATAAGATGGAGTTACTTGGCCACGGACGCACAAATCCCGCCGGAAACTCAACCCCTTCCTGCTCCCCCGCTGCCGCAGCTTGCGCCCTGGTGGCACACCGCAGTTTTGATCGCAGTTCTGCTGATTGCCTCAATCAACGGCACGCGAGGCAAACATCCCCCGGCGTCGCACAGCAAAATTCCGGAGTACCTGTGGACGATGACCTGGGAGTGGATCCTGGCCGGCTTTATCTGGCTCGGAGTCCGCAAGCGCATTACGCTGCGCCAGTTGATCGGCGGCCGCTGGTCGAAGCTGGAAGACGTTTTGCTGGACGTGGTGTCTGCCGGAGCGTTCTGGCTTTCCGCACTGTTTGTGCTGGGCCTCACTGCGAAGCTGATGCATCTCGATCAAGCGGGCAAGATCGAAGGCATGCGGAAAGAATTGGGATTTTTGACGCCCGGATCCAAGGTGGAACTGGCGATCTGGTTTTGCGTGAGCGCCACTGCCGGCTTCTGCGAGGAGATTATCTTTCGCGGATATCTGCAACGCCAATTCGCGTCGATTCGCAACTCGATGCTGCTGGGCGTGCTGCTTTCGGCGCTCGTGTTCGGCGCTTCGCACGGCTATGAAGGCGTTGCGCGCATGGTCCTGATCGGAATTTATGGATTAATGTTTGGGCTACTCGCGTGGGGAAGAAAGAGCCTTCGTCCCGGAATGATGGCGCACGCCTGGCACGATGCATTCAGCGGCGCGATTTTGCGGATGCTGAAATAGCCAGCGTTTATGCGGTCTCGACGCACACATCAGAATGAGGATGCGGCACTGTGCGATGCAGAAAAGAGTTCCGGATGATCCCAACGTCGTCGCCGAGCGCCGGATGCGATCGTCTCGTCGACTCTGACCCTGCGTTTTTTGCTTGACTATTTTTTTTTTAACTCTATACAACTAACAAATTGCGATGAAGTGAATGTCGCAATGTTCCATGACAAATGGAAAGGGAGAATAGAAACCATGGCAACAAAAAAGGCTGCGAAGAAGAGCAAGAAGGCTGCAAAGAAAAAGAAGCACTAACTGCTCTTTGACCGAACCGGGGGACGCGAAAGCGTCCCCTTCGTTTTTTGGCGCAAATTCCGCGGCCCCGCGCTCCGCAAGAAATTACCGCCGAACTGGCTCGGCCTCCCGCGCTTCCGCTAAATAGCAAGGCCGCCGTTGCCGGCGGCCTTTTGCAGAGTGCGTCTGAGCCTGGCTAACTGTTTTCGTTGCTGGCGCGCTTCCACGACATGAACTCGCCGATGGTGGACCCGCTACCGGAAGAGCTGGCCGCCGGAGCTTTGTAGGCCTCCACATCGGAGCGCGTCGCCTCTTCGCCGACCGCGCGGATGCTAAGCCCAACTTTCTTCTCCGCGGGATTCATCTTGATGATCTTGAAGTCATGCTCCTGGCCTGCGTCCAGCTTGATGGGAGCGCCGTGCGAGTCGCCCGCCTCCGAGTTGTGGCACAGGCCCTCGACTCCCTCCGCGATCTCGACGAACGCTCCGAAGCTCGCCAGGCGCAGCACCTTGCCGTGAATCACATCGCCCACGCGATGCTGCTCAAAGAAGGTGTCCCAGACGTCGGGCTGAAGCTGCTTCACGCCTAACGAGAGGCGGCGCTGGTCGGGCTCGATGGCCAGCACAATCGCCTTCACCTTATCGCCCTTCTTCAGCACCTCCGACGGATGCTTCACGCGCTTGGTCCAGCTCAAATTGCTGACATGGACCAGCCCGTCGATGCCATCCTCGATTTCGATGAAGGCACCGAAATCGGTCAGATTGCGTACCTTGCCTTCGACGACCGTGCCGACAGGGAACTTCTCGTGCAGACTCTCCCAGGGATTCGACTCCAGCTGCTTCAATCCAAGGCTGATGCGGCGTTCCGTGGGGTTCACGTTCAACACCACCGCTTCCACCTGATCGGCTACATTGACCAGCTTCGAGGGGTGCTTCATCCGCTTAGACCACGTCATTTCGCTGACGTGCACCAGTCCCTCGATACCCTGTTCCAACTCGATGAACGCACCGTAATCGGTCACGCTGATAACCCGGCCATGGACATGCGCTCCGATGGGATAGCGCTCGGCAGCATCCAGCCAGGGATCGGGCGTGAGCTGTTTGAAACCAAGCGACACGCGCTGCTTCTCGCGATCAAACTTCAGCACCTTCACCTGAATCTGATCGCCCACCTGCACCAGGTCGCGAGGATGCGTCAGCCGTCCCCATGACATATCGGTGATGTGCAGCAAGCCATCGATTCCGCCGAGATCGACAAAGGCGCCGTAGTCGGTCAAGTTCTTCACCGCTCCGGTCAGGATGGCATCTTCGTGCAGCTGCTCCAGAGTCTTGGCCCGCTTCTCCGACTGGTCTTCCTCCAGCACCTGCTTGCGCGAGACCACGATGTTTCCGCGCTTCTTATTCAGCTTAATAATGCGGACATCGATCTCGTGGGCTTTCATGGCATCGAGGTTACGGACCGGGCGCAAATCGACCTGCGAACCAGGAAGGAAGGCACGGGCGCCGAGGATATCGACCGTCAGGCCTCCTTTGATGCGATCGATGACGCGCGCCTTCACCGAGGCCTTGTCGTTGAATGCCTTTTCAATTTCGTCCCACGCGCGCAAGCGCTGCGCCTTCTGGTGGGAGAGGTTGATATAGCCTTCCCCGGTATGGCCAGGCTCGCGCATGACGGCGATCTCGTCGCCGCGCTGCACCGTAACGTTGCCGTCGTGGTCCTGGAATTCCGCCACCGGAACTACGCCCTCGGACTTGTAGCCGATGTCGACGACAACATACTGCGGCGTAACCTTCAGCACGGTGCCGGTAACGATCTGCTCTTCGTTGAGCGCTGCTTCCGTTTGCGCCTGCTCCTGCTCGAAACTTTCCAGCGCGCTGGCGAAATCTTCCATTGATGGTTCTTTGTCAGACCGGGGAGCGGCGGCCGTCTCTGCCGGGGTGGTCGCCTCGGCAGGGGTTGGGGTCTCAGAAGCTGGTTCGGAGGAATGCGGCTCAGCTGTGTGGGTTTCGGCCTGCTGAATCGGCTGTTCCTCGGGCTGCTGAACGGGTTGCGTGCTGGGCTGCTCGGCAGCCGCGGGTTCCTGGGTCTGGGTGGTCGGAGCGTTGTGGGTTTCTTCGAAAGACATGGGTTGCGTACACACACTCTTCCGCGCTCGGAAAGCGCGCTAAGAGCCTTGAATAAAACGGACTGCTGGCTTGAATCTACAGGTGTGATTTTCCCCGCTCACGCGGTTTGGACAACCCAGCGGCCGGATCCAATGGAGCGGACTGCGCTTCCAGGGAACATTCCGACTATAACAACCGCTTGGGGCAGTGTCAAACTCGTAAGTGCAAGATCGGCGTTGATTTTGCAAGCGTTTATCGAACTTTAACCTGCAAGTCAAGAGGCCGCGATCACCGCCCGTTGTGACGCGAAATTTCTCCCGGCTGGGCCGCCCGACCCGAGGTGGTACTCTCCGCATATATGGACTACCTCTGGACACCGTGGCGCTACGCTTACGTCACCACCGCGGATAAATCAGGCGAAGTGCCAGGCTGTATCTTCTGCGAGCTGGTGTGCGCCGGCGACGATGCAAAATCCCTGATCGTCCATCGTGCGAAGTACAATTTCATCATCTTGAACGCCTTTCCTTACACATCGGGCCATAGCATGATCGTTCCCTACGAACATCTTGATCGCCTGCACCGGCTTCCGCCCGCTGCAGCCACGGAGATGATGGCGCTTTCGCAGCACTTGGAGAGCGCATTGCTCGAGTTGTACAACCCCGATGGAGTGAATCTGGGGATGAACATCGGCAAAGCCGCTGGCGCCGGAATCGCCGGCCACATTCACATGCATGTCTTGCCGCGCTGGGTGGCCGACGCGAATTTTATGACCGTGGTCGGGGAGACCCGCGTCTTGCCCGAACTGCTGGAGACGACCTACACGCGGCTGAAGGCAAAGTTCTAAAGGAAATTTAGAGTTGCTGTATGCAATGGGTCTGGGTGGTGCGGCGCTTCAGAGGCTGTTACGAGACTACCGTTATCAATTGTGTGGTGGGAGAACTGGCCCGAGTCTGCTCTGAAACCAGCCGCACAGCGGCGGGATGAAGTTAGCCGTGGCCGGCAGGCCCCGGTCAAGTGGGAAAAGAGTGCGAGCCGCAGAGCGGCGATACGGGTTTCGTAACAGCCTCTTCAGCGCCGCGTCCGCGGCTGAAGCGAGGGGTTTGTGGCACCTTAAACACGGGCCTGAAGTGTATGCGTGAGAACTAACCCTTACCCTTCGCGGTGGAAGATGACCCGCGAAAATCCAGCCCCGCAGGGGCGGCTATGTCGTTAGCCCAGGATGAAGCGACGCGGAATCCTGGGTGGAGTGGGAAATTATTCCGAGCCGCGTAGCGGCGACACCGTTCTCACGCAGACACTGAAGGCCCGCACTACCCGAGCTATAGCCATCCTGAAAGCGCTTTAAGAAGCCGTCAGCTTTCAGCTCCGGCTCACCCGCGACTCCCCAACTGACATGCTCCGACTGCCGTCGCGCAGGCGTTTCTCGTGCAGAAACTGACAACCGACAACTGGCCACTGACAACTCCTTCCCTGCATCAGAGAGGAAGTAACGCCCAAATCCCAAGGCGAGGAGTTCTTCATGGCTCACTATGGAATGCTGCGCGAATACCGCTTCAGCAGCGATGCAACTGATATCCGTGGAGCGGATCTCTACGGACACGATGATGACAAGCTTGGCACGATTGACGATGTGATCTTCGATCACACCACCGGCGCCATCCAGTATGCAGTCGTCGATACCGGAGGCTGGTTGAACAGCAAGAAGTTCCTGGTCCCGGCCGACCGCATTCTTCCACGCGCCGGACACGAGGACGATTTCGCTATTAACCTTTCCAAGGACCAGATCGAGTCGCTGCCGCGCTATGACGAGAAGGCGATGCAATCCGATACGGACTGGCACGAGTATGACGAGGGGTATCGTAAAGCATGGGACACCGGGCCCGTCATGCACAAAGCAGGCAGCACGCATAGCATCACGCCTGAACCGAGCGAGATGCCGGCCGGCAGCGGCTCGGGCGTTGACGATCCCGCCTACATGCCGGATCGGCTGGCGGGCAAGTTTCCCCAGGCAAGCCCCGATCCCAGCAAGCTGCGCATGCGTCCGGCCGGCGAAGCGGCGCGGGCCGAAGATGGCCGGCTGCCCGGAACGTTCGTCGGGGGAGATAAGCCGACGCTGGCTGCCGAAGAGGCCGAAGATCGCGCGGTGCAGGCACAACGCGATCGTCTGACCAATCCCGATCAGGTTTATGCGTCGGAACGCACGCGCCATGCCCGCTGGGCGGCCTTCGAGGACAACCTTCGCCGCAATCGCGTCGACATCACGGCTAGCTGCCGGAGCTGCGGAACCCAGCGCGAGAAAGTCGCGTAACAGCCGCAATCGCGGGGACCCACACGCCAATGTGGGCCCGCGACTTACTAGCTCTTCACCAGCTCTTCCATCTCCGCTTCTCCAATGATGTCCACCTTGAGCTCGCGCGCCTTGTCGAGCTTCGATCCCGCTTCCGCACCGGCCACCACGTAGTCCGTTTTCTTGCTGACCGATCCCGCGACTTTGCCTCCGGCATCCTCGATCAGCTTTTTGGCCTCGTCGCGGGTATGGCGTTCCAGCGTTCCTGTCAGTACAAACGTTTTGCCGGCCAAGGTGGTCGCGCGCTGCTTCTTGTGACCCTTGAAGGTCAGGCCGGCATCGCGCAGCCGCTCCACCAGCGCCACGTTCTTAGGTTCGTCGAAAAATTCGCGAATAGCAGCCGACACGCGCGGACCGATCTCGTTGACTTGCTGCAGCTCGTCTTCGCTGGCTTCCATCAGCGCGTCCATCGATCCAAACGCTTCGGCGAGAAATTGCGCCGTACGCTCGCCTACGAACCGAATTCCCAATCCGTAGATCACCCGCTCCAGCGGCAGCTTTTTCGAGTTTTCGATCTCGCCCAGGATGTTCTGCGCCGACTTCTTCCCCATGCGTTCGAGGCCGAGCAGCTTCTCTGCATTGAGCGTGTAGATGTCGGCGACATCTTTAACCAGTCCGGTCTCAACAAGTTGGTTCACCAGCGCATCGCCCATGCCCTCGATGTTCATGACACCGCGCGAGGCAAAGTGGCGAATGCTCTCGCGCAGCTTGGCGGGGCAGTTGACGTTGACGCAGCGGTGATCGGCTTCGCCCTCGGCCCGGACGACGTGGCCGCCGCATACCGGGCAGCGCTCCGGCATGTGGAAGTGGCGATGGCCGCGTGGCCTGTCCTCCAGCACCTTCACGACTTTGGGAATGACATCGCCGCCGCGTTCGACCGAAACCCAATCGCCAATGCGGACGCCGAGGCGCTCGATCTCGTCCATGTTGTGCAGGGTGGCGCGGCTCACGGTCGTACCTCCAATAGGCACTGGCTTGAGCCAGGCGACGGGCGTCAGCTTTCCAGTGCGACCGACCTGCACCTGGATGTCCTCGATCTGCGTGACTCCGGCGCGGGCGGCAAATTTATAGGCAATCGCCCAGCGCGGCGCCTTGCCGGTAAAGCCCAGCTCCTCCTGAAGCGCAATGCGATCGACCTTAATCACGATTCCATCGATCTCGTAGGCCAGGCTATCGCGCTTGCCCTCCCATTCGTTGATGAACTCCCACACCTGGTCGAGGTTGTGGACGAGCCGGTGGTTGGGATTCACCTTGAACCCCGCCGTTTGCAGGCCTTTCAGAGTGTCGGAATGGCGCTCGAAGATGGTGCGTCCCTTCGAGGTAAGAGCGTAGGAAAAGAAGTCGAGGCGCCGCGACGCAGTGATGTTCGGCTCGAGCACGCGGACCGTTCCGGCGGTTGCATTTCGCGGATTGGCGAACTTGGGCAGCCCCTGCTGCTCGCGCTCGTCATTCATGCGCCGGAAGCCGGCGAGTGGCATCAGCAGCTCACCACGTACTTCGAAATCGGCCGGCAGATGAGCTTTCGCCAGCGTCTTATCCGGGATCGAAAGCGGAACGCTGCGCACCGTCCGAACATTTAGCGTGACATCCTCGCCAACCATACCGTCGCCGCGCGTGATGCCCAGCGCCAGCTTGCCGCCTTGGAAGCGCAGCGCCAGCGACATGCCATCGAGCTTAAGTTCACAGACGTAGTCCACCCGCGACTCGCCGGTCAGTTCATGCACTCGGCGCTCCCAATCACGCAGCTCCTGCTCGCTGTAGGCGTTGTCCAGCGAGAGCATGGGGGAGGAGTGCGGCACCTTCACGAAGCCCTCGCGCGGCTTGCCGCCAACGCGCTGCGTGGGAGAGTCGGGGGTGATCAACTCCGGATGCTCGGCTTCGAGCGCCTTCAGCTGGTTCATCAGGCGATCGAATTCAGCATCGCTGATCTCGGGATCGTCGAGTACGTAATAGCGGTGCTCGTGATAGCGAATCTTGTCGCGCAGCGCCTCGACCTTCGAGTGCACATCTTTGGTGACAGACGGCATGCAGCAATTATGCCAGCACTCGCCGCTGTCATATCGAGTTCCGTCTTCGGCCGGGCCTCTTCGATCGAGGCGCGGCAGAACGGCGCTGCACGCGGCGCACGTTGCACTGCCGAGACTCTTGTCAATCCCGGCAGCGCAGCGACCAGCTTGCGCCCGACATAAGCCCATGCTTCGCCCGGCTACTGCGTGCCGGAGGCGAAGTAGCCGGAAATATCCAGGATGAGCTGCGTCGTGCCGGCGCTAGAGGCGAAGGCATCGATGGAGCCATTCGTTGTCGTTACAATCGCCATATTCGAGGTGACGGCGCTATCCCACGCGTTCAGGGTCGAGGTCCCGGTCTGCGGCTGGCCGTCCGGCCACAAACTGAAGTACCCCAGATACCCGATGGGGACAACCGTCGCATTCAATGTGACGGCATGAGCAGCGGACGGAACCCCGCAGGGGCCGGCAACCACGTCGACGCGCAGCGGGCCACTAAACGCCCCCGAGCTCTTGCGCGTGTCCAGCACGCGACACGGCGTCAAGTTATAGAGGGAAAGTCCACCCGGGCCCGGTGCGGCAAAGTATCCATTGATGTCAATGACGAGGTCGGCATCGTCGCTGGCCCACACCTCAATATCGCCATTGGTTCCGGCGGGTAGCAACGCGCCACTGGCCACTACCGTCCCGGTGGCGGCATTCAAGATGGAGGTATGAGGCCGAGCGTGTCCCGCAGGCCAGACGCTAAACACCCACAGTGCACCCCTTCTCGGTATTGCAGTGAAATTCAAGGAATAAGCCTGGGCGCTGGCTGGAATATCGCAGGCGGTCGCTTGCAACACTGGGAAGCCGCGTGTCTGACCAGCTTGGAGATACGGTCCACCCAGGGCTCCGTCGGCATGACGAGTGTCGGCGACTCGGCAGGGCGCCACAGGATAGAAGCTCAGCGTCGACCCGTTCGCCGGCTCAAAGTAGCCGCTGATGTCGAGTACAAGGTCGGTCGTGTCGGTGACATAGACACTTACGGCTCCGCTGCGGCCCGCGGGAACGATTGCCGCATTCGCTTTGATGCGGCCATCCCAAGAATTGAGCGTTGAAACCAGGGGCCGCGGCTGCCCGGTAGGCCAGATTGTCAGATACCCGAGGCTCCCGTGCGGCACCGCCGCCACATTCAACGCGTACGCGGAAGCGGTGGCAGGAATGCCGCACGCGCTCTGCTCCGGAACCGGGAAACTTCGCGAGGTGCCGCCTTGAATCGAGGGCCCGCCGAAGGTCCCATTAGGAGTCCGGGTGTCCGCGATCCGGCATGGCATCACGGCAACGAATTGCATCGGCGGGGGATCGCCATTCACCAGGGTGACATCGTCCACATACATGTAGGTCAAGTCGCCGTAACCGTCCTCATGGGCATTGAAGAAAATCTGGACCGTCTGCCCCTTGTACGGAGTGAGGTCATACGTCACATGAGTCCAGGTTTGATCATTGGAGGCAGCTTTGAAGATCTGCGCCAACTTTGTCCCGCTGGTGTCGCGAATCTGTGCTTCCTGCCAATCGTAAGCGATCGTGTCCTCTGTCCACGGCCAGTACCAGAAGCTCAAGGTCGGATTGACCGCCGAGGTTGGAATCGTAATCGTCTGGTAAATCGAAGAATTTCCGAGCGGCTCAGGCAAGCCGGTGGCGCCCAGTTGAGCGCTGAAGCTGCCGGTGTGCGCCTGCAGCGAGGAAACAACCGGCAGGAAGCTTCCGTCTGGGTTCCAGCAGCCGAGTGTGCCGCTCTCAAAGCCGCCATCCGACAAGTTATAGGCAACGCAGGTTGGCGGCTGTATGCTGAAGCCGGTCAGGCTGACGGTGTGCGGGCTGCCCGGGCCATTGTGGGTCACCGTCAGCGTCCCCGTCCTGGTCCCGACGATGGTGGGATGAAACCTGACATTGATGGTGCAGCTTCCGTTGGCCGGGATCGAAGTTCCGCAATTATTGCTCTGGAGATAGTCGCCGCTGGCCCTGATGGAACTAATCGCCAGGGCCACCGCCTGATGATTGCTCAGCGTGACTTGCTGCGGTGAGCTGCTGGTTCCCACCGCTTGATTTCCGTAGCTCAAGCTGGTCGGGAAGAGTGACACGTAAGCACCCGTGGCGCACCCGGGGAACTTGAAGTTGGCAATTCGGGTGTTCCAATTCCAAACTCCGGTGGTCACCATATATTCCTGCGTGTACCAGAACGTGCAATCGTCCACCGGATCCACCGTCATGGCGCTGTAGTCGCCCCAGCGGGTCAGGTTTGGGGTCTGCGATCCGCTGCCGGTAACCACAATCGTCTCGCCTTCCAGGGCCCCCAGCGGGTCGGTGGGCACGCGCCCGGCAATCGCGATCGATGGATAGACACTGCTGCTGGAAACGCTGTATCCCAACGCAATGTCGCCCGCCTTGTCCATGGCAATGCTCCCCATCCAGCGATAGCTGGCATCGGGCGCAAACGTACCCTGCTGGGCCACGACCGGAGTTCCATTCGGCGCCTGTATCTCGTACCAGCGGATGCCGCCACTGCCGCTGACCGCGACGGAATGATTGACCACCAGCGACTCGTGATCGCCAAAGTTGCGGTAGGCCAGGCGGTACATCAGGCGATCAGCCAACGAATCCAGTCGGTTCGCAGTGCCGGGTTGCGGAATGCAGGTGTCTCCATCGCACAGCGGCGAAAAGGGGGCGACAGGGATGATCGTGGGTCCGGTAAAGGTGGAGTTTGAGGGGTTGTTGAAATCGACATGAAATTTGTACAGGCTTAGCGAGTTGGCGCCGAACCTGATCATATAATTCGGTGAGCCTGTCGGCGGTGGAAGAGTGCCATCGACGTCGGACGGCAACAACCCTCCCACTGTCACATCCTGCTGGAAACAGATCTGCGTCGCCGGTTGGCCATTCAGCATCGCCGTGCGGTTGTAGGCGCAGGCATCGGCGCCGGCGAAGGTCATGCCGTACCGGAACATGTTGAAGGTTTCGTAATAAGCATCGGGCCAAACGCCCATCTTGGGATAATCGTTGAGCATGTTGCCGTACTGAAAAGCGTATCGGTACCAGGTGCCGGTCGCGCTCGGACTGGTCGAGACCGCGATGCACTGCAGGTATGGAGCCGTGGAAAGCGAAAATTGGCTCATCACCCAACGGCTGGCGAGCTTATCGAAGATGACAATGGGATCGCCATCGTTGTTCGCCTCACAGCCTCCTCCGAATCCCGACCACAGCACATTTCCCGGGCTGGGGGTGCCAATGATCGCTCCTGTGGCTTTGTCGAAGATGGCAAAGTGGGTATTCACCCACTGGACATACTGGGTAAGGCCGACCGCACCGTTCGGATCGGGCGGGGCATATTCGATACTGAAGCCGTATTTGCCCTGCCCCAGACCCTCAAAGTTTTCGCTCATCAGAGGAGTAAACCCCGCGGTCCACAACTGTCGCACTGGGTCTTCAAGAAGCGGCCTCAGGCCACCTGGGAGGGGAATGCGCTTCACAGGCTCGGCTTCACGGGGCGCATGAGGAGCCTGAGGGGTTTTGCGCATCAGTTCGATCAAAGCCAAAGAGACGTCGTGGTGTACATCGCGGCGGATGGTCGTCGGACCGCCACGCGTTTGAGCAGCCAGATAACTTCCAACAGCGAGCGAGATAAGCAATAACAAACCCCAAGCCTTGCGGGGAACGGCGTTCGGGCCAGACATGTCCTGTATCTCCCAGGTGATCTGCTCTGGCGACACAACGGGAAATTCCGAGTGGCCATATACAGTGCGTCGGCAAAATTTTTCAATTGATCACAACCGGCTATCGGATGGCGCGCCTGGGGCAAGGCTTCCACGCCCGTATAAGGAATAATCCCGCTATGGAATCGGGAGGGTAGCAGGCCTTCATTGTGCAGCGGGGGGACGGCGGCTTGTCAGCTTCAGGCTGCTCGGACTACGGTTCCGTCAGCACCGTGTGGTAAGGATCCAGCTCCAACTGCTTTACATCCGACGGGGCCGGCAGCGTGAACCGAGTCTCGGCGCCCTCGGCAAACACCCGGCCAAGATAAATCTGGCCATCGTCGGTAACGCCGTACACTGGCACGCTCGTCACCAGATCAAAGGGGGCGGAGTTCTGGTGGATTACGCCGCTCACCATTGTCGCCTTGGCGGTGCGGGAAAATTTGACGCCCGCGACCTCAAGTTGAGGAAAGGCGGTCCCATTCACCCATCCGTCAAAAAACCAGTCCAGCGATTTGCGGTTCTCAAACCATAAAGAGCGAGGCAGAACTTCTTCCAGCGCCTGCTCAAAATCCGCGTTGGTGATCTGCTTCTCCTGATAGCGATCCACCAGGTTATGGAGGAGTGTGAGAAACACCGTATCGTCGCCTTGGGGATTCGCCGGGGTCCGCGAGGCATCGCGCAGCATCCAGCGCAACATGTGAATGATCCACGTGCCGCGCCCGTAGGTGATGACCTCATATCCGTTAGGAAAGTGCGAGGACGATAGCCGAGTTCCCAGCGTCACCGGCCCCGCTTCAACGATGCGGCGGCCCTCGCTCGACTTGCTCGACAGAATCTGCCGGTAGTTCTCCAGCGTGAGCTGAACATCGGCGGGGCGGGTACTCTCTAACAGCAGCAGCGAGCAATAATTCGCCAGGGCTTCCAGCAGCCACTGCTCGTGGTAGCTGGCCCAGGAGACCTTGTCTCCATACCATTGGTGCGCCAGCTCGTGCGGCATCATCACCTCGCTGTAGATAATGGTGTCGGCGGGCGATAAATTCATGGCTCGCAGCTGCTCCGGCTGGAGATAAGCGTAGCTGGAAAGGAAGATCAACCCCGGCCATCCCTGACTTTCCGCGCTGGGATTCTCGGTGAGCGAAAGAGTGCTAAACGCATAGGGCCCCAGCATCCGGGAGAGGTCATCCAAGGTTTCGGCAGCGCGCTCCGCCAGCGATTTTCCGGTGTCGGCGGGATTCTGTAGAGGCGGAGGCATGGGTACGGGCTCGACCGTCCCCGGCGCGTGGGGCGACAAGAGTGGAGAGGAGCCATTCGTCGCACCGGGCGCCGATCTCTGATATTCGGTCCCGCGTGCGGCATAGGCGTCCACCTCGACCTTTTCGGCTTTGGCGCTGCTGCGAACGTATTCGCCCAGATTGAACCCTGCGATCGGAATGGGTTGCTCACTGATCCAGTGTCCTACGAAAACATCTCCTTCCCGCTCCAGGGAAACACGCTTGCCGGTCGCCACCAAGGACAACGGCTGCGGAAAACGGAACGTCAGGTCGTAGTTGGCCATGGCGATGCCGCGGTTGGGATACCAGGTGCCGCGCGCGCCCACGTAGAACAGGCCTCCTCCAGCATCGGACAGCACCGAACCGGTGTAGCTGAACCGCAGCCGAAAATGCGCTCCTGGCTGCAGTGGCGCCGGGAACACGACGGCGATGGTGTCGTTGCCGCGGCGCGAGAGTTCGCTGCCCTCGACGGCCTCATTCTGGATAACTTCCAGCTGCTTGCCCTCGTACTCCACCCGCTTCACCTGCAAGTAGCGCGACAGCTCGAACAGCACAATGCGTGTTCCGCCTTGCTTCACGTCGACATCGAGCGTGGCGTCTGCTGTCAAATTGTGTGAAGGGTCGAGGGTGGTGTTAATCGTGTAGCTGCTGATGGTAAGGACGTGAGGCGTCCACAAGGGCCCGCTAGGTCCGCCGAATCGAGTGTCCGACAGCGGTGTCTTGCGTAGCGAGCGCATGGGAAAGCTCATCCACAGGTCGTAATAGATCTGGTCCTGGTGCGCAGAGGCGTTGCCGACCACCACCTGCTCGGGGCTGCGAGTGTCGAAGAAAACGTCGAATACGCCGTAGCGCTCGCCGCCGATGCGGGCGTGCAGCAGACGATCGGGAACAGGAGGCGGCTCGCCTGGCGCAGGGGTAGGCGCCGTGCTGGTAAACGAGATACAGAGCCGCATGGCATCCATTTCCGCCAGGGTGCGCGCCTTGCCGTCATTGGCGGCGACAAAGGCCGCCGCCTCTTCGGGTGGCCGCAGAAACGGCTGCAGCTCTTTCGCCGTGTCATCGTTAAACCGCAGGTAAGCCGAGGAGAATTTTTCCTCCAGCACCCCGGCATTGATGAACAGTCCCAACGACGCGCGCTCCATGCGGTCTGGCGGTCTTATCAGCACCTCGCCCTCGCCTTCGAAGTACGCGCCCGTCACGTGCCCATCTACCGCCTGGGTGAAAGCAATCGTTCCGTCAGTGAGCCAAAGGTGGACATCCTCGCGATCGATCTCCGCCTCGCGAATTTTGAACACGCGCTGCGGATCGAGCCCCACACTGCGCAGTGCGCGATAGAGCGGCAATACCGGCCCCGAGGTATCCGAAATTTCAGGTGGCGGTGAGGCTTGAGGCGACGACGGAGGAACCGACTGCGCGGCCGCGGAAAGCCCCAACCAGCCGGACATCAAGCACAGCAATATCCGCAGCACCGAACTAATCCGAAATGTCATCAGCCTGGTTCAAGGATGCTACTAAGGCAGGCTGCTTGTCACGCCGGGTGGGACGAACGCCGAAAAGCATCGGCACACCGTCTGCCCGTGGAGGCAGGCCAAAGAGATGTGAGAGCTACTCTGACACAGAAGTTGAATGCGTATTTTCTGCATCCACCAGCTTCTCTTCCAATTGCGCCACGTGCTCCATCAGGTAATGGTCATAGCCTTTGAAGTTGCGCAGGCGATAGAGGAACTCTCCCAGCAACAATAAGCGGCAGCAAACTACCACAATGAAGACCAGCGCCAGCGAAATGTCGAGATTCGCGTGAAAACGGCTGTAAGCGGCGAGATCACCCTCGCGATTGGCCGAGCGAATCGCCACCACCTCGAGGAAGACTCCACCGAGGAACAGGCCCATCAACACCAGTATAAAGACAAAGGCGCGGGCGACGTATACCAGGGTGGCGAAGGCATTATTGTGGCATTCGCAGAGGTTGAAGAGCTTCGAATTGACCGAAAGCAGGCGCGCCTTCAGGATCCACGTGCCCAGTCGCTGTGGGGGCAAGGACAAAAAATGGCGAACCGTGTCTGCGTAGAGCGCCACCAGCCCACTGAACAATACCAGCAGGATCTCCAGCGGGAGCGCGTGATCATGCAACCAATGGCCTATTGCAACCGACATCTGGGCGCAAATATATCACGGAAGCGGCAATGGGTGGTGCTACCCCAGGTCGCAGACGACTCGGGCGCCGGCATCCACAGGCAGGGCAAAAGAGACTGTGTCGCGACCGCCCTCGCAATTTCGTGGTGGAACAAACAACTCGCGGCCCGGCCAAACTAGCCGCGCAGCGGCGACATGATGTTACGTGGGCGTAAGCCCACGCGCCAAGTGGGAGAAAAGCCGAGCCGCAGAGCGGCGACACCGGGTTGCGACACAGGCTCAAAAGGCTGCTCATCTTTGAGTGTTCGAGCCAAGGTCAGCGGCAACTGACGATTCCATGACGGTGGTCTGTCAAATTACCAGTTGCTGGCCTGCGCGCTGCCGGCGAACGCGAGCGCTCTCCTCCGTAGAGGCGCTGGGCCCGTTGGGTGGACGATTAGTCAGCAGGCTACGCAAGAAAACTGCTACCGCGCGGACAACGGTGGGATCGTGGGGGTCAGCGTAGCAGACGGAATCGACCCCGAGCTGCCTGGCGGCATACCGTCTTCGGCTGGCCAACAGCAGAACGGGCGTTTGGGGCGCAACGAACTTCAGCGGTGCACCCGACAAGCTTTCGCTGTCGAAGCCGTCAGCAAGGATGAGGACCGCATCCACTCGGGTGGTCGACAGAAGCATCTTCGCGGCCTGGATATCACCCTCGGACAAAATTCGGAAATCGGCTACTTGAAAGGCGGTAGCGAGCGGGGAATGCGGTGCAGTTTCGGGATATACGAGCAGGAGGGTCAATCGGGCACTCATTACACCAACCTTTCGAGGCCAGATTTAACTGTTGGTCTGGCACGCGGTAGTTCGCGCACGGCGAATCGAGCGTACCGTAGGACAAACCTGGTACTACTGCTCTGCTGGAAAACCTGGGATAAAGGCGCTCTCGGATATTCTTAGATTAGAGGCCTCGCGTCAAGTGAGAAATGCTTGCGAAAAATTGCAATCCTTGTCGTAATTTTGCCGCAGCAGGACTAACGCGATGCGCACGGGTGCAGGCCGACGCAGGATCGAGGCGCCGCAATTATCTCAGCCCCTACTGGTTCACTGGAATCTTGATGATTTTCTTCTGGATCGCGTAGGTGACAAGCTGCGCCTTGTTGTGAATGTCAAGCTTGCGCATGAGGTTGAACTTGTGTGCTTCGATGGTCTTCACGCTCAGGCCCAACAACACTGCAATTTCCTTGACCGAGTTGCCCTCCGCCAGCAGTTTCAGGATTTCGCGTTCGCGCGGGGTGAGGGTTGACATGCGCGGTCGCATCCGCGCATCGCGCACGCGGGCGCGGAAATCTTCGACTAGCTTGCCCAAAACCTGCGAACTCAGGTACTTACCGCCCTTATAAACGTCGCGGACGGCGCTGACCAACTGCGGCGCAGGCGTGTCCTTCAGCACATAACCGGAGGCGCCGACCTCCAAACACTGCACCAGATAGTCTTCATCCTCGTACATGGTCAGGAACAGGACCTTGGTCTCGGGACGGTTCTTCTTGATATGACGCGAGGCCTCGAAGGACGATAGGCCGGGCATTCCGATATCCAACAGGACGATATCCGGCCGCAACTCGCGCGCCTTTTCCACCGCGTCGCCGGCATCGGGCGATTCGCCTACCACCTCGAAGTCGCTCTCACTCTCCAGCAGCCGACGTACCCCCTGCCGGAACAAGGTATGATCATCCACCAACAGACATCTGATTTTCGCCATCTCCCACCTGAACTCCCGCGTGCCTATGCTCCCCGCGCCACAACTCCAGAGTCCGGCAGCACCGCACCACGGTCCGGCACAAAGCCATTCATAACCGGCGCACTTACTTCGATGCGGGTACCCTGGCCTCGCGCCGAGGTCACCTTCATCTTTCCGCCGATGTTTCCGATGCGTTCGTGCATGCCGGCCATGCCGAAAGTCTGGTGGCCGGGATTTGATTTGCTAACAATGCCCTGTCCGTCGTCTTCAATCAGCAGCCTGACAGCGGCCGTCTCCCGCGCCATTTCGATATTCACGGTTGTCGCATTCGCGTGTTTCGCGACGTTGTGCAATGCCTCCTGCACAACGCGATAAATGGCGGTCTCCAGCGCTGCGGGAAGGCGCCCGAAGCCCGGCGCAACCGTCACCCGGGCCTTTACCCCGGTGCTCTTGGCCAGGTCCTTGGCTTCCTTTCGGACGGCCGCAATCAGCCCCAATTCCTGCAAAACCAGCGGCGAGAGCCTTTCGATAATGCGCCGGATGCCCTCGATGGTGCGGTCCACTACCTCCAATGTTTCGCGAATCTTTCCTCGTGCCGACCGCGTTCCAACACTCCCTTCCAGCATTCCCAGGTAGAGTCGGATCACCATCAGCGCCTGGCCAGTCTCGTCGTGCAGTTCGCGGCTGATGCGCTTGCGCTCTTCTTCCTGGGCGTGCAGCAAATGGCCGGACAACTCGGCGATGCGCATTTCGCGTTCGCGCAGGGCATCGTTCATACCTGCCCGGTCGATGGCCAGCGCCGAGCGGTCGGCGATCGCCCGCAACAACTCGCGGTCCGTGGGCAGCCAGTCGTACGGCCGGGAGAAGCCGATCAGCAAAACTCCGATCACCGTATCGCTGGACTTCAGCGGCACTCCCCAAAGCGCCTGGGCCTTTCCCTGAAAGAGCGATTGTTGTTCCGGTGAGTCGCGCAAATCCGGCAGAATAGCCGGCTCGCCGGAAGCGGCAATTTTGCCGGCGAATCCTTCTCCCACTACGACGCTCGGCGTGGGATCGTCCAAACCCTGATCAAATCCAACCTGTGCCTCGACCCAGAGCACCTGCTGTTCCGCGTCCTTTAGCAAAATCACTCCCAGCTTGGCACTGAAGGTGTGGGTAGCAACCTTCAGCACACGCTCCAACAGGCCGTCCAGATTGCGGGCGGAGAGTTCGGCATCGAGCACCGCAAGCAACGCCTCGGCTTCGGTCTTCTGGGCGTCTGAGTACGCTGCCGAAACAGCCACATAACTGGCCCAGGACAGGGTCTCCATCGCAGCTAAAGCTTCTGCGAGCCGGTGGGGCGCAAAAATCTTTTCCAGGTACGGGTCGATCAGTTGCTGGTAAATCTCCAGGGAGCGCGCCACCGCACGGGCACTTACCTTAAGTTTCGCCAGCCGCTTTCCAAAGTGTTGCAAACTCTCGTAAAACGCCCCGAAATCGGTCTGGGAGAAAATCGAAAAACCGGTGCCGATTGTCAGCCGCTCCAGCGCCGCCATGGCCCGACCATCGAAGCTGAATTCGGCGAACATCTTCTGACGCCAAGCGGCGGTGATCTCCGGAAACCAGGGCTGGAGGCTGCGAGTTACCTCGATGACCACCTCACGTGATGTTTCCTTCATGGGCAGAAGGGGAGACATTACGGCTCCTTAGGGTTAAAGATGTTGATGCGGCGGAGCTTACAGCAGGATGGCATTACTACCTGATAAATCTTCGCCCACAGAATTATTTAGTATCTTATCAATTTTAGTGGCGCCTTGGTCAAGTATTCTGGGTCCACCTTTATGTCCGTGCATTCCCAACTTGGGTCGCGTGGAATCGCAGCTGGCCTGCCGCCTGAATCTCCCTCTGAACGACCTGCATCTCTACGTTACCCATGAAAATCCTGATCCCTACACCGCTGCGTCAATACGCCGACAAACAATCCGCAGTGGAGTTGCCCGCGTCAACCGTTGGCGAGGCCCTTCGAAACCTCACCGAGAAACATCCCGAATTACACAAGCATCTGTACAACGGCGAAGGTCGATTGCGCGCCTTCGTCAATGTCTATCTGAATGACGACGATATACGCTATCTCCAGCAGGAGCAGACAGTTGTGAGTGACGGCGATACGTTGTCGATAATTCCTTCCATTGCTGGCGGGGAGGTGTGATGAGTACGGTTGTGAACCAAACCGGTACGGCGGCGGGACTCAGCAATGACGAAATTCTGCGCTACTCGCGCCATCTCATCATGCCCGAGGTCGGCATGGAGGGGCAGCTCAAGCTGAAGCAGGCGCGGGTGCTGTGCATCGGCGCGGGTGGACTGGGTTCGCCCCTGGCCCTGTATCTGGCTGCGGCTGGCGTAGGCACGCTGGGCATCGTCGATTTTGATGTGGTTGATTTCACCAATCTCCAGCGCCAGATCATCCACGGCACCGAGAACGTCGGCCACAAGAAGCTCGATTCGGCCGCCGATCGCATCGCCAGCATCAATCCTAACGTCGAGGTGCGCAAATTTGAGACGCGCCTGACCAGTGCTAACGCGCTGGAGCTCTTCCGGGAGTTCGACATCATCGTCGATGGCACCGACAACTTTCCCACTCGGTATCTGGTCAATGATGCTTGCGTTCTGACCGGCAAGCCCAACGTTTACGGCTCGATCTTCCGCTTCGAGGGACAGGCCAGCGTCTTCGCAACGAAAGATGGCCCGTGCTACCGCTGCCTCTATCCGGAGCCACCTCCGCCGGGACTGGTTCCGTCGTGCGCCGAGGGCGGCGTGCTGGGCATTCTGCCGGGACTGGTGGGCGTGATCCAGGCAACCGAGACAATCAAGCTGATCCTGGGCTCAGGCGAGCCGTTGATCGGGCGGCTTCTGCTGGTGGACTCAATGTCCATGCGCTTCCGGGAGCTCAAGCTGCGCAAGAACCCCGAGTGCCCGGCCTGCGGCGCTCACCCGACCATCACCAAGCTGATCGACTACGAGCAGTTCTGCGGCATCCGTGGTGCCGAGAAGTCCGCAACTGCTACCATGCAGGACATGACTCCGGAAGAATTGAAGCAACGCCTCGATGCCGGTGACGATCTCTTCGTGCTCGATGTGCGCGAGCCTCACGAATACCAGATCTGCAATCTTGGCGGACATCTTATCCCGCTCAACGACCTGCCTAAGCGGGTCAGCGAGCTCGACTCCTCGCGCGAGATCGTCGTGCACTGCAAGATGGGCGGGCGCAGCGCCAAAGCTGTTGACTTCCTGCGCCAGTCAGGTTTCGCCAAGGTGCACAATCTCGCCGGCGGCATTAACGCCTGGGCCGAGCGCATCGATCCCAAGGTGCCGAAGTACTGATGCTGTAGAGCGGACCTTTCGGCGCAGCTTGCGGTGCCCCTTTTTGTTGTCATCCCGAGCGCAGCGAAGCGAAGTCGAGGAACCTGTATTCCCGTTCACGCTCTTCCAGCTTTCGACAACCTCAACGCGACAACGGCTCATCCCCTCGGCTACACTGGCTTACTACTCTCATGGCGTGGTTTAAGCGAGAATCGGTCGAGCTCGACACCTCCGGTGAGAAGCGGGTCAAGACCGAAGGCCTCTGGGTCAAATGTGACCAGTGCCGCCAGATCATCTGGAAGAAAGATCTCGACCAGAACTTCAACGTCTGCCCCAAGTGCCAGCGCCATTTCCGCATCGACGCTCGCACCCGTCTCACGTACCTGCTGGACGACGGCAAGTATGAGGTGGACGACAACAATCTGGTTTCCACCGATCCCCTGAAGTTCACCGACCTGAAGCCTTATGGCGAGCGACTGAAGCGCTCGCAGAAGGAAACCGGCCTGAATGATGCCGTAATCAATGCGCGCGGAACGCTCGACAGCAAGCCCGTCATCGTCAGCGCCATGGAATATTCGTTTATCGGCGGCTCCATGGGAGCGGTGGTCGGCGAGATGATCACCCGCGCAATTGAGCGGGCGACTTCCGAGAAACTTCCGCTCATCGTAGTCTCGGCTTCGGGCGGCGCGCGCATGATGGAAGGCGTGATCAGCCTGATGCAGCTGGCCAAAATTTCCGCTGCGTTGGCCCGTATGGACGACGCCAGGGTGCCGTATATCTCGGTGATGACCGATCCGACTACGGGCGGGGTCACCGCGTCGTTTGCCATGCTGGGCGATTTGAACATCGCCGAACCGGGAGCACTAATCGGCTTTGCCGGCCCGCGGGTCATCGAGCAGACCATCCGCCAGAAGCTTCCCGAGGGCTTCCAGCGCAGCGAGTTTTTGCTGGAGCACGGCATGCTGGACGCGGTTGTGCACCGCCGCGATCTCAAGGCCTATATTTCGCGCGCACTGGACTTCATGAAGACGCCGGCACAGGGCGGCGACTCTCACCCAGGCTGATTTTTCTGCAGCAGTAACATGTTGTGTCCTTCGGGATCGTGCAACACCGCCTGCCTCCACCTGCGAGAAGCGGTCTCGTCCGACAGCGCTGATGGCTGCGGCGAGATCGGGGGCCCCGAGGATTGCGATGCATGTACCTTAGTTACTCTACCCGCTTGCGCGCGCTCCAGACATTGAAATCATAGAAATGCTTCTGCCAAACCGGACGGCGCGGCACGCTCCAGAGATCCCCCTGCCCCGGCGGGTGGCCCAGCCTAGCATTTTGAGGGTGCCCCACCCAAGCTTCTTTTGCTTGGGTGGGCGTTTTCGACCACCTTCACCCGCAGCGGCATTCCCATTCGCTCACGTTTCCTTCCTGTCCACGCCGACTCAATCTCCACTACGCCCTCCACTCCCGTCGCGTAATGGCGAAAGCTGCTCCAAGGCCAGTCCTCCGGTCTCTCCACCCATCCCCGCTTCACGGGATTGCGGTGCATGTAGCGCAGCTTCTCAATCCGCTTCTCCTTCGTATACACATTGAAGTCATAGTATCGCGCTTGCCAGAAGTGCTTCTTGTTGCCAATCAGCCGGCGCGCCACCGACTGCTTCATCGCCTGCAAGGCGCGCGCCAGCGTCGCTCGCTCCGGCTCGCTGACCAGCAGGTGCACATGCTCGGGCATGATCACATAGCCGCTAACCCAGAAGGCGTATTGGCGTCGCGCCTGTTCCAACGCCCGCTCGAAGAGCCGCTTGGCGCGACTGGACTCCAGCAGCGGCTCACGACGATAGCAACTGAAGGTCACGAAGTGCAGATCGCGGGCTTGTTGGTAACGCTTCAGTCCCCAGGGCATGGGCGGAGATTAGCACGCGGCATTGGAGGGAGTCTGTGATTGCGGACGAAAATCCCCACCCAAGCAAACGAAGCTTCGGTGGGGCACCCTCAAGATTATTTCCTCATTCAAAGATCACGATGTGCTTGGGTGGGCCACCCGCCGAGGTAGGCATAACGGTTCCAGGTCTAAAAGCGCGAGACCTGGGCCACTCGTCCTCCTCGCTCGACGGCTGTCGGTCCACTTCAGTGCAGTGTGTAGGCGATACCCACAACGAGTAGACGAAGGCCGACGATTGCTGCAATGCCCAACAGAGTCTCCCGCTTTTTCCGGGTAATTAACACAAACAGGGAGGCTGCTCCCAGGAATCCTAAGAACAATGGCCACCAGTTGGCATGTGTTCGGTCGCCGAATGTCATTGCGATTGCAAACAGAGTGAACAACGCAGCAACCCCGCTAAAAAACACGTCTCTTGCTTGCCGGTCACTCATTGCGACGACACAAGTTATAGAAAATCCAACAGCAAGGACGAGCTTTATCCAAAAATACGGCGCGGCCTTGTGAGCGAAGATATCTAGAGTGGCGAACACGCCTAGCAGCGCAAGTATCGCCAGTACCATGTTCCGCTTGGAGCTGTCCATCGCTATACCATTCAGTAACATACGACATATCCGAATGCGTAGGTCGAGACGTCGTATATCCCCTTCGCCACGCTGAAAGCAAAAAAAGCCTTTCCGAAGCCCCGACCAAACAAAGAAGTGGCGACCGTGGCATCGGTCCAGCCTGAAGCAAATGCTGTTCCCGCTGGCGTTTCGCTCACTGTTGCTGTACCGAGAGAAGCGAATCCTGTCGCCACAGGATTTGGAAGGTTTCCTACGACTTTGCCAGCCATTACACCACCTTGGGAGATCGTCACGGGTGTGAGGTTCTGAAGGCGGTCGGGCCCTGTGATGAGATTAGAGATAGTGGCGGAGTCGCTGCCCAAAAAAGCATTTACCAACAGATTGTTTTGGCTCACCGCACCGCCTGTTATAGCGTCCAATCCAGCCGCTAGGGAGTGGTCATTGGAGAATTGTGCCGCGCACCGCGCAGTATTAGCCCAACCCTTCTTGGGCGGGGTAAACGGATTCTTCAGCTTGAACTTGCCAAACCTAAACCCGTCAACCACGGTCGTACTAATAGTGAATCCCGTTTG
This sequence comes from uncultured Acidobacteriaceae bacterium, assembly GCA_963785825.1. GTDB lineage: Bacteria > Acidobacteriota > Terriglobia > Terriglobales > Acidobacteriaceae > Bog-257. The sequence goes on along the minus strand of CAWAWQ010000007.1, from coordinate 306,463 downwards.
ACAGAGGCCATCTACGGTAACCGGACAATTCTCTCCTCCACCATACCCTGATGAAGGCGGACCTCCGCTACCGTCATAACAGTACGACCTGGGATCGGATGGATCACAAGGGGGAAGACCAATGAGCAGTCCGAGCGGATCAACGAAACTTAGTGGGTTGTTGCCCACATAGGCATACCTATTCCAGGTCTGGGGGTTGGTGAGGTCAACCGCCGCCAGCCCCGCCGGATCGGGCACCTGCCAGCGCGACTGCACCTGGCTGTATTGGCGGAATAGGAAATCATAGGCTACGCCCACCGTGTCCTTCGTCTGTCCGGTAAAATCGTACAGCCCGTTTCCTGAAACCGCGTACGACTCGCCGAACGGCGCATACGCCTGATCGCCATACACCGTGCCGTCCAGTTTCGCGGCAAAGCGCACCGAGCCCAGCCAGTCGGCGTGACGGTAATACTGCAGCCCGCTGGAGTTGTACACCGCCTGCAGGCCGGCCACCAGCGGCACCATGTACTTCTGCAAGGTCGAGCCGTTCATGAAAGCCAGCTTCCCTCCCGTCGGCGTGTAGACCAGTTGGGTGTAGGTGGAACCGTTCAGCCACTCCACCGCCCGGCGGGTGGCCCAGCCTAGCATTTTGAGGGTGCCCCACCCAAGCTTCTTTTGCTTGGGTGGGCGTTTTCGACCACCTTCACCCGCAGCGGCATTCCCATTCGCTCACGTTTCCTTCCTGTCCACGCCGACTCAATCTCCACTACGCCCTCCACTCCCGTCGCGTAATGGCGAAAGCTGCTCCAAGGCCAGTCCTCCGGTCTCTCCACCCATCCCCGCTTCACGGGATTGCGGTGCATGTAGCGCAGCTTCTCAATCCGCTTCTCCTTCGTATACACATTGAAGTCATAGTATCGCGCTTGCCAGAAGTGCTTCTTGTTGCCAATCAGCCGGCGCGCCACCGACTGCTTCATCGCCTGCAAGGCGCGCGCCAGCGTCGCTCGCTCCGGCTCGCTGACCAGCAGGTGCACATGCTCGGGCATGATCACATAGCCGCTAACCCAGAAGGCGTATTGGCGTCGCGCCTGTTCCAACGCCCGCTCGAAGAGCCGCTTGGCGCGACTGGACTCCAGCAGGCGGGTGGCCCAGGCAACGCTCCCGAGGGTGCCCCACCCAACGTTCCTTTCGTTGGGTGGGGTTTTCGTTCGTCGTGGCCGACTGTCTCTCGAAGTCAATGATACTCTCCACTTCCGGGGGGAAAGTCAAAGTCCCCGCCCAACCAACCGAAGGTTGGACGGGGCACCCTCGGGCATGTTGACTACTCAGAAGGCTTGCCTGGGCCACCCGCCCACCCGCCTTCTCTCCTCGCTTCAGCCCCCGGATTGACTTCCCGTGCGGTGCCATGGGAGATGATCAAGAACAGCGGCGGTCGCCAGTAGTGCGGTCACCGACAAGAACTTGAAGAACTGCACATTGTTATGCAAGATTTGGGATATGCCTTTGGTTGTAGGAAGCCCAATTTCGTATAGCTGGGTGCCAAAGAAAAACACCATCACTAACGCCGAAAGGGCTGCGCTCGTTGCAGGATACCGGTAGCCTATCAGTGCGATTGGCAAACTGAATAGCGGAACACCGATGAGGCAAAATTCGGCAAAGGTCCGGAAACCAAATACGAGGTACCCGCCGTAAGACACAAACGTGAGATAGCCAGCCACACAACACGCGATTGTGATGAGCAGAAGTTTTAGCTGTGATAATGGTGTTAGTGGCATGCGTTTGGTCCGTAGCTAAAATAGCTCCCGATGGACTCCGCGCTCAGTCCGCCGATTTGGCGAACCTGATTACAGAGTTGTTGATTGCAGGCTTGAACGGCAGCAGAGTAACTCGTAAGGTTGATAACCGAACCGGCACCAATGTCCTTATAGCACTTGTCGTGAGCCTTGCAAGCTGCGTCGACTTCCGGATTAAGAGAAGATAGCGACCCACCTCCGCCAAGGCCGCAATAGTGAGTTCCAAAAAGGCGCATATTTGGATCAACAAATGCCGCCTGCGCTGTGGCCGCAAAAATTTCGCTCCCCACAGTCCAACCAAGCTCCAACAAATTGAGAAGCCCTTGACCAGTGAATATCGGACCTCCACCCAGTGATGCGGATGGTTGCAAACCGGATCCGATCTGTGGACAGGTTATGTCGCCGCACTGGGCAGTGGGAATGATCGCTCCCCAAATTCCCCACGGGTTGGTCGGGAAGCCATTGGGCAGACCGAGGGTCTCGTTCGGGAAATTGATCGGCTGCTGCTGACTTCCGCCGCCACCGCCGCCCCCACCTCCGTTGCCGCCGCCGCCACGCCCACCACCGCCGCCTCCCCCGAAGCAGTCCCAACAAGAACCAATGCTCCAGATTCCGCTCCAGCCCCATGGACAGTCACCACCCGGAGTATCGTCACAACCCTCAGCAAGATAGAGGCCCAACGGGTCGACATTGCTCAGCGGATTGTTCCCCACATAGGCATAGCGGTTCCAGGTCTGCGGGTTGGTAAGGTCCACCGCCGCGAGCCCTGCCGGATCCGGCACCTGCCAGCGCGACTGCACCTGGCTGTATTGACGGAACAGGAAATCGTAGGCTACGCCCACCGTGTCCTTCGTCTGTCCGGTGAAGTCGTACGGCCCGGTTCCTGAAACCGCGTACGACTCGCCGAAGGGCGCATACGCCTGATCGCCATATACCGTGCCGTCCGGTTTCGAGATGAAGCGCACCGAGCCCAGCCAGTCGGCGTGACGGTAATACTGTAAGCCGCTGGAGTTGTACACCGCCTGCACACCGGCCACCAGAGGAGCAAAATACTGGTTGAGGGTCGAGCCGTTCATGAAGGCAAGCTTCTGTCCCGTCGGCGTATAGACCAATTGGGTGTAGGTGGAGCCGTTCAGCCACTCCACCGCCCGCCCAAAGGCGTCGTAGAACACCTGTACGCCACCCGCCGTGATGGGACGCCCCTCCGCGTTGTAGGTATAGGCGGTCGTGCCGTCACTCGTTAAATTGCCCATGCCATCGTAACCGAGGCCGCCATGTTATTGTCCGCCATCAGAACTGCCCCGCCCACGCAAAACCAGCTTGAACGGGGCACCCATGTGTGAAACGGACTTCCTCAACAAAGCTTTTCGCCGGACCACCTGCCAGCTTACGCCGGTTGCTGTTAGGGAGTCTGTGACGAGAATTCCCACCCAAGCAAGAGAAGCTTGGGGGGGCACCCGCACGATCATCCCCTTACCTCAGACTCCGATGTGCTTGTTGCGCCGGCACCAGGCAGAGTCGAGTTTCGTAACAGCCGCTAAAGCGGCGACTGTTCGGCGCCAACTTCGAACTGAGTCGAAACGCCTCGCTGGGCGTCGGTTTTCGTGGCCCCGAGCAGGTGAGTTGGTGTATAGTTTTTCCCGCTCCTTGGTCTAACGAAAGCTCCAGCCTAGCTTCGTCAACTATCACTTGAGGAAGGGACACACGGGTGGACGTGTGCCGTTTCTCTCACACACATCGGAGGTGTCTGTGTCTAAGGTGTTTCGCGTCTGTGTCCTGATATTCCTGGGGTTAAGCCTGCTGACGTGTATTGCCGCGGCGGCCACCAAAGCTCCATCGGTCAACATTACCCTGATCCCGAGTGTGCAGAGTCCGGCAAAGCTGGACACCAGCATTACCTGGACCGCAACCGTAACGGGTGGGCCTCCGGGCGACACCTACGATTATCAGTTCAGCACCGCGTTGCAAGGTCAGAGCCAGGTCCTGCGCGACTTCGATCTGCCCAACTCATTCGCGTGGGTGCCATGGACGGTGGAAGGAACCTACAGCGTGACCGTCGTGGTACGCGACATTACGCAGCAGCCGTACATCGTTTATCCGCCGGTCTCGGTGCAATTCGTGCTACAGCCGTGGGTGACAGCTCCGGGCGACTCGCTGGTAAACCCGACCAGTCATCCGTTGGTGGCCTTGTTCAGCGCCGGCCCGTGCACCTCCGGCCACACCATACGGGTGCGCTTCCGGCAGAACGGAACCTCCACATCCAGTGCGACCAACAGCGTGGACTGCTCGCAGAACAGCGCGAATTTCCTGGTGGCAGGCATGCTGCCCTCGTCGAATTACCTGATGCACTGGGAGGAGCTCTCCGGCGGTACGCTCGTCAACTCGGGCGCGGATCAGTCGTTTGCCACAGGGCCGCTGCCAAGCAGCTTTCCTCGCTTTGAGCATATGACGGTGAATATACCGCCCAGCGGGCATGACCAGGCGTTTCCGGTGGTGCTGTTTCACCTCCTACCGGCGTTCGGCACGCCCTTCATGTATTGGCCGGCGGCCACCGACCTGAACGGCAACATTATCTGGTATTACCCCAACCAGATACTGATGACCCGCATGGAGCCGGGCGGAAACTTTTTCACGCTTAACAATAATTATCTGACGGAGCGTGACCTGGCCGGCGATATCACGGTGCAGACCAATGTCAACATCCTGAACGAGCAGCTGACGGCCAGGGGCTATCCGATTCTGGACTCATTTAACACGCACGAGACCCGTCGATTGCCCAACGGCAACATCCTGGTGTTAGGGAGCCGCGACGTCGTGTCCACCGATCACCAGGGGGGGACGCAGCAGGACCCGGTCGACATCATCGGCGATATGGTCCTGATTCTCGATCACAATCTGCAATTGCAGTGGGCGTGGGATTCGTTTGCCCACCAGGACCTGGACCGCCTGGCGACATTGAATGATGTATGTCACCACAACGACGGAGGCTGCCCGCCGTTCCCGCCGCAGTTTACCGTCGCCAACGACTGGCTGCACAGCAACTCGGCGCAGCTCACCTCCGACGGCAACATCGTGCTTTCCGAGCGTAGCCAGGACTGGGTGATCAAGATCAACTATCACAACGGAACCGGCGACGGCAGTGTGTTGTGGCGCATGGGACCGTTCGGCGATTTCAGGATCCTCAATCCTCCGCAGCAGACTTGCGGCGATCCCCAGGTGTATCCGTGGTTCACGCATCAGCACGACGCCGCCTTCCAGTCGCAGACGGTTGCGGCGCAGACCATGACCGTTTTCGATGATGGGAACCTTCGTCACCTGCAGTGCGGCGGCGGTAACAGCCGCGGCATGGTGCTCTCCGTTGCCGAACCATTGCGTACTGTGTACATCCAGACGCTGGCGGACCTGGGACAGTACTCGCTGGCATTGGGTAGCGCGCAGTTGCTGATCGCGCCGCCCAATCCGGTGTTTGCCAATTTCGGCAATGGACTGCTCACGTTGCCGGCGCAGGTATCGCAGGCCACGGAGACGGACCTGGCCGGGCATATCGTTTACCAGTTGCAGGCGAGTCAGTGGTCTTACCGCACCTATCGTCAGCAGGACCTTTACACTCCAACCCTTCCGTAACTGGGCACCCCGTTCTGGCCTGCTTTCAGCCAGGGCGGGGCTTGCTTCTCAATGCAGCTTGGTGAAGCCTTTGCGCCGCTGATGGCTGTAACGCGCGAGGGCGTCCTCGATGATGGGGAGCGCAGTCTTCGCCGGCTGGATCTGGTCCACTTCCACCGCCTTGCCTTCCAGTTGCTTGTAATCGAGGAAGAAGCGCCGCAGCATGGCCAGCCGGTGCTCGGGCATCTCGGCCGCCTCGCGGTAGGTATTGAACTCGGGATCCTGGGTGGCGATGGCGATGATCTTATGGTCGCGCTTGCCCGAATCGATCATCGTCATCAGGCCGATCGCGCGGGCGTGGATCAGCGTCAGCGGCACCACGGTTGCCTGGCAAAGCACCAGCACGTCGAGCGGATCATCGTCTTCGGCCAGCGTCTGCGGAATGAAGCCGTAGTTGGCGGGATAGTAGACCGCCGAGTACAGCACGCGATCGAGCTTGATCAACCCGCTCTGCTTGTCGAGCTCGTATTTCACGTTGGAGCCGAAGGGAATCTCGATGACGGAATAGAACTCCAGCGGCAGCTTGTCGCCAGGTGAGATGTCGTGCCAGGCATGGGTCATGATGTGTGCGCCCAACAACACAAGACGATCCTAATTGTACCGAGGAATGCTCGGGTTAGAGCAGATTCAGGATCGGTATATCCGATGTGGGAGCACGCCTTCACAGGCTGCGGAAAAGGCGAAAAGCAGATCCCGCGTCGGCCTGAAGCCCTCCTCGGGATGACAAAAATAAACGGCTTATCGGCACGCCTGAACAGGCCGCTGAAAAAGTCCGCCCTTCAGCGACCTGTTCAGGCGTGCATGACCAAGGTAATTTCGTCCCGCGACTTCATCGATTTAGTCGCACCGCACCTGCTTTCCTGACGGCCGCTTACTTTTGTTATTGCAATTCATCACGGCCGAGCGGGCGCAGGACAACGCCGAGGTGCAATCCAAACCAGTCCTATTGCTTTCCCATACAATCGGTGCGATATTCCTATGGTTAAGCAATAGGAGGTCGATGAGCAGTAAAACCGATGTCTGGCAAGGCACCCTGGCGCTGATGGTGCTGAAGACCCTGGAAACGATGGGGCCGCTTCACGGCTACGGCATCGCCCGCCGCATCGAGCAGACCAGCCAAAACCTGCTCTCGCTCAATTACGGCACGCTCTATCCGGCGCTGCTGAAGCTGGAGCAGGAAGGCTCGATCACCTCGGAGTGGGGCGTCTCGGAGAACAATCGCAAGGCCAAGTTCTACCGGCTGACGCGCGTCGGCCGCAAGCAACTGGCCCAGGAGTCCCGCGATTGGGAGCAGACGACCGCGATTCTCGCCCGCTTTCTCTCGCCGGATGAGGACCTGGCATGAAGCAGGTGCGGGCGTGGCTGTCGCGTTTGAGCGGCATATTCTCCAAGGATCGGCGCGAGCGCGAGTTTGCCGCCGAGCTAGAAAGCCATGTGCAGATGCACACTGACGACAACCTGCGCATCGGCATGACCCCGGAGCAGGCACGGCGGGACGCGATCCTCAAGCTAGGCGGCGTGGAGCAGGCGAAGCAGGGATATCGTGAACGCGCTACGCTGCCCTTTCTGGAAGGTCGGGGACACGACCTGCGCTACGGCGCGCGCCAGCTCGTTAAGAATCCCGGATTCACCTGCACTGCGGTGCTTGTTCTGGCGCTGGGCATCGGCGCCGGAACCGCGATCTTCAGCGCGGTTAACCCAATCCTGTTCCGGCCGCTGCCGTATCCCGAGGCGCAGCGCGTGATGATGATCTGGGAGATGCGCCGCGGCGGCTCGCCCATGGACGTGACCTTCGGCTCGTTTCTCGGACTGAGCCAGCGCAATCGCTCGTTTGAGGCGATGGCGGTGATGAAGCCATGGCAGCCGACGATGATCGGCAGGGGTGAGCCGGAGCGTTTCGAAGGACAGCGGGTAAGCGCAGCGTACTTCCGCGTGCTGGGAGTCCCGCCGGCGCTGGGCCGCGACTTCAATGCTGCTGACGATCAGCATAACGGCCCGAATGTCGTGATCCTCAGCGACGCGTTGTGGCGACGGCGCTTCGCCGCGGATCCCACGATTGTTGGCCGCGCCGTTACCCTGGACGACAACCTCTACACCGTAATCGGCGTGATGCCGCCATCGTTCGAAAATGTGCTCGCTGCCTCGGCGCAGCTCTGGGCGCCGCTGCAATACGACCCGTCGCTTCCCGCCGATGGCCGTGAGTGGGGTCACCACCTGCTCATGATCGGGCGGCTGCGCCCGGGCGTCAGCAAAACGGAAGCGCACAACGATCTCACCGTGATTCTGCACGGCCTGGCGCAGATGTATGCCAAGGGTTACGACAGCTCCGGCGGCGCTCCCGATGCCATGATTGTGAACCCCCTCCGGGATGACATTGCGCGAGGGGTGAAACCGGCACTCCTGGCCATTGTGGGCGCGGTGCTCCTGGTCCTGCTGATCGCCTGCGTTAACGTCACCAATCTTTTGCTGGCGCGAGGTGCGCAACGCCGTGGCGAGTTTGCCATGCGTGCCGCGCTCGGCGCCGGACGGGCACGGCTAATCCTGCAACTGCTGACGGAAAGCTTATTGCTCGCCGCCATAGGCGGGGCGCTGGCCATCGTCGTTGCGAAATTCGGGGTGCGGATCCTGGTTGCGCTCAGTCCGCCTGAGCTGCCGCGGGTCGGCGCCATTCACGTCGACAACGCGGTCCTGCTGTTCGCGTTCGCTATCACCACGCTGGTCGGTTTGGTTGTCGGAGTGATGCCCGCGCTGCATGCCTCGCAAAGCGATCCGCATACCACTCTGCAGCGAAGCTCGCGCAACACTGCAGGCAGTCACCAGTTCACTCGCCGCACGCTAGTGATCTCCGAAGTAGCCATCGCGCTGGTTCTGCTGGTCAGCGCGGGCTTGCTGTTGCGCAGTATTAAGCGTGTATTCGCGGTGCCGCCCGGTTTCGATCCGTCGCATCTGCTCACCATGCAAGTGCAAGAGTACGGCCATCGTTTCGACAAAGACACGGCGCGGGCGCAATTTTTCGAGCAAGCACTCGAAGCGGTGCGGCAGGTCCCCGGAGTGACGCAGGCGGCCTTCACCAGCCAGTTGCCGCTGAGCGGCGATTTCGACAGCTACGGCGTCGAGTTCGCGGCATATCCCAACCAGAATGCGGGTCCGGGCTTCCGCTACGCGGTAAGCCCAGGTTATTTCGAACTGATGCACATTCCGCTGCTCCGCGGCCGGCTGCTCAACGATCACGACCGTCCGGGCGCGCCGGTAGCGGTGCTGCTCAGCCAATCGTATGCGGATCGCATATTTCCCGGCCGCGATCCCATCGGGCAGCGGGTCCGGATTGGGCCGGACATCGGCCATGCCGATAAGCCGTGGGGCGCCATCGTCGGTGTCGTCGGGAACGTGAAACAAGTCTCGCTAGCGCTGGACGATTCCGACGCCTTCTATACCACGACAACCCAGTGGTCCTGGGTCGACAACGTGCAATCGCTGGTGGTCCGCGCCAGCGGTGACCCGGTATTGCTGGCTCCGGCCATTCGCACGGCAATCTGGTCGGTAGACAAGGACCCGGCAATCGTGCGCGTCGCGACCATGCGGCAACTGCTTGACGCCTCGGAAGCGCAGCGGCATTTCGCGCTGGTGTTGTTTGAGGCTTTCGCCCTGGTTGGTCTGCTGCTGGCGGCGACCGGAATTTACGGCGTGCTCTCCGGCGCGGTTGCCGAGCGTACCCGCGAGATCGGCGTGCGCGCCGCCCTCGGCGCCTCTCCCGGGAAAATTCTTCGGATGGTGGTCCGTCAAGGGATGGAACTCACCACCATCGGAATCGTCATCGGACTTATTGGAGCCGCCGCGGCAAGCCGCGCGCTGATGACCTTGCTATTCGGCATCTCCGCGCTTGACCCTGCGACCTATGGCGGCGTAATCGCAGTGCTGCTGGGCGTCGCAGTCGTCGCCTGCTGGGTTCCGGCACGGCGTGCCGCCCATGTCGACCCGGCAATCACCTTGAGAGCGGAGTGATCCCATGAACTCTCTTCGCGCAGCGTTGTTGCGGTTGGCCGGCATGTTCTCCAAGGACCGGCGCGAGCGCGAATTTGCCGATGAGATCGAAAGTCATGTGCAGATGCACACTGACGATAACCTGCGCGCTGGGATGACTCCCGAGCAGGCGCGGCGCGAGGCGATCCTCAAGCTAGGCGGCGTGGAGCAGGCGAAGCAGGGATATCGTGAACGCGGCACTCTGCCGTCAATTGAAAGTGTTATGCAGGACCTGCGCTTTGCGCTGCGGCAACTGGTAAAGAATCCGGCCTTCGCCATTACCGCGATCCTCGTTCTCGCGCTGGGAATGGGGGCAAGCCTTGCAATCTTTGCCTTCGTCGATGCGACACTCCTCAAACCTTTGCCGTACGGGAAGCCATCGCGACTGGCTGGGGTGACCGAAAGTCTCGCGGTGATGCCGCGCGCCAACCTTTCCTACGCTGACTACCTTGACTGGAAGAGTCGCAACCACGTGTTCAGCTCACTCGACGTTTACAACCAGCGGGGATACATGCTGACGACTCACGAAGGAGCTCAGGTGGTCATGGGAGCGCGGGTGAGCGACGGCTTCTTCAAGACGCTGGGTGTCAGCCCCATAGTTGGCCGCGATTTTTATCCGGGGGAAGACTTGCCCAGCTCTCCACGTGCCGTAATGCTCAGCTATGCCGGCTGGCAGAAGTTTTATGGCAGCAGGCAGGACATCGTCGGACAGGCGGTGACACTCAGCGGCAACTCATACACCGTCGTTGGCGTGCTGCCGAGAAACTTCCTGTTCGCGCCGGTGGGCACGCCGATGTTTTGGACGAGCCTTCATCCGGAGGGGCAATGCGATCTGCGGCGCAGCTGCCACAGCCTGACCGGGGTCGGGCGGCTCAAGGACGGAGTCTCCATCGAGAAAGCTGACGCAGAGATGAAAGCGATCGCCGCCGACCTGGAGAAACAATATCCCGACTCCAATCGCGGACAGGGCGCGATTGTGGAGCCGCTGCGCGAGGTGATCGTCGGCGACGTTCGTCCTATGCTCGTGTTGCTGCTGGCGGGAGCGGGGCTGTTGCTGGCGATCGCCTGCGTGAATGTGTCCAGCCTGTTGCTGGTGCGCTCGGAAAGCCGCCGCCGCGAAATCGCGGTACGCGGCGCACTGGGGGCGGCGCACAGGCGGCTGGTTTGTCAATTCATTACCGAGGGATTTGTATTAGTGCTGGCTGGGACGGTTCTCGGGGTAGGATTCGGGGCAGCTTTCATCCGCGTGCTGCTGGGATTCATCTCGAAGGACATTATGGAGTACACGCCGTACCTAAGCGGGTTGGGCATCGATCTTCGGGGCCTGGCCGTCGCCGGAGCTCTGGCGCTGATCTCGCTCGTGCTGTTTTCGCTTGCGCCTTCGATGCGATTTACCTTTTCGACGAACCTGCGCGACGAGCTCGCCGAGGGTGGCCGAACCGCTGCGGGCAAGGTGTGGCGGCGTTTCGCTTCGAACCTGGTCGTGGCCGAACTGGCCATTGCTGTGGTGCTGCTGGCCGCCGCCGGACTGTTGGGCAAGAGTTTCTATCGGTTGCTGCACGTCGATATTGGATTCGAACCGGATCACCTGGCCACCGCACAGGTCGCTCTGCCACCCAATTACGCCACGGACCGGCAAAAGGTCACGATCACGCGGCAGATCGTGGGCCGGCTTGCTGTCCTGCCGGGAGTGAAATCCGTAGGTATCACCAGTCGAATGCCGGTGACGTCGAATGGCAATACAACCTGGATTCGCATCGTGGGGCACCCTTATAACGGAGAGCACAACGAAGTGAACGAGCGGGAAGTGAACTCCCAGTTCTTTGAGACGATGCGGGTCCGGCTGGTCAAGGGCCGCTTCTTTAGCGATGCCGAAGATGTGTCGAAACCTAACGTTCTGATCATTAATGAGGCATTGGCGAAGAAGTACTTCCCGGGGGAAGATCCCATCGGAAAACAGATTGGCGACAACAAGCTCACACCGAAGTCGCTGGCTGAGGTAGTGGGAATTGTCGAGGACCTTAAGGAGGGCTCGCTGGATGACGAGACCTGGCCTGCGGTCTACTATCCTTTCAATCAAGGCCCGGACGACTTTTTCATTGCCCTTGTTCGCACCACCCAGGATGAGCAATCGATCCTGCCTACGGTGGTCTCAGCTATTCACCAAGTCGACCGCGGGATCGCCGTTTTCGACGAAGCGACGATGAAGGAGCGCATCCAGAACTCGCCCTCGGCCTACCTGCATCGCACCTCGGCCTCGCTGATTGGGGGCTTTGCCGCACTGGCGCTGCTGCTCGGTGTGGTGGGACTGTACGGCGTGATCGCCTATTCGGTCAGCCGGCGCACACGGGAGATCGGGGTACGCATGGCTCTGGGTGCGCAACGCAGCGCCGTGTATCAACTGGTGATGAGAGAGGCGGGATGGCTGACCGGCACCGGCATTCTCATCGGGCTGGTTTGCTCGGTGATTGCGGCGTTCGCCATGGGTAAGCTCCTGTTTGGAGTGCACGCCTGGGACCTGCCAACGCTGGGCGTGGTCGCGGTTGCCCTCGCCTTGGCAGCCTTGCTGGCCAGCTACGTTCCCGCCAGACGGGCAGCGTCGGTGAATCCGGTGGAAGCGCTGCGCGCGGAGTGAGCGCCTAAGGAGAGTCTGACTTACCTCCGACGACGTCCATCCGCGGCTTCACAGCTTGCTGAAAAACTCGAAACAGCAGATCCCTCGACTCGCTTCGCTCGCTCGGGATGACAAGAATAAAGAGGTTACCGGCACGACCAAGGTCGTGCCCTGACACAAAGCCTCCAAGAACCGACCTTGTCAGCAAGCTGCGAAGCCGCGATAATTTTGCGGTGTTTACGGACGGCCTGAAGAGTCTGCGTGAGAACGATGCCGCCCCTCCGGGGCTCCGATTTTTTTCCACTTCACCCAGGACTCCGCTTCGCTCCGTCCTGGGCTAACTGCAACACCACCCCTTCGGGGTCCGTTCTTCGCGTGTGATGCTCCAGCGCCGTAGGACAGATCGCAGATATTTTAGGCCGCCCCCTTCAAACAATCGAGCTTAGTGAGAGCGTCGCTAACTAATCGGCATAGGGGGGAGAGTCGCCTCTCCTCCCCTGCCACACCACCGTACATGCGGGTCCGCATACGGCGGTTCGATAGGTGAGTCCCCCGATGAATTGGCAGGCTGGGGGTTTGCGGTCTGGGGACGCCGTGTGGGTTTCACTTCTCGCGTTAGCATCCATCGCGGGCTTCACCCGCTCCCTGCCTACGGAGGCCCGCCGAGGCGGGATGGCTAGTGCAGTACTCTCATCGAGACCCAGGCACTACTGACCCTTCTTATGGTTCGGGCCTTCCTCACTCTCGTGAGTACTACGCCCTCTGCTGACTTCTGCCATGCGGTCAGACCACCTTACGATGGCCTCAGTCACGATTCCGTGACGCATAGCAGATCTCCCGTGATAAGCTCGACCGCCTTCCACGCACGACCGCCGGATTTACCACCAGTGCCCTTGATGGATATGGGCTTCGCGGTTGCTTGCCCGCTCGCCCCGTGCCGTAGGCCTCATCATCCGGTTCTTGTTCATCGGCCCGCGTGTTTGCTCCACGCTTCCTTCAGACCCCACCTCGCGGTAACGCCCTTGCGCCTCGCTAGACCTTCACCTCCATCAGGTTGGCCGGAGGACTTTCACCTCTAAGCTGTCGAACATGCACGGCGTACAAGCAAAAGGCGCGGAACCTCGGAGATTCCGCGCCTCGTTAAACTTGTGTTGGCTCAATAGCGGTGCGGCAATTTCTGTTCGGTTTCCACCGAACTGGTCAGCGACCCCACTACATAGCTCAAGATGATGATGCCCACCACGGCCATGGTAACAACATCCACGCGGCACCTCCCCCATCCGGCGGCTGGCGCCGGACCATACTCGCCCGAAATTGTTTTCCCGCCCATCTGCTTAGACAGCTGAGCTACGAAAATGGTGCATTGTTTGTAACACGATTCTCATTCTGTTGCAGCAGAAATCGCAACCGATGCAGGTGACTTCTGGGTGGCGCGCGAAATGCCGCCCTCGGCCAGTAGTTCCGAGTGGTACGCAGTTGTGACCCTTATCCGGCTAGTCCAGCCAGCCGGGCGGAGCATTCCGCAACCCCTTCCGCTACCCGCACTCGCTGATAGAGTTCGCGTGCCTCCCGCCACAGCGCTCTGGCTTCGGCAACATCCCCGGTCTCAGTCTTGAGGACGGCCATGCTGCGGACAGCATTGGCCAGGCCTAGCGGTGCATCGTCGCTCTTAGAGCGGTAGAGTTGCAGGGCTTCGCGATAATAGGGTTCCGCTACTTCCGGTTGGCCTACGTCGTGATGAAGGTCGCCAAGGTGGCGAATGGCATGTGCCAGCCTCAGGACGTCGCCCTCATGGCGATAGATCGCGACCGCCTCTTCGTAATGGGCTTGTGCCGCCGCATGCTCGTGCAGCTTTCGCTCGAGCTCTCCCAGGGATCGCAGTGCGAGTGCCAGCCTCGCGTCAACGCCTGCCCGGCGGAAATGAGCAATGGCTTCGACCCAGTCGCATTTGGCGTCCGGGAGCCGTTTCTCCTGCTGCGCCTGTGCAGCACGCTGCATCAGCATCTCGCCTGTTTCAGACATAGCGCTGCCAATGTACCACCACGCCAGCTACATTCGCTGCCAGATGCGGTGAGAAGCGGGAAACGCGCACTGAACCGCGGGACGCGGTGGAAGTCTAGGGGGTATCGTTCGCGACGGACTACGCGTTGGCGCGTGCCCCGGCCTCGCTGATCACGCGCACCAACGCGTCCGGTCCGTCGGCGCCAACCACATAGCGGTCAGCCTCCACCTCCGGCCACTCGCCGTAGATGTGCGCGATGTACACCACCTTCCCGGGACGCTTGCCGTCGTGGAACATGCGAATGATTTTGCGGGCGGTGGAATCGGGTAAGCGATGGCACATCAGTGCGACGTCGAAGGGCACCTGCTTTTCGACCGCTTCCATGGCTTCGCGCTCTGAGCTGGCAGCGACCACGTCATGGCCGGCGGCCTCCAATACCCGCTGCCGCAACAGGGCGAGCTCCTGGTCTGTGGTGAGAATGAGGATCTTCATGAGAATGGTCCGCGTGGAAGATGAAAATTGTTCTTGCGGAGGATATCAAAAAGATGGGCACGACGTGGTGAAATTGTGAATCGAATCCAGCAGCATCTTGGTAAACCGTTGATGGGCAATACAGTTTGTGGTCTGTAATGCCTTTCAAGCGAAATTCACCATCTTCCAACCAGCCCTGGAATCTAATCTACTGAGCTGCCGACGGCAATACTTTGAAGCGCTGACCGTGCGTGTGCACCAGCATTACTATCAATCCGAACCTGAATCCATGGCAGAGAAGCTACAACCCAAGAAGCGCTACATATTCGCCAGCGATTTCGACCAGACCCTGAGCTTCAACGACTCCGGCTATGTGCTGAGCGAGCTGCTGGGGATTTCCAGCAGCGAATTCGAGCGCAAGTCCAGCGGGATGGCCAAACTGAATTTGGTGCAGCAAGGGGGCGAGCTCGCCTACCTGCTGCTGCACGATCCCGAGTTTCGTTCGCGGGCGCGCCACGAGCATCTGTACGAGGCAGGCAAGCGCGTCCGGCTGAAGCCCAACATCGATTCGCTGTACAGCTTTCTGTCGGAGGAGGTCGAGGGCTTCCACTTCGATTTCTACGTGATCTCGGCCGGCCCGGTGGAGGTGATCCGCTCGGCGCTGGAGGGCATCATTCCGCCCGATCACATCTACGGCACCGAGTTCGAGTACAACACTGACGGCGAGATCGAGCGCATCAAGCAGGTGACCGCCGGGTATGGCAAAGTTGCGGTTATCGATCAGCTGCTGGAGAAGCTGAAGACCGGTCCCGACCGCATCGTCTACGTCGGCGACGGCAGCTCCGACATCCACGTGATGCTGCACGTGAACCGCCGCGACGGCTTCACCATCGCGGTCTCGGAGAACAAGTACCTGGCGCCGATCGCCAAACGTTCGGTGATCAGCGACAGCGCGCTCGCCATCCTGGTGCCGATTTTGGAAGAAGTTGTGGGGTGGGATTCGGCGCGAATTCGCAGACTGTTTGAAGACAAAGGCCTGCTGATTCAGCAGTGGGACAAGGTGCAGACGGATATGCTGACCATCGTGCCCATCGCCGCTCCGCTGGATGAGCAGGTGCGGGTGGCGCTGGCTGATTGAACTGTCGCAGTCTTACCCGGTCGCAAAGGAAGAGTTTGGATTCGCAAAAGAAATCCTTCTGGCTGCTGTTCGCACTGCTCAGCATGGGAAGCTTCTTCCTGCCGTTCTGGTGGGGTGTGGTCGAAACCTTCGCGGCGGTATTTGTGAGCTGGTGGGTCATCTATCGCAGCGGGATTTTTTGAGAGGGTCCATTAATCGTCGGGTGCGGGTTGCTCAAAATATCTAAGGTAAGCAGATCGCTCGCGGGCTGAAGAATTGTGTGAGGACCTGCCGTCCCTACGGGACTCTGACTCGTTTTTCTACGCTACCCAGCACTCCGCTCCGCTTCGTGCTGGGCTATCATGACTCCGCGCCTACGGCGCTCGTATTCTCGAGCTCCTTACGCGGACCGCCATACCAGACTTGCCAGCGTCGTTCGAGCCGAGAACTTCTTCGGCATGATCTGCCTCGGCTGCATGCAAATCCTACTCAGGTATTTATCGACGGATTCTACGTGGAATTTTTCACTTGCCGCGCACGACGGCGTTCATCGCGCCTTGCAGGCCGGGATAAAGGAAGCGGTACCCGGCTGCGGTCAGCTTCGCCGGCAGTACGCGGCTCGAGATCAGTAGCAGTTCCTCGCCCATCTCTCCAAACACGTTTCTGATCACCCATTCCGGCAGGGGAAAGATCGTAGGACGATGTAGCGCTTCGCCCAAAGCACGCACCAGTTCCTCATTGCGTGCCGGCGCTGGGCCGACTATGTTCACTGGCCCCCGCAGGCCTTCATTCGCGACGCAAAACAATATCGCGCCGACCATATCATCCAGCGCGATCCAGGGCAGATATTGCTTGCCGCTGCCGATGCGGCCCCCCAAGCCCAGACGGAAGGGAAGCAGCAACTTCTTCAAGGCGCCGCCGTCGCTCGCCAGCACCATGCCGATACGCAGGTTCACCACGCGAAGCCCTGCCTTGTTCGCTGGGGCGGTCGCCGCTTCCCATTGTTTGGTGATCTCGGCCAGAAATCCGGCGCCTGCCGAACTGTCTTCCGTCAGCAGCTCATCGCCGCGGTTGCCGTAATAATTCGCGCCCGACGCCGACACAAACACCCGCGGCATGCCGCTTTGGCAAAAGCTTTCCGCTGCCGCCGTGGCCAGGGTGCGAGTACCCTGCACCCGGCTCTGCAACAGCTCTTGCTTGAAACTCTCGGTCCAGCGGCCGGCCACGTTTTTTCCCGCCAGGTGCACTACAGCATCGCAGCCGGCGAGCTTCGCAGGATCGAGTGGCTGCGTCGGGTCCCACTGAATTTCCCCGGCCCGAGCGGGACGGCGAACCAGCGCAACCGGGTCATCCTCCCTCTCGCGCAGCGCCCGCGCGAGCGCTCCGCCAATCAATCCTGACGCTCCGCTGATGGCCACCCGCACGGGCTCCTCCTCGATATCCCTTACGAATGTACCGCATCTCGGTTCGACGGAGACCTTTGTGGCTCGGACTTCCGTGCCTGCTGCTCGTGGAAGAGGCTCCAGACTTGGGGTCATCGTACCCAGGACTTCGCCCTGGCTCTAACCTTGTGCGCGGGAAAGAGCGCGTCCGGCAGAAGCGCGAGATTTAGGGCGCGCCCTCCTCTTCTTTTGAGGCTTGGCCGAAATGTGTCCGACGGGACGCTCCTGTAGCAGGAGTTCTGTGGCTTGCACGCGGGCATCGCGACGGAACCACCGCTGCACGATGGAGTCGTTCAGCAAATTGGCAATGGCGAGCAGGCTCATGCCCTGATGATGCACCATCCAGGAGCGGACCAGCGCATAGCGTTGCCGGCGCGAGGGCCGCACATCCGGAGTGAAGTCGGCTGCCTCAAAGTATCCGAAGTCGCCGAACCAGCGTTTCTTCGTCATCCAGCGAAGATTCTTAATGGCAGCCGCGGGATCGACCGGCAGCGCCAGCATGGTGGCATAAGGGGCGACGACGAGCCGCTCCTCATCCTGCTGAAGCGCGAGTTGGGGAACGCCGAAGGCGCGATAGTTGTAGGTTCCCAACTCGTCGACTTTCGCGTAAGCGCATTCCGAGATGCCCCAGGGAATGCGTTTGCGGTCGGCGTAGATCTGCTGCGCAAGCACCGCAGCTTCCTTGCTGCGCTCGAGCATGGTCTCGGGATAGGAGCGAATCCATAGCATGGGCATGAGGTACTCGAACATAGTGCCAGTCCAGGAGATCAACACCGGATGACCGTTGACCACCACGTGCGAGCGGCTCATCTGGAACCAGCTTTCCTGCGGGATCTCGCCCTTGGCGACTGCGATGAAGGCAGCGATGCGGGCCTCGGAGGCCAGCAAGTCGTAGCAAGCGGCGTGCACCTTGCCGGCCTCGGCGTCATAACCAATGGACAGCAGCTTGCGCCGGCGATCGAGCAGGAAGCCGAAGTCCATCTCTTGGATGAGGCGTTCGCATTGCGCTGTAAGGGCTCGCAATTGTTCTCCCAGCCGCAAACTGTTGAGGCGTGCAGCGGGCAAGGTTTGCAACAGCTTCTGGCGCAACTCGGTAGGCTCCATGCTCAAGGTCACCGCGACCTCGAGCCTCAAGCGCAACTGCTCAACGTATTCTGGAAGGTGGGCCAGCGTTACGCCTTCGCAGTCAGGTAGCGGCCCAAGTGCGGGATCGTCGCGCAATAATTCGAATTCGGGAAGCAGCCAAGGCAGAAAATCGTTGACGCCTTGCCGCACCTGCCGGCTGAGGCTGCTCGCCTGTTCGGTGAACCAGCGCACATCTTCGGAAGCAGTCGCTTCGGGCTTGGGTAGCTCCACCGGCGCCAGCAGGCGGTCGAGCCAATGAAGTTCGCTAGGCTTCTCGAACGAGCGTGCCACCTTCTTCGACAGAAGTCCGCCCTCAGCCAGGGCGCAGAGATGATCAGCATAGCCGTCGAGCAGGGCCGATTTGAGCACAGGCTGTTGCAGTAGCTCCAGGCATCCGCCCTTCAGCGCAATCAGAGAGGCGGCCAGGTTGCCGCTATCAACGGTGGAGATGAAGCGCGGCTTCAACGCCTCCAAGCTATGCGTGTCGTACCAGTTGTAGAGGTGCCCGCGGTGCTTGGCGAGACGAGCCAACGTCTCCATGGTGCGGGTCGTCTGCTCAACAAATTCCGGCAGTGTCAGATAGCCGAATTCGCATGCTACCTGCCGAGCATTGAGCAGGAATCCGATATTCGTGGGCGAGGTGCGCGCGGCAACCTTTGCAGGTTCCTGCTGCACGTTATCGGGGATCAGCCAATTGTGCTTTGGGGTCCCGAACATCGCGAAGTAGCGCCAGGTGTGAAACGCCGCGCGGCGGAGGAAGCGCTGATCATGGCCGGTGATTTCCTTGTGCACCGGGCGCGATGGACGATTGAGCCAGAACGAGACCGGCTTGCTGCACGCCCATAGCAGGAGAATGGGCAGCGCCACATAAAAATTGTGATGCCGGACGAAGTAAACGATCACCCCTATGGCGAGAGCCACCACCGGAGTCCAGTTCAGCAGCACATCGACGAAGGTGCGCTTGCCGATCTCTAACTCGGCCTCGGCTGCGGTCTCCCATTCCAGCAGCCGTTGCCGCGAAACCATGCGCCGGTAGAACGTCCGCAACACCGCATCGGCTGAGATCATCGTCTGATGCGCAAGGAAAGTAAGCGTGAGGAATACGCTGACCATGGCTGTGCCCAAGCTGGTCAGTGCGTCGCGAATTGGAGCGAGGCGCCAGGCCATCAATGCGCGAACCACCGAAAAGGCGAACTGGAACCATGGCGGCACAAATAAAATCGCGATGGTGACCAGCGTCCAGTACAGCGGCCCGCCGGGGAGGGCAGTCCAACCCAGAACGAACAGCAGGAAGATGCCGGGTGAGACCAGGCTGCGGCGCAGGTTATCAAGAATTTTCCAGCGCGACAGGAACGAGATCGGGTTGGGAACCCGCCGACCCGACTCGTCTGGCACCTTGCCGAAGAGCCAGCTCACGATTTGCCAGTCGCCGCGCAACCAGCGATGTTTGCGCCGGTTATAGGCGCTGTAGTGCGAGGGGTAATCGTCGATGACCTCGACATCGCTGACCAGCCCGGCACGCGCATAAGCGCCCTCGATCAGGTCATGGCTGAGCAGCGCGTTGCGTGGGAAGCGGTGCTCCAGCACCTGGCTGAGCGTTTCGACCTCATAAATCCCTTTGCCGGTGAAAATGCCTTCACCCTTCAGGTCCTGGTACACATCCGAAGTGGCGCGGGTATAAATGTCGAATCCGGTCTGGCCGGAATAGATGCTGGCCAGCCGCGACTGCGAAGCGCTCTGCACGCTGATGCCGACGCGCGGCTGCAAAATGCCGTATCCGGCGACCACGATGTTGTCATGCGGGTCGACAATAGCCTGATTCAGCGGATGCGCCATCGCACCCACCAGCCGGTGAGCGGTCCCGCGTGGCAGTTCGGTATCGGTGTCCAAAGTCAGAACGAAGCGCACCCGGTGCAGCAGCTCCAGATCGCCAACCTTCACCGGGAAGCTGTCGTACTCGCCCTTGATGAGGCGATTGAAGTCGAGCAGCTTGCCGCGCTTGCGCTCCCAGCCCATCCACACACCTTCGCGCGGGTTGTAAATACGGTGGCGATGGAACAGGGAGAAGGTACCTAGGCCGTCGGCAGCGTACTTCTGATTGAGCTCGCGAATCAGGTTGGCGCAGACGTCCACCAGCGGATCGTTTTCGTTGGGCGTCTCGGCCGAGTCGGGGAGATCGGCCAGCAGCGCGAAATGGAGGTTGCTTGCTGATATTGCCCAGGTACCGGACCTCGAGGTCCTCGACCAGGCGGTGCACCTGCTTCTCGTTGAGCAGCAAAGTCGGTATGACGACCATGGTGACGCAGTCGTCGGGAATGCCTTCGCAGAAATCGAGCTTGGGCAGAATACGAGGGTGGAGCAGGGCCGTGGTGAGGTAGTTCATCACCTCCACGGCGGCCTGGCTGCACGGCAACAGCAGCACCAGGATCGCGACAATTCGGCCGAACAGCGTGTTGAAGCTGTTGAATACCGGCGTCATGATGGCGATGACGATCAACAGCGTCAGCATCTCGATGCCGCCCAGGTAGAATTCGTCGGGATGACGGCGTAGGAATCCCTGGATGCGCTCGCCGAAGGGGAGCCGAACCCCGGCGCGGGCGCGAAGTTCATCGGCGCCCTCCGCCAATGAGGTAATAACCTACATGCGAGCGCCGCCAGGTCAGGCGGGGATCGCTAGTTATGGCGCTTCTGTGCCTGCTGTGCCATGTCGATGGCCAGCTTGGCGATTTCCAGTTCGGTGCAATCGGAGTGCTCGGCATAGTGCGCTACGGTGTGGCGGTAAAGCTCCCGGCTCTGAAAATCCATGCGCGCGTAAGCCTTGGCCGGGTCTGCAGCCAGGATCCACTCGAAGACGATCAGCGGCTCCAGCAGCTCTTTCCACGGAGCTTCGGTCAGCTCGCGGAGCGTACCGAACAGATCGCTGATCTTCTGCGATTTCTCCGGCGCCGCCAATATCTTTTCGGCGCGCGCCGTGAACTCTTCCAAGGCGACCAGCTTCAGCGCCGGTATCATCAGTGACAACTCGGCCATATCGAGCACGGTGACGCTCTGAAAGGCCTGCATATAAGTGCTGAAAGCATGGTCCGAGTAGCGGAATTGCACTGCGCTGAGCAGGTCCTGCGCGATCGCCAACACCCGCGGCATGATTGCCTTGGAGGGTGTCCGGACGTGGGGAACCTGGCGCAGCGAAGCTGCGGCCTCGCGGACTTCGCTCTGTAGCACCCGAACCAGCCGCACATTGTCGTGCAGCCATTGCAGATCTTCGGGAAGCTGCTCGTCGGGATGGACGACAACATCCAGTTCAGCCAGCAGTGATTCCAGGCGACGATTCAGTGCCGCCGTACGCTGCGCGTACTGTCCGGATTCCTTGGTGGCGGGGAGCCATACAAGGCTTTTCGCCCAGCGCTCGGCCTGCTGGGTTAAAGCCTTGTCGTGCTGCGGCAGGTCGATCTCGGCCGACTCCACGCGGTCGGCGGTCTCCAGGAGCACGTTCCTGTGATTGTTCGCTGTCATTGATTCGAAGGCGCGCTGCGATTAGCGATAGCTCGCCGCCTGCAGTTCAAACATCTCCGCGTATTGGCCGCCGAGCCCCATCAACTGCTCATGGCTGCCATCTTCCGCTATCTGGCCGTTCGCCAGGACCACAATCCGATCAGCCATGCGTACGGTGGAAAAGCGGTGTGAGATGAAGAGCGCCATCTTGCCGCCGGTCAATTCGGCAAAGCGCTCGAACACCTCATATTCA
This sequence comes from uncultured Acidobacteriaceae bacterium, assembly GCA_963785825.1. GTDB lineage: Bacteria > Acidobacteriota > Terriglobia > Terriglobales > Acidobacteriaceae > Bog-257. The sequence goes on along the minus strand of CAWAWQ010000007.1, from coordinate 284,492 downwards.
CTTCGCGCATCCAGAGCGGCCGTGGGCTCATCGAGAATGAGTAACTGGGCATCCCGCAGGTAAGCCCTGGCCAGCGCCAGCTTCTGCCATTCTCCACCCGACAAGTCAACGCCGGTTTCGAAGCGCCGCCCCAGCATCTGGTCGTACTTGGTCGGGAGGCGGTCGATCACCTCGTCCGCCAAGCTCTTGTGTGCTGCCGCTGCAATTTCGGTTCGGTCCCCAATCTCTTCGATGCGTCCGACCGCAATGTTTTCATGGGCGGTCATCTCATAACGCATAAAATCCTGAAAAATCACCCCGATCTCGCGGTAGAGGTCCTCCAGATCGTACTCCCGCAGGTCCACCCCATCGAGCAGGACCTGCCCTTCGGTGGGATCGTAAAGCCGGGTAATCAGCTTAACGATGGTGGTTTTACCCTGCCCGTTCTCGCCGATCAGGGCCACCCGCTCCCCGGTATGCAGAGTGAAGTCCAGGTTGTTTAGAATCAGACGCGAACTGCCGGGATAGGCAAACGAAACATTGCGGAACTCGAAGCCTCGCCGGATGGGCCGTGGCGCCGGCAGCGCGTTCGGCTTGCTGCGAATGGTCGGCTGCATCTCGAAAAACGCCAGCAGGTCGGTAAGGAAGAGTGCCTGGTCCGCGACTCCCGAAAGGGTCGAGAAAATCATCTGGATGTTGGTGCTGGCCTGGAGAATGGCTCCGGCAAGGAAGTACAGCGAGCCGATGCTTAGCGCCCCACGGACGGTTTTCCAGATCACGTACACGTATGCCGAGTAATAGCCCAGAGAGCCGATGATCGAGAGCAGAGCTCCGGCAACCAGCTTGCGGCGTGAGAGTGCGACATTTTCCTGATAAACCTCGTCGGAGAGGCGGGTGAAGCGCTCCGTCAGGAAATTGCTGAGCCCGAAGAGCTTCAGCTCCTTGGCGGCTTCCTTGCTGCCGCCCAGCACGCGCAGGTAGTCGAGCTGCCGGCGCACCGGCGTCTGGCGGAAGTTCTTGGCGTATCCTAGGAACGCGAAATGGCTCTCGCCCAGGAACGCCGGCAGCACACCCGCAATCAGCAACAGCAGCAGCCAGGGCGAGAAATAAACAATGGAAATCGACAGGGTGATGGTCGTGATCACCTGCTGCACCAACCGGCCGAGCATTTGGATCATCGCCAGGCGATCGGTGGCCTGCACCCGGGCGCGCTCCAAACGATCGTAGAAGACCGGGTCTTCGTAGGCGAGAACGTCCAACTCCGCGGCGTGCTTCATCACTTGGATGCTGACGTGGCGCATGTACTTATCGGCCAGCAGGGCATCAAGGTAATCGATGGTGCGGGTGAGAATGTTGCCCAGAACGGCAATGACGAATTCGGCGACGACCAGCCACCACAAGCGCGTTGGTACCGGCTGATGCTTGGTCAGGATGATGACGATGGAATCGATGATCAACTTGCTGACGTACAGCAGCCCAATGGGCTGCAAGGAGGCCAGGAGGCGAAAGGCGAAACCCAGTACGACGACCAGCGGCCCGGAGTCCCAGACGATCTTCAGCACTGGGGGAAGGTTCCGCAGCGCCGACATGCGCTCCTGCCATGCACTCGTAAAGCTTTTCTGCTCTTGAGTCATCGCTTGCGTGCTAATTCAGTGTCGCCCGTCCGGTTTGTGCCGGCTGCGGTTCCGCGAAAGTGGAGAATTTCCACTCAGAGATGCGGAAAACGCAGAGGCAATTTTATCCGCGCCCTGCCTAATGGTAACAAGGCTGATGATGGCAGGGACCGCCCCGGCTCGGCTTGGCCTCGCCCTAAAGAGATTCACGTCGTAATATCACAGACTTGGGCACCACCTTGGTAATAAAATGGCGCGGCTATCCCGCTTGGAGGTTCGTCGATGCGACGTTTTGTCTTCCCCATACTCGCCTCGTTGTTTCTTGCCTGTACTGCGCTCGCCCAGGGCACCACTTCCACGGCAACCGCTTCCTGTAACTTCGATGCAGAGAAGCAGCTTACCGTCGAGTACCAGCGGGTAAGCTTCAACCTGAAGAAGCCGTTGTCATCGCAGGTCCCCTTCGGCAAAGTTTGGGCGCCCGGGGGCAAGCCCATGACCCTGTTCACCAACACGCCGATTCAGATCGGTTCCCGGAATCTTCCCATGGGCGCTTACACGCTCTTCGTCATTCCTGAGTCGAAGCATTGGACCTTGATTGTCTCCAAGAGCACGGACACGACTGGCGCCTACGATGAACAGCAGGACCTGGTGCGAGTACCGATGGAGTCCGGCGAGCTGCCCAGCCCGGAGCCGGAGTTTAGCGTTTCTTTCGGGCATATCGCTCCCGACCAGTGCAGCATGCGGCTGGACTTGGACAAGAACGGCAACTTCACCATGTTCCATCGCGAGTAGATCGGCGGGACTGCATGTCAGCCAGCACGCGGGACGTGCAGGGCTCCAGGGTGTCCGGTCATCAGCACCACGACGACCGACGTGAGCACGAGGCTCCACAACCCCAGCACAATCGAGCGCGGGCGGTAACGAAACTCCACATGGTGTGATCCGGCGGGCACGAAGATCCCGCGCACCACCGCGTCAGTGCGATAGATCTCGGTTGACCTGCCGTCCACCGTGGCTTGCCATCCGGGAAGATACGAATCGGCCATCACCAGATAGCAGGTACCCGCGCACGAGACTTCCAGGCTGGCGCGATTGGGAGAATACTCCAGCTTTTTCAGCTGCCCGGAGCTAAGTGTTTTCGTGGCCGGCACGCCTTCCACCAACGCCTCCTTGGCGGGATCAAACTGCTCCACCGGATCCCAAAGCCGATTCCGTGCATGCTGGTAATCGGGCATGGCGGCAATTTGTCCGACAAAAAATGCGCGCGGCAGGGTGTCGCGGTTTTCTATGACCAGGATGCCGTTGTGATTAGCGATTTCGCTGTAAACGCCCGGCGCGGGCGCGGCCGCTACACGATGCAGGGACACATTGGACACGTGAACTGCCGCCGAGTCATTAGTCGAGAAGCGGAGATCGACAAATTCATCCTCAGGGCCGGTGACATAGATGTTGACGTAGGGCGTATCGCGCGGTGACAGCCGAACATTGCTGACCGAGTAGGACTGGAGCGCCTGCCACCAATTGTGGTGCGCAATGATCACGCCTAAGTCTGCGATCTTCGTCTCAGCGCGAACCGTGAAGCGCAGCTCGTAGACGCTGCTCTTCTGTAAGCTCACGCCCTTCTGCTGCATACCGCACGGTGGCATGGAACACTGGAAAGGATTGGCTGCATCGAATTGCTGGCCCGCTTGGAGCGGAAGCCAACCATCGGGAGAGACAAGGTTTTGCGCCGCGGCAGTATTTTCGCCTGCCGAAGCAGCGGGGTTCGACAAGAACATGTTCTTCATGGCTGCTGTCGTCTCGCCGTCGGCCAGAATGAATCGGGTGTTGAGCAGCGAGAGAATTCTGTTGTTTGCCATCAGCTCCGGCCAATGCGGCAACTCGAAGACGTTGACCGGCAGCAGGTCGGCATATTGGTTCGGCACCAGCGCGCTGTAGCCGTAGATGTCGTCGATCCCCGCGATCTCGTTCAGGTTGGGCCGGACGAACACCGCATCACGCGCCAGCGACATCGTCCGGAAGGATTGGCCATCTGCGGTGCGCCGAAGCGTTTCATAGGTGGCGCGCTCGGCAGAGTTGGGTTCACCCGCAGAGAAGTGTGGCTGATCGGTCAGGCCGAACCAGAGCAAGTCGGCGGCTACGAATGCGATTGCTACTCGCGCAATCCATCGACTGTCGGGCAGCTTCATCCAGCGCCAAAACAGAATGGCGGCTATGAGGATCGTCAACCAGGCGAGGATAATGTCGCGATTGCTGAAGCGCATGGAGTGATGCAGCCACCACACCCATCGCGGCTCAAATGGGGCGATGCGCTGGTTGACCGAACCCAGAATCGCCCTGATCTTGATTAGCAGGACGGCAGCCAGAGCTACGAAGCCGAGCGGGATTGCTGGCGCGAGGCGCGCCCGCATTCTGGGGGTCAGAGCAGAAAGATTTCCCGCCAAATAAGCAACCAGGGTCGCGATCGAGAAGGACAGGAAGATCAGGTTGACGCGGTGATCGCGGAAGAAGTTGAAGGGCGGCAATCGGTAGAGCAGCGGAGCCAGCGGAGTGAAGCCGGCGCATGCCAATACCGCCGCAACCACAGCCGAGCAGGCGGCGAATCGCACATACCGTGATCTTCTCCAGAAGACCAGCGCGGCGGCGGCCAACATCAACGGCAGAATGCCCATGTAGGCCGCGGTGACCACCATCTGCGCCGCACCAAAGAACGGCACCGGATGAAAGGTCTGGTAGTCGGCGCCCATGAGATAGGGAAACAGCAGCGTGACCAATGTTTGCGGGGCGACCGAGTTGGAGAGGAAATGGCTGTACGGAAGTACGGCAAGATTGGAGAACGGCTTGAACTCCATGGTGGGCAAAACTTCGATGGCCCCCAGGCCGGCGCTGAGCAGACCCATCACCAGCAATCCCGCGATCATTTGCAGCCGCCGGCGCTGCTCGCGCAGGGCGCAGATCGCATAGATGCTCACGTAGATTGCGCTCAGCAGCACCATCTGCGGCCATCCCGCCAACGCCTGGAAGGCGAGACACACACCGCTAAACGCGCAGTACCTCCACTCGCGGGTGCGAACCCACTTCTCGACGCAATAGAACAGCGGTGGCACCCATGCGGTGGAATTGAAGATGCCGATGGCCTCAATGTGCAGCAGGAGAAATCCGTTGAAGCTGAACGCCACCGCTCCCAGCCAGGCTGCCTCCTCACTATCGGTGAGCAGGCGAAAGAAGGCGTGCGAGAAGCCAAGTAGTAACAGGACGTGCAGCATCATCGAGGTGTTGAATGCAATCGTCGAGGGCAGCAGCACGTAGAGGATGATGTTCGGCGGATAAAAGGGCGCGGTCTGCACGATCGCAAGATGCGACATACCGCTGAAGATGTGCGGATCCCAAAGCGGCAGCGCTCCGGAGCGGAACACCTGCGCCGAAAAGTCGCGGCTGGGAAGATAATCGATCTGGCCGTCGCCGCCCTTCTTCGCGAACAGGGTGCCGGTTGCGGCGCTCCAGATGGCAACCGCGATCAGCAGCGCGATCGCCAGCCAGTAGAAGCGTGGCATGCGACGAATTGAAGCGTGCAGTGGATGCAAGGGTCGCTGTCAGCGTGCGGCCGCCCTAGCCCGTACAGATGGGCAAGTAGTTACGTCAGGTGATGGGCAGCTATGCCGGTCTGATCATACCTGCGCGCCGGCAGAGCGTGCCAGCTTAGTCGGCGAACACCGGCACTTCTTCCTTCTTCGCCACTTCTCTGCGCCATGGCAGGTGCGCCAGTACGAAGTCCTTGAAGTTATCCATGTAGAGGTAGACCACGGGAGTGGTGTAGAGGGTCAGCGCCTGGCTGACGATCAGGCCGCCGACAATGGCGATGCCCAGTGGGCGCCGGATTTCGGAACCGACGCCATGGCCGACTGCCAGGGGCAAAGCGCCAAGCATGGCGGCGGCCGTGGTCATCATGATGGGCCGGAAGCGAATCAGCGCCGCCTCGTAGATCGACTCCTCCGCCGATTTGCCGGTGCGCTCCACTTCCAGCGCGAAGTCGATCATCATGATGGCGTTCTTCTTTACGATGCCGATCAGCAGGATGATGCCGATAAGCGAGATCACGTCGAGCTGCAAGTGGAATAACAGCAGCGCCAGTAATGCGCCCGTTCCCGCGGAAGGCAACGTGGAAAGAATCGTGATGGGATGGATGTAGCTCTCGTACAGAATGCCGAGAACGATATACACCGCGATCAAAGCCGCCAGGATCAGGATCGGCTCCGAGGAAAGCGAGTCCTGGAAGGCTGCGGCCGTGCCCTGGAAACTGCCGTGAATCGAGGCAGGCAGGCGCATCTCCAATTCGGCGTTGCTGATGGCGCGCGTGGCCGTGCCCAGGTCGCCGCCGGGCGCCAGGTTGAAGGATAAGGTCACCGCCGGGAACTGCCCCTGGTGATTGACTGACAAGGCGGTGTTCGAGGGGGCAAAGTGCGCAAACGACGAGAGCGGTACCTGTGCTCCGGAGCTGGTGATGACGTACACGGCCTTGAGGGCATCCGGGGTAAGCTGATATTTGGGATCGACCTCCATCACGACGTGGTACTGATTCAGCGTCTGGTAGATGGTCGAGATCTGCTCCTGTCCGAAAGCATCGTACAGCACAGCATCGATCTGCTGCGGAGTGATCCCCAGCCGGGCCGCGGTATCGCGGTCGATGACCACATTGGCTTCCAGCCCGCTGACCTGCTGGTCGCTGTTCACGTCCTTGAGCTGTGGAATCTTGCGCAAGCGCGCCAGCAGCTTCGGCGCCCATTCGTAGAGTTCGTCCAGGTTCTCGCCCGAAAGCGTGTACTGATACTGCGCATTCGACATGCGGCCGCCGATCTGCAAATCCTGCACCGACTGAAGGTAAAGCGTCGCTCCCGGAATGTGCGACAGCTTGGGACGCAAGCGGGCAATCACCTGGTCGGCGCTGATTTTGCGCTCCTTGAGCGGCTTGAGCACGACGAACACGCGTCCCTGGTTTTGCGCGCCATGGCCCCCGACAAAGGCGAGAACGTTCTGCACCCCCGGATCTTTCATCACGATGTGGACCATCTCGTTGGTCTTGCCCTTCATGGCCTCGAACGACACATCCTGATCGCCCATCACCATGCCTGCTAAACGCCCGGTGTCCTGCTGCGGAAAGAAGCCTTTGGGCACCACGATGTAGAGGAAGACGTTCACGAAGACCATCAGAATGGCGACGGCGAAGATGAAGCGACGGTGCCGCAAAACCCAGCCTAGGGAAGCCTTGTAACCGCGATTCAGCCAATAGAAGCCGCGCTCGCTCATGCGGTACAACGCACCGTGACTGCCGGGATCGTGAGCTTTGAGGAAGCGCGCGCACAGCATGGGTGTGGTAGTCAGCGAAACCACCATGGATACCGCAATGGCCGCACTCAAGGTCACCGCGAATTCGTGAAAGAGCCGTCCGACGATACCGCCCATCAGCAGGATGGGGATAAACACCGCCATAAGCGAGGTGCTCATCGAAACCACGGTAAAGCCGATCTCGCGAGCGCCCAACACTGCCGCTTGGTACGGCTTCATCCCGCCCTCGACGTGGCGCATGATATTTTCCAGCACCACGATGGCGTCATCCACCACAAAGCCGGTGCAGATGGTGAGGGCCATCAGCGACAGGTTGTTCAGCGAGTAGCCGAACAGGTACATGATGCCGAAGGTGCCGACGATAGCCAGCGGCACGGCGACGCTGGGGATCAGGGTGGCGCGCACTTCGCGCAGGAAAACGAACACTACCAGCACCACCAGGATGACCGAGATGATCAGCGTGCGTTGTACGTCGCTGACCGAGGCGCGCACCGTGGTGGTGCGGTCCAGTCCGACTTCCAAATGAATGGCGGGCGGCAGTGACGCCTTCAAGAACGGCAGGGCGGCAATCACCCGATCGGCGGTGGCGATGATATTAGCGCCGGGCTGGCGGAAGATGACTACCAGCACGCTGGGCCTGCCGTTGTAGCTCCCGGCGTTGTTGACATCGGAGTAGGAATCCTGCACGTCGGCAACATCGCTGAGCCGAACCGGCGAGCCGTTGCGATAGGCAATGATCAGGTTGCGATAGTCTTTCGCCTTTTTCAGCTGATCGTTGGCGCGGATCATCCAGGTCTTGCTGCCATCATCCAGCGAGCCTTTGGCCAGGTTCACATTCTGCGCGGCAACCGCGGTGCGCAGCGCCTCGATGCCGAGATTCATGTTGTTCAACGCATTGGGATTGACCTCAATGCGCACCGCCGGCTGCGAGGATCCCCATACGAACACCTGGCCGACGCCTTCGATCTGCGCCAGCTTTTGTCCCATGATCGAATCGGCCACATCATACATCTGGTCCTGGGTATAGGCGTCGGAAGTCATCTCCAGGATGATCACCGGCGCATCGGCGGGATTGATCTTACGATAGCTCGGATTGCTGGGCAGGTTGGCGGGCAGATATCCGCGCGCCGCGTTGATCGCGGCTTGCACATCGCGCGCGGCGGCATCGATGTTGCGGTTCAGGTCGAACTGCATGGTGATGCCGGTCGAACCCAACTGGCTCGACGAGGTCATCTGGTTGATGCCGGCAATGCGTCCGAATTGCCGCTCCAACGGCGTGGCTACGGCGGACGCCATGGTCTCCGGGCTGGCGCCGGGCAGGCCCGCGCCCACCGAGATGACGGGAAAGTCAATCTGCGGCAGTGGCGCTACCGGAAGCTGCACGTAGGCCAGCGCTCCTGCCAGAAGCAGGGCGAAGGTCAGCAGCGTGGTAGCCACTGGCCGTGCGATGGCTGGAGCGGAGACGTTCATATCTCAGTTGTCAGTGGCTAGTGGCTAGGATGGTATTTCTATCCACTAGCCGCAGGCCACTTGAATTCAATCCCCAATCGCCTCTGCCGGCTTGGGAGTGCGCAGCCGGCGCAGCGCCTCACCCAAGCGGTCAAACCACAAGTAAACTACCGGCGTCGTGTACAACGTCAGCAACTGGCTGAACAGCAATCCGCCGATGATGGTCACGCCCAGCGGACGGCGCAACTCCGAGCCGGTTCCCGACCCGAGCGCCAAAGGAACCGCGCCGAACAATGCGGCAAACGTCGTCATCATGATGGGACGGAAGCGCAGCAGGCAGGCTTCGTAAATCGCGTCCACCGGCTTCTTGCCTTCCTTGCGCTCGGCTTCCAACGCGAAGTCGATCATCATGATGGCGTTCTTCTTCACGATGCCGATTAACAGAATGATGCCGATCAAGGCCATCACACCCAGGTCCATGTGAAACAATGTCAGCGCAAGAATGGCGCCCACCCCGGCTGAGGGCAGCGTGGACAGAATCGTGATCGGGTGAATGTAACTCTCGTAGAGAACGCCGAGCACGATGTAAACGGTGACGATGGCGGCCAGAATCAGCCAGCCCTCATTCGCCAGCGATGCCTGGAACGCCCGCGCAGTGCCTTGGAAGGTCGCCTGGATGCTGGGTGGCAGCCCGATGTCGGCGCCGGCCCGCTGGATCGCCTTGACGGCGTCGCCCAGCGAGGCCCCGTTGCCCAAGTTGAACGAAATGGTCACTGCGGGGAACTGTCCCTGATGATTAATGGTCAGCGGGCCGGAGGTGGTTTCGAAGTGCGCGATGGCGCTGAGCGGTACCTGGTTCGCAGTTGAACTCAGCACGCTCGCACTTTGGGCGGTGGAAGCTCCAGGGCCGCCTCCTCCGGATGCCGCACTTTGCGCACCGCCGGCGGGCACATAGATGCTCTTCAGCGAGTCGGGATCGAGGCGGAATGAGGGATCGACCTCCAGTACCACGTGGTACTGATTGAGCTGGGTAAACATGATCGACACCAGCCGCTGGCCGAAAGCATCATAGAGCGTGTTGTCGATGGCGGCGGTGGTGACACCCAGCCGCGACGCGGTATCGCGGTCAATGACGAGGTTAGCCTGCGCCGCCTGGTTCTGCTGGTCGGTCGCGACATCACGCAACTCGGGCAGCGTCTTCAATTCCGCCACCAGCTTCGCCGTCCAGCTTGCCAGCTCCTTGGGATCGGCATCCTCCAGGCTGAACTGGTACTGGGTGCGGCTGACACGGTCTTCCACGGTCAGGTCCTGCACCGGCTGCATGTAGAGCGTGATCCCTTCGACGCCGGCAATCTCGTGCTGGAGCCGCTTCATGATCGTGGTCACGTCGTCGCTGCGCTCATCGCGCGACTTCAGGTTGATCTGGATGCGCCCGCTGTTGGGCGTAGTGTTGGTGCCATCCACGCCGATGAACGAGGACAGGCTCTCGACATCTTTGTCCTTGAGGATGGCCGTCGCCAGTTCCTGCTGCCGCTCCGCCATGGCAGCGAATGAAATGCTTTCCGGCGCGTCGGAAATGCCGACGATGACGCCGGTGTCCTGCACCGGGAAGAAGCCCTTGGGAGCCACAACGTACAGGTAGATGGTCGCGATCAGCGTTCCGATGGTCACCAGCAGGGTTGCGGTCTGGTGCTTGAGCACGAACTTCACTGTGCGCCCGTAGAACGCAATCGTGTTGTTGAAAGCGCGTTCGGACCAATGGTAGAAGCGGCTGCGCTTTTCCGGGTCCCTGTGGCGCAGCAGCAGCGAGCACATCATCGGGGTCAACGTCAGCGAGATGATCGCCGACAGCAGGATGGTGACGCTGAGAGTGACCGCAAACTCGCGGAAGAGCCGGCCCACGATATCGCCCATGAAGAGCAGCGGAATCAACACGGCAATCAGCGAGACGGTCAACGACACGATGGTGAAGCCGATTTGTCCGGCGCCGCGCAGCGCGGCCTCGAGCGGGGTGTGGCCCTCCTCGATGTAACGATCGATGTTCTCGATCATCACGATGGCATCGTCGACCACGAAGCCGGTGGAGATGGTCAGCGCCATCAGCGAGAGGTTGTCGAGCGAATAGCCCAGCAGGTACATGACGCCGAAGGTGCCCACCAGTGAAAGCGGCACGGCAATGCTGGGAATGATGGTCGCCGACAAGGTGCGTAGGAAAAGGAAGATCACCATCACTACCAGCGCGATGGTGAGCATCAGTTCGAACTGCACGTCCTTGACGCTGGCGCGAATGGTGTTGGTGCGGTCGGTCAGGACTGTGACCTTGACGGATGCCGGCAGGTTGGCTTGCAGCTGCTTCAGGCGCAGCTTGATGCTGTCGACCACCTTGATGATGTTGGCCCCGGGCTGGCGCTGGATGTTCAGGATCACCGCCGGAGTGGTGTTCATCCAGGCTGCCTGGTTGACGTTCTCCGCGCCCATGACCACGGTGGCCACATCCGACAGCCGTACAGGATTGCCGTTCTTGTAGGCGACGATCGTGTCGGCGTAGCCCTGCGGATTCAGCAGCTGATCGTTGGCGCCGATGGTGAACGACTGCCGGTTGTCCTGGAGTTGTCCCTTGGCCTGGTCAACGTTGACCTGCGCGATGACCGAGCGCAACTGCTCCAGGCTCATGCCGTAGGAGGCCAGCGCGGTAGGATTCGCCAGGATACGCACCGCAGGCTTTTGTCCGCCGCTGATGCTCACCAGCCCGACGCCGGGCAATTGTGAGATCTTCTGCGCAAAAGTTGTGTCCGCCAGGTCCTCGACCTGCGGCAGCGGCATGCTGTCGGAGGTCATGGCCAGCGTGAGGATCGGGGCGTCCGCAGGATTGACCTTGCTGTAGATCGGCGGAGTAGGAAGATCGTTGGGCAGGTAAGTTCCCGCCGAATTAATGGCGGCCTGCACTTCCTGCTCGGCCACGTCGATGTTCTCTTCCAGGTTGAACTGTAACGTGACGACGGAGGCCCCGAACGAGCTGCTGGAGGTCATCTGGTTCAGGCCGGGAAGCTCGCCAAACTGCCGCTCCAGCGGAGCGGTGATGGACGACGCGGTGACGTCAGGACTTGCGCCGGGATAGAAGGTCACCACCTGGATGGTCGGATAGTCCACCTGCGGCAAGGCAGAGATGGGGAGTTGGCGGTAGGCGACGATGCCTACCAGCAGCAGTCCCACCATCAACAGCGAAGTCGCGATGGGCCGCAGAATGAACGGTCGCGAGATACTCATGTTTGCGATCCGATGTTGCCGCTTGTTCTCTGGCGAGCCGGCGCTTGCGGAGCCACTCTCATCCCCGCTTGCAGCTTCTCCTGTCCATCCGTGACGACGCGGTCACCGCCTTGTAGTCCCTGCCCGAGAACCACCGTGCTGCCCTGGGTGAGGTCAACCTTCACCGGGCGCATCTGCACGGTGTTGTTGGCATCCACCACGTAGGTAAAGGTCCCTTCGGGCCCGCGCTGCATGGCGCTGGCGGGTGCGGTGATGGCGTTCTTGCGCGTCTCCAGCAGCAGATGAGCGTTGACGAACTGGTTCGGCCAAAGCGTGTTTTCCTGATTATCGAAGATGGCTTTCAGCTTAGCGGTTCCGGTGGTCTGGTCGATCTGGTTGTCGATGGTGAGCAGCTTTCCGGTGGCCAGCTTGGTCTGATCGTCGCGGCTGTAGGCGTCTACTTCCAGCTCGCCTGTGCGCATATGCTGCGCCACCTGCTGCAATTGGTCTTCCGGCAGCGTGAAAATCACTGCGATAGGATGCAACTGGGTAATGACCAGCATCGGAGTGCCGGTGGACGCTGTAACGTAATTGCCCGGATCCACTTGCCGCAGTCCTACCCTTCCGTCAATGGGAGATACGATGCGGCAGTAGGTGAGATTCAGTTTGGCATTGTCGATGGCGGCTTTGTCGCTGGCGATGGTGCCTTCGTAGGTCCCGAACGATGCCTCCAGCGTGTCCAGGTCTTGCTTAGCGATCACGCCCTGTTCATAGAGCACTTTGTTGCGCTCATATTGGGCCTTTGCGTTGGTAAGCTGCGCTTCATCTTTTTGCAAGGTAGCCTGGGCCTGCGCCAGGGCCACCTGGTAAGGCCGGGGGTCGATTAGGATGAGCAGCCCTCCCGCCCTCACCTCCTGACCTTCGCGGAAATTCACTTGCATGATCTGGCCATCAATGCGGGTCTTCAAAGAAACGGTATTAAATGCCTGGACCGTGCCTAATCCATTGAGATAGACGTTGAAATCACCTTGCTTGACTGTAGCCACCCCGACCGGAATCGCAGGCGGCGGGCCGCTGGCTCTGGCGCTCTTGGTCTGCTGCGAGCTACAGCCGGCCAACACCGCGCAAATCGCGAGCGTCACCCCCAACCCCCAGAATGGTGCTTTCTTCACGAACTCCTCCTCGCCAGCAGTAGCGACCTTTCCATAACTGCCGCAGCTGGGTAGTGCCGGCCTTCAGGCCGGCGTTAACGGCGTCCTAAGTTCCCGCATTAGCCGCGCAGAACGCAGGCCTAAACTGGATTACTCATGACGATAGTGCGCTTTGAAGGGGCACGGCTTCAGTCGTGCCGTAGAATGCTCGATTTCGCCCGGCTTTAGCCCCTGAGGGACCTCGCTCTCCCGACCAACTGCGAAATACCTCAGGGGCTAAAGCCCGCGCGGATCCGTCTCTAACGGCGCGGCTGAAGCCGCGCCCTTTCAAAGAATCTCTTGCACCTTCATGAATAATCCGGCCTAAAGGCCTGCTCTACCCGACGTACCCAGCTACGAACTGTCACCGCCACTCGTCCTGCATCCCGTAACTGCAACTTGGCGCACCGGTTGCAGTACTATTACATCCATACTATTAGACCGGATGGGGGTTGCGACAGCGGTTAAGAGTAGGTGAAGGAAGGTTAAGAAGTGTGAAGAGCGGCAGCACATCTCGAAACAATTCTTCACCGCAGGGACGCGCGGGAAAGAGCAGAATAAATCCCGTGAATCGCCTGCTCATCGTCGATGACGATCACGGCCTGGTGAATCTGCTGAAACGCTTCCTGGAAGGCGAAGGTTTCCGCGTAGATGCCGCCTACGATCACGCTTCCGGACTTAGCGCTGCTCTCTCCGGCGAACACGAGCTCATCATTCTCGATGTGATGCTGCCTGGCGGCTCAGGGTTCGAGTTATTGAAGGCGCTACGCCAGCAGTCCTCGGTTCCTGTACTCTTGCTGACCGCCAGGGGCGAAGCGGTCGATCGCATTCTCGGACTGGAGATCGGCGCCGACGATTATCTGGCGAAACCGTTCGATCCGCGCGAGCTGGTGGCGCGAGTTCGCGCCATCTTCCGCCGGACGCGCGAGCCCGCGGCGGCGCCCGCGAATAACGGACATGAGGAGGTGCTCGCGGTGGGCGACATTTATATGTCGCTGGCGACGCGAACCGTGACTTGCGCTCATAATCCGATTGACCTTACCTCGGTGGAATTCAACGTATTGGAGCTGCTGCTGCGGCATGCCGGCAGCGTCGTCACCCGCGAACAGATCGCCGAGGTGGCGCTGGGCCGACCGCTGAACGCTTTCGATCGCAGCGTCGACGTACACGTCAGCCGGCTGCGCAAAAAGCTGGGGACCTGTCCCGCCAGCGACGAGTTGATCCGGCCGATTCGCGGCGTCGGCTACTTCCTTGCCGCTGAAACTCACGAGAAGAGCAGGGTATGAACCGGCGGCTCTTCTGGAAGATCTTTCTCCCCTTTTGGGTGGCGCAAGCGCTGTTGCTGGGCGCGCTCTATTTACGCATTCACTATCGCATCAACTCCGAACACCCGTGGTGGATCCAGCCGGTACGCCGCGAGATGCCGGTGCTGGCCGAGCTCGCCACACATCGCTTCGAATCCCACGGCCAAGCCGGATTGGCCGTGCTGCTGAACAGCATTTCGCAACCCCGTCGCTCCGAATTTTGGCTGGTCGATAGCAGCGGGCGCGAGCTGTCAGGAAGGCCCATCCCTGGCTGGCTATTCGATGCTGCCGCGGCTGCGGAAAAGAAAGAAGGGCTGTATCACTCCTCCGAGGCGAATGTGCTGGCGACGCGTGTCACCACGCCCCAAGGTCAGTACCTGCTGATCGCCCAACTCGTACCACCGCCGCTGTCGGAGCGCGTGCCCGGCGATATCCTGTGGACGTTGAAGCTGGGTACGATCTTCTCGGCCCTCATCTGCCTGCTCATTGCGCACTACCTGACCAAGCCCATCGAGCGCTTGCGCGATGCTACTCACGAACTGGCACGCGGCAATCTCGACATCCGCGCAGGGGAGAACCTGGGCAATCGCCGCGACGAAATCGCCGACCTGGTACGCGACTTCGACACCATGGCGGGCGAACTGCGCAACCTGATCCAAAGCGAGCGCAACCTGCTGAGCGGCGTCTCGCACGAATTGCGCTCGCCGATCGCGCGCATTCGTCTCGCTCTGACCCTGGCACGCAACGCCGACGAGGACGAACGCAAAGAGATGCTCGATCGCATCGAGCAGGACTCGATCCAATTGGATTCCATGCTGGAGCAGATCCTCACCGTCGCCCGATTGGAGAGCGGGCAGCAAAAGCCGAAATTCGAAAAGCTGTCGCTGAACGATGTACTGGACGACGTGCTGCACGACGCCAACTTCGAGGCGGCGGCCACCGCAGCGACCATCAGCTACGAAAGCAGTGGCGAGATCCAGATCAACGGCGATGCCGGCCTGCTGCGGAGCGCCGTCGAAAATGTGGTGCGCAACGCCATCTTCTACTCCGGACAGGATGGCGAGATCAAAGTGCGGTTGGGGCAGGATGGGCGCTCGGCGATCATCTCAGTTTCGGACAACGGCCCGGGAGTTCCTGAGGGCGCTCTGCCACTCCTGTTCAAGCCGTTTTATCGCGTGGACGATTCGCGCGGTGTGAGCACCGGCGGCATGGGATTAGGGCTGGCCATCGTACGCAACGCGTTGGCCGTGCACGGAGGGACGGTGACGGCGCGGAACATCGCGCCGCACGGCCTGGAAGTCGAGCTGCGCCTGCCGCTGCCGGCTGTTCCTGCCAGCAAGCGCAGCTCGGGAGTGCGGGTGGCGCAGGCGTAGGAAGCCGCTTGTCGCTGTTCGCTCTTCGCTCTTCGCCGCCTCGCTTGTGCTGCTCGCTTCCCTCTCTTAAGTGCGTCCCTCAAATTGTCATTCCGAGCGCAGCGAAGCTCCCTCTTGACTTGTCATTCCGAGCGCAGCGGAGTCGAGGAATCGGCGGTTGGGCTGCGACAAGCCCCTCATTTTCTCCGAAGCCGGCATCGCGGCCCGCGCGAACCGCAGATTCCCTTCGACAAGCTCAGGGCAGGCTCTCGGCTGCGCTCGGGATGACAAGGTTGCTTGAAGCACAAAGGAACCGCGAAGGGCGAAGGGCAGATCCCTCAGTTGCGCTCAGGATGACAGTTCTGGCGAAAAGCGAAGAGCCAAAAGCGAAAGGCGAATTGCGATCGCGGCTTCACTGACACATCGTTCACGCGCATGGTAGCTTATCCCTTCCGAAAGAGGTCCCATGTTCACCAACAATCTCCTGAAGGGCAAACGTATTCTCATCACCGGCGGCGGCACCGGCATCGGCCGTGCGATGGCCGAGCGCTTTTTGCAACTCGGAGCGACACTGTACATTTGCGGCCGCAGGGCGGAGGTGGTGGAACAGACCGCCAAGGAACTCTCTGCCTCGACCGGGGGCAGCATCGAGGGCTTGGCATGCGATGTTCGCTATGCCGAAGACGTCGAGCCGTTCCTCGAGCGCTTGTGGCAGAGCGGCCCACTTGACGTGCTGGTGAATAACGCCGCCGGCAACTTCCTGGCGCGCACCGAAGAGCTGTCGACGCACGCCTTCGATGCCGTGATCAACATTGTGCTCAAAGGCACCATCAACATGACCATGGCCTGCGGGCAGCGCTGGCTCAAGTCGCAGCACAAAGGGGTGGTGCTCAATATTGCGACAACTTATGCGGATACCGGTTCCGCTTACGTGGTTCCCAGCGCTGTAGCCAAAGCCGGCGTGGTTGCCCTAATGCGAAGCCTGGCCGTGGAGTGGGGTGGCCGCGGCATTCGCTTCGTCGCGATCGCTCCCGGCGCGATTCGCACCGAAGGCGCGTTCTCGCGTCTGCTTCCGACGCCGGAGATCGAGAAGGCGTTGCTCGAACACAATCCTCTGCACCGCTTCGGCACGCTGGAGGAGATCGCGAACCTCGGCGCATTTCTCATCAGCGATCAAGCGGGATACATTAATGGGGAGATGGTGTACATGGATGGCGGGGAGGTGCTGGCCGGCGCCAGTAGCTTCAGCATGATTGGGCGGCGCCTGCCCGACAGTGCATGGGAGATGATGAAGCCCAGGAAGCCCAAAAAGACATAGCGATTTCATGTCTCGGCGATCGGCTTTGAAGGGACGCGCCTTCAGGCGCGTCGTAGGCTGATGTGGTTGTGATGGCTTTAGCCGCTGAGGTCTTCGATATTCATTCGAAGTGCGATAGCTCAGGGGCTAGGCCCGGCCCTCCATACAAATAACGGCACGGCTGAAACAGATTGCTGAAAACTCGAAACAGCAGATCCCTCTGCTCCGGCTTAAAGCCGTCGGTCGGATGACAAAATCAAGCGGCGTACCGACCCGACTGAAGCCGTGCCCTGCAAGCCTTTTTTCTGGCAGTCTTCGTGGGGCGAAATATTTGTTGTTCAGGATCTTCTAGAATTGCAATGCAATTATCAGTTTCATGAAAGATAAAATCCCCATACCTGATCACGGCCCCTGCGCAGTGCGCTCGCCTTTACGGCTGGACGTGCTGGGCTCAGTGCAAGCCACGTTCGTTGACGATGAGATGCACTATCGCAGCCCCATCGAGAGCGGCGCCACGGCGCAACTGTTCGAGCGAGCGGGACCGCGCGAGAAGTTGTTCTTCGAGCCGGCCACGACGAAGGTCGCGATCGTCACCTGCGGCGGCCTGTGTCCCGGGCTGAACAACGTAATCCGCTCGGTATACGTTCAGCTTCACTATCACTACGGCGTGCCCGCGGTCATGGGGGTGCGCTACGGTTACGCCGGGTTCTCGCCGGAAGCGCCCAGCCCGCCGCTGTGGCTAAATGCCGAAATCGTCAACAGCATTCATCAGTTTGGCGGCACGCTGCTCGGCACCTCGCGGGGGCCGGTGAGCGCCGACATTGTCGTCGATTTTCTGGAGCAGCGCGGCATCAACATCCTGTTTACCGTGGGCGGCGACGGCACCCAGCGCGGCGCGCACGCCATTGTGGAGGAGATCCAGCGCCGCAAGCTGAAGGTCGCAGTTGTCGGGATCCCCAAGACCATCGACGACGACGTGCAGTATGTGAATCGCTCCTTCGGCTACTTCACCGCCATCGAAAAGGCCAAGGACGTGATCGACTCCGCTCATGTTGAGGCGCACTGCGTGCACAACGGCATCAGCATTGTGAAGGTGATGGGCCGCGACTCAGGCTTCATCGCTGCAGGCGCGACCTTGGCCAGCCAGGAAGTGAACTTCACCCTCGTGCCAGAAGTGCCCTTCAAGCTGGAAGGCGAATGCGGGCTGTTAGCCGTGCTCCATCGCCGGCTGCTGGAGCGCCATCATGCGGTGATTGTTGTGGCGGAGGGAGCGGGACAGCACCTGCTGCCGCCGTCGGAAGACCGCGACGCCTCTGGCAACCTGGTGCATCGCGACATCGGCTTATTTCTGCGGCACAAGATCCGCGACCACTTTGCCGCCCAGCGCTTGCCGGTGGCGATTCGCTACTTCGATCCCAGCTACTACATCCGCAGCGTGCCCGCCTCCACGGTGGACTCCGTGTTGTGCGATTCCTTTGCGCGGCACGCAGTACATGCCGCCATGGCGGGCAAGACCGACATCATCATCGGCCTGCAGCATGGAGTGTTCATCCATGTGCCGATTCCGATGGCCACCACCCAGCGCAAACGTCTTTCCAGCGAGGAGTGGGCCATGGTGGTAACGGCTACCGGCCAGCCGGACATGACGTAAAGCTGGGTAGTGCGGATGTTCAGGTGCGCGTCAGGCTGTGCTCCCGACGTTCAGGCTTTCAGCACCTTCGTTTATCCCACTTCCGCATCCAGCGGCACATTCGCGGTCACCAGGTAGCGTTTCGCGCGCTCCTGAAGCTGCTGGGTCAGCGCCACACTTTTCCCTGACTCCAGGCTGGCCTGCACGGCGACGCTGTCGCAGGTGGCCACCATCTTACCGCTCTCGTCGTCGTACATCTGGTGCAGGAACCGGAAGTACTTCTCGCCGACGGCCAGAAAGCCGCTCTTGATCTCGACCAACTCTCCGCCGCGCAGCTCTTCCAGGAACTGGTAATTCTGGCGAACGATGGCTACCCGCAGGTTCATTTGCTTCATCGACGTGGGCGTTACGCCGATGGCGTGTAGCAGGAACCACGTCGCCTGATCGAAACGCGAGACGTACATGCGCGAATTCATGTGGCTGGCAAAATCGTATTCCGAGGCCAGCACCGCGCCTTTGAAGGTGTGTACCCACTCAGCCATCGTTGACCTTTCTGGAGGAGCCGCTCTTCGCTAATCTCTCTTCGCCGTTCGCCAGATGCATTTGCTCAAATTCGCTATTCCCAGCGTGATCATTCCGAGCGGAGCACAGAGCCCGCCCTGAGCTTGTCGAACGGGATCTGCGGTTTTCGAGAGTGGAGGGAGTCTCCGTCGCCTCCACTCTCGCGATGAACTCTACCATAGGCCGCAGTGTTTTTTCCGGCTGATCGCGATGCGGCGAGTGCTTGCAGTTTGCCAGCATCACGCTCTCGGTCCACGGTACCTGCGCCTCTATCGCCTGTACCTGCGCCGGCGTCCCATACTCATCGTCTTCACCTTGAATGCAGAGCACCGGACAGCGGATCGCCGGCAGATACCGCTCGATATTCCAAGAGCGAAACTCGGCATCGAGCCAGATATCGTTCCATCCCCAGAACGTCTCATCCACGTGCGCGTGATAGCGCGACAGCTTGGCTCGCATGTCGGTGGTTTGGTAGAGCACCTTGGCTTGCGCGATGCTCGAGATGCTCAGATCTTCCACAAACAGATGCGGTGCTTCCAGGATTAGCCCGCGCAGGGCGTCCGGATATTTTCCCGCAAAGATAATCGCAATGGAGCCGCCATCGCTGTGGCCGAGCAGGACTGGACGGCGGATATCCAGCTTCCGCAGCAACTCCGATAACATTACCTCGGCCTCGTGATGCATGAAATTGACTGGCCGCTTCTCCAGCAATCTGTCGGAATTGCCGTGGCCGTATCGCGAATAGACCAGCACTCCACAGCCTGTGCCGGCGGCCAGTCGCTGGGGGAAATCTTTCCAGAGTGCGATGGAACCCAGCCCTTCGTGCAGCATGACGATAGTCGGCAGGCCGCTTCGCACCGGCTCAATCCAGAGCGTTTCCAGCCGCCTGCCTCCGGCCACGATTTCGCCACGTTGCGAGCTTGTCTCTATCACCGGCTCTCCGCCTTCCTTTGCTGCTTCTCTTTTTCACGCTGCACCAGTAGATAGCGTTGCAGCTTCCCCGTCGCCGTCTTCGGTAACCCGCTGACGAATTCAACATACCGGGGATACTTATGGGGCGCCAGCCGGGTTTTCACGAAATCCTGTAATTGGTTTCGCATCGCGTCGTTTGAGGCGAAGCCATCCTTCAATACCACGAATGCTTTGGGCTTCACCAGACCGTTTTCTTCCACAGCGATCACGGCGGCTTCCAGCACGGCGTCAGGGGCGATCAGGGCCGACTCCACCTCGATTGGCGATACCCACTGGCCGCCCACTTTCAACATCTCATCGTTACGGCCGCAGTGGATCAGATAGCCGTCGGCATCCTGCCGGGACTTATCACCGGTGCGCGTCCATTCGCCGAGAAAGGTTGATCGTGTCTTCTCGCGATTATTCCAGTATCCGGCGGCGGTGGCTTCCCAATGGAGTCAATTGAAAGACCGACCCGCAGTCAAAATCGCCGCCATTTCGCGTCGTGCCGTAGAGATTGCCGTCCCCGTCACGGATGACGACAAAACTGGGCCCATTTCCATGCGGCTCACCCTGGAGAGCGTAAAGCATGGTTTTCGTCCATCCCCGAGCAGTGTGCGTAAGCTTGTAAACTGTGCCGCAATCACCGGTCCTCCCTCCAAGCGAGGTCGTACCAAGCAGATTCCCTTGCGGATCGACCAGCACGGTGTCCCTTGCTGTGCATTGGCTTATCCTTCTGCCGTGCGGCTCAATAGAGAGGGGCCTGTGGGATTAAGTCCGCAGGGATGCCGGAGAGAAGGAAGGTCGAAGGTCTTATTTCTCGCCGTAGATGTCTCGCCGAGATCGTGGGTATGTTGCCGGCCGACACGATGACCCGCTGGGGAAATAGGCCGGGAATCTTCTCCCGAGATACCCACCAGAATTTCACGCCGAAGCCAGCATGTTTGTCAGTGACCGATGGCATACCAGGAAGTGATAAGCACAAAGCTTGATCACCTACTTGACGGACTTGCGTCCAAGAAGCGACTCGGTATCGAAAGGCACGCTGCTAATGACTTCCGAACTCAGGCACGATCTTGGTTTCGCTATGCTGTTCTTTTTAGCTGTTGCTTCCACTTGCCTGGCTCAGAATGCTCCCCACAGCGTTGCCATGGAACTCCGCCACAACATGCCGTTCGTGCAGGTGATGGTGAATGGCAAAGGTCCCTTCACCTTCGGCATCGACACGGGCACAGGCGGACAGGCGTTGGTTTCTCCGGCGCTCATTCAGCAGCTTAAGCTGCCGATTACAGGCGAGGAAGAGATTGGCGATCCCAGCGGAGTTAACTCCCACAAAGTACCTGCAGTGCGGATCGACTCGCTGGAGGTCGCGGGCGTCGAGTTCAAAAATGTGGAGGCCGTTCAGCACCAGCCTAGTCCGCGCGAAGGACAGTGCGACGGCATTCTGGGCTTTGTGCTATTCCGCAATTATCTGTTGACGCTCGACTACCCCGGCGAGAAGTTGATGCTGGAATCGGGAAGCCTCAAGCCGGATGGAGGAAACACGGTGATCCCCTTCACCATGCCAGACAAAGTGCCAGTCATCGAGTTGATTGTCGGTACGCAGAAGATTGATGCTCATCTCGACTCTCGTGGAGTCGGGCTGAGTCTTCCGGAGAAGTTTGCTGCCGGCCTGAAGTTCGTCTCCGATCCGATCGTGCTTGGCCGGGGCCGCACCGTCTCCAACGAATTCGAGATCAAAGGCGCGCAACTGGCCGGCGACGTCCGGTTGGGAGGCTACACCTTTCCGCAACCGTTCATCGAAATCAACCCCTTGCTGCCGCTGGCAAACTTCGGGGCCATCCCGCTGCAGGACTTTGCCGTCACGTTTGATCAGAAGAAATTGTTGCTTCGGCTGCTGGCCGCCGAAAAAAACATCGTCATACAGGCTCCTCAACGCATGGGAGCCGCTCCGGCTGCGCCAACTACCGGCGCCCATTAGTTTCTCGGACTCACTACATATAATTTCGAACGGCAGAGTGAACCTCCGGGCGCATCGTGCAGCGCCCGGATCATTCGTGCGAGGCATTGGTAGTGCTCACGTCCTACGGCGTGATCTCCCAGACTGTGCCACAGCCGTTACCGTTGCAGTATCCTGACGGCGTGTTCGCTATTGTTGTGCCATAAATATTTCCGTTGGCGTCGAGAAAGACAGGGCTGCGCGGATCGTCGCCGTTGCCATCATTGGAGAATTCGTGGAGCAACTCGTAACTCCATCCACCCGTCGACTGAGTAAGTTTGAAAACCGCACCGAAGGAGTACTGCCCACCGACCGAGGTTGCACCGTAAAGGTTGCCGGCCACATCCATGGTCACACCCGTGGGTTCACCGTCACCGTCGCTGAAGCTGTGAAGCTGGTTGAAGGTCCAGTCGTCACCCGAAGGGCTCAGCATGAAAACCGTGCCCTTACTACCATTCGGGCCCGCCCATTCTGTCGTCCCATAGAGATTGCCTGCCTGACCAAAAATCAAGCCGCCCGACGGGCCATTTCCGTCAGCATTGTTGAAAGTATGGAGGATCTTCTCTGTCCATCCTCCTCCGGACGGAATCAATTCATAGACGGTACCGAACCCGTATGCGCCGCCATCGCTCGTGCCATACAGATTGCCGGAGTTATCAAAAATCACGCCCGCCGTTGGTAGAGAGCTGCCGGAAATGTCTTCACCAAAGTTGTAAAGAACAGTTTCTGTCCAGTCGCTGCCGGAACGAGTCAGCTTGTAAACTGTGCCGCCTTGATAGAGTCCACCCGATGCCGTAGTTCCATAAATGTTGCCTGCTGCGTCGAAAGTCAGGTCGCCTCCCGGAAGCAATCCTGTATCGATTCCGGTAAAGGTAAGAATCACCTTTTCCGTCCAAGGGCAAAGCACGGACGCGCAAGCCGTCGCTGGTGGCAGCAGCCGGAAAACGACTCCGCAGCCGCCTCGGCCGCACGAGGAGTCTCCTCCTCGGTATGTGGTGCCGTAGAGCGCGCCGTCGGGCCCGAAGACCACCCTAGACGAAGGACCACTGCCGTCAGGTCCTCCCTTAAACCTGTACAGTGGCGTGAGGATCCAGTTCGACCGCATGCGAGACAATTTGAATACGCTGCCGTCTCCGGCCCCTGTAGTGCCGTAGAAATTGCCCGCTTGATCCATGGTCAAGCCCGTCGTGGGTCCTGCCCCGTCTGGTCCGGTGAACGTATGTAGAGTCGTAAACGTCTGACCTTCTGCCGCCAGAGGAATCAGGACAACCAGTACAAAGGCCATGACTCCAGTAAGAATTGTTGCGCCTGTGGTTGTATGAAGAAGAAAATTGCGAGTCTCATTTCTGTGCATTAGCTTGCCTCCTTAGGGTTAAGGGGAAAGAAGGGTCAAGGAGTAAGCGAGTTTTGAGAGGAGGAAGAATGGCAGGTCTGTTTCGCGTCGGCCCAAGCGTGCTCAACCCAGGTGGAAAGCAGGCCGGATTCTCTCCATCCCAATTTCACAGCAACCGTGCGCGATTGTCAGTGACCTTCTGCACGCCTGAATGTGATAAGGCTGGCGCTCCTCTCATCGCACCGTCAGCTTTTCTCATAGGTTCACACCCCTGTATGTGATGTGCGTCACAGGTTTGTTAGTACGCCCGTCACAGCCGCTCTCGACCTGCGCGCCTATGGTTAACAGTACGGATTCCTTCGTGGGAGTCGGCCCGGGCGCCTGGCCCGGCGTTGGGGGACGAACGACGTGAAAACAACGGTATATTCTGCTTCGCCGGCCGCGACTATTCATGCGAATTCATCCGCGGCCAGCGAAGCCTCATTGCGCACCTCGCCCGCGGACGAGAAACGCTCTGGAGGCAAGATGTCAAGAAGTAAAGTGACCCTCGACGGCAATGAGGCGGTCGCCTATGTGGCCTACCATGTCAGCGAAATCGCCGCCATTTATCCCATCACTCCTTCTTCGCCCATGGGCGAGTCGTCCGATGCCTGGTCCTCGGTAGGTGAAAAGAACATTTGGGGTACCGTCCCTAACGTCATCGAGATGCAGAGCGAAGCCGGCGCGGCCGGCGCGCTGCATGGGGCCTTGCAAGCGGGAGCGCTGGGCACCACCTTCACTTCGTCGCAGGGCCTGCTGCTGATGATCCCCAACATGTACAAGATCGCCGGCGAGCTGACCCCCACGGTCATCCATGTGGCCGCCCGTTCGATCGCGGCGCAGGCGCTTTCCATCTTCGGCGATCACCAGGATGCCATGGCCGTGCGTCCTACGGGCTTCGCGCTGTTGTCGTCTAACTCGGTGCAGGAAGCCATGGACCTGGCGCTGATCGCCCATGCTGCCACGCTGGAATCGCGCATTCCCTTCCTGCATTTCTTCGACGGCTTTCGCACCTCGCACGAAGTTTCCAAGATTGAGCAGCTCTCGCTCGAAGACATGCGCGCCATGATCGACGACGACTTGGTGCGGGCGCATCGCGAACGCGCTCTCTCGCCCGATCATCCAGTATTGCGCGGTTCGGCCCAGAATCCCGACGTTTACTTCCAGGGCCGCGAATCGGTCAACGCCTATTACCTGGCCTGTCCCACGATCGTGCACAACGCGATGGACAAATTCGCCAGGCTCGTGGGCCGCGAATATCGGCTGTTCCAGTACGAAGGCGCACCCGACGCGGAGAGCGT
Source organism: uncultured Acidobacteriaceae bacterium (assembly GCA_963785825.1). GTDB lineage: Bacteria > Acidobacteriota > Terriglobia > Terriglobales > Acidobacteriaceae > Bog-257. Next base: position 259,905 of record CAWAWQ010000007.1, on the reverse strand, counting down.
CATCCTCATCATGGGTTCGGGCGCGGAGGCGGTCCACGAGACCGTCGATTACCTGACCGCACAAGGCAAGAAGGTCGGCATGTTGAAGGTTCGCCTGATGCGACCCTTCTCCGTCGAGCACTTCCTGCAAGCCCTGCCCCCGACGGTTAAGAGCATTGCGGTCCTGGATCGTACCAAGGAACCGGGCAGCATCGGCGAGCCGCTGTATCAAGACGTGATCACCGCATTGACTGAGGGCTTCACCGCCGGCAAAGCGCCGATGGCGAAGTTCCCCAAAGTGATCGGCGGCCGCTACGGTCTGTCCTCGAAGGAGTTCACACCGGCGATGGTGAATCGCATCTATGACGAGTTGAGCAAGTTCGCTCCGCAGAATCACTTCACCATCGGTATCAATGACGACATCACGCACACGAGCCTGAACTATGATCCGTCGTTCTCGACCGAACCGGCCGAGACAGTTCGCGCCATGTTCTTCGGGCTGGGCGCCGACGGCACAGTCGGCGCGAATAAGAACACCATCAAGATCATCGGCGAGGAAACCGATCTCAACGTGCAGGGCTATTTCGTGTACGACTCGAAGAAATCCGGCGCAGTCACGACCTCTCACCTGCGCTTCAGCAAGAAGCCTATTCGCTCCACCTATCTCATCTCGCGCGCCAATTTCGTTGCCTGCCATCAGTTCAGCTTCATGGAGCGGCTCGACGTGCTGAAGGCCGCCGATCCCGGCGCGGTCTTTCTACTCAACAGCCCCTTCGGCCCCGACGAGGTCTGGGACAACCTGCCGCGCTCGGCGCAGGAAACCATCGTCAACAAGAAGCTGCGCTTTTATGTGATCGATGCCGTGAACGTCGCACGCGCAGCCGGCATGGGCGGGCGCATCAACACCGTGATGCAGACTTGCTTCTTCGCCATCAGCGGGGTTTTGCCGCGTGAGGACGCCATCGCTGCGATCAAGCACGCCATCGAGAAAACCTACGGTAAACGTGGCGAGTCGATCGTCCGCAAGAACTTTGCCGCCGTCGATGCCGCGCTCGAGAACCTGCACGAGGTTAACGTGCCGCAAAGCATCACCTCGCGATTTGAAGTTCGTCCCGCGGTGCCGGCCAATGCTCCCGAATTTGTGCGCAATGTCGAGGCGCTAATGATCACGGGCGAGGGCGACCAGGTTCCCGTCAGCGCCATGCCCATCGATGGCACCTTTCCCACGGCTACCACAAAGTGGGAGAAGCGCAATATCGCGCTCGAAATTCCGGTGTGGGATGAGCAGCTTTGTATCCAGTGCGGCAAGTGCGTCATGGTTTGCCCGCATGCGGTGATCCGCGCTAAGGTTTACGATCCCGGCACGGTCAACCACACGCCCGAGGGCTTCCGCACCGCGGTGCCTAAGTGGCGCGAGTTCTCTGAGCTGAAGTACACGTTGCAAGTGGCGCCCGAAGATTGCACCGGTTGCGGGCTGTGTGTCGCCATCTGTCCCGCCAAGAGCAAGAGCGAGGCCAAGCATCGCGCCATCAACATGGAGCCGCAGCCGCCGTTGCGCGAGAAGTATAACGAGTACTGGAACTACTTCCAGTCGATTCCTGAGCTGTCGCGCGAGAAACTCTCGCATGCGCAGGTGAAGGACGCGCAACTGCTGGAGCCGCTGTTCGAGTTCTCCGGCGCCTGCTCGGGATGTGGCGAGACGCCCTATATCTCGACCATGACGCGCCTGTTCGGCGACCGCGCGCTGATTGCCAATGCCACGGGCTGCTCTTCGATCTACGGCGGCAACCTGCCTACGACGCCTTATACCGTCAACGCTGACGGCCGGGGTCCGGCCTGGTCAAACTCGCTCTTCGAGGACAATGCCGAGTTCGGTATGGGCATGCGCCTGGCCGTCGACAAGCAGAACCAATACGCGAAAGAGTTGGTCGAGCGGCTGGCCTCGACTATCGGGGAGAAGTTGGCAGTGGAAATCCTCAGTGCCGATCAGTCAACCGAAGAAGGCATCTTCGCACAGCGCGAACGCGTTAAGGCGCTCAAAGAAAAACTGGCGACCGACAAATCGGCCGCAGCGCGCGATCTGCTGGCCGTTGCTGATGAGTTGGTCAAAAAGAGCGTGTGGATCATCGGCGGCGACGGTTGGGGCTACGACATCGGCTACGGCGGCCTCGACCACGTGCTCGCCTCGAATGCAAACGTCAACATCCTGCTGCTCGATACCGAGGTGTACTCCAATACCGGCGGTCAGATGTCAAAGGCGACGCCGCTGGGCGCGGTGGCCAAGTTCGCGGCAGGCGGCAAGCGCACGCCGAAGAAAGATATCGCAATGATGGCGATCAACTATGGCCGCGCGTATGTGGCGCATATTGCGATGGGCGGCAACGACGGTCAGACGATGAAGGCTTTCCTGGAAGCCGAGGCGTACGACGGGCCAGCGCTGATCATTGCCTACAGCCATTGCATCGCGCACGGCTACGACCTGGTGCACGGCATCGACCAGCAGAAGGCCGCGGTCAACTCCGGACACTGGCCCCTGTTCCGCTACAACCCAAGCTTGTCGAAGGAGGGCAAGAATCCGTTTGTGCTCGATTCGCGCCCGCCCAGCATTCCCCTGGAACAGTACATCTACAACGAGACGCGCTACACCATGCTGGTGAACAGCGATCCTGACGAGGCCAAAAAGCTGTTGCACGCGGCGCAGGAAAATGTGAACGAGCGCTGGAAGCTGTACCAGCACATGGCAGCGATGAGTTTTGAGAAGAAGTAGGGATTGGGTAGTGCGGCGCTTTGGCATGGGTAGTGCGGCGCTTTGGCATGGGTAGTGCGGACCTTCAGGTCCGCGGTTAGGTGCGTTTTTTCGAAGTGAGCCGGCTTCAGCCGGCGGCACATGCATGACGAAAACATACTTCATAACTGCTTCGGCTTACATGCACCAGAACCTGTTTCAACGAACAGAGACTGCTGATCTCTTGCTCAGCACACTCTTTCGATACTGCGACTCGGGCGAATTTGCTCTGCACGAATTTGTTGTTATGCCAAACCACATTCACCTGCTGTTATCGGTCGACGATAGCCATGCCGTCGGACGTGCCTTGCAGATGGTAAAGGGCGGAGTTTCGCACGCCATGGGGCAGGCAGGACTAAAGTTGAAAGCCGTCTGGCAGCCGAGCTACTACGAACATCGTGTCCGCGATGCAGCGGAATATGAGCGGATGCGCAATTACATTCACCAGAATCCAGTGCGCCGTGGGATGGTTGAGATAGCGGCCGAATATCCATATTCCTCCGCCAACACATCCGTTCATCTGGATGAGGTACCCGAGAGGCTAAGGCCTGTTTCTCGGGAGGCTGGCCTTACGCTGGCCTAAAGGCCCGTACTACCCTGTTTTTGAGTAGCGAGGAGGAGAACCATGATCGACCTGTCAACCAATTATCTAGGATTGAAGCTGAAGAATCCGCTCGTGGCCTCGGCCTCCCCGCTGACGGAGAAGCTGGAGAACTTCGCCCGCCTGGAAGACGCTGGAGCGGCCGCCATCGTCATGTACTCGCTCATGGAAGAGCAGATTGAGGCGGAAAGCGAAAATCTCGACAACGCACTTGAGTCTGGCATCAACAGCTATGCCGAATCCACGTCCTACCTGCCCGATATGCAGCGTTATAACATCGGCCCCGATCGTTACCTCGAACTGCTGCGCAAGGGCAAGGCCTCGGTAAGCATTCCCGTCATCGCCAGCCTGAACGGCAGCACTCCGGGCGGCTGGATACGCTACTCGGAGTACATGGAGCAGGCGGGCGCCGACGCGCTCGAACTCAACATCTTCGATATTCCCACGGATCCGGCGCTATCGGCTGACGATCTGGAGACCCGCTACTGCGACCTGGTACGCGCCATCCGCAATAGCGTGCACATCCCCATCGCAGTAAAAATCGGCCCCTACTTCACCTCCTGCGCCAATTTCGCCCAGCGACTGGCCGCCGCAGGCGCCGACGGCGTGGTTATTTTCAACCGCTTCTATCAGCCCGATTTCGATCTGGAGGAGATGGAGGTCACGCCCAACCTCGTCCTCAGCAGCCCGCATGAGCTGCGGCTACGGCTGCACTGGGCCGCCATTCTCTATCACCAGGTCGAAACTTATATCGGCATCACCGGCGGGGTGCACGACTCCAGCGACGTCTTGAAGTGCATGATGGCGGGAGCGCACGTGGCCATGATGACCTCGGCCCTGCTGAAGTACGGCATCGAGTACGTGGGCGTAGTGCTGGCAGGCGTGGAAAGCTGGATGGAAGAGCACGAATACGTCTCGATCCGCCAAATGCGCGGCAGCATGAGCCTGGTGAACATCGAGAACCCGTCGGCCTTCCTCCGCGGCAACTATCTCAAGATGCTCAGCTCCTACACCTGGCGGGAACCGGGGACGGCGCTGACGACGTTCTAGCAGATCACTATCGGTTGCCTACAAAAACCCGCCCAAGCTAAGCGGCCTGGGTGGGTCTAACTGATGCTACTTGACATCAGTCTCTTTCACCGTAATCGTTATCCGGAATTGTGCTCGAAGAAGGTCCCGTTTTCTCCACGCCGACGGTCAGCTCGGCAGTCATCCAGTAGCCGCCAGTGGGCAGTGAGCTATTGCTATAGCTAACAACCATACCGGGACTAGGCGTATAGTACCCTGCCGCGGAAAAATCCTCACCGCCCGTTCTTGTGAAAATAACGTTCTTACCAGGCGTATCACCGGTCCCGAATTGAACCTTCCAAAGGTAATATCCATCGGTGCCAGGCGTGATGTTTAGCTCGACTTCGCGCAGGCTCACCTGAAAGGAGAGAATCGTTCCGGGATCGTTGAGATAAAAGAAAATCGGATCGTTCGTGTTAGCCACCGCATAAGTGTTTGCGGGGAGTACCCCCGTGGGATCCGCGATGGTTGCAATATCGACCCCATCCCAGTCGTGGTTGATAACGCCCAGTACAAAAGTCCATTTAGCCTCGCCCGTGGCAGTTGTGGTGCCAATGGTATTGGTTACAATACTATTTGTGGGTGTGAAGGCCAGCTTGCCCAAATTAAAGTAACCAGCCGTAGGAACCTTGACTGTTCCGCCCGGTCTACCCGCTCCCCAAAAACCAAACGGATAGTAGAGTTGTGACGAAACAGCGGGAGCGGGCACACACGGAGCGACAGTAGCGAGTTTGCCCGCCGCCGCAAGGGTGCCTTTACAAACAGGGTTAGCTGCTCCGGAACCGCCTATGAAAGCTCCGCCATTGACTCCTCCAATCTGAACGCCAGCGTCCGCATCTGCTGTATCGGTCTTTCCAGGCCAGCTAGTGCCGTGACCGCGTGATTTTGTAGTCAAAAGTCTTGCGAGCTTGTTTGCGTGTAAAGCCCCATTGGATCGGAACTCGATGGCGGTTCATATGACGACTCCAGGCTGCAGTTTTCTCTTCGCAAAAAAGCTCGATCTCCGATTCGGCGCCGGCCGCTTCATTGCCCCGGTAGAGTCCAAGGCCGTCGAAGCATTGCCAAATTTGAGGAAGTCGCATTCCTCGGCGATCGAGCGTCTAATTGCGGAGCAGGTGAGGGCTCGAATCACGGCGTTGAGTGCCGCCTCCGGCCGTAGAAGACGCGTTGGGCCTGTCTTCGTAGTAATCGTAACGGTCGCTATCGTGTTGGGGCTGGTGGCGGTCTGGTACTGGCGATCGATCAACTGATCCCGGCTGCTTTTGCAGGATGTGTTTCAGCGGCAGATTTTGCGGAGTTCATCCCACTCGATCGAGAATCGCCAGTGAAGGAAGTCAAATCGGGAAACACCTCCCGTTCCGAGGCACGCCAGATGCCCTCTACTTCGCTGCCGCCGTCGCTGGGGCGCCCTTCAGCACGATCACCAGCACACGCCCATCGGATTTGATCTCTCCGCCTGTCGCGGTTTTGGCTGACTTAATGGCTTTGGACCGGGTCACGTAGGACATCGCCTCCACCTGACCGGCCTGTTGCAGGGTGGCCCCGATGAAATCGCGCTCGTTATCCACGTCCTGATCGATCTTGTGAGTGATCGCGTTAGCCGAGCGCTGGTCGCGTTCGATGCCGATGTCGTGGGTGCCGGCGCCGACCCAGATCGGCTGGTTCTGCGGCGTGGCAAAGGGAGCCTTCCAGACGCGGAAATGGTTACGTTGCGCGGCCACCATGACTGGCTCGGTGCGCTCGTATCCATAATCCTGGGACCTCCCGAAGAGATAAAGCATGCTCATGGGCACGGCCATGTAGGAGTTCTTCTGTAATGTCGCCAGGATGGCGCTGACCACAGCAGCTTGATTCGTCTTGTCGGCAACAATCCATCCGGCGGCTTTCAACGCATTCGTAACCTGGTCCTGGGTGCCGACCAGCACGAAATTCACCAGGTCGCCTGGATTGCCGCCTTGCGCCTGATCGGTGACGCGAGACGGCAGCTTGGCATCGAGTTCGGCGAACAAAGGCTGAAATTCGTACTTGCCCTGGCTGGCAGCCGCGCCGCTTGCGGTCGCCGTACTGCTGGCAGTGCGATCAATGTGCACTTCATACTTGCCGTCGGGAGTTTGCAGCGAATCGGTGTTGATTCCGAGATAGAGCCGTCCCGCGATGGGCGCCTCCACCGTGCCATCGGCGCCGATAAGAAAAGGGGTCGCGGCATCGCTATTGCCGATGCGTCCCACCAGGGCGCCGCGGCCGGCGCTGGGAACCATCAGCGCGCGCAATGTATCGACCCAGCCGCGCGCCACGCCGTCCGGCGTTACGCCGGTGTTGTTGCCCATGTTCACTGTGCCTTTGGCGGTGATGTGCAGCTTGTCGCCGGCATGTACATCCATTCCGGTGTCCACCCACTTCTGACTGCCGCTGACGGTGACATTCAGACTTGAGCTGCTGGAGGTGCTGATCGCCAGCAACACCGGCGAGCCAATTGCATGCGCGCCCCCGCTGCCCCATAGCGGCGCTGCCCCAATCGCCGTCAGTAGAAACAAAGCTGCAACTCTCATGGCACGAGCGAACGCTCCCCAAAGAGTATAACCAGCAAACGAAACGAAGGTTGCGTGTTTACCAGAAACATGGCAAGTTGCAACTCAGCCGTATCAGCTGAGGAGCGGCGAAAAAAAAGCGGGGCCAAGGAGAGCCCCGCATCCCCACGCTGTCACTGCTCACATGTCAGCGGTGGAAACCTCCGCCGGCGCCATGAAAAGCGCCTCCGCCATGGAAGCCGCCTCGCATCACACCTCCGCCGCGGAGGCCGCCTCCCATTACGCCAAAGCTATGTGCCGATGCCCGCGGGGCACCCCGGAATCCTCCGACTGGATGGCCTACGTATCCCAGTCCATGATGGCCGGCAACATACGGCCGGGCGTAGCGGTACGGATATCCCCCGTAGTAAGGCGCGTAGCCGACCCACCACGGCGAGTAGAATCCCCAGCCAAACGGGCTGTATAAAACGCCGCCACCCGGAATCCAGGTGTACGCGGTGAAGAACGGGTCCCAATACCAACCTGGACCGTACCACCCCGGACCGCCGGCAACATAAATACGCGCCGCATCAGCGTTCGCTTCGGCCAGGTATTCCGACCGCAAATTGCTGAAGCGGTACAGGTCGGTACTTTCATACTGATCTTTGTCGAATTTCGTGGTCTTAAGCTTGCCGGTGTTGTTCGCGCTTTGAATGTTGAACTCGTGGCCGCCTTTGACCTTCACCTGGCGATCGCCATCCTGCACCAGCGCCTGGCCTTTGAAAACCCGAACAGAACCGCCGTCGGCATCGAAGCCATACAGTCCGGTCTTAACCAACTGCGCCGTCGTGCCGTCTTCCTGTATGCGGAGCAAGTTGTCCTTGTGGATCTCTGCCACTTCGACCATCGCTTGTCCCTTCGACAAAGCGACTTCGGTATTTGTCAGACTGGGCGAAACCAGGGTTGCTGCACTATCGTCGCCAACCCGCAGGAACACGCCTGGAGTCAGCAGGACTTCAGCCTTGCCGTTTTGCGTGGTGAGCGTCTGTCCGGCTGCGAGACTGGTCGAGCCGACGGATTTTGCATCCAGGGTCTGAGAGCCGATAGCGGCTTGTCCCTCTACATAATTGATTGTTCCCGGCAGCGCTGGAGTTGCGCCCCACATCGGCGCAGTCAGAGTCGCTGCCAAGAAGAAACCTGCGATAAGCCTTGACAGCTTCATATTTGGCTTCTCTTCCTTAATCCTGCTTAATTAGATGTTCGAGGCGGGAAATCGTCGCGGGGATTGCATCGCCCGACAAGGCACGATGCTGGGGCAAGACAACTATTTAAGCCTGGATTGTTAACTAATGTTAAGCAGATCTGCCGCCGCAATCGGCGGGAGGCTCGAGTCGTACTATTACATCCGCTTGGAGGAAAACACAGGCCGCTAATAGGCGAAGTATGGACCCGGCCCCCCGATGGGGGTATTCATGTTTTCAATCGCGGTGAAAACGTTCCGGCCATAGAAGAACGGCAGACCCCAGTCGAAGGCGCAGTTCGACCCGCCAGAGCTACAGTTGGGTCCACCTAACGTGCTGAAGGCCGAGTTGCCGCCATTGTTGGCGTTGAACAGGCTATTGGCATCTTCAATGGTGAAATTCACCGTAACCGGAGAACTCATGTTCGAGCCCTGATTGCCGGCGCTGAGATTGTCAGGCGAGGTGCTGGGGCAATACCAGCTCGAGCTCTGTCCGGAACAGGTGGCCACTCCGCTGAGCGATGAATTGAGGAAGAACAGTCCATTCGATCCGCTGTCGATAAAGCTCTGCGGGTAGGATTGGCCGTTGAAAACGGTCGTAATGTTGCCGGCATTGCTGCCGCTGTCGGGCACGTTATATACCGTGGCCCCGCTCAATCCATTGTTCGACTCTGTGCCAATGCCAAAAATTAGCGAGCCTTCGACTGTCGAGGTCCCTCCTTGCGGTACCGCCGGCAACTGAATCAGGACGCCGTTGTTGTCGGTCGCGAACAGGTTCGCCGGATTGGGCACCTGCTGTGCGAGCGTCGCTGTGGTAGGGGTGCAACCGGAAGACGGGCAGTCATAGTAATAGTAGGGATTGCTCGAATTGGTGACGCAGAACTGACCGCAGTCCTGCTGGAACAGACCCACACCCAAAAGCCCGTTGGCTCCCAGGTTGGAAACGCTGCCGCCTTCGTTCGAGCCGGTGGTCTGGCTGGAACATGTGCTGGGTGCTGTGTCACCAGTCATGACGTGCACCGGAACGCCGCCCGCCACCTCTCCGGAAATGGTGATGTCGGCTAGGTCGACAGGACCCCAGACATAACCGTCAGCAAAGACCAGGCACTCGTTCAGAGGATTGCCGCTTGAATCATTCTCCGCAGGTAGAGGAATGTTCAACACCGAAGAAAGAATGCGCAGTCCCGAGGAGCCGGTATCTACCTGGATGTGATCGATAGTCTGGCATTGGCTGGTGCCGGGCACGCAAACTGTCACAGTCACATAGGCCAGATTGACTTCGCCGGTAGCGCCGGCAGGGCCGGGGTCCACCACCAGCGGTGCGACATTAGCCGCCGTTCCGGTGGCATTCACCGTCACCGTCGCTGTCCCGGTGATCGCGGAGTTCTGGGTCGAAGTTGCCGTTACGGTTACCGAGGTGGTTGAGGTAACGATCGGGGCCGTGAGCAAGCCCGTCGAGGATATCGAGCCGGCGCTGGGGTTCCAGGTTACCGCAGTACTGAAGTTTCCCGTGCCGCTCACATTTGCCGAACATTGGCTGGTCTGCCCCGAGGTCACCGTCGACGGCGAACAACTCACGCTCACGGCAGTGACGGTCGATGCGCCATTGTTACCTCCACCGCTGCTACCACAGGCCAGCATCACGATGACGTTTCCCGCGACCAGCAACAGCCCAAGTGTGCGCACCATGTTGTCTCCTTCAGCGGATCTCGCTGGCCTGAACGCCTTGCGGCACCAATTGCGGAATGTAGGCTGCTCCATGGAAACTTCGCATGTGTCCGGTTTGGTAGAACACAAGTCCGGGCGTTTCGATGACGACTGGACCATGGCGCTGCGGCTGTCGTTGTGCTGCGGCGCTCTGCTGGGCTTGCTTCGCCTGTTGATAATAAGGACCGAGCAGCTGTTGCAGATCAGGCGCGGGCCCTTCCCAAGCCACTCCGAAGACCGCTCCCGCGGGGGTCACAAACTCGCGAACCTTAGCGCCCGAGGTCATGATGATTTCGTGCAAAACGTAGGTGCGGTTATCCGTACTGCGCAGAGCGCCTTTCATCCGGGCCTGGTCGTTGAGCACCGAAGCCGCATTGTCGCCCAACGCCGCCCACGCGGGAAACACCATGAGAAACGGCGCCAGCAGAACGCCTATCACGGAACTAACACCCAGGGAAGCACAGAATTTCATTGGTTCCGCCTCCTGCTCTTAACGCCATTATCGTCCAGCAAGCTACGCTACTTCCATGATGGTTTCGACGGAGTGTTGTCGCATTGGTTATAACTCAGCTGGTGCAACATTGTTGCGGATCGTTTCCAGCGGATCCCAATCCGAATAATGTCACTGCAGTGCCGCCCCCGTGCCGCGCTATAATCCCTCATCCACGCGGAGGATAGGATTGATGCGCGGCGTGCCTCGCTGGTTGGCAGTGCTGGCTGTGCTCGCGATAACGGCGGCAGTGTGTGCCTTCACCGCGCGTCTCGCCTTCGCGCCCGCAAGCTTAGTCTTGCAGCTCTCTGAACCTATACTTGCTGCGGATGGTTTTAGTTCCTCCGAAGTAAAGATTCGATCGTCGAATGGAAGGTCGCTGCATGGCCTGCGCCTCGCACTAGAGCCGCCGCATCGCGCGGTGGTCGATTCCTTGAGCATTGAAGGTGATGCGGCGACTGCGTCATTGCGCTCGGGTGTGCTGCCCGGCAAAGCCCGGCTGCGAATCACCGCTCCCGGATTTGCGCCGCAAGAAATCGAGCTTCGCACCACGCTGGATACCGGTGACGCGCTTGGCGACGGCACGCCCGATTTCCTGCGGCTGCACGATCCCACCGACCGACTGGCCTTCCGTCGCTGGTTCACCCTGCTGGCCGAATCGCAATATTTCCACGGCAGTGCCCATGCCCCAGAGATCGACGACTGCGCCGCCCTGCTGCGCTTCGCCTATCGCGAAGCTCTCCGCGAGCATGACGGAACCTGGGCGCTCGCCATGGCGCTACCTGTTCCCGCTTCGGCCGGCGATATCGAGCAATATAAATATCCCTACACACCCTTGCAGGCGGCGCTCTTTCGGGTGCGCGGCGGAAACTTCCAGGCAAGCGATCTCACAGATGGCGCCTTCGCGCAGTTTGCCGACGTCGAAACGCTCTGGCGCTATAACACCTTTCGCGTGGGGCGCGATCTGAGCCGTGCCCGTCCCGGCGATCTTCTGTTCTTTCGACAGGACAGCGATCACCGCATGCCCTTCCACGCCATGATCTTTCTCGACGCTAGCCAGATCGAGTCAGGCCACGAACCCTTCGTGGTGTATCACACCGGGCCTACAGGTCGCGTTGCTGGCGAAATTCGCCGGCTGTCAATTGCGGAAGTTCTTAACTATCCCGATCCGCGCTGGCGGCCGATTGCCTCCAACCCCTCCTTCCTCGGAGTGTATCGCTGGAACATCCTGCGGGGCAGCGAATGATGCGGCTGCGGCGCACCATCGTTGCCGTTATTCTCTGCCAAGCTCTCGTGCTGCCTCTCGTCGCCCAGGATTCCGACACCGAATCGTATTTCTCACTCACCAGCCAGCGCACCTACCTGCCGGGTGAGAAGCCCGAGATCGCGGTTTACGCGCACAACGTGAAGGAGCTGGAATTCCGCGTCTATCGCGTCAACGATCCGGTGAAGTTCTTCAGCCAGATGCAGGAGCTGCACAACTTCGGCGGACAGGGGCCGGCGATGCCGAAGCAGGCGCGGACCTGGCTGGAGAAGTTTCACGCCTGGAAGCACCGCATCTGGACGTGGATTCGTGACTTCTTTCGCGCGCAGTTTTCACCCGAGTCGCGCCACAAGATTCGCCTGTGGGAGTTGAGTCGAGGCCAACAGAAACGCGGACCGAAGGCCGTGGGTTACGCGCAAGTACCGGTGCTGAATCAACAGCAGGTTGTCTCGGTGTGGACGTGGTCGGTTCCCGCGCATGAGCAGTGGGAGAGCATGAACATTGCCGTTCCCGTCAGCGACAAGGGCGTGTACCTGGTGGAAGCCACCGACGGCAAGCTGCGCGCCTACACCATCGTCGTGATCACCGAGCTGGCGATCGTCACCAAGGCGGGGCCCGGGCGGCTGATGAGCTTCTTGGTCGATCGCCGCAGCGGCGATCCCATCGCCAACATGCCGGTGCGGGTGTGGATCGATCAGAAACAAGTCGCCGCCAACAACACCGATCAGCAGGGCCTCGTCGATACCGCAATCAACCAAGCCAAGCCGGAGAATGTTGCCGTGCTCGCAACCGGCTCAGGCCAGTTCGCTATCAACACGCCGGGCGCATGGAACCTGGGCAACGCTCCCGATCGCAACCTGAAGGGCTACACCTACACCGATCGCCCGGTATATCGTCCCGGCGACACGGTGCACTTCAAGACCATCGTACGGGCGCAGACGCTGAGCGGCTACAGCATCCCGCAGGACCGCGACCTGAGGCTCGAGCTGCGCGATCCGCAAACCTACGAGGTGATCTGGTCGCAGACGGTGAAGCTGTCGGACATGGGGACGGCGTATTGGAATTACCCCATCGCGGCCGATGCCAAGCTGGGATCGTATTACCTGTCGATGCAGATGGGCGAACGCTACGTCGAAGGCACGAGCCTTTCGGTCGAGGACTACAAGAAGCCCGAGTACGCAGTGAAGGTCACGGCGCAGACACCGCGCGTGCTCGAGGGGCAGCCGATCAAGGCAACCATCGACGCACGTTATTACTTTGGCGAGCCCGTGGCCAACGCCAAGGTGAAGTGGGTGGTGCACACATCGACGTACTGGCCGATGGGCCGCAGCGAAGAGGAAGATGAGGTCGGCGCTGGAGACAACCAAGGCCCCGACGGTGGCGAGGGCGAGGATACATATGGCGGCGAGCAGGAGTCGGAGAAGAGCGGCACATTCGACGCTGACGGCAAGCTGCAGATCACGATACCGACCCGCGTCGATAGCAAAAAGCAGGACCTGGTGTATCGCATCGAGGCGCGCGTGACCGATGCCGGCAATCGCGAGATCGCCGGGCACGGATTTGCTCTCGCCACCTACGGCAGCTTCTTTCTGACGGCTGAGCCGAACTCCTACGTGTACACCAGGGGCAGCGCGGCGATCGTAACCGTCACCGCGCAGGACTACGACAAGAAGCCGGTGCAGACTTCGTTTCGCGTGGAAATGAATCGTTGGGACTGGCGCAAAGGCGCCGGGCCATCGGTCGCTACCGCACAAGGGCAAACCGATGCCGGCGGGAAAGCGCAGGTCAAGCTCACCATTCCCGACGCGGGCGAATTTCGCGTGCGCATCGTCGCCACTACACCGGAGACGCGCGAGGTCGAAACCACGACCTACCTATGGGCGCCGGGCGAAAGCCCGTGGTGGAGCGGTCCCGCCGAGGAGCGCGTGCAGATCGTTCCCGACAAGAAAAGCTACCAACCGGGCGACATTGCGCACGTGCTGATCGTGACCGGCAAAGAGCCCGCATCGGTGCTGGTGACCGCCGAGGGCAACGGGCTCTACTCGGGACAAGTGATGAAGAGTTCCGGCGGCAGCATCACCGTCGATGTTCCGGTGAAGCCGGAGTACGCGCCGAACTTCTACGTCGCGGCAGTTTTCATTCGCGGCAACAAACTCTACCAGGGTTCGAAGAGCCTGAACGTCCCGCCGACGCAGCATGAGCTCAACGTGCAACTCGTACCGTCGAAGCCGCAGTACCAGCCGGGCGAAGCCGCGAGCTACATCATCAAGGCCACCGACTCGAGCGGCAAGCCGATGGCGGCGGAATTCAGCCTCGGTGTAGTCGATGAAGCGATCTATGCCATCAAGCCGGAAACCGTCGGCAGCATTCTGAACGCTTTCTATGGCCGCGTATATTCGCAGGTCAGCACCGAAACCTCGCTGGGCTATTACTTCAGCGGCCAGGCCGGCAAGCGCAAGATGCAACTGGCCAACGTGCGTCCCTCGCACGCAATGGCGCAACTGAAGCCCGAGCGCCTGGTGCAGCCGAAAATTCGCAAAGCGTTCCCCGATACGGCGTTCTGGGTCGCCGACGTGCGCACCAACAGCGCGGGACAGGCGACGGTGCGCTTCGATTATCCTGACGCCATCACTTCCTGGCGCGCGACCACGCGCGGCGTCACACAGGACACCAAAGTCGGCAGCGCGTTACAGAACACTATCGTTCGCAAGAACATCATGGTGCGGCTAGTGCTGCCGCGCTTCTTCCGCCGCGGCGATGAGATCACGCTCTCTACCATCGTGCAAAATTACCTGCCCACCGACAAGGTCGCGCAGGTCTCGATGCAGTTCGAGGGCCTGCAGGTGCTGGATGGCGCGCAACAAAATGTGGACGTTCCCACTCGCGGCCTGGTGAAAGTGGATTACCGGGTGCGCGTGCTGGATGTGGATTCGGCAAAGGTGCTGGGCAAGGCGCTGACCGATGTCGAGAGCGATGCCATGGAACTGACCCTGCCGGTGGTGCCGTTCGGCGTGAAGCTGGCGATCTCGAAGTCGGGATCCATAGCGGGCGCCGGCAGCAGCGACACGGTGCAGCTGCTGGAGTTCCCTGCTACCGCCGAGCCAGGCACACGCAAACTCACGGTCAGCGTGACACCGTCGATCGCAGGATCCATTTTCTCCGCGCTCGACTTCCTCACCTCTTATCCCTACGGCTGCACCGAGCAGACCATGTCGAGCTTCCTGCCCGACGTGCTAGTTGCCAGCGCGTTGCAGAAGCTTGGAGTGAAGTCGAACATCGATCCGACGACGCTGCACAAGCAAGTGCAGGCCGGGCTCGACCGCCTGTACACCTATCAGCATGACGATGGCGGCTGGGGATGGTGGCAGACCGACGACAGCCATCCCTTCATGACCGCCTACGTGCTGGCGGGGTTGAGCCAGGCCAAAGCCGCAGGATTCGATGTGAAGCAGGACGCCATCGACAAGGGTCGCGACTGGCTGCGCGGCCAGTTCGATCAGTCGCAGAAAGTTCGCACCGATTTGCGTGCGTACATGGCCTACGCCCTGGTGCTCAGCGGAGTGCGAGATCCCGCGGTCGTGGATTCCGTATGGAACCAGAAATCGACGCTGACTGCTTATGGGCAAGCGGTTTTGGGGCTGGCGATCCTGGAGCTGAACGACGGCCGAGCGAAACAGTTGACGACCCAACTTGAAGGCGAAGCCAAGCAGGACGACTCGCAGGCGTGGTGGCCGAGCGAGAACAACTATCTGATGGACTTCCAGGGCAACAACACTTCAGAAGCAACGGCGTACGCGCTGAAGCTGATCGTCCACGCCGACAGCAACAGTCCGCTACTGCAAAAAGCGGCAGTGTACCTGGTCAGCCACCGCAGCCAGGGATATTACTGGGATTCCACCGAGCAAACAGCGATGGTGATCTATGGGCTCACCGATTACCTGGAACACACGCAGGAGCTGAAACCGAATTTCGATATCCACGTGCAAGTGAATGGCAACACGGTAGCGACCAAGAAGTTCACTCCTGCCGATGCGCTTGCCCCGGCAACAACGGTCACGCTGAACGAGACACAGCTTGCATCGACGGCGAACCAAATTCGCATCGTCAAGAACGGCGATGGCCGGCTTTACTGGTCCGCGCGCGGCGACTATTACTCGAACCAATCCAAGGTGGTGAATACCGGCAGCTTCAAGTTGAGCACCGCGCGACAATACTACAAACTGACGCCGGAGCAGAAAGACGGGCGCCTGGTCTATCGGCTCGACTCGCTGTCCGGTCCGGTGCAGGTGGGCGACACCCTGGCGGTGCGCATCACGGTCGGCGGCAACGACTGGAAGTACCTGATGATCGAGGACCCGATCCCTTCCGGAACGGAGTCAATCGCGCGCGACGATTTGTACGAGTTGGAGCTGCGTCCTGACTGGTGGTCGCGCTGGTACAGCGATCGCGAACTGCGCGATGACCGCACCACCTTCTTCAACCTGTACTTCCCGCAGGGACAACATGAGTACGTTTACCTGCTCAAGGTCGTCAACCCGGGGATCTTCCGCGTGAGCCCGACCAGCGTGCAGCCGATGTATCAACCGGAATATCTTTCGACCAGCGATGCGCTGACGGTGACGGTGCAATGAAGGCCAAGCACAGTGGCGTGGCGAAAATGTGGCTGCTGAACCTCGCCGGCAATGCCGCTCTGCTCGCGGCTGTCTATTTCTGGCTGCTGCTGCCGGACGCGCACGGCTGGCAGGTTGCAGGCTCAGCGGTGGTAGCGATTTTCGTTATCTTTTTCGGACTTTGGCTGCGCACCGGTTCGTTCGCTTATTTCCGGGTTGCAGAGTTTCGCAACCACGCAACTGTGTGGCGCGCCTTCCGCCAGGCGCTGCGACACATTCTGGCATTGCTGCTATGGGCGATTCCATTCGGCGCGGTGATTCTGCTCCTGATCTGGCTGCGTCAGTACACGCCGCAATTCGGTGTCTGGTTCTGGCAGAAGGCCCCTGCCTTGCGCTTCGGCAGCCCACGTCAGGTGTTTCATGCCGCCGATTGCTTGCTGTGGGTGCTGATGGGATTGCTGGCGGCGTTTTGGCTGCCGATCGCGACCACGGTTGCTGCCGCCGGACTCCGGCCCAGGCGCATGGCACGCTCGCTGCGCGTGCTGCGGCATCCGGTGTACTGGCTGTGGATATGCGTGTTCGGGCTGCTTGGACTCTATGTTCCTTACAAGCTGGTATGGTGGATTCCCGAGCTGAGCGATTTCCGCAAGCAGTCCTGGAGTATGGGCCTGAGATTTTTCGCGGCTTACATCCTACTGATCACGGTGTGGATTGGGCTGCTGTTAGTGGTTGGCTCGAGGGTGGAGCGAGAAGACCCCGAGCCGACCGCGTAAACCGTGCCGCGGTTTCAGGGGCGGAACGTCAGGACGTCAGACAGAGCTAGTCTGCCTACCCGGCACTCCGCTTCCCACCCAAATCGCGCAGCGGCCGCGCAAACGCGGGGAGCCCGCTCTCGCTTTGCGCTGGGCTATCATGGCTCCACGCCTACGACGCTCGTTTTGCGAGCTTTCCAGTCGACTGCCAAAATATAAGGTCTTCGCGCGGACGGATTCTAAAGCCTTACCGGAACACGCGAAAACGGCACCTGATCTGACTTAAAGGGAGCCATGCGATGGACACCACCGACATCCGCACTCTGTACGCCTACAACCGCTGGGCCAACCAGCGCATGTTTTCAGTTTTGGAGAAGCTGAGCGATGAACAGTTCAACGCGGCTGTGCAAAGCAGCTTTCCCTCCATCCGCGAGTCGGTGTTTCATATCCTGGCTGCGGAGTGGATCTGGCTGAAGCGCTGGCAGGGCACCTCGCCGCGCGCTGGCGTCGCCAACCCCAATGCCTCGATGGCGGTCTGGAACACCTTGACCCCAAGCGGCCCCAGCGCCGAAGAACTGTCTACGCTTTCAGGCCTGCGCAAGTTCGCCGATGTCCTGGAGCGGGAGCGCTCCGAATTCATTCAGACGCTTACCGAGGACAAGCTTCACAACCGGCTGAGCTTCACCGATATGGCCAGCACCTCATATTCCGAGCCGCTAGCGGAACTGATGCAGCACGTCGTCAACCACGGCACCTATCATCGCGGCCAGGTGACAACATTGCAGCGCCAAGTCGGCGGCGAGACGGTGCCTCTCGACATGGTCTACTTCTTCCGCGAGCGCCAAGAAAAATCAGCGGGCGCGTAAGCCGGCAAGTTGCTTCTAGCTCGTTTCCGCACAATTTGGACACGTTCGGGTTGACAGCGCCGACTCGGCTGGCACACGATTCCGGCGCGAGGGTTTGCGTCGGGGTGCAACCGCATGGATCGGATATGGAAGAGGGTGAATCGCGCACTCGCGGCTGCCGCCTTTTTGCTTACCACGGCATGTGGCGGCGGCCAGGGTACACCCCCGTCGGAGCAGGGGCCACCGCCACCGGTGCAGATGCAGGTTGCGTTGACTCGCCTGAGCACCGACACTTTCAGCAATCCGGAGAGCCAGCACGCGACTGAAGTCGAGCCCGGAATGTTTGCCTTCGGCTCGACGCTGGTCACGGCGTTTCAGGTTGGCCGTATTTTCGGCGGTGGCGCATCCGACATCGGCTTTGCAGCCTCGATTGATGGCGGTACTAATTGGACCAACAGCACGCTTCCCGCGATCACGAGATTCCGCGGTGGTATCTATAACGCAGTGAGCGATCCGTCCGTGGTATTCGAGCAGAAACACGGTGTGTGGATTATTGCGTCGCTGGCGATCGCAAGCGGCACGGACATCGTGGTGGTCAGCCGCTCCGCTGACGCGCTGAACTGGGGCAATCCCATCGCGGTCAGCGCCACGCCCGATGCCGACAAGCAATGGATCACCTGCGACAACAGTGCCGGCAGC
Organism: uncultured Acidobacteriaceae bacterium; assembly: GCA_963785825.1. Taxonomy (GTDB): domain Bacteria; phylum Acidobacteriota; class Terriglobia; order Terriglobales; family Acidobacteriaceae; genus Bog-257. The sequence goes on along the minus strand of CAWAWQ010000007.1, from coordinate 241,358 downwards.
CCCTTCTTCGGCCATTGCTACATGGAGTGGGACGATCCCAGCAAGCCCGCCAATGGCTTGATCTGGCTGAGCACCTCAAGCGACGGCGGTATGACGTGGAGCGCAGCAGTGAGCACCGGCGATATGGCGACCGGTATCGGCGGACAGCCGATCGTGGGCGCAAACGGAATTGTCATCGTGCCAATCGAGAATGCAGACGGCACGCAGATGCTGGCCTTCACCTCGAGCGATGGGGGAGCGTCCTGGAATGCGGCGGTCACCATCTCGGCCATCAGCGATCACCTTGTCGCCGGCAACCTGCGCACCTCACCGCTGCCCTCGGCCGCAGCGGATGCCACAGGCCGAGTGTACGTGGTCTGGCAGGATTGCCGCTTTCGCACGAATTGCGCCGCGAACGACATCGTGATGAGCAGTTCTGTGGATGGCAGCAATTGGACTGCGCCGTCAGGTATTCCCATCGACGCGACCAGCAGCACCGTGGATCACTTCATTCCCGCACTGGCTGTCGACAGCGCGACCAGCGGCGGCTCGGCCCATTTGGCGCTGACCTACTATTTTTATCCGGCGACGACTTGCAGCATCTCGACCTGTCAGCTCAATGTTGGCTTCGTCTCTTCGTCAGACGGCGGCAATACCTGGAGTTCACCCACGACGCTTGCCGGGCCAATGTCGCTCAGCTGGCTGCCGAATACGTCATCCGGCGTCATGGTGGGCGACTACATTGCCACTGCGTATTCCAACGGTAGTGCCCGAGCGGTGTTCGCGGTGGCGCGAGCCAATAGCGGTACCGTCTTCGATGAGGCAATCTTCACCACGGCCAGTGCTCTTCCCCAGAATGCCCCGGCCATGCGCGTCGCGATGCGCGCCGACTCGGCGGTAACGCGGCACTCGGATCATGCGGCCAGAAAGTTCTACGACCTGGATCACGAGCATCCGATTCCACGGTGCAAGAAGTAATCGGCACAGTTCTGTCGGCTCGACGGGGCCGACCTCGCCGTTTGGTGTGCTTCGAATGCTGCGCGTCGTAAGTCGCAGCAATTCAGCGGAGCGACACCGGCAGACGAACGCCAGCGATACGCCTCAGGAGTTCTTTTGCGGCGAGGCTGCAGCCGCCGCTTGAGGTGGAGGCGTCTTGAGCGCGGTGACGATGCCGCCGGCGACTGCGGTTACTCCATGGATCGTGGCCGTGTCGTTCGGGTCCACGGTCTGAGCGATCGTAGAAGCCTGTACCAGCGCCTGAGTCGCCAATTGCGTCTTGGTTTCCGCGTCCGCGCCCTTCTTGTCAGTTTCGACGTTCTGGACGACGGCAGGCGCCAAAGTCAGCAATTCCGCGACCAGCGATTTCCAATTGAATGACATGGGTCACCCTCCTTTGGGGGGCTATATCATACACCGGTTCGGAGCAACTTCGGAGCGCTGCGACTATGCCTCTCAACCCTACCCATGCCGGTTCAAGGCAGCTCCGAAAGAGCGAAGGGCGAAAAGCGAAAAAGCGAACGTCTTCTCCACCGCGCTACAATGGTTAGTATGATCAGCCCCGATCTACTGGAGATTCTCGCCTGCCCCGTCTGCCGCAAGCCGCTGGTGCTGCGCGGCGAAGAGAGCCTGAAGTGTAACGAGTGTAAACGGGTTTACCCCATCCGCAACGACATCCCCATTCTCCTGGAATCCGAAGCTACCATCGAGCAGATGTAGCCAGCGCCGGCGAAAATCGCAGAACCGCCTTAACCGCCGGTTGCAGCCTCGGGCTTGAAGATCATTCCCTGGCTGGTTTTTCCGTTCATCACGATAACCAGAGGTGCAGCGAATTGCAGGCGGCGCACGCAACCGTTCTCTTCGATCGCGGGCTGCTCGGAGAGCCACTGCCAATCGACGAAGCCCTCGCCGGCGTCGGGGTTGACCGTGAAGTAGCCGATCTGGAAGGCAGTAAGGTTCTGGAAGAAATGGCTGCCCTGCGACGGGGCCACGCGGAAGTCGTGGAAGCCGGATTCGACGATCACCCGCGCACCCGAGATCTGGTCCCAGGCAACGGGAATGCCCAACCAGGGATCGGCCGATCCCCAGCGCCCCACGCCGATCAGCAGGTACGGCTTGCCCTCTTCGCTGAGTCTGGCGTTGAAGTAGCCAACGCTTTCGGCCACCTCGCGGCTGCGAGCGCGCTCGAAGCGATGCGAGTCCACCACGATGACGTCACGCAGGTCCTGCAAACGTCCGTGCCCCAGCACCATCCCGCTTTGCGAGACCAGTTGCTGCGGTTCGACGTCGTCCATGCGGACCTCTTCCCCTTCGCTGGAGAGCACAAGCGGTCGAAGTTGCAGAAATCCAAAATCCGCCGGCTCTCTGTCGCTCTGCGGCAGGCGGACGGCGAATTCGATCTCCACCGGCCGACCCAAAGCGTGCTCGCCAATCTGCATCAACTGATCGAGAATGCCGGCCAGCGGGAAGAGTCCGTGTTTCAGGATGGGCGCAAAGCTGACGATGCGGGGACCGGGCTGGCTCAGTCCGTCGTACACTGCGTGATTATCAAGGGAGTATGTCGAACACAGCATCTTCAGGGTACCGTCGGCCTCCGCCACATCCAAGCCGAACGAGACTTCGCGCAAATCGGCGGTCGGATCCTCGCCGTGCACCGGATGATTAAGCTCCAGCGCCCAAAACTCGGTCTGCGAATTCGCCAGCATGTCCTCTACCGATGAAAACTGCACCAGGTGTCTGGGGTGACGCGGACTGAAGGTGAGAGACTTGCCGCCGGTAACCACGGCGCGCCCTAGTCCCAGTGCCACCGCCGCAAATCCGTCCTCCACGGTCACCGGGCTGACGGGATAGAAGTTACGGGAGCGCACGACACCGGAAAAATCGGGATAGAAACGATTGCCGTGTACTGCGCCGACCACCTTCTGAATAACGACCGCCATCTTCTCTTCTTCCAGTCGATACGGCGTCGCTCGCACGTAGGCCTTGGCGTGCTGGCTGAAGGTCGAGGCATAAACCAGCTTGATGGCTTCCAGCAGTTGCTCCAGCCGAACCTGAATATCCGGGTGGAGGTTGGGCAGCATGAAGGTTTCGTAGACGCCGGAGAAGGGCTGGTACTGCGAGTCTTCGAGCAGGCTGGACGAGCGTACCGCCAGCGGATAATGCACTCCTTCGAGAAAAGCGAGCAGGTTCTCCAGCAAGGCAATGGGAAACGGCGCGGCCAGAAAGCGCCGGGTGATTTCGGCATCGTCGGTGCCATGAATCGCGATATCGAGCAGATCGTTGTCGCTAAGGAAGCGATCGAAAACTTCCGTGGTCAACACGAGGCTAGGCGGCACCGCAATGCGGATGCCGGGAAACTTTTGCGCAACCCGGCGCTGATGCAGAATGTGGCGGATGAATGCCAGCCCGCGCGCCTTGCCGCCTAGCGAGCCGCCGCCGATTTGCAGGAAAAACGCTTCGTTCGGCTGGAAGGTCGCCGCATTAAACTCGCCAATCAGCGTCTGGCTCTGCTCGCGACGGTATTCGGCGATCGAGTTGATGAGGTCACGGCGCAGAACATCGAGTGTGCCGAAGTCGGCGATCTTGCGGGGACGCAGCTTCTGCGCCAGTGCGAATTCGGTGCGCGCCATCAGCCAATGCGAAAAGTGATTGCGCTCGGCGTGATAGGCGAGGCTCTCCTCGGGAATGGTGGCGAGTTGCGTTTCCAGCGCATTCAGATCGGCCGCGCGTCCCACCTCGGTCTTGCCGTCGGGGAGGCGGAAGACAAAATCGCCGAAGCCCATCTCCTCGATCAGAATGCGTCGCAGATCACCCAGCAAGGTCGGCGAGCGCTTTTGCAGAAACGAAAAGCCTTCCTTGTTGGCGGCTTCCATGAACTCGGTGCGGCTGGATTGCAGCACGATGGGGATATCGGGCACGGTGCTACGCACCATATGCGCCAGGTCGAAGCCGGCGTGGCGCATGAGCTCGCCATTACGCGGGAACTCCACATCCGATACCACTCCCAGCAGATACTCGCGGTACTTAAGCACCTCGCGCTCCGCGTCCTCATAGTTGGAACAGAGCAGGATCTTGGGCCGGGCTCGAAGGCGCACCAGCTTGTGAGCAAGGTTGAGCCCTTCGCTGAGCAAGCGGCGCGACTGGCTGATGAGTTCGGTGTGCATCACCGGCAGGAACAGCGAGTAATAGCGGATGTCGTCTTCCACCACCAACATCACCGGCACGCTCATCGCGCGCGTGTCGTGCAGGACGTTGCGCTTGTCCTCGATGTACTTGACGATGGTGATCAGGATGCGAGCATTTCCCTGCCACAGGAAAATGCGCTCGATGTCGGTTTGCGGGTTGCGAGCGCGAAAATTCATGATTTCGCGGTAGTCGTACGCCAGCACGACTACGGGGACATCGAGCCCGGCCGCTTTTACGCTGCGCGCCAGCTGCGCGGCGTCCATGTCCACGATCTGGAGATTGGTGACGATGAGGTTAAAGCGGGGCTGCGACTGCACTAGCGCCAAAGCCTCGGCGCCGCTGGAGACGTGCGTAATGCCGGGGACCTGGTGGATGTCGAGCTCCAGGGATTCGCCCATCAGCAGCTCATTCAGGCGTCCGTCCTCGCGCAGGATAAACGAGTCGTAGAGGCTGGAGACCAGCAGGATGTCGTTCACCCGGAACGGCATCAGGTTCTCGAAGCCTTCGAAGAGGCGCTCGGAGGGAGGGGACGGGGCGGGAGCGTGTTGGACGGCCATGGATGTGTCAGGGCTATATCGGTAACACTGCCCGATACGAGTGTGCGCCTCGGCGCGTGAGCGAAACCATACTTACGATTTTTCGAGCTTGTCTACCCGATCTTGCAAAGCTTCGAGCTCCAAGTCCATTGTTCGCAGAGCATCGGAGTGGCTACGCAGACGGGTGATCACCGGTGAAGCCCACTTATGAAATTCGGCGAGCAATGCGGTTTCGATCTTCTCCATTCGTTCTTCGCTCGCGGAGATGCGGGCATCCAAGCGCTGTTCGCTTGCGGAGATCAGAGCCGCAATCCACTTCTTGTCCTCGTCGGTCAGCATGGGGTTATTCTATTACGCCGGCAATCGGGTCGAAACTATTCCGGCAAAATACAAGTGTCACCGTTTGAATTGTGATTTGTGAATTTCGGTAGAGCGGACGTTAGGAGGGTGTGTCGTGACTTGGTGCCCCCGCTCCGCGGCTCGGGTCCATTTTTCCACTTTCCCCGGGGCTTACGCCCCGGGCTACTGCGCTGCCGCCGCAGCGCGGCTGGTTTGTTTGGAATTCGGGGCTTTTGTTCCACGACCAGAGATCTTTGGCGGTTGCGCCGCACTCCCTGAAGGCCTGCTCCCCCTAGTGTGTGCTACCGAAGTCGGCTACTCCGACGCGCACGATGGTGTGCGGACGGAAATCCGTTGGCGGTGGGGGAGCCTTGTCTTTGGGCACCTCGGGCGCGGCAATCTCTGCCCACGCTCCGTAGACTTTATTGTTTAGCGCCGCGATTCCGATGTAGTCGCCCAGAAATTCCTGCCGGCGCGGGATGAAGGCATCGCGCGTCCAGGCGTAATTGGTGAAGCTCGCACCTCCATCCGTCGAGCGAGCCAGGGTAACCGTCGTGTTGCGATTATCGGGATCCATCCGTCGATCGTAGAAGATCACATCCACCGCTCCGCTTACCGGATCGACTGCCAGCCATTGGAAGAACTGGTCAGTGCCGTCATGGGCGGGGTTGGAATTCACCCGCACCGCCTTACTCCAGGACTTGCCTCCGTTATCGCTGCTCGCTGAATACACGCCGATGTCGCCGGCGCGATAGTCGCTCCAAGTGACGTACAGGCGTCCCTTGCTGCCGTGCCGGGGATCGATGCCAATCTGCGGAAATCCATTGGCCCGGTCCAGACCCGCCACCGCGAAGTACAGCGGCGCGGTTTGAATGATGCTGCGGCTCTTGGCGAAGCTCCTGCCGCCATCGTGCGACACGGCGAGGGCGATGGAATCGCCGTCAGCCCAGACCGCATACAGCGTTCCCTCCGCCGCCACGGCGCCGGAGAAGCCCTCGACTGCGCCGTTGTCGTCGCGCGGCAGCCCGTGATGTGTGCTGATGTCGATGGGTGCTGACCACGTCAGGCCGCCGTCCGTGGAGCGCGAAAAAAGAAGTAAGCTCTCATCCAGGTGGAACTCCGTCCACCCGACGTAGAGGTTGCCGGCATACTTGCTGTTGGTGTTATCGGCCACGATGTACGGTTTGTCTTCGAACGGAATGCCGGGGTTGGTGGGCTGCGCAATCACCGCATGCTCCTGCGCGTCCCAGGTGGCTCCGCCGTCGGGTGAACGGCGAATGAAGACGCCGTTGCGGGTGGCTCCCCGCGCCCAGTAGTTCTCGGTACCAAGCTTATCGAATGCGATGTAGCACAGGATGGCGGCCCCGTGCTTGTCATAGGTGATGGACACGTCTCCCGAAACCTTGTAGTCACCCGATGCGGTGCCGTTCGCAGCTTTCCACGAGTCGCCGCCGTCCTGCGAGTACGCCACGCTGGCATGGGCCTGGTAAGCGGCAACCACCTGCGACGGATTGCCGGCATTGACTGCAATCGACGGTTCGTTGTGAAAACCCGCCTCCGGAGTTACAGTAACGACCTTCCCGGGCACGGAGGCGAGCGGCTCAGCCGCACTGTTGGCGGGCGCGGAGCGGTTTTGCTGGCCGTTAACAGCTCCTGCGCAAACAACGATCGTCGCCAGCAAAGAAAAGAGAAATCTAAGTTCTGTCATTTTCGTGTGGTCGTTTGTCTCGATTCGTCGAGTGTACAGCCCTTCGAGGCATCCCCGCTGCAAGCGGCAGGCATCCGTGTTGACATCAGCGCATTTTCGTCATCTTGGTTCCAGCGGACGTCAGCCGCCCTTCGTCCCAGAGGTCGAGTGAACAGTATCTGTCCACCATGGGGTGGTTTCGGTGGCGCACCGCGGCGTCCTCTCATTTCCGGTGCCACTGGATACGAGGAGCAGTGCTGGATTCGCAATGCAGTGGTCTGCTCACGTCGTCGGCCGATAACCAACCTACAAAGCCAGTAAGGGGCCGTATGCTTCTGGAACGCAAGTCACCCGGCATGGAGTTGATCGATGTCCTGGATCGAGTACTCGATAAAGGAATCCTGATGGACGCCTCGACCCGTCTCCACCTCGCTACGATAGATCTCCATTATGCTAATGCGCGAATGACCGTCGCTTCCATGGAAACCTACTTGGGTCATGGAGAGACGCGACCGGTTGGCGAAGCGAATGCCGGCACTAACCAAGCCTCTCCCAAGCGGTCCGATCTGGGCACAATCCTAAAGATCGACCGGCATTCACGAACTGATTCGAGAAGCAGGTCCCGCAAGCGCGCCTGAGTTCCAGTTCGTCGGAGACTATAGCCGCATGCGCTGTGCGGCAGTCAAACTGACGGCCTTTCCAAGTGTGTAGAAAATGCATGCCGGCTCTCCTCGTCTGAATCGCTAAGCTGGTGATTGCTCTCTGCTTATCGAAATGGAATTGCGCTTGCTTGGTAGCACCATGGAGGCGTCTTCGATGCGATCAGGACGTCGGATCTTGCCGGCTGTGTTGTTACTTCCCTTCTTGGTGTTGTGTGGCTGTAACCGGCACCCAGGTGACACTGCGAAAGCCTTAAATTTGGCAAACCAGGACTCTACAACAGCGGCTGCTCCCGCTGATTCGGCAGCGGGCAGTCCGGCCTCGCCCGACAGCACAGCCGCCGCCCAGGAGAGCGCGGCCAACCCCAAGGCGCCATTGCAAACGAATACTGCTCCCAACAACCCTCCGACTAGTTTCAATACTGCACCCGAGTTGATCCTGCCTGCGGGCACACCGGTCACCGTGCGACTTCAGCAGCGGCTGTCGAGCGCCTCGGCGGTGCCAGGCCAGCGCTTTGAGGCGGTGATCGACGAACCGGTGGTAGTGCAGGACCGCATCGTGGTGCCTGTCGGCTCGTTGGTCGCGGGACATGTGGTGGTCGCCCGCCGTTCCGGCAGGCTGCATCATCCGGGTGAAATCGGCTTGACCCTCGACAGCGTGGTGATTGGTCAGCGGAGAATTCGCTTGGCTACCGCGAATGTGGTCGCACGCGGAGCCTCGCACAAGAAGCGCAACTGGGGCTGGATAGGCGGAGGCACCGGGGGCGGCGCGTTGATTGGGGGTCTGGCGGCAGGAGGCAAGGGCCTGCTGATCGGCAGCGGCATCGGAGCCGCCGCCGGCACAACCGCCGCGCTGCTGACCGGCAAGAAGGACGTGACCTTCGGCAGCGAGCGCCGTTTGCGTTTCCGTTTGAATCGCGACGTGAGCGTGCCGGGATAGACCTCGGCAGAGGACGGCGCTTCCTTCACCGGACATTCGGCTGCCGAGGGCGTCCATCATTTCTCCTTGTCGTGAAATTGCTGCCGGGGTATACAATCCCTTCCATTGGGGAAACCCTCAAAGAAATGGGAATAACTGTTGAAGCCAGTTTTGGCGCGGTGTTGGATGCTGCGCCGGACGCGATGCTGGTGGTCGACCAACGGGGCCGAATTGTGCTCGCGAACCTGCAAAGCGAGCTCCTTTTCGGATACTCCCATTCGGAACTCGTAGGCCAGAAGATCGAGGTCCTGGTTCCGCCACGTTTCCGTGCCAAGCATCCGGGACATCGCGCAGGTTACTTCTCCGGCGATCCGCGGGTGCGGCCCATGGGCGCAGGCCTGGAGTTGTACGGGCAGCGCAAGGACGGCAGCGAATTTCCCGTCGAGATCAGCCTCAGCCCGATGGAAACCCCGGAAGGCAAGATGGTCATCAGCGCGATTCGCGATGTCACCGCGCGCAAGGGAGCGGAGGATAAATTTCGCGCTCTCCTGGAATCCGCGCCCGACGCGATGGTGATCGTCGATCAGCGGGGAAAGATTGTGCTCGTGAATTCCCGCACCGAAGAGCTGTTCGGCTACAGCCGGCACGAACTGTTGGGGTATTCGGTCGAGGTTCTCATCCCCGAGCGCTTTCACGGACGGCATTTAAGCAATCGCATGGCCTATGTTGCCGACCCGCGCCAACGGCCCATGGGAGAGGATCTGGAACTTTACGGCTTGCGCAAAGATGGTACAGAGTTCCGGCTCGAAATCAGCCTCAGCCCGATCAAGACGCCGGACGGCGTACTGGTGGCAAGCGCAATTCGAGACATAACCGTGCGAAAAAAAGCGGAAGAGAAATTTCGTTCGCTGCTGGAAGCCGCGCCTGATGCGATGGTCATCGTTAACGATCGAGGCGAGATTACCCTGGTCAATGCGCAAACCGAAAAACTGTTTGGATACACGCGCGGAGAGTTGATCGGACGCCCGGTCGAGATACTCATCCCGGAGCGATATCGCGGGGAGCACCCGCGCCACCGCAAGGATTTCTTTGCCGATCCTCACGTGCGTCCCATGGGCGTCGGGCTGGAACTGTTCGGGCTGCGCAAGGATGGCAGCGAGTTCCCTGTCGAGATCAGCCTCAGTCCGCTGACCACCGAGACCGGCACCTACGTTACCAGCGCGATTCGCGACGTCTCCGAGCGCAAGCTGGCCGAAGAACAGATCCGCAAACTAAACGATGAGCTGGAGGAGGCATTACGGCGCTCGGAGAAACTGGCCGCTACCGGGCGGCTGGTTGCCACCATCGCGCACGAGATCAACAACCCGCTGGACGCTCTCACCAACCTCATGCATCTGCTGAAGAAGAACAACACGCTCGACGAGAACGCAGCCGAACTGGTCGACCTGGCCGAGCGTGAGGTGCTGCGGCTGTCCAACATCAGCCGCCAGACGCTGGCGCCGCATCGCGATACAAAGTTTCCGGTGGTCACCAGGCTTTCCGAGTTGCTGGATGACGTCTGCGCTGTCTACCGGCCACGCCTGCAAGCGAGCAAGATCGAGCTGCAACGCAATTACGAAATCGAAGGCGAAGTGACCATCTATCCCAGCGAGCTGCGGCAGGTGTTCACCAACCTGATCACCAACGCGATTGACGCCATCAGCGAGCGCGGGCAATTGTCGCTTGCCATCCAGAAAGCGCCTGACGACCAAGTGGTCGTAACTGTGCGCGATACCGGCGCGGGCATTCCTCAGGAGAACCTGAAGACCATCTTCGAGCCTTTCTTTACCACCAAGGGTGAGGGAGGTACGGGCATAGGCTTGTGGGTGGTCAAAGGCATCGTGGACAAGCTGGGAGGCAGAATTGAAGTCGAAAGTGCCACTTCGGGCGAGAGGGGAACGCGGTTTAGCATCTTCCTGCCGGCTAGCAAGGGAAATGGCGCCGGCCGATCTGGCGACCGCTCTACGCCCCTAGTCTCCTCTCCGGTGGTCTCCAAGGCAGGCTAGCGCAATCTTCAATCCCTCGATTTATCTATGATCGGCTCAGGCGCAGCGCGTCAGGGGCGTATCGATTATTCGAACACTTCGTCCCCGGTCGGTTCGTAATGCGGGATGGCGTTCATCTGATGACGCAGCGTAGAGAGCGCTAGGTACATTCGTCTGCGGGCTCGGCTCTGGTTCCCCAACGGACGGTGCTCGGCAATGCAGTGCCACGGATTGAACGACAAACGCTTCTCGAAGTCAATCTGCGCGAGCGAATCGAACTTCTGCCGCGGAATATGCACGGTTGCCACCGAAACACGAGGCGAGAGTCTCTCAGGCCACAGCACCGCGTTGTTCTCGATGGGCATCAGGTGCGGATCGGTCTGCAGCTGCAGCCGGATATCGAACTCGACATCCTCTTGCGCCAGGGTCGCAACCATCGCATTGCGCAGATAGTCATCCGGCGGACGGAATGGCAGCCGCGGTATGCGAGTTCGCTTGGTGCGCTTCGGCCACATGGAGTACTGCATCGCCTGGCCTTCTCCCAGCAGATACGGAACGCAACTGAAGTAGGGCGCTTCGAAAGGGCTGCTCTGGGTCTTGATCCACAACGATTGCATGATGAGGTCGAGGACGTGCGAACGGTGGAGGTTGACGAAATAGAAAATCTGCGCGTTCTTCAGGCTCTCGATCTGCAATTGCGCGTTGGCGTTGATATCGGGCGTAACGAACGGCGGCGTGGAGACGCCGGTCATGTCCTGGGTGAACTTCTCCTCGTCCATCAGCTTCGGCCCCGGCACGCCCATCAGCTTGATGCTCATGCTCATGAAGCCGACATCGTCGATATCGGGGGTGATGTACGGCCCCGGCCCGGAAAAGCGGACCCAGGCACGAAAGCTTTGCGGGCGCGCGTAGATGCCATGGCGGAACTGGGGCGGCAGGTTGTCGTGCACGATGAACTCGGCCCGCACGATGCCATGGGTCTTGGTGTTGCCCCCGCGCTCGAAGCCGCCCGGCTTCCATAGCAGCTTCATCTGCTTCTGAAAGCTGTCGATGACCGAGTCAACGTAGGCTTCTTCATCAGGGAGTGGCCGCTCCTGGGCGATCTTCAGGCCCTCGTCGCGGCGCCGCATATTGATCAGACTGGTCGCCGCGCGGGCGATGGGATCGCGCAGCACCGCGTCAAATGCCGGTCGGAAGAAGGGGTCGAAGCGGCGCTCCAGGTGCACGAATGCGGTTGCCGTGTCCGCCAGCCAGTTCAGGAATGCCGAGCCGGTATTGGCGCGCGGCTGCGGACGACTCGTGTTGGAGCCGAGATCAGGAATATGTTATGCCGCCCCTGGAGGAATTAGCGCAACTATGGCTGCGAAGCGGGGCTTTGTCAATGAAAAGCTTCCTCGACATCTCCGTCCCGGGCGGTGGTGGATTCCCTGTGCGATGGTTACACTAGAGGGTATCCGGTTCCCTTTGTACACGATATGTCTTTGGCGAAAGGAAATTTGATGCCTGTTGAATCGTGCATCCCAGTCATTCCGAGCGCAGACCTGGAGAAAAGTTTGCGGTTGTGGGTTGATGGTCTCGGATTCTCGATGAGTTCAGAAATGCGCAGAGATGACAGGCTGATCTTCTGCATGCTTCGGAAAGACAACCTGTACTTTATGCTGAATCAACGCGCGGGGACACCGGTAAAGCCGAAAGACTACGAGGGCATTCGACTCTACTGGGCCCCGCAGGATATACACAAAACCAGGGAGCGATTGAAAAGCCTTGGGTACGGTGTTTCAGAACTGGAACATCGAGACTACGGCCAGACCGAGTTTTTTCTTACCGACGATGACGGCTATTCGCATTGCTTCGGTGTCTCGATCCAAAAATAGAGATTCTTAGAACGAATTTACTATGTACACCTCTGCTCCTGAAACTGACCTGAACCGCGCCAAGCAAGCCGTTCCCGCGATCGATCTTCGCAGCGACACCGTCACCAAGCCTTCGCCGGAGATGCGTCGCGCCATGTTCGAAGCGGAGGTCGGCGACGACGTTTACGCCGAGGATCCCACCATCAATCGCCTGGAGAAGCGCGCCGCCGAGATCTTCGGGCGCGAAGCGGCGCTATTTGTGCCCAGCGGAACCATGGGTAACCAGATCGCGATCAAGCTGCACACGCATCACGGACAGGAGGTCATCTGCGAGGAGCGCGGCCATGTCTTCAACTACGAAATGGCCATGATGGCGCACTTCTCCGGCGTGATGCCGCGCACTGTCTGGGCCGACGATGGCATTCTGACTTGGGAACACGTGAAATCCAAGCTACGGACCAAGAGCTATCACGCCGCGAAGACTGGCCTGGTTTCGCTGGAGAACACGCACAACATGGCCGGTGGAACCATTACGTCATCCGCAGTGTTCGACGAAGTGTGCGATCACGTGCACGACGCGGGGCTGCCCGTGCACCTGGATGGCGCGCGTGTCTTCAACGCGGCGGTCGCACTCGGTATCCCGGTGGCGCAGCTTACGGCCAAGGCGGATACCGTGATGTTCTGCCTCTCCAAAGGGCTGGGCGCGCCCGTAGGATCGCTGCTGGTCGGCAGCGCCGACTTGATCGATCGCGGTCGCATCTACCGCAAAGCACTCGGTGGAGGCATGCGGCAGGCGGGCATCCTTGCCGCTGCCGGCCTTATCGCACTGGAGCAGGGGCCCCCGAAGCTGGCCCAGGACCATGCCAACGCAAAATTCCTCGCCGAAGGTCTGGCACACATTCCCGGAATCAAGATCGATCCCGCCAAAGTTCAGACCAATATCCTGATCTGCGACATCTCCGGCACGGGGATGACTTCGACAGAGCTATCGTGCAAACTTGCCGAGCATAACGTGCTGGCCAATGGAGTCGCCCCAACACTGATCCGCTTTGTCACCCATCTCGACGTGAACCGAGAGCAATGTGCGAAGGCGCTAGAGCGATTCTAATTTAAGTATATACACCTGTATGCGATAATATCCCTGCCGGTTCGAGGCGGCACGGATGCAATCCTATTCGCAAGACTTGCGTGATCGGGTGCTGTGGGCATTGCAGCGCGGGGAAGGACCTTCGGCCATCGCACGGCGGCTGGAGGTAAGTCGAGTCTGGATTTATCAGGTGCGTGACCGGGAGCAGAAAACGGGGGTGCGCACCAGTTTGCAAATCGGTGGTCGTCGCCGCTCCCGGGTGGCCGATTTGGAAGCGGAGCTGCGCGCCTGGATCGAAGCCGAGCCGGATCTTGCGTTGCAGGAAATGTGCGATCGGCTACGCCAGCAAGGGGTGACGATCAAGACCGGGGCGCTGTGGCATCAGTTGAACAAGTGGAATCTCACTTTTAAAAAAAACCCTGCACGCCAGCGAGCAAGAGCGCGAGGACGTGCAGCAGGCGCGCCGGGCATGGCTCGCGGCCCTGCCCACGATGAACCTCGAAAAGCTCGTGTTCATCGATGAAACCTGGACTTCTACCAATATGACGCGAGGCTACGGGCGGGCCCTCCGAGGCAAGCGTTGCCTCGGTTCTGCGCCCTACGGACATTGGCAAACCACAACCTTTGTGGGCGCTCTGCGGCATCGTCAACTCGCGGCTCCCATGGTGATTGACGGCCCCATGGACGGGGAGGTGTTTGTGGCCTATGTGCGTTGCTTCTTGTGCCCCACCCTGGCCCCGGGAGACATCGTCATCCTCGATACCCTCAGCAGCCATAAAGTGGAGGGGGTCGAAGAGGCCATCCTGGCGAGCCATGCGAGCGTGCTCTATCTGCCACCGTATTCGCCCGACCTGAACCCCATCGAAAAGTTCTTTTCCAAACTCAAGGCGCTGCTCCGAAAGGCCGCCACACGATCCCAGGATGCTCTCTGGCAAGAGATTGGAGAACTCCTGAAATCGGTCTCTGCCGGCGAATGCATGAATTACTTCAAATCATGCGGCTATGTAAACACTTAAATTGAAAACGCTCTAGAGATAGTCGGCGCCATCTGCACCACAAAGGTGCAGCCCACCCGGGCGCGCGCTCGCTGACTGATGCGTCTTCCTGGCCGGTACCGCTGAGCTTACCGCAGCGCCATGAATCCCAGGCGGCCGAAGTCCTCGTTGCAAAGAGGACTTCATGCCACCTAAGGGCTATTAAAATGTGGTGGCTGCTATATGAAAAAATAGATGTAAGCTGACCAGAAATACTGAATGTAGTAGTCGTGTGCCTCTTCCTACAAGCTAAGTATTAGCATCTTAAGCTACTTATCTGCTGTTCAAATTTGGTTTCAAGAATGCAATACCCCTGCCAAATCTGCTTTAACGAATCAAGCCTTTGACGTTGGGTTGTGCGAATCAGGTTGGTCTGGCCGGAAGTGTAGTTCCAGGGTGCGGGTTTTCCGCCGGACAGGGGCGTGTCATTGAATCCACAGTTCGCCTATTCGCACTCTCGCCTCCTATCGAGTTCCCACTGTAAGTCGTGTCACCTGGCATAAGGAGCCAATCTATGAAGAAGCTGGTCCTGCTATCTCTCTTCACAATGATGTTGGCAACCTGTCTCGTGGGGCAAGAAACGACCGCGAGTATCAATGGAACCATTACCGATGCCACCGGCGCGGTGATTCCGAACGCACAGATCACGGTCACCCAGCCCTCCACCGGGGCTACCCGCCAGACGGTCTCAGGCAAAGCCGGCGACTACAACATTACCTTTCTTGCTCCCGGCAACTATGAAATGAAGGTAGAGGCCAAGGGCTTCGCGACGGTGCAGCAGAAGGCAATCAACCTGATGGTTGGCCGGACAGTGACCATAAATCAGACGTTGAAACCTGGCGGAGCGAACGAAGTGGTGGAGGTCACCGAGGCGCCGCCGATGATCGAGACCACGGTGTCCAACGTGGTCGGCAGCGTTTCTCCGACTGAAGTTTCCAACCTGCCAATTCTCGATCGCAACTTTTCCGGGCTGGAGACCCTGGTTCCCGGCGTGCGGCAGGCTGAGGGCTTCGATCCCACCAAGACGCGCGTGGGCAACATCAGCGTCAATGGCGGCGATGGCCGCCAGGTCGACACTTCCGTGGATGGTGGTGACAACAAGGACTTGGTGGTAGGCGGGCTGGTGCAGAACTTCACCATGGAAGGCATCCAGGAGTTCAACGTGCAGACCAACCGCTACACGGCGGAAGCAGGGCATTCCGTGGCGGCGGTGGTGAACGTGATAACCAAGTCGGGAACCAATAACCTGCACGGATCCGCGTTTGCCCTGTTCGAGAATAGCGCGCTTAACAAGAACGATTACTTCACGCTCCAGACCTGTCAAGGCGAAGGCCTTACGGCGAGCAACTGCCCCAAACCGCTGCTGCACCGGTATCATTACGGCGGTTCGATTGGCGGCCCAATCATGAAAGACAAGCTCTTCTTTTTCGGTGCGTTCGAGCAGAAGCGCGAGCCGGGCAGCCTGATTGTTAATCCGACATCGTTCCAAAACCTGAATGTGTTTGCCGCGCAGACCGCGGGCTTCCCCGGCGGCCCGTACGCTGTCCCGGTAACCACTTTGCCCTCGCCGTATATCGATACCCTGGGGACCGTCAAGCTGGATTGGGCGATCAATAGCAACTCGAATCTTTTTGTCCGTTACGGAGGCCAGAAGTGGACGACTTCCAACGACCAACTGGGATCCATCTTCTCCAGTGACGGAAGCGCGGGCAACAACGACATCAACAACTTCCACGATTTGGCCGTTCAATGGAACGTCACCATTTCACCTACCAAGGTGAACTCCTACACGGCTCATTTTCAGGATTTCGCCAATACCATTCCTTCCGCTCCCATAAACAGCTTCACGTACCCGGTGGCCGGTGGCGGAGTCGTGACCAATCCCAATTTCACCTTCTCGGATGGTACGACGGTGGGCACCAACGTCAACGTGCCGCAGGAAACCCTGATTCGCAAATATCAGTTCTCCGACACCTTCAGCTGGACGCACGGCACCCATAACATGAAGTTTGGCGGCAACTGGATTTACTTCGCCAAGATGGGCGGCTATTTCTACTCCGGTCTGGGATATTTTGCAACCTTCTGGGACAACCCCAGCTGTATTCAAACTGGCGTGTGCGGATCGGCACTCTATCCGCAAGGGATATCCACCCCGGGCGCGATCAAAGAGCTTTCCTACTCCACCGGCAGCGGGTCTACGCAGCAGCCGCCGTGGAGTTCCCTTGGCCTGTTTTTCCAGGATGACTGGAAGGTCTCCCCGCGCTTGACCTTGAACCTGGGGCTGCGCTGGGATGCGAACATCGACTTCCTGGTGCCCCAGCTCGGGCTCTCCCAGGCAACCAGCAACAAAGGCGTTTGGGACTTGATGCAGGCGATGAACAATCCCAACTTCCCGACCAACGATCCCGGCGCGCAAACGATTTCCTCGATCGTCGGCAACACCGGCAATCTGCAACGGCAGACGGTGGACTGGAAGGAATTCCAGCCGCGTTTCGGCTTCGCCTGGGACATTACCGGCACTGGCAAGCACCTGTTGCGCGGAGGATATGGAATCGCACGCGACCAGGTCTTCCAGAACCTGACTCTGTTTTCGATTCAGCAGACCCAGCCGGTCATCTACCAAACGGTTTTCGATGTTAACGGCACCGCCGCTCCGGGTACAGGCACCTGTACCGCGCCTACGACGCCGGTTAATCTCTGCACCTTCCGGTTCGGCGTCACCCCTCTGCCGGTTCCGCCTCCTCCCACCCAAACCGACTTAGCGCAAGGAGCAGTTCCGCGCATTGTGAATCCTAATCTCACCGACCCGTGGTCGCAGCAGTTTGGCCTCGGCTATGCTTGGCAGATCAATAACGATTACGCCTTCTCGGTCGATTACGTTCACATCCTGGGCACGCATGAAGAGCGCGTCCTGAATCAGAATCCCCTGATTCGCACTGTCTGCGACCCGCAGTGGGGTGGTAACCCCGCCGATCCGCGCTGCGTCGCTGGCACGGATACCCGCTTGATGGACTATGCCTTCCAGCAAACTGGATTGGGCGCTGGGCGATTTGCGCAAATCTATGAGTACAGCACCAACAATCGCTCATTCTATGACGGCATCAACATCCAGCTGCGCAAGCGTATGAACAAGCGGTTCATGTTCCAGGCCAGCGACGTGATCTCGTGGTCGCGCGCCTGGGGTGGCTTCCCGGTGGCCTCGTACGGCGGCAGCGGCTTGGCGGTTACCCCGCAGCAGCAGTTCGCACCCAACGAGTTCAACTACACCAACTTTGACGAACGTAACCGCTTCGTCTTCAGCGGTGTGTTCAACTTGCCCGCGGGCTTCTCAATCTCGCCCATCTTTACCGCGGCCTCAGCCCGTCCCTACAGTTTCCTGGAAGGCCAAGACACGAACGGAGACGGCCGCAGCGTTCTTGACCGGGTCTGCGCAGGAAGTACGATTGCAAGTCCGGTGGTCGGTTTCAATTGCACCATGATCAAGCCCAACACCCTGCGTGGTATTCCTTACGTCGATTTGAACGCCCGGGTCGACAAGGCATTCAACTTTGGGGAACGCTACCAGTTACTGCTGTACTGGGAGTTCTACAACATCTTCAATCGCGCGAACTTCTGCAACAGCTACGAGGAGAGCGTCGCCGCCGGGGCCAGCTTCAATACGCCGCAGTCGTATTGCAACGGACCCAGCAACGGCGGTACGGTGTCCGGCTTCGGCGCCGCCGCCATCGCTTCGTTCAGCAACCAGTTCGGCTTCCGCTTCAACTTCTGACCTTAACCGGGGTCGGGGTGTGATGAGGGCGCTCTGCGGAGCGCCCTTCTTTACGTTTTAGTCCCACACACGGGTAGAGCGGTGCTTCAGCGCCGCGTCCCGCCGGAAAAGAAAACATTCGGTCTCCGCGATCATGGCGATGATCGGGGAGACCACCCCCTTGGACTGGGCGCCAGGACACCGACCTCAAGGTCGCTCTACCGGTTTACAGCAACCCTGCTCTAGTATTTTTTCTAGTAGCGCCCCGCGCCAAATCAGGGTAAATGTGAAACAGAAGCGACAAACCTGGCATCTTCAGCGGGGACCGCGCCACGACTGGAGATAAGTCTTTTTTGCGCTTGAATCACTGTTCAAAGCCGGATATCCGCTGGTTTGCCTCTTCGCACCCGAATCCGCACGGACCTAAACTATGGCCAAAGATAAAAAGGCTAAGAAACATAAGGACGGCAAGAAAGATACGAAGAATGGCGTCGAGGTAACGAGTTCCGGGTTACGTGCTGCGGCTGCCGCCAAGACGGCGACCTATGCCGACGGCCAGCCCCTCGACAAAGTTACCTACCTGGAGGCGAAGCTCATCCTCAAGCCTGACCGCTTTACTTCGGTGCAGAGCTTCCGTGACTTCGGCAAGATCGTCAAACAGACGGCTAAAAACGTGGGTGTGGGTTTCATCGCCGATGCCCATGCCGATCTGCGCCCGGAGGTGCGCGAGATCGTCTTCGGCGATACTCCCGACTTTCGCCTGTACAACAACGCGTTCATCCTGCGCCGGCGTATTTCCTATCTCGACGGCTTTCCGGTGGGCGATCCGGAAATCGTCTTCAAGTTTCGCCACCCGGATGAGCAGATGGCTACCCAGATGGACGTGCGCCCCAATATCGCGGGAGCGTATCGCATCAAGTTTAAGGCCGAGGCGCTGCCGTTGAAGGACCAGGTCGGCGGGTATCGCCTTCTCTATTCGCACAATTGCCAATTCGGCCTGAGCCAGATGCACGACGCCGATAAGACCTCGATGGTTACGCTTTGCCGGGTATTTCCGGCGCTGGCCGTCATCAAGAAGTCGGACGACGAACACATTTCGCTGGTGAATGAAGGCATCGTGGAGGAGATCTTGCTGCCACTCGGTCAGTTGGATTTCGGCAAGAGCCAAGTCGGCAAGTGCGATATCGGACTGTGGCGCACTCGTGGCGAGCACAAGCCGCTGGTGGGAGAGTTTGCCTTCCAGGTCAAGTTTCCCAGCAAGGAATCGGTCGCGGAAAAATCGAAGAAGCTGGCGGTCCAATTCTACGTCGCCCTGCAACGGGACGTGCGCGAGTGGCTTGCTCTGGGCGTCACCAAGACCGGCATGGTGTATCGTCTGAAAGGAAATGCGCCGCAAAGCCACGAGTAGAGCGGCCGCAGGAAGGGGCGCAGCCTTTAACTGCTCCGACGCGAGTCGTATCTTATTGTCCGAGCGCTTTGGGTGTGGTTGCGCTTATTTCCAGCGGCAGTCGCCAGTCCCGCGCTGAGACGTGTCCGGCATGCACCCAGGCGATGCGCGTCAATATGGAGCCCACCACGCTGGATGCCGCCGCTGCCTTGCGCAGTTGCCGTGAGCGCCTTCGTCCGGCAAACATCGCGGCTACGCGCAACGCCAGCGGAATCGGGCCGCTGAGCACGCCGCCAACCCGCGTAATCGCCCCGCTTAATCCGCCCTTCAGGGGATCCATCGCCGGCTTGCGCGTGGTCTCAATGTGCAGACCTTCCAGCGTCTCAATCGCCGAGGCGCCCATTCCCAGCGTGTTGAGCGCCTTGTTCCGGTGACCCATCAGCTCCAGGATGCCCACGGCCGAGTTCACACCGGACATACCGAAGTGCAGCGGCAAGCTGGCGACATTTTCGTTCCATACCGGAATGGCGCTGGCGCCAATGAGCACGCCAGTGTAGTTGGAGAACGGCAAACCAGCCAGCGCGGAGATTCCCTCCGCCACATCGCCTGCGAAGCGGAGCGGCAACCAGAGAAAGCGCCGGTCGAGCATTTCCGCAAATGCCGCGGCGGCGGAGAATGTTCCGAAGACCGCCAGCGTCCATGCGCCCATCGACATGGGGCTCTGCGGCTTGAACACGCGCATCATGGCCAGGAAGCGCGAAGGCCGACCCAAGTCCGAGACCAGCAGCGCGCTGGAGAGCGCGGTACCGGCAGCCGCGATGTAGCGGCAGTCGCGCGCCAGGCGGCGATCGCGACCGATCCAGCGCGCCGCGACACCAATCACGGCCGCCGATCCGGCTGCGCCTCCAGCGAAAAAGTAAATCGGGATCTGCCACGTCCAGGGCGGTTCCTTGAGTAGCGGCACGCCGTAGTAACCGGTGTCCGGTGAGGCGACGGGAAAGGGTGCGCCCGGCGGACGAACGCCGAGGCCTTCCACTCGGCCTTTCTTCTCCGCCTCGCGACGAATTTCCAGCAGACGGTTCTCGCGCGACCACTCGCTGTGCTCCGGAAATGGGCGATCCGTCGGCTCGGTGCTCATCGCCTGCTCCCCAGGAAGGAAAAGATCGTGCCGGCCAAAAGAATACCCGCGGCAATGGCCGAGCCGGTCCAACCTGCCTTCAGATAGGTGGTGGGCACTTCCGGCTTCGGCGGCAGATTGTACTGCCGCGGATCACCGCGCACGATGAACATAGCGTGAATGCCACCCACGCTGGTATCGCGCGGATCGTAAAGTTGCGCGTCGTCCATGCCGCGGCTGTGCAGCTCCTTCAGCCGCTCCTCGGCGTCGAGTTGCAGGCGCTCCAGCGGTCCGAACTTGATCGACTCCGTGGGGCACGCCTGCGCACATGCGGGCTCCAACCCAACCTTCTGCCGGTCATAGCAGAAGGTGCACTTGAAGGCCCGTCCGTCCTCTTGGTTGCGCGCCACCACGCCGAAGGGGCACGACACCACGCAGTAACCGCAGCCATTGCAGACGTCGGGCTGAATGAAGACTCCGCCGAACTCGGTGCGCACGATCGAGCCGGTCGGACACGCTTCCAGGCATCCGGCAACCTCGCAGTGCTTGCACACGTCGGAGGAAAATTCCCATGACATGTGTTGCCCTGCGTTGCCTCCGAACCCCGGCTGCGGCTGTCCCTCGACAAACTTCACGTGCCGCCAGGTGGAATGGCTGACGGCGCCGGTATTGTCATAGGAGTGACCGGACCAGTTCAGGCCGTCATCGGAGAGGCCGTTCCATTCCTTGCAGGCGACCTCGCAAGCTTTGCAGCCGATGCACAAGGTGGAGTCGGTAAGGAATCCTGTGATGGTCGCGCTCATGCCGGCTGCTCCAGATTTTCTCGCCATTGTTCCAGCGCCTCCGGTCCATGCCGGCGGCGGCCCGGCTCGATGTCGCAAATCAACGCTTTCGTCTCCATGATCCGCACGTTCGGCTCCTCGGAAATCACCAGCAGGTCGTTCACGACGTCTCCGGTTGCGGCACCGTTGTAGCCCCAGTGATACGGCAGCCCGACTTGGTGCACGGTCCGCCCTTCCACCCACAACGGCCGCATGCGGGGCGTCACCATCACCCGCGCTTCGATAATCGCGCGCGGCGTCGTGATCGTCGCCCAATCGCCATGCTGCAGGCCGACCTCGCCCGCCAACTCCGGCGATACTTCGCAAAATAGTTCCGGCTGCAATTCGGCCAGATGCGATAGCTGACGCGACATGCCGCCGGCAGTGTGATGCTCGGTGAGGCGGTAGGTCGAGAGTACATACGGGAAGCGTTCATCTCCCGGACGGGCGTAAGGATTGTCCGGACGCTCCTTGCGATCCGCCGCGGGATTGTAGATTTGTTGCGGATAGAGCGGATTGCCGAAGGGCGTCTCCAGCGGCTCATAGTGCGTAGGCAGAGGACCGTCCTTCAATCCGCTGGTGACAAACAGCCATCCCACACCGTCGGGGTGCAGGATAAACGGCTTGTCGCCGCTAATCGCATCCATCCCTTTCGATCCGGGCTTGGCATGATAATTCGGCGGCTTCTTCTTGTCGAAGTCGGGCACGTCGAGGCCGGTCCACTCGCCCTTTTCTTCATCCCACCAGATCAGCTTCTTGCGCTCGCTCCACGGCTTGCCATCCGGACGCGCCGAGCAGCGGTTGTACAGGATGCGAATGTCGTTGGGCCAGGAAAATCCCCAGCCATGGCCGAGATAATCTACCGACTCGCGCTGGTTCGCTTTGTTGAGATGCTCGTGCGGATAGACGCCGCAATAGATCCAACAACCCGAAGCGGTGCTGCCATCCTTCTTCAGCTTCTTGTAGCTGTCCAGCAGCTCACCCTTGGTGAGATCGTGCCCATTGATCTCCTTCAAAACGTCGGTGGCGTTCGGCTCCTCGCGAATTCCACGAGTTCCGTAAGGCCAGTACAAGGCGTTCAGCGGCGCATTGCGCGGACTAGGATCGGCCGCGGCCTTGGCTCTCAGACGCCGCGCCAGATGATGCATGAACCAGGTCTCGCTGCGGGCATCGCCCGGCGGATCGACAGCCTTGGTGCGGTACTGGATCAGCCGCTGAGTATTGGTCTGGCAGCCGTCCTTCTCCGCCGAACCCGCCGCGGGAAACAGAAATACTTCCGTCGCAATCTCTTCCGGCTTCAGTTCCCCGCGCTCGACTTCGGGCGAGTTATACCACCAGGAAGCGCTTTCGATTTCGACCATGTCGCGCACCACCAGCCACTTGAGCTTCGACATGGCGGTGCGCTGCAAGCGCGCATTGGAGGCGCCGACGGCGGGATTCTGCCCCATGATGAACAGGCCCTCCATCTTGCCGTCCTGCATGTCGAGCCAATAGCCAAAATGCGAATGGTCGCCGGTGACGCGCGGCATATAGTCGAAGCACCAGTTGTTTTCTTTAGTGGCATTCGCGCCGTACCAGGACTTCATCAAGCTGACAAAGTAACTCTCGAAGCTGGACCACAGACCGGCGTCGGCCTTGTGCTTCTTGATGTAATCCTGGTAGGTGTTGGCATCCTTCTCGAAAAACGGCATCGGCAGGTAACCGGGAAGGATGTCATACAATGTGGGAATATCGGTAGAGCCCTGAATTGACGCGTGTCCGCGAAGGGCGAGAATACCGCCACCCGGACGCCCAACATTGCCTAGCAGCAGTTGCAGGATTGCGGCGGAGCGAATGATCTGTACGCCTTTGGAGTGCTGCGTCCATCCCACAGCGTAGCATATGGCTCCGGTCTTCTCCGGGCCGGAAGCATTGCAGAACGCCTCGGCAACTCTTAAGAACAATTTCTGCGGAACACCGGCGTGGCGCTCAATCAGCTCCGGCGTATAGCGCGAGAAGTGCCGCTTTAGGATTTGTAAAACACAGCGGGGATGCTGAAGATTTGGATCGGTCTCGTACTCATCCATCTTCGCGGCTTCACCACCGCGGTCCTTGCCGTGCCCTCCGCCTGCTTCCGAATGTCCCGGAGTTTGCCCACTGGAGTCTTTCTTCTCCGATCCCTGATAAAACCATGACTCGGGACTGTATTTCTTCTTTTCGTCGTCCCAGCCGGAGAAGACCCCGCCCAAGTCTTCGGTGTCGCGAAAGTCTTCACGAATGATCATGGGGGCGTTGGTGTAGTGCTGCACATATTCGCGGAAGTACTTGTCGTTCTCCAGCGCGTAGTGGATCAGCCCGCCAAGAAAGAGAATGTCGGTGCCCGCGCGAAGCGGCACCCAGATGTCGGCCATGGCCGAGGTACGAGTGAAGCGTGGATCGACGTGGATAATGGTGGCTCCACGCTCGCGCGCCTTCATCACCCATTGGAAGCCAACAGGATGGTTCTCCGCCATCGAGGAGCCCATAATGAGGATGGCGTCGGCATTCGCCAGATCAGTTTGCGCGGTGGTGGCGCCGCCGCGTCCGAAGGATGTGCCCAGACCGGGCACGGTAGAGCTGTGTCATATCCGGGCCTGGTTGCTGATGCAAACCATGCCCAAACCTCCGCAGAAAAGTTTCTTGATCAGGTAGTTCTCTTCATTGTCCAGGGTTGCGCCGCCCAGATGCGCGACCGCCTTGGTATGCATGACCTTCTCGCCGTCCTGCTCTTCGACGAAGGTACGCTGGCGGCTCTCCCACAGGCGATCGGCAACCATGTCCATCGCGGTTTCAAGATCCAACTCCTCCCACGCTGTGGCATACGGCCTGCGATACTTCACCGTCATCAGTCGCCCGGGATGGGTATGTAGCTCGTAAGTGTCCGCGCCCTTGGGGCAGAGATGCCCGCGCGAAATAGGCGAGCCGGGATCGCCTTCGATCGAGATCAGCTCGCCGTCTTTGTGGAAGACCATCTGCCCGCAACCCACGCCGCAGTAGGGGCAGATGGAGCGGGTGAATTCGGCATCCTGGTTTCTTGGCAGCAGCGTTCTGGTCCGCTGACTCATCGCCTCCGGACCGGTACCATCGGCGCCAGTCTGGATCTGGCGAATCAGGGGCCATCGTTCGAGTAGTCCTTTGATCATCGTGACCTGCCCTGCCACTACCTTTCTTCTCCTGCTCGTTGGATGCGCCCGGATCGGGCGCGATGTACACCTCAATCATGCCGATGCTGCCTGTTGAATTTACCACTCGTAGGCAGTTCTCCAAAGCCTGGGTGGGATGTTTCTTTTCCGGATTCTTATCGTCGCGCGCCTGGTAACCCATGGTATCTATGGCGCGGCCCACGCCTCTCATCTTCTCTTCGCCGGGACGGAGACTGGAGCGGAAATTTTTGGTTTCGGACGATCGGAAACGGATACTTTGCGTTCGCCTTCATAACTGACCGCTTTCACTCGAACCCCCAGCTCACGGCCTATTGTCGTTACGATGTTTGCACGCAAAAGCGCGATGCCCACTGCGGCCGCGATTCGCGCAGGGGCTTTGAGCCATGCTGTTCACCTGGTTGGGCCCGACAAACATGAAGTTGGCCAGATTGCCGACTGCCAGATCGGTCTGCAACTGGTCGAGGAAAACCATTTTTGCTGCCTGGGTAGGATCATTGCGCACATCCGAGAATTAGCCGGCAGGATTGTGCGTCTTCACGTACGGCCAGGGAGCGTCGCCCCCCAGATAACCGATACTCGGAATGCTTTTCTCGTATGCCATGCAGGTCTTTCCCGCCTTCACAATGTCGCGGACAAGGTTATCGACATCAACCACTCCACTAAAGTTCAGATCGTTACTCATGATCTTGACCGAACTCGACATTCTCAGATTAGGCCGGGCGAAGATCGGTCAAATAGCTTCATCCGCCCGGTTGATGAATTGGTGTCTGTGAGCGGCGAAATTCTTAGCACGCTCTATCTGTACCCGTCTCAGGCTGGTAAGTGGATCCACTGTTAGACTCACCAGATGGCTGGAACGATATCAAGAGTCTGGCCTCGAAGAATGCGGCCGAGCAGCCTGCGATATACTTAGCATTGGCCGATGGCAGACCAGGATGTGCGGCACCACGACCGCGCGTCAAACATCGAGAGAGAGCCTGGAATCATGACTAGTATTAGAGTCACGCCAACGGAGAGGGCGCTGCTAGCCATATTCGATATCGAGGTGACAGGCGAGAGAACACCCGAGCGGCAGGCGGACCTGGTGGCCGGTTTTCTGAGTTCGCTATCGAGTCACATCGAGGGACTCGGTGAGCTCCACCCAGATCGATTCTTGACTGGGAATGGGGCTATTGTCCAAATAGGGCGAACCTGCGCCGTCGATGCCATAAATACCAGACGATTTCTACACTTCGCCGTTGCCTTCACTGCCGAACTTTGCCGGAAAGGAATTTGTATCCGGACTGCACTCAACTATTCAGAAGGCGATCGCCTCGCGTGGGCTGTGGAAAAAGGCTTCGAGGGTCAGTATGTCCAGGTCGGTGACACAATTAATGTTGCTGCGCGCACGCTCGCATTCTGCGAGCCGTGTGAGATCATGATCACCGCTGACGTCCAAAGGCTTCTTGGGCATTACAGCCTTGACAAGGAATTTCCCCTCCAGCACAACGAACCACTAATTACCAAGCAGGGGTTGCGCCTCGACACGTATACCTACGACCCTTCGGATCGCGATGCGGATGCTGTCTATAGTCCGCGCGCGCCATCTCATCCGTATAAACGCTTTACTACATTCCCGCGTATTCACGAAGAGACGCTGCGTTACTTTCTGGCGAATGGCCTAGAGAGCGAATTACGCAAGGTAGTCTCCAATGCGTACGACGCCATAAGCCAAATCAACGAAAGCAGAACATTTTTGTCGTCGAGTGAGGTATTGCATGTCCTGACGCGAACGAATTACGATCCAGACGATACCGTCCTCGTCATTTCCCGCAATGACCGCCCCACAGGTTTCTGGACTCAGAGGAGAAAGAGGCAGTACATCGCCTTTCTAGCGGGCCACGCTGCCCAAAATAACGGTCACATCAACCAAAAACGAATCTGGGTTTTTGACGACAGTACCGAAGAAGAACTGATGCCGAAGGGCAGCATCTTCAACGAACTCGCTCCTCTTCACGCTCCGAAAACTCTGTACAGTTTTCCGGCGAGCCTCTTGCGCAACTATGATCATCTCTCTCAGCTTATCTTTGGCGTCACCCTCTCAGCGAAGCATGGGTATGCAATCATTCCTGCTCCTAGCGCCGACGCTCTTAATGCTGGCCGGCTCCGTACAGAACACATCGGAGAGCTGTTGTGGCAACACCGGGAGTACGACGACACCGATGGTCCCATGAAAGCCATCATTACTTCAGACAGTGCATTTGTCGCTACGCTGGTGGCAGAGTTTCAGAGGCTCCTCATCGATACTGCTGCGACCTGTTTGAGGTGATGAATCACTGCTGGAGACGCCCCTCGTAGGTCACCCACCATCAACTCTGTAGGGATAGGGTGACCCCGCGTCGGAGTGACCTGGAGCGTTTCTACCCGGCGTGTGCCGGCTGCGGTGTCAATCGGCGGCCGTTGCTGAGCTTCTGACCTCAGTTCGTGGGGAGAAGGCTGCAAAGCGGCACGAATCGTGATTGAATTTCCATCATCCATCCGTCACGGGGAAACGCACGCTCGGTTTCGTGGAAATTCGATGCACCTACGAATATCCTCAAATCCCGTCAAGAAACCGACCAGGCGTTCAAATCCAAGACCGAAGCCACCTCGAGGTCCGGGTGACCCATCTTTCCAAAGATCCAGGTACCAATCGAATTCTCGTTGGTCGAGGCCCGACCGCTGTATGTCCTCCCACATCTCGGAGGAGTACAGATTTCTTGTCAGCCTGCAAAAGTCATCTTCCCGTTCGGCGCCCCCGGACATCTCTCCGAAAGGGGGCGCAATCAAGTCAGTGCTCAGTACGAAGGATTCGTCTTCCGACCGCTTCATGTTGAAATACTTAATGCCAGTGGGATGGTGCGTTAGAAAAAAAGGATCGCTTCCGAAGTGGCGAAGTAAAGCCTGCTCCTCCTCCATACCTATGTCTCCACCCGGCTCGACCGGTTTACCCAGGGACTTCAGAATTGGCAGGGCGTCCCGATATTCAACAACTCGTAATGGAAAATGAATGGCCGTGAGAAAGTCGATGCGTTTCAGAAAGGGGCTGGTAAGGTCGCTCCTTTCACGGACCATACTCCGAATGCACTCTCGGAGCAGAGCCTCCTGAATCGACATAATCTGCTCAAGAGCGAAATCCGGGGCCTCCAGCTCAAGGAGACAAAACTCGGTTAGGTGTCGAGAAGTGACCCGCGGTTCGGCCCTGAAACTATGATCGAAAGTCCATACCGGACGCCTCAGGAGTTTAACCAGCATCTCAAGTTGGAGCTGGGCAGTCTGAGCCAAGTGGACCCTCTGTTCAAAGTACTTCAGGCCAAAAAGAGTGCTGATGGTCTCACATGCTCCCGTCAAGAGCGTGATCGTGGTAGATGTTGCTTCAAGGAAGTTTCGAGCGTCGAAGTAATCTATGATCGCCCTTTTGGCCAGGCGCCGCACACCCAGAAGTGTTTCAGTCGTCCGCTTGTCCATCGTACCCAGCGTCGACTAGATTAACACAGGGAACGAGGAGCGTCGTGATGATTGTCCGGCAACTAGAAGAGCGACTATGCACTATTGAGAATGTCCGAGGAAGGCGCCGCAACGCCGGACGTGGTCCGGCCACCCGGCTGAGATTTCGGCCGCCGGAATCATGGCCGAGGATGCCCAACCGTTCGTTGCTTCGTCATCAACCTGGACTTGCGCTCTTTGTGAACTCCTGTGACCGATAGATATTCGTCTTATTCCCCGTCCATGTCTTATGCACACCGGGCGCTGATTGCATCGGTGGCTGGCTACGCCATGGACGGCTTCGACCTTCTCATCCTCAGTTTTCTTCTACGGCCAATCGCGACCGATTTGAGGCTAACCGGAGCTGAGGCGGGATCCTTGGTTACCTGGACGCTCCTAGGAGCTGTGATCGGTGGGCTGGGTTTTGGCATCCTGAGCGACTACGTCGGCCGCGTCAGAGTACTGACCTGGACTATTTTGTTGTTTGCTGCTTTCACCGGAATGTGCGCTCTCGCTCGGGGTTACTGGGATCTAGCGGCGTACCGTACCCTCGCGGGTCTTGGCCTGGGTGGAGAATTTGGGATCGGCATGACCCTCGTGGGCGAAGCGTGGCCTTCCGAAAAACGGGCGCGCGCATCCTCTTATGTAGCCCTCGGTTGGCAGTCGGGAGTCCTGCTTGCAGCCCTAGTGACACCAATGCTCTTGCCCCTGGTTGGGTGGCGTGGCATGTTTGCGGTGGGCCTGTTTCCCGCTCTGGCTTCTTTCTTCCTTCGCCGCTACCTTGGAGAGCCCGATGTTTTCACCAAGAAAAAGGAGACCGCTAAGGGAGTACCCTTGGCTTTCCTGGTGAGGGATCGCGCATCGACGAAGGCAACCATTGGGATGTTCATCTTGTGCAGCGTCCAAAATTTCGGCTACTACGGCGTGATAACATGGCTCCCGAGCTACCTGTCAGAGTCGTTCGGTTACTCTCTGACGCGATCTTCGCTTTGGACTGCCGTAACGATCCTGGGCATGAGTTTCGGCATCTGGCTCTTCGGTCTTCTGGCCGACCGATATGGTCGCCGGCCAATCTTCCTTCTTTATCAGGCAGGAGCCGCCGTCTCGGTTCTGGTTTATTCGAATCTAACAAGCTCGCTGGCTTTGCTCATTGGGGGCGCAGTCATGGGGATGTTCGTGAATGGAATGATTGGTGGATATGGCGCAATGATGTCGGAGTTGTATCCCACAGAGGCGCGGGCTACGGCGCAAAACACTTTGTTTAACCTGGGCCGGGGGGTCGGTGGCTTCGGCCCGTTTGTTGTCGGGCTCGTGACGGCGGCGTATTCTTTCAAGGTCACGGCGATAGTACTTGGTTCAATTTACGGGGTGGACATGCTGGCGACGACGTTGCTGTTGCCCGAGACCAAAGGTATTACCCTCGAGTAGCTGCCGCTCCTCGGCATTTCCACTTGATTTGATAAATCCTGGAATACGAGTCTCAAGCAACGAAAGAGCCTACGCCAATGGGTGACTCTCTAGCAGAACGGTTAAAGCAGGTATTCGCCTCTCCGACATTTCTCGGCAGTCCATTGCTCACCGTGCTGGATGAACTTCAGGTTGCGTTGGGCGCGTCACGGCTGGATGCCACAATTGTCGAACCGGAGAAAGATCCCTACCTTATTTCCTCCGCGCTAGCGCGAGAACGCGACGCGGACCACCGCGACTGGAAGGGCAAGGACGACCAACCTGCTTCACACTACGATGGTGTCCAGTGGTGGTGGGAGTACCCGGAAGGGAATGGGCCGGCGAGGACCAAGGTACGCACGGCGCTTTCCGCCAGCAACCGGAGACTAAGACTTACCTTCGAAAAACATCCTCGTCCTTTTCAGGAAAACGGCGCCACCCTGACTGAAATGACTCTGTGGTTT
Source organism: uncultured Acidobacteriaceae bacterium (assembly GCA_963785825.1). Classification (GTDB taxonomy): domain Bacteria; phylum Acidobacteriota; class Terriglobia; order Terriglobales; family Acidobacteriaceae; genus Bog-257. The sequence continues at coordinate 211,390 of CAWAWQ010000007.1, read as the reverse complement.
GCTCAATCCCCTGGCGGAGCAGCGGTTCAGGACATTATTTCCGCCGCGAACACCTCGTTAGAAACTGGTGCGAATACCAGGCCAAAGGCCGACCCTTTCAAGGAAATCACCGATCCCTTCAACGGATTGAGAGACAGCGACTCCCGAACATTTCTCGCGGATGCTTTCGAGTTGTTCGACAAATGGTTGAAGGGCTTGCTCAGAGCTCACCGGGACGAGAAGATGATCGATTACGACTTCTTGAACCAGTTCTTCTGGGTGACTCGCGCACCCAACCCTGCTGCACCAGCGGATTTGGCTTTGGCTCAGGTTATGCCTGTTTTCTTGAAAGGGCAACGGAAGCGGCTTTTGGAGGAGCGGAAGAAACTCGCCTCGAGGCCAGAGACGTCGGCCGAGTCGGATGTTGAGTGGATCAGCAACTACCAACTGGATTCGTGCTCCTTATTCAGCGCATTTCCAGCAGACACTGGTCTGTCGCTGTATGTAGAAGATTGGCCTAGCGAGCCTCTGCCGACAGACTTATCGGAGGAGCGCCGTCAGTTGTTCGGTGAGTTGACCAAAAACGCCCACGAAAGTGCGGCGAAGGAGGTGGGCTTAGGGGAAAATGACAAATTGAACCTATTTTCGGTTCCGGTCTTAGTTGGCCGTCAGCCGCTATTCGTAACGACCATGAGTCTTCCTCTCATACTTGATCCTGAGAAACGGACGAGGCTAGCGGGCCATATTCGGGCACTGGGCGGGATCATGCATTTGCAAGCGAAGTTATATGACTTAGCCAGTCAGAACAAAAGGCAACAGGAATTGGAACGGGAATTGGAGCGAGCACGGAGCAAGATGTCGGAACATGCGCTCGTAACTGACTTAATTAACAAAACGGTTGGAGGACTTCCAAGCAAGACCCTTAGTTTGCTTCGCAATGCGCATGCGGAGGCGAGAAGAACGAAAATAGATAAGTGCCAGTTGGATTTAGAAGATGTTGAAAATGTAATAGAAGGATGCGATGAGGTAGTTAGGAAGGCAAATGAACTATCGAGACAATTCACGATTGGAGAAGACCACGCAATAGATCTCGCCGAGGCGCTCAAGAGCGCGATTGGCGCCATACCTAAATCGCTTCTGAGTAAGCCGGATTTCGACCACGATCCGCCCATTCATTGGTGGGTAAAAGGGTGTCGAGAAATGTTAGTTTCTGCGCTCGTAGAGATTATCATAACGGCTACCGAAGTGTGTTCCGACGGGCAGGTGCTTAAAATCCGGCTAAGGGAAGAGTACGAAGAGTTTTACGTTCGGCTTGAGTTCCTTGACAATCGCGCGGCCCAGGGTCGGGAACCGTTTCGAGGCCTTGCCTTGAAGCACGAACGGTTTAACCGGGCTCACCTTTCATTACAAGAAATGGGAGGGGTTGAATTCGATAAGCCGATAATCGAATCGAATGGGGATAAGCTCTACAGTGCTTGTTGTGTCGTGAGATTGCCGCTGATTATGGGGCGGGAGCCGGCATCGTGAGCCCGCGTCCCATACGCCGGAGGATCATGGTCGTATGCGCTGATCCATATGACCGGGACCTGGTTCGTCGGCGACTCAAGGAAGTGTTGGTGCATGCGACCGACGATACGTTCGAGAAATGCGAGTCTGTCACAGAAGCTGCGCACAGGTTCGCTGATGCTGCAATGGAATTCGTGTTGCTTGTAGTTGATGTTCACGTACCGTTAGTGCGCACGGAAGTAACGGCTACGGAGCCGAGACTTGAAACGGCGATCGGTGAAGGCGGCTACCTTTTCCTGGAAAACCATGTCTTGAGTAGCGGCTATCCGCCTCCACCAATCCTGCTGTTTTCGCGCTTCGGGGATTTCAGGCCTGTTCATAAGCGGTCTAGAGAACGGCGGAAGGATCACCCCGTCGCAGACCAACTGAAGGACCACGCCGAAATAGACCAACTGAAGATTGACACCGGGTTGGATCAGCCTAAGATTGCCGAACTCGATATAGCCCATTTCACGACCGTGGTCCTTGATCGAACGCTTCGCAGGTTTGGCGTCTCCTCTGAATTAGCATGGCCGCCTTTGTTCGAGGACGAAAAACTCGACCAAGAACCAGCGTCTGCTGCAGAATATGTGTCCTCCCGGTTGAAGCCCTACTTCATCGATATCTATTGCGCAGAAGATCAAAAAAGCCAAGGCGAGCGAGCCTGGAATCTGGTCAGTTGGATTGACGATGCTTTAAAAAAAGGAGCCATCCGCGAAAAAGTGTTCGCCAACGATAAGGTAGTGCGGCGGATCAGCCAGTGGTATCAGCGGCTGCAAACCGAACTGGAAGATCGGGATCCGCGAAACCTTGCGTGGTTTCATATGTTGCGCGCAGATTTGCTCTGGCGCCTTAGGCCGGACGAGTCGCTGTACTCGCTTATGAAGACAATCGAGCTTAACCTTATGGCGCATGTAGAACCTCTGGGCGGGCCAGGAGATGCAACTTATAGAATAGCCTCGAGGCTCAACGCCGACCAAAAACGACTGTCCCGCATCCGCGCCTGGATAGTACGGTCAAAACTATCTGTTGCGCTTGCGAAGCGCGTCACGAACACCGCTGATAGACGCAGAAGCGAACTCAAGGAAGAGAAGGGTCGGAGTCTTATCGACCTCCGTTATAAAGAGAAGATCTGGCACAATGTTCTGAGATTTCAGGTTACCAATGCCGCAAGGCGGTTGAAGGGTTCTCCTGAGGCTCTTCTCGATATCGAAAATCGACTCGCAAGACTTTCCTCTATACTTCAAGAGAGCGGACATGCACGTGCAGCACATGAGCTGGAAGCCCGTTCTTGCCAAGTCCGCATAAGGAGGCTGAGTCCGATAGAAAAATCAACTTACTGGCTCCTTTACCGACTATGCGATTATGGTAACCGGCCCATCATTCTTTTGGGTTGGAGTATAGTTTCTGTGTTGTTTTTTGCTGCGATGTATCTTCCAATGCCACACCTGTTGGCAAGACTTCACTTTCCAACCATCCAGTTTAAGAACTGGCCCTACGTCCCAACCGAAGGACTCGAACGTATGGCGTGGTTGAAAGCAGCGGCCAGTAATTGGATCACCGCCATTTACTTCAGTATCGTAACGTTTGTTACTCTCGGATATGGAGACATTACGCCTGCCAACTGGGCCGGAAAGGTGGTCGCAGCGGCCGAGGCCATATGGGGGTTTACGATGTTTGGCCTCTCAATCGCCGTTCTAAGCACCCGTTTGAGGCCACGGTGACCTGCAGTGAGTATCGGAGTCGCCAAGTAGCTTGAGCCTTCGGTGAGCCTGCATGGTTCTTTTTGGCTGCGATTGATGTCGTCGGTTCGAATAGCTCAGGGATAGGGAACGGGCGACGACAACCAGCAAGCAAATTCAGATGCGGACGGCGGCGACGATAATAGCCCAGGATTCGCTTGGGGGTCGTCGTACGTCGCACGAGCGCGGCAGCTATTGGCTGGTCCCGAGTCGCCTGGTGGAGTATTTGCCGGAATCTGCTGCGCTGCGTGACCGCGATTGCCGCTATGCTCGACCGCCTTCGGCGTCGCGGATAAGTTTCAAAAAATGTCAGTCGGGGCGGGCCCGCAGGTCCCCCGTGAGCGCGCCCTCATGCTGCCGTTCCTCAATGCCAATCAAAGCGCTGACTTTTGGGGACCTGGACTTATACTATCTGATTGGAGGCACGCTTTTTGAGTCCCGAGCCTTGGATAAGACCGGATCTTTTTTCGGCGCAAAGCGAGTTATCGTCGTCTTGGCAGCGGCGCCGGACAGAACTCGGCCGCACGTTGCTCGATCACCTGCATCGCCGCGGACTGTTTCGAACTTGGCTTCGCGACGAGCCCGAAGGCTGGGAGCTGGTATCGGGTCTGTGGAGCCCTTTCTACATCCAGGCACGAAATATACCGTCCCACCCCGAAGTTCTTCGTTTCGTCGGGGATGCCCTTGCCGAGGTCGTTCAAAACGAAGTGGGACCGTGCGACCACCTCGTGGGTCTCGCCACTGCTGGCATCCCGCTCGCAACAGCGGCAGCTCTGCAGTTAGGGATTCCAATGTGCTACACGCGCAAGCTTCCCGGCATTAGGACCCTGGATGACTTGGCGTCCCGGCCGAAAGATTATGGTGACCACGCCATGGTGGAAGGAGATCTGAGAAGTGGAGCCCGGGTAGTGCTGGTAGATGACGTTTCCGCTCAGTTCACGAGCAAGCAAATTGCTCATTGGCAAGTCACCGCGGAAATCAAGAACCGCCACTTGCGAGACGTCTCCATACCGGCCGTTGTGGTTCTGGTTGATCGCGAACAGGGCTCCGCTGCCACAATCGCCGCAGCGCAACTCGGTATAAGCGTGGTGTCTGTGATCAAGTTGAAGTCAGAGGGCTTAACCCTCCTGCGTGACATCCTCTTGCCAAGAGAGCACGAGGTCATTTCCGCATACATTGCCGATCCCAGCGCGTTTCAGGATCCGCGCACCCGAAAAGGGCTGATCTCCGAGGCGCGAGAATTTCGAGAAAGCTCGGCTCGCTGATCGCTCAGGTCCCGAGCCCGTAACGTCGTTGACCGAAACTCTGGACATGACTAGCCCGACCGGTCGGGTGACTTAGGCTTTCGCTGAATCCAGCGATTCAGATAGACAACGACGAGCACGATCAGTGCAAATTCCAAACAGAGCTTCCCAAGGTATAGGGTCGGTGGTAGCTTTTTCGAAAAGTACCGATTCTGTCTGCCCATGGAGCGCCCTCCCTACTATAGGAATTATGAAGTTCCAGGTCAGCGAGCTGATCAGCCGCCAAACCGCCTCTGCCAATACCACAGCCAGAGCGATCTGACCCACCCTCTTTTAAACACTGAGTATTTCAATTCGTCGAGGAATGTTTTAGGCGTGTCATCCCATATGCCCTCTGGCATTACCCTCTCCGTACTGTCCTCAGCAGCAAATTCTTGTGGATCTCCAACTAAGCCTTTATCCATAGTGATCTTCCTTAGGAAGCCTCGGTATTCGCCCGCCTGCCAGCAGAAAGTTGGCCTTACCCCGCGCACCACGGGGCAGAGTCTGCGGTGGCAGAGCACGTGGGGTTCCCCTTATGGCGTGATCTCCCACACGGTACCGTAGCCATACTCGCCGCCGATCGACGTTGTGTCGTAAAGATTGCCGGCCGCGTCCCGTATCATGCTGCCGTCTGGACTTGCTCCGTCAGCGCCGCGGTAAAGTCGTGCAGGGAGGTGTACGTCCAGCCGCTGCCAGAGCTTGTCAACTTGAAGACACCACCGCTCCAAGGCCGAATCCGACTGCGCAGCTAAGATTGTCGCCATATGACGTCGGGCCATGGGACGGCTGACTTAGGAACCAATCTCGTAGGCGACGCCCTTATTCGAGGTCCCGCCATACAAGGTCATGCCGTAAACATTGTTGTTTGAGTCGAGGACAACGGCGCCGGCCGGGAGCCCTCCGTCGTTGCCGCCGGTGAAGTCGTGGAGGGACGTGTAGCCCCAACTTCCGTTCGACACCGTTAACTGGAAAGCCACCATAGAGATTACCCGCTGCATCCATTACGAGCGATTCTTGAGGTCCATCGTTTCGGAATGGAGATCCGGAAAACGAATAAAGCACTTTATAGGTCCAACCATGCGTCCCCGGCGAGAGCTCGAAGGCAACACCGCCTCCGCCTATGCCGCCCGAACTGGTGGCGCCGCAAAGGTTTCCGGCCTGGTCGAAGATCACTCGTGCATAGGGAGCGCATCCATCGTTGCCCGAGGTGAACGTGTAGATCACCGTCTCCGTACCGGAAGGAGTCAGTTCGTATACCACTCCGCAGCCGTACAATCCACCGCCCGACGTGTGCCATAAATATTCCCAGCCATGTCTAGCTAGCACCACGCCCTAGGTTGGACTACTTCCGCCCGCTCCGCCAAAGGTGAAACTGTGGATAACCGTCTCATTCCAGCCGCCCCCGGAAGCCGTCAGTTACCGATGTCGGTCGCATGGCGCGGGACTTGAATGCGCTGTTTAAGGTAGCTAATGCCATCAATTCGCAGCGCGACCTGCATGCCCTTGGCATATCCGACATCGTAATCCAGGCGATCCTGCGTCACAGTGACGTGTTATTGACGCGGCAGTCGTACATCAAGCGGACTGGGGTCGACGACCGCACTGTGGCGGCTATGAAGACGCTGGAATCGCTAATATGCACCAAACATGCACCCGAGGCCAGGCAGCAGCTACTCAACGCTGCCGTATAATGGGGTAAGCAAATGACTTATCAACCGCGGAGGGATGTGTGAGCGGTTGAAACAGGCGGTCTTGAAAACCCGACCCGCACCTGTCCTGTTGCGAGGAATCAATAGCTTACATCGCTGTTAAGTGCCCCTGTTCGGGCGAAATCATGCACCTCGGCATGATTTTATGCACCCATTTATGCACCCGCATTCCTGTGCCACCGCTCAATCTGAGTAATGCTGGAACTGGGGCTAGTTCATGCACTCCCCTGTTCTCCTGACACTCGAAGGAGCTCGATTGAATACCGATGCTCGTCCTCAAGAGGGGATTCGCTGACTTGGATCGCGGGGAGGGCAGGCTGAGCCGGGGAACGCGCGCAGCGCAAGGGACATTCCTGAAGGAGTTGGGGACGGCTACGGAGTTGCTGCAATGAGCTGTGTGGCCCCCGCGTCGAAAAGATGAACTTCGACGTTCCTGACAGCGTTGATTCCGCGACCTTGAACGAAGTCGTATGGCATGCCATAACGGCTCGGTCGCAGATCAAGATCACGACGCCTTCCCGGCGAGAATTTCCGTTGGTTTCATCGGAGTGACGAGAAGCTGATCGAAGGTACCCATCTCACGTTCGCGCGCGACCGACAGACCCGTCGTCAGCAGGCTTACGAGAAGGGTGAGTACGCCGCAAATGCCGGGGACAATGAACCATTGCGAATCGAGGTTGGGATTAAACCATGCCCGGTCCAGAAGTATGGTGGAGGGCGGCACTTCATTGTGCCGTGCGAGTTCGGTTTGGTTGAAGTCGGTCACTATGGACTGGGCATAGCCGATCGCCAAGCCAGCAGTGTTAGAGTCTTTGAAATAAGTCCTCTCGTGTCCGCTTTGGCTCTGCAAGACTGCGCGGATCAAGTAATCGAAACATTGAAAACGTAGGTGGAGCAGAAATAGATCCCGATCAGGATGAATACCGCTCCGGTGATTCTTCGCGCCCACACTTCCAGCCTAGTCAGGCGTTGAAACGCCACCGCAACTGTCTTGGCCCCGAGCGCGATCAGGACAGCGAAAGCAAACACGGGCAATGCTGGTCCCCAATCCGTAAAGGGCAGGTAACACGACGACAGACTTCGCGCCGATCGCTAAGGGAATAAGGCTTCCGAAAAACAGCCCTGCCGAGGTCGGACAAAACGACAGCGCGAACAGCATGCCGAGGGCCCCGGAGCCCCATGTCCCTCGTTTGTGATCGCGCGCTTGAAGCTTCTCACCCTTTATCAGGTTCCAAGAGGGCAGCCGAATGATTCCCAGCAGAACAAGACCCACAACCAGCAACACCGGGCCCATCAACTTGTTCATGTAACGCGTTCGAACCCATGTTTGTAGGAGTGGTTTGTAGGAGGGATTAAGAGCGAGGGCCTGGGAGGTCTCTCAGGAGGCGGAGGTGAAGATCCACTTCAATGATTCACGAACCTGCATCCGCAGCATGACGTTGATGATGATGATGATGAGCAGCCAGAGATCGCGACAGCGTCCCCTTATGTGGAAGGTTGATATGTCAGAGAGCCTAAATACCGCTCGACACAATGATTTAATAATGGTACAACTCAATAACCTAATAATCCTCCGGCATGAAACCCTAATATCTGTACAGCGCAATAACCTAAGGACCGCACGGGGTATACAGCGTGGCTAAACCGTCTGAAAAACTCGCGGAGTCGCTCGAACTCCTACACAAGCTTCAAAACGTAGATGGCGGCGCGGCCATACGAGCGAAGGACTTGCCGCGCACCCACAGGGAGCGCCTCAAGGCCAACGGCTTTCTCCGCGAGGTGATGAAGGGTTGGTATGTTCCGAGCCGGCCAGAGGAGAAGGAAGGCGACAGCACTTCCTGGTATGCATCGTTCTGGCGCTTCGCTGCCGTTTATCTGGAACTACGCTTCGGCAAGAACTGGAGCCTGTCCCCGGAGCAGTCGCTGTCCCTCCACGGCGCCAACTGGAGGGTTCCGCGTCAGCTGGTCGTCAGGTCTCCAAAAGCCGGCAACAAGGTTGTACCGCTTCCGCACGGCACGTCGTTGCTGGACGTGCGGGCGGCATTACCCGCACTTGCCGAACGCGAGGAAAAGGAAGGGCTGAGGCTTTTCTCGCTGGAATCGTCTCTGATCGAAAGCTCTCCGCAATATTTCGCTAGCCACGCGACGGATTTGCGGACGGCGCTGGCGATGGTGCACGACGCTTCAGGGCTGCTGGCACGATTGCTGGAAGGAGGTCACAGCGTGATCGCCGGCAGGCTGGCGGGTGCGTTCCGCAATAGCGGCCGAGACAAGCTGGCCGATGAGATCGTGAAGACGATGGCCGCGGCGGGTTATGACGTCCGCGAATCCGATCCGTTCAATGACCGACCATCCCTCTCGCTGCCGGCCCGCGAAAGATCGCCTTACGTGAACCGTATAAGGCTGCTTTGGGACAAGATGCGCCAGCCCATCATTGAGCGATTCCCTGCAGCGCCGGGCCTGGCCCGGGACTCAGGGGCTTACATGAAGGGTGTTCAGGAGGCGTACGTAGCGGACGCCTACCACTCGCTATCCATCGAGGGCTACCGCGTCACCCCAGAATTGATTGAGCGGGTGCGCAGCCGGACGTGGAATCCGGAAGTGAACCAGCACGATCATGAACAGACGAACGCCATGGCAGCGCGCGGCTACTGGCAGGCGTTTCTGGCCGTCGAGAAGAGCATAGGCCGCGTCCTGAAGGGTGAAAATCCGGGTACCGTTGCCGAAGAAGATCATCGCCAGTGGTATCGCGAAATGTTCGCGCCGAGCGTCACTGCCGGCATTCTCAAGCCCTCCGACCTCGCGGGTTATCGCAACGGACAGGTCTACATCCGCCAATCCATGCACGTGCCTCTGAACCGCGACGCGGTGAGGGACGCGATGCCTGCATTTTTCGACCTGCTGGCCGAAGAAAGCGACCGTGCGGTTCGTGTCGTTCTCGGGCACTTCATCTTCGTCTTCATCCATCCCTACATGGACGGAAACGGCCGCATGGCGCGATTTTTGATGAACACCATGATGGCCTCTGGCGGATATCCGTGGACCGTGATCCCGCTGCCGGAACGCAAAGCTTATATGGCCTCGCTCGAAAAAGCGAGCGTCGGTGAAGATATCCGGCCATTTGCAGATTTTCTTGCCCGTCTTGTCGAACGGCGTCTCGCCGGTGAACCGCTGCCGCAAGTTCCCCAAGGATCCACAAGCCATCAGCAGTGAGGTTGCGGAATCGTCGAGAATGACAATTCCGGAATCGTAGGTAGTGCGGTGTTGTTCTCTATCCCGGAATCGTCAAAGGCGAGAATTCCGCGAGGTCATTGCTTGCAGAGGGTGTAGCAGGAACGAGGGATGGTGAGTTTGACCACTCCTGCTTCGTGTTGGATGATGTAAACGAATGGATGCAGAACGGACCATTGCCGAGATTGAATGGCTGGAACGCATCTCCTCGCTTCCCGACACTAGGCCGCTGAGTGCAAGTGATATAGCTGCGGCGAATCGCAGGCATGACGAGGCGCTATCGCACAGCCCGTGGTTTCGCCTCTGGCAGTCTTACGGTGTGTGTTGCCGACCTGAAGCCCCAGGGCTCGCCTTACCAGACTCTGGCAGCTAGCCTGAGCGCAATCGCAATTCCTAGGAATGCCATTCCGGAATCACAGGAATAGCGCTGTCAATTCTGGAATCGTCAGTTGCGGCGATTTCTCGCGTCGCCGCCCAAACGGAAAAGGCGCCCCTTTTCGTAAGAGCGCCCTCACCCTAATCACAGGATGTGAATTTCTCGTCTTGCAGGATCAGCTCAGCGTGTGCAAACCCTACCGCACCTTCGCTGGCCGGCAGACCTTAACGGCTCTGCCATCTGGCCGCAGAAAGGAACTCCGCGGCGAACTTGGTATTGCGCGCAAGATTAGTCCAGATCGTACCGCTCATTATTCTCGTCGTCGTCTTCGTCCTCAGCCTCGGGCTTCATCTGCTGGGCGAAGGCTTCGCGCTCGCGTTTATGGCTGCGGGCGGTGTGGTCATCCGGCACCTCGGCCGCCATGACGAATTCTTTTAAGAACTGAATGCGTTCGCGTGGAGCGATCCGTCCTCCGACTTCGTAGATCAGGCAGTTATGGTTTTTTCGGCAGAACCGTTCGAATTCCTCATCTTCTGCGAACTGAACGGTGATGCTGCCTCTGGGTTCTGATACAAGCTCCAGCTTGCCGTCTGCATGCCACTGTCTGACGGTGGCTCGCGTAACCCGTAGTACAGCGGCGATAAGGGAAACGGTGTAGATCGACCCACTTCGTTCCGTTCTCCTGCCGTTGCGGATGATCTTCAGGTGGATGGTTCGAACCGTGGTGCCAAACTCCTCCGCGATCTCGGCTACCGAACGATCCGACTCGCACATCTTGAGGATTCTGGCGACATCTTCCTGGCTCCATGGCGACGGTGATGGGGCCGCAGGAAGCCGTTTCTCTCCGCCAGCCGCCAGCATACTTTCTCGGAATAGTTGGTGATTTCCTGCAGTTGTTTGACGACCGCAGCCCCGTCCTTCTTGGGAATGCGGGTTGAGCGAACGAGGCTTAGCGCTTTTTCCGGCCACAAGTAACGTTGCCGGGGGTGATCGTTGTTGCGCGTTGCTCAGAATATTCATGGGCCCAAATACCGAATCCGATTCGTCTCCTTTCGTGATTTGAGGGTCGAAGAAGCGGCATGTTGCGAACTATAAAAACAGGAGGCGCTTGCAAAAGGCAAGAAAAAAGTTAATCACTCGCGCAATAACTTAGAGGTAAGCTGGCCAGAGTAGCTGGATTGAGTTTCGTGTTGCTCGCGAGTGGCACTCCAGCCTTCGATTGGCGGACTTGATGCGCCTTCAAGTGCTTCGTGATTAGCTATCTTCTTCCAAGTTTGTGGGCAGGCTTTTTGAACATGCGCGGGTCGTAATTGAGCGCCTCCAGAGATTGGACAACGACTCTCGCGAAATCCGGATGGTCAGGATTCATCAGACAGTTGTTCTCGTGAGCTGCGAGAACCGATGGCACAAAGAGCAGGCAGCTCTTGCCGCTTGCCGCGAACTCATCACCAAACCGCGTGAGTTCAGGCGGAGCGGCTTCATCTCGCCAGTTGTCCGGAAGGTCGTCGACATCGACTTGCTCCCTCAGCACGTCATCAGGGACTTCCGCAATGGCAAGAACAAGATCCTCTGGCGGGTCGTCCTTGTCGAGATGGACAAAATATTCCAGCATTGCCAAGGACTGATGTTCCGAGGTGTAGCTCAGGCGGACGCCTGGACTGGACCAGCGTCCGCCAAACCGATAGGCGCCCTCTCCATCGAATGGCGAGCGGGCGTATGCCCTACGCAAGACCCGATAAACTCGGCTCAACTGATGCCGCCGTAGGCGATACGTCCGAGAACGTTTTCCACCTGCCGAGCGCCGAGCTCCGTATCGATGGCCTCGACCGGTGCGATACCGCCCAAGGCACGATTGGGATGCTTAAGCCAGCGTAGGGCACGGTCACGATCCCCGAGATACTCATTCGCAATGGCGACAATGCGGGCTAGCCGGTAAAGGCGATCAGATTCGTAGCGTGCCAGTCGACCGCTACTGCGGCGACGCTGCAGGCTTCGAGGCGAAAGATCGAGCGCGCTGGCGAGTTCCTTGAGGGTCAGCCCGGAGGCGTGCATCAATTCCTCAACCACAGCAGGACGAAAGCCCTCCCGGATGGCTTCGCGCAAATCTCGATCGGTGGACAAGTAGCGTCCCAGGGTGCGCTTGCCCCCCAGCTCATGGATTACGGCTCTGAGCTCATTTACCATTATGTCGCCAATCATAGCGACAAATGTCGCATACCGTCAACGTCCTGACTGGCGACTTCCGGATCTTCAGTATAGACATTTTATGTCTATACTGCTAGGATGAGTTTGGGGCCGAGGAAGCCGAAACCTGAGTCGGGCGTGCAGCAGCTCAAAGAGGTCGCGCGTCTCACGGGCAAGCGCCGTGGCGGCTACCTGAAGCGCGAAGTGCGGCTGGAGAACGGTGAGATCACCAAGTACGCTCTCGCCTACATTAACCCTCGCATATGCTCTGCCGATAACGGAAGGGTGCTTGGCTATGACGACCAGCATGGCTATCATCATCGCCATTTCCTGGGAGACATCGCCGTTCGAGTTCACCAACTACGAGAACTTAGTGGAGCAGTTTCAAAGAGAAGTTGAGGAACTCTGGGAGATAGAAGATGGCAAATAAAGTCAAGGTCAAGATCACGGCGGATGGAGTTGAAGGCTTTTTTCGCCGTGCCAAAGCTGAAGCGAAGATGCTGGATCGCGGCCACGCGATCGAGGCTGGAATCATCGTCAATTTCGCTAAGGCCGAGGACATGGCTCAGTGTCTCTCGGCGGAGCGGCTCCGATTGCTACGTGAGGTAAAGTCCAGGAAGAGCACGCCGATTGGCGATCTGGCAGCAAGACTCGGGCGAAATCGCCGCGCCGTCGATCGTGATCTGGGACTGCTGGAAGGAGCCGGGCTATTAAAGGTTTCATATAAAACGAATCCCGGTCACGGAAGACTGAAACTTGTCTCCCCGGTTGCGCGGCAGTACACCTTGACCGCAACCGTATGAGAACCGCGTCTATCGGCTGAAACAAATCGAGAAGGCGAGCCGAAGAGGCCCGCCTAATTCTTCACGCCGGACTGAGTATCTGCCCGGCGACCTTGCTGATTTCGAGCTTCCGCTCGGCGTCTTCGGTCTTGCCCGCCACCCAGGGAATGGCATTCGAGAGCCGCCACATGCTGTTGCCCGCCGGCATGTTCACCGTATCGGCTGAGTTGTAGGCTTCCACCACCAAATCGGCTTCGTGCTTCTGCAAAGCCTTCCGAAGCATGTCCCGAGCTTGGCTGGCGTCTACTGGCTTGTCACTTGCCCGGCGGATCAGCTCCATGTGCTGCTGTAGCTGTTCGGCATCGAGTTGCCGCTGGATGACGTCCTTCAACGCGCTGACGGTGGCCGCAGCGTCCAACTCGTACGTCCGTTCGGAGTAGATCATCGACTCGTCCAGCCGCTTGCCAAGGTGCACCTGCCGCATTTCTTCCTGAGTGATTGCCAGGTTGGTGCACCAGATGCGCAGCAGGTAAGCGCGGACCGATAGCGCTCCATTCCCAAAGTCGGAGTTCTCGAGCGAGAGCCCATAGGCGACGACCTCACCCGGAACCGGCTCGTATACTTCCGGCATGATCCTGGATGGCAATCTTGGTGTCGGTAACGTAGCCCTCGTAAGGCAGCGCTCCCTTTTCCTGCACTGCTGTGGCGAAGGCTTCTACCACAGGCCGGGAGTCAATGCGACGATAGGAATCTGAGAGAAATCCGCGAACCTCCTGCTGTAGCGAACGCAGAAGGTAGCGCTTCTTGTGCAAAACGTCGGTTGAAAACAGTTTGCAGATTGTGGGCCAGGAGTTCGCGTCCCCACGATTCAGCTACTGCTTGCAGGCTGTCGAGGAACTTCACTGGCATGTCGGTGGTCTGGGCCATCTGATAGATGGCATTGCGGTGCAGCGTCTGGTCGACTTTTTCCTGTTCCCGGTCGGGCAAGGTGATCAGGATTTCGGGCAGATTCTCAGCTGCCCGGAACTGCAGAGCGTCGCCCCGCACCAGGCGATCGGTCGGCTGATGGCGCATGACATGGTCAATAACATTGGCGGCGCGCGAGCGTCCACGCTCGATGAGGGCGCCAAGTTTTGCGACGGCTTCGTTCTTGGACTCAACGGTTGTGAGCATGAATGGAATCTCCTTGGGAATGCAGTGGGGGCGTGAGCCACGAAACAAGGGCAGCGGCTGGTTCTGGGCCAGCCGCCGGATTTCGGTCGTGCCGTTCGCGGTGAGGACATTCACAACGGGCGGTAAGACCGTGGTTGACGCGCCGAAAACCCGAGCACAGGTGGTGCTCGTTGCGCTTGCAATACGAGCACCAGCGAGATCGAGGACTCGGCGCACACTTGCCGGCATCGGCAAGGCTCAGTCGATGGCATTTCATGGGAGTGGAATGAGGGGTACAGCCGCTTACGAGTCGGTTCTAGAACAGCGACAGCTGCAACGTGGGGCTGGAGGTTGGATCTGAATTGGTGGGAGGAACAGTCCAACGAGAGGTGGCCGGTGAACCAAACAAGTTTGGCAGCGGTTCATCAGCAGCCTGGTTCAGGTCCGGTTCTGCTTCAAGGTTCGGCGCCGCTGATGGCAAGAATTCACCGACCCGCTTCCACAGAAGATCGGCTGACTCGCCGATGCCCCGGTTTTGTACTAGCTCACGCGCCATGGCAGTCAGCATGTCATCATCGCCATCCAACGCTTGCAATCCTTCGGAGGCGAACTTGCCTTCCATGGCCAGTGCCACGAGAAGTTTCTTGCCCATTAGCCGCAGACAGGCTTCCTGCATCGTCCCGCTGTAGGCGAAGAACTTCACTTCCACCGGGCGCTTCTGACCAATGCGCCACGAACGCCGGCTGGCCTGCCGCAAGGTGTGCAACGAGTAGCCGGTTTCGTGGAACAAGATGGTGGGAAACTCCACCAGGTCCAGTCCGGTTTCGACCAGCTTGGGATGACAAATGGCGACGTCGATACCGCGCTTCAACTGTTCGCGGTACCAGGCTTCCCGCTTATGGGTGGGGACGCTCGCCCGAAGCACGGCGGAACGAATGCCCTCGGCTCGCAGCAGCTTTTCCAAGCGTGCCGTCACATCGTACTTGTTGGTGTAAACGGCGAAGACTTGGCACTTGCGGCCCCGTGCTAATTGGGATTGAATCTCCTCAATCAGCGCCTTCTCTTTGGGATACACCTCGCCTTCGTCCAAGTCTTCGGTCTCGGCGATGACGAAGCTCTCCCGCTGCTGGGTCTCCGGGTTGTAACGGGAGCCATAGAGCGTTCCCAACCCGTAGGGATGATCGGGATAGACCAGCAGCGCATTGAGCATGGTACTCAGCACGCTTCGGTTTCCCCGATGTTCCTGCAGGGTGGCAGTGATGTCGTCCTGCAGTTGCTCGTAAGCGTGTTTCAGCTTGCCGGCAAGGTCGACCGAGACAACATCCTCCCGATATGCCGGAAGCGCATCCGAGATGTCTTCCAAAGAAACGAAAGCGCAGGTGTCCATCAGGTACTTGCCGAACAGCAGGGGCGATGCTCCGGGCTTCCTTCGAATGGTCACTTCGGTCTTGTTCTTCTTGGAGCAGGCGTTGTCCTCGATCTTGGTGCGTTCGATGGTCTCGATCACCCCAAACTGCTGGGTGAAGCGCTCCTTGCCGGACGAGCCCCAAGTGAAGCCGTCCCGCACCATCCGCTTTGCATCGACGCGGAACAGCGTGTTGTACAGATCGTCGGCATAGCCGCTCAAGAGAGTCCCGGTCAGTCCGGCTACTCGCTTTGCGACTCGGGCGAGAACACCCAGGGCGTTCCCTTGTGCGGTATCGCCGGCCAGCTGGTGCACCTCATCGGCGATGGCGTAGTCGAACCACTCCGGCATGTAGCGGCCCATATAATCAGCGGGCGCCATACGCTGAATCTTGTTGCGGTCCGCTTGCCAAAGCGGAGAGTGGAGCGTGGTACCGTTCTTCTCTCTGTCCACGAACTCATGTAGCCGTTTCCTGTCGAAGTCGCGGACATCGAGATACTCGTCATCGGTCGAGATCGGCTTGCATGTATCTGGATTCAACACCAAACCGAGATGCTTTCCGGACCGGCCCTTGAGATAAGCGTGCTTCCAGAAATAGCCCAGCTTCGCCCGCTCCCGTCCGAGGATGAAGATCGAAGGCCCGGGACAGATGTTTCGCCATCCCTCGGTCCCCATCGTTCGCATGTCAGGCAAGGTGGTGTGCAGGCCTTCGCGCACGATCTCCCCACGGCGCATCCGGACTTCGTTGACTCCATGCGGCAACTTGGGATCGCCCCCGTTGCGCATATCGTCGATCATGAACACGCGTACTGAAGGAAGTGTCAGGAAGGTCTCGCGCGCCCACTTCTCCACCAAGTGCGGCGGAGCCATGACAATTCCCGAAAACGGTTGGCCATCGGCATGGACGTACATCATGCCAAGCGCGATCAAAGTCTTGCCGGCTCCGCACTCAGCTACGACATGAGCGCCGCGTGCAATCTGCCACCGCTGGGCAACGCCCATGATGGCCAAGGACTGTGCCGGATAGGGCTGGCGCAGCAGTCTTGATAGATGCGGTGAGAGCGGATCATCGGGGCTGTGCAGCGGAGGAAACGAGGCAAGAATCCGCTCTCCCAACTCCACAGAGTGGTGAGCCATGTACGTATGTAATGATGAGAGGGTAGCCATAGCTGCTCCTGGCGAGTTGGGTTTGAGAGTGTGCGTCCTTTGTTCAATGGGGTCGAAAGAGGATGGAGGAGAGAGGACTAGCGGCTCTGGCTTCGGCGTCGTTCTTTACCGCAGCTTCCATTTCTTCACGAGCAAGAAGCTGCGCCAGGAGACTGTCGAGAGATTCCATGACAATAGTCAATCCTTCGCCCATGTCCTCGACGGTCTCCGCGACCTGCTTGCGCTTCTGCTCCCGCTCCCTCTTGGCATCGGTGTTGAGAGTCGCCTGGGTGCGAGTAAGCAGACTGCGTAAGGCGACTACGAATTGGCGACGGACGGAGTGACGGTACATCCGAACCGCTGCCCGCGAGCGAGCCAAGCATTCGTCAATCGATTGCAACGCCGCCTCCCGATATGACTCAAGAGAGTTCTCGTCCGCGTTCCACGCATGGAGCAACTCGGTCCGTGTACGTTGCAGAAGTTCGCGAGCAATGGCGAGCTGTGACGTTCGTTCAGCGCTCTGCTCCAGCAGAAGTTCAATGTGGCTGCGATGGACAGTAACGTAACGGCAAAACGGGTCGCCATCGCGCAGTTCGGCGCAGAGAGTACGGAAGGGTTGGTTGTTCATAGGGAGACTCCGGGTTTAGGGAGGTTTTGGGGAGGATTGATGCACATGGCAGAATGTTGTGCTGTACTGCGTGGGAGCGAATAGCTTCGGCTGTGAAGCGAAGCCGGAACTTATGGACGTTTACCTAATCGACGGCACATACGAGTTGTTCCGGCACTTCTTCGCCTTGCCCTCTGCGACTGATGGAGAGGGCCAAGAGATCGCCGCAGTACGTGGCGTTCTGACATCCGTCCTGTCGATGATCGAAGGCGGGGCGACACACATTGGGGTCGCAACCGATCACGTTGTGGAATCGTTCAGGAATGACCTTTATCCCGGTTATAAGACCAGCGAGGGCGTGCCGCCCGAGTTGCTCTCCCAATTCCCGCTCCTGGAGCAAGGGCTGCAAGCTATGGGAGTTCCGGTATGGCCGATGGTGGAATACGAGGCTGATGACGCACTCGCCTCAGCTGCACACAAGGCGGCGCAGGATGAACGTGTCGGCAAAGTCTTCATCTGTACACCAGACAAAGATCTTGGCCAGTGCGTAACCGGGACGCGAGTGGTCCAACTTGATCGCCGGCGCAACGTGGTACGTGACGAAACTGGCGTGGTGGAGAAATTCGGAGTGAAACCAGAATCGATCCCCGACTATCTTGCCGTTGTCGGTGATAGCGCAGACGGCTTCCCGGGGATTCCGGGCTGGGGTGTGAAGGCGGCGGCGGCGGTTTTGTCCCACTACGGACACCTCGAACACGTGCCGAAGGATTGGCATGAATGGCATCCTTCGATCCGCAAGGCGCGCCCGCTTTCAGAGTCGCTCTTCAGCGCTTGGGAAGATGCGCTGCTCTTCCGCAATCTGGCCACACTGCGCACGGACTTGCCCGTCTTAGAAAGGATTGAGCACCTTTGCTGGCACGGACCTTTGCCGGGTTTCGAGGAACACTGCAAACGGATGAACGCCGCCGATTTGTTTGCGAGAGTTGCTAAGGCGGCGTCCACGCTCGGCTCTGATGTCGGCTCATGAACGGGCTACTTCTGGAACTGGAATCGCCCAATCACTGTTGGATCAACTGTGATCGTCAAAGATGACGTCGAGCCGCGGAATATTAGTGCTGCAAGCGACTTTCCGTTACCAATCCGGTTACCTGCATGAAGCCCGTTTCTGGAGGAACCTCCGCATTGCCGACGATCCGGGAGCGAACTCCGGAAATCGGAACGCCAAATAATTCATTTCCACAGGTAGGCCGGTTATAGACAGATGGCAGTACCCTGTTCGTGACCCCTGTGCAACTAATAGCCCCCTCAATGCCTGGCGAATCTAGCATTCTGAGCGGTTTGTCGCCGACCGAGGTACATTTCGAGACTCGCCCTCACGCAGAGTCCAGATTTCCCTTACATCCTCTGACCATCCCAGACATGCGTTCAGGCGACAAGTGGGTTCCTTTTCGCCGTCATCGGCGAGCGCAAAGGTTCCGAAGTGCATCGCGAGCGAGGTCCTCGCGTTTAAAATGCGGTGGGCCTCGACGGCTTCCTCCGGCGTCATGTGCATTGGTCCCATGAACCACTCAGGCTTGAAACAACCAATGGGAAGCAAGGCGAGGCGGAACGCGTCGAACCGAGCGCTGATGGCGGCGAAGTGATTGCCGAAACCGGTATCGCCGGCGAAGTAAACGGGTTCATCGGCATATTCGACCACCCATCCACACCACAGCGTGCGGTTCCTGTCAAAGGGCGTTCTGGAAGAAAAGTGTTGGGCCGGCACGCAGTGAAAGCGTAGGCCCTTCCACGCATGCTGTTGCCACCAGTCGAGCGAGTAGACCTCCTTGAATCCGGCCCTACCCAGGAGTCCGGCCAGCCCGAGCGGGCAGAACACCGCACTCTGGTGTTGGTTTGCCAATCTTTTCAAGGTCGAAATGTCGAGGTGATCGTAGTGATTGTGGCTGATGAGAATGCAGTCAATGGGAGGAAGATCCTCGAAAAGAATTCCTGGATTCCGGTGCCTCCGGGGGCCGAGAAAAGAAACGGGACTAGCCCGATTGGACCACACAGGATCAGTGAGTATGTTGAAGCTTTCGCTCTGCAGCAGGAACGTCGAGTGATTCACAAACGTAACGCGAAGCTGGCTGCTGTTGACGCGAACAGCGGGCCTCGGTCCGGGAGGGCTGGTGACGAATCTGGGCCATGGCCCCCTCTTCCGATGAGTGACCCACTTGAGAAGCTTGGCGAAACTGTGTGGCGGCGCTCCAGGATTGAAGAAGCGGCCGTTCTTGAAATGATCGGAAGCGCGGGAATTGGCTGACATTCGAAGTTCTGCTCAATCACGATGCCCACTCAAGTGCTGGCCGCGAACCACGCAGCTAGGCCCACCGTCTGCGTATCCTGCAGGTATTCATCGCATCCGGAGCGGCATGCTGTTCAGACATGCCAACTTGAGGCGCTCCCGCAACGGGTGTTCCTCAAGCCTGAGATGTCACGTCTGCCATCGAGGGGTGCTTGGCTCGGTGCCAAGGAATTCTGCTAGCACGGTCCTTGCGCGCCTTAATCGCAGTGATTGCACGCCAATTTTGCAGTGGTTAAGGACCCGCGACCGGTTGCAATTGGCCGATTGTGGTAATGCTGAGCTGCACTACTTTATCGACCTTTAAAAACATGACGCTAGGATTTTTCATGCCCCAGTCTACGAAGGGGATCGAAAACTTGGTGTGGGCCTCGACGGATGTACCATTCGCGGTGATGGGCACTGTAAGGGTGAGTTCGTGGGACGCGCCGTGGATCGTGAAAATCCCGGCCAGTTGGACCGTTGACGATGCTTGACCAGGCACAAATCCGGTCACGTGCTTAGGAGAAAAAACGATCTGAGGATACTTCGCGCTCTCCAGAACGTCTCTATGCATATCAGCGTCACGCTTTTTATTCCCGCTCTCACCACTCGAAGCATCAACGATCAGTTGTCCGCTGGCTTCTCCGGCCTGAGGGTTAAACACGATATCGCCCGACGTCAGCCGGAAAGTGCCTTCCACCTCATGCATAGTAGCGCCGAGGATCCAGTCGATTCGCGTTTTCGCTGGATCCAACTTCAGTTCGATTCGCTGGGCCGCCATAGGCGAAACCAAAGCAAATATGGCAGATACGAGAACCAGCATGCAGAGTGGAGGAATACCCGGCTGTTGCCGATTCATTTTCTCCTCGCAGCCTAGGCGGCCGGCTAGGACTCTACGTCGCATAGGAATAGACCTTTCGCAAATTACGTTCAAAAATCGCGCACGGAAGCATACTGGTCACCATTTGGCGTCCGCCCGCGACAACCCGATTCTCCCATTGCCCGATTCTGCCCATCAGAAGCGAGCGTTGCTGTACATGGCGGGTGCGCACGCTGCGCAGCAATTCGTAGCGGCGCAGAGCCGATTCGGGAGATGCCTCGCTGCAAAACGATTTTGTAAGTACAAGCGCGTCTTCGAGAGCCATGCAACCTCCCAATCCGAGATTTGGCGTACACGGATGGGCAGCATCACCCAGCAACATGATTCGTCCATGTCCCCACCGCTTCAACGGTGGGAGATCATAAGCGCCATTTTTAAGAATGCTGCCCTCGTCCGTCCCCTCGATCAGACGCTCTATCGGATTGTGCCAGCCAGCAAACATTCGCAGGAGTTCACCCTGGCGCCCTTGGGGAGAATCGATATGGCCCGAATCGGTGTTTGCCGTGGCGTACCAGGTGAACCGGCCCCCGCCAGTATTGAGGATGCCGAAGCGCTTTCCTCGTCCCCAGGTTTCGCTGTTCGAGCCGGATGGAACAGCGCCCCTAAGATGCGCTAACCCGCGCCAGATGGTGTAGCCGCGGTAGATGGGTTCTTGGACGCCTAGAAGCTGGGAACGTACGCGCGATCGGATCCCATCGGCGCCGATAACGAAGTCGTGTTGCGCGGAGACAGCTGCTCCGGACACACTCCCGGAAAAATTAACTATGACGCTGGCTTTGCGCTGCTCGAAGGATTCGAAATCGTGGCCGAGGCGGATCTGTCCCGGCGGGAGTGCCGATAGCAACGCATCCAGCAGGTCCGAGCGGCGTGTGCAAAGCGCGGGCACCTCAAACTGTCCCAGCCCAATATCCATCAGGATCGCACCCGCACTGGAGCGGACGAGAAAATGCTGGGTTGAACCGCTCACTGCCGCTACTCTTTCAAGCAGCCCGAACTCCTTCAGAATGCGCGTGGCGTTGGGCCAGAGCATCATGCCGGTGCCGACTTCGCGGAACTCGGAAGCTCTCTCGTAGACGGTTGCTGCAATGCCCGCGCGGTGGAGCGCCACCGCCGCTGCAACCCCGCCTATTCCGCCGCCGATGATGCCGATATTTAGTTTTTGCAGTCTCATTCGATTCAGGTTTCCGTTTCCCGAGGGGCGCGAGTGGGTTCATTGGATAGCTCTCATAGCCGGACATCAGGTACCACGGGTGGTGAGTTCGCGCCAACTGAGGCCGACGTCGACCGCAAGCAGGGAAACTAGCGTAAAAGCGATGACGCCGACGGCAGACAAGGTGTCTCCAAGGTGGCTCCAGTAGCGGGGCCAAAGATTGAGTACGCGGCTGGAGACGAAGGTAAACGTGACTGCATAAGAACGAGCCATCCACTGGCGATGCTGGACGATTTGACGATTACGCGCGGTGATGAAGGCGGCGGTGGTGCACACGATCCAGGCGGCGGCCTGCATCGAGGTTCCTGGTAAGCCGGGGCGGCCCGAAGCGAGGGCAATCCCGGTCAAGGCACCGATAAAGACGCAGACGACGTAGATGCGGCCGAGAACGCGATGGAATTTCAAGTAGCGCTGTCGAAGGCGCGACGAGAACTGTAAAGGGCCGGCTACAAGAGCGATGACACCGGACAGAGTATGGGGGATGAGGAGGTGGCGGTCGGCGATGACCTGCAGACGGTAGGCGTGATACATCGGGTAATCGGTGAGGAGAAGAGCTTCTGAACTTATAAAGACAAAGAGCGTAGTAACACCAAGGCATATCCAGAGCGCCGTTTTCAATCTTGAATGGGCAGAACTGGGCGTGAGCAGGCTAGAAGATGCCATTACTCGCCTTTCCGACGAATATTCGGAATGATGGTGCGAAGAAAGCGAGCGGTGTGAGGAGTTTCGTATGGATCAATGTGGTATCTCATCGCCGACCTCCATCAGGCACGACGGGCGTAGCCTGGGACTTCCCCTGCAAGCAAGAGTACTAACCCGAACGACATGGTTTTGTCGCTCTCTCCCGGCATGCCGAAACAGGACTAGGCGGCCGTAGTCAACTCGGTGGAGACGATCAGTGCCGTGCGACCATCATAGCTGGCCGTCGCTGTGTTTCTTGAGCGCTTGGGCAAAAGCCTGCGGCGACCCGCGATGGGGAGAACATGCAAACCTGCAGCGCGATAATTTTCATGGCTCTGCGTCAGGGCTGGAGCGCGGCAGTCTGCGGCTGCAGCTTGGTCAGTTCCTTTGCATAGAGGTGGTTTTGAGGGAACTCGTGGGAGAGTCCCGCCAGCAGTTCGCGCGCTTGATTTTTGTCGTTATCTCTCAGCGCGGCCACCGCAAGCAGCAGGCGTGCAAACGGAAGCAGATAGTGTCCGCGCTCCGCCGTAAGGCGAAGGTTGCTTAGGCCGGTTTCCTTGTCCGTTTGAGCCCCAGTTATTCGCAGCCCCAACGCACGGGCGCTGCCTGCTGGCTTAACAGGTAATTCTCCGCCCCGACGGCCAGAAACGCGTCGTAGTATTTAGGGTGTTCAGCAAGCAGCTGCTGCGCGAGAACCCGGCCGTTCTTCATGTAGCTGAGCCCGGCCAAGTCGCGTTTCTCGATCATGGCTGCGTAGTCCCCGCGCAAACCCTGACCTAAAACTTTGGCGAACATCGCGTCGGCGTTGGCGCGGTCTCGACCGAGTATCTGGTCTGCCAGCGTGTCCGACTTCTCCAATTCCGCATCAAACGAGCGCTTCGCGTTCGCATCAGGCGCCAACTTTGAACGACTTTCGAACTTGTTATTGTCGGTGAACAGCTCCGACTCGAGCACGTGCAAGCGATCGAACTCGGCGAAAAGGTAGGCAGCAGCATTCGAAACGGGCCCGAGTGGATCCTGCGGATTGTTCTTCTCCCAGCTCTGAAATACCCGGTGTGCGGCCTCGAATTGCAGGTTGTACATGTCTCGATAACCGGTATCGAGCGTGTCGGACTGCTGAGCCATTCCCGCGGCAACCAGCAAACCGATCACACCAGCAACCCGAATCATATTTTGCATCTAAAGTATCCCGCGGCCAGAGATTCCGAGAACATCAAGGACACGGCTCCACTGCGAATTGGCAAGCTAAATATAAAGCAGACCGGTGTCTTCAAAAGTGGTCGCGGCCTTTGGTGCCTCTGATGTTTTCTGAATGCATAGAGTTACATTCAAACACAGACCACAGTCAGTAGTTGCGTGACCACCTCTCCCGCATAACGCCGATTGCGAGATGCCTTATCCGATCCCATACAGGAGCATTCGTGCCCATTCTCCCCATGTAAGGGGGGGCGACCCTGAACACGGCTGAGCCTGGGCGCAGGACGCTTCTGAGCCGCCGTAGGCAATAGTATCGAGTCACTCCTGTCAGGGGGCTAATCACTTGATTTCATAACAATGTCGGCCCCCTCGATCACCGAGTAGACTTTGGTTTGTCAACGACCCAAGGCTCGGGAGGAAGGAGCCGATATGTGGATTATAGGTGTGGACTATCACCCGAGCGTTCAGCAAATCGCGTTTGTAAATACCGACACCGGGGAATGTGGTGAACGGCGACTGAGTCACAGCGATGGAGAAGCCGAGAAGTTCTATCGCCAGCTGAAGGCAGAAGGCTGCAATGTACGAGTGGGAATGGAGGCGACCGGACATGCCCGCTGGTTCGAGCGGCTGCTGGCGGAACTGGGCTTCGAGCTGTGGATCGGCGATCCGGCGAAGATCAAGGCGAAGCGGGTGCGAAAGCAGAAGACGGACCGCCTGGATGCTGCGCTGCTACTGCAATTGCTGCTGGAGGATCGCTTTCCTAGGGTGTGGGTACCCAGTGCGGAAAATCGAGATCTGCGTCAGCTGCTGTGGCACCGGCATCGGCTGGTGCAGATGCGGACGCGGATCATGAATCAGTTGCAAGCGGTGGCCATGAATGAAGGAGTACGCCGCAAGACTGCGCTGTGGAGCAAGTCGGGGCGAGCCCGGTTAGAGTCGCTTTCGCTGGCTCCCTGGGCGGCGCGACGCCGGCACGACTTACTGGAACTGCTGGATCGATTGAACCCGACGATTGAGGAGTTGAGCGCCGCCGTCGAGCAGGAAGCCAAGCAACGGCCCGAGGTGCTGCGCCTGATGACGCATCCGGGCGTGGGACCTATTACCGCCCTGGCCTTCGTGCTGATCATTGACTCCGCGGAGCGCTTTGCTTGTGGCAAGCAGATCGCAAGCTATGTTGGGCTGATCCCTTGTGAAGACTCCAGCTCCGATCGGAGGCGGCTGGGACATATCACCAAGCAAGGCAACCCCCTACTGCGTTTCCTGCTGGTGGAGGCAGCGCAAGCTGTGGTGCGGCGCGACCCCGACTGGCGACGGCGCTATACCCACCTTGCGATGCGACGCGACAAACCAATTGCCAAGGTAGCGATGGCGCGGAAGCTAGCTGTACGTCTGTACTGGATGATGCGCAAGGAATGGAATTACGAGCAATTGAAAGAGTTCGGTTCGTACGCGGGAGAGTCCGAACACGTCCATGGTGTGCAGTAAATCACCGCCCACTTGATTGGACCTCCCGCTCCCTCTTAAGAGGGAGTTCGAAGTGGTAATCATGATCGCAGTTGTGACCGGAGAGATGGTTGGGTCGGACTGAGTTCGGCCCGGAAGATTAGACGCGAGCCTGGGTCGACGATGGTGAGTTTTCAATGAGACCGAAATGGCGCTCTCCTCGGAGAGCCGGGGGTAGTGTGCTCGAGAAAGCTCTTGACACACCCAACATTGTTAGAGATGGACGTGTAGTCGGCGTTCCGTCCTTGTGGCCGCCAGGCCGGCGACTTCCTCAAGAGGACGGAATGGGCGTTATACGTCAACTTGACATGAGGCGGACTTCACGGAAGCAATCTCCCGGAACGCCGTTCTGGATAGCGTGGCTGTCGCTAACGATTCGCGCTGTCTGTACTCTGATTCTGGGGTTCCCACTGATTTGATGGTTCAACAAGCTTTAAGTAAGCACCGAACAATCTACAGACTATTCGCTCAACTCACGGACGAGTTCCAGTATCTCCAACTCCGTGAGAACCCGGCTGGAACGTTTTGCCATATCTAACGTTGCCTTAACAATCTCGGGTGTGATGGGGAGACCACGAGAACTGAGATAACAAACGACGTTGGAATTACCGGACATGTGTCCGACTTCGATTTCCTGCGCCCTTCCAATCCAGGCCGCCGGCACTCCCGAATAGACCCGGTCAGCCAACCACGTATCCCCTTTCTTCTGGGCTTTGATAACGGCGGACGCATGCACGCCGGTAGCGGTGCGGAAGGCGTCGCGGCCAACAATGGGCATATTACTTGGCATAGGTACGCCGGTGGCAGTTGAAACCAACTGCACATAATCGAGGAGGCGTGAAAGTTCGTCATCGCGAACCCCCAGCAGCTTCAAGTTCACCAGAAGCTGCTCCATCGGAGTGTTGCCCACGCGCTCGCCAATCCCCAAGGCTGTGCCGTGGATTCTGGTAGCGCCGGCCTCGATTGCGGCAAGACTGTTCGCCAAGTCCAACCCGCGGTCGCGATGGCCGTGCCAGTCGATCCCTACCTGAGCACCCAATTCCTTGACCAGCGCCGCTACCCAAGACACGAGATTCCAGACTCCTTGCGGGGTAGCCGCGCCGCAGGTGTCGCACAAGCAGAGACGCTTAGCTCCAGCTTCCACCGCGGCTTTCAGAAGCACGCGCAGGTGCTCCGGAGAAGAGCGAACAGTGTCTTCTGTCACGTACATCACTTCGAGGCCTTCGCGAACAGCGAACCGGATCGCCTCCTCCGTAAAGCGTACGATGTCGGATAGCTCCCACTCCTCGGCGTACTGACGAATCGGACTACTGCCAATGAAGACACAGGCTTCAACGGGGACGCCTGTCAATTGGGTGACCTCGGCAATTGGTTGGATATCGGCCATCAGTGTGCGGGCTGCGCAGTTTGCCTGGATGTGCAGCCGTTGGTCGGAGATTTCGCGGCAGAGGCGCAGGACAGCCTCACGCTGGTGTGCTCCGGCACCGGGGAGCCCCACATCTGCAGTCTCGATGCCGAGATCCTCCATGATGTGCAGCAGTTCGACTTTTGTGTCCAACGGAGGGTCGTTGACCGAGGGACTCTGCAAACCGTCGCGCAAGGTTTCATCGTCGAGCATCACCTGACGCGGGTAGTGCGCGTTGCGCGGACCAGCTTCGGCCCAATCGTAGACAAGTGCGTTCTCTTCGCGTGCGTGCATGATGCCTCCGCGTCTTAGGAGGTACGGACCTGAGACTCACCGAATTCGTGAGCGCGCCGCAGCAGATCTTGTGCGCCTTCTTCGTCGCCGTGAGCGCGTCGGATCGTAGCCAGGTGGAATAAGCTGCTCACTTCTCCGACCGCCTCCTCCAGACTGCGGCGGAATTCGCGCTCGGCAGCTTCCGATTCACCTCTCCGCTCGTGGATCACTCCAATGTGGTAATGCGCCATCAGGTAGTCGGGAGTAAGCGCGATAGCCTGTTTGAAGTGATTTAAAGCTTCTTCCAACTGGCCGGCATGGAATAGCGAAACCGCCAGGCGATAGTGTGCGGCGTTGTAGTGCGGGTCGATGTCCAGACAGCGGCGGAAAGCCCGGATGGCCTGCGGCATGTCGCCTCGGTGATACCAGGCGACTCCCAGATCGTAATGCGCCAGTACGAAGCTGGGTGCGGCCTTCACGGCTTGCTCATAACGCTCGATCGCCATGTCGAGCGTGCCTTGGTGGAAGTAGAAGGTACCCAATAAATGGTTGGCGAGTACATGTTTCGGCTCAGCCTGCAGCAAGCGCTCCAGTACTTGGCGGGCCTCCCGGCTGTGTCCGTCTTTTTCCTCGAGCATAGCGTGCAGGAGTCGTTGATCAACATAGGCATCGCGCAGGAAGAGTCCACATTCCGCACAAAACTTGTCGTCATCTGCTGCGCCGCGGCCACAACGAGAACACCTCAGGGGAAGTGACGGTAACGTACTTAACATCTTTTTCGCCGGCGTTCGAACTGATTTCTTTTCTCTCATCGCAAGGCTCACTTTTTTATTCATAAGCTCACTAATCTTCCGGCCGGGTGGGATCCAGGATGCTCTCAAGACAAAGCCTTCTCGAGGGTCCGAAGCCCTGACTGCGGAAAAATGCCAGCAGGTCGAAGTTGTCCCAAGACACTTCGGTGCGCAAGGTAGTGATTTGCAGAGCTGCCAGGTTGAGGTGTAGTTGCCGCATCAGCGCCTTGCCCACATGCTTTCCGCGACTGCGAGGATCAACTGTGATCGCGTCGATGGAAGCCGAGGGCTCCACAACCCCATATTCACCGTAATAAAGCGAGCCAATGACAAACCCCACCACACGGTTTTCCGTCTCGGCCACGAGGGATATCTGCAGCCCTGCCCGCGTAACCGCTCGTTGCAACATGACTTCGAAATAACGTGGACGACGGCGCCCGGTGGCAGCGGCGTCGATGGTGACGATGGCGTGCAGATCATCCTCCCGCATTGTGCGCACCAGGACGACATCGGTTTCCAGTACGTCTGCTTCTTCCATGCGCTCAGTTGTCATGAGTTTCCCTTCTATCCGGCGCTACGTCACACCACCCAGGAATTGCCCCGCATCCACTCGGAGAATCTGCCCGGTGATTCGGCTTGCCCCGGGGCCGCACAGGAAAAGAACGGCGTTCGCGATGTCGGCAACATCCAGCAGAGTGCCCATTACGCTTTCGGCCTCTGCTGCTTGGCGCGCCGGGGCGGGCAAGGCGTCGGTCAGCGGCGTACGCACCCAGCCGGGCTCAATCACGTTTACCGAAATCCCAAAGCGTCCCGTCTCGCGCGCCACGCTCTTGCCCAAGCCAAGCAGTCCTGCTTTGCTGGCCGAGTATGCCGAGGTGCCAAACTTTCCGCGAGACCCGTTGATCGATCCGATCAACACCACGCGGCCACCCTGTCCCTGGCGCAGCAACGGAATGCTGTGCCGCAACAGCAGAAATGCGCCTCGCAAGTTGACCGCTTGAATCAGGTCCCAGTCTTCGACGCTGAGTTTCCAGACGACTGCTTCCCGCGAAATGCCGGCCGCATGAACTACCAGGTCGAGCCGGCCATGCTGCTTGAAAAATTGCTGCACCGCCGACGCTATGGAATCGTCGCTGCGCACATCACAATGCACCCATGGCAGTTCATTGTCAGGCGGCGGCGACAGGTCAAGAGAAGTCGCCGTCGCACCAGCTTCCCTCAGGGCGCGAACAATCGCGCTGCCGATTCCACCGGAACCGCCGGTGACAATGGCCGTCTTGCCTTTTAGCTCGGCGGCGCTGCTCATGCCGATAACTCCGCATGACGCGCGAGCGTGCGGTGCCGATGTGCGGCCCAGAGAGCAGCGCCCAACGCGCCCGCGTAGATTGCGTCAGGGTGTGTGCAGACTTCCACGTCCACGCCATCCTCTCGCGCCTTCTCCTGCATCGCTTGCGCTAAGCCGACGTCGGCTGACAGCCCGCCCGTAATCGCCACCTGTCCGTGCGCGTCGATCGACCGCAACAGCTTCACGAAGCGGCCGGCCATCGAGAGATGAATACCTTTGAGAATGTCGGCGGTGGAGATGCCCCGGCTCACCATGTTGATGACGTCCGTTTCCGCCAGCACGGCGCAGATGCTGCTCACCAGTTCCGGCTTGCCGGCCTTCGAGGACATGGGCCCAACGTCTTCCAGCGCGATACCCAGGTAACGCGCGACGTTTTCCAGAAACTGACCGGAACCGGAGGCGCATTGGTTGGTCATGCGATAACCGAGAACCCGGCTGCGCTCATCAATTCGCATGGCGCGCGCATGCAATGCCCCGACATCCAGGACGGCTCGCACCTGCGGCATAAGAAAAACGGCGCCCCTGGCGTGGGTGGTCATGCCATAGAAGTGTCCGCGGCGGAAGTCGACCAACTCGCCCTCTCCAGTGCTGGCGACATAGCAAACATCTTCCGCGGCCAGACCCGCCGTGCGCAGCGTTGCCTGGTATCCGTCATCGACGACCTTGCGTAACTCGCGGCGCCGTATGCGATCGGTGAGCAGCGACAGAACCTCAACGTCGCCGCTGCTGCTGGTCGAGAGCATTGCAATTTTCACTGCGCTGGAGCCAACATCCACGCCTGCGGTGATCTGCTCGATGCCGGGTTTGGTCCTCGCGGAGAAAGCGCTTGTCATCATGCTTCGGCCTCTGCGCCGCGGCGGGCAAACAAAGCTGCCCCCAATGCGCCGGTGTAGATCGAGTCGGCAGAAATGTTCAACACGCGATCCCCATAATTCTCGTGCACCAATGCGCGCAGGGCGCTGACCGCCGCCGGATTACGGGCCACTCCGCCGGTGAATGTGAATTCGTCTTTCACGCCTCCGGACCGTGCAAGAAGCGACATGGCTCGCAGAATGATGGCCCGATGCAGGCCAGCCAGGATGTCCTCGCGACGCTGGCCGAGCGAGAGACGCTCTCGTAATTCGGCGCCGGCGAACACCGTGCAAGTGCTGTTGATCTTCACCCGGCACTGGCTCTGTTCCGCAAGCGGCCCTAACTCGTGCAATCCCAGGTTCATCTCGTCCGCGATGTAGCCGAGGTAGCGGCCACAACCGGCAGCGCAACGGTCATTCATCTGGAAGCTGACAACCAGTCCGTCGGCATCGACCTGGATCGCCTTTGTATCCTGGCCGCCGATATCGAGCGCAGTACGGGTGTTGGGAAACATGGCGTGCGCTCCCAGGCCATGACAGAGAATTTCGCTGCGAATCTGCTCTTTGGGGAACGGCAAGCGCTGCCGGCCGTATCCGGTACCGACGGTGCCGGCCTCAACGAGCCCAGTCGAGCACGTTGCCTCAACGGCATTACGAAGCTGCGCGGCTTTGTCGCGCACTGCCGGCATAGCGGTCGCCAGTATGGAATCCAAGGCCGCACGCAGTTGGGTGTCGAAGCTATTCTTGACGGTGGAGTTGTCGACGACGAGAATTGCCGCGTCGAAGAGCCCGCATAGCTTGTCAAAACTAATACCGCGCGCATCACTTTGCTCTTCGGCCACTTGCATGTAGTCGGCCGTGGCAAGATCGCGAAAGAAATCGCTCTTTCGTACGGCCAGTTCGCTGAAGTGAACGGCACTTCGCTCGACCATCTTGTCCACGATGGTTTCGAGGACGGCATTGAGTTCGCGCCGGTAATTGCAGTGACGGGGGTCCTCGGCGGCCGAGTGCAGCGCGGCTCGAAGTTCTGCGAGTTGATCCAGATGCTGGCGAAAGCGCACGTTCCGCTCCAGCGAAGAGAGGAACGCTTTTTCCACGTCCGCCAGATCGGGGTCGCCCTTGATCGCTTGCCGCGTCAGGGTAAAGCGGGTACGCACCAGCGCTTCCTCCCGCACAATTTGGCAGGCCACGTCATAGTTGCTGCGGCTGTTAGTTATTCCCCGGCCGATCACCTCCCCGGCGTCATTCAGCACGACTGCCTTGGTCGTGGTTGAGCCCAGGTCGATACCCACGTAGATTCGCAGCGTGCTCATGCTCGCTTCTGCTCCAGCATCTGCAAGTAGCTCTCGATTCGGTTCTTGATGTTGGCGGCGGAGAAGTAGCGGGGATCCACCAGGTCGCTTTCGATGAAGCCTCCCGGCACGCCCGTGCTCTGCTCCAGTTGGCGCAGCATGAGCAGTTGTCCCACGCTGAAGGAGTTGCAGCTCTTGATGCTGTTGATCATGAAACCGTCGGCGCGGTAGTCGCGGATGTAACGCTCAATGAGGTCGAGACGTGTAGGCAGGCCGAGGTTGGTGTAGCATCCCAGGCAGTATTCGGCCAGCGTCTCCAGCGGGCGGGCCGCATCATGGCGAAATCCGCGGTCGTAGAGTCCACCGACCTTGGTGTAGCTGCTGGCCACCACCACCGCCCCTTCGTCGTAGAACATTTTCCAGAACTCGCGGAAGCTGGTCCAATTCGGTGGCCCTTCGATCACCAGCCGATAGCGTTCCTTCTCCTGCGTACCTTCCGGAGTCAGCGGACCTAACCCGTCGCGCAGACGGGCTTCTACTTCTTCGCGCAAGACGCGGTAATATGCGACGCCTTCATTCGTCCCGCGAAATGCTGTGAAGATGGGACCGATGTAATAGACGCCACCAAAATAGGCATCGATGGGCGAGGGGACGTTTTTTGCCGATTCCAGTACCCAC
This sequence comes from uncultured Acidobacteriaceae bacterium, assembly GCA_963785825.1. Lineage (GTDB taxonomy): Bacteria > Acidobacteriota > Terriglobia > Terriglobales > Acidobacteriaceae > Bog-257. The sequence goes on along the minus strand of CAWAWQ010000007.1, from coordinate 179,817 downwards.
ACCAGATCATCTTCGGCTTTAGCCGACAGCCGCAGCGATTCCCGCAGACGGTCTTCGTCGTATCGAAGGCCACTCACCTGCTCAAGTTTGGGAATCACTTCCGTGCGCAGTTGCTGCACGATGTAATCCACGTGATGCGGCAGTATACGGCCGTCCGCCTGGTACGGCACGTGAAGCATCGCAACCGGGCAGTCGTACTCCTGGCGCAGCAGTTCGAACCACTTCATGAAAGTGAAACACCCGGTGTAGGAGAGCAGAAGCAAATCAGGAGGGGGCAGCCTTTCGCCAGTGGGGCCGATGTTGCCCTTCTTCAGCATTCCAATGTCGCACTTGACGTAAGTGCAGACGTCTTCGCTGTGCCCGTGCTTTTCGGCTTCTGCGATGTAATCGCCCGACAGCTTCCGCATGCCGGATTGCAGCGCGTTGATCTCGGGCAGCATGGGCAGCAGGTTGAAGGAGCGCAACAGTTCTGTCAGGTTCCCGGGAACGAAGGTGTAGACCACCTTGCGGCCGGCTTGAGGCGCATGCGAGAGCGCAGTGTAGTGCTCGGCAATCATCTGCTTTTGCAGCAGCATGCTGCGCTCTTTACTTACTTTCTCCGGAATGCGGTGGCCGGTCGCGGCGCTCATGTTTCACTCCACAGGCGAATGGAATCGGAGAACGTGCCCGCCTGCTCGCGGATTACGGCAAACTGGCCGGTGTCTTCCGAGTATTTGAACTGGGTGTGAGGGATGGATTCACGATCGAGCCGCGCTACGAGCATGGGCTGTTCCAGCAGCGCGGGATCACAAAAGCTCGGGGCACAGAAGATCACGCCTTCCGCGTGATTGTGGCGGACCGATTCCACCAGAGCGCGGCCGTGCTCGCCGTCGGGGAGATAGCGCGCGGCGGTCTCGGCGCTTTGCATCAGAAATCCGTCAACCAGAGCTTGCAGCGGGTCGCCTTGGGTGGAAACATCGCCAGCGATCCATCGCAACCCAAGCAGCAAATCGTCGTCGACCACCCAACACCCGGCGCGCTCCAGCGTCAGCAGGAGGCCAAGCGGCGGTTGTTCGCAGAACATTCCCACCAGTACAACCCGGCTCTGATCACGCTCGCGGCGATCGGCTTCAAGAGGCGCGAGTCGCAGATACCAGCGCACCAGGCTGGTGTGTTCTTCCGGCGGAAGCAGATTGCCCGCCCGCAAAACCAGGTACACCTCGGAGGTCGGAAAGAACCAGGGCTGGCGACTGCGCGCGAAGTAAAGATCGCGAATGGCAGCACGATTCTCGTTGTAGATCACGATGCTATGCCGCAACGCTTCTTCTTCAACTGGGTGGCCTGTCAGCCGTCCGAAGTCGTCAAGCAGTTGTTGCAATTCACGACGCCAATACAATCCTCCGACCTGCGGATCAAAGTTCTGGGGCAAATCCACGTAGTGGACGTAACGCTCAGGAAACAACATGGCCCACATACCTGAGAGATTGCGAATCACGTCGCAGATGGAGGGAAACAACATGCCATCGAGCACGTCGAGCCGACGGGTGAGAGCGAGTTCGACGGTGCTGCGGGGAATGTGACAAATGTAGCTCTGGAAGTAGGCATCCCCCCGTATGATCTCCAGCCGATCGCCTGCCCCGACGATACCGACGGGGAGCATCCCGGCAGCATGAATCAACTCGCGTGGAACATAGATTGGCATGTGGCCGATCGCTTTGCGTCCGGGGACGGCATCCTTCCAGTGCCGCACGGTCTTCAAGTCCAGGTCATCGTTAAGCTCTTGGACTTCCCGGATCAGCTCTGTGAGTTCCGAACTCATGCGGTTGCTCCAGGGCCGATCCAGCGTGGCGGCCGCTTCTCCAGAAATGCTCGGATGCCTTCGACAGCTTCGGACTCATTCATGAGTCCCTGCAAATACATCCGCTCGATTGGTGGCAGATCCTGCTCCAGTGCATGAATCAGGGGACGACGAGTCGCTTGCGCCGCGTAGTGCAGAGCGGCGGCCGAGCGGGGTAGAAATTCCGCAGCCAGCCAGTCCGCAAGCACTGCCTCTAGCTCGCCTGACGATGCCGTGCGATTCACCAAGCCAATCGCCGCCGCCACCGTTCCAGTGACGCTGGCGCCGCTCAGCACCAGGGTCGCGGCCGGGCCGGCGCCGATTCGTACCGGCAGAAGCGCCGATGCCGCAGGTGGAAAAACACCAAGCTGGATCTCCGGGCAGCCGAGCTGCGCCGTTTCTTCCGCCAAGATCAGGTCGCAGGCCAACACCAGTTCCAGACCACCGCCCAGGCATTGGCCGCGGACGGCAGCAATCGTGGGCGCAGGAGCTTCGGCAACTCGCCGCAGCAACACGTGCAGGCGATTCAATGTCCCAGCGATTTGTTCGGGCAGGTGCTCCTGAACGCTTGCGCCAAAACTGAAGTTGGGCCCATCGCCAATGAGCACGATAGCTTTCAGCCCACGGCAGGCCGCGATTTCATCGAACGCCGACTCCAGCCCTGCCATCATTTGCTGATCAAGGATGTTGGCCTTGGGAGCACTCAGCGTGACGCGCGCTAGCTGCCGCTGCTGTTCGAAGTCGAGTCGCACTTTGTTGGTTGCGTTCATTATTTCCCCGCGGTTGCAGCCTGCGCCGTCCAGGGGGCGATTTCCTCAATCAACTCATCGCCCCACGGCGCGCCCTCTGCTAATCGTTGCCGCAGGCGGACGAAGTCGACCTCTCTTTGGTCTTTGTTGCCGTAGTGAAATGCGCGGAAGCCGGCCCGTGCCTCGGTCATCATGTTGAGCGACAGCCAGGCGCGATTGGTCTCGCGGTTGCGGTCCCAGTGTTCCAACTTGTGTTTGCGAAGACTTTCGATCGTCTTCGTCAGGCAGTCGGGCATGGTGTACAGCAGGTTGGTGGACAATGCGTCCACAGCCTCGTCGAGCAGGGTCAGGTCAACGGAGCCCTTGGCCAGTACCGCTTTCGCTTGCTCGCGGTCGCTCCCCGTTTTCGAGTCGCCGATCACAAGCCGCCCGTATCCATCGAGAACACGATCGGCAATCACCAATGGGTTCGGCACCCACTGGCCATCCACCTTCAGCGCCGGTACGATCTGTGTGAGCCCTCCCAGCCAGTAAAAGCGATGTGCGCTCCACTGCTGGCACAGGGTGCAACTGAACATCGCCCGCTCAACGCCGACGAATAAAGGCAGGAAATCCGTCGATCCTCCATCCGGGGCGGAGCCGTGCCGTGGGCCGGCCTGGCTGAACACGGCCAGGTCGCTGGCGACCGAGTAATCGCATGCCATCCCGACCTCCTGGCCCCCACCGACGCGCATGCCATTCACGCGGCAGATCACAGGCTTGTCACACTGCAACACGGCTGTGACCATGTCGTTGAACAAGCGCATGTACTGCCGGTACTCGCCGGGATTGCCGGCGTAGACCTCGGCGTACTCCCGCGTGTTGCCGCCGGTGCAGAATGCGCGGGTACCAGCGCCCGTCAGCACCACAGCTACCGCCGCGCGATCATTGCTCGCCGCCCGCAGCGCGAGGATGATCTCCTTCAGCATGTCTGTGGTGTAGGCGTTCAGTTCCGATGGATTGTTCAGGGTGATCCAGACGTTGTGCAGTCCTTCAACCGAGGCGCCTGCGCGATCCTTCACCGCGCGCTGCTCGATGAGGATCGAGCGTGTTGAAAACGATTCCACCAGATTGTGATCGTGCACCGTGTTTCTCCTTGCTGCTACGAGCCTGCGAGGCCCGGGATGAGAATTATGCGTTTTCGAATTTCGTGTCGGGCTACCGCCTCCAGCAGCGCTGGCGCCTCATCCAGACAATGCCTTTCAACATAGGGATCGAGTACCACTTTGCCGTCCAGCACCAGATCGAGCGCTGCCGGATACTGCTCGGGCGGGCATCCCCAGTTACCCCGCGCAGTGGCGTCGAACGCCATCAAGTTGGATAGCCGCAGCTCTACCTTCTTGGGTGTGAAGCCGACCACTGCCAGGTGGCCTCCGTAGTCGAGCAGCCCAAATGCCGTGCCTTGACCCGCCGGGGTGCCACTCGTCTCGAAAATCTTCAACCCGATGCCTCTCCGACCAGACGCTTTCGCAAAGGAGCGCACAGCGGCCTTTAGTTCTTTCTCGCTGTCCGAGCTCGCGTCCAATGTCAGCGATGCTCCATGCTGGGCAGCCATCTCGAGCCGGTCCCGATCGACGTCAATGGCCACGACCGCAGCTCCCAGAGCAGCGGCGATCTGAACGCCGAATCCGCCCACGCCTCCCACGCCAACAAAAACGGCCACGTCATCGGCTCCAAGCCCGGACCGGCGTATCGCTTCATAGGGAGTGGTGACCGCGTCAGCTACTACGGAGAGAAGGTCGAGAGTGATGTCTGCTGGCAATTGTTCGGGAACCGGACAGAGTCCTCGCGCGGGGACGCGCACGTGAGTGGCAAAGCCCCCATCGCCATCGTTGCCTGGCATGAACTGCCGCCGGCAAATCGTAGGCTGACCTCTACGGCATGGCTCGCAGGCCCCGCAAGGGATCACGGCAGGGACGATAACTGGTCGCCCGTTCCACTCCTGGGCATCTTCACCGGCGATCATTACGCGACCTGAGATTTCATGTCCCAGAGTGAGTGGAAGCGGTGCACGTGTTGGAACGCCGTCATAAGCGAAACCGACATCCGTGTGGCAGACACCGCAGCCCGCCACTTCTACTACCACCTCGTCCGGTTGGGGTTCGGGAACAGCAAACTCGTGTCTCTCCAGCGGTTGAGCAGGAGAGATCAGACGGTATCCGTAACCGCCTCGTGTGAATGACAAGGAGGTAATTCCTCTGCCCCACATCTTTGGCCGGTCAATCTTCGGGGGCGAGGCTACGATAGTTTCTTGTCAACCTAGCGCTCAGTGACGTTCATCACCAAGCTGAGTGAGGATTGGGTACGGTGGGCGAGGATGGAGCGGACGACCAACCTGCGAGGGCAGCCCTTACGTTAGGAGCAGTAGCACTAAAAAATTCATCTATCGCGTGTCGATGGCCACGCTTGGACTCAGGTGAAACGCAGGCTGTCCTGAACCGCCGATTTGCTGTGATCGAGATCATCTCGAAAGATGTCGTCACTCGCTACAGTGACAGAGGTCACATTCCTGCTTCGCGCGAGCGTGATATTTTCCCGCCACCCTCAAATTAGAACGATCGTTCGAGGATGGCGGTGCATTGTTGTCGGTTGGCGGCGCCCTGAATAGCGAGAGCCGAAGGTACGGCAAATAGTTCAGGGCCGGCTGCCCTTTGGCTCGCAGCGATGTGACATCGGACGATTAATAGTTCAAAACATGAATCTGGGAGAGTGCAATGAATCGGATTGTCCTGTGTTTGCTGGTGTTCAGCCTTTTTGGCTCGTTAACTTCTTTCGCCGCCGACGACAGCGCGGCCCTTTTTAAATCCAAATGCGCCATGTGCCACGGGGCCGATGGCATGGCAAACACCACCATGGCCAAGAACCTGGCTATCAAGAGCTACAAGTCCCCTGAGGTGCAAAAGACATCAGACGCCGACCTTAAGGCCATTATTACCAATGGCAAGGGAAAGATGCCTCCTTACAAGAGCCTCACCCCCGAGCAGATTGACGGGCTGGTCAAGTACATACGCGAACTCGGGAGATAGTAGGAGGCGGAGATGGCTTCAGCGGCAGGCGCCGGCACGGCATCCAGCGAAAAAGGAAATGTGCCCAGCCGACGGGTCGTGAACATATTGCTGGGTACGGGACTGTTGGCTTCGGCAGCGTCGTTTCTGTACCCCATTCTGAAATATCTGGTTCCGCCGAAACTGCCGGACCTTGGCAATGACGCCGTACTGGCGGCCAAGGTGTCGGAGCTGAAGCCGAACACCGCCAAGATGTTTCGCTTCGGAAGCCGCCCTGGCCTCCTGGTAGAGACCGCTCCCGGCGAGTATCGCGCCATGTCGGCTACCTGCACGCACCTGGGATGTACAGTGCAATATCGCCCCGACCTGCATGAGATTTGGTGTGCCTGCCACAACGGCATGTACGACCTGAACGGCCGCAATGTTTCGGGTCCGCCGCCACGTCCGCTGGAAACCTTTAACGTGCAAGTACGTGGCGATGAGATCTACGTGCGGCGCAAACAGGAGGCCTGATGGCGACCGTGCCTATTAAGTCCCCTTCCCCGAGTCGCGGGTCTACGACCGTGGGCACTTGGTTTGACGAGCGCTTCCACCTCAACGACCTGAAGGCCCTGGCACAGAAGAAGACTGTGCCGCTGCACCGCCATTCGTATTGGTACTTCCTCGGCGGCATGACGCTGTTTCTCTTCGGTGTGCAGGTCCTTACCGGATCGCTTTTACTGCTCTACTACCGCCCGGGCGCGAGCGAGGCTTTCGAGAGCGTGCAGTTCATCATGACGCAGGTGCAGTTCGGATGGCTGATCCGATCGGTGCATTCCTGGTCGGCGAACCTGCTGGTGTTCATGGCGTTCGCCCACCTCTTCAGTGTGCTGTTCCTGAAGTCGTACCGGAAGCCGCGCGAACTGACATGGGTGAGCGGGATCCTGCTTTTGTTTCTGATGCTCGGCTTCGGGTTCAGCGGCTATCTGTTGCCGTGGAACACGCTCTCTTATTTTGCGACGAAGGTGGGGACCGATATACCGGCGCAGATCCCGATTATTGGACACCCGATTCTGCTGTTCCTGCGTGGCGGCGAAGACATCACCGGCAGCACCTTGACCCGCATGTTCGGGTTCCACGTTGCCATTCTGCCGGCCCTCGCGACCTTCCTGATCGTCCTGCACGTTGGGATGATTCAGTGGTTCGGAATGAGTGTGCCCCCCGGCGTAGAGAAGGATTGGGAAGCGAACCCCAGCCATCGTCGCGAGATTCGTTTCTTCCCTAACTTCGTTCTGCGGGAATTGATGGCCTGGTACGTGGCGCTGGGATTGCTCGGTGCGCTGGCAGCTCTTTTTCCGTGGACACTCGGGGTTAAGGCCGATCCATTCGCGCCGGCGCCGGCCGGCATCAAGCCGGAGTGGTATTTCCTGTTCATGTTTCAGACCCTGAAGCTCATCCCCGCCAAGATTCTCGGTCTGGACGGCGAGATGCTCGGAATATTGGTCTTCGGCCTTGTGGGCGCGGTAGCGTTGCTGCTGCCGTTCCTCGACCGGAAGAAGCCTTTTGACACCAGTCGTTGGATTTCGGGGGCGGCCTGCCTCTTTCTGGGATACATGGCGGCGATGACGATTTACGGATGGATCGCGAAGTGAGACGGCATGAATAAGCATTGGGCATACAGAATATGCAGGCGCGTCACGAGTTGGATCATGGCGAGCTGTCTGATTGGCTGCGGCCTTCTTGCCGTCGCGCAAACCAAAAACTCCTGCCTCGACTGTCACTCCAACCTGCCGGAGCCGCTGGGAGTCAGTGCTGATACCTTCGCCCAGAATATTCACTCGCAAAAAGGATTGACCTGTGCGTCCTGCCACGGCGGGGATGCCACCAGCGACGATCCGGAAAAAGCAATGAGCCGCGCAGCGGGATGGAAGGGGAAGATTGATCGCAAACAGATTCCCGAGCTATGCGCCTCCTGCCACAGCGACGCGGAAATGATGAAGAAGTACAACCCCGGTCTGCGTGTGGATGAGTTTCAGCAATATAAGACTAGTGTTCACGGCCAGAAGTGGGTCAAGGGAGACAGTAAGGTTGCCGTCTGCACGGACTGTCACGGTGTGCACGATCTGCGCGCCCCGTCGGATCCGCGTTCGACTGTGCATCCTACCAACATTGCGGCGACCTGCGCCCATTGCCATGCTGATGCCGAATACATGAAACCCTACGGCATCAGGACCGATCAATTCGCGCAGTACCAACAGAGCGTACATCACGAAGCGATGGTAGTGCGCGGCGACTTGAGCGCGCCTACCTGCACCACCTGCCACGGCAATCACGGCGCCACTCCACCGGGGGTGGCTAATGTGACCAACGTGTGCGCCAACTGCCACGTTTTCCAGGCACAACTCTTCGAAACTAGCCCCCACAAGGCTGCTTTTACCGCTGCCGGATTCCCCGGCTGCGTTACCTGCCACAGTAATCACGGAATCAAACACCCTACCGACGAAATGATCGGTATGGAAGAGAGAGCAGTCTGCCGGCAGTGTCATACCGAAGGCGATGACGGCGCCCGCCAAGCTGTGGCGATGCACGAGCAGCTTGCCAGCCTGGCATCGGCGATTACGGTTTCCGATGCACTGTTAAACCATGCTGAACGACAGGGCATGGAAGTGAGTCAAGCCAAACTGCAGGACACCCAGGCGCGCGATGCCCTGCTGAAAGCGCGCGTCGCGGTGCATGCCTTCCGTGACACCGAACTGAAGGAAGACATCAATACGGGCCTCAAGGTCACGCGAGAGACGCACGCTGCCGGCGAACAGGCGATGGCGGAATGGAAGTTCCGGCGCGTTGGGCTCGGCTTTTCAGTCGCGGCTATTGCGCTCGTGCTGGTGGGCCTAGGATTCTACATCAAGAATTTGGAGCAGAAATAGGGGCCTCCAATTCGTGGTACCTGGCTCTGCGGCTCTGGTACTCCGCACTCGCCGCAGAGGCTGCCAAGTCGATCATGCGGAAGAGGAGTTGCTATGACAATGCAAGGTGGCCGCAAACGCCTAATGTGGGTTACTGCGGTAGTTGTCGCCGCAGGGTTCGCATTCGCTTTATATTTGCACGTCAGCCGCACTTCCAGCACGCGCCGCGCCCTCTACATCGTCGGAAATCCCGAGACGGGAGCCGACTTGTTCCACGGCGGCAAGCAATGCGGGATTTGCCATTCAGTCAACGGTTCGGGCGGACGTGTTGCCCCGGAATTGTCGGGAATCAAGCCCGACCGACCCGCCATGGGCTGGCTCACCTCGGTGCTTTGGAACCATGGTCCCGGCATGTGGCGTCGGATCCGCCAGTCAGGTGAGGGATATCCTCACCTAACCGAACAAGAAATGGCCGACATTCTGGCCTTTCTGTACCAATCGAGCACGATTGACCACCCTGGAGACCGAAGCCAAGGAGAAACCGTCTTTCATCAGAACGGCTGCGATCACTGTCACTCAGTCGCAGGAGTGGGGGGCAAGGCGGCGCCCGACCTGTCCACCGTTGGAGTCGCGGGTGACCCGAACGTCTGGGCCACGGCCATGCTCAACCACGCAGGATCCATGGTTGGTCCCATCAACAGCGCTCTGGGAAAGTGGCCGAATTTCTCAGCCAATCAGATGAACAACCTGATCGCCTATGTCACCCCTGGAAAAGCGGTGGCAGCAAAGAACCGCGAGACATTGGGAGACCCGCAGCGGGGTTGGACTGTCTTTCAAAATCGTTGCCTGGTATGCCACTCGGTAGGCGGTCGGGGCGGAAATCTCGGTCCTGAGCTCGGTCCGGACCAGGACATCCCACTGACCACCGCGCAGTTTGCCAGCGTGATGTGGAACCACGCTCCAACCATGCTCAAAGCGGCAAAAGACAAGGGCATTCCTCCGTCTCAGCTCGACGGGAAAGACATGGCTGACTTGCTTGCGTTCTTGGCAAGCCTGCGCTACTTCGAGCCATCCGGTTCTGCGCTGGTTGGACAGAAGGTATTTGCGGAGCGCGGCTGCGCGGCATGTCACGGAGCCGTGGGCGAAGGCTCCAAGATGGGCCCTCCGCTCAGGCGGCAAACCGAAACGTATACCACCATTTCGTTCACCACGGCGCTTTGGCGTCACGGACCAAAAATGGCGGACCGTGTTCAGGAGAGCGGAATGTCTTGGCCGGAATTGAAAGCTACAGACGTTGGTGACATAGTGAGCTTTCTCAACACTCCACCCGCCGCGAAGTGAAAATTCGGGGAAGCTCACAGAAGTCTCCTTCCGGGAATCCTCATCGACGCGTAGTCGGCTACTCGCAAAAGTGGACCTGTTTCTTTGTCCGTCGGCCGCGTGCCTTTTCTCTGGGTCACGGGCAATTGAGTATGGAGAAAAGTTCCGGTTGGCCGCAACCGTGCAGTCACCGTCAGTGAGATTGTTCCATGTCGGCGCGCCACTGCACTGGCCCATTCCGGGCAGGAAAAACGAGCTCTTTCTTGCGTAATCCGTATTCGATCAACTTCAGCAACTCCTGCCGATTTGCCTTCACTGCGACTCCCGTATAGCCAAAGCCCATCAAAGGCTGGATCTTCTTTTTTGAATTCAGCTCAGCCAGAGACCAATCTGCCCATTCCGGCACGGCCGGAAGGCCAAAGTGCAACACAAGAGACGACCAGACAAATGCCGGTTCATCGCTGATGAGCAGCAAGCGATCTTGGCTGCTGTTTCCAATCATCTCTTGAGATAACGCAACCAGGTGCTTCAGCGGCCGCTTTCTCCCGGGAACGTTGATCGCCCCGCGAAAACAGGTCGGTGAATCACCGAGCGAGACGATTCTTTCGCTTCCGTCGGGTTCGATAACCGTAAACGGGTCATGGCTGGCGAAGGCGGCTGCCAAGGCGCCGATCTCAACATCGCCGCCAATCACGGAGGCTAGGTGAGCTTTGCTCTCTTCACCGATCCAGGCATTCAGATGAACGCGAATATGGGTCCGCGTCTTCTCCGAGCGCCGAATGTAGACCAATTCTCCAAAGCGTTCATGCGCATTTTTCATTCTTCTTCACCTCCTCTTCCGCCTCCTTTAGCACCACCACCCGTCCGGTCTGATAAGCGAGTGTCAGTTCGTGGCTGAACCTTTCCCGCCGCCTGACGATTTGGTATCCGTCTTCCTCCTCGTGATAGACATCGACGTGTTTGACGGAGCGCCAGTGCGCAATGTGTCGTTCCCGACCTTCGCTGAATACCCCGTTTAGCATCCCTGCCGTACACAACAGGCCGACATGACCCCCATGTAGTGGCGTGACCGGGCGTCCGGTGATGGATTCTGGCTTGCGGACCAGCAGGTTGAGTGCGCTCTGCGTTGGGCTGGACCGAGCCATGGCATCTTCAATCTCGTCGAGTGGAAGCCCGCGGTATTGCACCGCAACGGCTGAGGATGGGGGCACCGGATATCGCTCCGCCGTCTTAGGGCCGAGAAGCGGCAGGCGCTCGGTTGCATACGCGAGCCTCAGCAATTGATCGACTGCCCGAGTATCACCGCGCTTGTGTTCGGCTTTGCGAATACCGACTATCGCCAATTGTTTGAAACGCACCGATTCCGGATGGCTCAGCCGGAAAAGAGAGATGCTCTCGAACTGGCTGGCAAAGCGTTTGGCGCAATGCGACAGCGCAATCTCCGGAATGAGGAAGATCAGAACGCCGGCCGTCTTCAGCCATCCGTAACAGTGGTCGAGGAACATAAGCTCCAACCGTTGGTTGCTGTGCCGGCCCATCTCCACGTCGTACGGTGGATTTAGAAACAGCAGCGAGCAGCTTCCGGCGGGCAGGTGCGACTCGAAGGTGCTTCCGTGTGTGGTTGTAATCCCTCGAGTCGCAGCCGCAGCTGCGCGGTCTGCATCCAGTTCGATAGCTGCGTTGTGGGCGGGAAGCTCTCGCGTGATTTCCACGAGCGCCGTGCCGTCGCCAGCACACGGATCGACCGCCAAGAACGGTTGCGGCGCGATCAGGAGGTTGCGAAGGTTTCGTGCCTCCTCGGCGGGTAGAGGGTAGTATCCGAGTTTCAGCCGTCCGGCGTTACGCATGGGTGCTCCTTTCGATGGCCCGGTAGGTTCTTGTGGTTTTAAGCAGAAGATGAAAACGGGATTGTTGTATGATGCTGGCCAACTTCCCTAAGATCTTGGCCATTTGCGTTTCAAAGGAAGTGCCCAACGAGAGAGTGATATGTGGAGTAAGTGTCTGCCTGTTGTGGTGACCGTTGCCCTGGCTGTGTCATTGCAGGGGCAATCGATGAAGCCGGCATACCTCAGCGAGATGCCGTCGCCGGAGCGGGTGATGCGCGAGGTGAAGGGCTCGGATGCGGATGACACGGTGGCGCGGCAGTTAGGCGCGCTGCTTCAGTTCAACAAGATGATTGAAAACATGGCATGGGAGCTGGGACGCCGCTACGGGGATGCCCTTACCGGTGACGAGCAGCGGCTGCGGGCCCAGTATATGGCGGCATTCAAGCAACTCCGGCCGACGGTTCCAGACAAGACATTCAAGGCGCTGCGGGGCTACGACATCGATCCCGAGTTTACCCAGGTGCTGCTCGCGCAATTTTTCTCGCCGAATTTTCGAGCACTGTGGGAGAAGAGCAATGCCAAGGAGATGGCGCGGCTGAAGGCGAATGCGCAGCCGCAGAACAACATCTATGGCGCACCGCAAGCGAGTGCCGGCGGGAACTCTGCCGCGGGAGGAAGTTCGTCGGGCGACATGGCGAGCTCGTTGAAGGGCATCGCGAACGGCCTGTTGAAGATGGGCGGTCTGGGAGCTCCGACGGGTCTTCTCATGAATGGAATATACAAAGGCGAGGGATTTGGGGTGGATTTCAGTGCGGCGTTGGCGACCGTGCATTGTGGGGGCCTGACTTTCCAGGAGCGGAAGTACACGGTGCAGAGGAACGGGGCGCAGGTGGTGGTGGTCCTACAGAATGAGCCGAAGGCGATCCTGCTGGCACTGCGGGCGGGCGGCAAGCTGGCGGGGCAGGGTCCGATGACGGTGTCGGGCCAGGTGCAGGTTGGGACGAAAACGGTGCCGGTATACGATTCGGCCAATCCGGCAGCCTACGGGACTGGCGTGGTAGCGATCTACGAACAGAAGTCGGTGCGCTGCACGGTGGGTGCGTTGGTGGCAACTGGCGCGGGGTTCACCACCGGAACCTCCGTGAATGACGCTATGAGGACTTTTGGAGTGGGTTCGGGAGCTACGTTCAAAGTGAGTCCCGGGTTGCGCATCAACGGTGAGTTTGTGGGGCAGGGCGGCTCGATTGAGTTCGACGAAGACTCGGCGAAGATCAAATGTGGGCAGAGTGCGAGCGAACACGCCTATGCGGTGGAACCCAGCGGCAACCAGATCGTGGTGAAGATCGACGGAGGAGGGACGCTGGAGATAGCTCCGGGCGGCCAACTGGTGGGTCAAGGCGGAAATGGCGGCTGCAACCTGGGGACGTTGGCGCTGGCAGGCGGGGCGGCGTCGAACATGGCGTCGACCAGCGCGGTGAGAGCGCCCGCGTCAGCGCCAGCAACGGCGAATGCGGGAGCCGCTGCGCCGGCGAGTCCGACGGTAGCAGGCACATCTGCGGTGCTGGCGCTGGCGAGCGGGTTGCCGACTCTGGCGGGCGGGAAAAATGCCCTGGTGGGGCATACATTTGTTCTGAGCCGGGAAGACTTCGCGACGGTATTGACCAAGGCGGGATTTCGTCCTCCGGCAGGGACGTCAGTTATCGCAGGATGGGTGCAGGCGTGCAAGAGCGGCTCACCCGTGTGCCAGCAGGGGCTCAAGGCCATGGGCGCGGCCAGCTTGAAAGCAGTGACGCTGGATCCGAGCGGGAAAGCGAACTTTCCGGAGATGCCACCGGGCGTCTATTATCTCTTCGGTTCGGCCAGATACGGGGGCGGGGCCCTGCTTTGGAACTTACGTATCGACCTAAAACCGAGCGGGCAGACACTCACCCTCAATGAGCGGAACGCGATGCCGATGGAGTAAGCGAGTAGGTGTCGCACTCATTCTGTCGGCAAAGACTGGATAGTCGTAAAGCGCTAAACTTTCTTGACGTTATGTCATTACGGGGAGCAGGCGCAATTTCCCGCTTCTGTCACTCGTGCTACTGGCAAGGTCACGCTTTCCAGGGCCTGATCTCTCTGGACACGAGAACAGCCCACGTCTGACGGATTTGTTGGGCTTTCGAGCGGCTAGGTTATGCTTTCCAAGCGGCAAAGTTATGCTTTGAACCACAAGAAGTATCGTGTGAATGCGGCCGCGTCCCCGAGCCGCAAGATTAAATGCGCTCTGACAATGTGATATCGGAGAGTAGGCGTCTCCTGAAGCTTGCGGAGAGTAATCTCCGTGCTCTCATCAAAATTGAGATAAGGCTGTCGTTCACGTTTTGCGGCCTGGCGGAGAGCAGAGTTCAACATCGCGCCTTCAACCATGCCCAGAGATCTCTGATGAATGCGAAGACCGCTGCCGATTTTGTTCGGAACCATTTCCGCCAAGCCCGCTTCTCGGGCTCACAGCGGGAGGAGGTTTTGCGCCAACTGGATGAGATCGAGAGCCGGGTGAATTCGCTGAGTCGCGTACTGCACCAGCGCTGAAACCCAGCGGACCTCAGCCCTGGCTTCCTACCATTTCTCTTTCGTGGTTGTTGTTCCAATGAAATCTAGGCACTGTGCGATCTGCTGTTCCAGCGACTGCAACGAACGTTCTACTGAAGGTTTGCCGACGTAGAGTTCGTACATAGCCGCCAGTAGCGGCACCCACCGCCCATAGCACCTGAACCATCTTGTTCTGGGTCGTAGCGCGGGATGGCGCGGGCACTTTACGCGGACAGATCGGCGCGCCGGAGATTGATCCTTAGGCGCTACATGCAATTCAGCTCTTTTCGTTGGAATGTTGGTGAGAGGGCAGGGCGGAAGCTAGTCGATTCGGATATGGCTTCCGCGTTCCAGCTTGGCTCCGGCAACGGGTTCACCGCGTAGCAGTGCATCCCGGACCATCTGGGTGTTGGCTTGGGTGTTGATCATGGACTGCAGGAATTCTGCTCTTAGTCCGATCGGCAAGTGCCCCAGCATCTCTTTCAGCAAGCGATGCGGAATAGTGCCAGTATGCAGACAAAACTCTTGCGGCAATTCCCAATCGTCCACCTGGAGTGAAGGCTGCGAGTTGGTCTGCAGGCGGATCGTGTTGAGCTCGCCTTCGAGTCGCTTCAGACCACGGCCGTGCATAAAGTAGGACAGCATCTCCTTCACATCGCTGACCCGCTGTTCGGCCGATCTGCGGCGTTGCTGCAGCCGCTGGGCTTCCTCGGCTGCAACGGCCGCCTTCCGTTGTTGAGTACGCAGGTACGCCGCAATGCGGTCAATCTTTTTGCCAAGTTCAGCAAACAATTGGGCACAACGCTCGCGGCTTTCTTCGGTGATAACGCCGGTGATGTCACGTTCTTCCTGCAGTTCACCGAATGCCTCTTCCAGCTCGGCATCGATTTCAAACAGGCTACAGCTCTGTGCGGTTACGGTCGGAATGTTCATTTGAAACCTCGTTAAAGAAGAGCACGGGAGGCACACGAATACATGTGCGCCTCCCGTGTTTTTGGAAGGACAGCCTTGATCAGGCTGCGCTGGGGTGGGAACCGTTGAATGTCGAGAAATTCGGGGAGACTTACCCTTGAGGCATGCCTCTGAACTGAGCTAGAAAGCCCAGGGAGGAAGAACCCTATGGCCTAGCAGGTCAGAGTTCGAAGACGGCGAAGCCCTCAGATTTGGCCGCGTTCGAAAGACGCTGATCAGCGCAGACGAAGACTCGCCTGGCAGAACGCTGCTGGCACCAAGTCAAAGCTGCCGCTAATTGCAAGCTGTCGGCGGCGCGTAATTCGTACGAATCCAGAAGTCGCATGGCAAGATCGCGGAGCGCGTCGCCGGGGAGAATCTCTCTCCAGCCCCGACTTAGGAGATTCAGGCGAGACAGCGCACCCTTTCTGCCAATATCACTCAGCTTCCCCAATCGATGCAAGCGTGCAATCGCACTGTGCACCTCTACCACGCTGCCCCACCAGACCACCGGCAGAGACTTGCGCAGCTGTAACTGAGCTTGGCGGCTGCTTGTCTCCTGCACACACAAGGGAACCAAGGCGCTGGAATCCCAATAAGCGGCTACTTTGCTCATAGGGCCTCTTCGCGCTCGTCAAGAAGAGCCTGAGTTCCTTCCCGGGCTGCGACCTTGCCGGTCGGAATCCTCAGCAGTTCAGCGACATTCACCGACGACGTTGGTAAACGCATTTTCCCGGTGGCGACCAAGACCAACTCCTCTTCGCTTGCGCCTTCTGTGGGGAATGGGATCAGCTTGGCGACCGGCAAATTGCGGTCCCGAATGACGATCTCCTCCCCTGCTTTTACGAAAGTGAGGTACTTGCTCAGCCGATTCTTGAGTTCTGCAACGTTGACGCTAACCATAAGAAATCTCCGTCATGGCTATTATAGCCATGAGACTCGCATTCGAAAAGTGTCGTGCCAGCTGCCTTTGTTGTCGGCTTCGTCCGCCGTCACCTGCAACGATGGGCACGGGAGACACACGAATGTGTGTGCGCCTCCCGTGTGGTGGAGAGGACAACCTTAATCAGGCTGCACTGGGGTGGGAACCGTTGACGACGCCTTCCAGTCCTTGCACTACTTGGACGAGCGTGGGCATGTCGGCGATCTCATTGAGGGGAGGAGCTTGTAGCTTGGCCAGAAGAGCGCTGACCTGTTGCTCGGGAACGCGGTCGAGGACAGACTCCATGCGTCGCAAGCCGCGTGTGGCGGATTCCAGCACGTCGAGGATCTTCTTCTTCTGCTGGGCGTCTCGCACCAGGTGCGGTTGGTTGGCATGACCGTACTCGCGCAACACCCAACGGTAGAGCTTTGCCCCTACCGTCTCCTGTAGGGCGGCAATGCGTTTGTCCAACTCAGATCCGTTCTGCGATTTCGCGGCAGTCCCTTCCGGCTTAGCGCCGTTCTCCGGATTGCCATTGCTGGAGCCGTTCTGTCGTACCCTGTTATTGGTTGCGGATGAAGGTGCGCCGTTGCCGTTGCGAGGAGTCGAGCTGGCGCTGCCACTCGAACAGCCAGTGCTCTGCGCTGCTGGCTGCGAGATCGCTGCTGCTTTTCCCGACGGCCGATGGCCTTTGCGCCAGTTTTCCGGGACCATCCAAGGAGCAACAGTCGGCGTTTTCTTGGGACGGCTCTTCTCGTCGATATCGACCCAGGGCGCGTCGAAGTCGTAAAAGTAGCGACCGAGTCCAAAACAACTGCAGGCCCGCTTAAACGCCTGGGCCTCCGCTGAAGTCATGGCGTTTTCCTCGTCCGCCCATTCCTCGCCGGTCCCGGAATGTGTTCCCAGCCCGTCGATGGTTACCTTGCATGTCACGAGAATCTTGCCGGTGATGATTTCGGCGTTGCGCTTGGTGCGAGTGATGTTGTTCATGGTGACCGTCTCATACGTGCGGGTCCAGCCCTGCGGGCTCATCAGCGCATTGAGACGGTCGGTGTAGGCGCGCGGATCGGCATAGGGTACGATCTGCCCGCGCGTGCGGTTGTTGGCGGTGTTGGTCACCCGCCATAGGATCTGGTCAACCGGAAATGGCACTTCCAGTTCGGCCAGCAATTCTTCATTGTTGAGTTTCTTCATGGGAGAGAAGTCTCCTTGGAATTGAAGGTGGTCGTGGTCAGAGGAAGAGAAACAAACGGCGGGCCCTTAGAAGGCAGCGGCTCAAAATGGAATGTCGCTGTCCGTGATCATTGTGGGATCTTCCTGGCTGTAGGACTGATCTCGTGTGAGTTCACCCTGCTGGCCATCCCGTTGAGATTCACCCAAGAACTCGATCTTGTCCGCGTAGACGAAGGTCATGTACTTCTTGCCGCCGGATTGTTTGTCGTCCCAAGACTCGGTCCGTTGCCGGCCTTCGAGGAAAATCCGGCTGCCTTTGTGCAGATGTTCGGCGACAACTTCGGCGCGTTTGCCGAAGGCCTTGATGTTGAACCACTCGGTGTGTTCCTGCGGCTCGCCGGCACCGTTCTTCCAGCGCTCGGTGCTGGCAATAGTGAAAGTTGTAATGGCTGTACCAGCCGGGGTGTATTTCATCTCCGGGTCTTTCCCGAGGTATCCGATCAGCAGAGTTTTCTGCATGGGGTGTTCTCCTGTGAGTTGAATTGAGAAGTGGCGCGAGAAGAGGACTATATGAGTCCCGCCTTTGCCATTTCGCGCCGAAGAGCAAAGCGAAAACGCTCGTCGGCAGAAGGGGCTGGCGAGGTTTCCGTGGCTCGGCTCGCCGAGAACCCAGGGACAACTTGACGTACCGAGTTCGCGGAAAACTGATAGACGGCTTCGTGCGCCTGGTTGTGACGGCGGTACAAAGAACGAATGCGGGCAGCGGACTTAGTTGCCATTGGGTAGTCTCCTTCGTGGGTGTTGGTCGTGATTTCCTTTGCGCTGAGAACGAAACATCTGGTGCAAAGGTGCGAACGGATTCAGGGGCGGTCGTGGACGCCGGCGATATGCGCCTTAACCGACAATGTAGGGGAGAATAGTGGGATATGGCCGGACAGGTGGACTCAACGGTCGAGATTACCAGTCGGCCACCTCGGCGTTTGCTGAACAGAAGAAGAATGTAAGAGCGTTGGCGGGTTACAACTCAACGCGAATAGCCGTAAACGACCAGAGTCGGCATTTCCATAATTCGACTCCGCCCGAAGGCAGCCGACTCCTAAACGATGGGCGTCTCGTCGACCTGACGCCGAACGGGCAAATAATGCTTGACGGGCACCTACGAAAGCGATACCGTTCGGCGAAAACTCGAGCTATTCCGACAGCGTGCTCGAGAGTTTTGGAATGAGATTTCGGATCATGCCTCCCCCAAGATTACTGTTTATAATTGCGGTGTTTATATCCGTTGCATCGCCTCAGACGCTTACATCACAGGCGATCTCGCGAAACGACCAATGGATTACCCTCCGGGTATTGCCAAGCGTTCAACCGAACACGTTAGCCTATTTGGCGCGAGTCGCTGAGCCGGTCCGAAAAACCCTTCCTAAACCAGCGGCAGTTCGAGACATAATTGTGGACGGATACGGCTATTACAGTGACCAACTCTTTTCACTTCTACAATCTGAGAATGCAAGCATCGCCCGACCGACAGATATCCTGGCAGGAGACGTCGTTTTACCTGTTAGCCCAAAATTCGAATACAACAAGAGGTTCATAATAAATCAGCCCGACTACTACGTCAGTAATTTGGCGGCAACTAAAATGGGGGCATTTGGCACAGAGGCAAGGCGTCAGATAAAGAAGCTGAATCCTACTCTTGATTTCAAAAAAATGCTTATCAACACGGAAGTCATTCTGCCATATGTAGCAGAACCGATTACATTCCGCCTTCGGCCAGATTTCGCAGTAAACGCGAAGGAAGTAATCGCTAGGCTAGATCGCTCAAGAGGCGTCTTTCATTCCGAACAGATCAGCGGTTTCAAAACCATATCTTATTGGCCAAGTCAGCTTGATAGTGCAGACTCCAAGTGCGATCAACCCATGGTTGAGAACTGGTGGGTAGATCGACTGTTTGGCCACTTGACCCCTGGAAACGAAATAGCCGGTACGTCGGTGATTGCCGTAGCTGATAGCGGTATAGCCGTTGACGATGAGAGATTCAGGCCGGTTTACTGGATCAACAACAAGGAGGTACGGGGTGAGGAGGATGAAGATAATGACCACAACGGCTGCTACCACGATGTAATCGGCTGCAACTTCATAACGTTCGGCTTCCCGGAAGACGATCTCGATCTGGATGACACTTTTCATCATGGTACGCACGTGGCCGGTCTTGCATCTGGGCGATCCCTACCAGATGCCTTGAAAACGCGCGTCACGCATTCTATTCGTCTGATGATCCTGAAGATCGCGAATTCAGAAGGGCTAATTGAGCCAGGCAGGATCCATGCGGCCATCACTTATGCTCAGGAGAAACAGTCCAAGATAGTCAACATGAGTTTAGAGGGCGACAGTGCCGGTACTGTCACCCGAAACCTGATGAAAAGTAATCCACAAATTTTGTTCGTGGTTGCTGCCGGAAATGACGGCCACAACTTAGATGATCCGAGGAACGAAGTCTATCCGGCTGTCTTGGGGCGTGAACTCCCGAATGTCATTACAGTCGCCGCCTCGGACGAAAAGCAAGGGCTGGCGTGTTTCTCCAACTATGGCGAACAAACCGTAATGATTGCCGCGCCCGGACTTAATATGTACTCCACGATTGACGTCGGAGAGCAATTTCATAGCGGAACCTCGCAGGCGACCCCACTCGTTTCACTCGCGGCTGCGCTGCTGGATGCGCAGGGCATGCACGAGACCACAGACATTAAGCTACGGCTCTTCAACACCGTTTCCTTTGTTCGCGGTCTAAAGGTTCAAAGTGAGGGTATTTTGAATATCGACAAGGCCCTTGCAACCGATGTCGATGTTTTGGAAACGACTGGTGGGGAGGTGTTAAAGGGCACGATTGAGAGCCCACGGACTCTAAGAATCGCCGGAACTGCAGTGCGGCTTAGCGGAGTTGAGTCAGTAATTATTAACCATGCACTAACAGGTAAGGGTCGAGACCGCGTTTGGATGCTTAAGAGGGGCTCTCTCGAACATGCCGACACCGATCTCGGTTCTCTTGTGATCAGCATCAGACTTCAGAACGGTCAGATGCGGAGCATCGACCGGAATGACCTCTCCTCAATCACGCCGGCTTGGAATCGAAACTAGCACCCAATGGGGGCACGTCGTGGCGCGGTTCTTGTCTTGTACTTCGCGCACTTGGCTCATACAATATCGCGCTTCGTGACAATGCCCCCAAAATATCCAATCAAGCCGCTGGATAGGCATGTTGCTAAGTAGACAACAGTCTATATTTTACTTGCGCGGGGCAGATCTTAGGCGTAGAGTTCGTTTCCCCGGAGGACATGATGATGAAAAAGTATGGATGGGGCCTTATCCTTTGTCTGCCATTGGTGTTTGCTTGGTCGCAGGAACCAGCTCCGACCAACGAGACTCAAGCGACTTGCGGCCCTGATAAATGTGAGCTCAGTCTTGTCATGACTCAGGTTAAAGACGCGCTGGACAAGTATCAAAGAAGCATCGGATCTGGGCCAGATGCATTGCCTCCGCTGATGACTGCGGAATTCGACTTCAAGGCAACAACCAGCAAGACCGTCGGCGGAACGATCAACTTCTTCATCTTTACTATCGGAGCATCTCACGAGAACGACCAAGTACAGGACGTGACGTACACCTATTCCGTACCACCCCCAGAGAAAAAGGCAGGATTGTCTGGCGTGAAGAAGCCGCCAGTAACGTTGACTGAGGCACTAGTAAGCACCATCCAGAACGCAGCCTTCGCAGTCAAGACTTCGGGCACGGTAGGCAAGTTGAAGTTTAAGCAACTCACGGTTAATGTGCAGTACGGAGTAATCTGGAGTGGCAAGGCCGGTGCGAACATTCCGATTTCTTTCGTAACAACCGGCTTGAGCGGCGAGATAAAAAAGAATACTGTTCAATCAGTAAAGCTTGTGTTCGCTGCTCCGACGGGCCCGACTAACCCATGACTTACGGGTTTCTGATGATGCAAACCATTGGACAGCAGCATTCATTTGTCACTCACATGCTCGGCTTCGCTGATGCAGATCGTGAGCATAACGACACATCTGGACCGCACCGATAACCAGTCGGCCTATTCGATACGCACGATCTGCACAGAGGTGGCACCCCAGCCCGAAGGCGAAAAGTGCCACTCCTAGGGTGAGTAGTGGTCTTGCAAGGCGTTAATCGTCGAGCATGACCGATCAGGCCACCGCTGTTGAAACTTTCACGTTCTCCAAGTCTGCAATCGACATTTCCATTGACGGCGGCTCCAGCAGATGCTGGTGCTTGCATTTCGTACAGGTCACCGCTTCCGTCATCTTGAACACCGCCTGCTGGAAAATGTGCGGCACTCTTGCCTCGCTACCGTTGGACATGAAGAACTGCGGTGCAACCGCTCCACGGAACATCTTGTCCTTGCCCCACAGCTCCCGTTCCAGGATGCCGAAACGATGGAAGAAAATCATCTTCGTTTCGAGCTTCAGCTTCGGCTTGTCCTCCTGCGTCACCAGCGTGTGGCTGGTGATGAGCAGGTCGTAGCTGGTTTCGAAGCGGTACATATCCAAACGCACGACGGGCCCTTCGGCCAGCATGACGGCGTGCAGGCCATTGGGCATGAAGTTCTTGACGGGCTGTAACCAACTCAGCGCCGTGCCATCTTCCTTGCAGAAGCTGACGTAACGTCCGATGTCGTTGACCGCGCCTCCCGATTCCTGGCCGCGGATGAGCCAGTCCTGGTCTCGGCGTTGCACGGTGAGATTGGCCTCGCACCAGATACCGACGGTACGGAGGCGAGTCAGAGTAGGTTCTGGAAGAGTGAGGCCGCGACGAGCAATGAGTTCGAGTTGCTGCGAAGTCATGGGGTAAGCTCCCTGTCGTCCCGCTGAACGGGATCGATTTGAATTGGTTAGTCGCTCGCTCACAGCCCGGATCAGACCTTCCGAAGCCGTGAGCACCTTTGCTTACGGTCTTGGGATCGAAATTGGCTGGCCAACCGCCGCACGAATCATTTCCTTCGTGCAACCTGCCCAGCATTTGTACTTGCGAGTATCCGTGATCGAGATGGCGAGGTTATCGCCGGCCCGGTCATTGCCCGCCTGCGCACAGGACGGACACTGGGTGTAGTAGTTCCCGCTCGCCTTGCGTCGCGGTTTCTGAACGAAGTCGAGGATAGAGAACTGTTTTCGGTTGGGATCGGGATTGCGCCGCGGCAATTCGATCGTGGTTGGCTTGCGAAGGAACTCGTCGGGGGTGGTCATGCCCAGGCTGAGCCGCGTCAGCTCGGCTTCGGTGAGCTTCTTCAGGTTCTTGAGATAAGCGAGTTGTGAATTGATATCGCTGCTGGCGTCGTAGAACCAGTAGCGATGGTTGTTGGCACGATGCACTCCGAGTGGGCCACGCAGGGCATTGCCGAACTCACCCTGGGCGAGTCGATCTTGGCGCGGGAAGATCTCAATTCCGTCTCGCAACCCGGCTGCTCCCTTGATCGGCACGCCCAGTCGAAGGGCAACATTGTAGATGTAGACCCGGCACTGTTCCGCCAGGAGCGGTTCCTCACACATAATCCAGAGGTGTCCCCCACGACGGGACATCTCCAGAGCCGCCGAGACGCCGTCGAGCTCCAACTCGCCCTTCAACTTGCCGAGGTCGAAGAACGCGTCCTCGTAGTCGGCGTCGATGGCGATCCATTTGCAGCGCTGGGATTGAGAATTGATGGCATACAGGCCGACCGTCATCCAGCCGGCCAGGTGCTTGCGGACTGTCGCCGGGTCGAGTTCGAGCGGCTGTCCGCTCTCCTTATTCTTAGGTTGATAATGGTAGTGCCGTCCCGTTTCCAGGTGGGGGTTAGCCGATTGGCGGGTATAGGCCTTGCGGTTAACGAACAAGGCCCACCAGTCGCGAACGTTCTCCTGCGTGACCGGAACGATGGGCGGTTTGGCTTTGGGGAGGTTCAGTCCCCGAGGCTGATTTGTGGTGATGCTCATCGCTCCGCAGTACCTCCTTTCCGAGCGAAGTGGGCGCAGTTTCGCCGTGATGCCGAGTGCCGTCAAATTGATCGGGCACCTGCTTGTAATCTGCTGATTGTTGGGGACTTACTGTAGGGAGTTCATGCAGCCGCGCGAACCCGAGAAAATGGATTGTGGGGCATGCTGGCGCAATTGTAATTTCGAGAATCTTAGACCAAAAAGTTTTTCACCAGCCACGCTGTTATCGCCAATTGAGCGCAGCTGTTAAGAATCGATACATGGTTTGGCGTCGTCCTGAAACGTTTGATTATTGCCGTGCCTGGGGAGTCGGTAAAGCGAATCGGCATAGGGGGAGAGTCGCCTCTCCTCCCCTGCCACACCACCGTACATGCGGGTCCGCATACGGCGGTTCGATAGGTGAGTCCCCCGATGAATTGGCAGGCTGGGGGTTTGCGGTCTGGGGACGCCGTGTGGGTTTCACTTCTCGCGTTAGCATCCATCGCGGGCTTCACCCGCTCCCTGCCTACGGAGGCCCGCCGAAGCGGGATGGCTAGTGCAATACCCTCATCGAGACCCAAGCACTACTGACCCTTCCTATCGTTCGGGCCTTCCTCACTCTCGTGAGTACTACGCCCTCTGCTGACTTCTGCCATGCGGTCAGACCACCTTACGATGGCCTCAGTCACGATTCCGTGACGCATAGCAGATCTCCCGTGATAAGCTCGACCGCCTTCCACGCACAACCGCCGGATTTACGCTTTGTGCCCTTGATGGATAGCAAAAGCGCGAGCCGATGAACAAGAACCGGATAGTGAGGCGTGAGTGCCGGGCGAGCTGGCCAATGACAGCGAAGTCCAGGGAACAGGGCCCGATTCCGGCGAAGTAGTGGACATTGCCATTGATCCGTCTGGAGCCACTGACCAGGTCATCTATATCGCCACCAACGACGGTGGAATCTGGAAAACAAAGGATGGCGGGCTGACGTGGAAAGCAATGACCGACACCGGCTGTCCAGATGCCGCAACAAACTGCCCGTCGCTTTCTATGGGAGCGGTTGCGATTTCACCGTTGAACGAGGAGAAGGTTTTCGCAGGCACCGGAAATCCCTTCGATGGCAGTGGATTGTTTACCAAAGGCGTGGGAATCTATCGTTCAACGGACGGCGGCACGATCTGGACGGTCTTAAACCCGGGCGGAATCTTCAGCAACGTCTCGATCAATCGAATACTGGTTAACATACAACCCCTGCTGATGAGTGAGGTGTTGCTGGTGGCCACAAACGCGGGACTGTTCCGTTCCGTCGATGATGGCGATCACTTTGGAAACAATCCGCCTGACTTCGATAATGGCCTCCCGGTACTGCCTGGGTACATCACGGATATCAAAGTGGACCAGCCCGGGAGCCTCCGGCCGACCTCATGGGCGGCGATTTACGCAGCAGTTAACGGAACTGGACTGTTCCGGTCCATCGATGGGGGTGTGACCTTTCCTGTGAACCTGTTCGATAATGCCGGCGCGCCTGCGCCTGGGAGTTATGCGTTTGTCTCGCTGGCCCAATCCTTCAAGCCGAGCAACCAGAGGCTGTACGCGAGCGTGGAGGATGTTAACGTGGACGTGAACAGAGGGCATCTCTTTCTGGGTCTGTACCGCTCGAATGATGGCGGGCGTGCCTGGGCCAAGCAGACCGCCACAAACCTGCCAATTTCCTGCCAGTGCGGCTACGATCAGACCGTCGGCGTCGATCCGCAAGATCCGAACCGTGTTTATGTGGGATTTC
The DNA here is from genome assembly GCA_963785825.1 of uncultured Acidobacteriaceae bacterium. Taxonomy (GTDB): domain Bacteria; phylum Acidobacteriota; class Terriglobia; order Terriglobales; family Acidobacteriaceae; genus Bog-257. Next base: position 154,808 of record CAWAWQ010000007.1, on the reverse strand, counting down.
AGGAGGTATGGCTCTCCACCGACGGCGGTGCGACATTCGGAGCAGCTGCGGTCACCCATAACCTGGTCCACTGGGATCAGCACGCGCTCTATTTCAGTCCGCGGGAGCATTGGGGCTCGGCTCCTACGCGGATCTGGGTGGGCGAAGACGGTGGGATTGCCTCCAGCAAGGATGGTGGAACAACCTGGGACAATCTTAACGAAACCATCTCTACCAACCTGTTCAAACACATTGATATTGGACGCTACAGTTCCGACAACATCGCCTACACCTACGGCGGCACGCAGGACACCGGCACCATTGAGCGCCAGCCCAGTTTCGTTGACAAAGATTTGGCACCTTGGCATTGACGGCGACGGATCAGGCGTAGGCGTGGATCCGGTTGCCCCGACATTCGCATACGGCATTGACAACGGCACTTACATCTACACCGTTGACGGCGGCAACACCTGGGTTGATTTCTTCCCACCGAAAATTGCGCCAATCCCGAGCGTGTGGCGTTATGCCGTCGACCAGAATAACGGCGACAACGTTTTCGCTATCACTTCCACCAGAGTAGGGTTTCTTCCCGGACCCGATCTCTATCGCAGCACGGACGCAGGCCTGACCTTCACCAGGATCGCCACCTTTCCCCGGGCCGTCCGCTCCATCGCCAACACCAAGCTAGATTCCAAACTGCTCTGGCTCGGACTCGAAGACGGCTCGCTGCGACGCTGCAACGATGCCCTCAACACTCCCCCCGGTTGCACCGCCATCGCGGACCCCAGCGGCACAGGCAATCCTGTGGGCGGTATTTCAATCATCTTGACCGATCCCGCCGATCCCATCGATCCCAAGCGGGACAGGGTGATCGTTGCCTATGAGGGTTTCTCCGGTGCCATGAATCCCAGCAAGCACGTGTTTTACACCGAGGACGGCGGGCCGACCTGGAAAGACATCAGCAATACACTTCCGGACTTGCCCACGCACTCCGTTTACGGTACGGTGGCGGTCGCGAATGACGCGGGCGTCATGTTTACCGATGATCTCGGGGCCCACTGGCGGGTGCTTGGGACAAACCTTCCTACGGTGGACAGTACGCAGTTGGCGGGGGGAGCGTGTCCTGCTGTGTTGCGATTGGGAACATACGGGCGCAGCGTCTTTGAGTTGAATCCCTCGGGCGAGGATGGGTTCTACGATAACGGCCCGATCAACGGGACGGTGGATGCGGCGCCCATCTTCGGCGGCTTCTGGGTCAGCAACTCTTTCCGCGCTCCCGGCTCGTCGATGAGCAAGGTTACGTTCGGAGTGTGGGTCCTTCCTGGCGAAGTGCCGCTGTCCGTAAGCTGGAGCGTGACCGACCGACCTCATGCGGAGAGCTTCTGTGGGTCAGGAAGCGCCAGGCTGGCGCCCAGATTCCTACGCACCAACGACTTAGGGTTCGATGTGTATAAGGTGGATTTCGACGTTCCTCCGGTGCCGCTGACGGTGGGTGCCACCTATTTCCTGAATTTAGAGGGTTTCATGACCAACGTCGGAATCCTGGATCTCTGGGATGCAAACTTCGGGGCGGGGTGCATCGGATCGGGCTTAGATCTTGACGGGAAGGGGGCAAACTGTCCCTCGTTTGCTTATACACCGGGCAGCACGTCATCATTCGCCTTCAAAGTTACAACTGTTCCATGAGGGCGCCAGTCTCTGTTGAAATTGATCGCGATAGGGATGGCGCGCCCACGCAGGTTGCTAATTGAGCGTTCATCGCGGCCGTGCGTTTGGCCCGTGTGGAGAATTTGTCGCCGACGCCAAAAGTGGTCTTTAGCTTGAGCGATTCACTCACGCTGGCGAGATGCCTGTTGGATGACACGCGCAGGCAATTTCCAGAACTGTTTTCAGCCCTCTGTATAGAATTTACTTTTCTATTTCGGCATGAGGACTTTATGTGCGGTCGTTATCGGCTCTCGCGAAGAAAGCAATTGATTGCTGAGTATTTCGATACGGTCGATGAAACCGATTGGGAGCCGCGATACAACATTGCTCCCACTCAGAACGTCGGCATCATTCGCCAGGACCGGACCCAGCCTGTTCGTAAGTTCTCGCTGGTGCGCTGGGGCTTGATTCCTTACTGGGCAAAGGACCCGAGCATCGGCCAGAAGATGATTGACGCCCGTTCCGAAACCGTCCTCGATACGCCGGCTTTCCGTGACGCGTTCCAGAACCGTCGCTGCCTAGTGCCGGCAGACGGGTTCTACGAATGGAAGCGAACTGGTAGGTCGAAACAGCCCGTTCACATCGGTATGGAAGACGACTCATTGTTCGCTTTCGCCGGAATTTGGGATCGCTGGAAGGATGCGAGTGGAAATCGTGTTGAGACCTGCTCCATTCTGACAACTACTCCGAATTCACTGCTGGCCGAAGTGCATGACCGCATGCCGGTAATTCTTGAACCGGAGCATTACGAATTGTGGCTTGACCCTGGGTACAAGGACCTCGACACGCTGACCGCAATGCTACAGCCTTTCAACCCTACGCAGATGAAGTGTTATCCGGTCAGCACGTTGGTGAACAGCCGGCGAATGATGACTCCGCATGCGCAGCAGAAGTCGACGCTGCACAGTGTGGCACTGCGACCCTGTTTTAGCTAAAGAAGGACTTGTCACGGCGATTGCCCTTCGCTATGCCTGGGTCGAGGTCTGAACTGTAGCCTCGCGAAGCGATTCATGGGCCGGAGTAACTTCCGATTGGTTCCGTGATGCTAGATCAAGCCCGAACGGAGCACTCCGACCCTCCGCTCAAGTGGGCTGATAACGCCGACATTCTGACCTGCGAGATATCTCTAGATAACGTACGAGACTCCGGTATTCAATCCCTGTCTCAGTACTCGGGGAGTTCAAAATTGTCGGCAAGATTACGTCCCATAGCGAGATCGGCAACCCAAGGGATCGTCATGAGACTCATGATCTGATTGCGGAGGAACATCGAGAATTTTGATTTCGGCACAAATATGCCCGCGAAGTGCAAAGCCCCTTTCTGTTTTTTGGAAACAAAGGATTGAAGCCGTTCCTGATATCTGGAAAATGCCGCTCCATGGTCGAGCCGTGCACGATTGAGCTCACCGGCGAGAATGTAAGCTGCCACCACGGCCAGTGCCGAACCTTGTCCGGCCAGCAATGACACGCAGAAGGCCGCGTCACCGACAAGTGTTACGCGTCCGCGGCTCCAGGATCCCGGTTCTTGTCCCATCCATATTTGGCTCACTCGGTCAAAATAGAGATCATTGGCTCCGTCTAGCGCATCAAGAATATGCGGACATTCCCATCCACTGTTTCCAAACCGCTTTCTCAGAAGCGCCTTCTGGGCCGCGATGTCATCTGGCGCACCTTCATCTGCTGCTTCATCAGCAAATAAGAATAGGAACATGGTGCGATCGTCGCGCATGGTGAAGCGCCCTACCTGCTGACCGACTTCCGTATACATCACGTAAACCAACTCGTCCCTCGGTTGGTAGCCCTTCACCTCAAAGGCAGCGACTTTGTACCCGAGATATTTCTCGAATTGTTCTTGAAGGCCGAATACAAGCTCGCGTACCCGCGAATGAAGCCCGTCTGCTCCGACGACCAGGTCAAACTGCCGCTCGAGTCCCGACTCGAAATGAACGCGAACGCCTTGAGCGTTTTCTTGAAGGCGGGCGATGCTGTCGCCGAAGATCGTTTCTACTTTGCCCTCGATTCTGCTGTAGATTAGGGCGGCGAGGTCTCCCCTTGCGAGGCTGATGTAGCGGCCCTGAACGGTACGAGAAACTGCCTCTGCCGGAAATCCCGATATACGCTTGCCCTGGCTGTTTAAAATCTTCACCTCACGAACCAGGTAGCCATTTCGCCGGATCTCAGGGAGCAATCCCATGCGATCCGCGACGTCGAAACCCGAGCCCCAGAAGTCGATGATGTAGCCTCCAGTTCGTAGCCGTGGAGCTTTTTCAACGACAGTAGGTTCCAGACCGTAATGAGCCAACCAAAATGCGAGAGTCGGACCAGCGATTCCCGCTCCCGACACTAAGACTTTCATTGCGATCAATAGGATACGCTTCTCGCATCAGCCGCGTTGTAAATCTCCCCGGAGATCGGGCAACTATGACCTCAAGGTATTCGGCATCAAGTGGCGAGAAACGGCGATGCCAGATATGACAGTTGGGCCCCCAGCGAGTTGTGGGCCATCCGTTAAGTGGCTGGAAGCAAGTGTGCCGGAAATTGCCGAATTATCGGTCGCCGAAGCCCGCTGAAAGGTTCCTTGTACCTATCGAAAATGCTTTTGGAATACTTCAATGTTAACTCTCAGGACAACGTCCTTAGAGAGTTCGGGCAACAAACGGATTATGGGGATAGTCAGCCACTAACATCCCTGCTGTGTTTCGTTTAGGCGAGGTCTTCCAGTTCCATCCGATTTGGTCATCTTCAACGCCAATGCCAAAGCCAGTTCCATATTCAGCGTAATAGCCAGCTCCGTGCTCGTTGATGCTAAGCAGAAAAAGCTACCGACTTCGGGTAGCAAAGTGACGGTGATTGCATCAACAGCTCTTCCAGCGCTCCTCCCTCCGATGCCGTTTTGACCGAATAGGCGTCCGGTCCAAATCGCAGAAATGCCGAATCGGTTACGAAGAGAATTCCTGGGTGCGCTTCGGCCAGATGGTCCGCAACAAGAAACAGTCGCTCCGGACCACAGATGATGTACAGGATCGCGTCGACCAGCCGTTCGTCGGAAATTGAGCGCCGTATTTCCTCGTACCGCGCATGGCTCTTGCTCGACCGCTCGTATTCGATCGCACAGTGCAGCTGTCGGCCACTAATGTTCAGCACTGCCAACGCGTCGTAATCTTTCGCGTATTTGTCGCCGGTCAGCAGGTTCTCCGAGCAGACTTCGAGGTCGGACAGCCAGGAATTCAGCATGTGGTTACGCTGAAATGTGAGGCGGATTTCGTTCAGCCCAAGCGAATGCATCATTTTCGCCGGCTGACTAATGGTCTGTGCCTCGGAGTGCAGCGACAACAATGTGTGGCCAAATGTCTCTAATTTCTCCAGGCCCTTCCGAGTAATTGCATAAACTTTGTCGCCCTCGACGCGTGCCCCTGCCGACGAGATGAATCCGCCAGAAATCAGGCGCCGGACGCGCCAACAAAATGATGTCAGTGACCCCTTTGATTTGTCGTACCCGGCCAGGAACAGCAACTGTTCGTGCTTTATATAACCAGAATTCCCGACCAGCAATAACAGCGGCAGATCTTGACCTTCGTTGATAATCACTGAGCCCCTGCGATATCTCATGCCAAGTCCCCTATCGGTCCTTAACTGCAGGACTTCGCCACGTCCGGAATTCGAGATGTGCCAAATACCGGCGGCTGTAAGAAATTCACCGGTTGCCGAGAGCAGCAACATTGCCCGCTGCTGCCCGTCATATTCACTGAATGAAAGCAGGGACACTCCGTCATTCTTCCAACGAAAGGCGAAATTGATGTAGCCGTATAGCTGACTTTCAACGGAGACCAGATAATGGCTCGGCGTAATCGGCCCGTAACGCTTACCAACAGCTAGCAGCCGATTTTGGCCGTTGTGCTGAGTGACGCCGATGCAACCGAAAATGCAACCGAGCACGTCCTTCGGCCGGTGCGGATCGATACGGCTATTGCCGTTGAATCGGAGTACGCCAGGCACCTTCCAACTGCGGCGGAATTTGCTTCCGTGCGGAAATGCCGTGGTATTGAAGTAAGCCGCATGCTTGGTAAAACGCAGGGGATCTGAGCGGTCAGGTCCGGGCCGAACCCACCATTCCGATCCAACTCCCAAGATGCGGACCAGCATTTCCATAATTAGGCGCCCACCCCATTTCGGTTGTGCTTTTCAAACTTCTCGATCTGAGTTAGCGCCATATTCAGCCGCTCCCGCAGATTGTGAACCTGCTGAGTTAGGGCTCCTATTTGTTGAGCCGCACCTCTGGTTGCATTGCGTTTGGTTTGCTCGATTAGAGTCTTGAGTTGCTCCTTCGTCATGCGATCGCCCTCTTCGGAGGATGTCTCTGCCGATTTGGGCTCTGCGGCGGCCGGCTTAGTCGCTGTTTCTGGGTCGGGGGGCGGTGGCGTAATTTGTGCCGGGGTTTCAACTTGACGCTGTCTTGCAGATCCCTGCACCACAGAGTCGAATACGACCTGCTCACCTGATTCCTGCTTGGCACTTTTTTCGGCGAGGGCGTTGTAGTCGTCCACCAACCGGTTGTGCCGGGAAATGGCTTCGATTGCTCGGGAGCGGGTGTACAGGTAGGAATTCGCCAATTGCGTAACGATGTTGACGCTGATTTCCAGACGATCATTACGCTGGCGGAATAGCCAGAAAATGTAGGCGACGAGCAGCAGGATTGTGAACGACTGTCCGATGGTGATCCAGAAATAGGAATTCTCGGCGGTCTGCTCGACCAGGCGCTCGCGAGCGTCTGCGATCAGCGCCCCGAAATCCCGGTCGCGCGGATTGATGGAGTTTAAGACTTTATCCAGTGGCCCATCCTGCAAATGCTTCTGGCCGGCCAATGGATCATAGCGGCGCTGGGCTTGCAATTTGGATTGGTCGAGAGCTGTCTGCTGCGGCGGGCGATGCCGCTGCGCTTGCGCCGATCCCAATGCAGGGAAGGTCGCAACCAGAAGCAGAATGGTGGCGAACGTCTTCATTGTTCAACTCCTTCTCTCCGGCGGTGCCGCATACCGCGCTTACGGCTGGCTTCCAAGGTCACATCCCGGAAGCGCAAATTGGCCCCGATCTCTGGGTTGTAGAGCGAGGCGTAACGCGGCAGAATTTCGGGTACAACCGACGAGAGGCGGTCCACCGGGGCGACCCGCACATGGGCATGACCGTGAATCGTTCCGAACCGTTTGTCACTCATCAGGTACTCCATTTGTCCGACTGGCAGGTTCTTGATGTGTTCTTCTTGCGAGCGCGTCTCCTTGATCTCGGTCTGGCTGCCAACGCCCTGGTCTTCGTAGCTGGGGTTAAAAATGCCTTTCTTGCGGATGCTCATGCTGCGGCGGAGCTGACGGACACGGGCCGAAGCGTTTAGGAAATATTGCGCGGTGTCTTCGTCGCGGGTGCGCAGCATAAAGGTCGTGTTCGGCGCGGATGCAACGTCATGCTGGAAGGCCTTTCCTACACTCAGCAGCTGGGGAATGCTCTGCATGGCGAACAGGAAGGCTGTGTTGGAGCCTCGGGCAGTCTGCAGGATGTTGGCGAAATTGGAATACGCAATGGGGGCAAATTCGTCCATGACGACCGAGACGAAAGGCATGTACATGTCCGCCCGCTTGCGTTCGTAACGCTCACCGATGACCAGCTGCAGGTTTTGCAGGATCATCCGGCCCAGCGCCCGGGTAGTGTCATCGTTCTTGTTGGTGTTAAGCGAGACGAACAGGATCCGCCCCTGCTCGATAACGTCTTCAATGGAAATCAGATCTTCATAAGGGCCGGTAATAATCGAGAGCTTGTCTTCGAGGAAGGTCATCATCTGGTTGATCAGGCCTCGGATCATCTGGACGCGCTTGGGATCGCCGAACGACTCAATGAGGTTACGGACGCTCATCTGGAAGTTGAGGCGCTGCTGGTGACTGACGTCGGCTAGTTTTTCAATCCGGGCACTGGCGATCTTGGCCTGTTCCTTCAGAACCTCAAGGTCGTAGGCCATGACCAGGATGTCGTAAATGTTGTAGCGCTTGCCGGTGTAATAAAGGGTGCGAACGATGTCGGAGAGATAAGTCTTCTGGTGACCGTGGAAGAAGTCCTCTCGCAGATCGAACGATTCGAAAATAAAGCTGACGTGCTCCTGGTACTGGCCCGTGACGGCAATGAAAGGATTAAAGCGGACGCTGATCTCCGGGCGGGCCGGATCGATAATGCGGAGGTCGTCCAGCCTGCCGGCGGCAGCGATTAGGGGCAGCAGTTTGTCATCGAGGAATTCACGCTCACCCTTGCCGTCAATGATAATGAGCGGGATTTTATGGCGATTGCCCTTGGGTCCGGTTTCGCGCACGAGGTCCTGCTGGATGATGTTCAGCAGCAGAGTGGTCTTGCCCGCGCCGGTCATCCCGAAGCCGTTGGCCTGCATAACCCGCACTTCGTCCGGCCAGAGCACGGGCTTCTGGTGAATGTCGTAACCGATAACGATGGAGTCGTCGGCAAACGCCTTTTGTAGTGCCTGGTTGTCTCGCCTTCGGCTGATTCGTAATGGTGGATGTGGCCAAGCGTTCTCTTTCTCTGCTGGGGCGTTCAAAACATATCGGAGCACATCCCAGAACACGAAGGACCACGCCAGAATGTAGAGGGTGGCCTCCATCAACTGTTCCTTGTGGACGTGCAGACGCGAATAGCAGATGTAACCGGTCCCGGCGACCAGCGCGACGGCTACAAAGCCGAGCAGCAGCTTGGCTTCGGCGTTGGGGTCGTGATAGCGAGCAACACTGGAAGGCACTACGAGACTCCTCGAAAGTCACCGGCTCACGACGGTGAAGTAAACGAAAGCCGAAACGACGAGTGCTGCGACAATGACCACCATCACCAGCACGGGATGGAATCGCCGCCGTTTTTGTTGACTCACGGGCCGTATCGGATCGGAGAGCGTGTCCAGCAGCGATTGCAGAAAACCATTTCCGGCACGGCCTCGGTAGATTGCCAGCAATTCGCCGCGCACGGCCTGACCGTCAAGCGTTTCGGGAGCGGAGGCGGGCATCACAGCACCGCCTGGGCCACGACGGGCGAGACCTTGTCGGAGCCAAAGACGAACTGATATAGCGTCGGTGTGGAATCCTTTGTCCTGATCGCCAAGACCCCTGCAGAAGTCTGGCCAGGCGCAACATCTTCCGTGCCGATTTCGGAGTGCAGCACTTCGATGGGCTGTCGGTTAGGCGTGGGGAGCCGATCAATATATGCGGCGCCGAGTTGGCTGTTTGCGGCTGGCAGACTCGACGGTGCTGCCTCATTCGTCAGCAACGAGACTTCTGGCGCGACGACGCGATAAGGAACTGCGCTGAGATTCGTGACCTGATAACGCACGTAGATGGCATCGTTGCCTCGCACCACCTCTTCCAGTCGCACATTCACCCGGTTCTTCTGCGTCTTGAGGCCAACTGCATTGACTCGCTCGGCATTGAGCAATGTGTGACTTAAGACTTGGTCTGCAATCTTCGATACATCTTCGTCAGAGAGCTGCGCAGCCTTGGAGCTGATGGAAGGTGTCTGCGCCGCTCCTATTAGCACGTCCATTTTGCTGACGTCTGTCGCGGGCTGGAGTTCATAAAACGAACGGCCGTGCTCGGTCCATACGAAAAGATTGGTCGATGCTCCGGCTCGGGTAGGTTTTACAAAGACTCGATTCGCATGGCGCTCAATCTCGAAGGCCTCGCTTCCTGCGGCTGCCATGGTGATCGGCTCGCCGACCTCAATCACCGTCAGATGGTTCAATGCAGTGTGGACTTGTGTAACGGGTTGCTGTTGGGCGGAAGCCGATGTGGCGAACAGGCAGGCGACATAGAGACTCAAGATGGTCTTCATGGAATACTCCCTTTTCTTTACGCGCCAAGCGCGGACAGTTAACGGGAGCTCGATGCGCTTTTGCGCACCGAGTCCCGTTCCCATGACTCACAGCGAACTCAATCGCTGTGGCTGGTCTTGCATTGGAGTAAAGCGGAACCGTCTTGCAGGTCTGGCTAGCCCGCTTAGAACTGGGTGAACTTGCTCACCGTCTGACGATGACTTCAATTGGTGCGCCGCCGTACGTGCGCTGCGCCCACTGTGCGATCAAAGGAGCTTCCGCCATTAGCTGATGCATCCCCCATCGATCGTTGGCCTGGCTTTCAACTGTGAAGCGGTACTCGTCGCCAAGGACTCGCACCTGCATCTCGATCTGGCCTAGACCCGTTCGTTTCCAGGGATGGTCTTCCACTACTCGCCACCCCTGCCCAGGCTCTTCGCGCTGCGGTGTCTGTGACCGCAGGAGGCGTAGCTGCAATGGCTGAGTTGTCAACCACTGCGGCCGGCCCGGTAATTGTCGTATCCCTTCGACTCGGCTGATCCATAAGCCCAGCATCACTGCCGGCAGCATCAGGATCCAGCGAATCACCATGAGCAGCCGTATGACTGTCGCCACATGCCCTCCAGAGCAATCCGGAAGAGCTCGGCTGTCGACAAACTCTCCATCCGGAGAGCCTGCTGCAGTGAGCCCCTCCGGATGCCAGTTAAGTCTGTCGTTTACATTGAGACCGTCCGGTTCTCGGCGTTATACCGGAACAGGAATTTCGTCCCCTCTTCACCCTCCAGGTAGAACTTGTCCTGCTCTACCCGCATCAGGGCACCTAGTTTCGGCGGCCGGACCCTTACCCGGTTTCCGCCGGTAGCCAATGCCACTGCATCGACCAGCTCTTGTGGGAAGGCGTACAGCATCACCCCGCCTTTGCCGTTGCCCCTTGATGAAACGTGGTGCAAGGCTTCGGCCCAGGCTGTGCGTTCCGCCTCCGGCTTGCTCTGCGCCCATGCATACAAATTTCGCGCCAGAGTGCCGGCTTCCTTTTTCGTGCGCTCGACAATTTCCTTCTCCCGAGCACGCGCGGCATTGAGCTTCCTCTCTGCCCGCTTTCTTTGTTCCTCGCCCTCGGCCGATTCCAGCATGGCCTTGGCGGCGAGCACCTGTGTCTGTGCAGCCGAGCGACGTTCAGCCAACTTGGTCTGGATGGCCACGTACGCGCCATACAGAACGCTGGCTTCGTCGTACATGGAGGCCGTTGGGTTGTTGCCCACCAGCAGGCCACGGAACGACGAGATGGAGAGCGGGGCCTCGAACAGCTCCTCGATCTCCTTACGCAGCACGTTGTAGAGCGCGCCGATCCGATCCGTCGGCTGAACCTCCAGCCGCAGAGGCAGTTCGGAGACTCTCTGCACGTTTTTCAGCAGCAGCCAGGGGCACATCGGCACCTGCTGCCGTATCTCGTTCAAGAGTTTGGTGTCGGCCCGCACTCCGTGCTTCAGCGAGTCCAGTTCTTTCTGGAGCTCGCCGACCAGGAGGTAAGCCAGGTCACTGCGTCCGGCTGCATAGCACCGGGTTTTCAGGTCGGTAGTGGTACCGATCCGATTGCCACGGGCGTTTAGCGCAGCAAAGCCACGATTGAACCAGGGCGAGTGGATCTTTTTCGCCTTGATCTTGGTGACGACGTCCCGCTCCGGGAGATTGAACCTCCAGGTGACGAACTTGGGGAAGCGGTTTGAGTCGACCACGGGTACCGTGTCGAAATCGAAGTCGCCTCCGTTCTTCTTCGCCGTCTCTGACCGAAGCACGTAGACATGCTTCAGACAGATTTGTTCTCCGGCAATCCGCTCGGTTACCTCTGGCGGAATCGCGCGGGCGTTGCTCAGCACACCTGCAACTTCTGAAGTTGGCAGGTGGTGCATGGGCAGCAAGTCTTCGGCCATGCGGTTTGGGTACCGCACACACAGGCCGTATTGCGACTCGACCGTGGTGATGGCCTGGTGCAGCGGCAGCCAATCGGCTCCCGCGTACAGTTGGTCATCGTGAAAGAGAAGGTATCCATCATCGGCCAGCGCGAACGCCGGCATGTTGAATCCGCCTCCGGTCAGAGTCTTGAATGCCCACTTGGCCAGCATCTTGTCGAGCTGGTAGTGGACGTAAGGATGGCGCGAGATTTCGCCCGTGCTGTCGGCAAGCAACAACGCCTCAACCGCGCGTTGCTCCTCATCCGAGTGCTGGTCGTCGGGATCGAAGCACTTGCCTCCGATCTTTTCCACCAGTGCATCGTGTCTCCCCTCCGCCCAGGCCTGCTTCAGTGCCCGGACTTCGCGGACCGCCTGCGGGAAGATCTCTTCCAGCAGTGATTCCTTGGGAGCATGTTCGATAAGTGTGTAGCTGGAAGCGAATTCCAGTGGACGGGATATCTCGCGAACGCCCAGAGCCACTCGAGAACGCAACCGGATGCCGCCGGAAGGAACGTGCATCTTCTGGGGAAACGGCTTGATCGAGGACGATGGAAGAACGATGTCGGCGCCTAGATGGTCAGCCGTAGCGTCGTCCATCACCCTTGAATGCGCCCTTGGCCTGGAGCGAATTGTCCATTGCCAGCCGGAACTGATAGAACCGCCCGGCTGGCAAGGAGAGTTTGTCGAAGAGTCTCTGCCGAACCCAGCCGCGGCAGTCGTTCGTGCCTAACTGGAGATCGGGGACGAGGAGGACAGAGCAACGTGACTCTTCCACCATCGTCTTGAGTGTCGAGGTCAGGATCCCGAAGTACGACAAGGCAGCTTCCGGCCAGGCGTCCATTCTCTTGCGTACTGCGTCTTCGTACTGCTTTTCGACGCAATAGAAGAGCCCATTCTTCGCCGAGCCTGAGGCTCCAACGACGGAGTAGGCGGTGCCCTGATACTCGAATGCCATCATGGTTCCAGCAATTTTGGCCTGCTGAAAGGTTTCGAGCATTCCTTCGCAGACCTTGATCCGGCAAGCCTTGATGCCGGGATAGAGTCGGTCCAGCAGTGAGTTGTCCAAGAACGACTCGCTGCCGGCGTCCGGTGTGCGCTCGCTGAGCACACCGTTTTCGTCCAGATCCATTTCCAGAATCCGGTTCTTCATGTGAGGCGCTCCTTTTGCGGGATGGGTCAGTTGCGAACAACCGGCCATCCAGTGCTCAGGAGCTTTCGCCACCTGTGCCGCCGTCTGGCCAGTACATCGGGCCAGGTGCGGGAGCACATGGCAGCGGACAGTCTTCGTGGTTTCGGCCCACGAAGTTGCTCAGGAAAACCTACAGTCCAAGAGGAAAGTAGATTCTCGCTTTGCAAACCCTCTGCTTAAACTCTGTCAAAGAACAAGCCTGCGGCCCCTATGCGTGTGGCCGCTTCTCAATCACAATCGACGCGCCTTTCTTCTGCGGCGTCGCGACGTACGTCTCAATGCGAAGGAACGGCACGCCATCTACGAGCGACCGAACCAATGCCTTGTCTTCACTCTCAAACTCTTCGCCAAGCGTGAGCTTGCCGCCTTCTTGCCCTGCGCTCTTTGCTAGGAGGAAGTACCTTGCTTTCGCGAGCCCGTTGGCCTTTTCGCTAGCGGGCTTCCGTCCGCGCTTATTTCGCTTTTCACCCGTTCCGTTTACAGACTCGTTAGTCACCTCCAATACTGCGACATTGCTTTTGACTGCCTCTGCCATGGATCACCTCAAAGCTCGGTAGTTGATTTACTGTTGTTGACGCAGCATGCGGTAGCCTTCCGAGTCGGCGGCTAGCAGTGCTGCCTTCTTCTCGCCATCGATCTGTTTTTCGGAGTACTCGCCCACCAGCAATCCGCTGGGGTTGTCCGCGGAACGGTTCTGGTCGGCCAGACGAATTCGGTATTGGTTGACCGTGGTCTCGATCACCTCCCGGTCGCCATCCATGCGGTGCAACTCGCGCACGCCATAGGCGGTGTACAGCATCGGATCTTCCTTCGAGGTTTCGATCCCTCGCAGATGGAACACAGACCGGGTGTTCTCGTCCTCAATCTTGCCAACGCTGTTTTCTTTCTGCATGACGCGCAGCGCCGAAGACTTCAGGTTCGAACTCATAGCATTCAGTGCCGCGGCCCACTGCAGGCCTACGTTGTGCACATCGTAGTTGAGGTAGTGATCGAGGAACTGCCGGATGAAAGCCTCTTTCTCGTAACTCTGTGGCTGCGGAGACTGCCGCGGATCGACAAGGGCACCCGGCACCTGTTTGCGATACAGCGGACGGCCGCTGAGAACGGTGGACTCACCATCGGCATTGACGCGAATGATAGTGGGCGGCTGCATCCGAACGTATATCGCAAACGCTAAAGATAGGAAGGCGAGCAATGACATCGAGCAAGCCAGCACCATTGCCCGGTTGGCATACGCCCTCAGCGCGCCGTCATGCTCGTAGTACTTGGTGTAGTGCAGCCGCTCTAGTTGTTCTACTTCCTCGGTTTTTGGTTTGTTTTGTCCGAACATCTCTCACCTCTGGTCTTCTTCGAGCGTGCATCGTTATTCACGAATAGCGAGTACCGTTGACCCTTACGTTAAAGGGCATGTTGCCTCCGGCAGGCAGTACTCCGAACCAACGAGTGCCCCCGGATGCCGGTGGTGTGTGAGGCGGCGCCGTCAATGGAGCATTCACACCGGGGATAACACCGCCCCCACCAGCCATAACCGCACCGCCGGCGGAAGTGAGCGTGGCTCCACCGGCCAATGCGCCCGATGAACCGCTGGCAGCAGCAAACGAACTGCCGCCTGAGGCCGCTCCTGCCACAGCGCCGGCGCCTCCGGTTGCTGCAACCGCGCGCCTGCGAGCGCCTTCGAGGCCGCAGCTCGTCCCCAAGCAATGGCAGCGCCCACTGGGCTATATTCGCCAAGAAGGATCCGGCGGGCAGTCATCGGTATGGTCGCAATCAGCAGCGCGAAGATTATGCTTGCAAGGCTCAGGAGCAGCGTTGATTCCACTCCTCGAAAAGATCCCCAGAAGTCTCCCTGAGCAAGGATGGATTGAGGGTTATTCAAGTGAACCGCTGTCATGAGGCTCCACAGCGTATTTACCAACAGCGGCCAGCAATTCCACACAAACAGATTCTCGATCCAGCGCGAGTGAAACCGTCCCAGAGTTGAGCTCGGCATCGTAGCCAGAACGAGCGGACCGACTACGTACAGGATGCAACCCCAGAAGACATAGCAGGCGGCAAAAATGGCTAGGCTGAACGGCAGGACGATGTAGCCGACGATTATTCCGAACTCTGTTATCAACGCCGAAAAGCCGCCCCGAATCAGCGACCACAACGTAATCTTGCCGTCGGCATCCCAAACTGTCGCGAGGCCGTTAGTCCAAGCATTAATCACATCACCTAGACCCGACGTGCCATAGATGTAGTTGCTCACGTAGTCGAAACTGCGTGTTAAATCTCGAAATGCCGCCGACCAGGTGAGGAGTATCAATGCCACCGCTGCATACTTCAGCATCGTGATCCCGAGCGAACGAACATCTCCTCCTCGCACAAATGCGTCATAAATGCCCCACAGGAATGTCACCGTCAGAATCGAGTTGGCGACAAACCAGATGATCGGCATAACGCTGCCATCGGTACCGCTGAGAGCGGTGAACAGAATGTCGAGATAGCTGGAGCCGCTGCCCATATGTGCCTCTACTGGTTACTAGCGATCTTGCCGATCGCATTGGTCAGATGGTTTGTGTTGCTCGTCGCCCACTTCGAAATTGCGCTCTGGTTGGCGACACTGGAGCTGCGCACTCTCATCAGCTGCGCCATCGCCGATTGCGAATAGGCGTTTGCCCGCACCACCCAAGCCGCAGCAATGGCCTCGACCATAGGAGCGGTTCCTGGTGTTGCGGTGCGGATCTGGTCCTGCAGTTGTTCGCTGACTTCCATCTCTCGCTGTGCGAGGGCGTCTAGCTCAATCGCTCGTTTCATCGCGTCCTGGGCCTGCGCGTCGGAGATGTCGATGCTGTAACGAATAAACTGAGGGGCCTGGGTTTCAGTCGACAAAACTCCGTAGACCTGTTGAAAGCTGCCGCCGACCTGCTTGACTGCGTTCGGATCGCCGGACATGAGCAACTGTTCCAGTTGCTGGGTGGCCGGCAGTTGTGCGCTCACGTACTGCTTGCTCATTAGCCCGTTCATGATGATCATCTCGTTGCGGAAGCTGAGCACAGCATTCTTAAGCTGGTTGATGGCTGTGAGCGGATAGATGACCTGCGTCTGAAACTGCGTGTAGTCATTTTCGATCTGCTGGATGGTTTTCAGCGGAGCCGCGACTTGGCTGGTCAACAGACTGTTGATCTGTTTCAGTCCCGCGATAATCAGTGCCAAATCGAAGCCGAACTGGGCTTGTGCCTCGCGCGGAATGCTCAGCAAGAACAGGCAGACCACGAAAGCAGCAACTGCTTTCTTTGCCGTCCCCTGCACTGTGCTCTTCGTAAACCTTGTCCACACTCTCATCATGATGACTACCCCTTATCGGGTGGAAAGTATGTTGAAGATCGATTGATGAAGATCGTTGGTGCGCTGCGTGTCCCGTTTCATGTCGGCCGACTGATGTGCCAGGTGTGCGCCTTCCTCGCGTAACTGTGCCGCCAGTAACTTGTGCTGATAGGCGAGAGTCTGCAGCGTAGCCGCATAGGCGCTAGCGCTCACATAACTTGAGGTTCCGGGCGCCACGGTTGCATTGTTTTCCATATCGTCGGCCATCTTCAGGAGGCTCTCGTTCGCTTGATCAGAGGCCACCGTCTGCTTGAGGGCGTCCTGCGCCAGTGAGTCGTTCATGTCCATCATTTGGCGAAGGTCCAGAGGCGCCTGCTGGTCGGTCGGAAGCAGGCCATAGGTACTGTTGTAGGCGGGCGCGAGCTGACCTAATTGGCCCACATTGCCGCTCAGGATCGTGTCTTCCAGCTTCTGCGGCGACATTGTCTGAGCGCTCTGGATCGGCAGGTGATAGACAAGAGACATCCAGCCGCGGTATCGGCCCACCAGATTCCTGGACCACATACGCGTACTGTTGATCACCCCGATCGGCCACACCACATCCTCGTAGAGCGAGCGGATGTTGGTCTGAACCGTCGTGATCAAGGTGAGCGTCCCGCCGATCAGGTCAGAGATAGTCGAATCGATCGCCGCGAACAGATCTCCCAACCCGGCATGGGCGGGAACCGGCGCGAAGAGCGCAACGCAGAGGACGAGGCTTATTACCCTCAGGGTGAGATTGCTGCCCGGCTTTTTCATCGCCCTGCTCCCCGCGCTTTCGCCTGCTGCGCCCTTACATGGTGCTCGATGTCGTAAACCTCACCGCTCCGCTCCCCCGGCAACTCATCAAGGGCGGCTATACCTTGCGGATATCGTTCGGCTAACAGACGATAGCGTTCGTACACTGGGACGCCATTGTGTTTCTTCATCCACCAGGCGCGATACCAGCGCTCGCGTGGATAGGTCGTCATGATCCAGTACTCGATAGGAGAGAGCACGACGCGGAGCACGTGCGTCGTTTCTGCCTTTTCGCCGATGACGACGATGAAATCGCTGCGCTTGCCTTTCTGTGTGTGTCCGAGGTTCTTGATCTCATTCAAGGTGGTTTCGTTCAAGTGCAGGAACTCGCGCAGTACGTCGAGGTTACCCGTCTGTCTGCCGACGATCTTGATCGTGGTGTTCTTAAGAATGGCGGCACCGAACGGATTCGGAGCCTGCGTCGTACCTGTGAAGTCTTCGATTGCCTGCGACACGCCCCAGACGCCGCCGTTTCTCTTGCGTGCGGTGCGGTAAAGCTGGACAACCAAATCGGCCAGGAAAGGTGATTCCAACAGCATCCAGCATTCTTCAAGGACGGTGATGCTCTTGTGGCTGCTCTTGCCCGAAGCCCGCTTGGTGGTTGCCCAGGCAATCAGCAGGCTCATGGCTGATTCCAGCCGGGCGTCATCCTTAAGCTTCTCGATGTTGAAGTAGATCCACGGCGAGTCCAGCTTCAAGTTCGTCTGTCGGTCGAAGAGGTTTGCATAAACTCCTCCGGGCGCCACCCAGTTGCGCAGCTTGAACGCCGCCATACGAGCCTCTTCCATCACACGCTCGTTCCGGTCCGCGTCTTGGTAGTACTGCAACTCGTCGCGGAGATCGCCGAAGGTCGGAATCGTGTTTCCCGGGCGCATCGCAGCCCGGCGGTAGGTCCGCTCGATGGCGTCGACTAACACGTTGTCGAGAACATCCGAAACCTCGACGTCACCCAGCATGTGGCGAGCGAGCCCCTTGAGGAAGGACACTTGCTCCCGGCTGGGTTCAGTTTCTCCAGCCTCTAGGTCCCAAGGGTTGAGCGTTTGGTCGGAATCGAGCGCCATAGTGATCATCTCGCCGCCCATGTACTCCACAAGGTTGCGGTAGGAATCTCCGCGCTCGATGATTGACACCCGCGTGTCTTGGCGCGCTGCCTGCAACAGCAGCTGCCCCGCCATCATGCTCTTGCCATGACCACTCGCCGCAGCAATCAGCATGTTGGCGTCGGAGAAATCAGGATCGAAGGGCGAGAACGGAATCAATTGCCGGTAAGGTGTTTCGATCAGTATCTGAGGTGAACGTGGAGTGCCGGTCCACGGCATCTCCAGCGGCAGGAGGTCGGCAGCGTGACAGCTAAGCAGATCGAGCTCGCGCTTATCATCACTCGCCAAACCCGGCAACGACGAAATGAAGATGCGGCGTTGAGCAATATCTTCGGTCAATCCGGCTGCACCATTCATGCGGCTGATGATGTGCAAAACTTGCTGTTTGCGGCTGGCAATCTCGCGCTCGGCTTCCTCGTATTCGGCGGTTGTGTGAGCAGCGCGCGAGGTACGGACGCCTATGGTCAGGCTCACCTTCACTGCTTTGAGTGAGCTGGCGATGATGTCCTGCTGGATGCGCAGCAGCTCCGCTTCGGCAACTTGGGCGGTGACGTCGATACGCAGGTTGCCTTTGGCGTCCCGCTGGGCGGCGATCATCTTCTTGTGGCGCTTCTTGAACCGCTCTAGCACCTTCGACTGATTGGGAATCGAAATCTGAGTGCTGACCACCAGCGGTAATCCCGATGTCAGCAAGCTCCGTAGTATGCCAGGATAGGTCGCATCCGGCGGGGCCTTGAGGGTGATGAAGCTCCAAAGCAGCCCGTCGATATTGATGTAGTCTTCCGTTTGTCCGAGGATGCTGGCAACCGAACACTGCTCGCGGGGACTGACGAAACGCTGTGAGTATGAGTACTGACGCAACGGAAGCCGGTCAGGCCGTTGTGGGGAAAGCGCCCGTTTAGTCTCAAGAAACAGGTCTTCTTCGCCCATCCGCTGAGGATCCAGACCGGCGGCGACCATGGCCGACTCGATGCCGTTCAGCAAACTCTCGAATTCGCTCACCAGGTCGACGTGCTGCTTGAGCGTGCGCTGAATGATCTTGCGGGTGGAGAGGCCGAACGCCGAATCGTATTGGTCGCGCTTCGCCGTTTTGCCGGATGTTGCCAATACACGGTGATGCTTCTCCGGGTCCCAAATCAAGTAGAGGTGAGTCATCCGCCGCAGATACTCGCCGGCTGACTCCTTCTGCTGCCACATAGCCAACCGATGTTGGTCCATTGCTAGCGTGGCCTCGTTTTCGGTCTTTGATGAAACGTCGTAGCGCTTTAGCAGATCGCCGAGATCTTCTGTAACCTCGAAACGGAACTGGAGGCGCATGCTCTCCTCGGGGATTGTCCGCAAGAGCGCTTCCAGGTGCGTCTTGATCGTGTTCAGCCCCGCATCGTCCGCGAAGTAGCTGATCGCGCCCTTCAGCTCATATCCGGCAACCAGTTCGCCGGGCAGGCGCACGATTACTCCATCGAGAAAGTCTCGAATCGGCAAAAGTTCGCAGAGCCCAGGTTCACTGAGGCTCTTTTCGTGCTGTGTCCACGTGGTCGGCATCTAGGCCTCTTCTTCCTTGAAGTAAGTCGTCTGAATCTGTGTCTCTTGGGTTCCGGCGCTGTATTGCTGCGGGCGCGCATGGAAAAGCAGCAGGTCGAGCAAGTAGCCACGAGGCTTGCCGTACTTGAAGATCATCAGCACTGGGACTCCGACCAGCAGGATCACGAGCGGCAAGAAGTAGTTCATGGGCAGATGAAAGATGTAGCGGTCGGAGAATAGGAAGTTACTGACCAGCATCGTTCCACTCACCGCCAGCATGATGGCCAGCAGGTCTTCCAACTCCAGAAAAAGGAGCGTCACCTTCAGGTGCAGGTTCCGCGATACCTGTGATGAATTCAGCGCCATCGTTCTCTCCCTTTAAGCCACCGCTACGAAATGTTCCAGCAGTCGCAACAGTCCCGAAACCATCAACGCTCCCATAGCTGCCATGAGGTGTCGCAGCCAGTCGTCGCCCACATACAGTCGCTCGAACACCCCGCCAAGACCCAAAACCAGTCGCACAATCTCAATCGCCGCGTAGAACGGCAGTAGTACGTTGCCCACGAAGTTGGTGAGCGTCAGCAGCATGACCATGTACTGGTCGGCATCAGTCGATTGCTGCGAGATCACTTCCGCCAGGCGAAGAAGCCCGGAGCCCATAAGAGCGCCCATCGCGCCGTACACGTACTTTTCAAGCTCTTGACCTTTGGAGAACTGGTAGATACCGCAGGCGAGAATCAGCCCAGCACCGATGGGCAGCACGACGTTACCCGTCCAGTTCGCTAGGTTCAGGAGGCCCGGCTGCAGGTCGCCCGTCACTCGCTCCCAAGGTGTTTGCTGGCGGTCACGGCGGTCGCTTCCGGCTTGTTGAAGAACTTGGTGGTCAACAGGCCAGCGAGGCTCCACATGGCAGCAACCAGTCGCTCGATCATGCGGAATCCAATCCAAAGGCAGAAAAGGACGAGCAGGACGGCAAGCACGAAGGCGCCAATTCGATTCAGGATGAGCAAACGTGCCGACAGCACAAACATGAACATCAGCCCGACGAACAGCACTCTTTGCTTTGGGTCTTGAGCTTGCATATCGATTACGCTCCCGCCATGGCTTTGATCAGGTACCAGAGACCTGAAACCGTCAGTAGTCCGAAACAAGACGCGGCATACCGCATCCAGTTGCGATTGCGTACATAGGCCACCACAGCACCGCCGATGGCCAGCGCGGCAGCTAGCGGACAGAGTTGTGAGGCCAGGTAGTTCCACGCGTTAACCAGGAAATCGGTCGTCGCGAACTGGGTGCCGTCGTTCCACCCTTGAAACAAAGTGAACAGGCCTTGAACACCGAGAAGAAACAATGCCGAGATGATCGACGCCAGTGGGCTATGCCCCTCCGCGGTATCGAGAATGGCCTTCAGTACCAGCGCGGCCGCAATGACCGGGATCAGGTGTGCCAGTACAACTTCCTGCATGAACTTTGTAGCGACCATTACGACTGGAGCGAGAAAGCCTGTGCCGAAGTTGCCGTTGATGCCGTTCAGACCCAAGCCAAGGCTGGCGAACCAGCTGCCGATACCTTGGACGGTCAGAAAAATTGCTGCCCAAAGGATGTACTTAAGGAAGCTGCCTCCAACCTGGTAGTTGATCCCGCCTTCTGCCCTCAGCGACAGGCCCGCCAGCACCAGGCATCCCAGTGCGGCAGGCACCATCAGCGCCAGCAGAAGAGCGATTACGTTCCCGAGGAATGGAGGCAGCGACATCGTTATGCTCCGTTAACCGACCTGCTGTCCGTTGGCGATGAAGAATTCGACCAAGCGCGTAAGAGCCGACACCGCGAGCAGGCCGCCCGCCGTGAGCGCCCATGGCATGAAGCCTCGGCCCTGCCGCCACGAAATCACGCAGCCGACAATTGCCAGGGCGGCACCGACCGGGCAGATCACGTTGCCAATCCAGTTCACGAGGTTCAGAAAGGCGCCTTCAGGCTGGCTGGCCTGCTCACCCTGTACGGCTTGTCCTGTCGCCGGTTGTTTTCCCAAGTTCTGAGCGGAAGTGACGATGGGAACTGAAACAAAGCTGAAGAACAGGAGGGCGGTACCGATCGCCCGGATCAGGGGCGAGCCGTACCAGGTCATGGGTCGCGAGTTGGTCATGAGGCTCTCTCTCCGAGGCGGTGATTCCGCCGGGTGAGCGGAATGTATGACCTCTTCCGAGTTGCCTCAAATTCCTAGGGCTCCTTTTTCGGCCTAAGTTCCAAGCATTTCGAGGTGAGACGGACTGGCAAGAGAGGCACACGCGCAGACCTCACGTTTCTTCAGGCGCTGTTCCCGGCACGAAAACATGCGTCGCCTTCGCTTCGGTGGCGTTGAATGCTGGCTCCGTCGCGGAAAAGTCAGAAATGCCAATTCCGGAATCGCCAGAGATGCGCTGTTGTTCTCAATTCCGGAATCGTTAAAAGTGCGCTGTTGTTCTCGTTTCCGGAATCGGCAGACGGAAGATTCCGGAATCGTCACAGGTGCGATGTTTTTCTCAATTCCGGAATCGTCAAAACGGGGAATTCCTTAATTTCGTTGGTTCGAGATGTCAACAAAAAGCCCCGTCACGCGGGCGGGGCTAAGGCAAAATACGCCAGGTTGATGTCAGTGGGGATTCGCGAATGCATTACCGAAACTGTGTTGCAGCCCGTTTGCTCGTTCGCTGAGGTTACTCTGTGCCTTTTCAAACACCACGTAGATCGGCAGACCTGCGGGCAGGGTCACGATGGCATGTTCCGTCAGGGTCATGCGGTTGATCTCTTCATCGCCGGCGCGCCCGACGTTCTCCGCCAGTTGCATTCGCATCAGGTCGGCTTCACTGATCGCGCCATTCAGGTTGGGTTGTCCAACCAGCATTGCGCTCATTTGTCCGATGCCAGTTGCCGCGCGTACGGCGAAGTTCTTGCCGCGTTCTGTGCCCGTCACCTTCCCGCGCAATGGGCCGAGGTTGGTATCGGTCGCGAGAGCGTCGATAGGAATCGACGAACCATCCGGCGTCTCCAGATGATCGAAGTGGATCTGCAGATAGCCGCTACGGTCCGCCTGGTGGACAGAGCCGACGGCCTTAGAGCCCGCGGGCACGATGAGTTGTCCGTCATGCTCGTAGCTGTACTCGACGATGGCAATCACTGGCTGATCTACGGCAGTCGTGACCACCGAAGCCAACCGGGCCGCGAGACGGGATCCGGAGCCCATATCAAGCAGAGGTATGTCGTGATCAGTTGGAGCGGTCTGGGACGATTTCTCCGTGCTCGCCGTAAACACCAGCGACGGCTTGGCTAGCCCATCTGCTGCTTTGTCCTGCACTGGTGCCGGCTCTGCGCCTGCGGAGTCCTTCGCGCCATACGGTGGCGGGACCCAATTATCGCCGCTGTTGCTTGATGTCGGGAACTCCGGAATTTGCCCGAGTTTCTTTGCCTGAAGATTAGCCTGTGCGGACTTGGTCTCGTCTGTGCCGACCCGGGTTTTCTTGGTGTTCTCGATGTCGTTCGCATTCACCTGCCCCGGCTGTTGTTGATCATCCCGCATCGGCTGCATGCTGCCTTGCGGAACCACAGAGCCGTTCTCAGTCGGCGCAACTATGTCCGCCGTCTTGGGACGACCCAAGCTGGCCTCAGCGCTTTTCTTGGCCCGCGGTTTGCCTTTGTCGGAGAACAGGATCAGCATGATGAACGCAACCGCAACCACACCCGCAAATCCGATCAGCAGGCGTACGGTCTTGTCGTCCTTCGCCATGCGAAAGGTGCGCTTCGGTGCGGCCACTTCTTCCGCCACTTCATTCGTTGGCTCCCTGTCCTGAACCTCTTGTGCGTGGCGCTCCAACTCCGTGAGGTAGAGCGTATGAGCCTTCCGCGAACCGTTGTTTGTGTCTTGATTCATCTGAGACATGGGAACACTCTCCATTTACTTGGCAGACGCGTTGCTTGCGGTAGCTGTTGGGGCTGTGAATGGCAGATCGACCAGAAGCGGCCGATTCACTGCATCTGCAGTTGCGAGTACCAGTTGCATGTGTTCCTGATACTGCTTGAAATCGGGCCGAACAAAGCGCACGACGCCATCGGCGCGCGCTCCCGGAGCGAGCCTCCGTTGGGAAAAGCGGTAATCTCGGATTGCAACCTGGTCGGCGAGCACCTTCTTCTTGCTCCGATCATCTGCTGCTTGATTCCCATTGGGATTGCCCAACTCCACCTGTGGCGGTAGCAACTCGATCCAATGCTGGCTGTTGTTCAGAACCGAAAAAGCGACAATCGCGTCGGGGCCATCTTCGGTGACGGCACCAAGGCTTGCCGCTAGATCACCGTGGCTCGTCGTCCAGGCGGGGCTCGAGACATTAGCCTGTTGTCGGTAGGCGGCTTCGTAAGCCGAAGCGTCTCGCTTCACCGAAGCCGAGTTTGCCGGCGACGTCTCCTCTGACGGACCGATCAGAAAGCCCTTTCGCTGCTTGTAGGTCAGCACGAAATCCACCGGCTTGGTGTTGCTGCTGACCGCACCGTCACTAATCAGCCTAAGGCTTACCACCTGGCCTGACTTGGTGGCGATCAGCAAGTTGCTTGCCGTGGCTTGGGTGGTGATCGGCTTGACAATCACCAACTCCGGCTCGTGCTCGTTGTGTTCAGCCTGGAAGAAAGTTGGAGCACCGACGACCACTGATGAGATCGGCTCCGGCATGCGAATCGTTGCCGCATAGAGAGGCTTGAGTCGCAGATCGGTCACTGTATCGGGCGAAATGGTCAGATTGGAAATGACGGGCAGAACATCTTCGTGGCTGGCTGTAGCTTCCTGTGCGTAACCCGCTGCGAGGAAGAACGGGATCAGCACAGCGAATGCGACCGTTGGGATGTGACTCTTCATCGGTGGGGCTCCTTCGATGTGTGTTTAGCCGATAGCTCTTGCAGGTAGCGTCGTCTAACGTCTTCCACGTAACGGATGACGCCTGCGTTGCTGTATTGAAGGGAATGGATCCTGTGTTCCCCGGCATAATAGGCGGCCACGGTCAGCCGAATGTCCCCGTGATATTGAGTAAGCAAATCACGCAGGTACCGGACGCCACCGCCTACGTTCTGGCTGATATCGAATGAGTTCCGGACGCCGAATCGTGAGGCGGTTCCCGGCATCAGCTGCATCAATCCACGAGCATTCTTCTCGGATGTCGCACGCTGGTTCCAGTTCGATTCCTGCCGGATGATCGCGCGTACGAGCTCCGGTGGAACGTGATAGTGCCGAGAATAGGCATCGGCATAGTAGGCAGCCTCAGCATGGTCGGCAGCCCAGCTCCGAGTAGCGAGAACAACCGTAAGGACCGGCAATAGGAGTGAGATTCTTTTCACGCCGCGGCCTCCTTCGCTAAGACAGGCTCGGTGAGCGTTTGCTGCACCTCAGTAGCTTCCATCAACTCGGCGTAGTGCCGGGCCGCATGAATGATGCTTGCGAAGCCGTCTCGCAACAGCAGGCGCTGCCGGTCCCGTTCTGTCTTCGCCAGCAGCGGAAGCAGCATGTCGCGATGGTCGCTCGTGATTTCATCGATCCCCAAATGCTGTAGCGATAACGCCATATCAATCATCTCGGACAGAGATGGGGGCTTTTCGAGGCTGTACGCACGAAGTGCTTTGGCGAATCCGGCGATCAGACGGTGTGCCGACGGCCCCGCTTCAGGTGTGCGCCGTGCAACGATCTCGCCTTCGCGCTCCGCTGTCGGGTGTTCGACCCGCACGTACAGGCTGCGCCGGCGTATGGGATCGCCCAATCGGCGCTCCTCGTTCGAGGTCAACACGGTGAAAGGGATCGAGGATGCAGTGACGGTTCCTAGCCGCGGAACCGACAAACGAAACACGGAGAGGACCTCAAGCAAAGTTGCTTCGAAACTGTGGTCCACCTTGTCCAATTCGTCGATGAGCAAGACGCAAGGCGATGAATACTGCAAGGCCTTGAGCAGTGGGCCCGCAGCGAAGAAATCCAACGCGGAGAGTTGCTTGCCCAGTGAGGCCCAGTCGGAAACGCCCGATCCGCGAGTGACCGTATCCAGATACAGCCTCTGCAAGCCCTCGTCGAACTTGCCAATGGCCTTCTCCTCGGTTATGCCCTCGTAGCACTGCAGGCGTTCCAGTGGGGCACCGAGTGCACGTGATACGGCGTAAGCAAGCTCCGTTTTGCCGCTTCCGGCGGGACCTTCCAGCAGTAGTGGTTTTTGTAAACTGGCCGCCAAGTAGACGGCGGTGGCCGTCACAGCATCGGTGATGTACCCGATATTGGTAAGAGCTTGATGGACGTGCTCGGACGATTGGAACACCTCTATGCCTCCTCCAACCCTGTCTCAGGGTGGGAGGAGGTTAGGAACATTCCCGAGTCGCGTCAAATTGATCGGTGTCTTCCTCTTGCGCTTTTGGGAGTCTCGCGGGTCTACTGCTTAAACGGGTAGACGTTGCCATCTTGGCCTTTCCAACCATTTTCCGTTTTTTGGAATTCGTAAGATCCCTTCACAGTCTCGACAGTTCCCTTGCGGTTAGCACGGATACCCACGCCAGGGGCTGCTGCCGGATCGTGTATCCCGTTATCCAGATACCGCACCTGCGCCTCAAAATCCAGGAGATAGTGGCTGCCGTCCAGGCGTCCGTTTGTTTTCTTAAAAGACACAAGCTCAATTCCGTGATCGTTCTTGAGGAGATCGTGCCACACCTGCGCTCCATCTTGTTCTGTTGGAACAGGCATCTCGGCCTTTTGGCAAGCCGTTAGGAGAAGCATCCCGATTACGAAGGATGACAAAACAGTTTTACTGAACATAAGGGCGCCCTCAGAATTTTAGTAACCAATAGGCTGAGTAATTCGATGCAGAAGGGCCCGCTGACACACTCAGGCGACGGCACTTACCAGCCTTCTTTATGTAAGGTCAGCAACTCCCATTGTTTCTTTAATTGGGCTTCCCTTCGCTCTCTTGAAGTCGGATGATTTCTTGCTCAACAAGTCTGTCTAACTTCTCGCGGATTGACTCCAACAGGATCCATTTCTGTTCCAGCATTTTGTTCCTGTGTTTGACACCTTGAGTGGTGCTCTTGGAAATGTGCTTCCGTTCGTCATCGATGATTGATTGGAATAGCTCGACGATCGATCGGACGTTTTCGTACACATATTGAAATGCTTCCGGACCGTACCGGGTCGTGGCAAACGCCACATATGCGAGTCCGGTTCCTGTCAGCAATAGCGCATTTGGAACATGCGGATTCTCTTCGGAGAAATCCTTGATGGTTCCCAGTACTTTCTCCTGAAGAGCCTGCCACGGAGGCACGTCGAAATGAGGGAGGACAGACGGGTTCTTCTTTTTGGGCACAGGTTGCATTCACCTTCCCTTGTGATCGTGCGGAACTGACAGGTTGCCGAACGTCTCGGAGCTAAACGGCAAATGAGCCTCATGGCCCGAGCCCAGGAATGAATACCCGACCGCATCTGGAGCAGGTGAAGCTCATGTTCCAACGGAGCAAAAGCATCGGCCAAGTCCGTCGGTTGTACCGGAAAGTACCAACCAGAAGGAGGCAAGCGACTATAGCAAGCACGAAGAATGAAGCTGTTGCAAGATCTTCAAAGTGGAATGTCACTTGCACCCGGCCAGAAATCCTGCGAATACCCTCGGCGACTAGCGCTGAAAGCAGCGGGCTGATTGCAATCAAACCAACGCCTGGCCAATAACTGCGCTTCGTAGGAGGGGCCGCAAATAGACTTAACTGAGTCTGTGAGGTTCCTTCTGTCCAGCCGCTCCCTCCGGCGGGTCCTCCTGCCCACCCGAATCCGCTAGTAACCGCTGAGAACTGCGAGAGACCCGCCATATACGCTGTTGAGAGTCGCTGGGTGTTTTCGCTTCCGCAGGCCGGACAGGAATACTGGACCTGAGCGTCCGATCGCCTTAAAGGACGGACAGCGAATGGTGGCCGCCTCGCCCATGGTCGTTCAAGAGCCCTAATATTGACTTCTCGATTGCTCATTGCGAAAAGCACGTTACGACAGAAGCGGCGGGGTTGGCAAATCGAAAGGTGCGAGAACACAAACTCACGAACTCAGAATCCAGCAACTCTCGAAAGTTTCGCGTCACAGCAACTTTTCTCTTGCGTTCGAACCCAAATTAGTTTTAAGTTTTGCGCACAAGAGTTGATGATCACGGAGCACGGTGATCCCGATTCTTCCTCCCGGTGGCTGCAGTAGGACGCAGCTTTCGGCCTGTCCCGTGGGCACCGACGCTCACGTTTGCTTTACGACTCCTTTGCAAGGCCCATTACCTGTTCAATCTTGTTGGAAGAAATGCTCTGCAGTTCTCGTCTGCAGACTATATTGCGTGGACCGAGTTGGCCCACATGGCTCCTGGAGGGAAGGGTTGATAGCGACCCTTCCCCACGAGCTCTCGCACTTGTAAACACTCTTTCGAACTCGAAGCCCCCTCTTCCACGACGAGCCTCTTTGCTGCTCGATGAAGCAGACCCAAGCTGAGCTGAGGGCATTCGAGTCACCGCGCAGATTGCAAGTGAGCCAGTCGCCGATTGTGAAGGGTACATCGGTGAGCGACGGATTTTCGAACAGGTTGAGCCAGGAGTGTGCAATGTCTTCAATGATCGATGTCGAGCGCACGGCAAACACTCGGGAACTGAAATCACGGTATGAATTCATAGATTGCAAGCAGCTCGCAACCCTCTGGAGTGTGCCTGAAACTTGGGTGCGGGAACGGGTGCGTAGCCGGACGGACGATCCGCTGCCTCATGTGCGTTTTGGGAAATATGTGCGTTCCCGTTGGGGCAGCCCGGAGCTGGAAGCATGGGCCCAGAGGCGTATAGTGGGCGATAGCAACAGTGACAGAGTGCGGGTCCAACCCAAGGAGAAGATGTGATGGGACGGACCCACCAATCTGGTTATCTATACCGGAAGGGCAAGAGCTGGTGTTTGCCGGACGGCACTATTCGGCACCCACAACGTTCGCGAGTGCTCATTGAGGCGGAAGGCCCTTATTGGACAAAAAAGGCTGCGCAGTCGCTCGCGGACGAGTTCCTCAAGCCTCTGAACAGCGGAACAATCACGGCTTCCAGCGGGATGACCCTGAAACGGTTTGTCGAGGATTTCTACTTGCCGTTCGCAGAGAGGCAGAAGCGACCCTCGACATGCAATGGATATCGCAAGATGTGGAAGCGCTATCTTGAACCTCGTTCTGACCGGGCGTTGCGAGACTACCGGACAGTTGACGTGGAACAAATGCTGAACGGTATCAGGGCAAAGAACGATCTGACTACCACTACGCTTCGTCACGTGAAGCACTTGCTCAGCGGTGTCTTTCGATACGCGATTCGGATCGGAACTCTCAACCCTCCCAATCCGGTTCGGGAGGTGTGCGTTCCTGAAGGACGGGGTTCTGAAGACACCTACGCGTACAGTCTCGAGGAAATCGTACGGATGCTGGCGGTCTTGCCGGAACCCGCGCGAACCATCGTGGCAGTTGCCGGTTTCACCGGACTCCGGCGGGGCGAGCTGCGTGGCATCAAACTGGAAGATTACGACGGTCACATACTGATAGTGCGACGTAGCGTCTGGAGAAAACATATCGGACCGCCAAAGGGAAAGCACGGGGCCGGAGCGGTTCCGGTAATTGTCCCGCTCGCGAAGTTTTGCAGTTTGGCCCGAAATCGTTCCTATTCGAGTCGATGCTTGGAGGTCCTGTCTCGGTCGAGTACATTGCGCGCGAAGTGATCAAGCCAAAGCTGGAAGCACTAGGCATGGAGTGGCACGGCTGGCACGCGTTCCGTCGGGGACTCGCCACTAACTTGCATGCCTTGGGCGTATCCGACATCGTAATCCAGGCGATCTTGCGTCACAGCGACGTGTCAGTGACGAGGCAGTCGTACATCAAGCGCAATGGCGTCGACGACCGCAGTTTGGCGGCCATGAAGACGCTGGAATCGCTAATATGCACCAAACATGCACCCGAGAGCAGCCAGCAGCTGCTCACGGGCGCAGTATAATGATGTAAGCAAATGACTCATCAACCGCGGAGGGATGTGTGAGCGGTTGAAACAGGCGGTCTTGAAAACCGCTGTACCCGAAAGGGTACCGGGGGTTCGAATCCCTCTCCCTCCGCCATGCGCTCCTCATACTCAGACCGTTCTCCAGGTTGCCCCTTCAGTTTAGAGCAAGGTCATCTTACGGAAGAATTCCTTGAACCCACAAGAATCTCAGTTGAGTTCTATGGTCATCCCTGGGCGTTCACGTAATGGCGACGAGATTTGAAAACCGCAGCTTGCGGTCGAATGCAGCTGCGACTCTCGCCCGTAGAATCAGCATCGTGACCATCGCAGGCAAGGGAGTAGCACACCGGCAGATCTATTGTTACGTACTGCCGCCTTTAGCTCGCCGACCACCTAAGGAGAGTCTGATTAAGCGCGACTGAAGTCCCCCAGGGGCTAAAGTGTGTGCTTGAGAACTAACCTTTATCCTTGGCGGTGGAACATGACCCGCGAAAATCCAGCCCCGCAGGGGCGGCTATGTCGTTAGCCCAGGATGAAGCGAAGCGGAATCCTGGCTGGAGTGGGAAATTATTCCGAGCCCCGGAGCGGCGACACCGTTCTCACGCAGACACTTCAGCCCCTGCGCCATCCGGAATTTGATTCTTCATGGTTGGCGTAATTGATCAACGCTTTTCTGACTCAGGACATTAGCAGGCTGCTGAAAAATGAACCAACTGGGTAATTTTGATCATTTCGGCGAACGAAGATTCAACGACTTACAGGCAAGTTTCTGTCCGAAATGATCTAAGAAACAGTTTTTCAGCATCCTGCTAGCTCACCGGCGGGTAACCTACCCTTTCGGCACTGAGTCCTCCCTGGGTACCCCATCCTAGTATCTAGTTGCATAAGTTACCGTACGTTGTTTTGGGATGTTTCTGGAATACAGTTTGCTTTTTCCACTCGAAGGGATGGGCGGTCTGATTGTAGGCGCGGATGAAGTCGTCCATGTGCTGCCGTAACTGGCCCGGGCTGGTGAAGCTGGCGCCCGCCAGCGACTGCTGCTGCAGAATGGAAAACCAGATTTCCACCTGATTGAGCCACGAAGCATGGGTGGGGGTGAAGTGGAAATGCGCGTTTTTGTGCCGCGCCAGCCAACGGTCGTGTTTGGGCTTATGGGTGTTGAGATTATCCAGGACCACGTGCACTTCTCGGCCCGCATGCTGGCGCACGATGGCCTTCATGAAGTCCAGAAACTCCACCCGACGACGGCGCGGGTAGTGGTTGGCTTTCACCAGTCCGGTGGCGACTTCCAAGGCCGCAAACAGGGTGGTGGTGCCGTGGCGTTTGTAGTCGTGCTGAAAACCGGTGAGCGCCTTGCCATTGGGCAGCTTCAGCCAGCCTTGCGCCCGCTCCAAAGCCTGAATGTGAGGTTTCTCGTCGATACTCAGCACCAGCGCATTTTCCGGCGGATGCAAATACAGCCCGACCACGTCGGCGGCTTTCTGGGCAAAGCAAGGATCGGTCGAGACGCACCAACTGCGCCGCCGTTCCAGCGAGATGCCGTGCTGGCGCAGCACCCGCCAAATCTGATCGTCGGAGATATCCTTAAGCGCGGCCGCCAACAAGGTGCCATTCCAGCGGGCAAAGCCCAGGGGCGGAGGCTGATCCAGTTGCTGCAGCACGCGCCGTTCGCTGTGCCGGTCATAGACCAGCGGCTTGCCCGAACGCGGCGCATCTTGCAATCCGTTCAGTCGATCGCGCAGAAAGCGCCCGCGCCACTTGCTGGCGGTCGCCGGGCGGGTCTGCAGGGCCGCGGCGATCTGCTGGTTCGTGGCTCCGGCGGCGGCCCGCAAAATCACTCCCGCCCGAAATACATCGCGCGCCGCGCTGGTGGGGCGCCGCAGAACCGTTTCCAAATGAGTCCGCTCTTCCGGTGTGAGTGCGATCCCTCGAGCCTGCATGGAAAGCACTATACACAATTCGCTAACTTATGCAACTAGGTACTAGCAATCGCTGCCGATCACTTGGGTATTGCTAAGTTGCAGCGGTAAAATCCTGTGAGGATGTCTGAGAAAACAAAGACTGAGGTCGCCTTGACGCTGGTCATCGGCATCAGTCTTGTTCTACTTTTACCGACCGTGCAATTGCTGCCGGCTACCACGCGTGCGTGGAGGTCGGCAATGATATTGCTGCGCGCTGTTCACCGTCAGGCGCGAACCGCCCGCAAGCTCCTGGTCATCGCTCTCACGGGCCTACTTTTGCGCAGGGTCCCCATTACTGAAGATATTGTGTCCCTATATTGCGCACAGCTCTGTTGATCTGTCACGTCTCGCATCAGCCAAGTTGAATCTTCGTTTTTCGGCGTCAACCCGCGCACGGCGTTTCCGTCGTGTGCACTTCACTTGAAATTCATCGAAAACAGCTTTCCCGCAAGCAGACTGGCCTGAACCACAAGGTTGGCGAAGCGGAGGAACGGAGGTCATTCTTGCTGCAATTGAAATCTTTGATCCCTAACATGTACGAGTTACTGTCTCATTTTGTGCGTATAGCCGTGATTGTCGGCGCGGCTTACGTTGCGACCAAGCTGATTGTGCGTTCCGTGCCAAGGATTCGTAAACGGATTGTGCGTCACATGACCAGGAACGGTTCCAATGTTGAGCTCGAAAAAAGGGCCGCCACCATCGGTGGAGTATTCCGAAAGACTGTCACCATCGTGATTTGGATCATCGCGGCGATTATGGCGTTGCGAGAAGCCGGCTTCGACATTGCACCCATTCTGGCAGGTGCCGGCGTGGTTGGACTGGCCATTGGTTTCGGAGCACAGAATCTGGTGCGCGACGTGATTTCGGGCATTTTTCTGCTGCTTGAGGACCAGATTCGCATCAACGATGTCGCCGTTATCAACGGCACCGGAGGGCTGGTTGAGCAGATCAACCTGCGCACGACTGTGCTGCGCGGCATGGACGGGACGGTTTATGTCTTTCCGAATGGCAGCGTCACCACCCTTGCAAATATGACGCATGGATACTCCTACTACGTGTTCGACATTGGTGTGGCCTACAAGGAAGATACCGATCATGTCGTGGAAGTGGTGAAAGGCATTGCAGACGGGATGATGCAAGAAGAACCCTACAGGAGTGACATTCTCGAGCCACTGGAAGTGCTGGGAGTTGACAAGTTTGCTGACTCTGCGGTCATTATTAAGGTACGACTCAAGACTATGCCCATTCGGCAGTGGGCGGTGGGGCGCGAAATGAACCGTCGCATGAAGAAAGAATTTGATCGTCTCGGCATTGAGATACCATTCCCGCACATGAGTCTCTATTTCGGAGAGGCAAGCAGGCCTTTCACCTTCGGTTTTCAGGAAGGTGATCGTGAGTACCTGAAAAGCATCACACGTGAGGTGCTAAAGGAGGCAACAGCTCAGGGAGCAGGGAGCGTCGCGCCACGTGGGCACGCCGGAACCTCGACAGGAGAGTCGGTGGCACGGTAGCGCAAAGGCGATGCGGCATTGCACCTTTCATAATCACAGATGTTCTCATCAACGGCGTTCTCATGTGGCTGACCCATCCCTTCCTCCCGCTCATCCTACTTTATCCCACGGTGGGTGCCCCATCCTTCTCCGCGTCGTTTGCGGAGAGGGTGGGCCCCATTACATGCTGGGCCCATCCTCTCGCCTGAAGGCGAGAAGGTTGGGGCACCCAAAGTACCAGGGCGTGAGTTATAACTCTCGTGTATGGCAAAAAGGGTGGGCCCGCAACTGTGCTCTGAATCACAGCCTAAGGGGACAGCAATTAGCATCCCTTAAACAAGGACCACTTCGCGGTCGAAATTGGGCTTCTTTTCGGCATGGAGTTTGAGGGCTACGCCGCAGGCCATCGCGATGCGCTCCAGCATCGTAAGCGAGTGTCCGGCGTACTCGGCGTCCTCAAGACGGGCGATCACGGACTGCGAGGTGCCAACCTTCCTGGCAAGTTCGGCTTGAGTCAGAGCCGCATCCTCTCGCATCTCGCGGACCAGGAGAGCGAGGTCAACTTGATGCAGGGTGTGCTCGAAAGGCTTGCGGTAGGTTGCGCTCTTTCGCGCACGCTGTTCGACAATCTGGCTGTGTCTGTCAAGCTTGGCGGTTTGCCTCATAGGCCCAACTCCTTCAGGATAGCTTCTCTTTCCTTTTGCGATCCCGGGTAACGGTTTCGGTACTTCATCCAGAGCTTTCTTAGCTGCTCTGCCCTCGTAATCTCGGCCGGTGGAGTCGCTTGCGTCCTCTTCTGAAATCCTGACGTAATCACGATCAACATTCCCGGCTGGTAAAAAAATAAAACTCGAAAAATTCGGTCGAATTGTTCGACCCTTAGCTCGAATCTGTCATCCGTGAGTCTCGTTGCGAATTTGCCTTGCATCGCTCGCGTCGCATGAGTCGCTCATCAGCCGCATTCGTCGCTCAAAAAGAAAAACGGGGCGCTCGTCGCGCCCCATTCTAGCCACTACTCACTAGCCACTGCTCTTAGTCGTGTACTCCATCCATAAACGCCCTCAGCTTGCGCGAGCGCGAGGGATGACGCAGCTTGCGCAGCGCCTTGGCCTCGATTTGGCGGATGCGTTCGCGGGTAACGGCGAACGACTGGCCCACTTCTTCCAGCGTGTGCTCGGAGCCGTCTTCCAGCCCAAAGCGCATCTTGATCACTTTCTCCTCGCGAGGAGTCAGCGTGCGCAGCACCTGCGCCGTCTGCTCCTTGAGGTTGACGTTGATCACCGCCTCGGCCGGCGAAACCACTGCGCGATCTTCGATGAAGTCGCCCAGATGCGAATCTTCCTCTTCGCCGATCGGCGTCTCCAGCGAGATCGGCTCCTGCGCGATCTTGAGCACCTTGCGTACCTTGGCCACCGGAATGTCCATGCGCTTGGCAATCTCTTCAGAGGTAGGCTCGCGGCCCAGTTCCTGTACGAGCTGCCGCGAGGTGCGGATCAGCTTGTTGATGGTCTCGATCATGTGCACCGGAATACGGATGGTGCGCGCCTGATCGGCGATAGCGCGGGTGATCGCCTGGCGAATCCACCACGTCGCGTAGGTCGAGAACTTGTAGCCGCGCCGATACTCGAATTTGTCCACCGCCTTCATCAGGCCGATGTTGCCCTCCTGAATCAAGTCGAGGAATTGCAAGCCGCGATTGGTGTACTTCTTCGCGATCGAGACCACCAGTCGCAGGTTGGCTTCGATCAGCTCGCGCTTGGCGTACTCGGCATCGACGTCGCCCTGCACGATCTCGCGCTGGGTGCGCTTGAGCTCGGCGAAGCTGGCGCCCGCGTCGTGCTCCATGCGCTCCAGATCGGAGCGAATCTGTCGCGACTGCCGGCGGAACTCTTTCTTCTGCTCCTCCGATCGCGTCTGCTCGGCGCGTTTTTCGAAGTTGACGGCCTGCTTGTCCAGACCGCGCATGCTGTCAACCGTCTTGTTGACGCGGTCGATCAGCCGCTTGCGCTCGGCATTAGTGAAGCCGAGGCTGCGGACGACGCGCGAAACCATGATCTGCTCGCGCCCCAGCGTCCAGCGGCAGCGGCGGTAATCGCGCGGGCGTTTCTTCTGCGGAATGCCGGTGAGCTTTTCAGCCAGCTGGATTGACTTCTTGTAGTGGCGTTGCAGGTCGTCGATTTTGCCGGTCGTGTCCTGAAGGCGGTTCAACACCACCTCTTCGGTGATCTCCTCCTCATCGAAGAGGACGATTTCCTTGATGGAGCGCACACCGCGCTTCAGGTCCTCGCCGATGGAGATGATCTCGCGAATGACAATGGGCGAGCGGGAGAGCGCCTTCAACACGCGCAGCTGGCCGCGTTCGATGCGCTTGGCGATCTCGACTTCGCCTTCGCGGGTGAGCAACGGAACGGTACCCATCTCGCGCAGGTACATGCGTACGGGATCGTTGGTTTTTTCCAGCGTACCGGGCGAGAGGTCGAGCTCGACGTCTTCGCCGGCTTCCAGGTCGCCGTCGAACTTCTTATCGCCCGGCATCTTCGGCCCCTCGAGCACGTCGATGCCCTGCGTGCCGATGGTGGTCAGCAGGTCCTCGAGGTCGTCGGGCGAGTGCATGTCGTGCGGGATCAGGTCATTCACTTCGTTGTAAGTGAGATAACCCTTCTCTTTTCCCACATCGATCAATTTTTTGATGTCGTCGTACTTATCGTCCAAAGCCAAAGCGGAGTTTCCTCTAATTGGCGCCAGTTGAGCGGCAGCCCTGTTGCGTGCAAAATACGGCGGGAGCGGTACTGCAGTACCGAGACATGCAGAAACTTTCAGAGTTTATCATAGGCCGGGCCCGTCTCCTAGCCTTTTCTGCGGTTTGCGAAAAATGGTCAGCTCCTGGAATTCAGCCGCAGCCTGAACCGGGAACGCTGAACCTCCATGACAATTAGATGATTCCGCGCCGGAATTAGCTTCAGCCTTTCGTGTCAACTACTTATAAGGAGAATACATGCGTCGGCCCAAAACGGAACCGAACCCCAGTGGCTCGTATTAGACAGTCTCGATCAAAACTTCGAATCGACTGGCGGTTAAACTTCTAGTGCTCACGGCCCGTTTCGCTCTCGCCAAGACTCCGTGCAGCTTGTTTGAGGCGCAGCTTTTCCTGTGCGAGGAGCGCCCTCGAAGGCAGATCTTGCTTCGACTCCAGTTCCTTCACCTTGCGCTGTAGTTCCTCCAGTTGGCGGGTGTGAGAACGCTTCCGCAGCGAGCGAATGGAGTTTTCCAGCAACTCTGGCGTGAGTTCCTCCGCCTCATTCATCAGGATTGCGGCGAGCAAGTTACGCTCCGCTTCATCCAGTGGGAGCGACATGGCATCGACCCCCTGCTCGTGCGCCGATAGCAGTGCGTCGATCAGAGCCTCCGCTGCCGATCCGCTGTGCAGTCGCTCGCGAGTCAGCGCGAAGTGCACCTGACGCGCGGGATCGAACTCGGTATCGACACCATCACGGTCGCTTGCCAGAACTTGCGACCCCTGCCGGCTGGCCAGGGCCCGAATGAGCACGCGTTCCGCGTCGGTCAGTGTCGCGGCGCCGGTGGCGCTCACCCGCGAGGCCGACCGCGATCCTGCGGCGTGGCGCAATTCCTGGCGCAGCACGGCGGAATCGATTCCCAGACGGTGCGAGATCTCGTTTGCCCATTCGTCGCGAACAATCCGGCTGGGCACACGTTGAATGTGAGGCAGGAGGAAGTTCAGCGCCTTGACCTTGTTTTCTGGAGTACGGGTCGGGAAAAGAGAGCGGGCGCGCTCGATCAGGTAGTCAAAGTACTTTTGCGAATGCCCCAAGGCTTCGCTGTAGGCTGGCGCGCCCTTGCGACGGATATACAGGTCAGGATCAAAGCCGGCCTCCAGCGTCAAAACCCGGATCTGAAAATCTTCGCTCACCAGCAGCGCCAGTGAGCGCTCGGCCGCGGCAGCGCCCGCCGTATCGGGATCGAAGTTCACGACCACGTTCTTGCTGAAGCGGCCCAGCAGGCGCGCCTGCAATTCAGTGAACGCCGTGCCGGAGCTGGCAATCACGTTGTGAAAGCCCGCCGTGTACACGGAAATGCAGTCCATCTGGCCTTCGACCAGGATGGCGTATTCGAGCTTGCGAATCGCGTCTTTGGCTTTGTCGAGATTGAACAGCACGCGTGACTTCGAATAGATCGGTGTCTCCGGCGAATTGAGGTACTTTGGGCCGGCCTTTTCGTCGGCGGAAAGCGTGCGGCCGGTGAAGGCGATCACCTTGCCGGATTCGTTGCAGATAGGAAACATCACGCGGTTGCGAAAGCGGGAGTAGATAGGGGCTAGTGACTGGTGGCTAGTGGCTAGTGTGGTCGATGGCGAAACATCTTCCGGCGACTCGCCACTGCCCACTGGCCACTGACCACTGGCCACTGCTTTCTCTTTCCACGAGAACAGCCCCGACTCCCGCAACAACTCCTCATCGAATTGGCCGCGCATGGCGTCGCGCAGCAGAAAGCCAGAGTCGGGGGCGAAGCCGATGCGGAACTCGGCGATGTGCTGAGGCGTGAGCCCGCGCGAAGTGAGGTATTCACGCGCGTGCGCCGCCTCGGGACGGCGTAGCTGCTCCTGGAAAAATGCGCAGGCGCGCTCGTGGATGTCGAGCAGGCCGCCGCGAAGTTTGGCGACCCGCGCTTCTTCCGGCGAAGCGTAACTCATCTTGGGCAGCGGGATCTTGAGCTTCTCGGCGATCAGGCGCACGGCTTCGGGGAAGGTGATGTTCTCGATCTTCTGTACGAAGTTGAAGACATCGCCCGAGGCGCCACAGCCGAAGCAATGAAAGAACTGGCGCGTGACATGCACCGAAAATGAAGGCGTTTTTTCCTGGTGGAAGGGACAGAGGCCCTGGAAATTTTGCGCGCCGCTTTTGCGCAGCGTTACATACTCGCCCACGACACGGACGATGTCCGCCTGCTCCTTGACGGTGTACGCGAAATCTCCGGGGTTGGCCATCATGCACCGCTGTGGAGGGAAGAAAGACCTTCTCATCGTACATCAGGTAAATGGAGTAAACTCACGTAAAACAGGTGAATCAAAGGAGTTACCGACACGGCGTGTGGAAAAAATGTGGGAAACGAGATGAGCCTGTTGAAAAGGTGGAAAATACAGGAAGTACTGCGTGCGGTCAGAGTCTACGCTGAACGACGCTTGCGCGAGCGAGAAGCACGGACTCG
This sequence comes from uncultured Acidobacteriaceae bacterium, assembly GCA_963785825.1. Taxonomy (GTDB): domain Bacteria; phylum Acidobacteriota; class Terriglobia; order Terriglobales; family Acidobacteriaceae; genus Bog-257. The sequence goes on along the minus strand of CAWAWQ010000007.1, from coordinate 116,684 downwards.
ACGGATTATCTCGCGAGATTCCCTTAGCGCACAAATGAATTCCGGTTTCCTCATCTGTTCAGACGAGCTGGTTATCATCTCCGTAAATCTGCGGAGCAGTATCGCTGTCGCAGTTTCTTGCATAGTTTGAGGTTTCGTCACAGCGTTAGACTTCACGATCTTCTGGAACTCTCGACAGGTACCTGCGTTTCAGTTCTTCTGTTTTTCTTCTGTTTTCATCCGTATCAACGTTAACTCGCGACGGAGGCCGGATCATCGGCCGCTTCTCTTGGGGGTTCGGCTGCCCTTCGCTAGGACCTAGATACTTCTCCTTGATGGCCTCCATTTTTCGTTGCGTTTGAAGGGCTATTTCGGAACTGACGTCAGTCATCACCCAATTTCCCGCGTCAACCCCAAACTCAACTAGTGAGGCTAAATCGTCGGGGTTCCCTGTTGTTCCCATCGGGAAATTCGCAAGCTCAACCTCCGAAAGAGAAAGCCTTCGGAGCTTCTCAATATTGAGTTGCAGCGCGCCACCATAGGTTTCCACATTGGCTACAATCTCAAGGACATGCCCGCTCTCGAAAGCCGTTCCTGAGAGATCAGAGTTATTCCAAATCCGCCCGCCGACCTGCCCCGAGGAGTCGGCCAAAACGAGCTGCCAGTATGGTTTTCCCTTTCGTGTAGTCCGGTTCAGTTTACTGATAACAACGAACGTGTCCTGAATCTTAGACCCGATGAGCTTTTCCAATTCCTTCACGAACAATGTTTTCATGGCTATTCTCCCGCCCCCATCAGCAAAATCGGCGAGGTCGGTTTGTCGGAGCCTTCTTCCTTCTCCAGCGTAATCGCAAACGCCTTGGCTTCGATGCCTTCGGGCATCTTGTGGTCCATCATCATTGCGTTACCGTGCTCGTCGGGTTTGAAGACGCCGGCGGGCACCGGCGCGCCCTTGGCTGGGATGATCCAAAGCTCGTAGGCCTTGCCTTCCGGCGTGGGAGCCAGGTTGCTAGCCATGAACATCATCCGCTTTTGCGATGGGCTAAAAATAGCGGTACCGCTCGGCTGCTTCGGCGCCTTCTGTGGGTTCAACGAGACGTGGACGGCATCCGGAGCAGTCAGCAGCCGGAGTTCCTGGTTCATACGGTCGAGCTGCGCCGTCTGGTCCTGATTGCGATTCCCCAGCTCGGCAAGCTGATCTTTCATGCGGCCATTGCTGCGCCACAGCCCGGCAACCATGAACAGCAATGCCAAAGCCGCGAAGGCCGGAACCAAGGCTGCCCACAAACTTTGCCGAGAAGACGGGGCTGTTCCTGGCAGAGACACGCCACGGGGTTCGGCGGCGATGGCCTGCATCAGCCGCTCCTTGGTGCGCGCCGGCGGCTGCGGGCCGATGCTGGATAGGCCGAGCAATCCGAGATCGCTGCGCAGGGCCTGCAATTCGCGACGGCAGGCGGCGCACGTTTCCAGGTGCGCTTCGAGCTCCTGGCGATCGCTGCCAGTCAGCTCGTCCAGCGCATAAAGTGCCAGGTCTTCCGCGAATTGTTCGTGCGTCTTCAAAATTCCTACCGAGGCTAAAACATCTCAATTATGTATCGACCCTCACGCGGGCCTGAAAAGCCCGCACTACCCGAAAGTCGATGCCTATGCCGTTCTCTCATCGCGCAAACTTCGTCCGCAAATGCTGCAAGCCGCTGCGAATTCGGGTTTTGATCGTGCCCAGCGGCTCTCCTGTCTTCTCTGCGATTTCGGTATGCGTCAGCCCCTGAAAGAATGCTAACTCTAAAACCTTGCGCTGGTCGGGATTCATCTCCGCCAACGCTGCGCGTACTTTTTCCAGCACCAGCGTGCGTTCCGTTTCTTCCCGCAGATCGGGCCCACCGGCGATCATGCAGTCTTCAATGTCGGTCTCGGGACGCCGTTTGCGCAAACGATCGATGGAGCGATGCCGCGAGATCACCGACAGCCACGCCGCCAGGCTGCCTCGGCTGGCATCGAAGGCATCCGGATTACGCCACAGCTGAAGGAACACATCCTGCAAAACATCTTCGGCAGATGCGGCATCCTGAAGCACACGCAGCGCCACCGCATAAACCACTTTCGCGTAGCGGTCGTAGAGCTCGGACATCGCTTGCTGGTCGCCGGCGCGAATGCGGGCCACGAGGCGCATCTCATCGCCTGCGTCGCCGTGACTCACCGGACCTCCTGCAATCGCTTCCATACGGGGTACGTCTCGAGGTACTTGCCAGATTCTCTAGCCTGCAATTTTACAAATTTCGGCAGCCGGAAATTTAATAAGCGATGATACAATCCGCCCGCTCGTTGAGCGCGTAACTGAGTGCTGTGGCTAGTGGCCACTGGTCAGGAACTAGTGAGAACCGGGAAACCGGTGCGGCTAGCCGACGATGCTATCCACTATCCACTAGTCACTGACCACTTCCCTGCTTCCTCCGCTCCTGCATTTCACGCAGGATCTCCAGTTGGGAATCGGGAGGCAAGTCGCGCCGAATGGCGGGAAAGATAACCTCCTCTTCCATTTGCAAGTGCGCCTGGAAGAGATCTTCTAGTGCTTTCGCAATCGCGCACATTTCGGCGCCGGCAGCTTGCAACGTCTCGGGGTTATTCCTGACCATTACCAGCAGCGGCAGCAGGCGCTCGATCAGTTCATCGATTGCCTGGTGCTGGTCGCGCATGGCCAGCAGCGCATGGCGAACCTGCTCGCCGGCGATCGCTTCCAAACGCGGCTTTAAGCTGTTGTCTTCATCGGCTTCGTGCAAGGGCAGCGAGACGCTGTAATAACGATGAACGCCGGCGGCAGCTTGTGATACTTCCTGCGGAGCTGCGCCTTGGGCATGCGCCAGCTTCACGGCCACTCCGGTGAAATGCCGAATGCGCTGGTGACAGCCGGTCAGCAGATCGACGGCGTCTTCGGTTTTGGGTTGCGCAGAGGTGAGCGGGGTAATCTGGTTCAGCATGTAGTTCTATTATCGCGCAGAAGACAGGGCCCAGGGATTAGGGGCTAGGGATTGTGGAAGAGATTTGAATGACAACCGCGTGTCGCTGTTCCCTGACCCCCGACCCCTAGCCCCTGACCCCTAGCGCCTGCTTTCAGTCACTTCTGAAAATGCATCTCGACGGTGATCTGCACCGGGATGGGCTTGCCGTCTTTGGTGGCCGGCTTGAACTTCCACTTCTTGACAGTCTCGACAGCGGTGGCTTCGAAGGTTTGCTCATCGCTGCGCAGGACCCGTACCGCTTCCACGCGGCCCTTGGGGTTCACTCCGATGAGCATCACGACATTGCCGCTCTGTTCCGCGTCAGCGGGCAGCGGCGGAAACTTGGGATCGGGCGACGACGTTGCCTTGGGCGGCTTGATGCCGCGCACGACGCGCTGATATTGCGCAAAGCTCTGGTCGTCGGGAACGTCGGACGAAGAAGTCGAAATCTTAGAGGAAGAGTCGGGCTGGGAGTTACTCGACTGTGCCAAAGCGTTGCCGGCAAGACTGCAAAGCATGATCGCGAATGCGATCAGGGAAAGAGTGCGCATCCAAGTTGTCCCTGAGAGTGATGAAACGGCTGACCTGATTCTATTCAATCGCCGCCCAATGTGCTCGCTCGAAATTTCTCTCCCACGCTGTCGCCAAAAAGTCGATAAGGGTGAAGCACCCACTCTCCGTCGAGCGTCACTTCTTCAGCGGCGGATTGTATAGACTGAAATTGATGTCGACGTAGATTTGTACAGGTACTGGTCGACCATCCTGCATGGCGGGTTTGAACTTCCAAGTCTTGACCGCCTCGACTGCTTTTTCATCAAGGCCGTAGCCAACCTTCTTTACCACCTCCACCTTATCCACTGTGCCTTGCTCGTTGATTCCTACTTTAAGACGTGAGTGGGCGTGATAGGTTTTGCCACTTGCCTGTCCTGCAGGCGCAGCCGCATGGGGCTCGGAGGATTCCAGAGTTTCCGGCGGTTGAATGGAGGGGCCCGGCTTCAGGTAATGCTTCCAATCAGATGGCTTTTCGAGAGATGCCGAGATCGGCGATGGACTGGGCTGCGAGCTTTCTTGCTGCTGCGCAGTCGTTGCCGGTAGGACCAGAGCGCTGCAACACATGAGCAGGGCAAGCCGCAATGCAATTTTCACGTTTCCTCGGTGTCTCCGCGTCTCTGTGGTGAAGCTTCTGCCGGCTCGTATTGTAAACTGGTTATAGCGGTTCCAACTCCCTCCGTTTCGCCGATCGAACGCGTTTTTCCCAGTCACGAAAGGACAGCAGTTTTGAGCACGAGTATTCGCAACATCGCCATCATCGCCCACGTGGACCATGGCAAGACCACGCTGGTGGATGCCATGCTGAACCAGAGCGGCACCTTCCGCGCCAACGAGACGCACGTCGAGCGGGTGATGGACTCCAACGAACTGGAGCGCGAGCGCGGCATCACCATCCTGGCCAAGAACACCGCCATCTTCTTCCATGACATCAAGATCAATATCGTCGACACGCCCGGCCACAGCGACTTTGGCGGAGAGGTAGAGCGCGCGCTCGAGATGGTCGATGGCGTGATGCTGCTGGTGGACGCCAGCGAAGGTCCGCTACCGCAAACTCGCTATGTGCTGAGCAAGGCGCTGGAAGCCAAGCTGCCGCCCATCCTGGTCATCAACAAGATCGACCGCCCCGACGCTCGCCCGCAGGAGGTGCTGAACGAGATTTACGACCTGTTCATCGACCTTGATGCCGCCGAAGATCAACTTGATTTTCCGGTGCTCTACACCAACGCCAAGCTGGGCACGGCCTCGACCAACCCGGACAGGCCCGGCGATAACCTGCGGCCGCTGTTCGAGACGATTGTCGACACGATTCCAGCCCCGCTCGGCGATGCGGATGGGCCGCTCCAGGTATTGGTAGCGAATCTCGATTACAGCGATTATCTCGGGCGGCTTGCCATCGCACGTGTCTTCAACGGCACATTACGCACCGGCGAAGACGTGGCGATTGCCAAGCGCGACGGTTCGCTGGAGAAGATCAAGATCACGAAGCTGTTCTCGTTCTCGGGACTGAAGCGCACTGACATCGAAGTCACAGAGTTGGGCGACATCGTTGCGGTCGCGGGCGTTACCGGCATCAACATTGGCGAGACCATCACCGATGCCGAAAATCCTGCCCCGCTGCCGGTGATCACCATCGACGAGCCGACCATCGCCATGCAGTTCATGGTGAATACCTCGCCGTTTGCGGGGCGCGAAGGCCAGTATGTCACCTCGCGCAACCTGCGCGAGCGGCTGCAAAGGGAGCTGTTGACCAACGTCTCGCTGCGCGTTGAAGATGCCGAAAGCACCGACTCGTTCAAGGTCATGGGCCGCGGCGAGCTGCAACTGGCAATCCTCATTGAGATGATGCGGCGCGAAGGTTACGAGCTGGCGGTTGGCAAACCGGAGATCGTCACCAAAGAGGTTGGCGGCAAGCTGATGGAACCGGTGGAGCGACTCACGGTTGACGTGCCCGACGCTTTCGTCGGCGTAGTCATCGAAAAGCTGGGCGCGCGCAAGGCGCAGATGCAGAAGATGCACAACCACGGCTATGGCCGCGTGCGAATGGAATTTGTGATCCCCAGCCGCGGCTTGATTGGGTTGCGCAGCGAGTTGCTCACCGATACGCGCGGCACCATCGTGATGAACTCGCTTTTCGACGGCTATACCGAGTGGCAGGGGGAGATTCCGCATCGCGTGACCGGAGCACTGGTCGCGGACCGCGCGGGACTGACCACCGCCTACGCTTTGTGGGGACTACAGGAGCGCGGCGAGCTGTTTGTGGGTCCCGGTGTGGACGTCTACGAAGGCATGGTGATTGGCGAGAACTCGCGCGACAACGATCTGGACGTGAACGTGGTGCGCGAAAAGAAGCTGACCAATATGCGAGCTTCGACCGCCGACGAAGCGATTCGCCTGGTGCCCTTCCGGAACCTCAACCTGGAGCAGGCGATCGAGTTCATTGCCGAGGATGAACTGGTCGAGGTGACGCCGCATACCCTACGGCTGCGCAAGAAGATCTTGCAATCGAACCGGCGTCCGCGGCGTAATGCGCAGCCTGCCGCGGTACAGGCGGAGTAAGATCGCCGCCCCGGCTCATGGGACGTTTTGTTTGGCACCATGCTGCTGCGCCGGCGCCGATTCGGCACGCTGCTGTCCGGGGCTGGTGGCACGATTGAATTCAAACCCGGCATTGATCAGGGCAATGTGAGACAGCGCCTGGGGGAAATTCCCTACTTGGCGTTTTCCCCGCGGATCGTACTCCTCGGCCAGCAACCCGACATCATTTCGCAATTCGAGCAGGCGATCGAACAGCTGCCGGGCATCGTCGATGCGACCCAGCATCTTCAGCGCGCTTACCATCCAGAAGCTGCAGGCCAGAAATACTCCTTCGCCGGCAGGTAGGCCGTCCTCCACCTTCGAGGTGCGATAACGCAGCACAAAACCCTGGTTCATCAGCTGCTTCTCAACCGCTTCAATGGTGCCGCGGACGCGGGGATCGGTGCACGGCAGAAACCCGACTTGCGGAATCAGCAACAGCGATGCGTCGAGTTCTTTCGAGCCGTAGGCCTGGGTAAAACTGCCGAGTTGTGGATCGTAGGCGTTGGCGCAGACCTCGCGGTGAATTTGCTCGCGCAACTCGCGCCAGCGCTCGATATTGCCTTTGATAGGAAACTTCTCGGCCGCCTTGATCACGCGATCGAAAGCCACCCAGGCCATGATTTTGGAGTAAGTGAACTGCTGCGGCGCGCCACGTATCTCCCAGATGCCGTGATCGGGCTTGTCCCAAATCTGTGCCAGGTGATCGGTCAGGGCGACCTGCAGGTCCAGGTCCGTCTGGTCCACGGGTATGCCGCCGAGGTGGGCGTGCAGCAGAGCATCCGCAACTTCACCGAATACGTCGAGTTGCAGTTGATCGGCGGCGGCGTTGCCCACGCGCACAGGCTGTGAATTTTCGTATCCGGCGAGCCAAGTCACTTCCCATTCCAGGAGGTGGCGCTCTCCATGTATGCCATACATGATCTGCGCCTGATCGGGAGTACCCGCGACCGCCCGCAGCAACCAGTCGCGCCAGGCGCAAGCCTCTTCAAAGTAGCCGGCGTTCATCAGCGCCAGCAGGGTGAAGGTGGCGTCGCGTAACCAGCAGTAGCGGTAGTCCCAGTTCCGCTGGCCACCGATTTGTTCCGGCAACGAGGTGGTGGGAGCGGCAACGATTCCGCCGGTATGGCGATAAGTCAGCGCCTTCAGCGTGATCAACGACCGTTCCACTGCGTCGGCATACTCTCCGTGCACTTTGGCGCGGGCGGACCAGTCTTGCCAGAATTTGACTGTCTCCGTCAGCGTCGCTTCCGCGTCGATGGCCTCAGGAAGGTCGTCGTAGGAAGGCCCATAGCTAAGCACAAAGCTCACCGACTCGCCCTCGCTGATGGTGAACTCGCTAACGGTCTTGAGGTTCTCGCCTTGCAAGGGCGCGGTGGTGCGCAGGACCGCCAGATCGGGGCCGGCAATGGCCCGCAGGGCGCCATCGTCCATACGTGTGACCCAGGGTACGGTACGACCGTAGTCAAAGCGCAGAACCAATTCCATGCACATCGGCACTTTGCCACTGATACCGCGCACAATCCGCACCAGGTTAGGATTGCGTCCGCGAAGCGCCATGAAATCGAGCAACTGCACGCGGCCTTCCTCGGTGGCAAAGGTGGTTTCGAGGACAAGAGTGTGATCGAGGTAGCGGCGGGTACAGCGGGCTTCGTGCTGGGGAGCGACCGACCAGCGGCCGTACTCTTCGGCTCCCAGCAACGCGGCAAAGCAGGCCGGTGAAGCGAAATTCGGCAAGCAAAGCCAGTCCATCGAGCCGGTGCGGCTGACCAGGACCGCGGTTTCGCAGTCGCCAATGAGAGCGTAGTCCTCGATAGGAGCGGGCATGATGATGAGATTGTACCCGTAAGGGGTGGCTCGCCGCGCCGGGTATGCTTCGTCAGCTACAGGAAGTTGTTTCCCTCGCCTGAGAGTCGCTACTCATAGCGCAGGGCTTCGACGGGGTCGAGACGCGATGCTTTGACCGCCGGATAGATTCCGAAGAACAGGCCGACACTCATCGACATGAGCACGGCTGAGATCACGGCCCACATGGGCACGGAAGTCGGCATAGAAGGAAAGACGAGGGGAAGCGCTGCGGCTGCGGCGACTCCTACCAGTACTCCGGCGAGTCCGCCAAGCCCGGTGAGGACAATGGCTTCGGTCAGGAATTGGCGGATGACATCCCCGCGGCGAGCGCCAATTGCCTTCCGTACTCCGATTTCGTGGGTGCGCTCGGTAACCGACATCAGCATGATATTCATTACGCCGACGCCACCAACCAGCAGGCCGATCGAACTGACAACGATGGTCATCAACGCCACCGTGCTCATGATCTGGCGAAAGTTCTCGGCGATGGCTTCGGCACTGGTCATGCCGAAGTTGTCGGGCTTGTTGAAGGGCACGTTGCGCCGGCGCCGCAATACACCGCGAATTTCGTCTTCGGCCGCATCTTTGTAACCGGAATAGGCCTCGGCGCCGACAAAGTGCTCATCGTCAGCAGGGTAATGTTTGTGATAGGAGTGGTATGGCACCTTGACCGTGCGATCGGCGGTCTGGTCCTTAATCAGCTGGCCTTTCCGCTCTTCCAGCACTCCAATCACCCGGTACGGAACTCCTTCGACCGTGATGGTCTTGCCGATCCCATCATGCCCGGGGAAAAAATTCTTGTCGATCTCGGAGCCAATCACCGCCACGTCTTCGCGATGCTGGTCCTCAAATTCGGTGAAGAAACGTCCCTGCTTGATCCGGGCGTTGTACACGTCCAGATACGAGGCGTTAGTGCCGCTGTAGTCTAGATTTGTGATCTCGTGAGTCCCGTAACGCGCCACTCGCGGGGTTTGCCGAACGTCGGGATCGAACCGCGGCATGAGCTCCACGGTGACGGCTTTGACGTGCGGACACTCGGCCAGGATTGCCTCCGCGTCTTCCAGTGTGAGCGGCTTGCGGGCGCGTTGCTCGGCGCTCATCCGCCCGAACGAAATGCCCATATCGAAGCGGAAGATGAAAAGAGTGTTCGTGCCGTAATCCTCTAGATAGCCCTGCACGTCACGACTGACGCCAACCAGAATCGAAGCCACGAAGATCATGGCGGCAACGCCGATAACGACACCGAGCACAGTCAGGAAGGAGCGCGTCTTGTGCTCGCGCACCGTGTCCAGGGCCATTTTCGAGTTTTCGCCGAAATGCATCCGCATAAGAGCAGTGGTTAGTGGCTAGTGGATAGTTATGTCAGTGAATTCAAGCTTCATCGCTTTACCATCGTAGTTCAAACCCGCGGCATGTTCTTGTTTACTGCCACTATTCACTATCCACTATTCACTATCCACTAATTTTCGTACCGCAGGGCCTCAATCGGATCCAGCTTCGCAGCCTTTCTCGCGGGATAGACGCCGAAGAACATGCCGACCGCCGAAGAGATTCCGATGGCAAGAACCACGGCGGAGATCGGAATCGCCATGGGAACCGGCGTTGCCGTGCGTACGATCACCGAAAGAACCCAGGCAATCAGCACCCCGATGGCGCCACCGACCAGCGCCATTACCGTGGATTCCACCAGAAATTGCAGCAGAATGTCGCGCCGCCTGGCGCCCAGCGACTTACGTATACCGATCTCCCGGGTTCGCTCTGTTACGGATGAAAGCATCACGTTCATGATCACCACGCCGCCAATCACCAGGAAGATGGAAACCAGCCCCACCATGCCCGAAGCCAGAGTGCCGGTAAGGTTGTGCCACAGGCCCATGAGAGTGTCGCTGGCGAGGATGCCGAAGTTGTCCTCATCGTTCGGCGCAAGATGCCGGCGAGCCCGCATCAACACGCGCGCTTCTTCCTTGGTGCGCTCCATCCACTCGGCCCCTCGCGCCTGCACATTCACGCTCAAACTGTTGTTGCGGCCATAAATCTTCAGCCAAGTCTCGATAGGAATGTAAACAAAGTTATCCTGCGACTGCCCGAAGGTGTTACCGAGCTTCTTGGCGACCCCGACCACCTGAAACTCCTGGCCATCAACTGTCAGAATTTTGCCCAGCGGATCCATGTTGGCGAAAAGCTTATCGGCAACATCGGCGCCAATCATGCAAACCATGGAGCGATGCTGGTTGTCGGCGTCGGTCATGTAGCGCCCGGTTGCAACCTCTTCCACATCCATATCGCCGATATTGGCGGTGACCCCGCGCAGATCGACGTCCTCGAGGCTCTGGCGCTCGGTGCGGATATTGGCGGTCCGCCGCACTTCCACTCCGACTGCCTTGGGCAGTTTGAGGTTGTCGCGCAGCGACTCGTAATCTTCCCAGGTGATATCGCGGTTGCGACGCGTCGCCTTCAGCAGCTCCTTGCTGTCGCTGATGATGGGAAACTTGTGTATCAGAAAGACGTTCGAGCCCAGATTGGCCATGCGGCTAGCGAAATAACCATTCATGCCGCTGATCAGCGCAATCACCAGGATGAGGGTCGAAACCGAAAGAATGACGCCGAGCAGCATGAGAAAGGAGCGCAGCTTGTGGGCGCGCATGGTCTGCAGCGCGATCAGCGTGGGCTCGCGGAGAAAGTGCCCGCGCGACAGCCGGCGTTGCTGAATTGGCAAAGCCATCCCCTCCGTCAGCTGCCGCCGTTGAGTTGCTGAAGCCATCACAATTGGGGTACCAGGAAGTCTGCCCCTATTTTACCCCGCAACCAGGGCCGTCCCAGGCGTAATACGCAAGCAGCTACCAGGAAGTTGCATTTAGCGGATTTGTCGCTTTCAAGAGCACATATATACTCGGCTCACAATCTGCTTACCGAGCCATAGCTTCAGTCCGTGACCGCAGGAATTGACGAGGGAGGTTCTTTTCCCGCAAGGCAACAGACGGTATTCCGTAGCCTCGTTGCTAGAATCGCCAACCCTGCTCTGAACTCCCTTCCACACGATGGCACCAACGAGCCATTGTTATTCGGCACATTGGATGGATATCCTTGCAGTAAGGACACTTGCGTTAGTTCGACGGTTTAGACCAGGTTCCCATGCAGCCCGATCTGTCCCAGGTTCCAGCCAACGACCGCATACGTGTTCTCTGCGCCGACGACCATCTCCTGTTGCGCGAGGGCATCTGCACGCTCATCAACAGTCAGCCCGACATGTGCATTGTGGGCGAGGCGTCCAGCGGACAGGAAGCGCTCCAACACTTTCGCCAGCTTCTTCCCGACGTCACTCTGATGGATGTGCGGCTTCCCGACATGAGCGGTATTGACGCCGTGACGGCGATACGCGCTGAGTTCCCCAAGGCCCGCATCATCATGTTGAGCACTGCACAGGGCGACGTCGAAATCCGTCGCGCCCTCGGCGCTGGGGCATGGGGTTATATGCTGAAAAGTATGCCGCCCAAGGAACTGGTGGAGGCTGTCCGGCAGGTCCACTCCGGCAGAAAACATATCCCTCCCGCGATAGCGGCGCACTTGGCAGAGCATTTTAGCGACGAGGCTCTGACTACCCGCGAAATCGAAGTGCTCCAGCAAATCGCCGGTGGCAATCGTAACCGCGACATCGCTGAACGTCTGTTCATCTCTGAAGAGACGGTCAAGGTGCACATTAAGCACATCATGGAAAAACTGGGGGCCAACGACCGCACGCAATCCGTCTCCATCGCGCTCAGGCGTGGCATCATCCACCTGTGAAGCATCCACGGCGCACTCTCTGACTGCGAAGCCGCAGGACCAGTTATCGGCCAGTTGTAAGCCAGTTGTAAGCCAGTTGTAAGCCGCTCATAACCCCATCTTTGTGCCAACTATTTAGTCTTATTGTGGTACTTAGGACATACCTAATTGTGGTACTAAGCGATACAACTGCAGTGGTATCCAAAAAGACCACTATTGCGTGATGTGACTCTGGCAGCAAACCGCCATAGTACCGCCACGCTACTCAGGCCCACGCAGCTCAAGCGGCGTGGATTTATGACCACAAGCTCCGCGGGGGAGAGCATTCGCGCGTTCGAGTAGAGGCGTGGATGTGCTATGCGCAGCGGCCATGGCCGTTTGGGAATGCTGCCGGGTTCCAAGTAGCAAAGGCTATCTCCTTGGCGTCGCGAGGAGACTAGCCAAGCAACGCACCAACGGCTCGATTGCTGCATCCGGTTAAGGAGGACTGTTCCGATTGCCTCCTCTGGCATGGCGAAATCTTTTTCATGACAAGTTGCGTTTGGCCGTGACCCTGACGGGTATCGTGTTCGCGCTCGTCCTGATCATCGTGGAATCGGGCTTGTTCATAGGCTTCAGCGAAACCACATCGTGCCTGATCGATCACTCCCGAGTCGATCTGTGGGTGACTTCCAGAAACGTGTCGTACTTCGACCTCGCAACCCCGTTGCCGGAACGCAGACTGTACCAGGTCAAAAGGGTGCCTGGTGTTTCCAATGCGGAGAAATACATCGTCCATTGGGCGCGATGGAACTGTCCCGATCATCAGCAGGAGATTCAGATCGTCGGCTTCAATCCCGATTCCGGTATGGCTGGCCCATGGAACCTCGTTCAAGGCAGTGTGCAGGATCTGAAGACTCCCGACGGCGTAATTGTGGACGATTTCTACAAAAAGAAGCTCGGAGTTTCTGGTATAGGCGAAGTGTTCGAGGTGAGCGGTCACCGCGCCCGGGTGGTCGGATTCAGCCATGGAATTCGTGCGTTCACCACATCGCCCTATGTCTTCACAGCCTTCCGGCACGCCCAGGATTACGCCCTCATGAAGGAGGACCAGACCAGCTACATAACGGTGAAGCTGGAGCGGGGAGCGGATATTGAGGAGGTTAGGGCAAACATCCTCGCGAATGTGAAAGACGTGGATGTACTGACGGGACCGGAGTTCAGCCGCAAGACGCAGAGATATTGGACCTTCACCACCGGCGCCGGAATTGCCTTGCTACTGGCTGCGGTGCTGGGTCTGGCCGTGGGGTTCGTGGTGGTTGCGCAAACCATTTACGCGACCACTATGGACCACCTGAAGGAGTTCGGAACCTTGAAAGCCATGGGGGCCTCAAATGCTTACGTCTGCGGCGTCATATTGACGCAAGCGCTCATCGGCGCAGTGATGGGTTATGCCATGGGAATCATCATCAGCAGCTGCGTAGTGCACGTCGCCCAGCCGGCCGGAGCGCCGATCCTGATGAACTGGTGGATGGCGCTGGGCAGTTTTTTCCTTACGTTGTTGATGTGCTCCGCAGCGGCGCTGATCTCGATCAATCGCGTCATACGCCTTGATCCCGCAACCGTATTCAAGGGCTAGGAGAGAGATGGACAGGGCCATCGAAGTACGTGACGTCAGCAAGACCTACACGGAAGGAAGCGCCAGCGTAGCAGCTCTGCGAGGCGTCACCCTGGAGGTCGGCTCCGGCGAAATCGTCATGCTGGTAGGCCCGTCGGGCAGCGGCAAGACAACCCTGCTGTCGATCATGGGTTGCATTCTCCAGGCGTCATCGGGAAGGGTTTGCATCGCCGGCCAGGAAGTTGCGCATCTTCCGGAGCGCGATTTGCCTCGTGTGCGCCGCGAACAAATCGGTTTCGTATTTCAGGGCTTCAATCTATTTCCCACTCTTACCGCCGGGGAGAACGTGCAGCTTATGCTCGACGTCAAGCGGGTTCGCGGCAGCCGGGCCCGAAACCGCGCCTATGACCTGCTCGCGAGCGTCGGCCTGGCGGAGAAGTTCGATGTGGTTCCCTGCAACCTGAGCGGCGGCCAGAAGCAGCGGGTAGCCATTGCACGGGCATTGGCGGGCGATCCCGCCATCATTCTCGCTGACGAGCCCACAGCCGCACTCGACTCGCACGCGGGACGCAGCATCATGGAAACGCTGCGCAGCCTGGCACATGAGCGCGGGCGGGCGGTGGTGGTCGTGACCCACGATCCACGCGTCCTGGAATTTGCCGACCGCATAATTCGAATCGAGGACGGCATGATCGCCGGAAGTGAAGCCGAAGGAGCCGCATCCCCAAGGTTAGTGGTGCATAGAGTGGCGTCGGTTCCTCCTAATGCAATATCTGCATAGCGCCAGCCGATGTGTTCTCGACCGTACTACCGGTCGATCCCTGGGCTGCCTTAGCGGAAGACGCTCGTAGCTCGTGAACCGGATCGCGAGAGATCACCGTAGTTTTGAAAACAAGGCCGGAGCAGGTTTCGACCGCAGCGGCCTTGTCGTCCCCCACAATCTCCCAATGGAGGCACTTCGTGAAAAAGAAACTTGCGCTCGCCGTGATGTTGCTCCTGACAATCTTGACGATCGCGCTGCAACTATTTTCCGCGGCGCGTCAACGGGCCGGTAACTCTCACCTTCCGGCTCGGTCTTCCAGGCTGATGGATTGGGTGGCTGGACCGGGAAACGTTGAGCCTGTGTCCGAAAACATTCAGTTGGGCTCGCAACTCAGCGGCAAGTTGAAATCGGTGAACGTGGCGGAAGGCGATTCGGTTCGTAAGGGCGAGGTGCTGGCGGTTTTGGAGAACGACGATTATCGCGCGCAATTGGCTTCCGCAACCGCTGAAGTTCAGGCGAAAGACGCGATGTTGCGCAAAGTGATGAACGGCGCGCGCTCCGAGGAGCGGGCCGAAGTCCTGGCCACGGTCCGCCAGGCGCAGGCGGTCATGATCAACTCCCAGGAAGAACTGGCGCGACGCCAGGAACTGTATGAAAGCGGCGTGATCTCGCGCGAGGAATTGGAACGCTTCACTCGCGAGTATGATGTTGCGAAAGAGCAGTACCAGGAGAAGTGCGATCACTATTCCATGCTGAACACGGCTTCCCGCGAGGAGGACGTCTCCTTCGCCCAGGCCAATCTCCAGCTTGCCCGGGCCGATGAAGCTGAAGCCCAGGCCAAGTACGAAAAGACCTTCATCAGGTCTCCGATTGACGGCATCGTCCTTCGCAAGCATCACCGCGACGGTGAGAGCGTTTCCAACTCGGCCACTATCCCCGATCCCGTGCTCACCATTGGCGATGCCAGCGTCTTGCGGGTCCGGGTTGACGTTGACGAGTGCGACGTCAATAAGGTGCGCGTCGGGCAACGCGCGTACGTTACGGCCGACGCCTACGGCAAGCAGAAGATCTGGGGTCGCGTGGTGCAGGTTGGCGCATTGCTGGGTCCCAAGAATATCCGCACCGATGAGCCTACGGAACGCGTCGACCGGAAATTCCTGGAAACTTTGGTGCAATTGGATCGCGACGCACAGCTGCCCATGGGCCTCAGGGTCGACGCGTTTATTCTGACCGAAGGCGAACAGAGTGCGGCACTGCGTTAGCCGAGCAGGTCAGGCGGTCTGACGGTGAACGGCGGGTGGTAACACGTCCCCAAGACAGAGCGAGAACCACGTGTACCGGGGTTGGCGGCCATGCGGAAAGCAGCAAGGAACAAGATGGGCGACACCATTCGCGCCGTCGAGCCAGGCAGTGCACATGGGGCAAGCCTTGGTCTGCTTTTTTCCGAACATGAAGTGGTAGATGACGAGCGAGCGATTGGGCTGGGTGAAGAGTTCGCTGAGGCGGACGCTGCGCACCGGCGCATCACCAGCGTTGAGATCACGTGGACCCTCTTCAAATTGATAGTCCTGGATAGGAGCGCCCTCAGGAAGATGGCGGCGCAGCTCAGCGACGCGTTCGCGCTGTCGCATAAGCTCGATTTCGGCAAGCCGAAGCTCTTCGCGCTTGGCCAGATACTCCGGAGATTCGTTGGTCAAGTTGGTTTGCCGATACGTTCCATCCACTACCGTGTGAACCATGAGAGACGCCTCCGCGTGTCATTCTCTCGCAAGCAGGAATGAGGTGCAATCGGTGGGCCGGGCCGGTGGCGGGTGCCCCACACATTCGCGGGTTTCGAATGTATGGGATTAACAGCAATCCTGTAACGCGCGGTCGGGTGACAGCACCCGAAGAGTGGATGTGGAGCAGCTTCCGGACGTATGCCTGTGGCGAAGAGGGCTTGGTAAAGGTCAACTGTCAGGAGTCGCCGGTGAGGATGATATATTGCACCCAGCGATCCCACTCATTCGAAAACCGCGAATGAGTGGGGTACCCGGTCGGAGGTTCAAATCCTCTCTCCCCGACCAATTGTTTCCAACAATTCACAGCAGCGCCGGTGGTTCCAAAACCGACCCACCTGGTTTTGGCCTAGGTGCTCTAGCGTTCCCACCCGCATAAACCCTGCACTCGCTGCCCATCGGAGCGTGCAGCACCATCTACAAAATCGACTACAGTGCTGTAGCGGAAAAACCAGGTGCCCTAGTCACTGCCAAACAGCTCGATTTCTCGTGTTGCCTTCCCACAGAAGTTGTGGCATTCTGATGTGGACATAACACAGGAGAGCGGGTATGGCCGAATCGAAGCTTGATCTGCTGCAAGGGACTCTAGACCTCATGGTCCTTCAAACCCTGGCAGCTATGGGACCGTTACATGGCTACGGTATCGCGCGGCGTATCGAGCAGGTGAGCGGAGACCAGATCCTGCTCAACCAGGGGACGATCTATGCTTCGCTGGTCAGGCTACAGGAGAGAGGATGGCTTTCCGCAGAGTGGGGCACCTCCGACAACAATCGCAAGGCCAAGTTTTATTCCCTTACAAGAAAGGGCCGCAAACAGCTTGCCGAGGACGCGGTCTATTGGCAGCGCCTGTCCAGCGTGATGGGTCGAGTGCTGGCCATGCAGGCAGAAGGCAGCAGCAAATGACCAACGGGGTGCAACAGTTACTGCGCCGTCTACGCTTCTCATTTCCCTGTGCGCAACGCGATCAAGAGCTCGACGAGGAAATGGCGGCTCACCTTGAGTTTGCGGTGGCAGAGAACATCCAGCGTGGGATGCCGCCGGAAGAAGCTCGCCGCCAGGCGTTGATTCGGTTTGGCGGCGTGGAACAGGCAAAGCAGCAACATCGCGAGGCACGAGGATTCCAGGGACTCGACATACTCCAGCAAGACTTGCGCTTTGCAGTCCGGACGCTGCGACGGGACCAAGGTTTTACGCTCGTTGCGATCCTGGTTCTGGCGATTGGAATAGGCGTCAACGTGTCGGCGTTCAGCCTCTTCGACATGATCGCGCTCAAGCCTCTGCCGGTACGCGATCCCGAGTCCCTCGTGCGGTTGGAGCGCCGTGCGCCAAACAACTACTCCAGCGAGATGCCCTACCCGTCGCTGGTCTTTTATCGCGACCACGCCAAGAGCTTGTCCGCGGTCATAGGCGTGCTGGGCGTACCTCCCATGCACTTCAACGACGACATGCAGCCTGCGAGTGCGTCGTTTGTCACGCCAAACTACTTCACCGAGCTCGGAACGCCGGCGGCGGAGGGGCGCCTCTTCGATCCGGTGCGCGAGGGAGATGCGAGTTCGGGCCCAGCGGTGGTGCTGAGCTATGGCTTCTGGCGACGGCGCTGCGGTTCAGACCTGTCCGTCATCGGGAAAACGATTCACGTGAACGGCAAGCCAGCGACCATCATTGGCATTACTCCGTACGCGTTCGCGAGCCTCGGTGGCCAGCATCCTGACATCTGGATACCGATAGCGCAGCAGCCCTACTTTATCGAAGGCAGCCGTGTCCTAACGGACGCGTCCTACGCGAGCGTAAGGATGTGGGGCAGGTTGGCGCCGGGCATCACCGCGAAGATGACCGAGCAGGAGCTGCTGGCTTTGACCAACGAACTGCGCCGGCAGCATCCCCATGACATATGGGACAGGGAATACATCCAGAGCTCGCCAGGCGGGCATCTGCAAGTGCTGCAGCCGGAGATGTACCGCGTGGCGGCAATGGTTGCCGTGCTCACGCTGCTGATTTTGGCGGTGGCATGTGCGAACTTGGGGGCGCTGCTGCTGGCCAGGGCGGTGACACGCGAACACGAGATCGGTATTCGAATCGCCATCGGAGCCAACCGGGGCCGCATCTTCAGGCAGTTGTGCACGGAAAGCCTGCTGCTGGCTGGGTTCGGTGCGGTGGTTGGATTGGCGTTGGGTTGTGCCGTGGTGCGCGTGGCCTTGAGCGAACTGGACGCCCCCAAATGGCTCGCTGCGACGCCGGACTGGCGCGTACTCTCGTTCACCGTGCTCATGACATTTATTGCCAGCGGGTTGTTTGGACTCGCACCCGCTCTGCAAATCGCCCGCCAGAGACAGCGGAAAACCATTGCCCGGCAAATCTTGGTGGGCACCCAAGTGGCGGCGAGTTGCGTATTACTGATCGTGGCGGGTCTGCTGGTGCGGGCCACGCAGCACGCGCTCTACACGAATCCGGGATTCGGCTATGAGCAGTTGGTGTCTATCAATTCCCAGCTTAGCCAGCATGGATACACGCCGACCGCAGCGCAGGCCTACCTGGAGCAGATGCAGAGCAGATTGCTAGCCACGCCAGGAGTAAGGTCTGCGGCGTTGGTCAAGCTGCCGCCCCTGGGCCATGTCGTGATGCGCGAAAAACAAGATCTGAACGGCCATCCTGTTGTCATGTATCCGAATTGGGTTGAGCCCGGGTTCTTCCACACCATGGGCATTCCGCTACTGCGCGGACGGACCTTTTATCCGCGCGAAAAGAATGCTGTCATGGTAAGCGAGTCAGTAGCCCGGCAACTATGGCCGGGACAGGACCCACTGGGCCAGCAGCTGCTGAATGGGGACGATAAGGACATTGTGGTTGGCATCGTGGGCGATGCCCACATTAACGCTGTTAACGACAATGACGCCGTGGAGGAATATTGGCCCGCTCAGCAATCCGATATGCCGGAGATGGTGATTGTGGCGAGGGCAGCCGGTTCCCCCGCTGACTTACAGCCGGTGGCGAAAGCAATCAGCGAGAGCCTCGATCCCAAAGTCTTCCCCGAGATCAGACAATTGAAGCTCTTGTACCACGATGACGTATTGCAGGTGCAGCAAGCGGCGACGGCTGTGGGGTTGATCGGTCTGGTCGCGGGATTATTGGCGGGCGTCGGCATAATTGGATTGGTTAGCTTTGCTGTGTCGCAAAGAACCAAGGAGATTGCGATCCGTATTGCGCTCGGTGCGAGATCCCGCGAAGTATTGGCCACGTTGTTGCGACAGTTTTCATGGCCGGTTGTGCTGGGTCTGCTAGCCGGCGCCGGATTCGCCGCGGCTTCCTCGAGGCTACTGCGCCAGGCGCTCTATGGAATCAGCAATCTCGATCCCGTGGGCTATGCCGGGGCAATCGCCGTGCTCGTTTTGATCATTGTGTTGGCCGCCCTGCTACCGGCACAACGTGCTATGCGAGTGGACCCCGCGAAGGTCCTGCGATATGAATAGCTGCCAGCTGGGTGGCCCAGGTCTCGCGGTGTTCGAGACCTGGGTCTTCGTACGGTGAGTGGGCCCGATCACGATGGAAGACTCATCGTCTCGCAAAATTTCATCTTCAACCCGCTCGTTTACTCGGACCATGCCCTCCTCCTGATACGCGTAGGGCCGAACGCTGCTCCAGGGCCACAGCTCGGGCGACTCCACCAAACCGCGCTTCACGCGGTTGTTGGGGTGGAGCACGAGCTTATGCGCCGCTTCCGGCTTTGTCAGCACACCAAGGACAACGGCGAGCTTTGCGGCTCGCCCGCGATGCGAGGGAAACACTATTGCTCCTTCCATCTGGAGGTGGTTCGCCGGCGCCGGCGCCTGGCGCTCATGGCGAGAAATCGGCGGCTGCTGGCCGAAGCTAAGCTCTGCGACGACAGGATTTTAGCTCTTAACTCGTATGCCACGAACATTTTGACCCCTTACTCGCGCGCAAATCCCCAGCCATCAGGAATTTGCAGAGAGAAGCGGGAGGGGGGTGAAGACGTCAAGGTTGCAGGTTACGCCGACCGCATCTAGATTAGAGCAGGTTCCGGAGTTGTTGTATCCCTTAGCCGTGTCGTCACAATGCCAAGCTGGTGTGCGCCTTTAGGCGCTGAGGGGAACGATTCCCTCAGAGTTGGAGCTATCCATGAAAAGGCCCGTTCCGGTGGAATCTGCCTCTGCATTAATCGACCAGAAGATCAAGGAACTTGGGGACTGGCGCGGGAAGACGCTCGCGAAAGTGCGCGCAATCATACACGCGGCAGACCCTGAGATCGTCGAAGAGTGGAAGTGGGTTACGCCAACTAAGCCGGGCACCCCGGTCTTCTCCCACGGCGGCATCGTCTGCACCGGAGAGACCTACAAGAACGTCGTCAAGATGACCTTTGCCAAGGGAGCTGCGTTGCAGGACCCTGCCGGTCTATTCAACTCCAGTCTCGAGGGGAATGTCAGGCGCGCCATTGACATCCACGAAGGCGAGAAGATCAATGAGGCGGCATTGAAGGACCTCATCCGCGCCGCGGCGGCGGCCAACTCTGCGGCGCGCGTTCAACGGGCAACCAAGAAGAAGTAAGCCTGGCTCTTAGGGGAATGACGTACGAACGGCCTTTCGCAACAGCAGAGAGTTATCGAACCTAGGCCGGATTGACAGCTGATAGTCCCGACTCACTTTGTAGTCATGGGCTTCGCCTGATCGAGTGCCAGATTCACTTCCAATACATTGACGCGCGGCTCGCCCAGGAATCCTAGCTGTCGCCCCTGCGTATATTGGCGGATGATCTGCCGCACCTGCTCTTCGCTTAGGCGACGTTCACGAGCGATACGAGGAACCTGAAATTCCGCTGCTGCAGGCGTAACGTTCGGATCCAAGCCGGAAGCCGAGGTGGTCACCAGATCGATCGGAACTGGCCGCCCTGGATTCTCGGGTTCCAGGCGTGCCACGTCGCTTTTCACCCGGTCGATCAAAAGATGATTGGTGGGCCCGAGATTCGTTCCGCCGGAATTGGCTGCATCGTATCCGGCGCCCGCTGCCGACGGACGCGAATATAAGTACCCAGGACCTGCAAATGTCTGGCCGATGATTCTCGACCCGATGACCTGGCCATCGCGTACGATCAGTTGCCCATTGGCCTTATCGCGGAACAACACCTGGGCCAATCCGGTGACCGCAAGAGGATAAATCAGCCCCAGCAATATCGTCGTGACAATCGTCATCAAGAGCGAAATCTTCAAGTTCTGCTTCATGGCTCTTCCTTATTCGAAAAACCTTGTTCACCACAGCCGCACAGAGTTTTTTTACTTCTTGATCTTCTCGGCGCCTCGGTGTCTCTGTGGTGAATACGTTTCATGCCAGTCCGACTCGCGTGATCAGCATGTCGATCAGCTTAATTCCGATGAACGGCACGATGATTCCACCTACGCCGTAGATCCAGAGGTTGCGGCGCAACAGAGCTGCCGCACCCATGGGACGATACTTGACGCCACGCAATGCCAGAGGAATCAGCGCAATGATGATGATCGCGTTGAAGATCACCGCTGAAAGTATGGCCGATTGCGGAGTTCGCAGCCCCATGATGTTAAGCGCATTCAACACCGGAAACGTTCCGGCAAACATGGCGGGAATGATGGCAAAATACTTCGCCACGTCGTTGGCGATGGAGAACGTGGTCAGTGAGCCACGAGTCATCAGCAACTGCTTGCCGATAGCAACAACCTCGATCAGTTTGGTCGGATTGGAATCCAGATCGACCATGTTGCCGGCTTCCTTGGCAGCCTGGGTTCCGGTATTCATCGCAACGCCAACGTCGGCTTGGGCAAGCGCTGGCGCATCATTGGTGCCGTCGCCGGTCATCGCGACCAGCTTGCCTTGTGATTGCTCCCGGCGGATCAGATCCATTTTGTCCTTGGGAGTGGCTTCGGCCAGGAAGTCATCCACGCCGGCCTCTCGCGCAATCGCGGCCGCTGTGAGCGGGTTATCGCCGGTAATCATCACTGTCTTGATGCCCATGGCGCGTAACTGGTCGAAGCGCTCCTGCATGCCGCCTTTTACGATGTCCTTCAGGTGAATTACGCCCAGCGCTCTGCGTTTTTCCGCTACTACCAACGGTGTGCCACCTGAGCGCGCGATCTGCTCAACACTGGATTGCAGCTCTGCGGGCATCGCGGCGCCATTGGCGCTGAGATATCGCGTGATTGCATCCGCGGCTCCCTTGCGGATCTGGTTGCCATTCAGGTTCACCCCCGACATACGTGTCTGGGCGGTAAAAGGGACGAATTCCATGTCATGCGACGACAGCTCACGCCCGCGCAGTCCGTACTTCTCTTTGGCCAATATCACAATGGAGCGCCCTTCGGGGGTCTCGTCTGCCAGCGACGAAAGCTGCGCGGCATCAGCCATTTCGGCTTCACTGACGCCGGGAGCGGGAATGAATTCCGCCGCCTGGCGGTTACCCAGGGTGATGGTTCCCGTCTTGTCGAGCAGCAGGGTGTCGACGTCCCCCGCTGCCTCCACAGCTCGTCCTGACATTGCCAGCACGTTGTGCTGGATGAGGCGATCCATTCCGGCGATACCAATGGCCGAAAGCAGACCGCCGATAGTGGTCGGAATCAGACAGACCAACAGCGAGACCAGCACAAACACCGTCTGCGGTGAGCCGGAGTAGATGGCGAACGGCTGCAAAGTGACGACGGCCAGCAGGAAGATGATGGTCAGCCCGGCGAGCAGAATGTTTAACGCGATCTCGTTGGGTGTCTTCTGACGCTCCGCGCCTTCTACCAGGGCGATCATGCGATCAAGAAATGTCTCGCCCGGATTGGAGGTGATCTTCACCCGGATTTGGTCGGAAAGCACGCGTGTACTACCTGTCACCGCGGAGCGATCGCCACCGGCCTCGCGAATTACCGGCGCAGACTCGCCCGTGATGGCGGACTCGTCGACCGAAGCGACGCCCTCGATGATCTCGCCATCGGAAGGTATGAACTCGCCCGCCGAAACCACAACCACATCGCCGGCGCGGAGCTTCGAGCTCGGAATCTGCTCGATTTCGCCCCCCTCGCGCTGCAGGTTGGCAATCGTCTCCGAGCGCGCCTTCCGCAAGGTGTCAGCCTGCGCTTTGCCGCGCCCCTCCGCCATGGCCTCAGCGAAGTTAGCGAACAGCACCGTGAACCACAGCCACAGCGTGATTTGCAGGTTGAACGCGAAGGCCCCGCCGCCCCGGACCAGCAGCACGGTGGTGATAACGCTGCCGATCTCCACTACGAACATCACGGGGTTGCCCATCATGTGACGCGGATCGAGCTTGAGAAACGCGTCCAGAATGGCGCGGGTGACAATCTTCCACTCCCAAATTATTTTTTTTCGGGGTTTCATGGGCGAGTGTCCAACGCGCACCATCTTCGCCGCGGAGACAACTTTAGGATCCATTGTGCTTGCCATTTGCAAATCCTCAGAACGTCTTACCCGCTGCCAGCAGCAGGTGCTCAAGAATCGGTCCCAGACTGAGTGCGGGGAAAAAGGTCAGTGCGCCGACGATGATGATTACCCCGATCAAAAGGACAGTGAACAAAGGTGTCGTCACCGGGAATGTTCCCAACGACGGCGGAACGTACTTTTTCTGCGCGAGATTACCGGCGATTGCCAGCATCGGAATGATCATCAGGAAGCGGCCGATGAGCATGGTGAAAGCACCGGCCGTGTTGTACCAAAGCGTGTTGGTAGTCAGTCCAGCAAAGGCAGAGCCGTTATTGCCCGCCTGCGACGTAAAGGAGTAGAGGATCTCGCTAAGCCCGTGCGGCCCGGGATTCAGAATGCTGGAGGTGCCGAATCCATGAACGGAAGAAATAGCGGCCATGATGAGAATTACAAGGGGAAAGACCAGTACCACCAGCATCGCCATCTTTACGTCGTAGGCTTCAATCTTTTTGCCGAGGTATTCCGGCGTGCGACCTACCATCAGCCCTGCGATAAAAACCGCTAATACGATAAAGATCAACATGCCATACATGCCGGCGCCGACTCCGCCGAAAATCACCTCGCTCAACATAATGTTGACCAGCGGGACCATTCCACCCAGGGGAGTGAAGGAATCGTGCCAGCCATTGATGGCTCCGCAGCTGGCGTCGGTTGTTACCGTCGCCCAAAGTGCGGTGTTGGTGATCCCGAAGCGCACCTCTTTGCCTTCCATGTTGCCGCCGGCCTGCATCGCGGTCGCTTGCTGGTTCGTACCATGCAAGAGCGGATTGCCGCGCGCCTCGGCCCAATAGGGAACTGTCACACCGGCGACAAACAGGATTGCCATGGCCGCCCACACCGCCCAGCCGTGCCGTTGCGATCCGGTCATACGACCAAGCGTGTACGTCAGTCCGGCGCCGATTGCGAAAATCGCGACCAACTCGATCAGGTTGGACAACGGCGTGGGATTCTCGAAGGGATGCGCGCTGTTGGCGTTGAAAAAGCCGCCGCCGTTGGTGCCGAGTTCCTTGATGAACTCCTGCGAAGCAACTGGCCCTTGCGCAATCGACTGCGTCGTAATCGTGTCCATCACCGGCTTGCCGTTAGAATCGACTGCGGGCTTACCATTGGGGCCGACGTGCGGCACCTGCATCGGCTCAACCAGCTTCGCCGTGTCGTACGGTCTCAGGTTCTGCACCACGCCCTGCGAGACAAGCGCCAGCGCGCCGATGACGCAAACCGGCAGCAAGACCCAGAGGCAGCTCCGGACCAGATCGACCCAGAAGTTGCCAATGGTCTGCATCTGCCGGCGGGCGATACCACGAATGAAGGCAATCGCCAGCGCAATGCCCACTGCCGCCGACGCGAAGTTGTGATAGGCAAGACCGGCCATTTGCGTCAGATAGCTCATGGTGGCCTCGCCAGAATAGTTTTGCCAGTTGGTGTTCGTCGTGAACGACGCCGCCGTATTGAACGCCAGTGCCTGCGGCACCGCTGCTAACTTCTGCGGGTTCAAGGGCAAGAATCCCTGTACACGCTCCATCAAGTACAGCAGCAGCATCGACACGACGCTGAACAGCAGCATGGAGGCGGCGTACTCCGTCCAACGCATCTCATGGTTTTCATCTACGCCTGTCATGCGGTAGATCAGACGCTCGACCGGCCGCAGCACCGGATCCAGGAACGTTTGCTCGCGGTTGAAAACCCGGGTCATGAAGACGCCCGTCGGCTTCGTGACCAGCAGTACCAGCGCGAGAAAGATAGCGATTTGAAACCACCCGTTGATCGTCATCTCAAAACTTCTCCGGCCGCAGCAGCGCATAGATGAGATAAATCATCGTGAGCGTGCTGATTGCCAACATGATGATTGATTCAGTGTGCATAGTTCCTCTTACCTCATGCGCTCACAAAAGTGCACATAACCTATCGAAAGAACGAAGAACCCGATCGACACAGCCACAAAGATCACGTCTTGCATAACTCTTCTCCCCCCAAAGTCCTCGACTGCACACGACCGCGAGCGATTGTTCTTAGAATAGAAACCCTATCTCCAGTACTCCACGAGGTTGATTTGCGTTCGTACCGGCGGAGCCGAACGCGTTTCCTGGGGTAAAGCTGGTAGCCTGCACCCAGGCCAAGTCTGCGCGGGTAAAGAACCGCTGATACTGATAAGTCGGCGTCAGGGTGATCGACCAGCCGCCGCTTCCCGGACCATACAATAGGTTCACCGACTGTCCTGCCGCGCTTCCGGTGCTGGTGATGTATTCCCCGCGTCCTGCCAGCGAAAGCCCGTGCTTGAAGCTATGACTCGCCAAAACCGCACCACCCCACGTCGAAGCGCTATGCAACACTCCAACACTGGGATTGGTCGGCACATTGCCGTACTGAAAATACGGCTGCACAATCCAGCTTCTTTTCGTATAGGTGTATATGGCGGCATACATCAGGCCGTTATTCTGCACCGGTGTTGCTAACGTCTGGTATCCCGTCTGACTCAAGTTGCCCATACCGATGAACGACAGGCTGTGTGGACCATTGGTGTAGGTCAACGAGCCGCTCAGCCACGAGTAGCGATTGGAGTAGTAACCGTCATTCCAGCTCAGCGACGCCGTGAATTTGCCTAAAGTTTGATTTACCTGGATGCCGCGATTGATAGCGTTCTCCTGGTTCCACAAGAGCCCGCGCTCGATATTCATGTTCTGGAAGTCGAAGGTGTATTCCGCGCCCATCAGCGTGGGTAGCGATCCGATCATGATCGAGGTAGTCTTCGTAGGCACCAGCTTCAGGAAAGCCACGGGTACCGGACCATAGAGGTCGGAAATTACTCGCTGCGTGCTGAGAAACGGTGTTCCCAGTGAGAGAATGTCATAGGCGCCGGCCTGCACGTAGAACTGCCACCAACTGGTAGTCTTCTGAAGCCAGATCTGGCCGTTGCTCAATGCCGCTTGCGTAGTGTTATCGCCCGGTAGGTGATTGCTCTGCCACAAACCCATACCGCTCACGATGCCGTCCAGGTTGAGTTTGCCGAACGGTCCGCCCTCGAACGTGATCGGGGGAGCTGCCTGAAGCGGGCCGGTAATCGTCGGAGTCGAAAGCGGTGCTGGCGCTGCAGGTGCAGCAGGCGTCTGATCGGTTGTCGGCTGGCCGTCGCCAGAAGGCGCGGCGCCTCCGCTCTGTGCCTGACCTACGCATGCCAAACCGACGACGATCCCAACCGCGGCGCAGTACCTGATCTTGAAAATGTGCATACGTATCTTTCTGTTCGCGCAGCGACCACCAAGAGCCAAGCATTGCATCGCCGCAGCCCTGGGCTAAAAGTATTGGAGCACTCCGGTCCTAAGAACTGTCTAAGGAGTTTGTAAGTTTTTCGTAAAGGTCGCCGAGTCAGCGGTGCGTCGCTCGTGATCGATGGGCGTCGCCCATCCAGCGGCTTGCGGTGAAATATCGGCTGATTGCCAACGAATTACCAGCGGCAAGGAAACGTTCCCAGCGACCAATACTTCGGGCGCACGCTTCTGGAAGAAGAGATCTGAAATCCGTTCGGTTTGGTTAACAGGCATCTTTCTATCTTTAACTGCAGTTGTAGATTGAGGTTGGGGTGGGTTTCGAGCTACGTACGTCCTGGACTTTCGGGGCTGGTGTGAAAATCGATCTTTAGTTCGGCAGCACTGCACGAAAAAGACCCCGAAAAACAGCAGGCTCAATGAGCACACAATCAAGAAGATGGTCATCATGCGATTCTCCTCGAATGAAGGCGCGCGACTCCGCACTTCTGATTGAACTATCTCTGCTGTAAGAAATGGCTAAAGAGTTTATAAGTTCTTTCTAAAGACGCGGATCGCCCATGTCTTTGAAAGATTTTGGAGTTCCCCTGCAGCGCGCGAAAGACCTGCACGATCACGGCGCCGTATCAACACGCGCGCCAATCTCAGGAACTATTACCGACCAATAGGTCACAAACGCTGGCCGGTGTGCAAGCGCTTGGCTCAAACCCTTTTACCATCTCAGTCTGGGTGGTTTGCGACGTCTACGAAAACGTCTTGCCAACGTGCGCATCGGCGAAATGGCTGAAATCAGCTTGAACCCCTATCCGAAGTGGGGGACTACCGGTCCTATCAGCAATGTAAGCGCAATCCTCGACCTCAGTATTCGGACAGCCAAAGTGCGGGTCGAAGTGCGCAATCCCGGAGTGATGCGGCCTGGCATGTTCGCTGCCGCTATTTTCAGCGGCCTGAAGGGGCAGACCCATGCGAGGGTTTCGGCCACTGCCTGCTTAAACCCGGACCCGCGACCACCACTCATCCAGACTTTCTTGCCATTGACAAAACTCCCCAGTCCCGCCATAGTGGGCGACACTCCCACGGGGCGCCTCCAAAGTCTGATTAACGCCGCTCGATCGGCGATCGAGGATCGAACTATGGCTTATACTGCGTCGCAATTGTTGTCCATGTCCCAGAAAGAACTGGACGATCTTTTCAGCAGCAGCCCGGCCGGCGATATTCCCAACGGCGAAGCCAACGGCACCGCCATCATTGCTCCCGGAACAACATTCTCGTCGGAAATCGCCGAGATCATCAGCCTCTTTGGCTGGAAGGGCAAGACCTTCGATGCTGCCCACGGCACGCTGCGCAACCGTATTCTCGCCTTCGGCGTGAATGCCATTGTCGCCGAAGTTTACAAAGGCGAAAGCTGGTTCGACGGCAAAGAGTGCATCGTGCTCGACTACTCGCGCACGTCGCTGGTGGCGGGGCACATTCGCGACGAAATCCGGCAGATCGGTCCCGGCATGTATTTGGGCGTGGTGTTCTGGGACAAGAAGCGGACCATCAACTTTGCGCTGCAATTCCCCGGCTCATGACCCCTCAGTCCAATTTCATGGTGCTGGCGCCGATTGCCGCAGGTCGCGTGGACGACTTGCGCCAGGTGGTTGCCTCCATGAATCGCGGGCCGGGAGTGGTCGATCCGCAGAATGCGCTGGTGCCGTTCGCGCAATTCGACAAGCTGCACTTTGCGCGCATCGTGATTCTGGATGACCAGACCTCCGGAGACATTGCCGTGTACGGATTGCCCAAAGTCGAGTATCCCCTGTACCTGACGTTGCTGGGTGACTGCGATGGCGCGGCGGACGCATTTCTAGCCGAACTGGCGCAGCGCGCCGGTGATGGGCTGACGCGCATCTTTTCCCACTGCGAAGGATTCACGCCCGGCGCTGATCTCGTCGGCTGGATGAAGGCCCACAGCGCCCCGCCCGCCACGGCTTATGTGAACTGGATTGGCCGCACGGTGCAGCAGGTGGGCGAGGAAGCGGTGCTGCGCGACGCGCTCGTCACTTACGTTCAGCAGAACGCGGCCGTACTTAGTGGAATGCAGCCGGCGCAGGTGCATGACACCCTCAAGCGATATGTCGTTTCCGAACAGCAGGCCGGGCGACTGAAGTTGACGCCTCCCGCGGCGACGCCGCTTGGCTGGCAACTGCGCAACCTGCTTAACCTGGTCGGCGTTGCGCTGGTACTGTTGCTGCTGGCGCCGTTTCTGCTGCTTTACTCGCCAATTTTTCTGCTGCAACTTCGGCTGCACGAGAAATCCGATCCGCAGATTGCGCCGCGCATCGATCCCGACCACGCGCACGAACTGGCGATCCTGGAAGACCACGACGTCACCAACCAGTTCAACGCGATGGGCACGCTCAAGCCCGGACTCTTCCGCCGCTGGACGCTGATTTTTCTCTTGTGGGTGGTGGATTACACGGCCAAGCACATCTATGGCCGGGGACGGCTGGCTCGCGTCAGCTCCATTCATTTCGCGCGCTGGGTGTTCCTCGACGACAAGAAGCGGCTGATCTTCGCCAGCAACTACGATGGCAGCCTCGAGAGCTATATGGACGACTTTATTAACAAGGTGGGATTCGGGTTGAACTCGGTCTTCGGCAACGGCATTGGATATCCCAGCACAAGATTTTTGCTTCTCGACGGCGCCCAGAACGAGCAGAAGTTTAAGTACGTTCTGCGGCGTCACCAGCTTCCGTCGGAGGTGTGGTACAACGCGCATCCAGGACTGACGGCGTTCGATCGCCACCGTAACACCCTGGTTCGCGAAGGACTGGAAAGGCCGTCGCTGAGCGATAGCCAAGCCCGGCAATGGCTGCAACTGATCTATTGACGCAACCGGCCCGTTGAATCTTCGCATTGCTCAACGGCCTTGAAATTCGATGACCACCTACGCCGTGGATTACAGCGATGTGCAAGGCTTGGTGCGCTATGGCTATGGCGCGCTGACCGACGCCTGCTTTCTGCTGCTGCGCATCCGCGACGCCGGCGCCGCCGCAGCGTGGCTGGGGTCCGCGCCGGTTTCGAACGCGGTCGAGTTGCCGCAGCCGCCCTCGACTACGCTGCAGGTGGCCTTCACGCGCGACGGGCTGGAGGCGCTTCGGCTTGCGCCGAGTGTCCTCTCCGGCTTCTCCGACGAATTTCTCTCCGGCATGTGCGGCGAAGAAAATCGCTCGTGGCGGTTGGGCGACATCGCCACCAACTCTCCTGAATATTGGCGATGGGGCGGGCCGGGCAAAGTTCCGCATGTGCTGGTGATGCTGTATGCGAAGAAAGGCCAACTGCAATCCTGGAGCGACCGGACCAAAGGCCCGGTGTGGGATACAGCTTTTGAACTGCTCGATTCTTTGCCGACCTCGGACCTACAGGGCGTTGAGCCGTTTGGTTTCGCCGACGGCATCAGCCAGCCAACGCTGGACTGGGAGCGGGGACGCAGCGCAGCCGGTCAGCTCGCCTACACCAACCTGGCCTGCCTGGGCGAGTTCCTGCTTGGCTATGCGAATGAGTACGGCCGATACACCGACCGGCCATTGCTACCCGACGATACCTCCACCGCGATCCTGCCCGAGGCCGAAGACGCTCCGGGCATGCGCGACCTCGGGCGCAACGGCACTTATCTCGTTTTCCGGCAATTGCAGCAGGACGTTCGTGGTTTCTGGCAATTTGTCGATGGCCGGTCGAACGGCGACTCCCAGGCGCGCGAGCAACTGGCCGCAGCCATGGTGGGACGCACCAAGGATGGAGACCCACTAGCGCCATTGAGCAGCGGGACAATCGAGGGCGTAGCTGCCGCGCATCCTTCCAACCAGTTCACCTACGACGCCGATGTCAACGGCACACGCTGCCCCTTCGGCGCGCACATCCGCCGAACCAATCCACGCAATGCCGACTTCCCCGCCGGCACAAGCGGATTTTTCTCGCGCCTCCTCCATAATCTCGGATGGGCCAAGCTCGGGGTGCGCGAGGACATCATCTCTTCCACGCGCTTCCATCGCTTGCTGCGGCGGGGCCGCGAGTATGGACCGGGACTGTCACCCGAGCAAGCGCTGCAACCAGACTATCCCGACAGCGGCGAGCACGGGATTCACTTCGTCTGCCTTAACGCCAACATCTCTCGCCAATTTGAATTCGTGCAGGGCGCCTGGATCATGAACACGAAATTCGACGGCATGACGGCCGAGAGCGATGCGCTAATGGGCAATCGCCAGGCCATACCGGGGTGTCCAGCCACGGACACATTTTCGTTACCGCAAGAGAGCGGGCTGCGACGGTGCATTCAGGGCGTACCGCAATTCATAACTATGCGCGGCGGCGCATATTTCTTCCTTCCCGGAATTCGCGCTCTGAAATACCTGGCAATGCGAAAGCGCGATTAACCTTGCGGCCGAAGCCAGGTTGATCCTGCGGCTTTTTCGGACGGCCTGAAGAGACTGTGTTGCGACCAGTCTCGCCGCTGCCGCGGCTCGGGTGCATTTTCCACTTTTCCCGGGTCTTACGACCCGGGCTGACTGCGCTTCAGCCGCTGCGCGGCTGGTTTGTTTGGAATCTCGGAGTTTTCTTCCAGCACCAGATCTCTTCCGGTGGCGACACAGTCTCTGAAGGACGTCCCCTTTAAAGCAAGTTGAATTTGACCTGGCTCCTTTCCCATCGGTTCCAATCTCCGTTGCGCCAATTCAGCGACTCGTCCCTGTTCGCTATCCAATCATCTTCCTGCCGGACCTTTTTCATCGCGCCGAACGTCTACTCTTGCAATGACGGAATCTGCCGTAAGAAATGCCGCGGCGTACGGAGCGTCCGTCAGGAAATTGCGTGAGATCGCAGCGAGAGTACCGAGAAGAGAATGGCGACTCCAATGTCGGTGTATCCGCCTTTCGCTACCAGATCGGCCGGAGGCATGCGGGTGCTGCTATGGGAGCCGGACGCAGCGCTGCGAACTCAGGTACGGACGCTCATCGACAGCGATTCCGTCTTGACCCTGACTGCCGAGGCCTATAGCTGGGGAGAGTGCGAGAGGGCGGTCGACGAATTCGTCCCGGAATTGCTGATCGCCCGCGCCGAACTGGTACCCGCAAGCTGGCGACAGCGAATCGATCAGGACAGCAGCTTTCTGCCGGTTTTGCTTACGTTGCAGCCATCTATTAGCCCCGCAATCAATGAGCAGACGCGCCGGATACTCTACATGCCCGGCGAGTCCGACTTTCTCCGGAAGGCGCTGAACCAGGCAGTACGCGAGGTGTACGAGCGCAAGGCAAAACAGTTGCTGTACCTGGTGGAGCGCTACGTTGCCGGCTCGACTGCCAACGGCGGCTATGAATCGACAATCGAGGTCAAGCGCGACGGCGAGTCCTTTGGCATCGATGTTGCCAACATCATGTGCATCGTCGCCGCGCGAAAGGACGTATCCATCCACACTGCCGCCGGCAACTTCATCGCGCATGAACCGATTCACGAGCTGGCCGCCAAGCTCGACCCGGCGCAATTTGTTCGCATTCACCGCTCCATCCTCATTAATTGCGACTACCTCGTCAGCACAGCGGTTCCGGAGAGCAGACCATTCTTCGTTGTCCTGAGCGATGGCTCCCGGTATCCCGTGGGACCTACGTATCGCCATATTGTCGAGGAGCTACTGAAAGCCCGTACCGCATCGTTGACCTGATCACCCGCGACCTGTTCCGTCCGAATCGTTCGTACTGCACCAGCGAAATAAGAATTGGGATCGCATGCGTCAGGCATCTCGAAGCGGTCTTTACTTCAAGTTCGCAAGCTGTATTCTCGACATCCGTTTCGCACCATTCGTCCCACGATGTCCACCGTCAGTCATTTTCCTCTCCTTTCAGGAAGGTGACTTGCTCTTTGCAGACGAGAGCAGACGGGCGCGCACCAGCCAATGAAATCCGGCGTGCCTGGCTTGCCCATATTCAGACCAGGAAGAGCCGGAGATATGACAATGAAAAGACTGATCACGGGAATACTGGCCCTGTGGGTGATCGCCGCAGTGATGTCGCCATCGTTGATGGCGCAGTCGCTGGTCTCAGGCGACCTCACCGGCACAGTCACCGATCCCAGCGGGGCAGTCGTGCCCAATGTGGCGGTTACATTGAAGAACAATGCCAACGGCACGACCCGCAACACCACAACCAATGCTAACGGCGGTTATCGCTTCGCATTGTTGCCGCCGGGCAGCTACACCGTCAGCGTCACCGCGGCAGGATTCAGCAAGGCCGATACGACCGCCAGCGTCAACGTCGGCCAGGCTGCGATTGCGGACGTGAGGATGGCCGTCGGCAGCACCTCGCAGACGGTAGAGGTCACCACGGCAGCACCGCTGGTGCAGGCCGACAACGCCGACCTGTCCACCAACTTTAATCAGACGCTGATCGCCAACCAGCCGAATGGCGGCAACGACCTCACCTTTGTCGCTCAGACCGCGCCCGGTGTGACCATGAACACCGGCCAGGGCTACGGCAACTTCAGCAGCTTCGGTCTTCCCGCCACCTCCAATCTGTTCACCGTGAACGGCGAGAACGACATGGATCCTTACCTCAACCTGAACAACTCCGGCGCCACGAACCTGACGCTGGGTAAGAACGACATCGAAGAAGCCACGGTGGTGAACAACGCCTACTCCGGCCAGTACGGCCAGCAGGCAGGGGCGCAAGTTTCTTATGTCACCAAGTCGGGCACCAACCAGTATCACGGCAATGCCGAGTACTGGTGGACGGGTCGCGCTATGGACGCCAACGACTGGTTCAATAACCTGAATGGCACGCCGCGTCCCTTCGCCAACAACAATGAGTGGGCGGCGTCGTTTGGCGGCCCGATCAAGAAGGACAAGACCTTCTTCTTCGCCGACACCGAAGGACTTCGCTATATCGTTCCTTCTACTACGCCGGTGTTTGCACCCAGTCCAGCTTTTGCTGCCGCAACCCTGGCCAACCTGGCGGCAACCAACCCCAACTCGCTTGCGCTTTACCAGCGTTACTTCCAGCTGTTCCAGTCAGCGCCGGGTTATAACGTGAGCGCGTTTGGCCCCGGCGATGGCGGCAATTGCGGTGTCCCCATCGCGGGCAACTGCATCGGGCAGTACCAGGCCACGCCCGCGCTGCCGGGTACCGAGTACATCATCAGCGGCCGCATCGACCAGAACTTCTCCGACAAGGACCACGTCTTCTGGCGGGTGCGCATGGACCACGGTACGCAAGCCACGCTGGCCGATCCTATCAACAGCGCGTTCAGCGCGGCCAGCTATCAGCCGGCGTATGACGGCCAGTCGCAGTGGAACCACGTCTTCAGCGCCAATGCGACCAACCAGTTGATCGTGGCTGGCAGCTACTATCGCGCGATCTTCACCCAGAACAACCCGGGGCTGTTTCCCTATTCCGTCAACGGCAATGGCTTCAACTTGACCGGAGTAGCAGGCAACGTCTTCAATTTCCCCCAGGGCCGCAACACCACGCAGTATCAGATTGTGGATGACTTCTCTCTCACCAAGGGAGCGCACAACCTGAAGTTCGGCGTGAACTATCGCCGTTACGACATCACCGACTACACCTTCAGCGTACTGAACGATCCGCTGGTGTTCATTGCCAGCCCGCTCGATCTTTACAACGGGAATTCAGTGCAATACCGGCAGCGCTTCCCCTCCCGCGCCACGCAGCCGGTGGCTTTGTGGGGCATGGGCGTGTATGGCCAGGATGAGTGGCGGGTCAACAAGAGCCTGAAGCTCACGCTGGCGCTGCGCGCCGAGCACAACTCCAACCCGGTTTGCCAGCTGGACTGCGCGGCGCTGCTGACTGCGCCGTTCAACTCGCTGGTGGCTGCCGGCCAGCTCACCCCCGACACGCCGTACAACTCCGTCATCGATGCCAACCGTCACCAGATCTTCCGCTCGACCGACGCGATCAACATCTCGCCGCGGTTCGGATTTGCCTGGTCGCCGGGCGGCAGCGATAAGACGGTGGTGCGCGGCGGCTTCGGCATCTTCTATGACGCTCTGCCAGCTGTGATCGGCGATCAGTTCATGCTGAATCTGCCTGGACTGGTTGAGGAGCGCCTTCCCAATGTCGCATGGGCTGACACCACTTCGACGGGAGCTCAGGCACAGGCCGCGGCCAGTGCAGCAGCCATCATGAATGGCTTCGCCAGCGGCGCCTCCTTCGCAAGCCTGCAGGCACAGTTGGGGCCTGCCTTCCGCACCCCGGTATTCCGGAGCCAGGTTGGCAGCTTCCACACTCCGCAATATCAGCAGTGGAGCTTCGGTGTCCAGCAGGCGCTGGGCGACCGGACCTCGCTGTCGTTGGGGTATGTCGGCAATCACGGCATCTACGTCCCCGTGTACAACGAGGGCCTCAACGCCTTTGGCGCGGGATATGCGCCCTTTCCTGCTACCGCGCCGACCTCGATCTTCGGTGCGGTACAGGAGTACAACAGCGCCGGTGTTTCGAACTACAACGGCCTGACGGCTTCCTTCACGCAGAGGGTGACGTACGGCTTCAGCGTGCAGGCCAGTTACACCTGGAGCCACACTCTCGACGAGGTGTCGAACACCGGGGTCCTGGCCACGCCGTACAACAACTCCAACGCGACGTTCAGTGCGACGCCTTCCACCGTGCAGTACCAGATCAACCCCGTATGCCTGCGCTGCTTCAACTACGGCAACGCCGACTACGACATTCGCAACTCGTTTAGCGCCAGCTACGTTTGGCAAACGCCGTTCAAGTTCAGCAACAAGTACATGAATGGCGCGCTGGGCGGCTGGACCATTTCGCAGAACTTCTTCGCTCGCTCGGGTCTGCCGCTGACCGTGATCGACGGCAATGTCAGTATCCCGAACTACACACCCATCAATCCGCCAGCCCAGGTGTTAGGCCCGGCGCAGCAAGGCTGCGTCAACGGCTTCAGCGCGTGCCTGGCGTTTAACCAGTTCGGAACGGCGACTACAGGCTTCCCCAACCAGCAGCGCAACCTGTTCCGTGGGCCAGGCTTCTTCGACTCCGATTTCACCATCAACAAGAACTTCAAGTTGACAGAGCGGATGGCGTTCGGGATCGGAGCCAACTTCTACAACGTCTTTAACCACCCCAACTTCACCAACCCTGACAACAATTTTGCCGATGGGGATCCCGCGCTGGGAGGGACGTTTGGCAAAATCCTGACCACCACCGCGCCGCCTACCGGTCCTTACGGCGCATTTGCTCCCGGCCTGCCCTCCGGACGCATTATCCAGTTCCAGGGCAAGCTGGTGTTCTAACGCCTCAATTCGCATGTTGCCCTTCGGCGGCCCCTCACCGGGCCGCCGTTTGTTTGGGGGGACGGATTCTAACTCGCGCAGAAGAAGAAGCTTGTCATCCTGAGCGGAGCGGGCGCCCGAGCCGCTGGGCGGGTCGAGCCGGCGCGGAGTCGAAGGACCCCTATTCTGCAAGATAGTCATTCTTCGACAGAGTCCCCGGACGAACTCTGACCCGCCCCTAGCCTCCACTCAGAAGGGCTAATCCTACCCACGCCGCGGCGATCACCAGCAACAATCCCGGCACTACCTGCATTGCGTACCGTCGGCCACCGCTCCACGCAGCGACCAGGACCTTGCTGAGCGTGTTGGTGGTCAGGCCCGCCAGAATCGGAATCGCGGCCTCATTCAGGCTGAGCTTGCCCGACGCGACCAGCGATGCCACCGAAACCGCAGCGGCGTGCGCATCCGCAAGGCCTGCAATACCGGCGGCTGCCAGAACTCCCTTCTGTCCTAGCCAGTGATTCAGCACCGCTGCCAGAAACAACACCGCGCCGATGATGCCCGCCAGCAGCAGGCTGGCCGGCACGCTGAAGGCTCTTCCTCGCTGCTGGGTCTCGGGGACTGCTTTGCGAATACTGCGGAAGGTGAGCGCTGCCCCATAGGCGATTGCCGCTGCCCCGGAGGCTATCAAAGGAACGCGCAACGAATAGAGAGTGGGCGGGCTGGTCGCAGCCAGCACCACCGTGAGCTGAACAATCGTTGCCACCGTCGAGAGCACCGCGCCAGCAACCGCCGGCCGCGCCAGCGCCGGCTCGCGGAGTGCGCGCTCTCCCATCGCGGCGATTGTCGCCGTGCTCGAGGCGAAACCCGCCGCGAGGCCGGCGATCGGCAGCCCGAAGCGTGCGCCCAGCAGGCGCACCGCAATGTGCCCGACCGCGCTGATCGACATAATCAGAATTACGATCTTCCATATCGTGCGGGGATTGATGGCGCCATATGGCCCGAGATACCGGTTGGGAGTGAACGGCAAGACAACCAGAATGGCAGCCACGAAGATGATGGCGTCGGTCAGTTCTTCTGCGGTCAGCACTGAGCGCACGAACCGATGGAGGCGTGTACGGACGGCCAGCAGAATGGTGACGATAACCGCCAGACCCGAGGCGACGGCAACCTGGGTTTGCGCCAGTCCGCCCAACAGCACTGTCAGGGCAAGAGCGGTTTCGGTGGTGAGGCCGGGGTCCTGCTGCGCGGTACGCGTGTAGGCGATCACGCACAGCGCCGCGACTGCGGCGGTAGCCACCGCCAGCATGAGCTCGCCGCCTATAACAAAGCTGACTCCGCCCAACAGCGACGCCAGCGCGAAGGTGCGAATCCCGGCGGCCGAACGCAGATGGCCTTCGCCCTTCCGGCGTTCGCGCTCGGCGCCAATTAATAGGCCGAGGGCCAGCGCGCTGGCAAGGCGGAAGATGGGGGAATCGGCAGCAGGCATGGCTGCGATGTTAGCAAGCTGACTGGGCTATCGTCAGCGACGCGCGACGCAGACGATAATACTGAGATTCGGCAGCCGTGGACGTACGCGCTCCAGGTTAACGTCCAAAAGAAGGACGCGAACCTGGGGCACATTATCCACTATTCACTTGCAACTACCTCACGATCCACGAATCACGATTCACGATTCACTTGCCTTTAAACGCCGCCTGCCTTTTCTCCAGGAACGCCTTCGTGCCCTCGTTCTTGTCTTCGGTGGCGCAGCAGACGCCGAACAGCGTTGCTTCGAGAAAAAGGCCGTCGGCCAGCGGCAGATCGAGTCCGCGATTCACCGCCTCCATCGCATACTGGATCGCCAGCGGCGCATTAGCGATGATCTTGCCCGCAATGGCTTCGGCGCGCGGCATCAGATCCGCGACAGCAACGACTTCGTTCACCAGCCCAATGCGATATGCTTCCTCCGCCGAGATCATCTCGCCGGTCAGCACCAGCTGCATGGCGATTCCCTTCCCCACCAACCGCGCCAGCCGCTGCGTCCCGCCATAGCCCGGGATGAGGCCAAGCTTCACTTCGGGCTGGCCCAGCTTGGCATTTTCGCTGGCCAGACGCATGGTGCAGGCCATCGCGATCTCGCAGCCACCGCCCAGCGCGAAACCGTTGATGCAGGCAATCACTGGCTTGCCGAGGCTCTCGATGCTGTCGATGATCGCCTGCCCCTGGTGAGTGTAGGCCTTGGCCGAAACGGGCGTGTGCTGCGAAAGCTCGCCGATATCGGCGCCGGCGACAAACGCCTTCTCGCCCGCGCCGGTGAGAATGGCAACGCGCACCTCGGCGTCATCTTTGATGGAGGCGAACGCCTGCTTCAGCTCCTGCATGGTGGCCATGTTGAGCGCGTTGAGCACCTTGGGCCGGTCGATGGTGATGTAGGCAATATGGTTTTTGGTTTCGAGCTTAATGTTCTGGAAGTCTGTCATGATCTTTCATCTCCTCGCCTACACAAACTTTCCCGGCACCGGCTTGTTCGGGTCGGCGTAGTCGTAGAATCCCTTGCCCGACTTGCGCCCATACCAGCCGGCCAGCACCAGGCGCTTGAGCAGCGGCGGCGAGGCGAAGCGCGGCTCCTTGAATTCTTCGAACATCACGTGCGTGATGTAGTAGGTGGTGTCGAGGCCGACGAAGTCGAGCAGCGTGAACGGCCCCATGGGATAGCCGCAGCCCAGCTTCATGGCTTCGTCGATGTCGGTGATGGAGCCGACCCCCTCTTCGTAGGCGCGAATCGCGTCCAGCAGGTACGGCACCAGCAGCCGATTGACGATGAAGCCGGTTTTGTCGCTGGTGCGCACCGGAACTTTGCCCAGCCTAGTGCCGAACTCGACCGCGCCGTCGTACACCTCGGGCGCGGTGGCGATGGTCTTCACCACTTCCACCAGCTTCATCATGGGCACGGGATTGAAAAAGTGCAGGCCGATAAAGCGCTCCGGCCGCTTGGTTGCGGTCATCAGCTCGGTGACCGAGATTGACGACGTATTGGTGGCGAAGATTGCATCCTTCTTGACGATGGCGTCAAGCTGCGCGTAGGTCTTGCGCTTCTCTGCCACATTCTCAATGATGGCCTCGATGACGATGTCGCAGTCCGCGAGGTCCTGCATCTTCAGCGTGCCCTTCAGGTGCGATTGGGCTTCGGTCTTCTGCTCCGGAGTGATGCCGCCTTTGGCGGGGCCGCGCTCTACCAGGCGTGTTAGAGACTTCTCGATGCCGGCGAAGCCCTTGTCGAGGAATTTCTGTTCCTGCTCGAACGACACGACGTCGAAGCCTGCCATGGCCGCGACCTGTGCAATGCCCGAGCCCATCAACCCACAACCTAGAACTCCAACTTTTTTGATATTCATGTGTGCCGTTCCTTTTATAAAAAATAAATTGTAAATCCAGGCGGCCAAGCCTTCGCCCGCGGTTTGCGCCACCCGCGCCTCACCAGGCACAGTGCATAACAACGTGCTGACTCATTTGCGCAGAACAATGCCGATGACTCGCTTCGCATCACTGTGCAACGTCACAAGCTGCCAAAAAACTCCATACGATTTGGTCGCCATCATGCACGAAAAATCACAGGCGCCGTTTCCGCAAGCTTCGTATCAGGGCACGGCTTTCAGCCGTGCCGTACAGCGCCCCTTTTTCTCTCGGGGCTTTAGCCCCTGCTGCCTTTCGTTTTGCCAAATAGGTAAAGCAGTAGGGAAACTCTTCTGGGGATCCGGCTAACCCCCGCCTTACTGGATTTTGGGCGATATATTCGCGATGCCGCAAGAAGCTTTCCCGATCATCCACTCGCACTTCGGAAAATCCGCGCTGCCAGACCTCTCCCGCATATCCGAATTCCGTCTTCAATCGATACGAAAACCCGCCTTTGATGAATTGCACCGCCTTCTCGATCGAAATATCTCCATCGACTGTAATGAGCAGATGAACATGATCGGGCATGACGACGAAGTCATGAACTTTGAATTTCCTGGCTGCAACATAGGAGCGCAAAACATCGACCAACAACAGTGCATTGCGTTCCGATTGCAGCAGGGCTCGTCCCATGCTGGTCTTCGTTGTGACAAAGAATGTGCGCGACGGCCGGACGATCTTCTTCGAACTGGACTTGCGAACGGGAACCGACATGAGCAGGGGCTAAAGCCCAATTCATTTTACGCTGTGGCGGCATGGCTAAAGCCATGCCCTGATACGAAGCCTTACATTCGATTGGCTGAATGCACAGGTGCTCGGCAGCCAAAACACGGGCGTGAATGGTTCGTATCAGGGCACGGCTTCAGCCGTGCCGCATGCGTCATAAAATTTTAATTGGCTTTAGCCGCTGCCGCGTTTCCCTGCGATGATTTCACCTCTCGCTTCGGTGATCCTTGTATTTTGCAGCGCGGCGATCCGCCACTTGCCATCGACGCTTTCGGCGACAAGCGTGGGCCGGGCGTCCAACTCGACCGCCGCACCGCCTTCGGAGAACTGCAGATGCTGGCGCAGAAAAACCAGGCCGACATCCGGCCGTAAAAATTTGATCTTCTCAACGCTGTAGCGCACCGTGCTGCCTTTGTAGATGGTACCGAAGATCATGCGGTGCCCGGCTTGAATGGCGGCTCGCCCGCTGTAATAGCCGCCAAGAATATGGATGAACTCCGCATCCTCCGCGAACAGCCCGGCAAAGGCGGTGCTGTCAGCAGCATTCCATGCGGCCTCCAGCTGATAAACCATCGCGTGCAGCGTCCGTTCTTCGTTGGTCATCGTTTTTTCTCGCGATCCATTTTCGCGCGTTGGGCTATCACGTAGGTCCATCCACCGATCACCGCCGCCGGCGCCATGAATAGCAGGGCTGTCATCTGCGGCCACGCTACTCCCTTGCCAATCATACCGGCCACGGCGGTCAGGGCAATCAGCGCGCCGACAATCCGGGCCGCCACGAAATCTGCGCGCCCGCCGATCACGCTGGCGAGATGCCCTGCCGCTATGGCGAACACCATTCCGAAGACGACCGCTCCAAGCTGGAAGCTGATGCTGGCCGGGGCGTGGGGATCGGTGTTGGTGACATGGAACAGCCCCAACCACAACAGCTCGAACACCAGATATCCCAGAACCGACCCGCTGAAGACGCGCATCAGAGCTCCTCGCCTATGGTCATGCACAGAACCGGGGACATGTGCTTTGTGTCAGGGCACGCATTTACGGGCTGCGGAAAAACTGGATGCGACGAACTGTTTTGCTAGTGCGACGCCTTTAGGCCAGCGTATCAGAGCGGATAACCCAGCTAACAATCGACAGAGCGGAGCCAACTGCCCCATTCGCGCTAAACCAGAAGCTCCAACTTGCCATGGTCTCTCGTCCATTTAGCGCCGCCTTCCACGCTCATCATAGACCGCGAGGCGAGCCGTCCCGTCACAGCATCCCAAGCGTGCCATCTCGAACACATCTGCGTCAAAGTGTTGCGCCGATAATTCGCAGTTGTGTCATCCCCAGCCGATTTTGGTTGGAGAGAATTTACCATTTCGAAAGGGAGTCTTCAGCAGGCTTACGGTATGGCCGAGGCTACGCTGGCCGGCGCAGTGTTGTTCTGATCGGGAGTGGCGCTTTGCGGGACAGTCGGGCTCTTTTTCTTCGCCGGTGAAGGAGGCAGCTTAAATTCCAGGCCACGATCGTCATTCGCCTTCGTCGTTGCGGGCACATCGAGCTCGGCGAGCGCAATCTTCTTACGGCCTTTATCGAAGACGTAAACGGTGTCGCCCATGATGGCGTAATTGCTTACTTCCTGCTGATGACCGTCGCGGAAGACGAGAACAGTGGGTTCGCCCGGATTGACCTCAGCCGGAGGCGGCGAAGGGAGAGCAGCTTGCTGCTGCGGAGCCGGCGGCGGAGGAGCGTAGGCCTGCTGATATGGCGGGTAGTCGCCGCCATAGTACGGCCTCGACGGCGGCTGCTCGATCACCATGTGGGGATTCTGGTCAGGACCCAACGGAGGCCCCGAGTAAAGATCGGGATTGTCGGAGCCGACGTAGTCGTAGCCGTAGGCTGCGGGGTTGTCGAGCGGATAATAATATGGGTACGAGTAGGCCCATCCGCGCAAGTATCCCCGGCCGCGGTAATAGCCGTTGGAATAAAACCCGCGGTGACGTTGCAGACCGATATTCGGGATCGAGGTCACGCTGGGAGTTGGAGGAGGCAGGTGCCGTCCGCCGATGGAAGTAACGCTCGGAGGCGGAGCCAGGGAATGACCGCCAATGGTGGTGGTTGCAGGAGGACCGTGCATCTGCGCCGCGAGGGGAAGAGTGGCAGCCAGTGCAAGAGCTAGAATCGTCCCCACCCGCTGCGTCAACTTTTGTTGGAACCACCCGACTTGGCCCGGGGCCCACATGGCTTCATTCTAGTCCAACCCTTTAGATGCGAGAAAGTTCTTTTCGCTTCGGCGAGTGGCACAGAGCCAATTGCGACGGATCACTCATCGGCCATGCGCGCTGAGGTTGAGAAGACCATAGACGTCGATCATCGCGTTGGCAATCAAGACCCCAAAAACCACCGCGTTGGCGGCGAGGGCGTAGCGACTCTCCAGTAGATCGGCGGAGATGCCGGCCATAAACAGAATCAGGAAAGGCAGCGCCAGCAGGAGAAACGCGAAAGCGGAAAAGTGTAGGGGCAACGCGCTGGCAAACACCAGCGCGCCGACGATGAGTGGCGCGGCCGTTCCAAAGAAGCGAGTCCGCTTCCAGACTATGAAGGTGACAATGCTAACCGCCAATAGCAGCACCAGCCCTAGTCCGTTCTCCAGGAAAAAACTTTGCAGCAGCGATGGCACACCCGGCCCGACTAAACCACGCGACCCGATCTCCAGCCACTCAGCGCCGGCCAGGGCATGGGCAAACGCCGCGACGCGAAAACCGTAGAGGGCGGACAGCAGAACCGCTGCGACGACACATGCCGCGCCAAAGATGGCCAGCACGGCTGCCTTTCTTATATGACCCACCCACAGCATGAATCCCAGTGCCGGCAACAACAGGATCCAGAAGGAGAATTGGGCGCCAATGCATATCGCGATGGACAACCCCAACAGCAGAATGCGACGCCAGTTCCACAACACCACTTCACGCGGAGCATACAGGGTGTGCGCCACCGCAATGCTGGTGAAGATCAGGCCAAAACCTCCCCATGCGCCGACAATGGCCGGCGCCACCTCGCTGGCCGAGCCGACTGTCAGCGGAGTAAAGCTGTACAGGCCAAGTGCGACATAGCCGCCGATGTTTCCATACAGGCGGCGGGCGACGTACCACACCGAGGCGCCCAGCAGGATTCCCACCAGCAGGAAAGGCAGCCGGATCGCAAAGCGATAATTGTTGAACTCGCCCGCGTTGTGCTCAGCGCCGCTGAGGCGGGCTGCGACTCCGGCCAACAGCGGCACTAGCGCGCTACGCTGCGGCGAGTTGGCATTGGAAAGCCCCTCCAGATGCAACAGCCCCGACTCGATGTAGGCCCCTTCCAGCGCGTTCAACGGCTGATGCGCAATAAACCACACACATTGCAGGGCAAACGACAGAAGTAGAACCAGCGCGATCAGTTGCGGCGCACCAATGCGCGAGCGGATGTCGGAGATGGACATGAGCTTTTGTTGTAACACGGCAGCAAGTCTGGAGGCGAAAGGCGGACAGCGACAGAGCGGCGATACGTTTTTTCAAATGCTGCTAATGGGTTGCATGCCGGCAGTGTTCGATTGACAGCGGCGCGCGGCTTACGGGAAAATCGTTTCGCTTTTGCGCCGGGTTCACTGCTACCGTTCTCTCACGAGAAGAAGCCACAACGAAGGCGATCCATGACCGCGTGCGCAGGAGCACCGCCAAACTGACAGCTTGAATTGCACAAATTTAGAAAAAATGGGAGGACGAATGAAAGCAGGGTTGAGTGCGATCGCGCTGGTCGCGATTTTGTGCCTGGTGGTTGTGGGCCAGCTTGCTGCGGCGTCGGGCAGCGCCGGCAAGGCGCAAGCGCAGATCGCACACGGCGAATATCTGGTCAAAGCGGTCGGTCAGTGCGGCGACTGCCACAGTCCGATGAATGACAAAGGCGAATTTGTCATGGACAAGTGGCTGCAAGGCAAGAAGCTGGAGTTTTGGCCTCTGGTTCCCATGCCGGCATGGACTGACACCTCGCCCAACATCGCCGGCCTTGCAGGTTGGGACCAGACGAAGGCAGTCGCGTTCTTCATGACGGGATTGGCGCCCAACGGGCAGCCGGCGCGCCCGCCCATGCCGCAATACCACATGAACCGCGCTGACGCCGAAGCAGTCGTGGCGTACTTGAAATCGCTAAAGCAGTAACTCGAGAGACGCAGGCCGCAACTCTGAAAAGCTGCAATACCGGCTACGGCATCGAAAATAATTTCCAGCCGCCGGCCTCCAGGTTGAAGATAAAGTCGATGAGCCGGTCGGCGGGGCAGTCGTCGTTCTTCAGTTCGGCGACCAGAATGGCCTGGCGAACGCCATTGCGGGTGGTCTCGGTCGCCGCCTTACGCACTTTGCTGGAATGGGTGAGCAGTTCGCGGTCGGAACACGCCCGCGCACTGGCATCGAGTCTGATCGGCGCATCAATACAGGACGAATCGAACAGCCGGCAATATATCCCGTGATGAGTCGCAAGCTGCCGCTCCACGTCGTCGCGGCTGACGTGCTCTGCCTGTGACCCGACATTCACCCCTCGCTCCGAGACGTAGGACAGAAACTTCTTAGCGTCGCCGTCGCGGATGGCGGCAAAGAAATCGCGCTCCAAAGTGGCTGGAGCAATCGCTTCCTGTGACTCTGGGGCAGCCTGGGCGACGGCCGCCTTGCTCGATGCGCCACCCCCGACAGCGCAAAGCGCAATCAAGTACAGAGGGAGAAGACGTCTCATCCCCTGCGACCCGCTTTCGCCGGTTTCCGTCTTGCTGGCAAGGGCGTCTTACCAGTAAGACGACTGCCAGTTTCAGCCGCATTCGTGCCTTGCAGCTCAAGCTGCCGCTTCTTCGGTAGTCGCTCCCAAACCAATCGGTACGAATCGGCAATCAGGGCGCGCAACTCCGAGTCCGGGACGGCATTCAGCCG
This sequence comes from uncultured Acidobacteriaceae bacterium, assembly GCA_963785825.1. Classification (GTDB taxonomy): domain Bacteria; phylum Acidobacteriota; class Terriglobia; order Terriglobales; family Acidobacteriaceae; genus Bog-257. The sequence goes on along the minus strand of CAWAWQ010000007.1, from coordinate 71,748 downwards.
CTCCAGGCTGACCCATTGTGCCCTGGCCATATAGGGGGCGGGGATGATCCCCGGGCGTTCGCACAGCTCGGCAAAGTTCTCCGGCGTGCACTTGAAGGAAACTCGCTGCGGAACCGTTTCCATGGCCGCGACCAGAAACAGCTTGCCATCTATTTTGAAGCACAAGTCGGCTCCCCACTGCACGTTTTCGGTGGCATGCGGGAATTGCAGGCAGTATTGTCGAATCGCATCCAGATCCATGAAATGCCTCGCCCTTAGGATGCCAGAAATTGGCAGCGTTTTGGGCGACTCTTTGCCAGTCGCCCCCATAGGCAAGGCTTACGCACTCTGCGTCTGCCACATGTTCATCTCGTCGGCTGAGGGGCCATACATCCCGGGGATTTCGATTTCATTCAGCCGCAGATACACCCCGAGCTGCGCACGGTGGTGGATCAGGTGATTCATCACCGCGCCGCGCATCACCGCCGCGCGCGGCATCGACATAATCGTCTGCCCGGCTGTCGTCTTCAAGGTCCACACAACCCCAAAATCAGCGTCGGAAGCCTTTGCGAGGGCTGCCCGGCCTTCGCGTACGGACTTGTCAAACGCCTCAAGCACTTCCTGCCGGGTCTTCGGTTCGAAAGGCTTATAGTTCGCCATGTCGAACTCAAGCACTTCCTTATTCATCGTCTCCGCCCCCCACTGTGGCAGCTCGGCAACATGGCCGGCCAACCGGTTCAGCGGCATCGACTTCGGGTGCGGTTTGTAGTCAGGAATCGTCTCGGGAAGGCGTTCCAGCAGCTTGCGGGTGTTCGCCATTTCCTGATCGAATTCGGGGAGGAGCACGTCGCGAATAGCCATAGAAAACTCCTGCCGCAGTAGCGGCAACCCGGCAATGATAGCACGAATAAAAAGCGAAAGTCATTTGGTGGGTCAACCCGCGAACAAACAACAGTCGCCGGTGCTCATCGTGCCCCACGAAGTTCTGACCCGCTCTTCGGCTATAATTCCTGCCCATGCCGGCCGGCAACCGATCCCGAAAATCGCACCGCACGCTGATGGATCATGAGTTATACGTGCGATTGTCGCGTTCGCGCGATCTGATGGCCAACTCGTTTTACCGCTCCATCACCTTGGAGGAAGCGGCCAGGGAGGCATGCCTCTCCAAGTTCCATTATTTGCGGCTGTTCGAGCGTGCCTTCGGCGAAACGCCGCATGCATTCCTGAAACGCATGCGATTCGAGGAGGCGGGCCGCCTGCTGCTGGCCGGCGACTTGCCGGTCACGGAAATTTGCTTTGAAGTTGGGTATGAGAATGTTCAGTCGTTCAGCCGCCTGTTCCATCAGCTGGCCGGTTGCCCTCCTGTGGAATATCGGCGCCGGCTGCGCCCGATGGTGGTGAATCCGTTGCTATGGTTGCCTAGATTCATGCCTGCCTGCTTTCGTCATTATTTCGGATTGATTCGCAATTTTGGCTAAGCGCCGCGGGCCAGGCTCTGGCATGCTGTCGTCATGATTCAAAAATATTCGCACGTCACTCTCTACGTCCTCGACCAGGATGTGGCCTACGACTTCTACGTGGGCAGACTGGGCTTCGAGGTCCGCATGGACCACAACATGGGCACATGGCGCTGGCTCACCGTTTCGCCTCCGGCGCAGCCCGACCTGCAGATCGTATTGCTGCCGATCATGACCGGACCGACCGTTACCCAGGAGGACGCGGACAACATTCGCGAGTTGGTCAAAGGCGGCAAGCTGATGACTGGCGTGATGCAAACTGCCGATTGCCAGAAGAGTTACGAGGAGCTGCGGGCCAAAGGCGTGGAATTCACGTCGCCTCCCCAGGAGAAGTTCTACGGCATCGAGGCCATCATGAAGGACCCGTTTGGCAACTGGTTCAGCCTGACCGAGCCAAAGGAGATGTCGAACGCTGCCCAGAAGTGACGAACTCCGGTTGCTGCTGAGTCGGTCCGCGGCTAATGGAATCTGATGGAGAGAAATTCAGTTCCATGGAGGCCCTCTTGGACAAGGTCAATCTGGCACAGAAGTTTTCGCTGTTCACCGAGCACTACAGGCCGAAGATCGTAGGCGAGCTGAACGATTCTTACGTGAAGCTGGTGAAGCTGCAAGGCGACTTCTTGTGGCACCACCACGACAACGAAGACGAACTATTCTTCGTGGTGAAAGGCGAGCTGCGCATGAAGCTGCGCGAGCATGGCGCCGAACGCGAAGTGGCGATTGGTCCGGGTGAATTCATCATCATCCCGCGCGGCGTCGAACACCTCCCTTCCGCCGACGAAGAGACGCATGTCATGCTGCTGGAACCGAAGACCACGCTCAATACCGGCAACATCGAGAATGAGCGCACCGTGCCGGAGCTGCAGCGGATCTAGCTGGGGCGATTTCAACTGTCGCATCGCCCGCGACCCATCCACGAGCGAGCCTTGTCGGTGGCCTGCTGCATGCGCGCGGCGGCGGTGGGAAAGCGGGAGGAAACTTTTCCCAGCAAATTGCTGGCCCAGATGTACTCGCTGGAGAGAATTACCAGCCCGATCATGATGAACAATATGCCTTGCAGGACGGGCAGGAAAAGGCCGACGAAGCCCAGCAGGAGAAATCCCCAGCCCGCCGCCAAAGCCATCCATCGCTTGCGCTGCCGATTCAAGTGCGTCCTCTCCGGAAGGCGTTTTGGCGCCGCACATTCCTGCGTTCAGCCGCACACGACCTAGACGGCTGGAGCGTTTTCTGGATTCGCCGCAGGCACGGCGCTGAAGAGGCTGTTACGAAACCGTGCCGTCCCTACAGGACTCGGATCAAACTTCCTACTTGGCCCAGCACTCCGCCCGCCACGGCGGGCTCCGTGCTGGGCTAGACTATTCCGTGCCTCCGGCACTCGGATTTCGTCGTCTTTGTTCCACCACCAACAGGCAATGCCGAGTTTCGTAACAGCCTCTAAACCGCCGCACCACTCACCAGCCCAGTAGCGCTCAAGTATTCTAATTTCCCACAACCTTCTTCACTTGTGCGCCATTGGGACGCAGCGCGTGCAGCAACTCGCGCACGGTACGTTTGAAGACGGGATGCCGCACTTCGGGCGCGATCTCGGCCAGCGGCTCCAGCACGAAACGGCGCTCGTGCATCGCGACGTGCGGCACCTCGAGTCCGGCCGCGCTGATCACCGAGTTTCCGAACAAGAGAATGTCGATGTCGATGGTGCGCGGGCCCTTGGGCTGGGTGCGGCGGCGGCCCATCTGCTGCTCGATGGCCAGCATCTTCGCCAGAAAGAGCTTGGGCATAAGCTGGCTCTTCAGAGCGACGGCGCAGTTCAGGAACCATGGCTGCGCGGTGAACTCAACCGGCTCGGTCTCGTAAAACGATGACACCGCGACAACCTCGCCCAGCGCGGCAAGCTTGTCGATGGCATTGCGGAGATTGGCCTCGCGGTCGCCGACGTTGGAGCCCAGCGAGAGATAAACCATCTTCTGCACCAGGCAATCTTAGCGCGAGGCAATTGAGCCGGCAGTAGCAGGGGTGGTTCGCGAGCACATGAAGCCGATATCGGGTGGGGGAAACATTTCATCGAACCGAAGGGCTCTCAATCGCGACGGCAAAGCAATCCTTCTTGGTCGTGTCTGACCCAACCGAAACTGCTTAGCGAGATGAGTTCCACTTGCCGCGCCATATCATGCCAACTTCCCTGCTTGGGAGTATGATGAGTTTCGCTGCCGGCGTACTTGCGCCCCGCGGCGCGCGAGAGCTCTTATGCCAGACGACTTATCCACTCTCAAAGACGACATGAACGCCTTCATCCTGGGTCATGGTCTCAGTCGGTTCCAGGGGTATGTCACCGAAGAAGTGCACAGCGTCATGTGGGACCCGAGGGACAATCCCGAGAGCTGGAAGGATTTCGTGGAGCTGGCCAAAAAAGCGGGCGCTCAGTTCCTCTCCATGGATGAGGAGGTGCTCGAGCGCGACGAACTGGACTACCTCATTCAGCGCCTGCAGCAGGCCGCCTATCCCAGCGACGAGGACCTGGAGGAGGCGCGCTGGCTGCGCAACTACATTGGCAAGACCGGTTTCATCCAGCTTGGCTGGCCGCACCAGGGTGTCATGTTTCTCTTCGAAGTCAGCACCGAGTGGTATGAACGGTATCAGCACCTGCTCGATCTGGTAGAGGACTTCGGAACCTTGGCGATCGACGACAGCGACCAGGACGAGGAACGTTAGCGTCTCTTCGTGAACGGTTGCTTTTCGCGCGCCGGTGCAGCCACCAGTCCGTGACCGTTTCAGCGCGTTCCGAACCTTTGTTCATGGCCAACTGATTGTGCGGGTCGTGACTTCCAAAAGCCGCTTGCGAAATTCTTCGAGCACACCGGAAGTGGCGCTCTAACCCGATATTCAACAATTCTGAATATGCTTCAGTCAGCGACGGCCATGTGCTCGGCGGGCCAATTGGCGACGGCGGCTTCGTCCAAGGTGATCTCCTCAGCGTAAGTCGGGTCACGCAGGATGCGGGAGACGATGGCGGTGTGCAGCGCGTGTCCGGCGCGATCGGCCTTCACGTAGCCGAGGATGCGCTTGCCGAAGAGCGCGAGATCGCCGATGAGGTCGAGTACCTTGTGGCGCACGAATTCATCGGGAAAGCGAAGCGGGGGATTATCGAGGCCATCACGGGTCAGCACGACACAGTTTTCGCGCGAGGCGCCGCGGATCAGGCCCATGTTGAGCATGGCGTGCTGCTGCTCCAGAAAGCCGAAGGTGCGGGCGGCGGCAATGTCGCGGACGTAGCTGCCGTTGGAGAGCTCGACCTGGAAGCGCTCGCTGCCGATGAGCGGATGCGGGAAGTCGATGGCGTAACTCACCGCGTAGCGTTCTCCGGGATAAACTCCGATGAACTTGTCACCTTCGTGCAGCTCGCAGGGGCGGAGGATCTTGAGATAGACGCGCTTGCGGCGCTGCTGTCGCGGTCCGGCAGCAGTAATCATCTCGATGAACGGCAATGCGCTGCCATCGAGGATGGGTACCTCGAGGTTGTCGAGCTCGACGATGGCATTATCCACGCCCATGCCGATAAATGCCGAGAGCAGGTGCTCGGTGGTGGAGATGAGCACGCCCTTCTTCATCAGGCTGGTAGCGTAGCTGACGCGGGCAACGTTACGGCTGATCGCCTCCACCTCGTAGCCGTCGAGATCGGTGCGACAGAAAACGATCCCGGTGCCTGCCCGGGCAGGAACGATGCGCAGATGGACCGGCGCCCCACTGTGGAGACCGATGCCACTGCATTCGACGGGCTTTCGGATTGTCCGCTCGTAGATCAAAGAGAGAGAAACTAACTGCGGCGCATACAGCAGATTACAGGTTCGGCGGGAACTATAGCTGTTGTATTTTCACCACAACCGGTGTCAGAGTCGCCATCTCCAGAGTTGCTGCTGAATCGCGGTTCGCTCTAACAGATTGGACAGCAGAGGCTTACCCGGATCGCCGCAGGTCCGAGCCGGGGACGCACTCGAAACCGGGTTCATCGATCAGTAAACTCCCAAATCGGACTCCGACGGCGATTACGCAGGCCCGTGCTTAGCGAGGCTCAAGTGCATGAGAATTCTGGACTTTCCGTGCACTCCGCGTAGAATGCTGGTTTCCGGCTGCAACATTGTTGGTTGCTGTCCGGCTTAGACACTGCAAAGTGCATTCATGGAAGTCGAGGAGGCCTCATGATTGTCGGTGTTCCCCGCGAGATTTTCCCTGGGGAGCGACGTGTAGCGCTGGTTCCTGCCGTGGTTCCAACTCTGGCCAAGGCGGGAATGGAGGTGGTGGTGGAAGCGGGCGCCGGAGTCGAAGCCGGCTATCCCGACGCCGACTACGAAGGCAAAGGCGCCAAGATCGTCGCCCACCGGGGAGATGTCTTCGCCTCCGCGGACATTATTCTCCAGGTCCTGTGCTACGGCTCGAACGACCAGACCGGCCAACAAGATCTGCCGCTACTGCGGCGCGGACAGGCGCTGATCGGGTTTCTGAGGCCGCTGGGCGAGGTGCGCACGCTGGAAGAGATTGCGGCCACGGGCGCGACTTCGTTCTCCGTCGAACTGATGCCGCGCATTACGCGGGCCCAGAACATGGACGCACTCTCGTCCATGGCGACCATCTGCGGCTACAAGGCCGTGCTGATCGCCGCCGACAAGCTGCCCCGCATCTTCCCCATGCTCACCACCGCCGCAGGAACCATCACGCCGTCGCGCGTGCTGGTGATTGGCGCGGGCGTTGCCGGACTTCAGGCCATCGCTACGGCGCGTCGGCTGGGCGCTGTTGTCTCGGCATACGATCTGCGGCCTGCCGTGAAAGAGCAGGTGCAGAGCCTTGGCGGACGCTTTGTCGAGTTGCCCATCGAGGCTGCCGACGCGCAGGATGCCGGCGGCTATGCCAAGGCGCAGGACGAATCGTTCTACCAGCGGCAGCGCGAATTGTTGGGTAAGGTCGTCGCCGAGAGCGATGTCGTCATCACGACTGCTGTCGTCCCCGGCAAGAAGTCGCCGATTCTTGTGACCAAGGAAATGGTCGCGGCCATGACGCTGGGCTCGGTCATCGTCGATCTCGCCGCCGAGCGCGGTGGGAACTGCGAGCTCACGCGCCCGGAAGAGATCATCGTGGCGAACGGCGTCACCATTCTCGGCACCATCAACCTGGCCAGCACGGTTCCCTATCATGCCAGCCAGATGTACTCCAAGAACCTGACGAATTTCCTGGTGCACCTGGTAAAGGAAGGCAAGTTGCAGCTCAACCTTGATGACGAGATCACGCGCAGCACGCTGGTCACGCAGGGCGGCGAGATCGTGAACGGGCGCATCCGCGAATTCTTCTCGCTGCCGGCGCTGGCGGCGGCGCAGTGATCGGTAATCTTCGGAGGGCCGAGCCCCCGAGAAATGCAGAGGACCAAAATGCCACCAGATTTTATTTCTAATCTCTACGTCTTCATCCTGGCCGGGTTTGTGGGGTTTGGAGTGATCAGACGCGTTTCCCCCCTGCTCCACACGCCCTTGATGTCGCTGACCAACGCTCTGGACGCGATCGTGGTGGTTGCCGCCATCATCATCGCCGGCCGGCATGAGACGCCGCTCACCACGGTGCTGGGTGCGATCGCAGTCGCGGCGTCGTTCAGCAACATGGTCGGCGGATTCCTGATCACCGACCGCATGCTGCGCATGTTCAAGTCTCGCGGGTCGAAACAATCATGAACGCGCTCGCGTTGCAGCAGTATCTCGATTTCGCCTACATTGTCGCGGTCGTTCTCTTCATTCTCTCTCTCCGGTTCCTGAGTTCGCCGGTGACTGCGCGCTGGGGCGTTCTGGCGGGAGAAATCGGTGCCGCCTTGGCGGTCGTTGTTACGCTTTTCAACCCCGAGGTCGCCCACTACAAGTGGGTCCTCATCCCGCTGATCATCGGCGCGGGGATCGGTGTCCCTCTGGGTCTGGTGCAGATGACGGCGGTGCCGCAACGAACGGCACTGAGCCACGCGTTTGGCGCGCTTTCGGCCGCCATGATCGGCATCGCCGAGTTTTACGTGGGCACGGCTCCGGTCACGCGCTTTGAAATGGGCGAGATCTCTCTGGAAGTCATTATCGGCTCGCTGACCTTTACAGGTAGCCTGATCGCCGCGGGCAAGTTGCAGGAGCTTCTGCCGCAGCGGCCGATCGTTTATCGCGGGCAGAATATCGTCAGCCTCTCCCTTCTGGCGGGAGCGCTGGGGCTGGCGGTGGCGCTGGTGGTGAATCCCGGACACGCCATACTGTTCCCGATCATGGTGGTTGTGGCGCTGATTTTCGGAGTGTTGCTGGTCACTCCCATCGGCGGCGCCGACATGCCTACGGTCATCTCGCTGCTGAATTCCTACGCCGGCCTTTCCGCGGCGCTCCTGGGATTTGTTCTAAACAGCAAGGTGCTGGTCGTGTCGGGAGCGCTCGACGGATCTTCCGGTTTCATTCTCTCGGTGATTATGTGCAAGGCCATGAATCGCTCCTTCACCAACGTGATGTTCGGAGCGTTCGGCCAGGTGCAGACCTCCGCGGCGGCAGCGAAAGAAGAACGACCCGTGCGCAGCGCCACGGCCGAAGAAGCGGCCGCGATTCTTGCGGCGGCCAACAAAGTTGTGATCGTCCCCGGTTACGGCATGGCAGTCGCGCAAGCGCAGCATAAGGTTCGCGAATTATATGACCTGCTCACCAAGAAGGGAGTGGACGTCCGTTTTGCCATCCATCCGGTTGCCGGACGCATGCCCGGCCACATGAACGTGCTGCTGGCCGAAGCCGACATTCCTTACGACCGCCTGATCGAAATGGACGAGATCAACGGCGACTTCCCGCAAACCGATGTGGCCCTGGTGATCGGCGCCAACGACGTTACCAATCCGGCGGCACGCACGGATGCCGGCAGCCCGATTTATGGCATGCCCATTCTCGATGTGGACAAGGCTCGCACGGTGATGGTGATCAAGCGCAGCATGAATCCGGGCTTCGCCGGCATCGACAACCCGCTGTACTACCTGGACAACACGCTGATGCTGTTCGGCGACGCGAAGGCGTTCGTTAACTCGATCGTGCGCGAACTCAGCGGGGCGGGGGCAGCCCACGCCTAGACGGCGAAATAGGACCCGACGCGCTCAAGCCCTTCTGGCGAGGTAAATCTCGGTCAGAGAGACTGCAGCGCGCGGGTCTCGCCGCTGGGCGGCTCAGTTTCTTTCCACTGGTCGCGGGCTGACGGCTTCGGCTAACGCCAATTTGATCGCAACGTCCCGATGCCGCCTAGAAGCTAATCTTCAGAATGCGGCCGTCGGTGCCCACCAGCCATCCGGCTTGAGGACTGGCGAAGGCGACCGCCCAGTAGCCGCTGACGCCGGGCAGCGTGAACCAGGTATTTCCTTCGTCGGGCGTCCAGGCAGCACCACCATCGTTCGCCGTGATCACCACGGTCCGATTGCCGGTACCGGCACCCGGCACATAGCTTAGGCCGTAGATTGCGCCGGTCACGGGAGGATGGCTGGTCAGCGTCCACGTTCTGCCGCCGTCGCTCGACACTGCCGTATCTGCACTGTTGGGATCATTGGGATCCAAATCGCCCCCGCCTACGATGCCCCGCAAAGCATCGCGGAACGCTACGGTGAAGATACCCGCAGAGGAGGAACTCACCATGGGAGTGTTGTAAGCATTCCAGGTATCGCCACCGTCGCGAGTCGTCAGCACGCGTGCGACGCTCGCGCCGCCGGTCCCGATCCAGGCATTCCTGCCACCTTGGGTTGCGACGCAGGTGCCGCTGGAGGCAAACGAGGCTTCGCCCGGCAGTGCCGGCGGCATGTTGCCGCTGATGTCCTGCCAAGTCGTGCCGTCGGTGGTGCGCAGATCGGGAAAGACGCCGTTAACGGAATCGCTGTGGGCGATGCCGCGCTGCGGCGTCCAGAACGCGAAGCAGTCATAGAACGCATTCTGGTTCTGGTTCTCGAACTGCAACGTCCAGGTTGCGCCGCCGTCGACCGTCTTGTAGATGCGGAAATCGGTCGGCGCACTGGAGCCGATCGACAGCAGGTATGCCACGCGGGCGCTCACGCCTTCCACGTCGCGGAACTGCAGGCTCTCGGCTCCCGGCACGACGCCGGCCCGCCACGTCCGTCCGCCATCGGTGGTGACCGTGAATGTGCCGTTGCGACCGGAGGCCCAGACAATCTGCGGATTCACTGGACTGACCGCAATCAGTCCATTGGTTGTGCCGCTGGTTTGCGGTGTAAGGGTTGGTTGATGAATTCGGGAATGTTCTTGCGCACTCAGGGTAGCGAATGTAAAAGCGGAAACCAGAAGCACAATCCGCGAACGTCTCGTCATGGCAGCCCCTTCCCGAAGTGAGCGTGGAGCGGAGTATAGGCGCGCGAAAAATGGGTGTCAAGCTCAGGCGAGAAGGCGGACAAGCTCAGGGCGAAAGGAGCTAGGCTGCCAGTTTGGCCAGCAAGTCGGCGGGATGAATCGGCTTCGCCAGCAGTTCAAAATCGTGGCCTTCGCGCCGGGCCTGTTCAAGCAGATCGGCACTGGCTGCGGTGCCGGAAAACAGCAGAACTTTGCAAGCGGGGAAGCGCTGCCGGATGCGAGTCGCCAGCTCAATGCCGCTCATGCCGGGCATGAACACATCGGTGATAACCAGGTCTGGGGTAACCCTGTCGCACTCCGCTAGCGCGCTTTGCCCGTCATGCATTGCGGTCGCCTGATACCCGTAGTTGCACAGCAGCGCTGCCAAGGTATCGGCGATACACGGCTCGTCATCCACGACCAGGATTCGCTTCATCATTTGATCCTTCCATTGGCTGTGATCCGGCATCTTCAGTTCGGCCAATCGGTGCTCGCGTGCCCGCTTCGGTTGATCCGATGACGATGCCTGTATCCTTCCTCTACTTGCCCGAGAGTGTACGGCTCTACCTTTGTCGTTACCTTCTCAACAGTTGTGGCACGGTTGACGATCTTCTCCAGAACTTGCGGTAGGGGTACGGTTTCGAATCGCCGGACTATTTTCTTTTTCACCGGGGGCACCTCTATTTCCACGCTACGTGAGAAAGTCGGATACGGGGACTTTTTCTTTGGCTGTGACTTTGTAAAGCGATTGGTTTTGAAGCGCTTGTGGACTGCCTAAGCAATGCTAAGTTTTGCTTCCGAATTGCCAAAGTTTAGTATATGGTTAGCGATAGGTTAACGTAAGGGTGAGCGTCATGGCTCTCGACAAGAAAAAATTGAATCCGCGCTTTCGCACCGCAGTCAAGTCGGAAATACCGACCGGCCGCAACGGCAAACACAAGCAGATCGTAACCCGGATTTTGGATGAACTGGGAGAACTCGACGGCGGGCGCTGCTTAAAGATTCCGCTGTCCGAGTTACCCGACACGAAGGTCAACATTCGATCGGCACTGAATCGCGCCACTCGCCACCTGCACAAATCCGTTGCTACGGCGACAGACGGCGAGTTCCTGTACGTCTGGAATTCGTAATCGAGAAGTCACCGCACGGGTGGGGCGACACCGGTTCGCTTGGCTTTCACCACAGAGGCACTGAGACACGGAGAAATAAAAAACTCAGTGCCTTTCTGTCTCTGTGGTGAATTCGAATCTTGACAAGAATCTGGCTGGTTCTAGCTCAGTGTTGTCCGAAGCGGCTTCCTTCTACACCTTCTTGCGGCTCCGCTTTTTGCGCGGCTTGGATCTCGTCTGCCGTGCCTCCAACTCCGAGAGGCGTTTGCGGAGTTCCAGCAGCTCCTGGCTGGGTTCAGGCGGTCTTTCCGGACCCGAGCTCTGAAGAAAGTTCTTCATCATCTGGAGTGGCGACAGCGCTGCCGACTGCATTTCGCTTAAGCGATTTTGCAGGCTGCTCTGCACTTTTCCGTATGCGTCGAAGGCCGACTTCAGATACCACATGATGAACTCCTGACCCACGCGGTCGGAGGCGACGATGAGTTGACGCAGAAGTTCAAGCGGCAGACCCGACGGTTGTCCCTTGGCATCCTCAACGATGATTTGGGTGAGCGTGACGCGGGTGATGTCCTCGCCGCTTGCGGCATCGAGCACCTGGACATCTTTCCCATTTCGGACCAGGGCGGCGATGTCTTCCAGGTTGATGTAGCGGCTGTTGGAAGTATCGTAGAGTCTGCGGTTTGCGTATTTCTTGATGACAACGGGGTCGGCGGGCACGCTTCACCTCTTGTTGCAACGCAAAATAATCTCACAAATAACTTGACACGGCTACCTGATAATACTACCTTTCAATTAATGCTGCACTGCAGCAAATCGGAGGTTATCATGCCTAGGAACGGAAAGACCGAATCCATGCACAACGGGGATTCGTCGCTGGTATCTCTGCTGTCGGGTTGGGTGCAGCAGGGAGTCGAGAATTTCTTTGCCACCCAGCGGATCCTGGTGGATCTGGCGATGAGCCAGAACGCCAATGCAATGAACATGATGCGCAGCCGGTTCGCCGATCCCGATTTCTGTCCTATGGCGATCGCCAGCGAATTTGCTGCCGAAGGGATGTCCAACTTCATCGAAGGCCAGAAGCTGCTGCTCAATCTGGCGCAGAAAGAATACGAGATCATTGCCAGCGGTGTGAAGGAACGCATGGGCGGCAACACCACAGCCCTCGCGATGACTGAACTCACCGAGCGTGGCTTCGATACATTCGTTGGAATGCACCAGGAATTTCTCAAGATGGCAAGCAAGCAGACGCACAGCTGGTTGACTGCCGTTAAGTCGGGCAAGGGCTTCGATGCCGAGGGCCTGATTGAAATGGCGCGCGAGGCGGTAGATACCTTCGTGCAGGCCCAGAAGAAGTTCCTCGACGTTATTGCCGAGGAGACCACCAAGGCCACCCACATGAAAGAGCCGGTCCGCAAAATGAAGAAAACCGAACTGTCCGAGCTTGCGAAAGAGGCGACCGACGCTTTCATCGATGCCCAGAAGAAGCTGATCGACGTCGCCGGCAAGCAGGTGAACGCCAACATGAAGGCGGCCGGACGCACGTTGAACATGGTCACACCGTTTCCGTTCATTCCTATACCGGATCTCACCCGGGAAGGGGTGAAGAACTTCGTCACTGCGGAGAAGGCGCTGATCGACACCGTGATGCAGCGTCCGGAGATGAAGACGATGAAAACGACGGGCAAGACGATGCATCGCCGTAAACGCCCGACCCGGACGATCAAGATGGAAACTACCCACGCGACTGCATGAGGTTCAGCGAAGCGAATAAGTGAGGGAGCGTCAACCTCAAACCAGCCGTTGATGAGACCTCGGGGAACGTGCCGCCGGCAACGGCGGCACGTCGTTATGGATGCAATTTGGCTGATTTGGCCGCAGCTCGCGGAAGTCTTCGTCCCGGCTTGAGAAGTACTCCGAGGCGGTCCTATTGACCACGTCGGGCCGGCAAAATTTGTTTGTTGGCAACCCGCAGCTTCTGCGGCTACACTAATCACCCAGAAGCTGTCCCCAAATAACTCCTCCTCACCTAGTCGTCGGCCGGTGAGGTACGGGACGGGCTTCTAGAGTCGAAGCAGGACAGGGAGAACACCCACTCGTCTATGGCGCCTCCGCCGGCTAACGCCTTCCAAGCAGAGAACGGAGAAGCAGATGTAACAATTTGGAAGGAAGCCCTATTCGCCGCCGACCTTCTCCTGCTCCATGCTTCTCCGGTTTATTACGGACTGGGCATACCGCGCGGCAATGGATCAGCGGTGGTTCTGGTTCCGGGGTTTCTGGGGACGGATGCTTACCTTACCCAGCTCCATTCCTGGCTTGGCCGAATCGGTTATCGTCCTTATTTTTCCGGTATCGGCCTTAACGCAGAGTGCCCCAACCTCCTCATCCAGCAGCGACTCAACGACAACATCGAAAAAGCTCTCTTCGACACCAGTCGGAAGATCCATCTAATTGGACATAGCCTCGGCGGGATTATGGCCCGCGCGGTGGCCGGCCAGCGGCCCGACGATGTCGCCTCCGTGATCACCCTCGCTTCGCCGTTCCGCGGCACGGTCGTGCATCGCACCATCTTGCGCGCCGCCGAAGCGGTTCGAAAGCACATCCTGGAGGAGCACGGTCCTGGTGTGCTGCCCACCTGTTATACCGGACGATGTACGTGCGATTTCATCGACTCGTTGCGCCGCAAGCTGCCAGCCTCGGTCCAGGAAACCGCAATCTACACCCGCAACGATGGGGTTGCCGACTGGCGATACTGCATGACCGGCAACTGCGACGACGACTTCGAAGTCCCGGGTACGCATATCGGACTGGCCTTCAACGCATCGGCGTATGCCATCATCGCCAGGCGCCTCGCCATGGCGCGTACCGACGATTAGCATTCCTACTTCTCGTATCCAATAAGCGACTTCCTCCTCAACGTGGATCTCTCTCCGGCGCTGGCATTCCGCCGCGACCTTGCTGCAGGGCACGCTTCTACGACCGAAGTCGTAGTCGAAGTTGAGCAAAGCGGTTGCGTGACGATAGCGAGTGCTTTAGGTTCAAAGCAGTGCTGCGCCTTCTTACCAATTTGGGAAAGCATTTAGCAAGTTCCCATTTTGTTGCTGATCCCATTTGGCCGAAGGAGCACACTGGAACTGAACCGTAGTCGAGCTTCGTCAGTGTGCGGATGTTTTGTCGATCACGTGCGCGATCTCAGTTCGACTGCAATTTTTCATTTTTTGGCCGACTTCCCGAAGCTAGGGCGAGTGGCAAGGAGATTTTTTCATGCGGCCTAAGACTCTCTCCGCAGTAATTCTGTTTATCATTCTAACTTCCCTCTTTTCGTTCTCCCAACAAACCGACGTGCTCCGGTATTCGGCGTTTGGAGCTTATTCTTACCTCAGCACTCCATCGTTGAATCTGGCGCAGCGCGGAGTCGATGCTGACTTTGGCGTCAATGTTCGCAGTTGGCTGACCGTGGGTGGCGATTTCAGTTTCGCCAGTGGCCAGTCTTCGCTGTTTCCGAATAAGCTTTCGGCGTCTGCGCAAGCGCAATTATTGCCGATTCTGCCGCTCCTGCCACCGGGATTCATATTGGCAGTTCCTTACAATTCTGCGACCTACACGTATGAGGCGGGACCACAATTCAATTACCGCAGATTCAAGAAGGTAACCTTCTTTGCCCGTCCGGCCCTGGGAGCGCTGCACGCCAGCTTCACGGCCACGCCTTACAAGTGCACTCAGCCCCAATTAGGGTGCTCATTTATCCTTACACAAATCGTCACCCAACTGGTGGGACCGAGCTTGTCGAAATCAGACACAGTGGTATTCTACGGCTTTGGAGGCGGCATCACCTGGGAGGCCACTCCGCATTTTGGTCTTCGTGTAGCCACCGATTTCGTTCACTACAATTATTTCTCGGATTTGCTGAATGGAGGCCGTAACAGCGTACGGGTCACGGTGGGAACGAAGTTCAATTTCGGAAAGAACATCATAGGCAAGTAGGCGGTTTCAAGTGCTGCTGAAATACGCTCGGGGCCGTGGCGACCCCCCCCGTCGTCCGCCCGAGCGATAGCTTCCATTCCCGAAGAAGCTACTACTGGAATACCGCGTCGTTTGTACGGAGTCCGATTTCGATCGGGGAGTCGCTACTGACGCGAATTGACGCTCCGCAACGTGATAAAGGTCACTGAAACTAGCCTGCGTTCGGCTTTATGTTAGTGCCGACGAACCGGCTGGACTGTACGAGGACCCGCGACTGTCTCCAGGTCGGCCGGCGTAAGGAGTTTTTATGACCCCCGTGAACTCCGACCCTCAGCCGCAGAAATTTGCCCGCCGCTCCGATACAGAAAGCATCTGCATTTTTTGTTCTCTAAAGATAGAGTCGGACCGATATGTGCCTCTGGAAGAGGCCGAGGACATTCATTCGGACGTTTGCTTAGCGAGACCTGACGCCCAGTTGCGCTACACGCTGTTGTGAAAGCCCGCTGGGGACGCGAGTCGCTTGACTGTATGTGGAGGACAGTTCGCTCGCGCCCTGCGGGCTTTCCACTTTAGTAGTTCCTGTCCAAGACCAACCTACCATCGGATCAATGCACGAAGAGGGTTGTTCGATCGGCACTCGAAAATAATCGCAGCTCTAATGCCTAAGTTGCTACTTGACATCCTTCACCATCCGTATAGATTGTGAAATTCCGGTTAAATTACTTTTGATCCTGAGCACGACCGGTCAAGCACTTGACGCTGACGGATGTTCTACGCACCACGCCTCATGTTCAGCGGCAAGGGGACAATCTTGCGCCACAGTAATGCATTCTTTCCTGAACTGCGGAACAGGGCCGCCGATTTCGCCGAGTCATTAATACCGGATTCAAAAACAAAACTGTGGAGGAGTGACCAATCATGACCAGGAAGCTGTGGAGAATTGTTGTTGTATCGGGGGCGCTGGCGATGCTCGCTGCCTGGAGCCTGCCGGCAGGCGCGCAAGAGGTGAAAGAGAAGCCGCCCATGTATTCATACGTGGGATTTTGGAGTATCCCGCGTGCGCAGTGGGCGGATATGGAGAAGGCAGGCGCGGCCGATCAGGCGATTCTGGACAAGGCCTTGTCCTCTGGAGCCATTGTGGGTTACGGCAGCGACGTAAACCTGGTTCATCAGCCCGATGGCTCTACCCACGACGATTGGTGGTCGGCGATGTCAATGGCAGGCTTGCTGAATGTGCTGGATCAGTTTTATGCCAACGGCAATTCCACTACTCCCGTGTTGGCCTCGGCGACGAAACATTGGGACTCAATCTACGTCAGCCGGTACTACAACTGGCATCCCGGATCCTGGAAGGGCCTGTACACCCATGGGGGATCGTACAAACTCAAGGCCGATGCCCCCGACGACGCGGTGGACCTGCTCAGCAAGAGTCTGCTGGTTCCGCTACTGGAGAAACAACTCGCTGCCGGCACCATTCAGGAGTATGAGATCGACACCGAAGCGATCCACACCGAGGCTCCTGGCACGTTTTTCATTTTCTATCTTGCGGCTAACGCCGACGGATTGGATAAGGTGAATGCGGCCGTGCGCGACACCCTGAAGGCGAACCCGCTAGCCGGCCCGGCCTTCGATTCGATGGTGGATTTTTCTGCCCATCGCGACTACCTGGCGCGCACCAACGCGACCTACAAATAGTAAGCGCGGCTTTATCTGTGTCGCTTGCGTCGCCAGTTTTTCGATCCCTCGCGGGCGCCAGGCTTGCGAGGGATTCTTGTCTTGGTCCGTTGTCGCTGATGCGCGCGCCATGATTACTTCGGCTGGCCGCCCAAGCCTGCCCACTTCTCCAGGAGTGCCAGGGTCGCGGCGTAATCCAGATCGTCCCAACCCTCTTCGCTCGACAACTCGTAGATCTCATCGACGGTTTCCAGCGCCGGCAGCTTCACGCGATGCTCCTTCGCCATGTCGAGCATGAGGTGAATGTCCTTGTGCATCAGGCGCAGCGGAAAGTTTGGCGAATAGTCGTGGCGCAAAACGAACGGCGCCTTGTAATCGATTGCACCCGAGCGCACCATGGAAGCCTGGATCAACTCGATCAATTTGTGCGGCTCCACTCCCAATTTGCGGGCCAGGACGAAGGCCTCGGCGAAGCCTTCATAGATCAGCGCGAGCATCAGGTTCATGCCGAGCTTGGCAGCCTGGCCTTTGCCGGTATCGCCGATGTGGATGACCTGCTTGCCCATGGCTTTGAATAGCGGATCGAGATAAGCGACCGGCTCGGGTGCGCCGCCAGCAATAAAGACGAGCTGCCCATTTTCGGCGCCGATCTTCGAGCCGGTGACCGGCGCGTCCACCCAATGCACGCCGCGGGCGTTCACTCGCTCGGCAAAGCGCACGGTGGCAGTAGGCGAGATGGTGCTGGAATCAACCACGATCGCGCCTTCGCGCAGCGACTGCTCGGCGCCGTCTTCGGCGAAGAGCACGCGCTCGACCGCGGCTGTATCGGCGACGCAAACCCAAACCACCTCCGCCTCTTTGGCCGCATCGGCGGGAGATACCGCTGTAGTCGCGCCATCGATATGCTGGCGGGCGCTACGGTTCCAAACCGAGACTTCATGTCCTGCTGCTACCAGCCGGGAGGCCATAGGGCGTCCCATAATGCCCAACCCGAGGAAGGCAATCCGCATTCGCGTCTCCTTGCGTTTTCGGAGATTGGACGCCACGGGCAACAGAGCCGATGGCGCCTCAGCCCCGAACTAATGATTTAAGCTGAGTAGAACAGTAAGGTCAAGGAAGCTTGCAATCGGGCGTGGTGACAAGCGCTCGACTTCAAAGCCTAAGGCCCGGGGATGGGCGACCGGTTGGCAATTCTCGCCGAGCGGGAATAGCGCAGAACTTATCCACGGCGTTTGAAATACTGCACCGCGCGCTCGTGCGCTTCGGCCTTCTCGCGACTCGGGAAGGTTCCCAGGTTGCGACGCTTGCCGGTCTTGGGATTCTTCTTCCGCGAATAGAGCCGGTACTCTCCGGATTGCAGTTTACGAATCATGATTTCGTGTCTCTCTGCTACTTGGATGTATTGTCTGCCCATGAAGAGGTTCGGCAGCGGACAACCTCGGCCCGGGGTGGCCCACTCCTCACAATTATCACCACTGATCTGAGCCAAGGATTGTTTCCCCCAACCTGAGCCTGAATCGGCAATGCTAAATCTGAAGCCCGGCAGTTCGCATTTGGAACGCGAAAACCTTAGGAGGGCTGCATTCCGATTGCTCAAGCTCAGGCAGTTGGGTACAATCCAATCCTCTCAAAAGTATCGGCGCCGTGAGGCTCCCACCCTGCAGAGCCGGATTCGAGGTGCCGATAATCCGATCAGCGCCCGCTGGGAGGCTCGGCCCATGAATTTCGCGCGGCCCCTGTTCCGTTGCATCATTGCAGTCGGCTCGGTCTGCATCCTTTCTTCGGACAAGGCATCTAAACGTTGAGTGTAAGTGACTCAAGGAGTCATATGTCTAACGATAATAAAGATTTAGAACAGCTTAACCCAGAGCTTAGAGATGATTCCGAGGCCGCGCGGACCCTACCGGTGCTGCCGGTGCGGGACACGGTGTTGTTTCCCCATGCCGTCCTGCCGCTGACCGTGGGCCGCGAAAGTTCGGTGCAACTGATTAACTCGCTGGGAGACGACAAGACCATCGTGGTGGTGGCTCAGCGCGAGGCGCGCGTGGACACGCCGCAGCCTACCGATCTGTTTGCCGTGGGCAGCCTGGCGGTGGTGCACAAAGTCGTCCGCATGCCCAATCAGAGCCTGTTCGTCTTTGCTGAAGGCCTGGAGCGCGTGAAGGTTAAGGAATACACCCAGATCACTCCATTTATGCGGGCGACGGTGGAAACTATTCCCGAGATACAGGCTCCCAAGAATTCCGAGATTGAAGCCTTGCAGCGCAACGTGCTGACCCTGTTTCAGCAGATCGTGGCGGGCTCCCCCACACTGTCGGACGAACTCTCGACCGTGGCCGCCAATATCGACGACCCCGGGAGGATGATCGACTTCATCTCCTCCTCGCTGCCGTCGCTGTCCACCCGCGACAAGCAGGACGTACTGGAGACTCCCGACGTCCAGGTGCGGCTGGAGAAGATCAATCAGCATCTGGCGAAGGAGCTGGAAGTCCAGCAACTGCGCAACAAGATCCAGAGCGAAGTGCAGGATCGCGTACAGCAGACGCAGCGCGAGTACTACTTGCGCGAGCAGATGAAAGCCATCCAGAAGGAACTCGGCGAGCAGGACGAGACCACGCGCGACGCCGAGGAGCTGCGGCAGAAGATCGAAGGCGCCGGCATGCCCGATGAGGTGAAGAAAGAGGCACTCAAGGAGTTGGGACGGCTGGCCCGCATGTCTCCCATGGCGGCGGACTACGGGCTCACCCGCAACTATATCGAGTGGTTGGCCGTGCTGCCGTGGCAGAAATCGTCCGGTGTGGAAGTCGATATTCCGAAAGCCAAGGAGATCCTGGATTCGGACCACTACGATCTGGAGAAGGTGAAGAACCGCATTCTGGATTACCTATCCGTGCGCCGTCTAAAGCCGAGCATGAAGGGTCCAATCCTGTGTTTCGTCGGACCTCCAGGTGTTGGCAAGACTTCGCTGGGCAAATCGATTGCGCGCGCGCTGGGACGCAAGTTCGTACGCCTGTCGCTGGGCGGTGTGCATGATGAGGCCGAAATTCGCGGCCATCGCCGTACGTACATCGGCGCGCTGCCCGGGCAGATTATGCAAGGTATTCGTCGCGCCGAGACCAACGATCCGGTGTTCATGCTCGACGAAATTGACAAGGTAGGGCGTGATTTCCGCGGCGATCCCGGTTCGGCATTGCTGGAAGCGCTCGATCCCGAGCAAAACTTCAGCTTCCGCGATAACTACCTCGATGTGCCGTTCGATCTGTCGAAGGTGCTGTTTATCACCACGGCCAACATGCTCGATCCCATCGCCGAGCCGCTGCGCGACCGTATGGAGATCATCGAACTGCAAGGCTACACCGAAGAAGAGAAGGTGCACATTGCCTTCCAGTACCTCGTCCCGCGGCAGATTGAGGAGAACGGAATTAATGGCGGCCAGATCGAATTCCCCGAAGAGACGATTCGCTTCCTGATTCGCCACTACACCCGAGAAGCCGGCGTGCGCAGCTTAGAGCGGACGATCGGCACTCTCTGCCGCAAGCAGGCGCGCCGCATCGCAGAAGGCAAGACCGACAAGCTGACGGTGACGCCGGAACTGGTGCAGCATCACGACATGCTGGGCGGCATGAAGATCCGCACCGAAGGCGAAATTGCCGAGCGCACCAAACGTGCGGGCGTGGCCGTGGGCCTGGCTTGGACGCCGACCGGCGGCGACGTGCTGTTTGTTGAGGCAACGAAGATGAAAGGCAAGGGCGGCCCTCCCACCATAACGGGGCAGCTCGGGCAGGTAATGCAGGAATCGGTGCAAGCCGCCTATAGCTGGGTACGATCGCACGCGAAGGAGCTCGGGATCGACGAGGGATTTTTCGCCGACCACGACATCCACATTCACGTGCCGGCGGGGGCGATTCCGAAGGATGGCCCGTCAGCTGGTGTGACCATGGTGACGACGCTGGTTTCGCTGCTGACCGACCGCCCAGTGCGTCCGCTGACCGCCATGACCGGCGAGATCACGCTGAGCGGAAATGTGCTGCCGATCGGCGGCATAAAAGAAAAGACCCTGGCGGCCAAGCGTGCAGGCGTCACCGACATCGTTCTTCCGGCGGAGAACCAGCAGAACGTGCAGGAAGACCTGACGCAAGAGCAGCTTCAGGGCTTGAACATGCACTACGTGAAGACCATCGAGGAGCTGCTGAGCATTGCGCTGCCGTCCTCGCATGACGAGGCGAAAGAAGACGCCGAACTCCGCGAGCAGGTATTGCAAACCGTTCCCGTCGGGTAAACACTTCCCTTATTTTTCTGTTGAGCGGGCCTGAAACGGCTCGCTCATTTTTTCACTGGGCCGCAAGACGCTCGGCCCCTCCGGGTCAGTTGGACTACTGGAGCAGTCTGGTTTTTGCTGTGACCGGGTAGTGCGGGCCTTTAGTGTGTGCGTGAGACCTAACCTTTATCCTTGGCGGTGGAACATGACCCGCGAAAATCCAGCCCCGCGGGGGCGGCTGGTCGTACCAGATTCGGGCCAGTTTTCCCACCACACAATTGATAACGGTTTCGTAACAGCCTCTGAAGCGCCGCACTATCCAGCCGACCGGGTTACAGTAATTTCTTACGCATCTAGAAATCGGGCCCCCCTCCTTATGGCGGTCACACGCCTGTTCTCTCGTACAATGACTCCAACTGATCTGATCAGCGAACAAAGCCTCCATTGCTATCGCCGTCGACAAAAAGGATTTTCATTGTCCTCCTCTGGGCGCTCCCATTGTTCGCCCAGAGCAAGACGGGCGAGCTGCGCTTGCGCGTCACCGACCCGGCCGGACTCGGCGTAAAGAGTTCGGTCGAGCTGGTAAGCGAGTCCAACCAGTTTCACCACACCTTTTACACCGACGACGCCGGCTTTCTCGATGCTCAGCGGCTGCCTTTCGGGATTTACCGGCTGGGGGTGAGTCGCGAAGGCTTCGCTGCGGTTTCGCAATCGATCGACATCCACTCTGCGCTTCCCCAGGAAGTCAGCGTCAAGCTGAGCGTGGCCGCCGTCCATACCTCGGTGACGGTCAGCGATAAAGACACGCTGGTCGATCCCGAACGCGTCGGCACGGTCAACGAAATCGGCTCGCAAGCCATCCAGGACCGGCCGACTTCGCTGCCGGGCCGCTCCTTGCAGGACCTGGTGAACGCTCAGCCAGGATGGCTCTATGAGGGCAACGCGGTTCTGCACCCGCGCGGCTCGGAGTACCAGACGCAGTTCGTGGTAAACGGCGTTCCGCTTACCGACAATCGCTCGCCCGGCTTGGGACCCGAGCTTGAGGCTGACAATGTCGAATCCATGAACGTTTACACCGCCGGCATTCCCGCCGAATACGGGAGAAAGATGGGCGGCATTGTCGAGGTCAATACGGCGCGCGACAACCGCGAGGGACTGCACGGGCAGGTCGTGCTCTCCGGCGGCAGCTTCGAGACCGTCGGCGGCTATACCCTGCTGCAGTATCTGGCTGGGAAAAACATGTTCGGCATCAGCGCCGACGGCGCACTGACCAGCCGTTACCTGAACCCTCCGGTTCCGCAGAACTACACCAATACGGCAACCCTGGGCGACTTTTCGGGTATTTGTGAACGGGAATTCTCCACGCGCGACCGCTTGAACCTGATGTTCCGCCATGAACTGGCGCGCTACCAGGTGCCCAACGAACAGGTGCAGCAAGCGGCGGCCCAGCAGCAGGACGGCAGCATCTTCGAAAATATGGGCATCGTCTCGTACCAGCACACCTTCTCGTCTGAGGTGGTGGGCGATCTACACGGCATGGTGCGCGACAACTCCACCGCTCTGAATTCGAATCTGCTTTCGACGCCAATCATTGCGTTTCAGCGCAACAGCTTCACCGAGGGCTACTTCAACGGATCGATTTCGATTCATCACGGGAATCAGGAGTGGAAGGCGGGGGTCGAGTCGGACAACATCTTTCTGCATGAAAATTTCGCCGATGTCATTACCGACCCCTCGCAATTCGATCCTGGAACGCCGACGACTTTCAGCTTTGTCGGCAGCCGGCCCGACCTGGAGCAGTCCGCCTACGTGCAGGACCTGATCCGGCTGCGTAAATGGACACTGAGCCTGGGTCTGCGTTGGGACCATTACCAGTTGCTGGTCAATCAGAATGCGGTTAGCCCCCGGCTGGGCGTGAGCCGCTACTTCGCGACGGCCGATCTCCTGGTCCACGCTTCCTATGATCGCGTTTTCCAGACACCGGCCTTCGAAAACATTCTGCTGTCCAGCTCGCCCAGCGTGGTGGCGCTCAATCCCAATGTTCTGCGCCTTCCGGTCGAGCCTTCACACGGAAATTATTACGAGTTGGGAATGATGAAGGGGTTTTTCGGGAAATTCAGCCTCGACGTGAACGGCTATTGGAGGAACGTCAATAATTTTGCGGATGACGATTTGCTGCTGAACACGCCCGTCGCGTTTCCTATTGCGTTCCGGAAAGCCCGCATCTATGGGGCCGATGGCAAGGTGAATCTCCCACATTGGGGGAAGCTGTCGGGATTCATCAGCTACTCCTACATGGTGGGATCGGCGTACTTTCCTGTGACGGGAGGTCTTTTCCTGGGCCAGTCGGCTACGAACGCGCTGACCGACTTGTCCGGGCGCTTCTGGGTCTCCCAGGACCAGCGCAATACCCTGCGAACGCGTTTCCTCTATCAGTTTGTGCCGCGGCTATGGGGCGCGTTCAGTGTGGAGTATGGAAGCGGGCTGCCGGTCGATTTCGATGGCACGTTTGAGGAGGCGCTGGCGCAGTATGGACAGCAGGTGATCGATCGGGTTAACTTCGCGCGTGGGCGCGTAAGACCTTCGCTCTCGGTCGATGCTTCGCTGGGCGCTGACATCTGGGAAAAAGATCGGATGGCCATGCGTCTACAGTTTGATGCACTGAACATCAATAATCGGCTGAACCTCATCAACTTTGCGGGCGTGTTCTCCGGCAACTCGATCGCGCCGCCCCGGAGCTATGGGCTGCGGCTGCAAACGACGTTCTGAAGTTGCGTCTGTAGTATTCGCTGCGTCCGTAAGTCACCCGGCTCGGCCGCCAACAGCAGGTCCCTCGCCGGACTAAAGTCCGGCTCGTGATGACAATCCGGCTACGGTTTTCCAAAGAGGCTAAAATAAAATTTCAGCAGCCCTGAGCGCTCATGCGGCGGCAGCGATTGTTGCCAGCCGTAGATCTGCCGCTCCGATACACGCAGGCGCGCCAGAAACTCTTCGTCCGTGATCCGCCGCTTCGCCATCAATTCGCGATGCTTGCGGCGCGTGTCGCTGCCCCTGCGAAGCGCGGCACTCACTCCGCGGAAGTAGGCGCCCAGCGCGCGATTCCGCAGCACGAACATCAACCAGAGCCACTGGTAGACAACGATCCGTGGCAGCAGTCGCAAGAATACCGGGCGTGAATAGTCTTTGCGTACAAGGCAAATCTGATTGCGCGTGATGTACTCGATCACACGCGGATGAAGCGCCTTCCCCAGCGTCGCACTACCAAGGTGATATGCGATTGCGTTGGGCCGGTAAAGCCCGGTATATCCGAGCCACTGGACGCGCAACGCGAGATCGACATCGTCGAGATAAGCGAAAAAATCTGCATCCAGCTCCCCGCAATCCACAAATGCCTCTCGCCGATAGAGCACAGCCGCGCCGCAAGCCGTCAGCAAGGGCATAGGCCGATCAAATTGGCGTTGATCCATATCCTGGTGGCCCAGGCGATATGCCGCGCCCGCCATGAGAATCGCGTCGCCGGCGCCGTCAATGCGATCCCGATCGGCAGTCCGTAAGAGTTTGCCAATCACGAAGCCCAGCTTCGGGTCGGCATCGAGCGCTCGCACCAGTATTTCCAGATAGTCGGGCGCAAGCTCGATGTCATTGTTCAGCAGCAGAACATAGTTCGATTCCGTTGCAGCCACTGCGCGGTTGATTGAACCTGTGGTCCCTTCATTTGTGGGCAATTCAATGCGACGGGTCTTGAGCGGCAAGGGATCGGGCAACATGGCGCCCGGCTGCGCCTGGTTTTCAATGACGATGATCTCCCAGGCATCCGACGACAGGGTTTGCTTCTGGATGGATTCGATGCAGCGTGCAATAAGGTCGGGCCGATGCAGCGACGGAATGGCGATGGTGACGGTCTTCACGCGGCTCTGCTGGCGATTGTACACAGCGCGCAGTTACGGACCTAGTTAGACAGCAAGCGGAGCCGTCCGATCGCATGCGCGTCGCCTACGGCTTGACGGTGAGTAGCTTCATCCAGCCCGTCTCGTTCAGCAGCGAGCGATCGGAGAGTTGCAGCCCGGCCTCCTCGATAAGATTGCGCAGCACGACCGGGTGGCTATAGTTCAGCAGCCCGCGAATTGTTTCAGGCGCCTGGCGATACATCCTGGCTTGCTCCAGGAAGAGCGGCATGGTCTGCTCGCCCAGCGTGCACGCGTCAAAATAAAATCTGCCCTTCGGCTTCAGGATCCGTTTCACCGAGAGCAGGTAGTTAAAGACGTCATAGGCATTGAAATGGATGAATACGTTTAACGAAAACCCGAAGTCGTAGCTGTCGCTCGGCAGATAGTCCAGGTAGTCCGAGTCGATCTGGCGGAAGGAAACATTAGTGCACTGCGCACAATTGGCGCGCGCTTTCTCCAGAAACGACGCGCTAATGTCGTTGCAATCCAGCGACAAACAGTGGGGTGACAGCAGCCGGGCAACGGTGCCCTCGCCACTGCCGATTTCGAATCCCCGGCTCGTAGGCGTGATGGAGCACCATTCCATCATCTGTTCCGCCCGCTGTTGACGGTCGCTCTCAAACTCCTCCTGGGTTGAGTGACCTGCCAGCGCGAGCAGGGCGTGCCCCTCATCCCCAACTTCCCAAGCATTCCGGATAACATCCATTACCGATCTCCTGATGCGAATAGCCCGGCGTGGATCGCCGGAGCGGTTTGCCCAAATCTAATCTGTGTCTGCTGAGATCCCAGGCGTGTGCGAAGCCGCGACTTCGGAAGTCGACCGCCGCAACGATGCCATCGCAAACGCGGAAAGCAGCTCCTCATCGCTGTTGAAGAGCAGGTCACGATCACTCGCCTGATCGGGCAGCCCGCCCACGGCCGAGACAATTGCCGGGCGCTCCAGCAGCTTGGCACGGGCCAGCACTCCTGACGACCAGATCTCAGAATAGGGGATGACCACCCAATCTGCTGCTGCAATCCACGTGTCAAAATCTTCGTTGCTGACAAAGGCCTCTTTCAGATGGACATTCGAACGCCCGGCAACGACCTCTTGCAGTTCGGCAAGATATCTCTGATTTTCGGCATCGGCCACCCGCATCGAGCCGACGACAAAAAGCTCCGCATCGGGCGCGCCCGACCGCAGAAATGCCTCGACGGCACGATGAAATCCTTTGTGCCGCTGAATAAAGCCGATACAGAGAAACGTCAGCTTGTTGGCGTCGATCCCTAATTTTCGCCGTGCTGTCGCTCGAGTGTGAGCCGAGAATTTCTGGAAGACGTCATGATGGGTCCGCAACTCGACCCGCGATTTCGGTAGCCGCATCCGGTAATGCTGCTCAAAACGGTCCAACTCAGCCTGCGTGTGAAAGAACACGCGCGGCGCGAGCTTCCACTTCCACTTGTACATCCAGCCCTGCTTTCCGGGGATGTAGGGAATCTCGTGCGCGATCACTTCCACGCGGCGCGATCGCAGGAACAGCAGGACAAAACACAGCGTCGTCTTCAGCGTTTCCCAGCGCAGGCCGCGGTCAAATGGGTTGCTGTAAAAAAACGCCCAATGATATTGAATAACCACGCGATCATAGTAGGGCAGCAGCTTGAAGAGCCGTAGCAGCTTGGAGCCTCCGCGCAGGTCGCAGGCAAAGTCGACGTTGCCTTCTTCGTCCGGCGAGGCCACATCGACGATGTGTCCCTGGGCACGAAGCTGGGCGACGTTTTGCTCGCCATAGGCGCCGATGCCGCAGTGCGTCGGCGGATAAGTTGAGACCATCAGATAGCGCAAAGCAACTCCGAATTACTTCTTTCTAAACGCCAGGCAAGCTCCAAAGGAGCCGTGCGGATCCGGCGACAAACGGACGAAGCCCAGCGTCAGCAGGATACTGATATCCGGATACTGATCGTGCCAGCCGTTCTTGTACCAGACCTCGTTCCAGTTTCCTCCGTGAAATGTCTCCTGGAAAAAATCGTTAAACTGCCGAACGAAGTCTTCCGGCGGCGAGACCATGTGCAGTTGATCGACCACTTCCAAATTCGGGCGATATAGGCGTTCCTGCAACGCCATCGGGTCGTACCGGCGCTCAAACCCGGCATAGTAAAAGGTACTTTCGTTTTCGATGTAGCTCGGGCTGGCGGGAACCGTGACCACCAATCCTCCGCCTGGAGCCAGCACCCGGGCAAATTCCGCCATCGATCTGGTGTCGCCATCCCCACGAATATGTTCGATGGTTGAAATCGCGGTGATGAAGTTGACCGATCCGTCGGCAAAGCTGAGCCGGGTAGCATCTTCGGACTGAACGATAAAACAGTCTCGGCGCGTGAACCCCAGCGTCTTCATGTAACTCTTCTGGCGCTCGAGATAGACCGGGTCCAATTCCGTTGCGTACGTCTGGGCATGGTGACGCTGATACAGAAAGGTCGGCACCGGAGACGATCCGCTGCCGATGTCGAGGTAAACGTTGCCGTCCTTCAAGTAGACGTCCCCATGCTTGGCGCTGAAGGCATCCTCGACATTACGAAAGATGTCGGTCCGCTGGTTGAGGACCTTGGAATGGCGATACAGCATCCACCAGTATTGCAGCAGGCCTTCACGAAACATGAGCAAGGCTTCCTCTCAGCAGATCGCGGATCGACGCAGCGGCGTTGGCGGCAATCAGGGACCAAGCGTAGCGCTCAACCGCGAGCCGACGCCCATTCGCTCCCATGCGCTCGCGCATTGTAGGACTGTCGATTAGTTCTTCTATCCTGGACACGAATTGCTCGGCAGAGCAAACCACGCAATCTTCGGCCGTCAAGTCCAGTCCACGCGCGCCCGCCGCGGTCGCAACCACCGGCAGCCCGGCGGCGAAGTAGTCGAGCATCTTCAGGTTCGTGCCCGATCCGGAGAACATCGGGTTGAGCGCAATATCTGCGGCATGATAGAGCGCGAGCCGGCGCCCGGCATCGATCGTGCCTAACCATTGCACATTTTGTGGAGCCTGAGGTCCTTTCGCTGCTTCGTAGGAATCCTTCACGCTTCCCGCAATCATGATTATGCAACGCGGCAGCCGGGGAGCCACTTCCTTCACCAGAAACGCCGCAGCTTCGGTGTTCGGTCCGTAACCGCTGCCGATGAAGATCAGCAGCGGCGCCTCGGGTCCGATTTGCAATTCTTGCCTCGCCAGCTCCTTTTCGCTACCGTTCGCCGGCCGGATCGCTTCTACGTCCACTCCATTCGGGACCAGAACAACCTTGTCGCGCGAGATCCCATACAAGCTGGCGAACTGCTTTGCGTCGTCATCCGAGCAGGTGAAGATCAGATCGGCATCGCGGCATAGACCCGCTTCCAGCTTGCGAACGTCTTCGACCAGCTTTCGGCCGGCGATCGTATCGCCAAGGATCTGCTGCTTCACGATGTATTCGCAGTTATGAGCATCGTAGATCAGCTTCTGGTCCGGCTGGCGAGTGACATAGGGATAAACCCAGGGATGGGAAATGACAATTGCTTCAGCCTCGCTGCCGTGCTCCTGGGCCATGCGCTGGAAGCGTGGCGAATACTTCAGCAGCCTGGGGATGGTTACGTCTATTGTGGTCTTGCCGCCGGTCGCGCGCTGGTACCAGCGGTTATGCGCGAAATGCGGCTGAGTCAACGGAGTCACGACCTCACGGAAGTGAGGCGCGAGCCACTGATCGCGATAAACCGGGCCGGGCCAATCGTACGCGCCGACATAGGAGATCTCGAAGCCTCGTGCGGCCAGGTGGCGATACAGTTCGTAAATGCGGATTCGTCCACCACCGACGGGCGGATCGAGAACTTGATTGTCGGCAACCAGAAGCGGAATCCGAATTTGGGGCTGCGGCGACGGCAATGAGAAACTCGTTGCGGCACTGGGCGACCCTGTTCCCACCTGCACCAGCTTCTGCACTACTTCGTCCCACGATTGCGAAGGTGCGGTGCGGTAAGCGAACTCACCCATCTCTCGCGCCAGCTCGCGATTGTCGGCCAGAAGAGTCATGGCGCCCGCAATCTCAACCGGAGTCGGATCGACCACAAATCCCGATCGGCCATTCTGAACCAGCAGCGCAGGTTCGCCGGAATCCCTGCAAACGATGACCGGCTTATGACTCAGCATCGCCTCCACGGTAATGTAGCCGAAGTCTTCATCTTTGGGGACAAAGAGCACCGCCAGCGCATTTGCGTACAGGTCCAGCAACTCCGGATCCTGAACGAACCCGAGAAACTGTATACGAGGATCGCCGGCGGCGAGCTGGCGGAGGCGCGATTCATCTTCACCGCTGCCGGCGATCAGTAACGGCACGTCGGCGGAGAGGTGTTGCATGGCGCGAACCGCGAGATCGACCCGCTTCCAGCTATGCAAGCGGCCAGGCAAGAAAAAGTATTCTTGCGCACCGCAATAGTGCGCTTGGGCGAAAACAGGAGGATGCAACACCTCGGCATCAAATCCGTTGTAGAGCTTGAGCCGCCGCGCGGTTTCCTGTCCATTGGTGAAAATCTTGCGTACCCCGCGCAGCCCCAAATTGTCGAGACGCTGAATTGCCTGACGTTGCGAACGCCGTTCCGCAAGAGCTGGAGGCGGAAGCTTCCCGTATTCATCGTCAAAGCGGTCATAGAACACCCGGATCTGGTGAAGCAGCCAGCAGATGTGGTTGGTGTGTTGCACCATGTAGGTTGGGCTTTTGGTCGAGACCACGAGGTCGTAGCGCGAGAGATCGAGATCGAAACACTGGAGATAACCCTGAAGGATTGACTCCCACCTGATTTCGTAGATGGGAACTTGCAGCCAGTCGGCATCGAAGCTGCGTTTGAATGCCTGCACCATTCCTATAAAGTGCCGCTCGGCGCCAAACAGGCGCCCAGGGTCAGCAACGGCAGGTGTAACGATGGCAATCCTCATGCGGAAAATTCTGCTGCGCAGAAGCGTGGCATTAGCAGCCGGACGGCGAAGCCGGAAGTCTTCTGCTGTGTCTCAAGTCCTGCGGGATTTCGCCATTATGTCGATGTGGTCTGTGCCACTCTGTTCGTATGCGGCCAGCACGTCGTCGATGGTACCGGCGACAGGCCCATCATCGCGCAGGAAGAACAGGTCATAGCCAAGCTGAACAAAAAACTCCAAATATTCCCGGCCGCTCACACCCGAGCCGTGTTTCAAGCTCTCAGGCGAGAACTCGCTGACGACAATCGGCCGGCTTCGTTGCAGCGTCTTCACCGCGCCACTCAATGCCTTAAATTCAAATCCTTCGACGTCGATCTTTACCATTCCGATGCGGGCGCTCTCAGGTATCACGTCATCGATCCG
Source organism: uncultured Acidobacteriaceae bacterium (assembly GCA_963785825.1). GTDB lineage: Bacteria > Acidobacteriota > Terriglobia > Terriglobales > Acidobacteriaceae > Bog-257. The sequence goes on along the minus strand of CAWAWQ010000007.1, from coordinate 41,608 downwards.
AAGCCCCATCACCGTTTCCGCAGGCAGAACGTCCTCGGGTGCGCCGCTGCCAACCTCGGTGACATTTCCATTCGAGCCGCTGCGGAAGTACCTCAGCAGCGCAATGCGATCGGTGGCAGCCGCCTGGATGATTTCGAGGTTCTTGAATCCGTTGACCAGCTGGCTGGCGCAAAGCATCTTGATATTGTCAGGCGATGGCTCCCAGCTGTACACCATCCCGCTTGCACCGACAAGGGAGGCGGCGAGCAGGCTGAAATATCCGATGTTCGCTCCAATGTCCAGCACCGCCATGCCCGGCCGCAGATGTTCGCGAAAGATCCTGCCTACGTGGGGCTCATAATCGTGGGTCCGGATGATCTGGTTGCCGACAAAGGTATCTTCAGGCGAAGCATAGATTCTAAACTGCGGCAGCTCGACCAGCTGCCATCGTTCCAGCTGACTCTTCAGCAGATGACGGCCGGCAAATTCCTGCGAGTTCAGATACGAACTGACAACCAACGAGAGCTCTTCTCCCACTCGCCACGAATGGCCTGGCCATTCGCGCTCGCCTGGCCTTCTGCCTAACAGCAGCCGGAAACAATACAAAATGTCGGTCAGGGAAGCGGTCGCCGGGAAATCCATCTCCCACGGTTCGCACTGCTTCGGTTGATTCACGACGCCCGACATTGAGGATAGAGGCCCACGCCGGAGATCCACTCCGCAGACGAGAAATTCCGGCGCAAAGGATTGATCGCAGGATGGCTCACACGGATGGCGAGCACTCTTCAAAGCCTACCAGCCATCATGTGTTTGCGCAATTTAGGAAAGCTCTGATTAAGTTGAAGTCTTGAAGGGGGCGGCCTTCAGACCGCCCGTGGGTGCCCGAAGTCGAGCTGGGCTTTTAGCCCCTGAGGGACTTCAGTCGCACTTAGTCAGACTCTCCTTAGGGCAATTATATACTTACGTAATCCGTCTCTAATTCGTTAGTAGAAATCCTGACCGGAAACCTGCCATAGTTGGCCGCCGAGTAGAAGGCGGCGTGGAGGGCTGCCATCACCTGCTTCAGGTGCGGCAGACTGACGTAAATCTCGCCGTCTATGCGACCTTCGGCATAGCGAAATGCGGATGAATCAGGGTCTATTGCCGCGATTTCCTTTAGCCTGAAGTGAACCCAATCCGGAACTGCGATACCACGCTTCCGGCATACCGAATCCAGTTTCTCTCCGAGGGCAGACAGATCATGCCCTCTGGTCGGCCCCGTGACGCTCTTAACCGCAAGCTCAAGCCAATGCCGGTACAAGTACAGGATGGCTGTTCCAACCTTGTAATCCTCAAGTTGGTTTTGCTCGATGTCTTCAATTAGCATCTTGACGGCATCGAAATACTGCTCCGCCATCTCCCACGTTGTGCCCGATGGAAGAGACCAACCCCCGAACATGAATCCTTTCGGCCAAGACCACTCGTCCTCCCGCTCCGAATCGGCTGAGGGTTCCTCGAACAGTGGACGGGTCATCGCGTCTGATGTGTGCAGCTTCATTTTGCGCTTCTTTTCTTCCTCGCTCGCGCCCGTGCGTTGCGATGAAGTTCTTTCTTCTCCTGCTTGAGAACTTCCGCCTTCGGAACCGACATTACCTTGCGAAATAACCTGTCGAAGTTCCTGAACTGGTTATTCCCATCGCATTGGGCAATCAGTTCCTTTGTCGGTTTCGGGATTGGCTTCTGCTTCACTCCAGCACCCGCTTTCCGTCTTGGCATTTACGCTTCATAATCTTTACGACCTTGCCGCAGAAGTCTCCTTCGAGAGCTTCTAACGTGTGATCCACATCAATCCCTCTTCCCATTTTACTCGTCCAGATGCCCGACGCCTTCTGCCGCGCAACATGCTCAGGGCCGTCTGAAGTAGCGTAGATCGCCACTTTCTCATATTCAGGTTCGAGTGTGCGGTCATCCGTCTCGATGTATCCGTGTATCTCAAACACTTTTGCCCAGCCCTCAATCGTATCCGCGCTACCAGCACCCGGAGGCCAGTAATAACCCCTGACGTTAACGTCATACCAGAACTGCGTCAGGTCGCCAACTGCGTAGGCCACGCAGTTATATCGCGGATCGCGGGGACTCGTGATCTTGTACGAATGCTGCCTGAGGGTTGGGCAGTCTTCCTCAAGTTCAAGGTCGCGTTCGTCCACTATTTCAGGTACCCCTTCTCTGTCCCCCACGCCAGCCACGCATCAACAGCCTCATTGAACTTGCTGTCCGCTGGCGCTGGGTCTTCGCCAGTAATGGCGTTGAGGGCTACAAACCAGTGATCGGGTCTTTCCTTTAGCTCACGAAATATCAGCGGCAGTGCGTCCCGTCCCATGCCCATGATTCTCCGGTAGGATGGGTGCGCTATCATCTTCGTCAGCGATGACATATGCTGCGTATCCTTGCGCCACTTCTCCGCGTGAGCCTTAAATTCCAATCCTAGAACCGATGAAACGTCAGCCGCAGGCTGCGGTTTAATCAGGGAGTGAATTTTCTTCGGAAGTTCCGGATCAACTTCGTTGGGGAACCCGCCAGCCTGAGCAAGTTCGATCTTGGATATTTCCTGCTCAATGAACGCTTGTTCCTGAAACTCGACGCTTCGGAGTGCAGGCAATCCAATTGACTCCAACGTTTTTCGATCTTTCGGTATGGGCACAAAAATCTGCTTCACATCATCAGGCTCGATGTGATCAACAATCGCGCCATAGACATTAGCCCGTAACTGATCTTGGCCGAGCTTCGATTGCAAGAACTGATAGACGTAACCGCGAAGGATTTCGTCGTCGATGACAACGCGGATCAGGTTGTTTGTGCCGACAGCGCCGTGATGGTAAGCAGTCGCGTACACAACGCGCCCGACTGTTCCACTGTCAGTGATGAGGATCATGCCGCGCTCGACGTAGAGCTTGGCAATCATCTTCAGTTGTGTTGGCTTCGCTTTATCAAGATCAAGGTACTTCAGGTTTTCGCCACGGGTCTGCGTGATAGCATTACCAGTGAAATAGCGAACGATCTTCGGCCCGGTGTTAACGCCCTTGTCTGCATATGGCCGCTTGAATCGTGGGCCGTTGAACACCTTGGCTATCTGGCCTAGCCGCTCAACCTTCCATTCTTCTCGCTCCCCAAATTCGAGCACCGTCTGGCGCGACTTCGTATAGCGAGGCAGATAGCGCACCGGATTCAGGTTCAAGTTCTCAGTGATCGCTTTACGGCTAATCGAAAAATAGTATTCGGACGGCGATTTCTTGCCGTCTTGAATCGCTAGCCATGCCTTGTAGATGTCGTCGCAGTCATGGTCTAGGACAGGCTCACCATTGACCAACACCTGATCGCCAGTAGCATTCGTCTTATAGATCGGCTCGCCAATGCCGTTGTGTCCGATGCCCTGCGAAATCGCCATGAATACGGGATAGTCCTTATCCTTCTCGCCGGAATGCGATTTCTTCTCTAGAATCAGGATCGCCGTTTTCGCATCTGTGTATGGCTTAAACGTGTCATCATGGCAGTTGATAACCGCCAGCACGCGGGACTCGCGAAAAATGAGTGTACGCAGCGGCAGCGCCTTGTCATTGTCGAGTATGCCTCTCGGAATGACGATGCCAATCTTTCCACCAGGGGCGACCCACTCAATGCAGCGCTCAAGAAACAAGTACTCAGGAGGAACGCCTTCACCGATCAACTGGCTAGTGGGCTGAAGCTCGCCTGCATATTCATTGAACTTCCAAACATGCCCTACCCTGAACTGAGACAAAATCTCCGGGTCTCTATCGGCAGTGATCTTGTGCTCTGATGTCGCACCAAATGGTGGGTTTGTCAGGATGACAGTGGGAATCTCAGGCCCAACTCTCCTCCAGAAGTCCTCAGGAAGATTCTTGTGGAACGATTCCAGACTATCCCCTCGTATCAGCCCGGAATGTCCATCGCTCGCTAATATCATGTTCGTGCGAGCAACCTTGACCAGCTTTGGCGCTTTGTCGATCCCGAAGATGTGAGAGTGCAGGTTATTAATTGCCGAGTGCTTGGCCACCGAAGATCTACGGCTCTTAGCGATTTTTTGCGTGACATGCCGCATGGCAGTCACCAAGAACCCACCCGAACCCATCGCGCAATCCAAGATGATGTCTTTCTCGTCTGGGTCAACGAGACGCACCATTAGCTGGACTATCAGACGGTGAGTGAAGTACTGTCCCCGGTCACCCTTGAGGTGCGAGCCAACATACACCTCATAGGCAGCGCCAACTACATCGTAAATTTCTTCCGAATCTGCATCGGGAAGGAACCGGAACTCCTGTAGCTCGGAGACGACCGTTGCAATCTCGCGGTCTCCGGCTGTGATTCTCTCGTGCTCGTCGAAGACATCTTTATTATCCTCCCGCACCTGTCGGAACAGCTTCTGGACGCGAGCGGCAACCTGTCGCCGTTGTTCCGGTAGCTGCATCTCCTCAGGATTGATGCGAAACTCACATATCTCCCCCTCATTGGTTTCATCGCGGTACTTGGCAAGGATGATCCTCACCATGTCCATAGCTAAGTCTTCGGAGTCTATGCCAACCTTGTACAGCGCGTTATGGCAGCGCTTGAAAGTTTCGACTAGATTGTGTGGCGGACGAAGCTGCGATTTCTTGTGGCGTCCTATAGAATCCCACGTTTCAGTTTCTCGCGGGATATTAGGCCACGGTTCGAGCCTGTGCGTTGGTTGCTCGTAACGCCTGAAGTAACTTGGGGCATCGGTTGCGTTGAGCCACACGCCACCTTCGGCGGAACTGGCGAACATGTATGACTTGAGTTGACCGATCCCGGTTGTTAGGTCTCCAGCTTTCGTTTCAACAATGAGCCGAATCTTGGCTTGATCGCGCTGCCTCGCCGAGAAAGCATCGTGATAGATGGCAATGTCCGCATAGCGCACTTCTGCTCCGATGTTGATCGGAGCGCCTATGACCATCAGATTCTTGGGGTAGTCATATTCGTAGTGGAGTTTCCGGGCATACATCTGACGCACCCGTTCTTCTGGGGTGTCAGGGCGCGTTACGTTTGGATCAATGAAATCGACAAGTCGTCCATCCGCAGACAGACGCATCCTATCGGCCACTCCGAAGTCGAGAGCCAGCGATTGGAGAGTCGCCATAGTGGGCAGCTAAAGCTGCGCCTTCCTCTTAGAATGCAAGCGTCCGCGTCGTGGTAAACGATAGGGCATCGTTCACGCGGTCTTTCCGGTGAGGGCGCTATAAGTGACGCGCTTGCCAAGAATCCCAGAGAGCACCATATTAAAACGATCCGCGTCTTTTACCTTGCGATTATTGAAGCGGAAGGCTTGCTCATCTAGGTACCTGAACAGATGAAACGGCTCGACGCTGACATAGGTGCCAGCGATGCCGCGCTTCAGCAGCGACCAGAAGTTCTCCAGCCCGTTTGTGTGAACCCGTCCATCAACGTATTGGACGGCGTGGTCTACAACCTTGTGCGCGTATTCTCCGGCCAGTCCTTCATACGAGAGCAGGGCGTCAGTGTAGAGCGCCGCGCCAGCTTCGACGTGCTTTTTCACTTCGGCTTGCAATGTGCCCTTGCGACGATTTGGAACCACGGTTGTGCGCACTTTCCCGCCACGCTCCAAGATGCCCATGACTGCCGTTTTGTCCTTCGTCCCGGTGCCGGTGATTCTACGCTTCCGCTCGCTAACGTGCATATTCCGGGCCTTGCCACCGATAAAACTTTCGTCAACCTCACACTCGCCGCCGTTCCCACCCAACTTGCCGCCGTAGAAATCATCCTGCATCGAGCGGCGAATCCGGTGATCCATGAACCACGCAGTTTTCTGTGTGATGCCAAGCGCCCGCGCAACCTCACAACTGCTGATGCCGTTCTTACAGTTTCCAATTAGCCACATCGCCACAAGCCACTTGTCCAAACCCAGCGGACTGTCCTCCATGATCGTGCCGACCTTCACGGAGAATTGACGCTTGGGGTGATGGCTGCTGCATTGCCAACGCTTCTGGTTTTCGAGAAACTTCACGCTCTTGCTTCCGCACGTTGGGCAGATAACAACCCCGTCCGGCCAGCGCCATGCAGCCACATAATTACGACAGTTCTCGGGATCACCGAAGTACAATATCGCTTCTTGGAGTGTTGTCGGATGAGCGTCCATGTGCTAAATGTACGCCGAAACCGGGGATTAGTCAAATATATAATTACCCTCCTTAGGGCAGGATGCCCGTTGTTGACATGCTCCGTCTTAACTCCTACGCTAACGAGATGGAAGTAGATCTAACTCCGGACCAGAAGGCGTTTATTCGTGACGCCATTGAGAGCGGACGCCTTCAGCGTGAGGAAGACGCGGTGAAGGAAGCGCTTTCTTTATGGGAGGAGCGCGAGCGAACCCGCGCGGAAATTCTTGCCGCGGTGGATGACGCGGAAGCCGCTCTCGCCCGCGGCGAAGGGCGCACCCTCACGAACGAGTCTATGCACGAACTCGCCAAAGCCGTAAAGGGGCGTGGTCGTGCCCACCTCGTCGCCGAGCAGAACGCGCGCCCTTAAAGATTCTCGCCACGCGCCCCATACGAGTACGTCTTGATCGCTGGTCAGTTCACTTGCGAACTAGCTGCTCGAGTTCTTCCGTCGTCCTCTGCCACAGCTTGTCGCCTTGATAGTCCAGCGCCTTCTGGCGCCCGCCCGAGCCCATCCTCTGGCGGAGTTCCGAATCGCCCAGTAGTTTCTCGATTTCGGCCGCAAGCTGCTCAGGATTACCAAAGGCAACCAGCACTCCGGCGCCGCTTTCAGTTACAAGTTCCCGCGACACGGGAATGTCCGCCGCAATCACCGGCTTACTGCTGGCCCACGCTTCAATCAGCACCAGCCCAAGAGACTCCACTCGCGAGGGCTGGGCGACGATGGTGGCCGATGCGAGGAAGTCGCGCTTCTCCGGGTCGGCGAAGGGAGGCAGATTCAGCAATCGAGGACAATCCTGGGCCGAGACGGCGAGCCAATCATCGAAGGCCGAGAGGCTGGGACCTGCCATGACAAGCCAGGCCTTTGATCCCTTCGCCCACAGAATCTTCATGGCCTCCACCAGCGTTATCGAACCCTTCTCGAAGGCTTTCATGCCGAGATGCAGAACAACCGGCCCGTCGACCCTATATTGCTGGCGGAGAAACTCAGGATTTCCCCCGGTCACGAACCGGGCATCGATACCGAACGGCGCCACCACTAACTTCTCCGTGGGCACTCCCAAGACAGCGAGGCGATCCCGCTCGGTGCGGGTCATGCAAAACACTTTGGCGCAATGCCGTAACAGCGTGATTTGGTGCGGGCGCACGTAGTGCCTGGCGACGTCATCATTATCCGCTTCGCCCAGATGAGAACACGGAGTAGCAACAACCGGCACTTTGCGAAGATCCCCGGCCTGCAAGCCGGCGTACATCATGCTGTTATAGGGTAAAGGGCCAATGTGGATCAGATCGGCTTCCACGCTGCGAAGCGCCTCCAGCAATCCGGGAACGCGAAACGACGGCCGCCAATATTGCGTTCTCCATCTCCAATACGGCATGGCTCCCAGTAGACGGGTGGCGCGGCGGCGCAGCGCGTTGTAGCAGACGGGAAATCGCCGCACGGTGATTCCATCGACGGACAGTTCACCTTCCGGAAACATCTTCAATCCGGGCAACCAGAAGGCCTCCAGGTCTTCGGCCACCGTCGTAAAGACGGTGACGCGATGTCCGTGTGCCACAAGATATCGGGAGAGCGCGAGCAGCGAATTCTCGTAGCCGCCGCGATAAGGAAAAAACCGGGGAAGCACGAAGGCAACGTGCATCGGGGAGCGGCGCTAGGAAGGGGCGCCGACCACCTCCGAGGCGAACAGCGCCTTGTACATCGCGATCGCCTCCTCCGGCGGTCCATCACACAGGATGGAGCCGTTGTCGATCAAAAGTGCCCGATCGCAGTGCTCAGCAACCTGTTGGACCGCGTGGCTTACCAGCAGGATGGTCTTGCCGGCGCGCCGGAAATTCCGAATACGCTCAAAGCACTTTTCCTGGAATCCGATGTCACCGACAGCCAGGATTTCGTCTAGCACCAGGATTTGGGGATCGACTTCGGTGGCGACAGCAAACGCCAGGCGCATGTACATTCCGGAGGAGTACTGTTTCACCGGAGCATCGATAAACTCGCCAATTTCGGCAAAATCAATGATGCTTTGCTCGCGCTCCAGCATATCGCGCTTGGAGTATCCCATCAGCAGGCCATTGAGCAGGATGTTTTCGCGCCCGGTCAGCTCGTGGTGGAAACCGGCCCCCAGCTCAATCAGCGGCGCGAGAGTTCCCTTCACCTCGACCTTTCCGGCGCTCGGCTCATAAACACCGGCGACAATTTTGAGCAACGTGCTCTTGCCCGATCCGTTGCGGCCAATGATGCCCAGCGCCTGCCCGGCCGGTACCTCGAAGGAGGCATTCTTGACCGCTTCGAAGTCATGGAAGCTGGAGTGGTGGCGGAAGAATTTCGAAAACAGCTCGCGCAATGTGTCCGGACGCTCGTGGATTACCCGAAAGCGCTGGGTAACGTTTTCCAGGCGAATTATGGCCGAATTGGAAGACATTGGCGGCTCAAACATAGAAGACGAAACTACTCTGATATTTTCGGAAAACCCAATATCCGATGAACAGGCTGATAAACGCACAGGCAAATGACGCGGCGATGGACGGCAACCTCGGCAGTTGGCCGTAATACACGGCGAGCCGGAAACCGTTAATAACGTAAATGATCGGATTCAGCTTGAAGACCCATTGGTATCGCGCCGGTATTGCGGCCAGCGGGTAGATAATCGGGGTCAGATAGAACCATGCCGAAAGTACGATCTGCAGAATGTGCGCTACGTCGCGGTAGTAAACATTGGCAGCGGCAAAGAAAAACGTCATCCCCAAAGTAAAGATGGCCAAGGCCAGCAAGGGAACCGGCAAGTACAGCCACGTCCAATAGAACGGATGATGCATGAGCGGGACCAGCAAGGCCAGCGGAATAAGCGACAGCAGCAGATTGATAACGTTGGAGACAACTGCCGCCATGGGAAAGACGAGCTTGGGGACGGCCACTTTCTTGATCAGGTCTCCATTGGTGACAATCGCCTCGACCGCATAGGAGAGCGACTGCGAGAAGAACGTCCAGGGCAGCAGCACGGCTAGCAGGAAAATGGCGTAGTGCGGAATGTTGAACCGCATGATGGTGGAAAATACCAGCGTCAGAACCACCATCAGTAGGGCCGGGTTCAGCAGGGCCCACATGAATCCTAGCACCGAGCGTTTATAGCGGATCTTCAGCTCTTTCAGCGCCAGCGCCCAAATCAGCTCGCGGTACCGATAGCTGTCGCGAATCAATTGCGTCATAGCAAGCGTGCGTCAGACTTGCGCAGCTCTTCCCAAGCGCGGCAAATCAGCAGAATAGTTCATGTTAAACGATTTTCGCGCGCCGCGCTGTCCTGGCCTGCGCCATCTATTTGCTGGGACCGACGTTCAGGTCGGTCATTCCGCGCAACAGGTCCCGTTCCTCGTCGGTGTAGTTGTTACGAAACTCGTCCGAGTTCAACAGATCGTTGCGGGCTGAGGGAGGCATGCCGCGCAGCCGGCGATAGGCCTGGGAAACCTTCGTCTTCTGATCGTCCGGCAAGCTGTGGTAGCGGCCAAACAAGCTACGGGCAGTCTGCTGCTGTGCGGGCGACATGTGCTCGAACGTTTCCATCCGATTCAGAATCTGCGCCTTCTTTTCAGGCGGCTGGCTGTTGAATTTGCGCAGCCGATCCAATAAATGGTTCTGCTTCTCGGCAGGAAGGCTGCGGAAGCTGGGATCGCGCTGCAGTTGTTGTTCCTGCTCATTCGGCGGCAGGCTCATATACCTACGCAGCCAGTCCCCGCGATGAGGTCCGGGGCCTTTGGGATGGAAGGCATAGTTTCCGCCGCTGGAACTTTGCGGCGTGGGTGCGGACCGTTGCGCAGGCTGGCTGGGCGGCGGCGCGCTCTGATGCGGTGGCGGTGCTCCGTGGTGCTGCCCTCCCGGAAACCAAGCGAGCGCCGGGACAGTACTGCACACCAGTACTGCGGTCAGCGAGATGGACTTGGCCAGCACCACGATTTTTAACTACTCCGTTGCCGATTGACCGTCAAGAGCATCGAATTCGGAAAATAGATCGGCATTCTTGTCGAGGTATTGCAGATCGCCGACCGCGCTTCCCGGGGTGTTCACGCGAATTACACCGTCATTGTTAGCCAGGGTATTCTGATCGCGATCGAAACGTCCCATCTCCAGCAGTCCGACACCGAGGGCGATCAACACGGCGGCAGTAGCGGCCAGCACCGGGCGGCGCAGCCAATTCAGCCAGCCGTAGGCAGGCGCGAGGGCTTCCTCGCGCAGTTGTGCCTGCAATCGCGTGCTGAAATATGGCGAAGGCTCCGGCGCCTGCCATTCATCCAGCAGCGACATGGTTTGCTGCAGCGAAGCCACCTCGCGGGCGCAAGCCGGACAATTACGCAAGTGCTCCTGCGCTTCCGCCGAAGCTGCTTTCGGTCCGCTCAGCACCGCTTCCATCAATTCTTCGCGAATGTTCTCGCACTTCATAACCCGCACCCTGCTTCCTGCCCACTGCTTATAGGAACTGTTTTAACGTCTCGCGCAGTGTTTCGTACGCTCGAAACAACAAGGACTTGGTCGCCGACTCGCTCAACTTCAAGACCGTGGCGATCTGCTTATAATCCATGTTCTGATACTTGTGCATGAGCACCGCGAGTCGCTGCCGCTCGGGTAAGGCATCAACCTGGCGGCGAATGGCCATCAGTCGCTCGCGGCGCAGAATCGTTTGCTCCGCGTTCAGGCTACTATCGGCCACATCCATCGTCATGCCCGTCTCGGTGTCGGGCTCGTCGATGTTGACCGTGTTCTCCGGGCGTTCGTGTTTGGTATCGCGCGCGTGGTTCACCGCCAGGTTGGTGGCGATGCGATACAACCAAGTGGTGAACTTCGCGCTCGCAGCGTAGCTCTGCCGCGAACGATAGACCCGCAGGAACACTTCCTGCGCGAGCTCCTCCGCCACCGCCTGGTTGTGCGTCATGCGATACATGAAGCTGATCATCGGCCGGCGATATTTTTCGACCAGATAGTCGAAGGCGATGTCGTCCCCGGCGGCCACGCGCAGCATGACCTCGGCGTCACTGAGCATCTCTAAAACGACAGAATCAGCCAATTCGCCCCGTATCGCGGGTGGCGGCGACGACGTCCCCTGAGCGGCGCCTCCAACCAGCATGATCCGATCTAGCGCAATGCTGCCCACATGGGCAGTAACCCTAACACCACCTGAAAGTTGCGTCGAAACACACGGCCCTCCTCGAACCCAAAAAAGCATGTGTATCCGAACTTTTCGCCGCACCGGCTGGAAGTTACTGCACCGCAGCAGCTAAACCCAGTATTATGCACGAGAGGCCGCCTTCGGCGGTACCACACTCATGCTTTGGATGCCAAAAACTGGGTACTGCCAGGCTCTACACGCCGCGCTGCTGGTCGTGCTGTTGTGCAATAACTTGCATAGCCTCCCCCTTCCCCGGACCGGCGCAACACTCGCCAGCCCGCAACAGCAGAAGCCGGAGGAGCCAACTGCACCGAAATCCGAGGAGGCGAGTCCCCCAGCCGATTCCGGCCTGAGCGTCAGCGATCAGGTAATCCAGGACGTGCTGGAGCCACTCCGTGTCGGCATGGAAACGCAAAACGTGAGCCAAGTGCTGTCCGTCTTCGACAAGCGGGAACTTGCCGGCTACCGCAACCTTCCCAGCCAGTTGAGGGCGTTCTTTCAGCAGTACGACGAAGTGCGGTTCCGGTATCAGATTCTTCAGGCTGCTGCCGATAAGGACCATGCATCTACCACGGCGGAAATCGACATGGACGCTCTTCCCTACCAAGCAACCCAGGTGCCGGCCCGCCGCAGCGTACAAATGCGCTTTCAGCTAAAGCTTGAGCCGAAGGGCTGGAAGGTAGTGAGCTTCATCCCCGCTGACTTTTTCGCAGTGGACCTGAACCCGGCTGCCCTGATCCAACGATGAAGCGCGATTACCCGGAACATCCGATCATCGGCGTGGGCGCCGTTATTATCGAAGCCGGTCGAGCCTTGCTGGTGCGACGAGCCACCGAACCGCTGAGGGGAGAGTGGTCGGTGCCGGGCGGCATGCTGGAATTAGGAGAAACCCTGCACGATGGCGTACGCCGTGAGGCTCTGGAGGAAACCGGCCTCGAGATCGAGCCGGGCGACGTGCTCGACGTATTTGACAGTATTTTCACCGACGGACTGGGCCGGACACAGTATCACTACGTGCTGATCGATTACCTATGCCGCCCTGTCGCCGGCCAGGCGCGCGCCGGCAGCGATGTAAGCGATGTGCGCTGGGTTAGCCCGGAGGCGCTGCCGGCCATGGGATTGCACCACTCCATCGAGCAGGTGGTGCGCAAAGCACTGGCACGGGCTTCTGCCAAAACTACCAGTTGACGCGGGCGAATTTTGCGCAGACCATTTTGCTTCGGGAGAGCACCTGGATGAGACGGATGAGCATTCGATGGGCGACGATGTTGATCTTCATGGCGGCGACTGTCGCAGCGGCACAGAATCCGGCCGCGCAAACACCCACGTCGCAGGGGCCACAGGCTCCTGCCAACCAAACTCCTAAGATCCAGAATCCCGGCAACCCGGCCCAGCCCAAAGCCCCTGACATGGTGTGCTTCGGTCACGGCCCGGAGTGGAGCATTCAGTTCATCAACGGCGAAGCCCGGTATATCTCAGTCAATGAGCCGGACCATTATTTCCTCGGCGATTTTTACTGGGTTCCGGACGAGAAGGTTTGGGCGTGGCACCGGGCCGACGACCTGGGGCGTATGAACGGAGCCTACGCCCTGTCAGCCACGGTGCAGAAGTCTGCCTGTACTGACCCAGTGAAGAAGAAGACCTTTCCCTATTCTGCCCAGGTCAACCTGCCGCAAGGCGACATGGCGAGCGGCTGCTGCCGCAAATTGAGGCCCGGCGAAGCTGCTGTAGGCAAGCATGGATATCAACCCACTACGCCGCCGCCGCAGTAGAGGTTCCTGTTCACCCCACCGGCTGAGCAACCTCGATCGGCTCCAAATGTGCGGTGAAGTGGCGCAGGAAGGGTGCTTCGTAGGTTAGCCGCATGCCCTGAATCTGCTCCCGCCGCTGCCACACCGCCAGGATCACCTCGATCACGTAGTCAATGTGGCTTTGGGTGTAGACCCGGCGAGGAATCGCCAGCCGCACCAGGTCCATCTTGGCCGCCGCTCCGAACATCAACGAGCCGATCTCGACGGTACGGATTCCACCTTCGAGATAGAGTTCCGTGGCCAGCGCGACTCCGGGAAACTGCTCCAGCGGAATGTGCGGCAGGAAGGCCCGCGAATCGAGATAGATGGCGTGCCCACCTGGCGGCTGCACGATCGGGACTCCATGCTCCGCGAGATGATTGCCAAGATAAGCGGTGGAGGCGATTCGATACCGCAAGTAATCCTCTTCGAGCGACTCCTGCACACCGACGGCAATGGCCTCCAGATCGCGGCCGGCAAGCCCTCCATAGGTGGGGTAGCCCTCGGTGAGAATCAGCAGGTCCTTCTCCTGGCCGGCCAGTACTCCATCATTGGTGCAGAGGAATCCGCCGATGTTTGCCATGCCGTCTTTCTTCGCAGACATGGTGCAGCCGTCGCCGAGCGCGAACATCTCCTGCGCAATCTGCTTGGGGGTTTTGCCGCCATAACCGTCCTCGCGCAACTTGATGAAGTAGGCGTTTTCGGCAAATCGGCAGGCGTCGAAATAGAGCGGAACGCGATGCTTGCGGCAGACCGCGCTCACCGCGCGGGCATTCTCCATCGAGACCGGCTGCCCTCCCCCGGAGTTGTTGGTGATCGTGAGCATGACCAGAGGAATGCGTTCGCGCCCAACGCGCGCAATCAGCTCCTCGAGAGCCGCCACGTCCATATTTCCCTTGAAGGGATGCCAGGCTGCAGGCTGCCGCGCTTCGGCTATGGGCAGGTCGACCGCTTCGGCTCCGACGAATTCGATATTCGCCCGCGTGGTGTCGAAGTGGGCGTTGTTGGGGACGACATCGCCCTTCTTGCAAGTCACGCTAAACAGAATCCGTTCGGCGGCGCGCCCCTGGTGGGTGGGGATCACGTGGCGGTAGCCAAAAATGTCCTGGATCGAGTCGCGAAAGTGATCGAAGCTGCGGCTGCCGGCATAGCTTTCGTCCCCCAGCATCACCGCCGCCCATTGCCGGGTGGACATCGCACCGGTGCCGGAATCGGTGAGCAGGTCGATCAGTACGTCGTCCGCAGGAAGCAGAAAAAGATTGTAGTGCGCGGCTCGCAGCAGCTCTTCGCGTTCCTCGCGCCTGGTCCAGCGGATGGGTTCCACGCTCTTAATGCGAAATGGCTCGATGATGGTCTTGCTCAGCATGAGGACCTCTCTCGGTAACCTTCATGCTGGCGCTTTCGGGGCAGGAAGCGCAGTGACCGGGGTCACAGGGCAGAGAATGGGTATCGATCAATGGGTGAGCTGGGGTGAATGGTGCGATATCTTTGTTTCGGGATTCCCAGAATTCCGCAAAGCGCGATAGAATAGCAAATCAGGGAAAACCCTTCTGAGATGGCGCCGGCCAGGGTGCCTGGCGACCCGCTCAATCCGCACCGAACCGGGTGCGGCCCAGGGGCGGAGATCCTGGTGTAGTTGGAAGTCCCCGAACATCCCAGAGTGTCGCGCGAGCGAGGGATGGAATGTGTCCGCACGCGGCGCGTGGGCAAATGGATTAGCTTCCAGAGAAATATTTGAGTCGAAGTCTGCGCCTGCCGACGGCGGCTTGACGAAAGATTAAAGACGAATGGTCATACAGCTAGCTTTGTTCGCGCCGGGTTTCGGCGGCTCCGCCCCCATCTTGATGATGGTGGCCATCTTCGCCGTCTTCTACGTTCTCCTGATCATGCCGCAGCAGCGCCGGCAAAAGAAATGGCAGGCAATGCTGGGGCAGATCAAGCCGGGGGATAGAGTGGTCACCAGCGGTGGCCTGACCGGCGCCATCATGTCGGTCAAAGACGACGCCGTTATCCTGCGGGTCCCTCCCGACAATCTCAAGATTGAAGTAACCCGCTCCTCCATCGTCACCTTAACCACGCCGGAGGACCATCCCAAGTCGTAACAGGGTCGCAGTTTCATGAACAAAAATCTTCTCGCTAAAACCATCCTGATTATTGCGGTGCTGATCTTCTTCCTGGTCGGCATCTTCGGCATTCCCGGCAGTCTAAGCGGAAAAGGCCTGGTTGCCGCGTTGCAACAGCGTATCCACCTGGGGCTTGATCTGAAGGGCGGCACCCACCTGATCCTGCAAGTGCAGGTGAATGACGCCATCAATGCCGACACCGACCGCACCGTCGAGCAGCTGAAGGAAGATCTCAAGAAGGCCAACATCGCCTACGGCGAGATCACCAAGCCGGATCCGAACCATCCTGAGCTGATCGCCGTCAAGGGCGTTCCGCCCGAGTCCTCCGGTGAGTTGAGGCGGATCGTCACCGAAAAGTTTCCCGAGTACGACCTGACTTCCGGCGCGCAGAATGCCTGGACGCTCACTCTGAAGCCGTCGATTGCGAACGACACCAAGAAGAAGGCGGTGCAGCAGGCGATCGAGACCATCCGCAACCGCATTGACCAGCTCGGCGTCTCCGAGCCAGTCATCCAGGAGCACGGGCTGGGCGATTACCAGATCCTGGTGCAGCTGCCCGGCGTGGACGATCCGGCCCGCGTGAAGGAGATCATGCAGTCGACCGCCATGCTGGAAATCCGGCAGGCGATCAGCGGCCCTTACCAGAGCGAGCAGGCGGCCATGCAGGCCAACAACGGCGTGCTTCCCCCCGACTCCGTGCTGATGAAGGGCTCCAACGGCGCTCATGGCCAGGACGAGAGCGGCGAAGCCTATTGGCTCATCAGCCGCGTCCCGGCGGTTAGCGGCAGTGACTTGCGCTCGGCCGATGCCGGCACGGACGAGAACGGGCGTCCGGATGTGAACTTCACTTTGACGGGTGAAGGCGGACGGCGCTTTGCGGCGTTTACTGGTGCCCACGTTGGCGACAAGTTGGCGGTGGTGCTGGATAACCGAGTGAAGTCGGTGGCCACCATCCAGGAGCAGATTCACGACACCGGTCGCATCACCGGCTCGTTTAGTCCGCAGGAGACGCGCGACCTGGCTTTAACCTTACGCTCAGGCGCGCTACCCGCCGGAATCAAATACCTGCAGGAAGTCACCGTGGGTCCGTCGCTCGGGGCCGATTCTATCCGTGAGGGCGTGCGCGCTGCGGTGATCGGTTTCGTGGTTGTGATGGTATTTATGCTGGTCTACTATCGCGCCGCGGGCATCAACGCCGATCTTGGGTTGACCCTGAACCTGGTCATCCTGCTCGGGTTCCTGGGCTTCAGCGGAGCAACGCTCACGCTGCCGGGAATCGCGGGTGTGATTCTTACCGTCGGTATGGGTGTGGACTCGAACGTCCTGATCTTTGAGCGAATACGCGAAGAGCTGCGGCACGGCAAGACGCCGCCCTCGGCCGTGGACCAGGGCTTTGCCCATGCCTGGACGACGATTCTTGATACGCACGTGACGACGATTGTTTCCGCCATCATCCTGTTCCTGTTCGGAACCGGGCCGGTGCGCGGATTTGCCGTGACCCTGAGCTTTGGTCTGGCGGCCAATCTGTTCACGTCGGTGTTCGTTTCGCGCGTGATTTTCGAAGCCATCCTCAACCGCCACCAGCGCGGCGAGGCATTGAGCATATAAGGGAATGATCACCACAGAGACACAGAGGCACAGAGTTTTATTTTCTGAATTCTTCTTCTCTGTGCCTCTGTGTCTCTGTGGTGAAAAGGATTTCTTAAGGGGCTAGCGGTGGAGTTATTTCGTAATACCAACATCGATTTTCTTGGCAAGAAGTGGTACTTCCTTGCCTTCTCGCTGATCTTCAGCGTCGCCGGAATTTGCTCCATGCTGTTCTGGCATCACATCCCGCTGGGGGTGGAGTTCCGCGGCGGAACGCTGGTCTACGTGAAGTTCGCGCAGACGCCAAACCTTGACCAGATTCGCCACGACATGGACCGCGCCGGACTGCACAATCCGCGCATCCAGCGCTTCGGTCCCACCTCTGACAACGAGGTGCTGGTGGACCTGGGCATGCAGGAGACCAGCGAAGCGGCGCTCGATAAGGGCAAGAACACGATTATCCGTGCACTTGAGCCTCCCGCGGCGGCTGCCGGCAAGCAGGACCTCAACAACACCGGCGAGGCGAGCCTGCAGCAGTATCTGATGCAGAAGGACCCGCTGCATCTGGGCACCGACGCTGACCAGCGCTATGCCACAATTGCGCGCCAGATCGAGGATTTCCGCAACAAGGAACGAGGCGGAATTCTCAACTCGATCGATGAATTGCGGGGAGTGGCTCCCGCGGAGGTGATCAGCGCCGTCAGCCAGGACTTCTTTACCTCCGGGTTTGTGGTGCGTAACGTCGAGATCGTGGGGCCGCAGGTCGGCTCGCAGCTTCGTCGCCAAGCCATCATGGCAACCCTGTACTCGCTGGGCGGAATGTTGGTGTACCTGTGGTTCCGGTTTGAGATGATTTACGGGGTGGGGGCGGTGGTCGCCTGCTTGCACGACACCATCATCACCGTAGGCTTCTTCTCGCTGCTCGATAAGGAAATCAGCCTGACGGTAATCGCCGCCATCCTGACCCTGATCGGCTATTCCATGAACGATACCATCGTCGTCTTCGACCGTATCCGCGAGAATATTAAGCTGCTGCGCCGCGAGCCGCTGGCCGACATCGTCAACAAGAGCATCAACCAGACGCTGAGCCGGACCATTCTGACCTCAGGATTGACATTCCTGACGGTGCTATCGCTCTATATTTTCGGTGGCGAGGTGCTGCGCAACTTTTCGCTGGCCCTGGTGATCGGTATCCTGATTGGAACCTATTCGTCCATCGCGATCGCCGCTCCCATGCTGGTCTCTTACCAGGATTGGCGGGCCCGCAAGGCCGGAAAGGCTGCCGCACAGCGTATGAGTTCGACACGGGAGAAGTCGCGGGACACGAAGGTCAAAGTGAAGGCGTAAGCACGAGCGCGCCCATGGTCGAGGAGCCAGTATTGGAAAGGCTCCTCGACTCGGGCCGTCTGCCTCCCACCTCCAATCAGTCGGGTTTATCGTCATTTGCTGCCCAACTCCCCCGCCCGGGTGTATACTGCGGCTCGTTGTTTTCCACAAGGCGCAGCGCGTCTCGTCCAGGTTGCCTCTTCCGGGCCGCAAAATTTTCAGCGCCAGCTTTGCTTTCTGGGCACAAATACTGGAAACCCGGTGTCTAAGTCATAGAGAGTTCTTCGGAGAACAGGTATGTTTGAAGACAGCCTCGTAGAATCGGGAGGCAGACTCAAAACCAGGCGAGGAGCCACCACCGCGCTCTCTTTTGTACTGGAAATTTTGCTCCTCGGTGTTTTGGTCCTCCTGCCACTAATCTTCACTGAAGCATTGCCGCGGCAGCAACTGATGACGTTCCTGGTCGCTCCACCGCCTCCACCTCCGCCTCCGCCACCGCCAGCCGCCGCTCCAGTAGTAGTCAAGAAGATCCAAAGCGAGCTGGACAACGGGCAGTTGAAGACGCCTACCGCCATCCCTAAGAAAATTCAGATGATTAAAGAGGATGAGCCACCGCCGACCACCGGCCCCGCCGGTGTGGTGGGTGGCGTTCCGGGTGGCGTTCCGGGTGGCGCCATGGGTGGCGTGATGAGCAGCGTGCTGGGCAACATGCCTACCGCCGTGCCCAAAGCAGCGACGCCGCAGCGCGTTCGGGTATCTCAGGGCGTTTCCCAGGGACTGCTGATCCACAAAGTGCAGCCGCAGTATCCGCCGCTGGCTCGCCAGGCGCGTATCCAGGGAGTGGTTGTGCTCCAGGCGCTGATCGGCAAGGACGGCAGCATCCAGAACCTGCACGTAGTCAGTGGGCACCCGATGCTGACCAATGCGGCGCTGGAAGCGGTAAAGGAGTGGCGCTATAAGCCTTATTATCTCAATGGCGAACCGGTGGAAGTGGAGACCACGATCAATGTGAACTTCACTTTGTCGGGTGGATAGACTCCGGAGTACGCCATAGGTTGCATCTAAGCTCGAAGCCGGTCGCGCAGCTCAGGAACGCGACCGGTACAACTGAAGTTTTTTTCGCTCGTAAGCTGCTGCGGTTTCCGGCCGAGCGAAGAGTGTCGGATCCAAAGCTCGAATCATTCGCAGTAACCTTGTGTTCTGCTGTAACCGAAAGCTCCGAGGAGGAAAAGTCAACTCATGTTTCTATTTCTAGCTAACCTTGCTACGTATGCCTCCAGCCACGTTCCCGCGGCCGCCGCCTGGATGTTCCAAGAGGCGGCGGTAGGTTGGGACCCTCTCTCCCTGTGGAAGCAAATGGGGTGGCTGGCGAGAATCGTCGTCATGATTCTGTTCGTCATGTCGGGATGGTCCATCGGCGTGATGATTGACCGGGCCTTGGCGTTCAGCGCCGCTCGCAAGCAGTCGCGAGCTTTTGCCCCTGCCGTTGCCGGCGCCCTGCGCGAAGGCAAGATCGACGAAGCCATCAAAGTGGCCGAGCGCAACAAGAAGAGCCACCTGGCCAAGGTGGTCACCGCCGGGCTGCAGGAATTCAAGGCCCATGGTGACTCTAGCGATATTCCTGGCGAACAGATTGAAGCCTCCAAGCGCGCCCTTGAGCGTGCCGAGGCGATCGTTCACGCCGAACTGAAGCGCGGCTTGGGCGGGCTGGCAACCATCGGTTCCACCGCTCCCTTCGTCGGGCTGTTCGGTACCGTGGTCGGTATTATGAATGCCTTCCGGGAGATTTCCTCGCAGAAGGCCACCGGACTGGGCGCGGTCGCGGGCGGTATTTCGGAAGCCCTAGTGACCACGGCTGTCGGACTGTTCGTTGCGATTCCAGCCGTCATGATGTTCAACTACTTCACCAATAAGGTGGAAGCCTTCGACGTGGAAATGGACAACAGCTCCAGCGAGCTGATCGATTATTTCCTGAAGCGCCGCGGGGTTCGCCGGTAACTGGAATCCGGCTCGGTAGCTGAGCCTATTCCAGCCGACGGGAGGGTGAATTTTTATGGCACTCGCAGTTCGTAACGAAGGCAGCAAGGTTAATTCCAATATCAACGTCACCCCGATGGTGGACGTGATGCTGGTGCTGCTCATCATCTTCATGGTCATCACCCCCATGTTGCAGAAGGGCGTGAGCGTGGACATGGCGAAAGTAAATAATCCCGTACCCATGCCCGATGCCGACAAGGAAGACGCCCTGTTGATAGCCGTCATGCGCGACGGCCAGATCTTTTTCGGCAGCGACCGTATTAAGGCCGACGATCTGACCAACAAGGTGAAGGACCGCCTGGCCAACAAGGTGGACAAGCGGGTCTTCATCCGGGCTGACATGCGCGCCAAGTACGGAGCTGTGGTCGACGTAGTGGACAACGTCCGCTCCGCTGGCGTGGATGATGTAGGCCTGTTGACCGAGCAGACACAAACTAATCCGGCGAACAAGAAACCGCCGACGGGCGCCCCCAGCACCACGGGCGCTGGCGCCCCGTAGGGAGTGATTTATGTCAATGGCACTGGGAGGGTCCAGCGGGCCCTCAGCCGATATCAACGTAACCCCGCTGATTGACGTGTTGCTGGTGCTGCTGATCATCTTCATGGTGATCACGCCCCTGACACCGAAGGGACTGGACGCGCTGGTTCCCCAGCCGCCCAAGGACAAGCAGCAGATACCGCCAAGCAACGATCGCACCATCGTGGTGCAGGTCCTTAAGGGCGCCGGCGACAAGCCTGCCCTCAAGATCAACCAGGACGACGTCACGTGGGAGACCTTGGAAGGCCGTCTCAATGACATCTTCAAGACTCGCGCGGAAAAAGTGATGTTCGTCAAGGCGGACACGGACCTTCCTTTTAACGACGTGGCACAGGTCATCGACATCGCGCACGCTGCCGGTGTCGATAAGGTTGGGTTGATCACGGCCAAGATTGAGGCCGGCGGTTAATCCTACCCGTAGCAAGGAACTGATTCGGGCAACATCCCTCCTTCTGGATGAGCGGGGCGCCAAAGCAGCGTCCCGCCGTCCCTCGGAACCCGAATAATGCAACGGAGAGTGATATCAACCATGAACAAGAGCGGACGAGTACTGACGGTACTTGCGGTCCTGCTCGCACTGTTCTCGGCGGTTGGCTGCAACAAGCTGAGAGCGCGCGACCAGCTCAACAAGGGCGTGCAGTCCTACAAAAACGCAAAATACGAAGAGGCGATCGAACATTTTAAGGACGCGGTTGATCTGGATCCCAGCTTGACCAATGCCCGTCTTTATTTGGCAACCGCGTATGCCCAGCAATACATCCCGGGCGCCGATTCTCCCGACAACAACCGCTATGCTGAACAGGCTATTGACGTTTTCAAGCAAGTCCTGAACCAGCATCCCCCCAAAGAGCAGCAGATCCATAGTCTGAAGGGCATCGCTTCGCTTTATTTCCAGCAGAAGAAGTTCGATCAGGCTAAGGATTATTACCAGCAGATTGCGCAGCTCGATCCCAACGATCCGGAAACGTACTACTCGCTGGCCGTAATCGACTGGATGGAAGCGTATCAGCCCGACCAGAAGGCCCGCGCCGAGCTAGGCCTGAAGCCCACCGATGAACTGAAGGACAAGAAAGCCTGTCAGCAGCTCAAGGAAACGAATGCGCGGAAAGTGGAGGATGGCATCCAGAACCTGCAAAAGGCTTTGGAGTTGCGTCCCGACTACGATGACGCCATGGCCTACCTGAACCTGCTCTATCGCCAGCGTGCCGAGTACGAGTGCGACAACCCCGACGCGCGCAAGGCGGATCTGAAGACCGCCGACGACTGGGTCGACAAGACCATGGCGACCAAGAAACGCAAGCTCGAGAAGGCCGGACCTACCGGTATTATCACCACCGAGAGCACGCAATAGCACCAACCCTCAACGGACTCTTTGGTGTTGTTCCCACGCCCCTTCGCGAGAAGGGGCGTTTTGTTCTTAGAAGATCACGCTACGGCGGCCATTGTCCTACGATCACGGAGCGCAGTTCGGATGACTACACCGCTGGCTACAAATCTGCGCATCGTTGTTCGTGATAATGCCATCACCATCGGGATCGCGGGGATCGAGTTCGAATTGAGCAACCGGGAGGCCGCTCGAGACCAGAATCTCACTGATGTCATACAGGTCGATGATATGGTTCCGATCAGTGTCGCAAGCTAACGCAGTGCGGCAGACATCTCCAATCCCATTGCCCTGCGAGTCAGCCTGATCGGGATTGTAGGTATTGGGGCAGTTGTCCCAGCCGTTCTGAATGCCATCCCCGTCAGCGTCGTTGTCGCAACCCGCTCCGTAGAAACTTGATGGGGGACGCACCAGATAAGCCAAAATCCCGGGATATTCGTTCATGATGTTCGAGCGTTCCTGCTCAAAGTCAGCCTCGATTTTTTTCTTGTCTTCGGCAGTGAGGTCTTTGGCCTGAACCAGTTTCCCCCTCGAGTTCCGAAAGCTGCCGGTGTAGGTATATTTCCCGTCCGTTCCCTTACTAATCGTCCCAGGCGGGGCTATGCTCGTGGGATTGTCCTTCAGTTCGTAAATGACTTTGCGATAATCCTCGTCCTGATTACTGCTGCGGTCCTTAGGATTACCGGAAATCCAGTCAATCCTGGTGGGCAGCTTCTTGGCCCTCTGGAGCGCCTCAGTGGTCTCTGGCTCCAACCCCGAACCGAGGTTGCGTCCGTTGGCAAAGGGTCAAAGGTGCTGATCGGGAGGGACCTGCGAAACCTCGATATCGCCGTTGCTCGTGAAAATTTCATACGCGAAATAGTCCTTAGGGATGAAGCGGTCTGCTAGTCCTTCCCCCTTGTCGAACGGTTCCTGGGCTTTGCACCACTCCACGACTTTCAAGTCTGTCTTCGAACCATCATCCGCGGTAAGGACGAGCTTAGTCTCGCCTTCGTAGTAGAGCATCCGCTTCTCGTCATCGCCATATTTCTGCGGATTTCCCTTACTGTCGGTGTTGAAATCCTGTTTTTCACCGCTGGCTCGGTGAAAATTGGGAGGACAAAGCATCCCGTATGCCCCTCCACGATCCGGCGCGGGTTTCCTGGTGACGGTAAGCTCCGAAGCGATCACGTTTCCGCAGAGCACTACGATCAGGAAAAACACTCTTGCCGCAAACGCAAAGTGAGGACCCGTGAGGGATAACAACATACGCACCTCCAAGTCCCGATAGTTGGTCGGGAAAATTACATGTCTTCGCGAGGCGCCTCCCAACTACAGACCAGTGCCGGGCTGGCCGGGACGGCACTTTGAGAAGCGTCGTGCGAATAGTTACGCTACTATCAACAAAAGTCAAGCAAAAACCAACAGCAAGAAGTAAACCGCTTGGTGCCATTTCATTCAGTAGGACCGAGGTAGGAAATACGACGGACGATACGCCATACGATACGCTGAGCGCCGTTAGCCAGAACAGGGCTTTCAGCCGTCAGCGAATCTCGATACCGCCCTTTGAAGCTTCAGGACAACGCCTCCTGCGCCTTGCCCCTCCCCCCGCTCGGGGTCGCTACAGTACAATCCTTCTTCGCTGAGGCCTCCCATGTTCAAACGGGTTCTAATTGCCAATCGCGGGGAAATCGCGGTGCGCATCATTCGCGCCTGCCGCGAGATGGGCATCGAGTCGGTCGTGGTCTTCTCGGACGTTGACCGCAAGGCGCTACATGTGCGCAAGGCCGACTACGCCTACCATATTGGTCCGGCGACCGCCAGCGAGTCCTATCTCAACATCGGCAAGATTCTCGATGTGGCGCGCCGCAGCCAGGCGGAGGCCATCCACCCCGGCTACGGCTTCCTCTCCGAGAACGCGCGCTTTGCACGAGCCTGTGCGGATGCTGGTATTAAGTTCATCGGGCCGTCGCCTGAGTCGATGGAGATGATGGGCTCCAAGACGCGTGCCCGGCAAAACATGAAACGCGCCGGCGTCCCGTTTGTTCCCGGCAGCGAGCGGGGCCTGGACATCGATGCCGCTGAGCGGCTAGCCGAGCAGATCGGCTATCCGGTGATGCTGAAAGCCGCGGCCGGCGGAGGCGGCAAAGGCATGCGCATGGTCAGCTCGCCGGCCGAGCTGCATTCTGCCTACGAGAACGCGCGCAGCGAGGCCCAGCGCTCCTTCGGCGACAACGAAGTTTATCTCGAGAAGTTCATCGTCAATCCACGCCACGTCGAGATGCAGATCTTCGGCGACGAGCACGGCAACGTCGTCTATCTGGGCGAGCGCGAATGTTCGGTGCAGCGGCGCCACCAGAAGGTAATGGAAGAGTCGCCTTCGCCCATTGTGGACGAAGACATGCGCCGTCGCATGGGCGAAATCGCGGTGCGTGTGGCCAAGGCCGCCAATTACCACAATGCCGGAACCATCGAGTTTCTCGTTGATCAGCAGCGCAACTTCTTCTTCCTGGAGATGAACACGCGTTTGCAGGTGGAGCATCCTGTGACCGAACTGGTGACCGGCCTCGATCTGGTGCACCTCCAGATGCGAGTGGCGGCGGGCGAAGAGCTACCCTTCCGCCAGGAAAACATCGCGTTGCGCGGGCATGCCATCGAGTGCCGCATCTATGCCGAAGACCCCGATAACAATTTCTTCCCTTCACCGGGGCAGATCACGCGCTTGATATCGCCTTCTGGCCCCGGCATTCGCCGCGACAGCGGTATGTACGAGGGCTGGACGGTTCCCATTGAATACGATCCGCTCCTGGCCAAGCTGATCGGCTACGGCGAGGACCGCCAGCAGGCCATCCATCGCCTTTTACGGGCGCTCTATGAGTACTTTGTGGGCGGCATCAAGACCAACACCTCGCTGTTCCGCCGCATTCTGAAGGACCCGGATTTCCTTGCCGGCAATCTCGACACCGGCTTCCTCGATCGCCTGCTGCAGAAACCGAGCAACGAGACGGATGTGCGCCGTCCCATCATGGCTGCTATCGGCGCCGCTATCTTCGCAAGCACCGAATCATCGGGTGGCACGGCGACTGCAGTAACCAATGGTCATGCCCCGTCCCTGCGAGTCTCCAATTGGAAGCAGATAGCTCGTACGGAAGCGGTCCGCGAACGATAGTATGGTGGAGAATTGTCCATCCTATAATCATTGAGGAGACACATATGGAGGCGGTGCTCACTGCCGTGTTTGAGGAAGTCCCAGAATCGGAAGGCGGGGGTTAGGTCGCCTACGTTGAGGAGTTGCCGGGCGCGATTTCGCAGGGCGACACTTTGGACGAAGCCCACGAAAATCTGCGTGACGCCATTTCTTTGTTGCTTGAGGCTAATCTAGAAGCAAACGGCTGCGTGCTTGTCCGCTAACGCGGGAAACACACTGTGTATTGCTTTCGTAAGACTAGTTGCTGCCTTTATGACTTACGACATCATCGTTGACGGCAAGACCCATCAGGTGGAATTAACCCGCGGCGAGAAGACCTGGCGGTGCAAAGTCGACGGCCAGGCACTCGAGGCCGACGCGACGCTCACCGCACGCGATGTGCTTTCCGTTCTGGTCGGCGACAAGGCTTACGAGATCAAACGTGAACGCTCGCTGCAAGGCGAACTGCACATGGTCATCGGCAGCGCCCGCTACGCCGTGGATGTGCAGGATCCTCGCTCTTTGCGCACTCGTCGCGCCATCGCCGGGGCCGAAGCCGGCCCGCAGAAGGTGAAAGCTCCCATGCCCGGTAAGATCGTTCGCGTCCTGGTCAACGAGAACGACGAGGTCAAGGCAGGACAAGGCATCGTCGTCATGGAAGCTATGAAGATGCAGAACGAAATGAAGTCGCCGAAGGACGGCCGGGTGCAGAAGATCCTGACTGCAGACGGTTCAACGGTCAATGCCGGCGATACGCTGGCAATTATTGAATAGCTCTCCGCTGTCAGCCGTTAGCCATCGGCTAATCTGGGTGTCACTCCACCACCAGACGGACGGCAACGATTGCTTAAAGCGGGAAGTGTCTCCAGCTAGCTTCCCCTTTCTAATCAGAAGATTTGCCCATCTGGGGCGAGGATTCGCCGCAGAACGTTCTCTGCATGACGATCATGGCTGATGGCTGACAGCTGCGGGCTGACAGCTCTCGGCTGCCTATAATGTTGCGATACCCAAGCCACTGGAAAACCAAGCTGATCCATAATTGTGGAAGCCCGATTTTGCTGGGTCGGCAGGTGTGTTCTCAATCGTATTGCAATCTGGTTATACGAAACAGCAAGTGCTAGCCCTCGTTAATCGTCTTGAACTATTCAAGATCGAATATAGCTGGGTAGGCGTCACTAGTCTGGCTGTTGCCTATGACTTCAGCAACTATTCATAACTCCGGCTAGTTCGTGTTATGCGCTAACTTGCATGTAAACACAATTCCCATTTTGGGAAATGCCGCACGCCGCTAGTCTCGCGGGTACTTATTATTCATCCGTTTCATTGCCAAACCTATAGGAACTAAGCTACGACTATAGTCGTATGAACTATTCCCAATACGGGAATTTTCCAAGACTCACGGGAAAATGCTAAGAACTTTATCGCAAGCTCTTGCAGCAACTTCCAATTCAGACTCACTACTTTCAGCGACTTAAAGCGGCAGCAGAATTGCAATTGCTTAATCGACGAAGTTGTCGTGCAGTAACGCAGGGTACTTCCCGAATTGGACCAAACAGATTGGTAGGTGGGCCAACGGTGAGTAGAAGCTGTTATTCCCTGTGCTAAGTTCAGCGCCGATCTCCTGGTCCTTGGCTCGTGCGGCGCTGCTCATTGGCTTTATTTCTTCGAGCCGAGGCGTTATGCCGTCGAATAGCTCATCGATGCGAACCAAGCATCGTACGCCACTCCGTCAGCTGTGCAGACGGTGTAAGGGCTCGCGATGAACCAGATTGCTTCGGGTGAGTACGATACTTATTCCGATTTTTTGTCTCTACTCTGAACCTAAAAAGGAGGGTTCTGCTTTGAAATTCGCTTCGCTATCACTGCTCGCACTGTGCTTGACATTGGCTGCTATCCCGGCTATGTCGCAGACGCTGTATGAGAACGGTCCGGTAAACGGCACCACAGACGCGTGGGCCTATTCCGGCGGCTTCCAGAATTCCCAGAGCTTCACCGCTAACGGCACCGTTGGCGGCTTTTCGGGATGGTTCTGGATCGCTCCTGGCGATTCCATCACTGGCGTTGAACTAAGCATCGGCACCACGCCTTTCGGCACCGATGTATTCGACACCACGCTGGGCGCCCCCTCAACCAGCAACTGCTTCACCAACACCCAGTACGGCTACAACGTTTGCGACGAGTCGTGGGCCTTCAGCGGCCCGGCCGTGAGCGGCAACTACTGGCTGACCCTGCAGAACGGCACGACCGCGTTCGGCACCCAGTCCTTCTGGGATGAGAACTCCGGCGTCGGCTGCATGTCGGGCGGCTGCCCGTCGACGGGTATGCTGAACGAGGGCATCGGCACGATTCCTTCGGAAGCGTTCACGATTAGCGGCGGCACCACCACGATCGGCACCACTCCTGAGCCCAGCAGCATCCTGTTGATGGGATCTGGAATTCTTGGCCTCGCCGGACTCCTGCGCCGCAAGCTGTTCTAATCGGCGTTCGAACTCTCAGTTCAATGCAGACTCAGAAGCCGGAGCTTAACAGCTCCGGCTTCTTTCGTATGGCTGGATCTTGCGGCTGGTTTGCTTCCGCCGTTATTTCATGGTGGCGGCCTGTTTCAGAAGTTGTTCGGCAAAATAGTTTTGTACCGTGGCTTTGTCGCGGATAGATTCGTAATAGGCAGCTTTCAGCAGTTGCTCGCGGCGATCGCGAAGCTGCTCCCGTATGGCTTGCTGAACCCGGGGATCTTTCAGCTCGCGCTGTCCGGCCACTTCCTTGCTGATCATCTTCACAATGCGAAAGCCGAAAACCTGATGGCTATTGGGATCGGACACAGGCAAAATCGCGCTGTACTGCCCTGGCTTCAGCTTGCTGATGGCATCGAAAGCGGTTTTATCCGCCTTCAGGGACGACTCGGCAATAAATCCGAGGTCGCCGCCATTCTGTGCTGTCTCCGGCTGCTCTGAATAAGCCATGGCCACGGTGGCGAAGTCCTCACCACTGTCCAGGCGGTTCTCCACCATCTGGATCTTCTTGCGCGCCTCGGCTTCATTCTGCGCTTTCATGTTCTTCACTTGCGGATTCGGCTGCGAAGTAACCAGAATTTGGGCAAGATGATACTGCGGCTCGATCAGATTGAACTCGGCCTTGTGCTGGTTGTAGTAATTGGTAATGTCCTCGTCGGAAATATTGATCTTGGAGGTGACTTCCTTATTGATCACCTTGTCGATGGTCAACGAACGGCGCAGGTCGCGTTTGAAGTCCTCGAGCGTCAGTTGCCTGTCCTTCAGCCGCTTATTGAATTCTTCCTGGGTATAGGGCGCCTTGATTTCCGCCAGCTTAGCATTGACCTCCTCGTCAGTGGCCAGTAAGCCCAGCTTTTCCGCCCGTTGCATAAGGATTTCGTTATCAATCAGCTCGCGCAGGATGTTCAGCCGAAGCGTGTCCGCCTGCTCCAGGCCGGGCTTCTGGGGCGAGTCGGCGACCTGGTTATCGTAGTATTTCTGGACCTCAGTACGGGTGATCTTGCGGCCATTCACGGTGGCCATCACGTCATCGCCCGCCTGTTTGCTGGAACAACCAACTCCCGCCAGCAACAAGCAGGCGCCAAACAATACAGCTGCGATGGCGAGGTCTTTCTTACCCTTGCTTTTAGCTTGCAAACTTCTCCCTCCTGGGAGGCAAAATGGGCCGAAGCGGCTACTCGAAGTTCCCGTGCTCAGCTTCCAAGAGATTGCTTGCCAGAGACAAGCCGCTCCGCGATCTACTTGCTGGTCGCTTCCTGTTTCGCTGCGGCAGGCGGGGCGGACGGCGCAGGCGGCGGCTGGACACCCGCTGCAAGTAGCTGACGGTTCAGCGCTGCCCTCACCTCATCCGCATCCAGTGCGCCCTCCAGGCGCTCTCCGTTAATAAAAACGGTTGGCGTGGCGCTCACTCCAAGCGAGTCACCCTCGGCCATCGACGCCTTCACGGTGGCGTCAGATTGCGCCTTGATGCACGCCTGCAACCGCGTCATGTCGGCGCCGTTCTTTTTTCCGAAGTCCAACGTCTGCTTATCCAGTTCGGTGAACGCGCTTTGAACGTTCTGTTGCGACCCGCTGATGGAGCGCTGGTTGGCGTGCATATAGTCCACCAGCTCCCAATACGCGGTGCCATTCTCCTTCGCCAGACAATTAGCGTCATTGGCCGCGTGTTGCGCCCAGGGATGAATCGAAAGCAGCGGAAAATCCTTGTAGACGATTTTCACCTTGTCGCCATACTGGGGAAGGATCTGGCTGATCAAAGTGCTGTGCATGCGCGCGCAGAACGGGCATTCAAAATCATCGAAGTTGACGATGGTGACCTTGGCGTTGGGATTACCGCGCACCGGCCGGTCTGCGAGGCTGATCTTGTTCATCGTCTCGGCGTAAATGTCCTTGGTCAAATCCAGCCTGGTAAACCGGATCAGCGTTTTCCCATCGTTGGAGAGCAGAAACTCGGCCTTCTGGTTCTTGCCGCCACGGCTCATCGTCACCGGCAGGAGTTCGTAGTTGGGAAATTCGCTGGCGGTTGGTGCACCCAGGGTAACGACCACGTCAGGAGGGATGTTGAAATAGGCCCTGATCTGCCGCTGCGCGCGCTCTGCAACATCGGGAGAAACGGGGGGGACATTCGACTGTGCTGAAGCGGCAACGCACAACAGTAAGAGCAAGACTGCCAATCGTCTCAAAGACAAGCCAGAATCCACCTTTTGGGGAGGGACTTAAACTCTGATTATCTCATGGAGGCCCAGTTTGGCTGGAATTCCAAATGCCGACGAGAGCGGCTATTCGCCAGTTGTCCGCAGGGAGTGGGCGGGAAGCAAGGCATTCATCGAACCGGAGCGAAAGCCCTCGAGATCCAGCGTAACGTAGGAAAAGCCGAGTGCCTTAAAGATGCGCGTGAATTTTGCGGCCATTTCCGTGGTCAGAGCACGTGGCAGCTCTTCCCGTGCGATCTCAATACGGACAATCTGCCCGTGATGACGCACCCGGAACTGGACGAAGCCGAGTTCTCGCAGCGATTCTTCGCCCTGCTCAACTGCGGAAAGCGCTTCGCGCGTTACCGTGCGGCCGTATTCAATCCGCGAAGATAGGCACGGCGATGCAGGTTTGTTCCAGATCCGCAATCCTGCTTGCTGGGCGAGCTGCCGGATTTCTCGCTTCGTCAGGCCGGCATCCAGCAGCGGAGCCGCAACCCAGTGCCGGCGCGCTGCTTCTTGACCGGGACGAAAGTCGCCCTGATCGTCCACATTGACGCCATAGGCAATGCAATCGAAACCTCGCTCCCGGCGATACTGCTCCATTACTGTAAAGAGCTCATCCTTGCAGTGGAAACAGCGCGCCTGATCGTTGCGGCGGTACTCGGGGCGTTCCATCTCCGCAGTGTCAATAATGAGCAGCGGAATGCCTTGCTCCTCCGCGAAGGCAATGGCGTCGCGCTTCTGCGAGCGCGCCAGACTAGGCGAATCCGCCAGCACCGCCAGCATGTTGTCCTTCAGTTCGCGATGAGCAGCCCAAGCCAGGAAACCGGAGTCCACCCCGCCGGAATAAGCCACCAGCAGCCGGTCCAGCCCACGCAGGCGCGCGCGCAGCGAGTCCAGCTTGGGCTGTAGATTCTCCGCTTCAGCAGGCAGATTGGAAGGCAGAGCCGACATACTCCAAATTGTATGACAGGGAACGTCTTCGAGGTGAATGCCCACTCGTCAGCAAATGCTGGGCCGCAAGCTGCGCTAGTACAACCTCTGCAACTGCTTGATGGTTCCAAACGTTCCGACGTTGCTGAGGCTGAATGAAAAACGATAAGCGTTCTCGTTGCGCGTCAGCCCGAGCGCCCAGCGTTGATACTCAAAAGCCACACCACAACAGTCCCAGTTGTAGTTGGTCTGAATCGTGGAGGCCTGAATGTACGACAACTTGGAATCCACCGCTACACTCACCGCGCCGTTGAGACCTTTCTTGCTCATGCTGCCGTATATCACGCCGATGCGGTATTGGTTGAATACGTCGGGAGTCATAACACCATTAGCGGTGACGGAAAATTCACCGGGTGCGTTGACATAGGTCTGCCCTGCATTCAAATACCAATTGTTCCAGCGGTAACCGGCGAAGATGGTACTGGCATTGAACTGATGGAGAACGGGATCGTAATCCAGCGCCCACTGAAAGTCGGTGGGGCCGGATTGGACGCGCAGCCGCGAAATGATCGGCGACCAGAGCCGGGGCTCCGTCAGAAAGGCGATGCCGGTGAAATCGACCGTGCTGTCAAACACGTTGCGCCGGCCGGGCACCAGGGCGCCGCCAAACGTGGTATTGGCGAAATATTTCTGCGCGACCTCCCAAGTCACAACATCCGCCGCCGGCGCGGCCGCCGTGTCATCGGTGCAAACTACTCCCGTGGCAAAATTTTCGGCCCACTCTTCCGAAAGCTCGGCATATTCCGGGTGTTGATAACACAGCGCGCTGGTCGAGGTCTTCTTCGAGTACAGCCGGTTAACGATGCCGTACTCTACTTCATTGGTGTCGGCCAGAATGTCGCGGTAGTCGAAGCGGATGATCTGGCTGAAATTGTCGATCCCACTCTGATAGCGGTAGATCGCGTACGGTTCAATGGTGTGCTTCAGCACGTGCCCGAACGGCTTGCGGCTGAAAACTTTGGACAGCGTTGGCGGCCTGATTTCCATGGACGCGTCGACCACATTGCGGTTGATGGCGTCGCTCACCGGGGTACCGATCGAAACGGTTGGCCCAGGACCTAGCTGCTGTGAGTAGTATGTTTCCCGTCCGCCGACTTGCGGGCGAAACGTCCAGCCACGAAATAAAGTAGGGTATGCAATGTACGGAGCTAAGTCGATCCGGCCGACAACCGGAGCGGTCGAGAAGCCGATTTCATTTCGCGAAAGACCTTCGAGCGCCGTGTCATAGGAGTACACGAAGTTGGACCGATTGAAGGGACGCTCAACCGTCGAAAGCTCCAGGCTGGGAATGTGGTTGATCTCGATGAAATCGTTGACCGCAAGCGTCTGATAATTCTTGTACTGTGAGCCCAGAATCCCCAGACTGTAGCCGTTCCAGTTTTTGGTTAAGAAGCCATAGGAGCGAACCTCGGAGTTGATGGCTTCTGTAAAACCCAAGGCAAATGTCAGCCGAAACAGATAGGAGCTGAGATAGTCCGCCGACACCACACCAAGAAAGCCGTGAGGTAGCTCCTTCCACGCGTTCACCTTCAGTTCCTGGCCGCCCGGATTCTGTCCGGCCGTCAGCGGACCTTTGTTGTCGATAACCCCGAAGTACTGGGCTTGCAGGCCGTAGGTGTAGCCGATCGCCCGGAAATTCCCAAACTGCGCCCAACCGACGGACGAATAGAGCGCCGCTCCCAGCGTGGCGTCGGCGTTGCGGCTGATGACCCAGTAGAAGCCGTCGCCGAAGATGAAGCCGCGAGTATTGGATTGTCCGATCTCCGGAATCAGGAATCCGCTTTTCCGGCCCAGATTGTCCACCGGGTGCTGCAGCCAGGGAAAGTAGAACACGGGAATGCCGCCGATTTTCAGCGTCGCATGGCGTAGGGTAGCGTCGTTGCCGACTTCCACATACGCGGTTTTGGAGTTCAGGGTCCACTTGGGTTTCGGCAACTGACACGAGGTCACGTATCCCTGATTCACCCGATAGTGGTCCGGCCCCAGTCTTTCCACAACTTTTCCCACGAAGAAGAACGGAGTAGACGAGGTGAGAAACATCGTCTTGTTCTTCACCTTGACGCCGGTCGAGCCGGTCACGTCATAAAAGGTGCCGGAGTCACGGCTGATATCGTAAGTAGCTCGGCTGCCGACCAGGTGTTCGTTGTTGGGACCGCCGTCGAAGACGACGTGTCCGGTCGCCGTTATCTGGCCGGTACTGGAGTCGTAGGTCGCCTGGTCGCAGTGTAGTGTGCTGGTGCCGAACCGGATCTCCACGTGGCCGCGGACGTTATAGATGTCCTGGTTCTTTTCCTGTTCATCGGCGCGAATCAGAACCTCGTTGCGGCCCAAAGGAACATTGGTCGCGGGTCGCGGCGGACCCAGTCCCTGCTCGTTACTGCTTTGCAGTTCCTGCCGGATGATCTGTTCCGTGGCCGTGTCTTGCTCGCCGGCATCGGTTTTGACGCTGATGGCCTGCGACTGCGACGCTGGTTGGGCCGAGCTCTGCTGCGCTTCGGAAGGACGCAACTGGCTGGTTACTAGTTGCGGCCGCAGAAACAGATGACACAGCAACACCGCCGTGATAATTAATCGAGTGCGGGAAATCATCGAAAGGCGAGCATCCCTTTGCCGGCACCTGGTGCTTCGGCGCAACCTTGCAACTTAGCATGTTGCACGGGCACTGACCAAACGGGAATTGCCTCCCTTGATTACTTGCGGCTCTGGAGTTCTCCTAAACCCGCTCAGCAATTATTGGTTGCGCAGTTAACGCAATCGCGCGTCGCTTTCTGAGAATTCAGCAAGCCAAGCGGGCGACCTCTGTTTCCTACAGCGTAGGAACGCGCCACACGCCTCACCCGCAAGTGCAGTTGCGGTTGTAATCGAAGGAACTAGTCGCGCCACGACATGAGTGACCAGCAAACATCACGTCTTGAGTCCCCTGCCGATCCGCTGCCCGCAAACACCGATGCTTGGCGTAACGAGATCCATTCCCGGGTTGCGGGTTATCGCAGCCGTCGTGGTCGCCGCATTGAGGGGGCGTATAGCATGCGCTTCCCCTTTCCCCCAGCCGAGCCGGAACAGCCCCTGCCAACGCCAGAGGTGCTGCCGATTGCAGCAGCCGAACTTGCCCCTGTTTCAGCGGCTTTTGTGGGGGTGGTAGCTGAGCAAACCGAAGCCGCAAAGGTCGAGGTAATACCTGAGCCGATGTCCGTCGCAATCGAAAACTCCGCACCCTTAAGGCCGGTCTCAGAGCCGGAATGCGACGACCTGCCGCCCAGACCTGCTCCTCTTCCCCGGCCCCGCCCGAAACCGAAGGTCATTGCTTTTCCGCGGCAGGCGACGGAGCCGCCGCCAACCATGTATCGCCTGGCAGACCCGGTCATTACCGAGCCGCCGCGCATCCTGGATGTGCCGGAGGAGTTGGAAGCCTTTCCGGCAACTCCATTGCTGGATGGATTGCACCTGCCGCCGAGTAAACAGGCGCCGGCAGCTCCTGCCGATCACGTCGAGCTTCCGTTCCAGGCGGTCACGATTTCACAGCGACTCTACGCTGCTCTCATCGATTGCCTGACCGTCGCCGGCGGCGCCGCGGTATTTGCAGGGGTCAGTTACGGCATGCTGCCGAAGCTCGCCCTCAGCAAACCGGTTATGCTGGCCGCTGCGGCGCTACCTGTCTTGCTCTGGGCTGTCTATCAGTATCTGTTCCTGCTCTATGGAGGCGCCACCGCGGGTATGCGGATAGCAGGAATCCGCCTGCGCACCTTCAAGGGGACTCCATCGACCTGGCGTCATCGCCGCAGCCGGGCCATCGGGCTGTACTTCTCGACCGCTTGCCTGCTGATGGGCATATTCTGGGCGCTCGTGGACGTGGACGCTCTCTGCTGGCACGACCGCATCAGCCATACCTATCTCAGCAGCCGCGAGTAGCTGCGCTGCTCTTCCCCCTATAACCCGCGCGTTATGCACGCTGGCGTTTGCCTCGCGTGACTCTCGCCTGCTGACAACCCGTTCATAAGCGAGTACATTAAGCGAGCATCAAAGAGTACATTAAGCGAGCATCGGCGAAGCCTCTGGCGCGCCGATCGCATCGTTAGAAGAAGTACACTGTTGTATTCCAGCCGCGTTCCACCTCGGCCGGAGGTTTGACCGGAAGCTCCGCAACCGCTATGTCCACATCGACCGAGAATCTGCAGCGACCCGCCATCAAGGTCTTCGTCGCCACGTCGGTGATGCTGACGTTTATCTCCTTCTGGCGGGCGGCAGCTATCGTGTTGTCCGACTTGGGCTCCTCTGCCTATTACGTGGGCGGCGATGCCGAGAAGGTGATTGGCAAGAGCGCTCCCTGGTTCGTACTGGCGGTCATGCTGTTCAGCTACGCAGTGCGGGCCATCTACATCGAGTCCAGCGCCATGTTCGTGCGCGGCGGCGTCTACCGCGTGGTGAAACAGGCGATGGGCGGGACTCTCGCCAAGTTGTCGGTCTCGGCGCTGCTGTTCGATTACGTCCTCACCGGTCCCATCAGTTCTGTCGCCGCCGGACAATACGCGGCCGGCCTGCTGACCGACACCTTCCACCACATCGGCTACGACATCCACATTCCGGAGAATGCGTTCGCCGCCGTATTCGCCATCCTGGTGACCCTCTACTTCTGGTGGCAGAACGTGCTGGGCATTCACGAGTCCAGCGAACGCGCCATGACCATCATGAAGATCACCACGGTCATGGTGGTGATCCTGATCGTGTGGTGTCTGCTTACGCTTTTCAAGCATCCCGCAGCACTGCCGCCACTGCCTTCCCCAGCCACAATGCACCACAACAAGGAATCGCTAGGCTGGCTGCTGGGTACCTGGGCCGCGCGTATCCCCATCATTATGCTGCTGGTCGGCTTCGGACATTCCGTGCTGGCGATGAGCGGTGAAGAATCACTGGCCCAGGTCAACCGCGAAATCGAGCACCCCAAGCTGAAGAATTTGGAGAAAACCGGGCTGGTGATCTTTATCTACAGCCTGCTCTTCACCTCGCTGGTCTCGTTTTTTGCGGTGATGATTATTCCGGACGGGGTACGGCCGCAATATTTCGCCAATCTGATTAGCGGACTGGCAATGAACGTCGTCGGTCCCTACACGCTGCGGCTGTTCTTTCAGGCTTTCGTGGTGATTGTCGGCGCGCTCATGCTGTCGGGTGCAGTGAACACCGCCATCGTGGGCGCCAACGGCGTCCTGAACCGGATGGTCGAAGACGGCGTGCTGACGACCTGGTTCAAGAAGCCGCACAGGCGTTTTGGCACCAGCTATCGGGTTATCAACCTGATCGTCGGCTTGCAGGTACTGACGATCATCGCTAGCCGCGGCAACGTATATCTGCTGGCGGCGCTGTACGCCTTCGGCGTGGTGTGGAGCTTCTCCTTCATGTCGCTGGCGGTAATCGTGTTGCGCTATACCAGTCCCGAGAACCGGCAATGGAAGGTGCCGGGAAACATACGCATCAAGGGGGTTGAAATCCCCATCGGACTGGGCGTGATTTCCGTCATCCTGTTCTCCACCGCGATGGTCAACCTCTTCACCAAGCAAATGGCTACCATCGCGGGAGTCTCCTTCAGCCTCATCTTTTTCGTCATCCTGACGATTTCCGAGCGTAAGACCGCGCACGAGCACGCTTCCGGGCAATCCGGGCTGGAACAATTCAACGTAGCGGAAGACCGCGAGCTCAACGGTGAGGCCATGGAAGTGCGCCCGGGCAATATCCTGGTGGCGGTCCGCGATCCGCGTAACTTGTATTATCTGCGAAAGGTGCTGGCGAGGACCGATACCAGCAAGACCGATGTAGTTGTGATGACCTCGCGGGTCTATCACCGCGAGCACTCCTTCGGTAGCAGTGAGTTCGTTGACACCTCGGAGGTCTTCCGGAAGTATGAACGCGAGTTGTTTACTGCGGTGGTGAACGCTGCCGAGAAGGAAGGCAAGCACGTTTCGCTGCTGGTGGTGCCCACCAACGACGTCTTCGAAAGCATTGTCGCGACCGCCCAGCGGCTGCACTCGTCGGTGATCGTCTGCGGCGTCTCTCACCAGCTCACCGCCGATGAGCAAGGCAAACTCACGGGCGACGCCTGGGAGCACCTGCCGGAACCGCGTCCCCGGTTGCGGCTCGTGGTCTACGAACCCGATGGGAACAGGCATGAGTACATG
Organism: uncultured Acidobacteriaceae bacterium; assembly: GCA_963785825.1. Taxonomy (GTDB): domain Bacteria; phylum Acidobacteriota; class Terriglobia; order Terriglobales; family Acidobacteriaceae; genus Bog-257. The sequence continues at coordinate 4,472 of CAWAWQ010000007.1, read as the reverse complement.
CTGGGACCGCATACCCCGCGCATGAGGCAGGAGGATGTAGACCTGTTGCACCGCTTGTGGAAGGAAGTCACCAGCGATCCGCGCTACCGCAAGCTGCATCACTACCACGTCCTCAACGTGGCGTTGCAGGAGATGTCGGCCCGCATGCACGACGGCAAACGGCGCGACGAAGTAATGCAGGACATCTATGACGAGATGGATCGCCAGAGCGGCGAACCAGTCGGCGAAGACGATGCGCCCTCCGTGCCACCGACGTAGGGAAACTCTGATTTTGAAGGGGCGCGCCTTTAGGTGCGCCGTCACAAGTCACCGATATATTTGTCATCCCGACCGAGGGCTTCAGAGACTGTGTCGCGACCGCCCTCGCAATTTCGTGGTGGAACAAACAACTCGCGGCGCGGTCAAATTAGGGTAATTATATACTTGACATACCGCGATGAAAGCCTTATGATTAAGGCATGAAAGACATAAAGACACTTCAAGAAGCCATCATCCACTTCGCCGATTACGAGAACTGCTATCAGGCCATGACCCAACTTCGCTGGCCTGATGGCAAGGTGAAGTGCCCGCACTGCGGCTCGGAAAAAGTAACATATCTTGCCAAGGCCCGCGTGTGGAAATGCTACGCCGGACACGAGCGGCCAACATTTTCCTTGAAGACTGGCACCGTTTTTGAGGAATCCCCACTCGGTCTGAACAAGTGGCTACCCGCTCTGTGGCTCGTTGTGAATTGCAAGAATGGAATCAGTTCATGCGAACTGGCCCGCGATCTTGGCGTAACACAGAAGACCGCATGGTTTATGGCGCACCGTTTGCGCTTTGCGCTAACAGATGGCGGATTCGGCTTGCTCTCTGGAGAAGTCGAGGCCGACGAAACTTTCATCGGCGGAAAAGCACGCAACATGCACATCAGCGAACGCAAGCGCCGCATTACCGGAACTGGCACAAAGGATAAGACTGCCGTCATGGGCATCTTGGAGCGTGGTGGGAAGGTTCGCGCTACCGTAGTCCCAAACCGCAAGAAGTCGGCACTGCAAGCGGAAGTGAGAAAGCATGTTGAAGCTGGCGCGGCGCTCTACACCGATGCCCTGCTTTCATACGAAGGGCTCGAAGGCGACTACGCCCATAAGGTTGTAGACCATGCCGTCCAGTACGTTGACGGTCGGGTGCATACCAATGGCCTTGAAAATTTCTGGTCGCTCTTGAAGCGCGGCATTTCTGGAACCTACGTGAGCGTAGAACCATTTCACCTATTCCGGTATCTAGACGAGCAGAGCTTCCGCTTCAACAATCGCGCTACCCAAGATAATCCGCTGAATGATTCCGACCGTTTCATGCTTGCGCTGTCTCAGGTCACAGGGAAGCGTCTGACATTGAAACATCTCACTGGTAAAGACCGGGAGTCAGACACGGCGGCGTTCAACTAAAGCGCCAGAGAAGAGGAAAACGGAAAGCCAGTTAGCCCTTTCGGGAAGCTGGCTTTTTTCTTTTGGAAACTTTTGGTCTGTGGAACGGATTGGGAATCGAACTCTTGGGAACCGAAAGCACTGCCTTCAACCCATCGACAAATCGCGTGGCCGCTTCCTTCCCCTCGGTCATTTCTGCGTGTGGCTTCATCCTGTACAATCGCAGTCGATATAACGTGCCGATTCACCCTGCGTTTTCTTGGCGGAAGGCTTTGGGCGATTCATCGGCAAACACCGACTCCAAACCGGGGCGCATTTTCACGCTCCGATTAAGGAGTGTGCGCCGATGTATGCCCAAAGTCAAGCCGAGCATCTAGCAGGTTCGCGTAATGAAAGCCCAGTGCATATCGTTTACATCGACGATTCCAAGCAGGATGCCATTCGCGGCAAACACTTTCAGGTGATGGGTGCAGTCATCATTGCGGACGAGTTCTTCTCAACCGTCGAGCAAGAGTTGGCCTACTACGTTTACGAGCGTATCCCTGGAGAGTTGCGCGACAAGTGCGAGATACACGCAACCGATATACTCAATGGCAATCCGCCATTCAACGGGATAGCAGAGCCAGAGCGCATGGAACTGCTCTCGCAATGCGCTCAAGTGATTGAGGGATGGAACATCCCTATCGTTTATGGGTCGGTTGATCTTAGCCAACTCGCCCGCACCGACTACGCAACCGCAAACATCATCGACATCTCATTTCGACGCTGTGCGAAAGCAATAGAGGAATGGTTCCGGCTCAACGGCGGATTCGGGATGATGATTGCCGATAACAGCAAGCAGCATGACAAAAACGCGATTGTCCACGTCTTTCGCCAGTTCCGTGAGTTTGTGCGGTCTAGCCCTCCGACTCGCGGATTGCTGGAGCACATTCACGATGACATTTACTTTGGTGATTCCAAGTTTTCGGTAGGGCTGCAACTTGCGGACGTTTGCACCTTGCTCATCTCGCGCCATCTTGTTGGATACGAAAATACCGAGGCGCTTTACAAGCGAATCGAGCCGCTAATTTTCAAAGGGATAACCGACCATTCTGAGGCACAGGCTTAATGAGCGGAAAGCCGTCATCGCTGCTGGACACGCGGGTCATCTACTGCGGCGACAATCTGGACCAGCTAAGAAAGCTGCCTGACGCCTGTATCGACCTGATCTTACATCGACCCGCCGTTCAACTCCAATCGCAATTACGAAGTGTTCTGGGGCGAGACGCAAGAGAAGCGATCCTTTGAAGACCGCCACGAATCAACGCACGCCTACATCGAGTTCATGCGCCCGCGCTGCGTCGAACTGGCGCGGGTGCTGAAGAAAACGGGCAGCTTCTACTATCACTGCGACTGGCACGCCAGCCACTACGTGAAGGTGATGCTCGACCAGATTTTCGGCGAGAACAATTTTCAGAACGAGATTGTCTGGAAGCGCAGCACGTCGCACAACGATGCCAAGCAAGGTAGCAAGCACTTCGGGCGGCTGCATGACGTGCTGCTTTTCTACAGGGGCGGAGAGGAATACACTTGGAATCATCTGTACCTTCCACTGTCGGCTGGCTATACCGATTCCCACTAACGAACATTGACGCTGACGGTAGGCGCTTTCGTTGGGACACTCACGGGGCCGGGCGGCGCTGCCTAAGGGCAATGCGTTCTACGAAGTGCTGGGCGTCAAGAAATATTGGCGCTACACGCCAGGAAAAATGGCCCAGCTGGTTGCCGAAGGCCGCGTCGCAATTCCGCCGAATGGCTCAATACCAGCGCAGAAACGATACCTTGACGAATCGAAGGGCGTCCCACTCCAAAGTTGTGGGATGACTTCCGCCCGTGAACTCGCAAGCAAGAGAAGCACTCGGCTATCCAACACAGAAGCCGCTCGCTACTGCTCGAACGCATTATCAAGGCATCAATCGAATGAAAATGACATCGTGCTGGACGCCTTTGCGGCTGCGGCACGGCGCTCGTTGCCGCGCAACAGTTAGGCCGTCAGTGGATTGGGTTGACTCTCCCGACTGCTTGCCGCGTGATGGCGAAGCGGCTGCGCGACGTATGCCGACTGCCAGAGGATGAGACTCTGGCGAGCGGGACGCGGCTTCGTGGTGCGCGATCTGCCTTGGACGGAAGAGAAGCTCCGCAAGATTCCGCCTTTCGAGTTTGAGAACTGGGCCGTCATTGCGCTTGGCGGAATCCCGACAAAGCTCAGTTGGCGACATGGGAATCGACGGGCGTATCTATCCCGTCTCATCCATGCCGCGCCAGACGGGAAGGCAGCCAGGAACTCGACTTCATGGATGCCTGGTACCCGTCGAGGTGAAGCAGAGCGACAAGGCCGGCAGGCGGGATATTGACGGGTTCGAGGCCGTCATGATGCGCGAGGACCGGACGGAGGACTTCTTCGTTTCGTTCGAGTTTTCCTCTGATGCTCTGCGCTAGTCAGGTGGTTTTTCAAAGGGAATACTGCGTCATTGTGCCGTTGACCGTGCGGTAAATCCTAGATGAGACAATCGCGCAAAAATTGGCTTGAGGGCGTCCGTTTCGTGTCTTCTTCGTGGCCCAGTAAGGCAATGCTTGGCTGCGATGCCAGCCTCGAAAGTCGCCTACTTCCTTGGCAGAAGGTTGTTCTTTTTGGCGTACCAGCCGATGTCATTCAGCGAGCGCCGTACATCTCCTCGTGAACCACTTCGACTCCGGTAGCAATTGAGGGTAATTCCATGACAGTGACCTCCAAGCAATTTGTTGTTCGCAGGGATGACGGGAGATCCGACGCGCCATCGAAGTTGAGCACTGGCTAGAGATGAAGACGGTCCGAGGGCCATGAGCGGATTCCAGCCATTGTCGAGTTTATGTTGGCGAACGGACATGAACTGAAACCGCATTGACGACGAGAATATTCCAGATCGTCGAGACGGGCCAGATTGCGAAGCGTAAGGTTTCATGCCAGACTCCCCACGCCTAAGCCTAAAGCCCCGTCACGGCCCCTTGATTCTGGCACGGGAATCACGGTACGGCAAGTATATAGAT
>CAWAWQ010000006.1:0-1349602 GCA_963785825.1 uncultured Acidobacteriaceae bacterium | reverse complement strand
GGTTGTCCGGGTTTCAGGTGGGTCTCCAGCCTCAATCTGATCGTCCACAACTTGGAGAATGAGTTTTCCGAGCTTCTTGTTCTGTTTCATAATCGCCGATCATCCAAACTGCTTGTTTGCCTTGGGTTCTTGTGGGCTGCCATCCAGCTGCCCCAGTAAATCGTCGACCCGCGCCTCCAAAATATTGCGGATCGAGCAAATCCCTAGCACTTTGCCCTGCTCGTCCACGATCGGCATGTGGCGATAATGCCGCTCCAGCATGACCGCCAGCGCTTCGCTAGGCGTGGTTTCCTCGGTCGCCATCTCCACCATGGGACTCATTAGTTCGCGGACCGGCGTACTTTTCGGATTGCGTCCGCTGAGGGCAAACTTACCCAGCACGTCGCGTTCGGTGAACATGCCGGCCACAACGCCCTGCTCATCCACAACCGCCACCGCGCCAACCGCTTTGTCGATCATCAGCCGCACGGCTTCGTCCACCGTCGCCAGCAGCGATACCGTTGCCGGCCCCTCGTCGCACCACTTCAACAGACTCATGACTCTATGATTCCTTTCTGGGAGCAACTGCGAGGTTATGTTTGCTGGGGGATACGAGTCAAGGACATCGCGCACAAAACGGGGGCAAATCCGTGGCTCACGGGGCGAGTTGAGCAATTCCTTTCGGAAAGCGGATAATCGGCTATGCTCTCTTCCCGAAACTCGTTAATGTGGGCCGCTGCTCTCGCCGTTCTCTTCAGCTCGCTCTCCGTTTGGGCTGCAAAGGATTTTGTTCCGCCGCGCGCAGAAAATGCCAACACCTATCCCTCCAAGGACAGCCACCTTAACGAGAAGGTCACGGCGGCGGTCGATGTGTACGACAGCTCGCCCAAGGACGCCATCTTCAACACGCGTTACAGCGAAGAGGGAATTCTGCCGGTCTTTCTGGTGATTACCAATGACGGCGATAAGCCGGTCACGGTCCGCAACATGCGAGCGCAGCTGGTGACCGCGCGCCGGGCCAAGCTGGAATCGCTCAGCCCCGACGATGTCTTCCGACGCGTCGCTCACATCAGCGGCAACAGCACCAGTCCTCCGCGAGTGGGGCCGATTCCGCTGGGTGGAAACAAGAACAAGAAGGCGCAGAAGCAATATCAGGAAATCATGAGCGCTAAGTTCACGGCCGAGGCTATCGAGCCCCATTCCACTCGTTCCGGATTCCTGTTTTTTGATGTGCTGAACGTGAAACAGCCGGTAGCGGGGGCGCACATTTACCTGACCGGCGTCACCGATGGCAGCGGCAATGAGCTGATGTACTTCGAAATTCCGCTGATTGCGTCCAATGCGGCCGGCGCCGCGGGACAGTAGCTAGAGCGCGCGCACCGAACTGCCGGCGTGCTGCGTGATTGTCCGCAAGTAGGCGTCCGACTCGTAATCCGCCAGACCGATGCGTTTGAGCAGGGCGGTGTAGCGTGGATCGCTGCGTAGCGAATCGTAAATTGGTCCGACCTTCAGATAGCAGAGCAGGGCATCGCGCGCTTCGGCAGCTTTCTCCAGCCACTCAAAGGCATGATCGCTGTCCCCCAGGCCGAGGTACAGCATGACCCAAGTGATGGGCGCTATATAGGCTTGCTGGGCAGCAGCGTTCAGTTGCTCGAGCAACGCCAGCGCTTGCTCTTTATCGCCTGCAGCTGCACAGCACGATCCCAGCGGACCGTAGATCAGCGGGTTGTCGCCCGAGAGTTCGCGCGCCTTGTGCAGCTCGGCAATGGCCTCGGGATACATACGCTTCTGCTCGTAATTCAGCGCCATCACTACATGTGCTTCGATGTCGTTGGCGTCGAGCTCAAGCGCGCGGCGGGCGTGTTCCAGCGAGCGATCATACTCTCGGCGGTAGTGAAAGACTCCCGCCAGGTAGACGTTGCTGGGCACGGAAAGCGGGTCGCAGGCCAGCGCGGCGCGAATCTGCTCCTCTGCCTCCTCCAGCCTGCCGGTTTGCACCAGCAGCAGGTTATATTGCACATGCGGAAGCGGCTGGCCGGGCTTCAACTCGATCGCGCGCAAGAACTCCCGCTCCGCCTCCTTCCAGTCCCACTCGAACCACATGTGGATCACGCCCATGGAGGCGTGCGCCTCCGCCAGACTGTCGTCCGCTTGCAGCGCCTTCTCGGCAGCTTCCTTGGCTTTCGGCCATGCTTCGGTGGGAGGCTCCAGCCCCCACGACGCGACCGCGATGTGATAATCGGCGATGCCAGAGTGGGCCGGTGCGTAGTTGGGATCGTGGGTGAGCGCGCGCTCAAAGTACTCTAGCGCCTTCTGAAATCCCTCGCCGCTGCGTTTGTTCCACTGGAAGCGGCCCCGCAGATAAAGATCGTAAGCCTCAAAGTTTTCGGTGTAACGCTTCACCAGGCCGCTGTCCACCTTCGAGCCCAGCTCCACTTTCAGCAGGTCCGCAATCGACTGCGCGATCTCCTCCTGTACGTCGAAGATGTCATCGATTTTGCAGTCGAAGCGTTGCGACCAGAGGCAATAGCCGTCGCTCACGTTGGCTAATTGCGTGCTGACTCGCACCCGATCACCGACTTTGCGTACGCTGCCCTCGACTACTGCCGACACCTTGAGCTGCTCGCCGATTTTGCGCACACTTTGCGCCTTGCCTTTGAACTCAAACGCCGACGTGCGCGAGACGACCTTTAGTCCCGGCAAGCGCGACAATGCGTGAATCAGCTCTTCGGTAAGCCCATCACTGAAGTATTCGCTGTCAGCATCTGCGCTGAGGTTCAGGAACGGCAGGACAGCCACAGACGCGTGCGGACGAGGCGCCACCGTCATCAGAGGCACGGTACCGCTTCGGAGGGTCAGCGACTCCAACGCGTGCACCAGTTCGCCGGCGTTGGCCGGCCGCTCCTGCGGATTCTTGCGCAGCGTCTGATTGATGATCTGTTCCAACTCCAACGGGATGTCGGGGCGCCGCGCCGACAGCGACGGTGCGTCAAGGTCCATGATGGCGCGCATGATCGTGACCTCGGTGCGCGCATCGAATGGCCGTTCGCCGGCAAGCATCTCGTATAGCGTGACGCCCCATGACCAGATGTCGGTACGCCCGTCCAGCGGGTCGCCGCGCAGCTGCTCGGGAGACATGTAGGGAATGGTGCCGACCACGCCGCCGGTGTTTGTCAGACCGACGTCGCGAGGAAGCTTGGCCAGACCGAAGTCGACGATCTTTACCCCGCCGTCGGGAAGCAGCATGACATTGGCCGGCTTGATGTCGCGATGCACAATGCCCATGCTGTGCGCTTTAGCCAGTCCTTGCGCCACGTGCTCGCCGATCCTGACCGCCTCTTTCAGCGGCAGGGGACCGCGCTCCAGCCGGGTGCGCAGGTTCTCGCCGGGACAGTAGCCCATGGCGATGAACAGATCGCCGTCCTCCGTCTCGCCAAACTCATGGATGGTGCAAATATTGGGATGGTCCAGCAACGACGCCGTGCGGGCCTCGCGCACGAAGCGCGAGCGCTGTTCGGGGTTGGAGGCAATTTCGCGGGAGATGAACTTGATCGCCACCGGCCGGTCCAGCGTCAGGTCCTGCGCCATATACACCATGCCCATGGCGCCGCGGCCCAGCCGTGATACCACGCGATAATGAGAGATCGTCTTGCCGATCATGACCGTGCTCCCGCCGTCTCAACCGCCGGTTCGGCAAACGACTGCACCGCTTCCTCCACCACCCGGGTGAGCAGGTCGATGGTCTGGAAAGCGCTGACTCCCATTAATGCGTGATGGAATTCCGTCAGCGGAAGACCGTCGAGCGCACGATCCAGATCGTCACGGTGCTGCGGGTCGAGTTTTCCATGGAGCAGCAGGTTGCTGAAGGCGCGGCGTGGCAAACCAATGCGATCGGCGACACCTTCAAAGAACTCTACATCCGGCGGGGTTCCTTCCAGCACAGCGATGAAACCCAGTAGCGCGACGGGGTGAACATGCCGGATCCAATAGTACTGAGCGCCCGCTAAAGCTGCGGCGGACGCCGGCGGTATCCGCGCCAGCACATCATCGCGTCGAAAGCCCAGCGTCTCCAGATCATCCAGTACCCACTCGTCGTGTCCCGTTTCTTCGGGAATATGCTTCGTCAGATAGGCCAGCATTTCCTCGGCCAGCGGTTCCCCGCCGGCCCGCCCTTCGCACTCCGCCGCTGCCGCCTTCATCAGCGGAACGCTGCAGCGAATCACGGAGTGGTTGCGAAAGAGAAATTCAGGATAGAGTTCGCGCAGGCGAGGGTGCGTCCACTGGGACACAGCGGCGGCGTCCATCTCGCCGCGCGCCAAGCGTATCTTATCGCGCAACCGTCGGCTGTGACTCACGTGACCCATTCTACAAGCAGGCAAAAACAAGGGCCGATTGCGGCCCGAGGTGGGAAGCGGAAGCGGACTGGACCAGGCCAGTCCGGCAATTTAGAAGACGATACCGATGATCCGAGCCGCCTGCGCTCCGCCTACCGCGGTCGCGCTGGTGTTCCGGTCCATAAAGGCCTGCCCGAGCTTTCGCCGGACGCTAACCAGCGAGTTCACTTCCTCCGCTGTCAGGCTTTCAATTAGGGTCTTATCGGCATCGCTGAAGTTGGCGCCGCCGGTGATCAGTCCAGCGTTGGTCAGGGTGTCCAGATTTGACATGCAAGTCCTCGAGTTAGAGATTTGGGTGAATGTGGCGCAGGGTCCCAACTCCCGGACCGTGCGTTTCCTCCAGGCAGATGAAGGCAATGATGCCGCTTAAACTAACACGTCCTAACCGCTTGTCAATAGGCAATGCAGCATATCACAATTCCGGCGCGGTATAACGATAGCGCACGGGCCCGGCAGTGGGCTAAAGTTGCGATGGAAAACAGCAAGCGGTTGCAATCGCATCCCTGCGGCGCTACTGTTTGCTCATGGCACGCAAACACAACGATCTGAGAGCGCTGCGCTAAGTAATAGGCGAAGCGCACGACATCCTCCGCGCAGCCATCACCTTGCCCCGAAGATCGCTCCCAGCGCGCATATGAACTCCTCACCGCTGCTCTCCACCTTACCGACGAGCTGCTAGGAATCCCCGTGCTGCGGTGCTCGGAGCGAGGGCCGGAAAGGCGACTGCAGACGCGGGGCTGAATTCTTCCGCCAACTAGCGGCGAAGCGCAAGACCCCGTGCTGGCGGGAGCCCACCAAAGAAAGTGCAACCGAACTAAGTGTGTTTCTTAAGCGACGGGCACACTTCGTGATCGGGGTCCCACCATAGCAGTGTAAGGACATTGTGCTCCAAAACACCCCATACCCTTTCCTTTGCGGATAGTCGCAGGGAGAACAACTCATCCAGATCGTCCAGTCGAAGCTCGCTTAATCGATCTCTGGCTGCCTTACATAGCAACGACACCGCGACTTGATGACTGTTCGGTCCAATGATCTCACCCCAACTCATGCTTTCGAAACTTTTCAGCTTCTCTCGAATCTCCAGTAATAACGCTCCATCAAGCTGGTGCCACCCAAACGGGTCACACATCTCCATCGCGCCAATTCGCCAAGCCGGTTTGAGTTTGCGCGGATTCTCATCAAATCCGACCCTTGGTGTCTTCGACGGCTGTGGTTCACGCTTCGCTTTGGGATTTTTGTTGGCCACGAGAAATTCGCATTGTTTCTATTCTGCTGGTTGGAGGGCTAATCTCTCTGGCCGTTCCGGTTTGTCTCCGATAAGCCGATATACGCCGGGTTCCACGCGCTCAAACTTCCCGCTGCGCTGGATCACCGAAAACAAAATATTGTTCGCATTCTTCGGATTCTTAATCAATCCAGCCTGAAGCATGAGCTTCTTGGCGTCGACGGTGCGAAGCCGGCCTCCGCCGTGTTGCGCGATTTTTGTCAGGGCTTCGACCTGCTTCAGTCCACGAAGGCTCGCAATATCAATAGAAGCTGCTACTGGACGTGCAACGGCGATGCGGTGCGCGACTGGCATCGTAGTGCTTCCATCGAGAAGGGCTAGGGTGGTACTGACCGATTCCAGCTTCCGTGTTACATCCTCCAATTCGCCCTGCAGCTCTGTTTGGCGAGCATCAAGACGATCCCGGAGCGCGATCAGTTCCATATATGTCGAGTCATTGTTACTCATAAACCTCCTCAAGCATGAATTTCGCCTCGAATAGAGTTGACGTGTTTGATTACCGTCATGGCATCATGCTTGCATACGTGCTAATGGCGGAAGACGGGCGAATCGAACGCCACCGTGCATGCACACGGTTAACCGGTTATAAATCGGGTTCCACGCCCACCGGGTTGCGCCTTCCAACATTGCTCCGAGACCGGGGCCAGGGTCGAACTGGCGTGTCGCTCATTGTCGGTAAGCTGCCTTTCCATCTTGGCTACCCGGCCTTAATTATAAAGGGTAACAAACAAATATGCTGTATGCAATTGAATCAAACCAAGTGAACAGTGTAAACGTGGAAAGGAGGGCTGGAATGGCTAGCGTGCACGACGTTGCCGCCTATATTATTGAAAGACAAGGGCCAATGACCGCTATGAAGCTTGAAAAGCTTGTATACTACAGTCAGGCTTGGTCGTTGGTTTGGGACGACCGTCCACTTTTCCGCGAGCGTATAGAGGCATGGGCCGCTGGTCCCGTTGTTCCAGCTCTCTACTACCATCATCGCGGCCTGTACGAGATTGGCACATGGCAGCATGGCAAGCCGGAAGCCTTAAGCCAAGAGCAAAAGGACACCGTCGAAGCAGTGTTGCGGTTTTACGGCCCCAGAACTTCCCAGTGGCTGAGCGATCTAACGCACGATGAAGAGCCCTGGAATAAGGCTCGTGCTGGCTTGGCTCCCCTAGAGCGCGGCAATCGCGAGATCACACTCGCTTCTATGGCTGAGTACTATTCAAGTCTGTAATTTCCTGGCGCGGGTGGTGTCGCGAGGCAATTTCGTGATTGGCTCGACCGTCCGGAGGCCGGTACCTTCGATCACGAGTTGAATTACCGGCAGCCCTTGTCTTTGGGAACCGTCATGGGAACCGCGCTACAGCGCTTCCGCTGCGCTGTCGTTTGCTGCAAAGAAGCCCCGCGGATGCGAACCTCTGCGTGTGATCTGCGGCATTGCAATGCTGGGCTGGCGGCGATTATGCTATTGATAACCGCTCTATATTCGTCTGCAATACGTTAACCAACCCTTCTCCTTGGAGGTTCACAATGCCAAAAGAGAAAGAAATTGCGGAGTTCTCGGACGTGGGTTCCCAGGAACTGACCGAGGACATCATCCGTCTGCGTGCATACCAAAGGTTTGAACAGCGCGGCTACGACCACGGACACGACCTTGAAGACTGGCTCCAAGCCGAAGCGGAAGTGATGGGAAAGAGACCTGCCGCTCGCGCAGAACAACCTAAACCGCTACAAAAAGTGGTTGCAGCTTGAGACGAGCTGCCAGCCCGCAGTCTGCATTATTCGTGAGCAGGTCTTGCTTCGAAGGGGTGCGGCTTTCAGCCGCGCCGTAAGCGGCCCTTCTCGACAATGGCTTTAGCCACTAAGGGATCTCGCTGGTCGTGACCCATTGCGAGTGCCCTCAGCGGCTAAAGCCAGCCCGCATTCGCGCATAACTGCGCGGCTGAGGCCGTGCCCCGTCCCCGCCGTTCTCGTAAGCCCCAAACGAGGTCCGTGATCCCGGTTGATCGCGCGTTACCCGCAGATACACTTCGGCTCGATTCGCTGTAGGTGCAGCCCTCAAAATCGCTGGCTGTATTCTGCCTTCGCCTGAGCCAGAATCCGGCTGTTGGGGTCCGCATCCTTCCATAGCTCCAGAAATTTCTGATACGACTGGCGTGCGGCGGCAGAATCGTCGCTCATCGCTTGCGCCCGCGCCAACTGGAGATATGCCAGAGCGCCAATGGGCAGATTAAGCACCACGCCAGGATAGTTCAGCATCTTGCGGAATTCGGCCGCCGCCTGCAAGCTTTGACCAGCCTGCAAATACGCTAAACCGCGCAGGTAAACCGGATAGAAGAACGCAATGCCCGGCGACGGTGAGCCGGTTTCGTAAGCGGTGGTCGGGCGCAGCGCCTCGATAGCGGTACTGGAATCTTTGGCCTCGAGCGCGATCGCTGCTCGGATCGTGGGCACCCAATAGTTGTTCAGCAGCGTGTCGAAAGGGAATTGTTTGCTCAGCGAACTGGCCAGCGATTCTGCTCTCTTGCCGTCGCCGCTCCTGGCCAAAGCGAGCGCCGCCAGGATCTCTACATTCTTGCCCGAGCTGGCGGCGAGCGCTTCCTCCGCTTCCTGCCGCGCGCGCTTGGCATCGCCGAGTTCGGCTTCGTGGAGAGCCCCGGCCAACTGCCATAGCGCCGCAGTCTCCTTTGCCCCCGCCCGCCTCGCCGACTCCTCTGCCGATTGCGACAGTCCGCGGGCTTTGCTCAGCCTTCCAAAGTAGCTTTCCGTATCCGATTGCAAAGCGAAAAATTGATCCTGGACTCCCGGGCTGCCGCCGGCGGCGGCGACCTGCTGGGCCATGGCAGCCGCATCGCCGCGGAGGAAGGCCAACTCGTATGCCACCGCGAGTAGCGCGGGATCGGCCAGCTCGCGAGCCTTGGCTTCCTCCAAGACTTTCTGCGCTTCCTCCAGCCGATTCAGGTCGAGATAAGTCACCGCCAGGTTCAGATAGTTCACCACCCTGCTGGGATCGATTTGCAGCGCATTCTGCGCTTCAATCAGGGCCTGGTCATATCTGCCGGTTGCGTTGTAGAGAGAGTTCAGGTTCATGTACGACGCCGCTTCCCGCGGATAGGCTTGCTGCAGCAGTTGGTACGCAGCGATGGCCTGGTCGGTATCGCCGGTAACCAGGTCGTGATAAAGAGAGATGATGTAGAGCTTTTCGCGCTCGCTGGTTCGGTCACGCATCCGGAAGGCCTTGGTAATGTATTCCGCTGCCAGGTCCGGCTGGCTGAGGTTGGAATACTCCACTCCCAGCCGCGCATAAGCCATGGCGAAGTTGGGGTCGAGATCGATGGCGTTTTTGAGATAAGGAATGGCTGCCGCATAGCCCTGCGCATTACCGGCCTTTATGCCCAGGCTATAAGCCTTCAGTGCATCCAGCGACGGAGTGGTCGCCTGCTCCACCGGCGTGTCGTACTTCTGCGCCGTGGCCAGCGACTCGCCCAGCTCTTCCCGCATCTTCCGGGCTGCCTTGTCGAGCGCTCCCAGCACGCGCCCCCGGTTGCTGGCCTCTGCCTGTGCGCTGTCCAGGGAGTCTCCCGTGTTGCAGTCGATGGCCTTCAGGCCAATCACATAATGACCGCCAACTCCGGAGATGGATCCCTCCAACACTGCCTTGCTGCCCGCGCGCTGGCAAACCTGGCGAACGACATCCGGAGTAAGCCGGGCATCCGCGGGCAATCCCATGAAGCGCAGCTGCTCGTTCACCTTCTGGTCGGAGAGCACGCTCAGAAACGGCGATTGCTCCAGGCCTACGCTCAGGGCCTGCTTCAGCGCCGTATCGAAAACGGTCTCACCCGTAGTGTTGTCGAAATCCGCCAGGACGATTGAGTCCTTCTCGGTAAGCACCGCGCTGTTCCGAGAGCGCCAGTAGAGGATACCGATCACAGCAATAATCAGGCCGGCAGCCACCATGCAGCCGATCCAAATTGCGCGGCGGCCGATGCCGCGAACGGTCTTCATCGGGACGGTTGTTTCCGTCGCCGCAGCCGGTTCGGCGGTCGGCGGCTCGGTCTTGGCAGAAACCGGATTCGCGATGCTCAACCCGGGGGCTGGAATTACGGCGGTGGGTGCCGGCGCGGCCGGTGGCATCGGGCTAGCTATCGCCGGCATCCTGATCCCACTCTGGATTCCCGATGTTGATTCGACCACCCGCGGCGCCGGGGCAAGTATGGTTTTCGAGACAACCGGGGCCAGGAACCTGTATCCCCGGCGCGGAACTGTTTCTACATAGAGAGGGGTCTCGGCGCTGTCGCTCAGGGCGTTCCGGATCTGCTTAATGCAGTGGTTCAATCCCTGCTCAAAGTCAACGTAGGTTTCGTCGCCCCAGAGTTTCTGCTGGATCTCCTCCCGGCTTACCACCTGGCCCGAGCGGCTCGCCAGCAGCGTCAGCACTTTGAATGGGTGGGGAGCCAATTTGAGCAGGGTGCCCGACTTGCGTAGCTCTTCCGTTGCGAGATTTAGCTCGAAGACTCCAAAGCGGAGGAGGTCTTGTGTCGCATTCACCGTCACCACCCTAGCGGCTTACCTCTTTCTTGCGCGGGATTATACATCCAGAACTTGTTTGTGCCTCTCGCGCGCGATCATACCCTAAGGTAAGTACCACTCCATCAGATATTTAGACGATCATCTCCAATACATGTGCAAATCAGGTCCTAACCATTGAACCTGGATGGCGCCCGATGCATTCTGCAGTCGACAAGAGCGGGAGACCCAAAAGGGCCACCTACTCTCGGCAGGGGACGCTCCCGAAGGCGGGGCAAGAATCCCGCCTCCGGGTTGCGGTTAACCCCGGTCAGGTACCGGAACCGGAATAAGCGAGGAGGTCCCAATGGCAGCTGACACGGTCGAAGCGAGTGCCACGACACTAGGCACCTTCCTGATATTGGTCTTATTTTCGGCTGGGCGGCCACAGAAGGCGGTCGCGAGCAATCTAGGGCCTTTCGTAACCCCTGGTCCTCACACTGCGCCGCCGGAACCCGAGGATGGCATATCGAAGCGAAATTGACGGCATCAGGACCCAGAGGTTGTGCGGCCGTTTGGTTAGCGAGAGAGACGGCTGAAAATTTGGTGATCCCACGGACGACATAGGTTAGGGAGCGCGATCACATTTCTCCTGGCCGAGAACGCGCACCCGGCAGGGGGGCAACACGGCGCTCGGTTGCCCCTCGGTTCTTTTTAAGCGGCCCAAACAAATTTTTAGCGAGATCCGGCTGGTCGAAGATCAAGTTAGGTCCGCTGGCAATTTGCGCGCCTCCGGCCGCTTGTTAATTTCATCGAGGTTTGCTGCTTCGGGGGGTCGGCGCTGATTGCGCTGGTTGATCGCGAGGGACAAAGGCTCGGCCGCGCGCTTCGGGTATCCTTGGTACGTCACCTTGGATCCTGAAGCTACGCGGCCGAATGCGAATTCTGCCATGACCGGCCCGGAGGAGGAGGTCCTCCGGGGCTTTCCGGCTAGGTCAGGAAGAACTCGCGGGTGATCTTGGTCCACTGATCGTCCGGCATAGTGCTGGCCAGATCGTCGATCGCGACCCCGCCATCCTGCGCGAGGGCACCTAGCGCGCTCGGAACCACTCGCTGCAACCGCATCGAGGACTCTTCCGTCCACCAGCGGGCCAGCGCGCCGCCCAGCAGATTGCGGAAGTTGGTCTTTGCATCGGGAGACTGCACCGTTACCAGCCAGCCCTCACCGTACGGGTCTTTCATCGCCAGCGCCGGATCGTTCACTACCTCTTCGTTGATGTCCGACACGCTGCCTTCGATAGGCGAGACCATGTCGACCTTCACGCCATTGCGAACCATGCTCCACACTTTCTGCCCTTGACGGATCCACTGCCCGCGTTGCGGCAACGTGACATGCTCCACTTTCCCGACCAGCTTGGAGGCGAAATCGTCGATACCGATGCGCACCAGGTTAGGGCTCTCGCTTAATGCCCAGGTGTGCCCCGGGTGATAGCGCAGGTTCTCGGGAACCGAAAAGCCGCCAACCAGGCTGGGCTTCAACCGAGGCGCTGCGGCGGCTTGCTTGCTCATTGCGGGCGCTACCTGCAAAGCGGGGTGCTTGGCTTTCGAGTAGAAGTAGTCGATTGTTAGAAAAATTGCGAACATCAGCAGAACGAGTAGAACGGTCATGGCGTGCCTCTCTAGGAACTCCGCCGCGCCTTTGCTTTCTGCGCTTGGCACCTTTCTTAAGGCATTCGTGATTCCAACCCTAGGGGGGTAAGGGGTCCATTTTGAATGTGGCTGTAACTGACCGAGCTACCTAGGGTTACGAGACTCTGTTGCAGACCTCAGCGGTTTGCAGTTGTATTTTGCGACGGTAGCATCTGTTGCGTTTCTCAGCTGAAAATTGGGCGGATCCGATGCTCAAAGCGCCGACTGACGACTAGGCCCCCGCAAAATCAGCAACTTATGGCAGTCAGAGGCCGAATGGAAGGTGATGTTGCAAATTCCCGCAGTGCTGATGAGCTTCGCAACACCCAGAGGCGGATCGCCGCAGCAGAAACCGCAAGGCTTCGAACTATTTTTGAGACTAACCCCACTCTATTGTCCCAAACTCAGGTGAACCGAATCGACCGCTTCAATTGTGATGCTGCTTGGCACGACGGAAATCCAGTCCAACGGCGTGATCAGCAGCCTCAGGCCTGTAAGCGCTGGACGATTGGGCTCCCGCCACTGAGATTCGTCCCCGGAGAAGTAGTTCCCCAATCCCCTCTCATCCCACGGGTACACCCAGACATCGGAATCACGATTGGGTTCAGCAATGAAGCCGATGGACTTTTCCGAACCATCCGCAAACGACATTTGCAACGTAAGCCGCGACGGCTTTCGCACTCTCCACCACCAGGGATAATTAATTCGCAGTCGCAGCTTCAGGAAGTCTCCTCCAGCGGTAGGCCAATGTACCTGCCCGAGGTTCAGCGCAGTGCTGCGCTTGGTGATTGGAGTCTCGCGCAACGGCTTTGCGACCCCGGTTCCGGCGAAAAAGATGAGCTGCCGTTCGGGGGAGTTGTCGCGTGCCAATCCGATCACGCCGTCGATCGGACTCTCCTGACTGCGGTAATGGCGCACAAGCCAGAACCAGACATCCGGGCTACGGGTGAAGTTCGGCACCCCATCCAGGGCGACGCTGTAAATCCCGTCGGGAAGGTACAGGCCAAAGGCCGGGCTTGCCATTTGCAGTCCAGACATCTCCAGCCTGGTGAGGTAGTCCCCGCTTGCCAGATAGGTTTGCATCACTCCGCCGGCAACCGTCCGCCGGGAGGTCATCCCGAATGCGGTTTCGTAGGGGAAAACCGCAATCCGATTCCCGCCGTTCGTATGCTCATTGACGTAAACCGAAACTCCAGTCAATAGCTTGGCATCCTGCTCAGGAAAACAGGCGCCATCGAACTGCTGCAAGCCGTCTGGGCAGACAAGCGCCGGATGCACCAACTGCCGCCAACGGCTGATTGCGCTGCCCGGCAGGAACAAGGGATACGCGTGACTTAACGTCAGGGTCATGGCCACAAGAGCGATGGCGATGAGCGACGGGACGAAGCGGGCGGAGGCTTGTGCCCCCAGCAGAATCGCGCCGCAGAAGAACGCGATAGGATAAAGGGCGATCGTCACGTGCCCCGGATCGGAGCGCACCAGGCCGGTTTGCAATATCAGAAATGTCAGGCAGAAACCGGAGATTAGGACGGCTGGCCGCGAGGTCCATCGTCCATGTGGTTCGCGCCGCCACCAGGCCACGGCAAACACAACCACCGCCAGCGCGAAGCTCGCCTGCATCAAGTACTTGCTCGTCTTCGCCATGGCGATCGGCTCGCACCAGCGGTAGGCGCTGGCTATAGCTAGAGTCGACCGCCAGAACCTGAAATCCCACGGCGATAGCATCACAGCGTTAGTTGCCACGACTAGCAGCGCGGCACACAACGTGGCAACGACGAGAAACTTCAGCAATCGGGCTGGCCAGCGGGTGGTGACCATTGTCGCCGCAACGCAAAGCAGAAGAGCCGCCACCGAGTAGATGCCAGTATCCGCCGACAACAGAAACCCGAGCACGCAGATCACGGCAGCAACAACCGCCCCCGACACGTACCAGCTTCGGTTTCCCGCTGCCGCATCGGTCAGCCGTACAAAGATGGCGAACGCAAGAACGCAGAACGAGACGCGCACATCGGGCGGCGACCAAAACACCACCGCCAGCAGCACCAACAGGGCCCGCTTCCATGCGCTCGCATCGGGCAACAGCAGCCGCACACTGACAAAGGTCGCCAAAATGACCACGTACAGAGGCAGGGTGTACCACGTGGCGTAGATTGTTCCGGTCGAAAGCCCCAGCCACCGAGCAGGCGCGCTGGACAGCCACTGAAACAGGGGCCCGAAGGTGAACGCTACGTCCCGGCCAAACCAGATGCCGTTGGCCGCCTTGTACGCGGCCTCGAGGATCCAAGAACCGTCGAGCAGATCGAGGTGCGGCACGCTCGTGAGGATTTGATGTCGAATGAATATTGGCGGGGTCGCGAGCGCCAGCAGAACAATGAGGACCAGCCACTCCGTCACTAATGCGGCCAGGGCTGCTGCACGGCTGAGCGTCGGTCGGTTCATGCCGAGGGGCGATCGATTACGTTAGGCAATAGACGGACAACAGTAACACTGCCGCGGTAAGTTGCGCGGACCTACTGCGTCGACGAACCCTTCACCACAATGCCCAGCTTCTCAGTGGCGCCGCTCTCGGCTGGGACGGCAACGGTGAATACGGCAGTGCCCTGCTCGCCCTTGGCGACCGTGGATGGCTCATGCGCGCTCTCCAGTGCGATCACCGCGGGATGGCTGCCGCCCGTAGCCTTGGCACTCATCGCAACCAGTTTCTTATAGGGATAGCTCTGCTCCGGTCGCGAATCGTTGCCGGCCGGACTGGCCAGCAGAAAATCGGGATTGGGAGCGACTCCCATATGATTTCCATCCTGCGGCAGCATCTGATAGCGCAGCGTGTACAGTCCCGGCGGAATGCTTTGGCCGCGGAAGTCGCTCATACCTTGCGGCAGGTTCACCACGCCGACGAACTCGCCGTCCGTCAACTCGGGATACAACGCGCCAGGCACATCTTTCTTCGCGCTCTTTAGTTGCTTCGCAAACCAGAACTCGGCAGTCCAGCCATCGTCCAGCGTAACGCGGTAGCCCTTTTCTTCGACGGCCTGTCGCAGCGCGTCAGATGCGCCGGTCGCCGTCAAAGCAGCAGTGCGTTCGACCTTGGGACTATCGGCTGCGGAAGCAACGCAACTCAGCAATGCAGCAACTGCGATGGCGCGTAGACCAACCCGGAGAGAGGCAGCGTTCATATCGCTATTATGCTGCAGAACGGACGCTCTTCCGCAAGGATGAAACGACTGTTCGTTGTTACATAGGGAATCGCAGGGGGCCTGAGCAGTCGCTACTGGTACCGCAGTGCCTCCAGCGGATCGACTTTGGTCGCGGCGCGAGCCGGAATCCAGGTCGCGACGAGAACAACGACCAGCAGCAACAACACGACTTCCACAAACGTCAGCGGATCGTAGGGTCGGACACCGAAAAGTGAGCTCGCAAGACCGCGTGTGATCAGCAGTGCCCCCACCAGACCGATAGAGGCCCCCAGCACAGCGAGCCTCGCACCGTTCACCGCCATTAGTTTCAAGACGTCGGCGCGAGTCGCGCCTAAGGCCATGCGCACCCCGATTTCCTGGGTGCGCTGCGCGACCATGAAGGCGATGACGCCGTAGATCCCCACCGCAGCCAGCAACAGTCCCACCATCGCAAACAGTCCCAGCAGCGCGCTCTCAAAGCGCGGCGCCTGTGCCATCTCATCAATGCGCGCGTCCATCGTCTCGATACGCAGGGGAAGGGTGGGATCGAGGCCTGCAATCTCGCCGCGAATCCAGTTACTGGCGGTTTGCGCCGCAATCGGGGTCTGAATAATAAATGCGGCATTACGGCTCCAGTCGTCAGCTTGGTTGCGCCGCAATAGGTAATACTCGGGCTCGTCCTCGCCGGTGAGTCCTCCGTTTTTCACATTTTCTGCAACTCCGATTACGGTGTACCACGGCCCTTCCATGCCGGGCTGCACATGCTCGCCGACGGGATCTTTGCCGTGGAAAAGTCGCTCGGCAAGCAAGCGGCTGACGATAGCGAGATGATCTCTGGCGCCGCGTTCTTCCTCGCGGAAGTTACGTCCCTCAACCATGGGAATGCCCAACGCGCGGAAGTAATCCGGCGTCACCCAACGCCATCCCACGTTGCCACCGGTCCCTTCGGTCAACAAGGGCTGTCCGGCAACCCGGATTGCGGCAAGAAGACGGTCGTGATGCCAGCCGCCCGGCGGAAGCGAGTCGCTGATGGCCAGGACGTTCATACCCGGCAAACGGCGCAGACGGGCTTCCGCCTGCTGAAAAAAAGCCATTTGCTTTTCGGGGGTGGGATACCTTTGTTCGCCCAGGGTAATGGATACGCTGAGGATGCGGGCGGCGCTCATCCCGAGCGGCTGATTGCGGATGTTGTTAAAGCTACGCAGCAACAGGCTCGCGCACACCAGTAGGACAAGGCTGATGGCAATCTGCGCGACCACCAGCAACTGACGTGTGCGGTTGTGTATGACCCCGATTGCGGCCCGCGGGATTAGATTTTCACTGTACGGCCGTTGCAATGCCGGCAAGATTCCAAACAGCAAACCGCAGACTACAGAAACCATCACCGTAAATGAAACAATACGGAAGTCGAGTTGAGCACGTTGCAGCAACGGAATGCCGTCGGGTGCGATGGTGACAAACACCCGCAAAAGCGCGAACCCAAGCAGCAGTCCGGCAACCGCACCGGCGCCAGCCAGCAGCAAGCTTTCCGTGAGCATCTGCCGGACCAATCGCGCGCGACTTGCTCCTAAAGCGGAGCGTACCGCCAGTTCACGCTCGCGGCTAGCTGCCCGCGCGAGCAAGAGTCCGGCAACATTGGCGCACGCGATCAGCAGCATTGCCATGACCGCAGCCAGCAGGACGCAGGCTGCCGTGCGGGCATCATGGACCTGCCGATCGCGCAGCGAGCGCACGCGCAAGTGGATCTCCTTGCGGAATCGCGGCGGTGCGGTGCTCAGCGATTTCTCGAACAGCGACTGCAGCGCGTTGGTGGCTTGCTGGCTGCTCACCCCAGGCTTCAGCCGCGCGAAGACGAACATCAGCCTGCCTGGATTGGCGCTGCGTTGTACCGTCTCGTCGAGCGCCTCAGGAACGAGCACATCGACATGCTCGAGCGTTGGAAACTCGAAATCCTTCAAGTACTACGTCATGGGCTCTCGTCCACTTACGTACTTCTTTGCATATACGGCACACGCACGGCAACACGCCGACCACGCGGGTGGTCTGCCCTTCCAGCGAAATGGTCTTCCCGACAATGCCGGGATCGCTTCCATAACGGCTGCTCCATAGATCATGGGAGATGACCGCGACCTTCGGGGCCTGGGGGCGGTCTTCGTCGGCCGTGAAATTGCGCCCGAGTACCGGCCCAATACCGAGCGTTGGCAAGAACGTCCACTCCACACCGGCGCAACTCAGGCGTGCTGGATTGTGCTCGGTAAGATCACACTGATCGACCCCAACTGTGGAAGTGAAAGCCTCGAATGGCTTTTGATAATCGCGCCACGGATAATACGAACTGCCCAGCATGAATTCTTGTGGCTGGATCGGTGCAACCAGCCCGACTGAGACCAGTCGATCAGCATGTCCATACGGCAGACTGCGGAACAGAATGCGGTCCACTGCGCTAAACACCGCCGACGTTGTCCCAATGCCAATGGCGAGGGTCAGGACCGCGGTGACGGCAAAAACCGGAGCGCGCCGAAAACCGCGCAGGCCGTAGCGCACGTCGTAGAGTACGTTTTCCAGCAGTGACCAGCGGCGCTGCTCCCGGCATTCCTCTCGAACCGCTTCCACGCCGCCGAAGGCGATCATGGCCTGGCGGCGCGCTTCCTCCGGCGACATGCCCGCGGCGATGTTTGCCTCCGTCTGCCTCTCGATGTGGAAGCGCAGTTCCTCATCCAATTCGGGACGCTTCGGGCCGGCTAGCCGCACTCGCACGCGCGCCAGCAATTGCTTCAGCATTCGCCCCCCTCCTCAAATCCTCTCGAGTACCAGCGCGATGGCGCCGGAAATCCGCTCCCAGTTCGCCAGCTCGGCTTGCAATTGTTTCTTCCCGGCGCGGGTGAGCGAGTAAAACCTGGCGCGCCGGTTGTTGTCGGAGGCGGCCCATTCCGAGCTGATCCAGCGCTTCGCCTCCAGCCGGTGCAGGGCCGGATAGAGCGAGCCCTGACCAACTTGCAGAATGTCCTTCGATACCTGCCGGATGCGTTGCGCGATGCCCCAGCCGTGCATGGGCTCGAGCGCGAGGGTTTTCAGGATGAGGAGATCGAGGGTGCCTTGCAGCAATTCGGAGGGTTGGGGAGCCATGCAGTCTCCTGTTTGACGGACGACAAAAGAAATACTCTTCTTCTTGTCGATTGTCAACAGGAGACTCTGGGATCCGATGCCAGGTTCAAAGTCAGGCAGCGACCTCACGCGTGAAGCGGCGAACGCGATTCGCGATGTCGGGTTGGCCAAACGGCAAGCTGAGGGCCAGGTGAGCCAAGAACCTGCTCAGGCAATCAGGACGCGCCCGATAATCAAAATGAATGGGGTAAGAATAAGGAGGGCTTTTCGCCCTCCTCGAGCCGTGCAGTTAGTTTGCTTACTTCTTGACGCGATGCTTGGAGCCTTGCGTCGTGCACACGGGATTTGTCTGGCAACCCGCGGGCAGAGGTGTGATCGTTCCCAGGATGCCGTGGGCTTCGTCAAAGTATCCCGAGGTGAAGTACAGGGTGTTGGTCGGACCCGACGAATGTCCGTTGCCAAAGTTCAATGCCCACAGGCCATTGATACGCAGCGGCAGCCTGGACTGGTCAATCATCATTCCAATGAAGTTCCCGTTGCTGGCATCGAAGGCCGTCACCGCCCCGCTGCCAAACTGGCCGATCAGAACATCGTTGCTGAAAGGCCCAAAGTTCGACGGAGCCGTAACCACCGCCCACGGCGAGTTCATCTGGAGAACGTGCTGCACCCGTCGCACCAGCGTTCCATCCGTGGTGTAGACATCAACGTAACCATTGCCGGGGCCGGCTACGTCGTCGTGACGGTCAGCATCCTGCTTGGCGTAGGTGACATAGAGGTTGCTGCCAATGGCTTGGACGTTAAACGGGGCAAAGCCCTGGGGAAGTGTGGCATCGACAAACGCGCCCGAACCAAATGAATGGGACGCGAATGTTTTGTCATAAACCTCGATCCGGTTGTCGTGGAAGTTCGCCACATAAATATAGTTGTTACCGCCGGAGGCCGCCAAGGCGAGTCCTTTATAGACAGCACCGCTGGCGCTATTGTTCACGGCGATTTCGGCCTGGGTCAGACCGCCATACCACCCGGAGACGGTTCCATCTTCGGTGGCGAAGATGAACAGCGCGGAGGTGCCGAAGATCTTGAAGTCGCCGGTACTGTTAAAGACCAGGCCGGTCGGCGTGCCGGTATCCATGCCGTTGCCGGAAGGAATGGTTACCACCAGACTCTGAGGGCTTCCCGTTCCGTCATACAAAGTGGAGAGGCCGGTTCCGTTGTCGGAGACCCACCACGGGCCCGTCGAACTTGAGACCAGTCCCCACGCATTGACCAAGTGTGGGTCGTTAAAGTCGCTGATATCAGGAATGTCCGACGTCAGGCTCGTCCACTGATAAGACTGGGCAGAGGCCGGCAAGCTCAGCAGCGCGATCGTCAGAAGCGACAGCGCTGCCATCCAGACCACGCGAGAGGCTGCGTGTGAACCTTTGAATTTCTTGTTGAGCATGGTTTCTCCTCGAATCTCGGAATAGTGGATTGCTTCCGGCAACGTTTGCTCCCCTTGAGGGTGCTGCCACAAGCTTCCAGCAATCTAGCGATGCGGTCGAAGAGAGTTGTCTTGATGAAGTGACGATGTTGTCAAAAGTTGTTCACAACCCGGCGGACTACAAAATTTACAGTTTTCGCCCCATTTGTCACGGAATTGTTAACAGCGCGTTGACTCGCAATTTGTTCTGGTATTAGCTGTAATTCATACACAGTTTGAAGGCAGCTATGGAGAAGATTCTGGTAATCGAGGACGATTCGGCGGTGCAGCGCGCCCTGCTGCGGACCTTTGAATCCGCCGGATTTGATGTGGCAGTGGCCTCCGACGGCGCCACCGCTATGGACACCTTTCGTGCCACGATGCCGCGCGTCGTGATTCTGGATTTGCGCCTGCCGGGCAAGTCGGGACAGGACCTTTGCCGCGAGATTAAGCATGAATCTTCCAACGTTCCCATCCTGGTGCTCAGCGCTGCCAGCGACGTGCTCGACAAGGTATTGCTGCTGGAGCTGGGAGCCGACGACTATGTTACCAAGCCGTTCAGTCCGCGCGAATTGCTGGCGCGGGTACGCGCTGCGGTGCGCCGCCTCAACCAGGCTTCAGACAAAATCGAGCTGTTCAGCTTTGACGATGTAGAAGTGAACTTCTCCAAGATGGAGCTCTATCGCGCCGGACAGTTGGTCCCGCTTACTCCACAAGAATTCAAGATGCTGCGCTTCTTCCTCAATAATCAGGAGCGCGTTATCTCGCGCACCGAGCTGCTGAACGAGGTGTGGGGCTACAACAACTATCCCACCACGCGCACGGTCGATACTCATATTCTCCGCTTACGGCAGAAGCTGGAAAAAGACCCCGCCGATCCGGTGCACTTCCGCACCGTCCATGGTACGGGCTACAAGTTTGTCAGGTAACAGGGTCAGGGAGGGGCTGGTGATGAGTCGATTGCGGTTGCGCACAAAATTTCTCATCGCCATGTTGCTGACCTCGGCCGGGCTGACCGCAGTCTCGCTGCTGATTGTGCAGCGCACCGTGGCGAATCAGGTGGCCCGCGATCTCAATAATGACCTGGCCAATTCGGTTGAAACCTTTCGTAACGCGCAGCGGGAACGCGAAGCCGCACTGGCGCGTTCCGCCGAACTGATGGCCGACCTCCCCAGTCTCAAAGCCCTCATGACCTCGCATCATCCTCCCACCATCCAGGATGCCTCGCGCGAGATGTTTCACCTCTCCGGAGGCGACCTGTTCGCGCTGGTGGACCCGACCAGCCAGTTCGTCGGTTTCCACACCAGGTCGCCCGGCATTACTCGCGAGCAGGTACAACCGCTGCTGGAACGCCGCGGCTCGCTGGACGAACCGCTGCAATGGTGGTTCGCGGGCGGACATCTCTACGAAGTTGTTTTGGCGCCCATCTACTTTGGCCCCCGCTCCGACAATGCACTGTTGGGCATCGTTGCGGTCGGCTACGAGATGAATGCCGCAGTGGCGCGTCAGGTCAGCCAGGTGGCGGCAAGCCAGGTGGCGATCGTGTCCGGGGAGACGGTGGTAGTGAGCACCTTGAATCCTGAGCAGACGAAGGAACTGCGATCGCATCTCACTTCCACCGCCGTTGCGGCCGGTCCGGTGGACTGGAAGCTCGGAAAAGAAAAGTTCGTGGTTTCGGCCTTGACCCTGGATCCCGATGAGTCGCCCCGGGTCACCATCTTCGTTATGAAGTCCTATGACGAAGCGACGGCCTTCCTGAACCACTTACGGCAGTTGTTGCTGGCGGTCGGCCTGGGTGCGGTATTTCTCGGCACGCTGCTGGTGTACATCATCGCGCGCACCTTCACCCGGCCCCTGGAAAAATTGGTGGATGGTGTCAGGGCTCTGGGAGGAGGCGATTTTCGTTATCCCTTGCACGCTCCGGGCGCCAGCGAAGTCACTGAACTGACCGAAGTTTTTTCCCGCATGCGCGAAAGCCTGCATCAAGCCCAGCAACGGTTGCTCGACGCCGAACGGCTGGCCACCATCGGTCGAATGGCAAGCTCCATCTCGCATGACCTGCGGCATCCCTCTGACCGCCGTGCTGGCCAATGCCGAATTCCTGGCCGATGCCGATCTGACTCCGGTCGCAACGGGAGGAGCTGTACCTTGAAATCCGGGTTGCGGTCAACCGCCTCACCGACCTCATTGACTCGCTGCTGGAACTGTCCCGTCCCTGCCGAGTCGCTCAACATTGTTGAGACGCCGGTGGAGCGCACCATCAATCGTGCAATCGAGCTGGTGCGCTCCCATCGTCAGTTCCAGAAGATTGAAGTCAATATCGAATCGCCCGGGCTGCATAGCGCCCAATTCGATCCGCGGAAGATGGAACGCGCCTTTTATAACCTGCTACTGAATAGTTGCCAGGCGGCGCAGGTGTGCGGCGGCCATGTCGCCGTCACCGTCGCCGACGGCAAAGGCACCCTGAATATTCGTATAACCGACAACGGTCCCGGGGTAGAATCGTCGATCCGCGACAAGATGTTCCAACCCTTTGTCAGTCACGGAAAGGAAAACGGCACCGGGCTGGGCCTCACCATCGCGCAGAAGATCGTGCAGGACCACAACGGCACTTTGCAGCTGGAGAGTTCCATGCCGGGACGCACGGTAATGCAAATCGTGATTCCCCGTACGTGCAACAAGACGGCTGTGGGAAATGGTCGGGCGGCCGACACTTCGCAACCGTACCCAGCTTGAGGCAATGTGTTCGCCGCCAACATCCGCGGGCCCTCCCAAAACTCGGTTGTAGAGAGGTGAGATGAAACCTTTTCGTTGTCCCCAGCTCTCTCGTCCAACGCTGGCTGTGTGGCTGATCTTGTCGGGATTTTGGTCCGCTCGCGCAGGCCCAGCAACAGACCACGACTTCTTCCGATATCGGCAATGCGACCGCCGCCCTTGGGAGAGCTTCAATCCCAGGTCCGCGAACTGAAGGACCTGGTGCTCCAGCTTCAGCAGCAAACCGCCGCCAGCCAGGCGGAGATTTCACGTCTGCGCCAGGAGTTAGAGGCGCAGCACAGTGCCGCCAGCCCCGCGATCGACGAGCAAGCCCCAGCCTATACTTCCACCACTGCCCAGTTGGAGCAGCGGGTCGATCAGGTCGAGGAGAACCAGCAACTGCTCTCCGGCGAGATCAACACGCAATACCAAACCAAAGTGGAGAGCGCTTCCAAATACCGGGTGCGTTTCTCGGGGATCGTGCTCTTCAACCTGTTCGGCAACAGCGGTTCGGTGGACAACCAGGATGTGCCGACATGGGCGGAAAGACCGAATCCCGGGGTTACTTCGGGTTCGGTGGGCGGCACGATGCGGCAGTCCATTTTGGGCTTTGAAGTCTTTGGCCCGGAAATCATGGGCGCGCATTCCAGCGCGAACGTAAATTTCGATTTCGGCGGGGGATTTCCCGCCACATACAATGGCGTGGACTTTGGCCTGGTGCGGCTCCGCACCGCCTCCATGCGTCTGGATTGGAAAAATACCTCGGTCATTGCCGGGCAGGACGAATTCTTCCTTTCGCCGCTTGCGCCTACATCTTTTGCATCTCTGATCGTGCCGGCGCTCTCTGGCGCAGGAAATCTCTGGGCGTGGACGCCGCAGCTGCGCGTGCAGCATCGATTCGCGCTCTCGTCCGAGTCCACGTTGTCCTTGGAAGGCGGATTTCTAGACCCGCTGACCGGTCAATTACCACAGCGCGGCGACTACACCTGGTACCGCACGCCCGATGCCGGTGAGCAATCACGACAACCGGCCTACGCAGCACGGGTTGCGTACTCCCATCCACATGTTCGGGCAAACCTTCACCCTGGGTGCAGGCGGATATTATAGCCGCCAGAATTGGGGATTTGACCGCATCGTGAACGGATGGGCAGGCACAATGGACCTGAATCTGCCGCTTGGCCATTTGTTCACCCTCAGTGGAGAGTTCTACAGAGGGGCGGCGATCGGCGGATTGGGTGCTGCCCTTGGCCGCAGCGTGATTTACGACGGAATACTCAGCGATCCAGACACCTATGTCAATCCTCTCAATGTCGTCGGAGGATGGGCGCAGCTCAAGTTCCGGCCGACTCCGAAATTGGAGTTCAACGGCGCCTTCGGACTGGACAGTCCGTTCGCCGCCGACGTGCGTTATTTCGGTGATCAGGCGCTGAGCTATGCTCCACCCTATTTGACCGGGAACCGGGGAGCGTTTGGCAATGTGATCTATCGCCCGCGCTCCGACCTGCTCTTCTCGATGGAGTATCGCCGGCTGCGCACATTTAATATCTACGACAGCAGCTATGAAGCGGGACAGATAAATATGTCTATGGGGGTACTGTTCTGAACCCACGAGCATTTCTTGTCGGCCGGCAATTCGTTTGGCTGATAACCATGGCGGTCCTGGCGAGTGCCCCCGGCTGGGCCCAGGACGTGAGTGTCACCGGTCGGTTGGTTGCCGAAGGCGGCAAGAACACGTCTTCTGCAAGCTCCAGCGTGGTGTGGCTTACTCCGTTGGGCGATGCCGCCTCGGTTCCGGTCCAGCCCATGCATGCGGTTCTTACGCAGAAGAACAAGGCATTCGATCCGCATTTGCTGGTCGTAACGAAAGGCTCCAGCGTCGAGTTCCCCAACAAAGACCCCTGGTTTCACAACGTATTCTCACTGTTCAACGGCAAGCGTTTCGACTTGGGACTCTATGAGGCGGGCACTTCGCGCACCGTGCATTTCGACCGCGAAGGAATCTCGTACATCTTCTGCAACATCCACCCCGAAATGAGCGCGGTGGTGGTGGTCCTCCCGACACGCGTATTTCGCAGTGCCGAACAAACAAGGAGACTTCACCATTGCGGCAGTGCCTGCCGGCCATTACATGCTTCATGTCTGGAACGAGAATGCGCTGCCGGCGACACTACAGGCGCTCTCGCACGAGGTGCAGGTCGGCGATGCTCTCGCATTCCGTTGGTGCGATCCGCGTGCCTGTGACGGTAGCGGCTTCGGTGCCGCACAAGAATAAATATGGGCAGGATTACGAGCCGCCTTCACCCAACAATCCGGTTTACGTGCAGCCCTAGCCTGGACTATTCATGAGACCCGTGCAATCTCAGGGAAGGGGCGCGGCTTCAGCCGCGCCGTTATGCGCGAATGCGGGCTGGCTTTAGCCGCTGAGGGCACTCGCACTTTGTCATGAACAGCGAGACCCCTCAGTGGCTAAAGCCATTGTCAAGCAGGGCCGTTTACGGCGCGGCTGAAAGCCGCGCCCCTTCAAAGCAAAACCGCTCATGAATAATGCAGCCCTAGCGGCTGCCGGATTCTTCGCCCCTGCTCGTCGAATGGCAATTTGGGTAAGAAAAACGGCAGCCGCAGTATTGTCCGCCCCAGAGAAAGTACGCTAGAATTTAGTAGTTGCAGCGATCAGCGTCGAGAGAGTTAACGTCGCAGCCCGCCTTGAGCGGGGCAGAAGTCGTTGCCATGCAGTGAGTTGTCTGTTTGCACGCGAAGTACCGTTGTGCTAAGCTCAATGTTTGTCCCGGCTGGCAAGAAGAATCATGCTTGGTTCGATACATGGGTGTCGAGTCATGCAGGCTGGCGTAGCTCAGCTGGTAGAGCATCTGATTTGTAATCAGAGGGTCGGGGGTTCAAATCCCTTCGCCAGCTCCAGAATCGTAACCACGAGCGCGCCGCCCGCCGCGGCGGGTAGCAGGAGCAAGCCAAACCGGACGCGCAGCTCTCCTAGAGAACTGATTCCAGCAGCAGCCTCCTCAGTCGCAAGACGCGTGCGAACAAACATCGCGCGGCAATTGCGGAGTTTTGCCGGGGTCGCGGAGCGACGCAGTGGCGTCGGTGTTCTTTGACAGCAGAGACTGGAGGTTCCGGCCTTGGCGACACGATCTCTTGCGCGTTGCGCCAGAGCGCAAGGCTCGGTCGTAATGTGCACAGGTGGCCGAGTGGTTAATGGCAGCAGACTGTAAATCTGCCGCTCCTTGCGAGCTACGGAGGTTCGAATCCTCCCCTGTGCACCAGCTTTTCGAGCCGCGAGCGGCTTCGCATTCCAAGTCCCGCCCGCGGGGCGGTAGAAGATAGCCCAGCGCTTTAGCGCTGGGAGGATTGCATATTAGAGATCGAGCCCCTTCAGGGGCGGCAGTATTTGATGAATAAGCTGTTTGTCGCTTTCGGCGTATACGCGGTGCTGGCAGCACTGGCGTGGACGACACTCAGCGATCCCAAGTTTAAGTTCGCGACATTGGCAATACTCGCAATGTTCGCGGTTCGTACCTGGTCGTGGAGTAAGAAACTGGATCGCGAACGGCGCGAGCATCAAGATGACTAGAGCCGCGAGCTTCGAACCGCGAGCTAAAGCGATTTGAAGTCGGCATGATCTTTAGCCGGCCGGCACTGTAGTTGAGCTGGGAGGTTCCAAGCGCCGTAGGCGCGGCGTCAGGATAGCTCAGGACGGAGCGCAACGGGAGCCCCGTCCGCACGAACTTACCCGAGTGATGTTAGAAGCTATAGGAGTCGAGTGCCCAGCCCCGCAGGGGCGGAACTGAAGTAGCCCAGGGCGTAAGCCCTGGGTA
This sequence comes from uncultured Acidobacteriaceae bacterium, assembly GCA_963785825.1. GTDB lineage: Bacteria > Acidobacteriota > Terriglobia > Terriglobales > Acidobacteriaceae > Bog-257. The sequence goes on along the minus strand of CAWAWQ010000006.1, from coordinate 1,323,440 downwards.
AGAGCGAAAATGGAATTGAGTCCCGTAGGGACGACACAAGGTCTTGTTTTGGAGCGGTAGCAGGGCGGGAGTAACTCAGTGGTAGAGTCACAGCCTTCCAAGCTGTTGGTCGCGGGTTCGATTCCCGTCTCCCGCTCCAGAAGTTTTGCAGGGCTGATGTAGCTCAGTTGGTAGAGCACTCCCTTGGTAAGGGAGAGGTCATCGGTTCAATCCCGATCATCAGCTCCATAAATTCGAGCCCGCAGTATCGGGTGGAATATTTCCAGGTCAGTGCATACTCCGATGGAGCAGTCAGTCGAAAGGGACACATTTCAGCAGGCTGGCATTCGAGTCGAGAGGCTGGACGAATTTGAGCGGCTTCATTCGGCGCTGGTGAGAGTTTTTGCGCCTGCTGAAGTGGAGAGTTTCCTGCGGTTGTTGCAGCGCAAACGGGTTCCCATCCGCGACTTCGATAGGGTTCGTCGCGAGAAGTTGCTGGAGCAGGTTGACCCGAAGCTGAAGCAGGACGGCAAGACGGCGCATCAGTTGTACGACGCGCTGACGGTGAGCGATCAGGCGCAGATGCGCGAATTTTATTTGACGGCGCTGGAGGCGGTCGATCTGCCTCTGCGCGAGAAGTACAACAAACTTTACCGGTACTACTAAGGCAAAGAACATGGCGAAAGAGAAATTTGACCGCAGCAAGCCGCACGTGAACGTAGGCACGATCGGGCACATCGATCATGGCAAGACGACGTTGACCGCGGCCATCACCAAGGTATTGCAGAAGCACAATCCCAAGATCGTGTTTCGCTCGTTCGACTCGATCGACAACGCGCCGGAAGAGCGCGAGCGCGGCATCACCATTGCCACCGCGCACGTGGAGTATGAGACCGCCAATCGGCACTACGCGCACGTGGATTGCCCCGGCCACGCCGACTACATCAAGAACATGATCACCGGCGCGGCGCAGATGGACGGCGCGATCCTGGTCGTAGCTGCGACCGACGGCCCGATGCCGCAGACCAAGGAGCACGTGCTGCTTGCGCGTCAGGTGGGCGTGCCCTACATCGTGGTGTTCCTGAACAAGTGCGATGCGGTGGAAGATCCCGAGCTGATCGACCTGGTGGAGATGGAAGTCCGCGAGCTGCTGACCAAGTACAACTTCCCGGGCGACGATCTGCCGGTGGTACGCGGCTCGGCGCTGGGCGCGCTGAACGGGGAAGCGCAGTGGGAAGCCAAGATCGACGAGCTGATGGATGCGGTGGACAAGAACGTTCCGCTGCCGGCGCGCGACATCGACAAGCCCTTCCTGATGCCGATCGAAGACATCTTCTCCATCTCGGGGCGCGGCACGGTGGTGACCGGGCGAATCGAGCGCGGTAAGGTGAAGGTGGGCGAAGAAGTCGAGATCGTCGGCTTCCGCGAGACCCGCAAGACGGTAGTCACTGGCGTCGAGATGTTCAAGAAGCAGCTGGACGAGGGCCTGGCGGGCGACAACGCCGGCCTGCTGCTGCGCGGCATTCCTAAGGAAGACGTGGAGCGCGGCATGGTGCTGGCCAAGCCGGGATCGATCACGCCGCACACCAAGTTCAAGGGCGAGGTGTACGTGCTGTCGAAGGAAGAAGGCGGGCGGCACACACCGTTCTTCAAGGGCTACCGGCCGCAGTTCTACTTCCGCACCACGGATGTGACCGGAGTGGCGACGCTGCCGGCGGGCACGGAGATGGTGATGCCGGGCGACAACGTGGCTCTGGAGATTGAGCTGATCACGCCAGTGGCGATGGAGAAGGGGTTGCGGTTCGCCATCCGCGAAGGCGGACGCACCGTAGGCGCCGGCACCATCAGCGAAATTATTGCGTAGGAATTAGCCTCGGCGGGACAGCTGGTGTTGTCCCGCTGATTTCCGCGCTACGACGCGGACAAGGCTTCGCGGTTCTCAGCCGTGAAGTAAACTAAAGGAATATCGCATGCCTCGAGAGATTGTTACGTTGCAGTGCAGTGATTGCAAGAACCGCAATTACTCCACCACTAAAAACAAGAAGACCACGACGGGCCGGCTGGAATTCAGCAAGTTCTGCCGCAAGTGCCGCAAGCACACGTCGCATAAGGAAGTGAAATAGCAGTTGGCATTTAGCACTGGCAGCTGGTGCCGGTGCGAATGCCGGGGGCGGGCGGACAGGCCAAGGGCTAAATGCCAAGTGCTAAGTGCCGCTTCACAGGGGCGTAAGCTCAACGGTTAAACTGTCGGTCTCCAAAACCGAACTTGGGGGTTCGAATCCCTCCGCCCCTGCCAGGTATTTGGGAACAAATGTAGTAGGCGCCAGGAGCGCCGGAAAAAGGTAGCAGATGGCGAAGTCAGCAGCGATCGAAAGCGTCGGCGAAAGTAAGCTGGGCACGCTGAAAGCGTGGCCGCAGCGCGCAAAGAGTTTCTACAACGACGTGCGCACTGAGATGCGGAAGGTAACTACCCCGTCGCGCAAGGAGATCCAAGGCACGACCACGGTAGTGATTATTACCGTGTTTCTGTTCGGCCTGTATTTTTGGGTCGTCGACACGGTCATTGGCAAGAGCCTTGATCATTTGCTGAGGAGCCTGAGCAACCGCTGATGCGCGGAATCATGACAGAAGAAGAAGTCAAATCGGATAACAATGGCGCTGAGCCTGCGACGGGCGAAGAGGCTGCCAAGGCTGGCGAGAACGCCACGGTTCCCGGGGACGTGACCACGGCGACTCCGCAGAACCCGAATATGAAGTGGTACATCATCCACACCTATTCGGGGTTCGAGCGCAAGGTAAAGGAGTCCATTGAGTCGCGGGTGCGCGCCTATCCTGAACTGGAGCACCGGATCGGCCGGGTGCTGATTCCCACCGAGTCGGTAACCGAGGTCCGCGGTGGCAAGAAGTACACCAGCGAGCGCATGTTCTATCCCGGCTACGTGCTGGTTGAGATGGACATGGACGACAACGTCTGGCACGTGGTCAAAGGAACGCCGCGAGTGACGGGATTTGTCGGCACCGGCCAGCAGCCCACGCCGCTTTCGGAAGAAGAAGTCCAGCAGATCGTCTATCGAGTGGCCGACAGCAAAGAGAAGCCGAAGCTCAAGGTCAAGTTCGAGAAAAACGAAAAGGTCCGCATCACCGAAGGCCCGTTCGCCAGCTTTACCGGCGACATTGACGAGGTCAACGAGGACCGCGAGACCCTGAAGGTGATGGTCACCATCTTCGGACGTTCGACTCCGGTGGAGCTTGGGTTTGGGCAGGTAGAAAAGGTTATTACGTAAATGCCGCTTTTCGCTTTTCGCCATTCGCATGTGCTGCGATGAACATCTGGCGAGCAGCGAAAGGCGAATAGCGACGGGCCGAGAAGCCCAGCGAAACTAGTCTAGGAAATCAAATGGCAAAGAAGATTACCGGTTCGGTGAAGTTGCAGATTGCGGCGGGTAAGGCCACTCCGGCGCCGCCGGTTGGTCCCGCGCTCGGTCAGGCGCAGATCAATATCATGGAGTTTTGCAAGCAGTTTAACGCGAGGACCAGCGCCAAAGAACTTGAAGGCCTCATTATTCCCGTGGTGGTGACGGTGTACAGCGACCGATCGTTCACCTTCATCACCAAGACGCCGCCGGCTTCGATTCTGCTGAAGCGCGCTGCCGGCGTGGCAAAGGGGTCGGGTACGCCGAATAAGGACAAAGTCGGCAAAGTCACCGAAAAGCAGGTGCTGGAGATCGCCAAGGAGAAGATGCCCGACCTGAACGCAGCCTCGGTCGAGGCGGCGGTGAAGAGCGTGAAGGGTACGGCGCGGTCGATGGGCATCGAGGTGACGGCGTAGCAAAGGCGGGTCTCACTCATTCGAAAACTGCGAATGGACTGTGGCGACCCGAGAACCGCAGATTCCTCCGCTCCGGCTAAAGCCGTCGGTCGGGATGACAGTTTTGTGGTTTTGTAGCCGCGCCGGAATGACAGCTAGTTGAGCCGAATTGGGATTCGAAGGGCAATTTCAGAGCGCCGAAGGCGCGGCGTCATGAGAGCCCAGGACGGAGCGTAGCGGAGTCCTGGGTAGGTCCCCGATTTGAAATGTGAGTCCCTTCAGGGACAGCACAATCGCAAACACCACGGTTATTCAGACTTAGCGATTAGCGGTGGGAGATGAGGAAACAATGAAGAAATCCGGAAAAAACATTGAGAAGGCGCGCGCCGCCGTGGAAGCGAAGTCGTACACGCTTCAGGACGCGGTGCCTCTTCTGCAGAAAGTCAAGTTCGCGAAATTCGACGAGACTGTCGATTTGACCATGCGCCTGGGTGTCGATCCCAAGCATGCTGATCAAATGGTCCGTGGCACGGTGGTTCTGCCGCATGGACTGGGCAAATCAAAGAAGGTGCTGGTCATCGCCAGCGGCGAGAAGGTGCGCGAAGCGGAAGCCGCAGGCGCCGATTTCGTCGGCGGCGAAGACATGGTCGAGAAGATCCAGAAGGAAAACTGGACCGACTACGACGCCGTAATCGCCACGCCCGACATGATGAAGTCGGTTGGCCGATTAGGCAAGGTCCTCGGGCCACGCGGCTTGATGCCCAATCCTAAGACCGGCACAGTAACTTTCGACGTCGCGAATGCGGTGAAGGAGACCAAGGCCGGCAAGGTCGAGTTCCGCACCGACAAAACGGCGCTGGTGCACGTGCCTGTGGGCAAGATTTCGTTTCCGCCTGAGAAGCTGGTGGAGAACGCCGCCACCGTCATTACCAGCGTGATCCGGGCGAAGCCTTCGGTGGCGAAGGGCAAGTACATCAAGGGTTGCTATCTCAGCTCGACCATGGGACCGGGTCTCGCGATCGACACCGCCCCGGTGGAAGCTGCGGCACGCGCCTAGGGCGCTTCAAAAATTTGGCTGCCCAAAGAAGCGCAGCAATGAGGGTTCGAATATGGCTGTTTCCAAAGCGAAGAAGATCGAGCAGGTAGAGAAGCTCACCGAAGAATTACAGGGTGCGAACCACGCCATCGTGGGCACCTTCAGCAAACTGACGGTGGAGAAGGATTTTGAGCTTCGTAAGGCGGTGCGCACGGTAGGCGCCCGTTATCGCGTGGTGAAGAATACGTTGGCGGAGCGCGCCGCAAAGGGTACCTCGGTTGAGGAAGCCATGAAGGACCTTGCCGGAGTCACCTCCATTGCCTATACCAGCGGCGACCCCGTGGCGCTGGCCAAGGCGCTCAGCAAGTACGCCAAGGACAATCCGGAGTACACCTTCAAGGCCGGCATCGTCGAAGGGCGCGTCATCGCTCTTAAGGACATCGATGCGCTGGCCAGCATGCCGTCGAAGGAAGAGCTCTACTCCAAGCTGCTGTTCCTGATGAACGCACCGGCCCAGCGGCTGGTGACCGTCATGAACGCGGTTGGACGCGACATCGCGGTGGTTCTGAATCAGGGCGTGGAGAAGAACAAGTTTGCTGGCGGGGTGGAAGCGGCCCCGGCGGCGCCGGTAGCCGAGGAAGCAGCTCCGGCCGAGGCGCAAGCGTAGGTTTGCGTAGAGCTGGCCTTCAGGCCAGCGTTGCACCGGCAGTCATTTCCCTTCGGCGGGCGCGATCGGAGATCTCGCTCGCCGAAGAAGAGAATTTCGAATGAGCACGGGACGCGGCGCTAAGGCGCCGCCCTACCCGACAAGGTTTGGAAGCGCGCAAGCGCTTCCGGAGAGATTGCGTTATCCGTTGTGAGGGGTGTTCCCTGAGCGAGTCTGGCGCACGGTGATCACATTGGAAACCTCAGAGACGATAACGAAATCAACACAACGCATAACGAATAGGTGGATAAAGACATGGCGGATCTGCAGCAGTTGGAAGAACAAATTGTAGGCTTGTCGCTGTTGGATGCGGCGGCCCTGGTGAAGAAGTTGGAAGAGCGTCTCGGCGTCTCGGCTGCGGCTGCGGCCCCGGTTATGATGGCGGGTGCTGCCGGCGCTGGCGCTGCGGCTGCGGCCCCGGCGGAAGAGAAGACCGAGTTTACGGTCGTACTCACTGCCGTTGGCGCGAATAAGATCAACGTGATTAAGGCTGTCCGTGAAGTTACCAGCCTCGGCCTGAAAGAAGCCAAGGACCTGGTGGATGGCGCGCCCAAGAGTGTAAAAGAGGGCGTGAGCAAGGAAGAAGCCGAGAACATCAAGAAGAAGTTCACCGACGCGGGAGCGACCGTCGAGGTGAAGTAAAGCACCCCAGCAGACGCAAATACGGCGTCTGCGGGAGCCCCGCGAATACCTCCCCAGCAGGCGCAAAACTGTGCTTGTTGGGATTTCAAGCGTTTCGCCGCCCCGTTTCGGGCTGGAACGGGGCGAACCACTCCCGGGCGCGCTGACCGGGATTTCTGGCTGCCGCCGTTTTCGGGTACAATCGAAAAGGTGGCTAAATTTCTCTTCACGTCGGAGCGGCCGTGAAGAGCCGCGGTGGAGCGAGGAAGTGTAGCGGTCCTAACAGCAGGGGCTGCGGAATTCCCGCACATCGTTGAGCCGGATTCTTTTTTGGAATCCGGACATCAAAACAGGTGAGTGGCAGGCGGCTGGCTTGGCTGAATCGCGTCAGCTCAGATGCGATGGCAAGCTGGACGAGGACAAGGCCTGAAGATACTGGCGCGGGAAGTAAAAAACAAATTGGCACGGCACGTGCCAATTTCCCAGGCCAAATGGTTATGGGATTGCACGACGCCTCAAGCGGCGCTGGCGGGGAGTTCTGTCTCCGCGAGCGCAAGTGTCTTTTTGCGCGAAAGTGCGGCCAACCCATTCTTCTTCATCACCACTTGTCACCCGGGCACGGCAATCGTTTCCGCCGCACATCCTCACTTCCGCACTACGTTCTACACGGCCATCTCGAGCGAAGCTGGCCGGCACTGATTAGGAGCTTTATACATGGCGCAACAGAAAACTGCCAACCGAAATCGCTTCGATTTCTCAAAAATTCCGGCTACCATTCAGATTCCCAACCTCATTGAGGTCCAGAAGCGTTCGTATGATCGCTTCCTGCAAATGGATGCGCTGCCGAGCGAGCGCGACGATGCCGGCCTGCAGGCGGTGTTTCAGTCGGTGTTCCCCATTACCGACTTCCGCAACGTTTCGCAGCTGGACTTCGTCGAGTACGCGATCGGCAACTGGGAATGCAAGTGCGGCCACCTCAAGGGCCTGAACCATCTCCGCACCACCTGCCGCAATTGCGGCGCAACGGTGAAGACCGACCCGTTCCATCTGGGCGATGTGCTGTGCACCAAGTGCGGCACCTACAACGCGAATACACCCGATTTCTGCAACAAGTGCGGCGATCCCGTCGGATTGCAGCTGAAGTACGACGTGGCCGAGTGCGAAGAGCGTGGCATGACCTACTCCGCGCCGCTGAAGGTCACCATGCGCTTGACGATTTTCGACAAGGACCCGGAGACCGGCAACCGCTCCATCCGCGACATGAAGGAGCAGGAAGTCTTCTTCGGCGACATTCCGCTGATGACCGCCAACGGCACCTTCATCATCAACGGCACCGAGCGCGTCATCGTCAGCCAATTGCACCGTTCGCCGGGTGTTTTCTTCGAGACCGCCAACAACCGCACCTACTTTTTGGGCAAGATCATTCCCTATCGCGGTTCGTGGGTTGAGTTCGAATACGACCAGAAGAACGTTCTATATGTACGCATCGACCGCAAGCGCAAATTCCTGGGCAGCATCTTTCTGCGGGCGTTGGGCCTGCGCTCGGACGAGGACATTCTTCGCACTTTCTATACCGTCGATCGCATTGCGATCCGCGACAACAAGCTCTACTGGACGTTGGAGCCGGGCGTCGATAAGCCTACCAATCTGCTGGGCATGAAGCTGGCGCACCGCATCGCGACCAAGAGCGGCGAAGAGATCGCGCATTCCGGCCGCAAGGTCACCGCGGCGGTCATGAAGGAGATCCAAAAGCACCGCATCTCCGAAATCGAAGCTGATCTGACCGATCTGGAAGGCGCCTTTGTCGCGGCTGACGTCATCGACGTCAACACCGGCGAAGTTCTGCTGGAAGCCAACTCCGAGCTCACGGCCGAAAAACTGTCGAAGATGATGGAAGCCGGCGTCGGCGAAGTCCACGTCTTCTTCCCCGAGCGCGACGATGTTGGCACGGTGATCAGTGCGACCTTGCGCCGCGATTCGGTGAAGACGCCGCAGGAAGCGCTGATCGAGATTTACCGCAAGCTGCGTCCCGGCGATCCGCCGACGCTCGACACCGCGACCTCGCTCTTCCACGGCATGTTCTTCGATTCGCGGAAGTACGACTTCTCGCGCGTCGGCCGCTTGAAGTTCAACATCAAGCTGTTCGAAAGCGAAGACGCTACCAACCTCGACAACCGCACGCTGGAGCCGGAGGACTTCTACGGAACCATCCGCTACCTGCTCAAGCTGCGCCGCAATCTGGGTTCGGTGGACGATATCGATCACCTCGGCAACCGCCGCGTGCGCGCCGTAGGTGAGCTGCTGGAGAACCAGTTCCGCATCGGCCTGGTCCGCATGGAACGCGCCATCAAGGAAAAGATGAGCGTGTACCAGGAGATGTCGACGGCGATGCCGCACGACCTGGTCAACGCCAAGCCGGTGATGGCCGCCATCCGCGAGTTCTTCGGCTCCTCGCAGTTGTCGCAGTTCATGGATCAGACCAACCCGCTGTCGGAGATCACCCATAAGCGCCGTCTGTCGGCACTTGGCCCGGGCGGTCTGTCGCGTGAGCGCGCCGGATTCGAAGTCCGTGACGTTCACCCGACGCACTACGGTCGTATCTGCCCCATCGAAACGCCGGAAGGTCCGAACATCGGCCTGATTTCGTCGCTGAGCTGCTATGCCCGGATCAACGATTACGGCTTCATCGAGTCGCCTTATCGCAAGGTGAAGAGCGGGCGTGTGCTCGATTTCGTCAGCGTGGTCAACGCCGGCGACAGCGAATACCGCGTCGGCGATCATTTGGAGAAGGCCGAGGTCGTGAAGGCCAACAACGATCTCAAGGATCGGCGCAAGAAGCTGATCGATTTCGAGCCGTTCTCGTTCTACCTGTCGGCGTGGGAAGAAGATCGCCACGTGATCGCGCAGGCGAACGCCGAAATTGACGACAAGGGACGCATCGTCCAGGAGTTGGTGAACGCGCGCAAGGCCGGCAACTTCGTGCTGGTAAGCCGCGACGAAGTCGACTACATCGACGTTAGCCCGAAACAGCTGGTGTCGGTAGCAGCTTCGCTGGTGCCGTTTCTGGAGCACGATGACGCCAACCGCGCTCTGATGGGTGCGAACATGCAGCGCCAGTCGGTGCCGTTGTTGAGGGCGCAAGCTCCTATCGTGGGCACGGGCATGGAAGGCGTCACTGCGCGCGATTCCGGAGCGGTGGTTCTGGCTCGCCGCGGCGGCATCATCGATTCGGTTGATTCCGAGCGCATCATCGTGCGCGTGGAGGGCGAGCATCATCCCATGCAGCTTTCGCGCGAGGTGGGCAGCGATATTTATCAGCTCACCAAGTTCAAGCGCTCCAACCAGAACACTTGCATCAACCAGCGCCCTATCGTGAAGAAGGGGCAGCGGGTAGCCAAGGGGCAAGTTATCGCCGACGGCCCTTGCACCGACATGGGCGAGCTCGCGCTCGGCCGTAACGTATTGGTCGCCTTCATGCCATGGCGCGGCTACAACTTCGAGGACGCGATCCTGGTCTCCGAGAAGATGGTGAAGGAGGACTATTACACCTCCGTCCACATCGAGGAGTTCGAGATCGAGTCGCGCGATACCAAGCTGGGACCGGAAGAGGTCACGCGCGACATTCCCAACGTCAGCGAGTCGGCGCTGCGCGATCTCGATGAGAGCGGCATCATCCGCATCGGCGCCAGTGTGAAGGCGGGCGACATCCTGGTGGGCAAGGTCACGCCCAAGGGCGAGACCCAGCTCACGCCGGAAGAGAAGCTTCTGCGGGCAATCTTTGGCGAAAAGGCCGGCGACGTTCGCGACGCTTCGCTCACCTGCCCTCCGGGTATCGAGGGCACGGTGGTCGACGTAAAAATCTTCTCCCGCAAGGGCCAGGAGAAGGATGAACGCGCCAAGTTCATCGAGTCGCAGCAGGTGGAGCGGCTGCATAAGAACCTCGATGACGAAATCCGCATTCTCACTGACGAGCGGTTGAAGCGTCTGGAAGCGCTGCTTGGCGGCAAGGAAGTTCTTGCCGACCTGCACGACGAGCGCACCAACAAGCGCCTGCTGACCAAGGGCGTCTTTCTCGATCGCGACACCATCGAGCGCATCTCGACCCGCAACCTGAAGCGCATCAAGTTCCCCGATAAGGACCCGCGCATCAACGAGCAGATTGATGAAATCGAGGAGATGACCTCGCGTCAGATCGACGTCTTGCGCAAGATCGTCCGCGAGAAAGAAGAGAAGCTGCAGAAGGGCGATGAGCTGCCGCCGGGCGTGATCAAGCTGGTGAAGGTCTACATCGCTATGAAGCGCAAGCTGAGCGTCGGCGACAAGATGGCAGGCCGCCACGGCAACAAGGGCGTCATCGCGCGCATTCTGCCGGAAGAGGACATGCCGTACCTCGAGGACGGAACGCCGGTCGAAATCGTCCTCAATCCGCTGGGCGTACCCAGCCGTATGAATGTGGGCCAGATTCTGGAGACGCACCTTGGCTGGGCAGGCTACGAACTGGGGCAGAAGATCGGCGAGTTGCTGAAGGAAAATTCGAAAGCTGAGCATGTCCGGCGCGAATTGAAGGCGATGTTTAAAGACACGCCATTCGTGGACAGCCTGGTCGATCTCGATGACGAGACCCTGGAGCGCGTAGCCGATGGCATGAAAGAGGCCGTCTACTTCGGCTCACCCGTGTTTGACGGCTCGAAAGAAGGCGAGATCAAATCGCTGTTGACCGAGGCGGGTTTGCCGTCATCGGGTAAGGCTTATCTCTTCGACGGTATGACCGGCGAGAAGTTCGAGCAGCCGATCACGGTTGGCTACATTTACATGCTCAAGCTCTCGCACCTGGTCGATGACAAGATCCACGCGCGTTCCATCGGACCGTACTCGCTGATCACCCAGCAGCCGCTGGGCGGCAAGGCCCAGTTCGGTGGCCAGCGCTTCGGAGAAATGGAAGTGTGGGCGCTGGAAGCCTACGGTGCCGCGTATATCTTGCAGGAACTGCTCACCGCGAAGTCCGATGATGTTTATGGCCGCACCAAGATCTACGAGGCCATCGTCAAAGGCGAAGCGGCCATTGAGCCAGGCGTACCTGAGTCGTTTAACGTGCTGATTCGCGAGTTGCAGTCGCTGTGCCTCGACGTGGAGCTGATCAAGACCAACGAGCGCAAGGTGCTCGTTGCGCCGGAAGCTCCGGTCGCGGCCGACTGAGGAGAGAGTTATGACGATAGACGAGAGGCTGGAAAAACTCGTTGAGCGGCACGAAGCTCTAACTCAAACCGTCGAGCTGATAGCCCGCGAGATGCAGGACATGAAATCCAGCATTGATGGGTTGAATGAGGCGACTGCTCGCCTTCTCCACATTGCCCAGATCCATGAGCACCGGATCACCGGGCTTGAGGGGGGAGAATAGGGTAATACATGGCATTTGCCGAGAGCAGGTTTGAGGTTTCCCTAACCGCTATAGCCGGCGTTAACGGAAATGGTTACGGCACGCCTGAAGGCGTGCCCCTTCAAAGCGAACAGAATATCGAGCCCTGGAAGGGCAAATGGAAAAGCTGCCCGATAGCAGCGAAAACAATTAACGGTCGATTGCAGAACTGACAACCGACAACTGAGGACTGAATTTATGTACCGCTCGAGTCCATTCGATCTGGGAAACGCCATCGCCGATTTTGACGCCATCCGCATCAGCCTGGCTTCGCCCGAGAAGATTCGCAGCTGGTCGCACGGCGAAGTCACCAAGCCGGAGACCATCAATTACCGCACCTTCAAGCCGGAGCGCGACGGCCTGTTCTGCGCCCGCATTTTCGGTCCGGTCACCGACTGGGAATGCCTGTGCGGCAAGTACAAGCGCATGAAGCACCGCGGCGTGATCTGCGACAAGTGCGGTGTGGAAGTCACGCTATCCAAAGTTCGCCGCGAGCGCCTTGGCCACATCGAGCTGGCTTCGCCCTGCTCCCACGTCTGGTTCTTCAAGGGACTGCCCAGCCGCATCGGGCACATCCTCGACATCTCGCTGCGCGACCTGGAGTCGGTGCTTTACTTCGAGGCCTACGTGGTGGTCGAAGCCGGCGACGCTCCGGTGAAAGACCGCGAGGTCATCAAGGACGAGACCAAGTACCGCGAGCTCGACCAGGAATTTCGCGCCAGCGGCTTCAAGGCCATGATGGGCGCGGAAGCCATCAAGGAACTGCTGAAGCGCGTTGAAGTCGAGTCGCTTTCCGGCGAGCTGCGCGAAAAAATGCGCAGCGAAACTTCGGTGCAGAAGCGCCTGAAGTACGCCAAGCGCCTTAAGGTTGTGGAGGCTTTCCGCAAGAGCGGCAACAAGCCGCAGTGGATGATCCTCGACGTCATTCCGGTGATCCCGCCGGAGCTGCGTCCTCTGGTTCCGCTCGACGGCGGCCGTTTCGCCACCTCGGACCTGAACGATCTCTACCGCCGGGTCATCAACCGCAACAACCGGTTGAAGAAGCTGATGGACCTGCACGCTCCTGAAGTCATCGTGCGCAATGAAAAGCGCATGTTGCAGGAAGCCGTCGACGCCCTGTTCGACAACGGACGCCGTGGCCGCGTGCTGCGGGGCGCCAACAATCGGCCGCTGAAGTCACTGTCGGACACGCTCAAGGGCAAGCAGGGCCGCTTCCGCCAGAACCTGCTGGGCAAGCGCGTGGACTACTCTGGCCGGTCCGTGATCGTGGTCGGTCCCGACCTCAAGCTGCACCAGTGCGGCCTACCCAAAAAGATGGCGCTGGAACTGTTCAAACCTTTCATCTACCACCGGCTGGAGCAGACCGGCCACTGCACCACCATCAAGCAAGCGAAAGAAATGGTGGAGGCGCAGGAGCCCATCGTTTGGGACATCCTGGAAGAGGTGATTAAAGACCACCCTGTCCTGCTGAACCGCGCTCCCACGCTTCACCGCCTGGGCATTCAGGCGTTTGAGCCGGTGCTGGTGGAAGGCAAAGCCATTAAGATCCATCCGCTCGTCTGCACCGCATTCAACGCGGACTTCGACGGCGATCAGATGGCGGTGCACATTCCGCTGTCGCCGGAGGCGCAGGTCGAGGCCAGCGTGTTGATGCTCGCCTCGCACAACATCCTGTCGCCGGCGTCGGGCCAGCCAATCACCGTGCCTACGCAGGACATGGTGCTGGGCATTTACTACCTGACGAAAGCCAAGCCGGGCGCAAAGGGTGAAGGACGCGCCTTCGCCAACATCGACGAGGTTCTGCTGGCCAAGGAAGCGGGCGAAGTGGAAACTCTCACCCCGATCCGTCTGCGCTACAGCGGCGAGGTCATCGACCTCACTACCGCCTATGATGACCAGGACGTGAGCCACACCGAGCCTACTAACTTCGAGCGGCAATACATCTCGACTACCGTTGGCCGCGCCATCATGAACGACCACCTGAAGCGTGGTGCGCCGGAAATGCCGTACGTCAACGGTCTGCTGAAGAAGAAGGGCAGCGGCAATCTGGTGAATTACTGCTACCTGCGTTTCGGCCTGGAGACCACGGTGCGGCTGCTCGACGGAGTTAAGCAGCTCGGCTTCCAATACGCCACCAAGGCGGGCTTGTCGATTGGCATTGACGACATGGTCATTCCGGCGGGCAAGCAGGGGCTGGTGCGTGACGCTGAGAAGCAGGCCATTGCCGTGCAGCAGCAGTACCTGGACGGCGCCATCACCAACGGCGAGCGCTACAACAAAGTGGTTGAAATCTGGTCGGCGATTACCGAAAAGGTGGCCGACGAGATGTTCTCCGCCATGCAGCAGGAAGACAAGGCCGGCGAGCTTAATCCGATTTACGTTATGGCTGACTCCGGCGCTCGCGGATCGAAACAGCAGATCCGCCAGCTTTCCGGAATGCGCGGCTTGATGGCCAAGCCTTCGGGCGAGATCATCGAGACGCCGATCACGGCGAACTTCCGTGAAGGCCTCACCGTGTTGGAGTACTTCATTTCCACCCACGGCGCTCGCAAGGGTCTGGCTGACACGGCTCTGAAGACTGCGGACTCGGGCTACCTGACTCGTCGTCTGGTCGACGTGGCCCAGGACGTGATCATCAGCGAATACGATTGCGGCACGGTCGACGGCATCTACGTCACCTCCATCGTGGAGTCGGGCGAGATCATCGAGCCGCTGCGCGACCGTATCGTGGGCCGCGTCTCGCTGGAGAAGATCAAAGACTACGAAGGCAACGTGATCGTCGACATCAATCAGGAGGTCACCGAAGACCTGGCGGGTGCGGTGCAGGCTGCCGGTATCGAGCGAGTGAAGATTCGCTCGGTGCTGACCTGCGAGTCGAAGCGTGGCGTCTGCGTGATGTGCTATGGCCGCAACCTGGCTTCTGGCCGTTTGGTCGAGCTGGGCGAAGCCACCGGCGTCATCGCGGCGCAGTCCATCGGCGAGCCGGGAACGCAGCTCACCATGCGTACCTTCCACATCGGCGGCACGGCTTCGCGAGTCAGCGAGCAGTCGCGCCTCGACGCCAAGAACAATGGGACGGTGCGCTTCGTCAATCTGGTGACGGTGCGCTCCAAGGAAGGCTTCCTGGTGGTGATGAACCGCAACGGCTCCATCGCGGTGGTGGACGAGAAGGGCCGCGAAAAGGAACGTTATGCGGTCGTCTACGGCGCCAAGGTCAAGGTGGAGGACGGCGCGCAGGTTTCGCTCGGCGATGTGCTGGTCGAGTGGGATCCCTACACCTTCGCCATCCTTACCGAAATCGGCGGCACCGTGCAGTTCAAGGACCTGCAGGAAGGCATGACGCTGCACGAGGAAGTGGACGAAGTGACGGGCCTCTCTCGCCACGTCGTCATCGACTCGCCCGACGAGAAGCGCCAGCCGACCATCATCATCAAGGGCGGCAAGAGCAGCAAGCGTTACCTGATGCCCTCGCGCGCTCACCTGATGGTGCAGGACGGCGACACCGTCACTCCGGGCGACGTGCTGGCGAAGATCCCGCGCGAGACCACCAAGACCAAGGACATCACCGGCGGTCTGCCTCGCGTGCAGGAGCTGTTCGAGGCCCGCAAGCCGCACGAAACCGCGGTCATCAGCGAAATCGATGGCGTGGTGAAGTTCGGCGATGTGGCCAAGGGCCAGCGCAAGATCTACGTCGTGGCCGACAACGGCACCGAGAAGGAATACCAGGTGCCGCGTGGCGTTCACATCAACGTTCAGGAAGGCGAGCGCATCCGCGCCGGCGAGCCGCTGATGGATGGCCCGCTCAACCCGCACGACATTCTTGCCGTGCTGGGCGAGAAGGAGCTGCAGGCTTATCTGGTAAACGAAATCCAGGAAGTCTACCGCCTGCAGGGCGTGAACATCAGCGACAAGCACATCGAGGTGATCGTTCGCCAGATGATGCGTTGGGTGAAAGTGGAAGACGTGGGCGATACCTCGTTCCTGCTGGAAGAGCAGGTCGACAAGTTCCGCTTCCGCGACGAGAACGAGAAGGCGATTGCCAACGGCGGCAAGCCGGCGACCGGACGAGCTCTGCTCTTGGGCATCACCAAGGCCTCGCTCTCCACCGACTCGTTCATCTCTGCGGCGTCGTTCCAGGAGACCACGCGCGTGCTGACCGAAGCCTCGATTCAGGGAAAGGTCGATCACCTGCGCGGCCTAAAGGAAAACGTCATCGTGGGCCGTCTCATCCCCGCAGGCACCGGCATGGAGTACTACCGCAATGTCCGGCTCTCCCAGGAGATGGAACAGGCTGCACAGAAGGTGCAGGAGGAGGTTACGGCCGCGTACGAGGAAGCCGAACGCGCCCTGGAACTGCTCCGCCACGAAGGCGAGAACGAAGGCGAGGAAGTGGTGGCGGAGTAAGGGTAAGCGGACCTTCACGTCCGCGTCGACCGATTCAAAACCGCGGGATTTTCGCGGGTGCCCCATTCAAGGCCATCTTTTGGCCTTGAGTGGGGATTTTCGTTGGTGCCACGGAAGAGACCTGCTAACTGACTAAGCGGGTGCCCCATTCAAGGCCGTCTTTTGGCCTTGAGTGGGGATTTTCGTCTGTACCAACGAAAAGACCCGCTCAAGCTTCGCTTGAACGGGGCACCCGCACCCGAACACCCAAGTGTTTACCTGGGCCGCCGGCCCTTTTGCTTTGTATCAGGGCACGACTTTTCAGTCGTGACGATAGACTATGTGCTTTTGTCATCCCGACCGACGGCTTTAGCCGGAGCGGAGGGATCTGCGGTTTCCCTTTTTTCAGCAGTCTGTTCCGACCGCTCCTACGCCTTTGACGAGGAGGGCCCGGTAAAGATTGACTTTCAGGAGTGGGCCATCATGATCGCTTATCCCGCCTCCCGATCCCACTCATTCGAACCCCGCGAATGAGTGGGGCACCCGCGTCGGTTTTGGCTCTGTGTCTTGCGTCACTGACAGACGGTTCGCAACTTTGACAACCTGTTCCCGACAGGAGGGGTGTTGATGCTGGGACCCGTCATAAGGTGGTTTAGCAAGACAACTCCTCCAACAGAGCATCGGAATTCGATAAAGAGCACCTTTACACGATACCTGGGCCGCGGGTGGTACGGGATCGAAGACGACTCCGCCGGCACCAGGGTTTGGTCAAAGAACAACGCTGAGATACGCATTACACCGGATGTCAGAAAGGTGGTTTTAGGATTTACGACGCGTTACCCTCAGTGGACCAGCAGTCCGCAAGTCATCAAGGTTAAGCGAGACGACAAGGACGACTTCACGGTTGAAGTTGCAACCCAGCGTGCCGTATTGACGGTGAATTGTGAACATAACCACCTCATCTCGATCCACGCGCCCACGCTGAAGCCAGCCGAATTCGAGCAGAGTTCTGATAACCGTGCGCTAGGAATCTGTCTTGACCAACTGATCGTGGATCCCTCCTGGATTCCGGCGGTAGTTGCGGAACAAGAAGACCTCGCGCCCAGCAAGGAGCTGAATCCCAACGGTACTCCAGGCACTGTGCAGGTAGAAATCACGTCGGTTTGCAACCTGAAGTGCAAAATGTGTACCAACCATGCTGCGAGCAATCCAAAACTCCGGCCGCTGGCCGCCCACATGGATGGCTCAGTGTGGGAGAAGTTGCGTCCGGCACTCCGTGATGTAGAAAGACTCGTATTTCTCGGAACCGGTGAAGTTTTTACCCATCCCAAGTTCCTTCCTTATTTGGAGGAGGCTGACAGACTGGGAGTGCCCACAGTGTTTTCCACGAACGGTCAACTTCTTGGCCGCTCCATAATCGACAGGCTTGCTGCTCTGCGAAATATCTCCAGCATCACCGTCTCGGTCGACTCCCCAGATCCGGAGATTTACCACCGTATCAGGGGGAAGCCGCTGGCCCCGGTGATGCAGGGACTCCGAGAAATGGGACAACGCTCTGCATTGGCGGAGCAGGTTAGCGTGGCAGCAACGGTCATGAAGAGCACGCTACCAAGCCTTGCAAAGCTCCCCCGGCAACTCGCGGAGATGGGAATCCATCAGCTCATGTTGCGTGGACTGTTCGACTATGACTTTACTCTTGGCGAGGAAAATCCGGACTACAACCAGGATGACATTGCTATGCTTAACCGCATCAAGGCGGAATGCCGGGCCCTGGGAATTCATCTCAGCCTGTTACCGACGATTCCCGCCGAACTCGTAGAAGTTTCGCAGGATGATCTGCATTGGGCACTAAGGGCCGAAGCACCTCAGCCGTGGGATGGCTTACTCGGACCGCAAACTAAACAGTGTTTTGATCCTTGGGAAAAAGCCGTGATCACGCGAGATGGTTGTGTCTATCCATGTGAGGTCTTTGGACAGGTATGCGGTGCACTTGGAAATTTGACATCACAAGATTTGGATGAGATCTGGCGCGGAGATCTGTTCACGGAGTTCCGCAACGATCTTGTGAAGGGTCGCCAAATAGGTTGCTTGAACTGTGTAAGGCGTCAAACGGGTCCCCACCCATTGCTGCACTATGCCGCGCAGATCGTATCCGAAAAATGCTGGTCCAAACAAGACGCGCATCATGTGACTGTGCGCAATACCGGCGCACTTACGTGGACCAAGGGCATTCAATTGAAAATTGGGACCTCGGCGAGACGAGACCGCATGGACTCGAAGTATTATCATCCAACGTGGTTAACGCCAAACCGCATTTGTACTTTTTCCGAGGAGCGGGTCGCTCCCGGCGAAGAGGCAACATTTAGGTTCCGGGTTGCCCCAACGGAAGCCGGCCCACCCGAACGGTTTCAGTTGCTGTTTGAGGGACGACTCTGGTTGGCCAACACTGTGTTTCAACTTCCTTTCTCGAAGTGAACAGACCGGCCGGGCGCCCCACTCATTCGCGGTTTTCGAATGAGTGGGATCCGCGGGTGGCCCACCCTTTCCGGCATGAATCAAACTTGGGGTGCCCCACCCTTCTCGCCCTCTTTGGCGAGAGGGTGGGCACGGAGCGGTCATTCAGTAGGTAGTTGATGTTCGCCGAAGGATGCCGGAACGATGATCAATTTTTCTTCGTAGTAGAGATCGTAAATGATACGGTAATTCCCTACGCGTCTGCGCCAGGCGGTTGGCTGACCCTTGAGCCGCTTGATGTCACCCTGAAACGGGTCTTCCTGCATCGCCGGGTGGCCCGTCCAAGCTTCTTTTGCTTGCGCGGGCTTTTCCTTGGGACGACAAAAATCCCCAGCCAAGCAACCCGGGCTTGCCCTGCGACGCCCGCGCTACAATGGAGAGAAAGGGGCCCCTGCCATGGAATTGAATGTTCCTCCCGATCTTGAGCGACTGATCCAGAAACGCCTTTCGAGCGGCGGTTACACTAGCGTGGAAGACGTGCTGCGTCGCGCTCTGGAGGCACAGGATGCCGAGGAAAGCTGGACGGATGAGGAGCGCCGGGCATTGTCGGCTCATCTCGAGGAAGGCTACCTGCAGGCCGAACGCGGAGAACTCATCGAAGCTGTACAAGCGCGGCGCGAAATCCACTCCATGAAGGATGCCTGGCGAGCAGAGCGCTCCGCCAAGAAATGAGCGGCTACGCGCTCACCCCACTTGCGAAAGCCGACATATTCGACATCTGGTCATACATCGCGAGCCATAGCGAAAGAGCCGCCGATCGCGTCGAACAGGCGATCTACGATGCTTGTGCGGTTCTCGCCGAAGGACAGTTTCTCGGCCACACTCGCCCCGGCCTCACGGGCCGCAATCTACGCTTCTGGACGCTAACGCGATATCCGAACTACACCATCGTTTACCGGCCAGAGACAACTCCGCTCCAGATTGTGGCGGTGCTGCACGGGAAACGAAACCTACGCCGCCTTCTGAAAGAGCGACAGTAACCGCAGGTACAGCTGGGCTCATCGCGTACACAACTTCTGCCAAAACTGGTGTATGCTGTTCGATATGTCCCGCACCAACATCGACATCGACGACAGCTTGATTCGAAAAGCGCGCAAACTCACCCGCCTCAAAACCAAGCGCCAGATTGTGGACAAAGCGCTCGAGCTGCTCGTGCGCTCCGAGACCCGCAAAGGAATTCTTCGTTACTACGGCAGCGGAGTCTGGAAGGGCGATCTTAAGCTATCGCGGAGAAATCGCGTTTGATCCTGGTGGACAGCTCGGTCTGGGTGGATTTCTTCAGCTCTTCTCCTGGGCGCGCCGGCGGCGAATTGCGCCGCATGATTGAGGACAACGAGCCCTTCGCCCTCACCGGGCTTGTCGTAACCGAGGTCCTCCAGGGCCTCACCCGGGACGCCGCAGTTATCGAAAGATTTCTGGCCGGCTGGGACATGCTCCAGCCGAAAGGCTTCGAAACCTATCGGGCAGCGGCTGCGATCTACCGCGCCGGGCGCGGAAAAGGCATCTCACTCACCACCATTGACACCCTGATTGCAGCCATCGCTCTTGAACATAACGCGAGCGTTTTCACCCTCGATCGCGACTTCTCCAGGATCGCGCGGGTGACCGGATTAGGGCTTTATCGTTTCTGAACCAGAATAGCTTCCCAATCGGTATGGCGGCTCATCTCATCCCCGCGCACCGGCATGGAGTACTACCGCAATGTCCGGCTCTCGCAGGAGATGGAACAGGCCGCCCAGAAGGTGCAGGCCGGTGGCCCAGGTTCGCGCCCTTCCTTTGGACGCTAACCTGGCTACGTCGTCAAAGCAATCCCACCAGCGTGTACCCCTGCCGCCAAACTTTACAGCCCCGATTCCCATTTTGGGACGTATTGTGACGTGGGCGCGCCCGTAACTATCTTCCATTGCATCACATTTCGCGTAAGTCTCACCCCGAGAACACTTTGGCGCGAAAAAATCCCGCTTTGTGATTGATTTCATGAGCTTACAGGCCCTTCCAACAGGGGGAGTGACCAAAGTAACACTCAGCAGTTAGCACTCAGCATTAGCGCAACGAGCGCGCGGCGGAAATCGAATATACCTTCCACGTCGCGGCGCACTATGAGCGCGTGCACAATCTGGCCGACGATTCCGAAGGACAGCGCGCACTCAACGTCAACTGACCACCGTTTGTGTAAACTTCCCCTTACTCTTTTATGCATCGGTTTTTTCGGCATTTTCGGATGGCGCTATGGCGCGCCTTTCAGCACGACGCCTTCGCTGTCGCCAAGGCAGCGGCTTTCTCCGCCATTCTGACCATCTTTCCCGCCATTCTCGTCCTAGCCTCGATTCTTTCAGCCTCGCGCAGCACCGAGGCTCTGTTTCGCGAGATGAATCATGCTCTGGGGCGAATCCTGCCTGAGGGAACCAGCGCGGCGGTACTCCAATTCTTCATCGGCGGCAAGCCGGTGCGCGTAAAGTTCCTGCTCACCACCATAGTAATCACGCTCTGGACCGGTTCCGGCGTCATGATTTCGTGGATGGAAGGCTTTCGCAATGCCTACCAGATGCCGAAGATCTGGGGCCTGATCAAGGAGCGCATGATCGCATTTCTGTTGGTGATTCTTGCCGGCATTCCGCTGGTTTTTGCTTCGTTTCTGCTGGTGTTCGGTAATCAAATCGAAGGCTGGATCATGTATCGGGTGGGCCACGAGCTCGGGCCGTATATCCTCGGCTTGTGGACGGCGCTGCGTTGGATCATCGCCGCACTCACCAGTATCGCGGTGATCGGGCTCATCTATCATCACGGGGTGCCCAGAACGCAGCCCTGGCACCGCGTGCTGCCTGGCTCCGTGCTGGCCACGGTCTTATGGTTTGTTTCCACCGTTGTCTTCGGCGTGTACCTTCGCCGCTTCGGAAATTACGACGTCATTTATGGCTCGGTCGCCACCGCAATCGCGCTGCTGATCTGGCTTTACCTGGTCTCCATGGTGATATTGATCGGCGCTGAGTTCAACGCGGTACGCTATCCACGCTTCTTGTTTGGAGCGCATTCCGAAATTGGCGCCGAGCCGAAACGGGTGCAGGCGGGCTGATGGTGAGTATAGCGAAGCAGATGGGTGATCGAGCCAGTTCGCGGGAGCCAAGCGCTTCCGTTTTGCGGCGCGCCAAAATTGTATGCACCATTGGTCCGGCCAGTAACTCGGAAGCGATGATACGGCAGCTAATGTTGAGCGGGATGAATGTTGCCCGGCTGAATTTTTCGCATGGCACGCATGACGAGCACGCGCAGGTGATCCAGCGCTTGCGCAAGGTCGCCGGCGAACTCAATCGGACGATTTGCATTCTGCAAGATCTCCAGGGGCCGAAGATTCGAACCGGCCGGCTGGTGGACCGTATTCCGATTGCGTTGCAAGCCGGTCATCAGCTGACGATCACGCCGCGCGATGTGATGGGAACGGCCGAGGTGATCGCGACCACGTATCAAGGCTTGGCAAAAGATGTGCGGCCCGGCGAGCGCATTTTGCTTTCCGACGGGCGAATCGAGCTGGTGGTGCGGGAAATCCGCGGCGACGATGTAGTCTGCGACGTCGTAAATGGCGGCATGCTGGGCGAGCACCAGGGAATCAATCTGCCCGGCACGAATGTCAGCATTCCTTCGCTTACGGAGAAAGACGAAATCGACCTTGAGTTCGGCTTGAAGCATGCTGTCGATGCGATTGCGATTTCGTTTGTGCGAACTGCGGAAGACGTTCTACGGGCGCGGCGCGCCATCAGCGCGCGCGGCCAGCAGACGCCAATCATTGCCAAGCTGGAGAAGCCTCAGGCCATCGACAACCTGGATACCATCCTGGAAGCCGCAAATGGGGTCATGGTGGCGCGCGGCGATCTGGGAGTGGAACTGGCGCCGGAGAAGGTGCCGCTGATTCAGAAGCGCGTGATACGCCGTGCCCTCGATTTCCGCAAGCCGGTCATCACCGCAACCCAGATGTTGGAATCGATGATCGAGAATCCCCGGCCGACGCGCGCCGAAGCCAGCGATGTGGCCAATGCAATCCTCGACGGCACAGACGCGGTCATGCTGTCGGGCGAGAGTGCGGTAGGGAAGTATCCGCGAGAAGCGGTGGAGATGATGGCCCGCATTGTCGCCGAGGCGGAGGCCCATCCCTTTCATGCGCTGCGGCCGGAACATCGCACAGCCGAGCGTCTGTCCGTTGCGGAGACGATTTGCGAGTCGATGGCGCACGCAGCCAGGGACCTCAATATTCGCGCCATCGCCGTATTTACCGAGAGTGCCACCACAGCACGGTTGCTTTCAAAGTATCGGCCGGCCGCCGACATCTATGGGTTTACGCAGTTCGAATCGGTCTGCAACCGTATGAACCTGCTTTGGGGAGTAACGCCGGTGCGCTGTCCCGGTAGCCTCTCGGCGGAAGGCATGGCAGAACTTGCACAATCGGAATTGCTCCGTCGCGGCGTACTGGCTGCCGGCGATGTTTTCGGCCTCATCGCAGGTACCACCAGTGCTTCCGGAGCGACAAACTTTATGCGGCTCATCACCGCCGGTGAGACGAGGCCTGCATCGGGAGAGTAATCGCGTAGCCCACGTCAAGCGGAGAGGCAAACCACAATGGCGAACGAGATTTTGTCCATGGCAATTCTGGAGGCGCTGCCCGGCAAAGAAGACGAACTGCTCAGCATCCTGCGCGAGCTCTACACGTTGATGCAAGCCAAGGGCTATTCTCGCGATACGCTGCATCGCGACGCTGGCCGCCCCGATCGCTTTCTGCACCTGCGTTATTGGAATTCTCCGGAAATGCGGAGCGAAGCGCAGGCTGATCCTGAAGTGCACCGCTATTGGCAACTGCTGCCCGAGTTGTGCACGATTCCTACCGTGTATGAAAGCCTGGAAAAGATGTTTGAGAGCTAGTAGCCAGCAGTCAGTCGCCAGGAGTCAGTCGCCAGACCGGACGAGAGAACATGGGCAAGTCGTATCGAGATCTAATCGCTTGGCAAAAGGCGATGGATTTGGTAACAGCTATCTATTCAGCCACGGCATCATTCCCTCGCGAGGAGTGCTACGGCCTTACATCGCAGCTCCGTAGAGCGGCCGTATCAGTTTTAAGTAACATTGCGGAAGGGCAGGGCCGGCGCGGCATCGCGGAATTCCGTCATTTCTTGCGCCAAGCCTGCGGCTCTTTGATGGAGATTGAAACACAGATCTTGATTAGCGAACGACTCCGCTTTCTCAATTCGGAAACCGCGAAGGAACTCCTGGGCCGTTGCTCGGAACTGGGAAAATCCTGAATGGCCTTATCAAGTCCACCCAATAGATATTGGCAACAGGGTACTGGCAACTGACGGCTGGCTACTGGCAACTGCTTCAATTCACCCACGGCGGCCTTGTATCGCCGTTGCCCTTGCGGGGCTCGCGGGCGCTAGGATCGCGAAAATTTCCGTACTCGTCGAAGTAATCTTCGTGGCGGTAGTCGCCGCGGTCATGCTTGCGCATATAGACCTCGAACTTGCGGGCAGCCCGCTTGCGCTTCCAGCGGTAATAGGAGTTGCGGATCCCGAATGCTCGCTCCGAAGCGGCATAGCCGAACCCGCGCCGGGGAACGAACTTCAGCCAAATGTATCCAAACACCAGACCGCCCAGATGGGCCATGTAGGCGATGGATTGGCCTCCGCCGTGAGCCGAGGAGAGCGCTCCGTAGAGCGCAAGGAAGATGATGCCAATGACGAAGTATTTAGCTTTGATCTGAAAAGGAAGAGGGAAGAGCATGACTTCCGAATCGCCATGTAACATGCCGAAAGCCAGCAATAATCCGTAAATTCCTCCCGAGGCACCGACAGTCAGGGTTCGCGGCGAGACACCCAGAAGTCCGGTGAACGAGATCGCGACGGTTATTAGCGCCGCACCGATCACGCAGAAAAAATAGAACTGCAGGAAGAGGTTGTAGCCCCAGTCGGTCTCCAACGGCGCGCCAAACATCCACAACGCCAGCATGTTGAACAGCAGATGCAGAATTCCGTAATGCAGAAAGGAATAGGTGATGAGCTGCCAGATTTCGCCGTGCACCACGGCGGAACCCTCCAGCCCCAGATGGCTGTACGTCCAGCTTGCGAAGGGAGCAGTCGCGTCGAAGGCTCCAAAGAGGTAAAAGAGCAGAAATATTACGCCGTTAGCGATCAGCAGTTCCTTCACTGCTCGCGTAAACGGCGGAAAACCCAAAGACATGGTCGAACCGCGTCGCATGGCTTACTCCGATGTTGCCAACCTCAGCGCTCCGGCGTGGGCACCACAGGCAGGCTGCAGTGTCCCTTCGCGTCACAGGCGCGTACAGCAAAGATTACATTGTCTTTCGATAACGGCAAAGTGATCTGGGTTACATTGCCGGCGGCCTTCACGTGCTCCCATTCGGCCGCAGTCGTATCGCGCCACAGCACTTCGTAGCTGGTCGCGAGGCCGCCGGGCGAAGAGTCCCACTGCAGCGTCGAATCGTTTTGCAGCGCCTTCGTCAACAGCCGCACATTCACCGGCGGCGCGGGAGTTGAGGCCAGCGAAGCCAGCGTCGCCGCGTTCAAGCGCGCTACATTCGCCGTGTAGTCGTAGTCCACGAACTTCGGCAAGTCACCGTATTCGATGCCGTTCTCGGTGCGCAGGTTCTGGTGCTGATGATTGTAATTTTCGCGGAATTCCGTAAAGCGAACTGCTGCATATCCCTGCTCATTGAAGGAGAAGTGGTCGCCACCACGCAAATAGCGGTCGTGGCGGAAGACCAGCATGGGGTGCAGGATCGCAGGTGAAAGGTACTCTTGAGCGACTTCCGCAATATAACGCGCCAATTGGCGCGACGGACTATCGCTTTCGCCGCCGAGGGATCGGATGCGCCGCAAATCGTCATCCGTAGCAGTTGCCGGAATGCCTTCGGAGAAGATCCGCACCACATGCGGGTTCTGCTGCGAGTCGCCGGGAGTCCGATCGCCCCCCACGATATCGTTGTTCAACACCGCTTCCAGATTCCAGCCGACCGCTTTGGCCATCTTTGCGAAATGAGAGCTCCCGAAAAGTCCTTGTTCTTCGCCGGCTACAGTCAGAAAAATGATGGTTGCCGGAAAGCGATGCTTACTCAGCACCCGGGCGCACTCCAGGCTGACCGCGGTGCCGCTCGCATCATCGTTGGCGCCAGGAGCCGCCCCGGTCGCGTCATTCACGTCGCTGTTGCGCGAATCGTAGTGTCCGGTCACCAGGTAGATCCGTCCGGCGTTGGCCGGATTTGTCCCTTTAAGGATGGCGTAAACATTGGTAATTTTCGTCGGGCGGGGAACACGCGGAGCGGGCTGTTGAATGAACTGGTCCGTCCTGACCTCGAGGCAATCGCCACACTGGCTGGAGTACTGTTGAAATTCATTTTGAATCCATTCCGCTGCGGCACTAATCCCTTTGTCGCCTGAGGCAGGGATTTCTGACGAGAGTGTTTGCCGGGTGTGGAAGCCGACCAGCTTCTCTACCGTCTGCTGAATGCGCGCGGCGGAGACTTCGTGCAAGGCTGCGGCAATCTGCGGATCGGGTGCTTCCGGGACGGCGGTAGCCGATTGCGCCGATAAAGCAACCGGCAGGCAAGCGGTCATCATCACAACGGCGATTCGCGGGAGGAGGAGTTTGAGTCGATTGATCAACTTTGGGAAACCTCTGCACTGAGGCGGCGTCTATCACTTGACGCTGCCGCTAGAGAGATTCTAAATATAAATTGCGCGGAGCAACGGGGGGAACGGGACGGTCTCGCCGCGCCAAGGCCAAGGGAGGCGATCATGGTTATTTGTCCTGAGTGTGAAAGCGATCTGGACATTGAAGAAGACGAGGTGGACGAAGGAGAAATCGTGTCGTGCCCGGAGTGCGGAAGCGACTTCGAGGTGGTCGCAATCGAACCACTCGAGTTGACCCGCGTGGGAGACGAGGACGAGGAGGAGGACGAAGACGAAGACGACGATGAGGACAAAGAGGAGGAGAGTGAGTACTAGCGCGCCCAGCCAAGGCAAGCTCTTAGTCGGCTGTGCCTCTCTTTTTCTTGTTCTGCTCCTCTACTCGTCCGCGGTGGCAGTGCAAACACGACCGTCGGAATCTCCACAAGCCGCAAAGAAGGATTATGCTCTAATCTACGGAACCGTCTGGGGGCCGGACGATCATCCCATAGCCGGCATTCCTATCAAGATCAGAAGGGCATCGGATAAAAAAGCGAAATGGGAGTTGGTGTCGGACAGAAACGGTGAGTTCGCCCAGCGGGTTCCCGTGGGCGCGCAGGATTACGTCATCCGGGCTGATGTGAAAACGCCTAAGGGGACGCCGAAACCCGAGGCAACCGTGCACATTGACGATAACGAGCGCAAGGACGTGGGGATCCATCTAAGCAAAGAAGCGCTCTCCCCGCGATAGAGCTTAAAGAAGAGGTTTCCATGAAGTGGATAACGAGCATTCTGGTGCTAGGAATTGCGCTGAGTTGCAGTGCCCAATTTCAGATCCCAATGGGGGGATCGCCGCCATCGGACAATCCCAAAACCACGCGCTCCACCGCAAGAATTTTGACGGGAACGGTGCTCGACAAGAGCGATAAGGCGGTGCCCAATGCCGTGGTGTATCTGAAGAATACAAAAACCCTGACCATGAAGACGTACATTGCACAGAATGACGGCACATATCGTTTTCCCGAGCTTTCGCGGAACGTGGACTACGAAATCTACGCGCAGAAGGACGGCAAGAAGAGCAATACCAAGACCCTCAGCCAATTTGACGACCGCCCGAAGCCGAATATCAACCTGCAGATCGACCTCAAGAAATAGTTTGCCGACCCGACGTAGAATGTGGCCGTGAAACGGTTTCTCAAAGCTATAGCCGTTCTTTTGTTATCGACTGCTGCCGCGGTTTCCCAGAATCCCGTTGCCGGCCAGTCGTCTTCGCCGCCTGCTAAGAAGCCCGCAAAGCCCGCAAAGCCTGCGCCTGCGAAACTGAATCCGCAACAGAAGCAAGCCCTGAATATGCTGCAAGCGGTTGACGGCGAGCTCGGCCGCTTCTCACCGGAGACGCAGACCTACCTTCTGCAGGAGATGGCGCGCGCCTACAAGGAACTGGATCGCGCGAAGCAGGTGAAATTGCTGAAGGACGCGCTCCAGGCCGCGGCGGCCATGCCCGAAGGCGACTACCGCAATCAGCAAGAGATCGCGATCGTGCGCGAACTGGATCAAGCCGATCCGGCGGCGCTGGCCAGCCTGGAGAATGCGGCGGACGCAAAAGTGCGGGAAACCGTGCTGCAAATGCTGGTCAAACAGGATATCGACCATGGCCGGCTGCTCTCGGCAGCCCGGCGCCTGTCACAGTGGGATGCGACGTCGGCGTTCCCCTATGCCTATGCGAAACAAGCCATCTCGAAGCTCAGCCCGCAGCAATCGGGGGAGCGGCAGGCCGTATTCTCGTCGGCGGTAACTGCCTACCATAACGCTGCGGCGACGGTTGGCCCTGACGATCATATGACGAATCTCGTTCTCGGGACTTACGATCTGCTTCCGCCCGCGAGTGTTGCGATCGATCTAATCCTGGACCGAGCTAAGAAGTATGGCGATAAGGATTTCGCGGTTACAGTCGGCGGGAAGCAGGGAGAGGCGAGCTTCAACTCGATGTATGACTTTGAGCTATTCGAGCTACTACCAGTTCTCGACAAGCTGGATGCACCCAAGGCGGACGCCCTGCGCCGCGATCACGCGAACATCGCCGCACTCACGAAAAAGTACCCGAACGGTTTATCGTCGCTCAGTTCGGACCCGTCGCACATGCGCCAGATGTACACCTCGGGCGATCCCCAGGCTGGAGCGGCGGAACTGGCAATGGCTCGGCAGGCTCGAATGGCAGATTCCATCGTCGATTCGGCAACGAAGGACCTGGAAAGCGCATTGGCCAATGCTCAGAACCTGAGCAATACTCCGAGGGATGAGTACGCCCTGGCGACACAACGGTGTGAGGTGCTGGAGCGGATTGCTACGGAGGCGGCGCAGAGAAAGAATTTCAGCGCGGCGGGGGCGGCTCTGAAGGCACTCGTCGCGGCCATGCAGGACCTGCCGCCGCTGGCCCGCGCGCATTGCTCCGTGCGAGCAGCCGCTATCAGTTTGCAGATGAATGACCTGCAGACGGCGAAGCAACACATTGCCAAGGCGATGAAAGCTGCGGATGAGCTATACCAGAAGGACGCCTTCGGCGATCCTCCGAATAGCGCTCCTAAACCCATTTGGCCGTCCGCGGCAGCATGGAAGGGAGCGCTGCTCGTGGCCGAGCAGGTGGACACTGGATACGCGCTCGAGCAGTCAGCCTCACTTCCCGATCCTGAGATCGAGGCGGTGGAAAACGTAGCGATCGCAAGTGCGTTGCTGGGAAGGGAACCGGGAATGACTACGCTCGCCATCTGGCATGACGGCATCCCTGTTCTGGAGCTGATGTTTGACATCCCGTGGTCGCAAGTGCCGAAACCGGGCGCTGCACAGAGCCGCGAATAGCCCTAATTGACTTTCGCAACATAGGCGGCAGCAGTGACGGCAAGCGGAGCTTCCTGCGCCGGGCAGATGCTGTGATACGAGCAGCGCTGGCAGGCTTGGCTCGGTTTGGGTTCGAACTCTCCGGCAGCAATCTTGGCTGCAACGTCTGCCACTGTCTGCGCGGCATCCCGGAGCTGCTGCGGGGTGCGCTCCGCTTCCACCGAGGTGCCATTTCGCAAATTCACGAATACCAGGGCTGAGGGCACGTGTCCGAGATGTTGCGCGGCGAGCGCATAGATCGAAAGCTGTAAGCTCTTCTCCGCATCTTCCTGTGTCTTCGGCTTGCCGGTTTTGTAATCGACGATGACCACTTCGCCGTTCATGCGATCGAGCCGGTCGAGTCTGCCCTTCACCTTCGCTCCACCAATCTCGACCCGAAACGAGTGTTCGGTGGAGAGGATTTCCCCTCGCGGCCGGGCCAGTTCCGAGCGCAAAAACGATGTAATCTGCTCGCGGCCATCTTTTTCGCAGAGCTCGCGCTGCAGCGGCTCTGCGATGCTAGTCTTCGAGAGTTCGTCGAGGAAGCAGGCAATCACGGTTTCTGCTTGGGGTGGACGGCCCGCGCGCACGCCATCGAAGTACGCCTTGAGTGCCGTATGCATTGCGCTGCCGAATTGCAGAGCGGCGGAAGCCTCTTCCGGCAGGCGCCAATCGTATTTCAGCTTGTAGGCCAACGGACAGTTCTCGTACATCTGGATGGCGCTGGCGCTGAGCGCGTGCAGATGGCCATCTTCGCGCGGAGGAAGGTGCGTCCACTGCGAGACCGCGAGCTGAGGCTCGGCCGCGGCGTGGATGCTGGGAATGGTCGCGGGCAGCAGGAGTTGAAATTCAAGGGCATGCTTTAGCGGACCGCCAGCCACACTCACCAGTTCGCGCAGGTACGTCTTCGGCGGCGCAGGCTGCTTCCGCTCGCGTCCCGCCTTGCCACACAAGTACAGCTCGTCCATCGCGCGTGTCATCGAGACATAGAACAGCCGCCGCTCTTCTTGCTCATGCAGCGTCTTGGGATCGTCCCCGGCTGCCGCGCTGCTGCGCAATTGCCGCGGAAATTCGACCAGCGACTCTTTGTAATTGCTGGGGAAGCATGAGGAGTTGACTCGGGCAACGAAGACGTACGGGAACTCCAGTCCTTTTGCCGCATGGGAGGTCATCAGTTGGACAGCGTCTTCGACCGCAGCGGTCGCCAGTTCCGCGGGAGCAAGAGCCGCGACGGGGTTGTCTTCGTCCGTCTCTTCCAGCAGCGCTCCGCCAGCCTCGCGGAAGTAGACGAGATACTCCAGAAGGTCGTGCAGCGTTGCCTGTCCGACAATTTGCTTTGGCTTCTCACACCAGCGCGCGATGAAATCTTTCAGACGGCGCAGCGGCATCGAAGGCGGCAACTGGAAAGCGCATTGCGCGATTTCGATCGCGGTCGTCAGCGCGCCATTAGCCGCGACGAGTTCGTTCCGCGCTCGGCGAATGGTTTCGATGACCTCCGGCCCGCCGGGAACGTTCTCCAGCGCGGCCTCTGACGAGACATTCTCGCCACCCAACGCGAGTTCGGACCGAAAGCGCTCCGGATCGATATCGAACTGCGGCAATGCTGCCACTCGGAACAGGGCCACAGGATGCGTCGAATCCAGAATGCGCAACACTGCCATCGCATCGCGAAGCTCGGGCGTGCTAAACAGATCGGCACCCCTGACGCGCACGGGAATGTCGCGGCGATGCAGCTCGGCGAGAATTTCGTAACGATGGTGATGACTGCGATAGAGCACAGCGATGCTGTTCAGCGCCAGTCCGGGACGCTCGCGTCTCAAATTCTCGGTCTGATCTGCAATGTAGACCGCTTCCTGTTGCTCGCCGTTATGTGCGACAGCCTGGACCGCGGAAGCGCCGGCGATCTTCGGATCGGTCTCCAAGCGCGCGCAGGTGAGCGGCTCACGCAGCCATCCTCCCTCTCCCGTCGCTGTATTGACGATTGCAGGATTGCACTTGATGGTGTGATAGGCGCAGGCGAGGATCGCAGGTGTCGAGCGGCGATTGGCGGACATGGTTACGCGCTTCACACGCCCGAGACCGAAGGTCTGTAGAAACTGCTCAAACGCGCCGCTGGTAGCGCCCCGAAATCGGTAGATCGCCTGGTCGGGATCGCCGACGGCAAAAACATTGGCTTCTTCTCCTGCCAGCAGGCTGGCCAGTCTGATCTGCGCCACGTTGGAATCCTGGAATTCGTCGATGAGGATAAAACGTGCGTGGCGCCGCTCGCGCTGTAGCACCGACTGGCGACGGGTGAGCAGATCGACGGCGCGCGTCATGATGTGGCCGAAGGTGCCCAGGCCTTCTTCTTGCAGCATGGTTTCCGCGAACCGAAACGCGTGCGCCACCTCCCGGCAGCGGCCCAACACCTCCTCGCGCGGCATGCCCTCAGCATCTTTCGACTTCGCCATGCGGGGCAGCGGAATGTCGCCGCGCTCGAGCTGTGCTACATAGGCGTCGTAATCGTCCGGCGTGCGCAGTTCGTCATGGCAGCTGCTGAAAAACTTCAACAGGTCGTCCAGGAACTTTCCCGGAGTGGCAGCCTTGATGTAGTGCTGGAGCTTCAGCTCACCGATGCGGCGGCGCAGCAGAACAAAGAGGTCCTTATCGTCCAGCAGCTGGAATTTTGTGCCGGCGTCCTGAAGTAGCCGATAGCAGTAGGAATGAAACGTGTGCGCCTGCAAGCCGCTCGCCAGCAGTTTGCGTGCCGCCTTCGCGCGATCCAGTTCGGGATACAGAGATTGCTGCTGGTGGAGCTCAGGATAGAGAATGGCAGCGACGCGATGAATCAGGTCGGCGGCCGAGTTCCGGGTATAGGTGACGGCAAGAATCTCGTTGGTTTTGGCCGCGCCGCTGCGGATCAGGTGCGCGATGCGGCGCGACAGCACCGTAGTCTTGCCTGTCCCAGCCCCGGCCACGACCAGCATGGGGCCGTGCACGTGCTCGATGGCGCGGCGTTGCTCGTCACTCGGGATAAACTGATGATGTCCGTTGCTCGGCACGGCACCTCGGAACACGAATAAAAAGCGAAGACATCATTATCGGCCCTGGCAGTGCGAATAGCAAGGCTAAACGGAATCTCGGGCTGGTATTTGGGATCGCCGGCCGCAAATTGCACTGCAGAACAACGGTGCTACTACCCTGTCCACGTGGACTTCTCTTAGCATGCCTATCTCCGCCGCTCGCGCTGTTGCTTTCGAAATCCTGCTGGCGGTTGAGCAGCAGGACGCTTTTGCCTCCGAGCTGTTGCACTCCGAACGACTGAACCAGCTGAGCACCGCCGACCGCGCGCTCACCACGGAGCTGGTAATGGGTGTACTGCGATGGCGTTCGCTTTTGGACGAAGCGATCGCAGCCGCAGCATCGCGATCACTTGAGAAGGTGGACATGGAGGTCTTGACCGCCTTGCGGCTGGCTGCCTACCAGTTGCAGTATCTCGATCGAATTCCTGCGCACGCAGCAATCAACGACAGCGTCGAGCTGGTCAAACACGCGCGCAAGCGATCAGCCGCACCGTTTGTCAACGCAGTTCTGCACAAATTGAATGGGAGCGAGCCAGCACTGGTGTCGACTGGATTGGCAGCCGCCTCGCTGGCCCGAAATTTCGCTCATCCCGAGTGGCTGGTAGAGCGCTGGATCGACCAACTGGGTCCGGAGCGCGCCTCCGCAGTTTGCGAGCACGATCAGCACATTCCCACCACGGCAATCCGGCTCGACAGTGACAGCATTGCACCCGAGTTGGAGGATGAAGGCATTGAGCTTGCGCCGGGAGCACTCCTTTCCACGGCCCGCATCGTCATCGCTGGAGAGGTCACGCGGACGCGGGCCTTTCAAGAGGGGCGGCTCTTCATTCAGGACGAAGCCTCGCAGTTGGTTGCCGCGCTGGTGGGCAGGGGCTCGCGACTTCTCGACTGCTGCGCCGCGCCGGGTGGCAAGACTGCTGCACTGGCGGCCCGCAATCCAACGGCTGAGGTCATTGCCGCGGAGCTGCATCCGCATCGTGCCAGACTGCTGCGAGAGCGGGTGCGGGTAGCCAACGTGCAGGTGATCGAGGCTGACGCAGTCAATCTTCCCATCTCCGGCAATTTCGATCGCGTATTGGCGGATGTGCCGTGCTCGGGGACCGGCACCCTGGCGCGCAACCCGGAAATCAAGTGGCGGCTGAAGCCCAGCGACTTGGCGGATTTGCACGTGCGACAGGTGAATATTCTGCGCGCAGCCTTGCGGCACCTCGCACCTGGCGGTCGCGCGGTGTATTCAACCTGTTCGCTCGAACCTGAAGAGAACCAATCCGTCGTAGAAGAGGTGCTTGCTGCCGCCGAAGCATACCGTCTGCTCGACTGCCGTGAGGATCTGGGAAGACTTCGGTCGAGCGGAGAGCTGGTGTGGGGCGATCTCGATGCGCTGCTCGATGGGAAGTCTCTGCGCACAATTCCGGGCGTGCACCCGTGCGATGGTTTTTTCGCCGCGGTGGTGGAGCGAAGTGGATAGTGGATAGTGGATAGTGGATCGTGAATGCGCACAACGAAGAGTTTCCCTCAGAACCAGCCACTAACCACTAACCACTAGCCACTAACCACTAGCACCAACGGAAAAGGCCGGCGCAATGGCCGGCCCGGACTCACAACAAGAAAAACAAGACTACTTTTTCGGAGCGATCGAATCCTTGGCGGCTTTCGCTACGCGGAACTTCACCACGGTTTTGGCAGGGATTTTGATTGCTTCGCCTGTCTGGGGGTTGCGGCCCATGCGCGCCTTGCGGTTGGACTTCACCAGGCGGCCCAGACCCGGAACTATGAATACGCCGTTCTTCTTGGTTTCCTTGATCGCAACTTCCGCCAGCGATTCGAGAAACGCAGCAGCTTGCTTGTTATTGAGTTCATTCTTCTCGGCCATGAGGCGGACGAGTTGGGTCTTGGTCATGCCAGTTGCCATTCGGTAATCCTCCTTGAAGATGTGAGCAGTAGCTTCTGCGTATCCTACATCAAGGCACAGTGGCTGGGAAGCAGTTTTCGCCAGATTTAATGCGGTTTTTCCACAGGGTGCGCTCAAAAAGTCAATAGCCATGCGGCTTCCGCCAACCGCCGACGCCCGCAGGTGCCATAATAGAAACACTAGCGGGCCTCACCAGGTCCGCCGAGGTGCCCGATTTGAGCTGTGCCATCTGCAATGTTCGTAAGGAAAAACGCTTCTGCCTGGCGTTGCACGATCGCATTTGCACTACGTGTTGCGGCGAGCAACGGGAGGTCACGCTCGATTGCCCGTCCGACTGCCCCTACCTGCAACAGGCGCGCCAGCACGAAAGGACGAGGGACGTGCATGAGATTCCAGCGGAGGAGCTGTTCCCGAAGCTCGAGCTGACAGAAGAGTTCCTCAGCGAGCACGAGCCTCTGCTGGCCGGCATCGTACAAACCCTCGCCAGAGTTTCACGCTCGGACCGCAATCTCAAGGACCGCGAGTTGATCGCCGCCCTGGCCAACATGGCCGCGAGCTACCATACACTGGTGGGTTCCGGACTGCTGTACCAGGAGGCGCTGCCCAATCCCGCTCAGCAGGCCATCATTGATCTGCTGCAACAGCTCTTGGAGGAGTTCCGTGAGGTCGAGCAGAAGCACCGCGGCTACACGACTCTGAAGGATTCGGACGTTCTCAAAGTGCTGGTCTTCACGCTCCGGCTGGCGCACGCCCACACCTCCGGGCGGCCTCGTTCGCGGGCATTTGTCGATTTCCTCCACCAACAGTTACCTGAGGAGGAAGCTCCGCTGCTTGCGGCTGACCAACCTGCGAGCCGCATTATCATTCCCTGACCACACTTTGAAGTGCAGCTAGCTGGTGGCAACTGCGGCACGCGACCAGAGCCGATCGGAGGATGTTGTTCTTTTCGTTTATAGACGCGGCTGATACCATCGGCTTTCTTTTCTATGCACGTTTCCCACGGCGTCGCGCTCTTTCTCGCTGCATTGGTAGCGGGCGCGATCAATTCGGTGGCCGGGGGCGGCAGCTTTATCTCGTTTCCCGCGCTTCTGTTCGTAGGGATACCGCCGGTAAATGCCAACGCCACCAACACGGTGGCGCTTTGGCCGGGGCAGCCGGCCAGTCTGTGGGCCTATCGCGGCGAGTTGCGACAACTGCCGCGAAGTGCGGTCGTGCCGCTCACCATCACTGGCGTTATAGGCGGATTGTTGGGCGCTTACGTGCTGCTCAAGACGCCACAGGCCACGTTCATGCGGCTGGTGCCCTGGCTGCTGCTGCTAGCCACCATCATCTTCGCCATGAGCGGGCGTATTACAAGCTGGGTGCGGCGCAGGATGGCGCACGCCGGACACAGCGAATTCGCCACTGGCCGCGGCATCTTCCTGCAAATCTTTATCGCCTTCTACATCGGATACTTCGGGGCCGGCGCCGGCATCCTCATTCTCGCGATGCTGGCGCTGCTCGGGATGGACCACATCCATACGATGAACGCGCTGAAGGCCTGGCTGACGACCGCCGCCAACGGGATCGCCATGATTCTGTTTGTGGTGTCGCGCGCGGTGTACTGGCCGCAAGCCGTACTGATGATCATCGGCTCCGTCCTCGGCGGGTACTTCGGGGCATATTTTGCGCAGAAGACCAAGCCGGAGCACGTGCGGCTCATCGTGATCGTGATCGGCTTTGGGCTGACTGCATATTTCTTCGCACGCCAGATCTGGGGTTGAGGATCATTTCCTGTTCAACCGCCAGATTCCGAAGTTTAGATAGGCCGCGTACGTCACCCATAGCAAGTAAGGCAGAAGCAGCAAAGCTGAGATGGGCCGCAGCCAATAAAAAATCTGAATATTGAAGCCTACGGCGAACCAGAGGATTACGATCTCTGCTAACGCGACGCCAGACATCTGGGAACCGAAGAAAATCGCCGGCCACGCGACATTCAGCGCCAGTTGGGCGAAGAAGATGAGCAGAGCAGGATTGGCGCCCCGTCCGTATTCGCGCCAAACGAGCCAGGCCGCGATCGCCATCATCACGTACAGCGTTGTCCATACCGGCCCAAAGATCCAGTTGGGCGGGGTGCCGGCCGGTTTCCGTAACTGGGGATACCAAGTGCGAACGCCGTTCCTGGCAACAAACGAAGCCAGACCCCCGGCACCCAAGCAGACGGCGAGAAACACGATGAGCGCGAGACCGGATTTCACATCCACTCAGGCATTGTATAGAGCTTCGAGCCGCGAGCTCTTGGCTCGTAGTGAAGGTCGCAATCGGCATCTCTCGCGATAGAGCGCCACGGGGTGAGACTTTGTGCTGGCGTCCTGTTCTGAACTTGAAGAAGTCTTCAGTCGGCAAGCGCACGGCCGAAAGCTCACTGCTGACGGCTGAGAGCTGAGATTTTGACAGCTGATGGGCTGAGAGCTGACAGCTAGCCTATCCGCAGCACAATCTTGCCATAGTTGGCACGCTGGAGCATGAGGCGGTGTGCTTCGCCGGCTTGTTCCATGGGCAGAATGTGTCCGATTTCGGGGTGCAGCTTGCCTTGTTCGATCCAGGGCTGCATCGCCTGTAGACATCGGTTGATCAGCTCGTGATCTTTGGCCAGCACGCTGAGCCATAGCCCATGCGCACTGAGACTCTTGGCCATCATGACTCCCGCGTCCATCTGGTGCCGCTGCCCCGAGGCGGTGCCATAGATAATTACGCGGCCAAAGGGACGGCAACAGCGCAGGCTCCTGGCGGTGTTTTCGCCGCCAATCATCTCGAAAACAGCATCGACGCCCTCGCCATGGGTCAGCTCTTTCACCGGCTGCTCGAAATCCACTTCGCGGTAGTTGATTGCATGATTCAATCCGAGTTTCTTTACCCGCTCGAGCTTATCCTCCGATGACGACGTTCCGTAAGTTTCGACGCTCAGCACCTTCCCGATCTCTACCGCCGCTGTGCCGACACCGCCGGCAGCGGCGTGGATGAGCACACGGCGCTGGTGACCATCGCGCCACACTACAGGCTCCAAAGCGTCTGCGGTCATCCCGGCCTTCCAATAGGCCAGGTACGCGGTCAGAAAATTTACCGGAAAAGCCGCGGACTGTTCCGAGTTCCATCCCTTGGGCTGTGGCCAGAGGAGATTGGGGGACATCGCGATCTTCTCGGCGGCCGCGCCGAATTGCGTGTAGCCCATCACCCGCTCGCCCGTTCCCTCCACGACGCCAGCAAACTCGCGTCCTGAGATGAAGGGCGGCGGCGGCATGCCGCTATAAACGCCGCGGGTTACGTGGGTATCGGCGAAGTTGACGCCAACTGCCTCGACCCGCACCAGCACCTCTCCGGGATTGGGCTGCGGCTCTGGCACGTCGCGGACCTCCAGCACTTCCGGACCGCCGGCACGAGTTACGACAACGGCTTTCATGGCGAATTCGATTTTACGTGAGCGGCGATTGCGCAGCGAATGGAATACCGTATGATCGTGCCGCCGAGGCCTGAAATTTCGTTTCGGAGGTAAAGAATGCCAAAGCCTGATCTGAAGTTCGTGGGCGTTGAGTTGTATTTCGACAACTTGGAAGAGGCAAAGGAGTTTTACAGCAAAACTCTGGGCCTGCAAGTCTCGGAGGAGCAAAGCGGACACTTTGCCAAGTTCGACAGCGAACGCGGTTTCGTTTGCCTGGAACGCAAGGGCTTGGAATCGTACCCGTCACGCGATAAGGCGGTGCTTTTCTTTGAGGTCCCCGATCTCGCCGCGACCATTACCGCGGTCGGACGAGACCGCTTCTCGCAGGTGGAGGCAGGCTGGGCGGTGTTGCACGATCCCGAAGGGCACAACGTTCTGCTGTTGCAGAAAAATCAGTCGAGCTGAGAGCAGCCGCGCGAGATTGTGCACTTTGGCAAAGCCTGACTGGCGCCTTGTGCCCCAGGTTCGCGTCCCTGTTTTGGACGCTAACCTGGGATCGCTGGCAGGACCGCAGTGGATGTTCTAGGTTACGATCATGCCGCGCGGGCTGCATCGCTTTCACGAATCCAGACAATCTCATTTCATTACCTTCAGTTGTTATTGCCGCCAGGCCCAACTTTGTCGATGGCCATGTCTATGACCTGTTTGTGGTCTGCCTGGAAGATATGCGCCGCTTCTTCGCCATGCGGGTCTACGGGTATGTGGTGATGCCGGAACATGTCCACCTGCTGCTCAGCGAACCGGAACGGAGTAGTTTGGCAGTTGCGATTCAGATGCTGAAGCAGATCACCGCACACAAGCTTCGCGCCGGTCCTCGATGCCCTTTCTGGCAAACGCGTTACTATGATTTCAATGTTTGGACTCCGAAGAAGCGGATCGAGAAGCTGCGCTACATGCACCGCAATTTTCGGGGTCCCCATCGAGAGCCGCATTTGTTCTCGCTGGGGTAAAAGTCGGTAAAACGAGGATTGGTGGGAAAAACCGGAGGACTGGTTCTGCAGCAGCTTTCGGCACTATGCGACAGGAGAGGAAGGAGCGGTGGAGATCGAGTCCGAGTGGACAGCACGCAGAGAGCGGATGGGAATGCCCTTGCGAATCCAGCTTCGGAAAGCTGTGCCCACCCTGTCCGCAAAAGAAGCGGACAAGGGTGGGGCACCCACAGTTTAGGTATGCAGGATTATGATTATTGCGAAAGGCCGGGCCACCCGGCAAGATACTGAAGATCTACTACCCTGAATCCGAGGACGAACAGCTCGCAGCACTTCGCAGGTTGAGCGCAAGTATTGGAGATATCTCAAAAGAGGCCCCGGTTCTGCAGACGAGCTCCCTAGCTCCATCAAGCTCTGCGACTCTCAGTGAGACTCCGAAATCGCAGGAGCCACAGCCAGAACTAGGTGAGAAGGGCTTGGACACCGGGACGGTTGTACCACCCGACGTGGGCGGGTTTGACGTTGAGATGGTTGTAGAGCCAGACGTTGGCGTTAAAGGGCTGGTTCAGAAGAATTTCGTGAGAGTAGTAGGTCGGATGCCTCCCGAGTTCACTGCCGCGACTGCAGAGCGAATCGAGACGACATCTCCGGGCTCCGCAGCTAGCCCCGGCCAGGATTAGTCGGAGTTGACCCGGGTCGGCGAAGTTGGGATTGGAGCAAGGGTTGACTTGGGTGGCCGGCCCAGGTTTCGTGCCGGCGCTCTCCTTGTCAAAGAAGCCGCCGCCAATCATACAAATCGGTGCCCTGGGTCTCGCGCTTTTCGAGACCCGGGCCTGCGGCATCACAGCGGTAACGTGGCGGGTCGCCTGGTGCCGGACGATCTACCAACGAGTCCCGGACTCTCGAATAGCGCGAGACCGGGAACTCGGCGTAGCTCTTGAGGAGGAGACATGTCCGATTGCATGTGGGGAGAGAGAGACGGCCAACCAATTTGCCGTACTCACAATTGCCCGCTGTTGACAAAACAATTGATGCGCTCGCTCTCAGGGGGCGTTGAAGTACCGGGGCCAACGATCATGGTCTGTTCCAAGACAGGCCAGCAAGTTAGCAAGCCGGATTAGCCTCGATCAGGATGGATTTTCTCGCCGCGTGCCCCACACCCTCGCGCTGTTTGCGCATGTGTGGGAGAGCCGACCGAACACGTAAACTTAGTTCGTACCGTAAAGTTGTTCAGCGTACTGCCTATTTGATCGATTGAACCAGGAAACTTTCTTCGATTGCCTTGATCTCAGTCTGATAGGAAGAACACTCACACAACAAAGACAGCTTGTGTGGACCGCCAGGCGAGCCCAGTCGCGCAACGCCAACTCTGCCCTCACCAATCCAGCCTCTTGTCGTCTAACCCATCGGCTTTGCAGGACAAACTCTCCTCAGGAGCGGAATATGGGGCGAACCTGTTTCTTCCTTGTGGTATGCGGATGCATCCTGCTGATCAGCGCCGTCTCTGATTCCTCAGCACAGAATCCGGCCACCGCCACTTCCCGGGCGAACCCAGCCCAGACCCTTGCCGCGGACGAGGCGCAGGTTCAGAAGGCTCCCAGCGATGCAAACGGCTGGGAGAAGCTGGGAACGGACTATCTCCAGGCCGGCCGATATCAGGACGCGGTGGACGCCTTGCAGAAGGCGCTTGCCAATGGTTTCCCCGCGCGAACCGGCAAGTACAACCTGGCTTGCGCCTACGCCCGTTTGGGCGACAAGCAAAAAGCGCTCGATCTGCTGGAGTCGCTCGCCGCCGGCGGCTTCCCAGCTCCCATTGCCAGCGACCCCGATCTGGCAGGCCTTGCGAGCGAGCCTAGATTTCTGGCCATGTCTGCGGCAGCGCGGCAAGCGGCCGAACCCTGCAAAGATGCCCAGGCCCACCCCGAGTATCGTCAGCTCGATTTCTGGGTGGGTGAGTGGAATGTCTTCAGTGGAAAGCAAAAGGTGGGGGAGAGCAGTGTCCAACTGATCCTGAAAGACTGCGTCGTCTTCGAGAACTGGCAGGGATTGCAGGGCGGCGCCGGCAAGAGCTTCAACAAATACAACCCGGTCACACGCCAGTGGGAGCAGTTTTGGGTCTCCGACGGCGGTACGACCAATTACTTCAAGGGCTCGCTGAGCGATGGAGAGATGCGTTACGTCTTCGAAACTCCCGCGCCTTCGGGTGGAACCCTGATCCGGCACCTGACCTTCTCCAGGCTGCCGGACGGCCACGTTCGCCAGTTTTCGCAAGCCTCCCTCGACGCGGGAAAGACCTGGACCACGGAATACGACTTCACCTACGTCAGGAAGCAGTAACAGGGATACCCGCGCGCGCTAGAGGTTATTACGAAACCCGTATCGCCGCTCTGCGGCTGCACAATTCATCCCGCCGCTGTGCGGCTGATTTCATAGCAGGTTCGGGCCAGTTCTCCCACCACACAATTGATAACGGCAGTTTCGTAACAGCCTCGCTGGCCGGTGGCCGATGATTTCAGACCCAGGTCCCCAAAGCCCACGAGACCTGCGGCACCCGCTTGTGATCCACCCGGATTCAATCTGCACACGCCGGTAGTGGGTCAAATTGAAACTGACCCACTGCCCATACGCCTGGCCGCCTTGACATTGCGGAATATGAAAGTAGAATTTCGATATCTCAAAGAGTTTTGATTTCAGCGCGGCCAGCGAGAGCTGACCGATGAGCGCCCCCTTCGCTCGTCGTGCCTCGCAGTTGGCCACTTCGTTCACGCGGTTTCCCAGCCGCTGCCATCCCCATGGCAGCTCAGGAGAAAGTATGTCTTCCCTGCGGGTGTCCTCTGGCCGGTTCGCAATTTCCATCCTTATCCGTCTTGGTTTGCTGCTAACCCTGGTATTTGCCTGCGCGTTATGCCAGGCGGCGACCTCTCTGTGTAGCACGGGAGCGCTGCCGCCGGGCAGTAGTCAGGATCCGCCGGACCTCGTCGTCAACACCGGCACCTGCATTGTGAAAGCCGGCACCTATCACTATCACAACGTAAATGTCTACGGCGGCGGCACGCTCGAGTTTGTGGACGGCGGCAACATCGACTTCTGGGCGGAGTCGATCCTGGTCGAGAACAATGGCACGCTTATTGCCGGCAATCCATCGGCGCCATTCAGCCACACGCTGACCTTTCATCTGTGGGGTAAGGACCAGGGAGTGGGCACCGGCAAAGGAGATGGTGGCGCCGGCATCCGCTGCTTGTCGGACAGCAAGAACCAGTGCGGTGTGGATGACGCTACCTGGACATCGAACTGTCCCAACAATGATTGCAGCATGATGACGAAGTGGCCGCCCAGTTGCACTAAGTCCGATCTCCCGGGCCAGGTCAACGACTGCTTCTATCCTTACATGCCCCTGGATTACGACGATGGCGTCAGCGGCAACCCGCCGGCAGCAGGTTTTTTCGGCTACAAGGTGCTGGCGGTTTCCTACGGGGGAACGCTGCAACTGTTTGGCAAGAAAGGAGCCAGTTACGCCGGGGGCTTAGACGACAAGCCGTGGGCTTCGGGCACGAGCTGGGCGCGGCTTAACTCCAATATCGGACCTGGCACCTCCACATCTTCAACCATGGTTCTGGACCGGATTGTGGACTGGGCGCCGGGCGATAAGGTCGTCATCACCACCACCGACTATCTGCCCGGTCACTCCGAGCAGGTGCAGGTGGTGAAGAACGACACCTCGTCCGGCCATTACTCATTCGTATTTTTTACTCCGCCGGTAAAATTCCCGCATAACGGAACGACGTATGACCTAGGCGTCAAGAAAGTCCCCGCCGGCATCGGTCCCGACCAGGACCCCAACGTCAAGTGTTCTCCTGGCCAAACCCGCTGTGTTGAGACGCGTGCTGCGGTGGGGCTGCTCACGCGGAGCATTCGGATCGTATCCGAAGGCGACACAGACAACATGCCGCTGGCCAAACCAGGTATGAAGTGCCTCAATCCCGATCCCAGCCAGCCCGATTCCTGCGTCTATTTTGGCGGGCATACTATGGTGCGACAAGGAGCGAAAAGCTTCCAGGTGCAAGGCGTGGAGTTCTCCCAGATGGGACAGGGCGGGCGCATCATGCACTATCCCATCCACTTCCACATGGCGCGCCAGATGCCTCAGGGCACTTTCGTCAAGGACTCCTCCGTTTGGGATTCCATGACCCGCTGGTACACCATTCACGGCTCGCAGGGTATTACCCTGGCGCGGAACGTCGGCTATCTGTCGATTGGCTCGGGCTATTACCTGGAAGACGGCAGTGAAACCGACAACCGGCTGTATTCCAATCTTGGCGTTTTTGCTCGCGCCGGAATCGATAACAAGCAGAATCCCCGCCGGGTGCCGGGTATTCTCGGCTTCGACAACGAAAATCCCACCGTCTTCTGGATGATGAACGGCTGGAACGATTTCCAATACAACATGGCTTCGGGCGCCGGAACCTGCGGCCTATGCTACTGGTTCCTCCCCGCCAACGTCAGCGGCGATTCCCAGTTCGAGCGCTGGTTTTCCTACGCCGGCGAGCAGCAGGGAGATACGCCTCGCGCGGGAACAACGCCGCTGCGATCGTTTGTCGGTAATGCGTGCACCGCGGCAGAATATTCCTTCAACACTATCGGCCCGGGCTCCTCTCCGTGTCTGGGGTTGAACGACTTGAAACCAATCCCCAATAACCTGCCGCACGACAATCCCCGGATTGACCAAGCCAGTTCGCGCCAGGCAACGCAGTGTCCCGGCGATGATTGCAGCCAGGTTGCTGCGTGCGCCTACAGCACAGATGGAAGTACAGAACCCAACTGCATGATCACCGACATCGATCATTACACCAGTTCCTTCAATTGGGCGCCGCTGGACCTGTCGGCCATCTGGTTACGCAAACAGTGGTACCTGTTCACCAACAGCGCCGTGACCGACGTACAGCAGGGGGGCCTGACCTTCGTTTCCGGCGGAGGTTACAGCGGCGCCGATGAAGTACCGGGATATTGGGCACTTGCTCACAAGAGTGTCTTCGTGGGCAACACGCAAAACGGCAATCCCTACGCTTCCAATGCCGGGCCCTTCAATCCCAATGGCCTTGCCTGCGACTCGCTTAACGGCTCGTACTGCGCCAGCCTGAATGAGGGTATTTCAATTCCGCTGAACAACTTCGGCAACGCCCAGCGGCTGTTCAGCATTTACGACGGGCCGGCTTACGAGGAAGCCGACGCTTTTCTCGACATCACCAAGACCAACTTAACCGGCTGTGACCAGGGCCTCATGTCACCCGACTGCAAGCGCTGGATGAACTACAGCATCAAAGGAACATTGTGGGACCCCAAGAGCAACCAATGTTACCTGCCCAATGCCGCCATCGCTTGGAAGCAGCCCAACGGCTTTTACTATCCGCCCGCGTTTCATTCCAGAGCTCTCTACTTTCACAATGTGGATATACGGCATTTCGTCGTCGAGCCGTTATTCCTTCCGGTGGGCGATGACGGATTTAAGACCGATACCGGTCGCGCCAAGGCCCGTTACTGCGGCGATGTTGGGGATGCGGACCATGGCTTGTTCCAGAACTTCACCGACATCGATCGCCAGACCGAACTCAGCGACGACGATGGCTCTCTGACCGGAGTACTTGGTCCCCCAACCAATCCGGCGGACCTGAAGTCTCCCGCTTTCCCCAGTATTTCGGTTAACAAAGACACCTTCTTCAACGTGCCCCTCGAGACCGTCGAATGTGCTTCCGACATTCCGGAACTCATGCCGCAAGGCGCCGATTGTCCCTACAATAAAGACCCGGATAAATATCCCGATTTGTGCGGGACGGCCAATACGAGTCCTTACGATTACGTGACCACTGTCCTATTTCCCGACCTTATGAGCGATTCAGCCTGGTCGCCGATGTGTCTCGATCCGAATTGCTATGGGGTGCCGCTGTATCGCGAAGACGAGAATAGTCCCAGCGAAGGCGCTGTGGAGATCCGGATGATGGGCCAGCAGACTTCCCAGCGCAGCAACTTAACCGTGAACCACGGCCGCTATTACATCGACACGACCGTATCTCTAGAGAGGCAAAAGATGTGGTCTCCTTTTCGGGGGACTAATATAAACGTGTTCCAGGCCAATCACGCCTA
Organism: uncultured Acidobacteriaceae bacterium; assembly: GCA_963785825.1. GTDB lineage: Bacteria > Acidobacteriota > Terriglobia > Terriglobales > Acidobacteriaceae > Bog-257. The sequence goes on along the minus strand of CAWAWQ010000006.1, from coordinate 1,278,920 downwards.
CAACGTCTTCGTGCTGTTTGGAAAGCCCAGCACCTCCCAGATCTACGATCTGTTTGTAGGGAAGAGCTTCGACCCCGCGACCATGCTCAAGAAGATACGCGTCGATCAGGAGCCCAACCCCCCTCATTTCACCGATGCGGATCCCTCGGATACTTTTGATTGCAGCGACATGAGCAAGGAGTGCCACTTCGACAGCAATACCGGTTACCTCTCCGTGACTCTGGACCTTGCCCCTTCCAAGGACGACTATGACACGGCTGCCGAGCTTGCCTGTCGGCCAGAGACGTTCTGCACATGGGATAAGTCAAACAAGTCCTGCGGCTGCAATCCAACCCAGACGAGCGCCTCCATGGACGAATGCAAGAACGCTTGCGGCGGGTGGGCGACCAAGGACATCCGCTGCCCGAAAAATGCGCAAGGCGTTAGTGAATGCTATGGATTCGCCTTCACGCTGCCAGCGGATTTCACCATCGATCCCGATAAGTCCATGCCGCCGCCCTACATTCAGTGCTTCAACAAGGAGAACAACTGGCAGAATATCTGGGACATAAAATTTCAGCCTCCGGATCCCAAAGGTCCGGGCGCCGGTAGTTGCAAATATACGAATCTGCCGGGTCCGGCAATGTTCTGCCCCAGCAGGGTTAATAGGGGACTCATTGGGAGCTTCACCGGGGAGGCTGGACCAGGCAATCGGCCATGAGCTCGTGGCCTCGCCGAGTACTCGGATGAGGGGCGGGATGGGCTGGGGTGCGCCGCGCCGAAGCCCAAATCGGGAACAGCCATAGGAGCCGTTCTGAGCCTCCAATGCTGCCCAGACGACCTTCGGGTCGTCCGAGCTCCCTGTCGTCGATGCTGGGTCATGCTGGGGCAGCTACGGGCACGTTTAGGAGAGCATGGAATGGCAGCATAGTGCCAGGTCGCCATCCCTAGTGCAGAACTTGTATTCCCGATTCGGGACTGCGGCGAGCTTAGCGCTTTCAGGGTTGCTGTAGACCGGTGGAGCCGACCTTTAGGGAGAGTCTGATTAAGTGCGACTGAAGTCCGTCAGGGGCTAAAGTGTCTGCGTGAGAACGGTGTCGCCGCTACGCGGCTGGGAATAATTTTCCACTCCACCCAGGATTCCGCTTCGCTTCATCCGGGGCTAACGACATAGCCGCCCCTGCGGGGCTGGATTTTCGCGGGTCATGTTCCACCGCCGAGGATAAAGGTTAGCTCTCACGCATACACTAAAGCCCAGCTTGACTTCGGGCACTTACGGGCGGCCTTGAAGGCCGGACCCCTTCAAACTTCAGCTTACTTAGACTTTCCCTAGGTCGGGATCACACCGCAACGGCAATTCCAGTTGCAAGTCGCTCGACCATGTTCTAGGTTGGTGCAGACCGCCCCTCATCGATGATGCGAGTGTGTCTCAAGCTGGCGCTGTCGGCTGTGATTGCTGTGTGCACCGTTCCGGTGCTTTGTGCGCAGGATTTGTCGCCGCGCGCCTACGTCATCACGCCGCTACACTTCAACTCGGTCACCTTGACCTGGTCGTTTTTTGACGGCGGCGTCAATTTCAACGGTACTGTCCCCATCACCGGCGCGACCGGAACCTACAGCGTACCCATTCTCACCTACTACCACTCGTTCAACTTTTTTGGGCGCTCGGCGAACATTGCAGGCACCTTGCCTTACGGTGTCGGAACTTTCTCGGGGAAGGTGCTGGGCAATGATCGATCCATCTACCGTTCCGGGCTGCTTGATCTGGGTTTTCGACTTTCCGTCAACCTGAAAGGCGGGCCGGCGATGCCGGTGGAAAAATTCGCCAAGTGGAAACAGAAAACGCTCCTTGGTGTCAGTCTGAAGGTCATCGCGCCCACCGGGCAGTACGATGGCACAAAGCTGGTCAACTGGGGCATCAATCGTTGGGCATTCAAGCCGGAGTTTGGCTATTCCGAACGCTGGGGGAATTGGATACTCGATGCTTATGCGGGCGTATGGTTCTACACCACGAATCCGGCATTCTACTTTCCTCCCGCTACTGCACCGCAAGGCGAAAAGCCCATCGGCTCGCTGGAAGGACACATCAGCCGCAACTTCAAGTACGGTACCTGGGTCTCGCTGGACGGCAATTTCTGGTGGGGCGGCGTCACCACGTTGAACGGGATTCGCAATCTCGATTCCAAGCAGACCGGCTCTCGCCTGGGAGGAACCGCCGCCTTCCGCATCAGCCAACACCAATCCATAAAAGTCAGCCTCAGCGACGGCACCTACATCCGCTTTGGCGGCAATTACACCAATCTTTCGGTAGCCTGGCAGTATTCGTGGCTGGGCAAGCCGAAATAGAACCTCTAGTCCAGCGGCGATAAATCGGCATCAGTCCAGTTTGCGCACCGCGGGCAGTGCAGCCATCGGCTTGCGACAGATCAGGGCGGCACCCGCAGGAAGAATTCACCGATTTTAGTTGCACCCAAAGCCCAATTCCTGCATTCTACTGGCCCACAGCTCGTGTGCGACTGTCGAGCTCGGCAGCAAATGAGTTCGACAGCCGGCAATAGCTGCCCCCCTTATTCGCAATTCATTCGTTGAATGGACGCTGGACGACCGCAGATTTGCAGGTTACCGGCGCGATTGCTTGTTGGCGCAAATCGCATCTCCCGGGGGACAACCATGATTGCACGCTACCGAAAACGAATTCCAGCCTGGCCTTCGATGTTCCCGACCCTACTGTTTTTCGCGTGCGCAGCCTGGGGGCAGTCCTCCGATGACGTGCATATCGCCCCGCGCGTGACCGCTTCCGCGGAGCAATCAGCGGCGGCTTCGCGCGTTTCCGGCTCCCACACTAAGCCATTGCGAGTGGATGTGAACCTAGTGTTGGTTCCGGTGGCGGTCACCGATAGCATGAATCATCCCCTGCTGAGTCTAAAGCGCCAGGATTTCACCCTCTACGAAGGAGCCAGCCAGCAGGAGATCCGGTACTTTTCGCACGAGGATGCCCCGATCTCGGTTGCCCTCGTGCTGGACTGCAGCGCCAGCATGAAAAACAAAATTGAGTACGAACGCCAGGCGCTGGAAGAATTCTTCAGCAACGCCAACTCCGAAGACGAATACTTCGCGGTGACCGTGTCCGACAAGCCTCGGCTCATCGCCTCGGCCGAGGACTCAGTGGGCACGCTGGAGGACCGTTTATCCGCATCGACACCGAAAGGCAAGACGGCGCTGTTCGATGCGATTTACCTGGCGATTGCCAAGATGCGCTCGGCGCGCTATCAACGGCGCGCCCTGCTCATCATCTCCGATGGTGGCGACAATACCAGCCGCTACACCCACGACGAGATCAAGCGGGTCATCGAGGAGGCAGATGTCCTGACCTACGCCATCGGCATTTTCGATGAAGAACCGATCCCGCTGCTGAAGACCTTCGAAGAGCGAATGGGGAGAAACTGGCTCAGCGATCTCACGGATGCCAGCGGGGGAAGGACCGTCGCGGCCGACAATCGCGAGAAAATCCCGGAAATTGCCGCCCTGGTAAGCCGTGAGCTGCGCAGCCAATACGTGCTGGGATACCGGCCCAGCAATCCTGCGCGCGACGGCAAATGGCGACGGATTCGCGTCAAGGTGACAACTCCGTCCGATGCGGTGAAATTTCAGGTCCACTACAAAGAGGGTTACCGCTCTCCCGTGGACTGATGCTCTTCCAGCAAGAATTCACCACGGAGACACGGAGAGCACGGAGTTTTTTCTTTTCTGTAGCATCCGTGTTTCCGCGGTGAAACAGTATTATTTTTGGAATTTCGTTCTCGAGAAGATTGATGCTCTTCCAGCAAGAATTTACCACGGAGGGCACGGGGCGCACGGATCGATTCTTCCTTCTCCGTGTCCCCCGTGATCTCCGTGGTGAAAAGTCCGCTACTAATGCTTGGCGACTGCCGGCTATGGCACGCTAAGCCCTGCTGGCCGAATTTTGTTTCGGAAGCATCAGCCGGCGCATATACTTTGCTTAAACCCTGCATATTGAGTTGAAATCCGGCCGATGCGAAACCTAACGGAAGATCGGGCTTTGCCTCTGCGCGAGCAGGAAGCGCTTCGGGTCATGTTGGAGCAGGTTGGTGTGGGTGCGGTACAGCTATCGCTAGGCGGTAGAGCTCTGGCGGTAAACCAAGCCCTATGCGACCTGCTTGGATGTTCACGTGACACGCTACTCTCCAAATCGCTGCCAGAAATCGTTGGCAGTGAGAATGTACAAAGTGAGTTGGCGGAATGCCGGCGGCTCTTGTCCGGAGAAGTCCAGAGTTTTTCGACCGAGCGGCCGCAGGTTTGTGCGGACGGCCGTAGCCTGTGGCTTAAGGCCACCATAACCCTGCTTCGCGACGAGGGTTCCGGCGAGCCTGCTGGTTACTTGGCCATCATTGCAGACCTGACGCCGTATAAAGCGGAACTCGATCGCATCCTGCTGGATGAGGCGGCCAGCGAAGCCGCGATCCGCAACCAGGCACAATTCGATGAGCTCATGACCGCGATCCTGACCCGCTTTACCACCTGCGCCGCGCGGGAGGTCGACAGCACCGTGACCACGGCCCTGCGGGAGACAGCCGAGTTCCTCGGGGTAGACCATGCCTACGTTCTAATCTTCTCGCCCGATCGGACCACCTGGAGTGCGACCCACGAATGGAATGCTGCCCACGTGCCAGCCCAGGGCGGCAACTATCGCGACGTTCCTGTCGGTACGGTTCCGTGGAGTGAAACCAAGGTGTTGGCCGGCGAGGTTGTACGCATCAACGCACCGCATGAATATCCCCCGGAGGCGGAGGCGGAGAGGCGGCTTCCGGAGATGCAAGCGGGCCAGCAATCGGCCGTGTTGATTCCGATGCATGGAGCTGCAGGGATCATCACCGGAGCCGTCGGTTTCGACTCACATGCCCGCCGCGTGACCTGGTCGGACGATGACGTGACCCGTTGCACCATGGTCGGAGATGCCATCGCGACTGTATTGGAACGTAAGCGTGCCGAGCACGCACTGCAGCGCTCCGAAGAGAAGTTCTCGAAGGCGTTCGAAGCCAGTCCCGCCATTCTGACCATTGTTCGCATCCAGGACCGCCGTTACGTGGAGGTCAACCGCGCCTTCGAACAGCACACTGGGTTTCTGCGAACGGAAGTTCTTCGCCAGACGACCGAGGAACTAGGACAGAAAGCAGACCTGCAAAGCCTTAACCACGCGATCGAAACTGCCGTCGAGCAGGGAAGTGTTCGCAATACGGAGGCGCGCATTCACAACAAGGGCGGGGAGGCGCTGGTCGTCCTGCTCTCGGCAGAGATGGTCGAGTTCGATGGACAGCGTTGTGTGCTCACCGTTGCCGAGGACATCACCGAGCGGAAGCAGGCAGAAGAGGCGCGAACGGAGTTATCGCGGCGCCTGATGACCGCCCAGGAAGCAGAACGGGCGCGTATAGCTCGCGAATTGCATGACAGCATTGGGCAGTCGCTGGCGCTGTTGAACATCCAAATGCAAAGAGCGGCCCAGCCTGCGTCCAGCTTGACCGGCAAGAAGGTTCTTACCATGCCGGAGCTTTGCGGCAAGGTAAAGGAAATCGGCAATCAGATCAGCCGCCTTTCCCACCGGCTGCATTCTTCGGAATTGGAGTTCCTCGGTCTCGCGGTTGCGGTCAGGAGCTTATGCCGCGAGTTCTCGGAACAATATCGGATCAAGGTGGACTGCACCTGCACGGACCTTCCGGAAGATCTGGACAACGACTTTGCTCTCGCGTTTCTCCGGGTGGTGCAGGAGGCATTACACAATATCGCAAAGCATAGCCGGGCGAGCAAGGTGCGGGTCGAGGTGGTCGGTACGAAGCGTGATCTGAGCGCTTGTATTCAGGACAACGGCACTGGATTTGAGGTCAACAAGACGCGGATGACATCGGGTCTCGGAATGGTTAGCATGCGGGAACGGATGCACCTGATCGGAGGCGAGTTCACGATCTCGTCCAAGCCCGGCGGCGGCACCAGAATCCATGCGAAGGCGCCGCTGGCGGCGAATGTGCGCATTCGATAGTTGTCGGTTGTCAGAAAGCAAATCCCCGCCCTCGCCGAAAGCTGGCTGGAGCGGGGCACCTGTCAATGAGTCTCTCTCACAAATCATGCGACGGCGGAGTTGTCGGCAACCTGACCGTGCCTTGGTGCGAAGCGAACCTACGCCGCACTGAATTTACTTGCTGTCGCCGATTACGATTGCCTCTGCCGTCCCCGATCCGCACATCCCGTAGGTCGCTCCCGAAAAACATGCGCCGGCGGAATACTTAAAGCATCCCGGCCTCTTGGCCACGACGGTCACCGGCTTTTGGGCTCCGCCGATGATTGCATCCGGCGGATCGAAGGGCGAGGATGGACCAAAATCAACTAGAAAGCCGGTGCCCTTCGAGGAAGTCTGAAACGTTACGCTGGCGCCCGGCTTCACACAAAACAGCGAGTTTCCCTTGGCCTTGGGAAATCCGGGCGTAGCCGTAGCACCGTTCATCCCCGAGCGCCGGACGTCCACGGTGCACGGACCCGAGGAAGAACAGGTGTTGTTCTCGTTGCAGAGGCTTTGGGGATTGGGTTCGTCGCAGACATACTTGCCCTTTCCCTTGGATTGGGCCGCGGCAACATTGGCCAGCAGAAAGAGAGAAAGCGAAATCAATACGGGGACCGCAACCAGCCGCTGAATCTTCATGAGAGTCCTCACTGAGAATTGGGATTGATAAACTGCCGCCTCCGATGGACTGCGCTCGCAGTTCAGGCAGGCAGCCGGCATTTGTGCTGCAGTTAAGCCGCCGCCCGACATGGCCACCCAGCAGAGCGATCTACGAGTTCGTCCCTAATTTTCGCCCGGCGTTCCCGACCAGTCGATAATGTCACCCAGGCGCCAGGGGTTCTTGTTCAGGTTGAGAGTGAGCTGGCCGTCTTCCCCGATGGTTAACTGGGCGGCGGGATAGAGCACTCCGTTGCTCTTGCTCTTGTCCTGGGTATTGATATTGATCTCGCCGGCCGTAAGGGTGTAGTACGAGCTTTGGGTGTCGTAGTAGGCTTCACCGAAGCGAATGGGCCGGTTGGTCGCAAAGCGGATGGTCCGGCCGGTAGGCGTGTCGATCATCCTGATATAGCTGAGATCATAGCCGAGCGTACCGGTAATGGCGATGTGGCCGACGGCCTTCATCTTCTCCAGCGCGTTCACCAGGCCCTGATTTTGGCCTTTTTGGAAGGCTTCCACCAAAGTATCCCGGTCCAGCGGCGTCGAATACTGATAGATGGTAAGGGTGATGCCAATGTTTCTACCCAGTTGGGTGCTGGTGCCCCAGGCAGTGGCGTCGATGGTTTCGTACTTATCTCGTGCAAGCCCAGGGATACTGCCGAGTACCAGCAGAGTCGCCAGCAGCGCGGCGCTAAGGGCAAGTTTGCTAAGACGCGATTTTGTGTGCACGGCTGAATCTCCTCGTCGCTGCAACTTCGGCAGAGACTGCGTTGTAGTGTCGATCATCCTACGTCGGGGATCGACCGAGGATAACTAGCAGAAATGCTTGCGCACAACCATAAAAACATTGATGTCGAAGTAGTACACACCGGCAGGCAGACGATTCGGCAAAACTTTGCCCCCTCTGATACTTTTGCCAGTATCGCCCCTGAACTTGAACTCATACCATTGCTATGGCCTGTGGCCAGGTGCTTTCGCAAGCTTGTACCCAGGATGCCGCACGTTACGTCGACAGCAATCGTTGTCTCTGAAGCAGAGAACAGAGGGGAGAAGAAGTGGAAAACATGAACAAGAGCAGCATTCTACGAATCGCGCTGGTGGCTACGCTGGCGGCGCTGGTGCTCGCATGCAGTGTCGCCTTCGCACAAAGCGTTCAGATCCAGGGCGTGATCAATGCACGCAGAGGCGCGACCATGACCGTGCAGAGTCAGGATTCCGGAAATGTGGTCGTCTTACTCACCGATAACACCCAAGTCGAAGATGTACAGGGCATTTTTCATGCTCGCAAGAAACAGATGGGTCTGACCGCCCTGGAGCCCGGTCTTCAGGTCAAGGTGAAAGGGAGCTATAACGCCCAGAACCAGTTGGTGGCCGACACCGTCCAGTTCAATGGCAAGGAATTGCAAACCGCTACCGACATCCAGGCGGGCGTAACTCCGGTGCAGCAACAGGAGCAGGTGCAGCAGGAGAAAATTGCCGAGCAGCAGGCGCAACTGAAGCAACAAGGACAGGCCCTGACAAAGGAGCAGCAGGAGCAGGCGGCGCAGGCGGCGAAGATCGCTGCCAACAAAGCCGCCATCGAAGCCGCCAACAAGCGCTTTGGCGAGCTGGCCGATTACAACATTCTGGGTGAGGTGACGGTCTTGTTTGGCAATGGGGAGGTCAACGTCGAGTCCCAGTACGACCCGAAACTACAGCAGCTGGCACAGCAGGCCAAAGGCACCGACGCCTACATCATCCAGGTGAAGGGTTATGCCTCGGCCGTGGGTTCTGCGGCCTTGAACCAGAGGCTCAGCCAGGAGCGCGCCGCCAACGTCACGACCTACCTGGAGGAGAAGTGCGGGATTCCCTTGACCAATATTCTTGCGCCAGGCGCGATGGGCACCAGCAAGCAAGTGGCACCCGACAACACCGTCGAAGGGCAGGCGGAGAATCGGCGAGTGGTGGTTAGGATCTTGCAGAACAAAGGCATTTCGGGCACGTAACCGCGATGCAACGCCAAGGGCCGGGTGTCCGGCCCTTTTTGCTTGTACGCCGTGCATGTTCGACAGCTTAGAGGTGAAAGTCCTCCGGCCAACCTGATGGAGGTGAAGGTCTAGCGAGGCGCAAGGGCGTTACCGCGAGGTGGGGTCTGAAGGAAGCGTGGAGCAAACACGCGGGCCGATGAACAAGAACCGGATGACGAGGCCTACGGTGCCGGGCGAGCGGGCAAGCAACCGCGAAGCCCATATCCATCAAGGGCACTGGTGGTAAATCCGGCGGTCGTGCGTGGAAGGCGGTCGAGCTTATCACGGGAGATCTGCTATGCGTCACGGAATCGTGACTGAGGCCATCGTAAGGTGGTCTGACCGCATGGCAGAAGTCAGCAGAGGGCGTAGTACTCACGAGAGTGAGGAAGGCCCGAACGATAGGAAGGGTCAGTAGTGCTTGGGTCTCGATGAGGGTATGGCACTAGCCATCCCGCTTCGGCGGGCCTCCGTAGGCAGGGAGCGGGTGAAGCCCGCGATGGATGCTAACGCGAGAAGTGAAACCCACACGGCGTCCCCAGACCGCAAACCCCCAGCCTGCCAATTCATCGGGGGACTCACCTATCGAACCGCCGTATGCGGACCCGCATGTACGGTGGTGTGGCAGGGGAGGAGAGGCGACTCTCCCCCCTATGCCGATTAGCAGGGATGTCGAGCTCCTATGAAGATTGCGCGGGGCACTGTCCGCAAGAAAGCCCGAGGAATTATTGCCGACAGCTGGCAATCGCAAGCCAATCTCTCCTTTTTTCTCATCCTTCTCGTGCTGATCGCCTTTCTGCTTCCCTCACTGGGGTTTGCAAAGGACGATCTGCGGCTGTACAGCGACGCCGGATTTTCTGTGTTGCTGATCTCGGGTGTGGCCATTGCCTGGGGCCGGCGGTGGATGTTCCTGCTGACGGCCGCGGTTGCCAGCGCGGCGCTGGCGGTTCGTTGGATTGCCTTCTATAACCCGGCCCAAAGGCTCCAACTGGCGAGTGCGTGGTGGACTCTGGCTTCTCTGGCGGTGATCTGCCTGGTTCTGCTGACCGAGATCTTCCGCCCGGGAAAAGTTACAAATGTGCGCATCCAGGGCGCGATCGCTGTCTACCTGGTCTTCGGAGTAGCGTGGGCGCACGCCTATCACATCGCGAACATGGTTCATCCCGGCTCCTTCAGCGTTCCGGCTGGGGAGCTGTCCAATGTCGGAGATTGGCTTTACTACAGCTACGTGACCCTGACCACGGTTGGCTATGGCGATATCACCCCGGTGGGTCGTACGACGCGGATGCTGGCCGTGGGCGAGGCTTTGACCGGACAACTGTATCTCGCCGTTCTTATCGCGCGGCTGGTGGCGATGGAGATCGTTTTCTGGCAACAAAAAGCCACCCGCAATTCCAATGACTGAGCCAGACAGGTTCATAGCTGCTGCCCTCTGGAGATTAGTTCGGGCAGGTAGCAGAAATCGTATCCACAACCAGGAGAAGAAAATGTTGAAGCGAACGATGAGCACGATCTTAGTTTTGGCTGGGACCCTAATGCTGCAGGCCACCTTCACGGCTGCCCAAGAACAGCAACAACAACAAAAAGAGCAAACGACCGCGTCGCAGGCGGGTACCGACCAGGACATTCAGTTGCTTCGCCAGGACTTGCGCTCCCAGAAGAAGCAGATCGTTGCCGCCAATATGCAATTAACCGATGCCGAAGCTACGAAGTTCTGGCCTGTGTATGACGAATACGCGGCGGAGTTGGCTAAGATTGGCGACACCAAGCTGGCGCTGATCAAGGAATACGCCCAGACCTACGACAGCATGACCGACGCGCAGGCCAAGAGCCTCATCAAACGCTGGGCCGCGAGCGACGAGGCGGCCATGAATCTCCGTATGCGCTACATTCCCAAATTCGAGCAGGTGTTGCCGGGGAAGAAAGCCGCGCTATTTTTCCAGATGGATCGGCGGCTCGGGCTGCTGATGGAGCTGCAAGTGGCCTCCATCATTCCGATGGTGAAGCAATAGTGCAGTTTTGACTCGTACTCACCCAGGTCTCGAAAGACGCGAGACCTGGGGCACCCGCAGTGTTGAACCAGGATTTCCGCCATTCCGCTGCTGGTCGTGATCTGCACAGTTATTGCGACGACGGAAATTCCTGAACTCTCTCGTGCCAATCCAGGATTCTGGTACATGGTGAGTGACGCCCGGACGGACTTTGCGATGCTCTGCTGTCTGCTGTTTCTGATTATCGCTGGGCCGGGCGATTGGTCCGTCGAGAATTTCTGGAGCGGCCGTGATGTCTCTCGTTAAGTTGCTTGGGCTAAGGGCCCATGACCGATCGGTTTTGCCGATAAAGACCCACTTCATCTGGGGAACGGCGGCGATACTCCTGCTCCTGATTCTGACCGGACCGAAACTCTGGGCACAGGGCCCTCCGTACCAGACCGACGATCCCATGCCTGTCGACTTGTACCATTACGAATTCTATATCTTCGGCGGGGCTGACGGCACACCGGTAGAGATGGACTCCACGGGACCGGCATTCGAATTCAACTGGGGAGCACTCCCTCGCGTCCAACTCCATGCCATATTGCCCTTCGGCGTGGTAGCGCCGCTAAACAATCCCGTGTATTTACCAAGCGGAACCGGGCCGACTGAGTTCGGGCTGACGGACATGGAGTTGGGGGTGAAGATCGCGTTTATCAAAGAGAGTAAGCACTTCCCGCAGATCGGCAGCTTCACCATGTTCGAAATGCCTACCGGCAACTACCAGAGGGGACTGGGCGTGGGAAAGGTCTGGTACAAGCTACCGATCTGGCTGCAGAAAAACGTGGGAAAGTGGACGTTCGACGGCGGCGCTGGATACGAGGTGGTGCCGCAAATCGGGTACCGCAATTTTCCTTATGCCGGATGGTTGGTGAAGAAAGAACTCAACGAAAGAATTGAGTTGGGGGCGGAAGTCTTTGCCCATGGTGCGGAAGGGAGTGCAACGCCACAAACTCAGGCTTCCACCATGGTCGATGTAGGAGGGTACTACCACTTCAAGCATCATCCCGGAGAGCAATTCCTGTTCTGTTATGGCCACTCCGTCGCCGGACAGACGGAGAACTACGCTTATCTGGGCATGTACTGGACTTGGGGGAAAGACAAGGACAAAAAGGAACCGGATACAAACAGCTTATTTCCGGACCAGTTCAATCGGGGTGGATTCTGACGGGCAGACGGGCGCCCCGAGCCGCCCCAGTCACTAGAGCTTCTTTCAAAAATAGTTCTTTGAAAGGGCGCGGCTTCAGCCGCGCCGTCCCGCGCCGTATAAACCCTGGGCTTTAGCCCATGACGTGACGAGCCGCTTGCTGCCGAGCGATTCTTGACGCACGCTCTAGGAAAATGCGTGACCTTGGAACACGTTCCAAGGTTGATTAGTCAGCGCAGACACGATTCGTCACTACTTGAATCGTAGTCACCCAGGCCCCAAAGGCGAGACCTGGGGCACCCGCAGTTCATGCTCGTACTCACCCAGGTCTCGAAATACGCGAGACCCTTCGACAGGCTCAGGGCAGGCTCTGGGGCACCCGCAATTCATGACCCGTACCTACCCAGGTCTCGAAAGGCGCGGGACCTGGGGGCACTCGCAGTTCATGCCTCGTAGTCTTCCCATGCATCCGGCCATTCCCAAAATGGGAACTATAGAAAATATGAGACGTAACTGCTTGGTTGCTGCACATTTTCATCCATGTGACTAACATTTTTGCCAGTTTGCAACGATGAGTGCTATGCATACGATAAAAACAACCGCGGGGAAACTCAGGGCTTGTGTGTCCGAAACGTGAAGTGCAAAGTATGCGGGCGGCGGCCAAGATTAAGCAACCAATAGTCTATCTACGCAAGGAGATGTCAGGTGAGAAATTATAAATGGATTTATGTCTTAGCATTCTTGAGTTTAGTTACCATGTTCTCGGTGGCCCAGGAGTATCCCAAGGTAGAGCTGACGGGCGGCTATTCCTACGTCAACTTCCACCCGAATCTGGCGCCGCTTACCAGCCAGAACATGAACGGCGGCGGGGGCGCATTTGTCTACAATTTCACCCCGCTGTTTGGCGTTAAAGCTGATTTCATGGGATACGCTGTGGGCACCGGTTGGACCAGGCAGCTGCAGCAGTTGGGTTACCAGGGAACCGCTTCCGCTAGCGGGAACATGTTTACCTACATGTTCGGACCGCAGATCAAGAAGCACTCGGGCAAGTTCCAGCCGTTTGGCGAGGCGCTCTTCGGAGCAGCGCACTCCAATGGTTACGCAACGCTGGCGCGGTCGCTGCAGAGCGGCGGTTTGCAGATCCTCAACGCAAACTCCAACAACAATGCCTTCGCGATGGAATTTGGCGGTGGACTCGATATCCCGCTCTCCGCGCACATTCAGATCCGTCCCGTCGAGGTGGATTATCTGATGACCCGCTTCGGGTACCAGAACTATTCGGCTACCCAGAACAACTTCAAGTATTTCGGCGGCGTCAACTTCACCCTCGGCGGAGCAAAGTAAGTCGAAGCTTTGGTTTTTTCGTTTCAGACAGGAAACCGGCATCGCGATTGGGCGGTGCCGGTTCTGTTTGCCAGGGACAGTCTGATTGAGTGCGACCGAAGTTTCTCAGGGGCTAAAGAGTCTGCGTGATAACGGTGCCGCTTCTCCGGGGCTCGGATATTTTTTCCACTTCACCCAGGACTGCGCTTCGCTTCGTCCTGGGCTAACTGCAACACCACCCCTTCGGGGTTCGATTTTCGTGTGTGATGCTCCACCGCCTTAGGTCAGAGCTAGTTGTCAGGCAGACACCAACGCCCAACTTGATTTCAGGCCGTAGGGACGGCCTGAAGAGACTGTGTTGCGAGTTGGTGTGGCCGATCTTCCGACATGCAAACTCACCCAGGTCTCGAAAGACGCGAGATCCGGGGAACCCGCGCACCCGCGCTTTCCCTCGACGGGACATCCTGAAACGTGACAAAGGTGACTACAACGTTCGTTGTAGCGGCGGAAGCTTTTTTTTACGGTCCGGAAGTCTGTAACAGATACACTGTTGCCATCGAGCCTGTTTTTCGCGGTCCCATGGGAGACGTTCTAAATCCAGGGTTGGATTGTAAGTTTGGATTGTGAGTGTTGTCTGATTCAGTCATCTGATGTTGGCCGTGGCTGAAGAAGGGGCGAGAACGTCGGGCCCAGGGATGTCTAGTCCATGGAAAGAAAGCCAGCCGCACGGCTCATCATCGCGGACGACCACAGGCTGCTGGCCGATGCCTGCAAGACCCTCCTCGAACCTGAATTTCAAGTTGTCGATATTGTTACCGACGGACGCAGCCTGATGCAGTCAGCCCTGGTGCTGAAGCCGGACGTTATCATCCTCGATATCAGCATGCCGCGTCTCAATGGGCTGGACGCGGGCGAACAGATCAAGCAGAAACTGCCGGCAGTGAAGCTGGTCTTCCTGACCATGAACGCGGCGGCCGACGTGGCGGCGGAGGCCTTCCGGCGTGGCGCTTCGGGCTACGTGCTGAAGCATTCCGCGGCGGAGGAACTGGTGACCGCGATCCGCAAGGTGGTGCAAGGCGACTCCTACTTGTCGCCGCTGATCGCGCGCGAGACGGTCACTTTCCTGCTCAACCAGGGAAAGTCGCGCAGCGAGGAAAAGCGAATCACCAAGCGGCAAAGCGAGATCCTGCAGTTATTGGCCGAGGGCATGTCAATGAAAGAGGTCGCCAGCGTGCTGGAGCTCAAGCCCGGTACGGTTGCCTTTCACAAATACCGCATGATGGAGACCTTGGGGGTCAAGACCAACGCGGAACTGCTGGAGTACGCCATCAAGCGGCAGATGACCTCTTCCTAGGCACTTGATCTCTAAATAGCTTTGTGTCAGGGCACGGCTTCAGCCGTGCCGTAAGCGGTTCAGCCAAATCCGGGTCTAGGCTCCGGTGCGCGTTCGCGCAGGAGCCGAGACGCTAATGTTTAACGCGATTCTTCGGCGCGACGAAGTCGTGCCCTGACACAACGCCTACGAAAAGCGAGTTTCTCAGCAGCCTGTAAAGATCAGAGCGATTTACGGGATACCCCCCGAGCATCAATCTGATTTTTCCATCCAGAAAATAGTAGTTTTGCCAGTATGCAGATCGCCTCGCCATTGGTACGGTCAAGAGCAGGCGGTTCCCCCGCGTGCCAGAAAATTCTAGTGGTAACTGGAGACTGGTCTCGTGCGCTCGATCCGGATTTTGCTGGCGGACGACAATGCCGAGGTGCTGGAAACCCTCAGCGATATGCTGCAGCAGCAGTATGTAATCGCGGGAGCATTGTCCAGTGGCGCATCCGTTCTCCAGGAAGTTCCGGTACTCAATCCCGATCTGATCATTCTCGATATCTCGCTGGGAGATATGACAGGGTTCGAGGTCGCGCGGCGGCTGAAACGATCGGCTTGCAGCACGAAAGTCCTTTTCCTGACGGTGCACGAGAATGTGGACTTTGTGCGTGCGGCCTTCGATCTGGATGCGGCGGGCTACGTCTTCAAGTCGCGGATCAGTTCGGACCTGATCGATGCGATCAACACCATCGCGGAGGGCGGGCGATTCAGTTCGGCGGATGTGTCGTTGACGACGTGAAGGCCCTATCGTCGGCGGCTGCGGAACGTGCGCAGTTTTAGGTCGATAGATCGCCATCCGGTAGTGCAGTATATGTGTGGGGCGGGCGCAAGCGGCGACCAAAATATCCAGAACTCAACCGTCGCGGAATGCGATGTCAGCTTAGAACGTAGAGAGGCATTGGTTATGCAGTTTCTGGGGAAGCTACACATCATTCGTAAGCAGTTTTCAAGCAGGGCATGGGCGCCTTTCCTGATCGCCCTCTTGCCGCTGACTTTAGCTATGGCGCAGGATCCGGGATGGCCGCGGCAGATCGTCAAGCCCGGCGGAAAGCTGGTTCTTTACCAACCGCAGGTTGACGACTGGAAGAATTACCAGCAAGTGGACGCTCGCATGGCCTTCACCCTTACCCCGACCGGCGAAAAGAGCCATGTCGGGGTTGTGACTGTGCAGTTGCAGTCGTCGGTCAACATGGACGATCACACGGTGTTGCTGAGCCATCCGCAGGTGACCAGCATTAGCTTCCCCGGAACTGATGCGGCCACTACCGCGCAACTGGATCCACTGATGAAGACGTTCCTCAACCCCTCGGCGACCATGACGATCTCGCTCGATCGGCTGGTGGCGAGCGTCAAGAAGAGCACGAATCCTCCGGCGGCCCAGGTCAACAATGAGCCTCCGGCAATTTACATCAGCATGCGGCCGGCGATCCTGCTGTTGGTGAATGGCGCTCCGGTGATGGCGCCGATCGCAAACTCAAACTTGCAATTTGTAGTCAACGCGAACTGGCCGGTGTTTCTCGACTCGTCCAGCAAGAATTACTACCTCTTCAACAGCAAAGGCTGGATGCTCTCCAGCAGTCTGCAAGGGACCTGGACGCCGACCAATCAGTTGCCGAAACAGATGTCCAAAGTCCCCGAGAACCCGAATTTTGCCGACCTGAAGGCCTACATTCCCGCGCCTCCGGGCAGCGCCGCCAAGTTTCCGATGGTGTACTACAGTGCGACTCCGGCGGAGATCATCGTGTTCGATGGTCAGCCGCAATGGACGCAGATTCCCGGCACGCAATTGTCTTATGCGTCCAATACCAGCAGCCCGGTCTTCAAATACACCCCGACGGGCGCCTTTTACTACCTGACCTCGGGCCGCTGGTTCACCACCACTAAACCTCTGCTGGGGCCGTGGACATTCGCGACCTATAGCTTGCCGGCGGATTTTGCCAAGATACCGCCCAGCAGTCCAGCGGGGACCGCGTTGGCTTCGGTACCGGGAACGCCGGAGGCGGAAGACGCGGTGCTGATCGCGCAGATACCGACCTCCACCACCGTGAATACCGCTGAGGCTGCTAAAGAAGTGAACGTGTCGTATGTCGGCACGCCGCAGTTTGTGCCGATCCAGGGCACGACGATGCTGTACGCGACCAACACTCCTAACAAGGTGGTCCAAGTGGGAGCGCAGTATTACCTCTGCTATCAAGGCGTCTGGTTCGTGTCCTCGACTGCGACGGGACCGTGGCAGGTAGCGCAGACGGTGCCGCAGGTGATCTACACGATTCCACCCAGTTCGCCGGTCTATAACGTGACCTACGTAACCCAGGTGCCCGCATCGGATGGGTATGTGACCTCCAGTTACACGGCCGGCTACATGGGAGCATTCATCATGGGTGCAACAGTCGGGGCCATCGTGTGCAGCGGCACCGGCTATTACTATCCGCCTTATGTGTATGGCGGGTATTACTACCCGTACGCCGCGACCTACGGCTACCACACCTACAACCCCTACACGGGTGCCTATGGATATGGCGGCTCAGCCTACGGGCCTTACGGCAGCGCGCATTGGGGCACGTCGTATAACCCGAACACGGGAACCTATGCACGCGGCGCGACTGCCTCGACAGCGTATGGGTCGCGCAGTGCTGGCGAGGCTTACAACCCCTACACCGGCGCCTACGGCGCAACGCGGCAGGGCTCGAATGCTTATGGATCGTGGGGACAGTCCGTGGTCAGCAAGAATGGCGAGACGGCGTACACCCAACATGCTTCGAACGCGTATGGCTCGGTAGGAACGGCGCAAACTTCGTCGGGTGGCCGGGCAGCGGCAAGCAGCACGGCCTACGGCAACTCCGCCGTCGGCAAGACCTCCAGCGGCGATATGTATGCCGGCCATGATGGCAACGTCTACAAGAACACTGGCTCAGGCTGGCAAAAGTACGACAACGGCAGTTGGAATACGGTGCAGAAGCCGACGCAGGAGCAGGCCCAGCAGAAGACGCAGAGCTATGACCAGCAGCGTCCCTCCAGCACCAGCGGATACAAAAGCAGCGGTACTTCGAGTTGGGGCGATCTGAACCAGCAGGCACAGGATCGCGAGCGCGGCGCCGAGCAAAGCCAGCGCTTCTCGCAATACCAGCACTCCGGCGGCTGGGGTGGCGACCGCAGCGGAGGCTGGGGCGGCGGCGGACGAAGCTGGGGTGGACGGCGGTAAGGCAGTTGTCGGTTGTCAGTTGTCGGTTGTCAGTCTGCCCGCCCTAGCCAAAGGCAGGCTAGAACGGGGCACCCGGCTCTACCCCTGATGTGAAAGCGCGATAGGGGAGGGGATTGTGAAGTCTTCATCTGTGGCAGGAGTTTCGTTTCGTGTGGTGGTGGCTTTGCTGTTCGCCGTCACCCTTGGTATCAGTGCACAGGCGCAGAAGATCAAGGTGGTGTACGACAAGCAGCTTGACTTCTCGCAATTCAAAACCTACGCCTGGGCGCCCCATGGCGCTGTAGCACGTCCCATGCTTGCCGCCAACGTGGTGGGCGCGATCGAGGAAGAACTGAAAGCCCGTGGGCTGCAAAAGGTCAACCTGGACGACAAGCCCGGTCTGATTATCGAGGTTTATGGCTCCATCGACCAGGAGTCCAGCTTTTACTCGAACGATCCGCTGTACATGGCGAGCGGCGGGATTCCTCCCTTCGATCCGAGCTTTTCCGGACCGATGCTTACCGGTATGTATGGAAACACGACGGTAACAATTCACAAAGGCCAGCTCGTGGTCGATTTGATTGATGCCAATAACAAGAAGCTGGTGTGGCGAGGAATGTCGCAGCAGAATCTGGCCGCTCACAATCCCAACAAGCTGGTGAGCCAGGTCAACAATGCAATTACCAAGATGTTCAAGCAGTACCCGATAAAAGGGTGAACGAGGCTGTGGCCCACATCAACGCCGCATTTCGCATTTCACCCAGTTGAAACAGCAATCCGTGTGGCCATCTCCCCTTACCGCCGGAAGCAAGGCCCTCCCCAGAACTGGAGAAGCTTCAGCACGCCACGCCGTCCGGAACTTTGAATTCAAGCGCAACTTCCAAACCCTTTCTCAACAGCCGATACACAGGATGGATGCTATGCACCCACGACTCAGAAGTGTTTTCGTTTTGTTTTGCACCTTCGTCCTCGCCAGCAACTGCCTGAGCAATGCACAAGCCGCAAGTGGAGCTCCGACTCCCAACACGACCGAGCACAAGCGCCCAACCATCGGCCTGGTGCTGGAAGGCGGCGGTGCGCTAGGACTGGCTCACATGGGTGTGATTCAGTGGCTGGAGGAGCATCGCATCCCCGTCAGCTACATTGCCGGCACCAGCATGGGAGGTTTGGTCGGAGGCGTCTACGCCACCGGGCGTAATGCTACCGAGGTGCAGGCGGTGGTCAGGGACATCAATTGGGACGAGGTCATGAGCGGCGTGACCCCTTTCGATGACCTTACGTTTCGCCGCAAGCAGGACTCTCACCAGTATCCCGCTACCTTGGAGTTTGGGCTGCGCAAGGGCCTACAGTTTCCTGCGGGCTTTAATTCGGGTCAGCAGGTTTCGCTGATCCTGGACCGCATTGCGTTGCCCTATTCGGAAATTAAGAGCTTTAACGACCTGCCCATTCCCTTCGCCTGTGTGGCCACCGACCTGGTGACCAGCAGTCAGCATGTCTTTCACGACGGTCCACTGGAGCTGGCGTTGCGCTCCACCATGTCGCTGCCCGGCGTATTTACGCCGGTTCGCTCAGGCGATCACATCTTTGTCGACGGAGGTCTGCTCAATAACATCCCCGTCAGCGTAGCCAAGGAGATGGGCGCGGAGTACATCCTGGGTATACATCTGGCAACTGCCCCGCTGCAGCCGGATGCGACGCTCTCCAGTTTTTCGGTGCTGAGCCAGTCGATCTCGGCGGTGATCGCCGCCAATGAGCGGCGCGCCATGGAAGATGCCGACATGGTGGTGACGGTGCCGCTGCAAAAGTACACCTCGATGGACTTTAACCAAGCCGATGCCATCATCAAGGCGGGCTACGCCGCGGCCGCCGCCAATGCCGATAAACTCTCCAAACTGTCGGTGGACGAAGCCTCGTGGCAGGAATATCTGGCGCAACGAAACGCTCGGCGTCGCAAGGCGCCCGTACCTGAATTTGTCGAGGTCACCGGCGTGCCTCCGGATATTGCCCATCCTATAGCCGACGAGTTGTCCGATTTTGCCGGCCAGCCGGTGGATACTGCGAAGCTGGACGAAAGCATTCTCGAGTTTACCGGCATGGGCCCGTTCTCCAGCCTGACCTATTCCATGGTCAGCAAGGACGGCAAGCAGGGGCTGAACCTACAAGCCGAGGAGAAACCGTTCGCTCCGCCCATCGTGCGCCCGCTCATTCTTATCGATGGCGCCAGCTACAACAACGTGTTCTTTAGCATTGGCGGGCGCATCACGTTTTTGAATTTCGGCGGATACCGGCGCGAGCTGCGCAATGACGTGATTTTCGGCTCGCAATACGGGATTACCACCGAGTACTACCGGCCCTTCAGCCCCACCAGCAATTTCTTTGTGGCGCCGCGTGGCGGGTTCAACAGTTATCAGTATCCGCTGTTCAAGGGCAATGATTTGGTGGCTCTCTACCGAAACCGCGAGGCGCTGGGAGGCCTTGATTTCGGTTACGGCTTTGGGCGGACCGGCGAACTGCGCCTGGGTTACGAGGGCGGCTATCAGAGTCTGAAGCCGCAGATCGGAAGCACTACAGAGCTGCCCACGGTTTCGGGAGTCACCAGCGATTTTCGGCTGCAATACATTCTGAACACCCTGGATGAACCGGTCATTCCGCGCCAAGGAGAATACGTCAAGTTTTTCACCAAGTATTTCAATGAGAATCCGGCGGCGCCGCACGGATTTCCAGTCTCCGAATTGGAGGTTCAGAGCTTCTTCCGCTTGACCGATCCGTCTTCTGTCTTCCTGAACGCCTATGGAGGCAGCAGCTATGGTTTCAACACGGGGATTCCAGCATTTCAACTGGGCGGGGTGACGCGATTTGTGGCTTACGGCACCAACGAGTTGTTGACCGACCAATACTTCCTGGGCCAGCTCGGGTATATCAGGAAGTTGAAGAACCTGCCGCCTTTGCTGGGCAGCACCATCGATTTTCTCGGCATGTTCGAAGTCGGAAAGACGTATCAGCTTCCCATCGGACCACCGCCACCGTATCTGCCTGGAGACGTGGCTGGGGCGCTGATCGTAAATACGATTTTTGGGCCGGTAGAAGTTGGGGGCGCGGTGGGTAATTACGGCCATGCCAAGTTCTTCTTCCAGATTGGGCGGATTTTTTAGCGCCAGTATCAAGGCAGGCGTAAGCCAGACTTGTATCAGATTCATGAGAGACGGATGGAGCTGTTGACATCCTCGGGTGTCGCCCCTAAAGGGGCTCGAGGTCCAAATGGCAGCCTACCCAGCGCTGAAGCGCTGGCTATCATGTCGCCGTCCCGCAAGCCGGGACTCGGTTTCCGCAGGTACAAATTCGCTCTGCAAGATAGGCGCCTACTCTCGATGGATTGCTTCTGGCTGGGGGGCCAGGTTAGCGCCCTTCCTTGGGCGCTTAATCCAAGTGAGTGAGTGTCGGTCTAAGCCAATTAACTACTTTGCAAATAGCCGATTTCAGGCGACAATGCAACAACAGCAATAACGCCATCCTGCCCGCCATGTACCCAGTCGAAGGAGCCACGACATGATCCGCCTGATTCGCGAGTTGGTTCGCCCCTACCGTGGCAAGCTCCTGATCGTGCTGATGGCCATGCTGGTGGAGACGGCGATGGGGTTGGCGAATCCTTGGCCGCTGAAGGTCATCATCGACAACGTGGTGGGGAACCACAAGCTTCCCCACGGCATCGACGAGCTGGTCAGGCCGATGATGGAGCAGGGCAGCAAGCTACAGGTGGCGGGATTGGCGGCGCTGGCCTTTATCGTGATCGCGCTGCTGGGAGCGGTCGCCAGCTACATCGACAATTACTACACCGAGAGCGTGGGCCAGTGGGTGGCGCACGATCTGCGCATGCGAACTTATCATCACCTGCAACGGCTCTCGCTCGGCTACTACGACACGCACCAGACCGGCAATCTGCTCAGCACTATCACCACCGATATCGAGACCATCCAGGACTTCGCCTCCTCCTCGACGCTCAACATCCTGATCGACATGCTCACCATCGTGTCGATGCTGGGGCTGATGTTCTGGCTGAATTGGGACTTCACCTTGATCGCCGTCGCGGTCACGCCGTTTCTGCTTCTCTTCATCTCACGCTTCAAGAAGGCGGTAAAGAAGGCGACCCACCAGGTCCGCAAGGAAGAGTCGGAGATCGTGTCCGTGGTGCAACAGGGGCTCGAGTCGATGCAGGTGGTCAAGGCCTTTGGGCGGGAGGACATAGAGCAGCAGGCGCTGGCCGACGTCAGCCACGCGACCGTCAGCGCCGCTCTCAAGGCGCGCAAGGTGAAGTCCCTGCTGTCGCCCATCGTGACGATTACGGTGGCTTTCTGCACGGCCATCGTGTTGTGGCGCGGCGCGGCGCTGATCCTGATGGGCGCGATGACGATCGGCGCGTTGACCGTCTATCTGTCGTATCTGACGAAGTTCTTCAAGCCGGTGAAGGACCTGGCCACCACGACCAATGCGATTGCCCAGGCGGCGGTGGGCGTGGAGCGGGTGCGGGCCATCCTGGAAACCGACAGTATCCTGCCGGAGCGCTCGGACGCTTTTGAACCGCGCTTCCTGAAAGGCGAAATTGCGTTTGAGCACGTTGCCTTTGGCTATAGCGGGGATGCTCCGGTATTGAAGGACGTGAACTTCACCATTGAGCCGGGGCAGATGGTAGGCATCGTCGGTCCGACTGGCAGCGGCAAGTCCACGGTGGTCAGCCTGATCCCGCGGTTCTACGACCCCACCGGCGGGGTGGTGAAGATTGACGGCCGCGATGTGCGCGACTACAAGGTGGATCCGCTGCGCGAGCAAATCGGTTACGTGTTACAAGACACGGTGCTGTTTCGCGGCACGATCCTGGAGAACATCGCGTTTGGCCGGCCCAATGCGACGCGCGATGAAATTGTCGATGCCGCCAGGCTGGCGAATGCGGATGAGTTTATCGCCCGTATGCCCAAGGGCTACGACACCATGGTCGGCGAGCGCGGCTCGACTCTATCCGGAGGCCAGCGCCAGAGAATTGGGATCGCTAGGGTGATGGTGCGGAACAGCCCGATCCTGTTGCTCGACGAGCCTACCGCGGCGCTGGACAGCGAGTCGGAAAAAGCGGTGATCGAGGCGCTGGAGCGGCTGATGAAGGGCCGGACCGTGGTCACGATTGCGCACCGGCTGAGCACCATTCGCGATGCCGACAAGATCATCGTGGTCAGCGGAGGGGTGGTGGCGGAGAGCGGCAATCACGATGAACTGATGGCGCTCAATGGAATTTACGCCGACCTGCATCGCACGCAGTTTGACGCGGCGGCGGCGAAAGCGTAAACCGGATTTCCGGGGGAGCGGGCCTCGGCTGGTGAAGTGCGGAGCCGCAGATCCCTCGGCTCGGACTGAAGTCCTCGCTCGGGATGACAAAAAATAAACGAGTTCCAGCGGCGCAGCTAAAGCTGCGCCCCTTCAAAAATGCAGTTTGCCCTGGGAGACGCGTATGTCCCGTTACCTGATTGTTCTGCCCGATGATTCCGCAACGCCAATCCTGGACGCTATCAACCATGCCAAGGAATCGCTGCGCATCAAGATGTTCATGTTTTCCGATCCGAAGCTGCTGCACGCGACGATTGCAGCGCATCGCCGGGGGGTGAAGGTTCGCATCATGCTGAATCCCGCTCGCCGCAGCGGTGAAAAGGAGAACAATGAGTCGCGCAAGATGTTGACCGATGCTGCGATTAACGTAATCGACAGCAATCCTGCGTTCGACATCACGCACGAAAAGTCCATGGTGGTGGACGACAAGACGGCGTTCATTCAATCGCTGAACTGGGAAGCCAAGAACCTCACCGAAACCCGTGATTACGCGGTGGTGACGTCTCATGCCCACGAGGTCGCCGAAGTCAGCGAAGGCTTCGATGCCGACTGGGAGCGGCAACCGTTCCACCCCGGCGACCACTCGCACTTGATCTGGTGTATCGGCAATGGCCGCCAGCGGATCGGCCAGTTCATCGACGAAGCCAAGCACTCGCTGTGGGTGCAGAACGAGCGCTATCAGGACCCGGTCATCATCGAGCGGCTGGTGCGCGCCAGCGGTCGTGGTGTCAAAGTGCATGTTCTGGCAAGGCCCCCACACAAGCTGAAGAAGGAGAAGCTGGTGGAAGCGGTCGGCGGTATGCGCATCATGGATGATGTCGGCATCAAGGTGCATAAGCTCAAGGGCCTGAAGCTGCACGCCAAGCTGCTGTTTGCCGACGGCGTGCGCGCCATTATCGGGTCTATCAATCTGGCTCCGGGAAGTTTTGACAGCCGCCGCGAGCTTGCGATCGAGGTCCGTGACCAGGAGGTGATGGACCGTTTGCACACCATCGTGCATCGCGACTGGGAGGACTCGCGTCCGCTGGATTTGACGGACGAGGGGCTGCTGGCCGAGCTGGAAGAGAGCGACTCGAATGTCGCGGAAGACCTGGCGCTGGATGCCAGTGCGGGGAAGGATTAGGGAAAAGCTTGACGGATTGTGGAAAGTCGGAACCGCAGATCCCTCCGCTCGGGCTGAAGAGACGGTGTCGCAACCCGGTGTCGCCGCTCTGCGGCTCGGCTTTTCTCCCACTTGGCGCGTGGGCTTACGCCCACGCCTAACATCATGTCGCCGCTGCGCGGCTGGTTTGGCCGCGCCGCGAGTTGTTTGTTCCACCACGAAATTGCGAGGACGGTCGCCCGCAGCCTCATCGGTTAGCGCCCATATTTTTCTCGTTGCCGCCTCTAACGTTTTCGCGCTGCAGGCGAGCACCTCCGGCGAAAGTACCTGCTTATCTCCTATCGGCGAACCGAATGCAGTTCCCGCGGCATCTGTTGTAGATCACCCAAACACGGCCTGTGCATTTCTGACGGCCGGCAACGGATAAGATGGCCAAATCTCGCGGCGTAGAAAAGAATCAGGGGAAGCTCTCGACTGCGAGCGCTGCGCGGAAGCGAGCAGTGCGCTTTGTCCTGCTCATTGGCGCGGTCAGCCTGTTTGCCGATCTCACCTACGAAGGCTCGCGCAGCGCTACCGGCCAGTTTCTCGCTACGCTGGGAACCAGCGCGGCAGTGGTGGGTACGGTGGCTGGGCTGGGCGAGCTGCTGGGCTATGGCCTGCGAATGGTTTCGGGCCGCCTGAGCGAGCGCACGCAAAAATTCTGGCCGATCACGCTGTTTGGATACGTGATCCAGATGGCCTCGGTGCCGCTGCTGGCGCTGGCGAGCACCTGGAAGGTCGCCGTGCTGCTGATCCTAACCGAAAGAATCGGCAAGGCGATTCGCAACCCGCCGCGCGACGTCATGCTGTCGCACGCGGCCAAAGAGATGGGCTACGGGTGGGGATTCGGTGTGCACGAGGCGCTCGACCAGCTAGGGGCGTTGATTGGACCGCTGGTGGTGGCCTGGGTCATCGCGCGGCATGGGCAGTATCGTGAAGCATTCGCTGTTTTGCTGGTGCCGGCTGTTATTACTCTGGCCATCTTGCTGGTTGCCCGCTTTCTATATCCCCGTCCGGAGGATCTCGGGCTTCACCCGCCCGAGAAGGGCTCCGGGAAGCTGCCGCGGATGTTCTGGATTTATCTTGCCGCGGCTGCGCTGGTTGCGGCTGGTTTCGCCGACTTCCAACTCATCGCCTATCACTTCCAGAAGGCGGACGCCTTTCCTATCTCCTGGATTCCGATCTTCTACTCTATCGCCATGGCCGTCAGCGGAGCCGGGTCGCTGGCGTTTGGCCGCATGTTCGACCGCTTTGGGATCGGAGTGCTCATTCCGCTTACGGTGGTCTCTGCCGCGTTCGCGCCGCTGGTGTTCTTTGGGGGATTCTGGGCAGCGATTATCGGCGCATCGTTGTGGGGATTGGGAATGGGCGTGCACGAATCGATTGTGCCCGCCGCAGTGGCACACATGGTGCCCAGCGAACGCCGAGGGTCGGCTTACGGCATCTTCACCGCGGGATATGGCATAGCGTGGTTTGCGGGCAGCGCCATCATGGGCGTGCTTTACGATCACTCGATCACCGCGGTGGTGGTGTTTTGCATTGTGGTGGAGTTGATGGCGGTGCCGGTGCTTCTGATGGTAAGAAAGTCGCTGAATACCAGTGCATCTGCAATGAGATGACAGCACGTTGCCGCGGTCGCTTAGATTGTCCCCGGCCCGAGGCTGGGCGGCATTGGCTCGTCTTGCGAACCTGGCTCGCTGTCTTCCAACATGAATTCCAGCACCTCTTGCGGGGCCGATGAGGTCCATACCGGTGCGAAGGACAGCCGATGCAAGGGAGTGGGCCCTTTCTCGCGAAGCATCTTCAGGTGCCTGGGCGTGCTGTAGCCTTTGTTGGAGGCAAGTCCATATTCAGGGAATACGGGATCCCATGCGCTGACCATTGCGTCCCGCTGAACTTTTGCAATGATGGAGGCCGCGGCGATCGAAGCCGAGAGCGCGTCGCCATGGATGATCGGCGTCTGGCGGCAATCGCAATTGAGGCGCAGGGCGTCGACCAGCAGGTGATCGGGGCAAAGAGTCAACATGGCAACCGCCTCTTCCATGGCGCGCTTCGACGCCCAGTAAATATTAATCTGATCGATAGTGGCAACATCGACGGCGGCGACGGCCCAGGCCAGCGCGTGCTCGCGAATACGCGGCGCGAGCTTCTCGCGCGTCTCACGGTCGAGCAGCTTGGAATCGCGCAGGCCGCGAATGCGATAGGCTGGATCGAGAATGACGGCCGCCGCAACCACCGGGCCGAAGAGCGAGCCGCGGCCCACCTCGTCGACACCCGCAACCAGCGTGGCTCCCGATGCCCATGCCAGCTTTTCGTATTTCAGGGTGCACTTCAGTCGCTTCAACAGGCGCAGCTTGAGCGTGGCCTTGGAGACGGGTTTGCTATCGTTCTTGTGCTTCGAGTTTTTCGCGGCAGACGGCAAGCAGATTTACCACGGAGAACACACAGAGCTCACGGAGATATTAAAACACGATAATTTGCATGTGGGATAAGATGTGCCCCGACAATTTGGCGTGAGGAGGAAGAGCATGATCTTTCCACAACTGAGCCGATTCACCGACCTCGCTCTACTGCTGTTGCGCCTGATGGTAGCCGCGGTGTTCCTCAGCAGCGGCTGGAAGCACATGCGGGAGCCTGAGGAGCGAAGCAAGGACATTGGAATGTCGAAGAGCTTCACCTTATTTCTCGGGCTCGCCGAGTTTGCGGGAGCGCTGGGGGTTGCATTCGGAGTGCTTACGCAGCTGGCGGCGATCGGGCTCATCCTGCTGATGTTGGGAGCGATTCAGAAGAAGATGTTTGTCTGGCACACGGGGTTTTGGGGCAAATCAGGAACCAATGGCTGGAGCTACGATACCATGCTCGTGCTGATGAACCTGGTCATCATGACGACCGGCGGCGGAAATCTGGTGCTCATGAATTTGTGGAGCGGCAGGAGCGGCTAGGGAAGCTCTCATTAAGCCGAAGTTTCTGAAGGGGACGGCCTTCAGGCCGTCCGTAAGTGCCTGAAATCAAGTTGGGCTTTAGCCCCTGAGGGACTTCGGCGGCCCTCAATCAGACTTCCCTAGCATTGTCTTTTTGGGTGAGCCCTCTCTCCTGGTCGCTCCGTGGACTGAGACTATGACCAAGGCAATGGCGTGTGGGTAGTGTCCAATTTAGGATGCCACCGGCGTGCGCTCCTCTTAGCTCGCGCCCTAATCCGGTGCTATGATGAAGCCCCAATATGAGCGCAATCAGCCCTGCCTACCTTGAAATCATCGAGTTCATAGCAGCGGGCACAACACCCGAGGCGGTTGCGCATTTTTGCCCCTCCTCCGAAGCGCAGCGCAGAGTTGCCGAACTGATTGAGCGCGAGAAGGTGGACGGACTATCGGCGGACGACAAAGGCGAACTGGACCACTTCGAAGAACTCGAGCATATCTTGCGCATGGCGAAGGCGAAGGCGCAGCAGATACTCGCTGGTGGCAACTAGAGTCAGCGAGCAGCTCCGAGCCGAGGTCGTCCGGCGCGCCGCCTTTCGCTGCGAAGATTGCCTCATCCACGATGAGAACTCCGGTTTCGCGCATCAGGTCGATCATGTTGTTAGCCAAAAGCACGGCGGTGCATCTACGGCCGAGAACTTAGCCCCTTGCCTGCATTCTCTGCAACCGCCACAAAGGAAGTGACGTCGCCTGCGTCAATCCGGCCAGTGGCGAGATAGTGAGGCTGTTTCATCCGCGCCGGGGTCCCTGGACCGATCATTTTTTTATTCGGGGCGAATACATTGTGCCAATCACAGAAATAGGTGCTGTCACGGTTCGCCTGCTTCGGCTTAACACGGCAGAAAGGCTGGCGGAGCGGCGCTTGCTTCAGAGTCTTGGCGCTTACCCGGTTCGGTGAGCGCGTCGCTGCTCGGCCATGTCGTAGCTGCCGGACGAAATTCGCAGGAATCTGCAAGATTAGCCGCAGCCGTCCACCCGTCGACGGTCCTCTTGTTGTTGCAACCAGAAAATGTCGTATTAACTGCGACGAGACTTTGTCACCCCCTGTCATTTAAGTAACGGCCGCAACCGCGGGGCGGCCGGAGAGGTTATAGATGCGCGGCAGCGTCTTTCTTTTCTGCGCGGTGGTACGGCGAGCGGGGCGGCGATTGGCGTGTTCCTGGAGCGGCAGAGCTTGGGTGAGAAGCAACTGATCGCCGCGATAGACGAGGAGCGAGCCGTCGAGTTGATGGGAGAGTTCGACGAAGTCTCCGGCGTAGCCCCGCTGTCCGGGACGTGGGGGCAGCGCGATGGCATAGGCTCCGAGGGTGACGACGTGATCGGGGCTGACGATGCGCTGGTAGCGAAAACTGAGGCAGCGGGCGAGATCGAAGCGCCGGGGCAGGGTGCGGAAATCGCGCGCGGAGTCGGCGGCGGGGCGAGCGAAGCGTTGGTTGTAGTCGCGGCAAAAAGTGTCGAGCACGGCATTGGCTTGCTCCACGGTGGTGGCATGAGCCAGGCGGAGTTCGCTGACCAGGCGGTCCTGGCAGGTGCGCCAGAGGCGCTCGACGCGTCCCTTGGCCTGCGGAGAATAGGCAGGGATCTGCTGGATGCCGAGTTCCTCCAGGGCGCGTCCGAGCTGGGTGGGGGACTGCTGCCCGGCGAGTTGTTCGGCCAGGGTCCAGTGGGAATCGTTGCGCTGGAAGATGCTGTGGCGATCACGGTAAAGGCTGAGGGGGACGCCATGAGTGGTGATCATGGCGTGTAGAGCGCGAAGATAGCCGACGGTGTTTTCGGCTTCGAGTTGGAAATGAGCGGAGAGGATTTGCTTGGTGGCGTCGTCCTGAAAGCCGATGAGGGTGAGCTGTGGACCGCGGCCTTGGAGCCAGTCATGGGTACTGGCGTCGGTGAGCGCCATCATGCCGCAACGGGGGCGGGGCGGGCGGCGCGAGCGATACTTGCGGGGTCGGCGTTTCTGCGGCGAGGCCAGCTTGGCGGCGCGCAGGATGCGGCGCACGGTCTCGCGGCTGACCGGCAGGTTCTCCTCGGCGTTGAGTTTCTGACAGAGATGGGAATCGTTGAAGCCCTGATACTTGGTGCGGGCCAGGGTCAAGATCAAAAGCTTCTGGGGAAGAGGAAAAGCCCAAGGCACGGGACGTCCACGATTGCCGTGCTGGACCCAGGCAATGGAATCGGGCTGATAGCGTCGCTTGAGGCGCTGCACCTGGCGCTCACTCAGTTGCAGCAGGCGGGCGGCTTCGCGTACGCTCAGCCGCCCGCCCGCTGCATTCTCAATCACTTTCACTCGCTGGAGCTCTTTCTGACTCATCGTCACCATCCTGAGAGGGTGACAAAGTCTCGTTGCAGTTAGGGGGTGACATTATCTTGGAGCATCTACACCCGTCGACGGTCCTCCTTGCCCCTTCCCCCAGCATCTACTAGCATGGAAGGTTCGTCCTACTTTGGGGTAAGCGCATGGCCAACAGCCACAAGTCCAACGGGAAAGCTCTCGCTGAATCGCCGGTCACCGATCTGTTCGAAGCGGGCCGCCACCCATCCGAGTCAGAGAAGCAGTGGGCGGAGAAGACGCTGGCGCCCACTTTGGAGAAGGCTCCGGAGCGGCCGATTGGCGCTCCTACGGGCGTCAATCTTGACGAGCACAGCCATGCCCGCTTCACCACCATTTCCGGCGTGCCGATCCGGCGGCTGTACACGCCGGCCGATCTTCCCGCCGACTGGAGGTACGAGGACTACCTCAACTATCCCGGCCAGCCGCCGTACACGCGCGGCATTCACGCCTCGGGCTATCGCGGCAAGATGTGGACCATGCGCCAATTCTCGGGATTTGCCTCCCCGGAAGAAACCAACCAGCGCTACAAGTATCTGCTGGCGCATGGCGGTCAGGGCCTGTCGGTCGCTTTCGATTTGCCCACGCTGATGGGCTACGACAGCGATCACGCCTTCAGCGAGGGCGAGGTGGGCAAGTGCGGCGTTGCCATCGATTCGCTGGAGGACATGGAGATCCTCTTCGACGGCATCGACCTGGAGAAGACCACGGTGTCGATGACCATCAACTCGCCTGCCTCGATCTTGTGGGCCATGTATCTGGCGGTCGCAGAAAAGCAGGGCGCTGACTGGAAGAAGATTTCCGGCACGATCCAGAACGACATCTTGAAGGAATACATCGCGCAGAAGGAATACATTTATCCGCCGGCGCCGTCGATGCGGCTGGTGATCGATACCTTCGAGTTCGGCACCAAGTTCACGCCCCGTTTCAACACGGTGTCGATCAGCGGCTACCACATTCGGGAGGCCGGATCGACTGCGCTGCAGGAGTTGGCCTTCACCATCTACGACGGCGTTGAATACGTCGAATGGGCGCGCCGCCGCGGCCTCGATGTGGACGAGTTCGGGCCGCGGCTCAGCTTCTTCTTCAACGCGCATAACGATTTCTTCGAAGAGATCGCCAAGTACCGCGCCGCGCGCAAGATCTGGTATCGCCTGATGAAGGACCGCTTCGCCGCCAGGAACCAGCGCACCTGGCTAATGCGCTTCCATACGCAGACGGCGGGTGTCTCGCTCACCGCGCAGCAGCCGATGAACAATATTGCGCGCGTGGCGATCCAGGCGCTGGCGGGCGTGCTGGGTGGAACGCAGTCGCTGCACACCGACAGCTACGACGAGGCGCTGGCGCTGCCCACGGAAGAGGCGGTGCGCATCGCGCTGCGTACGCAGCAGATCATCGCCTATGAGTCGGGCGTCGCCAATACCGTCGATCCGCTGGGCGGCTCGTACTTCGTCGAGCGCTTCACCCTCGACATGGAAAACGGGGCCTTCGATTATTTCGGCAAGCTCGACGCCATGGGCGGTATGGTGAAGGCCATCGAGAAGGGCTATCCGCAGAAGGAGATTGCCGAGGCAAGTTACCAGTTCCAGCGTGCCACCGAAGCGCGAGAGAAGATCACCGTCGGCGCCAATGAGTTTGTGGTCGAAGAGCCGGCGCCCAACATCCTCTACATCGGCGAAGAGGTGGCGCAGGCGCAAACGAAGAAGCTGAAGGCGCTCCGCGAGCGCCGCTCCAATGACGAAGTCCGCCGCCGGCTTGACGCGCTGAAAGAAGCTGCCGCGCAAGAGCCAAAATCGGGCGAAAACGGACAGATCTCGCCCGCGAACACCATGCCGTTCATCATCGACGCGGTGAAAGCCTACGCGACCGTGGGCGAAATCTGCGACGCACTGCGCCAGGTTTACGGCGAGTACACGGAAACGGCCTTCGCGTAAGTCAACAAACCCATGAACCGACTGCGCTGCGTGCCTGCAGTATGGATATTTTGTTTCTCGATGCTCTCAGCAGCATCGGATGAGAGCTGCGCACGGAAAAGTTGGATGTGGGCTGTCGATAAGCGAGCCGCGATCCAGCTTCAGCATTTCGTAAATGACGGCCATGAACCGTGGCGGCTGAACGATATCGCGGTTGCCGAAGCTGCGGTTAACTCTCGAAAACACGCATGGGCTGATGACAACACCGTCCTGAAAGCGCCGGAAATTCGCTCAAAAACCAGAGACAGGGTCCGGGCGGCTGCTATCTCGGAAGATGGTAAGGTTCGCTACGAAGTCACTCTTCGAAGGTATCCCTGGCTTCTGAACTCAGCGAAGGACAAATGGCAATGGGTGATTTGGCTGCCAGCATCGGTAGAGCGCATCGACTGTAATGCGCAGGGGCACTGAACACCGGACCTCAGTTCCTTAACCCCACCGCCCGCGCCAGCTTCGCCTGCCGCTGATCGAAAGTCCAAAAGCAGTCTGCATGCAATTCCAATGCTGATGCGATGTGGAGTGTGTCGAGAGTTCTGCACCCGATTTCAGGACCATACTGCTGTGCAAGGCGCACGGAGATATCGAATGCCCTCTCGGGCATTGGCACTTGCAACCAGAGTCCGCGGCCACGGTCTATGTCGAATGCTAAGTAGATCTGGCGGGCTTCATCATGAGAAATTACGCCCCGAAATACGCCCTGCGCTATGGCATGAGTCACTTCAGCGCGATGCAGCGGTGTCAGCCAGAGTCGTGGGCCGCCTGACATGCGTCGATCAACTTCCCCAGAATTCGCATCGTCCAGGTAAAGAGATCCGAAAAAGCTGGAGTCGACATAAACGTTCAATACCGTGAGCGCTCCCGTTCTTCGATAACCAGGTTCGGCAAGACCCGGTTTCCAAAGATCTTCTTGCGGCGCGCCGCGAAATCGGGCCACTCGGCCGGCCTTTGATCTGAATCCGCGGGTACAATCCGAGCAATCAGACGATCTCGCTCACGCAGTTCCACCGTCTTGCCCTGCTTCAGCCAGGCCTTCAAACGGCGCGTGTCTCGGAGTTGGCGAATATTGACAGACGGCATTCTATGAATGTGTCACAAAATGTGGCACACTGTCAAATACAGGGTTGCGAACCATCCCATAGCATTATGGCCATGCACTCTCAGTTGAACCATGGTGTCACGCGATCACTTTGTCTTCTCATGGTTATGCTTGCGATCGCCGCACCCGCTCTCGCCGCCGACAAACCGGCAGATCTGAAGCCGCTTCTCGACCAGGTCTCCACGGCCTATGCCAAGCTGGAGCCGCAATCTATTCGTCCGGCGGAGGGCTTCATCAAGTACGATTACCTGATCCCTGCCGGCTACTACAAGCAGATGTGGGACTGGGATGGCTTTTTCATCGGCTGTCATCTTGCCCAGCAGAGTCCAGACAAAGCCAAGTACCTGAAGTGGTGGGTACTGGATTTCGCGGGCGCCATCGATCCGGACGGCTATGTTGCCGGCTGTATAACGACGAAAGGTCCGCGGCCGCTGATGGGCAAATTCGCCATGAAGCCGTTTCTCGCTCAGGGCGCGCTGATCGCGTCGCAGCGCCTGGGGGACTACGAATGGGTGAAGCCGGTTTGGGAGAACATGCGGAAAGTTATTACCTATCGGGAGAAGACGCAGTTCGATCCCAAGTACGGGCTGTTTTTTTGGGAGAATGGCATCTCCTCCGGCGCCGATAACAATGTCGCGCTCACCAACGATCCCAACGACAAGAGCGCCATTCTGGCCACCGATCTTTGCACTTTCCAGTTGCGCGAATACCAGGCCATGGCTGCGCTCGCCGATAAGCTGGGCAAACCTGACGAAGCCGCCGAATATCGGAAGAAAGCGGCCGCTCTCAAAGCTGCGATGCTGAAGCGCATGTGGTTCCCGCAGGAGGCGATGTTCTACAACATCCGGCGTGATACCGGAAAGCCGGTCACGCGCATCAGCTATTCCAGCTTTGTCCCTCTCAGTGCAGCCATTCTGCCGGAGAAAGACGCGCGGAAGATGATTCAGCGCTACCTGTGGAACAAGGACTACATGCTGGCGCCGTACGGACTACGCAGCCTCTCCAAGCAGGACCCGGACTACAACAACGCGGCTATCATTGTTCCTTATTCCAACTGGCAAGGGCCGATCTGGATCAACGCGAACTACCTAAACTACATCGCCCTGAAGCACTACGGCTTCGACAAAGAAGCGGCGCAGTTGGCCGGCATCCTCGGCCGCATGGTGCTTGCCGACATCCAGAAGTGGGGATCGATGCACGAAAACTATAATGCCGACACCGGCGAGGGGCTGGCGCCCACACCCGAGCAGTCGCCCAATCACGTCTTCGCAGGCTTCGTGGGATGGAACCTGCTGGTGCAGGACATGCTGCAATGCGAGGTTGACGATGAGTGCGAGTTCTTGCGCTGGGGAGCAAGCCGACAACAGCGGAGCGCGCCACCTAGGCCTGGTACTCCAGCAGAGCCGCCATCCCGGCTTCCAAATGCCACAGCACGTGGCAATGGACGAACCACAGCCCCGGGTTATTAGCGTCAAATGCCACCGTCACACTGGTCCGTCCCGGTACCAGAACGGTGTCGCGCATCGCTCCCTGCAAAGGCCGATCGTTAATCGCGACCACCTGGAAGGAGTGCCCATGCAAGTGCATGGGATGAGACATAGGGGTTTCGTTTACGAATTTCAACGCCACGCGTTGTCCTTGTTTCACCCGTACCTGGGCCTTTTCACCTCCGGGATTGCGAATATCGAACGCCGCACCGTTAATGAGCCAGTCATAGCGGGCCATGTTGCCTTGCAGGCGCAAGATGCTGATCTGATCGGCAACTTTGGGCGCAAGCGGCTTGACGGCTTCGAGCTTGCTTTCCAGGTCAAGCGTAAGCAGTCCCGTCGGAGTGGGGTTCTTTACCGGCAGCTTTCGAATCACAGCACCGGGAGTGGCCAGCAAGATTCCGGTTTGCTCGCGGGAAAATTCTCGCAGCGCGATAATCGGAAACGCCCCGCCGTCGCGTGGCAGCCGTACCCTCACATCGATGCGCTGCGCAATCGCAAGCGGGAATCGCGTTGCCTGAATCGGCTTCACGGGCATGCCGTCGACAGCAATCAGTTCACCCGTCAGAGCACCTAAGTCTACAAAATAGTTGGTGCCGCTGCTGCCGTTGATAATGCGCAGACGCACGTGCCCGTTCTTCTCGACCTTCACCACTTCTGGGTCGTCTAGAGTGCGGTCGTTCGCCAGATAGGCGTCATAGTTGACATCGTTTGCATCAGGCGTGCCGGCGCCCGTTTTCGCGCTGTCGGGGCTTTGAGGAGTCGACGCACGCCCCGTCTTGCCTGGCATGGTCATCGGCTCTCCTTCGCCGAGTAGGGCTGCACCATTGGCTCGCTGCCGCAACTTGGCATAAATCTCGTTCGGCGGGGTGAAGCTGTAGTCCGACAGGAAAAGTATTACCTCCTGCTCATCGCGGGCCCGATCAGCCGGATCATGAACAATCAGCGGCGCCGCCAGCAGGTACGCCTCCTGCAGTCCCTGGTGAGAGTGCATCCAGTGAGTACCGGCAGGCTGCAATGGAAAATCGTAGAGAGTGCTGGCATCGGGGCGGATGATAGGTTGAGTCACGCCCGGTACTCCATCCTGGTTATTGGGTGGATGCAGTCCGTGCCAATGAATCGCTGTTGGAACCGGCAGCTTGTTTTCCAATAGCACGCGCAATGGGCTATTGACCACGGAAGTCATCCCCTGGGTTCCATTGGGCTGCAACAATCCCATCGTGCTTGCCGCTTTACCGTTGATCTCCAGGGTCCGTTTTATAGCTTGGATGGTGGTGGTCGAGGCGGCAGGTTGAGCTGCCTTCGATTGCTTGATCCAGAAAGCATTGGGAGGATCGGCGACGCTAACGTCGCGGAGCATCACACTCCCAACCAATGCCCCAACCGAGGTACCGAGAAACCGCCGGCGCGAGAGTGTCTTATCCATTGTGCTCACCTTGTATCGGTGCGGTCCCCCTCGCGTGGTGCCAGCGGTGCCGCCCCTACGGGGTTACGATATTTTTCCCTACCTCACCCAGGACTCCGCTCCTCCCCCCCAATTCGCACAAAAGAGGTGCGAATTGGGGACCCCGGCTTCGCTCCGTCCTAGGCTAACGGTAACCCCACCCCTTCGGGGTTCTATTTCGTGTGTGATACTGCGCCACCGAAACACAGAGCTAGTTCTCACGCAGCCCCTGAAGCCGTGCCCTTTCACAGACGTCCGGAGATATTCGACGAACTTGCAGGACACGATACTAGTCTTTCTGGGCGGAATCTGGCCTGCATTTTACAACGCGGTAGCGCAGGGACCAGCACTACATCTCGGCCGCAAAATTAATGTTGCGATTGTCCCACAGAGTGGTAAAATGCCGGTCACTTTAAAGCGCCCAACCGCCTCCTATGGCAAGTGTACCCAGCCGGTAGGCTATTGGGAATTGGCTCTTTCTTGCTGTCAGGCTAGATCAGCTTTTTTCGCCCATCGGCGGAAACCGGGGTGGCCGGCCAGGGTTCCGTGGAGTGGATGAACAAGCCTTTTAAGACGGCCTGCATCAGTCGAGTCTTCGGCCATTTCAACTCAATTAACCGCTGAGATTTACAGCCAGCGCAGGAGCGAACCATGCTTTCTCCGCAAACGTCGTCCCTCCCTCTGGGAAAGATCCGGAAACCGATTATTCGCTTAGTGGTGATTTGTCTGCTGGGAGCGACGCTCCTCGCCGTTGCGTTCACACAGGTTGCAGCGGCTGCCGATACCTGCACCACCGGAGCTTTGCCGGAGGGGAATGGCGGTGACTTGATTGTGATGACCGGCACCTGCATCGTGCATGCCGGCACCTACAAGTACCACAACGTGAACATCTATGGCGGCGGGACGTTGATGTTTATGGACGAGCCCGGCGGCATTGACTTCTGGGCAGAATCGATCCTCATCGAGAACAACGGCAGCCTGATTGCCGGAGCGGCTGGTGAGCCTTTTGGAGTCAATGGCACCCTGACAATCCATCTTTGGGGCCATGACCAGGGGACCAGTGGGACGGGCGGACAGGGCATCACCTGTCAGAGCTCGCCCACCTGCGGCGTGCTGCCGGAGATTTGGAAATCGAACTCCGCAATGAAGCTCAACCCCTCGAGCTGCACCCGGGTCAAAGATGTGATCGTCAACGGTAAGCCCTATGGGCAGAATCTGCCGGGCAATGTCGACGATTGCTTTTATGGATACGAACCGATCACCTATGATCGTGCAGGAACGCCGCCAGGATTTTTTGGCTACAAAGTGTTGGCCGTCTCTTATGGCGGCACGTTGCAGTTGTTCGGGAAGAAAGGCGCCGTAGCCGATCCCCAGCCCGCGAATAACTCAGGTTCGAGCTGGGCGCGGCTGACAACCACACTGGCGGGAACGGGTAGCGAGAATCAATTCACCATCGACCGCAAAGTGGACTGGGTTGCGCAGACCAAAACCACGCCGGGAGATCAGATCGTCGTCACCACTACGGATTATCTGCCCGGGCACTCGGAGCTGCTCACCATCAAGGCAATCACCACCACCGACACCAGTTCCACTATCACTACCGTGGAAAACATCAAGTATCCGCACTATGGCCAGGTATACCCGCTAACGGGCGTGCCATCGACCATCGGGCCTGACCCCGGCCAGCAGAACCGCTCGGTGGACACGCGAGCTGCCGTGGGGCTGTTGCGGCGATCCATCCGCATTGTTTCCGGCGGCGAGACGCTGCTGTCCAATTTCCCCGCTCTGGATCCCAACTGCGGTGCTCCACCAAAAAATCCGTGTTACTACTTCGGTGGGCATACGATCTTTCGCCAGGGGTTCCAAAGCGTCCAGCTCCGTGGTGTCGAGTTCTACCAGATGGGGCAGGGTGGCCGCATCATGCATTACCCCGTCCATTTTCATATGGCGCGCAGAACTCCGCAGCCGGCCTCGCCCACAGATCCTCCGGTAACCTTTATCGAGGACAGCTCGGTATGGGACTCGATGACGCGCTGGATGACGCTGCATGCTTCCCAAGGAGTGACGCTGGCGCGCAACGTGGGATACCTGTCGATCGGGCATGGCTATTATCTGGAAGACGCAACCGAGACCGACAACAAGCTGTACTCCAACCTCGGAGTATTCGCCCGCGCGGCGGTGATCAATCCGCAGAATCCGCGCCAGGTTCCCGGCATTCTGGCCGCGCCGTATCCTGATCCCTCGCTGAAGCCGCCGCCCCCGGTACCCCCGCAGGAGGCGGTGCCCTTCCACAGCGACATCGATCACCCGACCGTCTTCTGGATGACCAACGGCTGGAATGATTTCGAATACAACATGGCAGCCGGCGCCGGTACCTGCGGCGCCTGTTACTGGTTCGTTCCCGCGGCCAATAGCACCATGTCGCGTTACGAGAAATGGTGGTCTTATGCCTCCGAGCAGGCCTGGGGAACCGATCCCAAGAACAGTCTGGCGCGCGCCGAGATAACGCCAATGCAGAAGTTTGTGGGCAACACTTGTACGACAGCAATGAACTCCTTCAACACCATTGGCGATACCGGCCCCTGTTACGGGGTGGTTCGCCAGGAGAATCTGGCCTTGCCGCGCATGCTGCCGGTCACGTACGGCTCGCTGGCGCCCGATCCTCTCACGGATCCCAGCGGCAGCGACAAGTACTACCCGCAGGTGGACCGTGGCGGAGGACGTTTCGCCACCAAGTGTCCGGATGGCGCGTTCACTGATTGCAGCCAGGTTATTCGTTGCGACAGTACCCATGAAGACGCTTGCATGGCCACGGTGCTCGATCACTACACCACCTCGTTCAGTTGGACGGAGACGAATTTCGCAGCCATATGGCTACGTCCGCAGTGGTACCTGTTGAGCAACAGCGCCATTACCGATGCGCAGAACGGCGCATTGACCTTTGTCACCGGCGGCGGCTATACCGAGTCCGACACCGTCAAGGGGCATTGGGCGATCGCCAGAAATGACGTGTTTATCGGCAACACCCAACCCGCTACCGGGAACCCATACGCCTCGAATGCGGGTCCCTTCAATCCCGACACTTTGATGCGCGATCCGAACTTCACTTGCGCAAAGCAGCCCTCGGGAGCAACCGCGGGAAACTACTGTTTGAATGTGGCTGCCGGGGTCAGCCTGCCCATCAGCAATTTCGGGGCGAACCAGCGCATGTTTAGCATTTACGACGGTCCGGCATATGAGGAAAACAACGCGTTTCTGGATACCACGGAAACTAAAATTACCGACTGCCCGGCCACTGGAGGGAACTGTACCGCCAGTAAATGGATGTACGGCCAGGTCTTCGGTCTGCCCAAGGACGCCAAGGGGCAATGCTACATGCCCAACGCTGCCATCGCCTGGAAACAGCCCAACGGCTTTTTCTACCCGCCGGCCTTCCACTCCAATAACCTGTTCTTCAGGAATGTGGATATCCGCCACTTCGTTATCGAACCGCTCTTCGTAGCCGGAACCTACAACACCAACGACTCGGCGGTGAACAGCCGCTACTGTACTTACATCCCCGGTCATCAGTTTGACGGATTCACCGACATCGACCGGCAGACGGAGCTCGATGATGATGACGGAAGCCTCACCGGCCTGATCGGCACCATCTCGGTCAACAAGGATCCATTTTTTGCCGCGCCGGTGGAAGACATCGAGTGCGCCTCCGATGTCCCCAACAATATGCCTCCCGTTTGTAAAGCTTCTTCCGAGACCTGCGGAACCGCCAAGACCAGTCCCTATGGTTATGTGACTACGGTCGTCTACCCGGATTGCGGTGAGAATTGCCCACAGCTTCCCAAGGACGCTCCTGATTACTTGCATTTCTGGGCGGTGGACTGCACCAATCCGAAATGCTATGGCGTACCTCTATACCGCGAATTTCTGAACAAGGGAGAGCAGGGCAAACCGGCGATCCGCATGGCCGGGCAGGCCATCGCCCAGCGCAGCACGCTGACCGTCAACCACGGCAGCTACTACATGGATACCACGGTGAGCGAAGAAACCCAGAGGCGAGGCTTGCCGGATAATCTGGTGAACGTATTCAAAGGCGGGGAGACGTATTACACATTCCTGCTGTTCGCCAAACCCAAATTGGATGACCCGAACGCGCCGCCCCCGACGAAGCAAACCTACCAGATGTACGTTGGTAAGACCGGATTCGATCCCGACAAGGATGTGTTCGAGATTACCGCCGACATCAGCTCGCTGCCGATCGAACCCCAGCACCTGACAACCTGGGATTGGGAGAAACCTAAGTATGATGCCGACTCCGGATTTTTAACCGTAACCATCGACACCAGCTTCGCTACCTTCAAGGACAACTACAACAAAGTCGCCAAGGAGCACTGCCAGCCACGGCCGAATTTCTGCTCCTGGAACGACGGCACCAGTTCCTGCGGCTGCGCTCTCAGCTCGCAGGACAGTCTCTATCCGCAGTGTCAGGCAGTCTGCAGCAGCTGGACGAATAAGGACGTCGACTGCCCGTCCGGCGGCTGTTACGGATTCGGAGTGAAGTTCCCTGACGATTTCGTCGCCAACGGACAGGCTCAGCCGCCGACGCCGCAGTGCTATCCAAATAACAGTGATTGGAATACGCCCTTCGATCCTGCGTCGAAGGAGAAAGCCCAATCTTGTTATTACTCCACTGTGCCCAGCGGCAGTTTTTGTAGCGGCATGACCAGGTAAAACCCGCGCATGGACCGCTGCGGACGTGTAAGACCGCGGCGCTCCGATGCCGCTTGCATCCTCTGATCGAAACGCTCAGCTGTACCGTTGGGCTGCTGGAGCTCGACTGAATCGCGATTCAGTTCGCGCGGCTTCTCCTGTCCTCGAAAGCGTTCCCGGATTGGCGCGAAATCCCACAGTGGTTCCCGAAATAACACACTTTCTCCCATAACTTGGAGCACGTGCTCTCCCTGGTACGCAAACTCTTGCGGCTGGACTCCGACAGGCCGTCCCACCCTGGTGGGACAAGGCCCGCTAAACCGCTGATCCGCCGCGGCCCGATGCAACTATTTCTCGACAGGAGGGTTGGACTTAGCAACAGAACGGGGATCAAGAGTGACATTAGGCTGTGTTCGGCAATCCAATTGCTTGCAACTTTATGTCTGTGCCCCGAGTCTAAATAACAAAAGCCTGGAAGGGTCGGAGGTGAGAGGTGATGGCAGAAAAATTTTCCGTCCCGGAACTTACGGCGCTGAGGAGCGAGCTGCTCCAGGGATTTGACTCCAAGGATGCGGCGGAACTCATCCAGATGTTCCTCGCCGGACACGGATACGGTGTCTCGGCTGAGGAGGCCCGCAATGCGGTTAGCAAAGTGGGCATGCTGGGTGGAACGCTGGAAGCCTTCCGACGAGAACTGGAGAGCATCGCTTTGGTGATGTAAAACGGTGACAAAGATTCGCTTAACCTGAGAAGGATACGGAACGCGAGAATCGCCAGAACCTGGACGTGAGCGCGAACCGAAGCGAAGAGTGAAGAGCCCGGGCAAAACGGCCTGGGCTTTCCTACTTTATGGAAGTTCATTCAGCGAATGACGCCTGAATGGGTGCTATCTGGACGTAACTCTCTCCGGAATGCCGGCGGCGCGGCAGCGAGTCGGCATGCGGCAGGCTCCCCTGGTACATTGCGATCTCATCGCAGGCGTTCTGACGCGGGCACCGCACACAATCCTTGAGCACCTTGTCGGGTAGCGCTTCCTTCTCGATTGCGCGGAAGCCCATACGGCCGAAGAACTCGGGAATGCGAGTGAACAAGCAGACGCAAGTGACGCTCTGACGCTGGGCTTCTTTCATCAATGCCTGGATGAGCACTCGCCCGGCGCCGTTTCCCTTCGCTTTGGCGGCAACGGTGATGGAGCGGATCTCGGCCAGATGCATTCCATAGAGATGCAGCGCGCCGCAGCCCACGATTTCGCCCCCATCCTCGACCACGACAAAATCGCGGATGTTCTCGCAGATTTCCGCGAACGAGCGCGGCAGCAAGGTGCCGTTGCCGACATGCACCTGGATCAACTGCTCGATGGCCAGGGCATCGGGGAGTTTGGCGCTACGTGCACGCATGAGCAACTCCTGAGTACTGGGACAGCCGTTCTTTCATCCTTTGCAACGCCTCCTGCACTCGCGCGGGAGCGGTTCCTCCCGGGACATCGTGAATGGCCAGCACATTGGGCAAAGTCAGCGATTGGTAAAACTGCTCGTCTGCGTCGATCCCGCAGAGTGCATAGTCTTGCTTCGATAGTTGCTCAAGTTCGCAATCTTGCTCCACACACAAACGCACCGCCTTGCCGATCAGCTCGTGTGCGCGTCGGAACGGCACCCCCTGCCGAACCAGACAAGCGGCCGCGGCTTGGGCGTTCATGAAGCCGCCGCTCGCAGCCTGCTGCATGCGTTCATAGTTGAATTCGACCGCCGCCATGAATCCCGTCGCGACGCGAACCATGGCGGATACCTGCTGCGCGGCTGCGAAAACCGGCTGCTGCGTTTCCTGCAGGTCCTTGTTATAGGAGAGTGGCAGGCCCTTTATGCCGATGAATACCGCCGCCGCTTCGGCGAAGATCCTGCCGGCTTTGCCGCGAATCAGCTCCAGCGCATCCGGATTCTTCTTCTGCGGCATGGCACTGCTGCCGGTGGAGTACGCCTCCGGAAGTTTGACAAAGTCAAATTCTGTTGTCGCGAAGAGGATGAACTCTTCCGCCCAGCGGCTCAGATGCAGCGCAACCAACGACAGCGCCTGCACAAACTCGATGGCGAAGTCGCGATCGCTGGTGGCATCCATGCTGTTGCCAGTTGGCGAATCGAAGCCCAGCTCTTGCGCGATTGCGGCGCGGTCAAGCGGGAGGATCGTCCCAGCGACGGCACCCGAGCCCAGAGGACATACATTCAGCCGCTTGCGACAGTCTGCCAGCCGATCGAAATCGCGCAAGAACATCTCTGCATAGGCAAGCAGCCAGTGCGCGACCAGTACCGGCTCGGCGCGCTGCAGATGGGTGTAGGCCGGCATCGCATTTTCCCCGGCGGCTTCCGCCTGCTTCACGAATTCGCCGGCAAGATCGGCCAGCAATCCGCTTATCTGATCGATCTGGTCGCGGACGTAGAGGCGTAAATCCGTGGCGATCTGCTCATTGCGGCTGCGCCCAGTGTGTAGCTTGTATCCAATTTCTCCGGCAAGTTCGACCAGGCGCTTCTCAACGTAGTGGTGCACGTCTTCGATCGCCGAATCGTCTGCTTCCGGAACGCCCTCGCATCCGATCTGATCCAGCGCAAACAGGGTCGCACCCAATTCGTGGCTATTCAGCACCCCGGCCTTGGCCAAGGCGCGAGCGTGCGCTTTGCTGGCCGCGATCTCGTACGGCAGCAGGACGCAGTCAAAAGGAAATGACCGTTGCCACTGCTCGAACTCGGCATCAGGCCCGTCGCTAAAGCGGCCCGACCACATCTTCATTTCAGCGCCTCCTTACAGCTCTGCGCGTGAATCATGGCTCTTGAACGCGCCGGTAACCCGAGGATTCGGATAAAACCTTCGGCGTCCTTCTGGTTGTAGCTGGCGCCCATGGTGAAGCTGGCGATATCGGGACGGTAGAGCGACGTCTCCGAAACGCGGCCCGCAATCTCGACGTTTCCTTTGTACAACGCCAGCGCGACTGTGCCGTTCACGTCGGCCTGTGAGCTTTGCACGAACGCCTGCAACGCTTCGCGTAGCGGCGTGAACCACAGCCCGAAGTAAATAAACTCCGCATATTTGAGCGCGATGTGCTGTTTGAAATGCGCCAGCTCGCGATCGAGACACAGCGCTTCCAGCTCGCGATGGGCTGTCAGCAGGAGGGTTCCGCCGGGCGTCTCATAGCAGCCACGCGACTTGATGCCGACAAAACGGTTCTCCACCAGGTCAACGCGTCCGATGGCGTTGCGCGCGCCAATTTCATTCAGCACTTCGATGATGGCAACCGGATCGAGTTCAACTCCGTTCACCGCGACGGGAAGCCCTTGCTTGAACTCAATCGTTACTTTCTCGACTTGATCGGGCGCTTCTTGCGGCGACTTCGTCCACGTCCAGGTCGTCGGCAGTGGCGCATTGTTCGGATCTTCGAGTTCTCCGCCTTCATGGCTGACGTGCAGCAGATTGCGGTCGCGGCTGTGGATCTTCTCGCGGCTCTGCGCCACGGAAATGCCGTGCTGCTCGGCGTAGTCGAGGCAATCCTCGCGCGATTGCAGCGTCCACTCGCGCCAGGGCACGATGACCTTGAGCTCCGGCGCTAGCGCCTGATAGGCATGCTCGAAGCGTACCTGATCGTTACCCTTCCCGGTACAACCATGCGCTACGGCGGTTGCGCCCTCGCGTAAAGCGATCGCGACCTGGTACTTGGCAATCACCGGCCGCGCCAGCGAAGTTCCCAGCAGGTACTTATGCTCGTAAACCGCGCCCGCCTGGATCGCCGGAAAGACATAGTCGGTGAGGAACTCCTGCCGCAGGTCTTCGACGACCACTTTGCACGCGCCGGTGGCGTAGGCCTTCTCCACCACCGCATCGATGTCATCGCCTTGCCCGACATCGGCCACGAATGCGATCACATCGTAGTCATAATTTTCTTTCAGCCACGGGATAATGATGGAGGTGTCGAGTCCACCGGAATAAGCAAGTACAACTTTTTCACGCATTGGCACTCCTCGGCGGAAAGCGGTGCGAGCCACCTTCCAGCAGCAAAACAAGAATCGACTTCTGGATG
Organism: uncultured Acidobacteriaceae bacterium; assembly: GCA_963785825.1. Classification (GTDB taxonomy): domain Bacteria; phylum Acidobacteriota; class Terriglobia; order Terriglobales; family Acidobacteriaceae; genus Bog-257. The sequence continues at coordinate 1,234,567 of CAWAWQ010000006.1, read as the reverse complement.
TGCAGGCGGTTCTCCGCCTGGTCGAATACAACGGAGCGCGGCGAATCGATGACCCCGGCTGTGACTTCATCGCCACGATGCGCCGGCAGGCAGTGCAGGAACAGCGCGTGCTTGGCGGCGTGCGAGAACAGCCTCTGGTTCACTTGGTAGGGTGCAAATAGTTGCTGGCGCTGGGCGGCCTCATCTTCCTGCCCCATGCTGGCCCACACGTCGGTATACACCGCATCCGCGCCAGATACAGCTTCGACTGGATCGTCAATCACCTGCACCCGCGCACCGGAAGCCGCGGCCAGTTCGCAAGCAGCTTGCGTAATCTCCTGGTTCGGTTCGTAACCCGGAGGCGTGGCGATTGAAATCGATACACCCAGGCTGGCCGCCGCCAGCATCAGCGAATGTGCGACATTGTTGCCGTCACCCACGTAGGCAAGCTGCAACCCGCGAAGATCTCCGAAGTGCTCTTGCAGGGTGAGCATGTCGGCCATTGCCTGACAGGGATGCTCCAATTCGCTGAGCGCGTTGATTATGGGAATGGCGGCATGCATTGCCATAGTCGTGACCGTCTCGTGTGCAAACGTGCGCAGCACCACGCCATCCACCCATCGCTCCAGGTTATGCGCAACATCGCTCAGGCTTTCGCGAGCGCCCAAGCGCGACTGCGTCTGGTCAACGAAAAATGACGTGCCACCCAGGCTATTGATGCCCGCTTCAAACGTCAGCCGGGTGCGTAGCGACGGCTTCTCGAAGAAGAGCACAATCTGCTTGCCCGAGAGTATGCCACGAAAATCGGCAGGACGCGCCTTCATGGTTGCGGCCAAGTCAAGAGCACAGGCGAGCTCGTCGGGCAAAAAGTCCTGCACCGAGATCAGGTCACGCCCGGTCACGCCACGATACGCGTACGTGCTCGGATTCGCTCCCGGGGGAATAGTTGTTGCAATCAATGTCGCACCTCCTTCTGGGTCGACTCAGCAGGTGAAGATCACAAAAAAGTGTAGGCAAAAAACGGCGGCGCGCCAGCGTCTAGGGACGTCGTTCTAAGGCACGGTCGAAGCGCGGGCCCGGCCAGGCGCCGCTCTTGCGCTCCGTGGGATGGAGGATGACGGGATTCACGAAGCAATCACCTCGGTACCGCAATCGATGGGATGAGTGAAGAAACCAGGCAGAACCTCGGCTTGGCTGGCGGGAAGAATGCGCACCCGGTTCACGCCCTTCTTCAGCGCGCGGGTGCACGCTTCCAGTTTAGGCAGCATGCCGCCGCTGACGGCGGCCTGTTGCACCATCTCCGCAATGGCATCCACGTCGAGCCAGCGGATCACGCTTCCCTTAGCATCCTTCACGCCAGCAACATCGGTGAGATAGACGAGGGCATGCGCTCCGCAGGCAACGGCGCAAGCCGAGGCCATCTGGTCGGCATTGACGTTGTAGTATTCTCCGTCGAACCCCAGCGCCAGGCTGGATACAACGGGAACCACGCCCGCATTCCATAAGCGCTCAATCCACTGGTGATCGACGGCGCAGATTTCTCCCACGTAGCCGAGATCTGGCTGCTGCTTTTTGGTCGCCAGCACCATGCGCAGATCGCCACCGCAGATACCCAGGGCGGGCTGGCCGGCATTACCGATTGCCGCCACTAGCCGCTTATTGAGCTGACCGGCCAGTACCATCATGGCAACGTCGCGCGTTTGCGAATCGGTGACACGCAGCCCGTTGATGAAGGTGGTCTCGCAGCCAAGCTGCTGCAGGGTCCGGCTCAGCGCAGCGCCTCCGCCGTGTACGATCACCAGCTTGTGCCCCTCGCGGCACAGGCTAGGAATGGCCCTGGCGAACTTGGCGACCACTTCCTTGTCGTCGAGCGCCGCGCCACCAATCTTTAGCACCAGCTTCATTGCAATCCTTCTTTTTCGTCAAAGCCGAACATCAGGTTCATGTTCTGCACCGCCTGTCCGGAGGCGCCTTTCAGCAGGTTGTCGAGACAGGAGACCAGCACCGCTCGCTTGCCGTCGGGCGAGAGTGCAAAACCGATGTCGCAGTAGTTGGTGTTCAGCGAAAACTTGATCTGGGGCAGCCGTGCCGCTCCAAAAACGCGCACCCACGGCTTGTGCTCATAGAACGCGCGCAGCGACTGCTCCAGCTCTGCGGATGTAACCGGTTTCGCCAGCTTCACATAGATGGTCGAGAGGATGCCGCGCGGGATCGGCAGCAGGTGCGGCGTAAACTGCAGCGACCCGCCACCGAGCCCGAGCTGCTCCAGCACTTCCCCCGTGTGCCGGTGTCCAAAAATGCAGTATGCGGAAAAATCGCCATCCACTTCGACAAAGTGTGTCTTCGCGGTCGGAGTTTTGCCCGCCCCGGAGACGCCCGACTTCGAGTCGCAGATGATGCCGTGCTCCACGTCGACGAATCCGGTGCGGATCCACGGCGCCAGCGCCAGGATGATCGAAGTCGCATAGCAACCAGGATTCGCCAGCAAGGTCGCGCTCCTGATCTCGCCGGCGTGCAACTCCGGCAGACCGTATGTCGCGATGGCGTCCAGCATGGCTCCGCCCTGTTCTTGCGCCCGCGAGAAGCCGTATACCCTACGATTGTCGACCCGCTTCAGTCGCCACGCGCCACTCAAGTCGATGACGCGAAAACCCTCGGCGACGGCTTCGGGCACGAGCTCGCGCGAGAATTCATGCGGAGTAGCCAAAAAAACAACATCGACTCCGGCTTCCCTCATCCGCATCCAGGAAAGATTCTCGAAGGGAAAGCCGCCGTTCCCGGCGAGCTGCGGATAGGCCTCGCTTAAGTCGGAACATCCGCCGCTCTCGCCGTTGCGGCGCAGCAGCAGCGGCTTTTTCGCTTTGGGATGACGGGCCAGCAGCCGCACCAGCTCGAAGCCGGAATATCCGGTGGCGCCAAAGATCGCGGGTTGTACAGCAGCATTCATTGTTGCTCGTTCCGTCGAAAATCTTTCACCACTGAGGCACAGAGTTGGTTCTTTGGCAAAAATCTTCTCCGTGATCTCCGTGGTGGATCTTCATCTGCTTCGGTGGGCAACACGCCCTCAAACACTCGTCAAGCAAAATATCCGCGAATGCGCTGCGCCAGCTTGCCGGCCGCCTTTGCATTGGGGGTGACGGTCAGGATGGTGTCATCTCCGCCGATCGTTCCCACGACTTCCTCCCAGTCCTCGGCGTCAATTGCCGCGGAGACTGGCTGCGCGCTGCCGGCGCTGGTTTTGATCACGACCAGGTTCAGCGCTGTCTTCACTTCGTATACGAACTCCTGAATCAGGCGCTCGACCGAGGGCAGTGTCAGGTGACCTTCTTCGCCCTGCGGCAGCTTATAACCTTCGCCGGTCTTGACCAGCCCCAGCTCGTGAATATCGCGCGACAGCGTGGCTTGGGTCACCCGATGTCCGCGGCGAAACAGCAGCCGCCGCAATTCGTCCTGGCTGCCTACGTCCCGCTGCTCCAGCAGATCACGAATGGCGGCATGACGGGACAGTTTCGACATAGCATAAATATACCAGCAAATGTATATAAATGCATTGGATGCACTTGTCAAGCAAATGGTGGGAAACTTGGTCGTAATTATGCGGATTTGCTGGCGGCGAAGAGAATTCAATTTGCCGGATCGCGTGCGGTTTTCGATAGACCTGCCATGCGGCCTGGCCCTTCACCAAAGTGACCTACGTCACAGGCCCTGGTGACATCACTCACGGCCCTTTGGGTCGCAGGAATCCTATCGTTAAGCCATACCACGAGCCGTCGTCCGCAAGAGCGGGGGAGGAAAAGCAACATGGCAGAGGGCACCGGCAGCACCCATTCGGCAGCAACCAAGCAATACACGCCCCGGCTGATCTTCTGGGAAGTGACCAAAGGCTGCAACCTGCGCTGCATCCACTGCCGCGCCACGGCGACGGAGCTCATGTCGCCTTCCGATCTGCCGACCGGAAAAGCGCTGAACATCATTTCGCAGATTGCCGACTTTGGAAATCCCATCCTGGTGCTCAGCGGCGGCGAACCGCTCTACCGTGCCGACATCTTCGAATTGGCGGAGTACGCCACCAGCCGCGGCCTTCGCACCGCGTTGGCAACCAATGGAACCCTGGTGACCAGAGATGTCGCCGAGAAGGTCAAGAAGGCAGGTATTAAGCGGGTCTCGATCTCGCTCGACGGCGCCGACGCTAGCACGCACGACTCCTTCCGCGGCATTCCCGGAGCTTTTGACGCAGCCATCTACGGCATGCGCAACCTCCAGCACGTGGGTGTGTCCGTCCAAATCAACACCACCATCGCGCGTCACAACGCGCACCAGTTGCCCGATGTGCTGAAGCTGGCCCGTAGTCTCGGCGCTGACGCTCTGCACACCTTCCTGCTGGTTCCGGTCGGTTGCGGCGTGGATATTGCCGCCGAGCAGATGGTTGCGCCGGACGAATACGAGCGCATGCTGAACTGGTTTTACGATCAATCGCTGGCGGGAGACATCGAGCTGAAAGCTACTTGCGCGCCACATTATTTCCGGGTCGTGCGCCAGCGCCGCGCCGCCGAGCGTCTGGCCGGCCGTGAGCAAGCTGCTCCACCCTCGTTGCATCCGCATGAAATCGGCCCGACGGAGATGACGATGCCGGGTTCTACCGGAATTTCGTTGAAGCCGGGCGGTGGGCCGCCGGCTGGACATTCGGGACATCCGGGAGGCCACCCCGGCGATATGAATGCCACGACCAAGGGCTGCCTGGCCGGAACCGGCGTTTGCTTTATCTCGCATGAAGGCGAGGTCTTCCCTTGCGGCTACCTGCCGGCCATAGCCGGCGATCTGCGCCAGCAGAGCTTCGCCGAAATATGGAACGAGTCGTCTGTGTTCAACCAGCTCCGTGATGACGACAATCTGAAAGGCAAGTGTGGATGCTGCGAGTTTCGCCACGTCTGCATGGGATGCCGCGCGCGCGCATTCGCGGCCACTGGCGATTTTCTGGCCGAGGAACCGTTCTGTGTTTACGAGCCCGGCACGTCGAACCAGATGGTTCGCGCTATTGCCGAGGCAAAGCGAGTCGGCTGAGACTTAAGTCATAGGTCGCGTCATCTACCCGGGCTAGCATCACATCATGGCCGCTCACATCATCACAGCACAGAATTCACGGCTCAGAACTCTGGTTATCCCGCGCGAGCATGGCGCATGGGGCATGCTGCTGGTTCCGCTGGCAACCGGCGCGGTTGTGGCGTTGCCCGCCGGCGTAAATAGCGGCGTGCTTACTCTGTTCGTGCTCGCGGCGATGTCATTGTTCTGGCTGCGAACACCGGTGGAGAGTTGGCTTGGGACCTCGGCCATAAAGGCGCAATCCGCAGACGAGCGCTCGTTGGTGCTCAGAACGATGACGGCGATCGGTCTGTTAGCGGCCGTGAGCACAACCGCGCTGCTATGGAACGCGCGTAACCGTGGTTTGCTGGCGATCGGCGCAGTTGCCGCTATTGCTTTCGCAGCGCAAGCGGGCGTGAAGAAGTTGGGCCGCAACGGCCGAATGCCCGCGCAGGTGATCGGCGCGATCGGGCTGACTTCCACAGCCGCCGGGGCATACTATGTCGCCACGGGCCAGCTTGACCGCACCGCAATCGCGCTGTGGCTCGCCAACTGGCTCTTTGCCGGCGATCAAATCCACTTCGTACAGCTTCGCATTCATTGCAGCCGTGCTGCGACACTCTCCGAAAAAATGCGGCAAGGCAGGACGTTCTTTGCAGGACAGATCGCGCTCATCGCCGGGATTCTCTTCGCCTGCCGGTTGGGACTATTCCCATTGATTGCAGCTTTGGCATTCGTACCCGTTCTGCTGCGGGGAGTTTTGTGGTTCTTGCGCGGCCGCCGTCCGCTGGATGTCCATAAGCTCGGCTTCAGCGAACTAGCACAGGCTTTGATCTTTGGGATCATGCTCTGCGCAGCGTTTCTACTTTAGGGAAGCTCTGATTAAGTTGAAGCTTTGAAGGGGACGGCCTTCAGAGACTGTGTCGCGACGGGTGTCGCCGCTCCGCGGCTCGGGTCATTTTCCCCTTTCCCCGGGGCTTACGCCCCGGGCTAACTGCGCTTCCGCCGCTGCGCGGGCTGGTTTGTTCGGAATTCGGAGCTTTTGTTACACCACCAGGGCTCTTTGCCGGTTGCGACACAGTCTCTTCAGGCTGTCCGTAAGTGCCCGAAGTCAAGCTGGGCTTTAGCGTCTGCGTGAGAACGGTGTCGCCGCTACGCGGCTCGGAATAATTTCCTACTCCACCCAGGGTTCCGCTTCGCTTCATCCTGGGCTAACGACATAGCCGCCCCTGCGGGGCTGGATTTTCGCAGGTCATGTTCCACCGCCAAGGATAAGGGTTAGTTTCACGCATACACTTTAGCCCCTGAGAGACTTCGATCGCACTTAATAAGACACTCCCTTAGGTTTGCGCGGCGCTTTCCGCCGTCGTCTCGTACAATATTGCGGATGGCCCTGGCGACCAATGCTTCCGCATTTTCCATCCTCAAGAGAGTTCCGATTTTCTCCGGGCTTACCGAGCAGGAGTTCACGTTTCTCACAACCCACGTGGTGCAGCGCAAATTCAGCGCCGGCAGGATGATCTTCGGAGAGGCCGAGCCCTGCTCAGGTCTGTACGTGATCGAGGCGGGCAATGTGCGCATCTTCAAGAGCTCGGCAGGCGGACGGGAGCAGGTGCTTTCCATCGACGGACCGGGCGGCTCGATCGCCGAGTTACCGGTCTTCGACGGCGGAAACTATCCGGCTTCGGCGCAGGCCATTACGGATTGCACGCTACTGTTCTTCAGCAAGAAAGATTTTCAGAATTTGTGCTTACAGCATCCCGAGGTTGCCCTGAAGGTGCTGCGAGTGGTGGGGGCCAGGCTGCGGCGCCTGGTGGGCATCATTGAGGAGCTTTCCTTCACCACGGTGCGACATCGCCTCACGGCCATGCTGGTGCGGCTGGCAAAATCGGCTGGCTCGCAGAGTACTCCCGAGCTTACCGTTACGCTTCCCGCCAATAATAATGAACTCGCGGCGCAGATTGGAACGGTTCGCGAGTTGGTTTCCCGTAATCTGAGCCGGCTGCAATCGGAAGGTCTCATCCAAATCGATGGGCGCTCAGTTACAATCCTTGATCTGAAGAAACTGGAAGCTGAGTTGGATACCACGCCATGAAGAACCAGGAAAGGTGGCTTGCCGATGCGACGAACTGCCGAAGTGGCGTTCCTGCTAGCTCTCAGCATTAGTGGGTTGGCACAAACATCCGGTCGAACTACGGGAGGAGGTGCTGCCATGGCCTTTGCTTTAACCAGTTCTGCATTTTCCTCCGGCGCCGGAATCCCGCAGCAATATAGCTGCAAAGGAGCGGACATTTCGCCCCCTCTACAGTGGAGCGGGGCCCCGGCGCACACCGCCAGCTTTGCCCTGGTGATGGAAGATCCCGATGCGCCTGGCGGAACCTGGGTGCATTGGGTGTTATGGAACCTGCCCGCAAGTACCCACTCGCTTCCTGAAGGAGTTGCGAAACGCGAGCGGCTGGACGATGGGGCACGTCAAGGACGCAACAGCAATCGCAAGACTGCTTACAGCGGACCATGCCCTCCCGGTGGCCAGACTCATCGCTATTTCTTCCATCTGTACGCCTTGGATGAGAAGCTCGATCTCGCGCCCGACGCCAGCAGCGTGGAACTGGCGCGAGCTATGCAGGGGCACACCCTGGGGCAGGCGGAATATATGGGGACATTTCACAAGTAACGTTGGATCTCTCAATCGGCTTGCCGCAATCGCGTAGCCTGCTTCAGTCGAGCGGCATGCCCGCACCGGCCAGATAGAATGACTGTTCTGGATCGCGCGCATGCCTTCGAACTGGATTTTCTGGGTCGCCTTCAATTTATTTGTGATTGCGATGCTGGCGCTCGACCTGGGCGTCTTCCATCGCGAGAAGCACGTGGTGCGCCTGCGCGAGGCGGTAGCCTGGACCATCGTGTGGGTCAGCCTGGCGGCGATATTTGCGGTCTGCCTTTACTTCTTCGGGCACACCATGACAGGTGGGGCGGCGCGCCCCAACTCCCAGCGCTCGCTCGAATTCGTTACTGGCTATTTGATCGAGCAATCTCTCAGCGTCGATAACCTATTCGTCTTCCTGCTTATTTTTCGCTATTTCAGCGTGCCTCGCCGCTTTCAACACGAGGTGCTGTTCTGGGGGGTGCTGGGCGCGCTCATCATGCGCGCTATCTTCATCGCGGCCGGGGTCACGCTGATGAACCGCTTCCACTGGATCATCTACATCTTCGGCGCCATCCTGGTTTACAGCGGGATCAAGCTGCTGCGGCAACAGGGCGCCGAGATCCACCCCGAATCCAATCCGCTGTTGCGTGGATTTCGCAAGCTCTTTCGCGTGACCCGGGACTACGAGGGCAGCAGCTTCTTCGTGCGCCGCGGTGCGATGACGTATGCCACTCCCCTGGCCCTGGTCTTGATCGTGGTGGAAACCACCGACGTGCTGTTCGCCGCCGACTCCATACCGGCGGTGCTCGCGGTGACACGCGATCCGTTCATTGTTTACACCTCCAACGTATTCGCCATTCTCGGGCTACGCTCGCTCTACTTCGCGCTGGCCGGCCTGATCGAGGCATTTCACTTCCTGCATTACGGACTTTCCGTGATTCTCATCTTTATCGGCGTGAAGATGCTGGGCTCGAATTATGTGGAGATCCCAACCGAGATCGCACTGGGCGTGGTTGCAGGAGTGCTGGTGATTTCGGTCGTGCTGTCGTTGTTGCTCCCGAGCAAGAAGCGGACCGAAAGCTGACATGCTCGAAGCTGCATTCAGGCGACCTGAGTCTTCGTAGCCGCTGTTCAGGGATTTTGAGCTGCAGCCCAATAGCTGGTGCGCGCCAGCACGGTCGCGCCTGCCGATCCTTTCAGGCGTACGCTGATCTGATGCAGCCCGGGATGGGGCTGTGCAGGCTGAAAGCTCAAGATATACCGGCTGTGCAGGTGGTTGGAGAAGTCGGTGATCCGAGCGTCGAAGCCGCGCCGCGAATAGAACATCTGGTATTCCCCGCCACTCATCGAGGCGATCGCCTTGGCGGTATTTTTGCGCATCGCCTCCACCGCGAGCACAAACGGCGCAAATAGATCCGGTTGCTCCTGCACCTCGGTCTGCTCGGGGTGGAGATCGGGATTGTTGTTGCCTTTCAGGGTGTCGAGCACGTTCGATTTCCACGGCGCAAACGCCAGCGTGTAGACGACGGTGTTGCTGTTGCCGATGGCCTTGATGGCGTCGTCGATTTTAGCTGAACGGCTGCCGTGGTCGCGGGTTTCGCTGATCAGCAGCAACACTCGCCGGTGGTCAGTCGGCACGCCGGCCAGCAACTTTACCGAGTAGTTCACCGCATCCAAGATGGCCGCGCCGTCATCGCCGGGCTGTAGTCCTTCCAGTTGTTTGGCAACGGTGTTCTGGTCGCTAGTGAAATTTTCAATGGCATGCACATGGCTGTCGAAGGCCACGATCGCGACCTTGGCATCAGGTTGCGCCATCAGAGGATCCAACATCGCTCCCAGGCCGTGCATGCGGGGAAGTTCGAAGTCGGCCCGCCGTCCGCACTGGATGGCGACCACCAGCGATACGGGCTCCGACTCCGCGGCTTCGTCCAGGTGGATGGTCTGGGGCACTCCATCATCCCCGATCGTGAAGTCGCCGGCGTGCAGCCCGTAAACGGCATTTCCGGCTTTGTCGCGCACCAATGTGGGCACCAGCACCACGTTGGATTGAGTGCGGAACGTGGGCTGCTCCTGGGCCGGCGCCAATCCGAGCGCTAACCAAACGAACAGGCAAAGCGCCAGTTCGATCCTGCGCGGCTGTTTCAGGCATAGGGGCATGGGACTCAGCAGAAAGAACCCTCGCTATCAGTTTAGTTGCGCCATTTTTATTCGTGCAGTGCCGTGCGAACGGGAGGATGCTTTTCGTCCCGAACAGCGGCAGACGTTGCACATTCAGGTTCCTGCGAGACAAATTGTGAGCGAATGGCAAACTGTTCCGTTCTGCCTGCAAACATCTGCGATATACTTCCGCTCGGAATCTCAAAACGTTTTCGAGGATCACGCCGAAGATGCCAGCAAACGCCGTTGAAGTAGCTCCCTCCACCGCAGATTTCAGGTCCCTGGAAGAAAAGATTTTGCGCACGATCGAGCTGTTGAAGTCGGCGCGTGAGGCCAAAGCCGTGGCCGAGCGCGACGCCGCCCGATTACGCGAGCAGTTGAACGAGAGCGAAGAAGAAGTCGACACCATGCGCCAGGAGTTGGTCACCTTGCGCCGCGAGCGCGAGGAGGTGCGAGCCCGGGTGGAAAAGATGCTGGGCCAGATCGAGGCCCTGACGCTGGAAGAAACAGCGGGGTAATCAGTGGCCAGTTGTCAGTGGCTCGTGGTCAGAGTACCGGCTTGAGCTTTCTGAACACTAGCCACTAGCCACTGGGAGGAGGCTGGGTTGAGTGACTCGAATGGCAACGGAAATGGCAAGGGTAATGTCCGCGTGGAGATCTACGATCAGACATATCATTTGCGCGGCTCCGATCCGGAGTACATCTCGGAGTTGGCGGAATATGTCGATACGAAGATGCGGCTGATCGCGCAGCAGGCGGCAACGGTCGATTCCTTGCGCGTTGCGGTGCTGGCTGCCTTGAATATCGCCGACGAGCTTCACGTGCTGAAGCGAAAGTACGACTGCATCGACAGCGACTACAACGAGCGAGCCGGGCACTTGGCCGGAGCGCTGGACGAAGTCCTGCGGGAAGCGCGCCGGGCGGGATAGGGACACGGATCTATTGCAGCCAGGTCGGCTCCTCTTGCCGCTGGCACTTTAGGGCTTACTCGCCTTTTAGCACGTCTTTCGCCAATTATTTACCCTGCGCCCCTTGTCATCTACTCACCTTTTCCATAGCATCTGAAACAGTAAGCCGGCCTGCAAAGTTGGTGTTGGTGGCAACCGTTTTTTGAACCAATGCTCAATGAACCGGGGACCCGACTCGCAATTTCGGTTCGGTGTGCGATGTTCCGTCATGCGGAAATGCCTAAAGAGCCGCGGCGGGTTCCCACCGTATAGGACGGGTTCATTGACGGCCCACCAGACACGGCCCCGCGGGTCGGCTTTTTAGTGCCGCTTTTCGCTCCTCGCCTTTCGCCAGAAACATCTTCCAATCTGATCATCAACGGCCGCTCAGAAATCGTTTGCTCAAGGGGCGGGTAACGTAAGAAGGAACGTGGTTCGGATCGGGGATTCCGGCGAAAAGCGAAAGGCGAATAGCGAATAGCGAATAGCGCAAAAGCGACAGCCGAGAAGCGAAAAGCGCCTCCGCGCATCTAAAATAGAAGCGTGTTTCCCCGTCTCTTTCACTTTGGCAGTTTCAGCCTTCCGACCTACGGTCTGATGGCAGCGTTGGGCCTCATCTTCGGCTTGCTCCTGATCGTCAAGGTAGGCCGCGAGCAGGGTCTCGATCCCGACAAGCTTTGGAACCTCGGCATCATCGCCATCCTCTCCGGCATCTTCGGCGCCAAGATCATGATGGTTCTGGTGGACCTCGGCTATTACCGCGCCCATCCCGGCGAGATCTTTGCCTTATCGACCTTGCAAGCCGGCGGCGTGTGGTCCGGGGGATTCGTGCTGGCGCTGATTATGTGCGTCTGGTACATGCGCCGCAACAACATGCCGGTCCTGCGTACCTGTGATGTCTTCGCCCCCGGACTAGCGCTGGGACACGCATTTGGCCGTGTGGGCTGTTTCGCCGCCGGCTGCTGCTATGGCCGCGAGACGCACGTACCCTGGGCCGTAACCTTCCACAACCCCCTGTCGCATGAGATCGTGGGAACGCCGCTGAACATCCCGCTGCACCCCACCCAGCTCTACGAGATGGTCGTGGAATTAGCCAACTGCCTCTTCCTGGTGTGGCTGATTCGGCGTAAGAAGTTCGAGGGCGAGATCATCGGCACCTACATGATTATTTACGGGGTGGCGCGGTATTTCATCGAGTTCTTCCGCGGCGATCCCGGACGCGGCGATAATTTTCTCGGCTGGATGACGGGTACGCAGGTCATTGCGCTCGGTCTTGTGATCTTTGGCGGGTTGCTGTGGATGCGACGCGTGGCGCTGGCTCCTCCGATGCCGCTCAAAGCTGCGAGATAGTGGGAATTCACCACAGAGACACAGAGGTTTCGAAAGTTTCCTCGGTGGTTCCGATTCGTTGGGCGATTGCCCGATCCTCCGCTTTTGTCATGTTTCGCAGTTGTCGTCAGAGCCAGTCTTCACGTTTCAGAAAGGATTTAGGAATTTCAATTCTCTGTGCCTCCGTGCCTCTGTGGTGAATCCCGTGTGTTGTATGCTCGTCGCGAATGCCTCCCGACCGCTTTCCAGTAACGATTTCCGTTCCTGCCGACGCTGCCGGGCAGCGCCTGGACCAGTTTCTGACTTCGCAAATTCCCGACATCAGCCGTGCCCGGGTGCAGCAGCTATTGCAGCACGAAAAGGCGCTGGTCAACGGGTCGGCTGCGAAGCCCTCGCTCAAATTGCGCGGCGGAGAGCAGATCACGATCCTGGCAGATCCGCAACTTCCTCCGCTGCGAGCCATTGCAGAAGACATCCCACTCGATGTCCTCTATGAGGATGATGACCTGGTCGTGGTAAATAAGCCGGCCGGCATGATGGTTCACGCCGGTGCCGGGGCTACCGACGACGAACGCAATCGCGGCACGCTCGTCAATGCGCTGCTGCATCGGTTTGCCAGCCTGTCCGGAGTGAGCGGTGAGCTTCGGCCCGGCATCGTGCATCGCCTCGACAAGGAAACCAGTGGGCTAATCCTGGTTGCCAGGAACGATGTGGCGCACCGCAAGTTGGCACAGCAGTTTTCTCAGCGTCAGGTCAAGAAGCATTACGTGGCGGTGGTGCATGGCTGGCCGGCGAAGGACCGCGGTACGGTTACGACAGCAATCTCGCGCGATGCGATACGGCGTATGCGGATGACCACCCAAGGGCACGCTGGCCGGACAGCCGTAACTCATTATGAAGTACGCGAGAGGATTGCATCGGCCTACGGGAAGTTCGCACTTCTCGATGTGCGAATCGAAACTGGACGAACCCATCAGATCCGAGTGCACTTGTCGTCGATTCGCTACCCGGTAGTGGGCGATACCGTGTACGGCGCGCCGCGAGACTTGAAGCGGCCGACGGCGATAACCCGAGGGCAGTTGCGGCCGCAAGGCAGAATCAGCAGCCCTGTTCTGAGTCTTGGGCGGAATTTTCTGCACGCAGCGGAGATCGAGTTCACCCACCCGCGTACGGGCGAGCGGCTGTCGTTCACGACGCCCCTGCCGCCGGAACTCTCGACGTTCCTGGAGCAGCTTCGGGGGTGAGATGACATCCAGTAGCTTTCGTTCTGGGGCCGAAGGCCGTCTAAATACTGAAGCGCAGCAACGGCTATAATGAAGTTTCACATGAATTATTGGTTGATCCTGGTTTTGGCGGCGGCATTGCCGTGGGGGCTCGTCGCCCAAGACTCACCACAACAGCAGCTTCCGACCGCGCCCTCAGCGACGAAATATCCTCCTCCGCCGCCTGCACCGACGCCCCCGCCAGCGAGCACCCCGGCGCCCCAGCAGCCGAGCGCGTCCAGCGCTCCGGCGAAGGCGGGCGACGATGCCAGCCCGGCTCAGGCAGGCAGTCCGCAAGCGACCGACAGTTCTTCGCAACCGCAAATTGGAGTGGGATCGGCGCCTGCCAGCGTGACCCCGGGCGGTGCCGCCTCCGATGACAATCCCGACGACACCCTGACCGTCATCCGCAAGCGCGTCGATGAGGTGAATGTGGTCTTCACCGTGACCGACAAACGCGAGCGCTTTGTGAAGGACCTGACCCAGAACGATTTCCGGGTGATCGACGACAACAAGCCCGCGCTGAGCATCCGCTCCTTCAGCAAGGAAACGAACCTGCCGCTGCGGGTCGGGCTGCTGATCGACGCCAGCAATTCCGTCCGCGACCGCTTTAAGTTCGAGCAGGAGTCGGCGATTGAGTTTTTGAACCAGATTGTTCGGCCGCGATTCGACAAGGCTTTCGTCATCGGCTTTGACACGACCCCCGAGGTGACGCAGGACTTTACCGACGATGCCGAAGCGCTCTCCCGGGGCGTCCGCATGTTGCGAGCGGGCGGCGGTACCGCGCTTTATGACGCCATCTACTATGCCTGCCGTGACAAGCTGATGAACGTCGACAAAGGCCAGATCGCTACCCGTCGTGCCATCATTCTGCTGAGCGATGGCGAAGACAACCAGAGCCGCGTATCGCGCGAGGAGGCGGTCGAGATGGCCCAACGCGCCGAAGTCATCATCTACGCCATCTCCACCAATACCAGCGGCCTGAAACTGCGCGGAGACAAGGTTCTGGAGCATTTCGCCGAGCAGACCGGCGGCAAGGCATTCTTTCCTTTCAAAATTGAGGACGTATCGAACGCCTTCTCTGAGATTTCCGATGAGCTGCGCAGTCAATACGCGATCTCGTACAAGCCGGCAGATTTCGTTGCCGACGGCAAATACCGCAAGATCGAGATCCTGGCCGACAACAAGAAGTACAAGGTTCGCGCGCGCAAGGGATACTACGCGCCCCGGCAGTAGTGACCGGCTGGGCGGCGCCACAATCTTCGCCTGCTATTCTTTACCCATGTCGCAGCTGCCGAGCATGCATTCGCCATTTCGCGACGGTTTCGCCGCTCTGTGGCATGAGCCGGCGTTGCTTCCCGCCGAATTAGCCTGGCGCTGGTGTTTCGGACTTTCCGCTTGGGCCCTGGGCATCTACTCGGTTGCGTTGTTCCTCGACAGCCTCACCATCGCCCGCTCGGATGAATGGCTTATCCGCAGCTTCCAGCCGCAACTGTTCGACAGAGCCCTTCGCCACACGCTTCACGGCAGCGTGTTTCACTTCGTGCTGGAGCAGTCGGTGCTCGTCGTAGGCATCGTCCTGCTCTGGTCTCTTGCTGCTACCGCAGGACGCGCCGCTAGCTTCCATCGCCTGGTTGCGATGTTCAGCGCCGAGGAAGAGCCGCAATCGACCTCATGGAATTTTGCGCCCATCTTCATCCTTACACTCTTGCGCGCGCTGTGGTCGCTGATTGCGTTCGCGGTAACGCTGGGTGCACTGATTTACGGCTTGGTCATGATCCAGGAGGATCATGCTCTGCGGGCAGCTTTATTACTGTCGTTTGCGGTTGGCGTAGCCGCTCTCACCGGAGTCGTATTGAACTGGTACTTCGGCATTGCCCCCCTATTTTGCATTCGGGAAAACCTGGGAGCGAGGGCTGGATTGGATCGAGCCCTGGCGTTTTCCGAGCGGAATCCGGGACGGCTCTTCTTGCTGGGTTTGGCCTTTCTTGTGCTGCGGCTGGTATGGGCAGCAACCATGTGCTTCGCATTTCTCTCGCCGTTGAGGTTGGTGGGACGTCTCGGCGGAGGCTGGGTGGCATTGCTGATGGCGCTGCTGGCGCTGGTGTATTTCGGCGGGGCGGATTTGTTGTACCTGGCGCGGCTTGGAGCTTACGCCTCGCTGGCCGAGGATGACGCGGGCACAATCCGGGAATTGCCTGAAGTGGTTCCCAGCCTGCCGCCGAGTATTGCCGAATTCGGCGAGACTTCGTTCTCCACCTGAGCCCAATGCGCGCGGCGCGACCGAGTCCCTGCAAAATATCCACCAGCGTGGTTCACTCCTCACGCAGCAGCGCCAGAGGATCGATCTTCAGCGCGCGCCGTGCTGGAATCCAGGTGGCGAGTAGACCAAGCAGCAGCATAGTTACAACAGCGCCGCTCAGCACCAGCGGATCGCGGGGAGTAGCTTGGTACACAAGCGAGGCCAGCACCCGGCTGGCCAGAATACCCAGGAGCAATCCCGCCGCCGAGCCAAACGCCAGTAACTTGAAAGCCCGCCCCAACGCCGCCTGCAACACCTCCTGATACCTGGCGCCAAGCGCGATGCGAATGCCCAATTCCTTCATCCGCTTGCTAACCGAGTACGCCGCCATTCCAAAAATACCCGTTATCGAGAGGATCGCCCCAATTACGCCCAGCACGCCCAATGAAATTGTCGCCATTCGCGGACCAAATAGAGTGGTCTCCAGTTTCTTGTTCCAGGTTTGAATGTAGAAAGGCAGCCCCGGATCCAGTTCCCGAAACGTTTTCTTGACGCCTGACGCCACTTCCTGCAAATCGCGGTCCGAACGCACGACAAACCAGCTCTCGCTCGATGGCGATTGCAGAATGGAGAGAAACATTGCCGGATGTGGGTCTTCGAAGACGCCGGTATATTTCCCGTCTTCGGTAATACCGACCACCTGCACCCGCGTTCCGTCGGCCAACTTGAAATAGCCCCCCAGCGCATTCGTCGGGGATCCGAAAAGTCTTCTTGCGAACTCACCATTCACCACGGCTATGCGCGGAGAGTTCTTGTCGTCGTTCCAGGTAAAGGCTCGTCCTGACAACAAGTCCGTACCGGCGGCCTGGAAATACCCGGGAGATGCTTTGTACCGTACAACTTCAGCTGCGGCATTGGATGGCCGCAGATCGGTGGTTTTGTCAGTGAAGACATTTGGGTTGCTCCAGCTGTCATGTAACGGCGGCTGGTCTATCAATCCCACGTACTTAACACCGGGAATCGCCTTCATCGCCTCAATCATGCGTTCTTGCATGATCGGTACCTGGTCGCCACTGTACCCCGCCATGGTCAGAACTGTGTCCACCATCAACGCGTGCTGCGGCTCAAAGCCGAAATTGCTACGCAGCGTATGCTGCAGTCCACGCACCGCCACCATGGAAGCCGTCACCAGCACGGCGCAGATCGCAATTTGTACCACCAGCAACGCATCGCGGATGCTAAGCCGTCGCCCAATCGTAGCCGCTGATCCCGATTTCACGACCTCGTAAGGATTGGTGTGAAGCACCTGCTTCACCGGAACCACCCCAAACAGGAATCCACTCGCAATGGTCAACAGCAAAGCGACAGCATAGACATTCGCGTCCGGGTTCACTGCCACATGGAGTGGATACTGCGGAAATGGTTGCCACGTGCTTAGGCCGCGCAACAGCATAATGCTGGCCCACACACCAACAACGCCCCCCATCGTGGAAATCAGCAGGGCTTCCGTAAACAGCTGCCGCAGAATGCGCCTACGGGTTGATCCCAGGGCGAGCCGCAGTGCCACTTCGCGCGAGCGGTCGGCGGCGCGCGCGGCAAACAGGCTGCCCAGGTTGGCGCAGGCGGCCAGCAGGATCAATCCCGCCAGCAACATCAGACCCGCGAGGAATGCCCGCATCGGACGACCAAGATAATCGCCGTAGAGGCTGGGACGCGCCAGCAAGAAGTTCATCTTGCCGTCGTCTTTGGGATAGGCATTTTCTAGATAGGCGCCGATCGAGTTCAGATCCGCAACTGCCTGCGCCGGAATAACTCCCGGCTTCAAGTGCCCCATTGCCATGAACACCCAACGGTTGTGTCGTTCATTCAAAACGTTGGTGCCCTCGATCTGCTCTTCATTCACCATGGGAACAAAGATGTCGGGATTGAAGATCAGCAATGTTCCGCGGAATTCCGGCGGGGCGACTCCAAGAATGGTGTAGGGATGCTTGTTCAGCTGAACCACACGGCCTACCACGCCGGGATCGTCCTGGAAATGGCTGTGCCAATAGGCGTAGCTGAGCACGATGTACGGCGCGCTGTTGGGACCGTGCTCATCGGAGCCATGAAAGAAACGCCCGAGGTAGGGTCGAATGCGAAGTACGTCGAAGTAGTTGCCGGTCGCCTCTATCGCCCAGGCGCTGGACGCATCTCCGCCGGTGTCCAATCCTGCCTCACTTATGGTGTAACCCGCCAGGCCATCAAAGCTGCGGTTGCGATCGCGCAGATCGAGGTAGTCGGGGTAGGATTGACTCGGATCCAGGAAGCTTGCCCGGCGCTCGATGGCATATAGGCTCTGCACTTGCGGCACATTCAGCGGACGCAGGATAAACGCATTCAACACAGCGAATACAACGGCGTTTGCGCCGATGCCCAACGCCAGCGTCAATACGGCGATGATGGTGAATCCGGGACACTTGCGCAACATGCGCAGAGCGTAACGAACATCGTTGATGACGCTCTCGATAAAGTTGCCGCCCAGCGCTTCGTGGCACTCTTCCTTGACGCGCTCCTGCCCGCCGAACTCGATGCGCGCCTGGCGTTCTGCCTCGGCATGAGGAACACCCAAACGCTCCAGATCGTCGGCGCGATGCTGGATATGGGAGCGCAGCTCCTCCTCCATGTCATCGGCGAGCTGCTCGCGACGAAAGAACCTGGCGATAAGGGAACGGAAATAAGCTAACAACTTCATACTTCCTCAAGGCCCGGCCGGCGCGCGACCTCCCGGACTACTTCTTCGGCTGCGGCGTCTTCTCGCTGGTGGGAGGAACGATGTTCTTTAGCCGCATGTAAGTGACGAGGTTGCCGTAATGTTCCAAGGTGTGCATGTTGTTGACCATCAGCACGCCGAGTTCCGGTGTGTCGTTCCCGAAGAGCTTCACCATTTCCGTGCCGGATGCATCGGTCATGCCGTCGTAGGCTTTGTCGCAATAGGCGAAGGCATCTTTCAGCGCAGCGATGAGATCGGCCTTCGAAGTCTTGGTCTCCTCGATCTTCGGAGTGGGGTTCTTCTCGCCGAGAGCGATGGAACAAAACAGGTATTGTGCGTCGGCCACGTGCCCGACGATCTGGCCGAAGCTGCGTACCTCGGGCGTAGGCTTGAATTTGTAGTCTTCCTCAGGCACCTTCTCGGCGGAGCGGAGCAGGACGTCCTTTATGTGCCCGTAGACATACTTATTGAATGTGCTGTAGGGATTCTCCTGGTTGTTCGCCTTTTCGGACGACTTCTGGCCCCCCGACTGAGCGAAAGCCACTGTGGCCAGCAATGTCAGAACAACGGATAACGCAATTCGACGGAACTTCATATTTCATTCTCCTTATCCATGGATTTCCCTGCTGCCCCGGTCCGCCCTCTCCATCGGTCGCCACGCTCCCTGATGTACCGGGCTACAACATAGGACCAGGGAATGCCGACAAGGTCCACGACGACCCCGATAAGCATGGCACGTGCGAGGTCCATTGATCGGACCGCAGGCCACATCGGGAGGCCAATCGCTATTAGCCACACCGCTTTATAGGCCAGTTGCATGAGCAGCAATGGCACCATCTTCAGTGGATACCGAAGTCCCAATCCCGACAAAAGCGATAAGGCTGCCCAAAAGCTGAAGGCAACGCCTTTCAACGGGTCCCATGCTCCCTCGTGCCGAAAAATCGCCGGCCACACGTCCGATCCGAGCAGCACAAAATTAAGCAGGTAAACAAATCTCATTACATATAGGCGCAGAGTTGAAACTTCTTGAGACATGGTTGCACTGCCTCGCCTTTCCGGTAACGATCGCGATACACCGGACGCACGATTCATACTTCCTCCGGTCGGGCGGCCAGGGCAGCAGCAATGGCCTCGACAAGGCGATTCCACCCCTCGGTTTCCTCGCGCAGGCGCTTGCGGCCGGCGGCAGTCAGTTCATAGAACTTGGCGCGACGATTGTTCTCCGATGTGCCCCAGCTTGCCTTCAGCAGTCCCTGACGCACCAGGCGGAATAATGCGGGATAGAGTGCCCCCTGCTCGATAAGCAACGCTTGCCCGGAGATTTGCCCGATGCGCAGGAGAACCCCGTAACCATGCAGAGGGCCGAGCGAGACCGCTTTGAGGATAAGGAGATCGAGCGTGCCGGGAAGAATCTGGGCCTGGTCGGTCATTAGTTCTCCTAAAGCGCTTAGGAGATTACCGCAGTCTCTCCTAAGCTGTCAAGGAGAAAAGCCGCGATTCGCCCGGGCGTCCAGTCGGGTCGTCTTAGCTGGCTGCATCGAGAATTTGCAGGTAAAGGCCGACCGCCGCTCCGGAAACGTTTGCTTTAAGCGTCCGTGGAACCGGCGACCTGGTGTCCTCGACGCAGTAGCTTCGCTATGCCCATAGCCGGTGTCGCGCGGCTTGCCCGTGCCGATGCCGGTGCCGGCGAAAGTTGATGAGCAGCCGAGCACAGTCGATACATGTACGCGATCCGCAGGCGAGAGAATTGAACGGCGCCCTCGACTATCGGCTCTTCACCGCGATCACGTTGTCGTCCGGATTGCGGTCGATCAGCTTATCCACCGGATCGATACCCGCCTTCGCCGGCAGCTTATCGACAGTCACCGTGAAGTCGGTCTTCTCATTCTCGATCTTGTGCTTCTGGAGATAGAGATAGTGACCTTCAGCATCGAGCACACCAATATCAATCCAGTCGTGCAGCGGAGCCGGGTGCTCCTGCCCGCGTCCATCCGCATAGAACTTCTTCGCCTCGACAGTCAGATGCACCTGGTACTTGCCATCCGGCTGCTTTACGTAATCGGCGGTCAGCGCGCGGTCGTCGTACAGCGTGATCTTCTGGAACAGGTCTTCAAACAGGTACTGGTACTCGGGCGGCGTGACCTTTTTGAAGCAGCCCTCCAGATCAAGCGACGTGGGATACGGCGGGCCCTTGAAAGCAAAGGCCTTGAGGAACTCCCGAATCGCTTCGTTCACCTTGTCTTCACCAATGTAGTCCTGAAGCGCGTACATCACCATGGCTCCCTTGTTGTAGTGAACGTAGCCCTGGTTGGGATCGACTTTGTAGAGGGGGTTTTCTTCATTGCGCTCCTGCGCGCGCCCCCGCAAGTACTGGTCGAGTTCGTAGCGCAGGAAACGTTGCATCGACTCCGGGCCGAAGTGATGTTTCATCACCATCAGTGCGGTGTACTGCGCCATGGTTTCGTCAATCGAGGTGTCGCCCTGCACATAGGCTGAAATCACCTGGTGCGCCCACCACTGGTGTCCGGTCTCGTGCGCGGTGACGTAGAACGGCAGATCCACGGCATCGGGCTTATGGCTGACCTTGGTGATGAAGCCGATCGACTCGGAAAACGGAACCGTATTGGCGAATGACTCGGCAAACGTACCGTAACCCGGAAATTCGATGATGCGAAGTTGATGGAACTGGAAGGGGCTAAAATTCGCCGAGCAGTAGGCCAGCGTCTCCTTCATGCTTCGCATCATGTCGTCGAGATTGAACTCGTGCCCGGGCTGGTAATAAATCTCCAGGTTGACATCGTCCCAGCGATCGCGCCGCACGGCATAGCGCGCCGACTGGATGGAGTAAATGTCCAGGATGGGCGCGTCCATCTTGTAGTGGAAGTAGCGCCGGCCATTCTCCAGCCAGGTCTTCTGCAAATACCCGGGAGCGATGGCGATCTGGTCGGGACTGGTGCTCACCGTCGCGTCGAAGTTGATCCAGTCGGCGTCAAAGCTGACGCTGTTGTACTGGCGGGCAGCAACATCGTCCAAAGTAGGCGCTCGCCGAACGTTCTGTAGCCCGTGCTTATGACGGGTGCTGTCGTCGGTTAACTCGACTTCCTGCGCATATCCGATGTAAGGAAAATAGCGGTCATTCAAGAAACTTCCATTGTGCACGATGTCGGTGTTGGGCCGCGAATTCTCGAAGCCGGGATTGTCATATTGCAGCGCAAACTCCAACTGGATGCGCCCGTGTGGTGGCAGCGGGTTAGGGAGCTTATAAAGATAAAACCCGAGCGATGGATCATCGATTACCGCCGTCTGTCCGCCCGTGAATTGCAGTTGCTTGATCTGAATGTGCGGCCGGGGCAGAGGCGCCAAGTCCTGAGGCCAGATCGTGATGGCGACGCGATCAATGTCGGAACCGGTCTTGTTCTCCAGCCACATGGTGCCGCGCAGCGATACCGAGCGTCGCTCGGGATAGATATCCATCTGCACCGAAACATCGGTGATGCGCGGCTGCGGCAGAGCCCAATACTGCCGGTATTTCTTCTCGTACTGCGCACGGGCTTCATCGTTCTTAAACGTGGTGCGGTAAGGATTGAGGATGTGGGTGTTGTAGAAGATGTATCCGCCGACGCCCATGAACAGCAGCAGACAAGCGGTCGCGCCAACCAGCGTGGCCCGCGAAAATCTCGCGACCGCAAGATTCATGCGTACGCGCCAACTGCTTTCGGCGCCACGCACCCAGAGCAAATTGGTGATGATCGCCAGCAGGATGGCAGCTATTAGCCAATAAATCCGGAACCAGATGAGCGGCTGAAGAAACGGCCCATAGCCGTTCATGTCGGAGTAGGTGACGGACGGCGCCTGCGCGAAGCGATACAGGTAATCCTGGAATCCCGCCGGCGGCAGCGCGATGGTGGCAACAATGTACAGCACCATCACGAAGTGGCCAAAATATTTGTTGCTGACCACTGTCTGCACAAACATGGCGAGCACACACAAGACCCACAACTCGGGCAGGCGGTTGAGGAACAGCTCCCGGAAATACAGGCTGAGCTGAAAGTGGAAATAACCTTGGGCGGCTTGCACGATAACGCCCGACGCCAGGATGAGCAGCACGACCACAACCTGCACCAACATCAGCGCCAACAGCTTGGAGCAGAACAGCACCCATCGCTGTACGGGAAAAGCGTCGATCACCTGGTTCAATTGGGCGTCGCGTTCGCGCCACACCAGTTCGCCCGAATAAAAAATAATGATGGCGATCGCAAAAATGGCGAAGCCGGCGCCGGCCATCAGCAGCATCTGGTGGGTGACCGGCCACGTCCGGCTGGCTTGAGGGTTGTTAATGCCTGCCGCCGAAGCGATGGAGAACAAAAAGCCGGCCAGCATCAGCACCAAGAAGAAGACGTTCTTGGTCGTTTCGGTGAACTGGATTCGCGTCAGCGACCATAACTGGCGCAGCGAAGCTGCCAATGAAAACGTCGGGTGGATAAGGGGCGGCGACACTACAGCCGGGATGACTTGCTTCTCTTCGACCGCTTCGCGGCGATTGCTTTTCTCCGCCGGATAGGTGAAGGAGAACTTCGCGTAGGCGACTCCGAAGAAGGTAGCCCCTACCGCCAACCATAAGGCGCGGTTTGCCAGCAGAATTCCCTGTAGCGGGATGAGTTGGGTATTGCGCTGAAATGGTGACCAGTAGCGCGTGATGTGATCGATTGCAGCGCCGCCCAGCGGATCAAAAAGAGCAAAGCGCACGCTGGCGGTCAGCGAGTTCGAGGTTTGGGCGACCGTGAAATAGCCGATCAGTACCAGCACGCTCGCCACATATACCGGCAGCATCTTGCGCGAGAGGGTGGCCAGCGCAAAGAATATCGCCGTCAGGAACAGTAGGTTCGGCAGAACATTGATAAGGTACGGTTGCAGATACGCCGCAATCATCTGCGGCCCGATCCGAGTTTTGTCGATTGCCGGTGCCAGCGTTCCTACCCAAGCGCCCACTCCGACGCTGCTGAAGATAAGAACCTGGAGCGCGAAGGCCGCCAGAAAGCGGCCTCCAAGATAATCAAGTTTGCTGATAGGTGCTGTGTAGAAAAATGGGGTGGAGCTGTTGTCGATGTCCTGGTAAGTCGCCTGACCGGCGATGGCGGCGGTAATGACGATCCCGAAGAAGCAGATATAGCTGATGATCGCGTTTAAGGCATAGGGCGAGTTGATGAGTATCTTTCCGCCCGTACCAAAGTCGATTACCGAGCCTGGGATCGCGCCCCCAGAAGCCATGCTGAACAGGCACGCCAATGCGAAAAACACGACAAAGTAAACGTAGGTCGAGATGCGCCGCAGCCGCTGCTGAAGATCGAAGAGAAAGATGGGGACGAGCATCGGATCAGTTAGGCGTCGCGCCGCTGAAGCCGCGAATGGTGGCGAAGTAGAGGTCTTCGAGATCGGGAACCACAGGGTCGAAGCCCGCTTCCGGCTGTTCATCGTGCAGCACGTGCAGCAGCGTCCGCCCCGCGAACAGGCGGGTAGAGATTACCCGGAAGCGCTGCTGGTAATCCGGCAGCTCGGAGCGCGCAATCGTCTTCTTCCATACGCGTCCGTCAAGCGCGGCGACCAGCGCGGCGGGATCGCCGCTGGCCCGCACCCGGCCTTCGTGAATGATGGCCATGTGGCTGCACAGATCGCTCACGTCGGAGACGATGTGGGTGGAGAGAATTACGATGATGTTTTCGCCGATGGCGCTCAACAGATTATGGAAGCGGACCCGTTCTTCGGGATCGAGGCCGGCGGTCGGCTCATCGACGATGATCAGCCGCGGATTGCCCAGCAGCGCCTGAGCGATGCCAAAGCGCTGCTTCATGCCGCCGGAGAAACTGCCCAGCGGCTTGTTGCGATGCTCCCACAGGTTCGTCTGATGTAGCAGTGCATGGACCAGGTCGCGCCGCTCTTTCGGATTTTCAATTCCCTTCAGCGTCGCAAAATGCGAAAGCAAACTCTCGGCCGTGACCTTCGGGTAAAGCCCGAATTCCTGTGGTAGGTAACCGAGCACCTTGCGGACTTCGTCCTTCTGCCGAAGTACATCAATGTCATCGAGCTGCGCCCCGCCGCTGTCGGGTTCCTGCAAGGTTGCAAGTGTGCGCATCAGGGTAGACTTCCCGGCCCCATTAGGCCCCAGCAAGCCGAACATGCCCTGTGGGATCGCGAGCGAAACATCTTGCAAAGCCTGGGTGCCGTTGGGATAGCGCTTGGAAAGGTTTGCGATTTGCAATTGCATGTTTAATTTGGATCTCTAGGTTGATCATACGCAGTTGACAGGGCTTTCGTTCCGGGAAAAAACAGTCGTTCACCACAGAGGCACAGAGAAATCAGTACTCTTTCTGTCATCCCGAGCGACGAGCGCAGCGAGCAGTCGAGAGCCTGCCCCGAGCTTGCGGAAGGGGACTCCTATCGTCAGCAAAAATGCCGATCTTCACCTGATTTACAAAACTTATGGTTTCTTAACACACTCGCATCTCACGATATGTTTAGGTAATAGGTTGAGTGAAATGCGAACTATGCTGTGTTGGCTTCGCACGTCCGCAATTTTCGCCATCTTGGCGCTATTCATTGGCGCTGGCGTACTCGCGCCCTGCGCTGCCCAGCAGAGCGCGCCGAGCCAATCCACCGCGGCTAAGAAGATGCGCGTTGTCGGCGTGATTAAAGCGATCGACGGCAGCACTATCACTTTAACTACCGACGCCGGAATGGAAATTGCGGTCGCGATTCAGCCGACAACCCGTCTGATGCGCATGGCGCCCGGTCAAACCGATCTGAAGACTGCGACTCCGATTCAATTGAGCGATCTCCAGGCCGGCGATCGAATGCTAGCGGGCGGAACCGCTTCCGAGGACGGAAAATCCCTGCTCGCCACATCCGCAGTAGTGATGAAGAAGTCTGATGTCGCCGAGAAGCAGGAGAGCGAGCGCGAGGAGTGGCAGAAGCACGGTGTCGGCGGCGTGGTGAAGGCGGTTGACGCCGGAACCGAAACCATCACGCTCTCCACCGGCGCCCTGGGCACCAGCACGCTGGCAGTTCACGTTACCAAGGACACCATCATCCGCCGCTATGCTCCCGACTCGGTGAAGTTCGATGACGCCAAGCCCGGCACTTTGGAGCAGATTAAGCCTGGCGACCAGCTGCGCGCGCGCGGAACTCGCAGCCAAGACGGGAAGGAACTGAATGCGGTCGAGATTGTCTCCGGAAGCTTCCGTAGCATCGCTGCTGCCGTCCTTTCCACGGATGCAGCCAACGACACCATCACCATCACCGACTTGGCCAACAAGCGACCGGTAATGCTGAAGATTACTCCGGATTCGCAGATGCACAAGCTGCCGCCGATGTTTGCGCAACGCATTGCGATGCGGCTGAAGGGCAGCGCTCCGGGCGCTCCCGGCCAGGCCCCCAATGCCGCAGGCTCTGCGATGCCGACGCGAGGGGGTGAAGGCCATCCAGCCGCCGGCGCGGCCGGCCCACGGCCAGGAGGTTCTCCGGATTTTCAGCAGATGTTGAGCCGCATGCCGGCCACTGCCCTTGGTGAATTGCAAAAGGGCGACGCGCTGATGATCGTGGCCACCGAAGGCAGTGCTGATTCTCCCTCGCGGGTAATCATTCTGCTGAGTGGCGTCGAGCCGATTCTTGCCGCAGCCTCGCCGGGCCAGGCGAGCACGATTCTGTCACCATGGAATTTATCGACCGGGGTAAATGCTGGAACGGGTGACACTCCGTGACGGAATACAAGCAGCGATCCTAAGACTTGATTTTGTGAAAGCCTGATTACCCTCAATGCGCTCGTGTGCCATCATTCTCCTCTTATCCTCGCTCTGGGCCGCTTCGGTTTCCGCGCAAACTCCGACTGGAACCCTGCGCGGTCGCATCACCGATCCCTCCAGCGCAGTGATTCCAGAAGCAAAGATCACCGCAACCGGCCCGGACGGAAAATCGGTCAACGCGGTAACTACCCATCAAGGCATCTACGAATTCAAGGGACTGGCTCCCGGCGCCTACAACGTCACTGCAGTCGCCAAAGGTTTTGCAGTTGATGAGGAGCCAAACGTACAGGTCGCCGCCGGCCAAACGCAAGAGCTGGACATTGGACTCGAGATTGCCGTGGAGCAGCAGCATGTGGAAGTGCAGGAAGAGTCGCCGACGATCGGCGTCAGCCCGGAGAACAGCGCGGGCACGCTAGTGCTGAAGGGCCAGGACCTGGATGCGCTCTCCGACGATCCCGATGAGCTGGCTTCGGAGCTGCAAGCGTTGGCCGGGCCTTCCGCCGGGCCCAATGGCGGCCAGATTTACGTCGATGGCTTTACCGCGGGCCAGCTTCCCCCGAAATCGGCGATCCGCGAAATTCGCATCAACCAGAATCCCTTTTCCGCGGAGTACGACAAGCTGGGTTACGGACGAATTGAAATCTTCACCAAGCCGGGCACCGACAAATATCACGGCCAATTCATGCTGAACGGCAACTCTTCGGCATTCAATTCGCTGAATCCGTTCATCACCGAAACGCCGGGTTACTACTCGGAGATATTCAACGGCAATGTCAGCGGCCCGCTGGGAAAGAACGCGTCGTTCTTCTTCACTGCGCAGCAGCGCGATATCGACAATGTAAGCGTGATCGTGGCGCAGGTGCTGGGTCCCGGAAATACCATCGTCCCCTTCAACGGTACAGTGCCGAGTCCGGCGAAGCGCCTCAACATCAGCCCACGAGTCGATTTTCAGCTTTCGCCCTCCAACACCCTGACTGTGCGTTATCAGTATGCGCGCAATAACCTGGACAATGCCGGAATTGGCCAGTTCTCTCTGCCATCGGTCGGCTACAACTCGCACAGCACCGAGCAGACGGTACAAATCAGCGATACCCAGGTCATTAGCCCGACGATTGTGAATGAAACCCGCTTTCAATACATCCGCGATAGCGATGATCAGTTTCCCCTGAGCACCGATCCCGAGCTGATCGTGCAGGGGGCATTTACCGGCGGCGGCAGTTCTCAAGGGACGGTCACCAGCAATCAGGACCACTATGAGCTGCAGAACTACACGTCCATCGCGCACGGCAAGCACCTCATCAAATTTGGCGGACGATTGCGTAGGACGCTGTTTTCCAGCAACCAGGATTCCGGCTTCAATGGCTCCTACAACTTCTCGTCACTTACCGCTTATCAGACAACCGAGATTGGACTGGAGAAACATCTCACCCCGGCCGAGATTCGAGCCATGGGCGGCGGGGCCAGCCAGTTCTCGCTCGTGACCGGGGCTCCTCTTTCCGATGTCTCCATGATCGACGTCGGCCTGTATGCGGAGGACGAGTGGAGAATTCGGCCCAACATTTCGCTGAGCTATGGCTTGCGCTATGAAACCCAAACCGGCATTCCCTATCAAGGTGATTGGGCGCCCCGCGTCAGTCTGGCCTGGGGGCTCGGGCACGGCAAGACGCCTCCGAAAACGGTTCTGCGCGTCGGCTACGGCATCTTCTACGATCGCTTTTCCTACGATTACCTTTTGCAGGCTGAACGTTACAACGGGGTCACGCAGCAGCAGTACATCGTTGCCAATCCGGATTTCTACCCGCTGATCCCCACTCCGGCCGAATTGGCAAAGCTATCGACTACTTCCCCAACCGTCTACCAGGTTCAATCGAACCTGCGCGTCCCCTACACCATGGAGGCGGCCTTCAGCGTGGAGCGCCAGGTCACGAAAACTGCGACAGTCTCGATTACCTATCTCAACTCGCGCGGAGTACATCAACTGATTTTGCGTAACGCCAACGCTCCTCTGCCCGGCACCTACAATCCCGCCGATCCGAACAGCGGCATCCGCCCCTTCGGTGGAAATACCAACATCTACCAGTACAATTCCGGCGGAGTTTTCGAGCAAAACCAGATCATTGCAAACCTTCGCGTTAGCGTTGGAAACCGACTGTCGTTATTCGGCTTCTACTCGCTGGGATACGCCAACAGCGACCTCGGTTCCGGCGGTCCATTGTCGATCTCCGGAGGTGGTGGCGGTTTTGGCGGCTTCTTTGGCGGCGGCAGCAGCTCGCCGCAATTTGTCATGAACTCCTATGACCCCATGGAAGACTATGGCCGCGCCGCCTTCGACGTCCGCAATCGGGTATTTATCGGCGGCACGATCTCCCTGCCGCACGCGTTCCGCTTGAGTCCATTCATCCTGGCCGATTCCGGTGTTCCGTTCGACATCATTGTTGGACAGGACCTTAACGGCGACTCGATCTTCAATGATCGCCCGGCGCTGGCCGGCACCGCTGGTCCGGGCGGCAAGGTCGTTGTCTCCCCGTACGGCACATTCAACACTGTGCCGATTCCTGGGCAGACCATCACTCCTATCAACTACGGTGCCGGGCCCAGTGTGTTCACCCTGAACCTACGCTTGAGCAAAAGCTTCGGGCTGGGGCCCAGGATTGAGAGCCGTGCGGCCTCGGGGGGACCGCACGGACACGGCGGTCACGGCGGCGGACTGGGAGCGCGTGGACTCAGCGGAGGCGGAGGAGGACCATTCATCTTCGGCGGCGAGACCAATCACAAATACAACCTGACGTTCAGCGTCAGCGCGCGCAATCTGCTGAACAACGTCAACTATGCCCCGCCCATCGGAAATCTCGACTCACCGCTATTCGGCACATCAAATTCGCTGGCGGGACCACCCTTTTCCTCCGGCTCCGCCAACCGGAGGATTGATTTGCAGATGTTGTTCTCGTTCTGAGTGCGTCCCAAAAGTAGTCGGCCTTCACACCCGTTCGCAGGAAGCTCGAGCTGTCGGCCCAATTCGGGAATACTTTCTTGCAGCGGGTAGTCGATTCCTCTGTGCTGCCGGTACCGTGCCGCAGGAAAATTTAGTCGTAGCTGCTACGCTTCCCCGGAAAAAAAGACTCCCATTGTTGGAAGCGCAAGCCGCTTGACACTACCTCTCCAACTCCCTAACCAACTGACACAGGTGAAATGAAGCAAAGGTGCAGGAGGTGCAGAATGCACTCTTATCGCTGTTCTCTTGGCTGCTGTTTGGGCTTGCTTGTGTTGTTCGCCTCTCTGGCTACGGCGCAGAAGCGAGTGCCTCCGCCCCCCAGCTTGTCTTGCAACGGACTTATGTATGGCGACCTTATCAGTTGGGGGTCGCAGTTCCGCTTTAATTCCTGCCACACGGGTTTTAATCCCTATGAAGTTATCCTTAGCCCGAGCACGGTCGCCGGTCTCAGACTGGACTGGAGCTATCAAACAGGATTCTACGTGTGGTCCTCGCCGGCGGTCGCTTACGGTATGGTCTACTTCGGGTCGTACGATGGTAATCTTTACGCGCTAAACGCGGCTACTGGAGCGCTCATCTGGAATTATCGACTCGGAGGTGGCTTCTCTGCTCCCGCGATCGCTGACGACACGGTGTACTTCGCATCCTTTGACGGCAATCTATATGCTTTGAACGCCGGTACCGGAGAGCTCATCTGGCGCTACCCCGCCGCGAATGGTACCTCGTCGCCCGCAGTTGCGAGCTCGGTGGTGTATGTCGGCTCTTCGGACGGCAGTCTATATGCTTTGAGCACCAGAACCGGAACACTTCTCTGGAAGTACACGACGGCAGGTCCTATCTATTCTTCACCGGCGGTGGACAGTAATGTGGTGTATGTTGGCTCGTACGACGGTACTCTATATGCTTTGAACGCTGGCACCGGAACACTCAATTGGCGTTATAGGACGGGTACAGCCTTTTCAAATTCGTCGCCGGCGGTGGTCAATGGGGTGGTGTACTTCGGTAACAGTAATCTGTACGCCCTGAACGCGAGCACAGGAGCAGTTCTATGGCAGTATGCGACCGGCGACATTTCTGATTCCTCGCCGGCAGTGGCCAGTGGCGTGGTATACGTCGGTTCCTATGCCGGGATCCTTTATGCGCTGGACGCCAGAACGGGAACGCTGCTGTGGCAGTATGACACGGGAGGGGATCACATCGCCTCCTCGCCAACAGTGGCCAATCACGTGGTGTACGTTGCGTCCTACTACTCGTACGCTAACCTTCATGCCTTGGACGCCACGAGCGGAGCAGTTCTGTGGCAGTATTCGACGGATGATGCCTTCGTTTTTTGCTCGCCGACTGTGGCAGACGGTATGGTTTACATTGGGTCCGAGTTGGCGAAGCTCTACGCTTTCGGTCTGAATCGCAGCAAGAAGTCCGGGAGTGCAGCTCGGTAGCGAGTCGTAACCCCAGTATGCGGGACTCCGATTCAAGCCTTCAGCCGCAATAAACCGGTACCTTGTCGGGGCAGGCGGCACAAGCCGTTTTTATGCGACCGTGTCCAACCACTGTCACCTTCGTAAGAGCGCGAATGTGCGGGACCAGACTCGCTGTTATCCCGCATCAGCGCCGGATTGGAAAGAGTAAAATCCTAACTGGACACTGGCAACTGGCCACTGACAACTGATCATGCTCTTACACGGAATTTTCCCTCCCATTACTACGCCGTTTTATCCCGACGGCAAAATCTATTTCCGCAAGCTGGAGCAGAATGTCGAGCAGTACTCGCGCGCGCCGATAGCTGGCATCGTGGTGCAGGGCTCGACTGGCGAGGCCATCCTGCTGAGCGACGAAGAGCGCCGCCAAGTGCTGAAGTGCGCGCGCGAAGCCGCCGCAAATGAGAAAGTCCTGATCGCCGGTACTGGCATCGAGCCGGCCATCGAGACCCTGCGGCTGACGGAGTACGCAGCCGAACTCGGATACGATATCGCCATGGTGCGCACGCCGCACTACTACAAAGGACAGATGAGCCAGCCCGAGAACATGCTGGCCTTCTATCGCTTTGTCGCCGATCGCTCGCCGCTGCCGGTCATCATCTACAACTTCCCGCAAGCTACGGGATACGACATTCCTGCTGAAGTCGTGGTTGAACTCGCCGAGCACCCTAACCTCATCGGCATCAAGGAGTCCTCCGGCTCCATCGAGAAGGTGCAGAAGATGGTGGAAGGCACCCGCCATATCAAGCGCACTGCCACGGTGACGGAAACCTTCGCCGCCGTAACCCGCCGCATGGTGAAAGCCGCGAGCGCTGCCACCGCCAACGCCGAAGGCGGAGAGCTGGTAAGCGTGGGCGCACTGGCCGGAACCGCCAGTCCCAAGCCGTCCTCGTCGGCCGTTACCGTGGTGGGCGGTCTGAAGACGCGGCAGAAAGAGGTCGGCTTCCAGGTGCTGGTGGGCGCAGCACACAAGCTGCATCCTTCGCTCGAAGCCGGCGCTGTCGGTGCGATTCTCGCCTTCGCCGATTGCGCTCCTACTGCCTGCTACGAGATCTATGCTGCCTGGAAGGAAGGCGATGCCGCTCTGGCGCGCGAAAAGCAGGAGCGGATCGTCAAAGCCGCCGAGCGCATCGTCGGCGGGCTCAGTATTCCCGGCGTGAAGTATGCAATGGACTACAACGGCTACTTCGGTGGAACCGTACGCCTTCCGCTGCTGCCATTGACCGCAGATAAGAAGGCGGAAGTCGAACAGTTGCTGGAGAATATTCAAAACTAAGGCGACCTGACTTTTCGTGTGCTGCACATCGGCGCAGCCTGATCCGGCATCTCACACCACAACCTCACTCGGCTCACACCTCAGCAGACATTCACCTCAGTATCAGCCAAAATGTGTCCTCCAGTCCTGCTGGGATATCAAAACAGGGAAGAGGTTGACCAAATGCCGTTGAAGGTTTTTGTGGCCGGTGGGACGGGCGTTCTCGGACGCGCAAGTTTGCCGGCGCTGTTGTCTGCGGGACATAGCGTTCGCTCGATTGCGCGCGGCAAGCCGAAAGCAGACTGGATTCGCAGCATCGGGGCCGAACCCGTGGAATGCGATTTGTACGATCCTGCCTCGGTGCGCCGCGCCATTGCGGGATGCGATGCCGTCATCCGCCTGACCACCAAAATTGGTTCCATGAAGAATATTCGCGATCCGAAAATGTGGGCCGAGACCAACCGGCTGCGCACCGAGGGCGCGCGCATCCTGGTGGACGCCGCCATTGCCGAAGGCGTGCCCACCTACATCCATGAGTCCGTCAGTTTTGTCTATACCGATGGCGGGACGCGCTGGCTCACCGAAGATGCGCGCACCGACGATAGCGGTAATGACGTGATGCGTGCAGCCCTGGCCGGCGAGCGCGAAGCCGCCCGCTTCTCCGAGGCTGGAGGGAAGGGGATTGTCCTGCGCTTTGCTGGATTCTATGGCCCGGACGCGCCTTCGACCACCGAGACGATTAGCATGGCACGTCGCCGCCTGCTCTTTCAAATGGGCCCGGCTGACAACTATTTCTCCTCGATATACGTTCCCGATGCTGGGCGGGCTGTCGCGGCAAGCGTTACCGCACCTGCCGGAATCTATAACGTCTGCGATGACCAGCCGCTGTTCTTTATCGAGTATCTGCGCGCGCTGGCGAGCGCTGCCGGCGCCAAACCACCGCTCCATCTGCCGGGTTTTTTGGGGAAACTTATGTTCGGTTTTGTGTGGGAGTACTTCTCGCGCTCCCAGCGAGTCTCCAACGCCAAGTTCAAACGGGCGACTGGCTGGGAACCGCAGGTCAAGAATGCATTGGAAGGTTGGCCGCTCGCAGTAGCGGGCTTGGGCGGTGGTCAGGTGCAGCAAGGGCCCAGACAAGCAGCGTAGCAATTTTATCTTTACCGGCACTCCTGTGGTCTTGCTTCCTGGGCCAATCAGAGTATCCTTGTGCCCAAACAGGGTTACCGCCCTTCGTCCAATGACATCTTGATCTTGGGGTTGTTCTAAGACTTTCGCTCCCTCAAACAGATTTTCTTAGCTGGTGATCACTATGGGCGATGGCGATTTCCAAGCAGGAACCTGGATTCAGCTTCCCTCGAATTGCACTCGAAGCTTCTCGCTAACATATCTTCGCTGCGCCGAGTACGGCATACAGGCGATCCGCCGGTGCGACGAGTGGGCCTCGAAAACTACACTCGCTTGCATATCCTGGGCATGGAAGCAGGCCCGGCGATGCAGCGACTGGGCCTGGCTCTTCTGTGCGATCTTTGCCATCATCGTCACCGCCGTATGTCTGGCCTTCGGAATCGTCGTCGTCATCTTCTGCGCGGTGTTTACCTTTGTCGAGATGGCATTTTGCCTGGTATGGACGCTGGTTTCCATTACCTTCTGCCTGTCCAACGCGAATGGCGGTACTGCCTTCCTGCTTACCGACGGAAGCGTGTTGATGCAGGAATCCATGTCCATCGATCTGTTGGGGATAGGTCGTACTGCCGCTGGAACACACCGATGGTGGAAGCTAACGCCCGATAAGTTTGGAAGCTATGCCAAGGGAAGCTGGAGCCGGCTTGCAGACTCTGCTGTAGGAAGAAAGTATTATGCTTCCGGCGTTCTGGCGGATGGACGGGTCGTGGTCTGCGGGGGAGAAATTTCCGATTCCTCTGGTGTTATTCAGAAAGATTGGACCAACACCTGCGAGATCTACAATCCGCTGACCGACAAGTGGATCTCCTTCGCCCCGCCGACAACCAAGTTCCCGGAAAAAACCTGGGAACAAATCGGCGATGCGCCCTGCGCGGTCCTGCCCGACGGCAGATTTCTCCTCGGCTCGATCAACGATGAGAATGTTGCCTGGCTCGATCCCTCGGCGCTGATTTGGACGGCGTTGAGCCCGCGTCCGGTCGGCAGCGTCAGCGATGAAGAATCATGGGTGCTGATGCCGGACAACACGATTGCCCTCCCCAGCACCTTTGATAAGTCTGTGACGTGGGTTTATGAGATCGGTAACGATCATTGGGTGAGAGGCAATGACCTGCCGAATGTAATTGTCGATCCCGACGACAACGAAATCGGCCCTGGATTGCTGCGCTACGATGGCACCGCCTTTTTCCTGGGCGCAAATGAGCACACGGCAATCTATAGACCCAGTGCAGGCGCCCTATTCGGATGGGCTAACGGGCCTGACCTGCCGGACCAGGAGGTGAACGGCCAACAGATGAAGATTGGCATTCACGATGGACCGGGCGCCCTTCTGGCGAACGGCAATGTCCTTTTCGGTGCAGGCATCAAAATTGCCTCGGCAGAAACCTCTCCCAGTTGGTTCTTTGAGTTCGACGGAATCACCTTCCACCGAGCCAACGATCCGCCTAATTACGTTACCAAGACAAACTACACGCGACTTCTGGTGCTACCCAATGCTGACGTGTTGTTCTGCAGCGAGGATTCCTCTTCTTTCTATGCCTACCACTCTGATGCCGCCGTTCCGCAGGACAGTTTTCGCCCCGTGATCCAAAGCTGCCCAACCAGCCTTATGCCAGGCACTTCGGTTCAGATCTCAGGGCTTCAGTTCAATGGACTCTCACAGGCAGTGGGCTATGGCGACGATTACACGGCAGCCACAAATTACCCGCTGGTGAGGATCGTGAATAACCAGAACAATGACGTCAAGTACTGCCGCACTCATGATCACAACACGGTGAACAGCAACGGAGACACGATTCCATCCATGGGAGTTGCAACAGGCGCCGCCGTGATCACCACCAATGTCGAGATTCCGAACGACATCGAGTCCGGTGACTCTCAACTCTTCGTCGTGGCCAATGGAATAGCGTCAGAACCGTTTGCGGTGACGGTCGGGTCGATCATCATACTTTGAGTTCTACCTGCCTGCGGGGAACTGCAGTTTTGAAGGGGCCCAGCTTTAGCCCGCATTTCTCACAGGGTGTAGGCAGGAAGTAAAGGGTCACGAGAAGAAATAAATAGTCAAAGGCCGTTCTTTCAGGCATAACTGCGTTGTCAAAGACGTAGTCGAGTGCCCGGAAAGGAGCGGCCTTTGCAGACAGAGTGTAATCAAAGTTGCTTCTCATTTGCACCCCATTTTTCGCGTAGCGTCATCACCGAGTTCAGTGCGCAGCGGGTCAGCAGTGACGGCGGGGCGCTGCTGTTGCGTGCGGTGGAGCGCAAGATCAATCTGCTGGGTCGGCTGGGGGACTGTTTCTGC
This sequence comes from uncultured Acidobacteriaceae bacterium, assembly GCA_963785825.1. Lineage (GTDB taxonomy): Bacteria > Acidobacteriota > Terriglobia > Terriglobales > Acidobacteriaceae > Bog-257. Next base: position 1,199,177 of record CAWAWQ010000006.1, on the reverse strand, counting down.
GATGGCCGGGACCCGCTGCTGGTCACCCATCCCTTGTCCGCGATGTTGGCGCAGCGCATTTACGGGCTGGCCCTGGGCTACGAGGATCTGAACGATCACGAGCAGTTGCGTTCCGATCCGCTGCTGGCCCTGCTCAGCGGCAAGCGCGAGTTGGACGAGCCGCTGGCCGGAAAAAGCACCCTGAACCGGCTGGAGTTGACCGGCCGCAGCGAGCGCTATCACAAGATCAGCTACTCCTGCGATGCCATCGACCGGCTGCTGGTGGACCTGTTCCTGGAGTCGTACTCCACCCCGCCCCGGGAAATCGTGCTCGACCTGGATGCCACCGACATCCCGCTCTACGGTCATCAGCCGGAGCGCTTTTTCCACGGCTATTACGACAGCTACTGCTATCTGCCGCTGTACATCTTCGCCGGCGATCAGCTGTTGTGCGCGCGGCTCCGTCCGGCCAATCAGGACGCCGCCGCCGGGGCGGTCGAAGAGGTGCAGCGTATCGTGGCCCCGATGCGTGCGCGCTGGCCCGAGGTGCGCATCGTGCTGCGGGCAGACTCCGGCTTCTGCCGCGAGGAGTTGATGGCTTGGTGCGAGGCCAATCAGGTGGATTATGTCTTCGGCCTGGCGCGCAACCAGCGGTTGAGCAAGATCATTGGCGCGCAGATGCAGCAGGCTCGGGTTCAGCACCAGGCGACCGGCCAAGCGGCACGCGTGTTCGCCGAGTTTAGCTACCGCACCCGCAAGAGTTGGTCGGGCTCGCGCCGCGTGGTGGCCAAAGCCGAGTATCTCGCCAAGGGTGAGAACCCGCGTTTCGTGGTGACTTCGCTGAGCGCGGAACAGTGGCCGGCGCAGGACTTATACGAGAAGTTCTACTGCGCCCGTGGCGAAATGGAGAACCGGATTAAAGAGCAGATGTGCCTGTTCGCCGACCGGCTCTCTACCCAGCAGATGCAGGGCAACCAGTTGCGCCTTTACTTCTCGGCGCTGGCCTACACCCTGATCGAAGCCTTGCGTCGCCTCGGCCTGAAAGGCACTGAATGGGCCCAGGCGCAGGTCGATACCATCCGCCTGCGGCTGTTCAAAATCGGCGCCCTGGTGCGCATCAGCGTGCGCCGGGTGGTGCTGCAGCTCAGTGCATCTTATCCGTGGAAAAATCTCTACGCTCACACCTTTCACGCCCTGCGCTGCTGAAACCGGCCACCGCCTTGGGTGCAAACTCCGCCTTTAGTTAGCCGGATGCCATCATCCCGGCGGAGCCATGCACAAAAGTCATGCCACAGCCCGCATCAGCACCTCGCTTGCCCACAAAAATACCTCGTCTCCACCCCACACCGGCCAGTCGAACCGCCCGTGCGCTCCATGACCACCCTACATGGCGCGAAATCAATACCGGTGAGAAATGCGGGCTAGCCGAAAGAAGCTAGAACGGGGCACCCAGATTACTGATCCGCGCCTTTTGCGGTTCTCGCAACTGCATGTTATTCTTGATGGCGTAACAGCATACGATAAAAGAGCAGGAGCGCAACCGATTCAGTGTTAGCCCGAGAGAAAAAAGCCGCCCTGATTGACCAGAACCGCACGCATGCGACCGACACCGGCTCGCCCGAGGTGCAGATCGCCATTCTGAGCGTGCGGATTGGTGAATTGACGGAGCATTTCAAGACCCATAAGAAGGACCATGCCTCCCGGCGCGGTCTTCTCATGATGGTGAGCAAGCGTCGCAGCCTGCTCGACTACCTCAGAAAGTCCGATACCGAACGCTACAAAGCCGTCATTCAGAAGCATGGCATCCGCAAGTAAGCGGCTGGCCGTCCCCTGAACAACTACGCTGCGGGCGCAAGTGCATCGACACTACCCTTAGGAACCTGACACTGGTAGGTCTGGTTCAGGTCATGGAAGGCAATCCGGGCGCGGGGTGCGCCCGACGTCCAGCTTCTCTCGGCTGACTGTTTTTCACTCCATCTCCCATATCGTGAGGCGCGGCTTCATTCCCCCAAGGCAGGGTGCTGCGGGGTGGACGTGGGCCTGAATCGATTGGTTGCGTTCAGAACGGAAGGAACTAGAAATGAACGAAGAAGGTACCGCCCCCTTGCATGGCGTCAACAAACAAGAAGTTACGGTCCAGCTGACTGGCGGCAAGTCCATTCACTTTGAAACCGGAAAACTGGCGAAGCAGGCACACGGTTCCTGCATTGTGCGCATCGGCGACAACGTGGTTCTCGCCACCGCCTGCGCCAATCCCGATCCCCGCGAGGGTATCGACTTTTTTCCCCTCACCGTGGATTACCGCGAATACACCTATGCCGCGGGACGCATCCCCGGCGGCTTCATCAAGCGTGAAGGCCGGCCCAGTGAGCGCGAGATTCTGACCAGCCGCCAGATTGATCGCCCCATCCGGCCGCTCTTCCCCGAAGGTTTCCGCTGCGAAACGCAGGTGATCGCCATGGTGCTCTCGGCCGACACCACCAACGATCCCGATGTCGCCGGCATCAACGGCGCATCGGTAGCGCTGAGCGTCTCCGACATTCCATTCCACGGCCCCATCGGCGCGGTGCGCGTCGGCCAGGTGGACGGAAATTTTGTCATCAATCCCACTTACGATGAGCAACGCTCTGGCAACCTGAACCTGATGGTGGTGGGAACCGCCGACGGTATCGTAATGATCGAGTCGGGCGCGCGAGAAGTTTCGGAAGAGACCGTGGTCCAGGGTATCGAGTTTGGCCATCAGGAGATCAAGAAGATCTGTGCCGCTATCAGCGACCTGGTGCAAAAGGTTGGCAAGCCGAAGCGCGTGGTCGAGCCGGTGGTGATCGATGAAGCCTATCTGGGCGAGCTGCGCTCAAAGTTCGGTGAGCGCCTGTCCGATGCGGCCAACACCGAAAAGCACCCCAAGAACGAAAGCTACTCGCTGATCAAGCAGCTTAAGGACGAAATCAAGGCGGCGATCCCGGAAGAAGACGAAGCGGGACGCAAGAAGGCCGGAAAGTATTTCGACCTCCTGCGCGAGGAAATCTTCCGCGGGCAGGTGATCAAGCAGAAACGCCGTCCCGACGGCCGCAAGTTCGATCAGATTCGCGATATCTGGATTGAAGTTGGGGTTCTGCCGCGTACACACGGATCCTCGATCTTCACCCGGGGCGAAACCCAGGCGCTGGTGACCACCACACTGGGCACCGGCGAGGACATGCAGCGGTTGGAGGCCTTCGAAGGCGAAGCCAAGAAGCGCTTCATGTTGCACTACAACTTCCCGCCATTCTCGGTGGGTGAGGTGGCGTTCCTGCGCGGCGCCGGGCGTCGCGAGATCGGTCACGGCGCTCTTGCCGAGCGTGCCTTGTCGGCGGTGCTGCCGGGTGAAACCGACTGGCCCTACGCGATGCGCGTAGTCTCGGACATTTTGGAGTCGAATGGATCGTCGTCGATGGCGACGGTTTGCGGCGCATCGCTCAGCATGATGGACGCCGGTGTTCCGCTGAAGGCCTCGGTTGCGGGCGTGGCCATGGGCCTAGTGAAAGAAGGCGACGATTACGCGGTGCTCACCGACATTGCCGGCGCGGAAGATCACTACGGCGATATGGACTTCAAGGTTGCCGGCACGCGCGACGGCATTACCGCGTTGCAGATGGACATCAAGGTGATGGGCATTACCCCGCAGATCATGCGCGAGGCCCTGGAGCAGGCACGCGGCGGGCGGCTGTTCATCCTCGACAAGATGAACGAAATCATTGGCGAGCCGCGCACCAAGATCAGCGAGTTTGCTCCCCGCTTCTACACGCTGCAGATCCCCACCGATAAGATTCGCGATTTGATCGGCCCCGGCGGCAAGGTGATCCGTGGGATCATCGAAGCGACCGGTGTCAAAATTGACGTGGAAGACAGCGGCAAGGTCAACGTGTCGTCGAGCGACCAGGTGGCGGCGGCCAAGGCGCTGCAGATGATTGGCGACATCACCGCGACTGCGGAGGTGGGCAAGACATACCTGGGCAAAGTCACGCGGCTGGCCGATTTCGGAGCGTTCGTCGAAATCTTGCCGGGTACGGATGGCCTGCTGCACATCAGTGAGGTCGCCGAGCATCGTATCAACGATGTGCGCGACGAGCTGAAGGAAGGCGACCAGGTGCTGGTGAAGGTGCTGGCGGTGGACGGCAATCGTATTAAGCTGTCGCGCAAAGCCATCCTGAAGGAGCAGCGCGCCAAGATGGGTGGCGGAGAAGCCCCTGCCGAAGGAGGCGAGCCCGTTGGCGGTGGCGTGACCTTCGAAGGAGGACATGAACGCGCGGACGAGCCGGAGCAGAACTTCAACCGCGACGGCGGCGAGCGGCGCGAGCCTGCCGGCAGTCGTCACGACGGTGGTCATCACGGCGGCCGCGGAGGCCGGCCGGGCGGCGGGCGCGGGGGACGGCCGGGCGGTGGCCGTGGCGGACCGAGACGGTAAGGCAGTGATTAGTGGCCAGTTGCCAGCGAATAGTGGCTGGTCAGCTACATGAGCCGCTGAGATCACCACTCTCAGCGGCTTAACCGAAAGAAATGGCGGCATCTTAAATTCGGGCCCTTTGGCCCATGCTAGCCTACGACAGCCACCCCGGACGTCTAACCACTAACCACTAACCACTGGATGTTCACCTTCTTCATCGGCAAGGGCGGTGTCGGGAAGACCACAATCTCCTCCGCCTATGCGCTCTACCGGGCTGCGAACCAGCCGCGCGCTCGAATCCTGCTGCTGTCCACCGATCCCGCGCATTCCCTCGCCGACGTACTCCAGGTCAAGCTTTCTGACAGCCCCAAGCGCCTGAGCACCGCAGGGCAGCTGTGGGGACGGCAGCTCGATGCCCGGAAGCAAATCGACGCATTCCTCATGGCCGAGCGCGAAGATGTTCTGGCGCTGTTGAACAAGGGCAGCCTCTTCACCCGCGACGAACTGGAGCCGCTGCTCGATACCAGCTTGCCGGGCATGGCTGAAGTGGCGGCGCTACTGGCGATCCACTCCTTGCTCGACAGGCAATACGACGAGATTGTGGTGGACACAGCACCGATGGGACATGCCATCCGTCTCTTCCAGATGCCGCAGCACTTCGCGCGATTCCTTGATGTGCTGGAAACCGCGGCAGCGCGCGACACGGTGCTGGCCCAGCACTTCGGAGGGCACGTGCAACGCGAGCCGGCGCTTGACCGCTGGGCACGCATGGTGGAACAGGTAGAGAGCGCATTGTCCGCAGGACAGTCGAAACTGGTGCTGGTAACCACGCCGGAGTTGTTCTCGCTGAACGAAGCCGCGCGCTCTGCCGGTGCTTTTCAAGGCGCCGATCGAGCTAACCAAATCGCCGAGGTCGTGGTGAACCGTGTGGTGCGGGCGAGCACGAGCTGCCCCCGATGCAAGCGGCGGGGGCGTGAATTCCAGGCTGCGCGAAAATTCCTGCGAACACACTTCTCGAAAGCGAAGCTGTTTGCGGCCGAAGATCCAGGCTGCCCGATACTCGGAGTCGCGGCTTTGCGAAGCTTTGGCGCGCACGTTTTCGAAGGCAAAAGGCTGCCGCGATCGGTCATTACAAGGCCCGTCAGCAGTACCAGTTCCAAACTTGAGCCTGCAACTTGGCCTCGGCTTGCGACCCCACTCACGCTCACCCTGGGCAAAGGCGGAGTAGGGAAGACCACCATCTCGGCGGCACTGGCCTATCACCATCGTAAGCTGGCGAAGAGCGATGGCGTGAGCATCTGCTCCATCGATCCGGCTCCGTCGCTCGACGACGTGTTCGCGGCGAAAATTGGCGACACGTTGCAACCGGTGTTGCAAGACCGCAAGCTGCGGGCAGCGGAGTTCGATGCCATGTCAGCGTTTCAGCAGTGGGCGGGCGAGATGCGCGCCCGGCTGAGCGAAAGCATGAGCAATGAAGAACGCGGCATTCATCTCGACCTCAGTCTCGATCGCAAGTTCCTGCTGGCGCTGCTCGATGTTGTACCGCCGGGCGTTGACGAGATTTTTGCCATCTTTCGTATCCTCGATCTGCTGCGTACTGGCCAGCGCGTGGTGATCGACATGGCGCCGACCGGCCACGCGCTCGAAGTGTTACGAACGCCCGAGCGTCTGCTGGCATGGGCGCGCCTGTTGTTGAAAACCCTGGCAGCGCACCGTACACTACCCATCGCCCGCGATGCGGCGGTGGAAGTGGCAACGTTATCGCAGAATGTGCGCCAGCTAGCGTCAATTCTGCGCGACGGCAAACGTTGCGGTATGGTTGTGGTCACCCTGCCGGAGCCTTTGCCGGATTATGAAACTCGCCGCTTGCTGCATTCGCTTGCGGAGTTGTGCGCGTCGCCGGGCGCCGTCTTTGTCAATCGCGTACTCGTCGACGCCGGCAACTGTACGAGATGCAAGCTGACGACGCAGTGGCAGGCGGCATCGCTTGCCAGTTTGCGCCGGCAGTTTGGTGGCCGGGAGATACTGGTCACGCGTGAGTCCAACACAGCCATCGTGGGAGCGAAGGGATTGCGGCAGTTCACGAATAAAATTTGGCGGTTGGAATAACTGGCTGAATCGCACCGCAGATCCCTCCGCTCGCCCGCCGCGGCGGGCTCGGTCGGGATGCAACTTTGAGGGGGTCGTCTGAGAGCGCCGGCCAAAAAACCGAAGGTGGCAAAACCCGCAGCCAAGCGTGCGTTGTACCTTTATGCCATCTCGCAGATACCCGGGCGAGTCGCGCCGCCCATTGCAGCCGAAGGAATCGACGGCTCTGCGAAGGTTGAAGCGCTGCGCTGTGAAGATTACCTGTGTTCGATCAGCCGGGTGTCCAAACGTGACTTTGCCGATCAGTTAACCGATCACATGCAGAATCTGGAATGGTTGGCGTCAGCCGGACTAAGGCATCAGCGGGTGGTCGCGGAGATCTCAGAGAATTTCCAGACGCTTCCGGCGCGCTTCGGCACGGTGTTTGTCAGCGACAAGTCGCTGGCACAGCATGTGAAGGAACGCAAATCAGCTTTGCGCGAGGCGTTCGAGCGCGTGGCCGGAGCCGATGAGTGGGGTGTGAAGATATTTGCCGTCGTGAAGGCTAAATCGTCGGTCATGGTGAAGGCAGCCAGCGGCTCGGACTATCTTAAAAAGAAGGCGGCAATGTTGCGGCCGGCCGGGAACAAAGAGCTCGATGAGGATGTGCGAGAGTTTGTCAGGGCTTTGACCAAGTTGTCCGTCGCCGCAGCCCCAGGAGGGAAGGCCAGCGCCGGACAGCCGGGCCTGGTTTGGCATGGATCGTTTCTTGTCCGCAGAAAGGACCGGGCCAAGTTGGAATCGACGGTGAAGAAATACGCGGACAGTGGAGCGGGCCTCCGCCGCATCGATTGCAGCGGGCCTTGGCCTCCCTATTCGTTTGTGGGGGAGCATGTCGACTGAGGCGGATTCCGGAGCGGCACTGTCGATTCAAGGCGACGGCGACATCTCGCTGCTTGAAATCCTTGACCATGTGTTGAACTCGGGCGTGGTGATTCACGGAAGCCTGGTGATTTCCCTGGCCGGGGTAGATCTGGTTTATGTTGGACTGAATGTGGTGTTGACCTCCGTGGAGACGGCGCTGCGCAATATGAACCGGGCGGGGCTGCCGCCGGAGCAGGAATTGCCGGCAGCGTACTCTTCGCCGAACAAGACCCGCTTGCAGTAAAGCAGACCGTCTGCGAGGCAATCCTTTCGACGATCGCGGAACGGGCGTGAACTTGCGCACTACCGAGCACTGCTGAGATCGATTTCGAACCCCCAGTCATGGCATCTCTACTCTATTGCGTTACGCAGCCGGAGCCAGCTGTAGTCGTCGCAGCCGCAGTTTGTGACGGCGCCGTACAGTCGCGCAACATGCTGGGCGTCAGGGTTTACTGGAGCGAAATTGAAGCACCGGAGCAGTGTTTTGCAGAATCCGAATCGCTGAAGAAGGCGGCGCTGCAGTTTCATGAAGTGCTACGCGAAATCCTGGCCACGACCACTCCCATCCCGTTTCGCTTTCCCACCATGCTGGAAAGCGCCGATGTTCTGGAGCAACACCTGGCCGCGGAGCAGGAGTTATATCGTGCCGCGCTGGAGAGAGTAAATGGTGCGGTGCAATATGAAATTGTAGCGACTTGGGCAAGCGAAGAGCAGACCGATTCGGCCGCTCCGGTAAGCGGACGCGAGTACCTGAAACGCCGCCAGGAAGCCGCCGAGCGGATTGCCGCCGTCGAGAATAAGCTGAAACGCGTGGCGGCTGACGCGGTCCGCGAGTGGTGCGGACGGCAGGAACGCAAGACCCATCGTTGGTTTGCCCTGGTACCGCGGGAAAATAGGGAGCGCTTTCTAGCCTCGTTGCGCGGCGCTGGAGGATCGGAAGGAGTTCGATTGCGCTTGAGCGGTCCCTGGCCGCCCAGCGAATTCGTTACGCCACGAGCCGGCAATGGATAAGCCTAAGCAGCATACTCCGAGGGAAGTGGAGGAAGCGGTTGCGGAATTGCGGCGGCAGCTCCAGGGAGCCGCGCAGCAGCCCCTCGAGCGCATCGACTGCTCAGCCGAAAATATCGAACAAGGTCTGGCAAAGCTGGTGCTGGGGCTGATCGAGCTCTTACGGCAACTGCTGGAGCGGCAGGCTATTCGTCGGGTCGAAGGCGGCACGCTGAGCGATCAGCAAGTTGAAGAAATGGGTCTTGCGCTGATGAGGTTGGAAGAAAAAGTTCATGAATTGGCTGAACAATTTGGTTTGCGGCCGGAAGACCTCAATTTAAATTTAGGGCCCCTAGGCAACCTTGTGGACTAATACGCGCGTCTAGCCAAAGACGCGGTACTCTGTGCTCGGCCCTCGCACCTGCTTTTGTCAACGGCCGGGATGCTAGGCGACCCCAAGAATCCAGATCTCGGGCGAGAAGGGGCGATATGGCTGATGAAGTGTTTCAACCAGCCGACCAAGTTCCAGAATCGGGTGTTTATCAGGTTCTCCACTATCGGCACCGTCTTTATCACGATGTGACGATCGCGCGCGGGGCGAGCTTTCCGCAGTGCTCGGAATGCGGTAATAATGTGCGCTTTCGATTGATTCGCGCTGCTCCGGATATCGAGGCGGACCGTAATTTTGCCGCTGTTCGGGTGCGGGGCGCCAGTTCCCAGGCAGGTTGAAGTCAGCAGCGGCAACCGATTTGCCGCGAAGACTCTTGCCTAGCTGAGGGGGCTCTGGAGAAGCAAGTTCCTGCCAGTGACGATCACCGGATGACTCTCCGGATTCGGAACCGGAAAAAAATTCGAGCCAATCAGATTTTGCCTTGTTGTAAGGCAACCTTCTGCATCTAACCAACCGAGAGTACCTGGTTTGCGGCAACCGATCGCCACTTCGGTAATCCGATAGCAGGGCAAAATTGACACTGCGTTCCGTGTCCGCTACGATACGCCCTTGTGTCGAGGCGCGGCTGGTTGCGGATATCGCCCTAGGCGCTGCACTTCGCCTGGGGCTTATCCGGAGAGCTTCGACTCTTCCGCACTGTCTACTCTGAAGACCACATCATGGAACGTGTACCCACCGTCTCAGGCACGGCGAATCTGCTCGACATCCTTGACCGGGTGTTGGACAAGGGATTGGTGATAGCGGGTGACGTACGGATATCGCTCGCCAATGTGGAGTTGTTGACCATCCGAATCCGTCTTCTGGTGTGTTCCGTCGATAAGGCGGAAGAGATCGGGCTGAACTGGTGGAAGTTCGACCCGAATCTTACTCACCCCGCGGGAATTACGGCGCCACCTCGCGTCCGCCTGCCGCGGGCTGGACCGGAAGCTGAACTGCGCGCCGCGATTCCGCCAACGCGGGCGCGCACGGTCGGGAAGGTCAAGAAGAAGAAGAAAGCATAGGCGGCTCAGGGGCAAGCAAAGCGGCAGGAGGTTCTGGAATGGCAGTTGAACGAGTTTCGGGTGGTTCAAGCCTGATCGATGTGCTGGATCGGGTCTTGGACAAGGGAATCGTGATCGACGCCTGGGTGCGCATCTCCCTGGTCGGCATTGATCTGATCACCGTAGAGGCGCGTATCGTGGTGGCTTCGATCGACACTTATCTGAAATACGCCGACGCGGTTGGACTTACCGGGCTGGTCTCGCGTCCGCAGCTTGGACCGGGTGAGGAAGAGGAAATCACCACCGTCGAGACCACTCGGCGCCCGACTCGCAGGCGGACGGTGACGCGCGTCTCCGGGAGTTGATCCTTAGGAGTGGCTCCAATGGCTTCCCCGCAGATGCGCATGCGCAGTGAGACCCCAGTACCGGCAGCGAAGCACCGCCGCCCGTCACTCCGTCTGCTTGGAGCAGAGCGCAGCGAGGAGATCTTTCCTGTCCTGCTGGAGGAAATCGTTGCCCTCGGGCACCCCCGCGCACTGGTAGCCCGAGTAAATTTCGAGACTTCCGAGATCACGCCCATCGCTTCCCTGAATTGTTCGACCAGCCTCGTCCGACGCTGCCAGACTTCCTTGTATGCGGTGGAGAACCCGCTGGTGCGCGCACTCCATGGCCAGGCGCCGGAATTGGTGCGCAGCAAAAGCAAGCGTGGCTCCGATTTTTATTATTATCCCTTGATTTATCGCAGTCAGAGCCCGTGCTGGGAAGCCGAGCGGGCACGACGCGGCAAGTGCGTCGCTTTTGAGAATTCCCACTCCCGCCTGCGCGTGCAGTTGCAGGACCAGGTCTGCGCCATCTGCGAGATGCGCGCCTATGCCGCCATTGCTGTCGCTGAGGTACGCCGGGGCGCGACCCTGCCGGATATCGAGGATCTGCGCTCGCTGATGGAGTTGTCGAATCGTTATCTGGTGCGCTTGTTCAAAGTCGAGCACTATCAGAACCGCCTGCTTGAGATGGAGACCGTCATCAACCGGATGCAGACGGTGATGGAGAGCATGACTGACCCGGTGATTCTGACGGACTCCCAGCACCGGGTAATTACCCAGAACAAAGCCGCGGAACGATTCTTCAGACTCCCCGAAGAGGTGAGCGAAGGCCGGGTGCGCGCGGTTGAACTGAACAACCTGCTGTTCTCGGCGGCGCTGTCGTCGATGGCAGTCTCGGGAACCGATTCCTCGCGCGATATGACGCTGGTGGACGCGATCGAAGGCGACGAAGTGTTATTCGAGGCCGTCTCGGCTCCCAGTTTCGGCCCTGGCGACCGGCGCACCGGCATGGTGACCGTGTTGCGCGATGTGACCGATCTGCGGCGCGCCGATGAAGAGCTGCGCGCCAACTACGAAAGGCTTCGCCAGGCGGAAGAAGTAGTGCGCCAGGACCGCGACCGCCTCAACCTGGTCATCGAGAACGTGGGCGATCCCATCGTGGTCTGCGATCGCGAAGCGAAGGTGGTGTTGCTCGATCCGCTCGCCCAGGAGCTCTTAGGCTCGCAGAAGAATCGCACTCCTCTCCACGTCCGTAATCAGGCCAAACTGGACGCCTATGTTGCCAAGTTCACCTACTCCTTTTCCGACCGCGAAAGCACGGTCATCCGGCTCACCCATCCGGTCAGCCAGCAGGATGTGGAATACGACGCTCGCTCCGGCAAGATTTATGACGAACGTGGACTGGTGGCCTACACCGTCACCGTTTTGCGCGATCTGACCGCGGTGCGCCGCCTGGAACAGTTGAAGATGGAGCGGCGCATGTTGGAGATGGAGAAGTTCGCCGCCGCCGGACGGCTGGCGGGAACCATCGCCCACGAGGTGAATAATCCGCTGGAGGCGATCAAGAACTGCATCTTCCTGCTGAGCGACCAAATGAAGCCGGAGGGCGGCCCAGTCTACGAAATCCTGAAAGGCGAAACCGAGCGCGTGGCCCGTATTGTCCGCCAAATGCTCGGCTTGTACCGCAGTACGGAACAGGTCGGTAATGTCGATGTAAACAGTGTGGTGGAAGACACGCTGATGCTGTTTTCGCGGCAACTGGAGCGCGCCGGGGTGACGGTGCAGAAGGAGTTGGGTGTTTTGCCGCCGGCGCTCGGTTCCGGCGATCAGATTCGCCAGGTGCTCTCCAATCTGATTGTCAACGCGAAAGATAGCATGAACCAAGGTGGCAGGTTGCGCCTGCGAACCCATCTGGTGCACAAGGACCTGAAAGAGATGATCCGCATCCTTGTGGCCGATTCCGGTTGCGGCATTGCGCAAAATATGCTGAGCACCATGTTTGAACCATTCGTCAGCAGCAAAGGCGAGCGGGGGACCGGCCTTGGGCTGTGGATTGTGAAAGGAATCATCGAGAACCACGGAGGTAAATTGCGGGTCCGCAGCAGAGTGGACCACGGGACGGTATTCTCGATCGAACTGCCCACGGCACGGTGAGAATGGGATGTTGCTATGAATCGCAAGTATCACATCCTGGTGGTGGATGACGAGCCGAACGTGCTGGTAACGTACCGGCTGATTCTGCAACAGCAGGGCTATGACGTCAGCGATGCGCTGGCCTCGGTGGAAGCTCGCAAGCTGCTCGTGGAAAGGGACATCGATCTTCTGCTTTGCGATCTCTCGCTGGAGCAGCAGGAAAACGGCTTTGACGTAATCGAGTTCGCGCACCAGACGAATCCCCGCATGCCTGCGGTGTTGCTCACCGGCTACGCCACGCAGGAGGCGATTGATCGTGCCGAACAGATGGGGATACCGGTCCTGTTTAAGCCTATCGATATCCAGGAACTGCTACACACCATATTGGAATTGTTGAGGGAAGATTATGAGCAGCGTGAGGCGGCCGTCTAAGACACAACGGTCGGTGAAGGCGGCAAAGAGCAGCAAGAGTAAGCCTGCAAAACGGCAAGCGATTGCCATGGTGCCCGCACCGGCGGTCATGCCGGATCCCCGGCCGATGCTGGCGAGCGATCTCATGCCCGGACCCATTCCCGTACCCGATATGCGGCAGGAGGGTCGCTATGTATACGGAATCATTCAGTCCAAGGAGCCGGTTTCGTTCGGCAGGATGGGCATAGGCGGAAATGGCGAGATGGTCTATACCGTTACCCACGCCGATATCGCGGCCGTGGTAAGCGGTACTTCCGTCTTTATCTTCGACCCTACCCGCGAAAACGCCCTGGCCCACGAACACGTCATCGAGAAGGTGATGAAGACCCATACCATCATCCCTATGAGCTTTGGCACCGTCTTTCGCACCGACGACGATATTCGTGAGGTGCTGCGCAGCATTTATCCCTCGGTAAAAGACGTTCTCAAGCAGATGGCAGGGAAGGTGGAGTTTGGCCTGAAGGTCACTTGGGAGCGGGACCGCATCGTCGAGGAGTTACAGCGTGAGCACGACGAGATCCATCGCTTCCACCAGGAGATCACACGCAAGCACCTGCAATCCACCTACTTTGCCCGTATGCAGCTGGGGCGCATGATTGACAAAGCGCTTTCCGAGCGCTCGGGGCAGTATGTGCGCGAAATCTACGAGGCGCTGCGCGCCATATGCGTGGCTTCGCGCGACAATAAGCCGATCGGCGACAAGATGATTATGAATGCCGCCTTCCTGCTGGAGCGTGAGCGCGAGGCCGAGTTCGATGCGGCCGTGAACGGCGTTGCCAGGAAGTTTGGCGAGCGCCTGAACTTCAAATACACCGGCCCCTGGCCGCCATATAATTTCGTGAACATCCGGCTGAAGCTGGAACCCAGCAGTACCAGCTGACGAGAGACCCCATGCTGCTAATCGACGACCTTCTGCTTTCGCCCATTGCTGGTGTCAAGTTTGTTTTACGGACCTTGGCGCGTGCTGCGGAAGAGGAGTATACCGACGACACTCCGGTGAAGGAGCGGCTGCTGGAGCTGCAAACCCTGCTGGAAGAGGGTTCGATCAGCGAAGACGAGTACGTCGAGCAGGAGCGCGAAGTGCTCGCCGAGCTACGCCAGATTCAAAACCGCCGGATGCAGATGGCGGGAATCACTCCCGAAGAAGCCCAGCGCATGGGCCGGCCCATGATCGAAGTGGAGCAAGTCCCACACAAAAGCAACACGTAGCCATTCAACGAAATCAACCCTTCTGTCATCCTGAGCGAAGTGAGTCCGCCAGCGGCGGACGAACGGAGTCGAAGGACCCCTCTTCTCTAAAACCAGCTTTACTTGCAGGTGTCCACTCCCCTCTCAATTGCTGTCCCCTCCTCGTAGTCGTTCCAGGTTACGATCATCAGAAAACGCAACGGGTGCTGCTGATCGTAGTAGCGGCGGAACAATCGCAACGTGTCGTCCAAGGTGCGCCCGCAGCGCCCATTCATCTTACGGTTCTGACTCCAGCTTGCCTTCGAGTCATCGAAACCCGGCCACGCTGCGCCCACAGCGATCTTGTTGGGATAGTCGGCGATCATCGTCTTGTAGAAATTGTCGAGGTATTGCTGCCCCCAGGCGCTGCCGTCCGGTTGCCAACCCTTTGGACCCGGATTGACCCACGCATAGAAGCCGTCGAACGCGTTCGCGTACTTCCGGTTGATGTCCTTATAGATGAGCAGCGGCGGATCTTCCCACGAACTCACGGCCTGGTGCACGCGGTCCCAGTCGGTATGTGGCGCCTTGGGGAAGATGAAGATCACCGGCCGCCCCTGATAATCCAGATACGAACTGCGTGGAACAACGGCGTGTGGCCCGATGTAATGATCGTAGGCATACTGCAGGTCGGAGATGACCGCGTCGGTTGCATTAGCAGGATCGCTGTCGTCCTCGTCATACATGAGGGCAACCTTGAAATCCTTCTCGGCAGCGACCTGTTGCATCAGGGTATAGGACTTGTCCTCGAATTCGTGGCGAGCGCCGTACCAGTTCACGACGAATGCGCCGATTCCCAGTTGCTTGGCCTTGTCGATCTGCCCCTCCATGACTACCCGGTCCTGCGAGGAGTAGCCGACATTGATGTGTTCGGGACGCCCGAACCACGGCAGGTAGACCGCGAGCATCATGGGCTCGCCTGAGCCCCCAAGAAAGCTGTTGGCTGCAAGCGAAGAACGCACATCGGTGCGATGACATGCTGAGGTGAGAAGCAAACAGGTGGTGATTGCCGGCACCATGAGCCGGCGCAATAAAACATTGGAGTAGAACATGTGATCTGCTATTTGGGCCAACAAAGTTGGATGTGAGTTTCTGGAGAGCAGTTGTCAGGAAGGCAGTGACTAGTTGCCAGTGGTCAGTTGCCAGTTACCAGTCGCCAGTAGCCAGCCAGTTGTAAGGCAACTTGCTCAGAAGTGATCGCGCAGCCTGCCGAAGCTTTCCACCTGCAAGAGCCGCCCATCGCCAATCCCGGGACGCAATTCATCGCGTTCCAGCATCCAGGTGTTGTCATGGGGAACGAAGACGGCATGTAATCCCGCCTCAAGTGCAGGGTTGATATCGGATTTGGGACTGTTGCCGATCATCCACGTGGTGTCACGCGCTAATCCATATTTCTCAACGATGCCACGATACGCGGCCGCATCTTTCTCGGCCACCACTTCCACGACCGTAAAGTAATCCTTCAGCCCGGAACGCTCGACCTTTCCCGTCTGCTCGGTAATGCTCCCCTTGGTCAGCAGGAAAAGATGATGGCGTTGCGCGAGCTCGGCCAACGTTTCCGCAACTTCAGGAAGTATTTCCATGGGATGCTCGGCAATGGCATGCGCGAAGCCGCGAATGGTGTCGTGCAGCGCCGGTGTCAGCGGCTCGACTGACAATTGCTCGAAACAGTTCACCAGCGCCAGGGCGAAGCTGTGCATACCATAGCCATGCCGTCGGATGTTGTCGCGTTCCACCTCGTAAAGCACCTCCCGCACCTGGTCCGGGCTATATTCGTGATGGTTGAGGAACGAGATAAAATTGGCAATGGCACGCTCGAAATAGATATTGTTCTCCCACAGGGTGTCGTCGGCATCGATCAGCAGGGTTTGTCCGGGCGAAAGGCGGGTGGACCGCATGAGGGCATCTTAAACGATTGGGCATGCCGGCCGGGAAGGCAGAGAGAGCGGCGTACTTTGCAACAGATAATCCGAATCCTTTGATAATTGTTATCATCCGATGATTCATGCTCCGGCGCCTCGGGAGGTGCTGCGGGCATCGATTCCGGCGGAAAGCTGCTCCATCTCCGTTTTGCGCGGGGTGGGGTTGCGGGCCGCACTAACAAGTCCACCACTCGAACCAGGCTTGCTGTTTTACCCCGAAGCACAACGGCATCGGCGGAAACGGCGGCTGAATCGTCAACCGTGATTCGCACCATCCTGGAGGAGATAAATGCCTGAAGAGCGCGTCGTGAAAGCGGGAGATGTCACTCAGCGCGTAGGAGTCGAAGTCATCCGCGCGCGTGGCGTCGATGTCGAAAAACTGATTCGCATGCTGATCGCGAATGCCGGAGCGGAATTCGCCAGCACCTATTACTACTACACCATCCTGCGGATGCACCTGGCGGGACACGAGGATTACAAGGAGATCTGCGAAGACGCGCGCCTGGAAGATCGCGCCCACTTCGAGCTGATCGTGCCACGCATTTATGAGCTCGGCGGGGGATTGCCGAATGACCTGGTGGAATTTCACAACCAGGCGGGATGCCGGGCGGCCAAGCTGCCGGATCCTCCCACCGCAACCAATATTCTTACATTGCTGCTCGAGTCCGAACGCTGCGCCATTCGCAGCTGGATCGAAATCTGCGACATGACGTTCGGCAAGGATCCGCGCACCTACGACATGGCGGCGCGCATCCTCAACGAGGAGATCGAGCACGAAGCCTGGTTCATCGAGCTGCTGGCGCACGAGCGCGATGGCAAGTCAATACCCAGCGGACACTTCCGCCGCGGCGAGCCCGGCCACGCTCCCTATAGCAAGAACGCTTCGTTCTATATCGGAAGCTAACCCCGCCTTCTCTTGCGGTACAATCGCTGCCCGGTGATGCGCCGGGCAGCATTGCATCAACCCGAACCCGTGGACCAGCAAACCGACCAACCAAAATCGTTCGCAGTCAAATTGCTAATGCCGGGTGAAGAGCGTTCCATTCGCGTTGCGGCGGACGAGCATATCTGGGACGCAGCCGACCGGCAGGGAATCAAGCTACCGGCACTCTGTCATCAAGGCTGGTGCCTGACCTGTGCCGGTCGGATCGACGGCACGGGCGAGGTGAACCAGGAGGATTCGCTGGTGTTTTTTTCCCAGGACCGCGAAGCCCACTTCGCACTGCTTTGCACCGGGCGGCCCTGCTCCGACCTGACCATTCGTACCCATCAGGCGGTGGAGATGCGAAAGCACCGGCTGCGGAATGGGCTGCCGTCTCCGTACTCACAGGGACTCAAGCCTTAGCGCAATAAGAAGGAGGTGATCGGTGCTCGGCGTCGGCGAACGATTCCCTCACTTCGCTCTGAACGCCTGCGTCAGCGTCGACGAACCTCTCTTCGACGCCGTTAGCGACAAAGACTACCGCGGCAGGTGGAAGGTGTATTTCTTCTGGCCTAAGGATTTCACCGATCTATCGTTGTCAGAGATTGTCGATCTTGGCTCACTGGTGCCCGAGTTCGCCGGGCGCGACACCCTCTTGATTGGTTGCAGCATCGAATCCGAGCATGCTCATTTGGCATGGCGGAAGCAGGAGGAAGATCTCCGCAAACTCGAGTTGCCAATGCTGGCGGATGTAAAGCGCGAGCTTTGTGGCGAGCTGGGTATTCTCGACGAAGCCGAAGGCACAGCCCAGCGCGCCACCTTCATCGTCGATCCACAAGATATGATCCGCTTCGTCTACGTCACCGATGCCAACATTAGTCGCGATCCAGGAGAGGTGCTGCGTGTGCTGGCGGACTTGCAAGATGGGACAGAGCCATAACCATTCGCGAGAGTAATGGCGAGAGTGGAAAAATTATCATTCAGCTTTCATCGCAGCACAAGGGATTTGCAGTCCGCGTAACTCTAGGGATTTTCGCGAAATACTCGGGTGCAGGTGTTCATCTGCGGACAGAGCGCGCTTTCGACTGTACGAAAATGGACATGCGAAAACCCTTTATTTATGCGGTGCTCACACACTCTCATCCAAATCGTCTAACATAAGATTTAACAATTCGGGAACCGTGAATAGGGTTCTCGCGTATCCCCTTTCGTAGCAGTTGGGCATCTTCAAATTTCTCCGAGAGTGTGTCCTATGAAAAGAACCCTGCTTGTGTTTGCGGCCGGTCTACTCGCTTGCTGTACCGCAGTTGCGCAACGCCTTCCTGGCGGCGCTTCTCCCGATCATTACGCGCTTAGCGTCAATATCAATTTTTCCAATAACACCTTCGACGGCGACGAGACCATCGATCTCAAGCTCAGCAAGCCCACCAACACCATAACGCTGAACGCGGTCGAGATCGACTTCCACACTGTCACCGTCACTGCTGGTGGACAAACCCAAACCGCCAAAGTTTCCACGGACGAAAAGAACGAGATGGCGACGTTCACGGTCGATAAGGAGCTTCCCGCGGGCGCGGCGATGGTCCACATCCAGTACACCGGTCATTTGAACGACAAGCTGCGCGGCTTCTATCTGAGCACTTACAAAGGCCGCAAGTATGAGGTCTCGCAGATGGAGGCTACCGATGCGCGCGTGGCTTTCCCCTGCTTTGATGAGCCGGCCTATAAAGCGACCTTCGACATGACCGCCATCGTGGACAAAGGCGATACCGCAATCTCCAATGGCGAGATCGTCTCCGATACTCCCGGACCGGGCGACAAGCACACCATCAAGTTCTCGACTTCACCCAAGATGTCAAGCTACCTGGTTGCGCTGACGGTCGGCGACTGGAAATGTGTTTCCGATCATACCGACGGCGTGAAGGTCAGCGTGTGCACCGTTCCCGGCAAGGAGAACATGGCGCAATTCCCGCTGGAAGCGGTGAAGTACATCCTCCACTATTACGACAATTATTACGGCATAAAGTATCCGCTGCCCAAGCTTGACAACATTGCCGTCCCTGACTTCCAGGCCGGCGCGATGGAGAACTGGGGCGCAATCATCTATCGCGAGTCGGCGTTGCTGATCGATGACAAGACGGCCTCGGTCGGCACCAAGCAGGGCGTCACCGACACCATTGCCCACGAGATGGCGCACCAGTGGTTTGGCGATCTGGTGACCACGGCGTGGTGGGACGACATCTGGCTCAACGAGGGATTCGCCACTTGGATGACCCCGCATCCGGTTGCAGCCTGGAAACCTGAGTGGATGGTGGGACAGGATGTGGTTCAGGGAACGGATCGCTCGCTGGGCGGCGACTCGGTGAAGAATACCCGTCCGATCCATCAGGCAGCTGAGACCCGGGCTGAGATCGAGCAGCTTTTCGACGGCATTGCCTATGGAAAATCGGCGGCTGTGCTGCACATGCTCGAGTCCTATCTGGGGCCCGAGACCTTCCGTGCCGGCGTGAACCTTTATCTGAAAGAGCACGCCTACGGCAATGCGACCGCCGCCGATTTCTGGAACGCTATGGCTCGCGCCTCGCACAAGCCGATTGATCAGATCATGCCGACCTTCGTGTTACAGCCCGGCGCGCCCTACGTGGACGTCGAAGCCAAATGCGAAGGAGGCAACACCACACTCAACCTTTCGCAGAAGCGCTATTTCAACACCCCTGATTTGTTCAACGCGCCGGATGAACAGATCTGGCAAATTCCGGTCTGCGCCAAAGGGGTGAATGAAAGCGGTGCAGGACCGCAGCAATGTTTTCTGCTGACCCAACGGCAGCAGCAGTTCAAACTGAAGGGCTGCTCGAAGTTCGTCTTTCCCGATTCCAACGCACTGGGCTATTACCGCTTCAGCTATGACAGCGTTGCGCTGCATCAACTCGGCAATGCCGTGGATACGGTGCTGTCGCCCGAAGAACGCATTGCGCTGATCGGCGATGAGTGGGCGCTGATGCGAATCGGCAAGCACAGCGTGGGCGACTATCTTGCGCTGGGCGCGCAATTGAAGAACACGCCGGGGGCAGTGCTGCTGGAATCCTTCGGTAATCATCTGGATACCGTCAATGAGCATCTGCTGACGGATGCCGATCGCCCAGCCTTTCAGGCATGGATGCGCAGCCAGTTTTCTCCGCTATTGCAGCAACTCGGATATAACGGGCGCGCCGACGACACGCCCGAGGTCAAGCAAAAACGCGCCATTCTGTTCGAAGGTCTGGGCACGATCGCTGACGATCCGCAGGTGATTCAGCAGGCGCGCACCATGGTGCAGGAGTACATGAAGGATCCGACATCGATCGATCCTACTCTTGCCGGCGCCGTGGTGCAGGTAGCGGCTTGGCATGGTGACGCGGAACTCTACAACCAATTCAAAGCGCAACTGCAAAAGGTCCATTCGCCGCAGGAATACTACCGGTATTTCTACGCTCTGGCTCAGTTCCCCGAACCGGCCCTGAGCAAGGAGACGATGGAATCCACCTTGACCCCGGCGGTGCGCGGCCAGGACCTGTATGTGCTGCTGGCGTTGCTGGGGAATCCTAAGAGCCAGGATGCAACTTGGGACTTCATGCGGGCGCACTTCGACGAACTGAAGCAGAAGACCGGCGGAGGACTGGGCGGCGTTGGAATCTTCCTCTACGGCTCGCACAATTTCTGCAGTACGCAGAAGGCTGCCGAGGTGAAGCAGTTCTTCGACCAGCATCCCTTCCCCGGCACCGAGCGCAACCAGAAGGAAGCCATCGAGGCGATCGATGGCTGTGTGGAGCTTCGCAACCAGCAGCAGGGGAACCTGTCGGCATGGCTGAAGACGCAAAGCGGCTCGACCAATGCCGCCAACGGAGGTGGGACGAAGTCTTCCGCCGCGATGCGCTGACCGGCGCTTCCGTTCAGCGAAGGGCGTCCGCTTTGGACGCCCTTTCCTATTCCAATGCTTCTGGTTCCAATGCGATTTGCTTTTCGCCGGCCGCCTTCTTCTCCCAATACTTGCGCACCCACGCTTCCCAGCTTTTGCCGGCGGCGGTATCGCGTCCGCTGAAGGCCAGAGCGGCGATGTCGGAGTAGGGAATTGCGATCTTCTGCTGCGAATCTTTTGGGATGAGGCGCACAAGCGAGTCGGCTAGTGTCGCGCCATTGCGCCGGTCGAAGATGTAGCCTTCTACGCGCGATCCGTCTTTGCGGGTGACTGTTACATCGCCACGATAGTCGAATGCTTTCTCCAGCGCGTCGCGCAGCTCGGATTCGCCGGCCACTTCGGGCACCCAGCCTTCGATGGCCTCTCGCTCGCGGGCATCCACGACTTCGAGGCGGTCGACGTTCAGATTGTGTTGTGGTTCAGACATCGATATTGCTCCAATCGTGAAAGATTGCATATGGCTGCGCCAGACGATTCGTCGGCCCAAGCTACTTAAAATAAAGATGGGCGCCTCTCTCACCAGCGCGGTTCAAGAAATCAGCCGCTCTGTGGTGTCGAATGCGTCTTGAAGGTGTTGCTCACTTCGCTTCCCGTTGAGGGCCTGGCGAAGAAATATTTTCACGTCAGACTCGCGAAGAATCACCACCAAGCCGTGCGCTTGCTGAGACACGCGACGAACGTGATCGTAAGCGTGGCGTGGGATGGGTGATGTGGCCCGGCAAACCATAATCACAAAGCGGCCAATCTGCCCATTCATATAATACGCAGCCTGGTGAAAGTCGTCCGCCTTCAACTCCTGATAATTCTTACACTCCCAGATGATCTGGGTGGCTCTATATTTGTCACGCACTATAGCCCAAAAGCCGTCGCTGGCTCGATTTGATGCAACCCAGTCCCGAATGACAGCGCCGCTCACATCCCGGCTCATCGCCTTAACATTCGAAAGCGACCTGAAGAAGCAGAGCTTTATCACTTCTCCAACGATATCTTCGAATATGTGCGCAGACTGTTTGTCCATTGGCAGGGTTTCAAGTTCTGAGATTAACTCTTTCAGGCGCGCCCTATATGACGCAATAGAGAACGATTCCGGAACGTCTCCGATGAGCCCTGAAGTTCTCAGGGTTACATCCTCTCCTAGCGACGTAATAACCGTGTTTTGCAACTGCAGCCCATCCACATATGAGGGATGCACCACGACTGTTGAATCGGCTGTGATGGCCAAATTGCCGGGGTTCTCCGCCTCAGATGATTTATATCGGATATTACCCTTAGATTGTCTCAGGCCCCAGAGACCAATATTATAAA
Organism: uncultured Acidobacteriaceae bacterium; assembly: GCA_963785825.1. Taxonomy (GTDB): domain Bacteria; phylum Acidobacteriota; class Terriglobia; order Terriglobales; family Acidobacteriaceae; genus Bog-257. Next base: position 1,177,105 of record CAWAWQ010000006.1, on the reverse strand, counting down.
GGAGTTGTATAAATAATTCGGGGGCCGTGAAGCTATAAATCCAAGTCTTGCATGTCTCTTGGACCTCACGATCTACGAGTATCTTTTTTATGAAGTCTTCAATACTGCCTACCGTGTACTCGGTGCCGAGGCCGTAAAAGCGGGTAAGAATCGTGCTCAGCTGTGGGTAGTTATCGGCGTACTCATCCGACAGTTCTTTCAGCCGGTTCTCCGAAAAAGACTTTCGTGCCTCGTCGAAATCCTCCTGTTCGACTTGCGCTCTTAGGTGCGATTGCGCCAGGCTCAGTGCCGTAGAAGTGTAGAGCAAAACATCCCGCGGACGGTATTGACAATACCTCAGAACACCTTCGAGGCCTACCTCGGGGTCGCCAGCAATGAATGCCTTCCACGTCGGTCCGCCCAAAGCATATTTAGTGATTAAACCATCATTAAGGCGACGTTCGACCAGTTCACGGAGAAGCTCCCGCGTCCAATCCAACGAGACTAATGACGTTTCGAGCCTAGAGAATTCGCTGTCCAGCTCCCGAACACGATCAAAAACATTCTCTCGAATGAAGACCAGAGGCCGCACCGCAACTGTTGCCGCGCGAATTTCACTGCACGCGTGCATCAGAGCCATCACGAGCACCACCGCTTTGTTCGAGTCGTTCCACTCGTCGTCGAGGCGGTCAATAAGCACGATCTGCTGCATGCGCGGCTGATTCGCGTATTCAGCCGTAATTTCTTTTGCCAGTTTCTCGGGCCGATTGCGAAATTTGATCCAATCCTTGTTGTTGCTGGTCGTGAGGTAACCGAAGCCTTCCTCTATTAAGGTTAAGAGACGCAGGTCAAAATCGAATTGCTCGATGTAATTGCGCTCTCGGGTTAACTCGCTCCCATCGGCTGAGCGAAAAGTGAACAGGCCATTCTTTCTCCAACCGAGAACAGCTTCATCAAGGATGGCCCTTACGAAGGATGACACGAGGGTGTTAAAGGGCTTTTGATGTACTCGCTCATCCCAATCGGCGGACACGAACACATCCGCGGATGAAAGTAACTTGGGGAGAAGAAGAATTGTATTCTTGGGATACTTGTCGCTTAGGTAGTATGTGATGGCGGTCTTGCCAGTCCCACGGCGACCAATATAAAAGCTCTTGCCGCTGTCCAGCTCACGCGCTGCACGGATTGCCGGGGTCTCGACGAACAAAGCTGGTTTCGTTCGGATTAAGTCATGTTCTGCGAACGACTGGCCAAGCTTGGCACTGGCGAAGGATTTTCTTGGGAGCGGGTTTTGTTTAGGGTCAACATACGCTTTGGCCATTATAAGGCAGCCTTTCGGGGCATCGGTGGCCGCTGAACGAAAGCACCTATGCCTTGGAAATTGGCTTGTAGTATTTTATGAAAATTTACCTCATAAATTCTAATAAGTCACGACTGTTTTGGCTGTGCGCCTGGCTTCGGCTCTGTTCGGCTGCGACCGCACGCCGGGGGCCCCGATCCTTTCGCTCGGTTTTGGCGGTGAGAGCAGGAACTCGGGTGTCGCCGGCTGAAGCCGGCTCAGGAATCACTATCAACGCCTACCCACGACTGCGCTACACTCCGCGGCGACGTCAAGGCTCAACTTCTGCCATACTGGATAGCTGAGGCCGAGCGCCTTACCGAGAGAAAGGACGTCTGTTATGAGAAAATCCGGTAACTCGACTGCCACGCTGGAACGCAGGCAAACGGCTCCCTTACACACTCCTACCGACTTGGACGCTTCGGCGACGAGAGACATTGCCGGGGCCATGAATGCCGTCCTGGCCGACGTGTTCGCGCTTTATCTGAAGACGAAGAATTTCCATTGGCACATGAGCGGCCCACATTTCCGCGACTACCACCTTCTGCTCGATGAGCAGGCAGACCAGATCTTCGCCATGACCGATCCCATTGCCGAGCGCATCCGCAAGATTGGCGAAGCGACCATCCGCTCCATCGGGCACATCGCTCGCCTGCAGCGGGTGGAGGACAACGACGCCGAGTACGTTGAGCCCGAAGATATGCTGGCGGAGCTGCACGAGGACAATAAAGCGCTGGTAACCCGTTTGCGTGAGGCCCACACGGTTTGCGATGAGCACGAAGATGTGGCCACTACAAGTCTGATCGAAGTTTGGATCGACGAGACGGAACGGCGCGCCTGGTTCCTGTTTGAGGCCAGCCGACGCCGGGATTCCACCGGCCATTAACAAGAGCAAGCAGCAGAAATGGATCGTCTCCCACTTGTTCGCGGTCTTCGGATGAATGGGAGCCCAGGTCCGTGCCGGCTTTCCCCTCCTTTCGCTCAGGTTCGGCGAAACGGTGGACAGGCGTGGCTTCGCGCGTCATGAGTCGGACCCAAACATACCCGGATTGAGCCGCGGGCCGGTCACCAAAGTGACGGTCTTGGCCGTGCAGTCGGTGCTATAGACACGGCCTGCCGCAGCCCATATATATTGCGTGCTCAACAATCACAACATCCGAGGAGGGTATATGCGCCGTAGCGTTATAGCTGTAGTGGGTTTTGCTTTGCTGATTTCGGCAGTGCCGTTGTTCGCGGAGTCGAATGCTGACGTGGAGAAGGCCCTGCAGTCGAAGGAACAGGCCGGCTGGCAAGCCTGGAAGGACCACGACCAGAAGGCGTTTGAAGAGATGATCCCGGAGGACGCCATCAATATTGCCGGCGGATCGATGGACAAAGGCAAGCAACAGATCATGAAGAGTGCGTTCGAGCCGGGATGCCAGGTGGCCAGCTTCTCGCTGTCGAACTTCTCCTACATGTGGCTGGACAAAGACACCGTGCTGATGACTTACGACGGCATGCAGGATGCAACCTGCGGCGGCAACAAGGTGCCCGGCAAGGTGTGGGCCAGCTCGATCTGGCAGAAGAAGGGCGGCAAATGGCTGTCGCCCTTCCACCAGGAAACTCCCGCGCCCACGTCCGGAATGTAGGAATTGCTATTGCCCGGGTCTCGCAAATCGCGGGACCTGGGTTACCCGGCGGCTGAAGACGGTTGGTAGTCCGGTCACTTTGGTGACCAGGGGGCTAACATCTCGGCCGCACCGACGTAGACTCATGGGTTTTGTATCGCAACCCCAAAAGGTTAGGCCACCCGCCCACCCGTTTCTCAGCTCTCCGCTTTGAAATACGGCAATATGAAGCTTCGCGAAAACCCGTCCGCCTGCCATTGCAAACTTGCACGTGAACCCTTTGGTAGAGTTCTGTCACTGGGCACATACTCTGAGAAGATTAGCTTCTTTCTGTCCGGGGAAAGTGACGGCACATAGGTCGTCTCATCCTTCTCTTGCGGAAAATAGAGAAATGCCGGAGCAGAGAGTCTCAGAATATGATTGAAGGATTCTAGCGCTAAGGTCTCAAGTGCGGGCGAACTCAGTGACGGCAAGGTCACTGGTAGAGTTATGCCATTAGCAACACACAGTTGCTTGACTACTGAGTCACCTTCGTTGGCGATCTTATGAGTTAAAAAGTACCAAGTCGTGAGATGGAGATTGTAGGACCAAGCGGTGTAGCGATCCTGATATAGGGGATGTAGTTCGATAATGGGACCAATTGTCCCCTCGGTGTTAGGCCCTTCGAGGTAAAATCCGAGCGTACTTCCGCGGTTGTCCGGATTGATGAACTGGAACGGCAACAGTTTGTTACTTGAGTGCTTTAGAGCATTCATTACCTTGCGATATCTTTGCAAATATTGATTAGTATTTGCAAAATATGGTTTCACACAGGCTCTATAGCTTTTCTCAGCGAACCATTTGTGCAGGGGCTCATTAGGCCCCGGCCTCGCCTCAGGAGGACAGAAGCACAAGAACTCCTCATATCCAGATTCGAAATACTTAAAGAGGCTGCCGAAAAAGATTTGCGTCAACGACGCTAGTTCTTCGCGATCACTCTCAAAGCAGTGGTCAGGCACCGCTTGTAGATTGTTTACTTTCTTATAAAGCAGAATGAAACACTTCAGTACATCTGTGAATGTTCGTGCAAAGATCGCCGCCGGATGCCTAAGTCCATAATAGCGGTACATCAGCTCCCCCTCGCTGACCCGCGACAAGGTGTAATAGAGCGGGGGTATTAGTGATTGCGTGCTCTGCAGTACGATGTCTTCCATTGAGGGAGATTATACAGAAGACAGCATTTCTCAGCCGGAGTGCTCGTCCGTTAGCGGGGTTTCGAATGGCGGGTGGGTGGGGATTTTCGCTTGAGTCCCAGGCTGCCTACAATCTGAAAGCTAATCCGTCCCACGCTGCTGAAAGCCGCGGAGGGACGCCCTCTATAACTCATCAGACTTTCCTAATGCCAAGATTGAAAAGCTGAGGTCAGAGACAAAAGGCAAACTTCCCTACGCCTGCGCCGAGCGCCGCCGAAGTCCCTGTAATCGAGCTACGTCGCCCGGGGCGCCCGCGGGAACTGCTCAGTACACATCCAGATCATGGGCCGACACCACGGCACCCGAGTAGTGCGCGCGTACCTGGTGTAACATCTCGCCTTCACTCACGTCATGGAAGAGCTGGTGATAAAGCACCAGCAGCTTAGGCTTGCTCCGCGTCGCAATCGCTGCCAGCTCCGTCGTCGAGGTGTGGAACGCGGCAAAGTATGTCTGCCACTGCGGGCTCATGGGATGCTGTGGATCCTGGGTGTACACCTCGTGCAATAACACATCGCATCCGTTACACTCCTGCACCACCGTATCCGTCGGTGCCGTGTCGCCCGAGATCACGAAGGTGCGATCCGGCGTCTGAAAGCGGTAGCCGAACGACTGATCCCACGACCCGTGCTTCACGGCAAAGGCCGTGACAGTGACATTCTCATCCTTGTAGACGACGCCCGGCTGAATCTCATGCACATCGACGAGATAGCCGGTGGCGTTGGCGTGCTCCAGACCCTTTGTGCGGACGTCGATATCCTTCTTCCACGCCGCTAGAATGTTCTTCGTCATGTCGTTGAGACCGTGCGGACCATACGCGGCCAGGTGATCGGTGCGACCCAGGACCCAGGGCGTGAAGATCAGGTCGGGATAGCCAAGCGTGTGGTCGGAATGAAGATGCGTGATGAAGAGCGTTTGTAAGTTTTGCATTTCGAGCCCGGGCACGCCCTGACGAGTGGCTGCAGCGGCGCGACGCACCACTCCCGGACCGCAATCCACCAGATAGCTATGTCCGTTGACGATGACGGCAACCGCCGGCCCCGAACGGTCAGGATCAGGATTCGGGGTGCCAGAACCCAGAACAACGATCTCGGAAAATGAGGATCGAGATTTCGGTGAAGTTTGCTGGCCGGAGACGGGTAGGAAGGCGATGGTTAAGATCAAGAAGAGACAGAGGCGAAGCATGGGGAAATGATACAGGCTGGAGAACGGTGCGGATGGAGTGCGCTCATCCGGGGTGCCGAGTGGCTGTCGCCGGTCCACTGGAGACTCCTGCCGCGGGTGGGGTGTAGGGATTCGTACTATCCAGGTCTCGAATAACGCGAGACCTGGGCCACCCGGTAACACAAGGGTGCGAACCTCGGGCACAGGCAGCCCAAGATTGGATTTTAGTTTCGATCGTTCACCGGACTGGAACCGCTTGCCTGTCCACCCGCCCATGGCAGGCATATCGGAACGTGTCGTGGTTACCTGAGTCAAGTGGACAGCTGAGACCAATATATACAAGCCGCCAAGGCTCACTCTGTTGAGGCAGCCTCGGGCACCTTAGGCACCTTGGCATATTTCAGCAGACTAATCGGAACGAAACTGCTCAATTGGTCGAACTGGCTGAAAATCCCTGGCGTATCCAGTCCCTTCACGGCTACGCCTACAACCTCGTTTTTTATATTGAGAACCGGTCTAGCGAAGAACTAAAAGCCAACAGCGAAATTACTCTGTGCCTCTGTGGTGAAATCGCTCGCTACGAATCGGAAGAAATTTGCACCAGCGGATTGTATTCATGCACGGGCCGCACGTCTTCGTTCAGCATGGCCAGCGCCTCGTCGTCTTTGTACTCGGTTGAAAACGTCGCGCGCACCGTCGCCAGGAATCCCTTCCACGAGCCGAACGTATCGTTCACCGCCGAGGCTTCGTATCCGCTGTGCACCATGCAATTGGCGCACTTGGGATTGCCTGACTCGGTGCCGTATTTGTGCCACTCGGTTTCGCGCATCAGCTCGTCGAAGGTATCGGCGTAGCCGTCCTGCAGCAGGTAGCAGGGTTTCTGCCAGCCGAAGAGGTTGAAGGTCGGCATGCCCCATGCTGTGCATGGATAGTCGCGCTTGCCCATCAGGAATTCAAGAAACAGCGGCGACTGGTTGAAGACCCAGTTTTTCTTGCGGTTTGCCAAGATGGTGCGGAACAAGCGCCGCGTGCGGGCGCGTCCCAGGAAGTGCTTCTGGTCGGGCGCCTTGTCATAAGAATAGCCGGGCGAGAGCATCATGCCTTCTACGCCCAGCTCCATCATCTCGTCGAAGAAGCGGCGCACGCTGGCCGGGTCGGCGCCGTCGAATAGTGTGGTGTTGGTGGTGACGCGGAAGCCTCGGCGCAGGGCTTCCTTCATCCCATCCAGCGCGGCGTCGAATCCACCTTCGCGGCACACCGAGAAGTCGTGATGCTCGCGCTCGCCGTCCATGTGCACCGAGAACGTCAGGTACTTGCTGGGCTTGAACAGGTCGATTTTTTCCTTCAGCAGCAGTGCGTTGGTGCAGAGGTAAATGTACTTCTTGCGGGCGACCAGACCCTCGACAATCTCTTTGATCTGCGGGTGCATCAGCGGCTCGCCGCCGGGGATGGATACCATGGGCGCGCCGCACTCGTCCACCGCGCGGAAGCATTCGTCGGGCGAGAGATTCTGCTTGAGCACGTGCGCGGGATACTGGATCTTGCCGCATCCGGCGCAGGCAAGATTGCAGCGGAAGAGCGGCTCCAGCATCAGCACCAAGGGATAGCGCTTGCGCCCTTTGATGCTTTGCTTGAGGACGTACGTCGCGACCGTCCACATCTGAGAAACGGGAACTGCCATAAAGAAAGCCTCGAGCAATTAGGAAGTAGCCATTCGCTGTTCGCCACGCGCTTTTCGCCAGAGCAAAGTACTTTGGCTGCCATCCTGAAGCGACCGGCTCTAGCGGGAATCGGAGTCAAGGACCTCTATCCCCAGCAAAATTTTTGGTGGCTCCCGCCGGAATACGAACGCGAAGTCTCTTTCGCTTTTATCTGATTTATGGGATTATGTCAATGAGGCGCAGGTTGCTTCCCGTTTTGAGTGCGGGCCATGGCCGATTACCTACAGACCGCCGAGGCATCTTCCCGCCGCCGCACTCCCGTGCAATCCCGCAGCCAGCAGACGGTGCAGCGCGTGCTCGACGCTGCCGGCTCGTTGCTTCAGCAGATACCGCTGGAGGATGTCACTACCACGCGCATTGCCGCCGAAGCCGGGCTATCCATCGGCGCGCTCTATCGTTTTTTCCCCGACAAGCAGACCATCATCGACGCCATTGCCGTGCGGCATGTCGAGCAGTTCCGCGCCGCGCTGGAAGCTACGGTTATGCCCACCATCGCGCGGGAGATGGCGAACCTCGAAACCTTCGATCCGGCCAAGATTCTTGACAACGTCGTCGATGCCTATGTGGTTTATCTCGACGAGCACCCCGATTTCCGGACGATCTCCTTCGGACGGTACATCAGTTCGGCAACTAAGGAGCGCGAGGCGTCACCGACGGTCGGGCTGCCGGCGCTGTTGAAGAACTTCATGTTGGAGCGCCTGGGGATCCCGAACACGCCCGAACTCGACCTGATGCTGCGCGTGGTAAGCGAGGCGGGCGAGCGGTTGATCGCTTATGCTTACGAGCAGCCCACGCGCGAGGATCGCGCCCGAGTGATTGCTGAGATGAAGAAGATGTTGGCAGGATATCTGTTTCCAGAAAGCCGAATGTGAGCGCCGCGATGGGGAAGCGTGCCCGCCTCCAACTCATACGCCACAACAGACTGGGATATTACGGTGGGGCTTCCCATGGGGGCGGCGGGGATACCTGCGGTTGCGCCATGGGTGCGCGATGTCTAGCTGCTGCGTTACTTCTTTCGACCATCTGGTATTGCTGGCCAGGACACGCTTCGGGCCGGTCGATAGGAAAAATCCTTCTGCTCATCCTGCTGTGGTCGTTTCTTGGCGCGGGGGTCGGAAAACTCGTGGGAATTATTGCATCAAGGATGCGCGCGCCAGGCCAGCAAGCTGCGGGAAAAGCTCAAAACGGCAGATCCCTCACGGGCTGAAGCCCGCTCGGGATGACAAATGCAAAGGATTTAGTACGGCGCAGCTAGCTAGCTAGTGCGGGGGCACTGGTCGAACAGTCCTACTTCCGGACGATAGCCGGTTCGTCCGATCGCGATACGCAAAGTAGGAAGGCAGCGAGAAGAATTCTTCGGCGCTACTCAAGCTGAATGTCGTGAAGCAAACGCTCGCGCCAGCCGGAGATCAGCAGCCGGTAGTAGTCGATTGTTGACTGGGGTCCGAGGCCGCCGACGATTCCAACCCTCTGCATGAGATTGAAGGTCGATTGTACGGCAGCAGCGTTAGGCGACCTGCGGACTGGTCGGGAGAGGATTACTTCGACGAGGGGGACTCCGCTTCCGAGGAATCCACCCGGAGCAGCCACCCGCTTCCGCCGCTTACGTGAACATCACGGCTCGATTGCAAGGCAATCTCTCCTACCGGGTCAGTGCTGCCGGCGTGGGCGATCCTCAGATCGCTCAAGCCATAGAGTCCGCACGCCGAGGGCGAGAATACCCAAAGCGCCTGCCCCCGGCCTTCCTCATCAGCATGACATCCAGCTTGGGGTGCGGCGACGAGTTTGGCGGTGACAGCACCGTAGTCGGTAGTTCGGCCTACCACCTGGCCATCGGCGACGACCTCTCCACTGCCGCGGAAAACCCCGGCCCCGCCCACCTGCACCGTGTTCCAATCGCTGGGCGAGGTGCCGTAGTCGTCGATGGAGTTGGTGGGCAGCTTCGCTTCGAAAACTTCGTTCATCGAAGCCAATGCGCGGAGATGGGTGGTAATCGCCAGTTCGCGCCCTGCGACGACGATCCCATCGAATTTGACGGTGAGCCGCGAAGGCGATCCAGCAGTGGCCGAGTTGGCGCTGACTACACGTCCGGTAATCCGGGTTCCTCGTGGGATATTGGCACCATCTGGCAGAGGGACGTCCTGCATGATCCTTCCCGCGATCGCCCGACCAGGTTTGTCATGGCGGGCATCCAGGGTGGATCTCAGCATTACGGGGAGAACGGTTCCCCCCGGGATCTCCTGTGCCGAAATCCTGAGCGACGCCAGCACAAGGAAAGTCGCAAGAATTCCCAGAACCCTTCTCTGCATGACAATTCTTTAGATGAGAGAGGATGCTAAGACGCCGCACTGCCGTTGACCTTTGACAGTAAAAGGGCGCAACGGGTGCGCCCCTTCCTTTTGCACGCTTGATCTGGTTCTAAACCGTTACCGTCTGCTTCACCGGGACCTGCGTCAGCCAGCCGAAGCGGTCTTCGGCTGTGCCGTTTACGATACCGTAGAACTCTCTGCGGACGGCCTTGGTAATCGGACCGGCAACGCCGTGACCTACGGTGATCTTGTCCACCGAGCGGATCGGCGTGATCTCGGCGGCGGTTCCGCTGAAGAACAGCTCATCGGCGATGTATAACATCTCGCGCGGGATGATCTGCTCGATCACGGGAATGCCAAGTTCATGCGCAATATGAAGCACCGAATTGCGCGTGATTCCGGGCAGAACGCTATTGCCCAGCGGCGGCGTGTAAATGCGGTCTTTGTGCACCACAAAAATGTTCTCGCCCGAGCCTTCGCTGACGTACCCGTTCACGTCCAGCGCAATGCCCTCGCTGTAGCCGTTGACAATGGCTTCCATCTTGATGAGCTGCGAGTTCATATAATTGGCGCCGGCTTTGGCCATGGTGGGCATCGTATTTGGCGCCAGTCGCGTCCATGACGAAACGCAAACATCCACCCCGTCGTCGCAATCGGCGCTGCCCAGGTACTTACCCCAGTCGTAGTTGGCAACGTAAACCTCGACCGGCGAGTTAAACGGATTTACGCCCACCTGCCCATAACCGCGTAACACGATCGGGCGAATGTAGCAGGGCGCCACCTTGTTGGCAGCCACAACCTCGACTGTCCCCTGACACAGTTCATCCAGCGAATAGTCCAGTTCAATGCGGTAGATCTTGCAGGATTGGAGCAGGCGAAGCATATGGTCCCGCAGGCGGAAAATGCCGGGGCCTTTCGGGGTGTGATAGCAGCGAATCCCCTCAAACACCGATGAGCCGTAGTTCACCACGTGCGCCATCACGTGGATCTTTGCATCATCCCAGGGAATGAGGTGACCATTGTGCCAGACAAACTCACTTGCTTTTATGGCCATTCCAACGCTCCTTCAAAAAGCGGAGTGGTACAGATTTGTTATGCTGCGCGGCCCAAGGTACTCCATGCCGAAGGTGCTTCCCTGAAACAGTGCCTGCGGCGATCGGTGCGATATAACATTCGGGGATTCAGCTTAACCGGAAATTATATCCGACGCCCGCAACCGCCGAGCCAGCGAAATTTTGGCCGTCCGGTAGTCTGTGACCAAGCCCACCAGAATGGATGCCGGTAGCGGGGCGGCGGGCTGCGAAAATCCTGTCGAAATCGGGAGCGGCAGGTCACCTCGGCCGGCTGGCGTCCCAGTCCCGCCGTTTACAATGGAGCGCTTCCTAAGTCCCACCCAGGAGACGCGGAATTCCTGCCTACAATCTGTGTATAGCCGGTTTCGGCAATGTTGCGAAAGCGTTTGTCGCACTCCTTCAGCGAAAACAGCAGGAGCTCGAGAAGCGGTACGGCGCCGTGTACCGGATCACGGGTGTTGGCTCGCGGCGACTGGGCTGGCTGGTCGCGCCGGCTGAGTTCGCCTCGTCGCGGATACTCGCCGGAGACTTTTCCGAGGCGCAGAAAGTCGGCGATCTTCGTGAGTGGCTTCGGCTGGGCCGGGCCGACGCGCTGTTCGAAACCACATCCCTGAACGCCGCAACTGGACAACCGGCGATCGACCACATTCGCGCCGCACTTGAATCCGGAGCCCATGCCATCAGCGCCAACAAAGGCCCGGTTGTGCACGCCTACCGAGAGCTAACCGAACTGGCCACGGCGAAAGGGCGGCGATTTCTGTTCGAATCGGCAGTCATGGATGGCGTGCCCATTTTTTCCCTGTTTCGCGATGCCATGCCAACGGTCGAGATTCGCAGCTTTCGCGGAATCCTAAACTCCACGACCAACGTGATTCTGGAAGGAATGGAGTCGGGGCTGAGCTTCGAGCAGTCTTTGCGCCAGGCACAGCAGATGGGCGTGGCCGAGTCTGACCCGAGCGACGATGTCGAAGGTGTGGATGCCGCCGTCAAGGTCGTGGCGCTGGCCAACGTCCTGATGCACGCTGATCTGAAGGTGGACGAGATCCAGCGGCAAGGGATTCGAGGACTCACTGCGGAACGGCTGCGCCACGCGCGCTCGGAAGGCGAAGCCTGGAAGCTGGTGTGCGCCGCCCGCCGTGGTCTGGACGGAAAGGTGTCGGGATCGGTTCGTCCCGAGCGACTGCCGCTCTCCGACCCCCTGGCGCAGGTACGAGGAACATCCTCGATTATCAGCTTTGAAACCGACGTTCTGCCGCAACTGACCATCATCGAGCAGGATCCTACGCTGGAGACGACGGCCTATGGGCTACTGGCCGACTTTCTGACCGCCATCAGGAGATCCTAGCCCCTAACCTCTGGCACCTGCTCCCCAAAGACTCTGCGAAAGATCTTGTCCACGTTGCGTAGCGGGCGCTGCAAAGCAAACGCGTGCTCCAGCGTCTCGCGCTTCACCTTCGAGGTGATCTCAGGATCGCTCATAATCAGATCGCGAAAATTCAGGTCTTCCTTCCAGGCACGCATGGCATTCGACTGTACCAGCCGATAAGCGTCTTCCCGGAGCACGCCAGCCTCGACCAGGTCCAGCAGCAGTTGTCCGCTGAACACCAGCCCGCCAGTCGATTCCAGGTTCTTCAGCATGCGCTTGGGATACACCAGCAGTGAGTCGATGAGGTTTGCCGTCTTGTTCAGCAGGTAGTCCACCAGAATGGTTGAATCCGGCAGGATCACGCGCTCCACCGAGGAGTGGGAAATATCGCGCTCGTGCCAGAGGGCAACGTTTTCGAAAGCTGCCTGGGCGTTTGCGCGGACCACCCGCGCCAAGCCGCTGATCTGCTCGCAGGTCACCGGGTTACGTTTGTGCGGCATGGCCGACGAGCCCTTCTGCTTCTCGCTGAAGTACTCTTCGGCTTCGCGCACCTCGGTACGCTGGAGGTGGCGAATCTCGGTTGCGATCTTGTCCAAGGTAGAGGCAATCACCGCCAGGGTGGCCACGTAGAAGGCGTGCCGGTCGCGCTGGATCACCTGCGAAGACACCGCCGCTACGTTCAGCCCAAGGCGCTTGCAGATTGCTTCCTCGTATTCCGGCTCCAGGTGCGCGGCGTTGCCCACCGCTCCCGAGAGCTTGCCCACCCGCATCTGTTCGGCGGCCAACTCAAAGCGCTCGATGTTGCGCTGCACCTCCGAATACCAGTTCGCCAGCTTCAGACCGAAGGTGATGGGCTCGGCGTGAATGCCGTGGGTGCGGCCGATTGCAGGGGTGTCCTTGAACTCCCACGCACGGCGCTTCAATACCGCGCTCAATTTCTGTAGGTCCTGGCGGATGATGCCGGAAGCCTGCTTCACCAGCAGCGCCTGCGCGGTATCGACCACGTCATTGGAGGTAAGCCCATAGTGCAGCCACCGCGACTCCGGGCCAACCTTCTCGGCGACGGCGGTGGTAAAGGCGATGACATCGTGCTTAACTTCGGCTTCAATCTGGTTGATACGGGCGACCTCGAATCCGCCCTTCTCGCGAATGGCCATGGCCGCCGCCTGCGGCACGATGCCGGCTTCTGCCAGGGTTTCGGTTGCAGCCAGCTCGACATCAAGCCAGGTACGAAACTTGTTTTCGTCGCTCCAAATGCGGCCCATCTCCGGGCGGGTGTAGCGGGCGATCAATGGAAGTCTCCTTACGAACGGCGGTTGTGAGGAAATCGGAAACCTTTCATTGTACAAGCGGGCATAGCCCTTCGCTGTTCACCTCTCCGGTTTCGCGTGTGCAATTAGGTCATGCAGCGGAAGCATTTGGAGGGTTGTTGAAAACCTGTGCCGCCGCTCCGCGGGTCGATTTCCCACTTTTCCAGGCTTACGAGGCTGTTACGAGACTCCTGACTCTGGGCTGTGCTGAGGAGAAGATGGGCTCTAGGCGGCATACATCGGAGCCGAAGAGGGCCAGCATGAGCGACCCCGGAGCAGTGTATTGGGTATTGCTCGTCACCTGACGATAGGAAGGGACTTCGGATCTCACCCCAAGCTGTATCCAGTGTAACGCCCGGTTATTGAAACGGTGTGACTTGTGTCGTGGTCCGCTTCAGGTTATGAAGCCCAGCTCTGCTTCCGGTGAGACTTGATTTGATGTACTCTTCGCCGGCCTGCATCATGTGCGTCCAGACGTCCTGGGCCCGGCCCTTTTCGTTGAAGAACTCCGCCACTTCGGCAGCGCTCATGTTGGTCCCCATCTCTTTGGCAAACTGCAGTATGTGGGCCAAAGTGATTTCCGCGGTTACCTTTTCACGCCAGCACTTCTTTTTGAGATCGATCATTTCTGCTTCCCGACAGAATGAATTTGCTTCCCTTCATAGAAATAGCGCGATGGGGAATGGCGAACGATGGCAGAGATCACCTGGGCATGTGATGTAGGTCACAGGCGGATGTCAGGAGTGGCTTTCGGGTAGCGTTTGGCCTCCGTGTGCGCTAGTGTCCTGTAACTGATGTTCGCAGCATAAGTCCAGACGCTTTGAAAGGGGACGGGCTTCAGTCGCGCCGCACCAGCGCCATTTGAAATCTGGCCTTTAGTGTCTCCGTGAGAACGGTGTCGCCGCTACGCGGCTCGGAATAATTTCCCACTCCACCCAGGATTCCGCTTCGCTTCATCCTGGGCTAACGACATAGCCGCCCCTGCGGGGCTGGATTTTCGCAGGTCATGTTCCACCGCCAAGGATAAAGGTTAGTTTCACGCATACACTTTTAGCCCCTGAGGGAATTCAGTCGCACTTAATCAGACTCTCCCTAGCGCTTTTCGCCATTCGCTTTTAGCCAGAGTTTCTTAGGTGGCCAGCTAGCTAGCCATCCCAATTAGTCGCTTTGTATCAGGGACGTCTTCACAGGTTCCAGAAAAACTCCCAAGGCCGCGGTTTTGAAAGGGCGCGGCTTTAGCAGCGCCGTTGTAACCCTTCATTTTTGTCATCACGAGCGGGCTTCAGCCCGCGAGGGATCTGCTTTCTCGAGTTTTTCAGCCACCTGTAAAGGTCGTGCCCTGATACGAACCAACATTGATTGAGATGAAATGACTAAATTCTTGGCTCTTAGCTTCGACAAATGCGCCAAGGCTGGACCAGCATCCAGCGAACAACGATCCGCCCCCTTGCACTTCCAGCAACTCTGCTTCATCTTGGTTACATGCCCCGGCACGAACGAGTTCACGGTCACGAGACAAAGAAGAAACAGCAACTCACCAACCATTGTTTCGGCTGCGGTCCCGGAAACGAAGCCGGTCTGCGGTTGAAGTTTGTGCTCGACAAGGAGCACGAGCGCTTCGTGTGCCGCTTCCGCTTGCAGCGCCGCTTTGTTGGCCCGCCGGGACACGCACACGGCGGCATCATCGCCACCATCCTCGACGAGGCCATGGGCAAGGTCAACAAGCTGCGCAACGTGATCGCCCTCACCAGCCGCATGGAAGTCAGCTACCTGAAGCCGGTCCCGCTGTTCAAGCCGCTCATCGTCGAAGGATGGGAGGTGCGGGTGAACGGACGCGAGCACCTCAACGCCGCTGAAATCCGCAACCGTGACGGCGAAGTGCTGGCCAGCAGCCAGGGCACCTTCATCGAGATCGATCCCCATCGCATGTTCGCGAAATACCTCAAGAAGAAGCACAGCGACGCAACGTAGGGCTCATCTCATAAATGGTCTGCTTCGTATCAGGGCACGACCTTTAGTCGTGCCGAATGCATTGCAATTAATTCAGGGCTTTAGCCCTGCACACTGTACGCAAGGGCTAAAGCTCAACTCTCCAGGGACGACCTACGGCACGGCTGAAAGCCATGCTCCGATACGAAACGATTGTGAGATGCTTCCGCCCGGGGGATAGATCGGTGAGCGGCACCAGCAGTGATCTGCCGGGGGTTACGGACCGCTGGCGCGCAGAGTAAAATAAAGAGTTACAGCGCCTCAAATCGTGCGCGCCGTGCGGGCATTTCGTTGTTAGCTAAGCGCTAATGGTGAATTGCCTCCCCGCGCCACGTCCCGATCGGAGAAGTTCCATGTCAGAAAACAATGGCAGCAACACCAGTCTGCGTTTGAAGACCGGCCTGGCCGAGATGCTTAAGGGCGGCGTCATCATGGACGTGATGAGCGTCGAGCAGGCCGAGGTAGCCGAGAAATCGGGCGCCAGCGCGGTGATGGCGCTGGAGCGCGTGCCCGCTATCATTCGCGCCGAAGGCGGCGTCTCGCGCATGGCCAATCCCCGCCTCATCAAGCACATCATGGCGGAGGTTTCCATTCCCGTCATGGCCAAGTGCCGCATCGGCCATTTCGCCGAAGCGCAAATCCTGCAGGAGCTCGGCGTCGACTACGTGGACGAGTCCGAGGTGCTGACGCCCGCCGATGAAGAGCATCATGTGGACAAGCATGCCTTCACCGTCCCCTTCGTCTGCGGCGCGCGCAATCTGGGCGAAGCCTTGCGGCGAATCGCCGAAGGCGCTGCCATGATCCGCACCAAGGGAGAAGCCGGAACTGGCGACGTGGTCCATGCTGTCAAGCATATGCGGCAGATAGTTAAAGAAATGCGTCAACTTACGGTAGCCAGCGAAGAGGAGCTTTTTGCCGCCGCCAAAAACCATCAAGCGCCTTACGAATTGGTGCGCATCGTAGCCAAGGCAGGGAAGTTGCCGGTGCCGAATTTCTCCGCGGGTGGAATTGCCACCCCGGCCGACGCCGCGCTGATGATGCAGTTGGGAGCCGAAGCCGTGTTCGTCGGCTCGGGAATCTTCATGAAGGGCGGAGCCACGCCGCTCGACCTCACTCTCAAGGCTGAGCGCGAGGAAGCCGAGTCGCGGGCCCGCGCCATTGTGATCGCAACCACCCATTTCGACGATCCCAAGATCCTTGCCGAAGTCAGCGAGCAGATGACCGGCGCCATGAAAGGGCTGGCCGTGGGCGCGATCGAGGAGAAGGATCTGCTGCAGACCAGAGGATGGTAGAAGAACAGTTGTCGGTTGCCAGTTGTCAGTGGGCGCGGCTTCGGTCGCGCCTTTCTGCTGTTTGGATGCATCTTCTAATTGCGCAGGCACAATCAGCTGAGAGCTGAGAGCTGACGGCTGATGGCTGACAGCTGACAGCTGGAAAACGAATAGCGAATAGCGTCCCCATGAAAATCGGTGTTCTCGCCCTGCAGGGTGATTTCGATGCTCACCGCCGCCGCCTGGAAGAGCTGGGCGCCGACGTCGTGCTGGTGCGCAAGGCCGAGCAGTTCGACGAAATCGATGGGCTGGTCATTCCGGGCGGCGAGTCCACCACCTTTCTTAAGCTCCTGGGTGAAGGCACCTTCCGCAAGTTGAGCGAATTCGTACATAGCAAACCGACGTTCGGCACCTGCGCAGGCGCCATCATGCTGGCGCGCGAAGTAGAAAATCCGCATCAGCCAGGCCTGAACGCTATCGATATGACGATTCGGCGCAACGCCTATGGGCGGCAGATCGACTCTGCGATTGTGGAAACCAGCAGCGCGCTCGGTGGTGGTCCGTTAGAGATGGTGTTCATTCGCGCCCCGCGCATCGAGAAGATTGGCGAAGGCGTAGAAGTGCTGGCCAAGCGCGGCGACGATCCGGTGCTGGTGCGCAAGGGAAGGGTGATGGCCGCGACCTTTCATCCCGAGCTTTCCGCCGACAGGCGCGTGCATGCCGAGTTCCTGAAGCTGGTGACGAACGGCGCGAAATCCCACAATCGTTAAGGAAATTCTGGTTAAATCCGCCTGTCGAAGGCGACGGCCTTTCAGGCCGTCCGTAAAATGCCGCAAAATCACTACGGCCTTAGCCGCTATGGGACTTCAGTTCAACTCGATCAGAGTTTCCTCAGGGAAGCTCTGATTAAGTCGAAGTTTCGAAGGGGACGGCCTTTCAGGCCGTCCGTAAATGCCTGAATCAAGCTGAACTTTAGCCCCTGAGGGACTTCGCCGGCACTTAATCAGACTCTCCTCAGCTTTATTTCTTCTCCGCTCCGGTCAGCATGGTCAATAACATGACCACGTCGGTTCGCGCGTAGACGGCGTGAGGCAGATTGGCATCCATGTACGCCCACGATCCGGTGGAAAATTCTCTCTCCTCGCCGTCGAAAGTCACCCGGGCTTCGCCTTGAACAATCTCAATCATCGCAGGCACGGAAGCGGTGTGCTGCGAGAGTTCCTGTCCGCCGGAAAACGCGAAGAGCACGATCTTGACGTGATCATCGCGGTAGAGAGTTCGGCTTAGCGTGCCATCCTTTGGGATCTCGACTTCCTTCAGCAAACTTTGAACAACGATGCAGTTAGGCATGGCCCCTCTCGCGCAAACAACGTGTGCTCATTCGCACATCAGGGATTCGACTCGGTGGAAAACGGATCGGGCTGGTGACGTATCTTCCTCCACACTTGGGGAACGAACTCGCTGACGGCATTGGAGAGCGCGCGGCCGCCAAAGCCTTCGGCGGTACGAAGCAGCGCGTGCTGCCAGTCAGCTTCGCTTTGCGCGCGCCAGGTATTGGAAAGAAAGTTGTTTCCGAATGTGGCGACAAACCTTGCATAGGCCAGGTGACGCTCTCCATCCGGATGGTAGGCGCGGAAGGTAAGATCGACGATATTCTTTGCGCGCGCACCGAAGGGCTGGTGCACGGTATGAAAGTAACGCGGATCTTCGCCCCAGGCCGCTCCCAAGCTGGCTTCAATGGCATTTCCCGTGGATACACCCGTCAGGCGCATGCCATAACGCTTTCCAAAGCCCTCCCAATGAGGTCCGTATTCGGAGGGACGGTTGGTTGCCGTGCCGAAACCGGCGGAGAATAGACCGGCAACCAGGCTCCTGGGGCCCACCGTGGAACGCGTAAACCATTCCAGCCGTCCAAGCGGTGTGATGGGATGGTAGTCGGCGGGTGATCTCGGTACAGCGTGGATATAGTGCTTGAGGCTACCTTCCTCATTCTGGGTGGTCTGAGCAAAAGCGTGCCCGGAAAACAGGAAGAAGACGCAGGCACCTAGCAAAGCCCGCTGCCACACTGCCGCTGCCAGCGCAGAACTCATCCACTTAAAGACCTGCAAAATTTTCCCTCCACCGGTTTACCAGCAGTGCAAGATCAAGCTTCCTGGCGAGACGATTGGATCAACCCGTAGGTGTACCGAGGAGATTGAAGGATCAGGCTCCTATGGTCCTGGGTCAAGGCTTCCCAGTATATACAATCGCCTCAAGCGCAACGTGGATGGTTGCGCGGCGCGGATGCGTTTCCCACTCGGAGGCTTATCATCATCGCCGGAGGGCCGTGCCCGGCAAGTTCCTCCGCCATGGCTAAATCCGATCCTATCGAAAAGGCGCTGAACCAACTGGGAGAGCTGCGCGGCCAGGCCAGCCCCGAAGTCGTAACCCGCGAGCTGCGTTCGCACCTTCGCGCCCGCTCGAACCTGGTGGTGGCGAAGGCGGCCAAAATTGCCGGAGAGCTGCGAGTATCGGAACTGGTTCCGGACTTGGTTGCGGCCTTCCAACGGCTGATGACCAATCCGCAACAGCTCGACAAACGTTGTGCCGCCATCACCGAAATCGTTGCTGCACTTTACGAGATGGACTACCGCGAACCAGAGATTTACTTGCAGGGGCTGCGGCATGTGCAGCGGGAGGCCTCGTTCGGTCCGCCCGTCGATACCGCAGCTGCGCTTCGCGGCATGAGCGCGCAGGGACTGGTGCGGACCCGCTACCGTGATGCGCTGGCGGAAGTGCTGTCGCTGCTGGTCGATCCCGAGCCACCCGCGCGACTGGGTGCGGTTCGCGCCCTTGCAACCAATGGCGGCGAGGCAGGCGCTCTGTTGCTTCGCCTGAAAATTCTGACCGGCGACGAGGAACCCGAGGTCTTGGGCGAATGCTTTTCGGGGCTGCTGGCGGCCGCTCCGGAATCTTCTCTGCCATTCGTCGCGAGATACCTCGATGACGACGATGAGATCACTTCCGAGGCCGCAATCTGGGCCCTGGGTGAATCGCGCCTGAGCTCGGCCTTCGCCGTGCTCAAAGAAAAGTGGGAGCGAACTGTGGGCCGCCCGCGGCGAAAGCTGCTGCTGACGGCCATTGCGGCCTTACGTCTTGAAGAGCCCATCGACTTTTTGCGCTCGCTGGTAAAGACCGGCAATCCCCAAATCGCCGCCGATGCAATCGCTGCGCTGGCCATCTATCGGCAAAACGAAGCCGTCCGCGAATCGATATCCGCTGCCGTCCGGGAACGCGGCGAGCATTCCCTGGACGAATTGTTCCGGCAGCACTTCCGCCTATGACCGCACTCTGTCGCAAGATTGCACCGGTTGTCTGCCAAAAGCTCGTGCAAAAAAGAGCGGAATCGTAGCACAATAGGAATCGTGGGCAATTATGTAATTTTCTGGGGGCAGCAATGGTATTCGAGCAGAATCGTGATGGCGGGCAATCGGGCTTAGAGCTTCGGCCTGCGGACCGCTTGACCATGGCATTGATCGGCATGGGCGTCATTTTCGCCTCCCTCGGCTTGGGCGAAGCCGTCTATCGGCTGGCGTTCTTTGATTTCGACGGCGCCACCGACCGCCTCCCCATCGAAACATTATTCGGTCTCGCCTTTGCCTGGATCGTCACCAAGCTGGTGCGGAGAATCTATCAACACCGCATCGAGACCTCCTACAGAATCAACCTGATATGGGACCGCAATCATAAAATTCGCCATGCTGTAGAAGCGCTCACCCCCGTGCCTCATCCCAGCAACCATCAGGCGATTCGTGTGATTCGCGAAGAACTGGAGCGCATCGAGGGTGCCCTGGCGGACTTGCGTCCGCGCTAGCGGCTGAGTGCGAATCCACGACGGGGAGCGAAGCCTATCGACATTCCCCATCCGACCGGAGCGAAGCCTCCCCCTGTTTGTCATCCCGACTGGAGCAAAGCGGAGCAGAGGGATCTGCGGTTCTGAAGGGGCGGCGCAGCTTTAGGGAAGCTCGCCAACAATCGCTTCGGCTGGAGTTGGTGTCTCAATTGAGATAAAGTGCCGCCTGTGATTCGTCACTGAGCAGCAGAACGCTCGCAGTCCGCGCCGTATACTCATACCTCCAATGCGGAAACTACTCGTCCTTGTCCTGTTCCTTGTTCCGGCCATTTCCACGTTCGCAGCCGACGTGGCTCCACAACAGGTCGATGCGCTTTTCGCGGCGTACGACAAACCGCATTCCCCCGGATGCTCCATCGGTGTGATTCGCAACGGCAACTTCGTCTATCAAAACTCGTATGGGGAAGCCAGCCTCGAACTTGGAGTTCCGCTTACATCGCAGTCGGTGTTCTACATGGCTTCGGTTTCAAAGCAATTCACGGCGGCCAGCGTTGTCCTTGCGAAGGAGCAAGGCCATCTTTCACTTGACGATGACATACGCAAGTTTATCCCGGAGCTTCTCGACTATGGTCAAACGATAACTTTGCGGGAGCTACTGCATCAGACCAGTGGCATTCGAGACTTTTTAGCGCTCACCTATCTTGCGGGCCGCGATATCGCTACGCTCTCTTCCTCCGACGATGTTCTTGGGCTAATTACTCGGCAGAAGGGCTTGAACAACGTCCCAGGGAAGGAGTTCGTCTATAGCAACTCGAACTACTTTTTGCTTGGGTTAGTAGTAAAGCGGGCTACCGGAAAAACACTGGCCGAATATGCAGCCGAAAACATCTTCGTACCGCTTGGCATGAAGCACACGCTCTTCTACGACAACAACAGCGTAGTCGTCCCGAACCGTGTTGCAGCTTACGAATCCGGTAAAGATGGAACCTTCCGTGTGGACTGGTCCACGATGTTCGATATCGTAGGAAGTGGTGGCCTCATGAGCAATGTCGACGATCTCTTGCTCTGGGATCGCAATTTCTATTCGAACAAGCTCGGCAAGGGAGCACTTGGGGAGGAACTGCAAACCCACGGCGCCTTGAGCGACGGTCGTACGATCAACTACGGATTGGGGCTTTGGCTCGGCGACTATCGTGGTCTGAAAACCGTGGAACATAGCGGCGGCACGTTTGGGTTTCGCACCGAACTCTTACGCTTTCCCGAGCAGAAGTTCAGCGTTGCGCTGCTTTGCAGCATCGCAAATGCCGATGTCGAAGGTCTTGCGCGCAAAATCTCCGATCTGTACCTCGCAAAAGAATTGAAGCAAGACGACGGTACTCTTTCCTCGTCTCATTCCTTTCCCGATCCAGCTCCCTTTGTCGGCACCTACCTCGATCCGCGCACGCATATGATCTACACCTTTACCGAAAGCAACGGCGGACTTGTTGCATGGGGATCGAACCTACGGCGTTTAGGCCCGAATGAGTTTTCCGATCTCGTCGGAAACCCCATCGTGTTCCGAGCGGAGAATGGCAACATGACGGCGACGCTCACCTTACAGGGTGAGGAGTTCTTCGCGGGCTATCGCGTCCCAGAGATCAAAATGACCGAATCCGCACTCCGCCGATTTGCCGGCAGCTTCATCAGTCAGGAGTTGCAGGCAAGATACACGATTGCTTTCTCGAATCGTGCGCTGGTTCTGACGTTCGGCGATCACCCGCCAGTCACCCTCACTCCGGTGGCGACGAACGAGTTCCAGGCCGGCGACCTCGGAACGCTCGTGTTCCAATTTTCTGCCGACAATCGATTGTACGGACTGACTCTCTACTCACAGTCCGCACGCGGAGTCACGTTCCAAAGGGCGAGTTGAACCATGGCAGCTGGCGTAACATCGCCACAGCTCTCATCGAACCCGGCTGAGAATCGGCCCAGTTTATAAGCATCCTTTCCCGAATTAACGTAATATCGCATTACACAGATGATCAGCTGCCGGGGTATCGTCTACCATATCCCGTTGTTCAGCTCCTGGGACTGTTTCGCATAGTTTCCGCAATGACTCTCATCGCTTTCCTCCGAGGTGTGAATGTCGGCGGACATAGGACGTTTCGCCCAAGCATTCTCGCACAAGAACTGAGTGACTTTGATGTGGTGAGTGTCGGTGCTGCGGGAACGTTTGTCGTTCGTAGACCTAAATCTCGTGCAGCGTTTCGTGCTGCATTGCTCCGGAAAGTGCCATTTGAAGCGGAGGTTGTGCTGTGCGATGGCCGCGATCTTATCCGCCTGGAGACGGAGAATCCATTCGCAGCTGTTGCTTCAGCCCCGGATGTTGTGCGGTTCGTGAGCATCCTTTCGAAAGCCGGTGGCGTCCGGGTGTCGCTGCCAGTCACGTTTCCGGCTGACCGAGAGTGGTTAGTGCGAGTGCTGGCCTCGGAAGGACAATTCGCCTTTGGGATGTACCGCCGACACATGAAGACAATCAGCTATCTTGGCAAGATCGATAAGTTGTTCGGTGTACCGGCCACGACACGGAATTGGAACACAATAATGGCGATCGTGCAGATTTTGAAGACGCCACGGGGATAGAGCGTTTTCGGCGATAGACTGGCGTGAATTCGCGATTTCACAAGCAACGCTCCCCAGTGGGTGTGTGTATGCTCACCTTCTTTTGCTTACAAGCCTATTTGCTTTCCTCCGGTTTCATCCGAACATCTCCCTCGGCAACCTGATGTAAGGATAACCGCGCGGATACTCCCGGGCCTTTCTTGTTGATGGCGGCCTGTACCGCGGGCTAAACTGCACTTGTTCTGGTGCTTCGTCCGCCTCGCCGCCTTTCCTCTCCCATTTTGCATCAGATTGTTGCAAGTGCGGTGCAAGATGCTGTGGTTTCCACAAGCGAGCCCCTAAATATGGTATTTTGCGTCTTGACCCCTTTTAGGCTTCGGACGTAGAGTTGGGTTGATTCAGGCAAAGCGAAGGGGTGGTGCCGCTCGTGGGGTTGGGGTATCGCGACGGCATCGACGCGCGCAAGGAGTAGGCATTGCTAAAACTGAAGAAGCTGCAAATTCTCGGCTTCAAGTCGTTCTGCGACCGCACCGACTTGCGTTTTCAGGGTGAAGGTATCGCTGCCATCGTCGGTCCCAATGGCTGCGGCAAGTCGAATATCTCGGACGCCATCTCCTGGGTGCTGGGCGAGCAATCGGCGCGACTGCTGCGCGGGGTTCACATGCAGGATGTGATCTTCGCCGGGACGCGCGAGCGCAAGCCCACCGGTATGGCCGAGGTTTCGCTCACGCTGGTCGACCCCGAAGTGTACGGCGACGTGGCCGAGCCTGACATCGACATCCAGGACGAGCTGCCCGAGGACGATTGGGATGAGTCTGCGCTGCGCGCGGCGAGCGCGGCGGAAGGGGAGCGTTATTCGGAAGAGGTTCGTCCCGGCCTGGGCGACGAGGAATCCGTTGCGCCAACCGCAACGGCCGGGTGGGAGAACCAAGAGTCAACCGAGCAACCTCAAGTCGTGCTCAAGATTCGCCGGCGCAAATTCAAGCGCACGCTCAAGGCCGGCGAAATCCAGATCACGCGTCGGCTCTTTCGTTCCGGCGAGAGTGAATATCTGCTGAATGGCAAGCTATGCCGACTGCGCGACATTCAGGATATTTTCATGGGTACCGGCCTTGGTCCGGAGTCCTACGCCATCATCGAGCAGGGCCGCATCGGGCAGATTCTCAGCAGCAAGCCCACCGATCGTCGCGCCATCATCGAAGAGGCGGCGGGGATCACGAAGTACAAAGCGCGCAAGCGCTTGGCCGAGGCGCGCCTGGAAGATGCCAAGCTCAACCTGTCGCGCATCAACGACATCTTCAACGAAGTCACGCGGCAGATGAATTCGCTGAAGCGCCAGGCGTCGAAGGCCGAGCGCTACGCGAAGCTGCGCGACGAGATGCGCGACAAGCTGCGCATCGTGCTGGCCAGCAAGTTCGCACAATTTGATGCAGAAAGCTCAGCCCTCGAGCAGCAGCTCGCGGAGGTTGCCGGCGAGATCCGCGACCGCGGTGAAGCCGTGCAGCAAATGGAGAGCGAGCACGCGGAAGGCACCCAGCGCGGCTATGCCATCGAGCGCGAAGCGCAGGAAAATCGCGAGCAGCTGAATTCGCTGGTGCTGGACCTGGACCGCGCGGCCGCGCGCCGGCGCACCAACGAAGAGCGTTGCGCAGAGCTGGACGCGCGCTCCGCCGGAGCGCAAGCCGAGATTGCCAACACGGAAGAGCGGCAGGCGCGCTTACAGCAGGAGCTGGAGACGGACCGCGCTACGCTGGAGTCGGCGAGTGGCGACGTCGCCAATGCGCAACAGAACTCGGAGGAGCGGCAGCAGGAGGCGACGCAGGCATCGGCGGCCCTGGCCGAGATCGAACGGCAGCAGGAACAGCGTCGCGACGCAATTCTGCAAACCGTTTCTGTGCTCGCGAACGTTCGCAATCGCATGGCGCAAGCCGAGGAGCGTTTGGCTGCTTTGGGTCGCGAATCGCAACGTCTGCACGATGAAACTACCGCGGCCAATCAGCAGCTGGAAAATTTCGGGGGACAGCGCGGCCAGCTTGGGCTGGAATTCGAAAGCGCTTCGCAGCGCATTAATGCGCTGACTGCACAGATCGCAGCGACTCGCCAGAGCCTTGATGAGAAGCGCGGCGCCGAAACCGAAGCCAAACGGCACCTTGATTCGTTGCGCGGCGAGTATGCCGGCTTGATGGGCAAGAAAGGGTCGCTGGAAGCTGTCATCACCGAGCACGGCTATGCCACTGAGTCGGTGCGCAAGCTGTTTACCTCGGGAGCGCTCCAGGGTGGCCGCGCGCCCGCCGGGGTGCTGGCCGACTTCCTGGAAGTGGAAGACCGCTACGAACCTGTGGTCGACGATTTCCTGCGCGACGAGCTGAATTACATCGTGGTGAAGTCCTGGGACGCCGCCGACGAAGGGCTGCGCCTGCTGCGCAGCGATGTCGATGGCCGCGCCACCTTCCTGGTCCATCCCGAAGATTCGCAGGCGAAGTTTTCGTTCCAGTTTAACGAGTCGACCCATCACGTCTCGCACGGCGACACAGTCGTGCCGCTGAAGAATTGCATTCGCGTGCTCAACGGCTTCGGCAAATCGCTGGAGGTGATTCTGCCCAAGCTGGGCAACGGCTACATCGTCCCCGATCCGGAGGTCGGGCGCAACCTGGCGCTGGAAAATCCCGACGCCTTCTTCCTCTCGCAATCGGGCGAGTGCTTCCACAACGTGACCGTCACCGGCGGCAAGCAGCGCAGCCAAGGGCCGCTCTCCATGAAGCGCGAGTTGCGCGAGGTGCTGCTGCAAATGGGCGAGCTGGAGCGCGTGATCGGCGAGAAGGAAACCTTCATCGCGGTGCTGGGTCGCGAGATCTCCGATTTATCGAAGCTGCTGGATCGCCTGGAAGACGAGAAGCGTGAGGCCGAGCGCCTGGCGATGACCTCGGAACACACGCTGCGCCAGCTCGAAAATGAGATGACGCGCATTCGCGAGCGGCTCAACACTTATGAACGCGAGCTGCACCGTGTGGGCGAAGAACGTGCTGAGTGCGAAGCGCTGATGGCCTCGCAGCAGAACGAACTTGCGCAACGGGAAGAGCAACAGCGCCTGCTCGAAGCCGAGATGCAGGCCGCGCAGAGCAGCCTGGAAAGGTTGCGCGTGCGGCGGGATGAAGCGGTGCAACTCGCGAGCGAGGCGCGCGCCGCACTGGCAACCCTGGAAGAGCGCCGCCGTGGCGCCATGCTGGCGGTGCAACGCATTGAAGCGATGCTCGGCGAGGTCGAGTCCCATCTGGCCAAGCTGAAATCGCAGTTGGACTCTGCCGCTGCCGAAAAGCAGCAGCGCGAAGCGGAGAACCTGCGGCTCGCGGACCAGGTCGTTACCTGGACCGCCGAGCGCGAACTGGCGCAGCAGCGCGATATCGAACTACAGCAGGAGCTGCAAGCCGTCCGAGTCCGCATTGTGGAGCTGGAAGACGCCCTGAAGTCGGCGCGCGAGGCCTTGGATGCCGCGCGCGACCGCCGTGGCGAACTCTCTGCCGCGCAAGCCCGGGTGCAGTCGGATGTGCAGCACATGGCAGAAACCTGCGTGCAGGAGTTGAGCCTACCACGCGAAGAGTTGATGGCCGATGCTGCTGTGCCGCGCGTTGCGGGGGAGGAGCTGGCCAACGAAGACAATACCTATCGCGAGATGCGTACCCGCCTGGAGAACATGGGCCCGGTTAACATGATGGCGTTGGAGGAGTACAAGGAGACCGCGCAGCGCCACGAATTCCTGGAGACGCAGCGGCAGGATTTGTTGCAGTCGATCGAGAACACGCAGAGCACCATCCGGGAGATCGACACCATCTCGCGGCAGAAGTTCGAAGAGGCGTTCAACATCATCAACGAAAACTTTGGCCGCACCTTCAGCAAGCTGTTCGGCGGCGGGCAGGGCTTTATGCGCCTGACCGACCAGGAGAACTCGATGGACAGCGGCATCGACGTGGTCGCGTCGCCTCCGGGCAAGAAGCTGCAAAATGTGCTGCTGCTATCAGGCGGCGAGAAGGCGCTGACTGCGCTGGCGCTGCTGGTCGGCATCTTCCAGTACCAGCCCAGCCCGTTCTGCATTCTCGACGAGGTTGACGCGCCGCTGGACGAAGCTAACGTCGGCCGCTTCACCGAACTGGTGCGGGAACTGAGCTCGCAAACCCAGTTCATCATCATCACCCACAGCAAGAAGACGATGGGCATGGCGCCGGTGCTCTACGGCGTCACCATGCAGGAACCGGGCGTGTCCAAGCTGGTGTCAGTGCGGTTCCACGAAGAGAATGCGAAGCTGGTCGCGGCGAGCGCTTAGGCCTTACGCCGCTGCGATGGCTACGGCTCGTGGAGAAGCTGAGATTACACGTCTAATCGGCGCGGTTGGTTGTGATATGGCGATTTTGAGCTCGCTATTTGGAGTGGAGCTGCCGCTCAGACCGTATATATTGTTTTTGTATGAAAAGTACACTCTGCGGGATGCTTTACCTGATCCTTGGCGCTTTACCATACGGCCTATCGCAGACCGTTGATTCGCCGGCGTCGGGAAGGGATAAAGACACCTATGCGATCTACTCACTCGTGCTATCACACATGAAGACTAGCCACGGGCCTGACGACAACGAGCGATATTACATCGAGACAACAACTTCCACGTTAGGTTTGCCGGAAGAGCCATGCGTGAAACCATCCAAGGGACGCGAGGCGGAATTCCACGAGGTGCTGCTCGATTACGAACGCCGCAAGTCCAGTCCTCGACAGCTCAAACCGGCATTCTCAATCACTAAACCCTTTGCCCTGCTGAGTGGCAGTGAGGCTCGCGAATTCAGGATAGAACGGGGCTCCAACGCGAACGGCGACGTAGCCTTAAATCCCCGGTTTCCGGGCGCGTCGGATTTGGTCACGCTCTCTGACGTGTACTTCAATCAAAATAGAACATTGGCACTCACCGGGACTTCCTTGTGGTGTGGGACTGTGTGTGGTTTGTCTGAGTGGAGAGTGTTCGAGAAGCTGGTAACGGGCACATGGCAAGAATTGAAGTGGGTGACTTGCGAAACCGTATCCCGAGAATCTGAAGTGCCCGTTCACGTGTGTCAGACAATCAACCTTCGGACGAGTGACACAACCGGACTGCGGGAATTGTCGTGGGCAGCTCGCTGGCGATAACGGCGGTTATCTTTGTAATCTCGGATACGAAATACAAAGCCAACGTGGGCCGCTTTACCGAACTGGTGCGCGAACTGAGCTCGCAAACCCAGTTCATCATCACCCACAGCAAGAAGACGATGGGCATGGCGCCGGTGCTCTACGGCGTCACCATGCAGGAGCCGGGGGTGTCGAAGCTAGTGTCGGTGCGCTTCCACGAAGAGGATGCGAAGCTGGTTGCGGCGAGCGCGTAGAGCTTTACACTACTCGATGAGTACGAGGTTTGTAGAAGACGTTTAGTCCACACACATCCAATGGGCGAGTTCGATTGTGATACGGCGATCTTACATTAACTTCGGGCATTGGCGAGCTTTGCCGCGCTAGGAACCGACTTCCTCGTTCCGCTACGACAAACCTCATCTGCAACTCACGGACGGCAGGTTGCGCAGCTGCGAACTAAACCCAGGCGGTAGATCGTGCCATATCCGTAGGCTCCGCCCACGTAAGTTGTCCCGTAGAAGTTCCCGTCGGTGGCTTGCACCAGGCCACCGAGACACAACGCGCCGTCGGAGCCTTCCAAGCTGTGCAACGTAGTCAGCGTTCCGCTTGGGGTGATTTTGAAGACCGTGCCCTTGTCATAGGTTCCGCCCCCGTCGGTGGTCCCGTAGAAGTTCCCGTCACTAGTTTGTACTAGGGCGGCGGAAGGGTAGGCACCCTCCGAGCCCTCGAAGAGGTGCAGCGTGGTCAGCGTGCCCGCGGGGGTGATTTTGAAGACCGTGCCCTTGTCATAGGTTCCGCCCCCGTTGGTGGTCCCGTAGAAGTTCCCGTCGGTGGCTTGCACTAGGCCGCCCATGGCGTATCCGCCGTCGATGCCGTCGAAGCTGTGCAGAGTGGTAAGCGTGCCCGCGGGCGTAATTCTGAAGACTGTGCCATGCCCGTAGGCACCTGCCACATAAGTTGTCCCGTAGAAGTTCCCGTCGGTGGCTTGCACTAGACCCCCCAAGACGTATCCGCCGTCGGTACCGTCGAAGCTGTGCAGGGTGGTAAGCGTGCCCGCGGGCGTAATTTTAAAGACCGTGCCATCGCCGTGGGCCCCGCCCCACAGTGTTGTCCCGTAGAAGTTTCCGTCACTGGCTTGTACCGGGGGGGCGGCAGGGTATGTACCCTCCGAGCCGTCGAAGGGGTACACGGTCGTCAGCGTGCCCGCGGGAGTGATCTTGTAAATCGTGCCACAGCCATGGGGGACACAGTTTGTTCCGCCGTAGAGAGTTACCCCGTAGAAGTTTCCGTCGCTGCCTTGCACCAGCCCGGTGTAAGGAGACCAGCCGTCAGCGCAGTTCGTTTGGGAGCAAAAGCTGTACAGCGTGGTCAGCGCGCCCGCGGGGGTGATTTTGAAAATTGTGCCACACCCACCGCCGGGGCAGTTGATATTGCCGCCCATCCAGGTTGTCCCGTAGAAGTTGCCGTCGGTACCCTGAACGAGAGACATAAAATAAGGGTCAGCACCGTCCGTCCCGTTGAAACTCGCCAGAGATGTGAAGAAGGTGCTCTGGGCGGACGACACAATTACGCTACAAAACAGGAAGGCGACGAATAGCATCGCCGGACAGGTTCGAAGTTTCGGCATGGGAATTCTCTGTGGCGCGAAAGTCGGTGCATTGCCTTTACCGTGAGGCTGCTGCAAAATGAAATGATCCGAGAAAAACAAGGGCGCACTGGGACTCCCCGGGAGAAGAAGTTCGGAGGTCTTGTTTCTCGCCGCATGGGCGCGAATCGGACGGCGTGGAAAATAGGCCTGGGAATCGTCTCCCGAGATACCCACCAGAATTTCACAGCTTCGGCGAACGTTTGTCAGTGACCCCCAGCACAGTCGCGAGTGAAGTTGATCTCCCGCACAGGCTTCCGTGCCGATCGACAAAGGGGCAGGTTCGCCGTATAGGCCAGTGGTTACAAATCCAAAGGCTTCGAGGCAATTTTCAAGGTACGAATTTGATCCCCTTGAAACCGGGCCATGACTGGGACTAAGCTTCCCCCTAACGCAGGAGGATACGATGCGAGATCAACAGATACGTGCGGCACTGGATCAGCATTGGGCGGCCTCCGATGCCAACGATTTTGAAGCGGAGCACCGCATCTATCACGAGGACGCGGTGCTGGAATACCCACAGTCAGGCGAGCGAATCCGCGGTCGCCGCAACATACAGATCACGCGCTCGATCCAGCCGAACAAGAAGCGCTTTACTGTCCAGCGAATCATTGGCGGCGGTGATCTTTGGGTCACCGAATTCATCCTGTCCTATGACGGCAAGCCATCCTACACGGTGAGCATCATGGAGTTCAGCGGCGACCAGGTTGCGCGGGAGACGCAGTACTTTGCGGATCCATTTGAGGCCAGCGCAGCGCGCGCCCAATATGTCGAACAGATGGACAGGCAAGCTTGAGGCGCGGGGATTCGCTAACCAAACTAGACAGGCGGCTGAAAAAGTCGAAACGGCAGATCCCTTGCGGGCTGAAAGGCCGGGGTGAGAATCGTGTGCCCCTCCTCTGGCTTCCCACACATTCGCAAACGACGCGAATGTGTGGGCCCCCGGCGGGCAAAGGCCCCGTCTTGACCAGATCGAACCGGCAAGCCGGGGGAGCCTCGTTGGTTACTTGCCGGCGTAAGTCTTGGGGGAGCCGAGGCCGGTGCACAGGTCCCAACCAATTTTGCAACGCGAATCACCGGTCGTGATGTCGTTGAAATGAGCATGGTATCCGAGGGGATTGGCCAGCTCGTTGTACATGGTGGTGAGCTGCGCCAAGGACGACTGTTGTCGGCTGCCGGCCGCGTTCACGATACCAGCAAAGGTAGGAGACGACCAACTGGTACCTCCGACGGAAGTCCAGCCATTGAGGTAAATGGCAGCGCAACAAAAGTCGGAAGCGACATCAGGATAGCCGCGATGGTTTCCTACGATACTTGCAATGCCATTCTGATAGCTGGGACGGGGCTCGTATGGACTAATGTCGCCCCCTCCGCCGCCAGTGTAGTATTGCTCATAAGTAAAATTTCCGTTTTGGTCGCGGTTGAAATAAGTACCTCCAACCGCCACAACGTTCGGTGACGCTGCCGGATAGCCGCTCACGCCAAGTCCCGAATCGCCGGAGGCTGCAAAGTAGACGACACCCGGGTGAGTGAAGTATTGATCAAAGCCAGTTTCCTGAGAAATCTCCGCATCGCCAAAGCTCATGCTCACCACGCCGCCGCCGTTGTTAGCCACTAGGCTTCCGGCGAGTTGCACCGCTTGCCAATTCGGATCCGTTGCGCACCCCTGGCTTTGACACAAGGTCGATACGACCAGGAACAGCTTGGCCTGCGGCGCCATGGCGTGAGCCCACTCGATATCTAATGCTTCCTCGACCTCCCAATCACGGTAAACGGGTGGCCGTATCGGGCCGGGCCAGACCTGCGTAATGGTCGTAGCCGGAATACCGAAGTAGGTGTCGAAGGCGTCCAAGTCGGACTGCGCAGTCGGGTAGTAACCTGCGTCGACGATGGCAATGGCGCCGATACCACCGGTGGGTACTGTTGTGCTCGTGGCAATCGGACACCCTGTTGGTCCAGCCACCAACTGATACACGCAGGCTACCGACCCAGGAGTTTCATCACCCGGGGGGGGGTGAGGGGCCGGTTGATCGGAGTCGA
The DNA here is from genome assembly GCA_963785825.1 of uncultured Acidobacteriaceae bacterium. Classification (GTDB taxonomy): domain Bacteria; phylum Acidobacteriota; class Terriglobia; order Terriglobales; family Acidobacteriaceae; genus Bog-257. The sequence continues at coordinate 1,145,485 of CAWAWQ010000006.1, read as the reverse complement.
CAAAAAAGTAGTTCGTGTGAGGGCGACCGGGCCAGGGGATGCTGGATTCTGGATAGATAATTCTGTGTCCGTTGTAAACGGACTCGTACCGGGTTTGTGCAGATGCTGGGCAAAGGGCTGCACCTGCAAACAAGACAACGGCAACCATCATTAACATTACAATCTGGATGTCTCTGCGGAAAGTAGTCATTCATGGGCTCCTGCGTGACAATCCGAAATCATGAAGGGAGTTCATGAAAAATGCAAGCTCGAAACCCATGCGAGTTGTTCTGTCTGCAAAAAGCGTGGCATGCGCAGTTTCTCCGCAAATAGCCGCGCATCGTGGGTGCTGCGACGCCCCAAATGCCAAGCGAGAATCAGCTTCGCGTTGCTCTCGATTCCCACAGAGCAGTAAGTGTCTCTTAACAGGTCTGTTTCGTAAGGCTTGTTCTCTTCCTTCATCCCCAAGAGGCTGATAATCGGTCCCTGTGAACGCCGACCATGCGCTCCCTACTCGAATTGAAGCACTCGTTCCAACACTGCGCTAGAGCGTTTCATCAGGACAGACTATCTCGTTGTCGTTGGGGTCGTTTCAAGATAACTGTTCTAATCAGGCGATATCGCAAGTAACCTCGGAAAGGAAAATCCGAGCCGCAATCACTTACGATATAGTCCACATTACGCCAGTTGCGAGAGGCGCGAATATTGCCGCGGCGGAGTTGCGACAGGACTGAATGCCAACTCTACCCGGATAGCAGAGAGGGCGGCATCGCTGCCGCCCTGTGAATCCAGTTGGGTTAAGCGCACTTCTGGCTAGACAGGCTGCTGAAAACTCGAAACGGCAGATCCCTCGCGTGCTGAAGAGCCCGGGTGATGTGCCGCCCCTACGGGGCTCCGGGTCTTTTTCCGCTTCACCCAGGACTCCGCTCCGCTCCGTCCTGGGCTAACTGCACTTCCACCCCTTCGGGGTTCGATTTTCGTGTGTGATGCTCCACCGCCGTAGGTCAGAGCTAGTTCTCGCGCAGAGGCTGAGCCCCGCCTAACTTCATCTCGCCGCGTTGCGGCTTGATCCCGAATGACTCCGCAATCCCGGGCTGGCTGCCCACTCGCCACCTCAGCCGCTTCCCGAGCACGTTTGACACCGAATACGTGCGCACATATACTGTGCTCATGAATGTGACGCTTTCAATTGACGAGCAACTGGTCGCTCGAGCACGAAAGAAGGCAGATGCGCTGGGCAAGAGTCTGAACCAACTGGTCCGGGAATATCTGCAACGGCTGGCTGGCGCCGACGATCCCGAAGCAAGCGTTGAAGAGTTCCAGCGTCTGTCGGGCACGGGCCACTCGCGCGGGTGGCGGTTCAACCGGAACGAGCTGCATGAGCGCTCGTAGCTTCTTTGATACCAATGTCCTGCTTTATACGGACGATAAAGCGAGCCTGGGCAAGCAGCGGCGCGCCGTAGGTTTGGTGGCTGAACATCGGCGCTCCGGCACCGGTGTTATTTCTTTGCAGGTGCTACAGGAGTATTTCGTCGCTGCCACCCGGAAACTTCACGTTGACCCACGGCTGGCCCGCCGCAAAGTCGAACTGCTCGCCGAGTTCGATGTGGTTGTTCCCGAGCTCGCCGACATTCTGGCCGCTATCGATTTGCATCGGCTGCACGGCTTTTCCTTCTGGGATGCGCTCATCCTGCGCGCGGCGAAGCAAGCCGGCTGTAGCGTGCTTTTTTCCGAGGACATGCAAGCCGGGCGAGAATTCGAAGGTTTACAGATCGTGAATCCGTTCCACTGAGAACCAGCGGGTGGCCGCAGTAGGGGGCAGCGGTGATTCCGCGTCCGCCAAAATCGGGCGCGCGCGATGCCGTAGGACAACAGGAATCCGGCAAAGCCGAAAACAATTGCTCCGACAAAGCCGCTAACGACCGCAATCAAGATGTTCATACTGTGAAGGTCGCAAGAAGCTAGCGAACTCGCTCACGGGTCCGCTTCTTTTCTTTACCGCCGCTGAAGCAGGTTGCCCGGTTGCTCGGTTGCTCCATTGCGATGTTCGGATGAAACCGGAGGAAAGTAAATAGACTTCAAAGCAAAAAGCAGGTGAGCATACGCACCCAATGGGGAGCGTTGCTTGTGTTATGGCGATTTATCGGCGGCGACTCTCAACACTACTTGTGTTAGACGACTCCGCTCCGACGGCCCGGGTCGAGGACGAGCATCGGAGTGACCGACCGTCTGGTAATGCGTTCCGGCCAGATACGAGATCACCTCAACCTGCGCCACGAATTATCTGGCAAACGCTCCTTGGCGGTTGTAACATCCTGCCGGGTTTCTCGCGGGAGGACTCCCGGCGTTTTCCTGTCCGTTTCGATTTCGTGCCCAAGCGCCCCGAAGTAGAGATCTCTCCCCTCCCGTGCGTCCCATCGCGTTGTTCCCGGGCCCACGAACGTTGACAAGCCATTGCCAGGAGCACAAGCTGATGCAGAGCCATGCGCAACGTCTCATCTCCCCCTTTCGCACAATCGTTCTGGCAGGAGTCGCCGCGTTACTGATAACGTCGGCTGCACTTCCGATGCCCGCACAGACTTCCGTTCCCGCAACGGCGGTTCAGGCAGCAAGGACGCCGGAGTTCGCGTCGCGCCTCGCCCATCCTGTCAGTCGACCGGCGTCACGGCCCAACCCAGCGCTGGCGCGCCAAGGGTCTCGCAGTGGCCCGCCCGAGGGCCCCATCTACGACAACGGTCCCATCAACGGCAACAGCTATGCATGGGCCATTGATTTCGGATTTGTCGTCAGCGATACATTTACCGTGGGTGCCGGCAGCGTCAACGGTATGACTTTCGGGGCCTGGTTACTTCCGGGTGACACGTTGATCTCGGCCGAGCTTTCCATCACCTCGCAGCCAAACGGAGGGACCTCCTACTTTGATCAGACCGTAACTTTAAGTCAGGGGACCTGCACAACCAACGGGTTTGGCTACGATGTCTGTCCATTCAGCGCCAGCTTCAATGGCCCGACGCTGAATGCTGGTACGTACTGGGTGAACCTGCAAAACGCCAGCGGTTCTGGCAGCGGTCAGGTGTACTGGGACGAGAACAGTGGGGTCGGCTGCACGTCTTCCGGTTGCCCGTCGCAGGCCTGGGAAAATACCGTGGGAACAATTCCTTCGGAATCGTTCACCATGCAGGGGAGCAGCGGTTCGCCCGCATGCTTTCAGTCGCAAGGAAAGCTGCAGATCATCCATGACTTCACACAGCAGCAAGGGGGGCAATACGGCGAAGAAGGCGTAACCATCGACAGAGCGGGGAATCTCTACGGAACAAACCCTTACGCCGGCGACCACAGCGCCGGTTTTGTTTACAAGCTGACTCACTTTGCCGGCTGGGTGTTTAATCCTCTGTTCAGCTTCTTCGGAGGAAACAACGGGGGCCAGCCGACCGGCGTTACCGTGGGCCCGAACGGAGGCCTTTACGGCGGCGCGGGGGGAGGCATCCAGAACTGTGGTACCGATGGCAGCCAGTACTGCGGACTGGTCTTCAACCTGACACCGCAGCCGACGGCCTGTCGCACCGCTCTGTGTGGTTGGACCGAAAACGTGCCCTATCGCTTCAGCGGTGAGAGTGATGGCTCCGGCGTGATCAATGTCTCAGCCTCCGACCAGGAAGGCAACCTATACGGCACGACATCCACTGGTGGGACTTATGACGGAGGTACTGTATTTGAGCTCACGCCATCAGGTGGAGGCTGGACGAAAACCACCCTGTACAGCTTCACCGGAGGTAACGACGGCTCCAGTCCAACCCAGGTGCTGGTAGGCAATGATGGCAATCTATACGGGGTTGCAACCGGAGGCAATGGAGTTGTTTTCCAGCTGATGTCTTCAGGTGGCCAATGGACCGAGAGCGTCCTGCATGCATTTAGCGGTTACCTAGCAGACGGTGCCGACCCTGGTTTTCTGGTGCAGGACAGCGCAGGCAATCTCTATGGCATCGTAACCGTCTTTGAAGCCGGGGCGATGTTCGTGCTGCAAAAGAGTTCCGGCTGGGCCTTCGATGAGAATGTCGTCTGGCATACCTGCTTGCCCCAGGACCTTCCGTACGGCAACCTGAACAACCTTACGATCGATGCTGCCGGCAACCTGTATGGCACGGGAACAGGCGGTGAGGAGTACGCCAGCTCTGGTCGGAAGAGTCCCGGTGGCTCTGAGTGCTTCTACAATTACATCTTCAAAGCCTCGTATGACAGCGGTGGCTGGCATTACCAAGACCTCAACTTCCTTCTCAATACGTACTTCTCAATGAGTGGTAGTTTGGCGGTCGATACAAGTGGGAACTTGTACGGGACCACCTCGGGCTGTGGAACCTATAACTCTGGAACGGTGTGGCAGCGCTCGCCTTAGCCGGCGGGCAGGTGACGCCAGAAGCCTGAACGCCATTTGGCTGGGTGTCGAACGATTGCCGACGAATGAAGGGACGACTTTGTTTGTAAGGGCGCAGCGGCGTAATTCAGTTTCGACGCCCGCCTGTCTTATCCCTGAACTCGCACCGGCAGGTTCTTTTTGGATTGACAGCTTCTGAGCAACAAACGATAAAGCCATATCACGCCAGCTGCGAGAGGTGCAGATGTTCTTGCGGCGGGGTTGCGACGGAACTGACGGCCAGCTTTCTCCGGGCAGCGGGAAGGGCGGCATCGCTGCCGCCCTTCGGGGCTAAAGCCCAGCTTGATTTCAGGCACTTACGGACGGCCTCAAGAGATTGTGTCGCAACCCGGTGTCGCCGCTCTGCGGCTCGGCTTTTCTCCCCCTTGGCGCGTGGGCTTACGCCCACGCCTAACATCCTGTCGCCGCTGCGCGGCTAGTTTGGCCGCGCAGCGAGTTGTTTGTTCCACCACGAAATTGCGAGGGCGGTCGCGACACAGTCTCTGAAGGCCGTCCCCTTCCAACCCTCGACTTAATCAGATCCTACGTTCCTTCGTTCCAGCTGGCCAGGTATTCTTCCTGCTCCGGAGTCAGGCGATCGATCTTGATGCCCATCGACTCCAGCTTCAGTTTGGCAACCCGCTTGTCGAGGTCTTCCGGAACCACGTAAACCTTCTTCTCCAGCGTGGTGTGGTTCTTCACCAGATAGTCGACGGCGAGCGCCTGGTCGGCAAAGCTCATGTCCATCACCGACGGCGGATGGCCTTCGGCTGATGCCAGATTGATGAGGCGGCCTTCGCCCAGCAGGTTGATCTTGCGGCCGTCCTTCATCGAATATTCCTCGACAAAGGCTCGGGTGGTGCGCTTCGATGACGACATCTTCTCCAGCGCGGGGATGTCGATCTCGACATTGAAGTGACCGGAGTTGGAAACAATGGCGCCGTCCTTCATCGACTCGAAGTGCTCCTTGCGCAGCACGCTCTTGTTGCCGGTGACGGTGCAGAACACATCGCCGATTTTCGCGGCTTCGTCCATGCTCATGACGCGGAAGCCGTCCATCACCGCTTCGATGGCCTTGGTGGGATCGATTTCGGTGATGATGACCTCAGCGCCCAATCCGCGAGCGCGGCTGGCCAATCCCCGACCGCACCAGCCGTAGCCGGCGACCACGAACTTCGATCCCGCCAGGAGGAAATTAGTGGCGCGCACGATGCCGTCGATGGTCGACTGCCCGGTGCCGTAGCGGTTGTCGAACAGGTGCTTGGTGTCGGCATCGTTCACGGCGACGATGGGATAGCGCAGCACACCCTGCTTCGCCATGGCGCGCAGGCGGATGATGCCGGTAGTGGTCTCTTCTGTTCCGGCGATGATGTCATCGAGCACATCGGTACGCTTGGTGAGCGCGGTAGTCACCAGGTCAGCGCCGTCGTCCATGGTGATGTGCGGCCGGTGATCGAGCGCGGACATGATGTGCGAGTAATAGGTGTCATTGTCCTCGCCCTTGATGGCGTACGCCGGGATGTTGTAGTCGCGAACCAGGCAGGCGGCGACGTCGTCCTGCGTGGAGAGCGGGTTGGAGGCGCACAGCACAACCTCGGCGCCGCCGTCGCGCAGGGTGATGGCGAGGTTGGCGGTTTCAGCCGTGACATGCAGGCAGGCGGAAATGCGAATGCCTTTTAGCGGCTGGGTCTTGATGAAGTCCTTGCGGATGATTTGCAGGACCTTCATCGACTGGTTGGCCCAGTCGATGCGCTTCTTGCCCATGTCCGCAAGATTGATGTTGGCGATATCGCCGGCGACGCGAGTGGATGTGGTGGACATAATCTCCTTAGAACAGTTTCGAGTTTCGGGTTTCAAGTTTCTGCAAGCGCGCTGTTGTCTTGGGGGTACCCCGTTCTAGCCAACCTTTGGCTAGGGCGGGGCAGTGCAGGATTCGGCTTGCCCCACCCTGGCCAAAAGATGGCCAGAATGGGGCACCCATGTTTTACCCTCTGCCTTGCAGCGGCTAAAGCCGAAATCATAGGACGCCAGGTGTGGCACGACTGAAGTCGTGCCCTGACACAAAGCAGTTGTCAGATAGCCGAGAAAGCTTAGTAACTGACAACCAGCAACTGACGACCCCCAACTGACAACGGGTAACTGACAACTGGTTCTACTTTGCCGCCTGTGCGCTCTTCTGCTGGGTCGCACCTGCCAGACCGGCCTGCTCGCGCAGGGCAGCGGCTTTGTCGGTCGCCTCCCAGGTGAAGTCGGCATCGTTGCGGCCAAAGTGTCCGTAGGCCGCGGTCTTGCGGTAGATCGGACGACGCAGGTTCAACGATTCGATGATGCCCTTCGGCGTCAGCTTGAAGTTGGCGCGCACCAGGTCGGCAATCTTGCTCTCATCGATTTTCGCGGTGCCGAAGGTGTCGATCAGCACGCTAACCGGCTCCGGCACGCCGATGGCGTAAGCCAGCTGCACCTCGCAGCGATCGGCCAAGCCCGCAGCGACGATATTCTTGGCGATGTGGCGCGCCATGTAGCAGGCCGAGCGATCGACCTTGGTCGGATCCTTGCCGCTGAAGGCGCCACCGCCGTGACGTCCCATGCCGCCGTAGGTATCGACGATGATTTTGCGGCCGGTCAGTCCGGTGTCGCCCATGGGGCCACCAATGACGAAACGGCCGGTCGGATTGATGTGATACTTCGTGTCCTCATCCAGCATCTCCGGGGGCAGCGCAGCCTGGATCACATGCTTGAGAATGTCGCCGCGCAACTCTTCCGTGCTTACCGTCTCGGCATGCTGAGTCGAGATCACCACCGCGTCAATACGCACCGGCTTGTGGTTCCCGTCGTATTCCACTGTGATCTGGGACTTGCCGTCGGGCCGGAGGTAAGGAAGGGTGCCATTCTTGCGGACTTCGGTGAGACGATGACAGAGCTTGTGGGCCAGCGATATGGGCGTTGGCATGTAATCGGCGTTTTCGTTGCTGGCATAGCCGAACATCATGCCCTGATCGCCGGCGCCGCCGGTGTCGACGCCCATGGCGATGTCGCCGGACTGCTTGTTGATGCTGGAGATCACCGCGCAGGTGTTGGAGTCGAAGCCGTAGAGGGCGTTGTCATAGCCGATGGAGGCGACCACGCCGCGCACCAGCGTCTGAAAATCGACATAGGCTTTGGTGGTTATTTCGCCGGCGATGACGACCAGGCCGGTCGCGGTCAGCGTCTCGCAAGCCACGCGGCTGTACGCATCTTCTTTCAAGCAGGCGTCGAGGATCGCGTCAGAAATTTGATCGGCGATCTTGTCCGGGTGACCCTCGGTCACCGACTCGGAGGTAAACAGATAGCGATTCTTGGACAAAGTAGACTCCTTCTAAATTCTCCACCACGGTGGGCGAATCAAACACATCAGTTGGACACAATTGGGAATACGATCAATTGGGCCTACCAAGGAGGATAACGGCCAACTGGGAAACTCCCAATATTTTACGGCCAAAAGGATGATTTCGGCCAGCTAAACGTGCAAATTTGCATTGGAGGAGTTAGGTGTCGGGGACAGAGTGCAAACTGCCGCCGTCAACAATTGTCATCAGGAGATCTTAAAGCCGACGAGGACCCGGTATCCCGCGGCAAAAGCAGATCCCTCCTCGGGCTGAAGTGTCTGCGTGAGAACGGTGTCGCCGCTACGCGGCTGGGAATAATTTCCCCCTCCACCCAGGATTCCGCTTCGCTTCATCCTGGGCTAACGACATAGCCGCCCCTGCGGGCTGGATTTTCGCGGGTCATGTTCCACCGCCAAGGAGAAAGGTTAGTTCTCACGCATACACTGAAGCCCTCGTCGTGATGACAACTTATGATTTATCGCAGTGCGGTTTGGATCGCGATGTGCCGGGTTATCGCTGCGCCGTTTGGATCGCGATGAGCTGGTCGAGAATGCCGGGCAGAAGCTTGAGATCGAGCGCATTGGCGCCGTCGGATTTTGCCTGCGCGGGATTGTCATGCACTTCGAGAAAGATGCCGTCCACACCCGCGGCGACGGCCGCACGCGCCAGAAGGGGAATGAACTCGGGCTGGCCGCCACTCGCCGCAATGCCGTTTCCTTCCGCAGCCGATGGCAGTTGCACCGAGTGCGTGCCGTCGAAGACCACGGGGGCGAAGTTGCGCATGATGGCCAGCGAACGCATATCGACGACAAGATTGTTGTAACCGAAGCTGCTGCCGCGCTCGGTGAGGAAAACGCGCTCGCTGCCGGACTCGCGAACTTTCTTCACAGCGTGCCGCATGTCCCAGGGCGAGACGAATTGCCCCTTCTTGATGTTTACTGCGCGGCCGCTCTTTCCCGCTGCCACCAGCAGATCGGTCTGGCGGCAGAGGAAGGCGGGAATCTGGAGCACGTCGACAGTCTCGGCGGCCCGTGGAACGTCGGCGACTTGGTGAACATCGGTCAGCACCGACACGCTGGCCGTATCTTTGACTTTGTGAAGAATACGTAGACCTTCTTCCAGTCCCGGCCCACGAAAGCTGTGAATCGAGGTCCGGTTCGCCTTGTCATAGGAGGCCTTGAAGATGTAGGGAATCTTCTTCTGCTTTGCGATGGCCGCGATCGCCTCTGCCATTTTCAGGGCGTGAGCTTCGCTTTCGATCACGCAGGGGCCCGCGACGAGGAAGAGCTTACCTCCGCCCACGGTTACATTGCCGACTTGGAAGGAAGGGGTCATGCGCATCTAGGATAAAGGCATGGCTGAGGTAAATGCTCAAAATTTCGGACCCGAGCCGGGCCTTCCATTCTTATCACACTGTAAGGTGTAACCGGTCACTGACAAATCATTGCCCCGGGTGCAAAGTTACCAAGAACCGTTGGGCGTTTGGATCGACACTCGATCTTGTTCACCAATTAACGCAAGACCTTCGACATTTTAATGTCCTTTCCTTCCGAACGCCCGGCGGAGTGATACGTCTTGGGCTCAGTCATTTGGAAAAGGAGATCACGGTATGTTTACTCACATGATCGACTGGAATCTCAAAGCGGACATCAAGCCCGAGTTCTTCAAGAAGTGGAGAGCAGAGGCGCTTCCGCTGTTCAAGAAAGCCCCCGGCTTTTTCGACATCGTCGTGTTGAACGACGTTGTCCAGCCAAACCACCTGTTCATCCTCTGCTTCTGGGAGGAGAAGAAGAACGCGGAGTACTGGGAGAAAGAGTGGTTCCCGAAAGTGAAAATGATTTTCGAGCCGTTGTGGATGAACCCCCCGGTTCTGAAGTACTACAACGTCGAGGAAACCTTCTCGGAGAAGTTCTTCAACAAGGTCATGGTCTAGATTCTGCGGCGCTCAGCGCCTTGCCCCAGCAGATCGTCGTCTGCTGGGGTTCTTCGTTTGAAGTGGACCGGTGCGACCGGCGTGATTGGCAGGATCACGAGATGCTGGTATCTGTTGCTCTGCTGCTCACAAAGGCGAATGCCAGAGCCAGGCCGGCGACGCCCATCAGCAAAAACACGCAAGGAGGCCAGCCGCCCGCCACCCAAGTCCAGCCCGTAACAATTGCCCCCAGGCTGCCGCCGATGTAATAGAAGGTGACGTACAGCCCTGCCGCAGACGATCGCGCCCGTCCGGCGACGATGCCGGTCTGCACCGTTCCTACGGCCTGGTAGATGAAGACGCCGGACGACGCCAGCGCCAAGCCTGCAATGATCACCACGAGCGAGTGGACCAGGGTCAGCAGCAGCCCGGCCGAGGTGAAGCACACGGCGACCACCGAGGTCATACGGATTCCATAGTGGTCGAGGCAGCGTCCGGAGAGCGGCGTGACCACCAGGCCCAGTAGGTACACGAAAAAAATGCTGCCCAACTGTGCCGAGTTCAGATGATACGGCGGGTCGGCAAGATAGAAATTCGCGTAAGTGAAAGTACCGACCAGGGAGAACAGTGCGGAGAAGCCCATGCCGAAGACGGCCAGCAGGCGCGGGTTTCGCAGATGACGAGCAGCATCGGCCAGCGACGCCCGCACATGCGTCGAGCGAACGAAGTTTTTCGCCAGCGGCAGCCAGCGCTGCACCAGCATTGCCCCTGCCAGGTTAATCACGCCGATCACCACGAATGCATCGCGCCAGTCAAAATGCAGAGCAACCACGCCGGCAATGTAGCGCCCGCCAAATCCACCCAACACGGTTCCGGTGATGTAGGCGGCCATGGCCCTGCCCACGTAGGCTCCGGCAAACTCTTCGCCGATATAGGCCATCATCACTACGATCACGCCCGGCACGAACAGCCCCTGCATGAATCGCCAGAAAATCAGCTGATGCAGATTGTGCGAGGTTGCTGCCAGCATGGTGGGAGCCGTCAAGGCAAACAACGAGGGAACAATCACCTTTTTGCGGCCGATGGATTCCGCCAGTAGCCCAATGAACGGCGCAGTCAACGCAACCGCGAGGATAGTGGCGCTCACCGTGAGGCTGACGGCAATTTCCGAGGTGTTATAGAGGCGCTGCAAATAGGGAAGCAGCGGCTGAGTGTCGTAGACATTCAGGAAGGTGCACATGCCTGCCAGCATGCAGGCGGCGATGGCGACGCGGGACGGCGCGCTGGAATTTTCGGCGGCTAGGATTGGAGTGGGAGCAGAGACATCCATGGGGCAAGTTCGAAGGCCGGCTGTTCGCGCCAGGTCTTCGCTTAACACACTTCGGATTATAGGGGCGCTTCGACTCGCGGCAAAAGCGCCGCTCGCTCAGGGCGACAAACTGAATGGTGTCGCGCGGCAGGGCGGCCGCTCGCTCAAGGCGACAACTGGGGTCCGCTCTGCCCGGACAGGTGAAAAACGAAGTTGCTGAAGCCCTCTCGCCTACAACAGCACCAGGGTGATGCCGCGGTTCTCACGGCCAAAATCTTTATCAGTTTTCAGCTCCGGCATACGCTTCAGTAGTTCCCAACTTCGCTCATCGGATGCGCGCCAGTTCTCGCCGTAGATGCAGTCGCGGATTTCGCGCTTCGCCACCATTTGCCGCAAGCTTGATTGCAGCGCGATGCGCAAGTCGCCGCCGACGCCGGTAGAACCGTAGCCGTGCACTATCTTCAGTACCTTGACGCCGGCCTGCTGCGCGGCCTGGATTTCGCCATGCAAACGGGCGCGTGCCTGCTCCACACTGGGCATGCCCTCTTTTACGATCACGGTCTTGATCGCTGCGGTCATAGCTGATTGATTTCCCGCACGAGCAACCCAGGAGGGCTTTGTGTCAGGGCACGTCTTTTAGACGTGCCGTAAGCGGCCTCTACAACTATCGGCTTCAGCCCCCGCGACTTGCAGGGGCTGAAGCCCAGACCTTTCCTGCGTCAGGCGGCACGACCGGAAGTCGTGCCCTGACACAAAGCAAAACGCGTTGTTTTGTGTCGCAATCGCCGGCAATGATTCTCCTGTCCAACATTGCTTAGCGTGCTGGTCGGAGAACACGATATCATCACTACCTCGAGAACCCTAGATGAAAGAGATCGCCTCCTGGGCACTGGAAACGGCCAAGCTGCGCGGCGCTTCGCTGGCCGAAGCCCGCATCGTGGATGAGCGCAACCGCTCGCTGGCCACCAAAAATGGCAAGATCGGCAGCGCGTCCGACTCCGAGTCGCTGGGGATCGGCATTCGCGTAATCACCGATGGCGCTTTTGGATTCGCCGCCACCGACGATCTCTCCCGCGACGGTGTGCAAAGCTGTGCCGCGCGAGCAGTTGACATTGCCCGGGCCTCGGCGACGGTGAAGGCGCACGAACTGCTGATGGTTCCCGAGCCGCCCGCGCAATCCGAATGGGCCTCTGCCTGCCAGATCGATCCCTTCGCCATCGCTATCGACAAGAATCTCGAGCTGCTGTTTGCTATTGATGAAGAACTACGGAAGGTGAAGGGAGTTACCCTGGCGGAAACTAATATGAACTTCCGCCGTTACGAGCAGTGGTTCTATTCCAGCGAAGGCGCCGACATCCACCAAACCATCGTCAGCTCGGGAGCGGGTTATGCGGCCCACTCTTTTGAGGGCACGGAAATCCAGAAGCGCTCGTATCCCAATTCGTACGGCGGACAGTTTCAGAACCGGGGCTATGAACTGATCGAGGAGCTGGAGCTTTTGAAGCACGCGCCGGAAATCGCCGAGCAAGCAGTGGCGTTGCACTCGGCGGAGCAATGTCCGGAAGGGAAGTACGATATCGTGCTGGACTCCTCGCAGCTGGCATTGCAGATTCACGAGTCGATTGGCCATCCGATTGAGCTGGATCGCGTGCTCGGCATGGAAGCTAATTTCGCCGGCACCTCGTTTCTTACGCTCGACAAGTTGCGCAGCCTGCAATACGGCAGCGAAATCGTGAACGTCGTTGCCGACGCGACTGAGGCGCACGGTCCCGGTCTCGGCACCTTCGCCTACGACGATGAAGGCGTGGCCGCGCAATGCACGCCCATCATCAGCCACGGGCTATTCACCGGATATCTGAGCTCGCGCGATACGGCAGCGGCGATCGGCGCCGCTCGGAGCGGAGGATGCCTGCGCGCGGAAGGTTGGAATCGGCTGCCCATTGTACGCATGACCAACGTCAGCATCCTACCCAATCCGTTGCCGCTCAGACTGGAACAACTCATCGCCTCCACTGAGCACGGAATTTTGATGGAAACGAATCGCTCGTGGTCGATCGACGACAAGCGCTACAACTTTCAGTTCGGCTGCGAGATCGGCTGGGAAATCATCGGCGGCAAGCGCGGCCGGATGTTGAAGAACCCGTCCTACTCCGGCATTACTACCGAATTCTGGAATGCGATGGACGCCATCTGCTCGCGTGACGAGTGGACGCTGTGGGGCACGCCCAACTGCGGCAAGGGCCAGCCGCAGCAGGTGATGGGAACCGGTCACGGCGCGGCGCCCGCACGCTTTCGCGGGATCGCAGTGGGGACGGCATATAAAGGAAGCAGCTAGCAATTAGCAATTAGCAATTAATAAGTAGCAGTCGGGCATTGCCGGTCTCTAGCTGCCGGTTGCTTCTTACTTCTTACATCATGCTTACGCGCGACATTGCCGCCGCCATCTTCGACAAGCTTCGCCGCTACTCGACCGCCGACGAGGTCGAACTGCTGATCTCCGGGGGACGGAGCGCCCTGACCCGGTTTGCGAATAACACCATTCATCAGAACGTCGCCGAAGAGCAGACTCACAGCTCGCTGCGCGTCAGCTTCGGGCAGCGTACCGCGCGTGCCACCACGAATAAGCACGACGAGCAGAGTCTGTGCCGCCTGGTGGAGTCGGCCGAAGCGCTGGCCCGGGTGCAGGAGCCTGATGCTGACCTGCTGCCCATGCCCTCTCGCGAAGAGGTAGCCGGCAGCGCCGCCGACTCGGGCGCGATGCCCGTGCAGCGTTACTTCGAGGCAACCGCCGCGCTCACTCCGCAGGATCGCGCCGGTCGTGCCGCGCAAATGGTAAATGTCGCGAAAAAGCATCGCCTCACGGCGGACGGTATTTTTTCCTCGTCGGAGGTGGTGGAGGGTATCTTCAATTCGCGTGGGATCAGCCACTGGTACCAGCAGACATTGGCGGAAGCGTCGATCACGATGCTGGACGACGGCTCATCCGGATGGCAGAAGGCCACCGCCACGAATGCTGCCGAGATCGATGTGCAGCGACTGGCCGAGGCGGCTGCGGAAAAAGCAATCGCGTCGCGCAACCCCCGCGAACTCCCGCCGGGGAAGTACACCGTGATCCTGGAGCCGGCGGCGGTGCTCGATGCGGTGGGCTTCATGTTTTGGGACTTCTCCGGGGCTGCGCTGCTCGACCAGCGATCGTTCTTGAACGACCGCATCGGCACGCAGATCTTCGGCGAGAACGTGACGGTTTGGGACGATGTGTATCATCGGCTGCAAGCCGGACCGCCCTTCGATGGAGAGGGAATGCCGAGGCACCGGGTGAAGTTGATCGACAAGGGCGTGGTGAGTTCTGTCACCTACTCTCGCTCCAGTGCGAAGCGGATGCAGCAGGCGGAGATCGCTTCGCGGGTTGGACCGATCCGCGCTACCGGACACGGTTTTGCATTACCCAATGAGATGGGCGAAGCGCCTCTGAACCTGGTGTTCGCGCCGCCGGAGTCAGCGCAAACGCTTGAGCAGATGATCGCCTCTACCGACCGCGGAATTCTGGTGACACGCTTCTGGTACATCCGCGAGGTCGATCCTTACGAAAAGATTCTTACCGGCATGACGCGCGACGGAACCTTCCTTGTAGAAAAAGGGAAGCTGCAATCCGGCATTATCAATTTTCGTTTTAACCAGAGCTTGCTGCGAATGTTGCAGAATATCGAGGCCATGGGCAAGCCCGTCCGCGCCAGCGGAGAAGAGTCGGTCGACATGGTTGCGCCCGCGATGAAGGTAGGCGAGTTCAACTTCACCGAAAGTACGAAATTCTAAAGTACATAGACACTCAATCGTTTATAGCTGATATATAATGTGCAGCATTAAGCCGTTCGGCAGTCGTCGAACGGTACACGCCTGCATACCCCTGGGCGGTTGCGAAGTACCGATTTAGGACGCTCATCTTGCCTGCCGGGAATTTTTCCCACTGCAGTAATGCGGCCTGGTGGTACTTTAGTAACAAGCTGATTTTGCGCCGTCGGGATATGCTGTCTTGGTATCACTACCATGTCTGCTGGCCACGAGTTCGACCTCCGCAATTCGACCCGCTTCCCCTTGCACCTTCCCGTGACCTTGAAGACGCCCTCGGGGGAGTATCACGCCAAGACGACCGACATTTCCGCGGGCGGCATTCTTTTTCAAACGGAAGTGGCTATTGAAGTCGGTTCCGCGGTCGAGTTCGCCATTGAAATGCCAGTGGATATCCTGGGAACGACTCATCCCGTTCTGGTGATGTGTGCCGGTCGGGTGGTTCGTTGTTCGGAAGAAGGCGCAGGACGAAATATTGCGGTGGTGATCGATGAATACCGCTTCGAGAGGCTCTAAACAGCCACGCGGCAGTCAGCAATCTCCTCGTCACGATGAAGGCGAAGCGGCGGGTTCGCCTGCCTCATCCGCGAAACTTCCGGGCGATGAGCCATCTTCCCCCATTCGCGTCATCCTGGCCGATTCGGAAGCGATTTTCCGCGTCGGCATGAGCAAGATCCTGACTGCCGAGAGCGATCTGGAGGTAGTGGCGCAAACCGAAACCTTGCCACAAACGCTGAACGCGGTAGCCACAATCCCCGCCGATGTTGTGCTCTTCGAAGAAGGATTGTCTCCCAATCCGGCCGATGCGATCAGTGAAGTTATCCGACAGATTTCTTCTGCAAGCAAGCTCATTCTGGTGACCTCGCGGGCCGGGGAGCACGAGACCGTGGACTATCTGCGCCGTGGGGTGAGTGGAATTTTGACGCGTGGTGTGTCCCCGGACCTGCTGGTCCGCTGTGTGCGCAAGGTTGCTGCTGGCGAAACCTGGCTCGACAAGCAGGGGGTGAACTGGGTGATCGAGGCCTATCGCACCCAGTCGCTGCAGGGGACCGCTTCTCAGCAGCAGCAACTGCGGCTTAGTCAAAAGGAGATGCACATCATCAGCGGCGTGACCCAGGGCATGAAGAACAAGGAGATCGCCCGCGAGGTAGGCACCACGGAGCAGGTGGTGAAGAATTATCTGCGAAAAATCTACGACAAGCTGAACGTTACCGATCGCCTGGAACTGGCGCTCTACAGCATGCATCATCGACTGCTGGAAGGCCAGTTGTTTCCTGGCGCCGGTGGGACAATCACGGCGGCCCCATCCGGCGAAGATGGGGAACGGCGACCGCCCTCGCCGGAATCGGGTCCCGAGGCCGAAGCTGTGCAACCGGAAAAGCCTAACCACAGCTTATAGACGACGGTTGAAACGAGGCACTCGCACGTCCGCGACTTTACAGGCCCCCAGTGCTATAGAATTCCATTCTTCCAAGCTCCTGCGGTAAGCTACGCTGTTTATTACTTCTCCGAGGCAGGCCATGTATCGATTCAAGTCGCTCGTCCGCCGTCATTCTGCTCTCTACATTTTCTTCATCCTGGCGATTGCTCCATGGTTGCCGGCGCAAACCGAACCCACGCTCGCTCCGCAGTTACGCACTTCGATCGATCAGATCGCGCAGCAAGTGTTAACGAGCACGGGAGTTCCCTCGGCGTCCTTGGCTGTCGTGCAGAACGGCAAGATCGCTTATCTGCAGGCATACGGCGATGCCCGGCTCGATCCCCGCACGCCGGCCGCTTCGCAGATGCGCTACAGCATCGGCAGCATTAGCAAGCAATTCACGGCTGCTGCCATCCTGATGCTGGTGGAGGAAGGGAAGCTGTCGCTGGAGGATCCGGTATCGAAGTACATTCCCGGCCTGACGCGGGCTAACGAAATCACCATTCGCGAGCTGCTGTCGCATACCTCCGGGTACCAGGACTACTGGCCGCAGGACTACGTTCCGCCGCTGATGCTGCAACAGATCAGTGCAGAGGGCATTATGGATCGCTGGGCGCGCAAGCCGCTGGACTTCGATCCCGGAACCAAGTGGCAGTACAGCAATACCAATTACGTGATTGCCGGAGTGATCGTGGAGAAGGTTTCCGGCATGCCGCTGCTGCAACTCCTTGGCCAGCGAGTATTCACGCCACTAGGGATGAAGAGCGTGGCCGATACCAACGAGAACAACCTGCCGCCCACCGATCCAAGCGGGTATTTTCGATACGCATTAGGTCCATTGCATCCTGCCCCGAAGGAAGGGAAGGGGTGGATGTTCGCGGCCGGCGAGTTGGCGATGACCGCTGAAGACCTGGCGCGCTGGGACATTTCGCTGATCGATCAGTCGGTACTCAAGCCGGCCTCCTATCGCGAAATGGAAACCGAAGTCCTGCTGAAGAACGGGGTGGGTACGCGCTACGGCCTGGGAATGTTCGTCACCAACGTGAGTGGACACCGGGTCCTCGAGCACGGTGGCGAGGTGTCGGGCTTCACGGCGGAAAACATCGTGATGCCGGACGACAAGATCGCGATCGTGGTGCTTACGAACCAGGATGCGGCGGAGGCAGCCTCGGAGATCGGCAACCAGGTGCGCTCGCTGCTGATCAAGGCGCAGAATCCGCAAGACCCCAAGCAGGACGAGCTGATCCGCAAAGTGTACGACGGTCTGCAACAGGGCAAGATCGATCGATCGCTATTCACCGAAAATGCCAATGCCTATTTCACCGATCAGGCGCTGAAAGACTACGCCAGCAGCCTCGGGCCGCTGGGTGCTCCGCAGGAGTTCAGTCAACTGGGTACCTCCGGGCGCGGCGGCATGATCGAGCGGACTTACCAGGTGAAATATCCCAAGAAGAGCCTGGTGATCATCATCTACGAAATGCCGGATGGAAAGATCGAACAGTATCTGATCGCGGAGAGATAGGTGAAAGCCGGCGCTTTCCGCGTTGCTCTTAAAGGCAGCCCGGAGTTCGCCGACGCCATAGGACGGAATACAAGGCTTATGTTCCTGCGTCACGCCCCCTTGTGCGGAGTGTCACTGTGGCTGTGCAGGGCATAAGCGAAGATGAGAAGTGATACATTTCCATGAAAATTAGGGAGAAGCACTCATGCCGGCGACTGCTGTAACTGACCCCATCGCTGCAGGCACGGAAACGCGAGCACAGACCGCGGCGCCTGCGAAGAAGACTAAAGCCTTTAACTCGTTTCAGATCGCGCAAGCTCAATTCGACAAAGTGGCCGAGTACCTGGGCCTCGACCCCGCCACACGCGATCTGCTGCGCTATCCCCTGCGGGAATTCCATTTTGCAATCCCGGTCCGCATGGACGATGGAAACGTAAAGGTTTTTCGCGGCTTCCGCGTGCAGCACAACGATGCGCGTGGCCCCGGCAAGGGCGGCATCCGCTTCCATCCCCAGGAGACAATCGACACGGTCCGCGCGCTTTCGATGTGGATGACCTGGAAGTGCGCTGTGGTCGATATCCCGCTGGGCGGGGCAAAGGGCGGCGTGATTTGCGATCCGCATAATCTCAGCCCGCGCGAGCAGGAACAGATTTGCCGCGGCTGGCTGCGGCAGGTGGCAAGAAACGTGGGGCCGATTTCCGATGTGCCGGCGCCCGATGTTATGACTAACGCGCAGCACATGCTCTGGATTCTCGACGAGTTTGAAACCATTCACGGCGGCCGTTTTCCCGGCTTTATTACCGGCAAACCGGTCGACCTGGGCGGCTCGCAAGGACGTACGGAAGCCACCGGCTACGGGGTGGTCTTCGTGCTGCGCGAGGCCTTGAAGGAGCTGGGCATTCGTCCCGAAAACACGACGGCAAGTGTGCAGGGCTTCGGCAACGTCGCGCAGTACGCGATCGAGCTTTACCACCGGCTGGGCGGGAAAGTGATCGCGGTCTCGTGCTGGGACCAGGCCGATCAATGCTCCTATACTTACCGCAAGCTCGACGGAGTGGACTTGCAGCAACTGCGTTCCATTACCGACCGCTTCGGCGGTATCGATAAGGTCAAGGCGGCGGACGTCGGTTACGAGATCCTCCCTGGCGATGCCTGGATTGAGCAGGAAGTCGAAATCCTGATCCCGGCGGCGATCGAGAACCAGATCACCGGCGAAACCGTGGGCAAGATCAGCTCGCGGGTTCGGATCATCGTCGAAGGCGCCAACGGGCCGACCACGCCCGAAGCCGACACGCAGATTCGCGAGCGCGGCATCCTGCTGGTTCCCGACTTCCTGGCGAATGCCGGCGGCGTTACCTGCAGCTACTTCGAGCAGGTCCAGAGCAACATGAACTACTTCTGGGAGAAGGATGAGGTGCTGGGCAAGCTCGACGTGAAGATGACATCGGCATACTTCGCGGTGTCGGAGCTGGCGCGGCGCGAGAAGCTCTACATGCGCGATGCGGCCTACGCTATCGCTATTGGCCGCGTGGCCAAGGCCTGCCACGAGCGCGGTTGGGTGTAAAGCAGAGGTCGGCCGTCAACCCTCGATTGCGCTCCGGTCATGGCCGGAGCGCAGCCATTTACGACGGGAGCCAGTCATGGTGGTAACCCAATCCGCAGTTGCCGACCTGCCACAGTTCGACCGTAATTTCTGGGACGGCACGTTTCGGTTTACTCGAATCGGCACAGGCGCGCTGGGCGGTAAAGCGAGCAGCCTTGTCTTCATCAAGGACCTGCTGGCACAGGCTGTCGGCACAAGCCCAGACACGGGTATCGAGATCAGCGTCCCGACGATGGCCGTGATCGCGACCGATCCCTTCGACGAATTCATCCGCGACAACCGGCTGGGCGAATTGCCCCTGGAGGAGATGCCGGATGACCGAATCGGCAACGCTTTTCAGCATGCCGATTTACCGGTCGAGCTGCTCGGCGATCTCCGCGCTTTGAGCCAGCAAGTCCACACGCCGCTCGCCATTCGTTCCTCCAGCCTGCTGGAAGATGCGCTGGGACGTCCCTTCGCCGGCGTCTACGCGACGAAGATGATCCCGAACAATCAGCTCGATGCGGACACACGTTTCCGCCGGCTGGTTGAGGCGATCAAGTTTGTTTATGCCTCAACCTACTTTCGTGAAGCGCGGGATTACATCCGCACCACCGGGCGCAAGCCTGAAGAAGAGAAGATGGCGGTGATCATTCAGGAAGTGGTGGGACGGCGGCATGGAGACCGCTTCTATCCCGACGTTTCCGGGGTGGCGCGCTCGTATAACTTCTACGCGGTGCCACCGGCGCAGCCGCAGGACGGAGTTGTCGATCTTGCTCTCGGGCTGGGCAAGACCATCGTCGACGGCGGCGTGGTGTGGACATACTCGCCGGCCTATCCCAAGAAGCCACCGCCGTTCGGCTCGGTCAATGAGCTGTTGCGCGGCACGCAGACAGAGTTCTGGGCGGTCAACATGGGCAAGCCGCCTGCCTACGATCCGGTCAGCGAAGTGGAATATTTGGTGGGCGGAACTATGAGCGACGCCGAGACCGATGAGACGTTGCGCTATGTGGCGTCCACCTTCGATCCGGGCCGCAACCGTGTAGTGCCGGGAGTCGGACCGAAGGGTCCGCGCATTCTGGATTTCGCGCCGTTGCTGGTACTGGAACACGCCCCGCTGAATCCACTGGTCAAGTCGGTTTTGCGTGCCGCCGAAGACGCGCTTCAGGCCAAAGTCGAAATTGAATTTGCCGTCACCATGGAACAAGCGGGCGGCGAGCTGACAAAATTTCGTTTGGGCTTCCTGCAAGTTCGCCCTATGGTTGTGTCCGATGAAGTGGTAGATGTCAGTGGCGAAGATCTGTCGGATCCCGCTGCGGTGCTTGCGTCCGACATGGTCATGGGCAATGGGGTCGAGACCGAAATCCGCGACATCGTCTTTGTCCGCCCGGAAAACTTCTCGTCCATGCGGACGCCAGAAATCGCGCAGCAACTGGAGGCGATCAACCGCCGATTGATTGATGAGCACCGCCCCTACTTGCTAATTGGATTTGGGCGCTGGGGCAGCTCGCATCCTTCTCTTGGGATTCCAGTTAACTGGAGCCAGATAGCGGGCGCGAAAACGATCGTTGAGGCGACCCTGCCGGAAATGAACGTGGAGCTTAGCCAGGGTTCGCACTTTTTCCACAATCTATCCAGCTTCCGCGCCAGTTATTTCATGGTGCGGCACGATGGGCCGTTTGCCATCAACTGGGATTGGCTGAACCGGCAGCCAATCGTGAGTGAAACAGAGTTGGTCCGTCACGTGAGGCCGGCGGCGCCGCTCTCGGTGAGGGTGGATGGACGCAGCGCGCGCGGAGTCGTCAGGCCCGGTGCGATTGCAGGGGACGAGACGTAATTATGACCAGAGATGACGCCCATGTAGCCGCGATCCTGCATGAGTTGCAGGAGCGAGCCAAGGAACTCAACTGCCTTTATCGGGTGGATGAACTGCTGAACCACCCCGACATGCCGCTGGAGCAAATTCTGCGAAGCATTGTCGAGATCCTGCCTTCGGGATGGCAGTACCCGCACAATTGCCAGGCCCGCATTATCTTCGAGAACTCGCCCATCACCTCGGCCAATTTTCACGAAACCGAATGGGTGCAGAGCGCAGGCATGCATGTGCTGGGGGAAACGGTTGGCGCGGTCGAGGTCTCCTATCGCGAGCCGATGCCACGCAGCGACGAAGGCCCGTTTCTCAAGGAAGAGCGCAAGCTGATCGAGACCATTGCCGAACGTATTGCCGACCACATCATGCAGCGGAGGCTGAAATTAGCCTTCGAGGGGCTGACAGCGGCAGCCGACGGACATAAGTCGCCCAAGGGCGAGTGGCACGTTGTACTCGAGTTTCTGCGCGACACCGATCCCGTCTTGCTGCAAAGGATCTCGCGCAAGCTGGTCAATCATCTCAGCTGGAGCGGGGTGACGGAGGCCAAGCAACTGTTGCAGAGAGGCGCGGTGGCAAGCGCAATCGGGGCCGCCGTTTCCGGGGGCGAAAACCGCCCGATTCGTTCCGAACCTTCCGCCATCCCCGCCGACATGACTAAAGAGGTCTTCCGTATCGCCAGCGAGCATCTGAGCGAGAACGAACTGCTCGGATGTGTGACCACCTGGATCAAGGAGGAGAAATCCAGTTTTTTAGTACGAGCCTTGGAGCAACTGGACACGCCCTTGGGCGAGATTATTGAGGCCATCGAGCGCTTTCGACACAGCGATATTGACGAGACGGAACTGTCGCTTTCAACCCAGAAAAGCCTGCGGGTATCGCTGATTCGCCGCTTTTTCTCCGAGAGCCTCGACTTCATCAATGTCGCCAAAAATGCTATCGGCATTAAGGACTTTTACGACGTGCTGGGGAAGATCATCTTTCCTCCCCGCTGTCACGGTAAGCTTGGCGGCAAGAGCGCCGGGCTGTTTCTCGCCAAGAAAATCATCGACAAGCACGCGCCTGCCGACAGCGTGCTGCGCCAGGTGAAAGTGCCCAAGACCTGGTATGTCACCTCCGACTGGATCTTGCACTTCGTTCACCATAACGAACTGGAGGACGTGCTCAGTTGGAAGTACACCGAGATCGACCAGGTGCGACAGGAGTATCCGCACCTGGTGGCGCTGTTCAAGAGCTCGTCTTTCCCTTCCGAGCTGGCCAAGGGACTGTCGCTGGCGCTGGATGACCTGGGCGACCGGCCCATCATTGTGCGCAGTTCCAGCCTGCTGGAAGATCGCGCCGGGGCAGCCTTCTCCGGCAAATACAAGAGCCTGTTTCTGGGTAATCGCGGATCGAAGGAGGAACGTCTCGCCGCATTAATGGATGCGCTGGCAGAGGTGTATGCGTCGATTTTCGGCCCCGACCCTACGGAATACCGCGCCGAGCGCGGATTGCTCGATGTGCATGAAGAGATGGGTATCCTGATACAGGAGGTCGTAGGCCAGCAGGTTGGCAAGTATTTCCTCCCGGCCTGTTCGGGCGTCGCTTTCAGTAATAACGAATTTCGCTGGTCGGCGCGCATCAGCCGCAGCGATGGATTGATTCGTCTGGTTCCAGGGCTGGGAACCCGCGCCGTGGATCGCGTTGCTGACGATTACCCGGTGCTGATCGCTCCCGGCCAGCCCAACCTTCGCGCCAATGTCACGGTTGAAGAGGTGCTCAGATACTCGCCGCGAAAGGTCGACCTCATCAACCTGGAGACCAACTCCTTCGAGACGGTCGACGCGGCGGAGGTTCTGCGTTATTGCGGCTCGCAATACCCGCAAATCCGACACCTGGTTTCTGTTCTCGACCATGACAGAATCGAGCAGCCGGTTGGGTTGGTCCCCGACTTCGACAAGAAAAATGCTGTGTTCACGTTCGACGGGTTGATTCGCAAGACGCCGTTCGTCAGCTATATCCGCGAATTGCTGACCATGCTGCAGGCGAAGGTCGGAGAACCGGTGGATATCGAGTTCGCCTATGACGGCAAGGACTTTTACCTGCTGCAATGTCGTCCGCAAAGCTACAGTGGCGACGCCCTACCCGTGCCCATCCCTCAGGACTTGCCTGCGGAGAAGGTGATCTTCTCCGCCAATCGGTTTGTATCCAACGGCAGGGTGCCCGACATCACGCATATCGTGTATGTCGATCTGGAGGGTTACAGTCAGTTGCCCGATCAGAAAGCGATGCAGGATGTCGGCCGGGCTGTCGGACGGCTGAACAAGCTGCTTCCCAAAAGGCAGTTCATCCTGATCGGACCGGGCCGATGGGGAAGTCGCGGGGACATCAAGCTGGGCGTGCCGGTTACGTATTCCGATATCAACAACAGCGCCATGCTGCTCGAAGTCGCTCGTCAACAGGGAAACTATCTGCCCGACCTGTCGTTTGGGACGCATTTCTTTCAGGATTTGGTCGAGGCATCGATCCGTTATCTTCCGCTGTATCCGGACGACCCGGGAATCGCATTCCGGGAGCCGTTCCTGCGAGGATCGGCCAGCTTACTGGAGCAACTGCTGCCGGAATTTGCGCATTTATCGGAGACGCTGAAGGTGATCGACGTGCCGCGCGAAACCGGGGGGTTGATCTTGCGCGTCCTCATGAATGCCGAACTGGACCAAGCCGTTGCCTTTCTGGCGCCTCCACAAAAAGAGCGCGAACAGATCGAGAGCGGGGTGGCAAGCGCAGGGCGGACCGGCGATGAGCATTGGCGCTGGCGTTTTCGGATGGCGCAACGCATTGCTGCGCAAACCAACCCGAAGCAATTCGGCCTGAAAGCGTTTTATCTGATCGGCAGCACCAAGAATGCTACGGCTGGTCCGGACAGCGATATTGACCTGCTGCTGCATTTCCAGGGCACCGAAGACCAGAGAAGAGAATTGAAGCTTTGGCTGGAGGGCTGGAGCCGGTGCCTGGCGGAGGTGAACTTTCTCCGTACCGGATATAGCAGCGAGGGGCTGCTCGATGTACATATCATTACCGATCAAGACATCGCCCAACGGTCGAGCCACGCGGTAAAAATCGACGCCATCACCGATCCTGCGCGCAAGCTGCCGATGAAGTTGGATGCGGCCGAGTAAATCGGTCGCCGAAAAGCAGATTGGCACGCCAGGTATCCCGTTACCGATGGTATCTCGATCGCAAGCCGCCAGACCAGTGCAGCATCGTACGCCGTGAACATCAGTCATGTTCACGGATCACAAGTAGCTGGTGATTGCGACGATATAATCTAACGTTCTTCCAAGCCATTCGACCGTTCTGACGCACGACAGCTCAGGCTGAATCCGTTTCTCCGTGTGCTCAGGGGTGAAGAAAAATCTCGAGGCAGGTTCCCATGACAGTCATCAAGCAAGACGATCTTATCCAAAGCGTTGCCGACGCTCTGCAATTCATCTCCTACTACCATCCGGTGGATTTCATCCAGAGCTTGGCGCGCGCGTATGAGAAGGAGCAGTCGCCCGCCGCGCGCGATGCCATTGCGCAGCTACTCATCAACTCGCGCATGTGCGCCGAGGGCCATCGCCCCATCTGCCAGGACACCGGTATCGTGACCGTCTTCCTTAAGGTCGGCATGAAGGTGCAATGGGACGCGACCATGAGCGTCGAGGACATGGTGAACGAAGGCGTGCGCCGTGCCTATCTCCACGAGCACAACAAGCTGCGCGCCAGCGTGCTGGCCGATCCTGCCGGGGCACGGAAGAACACCAAGGACAACACGCCGGCGGTGATCAACATTTCCATCGTTATTGGCGACAAGCTGGAGGTCATCGTCGCGGCTAAGGGCGGAGGCTCCGAGGCTAAGTCGAAATTCGCCATGCTGAACCCGTCGGACTCGATCGTCGAGTGGGTGCTGAAGACGGTGCCGACCATGGGCGCGGGCTGGTGTCCGCCGGGCATTATCGGCATCGGAATCGGCGGCACGGCGGAAAAAGCGATGTTGCTGGCAAAGGAATCACTCATGGAGCCGATTGACATCCAGGAGCTGATTGCACGCGGTCCGAAGAATACGGCGGAAGAGTTGCGCATCGAGCTGTATAAGAAGATCAACGCGCTGGGCATCGGTGCGCAGGGGCTGGGCGGATTGACCACTGTTCTCGATGTGAAAGTGAAGGACTACCCGACGCACGCTGCCAATCTGCCGATCGCGATGATCCCCAACTGCGCAGCGACGCGCCACGCGCACTTTGTCCTCGATGGCACGGGACCCGTGGCGCTGGAGCCGCCTTCGCTCGAGGACTGGCCGACGCTGACCTACAATCCCGCGGGCGCCCGCCGCGTCAATCTCGATACTGTCACCCGCGAGGAGGTCGCCGCCTGGAAACCGGGCGAGGTGCTGCTGCTCAGCGGCAAGCTGCTGACCGGCCGCGACGCCGCCCACAAGCGCATGACCGAGATGCTCACGCGCAAAGAAGCGCTCCCCGTGGACTTTAGCAATCGCTTCATTTATTACGTCGGACCGGTTGATCCGGTGAGAGATGAAGTTGTCGGGCCGGCTGGGCCGACAACCTCCAGTCGTATGGACAAATTCACTCGCCAGATGCTGAGGGAAACCAACCTGCTGGGTATGGTCGGCAAATCCGAGCGTGGCCCGGCGGCGATCGAAGCCATCCGCGATCACAAAGCGGTGTACCTGATGGCGGTGGGCGGTGCTGCCTATCTCGTGTCTAAGGCGATCAAGAAGTCGC
The DNA here is from genome assembly GCA_963785825.1 of uncultured Acidobacteriaceae bacterium. GTDB lineage: Bacteria > Acidobacteriota > Terriglobia > Terriglobales > Acidobacteriaceae > Bog-257. Next base: position 1,119,530 of record CAWAWQ010000006.1, on the reverse strand, counting down.
GCGTTATGGCTTTCCACGATCTTGGCATGGAGGCGATTTACCAGTTCGAGGTCGAAGACATGCCAGTGATGGTGGCCGTGGGTGCGAACGGCGAATCGGTGCACGAAACCGGCCCGAGAGAGTGGCAGGCGAAGATTGCGGAGTTGGTGGAAATTGGGTAAAGCAGCAACTGGCAATTAATAGCTAGCAATTATCTCTGACTAGTGGCGAGTGCGGGCTTCAGAAGAGAACCGGAAGCTTATTAGGTGGTGGGTGCTCGCGCTGATCATTATTGGCTTGGTGCTTGTCTTCACCATCAAGCCCTCAAAATGGACTCGCTTCGGTGGGCCCCAGGCCCATGTACTACTCGGATGACAATTCTGAAAGTTCGCGTTCCGTTCGCGGGCGGCGGACACAAATCACAGCTAGAAGTGAGGAGCATCACAGCCGGGTAGTGTTATCTGAGGACACAATGACAGAAGGATGGGCAGGTTGTAGGAGGGGCGCCTGCCGTGGAGGTAGCAATGTCGGAAGATAAGCGCGATGTGCTGGAAGTCCTACGTTACGAGCTAAACTTCATAGAACAAGGCGGTTACGGGAACTGGTACAGTACGCCCTGGGGGCCGGCTTCCATCTTTCAGGACTCGCTGACCTGCCCCAACCATGGGGATCCGACGCGTCCGCACGCCTGCCACGAATGCCTGCTCTACGACTTTGTGCCCGAGGAGTACCGCACCGAGGACGTCCCCTGTCACCATATCCCGCTCAACCGCAATGGCGTGACCGTCGCCACTCCCAACCAGACGGAGGAGGAGCTGCGGGAAAACGTGAAGCACTGGCTCAAGCGAACTATCGCCCGGATTGAGGCTGATCGGGCAAAGCAGAAAGAGCTGCAAGCGACCTAAGCAGAAACCGCAAACAACTAAGTTCCCGTTCTGGGATCGAAAGCGAAATCTCGGCCAACCTCTTGCGCCGTTTTGCCTCTTCACGGGTAAAATTCGCAAATGACCTTGCTGTGCCCGGAGAGTGTCGCGTATGAAGCGTAGCTTCGCTGCCCTCGATCCACAACAGGCCTTGCACGTCGCCATTTTCATCGAGGAACGCAATGCCGAGATCTATCACCGCTTCGCGGAGATGTTCGTGGAATTCCGCGATCCCGAATCGCTGGAAATCGCCGGGGTGTTCTGGGAGATGGCGATTGAAGAAAGGCGCCACAGCTCGTTGCTGCAGGGCAAGTACATGGAGCAATACGGCAACGCCCGCTGCGATCTGACCGAAGATGACGTGGCGGAGCTGCTCGAGGTGCCCAGCCTGGGGGACAGCGATGTTTTCGCTGAAGAAAGCGAGACTGTTCTTGCGCCGCGCGACCGGGCGCTCCAGGTCGGCTTGCAGGCGGAGCTGAGCGCCCAGCGTTACTACGCTAACCTGGTGGAGAAGACTCACTCCGGGCCTCTTCGCCGGCTGTACAGCGAGTTGGCGCAGATGGAGGATGCTCACGTCGCTTATCTGGAATCGAAGCTCGCGCACGACGCCGCAAGCGGCGAAAAGCCGAACTGACGCGGCGGGGAGCGCTGCAAGGAAGGGATCCGATCCAGCTAAAGCAGTTTCGGGATTGCTGTATTCCTCAAGATCGGTATAGCGCTCGGGCTCACGCCCTCGCGGAAAAAGTGTCGCCGGTTAAAACCGGCTGCTGATCTACAAAAACGCCTTCCCAGGGTTCCGCTCCCCCAATTCGTCCAACGGCAGGACGAATTGGGGACCCCGCTCCACCCTGGGCTATCCTGTTGCCGTCCCGCAAGGCGGGCTCGCTCTCTCGCTGTCCAGCTTGGATGGCGCACTCGGAAGTTTTCCCCAACGGCGGGCACGGCAACCGCGAAACTCCCCTAAGTTACGCTAGGGGTGATGGAAGGTTATCGGCGGGCGTATTCGGATACGCCTGTACAACGCACAGGGCGGATTCACTGTCGGCGGATGGGAACTGCCTAGGAGTCGCTGGTCCGCGTTTTGACTCTCCCATCCGCCGATTTACAGCGCCATTGAACGGCAGGTTACCGCCCCCTAATGCTGAAGTTGTCAACAGAATGTCACGATTATGTTCAATTTTCGTGAATGCGGATATCCGGTCCTGCGGTGCTGGTGCCGAAGCGCCCAGCCGGAGCTTGCGGCAGACTGCTACAGCCGAAGTACACGGTGACATAATGCCGAAATTGCCGGGCGAGTAAGGAGCAGTTCTTTGCTATTTCGCCTGGTGGGCGCGATAGCTGGCCCGTAGCTCGGCCACGATCTCACCCGCAGCTTGCCTGGCCTGGTCCAGCTTGTCGGGAGGAAACGAGATAGCGCCGACCCGCGCGTGTCCCCCACCGCCATAGCGTTCGCAAATTTTGGCCAGGTTCTCCATGTAGGTCACGGTGGTCCAGGGATTGGAGCCGACCGACACCTTGGTCCGGAAGCTGCTCTTACTCAGGCCGACGCTGTAGGTGCAATCCGGGTGCAGGTAGTAGGGGATGAACTTGTTGTAGCCTTCCAACTCGTGATCGGTCAGGTCAAAGAACACCGTGCCATCTTTGCATTCGGAGCGATCCCGCAGGATGTCAATCGAGCGGCGATGGCGTTGCATTAGCGCCGGGATACGTTCGGCGATTGCCGGGTGCGAGACGATCTCCTCCAGCGGCTTGTAGGCCAGCATCGGAATGAGGCTGCGAATGAACTCCGGGTCCTGGTTGGTCTCGATCACCATGGTGAGCTTCATCGCCGGCGCCTTCATTTCCACCGCCGACTGCGGATCGTCATAGAGCGCGCCATCAATAATGTCCGCCCATTCCACCAGCTCCGATACCGGCTCAGGATCAAAGCCGAAGCGCTGCTCGGTGACGGTGGCAATAAACTTGGTGCAGGAACGAAAATCGGGATCGTAGAACTTAGTATTACTCAGCTCATGCTCGAAGTGAGAAGCGTCGGCCGGCGTCAGGAAGGCGCTCTGGTGATGATCGAACCACCATGTAATTCGCGGTGATGGAGAGTACTTGAAATCGAGGATGGCGTTTTCGTCGCCGGTGAAGTCGTCCTCGTTGAACAGGGCACCGGCGCGATGCAGCAGTCCCTGGTATTCGAATTCCGCGTGCTGGCGAATGCGCTCACGGTAAAACCGGGTGAACAGCGCCGCCGAAGATGCGCCGTCAAAACATTTGTCGTGATAGAAGACTTTGATCCTCACAGATCCTTTCGGTTGCGATGAAATTGTTCAGTATAAAGAAATTTTCTCGTCAGGTTGCAAATGAATAATGAAAAGTAGATAGAAATGACATTTCCCGACAGGATATGTCAAGCGGTTACTGCGTCGGTGCCGGCCGGAGGCCGCAATACCAGCAGCATTCGAAGATCCAGGGCAGCATGAAAAAGAATGGGCAGGAGGAGGTTTCCGGTCAGCAGAAACAAGAGGCCGAAGAGTAGCCCGGTCACCGTACTGGTCAGAACTCCGCTGATGCCGAGATAGACGTGCTGCAATCCGAATATGACGGCAGCAATCAGCAACGCGAACATGAGACTGAGCCGCCATGGCCGCACGTGCAGGTAGTGCAGCAGGAATCCTCGGAAAAGAGTTTCTTCGCAGATCGCCGCGGTAATACTCAGAAACGTGTACCAGCGGCGCTCGCTCCCCGTTGCCGGGAGAAAGAAACCCAGCGACTGGAGAGCATCGGCGGACGACCATGTGCGAGGCTGCTTCTTCCATTTTTTCCAGATTACGATTGCGGTGGGAAGTAGAACCAGAGCCAGGAACAGCGCAAGCACGGATTCGATCGCGAGTCGCACCCATAAGTGCCCAAACAACCAGACCGCTTCGTATTCCGCGGGATTGACCACGAATAAGGGACGGAACCCCACCGCGAATATGGCCACCAGTGTGCTGATCCATAGCCAGGAGCAGAGCGTCCTGTAGTAACGGAGTTTACGTGCCGAGCCAGGGTCTCGCTTCAAACGGCGTGTGTCGTAGTAATCCCAGAGCGGAGCAGCAACGAGGAGAAAAATGAACAGTAAATGCTGTGCTACGATTCCCGCAGATGCTTCAGGCATGGAGTCGACTATCGCCCCCCGTTGTGCCGGCTAATGCTGCGTCCAATTGGCTGCTGTTTTGCGCAGGAAAGGGCGAAGCCTGGGTGCTCCGCCTCGCTTGTCCGATCGACGATTCGACTACGCCGCGTTAGCCTGCCGCTCGGCCATATCGCCCACCACCGGCAGCTTGTAGATCTGGTGCTGATACGCCTTAATGACCAGCAGCAGCCAGAGCACCAGGATGGCGAGGCTATACAGAGGCCACATGAGCGCTGCGACGAACCACCCGACCACCGGCACGATGTGAAAAATCGCCGAGACGATCATCAGGGCAATATCGATCACCACCAGGGCCACCGCTACAAATAAGCACTGGAACGAGTGAAACCGTACAAAGCGATTGCGATTGTAAGGCTCGATGATCAGGAAAATGATCGCGGGAATGATGGTGAAGTAGGCGAGCATGCCGGCAACGTTTTCGGCCAGTGGAGTAGATGCGGCAGCCGTAGTATTTGCAGCAGCCTGCGCCGGCGCCGGTGCCGCGGTACCGTAGTCTGCCGCCGCAACCGGGGCCGGCGCTGCCGTTTGCGTTGCAGCATTGCCGCAAGCAGGACAGAACGCTGCATTATCGGCCATTTGAGTACCACACTTTGAACAAAACGCCATGAAAACCTCCCTGAGTCGGTTGGAAGCGGAGCCCCTGTTTGTGGCCGCGCTGCGCGACCTGTGTACTCCAAGGGTACTATTTGTCGCGGACAATAACAGAGTGCCACAGAGAAGGCAAAAGAAAACTATTTTGGCCCTGAAATCCCGGCGAAGCCACCCAAAAGGGAACATGATTGCAAATCCCCGAAACCGGCCCGCCAGCAAGCATGCTCCACCGAATCAGTTGGCTTCCCGCGCCGTTCATTCTTGCGGCGCCTCACGTGGCAGATGATGTGGAAGCGCGTCCGGCATCTCCGAGACGTTCCATGCCCAGGCAGCAATCAGCGCCGCACCTTCATTGATCTGGTTGGGAATAACCTTGTCGAACGTGTCGGTCTGGCTGTGGTGCGCCTCGCGGTAATGCGCAGGAAGCTGGACACAGAAGTATCCCGGCACGCCCTTTTCCAGGAAGGGCACGTGGTCCGATCCGCCGAAAGTTCGCGTGCTGAGCGGCTCCAGGTCGAACACCTCCTGTAGCGGCAGGTAAATTTCCTGCATGAGCGGCGCCGTCTCCCACAGGTTGTCGAGTGAGATGCTGAACACCTTGCCGGTCCCGGTATCGTGAATCAGGATGGCGTCCATCTTCGATATTTCGGCGGCATGGTTGGTGAGGAAGGTGTCAGCGCCGACGCCGCCCTGCTCCTCACCGGTGAACAGGATGAAGGTTATGGTGCGTTTGGGTTTCCAGCCTAACGCCTTCAAAGCTCGCGCCGCTTCCAGCGTTGCCATCGCTCCGGTGCCGTTGTCGAGTGCACCCTGGCCCAGGTCCCAGGAATCGAGGTGCCCGCCGATGATGACGCGCTCGTCGGGATGCTCGGAGCCCTTGATTTCAGCAACGGTGATGGACACCGCAACAGGTTTGTCGCTGAAGGTCTCCTGGAGATTGAACTTCATGCTCACCGCGCCGGCTTGCAATAAGCGATAGAGCAAAGCGTAATTTTCGTGGGTGAGGAAGGCAATCGGCGCCCGGGTGGGTGAATATCGTGGAAATCCGCCGCTCATGTTGTATAGGCTGTCTGTCTTGCCGCTATCCACCAGGATGAGCGCAGGCTGTTCCGCGGCCACCTTCTGGAATAGCGCGAGGCGTGCCCGCCTGCCCACGTTGGCTTCAGGAACCCCACGCAGCGGCGGAATGACCGCGTCATACGCGTTCTCGGGGTTGGGATCGAGCTTCGACAGGTCGGCCGGTTGCCGCAGCATGACAATCATGCCTTTCAGCTTCCCCTTGTAACGGTCGAAGTCGGAAGGTTGCTCGATTTTCAAGGCGACGAGGCTGGCCGTGACTTCGCCTGTCGTGCCCTTGCTCCAACCAAGAGCATGAATGCCGATGCGCTTCCGGATAGGGCTGACGATCTCGGCCGTTTCCAGGCCACGTGCCCAGCTGTGGGGGATGTCGATGGCCTCCAGGTGGGAGTCAATGCCATAGTCCTGAAAGCGCTTGAGCGTCCACTCGCTGGCGGCCTGCATCTGGGGCGATCCGGTCAGGCGAGGGCCAATTTGGGTGGTGAGGTATTCCAGGTTCTTCACCAGCTCGGAGTGGGCCTTCACCTCCTGCGCGATCTTCTGGTCGGCTTCCTCCATTGCCTTGCGATAGGCGGTACGTTCTTCCGGTGTGCGTTGTGCCGGCGTAGAGGCGGATGCTTGAGCGGAAGGTTCGGGGGTTTCCGGCGATTGCGCCGGCAACCAACCGCACAACAGAACCAGGGTGAGACACGCCAGCAGATGACGGCGAAGTCGAATCATTGCGCCTTCCTCAGAGAATATGCAGGGCAATCGATGATAGCGGCTGGGTGATGGTTTCCGCCACCGGGGCCAGCGGCAGAACATGTTTCAGGCGCGATTTGACCTCGCCGTCTGCAACGAATCGCTGGCAATTCGCAGAGTCGACACTATACTCTGGGACTGCCAACTACAGGGGGTGCGACACCATGGCAGGCCCTGCCCAGACTAAGCCACTTCCACAAAGCTCCGCCGACCATAATCCACTTTCGCTTTGGGAGCAACTGTGGGCCATGGTGACCTTCCTCCGCTGGAAGGAAACTAAGAACCTTTGGAAGCTGCTCCGCGGTAGCGTTTTCGTTTTGCTGGCGCTCGCCTTTGCCTCTCTGCTGGAGCTCTTTCTGCATTTCTCGGGCTGGTACCCGCCCCTAGAGGAATGGCTCCGGGGCGAACTTCACAACGGGGTTCAGGGCATCATCATCAACGTTGTACTGCTGCTTTCCATATTTATCGTGGCATTACACCATTTCAAAGAGAGCAGGAAGCCGGAGTACGAGTCGATTTTCGTGAAACAGATGTTCGACTTCACAACCGGCTATCGCGACAGCTCCATGAAGCTCGCACAGGCGCTGGAAAGATTCCATGAGATTTTCCTGCACTCCGACGTGGACTGTCTCGCGGTTTTTATGGAAGATGGCGGAAGCCTGAAAGTGAAGCTGGGGCATGTGTATCCTCCTAAGAGTGCGGCAGACCACGAGGCCTATTTCCCGGTCCTGCCCATGGGAGGCGGAATTGCGGGGAACGTATATCAAGACAAGTGGGTCCGCTACATGCCGACATGCTTTCTCGGCGGAAAGCCGTTCAAGCATGCCCTTAAATTCGACACTCGCACGGGCGGAAAACTGAGCGAAGAGGTCGCGGATTTTGCGCGCTTTCAGGTGTGGAAAGACCAGATTCCCTTCAAGTCACTGGTTTGCGTTCCAGTACCCGATCCCAGCACGCATCGCGATTGCGCCGGCGTCTTGAGTATCACGTTCAAGAAGCCCCGGACATTGGACCGATCCGATATCACAATGGCGGCGTTGGTTGGCATGGCGCTCGGCCAGGCGCTCCCTGATTTGGATTTGCAATGAGTTTTGGTGGGCGTTAGGTCACTCATAGTATGGGTAGAGCGGGCCTTTAGTGTCTGCGTGAGAACGGTGTCGCCGCTACGCGGATCGGAATAATTTCCCACTCCACCCAGGATTCCGCTTCGCTTCATCCTGGGCTAACGACATAGCCGCCCCTACGGGGCTCCGATATTTTTCCACTTCACTCAGGACTGCGCTTCGCTCCGTCCTAGGCTAACTGCAACACCACCCCTTCGGGGTTCGACTTTCGTGTGTGATGCTCCACCGCCGTAGGTCAGAGCTAGTCTCAGCAGACACTAAAGGCCTGATCTACCCCTCGAAACGCGGATTAACTAAAACGAGAGCTGCCCTACGTCGCCCAGTTGCGGCGATCGACGAAGGTCGACGGCTCATAGGTTTGGCCCTGGGCGAGGCGGCGGTCTTCGCGTTTCGAGGTCCACAGCAGGATGGGTCCGGTCACCGCGCGTGCCAGGCGTGTGGCGGCCCCAAACTCCTGCTCAATGTCCTTCCGCAGTTGCTGAATCCTTGCCGCCACTGTGGCGTTCGTCTTCTTCAGCCGCTTCTCCATTACCCATAGGGCTGCGTCGTAGGTAGTGCGCAGCTTGGCGGCTTCATTGGCGATCCGCTGCCGGACCCGCAGGTCAGGATGATTGTGGTAGCGCTTCCAGCCTTGGAAGATGGTGTCGCAAATGCGGAAGAGGCTGGGCCCATTGCGTTCGAAATCAAAGCGAAAGGCCCAGTCGAGCAGGCGCTTCGAGTCCTCCCGCGAGATGGCCGCGTGCTCAAAGTTGAACTTGTACTGGCCATGGATGTCGGCCAGATCGACATCTTCAAGCATTCGCCCCTCCTGCGCCATCTGCTCGAAGAGCGGCGTGCCCGGCACGGGCGTGTAGAGCATGAACTGGTGGAAGTCGGTTCCGTGCGAGACCGCAAATTCGATTTCGGCGCGAATGTTCTCCAGCGTGTGGTGCTCGAGCCCGACGATGGTCGAGCCGAGCAGCTTGATGCCATGCTGGCGCAACTCCGCGGCGAGAGCCTGCGTGTCAGTGTTGCGTAGCTTTGCATACGACGAGTTGGGCGATTCCAGCCCGAGCCAGATCCACGAGATTCCCAGTTGCACCAGTTCGTCGATCGTGTACTTGCGGATGGCGTTGGCTGAGGAGAACACATACAGCGACCAGCTCTTGCCCGCCTGCTTCATGCGTTCCAGCAATTGCATAGCGCGCGGCCGATTGAGCAGGAAGTTTTCGTCCATCATAAAAAACGAGCTGACGTTCATAGCTTCTTCCATCTGCTGCATGACTTGAAAGAGCTCGTCGCCCGATTCGATGAAGTTGATGCTCCTGCCCTTGCCGCCAAAAAACGAGGAGGTGGTGCAGAAGTTGCATCCCATGGGACATCCCACGGACGGGATGATGGTCGCCGCGGTATCGCGCGTATTATCGGGAACTCGCATGCCAAGCACGCGCATGCCGAAGCCCGAAAGGATTTCCGGATGACTGATAGGCGCGGCCGGATCTTCGCCGAGATAACGCCGCATCCAGGCGATGCCTTCGCCACGCACCACGTAATCGGCATCAATTAACTTGTCCAGACCGGGAATTGCAGCGACGTGGCCACCGACGACGATCGTGGATTTGGGCGAGAGGCGCCGCACCTGGCGGCACATTTCACGTACCTTTCCGAAATTCGGGATGATGCCGGAGATTCCCACGATGTCATAGTCGACCGAGGTGAGCTCGCGCTCGAATCGCTCCAGGGTAGGGAAGTCGAGCAGTGTGCTGGGCGCGGAGATGTTGCGTTGAATCATCATCAGGCCCCAGGAGCGATGGAACATGCGCAGCGAGAAGCTGCCCTGCGCGCGCGTCACCTGATTGTGATACAGCTCCATGGGGTTGATGGCGCGGCTGCCGAAGTCGTCATCGCGTGCATAGGGGCCAAAAACCGAGCTCAAGAGCACGCGCGCGTGAGTCCCGTTGGGATGCGGTGCAATCCAATCTGAGGTTGCCGACGAAATCATGGCTCCATGGTAGAAAGGGCTTTAGTCCAATTTCCGTGATGTACGACCCGTACAAGTGGAAATGACAGAACTATTACATTGCTGCGGGGCGACGGATAGGGCAGACAAAATAGGGAATGGCACTCACCGGGAACAACGAACACCGCGAAATTAATCCCTGGTTGATAGCGATCGCGGTCATGTCGAGCACCTTCATGGAGGTGCTGGACACGACCGTGGTCAACGTTTCTCTGCCGCACATTGCCGGCAGCCTCTCGGCCAGCAACGATGAAGCCACCTGGACACTGACGTCGTATCTGGTCGCCAATGCCATCATCCTGCCGATGACGGGATGGCTCGCCGGGCGCTTCGGACGAAAACGCCTGCTAACATTTTCCGTCACTGGATTCACCGTAGCATCGTTTCTTTGCGGGCTCGCTCCCAGCCTGCCCTTTTTGATTCTCTGTCGAGTGATCCAGGGGGCCTGCGGCGGTGGTTTGCAGCCGCTCTCGCAAGCCATCCTGATGGAGTCCTTTCCACCTGCCAAGCGCGGGCAGGCCATGGCGTTTTGGGCGCTGGGTATCGTAGTGGCGCCGATGCTAGGTCCGGTGGCAGGCGGCTGGCTGACCGACAACTACAGTTGGCGCTGGGTCTTCTACATCAATGTCCCCATAGGAGCCGTAGCCCTGCTTCTTACGCAGATCTTTATCTTCGATCCCCCCTACCTCCGCCGCGAGAAGACAGGAATCGACTATTGGGGTATCGGCCTGCTGACCATCGGTATTGGCAGTTTGCAGATCATGCTCGACAAGGGACAGGAGGACGACTGGTTCGGATCGCACTTCATTGTGACGCTTGGTGTGCTGGCGGCCGTCGGATTGACTGGTCTGATTATCCGCGAGCTGACGGCCAAGCATCCGATCCTGGACCTCAGCGTCTTTGAATATCGCTCGTATGCTATCGGCACCTTCCTGATGACGCTGATCGGCTTTGTGCTTTACGGCAGCACGGTACTGTTGCCACTACTGATGCAGGTCATTCTCGGATACACCGCTTTCCACGCGGGTGTCACTAACCTGCCACGGGGCTTGGCTTCGTTTTGCATCATGCCTTTGGTCGGGCGCTTGACCGATAAAATTGACCATCGCAAGCTGCTGGGCATCGGCTTGGTGGCGTCAGCTTATGCGATGTGGGAGCTTTCCCGCCTTAGCCTCGACATTGCGTCGAACGACTTCTGGTGGCCGTTGCTTATTCAAGGCGCCGCCCTGGGCTTTGTTTTCGTGCCACTGACCACGATCACCAACAACCCGATTCCCAACGAGCGCATGGGCAACGCTACTAGTATTTTTAACTTGATGCGGAACATCGGAGCCAGCATCGGCATCGCTATGGTCGAGACGGTTCAATTCCGCAAGCAGCAGACCCATATCGATGTGCTCAGCCAGCATGTGTATCCACAAAGTATTGCTGCACAGCAGATGTTCGAAAGCATGAAAGCATACTTCATGAGCCAGGGCGCGAGCGCCGCCACGGCGGCTCAGCAGGCCTATGGGGCGATCTGGGGGATGGTCCAGCGCCAGGCCGCGATGCTGGCCTATAACGATACGTTCTTATTTCTGGCGCTCATGTTCGTGGGAATGATTCCTTTCGTCTTCTTGCTGCGCAAACCGAAAGCGGTGAAGGGCCCAGTTATGATGCATTAGCGCCTGAACGGTCAACGGCTACATACAACGAGATGAATACCCATTCGAAAGCACGCGGCAGATTTTGTGCCCTGTTTCTGCTCTGCATCGGGCTTGCGGGTTCTCCGGCGGTGCCGGCGCAGTCCAAAGCGGCGCGCTCTAAGGAACAGGCCAAGCCCCAAGCTGTCGATGCCGAGGGTCGTCAGTGGTGGCAACACGCCGTTTTCTATGAGATTTATCCGCGCAGCTTTGCTGACAGCAACAATGACGGTATCGGCGACCTGAATGGCATCAGCTCGAAGCTCGACTACCTTCAGCGGCTGGGAGTGGATGCCATCTGGGTTACTCCGTGCTTTCCCTCGCCCCAGGTAGATTTCGGATACGATGTCTCCAACTACGAAGATATCGATCCCATGTATGGCACCCTGTCGGACTTTGGGCAGCTTCAAAATGCTGCCCAGCAACATAAGATTCGCCTCATACTCGACCTGGTAGTGAACCATACCTCCGACCAGCACAAGTGGTTCATCGATTCGCGCTCCTCGCGAAATTCCAAGCATCGCGATTGGTACATTTGGCGCGATGGCAAAGGACCCAACCAGCCCCCCAATAATTGGCTGTCTGTCTTTGGCGGCTCGGCGTGGCAGTTTGATGGTAAGACTAAACAGTACTATTACCACTTCTTTTATCCGCAGCAACCCGATCTGAACTGGCGTAACCCGGCAGTGCGCGACGCGATGTTCGATGTGACTCGCTGGTGGTACGACCGGGGCGTGGCGGGCTTTCGTCTCGACGCTGTGGACACGCTGTTTGAGGACCCCAACCTGCACGACAACCCGGTTCTGCCGGGCAAAAACGCCTATGGCGATCCCAAAATGAAGAACGAATACAACACCCACCTGCTGGAGGTGCATGACGTTCTGCGCGGCTTGCGCCAGGTTGCCGACAAATACAACGCGGTGCTGATCGGAGAAACGTGGACAGATAATATCGGCCAGCTCAGCCAATATTACGGGACGCACGGCAATGAACTGCAAATGCCGATGGACTTCCTGTTTACTACCGTTAATAAGCTATCGGCACCCGAGTTCCGTAAACAGATCGCGGCGGTGGACTCCGCCGGCGGATGGCCAGTGTATGTGCTGGGCAATCACGATCTCCAGCGGTCGTATGACCGCTATGGTGACGGCAAGCACAATGACAACATCGCGAAGCTGATGGCAGGGTTGTATCTCACCTTACGTGGAACGCCGATCCTGTATTACGGCGAAGAGATCGGGATGCAGAACAATGATCCCAAGTTTAAGAAGGATGTGAAGGATCCTATAGGCAAATTAGGATGGCCGAAGGAAAAAGGGCGGGACGGCGAGCGCACTCCCATGCAGTGGAGCGATGGCCCGAATGCCGGCTTCACCAAGGGCATTCCCTGGCTGCCTATCCCGGTCAGTTACAAGACGCATAACGTCGCCACTGAGCAGAAGGACCCGAACTCCATTTTTGCCTTTTACCAGCATCTGCTCGCCCTGCGTCACAAGAACCCAGCCTTGCTCGACGGCGATTATGTCGCCCTGAATGAGGACGATCCTAATGTGCTGTCATATCTTCGACGTTATAAAGATGAGGCAGTGTTGGTAGTGCTCAACATGTCTGCGCAGCCGCAGAAGGTGAGCTTTAACCTGGCGCCGCAGAGATTCGCATCGGCCGAGGCAAAGACGCTCCTGAGTACGATGGGCGAACTGAGCAGGGAAGTAAGTCTCTCAGAGCTCTCGCTAACTCCCTTCGCGGTTTACATCGGGCAGCTTTCCAAAGACGACAACGCTGGACAACGCTAACATCAGACATTCCAGCCGGACTCTCTTCACATGCGATCCGGTTGTAGCGCGGTCAGAATAGTTAGAAGAGTGAACAGTTCCTATCGCACGGATTTATGGAAGGCCTGGTTACTTTAGGTCTGTGGCGCATATAGCACCGTTTGGCTGTCTAGATAGTCCTTAAGTCTGAGTTGCAGTCTGTAAGCTATTGCACATGTTTGGCGGCAGTACTCCACCTTAGTCTTTTTATGGCACATATTAGGGTCGTAACCCGCCACAGAAGTCGCCGTGTCTTATGTCGGTTTCTTGCACTTCTGTTCTAAGTAAAAATTAGGAACAACTATTCATGAAACCGTCCTCTCCAAGTATCAGCCTATAACGCCACTCGTCGACCCACCGCACGACTCAGTCTGGAATCGACGATACGAAAAGAAAGGAAGGAGACCCTCATGAAAACCAGAGTATTTGCGCTACTTTGCCTGCTGGCTCTGCTGACGACAGCAGCTCTCGCCGATGGGCCAACCCTTAACATTACTCCACCCGCCGTGACGCTTCCGCCGGCTGCCACGCAGTACTTTACAGCGAGTTTTAGCGACGGCAGTCACCTGCGACAGTGCAGATGGAACGCGACTGGCATCCCACCCAATTCGATGACTGAAGTAGGAGCGACGGCAAGTGCAGCCGTATTTGGCGCAGGTACCACCGCGGGTCAGTATGTAGTAACCGCTGTTTGCGCCAACACTCAGGGTGTCACTGCCGTGGCCAACGCCGTTGTCACCGTCGCACCACAGTAGGCTGGAAGGCCAGGTACTGGTCACCGCTCCCAAAATTTTCGAGAAAGCTGTTAGCCCTGCGTCGCACCCGGCGCGGGGCTTTCTTATACTTTCTGTAGCTGCGCCGAGAGAACCAACCAAGGACGTCCCACGCTCTGATCCTCTGCGATCCTCCGCGAGAATTTCTGCTCGGATGAGCAGTTCCTAGGGAGAGTCTGATTAAGTGGTACCGAAGTCCCTCAGGGGCTAAAGCCCGACTGGATTTCAGGCACTGACGGACGGCCTGAAGGCCGTCCCCTTCAAAACTTCGACTTAATCAGAGCTTTGCTAGGGTTTTCCTTGAAGGCCCAGACGCGAGAAGCTAACTCGCGCTCGCAGCGGCTATCCCGCCGCAAGCCTTCGTGTTAAAACTGAGGGCGAAGCCCATGAGCAGCAGGCGCACATCGATCTGGTTCCTGACCGCGCTGCTGGTGCTGGTTTTGGCCCTGGCGGCGGTTATCACCCGTCCCTATCTGAAGCCGTTCGCCTTCGCCATCATCCTCGCGGTGGTCTTCTCTCCCGTTCATGAGTGGATCTTGCGGGTTACGCGGCAGCGGCACGGCTGGGGTGCGTTGTTATCCACGTTGGCGGTGCTGCTTCTGTTCGGAGTTCCCGCCTTCGTTATTACTACCCTGGCAGCGAACGAGGCGCTCAGTGCAGCGCATTATCTGACTCGCAGGAGCGCCGAAGAGGGCGGCTTTACCCTTTTCCTCGCCAACCTTGCCGCCCCCTTTCTTCGCTTTATCGGCCGCTGGGTCGACCTCTCCAAGTATGACGTGCATGGCATGATTACCTCCAACGCGCAGAAGGCCAGCTTGGGTGTCGTGGGTTTCGGCGCGGCGGTGCTCAGCAATCTGGCGCGGTTTACGGTGGATGCGCTGATCACCTTCGTGATCCTGTTTTTCCTTTTTCGCGATGGAAAGGAGTGGGCGTATCGGGCCGGCCGGCTTATCCCGCTTTCGCCGGTGCAGGTTGCGCGTCTCTACCGGAACATCTCCGACACCATCATCGCCAACGTCTACGGAATCCTGACGGTTGGGGCCGCGCAGGGAATTCTCACCGGAATCGCGATGCGGATTGTCGGCATGCCTTCCTCGCTGCTGCTGGGGCTCGCCGCTGGATTTGCCTCCATCATTCCGGTGGTCGGCTCGGCACTGGTCTGGGCGCCGGTGGGTATCTATCTTCTGATTTCCGGCGCTATCTGGAAGGGCGTTTTCGTGCTTCTTTGGGGGACGCTGGTGGTGAGCAGCATCGACAATATCCTTCGGCCCTGGGTGGTTGGCGGCAGGGTGGAGCTGCATCCCATGGTGCTGGTGTTCTTCATTCTCGGCGGAGTGGAGGCTTTTGGGTTCCTCGGCCTTTTCCTGGGACCGGTGGTGGCGTCGGTGCTGGCGGCGGTATTCGCCATGCTGCGCGAGGAGCTCAGCGAGACCAACGAAGTTAGCGTCGCGAAAGTTCCGTAGGAGAATCAGTCGCCGGTGAGCGGTGTGTACAGCTCACCTTGCTGCCGCTCCCCGATGTTGCGCAGCGCCTGCACGGCGTATTCCTGGAAATGCGGGCTGTCGCGGTGGGCTTGCAGAGCGGTCTCGTCGCGATACTGCTCGTAGATGAAGAAGCGCCGGGGGTCGGTCTTGTGACGGTGGACGGTGTACATGAGGCAGCCGGGTTCCTGGCGCGATGCGGCTTGCAGCTTGGCGAAGATCTCCGACACGTCCTTTTCTTTCCCGGCATTCGCCAGCCAGGTTACGGCCAAGACGATCATCATCCCTCCAAACACATCCTATGCTTTCGCCGATCCGCTCACGGCATCCAGCATGTGGGCAAATTCCGGAACAAACATCGTCTGCTCACGATCCGGGCCGGTGGATACAATTCCGATCCGTGCGCCCGATTCCTTCTCCACAAATTCCAGGTAGCGCTTCGCGTTTTCCGGCAGTTTGTCGAAACAATTGATGCCGAAGGTGCTCGTCTGCCAGCCCGGCAAGTCGGCGTAAACGGGCTCAATCTTTTCGTATCCGGAGATTTGCGCGGGAATCTGCTGTGTCTCCTTGCCATCTACTTTGTACCCGACGCACACGGGTATCTCCGCCTGCTCGTCCAGCACATCCAGCTTGGTGACTACCAGCCAACTGGTGCCATTGATCATGTTGGAGTAGCGCAGCAGCGGCAGGTCAAGCCATCCGGTGCGCCGTGGCCGCCCGGTGACCGCGCCAAACTCGTTGCCTTTTTTGCGCAGCGCCTCACCGACGGCGTCTTTGGATTCGGTGGGGAAGGGACCCTCGCCGACGCGGGTGCAGTAGGCCTTAGTAACACCGATCACCGTGTCAATGGAAGTGGGAGGAACGCCGGTCCCCGTTGCCGCGCCCCCCGAAGTTGCGCTCGACGAGGTAACAAAAGGATAAGTTCCATGATCGATATCGAGCATGGTGCCTTGCGCACCTTCGAACATTACCGGCTGGCCTTCCGCGATGGCGCGGTTCAGCAGCAGCGCGGTATCGGCGACAAACGGCGCGATGCGGTCCGCAATCGCCGAGTAGTCGGCGTACATCTTGTCGGCATCCAGCGGTTCGCTGTTGAACAGCGCGTGGGCGATGGTGTTCTTCTCGCGGCAGGCGTTCTCAATGTGCTTCTGCAGCAGCTTCTTGTCGAGCAGGTCCTGCACGCGCAGTCCGCTGCGTGCCATCTTGTCCTCGTACGTAGGACCAATGCCGCGCGAGGTGGTGCCGATCTTCACCCGTCCGGGGGCGTTTTCCGCCGCCAGTTCAATGAGCCTATGGTAGGGAAGGATAACGTGTGCGCGATTGCTCACGAAGAGATTGTCGTCGACATGCACACCCGTCACGCGCAGCGCGTCCACTTCCTTCATGAAGGCGAAGGGATCGAGCACGACACCATTGCCGATGACGCCGCGGCAGCCCGCGCGCAAAACGCCGCAGGGAATCAGCTGAAGGATGAACTTCCGGCCCTTGATGGTGACGGTGTGTCCGGCATTGTGCCCACCCGAATAGCGCGCCACAACCTTGAAGCGTTCGGATAGAACGTCAACGATCTTGCCCTTGCCTTCGTCGCCCCACTGCGCGCCGACCACCACCGCCGTCTTACCGGTTTTCAAATTGCCACTCCATTCGCGATCGCCGAGATTCTACGCGCCGACCCCACGTTCGCACACAACTCGCCTCTCACGATGAAGGGGAAGTGAATTCTGGGAAATTAGGATTAGACGGGCTGTGTAACTCTAAATTTTACAGGCTCAGGTCTGAAAGGTGCAACGAAAGCCTCAAGCTCTGTAGATGCTCCAAGATAATGTCACCCCCTAACTGCAACGAGACTTTGTCACCCTCTCAGGATGGTGACGATGAGTCAGAAAGAGCTCCAGCGAGTGAAAGTGATTGAGAATGCAGCGGGCGGGCGGCTGAGCGTACGCGAAGCCGCCCGCCTGCTGCAACTGAGTGAGCGCCAGGTGCAGCGCCTCAAGCGACGCTATCAGCCCGATTCCATTGCCTGGATCCAGCACGGCAATCGTGGACGTCCCGTGCCTTGGGCTTTTCCTCTTCCCCAGAAGCTTTTGATCTTGACCCTGGCCCGCACCAAGTATCAGGGCTTCAACGATTCCCATCTCTGTCAGAAACTCAACGCCGAGGAGAACCTGCCGGTCAGCCGCGAGACCGTGCGCCGCATCCTGCGCGCCGCCAAGCTGGCCTCGCCGCAGAAACGCCGGCCCCGCAAGTATCGCTCGCGCCGCCCGCCCCGCCCCCGTTGCGGCATGATGGCGCTCACCGACGCCAGTACCCATGACTGGCTCCAAGGCCGCGGTCCGCAACTCACCCTCATCCGCTTTCAGGACGACGCCACCAAGCAAATCCTCTCCGCTCATTTCCAACTCGAAGCCGAAAACACCGTCGGCTATCTTCGCGCTCTACACGCCATGATCACCACTCATGGCGTCCCCCTCAGCCTTTACCGTGATCGCCACAGCATCTTCCAGCGCAACGATTCCCACTGGACCCTGGCCGAACAACTCGCCGGGCAGCAGTCCCCCACCCAGCTCGGACGCGCCCTGGAGGAACTCGGCATCCAGCAGATCCCTGCCTATTCTCCGCAGGCCAAGGGACGCGTCGAGCGCCTCTGGCGCACCTGCCAGGACCGCCTGGTCAGCGAACTCCGCCTGGCTCATGCCACCACCGTGGAGCAAGCCAATGCCGTGCTCGACACTTTTTGCCGCGACTACAACCAACGCTTCGCTCGCCCCGCCGCCGACTCCGCGCGCGATTTCCGCACCCTGCCCCGGCGCTTCGATCTCGCCCGCTGCCTCAGTTTTCGCTACCAGCGCATCGTCAGCCCCGATCATGTCGTCACCCTCGGAGCCCATGCCATCGCCCTGCCCCCACGTCCCGGCCGGCGCAGCTATGCCGGAGACTCCGTCGAACTCTCTCATCAGCTCGACGGCTCGCTCCTCGTCTATCGCGGCGATCAGTTGCTTCTCACCCAAGCTCTGCCGCTCCAGGAACACACCAATCGCCGCCCCGCTCGCCGTACCACCGCGCAGAAAAGAAAGACGCTGCCGCGCATCTATAACCTCTCCGGCCGCCCCGCGGTTGCGGCCGTTACTTAAATGACAGGGGGTGACAAAGTCTCGTCGCAGTTAATACGACATTTTCTGGTTGCAACAACACGAAAGCCTCAAGCTCTGGGTGTATATCAGCGATGGGCTTCAGGAAGAGGTTGTTTCACACGCGCCAAAATGGTTTATAAGATCAGATTGCAGCCCTAGCCGCCGCTCTTCTTCTCCGGTACGATGGCCCGCCGCAGCGGCACGATGGCTCCGCGGCTGGCGTCGACATTGGCATGCTGCGCACGGCTCATGACCTCGCTGCGAACGTAGCCGACGAACTCCGCCATCTGGCGCTGCATTTCCTCCATGCGCTCGCGCATCTGCAAAATGATGGCGATGCCGGAGATGTTCACTCCGAGGTCGCGCGCCAGCGACAGGATCAGCTCCAGGCGCTCCAGGTCTTCGTCGGTGTAGAGGCGGGTGTTGCCTTCGGTGCGCGACGGCTTGAGCAAGCCTTCACGTTCATAGAGGCGCAGCGTCTGCGGATGGATGTCGTACATCTCCGCTACCGCACTGATCATATAGGCGCCTTGTTTCTTACGCTTGGCCATAACTTTCCCGAGTTATCACATAAAGCAGATGCGCCAGGCCTTGATGCACGACTTCCCGCTCCACCTGCATGCCATTGCGTTCGGCCACGCGTCGCGAGGGCACATTCTCCGGCCGGATGAGCGAGACGATTCGGTCCGCGCCACACCGGCGAAATCCGTGGTCCATACAGGCGCGCGCCGCTTCGGTAGCGTAGCCGTGACCCCAATGGTCGCGGCGTAGGTGATAGCCGACCTCCAACATGGACTCGCCCTCCACCGTCTGTTGCACCAGGCCGCAATCGCCAACCAGCTCGTCATTCGCTTTGAGCAACACCGCCATGATGCCATGGCCGCTTTCATAGCGGAGCTGATTGCGCTCAATCCATTCCACAGCGTCCTCTCGGGTGAAGGTTCGCGGATAATATCGCATCGCGACCGGATCACCGATGATGGCGAAGATCGCGTCGACATCGTCCGGCGCGAGAGGCCGCAGCAGAAGCCGTTCGGTCTCGAGATGGGCGATGGTCAGCATCGCGTTAGGCCTAGCTGCCAATCTGACTCCAAAGCGCCTGACGGGGATCCTCGGGATTCAGCTTCGCCAATTCGCGCAGGATCTCCTTCGAGCGCTCGTCACTTATCTTGGGCGTCACCACCTGGATTTCGACGATTTCATCGCCGCGCTTGCCTTCCTGAACTGCCGACGGCACACCTTTCTCGCGCAGACGCAGCTTCTGTCCGGGCTGCGTTCCCGGCGGAATCTTCAGCAGTGCGCGGCCGTCAATGGTGGGCACTTCGATCTTCGCGCCCATCGCTGCTTCCGTGACCGTCACCGGAATTGAAAGCTGAATGTCATCGCCTTCGCGTTTGAACACCGGGTGCTCCCCGGTGCGCACGATGATGTAGAGATCGCCGGCCGGCGCGCCCATGGTTCCGGCATTGCCGCGTCCGGGCAAGCGGATGCGTTGCCCGTCGCGCGTTCCCGGCTTGATGCGCACCTTGAGCGACTCGCTGCGCTCGATGCGGCCTTCGCCGTGGCAGACCGGGCATACGGTGCGATTCTTGCCGGTGCCGCCGCAGCGCGGGCACATCACGTTGAACTTCATACTGCCGCTCTTCTGCGTGATCTGTCCTTTGCCATGACACTCGGGACATTGGCCCGGGCTCTCGAGGTAGCCCTGTCCGTGGCAGTGCACGCAGACTTCCAGATGCGGGATCGTGAGCTGCATCTCGGCGCCCTTGATCGCCTGCCAGAATCCAACATTCACTTGATATTCCAGATCGGTGCCTGGCTCGGGACGCTGCGCCTGCTCCGGGCGTCCGCCACCAAAAATGTTGGAAAAGATGTCGCGGAAGCCGCCGCCACCGGCGCGGCGTCCGGCCGCGCCCGCGCCTTCGGCAAAGTCGTTGAAGTCGAAGCCGCTGAAGTCGAAGGGAACTTCCTGGGTGTAGGTGCGGGTCCCACCTGTGCCCGTCCCTTGCCCGGGGCCGCCGAATCCACCCGCGCCAAAGCCTCCGCCACGCGCGTACGCCTCGGCGGCAGCAGGATCGATATTGTCAGAGTAGAAGCCGAGCTGATCGTAGATCTTGCGCTTCTTGGGATCGCTGAGGACGTCGTTGGCCTCGGAAAGCTGCTTGAACTTCTCCTCCGCAGACTTGTCGCCGGGATTGACGTCAGGATGATACTTGCGCGCCAGCTTGCGAAACGCTTTGCGGATCTCCTCCGCCGAGGCGGACTTCTTCACCCCCAGCGCGCCGTAGTAATCCTTGTCCTTATTAGTGGTCGTGGCCATGTTTCTAGCTATCAGCCGTCAGCTATCGGCTGTCAGAATCGCTGTTCGCCTTTCGCTCTTCGCTTTTCGCCGGATGCCCCACCCTTGTTGCGCCGTTTGCGACAGGGTGGGAAGGTCGCGATTCACTCCTTGCTTGCCGCTCTTGAAGGGGCGCGCCTTCAGGTGCGCCGCAATGTATTCAATAATAAATTTGTCATCCCGAGCGAGCGCCCGCCGTGTTTTTCCGACTTGCTTCTTTTGCGAGTCGGGCGGTCGCGAGCCGAGGGATCCGCTTCTTCTGAGTCCTTTTCGAGACCCCCGCAGCTATCAAGCCTACAGTCCGTTGCCCGTTCCGTCGCGTTGTGAACTCGCTATGACCGCATCTTTCTTTGCATCCTGCTCCGACGTTTTCTGCTCATTATCGGCGGTAGCACTCTTCGGTGCAGTTACTTCGCTATCAACTTTCCCTGATACCGATTGTTTGAGTTTGCGTCGCGTCTTCCTTGGCGTGTAGGCTCGTCCCTCATTCTCCTCGACATAAAAGGCGTAAATGTCGCCATCGGAGGGCACGGACGCATGCCCACAGTTTCGAACCTCTATCCTCTGGAGCCTCTTAATCAGCCATACGAAGTCATCGAAGGTCGTCGGATCATCTGCCTGTTCGTACTCAATGACCCGCCGTGCGTCATAAAAAAGCGAGAAAGCCCAATATCCGAAGGCATGCCAGACCTGATAAGCGGGCAGGTGTTTTTCCCGAACCAAGAAGCCCAGGTGCTCAAAGAAGTTGAGAATGTCGTAGAGCTCTGATGGGGCATCGTCGTCCAACAACGGGACAAACTCGCCGGTCCTGATTCGAAGAGTAGCCAATTTCTTCCGAATCTTCAAAAACCTCTCAGAATCAAACGCCTCCATCTGTCTTTCAAGGTTTTCGATTCGCGCCGCGTCGCGGTCTTGCTTAAGTTGTTTCTTTGCGAATCTGAGGGCCCAGATGCCGGTTACGGCGAGCGCTCCTGTGGCCACCGCCGTCACCATCTCGGATACTGCCGCGACTATATCCCAATGCGCGCGCATCTACGATTGTTCTCAGTTAATACTCGCCTGTCCGCCGTCGCCGACGGGGATCACCATATTTGGGATGAATCCGATCTCGTCGTCGTTGATCACCGGGATCGCCTTCATCCTGCCGTCAATGCCGGCAGTGACCAGATACCAGCGTCCGTCGTCGCGGTTGAAATGCAACATATACGATTGATTGTTTACTTCAAACCTCAATTTCTTCCTTCAATTCCGGGGAGTCCTTCTTGTTCACGCGGGGCTGAAACCCCCGCTGTCTCTTGTGCCGTCCCCACGGGACTCGATTTCATTGAATCGCCACCCAGGACTCCGCCAGCGGCTCCGTCCTGGGCTATCATGTCGCCGTCCCGCAAAGCGGGACTCGATCTTGCGCGCCGTGAGCTGCGCCGCGTCCCCACGCCTTGTCGCCTATCCCAGCCACGTACATTCTGCGGTTCGCCGCACTCCCTTGACTGATCTAGCTGCGTGTCAATGAGGGGCGCTTGCGCGCCCCTTATCAGCGAAGAGCGAAAAGCGAGAGCGAACAGCGAAGAGCCGATCCTTCGACTCGCAGCCAACAACGGGCCGCTCGCTCAGGATTGATCGCGGCGGGTCTCAGACGACCCGCCAAACGCGATCACTTTTTGTCTTCCACGTCCACGTACTCGGCGTCGATTACGCCTTCGTCCTTCTTCTTCTGCTCGGCGCCGCCGGCCTGACCATCTCCACCCGGAGTTGGTCCACCCTGTGGCGGAGGCGTCTGTGCCGAGGTCGCCTTGTACATCGCCTCAGCCAGCTTGTGCGAAGCCTGCGTCAAGTTCTCGCGTGCCTTGTTCATCGCCAGCGCGTCGGTGCCTTCCAGCGCCTTCTTAGCGTCGGCAAGAGCGTTCTCCACATCGCTGCGCTCCTGGCCAGAAATCTTGTCGCCGTGCTCGCGCAGCATCTTCTCGATGCTGTAGACCATGCCGTCAAGCTGGTTGCGCGCTTCGACCTCGTCGCGCTTTGCCTTGTCCTCGGCGGCGTGTGCGTCGGCGTCCTTGGCCATGCGCTCAACCTCGTCCTTGCTCAGACCCGAAGACGACGTAATGGTGATCTTCTGGTCCTTGCCGGTGGCCATGTCTTTGGCGTTCACGTTGAGGATGCCGTTGGCGTCGATGTCGAACGTCACCTCGATCTGCGGCACGCCACGCGGAGCCGGCGGCAGCCCGGTCAGGTGGAACTTGCCCAGCGTGCGATTGTCGCGTGCCATGGGACGTTCGCCCTGCATCACGTGCACCTCAACCGACGTCTGGTTGTCGGCAGCGGTCGAGAACATCTCCGACTTTTTGGTCGGGATGGTCGTGTTGCGCGGAATCATCTGCGTCGCCACACCGCCCATCGTCTCAATCGACAGCGTCAGCGGAGTCACGTCGAGCAACAGCAGGTCTTTCACCTCGCCGCCCAGCACACCACCCTGAATGGCAGCGCCTACGGCGACCACTTCGTCAGGATTGACGCCCTTATGCGGCTCCTTGCCGAAGATCTCCTTCACGATCTGCTGAATGCGTGGCATGCGCGTCTGGCCGCCGACCAACACCACTTCGTTGATCTTGTCAGGCGTGATGCCGGCATCCTTCAGCGCCGCCTTGCACGGGCCGATGGAGCGATCGATGATGTCCTTCACCATCTCTTCCAGCTTGCTGCGGGTCAACGTCTTCACCAGGTGCTTGGGGCCGCTGGCATCCGCCGTGATGAACGGCAGATTGATCTCGGTTTGCATCGTGGTGGAGAGCTCGATCTTGGCGCGCTCGGCTGCGTCACGCAGACGCTGCAGCGCCATCTCGTTGCCCTTGTCACGCAAGCTCAGTCCTTCATCCTTCTTGAACTCGTCGATGAGCCAGTCAACAATGCGCTGATCGATGTTGTCACCGCCCAGGTGCGTGTCGCCATTGGTGGATTTCACCTCGATGACGCCCTCGCCGACTTCCAGAATCGAAATGTCGAAAGTGCCGCCGCCGAAGTCGTACACGGCGATGGTTTCGTCCTTCTTCTTGTCGAGCCCGTAGGCCAGCGCGGCCGCCGTCGGCTCATTGATGATGCGCTTCACGGTCAGGCCGGCAATCTGGCCGGCATCCTTGGTCGCCTGGCGTTGCGCGTCGTTGAAGTACGCCGGCACGGTGATGACGGCTTCGTTCACCGACTCGCCAAGGTAGTCTTCCGCGGCCTTCTTCAGCTTTTGCAGAATCATGGCCGAAACCTGGGGCGGGGTATACTCCTTGCCCTGCGCCAACACAGCCACGTGATCGCCCGACTGCACTACTTTGTAAGGCACCATCTTCATCTCTTCATTGACCTCGTCGTAGCGACGCCCCATGAAGCGCTTGATGGAGTAAATGGTATTCTCCGGATTGGTGATGGCCTGGCGCTTGGCGACCTGCCCTACCAGCCGCTCGCCGTTCTTGGTGAAACCGACCACCGATGGCGTCGTGCGCCCGCCTTCCTCGTTGGGGATGACCTTGGGCTCGCCGCCTTCCATGACGGCGACCACTGAGTTGGTCGTGCCCAAGTCAATTCCGATAATCTTTGCCATTGCAGCTACCCTCCTTGGGGTAATAATCTATTGCTAACTTATTGAAAAATAAGTGCATAAACTAAGAATCAGAGTTCCTTATAACGAAGTCACTATAGAACTTGAGTGAATCGTTGTCAAGGTTTAGATGCTGATCTGCCGCCTGTGGTTGCGAACACTTTGTGTTTCAAGGGGAACACAAGGATAAACCAGCCGACTGGGCGAATTTCACCGGGCCACATGGGCACCGAGGGCGCACCTAACAAAAAGTGCCCCTCATGGCGGGAGCCGCCAGAGGGGCGCACACTGGCCGCATCGGCTTGAAAACTATTTGCAGGTGAAGCTACAGGAGCAAGTCTGTATTGTGCAATTATAGGTCTTTACGCCTTGGGTACAAGTCTCTCTGGCGAGGCTAATACAATAAGCACAGAAACTGGGGTCGCACAGGTATTCCGGACCCGCAGCGCCCGGCAAAGCGAGATTGCGATTAGCGCATGACGGCAGGGCACCAGGAGTTACCTCGCCCTGCACGATGATCGGTGTGTGATTGAGACTCGCTGCCAGCTGAATGTTCCTTCCACTTACGCTGATGAAACTGCTCGGGGTCGATGCCTGTGCTAATGTGACTATTACTCGCTCACCCACCATGAAAGTACGTGCGATGGGCAGCGAAATAGTTTGCGTGCCGCCTGGATCGAGTCCACTACCGGGAAATACATCGGCACCTAACGCGTTGCCGTCACTCGAGAAATACAAAGCCGCGAAGCGCAGGACAGGAAACGATGTTTGAGACTCATTGGTGACCTGAAAATTCAGCTGCGACACATTGCGGCCGTAATCGGACTGCAGGTTTACATTCGAGATGCTAACTTGCACTCCCTGCACCGAGGCTGACTGCACTGTAACACCAACCGGAACGGAGTAACGTTGACTGGACTGTGCTGTACAAGGGTAGAGGATTGGAGACAGGAAGGCAATGAAAATGAATGGGATAGAGTAGCTGTTCACGGTATTTACCTCCACAACGGGGCTTCGAAATCTCCGCCCAAATCAGTGTTCTTGTTGCACAATCCATTTGTCAAGTCCTTGAAGGACGAGCTTTCGTTCGGCTTCCCAGAACGAAACAGTGATTCTCGCGACCGGAAACACTCACGACACAAAGTTGAGCCTACGTAGTTCAACATCAAATGCAGTCGGAAATCTCTGCCGGGGCGCCCGATTCTGGCAATCGGCGAGGTTGCAGATCCTGTCAAGTTCAGGGGGATGAGCAGAGCTACACTCGACAGAAATGGAAGTGACGGCGGATAAGTGCCATTGCGTCACCAGGCTCTTGCTCAAAACGGCTCTGCCATAGCTTCTATCGCGATTGACTTGGCACTTGCTCGTCTTGTTGCTCGCCAGTGACCCGAGTGAACTCGTCCACCAGCGCCCGCGCGATGGGTTCCGAATGGCGTTCGCCGCGTACGACTCGGCTGACATAGGAACGGTCAACATTGAATTGGCGCGCCACTCGACTATAAAGACCGCAGATGGACTGCACATAGCGGCGCAGCAGCGGCAACTGCTTCCTGACATCTTCTGAATCTTGCATTCTGTTTGAGATGCCTCGGCTGCGGAACCGTGTTGTGTAACTTGCGACTGCTTCTGCCCCGGCTGAGTCGTCATCAGGCACCGGCAGTTTTCGCCGACGCGATCAGTTCTGACCAGAGACATGGCAACAGCGATGACAACTCCGTCCCTGGGCCTCGCATCCCATCGTTGGCGTCGCGGTAGGTTGCCGAGGGCTGACGGCTGAGTGTTCCCACAGCAAGTCTTCTGATGCAAGACGACGCGGGCTGACGTAACCCAACAATCGACCAACATGGGGCACTCTGCGCCAATTTCGACGAAAGCCGTCGCCTGACAGCTTTTGGATCGCGCAAACCCTCTGAGAGCTGACGATGCCGGCTGCGCTGACTCAAGAACCGCGAGCCTACAAACCCGGTAGCATGGTGCCGATCTCCGGTATCTATACCGTGGTGCATGAGTATCATCGCCCGAATCATGAGGTGCTGGCGGTCCGTGGCGACGAGTTTCCCGCCTGCCGTGTCTGCAAGAGCGAAGTGCGCTTCTACGTAAATCAAGTTATTCCCCACGTGACTCACGACTTCGATCTCGCCGGTCCACACCTTTCCCTGCGCAGGAGCCGCGCCAAGTCTGCGGGAAAGGTCTAAGCTAAGCGGCGCCGCAAAACCGCCGTTCTCTTCCGTGAGCAGTTCGTTATATCCTGTGGTCGCGTCAGCAACTCTGATCGGGACTTCTGCGCAGGCTGACCAGCACGAACCCTCATGGAAATGGCACACATCTTCGGTTTGCCGGCGGCTCTGCTGGTGCTGGCGTTTGTCGCCAACCGGCTGTCGAAGCTTACACGGGTACCCGACATCATCGTCCTTCTGCTGATTGGGATCACCCTGGGCCCGGTGCTGCACTGGGTGAATCCCAACGATTTCCAGGGCGCAATCGCCATTCTTGGAACCCTGGCTCTTGCGCTGATCCTGTTTGAGGGCGGACTCGAACTCCGGCTGCGCCAGGCGCTGCGTTATTTTCCCGCCGGGTTGTTGCTGACCTCGCTGAGCTTCGGATTAAGTTTCGCCCTGGTTGCCGTCATCTGTAGGGCGCTCCTGCACCTGCAATGGAGCGATTGCCTGCTGTTGGGGGCAGCGCTCGGCTGTACCAGCGGAACTATCGTCATTCCCGCGCTGCAGCAGATCGACACTCCCGAACCGGTCAAAATCACGCTGACGATTGAGTCATCGCTAGGCGAAGTGATTGCCGTTCTGGTGGTCGGAAGCTTGCTCAACCTGGAAGGGAGCCACTCCATTGTTACGGGTGTGGCTGCAAACTTCTCGCACCGCATCGTGATTTCACTGCTGGTCGGGGTGGCAATTGGAGCGGCGTGGTCCCGGCTGTGGCCGATGGTGGCCGGCCTCCCGTACGCCAATATCCTGAACCTGGGCGTCGTATTGGGTGTGTACTCGGTCGGCGACTATTTCCACGGCAGCGGGCTGCTGGCGGTCTTGATCTTCGGAGTTGCGTTGGCCAACTTTCCTCGCACTCCGCACATGGCGCGGCAAGGCGCCCGCCTGCTCGCCTTTCATGCCGAGTTGAGCTTTCTGGTGCGTTCCTTCTTTTTTGTCCTGCTGGGAATCGTGGCTGAATTCGTCAGCCGGAAGTACATCATCCCCATTCTGGGGATCCTGGCCGTCTTGGTGCTGGCGCGATACGTCGCAGTGCAAGGCAGCCGATGGGTGGTTCGCGATGTCTCGCGCGAGGAGACGGAACTGCTCTTCTGGATGTTGCCGCGCGGCTTGGTGACCGCGGTATTGGCGCTGGAAATCGTCGATGCTCGCGGCGCAATATTTACCTTCCTGCCCGCTATGGCTTTCACTGTGGTGCTGGTGACGAACCTGTTTATTGTGTGGGGTTCGGTGAGAGCCGGCGCTGCGCAACGTGAGAAGCTGCTACCCGGCGCTGGGGATACGGCGCAAACGTCTACGCTTGCTACCCAGCTTCCAGTAGAGATTCCGGCGACGATAGCGGAAGCGAAGCCGTCAGGCCGGTGAGTTCCGCTTTGCTGAGGTCAGACGGGTTTAGGGAATGGTGTGAGCCGGGTGGGGTAGAGCGGGCCTTCAGGCCTGCGTCCGTCGGCAATAAAGAAAATGGCTTCCGCCGCTGAGGTCACGGACCTCAGCGGCGGAACCGAGATAAACACGGCGACCCTAAACGCGGGCCTGAAGTGTCTGCGTAAGAACGATGTCGCCGCTACGCGGCTCGGAATAATTTCCCACTCCACCCAGGATTCCGCTTCGCTTCATCCTGGGCTAACGACATAGCCGTCCCTGCGGGGCTGGATTTTCGCTGATCATGTTCCACCGCCAAGGATAAAGGTTAGTTCTCACGCATGCACTGAAGGCCCGCACTACCCGTTAAGCAAAGCTGTAAAATGCTCTATCAGCTTTCGCTGGTCATGATGAACAGTGGCTTCATCTCGAAGCTCTTGTAGCGCGGCCGCAACCGTTCGGTGTTGTACTGGTCCTTCACGTTCACGACTTTCTTGCTAGCCACCACTACGTCAATGGGTACATTGTCGTAGCGCCCATTTCGTAAAACCACCAGCCTGCCGTGCACGTTGGTCAACAGCAGGTCCAGCGCCAGATTTCCGTACGCCATGGGCACGATGGAGTCGATCGCGTCAGGATCGCCGCAGCGCACCAGATAGCCCAGCTTCTGGTTCATGACATCGAGCGGCTTGCCGGCATTGTATTTCGCCGAAAGGTCCTTCAGCCTTTCGGAGACCACATCACCGATGCCGCCCAGCTTCTTGTGCCCGAAGGCATCGGTGACATCGCGCTCGAAGATCATTTGATCGCCCTCAAAGGTCGCGCCTTCGGAGACAAGCACGACCGAGTACTTGCTGGGGTTCTTGCGTCGATCGTTGACCAGCAACTCCGTCAGTTTGTCGATGTTGAACTTGTGCTCGGGAATGACGCAGCGGTTGGCGGCGCCGACCATGGTCGGCAGCATGGCGGTGAATCCGGCGTAGCGGCCAAACACCTCGAGGACGAGAATGCGTTCGTGGGAGCCGGCGGAGGTGCGCAGCCGGTTGGCCATTTCGATAATGCGGGTCACGCAGGTACTGAAGCCGATGCAGTAGTCGGTTCCGGGGACGTCGTTGTCCATGGTCTTTGGAATCGCGACCACCTTCACGCCCTCCTGAAACAGGCGCACTGCATAACTGAGGGTGTCGTCGCCCCCGATGGGAATCAGGTAATTGATCTTCAGCCAGGCAAGATTTTTCAGCACTTCCGCGGTGAGGTCGTTGCGCTCGTCTCGGTAACTTTCCCGCAGATGGGGTGGAACATCGGCGCGCTTGACCTTGCCGGGGTTGGTGCGTGAGGTGTGAAGGAAAGTGCCGCCGGTGCGGCCGGCTCGGTTGACCAACTCCTCGGTAAGGTGCTGGTAATTGTCGCTGTTGTCGTAATCGTTGTCGCGCACCATGTCGACCAGACTGGCCCATCCGCGGCGCAACCCGATGACCTCGTAGCCCTCCAGCAGCGCCCGAATGGTGACCGCGCGGATTGCCGGGTTCAAGCCCGGAACATCGCCGCCTCCGGTCAGAATGCCAATCACACCCTTCTTGCCATTGCCACTTGCCATAAAGAAATTCTCTCTCCTGCGGGAACAGAGCCAATCAGGCCAAAGAATAGTGTAGCCGGAAGAGAAGGGTTCGTGGGTGGTACGGAACGTTGCGTGAATCCAGGCCGAAGAGCAAAGCGCTTGCCGCCATCTTACTTTCGGGCATGGACTTGGCGGTTTGACCGTTCGCAACCTGAGTTGCTGGTCGCCAGTTCTGAGTATCGAATACGATCGGCAGATCAGCAATGCGTTTTTCGGTTAAGATAACCATTCGGGGCCGGTAGCGGCGGTTCGTCGGCGACTGCCCTGACACTAGCACAAGCGAAATATCCATTTGCACCCCGGTTGGTTCGGCCTTGGGGCCTAGACCTCTTGGAGCACTGTTTCCCGAGGTTTTCAACGGCTTTAGCAGTTCCGCCTGGCATTTGGCCATTACGTTCTTTGCCGCTGATTTTTTTGGCGCCACGGCGGGATACGGCTTTGCAACAGGTCCGCGCATGGCGCTGTCCCTAGCTGATCGAACGCAACAACCCGACGAGCTGAAGATCTTTCACGATGTCGCCAAGGCTCTCACTTCGTCGCTTGACCTCGACACCATCCTGCAAACCATTCTGCAAAAGGTAGCTGCCTACTTCAAGCCGACCACTTGGTGTTTACTGATGCGCGACGAGTCCGGTAGCGATCTGTGGTATTCCGTCGCGGTAGGTAAGGGGTGCGAGAGTGTCAACGCGCTTCGCTTAAGGTCAGGAGAGAGTTTGGCGCGCTGGGTGATCGAACACGGCGAACCCCTGATCATTGGCGATGTGGGTCGCGATCCCCAGATTCGGCCGGAAAGTAAGGACGATTTCTTCGACTCGCCATGCGCTGTGGTCTGCATGCCGGTGCGGACGAGCGGCGACGTGCTCGGCATCATGCAACTGGTGAACGCTGACATGCAGGTGTATGAGAAGAGTCAGATGCTGTTACAGGCGCTGGCCGATTATGCCGCGATCGCCATAGAGAACGCGCGTGCCGTAAATCGCATTCAGGAACTCAGCATTACCGACGATTGCACCGGCCTGTACAATGCCCGGCATTTGGCGACCGTATTGGCTGAAGAGGTACATCGCTCGCAGCGATTCGGTTACGAGTTCAGCCTGCTGTTCCTCGACCTCGATCATTTCAAGCGAGTGAACGATGAGCATGGACACCTGATCGGTAGCAAACTGCTGGCGCAGGTCGGCCAGGTGCTGAGGGAGAACCTTCGCCTGGTTGACTCCGGGTTCCGTTATGGCGGCGATGAATTCGTAATTGTGCTTCCCCAGACAGAGAAAGATGCCGCGCTCGTAGTAGCCCAGCGCCTGCTGACCGCCTTCCGCAGCAGGCAATGGCTTACCCGGCAGGGACTTTCGGTGAGATTGCGCGCCAGTATCGGGATTGCCAGCTATCCCGAGGATGCCATCACTGCGCAAGCCATTGTGGAGCGCGCCGATCAGTTGATGTACCAGGTGAAACAGAGTGGCAGGGACAATGTTGCCGTCGCCGAAGCCGGCAACGCCCCGGCCGAGTAGGCCAACCGACTTCCACCCCCTGATCGTTCGTCTCTCTTCACATTTCCTGGAAATTGCGTCCTGCCCTCCGGCGCTTTTGCGCGCCGCGCTCGCATTTGATACCTTCGCTCGAACGCAATGGGCTCGCCGATAGCTCCCTCACAGCGCGATTCCACCTCCGATCGCCGGCATGCGATGGGAGCAGGGTTTCTCGGCTGGACCCTGGACGCCTTCGACTTCTTCGTCGTCATCTTTCTGCTTGATACGTTGGCCGAG
The DNA here is from genome assembly GCA_963785825.1 of uncultured Acidobacteriaceae bacterium. Taxonomy (GTDB): domain Bacteria; phylum Acidobacteriota; class Terriglobia; order Terriglobales; family Acidobacteriaceae; genus Bog-257. The sequence goes on along the minus strand of CAWAWQ010000006.1, from coordinate 1,088,151 downwards.
CATTTTCGGGTTCCCAAGCGCGACATCGTTCTGACGGTTACCGCGACGCTCGCCATGCGACCGGTCGGAGCGCTGCTGTTCGGCATGATGGCCGACCGCTATGGCCGCCGTCGTCCGCTCATGGTTAACGTGCTGTTCTTCTCAACTATTGAGTTGCTGTGCGGCTTCGCATCCAACTACACCGTGTTCTTCATTCTGCGGATGTTGTTTGGGATTGGCATGGGAGGAGAGTGGGGCGTGGGCGCGTCGCTGGCCATGGAGCACGCCCCGGTGCGCTGGCGTGGCGTGCTTTCTGGAATCTTGCAGAGCGGATACGCCATCGGCTATCTCCTGGCCGCACTGGCGGCGCGCCTGGTGCTGCCGAATTGGGGATGGCGCGCCATGTTCTGGGTCGGCGGAATCCCCGCACTGCTTGCGCTCTATATCCGCACCAAAGTTCCGGAATCGGAAGCCTGGAAGCAGCATCGAGTGGCGCGCACCCTCGATGGGCCGCGCATTGCCTGGAAACATAAGGGACTCTCGCTGTACCTCATCGGGCTGATGTTCCTGATGAACTGCCTGTCGCATGGGACCCAGGACTTGTATCCCGACTTCCTAAAGAACGCGCATGGGGCGGCGCCCAATGTGGTGGCTTACATTGCGATGTTCTACAACCTGGGAGCGGTGGTGGGGGCGATCATCTTCGGCTTGCTTTCCGAACGGATCGGACGGCGATACACCATGCTGGCAGCGCTGGCCGTGTCCCTGGTCATCATGCCGGCTTGGGCCTTCGGTTCCACGCTTGCGGTGCTGGCCGCCGGCGCTTTTGTCATGCAGATGGGCGTACAAGGTGCGTGGGGAATCATTCCCGTGCACCTCAACGAGCTTTCGCCCGACGCGGTTAGGGGACTGTTGCCGGGATTCACTTACCAGATCGGAATCCTGCTGGCCGCCTCCACGCCGCGGGTCGAGTTCGCGCTACGCGATCACCTGGGCTATGCCTGGGCCTTGACAGGCTTCGAACTGGTCGTGATTGCCGCTCTCGCCCTGATGCTGGTGTTCGGCACAGAGAAACGCGGACGCAGCTTTGTGCGTGAAGGCGCGGCGGTTACGGCGTAACGAACCAAACCTTCCCAGGACGGCAGATCATGTTTTTGCGCAGCTCGCCGGCAGATACGGTCGCAGTACCGCCCTGCTTTGCGGCGTTTCGGATGCGTTATTCGCCGTGAGCAGCAGGTGCATCAAGCGTCTGGCTGTCACTCTATTGGCTGCCCATCGTGATGCACTGCTCCGAGATTCAGAAACTTCCACTTCAGGCTGAGAAAGCACTGGGTACATTATTGCAAGATGTTGCAGTTTTCCGAGCTAAGTAGCTAATTTACAAGGCAATCTTGCGGAACTCCGATTGCACAGGTCTATGACGGAAGTTTTGCCTTCGGCTGACGCGACCGGTGGTGGTGGTTTAACAGCATTTAGGTTCGAAAGGACGAGGGAAGCCGGCGATAGACCCCTCATGTAGGACGATGGCCGGCGATAGCCGGAGCACTGGATTCGCAGGCAATCCGCGCAAAACTTCTGCGCCAGTTTTGGCACGAGGGTCTCTCCCAGCGGTCCGCCGGAAGCGCTTTTGCGCCCCCGCTTCCGTAACCGCGCTTTCTGGGTTGTTGAGGGCATCGTGAGGTAGTTGGTACTGCGGTCAAATGGAAAGCGGCAACCCTGGAGGGAAGGAATATGCGCAAGCTTTTAATATTGGCAGTGATGCTGTTCGGGGCCGTGTCTGCGTTTGCTGATCCGGTTAATTTCGCTTTTCTCGGCTATAGCGGAGGACAGTGGCAAAACGGATATCCATATTTCGTGAGCGAAGGCATTCCCGGTACTACATTGGCAGTAATGTGCGATGACTATGCTCATGGCGGGGCTCCGGGCGAGACCTGGCTGGCAAACATTACCAACCTTGGGACCGGCGACCTCAGCCTGACGCGCTTCAACCAACTGCAGGATGCACTTACCCTGTATCGTGAGGCGGGCTGGATCTTGCTGGAGACGGTGTTCACCCCGCACACGCAGTGGATGGACATGAATTCTGCGGCCTGGTACATCTTCGACAACCAGGCGCCGCTCGATTCGGGTGCTCAAGGCTGGCTGGATGCGGCGCAGCAGGAGGCGCAGCGAGGATTCCCAGGCGTGAATTTCAACCTGGTTCAGATCATCACACCAGTTGATCAGTACGATCAGGATCCCGAGTCGATGCAGGAATTCTTACACTTGACTGGGTCCGACGGTACTAGCGGGGGAGGCGCTCCGGCGCCCGAGCCGGGAACGTTGATGTTGCTGGGCACAGGCGCAGTCATGGTGCTCCGCCGTAAGCTGCTGAACTAATTACTCGATGGCGTGAGCCAAAAGCATCTCGCCGGCGCACAAATAAGCGCTTCCGTTCCCAAGTCTGTTATTGCTAGCGGGAGCGTTTCCAGTCATAATTGATCGTGCACGCCTACGCGCTCCACCCTGATTGCGCCAATACGCTGGCGTACAGGGCTCCCCTAAAAACGGGGAGAGAGGCGGAGCGAAACTCCCGGCAGCACAAATCCCCAAAACCGAGGAATCGATGTCGGCAAAGTACATCTTTGTGACGGGCGGAGTGGTGTCTTCATTAGGCAAGGGATTGGCGGCCGCGTCCATTGGCTGCCTCATGGAAAGCCGCGGACTCAAGGTCACGCTACAGAAATTTGACCCCTACCTGAACGTCGATCCCGGTACCATGTCGCCGTTTCAACACGGCGAAGTGTTTGTTACCGACGACGGCGCAGAAACCGACCTCGATTTGGGGCATTATGAGCGCTTCACGCACAGCAAACTAACCCGCGACAATAACTGGACCACCGGGCGCATCTACGAAACCATTATCGCCAAAGAGCGGCGTGGCGACTACCTGGGCAAGACCGTGCAGGTCATTCCGCACGTCACCAACGAGATCAAAGGCGCAATGAAGAAAGTGGCCCAGGATGTCGATCTGGCGATTATCGAGATTGGCGGCACGGTCGGCGACATCGAGTCGCTGCCCTTCATCGAGGCCATTCGCCAGATGCGCCAGGAACTGGGTCGTGACAACACGTTATTCGTCCATGTGACGCTGGTGCCCTATATCGCCGCCGCCGGGGAACTGAAGACCAAGCCCACGCAGCACTCGGTTAAGGAGTTGCTCAGCGTCGGAATTCAGCCTGACATCCTGCTCTGCCGTACTGATCGATTTCTATCGAAGGAAATCAAGGGGAAGATCGCTCTCTTCTGCAACGTGGAAAATGAGGCGGTGATCACCGCCAAAGATGTGGCTTCCATCTATGAAGTGCCGCTGGTGTTCGCGCGCGAGCAGGTTGACCGGCTGGCGTTGCGATATCTGCGTATTGACGCGCGCGAGCCTGACCTCAGCCGCTGGGAAGATCTGGTCCATCGTGTCTACAACCCCAAGGACGAGGTCACGATCGGCATTCTCGGCAAGTATGTCGAATACGAAGACTCCTATAAGTCGCTGAAAGAAGCCTTGGTCCACGGCGCTCTGGCATACAACCTCAAGCTCAACGTGAACTGGATTGAGGCGGAAGGGCTGGAGCAAAAGGACCAAACTGTGCAGTCGCAGCTGGAGCATATGGATGGAGTCCTGGTTCCGGGCGGCTTCGGCAAGCGCGGCATTGAGGGCATGCTGAAGGGCATTCAGTACGCGAGGGAGAACCTGGTTCCGTTCTTCGGCATTTGCCTTGGCATGCAGACAGCGTGCATTGAATTCGCCCGCCATGTTTGCGGGCTGGAGCAGGCGAACTCCAGCGAGTTCGATCCCGCCACGCCGCATCGCGTCATCTACAAGCTGCGCGAATTGCGCGGGGTGGAAGAACTCGGCGGCACCATGCGCTTAGGCGCCTGGACATGCCGGCTGGAACCAGACACCCTGGCGTATGCCGCTTACGGGCAGGCCGAAATCAGTGAGCGGCATCGCCATCGCTACGAGTTCAACCGCGAATATGAAGCTCCGCTCACTGCGGGAGGATTGCGTATCAGCGGCGCTACCCCTGACGGAACCTATGTCGAGATCGTCGAGATTCCCGAGCACCCCTTCTTCCTGGGCTGTCAGTTCCATCCGGAATTCAAGTCAAAGCCGCTGGAGCCGCATCCGTTGTTTTCGGCTTTTGTGAAGGCGTCCTACGACAATCGCCTGCGCCGTCAGCAGGTGCGCGAAGAGGCCGAGGTGGAGATGTTTCACCGCCCGGAGAAGGTGAAGCACTAACGTCCCGTAACTGAAGTTCGCTGACAAGGTCGCGCCACGCTAGCCAGGATTTGTCGGCGGTTTTGGTCCAAACGAAAGGCTTAGCGGCTTGTTTGTATGTATCCAGATAGTGCCGGATCACCTGTTCAGTTCGCGGGTGCTGCGGTGAACGCCGCTATGTGAGGTATTGCGTTGGCTAACTGCTAATTGCAGTGCGTCTAAAGCCCAACTTCGATCCTCGACCGCGGATCGAGATAGTCGCGCAAGCCGTCGCCAATGAAGTTGAACGACAGGACCGCCAGCATGACGGCTGCGGCAGGGAAGAGCACCAGATGGGGCGAGTCGAACAGGTGCGCCCGCGCGTCGTTCAGCATGGTGCCCCAACTGGCCGTCGGCGGCGGCACACCCAGCCCAAGAAAGCTCATGGTCGCCTCGGCCAGAATCGCTCCTGCCATGCCGATCGCCGCCTGCACGATTACCGGCTGAATAATATTGGGCAGGATGTGCCGAACGATGATTCGCAAATCGCTGGCGCCCAACGCGCGCGCCGCCTCAACAAATTCCCGCTCGCGCACCGCCAGCACCTGGGCGCGAACCAGTCGTGCATAGCCAACCCATCCGCCCAGCGAAAGCGCGAAAATCAGGTTGAAAATACCCGGTCCGAGGAAGGCGACGAAGGCAATCGCCAGCAGGATACCGGGAAACGACATGAAGGCGTTCATCACCACCACGTTGAGCACGCGGTCGGTGACACCGCCGTAGAAGCCGGCAATAGAGCCGAAGATCAGACCGAGCGTGAGCGAGGCCGCAACCACGCAGCTGCCTACCAGCATCGAGATGCGCGCGCCATAAATGATGCGGGAGAGGATGTCGCGTCCCAGCTCATCGGTGCCGAACCAGTGCGATGCCGACGGGCCCATGAGCCGGTCCGGCAAATTGATCGCAGCAGGATCCTGCGGAGCGATCCAGGGAGCAAACAACGCGCATACAAGGAAGATCGCTACCAGCACAACTCCGGTCGTGGCCAGCAAGTTATAGCCGGCCACGCGACGGATGGAAGCGAGTTGAATGGCAGAAGCCACGGACGCCATCTTAAATGAAAAATGCGACGTCGCTCGTGAAGCGGCGTCGCCGGTTTTCAGAACGTCGTGCGAGCTATTTCAAGGTGATGTTACGTATTAGATAGCTGGCAACAACCCGCCCGTTCTCCACTCGCTTGTCGATGACCTGCTGCTCTTTGCCTTTGTCGCCGTACTGCTTCATCCGCAGCTCGAGCACCTTCGAGCCCAGATCGTCAAGGGCAGCCATGTTTTTGTAGGTGAGGGCGACACCGAAGTCCCAATCCTCCGGATTGGCTTTGGTCTGGTTCAGGAAAATCTGGTAGCCCTGGATGAGACCGTTGGTCTTCTCAGCGTCCCAAATCGGCTGAATGTTTTTCTTCACATCGTCCATGAACGCGTTGAAGTGCCCCGGCAAGATGTGAACCAGGGTCACGCGTTCTACAGTTCCTTCGTTGTACTGGTCCTGAGCCACGGCTCCTGCCAGCAACATGAGAGAGACACACACTACTCCGGCGGTAAGGCGCACAGCATGCTTCATATGCAAACTCCTGTCGTAGAGTAGGTAGAGTCTGCCCGAAATGCGCCGTGTCGTAAAGCGGAAACATCTCTGGAACAACCTCGCAGGCCTGTTTTGACGTCGTCTGCGACCTAGCGGCGAAACATCTCCATCACGAATTGGGCAGGCCGGATGTGTATCCCTCCACGAAAATGGCTCTGGAAGATGTTTTTGCCGCCACGCTGGCGGGGTCTAGAATTGAATATTCGGATCGAAGTTCAGGTTCTCGACTTCAGCCGCCATGCTGCCCTTCAAGCTGGTCTATAGCGAAAAGTACTTTCTGCCGATCGGCGAGCACGTGTTTCGCGCCGACAAGTATCGCTTCATCCGCGAGCGTCTGCTGTGCGAAGGGGTGGCCGAAGACAGCGACTTCATTGCTCCCGAGCCGGCCAGCGAAGACGACGTGCTGCTGGTGCACTCGCCCTACTACGTCAACAAATTGGTGGAAGGCAGCCTGTCCGCCCGTGAGGAATTGGAGATGGAGATTCCGTATTCGCCGCAGGTGGTGGACGCTTTCATGCTGCACACCGGTGGATCGATTCTGGCCGCGGAGCGGGCTCTCGAGGATGGCATCTGCATTAATGTTGGCGGCGGTTTCCACCATGCCTTCCCCGATCATGGCGAAGGTTTTTGCATGATCAACGATATTGCGGTCGCCATCCGGGTGATGCAGAAGCGCGGCCGCATTCGGCGGGCCATGACCATCGATTGCGATGTCCACCAAGGCAACGGAACCGCGGTCATCTTCAGTAATCCGAGCTACCGGGGAAACTCGCTGCCGTCTGGGCCGGCCGCGGTGCTCGGCAGTCGTTCGGCCGAGATCATGAACCAGCGCCCGCGCAAGGATGTGTTCACCATCTCCCTGCACCAGGAACACAATTATCCCTACACCAAACCGGCGTCCTCAATCGATGTCAACTTGCCCGATGGATGCGGGGATGCGGAATATCTCTCCTGGCTGGATAACGCCTTGAGCTCCGGATTGCGCCACTTCGAGCCCGAACTGCTCTCTTACGTGGCCGGCGCCGATCCCTTCGATGGCGATCAGCTTGGCGGGCTCAGCCTATCGATGGAAGGTCTGAAGCAGCGTGACGAACTGGTTTTTCGCGCTGCCCGCGCCCGGAACTTGCCGGTGATGGTCACGTATGCCGGCGGCTACGCCATGCACGTGGAAGACACGGTTGCGATCCATTGCAATACTGCGATTGCGGCGGCGGAAGTGTATCGAACTGCGGCAACGGAAACGGCGACATAGCAAAGCTCAGGGCCGTTCTTGCTGAACCTCTTCGCGCAGTTTCTTGGCTAATTTTTCGATCTTCTTCAGCCGCTCGCCCAGATCTTTGGAAATCACGCCCTTCCCGAGATTTTCCATGTCGGCGGGGATGGCATCGCTCATCTGTTTCAAGTCGTTGGCCTGTTGCAGCATCAGCTTTGGGTCAGGACCGGCGTATGTTGCGGCGGGCAGGTGGTTTTCGTCCACAAAGATATCGGGCGGATTCTTGTGTCCCCGCTGGGCCAGGGCAGGCGCGACCAGCACAGTCGCTCCGAGAAGCAAGGAAAGAGCACGCGATCGCGGCATGGCAATTCCTCCCGGATTTGCGGGAATTGTACTGCGGATCGAAGCCGGGGTTGTAAACAGGTGGTCATCGCAGCCGTAGTCCTGTGCGGGCTGCTGCATGCTATCCTGATGTTTAGCGGCGACAACCGCCCGGTTTTGCCAATCCAACCAGTTTTGGACTCCTGAAAATGTTTGAGAACTTAACGGACAAGCTGCAGCGCGCCTTCAAAAACCTGCGAGGGCAGGGCACGCTGACGGAAGAAAATATCGGCGAAGCGCTGAAAGAAATTCGCATGGCGCTGCTGGAAGCTGACGTCAATTTCAAAGTCGTCAAAGAGCTGATTGACAACATACGCGAGAAGGCGGTGGGCCAGGAGGTGCTGACCGCGCTCTCTCCGGCCGAGCAGGTGGTCAAGATCGTTCGCGATGAGCTGATCGCCATCCTGGGCAAGGACACGGCCAAGATGAAATTTGCCTCGCAGCCGCCGACGGTGGTTCTGATGGCCGGCTTGCAGGGATCCGGCAAGACCACCACTTCCGGCAAGCTGGCGCATTGGCTGAAGCAGGGGGGACATCGTCCCATGCTGGTTTCGGTTGACGTTTATCGTCCGGCGGCGCGTGAGCAGCTTAAAGTGGTGGCCAATTCGATCAAGGCGCAGCTTTATGAAGGCAAGGTCGAGGAGTCGAACACTGCAACCGTCGAACGGCTGGTGAAGGAAGCGCGGCGCGAAGCCATTAACAATGCCTGCGACGTGCTCATTGTGGATACCGCCGGCCGACTGCACATCGACGAGCAGTTGATGGACGAGATGCAGTCGCTGAAGAAGATCCTGAACCCGCAGGAGATCCTCTTCGTTGCCGACTCCATGACCGGCCAGGACGCGGTGCGGTCAGCTGACGAGTTTCACAAGAAGCTGACCCTTACCGGCGTGGTGCTCACCAAGATGGACGGTGACGCGCGCGGCGGCGCGGCGCTGTCGATCCGCAACGTGACCGGCCAGCCGATCAAGTTTATCGGTGTAGGGGAAAAATACGATGCCTTGGAACCGTTCCATCCTGACCGCATTGTCGGGCGGATTCTGGGCATGGGCGACATCCTGTCGCTGATCGAGAAGGCCGAGGCCAAGCTCGACAAGTCGAAGTCGGAAGAGTTCGCCCGCAAGGCGCTGAGCAGCGATGGATTCTCGCTGGAAGATTTTCGCGGCCAACTGCGGCAGGTCAAGAAGCTGGGATCGCTGCAGAGCATCATGGGGATGATGCCGAAGATCGGGCCCTTCGCCAACATGCAGCAGGCCGCCGACAAAGTCGATGACAAGCAGCTCAACCGAGTGGAGGCCATCATCAATTCCATGACCCCCTACGAGCGCGAGCACCATGAAGTGATCAATGGCAGCCGGCGCAAACGCATTGCCCGCGGCTCCGGCACCAGCGTGCAGGAGGTGAATCATCTGCTGCGCCAGTACGCGCAAATGCGCAAGATGTTCAAGAGCATGAGCAAGCCCAGCTTCGCCAAACGGCTCGCCGGGATGAAAATGCCTGGGATGTAGCGCCTCCCACTGATGTGGCATGCGCGACAGGGTGTTTTGATTGAACGTCACACTCGCTGGTGATAACGTTAATAGGTTCGGGACAGCGCGATAAGCGTTTCCGGTGCAGGCGCTGCGGCGGAACCGGTACGAACCGCTGTCAACATGAAGCTGCCAGGTTCCCGGCGCAATTGCTTCTCGCAAGCGCTTTCCCCGTCCCGCGCACGGCCGTTCATGGCCTGAGTTCTTTTTTCTATCGATTACTCTACGAGGTGTCTTGTGGCGGCTTCATATAACGGAATTCCTTTGCCTTCCCACGGGTCAAAGATCACGTACGACGGTAGGCTCGTCATCCCTGACAATCCCATCATTCCCTTCATTGAAGGCGACGGAACGGGACGTGATATCTGGAAGGCGTCGGTACGGGTATTCGACGCCGCAGTGGAGATCGCCTACGGCGGCAAGCGCCGGGTGGCGTGGTACGAAGTCTTCGCCGGCGAAAAGGCGATGGACCGCTTCAAAACCTGGCTGCCGGACGACAGCGTCGCCGCGTTTCGTGACTTGCGCGTCGGTATCAAGGGGCCGCTTACCACGCCGGTGGGAGGCGGTATCCGTTCCCTGAACGTTGCCTTGCGGCAAATCCTCGATCTGTATGCGTGCGTCCGTCCGGTGAAGTATTACCGGGGAATTCCTTCACCCGTGAAGAGTCCGGAACGCATGAACATCGTCATCTATCGCGAAAACACGGAAGACGTCTATGCCGGTATCGAGTGGAAGCAGGGAACGCCGCAGGCCAGGGAATTGATCGACTTCATCAATACCAGGATGCTGGCCGGCACCAACAAACGGGTGCGCGAGGATTCGGGCATCGGCATCAAGCCGATTTCGATTACCGCAACCAAGCGACTGGTTCGCATGGCAATCAAGTACGCCTTGGAGAATAAACTCAAGTCGGTAACCATCGTGCACAAAGGGAACATTCAGAAGTTCACCGAAGGCGCCTTCCGCGAGTGGGGATATCAACTGGCTACCGATGAATTTCGCGACCAGGTCATCACCGAGCGCGAGAGCTGGATTGTCGATAACCTCGACAAGAATCCGATCCTGTCGGTTGAAGACAACGCGAAGATGGTGGAGCCCGGCCTGGAGTTTGCGCCACGTGAGTTCCGCGAATCCCTCTACAAGGAAGTCAAAGGCGTGATCGACGGCATCTACGCCACGCATGGTCACGGCGCGTGGAAATCGAAGCTGATGGTCAATGACCGCATCGCCGACAGCATCTTCCAGCAGATTGTCACTCGCCCCGACGAATATGCGGTTTTAGCTACGCCTAATCTGAACGGGGATTACATCTCGGATGCCGCGGCGGCCCAGGTCGGTGGGCTGGGTATCGCTCCGGGCGCCAACATCGGCGATCAGCACGCGATTTTCGAAGCGACTCACGGTACTGCTCCGAAGTATGCCGACAAGGACGTGATCAACCCTGGGTCAGTCATGCTGTCCGGCGTGATGATGTTTGAATTCCTCGGCTGGCACGAGGCGGCGAAGCTGATCGAAGAGTCTCTGGAGCACACCATCCAGCAGAAGACCGTCACCTATGATTTCGCACGCATGCTCGAGGGTGCGACCAAGGTGAAGACCAGCGAGTTTGCCTCGCACATGATCCAGAACATGGCGCCAGTGGGGGCATTCGCAACAAAGTAGAAATAACAGGGTGGCTCGTTCAAGAGGAGTGCTGTTTCAGTTCCGGACGCCGCTCGGATTCGACGTCAGGGTTACCCGAGAACGATGGGAGCTCATCTCCATCGTGAAGCACCCGGTGATGCTTGGCCGAGAGGATCGCGTCAGGCTTGCTTTGGAAGCGCCTGACGAGATCTGGTTGAGCCGGAAGAACGACGCGGTGCTACTCTTTTACAAAGCGGAAGCTCCAAAACGCTGGACCTGCGCTGTCGTCAAGCAAAGCGATGCGGGCGCATTTCTGCTGACTGCCTATCCTACCGACGCCATTAAAGAGGGTACACCCATATGGCCGAAATAAGAGTGTTTCATGACCGTGAAGGGCAGACGCTGACTGTCTGGTTCGGAGATCCGCGCCAAGAGTACATATGCGAGGAAACCGGCGAGGGGGTCATACTCATGAAGGACCGAGAGGGACGCGTCCTTGGATTTGAGAAGCTCTATTTTTCGATTTCCGATGCGGAAGTTCTACGCGCGGCTCTGGAAACAGCCGCCGCATGAATGTGAGCTAGCCCGCTGCAGAATTAGCCGGAAGATATCGCAGCACCTGTGCTGTTATGGCCACGCGGGCTGCAGGCAACGCCGTTCGAATTGCGGACACACGAGGGCCGTAGGCACGGAAGAGCTTAGCCCAGCACGGAGCGAAGCGGAGTGCTGGGTAGTCTGAAGTTTTTTGTGATTGGAGCCCCTTAGGGGCGACAGGGTTTCCATGAACTCGAACATGGCGCCGGTGGCCGTGGCGTCCCGGTACGGTTGATATGACAAAGTTGGTGTTGCTGGCGTTAGCCATTCTGGCAGGCCAGATCACCGGATCTCCAGAAGGCGACGCAAAGCTTATGGGAGAGGCTCTGGCTTCGAAACTCAAGGATTGTCCGAACCGAGTCATCGTCGCTAAATTCAAAGGTGGATGGTCGAAGAATACATGGGGGCCTCCCAGGGACGTTGATTATGACGTTCTCGTCAGCGACTCGTTGGTATGGCCGTATCGAATCGTCATCGAATACGCACTACCGCATTCAATGACAAAAACCCGCAAGAAGAGAGAGGATGCCGAACAGGATCCTGTGTCCGCTCTCGTCATCACAAGCAAGTATAAGAATGTGTATGAGTTCGGGGATAAGGGACTACGACTGTCCGGATGGCTCGCCCAGGAGTTGAACGGTGGTTGGCGTGAACGCCTAACTTCTCCCGATGCGTGTTGGGATAATCTGCCGAGCACAAGCGCTACTCCAGGCCCTCGGGGAGTCTCCGAAATAATGACAGGTGGTTTGATATGAGTCGGGAATACAAATGTGATTGCGGGAAGCGTTGGAGGGTTACGCGACAGAACATGCCTTACGGTGCACGTGACAGCGGATCAGAGCAATGTTCGTGTGGAAAAGAGATTGTGCATTGGAACGGAGGGTACACGTCCATAGTGGAGGAGATTTCCCAAGACTAATGGCTAACCTTCCCAGCCCGCAACCAGATATCAAATTCTGCCCTCGCTGGAAGTCGGAACTGCGTAAGGTCACCCGCAGTGCGATGCAGTCGAGCGGCTACAAGCGCCGCGACGGCAGTATCTCGCCCGATACTCACACATACGAATGTCTGACATGCATGACACGATTTGAAATAAACCAAGATCAGTAGAATACTTACAAATTCTTATCACTAGCATTGTGAGGACTCATGCGTAAAAAAGTGACGGTAGTTGGTTCGGGTAATGTGGGTGCGACAGCGGCCCATTGGTTGGCGTCGAAGGAACATGCCGACGTCGTGTTGATCGACATCATCGAGGGTGTACCACAGGGTAAGGGTCTCGATCTCCTCCAAGCGATGCCGATCGAGAAGCGCGACTCCTACGTATTGGGCACGAATGACTATGCCGATACCGCGAACTCTGACATTGTGGTAATCACCGCGGGCATTCCACGCAAACCGGGTATGAGCCGCGACGATCTCCTCAATACCAATTACAAGATCATGAGCGATGTGGTGGGCAAAGCCGTGCAGTACTCGCCCAATTGCATCCTCATCATCGTCTCCAATCCCCTGGATGCCATGGCGCAGGCGGCTTACAAGCTGAGCGGCTTCTCCCGCAACCGGGTGATCGGCATGGCCGGCATTCTGGATTCGGCGCGCTTCCGCACCTTCATCGCTCGCGAACTAGACGTATCGGTGGAAAACGTCACTGCGTTTGTGCTGGGCGGCCACGGCGACACCATGGTTCCGCTGCCGCGCTATTCCACCGTCGCCGGCATTCCGATTACGGAGCTGATGGACAAGGCCACCATTGACCGCCTGGTGCAGCGCACGCGTGATGGGGGAGCGGAGATCGTCAAGCACCTCAAGACAGGCAGCGCTTACTACGCGCCTTCGGCGGCTGTTACTGAGATGGTCGAGGCCATCCTCAAAGACAAGAAGAAGATCGTTCCCTGCGCCGCTTATCTGGAAGGCGAATACGGCATCAATGGCTTGTTTGTGGGCGTGCCGTGCAAGCTGGGATCCAACGGCATCGAGAAGATCATCGAGATCAAGCTTACGGCCGAAGAAAAGGCAGCCTTGCAAAAAAGCGCTGACTCGGTGAAGGAGTTGGTAGCCGTTATCGGAGTATAACTGAGAGCGTTGGGCATGCGGTGCTCCTTTTGCTGCCATTTAACAGGGGCAATCGGGGGTGGAGTGGCCCTCCGTCAACGTGCCTTAAGAGCAGTGACAAGCAGGATCAAGAAGATGTTCCCAGTTGAGCACTGGGAACGTCTTTTTTGCTCAAATGCATCGCCCGCAGTGACATAAACGCGCATAATTGTTCGCGACCGCCTTTAGACGGGACGGGGTTGCGCCTAGTGGCAGGCTGAAATCGCCACACCCAGCGCGTCCCCCCGGGGGAGCAACCATATGACCTGGACCAAGCTTCTCGCTACACCGTACCATCAGCAGGACACGGACTACTACTGTGGTGCCGCCGTAGCCCAGATGATTCTCGACTCAATCGGGTCAGGAGTTCTCGACCAGAATACGCTCTACGCCTCCAACCATTCGCATTCGAGTGGAGGATGGTATACCTCACCCGATGGGCTCAACTACACGTTAAATGCTTTTATGCCCGCGCCGCCGATATTCAACAGTTTCTTTATTGTTGAACGCGGAGATACGGAGCCGGAGGGCTCGGCGAACATTGTACGCACGTTGTACTTCTTTGCAGTGGCCACCGGGACACTCGTCTACAATTGCGGACACTGGGTCGCGGTGCGAGGAGTGCAGACCGATGTCGAGCCGGCACCGGGATCGACTTACGTCATTCAGGGCTTCAATATCAACAATCCCTGGCCGCCAACTCCCAGCTTCTACAATCCTGCACTCGCGCCCCCACCGCCCCATGCCGATCCCGATGCTTGCGGTAGCGGGGGAGATCGCGGGATTGCGAACGAATATGTGACCTACTCGGATTGGCAGAACACCTATCTCACAGGATGTGACGCCTATGGTGTAGGGCACTCGCAGTTCATCAGTGTTTGTGATCCGCGACGTCCAGCGCTGGGAGTGCTGAGGGTCATAGGAGTTTCGCGCTTGAGAAATCGTGAACGGCTCATTCCTCCGCACGAAGCAATTGAGGTTGCACACCGCGGCATCCAGGAGCATGGCCTGGCCCAGCAGGGCGAGTTCGTGGCTGCTATACGGGACGCGAAGCCGAAGGAAGCGCACCTTGTGCAACGCCTCGATCACCCGGACGAGTTCTATTATCTGGTGATACTGCGGCGGGGTGAGACGGCGACTGCGGTAGTACGTGTCGATGCTCTGCAAGGAAGTTTTCTCGGCCTGCATTCTCTGGCTCAAAGCAGCGGGTTTGCCATTGCGGATCGCGAGCGAGTATTGGACATTCTGCGCAAGGGAGTGGTCGACCTTGGTTCGGAAGTGGGACGGATCCCGGTACGCGAGGGTGCATTCTGTTTCTATCCCACTCTGGTATGGCGGCCATGCCGGGAGTCGCGTTCTCCGTATTATCCCTTCCACCAGATTACGGTAGGAAGTTCGATCATCTATGTGAGCTATGATGGCCGCGTCTACCCAGCTCTGCACGATCTTGGCCGTGGCTGAACTTGGTTGAGTTAGGCTTCCAGCGCCTATACGGCGAAGCGCAATGAGGAGACGAGTTTTGCCTGCGAGGAGGCACTTGCTTCCTTCATTTGTAAGTTTATGATTTTAGCGTCGTTCGTATCACTGCCCGGTAAGCCGAGAGGCTCTCGCCCAGCGAAGCCTCTCCTGCTCCGAACAGCGCTGCTACGCAACGGAGCAACACGCCTTTGACGATCGCCAGCCGAAGGACGCTGACCCGACCCGCGGAGAAGTGTTTGCGCGCGTAGCGCAGCATATTGTCGTACCAAAAGAGCTGCTGTTCGCGAAACGACAATCGCCCCACGCTGTGAGCGCCGCTGTGGCGGAAGCGCGCCTCCGGACAATACAGAATTTTGTGGCCTCCCTGAAGCAGCCGCTTACAAAGATCCACGTCTTCGAACCACACCGGAAAGAACTGCTCATCGAATCCGCTCACCGAATTCCATGCTTCACGAGTAATGGCCAGGCAGGCGGCTGCGGGCTGTTCGACCTCCTGCGGCTGCGAGTAGTCGGCATCCAAACAGCGGTACCGGCGATTGACCGGATTGCCCGGCCAGAGCCGGTTCAGGAGCAAGACCTCGCAAAGCAGGGCTGCAAGCGTCGGGATACGACGAAACGTGAATCCGCGCGCGGGTTGACCGTCGGCTTCGAGCAAGGCGCCACCGGCCGCACCGGCGCCGTTGCTTTCGATACACTTCAGCAGCGCGGCCACCGCGCCTGGTTCGGCGATCGCGTCGGGGTTGAGCAGGAGCAGGACGTCGGCTTCTGTTTCGTGGGCGCCCTGATTGGCGGCGGCAGCGAAACCGCGATTCTCCTCGTTGGCAATGAGGCGGACGGGATGCCATGCGACGAACTCCTCCACCCGCCGGACGGTGCCGTCCTGCGAGGCATTGTCCACCACAATAACCTCGCAATCCTCTCCAGCCAACGCTTCCAGGCAGGGGCTGATCGCAGCGGCGGAGTTGTAGGTGACGATGATGGCCGAGCAGCGCAGCATAGTTCGAGGCAGGACGCATTATAATCGTCGCTTCACTGCGAGCTAGGGAGAGAACTTGCAAGTCATCGAAACGTCACTTCCCGGCGTACTGATAATCAAGCCCCACGTCTTTGAGGACCCGCGCGGATTCTTCATGGAAACCTACCGGCAGAATGTGCTGGCAGAGGCGGGCATTGGCGACAGCTTCGTACAGGACAATCACTCGCGCTCGTCGCGAGGCGTATTGCGTGGCTTGCATTATCAGCTTCGCCAGCCGCAAGCGAAACTTTGCCGGGTTGCGCAAGGCGAGGTGCTGGACATTGCGGTCGACATTCGCGCCGGCTCGCCTGATTTCGGCAAATGGGTGAGCGTCGTGTTGTCGGGCGAGAACCACGCCGAGCTGTACATCCCCAAGGGATTTGCCCACGGCTTCGTGGTGCGATCCGAGACTGTGGACTTCCTCTACAAGTGCAGCGACTATTTCGACGCTAGCGACGATCGTGGAGTGCTGTGGAACGATCCGGCGATCGGCATCGATTGGCAGACCGCCCGTCCTATCTTGTCGGACAAAGACAAGCGCTATTCGCCGCTGTCGCAGATCGCGCCCGACCAGTTACCCCAGTACGAGTCATGAGCCTGCGACTGCTCATCACCGGCACCAATGGCCAGGTGGGCTGGCACCTGCAGCGCACCCTCGGTCCCCTGGGAGAAGTGACCTCTCTCAGCCGCGATCAGCTTGACTTGGCCGACCTGGAGAAGGTGACGCGCACGGTACGCGAGCTTGAGCCTGACATTCTCATTAACGCCGCTGCGTACACCGCAGTGGATAGAGCGGAGAGCGAGCCGGAGCTGGCGCGTACCGTCAATGCTCTAGCCCCGGCGCGAATGGCACAAGAACTATCAAGCAATGGCGGTCTGCTGCTCCACTATTCCACGGACTACGTTTTCGATGGCAACAAGCCGACCAGCAGCGCCTACGAAGAACGCGATCCAACTACTCCGCTCAACGTGTACGGCCAGACGAAGCTCGAGGGCGAGCGGTTGATCGTCGAAAGCGGCTGTCCGTACATCATTCTGCGTACCACCTGGGTATACGACACGCGGGGCAAGAATTTCCTGCGCACCGTGCTTCGACTGGCGCGGGAAAGGGACGAGCTGCGCATGGTGGGCGATCAGTATGGAGCGCCGACCTGGGCACGCAGCATCGCCGAAGCCACCGCCATTATTCTTGCGCGATGCATGGAGCACAGCAATACGACGGCCGAGTGGCTTACCGGACTGTTTCACTTGACCGCGGCAGGCCAGACATCCTGGGCGGGATTTGCGCGCGCGATCCTCGAGGACTACGAGGCTTTTTGCGTTTCGCCGGAAGGCTCGGGCGAGTTCGCGGCACCGCTCAAGGCGAAGCACGTCGTCCCCATTGCGACTGAGGAATACCCTACGCCGGCGCGCCGTCCACGTAACTCCGTGCTGTCGAATGCGCAGGTGCTGATGAAATTCGGCATCCGGATGCCGGACTGGCGCAGCCAGCTCCGGCTTGCCATGCAGGACGCGATTCGCAGATAATCATGCATTAGAATCGCTGAACAGGTCATCTTCTGTAGATTCATCGGGTAAACAGGTCTTGAGGCCTGTGTCTCGTCAGCAAAAAAATTGTTCGGGCGCTGAGGTCCTCGAACTCAGCACTCGAACAAGAGCAAGAATTCAGCTCGTGACGCGGCCCTGAAGGGCCGCTCTACCTGAAAAATCAGCACGCACTGTTCACGGCACACGAACGGAGACCTATGAAGGGCATAGTCCTGGCGGGCGGCATCGGCTCGCGCCTCTCCCCACTAACCCGCGTTACCAATAAGCACCTGCTTCCGGTGTACGACAAACCCATGATCTTCTATCCGCTGCAGATCCTGGTTGATGCGGGAATTCGCGATATCCTGATCGTAACCGGAGGCCACAATGCAGGCGACTTTTTGCGTCTGCTGCAGAATGGCAAGGAATTTGGCCTCCAGCAGTTGAGCTTTGCCTACCAGGAGGGTGAGGCCGGCATCGCCGATGCGCTGCGGCTGGCGGAACCCTGGGCCAAGGGTGACAACATCTGTGTGGTGCTGGGCGACAACATCATTGAAGGCGATATCAAGCACGCGGCGGCGAAGTTCGAGGAATTGGAAAAGGGCGCGATGGTCATGCTGAAAGAAGTCACTGACCCCGAACGCTTCGGCGTGCCTGTCTTCGAGAACAACCGCATCATCCGCATTGAAGAGAAGCCGAAGCGGCCGCAGTCCTCTTATGCGGTCATCGGAGTCTATTTCTACGATGTGAGTGTCTTCGATCGCATTCGGCGGCTGAAGCCCTCGGGCCGCGGCGAATACGAGATCACCGACGTCAACAACAGCTATATCGAAGAGGGAACGCTGCACCACAGCCTGCTGGACGGGTGGTGGACCGACGCGGGGACTTTTGAATCGTTGTGGCATGCCAGCAACATGGTGCGCGAGAAAGTGCTGCGCAGTATGGAAGAGACTGCCGAAATTCCCCAGCAAGCCGTGGGCGCTCGGGTTCCGGTGCGTGGCGCATGAAGCTCCTGGTCACCGGCGGCGCGGGATTTATTGGCTCCAACTTCGTTCACCAAACGCTTGCGAAGCATCCGGACTGGAAGCTGGTGGTGCTCGACACGCTCACCTACGCCGGCAATCTGAAAAACCTGGAACCCGAGCTCGGCGAAGGGCGCTGCGAGTTCGTCCAGATGGACATCTGCGACCCCGGCGTGCTGGAGCAGGTGCGCGGCTGCGATGCGGTGATTCACTTTGCCGCCGAAAGCCACGTGGACCGCAGCATCGAAGACGCATCGGCCTTTGTGCGCACCAACGTTGACGGTACGCACAACATGCTGCAGGCCTGTCGCCAAGCGGGCGTGCCGCGCTTCGTGCATGTCAGTACCGACGAGGTGTACGGCAGCCTGGGCGAAACCGGCGAGTTCACCGAAGAAACCCCGCTCAAGCCCAACAGCCCTTACTCTGCTACCAAGGCCGCATCTGACCTGCTCGTACTGGCGTACGTGCATACCTACAAGTTTCCGGGTATCGTGACCCGCTGCTCCAACAACTACGGTCCGTATCAGTTTCCGGAGAAGTTCATTCCCCTGATGATCGCGCAAGCGATGGCGGGCGAGCGGCTGCCGGTATACGGCAAAGGCGCCAATGTGCGCGACTGGATCCATGTCAACGATCATTGCAGCGCGCTGGATACCGTCTTGCAGAATGGCCGCGAGGGCGAGGTGTACAACATCGGCGGCGGCTACGAGATGCGCAACATCGAAGTCGCGAAGCTGATTCTCAAGGCGCTGGGGCGGACGGAGAGCCTCATCCAGTTCGTCACCGACCGGCCGGGACACGATCTGCGTTATGCCATTAACTGCGAGAAGCTGGGACGCGAGTTGGGATGGCAGCCGCAGGTGCATTTCGAGCAAGGATTGGCCGACACGATCGCCTGGTATCGCGACAACCAGCAATGGCTGGACGACGTCCGCAGCGGCCAATACCGCGACTACTTCCAGAAACACTACGTGCACCGGGAAAAGACCTTCGCCCAATAACAAAGCCCTCACCACAGAGCCACCGAGACACAGAGATGCCGGTGGTCTACCTTCGCGTCCTCTGGTCGGACGTTAACTTGGGCAGCGCGTGTGGCTTGATCTCCCCCTCAGCAGATTCTCCTGACTTTCCACCTGAATGCTAGTCCATCAAGCCAGCACTGACGGACATTTTCCACTCTTTCTCCCGCTGTCCACGTACAATCGTCTGCGGTATGGAGCAAGACCGGCGCCCGCCCGCCACCACGACGACTGAGGTTCAGATCGCCACGCTGAAGGGCTCGGTACTTGGATTCATTCTTACCGATGTTTGCGAGGAGATTCGGCTGGAGGAATTGCGCGAGATCCTGGGTGCGCAACGGGTGGAGCGCAGCTTCAAACATGCCACTCCCGAGTACGTGCGCTTCGAGAAGCCGCCCGTAGTTGAGTGGCTGGAGCCGATCTCCTTAGGCACGGGAGAGGTGCTCAAGCCACAGCTCAAGTATTACGACTACGGGGTCATCAGCGTGCTCCTGGAATTCGGCTTTGCCGCCGGTTGGGACGGGCTGGTGCGGCTGGCGGCGCGCTGGGTACCAAGCGCTGAATTGGAGAAGCAGGCGCAGCAAATCGTTCGCGGACGCCTGGAGAAGATCGCACCCGCCATTGTGCGTCCGTACAAGGAGTGGATCAACGAGGACTACTACATTTTCCTGTTGAACGAGGTGCAAGGGAATCCACGAGGGCTCGATTTGCAGGCGCAGCATGGCGCGGAGATCGCGCAGATCCTGCGCGGGGAGCAGACCCCCCTGTCACGCAGCGAGAACGACGACGTGTTGCAGTCCAGTCTTTCGTATTATCCCAATGACCTGGTGGCCGTGGGATGGAACGCGGCGCTGGTGTACGACACTCCGGCTGGGGCGCAGACATCGATCCAGATCCTGGAATATGCCAACTCACAATTGCTGGAATTTCGTCACTATGACGATTTACTTACCCGCGAACTGGCCGGCGTCTATGCCGGACTGAAGCACCGCACGGGCATTGTGCGTCGCTGGAAGATGCGTGGTGAAGCCTTGCGCCTGAACGGGGTGACGGTTGAAGTGACGGAGTTGGTTGAGCGCGCCGATACCGCCATCAAGTTTGTCAGCGACATGTTTTCTGCGCGCCTGTACCGCCTCGCCGCAGCCAAGGTCGGAGTGCCGGAGTATAAAAACCTGGTCAACGAGAAGCTGCATACCGCCGAGGGCTTGTATCGCTTCCTGATAGACGAATTTCACCAGAGCCGCGGCTTCGCGCTGGAAGTGATGGTGGTGATCATTCTGGTCATCGAGCTGGTGTACTTCTTCCGCGGTAAGGGTTGAGGTTCGCACCCCCGGCTTTTGGCTTGGAGCATAGCCACGAGCGACGATATCGTCCCGGCGGTTCCGGCACCCGACCCACTGAATTCCGGCGACGAAGCGGCAACGTCCCGCGAAAACCTTCAAGGCTTTCTATTGCCCTTTCGTTATCTTGACAACTTCCTGTGGAGCCATACGCTGGAGTGTCGGCCCAGGATTTCACCACGTCGCAAGGTTCTCCTGGGTCTGCGATTAGCGGAGGAGTCATGAAGCTAGATGGTTTTACGAAGGTAATGCTGGTGGTGATCGCGGTTCTACTGGGGATGCTTGTGTTTCGCCCTCTCATCCACCCTGCACCGGTACAAGCGCAAGCGGCAGACGGGTATCCCTTTTACGTTGAGCCGGGTTACACGATGATTCGCAAGCCGGACGGCACGGCGCAGGTGTATGGCAAAGTCGTGATTGATATGCGTAGCGGCGATATCTGGGGATTTCCCACCTTGACGCAAGGTCCCTATCCGGTCGATACCGCCAAAAATACTCCCCCAAAATCCTATCCCATGTATCTGGGGAAATTCATGTTTAGCGATGCAACACGGTAAGGAAGGCGCGAACAAGGGGACTCTCGCGGACCGACGCATTTCCAAAGTTCTCGGCGGCAATCCCTGATGCGAGCGAGTTGCTCGGCTGCAACCCGGGTGCAAGCGTAGAACTGTCAGTGCATTTCGACATTCGAGAAACCAAGGCTGGTCAACATGCTGGTGACCGTTTGACGAGCGTTAGCTTGGGCGGTCTTCAATATGCCGTCTTCCAGGGCCGAGGCCCGCAATTGACGCTCGGCTTCCTCGCGCACCTCGCCTTCAAGATTCGGGTCTGGGGTTGAGAAGAGCCCGGTATCGCGTGAATAAACTCGCGTTTTTGCGTTGTCGAGGCGAGTGGTGAATATTTCGGCTTGCGGCAGATGAACGGAAACGGTGCGCCCACGTACTTCGACGTCGCTCTGCTGCAGTTTCGAAAGATCCAACCCGGCGATCACCTCGCCATGCACCACCAGCAGCAGACGATCGCCCGCAAGGAATTGCGGAAATATCGGATTGTCGCGCTCTCCGCTGACGATCTTGTCCATGGTGTAGCTGACGGTCTCAATGCGCTGAAGCGAGCGAATCTGGTGTACGACAGTAGGGCGGTCAACGTTGATGCGAACTTGCCCGCCGCGCACCATTCGGCTGGCTTCGTAAAGGCCGAATCCGGTGACGACCCATAGCACGGCGCCGATCACGACCAAAGCCAGAACGATTCCCGCCAGGAAGCCGGGCACCCAACCGAAAGAACAGGACGGCTTCAGTGGCGCCCACTGATCGGTAGGGGTCATGAAGTTGATCGTATATCAAATGAATGTTCCTCTCCACAGGCGAGAATATTCGTCTGTTTCATCCGCGAACTGACAAGTGGACGGAACACTTCGTCTGGGACGGTCCTAGACTGAAGGGCCGATACATATCGATCGGGCGACCATCTCGATGCTAGCCAGCAACGATCCGGAAGTGATTACCCTCCCAAAGGCTTTTCAGGCAGGGCGTATTCCCCGAGTAAGGCCGATCTAAAGCGCCGATCCAGGCATACGTATTCGACCGCATTAAACGGAGACGATGCTCCCGTGGTTTCTTGGCAATAAGGCGAGCTTCGATGCGAAGGGCTCGAAACGGGCGCGGGTGTGTGGCGCAGATCGTTTGCACAGTAACGGACAGCAAATTCATGTGGACGCACAAACGGTTTTCGTCTAATTGTCGCGTGAAGTGGGGATCATGTAGGGCAGAACACAACAAGCAGAGAAACCGGCACTGATCTATTGAGTATTGCATAATATAGTTACAACGGGAATAGCTCCGCCTGTTCCCAGAAGGCCATTACCAGAGTAGGCCGTCGGCGCATTCGCTGCAGCGCCTTGCGGGCGTGATGGCTCAGTTGCCCGAAAGTCTGGGGGCAGAAGTTCGGTAGTTCGTGCTGTTTCCAGTGCGACCACAGGTACTCCACCGGGTTTAGTTCCGGAGCGTAACCAGGGAGAAACTCCAGCCACAAACGTCCTTTCTGCTGGCGCACGAAATCCCATACTGCACGGCTGCGATGGCCCGGCAGACCATCCCAGACGATCAGCAGCTTGCCCGGAATGTGACGCTGCAAATGGGCCAGAAACTGGATGATTTGCGGGCTGCGAATGGCTCCCGGAAACAGCCGGAAATAGAAGTTCCACCACGTCACCCCCGCCATCGCCGACAAGGTCTTCCAGTTGAAGTGATACTGCAGCACCGGGGTCTGGCCGCGGGGCGACCAGGTACGACAGCGGTGCGGACGCTCGCTCAATCCGCTTTCGTCGATGAAGACGATCGTCCGGCCTTCGTTTTTGGCCTTTTTTTTAACTCCGGCCAGCGCTTCTGCTTCCACTGCCGGATCTTCTCTTCCTTCCGTTCCAGCGCCCGTCCGGTCGGCCGCTGACAACTCCAGCCCAACTGCCGCAGCATGCGCCACGCCTGCGAGGCATGGTAGCGAACGCCACATTCGGCCTCGATCAACTGGGCCACGCGCGCCGACGTCCACAGCGCCGTCTCATAGCCCAGAGCCTGCGGTCCACGTTTCAGCCCGCGCTCAATCTGCTTCAGGTCTTCCGCACTCAGCCGGGGCTTGCGTCCAGCGCGGCCGGCCTGCTTCAGCCCGGCCCGGCCTTTCTCCTCCAACTCCGCCGCCCACCGGCTTACCGATTGGCGGTGTACGCCCACCTGCCGCGCCACTTCGGACTGGTGGACTCCCTTTTTCAGCAGCCGCGCCGCCCGCAAACGTCGCTGCTCCAAGGCTTCGAAGTCTCTGCGCACTCCTGCCGGGTTTCCCATAGCCAGACAGTAGCACACAAAGCTGAAAATGTCACTATATTATTCAATACTCAATAATCCAGTCGTTAGATAAGCACCGAGAAATCGCAGGAAGGGGGTACGAGCCCTTTATCTGCTACAATCGTAGGCGTTCGGTTGAGGCCAAAGCAGTTTCAGCCACAGCCGGACATTTTGGGCGGTTCTGCTTGCTGTCCATACTGCCGCAAAACCTCGAAAGTCGTTATATTCGGTGGAGATGGGCGGGACTGGCGAAACAGTTGAACGCTTGGAATAGCCAGTTTTTTCATGCGGGTTTCCGCTAACCCGATCAAAACATAGCGGGGTCGTAGTTCAGTTGGTTAGAACGCTGCCCTGTCACGGCAGAGGCCGCGGGTTCGAGTCCCGTCGACCCCGCCATTTCCTCTCAAGCACTTATGAGGAACTGGCAATCAGTGTTCCTCGTCCAATATGGTCCACCTAGGCTAACGCCTTCCGCTTCCGCCAAACGAGTTGTACCACCTTGCTCTGTGCCTTCCGTTTTTCCGGCAAAATCGTCTGGCATGCAGGTGATCCTGGTGTTTGCGTGATGTAACAGCTCCTGAACGACTTTGTCCTCCTCGTCGTTCTGCGTCAGCAAGATCATGTAAGTCTGGCGAAACGTGTGAAACCCCGCGCGTTTCGAAATTCCGGCCTTTGACCGCCATCGCGGACCTCCTGAAGCATGCCGTCAAGCATGGGCGGTCCACCGGATGAACAGCAGAACCGAGCACCTCCAGATACCGCCGAACCACCTAGCGCAAGTGACAGTAGTCAGCTTCTGCCAAATGAGCTTCTTGAGTGGAGGGACGCGTCGCCAATATTCGGGTTCTCTTGCCGGACGATCATCGTGCCACGTTGGGGAAGATTCGCCAGCAGCTTAGTCGGGAGTTTGAGATTATAGGCAGTGCCGAAAATGGACCGGACGCTGTCGTTGCAGTCTCCAAACCGGTCCTGACGTGCGGGCAATCGACATTTCGATACCGTTCTCAATGGACTGAAGGCTGCTTAACGCTGGTGCGCCAATGGACGCACCAGAATTGTAAAGGAGCACAGTTTGGCGTTCTGCAAAATAACCCGGCGCTCTGGGCGTAAGAAACGCCCGAGATCGGCGGTGCAGCTCCCATGATCAAGCAAGTTGTTGCCGCGCTGATTGTGCGGGACGAAGAGATCCTGTGCTGTCAGCGAACGGAATATCAGGCGCTGCCGCTCAAGTGGGAGTTTCCGGGCGGCAAGATCGAAGCCGGCGAAGCGCCCCCGGAGGCGTTGCAGCGCGAACTCGACGAGGAGCTGGGGATTCGCGCCCACATCGGCATCAAGGTTGCCCAACTACAGCATCACTACCAGAACGGCAACGCCGTGGAGTTGCACTTCTTCGTTGTTCAGCAGTACGAAGGCGAGCTGCAAAACCGCATTTTCCGCGAGATTCGTTGGGTCAATCGCCGCCAGCTGCCCGCACTCGATTTCCTCGATGCGGACCGGACGCTGGTGCAGCAGATCGCCGAAGGCAAGCTGCTCTAGCCGCCCGCCCGTCCAGTGACGAACCAGGCGACGGTAAGCCCGATCATGATGATGGTCGTCGCCCAGGCGATCAGGTTGAACCACGTTCCATTGATATGCGGTCCCATCAGTTCGCTTTTGTTCACCAGCAGCAGCATGAAGATCAGCACGAAGGGAAGGACAACCCCGTTAACCACCTGGGAAAGAATGCTGATCTTGACCAACGGGATATTGGGCAGCAGGATGACGCCGGCGCCCGAGATGATCAGCAACGTATAGAGCCAGTAAAACACCTTCGCTTCGCCGAAGCTATGGCTGATGCCTGACTCGAAACCCAGACCTTCGCAGACGGTATAGGCGGTGGAGATGGGCAGAATGGAAGCGGCAAACAAAGACGCATTGAACAACCCTGCGGCAAAAAGAATGTAGGCATACTCGCCTGCCAGGGGTCGCAGCGCCTGCGCGGCGTCGGCGGCATCGCGAATCTGCCTGATCCCGTGGGCGTAGAGCGTGGCTGCACAGGCCACCACGATGAACCAAGCGACGATATCCGTAAAGAAACACCCCAGGATGACATCCCAGCGCGAGGCGCGATATTCGCGCGGCGTAATGCCTTTCTCGACGATAGAAGATTGCAGGTAGAACTGCATCCAGGGTGCGATGGTGGTGCCGACTACGCCGATCACCATGTATATGTAGGCCGAATCGTGAAAAGCTCCCGTGTGCGGCGGCTTGAAGGTGGCGACGAACGCTTCCCTCCAACTTGGCCCCGCCAGCACGCCGGCGATGATATAGGCGAAATAAAAGAAGGATGCCGCGAGAAAGACTTTCTCGACGCTTTTGTATGTGCCTTTGACGACCAGCAGCCAAACGACGAGTGCGGCGGCAGGCACGCTGATGTAGCGCGAGATGTGGAACAGCTCCAAACTGCTGGCGACGCCCGCGAATTCCGCCACGACGTTGCCGAAATTAGTAATCACCAGGCCCAGCATCATGAAGAAGGTAATTCGCAGCCCGTATTCCTCACGGATCAGATCGCTTAGCCCTTTGCCGGTGACTGCGCCCATGCGCGCTGACATCTCCTGCACAACCACCAGCGCGATGGTCATGGGGACCATGACCCAGAGCAGCAGATAGCCGAATTGCGCGCCCGCCGCCGAGTAGGTCCAGATACCGCCGGCATCATTGTCGACATTCGCGGTGATGAAGCCCGGGCCGATGACGGCCAGGAACATCAGCAGGCGGATTCTCCAAACTCTAAGGCGACGGCGTTCGGGCATGATTGCGGAG
Source organism: uncultured Acidobacteriaceae bacterium (assembly GCA_963785825.1). GTDB lineage: Bacteria > Acidobacteriota > Terriglobia > Terriglobales > Acidobacteriaceae > Bog-257. Next base: position 1,061,816 of record CAWAWQ010000006.1, on the reverse strand, counting down.
ACAGCAGGTGAGATGTCGAAAGACCACTCAGAATAAATGGATAGGAAGAAATGCGCCAATCAGGCGGTGAAAGTATCGACCTTCAGTCCGGGGATTTCTTGGAAGTGGCGGACGTTAAGCGTAACGACATCGAAACCTAAGTGGATCGCTGTTGTGCCAATTAACAGGCTTTGAAACGCGATGCGGATGCCCAGGGCCATCTGCTCACCTTCGATTCGCCCCGCTAATTGGGCAATTCCGATACTTACCGGGAATATGGTTACATCGCGGTAAATCTCTTCCGCGAAGAATCGTCGTCGCAGGCGATCAGACTCTGTTTTGGCACGGTAAATACCGTGAGTCAGTTCCAGCACCGTGATGGCGGAGATGCCGACCTCAGCTTCTCCATTACTTGATTGCTAGCTGAGCGAGGATTTCTTGAATATTTCGGTCGCGCCGCTCTCCGGCTATGAGAACACTGGAATCGAGAATTAGTCCCATTCCGGCACGTCGCGCGGCTTACGGCTGTTGATGATCTCTGCCAGATCAGCGGCGAATTCCGGATCCATCCGGGGCTCGTAACCCAGTTCTTTAGAATGCGCTTTCGCCAGCGCGATCGCTTCCGACAACAAACGTCCATGAGGCGGCTCGGCCGGCCGCACTACCGCTACCGGTTTGCCGGCGCCGGTGCTTTCAATCACGACTTCAGCGACCTCGCGCACCCTCGCCAGAACGGAAGCAAGATCGTTCGCAGCTTCTATTTCCGAGATGTGAATCACCGCGCCAGCCATGCCCACGATTATACCGTTCCCTACAACTTGGCACGCAGCATGTTGATGACGTCATCGGCGGTAATGACGCCGGTCAAGCGGCCATCCTCATCAATGACCGGCAAGGTAAGCAAGTTGTATTTGTCGAACAGTTCCGCCACCTTCTTCTCGTCGGCACCGGGGTAGACCGTCGTCATGTGACCGGTGCTGAGCATCATCAGCGGCGTGCCGGGAGGCGCCAGCACAATTTTGGCCAGCGGAACCGCTCCCAGTAATTTGTCCTTCTCCCCGACGATGTAGATCGTGCTGATGCTCTCCAGCCCACCGTCAAAATTGCGCAGCATTTCGATCGCGTCTTCCACCTTGGCGCTCGGACCCAGCGCCATGTACTGGGTGGTCATGCGCCCGGCCGCCGTGTCCTCTTCGAACGTCATCAGCCCGGCGACTTCGGCCCGCTCCTCCGGCTCCATCTCGGTGAGGATTTCCTGCGACGCGTCGGGGTGCATGTCGCCCAGCAAGTCCGCCGCCGCGTCGGGATCCATCTCCTCCACGATGTCGGCAGCGCGGTCGGAATCGAGCGAACTCAGGATGGAAACTTGCAGCTTGGGGTTGATCTCCTCCAATGTCTCAGCGGCGACTTCGTCGTTCAGGGTTTCGAAGACAGCTTCGCGCTCAGCGGGAGCGAGATCTTCGACGATGTCGGCGATGTCGGCGGGATGCAGCTTGGCCAGCCGTTCCAGTGAGATTTTCAGCTTCACCCGCCGCGCCGGATCAATTTCGATGAGGTCAACGAACTCCCAAGGGATCATTCGGGGGGGAATCTTTTCCAACAAGAGATGGAGCGCGGGAGCGGGGACAACTCCCTTGAGCAGCCGGCGCATGGCGCCGCGGGCGCCGACATCCACCGCGCCGACTTTCAGCACGATGTTGCCGTTTCCAGTCTCCTCATGGATGTCGACATCGTTTACCCGCACCACTTTGCGTCCATGGACGTCGATGATCTGCTGGTCGAGCAGGTCGCGCTCCAGCAGCAGCATGCCTTCGCCGCCGCCATACGGACTCCACTCGGAGGCATTGGTCGCGATTCGTAGGCCGCCGTCGATCAAACTGATGGCCTTCGCCGGAACCAAGCGGTTGCCGTACCGGGTTTTTACAACGAAACCGGATACCAGGCTGGAATTCTCTTGAGGCACCAGGGTGACTTCGCGGACCTTCCCGGCACGCGCGCCGGTGTTGTCGATGACCGGAGCGCCAATCAATTCGGAAAGGGCAAGCGAAGGCATTGCAGTCACTATATTCGATGCGCTCGGAATTGTTGATAGGAATTGGTGTCCCGGTTGGGCAAAGTCCGGCTGAGGTCCGTTTCGGCAGCGGTTTTTGCGAAGCTCGGTTTGGCTCTGCGAAACTGGAAGTATGCCTTCTTTCACTTGCGAAGCGATCCTGTTTGACCTGGACGGGGTGCTGGTGGATTCCACCCCGTGCGTCACCCGCATCTGGTCGGCGTGGGCGAGCGGACACGGCCTCGATCCGGAGTATGTGGTCCACGTGGCGCACGGCCAGCGGACCATCGAGACGGTTCGCAGGGTTGCCCCGCAACTCGATGCACAGAAGGAGATGGAGAAGATTGAGCAGCGCGAACTTGAGGACACAGATGGTCTCCGCGTTTTGCCCGGAGCAACGAAGGTGCTGGCGTCCCTGCCGCCGGATCGCTACACCATCGTTACCTCCGGCACGCGGCGGCTGGCAGCCAAGCGGCTGGGGGTGGTGGAGCTTCCGCTTCCAGAGAAGATGGTCACCGCAGATGACGTCAAATGCGGCAAGCCCGATCCCGAACCCTACTTGGCCGGAGCTCGGATTCTCGGCCGCAACCCCGATCGCTGCATGGTCTTCGAAGATGCCCCTTCCGGCATTCGCGCCGCCAATTCCGCGGGCATGATTGCGATTGGCCTTACTACCACCTACAAGCGCGAGGAATTGTACGAGGCTAAGTTAGTCATCAGTTCACTCGCGGATGTGAGCGTCAGCCTGGAACCGGCCGGCTACATAAATGTGGCCCTCACCGGCAAAGTCATTGCGTGATTAGGGATTAGCTTTTTCGTTTTTTCGCATGTCAAGTAGAGCGGGCCTTCAGTGTATGCGTGAGAACTAACCTTTATCCTTGGCGGTGGAAGATGACCCGCGAAAATCCAGCCCCGCAGGGGCGGCTATGTCGTTAGCCCAGGATGAGGCGGAATCCTGGGTGGAGTGGGAAATTATTCCGAGCCGCGTAGCGGCGACACCGTTCTCACGCCGACACTTCAGAGGCTATTACGAAACTACCGTTATCAATTGTGTGGTGGGAGAACTGGCCCGAATCTGCTATGAAAGCAGCCGCACAGCGGCGGGATGAAGTTAGGCGGGGCCGGCAGGCCCGGTCAAGTGGGAAAAGAGTACGAGCCGCAGAGCGGCGATACGGGTTTCGTAACAGCCTCTTCAGGCCCGCGTCACACCGGCTATAAATGCCCGAACCCATTTTCCCTCCCGGCTGGACGCGGGCCTGAAGGGCCGCTCTACCCGATTACACAAGAACTAAAAGTGCTGTAAGTTTTTCGTCGCGGGCATCTGCACAAAAGCAACCTGGAATCCAACCAAGCGCACTGCTTGTCGTCTGGGTGGAGGTATCTCTCCCCGGCCTTTCGAGTGGCAGCTTCCTGCGAGGTAAGTTCTCATGCCAAGTTTCGTTACCAATGTGGAAGAGATACGCGAGCGCGCGGCGCAAAAAATCGAAGATGGCGCTGTGACGGGTTCTTACGAAGGCGATGTGGACCAGACCATCTCCATTTTGAATGAAGCGCTGGCCACCGAGATTGTCTGCGTGCTTCGCTACATGCACCACTACTTCATGGCCACCGGGGTGCATGCCATGGCGGTGCGCGACGAGTTCAAGGAACATGCCGATGCTGAGCGCGAGCACGCCGATCAGATCGCGGAACGAATCCAGCAACTCGGCGGCAAGCCTGACTTCAATCCCGGCTCGCTTGTGCAACGCTCGGCTTCGCAATATGCGGAAGGCAAGTCGCTGTCTGACATGATCCGCGAAGACCTGATCGCCGAGCGCATCGTGATCGAGGTTTACCAGAAGATGATCCGCCACTTTGCCGAGCACGATCCCACGACCCGGGTGATGATCGAAGGCATCCTGCGCGATGAGGAAGAGCATGCCAGCGATCTCTCCGACCTGTTGTTTATTACCGATCCCGGCAGCGGTGAGACGGAGGGAGAAGATCCCGGCACGCACCCTCTGGATATGCACCAGGACGAGCAATCGCGCCAGCAGCGCCGTGGGTTGCGGTCGCAGCCGTCAAAGCCGCAGAGCAACCAGGGCGAAAGCGCCAGCCGGCAGAAGAGCTCGCATCACCGCGAGTTGGACATTCCGGCAACGCCTCGCGCCAGCGGTGGCGAGAAAGAGCCGCAGCAGCCCAGCCTGCGCGGAGAACGCAATCGCGAGGGAGTAGGAAACCTGGTGAGCGGCGACAAGACCCTGCTGGAGAGCCCGGAGCGCTCCGGGCCGTCAAATCGGCCGCGCGGGTCAGCCCCGGAGAAGGTGGAGCGAGGCCGAGGAATCAGTAATCGCGGCGACGAGGGACAGTCCAAAGTGGTAGAAGGCCGGCAGCAGCAACAGACCTCAGGCCGGGGTACAGCCACACAGCCGGAGCATCAGCCCGGAGCAACTGGCCGTCCGATGAACCGCCGCAGCCAGGGAGAAGACGGCGATCTGGACACCGGGAACGCAGGCTCCATGGGTGGAACGAATCGCTCGGTAAAGCTGACCAATAAGAACCGCAAGAAACGCGCCGCCTGAAGGCGCAGTCAAGCTCAGCTGCCCGGATAGCCGCTCCGTCCCGCAGAACCTTACGTGAGCGATTTTGGCTCCAGCGTCGTAGCCGCATCCAATGTCGCTTCCGGCGAGAGCACGCTGATATCGACTTGAAGCGGCAGGAAGAGGGAGAAAACTGTGCCGCTCCGTCCTGGCTTGGTGCTGCTGCGCATCCGGATGGAACCTCCATGCTTGGCGACGATGCCACGCACCACCCAGAGACCCAGTCCTGTGCCTTTTTCCGCTTTCGTCGTAAAGAATGGCTCGAAGATCTGCTGATGCAGTTCGCGCGCAATGCCCGGCCCGCTGTCAGCGATCACCACCTGAACACCTTCCCGCTCCGGCTTACTCCACTCGCGCCGGGGAGCGACGTGCACATAGATACGACCCTTGTCTCCGACCGCTTCGATGGCATTGCTCAGCAAGTTGGCAAAGAGTTGTCCCAGTTCCATCGCGAATCCGCGAATCTCGCCCGTGAACTCGTAGCGCCGCTCCAGCATGACCCGGTTGGAGCGCAGCCGCATCACAAATAGCTCCAGGACATCTTCCAGAACTTCCGTGACCTTCACCGCTGCGGGACTCGTCGACTCGCGGTAGAAGGAGAGCATTTGCCGGGTGATATGCGACATGCGAGTTAATTCGCCGTCAGCCAGGGCCACTAATTGGCGAGTTTTGTCGTCCAGCGAGGTGCGGTAGGAGACCAGCGCAAGCAAATTGCTGAGCGCCTGCATTGGATTGTTGATCTCGTGAGCGATGGTGGCGGCCAGTTGCCCGGTTGCCGCCAGGCTTTCGGCACGCCGCAGCGCTTCTTCAGTGCGCTTGCGCTGGCTGATGTCGCGCACCACTTTTGCAGCCCCAATAACTGTGCCGTCCGCATCCTTCACCGGAGAGACGGTCAACGAGACGTCGATGCGCCGCCCGTCCTTCGCTACACGCACTGTCTCGAAATGCTCGATCCGTTCCCCGCGGCGTATTTTAGCCAGAATGCGCGCTTCGTCCTGTTGCAGTTCGGGGGGAATAATCAACGTGATCGAGCGCCCGACGATTTCGCTCTCGCGGTAACCAAAAATGCGCTCGGCGGCGGCATTCCAACTGATAACGATACCGTTCAGGTCCTTACTGGCAATGCCATCCTCGCTCGATTCCACAATCGCGGCCAGTATGGTCAGCTTTTTCTCGATCTCCAGCCGCTGCGCGATCTCGTTCTCCAGCGCGGCGGCTTTCTGCTGTAATTGAGCAATGATGCGCTGGCGGTCCTCATCCAACAAGTGCCCTTCGGCGGGGAAAATGGCGGTGTGTTCTCCACAGATCTTCAAGAAAGCTTCGGTATGTTCCTGCTTGGCGAAGCCCTTTATGGGATAGGCGCAGCGCAGATGGAAGTCGTGGCTCGAAGCGACATCGTTCCACAGGCGCTCCAGTTGGATGGCCGCTTCGGCATTTCCTTCTTCCCAGAGCAGCGCCACCATCTCACCAAACGCAAATATCTGCCGGTCGCCACCTCCGGCTGCGGCTTTTGTGCGCTGGATGAGGTTGCCTATGAGCTCGACGAAACGCCGCGGATCGGGTAAGCCTCCATCCATGAATGAGGCGAGGGTTTCCGCGGCATCCAGCATGGCGCACCGTCCCTGTTGCAAGGCCACGCTCAGGTCAAGGCCATTTTCCCGCAGATTCCGCTCCAGTTCCCGGCGGTGCGGCGCGGTGGCAATGACAATGACCCCGTCACCGGCGGCCAGCGGTGGACCGAGAAAGCGGCTGAGCGCGTCGATCAAGAATATGTCTTCTGAATAGAACTGTGCCCCATGCCGGGTGGAGCTTGGCGACACGACGGCCTCGGGTGCGAGTGATTCCAACTTAGTCAGAAATTTTGCGCTGGCCATCGATAATTTCCAAAAATATAAGATCGTTCTGAACGTTGCAGATTAAGCGACACTGGTGACCTTGGGCGCCTCAGAAGCGGACCGTCGGCGATGGCGGCAGGACTGCGTCCCTCCAATCTTTAGATGCTGAAAATAAGGCGCGTACAACGGAAATTGGCCCGCCATCGCAAGTTCCGAGCGCCAATCGGGATAATGTAGCACATGTTCTGCGGCATCTCTGGCTTCCGTTCTAGTTCTCTCTTGGGCGCCGGATCTCTGAAAGCTTCCCGTCTCCGAATTCGGACGGCCTTGCTAGCCAGAAGACACGATTCGCGGCAGAATCGGCAGCTTGCGGCCGTTATCGCCTTAATATTCTTACACTTGACTATAGGCCTCCTGGCATGGAAGCTGCTCTATCTACTTCCAGTAAGTAATCTGAACCGGGACCTCGGCCCCTGCGTACCTGACTGAGTGGAGAAGGCTGATGTCAAATCTCGGACAGGATGTTCGCTACGGCTGGCGGGTGCTGCGGAAGAGCCCGGGATTTACCGCGGTTGCGGTTCTGGTGCTGGCGCTGGGCATTGGCGCGAACACGGCAATCTTTAGCGTGGTCAATGCGGTCCTACTCCGGCCTTTGGCTTTCGACCAGCCGAGCCGGCTGGTCTCGCTGTATCATGTGCCGCCCCAGGCCAGTTTTCCTGGGATCCGGCTATTCTCGGTCTCGCCCGCGAACTTTCTTGACTGGCGCGCGCAGGCCCACGGTTTCGAAGGCATGTCGGCGTACGGTTTTGGCCGCTACACGCTGACCGGCCAGGGCCAGCCGATGCCGGTGCTTATGCTTTCCTCCACCTACGGCCTGTTCTCCATTCTGCACGCCGAACCAATGCTAGGTCGCGACTTTCTGGAGAGCGAAGACCAGCCCGGTCACAACCATGAAGTGGTGGTCAGCTACACCTTCTGGCGCGATCATCTGGGCGCCAACCCCGGCAGTGTCGGCAGCACCCTCCAGCTTAATGGCGAACCCTACACAGTGATTGGAGTCATGCCCGCGGGTTTCGAATTTCCGATCTCGAGCGATCCCGATAACCGCATACAAATGTGGAGGCCCCAGGGCTGGACGGCGCAGGAACGTGCTATCCGGGACAACCACAACTACGGCGTGATCGCGCGCCTCAAGCCGGGCGTCACCCTGGAGCAGGCGCGCGCCGAGATGAACACCATCTCCGATCGCCTGGCCCAGCAGTATCCCAAGGACAACAAGGGCTGGGGTGCCACCGCCATTCCTTTGCGCGAGGACACAATCGGGGATGTGCGAACCCCGCTGCTGATTCTGCTGGGCGCGGTGGCGTTCGTGCTGTTGATCGCCTGCGCCAATATCGCCAACCTGGTGCTGGCGAAGACGCTGACGCGGCGCAAGGAAGTGGCGATCCGGGCGGCGCTGGGCGCCAGCCGGCGGCGGCTCCTGCAACAGGTACTGGCGGAAACCGTGCTGCTGGCACTCGCCGGCGGCGCCTTCGGGCTCATCGTTGCGCACTACGGAACGCTATTTATCGTGAAGTTCGCCGGCCAGCAGCTGCCACGCTCGGGCAGTATCGGGCTCGATCCGTGGGTGCTGGCCTTCACTTTGGGCGTTTCGCTGCTGACCGGCATGGCTGCCGGCCTGCTGCCGGCTTTGCGGCTCACTCGCGAGGACGTGAGCGAGGCGTTGAAGCAAGGCCTAGGCCGCACCGCCACTGACTCGCGCGGCGCTCGCACCCGCAGCGTGCTGGTGGTTTCTGAAGTTGCGCTCTCGCTGATGCTGTTGATCGGCGCGGGCTTGCTCATCCGCAGCCTGTGGGCGCTGCACAATGTCAATCCCGGCTTCGATGCCGAGCATGTCATTACCATGAATCTGTCGGTCCCCTCGAACAAGTTCGGCACGCCGGCACAGCAGGCCAGCTTCTTCGATCGAGTCCTCGATCGGGTTCGAGCGCTGCCCGGCGTGCATTCCGCCGGGGTGATCGATGCCTTGCCGCTGACCGGCGGCGGTTCGCACCAGCCGGTGCAGATCGAGGGGCAGCCGGTAGTGCCGATGTCGGACCAGCCGGAAGTTGACGTGCGCCTGATCAGCACCGGCTACGTGAAGGCCATGCAAATCCCGCTATTGCGCGGCCGCGACTTCGATGACTCCGATGCCGCGGGGCAGCCGGGCGCCGTGCTGATCAGCCAGTCGATGGCCCGGCAGTTCTGGCCCAACGCGGACCCGATCGGCAGGCAATTGACGTTGTACTTCTTCCCGGACGGCGTCCGCACCGTAGTTGGTGTGGTGGCGGACGTGAAGGACGATGGGCTGAATCAGACCCGCTCGGCTTCTATTTTGTACATGCCGCTGGCGCAGCTTACCTCGGGCCGAGGCCCGTGGCATTCGTTCGGCATGACCCTGGCGGCGCGCACTCATACCGAACCGCTTAGCGTGGTCGCGGCCATCAGCAACGCCGTGCATGAGATCGATGCGGAAGTCCCCATCCTCAACGTTAAAACAATGCAGGAGACCGTGGATGATTCCTTGTTGCAGCAACGCTTTACCATGCTGCTGCTGGCTTCGTTTGCAGCTTTGGCGGTCTTATTGGCGGCAGTGGGAATCTACAGCGTATTGTCCTATGCGGTGCGGCGCCGGGTGCACGAGATCGGCATTCGCATGGCGTTGGGAGCGCAGCTTCGCGATGTCCTCCGCATGGTGGTGATAGAAGGCATGAAGCCGACGCTGCTCGGCGTGCTGATCGGGGTAGCGGGAGCGCTGGCGTTGGGCCGCGTGCTGTCGAGCGTGATCTATGGGGTGAGCGCACGCGACCTGGCTACCTTTGCCACGGTTTCCGTGCTGTTGACTTCAGTGGGGTTCCTGGCCAGCATCCTGCCCGCTTATCGCGCGACCCGAGTGGATCCAATGAAGACGCTCAGGGAAGAGTAGTTGGGGAGACGATTCGAGTAGGCTGAAGTGCGGCTAAGCTGTTAAGCCAAGGAGGTTGGCTCGCCGCACTGGTGCTGATCTTCCCATTCGTGCAGCGAGTTATCGTGGGTAGAGACGAGTTTAGAGGCGCCGCAGCTGTTGCAGACAGATCGGATCAACAGGCGGGTCTCCATCCTTACCGCGTCATGGGTAAACTGGTTACCGCCGCCGGGAGCGCTCATGGCGACAAAACCTCTTTTTGGGAAAATAGGTTTTAAGCAATAACCGGATTGGGGCTATCCGGTCAAGCGCCAAAATTCGCCATCCCCTCTATTCTCCGATTACGCCCTCAAATAAATCGCTTTCCACCGCCGCATCGTGGGGATCGCGGGTGGCCGCGAGGTGGTACATCTCCTGCGTACCCAGGCGCTGGCCGAGGTTCTTCCGCACCCGTTCGAATAACGGCGCCTGCGTCGTGTGCTGCTGAAAAGCCTGTACCTTTTTCTCGAAGCGCTCCTTGCCGATGTCGATACGCGCGGTGACGGTCGGCGGCGAAATGGACTGACGATCGGCCAGGAGAAAATCCGCGGTATGGTAGTAGAGCTTCTGGACCCGATGCGGCGTCAATCCTCGCTCCAGTTGTTCGGGATAACGATCAGAGCGGCCGGCCCACTCGAACGCCAGGGTAGCGAAGACGCCGGCCATCGCGTGATCGACATGGCCGGTAAGCCCGCCATCCGGGCCGAAGGTAACGATGACCTGCGGACGAAGCTGACGAATGCGCAGCACCACGTCGCCAGCGGCCTGATACATGTCAGCGCGGTCTAGGCCGCCGTCAGGATAGTCGAGCACCTCGCACTGGCGGACGTGAAGCAGCTTGCACGATGCTGCCAACTCAGCGCGACGCAACTGGGCGAGCTCCTGGTTGCTGCGGGCTGTACCGCGATTGCGGGCGGCGGTTCCGGCAGTCATGCAGATGACCGAGGTCTCGACTCCGCGCTCGTGATACAGCAATAGCGTGCCGCCAAAAGCGCCCGCCTCGTCATCGGGGTGGGCAGTAATGCAGAGAAGTTTGCGCATAAGTCAGGTTGGATGAACGCAACCTCGGGAAGGTTCATGGAAGGGAAATCAGGAAAATCTGGAGTGTTCTTAGCGGAATAATAACAAGCGCCGTAGGCGCGACATAAGTTAGCCCAGCCGTTCACGGCTGGGTAAGCTGCAATAACAGAGGGCGGAGTGCCGTAGGTACGACACCGACCATGTTCCCGGTGCCGCCGGTTCCCGCATTTTGGTCGCGACGTCTTGACCGGTCAACCGTGCTGCACCTATTCCGCTTTGGTCGTGCATTGCGAGGAAGTGTCGTGCCTACGGCACTCGGCTCATAATATGGACCCTGACCCAGCCCTGACAGGGCTGGGCTAACTTATGTCGCGCCTACGGCGCTGATCCAGGCGTTGTCGCCGGCTCCTTCTTAAGTAGCAGTCGCGCACGTTCCCCGCGAGCCGCTTGCTTGCCAAACCAGGCGCACATCCGCGATAATCGAAATGCAGTTGCCTCAAGGTCAGTGAGGTCCGATGCGCGCCTGAGCTGCGCCATCGGGGTGTGGTAGCGACGCCAGTGTCCCCGACAAGCGCCGATTTTGCGCTTGGTGGGGTGGAAGATCGCTGGAGCACCCAGCCGTTTTGCCGAACACGGCGGAACGGGTATCTCGCCTGAGGAAAGTTGTGCCGCCATCGGGCGTGAGCTTTCGGCAATCGCGGAAGCGGGCGCACGTGGTCGTGGCCATTCACTCGCAGGAAAGGAAACACTCTCTGTGTTAATGATTCGTCTGGCGCGCCGCGGCGCGCGCAAGCAGCCGTACTACCGCATTGTGGTAATCGAAAAGGACCGCGCGCGCGATGGCCGCTCGGTCGAAGTGGTTGGCACTTATAACCCGCGCACCAATCCCGCCAGCGTTGAGTTGAAGCGCGAGCGCATCGACTACTGGACGTCGAAAGGCGCGCAGTTGTCCGACCGGGTGCGCAAGCTGGTGCAGAAGGCTCCGGCCAGTACGCCGTCTGCGGCTCCGGAACCGACTGCCGCAGCTTAGACTAGCGCAGGAGCTGAAGAATGCCGAACAGTGGGCCTGACATGGTCGCCTTGGTCGAAACGTTAGCCAAGGCGCTGGTTGAGATGCCGCAAGAGGTCACGGTCGAGCCGTTTGAAGAAAACGGGCAGACGGTGCTGGAGCTGATCGTGGACGAGGGCGACTTGGGCCGGGTGATTGGCCGCGGCGGGCGCATGGCGCGCAGCCTGCGGACCATTGTCCACTCCGCCAGCCTGCGCACCCGCAAGCGCTATCAGCTGGAGATTGTGGAATAGCCGGCGAGTACATCACGATCGCTCGCGTGCTGGGGCCGCAGGGCCGGCGTGGGGAAGTTCTGGCGAGCTTGCATACGGATTTTCCGGAGCGATTTGAGCGGCGCCGACAGTTGTCAGGCCTGGCGGCCAACGGTAGCCGCCGCGAGTTGCAACTGGAAGAGCATTGGTTCCACAAGGGTGGCGTGGTGTTGAAGTTCGCGGGCGTCGACAGCATCAGCGACGCCGAGCAGCTTGCCGGGCTGGAATTGCAGATCGCGCGCGAAGAGCGCGCTGAATTAGAAGCTGGCGCGGCCTATGTGAATGAGATTGTTGGCTGCGATGTCTGGATTGAGGGTGGTCAGCGATTTCTGGGCCGGGTAGCCGAGGTACAGTTTGGCGCCGGGGAAGCGCCGCTGCTGGTTGTAAAGTTGCCGGTTTGTGCGGCGCAGAATGAGGTGCTGGTTCCGTACGCTGCGGAGTTTGTGAAGTCAGCGGATTTTGATAACCGGCGGATTGAGATGGAATTGCCTGAAGGGCTGCTGGATCTGGACGCACCGTTGAGCGAGGAAGAGAAGCGGCGGCAGAAGCTGGAAGCCGACGAAGCCAGAGCGGCGGGGGAACGGCGCAAGGGATAGCGAGCGCTCGGGTAGTGCTGGCCTTTAGGCCAGCTTAAGAACGACCACTTTGCTGGCTCGAGCCGGCTTCAGCCGGCGGCACAACATCTCGAGAACAGCTAGTCTGTCGCCGACCGAAGTCGGCCAGGGATTTAAAGGGAGCGATTGGCAGCGGACCTGAAGGTCCGTACTACCCGATGAAGTTCGAGATCCTGACGATTTTTCCGGACTTCTTTCGCGGGCCGCTGGATTACGGCATTGTACGCCGGGCGCGCGAAGCCAGCCTGATGGAAGTTGGAATTCACGATCTGCGGGCGTTCACGCATGATCGGCACCGCACGGTCGATGACCGGCCATTTGGCGGCGGCGAAGGGATGGTGCTCAAACCCGAGCCCATCTTCGAGTGCCTGGAGTCTTTGCGCATCACGTCACGGGAAGAGCGCATGAAGCAGGGTGCGCGCCAAACGGTAGTGCTGCTGTCGCCCCAGGGCGAATCGTTTACGCAGTCGGTGGCGCAACAGTTGGCAGCATGCGAGCAGGTAGCGCTAATCTGCGGACGCTACGAAGGCGTCGATGAGCGGGTGAGCGAGTATCTTGCGGATCGCGAGATCTCGGTTGGCGACTTTGTGCTGAGCGGCGGCGAACTGGGCGCGGCGATTATCGTGGACACGGTGACGCGGCTGCTCCCGGGAGCGCTGGGCAATGCAGCGTCGTCACAGCAGGAGTCGTTCACGGCGAACGCGCCCGAGGCTGCCGTGAGGGGCGAAGGTGAGCCGCCGAGTTCGACCTGCGGTTCGGGTGGGTTGCTGGATTATCCGCATTACACGCGGCCAGCGGAGTTTCGTGGAATGCCGGTTCCCGAGGTGCTGGTGAACGGGAACCATGACGAGATTCGCAAATGGCGACGGCGGTGCGCATTACGGAAGACGTTGCGAAACCGCCCCGATCTGCTGCGTGCGGTGGAGTTGAGTGCCGAAGATCGCAAGCTGCTCGAGGAAATTCACTCGGAGCCGAATGGAAGAGTGGGCTTCTAGCCTTTAGCTTTTGGCCTTTAGCTTTTGGCAAGACGACCCAGGCTAAGAGCTAAAAGCTAAGCTTTCAACAAATTTGCCGCTGCAAGGCGTGCGACACGGAAGGATAGGAACAATGTCGAATTCATCACCTATTATTGATCGGCTTCTTGCCAAGACCCGGCGCACCGATCTTCCCAACTTCAAACCCGGCGACACGGTGCGGGTGCATGTGAAAATCAAGGAAGGCGACAAGGAACGCTTGCAGGCGTTCGAAGGCATCGTCATCGCCAAGAGCCACGGCGGCCAGCCCAGCTTCACTGTTCGCAAAATGAGCTTTGGGCAAGGCGTGGAGCGCATCTTTCCCACGAACTCCAAGGTGATCGACAAGATCGAAGTATTGCGCTCGGCCCACGTGCGCCGCGCCAAGCTCTATTACCTGCGCGCTCTGCGCGGCAAGGCAGCTCGCCTGCGCGAAGTGGAGACCACCCGCGGCTAATTGGCTGCAGACAAACGAAACCCCGCTGGAGGGGTAGCGGGGTTTCGTATTTCATCCGGCCCGGGCGTAGCCACCACGTTTACCGGATGCCTCGTTGGCGCGATCTGCACTCGCGCCGGTTACAACTTCGTTAGATCTTGTTAGCCAACTCGAGCAGCCCCACGGCCATTGCAATCCACAGCGCTAACGCCACCGTGTTCAGGGTCACTCGGATCGCTGCATTATCGATCAGCCAGTTATATTTCGCGTCCATGTTGTTCTCCTTGAGAAGTGGCTTTTCACCCCAACCACCGCAACAGGGGGCGATTGTCGGGCGGAGGTTGCGCCGAGAGCGCCCTTTGGCCTCACCCGGATCAACTTCTGTGGGTATATACGGGCGAGCCGGCAAAAGGTTCCGTTAACAAATTGTGACACCGTGGCGACTTGCAGATTTACGGCGCCAGATGCGGAAAAGGGGACCCGGCGGAAATTTTTACCGGCTAACTGGCTTCGATGGTCTCGTGGCGTTCTTCGTGGGCAGGTGGTGAGGCTGGAAAGGTCGTGTGACCCGGCAGAACCTCGCGTAGCGCCCACTCGATACGTTCGACTGAGCTGCGAATCAATTCCACCGATTTGTCGTGGTTCTCGGTCGCGGTAGCGTAGGTGATGACCTGTAGGGCATTGCGAATGTGGTGGTTCATCTCGGCGATAGTGCGCAGGCGCTCCTGCACCAACCGCCGTCGCATGCGCTCATTATTGCTGAGACTGTAGAACAGGAATCCAGCAACAATGCCGGTAAGCGCATTGGAAGTCAGCAGAATGTCGACGCGGGCGATGCCGTCCCTGGCCAGCAGCCGATCGAAGCCGAAGCCTACCAGCCAGACCAGTAGCACCACGCACACGCAGAGAACGATAAGCCGAGTCCTTGAATCTGTACCCCAATCCATGGCTGACCTGAACCTATTCCGCCCCTAGAAGTTGAGACGCTTCAACGGGCGATTGGTCTTTTCGGAAATGTTGCAAAATCGCATTTACTTGCGGACGGCTTACCACCGATGCCAGCGCGGCCGCATCCGCTTCTTTCACCGCCTGCAAGCTGCCAAAATGTTGCAGCAGGCGCTTGGTCGTGCGCTCGCCAATACCGGGAATCTCCAGCAGTTCGGTCTTGCGATCGCGCATCTGCCGGCGCTTGCGGTGAAATGTTACCGCGAATCGGTGCGCTTCGTCGCGTACCACTTGCACCAGGTGCAACACCGGCGAATGCCGGTCGAGAATGACAGGCTCGTCTTCCTGCCCCTGCACATAGATGATTTCTTCCCGCTTGGCGATTGAGGCCAGCGGCTGATTTACGATACCGAGCGATTCCAGCGCCTCGGCTGCCGCATGCAGCTGCCCAATACCGCCATCGATCAGCACCAGGCTGGGCATCGTCCGCTGTTCCTTTGACTCAAGAGGAGTCGCCGTGGATTCCTGCACCCGCCGATAGCGTCGCGTCACCACCTCGCGCATGGAGGCAAAATCATCCACGCCGTCTACGCCTTTGATGATGAACTTGCGGTAATCGGATTTCTTAATTTTTCCGTCTTCCCAGACCACCATGGAGGCGACGGTCTCGGCCCCCTGAATATGCGAGATGTCGAAGCACTCGATTCGTTTCGGCAGATCGGGCAGCATGAGCGTGTCCTGGAGCGCCTGCTGGACGGCCTTGGCCGCCGGCTTCATCACCCGGAAGCGCTGATCGAAAGCCTGCTTGGCATTCTGCCCGACCAGGTCAACCAGCGAGCGCTTGTCCCCGCGCTGTGGCACGTGGATCTGCACCCGGCGCTTGTGGCCCTCGGACAGGATCTCCTCCAGGGTGGCGCGGTCCTCGAAATCCACCGGCACATAGATTGTGTGCGGCACGTACTGCTGGTCGAGGTAAATCTGCTTCAGCAGCGAGGAGAAGAACTCGCCCGGGTCAAAGCCCTCGGCCCCAACCATGTCGCCAAGCTCTTCCCAGAAAAACTCGCGCTTGTCCACGATCTTGCCGCCGCGCATATGGAAGAGGTTGACCGCCAGCATCTCGTTCTCATAGTGATAGCCAAAGACGTCGGCATCGTCGCCTTCCACGGCTGCGATCCGCTGCTTCTGCTCCAGCAGCTCAATGGTCGAAACCAGATCGCGGTACTTGGCCGCCAATTCGTACTGTTGACGCTCAGCCGCTGCCGCCATGCGCTGCTGGAGCGAGCGCGACAGATCGGCTCCACGGCCTTCCAGGAACATCTTCACGTCGTGTACCGCTTCAGCGTAACGCTCGGGCGTGGTGAGCCCTTCCACGCACGGCCCCAGGCAGCGCCCGATGTAATACTGCAAACAGGGCCGCGGGTAGTAACGGTTCAGGTCCAGCTTGCACGAGGGAATCAGGAAGTGCCGGTGAATGAGATCGACAATGCGATACGCCAGGCTGGTGGGGAAGTACGGACCGAAATAGAGCGAACCGTCTTTGCGCAGGCGACGAGTAGGAAAGACGCGCGGGTAGCGCTCGCCGATCGTCAGCTTAATGTACGGATAGGTTTTGTCGTCGCGCAGAAGAATGTTATAGCGCGGCTTTTTCTGCTTAATGAGGTTGTTCTCCAGCGCCAGCGCTTCTTTCTCGTTGTCGACGACGACATAATCCAGATCGATTGCCTCGCGCAGCAGAGAACCTGTTTTGGCATTGGCGGCAGCGCCTTCCAGAAAATACGACCGCACCCGCGAGCGCAGGTTGTTGGCCTTGCCCACGTAGATGATCTGGCCGTCGGCGTTCTTGTAGAGGTACACGCCGGGCGAGGTCGGAAGGGTGCGGATTTTCTCGTGAAGATCCATTCAACTCAGGAGAGAGTAGCTTCAGCTCAGATGGTCGCAGAAGGCGCTGGCATCGATGTAAAAATTCTACTCCTTACGTCAGAACATCCGGGGGCCATGGCAGAACTCGCATATTGGCCCACGGGTAAGCTCATGAAAAACAAGCACAACCGACGTGGCTAAGGCGGCACGGCAATGGCACCCCGCTTGCTTCTTCACAATTAGGCCGGACGGCTGAGCGCATGCCGCGGCCGACACATTGGGCAAAGGGAGCCATTTCCGATGAACCGATTCTCCGTACTCGCAGTGCTGGTGGCTGGCAGCCTGCCTTTGACCGTCGGTTGCGCCAGCAAGAAGTATGTCCGCAACGAGGTCACACCGGTCGTTAACAACGTCAATGAATTAGATGACCAGACGGCGAAAAATACTCGCGACATCAAAGACGTGGATAGCAGGGCTCAGCAGGGCATCGCGCAAGTGAACTCCAAAGCTGCCGCCGCCGACCAGAAGGCGGCAGCGGCGGGACAGACAGCGGATCAGGCCAACCAGAATGCGAGCCAGGCGAGTAATCGTGTGACCAGCCTCGCCGGGACGGTGGAGAACTTGGACAACTATAAGCCGGTCAGCGACACCTCCGTGCTCTTCGGCTTCGACAAGGCCCAGCTCACTCGCAAAGACAAGCAGGCGCTCGACGATTTCGCCCAGCAGATTCAGAACCAGAAGCACTACATCGTTCAGGTGGAAGGCTATACCGACTCAACTGGTTCGGCTGATTACAACTACCAGCTCAGCCAGCGCCGCGCGGATGCCGTCATTCAGTACCTGGCGACGAAGTACAACGTGCCCGCGCATAAGATTTTCCTGATCGGGCTAGGCAAGGACAACCCGGTGGCAAAGAACACCAGCGCCTCGGGGCGCGCCAAGAATCGCCGCGTGGACATAAGCCTGATGGCAAACAGTTTGACGGAGTCAGCCTCGGCTACAGGCAATGGCACAACCAGCCAGCAACCGCCTGTACAGCAGCAGTAACACGCCGGCGCGGTCGAAAAACAGCGACTGCGCTTACATTTCTCAAGCTCCCCTCAGCCCGGAGCCAATGGACGAAGCAGGCCCATTGGAAAAAAGGCCGCTCAGCCCAGAGCGGCCTTTGTATTACCGGCGACCATTATGCGACGCTTCGAAAATTCAAGCGGGTTTACGCCGCTTGAGCCTGCGCCTTTCAGGCACGAGGCTTTCGAACCGGGGCCCGGAGCCGAGCAGGAAGTCTTTGATGCTGGGACGAGCCGAATTTTGCAGGTGGCGCCATTGTTCGATAGGCACCAGCACCGCAGCTTCAAGTCCCCGCCTGGTCACCACTTGCGGACCTTTCCTTAGAGTTGTTTCAAGCAGTTCGCTGAAACGAGCCTTTGCATCCTGGACTGGCCAACGAGCCATAGCTCCCTCCCCGGCTCGAAAATAACCAGTCGCCTGACTAGTCAATTGCCAGCCTACCCTGATGATATACGGGACTTGCAACGCAACCACGTACAATTCACAACGACATGAGCACCAGAATGCAACGCATCATGCTGCGCTCCATCAACATCTGGCCGCCGTTCTTTGGTGCCGGAATTCGGGTGAAATGGAGCCGCGACCTCAAGTCTGTCGATGTGGAGATGAAGCTGCACTTCTGGAACCGGAACTATGTCGGCACCCATTACGGCGGTTCGCTGTACTCCATGACCGATCCCTTCTACATGCTGATGCTCATGGAAAACCTTGGCCGGGACTACATCGTCTGGGACAAAGCGGCCAGCATTCGTTTCCGCAAGCCAGGCAAAGGAAAGGTCAGGGCGGAGTTTCGCCTCAGTGATGCCCGGCTCGAAGAAATTCGGCAGCAGCTCAGGATCGTGGATAAGTATGAGCCGAGTTTCGCGGTCGAAGTGAAAGATGAATCGGGCGACGTCGTCGCGGAGGTGCAGAAACTCATTCACATTCGCCGGAGATGAGGCGAGCGCGGCTTCCTAGTGCAGCCACTTTAGCCAGACGAGCACGGCGTTGGCAGCGATCATCCCGCCCACGGCGCCACCCAGCCAGAAGTTCTCGAAACCGGTATTCCTGCGGCCGGTCAGGCGGGCATTGTTCCCCAGCAGCAGAATGAACCACAGAATCGGAATGGTAAGAAATCCGGCGAAGATCTGCGACCAATACAAAACGCTGACCGTGTTGATGTGCCCGAAATCAATGATGGTGGCGATGAACACGGAAGCTGAGATCAGGATGTAAAAGCGGCGCGCCTCCCATGCGGGAATGGTCAGGCCGGCTTCCCAGCTCGCCGCTTCGGCGATGCTGAAGCACATGGAGGCCACCAGGATCGGCAAGGCGATTAGCCCCGAACCAATGATGCCGATAGAGAAGATGATCGGGGCCAGCGATCCCAACGGGCTGAGCGCCTGGGCCGCATCGCGGGTCGACATATGCGATGGATCGGCAACATGCAGCGCTGAGGCGGCGATGATGGTAGAAAGCGAAATCAAGACGGCAACCAGGGTGCCGGCCTTCGATTCACTCGAATGGAAGCCGCTCCCGCCCGATGCTTTGCGGTCGCGCCGCGAGCTGGTCTGCCATACCAGCACATCAGGAGTCAGCAGCGATCCGAACACTGCAATGACTCCGAGAATGTAGAAGGGCGATCCCGGGATATGGGGCAGTAACAGCCCTTTCGCCAATCCTGACCACGATTTCACCGCCATCACCGCAGCCGCCACATAGGCACTTTCAAACACCGCGAACCAGATCAGCGCACGCTGGGAGACGCGATAGTCGCCCAGCACCAGCAGGTACCAGACGGCGAACGCGACCGCCGGTAGAAAGAAGACTCGCGACTGCTGCAAAATGAGGGAAAAACCGTCGCTGACCGCCACCAGGTCGGCAACGATCATGGTCATATTGACGGAGATCACGGCTGCGGCCATGCCCCAGCTCGCCAGCTTGCCATACCTTTGCCGGATCAGCTCGACTAGTCCGCGGTTGGTTTGATCTCCGATTCGCCCGGAGACGGCGAATACCGCCCACAGGATTGGAATGGTGAGGAGGACGACCCAGCCGATGGAATAACCAAAGGCGGCGCCGGCAACCGTGGCCGTGAGGACTGCGGCGGGATCAAGATCGGCGGCGCCGGCCAGGATGCCGGGCGCGATTTGCCGCGTGCGGCCAAGCCACCCCGCCTCTGGGCCGGGGCTCTCTGGCCGTAGTGTCTGATCTTCTTCGCTTAGCAGGCGAAGCGAATTCAAAAGGCTCCCCAGGTGTCGGATTCATTCTTGCAATTGCGGCGAGTGGCAATGAAGACAGAAGCGAGTTGCTGCTCCACGGTTGCCACAAACGGAGCGGCAGTTCTAGGGCAAAGGTGGCTTTGATGAAGCGATTTTTGCGCCGGGGCGGAGAGTATGTCCATGGCTTGTGCATTTTTCGTTGCGAGCGGCGCGGGCGACTCGACCCGCGCATCTTCATCGGATTACCGGTGTTCCAATACAATATGAGCGTGAGGTTCCGTTATCTTCTTCTCGCAATCGTTTGCTGTTGTTTGGCAGGATATGCCGTCGCGCAAGAGCCTGCCCCGGTAGAACAGGTTCCTGCCGACAAGTCAGCACCTGCGCCCAAGGACAATTCTGCCAACCCGCCGCGGTCAGACAATGTTCCCGCGGGCGAGAGTTCCAGCAAACAAACCCGCATTGACGTCTCGCCTCCGGCAAACGATGCCAAGTCGCATCCCGAAGCCAACCTGGGCAACAGCGATGTCGATGAGTTCACCCCCTACAGCCCCATGAAGGCGATGAAGGACGTTGAAGTGGGCGATTTTTATTTCAAGAAAGAGAATTACCGGGCCGCCATCAGCCGTTACCGCGAGGCGTTGGAGTATAAGCCGCACGATGCAGAAGCTACCTACAAGCTGGCCGAGGTGCTCAATAAGACCGGTGATACGGCTGGAGCAATCGAGAACTACGATGCGTACCTCAAGATTCTTCCTGATGGACCCTACGCGAAGAAGTCGAAGGAAGCCTTAGAGAAGCTGAAAGAGAAGGCGGCTCCAAATAGCGCCAAGAAATAGTCCGATCCAGTGATGCCACTTTGCATCCCAGCGACCGGGGTGAAGACTTCAAGCAGGATCGACGCCCGGAAGGTTCATTTCGCGGGAATCGGCAACACGGTGAACGTCGGCTTGTGGTAAGTGCCCGCCAGCTTCACCAGCACGGTTGAGCCCTGCTGCTTCTTCTTGTGCACGAATGGCTGCACGAGTTTGAGCAGAAAAGACTTTACGCCGGTTGTAGCCTGCGAGAGTTTCGCCTCCATCTGCACCGTCCCGTGCATGTTTACCCGCTCGCTGTGCAAGTTGTAGGTGCCGCCGCCTTCGGCCGCAGCCCCCGGGACGTCGAACGAGGTGTTGCTGAACCGCGCAATCCCATCTCGCACCGCCACCTGGCCTTTCAGATCGGAAATCACGCGTCCCGGATCGTAGCTGTTGTCCCCACGCCTGTCGTTTTCGTCTTCCACCTCGTCGGCTTTGCCGCGAGCGCGTGCGCTCATCACGTCGATTTCTTTCTGCGTCTCTGGATTGGTGTACTTCCCCCCGGCGATTCCGAAATCCCCATTGAGCCTCAGTTTATCGAGGAAAGGTCGGTCCCCGGGCGGCAAGGTGGCCTTGGCGGAGAACTTGATATTGCCCAGCATGGGAGGCTGCTTATCGCGAATGAAAATCCACATCAAGTCCTGAATAGTCGCCTGGTCGGAGGACATTTGCAGGGTTGCCGTCTTTCCCGGGCTGGTGGCGCCACCTGAAATGTCGCCAATGAAAACTACCGTGGTTTTTCCGGAATGTGCAACAACCGGGTCAAGAGCAACGTCACCATTCATGCCGTTCACCAGCGCATGAAAGCGGGTAGCCAGGTGGACAGCATGTCCACTTCTCTTCAGCGCGAAATCAGGCACGTCGGTTGTGCCGTCAAGCGTCAGATGTTGCATTACACCGTTGAATGTCCCGGATGAGGAGAGGACGCCGGAAAGCCCGCTGAACGCGCCGAGATTTGCGTCCTGTAATTGATAGGAACCGGATAACGGCGTCTGTCCGCCTTGCCCTGCTGCCCAAGGCCCGAACTTGCCCGCGATATGGAGAATGGCGGGAGGTTCGGGTAACTGAACTACCGCGTCAAACTGTAATGGCGAGTGATCGGCAACGGAGTGCAGTGCCAGCTTCCGCGCCGTAAAAACCAGCGCCTGCTTGCCGGGGCCGCTGGGGGCCACTTCGACCACTGCTCCGTCGGCGATAATCTCGCCGATCTTCAATCCTGAATTGATCGCGGGGTATGTGCCACCTGGGCTGCTGCTGGAGACGGTTTGGGGAGCGACCGTCAGGCGCAGGCCTTCGGCTCGAATCAGGCTGATGCGGTTCGTGAGCAGGCCTGCATAGCTGCTCATGATTGTCAGGCGCCGCAGGGTGATGAGCGGGATTTTTGCCTGCCCGCGCTGGAAGCTAAGCCTCTCGGCCACGCATCCCGGATGTGGAAAGTAGGTGCGATGAAACGTCGCAATCTCGACCTGGCTGGCGCTCTGCTGCTGTAGCGCATTAAGCACCGCATCGCGGGTGAACGGCCAGTCGCGAGCCATGATGACGACGAAGATTGCAAGTGCGGCTACTATGATTCCCGCGGTGATCATCAGCCACCGCGGAGGCCGCCGATGAAGCACACCCGGCCGCTTGCTGGACTCATGAACAGCAATAGATTCCGTCGTAGCGATGGGAAATCTCCCGCGTGGACTCCGCGCTCTACGAGAGAGGCTTGCGAGATAAGATGAGGACTGGCGGCGAGGCGTTATCCTGCGAGCTCAGAATTATCGGAGCACCACAATCCTTTCTGCTCGGTGATCAATAAACCGCAAATCCAAAAGAAGAACGGGAACGAGAAGCCGATTCCAGCAGCGGAATCGCGGTCATGTCTGGGACGGTTATCCGATTTCGATGTGACACCTCATTTTCCGCGCGCAATGCCATAAACTAGCTGTTCATGCCCGAACTTCCCGAAGTAGAGACCGTTGCCCGCGGCCTTGACCGGCACATCGCGGGCGATGTCATCGACTCTGTCTGGCTCGGCGAAAAGCCGGAGCCGCTGAAGTCTTCTGCTGCCGAGATCGCATCGGTGCTGGAGCGATCTCGTATCGCTCGGGTGCGGCGGGTCGGCAAGCATGTCGTGTTCGATCTGGAGAGGGAAGCGAAAGGAGGGGACCGTGGATCCAGGTTAGCGTCCAAAAGAGGGACGCGAACCCTTCGGCAAGCTCAGGGCAGGCCCTGGGGCACCGAGTCCGGAACCAAATCGGGGGCCAAATTGGCATCGGGTGAAATAGCGCAGAGTTCTCAGTTCGCGCGCGGGCAGTGGATTGTGCATCTCGGCATGACCGGTCAGTTGCTGATCGCTTCGCCCACCAGCGAAATCGCCAAGCACACCCACGCCATTCTGAAGCTGGCCTCCGGCCGCGAGCTGCGCTTTGTCGATCCGCGCCGTTTTGGCCGGCTGGCGGTGGTGAGGATCGATTCGCAGGATGGCACCGGATTTTCTGCGCCCGGCGACGAGCCGCTGCAAGCGAAGATCGACCGCTTCAATATGCTCTTCCGCCATCGCAAGACTCCGATCAAGAGCGCGCTGCTGAATCAGAAATTGCTGAGCGGAGTAGGGAACATCTATGCTGACGAATCGCTGTTTCGCGCCGGCATTCGCCCGCGGCGGAGAGCTTCGTCGCTGACGCGCGCTGAACTGCAGAAGCTGCACACTGCGTTGCTGGAGGTCCTGCGCGAGGCGATCAAGTTGGGCGGCTCGTCCATTAACGACTATGTGGACGCCGAAGGGCGCGAAGGATTCTTCCAATTGAAACATCGGGTTTACGGCAGAGAGGGCCAGCCGTGTTTGGTATGCAAAACCCCCATCAAGCGGGTTATCATCGCTGGGCGCAGCAGTCATTACTGCCCGCATTGCCAAAAATGAATTTCACCACAGAGGCACAGAGACACCGAGGACGTAGGCGTTCACAAAGCTCTGTGCCTCTGTGTCTCTGTGGTAATTACAAATTCTGAGGCCTACATGAGCATTTATTCGATTGCCGTCGATCTTGGGGGAACCAACCTGCGCATTGCTGCCGTAGATGGTAACGGCAAGCTGCTGGAGAAGCTGACCACGGGTACCGAAGTCCAGAAGGGCCGCGACTTCGTCATCCGCGAGATGTGCGACGCCATTCAGTCATTGCAGGTGAAACACCGTGCCGCCGGCGATCTGGCCGGCATTGGGATCGGTGTGCCTGGGTTCATCGACATGGATACGGGAATGGTCATGCGATCGCCCAACCTTCCCGACTGGGAGAAGTTTCCCGTGCGCGAAGAGATTGAGCGTCGGCTGGGAACGCAGGTCATCCTGGAGAACGATGCCAATGCTGCCGCCATGGGCGAGAAGTGGCTGGGGGCGGGACGCAACACCGATCATATCGTCATGTACACCCTGGGCACCGGCGTAGGTGGTGGCATCGTAATGGATGGCCGTTTGTGGCACGGCATGAACGGCATGGCCGGCGAGTTGGGGCACTTCACCGTGGAATCCGAAGGGCATCCCTGTGGCTGTGGAAGTCGCGGTTGCCTGGAGCAGTATGCCTCGGCGACCGCCATCGTCCGCATGGCACACGAAGCTATTGCCAGCGGCGATGCCCCCGACTTAGCCGACACCGCCCGCGGCAACGTCGAGTTCACCTCGCGCGGCATTTATCAGCTGGCGATTCAGGGGCACGCTTCGGCGCAGAAGATTTACCAGAGGGTCGGACGCGCGCTGGCCATCGGCATCGGTTCCATGGTGAATGCGCTGAACCTGCCCATGTATGTCATCGGCGGTGGTGTCTCGAGCGCCTGGGATGCGTTCGCTCCTACCATGTTTCAGGAGCTCAAAGTTCGTTCGTTTATCTATTCAATTACCGCTCCGGACCAGGTCGAGAAAGGCGCAAAGCACACCGTCGTCACCATTGCTCTGATGGGCAGCGACGCCGGTCTTTACGGTGCAGCACGTTTGCCGATGCTGGCGCCGGTTGCACAGACCGAGGCCGTCCGCAGTTCCACCTGACTTTCCACGCTCAAGCGCAGCTTTCATTTGGATCCGGCGAGAAGCGCCGGCAACACGGCGATCAGCAGAATGCCGAACAGCGCGACCCACGCCCATTTATTGGCGAAGTTCATGGTGTAGCCGATTCCCACCCGCTTGGCGACGAAGATTGCCGGATCGTTCGGGTTCCAGTAGAAGACGCCCGCTTTCCAGTAGGAATCTCTCTGCGGCTCCGGCAGCGTATCTTCAGCGGTTGTCGCAGTGAGCTGGCGATAGGACCAGTAAATCAGCCCGGCGACACTCACGAACATCACCATCGGAAGCAGCCAAACCGGGATGCTGATCAGCGGGAGCAGCGCCACCACGACAAAAGAGAGCGTAGTGAGATAGATGACAAACTCGATCACTCGAATGGTGATTCGGCGCATTACTGTCTTGCGTGTCTGGTGCGCCAGCACCCAAGCGAATCCCAGCAGAAGCACGTTCATGCCCGCGCCCATCATGAGGGGAGCGTAAACTCCCTGCCAGTCGCGCATGGACCAGCGGTTCGGCTGCCCATCGGCGCCCCAGTGCACCGGGAACCGCTGCGGAATCTGGTTCCAATGCGCGTAGAGGTACAACGCAGTCGCCACAAGGACGACGAAGGGCAGAAGCGCTGTCCAGACGTTGATGCTCTCAACCGGTGCAGGCGATTCCAGGCTGGCCTGACGAATCTCGGCCCTGCGGTCGCCGTAATGCGTGTGTACTTCGCGAAACTTCCGCCAGTAGATGAAACCCACCACAGCCATGAGCCCGAACAGAGGCGCCATGCTGGCAATGAGCGGGTGCTCCGCTATCAATAGCAGGGCCAGCAAGACTGCGGCAACGCTCCAAAGGGCGACCTGCCAGCGATAGGAACGCAATAGGCGCCGCCCATCGGCACTCTGCGGAAACCCGGGATCCACCGTCGCACTGAAGAAGATGCCACGCCGGGTCAACAAGGGCATGGCCTGCAAGATCAGCGCGAGGAAGATCAGAGGAAGAACCAAAACCAGGATTTGTAGCATCATGTTTCTAACTCATCTGCCATGCTGCGAAGCTCGGCTCGTAGCTTCGCGGCAGATGCTCCTTGGGAGCGCATTTCAGCCACCAGCGCCCGCAGGCGGTGGCGGAACTCAGGCACCCGCTCAGTATTGGGAGCAGGGGCGTCGCGACTGGCAACAGTTGCTCCGCGACCATGGCGCAGCTCCAGCCAGCCTTCCTCGGCCAGGATGCGGTAGGCTTCGGCAACAGTGTTGAAATGGATGCCTAAGTCCACCGCCATTCGGCGCACGGACGGCAACTCCGCACCGGCGGCCAGCTTTCCGTTCACCAGCAGAATTCGCAGCCCATCGACGATTTGCCGGTAGGCGGGAACCTCGGTATCCAGATCGATTCGCAATGTAAGATCGCTTGCCACTGTTTACTGTATACATACACTATACAGTTACTTTGTGGTTGTCAAGCGAAAAGTGGGCTGACCGATAGGCGAGGGTTCATCTGCGGGCAGAGAAGGCCAGCATACGGAATCAGGCGGATACTGCTGTTTATTTTAGTTCTGGAACACGCGCCCGAGCGTGTCTTAGTGCCGTGAGGAACAGCTCGTTCTGTTCGGGGGTGCCGATGGTCACGCGAAAGGCATTGGGCGCTCCCCACGAGCCGCTCATGTGGCGGACGATGATGCCATCGTTCTGCAAGAGCTGACACAAGCTGCCGGCATCTTCGCCCACATCGCAGAATAGAAAGTTGGCCCAGGTGGGCACCACGCGAATGCCCATCTCGGTGATGGCGCCGGTCAGGTGCTTGGCGCCGACAGCATTCATCTCGACCGAGCGCTGCACGTGATCGGCGTCGGCAAGCGCGGCCAGCGCCGCCGCCTCGCCCAGCGACGACACCATGAAGGCCGGCTTCATGCGAGCGAGATAGCCCATAAGCTCGGCGGGACCCATGCCGTAGCCGACGCGAAGACCGGCCAGGCCATGTGCCTTGGAGAAGGTGCGCAGCACGACGACAGGCCGTCCCGCACGAACGTAGTCAATCGCATGCGAATAGTCGAATCCGCGCTCGGCGGCAAAGTAGGTCGCGTAATCGCTATACGCCTCGTCGAGCACCGTGATGACGTGGGCGGGCAGGCGGTCGAGGAAATGGTCGATAGCGTTGGCCTCCAAAATCGTGCCCGTAGGATTGTTTGGATTGGACAGGTATACGACCCGTGCATTGCCATCGACGGTGGCAAGAATGCGCTCCAGATCGTAGCCATCGCCGAGCGTCGGCAGCTCGACAAAATACGCGCCGGTTACCCGCGTCACGATGGGATAAACAATGAACGACACCTTGCTGGTGACGGCGTTGAGGCCCGGGCCGAGCAGCGCACGCGCCAAAAGCTCCAGGAATGTGGTCGAGCCGGCGGTGACCAGGATCTGGCTGGGGTCGAGATCGTGGATCTCCGCCAGCCGCGTTGTCAGCTCGGTGACACTGCTATCGGGGTAAAAATTGACGTCCGAAGCTTCCGCCTTGATCGCCGCGACTGCCAGCGGAGAGGGTCCAAAGGGATTCTCGTTCGAAGCCAATTTGATGCAATGCACGCAACTCTCCAATTCTGCCTGCCGCCGGTGTTTCCCCGGCTTATAGCTGGCCAGCGTCTGGATGTGCGCCGGAACCAGCTTCCTGAAATCTGTCATGAATCTCCAGTTCGGCAATTTGCGCTTGGCAGTTGGCATTTAGCAAAGCAGCAGCAATTGAGGTCTCACTGAATGCCAAGTGCCAAATGCCAAATGCTAATTCCGGCTGCCCCTTGGCGCCGCTGCCTTGAGTTGTCCAACTTCCTTTGCAGTTAGATGCCGGAACTTGCCTGGTTCGACATTCAACTCCAGCGCGCCGTAGCGCACGCGTTTGATCTTCTCCACGTGATGCCCAATCTCCTCGAACATGCGGCGGATTTGCCGGTTGCGGCCTTCGACTAGCGTTACCTCGTACCAGGGATTGGCTGCTTCGCGCAGTAATTTGATGCGCGCGGGCGCGGTCTGCACCGCCTCCGAGCGTCGCCGCGATGCCGGCTTTGGTGCGTTGCCGGCGGGAGCTTTTAGCGGCGAGCGCTTTGCTGGAAGCCGGATGCCTCCGCGCAACCTTTCGATCTGCTCATCAGTTGGCTTGCCGCTGACCTTTACGAGATAGGTTTTGGGTACATGTGAGGAGGCGTGGGTCAGGTTCTGCGCCAGCACGCCATCGTTGGTCAGCAGAAGTAGGCCTTCACTCAGGTAATCGAGCCGTCCAACCGGATACACACGCGCCCCGATACCACGCAGCAAATCCAGCACCGTGGGCCGGCCTTCCGGATCCGTCACTGTGGTGACGTAGCCCTTGGGCTTGTGCAGGAGCAGATAAATGTGGCGCTCGGGACCGCTGAGCACCTTGCCATTGACCTTGATGCGGTCGCGCTCGGGATCGGCCTTGCTTCCGAGTTCGGTGACGGTTTGCCCGTTAACCGAAACCAGGCCGCGGCTGATCAGCTCTTCTGCTTTGCGGCGCGATGCGACTCCCGCGGCGGCGATAATCTTCTGGAGGCGTTCGGCGGGCATGGGACTAGGATTTTCCCGCCGGCTCTTCGGGTTCGGCTTCGGTCGCGTACACCCCCTCGGCGGGCATCGTGCTGTCGCCGGCTAGATGATGACTGGCATCCGGCACAGCTTCGGTGACCGGCTCGTCTTCGGTCGATGCTTCGGCAGGTTTTGTTTCTGTCGCCGGTGCGCTGAACAGCTCGGCCTGGGGATCGCCCAGCTTCTCGAACTCCTCCACGCTAGGCAGCTCGCTGACATCCTTCAACCCGAAGCGCATCAGGAACTCCTTCGTGGTTTTGTACAGGATTGGCCGGCCGATGACCTGCTTGCGCCCGGCAGTGGTGATCAGCTTGCGGTCGAGCAGGGTAGCGATGACACCGGCGGAATCGACGCCGCGAATCTCGCTGATCTCCGGCACCGTGACCGGCTGCTTGTAGGCGATGACGGCAAGCGTCTCCAGCGCTTGCAGGGACAGCCGCACCGGCGGCTTGAGGCTCTTGGCGAAGCTCACCACCACGTCATGGTGCTCGGGCTTGGTCGCCATGCGATAGCCGCCCGCGATCTGGCGAATCTCCATGCCGCGATCGGGGAAGGCATAGTCGGCAATAAGCTCGTCGATGATCAGGTTGAGGCGGCCCTTGACCGACTTGAGCAGCTCTTTGTCTTCGGCCTGCTTCTGCTGCTTGGTTTCCGTCGGAGGGTTAGCGCTCTCTTTCGCAACTTCTTCTTCCGCCGACGCGGATTCTGCCGTCGGCGCGCTACCGGTCTCTTCGAGGAGCTCAGCGCTATCCGTTTCTTCGCTCTCCGGAACCGGGGGTCCGTCGGAAACGGTTTCGTTGAGTGCGAGCCGCGCCTGTTCTTCCGCGCGCAGATCGGCCACGACCGCCTCTTTCAGCAGCGTCGCGAGCTCGTTCAGCGTGACCGGCTCTTCCGTCGCGTAGATGATGGCTTCGACTTTGGCTTTGAGGCTCATGGGAGTATCAGCGTACGGCGTGCTTGAACCCTAAAAAGAGAACGGCCGATATGACGAGTAGATCACCTATCACGTGAAATACAGTAACGTCCAGAACCGAAGGAGGATCAAGCGTGCTGGAAATCTGCCGCCTAACATCCGGGTCGGTATCACTCTTGTTCTCTGAGCGAATCAAATTCGCTACCACGTTCCGCTGGTTTGTTACGCTCCGAAGCGCGCCGCAATTAACGTAGGCGAATCCGAAGAATGCAATGAGCATTAGAAAAATAATCGCCAATCGTGGTTTCGCCGTTCCAACAAACCCCATGAGCCCCAGTACGATTGTGATGTAAATGCTCCACAAGTATTGCATTGCGTTTGTGCGCTCGAAATATAGCGTAACGAGATCCTTGAAGTTCATACCCAGCTCACACAGCAAACCTCAAGAACGAAAAATATCCCCGATCTTGAGTTCATAGCCACAAGCTGCTTCATCGCCAGTCGTCTCGAACCGGCGGATTTTCCGCCATCAGTGCATCGAAATTCGTGTGTTTCTTCAGCACGATCTCACCGAAGACGTTGTCCTGACGCGCCAGCACCGCCTGCAATCGTATCAGTTCCAGGATGGCGAGGAAGGCGCACACCAGCGCCGAGCGCGAGCGCAAGCTGCGCAGCAGCATCTTCAGCCTGATGGGGCGGTCTTCCAGCGAGAGCCGCCGGCGAACGAAGTCGATCATTTGTGCCACCGTGACCGTTTCCTCGTCCACGTCGAACGAGGGACGCTGTCGGGCGCGATCCAGGATCTGCTGGAAGGTCTTCACCAGGTCCACGACGTCGGCGGCCATCTCGGGCTCGGTCCCTTCGACGTTCTGAAATTCCTTCAGCGCCGGATTCGACCAAACTGCTTCTTCGATCTGCTGTTTTTGCAGCAGCATCTGCGCCGCTGTCTTGAAGCGCTCGTGCTCCAGCAGGCGATTGACCAGCTCCATCCGCGGATCTTCCTCTTCCGCGGGACCGGCCGGATCGCGCGGCAGCAGCATCTTCGACTTGATGTGAATCAGCAGCGACGCCGTGTAGATGAATTCGGCTGCGACATCGACATCGAACTGCTTGATCGTCTCGACGTATTTCAGGTATTGCTCGGTGATCCTGGCGATGGGGATGTCATAGATATCGATGTCCTGCTTGCGGATCAGATCGAGCAGCAGGTCGAGTGGCCCTTCGTACACTTGGCCGACAATCACCGAGAACGGCGAGTCGTCCGCGTGCTTGCGCGGCATTGCCGGCGGTTGACCGTTGGCGGCCGATGCGGGTTGTGGGTTCTCGGTCATGCAGAGAATCGTCGCACCAATAGCGGTCCTTCGACTCGCATTCGCAAAATCAGCGAAGGCTCGCTGAGGATGACACAAAAGGAAAAGAAAGTGGATCTGCGAATGCTAGCCGAATTACTGGAACTTCCTCTTTGCCTCTGTGTCTCTGGGGTGAATTACGCCCATCAGGTGCCCCGTTCTGGCCTGATTTTGGCCAGGGCGAAGCAGTCCCGCTAACTTCCGCCAGCGCTTTGCGCGGGCGCCTCATAAGCGTGAGACAAATTTGCCGCTTCGCGCGCTTCTACCATCGTGGCTTCGGCCACTTCGCGCGCCTTCTGCGATCCAGCCTCCAAGACATCCCACGCCAGCTTGGGGTCCGCCTCGTACTTCTGCCGTCGCTCCTGAATCGGGCTCAGCACCTGCCACAGGCCATCGGCAGCCCAACTCTTGCACTCGATGCAGCCGATGCCCGCAGTCCGACAGCCGTCGTACACCTTGGCCATGGTTTCTTTCGTACTGAAGATCTTATGCAGATCGCCGACCGGGCACTTGTCGGGATCGCCGGGATCGGTGCGGCGGATGCGCGCCGGATCGGTCACCATGGTCTTCAGCTTCTGCCGCATCGATGATTCCGGCTCACTCAACAGGATGGTGTTGCCGTACGACTTTGACATCTTGCGGCCATCGGTGCCGGGCAGCTTGGCCGCAGGAGTTAGCAGCGGTTGCGGCTCAGGAAAAACGGACATTTTGCCGTACTTAGGATGTGGCCGTTGCTTCACAGGAATCCCATTGCGGATCTCATCGGCCTCTTCATCAGGGCAAGCGACGTAGCTTCCAAGCGGATAGAACTGGTGAAAGCGCCGTGCCACCTCGCGGGTCAATTCCACGTGCGGTACCTGGTCTTCTCCGACAGGAACGAAGTTCGCCTGGTAGATCAGGATATCGGCTGACTGCAGCAGCGGGTATCCCAGAAAACCATAGGTCCCAAGGTCTCTGTCCTTGAGGTTCTCGCGCTGCTCTTTATAGCTGGGAACGCGCTCCAGCCAACCCAAAGGCGTGATCATACTGAACAGCAAATGCAGCTCGGCGTGCTGCGGCACATGCGACTGGATGAACAACGTGCTGCGCTCGGGATCAAGTCCGGCCGCCAGGTAATCAAGAATGACTTCCAGCGAGTTTTGCTTGACGCTGCGCGTGTCAGCGTAGTCGGTGGTGAGCGCGTGCCAATCGGCGATAAAGAAGAAGCACTCGTAATCGTCCTGCAGCCCCACCCAATTGCGCAGCGCCCCAACGTAGTTGCCGAGGTGCAGCTTGCCCGTGGGACGCATGCCGCTCAGGATGCGGCCCTTTTTGGTTTGCTTGAGGTCGCTCATCGAAAGCCCAGAAACACGGTCAGGAGTGCTTGAAAGAATGCCATGAAAGGCGTGATCAGCATACCGATTACGTCGAAACCGATCATCGGCAGAATGAATACGAACACGATCAGCCCGGCGTAACCAATCCTGTCGTAGACACGCAGAGCATTGTACGAAAGGAAGTGCCGGATTACATGACTACCGTCGAGCGGCGGCAGCGGGATCAAATTGAACACGGCAAGGATCACGTTGATCCACATGGCGTCATAGAACAAGGTCGCCAAGGCCTCGGCAGTGCTGGCGGTATGTGCATACCTGCCGATCGGCGCGCTGGAACCATGCACGATGATGGCCAGGATCACAACCGAGACGAACGCGGTAAGGAAGTTGCTCACCGGCCCTGCTACCGCCGTAAGGATGTCGTCGCGAACCAGGTTCTTGAAGTTGCGATTGTCCACCGGCGTCGGCTTGGCCCAGCCAAACGGGGGAAAGCCGAGCACTATCAGCAACAGCGGCATGATGATCGTGCCGAAAGGGTCGATGTGAACCAAGGGATTCAGCGAAACACGGCCCAGCATCTTCGCCGTGGGATCGCCCAGGCGGTTGGCCATCCAGGCGTGCGCCGATTCGTGCACGCAAATCGCGAACAGCAACACGATGATCTGAAAGAAGATGTCGACCGGATTCGCGTGCGAAAACATGGGTGTTTGTCTTCGATACTAACATGTTGGCAGTGAAGCACTCCCGCAACCGGGACGGCGTTTTCCACACGGAGGACACGGAGAGCGCGGAGTTTTTTGAACCACAGAGACACCGAGACACAGAGATATGAAGAAACAATCTTGGGAGCCGCTGTGAAGGGTGATTACCGGAAATGCTTACTGCTCCTGCTGATCTCTGTGCCGATAAATGACTATTTTTGCGTCAACCGCACGTGTCCGCGATCGACAATTGCCGTATCAATCCGCAAGGGCAGTTTGAAGGTGCTGGTCATACCCACATTGGGGTATTTAGGCGTGATGAAGTGCTGCACGAAGAGCTGCAAAAGGAATGGCGGTACCTGGATGCTATCCAGCTCCACCGACTGCACGCGGATAGTACCTGTTCCGCTGGCTCCACTCGCCTGGGCCACGACGTGCACGTCGTGAGTTCCGGTAAAGAGGCTATACAGCGGGTTGCCGGCGCCACGGCCCTGCGTGATTGCTTCGAAGTCAACCTGAGCATGACCATCGATCAGCGCCGGTTGCGAGGTGAGACGGACATGACTGACGCCTCGGGGCAGCTTCACGCCCCCCTCGTTGAAGTAGGCGTTGACCTCGGGTTCCGTGAGGTCGGTCGGTTTCGGATCGGGATGGGACCTTGCCGCGTTCTGCTTGAGATAGGCAAGCTTTGCCTCTATGCTGCCGAATTCCGGACTGTGATTGTCGCGAGAAGGTTGGTGCTGATCGGCGGCCGCTACTGTGATCACCAGCAGCAGGAAAGGGAGGCAATGCTTCGTCTTCATCGCAGCGCGGCCTCGGCTGCTGTGGCGGTTACCGCCTGGACTTGTGGATTGTCCAGCGTCCCCGAGATGACATAGGAGCGGCCGCCGGCATGTTCCAGCTTCACGTCAAGGCTTCGGTCATAGGCGGCGGTGCCCCGAACCGCATAACTCACGCCCTTCGATTGCATCTTGCAATCGCGCAAGATGAAGGTTCCGTTCTGCAGTGCGACCTGGCCGGCAAAGTTGGAGAACAGCATCGGAGAGCCGTGTCCATCCAAGGCCACGTGGCGTAACGCACCGGCAGTCCAAGTGAAGTCGGCTGACCCCGACGCCGTATCCCGTAGCGCCTTCGGGTTCAGCCCAGACAAGGTCAAACTGTACGCCGCGTCGAGCGTGCCGGTGGCCCAGTTGTCGTGCATCAGCACTCCGATCTGCGTCATGGCAATTTTGCTGACGACCCCGTTGCCCATAAACCGAGGCGGAGAGAGGGTGAAATCAACCATCCAAGAGCCGTTCTCCCAGCCCCCAAGTATGTCGGCTTGAAGCTTGGTAATGTTTAGCTTGCCTGCATCGAACTCAAGTATTCCATTAACATTTGCGGCGTTCGCCGTGCCTAATTGGAAGCGAGCGACGGAGAATTGTCCACGAGCCCGCAACTTGAGCAATGCGTCCGGATGGCGCCGTCCGATAGCCAGCAAGTGATACCACGGCTGGCCGAGACTGGGATTCGCCAGTTGGTTGAGGCGGCTGAGAGATGCCTCGTCAGCGCGGAGGTCAAAGCGAACCAGGCAGCTCTCCGGCGACGTGCAATGGATCGGGAAGTTTGCCGATCCCGTGATCTGGGTCCCTTTAGCAAAACTCGCGCTGAACGAATTGACGTTCAGCAGTTGATTGTCCAGCACGATCGCCGCGAAGTCGATCAGCAGAGGCTCGGAAATTCCCTGCAGCTCAGCGGTTGCCGCACGCACCTGCACGGTTCCGGAGGCGCCAGGCGGGGCGAATCCCACCCAGGTTCCGGCCAAGTCGAGATTCAATTGCGCGGCTCCCGCCAGTCCGATACCCGGCGTACCTATTCCTAACGCCTGCGCGACATTCATCACCCGCCCCAGCTCGCCGCTGCCGCTGAGATGCAGATTGTAATGATCTTCGTCGAACACGCCGCTGGCCGTGGTTGGCGAGGCCGCGCCTAAAGGCATCGCGAATGGCTTGATGACGAGATGCAGGCCGGCGATAACGGGCGGCGGCTGGGCCACCGCAACCGAGTGCCTGCGTTTGATCGTGGCGATCGTTTTCTCGCTGGGAACCAGAAACTCGATCTCGCCGAGTTGCAAGTCATCCTTCAGAACATCGGAATGCAGGGCAAGAAAGCTGGTGCGCCCGCCTCCCGCCCAGACGGGAACGCCTCCCGGCGCTTTATGGACAGTGAATGCGCCATCGACTTCTCCACTGGCGGTGAGGTCGGCGGGAAGATCTTTCTTCGCGTGACGGGCAAAAGCCACGACGCGATCGGCGGGAATGTGCTCGCCCGAGATGCTCAGTTCGTAGCCGCCACCCAGTCCCTGGGCATCGCCGCGCACGGTAAGCAAACCGTCACCGACCGGCGACTCACAGCGGACGTCATAGAGGGCATCCTTCAGAGACGAGTACCCGCCGGTGCAGTGGGTTCGAAGGTGCAGAGCCTCTCCCAAAGCGATGTCATAGCGGCGAAAATCGTCAACCTGAGCATCCAAGGTCACGCCCAGCGCGGCTGGCGAGCCGGTCAAGATCGCGTTGGCGCGCAGCACTCCGCGCCAGCCGCGATCGCGACCGTACACCAGCTTCGTGATCTGCCCTAGCGGGCCATCGCTGAAGTTGAGCTTGAGGTACAGTGGGGTGTCGCGCAGGTTCGGGGCCCTCTGGAACCGGCCATCCAGTTTTAAGGTGCCCGTATCCGTGATGTTCACATCGGTACGCACCGGCCGCGCTTCCAGACGAACACCCCACTGGTCCTCGGCCTCGAGCCACAGCGCGAAATCGGCATCGGTGAAGGCAAACGCCTTCTTCACCTCATCCAGCTTGAAATTGATGCGGCCGCTCGAGGCTTCCACATAAGGAAATCGCGGCCGCGCTTCCGGCTGGCGTTTGGCAGTAGGGGCCGATGCCACCTGCGATGCGCGGCCCAGCAACTCCTCGACGTTCCAATGTCCGTCCGTGCGCCGCACCAGGTTCATGCTGGGATTGTCGAGATCGAGCGTGCCGATTTCCAGGCGTCCGCGCCATAGCGACGTTAGCCGGAGATAGGCGGTGACAGTATCGGCGCGCAGCATCGGCTCCGCGCCGTAGGTCGGGTCCTCGGCAACCACGAAGTTAGAGAGCACCAGTCCGGGTCGCGGCAGCAGCTTGAGCTTGATACCGGAGACGGTCACATCGCGACCCAAGGCGCGGCTGATCGCTCCCGAAACGCGATTGCGATAGCGATTGACGTTAATAAAGGGAGGAGCCAGCAATGCCAGTACCAGGACCAGCAGAACCGCCCACAACACCCGCCGTGAAGTACGGCCCCGCATCAGCGCACCACGTGGAACATCCTGGACCAACGCGTCTGATCGAAGAAATGGATAATGATATCGAACAGCCAACTCAGGCGGTCGCCGATGCTCTGGCGCTCATACTCGTCGCGGGGCGTGACGAAGGACCAGTAAATGAACATGGGCCGGCCGATAACGTTTTCCCGGGGCACAAAACCCCAATAGCGGCTGTCCAGGCTAACGTCGCGATTATCGCCCATGGCAAAAATGCTATTCGGAGGCACG
This sequence comes from uncultured Acidobacteriaceae bacterium, assembly GCA_963785825.1. Lineage (GTDB taxonomy): Bacteria > Acidobacteriota > Terriglobia > Terriglobales > Acidobacteriaceae > Bog-257. Next base: position 1,025,592 of record CAWAWQ010000006.1, on the reverse strand, counting down.
ACGAGATCGCCGTTCTTTATGTAGGAGGGAAGCAACAGCCGCCATTCGGGTGTCACGTCTTCATTATCGCTAACCGGGGCGTTGGGGAAACTATCGCGATAAGAGTTGAAATCGCCCTTGCGGATTACATACGGCTCGTTCAGCTTTTCCCCATTGCGGTAAACCACGCCATCCTGGAGATGAATACGGTCGCCGGGCAGTCCAATAACGCGCTTGACAATGTAAAGGCCGGGCTGCGCGGGAGAGATGAAGACGAAGACGTCGCCGTGGCGAGGATCGCGGTAGGGGATCAGGTGGCCAATCCACTTGGTGACCGGCGCCAGCAGCATGCGATCCACGAATAGGTGGTCGCCGATCAGCAGCGTGTTCTCCATCGAACTCGACGGAATGGTGAATGCCTGCAGCGTAAACGTGATGATGAACAGCCCAGTCACCAGGATGATGGCGATCGAAGCGATGAACTCGGGAGTGGTCTCTTTGGGTTTGACCGGCTTGGCCGATGGGGTCTTTTCCGGCGCCGTCCTCACGACTTTTCTGGCAGTGGGCAAATTCGTTTTTCCTCGGGATCTGACTTAGCTCCCGCGTGGCAGATTACTGCGGCACCCGCATCATGCGGTGCCAGCGCAGGCTGCTTAACAGGTGAGTGACATTAAATGTCAGATTGGAAAGTTTATCAGACGGCAGGGCGCCTACCGCCGGTTCGCTGCGGTCCATAGACCAATAGATCAACAGCGGGCGCCCCACGACATTCTCCCGCGGCACAAAGCCCCAGTAACGCGAGTCATAGCTGTCGTCGCGATTGTCGCCCAGAACAAAATACGACCCTTCCGGCACAATCATCTCGCCGTCGTCGAGCAGTTTCTGCGCTTGCAGAAACCACTTTGCTGTGATCTTGTCGCCGTAGAAACCGCCATCGGGAAAGTTATCCCGGAACCGGTCGCTCCAGGCCCAGTTGAAGGTCGCATACGCATCGTTCTGCCGCATTCCGTTCACGTAAACATGCTTGTCGACAAGGCGAATATGGTCACCCGGAACTGCGACGACCCGCTTCACGAAGTGCTGGTGCGGGTTAACTGGATAGCGGAAAACGATGATGTCCTGGCGGCGAATCGGACGGTAGGGCAACAGCCAATCCCAAACATGGGAATGACCGAAATGCGCCTTGTCGACCAGCAAGTAATCGCCGATCAGCAGAGTCTTCTCCATCGATTCCGAGGGTATCTGGAAGGCCTGAACAACGAAGGTAATGACAAAAATGGCGATCACGACCGTGCTGGCAAGCGATTGCAAAGAATGCAGACCGCTTCCCCTGTCCGGCGGCGGGACAAGCCGTTGCGGTTGTTCCGGGCCAGCCGCAAGCTGAGGCTGGGTACTGATATCACTCATGGATAATGGAATGATTCCCAAGTGGAACCGGCTCTTCGGTTGCGGAGCCACCCTGCACTAATTGTAGATGTTCCCAGGCGCGACGTGCAGCGGCTTGTTCAGCGGCTTTCTTCGTGCTCCCCTGGCCTTGACCGACGAACTCATCCTCGGTGCTGGAGGGCAGGACGTGGGCTTCAATAGTGAACATCTTGCGATGATCGGGCCCCTCTTCCTTCACCAGCACATAGCGCGGCTGGGGGCGGCCGCTGGCATGCACCGCCTCTTGCAGGGCTGACTTGTAATCCATGATCGGAAGCTTCGCGCCGCCGTGCTGCTTGACCTCGTCCAGTTCCGGCTCAAGAATCGTCCGCAGGATAAAGCGATGGGCCTCCTCCAGGCCGGCATCGAGATATAAAGCGGCAATAATCGCCTCCAGCGCATTGACCAGCAGCGCGCTCTTGCTGCGGCCTCCACTGCGGTCCTCGCCTCGGCCCAGGCGCAGGTAGTGCCCAATCTTGAGCTCTCTGGCGGGACGAAGCAGGCGGCGCGCGCTCACAATGTGGGCACGCAATTTTGACAGCTCTCCTTCCTGATATTCCGGAAACCGGCGAAATAGTTCCTGGCTGACTACGAAGGAGAGCACGGCGTCGCCCAGAAACTCCAGTTGCTCATTGTCGCCCTCCAGCGCCAGTACGCCGCCCGTCGCATTCTGGGATTCCAGTTCACGCGCGTAGGAGGCGTGCGTGAGGGCCTGTTGCAGCAGGACAGGGTTTTGGAAGCGGTGGCCAATGTCCTCCTCCAAAGCGCCGGTATCGACAGAAAACGGGTTAACTTGCTTAGGCGTCATTCGACCTTAACTGGTTACGTCCCTCAGCGCGGTGGCGGTGGCGGCGTCGAAACCCCAGGCTGATTGGGCTGCGCTCCCGGGGCCTGTGGGGTCGGCGACGGTGGCGGTGCAGCAGCGGCCGGCGACTCGGCACTCATCAGCTTCTGCACCCGCGCCTGCTGCTGTTTCGCAAGATTTTGCGTCGAGGTGCCCTCCTTCGCGTATTGCAACGCCTTGTTGGCCGAGTCGAGCGCTTGCGGATATTGCTTCAACTGGTCCTGCGCAACCGACAACCGCAGATAGAGCACGGCTTCGGGTGTGGCCTTACTGGTGTCGATGGCCTTCTGGAGATTTTGTTCCGCCGACGCGTAGTCCTTCTTACTCATGTCCACCATGCCAAGCGTATCGTACGCCATGGTGAGAATACTGCGTTTTGCGCCCGCGACCCTTACCGGATCCGCGTTGGCAGGAACCAGCAGACCGGTGTCCACGTTATCAATGGCGGCATGTGCGTCTTTCGTCGCTTCCGCCAGGCGCTGCTCGCGGTCGAGATCGGTTTCGCGCGTCGTCTCGGCCAACGCGGTCGCCACTTCCACCAGCGGGATCGGATTCGTGGGATCCGCGGCGATAGCTTTGCGGCCCGATTCAATCACCTTATCTGCGTTGTTGCTCTGGCTGTAGAGGTTCATGGCGCGAACATACAACGACGCCCGCAGTTCACTGTTGGGGTACTTCGCCGCAAACTGGTCAGCTCCCGCCTCTACCTGCGCAGGGTCGGTCTTGGCGAAGACGTCCTGGTATGCGGTGAGTTCCTCCTGCGATTTTGCCTGGAGTACGCGATGTCCGCCGGCCGGCGGTTGTGACTGTGCTGCGCCCGATGCCGGATTCGACGTCGTGCTTTGTGACTGCGGCGTCGTTCCCGGGGCCTGACCGGGAGGATTAGTCGTTTGGGCGGCGACCAGCCCGGCTGCTAGCAGCGCCGCTACGAAAATTGCTGTGGATCTCATCCGTCATCCTTTCTTTTTGGCGAGCTGTTTTCGCCGATAAGGGCCGAAGCTATTGATCATTTTCTTGGTTGGCTCTGGGCGGCTGGTACGGCTCCTTCAATCCGCGTTCGGCCACCGGCTTGGCATCGGCCGGCACGTCGCTCATGTCGAGCGCCGCCTTGTATTGGGCTATGGCGCTATCGCGTTCGCCTTGCAAATCGAAGATGCGTCCCAGGTACACATGTGACCAAGCCAAGACTCGCGGATCCTTCGCGGTTTCCAGCGCTCTCTGGAAGTCGTTCTGAGCGCCCTCCATATCGCCTTTGAAGCTGGCAACTTTCGCCAGTACAAAGTAAGCCCGCGCCGGGTCTTCGTTAGCTTGCAACGCTTCCTGCGCCAGTTTTCCCGCTTCAGCCGGGTTGCCGCTGGCCAGTGCACGTTCCGCCAAGTCTATCTTGCCTTGAGATGCATGTTTCGAGGCCTGTACGACTTCGGGTTCAGCCTGCGAGGCAAATGCGGTCTGGCTGGCCTGTTTCTTCTCGCGGGGCACGTCAATGTTGTGCAGCCAGTCGGGGAATGCGTCCTGCAGCCCCATGCTCGCCTTTTCGAAGTCCCGCAGCCGCTCATAAAAATAGCTGGTGAGGACGAATCCTTGCGCTTCGTCGCGCTGTACTAGCGCCATTCGCTCCTTCTCCGGCAGCTTGGGATCGGAAGGTGTACGCGCTTCAATGGCGCGAATCAGGCACTCGATGACCAGCAAACCGGTGTCGCGTTTGTATTCCTCCGCCATGGGTGCGGTCTGCACCGCAAGCAAGATCGGTTTCAGACGATCCAAAGCGGTGGCGCGTTTTGCGATCAGCGGATCAAGCACAAAGTGCAGATACGTGTGCCGCAAAGCATCCATATGAATGTTGTTTCCGGCAGGCGAGATCACAAGATAATAATAATCCTGAAGGTAGTTGCGGGAGTTCACCTGGCCTGGCGCACTCATCGGCTCCAGGTAGATGGTGAAGCTGCGGCCTAGATAACCGGAGAGCGGCATCCGTAGGTAGTTATCGGCGGAATCGATCATCTGGGAAACGGGGCCGTGATATTGATCAATCAGCGCCAAGTATTCCGTCTCGTGCTGGTGCCAGATCGCGTGAAGCTTAGCTGCGCCGTAGTACTGCTTCAGCAGGGGAACGAATCCGAGTACATAGGCCGCGTCCGGTGGCATGTCGGCTTCTTTCACCTTGGGAGCGAAGTCCGGAGCCGGACCCAGGTTCAAGGCCAGCGATACATATTGCGCGAGGTCATGAGCTGAGTCGCCCTGGCGATGATCGGTGTAGAACCGGCACATCTCTTTGGCCGCAGCCGCCGTTTCGGGCGATTTGCTGGCCTCGACCAGGTCAGTTCGCACCTGCATACGGATGGGAGAAGATGACGGCAGCTCTTGATCGTAGCCGCAGACATTCATGGCGGCCACAACACTGAACAGGGTCTCGCTGACGTCGAGAGTTGCTTTAGCTTGCGCTCCGGCGAGGCAAGACAGACCGGCCAGCAAGGCTGAGAGAGCAAGAATGCGAGCAGAGCTCAGAAAAATCTCCTGTGTAAGCTCCTAGCCTTTAGCCGTTAGGCCTCTAGCAATCGGCAAGCCGGAAACGCGGATGATTGCTCAAAGTCAGTAGCTGAAGCAGATTTCGGCAGGCGAGCGATTGTTTCAGTTTACGAGCTTGGCGATGGGCATGCAATCCTCGTCCCGTCCCGCCCCTATCCCCTCACCTGTACCTTGGAGAAGGTAAGGATCACACGACTCGAAGTGGGCTGGCCAAAAGCCGTGGCGGGATGGAAGGTGGTGAAGATGAGCATGTTCTTCAACTCGGGAAGGATCGCTTGTGCGTCTTCTGGTTCAGAGAGGATCCGGTAATCCTGGACCCGGCCATCGGGACCGACGTAGGCTTCCACCACCAGCGACTCGGCATTAGCGACCCCCATCGACAACTCGAACGGTGTGGACTGCAACTCCGCCGGAGTGTACAGCATAGTAGGAACGTCGTTGGCCGCACGCACCTGCGCCGGGTAGAGGAAGCTGATGAGCAAGGCAAAGATGACGAGCGTCGTCACTACACCGGCAGTTGCCGGAACCATGGTGGCATTGAAGGCGTTGTCCCAGCGGACGCGCAACATATCCCAGCGCGACCGTCGCGCATTCGCGATCTCCTGCGAAATCGCAACCCGCAACTTCAGGGTCAAATCAGGGGGAGCCGACTTCCGCCCAAGGGACCCGACCAGGGATTGGGTCCGCTGCAAAGACGCGAAACGGGTGGCGCAATCCACGCAATCGCGCAAGTGCTCGCTGATGTGACTCCACTGGCTGCGCGTCACTGCACCGTCCAGATACGACGACATGAGTCCCTTCGCAACTGAACACGTCATGGTAGGACCTCGACCTTGTGATCGCCAAGGGCGCCGCCGCGGCGCTTTCTTTCGTGGGACATATCCGGAGCCATGCCGAACGCCGGCAGATAGCGCTCCAGCCGCTTTCGCAATGCTCCGCGTCCTCGCACCAGACGCGACTTGACCGTACCCAGCGTTGTCTGCGTCACCTCGGCGATCTGTTCGTACGACAATTCCTCGATATCACGCAGAATGACTGTGGTCCGGTAGGGCTCGGGGAGGGCGCGCAGCTCCGTTTCCACACGGGCACGCAGCTCCTCGTCGTATACGTTTTGCAACGGCGACTTGGCATCGTCGACGAGAGTATCTTTCATGCCCAGCGGCGACGCTTCGTCCTCCCGCTCCGGGCCGGGCTCGATCGATGTTTCGCGGAACTTGTGCCGGAACCACCAACGCCGCCGGTTGGAAGCCTCGTGAACGGCGATGCGATACATCCAGGTCTTCAGGCTGGAATCGGAGTTAAAGTTCTTGATTCCGCGAAAAACTTTGATGAAAACTTCCTGGGTCGTATCGGCGGCATCCGAGGGGTCGTCGAGAATGCGGTAAACCAAGCTATAGATGGGCTGGTTGTAATGTGCGATGAGCCAGTAAAAAGCCTCTTCCGATCCGGCCTTGAGTTCGGCCACCACGGAGGCTTCTTCGGTGCGGACGCCTATCGCACTTGCGAGGTCACTCAATGTTGTTGCTCCCGCCACGGGCGGCACCTCAAGGATAAATAGTTTTGTGACCGGCAACAACCAGCTACTACTAACGTGGGACGCTCTGCGGCAGGATGTTTTTGCCAACCGCTGCCGCTTCCCTCGTGAAGACAGCCCGGCACAGCCTTCCACGCCGGGACTACTGGAATAGACCCCGGGGAGGGCGAAAATGTTCCCAAAGCATCTCGGGTAGTCGGCAGTGTCAGGTAGCTTTACTGCGACTTCGGCGTCGTCGCTGAGGTCGTGTTACCACTGCTCGAGGCTGATCCCGACGTGGCCGGCTTGGAAGCGGTCTTCTTCTTGTGGGTTTTCTTGGGCGGCTCAGTGTCGTCCACGATTACCCTCTTGGGCGGCGCTGCGGCGGCCGCCTGCTGCTGGGCCCGGACCTGCGCTCGCAGCCGGTTCAACTCGGATTGGGTCGAGGACGCAAGCGCCTCCAGCGAATTTCCCAGGTCCCGGCGCACGGAATCGATAACGTTGAGCTGCTGCGCCAGGGCATCGTAATCGTTCTTAGAACCAAACGCCCCCGCCGACTCCGTAAGGGTAGCGAAGACATCGTAGAGAGCATTCAGATTGCGATAGAGCTTGAACTCGGCTGTCAAATCCTGCGGAGCCGAGCGGACATTGCTGATCAATTCCGGCAGCGCAGACGTGAGATTGCGCTGGATCGAATCCGCATTCGCCTGCGCCTGTTGCTTGGAGCTGCTGTCGGTCTTCCATTTCTCGATGCGCATGTGACCGAGGTCAAGATTGGCCTGCGACGCGGCTGCTTGCAGCCGGTCAAGGTCGGGCAGAATTGCGCTGATTGAGCCGCCGACTGGGGCAGCGCCTGTTGCCCCCGGAGCGGGCGCCGCTTGCGCCGAAAGCATGGCAGCAGCCAAAAGAAAGGAAAACGAGCTTAATGCGAATTTCATCATGCTTGTCACGGACCAAGCCTGGGTGACCAGTACAGGATTACATGAAGCAGGGGCCACATAACACGAATTGGATGCCCGACCTCGGCTTCGCGGCAGCTGCTTCTGCAGAATTGGTTGCCCAGCCCCCCAACCATCGACTTTTGAAGGCTCGGCAAAAGATGCCGCGCTGTCGGAAGTTTCTACACGGAAGTACTCGCCTCCGCACCCAAATTCGTTTCCCTGCTTGTGCGGGCTGTGGCCTCGGAGATGCTCACCCCAGAACCGAGTCTCTCGACCGTGGCCATCAGGAAATAACTCGACAGGAGTTCTCCTATGAGCGACGTCAACGGCGTACTTTCACGATGCGAGCGACTTCTTTTTTGAAGAGCAGGCAATAGCTTCAGGCGATCGCAACTTCCAAGAAAAAATGAGTTGATAACACAAGGTGATGTCATGAGAAAGCAAGCTTTCATTGCCGCTAGCCTGCTGTGCGTGGGACTGATTGGCTGTTCCAGATCAAAGCCGACTCCGCAGCTTGGCCAATCCACCATCACGGTGAGAAACGATGCCGACGCTCACGATGTGCAAGTGTTCTGGACCGCAACCGGATGTAGTGCCATGGACCTGGTGCACAGAGCAGCCGACGTTTGCCACCAGGAATCCATCGGCGGAAAGAAGACCGCAAGCTACACTTTTCGCAAGGGAACCAGCGGGCGAACGGTTTCGCTGTACCGGCCTGGGGATTATTGTGCGTTGGACAGCGGCAGTGACCTGAGCGACGTCAGCGTGTCGGGTAACGAGGCGTTGCGGACTGATGGATGCGTTCTGGAGAAGGACGTCTCGCAAAGCACGATGCTCCGTAAGACGGGGCCATAGCGAACATCGCCCTACGATTCCATTCACAAACGGCATTTTTGCCTGACAAGCAAATCAGGGCTCTCGCGCGAGAGCCCTGTTGCATAACCGAGGCAGCAAACGCCCGCTCACCAGATGGTCAGCTTGGCGCTGTCCACCCATTCGTGATAACCCTGGCCGCTGGAATTGACGTCGAGCTGCCACTGCACGCCGAGGTTGTCGGACCACCCGAGATTCTTTGCGCTCCGGGTGATATTGACCGGCGTGCTGTGCCCATCCACCACTAACGTAACGAACGTATATCGATGCGTACTGGTGTCGGTGGTTACATACCACTGGATGTGATGCCAAGTGTTAGGCGTAAATTTAGGACAGGCGATCGAGGTGTGGTTCCAATCGCCCCCAGCCTCGTCCCAGATGTCCCAGACCCGCGCGCCGTAGTTGCACTGGCTGCCGATCATGTAATTGTAGCCGTGGACAAACTGGAAGGCATCGAACTCCAGCGCTTGGGCAGCGTTTTGCGAACCATTGTCAACCCAGACGTAGAAGTCCCAGAGGAGATGGTGGACGTTATTGTTGGGACCCACCTTCTGCCACCATAAGGCGTTTGCCCAGACGCCGGAGTTGAAGAATTCCATACTGGAGCCGTCGCGCGAGGGTGAACTCTGGTTTTGCGCCATCCAGTAAGTACCCCTGCCGCTGCCCCCGGCGCAGCCGGGATCGTGGCACCAGTGCCAGCTGCCGCGTTGATCAATATTGTTGAACACGATGGCGCCAGGCGGCGGATCGGGCAGGCCATCGCCGCCGCCACCGCCAGTCACTACCGAGATTTGCTCGGAGACGCTGCCGTATGCGCCGGTGCTATCCCAGGCCCGGGTCACCAACTGATGCGTGCCCACTCCGGCAGTGATATTTGCGTTGATTGAGTTCGTGCGGCCCGCGGAATAAACCGTATGGCCATCGAGGTAAACCGCCCAACCGGTAATCGCGTAGGAACTAGTTGCACTAGCCGTCAAAGTGAACGGCGAGTTGACTTGGGAGCCGTTGGTGGGAGAGGTGACGGTGACTGTAACTCCGGTGCCGCCGCCACCACCGCCGCTGGTGACCGTAATCTGCTCGTAGACGCTGCCGTACGCGCCGGTGCTATCCCAGGCCCGGGTCACCAACTGATGCGTGCCTGTTCCGGCCGTGATACTGGCGTTGATGGAATTGGTGCGGCCGGCGGAATAAACCGTATTGCCATCGAGGTAAACCGCCCAGCCGGTAATCGTGTAAGAGGTGGTCGCGCTGGCGCTAAGATTAAAAGGAGAGCCGACTTGCGAACCGTTCGTTGGCGAACTGACGGTAACGTTAACTGCCAGGGCCGCGAGCGACCAGCTTAAGCATGCGAATACCAGTATGAGTGCACGCTTCATTCGTGCGTACTCCTTCGTTATGAAATTTGGCCTGAAGGAAATGGCGCTTGGCGCCACGCGTTTGCGCGCAACAGCCGTCGAGGGAGTATCTCGTTCTTAGTCCTGCGGACAAATCGGGCGTTCTGCTTAGAATGCGTCAGGTTCTTGTACGGTATTGCGTGAGGATTTGCCTAGGTGTGGATATAGTCGTCCTTAATCGACCTGTTCGTACAACTAAGGTGCAAGGAAGCCGCCGATCCACGCTGCATGGAATGTGCCGTCAGCGTTGACGCGCGTCCGCCTCCTCCGGCCTGCCGATGGTAAGATTTTAGCTTCATGGTTACTTTCGTTGTGCTGCGTATTGTAGTGGTGGTTTTGCTCGTCGCGGCAAACGCGTTCTTCGTAGCGGCTGAATTCGCGTTGGTCAGCGTGCGCGAGACGCGACTGCAACAAATGATCGCGGCGCATCGCCTGGGTGCGCGCACAGTTCAGAAGCTTCATCAGAAGCTCGACCATGTTCTCAACGCGGTACAGTTTGGGGTAACCGTGTGCAGCCTGGCGCTGGGCTGGATCGGCGAAGCTTCCATCGCGCACATGCTGGAGCCGCTCTTCCGTCCTTTGCCGCATTCCCGCTTTTATGCGCACGGCGTTGCCATTGTTCTGGCATTCGTGCTGATGACCTATGTGGTCGTTATCCTGGGCGAGGTCGTGCCCAAGTCCATCGCGCTGCAACGCACCGAGCGCGTAGCCCTGGCAGTCGCCGGGCCCATGGACTTCTTCATGACACTGGCTGCGCCCTTTCTGGCCTTCATGACGGCATCCACGCACGTCGTCCTGAAGGCCTTCAGCATGCGACCAGTACGCGAAGCGGGTGTGCATTCCCCTGAGGAGCTGAAGCTGATCGTCTCTGCCAATCGCCGGCTAGGTTTGCTGGCTCCCGCGCAAGAGGAGATGATCCATCATGCTCTGGATCTGGAAAATATCTCAGTGCGGGAGGTGATGGTGCCGCGGCCCGACATCTTTTCGCTGCCGGGGAATCTCTCGCTGGAAGAGGCGCTACAGCGCGTGGTGGACGAGCAGCACTCACGCATCCCGGTCTACGACCCGCAGCGCGGTCCCGAGCACATCATCGGGGTACTCTACGCCAAAGACCTTATGCGGTGGTTGCGCTATCGCGTGAACCGCTCTGCCTCGGGCCGCCCCGTCATCCGTCCGAGCGGTCTGGAGGTACATCACATCATGCGCGAGGTGCTAGTGGTGCCGGAAACCAAGCCGCTGCCCGACCTTTTGCTGGAGTTCAAGATCCGCAAGCGACACTTGGCCGTGGTCGTCGATGAGTTCGGTTCCACTGCCGGCCTGGTTACGGTGGAAGATGTGCTGGAGCAGTTGGTGGGCGAGATTGAAGATGAGTTCGACATCAGCGAGCAGCCGCTGGCGCCCGGCGCCACCTCCATGACGCTGGATGGCTCGGTGAACATTCGCGACCTGGAATCGCAATACCACATCGTGCTGCCGCACGATGAAGGCTTCGAGACCCTCGCCGGATTTGTGCTGACGCAACTGCAAAAAATTCCCAAGACTGGCGATAGCTTCGAGTACGAAGCTCGCCGCTACACCGTCATGACCATGGATGGACTGCGGGTGGACGGCGTCAAGATTGAAACGGCCCAACCGCCGCAAACCTCCTCCGCAGCGCCTCTGGCAAGCTGATGCTGCGCTACCTGCTTGGCCGCCTCTTGTATCTACTTCCCGTAGTCTGGCTGGTGGTTTCGGTGGTCTTCCTGCTGATTCACCTGGTGCCCGGCGATCCCATCCAGCAAATGCTGGGCGAAGGCGCGGCGGCAACCGACATCGCGGCGGCGCGACATGCCTACGGACTCGATGTCCCGCTCGGGCAGCAGTACGTGAACTACTGGCGCGGGATTCTGCACGGAGACATGGGGCGCTCGCTGCGGCTTAATCAGAATGTTGGCCACGTGATCGCGCAGGCCTATCCCGCGACCCTCGAGCTAACCCTGGCCGCTCTGGTTGTGGCGCTGGGTCTCTCCATTCCAGCCGGAGTGCGCTCGGCAATTCGTCGCAACCGTTGGGACGATCGCTTGCTCAGCTTCGTTTCGCTGCTGGGCTTGTCGTTCCCAAACTTCGCCTTGGGACCGATCCTGATCTTATTTTTCGCGATTCAATTAGGATGGCTGCCGGTTTCGGGCTCGGGATCCCCCGCGCACCTCATATTGCCGGCGGTCACCATGGGCGGAGCGCTGGCCGCCATCCTCACCCGCATGGTTCGCACCTCGATGTTGGAAGAGTTGGGGCAGGATTACATCCGCACCGCGCGCGCCAAAGGCTTGCCGGAGCGAACGGTCGTCTATCGTCACGCGCTGCGCAACGCCATGATCCCGATTCTCACCGTCGTCGGTTTGCAATTCGGCGCGCTGCTGGCGGGGGCGATCGTGACGGAGACGATTTTCTCCTGGCCGGGAATTGGGCGGCTGACGATTACCGCGATCTCTAATCGCGACTATTACCTGGTGCAAGGTTGCATCCTGATGATCGGGTTGACCTATGTGGTAGTGAATTTCCTCACCGATCTGCTCTACTCGGTGTTCAATCCGCGGATACGGCAGTGATGATTGGCGTGCCGCCCCTGGCGGGGCTCGAGATTTTAAGGGCGTTCGCTACCCAGGACTCCGTCCTGGGCTGAACTAAGCCGTCCCGCTTTGCGGGACAGGAGTTGCATGGGGCAAAACCGTACAGCTGGCGCGCCTAGGGTCAGTCACTAAATGTCTGCTCTGCCACGACGGGTATATACCAAAACCAAAATAGCTCCACCCTTCGGTTCGCGTGAGCTGTGCACTTGATTTTCTTTCCCGTAAGGTTTCCAATTCCATGCCAGAGGCATCTTTCCAAGGCAGTGGAGGTCGGTATGGGGCTGATCGATTCGCTACGTCATGCCGAGCAGCAGGCCGCGAAGTCAGCGCGGCGCGGAGCAGATCTCGCGAAAGCCGGAATGCAGGCGGCGGAAGCGAGCGTGGTTCGCAGGGTTTCGAGACACCGCAAGACATCGGCCCCACGGCCGCCCGCGTCGGCTCACGTTGATCCGGAGCAGGAGCGCGATATTGCTCCGGCGCCCAAGGTCCGCACTGGAATTGTTTCGGTCAACGGGGAGGACGTCGGCAAGATGCGCTGCACCGGGCAATAGTAAGTGCCTTCGCCTACATCGCGCCGGCTGCGCTTCGCTGGCGAGGGATGACTCTCATCCTCGCGTCTTCGCGTAGTCCACAGGCGACGGCAACTCTTCCAGCCCGCGTCCGGCGAAGATCTCTTCGAAATTTGTCAGCAGCTCGTGGTGGATCCGTTGATTGCTGGCCAGCACCTCACGGCTGTCCAGGCGGAACGGTGAGCCATCGAAGCGGGTGACTTTGCCGCCGGCTTCCTGCACCAACAGCACGCCCGCCGCGGTGTCCCAGGGATTGAGATTAAATTCCCAGAATCCGTCGTAACGCCCGCAAGCCACGTTGGCGAGGTCGAGCGCAGCGGAGCCTGCGCGCCGCACTCCATGCGAACGCAGTGTGATCTGGTGATAGAAGTGGATATTGGGATTCTTGTGCCGCTTGTGGCTGGGGAACCCTGTCCCGAGAATCGACTCCGCCAGCGTCATTGTCTGGGAGACGCGAATAGGCCTCCCGTTCAGGGTCGCGCCCTGGCCGCGCTCGGCCGCGAACATTTCGTCGCGCGTGGGGTCGTAAAGCACGCCCACTTCGAGCTCTTCGTCCTGGCGCACCAGCGCAATCGAAACGCAAAACACCGGGTAAGCGTGGGCGAAATTCGTGGTTCCGTCCAGAGGATCGACGTACCAGCGATATTCGGCGCCCATGTCGCTGCGCGTGCCCTCCTCGCCCACAATTCCGTGCTCCGGCCAGCACAGGCGCAGGCGCTCGGCAATCAATTGTTCGGAGGCACGGTCGGCCTCGGTTACCAGGTCGACATCGCCCTTGTATTCAATGGTGACCCGGCGGGCAAAGTAGCCCATCAGCAGCTCACCTGCCTGGCGCGCAATCTCTTCCACTTGCGGCAGGTACCGGCTCATTCGGGACTTTTCGTAGAATTGCCATCCCGCGGCCCCGCCGTTTCGCCGCGCGGTTTGCGAATCGCGTCTTCGGCAATGTAGGCAATCTCGTGCTTGAAGATGAAAAGATTGGGAGCGCCTTCGCGCGTCAGCCGCACCATGCGCCGGTCGTAATACTCGATCCAGCCGCGGACGACAGTGCCGTCCAGCAGCTTGATGCGTACGGGCCGCTGTTTCTCGCCCAGCATCTTGAGGTAGGCCGCTTCCTGGTGCGTGTCATCGGGAGGAGGAGTCCTGCCCTTGTGGGAAGTTATGTCGGATCCCCGGAAAGCCATCTTGCAATTTTACATGGCTTGCCGGACCTGCGTAGGTGACAAATTAATTGAGCACGATAGTGATGGAGCGTCTTTTGCCCGTTGCGATTCAGCGACGCCACACTTCTCAACAATGATTTATCATTGCATGCTGGCGTTCCGGGCTAGCAGCCTGCATCATGCCTGATGTTGCCGGCATCTTAAGTTACACAAGCGAATGTCAGAAACAGCGATGCGGCTGGCTTTGCTGTTCCGCAACGCACTTTCTCGCATTCGCCACTTTTCTTTGACTTGGGTGTTTCAACGCTCAAGCTGAACGTCACCCCCGGTCACCTCGCTACGGCGGGTCGCGGGTGGAGGGCCCGGAAGACGCATCGACTGACCTGCCCATGTTTCAGCATCTTGCTCTGATACTTTCGCAGTCTGCCACCGCCCTGGCGGTGTTCTCTCTCGGTCTGGGTGTGGCGACCTATTTCACCCTCCACTACTGGCAGACAATTGTGGCCCTGTCGCGAAACCGCTCTCAATTGCTATCGGTGGGAGTAGGCCTTCTCATCCTGTTCGGCGTGCTTCAGATGCAGTGGAACCGCGACGCGGACCCGGACGAGGATTTTCTTGCCGCCGGCGAGGCTTTGCCGCGATCGCAGGGTGTTACTGCCAGTTCGTTGGCCGCCGCCGGTCTGGCCGTCGTGCCGACCTACCACAACGACAATGCTCGCACCGGGCAGAACACCATCGAAACGGTTCTAACCCCCGCCAATGTCAATGCCGCACATTTTGGCAGGCTCTATTCGTTTCCCGTGGATGGTTACATCTACGCACAGCCGCTTTACATGCCACAGGTCGCTATCCCGGGAAACGGAATTCACAACGTTGTAATTGTGGCGACCCAACACGACAGCGTGTATGCATTCGATGCCGACTCGCCTACCCCGGCGCCGTTGTGGCGCGTCAACTTCCTGAATCCCGACGCAGGCATTACCACCTTGTCAGCGACTGACGTGAACGCCAGCGATATTGTTCCCGAGATCGGCATCACCAGCACTCCGGTCATCGATGTCGTCACCAACACGGTTTATGTACTCGCGGCTACAAAAGAAAACGGCGCCTTTTACCATCGGCTGCACGCCCTGGATATGACGTCAGGAGCCGAGAAGTTCGGAGGTCCCCGAGTTATCCAAGCCACGTATCGTGGCACTGCCCAAGACGGCAGCGACGGCATGATCGCCTTCTCGTCGCGCTTCCAACTGCAACGGGCCGCACTGCTGCTGTCCAAGGGCAAAGTGTTTGTGGCGTTCGCCTCCAACGCCGATTCCGGCCTGTATCACGGCTGGGTAATCGCGTACGACAGCATTACCCTGAAGCAAGTCGGCGCTTGGGTTTCTACCCCGAACGGCTACCAGGGGGGGATATGGATGAGCGGCTGCGGTATCGCGGCCGATGCGGAAGGCAACTTGTATCTCTCCACCGCAAACGGTCCGTTCGACGCGTACGGCGAGGAAGCTGATGTGAACTTTAGCGACAGTGTAGTGAAGTTGAAGTTCGGAACCCGCGGCTTGTCACTTGCAGACTTTTTCACTCCGCATAACCAGGCGAACATGGCCAGGGACGACCTCGACCTGGGATCGGCAGGCGTGGTGGTGCTTCCCGATCAAAACGGGCCCTACCGGCACCTGGCGCTCACCACTGGGAAGGACGGCCACATCTACCTGCTGAATCGCGACAGTCTCGGCGGTTACAACGAGACGGGCAGGGGCAATCCGCAAGTCGTGCAGGAAATAACAGGACAGTTGAAGCAGCAGATGGGGACGCCTGCCTACTGGAACGGGCGCCTCTACTTTGGAGCGGGAGTCAGTCCGCACCTGGATTCGATTAAGGCTTTTGCGGTTCGCGACGGTGCGATCTCGTCCAAGCCCGTGTCGCAATCGGCGGCGGCCTATCACCTTACCCGCAGCACCGTGAGCGTCTCCGCCAATGGCAACGGTAACGGGATCGTCTGGGCGGTGCATAACGATGCCTATTACGCGCCCCATCAGGGACCTGCGGTGTTGCGAGCGTATGACGGCAAGAACCTCGCACACGAGCTGTACAACTCCAACCAACGCTTCGCGCGCGACAATCCCGGACCCGCTTCGAAATTCACGGTTCCCACTATCGCCAACGGCAAGGTCTTTGTCGGCACCGCCAACCAACTCAGCGTCTATGGACTACTCGCGGGTGCGGTCAACTAGTGTGGTATCCCGGATATTCGCGGAAAAGTCTAGGCACGATCTGTCGTTCAGCATCATGGAACCTCAGGGGCTAAAGTGTATGCGTGAGAACTAACCTCTATCCTTGGCGGTGGAAGATGACCTGCGAAAATCCAGCCCCGCAGGGGCGGCTATGTCGTTAGCCCAGGATGAAGCGAAGCTGGGTGGAGTGGGAAATTATTCCGAGCCGTGTGGCGACGGCACCGTTCTCACGCAGACTCTAAAGTCCGGGTTTCTTTAGGCCACGCTCGGCACGGCTGAAGCCGTGCCCTTTCAAAGACAAAGGCTGGGTAATGCGTCGCACCATCAATGCATAAGTGCGCCGTTCTGTCATCCGAGCGAGCGAAGCGAGTCGAGGGACCTGCTTTCCTCCAAGCCCTTCGCCTAGCGCGGGGCACCACGAGCCTTCGGTCTGCGTCAATCCGCCACAAAACCGTGCCGGATTGCACGCGCAGGTTCGCCCGAGGTGTAATCATGGTGCATGAGCTTTGTCATGTGCTTCAGACGGTCTCTTTGTGTCTGCGCTCTGTTCCTCACGATCCTACTTGCGTCGCCTGCTGCCTTACCGGCGCAGAGCACGGCGCCGGCGCAGCAACGCGCCACCAGCACCCCGTACACGGGCGATCTTTCCATCTTTGATTCTCCCGGCCGCGACCAGCGACTACAGGTGAGCAAAGTAATGGGCATCCTCTCGATCACGCCGGGAAAGACTGTAGCCGATATCGGCGCCGGCTCCGGGTGGTTCACGGTGCGTGCGGCAAAGCGGGTGACGCCCTCCGGAATGGTCTACGCCGTTGACATCAATCCCGAGGCAATCCGGTACATCAGTCGCCGGGTGCAAAAGGAACAGCTGCACAACGTAAAGACTGTCCTGGGCAAGCCGGATAATCCGGAACTGCCCGCTGACAGCGTGGACAGCGTGCTTCTGTTGAAGACGTATCACGAGGTGGCCGAGCCGGTCGCGTTGCTGCGGAATCTGCGGGCTGCCCTGAAGCCCGGCGCCCGTGTGGGCATCATTGACCGTGACGGCAACGGAACCGACCATGGAGTCGACAAGCAGGTCGTGCTCCACGAGGCCGGTCAGGCGGGCTACCGCCTGCTGGAAGAGCACGATGACGTGGTGAAGGGCGACAAAATGGACTACTTCCTGGTGCTGGTTGCAGAGTAAGCGGGGCAAAATGTGCGCGCCGCTCTTGGGCAGACGGTGCGCAAGTCGGACAGGTTCTTGTTCAGGCGGCGGAAGTTGTGCACGCTGAGTTCTTGTAGCCGCGAAGCCGCACGCTAGTGTCTCTTCTCTCGGGCAATGGCGCCGACGCTCGCGCTGGTGATGCGCAGGTAGTCAGCGGGAGCGATCAGGATCTGCGTTCCCCGCACGCCGGCTGAAATCGAGATCTGGTCCCACAGTTCGATCGTCTCATCGGCGAAGACGGGATAGTCTTTCTTCGCACCCAGGACAGTGACTCCGCCGCGAATATATCCTGTCAGCGGCTGGACATCTTTCAGGTGCGCCAGTTCGACTTTGCGGTCGCCGCTCAACTTGGCGAGCGCCTTGTAGTCGAGCTCGGAATCACCCGGAATCACGGCAAAGCACGGCCCGTGGCGATGGCCCTGAGCCAGCAACGTCTTGAACACCTGTTCGGGAGGCAGCCCGATTCTTGCGGCGACGATTTCCGCGGCCAAGTCGTCGGGATCGACCGAGTATTCGCGCAGTTCGTACGGAACTCCCAGGCTGTCGAGCAAGCGCACGGCATTGGTCTTCATATCGGAAGTGGCTTGCAGCTAATTGCCGGTGAATAGCCGGTCGCGCTTCATTTCCGCCGAGGCGACAGCATCCCCAGAATCTCCTGCAGGCCCTGCCGCACCTTCTTGAGATTCTCATTCGATTTTCGATTGGGGAATGGCAGCCCGGATTGCCGCTGTGCGGGTTTGGATTCGCCCTTCAGAAACTGGCGCGCACCGGCAATGGTGTAACCCTCGTCGTACAGCAGCTTCTTAATGCGCAGGACGTTTTCGACGTCACGCTGTCGGTACATACGTTGTCCGGTGCTGCTTTTTACCGGTTTGAGTTGTGGGAATTCGGTCTCCCAGAAGCGCAGAACGTAGGCGGGCAAGCGGCACAGGCGCGACACCTCTCCAATCCGGAAGTAGAGCTTGTCCGGAATGACCGGGTCGGCAGCGGCGCCGCTCTTACGGCGTGTTTTCTTCTCAGCCATACGAAAACAACTCTCAAGCTTGCAATTTCGCCTTGCAAGAAAATACCAACCCGTGACGCGCCGAAGTAGCCGAGTGGCCTATTTTACGCAGACTGGCAGCATATTTTGCAAGCTTTGTCGCGCAAGGGTGTGCCCGAACCACCGCGGTCACCAATCTGCTGTTACCACGCGCCTCTTCGTGCAATAGAGAGACCAGTTGCGCAGCGCAGAATGGCATTGACACCAATTCTGCCTGGAGCCAGAATCTCCGCAATATGGCGTGCCACCTCGATCTCGCTGTCGAGCGCGCGAAGCGCCTCTCCTCACCCGGAACTGTTCGCCGGGTAATTATGAGAGCCACTATTTTGGCAGTTTCGGTCTCAGGCGCCTACGCTCAAAAGCAAAACAGGAATAGCGACCGCCCCAAACTGCCCTACAGCATGATGGGACTTCAGCGGGAGGAGATCGAGGCGTACGACAGCAAAGGCGAACCGGCCGCGGATGCTACTGCCGCACTCCTAGCCGCCAACAAATCGGGCTGGGACTTGATTCACAAATATTTTCCGGCGCTTGGCATCGCGGGAAAAGAGGAGAAAAAACTCCATCCCGAGGATCCCCAGGACGATCGTTTTTTCGCCGCGTTCGTGAGCGAAGACGCGGGTGGCAGCCCCATGCCGCTGTTGTCCATCTTCTGGTCTCTTCCGGAATCCCGGCTGTCCGGTGGAGCGAAAGCTCTGCATGACGAAATTACGGCAGCGATGGTGCTGGACGATTACTCTGCGGGGAAACTGGACGATCTACGCCAGGCTGTGAACAGCGACACCGTGCCGGCAAGGACTACAAAGGGAGTGAAATGCCGGGCTCCCAAATCCGGTTTGTCCTTCCAGCAGGCGCTGCGACTCTACGCCATGACGATCGCTTTGCTCAGGATGGAGACGAAATGGGCCGACAAAGCCGATTCGCCGCCGCCTGATATGGTGGATTTCACCAACCGGTTCAGGCATCAATTGCCGGTGCAGGTTCGCGACGGCGCGCCGACTGCCATGTTCCTATACCGGCCGGGAGCCCTTGGGCATCCGCTCTCGAAAGAGGAGTTCGAAGAGCGCGCCGATGTGGCCGTGCTGAGTAGAAAAGGAACAACTTTTGAGGTGGAGCAGTTCCCCGTCTATCTCACTGCGGAGCAGAAGGAGTGGGCTCCGGCGTGGATCGAGCCACGCGATGAGGTGGACGATACAAGTCTCGCGGCGCGCAAGTTCAACCATGACTGGACCCGGCTGGACGGACCTTTCCTGTGGTATCGCCCCGACCAGCTCAACGGGGCTGTAATCTACCGTTGCCGGGTAAAATTCCAGGGAAGCGATATCGTCGTGGAAGCGGAGCGTGGGTTTGAGCGCCGCGGTGCAGTAAAGCGAATCAACCGGCCGCCCGATTATGAGCCAGCCCAAATGACGGCGTTCCGGCCGGGTATCGACGAACCCGCAGCCGGACTTGAGATGCTGACGGTCGAAGCCCCGCGATTGGAAGACCAGGTGCGCAGTTTGAAGCGGCCGGAGCCATACTTCTCCAATGGTTTCCGCGCGTGGTGCGCCTATGGGCGGTGGACATCGGGACTCGCGCCGGATGGAAAAACCTGGGTGGGCGTGCCTCCGGACGAGCCCCGTTCGGGAGGGCCGAATTTCACCTCGCCCGCGTCCAATCTGCAATCTGTTCCTGCGGACCAGGTCCCTGCTCAGCATTGAAAATGGGTGACGAAACCGATCCAGGCTCGCCGTTGTAGCTGACGCCGCCCCTGTTGTTGCAACCAGAAAATGTCGTATTAACTGCGACGAGACTTTGTCACCCCCTGTCATTTAAGTAACGGCCGCAACCGCGGGGCGGCCGGAGAGGTTATAGATGCGCGGCAGCGTCTTTCTTTTCTGCGCGGTGGTACGGCGAGCGGGGCGGCGATTGGTGTGTTCCTGGAGCGGCAGAGCTTGGGTGAGAAGCAACTGATCGCCGCGATAGACGAGGAGCGAGCCGTCGAGTTGATGGGAGAGTTCGACGGAGTCTCCGGCATAGCTGCGCCGGCCGGGACGTGGGGGCAGCGCGATGGCATGGGCTCCGAGGGTGACGACATGATCGGGGCTGACGATGCGCTGATAGCGAAAACTGAGGCAGCGGGCGAGATCGAAGCGCCGGGGCAGGGTGCGGAAATCGCGCGCGGAGTCGGCGGCGGGGCGAGCGAAGCGTTGGTTGTAGTCGCGGCAAAAAGTGTCGAGCACGGCATTGGCTTGCTCCACGGTGGTGGCATGAGCCAGGCGGAGTTCGCTGACCAGGCGGTCCTGGCAGGTGCGCCAGAGGCGCTCGACGCGTCCCTTGGCCTGCGGAGAATAGGCAGGGATCTGCTGGATGCCGAGTTCCTCCAGGGCGCGTCCGAGCTGGGTGGGGGACTGCTGCCCGGCGAGTTGTTCGGCCAGGGTCCAGTGGGAATCGTTGCGCTGGAAGATGCTGTGGCGATCACGGTAAAGGCTGAGGGGGACGCCATGAGTGGTGATCATGGCGTGTAGAGCGCGAAGATAGCCGACGGTGTTTTCGGCTTCGAGTTGGAAATGAGCGGAGAGGATTTGCTTGGTGGCGTCGTCCTGAAAGCCGATGAGGGTGAGTTGCGGACCGCGGCCTTGGAGCCAGTCATGGGTACTGGCGTCGGTGAGCGCCATCATGCCGCAACGGGGGCGGGGCGGGCGGCGCGAGCGATACTTGCGGGGCCGGCGTTTCTGCGGCGAGGCCAGCTTGGCGGCGCGCAGGATGCGGCGCACGGTCTCGCGGCTGACCGGCAGGTTCTCCTCGGCGTTGAGTTTCTGACAGAGATGGGAATCGTTGAAGCCCTGATACTTGGTGCGGGCCAGGGTCAAGATCAAAAGCTTCTGGGGAAGAGGAAAAGCCCAAGGCACGGGACGTCCACGATTGCCGTGCTGGATCCAGGCAATGGAATCGGGCTGATAGCGTCGCTTGAGGCGCTGCACCTGGCGCTCACTCAGTTGCAGCAGGCGGGCGGCTTCGCGTACGCTCAGCCGCCCGCCCGCTGCATTCTCAATCACTTTCACTCGCTGGAGCTCTTTCTGACTCATCGTCACCATCCTGAGAGGGTGACAAAGTCTCGTTGCAGTTAGGGGGTGACATTATCTTGGAGCATCTACATAGCTGACGCCGCCCCTTGCATCGCGCCGCCGGAACACGGAAACTGTACAGACAGCCGGAATGAATATCGCACTGTTTGGCGGAACCTTCGATCCGATTCATCGCGGGCACGTTACTGTGGCCCAGGCCGCGGTTGCGAGGTTCGACTTGAAGCAAGTGTGGTTCGTGCCTGCCGATATCCCGCCGCACAAGCAGAAGACGCCGCTCACTTCGTTCTACCACCGTTATGCGATGGTTTGTCTTGCGCTGGCCGGAGAGAAGGAGTTCCTGCCTTCGCTGTTGGAGGCGCCCAATCCCGATGGCGACGGTAATCGCCCGCCCAGCTACTCGATGGAGACGGTGCGCCGGGTGAAGAAGAGCTTGCGCAAGAGCGACCACTTATACTTTCTGATCGGCATGGACGCGTTCAAAGACATCGCGAAATGGTACAGGGCCGAGGAGTTGCTGGCGGAGTGCGACTTCATCGTGGCGGCGCGTCCCGGGTATTCTCTGGCCGATGTCGCTTCTTCGCTGCCGGCCAAGCTGCGACCGCAGCCCGCAGTCACCAAGCTGTTTCGCAAGCAGAAGATGGAAGGCCCGCTGGTGTTACCGGGAGCGACCCTGTACATGCTGCCCGAGACGCATGAGAATGTTTCAGCCACCCAGATCCGCGGGGCCGTGGCGCGTAAAGGGGCGCTGCAGCGACTGCTGCCGGACGGCGTCGCCGAGTACATTCGAAAAGAGAATCTGTATCGTAAATCTGGAATGAAAAAGGAAGCATCTTAGCCCAGCGCATGAAGAAAAACGAACTAAAGGCGCAGGTCGCCATTGCCGTGCGTGCCTGCCAGGACAAGCAGGCCGAAGACATCCGCGTTCTGCGATTGGACGCGCAGGCCAGCGGCTTCACCGATTATTTCGTACTGTGCTCGGGCGCGAACCCGCGGCAGGTGCAGGCTATCGCCGATGCCGTAGATGAGAAGCTCAGTGCCGATGGCGTCGAACCGAAGCATACTGAGGGCTACAACCAGGCGGAGTGGGTGCTGATGGACTATGTGGACTTTGTGATTCACATCTTCTCCGAAAACGCGCGCAAGTTCTACGATCTGGAGCGCCTGTGGAAGACGGCGACTCCTCTGCAACCGGCAGACCTGGAGAAGCCGGTCCGCAAACCCGCGTTAAAGAAAGCCGTCAAGCATCGAGTGGCGGCCAAGCCTTCCAGCAAGCCGGCCACGAAAACCGTTGCGCGCAAGCGCACCTCACCGCCCCGCAAGCACAAGGGCCTCTAACCAGAGCAGTTTCAGGATTGATATAGTCCCACGCACGGGTAGAGTGGCGCTTTGGAGGCTGTTACGAAACTACCGTTATCAATTGTGTAGCGGGAGAACTGGCCCGAATCTGCTATGAAACCAGCCGCATAGCGGCGGGATGAAGTTAACGGGGGCCGGCAGGCCCCGGTCAAGCGGGAAAAGAGTGCGAGCCGCAGAGCGGCGATACGGGTTTCGTAACAGGCTCTTGAGCGCCGCGTCCCGCCGAAAAGAAAGCCTTAGGTCTCCGCGATCATGGCCATGCTCGCGGAGACCACCCCCTTGGGCTGGGCGCCAGGACGCCGGCCTAAAGGCTGGCTTTACCGGTCTACAGCAACCCTAAACTGCCTTAGCCAAGGACTTCGCCCTTGATACCCGGCGAGCCTAGAGCGGGTCTTCTGGCCTGGTGGGTCTTTCAGTACGTGAACGACTGCAATGATGAGCTCCCGGGGAACTGTACAAATCCGGTTCGGGTGTTGGGATTGAGCGCGATGCCTGTCGCGCCCGGGCCAAACGAGAAGTTGCGCAGCGACTCAATCAGATTTCCGTTTTCGTCATAGACGTGCATCTGTCCAGGAGAGCCCGGTACGGGATGAGCAATGAGGAATAACCGATGCACGGTGTCAACTGCGACCGACGTGCCAGAGTACTGGCCAATCTGCGGCAGGGTCACGATGAAACCGGTCCTCGCACGGAGATTGTAAAACTCCGCGCTGTTGTCGGTTTCCGTTGTCGTACACGCGATGCCGGTGGTGGAGTCCACCGCCAACCCGTTGATGTAACCATCTCCAAGGCCTTGAAACTCGGTGACACTTCCGGTGGCGAGGTTGACCAATCCAATTTGGGGGACAGAGTAGGGAGCGCCGGAAGCTTGCGCCAGCACCGCTTGATTGCTCGCGCCGACGGAGATTCCACTGGAATAATAGCCGAGCAGAGGCGGTACTCCACCGTTAAAAACGGCGTCGTGGAGGTCTATGATCGGGCCGAAGGTATTGGCCACCAGGTTCGAGCCAAATACAAATCGGCCACCGCTATCATTAGACGCCATGACCACCACGTAAGACGCCGTCGCTATGGCGCCGGACGTCCCTTGATTTCCTGCCATGTCCTCGAAATGCTGTGTCATGTCGTTGATCGGGGGTGTCCAGGCTCCCGTGAACCGGTGGCCGGAGAGGGGATTCATGATGTTATAGATACGCCGGACCACATACCCACCCTCCACATGCTCGCGCTCGCGCAGGCCGATATGGCTGCCGAACACTCCCAGGGTGACGAAATCGTCCGGGGTACCTGTCTGTTCTTCGACCACCGCGGTAATCCGGCCGGTAGTCTGATCGAAGGTCTCCGTCGCGATAAGATAATTCCCATCCCCTTGCAGTAGTGCTTCGCTCAGCAACCCTTCGCTGCCGTTGCGATCAACGTCGTACCCAAAGATCTGCCCGCCGAACTGGTCCTGTACTACAAAGCCTTGCCCTGAATTCGGAGGCGATGGTATTTGTACCTCCTCGATAGGCGCCTGCGAGGCTTTCGCGGTTGCAGGTAGATGTTCGCCGGCGTAAGCCAAACTGACGAAGACAAGCATGCCAACGAGGCCCACCACAGTGGCAAACCGGCCTCCAAACACATGGTTCAATTGGATGTTCATTTCGAGGAGATCCTTTCTGGAGCGAGGTGTCAGGCGATCATCCTGGTTGCGGCAAATCGCCGCAATTCTAGGTTTCCCGGCACGCGCATTTGTCACGATTGTGTGTCAGACTTGTGAAAGATTACGGGCTCCTCACCCCTGAATGTCGGTGAACAGGTGGAAGCAAATCCACGCGAAAGAGGCTAGATGAAGACCACTGCGATTTTGCTGTTGCTGCTGATGGCTGGGACGGCATGGGCGGATGATCTTGCGGGCCACTACGTCTTGCAGCATGCGATGGAAGTCGGTTCCGAGCTATGGCTGAAGCCGGACGGCAATTTCGAGTTCATGCTGGCCTACGGCGCCGCCGATTACTGGGCCAAAGGCACCTGGCGCCGCGAAGGCGACGCGGTTGTCCTGCGCAGCACCGGCAAGGAAGAAGCTCCATTTCGGCTCTTGCGCAGCGAGGCAGGCACGCCGGGGCGCATTCGGGTGTGGGTCCTGGGCAACAATGGCAAGGGCGTAGCCAATATTCACGTGCAGCTTGCAGCCGGCGAAGAGAAGCTTGAGGCGACCACCACGGACGACGGCGCTGCAGTGTTTCCGGATGCGCCGAAGGCCCAAGCCGTAAGTTTTGAAGTTCGGGTGTATTCGTTGCAGGCCGGACCCTTCGACATCGATCCCGCAAAGAAGGATTTCTACTTTCAAATCAATGGCGACGCCATCCAGCAAGTCCTGTTCAAAGACGAGCGCCTCAGCATCGAGGGGAACACCCTGATCATGAAACATTGGGGCGACGAGCCCATGAAGTACGAAAAAGAATAGGGGTTCTTCGACTGCGGTTCACTTGCTTTCGGGAGCGAACCTTCGCTCAGGATGGCAGCAGTAGAGAGCGATTGGCAAAAAGGCCCAGCTTCTAGATCCGTTCAAAAACTACTTCAACACGGTAGACTGGGGTAGCGCGACGCTTCAGAGGCTGTTACGAAACTACCGTTATCAATTGTGTAGTGGGAGAACTGGCCCGAGTCTGCTATGAAACCAGCCGCACAGCGGCGGGATGAAGTTAGCGGGGGCCGCCAGGCCCCGGTCAAGTGGGAAAGAGTGCGAGCCGCAAAGCGGCGATACGGGTTTCGTAACAGCCTCTTCAGCACCGCGATAAGCCGCGTCCGTTCTCACTCTGAAGCCGGCTTCAACCTTAAACGCGGCGGTGACGCGGGCCTGAAGGCCCGCACTACCCGATCACAGCAAAAAACTAAACTGCTCTACTTGCGGGATGCGATCGCGATCGTTCTCTCCTTGCTTCCCGGCACAGGGACCGGACTTGCCCATTTCCAGCCTTCGCCGAGGAGTCGATAAGCGACGGGAAGTTGGCCTGCGCCGATCAGCAGGCACAATGTCCCTGCCGGTTGGACCAGGCTGGCAGCCGCGGGTAGCACACGCTCGAACTGCTCAACCGCTCGCAAGGTGACCACATCGGCACACCGGCCCCACTGCTCGGCACGGCCGCAGAAGACTTGAGCGCCATCAGGCTGCAAGGTTCGCAGCACTTCGCGCAAAAATGTAGCTTTCTTGTTCTGCGACTCAATCAGGGTCAGCTCCAGGTGCGGCTGCAGCAGTTTTATGGGAATGCCGGGGAAGCCGGCGCCTGAGCCGACATCAGCCAAACTGGACGGAGCCTTGAGATCCCCACTCGCAGTTGTCTTGGGATCGAAGGGCGCTAGTCGCTCCAGCTGGCGGGCCACGAACAGCGACTCGCCGAAATGCCGCTCTACGATTTGCTCCGGATCGCGAACTGCAGTCAGGTTCACGCGCGCATTCCAGCGCAACAGCAGATCGAGGTAACGTTGTAGTTGCTCGAGTAACAGAGCAGGTGGGGCTCCGAGAAAAGGACGCAGCAACTCGGCCATGTGGGCGCTATCCATCTTCTCAATTATGGAACACGGGCTTCGGACACTGTATCGCAAGCGGCTGTCGCCGCTCTGCGGCTAGGTTCATTTGCCACTTCATGCGGGCGCTTACGCACCCGGCTAACTTCAGCCCGCCGCTTTGCGGCTGGTGTGATCGGATTTTGAGCCTCTGTCCCACCGCAAATTCTCTTCGCAGTTGCGACAAAGTCTCGAAAGGCCCGTGTTCCCGTCCGGACGTTCCACAGAACAGCATGGAGCTGTGGCGGACAGCGGGACGGGAAGAGCCTAAGGACGCGTCACGTCCCATTTTGGAACGAAAAGCGGTTCGTCCCAAAAGCCTTGTCGAAAATCCAGAGTGTCAGCTACTATGCCCTATAGTTTTGGCGACCGCGTGGCAGAGGCTTCGACCGTCGCGGCAGACCAAAACTGAATTTGCTTTACCTAATCCACAGATGATCCAGTGCAATCGTGTTCTGCTTTAGTGGAAAGCTTTCACGGAGGTGGATTCGGTTGATTGGGGCGAAAGGGCTGTCCACTTGTTCAGGGTACGTGTGTTTATCAGGGTTATTGTTTTTGAGCTATTAGTCGCAAGTTTTCTACTCACCTTTTCTCAGGCGCAGGTTTCATCCAGTTCCGCTTCGGGCGGCCCGGGAACTTCGGGATCCTCCCAGCCGAAGGATGCCGCCTCTTCACCTGACCGAGTGGTACTGAAGGTCGGGGACGTCCAGGTCACACAGGCGCAGTTCGAAGCCGTCATCGGCGCTTTGGAGGCGCAGCAAGGTCCCGCGGACCTAAGCCGCCGCGCGCTCGGCGACAATTACGCTTCGCTGCTCATGCTCTCGCAGCAAGCCGTCGCTCATCATCTGGACTCGTCGCCTGCCGTCCTCCAGCAGTTGGCCATTGATCGCACCCAGATCCTCTCTAATGCAGAATTCACCCGGCTGAAGGCCGAGGCCAAACCCACGCCGGAACAGATCAGCGCCTATTACAACGCTCACCTGGAGGATTACGACACGCTCCAGTTGCGCCGGGTGTTCATCTGGAAGACGGGGCCGGGGTCGACCCACGACCGTGGAGTCAGCCCCGAAGAAGCCAAGACTCTCGGCGACGCTATTCGGCAGGCGTATGCCGCCGGAAATGACCCTCACAAACTGATTCGCGATCCCGAAACCGTCGTGCTCGACAACGAACCGCTTACCTTCCAGCGCGGCGAGTTACCGGAAAAAATGCAGCAGGTGGCGTTTGCTATTCAGCAGCCGGGTGAGTGGTCCGTAATGGACGACACGCCTGACGCGCTGGTTCTGATTCAGTTGGTCTCTCGCGGCCGCCGCGACATCAACGACGTCTCACCGCAAATCGAAAAGAAACTGCAGGGCGAAGCTCTGCGGGAAGAGTTGGAAGGCCTGAAGAAGAAGAGCGGTATTTGGATGGACGAGGCATACTTTGCCTCCAAAGCCCCGATACCGGTTGCCAACACAGAGCCTGAAGTTGCAGGTCAAGAAAGCAAACCGAACAGCACGAAAGGAGAGAGATGAATACAAACAGCAAAAGCACATCGTTCTGGTACGGTGCGCTCGCGGTACTTGTATTGACAGCATGCATGATACCGCTGTCGGCGAGTGCGCAAATGACATCGCTGGGCGTTCCTTGCTCGGACATCCCAACCCATCACCTTTTAATGCAGGAAAACATGGGGGCAGGTTTGGTCCTGATCGAGTGCGGTGTAGTGCAGGGCGGCAAGCCCACGGCCGGCGGGGACGAGGTCGAGGGTGATGCGCCCGCGCCACCCAACGTTCTGGTCAGCAATCGCACCTGTACGGGAAGCAGCAGTTGCACCAAGAGCGAGAGCATGGTGTTCCACACCACCAGGGTTGGCGACGAGACTGTGGTGGTCAACTACAACGACCATAACGGCAACAATTACTCCGGCGCATCGTTCTCGACGGACGGTGGATCGACCTTCACGCAGATTTCGCCGCCGCCATTCGCCAACGGACATGGCGAAAACCTGGGCGATCCCATCGTGATCTTCAACTCGAAGCTGAACATGTGGTTCGCCGGCGATCTGGCTGTCGGTTGTGGCGGTCAAGGAATCGGCATGTGGGCCTCGAACGACGGCCAGACTTGGACCACCGGTCCTTGCGCCCATTCCAACTCCCAGGATGATCGCGAATCGATGTGGGTCGACAACAATCCCCAGAGCAGCAAGTACGGTCGCATGTATATTTCCTACAATGACTTCAATCGTGGGAGCGGTGCGCTGTTTGTTATCCACTCCGACGATGGCGCCACCTGGAGCGCTCCGGTACAGCTCTCTTCCGGCTTCATTCGCGACGTACAGATCACCGGCACCCCTCCGGGGCCGACGGCGACCGCGGTTTACACCAGCCCGGTATTTGTTGCTGCCATGGATGAAGGTGGAGGCGGCCTGGCCCAACGCCAGAACATCATGTACCGCTCCCTCGACGGTGGAACCACCTGGACTTCCTCCACGATGGGTCCGCGTTTCAATGCGGTGGGTGACAGCACCTGCGGCTACTTCGCCAAAGTCAATCCGATTTGGCGGCACATGGGCTGGGGCGAGCCGGCCGTGGGCCCGAACGGCATTGTCCACTATGTCTATGCAGGCCAAGGTCAGGCCAGCAACGACAAAGGCGATATTTACTACGTGCGTTCTACCGACAACGGCGTGACTTGGTCATCTCCCATCAAACTCAATGACGATACCGGCGGTCAGTACAAGACGCAGTGGATGCCGTCGATGTCGGTCAATTACAGCCAGTTCAGCCTCCGGCAGCCTGCCAAGGTGACTGTGTCATGGTATGACCGCCGCAGCGCCACCTCGGCTTGCAACACCGTCACGGATCCTGGATGCAGCTACGAACGCTACGGTGTTCAGTCGACGGACAACGGCGCCACTTGGGCACCGAACTTCGCCATCAGCACTCAGCTGATTCAGCAGCCCGCCCAGAATGACCCGGGCGTCCAAGGCTGCTATGCGGGTGACTATGACTATTCCACCGCGTTGAATAACACTGCCTTCGTGACTTGGACGGATGGACGAGTCTCGGTCGGGGGCGTGCAGGTCCAGAACGTCGAGTACGCCGCGGTTCCCGAACCGTAACCTAACTCAAGCTAACGAACCGATGGACGAGAGGGCAACCAACCAGTTGCCCTCTTTTTGGTGTGCCGAGCATGTTTAACAGCTGGGAGATGAAAGTCCTCTTCATATCCTGATGGAGGAGAAGTCTTAGCGGAAGCGCAAGGGCGTCGTCGCGAGGCGGGGTCTGAAAGTGCCTGACCAAATGAACGATTTGCGACGGCGCACCTACCTGTTGTACACCGGCAGCGGCCCGCGCAGATTACGCCAGATCTCGTCGCAGGCCTTCACCACGTCCTCCGGCAACGGTCCGTCGTCACCCGCGGCCAGGTTCTCGTTGAGCTGCTCCAGGCTCGACGCACCCAGGATGATGCAATCGGACGCGGTGTGATGCAGTAGCCAATTCAAGGCCAGGCTGACCAGAGATCGTCCTGCTGCTTGCGCGATCTTCCGTAGCTGCTCGACCGCCTGGAAGTACTGCTCGTGCCAATAGCGGTCCTGGTAGAGCTTGTTATTGTCGAAGCGAGTGCCGGGGGTGATGCGCGACTGCTTATGTTTGCCCGTCAGCAGTCCGCCGGCTAATGGGTTATACACGACCGCCGAGATGCCGAACTCCTTGCACATCGGCAGGTACTCCTGCTCGATGCCGCGCGCCAGCAGGTTGTACATCGGCTGCGAAATGTAGGGCGCGTGCCAGCCGCGCTCTTTGGCGATCCACAGCATCTGTACCACCTGCCACCCTGCGTAATTGGACGACGCCGGATGGTGTACCTTCCCTTGCTTCACCAGCGATTCCATGGCCTCCAGCGATTCCTCGAGCGGCACATTGTGATCGGGCGCGTGGAGATAGTAGATGTCGACGTAGTCAGTGCCGAGCCGCTGCAAGCTTTCGTCGATGGCGCGCAGGATTGCCTTGCGCGACAGTCCCTGCTGGTCGGCGCCTTCCCCCATCTTGAAGAAGACTTTGCTGGCGATCACCAGTTGGTCGCGTTTGCCCTTGATGGCATGGCCGAGCATGGTTTCGGCGACTCCGCTCTGATACATATTCGCCGTATCGAAGAAGTTGATTCCGGCATCGATGCAGCGGTTCACCAGTTGTGTCGAGCCGGTCTGATCGAGCGGCTTGCCGAACGTCATGGTGCCAAAACAGAATCGCGATACTTCCAGGTCAGTGTGCTTCAGTTTGATCAAAGGAATGCTCATAAGGAAATCGTCTTGCCGATAAGGCCCATCTCGTGACTACAGCACTGCGGTTTCGTGTAACAACTCGCCCTTGGCAAAGCGCGCCGGACTCAGCACCTCAACATTATCGATGACATCGGTCCTGCCGTGCAGTACCAGGTCGGCAACCATCTTTCCTGTCGCCGGGGCATGCATCGCGCCATGACCACTGAATCCGTTAGCGCAGAAGAAGCCGGGCACCTCGGCGACCGGGCCGATGATGGCGTGGTGATCGGGAGACATCTCGTACAATCCCGCCCACGCCCGCTTGGGATTAACCGCGAGATTTTCGAAACAAGGCACGCGGTCGGCCGCATGAACCAGAATCTTCTCGATGAATGACGGCTCGAAGTCGCTCTTGTAGCCCGGCGTTTCCTGCGGATCGTTCCACGCCAGCAGGAAACCGCGGCTTTCAGGCCGGAAATGAAAGCCGGTGTTCATGTCAACCACCATGGGAAGTGCGTGCGAGACGCCATCGAATGGCTCCGTGGGAACTAGCATCCGGCGCAGCGGTTCGACGGGAAGGTCAATTCCGGCGAGAGCTGCAACTCCGGCAGCCCACGGGCCTGCGGCATTGATCACGACGCGCGCGCTCACTGGGCCACGCGTGGTTTCCACTCCGCTAACGGCGTCGCCATCACGGTTGATCGCGGTGGCCTCGGCCGATCGCCAGAGCGTGGCTCCTTGTTCGCAAGCACAAGTGGTGAAACCGACCATCACGCTGTACGGATCGACAAAGCCATCCGTAGGACAAAAGCTTCCGCCCAGTACATCATCTGCGCGCAACTGCGGGACCATGTCCACGATGTCCTCGCGCGACATCATGCGCGCTTGCTTGAGCCCCAGCTGCTTTTGCAGCTTCTGATTGGTTTCCAGGTACTCCAGATGTGACGCCCTGGTGGCAACGAACAGATATCCTTGTGCGCGGTATTCCGAAGGATGTCCCAGCCGCTCTTCGAACGCCGCATAAAAGGGAATGGAATACAGCGACATCTGAATATTTGGTGCGGTGGCAAACTGGGCGCGCACGCCGCCCATGCTTTTTCCGGTGGAGCCTTTGCCCTGGTGAGCTTCGCGCTCGAGTAGGAGGACATTGCGGCAGCCGGCCTCGGTCAGGTGCCACGCGATACTAGCGCCGACGATCCCGCTCCCGATGATCACCACGTCCGCTGTCTGCATCTCTGGCCCTCGATCAGCAGAACATTGTATTCTGCCGGTGCATCCGCTGCGGTGACCCGAAGTTGTTTCCGAGGGTTTTCTTCACTAGCGCTGGGGGAGAGCAAGTTCCATGCCGACCATCTCTGTGGTCCAGATCCTGACGGCGTCCATCGCGCCGGTGATTGTCATCTCCGGAATCGGCCTGCTGTTGCTCAGCATCACCAACCGCTATGGCCGGGCAATCGATCGCGCGCGGCTGCTGATGCGGGAGGTTGCCACCCGCGAGCCCGAGAGTGCTGACGTTCGCCACCTGGAACAGCAGCTGCAGCATACCCACCAGCGGGCCCGCCTGCTACGCGGGTCCATGATTTATGCCTTGGTCAGCATCTTCCTCGTGACCTTGATGATCCTGTCGCTGTTCATCGAGCACGTATTCCGCATGCAACATGATTTTGTAGCCCTGCCATTCTTTGCCTTGTGCCTGATCTCGCTGGTTGTCTCCATCTTCTACTCCATCCGGGACATCACGGTTTCGCTGGCGGCGCTTGAAATGGAGCTGTCCAGCGTGAGCGGCATATCGGGACCAAGTACAAGCAAATATTAGCGGGAGAGCGGCTGTAAAGTGAGCCGCCGGAACAACTCCTTGCCAAGCGAGCGGCCGTGGCCGTTCCGACAGGCTGCTGAAAAACTCGATGTATAAACTGTTTGGGTGCGGGCCTTTAGTGTCGGCGTGAGAACGGTGTCGCCGCCACGCGGCTGGGAATAATTTCCCACTCCACCCAGGATTCCGCTTCGCTTCATCCTGGGCTAACGACATAGCCGCCCCTGCGGGGCTGGATTTTCGCGGATCATGTTCCACCGCCAAGGATAAGGTGAGTTCTCACCCATACACTTTTGGCCACCGTATGAGTCCTTTATTCGGTGTGTCCCGAGCGGGCTTTAGAGACTGTGTCGCGACCGCCCCCGCAATTTCGTGGTGGAACAAACAACTCGCGGCGCGGCCAAACTAGCCGCGCCAGCGGCGACATGATGTTAGGCGTGGGCGTAAGCCCACGCGTCAAATGGGAGAAAAGCCGAGCCGCAGAGCGGCGACACCGGGTTGCAACACAGTCTCTTTAGCCCGCGAGGGATCTGCCGCTTCGAGTTTTTCAGCAACCTGCTGAGCGTCACAACCCCTCGTGATGTATCTCACAGACCGGCTGTTTGTTAACCGCCTAGCCTTGGCTATCGGGGTCCCCTGTGAGCATTTAGCACCTGGCACTTGGCATTTGGCAATAAGCCAAAATCGAATACCGAGCGCCAACTGCAAAGTGCCCAGTGCCAAGTGCTGAGAGCACATCTGCAGTCCTAGGATTGTCATGCCTGTTCTGAACGCCTTCTCCAAAGCCACTGTCCGCGACTTCTCGATCGAGGAATTAGAACAAGCCGCCCGCCTGATGCGCGGTTATGACCTGGTCGCTTTGTGCGCCGCCGGCTCTGGTCATTCCGGAGGCACGCTGTCGATGATGGATATCGTCGCAGCCCTTTACCTGAAGGTTGCCAATCACGATCCCAATAATCCCGATTGGAGAGAGCGCGACCGCATTATCTGGTCAGGCGGACACAAGGCTCCGGCGCTGTATCTTGGACTGGCTTTCGCGGGCTACTTCCCCATTGAGGACGTCGTCACCCTGCGCAAGCTGTATTCGCCCTTCCAGGGGCATCCGCACCGGCTGAAGCTGCCCGGTGTTGAAGTCTCGAGCGGATCGCTGGGCCAAGGTCTTAGCATTGCCGTCGGTATGGCGTTAGCGGGCAAACTCGACAGCAGCAACCACACGGTGTTCTGCATCATGGGCGATGGCGAGCAGCAGGAAGGCAACGTCTGGGAAGCGGTGATGGAGGCTTCGCATTACAAGCTCGACAACCTGGTCGCCATCATCGATCGCAATCGCCTGCAAATCGATGGGTGGGTGAAAGACGTGATGACGGTAGAACCGCTGGACGAGCGCTATCGCAGCTTCGGCTGGGAAGTCATCGAGGTCGAAGGCCATGACATGGCGCAAGTGGTAGAGGCGCTGCAAAAAGCAAAGAATATTCCGGTTTCCGGCAAGCCCACTGTGATCCTTGCCGACACGGTCAAAGGCAAAGGCGTCAGCTTCATGGAGAACGTTGCCGGCTGGCATGGCAAGGCTCCCAGCTATGACGAGATGGTGAAGGGCCTGGAACAACTCGGCCTGAAAAAAGTGATCGCGTATGACGCGCTGCTGGCGAAAGCCAGGAGATATCAAGCCGAAGTGGAAGCCACACTGGCCGCGAAAATGCCGGCCTTCTCGCGCGAGTACTGGTGGAACAGCACCAGCCAGATGCGGGTGACCATGGAGCCCACGCGCAAGGGTTTCGGGCTGTCGTTGAAGAACAACGGCGGCGATGAGCGGGTGGTTTGCCTCGGGCTCGATATCTCCGGTTCAATCACCATCAGCGACTTCTATGCCAGCAGTCCCGAACGCAAAAATCGCTGGATCAGCATGGGCATTGCCGAGCAGTCGGCAACCGCCGCTGCGGTGGGGCTGGCCCGCGACGGCAAGCTGCCGGTCTTCGGCACCTACGGCACCTTTGCCGCTGCCCGCAATCTGGACCAGATTCGCGTCTCGATATGCTATGGCAACTTCAATGTGCTGATTGCCGGGGCGCATGGCGGCGTCTCTGTTGGCCCCGACGGCGCAACCCATCAGGCGTTGGAGGATTTGTTTGCCATGTGTGGATTGCCGAATATGTCCGTGGTCGTCCCCTGCGATGCGATCGAGACGCGCAAGGCCACCGATTACCTGCTGTTAGAGCACGTGGGGCCGAAGTACATTCGCTTTGCCCGCGAAGCCACCCCGATTGTCACGCGCGCCGACACGCCCTTTGTCTTCGGGGTCGCCAATGTCAGCCGTCTCCGCCGTGAAGGGCCGGAGATGATCGATGCTTTCGAGACGGTGCTGGCGAGCGGCTACGAAGACGAGCAGGAAGACCTCAGCGTCATCGCCTGCGGGCCGATGGTTCCGGAAGCCATGCGCGCGGCGTGGATCCTGAAGAAAGAATTCGGCTACGAAACGCGCGTCATCAACCTGCATACCATGAAGCCCATCGACCAAACCGCAATCGTTCGTGCCGCCAAGGAGACCGGGGTGATCGTGACCGCCGAAGAGCACCAGATCGGCGCACTGGCGTGGCGCGTGAGCGGCATTTTGACCGAGAGTCCCGGATTATTCGGTGTGCCGGTGATTACCGGCGCCATAGGCGTAAAAGACCGCTTCGGCGACTCCGGTGCACCATGGGAGCTCATCAAGGAGTTCGAAGTCAGCGCCGAGCACATTGCGCAGAAGGCGGTGGAGCTGCTCTCAATCGCAAAGACAAAAAAGGAAAAGCAAGAAGAGGCCTGCGCAGTTGCGCTCTGAGCTGGGTCCTTATTCATGAGCAGACCCGCCTTCGGAATCGCCTGCGACGTGTTAGTTTCCTGGTAAACCCACTTAAGTCCCATTGACAGATATCTCTCAAGTTTTAGACACTCTGCCCTCACGTTTTTTTGCCACTTTTCACAATTCAATCACCCGGTACTTTGGCCGCGACCGTTCGATACGCAGTCGCACTGTAGCTAATTCAACAAGGCAGCCAAAAGTTGGGAAGAAAATGGCTGAATTTGAAAAGCGGCAACACGCGTAATCAAAGCTGGAAAAGCTATTTGTCGCGCATACGCGGTCGACTGCTGAAGGCCGACCTGCATCCATTACCGCTGGACTAACAGACAATCTGAAGGGGCCTCAGGTGTAGGCTTTCGGCACGATCGGTACTTGCGCAGCCAGGCCGTTTTGACATTGCTGCATTTAGCGGCCAACAAAACTAATAAAGACCCAGTCGGCGAAGGGTCGAATTTGCACGATGTCGTTGTTGCAGACGAACAACTATCAACGCGACAAAGAGGAGAGGTACGACCATGGCGTCACGGAGCAAGCTTCAACAACAAGAAGAGGTCATTGGCTCCCTACAGCCCGCGATTCATGTCCCACAAAACTGGAACTACGAGATTCCCAGCTCTCTGTATGACGCCTATATGCACCCACCCCACGATGTGGGCGGCCAGTTCGACGTTCCCGTCTACTATGAGGAAAAGGAAGAAGAGCAGTGGGAACTCAACACCTACGTGACTTGCGAAGTGCTGGGCTGGAGGGGCGTATGGAGTTCCGAGGAAAGGCGCCGGCGAGCGGATAACGATTTGGGTTACACGATGTATGTTGGCCTCCCGTATTACGGACGTTGGATTTGGTCCGCAGCACGGATGCTGGTCGACAAGAAACATATTTCGCTGGCGGAGTTGTTGGACAAAATTGCGGAGGTGAAGTCTCGCCATGAAACAAGGCAAGGATCGGAAAAATCCGCAGGGCAACGCTAGCGCGCAGCCCCGTTTTAAAGTGGGCGACCGCGTTCGCGTGAGGGATGTGCCGTACCTCTTCTACACCCGCTGCCAGATGTACACGCGGGGTGTTGTGGGGACGGTCGCGGCGTACACCTATCAGGATCTCATCCCCGAGGATGAAGCCTTCAACTGGGACGGCCGTCTCGAACAGTACTACATTGTGCGCTTCCGCCAAAAGGACCTTTGGCCGGAGTACGCGTTCGACAACGACACGCTGCAGACCGAGTGCCCGGATCGCTGGCTCGAGCCTGCTGGAAAATAAAGGACAGACGCAGAGAGGACAGTGCATGAGCGACAAACATTCTCACGGTGATGGCGGCGCAGAGCACCTCCACCCAAAGGCGCCGATGGTGGAAGAAATAACGGACTTCGAGGTCCTGGAAATTGCGGTGCGGGAGCTTGCCATCGAACACGGCCTTTTTACCGCGGAGGACCATCGTAGGTTCACCGAATGGGCGGAATCAATCGGACCGGCGGGCGGCTCCCGGCTGGTCGCCAAGGCCTGGACGGATCCTGACTTCAAGGCGCGCGCCTTAGCGGATCCGGTCAAGGCATGCAAGGAGGTCGGAGTTGACTGGGCAGAACCCACCGGCTTTGGCACGCCCAGCGATTACATGAATCTTCGCATCCTTGAAGATACGCCAGCATTGCATCACATTATTGTTTGCACGCTGTGCTCGTGCTATCCCCGACCTTTACTTGGTATGTCCCCCGAGTGGTATCGCACAACGAACTACCGGCGCCGGATTGTCCGCTGGCCTCGTCAAGTCCTCGCGGAGTTCGGTTTGATTCTTCCTCCCGAGGTAGAGATACGGGTCGAAGACTCCAATCAGAAGTGCCGCTTCATGGTCCTTCCTGTGCGGCCTTCAGGCACCGAAAACTGGACAGAGGAGCAACTGGCGGCGATCGTCACCCGCGATTGCATGATCGGGGTCGCCTTGCCCAAGCCCGGCCGAACGGTTGATGTTCACCCCATGCATAAGGCGCGCCGGCCAGTCGAAAGTTCACACCATGCGGAGGCCGACTGATGAGTGCGAACCGGGATGCGGATTTCAGCCGTATCGAATTGCTCGAGTCTATGCGGAATCGAGGGAAGGAGTGGGAAGTGCTTGCGCCACACTACGGCGTGACCAATCCCAATCCGCCGTGGAAGACTAGTCTGGCCGCAATGTGCGACTGTCTTGCGGCCGGCGGGGCGCTTCCTACGCTCGAACGGCGCAACACTGAGGATGAGCTGGCGCAGTCGGTGTATAGCGACGTTCCTTCGCCGGAACGCCAGCTGCTTGCGCTTGTCCATACCATGCTGAGCCGCGGCCTGGTGGCCGAGGGCGATATCGCCAGTCGCATGCGTATTGTCCGATCCCGGCTGGAAGAAGTCTAAGGGCAGTACCGTGGGCTATAGAGATATTGCCGGACGGCAGCAGGCGCAGGACTCAGCCTGATGTGCGCTTGCTGTCCCGCATGATTGCGTTCTTCTTACCGAGTTACCGAACACCTGGTTTACCGTTCTGAAAGCAGGAGTGCCTGATAGTTGGAAGCTGTCAGGGCCGGAGGATCGCGCATGTCCCATTTGACCGTAAATCCGATACAAACGAAGCGCGTTCGCGTCGCATACGTGTCGCTTTGTCGCGGATGTTGCTGCGGGTCGGTGGAAAAAGGACATCCCGAGGTCCCGGTCGAATGGATGAAAGAACAGTGGAAAAAACACGGGCTCAAGAAGAACATTCAACTGACCATTAGCGGGTGCCTTGGGCCTTGCGACCTTTCGAATGTGGTGAGTATCTCTTCCAGCGAGCAGACGCTGTGGCTGGGACGTTTACGCGAGTTCGCCGATTACTCGGCGCTGTTGCAATGGGCCTTGGATAGCGCAGAAGCAGGACGTGCGCTACCACTTCCTCGTGAGCTCAACGAACTGCGGTTCGATCCGTTCCGAAGAGCAGATTCAATAGCTGCCCTGCCAACGGAGCAAGTTGTCCAGAGCGCCGGCACTATTTCGTAAATTAAACGAGTCGTCCCCCAGGTCAACACGGTACACGAATGAACTCAGTCATCCTCATCGCCGCCGCTCTCGGCATGCGCCACGGCACCGACCCTGACCACCTTGCGGCGATTGATGGGCTAACCCGCATTCGTCCTCGCGCCA
The DNA here is from genome assembly GCA_963785825.1 of uncultured Acidobacteriaceae bacterium. Classification (GTDB taxonomy): domain Bacteria; phylum Acidobacteriota; class Terriglobia; order Terriglobales; family Acidobacteriaceae; genus Bog-257. The sequence continues at coordinate 987,267 of CAWAWQ010000006.1, read as the reverse complement.
GCAACGGCGTCTTGTTCGCGTTGGGTCACGGCACGGTCGTCATTCTTCTGGCAGTCGGAATCGGACACATACTGGCAGGTCGATTTGCATTCCTGGGACCTTGGAGCCTGATCCTGATAGGCGCTGTCAACTTATGGAGACTCTTACGTGGTCCTAACCAGCCACCGGTTCATAAACACATCATCGTTGCTCAACCAATTCTGCTCGGGATGCTTCTGGCAGCAGGATTTGAGACCGGCTCGCAGCTTTCGGCACTCATTCTCGCCGGCCAAAATAATGCATTCCTGGTTGGCGCTGCGTTTTCCTTGGGGATGATTTTGGTCGACGGCTTGGACGGATATTTCGCTGCTTCCACGGTGCGTCTCGCGGCCTTCGGCGAAGCCAAAGCCAGGGCGGCGTCGCGCGCGCTTGGCATTATTGTCGTGATCTTCGCCTTCAGTCTGGGCGGCGCCGAATTATTTGGCGTTGAACTGACCAGAATCGCCTTGCCGCTGGGACTTTCGTTGTTCATTGTAGTGATTGGCGTTCGGATCTGGGCGAGGTCGCATCGGCAGGCGCCAGAGTTGCAGACGATTCGTGCGGAGCCTCTAGGTTCCCACCTCAGACAAGCCCCGCCCTCCTGAGTCTGTTAGCTGCACCGAGACCTCGGCCATCCGTCTCAAGCGCCTTGCCGCCGGTTTAGCCCGAACGGCGTCATCTTCATCTCAATTTGCACAGTGGACTCATCCGAGCCGCCCGTATGCGGACCCGCTTGTTCGGCGGTGAGTGGCAAGGGGGAGCGGCTGACCGCTCCCCCTTGCCGATTACGATTCATGGTGCGGTACCCCAGACTTGCTACTTCCTTGCTAAGCGAGCCTCGATTCCCAGGGTACAGTCGGGATTCACGTTCTGGATGTAGATATCGTTCTCGCCGTTACGCTGATCTTCCCAGGTGAGCGCTGCCAGTCCGGAGGAAGCGATCCCCGCCGCCAAGCGCCCTTTGTTCGATGAGGCCGAGGAGACAGGGAATTGTGTGCAGACCGTGCTGCCCGTTCCATCCAGCTTGATGGCCTGGATGGTTCCCGATCCAAAGCCCGGCTGATCGAACCAGAAGACCAGCGCGCCAGTGCCGATCTGCACGTTCTGTACAAAAATCTGCGAGTCCGACCCCAGCGGCACGATCGTCAGGCCGTTGTCCGTCCACTGACGCGCGCCGGCGGAGTTGAATTTCTGCCCTGAGACGCCGTTCAGGCTTTGCAGCGAATTCTCTTCCGTCCAGAAGAGGAAGGTCTCCTGAGTTGCCGGGTTGTACGAAACCGATGGGTCGACCCGGATGGTTGCTCCGTTCGTTGACCCCACCGAGCCATTGTGGCCGAAGGCCTCTGTGCCGTCCGACAAGATGTGCTGTGCATACACTTGCAAGCTCGGGCTGTTGCTGTACCACGAGAACACAGCGCCGCCGCTGCCGTCAGGAGTGAAGTAGGGGAACTCGCCAAATTGCAGAGAGCCGCCGTCGAAAACTTTGACGTGCCCTGCTCCCCACAGCAATTGTCCGGTCGCCGAAATTTTGTTGGCGTACAGGTAATTGTTCGACCCGAATCCGTGGTTGCGCACCCACGAGACGATGACGGAGCCGTTGTCGGCGGCATGCAGGTCGGCTAGGGAATAGTCGAAACCCGATTCCTGCAGAGTAAGGTTATGGTTGGCCGCAGTCGTTCCCACCCACAGAGTACGGCCACTGGGATCGAGCTTCTGCAGCATGACTGCGTTGTCGTTCGTCCAGGCAACAACGATATTCCCGTCGCTGGTCACGGTTACCTTGGGTGAGGCGTGGAAAGCGGAGTCCCAGGTCAGCGCGACGCCATTGGGTCCCCACAGCGCCTGCCCAGTCGGGCTCATTTTTGCGGCGGTGATCTGCGGGTTGTTGGGATCGCTCCGGTCGTCCTGGAAGGCCAGCAGGGCATTGCCATTGGCATCGAGAGCGAGTCCGTAATCTTCCGTGGAGCTGAGGGTCAGCTTCGCTACTTGAATGCCATCATGCGGGAATTGTTCGACGCCAGTGGGATTGAGCAGTTGATAGTAAACGTCGTAGCCGTTTGGTGGAGGATCGTTAGGATTGTTGTTGAACCAGCTCACGTACCAACTGTTGTCCGGGAGCGGCAGCAGCTTGGGCTGCACCTGATCGGCCCCAGGGATATTCGACAAGGCGAGGTTTTGGGCAGGGTCGGATGACCACTGACCCCATGCGGCAGTCGCGAAGACCAGTCCAAGCGCGCACAACAGAAAACTGCGGACCGCGTATTTCATTGGTTCTCCTTAGCTCATCGAGGGAGCGGTTGAGATTCTAAACCTAGCGGGCCAAAAATGCCGTGTTTCTTCTCATGCAGCAGCTATCGACAGTTTTGTAGGCGATCAGCCGGTACCAGTCCTGCCGAGGAGCGGCGGCCAGTACTTTGCGAACGGCGCAAATCGAGTGTAAGCTTCCTGATCGTTCTGAAACGGATTGGCCATTGTGGTAGGCAACATTCTCATCGTCGTCGGTTGCGTTGGAGCGGCAGCGTTTTTCTTGTTTGCCGTGACCCGGACTTCTGGTGCGCACTCCCGTAAGGAGTCGAATGACTTCACCGGTGCCGTGGTCGCTGTGATCGGCACCACCTACGCCGTGCTGCTCGCGTTCATGCTCTCCGGAGTGTGGAACATGTACCAGCAGGCACAGGTGAATGCGGAACGGGAAGCCAATGACCTGGTCAATGTTTTTCGCATTAGCGGAGAGTTGCCCGGTCCTACGCGCCAGGCGATGCAGGATCTTGCCCGGCGCTATGCTCAGAATGCAATCCAAACGGAGTTTCCATCCCTGAGTAACGACCAGGTTACTCCGCAGGGCGGACGGATGGTCACTCAAATGTGGAACCTGGCGGCAGGCATTAAGCCGAGTGCTGACGACTCGCTCGCCCTCGGCGAACTCATCAGTACTTTACGCGGACTCACCGAACATCGCCGCATCCGCATCATGGAAAGCCAGGAGATGCTACCCGGCATTTTGTGGGTGGTGCTGATTACAGGCGGCATTATTACCGTCGCAGCCTCCTGTTTTTTCGGTGTTCCGAATTTTCGCTTTCACCTCTTACAGGTGGTGGTGCTTAGCTTTCTGATTTCACTGGTGCTGGTTGCCATTGCCGACATCGATCGTCCCTACCAGGGCAACGTGAAGGTCAGCCCATCGGGGTTCGAATTTGCATTGCGTACTTTCGGCGACGATGCAAACCAGTGAGCGGGACATCTGCGGCCGGATCGTGACGAGCAATATACCGAGAGCTATTGAGCAGCTGCTCATGCCGCCAGTGGATCGTCTTTCTCGCGGTTCTGGTTTTGCTTCTGGCGAAACCCGGGACCCTGATCTTGCGTCAGACCCTCTGGATTGACCTCCGTGTCCTGATTCAGCTCATTATTCGCATGCGGCTCGCCGGTGTGCTCTTCGTTCTGTCCCGGCTCGGGGAAGTCGCTGTCGCTCGACTTCAGCAGTGGATCCTGATCGCGGTGACCGCTTTGTCCTGCCATAGAAACGTCGGTTTTCCGCTCTGGCGGCTGCCGCTCCACCGTACCCTTGCCGGCGTCTTCGTCGCGAGTGCTTCTGCTGTTGTTGGGCATTGCTTTGTCTCCTCCTGGAGAAGATGAGGAGGCGCGCCGTTGCCGTTGCCCCAGGGCGCTCACATCATGGGTGGAAAAGAAAGAGCCGGCGATACTCTGCCGGCTCGATTCGCTATTCGATTATCGCGGCTTACGATTCGAGTGCTCCCACAGCTACTAACGGTTCTTGTTTCACGATGGTTTCCGTCAACGCTTTGGTCCCGTACTCAAAGCCTTTGTCGAACGCCTTCAGGTTCAGCTCGCGGTACGCTTCCGGCACCGATGCGGCTACGGCCTTGCGCAGGGCGTCAGGGTCCAGCACCTGCGATACCGCCCCGAAGAAGCCGACCATGACGATGTTCAGCACCATCTTCTTGCCCAGCTCTTCAGCCAGACGAGTGGCCGGGACGCTGTACACGCGGACTCCCGCCGGCAGCTCGCCAATGCGCACCAGGTCTTCCTCGATGACCAGAATACCCTCGGACTTAATTTGCGGGCTGAAAAGCGCGTACGCCTCTTGCGACATCACGACCAGGATGTCGGGTTTTGTCACGTAAGGATAGAGTATGGGGCTATCCGATAGGATCACCTGCGCGCTGCAAGCCCCGCCACGCGCCTCCGGCCCGAAGGCCTGGGTCATCGTCGAGTAACCTGCCTGAAAAATGCAGCCTGCCTTGCCGATCACGACGGCCGACAGGATGACGCCTTGTCCCCCGAAGCCTGCAATACGGATCTCCGTTACTGGCATGTACACGCCTCCGTTTCCACGTACTCGTCTCCTAGAGCGTCGGCCAAAGTGTCGTGCATCAGGTCGCCATAATCATTGCGCTCGCGATCGACAAACTTACCGACGACGATCTCGCCGCTCTTGGTCAGTCCAACTTCGCTGGTGGGAGCGCCATTGCGAACCTTGCTGACCTGCTTGTAGAACTTCATGGTGTCCAGCCCGTCGCCCATCTTGTTGCGGCGCTGATACAGCGTCGGACACGGCGACAGCACTTCGATGAAGCTGAATCCTTTCTTGGCGAACATTTCCTGCATGGAGCGCGCCAACTGCCGCACGTGAAACGCCGTCCAGCGCGCCACGTAAACCGCTCCTGCCGCTTCCACTAAGTAGGGCAGGTTGAACGCCGGATCGTAGGTGCCGTAAGGGTTGGTCGAGGTGATGACCGATCCCGGGGTGGTTGGCGCCGTCTGCCCGCCGGTCATGGCGTAGATCAGGTTGTTAATGCAGACAACCTTCAGATCGATATTGCGCCGCGCGGCGTGAATCAGGTGATTGCCGCCGATGGCGAAGAGGTCGCCGTCGCCCGAATACACCACCACGTTGAGCTTGGGATTAGCCAGCTTCAGTCCGGTGGCGAAGGGAATCGCGCGGCCATGCGTGGTGTGGAACGAATCCAGGTTGACGTAACCGGCGACGCGCCCCGTGCAGCCGATGCCGGAGACAATCGCCAGGTTCTTGACGTCGATCTTGGCATCGATGAGTGCGTGGGCGAAGGAGTTCACGCTGGTGCCGATGCCGCATCCGGGGCACCAGATATGCGGGATGCGATCCATACGCAGAAACTGCTCGACCGGGTTCTGAGGGGTTTCAACGGTCGCTTCGCTCATCGTGCCACCTCCATAATGGCCTGCAGAATGTCTTCCGGACGGTGTACGCTGCCGCCGGCGTGCGGCACGAGACGGACAATCGCTTGTCCGGCCACCGCGCGCTCTACCTCGCGCACCATCTGGCCCAGGTTTATCTCCGGCACCACCAGCGCCTTAACCTTGGTGGCGATGTTTGCAATCTGCTTTGCCGGGAACGGCCAGGCGGTGATCAGGCGGAACTTGCCGACTTTCACGCCTCTCTGCCGCGCCATCTCGATGGCGCGTTGCGCCACTCGCGAGGTGATGCCGTAGGAGACCACGACCACCTCTGCGCCCTCGATCTGGTCTTCCTCGAAGAGGACGATGTCGTCGGCATTCTTCGTGATCTTTTCTTGCAGCCGTTTGACTAGCCTGTCCTGCACCACAGGCCGCATATCGGGATATCCACGCTCGTCATGGGTCAGGCCGGTGACGTGCACGTTGTAGCCCTCTCCGACGCGGGGCATATCAGGAACCAGGTCCGCGTTCGGTTGGAAGGCCAGAAATGCTTCGGGAGGAAGTGTGGTGTAGCGCCGCGGCTCGACCTCGATCTCCTCCGGAGCCGGAATAACGACTTTCTCGGTCATGTGGCCGACCACTTCGTCCATCATGACGAACACCGGGCAGCGATACTTCTCGGCGTAGTTGAATGCGGTAATTGTCAGGTCGAAGCATTCCTGCGGCGAATTAGGGCAGAGCGCGATGATCTCGTAGTCGCCGTGCGATCCCCAACGCACCTGCATCATGTCGGCCTGGGCGGGAAGGGTCGGCAGTCCGGTGGAAGGTCCGCCGCGCTGCACGTTCACAAAGACGCAGGGCGTCTCGGTCATCGCGGCATATCCGATGTGCTCCATCATCAGCGAGAAGCCCGGCCCGGAAGTCACCGTAAACGCCTTAGCTCCGCCCCACACCGCGCCTTGAAGCGTGATCGAGGCGGCAAGTTCGTCTTCCATCTGAATGAAGGTTCCCCCAACCGTCGGTATGCGGGCGGCGAAGCGCTCGACCACTTCCGTCGAGGGCGTGATGGGGTAACCGGAGGCGAAGCGTGCCCCTGCGGCCAATGCGCCTTCACAGCAGGCATGATCGCCATCAAGAAAGTGCGAGCCGGTCATGACTCCAGCGGCTTCAGCGTGCATCGAGCTCCTCCTTGGTTTCGCCGGTCTCGACGGCAACTGCGGCGGGTGCCCCGTCCAAGCTTCCTGTGCTTGGGTGGGGATTTTCCGAGGCTTCTATGGGTAGTGCCGGCTGCTTAAAGCCGAAAATCGCGAAATCGGGGCAGTACATGCCACACAGGTCGCAACCGCTGCACTTCTCCGGATGGACCATGTAGGGCGTGTGGTACCCCTTGGCATTGAACGCGGAAGAGAGCGCCAAGACATGAGTGGGACAGAATTCCACGCAGAAACCGCAGGCTTTACAGCGCTCGACTACGATCTGCACCGAACCTTTGGCCATTGCAGCCCTTTCTCTTTGCGGGCGCGTCGACGGGATTTGGTTGTGCCCTGCGACTCGCCATCGCACCTGGAATTACGTTGCAGTTGGGAAGCTCACCCAGCTATCGAACGATGGTTCGATTGTGGTCCAGACGCGTACCAAGAGGAAGTGACGTGGGTCACATGGCGATGTGAGTTTCGCACCACCACGGCCAGCGTGGTAAGATATGTACGCACTGTGCACACGGCAAAAGTTTGTCGTCCGGTCAGGGACGCAAGATGCTATTTGAGTGGGACGAGAGCAAGAGAGAGTCGAACCTCGCAAAGCATCACATTGATTTCCAGGACGTCAAGCGAGTCTTTGAAGGGCCGATTTTCGAGAAGATTGAGACTCGGCACGGTGAAGAGCGCATATTCACCATCGGTCGTATAGAGGACATCGAAATCGTGGTGGTCTACGTAATGCGCGGTGAACGGCGGCGGATCATTTCGGCGAGGAGGGCAAACCGGCATGAAAGGCAAGCTTACAAGAACCACCTCAGCAGCAAGGACCAAGGGCAAAACTGACTTCAAGCGCTTGCGCGAGATGAGCGATGCGGAGATCGACTACTCCGATATCCCCAAGCTGGGCAGGTCCTTCTGGAACAGGGCAAAGCTCATCATGCCCGAGCCCAAGGACCGACTGACCATCCGGGTTGACCATGACATTGTGGAGTGGCTCAAGCAACAGGGCAGCGGTTACCAGACCCGTATTAACGCGATCTTGCGCTCCTACATGATAGCGCAATCAGGCGAAGGCGGACATCGCGGAGCGCGAGAGCACTTAGGCTGATCCGACCCGGACGGCCACTTAAGCAGATGCAGCCTGAGTGATGTGCTGTCGGCTGGCTCAGTTGTTGCTGACGGTTACGGGCGGAAGACCTACCGTACTCGGCGCAGAGGTAACCGGCTTTCTTGCCATTCGAAGTGAATCCTCTATGCTCGCCAGATATGCTGTGATTTCCTTCTTCAGTTCGTCCGCTTCCCTTGAGATCGCATCCGCGGTGTCACCCAAGTTCCCGACTTTAGTGTTAATCGTCTTTATTCTGCCAAGGGATGTTTTGATCGCCGTAAGTTGCTGCTGTATTGCGGCGGCATCAACTTCGGGAGCTGATTCACGTAGCTTCTTCAACTGCATCTGTACAAGAAGGAACCGCGCAGCGGTGAGTAGGTGTTCATGCGTGCACCAAAGAACGGCAGTATATCCACCATAGGTATTTCCAATTTGGGAAAAGGGACCTGATAACGACATAAGACACTGTGAGGTGGGATCGCCGCCGTGCGATTCGCAGGCTGGGTACTCTGCTCCAACTTTCTTTTCTATTCCTACAAGGCTTGCTCTAAACCAGCGTCCCAGACCCAGCAATTTGGAAACTACGTAGCGACCGGTTGTTCACGCTTGAGCCAAACTATGACGGCCCAGGCATCCAGGACGAAGTCGCTCATCTAACCCGCGCCCTGTCCTTGGCGAGCTCGGCCTTGCGGTCCTCTCGCATTATCTTCTTCACATCGATGCCGGCGAGAGAGCCCTCCAGCGCATCTAAGGGAACGGATGGCATCGGCTCGGTTCAGAGAGCCCAGAGACCAAGCGCCTGGTGAACGGCTTCTTGCAAAGTGATACCGCGGTTTGCGGCTAAGCTCTTGATGCGGCGCAACTCGGCTGCGGGCAGCCTGACGGAAAGAATTCCAACACGCTTGCTTGCTGGCATTCTGACATTCTAGTCTCGCGGCTAATCCTGTGCCGCGACGAGTTCTTCCACCCTTGATTCAGCGTCCCGGGCTTATCACATCCCGATGTGAGGTTCGTCACTTCGCCGCGGTTTTGCCGCGGTTTCATGTCTCAACGCCACGTGACCGGTCTCACAGCGCACCTGCCGAGCGCCGGTACACCATATCACTAGGAGAAAAGTGTCCCCACCTCATGGGTCTAATGACGCTTTTAACGTGCTATGAAACGTGTCCTCATCCTTGGAGCTGCTGGACGGGATTTCCACAATTTCAACGTGCTATTTCGTGACAACCCGGAATATCAGGTCGTAGCTTTCACCGCCAACCAGATTCCCGACATTGCGGGACGCCTGTACCCGACGCAATTGGCCGGCGACCTCTATCCGGTCGGAGTTCCCATTCTCGAAGAGAGCAAGATGGAGGAGATCATCCGCGAGCAGCACGTGGATGTGGTCGTCTTCTCCTACAGCGATGTGGCCTATGCCACGCTGATGCACCTGGCATCGCGCGCGATCGCCGCCGGCGCCGACTTTTGGCTGCTCGGTGCGGAACACACCCAACTTGTCGCTAAGGTTCCGGTCGTCTCGGTGTGTGCCGTTCGCACTGGTTGCGGCAAGAGCCCGGTGTCGCGGCGCATCGCCTCCGAGCTTCGCCGCCTGGGTTGGAAGCCGGTTGTGGTCCGTCATCCCATGCCTTATGGCGATCTTGCCGAGCAAAGCGCGCAGCGCTTTGGATCGCTGGCTGATCTCGACCTGCAAAAGTGCACTATCGAAGAACGTGAGGAATACGAGCCGCACATTATCGAAGGAACTCCGGTCTATGCGGGTGTGGACTATCACGAGATTCTGCGCCAGGCCGAGCAGGAAGGAGATGTCATTCTGTGGGACGGCGGCAACAACGACACCTCGTTCTATCGTCCGGACCTCGCGATCGTGGTGCTCGATCCGCATCGTCCTGGACACGAGCTCGGCTACTATCCCGGCGAGGTGAATTTCCGGACCGCCGACGTGCTGATCATCAATAAGGTGGACACTGCCGATCCGGACGGAATCAAGACGGTTCGGCGCAATATCGCGTTGCACAATCCGAGGGCTCAGGTCATCGAGACCGCTTGCAAGGTAACGGTTTCCGCTCCCGACTCGATCCTCGGCAAGACGGTGCTGGTCGTCGAGGATGGTCCTACTCTCACCCACGGCGAAATGGCCTACGGCGCGGGCGTGGTTGCCGCCAATCATTATCATGCCTCGGCGCTGGTTGATCCGCGGCCGTATGCTGTCGGCTCTATCCAGAAGACGTTTGAGAAGTTTCCGCACTTGTGGCGGGTGTTGCCGGCGATGGGCTACAGCGACCGGCAGCGCCATGAGTTGGAGGAGACCATCAAGCGCGTGCCTTGCGATCTGGTGTTGGTGGCCACTCCAATCGATTTGGCTCGCACCATCAAATTGGACAAACCCAGCGTGCGTGTCCGCTATGAAATTGAAGAGCTGGGCAAGCCAGCGATGAGCGGCATCTTGGAGAAGTTCACCGAAACCCATCAGCCGGAGCTGGCCGGAGTCGGGAGGTAGTCATGCCGGCGAAAGATTTTCTCTCGATTCGCAATTTCACGCCGCAGCAGATACGGCAATTCCTGCACGTGGCTATGCAGGTGAAGGCGTATCCGGGCGCGTACAGCGGAGCACTCAAAGGCAAGACGCTGGCCATGATCTTCGAGAAGCCGTCGTTGCGCACTCGCGTTAGCTTCGACGTTGGTATCGAGGAACTGGGCGGCCATCCGCTGTACCTTTCGCCTGCCGAGATCAGCCTCGGTAAGCGCGAGTCGGTCTTTGACGTGGCGAAAAACCTGGAGCGTATGGTCCAGGGCATCATGATTCGCACCTTCTCCCACGACATCGTGATCGAGATGGCCAGAACGGCGAGTATTCCCGTGATCAACGGGCTGACCGATTACAGCCATCCCTGCCAGGCCATGGCCGACTATCTCACCATGCTGGAGATAAAAGGCCGGGTCGCCGGATTGAAGGTGGCGTACATCGGCGACGGCAACAACGTGGCTCGCTCGCTGATGTTTGCCGGGGCGCAGTTGGGCGCCGATGTCTGGGTGGCGACGCCGCCGGGATACGAGCCCGATCCGGAGGCCATCACTTGGACGACGGAGCGCTGCGAGGACACCAACGCCAGCTTCACCCTTACTCATGATCCCGAACTGGCTGCGTTCGAAGCGGACGTGATTTACACGGACATTTGGGCCAGCATGGGACAGGAAGCCGAAACCGCAGCGCGCAAGGCGATCTTCGCTCCTTATCAGGTCAACATGAAGCTGTTTGAGCGCGCCAAGCCGAACGCTATCTTCCTGCATTGTCTGCCGGCGCATCGCGGCGATGAAGTCACCGACGAGGTGATCGATTCATCGCGTTCGTTCGTCTTTCAGCAGGCTGAGAATCGGCTGCATGCCCAGAAGGCGATCATGGTGGAGTTGATGAAGTGGACGCGAGTGCCGGAGCGCGAAGTCGTGCGCGAACCGACGCTGGAGCTAGTGAAGTAGGAAGGCCGCTTTTCGCTATTCGCTCTTCGCGGTTCGCCAGAAGGACGAGCTATAGGCCGCTGGTACATCATATGGGCCATTAGCTCTTAGGGATCGAATTAGAACCAGTGTTGAGTTGACTAGGGCCTCAGCAAGGAGCAGCCGAAGCGCGCACCGGAAAACGATGGAGATGGGCATCGTATGCGCCAAAAGCTAAGAGCTAAAAGCTAAGAGCCCATAGCGAATAGCGAAAGCCATAGGTTTCTCATGTTAAGAACTGCTCTGGTCGCGGTGGGTGGCAATTCTCTCATCCGCGCCGGCGAAAAAGGAACGATTCTCGAGCAACTGGCGAATGCCCGGCGCACCGCCCAAGCGATGGTCGGACTTATTCGTCTGGGGTATCGGCTCGTCATCACGCACGGTAATGGGCCGCAGGTAGGGGCGCAGTTGCTGCGCTCCGAGCGCGCCTCCGACGTGGTGTACAGCCAGACACTCGACGTTTGCGGCGCTGCCAGCCAGGGCGAAATCGGCTACCTGCTCGCCCAGTCGTTAGGGAATGAGCTGGCTGCCGCCGGAATGAACACTCCCATCGTCAGCCTGATTACGCAGACGGTGGTTGCGGCCGACGATCCTGCCATGCAGCACCCCACCAAGCCTATTGGCCCCTTCTATTCGCGTGCGGATGCGGAGGAAAAGCAACGTTCTCTGGGCTGGCACATCGTGGAAGACGCGGCTCGCGGCTATCGCCGCGTGGTGCCATCGCCGGAACCCATCGAGATTCTGGAGATCGACGTTATCCGCTCGCTGGTGAAGCGTGGCGTGCTGGTGGTCTCTACCGGCGGCGGTGGAATTCCGGTCATGCGCGTTGAAGGCCGGCTGCTGGGCGTCGAAGCTGTGATCGACAAAGATCGCGCTTCCGCGTTGCTGGCGTCTCAGCTCGGAGTTGACCTGTTCGCCATCTCGACCGACACCGATTACGTTTATCTAAACCACAAAAAGCCTGGCCAGACGCCGCTCCTGTCGCTCACCGCTTCCGAGCTTGAGCAGTACCATCGCGCAGGTCACTTCCCGCCGGGTAACATGGGACCGAAGATTGAGTCGGTCCTTTATTTCTTGCGGCACGGAGGCCGGGAGGCGGTAGTTACTTCTTTTGAGGAGCTGTGCGAGGCAGTGGCCGGTTCCACGGGTACGCGGATTGTGCGCGACCCGGTAGCGGACAGCGAGCCGGTTGCACCCGAACTTGAACTGCCGGTAATCGGATAAACCATGCCCATCCTACATCCAACCGCTAGACTGCACGAAGACAAGCCCGGACGTTCCCGCATGACGCTGAAGCATGTGATCGAGTCGCAGCAGTTCACGGTCCCACTGCTCATGGAGCTGTTTGATCGCTCGCGGCTGATGGAACGCATCGTTGCCCGCGGCGGCACGCTCGATTACCAGAACCGGATTCTCGCCAGCCTGTTTTATCAGCCTTCTACGCGCACCCGCTTCTCCTTCGAAGCGGCCATGCATCGGCTGGGCGGACGCGTGCTGTCGACCGAGCATGCCCGCGCCTTCTCATCGGAGATCGAAGCGGAGCAGGTCGAGGATTCCATTCGCATCATCAGCAGCTATTGCGACGTAATCGTGATTCGTCATCACGAGCCGGGAGGGGCAGCCCGCGCCGCCAAGGTTTCGGCTGTTCCCATCATCAATGCCGGCGATGGCGATGGAGGACAACATCCGACCCAGGCGCTGCTCGACCTGTACACCATCTATCGCGAGCGGCCGCTCGATGGCCTCAGCGTAGCCTTTATCGGCGAACTCGATCGCGGCCGCACTGCCCGTTCCCTGGCTTATCTGCTGGCAAAATTCGAGCGGGTGAAGATATTCTTCGTCAGCCCGCCCGAGCAGCAGATGAGGCACGATATCCTGCAGTATCTCGACCGCCACGGCGTGCGTTATGAGCTGGAGTCGGATATCGATCGCGTGGTGGGGGAAGTAGACGTTGTCTACCAGACACGCTTGCGCTCGGAGGCGCTGACTCGACCTTCGGGACCGCAGCGCTATGCTATTAACTCGTCGGTGCTGCAGCTAATGCGGCCCGACGCGATGATCTTGCATCCGTTGCCACGAACCGTCGAACTGGACAAGACGGTGGATGACGATCCGCGTGCGTTGTATTTTCGTCAGGCCGCGAATGGACTGTACGTTCGAATGGCGCTGCTGACCATGTTGTTGGATAAGGAATAAGAAGCAACTAGCAATTAGCAATTAGCAATTAGTGAAGCCTCAGTGCTTCATTTGAGGACGATGCAGAGATGTATGGCTTGGTTAGTCAAATGCCCCGTTGCAGTTCCTCGGTCGCAGCCAACATTGCTGAAGGATGCGGCCGTACGGGAAACGGCGATTTCCATCGTTTCCTCAATATGGCGGCGGGTTCTCTGTTTGAGCTGGACTATTTTCTGCTTTTGTCTCGCGACTTAGGATTGTTGCCGAGTGAAGATTACCGGGTACTCGCGGAAACACGCAGGAAGCGCAGCGTATGCTCGCATCCCTGATCCGAAGAGTAGAGAGTAGCCGGCGGCTGGGCACAAAGGCATAATCGCAGTGGGCCTACGAGCTAATTGCTAATTGCTAACCGAGGACATCATGCCAGTCATAGATCACCTGCGAACCAACGATTTCATCGAGCTCGAAGACACTTTCGGAGCTCACAACTACCACCCTCTCGATGTCGTCATCCAGCGCGCCGAGGGCGTATGGGTCTACGACGTAGAAGGGAAGCGCTATCTCGATTGCCTGGCTTCCTATTCGGCGGTGAACCAGGGCCACTGCCATCCCAAAATCCTGCAGGCTCTCATCGAGCAGGCGCACAAGGTCACACTGACCTCGCGCGCGTTTCGTAACGATCAGTTGCCGCTGCTGTATGAACAGTTGCACGACCTGACCGGCTACGAGATGGCGCTGCCCATGAACTCCGGCGCCGAAGCGGTGGAAACCGCGGTCAAAGCCGCGCGCAAGTGGGGATACACCGTCAAGGGCATTCCCGATGACAAGGCCGAGATCGTCGTCTGCTCCAATAATTTTCACGGTCGCACCGTGACTATCGTTAGCTTCTCCACGGATGAGCAATATCGCGACGGCTTCGGCCCATTTACTCCCGGCTTCAAGATCATTCCCTTCGGCGATACCGAGGCGCTGCGTAACGCGATTACGCCGAACACCTGTGCATTTCTGGTCGAACCGATCCAGGGCGAGGCCGGCATCGTCATTCCGCCTGAAGGCTTCCTACGCGAGGCATCCGATATCTGCCGCCGTAACCGCGTGCTGTTTATTGCCGACGAGATCCAGTCCGGCCTGGGCCGCACCGGCAAGCTCTTCGCCTACATGCATGAAGGCGCTCGGCCCGACATGGTGATCATTGGCAAGGCGCTGTCGGGCGGCTTCTATCCCGTCTCGGCGGTGCTGGCCTCCAAAGAAGTTCTCGGCGTCTTCCATCCTGGCGATCATGGCAGCACCTTCGGCGGCAATCCGCTGGGCTGCGCGGTAGCCCGAGCCGCGTTGCAGGTGCTGGTGGATGAGAAGCTGGTGGAGCGCTCCGCCGAACTCGGCGAATACTTCCTCAACAAATTGCGTATGCTGAGCAGCCCGCACGTGCGCGAAGTTCGCGGCAAGGGTTTGTGGATCGCCATCGAGCTCGACGTTCCGGCTCGTCCCTACTGCGAGGCGCTCAAGGAGCTGGGCATCCTGTGCAAGGAGACGCACGACCACGTGATTCGCATCGCTCCCCCGTTAGTCATCACGCGCGAGGAGATCGACTGGGCCTTCGAGCAGATCAAGCAGGTCATCGAAGAGAGGCGCTGAAATCTCCGACAGCGATGGCGTTGGGCGCCAAGATCAGTTGTGTAAGCCTGTTGTCCAATTGGCATATTGTCTCTCAAGATGATCAAGCCAGCGTTTTCAAAAGCGACAGTCTGGAACCGCGAGCTTAGCGTACATCTCTCAAGCTTCAATGCAGGAGTCAGGCAGATGAACCGAATCATTAAGATAACGGCCTTTACCATTGCACTCGTGATTAGCATTGCAGCAGCATTGGCTCAGAGCGCTCAGGGCACTCTGGGTTCTCAGTTGGCGGAGCTGAACAGTCTCAAAGATAAAGTCAAAGATGCAGATACGCGCACCCGAGTGGCCGCCTTTCATCGGGTATGGACGATCGCTCTGGCCAGCGACAGCAGCGATGTGAAGATCCTCGCCCTGAATCTGATGAAAGAACCGTTGGCGAGCGCATCTGACCATATCCGGATGCCCGCGGTGTACGCGGT
Organism: uncultured Acidobacteriaceae bacterium; assembly: GCA_963785825.1. Taxonomy (GTDB): domain Bacteria; phylum Acidobacteriota; class Terriglobia; order Terriglobales; family Acidobacteriaceae; genus Bog-257. The sequence continues at coordinate 972,001 of CAWAWQ010000006.1, read as the reverse complement.
TGCGGAGACTGCGAACAGCACCGCCGACCCGACAGTCAAATCAGTAGCCTTGGCTGCCTTAAAAGAACCAATGGTCGCGGGCCAACTGCCGATTCGTTTGGGGACAATCGATGCAGTGAATAGCATCATGCGCTCGGCAACTTCCAACACCCTGGCACTACAGGCCGTACAACTGCTTGGCGAGCCGGTGCGCAGCGGTAACAACGGAGTCCGGATTCCCGCAATTAACGCCGTGGCACAGATTGCCGTCGCGTCGAAGGATGATCACGTCATAAGCGCTGCGATCGAATTGATGCAGGCGCCCCTTGATTCCATGGCGATAATAGGCGGCATGGAGGTGCGGCTGATGGCCGTGGTCGAAGTAGAGCGGCTTGGAGTGGACGCGTCTGAGGTCGCGACCAAAGCGAAGGCTATGGGAATGCTACAGACCTGCGCCAACAATAATGTATGGGAGCCGGAGGCGCGAAGTCGTGCGGCGGAGGGTGCAGCTAGGGTTCAAAATAGCATGAAAGAGATGTCGGTTCCAACTCGTCAACTTCCCAAGGCGCAGACATAGAAGTGGACGGCGCCCTTGCCGGGAACACCCCACCGGTTTGCTCTTCGAATGTATGGCCGGTTGTCGCTTGGCTTGGTTCTGTCCCTATTGCAACGTTGCTTGTCGTTCGATCACTATTCTTGAAATCGCCGCTCCACCACCGTCTGGACCGCACTACCTGCAACTCCCGCGGGCTTCACCCTAGTACTTCCGCATGTGGATTTCGGCGCCGTTCTTCTCGAACTTCACCTCGTCCATCAACTGGTTGATCAGGTAGATGCCGCGGCCGTGGTTGGAGAAGACGTTTTCGCCGCAGCAGGGGTCGGGGATGGTGAAGGGATCGAAGCCTGCGCCCGGATCGCGCACCACGATGAGCATGCCGCGCTCCTCATCGCATCCTACGCAGCACTGGACTTTTTTGCTGGGATCGTTTTTGCAGCCATGAACAATGGCGTTGGCGAGAGCTTCGCGGAGCGCGGTCTCAACCTCAAATTCTTTACCGGCAACGCATTCCAGCTTGCGCGCCATCTCCATAATGCCTTCCACCACGGGATTGATGGCCGTGGGGTCGGCGTTGAGTGTGACCTCAATGCGTATCATCAGTTTGGAGCGATCAAACTCTACCGTGGGATGGCCGAGTTGCATTGGCAAGTCCCCACAAAGATTCGCGTCCGCTTACTCTTACAGAAAACCGTGGACGGGTCAAGCAAGAAAGCACAAACCGATGACGTAGAGTAGCCTTTTCGTGGTGGTGAGCAGCGAAATTGCCACGGCGCCCTCGCTGAGATCGCGGCAGACCGGGCTCCTGGATCAGTTATTCACGTTCATTCGTTATCCGCTCGCCCCTAATCTGCATTATTCATGAGCTCTTTAGTAGATGAAGCAGCAAGCCTCGAAGGGGCACGGCATCAGAGGCCGCTGAAAAAGTCGGTCTGGGCTAGTTTTGAAAGGGCGCAGCTTTAGCTGCGCCGTAGCAAGAATTCCTTCATTTTTATGATCACGAGCCGACTTTAGTCGGCGAGGGATCTGCTTTTGAGACTTTTTCAGCGGCCTGTTCAGCCGTGCCGAAAGCCGATTTCATCAGACTTGCTTTAGCCACTGTGGGACCTCGGGGTTGAGTGCGAGTTCCCTCAGGGGCTGAAAGCCCAACTCTCCACGCTACATAACGGCACGTGCTGAAAGCCGGGCCCCTTCAAGGCGCGAGATCCTGATGAATAATACGGGCCAAGGCAAGAACCGTCCAAAATCATCTATAGTTCGCGATTTCATGTAAGCTTGTAACGACTCACAACTTTGCGACCACCGGGATGCTTGTGGAGAAGATTCTGCTGTTGATCCTGTTTTCGGCCTGGTTATCGCCACATGCACTCGCGGAAGACATCACGGTCGCAGCCGCTGCAGACCTCAACTATGCGTTGAATGATCTGGCAGCTCGTTTCGAGCACCAGACCGGCAATCACGTGATCCTGTCCTTTGGCGCTTCGGGAAACTTCTTCTCCCAGATCCAGAGCGGCGCTCCGTATGATGTTTTCTTTTCGGCGGACATGGAATACCCGAGGAAGCTCGCTGCCGCCGGCTTGGTGGAAAGCGCCTCAGTGCGGACCTACGCGATAGGCCATCTTGTCCTCTGGGTGCCCAACAGCTCTAAGCTCGATCCACAGAAACTGAAGATGGATTTGCTCCTGCAATCTTCCGTGCAAAAGCTCGCCATCGCCAATCCGCAACACGCACCCTATGGCCGTGCGGCCATGGCTGCGATCGAGCACTTTGGGCTGAAAGATAAGATTGCGAACAAGTTAGTGCTGGGCGAGAACATCAGCCAGGCGGCGCAGTTCGTGCAATCGGGCAATGCGCAAGCGGGACTGATCGCGCTTTCGCTGGCCATGTCTCCGGCCATGAAGGACGCAGGAAAATACTGGGAATTACCGGCCGACGCCTATCCGGAGTTGCAACAGGGAGTCGCCATTCTCCGCTCTTCGAAGCATAAACCGGCGGCGCAAGCTTTCATCGATTACATTAGCTCTCCGGAGGGTGCGAAGGTTTTGCAGCAGTACGGCTTCGCCATTCCATCACGCAAATGATCGTTCAGGCACTCACGTTGACCCTGCGGCTGGCCTTCGCAGTGTCGCTCATCCTGTTGGTGATCGGAATACCTATCTCTTATTGGTTGGCCTTTTCCCGCAAGCGCTGGAAGTTTCTGGTGGAAGCGACAGTCTCGTTGCCCATCGTGCTGCCGCCGACGGTGCTGGGCTTTTACGTTCTCGTCGCCCTTGGTCCGCTTAGTCCGCTGGGGCGCTGGTATGAGGGGCTTACTGGGCACACGTTGGCATTCACCTTTGAAGGCTTGGTGATCGGCTCGGTGCTCTACAGCCTGCCGTTTGCGGTGCAGCCGATGGCAAATTCCTTCTCCTCGATCGACCGCAGACTGCTGGACGCGTCCGCGCTCTTGGGAGCGTCGCGCTGGCGTACGTTTTGTCGCATCCTTCTCCCGCTGGGATTGCCGGGGGTGCTGACCGGCTTGGTCCTCAGCTTCGCGCACACCTTAGGCGAGTTCGGTGTGGTGCTGATGGTCGGTGGCAACATTCCCGGCGCGACCCGTACCATTTCCATCCTGATCTTCGACCAGGTGCAAGCCCTCGACTACGGCAGCGCCAATCGTACGGCCCTGCTTCTGCTCGCGCTTTGCTTTGCCCTGTTGGCGATCTTGTATGGCCTGCGCCGGCACGCCGCATGGAGGGTGTGGGAGTGGCGATGAGCGGCCGTGGCCGGGCGCGACCTGCGGAGCTCGCGGTTACGCTCCGACAACACTTTGCCGACCGGCGGGGCTCGCCATTCACGCTTGAGGTTGACTTTGCCGCTTCCGCCGGATTCACCATCCTGTTTGGCGCCTCAGGGGCAGGCAAGACGACGCTGCTCGATTGCATCGCAGGACTACAAACTCCGGAGCGCGGCCGTATCTCGGCCGGCGATGCCATGTTGTTCGATTCCGAATCGCGCGTGAATGTCACGCCGAATCGCCGGGCGGTCGGCTATCTTCTGCAATCGCTCGCGCTTTTTCCCCACATGACCGTCCTCGCCAATGTCGAGTACGGGCTTTCGAAGATCGGCGATTCCGAGCGCGAGAGCCGCTGTCGCGAGATTCTGGAGTCGTTTCGGATCGCGACTCTAAGCCGGCGGCGTCCGGGCGAGATATCTGGAGGCGAACGCCAGCGCGTGGCCCTGGCGCGCACGCTGGTCACGCGGCCTCGTGTCCTGCTGCTGGACGAGCCACTGACCGCCTTGGACGCCGCCACCAAGTCGCAAATCCTGGATGATTTGCGGGCCTGGAACCAGCAACAGCAGATTCCCATCCTCTATGTCACCCACCAGCGCGAGGAACTCTTTGCTCTCGGCGAGAACCTAATTGTGCTTGAGGCGGGTCGCATCATCTCGCGGGGCTCGCCGCACCAGGTGCTGGCGCGGCCGCAGTCGGAGACAGTGGCGCAACTAGCCGGCTTCGAGAACATCTTCGACTGCTCCTTCGTTTCCGCACATCCACAACAGGGAACCATGACTTGCCGGGTGGAAGGCTCGGCTCTGGAGCTCGAAATTCCGTTGACCCGCCTAGATACCTCACGACTGCTGCGCGTTGGAATTCGTGCCGGCGATATCCTGGTGGCATCATCGCCGCCGCAGGGGCTGAGCGCGCGTAACGTGCTAGGCGGAATCGTTACATACCTGCAGCAACGTGACGTGACCGTGGTTGCTGGGGTGGACTGCGGGGTAAGCTTCGAGGTACATCTCACCCCCGCTGCTCGGGATTCGTTACGTCTGGCTCGGGGCATGAAAATATGGCTGGTGGTGAAAACGTATTCCTGCCACGTGCTGCAGGGCAGTGGATAGTGGATAGTGAATAGAAGCCATCTCATAAATCGGCTTTGAAAGGGCACGGCTTCACAGGCCGCTGAAAAAGTCCGCCCTTCGGCGCCTTGTGTCAGGGCACGACTTCAGTCGTGCCGAAAAGTCCTTTATTTTTGTCATCCCGAGCGGCCTCAGGCCGTGAGGGATTTGCTTTTTCGACTTTTTCAGCGGCCTCTTCAGCCGTGCCGCTGAAAGCGCTTAGAATCGGGCTTCAGCCCCCGAGGGACTTCGCTTTTGGTCCGTCGGGCGTTTATGAGATGAGCTGTAGTTGTTTTGCCACAATTGCCGCCGATTCTCGGGGCTAGCCACTAGCTACCAATCACTATTCACTATTCACGATCCTAGGTTCACACCTCACACCGCCGAGTGACCATCCTCACTGCGCCTTTGTGCGTGAAGTTCATACTGGAAGTGTTCATGGCTGCTGACTGCACGGCGTGAGAAGCGTTCATACGTCATGCGAATAGCGGGTCTTCCTTTGCCCCCCGGCTCAGGAAGTGCCCGTCGGCAGACATCGAATTGGAGGTGTGAGACAATGCCGACCCTTATTGAACCGAAGCCTGCAAAAGAACAACCGCAGCCCGAGTCCCCTAGACCTGACAACAACGGACCGGAGCTATTCGCCGCAGAAATCGAGATGGAGAACAAGTCCTCCAGCCTGTTTCCGCTTCTGCTGATTGCGGGCCTGATTGTGGTCGTAGGCGGTACGATTTATTACTTTGTAAAAGTTGCGCGCGACGTGCTGACCGTGCCCGTCGCCACCACCACCATCAATCAGATTCTGGACTCGCAAGGTCCGGCAACCATTCGCTTCAGCACCGGGACCGTGGTGTCCAATGTCAACGAAAAGCCACAGGATCCCCACTACAAGCTGCTGGCCAAGGCTGGTGTTGTGGTTACCAAGCCTAAGGGCGCAACCTCGCTCATCGTGAATCTGACATCCGCGGGTGACAAGCTGCTAAGCACAATCAACAATGTGCAGAAGAGCAAGAATCCTGACGGCACCACGACCTACTTGGTTCCGCTGGCGGAGCCAAAGCTGGTGTCCATCGACAAGATCACCATGATCAAACCCCACCTCGCGCAAGTCGAGTACACCTGGAAGTGGGCGCCGAACCGGCTGGGTGAAGAGTTCGATGCTTCCGGCAGCCTGGTGAAGGCATTCAGCACCTGGGACCGCGCAACCCTGATTAAGTCGTATGGCGTGGATTTCTACCACGCCGATCCGTCCAAGGTGAGCATCGTCCTGATCGAAGCCGATAATGGCACCTGGAAGCCGTTTAACGAGTAGCTGACGCTATTGTCGTCGTCTCCCCCGCAAGGGAGGGCCATGCCCTCCCTTTTGCTCTATCGTGTGGTGCTACACGAATCTCAACCAGAGCAGGCCAATTGCCAATGTGATCAGCGTAACCGGCACGCCGATCTTCATGTACTCGACAAATCCGATGTGCGCTTCGGCTCGCGCTTTCTCCACCACGATGATGTTTGCCACTGAACCAGTAATGGTGAGATTGCCCGCGAGGGTGCTCGTCATCGCCAGCATCAACCAGGCGGTGTGCGGGTCCGGAAGCCGCGGGATGACTCCCTTCAGCAGCATCACCGCTGGCACGTTGCTAACGATATTGGACAAGAAGGTGACCACGGTGGCGAAAATCAGACTGTTCCGCAGATTTACGCTTTCGGTCGCGTCCAGCAATTGTTGCGTGATGCCTGCCTGCTCGGCCCCTCCGATGATCAGAAACAATCCCAGGAACAGCATCAGCAGCGGCCAATCAATATCGCCGTAGATTGCCTTGGGATGGCGCTGGCGCTGTACCAGTAGCAGCGCGCCTCCTGCGGCGGCAACCAGCGGTGGCGGAAACCCTAGGAAGAATCCGACCAGCACGCCAACCGTAACGGTGAGCGGCCACGCCGGATGCATCTCTCGCTCCTGAATGCCAGACGCTTGTTGGCCGGGGGACCACTCAGTATCCGTTCCGTTTCGCAAATGAATCCAGTGCAGCACCGCCCAATCCACAAAAAGCCCAAGCAGCGCCACCGGCCCGAGGTGGAAGAGAAAACTGCGATATGAGATTCCCGACAGCGATCCGATGAGGATGTTCTGCGGATTGCCGGTGATGGTAGCAGTGCTGCCGATATTGGAAGCTGTCGCCAAGCCCAGCAGATAGGGCAGCGGACGTAGTCGCATGCGGCGGCATACTCCCAGGATGAGCGGCGCCATGACCAGGCAAACGATGTCGTTCACCAGAAACGCCGACAAGATTCCGCTGACGAAGATCACTCCGGGCAAGAGCCGCCGCGGCCCAAGATGCTCGACCGCCAGCGTCGTTACGGACGCGAAGAATCCGGATAGATGCAGGCTGGCGACGATCAACATCATCGCAAACAGCAGCACCAGCGTGGCGAAATCGATGCTGTCGACCGCCTGCTTCGGCGTCAGCACGCCGCACACGAACATCAGCGCCGCGCCGATGACGGCCATGGCCGGGCGATCAATTTTCGTGCCCGGCAGCCGTCCCACGGCAAACACCAGATAGCTGGCCAGGAAAATGAGCCAGGCAGCGACAAAATGCCAGTGAGAAAGGCTGGCCGTGATCGCGGACGTCATCGGCGGTTGGTTCGTGTAGTTTGCATTGACAATTGTTCAGCTTGCGATCACTCTCATCGCCGGGCACTTTCCATGGATCGACTTCGTCGCATATTTGGGTTCAGCATCTCACTGTATCTCGCATTGGCGTTGTCAGCTGCCGGTCAGCACTCGTCCTCGTCGGGAACCGCACCCAAAACTTTGCCGCCGGCCGCCACACTTACCGAAAACGACAATGGCAAAGATATTGATCTTACAACCAGCGAGACTTTGATTGTGAAACTGAAGAGCAATCCTTCCACCGGCTACAGTTGGGTAGTAAAGGGAAATCCATCACCGCTGCGGTTGGAGAAATCCACCTATCGAAAGGGCGGCGGGTCGGCACAAAAGGCCGGCGCGCCGGGTGTGCAGGTGTTGCGGCTGAGCGCCAGTACGGTCGGGCTGGCGACCCTGAACTTGGAATACCGCCGTCCGTGGGAGTACAACATGCCGCCCGCCAAGACCTTCACCGTCAGGGTGGACGTTCGCTAGCCGGCCTAACTCCCTGATGTGACCAGCCGCTGTGCCGCTGAGATGCCCGCCTGAATCTCTGCTTGCCTAAAACCATCTAACCCGTGGGTCGACACCATGCGCATCGGCATAACCTGTTATCCCACTTACGGCGGCAGCGGCGTGGTTGCGACCGAGCTTGGTCTGGAGCTCGCACAGCGCAGTCACGAGGTGCACTTCATCTCGTATTCGCAACCAATTCGGCTGACGGAACCGCAGCCTAACATCCACTACCACGAAGTGGAGGTCTCGCGTTATCCGCTGTTCGAATACCCGCCGTACGATTTGGCGCTGGCCACGCGCATGGCCGAGGTTGCCGAGATCTATGAACTCGACCTGCTGCACGTGCATTACGCTATCCCGCATTCGGTGAGCGCGATGCTGGCGCGCCAGATGCTGTGTTGCGATCACGCGCGCAATAGCCGCCGCCTCCCGTACGTCACTACCTTGCACGGCACCGACATTACTCTGGTGGGTGCCGATCCCTCGTATCTGCCCATCACCCGCTTTTCCATTGACCAGAGCGACGGCGTCACCGCCGTCTCCAATTACCTGAAGCAGCGCACCATTGAAGTTCTGGACGTCAGGACGCAGGTCGAGGTCGTTCCCAACTTCGTGAATTGCGATCTCTACGAGCGCACGGCTGCGAGGCTGGCGCACCGCTCGGAATACGCGAAACCAGACGAGAAGATTTTGGTTCACCTCTCCAATTTTCGTCCCGTAAAGCGCGTGCAGGATGTCATTGAAATTTTCGAGCAAGTGCAGAAGAAGGTACCCTCACGGCTGCTGATGATCGGCGACGGCCCGGAACGCTCGCGCGCCGAATGGCTGGCCGTAAAAAAGGGAATTCACAACAAGATCGATTTCCTGGGCAAACAGGACCGAATTCACGAGAAGCTGCCCGTCGCGGACATCATGCTGTTGCCTAGCGAGTTGGAGTCCTTCGGCCTGGCGGCTTTAGAGGCAATGGCGTGCGAGGTGGTTCCCATTGCCACCAAGGAAGGCGGCCTGCCCGAAGTCGTCGAGCATGGAACGACCGGATTCCTGGCTCCTGTCGGCGATGTGGACGCAATGGCGAACTACGCGATCGACATCTTGTCGGATGAAAAGAAGCTGAAGCAGATGGGAGAGCAGGCGCGGGCCAGCGCGCAGGCACGATTCTGCGCCAGCAAGATCATCCCACTATACGAAAAGCATTATCGCGCGGTGTTGGACCGCTCCTCGTAGATCGCCCCCACCACCGAGCCGCCCATTTCTTCGGCTTGCAGCACCGGCAGCACCAGCCTCACCAGGGTGCCGCGCGAGGGCTGGCTCTCGATAGTGATTTCTGCCGCGTCGCCATACATCACTTGCAGCCGCTCGGTGACGTTTAAGATGCCGATGCCGGTGCCGGCCGACGGGCTGGCGCCGTCCGGTGGCATTCCGACACCGTCATCTTCTACCTCGATGACGATGCGCTGATCGGCGGTACGGCTGCGAATATAAATGCTGCCCCCGTCGACCTTCGATGCGAAGCCGTGCTTCACCGCGTTCTCCACCAGCGGTTGCAGGATCATGCTGGGCACAAGATGATCGAGCGAAGCCGGCTCCAGCTCCTTTACCACTTTCAGCTTTTCCGGCCCAAAGCGCGCCACTTCGATGTCGAGATAGTCGTCGAGAAACTCAAATTCGTCGCGCAAAAGGACGAAGGAATCGCCCTTGCGCAACAGGCGACGCAGAATGTTTCCTAACTTGACGATGACCTCGCGCGCAGACTCAGGATCGCGCCGCACCAGCGAGGAGATGGAGTTCAGCGTGTTGAACAGGAAGTGCGGGTTGATCTGGCTCTGCAACGCCTCCATGCGCGCCTGCAACAAGAGTCGCTCCTGCTGCTCCAGCTTCATCTCGATACGCACGTTGTTCAGCACCTTCAGCGCGATGGCCACGGCCATGACCGTACCCGCATAGATCGCGAGAGTAACCCACCAGTTCGACGAGTCCAGTGCGAAAATGCGTCGCGGGAACGCGCGGTGCAACTGCACGCGCACAAACTCCAGCCCCAGGATCAGAAAGAAGAACGAGGTTTGCCAATCGATAAAAGATTTGCGAATACTGCGGCGAATCCAGTGATAGATGCTGAGGTCGAACAGCGGCGAAAACGACCAGATCGCTTCGCGCTCGGGGGCAAGGTCGCGCAGCATGCCCGCCGCAAATCCGGCGAGGACATCCATGGGCACCGTCAGCCACTCACCGAGCAACAATGCCGGCAACGACACCAGCACGCCACCCGCCGAGCCGGCAAACGGGCCACCAATTACGCCCAGCAGAATCGCGCCTTCGAATGCGATGTCGGCAGCCTGGAAATTGCGCACCCATCCGCGCACCAGCACGCCTAAGGCGATAGGCGTGCCGACGATGAAGATAATCTCGATCTTCTCGGCTAGCGTACGCTCCTCCTTGAACAGGAGAACGCGAAAGCGCCGCGCGCGCACCAGCACACTGCTGATGGCCGCCGCAACACCCAGGCGAACCAGCAAGGTGACGAGAATGAGACGATGATCCAATGCAGTTGTCAGTGGTCAGTTGCCAGTGGTTAGTTGTCGGTGGTCAGTAGTCAGCAGACCGGTAACTGGCAACCGGCTACTGCCTGCTGCCTACTAGCCACTAGCCACTGCCCTATCCTATCGCGCTTGCTGCTTCGGTGAGTGCGGATTCGGCCCGCTCGGGGTCGGGTGCTCCGCCCTGGGCCATATCGCGGTTGCCGCCGCCGCGGGTTCCCAGCGCTTCGACGGTGCGTTTCATCAGAGCGCCCATGTCATTGGCCAGCCCAGGGGTTTGCGCAAAGACCAGCGACGGCTGCGCCCCTCCACAAGCTAATAGGGCAATAGCATTGGAGGATTTCGTCAGCTTCTGCGCCAGCATCTTGATGAACCCTAGATCGCGATCGGCGAAATATCCCACGACCAGCTTCTGCGGTCCACGCTGCTCGGCAGTTTGCAACAGGCGCTCCGCCGTCAGCTCCGCAACCTCTTCCAGCAGCCCGTGCTGCACCTTCTGCGCTGACTTGATCTCATCCAGCGACTTGCGAATCTGTTGCGGCACTTCCCAGATGTGAGTGGAAAACAGTGCCGCTGCGTTGGTGAGCGTTTCAAAGTCGTGTCGCGCTACAGCGACGGCGCGCAGCCCGCATACGAATTCCACCCGCGTGCCTTGCTTCACCTTTTCCGTTTTTCGCAGAAGGATCGACCCGATCTGCCCGGTGCTGCGAACATGGGTTCCGCCGCAGGCGTTCAGGTCGAAGTCGCGGATATCAATTAATCGCAGCTTTTCGCGCTCGGCAGTCGGGATCTTGCGCACGCCCATGGTGCGCGCTTCCTCCGGAGCAACGAATCGGATCTCTACCGGGCGATCTTCGGCGATCACCTCGTTGGAAAGCCGTTCCGCTGCTTGTATCTGCGGGGCAGTCACGGAATTGGCAGAGAGGTCGACGGTGCAGGTCTCATCGCCCATGTGAAACGAGACGGTCGCGAAACCGTACAGCTTCTCGAAAGCCGCGGACAGCACGTGTTGCCCGGAGTGCTGCTGCATGTGATCGCGCCGGCGCTCGGCGTCAATCGTGCCACGCACAAGTATTCCGGGCGCCAGCGTTCCGCTAAGTCCTTCGATGGTGTGCAGCACCTCTCCTGAGGCTTCGTCCTCGACAACATCGGCGACTCGCAGGCGTTGAGTGGCTTCTGAGTCCGCCGCAATCTCCAACCATCCCGTGTCGGCGATCTGGCCCCCACTGGCGGGATAGAACGCCGAGCGATCGAGCGTCACGATGGCCCGGCTCGCATCGCCGCCGACCGATAGCACACGCGCGTCGAATTCGCGAAGGAAAGAGTCGGTGTAGTAGAGACGCTCGGTCATGCTCACACCCACAACGCCGCCGAGCCGCCCACCCATTCCAGGTTCTTGTTGTGGTCCACGCCCATCATCATGCCACGTCCCATGCGCACCAGCGGAAGCACTGGGGTGAGTTGCCCGCCTTCCGGCCACACGAACATCATGCGAATCTCCATCTGCGTCGGGCCGTGCGGGGTCTCAATCACCGGCTCGAACTGCAGGCGCTCCTGGACGATGTAGTTGTGGCGCTGATCGGGTGGGATCGTATCGACGTCGGCCTTGGTAGGCGCGAACTTGATCCCCACCCCAGCAAAGGAATACAGCGGCTTAAGCAGATAATTCTCGCGACCTGCCGGCAATTCGGAAAGCTGATCGAGAAACCACGTCTGCGGCACACAGCGATGCTTCAAATGCGGGATTGAGAACTTGCTGATGCGGAAATACCAATTCGGATGGCCCGCCCATTCAACATCCAGCTCATCGCGTAGATCGAATGGCAGCGCTATACCCTTGCGCTCCAGTTCGTCCACAATGCAGCGGTTATAAATGCGTCGCACCTCGATCTCCCGGCCGTTGCTGCGATAGAAGAGCCGCTTGCCGCGTTTCGCCAGCGACAGAATGTCGACGATTGCGATCCCCAATCTGCGCTCGGTCACGAGGAAGTCGGGCAGCGTCTTCTGATGCTCGGGATCGATCTCCATCAGGATCACGTTTTCGGGATCCTGATTGGCAACGATCAGATGCCGCAGCAGCGCCCAGTACGCCTCATCGTCGCAGCCGCTGAGATAAATGCCGGGCTGGGAAGACAAGCCGTACGACTCGACATATTGATGCGCCGAAAGTGGCTGGTAGCCATAGAGGGAAGGGAAGGCCTGCAACTCCACCAGCTTTGGTTCCAGCTCGCCATCAGCGCCGCGTACGAGGCCGAAGTCTACCTGCACGAACATCGGCAGGGGAGCTTCGTTCGGCACGTCATATTGCGCGGGAATGGTCGCGTCGGAAATTCGGCGATACTCGGGATTGTCGACCAGCTGCGCAACCAGTTCTTGGCCATACTGCGCCATCTGATCGAGCAGTTCCCTTGGGACGAAGCAGGGCGTCTCCGAGACCCGGAACCCAATTTCCGTTCCGCAGGCCGTATCCAGAGCTCGCAAAAACTGCCGGTACCTTTCAGCCGTGAACTTGCGGTTGAACTCCTCGCGTAGAGCGGGAATCATCGTCAGGCCTCGATCAGGAAGCGGCCCTTCTCCATGATCTGGCGACCGTCAACCCAGATGTCGAAGTGTGTTCCCACCACGTCGATATGCGTGCTGGAGTACCACTGCGCGCCGGTATGTTCGGCGTAAGGATTGCCGAAGGCGATGTGGATACCGGGAAACTTCTCATCTTGCAGGATCTGCCCGATGACGTGGGTCAGCTCGATGTTGGTGCCGATGGCGAACTCGCCCACCCGATCGCTGTTTTCGTCGGTATGGGTGTAAGCCCAAAACTCCTGTTCGAGCTCTTTGTTGTCGCTGGAGATTTCGGTGATGCGGTTATTCTTCATCCGAATCGTAAGCGGCTGGCGCGCCAGGTCCTGGTACTTTTCGCAGAGATAATCGCCGACGACACCATCGACCACGCAAACGCCATTCACCTCGCCGGGAGCGGTGAACACCTCACCGCCAGGCAGATTTCCCCACTTATCGGCGCTGATGATGCCGCTGGTCTTTATCCAACGATATTCCGGATTGAGTTTCGCGGTGAAGTCGCTGCCCGCCGGATTCGCCGCCCTGATCTCCTTCGCCTTGGTGACGATGTCCAGCACCTTGCGGCTGAGCGCATCCACCTTGTTGTAATCGGCGCGCATGCCTTCCAGCATGATCTGGCGGTTGATGTTGACCATGTGCGCATGTCGCATCCTGCGCCGGTTCACGATGTCAGTCATCTGCATGCGCGACTTCAGTTCGTTGCGCTGCACTTTCACGGCGAAGACGCTGACTTGACTGCCCTCCATGTCTTCGGCGATCTCAGGAGGCAATTGCGTCAGCGGACGAGGGGCGAGGTCCTCCAGCACAAATGCCTTGAACGGGCAGCCAATTTTGCTGAGCTCGTCGGCAATGCTGGCCGCGACTTCTCGGCAAGCGTTGTCGGTAATCAGCGTAACCTTTTCGTCCGGCTGAATGCGTAGACAGGTATGGACTGCGTTGTAAGCACCGGGCGACAGCTCCGGATCGAAAGAGGTTTTAGTGAGGTCGGTGAGAACAGGCTGAATCAATGGGCGTCCTTCCAAGTGAATGTATGAAGTTGAAGCTTATTTGATCCGAAGATCTTTTCAACAGTTGCCCAGAACATGCTACTCGAGCCTACGGTGTAATCTCCCAGACCACACCGTTGTTAACACCATGCGAATGTGCGCCCCCAATCGATGCGGTGCCATACAGATTGCCTGCACCGTCCATTACAACATTGCCGAAAGGGTAGCCGCCATCGGCGCAGGGATAGCCGCCGGAACAAAAATCGTGAAGTGAAGTGTAGGCCCACCCGCTGCCGGAAGGCGTCAGTTTAAAGACCGAACCGAACTGATACGCCCCGCCGGAATGAGTGGTCCCGTAAAGGTTGCCGGCAGCATCCATGAACAGTTGCCCGTAGGGCCCGCCGCAATAGTTGGGATCGCCTTGGGCGAAGTTGTAAAGAACGGTCAGCGTCCAGCTGCCTTGTGACGGCGACATCCTGTACACCGTTCCCTCGCCGTTCGCACCCCCGCACAGCGCGCCGCCATACAGATTGCCCGCACTGTCGAAGATCAAGCCGCCTTGGGGATCGAAGCCGTCAGTCGGCCCATTGAACCTATGCAGAACCTGAAACTGTCCTCCCGGATTCGTCAATTCGTAGACCATCCCAGAAGTGGGAATATAGGCGTTGCCGTATAAATTGCCTGCTGAGTCAAGAATCACGCCTTCTGAAGGTGCTGCGCCACCCGAAAGAGTATGAAGAATCGTCTCCGTCCACGAGCCGCCGTTGGGTGTCAGCTTGTAAACAGTATGGCTGCCTTCGTCTGTAGTGCCGTAAATATTCCCAGCCTGGTCGAAGACAATATTGTTGGTACCGAAGCCCTGAAAGCGATTGAATCGGAAGAGCACAGTCTCGGTCCACGGGCACTGCACCGAATGACACGGCCTGGGTGGAGGCGTAAGCTTGAAGACCGTACCGAAAACCGGGTCGATCCCATTGGGGGTAGTCCCGTAAAGGCCCCCATCAGGACCGAATACAACCTTGCCAATAGGATCTGCTCCGCCCTGAAAGCCTTGAGGAAAGCCATAAAGTGGCGCAAACATCCAGCCGGCAGGCATGTGCGTCAACTTGAATACGGTGCCACAGCAACTGAAACCGTCGAAGGGTCCTGCGCTGGCAGTTCCGTATAGATTCCCGGCGGTATCCATGGTTAAGCCAGCAACCGGACGTGATCCGTCCGCGCCTTCCGTGAAACTGTGCAGTATGGTGTAGGTTTGCGCCTGCGCCGCAGGTGTAACAACAACCGTGGCGACCAACATGATCAGCAAGACTCCAATAGCCTTTTTCATGCGCTGCTCTCCCCACTGAGAAGCTACCCCGGATCCCAACCTGTCATCATCGGCGCGCGACCGACTGCTCCATCACCCCAATGCGCGTCTCGGCGACAATATAATCGACCACTTTCTTCAGCTCGCCGGTTTCCTGATAGACCTTCAGCTGCCGGTCAGCGCCGGTCCCCATCTTCAGCATCTGGTGAATGTAATTGATTTCCTCGCGCGAGCCAAGCTCATCCACGACGTCATCGATAAGCGCCAAGTACTCCAGCATCAGGTCGCGAACCGGCACTTCCTCTTCCTTGCCAAAGTCGATCAGCTTGCCGTCCAACCCATAGCGTGAAGCGCGAAACTTATTTTCCATGATGAGCGCCCGGCCGTAAATACGATAGCTCTTATTGGCGGCATGTAGCTTGTAAAGCATAGCGACCGTAGCTTGGATGAGCGCTGCGATGGCAACCGTCTCATCCAAGCGCATGGGAATGTCGCAGACGCGAACTTCCAGCGTGTTGAAGAACGGATGCGGGCGGATGTCCCACCAGATCTTCTTGCCATTGTCGATGCAGTTGGTCTTGACCAGCAGCGCCACGAAGTTCTCGTATTCCGCCCAGTTGGCGAAAACATCGGGGATGTTAGTACGAGGAAAGCGCTCGAATACCTTGCAACGATACGATTTAAACCCCGTGTTCATGCCCATCCAGAAGGGCGAGTTGGTCGAGAGCGCCAGGATGTGGGGCAGAAAATAGCGCATCGAGTTCATGATGTGGATCGCGGTATTGCGGTCCTCGATGCCGATGTGTACGTGCAATCCGAAAACCAAATTGGCGCGAGCGATGAGCTGCATGTCCTCAACCACGCGCGTGTAGCGCTCGTCGGGATAAATCTCCTGCGATTTCCAGTCGGAAAAAGGATGGGTGCTGGCTGCCGCCAACCACATACCGTGCTCGCTCGCCAGGCTGATCATTTCGCGGCGAAGCGACTGAATATTTTCCCGTGCTTCCTGAATGTCCTTGCAAACTCGCGTGCCCACCTCGATGACCGACTGGTGCATCTCCGGCTTGACCGCCTCTTGCAGGGCCAGCT
Source organism: uncultured Acidobacteriaceae bacterium (assembly GCA_963785825.1). Classification (GTDB taxonomy): domain Bacteria; phylum Acidobacteriota; class Terriglobia; order Terriglobales; family Acidobacteriaceae; genus Bog-257. The sequence goes on along the minus strand of CAWAWQ010000006.1, from coordinate 955,935 downwards.
TCGCCTTGGGAAGGATTTCGGATGCGATGTGCGAGCGAAGATCGCGGGTTTCGGGATCGATGGTTTGATATTCCTCTTCGATCCCGATGCTCAGGCTAGGCCGATTCATCCATCACCCCCTGCTCGCTCGCTTTTTCATCTTAGATGCAGGCTCGGGTTGCTTCTCGTCCGCAGGCGATTGCGCCCGATCGCCGCTCAGGAACGCGCTCCAACGATACTCTGAAATTCGCCCGGTGTGCTGCTTGGCCTTGCGCACCGCCAACTCGGCAACGTTGTTGACGATCCACTCGAAGTTTGCCTGGCCAACCGAATTCACATCCGCATCGGGAGCGGGATTCATGAAGTCGATCGCGTAGGGAACGCCGTCTTCGCAGGCGAACTCGACGGTGTTGAGATCGTAGCCCAGCGCTCGGCACAGCGTGATGCAGTCGCGCTCCACACGCTCGATCAGCTTGGGATCGGTGGGTGGCGGATTCTTCAGGTAGCGCTCGTGGAACGGCGCCGACGGATCGTAGTGCATGATGTGCACCTTCTCCTGGCCGACCACATAACAGCGGAAATATTCCTTGAACTTCACCCCGCGCTGCAAGGTCATGCAGAGATCGCGGCTTTGGTCGTAGGCGTTGAAGAACTCCTCTGGCGAATTGACTTTGTACACGTCCTTCCAGCCGCCGCCGTCGAACGGCTTCAGGAATGCCGGAAATCCGACGTAGCTGAAGATGCTGTCCCACGGCATCGGAAACTGGAGGTTGCGCATGGAGCGATCGGTTGTCCCGACAGGATGCTGCTTGTGCGGAATCAGCACGGTCGGCGGAATGGCCACACCGAGCTTATGTCCCAGCGCATAGTTGAAGAACTTGTCGTCGGCGCTCCACCAGAAGGGATTGTTGATGACTATTGCGCCCGAGAGCGCGGCGTTCTTCAGGTAGCCGCGATAGAACGGGATGTCGTGCGAGATGCGGTCCACAATGACGTGATACGGAGACGGTTCGGCCATGCGAACTTCGCCGATGGTAGCCAGTTCGGCCTGAATGTCGGGTTCGCCCATGGAGTTGATCTTGTCGACCAACGCAGGCGGAAACGTGGTCTCCATACCGAAGATGATTCCGATTTTCTTCACGACTGCTCCTTAAGGGCCGCAAGAGTCCTGCTGATTTGTGTAGCATATTGCGGATGGAAAATGCCTGGAGACGAACAGAGTGCCTTCCAATTCTAAGACAAACGGCAGGAATTTGGCTGCAGTCGAAGTGGACCGCTCCGTTTTTGTGGCTTGGAAGAGGTTACCATCGCAGGCGAGACCCTCCCCCCTTGGTTACCATGCTGTAAGCTGTTTAAAACAATCAATATAACAAAGAAAATACCGCCAAAGTGTTCCAACCATTTAACTTACATGTAAAGTGGTGCAAACACATAAGTTAGATCTCATCGTCGCACCTGAAATCAATAACTTACAGCGGTCTTCCAGGCGACCCGCTGTAAAGTGTTATTGCGAATGGACTTGCATGTAAAGTGTTGCAGTCTAATGGGTTGCGCCGCCAGCGATTGAAGCGTAGTATCTCCGCCGGTGGCGCGCTTCAGTCGGGGCTGCCGTGTCCGGCGCCTGTGGCGCTCAATCCATGCGTTTCCGCAGACCCGAGCGGCTTGCCGACTTCGCGTCCAAGTGACGAGCAGCGCGTTTACCGGGACTGATCGTGGTCTGCTTCGGTCGGTTTTGGGTCCGTAATCCCCGTTCCCAAATGCGAGGCACCCGGGCACTCATTTCAGTGGAAGAACACACTTTGCCACGCCGCCAAAGTCAGAATCCTCCGCTTCAAAAAGCTTCCGCCATTCCGACATTACCCTGGTCTTCAAACCCACGTTTGCGGTGTTCACCAGGGTTGGTCCCGACAACTCGCTTGAACGCCTTACTAAACGCAGCATCGGACTCGTAACCGACCGACCGAGCAACGTCTATAAGCTTTTTGTCACGCTCTTGTAGTAACCGCATCGCCTTCTGCATCCGCCACTCGGTTACATATTCCAGCGGTGTCTGTCCGAGCAGCTCTTTAAAGCGTGCTGCGAATGCGGAGCGAGACATGCCCGCCGCTTCGGCCAGGGATTCGACCGTCCAGGGTGTATTCACTCCGTCGTGAATGGCACTCAGGGCGGTGCCCATTTGAGGGTCGAAGATCGCACGAAGCCATCCTTTGTTGCGTTCCGGTCCCGACGCGATATGCGCCCGGAGTGCCTGGATAAACAGAACCTCGGCTAGCCGAGTCGCGACTACTTCAGATCCCGGCGCCTGTTCTGCCATTTCTGACGCCAGCGCTTGCATTGTGTTGTGAAGTGCAAGCGTGTGGGCCTGATCGGCCTTGATCAGAATGAAGCTCGGCAATAACTGAGTGATTGGCTTCAGGCTGGCGCGATCGAAACTCAGGGATCCACAGACGATTGTCGTCGGTGCGCCACCACCTCCATAATGAGCGACATTGCTGTTGTCCCTGGACGCGACCTCACGGAAACTCTTCTTCGGACGTGTTCGCAGGCTGTCGCGCATAACAAACGAAGTGCCTCGGGCCAGCAAAATGCAGTCGCCACCGGTGAGGGGAATCGGCTCCGGAACCCCTTCCACACTCAACCAGCAGTTGCCGCGGGAAAGCATGGCGAAGTGCGCCAAATCTGTGGGTGAAATCCTTTTGCCGGAAGGCGTGACTTTTTCTTCGTTCTGCGCCTCGTCTCTCAATCCCCAGGGGGCGGTGGCTTCGAGACGGTGCTGACCGAAGGCGGTTACGTGCAGCGTTCTGAAGATGTCTGCGATCGGGTCCAACTTAGCCTCCCTCTTTTGGACGAATGGACAAAAGATTAGGATTTCCGGGCAGTTCTCGTCCACCGCCAACGAAATCTACCCTTTAGTACTGGATGCTAGAGATCTACCGAAGGGAGCAATTATGGGAAAGCTTGAGGGTAAGGTTGCAGTCATCACGGGCGGATCGAGCGGCATGGCGCTGGCGAGCGCCAAGCGGTTCGTTGAAGAGGGTGCCTACGTTTTCATCACGGGTCGAAGGCAGGAGCAGCTCGATGAGGCCGTCAAGCTGATTGGCCGTAACGTGACCGGCGTGCGCGGCGACGCGGCCAATCTCGACGACCTCGACCGCCTGTTCGAAACAGTCAAACGGGAAAAGGGCAAGATCGACGTCCTGTACGCGAGCGCCGGCATGGGCGAGGCCGTTCCGCTGGGCGAGATTACCGAACAGCACTTCGATGCGACCTTCGGCCTGAATACGCGCGGAACGCTGTTTACGGTTCAGAAGGCGTTGCCTCTGTTCAACGATGGCGGATCGATCTTCATGACCGGGTCAGTTGCTTCGGTGAAAGGTTTTCCTGATTACGGCGTGTATTCGGCGAGCAAGGCGGCGTTGCGTTCCTTCGCACGCACTTGGCTCAACGAACTGAAGGGCAGAAATATCCGGGTGAACGTGCTGAGCCCAGGGCCGATCGCCACACCGATGCAGGACCAAGTTCTCACCGCGGAGGCTAAAAAGATGTTCGAATCCCTGATCCCGCGGGGAACGATGGGTCGTCCTGAGGAGATTGCGGCGGCCGCGGTCTTTCTTGCTTCAGACGATTCGAGCTTCGTGAATGGAGTGGACTTGGCTGTCGACGGCGGCTTCTCGGCCATCTGAAAGATATGGGAACCAATATCAACACGGATCGGAGAAGATCATGAGCTATGCGATTGTAGGATTCGGCAAGATAGGCCAGGCCCTCGCCCACGCCTTTGCCCGCAAAAACATCAACGTGACCGTCGCGAGTCGCCGGACGCCGGAGGAGATGGCGCCGCAGGCTCGAGCGATTGGAACCACGGTCGTCGCCAAGTCGCTGCGGGATGCACTTGAGGCTGGCACAGTCATCTTGGCGGTCCCGTTCGGAGAACATCGCGAGGTTGCGAAGGCCCTGCCGAGTTGGAAAGGCAAGACAGTCATCGACGCGACGAATGCGTTTGGAGTTCTGCCTGAAGAGCTGGACGGCCTCCCGTCCTCCGCCTTCGTTGCGAAGTCGTTCACCGGCGCTAAGTTGGTGAAAGGTTTCAATCACCTGGTTGCGGCCACCTTGGCTACCGACCCGGTCGTGGAGGGTGGCCATCGGGTCGTCTTTCTGTCGAGCGACGAGGAGGACGCGATCGCTCCCGTGGCGGAGATGGCAAAACAGCTCGGGTTCGCACCCGTCAAGCTGGGGAAGCTCAACGAGGGTGGCGCGCTGGTGCACGCACGCGGCCGCGTTTGGGGTCCGCTCATCTTCCAGGATTTATTCAAGAAGGAGCAGTAATCGATCTACGACCGTGTGATTTGGCCCGAGGAGTACGTTCCAAAACGTCCGATTAAATCGGACACGCCCCGATGTAAGGGAATTGCAGAGATTTCGATGAGCACACAAGAGAATGTCCGGATTGTGAAGAATTTTCTCGCGGCACTCGGCCGCCGCGATAAGCAAGGTTTGCTGGCGTTATCTGCCGAAGATATTGAATGGATTATTCCGGGCGAGGACTGGCCGCTGGCCGGCACGCACCGCGGGCACGCGGGACTGGAGAATTTACTTCAGAAGGCTAATGAGACGGTGGAAACTTCGTACCCAGAGCCCCCCGAGTTCATAGCGCAGGGAGATCGCGTTATGGTCGTCGGCTTCGCTACGGGGAGAATCAAAGCCACGAAAAGGACGTTCGAGGATCATTGGGTCTTCGACATTACCGTTCGAAATGGCAAATTGACGAACGTCCGGGAGTATGTCGACACGCAAGCACTGGCGCGGGCCTCCGAGATGGCCGCGAGGCCCAGGGCCATCGACACCGATACCACACGAAACGATTCGTAAAATCAGCGAATACGCCGGGATATCCAAGTTGATCCCCGTATCGACGAACACTGACTCGTCAGGCGATGATCGCCCAGGCACTCACCGAGATCCGATAGGTAACCAAAAGTCGGCTTGTGATTACTAGTGTCAGTCCACTTGGCTGATAGACGCCCATCTCGCGGAAGTGCGTCCCGCCGAAGTTGGCCGAAAGTTCGGTATGGAAAGCTACTGACCCGCGCTCTGCCGGAGTCAGGGGCAAAGCGAAAGTTGAGAACAGTAGGCGCGGCACAGCTACACCGATCTTGCGGGGTGAAACGGAAGCCGGCAATACCGCCGGCCCGAGTCTATCCCAGATATGCCCGCGCCATTGGCCGCCACCACGGCCAATCGTGATAGCTCTGGTCGCCCCACACGTACAGCTCGTGGCGGATGCCGCGTGAACCCATGATTGCCGCCATGCGCTCATTGTCGTTCCAGCACATGTCCCACTCGCCGGTCGAGAGCACGGTGCGAATGTGGTTGTAGCGCCAGCCGTCGGTGCAGTTGGCCAGATAATCGGGAGGATTGTTGAAGTAGACGTCCTCGCTATACCAGCCGTCCATAAACTTCTTGATATCGAAGGCGCCTCCCATGCTGACGCAGCCGGTGACGTTGTCGGGATAGCGGAAGGCGAAGTTCAAGGCATGGTAAGCACCGAAGCTGCAGCCGGTGAGGATGACCTGGGGGTTCCAGTTCTTGTTCCACATCAGCGGGATGACGTCGTTCAGGAGATAGCGCTCGTATTGCAGGTGGCGCTGCAGGCGCCAGTAGGGATGCGCCCGCTTGTTGTACCAGCTTTCGCTGTCCACACTGTCGACACAATAGATCTGGAGTTGACCGGCCTCCAGCCGATCGGCCAGGGCGGCAACCATTTTGTTGTCTTCGTACTCATAGAATCGACCCTGAGAAGTAGGGAAGACCAGGACCTTCGGCCCATCGTGGCCGAAGACCAGCAAATCCATGTCACGTTGCAGATCGTGCGACCACCAGCGGTGATGTTCACGGTTCACGTTGTTTGCGCCTCGGGCAGAGAGATTTTGATGAATTTAAATTGACGTCTGGTAGTCTAGAGCGAATCCTTATGTGCATATTAGGTTTTGAAAGGGCACGGCTTCAGTCGTGCCGTCAGGGGCGGTATGAAGTTGGCCTTTAGGCCCTGAGGTGTTGTGCCCTCAGCGGCTAACGCCGAATTTCTTAGCCGAGTTAACGACACGCCTGAAGGCGTGCCCTTTCAAAACCACCGCATCGCTCCAGGGAGCCACAATTCTACAAGATGACACCCGATTCGATCACAACCGCGCTACCCATGCCGTCTCTGGCGACCCAGGCAACGCCAGTTGCGCTGCCTGAGGACTTGAAGTCGCGCCTGCGGTTGCATGAGCAGTTCGCCTCCAAACTCGACGACGAGAGGCATGACTTCATCGTCTATCTGCCGCCTATGTATGACGAGCAACCTGACCGGCGATTTCCTGTGCTCTACATGCAGGACGGCCAGAACCTGTTTGATCCGGAAACCTGCTTTACCAAGGGCAACTACTGGCGCATGGGCGAGACTGCGGATGCGCTGATCGCAGCCGGCGAGATCGAGCCGCTGATCATTGTAGGCGTCTACAACACCGGCGAGCATCGAATCGACGAGTACACCCCGGTCGAGGACAAGCGCCTGGGCGGCGGACAGGCCGACACCTACGGCCAGATGCTGGTGGAAGAGTTGAAGCCGTTTGTCGATCATACCTATCGCACGCTGGCGGGAGTGGAACACTGCGGCATGGGCGGCTCGTCGCTGGGCGGGCTGGTGACGTTGTATCTCGGCCTGCGGTATCCCTGGATCTTCAGCAAACTGGCGGTCATGTCGCCTTCCGTCTGGTGGCGTAATCGCGCCATCCTGAAAACCGTCGCGCAGATCAAGCGCAAGCCCGAGCTGAAGATCTGGCTGGATATCGGAACAAGGGAAGGCAAGCGCGCCCTGCCCGATGCGCGCGAGCTGGAGATCGCGTTGGTGAAAAAGGGCTGGGCGCCGGGACACGATCTTTCATATCTGGAAGTGCCCGACGCCGAGCACAGCGAGTCCGCCTGGGCAGAGCGCGTCGCCCCCATGCTGAAGTTTCTGTTTCCGCCGCAGAAATAACCGCCACCAGCTATTTGGTGGCGATGATTAAACTCGCCGGACCGGGAATGCTGATTTGCTTGCTTTCTGTGAATCCGGCTTGTTTTAACCACGCTTCGTATTCCGGCTCGCTGTAGCTTGCCCCTGCCCGTGTTCCCACCAGCATGTTCAAGGCGAAGAGCGCGCCAAAGCGCGGCGCCGTCTTGTCGGGGTTCAGGATGAAGTCGGAGATCACCAGCCTGCCTTTCGGCGCCAAAGCATCGTAGGCGCGCTTGAGCAATTGCTGGTTTTCTTCCGGCGAAAACATGTGGCAGATGGCGGAGAGCAGAACCAGGTCATACTGGCCTGTTTCGAGCGGAACCGCCAGCATATCGCCGGCGCGCGTGGAAATTCGATCCGCCAGGCCCGCTTTGCGAATGTAGTCCTGAGTCAGAGGTAGCACGTCCGCCATGTCGACGATCTCGCTGTGCAGCTGCGGAGCGGATTTGGCGAAGGCGATGGAATACGCTCCCGAGCCGCCGCCCAGGTCGAGCATGCGCTTGGCGCCGTTTACCTCGAGAGCCTGCACCACAGCTCGGGCGCGTGCGCGCGCGTTGTGGTCCATGGCCGCGATGAACGGCTTTGCGCCATTTTCCGTACGGGACGCGACCGTGGTTCCGGCCTGCACCGCTTCGGTTAGAGTTGACCAGCGCTTCCAGATGTTCGCGATATGAAGCTGCGCCATGCGGGCGCTGTCGGGCGTTCCTTCCACAAAGAAACGCGACGCCACCGCTGAGTTGGTATAAACGGCGTCGCGCTTGTCCAGCAGCTTCAGACTGGCCAGCGAATTCAGCAACATCTCGGTGGCTCGCGGGGCGCAGTGGATCTTGGCGGCAATTTGTTTGGCTGAGCCGCCTTCGCCGATCACCGTGAAGACGTCCAGCTCCAGCGCGGTGAGGACAGCTCGGCTGGGCATGAAGCCGCGAATCAGCTCTGCGACATCATCGGGCAGGACACCGGCCGCGTCCTTCGCCTTTAACATCGCCAAATACTTGTTGCGATGGTCGATGATCTCGGCTTTCATAGCGGCTGAGTCGCTGCGCTCCAGACGAGCGACTTTCCTTCCGGCCTGGAAGTGAGAGGACACGATTTCCGGGACATCGCTAGGCGCCAGCTTCGTGTACCAGACACCCTCGGGATAAACGATCATCACCGGGCCACTGTCACAGATGCCGAGGCAGCCACAGCTCGAGACCTGCACCTCGTCAGCCAGCCCTGTTGCGCCAAGCTCGCCATGCAGCGCGTTCAACAGTTGAAACGAGCCTGCCGCCGAGCAGCAGGGGACACCTTCCGCTTTTTCCTGGGTGCAAACGAATGCGTGATAACGAAACGGCTCCACAAAACCTCCAAAGAATAGTTGTCAGTGGTCAGTTGCCAGTAGTCAGTATGCGGGCTACTCTTCATCATCGGACGCGCTCGACCGCTAAAGAAGTGCGCAGATCACAGTAAGGCGTGATGCAATAGGGATGCCGCGTTTTCAGATTAACGGGCGGTTTCCGCCAGGTAAATTCTTCGGATTTTCAACAGGGCAGGTGCCGTTTTGATCAATAATGCTGCTTGACATCGAACGCTACTGCACTATGATGTTTGAAACATTTTGCGGTGAATCTGTTCCGGATGGCAAGGATGCAGCGAACGTTCACATCAAAAGAAGTGGTGGCGCTGACCGGGATCAGCCCACGCCAGCTGCAATGGTGGGATGAGCAGGGCATCGTGGTTCCGGCCCGGGAAGGGCACAAGCGCATCTATAGTGTCGATGACTTGGCCGAAGTAGCCATTCTGCGCGAACTACGTGACCGCGGCTTCTCCCTGCAAAAGATACGGCGCGTCATGCGCTTCCTGCAAAAGGAGTTGGGTAAGCGGCTGGTGGAAACCGTCTCGGCAGCCTCCGAGTATCACCTGCTGACCGATGGCCGCCACATCTACCTGGAAGATTCGGCGCGCGCGGTCGTCGATCTGCTGAAGAATGCGCGCCAGCCTATGTTGACAGTATGCCTAAGCGACACAATCCAGCGCCTCCTCGATCCGCTTGAGCACGCAGACCGCGCCCGGGGAGCCGGCGTTGCCTCAGCGCAGCGCAAGGACAGCTCCCGGCGCAAGGCGCCAACTCGCGCCGAGGCGCGCGCATCGGGCAGGCGCAACGGTTCCGTACGTCATCTCATGGATCGACGCGGCAAGGCTTCTTGAACGGCCTGAAGGAGGGCACGTGATCGGAGAACTCAGTATCTTAAGCGAGTGGATCCCCGAACAGATGGAGCCTGGAACCATTTTCGTGCTGGAAAATGCCGGCGACGTGGGTGAAAAGGACGATCCTTATTGGGCAGTCCTGTCGTGCCCCTCATGCGGCCAACTCGGGCTGGTCACGCGCAAGCAGGTGGGCGGATTGCTGCCCGTGATCTGCGGCTCCGAGCGCTGCTCCGCGCAGTTTTTCATTCGCGACGAACAGATCATGCCGCGCAAGCCGAGCTAAAAACAGTTCTCAGTTGCCGGTTGTCAGTTGCCAGTTCATGAGGAGCAAAGTTCCCGGATACTGCACTCCTCCCGGTCAGCCGTCTTGAATTTTTGTGAGGCAAGAGCTGCGGGCAGTACTGCCCCTCATTTCTGTTGGGGCTTACTCGCGATCCCGGCATCCCAGCCTTGATCACCTGCCGCACCGACTTAATTTGCATCCCGGCTATGCTCTCCTCATCTCAAGCAGAGTTGTTGAACCGCCCCTGCGGTTTTGGGGCAGAGGATGGTGAAAGTCAACATGAATCACGCCCTGCTGCTTGCTCTTGGTATCGGAATCGTTGCCGGGTTGCGGTCGTTGACCGCCCCTGCCTTGGTGAGTTGGGCCGCCCATCTGGGATGGCTGAACTTGCAAGGCACTTCTTTGGCGTTTATGGGTTCGCCAGCAGCGGTGGGAATTTTCACCGTGCTGGCGATCGTGGAACTGATTGGGGACGTCTTGCCCAAGACTCCGCCCCGGACTGCTCCGGTTGGCCTGATCGCGCGCATTGTGCTGGGAGGACTGTCGGGCGCCTGCCTTTGCGCAGCAGGGGGTCAGTCGCTGACGATTGGCGCGGTACTGGGTATCATCGGCGCCCTGATCGGCACCTACGGCGGGTATCACATTCGGCGGGCGCTGGTGAACGGATTGAAGGTGAAAGATATCCTCATCGCGATTCCGGAAGACATCGTCGCCATCGTCCTGGGATATTGCATCGTGCGATAGCTAGAGCAGTTTCAGGGTTGCTGTAGACCCGTAGAGCCGACCTTTAGGTCGGCGTCCTGGCGCTGCCCAGCCCAAGGGGGCCGTCTCCGCGATCATGGCCATGATCGCGGAGACCGAAGGTTTCTTTTTCCCGGGGGCCTGCCGGCCCCGGCTAACTTCATCCCGCCGCGGTGCGGCTGGCTTCATAACAGATTCGGGCCAGTTCTCCCACCACACAATTGATAACGGTAGTTCGTAACAGCCTCGGAAGCGCCGCTCTACCCGTGCGGGGCGCTATCGATCCTGAAAATGCCCTAATGTTGCGGTGGCGAGTTCTGCGGCTGCTGGCCTGGCGGAGGCTCTTGGGCCGCGGGCGGCTGCTGGTTATCCGGCAGCGGCATTAGCAATCCGCCGTTAGGATTCGCGACCGGCGGAGCCCCTGATGGTGGCTGCTGCGGCGGCTGGTTCTGCGGCGCAGAGGCCGGCGGATTTGATTCCGGCTGCGACTCGGGAACAGCGCCGGGCTGCTGATTGTCGGGCAGCGGCGGCAAGAGCTGGTTGTCAGTGGGCTCGGGCGCTGTCGAGATGGGCTCATCCGGCAACGGTTTCGGGGGCGTTGCGGGCTCCATGACCGGCTGGTTATTGCGATAACGAAGAACCACCGGGCCGCCCTCGGAGCGGCGGAGCGCGGCAGCTTCTTCCGTCGCCTTCACCACCGCATCGTCGCTGTCGCCGGCCACGGCGGAAAGCTTTAGGCCTTCTGCATCCTTGCGGGTCGCATAGGCGACCTTCATGCTCGACTGGTCGGCTTCGCGAGCCTTCGCGTAATAGTAGTTGGCAGTTTCCCGATCGCCGTCCATCTCGGCGAGATAGCCCATATTGTTCAGCGCGAACGCATTTTCTGGATCCAGTTTGTAGGCGCGCTCAAAGTATTGCCGCGCCAGCTTGTAGTCATTGCGATTGATGGCGGCCACGCCACGCGTGTTCAGGCGCGCAACCTGTGCCGTAGTGTCCTGTTCATGCTCCATCAGGTTCTTGACCTTGGCAGCGTTTCGAGCCGCGATCTCACTGATGCCTTTGCCTCGCCATGACGGCTTCAGGGTAACGACAATCGGAGTATCGGAGCGCTGGTTGGCAGCTTCGGTGTAGTACTTGTAGGCGTCTTCCAGTTCGCCCTCTTTCTCGCGGGCGAAACCGAGGTTATTCAAGGTGAACGGATTACTGGGATCGATCTTCAACGCCTTTTGCAGCGCCAGGTCGGCCTGCGGAGCGTGATCCTTCTGCAATAGTCCGATGGCATACACGTTGATGCGATTGACCTGCATCTTGTCGTCGGCCGCGCTGCCGGCAACTTTATCCACCGGCTGCCCGATGACCGAGCGCTCGCTCGATTTGTAAACCACGGCATCGGAGTTCTGGGCCTGCGCCAGGCTGTAGTAACGCTCGGCGCGATCAACCTGTCCCTCCAATTCGGCGATGTAGCCGAGATTATTCAAGGTGAAGGGATCGTTGGGGTCGATGAGATAGGCCTTATAGAAGAGCGCCTTCGCCTTCTTGTAGGCATGCTTCTGGATCTGTTTCACTCCCTCCTGATTCAGCTTCTGCACCGGGGTTGGCTTGGTGCGCTTGGGAATGCTGATGCGCACATCCCCTGCACTGGCCGCAATTGTGACGACGCATGCGAGCAGCGAAAGAGCGGCCAGCTTCAACGCCGGCCTGAACGACACGTCAACGCAAAAAAGCTTCAGAATTCCAGACATGGTTTGCCTGGCCGGAAGAACGGGTAGGGAAACAGCAGGCATCGCGCCTCCAGATCAGTGGTTAGTGGCTAGTGGCTAGCAAAAAACTAGTCATTCGTCGGCAGAGGACCCGAGTATTACCCTTGCCCATCAGGCTGTCGGAGAAAATCTGCCCACGTTTTCTATCCACCATCCACTGACCACTATTCACTGCCTTTAGATGGGAGTTGCTCGGCTGGCGTTGGCAGCTCTGCTGTAGATGGAAGTTTTTCTTGGTTCCCATCGACGAACGCCAGAGCTGCGCTTTGCATCCAACTCTGCTGCGATGGAGAATCTCTGTGCGACCACTAGGTCGGGATCAGGAGTCGTATGAAATCGGCGATCCTTTCGACCGCCCTGGGAACTCTCGTATTAGCCATGATCCTGGCGGCGAGCGCTGCGGCCCAGCAGAACACCAGCGATGTACAGGGTAAACGCCGGGCACGCATCGCAACCTGCCGTTAATGCCGGTCCGGGTCGAAGCCCCGCGTCGGCAGCACCACCGGCGCCGGCGGCCAGCCGTCCCAACTCGACAGCCGCCTCACCTGACTCAGTGCACCCGTCCTCATCGACGGCTGCGACGAGCAGCGATGACAATCCCTACGATCCGATTTTGGAGCCGCCCCCGCTGCCCAAAGGCAAGCCCACGCTGATCGGTGGCATCGCCACCCATGTTGATCATGTGCGCAATCGGCTAACGATCCAGCCTTTCGGTGGCGGCAAGAAGGTGAAGATGTTTGTGGACGAACGATCGCACGTGTATCGCAATGGACGCGAGACCACCGTGCTGGGCATTCACCGGGGCGATCGCGTCTACGCCGACACCATGCTCGACGGCAGTAAGATCCTCGCCAAAAATGTTCGCGTGGTGACGGAAACTGGCCTGGCGGAGGTGCGGGGACAGGTCATCGGCCAAAATCCGGAGAAGGGAACCATACGCGTTCAAGACCAACTGTCGGCGCGCCCGGTCACGTTTGCGGTTAGCGGCGCGACTAAGTACAACTCGTCAAAAGGTGCGGCCACAGCGGCCGATGTGCAACCCGGATCGCTAGTCGATGTGCAGTTCTCGGCCGAACCAGCGAAATGGCGATGTCGCTCAGGAAATCACCGTGCTTGCTAAGCCGGGCGATAACTACATCTTTTCCGGAACCGTAATCGGGCTGGATATGCGCAGCGACACCCTCATGCTGGAAAATCGCAGCGACGATCAGCCCTACGAGATCCACTTCAGTTCTCTCGCGCTTTCCGATCCCCACGCCCTCAAGGTGGGACAAGAGGTGACGGCGCGGGCCACCTTCGATGGCAAGCAATACAAGGCGAGTAATCTCAGGATTGAAAATGCGAAAAATGAGGGTGAGCAGTCGAAAGCGCAGTAGCGAGCGGCTGCGGTCGCCAGAAGCCCAAACCAGCGATCACATCGATTTCTTCTTCAGCAGAATTCCGGCGGTGAACGCTGCCGTTGCGCCCAACAGCCACTCGATCCGCCATATCTGGATTGCCTGCCACTCCACCAGGCTATCGGCTTTGTAGATTACGCCGGTCAGCAGCACAGCAATCATGCAGCCAATGCCGACGATGAACAACAGCAAGGAAGCAACCGAAAATCCGAGCTGCCGGCGAAGCACCCCGACATCAAACCAATCTGCGAAGCTCATGGGATCTGGGGGCGCCGGTGAGGGATTGCGGTCGCTGCCGCAGATGTGACAGTAATAGGCTCCCGGCGAGTACTCGGAACCGCAATGGGAGCACGCCTCGGCCGGCGTCGGCACACGATACGGGGTTTGCCGGTTTGCTGGATACCAGTACTCCTGGCTGCTGCTTCGCGCCGCTTGGGCCATTTGCCGTCTCCTAGGTCTACTACTTGTACTTACTTCGCAAGTAGCCAGCCAAACAGGACCACGGGGCGTAAGTCGCTTAAAAAGCTCAGTATTCAGGCCCCAGTACGGGCGGACAACGTCGCCGGCCTTACGAAAAAATTTCTTGCGCTGGGTAAAGGAGGGCAGACAACCGGGCAGCCGATCCACTCATCCCCGCTTCGGCATTTCAATAACCGTGTTAGAGACCGAGGTCTTGCTGTTCTGGTTCCAATAGCCCAGGAGCAGCAAGTCACCGGAGGTAAATTCGATGAATGGCGGGCGTTGGGCCCCGTCCGTGAAGATATATTGATCGAGCAGCCGGCGCAGACGGGCAATAGATACATTCAATGCGGCAGCCGCTTCCGTTTCACTGTAAAACTCTTTCGCCGAGCGGTTCAGACATTTTTCTTTCGACATGGGCGCATCCAGAGTTCCTGCTTTCTTTGTACCTGCTTTTGGGAGGTCGGCATATCAGGTAAACTTCTCATAAACCGGTCGCGATGAAACCTTACCAACGACTCGTAGTCACCCTGTGTCTCAGCGTCATGGTTGCCTTGGGCGGCGGCACGTGGTGCCATGCGGTCACGGATGTTGCCTCCGTACCGGTTCCCACCCGCGCCGACAACGATGCCAATACCCGCAAAGGCTTCGACAATTTTTACAATCTCGAATACGACAAAGCGATTCGCGACCTCGAGGCCGCATTGCAGGCCCACCCCGACGATCCTTTCGCGGTCAACCATCTGTTGTCGGCAGTGATCTTCAAGGAGCTCTACCGCCTCGGCACTCTGGACACGGAGGCGTATGCGGCTGACAATTTTCTTAACAAACCGCTGGCGGAGCCGATCGATCCCAAGGTCCGCGATCGAGTCAAACAGCTAACTGATCAGTCGCTGGCCCTTTCGCAAGCGCGCCTCAACAAGAACCCGAACGACGTTGACGCCCTGTACGCCCGAGGGGTCACCCGCGCGCTGCGCGCAACTTACATCGGCATCGCTGACAAGGCGTGGTTCGCTGCACTGCGCAGCGCCGTAGCCGCGCGTCACGATCACGAGCGCGTCTTGGAGCTGGATCCCAATTACGTCGATGCCAAGGTCGTTGTCGGTACCCACCTGTACATCGTGGGATCGCTGAGCTGGCCGGTGAAGGTTGCGGCGTCAGTCGCCGGCATCACCGGCAATAAGCAGAAGGGCCTGGACTACTTACGCCAGGCGGCGGCCGGAGCCCACATGGAAACTGCCACCGACGCCAAGATCATCCTGGCACTCTTCCTCAGACGAGAGCAGAAATACGACGAAGCCCTCAAAGTCGTCGGCGGCATGCAGGCGCAATTTCCCCGCAATTTCCTGATGGCGGCGGAGTACGCCCACCTGATGAATGGCGCCGGTCACGGGCAGGAAGCCATTGCCGCCTATCGCAAAGTCCTGGCCGGCTGCCGAAGTAATGCCTACACGCAATGCCGCATCGAGGTGCCGGCCTATGGCCTGGGCGAGGCATTGCGCGGGCAGCGCGATTATGCCGCTGCGGCCGAAGCCTATGACTTGGCTGCTACTAACGGGAGAGATAAAGAGCTGCGGCAGAAGGCCACTCTTGCAGCCGGTCAGATGTATGACTTACTACAGAAGCGCGACACCGCTCTGGAAAAGTACAAAGCCGTCATCGCCGAGAACTCCACCTCCGGCTCCGCCGACCTGGCCCGCCACTACATGAAGCAGGCGTACAAGAACCCGTGAGCGAGCGCAGACCGGTTTGGGTGTCTTCCCCCAGCAACATACACTTAGGAGGACCGTCGGATGGAGAGAGAATCCTTATTTGTGGCTCTTCTGGCTTGTCTTGTACTTGTGGTGAGCCTACCTGCGTCAGGTTGGGCACAAGGCACCCTCAAGGTGCTGCACGACTTCGGTGGTCCCGGTGACGGTTACCACCCGTATGGAGCTTTGACTTTGGATGGTAGCGGTAGTCTGTACGGCACGACGACGGACGGTCCGGGAGGAGGATGCGGTGGCCAGGGATGCGGCGTAGTTTTCAAACTAAAACCCAACGAGGACGGTAGCTGGGCTGAGCAGATAATCCATCACTTTTCCGGAACCGACGGATCAGCGCCAGTTGCCGGCTTGGTCTTCGACCGCTGGGGAAATCTCTATGGCACGACCGCCTGCTTCTTTGGTTCCTGCATTACTGGCGACACAGTATTTAGATTGACGCCAACCTCCGATGGCAGTTGGATTTTATCTACTCTGCACACGTTCGCCTCAGGCTTGGACGGCGGTTACCCCTACGGAGGAGTGACGTTCGATCATACGGGCCGGCTTTACGGTACAGCCGCTTACGATGGGGCGTACGGAAATGGAATCGCATATACCATTGGACCCGTAACAGTATTTAAGTGGTATGAAGTTGTTGCCCATGCCTTTGCAGGTGGCAGCGACGGAGCGGTTCCCTACAGCAGCCTGGTTTTCGACAACAGCGGCAGTGCCTATGGGACGACCTATCAAGGGGGCGCACACGCTGTTGGCACTGTCTTTAAGCTGACTCCTAGTGAGCTCGGTGCCGGCTGGACAGAACGAATCTTGTATTCCTTTGCCGGCAGCCCAAGTGGCGGAAGTCCGGACGGCGCTCTACCCGTCGCCGGCGTGGTTTTCGATCCTGCTGGGAATCTGTATGGCACGACTTCATTCGGCGGTGCGAGCGGCGGCTATGGCACCGTCTTCAAGCTCACGCACAATCACGATGACACCTGGACGGAAAGCGTGATTTATGCATTTCATGGAGGGGGCGACGGAGCCAATCCTAACGCTCCGTTAACTTTCGATGGCGCCGGCAACCTCTATGGCACCACTGCGGTCGGAGGGTCCTCGACCGACGGAACGATATTCAAGCTCACACCCAATCAAGGCTCTTGGACTGAGACCGTTCTTCACGCCTTTTCCTATTCTGACGGAGCAGCACCGGTCTCTGGCGTAATTCTTGACAGCGCAGGCAACATCTACGGCACGGCCAGCAGCGGGGGCCCCTATGGTCCGTACGGCGGCGTCGCCTACGAGTTTGTTCCCTGAGCCGAGCGAAGGAACTGGCGCTCCCGATTGCGAGTGCCAAGCCTAGGCCTTCGCCAGCCACATTGCACGCCGTTCATGCCGGCCTGCGAGTCACCCCAGCTTTTGCATCCTGGGGAACCTTTTCTTATCCTTGTCGTATCTGTAAGTGGAGGGCATATGTACTGCAACTATTGCGGCAAGGTTATCCAGGACGATGCCAACCTTTGCGCCTATTGCGGTAAGAGGATTGGCTCGGTTGCCGGGCGTCGGAAGCTGATGCGCTCGCGCGCCAATCGCAAAATCGCCGGAGTCTGCGCTGGTTTCGCTGAATATTTCGATCTCGACGTGACGGTGGTTCGAGTGGTTTGGCTGATCGTGGCGCTGTTTGGAGGCGGCGGCATCCTGGCCTACATCATCGCCTGGATAGTCATGCCGGAAGAGCCGGAGTACGTTCCGGCCACGCCACCGGCCACCACACCCCAGCCATATCAAGGCTCATGATTGCAGGTCATTGATGGGAGGGCAGGGGAGGGAACTCCCCTGTTTGCACCCTTTCCAAGCTATGCCTACCTTGCGCAGCGGTGATGCTCA
This sequence comes from uncultured Acidobacteriaceae bacterium, assembly GCA_963785825.1. Classification (GTDB taxonomy): domain Bacteria; phylum Acidobacteriota; class Terriglobia; order Terriglobales; family Acidobacteriaceae; genus Bog-257. The sequence goes on along the minus strand of CAWAWQ010000006.1, from coordinate 938,467 downwards.
ACTCTTCTATGAAGTGACCGGCGACGGCCCGCCCGTTGTCCTGCTGCACCCGTTTCCTCTAAATCACAGTTTCTGGACGCCGGTTGCCGAGCAGCTCAGCACCCGCTACCGCCTGCTCCTGCCTGACCTGCGCGCACATGGAGATTCCGACCTGGGTGAAGGCCCCGCGACAATGCAGAAGCTGGCCGACGACCTCGCTGCACTTTGTCGGCAGGAGCGGATCACCAAGGCTTACTTCGTCGGGGTCTCAATCGGCGGATACCTGCTGTTTGAGTTCTGGCGGCGTCACCGCGAGCGGGTCGGGGCGCTGGTTCTGGCCAACACGCGGGCTGGCGCCGAGACAGCCGATGGGACAGCAAACCGTCTGGCAATCGCCGCCAAAGTTCTGCGCGAGGGCACTGCCGGGTTCATCGAAGAAATGCTGCCGAAATTGCTGTCGCCGGCCACGCTCAATAACCGTCCCGATATCGTGGATGCCGCGCGCCGCATGATGCAGAAGATGTCGGCGGATGACATCGCCGGAGTGCAGCATGGCATGGCCGAACGCCCGGATTCGGTACCGACGCTGAAGACCATCAACGTCCCGACTTTAGTAATCGCCGGGGAAGACGATAGCGTGCCTCGGGCCGAAGCCGAGTTAATGCGCCAGCACATCGCGGGCAGCCGATTACAGGTGATTTCTCGCGCCGGACACTATGCTGCGCTGGAGCAGCCGGGGGAGTTTGCCGGCTTGCTGCACGGCTTTTTCGACCATCTGCCGCGGCCATAGATTTCCTTGGTGTGACCCCCGTCACCAGTCTTGCTCTCGCCCCTTCGCTACAATATTGCTGTCATGCTGGATGCCTTCCTTGTTCCTGCAAAAACCGTGGTCACCGCCAAGGGTGACAGCGAAGCGCTTGATATCAGCGTCGCCGCCAATCCTGTGTTTCTCCTGACGCTTTCGGTTACCGCAGTCGTGGAGCAGGAAGCGATCGAGATCAGCGTCTTCACCTCGGCCGATGGCGCTGCCTGGGAGGCTAAGCCCATCGCCGCGCTCCCGCAGAAGTTCTATGTCGGCGAATATCCGCTGCTGGTCGACCTTTCCTCCGTGCCCAACGCGAAACATATCCGCGCGCATTGGGAGGTAAGTCGCTGGGGGCGCGGGCCGACCGTCCCTTCCTTCGAAATTGGCGTTCGTCTGCGTGAAGTGTCGCGGCAGGACTTGCAGGAAGCCGAAACTGAAGCCCAAGGCCGCCATTAGAAGATGCTGCTGAGAAATCAACTGGAGATCCCTCGCGGACTAAAGTCCGCTTGGCAAAACGGCGGTCACTGGAATACTTGACAGGGAAACCCGCAGAGTGCGAGCTAAGGTAAGTCCCGAACATCAAACGCGACACACTGCAAGCTGCAATCTTGAACGCAATCGCTCCCGGAAGCAAGCTCCATACCGATGACGCTGCAAGTTACCGCTTCATCGCCGGCGAGTCCGATTTCGTCCATGAGGTTGTGAATCATGCGAGCGAGTATGTGCGCGGTCAGGTACACACGCAGGGCATAGACAACTTCTGGTCGCTCTTGAAGCGCACCCTTCGTGGAACCTATGTCGCTGTTGAGCCGTTTCATCTAGACCGATATCTCGACGAACAGATATTTCGTTTGAACAATCGCGCTACGAAAGACAATCCGTTGAACGATTCCGACCGCTTCACTTATCTAATGTCCCAAGTCGCCGGGAAGCGGTTGACTTACGCCCAACTGACGGGCAAGGGAGTTGACTCGCTCCACCACGAGACGGCAGGGACGGGGGAAACGGAACCGTTCTAACCCTTGTTCTTGCCGGACGTTTGGCGGCGTTTAGCCGATTTCTTGGGCTGTTTCTTCGGGTTTCCGGCCCGAAGAACAGCCTTTGCCAGCCGCTCAAAGTTTTCTCTTGCTTCTGGGCCTTCTTTGTATTCTGCTTTCATAGTCCTAGTCTATGTCCAAACGGTTCAAAAACCCCAAATGGCGTAAGCCCAAGCCAATGAAACACCAACCAGCCCCCGATAATAAAGATTCCGAGAGCCAGAAAAAAAACCACAACACCCACGCCTACGTTGAGGGTGGGATCAAAATAGAGTTTGGAGAGAATCTTAAAAAGCAACACGAGACTGAATATGAGGAGACATCCACCCACAACAACCGGCTCCTTGCTGGCACCATCATCACCGCTGTATTGATATTCATCTATACCAGCGTTGTATGTTGGCAAGGATGCCAAACGCGGGAAATAATCGAAAACAGCAAGACTCAATTTAGAAGAGAGAATCGTCCGTACGTCTGGACCGAACCCCACGGTACGATTCAACGGTCCGACACCAAGGAAATCTTTGTGTTCATGCCGACCCAAGATAAGTCTGGATATATGTTTGGAGCGACCGTAAATATCGCTAACAGCGGTCGTTCTCCAGCAATTGACCTGATCACCACTAATATCCACTTTAGATACGGCCCAACAGAGGCCGTTCGGGAGGAGGTAAGAAAATTTGTTCCTGACTACGCCGGCCACAATCCGGGAATATTGGCGGTCGGAGTCACTATAAGTCCGGCTGGTCAGGAGTTTGTGGTCACCAATGAACAATTTGCCCACCTTCAGGACGGAAGTTGGGAGCTGTACTGGTTTGGCGCAATCAAATACAGGGACTTGTTCTCCCCCAGCATAGATCCATACGAAACGACATACTGTATGATTTTCAGACCGTCCGGCCTGCCTTTCGGTGCCTGCAATTTTGGTCCGGGATCCTTCGGAAACTCCATAAAGTAAATAAATTAGCCCCGTCACGGCGAGGACGATTATCCACAAGACGCACATGTGCGTCGACCGTTTTATTGCCCTTATCGGCACGACTGAAGTCGTGCCCTGACACCAGGCACTCGACAACGGAGTTTTCGGCAACCTGTGAAGTCGTGCCCTGACACAAGGCCTTCCGAGAGAGCTCTTCAGCAGGCTGTAGGAGCCGGTAAACAAGCTGCAGAACTTGCGGCGACGCACGCGGGCGAAATGCTCCATTCTGAAGCCGACTTCCGTAGACGGAAAAGCCTGCAAAAATGGAGTAGCACATCTCTTTGGGATATCAGCTAGACTTTCGCTCAGAGGAACCGTTTCTCGTCCTTCGTAGCAAGACCGCAAGCCGGGGCCCACGGTTCAAGGTCCGTCCATCTACAGCCGCTGCGTGAATGGCGATCTGCACCGGGTCGTCTTCTCGCTGACCGCTGACGAGTTTGCCAGCCTGCCTTCGGGCGCGTCTCTTAATTGTCCAGTATGGCAAGAAGTCGGCTGGCGATGTCCGGAATTGCGGCGAGCTGAATCGGCCATGACTAGCGTGAATTGGAGAGACGCCGGTGCTTCTAATCCCAACAACAAAGGGCGCTCTCAGAGCGCCCTTGCATCCTATGCTTGACTTGCTGCTCCCCTGCCGCGCAGCTTCTTACGCCGCTTTGGGGCCGGTATAGGCGGGAACCGGCTTGGGGCCGTTGGGCTTCGTGGTTGGCGGCTCGACCAGCTTCATTTCCTTCCAGTCATACGGAAACTCTTTCCCGCAATCTAAACAAACTACATAAGTTCCTGTGACGGAAGCGGCTGGGCTGCGACGCAACTTGCCGCGTACGGTGATGGGGAAGCTGCAGCGTTTGTGCGAACAACCGAAGACGATATCGAACAGACTCATGGCCCTCTCCTCACTCGCAGGAGGGGCACAGCAAATTGCCCCCTGCGATCGCCTGACCGGAGCATGCAGCCCGGCCGTGCCCTGACAGAGGCTAAAAACCTAGCTAGCTTCTAATGGTTGGATTCCGAGATCCTGCAAAAGGTTTCGCCAAAGCTCTCGCTAAGAACATGCCGGATGTTCCGATTTGGGAGGTGTTTGCGTTCTGAAACTTGCAGCAGTCCCGATTCCTCATCAGCAGCAAACAGAAAGGCTGAGTGTTCCGTTGTGGCCCGGTTTTGGGCCAGGGTAGGGCAGCGCAGCAGATATAATCGACTTGCTTTGCGATATTTTCAGCTCACATTTTTTCATCGATTTGCCGTACTCCTGGCCCTGGCGACTTCTGTATTGGCGTCGTGTGCCGGGGCGCAGACCCCCGGCACCCAGACCATCATGATCATGCCGTTCGAGAACCAGTCGAGCGCGCCGGGCCTGGAGTGGATCGGCGAAGCCTTTCCCGAAGTGCTGTCGCAGCGCATGGCCTCCCCGCGGCTGTACGTCATCAGCCGTGAGAATCGCAGTTATGCTTTCGACCATTCCGGCATCCCCCTGACCGTGTTGCCCTCGCGGGCAAGCATCTACCGCGTCGCCGAACAGATGGACGCGGACTATGTGGTGCTCGGCAGTTATACCTTTGACGGCAAGACCTTCGCCGCCACCGCGCAACTGCTCGACATGAAGAAATTGCACCTCTATCCGCCGGTGGACAGCAGCGGAGGGCTGACCAATCTGATCGATTTGCAGACCATGCTGGCGTGGCAACTGTTGCAGCAGATGCCTTCGCCGCCGCCGATCACCCGCGACCAGTTTCTGAAGGCCTCGCCACCCATCCGTCTCGACGCGTTCGAGAATTACATCCGAGGAATTCTAGCGACCAGCCATCAGCAGAAGGTCCATTACTTTCGCGATGCGGTGAAGCGCAACCCTAATTACACCCTAGCCATGTTGCAGCTGGGCAAGACCTACTATGACAGCCACGAATACGAGTCCGCGTCGGCTTGGTTCGCCAGGGTGCCCAAGACCGATTCCGCTGCCGGAGAAGCAAATTTCTTGCTGGGGATGTCGGAGTTCTATCGCGGGAACTTTGACAAGGCTTTCGCCGCCTTCAGCTACCTGGCCACTCGGCTGCCGCTGACCGAGGTCTACAACAACATGGGAGTGGTCGAAGCCCGGCGTGGCCATCGGCCATCGGCTGTAGAGTATTTCTCCAAGGCTACCAACGCCGACCCGAATGATCCGGACTACCGTTTTAATCTGTCGGTTGCGCTGTTCAAGAACGGCGACAGCGCAGCGGCGGGGCGGCAGCTCAAGGACGAGCTGCAGCAGCGTCCTACCGACGGCGAGGCCAAGTCGCTACTGGACATGATCAGCCGCGGTGTGCCCCCCCCGTCGCCGCTGCCAAGCGGTGGGGCATCGAACGCCCTGCTACCGCCAAACCAGCCGCGCATTCCGATGGAGCGCATCAAGCGTAATTACGATGAGGCTTCGTACCGGCAGCTGGAGTTGGAGATCAATAATTTTGCCGAGGCACGCCTGGCCAAGAAGGATGGGCACACCCGCTCTGGGTATTATCTTGATCGCGGTAAGGAATTGCTGGGCCAGGGCATGGCGGTGCAGGCCGAAGCTGAATTTCGCGACGCGATTGCTGCCGACTACGGCAATGCCGCAGCTCATGCGCAACTGGCCACGCTGCTGGAGAAGAAGGGTGACGTAACCAATGCGCGCGTGGAAGCCCAGACATCGGTCCGCCTGCAACCGAATGTCGATGGGCTGCTGGTGCTGGCTCGTCTGGATGTGAAGCAGAACAATCTGCAATCGGCGGCGAGCGAGGTGGATCGCGCGCTGGCCCTGGAAGCTGGTAATGGGTCCGCGCAGCAGCTGAAGCGGGATATCGCTGCCCGGCAAACTGGTTCAAAATAGATGTGGGTTGGTTTTGCCAACGCTTTGAAGGGGTGCACCTTCAGGTGCGCCGTAGAGAAGTAATTTTTTTGTGCCTGACCCGGCTTCAGCCGGCGAGGGACACTCGTCCTCCGGAAGGAGGCTACATGTCTCGAACTCGAATCACGCTGTGCTGCTTTGCACTAACACTGCTGACAGTTAGTAACGTCTTCGCCAACACTGTCGTCAAGATCCGCGTGGATGACACTATCCAGCCGATTAGCGCCGAGTACGTGGATCGCGCCATCGAGCACGCGCGCCAAACCAATGCCGACGCGGTGCTGATTGAATTGCACACCCCCGGCGGCCTCGTCGACTCTACCCGCGCGATTATCCAGAAGATACTTGCTTCACCCGTGCCTGTGATCGTCTATGTCGCGCCCAGTGGAGCCAATGCCGCTTCTGCGGGCTTCTTCATCCTGGAATCGGCCGATGTGGCCGCCATGGCGCCCGGAACCAATACCGGCGCGGCCCATCCGGTCACCCTGGGCGGTGAAAAGATGGACGATGTGATGAAGACAAAGGTAGAGAATGACGCGGCCGCCTTCATGCGCTCGTTTGTCGGTCCCCGCGGCCGCAACGTCCAATTAGCCGAGAGCGCGGTGCGCGAGTCGAAATCGTGGACCGACGAGGAGGCATTGAAACAGCATCTCATCGACGTCGTTGCCAAAGATCAGAACGATTTGTTCCAGCAGCTCGAAGGCCGCACTGTCAGGCGCTTTAATGGCCAGCAAGTGAAGCTGCATCTGGTCGGAGACTCGGTGGACGAGATGCCGATGACGGTGCGGCAGCGCATTCTCGACTTCTTAGTCGATCCCAACATCGCGTTTTTGGTGCTGGCCGTCGGCGCGCTGGCGTTGTACGCCGAGTTCAACCATCCCGGCGCGATTGTGCCCGGCGTCGTAGGTGTGATCTTTATCCTGCTGGCGCTCTTCGCGCTCAACCTGCTGCCGACGCGATATGCATCGTTCACGCTGATCATCGCCGCCTTCGTACTGTTCGTGCTGGAGGCGAAATTCGCTACCCATGGCATTCTCGGCCTTGGGGGTATCGCCTTGCTCACGCTTGGGGGATTGCTGCTGGTCGATGGCCCCATTCCGGAGATGCGGGTGAGCATATGGACGGCGCTGGGAGTGAGCGTGCCGCTGGGCGTGATTACCGTATTCCTGATGAGCATCGCCCTCCGTGCCCGGCGCAACAAGGTCGTCACCGGAATGCAGGGTTTGATCGGCGCCATCGGCGAAGCCCGCACCGACATCGATCCCGAAGGCAAGGTCTTCGTGCTGGGCGAGCTCTGGAATGCACACGCTCCGTCACGCGTCGGCATCGGCGAGCACGTGGTGGTGCGCAATATCGAAGGGTTGGAGTTGGAGGTGGAGAAGAAATAGCCGTCAGCTATCGGCCGTCAGCTCACAGTGGCGGCGCTTCAAGGCTTTGCCGATCGTGTGCACAAAAACTCTTCCTGAGATCTGCCCACTCGCCACTGGCCGCTGCTTCAGCTTTCGCGTTCCACTACGAACTCCGGCACCCACAGAAGGACACGCTTGATGTGCGAGTCAGGGAAGGTGCAGATGGCTTCGCGCGCCTTGTCGGCGAATTCGGTGGCGCGCGCATAGGCGGCGTCGATCGAGCCGTGGCGATTGAGAGTTGCGACGATGTCGGCAGGAGTAATGCCGTTAAAGCCACCGTTGCTCAGCACCGAGCGGATCATCTCGCGCTCTGCGGGAGTGCAGTGCTCCAGCGCATGCAGCACCGCCATGGTGGCTTTGCCCTCGCGCAGATCGCTGGCTACAGGCTTACCCAGCACCTCCTCCGACGCGGTGAGGTCAAGCACGTCGTCGACGATCTGGAAGGCCATGCCGAGGTTGCGGCCATATTCCGCCAGACGGTGCTGGTCGCTGTCGCTGGCGCGCGCGAGAATCCCGCCCAGCTTCATGCAGACGGAGAACAGACACGCCGTCTTGCGATAGATCAGTTCGAAGTGCTCGTCCAGCGAGATGGCCTTGCCCAGCCGCTCGATCTGAAGCAGTTCGCCTTCCACCATGGCTTGGGTGAGATCGATCAGCGCATCGAGTATGGGGAAGTTACGCTGCTGCACCGCGATCTTGAAGGCCTGCATGTAGAGCCAGTCGCCGGCCAGCACGCATTTGGCATTGCCCCATTGCGTGTTGGCGGCCGGACGCCCGCGGCGGGTCTCGGCTTCATCGATGATGTCATCGTGAACCAGCGTGGCGGTGTGGATGATCTCGACCACGGCGCCCAGTTTGATTGCGCCCTGGCCGGTGTAGTTCATTAGCTTGCAGGAGAGCAGCAGCAGCGCGGGACGCAGGCGTTTGCCGCCCCCGGCGCGAAGGTATTCGCCAATCTCGGTGATGGCTCGCACGCCGGAAACCGTATCGCGACCAAACTCGCGCTCGATAGCGGCAAGATCGTCGTGCAACAGGTCAAAAACTTCCTTGGCGTTGCGGATTACGGTATTCAAACGTGTTTCGCCCCCCACTCCGGCAATCGCCGTCCCTTCCCTGACGAAAACCATTTCACCACGGAGACACCGGGGACACGGAGGAATTCATAAACCAAAGAAACCCCATGTTCTCCGTGCCTCTGTGGCGATTCCTTATGCTCCGCACCCCTAATTGCTGCGGTAGTTCGTGAATTGCATATCGATGCCGAAGTCGCTCTGCTTGAGCAATGCGATGATTTCCTGCAGTGTATCGCGGTCCTTGCCGCTGACGCGAACCAAATCGCCCTGGATCGCGGCCTGCACCTTCTTCTTGGAGTTCTTGATCAGCTTCACGATCTCGCGCGCCTTCTCGGTGGGAATGCCTTGCTGCATCGTAATGCGTTGGCGCACGGTTGATCCTGCTGCCGGTTCAATGCTCCCGTAGGTCAGCGCCTTCAGCGGCACACCGCGTTTGACCAGCTTGCTCTGAAAAACGTCGTTCACCGCCTTCAGTTTGAAGTCGTCGGCCGACGTGAGCACCAGCGCTTCTTTGTCGTCCATCTGAATGTCGGACTTGGAGTCCTTCAGGTCATAGCGCGTATGGATCTCCTTCAGCGCCTGCTGGATGGCGTTGGAGACTTCCTGCAAATCGACTTTGCTGACAACATCAAAGGATTCAGCCATGAAATCCAGTGTAACAAGAGGGGTGCTTCCTGCGCCGAAGGGAGCTGGAGCGCAGTAGCAGTTGAGCTGGATTGCGGCCGCCGCGACCCGGCCCGAAAAGGCGGGTGTTGCAACAGCCTTGATCAATTTCTGTCGTAACCGCGAGCGAATTGCAAGAGTGTTCCAAAACAATCGACCAAGATTGTAACCGGGCAATCGTTCCAACCATGGGCTCGCGATTGGCCGAGATATAGGCCGGCGCTCAAACCGGAAGATCAGTTCTCTATTCTCTTAACCCCGCTTATCCGGTATGCTCTGCTGTCCAGCTTTATGGCGATTCCAGGTAGCGTATTCAGGGTAAATGCGGCCTTCGGCGCCGCCTGATGTCGAGGAGAATTCATGAGCAAAGCCGCGTCGTCCAAGAAAAAGCAAGCCTCCAGCACAACGCAAGATTCCCTTCCTGAGGGCCAGCCTACGAAGACCCTTGCGATCGATATCGGCGGCACCGGTATCAAGGCGATGCTGCTGGATGCGGCGGGCAAGCCGCTGACCGACCGTTTGCGCGCGAAAACACCCAACCCGCCAACTCCCAAGGCCATTACCGCAATAATCGTCGATTTCGCAAAACAGTTGGGCGACTTCGACCGCGTTTCGGCGGGCTTTCCCGGCGTGATCAAGAGGGGGGTGGTCTACACCGCGGCCAATCTTGATAAAAAGTGGATCAAATATCCGCTGGCGGAGAATCTCGCTAAAGCACTGGGCAAACCGGTGCGCGTCGCCAACGATGCCGTGGTGCAGGGACTGGGTGCGGTCAGCGGTATCGGCGTTGAACTGGTGATTACCTTGGGAACTGGGATGGGGGCTGCGCTTTACCTCGACGGCGTCCCGATCCCATCTCTGGAAATGTGCCATCATCCGTTTCGCAACGGTAAGACTTACGAAGACGAACTGGGCCGCCGCGCGCTGGCAAAAGAGGGACGCAAGAAGTGGAACAAGCGTTTGCGCGAAGCCATCGATCAACTGCACGCGCTGTTTTACTACGACCGGCTATACATCGGCGGCGGCAACGCCGCCAAGATCACCATCAAGCTGCCAAGCAATGCCAAGGTAATCTCCAACGAGGACGGCATCCTGGGCGGCATCAAGTTGTGGGAGCGCGATTTGGATGAGCTGCGGCAGTAGGTTCTAACGCATCGCCCAAGGCAGACTAAGTCGGACAGCTTTCGAATATTACTCGAGTGCAGTCTTCAAAATTCTGGACGCGGCTGACCCCCATTTTGGAGGAATTTTGGATTTTCAGCTTTCAGATGAGCAACTACAACTGAAGAAGATGGTGCGCGACTTTGCCGAGCGCGAGGTCGCGCCCAACGTCATGAAGTGGGACGAGTCCGGCACGTTTCCCCAGGAGACAATTAAAGAGCTGGGCAAACTTGGCCTGATGGGCACGATTTTCCCCGTCGAATACGGCGGCGCGGGGATGGGCTATGTCGAATATGTGACCGCGGTAGAAGAGCTTTCGCGGGTGGATGGCTCGGTCGGGATCATTGTTGCCGCCCACACTTCGCTCGGCTCCAATCACATCTTCCTCGCAGGCAATGAAGAGCAGAAGCGGAAATATATTCCCAAGCTGGCAACCGGTGAGTTCCTTGGCGCCTGGGGCCTGACCGAGCCGGGCGCAGGCTCGGATGCGGGCGGCGCGCGCTGCACCGCAGTTCGTCGCGGCAACAATTGGGTGCTCAACGGCACCAAGACCTTCATCACAAACGGCCACTATGCCGACGTCGCGGTAGTGGTTGCGGTCACAGACAAAGCCGCCCACACCCATGGCCTGTCGGCGTTTGTCGTCGAGAAGGGCACGAAGGGATTTCGTTCGGGCAAGAAAGAGAACAAGCTGGGACTTCGCGCCAGTGACACTTCGGAGCTGATCTTTGAAGATTGCGAGATTCCCGCCGAAAACCTGCTGGGCCATGAAGGAGAGGGTTTCGTTGATGCGATGAAAGTCCTCGACGGGGGACGTATTTCCATCGCTGCCCTTGGGCTGGGCATGGCGCAGGGCGCTTACGAAGCCGCGCTGAACTATTCCAAGGAGCGCAAGCAGTTTGGCAAGCCGATCAGCGAGTTTCAGGCGATCGGGTTCAAGCTCGCCGATCTGGCCACGGAAATCGATGCCGCGCGGTTGCTGACTCACCGCGCCGCTGCTATGAAGGATGCCGGCATGAAGACGACGCTGGAATCCTCGATGGCGAAGCTCTTCACCAGCGAGGTAGCCGTACGCTGCGCCAACGAGTGCGTGCAGATTCACGGCGGATACGGCTTCATCAAGGACTACCCGGCGGAGAAGTTTTATCGCGATGTAAAGCTATGCACCATCGGCGAGGGAACCAGCGAGATCCAGCGTCTGGTGATCGCGCGCCAGATTTTGAAGGACTGAATGAACCACAGGGGCACAGAGACACAGAGGAGATGAAGGATTTTATAGGTAGCTTTTTGGGCCCATTTTTTATGCAACCCTCAGCGTTTTTTCTCTGCGCCTCTGTGTCTCTGTGGTTATCAAAAGTAAGTGACGAATAATGACATGCAGGATCTTGTCCGCCGGATTCGCGGGGGAGAGCTCCGTGCTCTCTCTCGCGCCATCTCCGCGGTCGAAGACCACACGCCGGAATCAACCGAACTACTGAAGACGCTCTTCTCCTACAGCGGGAATGCGCTCCTGGTAGGTATAACCGGCGCTCCCGGGGCGGGCAAGAGCACGCTGGTCGATCAAATCGCAAGAGTTTATCGCAGGCAAGGCAAGACCATCGGCATCATTGCTGTCGATCCCACCAGCCCGTTCAGCGGCGGCGCTATCCTGGGCGATCGCATCCGCATGCAATCGCATCATGCCGACCAGGGAATTTACATCCGCAGCATGGCCACGCGCGGCTCGTTAGGCGGTCTGGCAAGAACGACGGCGGACGTCGCTACGGTGCTCGATGCCAGCGGACGCGACCTGGTTATGATCGAAACCGTTGGCGTCGGCCAGGACGAAGTGGATATCGTGCGGCTGGCGGACATCACCATTGTCGTGCTGGTGCCCGGTATGGGAGACGATGTACAGACGATCAAGGCCGGCATTATGGAGATTGCCGACATCTTCGTCATCAACAAGGCCGACCGCGAAGGCGCCGAGCGGGTGGAGCGCGAGATTCGCGCCATGCAAGCGCTCGCCATGCGGCACGACGATTGGGTCCCGCCGATCGTGAAAACCGTGGCCAGTGATGGCACCGGCATTCCCGAGCTGGTCGCGGCAATCGAGAAGTATCGCGAATTTCTCCAGCAGGGAGATCGGGCGCGAACACGGCGCATCGAAAACTGGCGGGGGCGCATCGCAGAGATGCTGCGGGATGCGCTGTTCCAGCGGGTGCTCTCGTACTACCTGAGCGATGGCGATGCCACACGTTATGCGGCCGAAGTTGCCGAGCACAAGCGCGACCCGTATTCTCTAGTGGAGAAGATCGTCGCCGATCTGGGGAGTCCGCGTGAGTCAAATTGATCATCTCGGCATAGCGGTGAAGTCGCTGGCCCAGGCCAAAAGCTTCTACGAAAAACTGGGCCTGCAGATTATGCCGGAAGAAACCGTCGAGGCCGAACAGGTGCGGCTGGCGATGGTCCCAGTCGGCGAAAGCCGCATTGAGCTGCTGGAGCCGACCTCGCCTCAATCGCCGATCGCGAAATTTCTCGAGAAGCGCGGCGAAGGCCTACACCACGTCGCGCTGCACGTCAACGACCTCTCGGCCACCGTTGAGCGGTTGAAGGCAAGCGGGACGCGCCTGATCTCCGACGAAATCAAGATCGGCGCCGGCGGTCAAATGTACGTGTTCGTGCATCCTTCGAGCGCCGGTGGTGTCCTGTTGGAATTGGTGGAAGACGCTCCCAAGGGCGTCTAGCAATGTTGGTGATCGCAGTCGATACCTCGGGGCGTAACGGAACTGTGGCTCTCTGCCGGGGCGATCACGACAAGTTCGAGGTATTACAGCGCACATTTCTTGCAGGCGGGACGTATTCGGCGCAGCTGATGCCATCTATCTCCACCGCGCTCCGGCAACACAACGTCGACAAAACGCAAATCGATGGATTTGTCGTAGTCTCCGGTCCTGGTTCGTTCACCGGATTGCGGGTGGGGCTGGCGACCGTGAAAGGTCTCTGCGAGGTGCTGCACAAGCCCCTCGTCACGGTTTCCATGCTGGAAGCGCTTGCCCAGATCTACGGCCACGCGGGCGAGACAGTCTTTGCCATCCTGGATGCCGGACGCGGCGAAGTTTACGTTGGGGAATACCGAGTCTCTTCTGGAGGCGCCCACCGGGAGAACGAATACATCGCGAAGTCGAATGATTTTGCGGCCAAAGCGAGCGGAATCGAAGGTAATTTGCTGACGCCCGATGCAGCGGTAAGTGAATTGGTGGCCGCCAAGAGCAAACTCAGGCTGGTCGCTCCGCTCCAAGCTGACGAGATCGGAAAGATCGGGCTTCGCAAGCTGCTAGCGGGCGATGTCGTTGATCCAGCAACCGTGGACGTGAACTACATCCGCCGCTCCGATGCGGAGATCTTTTCCACTCCCAAGCGCTGACCTTGTGCTCATTCGCAAAGCTATTCCGTCAGACCTGCCTTTCATTCGTGAGATCGAGCAGCAGGCTGGTACCGCCGCGCACTGGGCCGAAGGAGAATATGAAGCGCTGTTCTCGCCTGAGGCTCCGCTGCGAACGACACTAGTTGCGGCCGGCGAAGCGGACACGCAGCAGCTATATGGGTTCCTCATCGCCCGGTGCGTCTCGGAGGAGTGGGAGATTGAGAACGTGGCCGTGAGCAGCGAATGGAGGTGGCGCGGCGTGGCGAGCGCCATGGTCGCCGAAGTGCTACGTAGCGCCCGCCAGGGTGGAGCCACTTCGGTGCTATTGGAGGTCAGGGAATCGAATGATCCTGCCCGTCGATTGTATGAAAGACTTGGATTTAGCGAGGTCGGACGGCGAAAAGGCTATTACGGTAACCCGCCCGAGGACGCGCTGTTGTTGAGAATTTCTGTTACGGCTCTGTGACAAAATCGCTTGAAGCGGAATAGGCCGTGTGCTAGCGTTTTGATTTGTAACATCTTCGGAGGTCCACTGAATGGCAACTCAGGTACGCGATCAGCTTCTGGCAAGCAACGATGAATTCCGGCGCCTGGCGCAGGAACATTCACAATATGCAGAGCGCCTCAATTCTCTGATCCAGAAAAGGTATTTGTCGGAAGAAGAGAAACTCGAGGAAGTGCGGCTGAAGAAGCTGAAGCTCCGCCTGAAGGATCAGATGGAAAGTTTGGAACAGCAGTTCCGGACTGACCGTCAGGTTGTTTAGTCGCCATTAACCGCGTCGTTGCGGCGGAAGGACACGTTGTCTTTGCCGTCGGTGCGGTGTTGTGTATCCTCGCCAACAGGTTTCTCGCCAACCCTCCTCTTCCTGTATCCTCTTCTCCAGACAGCCATTCTGCTGCAAAGGTGTATTCGTTGCGACATTTCTCTCTTGCCCGTCTGTGCAGCACGTTCATCGTTTTGTGTTTTTCGATGTCATTCGCTTGCTCGATAACGGCAGCTCAGGCCAAGACGCCGGCTCCCGCCGGATTGTGGGACGGCACAATCCAAAGCAAGGCCGGTGAGGTGGACTTCGGGATCGATCTGCAGGCGGAGAAGGGCGGCGGCATGCAGGCTGTTCTAGTGAATGCGACCGACCGGCAGCCATTCAGCAGCGCGAGCTGGAATGGTTCGGTATTGACCCTCCGGATGGACTACTACGACGGACAACTCACCGCACATCTCGTTGCTCCCCAGCGAATGGAAGGCGAGTATTCGCGCCAAACCAGCAAAGGCCTGGTGTACATTCCAATTGTTCTTGTGCCGCACCAGCAGCAGGCGGCTGGTAAGCCGTGGACCGGGCCCAGCTTGTCGGGAGACTGGATTTTCCAGTGGCCCAAGGAGGAGGGAGCGGAGAAATCCACGCTTGCCAACTTCCACCAGCAGAGCACTATGGCGGACGGTAAGGCGCCTGTGATGGGAATCATTGAGCCGGTGAGCGGCGATACCGGCCTGCTACACGGGACTGTCTCTTCGGGTACGGATGGACAGGCGCACTTTCACCTGAGCCGGTTTGATGGAATCCACGTGCTCGCATTGGACGGGCAATTTCAGCCGGATGGCAGCTTGAAAGGCGAACAGGGTGGAGTTGTGGGCCTGGAACCCTTTACGGCAGAGCGCAGCCGGGGTGCGTCGGCGGCTGATCCTAACGCACTGGCTGAGAGCCTTACTAAGGTGAGGAACCCGCGAGAGCCATTTCGCTTCAGCGGCGTGGACGCATCGGGCAAGATGGCTGACGAGAGCAGTCCGGAGTTCAAAGGTAAGACCGTCATTGTCGACATCTTCGGCACGTGGTGTCCTAACTGCCACGACGAAGCACCGGTGCTGGAAAAGCTGTACCGCAAGTATCACGATCAAGGTCTGGAGATCGCTGGGCTGGCTTACGAATACACCGACGATACAGCAAGAAGCCTGCAACAGATTGCCATCTATCGTGCCAAGTTTGGGCTGACATTCCCGCTGCTGCTATCGGGAACTACCGACCAGGGGCAGATCCAAAAGACACTACCGCAGCTGGTGAATTTCGGCGCATTTCCCACGTCCATCTTCATTGACCGCAGCGGCCATGTGCGCGCTGTTCTGGCCGGCTTCTCTGGACCGTCCACGGGAGACAAGTACCAGGAAGTGCAGCGGCGGATGGATGAGCTGGCGAGGGAACTGGTCGCGCCTTGACTCATCGGCGGACCGGCCCCTGCAGCCATAAGCCCAGGCTCTATAATCAAACCAGCCTATGGTTCGCGATGGCATCTATTACGGACTGGCCTTTGTGATCGTGGCGGCACTGGTGGGCTGGCTGGCGCTGCCTGCTCTGGCCGCCATTCCACTGCTGCTTGCAGCTTTTTTTCTGTGGTTTTTTCGCGATCCGGAGCGGAGGATTCCGGCCATCCAGGGCGCGATCGTGTCGCCGGCTGACGGCAAGATCACGGATATTTCCGTAGTCCAGGAGAACGGTGAGCCGCGAACCCGCATCAGCATCTTTTTGAATGTCTTTGACGTGCACGTGAATCGCTGCCCTATCACCGGCGTCATCGAAACTGTGCAATACCGCAAGGGCAAATTCGCCAATGCCATGGGGGCAGCTTCGGCCGAGCACAACGAGCAGAATATTGTCACGGTACGGGGAGACGCAGGCACTCTGGTGTTCAAGCAGATAGCCGGGCTGCTGGCACGTCGCATTGTGTTCACCAAGAAGCGAGGCGACCGCGTTGAGCGTGGAGAACGGGTGGGAATGATCAAGTTTGGCTCGCGCACCGATGTGATTTTTACTGCCGACGCGGAGATGAAGGTGCGAGTGGGCGATCGCGTGAAGGGCGGATCAAGCGTATTGGCGGTTGCCCAACCTCGGCCGGTGCAGCCAGTTCTGCGCGATGTCGCGGAGGTGCGATGAGCCAGTACCCCTTGCGGCGAGAGGATGATGCAGCTTCGTCACGCCGAGTGAGGAAGGGTCTTTACATCCTGCCCTCGATCTTTACCGCCGGAAATATCGCGGCGGGATATTATGCGATTTCTCAAGCCATTCAAGGCACCGCCAGCGATCCCTGGCATTTCGATCAAGCCGCCAAAGCCATAGGATTCGCCATTGTCTTCGATTTCTTCGACGGCGGCATTGCCCGCCTCACGAATACTGCCAGTGCCTTTGGCCGCGAATTAGATTCGCTTGCCGACGTGATTGCTTTCGGCATAGCCCCGGCTGTTCTGGCGTGGATCTGGGGCTTCCGCATGTTGCCGCAGGGGGGAAATCTGGAATGGCGCACCCGGATTATCCAGTTGGGGGCGGTCATGACGTTTGCGTTTCTGTTGGCAGGCGCCTCGCGTTTAGCCCGTTTTAACATCCAGGTAAATCCGCAGCCGTCGAATCCCGGCCGTCCCGGACGCAAGTACTTCGTCGGCATGCCAATTCCAGCAGGCGCCGGAGCGGTGGCGGCGGTTGTGCACTTGGTGCAGGGGAACCCGCTGCAAGCTTGGTGGCTCTCGGTAGGATGGGCGGTCTTCGTTGCCGCCATTGCTTTCCTCATGGTTAGCACGTGGCGTTTTTTCAGCCTGAAGGGGATCAACTTTCGCCAGCCGCAAAACTTTCGCTGGATCATTGTGTTCGGTGCGGTGATTGCCTTGATCTGGTTTTCGTCGCAGTATGTGCTTTTCGCCCTCGCCCTGATCTACATTCTCTCGGGCGTACTGGCGCGGCTTTCCTTTGTGTTCCGCCGGCCCACGGTGCCTCCCCCGCCACGTCAGGATGAGGCCTCACACGCTTGATGAAAAACGAACCCAGCACCACGCCAATGCGCAGCGAGGCCGGACACTGGGGCGGGCTCTTCCGCGTCGCTATTGTGGGCGCCGCCACCCTCAAGGGTCGTGAACTGAAGGACGTTCTCAGCGACCGCAATTTTCCCGCGCAGGATATACGCCTCTTAGATGACGAGGAGTCCCTGGGACAACTGGAGGCCGTCGGGGAGGAGCCCACGTTCATCCAGAGTGTTCTTCCCGAGCACCTGGAGAACGTGGATTTCACCTTCTTCACCTCGGATGAGAACTTCACGCGGGAGATGTGGCCAATGGCGCGCAAGGCCGGCAGCGACATTATCGATCTCTCGTATGGATTGGAAGCGCAGGCCGGAGTCGCGCTGCGTGCACCGTGGGTGGAGCGTGAACTGGGCGCCACTCCGAAGGTTGATTTCGTCGAAGCGCCGGTGGTCATCGCGCATCCCGCTGCCGTGGTGTTAGCCCTCTTGATGCTGCGGGCGCAACGAGTCGGCAAAGTTGTCCGCGCCGTCGCCACCGCCTTCGAGCCCGCTTCCGAACATGGTCGCCGGGGCATGGATGAGCTACACGAACAGACCGTCAACCTGCTCTCGTTTCAGCAGCTTCCGAAAGGAGTATTCGACGCGCAGGTGGCGTTTAATCTGCTCGACCGCTACGGCGAAAAATCTTTGCCGGCGTTGCAAACGGTGGAGGACCGGATTCAGCGGCACTTCCAGGGCATCGTGCAAGGCAACGTAGCGGTACCTTCGCTGATGCTCTTACAGGCGCCAATCTTCCACGGTCATGCCTTCTCGCTTTACATTGAACTGGACAGCGCGGCGCAAATCGGGGAGCTGACGGCTGCCATTTCCGGTGAACATGTAGACATGCTTCAGGGCGAAGCCGAGTCGCCCAGCAACGTGAATGCGGCGGGCCAGGAGCAGATCCAGTTGTACATGCGGACCGACAGTCAAAATCCCCAGGCTTTCTGGTTATGGGCTGCTTCGGATAATCTGCGGATTGCGGCGCTCACCGCCGCCGAGTGCGCCGAGGGCATGATTGTTTCCCGGCCCCGAGGGACTGTGCAGTGACAGTTGAGAGAGTGTGGCGTCAGCTTATCCTGGCGTGCGTCACCACATTACTGCTGCTGACCGCCGCCTGCGGATATCACACCGGCGGCAAGGCTGTCCGTTTACCCTCCGACGTGCACACAATTTACGTCCCGGGCTTCAACAACGCCTCCCATACCTATCATATTGAGCAAACCTTTAGCGAGGCTGTCGTACGGGAGTTACGTGAACGGACAAATTATCGCGTGGTGATCACGAATGACGGGACCGCCGACGCGGTGCTTTCGGGTACAATTACCAGCGTCTTCATAGCCCCGCTCACGTATGATTCCGCCACCGGCCGTATCTCCACCTCGCTGGTGGCGATTGCCCTCAATGCTGCTCTCACAAGCAAAGGTGGCAAGGTGCTTTGGAGCAATCCCAATTTTCTTTATCGCGAGCAGTACCAACTGTCCGTGGATCCTTCCAGTTTCTTCGACGAAGCCGCTCCGGCGGTACAGCGCATCGCAACCAGCTTTTCCAAGACCTTGGTGAGCGATATTCTGGAGTCGTACTAAATGCGCAGTTTCGCCGCATCCGACCGCTTTGTGGCCGATGTGAAGGCGCATAAGCTCGCTCCGGGATATGTTTTCATCGGAGATGAAGCCTTTTTCCGCAAGCGCTGTCGCGACGCTATCCTGCAACACCTGGTGCCCGCCGAGGTCCGCGAACTTAGCCTGTACGACATGGACCTCTCCGAACTCGAACTGCAAGAGGTGCTGGATCGGGCCCGCACACCGTCGCTGATGTCTCCGTTTCAGGTCTTCTTCATTCGCGGAGTGAAAAATCTTTATGGTCGCGGCAAGCACGATGGGGAATTCGCCGCAATCGAGAGCTACTTTAAGAATCCTAATCCCGACGCTCTTCTCGTATTTGTCGCCGACCATATCAACATTCCGACGGACGTCCGCCGCATGGATTTGACCGATAAAGAACGCTACGAGCGAATTCGCGAGACCTTGGGCGAGTATTGCCCGGTTCTGGAGTTTGCGCGCGTGGATGAGGGCGATGCCGCAAAGTGGGCAATCGCCACCGCCGAGTCTCAGGGCGTGAAGCTCGACAGCGATGCCGGTCGCGAGTTGGTGGATTCCCTCGGCGGCGACATGATGATGATTGCCAATGAACTGGAGAAGCTGGTCCTGTTTATTGGCGAGAAAAAGCGAATCAGCCTGGGCGACGTCGAGACGCTGGTGTTGGCGGCCAAACAGAGGTCCTTCTACGAGCTCACAGATGCCATCTCGGCACGCGATCGAGGCCGCGCCCTGGCTGTGCTGGATGCCATCCTGAGCAGCGGCGACGGTGAGGAAGCGGCGATCGGGCACCTGTACATGCTCTCTCGCACGTTCCGCCAGATGCTCGTGATTCTGGAGCGCAACGTACGCGATTCGCGCGCGCTTTGGCAGGCGTTGTGGCAGGGTTTTCGCATTCCTCCCTTTGCCGCCGAAGATCTGATTCGCCAGGCGCGGCGCTACAAGTCACGGCGGGAGTTGACGGCAGCCATCCGCCGCGTGGCCCGTGCCGATCTGGCCTTGCGCTCCAATGCCCCCAGCAAACGCCTGGTGCTGGAGAATCTGATACTGGATTTGACCGCCGAACCTAAGCTCCAGGAGGAAGGGTGGCTGCAACATGAGCTGCCGGTATAACTGTGGACGTCGACGCTTACCTGCGCCGCATTGAGTATGACGGACCGCGCCGGACGACGCCTGTCACGTTGCGCAGCTTGCATCGCCAGCATCTGTTCACCGTCCCCTTCGAAAATCTTGATATCCCGCTCGGCACGCCAATTCGCCTGGAGCTCCCGCGCCTATACGACAAGATTGTGGGACGACACCGCGGCGGCTTCTGCTACGAACTGAACGGGCTGTTCGGGGCACTCCTGGTGGCGATGGGCTTTCGCGTCGAAATGCTTTCGGCGCGCGTGCGGCGTGAGGATGGCGGCTTCGGTCCGGAGTTCGACCATATGCTGCTGAGGGTTGACTTAGAAGAGCCCTGGCTGGTCGACGTGGGCTTTGGCGATTCGTTTGTCGACCCTATTGTGTTTCATGCCGGCGGTGCCGATCAGGTCAACGGACATCACTATGTCGTGTCGCCCAGGGGGCAAGAATGGCAACTGCTCCGCGAGGACGAACGCGGACAACTGCCGCTCTATGCGTTTGGCGATACACCGCACGTGCTCAACGACTACGTGGGGATGTGCGAATTCCATCAGACTTCTCCCCAATCGCACTTTACGAAAAGCTGGATCTGCAGCCGGGCGACGCCGGACGGGCGCCTTACGTTGGCGAACATGCGGCTCATCGTCAACAAGGGAAATCAGCGGGAGGAAACTCAGCTAAGCACCGAAAGCGAGTTGCGCCGCTGCTTGTGCGAAGTCTTCGAAGTGGAATTGGAACAGTCCGCGGATTTATCGAAGCTGCTGGCAAGACCGCAAGAACCCTACTAACCACAGAGACACGAGAGACACAGAGGAGCTGAAATGTTTAGGCCAAAAACCAAACTCGCTTTCCTCTGTGCCTCGGTGTCTCTGTGGTGGTGAGTTCTACTTTTCTTCTTTTACATCCACGCTGGCGATCGTGTTTTCCCAATCGAGCTTCAGCGTACCGGAGTCACCGCCGGTCTTGTCGAAGGAAATCGTGAACAGTTCCAGTCCTGACGGACGCTGTGTCACTTTCATGTCGACCCTCGCCAGGTCTTGGCCTTGGTTGTATTCGGTTCCCCATTGTCCCGTCTGCTTGCTGATAATCAGTTTCCAGGAGTTTTGGCCGGGCAGCGTGTAAAGGGTGTAGCTGCCCTTTGGAACCGTGGTGCCGCCGATATTCAAGTTTGCGGTGGTCTTCATGCTGGTGGCGGCATTCGCACCGGTTCGCCAGACCTGATCGTAGGGAACCAGTCCGCCGAAAATCTTTCGATTACGCATCGAAGGACGGCTGTACTGAATGGTGACGGAATTTCCGTCAGCAAACGTCAGGGTCGCCTCACCAGGAGGGCTGAGCGGCTTTTTCTCCTGCGCGATGACCACAATGGTAATCGTGGCAATGAGCAACGGGACGAACATCCACCAACGGCTCTTCAGCATTGCATTCTCCTCTACGTTCTCGTGATGCCGTTCTATTATTCACAGCAGACGAGGACAGCACAAATCGAACAGGCTGCATTGCGAACGAAATACGGGAAGAGCTGTATCAATGCGATTTCACGACGGGCGCATAGTTAGAGCAGCATGTAATGCGGACATTACTGCTGGACCGCCTGAATTGCCTGCGGGTGTACTTGTTCGTTCTGGATCTGCGAAGCGTCCCAGCCCCCGCCCAACGCTTTCACCAGATAAACCTCGGTGACCATCTGCTGGCCGAGCAATTGGGTTGCGAGCCGCTCATTGCTGAGCAGGGCCGATTGTGCCGTGATCACGTCCAGATAGCTGGTGACACCGCCGACGTAGCGATTGTTGGCGATTTGCAAGGCGTGCCGGGAATCGGAAACGGCGGCGTTCTGTGTCGCTGTCGCTTGGGAAAGCTCGCTCAGGCCCGAGAGACCGTCTTCCACCTGCTGAAACGCAGTCAGCACCGCCTCGCGATAGTTGGCGACCGACTCGTCATAGGTGTACTTGGCTACGGCCAGGTTAGCGCGATTCCGTCCACCGTTGAAGATCGGCTGCAGCAGGTCGCCGCCCAGCGACCAGATCGCACTCGGCGCGCTGATCAGGTCGGTGATGTTGGTGCTCTGGAATCCGCCGCTGCCGGAGAGCGTCAGTTGCGGATAAAATGCAGCCGTTGCTACTCCCACCAGCGCGTTCTGGTAGGCCATCTGCCGCTCGGCCGTTGCAATATCAGGACGCCGCTCCAGCAAATCGGAAGGCACTCCCAGGGGGACCGGCACGGGCGTTGTTTTCAATGGTCGCACCGGCACGGCGAATGTCGAGGCGGGATTGCCTGTCAATACGGCGATAGCGTGTTCATACTGCAGCCGCTGCTGCCGGACGAGGTAGAGCTGCGTCTGTGTGGAATCGAGCAAGGTCTGTTGTTGCGCCAGGTCTAAACCCGAAGCGACCCCGCCGGCATGGCGGTTTTCCACCAACTGCAGGCCTCTCTGCTGAATGGCAACCGACTCCTGCACCACCTGGGTTTCGGCATCGAGTTCGCGCAAGCTGAAATAGTCAGCGGCCAGTTCGGAGGTCAGCACCAGATTCACGTTGTACATATCCGCCGCGCTAGCTTGCAGAGAGGCGTTGGACGCCTGCATGTTCCGCCGGACTCGACCAAACAAATCGGGCTCGTAGTTCAGGAAAAACGGAATTGCGTAGGTGCTTTGCGTCAGCGGCCTGCCAATCGTAGCAACCACGGGCCGGTGGCCGGAATAGCGGTTACGTGATGCGTTGGGATCAGCCGTGAAGGTGGGAAAGAATCCCGCCGAGGTCACGCGCGCCAGCGAGCGCGCTTCTTCCAACCGCTGTTTGGCTGCCAGCAGCGACTGGTTGGCCTGCAGGAGCTGCTGCTCGTACTCGTTCAGCTCCGGGTCATTGAACGCCTCCCACCAGGCGCCTTTGGGAAGCGAATCCTTGGGAGCGGCCACGCGCCAGGGCGGCTGGGTCTTGTAGGCGTCGGGAGCCGGCGCGGGAGGCCGCTTGTAATTTGGTCCCACCGAACATCCTGCCAATAAGCCAGCAGCCAGGATAGCGCCGGCCAGCTTGGTAGGCCACTGAAAAACCCGAAAACAGCAGATCCCCTTCGGCAAGCTCAGGGCAGGCTCTCGCGGGCTGAAGCCCGCTCGGGATGGCAAAAACAAGCGACTTATCGGCACGACTGAAGTAGTGCCCTGACACAAAGCGTTCGAGAACCGACTCTTTTCGCAGCCTGTAAAGTCGTGCCCTGACAGAAAGCCTGCGAAAGCCGAGTTTTTCAGCGGCCTCTTAAGCCGACTCATGACTGCTGGCCTCCGGGGCCCTGTTCTTCCTGGTGGTCCGGCGCGACGTTCACTTTCTGGCCGTCTTCAATGGAATCGGACGGGTTGACGATCACGCGGTCGGCTACATCCACGCCCCCAACGATCTCCAGCGTCGTTCCGTAATCGCGGCCAATACTAATGTGTCGCAGCTGGACCTTGCCATCGCTGCCTACGACCGCGACCTGTGGACCTTCCCGGCGAAACAGCATCGCGTTTACCGGGATGGTGACCTTGTTCACATTGACATTGGGCCTGAAGTGCACTTCGCCGAAGGAGCCGGGAAGCAGCCGTCCCTCCTTGTTGGGCACATCCACTTCGGTGAGCAGGGTCCTGGCCGCTGGGTCGATGGCTTCGGCGGTGCGCGCCACCGTGCCGGTGAACTTCTCGCCGGGAAATTCCTGCAGCGTCACAACCGCATTGATTCCGACCTTCATGGCCGCCGCGTAGGCTTGCGGGACAGCAGCATAGACCCGCAAGGGATCGGTGCGCGCAACATCAAACAGTTCCTTGCCGGCGGCGCCTGCGTTGCCTGCATTGATCAGCGCTCCGGGATCGACCGTGCGTTTGGTAAGCACGCCGTCGAAGGGCGCATAAACATGCTTGAACCCTTCTAATTCCTCAAGTCGTTTGACATTCGCGTCGGCGGCCGCGAGGTTTGCCACCGCCTGTTGGTATCCGCTGCTCTGGGTGTCGGCTTCCTCCTGCGAAACCGAGTCGGTCTTGCGCAGCGCCTGGTAACGGTCAGCGTTGATCTTCGCCAGGTCCATCGCGGCTACCACCTGCTGTCGCGCTGCCCGCGCCTGCATCAACTCCTGATCGACCTCAGGTGTATCGATATCCGCCAGTAGTTCGCCTTTTTTGATTCGGCTGCCGATGTCCTTGTACCAGCGCAGCAGATATCCATTGGTGCGCGCGTATATCGGCGACTCGACGTATGCCTGCAAAGTCCCGGGCAGCACCAGTTCCTCGTCCGGCTTCTCGGCAATGGGATGCACCACAGCAACCGTAGGAACGGCGTTCTGCTGCGTCTCGTCGGCCAACACGTGCGTGTCATGGAGACGCATCAGCAGGGAAACGGCTCCCGCCAGTAGCAGGACCAGCACGATCGCGCCTATGATCAGCAGGGCTCTACGCGGCGTGGCCGGCGCCAGCTTGGGCGGCGGAGTAATTTCCGGGGACGCATCTCCGCGGACGGGGTGCCCCGTCAGCAAAGAGCTTTCCGTCTGGCCGTCGCTGGTGTGCTCTCTATCCATTTCGACCGTATGGATCTCCAATTATCCTACGACTCCCTTTCCGCCTGCCGTGCTTCCCGGCGTCCGTGAATCATGGCGAATACCGTGGGTACAAAGAACAGAGTGGCAACGGTTGCGAACATCAAGCCCCCGATAACTGCCCGGCCCAGCGGGGCATTCTGCTCGCCGCCTTCGCCTATACCGAGAGACATTGGCAGCATACCGATGATCATGGCCAGCGCGGTCATCAGCACCGGACGAATACGGGTGTAGCCGGCTTCCAGGGCGGCCTGGGCGGAGGGAATGCCCACATTTATCCGATCCCGGGCAAAAGACACCATGAGGATGGAATTCGCGGTCGCGACTCCCATGCACATGACGGCTCCCGTCAAGGAAGGCACGTTGAGCGTGGTGTGGGTCAGCAGCAGGATCCAGCAAATACCCGCCAGCGCTCCCGGCAGCGCCGTGATGATGATGAACGGATCGAGCCACGACTGGAAGTTCACCACGATTAGGAAGTACACCAGCACGATCGCGGCCAGCAGCCCGACTCCCAGCCCGACGAACGAAGTCACCATTGTCTCCACTTGGCCACGAACCGTGAGCTGGGTACCGCGCGGCAAATGCTGCCGGAACGGCTTCAGTTCGCGATCAACATCGCGAATGACACCGCCAAGATCGCGATCTTGGGTGCTGGCATAGACGTCGATTACAGGCTGGACGTTGTAGTGCGAGACCACCGCCGGCCGCACCGCCGGGGTCAATTGCACCAGGTTGCTCAAAACCTGCGAGGTGGGAGCGATGGGATTATTCACTGGCGTGTTCATCAGGTCCTGCAGCGATGTCATGCGATATTGCGGCGACTGCACCGCCACCTGGTAACTCACCCCGTTTTGCGGATTCAGCCAGAAGTTCGGCGCGGTCTGAAAGCTTCCGCTCAGCGACACCAGCACGCTCTGCGCGACGTCGCGGGCATTCATGCCGACCTGGGTCATACGATTGCGCTCAAAGTCCAGGTGCAGCGTTGGCAAATCGAGCATCTGCTGCACGTGAACATCGGCGGTCCCCGGCACGTGTCGCAGGCGGTTGGCGATCTGCTGGGCAATGAAATAGTTCGTCGTCATGTCAGCGCCGGTGAGCTGTATATCAATCGGCGCCGGCAACCCGAAGTTCAAAATCTGGGTGACGATGTCGGCCGGCTGGAAGAAGAACTCCACCCCCGGAAATTGCCGGGGCAGACCTTCGCGCAGCCTGCGGATGTAACCCGCCGTCGGATGATGGTGCTCGGAGTTCAGGGCGACAAGTATTTCCGCGTCGCTGGTGCCGATCACCCCGGAGTTGCTGTAGGAAAGATTAATGCCGGAATTGGGCAGCCCGATATTGTCGAGAATCGTGACCAGCTCGTTTCTCGGAATCTGCTGCCGAAGGTAGCCTTCGACTTCATCGCAAAGACGCGCGGTTTCCTCTACCCGCATCCCGGCGCGGCCGCGAACGTGAAGCCGCATCAAACCGGCATCGACGCTAGGGAAGAAGTCTTCTCCCAGGAAGAACACCAGCAGCATCGAAAGGGCACAAAACGCCAGGAAACAGACGACGAACACTTTGCGGTGCTGCAGCGTCGTCTCCAGTAGTTGATAGTAGCCGTTGCGAAACTTGTCAAAGCCGCGTTCGAACCCACGCTGGTACCGGCCGAAGATCGTCTTCGGACCCGCCGCTCTATGTTCATGCCCGCGCATGATGTACATCACCAGCGTGGGGATCAAGGTTCGCGACAGGAAATACGACGCCAGCATCGCGAACACCACCGCTTCCGCCAACGGAACGAACAGAAATCTGGCGACTCCCGTGAGGAAGAACATCGGCACGAACACAATGCAGATCGACAGCGTGGAAACGAACGCCGGCACCGCGATCTGCTGCGCGCCATCGAGAATCGCTTGCTTCATCTCCTTGCCTTGGGCAAGGTTGCGCTCGATGTTTTCGATTTCCACGGTGGCGTCGTCCACCAGAATACCGACCGCCAGCGCCAGCCCACCCAGGGTCATGATGTTGATGGTCTCGCCCAAAGCGCTGAGCAGCAGCACAGAAACGAAGATTGACAGCGGAATGGAAATCGAGATGACGATGGTCGGCCGCCAGTCGCCCAGGAACAACAGGATCATGCATGCGGTCAGCGCCGCCGCGATCAATCCTTCGCGCAGTACGCCATTAATGGAAGCGCGCACGAAGAGCGATTGATCGAACAGCGCCTTGACCGTGACTCCCTGCGGCAATGACTGCAGCGCGACCGGCACCACGCCTTTCACCGCCTTAACAATCGTCAGCGTCGATCCCTTGCCCACCTTGTACATCGACATCAGCACGCCGTGGACGCCATCCTGGCGCACGATGTTGGTCTGCGGCGCGAAGCCATCGCGCACATGCGCCACATCGCGCATGTAGATGGTTGACCCGTTCACCGTCTTCACGGGGATATTGTTCAGATCGGCAATTGTGCGCGGAGCGCTGTTCATCTCCACCTGGTATTCCAGCAGGCCGATCTTGGTGGTGCCGGACGGGGTGATGACATTCTGCGAATTGATGGCGTTAACGATGTCGGTCGGCGTAAGCCCATTGGCCTGCAGCCGCGGCATGTCGAGGTCAACCTGCACCTGGCGTATCTTGCCGCCATAGGGATAAGGCGTTGCCGCGCCTTCCACCGTCGCCAGTTGCGTACGCAGGAAGTTTTGGCCGAGATCAAACAACATCTGGTCCGGCAAGGTCTTGCTGCTGATACCGAGTTGGACGATGGGCGTGGTGGAGGCGCTGTAGGTAATAATCAGCGGCGGAGTGGTGCCCGGCGGCAACGAGTGCACTGTCGTCTGCACGATGGCCGTGACCTGTGCCAAAGCGGTCTGAATGTTGGCGTCCGGCTGAAAGAAAACCTTGATGACACCGACTCCGTTGACCGATTGCGATTCGATGTGCTCAATGTTGTTCACGGTCACGGTCATGCCCCGCTCGGAATTGGTAACAATGCGGCTGGCCATATCGGAGGGCGCAAACCCGCCATAAAACCAGATCACGCTGATAACCGGGATATTGATGTCGGGGAAGATGTCAACCGGCGTGCGCAGGATGACCAGCGGCATCAGGAGAATGATGACCAGGGCCATGACCACGAAGGTATAAGGGCGCCGCAGCGCCAGGGCAACAATCCACATCGATCGAACCAGACTCCAATCAAGCTGGGATGTACGCGATCACCACACGCAAGGGCCGGGACGGTAACGGAGCTTATGATACGATACGGTACGTATTGGATTCAACAATGGCCACGATGACCCTGCAAGAAATACCTTCTTCTCGACAAAAGCTGCGAGCAGACAAGCGCGCCGTACGGCGCCCTCCCGGTCGCCCCCGCTCGGAACAGGCCCGACAGTCGATTTTGCGCAGCACACTGAGGCTGCTGCGAAAGAAGGGTTTCGCCCAGCTTTCCATCGAAGCCATCGCCGCCGACGCGCACGTGGGCAAGGCAACCGTCTATCGCTGGTGGCCGAGCAAGGGCGCCTTGGTGGTTGACGCATTTGCATCGAGTGCCGAGGACGAACTGCACTTTCCGGATCGTGGCTCGGTGTACGAAGACATGAGCCTGCAGATGAACCAGTGGCTGGGAGTTCTTCGTTCCGCTAAGGGTCGCATTGTCGCCGCGGTGATCGCCGGAGCGCAATCCGACCCTGAACTGCTGGAGGCGTTCCGAGCGCGCTTCCTGCGTCCGCGTCGTCAGGAGGCCTACCAGACACTGCGCCGCGGCATCGAGCGCGGCGAGCTCCCCAGGAATCTTGACCTCGATCTGGTGCTCGACACGCTTTATGGCGCCATGTACATGCGCTTTCTCATCCGCCATGACGAGCTCAATGAAGATTATGTCAACGAGGTGTGCCGGTTAGTGCTGGGCGGCGCGGCGATGGCCTCGCGTCAGCGTAGCCGCGGAGCCCAAGCGAAAGCCCGAACCGACCCGAATAGTGGAGAGGCAGTTGGTGCGCGGCGCCTTGGATATTTGCAACCGAGCCGCTAATCACGAGCAGCTTTGTCTCGGTGAGAGGTTCCTGCTGCAGTAATTCGCCGACCCGTCCTCCGCTTTTGTCTATAATTGTTCAAGAGGTTGTCGCCGTGCCCTTGCTGAATAAGAAAGCGTCCGCTAAAGTCAGTATCGAGATTCCAGTCTTATGCAAGTTCTGGCAGGAAGAGAATATTTGGAACGGCATAGCGGAAGACCTTCCCGTTGCGGTGTTTGGTGCGACTTTTGAGGACGTCCAGCGGAATATGCGAGATGCTATTCTGACCCACTTGGACGCACTGCAGCAGTTTGATCGGCTGATGGACACCGTCAAGCTCTTGCGCAAGAAATCAAGGGAACGATATTTGTCAGAGATGGACATTCCGTTGAACCAAACATTGATGCGCATGTCCGCCACGCTCTACGACAACCGCGTTTTGGCACTGGTGTAAATGACCGAAGGCAAGCTGCCTCCGCAACTGGCGTGGCGTCGATTTCTTTGCGTGCTGTCAAAATTGGGCTACAAACCCGCGAAGTCCAGGCGAGGCTCGGCGAGAGCTCTTTATTCGGAAACCCGTGATCCTGCCATTGTTACCTTCCACGAGCCACACGGGAAAGATTCGTTACGCGAGGGAACTCTTCGCGAATACCTCCGCAAGCTGCGGCTGAGTAAGGAGCAGTTTTTGGAGATTCTGAGGGAGTGTTAGTTCAAACGTGCAATCAAGGGCGTGTGTTCAGATCTGCAAAATTGATCGACAGCCGGCGCGCACCTCTAGTCTCCGCCTGCTTTCCTCCTATACAATCACAGGTTTCCTACTGTTAGGCCATCCTGGTAAGGAGCAGACAATCGGGCCAATCCGGCCGCAAGTGCGGGCAACAGTGCCCGCCGTCGCTATGCAAACATGAAAATACACGAGTATCAGGCAAAGACCATTCTGGCGAAGTATGGAGTGGCGGTGCCCCGTGGGGAGATGGTGGAGAACCGCGAAGATGCACTCGAAGTCGCCAGAGGGCTGTTTCAGGACGGCGCTTCCGGCGTCGTCGTCAAAGCCCAAATTCACGCCGGCGGACGCGGCAAGGGCGGCGGCGTCAAGATCGCTAAGTCGGCGGAAGAGGCCGGCGAGCTGGCGACGAAGATGCTGGGGATGAAGCTGGTCACCCACCAGACCGGTTCCGAAGGCAGGAAGGTGCAGCGGTTGCTCATCGAAGAGACGCTGCCCATCGCGCGCGAGCTTTATCTCGGCATCGTGCTTGATCGCACCGTGGGACGCAACGCCTTCATGGCCTCCGCCGCCGGTGGCATGGAGATCGAAGAGGTCGCCGCAAAAGATCCCAACGCCATCATCAAAGAGCACCTCGTTCCCGGCTTTGGGTTGCAGGCCTTCCAGGCTCGTGAGATCGCATTCAAGTTGGGCCTCGACTCGAAATACATCAGCGGCGCGGTGAAGTTCATGATGGCGCTGGCGCGCGCGGCGCAGGATACCGACGCCTCGCTGGTCGAGATCAATCCCTTCATCACGACTACCGACGGGCGGCTGTTCGCGCTGGACGCCAAAATTAACTTCGACGACAACGCGCTCTATCGCCATCCCGATATCCGGGAGCTGCGCGACCTGAGCGAGGAAGATCCATTCGAAGTGGAAGCCAGCAAGTACGCGCTCAATTACATCAAGCTCGACGGCAATGTTGGCTGCATGGTGAACGGCGCCGGCCTGGCCATGGCCACCATGGATATCATCCAGTACGCCGGCGGCATGCCCGCCAACTTCCTCGACGTGGGCGGCGGCGCCAACGAGGAGCAGGTCACCCATGCCTTCGAGATCCTGCTCAGTGACAAGAACGTGAAGGCGGTGCTCATCAACATTTTTGGCGGCATCCTGCGCGTCGACACGCTGGCCAATGGCATTGTCAGCGCGGCGCGCAAGACCAACATCCAGCTGCCGATCGTGTTGCGGCTGGAAGGGACAAACGTCGAGCAGGGCCGCAAGACCTTGAAAGAGAGTGGCCTGAAATTCATCGTGGCGGAAACCATGAAGGATGCGGCCGAAAAAGTTGTGGCTGCCGCCAAGGGGGTTCAATGAGCATTCTGGTTGATAAATCGACGCGGTTGCTGGTGCAGGGACTGACCGGGCGCGAAGGCACCTTCCACGCCAAGAATGCTGCGGCCTATGGAACGACAGTTGTTGGCGGCGTGACGCCGGGCAAGGGCGGCACCACTCACGAGGGCTGGCCCATTTTCAATACGGTGAATGAGGCGGTGGATAAAACCGGCGCCAACGCGACCGTGATCTTCGTTCCTCCGCCGGGTGCGGCTGACGCCATCATGGAAGCCGCTGATGCCGGCGTGCCCCTGATCGTCTGCATCACCGAAGGCATTCCAGCGATGGACATGGTGAACGCGTGGGAGTTTCTGAAGACGAAGAGCTCGCGGCTGATTGGACCGAATTGTCCAGGGATCATCTCGCCGGGCAGGTGCAAGATCGGCATCATGCCGGCGCACATTCACAAGGAAGGCAATGTCGGCATCGTATCGCGCTCCGGCACGCTGACCTACGAAGCGGTGTATCAACTAACGACGCGCGGCATCGGGCAGTCGACCGCCATCGGCATCGGCGGAGATCCTATCATCGGCACGAATTTTGTGGACGCGATCCGCCTCTTTAATGACGATCCGGAGACGGACGCGATCATCATGATCGGCGAAATTGGCGGCAGCGCTGAGGAGACGGCGGCGGAGTTCATCAAGCAGCATGTCCGCAAGCCGGTGGTGGGCTTCATCGCCGGGCAGACTGCGCCTCCGGGACGGCGCATGGGGCACGCGGGAGCGATCATCTCCGGCGGAAAGGGCACGGCTGCGGAGAAAATCAAGGCCATGGAAGCGGCGGGGATTCATGTCGCGAAGTCGCCGGCGGAAATCGGTGAGACGCTGGTAAAGACGCGAGCAGCGGTGATGAAGTAACCGCTTTTCGCCTTTCGTTCTCCGCTTTTCGCGACAGGGCTGTTGACGTGAATTGTCGGATTTGGCTGCTCGCGACGACGAATGAATTGGCAGACCCCAGTGCCGTAGGCACGACATAAGTCAGCCCAGCGCGTCAGCGCTGGGTGAGCGTTCTATGCGACCTGAGTCCTGTAAGGACGACACGTTCTGCCGTCCGCTAGCCGACCTGGAGGGGCCAGATCTAAGCTCGGTGAACGAAGACCGCAGATCCCTCCGCTCGGACTGAAGTCCTCGGTCGGGATGACACTTCAAAAACTGAAAGAGAACTAATCACTAAGGACATTACCAACGCATGAAGACACTGCAACGCACTCTTTCCATCATCAAGCCTGACGCGGTCGAAAAGAACGCGACCGGCGACATCATCAATACACTACTGCAAAACAACTTTCGCATCATCGGCATGAAGATGCTGCACATCACCAAAGCGCAGGCCGAAGGCTTCTATGCGGTACACGTGCACCGTCCGTTTTTTGAGTCGCTGACCAATTTCATGTCCAGCGGGCCCGTTGTGGTCATGGCGCTGGAGAAGGAAGACGCGATTGCCGATTATCGCAAGCTCATGGGCGCTACGGATCCGGCAAAAGCGGACGAGGGAACCATTCGTAAGAAGTGGGCGGCCAACATCGAGAAGAACGCGGTACACGGCTCGGACGCCGACGACACGGCGCGCTTTGAACTGAGCTATTTCTTCGCGGGGTACGAGCTGGCGAAGTAGGAAGCCACTTTTCACCACAGAGGCACAGAAACACGGGGTTTTCTTAAGGAGAGTCTGATTTAGTGCGACCGACGTCCCTCAGGGGCTAAAGCCCAGTTTGATTTCTGGCACTTACGGACGGCCTGAAGGCCGTCCCCTTCAAAACTTCGACTTAATCAGAGCTTCCTTAACGGGACCTGTGCCTCTTGTGCCTCTGTGGTTAGCACGTTCTTTGCCAGCCTAGCATTCACAGCAAACCTACCGCGGCTCCTGCGCGGTCGTGTTGTCCATCCCCTTCGATCTGGTGTCGTTACTCATCGCCTTGGCTGTCGTGGTAGGCGCGATCTTCTCAGCTTCCTGCAAGTGACTCTCTAACGTGGGCAGCGTTTTGCCGGCCCACGCCTTTACATCAGGATCATGGGCCGATGTGGACTCGTGCTTAAATTCAGCCACGTCTTTCTTGTGGTCCGTAACCATGTCCTTCATGTAGGCCTTGTCAAAAGCGTCGCCCTGGAGTTTCGAAAGCCGATCCTTGGTCGCTTGGTCCTTAGCGTCGAGCGTCGTAGGCAACGAGACGCCCTTCTGCGAAGCCAACTGCTTCAGTTCGTCATTGGCTTTGCTGTGATCGGTCACCATGCGTTTACCGAAGTCCTTGACCTGCTGACTGCTGCCGTTTTGTTCCGCCAATTGTCCGAGTTCGACTTCGGCCATGCCGCCCTGTGCCGCCTTATCCATGAAGTGATGGTCGGCCGAGGGAACACCGCCGTTGGCGGTTGACTTGGTGTTGTCATTGGCGGGCGCGCTACCGTACTGCGCCATCGCCATGCCTCCAAATAACAGCAGCGATGCTGCGGAAGCCATGAAACTGTTTCTCAGAATTCTCATATAGTCTCCTTTGCTGATGGGCCGACCCGAATAGCTCGCCGCATTCTGGCGGCCGAATCGGGGGCGGAGCCGCCCTCCGGCAGGGAGAACTCATCCGAGCCACGCCATCTTCATCAACTACGATTGATAAAGACCGACGACAGGTTGTCATCTCCAGAGCAGGATTGGACAAACATCCGGGAACCACTCTCGTTAGCACGGCGCTGATTTCCTGTGCCGTGTTCCTGAACGGAGCTGGGTTGATGTCGTTGGTGGGCGTCCTTGACGGGTGCTCTGATGCCGCAATAGAGTCGAAATAGCTGGAGATTTGTTTGGAAACCCTGGTCGGGAAAAGCATTCTGCACTACACCGTTACGCGGAGCCTCGGCTCCGGAGGCATGGGTGTGGTGTATGAAGCCGAAGACACCCGGTTAGGCCGGCGCGTTGCCTTGAAGTTCCTGTCGCGCGATTTCGAACGCGACCCTTACGCGCTGGAGCGATTCAAGCAGGAAGCGCGAGCCGCATCCGCGCTCAACCACCCCAACATCTGCACCATTTACGCCATCGAGGAGTGCGAAGGCCAGCACTTCATCGCCATGGAGTTGCTGGAAGGGGAAAGCCTGAACGAGCGGATCGACGGCCGGCCTCTGCCCCTGGACCAGATCATCGACATCGGCATTCAGATCACCGATGCGCTTGATGTTGCGCACAGCAAGGGCATCGTACATCGCGATCTCAAGCCGGCAAACATCTTCCTGACCACGCGCGGGCAGGCCAAGATCCTCGATTTTGGATTGGCGAAGTTGACCTACGACCGGCGCGCGGCCCTGGAAACGGTCGGCGGCGACGCCGCAACTGCCGCGCCGGTCTTTCTCACCTCGCCCGGCATGGCAGTCGGTACAGTGGCCTACATGTCGCCGGAGCAGGCGCGCGGAGAACAGCTGGATGGACGCAGCGATCTGTTCTCCATGGGAGCGATCCTGTATGAGATGGCGACCGGCAAGCTGCCCTTCGAGGGCAAAACTTCGGCCGTCATTTTTCAAGGCATCCTTGATCGCGATCCGTCGCCAGCGATGGAGTTGAACCCCTCAGTCCCGCTCAAGCTGCAAGAGATCATTGATAAGGCCCTGGAGAAAGATCCGGAGCTGCGCTACCAAGGCGCGGCGGAGATGCGAGCCGATCTGAAACGGCTGAAGCGCGACAGTTCAGGCCATGGCTCACGACCCGGAATCCAGGCGGCTTCCTCGGCGGCCATCACCCCCGCGCGCCGCGATTCCAGCGGGTCTGCTGCGCTCGAGGCTGCTCGGCGCCATCGCAGCGGCGTCGGCATTGTCGTGGCGCTCAGCCTGCTGATGATCGGGGCGGGTGTTTACGGTCTCTATAAGCGCTTCATGCAGTGGCGCGGCGATTTGGGACCGATGCCGTTTCAGAACATGAGCATGGAGAAGCTGACCAACTCCGGCAAGGCCCTGCTGGCGACGATCTCGCCCGACGGCAAGTACGTGGTCAATGTCGTGGACGAAGGACAAGGGCAACAAAGCCTGTGGATGCGACACGTGGCGACCGGCAGCAACGCGCAGATCATGCCCGCGAAGGAGGTGACCTATCGCGGCCTGACGTTCTCGCCCAACGCAGATTTTCTCGATTTCGTTCGCATCGAGCCTGAGCATCCCGGGGTGGGATTCCTTTACCAGATTCCCGTGCTGGGTGGTACTCCGCGCAAGCTGGTGGAAGACGTGGATAGCGCGGTCAGCTTCTCGCCTGACGGCCAAGGCATGGTTTATTTGCGAAACAGTTCTTCTGACGCGAGTTCGACTTTGATCATCGCCCGTGCGGACGGTACAGGCGAGCGAGTTCTTGCTAAGCTTCCCCTCCCGGGTTATTCCGATCCCGCCTGGTCTCCGGACGGTAAGTGGATCGCAGCCACGGTTTTGGATCCCGGCAGTCAGGATTTAGGCCGGGTGGTGCTGCTCGACCCGGAGAGTGGAAAAGAGAAGACGGTCTATGCCGGTACCGCCATCCTGCAAAAGCCGGCCTGGACGCCGGATGGCGAGCACCTGGTGTTGATTTTTCACGATATCTCCAGCGATTGGAACGGGCAGGTCGGGGAAATTGCCACTGCTGCGGGCAAGCTGCATCGCATCACCAACGATCTGAATTCTTACAGCAACCTAACTCTGGGCCTAACCAGGGATGGTAAGCAACTGGTTGCCATTCAGAACACCCCGCAGGCCGGCGTGTACACGATGAGCGCCGACGTCAGTGGAGGGTCCAATGCAACGGAGATCGACAACCACGGTGACGTAGGAGTGGGCTGGCTTCCGGATGGCCGCCTGGTCGCGATGGATTACAACGGTCACATCGCGATCATGAATTCGGATGGCAGCAATCGCAGCATCATCTTCCAGGAGCATCTTCCCATGGGCGGCTTGTCGGTTTGCCGCGATGGCGCGAACGCACTCTTCTACATGGCTGACAAGCAGACTAAGGCCATCAACATCTGGAAGCTGGATCTGCAAAGCGGTTCGGTGGTTGCGCTGACTAAGGGCAAGCTGGACCAGAATGCGTTCTGTTCTCCCGACAGCAAGTACTTCCTCTACACCACCATGGATAAGGGCAAGAAGCTGCTGATGCGGATGCCGCTCAGCGGCGGCGAGCCCAAACCGGTCAGCGACCGGATCGTGGACTTCGGCGTAGTCTCGCCGGACGGGAAACAAATCGCAGCCCTGGTGACGCAAGGTACGGGGGTCAACTTCAAGGCGATGATTGGCATCGTGCCCATCAGCGGCGGGTTGCCGGTGAAGGTATTTCCTCCGAACCGCTCCATATCGAATTTCTTCCAGTATTCCGTTGACGGTCAGGCGCTGTACTACCCGGTTACGCAGAGGGGCGTTTCCAACATGGTGATGCAACCCATCGGCAGCTTGACGGTAAGCCCGATGACCAGGTTCAACGAGCTGACCATCTACGGCTTTGACTATGATTGGAAGCACAAGGAGCTGGCGCTTGCGCGGGGCCGTCCCAACACGGACATCGTGCTTATCACCCAGCAACAGGTGCAATAGTGGAAGCGTGGCCAATGTTTTGCACGGCCTGTGGCCAGCACATCGATCGCGAAGACAAGTTCTGCCGCAATTGCGGCATCCCTCTGCCGCAGCAGCCGTTCGAGTCGGCTGCCACGGCCGCTCCCTCCACCGCAACCGCAGCACCCAGCGTTATTGCCGTGTCCCGATCGACCACCGAGATGCTGCAGCAACCTGTGATTAGCGCTTCGCCTGCGGCTGAGGATGCCGGTGCGAGTCCCCGTCAGCTTTTCCATGAAAACGAAACTAATACTGCCGACGGTCCGCGCGACGACGCATCTGCCGCAGCGAAAACGCTGAAGTGTTCGCATTGTGGCAAGCTGAATTCAGCGGAAAACAAGTTTTGCGAGTCTTGTGGTGCGCCGCTGTCGGCCGGCTCGGAGGGGGCACCGGCGCAAGCACCCGATACCGCCTTTTCATACCTTGCCGGATATGGCGGCAGGCGTCCTAAAAGTAAGACTGATGGCTCAACTCTTACTGATAAGATTGCCGAAAAAAATCTTATCAATAAGGCGCCCGCGCGGGCGGTGGAGACTGGACGCCGAAAATCGCGCCTGCCGGTATTGGAGTCTCTAGTAGTCGCGTTGCTATTGTTCGGCGCAGTCGCCGCAGTATGGATGTTGCGTTCCTCATTGCCGAACCGAAGCGCCGCTCAGTCCTCCAACGTAGAAGTTGTTCTCTCACCTGCAAGCGCCCAAGTGGTTGCAGGCAACGGCTTTGACTTCGCTGCCACGGTGAGCGGAACCGAGGACGTAGACGTCACCTGGAGCGTGGAGGAAGGCGATACTGGTGGCCGGGTCGTCCCCCGCGGAGCCAAGGCGGAAGGTGGCAAGGTGGCGTCCCTGGCGGTATACCTCGCGCCCAAGACGGCAGGTACTTATCACCTGCTGGCAACCAGCAAGGCCGATCCGACGAAGTCGGCCGCAGCCGAGGTCACGGTGGTCAGGGCAGCGGCTAGAAAGTAGCGGCTAAACTGGCGATTAGAGCAGAGCCGACCTTTAGGTCGCCGTCCCGGCCAGTTCTCCCACCACACAATTGATAACGGCAGGTCGTAACAGCCTCTGAAGCGCCGCTCTACGGGTGCGTGGGACTATATCAAGCCTGAAAAGGACAACTGCACTCTGCCAATGGACTGAGAGCTGCTGCTGTCCGGCTGCTGCTGCTCTCACCCGAACTGCCACCCCGGAAAACCCTGCCGCCGCAATTGCCGTCCCATGATTGAGATGCCGAGCAGGAAGACCCGGTGGCGGGTGACAAGGAGAGAATCATGAAGAAGATATTGATAGCTTTGTTCGCAATTGCGCTCTCGATGCCGGTGCTGGCATTCGCCCAGAGCGCGCAGAGTGGCGACCAACAGTCTGAAAAGCACGCGCAGCAGGAAGCGAATCAGGCGGCGCAAACCAGCGAAATGGGCAGCAGTACCATGCCGCAGCATACGATGTCGGGTATGGTGAGCGATAACGGGAAATCTCTCACCAGCGACAACACGAAATATATGGTCGGCAACCCCAATGCTCTAAAGAATTACGATAACCAGAATGTCTCCGTTGTATTCCAGTTCAATACACAGAGTAACAAGATCCACGTCGTGCGAGTGTCTCCGGCCCAGCCGCCGTCCCAGTGACGTGATAGGTCGGTTATGTCGAAGATGAGGCTCCTGCCGCTGTAACTCTGCCGGCAGGAGTTCTTTTCTACGCTACTCTTTGACCGCAATTCCCAGCGCCTTCATCTTGCGGTACATGTGGCTGCGCTCCAGGCCGAGAACTTCGGCGGTGCGACTGACACTGCCGTGGTTCTCGTCGAGCTTCTTAAGGATGTAGTCGCGTTCGTAGGCGGCGCGCGCCTGATGCAGGCTGGAAAAATCGCCGATAGTGCGCCGGCCGCCCTCCCGATACACCAGGGTGGGGAGGTGTTTGCGCTCCAGCTTACTGACCGTTGGATTCATGATGACGATGCGCTCAACCAGGTTACGTAGCTCGCGCACATTGCCAGGCCAGGAGTAACGCATCAGCGTGTCCAAGGCCTCGTCGGCGATGTCTTTCGGCCGGCGGCTGTAGGTGTGCGAAAACTCCTTAAGGAAATAGCGCGCCAGTACCGGCACATCTTCTTTACGCTCACGCAGCGGAGGAACGTAAAAGGGAATTACGTTCAGCCGGTAGAACAGGTCCTCGCGAAAATTGCCTTTCGAGATTTCCTCTTCCAGGTCCTTGTTGGTAGCGGCGATCACCCGCGCATCGACGGTGATGGGCTCCTCTTCGCCTACCGGAGCGAAGCGCCCCTCATCCAAGGTACGCAAGACCTTTGACTGCGTCTTCAGACTCATATCGCCCACTTCATCGAGGAAGAGCGTCCCGCCATCGGCCTTTTGGAACTTGCCTTCCTTCTCGGTGGTTGCGCCGGAAAAACTTCCCTTGCGATGCCCAAACAGCTCGCTTTCGATCAAGTCTTCGGGAATGGCGGCACAATTGACCTCTACGAACATCGCGTCCTTGCGCAGGCTCTGGGCATGGATCGCCCGGGCCACCAGTTCCTTGCCGGTGCCGGATTCGCCGTAGATCAGGACGCGGCCATTGGTAGGCGCCATCAAGGAGATTTGCTGGCGAAGCGCTTTGATCGGGATGCTCTCTCCGACGATAACGCTACGCGCCTGAAACTGCTTCTTGAAGTCCAGATTCTCGCTGCGCAGGCGGTTAGCTTCGATGGCATTCTTCAGGACAATGAGAGTGCGCTCAATGGAAAGCGGCTTCTCCAGGAAATCGAAGGCGCCCAGTTTGGTGGCGCGCACCGCGGTCTCGATATTGCCGTGCCCCGAGATCATGATCACCTCGGGATGGTCCTGATTTTCGACAAGCTTTTCCAGCGTCTCCAGGCCATCCACCCCGGGCAGCCAGATATCGAGCAGAACCACATCGGCGGTTTTGTGGCGCAGAATGTCCAGGCACTCCTCGCCGCTTCCGGCGAGCAGGGTTTTGTAACCTTCATCCGTCAACACGCCTTCCAAGGCGCTGCGGATCTGGGACTCGTCATCAACGATCAGAATGGTGTACATCGGCGGCGGCGGCGACGGCAACTTCCTGGGCCACAGGTAACTCTACGATGAAACGCGCACCAACGGGTGAATTCTCTTCCACCCGAATAGAACCGCGGTGATCCTCGACAATCCGGCCGACGATCGCAAGGCCCAGACCCGTCCCCCGCCTTTTTGTGGAAAAGTAGGGCAGGAAAAGCTTCTCCTTCACCTCGGGAGTAACCCCGCTCCCGGTGTCGGCAACCATAATCTCGACTGAATCGCGGTCTTCCAGCAGCGCGGTCGAGATCACGATCTCCTTCAAGGGGGAGTCGTGCATGGCTTCGGCGGCATTGTCCACCAGGTTGGCAATAGCGCGCTTCATAGCGTCGGGATCCGCCTGCACCGGCGGTAGATCGGGCGCCAAAAAGCGTTGCACGGTTATTCCTTCGAGCCTTCCCTCGAACATAAGCAGGGCATGATCGACGATTGCATTGATGTCGGAAGGCTGCGGTTTCGGAGCAGGGAAGCGGGCCATTGCGGAAAACTCATCCACCAGCCGGCGAACGGTTTCGACGGAGGAATTGATGGTGTTCGCGCATTGCCGGATCACGCTCAAAGAAGCCGCATCGGGGGCAGCGCCGCGCTCGAGGTGCCGGCGGATACGCTCCGCCGATAGGGCGAGCGGAGTCAGGGGATTCTTCATTTCATGGGCGATGCGGCGTGCCACTTCGCGCCATGCGGTCTGCTTCTGTGCCCGCAGCAAATCGGTAAGGTCCTCCAGGACGACGACGTAGCCGGGAGGTCGATGGCCATTGCGGGCCGACTGAGGAAGGGGATCGAGCGAAGCGACCGTAACCGCGAGGTTCAGATTGACGCGCGCTGCGGCGATCTCCATCTGGCTGGTGGTCGTGCGCATGCGATCGGCTTTGCGCAGCATGTGTTCGAGATCGGCGACAGCGTCCGCCGGAAACAGATCGCTTAGCGTCTGCGCGGAAATGGGAGGATTCTGGTCCAGGCGCAACAGGCGGCGTACCGCCCCGTTGGAATGCACGATGTGACGCGATGCATCGAGTGAGAGCACACCCGAGGGAACGCTCTCCAGGATGGTTTCAATATGCCGCGTACGCTGCTCCAACTGGGCATTCATGTCGGCGAGGTCGCGGCGCGAGGCCTCAAGCCTCCCGCGGCTGGTCTCCAAGTCGGCGGCCATGCTGTTGAACGATTCCACCAACTGGCCGATTTCGCTGCCTGCCTGAACGTCCACCCGGTAGTCGAGTCGGCCCCGCGAGATTTCGTGGGTGGCCTCCGCCAGCGCCTGGAGTGGCCGGGTGACCATCTTCGACAGGTACAGCGCCAGCCAGGTAGAGGCAAACAGCAGTCCCACGGTCAGCAGCAGCAGGAATCCCATATAGGTGCGGCGCAGGTGCCGCCGCTGCAACCACAAATCGCCATACTGCGCCTGGCTGCGCTCGATGTCGCGCAGCGTGCCCGAGTAGTTCGACGGCAAAGGCATGGCAACCAGGACCTGGCCATTGCCGCCCACACGGGCGCGTCCCAGCACGTAGGTTGCGCCCGCCAGATCGAAAACTTTCCT
This sequence comes from uncultured Acidobacteriaceae bacterium, assembly GCA_963785825.1. Lineage (GTDB taxonomy): Bacteria > Acidobacteriota > Terriglobia > Terriglobales > Acidobacteriaceae > Bog-257. The sequence continues at coordinate 897,756 of CAWAWQ010000006.1, read as the reverse complement.
TTGCCCGCGCGCCGTCTCGGTCAGTGGCAGTTTATGGCGCAGAAGCGGCCATGCCTCGGGAGCGTGGAAGCTGGCTTCGGCTGCGCCGTCCACAATGGCGAAGGCGAAGCCGCCTTGAAGCGTTACCTCGCTGCGGCGGAACTCGTCGATCATGAAGGTGAAATTGCCGGTGTGGAATGACTTTTGCGCATCCGGTGTGGACGCAATGCGCTCAGCCTCATCTCGTGCATTGGTGGCGGCGTACTGCGTTAGCAGAGAAGCAATTACATTGGTGCGATACTGCACGTCTTCCGTGGGGCGTGAAAACCATTTTTCGATGGAGCGATTAAGCAGTCCGTAGGAAAACAGAAACAGGAAAATGACGGGTCCCAGCGACAGCAGTAACGCGCCCATGACCATGTGGCTGCGCAGCCGGGAGCCGAGTACCCCGGTCTTTCGTTCCGCATAGAGCCGCAACAGGGTACGAATCAAGACGAACGTTAGCGCGACGAACAGCAGGAAAATCAGCGCCGAAACGGCGGCGAAAATGATCGTTTCCTGGCTGGTGTCGGGCTGCAAAAACGTCAGCTTGAAGGTCGCCTGGGCGAAGATCACCGTGAATAGGAAGAAAATGCAGATAGAGAGCGCGACAATCGCAGGCGTTCGGTTGCGCTTCTTCTGGGCTCGAATTGGGGATTTCGGAGGTAACATCGCTCGCTGGGATATTCAGGGACGTGTTCTTGTCCGTTTTGGCCAGCAGGGCAGATTCACGTCTGGGAGCGTACGGTCATTATACCCGGATTTTCTGCGGTGGCTGCCATCCTACGTATCAGGTTAGTTTCAGGGCGCAATATTCGGCGATGGCGGATCGGAAGGTCCGCGTGCTCGCCTCAGGCGCGCACTGGCGACGCCTGCCGGTTGCGCGTGGCCAGCCACACAACCAGGGCGATAATCAGAATGACCGGAAGCAACGGCACCACCAGCAATCCCAACAGCACCAGTACGCCGGAGCGTGAGCTGATCTCTCCCTTGACGGTGGCGTTGGGGTTTCGCAACAACCTGCCGGCTACGGTGACCACATCACCCATGACTGAGGCATCCTCGCCCAGACGAATATTGCCGGCGATCGCCACCGCGTCGCCTTTGACGGTTCCATCCACAATGACATTTCCGGCCAAAGCAACGACGTCGCCGCATGTACCTGCTACGCGAATACTACAGGCTATGCAGACCAGGTCACCGGCATTTTGGTCTTCGCCAATCGTGATGCTCTGGGCAAAGTGAACCTGATCGCCATTGTCGGCATGCAGCAGCGGACTGGCCAGAACAACGAACAACAGTGCTGGTAATAAGAGCCAGTGGACGCGATGGATCACCAACCCACCTCCTCGAAGCTCGTCACCTGATCACAGCGTAATCCGCCGGCTGGCGGAAGACAAATCGGTCGGCGGCCGGGACGAAGCACGCCGATCGACTGAACCTACCGAAGTGCACCCTCTGTTGAGGTTGGCTGGGAATTCGAGCTGAATACCGGGTAACCTAACAGCATCGGACACCGGGCATGAAGGGCTGTTCCCCGTTTAAGAACAGTGGATGCCAGGCCGCGCTTCGACTATAGTTCTAACCAAGATCTGCCATGCGAAGGACCGAGGAGACAGGCTGATGGGCGCCACCGGCATGTGGTTGCGCAAACTCGACACCGCTTCCACGGGCGACCCGCTGGTGCTGGTGGTCGTGGAAGGCAGCGACCGCCGCACTCTTGTGCTCGACCACTTCCCCTTTACCGTAGGCCGCCGAACGGATCGCGATCTAGTGCTGGCCGATCCGCGGGTGTCGCGCGAGCATGCCCATTTCATCCGCGAGAGCGATGGAACTTACATCGTGGACCAGGGGAGCCGCCACGGCACCTTCGTCAACGGCGAGCGGATCAACCGCCGCAAGTTGGGACGCAACGACCACGTTGAGTTCGGGGTGCAAGGCGCCGGGTATGTGTTGTTCAGTCCGGACCGCTCCCCGTCAAGCGCAGCGCAACAGTTTCTGAGCCAGTTTTCAACCTGGAAGCCGGCAAGCGGCGCGGGTTCCGACCTCGAGATGCTGAACGTGTTTCTGGAGGCGGCGCGCAAGCTGAACACCAGCGGTGTGCTGGACGATGTCTTGAATGCGCTGCTGGAGGCGGCGCTACGGCTGACTCGCGCGGAACGCGGATTTGTTTTTCTTCGCCATCCCGATGGCGAGTTGCGGCTGGCCGCGGGCCGCGACAAAAGCGGCGAGAGTATCACCGACGACAGCACGATCTCGCGCTCGGTGCTTCGCGAGGCCGCCAAAAGCGCGTCGGAGTTTTTGGTCACCGATACCGACGATACGGGAAAACTGGCCGGTCGGGAGAGCGTAGTCGCCCATAACCTGCACAGCGTAATCTGCATTCCGCTGCGAAAAACCGTCATCCAGGAAAAGGCCAAGGACGAGACCAAGCCGGGAGGAGATGCCGACGTTCAGGGAGTCCTGTACCTGGACGCCCAATTCTTGTCGGGCAAGTTATCCTCGGTCAGCCATGACATCCTTCGCACCATCGCGAACGGCGCAGCCACGCTGGTGGAGAACGCCGCTTTGGTACAGGCCGAGGATGCCGCCAAACGCTATCGCCAGGAGCTGGCGATTGCTGCTGAAATCCAGCAGCGGCTGATGACCGTCACCGTGCCCGAGGTGCCGTTCGCGAAGGTCAACGCGGTTAGCTATCCCTGCAAAGATATCGGCGGTGATTTCTTCGACCTGGTGTATACCGACCGGGGCTTATCGCTGATCGTCGCGGATGTTTCGGGGAAAGGAGTCTCGGCCGCTGTGGTCGCCTCCATCCTGCAAGGCATGCTGTACTCGCAGTTGGCCCGCGATTCTTCGCTGCCGGAGATGATCAGCGCGGTGAATCGCTTTCTCTGTGAGAAGGTCGGCGGACAGAAATATGCCACGCTGGTAGTGGCGCGCCTGCTCGGCAATGGCGAGCTCGAGCTTATCAACTGCGGGCATGTGCCTCCACTACTGGTATCGGACGATAAGGTCACGAAGCTGGAAGAAGGCAACTTGCCGGTTGGTTTGGTTCCCGCGGCTGAGTTTCACGCTTCGCGCGTGCAATTACAGCCCGGGGACCGCTTGTTGCTGGTCACCGACGGAGTGACGGAAGCCGAAGATGCGGCGGGCGAGTTCTTCGGCACCGACCGGCTGGAGAGCTGCTGCCAACAAGGTCTGGTCGCCATCGAACAGGCGGTCACCGAATTCCGTGCGGGGACGCCGTTGACCGATGACTGCACCATTACCGAAATGATCTTTCGGGGACAAAACTAGTTGCTGCTGCACTTTCCGGCTCAGCGAAGAGATTTGCTGCAGTCGGCATGGATAGGAGCGGCAATCGGGTGGTCTTTCCCGCTTGAGCACAATTCCGCTTTTGGGCATTGATATCCTTCAGCCGGGTTGGACTTAATTCGAGAGTCTTGGCTGCTTCCCGCATCTATGTTGTAATAGGGCATCGCTTTTGGTCGTACTTCGTTCGCCCAGGTCATGCCATTGTCGTCTTTACTAATCTTCTGCTCGCCCGATCGAGTTGGCTCGCGGCTCGCTTCCGTCGTTTCATTACGCGGGATCGGCTGCGCGGTGTTGCTTTGCGTAATGGGATTCGGCACGGGTATTCCTGTCCATGCAGTGACGCATAGTTCGAAGCTGCACCGTAGCCGGCGCGGCGCTGTAGCGGGTCACTACCAGGTACGCTTCAGCAGTTGGAACACCCTGTTTCCAGGTTCGCATGATTTGCTGGTGCGCGAAAATGAAGAACTGGACCGCCTGCAACTACCCCGGATTGTCGACGACTACGAACTGATTCGTTACGAGGTGTCGCAGGAACTGGTTCCGGTCAGCGAAACCGAGGCGCTGAAGATGGCCGCCGACCTGCCAGACAATCGCCGTTACTGCCGTCCCTGGACGCGCGAGTTCTTGCAGGATTTCAGCCAGGCCTTCTATAACGAATTCCATACTCCCCTGCAAGTCAATTCGCTAGTACGCACGGTGGAGCAGCAGCACCGGTTGCGGCGGTGGAACCGCTTTGCCGCGCCGGAGATTGGCGATACCGCGTCCACCCACCTGACCGGTGTCACCTTCGATATGTCGCGCCGGGGGTTAACTCCTGATCAGTACCTGTGGATCCAGAATTACATGCTTCCGCTGCGTGATCAGGGCATGATAGACCCAATCGAGGAGAGGCAGCCGGTGCTGCACGTGGTGGTTTTTGAGCGGTACTCCAGCCGCAATGACCAGAAGAATAGCTGGTCGGAAGCCAACGAACCCACCGAGATGAATCCCTACGGCAGTGCCGTGGCCGCTAGCGCGGGCGCGGCAGACTTCACTGGCAGCGCGGCTGCCGGAAGCCAGCCGTAATCGAATACCTCACGCCTCGCCGGCGACCTCCCGACTGTGGTGAGCGGCTGTCGGTTTACACTTAATCCGACGTGCGTGTCGCCATCGATATCCGCCGCATTACCGAGTTCGGCGTGGGGACTTACACCCGCAACGCGATCCGCACCCTGGCACGCCTCGACCGCGAAAACGAATATTTCCTGATCGGCATTCCCGGAAAGCTGGGCGACATCGAACCGCTTCCGCCGAATTTCATCACCGTCCCCGCCCAGCCCAACGAGTTTTCCCTCGCCAGCTATCTGGAACTGCATCGCATTCTCAAGAGCAATCGCTGTGACCTGTTGCACGTTCCGCACCTGTTTTGGAAGCCGCAGGGCATCCCCTGTCCCTATGTCGTCACCGTGCACGATCTGTTCGACCACATGTACCGCGTCAACAGCCAGTCGAACTTGAAGCGCAGTCTGCATATTCAGTTCACCAAACGGGTGTTACATCACGCTTCGCGCATTTTTGCCGTGTCGAATTTCTCCAAGGCGGACACGATACGCCTGTTTCGGGTATCGCCGAACAAGATTGAGGTAATTTATAACGCCATCGACGATCGCTTTCTCCGTGGTCACGCCAGCGATGCCGAACGGGAATTCATTGCGGAACGCTACCAGGTGAACTGTCCGTTCCTGCTCTACGCCGGGCGGATCAGCCCGCATAAGAATGTGGTGCGAATTATCGAAGCCTTCGCCGCGCTGAAGGGAGAACTCAACAAGGAGGGCCGCTTCGAGGACCTGAAGCTCATCATCATTGGCGATGAGGTCTCCAAACATCCCGATCTGCGTCGTGCCGCGGTGAAGGGAGGGGTGCAGAACGATGTGCGTTTCCTTGGCTTTGTACCCATCGACGTGTTGCGAATTTTCTACGATCAGGCAAAGATCTTCGTCTTCCCCTCTCTTTACGAAGGCTTTGGGCTACCGCCGTTGGAAGCCATGGCCCACGCGACGCCGGTGGTGACCAGCAACACCTCCTCCGTTCCCGAAGTCGTCGGCAACGCCGCCGTAATGGTGAACCCCGAGAACGTGTTTGAGATCATGCGCGCTCTGCATCGCGTGCTGCTGGATCAACCGCTGCGCGACAAGCTGAAAGCTCGCGGCCTGAAGCAGGCGCAAAGGTTCTCTTGGGATGCGAGTGTCTGCCGCATGTTGCAGGTGTATCGCGAAGTTGCGAGGCCGGGATAATTCGTCACCCACACCGGGAAAAATTTCCTCGCGTTCTCTCCGATTAGCAGTTGCTCTTGTGTCCGGGTATTCTGCTTTCCGCACAATCCGTTGAATCTACAGCTTCGCGTTTGTCAGTTTTCTGGTGGCATCAATTGGTGATTGGCTTGCTTCTAATTGAATGACCTTGAGTTGCCGATTTCTCAGGTCAGGGACTCCATGGGCCTCGGATCACCATTACGAGCTGTTCTCACATTCTGGATGGTTTTCGTGGTGTTTCCCTTGGGGTCATGGGCGCAAGCGAAAGCGCTCTCGCTGCAACAGATTGTCAGCGGCATGGAGCAGGCGCAAAGCAACTCTCCCGATCGACTGGTCGCATATACCGTCACGCGTGAGTACGAGCTTGGCAAGGCAGGGGCGCAGACGCTCGATTCGCAAGTTATCGCTGAAGTCGACGTAGTCCCGCCTTCCGTGCGGGATTATTCCATCGTTCAGTCCGAGGGCAGCAGCCGGGGCGAAAGCGTGGTGCGGAAGATCCTCGATCATGAAACCCAGATGGCCAGCCGTCCCGAGCTTCACGAGATCAGCACGCGCAACTACGATTTCGCGCTACAAGGCCGGGAACTGATCGGCGGCCATGACTGCTACGTTCTGCAACTCAGCCCGAAGCGGCAGGCGGTGGAACTGATCCGGGGAAAACTATGGGTCGATGCGAATAACCTGACGATCCACAGAATCGAGGGATCGCCGGCAAAGAGCCCATCGTGGTGGATCAAAGGTCTTACCGTCACGCTTAATTACGGGGCGGTGAGTGGCCTTTGGGTACAGACTTCGACCAAGGCGGTTGCCGACGTTCGCTTTTCAGGCACCCACGTGCTCACCTCCCGCAATCTTGATGTACGTCTCTCTTCGCTGAATGCACAGAACCAGTTGCCGGCTCAGCATCCTGCACGCCGCTCTGGCGCAGCACGCGCGGTTGGGAACACCGCGACTTGGGTTCCACGGTAGTTGCCGTTCTTCCGGAATTCTCCTCCACTTGGATTTTTTGCTGCCTCGCGATAGACTTCCCGCCAGCCCGGGAAAGTTGTCGCGCACTGCGTTTTCCACTGGCCGCAACAGAAGTGCTCAATAAACCGTAAGGAGGTTTCCATGTTGCATTTGCTGTGGATGGCGATTATCGGGTTGATCATTGGGGCGTTGGCGAAACTCCTCATGCCGGGAAAAGATCCCGGCGGCATCTTCATCACCATGCTGATCGGCATCGCCGGCTCGCTGCTGGCGGGTTGGCTTGGCCGCGCCGTCGGCTGGTATCAGGAAGGACAGTCCGCCGGTTTCATTATGTCGGTGATTGGAGCCATTGTTCTGCTGGCGATCTACCGTCTCTTCAAGAGAAGCCCGGCGTGAAGTAGAAGCGCCTCTGAGAACTCGTCTTTCGGATTGCCTGAAGTAAAGCAGCACTTTCGCAGGCTGTTGAAGTAATCCGGAGAGTGCGCTCTTAAAGTGGTGTACCTTTCAGAGGCTGCCCTGCGCTCGATGGGTGTGGGACCCACTGTTGGAAATGAAAATCATGGGTGCCCCATTCCGGCCCTCTTTGGGCCAGGATGGGGCAAGGAACCTGCTGTCTCTACCTTTTCAATAGGCTCCTCTGCAGCGCATCGCCTGCCGCCATTGGTGTAAGCTCTTCCATTTGGAGGTTGATGGGATGATGCTTGCCCGGCACGCTGTCCGATGTGTGTCGCGTCGATACCGCTTCGCCAGTACGTCTTTAACTCTCGCCGTAATCCTTCTCCTCGCCGCAGCGATATCACCGCCGGTTCTGGCTCAGCAATACGATCCTTCGCTTTATTCCGGAATGCAGTGGCGGCAGATTGGTCCGTTTCGCGCCGGCCGGGTGACCGCGGTGACCGGCGTTCCCGGACAGCCGGCAATCTATTACATGGGAACAGCGGGCGGCGGGGCATGGAAGACCACCGATGGCGGTATGGTGTGGAAGCCGATCTTCGATAAGGAGGGCGTGGCCTCAATCGGGGCAATAGCTGTTGCGCCTTCGGATCCCAAGGTCATTTATCTGGGGACGGGCGATGTCAGCAACGTCGGTGGCGCGGTCAATCAAGGCGATGGGATGTGGAAGTCAACGGATAACGGCGAGACCTGGCAACACATCGGGCTCGAAGACTCGCGACACATCGCGGCGATCTGGGTCGATCCGAAGAATGCGGAGATCGTATTCGCTGCCGCGCTGGGTCATACCTACGCGCCGAACCAGGAGCGCGGCATCTTCAAGAGCATCGACGGTGGCAAAACCTGGAAGAAAGTCCTGTACAAGGACGATACGACCGGCGCGATCGACGTGGCATTTGCGCCCGATAATCCGCAGATTGGATTCGCCGCTCTCTGGCATCACTACGTCAAGCCCGATACCCCGTATGCCGGCCTGCTGGGCATGGGCGGCGCCGGCATTTACAAAACCACGGACGGCGGCGACACCTGGACCGAAGTCAAGATTCCGCAGTTGGCCAACGCGCATCTGGGACGGATCGGAGTGGTCGTCGCTCCCGGCGGGCAGCGCGTCTACGCGATTATTTCGGAGAGGAAACAAGGCGGGCTGTATCGCTCCGATGACGGCGGCGCGACCTGGAAGCGGATCACTGAGGACCCTCGCATTCAAGGCAATGGATATTTCAGCAGGGTCTTCCTCGATCCGCACAATCCCGACATCGTATATGTCGCGCAGACTTCGCTCTATCGCTCCGCCGACGGCGGCATCACCTTCGAGTCGTATAAAGGCGCACCGGGTGGCGATGACAATCACGCGCTCTGGATCGATCCCACTAATTCGGACTACATGATCATGGGCAGCGACCAGGGCGCGACCGTCAGCATGGATGGCGGCAAGAGCTGGAGCTCCTGGTACAACCAGCCGACGGGGCAGATCTATCATGTCTCCACCGACAACCGTTTTCCGTATTGGGTGTATGGCACGCAGCAGGACAGCGGCTCGGTCGCGACGTTGAGCCGCGGCGATTATGGCGCGATCACCTTCCTCGACTGGGACCCCATCGGCGGCTACGAATTCGGCTACATCCTCGCCGATCCTACCAATCCCAACATCGTCTATGCGGGAGGCGAAGCTCGCGGGTTGTGGCGCATCGATCGCACCAATCGCCAGGTGAACGTGGTCTCTCCCAATGTCAGCCGCGACGGCGATTACCGCACCGCGGTGAATCCGCCGCTGGCTTTTTCGCCGCAGGACCCGCACATCCTCTACGAAGGCACGCAATTCTTGTTGCAGACCAGCGATGGCGGTGTGACCTGGAAGGCGATCAGCCCTGACCTGACCAATCGGCCGGGCGAGCCGCCGCCAACGCCGGCAGCCGAAGAGGAGGCCAAACCAGAAGCGGCTAAGTCCGAAGAAACCAAGACCAAAGAAGCGGAAAGCAAGAAGCCGAAAAGCAAGGAAGAAGAAGAAACCATGCGGCCTCCGGACCGCCGGGCGATCACTGCGTTTTCTCTCTCTATCGTGAAACCGGGGGTGATCTGGGTGGGCACCAACAACGGGCTGGTGCAACTCACGACGGACAGCGGCGCGAACTGGCAGAATGTCTCGCCTCCGGGGCTACAGAAGTTCTCCGAGATCACGATGGTGGAGGCTTCGCACTTCGACCCGGCGACAGCATACGTTTCGGTGGACAATCACCAGGTCAACGATTTTAAGCCGCACATTTTCCGCACCCGTGATTACGGCAAGAGCTGGCAGGAGGTTGTGACTGGGATTCCCGACTTCAGCTTCGTTAAGGTGGTGCGTGAAGATCCCACGCGCAAGGGACTGCTTTACGCCGGCACGGAGACGGGCCCATTTGTTTCTTTTGACGATGGCGATCACTGGGGCACCTTGCAGCAGAATCTGCCGACGGTTTCGGTGCGCGATATGGTGGTGCACGGCGACGATCTAGTGGCTGCGACCTATGGCCGCGCATTCTGGATTCTCGATGACCTGAGCCCGCTGCGCCAGATCAACGAGAAAGTGGCGAACTCGAAGGTGCACCTCTTCCAGCCGGCCACCGCGATCCGCCTGCGCAACGACATGAACCAGGACACGCCGCTGCCGCCGGAGATGCCCGCGGGCGATAATCCTCCTACGGGAGCGATTCTGGACTACTACTTCAAGACGCCTCCCTCCGGCGATGTGACCATCGCGATCTACGATCAGAGCGGCCAATTGGTTCGGCAGCTTTCCAGCAAGCCGGAGCCGGTGCGCTCGGAAGAACCGCCCCCGGTCCCGAACTATTGGCTCTATCATCCGACGCCGCTGCCGAAGAATGCCGGCATGAATCGATATGTTTGGGACCTGCGTTATCCCGCGCCAGACGCGGTTCGTCACACCTACCCGATTTCGGCGCTTTACGAACGAACGCACGCCGAACCGCAAGGGCCGTTCGTTCTGCCGGGGAAGTATGAAGTGCGGATGACCGTCGATGGCAAAGCGTACAAGCAGTCGCTGACCGTGGAGATGGATCCGCGGGTCAAAGTCAGCGAAGCGGCGCTGCAGCAGCAGTTGGACTTGGCGAAGAAGGTCGACAGCCTGGTCTCGTTGAGCTATGACTTCCACGAGCAGGCAGCGAAGGTCCGCGCGGATGTTGCCGAGCGGCAGGCTGCACTAGAGAAGAATGGGCAGCCTGCGGCGGCCGCGCTGCAAACCGTGAAAGACTTCGATGCCAAGACGCTCAAGCTCCAAGGCGAGGCGCAACGGGGATTCCCCGGGCCGGGCAAGCCGAAGCCGACCTTCATGCTGATGAATTCGGGATTCACCACTCTATCGGAGACCGTGAATCAAGCGGATGCAGCCCCGACCGCCGCGATGGACACCGCCTATCACGACTACTGCCAGGACCTGACCAAGCTGTCGCAACGATGGTCGGAGCTGATGACAAAGGAGCTGCCCGCGGTGAACACGCAATTGACCCAGCAGCATCTGCAAACGCTGATCCCGGTGATGGAGAATGCAAGCGTACCGGCGTGCGGGCAGTGAGCGGGTGAACGGCGCACCTAAAGGTGCGCCCGGCAGATCATCGCTTGGGGAAACCAAGTTCCTCGCCGGCTTACAGCCGTCAACAACAGCAGCTTACGGCACGGCTGAACGGGCCGCTGAAAAAGTCGAAAAAGCAGATCCCTCACGGCCTGAAGGCCGCTCAGGATGACAAAAATAAAGGACTTTTCGGCACGACTGAAGTCGTGCCCTGACACAAGGCGGCGAAAGGCAGACTTTTTCAGCGGCCTGTTTAGTCGGCGAGGAACGAGAACTAGATAAGGACCTGTAACGGCGAACCTAAAGGTGCGCCCCTTCAAGATCGATCTTTTCAGGACTCTCCTGACCTACGGCCCAGATTGCACCGGCAGCACCGCCGTATTCACCGCCGCCGGGTCGTCACGGAGCCTGATATACAACTGTTGTCCGTTGGGGCGCGGCACCGCCAAAGTCGAGCTGGCGAGGCCATCGGGCACCTCCACCTTCTGCTGGAACTGCGGATCGGAAGCGACAGAGTCGAGCAAGTACAGGCCAGCGCCACTCAACGTGCACTGCTGATCGGCGGCCTCGGGACACCGCAGTTCGCTCAGTTCCGGCAAGCGGACCAAGCTCGTCAGCGGTTGCCAGTCACCTTTCTGTCCATTCGCAGCAATGGGGCGGAAGCGCAGCGGCCCGAATGCCGACGGGCCCAGGCTCTTCAGCGGATCAAGCTGCGCCAGCACGGTCTGCGCATCTTGCAGGGTGAGGGTTCCGTCTGCCACGCTGAGCATGGCGTGCACCGACTCATCCTGGGTGGCGACTTCGATCTTCTCGTCGCGCGAGAACGACGTCGGAATCTCCGTCTTCAGGGAAAACCAAAGCTGCGCATTCTGCGGCAGCTCGTCGTCGCTTGCCAGGTGAATGGGCGAAGATGCCGCGGAAGTCTGCGGCTGAATGCTCTTGCTGATCAGGATCACTTTGGGGCGCGGCGGCTGAATTGTCGTCTTTAGCTCCAGCACGCGGCCATCTTTCAGCGTGACATGCGCCGTGTCCTCGTCGCCTTGATGTAGCGCAGCCACTTCCGCCGAAGATGGCGTTGTCATTTGCAGATCATCCTTACTTCCTGCCCGCGACAAGCCCGCCGGCGCGAAGTGCACGCCACCCAACTCCAGGCTGGCGACCTCGTCTAAACGCGTTCCTTTCAAGACCCCCTGCTGGTCTTCAGCATTCAGCGTGAAACCTTCCAGGTGCCCGGCTTCGGCGTAGCTGTGCAAAGCAATTTCGTCCGGCTTTGCCAACCCGAATTGCTTTACCTGCATGTTTAGCGTTCCGGGGCTGGCGTCCTTCAATGACATCTCGACCTGCAACTCATCGGGCCTGTCGGCTTTCCAGGAGGCTTTGACCTTCTTTCCTGCTTGATCAATGATGCTGACGTCGTCAACACAAGCGGCAGCGTCGGCTTGCAAGTGCAGGGTGTCATCGCGTCCGACGATCAGCGCGGTCTGGTCGCTGGAGGCCACCGTCCACTTCACCGGGCGCGAGGTCCGCAGATGGAATGTCGGACCTTCGAACGATTCGAATCCCCATTCCCCGCGCAACGTGCCGCTCACCTGGGGATCCAAGCTCTTGCCTTTCAGTGGCTGAGTGTCGATCACGAAGCCGCCCCGCGCGGCGTCGGCCCGAGCGGGCAGATCGAGCGACTCACCGGACTTGCTCCACACGCGAAGTACAAAATCGTGCGCCAGCGGGGTGGAGAAGACCAGCGGCGCGCCTTCCACCGGCAGCACCAGCGAAGAGCTTTGCAGGCAGTACACCGCCTTGGGGTCGACCGCGCGCAAGGGCGGCAACTGCGGGGCCTCCACCGCCGGCAACCCGATCACCAGCACTGATTTCGGGTCGCGGAACGACGGCGCGGTGTTGAGCTGCAGATTCAGGTCGTCCTGGCGCGGCAGGGCCAGCGCGGGGATGTATTGGTATTCGGCGGTATGGAAGCTGGTCATCAGGCGCGCGACGTCGATGACAGCGCCGACGTACGCGCTGTAGTATCCTCCACCCGCCAGGCGCGTGGCGCTGATCTGCCCAATGAGATCGGCGGACGCGCCCGAGGTCAACTCGGCGACCATGGACTGGCTGTGCGAATCGTCGAGCACGAGCTGGTCCGAATTCTGCGTCAGGCAGGGGGCCTGCTGTTCAATCGGTTTCTTGAAGCAGTCGCTGTCGAGCTTGATGTTCAAGCTGCGGGCCAGCAGGACCGACCGCTGCTTCAGTTCGTTGGGATCGGTATCGGAGGTGTGTTTCACCGCCCCCATGTAAGCATCGAGGCGCGAGCGATCCAGGGCTGCGCGATTCAGGTCCTGCGACGCCCGCACAAACGCTCCCGGCTTGCCGCGCACGGCAGTCCGCAGGGTGCCAAAGTCGCCCCCGGTTTCCGGCGCGAGAAACAGCAGCACCTGCTGCGCGCCCTTGGGCACCGTCACTACGACGCCTTCCTGGCGCACATGTTTGTCCCAGGTTTCGATTTTGTGGAACCAGTTCTCCGGCGGCGGATTGGTCGATCCACGCAGGAATGCGGCGATCAGCAAGTAATGCGCACTCTGCGTGGACGGCAGAGCGGGATGCAGCCAGAGGCGGTCGCCCTCCTGCAGATTGGGGACGTCGGCAATGGGCAACTGCTTGCCGGCCCGGCCTACCCGCACCTCGATTTGAGGGCCGGGGAGATCGAAAGCCGCAGTATCGGCGTGCAGCAGAATGGGGAGGAGACAACAGCTCAGCAGAGTGGCACGTAATAAGTAACAACGCAAACCCATACCCTAATCTTAGAAGCTTTTCGGCTACTTGGGGTGTCGGCAAAGCGGCTGTGCGAGATGCGATGTGGTGCTAAGTAGCTAATGCGATTACACTTATTTCGCCCCAGTCGGCGAACCAGATTCCCGTGAGGAACATGCAATGGCCACAATCCTTCGATTGCTCCTTTCTGCGGTCGTTTGCACGTGTGCGGCGGCATTGGCAGGTGATCGCTATGCCGATGCCGCGCATCACTTCGATTACGATTCGACCGCGCCACTTAACATCCACGAGATCGGAGTCGAGACGCGAGACGGAGTTCAGGTGCACGACATAACGTACGCGGGCGCCAAGGGCGCGGTACCCGCATATCTTGTCGTGCCCAGCGGCAAAGGACCATTCGCCGCTATCCTGTGGGGCCATTGGATGATGGATGGGTCACCCTATAAAGACCGCAAGGAATTCCTGGATGAGGCGATCATCCTTGCCAGAAGTGGCGTGGTGTCGCTGCTGATCGATTCACCGATGGTGCGGCCCGGCTGTGTCGAACAGCAGCAGCCATTCGACATGCGCGAAGACGTTATCGACTTGCGGCGCGGTCTGGACCTGCTGGTCGCCCGCAAAGACGTGGACTCAAGCCGCATGGCGTACGTCGGCCATAGCTTTCACGCTGCGACGGGGGGAATTCTTTCCGGCCTCGATAAGCGGCCCAAGGCGTTCGTCTTGATGGCGGGGGCTTTTGACTATCGTCAGTACCTGGTCAGCGAGGCGACGGTTTTCGTGGAGCTGCGAAAGAAAGTACCGTTAGAGAAGCTGCAGAAGAGCTTCGAAGAATACAGTTGGTCGAACCCGTGCCAGTTCGTTACTCGCGCCGCTCCGGCCACCATATTGCTGCAAGACGGCAGCCACGACCAGTACATGACGACGGCCGACATCGAGCATTACAACGCGTGCGTCAGCAGCCCGAAAGAAGCGAAGCTGTATGACGCCGGACATGCACTGAATCCGCAAGCCACAAAGGATCGCGCCTTGTGGCTGCAGAAACAGCTGAACTTCGCAGCAGTCGATACAGAGGCCATTTCCAAGCTGCCGCAACTACACTGAGGTGCTCATCGTCCTCCGCGAAGTACATCCGGTATGGCCGGCATTGCAGCCGGCCCTCTATCGGAGCTCACCTTTCTAATCAAAACACCGGACCGGAACCGAAGCTGTTCAGCGCCGGCGCACTGTCAGCAACCGGCAGCAGAACCATCTTGGTCGGCGACACGACGTACAGAATGCCGTATTGATTTGCACCTTGCTGCACAATCGCCCGCCCCGTCGCGTCGACCTGATAGGTGAGAGTCAGATCACTCTGGCCAGGTCCTCCCTGACCGCTGGTGTCCTGGGTACCGGTGATATTGCCGGCCCCATCAGCGAACAGTGAGGCGACAGAGTTCGTAACTGCCGAAAGTACCGGCGACACCGAGCCGCCCGCATACCTTCCGGCAACGGAGGCATTGCTGAAAGGTGTGCCGGTCTGCGGCTCAAGCACTCCCGACGTCACTTTTGCGTCAGCGCCGACTACAAATGCCGTGTTCGAATTGAACAGGTAAGCCACGGCTCCATTGGCGCCGAACTGGCTAAAGCCGCTGAGATCCAGCCGGCCGGTTTTACTGCCAGTAGTCCCGAAAGCGTATGTCCCCGGGGAAGACTGGAGCAGGTTGAGGGTGCCGCCGTCGTTTTCGTCCGAACTGAAGGTTGCGCCGCCGCTTCCGTCTCCCGTCAGCAATCCTGCCGTGATGTCGGCCAGTGGGTTTCCGCTGTTGGGATCGACCGCATTCAGTTCCACCACGCTTGTTCCCTTCAATGCCGACAGGCTCCAACCTGTTGCGGATGTCGGCGGCTGACGCATTGCCGACCACAGCGTCAGGTTGGCCCTCGGGCTTTGGTCAGGATTGGTAATCGGATCCGCCGAGATCAGAATCAGCTCGTTTCTATTCACCACGTAATAGGCATAGTTGCAGGCTGTGCCTTCGGTAAGGCACTGGCCTTGCGGGTCGCTGGGGAAAAACAGATGGACGTAGGTGCCCCGACCCGTAATGTGGCCGATACTCGAAGACAAGGTGCCCTTGATGGGGTCGGAGGCTGCCTGACCACTGTCGTTGACGTCGGATGGGCATCCGTCGAGACCCCAGCCGTTACCTCCGGTACCGCTACTGCAATCGATAGCGATGGCCTGGCTGAGAGCCTTTGCCCCGAAGGCGCCCGCCCCGGCGTAGCGGCTGCCAGCCGGATCAGTTCCGGCGAACAGCAGAGCGAAGTTGCCAGGGAAGAGCTTGTTGATGGGAAAGTCCTGCGTATTTTGCACTTTGAGCGCACCGGAGCCGTAAATCTGCGGGTTATTGACGTCGTTTGCAATCAGTCTGCCGCAGGTTGCGGATGACTCGCTGGGCAGGCACGCGTTCCCGGTAAGAACGATGGAAAACTTGTAGGTTCCCAAGTTGGTGACGATGGTCATTGTCCCCAAGCCGTCGTGCCGAGTGCTGAGGTCGTAAACGGAGCCCGTCGTTATGGTTTGCGGCACCACGTTGCCTTGGCCGTCAAGCTCGCCAGTGCCGTCGTTCAGGTCAAGAACGCCGCTGGTGAGGTTACCGTTGCCGTCTGCGACAAAGGAGCCGGCCATGAGGTAGGGGTTGCCGTTGTTGTAGCCGTTGAAGGAGAAGGCGTAATTGCCGTTCAGCGTGGAGTTGTTGATCGCCGGGTTAATGGTGATGCTTAATCCGCCGTTGGAGCCGCTGGGCGCCGAACGCGCGATCTGGGGTGGGTTCTCCGCATCCTGCACTTGGATGACGAAAGCTGACATCCCGGTCGTGGTAGGTGTCCCGGAGATCACACCGGAGCTGCTCATGGTCAGTCCGGCAGGCAAGGTGCCGGCGCCATTATCACAGCCTCCGTTGGATTCCACCACGCACCAGGTGAGCGGGGGAATTCCGCCCGAGGCCTGCATGACGGCGTTGTAGAGGAGGCCGACATTGCCCGCCGGCAGAGCCATGGTGGTCACGCTAAGCAGAGGCCCTTGCACATCGATGCTGAGTTGGGCGCTTGCTATGGCGGACGGGGTTTCGCCATCCTGCACCTGTACCGTGAAGGCAAAAACTCCAAGCTGGGTAGGAGTACCGACGATGCTGCAGGTTGGAAGCCGGGATTGGCTGCAGCCATTTCCCAAGGACAATCCCGGCGGCAACGAGCCGGAAGTGATCGACCAGGTGAAAGGCAGCATTCCACCACTCACCGTCATGCTCTGGTTGTAGGCGACATTGATAGTGGCATTGGGCAGAGACTTGGTCCCGATCGCAATGATCGTGATCTTCAAGATCGCCGACCCGTTCGCCGGGGGCGTTTCAGAATCTGTGGCCTGCACCGTGAACGTTACAGGTGACGCCGCGGTGGTGGGGGTCCCGGAGATGGTGCCGGTGGTTGCGGACAGCATCAGTCCGTCGGGCAGGCTGCCGCTGGTCAGGCTCCAGGTGTATGGCCCCTGTCCTCCGGATGCGGAAAGAGTGGCGCTGTACGGGACTCCGGGATTGCCGTAAGGCAAGGATGAGGTGTCCACAATGACTGCGCCTAAAATCGTAATGCTCAGGTTAGCGGTAGCTGTGGCCGATGCTGAGTCCGTGGCCTTGGCGGTAAAGCTGAATTTTCCAGCAGTTGTGGGCGTGCCGGAGATCGCGCCGTTCGTGCTATTGAGTGTCAGTCCGTCGGGCAAGCTGCCGGAGCTGATGCTCCACGTGTAGGGGCCGGTGCCGCCGCTGGCCTGCAAGAACGCGCTATAGGCGTTGTTGACAGCTCCTTGCGCCAAAACCTGGGTTACGACGCTCACCGGCGTCGGGGGAGCGGGCGGATTGGAGTTGCCGCCGCAAGATGCCAGGTACACACAAACCAGTAGGGTCACGCCAAATAGCGCAGGAATCCGGAACAACCGCATTGTGTCTCCTTGTGAAGGTGAAGCTGTGTACTCTGGCAAACGAGAATAGCTGGAAAACGGCTAACGTCCCTGTAGCGAGCTCCTGGGTTGCCGGAGTTTCGGCGGCAGCGAACCGAGCCACCGTCACGCACGAGAGATGATCGCCGTTCAGAGTTGCCGAACATGTTAACCCGAACGCCCGTTACGTGCGAGAGGAAATTCTGGGGCGCGGTGGAAAGGGCGGTAGGTACAAGGGACTGCGCTTAGGATTTTCCGCATAGTTGCGTCTTGCGAATCTCACTCCCCGTTCGTCGAAGATATGGAGGCGATCTTAGATGCGAACGGGGCCCCCAAGTTATTCGGCGAACTTGCGGGACACCACAGTCATAGTAACGCGCCCGCCAAATGCGTTGCGTGCCGGTCTGAAACAGATCCGGCGGGTTCTATAAGAGGGGATGTCAAGAGAAAACACTGTTCCCTCCGCCGGAGGGCAGGGTGGTTCTTTGACATCTACAGCCTTGGGTCGAGCTCGAAAGCAGCGGTGTGCAATGCCCCAGTGGTGCCATGTCGGCGCTACGACGTTCTGCGATAACGGAGGCTGCACAAGCCGATGTGGTGGCCAGCGGCCAACCATGGTTCTATCGGAGACTCGTCCGCCCAGGCGGACGGCCGTATGGCTTTGTTGGGTTATCCGAGGGAGGCGGATGGCCCAGGCGAGAAACTGGAGGGTGCCCCAGGCAAGCCGGTGTTGCTTGGCTGGGATTTCTCCCTGTTCCATAGAACCCCCCGCCCAAGCAAAAGAAAAGAAGCTTGGGTGGGGTACCCGGCTGGCTGGTGCCATCCCTGCGGGACTGGGACCTTCATAAGAACGCCCACCCACCGGTGAAGCGCTGGGCTATCCTCTTTCGCGCCTACGGCGCTCGTGCAACGCCGGTTCAGCCGTCTTCCGATCTCGGGCCGTGCAAGAAGCAGGGGCCGGTGCCCAGGGCCCAGTAAAGGCAAACAGTTGTCGGCTGTCAGCCATCAGTAACCACGGGTCCCCTGCGACAAGCTCAGGGCAAGCTCTCGACTGCACTCGCGATGAGAAGCAAGGAGTCGCTGGGCATGGCAAACCAGCACACGAAAATCCCCATCGTGGGCCAAACAGAGGGCCTGGAATGGGGACTCGGCCGCAGGCGATTAGTTAGGGCAGGACCTGCGAACCCACTACTGAAGGGTGTAGTTGGCGATGGCCACGGTACTGGTTGAAAATCCTCCCGCCGCCGCAATGGCTTGAACCGTTGTGGACTGCGTAATCATGAACGGCCCGCGATAGATGGGCGAGGAAAGCGTCGGCATGCTGCCGTCGGTGGTGAAGTAGACGGTGGCGCCTTGCTGGTTGTCGGTAATGGTGATGGTCTGCGGCGTGGGCAGCGTGCCCGGCCGCGGCGAAATCCGGGGCATAGACGCGGGCGTCAGACCCATTCCCGAACCATAACCTCCGCATCCCACTGTAGCTAAAAGTAGCGCAATACTCAGCAGCAACGCTTTCATGATGACCTCCTGCCCCGTAGGGAATGGCGGAATTGCATCGCCATTGCCGGGGTGTGCTGAGGCTGAGAGTAAGGTGGTGCGCTGGGGGATTTGTCACACGGAAGCAAAAGAAATGTGATAAGGCAGCGACGAGGTAGGATGGGGCCATGCAAGCCGATTTTGGTTAGGTGGGATTTCTGTTGTAGGAACGAACGTCCGCATAAGCGGTTGCCAGTGGCCAGTTGTCAGTTGTCGGTAACTGTGGATCCTTCGATTCCGCAGCGCCTCGCTCGGGATTACACGATGGGACCCGCCTCCGCACAATACATGTTGCGCGCAGCGACTTTGAAGCGGCGACCGCGAGCGCATCATAATGGAAGGGGGGCTGATATGGTCACGGTCAAAAGAAAAAGCATGATGTGGTACTTCTTTCGCGCGCCTGTGTACCTTTATCGCTGGCGCCTGGGTTGGTTTTTCGGACATCGCTGCCTGCTGTTGACGCATATTGGCCGCCGCACCGGTCTGCAGCGCCAGACCGTCCTGGAAGTGGTCGAGTACCGCAAGGAGGGCCCCGAGGTGGTCGTGGTGAATGGCTTCGGTCGCGAATCGGACTGGGTGCGCAACATCGAGGCAACGCCCCGCGAGGAAGTGACGGTCGGTTTGCAGCATTTCGTCGCGTCGCATCGCTTTCTCGACGAAGACGAAGCGACGCGGGTGATTTCGGATTACGAATACCGCAACCGCTTCATTAAACCTATCGTCCGGCGAGGGCTGAGCTGGATTCTCGGATGGCAATATCACGGCAGCGAAAGCGATCGCCGGCGGCTGGTACGGCAGCTTGCGCTGATTGCGTTTCGGCCAAAGGCTTCACAGCGCCAGATTACACTTCCAGACCAACAGACCGCATAAGGCGGGGGCGGATCCTCCTTGCGACAACGCGTGGGCGGGCATCATGAGGAACGATGACAGGATACTTTGCGTATCTGGGGGCGTTGGTTTACTATCCGTGCCAACTCGCGCGGCGCGCAGGGAGGCGCGCATATGGCCTTTCAAGTGGATCGCAGTCCCTTTGACCCGGAATCGGGTTTCGAGTACTACATCTGCTTCAAACCTGAGGTCGAGGTCGAGGGAGACGAGGTTCAGTCGCGAATCTCGGTGGAGGCGGCGCTCTCGGTCTCGGAAACCGGTGACGTTGCCGATCTCAGCTTTATGCTGCCGAAAATGTGCCGCAACGATCGCGCGCTTTCGTTTCTTAAGCGCGATCCCTCCGTTGCCTGCGTCGAGAACCGCGTGTTCATCTCGATCCCCGGGCTCAATGGCGATGCCGTCTTTGCCGCCCCGGCCACCCTCGAGTTGGACCATGCCGGCCGCATCGTTGCAATCGAGATCAATGGCTGCATCCCCAAGACCAGCACGTTTAAGCCGGCGCACGCGTAGGGGCCGCTTTTCGCTATTCGCTCTTCGCCAAAGAAAAGCCTGACCAGAGCCAGAGAATTGACCGGCCAGGAATCGGATTGTATCAACGACCTAGCAGGTGGCGAAAAACCCGGAAAAACAGATCCCTCGCGGGCTGAGGCCCGCTCGGGATTACAAAAAGAGAAGGCTTATCGGCACGGCTGAAGAGGCCGCTGAAAAAGTCGAAAAAGCAAATCCCTCACGGCCTGAAGGCCGCTCGGGATGACAAAAATAAAGGACTTTTCGGCACGACTGAAGTCGTGCCCTGACACAAGGCGCCGATGGGCGGACTTTTTCAGCGGCCTGTGAAGCCGTGCCCTGACACAAAGCGTAACAAAACGGAGTTTTTCAGCCGCCTGTAGAGCCATTTATGAGCGTTAGATTCGTCGTTTGGCGGAAAGCGAAGAGCGAATGAGCGAAACACGAATGGCGAAACGCGAACAACGAACCGTGGCCGTCTCTCAGGTATCATGTCCGCGTGGAGCCCGTAACAGCGTTCGTCCTGGCCGGTGGCCGCAGCTCGCGTATGGGCTCGGACAAGGCATTGTTGTCGTTCGGCAATGACACCTTATTAGCGCGCGCCATTTCAACCGCGGGACAGGTCGCAACCACGGTTGCCATTGTCGGCCCCCGGGAGCGCTACGCAGCCTTCGGCGACGTCGTGGAAGACATCTACCCGGGCTGCGGGCCGCTAAGCGGGATTCATGCCGCCCTGTGCGCCAGCAAGACCGACCTCAACCTGATGCTCTCTGTCGATATGCCATTATTGACGGCACAGTTTCTACTGTGGCTGCTGAAGCAAGCCAGTGCAGCGAACGAGGTCATCGCGGTTCCAGATGCGCTCGGCGGATGGCAGCCTTTGTGCGCAGCCTATCGCAGGTCGGTGCGCGTTCCGGCGGAGGAAGCGCTGAAAGCAGGTGACCTCAAAATAGCTCACTTGTTTCGGCGAGCCGCCACGCGGTATATCCCGGAGCAGGAGATCGTCGCTGCCGGCTTTGCGCCGGCGATATTCAGCAACGTCAATACGGTCGAGGAATACGAGCGCTTGCTGCGCGACCAATCGCTAACCGCTGGTGCGGCAAAGGGACAGGAATGACCGAGCAAAAACCCTATATCGAGTTTCAGGACGTACACAAGTCGTTCGGCACCAACGTCGTGCTCGACGGCGTCAGCTTCGACGTTATGCCTGGCGAAACCGTTTGCATACTAGGCCGAAGCGGAGTTGGCAAATCGGTGGCGCTGCATAACATCATGGGATTCCTGAAGCCTGATCGCGGCCGGATCTGGGTGGCCTACGAGGACATCACCGATTACGGTGAGCAGGACATGGAGCGCATCCGCAAGAAAGTTACGATGGTTTTCCAGAACGGGGCCCTGTTCGATTCGCTGACAGTTGGCGAAAACGTGGCGTTTCCGCTGCGCGAGCGCGGCGGCCTGCAAGAGGAGCAGATCTACCAGATCATCGATGGCCTGCTCGATATGGTGGGAGTACGCGAGTTTCGCGACCTACTGCCATCGGACCTGTCCACCGGTATGAAGCGCTCGGTCGCCATCGCACGCGCCCTGGCGGCGCAGCCGGACGCGGTGCTTTATGACGAGCCCACCACCATGGTCGATCCCCTCATGGCGCACCTTCTCGGTGATCTCATCAAGAAGCTGAAGAAGCAGTTGAAGCTGACCAGCATCGTCGTTACACACGACATGGCGCTGGCCAAGAAGCTGGCCGATCGGCTGCTGTTTCTCCACGAGGCGAAGGCCATTTTCTTTGGCACCTTTGAAGACATGGCCAAGTGCAAGGAGCCCATCGTGCAGGAATTCCTGGAGCTGGACTCGATGGACTTCGAGCGCTACTTCGGCGCACAACGGCCAGCCCATCAACCGCGCTTCGAAGCCCCGTAGCGAGAATTTCACCACAGAGACACAGAGTCACAGAGGAATTGTAAGAACAAGAATCTCAGGTCCCCAAAACAATCGTTCACAAACAACTCCTTGGTCGACAAAATCCTGAAAGCAAAATCCTTCTCTGTGTCTCCGTGTCTCTGTGGTGAATCGATTCTAAAATCCCTGCGCGACCAGGCGTTCTACTGTAGGCGAACCGCTCTGTTCATCGCGGCGCGTCCACTTCTCCAGGTACTTGGCGACGATATCGGTTTCGATGTTGACCGGATCGCCGGGCTTGAGCGACCCCAGGTTCGTCATCTTCACGGTATGCGGAATGATGGCGATGGTCAGGCGCAATCCTTCCAACTTGGCGACCGTCAAGCTGATGCCCTCCACTGCAATCGATCCCTTGAAGACAACGTATTTCTCCAGTTCCTCGGGGAGGTCGAGGTGCATCCAGAAATCGTCGGCGTTGGGAATAGGTTCGAGTCCCACAAAGCGCGCCACCCCATCGACGTGCCCTTGCACCATGTGCCCGCCCATCCGGCCATCGGCTTTGAGCGGCAGCTCCAGATTGACCTGCGCGCCCGGCGTAATGCGGGAAAGCGAGGTTCGCGCCCAAGTTTCGGCGGCCAGGTCGGCACAGAAGGAGTGGGGTTTGATGTCCAGCGCTGTCAGGCAGACTCCACTGACCGCAACGCTGTTTCCCTCTTTCAGTTCCTTCGCCGTATCAGGTGCATTGATGGTGATGCGATGATTGCCACCGCGTTCCACGATGCCGCCAATGGTTCCTACTTCTTCGACTAGTCCAGTAAACATGATGATGACCTCGAAATGCAGCCACTAGCAACTAGCTGTCCTCTTCATACGGATCCCGCAGGTACCCTTCCACCGCAAAATCTTCTCCGAACCGATGCAGCGTAAGCGACTTCACATAAGCCGCCTCGCTCATGCGGCGGTAGCCCGCGCCCAGAGCAAACGGGATCGAGCCAGTGCCGGCTAGAATTTTCGGGGCATAGTAAAAGAAAATCCGATCCACGATAGCTTCCGAAAGTGCGGCCCAATTGACCAGCGCTCCGCCCTCAATGATAAGGCTGGTAATCTGCCGCTCGCCAAGGTTACGCATCACAAGCTCAAGGTCGGGGCGACCGTCGATAACCGCCGAGCCACTCGGGAACAGAATCGTCCCATCGTTAGGCGGACGGCGCATCAACACCTGCTCGACAACTACTCCACGCGACTCCAGTTCGCGCCGCTTGTTCTCTTCGGCGAAGCAGCAGAACACGATCAGATCTTCGCGTGCGGTCTTCACCACTCGCGATTCCAGCGGCAGACGCAAGCGCGAGTCCAGGATGACGCGCAGCAGCGGCCGGCGGCGGGGCAGTCCAGTGCGGTCGGTCAGCAGGGGGTCGTCGGCGATGACGGTGCCGACGCCCACCATGATGGCATCGCTGGCGTGGCGCATCTCATGCACGTGGGCGCGCGCAGCTTCGCTGGTAATCCAGCCGCCGCTGGGCGCCAGACCCGAAACCGCTTCCGTATCGCCTGGCGGCGGAGCAATCTTGCCGTCGAGCGTCATCGCTGTCTTCAATGTGACGAACGGAACCTTCTGACGGATGTACTTGGCAAACGCCTCGCTCAGTTTTCTGGCGTCCGCCCGGCAGAGACCTTCCTGCACTTCGATACCGGCGGCCCGAAGTTGCGCCAGGCCGCGGCCGCCTTCCCGCGGATTGGGATCGCGCATGGCGACAAAGACGCGCTTGATTTCAGCGGCGATAACCGCTTCCGTGCAGGGGCCGGTGCGTCCGACGTGAGAACACGGCTCCAAAGTAAGATATAGCGTCGCGCCTCGCGACCGCTCACCTGCCTCTTCGATGGCCAGAACCTCGGCGTGCTTGCGGCCTTCATAACTGTGGGTCCCGCGCCCAACGATCTCGCCTGTGGGAGCAACGACCACCGCGCCCACGCAGGGATTGGGCGAGGCCAGCGCAATACCTTGCCGGGCGAGCTCCAGCGCCTGCTGCATGAACTGTTCGTCGCGGAATGGCTCCTGACTCGGCATCTGGTCCTGGATCAAAACTTGAGCGGCAGTTCGAGACTCAATCGCAGTCGCAAGCGATTCGACAATCCGAGCGCCTCCAAGTCTTCTCCTTCGAGGTGCAACGCGATAGCTTCTTCCAAATTCCTGACAACCGCATCGAGCGTGCGTCCTTGCGTCACCACCGCGAGCTCTTTGCATTCCGCCACATATGCTTTTCCGTCGGCACGGAGGAAGCCGTGTATCACACGTCGTCGCATGGAGGGCTTGGCGATCAAGATGAGGTCACCTCAGTTGAAAACTAAGTTCCCAAGTCACGGGGACTAATCGCTAGCTTCTTAAGCTCAGATATCAGCTGGGACCATTGCCCTGTAGGGGTGAAGTGAGTGTCGGTTTCTGAGCCACTGTGCCAGAAAACTGTGAATGCAGGAAATCCCAGGTCGTCGCAATTGACCGCGTACTTGTAGTTCTGCCTTTCCGTTAACGTTATATAGGCGCACCATATACCCGGATTGCAACGCTGAATCTCTTTGAAACAGACGCGAATTCTCTCTGCTGTTCCCTTGCCGAACGCTCCATAACTCTTCACTTCGAGCGCGGCTAGGACATCGTTGGCTTCGTAACAAATGTCGTATTCCGGGCTGGCCGTAGCTTTGGGAACAATGATGTCAATTTCGACTGGAACCCCCTTGATGAACACGTCTCGGTGTGATGTAGGTATCCCGTGATCCTTGAAGGCAAGGCGTAGACATTCGACGGTCAAGGCTCCAGCATATTTGTGACATTTGGTTCCAAAGCCATGCTTGGCAGCGTAAATGGTGCGCCGAAGCTTCTCCTCGTCCGCCAGTCGTATTTCTGCTGAAGAATTCATTGCGTCCTCTAGTCGAATAACGAGTTCACGAAATCCTGCGGATTGAAGGGCAGCAGATCGCCGGCTTTCTCACCTACTCCAACGTAGCGCACCGGGAGCCCCAGTTCCTTGCAGATAGCGACCACCACCCCGCCCTTGGCGGTTCCGTCCAACTTGGTGAGCACAATCCCGGTCACCCCGGCCGACTGCGTAAACAGGCGTGCCTGTTGTAGTCCGTTCTGTCCGGTGGTGGCGTCCATCACCAGTAGCGTTTCGTGCGGCGCGTTCGGGCTGAAGCGCTGCGCCGTGCGCCGCATCTTTTCCAGTTCGGCCATCAGGCTGGACTTCGTGTGCAGGCGGCCTGCGGTATCGACAATGACGTAATCGGATTTACGGGATTTGGCGGCTTGCATAGCGTCGAACAGCACCGCGGCCGGATCGCCACCTGGTTTGTTCTTGATCACTTCCGTTCCGGTGCGATCGCCCCAGATCTCCAACTGCTCGATCGCCGCAGCACGAAAGGTGTCCGCCGCGGCTAGTAGAACCGTCTTGCCCTGAGCGCGCAGCAGGTGGGCCAGCTTGCCGATTGACGTGGTCTTCCCGGTGCCGTTCACGCCAACTACCAGGATGACCTCCGGCTCACCATCCACCTTTCGCACCGGCGCCTGATCGGCGGTGTTGAGAATGGCGAGCAGCTCTTCTTTCAATACGCGCTTGAGTTCTTCGACATTTTCCACCTGCCGGCGATCCACTTTGTCGCGCAGCGCGTCGAGAACGGTTGCGGTGGTGGCTGTGCCCAGGTCAGCGGCGATCAGTATGGCTTCCAGATCGTCCAGCGTTTCGCGATCGATTTCCTTGCGAAAGGCGACCACATCTTCAATACGCTCGCTGAGGCTCTCGCGGGTGCGCGTGACCGCCTCTTTCATGCGCTGCAGGAAACTGGGCTTTTCTTCGGTGCTGCCAAATAAGGTTTGAATCATGAAGGAATCCGTCGCGAGAAATAGCTATGAAGTTGCGCAGGAAATGCGCAGCCGCACAAAAACTCGTCGCGAAAAATCATTATAGACAACAGGGGCGCTGCTCCGGACGTACTCGCCTCGTCAGTTGAGGGGAATCCATGCATCTCGCCCGATCATCGAAAGACTTTATTAAAGGAGTAGCCATGGCGACGTGTGAGCACATGAAACAAGCGAATCCCAACGTGCAGCCCAGTGATGACGGCTGTACGGAGTGCCTCAAAACCGGCCAACGCTGGGTGCAGTTGCGACAATGTTTGGTCTGCGGACATGTCGGGTGCTGCGACTCTTCGCCCGGACAGCATGCCACCCAGCATTTCAAGGAGACTGGACACCCGGTGATGCAGGCGTTCAAGTCAGGCGACTGGAAGTGGTGCTACGAACATCAGGCATACCAGTGAGATGCCGCTGTTCGCTCTTCGCCTTTCGTTTGGGGCGGATGTCCGTTCCGGCTGCATTTAGCAGTTGGCACTTGGCATTTGGCATTTTGGTCACGCCAAAAAATTCAATGCCAATTGGTAACTGCCATTTCGCTCTTGCCCAGACTTGGCTGAAGCCTGCGAAGAATCGCCTCAACTGGCAAAGAGCGAATAGCGAAGAGCGGCTTTTCTCGCGCCTGAGCTGTTCGTTTGTGTACTCTATATACGGTCGTGGGGATTTTGCAGTCTCTCTAAAGCAACAATGACCTTTCCTAACCGCACTGCACGTCGAGGCGGGTGCCGCGCCGTGTACCCTACTCCGAGCTTCGCGCGTCGACTGCGCCAACTCACGACTTGCCTGTCCCTTTTTCTTGCCCTCTGCCTGAGCACCGCAGTTGCCCAGGTTCCATCTCCCTGGGTCGACACCAAGCCGCTCTCGGTGGACACCGGCGCCACCGGATTGAGGCTCATACTACGCCGTCTGCACACCACGGCGCGCCTGATGCATACGGTGGCGCATCCCGACGACGAAGACGGCGGCATGCTCACGCTAGAATCGCGCGGGCACGGCGTCAGTGTGGTGCAACTCACGTTGAATCGCGGGGAAGGCGGTCAGAATAAGGTAGGCAGCAATCTATTCGATGAGTTGGGGATCATTCGCACGCTGGAGTTGCTGGCGGCTGACCGTTATTACGGAGTTGAGCAGCGCTTCACCCGTGTCGCCGACTTTGGCTTCTCGAAGACGGCGGAGGAGACCTTCCAGAAGTGGGGCGGCCACGACATTGCGCTCGGCGACATGGTGCGCGTGATTCGCACCTTCCGCCCGGACGTTATCTGTACCCGCTTCCAAGGGAACTCCCGCGATGGGCACGGCAATCATCAGGCCTCCGGAATTCTCACGCGCGAGGCCTTCCGTGCTGCCGCTGACCCCACGCGTTTTCCTGACCAAATTCGCGAAGGGTTGCAGCCTTGGCAGGCGAAGAAGTTGTACATGGACAATGTTCGCGGCACGGAAGACTGGACCATCAAGTTGGAGACCTCGCAGTTCGATCCGCTGCTGGGTGAGACTTACGTGCAGTTCGGCTGGAAGGGCTTGAAGCACCAGCTTTCGCAGGGAGCAGGAGCGTGGAATGCGCCGGAGGGACCGCGCTTCAGCTACTACAAACTAATCGATTCGGTTATGGCGAATCCGCCGGCTGCGGGCGCCCACGAGAAGGATTTTTTCGACGGAGTTGACACTTCATTGCCGGGCTTGGCATCGCGGCTTGGTCTCGATGAGGCAAAGGTGAAGTGGTTGCGCCCGCAGCTTCAGGAGATTGCCAACACTGTGGACCAGGCAACGACGGCGGCGAACAACGACCCCCAGTCCGCAAGCCAGCCGCTGCTGCAAGGCCTGAACCTTACCCGCGCCCTGATGGCGCGTGTCGAAGAATCGCAATTGTCAGGGGCAGAGAAAGCCGATCTGCTGGCGGACTTGCAGACCAAGCGGGAGCAGTTCGAAGAGGCGGCCAACCTGGCGCTGGGATTGAATCTGAGCGTTGGCCCCGGCACTCCCGATGGCCGTCCCATGGCGACGGAGTTTCCGACCAGCGAGGGCGACGTGCTGGCGGCTGTCATCACCGCTGGCAAGCCGTTCCTGCTGATGGCGAAACTGCACAATGGCAGCGCTTCGACTCTAGACCTGAAGCAGTTCAGCCTCGACGTTCCCGACGGATGGAAGTCGGAGCTGTTCATGGATCGCGTGCCGAAAAGCCTTGCGCCCGGTGACGGCTGCGCCTTGACCTTCCGAGTCACGCCGCCGATTGATGCGCAACCCACCAAAGCCTACTTTCATCGAGACGATCCCGAGACTGACGCGGTCTACAAAATCGACAATCCGAAGTATGTGACGCTGGCCTTGCCTCCGCCACCGGTTTCCGCACGCGTTATCTACAGCATCAAGGGCGACGTGGGAGTGATCCGCAGCATCGCCCGCACGCCGATGCATAACGCGAAGGGCGATGCTTGGTCGATGCCGCTGGCGGTTGTGCCACCATTCTCGGTCGAGGCACTGCCGGCAACACAAATCATCCCCGCAGCTGCGAATCCCTCGGCCGAGCTGAGCGTGGACGTTCGCTCAACCGCCAATCGCGCCGGCGGAGTGGTGCGTCCTGAAACCCCGCAGGGTTGGCAGGTACAGCCGCAATCGGCCAGCGTCGCTCTCGGCGACTCCGGCCAGCGCACGGCGGAGTTCAAGGAGCTGCCGGACGGCGCGAAGGAAGCCCGATATCATGTGCGCGCGCTGCTGAGTGCGAACGCGCGCGACTACGACGAGGGTTACAGCCTGGTAGCTCGGCCCGACATTGGCGGCTTCTTCTACTACCAGCCTGCCCTGCAACGCGCCAGCATCGTCGAGGTGAAGGTCCCACAGGGGCTGAAGATTGGTTACATCATGGGCGCGGGCGACGATATTCCGGAGGTGCTGCGGCAGCTGGGACTCGACGTTACCTTGCTGACTCCGGACGATGTGGCGCACGGGGACCTTAGCCGCTTCGGCACCATCATCCTTGGCATCCGCGCCTACGACACCCGCGAGGACGTCGCGAAGAACAACGCCCGCCTGCTTGACTACGTGCACAACGGCGGCACCCTACTAGTTCAATACAACACTTCTCCCGGCGACTTCAACGCCGGGCACTACACACCGTATGCGGCCGAACTCAGTCGCGAGCGCGTCACCGTAGAACAGGCGCCGGTAACGATTCTTGATCCGCAGAGTCCCGTATTCCATTACCCCAACCAGATTACCGAGCACGATTTCAATGGCTGGGTGCAGGAGCGCGGATTGTATTTCATGGATCAATGGGACCAGCACTACACACCTCTACTGGCGTGCGACGATCCCGGACAGCCTCCGCAGAAGGGTGGACTGCTACTGGCGCAGTACGGCAAGGGCTACTACATCTACACCGGATATGCTTTCTTCCGTCAGTTACCGTTCGGAGTTCCGGGAGCCATTCGTCTGTATGTGAACCTGCTGAGCGTAGGCCATGAGCCAAAATAGTCCGGCGGAGCAGCCACCGGGACCGCCAAGCCGCTCCGTTTTCGCGCGGGTTGGGGCGGAGCCGGAGCTGATTCGCGGAGTCGGGCTCGCCAGCGCGACCACGCTGAACATGATCGACATGATCGGCGTGGGGCCGTTCATCACCATTCCGCTGATGATAGCTGCGGCCGGCGGACCGCAGGCGATGCTGGGCTGGATCCTGGGCGCTGTATTCGCGCTCTGCGATGGTCTGGTGTGGGCGGAGCTGGGCGCGGCCATGCCCGATGCCGGCGGGTCCTATCGCTACCTCAAGGAAATCTACGGCCCGCGGTCGCTGGGGCGGCTGCTGTCGTTCTTGTTTATCTGGCAGCTTTCGTTCAGCGCGCCGCTTTCCATTGCCTCGGGATGCATCGGTCTGGCGCATTACGCGGGTTTTCTATGGCCCGGTCTCGAACGCACGCTCCTGACCCATACCATGCACCTGGGAATTCCTATCATCGGCACACTGGAAGCAAGCGTACTGGTCATGCCCGCTACGTTTGTCGCCATTGCGACTTGTGCCATTGTCGTCTTCCTGCTGTACCGGCGAATCACCGTAATTGGAAGACTGGCGGAGTTGTTATGGGTCGGGGTGGCGCTCGCGGTCGGTTGGGTCATCTTTGCCGGCTTGACGCACTTCAGCGCCGCGCGGGCTTTCGATTTTCCCTCTGGGGCATTCACCCTGTCGCCGGCGTTCTTCACCGGGCTGGGAGCCTCGATGCTCATTGCGACCTATGACTATTGGGGCTATTACAACGTCTGCTTTCTCGGCGGGGAAGTGAAGGACCCGGGGCGCACCATCCCGCGCGCGCTCATCATTTCGATTTTCGCCGTGGCGGCAATTTACATCGTGATGAATGTCGCCGTGCTGGGCGTCGTCCCCTGGCGCGATATGCTCCAGCATTCCGGCGAGCAGAACAACTACATCATCTCGGTTTTCATGCAGCGCATTTACGGCACCTGGGCAGGGCGCGCGGCGGCGGGGCTGATTATGTGGACGGCCTTCGCCTCGGTGTTCTCGCTGCTGCTGGGCTACTCGCGCGTACCGTACGCGGCGGCGCTCGACGGCAACTACTTTCACAGCTTTGCACGAGTGCATCCTGAGCACCGTTTTCCTACGGTTTCGCTGCTCGCCTTGGGGGGAGCGGCAATGCTGTTCTGTTTTTTGCGTCTGGTAGATGTAATCGCCGCGCTGGTGGTCATCCGAATCTTGTTGCAGTTCATCGTGCAGGCCGTGGGCCTGATCGTCCTGCGCATTCGTCGCCCGGAGATGCCGCGTCCCTTCCGCATGTGGCTATACCCGCTGCCGGCGCTGCTGGCGATTGCAGGATTTGTCTTCATTCTGCTGGCGCGAAAGAATTTCCTGCGCGAGATTCGCTATGCCGTCGTGATACTTGTTGTCGGGCTGGCGATTTATCTGCTCCGCTCGTGGAAGCGTCGCGAGTGGCCGTTCGCGACAGAAGGCGCAGGAATGGAAGTCACTGGTTAGACACGGGAAAGGCGATGCTACTGGTCACGGATTGCAAGCCGCTCGGAACGTCCGCCGCGAAATCGCCAGTGGCCGGGCTTACTTTTATCTACCGCCCAAGTCTGATGGGCGATGGCCACGAGCGGAGCATGGCGAAAACCGCGTTCCCCGGCGAGACATGTATTCGGATTAGCGCGGAATCGAATCGCGGCAGCTTCCCCACCTGCCGCCGTGGGGCTTGAGCCTATGTCGCAGCTCGGCCCGCTCTCCGAAATGCCGATTGCTCCGCCGCAGCGGCGCGGCGTGCTGGGCCCGCTGCATGAGCCACTCTTTCGCACCCTCTGGATCGCAGCCGTCGTCAGCTACACCGGCACCTGGATGCAAAACGTCGGCGCCGCCTGGCTGATGACCTCGCTCACCATGTCGCCGCTGATGGTCGGCCTGGTGCAGGCCGCCGGCAGCATTGCCGTATTCCTCATCGTGCTGCCTGCCGGCGCTATTGCCGATGTGGTGGACCGGCGCAAGCTGCTCCTCTTCACCCAGACCTGGATGGTGCTGGCGGCGGTGATTCTCGGCGTGCTTACTTTGGCCGGCAGAGTGACGCCAACTTTACTCCTGCTGCTGACCCTCTTGATGGGCTTCGGGGCGGTGTTGAACGATCCGGCTTGGCAGGCCATCACACCGGAAATCGTGTCCCATCGAAATTTTGCGGCCGGAGTGGCGCTGAATTCCGCCGGGTTTAATGTCGCTCGCGCCATCGGTCCCGCACTCGGGGGCCTGGTGATCGCGGCCGCAGGCTCGGGAATTGCCTTCCTGCTGAATGCCGTCTCCTTCTTCGGGGTGATTTATTTCCTGTACCAGTGGAAGCGCAAGCCGGGACGCACCACGTTACGCGCGCGCCACATGATGACGGCAATGCTGGCTGGATTTCGCCATATGCGAGGCTCGCCGGAAGTCAAGGCGGTGCTGGTGCGCAGTGCAGTATTCAGCATTTCGGCCAGTGCGCTTCCTGCACTCCTGCCGCTCCTGGCGCATCCCTTTGGCTCACAGGGCTATGGTCTGTTGCTGGGTTTCTTCGGCTTGGGCGCGCTTTTGGGAGCTACCCTCATCCCGTTTTTCCGGCACAGGCTTTCGGCCGACGTGCTGGTGACGATCTCGACGGCGGTATTCGCCTTCACGACTTTTGCCGGGGGTCGCTGGCAAAGCTTCCCATGGCTGTCGCTGACCATGTTGATCGCCGGCCTGGCATGGATCCAGATTCTTGCCAGCCTCAATGTTTCTGCACAAACCATGTGTCCGGGGCACATGCGCGCCCGGGCCATTTCAATGTATCTGCTAGTGCTGCAAGGCGGACTGGCAGGGGGCGCCGCGCTGTGGGGCGAGGTAGCGGAACTGGTGGGACTATCGCGTTCGCTGTCTTACGCGGCCATGGGATTGCTAATCGGAATTGGCGCTGCGGGATGGTTTAAGCTGCATCCTGGCGAGATGCAGCCCAGCACCGTAGGTATGGACTAAAATTCTCTCCGGGCTTTTTGTGTACATATTCTTTAAGCGGAGGCTTCAATGAAGAAGGAAGTTGCGATGGCCATTCTGCTGCTGGCGCTTGGCACAGCAGGGAACCTTGCTGCGGCGAACGCGCAGGGCAAGGCCGACCAGAAACCGACATTTTCGGCGGTACTCGATCATTCTCTGAGCGGTGTCGAGCGCGAAGGGGTGCCTGCGGCCGAAGCTATGCCGGACGATAAGTTCAATTTCGCTCCGACTCAGGGCGACTTCAAAGGAGTGCGGACCTTTGCCCAGCAAATCAAGCACATCGCCGCCGTCAATTACATGCTGGGAGCTGCGATCCTGGGAGAGAAGCCGCCGGTTGAGCTCGGCGGAGAGAACGGCCCGGATAACATTACCTCGAAAGCGGACGTGGTGAAGTTCCTCAAAGACTCTTTCGCCTATCTGCACAAAGCGATGAACAGCATCGACGAGAACAACGTACTGGGACAGGTGCAGAGCCCCTTTGGATCGAACAAAATAAGCAGGATGGGTTTGTCCATCATTGCGATAAGCCATCCCTTTGACCACTATGGGCAAATGGTGGAATACCTGCGAATGAATAACATCATTCCGCCGGCCAGCAGAAAATAGTAGCCGGTGCTGCTTTAGCGATTGCTTGACGAGGCGCGTCGCGTCGCACCTCTTTTGTTTGGAACCGTGTTCAAGGCGAAGTCGCGGCTTGGTTCCAATAATTTCGCGTGCATACAACAACGAAAACTTCTCGTGTCTGCCGGGGTTTCAGCCATTGAAGTGACTTTCCAGGTCCATTGCAGACAATGAAGTCATCACCGATGTTCAGAAGACTCGATGCCATGGTGCTGCTTATGACGACTTCCAATTCGCCATTTTCAACGGCCGCGATGTTTGTGGTCGCCGGCGCCTGGCACAGGGTTTCAAAGGAGCT
The DNA here is from genome assembly GCA_963785825.1 of uncultured Acidobacteriaceae bacterium. GTDB lineage: Bacteria > Acidobacteriota > Terriglobia > Terriglobales > Acidobacteriaceae > Bog-257. The sequence goes on along the minus strand of CAWAWQ010000006.1, from coordinate 864,284 downwards.
TAGGAAAATGAAGAAAGCATTGGTTTGCGGAGTACTGGCGCTCGCCATCGCCTATTGCGGGCCTGGCCTCTACGCCCAGATGGGGCAGGGTATGCAGCAGGGCGGGGGACCGCATGCCAGCCCTGAACAGCGCCTCCAGCACATGACCACCCAACTCAACCTTACCGAGGATCAACAGCAGAAGATCAAGCCCATCCTGGAAACCGAATCGAAAGCGATGGAGAGCGTGCGTCAGAACTCTTCACTTTCACAGCAGGAGAGGTGGAGCCAAATGCGGGAGATCCGGCAAAAGAGCATCGGCCAGATCACGCCCATCCTGAATTCCGATCAGCAGAAAAAATTCGAGGAGATGTCGAACCACCACGGCGGTCGCATGGGCACTCCCGGTCAACCGCAATCCTCCGCTCCTCCGCAGTAGGACCTAACCGCGAACGTGGGCAAGCCGATCCACACGGGCTTGCCCTCGTGCTCACCGAAGCCTTGCTCTGGATTACATTCTCGTCACGAAACAAACCCTGACAGCCGCGAAAACCTGACCTGCATCTCACCTTGCGAGGTGCACCATGGGCCGAGCCGCCGGTACGACGGTCGCCATTCGTCTTGTATCGCTTCTCGCGTGTAGCGCTGTACTGATTTTCCTGCTGACCTCCTGCGGAGGAGGCGCCAGTTCGCCTAGCAACTCTCCCGGCCTAAGCAGCGGGGGAAGCAGCGGCTCTGGCGGAGGCAGCGGAGGCAGTGGTGGTTCAGGTGGAAGTGGCTCCGGGGGAAGTGGCTCGGGCGGCAGCGGCGGTTCAGGCGGATCGGGTGGGAGTGGTGGCTCCGGTGGCAGCGGGGGATCGGGCGGTAGTGGAGGCTCCGGCGGTGGCATCCCGCAAGTGCAGCACGTCGTCATTGTCGTGCTGGAAAACTCTAATTACAGCGACATTGTCGGCAGTCCCAGTGCGCCCTACATCAACAGCTTGATCAGCCAGGGATCACTGGCGACCCAGTACTACGCCAACGTCCATCCTTCCATCGGCAATTACTTCATCATGACGACGGGGGAGGCATACAGCACCGATGACAACTTCGACGGTGTCGTGCCCATCGACAACGTTGTTCGCGAGCTGACCGCGGCATCGAAGTCGTGGAAGGTTTATGCCCAGAGCCTGCCGCAACAGGGTTACCTCGGCGGTGACCAATATCCTTATCTGCGCCGTCACAACCCGATTTCGTACCTGTCCGATGTTCAGCCGCCGTCGCAATTGAACTTGAACATCGTTGACTTTTCGCAGTTGAGCGCGGACTTGTCGGCCGGACAATTGCCCGCCTATTCCTTCATCGTGCCTGACGCCGAGCACGATGCCCACGATTGCCCCGGCGGAGGTTCGAGCTGCGATATCAGCGTGAGGGTCGCAGCCGCCGATGCCTGGCTGTCGAATAACATCGCGCCGCTGTTGCAGGATCCTCAATTCCAGCAAAGCGGAATCTTCATTCTGACAACCGATGAGTCGAGGAACGATTTCACCAACGGCGGCGGACGCGTCGCAACTGTCTTGGTCGGCACCGGTGTGAAAGTTGGTTACCAGGGTGGTGCCGGCACTTACGACCATCGCAGCTTACTGGGGTTGAGCATGACGGCGCTGGGCATCACCACGATTCCCAATGGCGCCGGCAGCGCACCGCAGATGACCGAATTCTTCCAGTAATCATTCGCGGTTTTGTGCCGGGGCACCTCAAGGCCATCTACATCTACTCCTAGAACGACGACTCCGGTCATGCGGCTCGCAATGCGTGGAACGCGCCCGTCAATGTGCAGTGTGGCTTCCGAAGAAAAAGGGGAAAGGGGGCCGGGGAGAATAAGCATGCGGGAAGATTATAGAATGCCCCGCCTGATAACTTTTGCGCCGGACTTACGATGGGCCGCACCTTGACCTACAGCATTTTTCCTTTTTGTGTAATGGGGTAGAGCGGGCCTTCAAGATTGCCATATTACCTTACTTCCGCCGCTGAGGTCTGGCGACCTCCGCGGCGGAAGCACTTTACGTTGGTTGCCGGCGGGCGCGGGCCTGAAGTGTCTGCGTGAGAACGGTGTCGCCGCTACGCGGCTCGGAATAATTTTCCACTCCACCCAGGATTCCGCTTCGCTTCATCCTGGGCTAACGACATAGCCGCCCCTGCGGGGCTGGATTTTCGCTGGTCATGTTCCGCCGCCAAGGATAAAGGTTAGTTCTCACGCATATACACTAAGGCCCGCTCTGCCCAGGCTTTGGCTCACACGGATTCTTGAACGGTTCTTGACCTAGCGCTTCAGCAACTCCTGCAGCCAGCTCTCGATCGTGAGCCGCATTTCCGTCAGGTGGCCGGCAAAGAAATGGTCACCGGGCACGAACACCAGTTCCTTTGGCTCTGCGGCATCTGCAACAACTCTTTCCAACACCTGGTGCGGGCCGTATTGATCGTGGTCGCCGCTGATGAAGAGCTTGGGCTTGGCGCAGTCGCGCAGAAAGGAATAGGAGTACAGGCGTCCCCCGGCTTCGACCGGAGTGCCAATCGAGATCAGCGCCTGTACCGCAGGATCGGGACAGGCGGCTCGCAGACCGGTCGCCGAACCGAAGGAGAAGCCGGTGAAGAAGATGGGCAGCGCGAACTCGCGCTTCAGCCATTGCAGCGCGGCGTGGACGTCTGCCACTTCACCACGTCCTTCGTCGTGCAGCCCGGCACTTAATCCCGTGCCACGAAAATTGAAGCGCAACACCGGAAATCCGAATAAGCTCAGCGCCTTCATGGCGTGGAAAACGACTTTGTTATGCATGGTGCCGCCGCCCATTGGGTGCGGATGGCACACCAGGCCGGCATGCGTCGCGGAAGGCAAACCCGCGTTCAGCAGGGCTTCGAGGCGTCCGGCGGGTCCGTGCAGGAAGAACGATTTGATCGCAGGTTGTTTGACGCTCACGGCTTCATCTGGGGCGGCGGCGTGTAGGTGATGCCCAACTGATCGAAGAGAAAGCAGAAGACATCGGTAGTCTGCTCGATCTGCTCGTCTAGAGCGGTGCCGATGCCGTGCCCCGCGCTGGAGGAGGTGCGCAACAGGATGGGATGGCCCGAATTCGTGGCAGCTTGCAGCCGCGCCGTCATCTTGCGCGAGTTCATCGGATTGACGCGATGGTCGTTTTCGCCTGTCAGAAATAAAACTGCGGGATAAGACGTGCCATCCTGCACATGATGATACGGAGAATACGCGTACAGCGCCTTGAATTGATCCGGGTCTCTCACCGTGCCATATTCCGTGATGTTGAAGGCGCCGTTAGGATCGAGTTCCGCGCGCAGCATGTCGTAGATTCCGACGAACGAGACGACCGCGCGAAACAGGTCGGGGCGCTGGGTGAGGACGGCGCCCATTAGCAGGCCGCCGTTGCTGCCGCCCGCAATTGCCAGATGGGGAGGCGAAGTGTAATTGTGCTGGATGAGGTATTCGGCGCAGGCAATGAAGTCGTCAAAGACATTTTGCTTTTGCGTCAGCTTTCCGGCCTCGTGCCATTCTTCGCCGTACTCGCCGCCCCCGCGCAGGTTGGCGATCGTCGAGATGCCGCCCTGGTCCAGCCACATCCGCCCAAAGGCCCCCAGGAAATGCGGGGTCATGCTGATGTTGTATCCTCCGTAGCCTTCCAGCCCGGTGGGATTCTTGCCGTCCAGCTTGGTTCCTTTACGCAGGATGATGTTCAGCGGAACGCGTGCGCCGTCCTTGGACAGAGCAAATTCCCGCACCACCTCGGCATCGTCAAACTTGATCGGCGAAGTTGACGAGATCGCAGTGCGTTCCGATTTTCCAGAGGAGGGATCATAGCGGTACCACGCCGTTGGTTCCAGATAGGTTGAGAGCTGGTACAGCACGTCGTCTCGCTTCGTTTGCGCAATCTGCTGAACGGCGGAGATAGGCGGCGTCGGAAGATTACCAATATCGCGGCCCTGATGGTTGAAGATGCGAACCCGGGTCGGTCCACCGATCATGTCGCGCACATACAAACGCGATGCGGTCGGAATGATGGCGTCGATCGAAGCTCGGGCGTCTTCACTGCTGCCGATGCCGGAGCTTTGCGGCACGATGAGTTTGGCCTTCGAGAGTGAGGGTTCGGCCAGAGGTAGGCGCAGAACCTTTCCGCGAGGCGCATCCTTGCGCGAAAGCAGGTAGAGGGCGGGGTCGGCATCGGTTCCGAGCACAGCGGAGACAATGCCATCCTCGAAATGGGCCACTTGGGTCCACTTGCCCGATGGGTTCATCAGGTATTGAGCAAACTCACCACCATCGCCATTGGCGACGCTGGCCAGCAGCCAATGGCCCTCATCGCTACTTTGCAGCTGGATCTCGGCAATCCGCGGAAAATCCTTGCCGATGACGTAGGTATCCTCGGTACTCTTCGTGCCCAGCTTGTGAAAATAAACTTGCTGATAGAAGTTGGCGTCCGCCGCCGGCCGCTCGCTTCCCTGCGGATAACGCGTGTAGTAGAAACCGGTGCCTTCCTTGTTCCAGGCAATGCTGCCGCCGGCGGTGGCAAAGTTCACGCGCGGAACCGCGTCGGGTAATTCCTTCCCCGTCGCCGCCTCAAACACGTGGGCAGTCCCGTCTTCGGAACCGCCTTCGGACAGGGACACGGCAACCAGCTTTCCGTTCAGGGAAGGCGCATAGAAATCAATTTCCACCGACCCAAGCTTCCCCATGACATTGGGATCGACGATGACCTTCTCGCTGCCGGGATCGTCAGGCGAGCGCAGCGTCACCAGGTATGACTGCTGCTTGGGCGGCTGATTGTGCATGGCGAACAGCACACCCCCGCGCTGCTGCAGGTGGAAATATGCGCCCGAGCTGCTGGTAACGAGTTCGCGGAACTCCTGCTTGATGGCCGCGCGCGACGGCAGATGGTCGAGGTACTCGCGGGTGCGGGCGTTCTCAGCCGCGCTCCATTGCTTGACCGCAGGATCGCTCCAGTCTTCTAACCAGCGATAATCGTCAACCACCTTGACGCCCTGATAAACATCCGTCACGGGCTGTTTTAGTGTTGCGGGCGGAGGAGGAATCGTTGGAGCTTGCGCCGGTGCGGCAATGGCAGCAAGACCGGCGAGGCATGCAGGCAGGAGACGGCAGCGAACAAGCCAAAAACTCATGAAGACCTTTCTAAGCAGGAAAGCTCATGATTATATTCCTCGATGAATCGCCGGCGGCGCTTCCCGCTGGTATGCCCACTCCGCGGCTGGACGCCATACACGGCTAATCCGATCGTGTACCATTCCGGAACTAGCGGTTCTCTGCGGCATAACAGTTCTTAACATTCGGTTCAGGTTTTTGTCCGAAACACGCTGCTGAATGTTGTGTTTACACCGGTGTCAGTCACGATCGCTTTGGATAGGGCGATTGTGAATAAGGTCGCTTCGTCGAGCATCTAATGTGGTAAGGAATGAATGGTGCAGGTGGGCTGAGAGGCGAGAGGAGCTTCCGATGAAATCACGGCGGCGGTTTGAATGGATATTGGCAGCGCTGCTGTTTATTGCGCTTTCGGCAGGAGCGGTGCTGGCGCAGGACCAGGAGAGCGCTCCACCACCAGCCAGTCCCTCCGCGCAGCAAGGTGACAGCGGGCAGGGTGCTCCGCAGCAAGACCCTCCCGGCCGCGTCGCGCGCGTGCAGTACATGTCGGGACAGGTCTCCATGCAGCCCGGCGGCGTCAACGACTGGGTAGCGGCGAGCACTAACCGTCCGCTGACTACGGCGGACCGTGTTTGGACGGACAAGAATTCGCGCGCTGAGCTCAATGTCGGCGACGGCTTCATCCGCATGAACTCGGAGACCAGCCTGACGCTTACCAACGTCAGCGACCGCACCGTACAACTGGAACTTGATCAGGGCATCCTGAGCTTGACGGTTCGCCATCTGGAGCGCGGCGAGGTCTACGAAGTCGATACTCCCAACTACGCTTTCACAGTCATGAAATCGGGGTTGTACCGCTTCGATGTTTATCCGAGTGAAGATCAAAGCTGGATTACGGTGCGCAGCGGCTACGGCGAGGCGACGGGGCAGGGAAGCGCGGTGCGCGTGAACTCGGGTACGCAGGTACGCTTCCGCAACGGTAATACGCTAATACACACGGCCGAGGATGCTCCGGCCAGGGATGGCTTCGACGATTGGGCGCGGGTGCGCGATCAGCGGCTGGACGACTCTGTGTCCGCACGATATGTCTCACCCGGAGTAATCGGATATCAGGATCTCGATGCTTACGGCCGCTGGATCCCGACACCGGAATACGGCACGGTATGGATTCCGTCATCGGTTCCTGCGGGATGGGCGCCTTATCGCTTTGGTCATTGGGTGTGGATTGCTCCCTGGGGTTGGACGTGGGTCGATGATGCGCCTTGGGGATTCGCTCCCTTCCACTATGGCCGCTGGGTCTCTTGGGGCGGGGGCTGGGGCTGGGCGCCGGGTCCGGTGGGATACTGGAATCCCTACTACGCTCCGGCGCTGGTGGGCTGGGTTGGCGGCCCCGGTTTCGGCATCGGCTTTGGATTTGGCGGCGGAGGATGGGGACTTGGCATTAACTTCGGCTGGTTCCCGCTAGGCTGGGGTGAGCCGTACTACCCGCGCTATTGCGGATGGGGTCGCGGTGGCTGGTATCGCGGCGGCGGATGGGTCAGCAATTCCTACTTCCGCAATGTGAACATCACCAATACGCACATCACCAATATCAACAACATCACGAACAGCTACCACGGCAACAACTTCGCGAATGCGCACTACGGGTTCCGCAACGTAGCGGGTGCGGTGACTGCGGCTCCAAGAACGGCGTTCGCTTCGGGCGCGGCAATTAACCGCGTCGGAGGCGCGGTTCCGAAAGCCTATCTGGGTCGAGGCCAGTTGGTCCGTACAGCGGATGTGAACCCGACGAGGGAATCTGTCCTCGGCGGACGCTCTCCGTTGACTCGCGGGGTACCTCCGGCGTCGGCAATGGGCCGCAGCGTTGTCACGCGTACGCCGCCTCCGGCGGTGCGGCCGGCTGGAGTAGGAGCGAGCCAGTCAACTCTGGCGCGGTCCAACGGCGCAGTCACCGGAAATCGGAACATGGGAGCGAATGCCACCCACGCTCCGCAACCCGCAACAAGTGCGAATATTGGGGCACCGCGCAACAATGCTCCTCGTTCCACGGCCGGTGCTGACAATCAGCTTGCTCGCGCGAATATCCCGACGAGCCTGGGTGGACATTACGTACCGCGTCCGCCTTCTGCCGGCGGAATGGCGACGGCCCGGCCGAATACGCCTGTGAACAGTGGACAAGCCAGTGCGCCGGCACGCAACGCGCCGCGAGCGGCCGCAGGCAACGACAGCTTCGCGCGGCCCAATGGCAGCACGGGAGGCGCACGCGGTTCCGCGAATGTTGCCGACAACCGCGGGCCGGCCATTAACAATCCGCGCTCGGGACACGGGACGAACGCCTCGTCGGTACCACGGCCTCCGCAGTCGTACCAGCCGAGCCGTCCTGCCAGCGCAGCACCGCAGTACTCGGCTCCTTCGCGGCAGTCGACGCCTGCGAATCGGCCGGTCCCGCAGAGCACGCCGCGCAACGGAAATTCGAGTAACGGCCCGGGCGCTAGATCCTCGGCTCCGCGCCCGCCGGCAAACTACAGCTATCGGTCGGCGCCGGTTCAACAGGCATCGTCCGCCTATCGAGGCGCGCCGGCGGCGTCTACTGGTTATCGCGGTGGGTACAACCGGAGTTATTCTCCCGCTGAATCGTATAGCGCAGCACGGGGCGGCTATCAGTCGATGCCGGCTTATTCGGCCCCTCGGAGCTCGGCGCCAAGTCCCGCTTACTCTCCCCGGAGTTACGGCTCAACCTCGACCTACGCCAGTCGCAGCATGGGTTCGTATTCGGCGCCACGCTCCTCCGGAGGCGGCTACCGCGCGCCGAGCGGTGGCTCCTATCGGGGAGGTGGAGGCGGCTCTCATTCCTCCGGCAACGGCGGTGGAGGACATCACGGCAGATAAAACTACGGCAGATCGAAGTGCAATTGGGCGGCTCTAACCAGCCGCCCTTTTCTAGTGATGTTAGGTGCCGAGTCTGTGCGCGGCGGACGTATTGGCTGTGATGGCTGAACATTGCAGCGGGCCCGCGCAGCTTATAATCGACGTGTGACACACTCCACCGTCAAGAAAGTGGCCGAAGCCAACTTCCCCACGCGCTGGGGACAGTTCCGCATACACGGTTTCGAGGCCGAATCCCAGACCTTGCCTGATGGTATCTCGCGGGCGGAAGCAGACCGCCTGGCGCGCGAAGGCAAGGCGGAACGCCGTAAGGAAGCAGCGGTCGCGCTGGTGATGGGTGACATCCATTCCGCACCGCCGCTGGTCCGCATTCACTCCCAATGCCTCACGGGTGACGTCTTCTATTCCATGCGTTGCGATTGCCGTCAGCAGCTTGAACTAGCGCTGTCGCTCATTACCGAGGCAGGCGCCGGCATTCTGATTTACGAGCAACAGGAGGGGCGCGGTATTGGCCTCATGGCCAAACTGCAGGCATACGAACTGCAAGACGAGGGCCTGGATACTGTTGAAGCGAACAACGAACTGGGTTATGACAACGACTACCGGCAATATCGGCTGCCAGCCGAGATGCTGCGGCAGTTGGGGGTGACGCAAGTCCGGCTCATTTCTAACAATCCCGACAAGGTGGCGGCGCTGGTAAATGCCGGGATCGCGGTGGTGGAGCGTGTCTCTGCCGAGGTCGAACCGTACGAGCACTCCGAAAGCTATCTGCGGACCAAGAAGGAAAAGATGGGACACCTGTTCAGCAGTTGGTGAAGACCCGGCCTGGCGTCACAGTCGCCTCCCCTCCTCCACCATTTCGCGAACGGTCATCTTGTCGGGTTTGACTCTCTGGCGCAGCGCGCGCATACCATCCAGAATCTCGCTCGGTGTTAGCTCGTTTTCTTTGTAGTCAACCGAAACCAGCGAGGCTATAGGAAGACCACGCCTCGTAATCACGATCCTCCCCCCTGGCTGACTCTGTCGAGCAGTTCTGCCAGATGGCTTCTGGCTTCGGTAGCACCCACTGTCGTCATCGCACTTCCGTTTCAACTAGCTGGATTTCTTAATCGTTCTTAGCAAGGCGGTTCTGTTTTTTGCGGGCAGGTTCTTCAGCGCCGCTTTTGCCAGCGCGACGTATACCTCCCGCGCTTCGGGCAAGCCGTTCAGTTCCGCCAGGTGTTTGCGGACCGTGGCCACATCTCCGCGGACGAGGGGCCCACTGAAAGCCGCCGCGGCGTCGTGCTTCAGGTAATTGCGCAAGGTCTGCCGCAGCAGCGGAACCATCATCGGTTTGATGTCCTGCCTGCGAATCCCCGCCGCCCGCGCCACCTGTTCCAGGGACGACATCAACGCGACCACCAATGGCGAGGCGAAGCTGCCAAAAGCGTGGTACAGCACCTTGCGTTCTTTCCGGATGGAGAAAGCAGTCCCGCCGAGGTGATCGACGATGGCGCGCGCCGCCCGCACCGCGACCGCATCGCCTTCTACTGCGAATGCCACCCCGGCGAATTGTGGCACCGCATCGCGCACGAAGGTCATCATCGGATGCACGGACGCCACGCGGGCACCCTGCGCTCGCAAAGGCGCCAGTTCGTCGCTGGTGAGAGCGCCGCTGGAGTGAAACACAATCCTGCCCTTCCAGTCCTGCGCGCGCGCCAGCACAGAGGCCGTGTCGGCAATGGCGTCATCCGGAACCGTGATCCAGACGATATCGCTGTCGAGAACCTGCTTGCCGGTTTCGACCAGGCGAGCTTTCACTCTGCGCGCGAGTGCCTGCGCCCGGTGCTTGCTGGCATTCTTGCGGCGCACTGCAATCATCGGCACTACGCAACCCGCTGCCGCCACGGTCAGAGCCAGCGCCGAGCCAAGGTTTCCCGCACCGACGATGCTGATGCTCGGATCGGAAGTGGGACGCGATTGTCTGGCCACGGCGGGCAGAATAACAGATCCAGCCGCGAGCGCCGGCCGCGCCCCCCGGTGAGGTGACTGCAATAAATGGTTAGCCCCGCGGGCTCGCTATACACCGCGGGGCTGAGCGTCTGCAGTATCGGACTGCAGAACAAAAATACTGTAACCCAATTCCGCTGTCGAAAGCCTAAATTTTTAGTGGTGTCGCACTCTGGCGTGCGGAAATGGACACTATGCGCCTTATTTCTGTTATGAGTTACGGGTTCTCATCATGCCATAGCAAATGCGATGCAACCTGTTGCAGTTGTTTGCAACAATATGCATGGCAGAAGCACAGCGGATAACAGAGACCGGCGCAGATTATATGACTTCGCCTGATCGGGGGCGTGGGCAAATCGTTACCGATTAGAATGGATGTGGATGACGTCTAACTCTGCCCAGCATGGGTTTCGACCGCCCACCACGATCGAGCGCTGGTCCAATCGCTTGTTCGGAGTGTTGGTCGGGCTGGGCTTCGGCATGAAGCACAATTGCCTGCTTCAGGTGCGTGGGCGAAAATCCGGCAAGCTCTACTCGACGCCCATCGACCTGCTGGAGATGCGTGGCAAGCGATTTCTCGTCGCGCCCCGCGGGCAGACACAATGGGTGCGCAACGCGGAAGCCGCCGGCGAGGTCACGCTAAAGAAGGGCGGTTTTCATCAGAGTTTCCAATTGCAACCTGTCAGCGATGCGGACAAGCCGGAGTTGCTGAAGGCTTATCTCGAGAATTTCAAAACCACGGTACAGCGATACTTCCCAGTTCCCGCCGGCTCGGAGGTACAAGCCTTTGCCGGGATTGCATCGAATTATCCGGTCTTCGAATTGATTTCGGGTGCCCCATTCTAACCTTGGCCACGGCAGGGACTTTCGTCATTTGAGAATAACCGCCCCGCCCTAGCAAGAGAAGCTGGAGGGCCACCCCTGTTGCGGATATCGGATTACGCGGGAAGGGCTATCCGCCAGGGTCACAGAGGCTGCGAAGGGACAAGACCGATCCTCCGGGGACTGAAGAGCCTCTCGTGAGAACCAAGTTTCATTCTTCGCGGTGGAGTAAGAAGCTCTAGCAATGATCCGGAGTGCTACACGGCAAGACTGGAGGGAGGCATGCACTTCATTTCTCACCAACTAGCGCAAGCGAGCGGTCTAGGCCCGCCTTTGAGAGGTTCCGCCCTGAACAAATTCGCGATCGATGTGCTCAATAATCTCATCCCGCACGCGCCGGAACACCGCTAGTCTCTCGTTATGGCTGCCTATCGCGGCCGCAGGATCATCCAAACTCCAGTGCAGGAACTTGAAGGTGCCGGGGAAAATGGGGCAGTGTTCCCTCGCGTTATCACAAACGGTGACCACATAAGGAATGTGCTGGCCAAGCAGGCTAACGACATCCTTGGATTTGTGAGAAGAGATATCGATTCCAATTTCGCCCATTGCTTCGACAGCCAGGGGATTCAACCCTTTGGGCTCGATGCCTGCGCTTATGGCAGTAAATCGATCGGAAGCTACGCTGCGCAAGTAACCTTCCGCCATTTGGCTTCGCGCGGAGTTGCCCGTACAGAGAAACAGCACCTTCGGTTTCATTCTCACCCTCGGCCGTGACGGACCAATGTGGGCTGCATCACGGCAAAGATCATATCATGCGCTTATACGTCTATACAAATATACAGTACGGCTGGTACGATATTAGCTGGGAGGCCGCATGCGAGAGTTGGAACAACTGTTTAAGGGACTAGCAGACCAAACCCGGCTGCGGATCCTCAACTTACTGATTCACGGCGAATTGTGCGTTTGCGACATCCAGTACGTACTGCAATCCTCGCAACCCAACGTTTCCCGGCACCTGACCTACCTCAAGAACTCGGGCCTAGTGCTCGATCGCCGGGAAGGTGCGAGGATGTATTACCGCCTGGCGCAACCGAATGCGGCTGTGATGAAACTGCTTTTCGGCTTCCTGCGTGACATGTTTCGCCACTCGGATGAGCTGGCAGAAGACTCGCGCAAGCTGAAGAGAGCCATAGAAGCCGGGTCGTGTACTGAAAGCGAATGGCGTCCCTACTCCGCGCTGGCGCGCGGCAAATCCGCGAGATCTCAGAGGGTTTAACCGTCATGGCGAACAAAGTTTCGTCCCGCCTGAGTTTTCTCGATCGTTATCTGACAGGGTGGATTTTCGCCGCCATGGCGCTCGGCGTCATTGCCGGCTGGCTCGTCCCCGGTATTGTGCCGTTCCTCAACCGATTCAATGTCGGGACGACCTCGATTCCGATCGCTGTTGGGCTGATCGTGATGATGTACCCGCCGTTTACCAAAGTTCGTTATGAAGACCTGGGGGAGGTGTTCCGCAATAAGCGCGTGCTCGGCCTCTCGCTGATTCAGAACTGGGTAATCGGTCCGGTACTGATGTTCGTGCTCGCTATCGTCTTTTTGCGCGGCTATCCGGAGTATATGGCTGGCCTGATTATGATCGGTCTGGCGCGTTGCATCGCGATGGTGATCGTCTGGAACGAGTTGGCTAAGGGTGACACAGAATACGCGGCAGGTCTGGTGGCATTCAATTCGTTGTTTCAGGTTTTCTTCTACTCGGTATATGCATGGGTCTTCATCGCCGTTCTTCCCCCAAAACTTGGACTTGCAGGGTCCGTGGTCAATGTTTCCATGGGACAGATTGCGAAGAGCGTCTTCATTTACCTGGGCATTCCGTTCCTCGCTGGCTTCCTCACCCGGTCGGTATTAATTCGAGCGAAAGGCCGGAGCTGGTACGACCGTAGTTTTGTCCCTCGCGTTAGCCCGCTGACATTGGTCGCGCTCCTTTTCACGATTGTGGTGATGTTCTCGCTGAAAGGCGAGTACATTGTTCGGCTACCCTTGGATGTGCTCAGGATTGCGGTGCCGCTGCTGATCTACTTTGTTGTGATGTTCTTGGTGTCCTTTTATATGGGCAGGAAGCTTGGCGCGGACTACGCCAAAACGACGACGTTGTCGTTTACGGCCGCGTCGAACAATTTCGAGTTGGCCATTGCGGTTGCGGTTGCTGTATTCGGCATCAACTCCGGCGCAGCGTTCGCGGCAGTCATCGGGCCGCTCGTTGAAGTCCCGGTGATGATCGGATTGGTTAATGTTGCATTCTACTTTCAGAAGAAATATTTCGGTGGTGGGCTTGCCGTGGGTCCGGCCGTACCAATTCGCGATTCCTACGGGAAGACCGTCCGATGAGCAAGAAACGAGTGCTTATTCTGTGCACCGGAAATTCTGCTCGCAGCCAAATGGCGGAAGGCTTTCTGCGGGCCATGGCCGGCGATCAGTTTGAGGTGTTCAGCGCTGGTACGCGGCCGGTTGAGCTGAATCCCGACGCGGTGACCGCGCTCCGGGAGGCCGGCGTGGATATCTCGACGCATCGTTCAAAGTCGGTGGATGAGTTCGCGGGCCAGCAGTTCGATTACGTGATCACGGTTTGCGACAATGCGAAGGAGTTGTGCCCGATTTTCCCGGGCCAGGGCGAGCGTATTCATCACAGCTTTCCCGATCCGGCAGCCACGCCGGCCGAGGAACAACTGGACCAATTCCGGAGGGTGCGCGAGGACATTCACAAATGGCTCGAGGATTTCGTCCGCAACGTAGATCAAGGTTCGAGCGGTCGTTGAGCCGCACCCCAAAAGACGCGGCAATTCCAGAAGATCGCGTTCCTCCTGCTAACCTCAGCGACTGATCCAGAAATCTTAGTTGTTGCGACGTATTGGTCCCGTTCTGCAAGCTGGATCGGACGAAGGGTGATTAGCTTTGCATTCCGTGAGGGCGACGTGCTCTCTTCTGCAGACGCTCGTCATGATCGCTTTACCGCTTCCGGCGCCGAGGGTGAGACGATCAGAGATGAGGCTCAAGGCAAAGTCAGACTGACTCATGCGTTGCAGATTTTTGAATCTAGCGTTCCGCTGCCATATCTCCCCCACTCGGCTCCGCCCGTTGCCGTTGGATGGGGCTAACTTCCCGAATCCCGCCGAAGCTGCGATACTTAGGTGTAAAGCTGCAAGTTTTTCTCCTCTCCTCCTTGCCAGCGATGTGGATCAATGGGTTGCCGTTCTTGGCATCGCGGAGACGAGTTTTCATAGTGAGTGGGACGAGGGAATGGAATGGTTCGGCTCCGAATTGCCTGCTGCTGCGGGGCGCGCCTCCTCCCAGACGACAGGAGCAGTTGGCAGTTGCCGGTTGCCAGTTGCCAGTGAAGAAAAAAGCAGGTCCCTCGACTCACCGCTGAAGCGGTTCGCTCGGGATGACGGGATAAAAAGATTCGCGCTGAAAAGGGAATGAGCGATTACTTAAAAGCCGTGCAGGAGCGCGTCATCATCTACGACGGCGCGATGGGCACCAGTGTGCAGGCGCGCAACCTGCCCCTCGACGATTTCTGGGGTAAGGACGGCTACAACGACATCCTGGTGCTCAGCCGTCCCGACGTGGTCAAGGACATCCACGCCGCCTACTTGGAAGTGGGCGCAGATGTCATCGAGACCAACACGTTCAACTCCAGCCCCATGGACATGGCCGAAGACAACATGGCCGACCGCGTTCATGAGATCAACATGGCCGCGGCGAAGCTCGCGCGCGAAGTAGCGTCTAGCTTCTCGTCCAAGGGGCGCAAGCGCTTCGTTGCTGGATCCATGGGTCCGACGAGGAAGCTACCGTCTCTTGGTCACATCAGCTTCGACGAAATGGCGGCAGGCTACACCGAGCAGGCAATCGGTCTGATCGATGGCGGCGTCGACGTGCTGCTGCTCGAAACCTGCCAGGACATCCTACAAGCCAAGGCCGGACTGGTCGGCATCTTCGACGCGCTGAAGAAGACCGGGAAGAATGTTCCAGTTCAGGTGCAGGTCACGCTCCAGGAAAGCGGCGTCATGCTGCTGGGAACAGAAATCGGCGCCGCGCTCACTACGCTGGAGATGTTTGATGTCGCCGTGATCGGCATGAATTGCGCTACCGGCCCGAAGGAGATGAACGATGCTGTCCGCTACCTGGGTGCGAACTGCACGCGACCGGTTTCCGTTCTACCCAATGCCGGGTTGCCGCAGGTCGGCGGATCGCGGGTTTACACGCTGGAACCGCAAGAATTAGCCGACTACCACAAGCAGTTCATCACCGAGTACGGCGTGCGCCTGGTTGGCGGGTGCTGCGGCACCACCTACGAGCACATCAAGGCGGTCGCCGATACTTGCGCCAACCTGGAGCCTGCCAAGCGGGAGGTGAAGCCCGTCGCGGCGGCGTCGAGTGCCTACTCCATGGTGCCGCTCGACCTCGATCCCAAGCCGCTGATCGTGGCCGAGGAGATGAACACCACCACGCGGGTCGAGCACTTCAAGAACATGGTCCGCGCGCAAGATTACGATGGCATCCTCACGCTGGCCAAGAAGCTGGTGAACGAAGGCTCGCACATGCTCGACCTGTGCTGCGCCATCGTGGGCGAGGATGAAAAAGGCTACATCAGCAACATCCTGGAGAAGATAGCCACCCGCGTACCAGCGCCGATCACCGTCGACTCGACCGAGGCCGACGTAATCGAGGAGGCGCTGAAGCGCATTCCCGGCAAGGCCATCATCAACTCCATCAACCTGGAGGATGGTGAGAAGCGCACGGCGAAAGTTCTGCCCATGGCCAAGCGCTACGGCGCTGCGGTCATCGCGCTGACCATCGATGAAGATGGCATGGCGCTGACCTGGCAGAAGAAGCTGGCAATCGCCAAGCGCATCTTCGACCTGGCGGTGAACAAGTACGGCATTCGGCCGTGCGATTTGATCTTCGACGCGCTCACGCTGCCCATCTCGACCGGCCAGGAGGACTATCGCACCGCCGGCATCGAGACGCTGAAGGCGGTGAAGGCGATCAAGCAGGAACTGCCCGAGGTGAAGACCATTCTCGGTGTCAGCAACATTTCGTTCGGACTGAACGTCTATTCGCGGCGTGTGTTGAACAGCGTGTTCATGCACGAGGCGGTGGATCACGGCCTCGACATGGCCATCGTTAACTACAGCAAGATCTATCCGTTGTACAAGATCCCTGAAGCGGAAGTTGATCTGGCGCGCAAGCTGATCTTCTACGATCAGTCGAACGGCGATCCGCTCCAGGTTTACATGAACCACTTCGCCGGCACCAAGGGCAAGCAAGAGACGACCACCGCGCACATCGATACGCTCTCGGTCGAAGACAAGCTGAAGTGGGCGATTATCAACGGCGAAAAAAGTGTCGGCGATGGCGCCAACAAAAAGTCGCTCGACGAGCTGCTGGAAGAGGCGCTGGTCAACTACACGCCGCTCGACCTGATCAACAACATCCTGCTCGACGGCATGAGGACGGTCGGCGATCTGTTTGGCGCGCGCAAGATGCAGCTGCCTTCGGTGCTCGACTCGGCCGGCGTAATGAAGGCCGCTGTCGCCTACCTCGAGCCCAAGATGGAGAAGAAGGAGGGCAGCCAGAAGGCGACCATCGTGCTCGCCACGGTGAAGGGCGACGTCCACGATATTGGCAAGAACCTGGTGGACATCATCCTCACCAACAACGGCTATCGCGTGGTGAACCTCGGCATCAAGCAGCCGTCGGACAGCATTATCAAGGCGGCGCTGGAGCAGAAGGCCGACGCGATCGGGCTCAGCGGGCTGTTGGTGAAGTCGACGCTGGAGATGAAGTATGTGGTGCAGGACCTGCATCACCAGAAGCTGGAATTTCCGGTCATTTGCGGGGGGGCGGCGCTGACCCGCAAGTACGTGGAAGACGATCTGCGCCGCGAATATAACGGCGGCATCTTCTACGCCGACGACGCGTTTGCCGGTCTGCACATCATGGAAGACCTCGCGTCGCCGAATGGTGCGCGCGAGAAACGCATCGCCGAAGGCAAGGTGGTGAAGGAGTTCGCTCGCGCTGTGGCGGCCGGAGCAGGCGATGGCGGCACCGCGACGTCGCCCAACATCGAGATCGCGGCTGCGCCGAATATTCCGCGGCCGCCGTTTTGGGGAGTGCGCGTGCTTCAGCCACAAGACTTCGATCTGCGCGAGATCTTTCAGTACATCAACGAAACGGCACTGTTCAAGAACCAATGGCAGCTGAAGACTGCATCGCAGGAAGATTACGGCCGGCTGGTGGAAACGAAGTATCGGCCGATTCTGAAGCAACTAGAAGAGGAAGTGATCGCGGCGGGCTGGTTCGAGCCCAAGGTAGTTTACGGCTACTTCGGAGCGCAGGGCGATGGCAACGATGTCGTAGTTTATAACCTGCCGGAAGGCTGGAAACAGGGCGATCCGATTCCTGCCGAGGCGCTGCGCTTCACCTTCCCGCGCCAGCGCGAAGGACGTGGGTTGTGCATCTCCGACTTCTTCCTGCCGAAGAATGGGGGACGCATGGACGTTCTGGCGATGTCCTGCGTGACCATCGGCGACAAGGCGTCGCACGAAACCCAGAAACTGTTTGAGGGCGGCGAGTACACCAAGTATCTCTACCTGCATGGACTGAGTGTCGAGTCGGCTGAAGCGCTGGCCGAGTTGTCGCACAGGCGGATTCGCGAAGAGCTCGGCATCGGCGGCGACGACTCGCCGCATATCCGCGACCTCTTCCATCAGAAGTATCGCGGATCGCGCTATTCGTTTGGCTATCCGGCGTGTCCGAATCTCGAGGACCAGACGAAACTGTTTGCCGTGCTGCATCCGGACGAGACGATCGGCGTGCATCTGACCACCGGCTTCCTGCTGGAGCCCGAGCAGAGCACCTCGGCCATCATCGCGCACCATCCAGCAGCGAAGTATTTTGTGGCGTAATTGCGGCCCCGAGCTGTCATTTTGCTTATTACCGCTGGCTTTGGTAAACGTCGCCACACATGACCCGTGTTCTTCTTTCCTGGAGTAGCGGCAAGGACAGTGCCTGGGCGCTCCATCTCCTGCGCCAGCGCGATGACTGCGAGATTGTCGGACTGCTAACCACGCTGAACAGCGAGTTCGACCGCGTCGCCATGCACGGTACGCGACGATCCGTCCTGGAGGCGCAGGCAAGGGCAGTCGATCTGCCCCTCTGGGATGTTCCTCTGCCTTGGCCCTGTTCCAATGCCGCCTATGAGGAGCGCATGCGCGAGGCTTGCGGTCGTGCCGTCAAGGAGCGGGTGACCGCAATCGCATTTGGGGATTTGTTTCTGGAAGGTGTTCGCGCCTACCGCGAAGCGCAGCTTCAGGGTACCGGCCTACACCCTCTGTTCCCGCTGTGGCAGTTACCGACCTTAACCCTGGCGCGCGAAATGCTCGCGAGCGGACTGCGCGCCAAGCTTACATGCGTCGATACCGAACAATTGTCGGCGGATTTTGCCGGCAGGGAATTCGATGAGCGGCTGTTGTCCGATCTTCCGAGCGAGGTCGATCGCTGCGGCGAGCGGGGCGAGTTTCACACCTGTGTCTATGCCGGGCCGATGTTTCATGCACCAATGGAGCTTGAGGCGGGCGAGGTTGTCACCCGGGAGCGGTTCGCCTTCGCTGACTTCGTAATCAAAACGCAGTAGGCGCTACTGCGCCCCAATCGCCACGTGCTCCAGGATGGCGTTCTCCACCCGCTGCATCCGGTTCTGGGAGTGCGGCACCAGCAGCTTGGAAGCGTCCTTGTGCGAGACGTAGGTTCCCACGCCGAATCCAATCACCGAGCCGGCGAAGACATCGGCTGGGAAGTGCTCGCCACCGGTCACGCGGGTGGTGCTGACGGCCGTGGCCACGCCGTACATCAAGATGCGCATCGGCCAGTTGGGGTATTCGTGGGCCATTACCGTCGCCAACGTCCATGCCATGGTCGCGTGCCCGGAGGGGAAGGAGCCGCTGCTCCAATTGCCGGAGAAGAATTTTCCTTCGCCAGGGGCGGTGTAGGGACGTTGCCGCTGCAGTGTCGCTTTGAGTACCGCATAAAGAATGGCGCTATCGACGGCGGCCTCGGCGCTGCGTATGCCGGTATCGATGGCGTGGTCATTATGGGTAACCAGCCCGGTGATCAGGATGCCTCCGGCGGCCGCGCCCAGCCCGTAGACTCCAGCGTCGGAGATGTTGACGCTGGTATTGTGCCAGCTCGGTGAGACCTGGTAGGCGACACTTTCGTCGTTGGCAATCAACACGCCGGTCGCGCCGACCGCGAGAGCGTCCCACTTCAGCGCGCTTACCGAGAACGGCGCCTTGATGATGTGCAGCTCATCTTCACCGATGGTCTTGACGGCTGTGCCCAGGTCCTTGCCGAAGGAACCTGAACCTAGGGCAGCGGAGGCCGAGGGAGCGTCGGGTAGAGCAGCCGGAAAATTTTCTGCAGGCGAGTTGACGGTCTGGACGCCGGGTGACAGCGCCTGTGCCGCCAAATTCGCCGGCGTCCACAACAGTAGAGCGATTACCAGGCAGTAAGTGGGCAACAGCGTTGATCGTGCCTGAGTTTTTTGGTTCCTCTCCATTCCCAGCCGAAGCGCCACGTTCGTCTCCCCCACCCATTGGTCGCAATTCAGGAAACAGACATTGTCTGCTTGGATTCGGGTTCTTGCACGGGAGAGCGCCAATCTGACGCATTTGTAATCTTGGGTTCAGAGCCTCGGGAAGTCGATGACACAGATTTTTCCGGCTTGTGCGGTATGTCCGCCAGCCTTGTGACGTATGCCACAGACCCCCGGTACATCCCCCCGCAGAATGAATAGCGGAGGGTACCGTGTTCGACATTGTGGAAGCGCGTCCTCTGGCGCGAGGAATCAAGCTATTTGTTATCAAAGCTCCCCGAATTGCCCGCAAGCAGCGGCCGGGGCAGTTCGTGATCGTGCGGCTGGATGAGTGCGGCGAACGCATCCCGCTGACCATTGCCGATGCCGACGCCGAAGCCGCCACCATTACCATCGTCGTGCAGGCTATTGGCAAAACCACCATGCTGCTCAGCATGTTGGAAGCTGGCGACTGCATCCTCGACGTGGTCGGTCCCCTGGGCAAGCCCTCCGAAATCGAAAACTTCGGCACCGCGGTAGTTGTCAGCGGCAGCGTCGGCACCGCGATGGCTTATCCCACGGCGCGCGAGTTGAAGCGGGCAGGCAACCGGGTGATCTCCATCGTTGGCGCACGCAGCAAAGATCTGCTGGTGCTGGAGGACGAGGTCCGCGCGGTCAGCGATGAGACCTACGTCGTGACGGACGACGGCAGCTATGGCGACAAGGGCCTGGTCACCGACAAGCTAAAGGAACTGGTGGCCGGCGGCAAGGTGGATTACGTGCTTGCGGTCGGTCCGGTGCCAATGATGCGGGCGGTTGCGAAGCTTACCGGCCCCGACCAGATCAAGACTATGGTCAGCCTGAATTCCATCATGGTGGACGGCACGGGAATGTGCGGCGGCTGCCGGGTGCTGGTCAACAATACCAGCCAATTCGCTTGCGTTGATGGGCCGGAGTTCGATGCCAGCCAGGTCAACTTCGACGTCCTGACCCAGCGCAACAACATGTATCGCGAGCAGGAACGAATGAGCATCGAGCGCTTGCAGGCCGATCCGGAGGCGGAATTGAAAGACTTGCGACAGAGCATGGTGGCGCGTCGCGAATGCGCCGCAATCGAGGCGGGGGTGTTCGATGAGTAATAATCCGCTGGCGAACAAAGAGCGCATTAAGTTGCCGCGGCAACGCGTGCCGGAGCAGGATCCCCAAGTCCGCGCGCACAACTTCCAGGAAGTGAATCTCGGCTTTCCCGCCGAGCAGGCGCGCCAGGAATCACTGCGCTGCATTGAGTGCCCGAAGCCGGGATGCGTCGAGAAGTGTCCGGTCTCAGTAGACGTCAGAGCGGTGATCGATCTCATCCTGGCCAACGATTTCCTGGGTGCAGCATCGAAGGTTCGAGAAGACAATGCTCTGCCCGCCATCACGGGTCGCGTCTGTCCGGTGGAAGATCAGTGCGAATCCGGCTGCGTACTGGGCAAAAAGGGCGAGTCGGTCGGCATCGCATATCTCGAGCGCTTTGTCGCCGATTGGGAACGGCAGACCGGCCAGTTCGGCGCGCCCGTCTCCGCGCCCGCTACTGGGAAGAAAGTCGGCATTATTGGCAGCGGTCCTGCCGGGCTGGCTTGCGCCGGCGACCTCATTCAGATGGGACATAAGGTTCACGTGTTCGAAGCGCTGCACGAGTTGGGCGGGGTGCTGGTGTATGGCATCCCGGAATTTCGGCTTCCCAAGGACATTGTGCGGCACGAGATTGACGTGCTGCGCCGTCGCGGAGTGGAGTTCGAAACTAATGTCGTCGTCGGCAAGACGGTGACCATCGACGAGCTGATGCACAACGAAGGGTTTGACGCTCTCTTCGTCGCCACCGGCGCAGGCCTGCCGCGCTTCTTAAATGTCCCGGGCGAGCATTTCAATGGGGTCTATTCGGCCAACGAGTTTCTCACCCGCGTGAACCTGATGCGTGCCTACCGCTTCCCCGAGTACGACGAGCCGCTGTATCCCTGCAAGGACCGCGACGTCATCGTGGTCGGTGGCGGCAATACTGCGATGGACGCGGTGCGCAGTGCGCTTCGCCTGGGCGCCAAGAGCGCCAACATCTTCTATCGCCGCACCGAAATCGAGATGCCGGCCCGTGTGGAAGAGGTACACCACGCTAAGGATGAAGGCGTTCATTTCGAGATGCTGGTGAACCCGGTCGAGTTTCTGGGCGACGAAAAGGGAAATCTCACTGCGGTGCGCTGCATTCGCATGGAACTGGGCGAACCGGACGAGTCGGGACGCCGCAGCCCGGTGCCGATCAAGGGCTCCGAGTTCGTGACCCCTTGCTCGGTGGCGATTATCGCCGCGGGCACATCGGCGAATCCGTTGATCCAGTCTTCGACGCCGGGACTGGCGGTGACAAAGCGCGGATACATCTCCGCCAAGGAAGAGACGCTGGCGACATCGAAGCCGGGAGTATTTGCCGGCGGCGATATTGTTACCGGCGGCGCGACCGTGATTCTGGCCATGGGCGCCGGACGCAAGGCCGCTAAGTCGATTAACGAGTACTTGGAGGGTACGGTGCAGGGCGTGAACTGAAGTGCAGCAGTGAGTACTTAGCACTTAGCAATTAGACTTACCATAGGGTGCCCTGTTCCAGCCTGTTTTTGGCTGGGGCGGGGCTGTTGTCGATAGGATGGCGCCGCCCCACCCTGGCCAAAAGAAGGCCAGAATGGGGGACCGCTCATCTCACGGTCCAGGCTTACTTAGGTTTTTCGCCGCCCGCGCATAGTATTCGAAGGTCTGTGCGTCGAAGAGCACGAAGCGAACCTCCCGCACATGAGTCGCCTTTTCCAGCGCCTCCACCGCGCTGCTCACGGCAACCTGCGCCGCTTCCTCGACTGGATACCGGTAAGCTCCTGTCGAGATGGCGGGGAACGCAATTGAGCCGAGCCGCAACTCGTCGGCGATGCGGATCGACTCGCGATGACAGCTGGCCAGCGTCTCAGCTTCGCCGCGCTGTCCACCGCTCCAGAACGGTCCTACGGTGTGGATGACATAGCGCGCCGCTAGTTGTCCGGCGGGAGTAGCAACCGCCTGTCCCGCCGGCAGCCGTCCGATCTTGGCGACAATCTGCTCGCAGGCCCGAAGAATCTCTGGCCCACCCGCGCGATGAATCGCGCCATCCACGCCGCCTCCACCCAGCAGAGAGGAATTTGCCGCGTTGACGATGGCATCCGCCTGCTCGCGGGTTATGTCGCCGGGGCCGCCAATCACCAGAACGCGATCGCCAAGCGCTACTCGGACCGTCTGAGAATTTGTATTCATGGCTCCCCTACGAATCTAGCTTCAGCTGCTCCAGCGTTCGCTTCAGGACGTCGGCTGACTTGCGCAGCTTCTTCTCTTCCTCCGCGCTCAATTGCGGATGTAGTACGCGAGAAATCCCATTGCGATTCACAACCGACGGCAAGCTGAGGCAGATTCCGGAAATGCCATACGCCCCACTCACCAGACTGGAGACCGACAGCACCGTGTTTTGGTCACGTAGGACCGTTTCGATGATGCGCATCAATCCTGCTGCCACTGCATAGTAGGTCGCCTGCTTGCGCGCGATGATGTGGTAGGCGGCATCGCGTGTCTGCTGAAAAATCAAATTCAGCTCGTTCCAGTCGCAGCTCTGGCCCTGTGCATTACAGAAATCCTCCAGGTGCATGCCCGCAATGTTCGCCAGCGACCACGCCGGGACCTCGCTATCGCCATGCTCTCCGATAATGAAGGCATGTACGCTGCGCGGATCGACCCCGAAATGCTGGCTCAGCAAATAGCGGAAGCGAGCGGTGTCGAGAATGGTGCCGGAGCCGATTACCCGTTGCGCCGGCAATCCCGAAAGCTGCAGCGATAGATACGTCAGCACATCCACCGGATTCGTGGCAATCAGCAGGATGCCATGACGATTGTGCTCCGTAATGCGCGGCACTACCTCGCGAAAGACGCCGGCATTATCGCGCAGCAAGTCGAGCCGCGTGTCTCCCGGCTTCTGAGAAGCGCCCGCAGCGACCACAATAACCGCCGCGGCCGCACAGTCCGAATAATCTCCCGCCCAAATGCGCGTGGGATGCGCGAAGGGCACGGCATGGTTCAGGTCCATAGCTTCGCCTTCGGCCTTGGCGTGATTTTTGTCGATGAGAACGATCTCCGCTGCCAGCCCGCTGAAGAGCAGGGCGTAAGCCAGGGTGGCGCCTACCTTTCCTAATCCCACCACCGCTACACGGGTGGGCGCGTTTTCAGCCATTCCTCATTCCTCTAATTCACGGAAGTGCGTTCGAGGTTGCCGTCAACTGTTGGATGACGGGAACACGGCGACGAACGCTCTTCTCTGCGGCCGCGACGTAATAATTCCGAGGCTGTCGTTTAACTCAGGTCTCACCAGTCGCAAACCCGTTTTGCGGTGCGCGACCAACCCTGACATGTAGCAAGGCGGCGGCCAAGGGCATTCCAGTGGCGAACGTTCACCAGGCCTTCAACGGCACCGACGGGACGCAAGATCCCGATGCCCAGGGTCTGCTGGCGGTGGATGGCTTTCATCCGAACGACGCCGGCCATAAGGTGATTGCCGACCAGTTGGGCGCCTTGGGCTACCAGCCTCTGCACTGACCCTCGGGGCATTCCGTCTGTCAACAATTGTGCGATTCTGGCCTCGCGTCCCGGATTCATGCCACTTAACGGGGCTTTTTTGCTTGACCGATGGGGCAGCTTTCCCTATGCTTTCCAATCAATCGAATTGGACTGCAAACCTGGCTAATGTTCAAAAACAGCAAGTGAGCACTTGCTTGCTTGTCTCCCGCGAAGAGTTAGATACAACGGGAGTTTACGGTCACGACTGCAGGAATGCGGTTGTGCCGGAAAGTAGATGATTGCAGACCGGCAAAGCGAAAGGGAACACCTCTCTCGCTGAGGATGGCGGAGCCTTGTCTTTCATGCAAAGCGATTCCGAACCGATTTCCCCGCGACTGACCTCGACCGCCGAGGCCAACATCGGTTTGTCGGAACGCGCGCCAAACTGGTTCGCGGCATATACCGCGCCGCGTCACGAGAAAGCGGTGGCGCGGCAGTTCGAGAGCCGGCATATCGAGGCGTTTCTGCCCTTGTACCGGAGCATGCGACGGTGGCGAAACGGCTGCACCGTCGCCGTCGACCAGCCGCTTTTTCCCAGCTATATTTTTGTGTGCATCGAGCGGCGCGAAGCGGTGAAGGTGCTGCAAGTGCCGGGTATCGTCTCCATCGTCAGCACCGGCCGCGAACCGGCCTCGCTCCCGGCCAGCGAAATTGAGTCTCTTCGTTCTGGACTGCCGCTGCGCCAGTTCGAGCCTCACCCTTACCTGGTGGTGGGAGAGAAAGTACGTATCGTCTCCGGCTCGCTGGCTGGCGTGGCCGGAGTGTTGCTCCGCAAGAAAAATAACCTCCGAGTTGTGCTGACGCTCGACCTGATCCAGCAGAGCGTCGCCGTGGAAGTCGGGATCGACGAGATCGAGCCGTTGAAGCAGTAGCCGCCTACCTGAGTTCAATTCACCGCAAGGATCGAGTGTGAAAAAGGCAGCGGGACGAAGTGTCACCGAAGCGCGAATTGTTGAAGCTGCGGTACAGCTGTTCTCGCGCAAGGGGTACAAGGGCACCAGTACGCGAGAGATTGCGCACCTGGCTGGGCTGAATGAAGCGACCCTTTTCCGTTATTTCTCGCGCAAAGCGGATCTCTTCCGGGCGGCGGCGGAGTCGCGCCTGAACCGGCTCAAGCTGGGGCGGGAGCTCCAGGAAGGCTTGGCGACTGATGTGGGTCCGGAAATTGTCGTGCCCATGCTGGTTGATTTTGTGGTGGAGAACATGTTGCAGCGCCCCGAGTTGGTGCGGCTGCTTTATGTCGCAGGCTTTGAACTGCCGGGCGCCGAGCGCATCTTCCGCGAACATCTGGGGCCGATCTTCGATTGCGTCAACGCTTACTTTGGGCGATGTGCCGCCCGCGGCGCGATTTGCGATTTGGAACCTACGCTGGCGACCCTGGGCCTGGCAGGAGTGGTGAGCGCCCATGGCAACCTGCACCACTTGTTTACCGGTCGCGATCTGCCGTGGGACCGGCAGGCTGCTGCTCCCGCTTATGCGCAGTTGTGGTTGAATGCCTTGCGCCAGCAAATCCCCGAAGCCCGGCCTCTAGCGAGTTCGGATTGATTTGAGGGTCAGGAGAATGTGTGGCAAACAGAAGTTTGCTGGAGAGTGATTTGAGATCTTTGCTGGATGAGAACGCCGGTCGAATTCCAGGCGTGGAAATGGAGCGTGGCAACAATCGGCGCGCAGTACTCGGTTTCACCCTGTTGATAGCGCTGATGGCCTTGGGGATAATGGCTACGGCGCAGGATGGCGCGCCCGCCGACGGGAACACTTCCGCAGCGGCAGTGGCAGGGGCAGCGCAGGCAGGGGCAGCATCGCAGACGCCGATAGGGAAACCGAGTGCGGCGCCCGTGCTCGTGCTAGACGATGCCCACCCTACGCCGGCAACCAATCCTTCCAAGGCTGTGCAGGTTGGGGCGACGAACACGACGGGAAGCGTCGGCAGCGTCGAGCTCACTGACTTTCAGCGGTTAGTCGCGACTTCGCTGGGACAGACTCTGCCCATCTACGGCGCAAGCTTATTCGAAAACGTTCCAACCACCTTTGCCCCGGTCGATCACATACCGGTCACCGCCGACTACGTTATCGGTCCCGGCGACGAACTGCTGATCCGGGCATGGGGACAGATCGATTTGGATGTCCACACCAGGGTTGACCGAAATGGCGAGATCTACCTGCCGAAGGTCGGAACGCTGAATGTTGCCGGGTTGAGATACGATCAGGTGCAGAGCTTCCTAAAGTCCCACGTCGGCCGTATTTATCAGAATTTCGATCTGAACGTCACCATGGGTGAACTGCGCTCCATAGACATTTTCGTCGTGGGCCAGGCGCGGCGTCCGGGACGTTATACCGTCAGCTCGCTCAGCAGCCTAGCCAATGCCGTCTTCGCCTCCGGCGGGCCATCGCCGAGCGGATCGATGCGCCGCATCGAGCTGAAGCGCGGTTCCAAGGTGGTGACGGAATTTGATCTCTACGATCTGCTGCTCAAAGGGGACAAGAGCAAAGATGTTCTACTGCTGCCGCAAGATGTCATCTACATCGCTCCGGTGGGACCTCAGGTAGCGATGGGCGGCCAAGTCAACGTGCCTGCCATCTACGAACTGAAAAACGAAGCCAGTCTGGGAGATGTGCTTCAGCTTGCAGGCGGGCTATCCACGACCGCCTACGGCGCCAAGGTCTATGTCGAACAAATCAAGAATCGGCGGGACCGCAGTATAGAAGAAGTTTCCCTGGACGCGAACGGACTGGCCCATCCTCTCAAGGATGGTGACGTATTGAACTTTGCCTCCGTCTCACCGCGGTTCGTGAATTCCGTCACGCTGCGCGGCAATGTGGCCTCGCCAGGGCGCTACCCCTGGCACGAGGGGATGCGAATTACCGATCTGATTCCCAACAAAGAATTTCTCATCACTCGTCAGTATTGGAATCAACAGAACGCGATCACTTTGCAGGGCACGACCGGTGGTGGCGTGGCCGGAGAGCTGAACGATGTGAAGCGCAGTGCTCCCGAAATCAATTGGGATTATGCGGTCATTCAGCGCATCAGTTCGCAGGATCTTTCCACCCAGCTACTGCCGTTCAACCTGGGAAAAGCCGTTCTCCAGCACGCAGATTCCAGCAATCTGGTTTTGCAGCCGGGCGATATCGTCACCATCTTTTCGCAGGCTGATTTGCGGGTTCCGCGAGAACAGCAAACCAAACTGATTCGGCTGGAGGGCGAGTTTAATGCCGCCGGCGTCTACCGGGCGCCGCCCGGCGAAGGTCTCCGGAATCTAGTCGCACAAGCCGGAGGTTTGGCTGCTTCGGCGTACCTCTACGCCGCGGTCTTCACCCGGGAGTCCACCCGCGTCCAGCAACAGGAGCGCCTGGACATGGTGATATTGGAGATGGAGAGAGACATCGCCCGTCAGGCAGCGGAGTCGCTGAAGAACGCAAGCACAAATGATCAGGCTATCGCCGCGAAGGCGGCGCTGGATGCCGAACGCGCCAGCCTCGACAAGCTGCGCCAGTTAAAAGCCGACGGGCGAATAGTGTTAAATCTGCACCCCAACGACCAGAGCGCGGCCGCCATTCCGGATATCCCCTTGGAAGATGGCGATCAGCTCTATGTGCCCAGCCGTCCCATTGTCGTCAGCGTAGTGGGTGACGTCTACAACCAGGGCTCATTTGTTCAGCAGCCCGGCAAGACGGTCGCCACCTATCTGCGAAATGCGGGCGGCCCCACTCGCAATGCCGACAAGGGCAGGACTTTTGTGGTCCGCGCCAATGGAGCGGTGGTCAGCAAAGACGCTGCCTCCGGCTTCTGGTCGGGAGGCTTCGACAGCATGGTGCTGATGCCGGGAGACACGGTGGTAGTTCCGGAGCAAACCAATCCCGGCGCTAAGCTCAGGGCCTTCAAGGATTGGTCGCAGATCTTATTCAATTTCGGATTGGCTGCAGCCGCTATCAAGGTGCTCAGCCCCTAGAGTCGCGATTGCATGGGCGCCGATTAGAAGTGGTGGTATATGCGCGAGAGCTCAAAATTGCCGGAGATCATCGAAGGAGCCGCGGTAGACATCCACGTCTCCGAGATGGAGGTTGGCGCGCCCAGACAGGCCGATCTCATCGATCTGTTGCTGGTCCTGGCCCAAAAAAAGAAGATGATCCTGCAGATCACGATTGCCGCGGCCTTAATAGCTGCGATCGTTTCTTTGCTTCTGCCTAAGATGTACACGGCGACCACGAGCATCCTGCCGCCGGAACAAAACCAATCGGCCTTGACTTCCATGCTGGGACAATTGGGATCGATGGCCGCGCTGAATGAAAGCGATCTGGGGCTGAAGAATCCTGCGGACATTTTTATTGCGATGTTGAAGAGCCGCACCGTGGCCGACCGGCTGATCGATCGCTTCGACCTGCTCCGGGTGTATTGGTTCAAACGCTATCAGGACGCACGCAAAGAACTGGCAAACCGCAGCTACATCGTGGCAGAAAAGGAAGGCTTGATCTCGATCAGCGTCGCGGATCGCGATCCTCGGCGAGCTGCCGATCTGGCCAATGCCTATGTGGATGAGCTGCATTCTCTGAATTCGAATCTGGCGGTCTCCGAGGCCTCGCAACGCCGGCTTTTTTATCAGCAAAAGATGGATGCTGAACGCGAAGACCTCGCTCAGGCGGAGCTGGCTCTGAAGCAGGCGCAAGAGAAGAGTGGGCTGATCCAGCCTGACGCGCAAGCCCGGGCCATTATTCAGAGCGTGGCTGACATGCGCGCCCAGGTGGCGATTCATGAAGTGCAACTTCAAGCTATGCGCTCCTACGCCACTCCGAGTAATCCCGACCTACGGCGAGCGGAACAGGAGTTAGCTGGACTGCGTGCGCAACTGGCGAAGCTGGAACGCAGCAGCGGACAATTGGGCAATGGTGACGTCGCGATACCGACACGGCGTCTGCCGGAAGTGGAATTGGCTTATATCCGGCACGCGCGAGATCTGAAATATCACGAAACACTCTACGATTTTCTGGAGAAGCAGTTAGAGGCGGCCCGCATCGACGAAGCTAAAGACGCGTTCTTTGTGCAGGTCGTGGACAAAGCTGTGGTGCCCGAAAGGAAGTCGGGTCCGCGGCGCGCTCTCATTGTGCTGGTGACAGCGGTAATCGCCTTCCTGGTATCTTGCGCCGGCGTCCTGCTGAGGGAAGCTGTGAAGCGCAAGCAACAGGATCCGCAGGAGCGCGCTCGTCTGGCGCTGCTCTGGCATTCGCTCAAGTTCTCTTCGTGGCGGAATTCATGAGCACCTCGGTTCCGGCTTTGGCAAGGCTTTCTCCGGCGCACTTGCCGGATATCCCTGCGGCCGCAGCCGAGATTCTCGCCTATCTCATCGTGCTGGCGATGGGCGTCCTCGCTTTCCTGCTAGGCTGGCTTACCCCCAATGAAGCTGCGGTGTTGACGGTGCTGATGTTGCTTTTCTTGCTGGTGCTGTCCTGGAACCGCTTCAATCAGGGCCGCCATCCTTGCTTTCTATTTCTCTGCACGCTGATGCTCTTTCAAGGCGGCCGATTGATCGGCTATTGCCTGGGAGTGGTACCTGATCCGCTACGCGTCAATTTGATGAGATCTAGCCCCTTTGATATTTCACGCAATGACGCCGGCATTGTGCTGTTGGCGCTGACAATCTCAGCCATCTGTGTCTATGCTCCATGCCGCTGGAATTACCGGCAGATCGCGCCGCCGGTCGCGGCTGGAGTCCGACGATATCTACCGTACTTGTACCTTCTGTTTTACGGCAGTCTGCCGGTCCAGGCTTTCAAAAATTACAAATACTACGATTATGCTCAAACCCATGGCGGCTATATCTACTTCTGGGTTAACCACAGGGATTTTGCGTCCAGCGTACCGCTCTGGGTCCGCCTGATTTCGCTGATCACGTTACCGGCCTTCGTAGCGATTTTTGTTTTTGAGACCAGGAAGAAGCATCTCTATATCGCCACCGCCTGCTATTTCGGATCTTCCCTGCTGCTTCTACTGATGGGAGCCCGCATGGCCACATTTGGGCTCATCGTCACGCTGTGGTATGTGGCCGGAATCAAGTCGGGGAAGAGAAGTCATGTGGCCAAAGCGATCTTGCTGGGCTTGCTGCTGCTGGCGGCAGCAGGAGTTTTTCAGAGCCTGCGGGAAGATTCCGAGAATCTTTCGACATATGCCCTCGATCCGCTCAAGTTTGTGACCCTCCAAGGAAACTCGCTTGACGTCACCGAAGTGGTCGTCAAGTACCGGGGCATGTTCTCCCCCTACATAGGATCGTATCTATGGAATGAGCTGAAAAATGGGTTTGTTCCGCATGATTACCGGCACTACTTCCGGGGCCGTGAACTAGGTCAGGACATCTCGGTTTTGCTCAATCCAAGCGCATTTGCGCAAGGGTACGGCACCGCTGGATCGTACGTAGCAGAAGAGTACCTCGTCTGCGGCGTCATCGGAGTTATTGTCGTGTCATTGTTGATCGGCGGCTTGCTGCATCTTCTGTACCGCATGAGCCAAAATCCACTTTGCTTGTTCAGCGTGGCCATGATTCTTCCGGAGTTCCTCGGGATGCCCCGCGGCGACTTACTGGATTGGTTGTCCGTTATTTTCCGGACCAGCCTGTTCGTCATATTTCTCGTCGGCGGTTGGTACATTTACCAACAATTTCTATGGCCGAATCAGACGGCTGGAACGACAGCAATCGCAAACTGAATGTCGGGCGAATTTGACCAGTATCTGACTAGGTACTACTCGCAGGATACGACCCGTTTACAGGAAAACGCTGCGGTTGTTCTCGAGCACCACGGTAGGCATTTTCCAGCAGACAGGAACGCCGCCATCCTGGAGATTGGTCCCGGAACTGGGGCGCTGATGCGGTTCCTTCACCGAAGTTGCGGCTATCGCAACATCAAAGCGGTGGACATTTCTCCCGAGGTCGCGAATGCATGCAATGGAGTGCTGCCGGGGAGTACGACGCTGGTCTCCGACACTACCGAGTTCCTGCGAGAACAAAAGGAAGCATACGACCTTGTCCTCATGCTTCACACGCTGGAGCATGTTCCCAAGGACACGGTCCTGTCCTTGCTGCGTGCGATCCATGTGGCGCTCCGGCCGGGAGGCAAACTGGTGGTCGAGGTACCCAATTGCGAGCATCCGGTTGTGGGGACCCGGAACCGCTATGTCGATTTCACCCATACTATCGGGTTCACCGACCTGAGTCTGAGGTTCGTGCTGGAGAATTCTGGGTTTTTCCAGGTTTCTGTGTACGGGTGCAAGGTCCCGCGAAAATCGTTTTCCCGGTTTGTTCAGCGTACCGCACAGGACACGCTGGAGCTGTTGCTGGGCACGATGGTGCGCATGTATAAGCCGAACGACCGGCTCATCCTGGCAAGCGTTCTAGGCGCTTGTGGAACGAAATAGAGCGGCCGAAAGCCGCAACTTGATCGATGATATCGCTGATTGTAGCCACCATAAATCGTGTTGCGGAGCTGGATCGATTATTCGACAGCCTCGACCGGCAATCCTGCCGGGCGTTTGAGGTCATTGTTGTCGATCAAAATGGCGACGACCGACTGCTGCCCGTCATTGCCCGACACCCGGATCTCACGATCCGTCAGTTTCGCTCCGGACGAGGGCTGTCGCGGGCACGCAATGTGGGCCTGCCTTATGCCAGGGGTGACATCATCGGATTTCCCGATGACGATTGCTGGTATCCCGACGACCTCCTTGCTACAGTACGCCAGTGGTTCGATTCGCGCCCCGAGTTTGGCGGATTATTTACGATTCTGCGTGATGCCGACGGCAAACCGGTCGGTCCCAAGTGGCCGTCCAGCGCACGCATCTGTAGTAAGGATGACGTCTGGCATTGCGGCATCTCCCCAGACGCTTTTCTGCGGCGGCAGGTTACGGATGCCATCGGCACTTTCAATGAACAACTGGGTGCGGGCGCTGCCTCCCGCTACCAATCGGGAGAAGATCTTGATTACTTTCTTCGCCCGCTCGCGCTCGGTTTTCAGCTGTGGTACGATCCCGGACTCACTGTCCACCATCCCAGTTTTCACTCCCTGGAGCGCCTTCTGGAAAGGAGCTATTCCTATTCTCTGGGTGGTGCGTATGTCCTGCGGCTTCACGGCTTCCCTTGGCATTATTTCGCCGGGCTCGTCACTCGTTCGTTGGGTGGTGCTCTCGTCAGCCTCTGCAAGGGCAATATTCGGATCGCCTACAGCTATTTGCTGCGCAGTGCCGGCCAATTGCGGGGTTATCTCCTGGGTGCGAGAGATCTCCAGCGGGCAGCCGGATCGGCGAATTTTTGATTCGCATCGATCGATACTTCATGCGCACTTCTCTGCGTCACCTGATCCGGCAAGCAGTTCGTCTTGGTTCCGGCGAAACCGCCGCCCGGTTGTGCGGCATCGCGATACTGTTGTTTCTCGCCCGCCGCGGCGGGGTCGTACTGGTAGGCATTTACGCCCTTGCTCAAGGCATGTGGCAATACTCTTATCTATTTATCGATTTTGGTTTAAGGCATGTGGGAGCGCGTTTGGTCGCGGCCTACCCGCTCGCTGCCCAGGAAATCGTGCAACGGGTGCAGAGTCGCCGCTTGACGATGGCAGGCGTCCTGTTGCCGTTTCTTCTTGTTTACGCGCTATCAACAAAACTACCGCTGAATTTGAAGATTCTACTGTTCGTGTTTGCGCTGACCGGCTCGCTCTATGGGCTTTCGCTGGACTGGCTGGCTTGGGGAAAGGAGCAGCTTCATCTGGTCGGCTTGGGAAGAAGCCTGGCTCCCGCCGCCATCTTGATCTGCATCCTGCTCGCAGGTCGCTCTGAGCACATTCTCTGGTGGATGGTACTGGGCAGTGCTGTCGGCAACGGGTTGCAAGGAGCTATGTTCTGGCTATGGTGGCGGAGACAAGCGCCCAGCAGGGAAGAACGCGTGCCCTTGTCGCTAATCCGCGAGTCCTTAGCATGGCAGCGAACGAGTGTCATGGGGTTGGCGACCCTGTGCAACATGGCCTTCAATACCGTCGACATGCTGATGTTAGGCGTGATGGCGAGTCCGCAGCAGGTAGGACTCTACAGTGCTTCGTACCGCGTGGTGAATCAGATCCTGTTCACGTACTACATTGTCGTCCAGGTGCTATATCCGCAATTAGCGCGGCAAAATCTGCAACAGCGAATGCGGATGTTGCGGCCCCGCATTCTTATTTTGCTTCTGGGTTTTGGAGTTGCCATCGCCGCCGGGCTGTCGGTTGCGCGCCGTCCTTTGCTGGAGATTCTCTTCGGGCGCCAATTCCTTCCGGCAGGCTTGCTGCTTTTAGTCCTGGCTTGGGCCATACCGTTTGATTTTGTGACTTCGTATCTGAGCAATGCTTATATTGCGTGGGGCATGGAGAAGAAGATTCTGCTGTGTACCGCCATCGCCGCCGGAAGCAATGTCGTGCTGAATCTGATCTGGATTCCGGCGTATGGGGCGACGGCGGCGGCGGTGAATACCTTGGTGTCGTATGTGATTTTTATTGCCAGCCTGGTCGTGGCGGGACGGTTTGCCAAAGAACTCAGCACCAATGCAGAAGCGGTGCCCGAGATGATCGCGTAGGCTGCAGTGCGGATTCTCTACGATCACCAGGTTTTCTCGTTGCAGAACGCGGGTGGGGCGTCGCGTTACTTTTACGAGCTGATGCGGTTCCTGGCAACCAAACCGGATGTCAGAACGGAACTGTTGCTGGGGATCGCAGGCACGGTCTATCCCTTTCGCGAACTGCCGCCCGAAAAGGCGAAGGTGAGCAGTTGCAAGGAAGTGTTGCCGCCCGGAAGCTTGCGGTACGTGGCCAACGAGGCATGGAACAACTTGGCGGCTGTGTTCCGGAGCAAAGTCGATGTCTATCATCCAACGCTTTTTCTACGAGTGCCGCTGGTTCGGGCGCAGAGGGTGGTCGCCACGCATCACGACTGTACGCACGAGCGCTTTCCGGAGCTGTTTCCGGACGTGAAGAAGGTGCTCTGGGCAAGGAAACGGCTTTTTCCCGCCGTCGATGCCATCATCTGTGTCTCCGAATCATGCCGCAACGATCTGCTTCAGTTCTATGATGTGGACCCGGCGAAGACCAGGGTGATCCATCATGGACTCAATCTACTGCCGAGAAGCCCCGAAGCTGCCGCTAGTCTACGAAAATACGTGCGGCGCAATTACATTCTGTACGTTGGCATGAGGGCCGCTTTCAAAAATTTCAATGGCCTCATCCAGGCCTTTCGTCAGACAGAGTTGCATCGTTCACTGGACTTGGCGGTGCTCGGCGGCGGCCCTTTGACAGCGGAGGAAAAGGCCATGATCGCGAAGCTGGAGCTGAGCGGAAGCGTGTTCAGCTTGCCGCGAGCTTCCGACGAATTGCTCGCCGAAGCTTATGCTGGAGCGCGGTTGTTTGTGTATCCCTCCTTGAACGAAGGCTTTGGTCTTCCTCCGCTGGAGGCGATGTCGCTTGGTTGTCCCGTGCTGGCAAGCCGGGTCTCATCGATTCCCGAGGTGTCTCTGGATGCTCCCTTCTACTTCGATCCCAGCGATCAAGAGTCTTTCAACGATGCATTGCTTCGGGCGGTGAACGATGAAGCAGCGCGCCAGAAATCGGTTCAGCGCGGCAGGGAGGTCGCTGCCCAATACAGCTGGAACAAATGCGGGGCACAGACGCTGGCGCTCTACCGCGAATGTCAGTAGGTCATGACTGAGCAATAACCATCGGCTGCTGCTACTTTGAAGTGGAATGACAACGGTCTTCTTGTGCCATGTCGCAGCTAAAGGAATTGCTGTACAGCGATCTTGCGCGTCAATATGAATTGGAAGGGAAGACGGACCTCCGGCCGAATTTTTTTCGCTTCCTCGGCCGGTTGTTACATCTTCGTTTTTTCCCCAATGTAATCTGCCGGACAAGCCGTGCGGTGATGCTGGCCGGCTTCCCGGGTCTGGCCAAGCTGCTGACCTACTTGAACGTGGTACTCTTTGGTCTGGAAGTCACACCCAAATGCGAGATTGGTCCCGGCATCTTTTTCGCCCATCCGGTAGGCTGCGTGATCGGCGCCTGGAAAATTGGCAGGGATGTGACCGTTTTCCAGGGGGTGGTTTTGGGAGCATTACACGCTGACATGGGATTTCACCGGGAACTGCGCTGCGAGATCGGAAATGATGTGGTGCTGGGCTCCGGTTGTAAGGTTCTGGGCCCATGCCATGTCGGCGACAAGGTGACGGTCGGCGCGAATTCGGTCGTGTTTGACTCAGTAGAACCCAATCGGACGGTGCTTGGGATTCCGGCAAGGGAATACCGTCATCCGTCAGTAACAAACAATCAATGAGAGAATCTCTTGTCGATCTAATAGTCGTGCGGTTAGGACGCGACGAGCCGGGCCGGGCCTGAAAGGATATGATGGCAGCACTCCCTGGGGTTGTGGCGTCTGGGGCCTGTCGCGACCCAGTGCAGATCCCTTGGCCCGCCATTGAGTCTGGACAAGAAGCCCACCGTAATCGAGGAACGGGCCCCGTCATTTCGTTCAACTCAATACACTCTGGCCACTTTGGCTCTCGTCGTTTCTGCGAGCGCGATACGTTGTTATCTAAGGAATAGCAATGAGGGAACCCTTTCTCGATCTCACAGTCATAATCCCCAATTACAACACCCGTGTTCTGCTGAGAAATTGCATCGAGTCCATCTACCAGCGCACGCACGGAATCAGGTTCGAGATCATCTGCGTAGACGGCAATTCGCCGGACGGCAGCGCCGATATGGTGGCGGAGAATTTCCCCGAGGTGATCCTCATCCGCAATGCTTCCAACGAGTCGTATGCGCGCAGCGTGAATCAAGGCATCCGCTTGTCGCGCGGGCGCTATGCCTGCCTGTTGGACAGCGACACGTTGCTGATCGAGAACGCGTTTGAGCCACTGGTGCGGTTCATGGACGAGCATCCCGAGGCCGCCGTTTGCGGGCCGAAGCTGCTGAATCCTGACGGGAGCACTCAGCACCACATTCGCAGCTTCGCCAGCCTGGGCGTGTTCTTTCTCCAGACCCTGAACTGGCACAAGCTGTTCCCGAGAAGCAACCTGATGAACCGTTATTACAATACCAACTTCGACTACTCCCGGACGCAGCCGGTGGAGAGCATCGGTACCTCGGCTTACCTCATCCGCCGCTCCACGTGGGAAGCGGTCGGGCTGCTGGACGAACGCTTTCGCTGGGCCATGCCCGACCTTGCCTACAACTACATGCTGCATCGCAACGGTTACAAACTGTTCTACACGCCCTGCGCGGAAGTAGTTCATTTCGGCGGGCAGACCGCCAGCCAGGATGTGCTGCGGGCGCTGCGCGAGCAGTGCGAGGGACTGATTGATTTCAGTGAACGATACGACTACTTCGGCAAGGGTCGGCCCACCAAGGCGGTGGTGCGCTTTGGGGTCCGCGCCCGCTACTATAGCAAGGTTCTGGGCTACTATTTGAGTTCGGACAAGCGGGTCATCAAGGGACCAGGCGCCCCAAGGAAGGAAGCTGCTCAGGTGGCGTGGGCCATCGAACCGCGCACTCGCGATGTCAGTCGCAAGACGCCGGAAGAAGCGGCGTGCGCATCTTTCTCTCAGTCCGGATCGGAGGCCAATTCCGTTCCCAGCCAATAGGGCCGGTGCAGTCTCCGCCGGACGGCCCGCCACGTGTGTGCGAACGGCCGCGACATTAGCCAAAGTAGGGAACCTTGCGAGAACAATCGTGCGATACCGGTGGGGAAGGTCCTGAGGCTGCGCATCTCTTCCACCGCAAGAGCGGTGGAGTAGGTCATACGGCGGTGAGCGACAATCCGTGGATCCAGGCAGTCGGCCCACTGATTGACGATCCATAGCGGTTCCTGCTGCAACCGCCAGCGATTGCTTCGCGACATACTACCCGGGTGCAGACGATAACGGCACACCACGTCTTGCACGGCTCGGGCCTGGTAATGACGGGCAACCGCTGCGTAAAGATAGTAGTCGGGGACCACCTGAATCATGCCCGGCACTCCGCCGGCTTCAGCGACGGCGGAACGGCGGAGAACAGCCGAACTCATGGCGATAAAACAAGCGTCGCTGAAGAGCTTGGCAAAAATGTCGCCTTCGGGTAGCGGCGCGAATTCGTGGGCGTAATCGTAGTCCCGCAGGTTGCCATGGGCGACGTCAAACAGCACGGTGCGCCCATAGATGATGCCAACATCACCAGCGATGAGTGCCACCTGTTTTTGCAGTTTGTACGGCAGCCACAGGTCATCCTGGTCGAGAAATGCCAGCCATTCTCCCTGAGCCTGTCGGATGGCGGCGTCGCGGGCTTTGCCCAGGCAGGTATCTTGCGGGGACAGGAAGTATCGTATTCTCGCATCCCGGTATTCGGCCACGATCTGTGCGCTGACATCCGTGGAACGATCATCCCAGGCAATCAGCTCCCAGTCGTTGAACGTCTGCGACAAGACGCTGTCCAGGGCTTCTCGCAGGAAGGAAGCGCCGTTGCGAATGTTCATGATGACACTGACTAGGGGCATGGAATATCGCCGGCTATAGGCTGGATGGTTCTCCAAATACGCGCCAATACGGACGCTTGATGTTGCGGCGAATGATGTGAAACGCGAACGCGAAAGGGCGGGACAGTTGGGACAGCAACGACCCTTCCCGGAGCAGCCGAACAAAGCCCCGGAACACGCTTTTTCGATTCCGCATTTCTTCCAGTGCGATGGCGGTCAGATGCCGCTTGCGGCAGAGGGCAACCGTGTTTGCGTCCAAGCACCCGGACCAGTGGTCGACTAACCACAGCACTTCCTGGTGCATGTGCAAGGCAGCCGTCTGAGACATGCTGTCCTCATGCATGCGATAGCGGCAGACTACCTCTTGCACCGCTCGGGCGCGGTAGCGGCGAGCCACTGCGACGTACAGATAATAGTCAGGGATGATGCGAATTGCCGGCGATATGCCCCCAACCGCAGCAATCGCCGAGCGGCGGAAAACTGCCGAACTCATGGCAATGAAACAGGACTGGGCAAAGAGGCGGGCAAAGATATCGCCCTCGGGTAAGAGTTCGTATTCGTGCGCCTGATCGTAGTCGCGCTCCATCCCGCCGGGATAAAATCTGACCGTCCGCCCATAAATCAAGCCGACGCCCTCTTCTGCTAATGCGATTTGCTTTTCCAGTTTTCGTGGCAGCCAGATATCGTCCTGGTCAAGAAACGCGATCCACTCTCCCTGCGCATGCTGGAGGGCGTCGCTCCGCGCCTGGCCCAGGGGTTTATCCTCCGGCGAGAGCAGACACCGAATCCTGGCATCGTGATACTCGGCAACAATGCTCGCGCTCCCGTCAGTCGAACAGTCGTCCCAGACGATCAGTTCCCAGTCTTGCCAGTTCTGCGCCAGC
Source organism: uncultured Acidobacteriaceae bacterium (assembly GCA_963785825.1). Lineage (GTDB taxonomy): Bacteria > Acidobacteriota > Terriglobia > Terriglobales > Acidobacteriaceae > Bog-257. Next base: position 825,804 of record CAWAWQ010000006.1, on the reverse strand, counting down.
ACGCTGGCGATGGCCTCGCGCAAGGTGGTGGCCCCATTGCGGACATTCATGATGATGCTGACGAGAGGCATATTTTCCGCGCCCAAGAGGCTGGCTCAAGGAATGATCCAAACCTGATGGGACGATACCAGTATGCAGTACAGTAACAACTCCCAGAACGCCAGTGCGAGGAAGGTAACACCGGAGGTCAACAGAAAAACGTCTAAGTTCGAGATCGTTAGGGGAGCGGCGATCATGATTTTCGCCCGCACGACTCCAACCAAGGCGGCTGCCGCGAACATCGCAAGCGCCAGCGGAAAGCGGGACTTGAGCCCATGCGCCCATGGTTCCGGCCTCGCCAATTCCGCGTGGCGATACCACAGCCAGCACCAGATGCCAATGGCAATCAATCCGAGGATGGTGCTGGCATATTGCAACACCGAATACGTCGGCACCCAGCCCCTTATCGGAAGTCGCATCCAGGTCCGCATCCACGCGAAACGGTACCAGGGCCAGGTGAACTGGTGAGTGAAGGAGTCCCATATCAGGTGAGTTGCGATTCCCAGGATGATGGAGCCGAGGATAGCCAGGAAACGGGAGATGCCCCCAAACGCAAAGCGATCGTTCACGCCCGGCAATCTTTGTTGGAGCCGAATCGGCAACAGTTCAATGACCGGGCGCTTCACAACATTGTGATAAAGCCAGAGTGCAGCTAGCGAAGCCGGCAGAGTGAACTCCAGCAGACCGGGAAACTCATGTCCGAGCGAGCGGTAGGTTGTAGAGCCAATCACGTATGGGAAATCGGGCGCCATGCTGCCCACGAGGAAGGCCGACCAGACCAGCTTCAATCTGCGAAGCGGCAGAGCAGCGGCGGCATGAGCAACGGTAAAGGGCATCAGGCGGGCAAGCAAGCAGTCCGGGTGTTTTCTCTGATCATCGGTCAGCGGGGCACGGCAGTGGCATGGCGGGAGCCAACTCTGGGATCAATTCAGTATAGCTGACGAGTGCTCTCGCCCTCGCGAATTGCAGGCGTGCGATCGCCTTACCGCTCATATCGGGTAAAATCGGAACACTCCAGCATCCAGGAATCGGCCCAGAACCTATGAAACGCGCTCCGCTGGCTGGCGGACAATCATTTCCAGTGCAAGAAGACGACAGGCCTGCAATCGCGGGCGGGGCACCGGTGCGCTCCCGCGATAAGCGCCTGGTGTTCGGCGCCCCCGTAATCGGTGACGCAGAGATCGCCTCGGTAGTCGCCTGCCTGCGCAGCAACTGGATCGGGCTGGGCGCGAGGGTCGAGCAGTTCGAAAAGGAGTTTGCACTGTACAAGCGAGCGCCTTACGCCGCTGCGGTCAGCAGCGGGACGGCTGCCATTCATCTGGCCCTGATCGCACTGGGCATTGCAGCGGGCGACGAAGTCATTGCTCCCGCGATGACGTTTTGCTCGACGATTCACTCCATCGTGCATACCGGCGCCGTGCCGGTGTTGGTGGACTGCGATCGACAGACCTTCAACATCGATCCTGCGCTGATCGAGAAAAACATTACCCCGCGCACCAAGGCGATCGTCGTGGTCCACATGTGCGGCCGCTGCTGCGACATGGAGCCGATTCTGGCTATTGCGCGCCGGCATGGCTTGCGGGTGATTGAAGATTGCGCGCACGCCATTGAGGCGACCTATCGCGGACAACCGGCCGGACTGATGGGCGACGTGGGCTGCTTCAGCTTTTATCCCACCAAGAACGTTGCCACCTGCGATGGCGGTATGGCAATCACGCGTGATCAGAAGCTGCATCAGCGCGTGAAGGTGCTTTCTCTCCACGGCATGAGCGCCGATGCATGGACCCGGTTTGTTTGTGGTCCAAGCGGATACGACGTGGTCGACGCCGGCTTCAAGTACAACATGACTGACGTGGCGGCGGCCCTGGCGCTGCCGCAGCTCGCGGTAGTTAACGATCGTTGGCGGCGCCGCAAGCAAATTTCGCTGGCCTACTCGGAGCGCCTCCAAGGTCTTCCACTTCAGCTGCCCGCGCCCGCCGCAGGCGATTCGCGCCATGCGCATCATCTCTACACACCGCTGCTCATGCTGGAAGAGATTGGCGTCACGCGGGAGCAGGTAATTGCAGCCCTGGACGCGGAAAACATTGGCGTGGGTATTCACTACGTTCCGGTGCATCAGCAACCCTATTATCGCCAGCGTTTCGGATTCGTGAACTCCGATTTTCCCAACGCGGCCTTTGTTGGCGAACGCACCATCTCGCTACCGCTATCACCGGCCTTATCGGAGCACGATGTCGATGATGTTGCCACTGCGCTGGAACGTATCTTCCGCTACTACAAAGCCTCCGCATGAATCGCAATCCCAGGTGCCGGCCAGTGGTCTGGCGATTCTCAGCTGACCCGCAGAAAGCGTGCGATACAAGAGGACGCTTTTGACGGATCGTCTGAGAAGGTTCTTCTGCATCCTTGCTCTCCTGGGTTCTTGCACGAGCGCTATTGCTGTCCCGCAGCAAGCGCCTGCAGCCACCGCAGATCAAACGCCCCTGCCTCTTCCTGACGGCACCGTTCCTCATCCGAACGAAAGCAAATTTCTTATCCATCTGGCGCAAGACCAGAAGGACATCTGGACCAGTCCCTTCCACCTCAAAACCTCCGATGCCAAGTGGCTGGTGCCCATGAGCGGCATCGCAACCGGGCTGTTCGTCACCGATCCTCAAAGTTCCTACGCGATGCGACTGGATAACCAGCACGCGCTCAATCTCGCTTCCGATGCGGGTGTGGGTGCTGCGCTGGGAATGACCGGCGCCTCGTACTTATGGGGGCGACTGGCTCACAACGAGCGCGCACGCGAGACCGGAGTCCTCGCGACGGAGGCGATCATCAATGCAATCGGGGTAGATTATGCGTTGAAGGGCATCACTGGGCGTGAACGGCCATACCCGTCGAACTTCCAGAACATCTTCTTTCACGGCGGAACTTCTCTTCCATCCGATCACTCCGCTATCACTTGGGCATTTGCTTCCGTAGTTGCGCAGGAATATCCGCACCTGGTTCCGGAGTTTGGCGCCTACGGGCTGGCGTTAGGCGTCAGTCTGGCGCGGGCGGCTGCCGACCAGCATTTCTTGTCCGATGTCTTCATCGGCGCACTGCTCGGCTACCAAATTGGACGGCACGTTTACAAGACGCGGCACAATCCCAACATCGACGACGACTTGAAAATCGTTGCGGAGCAGACTTCGGCGCCCCGCCCCAGCAATCAGGCCAGCGTCTACGTTCCATTGGACAGTTGGATCTATCCCGCCATGGAGCGCTTGATCGGTGGAGCTTATATCGACACTGCTTTTCTTGGCCTAAGGCCATGGACGCGAATGTCGTGCGCCAAAATGCTGGTCGAGATGGATGCCAAGGTTGAGTACCACACCGACGTACCGTCGGAGATCTGGAAGCTGAAGAAGGCGCTCGACACCGAATTTGCGCCGGAAACTGCCGCATGGGATGGCCGCCCAACCTCGGCCATGCAACTGGATTCGGTTTACACCCGGGTGATAGATATCGCCGGCACGCCGGTGAACAACAGCTATCACTTCGGGCAGACGCTGATCAATGATTACGGGCGGCCGTACTGGCAGGGACTCAATAACATTACCGGCTTCAGCGCCAGTGCCAACGATGGCCGCTTCGCGTTTTATGTCGATGGCGAATATCAGCACGCACCTACGATTCCGGCGCTGCCGCTGTCGGTGCGGCAGGTGATTGCGAATGTCGACGAAAATCCTTTGCAGCCGCCGCAGGCCATCTCTGCTAATCAGTTTCAATTGCTCAGCACCTATGCCACGGTCAAATACGCTGGACTGGATTTTTCCGTCGGGCGGCAAAGCATGTGGTGGGGGCCGGGTGAAAGTGGCGCCTTGCTGATGAGCAATAACGCGCTGCCTTTTTGGATGATCCAGATCAATCGTACTGAGCCGTTCAACATTCCGGGGTTGTCAAAATTCCTGGGGCCATTCGAGTTCGATAATTTCTTCGGAGCGTTGGCCGGCCACGAGTTTCCGGTTGGACCCTACTTTTTCGGACAAAAGATCAGCTTCAAGCCTACTGAGAACCTGGAGTTCGGGTTCACGCGCGACGACGTGTTTGGCGGTCAGGGACACGTGCCCATTACCTTCGGCTCGTTCTGGAACTCCTTCACCAGCTTCACCGACGTGACGCCGGCGGTCAAATTTTCGCGCAATGATCCCGGAGCTCGTCACGCCAGCTTCGACTTCTCCTACCGCCTGCCATTCGTGCGCCGCTGGCTAACCTTGTACAGCGATTCGCTGGTACACGATGACGTCAGCCCTGTCAGCGCTCCCCGGCGATCGGCGGTGAACCCGGGCATCTACCTCACCCATTTTCCCGGGCTGCCAAAACTCGATTTCCGTGCAGAGGCGGTTTACACCGATCCGCCGACAGTGGCCAGCATCGGCGGACATTTTATTTATTGGGAAATCATTTATCACGACCTCTACCTCAACAATCGCTACCTCATGGGCAACTGGATTGGGAGGGAAGGCAAGGGATACCAGGCGTGGAGCACCTACCACCTCAGTCCGCAAAGCAGTATTCAGGTGGCGGTGCGCAATAGCAAAATCGCCAATGACTTCATTCCCGGCGGCAGCACCCAGTGGGACTGGAATGTCTCCGCCGATCTCTGGGTCCGCAAGGACCTCGAGATCAAGCCCTTCGTGCAGTACGAGACCTGGCTGGTGCCGGTGCTGGCCCCAACCCGGCAACGCGACTTCGCCAGCTCTGTGCAGCTGACCTGGTGGCCAAGTAGCGTGGGGATCCGCCGCGCGTTTCGCTAGAAGCGATAGGTGTACGAGGTCGAGACCTGTAGATTGCCCTGGGTAACGATGTAGTCGTTCGACAGCAGACTCCCCAGCGGGTACTTGATGGTGTCTGGGTGATCGCTGAGATAGCGGACCAGGGTTGTGCCAACGTCCAGGCGGAAGGTGGAGCGACGAGCGGGATAGACTTCAAAGACCCCGCCGAAATCGGCAGCAAAACGGGTGAGGCTTTCGGGAGAGGTGGCCCCTCCGCCCGGCATGGCACTGTCGTAATAGATGAAGCCCGGCCGCACCTTTCCGAACACCCCGAAGTGCTGGTAGCGCTCGCCCAATTTAACCCCGAAGAGACCCTGCATCATTGGCTTGGTTCCCTGTTGCGCGGGAATGAAATTCAGTGAGCTGTCGAAGGCAATACCGCGGGTAACGTTGTAGTCAAAGGTGAAACCGGTCGCGGACAGGCTCTTGCGGCAGGCGCCGGTGCAGTCGCTGCTCAGCACCGGCAAGCTGATGTTGCTGTATTGCGCGCCGATCTCCCAATGATCGACAGGCGGGCGTGCCTTTTCGTCGGCTTTGGCAGCATGCGACTTGGCACTAACTGCGAAATTGTTCTCCGGGGCAGGCAGCATCCAGGGAAATTTGCCGGAGAAGATGGCGGCGAAGCTGCGGCTGGGCTCCAGCGCGGAGCGCAGAATCCTGCCGCCGAAAATGCGATGGTTTACGGCGATGGGCGAAACGATGTACTTGTCGATGGTGTCTTCGCCGATGATCCAGGCGGTTCCGATCAGGGGCGTGACCACAAAATCGGTCCAGCCGGTGTTGTTGGTCGGAGGCTTGAGGCCCGGCTTATCCAGGCATGAGGCCGAGAGCCCGCAGCCAGGAACGTAGGTGTAGCCGCCCTGGTTTCCGAAAGAGGTTTCGCTGATAGGCCCGAGTTCGAGTTGGGTTGACCATGCCGCGGCCCACGCCATGGCCTTCAACCGGCTCTTCCAATACTGCGGGTTCTTCCCAATCACCACCTGACTGCGCGGACTGTGAATCAGGAAGGTGCGTCCGAAGACCGCGCCTTCCAGCGGATGGCCGACATCGTTGACCAGGAAGTCGTCGCCGTCGCCCCAGCGATGCAGATCGTAACCGCCGTAGGATGCGAACCAGTCATGGAAGAACGGCTTGTGCGCCAGGTTGTAACGCATGAAGGGGTCGAAGGCGACACGCCAAACATCGAAGAACAAGTTCTCGTTGAAGGACTGGAGGAAGGCGCCTTTGAAATCGAACTTATCGGGCTTGGTAACGTGAGTGGCCACAGCACCGGAGTGACTCACGAAGGCGGAGGATCGGCTCGAGGATTCCCCTGGTGAGTTGTGCGATGAGGCACCTTCGGCGTCGGGCGCAGGCGCGGAATCATTGACCGCAGCCCTGCCTGAAGAGCCGTCGGCCAGACGCGTGGCCCCAGGCAGGTCAGCGTAGCTGAGGTCCGAAGTCTGGGCCAACAGAGCAGACTGACAGCACGTGATCAGAACAACAAAGAGGCACAGATTCCACATCAGTGGTTTGCGGGATCCGTGTCGGTTAGAGAAAGACACGTACAGCTCCGGTCACAAATTCAATTGCTTTGGGGCTCCTCTATAGTAGCCGAGTTCTGGCTGTGGAATCCAAAGAAAATGGTAAAAGAAATCGCCCGGGGCGTTCTTGGAACATTCATCCGCTTCGCGTACCGGAGGAGCGGATGGCTGTAGCGCGAGCACTGCAGCAAGCAGCTACGGACCCGGGTTCTTGTGCCGATTACAACCGAAGAGAAATCGGGACGGTCTGTCCTCCCGGATGCAGACCGCCCCACCCGCGCTGTGTGCGTTTGGTTACTGTGAGATCAAGAGCGGGCTTAATCAGGCAGCCAAGTCTTCCACCGCGGCTGTAGCTTCGGAGAGGAACGATTCAGCGCGATCGGAGGCCTGTTCAGCCAGTTCGAAGGGCTTACCCAAAGCGATATTCACCCACCTCGGTACCAGGTCGAGGACGGTTATACTCCACTGTCCTGCCAAGTTGACCGCGGTCTCCTCGGCCGTGGTGAGCGCCATTACGGTCTTGGTGACAAAATCTTGCTGGTGGACACGCGCGCCTTGGGTGCGAACTTCCGAAGCACGCTTAGCTTTCACGTTTCGCTTGTGGACCGAACGCCGGCGGCTCCGGGTGCGAACCTTGTGCGGCCGGGAAGTGCTCCTCACCGTAATAGGAACTGCCGCAGCACGCCTTACCGACTTGCCCTTTGTTGTCTTTACCTCGACCGGAATGAGAGCTTTCGCCTGCGGTGAATCGCCACTGGTCTGGATCGCCACTGGAATGGTGGCCTCCGACGAGTTAGCGCTCGACTTGACTGCGATTGGGGTAACCTTGCTGCTCAATGAGACCCTCTTCCGCCGCTGGATAGGCCTCTTAGCCGTTTTGGAAACTGATTTCACTGCATCCTCCGTTGTTGGGAATGTGATCTTGGTCTGATTGCGGGGGTGCTCGTGCGGGTTGTCCGCAATTCGTCTCCACCGCGGGGCTTTGTAGCTCTGGGTGTTATGCAACGCTGGCGGGATCCTCGCCTCACTATCAGATCGATAATTCCGACCGCCTCACTTCGAGTTGCTGCGGGTTAGGAATCGTTCAAGTTCGGCGAGGACGCGTGCAACCTCAGCCCGCTGCCCGCTTCGCACATACCCCACCGAATGACATCGAGTTCCCGCTGAGCTTGAACAAGGCGTCTTTGTGCGGTTTCTGGTAGATCGGCTCCGCTCATGTCCAGGGTGGCGATGCGCTCCTGAATATCTTCGACGGAGAGTTCGTCCGCGCGAAAGTCATGGCGCCAGCTGAGGATCAACTCCGCTATTTTGTTACTGTCCACCGTTGGTTCGATGCTTAAGTCGTAGCTTACTAAGATGGCTGTCCGTTTGGGAGTTGTATGAACTGATGAATGCAAATGTCGGACGTTTCAAATGGCGATCATGAACCTGGACCGGCGGGTACTGCCCGACTTTGTGATTCAGTTACCACGCCATACAATGCTATCGAAGGGGGTGGCAGCATCCAGACGTCAGTAACGGGCCTGTAGCTCAGCGGTTAGAGCAGGGGACTCATAATCCCTTGGTCGGGGGTTCGAATCCCTCCGGGCCCACCAAGTAAATCAACGAGTTCTACGCCAAGTCAGTTCCTCGGTAAGGGTGACGAAGTCAAGCGGACTCTGAGATTCCGCGAGGCCCCGTATTCTTCTGAAAATTGTCTGATGAGCGCTCAGGCGGAAGTCGTGTTCCGACTGGCTTACGCCGAGGGTGAAGTCTGCGATATTCGTTATCTAGCCAGAGTTTGCCGGAGATATCCTGCGATATCGCTGACGAAGCGATGTACCGACACCTCGGCGATCCGATAGCCGACTATTGCGTTCATGGTTTTTCCCACGGCACCGAAAGGGGGTTCGTAAACTCCCGAGAAATCCAGCTGCGTTTCGGTCGAGGTCAGCGGGTATATCGAAAGCTCGCCCTGCATGAAAGGAAACAAGCGCGGCAAACTTGCGGCCTCCCATTCCAGGAGCAACCTCGTGCTGGCGCTGGAAGAGCTATCACCCGCCTTCTCCTCAATGCCCTTCACGACGATCTGGATGTCGGCCTTCACTCCAACCCCAGCAAAGTCGACGCGCAGTTCAGCGGCCACAGATTCTGCGCGGTGAGCGGCAGCCTTTGTGGCGGACTGAAACACCGCGACTGAGTGCTGTTTAAGCGTATCGCGGACGCGCTCGTACGGATGGTTCACGTAATCGTAGCTGCGAATCTCACGTCCAGTGTTCATTGACGTTCTTCCGAGGCAATTAAGCCAGCCTACGAACCGGCAGCCACGCAAATGTACCATAGCGCGGCCCAAGATCGATGTTGCAGATTGTGTCCGCCGCCGGCGGGGTCAATCCATGCCGCTTTCGCGAGACATAGCCTGGAAGACCGCAGCAAAGATTTTGCTTGTATGATATCTACCGCTTCAGATTCAATCGGTCGTTGCGGTCCAAGGTGAGGAGGCTTAATGGCTCACATTGATGTGCCGGTGTCGGGCGCGGGTTTCGGACAGACGCGTCGTGTCGACAACTGGTGGGTGCAGCCGCTCGTCGTGTTTCTCGGTCTGTCCGCGTTCATCGTGTACGCCACCTGGGCGGCGCTGCAGGGACAGCATTATCGCTTTGGGCCGTATCTCTCGCCTTTTTACTCGCCGGTATTGTTCGGCTCTCCTGACGGCTGGTTCGGCCAAACGCCAGGCTGGATTCCGGCCTGGGTCACTGGCGCGATGCTCATCCTCTGGGCGCCGGGGGGATTTCGAGTCACCTGTTATTACTACCGAGGGGCTTATTACAAGGCTTTTTGGGCTGACCCGCCTTCCTGTACGGTAGGCGAGCCGAGAAAAACATATCTCGGCGAAAGATCTTTTCCTTTAATCCTGCAAAACATTCACCGGTATTTTCTCTATCTGGCGCTGGTATTTCTTGTCATCCTGGGACGCGACGTTTGGGATGCGTTCTGGTTCAACGGCCAATTCGGAATCGGCGTCGGCACTCTCGTTCTCCTCGCCAATCTGGTGCTATTGACCACGTACACGTTCAGCTGCCACTCGCTTCGCCACATCGTTGGTGGTTTTCGCGACCGGCTGGCCGGCTCCCCAGTCCGCAAGCAGGTCTATAACTGCGTGAGCTGCCTTAACCGGCGACATATGGTTTTTGCGTGGTGCAGTCTGTTCAGCGTGGCCTTTGCTGATCTTTATATACGGATGTGCTCAATGGGTGTGTGGACCGACTGGAGGATCATCTAGTGGCCGAGTACATCACGCACGAGCACGATGTCGTGATCATTGGCGCGGGAGGCGCGGGGCTGCGAGCTGCGGTCGAGGCTTCAGCCGCCGGCATAAAAGTCGCAGTCATCTCGAAATCGCTTCTGGGCAAAGCGCATACCGTCATGGCAGAGGGCGGAATCGCCGCGGCCATGGCCAATGTGGACGATCGCGATAACTGGCGCGTTCATTTCTCCGATACCATGCGCGGTGGCCAGTATCTGAATAATTGGCGCATGGCCGAGCTCCATGCCAAAGAAGCTCCGGCGCGGGTGTGCGAACTGGAAGCCTGGGGTGCCCTGTTCGATCGCACGAAAGATGGCCGCATCCTGCAGCGCAATTTTGGGGGGCATCGCTATCCCCGGCTGGCGCATGTTGGCGATCGCACCGGACTGGAGATGATCCGTACCCTGCAGGACCATGGCATACATCTCGGCCTGGACGTCTTTATGGAACACACGATCGTCACCCTGCTGAAAGATGGCGATCGCATCGCAGGAGCGTTTGGTTACGATCGCGAGCGCGGGCGATTTCACCTGTTCCGTGCCAAAACCATCGTGCTGGCGACGGGAGGGATTGGAAGGGCTTTCAAGATCACCAGCAACAGCTGGGAATATACCGGCGACGGCCACGCTCTCGCGTACCACGCGGGCGCATCGCTGATGGACATGGAATTTGTGCAGTTCCATCCTACGGGAATGATTTGGCCGCCCAGCGTTCGCGGCATTCTGGTTACCGAAGGAGTGCGTGGCGAAGGAGGAGTGCTTCGGAACCGGCACGGCGAGCGCTTCATGTTCAAGGACATTCCTCCGCTGTATGTGAATCAGACCGCCGATTCCGAGGAGGAAGGCTGGCGTTATACCCAAGGCGATAAGAATGCCAGGCGCCCTCCGGAGCTGTTGACGCGCGACCACGTGGCCCGCTGCATTCGACGCGAGGTGCGGGAAGGCCGCGGCAGCCCGCACGGCGGCGTCTCCCTCGACATCGCATGGATTGAAGCGAAGATTTCGAACCATGCTGAACATATCAAGAAGAAGCTACCCAGCATGTACCACCAGTTTAGGCAGCTGGCCGACATCGACATTACCCGGGAGCCAATGGAGGTGGGCCCCACGACGCATTACACGATGGGCGGAGTCCGGGTGAATGCCGATACCCAAATGTCGGATGTTCCCGGATTGTTTGCCGCGGGAGAATGTGCAGCAGGCTTGCACGGCGCCAACCGGTTGGGAGGGAATTCGCTCTCGGATCTGCTGGTCTTCGGTCAGCGCGCAGGGGAGCACGCCGCGAAGTTCGCGAAAGAGAACTCATTTGGGGCGATCAATTCCCAGGAACTTGCGATCGCAGAAAAACGGGCTCTTCAACCGTTCGAACGCAATGGTTCGGAGAATCCCTACGCCGTGCAACACAAACTTCAAGACTTGATGCAGGACCTGGTCGGGATTGTGCGTCAGGAACAGGAGATGCAGCAGGCGCTGGAGCGAATTCGGGAACTCAACATCGCCAGTGAGGCCGTCAACGTGGACGGCAACCGCGAGTACAACGCCGGCTGGCACACCGCGCTCGACCTCCACAATCTGTTGACCGTCTCAGAAATTGTGACCCGCGCCGCTCTGGAAAGAAGGGAGAGCCGCGGTGCTCATTTTCGCGATGATTTTCCGGCCAAAGACGAGCAGTCCGGAAAGTTCAATATCGTGGCGCGGAGAGGACCGGATGGTGAAGTGCGGCTCACGCGCGAGCCAATCCCGCCCATGCGCGAGGACCTGCAGCAGATCATTGAGGAGATGAAGTAATGGCGACGGCTACGTTCCGCATCTGGCGCGGAGAGCACGGGCGGGGACAGTTCCAGGACTACACGACCGAGGTCTCGACCGGCATGGTGGTCCTTGACGCTGTTCATCAGATCCAGGCGGAACAGGCCGGCGATCTTGCCGTCCGTTGGAATTGCAAGGCCGGGAAATGCGGTTCCTGTTCGGCCGAAATCAACGGAATGCCGAAATTAATGTGCATGACCCGGCTGAACTCTCTGTCGCTCGACAAGCCTGTGACCGTCGAACCGATGAAGGCTTTTCCTCACATGAGGGACCTGGTCACGGATGTGTCGTGGAATTACAAGGTGAAGCAGCGCATCCCGAAGTTCCAGCCCCGGAAACCCGATGCGGAAGACGGCACCTGGCGCATTGCGCCTGAAGATGTCGAAAGAGTGCAGGAGTTTCGCAAGTGCATCGAGTGCTATCTGTGTCAGGACGTCTGCCACGTGTTACGCGAACACCACATGCACGAACAGTTTATCGGGCCCCGATTCCTGGTTTACGCGGCAGCCTTGGAAATGCATCCCTTGGACGTCGGCGATCGCGCCAAAGAGTTGCGAGAGCAGTTCGGCGTCGGCTTGTGCAATATCACGAAATGCTGCACCAAAGTTTGTCCCGAGGGCATCACGATTACAGACAACGCGATTATTCCGCTGAAGGAACGGGTTGTGGACCGCTTCTTCGATCCGCTCTCAAAATTATTCCGCATTTTCAGCAACGCGAAAAGTTAGGAGACGTTATGGATTTCGAGCTCAAGCCCATTTCCGTGCAGAGTATCCCCCAGGCGCTTGAAAAGGTGGAGCGCTATAGGCTGCTGAATGAACCTGCTCTTGCAGAAAGCATCTGCCTTGACATTCTGGCCGTCGTGCCCGACCACCAGCAGGCGCTCATCTCCCTGCTTCTTTCGCGGACCGATCAGTTCCACTCCAACGCGCAGCCGAAAGGAGCTCAGGAGGTTCTCGCTCAAATCAAGGGAGAGTACGAGCAAGCCTATTACGCCGGCGTGATCTGGGAGCGTCTGGGAAATGCTCGCATGCGTCACGGCGACCCTGGCGCTCGTACTTCGGGATATCACGCTCTGCGGGATGCAATGAGTCACTATGAGGCGGCCATGAAACTTGCCTCGCCTGGAAACAATGACGCCATTCTGCGATGGAACACCTGTGCCCGCACGATCATGCAGAACCCGGACATTCAGGTGTCATCCGAGCATGATCCGCAGGATTGGCTGCACGACGAGGTCGGCCTCAGGACCTCAGACGCTTAGTCTGGATATCACCGTCGTTTCCGACGGCGCATAATCCTCGGCACCTCAGGAACAACTCAGCGATTTCTCCCGCCGCCGCGACGCTATTTGGACGGCGCCAGTATGGCATCCAGCCGATCCTCTGTCCCTTCCACTCGCTCCAAGTGCGCGTAGCGCAAGCCGCCGTGGTAGTCCAAATTCACGGTGACAAACTCGGCGCCGCGTTTTAGCAGAAGCTTGATTGGCTGTTGGTTCTTTTCTGCTGCCACGATGGCCTCGCGCAGGTTAGCCACGCTGAACTTCTGGTCGTTGACGGCTTCCAGGTGCATATCCGGCGTGACGCCCGCCTTGAATGCCGGACTGTTCCACCACACCTGTTGCAGATTGCCGTCCCCGTTTAGCGAGAATCCTAGCGAGGTAGCGAAGCTTACCCCGCGAGAGGCGTCACCGTGTTTTACGAAGTCCGGCTCGGTGTCGTTGTAGGCCAGCCGATAGCCGCCCTGGGTAATGCCGGCCTCCGGAACCTGCGGAGAGAGATCATAGACTCGGGCACGCAGAAATCCCGCCCAATCGTAGGGCGTCACCGTGTTCAAAGCTTTGACGATATCGTCGAAGGTGTAAGTCTTGGTGATGTAGCTCCCGTTATCGATCCCATAGAAGAGCTTGGCGAAATCGTCCAGCGATTTGTTGCCGCCACTCAATTCCCGGATCTTCGTGTCGGCATCCAGCCAGATAAGATCCGACTCCGGGTAGTAGTCATAGGAACGCTGCCAGCTCGGCCAACTCTCAGGGTTGGCGAAATGAGACGAGATGATCGGCTGATTGGTGGTATCGATTAAGGGGCGCCAGGTGCGCCCGGGACTGATTTCGAAGTAGGCAGCGATACCGGCGATTGTGTCGCGTGCCTGCTCGGGCGTACGCATTCCGGAACGCGCTGTCAGGACGTTGCCGTAATAATCCGTCAGGCCCTCATAAACCCACAGCAGGTCGTCCTGCATCGGCACATTGAAGTTGGGCGTCCACAGGTCCGCCGGGCGACGAAATTTGCCGTTCCAGGAGTGGGTGTATTCGTGGGGCAGAAGCGCGCGCCCGCCAATCCCGGCAGACCAGTCGGTAAAGTAATTGGCCCGGGTTCCATCCTCGCTCGACTGATGATGTTCGAGGCCTTTGCCGCCAACCTCATCGCTCAGCGAGAACAAGAAATCGTAGTGATCGTAATGATGCGAGTTGAAGAGCTTCTGCGCTTCCGTCACCAGGTTTTTGTGATACTGCAGCTCTTCTGGGGTGATCTCGAGATCGGCTGGCTTGTCGGCAAATACGTCGAGGTAGACCTTGTTATCTGCGCCGCTGGAGACGTCAATGCGCTTGAAATTCACCCCTGCATAGAGCGGCGAGTCCACTAGAGTATTCAGCGTCGTATCCTGGAAGTGAACCAGATTTCCATCCTGCGACTTCACGTCCAGGGCGGTGGCGAATTTCCAACCCTCGGGCAAGCGCACTGCGGGAGCAAACTGGATACGGCGCGAGAAGTGCCCTGCCGGATAGAGAAGCGTGCTGTCCCAGGTAAGATCGGCGAATTTGGACGAGATCCGTCCTCGTTTCGGGTCCAGTGGCGCCAGGTACTGGAAGTTGACATCCAGCGCCGTTGCGCCCTGCGGCACATCGACGTGGAAGGCGTACATGTTGACGCGGTCGCGCACCCAGTCGACGCGTTTTCCGTTCGCCGTAATCGTGAGGCCTGCCAGGTTCTCAACCGGGTTCGAGGGCGAATGAGTTCCGGGGATCCACTCAGGATAGAGCAGTATGACCTTGCCCGGTTTGACCGGAATCGTCTCCTGCACGTTGAGCACACGATCGTTGACGTTCGTGAGATCGACAAGCAGGGTAATGGCCCCGGGGTAAGCCGTATCCATCGGAGTGGATACCGGCGGTGGCAGCGGGACCGGTTGCGGGCCACCCGCGGTCTGGGCGGAGATGGTGATACTGAGGGAAAGACAAACAACGACAAAAAGCGCCGCAGCGCTTCGCCGGAATAAGAAGGAAGTTGGCACGCCGATTCTCCAGAAACTCAGAAACACTGTACAACAAGGCAGGCCGGCTAACCAGGTTGCCAACCGCGCAAAAGCCTGATCATTCTGTGCCGATTGCAACCGATAGAGGCCTCCCCCGTCGCACGCTGTAGTTTACGCGGGGTTGCGCCTGCCAGTTCCGTTTCTATACTCAACAGTTTGCCATTAACAGCAGAAAATTCTGAACAACTGTTCGTTCTCATTGCCCAAATTGGGGCTTTTCTCAATGCCCAGACTGGACTAGATTGTGCTTGCAGCCAGCTGCGGGAGGCATCTATGCCTGTCTATGATTACATTTGTAAGGAGTGCCAGGAATCATTTGAGTTAGTTCTTACCCTCAGTCAGCACGATAAAGACAGAATCCGTTGCCCGAAGTGCGGAAGCAAGAACGTCGCGCAGGACGCCGCGGCGTTCTATGCGGTGACATCGAAGAAGAGTTAGGGAGGCTCTGGTTAAGCCGGATGGCTTCGAAGCTTGCGGTCTTCAGAGACT
The DNA here is from genome assembly GCA_963785825.1 of uncultured Acidobacteriaceae bacterium. Lineage (GTDB taxonomy): Bacteria > Acidobacteriota > Terriglobia > Terriglobales > Acidobacteriaceae > Bog-257. The sequence goes on along the minus strand of CAWAWQ010000006.1, from coordinate 810,542 downwards.
GTGTCGCGACCGCCCTCGCAATTTCGTGGTGGGACAAACAACTCGAGTCCACGGCCAAACTAGCCGCGCAGCGGCGACATGATGTTAGGCGTGGGCGTAAGCCCACGCGCCAAGTGGGAGAAAAGACGAGCCGCAGAGCGGCGACACCGGGTTGCGACACCGTCTCTTCAGGCCGTCCGTAAGTGCCGAAAGATCAGTATGGCCTTAGGCACCGAGGGGATTGCGCCGTACTTAGTCAGAATCTTAGGAATTCATTGCAGTCGAACCAGATCCGCTGCGGGGCCGCGAATTGTGGATCGCATGGCTACGCAGCGGAAAACTCTGGATGCACCGGCCGGTCTGACCTCTCGCCCGAGGGAGGGGATTGCAGTCTCTGACGCGCCCAACTTTTTTGTTCAGTTCTGATAGCCAGCTCTCCATGTCATTTCTCCGCAGCACCGGCTGCCGCGGCAGGTTCCGGCAGGGGCCAGACAACCGATACAAACCAGGCGACCGCCAGCCCGACAACGCAGCCGAACAGCACCTCCGACATGCGGCGCACGCCGGCCTCAAGCCCGTGGCGACGGGAGTGATACTCCAGACCGGCGGAAATGACGAAAGCGGCTGTGATCGGCGCTTGCCGCCACATGGTCTGAATGCGAACGATGTAGGCGGAAACGAGGACGGTAACCGCCATCGCCAGCGGAAGAGTGATGATCCGGGTGCCGCCGACGGCGATAAACAGCAGCCCGATCGCGCAGCCTACCAGGGCGTTGATGATGCGGGAGCGGAAGGTCAGGATCGCTTGCTTCATCAGCGGATCGCTGGTTGCGACCATAGAACTGATCGCCCAGATAGGGTTCTTCGCAGCAAGCTCGCGCACGCAGATCCAAAGTATGGCAGTCGCAATGAACATGCTTACTGCGTAATGAATTCCATGCATGTCGCCTTTGATGTAACGATCCAAGGTTTTCATAGCTCAGCTCGACCGTCATTTCTGCTGATCTTCGATTTCGACATGGGTGAGATTCTAGCCTGCGGAACGGCGAAATGGTTAGGCCGTAATTCACATCGACAACGGCGAATCATCGCGTGTCGACATGGGACGACAAGCTCGCCACCGCTTTATCCTTCACAGGCTTACCCGCAGAGTCCGGCAGGCGCGATGCTTTGGGTACGTGGTGCCGGTAAATGTAGGCCAGCGCCAATATTCCTGCAAACGCCAAAAGCAACAGGTACGACCAGGGATAATTACCTTCCCCTGCTGCCTTCACAAGCTGAATTGGTAAGCTGAAATTCGCTGCTTCGGAGTCGCGTCGAACGGATATGTTCACCGTCCAGTCGCCGGCAGTGGCGAAGTTTAACTGCGCCGATTGCAGGAGCTTGTTCTCTGAACCGCTAGTTGCCTCGACAGCGGCTCCCGCCTGCGAATCTCCTGCGGCTTGGGCGGTCAAATCAACTTTCGCATCCAGTAGGGCTTCCTGCGTATTGCGATCCTGCACCAAGACGTTGAACGTCACCGGGCCAGTTTCCAGTTCTCCATTCGGCGCAAAAACCGCGATCGCGAAGTGCCCCGACTGCTGCTGCGATCGAATTGCCAGATCGTCATCATCTGAGGGTGAGGAACTTAGCGCCGCCCAAACCAATCCAGCCACCATAAACAACAATAGGAACGAGCCGAATTCCATCGCTCGGCCGCTGAATCGTGAGCGTAGCAGCCGGTGTGCAGAGAAGGATTGCAGCAGCTTTGGCGGTGCAGAGGCTCTCGCACGTTTACGCGGAGATGCCGGCATTGAGACTGTTCGTGCGGATTGGCTCTGCAAACACTGCACCGCGATCACGACTGCGGGCACCACGAAAGCGAACGAACCTATGACCCACATGATTGCGCCGGCCGCGACCTGATCCGGTTGGGCCGCGAATCCAAACAGCCTCGGCTCGGCGATGTACGAGGGATAGAGCACGCGATCGGAGAAGACCAGGATCGCAGAGAGCACTGTGTTCTGCAGATCGGCGATCAGGAGGTACGGCACCATTGCCCAGCGCGGCCACTGCGCCTGGCTCGGCCAAGGCTGTATTACGGGCCACCAAAAAATCACGGACGTAAAGAAAAAGCAGGCGTGCTCCACCTCATGCCAGGTACCTGAGGCCAAGGCGAGTTCATACAGCCGCGGCGTGTGCCAGGCGAACATGACCACACCCATCAGCAGCAAGGCCACGATGGGGTGCGTCAGGACGCGACCTACTCGATTTGCGGCTCGCCAGTTGAGAAATGGCCCGGCAAACTCTCGCCCCGCGAAGATGGGCAGCCCCCGCACCAGCGGAATCAGCGGTGCACCCAGCAGGATGAGGGGCGGCGCCAGCATCATCAGCATCATGTGCTGCAGCATGTGGGCGGTAAGCAGGAATCCGGAGAAGACATCGACGGGCGAGGCCAGCGCAACCCAGAGCGACAGTATTCCCGCACCAAAGCTGGCGGCTCGCCATGGCGGAACGAAGGGCACTCCGGCACGGCGCAGTAAAATCCATCCGCGCAGGTACACCAGTGCGGTCAGAGCCAGGGCAAAGGTTGCTGCCGGCGGTATGGACCAGGACAGCAGCGCGGCTTGACCAGCGGACAACATGGGTTAGTCGAGACGATGCTCAGGAGTCTCCAGCCTGCTTGACTTGGGCCTGGATGGCAGCGGAGGGTGGATCCGCATTCCAGTCTATGGTCGCCTGACTGAAGCGGTCGAGCACCTGATCGCCTTTGACCTCGCTGAAGTAGTCCCACGCCCATTCGACAAAGGATTCCACCTTCGCGCGGGTGGTCGATAGCAAGGCGACGTGCACACCAATCCAGGCGGCAAAAGCGATTGGTCCCTGAAGCTCATGGCGGTGCGCGCCCACCTCGGCGACGGCGGCGCTGCGGCCAATCATCGCCATGATGCCCTTATCGAAATAGTCGAACGGCTTTCTCTCTCCACCCGAAATATCGGCGGCTATGTTCCGCGCGCACCATTTGCCGGCTTGTTCGGCCACGGAGGCAAGCTGAGGCAAGTGCGTCCCGTGCTTCTCAGTGATGTTGGCGAAATCGCCCAATGCGTAAACCTGCGGAAAGCCCTCCAGCGTCAAGTCAGGCTTTACATCGAGACGTCCGCCATGTCCCGGTCTGATTCCTACCTTTCCCGACAAATCGGACGCCCGCAGTCCACCAGCCCAGATCACGGTATGGGTCAGAATGCGGGTGTCGTCCGAGAGCACTACATGGCCTGATCCGACTTCCTTCACCGCCGTGCCCAGGTGCACCTTAACCCCGCGTTGTTCCAGCATGTTCGCGGCGTAGGCCTGCGCCTTGGGGGAGAACGCGCTCAACACGGCGTGTCCCATATCCACCACATGAATGCCCGCCTGGTTAATAGGAAGATGCGGATACTCCTCTTTCAACGCGTGGTGGATCATGTCGCCCAAGGTCCCGGACATTTCGGTGCCGGTGGCGCCGGCTCCGACCAGCACGAAATTCAACGCACCCTTCTGGATGAGGGAGGGGTCCTGATCTGCGGCCTCTAATACAGCGAGGATTCGCGAGCGAAGCAACTCGGCGTCATGCAGCGAATAAAGCGGGTAACTGTACTCGTCTGCTCCCGGCGTGCCGAAGAAGTTGGCTTGCGAGCCCGCCGCCAGCACCAGGAAATCACCCTGATAGGTTTGTCCCTGGGCGGTGACAACGGTCCGCGTCGCGAGATCAGCGGAAACGACCTTGCCCATTTTGACTTCGATATTGGGATGAATCACCAGCATGTTGCGCAGGCTGAACGAGACGTTGCTGGGGGCCAGGAATCCGGCAGCGACCTGATACAGCAGCGGCTGAAACTGCTGGTAATTGTTCTTGTCGATCAGGGTGATCCGGACTTCGGGATGCGCAGCAAGCTTTCGCGCACAATTCAGCCCAGCGAAACCTCCGCCGACGATCACGACGTGCTTCATGGTTCAGCTCGCTTTCAAGGCTTTCCACTTCTGCGGGAGAACTACACGGGTGTTAGCACTTTACAGGGAGTGGGCACTCCGAACAACTAAGAAAAATACTAGTAGCAATCCGCGGAAGATTCGGCTAGAAAGACAGCTAACCTTCCGCAACGTTAAGCAGTTGCGCATAAATCCATTGAAGATGACGCAGGAGTATGTCCATGCGAAAACAACCTGAGCTTCACTACTGTCGATTGGCAGCCGCCAGCGGCCAGCGTTTGACAGCCCCGCTTTGGCGAGGCCGTCGTTTGGGGCGCCGACTGGCGGTCTGGCCGCTGCTCTTGGTAGCCCTCCTGCTCACCGGATGCGAGAAAAAAGAAGAGGCCGTAAAGCCCGGCCCGCCCGAGGTCCTGGTCGCCGAGGTCATGCAGCAAGACATACCCATCGTCAATGAATGGGTGGCGCAACTGAATGGCCCGGTGAACGCCGAGATCACTCCGAAGGTTCAGGGATATCTCTTACGGCAGGATTACCAGAACGGCTACTTCGTAAAGAAGGGCCAGTTGTTGTTCGATCTGGATCCGCGACAATACCAGGCCGCGGTGGAGAATGCCAAGGCGGACGTGGCGGTGTCGCAAGCCCAGTACGATAAATACACTGCCGATGTGCAACGCGATACTCCATTGGCCGCGCAAAATGCTATCCCGCAAAAGCAGCTCGATACTGATCTCGCCAATCAGGCGGCTATGAAAGCCGAGGTGCAGGCCAAGAAAGCTGCCTTAGACAATGCCGAACTCAACCTGGCCTGGACCAAGGTTTATTCCCCCATAGATGGCATTGCCGGCGTCTCAAATTCCCAGGTTGGTGACTTGGTGGGCAACACGACGAAAATGGTCACCGTGTCGCAGGTGAACCCCATCTGGGCCTACTTCAATCCAAGCGAGGCCCTGTTCCTCAGCTTCGCTCCCCAAGTCACTGGACTGATCACCGGCAAAGTCAGCCGGGAGGCGCTGAAAAACATGCCGGTGGAGTTCATCCAGGCTAACAATGAACCCTATCCTGCCAAGGGCACCATCATCTACGTAAATCGCCAGGTGGGCACGCAAACGGGCACGATTCAAATGGCGGCTGAATTTGCCAATCCGGATGCCGTACTGCGCCCGGGCGGCTTCGGGCGCGTGCGCATTGCGGTTGGAGAGAACAAAAATGCCCTGCTGGTGCCGCAGGCTGCGGTCATCGAGGCGCAGGGCAACTATCAGCTCATTGTCCTCACCCCCGAGAACAGGGCGATGTTTCGGCCAGTCAAGATGGGAGAACGGGTCGGGCCCAATTGGGTCGTCGCTGAAGGGCTCAAGCCGGGCGAGAAGGTTGTGGTTGAAGGTATCCAGAAGGTCCAGCAGTTTGCGGCGGCCAAGCCAGAGTTCGCCAAGGAAGGCGTTCCGGTCGTCCCCAAGCCGTACGTGCCGCCCGCACAGGTAGCAGGGAGCAACTGACCATGTCGAAGTTCTTCATCAATCGGCCCATCGTCGCTATCGTAATTGCCATTTTGATGGTCCTGGCCGGTGTGGTCGCCATGCTCGAGCTGCCTACCGCCCAGTTTCCCAACATCGCCGACCCCATGATCCAGGTGAAGGCGACCTACCCTGGTGCGGACGCCCAGACGATTGCAGAATCAGTCGCAACTCCCATTGAGCAGCAGATGTCGGGCGTCAGCGGCATGAACTACATGTACTCGTTGAGCGCCAGCTCGGGTGGCGGCATGACGTTGTACGTGGACTTCCAACTCGGGACCGACATCAACACCGACCAGATTCTGGCCCAGATGCGGAGCGGGCAGGCCAACTCGCAACTGCCCGCCGAGGTCAACCAGCAAGGAGTGATCGTGCAGCCGGGTACGACGGCGCCCTTCATGCTGCTTGACCTCTACTCGCCCAGCGGCGCGTACGACAACGTCTTCCTGGCCAACTACGCCATCATTAATTTGCAGTACGCGCTGACGCGTATCTCCGGCGTCGGACAAGTGCAGATATTCGGCGCCGGGCCCTACGCTATGCGCATTTGGGTGAATCCTGACCGTCTGGCCAGCCTGGGGGTGACGGTTTCCGACATCACCGATGCGGTCAAGGCGCAGAACAAGGTCAATCCTGCAGGCCAGGTCGGCGGACAACCCGTTCCCCCTGGGCAACAGTTCACCTATAACGTTCGCGCTCCCGGACGCCTGCCTACACCGCAGGACTTCGATGAGATTGTCGTCCGTGCCCAGCCTGACGGCTCCATCCTGCGCTTGAAAGATGTTGCGCGGGTGGAAATGGGATCGCAATACTATTCCTACATGGCGCGGCTGGGAACGGTGCCGGAGAAAGGGAAGCAAACCAAACCGGCCCAGCCGGCGGCGCTGATCGCCCTCTACCTCACCCCGGGCAGCAATGCGCTGGCGACCCGCGCCAACGTCCTCAAATTCATGGACGAGGCGAAAGGAAGGTTCCCCCAGGGGCTCGAGTACATTACCGCTCTCGACACTACGCTCGCAGTCAGTGCCGGTATCCACGAAATTTATAAGACTCTTGGCGAGGCCATGATCCTGGTCATTCTCGTGGTTTACATCTTCCTTCAGGGATGGAGAGCCACGCTGATCCCGCTGCTCGCGGTTCCGGTCTCGCTGATCGCGACCTTCATGGTCTTTCCCCTGTTAGGGTTTTCCATCAACACCCTTTCCTTGTTAGGACTGGTGCTGGCCATTGGTTTGGTGGTGGACGACGCCATCGTGGTGGTGGAGGCGGTGGAACACCACATCGAACAGGGTCTGTCGCCGCACGACGCCAGTATCAAGGCGATGGAGGAAGTTTCCGGCCCGGTGATTGCCATTGGTCTCATCCTGGCAGCGGTTTTTGTTCCCACGGCCTTCATTCCCGGCATCACCGGGCAGCTTTATAAGCAGTTCGCTATCACCATCGCGATTTCGGTTTTGTTCTCCGCATTCAACGCGCTTACGCTCAGTCCCGCTCTGTCCGCCATGCTGCTGCGTCCTAAGAAACCGACCCGGGGGCCTTTGGGCGCTTTCTTCCGCGGGTTCAATAACGTCTTCGGCAAGGCCACGGATGGATATGTTGGCGCTTGTCATCATTTAATCCGCAAGGCAGGCATCGCCTTCCTGCTGCTGGGCGTGCTGACCGTGGCTGCCGGTTACTACGGAAAGGGCCTGCCGAAAAGTTTTCTCCCCGACGAAGATCAGGGTTACATTTATGCCGGCTTGCAACTACCCGATGCGTCATCGCTGCAACGTTCCTCCGAGGCTGCCCGCGAAGTCGAAAAGATCATCCTGGACACTCCCGGCGTGCAGTACGTCAGCTCGGTCATGGGCTACAGCATGTTGAGCGGCGTCAACGCTACTTATAGTTCCTTCTTCTTCATCTCGGAGAAGCCCTGGGACGAACGCAAGACTCCCGAGGAAAGCTACGATGGCATCAAGGCCCACCTGCAACAAGCGCTGTCCAGGGTTCCAGCAGGCATTGCGTTTTCATTTCCTCCACCTGCGATTCCGGGTGTGGGAACGTCCGGAGGCGCGACCTTCATTCTGGAAGACCGGTCCGGCACCGGCATTGATTTCCTGGCGAAAAATACGCAAATCTTTATGGCCGAGGCCCGCAAGCGTCCCGAGCTGGCAGGTGTGATGACCACCGCTCTGTTTGGTGTTCCCCAGGTCGGTGTGAATGTGGACAATGCCAAGGCGATGACCCAGCAGATTCCACTGAGCCAGCTTTACCAAACCGTGCAGACCTTCATGGGCGGCTCGCTGGTTAATTTCTTCAATCGTTTCGGCCTGCAATGGCAGGTGTACGTGCAGGCCGACGGTGACTTCCGCACCAAGGCAAGCAATCTAGGCAAGTTTTATGTCCGGAATGCTGCCAACGAGATGGTCCCGCTAAGCACGCTAACCACCACCTATCCGCGTAGTGGCGCCGAGTTTGTTATGCGCTACAACCTGTTCAACTGCGTCCAGATTAACGCCTCAGCCGCGCCCGGCTACAGCTCCGGCCAGGCCATGGCCGCTCTGGAGGAAGTCTTCCACAAAACCATGCCCCCCCAGATGGGCTTCGACTACAGCGGCATGTCGTACCAGGAGCAGAAGGCGGCGCAAGGGGTTTCGCCCGGCGTCATCTTCGCCTTGGCGTTCTTTATCGTCTTTCTCATTATGGCGGCGCAGTACGAGAGCTGGACGTTGCCTTTCAGCGTACTGTTGGGAGTCCCTATCGCTGTCTTCGGCGCGTTCATAACTCTTCACTTCCGTCGGCTCGACAACAATGTGTACGCCCAGATCGGATTGGTCATGCTCATCGGACTGTCAGCCAAGAACGCCATCCTGATCGTTGAGTTCGCCAAGTTGGAATACGACAAGGGCGCAACCCTCATTGACGCTGCTCTTAAGGGCGCAAGGACGAGACTGCGCCCTATCCTGATGACGGCATTCGCCTTCATTCTCGGCTGCGTGCCGCTGTGGAGGGCAGCCGGCGCCGGTGCCATCTCGCGGCAGGTGCTCGGCACCTGTGTGATTGGCGGCATGATGGCCGCGACCCTGCTCGCCGTGTTCTTCATTCCCGTCAGCTTCGACGTGGTGGAGCGCTTCGGTCTATGGATATCGGGCGGAAAGAAGGAGCCGCAAAAAGAGGGAGCCGGACCGGTTCCGGAAGGAGCGGGCGATGACTAAAGCTGCTCATTTTATAAGATTGTCATCCCGAGCGACCGAGGATTCGAGGGACCTGCTTTTTCCTGCGAACATGAAAATCATCCCCGTCGCCCTCTTGCTCCTCGTTCTTTGCGCCTGCAAGGTCGGCCCCAACTACAAGCGCCCCATCCTAAGCGTTCCCGACCAATATCGCAGCGCGCCATCGCCGGAGCCCACCGGCGACCAATTCGCCCAGATGAAGTGGTGGACCGTCTTTCAGGATGAAACCCTGCAAGCTCTCATCAAGGAAGCGCTGGCCAATAACTACGACATGCGCATCGCCGCCACGCGCGTCTTGCAGGCCAACGCCAACCTGGGCATTACTCGCGCCAACCAGTTTCCGCAGGTGAACGGAAGCTTTGGAATCACGAACGAGCGTAATAACTTCTTCCTCAATAACCCGACCTTCGATATTGCGTCGCTGTCGCTCTCCTACATCGTGGATTTCTGGGGACAATACCGACGCGCCACCGAGTCGGCGCGCGCCAGCCTTCTGGCCACGCAGTACGGACAGAACGTGGTGCAGGTCACCTTGATTTCGTCGGTGGCCAGCAACTACTTCCTGCTGCGGCAGTACGATTCCCAACTCGTGTACTCGCAAGACACGGTCAAAGCCGACCAGGAAATCCTGAAGCTCAATAACATTAAGTTCAAGGGCGGGGAGAGCGCCATCACCGATGTCTATCAGGCGCAGACGCTACTGGAACAGTCCGAGGCGGAGGTCATCTCCCTTACGCAATTAATCGCGCAGACCGAGGACAACATCAGCATCCTGTTGGGCAGGAACCCGGGGCCGATCGCGCGCGGGCTGAACCTGGAGGTCCAGCCGCACCTGCCTGAAGTTCCGCCGGGACTGCCGTCGGCGCTGCTGCAACGCCGCCCCGACGTGCGCCGCGCGGAGGAAAATCTGGTCGCAGCCAATGCCAACGTGGGCGTGGCCAAGGCCGCCTTCTTCCCGCAGATTTCCCTGACCGGCATTTTTGGTGCGCAGAGCACCGCCATCACCAGCTTCCTGCAAGGGCCGGCGACCTTCTGGTCGTTGGGCGGGCAGGCCGTTCAACCCATCTTTCAGGGAGGCCGCATCAGGTCCAATTACCGCCTCGCCTGGGCGCAACGCGACGAAGCTGAGCTGACCTACAAGCAGACCGTGCTGCAGGCTTTCGGAGATGTCTCCAACAGCCTGGTCGGCTACTCCCAGTCGCGATTGTTCCGCATGAAGATCGAGGAGCAGACCAACACCTACCAAAAAATGGCAGAGCTGGCCAACGTGCGCTTCCAGGGAGGCGTCACCAGCTTCCTTGAGGTGCAGTATTACGAGCAGCAGTACTTCACTTCGGCTCTGAATCTGTCGCAGGCGTGGTACACCGAGATGCAGAACTACGTCCAGCTCTATCAGGCGCTGGGCGGCGGCTGGGAGCAGCAATAGGGAATTTTGTCACAACCGGTCACGCGTAGAATGGAGTGGCCCGCGCCCGGCGGATCCTCCATGTTGATGACGCTCCTGAACTCGCGCGTGATCCGCATCGTCAGCGCCAGCATTTTGGGTGGTGTGCTGATCGGAGCCGTCGGCGGCGGATTCCGCTATTGCCTGATCGCCTCCGATCGCCTGCGCACGGAATGGATCGGCTGGGCCCATTTGCGGCCCAGTGTCGGCTGGCTACTGCCCCTGGCGTTGGGAACTGCCGGCGCATGGCTGGCCCGCCTGCTTGTCCTGAAGTTTGCTGTTACGGCCGAAGGCAGCGGCGTGCAGCGGGTAGAAGCCGTCTTTGCCGGCAAGGCCGAGCCGGCGTCGTTCAATGTAGTTCCGGTAAAGTTCTTTGGCGGTCTGGCCGCCATGGGCTCGGGACTGGCGCTGGGCAGGGAAGGGCCGACGGTGCAGATGGGCGCATCGTTCGGCACCCTGGTTTCGCGGCTGCTCCTGAGCGACGACGAGGACCGCAGAGTAGTCGATGCGGCCAGCGCCGGCGCCGGCCTCGCCGTCGCCTTCAACGCTCCCATCGGCGGATCCATCTTCGTCTTCGAGGAGTTGACCAGCAGCTTCACCCCCTGGCTGCTGATTGCAACTCTTTCCTCTTGCACCGTGGCTGTGTGGCTGATGCGGGTGATGCTGGGCAACGTGCTGGCCTTCACCGTGCCCCAGGTCAGTCCAACCGAGAACTGGAACAAAGTGTTGTTTATGGCGCTAGGCGCTTTGCTGGGCTTGGCGGGAGCTGTCTATAACGCCGCGATCATGGGCTTGCTGCGTGTCAGCGACAAGATGCGCCGGCTATCGTCACTGCAACGCGCCGCCATTATCGGCGCGGTTGTGGGAACGGTGGCGTGGTTTGCGCCGACGATTGTCGGCGGCGGCGATGTCCTGACCCAGGCCATTCTTTCCAATCGATTTACGCTTACCAGCCTGGTCATCATATTTCTGCTGCGCTTTGCTTTGGGGCCGTGGTCGTATGCCGCGGGAGCGCCGGGAGGCTTGTTTGCCCCATTGTTGCTGCTGGGAGCCTCATCTGGAGCGCTATATGCCGGGCTGGTGAATCACTTCCTGCCCGGCCAGAACATTTCCGCGGTCGCCTGCGCCATTGTCGGTATGGGGGCGTTGTTCGCGGCGTCGGTCCGTGCTCCTCTCACCGGGATTGTGCTGACGGTGGAGATGACCGGGCGGGCTGACCTGACCCTGGGACTGCTGGGAGCTTCCCTGATGGCCATGGTGGTTGCCATGTTGCTGAAAAGCGAACCGATCTACGAAAGCCTGAAACGGCGTATGTTGTCGCAAGTCACGGTAACGCCTCGCCGTGTGGATGTGGGCGTCAAGCATCCACGATAACCGGCTAGGATCCGCCCCGCTAACCGTCAGTGCTCGATGGCCGCGATCTTGGCGGCCATCCTATGCTGCTCGCCGGGATCAAGATCGATCGCAAAATCGCCAACGTTGCTGGTTTCGATGCAGAGCATCTGCCGCCATTGATCGGAGCCGAGGTCAGCCAATGTCTTGGATTTCTCTATCCAGGGATTCCACACCACCGTCGTCAGCGAGGTGTCTTTCGTCACGCGGATGCTGCGCCGCAGGACAGGATCGGCCAGTTCTACTGGGTGCGTCGTGTTGAGGTAGACCCGGTCGGTTTCCGACGTAATCACCACATCGCCGTGCTGCACTTTCTCCCGAAAAGAATCGGTCTTGTCCAGGTAATGAGCGGTATCCAAGCCCGAGACGCGCGCCCTGGTGACGTCTCCCACTCGGAAGTAGGCATGTAGCGCCTCCTCGAAGCGCAGTGAAGCCGTTCCGGTGTTCGTCATTATCAGCTCAAGGACGAGCTCCGCGCCGAAGGTGGCGCGGTAAAGAAGGCGAAAATCCGCCGGCCACCACCGCTTCGTTGTCTCGTCGCTTTCAGTAGACATGCTGAGGGAAACCGCGTCGTCTTTGCGTTCGATCGACTGCAGTTGCCATGCTTTGGTACGAACAAATCCATGCGCCGGCGCTTGCGGATCGCCGGCCTTGTCGCCAAACCACGGGAAGCATATCGGGACGCCTCCACGGATCGCGCGGCCGTCTTCCCAAAGAGAATGGGGGCTGACAAACAGAACCTCTTGCCCGCCAGCGGACTTCCAGGACGTCACGTGGGCGCCGTGCAGGTACATCTCTCCCCTGGCTGCCGGGGTGGAGACCTCCACCTTGGGTAAGCCTCCATTGCCGGCGACGACCCGGGCGGTTCCGGGCAGGGCAAAACGGCGGTCAAGATCGGCGGTAGTTACGCTATCCGGCATACGGCACCTCTCCAGTTCTCATTGAAAAAGGCTATTACGGCTGATCTCGAATGTAGTAAAGCAGGTAAGAATTGTCGAGAATGCCTTCTGAAATGCCGGTAGTGGTGCAGTTTGCAATAAGGATGCGCGCCTTTCGCGCACCGGCGCGAATCGAACCGCCCAGATCCCTCGCTTCGCTCGGGATGACAACTGCGACTAAGCCAGCCACGAACCAAACGGCACCACTACCGGAATGCCGGTGGACTTTTCTGTTAGTCTCGCTTGCAGTACACTCGGAGACCCGGCATTGCGCAGGGCCGCGAAGGCTTCATCGTAAACACCCTCCCCGAGTATGCCATCTTCCCGCGGTGTTGGAACGATGGGACCAGGGACGAAACTGCGCGACAAATTTTTCTTCGGAACAAAAGGAGCCACGAAATGCAACTCGGAATGGTAGGTCTGGGACGGATGGGCGCCAACATGGTGCGGCGGCTTATGAAGGCGGGACACAACTGCGTGGTCTTCGACATGTTTCCGAAGGCCGTGGAAGAGCTGGTGAAAGAGAAGGCGACCGGAGCCTCGTCGCTGGCGGATTTTGCAAAGAAACTGGAGAAGCCGCGCGCAGTTTGGCTGATGGTACCCGCTGCGGCCGTGGACGAGACCATAGCCGGCATCGTCCCTTACCTGGAATCCGGCGACATCCTCATCGACGGCGGCAATTCTTATTACATCGACGATATCCGGCGCGCAAAAGATCTGGCCCCGAAGGGCATCCACTATGTCGACGTGGGCACCAGCGGCGGCGTGTGGGGCCTGGAGCGCGGCTACTGCATGATGATTGGCGGCCCGCAAGTGGCGGTGCAACACCTCGATCCCATTTTCAAGACGCTTGCGCCCGGCCGGGGCGACATCGACCGCACGCCCGGCCGCGAGAAGGCTGGCGGTACCTCGGAGGAGGGTTACCTGCACTGCGGCTCGAACGGCGGCGGGCACTTCGTCAAGATGGTGCACAACGGCATCGAGTACGGCATTATGGCGGCTTATGCCGAGGGATTGAACGTCCTGAAAAACGCGGATGTTGGCAAGAGAAAGGGCGAGATTGACGCGGAGACCACGCCGCTGCGCGATCCCGAGCACTACGAGTTCGATTTCAACCTGCCCGACGTCGCCGAGGTTTGGCGTCGCGGCAGCGTGATTGCCTCATGGCTGTTGGACTTAACGGCGGCGGCCCTGCTGCAGGATCCGCAGCTCGCAAAGTTTGCCGGGCGTGTCTCCGATTCGGGCGAAGGTCGGTGGACGATCAAAGCCAGTATCGACGAGGCGGTGCCGTCACCGGTGCTGACTACCGCGTTGTACGAGCGCTTCAGTTCGCGGGGCGAAGCCGACTTTGCGGACAAACTATTGTCCGCGATGCGCTATGAATTCGGCGGACACCTCGAGAAGGCAGCAGGGAAGTAGCGAGATGAGCGAAGGTGTTTTGAAGGGGCGCGGCTTCACCCGCGCCGCCAATTGCCCCATGTTTTTTATAGTTCGGAGCCACGATGAACGTTGAGATCCTTCCCGATGGCGCCTCTCTGGCCAAGCGCGCGGCCGCCGTAATCGCCGGCGATGCCCGCGCCGCCGTTGCCGCGCGCGGTCGCTTTGTCATGGCTGTAAGCGGCGGCAAGAGTCCGTGGCTGATGTTGGCCGACCTGACCCATGAGGATGTCCCTTGGGCCAATGTACATGTCTTCCAGATCGATGAGCGTATTGCCCCGGCCGGCGATCCTGACCGCAACTACATGCACTTGCGGGCCAGCTTGCTGGAACATGCTCCCATTCCGGAGGGGCAGATCTACCCTATGCCCGTAGAGTCCTCCGATGTCGAGGCCGCGGCCAAAGAATATGCGCGCACCCTGGAAGGCGTTGCCGGCAAACCGCCGGTGCTCGATCTTGCTCACTTGGGCCTGGGCCCCGATGGTCACACGGCGTCGCTTATTCCCAACGATCCGGTGCTGAACGTGACCGATGCTGACGTCGCGATCACGGGTGTGTACCAGGGCCGCCGGCGGATGACCCTAACCTATCCCGTGATCAATCGCGCGCGTCGCATTCTATGGCTGGTGAGCGGCAAGGACAAAGTGACGGCGTTTCCAAAACTGCGCGCAGCCGATCCTTCGATTCCCGCCGGCCGCATCAGTCAAACCCAGGCGCTGCTGCTCGCCGATCGTGAGGCGGCCGGCGAGTAGTGCCATACCGAAAGGGCCAGCGCGATCGCATTGCCAGCATGGCAGAGGTCCGCGCCGGTGAGATGCAGCGGGACGGCTCATCATGAAGCTGGTAAGCTTCCGCGACAAATTGGCCGGACAGCACATCGGCGCCCTCGCGCCTGACAGCCGCATTGCCGATCTGACTGCCGCTTATCGTCTGTATCTTCGCGAGGTTCAGCGCGACTCCGGTTATGACCGTGTTGCTTCCGCGATCGTTCCGCCCGACATGCGTCTGTTGTTTGAAGGCGGCGACCACAGTCTTGACGCCGCTCGCGCCGCGCTCGAGTACGCGATCGAACAAAATGCCGAGCACGGAGCGGACGGGGAGCCGGTCTTCTTTCGCCGCAAAGAGATCTATATCAAGGCGCCAATCATTCCGAAGAAGTTCTTCCACACCGCCGGCAACTTTCGCGAGCATCACCACGAGGCGGAAAAGGCCGGCTTCTCGCATCCGGTGCTTCCGTGGATCGTCTTTTTCCAGAACGTGGACGCCATTATCGGACCCGACGAACCCGTCATTTTTCCGCCTCATCTCACCCAGGAGTTGGATTACGAACTGGAGCTGGCTGTCGTTCTGAAGAAAGCCGGCAAGCATTTCGCGGCGAAAGAAGCCGAGCAGTACGTCGGCGGCTATGTGATCTTCAACGATATCACCGCGCGCGACATCCAACGGAACGAGATGAAGTCGGGCGTGTTCAGCTTCTGCAAAGGCATCGATTCGTTCTGCCCCTTGGGCCCGCACATCGTTACCACCGACGAGATACCTGACCCGCACAATCTCGCAATGGAGCTGCGGGTCAACGGCGAACCGCGGCAGCGCTCGCATAGCAGCAAGATGTCGGTAACTATTCCCGAGATCCTGGCACACTACTCGGCCATGGGGTACAGCGCAGGCGATGTGGTCTCAACCGGAACGGTCTCGGGCGTGGCCGCATTCAGTCCCGATCCGAAGGCTTGGTTTCTTAAGCCGGGCGACGTAATGGAATGCGAGATCGAGAAGATCGGCATCCTGCGCAATCCGGTGATCTCGTGGGAGCAGGCCTACGGCGCGAAAGCGCCGGAACCCCAAACTGCCGCTCAGCAGGGACGATCTCGATGAGCGATTTGGCCGGCAAAGTCTGGACGACGGAGCTGAACGCACGTCCCGACGTGCGTCCCAGCTTTGACCGCTCGCAAACCATTCGGTTCTACGACACCACGCTGCGCGACGGCGAGCAGACGGTTGGCGTCGTTTTCACTCCGCAGCAGAAACTGGAAATCGCCAAGAAACTCGATGAGCTGGGCATCGGCCGCATTGAAGCTGGTTTCCCCAAGGTCTCGGCCGAAGATGGCGAAGCGATTGCGCTTATCCTACGCGCCGGACTGAAGCACGCCGAAGTCTGGGGATTCGCGCGCGCCACTCGGGGCGATGTGGAAGAACTCCTTCGCCTGGGAATGCAAGCTGCTGTGATCGAAGTTCCGGTCAGCGATATCAAGCTGAAGGCGTATGGCATCAGCCGCGAGGAGGCAGTGCGGCGCGCGACGGAGGCAATCCGGTACGCCTCCAGCAATGGTATTCGCGTGGCATTTTTTGGGGTCGACGGCAGCCGCGCCAACCTCGAATTCCTGCGACAAGTCTATTCCGCGGCACTCGAAGCCGGAGCGCAAGAAATCGTACTCGTCGACACCATTGGCGTTTGCACACCGGAAGCCGCCGAGTACCTGGTGCGCTGGGCGAGAGATTGGGTCGGCAACGGCACTCCCATTCATTGGCATGGCCATAACGACTTTGGGCTGGGCACTGCCGCAGCGATTGCTGCCGTCCGCGGTGGAGCGACCTGGATTCATGGAACCATCAACGGCATGGGCGAGCGCGCCGGCAATGCCGATCTCGCGGAAGTGGCACTCGCTTTGAAGTGCCTTTATGGTTTGCAGGTCGAGATGAACCTGGAGCGAATCCGCGAAGTATCGGACGTCGTGCGCCGGGCAGGGAAGTACCAGCTCGAGGGTTGGAAGCCGCTGATCGGCGACAATCTCTTCCTGCGCGAAAGCGGCGCGGTTGCCAGCCAATTCCATACTCCGGAGGCGATCGAGCCTTACGCTGCCGAGCTCGTCGGTGCTCGACGGGGCATCGTGCTGGGGAAGAAGAGCGGCCTCGAGAGCATTCGGCTGAAGGCGGAGGAGTTGGCCGTCGATGTCCCTGAGTCGCAGCGCGCGGCGGTGCTAGAAGCTGTGAAACGCAAAGCTATCGCTCTCGGTGGCCTGGTCAGCGATGAGGAGTTCCGGGCGATCATGCGGGCGATGGCCCCACACTAAGACGAAAGGCGGCCGTTAGAGGCCGCCTCTGCCATTCAAGCCTCTTCCGTGTAGTTACTACTGCACGAGCACGTGACTGGCTTTGTCGCCGGCAAACGTCATTTCCGTCAGCACTCGCTCGTCTTTGGCGTTGGTGGTGTAGGTCTGCTCAGTGCGTTCTGCCTTGTTCTTCAGGGGCACGAGATTGCAATTGACCTTGACCTCGGCATTTCCGCGAATCTGCTTGAACATCATGACGTGGGTTTGACCTGTCATCTGATGGGTGATGTTGTAGTCGCCGGCCGGCAGCAGAGTTCCGCCGACAACGGTTGGCGCGGTGAATTTGATGGTCTGCTTTTCAGCAATACCCATAGGATTATCTTTGGCCGCGAGCATAGTAGTGCATGCCAATGCCATGAACACCGTCACCACGACAGCGATCATGCGTTTCTGAGAATACATAGCTCCTCCATGGAGTCCCGCAAACTTGCGGGGAAATAAGACCACATTCAGTGTAGGTGGGATGGCTCCTACGTGCGGTGAGCCGAGTCACAGGGAGCTGTGAACTGGTTTCGAAACGGTATGAAGCACGATTTGGCACAACTCTCGCGCCAGGGGTTCGACACTCGACTTGCGAGGGCCTTGGATTTCGGACAGCCCGAAATACCTGACTGCCTGCATGATCAGTGGTCGGTTTTTCGAATTCTCAGGCCGCAACGATTCCTTTTTCTTGCTTCATCGTCACTGACAGGCACCGCCGAAATCGGCGATGTTAATAAGAATGAAGCAGGATCATGCCGCCGCGAGTGGCGCTGGCAAAAACGATGGGGAGAGATCTTTTGCCGGCCAGTTCAGCCGGCTGTCCTTCAGGGATCCACGTGTGGCGTTTTTCCTGCAACTGCCCAGCGCTGAACGGACGGGTGCGCTCGCCGCAATGCTGGACGGTCCTGGTGGCCAGAATCTTCGTGAGGAGGCCAGCGGTTGGGTGGTCCAGGCCCTTTCGGTCAAGCGCCTGGTTCCCGAACACTATGCCGAGTGGCGTCCACTGGTTCGCGACGCCATGCTGTTTTTCGGGTCACATCTTTCGAGTGCCCGGCTTGCTCCCAAACTGATTGAGCAGTTTGAGCTTCCAGCTAATATCTCGCCGGAAAAGCGTCTTTTGCGTCTGATCGCCAGAGTCCCCGGACTGCAAAAGCTCGGGCAAGTGATTGCCAGGAACCGGCATTTGAACCGCGCGTTACGGCGCGAGCTGACCCGACTGGAAAATGACATCTGCGACGTAAGCACAGAGGAGATTCAAACCTTGATCGTGCAGAACCTCGGGCCCAGGCTCCAGCAGTACCAGGTTGAAGTTGACAGCAAAATCTTCGCCGAGGCCAGCGTCAGCGCCGTCGTGCGATTTACCTGGTATAACCCGCAACGGCAGCAACGGGAACGAGGGGTCTTCAAGGTGATGAAGCCTTACATTCCCGATTGCTTTGCCGAGGACATGGAGTTGCTGGCCCGGCTGGCGGAACATCTTGGATCCAGGCACCGCGAATACGGCATCGCCGAACACGTCCTGCCGGAAACCTTCCAGGACGTTCGCCGCTTACTCCAGCACGAAGTGGGATTTGTGCGCGAGCAGACGAACTTGAGGAAGGCGGCGCATATCTACCATTCGGCGGGATCGATCCGCATACCGGGTGTAATCCGGCCCTTGTCGACTCCCACGATCACCGCGCTAACCGAGGAGCATGGGGAGAAGATCACCAGCGCCGTGACAGGCATGCCGAGCTGGCGACGGAGCCGGGTCGCCGAGCGCCTGATCGACGCTGTTATCGGGATTCCTCTGCTGACGCCGGGCGGCAGCGGCATGTTCCATGCCGACCCACACGCCGGGAACCTGCTGTACAACAAGCGAACCGGCACGCTTACCTTGCTCGATTGGGCACTCACGGCGCAGATAAGCGAGGAGCAGCGGCGGCAATTTGCCATGCTGTTCCTGATGATCCTGTTGCGCGATACTGAGGGCGTTTGCAAATTCATGGAATCGCTCAGCGCGCGGGGTAAGAAGCGGCCCGCGTGGAAGAAGCGCATCATCCGCGAGCAGGTTACCGAGTTCTTCGCCGAACGGCCGTTCCCCGCGCTGCCGCGGGCCGTGGATGTGGTGCGGCTGCTGGAGCGGACCGCGTGGCAGGGCGTGCGATTGCCCAGTCAGCTGGTCATGCTGCGTAAAGTGTTGTTTACGCTGGATGGCATTGTGCACGACATCGCCGGGTCGACGGCGAGCCTGGAATCGGTGGTTGTGCAGCGCTTGCTGGAACGTTGGCTGAAAAAGCCGGCCAACCTGGGCTGGCCTCTTTCTGTACGCGACTGGCTTGCGGTGTATTGGAGCGCCTTGCTCTATGGCAACCGCCTGGCCACAGGCTTGATGGCAGGATGGCCTGCTCGGGCAGCGTAGGAAGTCGTTTGTTCCACCCCCAAAATCCGAGGAATGAGGAACGTCCAACGGACGACGATTTACCTACGCGAAGACGGTCGCCTGAGGTTTGCCTGGGAGCCGATGCGCTTGGACTTAACCGCTCGCACCACTGCGCGGGATGGACCTCCATTATCCCGGTAATCCGACGAATAGAGAAAATGTTCGATCTCATCGATGCGCTTACTGGCGTCCTGATATCCAATGTCGATGAGCGCCTGGGTGTACTTCGAGGTGAATAGCAGGTAGCTCATTAGGTCGGAACAGGAGGCAGCGTCGCGACCCAGGCTGCTGACAAAATACTGGATGAGGTAGGGCATGTCCCGCTGGTGCTCCCACGCCAGTTCAGAAAGATCGACGGAGGGAGTGATGAGCAGCGGAACGAGGGGCCGCATCTTCTCGCACCCTGGAAGGCCGGTCTGGCTGATATGTCCTTCACGCAACAATCGATTCAAACGCTGCAGGTGTTCGACGTCGGTGGCGAGGTGGTCGAGGAACATCACGTTAAACAGCACGCCCAACACTTGCGCCAGAGAAGGATCTCTTTTGTCCGCCGCCTCTTCCGGATGCTCCAGGTCCTCGCCGCGCACCCCGATGGCAAAGAGTCGCTTGGCTCCGAGGCGTATGACGGGACTGAGCGGCTGTTGCAGACGCACGCATCCGTCGCCGAAGAAAGCGGTGCCGCGCGCGGTCTTGAGACTCACAGGCTGAAAGACCAGGGGAATGGCTGCGGACGCGCAAATGTGGTCGACGGTAATTTTGGTGGCCAGGGTCACTCGCCGGCTGCGGTGCCACATGGGGTGGCCCTTTGCACCCTGAATGAAGAGGTAGCTTTTCCCCGAATGATAGTTGGTGGCGGAAATGGCGAGGGCGTACAGATTTCCTTTCTTGATGTTGGTCTGAATGCGGTTGCAATCCAGATGCCTCGATAGAAAACTCCGCAACGGACTGGCATCCAGCAGCGACTGCGCGTTGCCCCCGCCAAGAATTCCCCCAAAGGAGAGGTCCATGATCCAGGTGAGGGAGTTACGGGCCTGGGCGAGAACATCACAGCGAAAAACGTCGGTCGGCTGGAGATGCGACCACAGGGTGGTCAGGACCCGTGCGGCCAGAACAAAGTCATCGCTTCCCGCGGCGAGGGCAGAACCGTTGATCGCGCCCGCCGAAGCCCCCCCAATAATACGAAAGGGGTTACCGTGGCTTTGAATCCGTGGAATCTCGGCAATGCGTTTGAGGACCCCGGCTTGATAAGCCCCGCGCGCCCCGCCTCCCGTCATCACCAAACCGAGCGTATTGTCCATGGCTGACACCGAAACCCGGCAACCGTCACTTACGGTCAGGGGAATTATCTTGTTTAAGTCTGGACGGCTACATGGGTCTCAGTTCTTTCTACACCCGGCATCACCTGTAGTTTGTCGATGACCAGGGCATTCAGATCCTTCCAGGCCTGAAATTCAACCACCGAGTACACATCGCCAGTGCCCCAACAGGCATCCGCCATCTTCACTCCGGGCAACGCCGCCATGGCCTGGGCGATGTCGCGAGCCGCCCCCGCTTTGGTTGTGATCACAATATAAGCCTTCATCTCCGTACCTCCCTGGTGAGTCCTACCGGCTCTTTTTGCTAAGAGTATGCGGATGCCGGGATGAATGTCAGTGACAAAAGACCACAGCGAAAGCCCACACGCCCAAAATGAGCACATGGCTCGTGGGAGAACGTGATGGGAGCGGCAGCTCGGGCTACGAGTACACAGTTTCAATTCCGGAATTCATCATGCGCTGGGGTGACTGCGGTCACCGACTTGCTCGATGATTTGCGGTAAATATGGGTAAGTGGGGAAGTGTCTCTTCATGCACCTGGATGGGAGGTGTGCTATGGCAACGCAAACGAAGCTCTCCCGCATAGCCATCAACAGAATCCTGCTGCCAACCGACTTCTCTCCCGAGGCGCAAAACGCCCTGGAATGTGCTATGTCTCTCGCCCGACGCTACGACGCTACCCTGTTCCTTACCCACGTTCTTCCCACGGAAAGTTTCGTGGCCGCAGGTGAGGCGTGGATCGACGTGGGCGAGGCCATGCGACAGAACGCTGAAACCAGCATGAAACAACTGGAAGAAGCAGGGAAGCTGGCGTCCGTTCCACACCGAACCATAGTGCGCACGGGCGAGATCTGGGCCACGCTGGCCGAGGTCTTAAGCGACAACAACATCGACCTGATTGTCATGGGCACTCACGGACGCGGGGGAATCAAGAAGCTGTTTCTGGGTTCTACTGCGGAAACCGTGATGCGCCATGCCAATTGTCCGGTAATGACGCTTGCGGTTCATGTCCCGCCGGAGTTGCCCAAACGTTTTGCCCATATCTTGTATGCCACCGATTTTTCCGCTGGATCCAGTCGCGCTCTGAGTTATGCCGTGGCGCTGGCCGAAGAGGACCGCTCCGAGCTTACCTTGTTGCACGTCATCGAGAGCGAGGCGGCGTCGGAAGCGGAGTTGCTGGACTGGAAACAACAAGACCGCGAGAAGATGCGGCGGATGGTTCCCCGGGGTGTTGATCTGGAGTGCAAACCTGAGATCGAGGTGGAGATCGGGACTCCCGAAGTGGAGATACTTCGCATAGCGGAGACCCGAAACGCCGCTCTGATCGTGATGGGTTCCCATGCGGCAGGCGCAGTTTCGACTCACCTGCCCTGGACGACGCTGCACCACGTCCTACTGAACGCACCTTGCCCGGTATTGACCGTGCGCGGCGAATAAGACGGCGGGTGATCGTCGGAGGCGCTCACAGCAGCCTTATCGCTGGGCCGCAGCGGGTCTCATCCACGACGACAGTGGGGGAGATGGGACCCGTTGAACATCCCGGCGAGAATGCCATGCTGGTGCCCAACTGCGCTCTAGTCTCGGCGAGAGAGTAGCGCGGTAGTCAGAGGGAGGAGTCATGCAGCTCTATCTGAAATCGGACGAATGGCATTTGCTTGCCGACATTCTGCTCAAGCGAGTTGATACAATGCCCGCTCCAATCTCCCCCGCAGGCAGCGATGTCGAGCTTAACAATGACTTTCGATCGCTTCGGCCCTGCGACCATCTGCTGGAGAAGGTGTTAGCCCGGGATTTGCGCCTCGATTCCGAACTGACTGAGCTGATGGCTGACTTTCTCTTCCAGGAGGAACAAGAACTGAATGAGGTGCTTGCCGGCCAGCAGGACACAGCGTACGGGACCACTTTGAAGCGGAGACTGGGGCTGGTGGAGCACGTGTCGGCGGAGATTCACGAGATTCCCTGCCCTCGACGGCCCAAATTGCAGTTAGGCGGCGCGGCGCGTTCCGGGGCGGCGCGAGGTTTTCGCTTTCTTCGTCATCGGCTTTTGTCATTGCCGTGGTTTTGTTGAAGCATTATAAAGCACTTAGGGAGTAAACGATGATAATTCCCCAAACAAGCTTCGATTCACCCTTGAAAGGAGCTAAACCACGAAGTACACGACATACCTTTTGGTTTTCCTGATTCTGGCGGCGGGAATAGCTTTCCCGCAAGACAACCTCTGCGACCCAGATACCTGTGGAGGAGGTTTGGGTCACTGCACCGACTACGACGATGGCAGTTTTGACCACACCATTCCCCACGGAGTCTCGATTCTGACGGAACACAACTGGGGAGCACACACCTGGAGAGCACACACCTGGGGTGGCACCAACTCTGAGCATTGCACTTATGTGGCTGGCCCATGGAACCCAGTAAACCATAACTACGATTGCAATGTGACGGCTACCTCATCCTGGAGCGGGGCGTACACCAGCGAGACAGGGGAGATAGCGGGATGGTCTTACAGCGTTCACCTTCCCGGCCAGAATGAGTACGTTAAAAACGGGAGCATGGGATTCACTTCTACCAGCTACGGCAACGCTGCGATGAACACTGTCAATTGTGACACAGGGGCCATTCCTCAGTACTGCAACTACACCTCGATCGGCTTTGACGGGAACGGGCAACCAATTTTCTATTACCATCTCACCGGTTACGGCCATTTTGTGGACCAGTATATCCTTCCGACAATGGACGTTAACGCTTGCCGACACCTTACCTCCACGCTGGGATCCCCCGTGGTGGTGGACATGGAAGGCAAGGACTTTGACGACGCCTTCACCGACGTGGAGCATGGGGTGTTTTGGGACTTCTTTGGACGTGGTTCCGGCAAGGAGGTTCACATCGCCTGGACCAATCCCGATCGCGACATCGAATTTCTGGCCCTCGACAAGAAAAGCGTCTGTTGCGGCTTCCAGCAAGGTGACGGGATTCTGCACAGTTCTAAGCTGAACCTGTTCGGCAATCTCAGTTGGCAGCCTATCGATCCCGACAAAGCAGCCGAGAGAGTCAGAAGCGACAACCAAGCCTACGCGGCAACCGGAGAGTATCCCGTTTACCATGGAAACGGGTTTCTGGCGCTGGCGATGTTTGACGAGCGCCTGCAAGGCGGCAATGGCGACGGTCGAATCGACAAAAACGACGCCATCTGGAAAGAGCTGCGACTGTGCCGCTTCCGTCCGCCGAACGTAAGTTTCGCGGGTAACTGCGGGACGATGGACGAGGCTGGCGTTCTGGCTATTCCGCTGCAGTATCGCGAAAGCAGCCGTACCGATGAATATGGCAACCAGATGCGTTATGTTGGCACTATTGTAATGAAGCAGATGAGTGCCACGGTTCCAAAAATTTATGACGTGTTTTTGCAGGCAAGGGAGTGAATAGTTTCTACCATGGTAGAAGGCCAGGCCGCCGAGAGCTGCGCGGCGGTTTAAGACCACGGTTGTGCTCGCACGCCATTTCCTACTCAAGAGTTACCACGGACAATTCCGACATTGTGCCGTCGCGGAGACGGCTGCGCGCATCCAACTCAGCTTGCGGGCGGGGTGGTCGGGAATGAAACATTCCCGCTGTTGTCGGCACGCCAGCTGCAATCACTCCTTCAATGAAAATAGTCGTTTTCGGATTGTCTGTCACATCCACTTGGGGAAATGGCCATGGCACCACCTATCGCGCGCTGTTGCGCGGCTTACACGCGCGCGGACACGACATCACATTCTTCGAGAAAGATGTCGAGTGGTATGCCTCCAACCGCGATCTGCCCAACCCTGACTTTTGCCGGCTTCGTCTTTACGATGACTGGCAGGCTGTGCTACCCGAGGCGCGCGCGGCACTAAAAGGGGCCGACGTCGCCTTGGTGGGTTCCTACTTTGCCGATGGTATTGCCGCCATCGACGAGATGAGCGACTCCAAAGCGCGCGTCAAGACCTTTTACGACATTGACACGCCCATCACGGTCACCGGCTTGCGAGCTGGCGGCCGGACCAGCTATCTGGAAGGGCGGCAAATTCCTGCTCTTGACATTTATTTCAGCTTCACCGGCGGGCCCATGCTGGCGGAAATCGAGCAACGCTTCGGCGCGCCCTGGGCCACACCGCTCTACTGCTCCTTCGATCCCCGCCAGTACCGCCGGTTTCGGGTGAGCCGAAGGTTCGCTTGCGATTTGAGTTATATGGGGACCTACTCGCCCGATCGCCAGCCGAAGATGGAAGACCTGTTAACCCAACCGGCCAGTCGCCTGGCGGACAGAAAATTCATCGTTGCCGGCCCGCAGTATCCCAAGCAGCTGAAATGGCCGGCAAACGTGCGCCGAATTCGCCACCTCAACCCGCGATGGCACGCCAGCTTCTATTCTTCATCGCGACTGACCCTGAACCTGACCCGGCGAGACATGGTGATGGCGGGCTATTCGCCCTCGGTACGGCTGTTTGAAGCCGCTGCCTGCGGAGCAACGATCGTTTCCGACAATTGGCCCGGACTCGACGCCTTCTTCCGTCCCGGGGAAGAAATCCTTCTTCCCGCTACGTCGGATGATGTAGTGCGTTATTTGACAGAACTGCCCGAGGAGGAAACCTGCCGGATTGGCCGCAACGCACAAGCCCGGGTGCTGGCTGAGCATAGCAACGAAGAGCGGGCAAAGCAGTTCGAGGGGGCGGTGGAAGCGGTGCTTTCCGCACCGCGAGCTAGCGCTTGAGGGCGGGCGCAAAGCGGTCTGGTAATTCGCCCGATCTCTGCTGCCTGCAGCGGCACTGTGGTCAACCCGTGCGAGGATTCCGAACTCCATCGAGCAGCGTCGCCGGGTTCTGAATCCAGCTCAGATGTCCGACGCCAACCCCGAAATTCGCATCATAGTGAGTGACAGTAGCTCCTCTAATTGCACGAGAAAGATTGTTCCTAACTTTCGCAGCGCCAAACAAAGGAATTTTCAATGAGAGTTGCTCTGGTATCACCACCCTTTCTTCCCGTGCCCCCCAAAAAATATGGAGGAACAGAACTGTTCATCGCGCAACTTGCGGAGGGGCTGAAGAACCTCGGAGTTGATGTTGTAGTTTACAGCAATGGCGAGTCAACGGTTGGAGTCGAGACCCGCTGGATTTACAAAAATGGCCAGTGGCCCATCGACGGCGAAGTCTTCGACAACCTCAAGGACTTCAATCATGCGTCATGGGCAATTGGGGACGCCGGCAAGGATTGCGACCTCGTTCATCTTCACAATGTGTCAGCACTCATGTTTACCCGCCACGTCAACTGCAAATTCCTCTACACCATGCATCATGTTCATGAAGCAGCCTTAAGCGAGATCTATAACTTTTTCCCGCAGGTCGAGTTTGTGGCCATAAGCGAGTACCAGCGCCGGCAGGAGCAGATGCCGCGCATTCGCACGATTCACCACGGAGTGGATCTGGACCGTTATCGCCTACAAACCCGTAAGCAGGAGTACCTAAGTTTTCTGGGGCGCATCGCTCCTATTAAAGGAACGCATCTTGCCATTGAAGTCGCGAAGCAATGCGGCATTCCGCTGAAAATCGCCGGCGAAGTGCAGCCCATATTCCGCGATTATTTCGACAGCAAGATCAAGCCGCACATCGACGGCAAGTTCATTGAATATGTGGGAGAAGCCGATCTGGAAGGGAAGAACGAATTGCTGGGAAACTCCATGGCCATGCTCTTTCCAATCCAGTGGGACGAGCCGTTTGGACTGGTAATGATCGAGGCAATGGCTTGCGGCACGCCGGTATTGGCACTGCCCGGAGGGGCCGTGCCGGAAGTCATACGCGATGGAATTTCGGGCTTCGTCTGCAGTGGTCCGGCAGAGATGGCGGAGCGCGCCAGGGCTCTGCCCGGCGTCTTCCAGCCGGCGATGGTGCGACAATATTGTCAGCAGTACTTTTCGGCCGATCGCATGGTGGCGGACTATCTCATGCTTTATCGCGAGCTCGCCGGCGAGGACAGCTTGCCGGGCAAAACCGCCAGTACGATACCGATGGTGGCCTGAGGAGAGACGTAGCCGGCAAGCATGAGCACGTACCTGACAGTCCCCGACGAAAAGCTCATCGAAATTCCGTCGCCACATCTGGAGCCCCGCATCGCGTTCCAGACGCTGGAGCCGCGTAAAGTCGACAATCTTACGCTGATCGAGGGCAAAACCTTCAGCGCAACCAGTGTCTCTGGCGATATTTATCCGGCCGGCTCTCCCGATGTCGGCTTCTTTCATGACGATACCCGGTTTCTCAGCCATCTCGAGCTGCGTATTGGCGGGCATCGCGCCGTGGTGCTGTCGTCGGCGACCGAAAAGACGTTTTCTTCGCAAATCGAGCTGACCACCGGCAACATCACCCTGCGTGACTCCTTCGATCTGCCCGAGAACACGGTGCACATACGGCGCGAACAATTGCTGGCCTCAGAAATCCTTTTCGATCGGATGAGCTTCGAGAACTTCAATCTGACGCCGGTGGACTTCACGGTCGAAATTCAGTTCGATGCCGATTTCGTCGATGTGTTCCAGGTGCGTGGCGTGGCGCGGCAACGGCATGGCCAGTATTACCAGCCACTGGTTCACGAGCAAAGCATCGCCTTTTACTACCGTGGGCTGGACAACGTCATGCGGGAAACCTTGATTCAGTTTGCTCCCAGGCCGACGGAAATCCAGGAGCGCGTCGCGCGTTGGGACCTCCGTTTGGAGCCGCTGAAGCGGGTTCGGCTGGAAATGTCCATTACCCCTCTCGTGGAGGGGCGTGCTTCTCGGGCGCAGATTTACGAATTCGATCATCACCTGCGGCAACGGCGTTCCAACTTCGCGCGCTGGGAAGCCAGCTCCACCAATTTTCAAACCGACAACGACGTTTTCGACGGACTGCTGAAAACCAGTATCGGCGACTTCCATGCCTTGCAGATTCCCGATGGCGATCAGCACATCATCGCCGCCGGCATACCATGGTTCGCCACCATCTTCGGGCGCGACTCCATCATCGCGGCTTACCAGTCGCTGTCGGTCAATTCCCAGCTGGCGATTGACACTCTCCGCGTGCTGGCCCGTCATCAAGGCAAGGAATACGACGATTGGCGCGACGAGGAGCCGGGCAAGATCCTGCATGAGTATCGCGCCGGAGAGATGACACGCGACGGCGAAATGCCGTTCGGCCCCTACTACGGATCGGTGGATGCAACCCCCCTGTTCCTCATCCTGCTGAGCGAGACCTTCAACTGGACCGCCGACGAGCAACTGGTCGAGGAACTGCTGCCCAACGCCTATGCCGCGCTGGAATGGATCGATAAGTACGGCGACCTGGACGGGGACGGTTTCGTCGAGTATCAGCGGCGCTCGCCCAAAGGTCTAACGAATCAGGGCTGGAAAGACTCCTGGGACGCCAACATGCACCGCGACGGTTCAGTGGCCAAGACGCCCATCGCCCTCAGCGAAGTGCAGGGCTACGTCTACGATGCCAAGTACCGCATGTCGTCGCTGCTGCGAAACTTCGGCGACATGAAAACCGCCGACAAACTGAAGCGCGATGCCACTGAGCTGGCAAAGCGCTTCGATCGTGCATTCTGGGTGCCCAGCCGGGGCTTTTACGCGATGGCGCTGGACGCGGAGAAAAAACCGCTGGAGGTGATCGCCTCCAACGCGGGACATCTCCTGTTCACGCGCATTATCAGCAAGGAGCGCGCGCGCCTGGTGAGCAGCCGGCTGATGCGCGATGACATGTTCAGCGGCTGGGGTTGGCGCACCATGTCGCAGGAAGAGCGGGTCTTCAATCCGCTTAGCTACCATCGCGGCTCGGTGTGGCCGCACGATAATTCGATCATCGCGCACGGCATGGCGGTGAACGAGATGCGCGATGGCGCCCTACGCATTCTCACATCCCTCTATCAGGCGGCCTCTACCTTCCGCGATTATCGCCTGCCGGAGCTGTTCTGCGGGGTGCAGCGCCGCGAATACGACGAACCGGTGCAGTATCCGGTCTCCTGCTCTCCCCAGGCGTGGGCATCGGGCGCGATGTTGTTAATCCTGGCTTCGGTGCTGGGATTGCGTCCCACCGCGCCGCGCAAAGAACTGAATATCGTCAATCCGCTGCTGCCCGATTGGCTTGACCACCTCTACATTCGCAACCTGCGCATCGGACGGAGCCGCGTCGGCCTGGACTTCAGCCGCCGTGGCGACCGTACTTTCTGCAACGTTGTGGATGTCGAAGGCGAGAAGCTGCTGGTGAACGTTACCTTCAAGAAGTAGCCAGCCAGCCGCTATCCGCTTTCGGCTTCCCAATCAAAACTGGCCCGCGCTTCACTATTCAGGGACCGCTCACTACAATGGAGCAACGACGCCAGGCGTCGAGCACTCATGGAGGATACATGGCCCAAGTCAAAATCACGGCGCGCAAGAACGGCCCTTTTCGGGTGGAGGCGCCGGAGGGCGCGATCGAGCTGGTGGATGCCGATGGCAATCCTTACGACTTGACCGGCAAGACCGCGTTTTCCCTGTGCCGCTGTGGCGGGTCGGTGAACAAGCCCTTCTGCGACGGAACCCATTCCCGCATCGGTTTCGAGGCGGCGGAGGCGGCGGTGAAGAAGGCTGAGGAGGTCCCGCAGAACCAGCCTAAGACGGGAGTATGAGTCGAGGCATTGCTAATCGTAAGAATGGAAACCGGACCGCCTTGCGCGGTCCTTTGGTTTTTTAGGACCGTCTCGAGCGATTGTGGCGGCAAGACAACAGGCGCACGCAGCGGACATGCGCCTGGGTTGGGGGCATTTGTTCAGGGCTACTCGCCGAAATGGAAAACCACTCCAGTCGAGACCCGCAGATTGTTCTGGCCGGTGCTGAAGTGATTGGTTCGCAACCAATCGAGCTGGCCGGCGCGAATCGACATCCAGCCCTTTACCGGAATATCGAATCCGCCGCCAAGCGCCATGGCAAAGGAGCTGTCGGTTACCGATCCGCCTATCAAGGTGGTGTGGGCACGGTCGGCGCCAAAGAGCGCATGCAGGTAGGGCGTGAAGTGCGGCGTGCGCATGCTGATTGTCGGACCAAACAGGAACGTGTAATTGTTCGCCTTCAGGCCGAACGGAGAGCCGTAGTAACCGCCGAAATCTGCCGTTGCTCCCAGCCACCGGTTGAAATTGTACGTGGCCTGCGCGTTCCAACCGTTCAGGCTGTAGTGGTTGCTCACGCCGGAGGTGCTGCCGTTGAAGTAGGAATAGCCGCCGAAGATATCGAATTTCGAGGTGCTTTGCTGAGCGGTGACAAGCAGACTTCCTAGCGTGACGGTAAGTAGAAGTAATGCAAGTTTTCGCACCATTTCGTATGACCCCTTTCGTAACAAAAGTCGTCTGATCCTCCTTATCGGCAAAACCTTGCCGAGCATAACCCCGCTGTTTTATTTCGGGAAACACACTTGTGCGCACGGTTCCAGAGCACTCTCTGGAGCCGTTGCCCACATGTTTGGTCGAGTAGGTTGAATGCAAGGGGTGTTCCCAGCTATGCCCGGCAAAAGCCACGGGCTTCAACCTACCGCAGTGGTGGGCTGAAGCCCGGAAGCGATTGCCGGCTTTAGCACTAGCCGGGGACGTTGTGATATGGCTCTAGAACTTCTTGCTCTCCAGCAGCGTGCCCTGCGCGGACTGCGGCGCAGCAGCCGGAGCTGCGCCCGCGGCGGAGGCCTGCGGCCTGGGTTCAGCTCTGGAAGCAGTCTCCGGTTTCTGAATATCGATTGCTCCTTTGAAGAAAGCGCCGTCCTCGATCGCGATCCTCGCCGTCACAATATCGCCCGATAAAGAAGCGCTCTTGCGCAGCTCCACTCGTTCCGAGGCATGAATATCTCCGTCCACGCGGCCGTGGAGGATCACGTTTCGTGCTTCGACATTGGCGCGTACACGCCCGTTGGGGCCCACCGTGAGGCTCTGTCCGCGCAGCGAGATTGAGCCTTCCACTTGGCCATCCACAATCAAATCTTCGCTGCCCGAGAGCTCGCCCTTGACAACGACCGACTTGCCGATGGTGGCGACCTCGCCGCTGCGAGGCGAATCGAGGCGCGTGGGTTCGGCCGGACGCAGTGGCGCAGCGGTTACCGGACCCGCAGACAGCCCGGTTGTGGCGGGCTGATTAGGTGTGGTGAATTCGTCTTCCTTTCGCTTCCACATGTGCTTGAACTCCCTCAGCAGTCGCAGCGCCGGCCAGCAGGCGTGCGTGGCGCACCTCGCTGGGTGCGTCGAAGACCGCTCCGAAAGAGGATACCCAACCCGCAGCGCAGCCGCAAACGGTTTTATCGCGCGCGGGTCAATTTGGGATGACTGTCGGGATCACCCTGTAACAGATCGGGCCTGCCGGGTGTGCGCCGCGGTCACTGAGGCCGCCTTGCCGCTCCCGTATAATGGCTGGTTTCCTACCCCTTTCGCCTCGCGTAAGCGAATCCATGGGCGAGAGATTCAGGACTTCTGTATGACTCAAATTGAATTGATTCTTGCCCGTGAAATTCTCGATTCCCGCGGCAATCCCACAGTTGAAGCCGATGTCATTCTGGAAAGCGGAGCGCGGGGCCGGGCCGCGGTGCCCAGCGGCGCCTCAACCGGCGAGCGTGAAGCGCTGGAGCTGCGCGATGGTGACAAGAGCCGCTATGGCGGCAAGGGCGTGCTCCAGGCGGTCAACAATGTCAACGAGGTGATCGCACCCGAACTTGAGGGCTTTGACGCCAGCGAGCAGCGTGAGCTTGACAATGCCATGATCGCGCTCGACGGCACACCAACCAAGAGCAAGCTGGGCGCAAACGCGATTCTCGCCGTCTCGATGGCCACAGCGCGGGCCATGGCGGACCACCTGGGAATCGAGCTGTACCAGTACCTCGGCGGTTTCACCGCCAGCCTGCTGCCTACGCCGATGATGAACATCCTCAATGGCGGCGCTCATGCCGACAACAACGTCGATTTCCAGGAATTCATGGTGATGCCGGTGGGCGCCAGCTCGTTCAGCGAGGCGCTGCGCTGGGGCGTCGAGACCTTCCATGTGCTGAAAGGCGTGCTCAAGAAGCGCGGCTACAACACCGCCGTCGGCGATGAAGGCGGCTTCGCGCCCTCGCTGAAGTCCAATGTCGAAGCGATCGAAGTGGTGCTCGAAGCCATCACTCAGGCAGGCTACAAACCGGGCGAGCAGATCGCGATTGCGCTTGATCCCGCGGCCAGCGAATTCTACGACAGTGCGAAGAAAAAATACGTCTTCAAGAAGTCGGATAAGAGCGAGCACTCCGCCGAGCAGATGGTGAAGTTCTGGGGCGATTGGGTGCGGCAATACCCTATCGTGTCGCTCGAAGATGGTTTTGCCGAGAACGACTGGGATGGCTGGAAGCTGGTGACGAATGAGCTGGGCGGCAGGATCCAACTCGTCGGTGACGATCTGTTCGTGACCAATGTTGAACTGTTGCAGCGGGGCATTGACGAAGGTGTCGCCAATTCGATTCTGATCAAGCTGAACCAGATCGGCTCGGTCAGCGAGACTATCGACGCCATCAATCTCGCCCACCAGAACCGCTACACCACGGTCATCTCGCATCGCTCTGGTGAAACGGAAGACACGTTCATCGCTGACCTGGCAGTGGCGACGGGCGCTGGCCAGATCAAGACGGGCTCGGCCTCGCGCACCGACCGCATCGCCAAATACAACCAGTTGCTGCGTATCGAGGAGGAACTCGGCCCGGCAGCCAGGTTCCTGGGATTGAAGGCGCTGAACTACCGAGGACACCTAGCGGGCAAAGCAGGGGCGTAGGGGCGGGTTATTTCATTAGCGCAGAAGATCGCGATCACGGCCGTGCCTTTACTGCTGGTATCGTTCGGAGGAATAGTATAAGGAAGAGGCTGGAACGGCGCCTTGCTGGCCGGGACAGGCGGCAGGATGTCTGAGCCGCAGGCACATTCAATTTCAGAGGAGAACAACACTGCCTATGTATGAGGTCCCGTACACCCTTCACATCTTCAAGGAGGGAGAGGCCTTTGTGGCATATGTCCCTGAGCTTGATGTGTCTACCTGTGGATCCACGGATGACGAGGCGCGCAAGAACATCCGCGATGCGGTCCAGGCATTTCTTCAAACTAGCGTCGAAATGGGTACCCTGGAAGAGATATTGACAGAGGCAGGCTACTCGCGCGAGGGCGATCGCTGGCTTGGGCCTGAGTTCGTCTCGCTTGACCGTGCGGTGGCGAGCCTAAGGTAATGGCTGGCGCACTCCGGCCTGTTCACTACAAGGCGCTCGTCGGAGTGTTTGAGCGAGACGGATTCATTTTTCTTCGCCAACATGGCGACCATCTGATCTACACCAAACCTGGGGTGAAGCGGCCCCTGGTAATTCCCGTGTATCAACAAGTTCCCGTGTTTATTATTAAGAATCTTCTGCGCACGGCCGACATGAGCCGGGAGCGATACTTCCAGCTACTGCATGAGTGAGATTTGGGAGAAGAGCACTGGCGCGCATTGCCTGAGCGCTGCCGTTCGATGAGAACCTTCCTCCCGCTGAACTCTGCCCACCATATGTCGCCCTGGGAAATTACCACTGGCTTCGCCGCAGGATGCGGTGGGCGGCCGATGCGGAAAATGATTCGTGCGTCTCTCCGATGTCAGCGCACGCCTGATTCACGGCGTTGGTGACTTCCTCGGGCGAGTGGCGGGCTAAGTATTCGCGGAGAGAGTCGCTGAAGATGCGACTACGCGATTGCCGGGTTCGCCGCGGCAGCCGTTCCGCCTGTTGGAATATTTCGTCGGGAATGGAGACCGACGTTTTCATAGCGGAACTATGACAATGGGGTTATCGCTACAATTGACCGAGAACGATCTTCCAGTCGGGATAACGTTAACATTTTTGGCTGTGGTCAAGAAACTACCCGGCTCTTTTTGCGAAGCACCGAAGGTGCCAATGCTGACGAAGATTATAATTGCGCACTATGAGCGAATCCGAAATCATCTTTGCCGTGGACGAGTCACCAGAGGGCGGTTACGAGGCTCGGGCCCTTGGCCATGCCCTCTTCACTCAAGCGGACTCCATGGACGGACTACGAGAGATGGTTCGCGAAGCGGTGCGATGTCATTTTGAACCCGATTCGATTCCACGCCTGATCAGACTTCACTTTGTTCGCGATGAGTTGATAGTCGCTTGAAATTGCTGCGCGATCTCGAGTGATCAGCACTCGACACATGGCAACGAAAGAAGGGTGGCGATTAAGGCCTCTAAGGTGAGATCAGGATTACCGTTTCGGCATTTTCCAATGGATGATAATCTTCACGATATTTACGCTGGGCTCTCCGGCTTTGTTCTTGGTACAGAGCGGGCTGACCTAGGTCATGGTGTTGTAATTTCTCAGACATATGCTCACTTCATGGCCCCATTCTTGATGGCCTTTGCTCCAGCCACTCCAGGAAAAGCACACCCGACGCCCTGGAAATCTGCGAGGGGCGGCTTCGGAATCGACATCCTCGCAGAGCTTTTCGTCCCCGTCGATTGTAAGCCGGGTCCACTTGATCAATTGAACACTGTGTGGTGGATTGTTGCTCTCCTCAGGCTGAAAGCTACAACCGCGGTGTTTGTGCCTGTCATTTCCTCTGAGCGGTTCCTGTCTATACCTACGATAAAACAAGAACCTATTCTTCGGCCGATGGAAATATATACATCACGTCTATATCCGGACGCGAGCATTCCCCTCCCAATGATCGGAGACGATGAATTGGAATGGACTCGGCTTAACTGGCATGACGCCTGCCGTTTGCTGGAGAACAAAGATTTCAATGTTGCTTTTCAAGCTGTCGATTTCAGTATTTGGAATTCCAGTACTGCGCCTGCACTTTTATCAGTGTGGGGAGCACTTGAGCGTTTGTTCTCCGCGTCAAGTCAGGAGCTAAGCTTTCGTGTTTCTGTAAATATTGCCGCCTTCCTGGAACCTCCGGGAAGAGAAAGATACAAGTGCTTTAAACACGTAAAGTCGCTGTACAACCATCGGCCTAGGGCCGCGCATGGCGATAGCAATTCTGAATTAACACCCTATGCTGAGACCTTTGCGATCGCGAGACGGGTGCTGCTACGAATGATTGAAACTCGCCACGTCCCGCGGAAAAAAGAACTGGAGGCGCGCGTCTTCGGAGACGACGTAGAAGTTATGGAAACGAGATCCATCCAACAGTAGCCGCATGATGAATCCACCTCGCCCCCTCATCCTCGTCATCCTCGACGGCTGGGGCTATGCTCCGCCGTCGGAGGCGAACGCCATCTCCCTGGCTCACAAGCCGAATTACGATCGCCTGCTCGCCGAATTTCCCAACACGCTGATCCACACCAGCGGCCGCTATGTCGGCTTGCCTACCGGGCAGATGGGCAACAGCGAGGTCGGCCACCTCAACATCGGCGCCGGTCGCGTGGTGTACATGGACATCACCAAGATCGATCTGATGATCGAGAATGGTGAGCTGTTCGCCAACCCGGCCCTGCTCAACGCGATGGAGACCGCGCGCACCGGCGATCGGCGGCTGCACTTCTTCGGCTTGCTTTCTGACGGGGGCGTGCATTCGCATCAGAACCATCTCTATGCGCTGCTGCACATGGCCAAGCAGAATGGGGTGGAGCGCGTTTTCGTCCACTGCTTCATGGATGGACGCGACACGCTGCCTACCAACGGCGCGAGATACGTCGAACAACTGCAGCAAAAGATGCGCGAATACGGCATCGGGAAGATCGCCACCGTCAGTGGGCGCTACTACGCAATGGATCGCGACCGTCGTTGGGAGCGCGAAAAGAAGGCCTTCGACGCGATGGTCTATGGCGACGGCGAGGCCGGCCGCTACACGGACGCGGTGCAGGGGGTGAAGGACTCCTACAACCGCAGCGTGACCGACGAATTCATTGTCCCCTTCGTGTTGACAGACAATCGCGGCGAGCCGCTGGGCAATATTCGCGACGGCGATGTCTGCATCAACTTTAATTTCCGCGCCGACCGCGCGCGGCAAATCACGCGTTGCGTGGCGCGCAACAGCCACTTCACCCCGCAGGATGGACGCGAACTGGAAGGCGCCGACGACCTCGACAAGGCAATCCCGCGCAGTCGCGTTCCGAAAGACCTCACCTATGTCTGCATGACGCAGTATGACAAGCATTTCACGTTGCCGGTCGTTTCGCCGCCGGAGTCGCTCACCAACATCCTCGCCAACGTGATGGCCGACCGCCACATGCGCAACCTGCGCGTCGCCGAGACCGAAAAGTACGCGCACGTAACCTACTTTTTTAATGGCGGTGTGGAGAAACCTTTCCCCGGCGAAGACCGCGTGCTGGTGCCGTCGCCCAAGGTCGCAACCTACGACCTGAAGCCGGAGATGTCGGCGCAGGGCATTGCCGACGCGGTGGTGAAGGCTATTGGCGACAACACTTTTGACGTGATGGTGGTCAACTTCGCCAACGCCGACATGGTGGGCCACTCGGGCAAGATCCCTCCCACGATCACCGCAGTAGAAACCGTCGATGGCTGTCTTGGCCAGATCTATGCGGCGCTTCGCCAGCGCGGCGGAGCGATGATCGTGACCGCGGATCACGGCAATGCCGAGCAGATGATCGATCCGGCCAGCGGCGGTCCGCAGACCGCGCACACGACGAATCCCGTGCCGTTCATCGTTGCGGCAGAAGAAGCCGTGACTCCGGTCAACTTTAAGGGCGACCCGCGACGATTCACCTTGCGCCCGGACGGCGCCTTGCAAGATATTGCGCCGACCATGCTGGGCATTCTCGGCATTCCGCAGCCAAAAGAAATGACAGGGAAGGATCTGCGGGTATTCGCCGAGGTTGCGAAATAGTTCACCACAGAGACACAGAGGCAGCACAGAGAATTCTTAGATATGGAGTTGTCTTTACGTTTGATTGGAGACAATCGACCACGGATAGGCCTCGCGACTGAAGTGGGGCCTTATCGCAGGCAGCGGTAATATTCGGCGCCTTATTTGGTTTTTTGTGTTTGTGCCACATCTGCTGCTTGGTCTCTTCTATTTTGGCAAAACGAAAGTGATTTGCTTTGTTCTGCTAATTCTCTGTGCCTCTGTGTCTCTGTGGTAAAAACGCCCCGTGAAGCTTCTCATCGCCCTCTATCACCGCTTCGAACTCTGGCAGCCGCCGCGATGGTTTTCGGAGCGCCTGCGGAGAGAATTCCCCCAGCTCGAAGTGGTGCAGCTTCCCAATTACGATCGGGTGTCAGAGGAGATTACCGATGCTGACATTGCATTGGCGTGGTCACTGCACGGGGAACAAATCAAGGCCGCCCGCAAGCTGAAGTGGATCCATTCGACGGCAACCGCTGTGCACGCGCTGATGAGCCCGGAGCTGCGGGCAAGCGACATCGTCGTGACTAACGCTCGCGACGTTCACGGCCCGGTGGTGGCCGAGCATGCGCTGGCTCTGGCGTTCGCTTTGGCCAAAAAGCTACCGCAGGCGACGAGATACCAGCAGCAGAAATACTGGGCGCAGATCGATTTGTGGAACGCGATGCCCCATCCGCGCGAACTGCGGGGCGCAACCATGACAATCGTCGGTTTGGGCGGAATCGGGCGGCCACTCGCGAAGCTGGCACATGCGATCGGGATGCGCGTGATTGGTGTGCGCGAGCATCCTGAGCGAAAGGCTGAAGCAGTGGAGGCCGTTTACGGATTCGGCGAGCTGGAACATGCGCTGGGCGAAGCCGATTTCGTCGTGCTCGCGCTGCCGGTCACGCCCAAGACGCATCGGCTGATCAACGCCGAGCGGCTGGCAAGGCTGAAGCCGGACGCCTACCTGATCAATGTTGGCCGCGGCGTTCTCGTCGACGAACAGGCTCTGATTGTCGCATTGCAGGCTAAGCGCTTCGCCGGCGCGGCATTGGATGTGACCACCCAGGAGCCGCTGCCGCCGCAATCGCCGCTGTGGAAGATGGACAATGTGCTCCTCACGCCGCACATAGCAAGTCTCACTGAAGCAATGTGGGAGCGGCACTATGAACAGTTCACCCGCAATCTACAGCGGTTCTTGAACGGCGAGCCGCTGTTGTGGGTGGTAGACAAAGAACTTGGATATTGAGACAGGGGAAGGATCCGGCGATCGCTGCTGGCGAAGGGAGTGCAATGCCCAAGGGTTCCGCGTTATTGGCAGTTTCTTGCAAACACCGTCAGTAAAACATTGCAAATCCAAACGCCGCTGTTACGCTGTATTTATCGTACGCCGCTAGAAATACTGACCAGTCCTCTGGTGGTTAATTTTGAGGAGGGCCGCTCTGCAATTGTGCAATCGCCCCTGCTCCACCGAGATGGGAAGTGAAAAGCCTCGAAATCGAGAATCGAGGATCAAATCTAGACTGCTTTAGAAGCAGGAGAGACTTAAAGAAGCAGTGCATTGGTCTAGTCTTGAGGGCCAATCTGTTAAAAACGGACGCCTGCACCGTGAAGTGTTTTGGTAATGTCACCTTGCTTGCTGCTTCTCGTAGCTTCAGACGAGAGGAAGAAGTATGCGTTCTCTGATAGTTTTCGCGATTTCGCGAGTCGAAAACGAAATTCTGGCTCCCAAGTACAGAGTGACGAAAATTTGCACCCTGCGAACCCATATCTGCCAGACAGTCGCGGCCGGCACCCTCGCCGGGTTTCTGGTTGCTTGCGGTCCCGCGAGCATGATGAGTGGTGGGAGTACAACTCCGGCGCAGCCCATCCTCGTTTCCATGGCAGTTACGCCCACGGGGAGCTCCGTGGATCCGCAGGCGACGCGCCAGTTTAAAGCAACCGCTACGTACTCAGACCAGAGCGTTAAGGATGTGACCACCGCTGCCAACTGGAGCGCAACCGCAGGGGTCACAATCAGTAACCAGGGATTGGCGACTGCGATATCCCCAGGTACCTCCACAATAACTGCGCGACTCGACGGAGTATCCGGCAGCACGACACTCACTGTGACGAACCCTGTCATTTCCATCGCGATTGCACCACCTAGCGCTACCATTACACCGCTTGCAAGCCAGCAGTTCGAAGCAACGGCAACGTACGCAGATCAAAGTACCAAGAATGTCACCGCGAGCGCGAGTTGGAGCGCAACGGCCGGCGTCACCATTAGTGCCCGGGGATTGGCGACTGCAATATCCCCGGGTGCCTCCACAATAACTGCGCGACTCGACGGAAAAACCGGCAGCACGATACTTACCGTCACGAACCCCGTCATTTCGATCGCGATTGCGCCACCTAGCGCTACTATTGCACCGCTCACGAGCCAGCAGTTCGAAGCAACGGCAACGTACGCAGATCAAAGTATCAAGAATGTCACCGCGAGCGTGAGTTGGAGCGCGACAGGCGGCGCCACCGTCAACAGCTCAGGATTAGCGACGGCTGCATCCCCTGGGCCTTCAGCCATAACTGCCACGCTGGAGGGAGTTTCCAGTACGGCGATGCTTACTGTGACGAACCCGATGGTTTCGATTGTTGTCTCGCCCCTAACCCCATCTGCCCCGGCCCAGACCACGTTGCAATTCGCCGCCATTGCCAACTATTTCGATCACACCAGCCGCGATATTACCAGCGCAGTGACGTGGAGCTCTTCCGATTCAGACCTCGTGACGATCTCCAACACAACGTCAACGACAGGATTAGCAAATTTGATTTCAGATGGCGGTCCCATCATCATTACAGCCACGCAAGATGAGATTTCCGGGACGGCTGCTCTGACAGTGACCGTTGCGCCGCCGGTTATTAATGTCCTGGATAATAGCTATGGCATTGTGTTGTTCAATGACGGTGTTACGGATAACTACGAAGCCTGGAGCCAACTGCAAAATGCCGTTCCTGCTGGCGCGGCGCTGTATTTTCCCAAAGGTAAGTACTTTATGGATCCTGTCAGATCCCCATTCGGATGGGTTTTGCGTCGTCCTTTTGTGCTCGAAGGGGAGTCGTCGGGGTCGTTCGATGGGACGACCGTCACCGACGCGACGCTATTTCTCAATCCGATCAATCTTTTCAATATGGAGGGCTCACAAGTCGTGCACCTGGCCATTGACACTCGGGGCCTTGGAGAAAGCTATTCTTCAGATGGCATTTCCTCGGGTACCGCAGAAGCGGGAAACCCAATGAACGTGAGGATTGACGATGTATTGTATGTAGGTCAGGGGGGCGCCAACCCAGGGCACGGTGTTCTGATTCAGTCCGGACCTGCGAATCAGGTAAGCAACATTCGCGCCTATTATGCTTTTCATGCAGTTGCGGTGCGGTCTGCAAATACGAACGTCAGTAACATTTACGCGTTTGATTCCTTCGATGTGGTGGTCAAATCGGCCGCTGCTTCGGGCGATGTACACGACGTCACTCTCGCCAACATTACATGCGAGGGAACTGATATAAGCCCGGGATGTATAACGCAGGTGGAATCGACAGATTCCGGTGTCACTACCCATGATGTGACGCTGAACGAAGTGTTCTGCAGATATGTGGATTACTGCCTCGTGTTTCACACCGAGAACGGTGGCGAGATTAGCACCGTTGCCGTCACAAACATAGATGGCAACCATGTCGGCACAGGAATCTATACGTATACGACGGGCGGTGGTGGAATGGAACAAATTGCAGTCAGCGATGGGTGTTTCCAGAACTTGACCGGAAGCCTGCTATTTAACTCAGCTAACGCAGACATCACCACGTCTGACCTGGATATCTGCAATCCTTAGTCAATTGCGCTTTTCCGACAATCTCCACATCCCTTGATCAAGCGCCGTCAGGAGGGGAAAACTGCGGGAGCGGCTATTGCAAACCGATCACTAACCGTAACCACTGCCACTGCCTCCGGGTGTAAGATGTCGCGTTCGCTGCAACGGAGGTGTTCGTGCTCAATCGTCGCCGCTTTCTTACTGCCAGCGCCGGGTTCGCCGCCGCATTTGCCTTCCAGAATGATCTCTTCGCGCAGCTGCAAAATGTTCCCTCATCTTTGCCCGATCCCAAATCGTTTGCCAGCGATGAGGAGGGCTACTGGGCGGAGTTGCGCAAGCAGTTTCTCATCCCGGAAGACGAGATCTACCTGAACAACGGCACCGTGGGATCGAGTCCGGCGCCGGTGCTGCGCGCGATCTTCGACGGCTACACCTCGACCGAGAAGCTGGACGAGACCGATCCTGAGGATTACCCGATCTGGGGCTATGGGCCATGGAACGAGTTTCGCGATCCGCTGGCGGCGTTCGTCGGCTGCACCTGCGACGAGATCGCCCTGCTGCGCAATGCCACCGAGGCGAACAGCTACATCGCCAACGGTGTCGACATGAATATGGGCGACGAGGTGCTCATGACTGACCAGGAGCATCCTGGCGGCGAGCAGCCGTGGCAGTTGAAGGCAAAGCGCTACGGCATCGTGGTGAAGAAAGTGGCGTTGCCCAAGCCGGTGCAGGACACGCCGCAGGTTCTGAACCTGTTTAGCGACGCGATTACTCCGCGCACCAAGGTGATCTTCTTCAGCCATATCACGACGGTCATTGGAGTGGTGCTGCCGGCCAAAGAAATCTGCGCGCTGGCACGGTCCAAGGGAATTCTGTCGGCCGTGGATGGCGCCCATGTAACGGGGATGATGCAGTTCGATGTCCATGACATTGGTTGCGACATGTACAGCTCGAGTCCACACAAGTGGCTACAGGCGCCGAAGGGATCGGGCTTTCTCTACGTGCGCAATGAAGCGATTGATCGCCTGTGGAACACCATCGCCACCGAAGGATGGAATGACCCCAAGCTGCGCGCCGAGCGCTTTCAGCGCATTGGCTCCTCGAATGTACCGTCGCTGCATGGGTTGCGCGCGGCCATCCAGTTGGCAAACGACATTGGCATGGAGCGCATTGAGCGCAGGCATCGCGAGCTTGGCGACTACATTCTGGCGGAGATGATCAAGCGTAAGGCTGAATCCTGGACCTCGCCCGATCCCAAGCTGCGCTGCGCAATTGCGACGGTGAACGTCCCGCCCATCCAGCGCATGAGGCTGGAGGATTGGATGTGGAAGACGAAGAAGATACGTATTCGTGGCGGCGAACCATCGAAGCTGCGGCTGTCCACTCCGTATTACCTGCGGAAGGCGGACATCGATCGCTTTCTGGAGGCATTCGACGAGTACAAGAAACAGAACAAGCTCGTGTGAACCGCAGCAAAGATCTTCGATATTACGCATTCCTAGAGCGGGTCTTTATCACATCTGCTATGTGACGGCTGTGCTTGCGCTCCCATCGGAGACGGCTACACTGAGGCTACACAAGGGTGCCTGACCGCAAGGAGGTAGCCGAGTGGTAGAAGTTCTTCATCGACTGTGGTTGGTTCTACTCCACGCCGTTTCTGAGCAGTATTTCAGTACAATCTGTCAGCAAGTGGCGGTCTGCACTTTTGCGGGCGTGGGCAGAGGACCGAAGTGCGTCGATTGGAGCATTTGACATCACTAACTTCCGGCAGTTCGTCCCTCCGGGACGGGCTGCCGGAAACCGAAGCCGCATGCGGACAGGGCCCAACGCCAAGGGCCGGGGAGGTCACTATGCACCTCAATAAAGTGAAAGAATTTCTGGATAGCTACAACGTCAAGTATGTCCTTATTTCCCATTCCAAGGCCTATACCGCGCAAGGCATCGCGGCCATCGCCCATATTTCCGGCAAGCAGCTGGCCAAGACCGTAATCGTCAAGCTGGACGACGCGCTGGCGATGGCGGTGCTGCCCGCGTCCTACCAGGTTGACCTGGAGGCGCTACGGCACGCTACCGGAGTACAGGTTGCCGAGCTGGCGAGCGAGCGCGAGTTCAAAAAGCACTTTCCCGATTGCGAGACGGGAGCAATGCCGCCCTTCGGGAATCTCTATGGG
Source organism: uncultured Acidobacteriaceae bacterium (assembly GCA_963785825.1). Taxonomy (GTDB): domain Bacteria; phylum Acidobacteriota; class Terriglobia; order Terriglobales; family Acidobacteriaceae; genus Bog-257. The sequence continues at coordinate 768,000 of CAWAWQ010000006.1, read as the reverse complement.
ATTCCGGTATACGTTGACGAGTCGCTGACCGAAGATCGCGAGATCGCCTTTAACGCGGGTTCGCATTATGAGCTCATCAAGATGGCCTATGAGGACTTTGCGCGTCTGGTGAAGCCGGAGGTAATGGAATTCTCGTCGGCACGAGCGGCCCATGTGATGGTGTGAAAGTTTGACCTGTCGGGCGGCGCAAATCCAAACATCGCCTGCGGATCGTGTCGATGTTACGCCGCCCTCCAGGCCTGATCGGCTGCTATGCGGCGTGACGCACTTGTGTCTGCGCGTCGCAAGATGGGTTGTACGCGAGTTTGCAGACGATGGCCCGTGATCGGGATGCTGCTGGGTCCCCTCTGCCGTCTGACCCGGTGTCGGGCGGATCGCCGTGGTAGGCGAGGGCCTCGTCTGCACTATGCTCTTGTTACTTGGCAACCCGGGGCCAGCGTTGGAAACAACATACTTAGCTTACCCTTCCCATTGTCATGCTGTATGCTCGCTGGGTTCCGATTATGGTCGGAGCGTCCACACCAAGATGGCTCCTCCGACGAGGAGCCATCCATGTACCCAACGCGGATAGCTCCGTCGTTGCGCTCGAATTGAGCTCTGTGGGAAGCAGAGTCTCCAAAGTCCGGATAGGGCCAGGCCAGTAAAAAGCGTCCAGAAGTACCACCCGCGCCACACCAGGCACGGAATTGCCAAAATCAACAGCAGGACTCCTACAGTTCGCACTACGAGAGAGCATCCCATCCAGCGTTCCGTTAGCCCAGGTAAGAAGATGTGCCATAGGCCGGAGACGAGTAGGAAGCCAATCACGCCCCCGCAATAGATTGTTTTCATCATGCAATCCCGCGACGTCGGCAAAGAGAAATCCATTGCTCTAGTGAACCATATCGTCGCCCCAGCGTTTAGTGGCTCTACCTGTCGTTGCTGCTCCTGAGACTTCCTGCAGCTAAGCAAAAGGCCCGCATCCGCGGGCCTTTGTGGCGCTCCGAATTATTGTGCGGCTGGAATAGTGCGCGAAATTGCGTCTATCGGCTACTGGGGGTTGCCGTCCCGCTCTGCTGGGCGGTCAGCCGCGCGCTGTTCCGCGCCGCGATAATCTTCCTGGCATTCTCAGCCAGTTGCTTCGCCTGCGGTAGCAGATCCAGCGCCTTCTGCACCTCCGGATCGTTCTCGGCGTGCACCTTCATGCCTTCCTGCTGACCGAATTCGTTGATGAACAGCTCAGCCTTGATGTTGGAGTGAATCCAATCGCTGTTCTGCGCCAGATCGGCCTCGGTGAACGCGATCTTCTGCTCGTCCAGGAATTTACGGAACTCCTGCATGACGGCTTCATCCACTTCGAACTGCCTGGTCACCGTGTGATTGATCACGTAGTGCTTGGCGAAGTTGAAGAACGCATATTTTTCCAGCAGCGTGTCCTGGAATTTGTTGGTCTTGGGGTTGGGAATCTTGACATCAGGAGTGATTCCGCCGCCGCCGTAGACCGTGCGTCCACTGTCCGTCATCTTGACTTCGTGATTGGTGACGGTGGAATCGGCGTTGTCACGATCGTTGTAGTAATAGTCGTAGAGCGAGACGCCGTTGTAGTCGCGCTGGATGAGACGGCCGCTGGGGGTGTAATACTTGGCGGTGGTCAGCGCCAGTCCGGTGTTCTCCGACAGCGGATAGACGGTTTGCACCAAGCCCTTGCCGAAGGTCGTTTCTCCCGCGATGAGGCCGCGATCATGGTCTTGGATAGCGCCGGCGACGATTTCAGCTGCCGATGCGGTGCCGCGGTTCACCAGTACAACGATCGGATAGTCCTTGCCTCCATTACCGTGGCTGGCCTTGTAAACCTTTTCGGCCGAAGCGCGGCCATGATGCGAGACAATCACCTGTCCCTTCTTCAAAAACTGATCGGCGACGCCAACGCCCTCACTGAGCAACCCGCCGGGGTTCTGGCGGAGATCAAGGATCAGTCCGTGAATGTCGCCGAACTCGTCGAGCGCGTCGCGCACTTCCTTCTCTGTTGTCTCCTGGAAACCCGAGACGTGAATGTAGCCAATGCCGGGACGGATCAGGAAGTGAACATCAACGCTGTAGCGGGGGATCTCGTCGCGAATGACGGTGAAGTCGAGCGGCTTGTCGGAGCCTTCCCGCAGCATGGTGATCTTGACGCTGGTCCCCTTGGGGCCCTTCAGCAGTTCGGCCACATCGCTGGTGCTCATGTTGTCGGTGGGCTTGCCGTCAACCGCGATGATAATGTCGCCGGGCCGGATGCCGACGCGATAGGCCGGCGCACCGGCGAACGGCGCAATGACGATTACCTTGTTGTTACGTGGGCCCACCTGCATGCCCACACCGTAGTACTTGCCGCGCTGTTCCTCGCGCAGGGCAGCGTAGGACTTGGGGTCAAAGAAGTTGGAGTGCGGATCGAGCACGCGCAACATGCCCGGAATAGCTCCGTTGTAGATCGCCTTGTCCGGGTTGACCGGCTCGGCATAGTTTTCCTGCACCACCTTGTATACGTCGCTGAAGCTGCGCAGGCTGTCGCGGATGTCGCCGTCACCCGAGGAAGAAGCGGTCGCGGTGATCCGCTGACCGAAAAGCATGCCGATACAACCACATGCAAGAAGAATGGAGAGAACAAGAACGGCGGAGCGACGCGTACTACGTGCCATGTGTGTTTCCTTCGGCTGCTTGCCTGGCAAGCATTAACTGCTCTTCGAGATCCCCGATTGGCTGAGATTGCATCTTCTAGATAGGCGCACCGGTACGAGGCTTAACCGCAGTATAACACGGTACACACTCCTCCCTACCGGCCTGTGCTGCCGGTAATTAGGATGCAACTTTACAAATGAAAGGTGCGAAATCTGTTTGCTCGCCGCCTGCGTAAAAGACGTTAGAGGAGGAATTCGGTAAGCGGGAAAGCCGTAGTTGGCACTTGGCAGTTGGCATTTAGCACCTGGCCGGAAGAGCTGGGTTACGGTGGAAGCGGTTTGCTGGAAAGGCGATTCATCTCTCATCCTGACGAACCCACATTGATCTGTCATCCCCGACCGAGGACTTCCGTCCGAGCGGAGGGATCTGCGGCCGCGGCGCTGGGTGGATTGATCGAATCGGGTTACGTGGAATTGGCAAACTCGTCAGCCACTTTGGCAGCTGTCAATTGTCGGTTCCCAACTGCCAACTGCCAAATGCCAAATGCCAAATGCCAAATGCATGGCCCCGGCTCTGTGGTGAAAAAGAGCTCTGCGCATTATCATGATCCTATGAATCTCGGCATGCCGGAGATGATCTTCATTTTCCTGCTGGCGCTGGTGGTGGTGGGGCCACGCAAGCTGCCGGAACTGGGCCGCCAGCTGGGGAAATTTCTGGCCGAGTTTAAGCGCGCCAGCAATGAATTCAAGAATCAGATCGAAACCGAGATGCTCAATATTGAGCTGGAAGAGCGCGCCAAGAAGCAGCAGGAAGAAGGTCCCAAAGTGCTTCCTCCGGAGCAGCCATGGGAGCGCTTCATGCGTCCGATCACCGAGTCGGTGAGCCGGACACACGCCGAGCTGATGGCCATCGCCGATCCCAGTCCCGCTGCTGCGAGACCGGCCGCCCCCCCTGACCAGCCATCCCCGCCGGCCAAGTCCGCTGGTAGCGAGTAAAGATGCCCAGCCCCGTAGTGGAAACCGCCCAAAAGCGTTCCTCCGAAGAAATGACCGGCATGAGCTTTCTCGAGCACCTGGAGGAGCTGCGGCGGCGCATCATCTATAGCTTCCTTTACGTGATAGGCGGCTTCTGTGTCTGCTGGTGGTATCACGAGCAGATCTTCGCCATCATGCAGAAGCCGATCATGTCCGCCCTGGCCAAGCACCAGCTGGAACAGAAGCTGGTGTATCTGAATCCCACCGATCCCTTCAACATGTACTTGAAGATCTCGTTTCTGGCGGGGATCTTTGTGGCTTCGCCATTTGTGCTCTATCAGGTGTGGGCGTTCATCGCTCCTGGCCTGTACCGCCACGAGCGGCGCTACGTGATGCCGTTTATGTTCAGCACCGTGGGGCTGTTCCTGGCGGGCGGCTTCTTCGGCTACAAGATGGTCTACCCGGCGGCGCTCGATTTCCTGATCGGCTGGAGCGGCCAGTTCAAGCCCATGATCACCATCGGCGAGTACACCGACCTATTCCTGACAATCATCGCCGGGCTGGGAATCGTCTTCGAGATGCCGATCCTGGTATTTTTCCTGGCCCTGATGGGCATCGTGAGCGCGGGCTGGATGTGGCGTAACTTTCGCTATTCCATCCTGGTGATCTTCATCATTGCGGCGATCATTACTCCGACGACGGACATTATGAACATGTGCATCTTCGCCGCGCCGATGATCATTCTCTATTTGGTGAGCATCGCCATTGCCTGGTTTGTGCACCCGACGCAACGCAAGAAGCGGGCGGCCAAGGCGGCCGGGGGATAGGCGGCGATTACTCCTCGATCAGGAAGGTAGCGCCATACCGAATGCCGATGCGATAGGTGAGCCGCGCATGGCAGCGGTAGGCAGCTTCGCCTTTCCGACGGAATTCAAGTTCAACAATTTCACCGACATTAAGTGCGGCATCGGAATCGAAGGCTACGCCTCCTTCGCTGAGATCGGTACAGATACCTTCGGCCGACTTAAACGTCAGCAAACCTAAGCTAAGAATGCGCATCGGAAGCCGCAGTGCGACCCGCTCGCGTCTTCGCCGGTCGAATACGGGCGGTAGGTCGGTGGAAACGTTGGTCGTGGGGATAGCAATGCTCTTCATCTGGATTTTGCTCCCTGGACTTCGCGTCAGTACCAGCCTGCCAAGGAAGCATGTCGGGGACAAGGGAAAACGGTCCGGATGAGACGGAACATGTTCATCCTCGTTCGCGCTTGGGAGCAGTTCCACAATGAGCATTGGCCCGGGCTGCTAAGGCAGTTCCTGGATTACTCATGATTGGTGTCATCCCGAGTAGCGCATGGGCCTGCGGCCCACCCAAGCGAATGAAAATCATTGGGTGCCCGATTCTGGCCCTCCTTGGCCAGGGTGGGGCAAGAATCGCGCCACTGGCCGCCCTAGCCAAAAGATGGCTACACCGGGCGCCCAGACGGGGCACCCAGCTGGATGATTTTTCGACGCTCAGGATGACATCTCGAAGTTGATGAAGAATGCTGGTCAGGCGTGTGCTTCGTGCGCGGTTCTGTTCCGCAATTCTGGAGATTAGACGCGCTCAATTCCATCACCCCCGAATTTTGTCCTGCAAGGCCGCACCTAGCGGGTCGTCGGCCATAGCATCGACGAGCTCGATCTGCAACGCGCGTGCGGCGTGCACTTTTTCCGCGGCCAAAAACATCTGGAGCGCCCGTCCTTTGCCGATCAGCCGAGGCAGGCGCTGCGTGCCTCCCCACCCGGTGATCAGTCCGAGTGCCGCGCCGCGATGCCCAAACAATGCATGGGGCCCGGCGATCCGGCGATCGCATGCGAGCGCGAGATCCAATCCTCCGCCCATGCAATAGCCGTGTATAGCGGCAATCGTCGGAGCGGGAAAATCTGCAATTGCCTTCATCAAAGCCTGTCCCATTGCCGCAAAACGAAGCGCCTCCGGTCCGGATAATGCCGCGATCTCGTGGAGGTCAGCGCCGGCGGAGAAGAAATGTGCGTTGCCGGTAATCACCAGCCGGGAAACAGGACTTACCGACAGCTCGTTAACGACCGTGGTGAGGCCACGAACACGTGCGCGAGTGAGGCGGTTGGTCCCATCTTTGGAGGTGAGCCGGAGGACAACCGCGGGGCCATGTTGTTCGAGCGAGTACAGTTCGGCGTCCACCGCAGGAGGCACAGGAGGAGAGTAGCAGACCAGCGCGCCTGCTCATCTGAGGCGTAGCGCGGTTGTGGCTGGCACGGATGAGGCATCAGGTGGTTGCGGTGACGCCTCGCGGCTTCACATTGGTGCGAATGAACTCGATGATAGAATCCATCGGCGTACCCGGCTGAAACACGGCGGCCACTCCGCCCTTTTTCAGGGTTTCGACATCCTGGTCGGGAATAATTCCACCCACCAAGACCAGCACGTCGTCCATCTGGTTCTGTCTCAGCAATTCCATCACGCGCGGCACGATGGCATTGTGAGCGCCGGAGAGAATGCTGAGGCCGATGACATCCACGTCTTCCTGCAACGACGCGGTGACGACCATCTCGGGAGTCTGCCGGAGGCCGGTATAGATCACTTCCATTCCGGCATCGCGGAGGGCGCGGGCAATCACCTTAGCGCCGCGATCATGGCCATCGAGGCCGGGCTTGGCGACAAGTACGCGGATTTTGCGGTCTGGGGACATAAGCGGCTCATGAGTGCCGGCTCGCCTGACAGTGGCGGGACGCCGGACAAGTGCAACCAAACAAGGAATCATAAACCCTATGACGCGGTTTCGTAAGTGAGCGGCGACACACGGCACTGGGTTGAGGCGCCGATTCAGTAGATCAGTGTCGAGGTTGGCGCCAGGCGGCTTCGGCCAGCCGTTGTGAGGCAGGTCACTTTGTTCGGTATCGAGAATCACACGTCGGCGTACCGTCACGCCGTATGCTGCGTTCACCCAGGAAATCCCAAGAGGTGAAGTATGCGTCGCCTGCGGCTTGTTTCTCTTGCTCTATTTTTCGCCGGCTTAATGGCCGTGTCGGTTTTTTCCCAGCAGACGATAACCATAGGTTTTACTGTTTCGAGGACGGGCGCTCTGAATGTCGATTCCCTGGAACAATATCGTGGCTTCGAGCTGTGGCGCGACCAGACTAATGCTGCCGGAGGCATCAAGGCGGGGGGTAAGAGCTACAAGCTGCAGTTCGCCAGCTACGATGACGAATCCAATAGCAAGCGCGTGCAGCAGCTTTACACTCGCATGATCTTGCAGGACAAAGCCGACTTCCTGTTTAGCCCCTATTCATCTCCGCTTACCGCGACCGCCGCGATCGTCACCGAACAATACGGGAAAATCATGCTGACAACCGGCGCGGCGGAGGAGAAGACCTACAGGCTGGGGAATCATTATCTGTACCAGATGTTCGCGCCGGCCAGCCAGTACCTGGTGGCCCCCATTGACGCCCTGAAATCGAAGGATCCAAAAGCCACCGTTGCGTTTGTTTACGAAGATTCATCTTTCTCGGTGGCCGTGGTGAATCCGGCGAAGAGCTATGCGCAGCAGCAGGGCTTCAATATCGTGTTCAGTGAAGCCTACGCTCCCGGCACAGCCGACTTCAGCGCAATCATCGATAAGGTGATCGCCTCCAAAGCCACCGTGCTGCTGGGCGGCGGCCACTACGCCGATGGATCCACCTTGGCGCGCCAGCTCTACGGGCACAAAGTGCAATTGAAGATGGTGACGTTGCTGGTCGCTCCCGACAGCCCGCAGTGGACCGAGTTGGGCGAGGCGGCGCTCGGCGTGATGGTCCCCTCGCAGTGGGAGCCGCAAACCACGTTCAAGGCACAATATGGTCCTAGCGGCGCGGATTTCGCCAAAGCATACACGGCGAAATACAACGCTCCTCCCAGTTACGAGTCGGCGGGCGGGTATGCGTCGGGATTGATTCTGCAAAAGGCGATTGAGCAGGCGGGAGGAATCGATACCGCTAAAGTCTCTGCTGCATTGAACGCGATCGACATCACGACCTTCTATGGGCGCACAAAATTCTCGGCGGCGGCCGGCGATCACGGATTGCAGATTGGGCATTCGCTGGTGCTGGCGCAGTGGCAGAAAGACAAGGCGGGCAAGCCGGTGAAGCAGGTGGTATGGCCATTGGCGGCCAAAAGCGCCGACCTGAAGTATCCGATGCGCTAGAACAGCATGGTTGGTCCGCACCGCGGTACTCGCTACAGAAAAGTCGAATCCAGATCTCGAGCGGGCTGAAGCCCTGGGTGAGAACTAGCTCTGACCTACGGCGGTGGAGCATCACACACGAAAATGGAACCCCGCAGGGGTGGTGTTGTAGTTAGCCCAGGACGGAGCGAAGCGGAGTCCTGGGTGAAGTGAAAAAATTGTTGGAGCCCCGGAGGGGCGGCACCGTTCTCACGCAGACGCTGAAGCCCTCTCGGGACCACAGTAAAAGAGAGAGACAACGGCGCAGCTAAAGCTGCGCTCCGTCAAATCCGCAGTTCTACAAGCTTTTCAGCATATGTCCGGCGTTCTGGCTTCCATGATCGACGGCCTGATGGTTGGCTCGGTGTACGGGCTCGCCGCCATGGGTCTGAGCCTGATTTGGGGCGTCATGGACGTAATTAACCTCACCCATGGCGCCATGATCGCGCTGGGCATGTTCGCCATGTATCTGCTGTTCAATGCCCTGGCGATGAATCCCTACCTGCTGCTGCTGCCGGTGCTGGCCGCGGGACTGCTGCTCGGGATTTTCGTGTACTGGATTTCCGTCAACCGGGTAGTTGGCCAGTCGCAACTGATGAGCCTTCTGTCCACGTTCGCGGTCAACATGATAGTGATTGGTATCGGCACCGCGCTATGGAGCACCAGTCCGTACAACGTGAATTTCAGTCTGAAAGGAATCACCGTTGGCGCCTACACCTTTACCGGTAACCACATTGCCGCAACCGCCGCTGCCATCCTGATCGCGCTTGCACTGGAGATGTTTCTGTATCACACCCGTCCGGGGAAGGCGATCCGTGCGGTCGCCGATAATCGCGAAGCGGCTGAGTTGATGGGCATCTCGTCAACCATGGTGCTCACCATCGCCTTCGCTATCGGCATCGCGCTGGCGATGATCTCGGGCGCGCTGGTCTCCACGTTATTTCCGTTCACCATTCTGTCGGGAGCGGGATATCAGCTGAAGAGCTTCGTTGTGACCGTGCTGGCCGGGCTGGGCAAACCCTTTGGCGCACTGGTCGCGGGAGTTTTGCTCGGCTTGCTGGAAGGAGCAGTGACTCCGTTTATCGCCGTTAGTTGGATTCCGCTGATCGAGTTTGGCCTGTTTGTCGTGGTGCTCATCTTCTTCCCGCGCGGCATCTTTGGGAGGGCAACGGCGTGATTTTCAAGCGTCCCTCCTTTTGGCTGATTCTGGTTTTGGCTGCGGTCTTTGTGATTCTTCCACTCCGCGCTAACGACGCCGCGTTGCGCGAGGACCTCATCCTGGTCGCGGTCGCCATCATCCTGGTGAGCAATCTCAATCTGATGATCGGCTATACCGGCTACGTGAACTTCGGTCATATCGTCTTCTATGGATTGGGCGGTTACGTCGGTCTGTACCTGGTCACCGAGCGGCACTGGAATTTGATACTCTCTGCGCTGGTTGCCGGACTGTTGGTCAGCCTCATAGCGCTGCTCTTCGGGCTCGGCATCCTGCGGCTCCGTGGCGCTTACTTCGCGCTGGCCACCATCGGGGTGCTGCTGGCGGTGAATGCGTTCGTCGCCAACTTCGATCCTTGGGGCCGATCCACCGGCATGTATCTTTCGTTCGAGGCCTACCAGCCGCTGGGTGGCGCGATGCGGGCTCTGTGGATCACTTACTACCTGATCATTGGCGTAATGGCGCTGTCAATGATTCTGAGTCTTGCCATCAAGAGATCAAAGTTCGGCCTGGGTCTTTTCGCCATTCGCGAAGACGAGGATGCTGCGGTCGTGCTCGGCATCAACGCGACCGTTTACAAGGCCATCGTCTATAGCATCTCCGCATTTCTGCCGGCTATCGCCGGCGCCCTGATGTTTTACAAGAACGGGATGATCGATCCTTCCATTGCTTTTGAGTACATGCTGTCGCTGGAGGGAATCGTGATGCTGATGCTGGGCGGCCAGGGCTCGGTCATCGGCGCAGCCCTCGGAGCAGGCCTCTACGAGCGCTTGCGTTCCTTTCTACTGACCTCGCCCAAGTTGTCCAATTTTCACCTGGTAATTGCCGGCGGCATGTTGCTTCTGGTTGTGCTGTTTGCATCGGGCGGGCTGATTGGCTGGCTCTACAAACTGCTGCCGCGCTCGAAAGGGGTGGTTGAATGACTGCCTTGCTGGAGGCGCGCGGCGTGAGTAAGCGGTTCGGGGGTTTGCAAGCCGTTTCCGACGTCAGCTTCGCCATAAACGAAGGCGAGATCCTGGGACTGATCGGCCCCAATGGAGCGGGAAAGACCACTCTCTTCAATATTGTGAACGGCGTTTACAAGCCCGACAAAGGCACGATCACTTTTGCGGACAAAGACATCACCGGCCTTTCACCAGACAAAGTTGTGCACCTGGGCGTCGCGAGAACTCACCAGATCGTGAAGCCGCTTAATGGTATGAGCGTGCTGGACAACGTGACTGTGGGCGCCTGCTTCGGGCGCAAATACATGGGCCTGCGTGACGCGCGTCAGACGGCGCTGGAAGTGCTGGAGCTGGTCGGCATGCGGGAGCGGGCGCAGCAACCCGCGCACGCGCTCACCATTGCCGGCAAGAAGCGCCTGGAAGTGGCACGCGCGCTGGCTGCCAAGCCGAAGCTACTGCTGCTCGACGAGGTACTTGCCGGGCTCACGCCCACCGAGACCGCACAGATGATTCAACTGGTCCGCAAGGTGCGCGACAGCGGCATCTCGGTATTCATGATTGAGCACGTCATGCAGGCCATCATGCAGCTCTCCGACCGCATCGTGGTGCTCAACTTCGGCCAGAAGTTGGCGGAGGGGAGCCCCGTTGAAGTGGCGGGCGATCCGCAGGTGATTGAAGCCTATCTTGGCGACCCCGAGATCGCGGACAAGCTTGGGGAAAAGAATCCATGAGCGCCGTGCTGGAGCTGCAAAATCTGGAGTCCGGATACGGCGAGGTCAAGGTGCTGTGGGGCATCTCGCTGCAGGTGCCGGCGGCTAAGATGACCACCATCATTGGCGCCAATGGAGCAGGGAAGACCACCACCTTGCGCAGTACGATGGGCAGCATTCGCGCCTGGAAAGGGAAGGTGCTATTCAACGGGGAAGATGTGACCAGGCTGTCTCCCCATGCCAAGGCGGCACGCGGACTGGTGCTGGTGCCCGAGGGCCGGCAACTCTTCCCGGATATGTCGGTGGAAGAAAACCTGGAAATGGGAGGATACTCGCATCGCGCGGGTAAGCGGAGGAAGCAAAACCTGGATCGCATGTATGAGCTTTTTCCTCGCTTGAAGGAGCGGCGCAAGCAGAAGTCTTCCACCCTTTCCGGCGGCGAGCAGCAGATGCTGGCCATGGGACGCGGGCTGATGCAGGAACCTGTCGTGCTCATGATCGACGAGCTTTCCCTGGGACTGGCGCCGGTGCTGGCGCAGCAGCTCTTTCTGACGCTGAAGCAACTACGGGAGCAGGGGCTCACCATCGTACTCGTCGAGCAGAACGTGCACTTGGCGCTGGCGTTGAGCGACTACACGTACGTCCTGAACGACGGTCGAGTAACCATTGAGGGCAATTCGCGCGAGGTCGCCGGCATGGACGAAGTGCGGCGCGCGTACCTCGGTTTGTAATGCAGCTAGCCGGGCCAAAGTCGCCCCCGAAAGCCTTATCACCAGCTAGAGTGACGAAGCTCACAGCACTGGCTTTGCTTAACGAGAGAGTGTATTTGCGGTAGTATTTGCTAGGCGCCCGCCGGGTTGAATCCCGTATCTGTGGCGAAGCGATTCAACCTGTTCCATCAGTTAGGCCCACTTCCTCGAAGGAGGCCGCACGTGAAATACAAGCTGATGATTCTGGTGCTGATCGTTCTCCCCATTCTGGTTGGGGGTGGCTACGCTCTCAGTAACCGTCCGATGACGGCTCCGGTGATCGCTATTCTTGGCGCGATTATGATCTGGTTGGGCTACACCGTTTACGCCCGCCACATCGACCAAACCGTCATTCAACCCGATCCCAAGAAGGCAACTCCGGCACGCATGTACATGGACGGTGTGGACTTCATGCCGACCAGCCGCAGTGTGCTGTACGGCTATCACTTCAAGTCCATTGCGGCGGCGGGGCCCATTGTCGGCCCGATCGTCGCCGTCACCCTGTGGGGGTGGCTGCCTTCGCTGCTCTGGCTGATCCTGGGGGTGACCTTTCTGGGGTGGGCAAGCGACTACTCGGCCATCATGGTAGCCGTGCGCAATGACGGCAATTCGCTGTCCGCAATTGCTCACCGGCTGATCGCGCCGCGCGCTCGGGTGATTCTCTTCGTTTTCATCTTCTTCTACCTACTGTTGCTGGCCGGGGCCTTCGTAGGGATCATGGCCGGCATTTTCGATCCGCGAGCCGATGTGCCCTTCGGTATCTTCATGCTGGCGATCATGGGTCTGCTGATGGGGCAGATGCTCTATCGCTGGAAGATGGATTTGATTCTGGTGACGGTGGTGGCTGTGGGGCTGACCATGGCGGCGATGGCTTGGGGCGCCCGTGGGATGACTACGGTGAAAGGCACTACGCCGGACGGTAAGCCCGGAGCTGCAGTTGTTTTTGCCGGCCCAGTCAATTCGCTGGTGGACAAGCTCAATGATGCCATCAACAGCCTCAGCGGCGGGCGTGCGCTCTACACCGTAGTGGATCCAACCAAGTCCGATCCGCGGCTGGCGACCAAGACGGTCAGCGCGCAGGGCCAGATCGTACCGAAGTATCTGGATGCAAGCGGTGCCATCAAGATGCTGCCGTCGTTCGTCTTCTGGTGCCTGTTCATTTTTGTCTTCTCTTATCTGGGGACGGTCTTACCCATCTGGCGATTCGCGCAGCCCACGAACTACATTGGCTTCTGGGTCACCTTCCTGACCATAGGACTCTCAGCGCTGGGGGCTGTTCTGGGCGGCATCCGGGCTTTGTTGGGCAATGCAGCCATGGCACAAGCAGTGACCTTCCAGAGCAAAGCTTTTTTGTCGTGGGTTCCGATGACCCAGGCAAAAGCTGCTTCCGGCGCGGTGCTTCAGAGCTTACCCGCGATTCAACCCATCTGGCCAATGCTCTTCATCACGATTGCCTGCGGCGCAATTTCGGGCTGGCACTCGCTGGTCGGCTCCATCGGCACGGCAAGGCAACTGGAATATGAGACGGATGCTTTGCCGGTCGGCGGAGGTGGCATGTTCACCGAAAATGCTCTGGCATTGCTGTCGCTGGTGGCGGTGTCAATCGCAGGCGGCACCGGCGCGGGCGCATTTGCGGCGGGCGTCGGCAAGCTGTTGGGAATCGTGACGTTTGGCGGGATTGAGCCTGCCTACGGGACGGCTCTGGGTTTCGGCGTCTTTGTGGTCATCGTGCTGACCATGGTGCAACTTGTTTTTCGCGTGATGCGAGTGACTTTAGGCGAGTGGCTGGGGGATGTCTGGATTGGCTTCAAGAATGCCCACATTTCCGCCATCATCTCTATGGGGCTGACGCTACTGCTGGTGTTGAGCGGCACGTGGATTTACTTGTGGCAGCTGTTCGGCGCCTCCAATCAGCTCATGGCAGCGTTGAGCTTGCTCATCGTGAGCCTGTGGCTGAAGTCGCTGGGTCGCAGCCCGCGGTACGCTTTCTGGCCGATGCTCTTCATGTACATAACGACCATGGCGGCCATCATCGTCACCGGATATAACCTGTACGCCAGCATTCTGTCGAACCCGGCGGTCGCATCGCAGACCTTCAACCTGATCGGCGCGGTAGGCATGATCATCGTGGCGGTGCTGCTGTTCATTGCCGCCCTGGTCATCGCCTACGACGCATGGCGCGCGTGGACGCGTATTAAGGGACCGGTGAAGGTGAGCATGGCAGCGGACTAGAGGTGGAAAATTTTGAATTCCCGATTCTGGCCTTGTCTTGGCCAGGACGGCGGGGCAAGCCGGGACGGAAAGCGCGTTCGGCCTAGTCGAAAAATGGCTAGAAAGGGGCACCGGAAAAGATGATTTCCCAGGGACCCCTCTCTACTGTCAGCTTTTGGACGCGACGCGCCGGACCGATTCCAGCACGGCCGAGGAAGCCAAAGCTGGTCTTGAAGGCATCTGCCACTGTAGCTCGAAGGCATGGTTGCTTCGGCGCAAGCCTAAACGGACTAGCGGCAGCCCGCAGCGGCGGGCCTCGACGATGAGGTCGCCGGCGTCAGCGACAGGCGGCAACGAGTAGATTTGAAAGGGCTGGTTGTCGGCGGCAGATTGGAGGTGCCAATTCAGCGCCCTAACTTCGTGGGCGACCATGCGCGTCGACCACGCTTTGGCATTCAGGACTTCGATCTGCAGCGTTGGTTGCTTGCGCAACTCCGTACGCACGATCAGCAGGTCGCGTCTGCCGTGCAGCCGCGAGAAAAGCCACGCGGGCGGCACATCCCGCGGTTCCATGACATACAGGATTTCGGCGCGGCGAAAGGGCTCGCGAGCATTTTCGATCTTGAGATGAACGACGGAAGAACCGAGCCAGCGCAAGGTCGTCTTTTCGCCAATGAGCGGCAGGCCGGCTTGCAGCCATTCGAGGAACTGATGTCCTTTGCGAATATTGATGTGCGTGCCCAGAGCGAACCATCCGACGACAATGATGACTATCAGGACGAAGATGGAGAGTCCGCCAGACATGGGTACCAAAGGTGATGCGGGAAAGCGCGGTTCATTATGGCACAGGCGTTCCGCTGGCCAGCGCTCTGCGACGAAGGTGGTCCCGATGCCCGTGAAGCCTACGTGGCAGCAAAAACTGCGCGAGTTCTTCTACGGGATGACCGGGTTCGAGTTCGAGCAACAGGCAAGAGAATCACGCGGCGAGCTGGAGAGCGCGTTCCTGCTACTGACTATGGGCGACATGCTTGGCGTGCCGATTATGCCGCCGCTCTACGCCCTGCGCATTTTGCCCTATGCGACGCCCATCGTTACCTCATGGAAGCACCGCGTGATGCGCGAGCGCGACCTGGCGGACAAAGAGGAGTTTCATTTGCATGGAGTCTAGCGGAGACGGCTAAACGCTTCATTGGGTGAAGCGCGATTGCGAGATGATTGAGTCTCGCTAATAGAACGACAAACGTCTGAATTGTCATCACGAGCGAAGCGAGGGAACTGCTTTTGGTCCCAATGGAAAAGCAGATTCCTCGCGCCAAAATCGGACTCGTAATGACAATTCCAAGAGAAAAAGGATTTTCGACATGCCAGACGATGGAAAGAAGAAAGAAGAAACGGAAGAAAAGCAGGGACTATTCAGCAAGCTACGGGAAATTGCCTATGGTATGAGCGCCCATGACATGTCGCGCTACGCCATGCGAACCCGCGCCAGCATGGAGCACCTCTTCATCCTGATCACCATGGGCGATCTTATTGGGGTGCCCATACTGCCGCCTTATTATTCCCTGCGACTGCTGCCCTACGTGGTGCCGAACATCTCGACCTGGAAGCGCCGCATGTTGCGGGAGAAGGATGTGTCGGACGCGATGTTCTAGTACGGATTCACCACGGAGGCACGGAGATCACGGAGTTGCATTCTTATTTCTCAGTGTGCTCCGTGTCTCCGTGGTGAGGAAACATTGAGGACTCATAATGTCGTTGCGAGAAGCATTCGAAAACAATAAGGATCGCCGCTACATCATGTTCGGCGGCAAGGGTGGGCTGGGGAAAACCACTTTCTCTGCGGCCACCGCTTTCTGGCTGGCGCAGCAAGGACACAAAGTGCTGGTCTTTTCCGTCGATCCCCAGGCCTCGCTCAGCGACATCTTCCAGCGCGATATCTTCGGCAAAGGCGCGGTCGAGATCATGCACAACCTGTACGCGCAGGAGGTCGATGCCGATTCGCACATTCGCCAGTACCAGGACCAGATCCGCAAGAAGATCCTCGACATGTATGGCCTGGAGGCGGTGCCGGAGGAGATCGAGCAGTACATTCAGGCTGCGTCGGCGGAACCTGCCATGGAGGAATCCGCCATCTTCGACGCGGTGGTCGATATCGTGGTCGGAGGCGAGTACGACTATTACATCTACGATCTCGTTCCTCTCGGCCACGCGCTCTATTACCTGTCCATGGCCAAGGTCTATGACGAGTGGATCAATCGTATTACCAAGCTGCGCCAGGAGATGCGCGAGCATGAAGAGATGGTAGCGCGCATCAAACGCCAGAAGACCACGGAGGAAGATCACATCCTCAGCGAGCTGAATTACATCAAGGACCGTATCAACCAGTCGTCGCGCATTTTGACCGACAAACACAAGACCGCTTTCTTTTTCGTCGTGGTGCCGGAGGAGATGATCATTCTCGACACGGAAAAGGCGGCGCAACTCTTCTCAAAATTCGATGTGCCGATCGCCGGCTACGTGGTCAATCGCGTGCTGCCGACGAACCTCGGCGAGCAAGACATTCCGCCCTACTTCAAGCAGCGTTTGAGTATGCAGGGCGACTATCTGCGCAAGATCGATCAGGTTTTCGGCCGTGATGTGATTGGCCGCGTCCCGGAACTTGAGCGTGACGTCACGGGCTTGCCGATGATCGAGAAATTGGCCGGCCTGATGTACGGCAACGGCACGCGGTAGACCGGGCGTTTAGCTGGATTTATGAGAAGTCGAAGTGCAAGCAGGCAGACGTTTTGAAAGGGCACGGCTTCAGCCGTGCCGAAACGGTCGGAAACAAATAGGCTTTAGTGTCTGCGTGAGAACTAGCTCTGACCTATGGCGGTGGAGCATCACAGGCGAAAATCGAACCCCGAAGGGGTGGTGTTGCAGTTAGCCCAGGACGGAGCGAAGCGGAGTTCTGGGTGAAGTGGAAAAGATTATCGGAGCCCCGGAGGGGCGGCACGTTCTCACGCAACCACTTTAGTCCCCGAGGTAATTCGCCCTTAGTCGAACCGCGAAGTCCCTCGGCGGCTAAAGCCGTCGCTGAAAGGCCGGCATAACGGCGCGGCTAAAGCCGTGCCCCTTCAAGTGTTGCGACCGGCAGGAATAATCGAGGCTCAGGCCTGTGTGCATGTTTACTACGTTTCTCAGGGGCGTCGGCCCTGAAAGGAACCATGAATGGCAGAAATAGAAATAAAAGAAAGCTTCACCGAATTTATGGCGGCGCATCCCGGCATGAAGTTCATGTTCTTCGGCGGCAAGGGCGGCGTGGGCAAAACCGTAATGGCGGGCGTGGCTGCGCTTCATCTTGCCCAGTTGGGCAAGCGGACCATCCTGGCTTCCACCAATCCTGTGCACAGCTTGAGCGGGCTGCTGGACCAGAATGTTTACGGCGCTCCCACGGCGGTAAAGGGAACACAGAATTTGTGGGCCTACGAGATCGATACTAAGGAGACCATCGAGCGCTCCAAGCAGGACATCAAGCAGAAGATCCGCTGGTTCCTGAAATTTGCCGAAGTCTCAACCCAGGCCGATGCCTTCGTCGAGAGCGCGACCATGAATCCGGCGTTTGAGGAATCGGCGATGTTCGAGAACATGGTGGACCTGATGTTCAAGAACGAATATGACGCCTACGTCTTCGATACCGCGCCCACGGCAAACGCCCGGCGCCTGCTCGGCATGAGCAAGGTGTATTCGCTTTGGGTGAACAAGATGGTGAAATCGCGCGAGGAGGCGCAATCGCTGCGCGAGCTGCTGTCGTTTACCAAGAAGAAGGAAAAGGACCCGCTGATGGAGTACCTGCTTACGTTTCGCGAGCGAATTTCGCATGCGCGCGAGTTGCTGACCGATGCGCAGCAGACGGCCTTCTTCTTTGTCACCTTGCCGGAAGCGCTGCCGATCGCCGTGATCAAGCGCTTCATCAACTGGTTCCATGATTTTGGAATTCCGGTCGGCGGGGTCGTTGTGAACATGCTGATTCAGAAGAACCAGGTGAAGCAGGACTCTCCCGAGTTCGTTCGCAATCGCGTGGCGATGCAGGATGCCTACATGGAGGAAATCTGGCGCGATTTCGACAATGTGCGCGCCGTGGTTCCGCTGCTCGACAACGAAGTGCGCGGGGTGGAAGCGCTGGGGAAAGTTGCGGACTACGTTTTTTCCAAGCCGGTGCCGGCGTCGTTGTAAGTCGTGTGAGCGCGGTTTCGGGCTGTCATAAGAATTTCTGTTGAGGGTGCTCCATTCTGGCCATCGTTTGGCCGGGGTGGGGCAAAGAATCTGGTGCCCCGCGCTAGCCAAAACCCGGCTAGAACGGGGCACCCTATGGTTCGGCAAGCGTTTGACAGAGCTAAGCTCTAATCCACCGCTCCAAAAGACTTCAGGTCTTCCGGTCCTTCCTGCACCGCCACCGGCTCTTCGCCCTGAACCATGACCCGGACGCTTTCAACCACGTCGGGATTGGCCAGGGTGGTGACGTCTCCGGTGGCCATGTTGTTGGAGATGGCCGCGAGAATACGCCGCATCAGTTTGCCGGAGCGGGTCTTCGGCATGTCGGGCACGACCAGGATCCTGCGCGGACGGGCAATCTTGCCGATCATGGTTTCGATCACGTGATTGACCTTGTCCAAAATCTCCTTGGTCGCCTGTACATCCGGTTGCAGGACGATATAAACCTCGGGCACGCGGCCTTTGATTTCGTCGACTACCGGCACGACCGCGGCTTCCGCGACTTCGGGAACCGTCAGACACGCCGACTCGATTTCCTTAGTGCCCAGGCGGTGGCCGGCGACGTTGATCACGTCGTCCACGCGTCCCAGGATGCGGAAGTAGCCATCGACGGCCAGCACCGCGCCGTCGGCAGCGAAGTACGGCCAGTCCTGCCATTTCTTGCTGTTGGGGTCCTTGCAGTACTTGGCGTAGTACTGGGAGACAAAGCGATCGCGATCGCCCCAAATCGTCTGCATAATTCCCGGCCAGGGATTGCGAATGCAGATGTTGCCCGCCTTGCCGGAACCGGCGTGCACTTCCTCTCCCATCTCGTCGAGGATCATGGGATAGATGCCGGGCATACCGGGACCTGCGCTTCCTGGCTTCATGGGATCGAGCGCCGGTTTGGTGGTGCAGAGGAAGCCGCCGTTTTCGGTTTGCCACCAGGTATCCACAATCACCGCCTCGCCTTTGCCGACCGTGTCGTAGTACCAGCGCCAGACTTCAGGCTCGATGGGCTCTCCCACCGTGGTCATGTGCTTGAAGTGATAGTTGTATTTCCGGGGCTCGTCCGGACCGGCTTTGCGCAACATGCGAATGGCCGTGGGCGAGGTATGGAAGATGTTGACATCCAACCGCTCGGCGATTCGCCACACCCGGCCTGCGTCAGGGAATGTAGGAACGCCTTCGTAAATAACGCTGGTGGCGGCTAACGCGAGAGGGCCGTACACAATAAACGAGTGGCCGGTGATCCATCCGATATCGGCCATGCACCAGTACACGTCTTCGGGGTGGATGTCCTGGATGTACTTCGAGCAGCCCGTCACATAGGCAAGATAGCCGCCGGTCCGATGCTGGCAGCCCTTCGGCTTGCCGGTGCTGCCGCTGGTGTACATCAGGAACAGCGGCGCCTCCGCATCCATGGGAACCGGAGGAACGATTTCGCCGGAGTAGTTGGGGAGGACCTGGTCAACCCAGTAGTCGCGACCTTCGACAAACGGTGATGCCGAGGCATTCTGGCCGGCATGACGGCGCCAGAACAGGACCTTCCTTATCTCCGTACCTGACTGTTTGGCCATGTCGAGCGCTATGTCAGCGGCGGCTTTGTGGTCGAGCAGCTTGCCATTGCGGTAATAGCCGTCCATGGTGATCAGTACTTGGCTACCCGAATCGGCAGCGCGCAAGCCGCAAGCTTCGCCGCTGAAGCCGCCAAACACCACGGAGTGGATCACTCCCAGGCGGGCACAGGCCAGCATGGTAATCGGAAGCTCGGGAACCATCGGCATGTGAATGGTGACCCGGTCTCCGCTCTTTAACCCGCAGAAGTCACGCAGCAGTGCGGCAAATTCGTTCACCCTGACATAAAGCTCGCGATAGGTGACATATACCGGCGCCTCATTTTCCGGCTCCGCTACAAAGATCAACGCAGCTTTGTTCTTGTATTTGTCGAGGTGCCGGTCCACGCAGTTATACGAGGCATTGATCTTGCCGCCCACAAACCACTTCCAGAACGGCGGATCGTTGGTATCGAGCGTGGTGTGCCAGTACTGGTCCCAGCTCAATAGATCGGCGTACTCGCGGAAGCATTCGGGGAAGTTCTCCTCGCGGAAGCGTTCGTTGATACTGGGATCGGTCAGATTGGCCTGGCCGATAAACTTCGCGGAGGGATAATAGTATTCTTCTTCCCTCCAATGGACTGCGATCTGGGCCTCACTGGTCTGGGTCACCGGATTCTGCTGCTGAAGAGTTCGCGCCATATAAGTTACTCCTTAGATTTCCGAATTTGTAAACAACCCTGGCAGTTCTTCGCCAATTTCCCTGATTCGATGAAGCGCGCGGTCGCGCTCCGCTCAGCCGATATGATCGTGATTGCGCTAGCGCTGTACAGCGTCGGGCTGCCCGCTGTGAAGCATTTTACTGCTGCAAGCCTGGGATCTACTGCAACTTAGGTCTCATTCCTGACATACTCCGGCCCGCCAGGTAAGCGGGCCGGGAACTCCGACATGCTCTTAACGGAGTTCACGCTTTCGTGGAGGCTGCCGGCTCGCCGACGGCTTGCGCGTCCAGTGCGGCCCTCATCTGGTGCCAGGCGTGTTTCGCCTCCTCTACCGAGCCTTCATCTTCGATGGTGGTGATGTCCCCGGGATTGCGTTCCTGGGTCACCGCCTTCAGCACTCGCCGCATGATCTTGCCGCTGCGGGTCTTGGGCAACATATCGACGAAGTTCAGATCACCGATGACAGCCACCGGCCCCAGTTCATGGCGCACCTGGTCGAGCAGCGTCCGCTTCAGTTCGTCCGACGGAACGAAGCCCTGTTTTAGGACCACGAAGGCGGAGATCACTTCGCCTCGTAACTCGTCAGGCCTGCCGATTACGCCTGATTCCGCCACGGCAGGATGACCCAGCAGCGCCGTCTCGACTTCAATGGTGCCAATGCGATGTCCGGCGATCTTGATGATTTCATCGGCGCGACCGGCGAACCAGACGTAACCGTCCTGGTCGATTTGCGCCGAGTCGCCGGTGTAATAGACCCCAGGAATGACCTGCCAATAATCGCGGCCATAGCGTTCCTTTTCTCCCCAGAGAGCGGGAGTCAGCCCGGGGAAGGGCCGCTTGATCACCATGATGCCCTTCTCATTTACGCCGCAGGGCGTGCCGTCCATTTGCACCACATCGGCCTCGATGCCGGGCATTGGAATCGTCGCGCAGCCCGGCTTGATGGGCAACATTCCCAAGCCATACGGATTGCCGAACATCGGCCCGCTGGTTTCCGTTTGCCACATGTGATCGATGACGGGAATCCGGTTCTTGAAGATCTTTTTCTGCAGCCACTCCCAGGCGGGCGCATTCAGCACCTCTCCCGCGCAGAAGACGCGTTCCAGATGCCGGTAATCGACATTGCCGAAGGGTCCATCGCCATACTTCATCAGCATTCGTACCGCGGTTGGCGAGGTAAAGATGCCGCTGACCCGATATTCCTCGATTAGCGCCTTCCAGTTGCTTTCCGGAGCCGGATAGTCCAGTGCGCCCTCGAAGGCGATGGTCGTTGCGCCTGCAATCAGCGGCGCGTACACGATGTAGCTGTGGCCGACGATCCAGCCGATATCCGAGGTAGACCACCAGACATCCGATTCCTTCAGCCCGAACAGCCACTTGCCCATGCTGTCGATGTGTACCTGGTAGCCGCCGTGGGTGTGGATGGCCAGCTTGGGGGTGGCGGTCGTGCCTGAAGTTGCCAGGATGAACGCCGGTTCATTGGCTTCCATGGCGACGTAATCGCCGCTATGGCCCGCGCCGCACGCGAGAAAGTCCTCCCAGAGAATGTCGCGGTCGGGACGAATGGGAGTATCGTTGGCCGTCCGCTTCAGAAGAATCACGCGCTCGACCTGGTCGCCGGTGTTATCCAGCGCCTCATCGACGATCTCTTTGAGGCGCGTGTCCTTGCCTTTGCGATAAGTAACGTCGGCAGTGAAGACCAGGCGCGAGCCGCTTGCCTGAATCCGGTCGCCCAACGCCTTGGCGCCGAAGCCGGCGAAGACCACAGAGTGGATCGCGCCGATGCGGACCGTGGCCAGCATCAGGATGATCGCTTCCGGACTGGTGGGCATGTAAATCGTAAGCCGGTCGCCCTTGTTGATGCCCATGCCGCGCAGCGCCGCAGCCACACGCTCTACCTCATGCAGTAAATGCGCGTAGGTATAGACCCGGCGCTCGCCGCGCTCGTTGAGGTAAATCAGGGCCGTGTGTCCACCCCAGCCGCGCTTTACGTGATAGTCGAGAGCGTTGTAGGCCAGGTTGGTCTGTGCGCCCACAAACCACTTGAAGGTCGGCGGGGTCCATTCCAGTACCCGGTCCCACTTACGAATCCAGGGCAACTGGTCGGCGGCCCGTCCCCAAAATGCTTCCGGATCTTCCTTGGCCGCATCGATCCACCTTTGCACTACCGGGCTGATGAGTTCGTGCGATATCGCATGCAGGCCGTGCTCGTCAATCGCTCCCCGGGTAAGATCCAGCGCTTCCGCTACCTTCGTTGCCATAACTGGTACTCCTTACAAACGCTACGAAATCGGATGAAAGAACACGCTCAAAATAATTAGGCCGGGTCCGCTAAGGCCCGGCCAGGAATCATAAGATGTGCTTCGGACGACGCGCCAACATTTCGGCGATCAGCGCAACCAACGCCAGAACTGCGGCTGTGTAGAACGCCATCTGATAATTGTGATACTTGTCGAAGAGTTTACCGCCGATGCGGCCGCCCAGTAGGCCGGCCACACCCCACGCGGTAAACAGCATGCCGTAGTTAATTCCGGCGTTCTTGGTACCCCAGAAATCGGCGGCGGCAGCGCCGTTCACGGACAACTGCGTACCGTAGCACCAGTAAACAATGAACAGCATCACGAATAGCCCCGCCACGCTGCCGCCCACGTGATACAGGACGGGCATCGCCACCATGGAGATGCCAATCATCAGGCGCAAGACGTTGATGCGCCCAAGGTGGTCCGATATCCAGCCCGAGAAGATGCGGCCCATGGCGTTCCCCGCCGCGCCAACCACCAGACCGAGCGAAGCCAGGGTGGTGGTGGGGATACCGACGCTCTTGGCGAATGGCACCAACTGGCTGATGACCATAAGACCCGCCGTGCAACCGAGCGCGTAGGCAATCCACATGAAGTAGAACGTTGGCGTGCGCAATGCTTCACCCGGAGTGAAGTCATAGGTGGTAGCCGCTGCCTTTGAAGTTGGAGCGGGAACCCAGCCGGCAGGCCTGTAACCGGCGGGCGGGTTCTTCAGCAGGAATGCGCCTATGACGGTCATGACCACGAAGATAACGCCCAGGACCTGAAAGGTGGCGCGCCAGCCAAAATGCGGGATCAGGTAACTGGCGGACAACGGGCCAAAGATTGCCGACCCGCCGCCATAGCCGGCGACCGCCAGGCCCACCGCCAAGCCACGCCTATCCGGAAACCACTTGGACATCACAGGAATCGGGGTCGCGTAGCCAAAGCCGTTGCCCAATCCGCCAATCACGCCGAAGCAGATGAACAAATACGTTAGGCTGCTCGTGTATGCGCACAAGAAGAAACCCAGGCTCACCAGAATCCCGCCGGTAAGGGACACCCAGAATGGCCCAAACTTATCTTGCAGTCGGCCGGCGAGAATAAATGTCAGAGCGAACACCACCACCGCAATGGTGAAGACCGTCGAGGTATCGGCGCGATGCCATTTGAACTCTTTCTCCAATGGCGCCACGAACACACTCCAGGCATACAAGGAGCCTAGCGCCAGATTCATCGAGAGGCCACCGACCACCCGCCACCAGCGGTTGAGGCCCGTGCTGCCGACTTCAATCGAGCTAACGGGTGCTGCTGAGGTAACGGGTGCTGCTATTGTTGACGCCATCTTGTTTCCCCCTTCTTATGCAGCAAAGAACGCTGCCAACGGGTTGATTGCAGCCGGACCTATTCGGCCCGGATTGAGCGTAATCACTCTGTGTGCGCAGCGATCGCGCGTTTTGAATGTGCTTGGTCTCGCGCCAGTTGCACAATCTAGGCGTGTGGCAGAACCATCCTGCCGTGACACGCATTCACCAAGGTCGCCGTGGCGATATACCAAGCGACAAAGCCCACGATGAAGATCTCCCAGCCTGCCAACTTCGGCGAAACTATCCCGAGAACCACGCCGTCGAGCAGGACGAACGCTAGAAACAGCAGCCAGAACAGGACCGCGAGGTATTTGCCGATTTTGTGTGCGGCAAGGCAGAAGCCGAAGGTGAACAGCGTCCACATGAGGAAGAAACCAAGCTCCTCAGGATGCCCCGCCGGAATACCTGTCTTCGGCTGCACGTATAGCAGCACAAACAGCGACCACCAAAATGCGCCATAACACATGAAGGCGGACCCGCCGAAGATGCTTCCTTTGCGGAGGTCCACGATCCCGGCGATGAATTGCGCCGTGCCTCCAAAGGTGATTGCCAACGCCAGGGTTGGCCCAGCGCTCCAGAATCCTACGTTGTGCAGGCCTGTCGCCATGGTCGTCAAGCCGAAACCCATCAAGCCTACAACCGCCGGATTGGCCCACCACTCTTTGTAGATACCCGCGTCTGTTATCTCAGCCATCTGTTTTCATCCTCTCCAGTAGCGGCTTCGCGCTGTTCTGCGTAAAGCGGCACCATTTAAGCGACTCAACTTTTAGCTCTTCAAGGAAAAACTCTAAAGGTCCTGGGAGTCCTAATTGCCGTTCTTCCGATTTCCACTTCACCTACGCTGCTGAGTAGCACGCTCGCCAGTCTGGGCGGGACCGGGTCGAGCCAAAAACCAGGGGCGGGAAGCGATATGGGGTAGAGGAGAGTGGTCAAGCCTTCCTTCTGTGCGGTGCATACTCGCGCGCCGGAATTTAGGATTTCAGCGCTCCTACCTGAAACGTACGTTCGTTCGGTAGGACCCGGCAGAGTGAAGTTATGAGACCTTCGCTTCCCGCCTTTTCTGAGCCGTTGTGGGCGTGATTTTCCTTCGCCGAGCAAGCCCGGGTCTGTGACCGGAGTTACGGCTGCCAGTGATAAGCGTCACATTTGCTTCGGTCATTAACCAGGGGCGGGCGCGATAACTCCCGCCGGGCGCGCGCTACAATGTCGGGCACGAATCGGCAAATCCACCAGTGTCGAACGCGGCGACGATTTCTTTCCGGTGCCGAATGCCGCCGCCGCACCGAAAGGACCGACTGTGCACACCTCACGTGAAAAGCAAACAGCGACGCAGCCGCAAGCCCTCGTTCGCTTCGGACTAGGGCTCGCTAACTGGAGCGAGCGATGGTTCCCCGATCCGCTAGTCTTTGCCTTGCTGGGAATTGTGGTGGTCTTTGTTGTCGGCCTGTTGCTACGCCAAAGCCCGGCCAAACTCGCCATCCAGGGGGGAAAGAGCTTCTGGGCACTGGTGCCCTTCACCATGCAAATGGTGATGATCATTATCGGCGGGTATGTGGTGGCCTCGACTCCGGTGGTGTACCGCGCGATCCGATCTCTGGCGGCCGTGCCAAAGACCCCGAGGGGAGCGGTTGCGATGGTGGCATTGTTCTCGATGCTGACATCGCTGATTTCCTGGGGTTTCAGCCTGATCTTTAGTGGGTTGTTTGTTCGCGAACTGGCCCATCGCGTGAAAGGCATGGACTATCGCGCTGCTGGCGCTGCAGCCTATCTTGGACTGGGAGCCGTGTGGGCGATGGGACTCTCATCTTCCGCCGCCATGCTGATGGCAACCAAGTCTGCCATGCCGGCTACGCTGTTCAGCATCAGCGGACTCATCCCGCTCACCCAAACTCTGTTCTTGTGGCAAAGCATCGCAACCACGGCAATCCTGATTGCGATCTCGGTGCTGATCGCCTATCTGTCAACGCCCTCGGCCGAGAATGCCAGGACAGCGGAATCTTACGGGATCGAATATCAGCCGATTCGCTCCAGTCTGGAGGCCAGAAGCAAGCCAGGCGAGTGGCTGGAATACAGCCCGTTGCTGACCATCGCGGTCGCCCTGCTGCTGTGCTGGTATCTGATCGACGTATTTCGCACCTCGCCGCAAGGCGCGCTTGCGGCCCTCGATCTGAATACCTATAACCTGATCTTCATCACCGTCGGCCTACTGCTGCACTGGCGACCGAAACGCTTCATGCGTGCCGTGGTTGAGTGTGTTCCCGCTACCGGCGGCGTGCTGATCCAGTTCCCCTTCTACGCGGTGATCTTCGGGATGATTGTGGGCACCGGTATTGCGGAGGCGCTGGCGAAGCTTTTCGCCTCCATCAGCACTCACAACACGTATCCGCTGTTGGTAGCGGTGTATTCGGCGGTGCTCGGGGTTTTCATTCCCTCTGGCGGCAGTAAGTGGGTCATCGAAGCGCCTTACGTACTGCAAGCCGCAAATCTGCACCAGGTGCATCTGGGCTGGGTGGTGCAAATCTACAATGCCTCGGAAGCACTGCCCAACCTGGTGAATCCTTTTTGGATGCTGCCTCTGCTGGGCATATTGAAATTGAAGGCCAGAGACATTGTCGGCTATGGAATGCTGCAGCTGGCGGTTCATATCCCGGTAGTCTTCTTCCTTTGCTGGTTGTTTGCCCGCTATATCCACTACATGCCGCCCGTGAGGTAGAAGATCCTATAGTCAAGTGACGACGGTGCTTAGCCCCATGGGCGTTCGGTTGGTAGTGGCCGATTTCGCAGGCTGCCGACTAAATTTTGCCCATTTCCCGTGATCCATCAGTGGACAACGCGGCCGAGGCCACGTAAATTCTGCCTGTGATCAGCCGCATCACACAGCTTCCGCTCATTGCTCGTGCCGAGCAGCATGGGATGCGCACGGCCGTCGTCGATTCGAAGGGATCCCACACCTACAACGAGTTGCTCGACGCATCGTCGCGGGCGGCGACCGCGCTGCTCGCCGGTCGCAGCGACCTTCAGGAAGAGCGCGTGGGTTTTCTCGTGACTCCTGGGTTCTTATGGGTTGCGGTGCAATGGGGCATCTGGCGTGCGGGCGGTGTTGCGGTTCCGTTGCCCGTCAACTCGCCGCGATCTGAGCTGGAGTACTTCGTCGAGAACGCTGGCGCATCGACGATGGTCTTCGATGTTGCATCCGAAGCGCTACTGGCGCCGATTGCCGCTGCACGCGCTATTCGCACGGTGTGTTGCGAGCAAGTTCTTGTCGGCGAAACCGCTGAACTGCCGGACGTGGCCAGCGAGCGGCGCGCGATGATCCTCTATACCAGCGGGACGACGAGCCGGCCGAAGGGCGCCGTCACAACTCACGCCAACATTACGGCGCAAATTGCGACCTTGATAGAGGCATGGGAGTGGTCGGCCGACGATCGCATTCTGTTATGTCTGCCACTTCACCATATACATGGAATCATCAACGTCGTTTCTTGCGCGTTGTGGTCGGGCGCGGCTTGCGAAATGCTGCCGCGCTTCGATGCCGGTGCGGCCTGGGAACGCATCGCTACCGGCAGCATCACTCTGTTCATGGCGGTGCCCACCATCTACGTAAAGCTCATCGCCGCTTGGGAAGCGGCTCCCGCCAACCGGCGTGCGGAACTTAGCCGGGCATGCGCTGCATTACGCCTGATGGTCTCCGGTTCAGCCGCGCTACCGGTCAGCACGCTCGAGCAGTGGCGGGAAATCAGCGGTCACACGCTACTGGAGCGTTACGGGATGACGGAGACCGGCATGGCGTTGTCGAACCCGCTGCATGGCGACCGCGTGCCCGGCAGCGTCGGCACACCGCTGCCGAAGGTCGAGGTACGCCTTGTGGACGAGCAGGGAAGATCAGTCGCGTCAGGGGTAGCGGGTGAAATCGAGGTTCGCGGTCCCAGCGTATTCAAAGAATACTGGCGCAAGCCCGAGGCCACGCGCGAGGCTTTTCGCGACGACTGGTTTCGCACCGGCGATACTGCGGTTGTCGAGAGCGGCGTGTTTCGGATCCTCGGCCGGACCAACATCGACATCTTGAAGACGGGCGGCCACAAGGTATCTGCGCTGGAGATTGAGGAAGCGCTGCGGCGGCATCCCGCTATTGCGGAATGTGCGGTAGTGGGTATCCCCGATCCGGAGTGGGGCGAACGGGTGGCAGCAGCCGTAGTGCTGAACGAGGGCCATGCGCTCGAGTTGCAAGCTCTTCGTGAATGGGGCAGGGAATTGCTAGCCCAGCACAAACTCCCGTCGAGGCTTCTGATTGTTAAGGCGCTGCCGCGCAACCCCCTGGGGAAGACCATAAAGCCGGTCGTCGCTGCCCTTTTCCAGAGTACACGCACGGACGGGACCCTCTCCTAGCGAGTGCCGCGAAGCAATTGTGGAGCTGCTTGCATCGAAGAGATGCCTGACAAAACCGGGAGGGAGAGCTGAATGACGCATGCAATTCTGGGAGCAGGAGCGGTTGGCGGACTCATCGGCACGACTTTAGCATCGCTTGGCGAGGACGTCACCGTCATCGTACGACCCGAGAAGCTGCCGCACTATCCGGAAACTCTGGTCCTGGAGACACCCTCCGGAACAGTAACCGCACCAGCGAGAGCGGTAGAGAAGCTGACTAAGCCGGTAAGCGTGTTGTGGGTCGCAACCAAGACTTACCAACTGCAAACCGCACTCGCAACCGTGGACGCGACACCCGGTATTGTCGTTCCCCTGCTCAATGGCGTTGACCATATTGCCGTTTTGCGAGCGCGATTTGGAAGCGACCGCGTCATCCCTGCGACCATTGCAGTGGAGGCCAACTACTCGGCGCCCGGGCGTTTTGTGCAGCGGTCAGTTGTCCGCCTAAGCATCGCTGCCGCCGGCGAACCTGTGCTGAAAGAAATAGTCGAACGCCTGGCCCGCCTGGGCTTCCTCTGCCAGTTTGTTGCGAACGAAATGAGCTTGTTGTGGGGCAAGCTCTGCTTCCTGGCGCCGTTCGCCTTAGTGAGTTCCGCTTCGGGCAAGAGCCTGGGCGAAATTCTCGCGGACTCAACCTGGAAAACAAATCTGTATTCCGCTATTGGCGAAGCCTGCGCCGTTGCCCGCGCGTCCGGAGCAGAGGTTGAGATGGCAAAGATCCAGGCAATCCTGGATACATCTCCGGCGACCATGCGTAGCTCGATGGCAAAGGATCTCGAGGCCGGACGGCAACTCGAAATCGATGGCATTGCCGGTCCGATTCTCCGAGGTGGGGCACGATATGGAATTTCTGTTCCCGTGACGGAGAATTTGGCAGCCGAGATTCAGCTCAAGGCTGCAGCCCATTCCGCTTGATGCCCAGGCATCAGCACGGAACATTGAGCAAGCGCACCTCGTGACAGACCGCAGCAGAAAAACGGGCGGCCCGCTCGCGTGGCCGCCCTTAAATCTGATTCGTTCCTATGAGTGAGTGGTTAGAAGGTGAACACCGGTCCGAACTCGGTGCGCCAATCAACCGAGGTGCAATTGGGCAACCCCGCGATTTTGGTGGTGCAAACCCCGCTGGTGTTAGGAACGGCATAGCTGGCGTAGTGGCTCTCTTCAAGGCCAAACTGGACCCAAGGATTCATCTTGTAGAACACGGTAAATGCTTTTAGGTTGCTCTTGATGGGACCTCCGCCAACGGTAGGACCGATGTCTTTAGCCAACCTGAAGTCATTGGCGTTCACCGCATCAAGGCCGTATTCCACGTACGCCTGCCAGCCGGCATTCCTGCCTTTTGGCTCGGCGTTGAACCAGCGCGAGATGGGGAATCCAACCTGCACAAATCCACCATAGCCTCGCGTGGGAAATTCGGGTGCAAAGACGGCCTGCCCGGCCGCGTTAGTACCAAATACCACAGTGGATGCGCCATCTACCGACGAGCCGTTCGCCTTGGCGGTCAACCCAGCCGTGCGAGTGTAATACGATTGCAGCTGGCCGGCGAAGAAGAACCTCAGGTCAGCTCCCATGTAGCCACTGGCCACGACCGTCGCCCAGCGGGTCGGCAGCGAGATCGCGATCTGATTGCCGTACCCATTGGTGTTGAGGTCAACACCCCGGGGAAAAGCAGCTTTGTACGCGGCCGGCACCGCTGAAGCCAGCACGGTCGCCTGACGCCCGGTGTAGAAGCCGCTCCAAAGAATCTGTGCGGGAACGACGCCAGGAGCTTTGTCGAGTTGGAACTGCAGGACCACTCTCGCTTCCAGCTCCGGTTTCGCATTATCCACGCCTTGGCGCTCGCCGTATCCCAGCTGATTGCCCAACCCGTTGACGAAGGTGCAGGGTGTGGCTTTATCCAGAGCTGTGATGGTGCAGGTGACGCTATCTGCCGGCAGATCGCCCTCGGCCGGGGTCACGATCGCAAACTCAGGCGAAATCTTCCAATTGCGAGATCCACCGAGTTTTTGCACGAAGCCCACGCGCATCAGCGGGGCACGTTCGTATAGGTTGCCCCAGTACGCGCCAAAGAAGGTAGTCTCGAACAAGTTCATCATTGCGCTCGAGCCGAAAATCGTCCAGTCCTGTCCGGCCTCAAAGAACAGATCCGTGTTTGGCGCCAGCGTCCAGTCAATGCGTCCGAAGGCCAGCCGTAACTGAAACATGTTGCTTCGAATGGTGGAGACGTTGCGGTTGTCGACCCGGCTGAAATTACCCTCGAAGTCGGCTTCGACTTGACCGGTTACGGTGATATTTTTTGAGACGTCAGGCCACTCGAAGCGCGATCCCACGCGGGTAGCCCGTGCCTTCACGTGGAATTCCGGGTTCTTGTTCGGCCCCGTGTCGGCCGAGACAAAGCCAGGAATCGGAAAGTCGTCGCCACGTGGTGAACTGGTGTCATATGCCGTGGTTGCCTTGATGAATCCGTAGGGCAACACTTTTACGGCGCCGAGCTTCAGGGCAGGCAACAAGCTATCCTTGGCCGGCGGATCAAGGGCGAGCACCCGCACCGGTGCGATGGCCGGAACAACGGTCGGTCCTTTCGGCTCCGGGGGTTTGGCCGCCGGCGTCTGACCGCTGGTCATGCTTGCACTCTGAGTGATTGAAGATGGCAACTCGGCTATGGAGTGCATGGTGTCAGGATCGGCGGTGGCGCTTTTCAGCTCCGCCGCCTCCGAATCGCTGACGACGCCTTTCGCCTTCAGCAGAAGCAGCAACTGTTCCATGCCGGCTGAGCCGGAGGCGTTGCGCAGACTCGTTGCCTCTGCGCCGGTCAGAATTCCTTTCTTAACCAGCAGATCAACGAGAGTGGGATTTAGGGCGGCGCCGGGCCCCCCGTTCGCGGGAGCGGCAGCGGCTGCAGCCGCGGTTGGCTCTGCTGTGGTATTGCCACTTGACTCAGCACCCAATGCAATTGCTGCTAGCGAGAGACCTAGAGTGACAACCCAGAAGCCTCTTCTTAATAACCGAAATGTATGTAGCATGCTTCGCCTCCAGGAGTTTGGGCGCATTCCACATTGTGGAAAGCCTTTGCGTCGCCGGGATCTTTAACCACCTAAATCCCAGTTTGTGAATTGGCTGGACGGCACTCTATGTGAGAGGGGACGCAGCTACATGTGAGCGGTGTCACACACCGGATGTGACGAAACGGTTACAAGCAACCGCTCAAAGTCATAAAGCAGCTGATAACAGGGCAGATACGAGGACAGCCGGACGACAGAATTCCCTGCTACAACTTTCATGTCATGCATTCGCGTGAATTGCGCGAACTGCGATGTGCCAACCGGAATGCATTGCGTGGCATAGGACCACCACATCGCAGACAAGGCTCTATGGAGAGGACGCATCAAAGTGCGCGCCGGCAACATCCATAGCAGCGTAGTTCGTGAGGAGCGCGATGAGGATTGCATTTATCGGCTTGGGAAAGATGGGGACGCCAATGGCGCGGCACCTGTTGCATGCGCGGCACGACGTCACGGTGTGGAACCGCACGCCATCGAAAGCGGAGCAACTTCGGACGGAGGGCGCCAGGGTAGGGGAATCCGCGGCCGAGGCTGCACGTGACGTAGAGGTGCTCGTCACGATGCTGGCGGACGACGATGCCGTCGCGTCATCTGTGCTGGGGTCTGAAGGTGCGGGTAAGAGCTTACCCAAGGGAGCGACCCACATTTCCATGAGCACCATCAGCGTGGCGCTCTCCAAGAAACTGGCTGCCGAGCACGCGAAGCACGGGCAGCATTACCTAGCCGCGCCGGTGTTCGGGCGTCCTGAAGCCGCCGAAGCAGGGAAGTTGTTTATCGCCGCAGCGGGCGAAAAGGCAACACTCGAAAGTTGTAAGACCGTGCTGCAAGCACTCGGCCAGCGAGTGTTCGTTATCGGCGATAGACCGGAGATGGCCAACGTCGTGAAGCTGAGCGGCAATTTCCTGATCGCATCGGTGATCGAGTCGCTGGCCGAAGCAGTCGCGCTGACCCGAAAGTACGGTATCGATCCACACCAGTATGTGGAGTTCCTGACCAGCACGCTTTTTGCCGCTCCGGTTTACAAGACTTATGGCGGGCTCATCGCGGATGATAAATACCATCCTGCTGGATTCGGGCTCCGCCTTGGGTTGAAGGATGTTCGCCTGGTACTGGCTGCGGCCGAAAGCGTCGATGCCGCTCTACCGGTTGCCAGCGTGATACGCGATCACATGCTGGCGGCGATCGGCCGGGGCCTGGAGAGCCACGACTGGAGCGTGCTGGGACGTTT
Organism: uncultured Acidobacteriaceae bacterium; assembly: GCA_963785825.1. Taxonomy (GTDB): domain Bacteria; phylum Acidobacteriota; class Terriglobia; order Terriglobales; family Acidobacteriaceae; genus Bog-257. Next base: position 735,470 of record CAWAWQ010000006.1, on the reverse strand, counting down.
GGCCGCGGAAAATGCCGGGCTTGAATAGTTATGTGTTGCAACACACTTGCTACTTTTTGTCTCCCTGCGCATCTAATCTCGCAGGGTGGGAGAAAAGACCATGATTACTATCAGGCCATCGGCAGAGCGCGGACACGCCAACCACGGCTGGCTAGACACCTACTACAGTTTTTCCTTTTCCGATTACTTCGATCCGAGGCACATGGGATTCCGCGACTTGCGCGTGATCAACGAGGACACAGTGAGCGCCGGACGCGGCTTTGGAATGCATCCCCATCGCGATATGGAGATCCTCACCTACATCGTGGAGGGTGAGCTGAGCCACCGCGACAGCATGGGACGCGGCGCCGCCATCAAGCAGGACGATGTGCAGCGCATGTCGGCCGGTACTGGCGTGATGCACAGTGAAGTGAATCAGTCGAAGGCGCCGGTGCACCTGCTGCAAATCTGGATTTTGCCGGAGGCCGAGGGACTGAAGCCCAGCTATGAGGACCGAACCTTTCCGCGGGAAGAGAAGCAGAATGGCCTGCGGCTGATCGCTTCGCACGATGGGCGGGATGGCTCAACCGCCATCCATCAGGACGCCAGCGTTTATGCCTCGTTGCTCGACAGCGGCAAGTCGGTCGCACTTGATCTGAAGCCGGGTCGGCACGCCTGGGTGCAGCTGATCAGCGGGCAACTCGCTATCAACGGTAGCAAATTGGAAAAAGGCGACGGCGCTGCGATCAGCGGCGAAACCAAACTGCAGATCGCCAGCAATAGCGGCAACGGTGCGGCTGAATTCCTCGTCTTCGATCTCGCCTGATCTTATCGGGCGGCGGCGTGGCGCGAAGAACCTGTCGCAACGCGCCGCTGCTTCGATACCATCCTGATGTGTCCCATCGCCAGATGTCCAGTTCCGGCGGCGCGCTTAAGTGGTTGCGCGACTCCTTTCGCCACCGCGGTACCCTTGGCACGTTACGCTTCTATGGCCGGGAATTCCTTGACCTATTGCGCGATCTGACTCCCAGTCGTCGCAAATCGCGCTATGGCGATATCGACTACGATTTTGAACACGGCGTCGATACCACGTGGGCGACCGTTTCGCCGCGTACCCGCATTCGCGAATGGCTCTCCGGCGGACAATACCAACCCTCGGAACCAGCGCTGTTTCGCCAGATGATCGACTCGCTTCCGGTTGCTGTAGATGGTTTCACATTCATTGATCTGGGATCGGGTAAAGGACGGACCTTGCTCTTGGCTTCCGACTACCCGTTTCGCCGGATCATTGGCATGGAGCTGCTGGAGGAGCTGAACGCGATTACGCTACAGAATATCGCGCGGTATCGAAGCGAGGAGCAGAAGTGTTTTGATATTGCGGCCCAGGCGGGAGATGCGCGATGGTTTCAGTTTCCTCCCGAGCCGACCGTGCTCTACTTGTTCAATCCTTTCCCCCGGCACATATGGCGGGAGGTGCTGGCAAACCTGCACCGCTCGCTCTTGGTTGCGCCCCGTCCGGTCTATCTCATTTACCACAACCCGGTGCACGAGGACATTTTGTCGGAGCAGAGTTGGTTGCGGGAAGCGCTTAGGACTCACCAGTTCATAATCTACGCAGATGGGTAATTCGTGCGGATCAGTAGCACCTCACCACCCGGCCGGATTTCCCTCGCGTAAGTGCGAAGGGCTCGGGTTGCTGGTCCTTATCGGCAAGTACGATCTCCAGCTGCATGCTGTCTCCTTGTATGCGGCCTTTATACGTCGCAGGAAGTTCGCGCGGAGGATTGTTCTTCTGAATCGGGCCGCCGCGTTCCGGCGTGTACGTCCCGGACACCGTGAATTCGCCACTGGCATCGGGCTTGATGGCTTGCTGGATGGTCCCGCGGGCGCAATCGAATTGCAAGGTTGCACCCTGCGCAGTCATTTCCATGGAGATGTGAGGGCCGCCCCAGGTCTCGGCGCCATCATTTTCCGCCTGCCGCGGACTGATGGCTAATGTGGCCAGCGTCGAGGCGGATACGAAGACGATCAGGACAAGGCTGCTGCAAGAGATTTTCATGGCTCCCATCCCTTCCAATCCCGCGATCAAACCATTGTAGAGCTTCCTTGAAGGACGCGTCAGCACCGGTTTGACCGTCTCGCCGCCGTTCACGTACCCTTGATGGTTATTCCTAAGTCCTCATGAAAACTGCTGAAATGGCCTCTGTTCCCCCGCCGCATGGCGCCAATGACAGGCGCGCTGGGGACCTCCGACGCGTCGCCGAAGAGATCACAGAATTGGTCGGCGAGACCCCCATCCTTCATTTGCGTAAGCTCGTTTCTTCCGATGCCGCCGATCTCTATGCCAAGCTCGAATACCTGAATCCCGGCGGCAGCATCAAGGACCGCGCCGCGCTGGGCATGATCACCAAGGCCGAGCGCGCGGGTACGCTGCATCCGGGCGCGACCATCTTTGAAGCCACGGCCGGCAACACCGGCGTGGGGCTTGCGTTGATCGGCAGCGGTCGTGGCTATAAGACTGTGCTCGCGGTTCCGGAAGGATTCTCGCAGGAAAAAGTTACGCTGATGGAGGCGCTCGGCGCCGAGGTGATTCGCACACCTCGCGCCGACGGCATGTCGGGAGCTATCGATTACATCAAAGAACGCGCCGCCCGCACTCCCAACTCCTTCATCGCCGGCCAATTCGAAAATCAGGACAATCCCGACTTCCACTACGAGACCACCGCCCGCGAGTTCTACGAGCAGCTCGGCGGGCAAATTGACGCGATCGTGATCGGCTGCGGGACCGGCGGGACGTTTACCGGCGTTACGCGCTACCTGAAAGAACGCAATCCCAAGACGCTGGCGATTGCGGTAGAAACGGAAGGTTCCGTGCTGGGCGGCGGCGAGAAGGGCGAGCATGAAGTGGAAGGGATCGGCGCCAGCTTCATTCCCAAGACGTTCGACAGCTCGCTGGCCGACGAGATCATCGCCGTCACCGATCACGATGCGTTCGACATGGTGAAGAAACTGGCGGCAGTCGAGGGCGTGCTGGCGGGCTCCAGCGCGGGCGCGAATGTCTTTGCGGCAATCGGGATTGCGCGGCGATTAGGTCCGGGCAAGCGCGTGGCGACCATCATCCCCGACTCCGCCGAGAGATATCTGTCGAAGGACATCTTCCACTTCAACGAAAAACATTGATTCACCACAGAGACACGGAGACACAGAGGTTTCTTTTTCACCACTGAGCCCACGGAGGGCACGGAGGATTTTGATGTTTTCATCCTCACGTATTCTAGGTGTGATCTTTCTGCTTTCTTGCTGCTCATTCGCTCAAGAAACGAAGCTCTCCGCCGATGAATATGCGGTTATGGCTGCTATGTTGGACGGGTTTCACGAGGCAGGGCGAGCTTCTCATCCGATTGTTGCCGACTATACATCTACTTTCGACTGCAGTTCCATTTGCAATGGGATGAAGATAGGCGGCTGCAATGGTCTGGCGGGGAATGACGAAACTCCAAAACAGCGGCTCACAATTGTAAAAAGGGATGTGCCAGATCGCGATCAGACCACAATCTCTGATTTCGAGAAGAAAAATCGGCACTGCTCAAAGATCGCCGAGGACATTCCGTCCCGCTTTGAATTTCACCTCTTCGGCAATGACCATACGCAGAAGTTGCCGGATGGATGGAAGCACGCAGATTTCTTCTACTTCTCTCGAGTTGGTTTTAATGCTAAGCGGACGCAAGCCCTTATCAACGTCAGCTTTATGTCTGGAGCTGATCGTAGCAGCAGCGGCGGGAAGTACTTTCTTCTGCGTAATGAGAATGGTAAATGGATTCCGGTAGAGAGTTCTATTGTGTGGCATTGACGTCGGGTTGTTTAGTTATGTTCAAGTTCTCTCCGTGCTCTCCGTGGTGAAAACAAGTTCTCTGTGCCTCTGTGTCTCTGTGGTGAATTGATTTTCTATGCCTAAGAAGACTGCTGGCTTCTCCACTCGCGCCATCCACGTCGGCAATGAAGCCGACCCTTCCACCGGGGCTGTCGCTCCGCCCATCTTCGCCACCTCGACCTATGCGCAGGAGGAGCTCGGCAAGACTAAGGGCTACGACTACTCGCGTGCCGGCAATCCCACGCGTACGCGCCTGGAGCAGAATCTCGCCACGCTCGAGGGCGGCATCGCCGCGCCGGTGTTCGCCAGTGGCATGGCAGCGATCGGCGCGCTCTGCCACCTGATGAAAGCCGGTGACCACATCGTCGCCTCCAATAATCTCTACGGCGGCGTGCCGCGGCTGTTCAACCAGATCATGGCGAACTTCGGCCTGGAGTTCACTTACGTGGACACGACCGACCCGCGCAACGTCGAGCGCAGCATTCGCAAGAACACGCGCTACGTTTACATCGAGACGCCCACCAACCCGCTGATGGGGCTCACCGACATCGCCGCCGTCAGCGCGATCGCGCACAAGCGCGGCTGCGAAGCAGTCGTCGACAACACCTTCATGTCGCCGTATTTCCAGCAGCCCATCAAGTTTGGCGCTGACATGGTTATGCATTCGACGACCAAGTTCCTCAATGGCCACAGCGATGGCCTAGGCGGTGTACTGGTCTGCACTACAAAGGAGCAGGCGGAGAAGCTGGCGTTCGTTCAGAAGGCTGCGGGCGCGATTCTGTCGCCGTTCGAGTGCTGGCTGGTGCTACGCGGCACCAAAACGCTGGCTGTCCGCATGAAGCAGCATGACCAGAACGGTCGCGTGATGGCCGACTTCCTCAGCCGCCATCGCAAGGTGAAGCAGGTGTTCTATCCCGGGCTGAAGAGACATCCGCAATACGAGCTGGCGTGCCGGCAAATGTCGGGCTTTGGCTCCATGATCACCTTCGAGACCGGCTCCCTCGCCAACGCCAAGCGGCTGCTGAAGCGCGTGCGCCTCTGCACCATGGGAGAATCGCTCGGCGGAGTCGAGACGCTCATCTCGCACCCGGCGACGATGACGCACGCTGCGATCGGCGAAAAAGGCCGCAAAGCCATCGGCCTTACCGACGGTATGGTGCGAATTTCAGTTGGAATTGAGGAACTGGAAGATCTGATTGCGGACGTGGAACAGGCGCTGGATTAGCGAGCTTCTTCCTGTTGTCCTGTTCCTGCTGTCTGCCCCACAATCTGGTAATCGTGCCTTTCGCCGCTGGCGCTGACGACCTCGACGCGGTTGTTCTTCTTCAGTTCGTATTGGACGGTCTCGCCGGCCTGCATCTGTGGCTTGGTTTCTTTCTGACGAGCAATGGAATAAGTGGAATTGTCGGTCTGCAACTGGTAGATGATCCAGTTCTTCATCGGTTTCTTCTTCGAATTCACCGCGTACGTGCCGTTCTCCCACTTGACAATCTTGCCTTGCTTGTAGGAATCGGCCGCCACGGCGATGCCGCATAGAAGCAAAATCAATAATGCCAGATTCGCAATCTTCTTCAAGCGACCCCCAAGAATGTGACCAGTTGCTAACCCAGTTGCTGATTTCCGCTGTTCACTACCCACGTCACGCCTTCTTCCAGTATGCAAATCTTCTTTTGCAGGCCGTGCCGTCGAGCGTCGATCTTGAGCCGTTGTATCGGCTCGTCGACCGGCTCGTGCGACAGCTTGAATGTGCCGTAATGCATCGGCACCATCCAGCGGGCGCCTAGATCGACGAAGGCCCGCACCGCATCTTCCGGGCTGGTGTGCACCGAGCGAAACGAAGCCGGATGATAGGCCCCGATGGGCAGCAGCGCCACCTCCGGCCGCAGGCGCTTGCCGATTTCCTGAAAGCCGTCGAAGTAGGCGGTGTCGCCCGCATGATAGATGGAATGCCTGCCCGAGCGCAGCACATATCCGCCGTATCCGCGATGCATGTCGCGCAGCATTCGCGCTCCCCAATGCCGCGCCGGCACGTGGGTGATTTCGATGCCGCCGAACTGGACGGACTGCCACCAGTCGAGCTCAATGATGCGTCCAAACCCCAGATCGCTGACCAGATCGCGAACGTTTCGCGGCACAACGATTGTCGGCCGCGTGCCCGATTTCCAGCGGGTGAGCCGGGCTATGGCGCGCAATGACGGGCGGTGCAGATGATCGAAGTGCGCGTGCGTGATCAGTACGGCGTCAATGGGCGGCAGCTCCCGCAACCTTACGCCCGGCCGTCGCAGCCGCTTGAGAACGAAAATCCAGCGGGCGAAGTTGGGATCGATGAGGATGTTCTTGCCGCCCATTTGGAGAAAGAAGCTGGAATGTCCGATGAAGGTGACGGCCAACTCACTGCGGCGAGCAAGTACCGGCTTGCGTGTGACCCCGGTGCGCGGAGTCATGGCGGAATGCCGCACCAAGGTTCCAAACTGCTTGGCCTTGCGCCGGATTGTGATACCTAGCATAGAAGTGCAATTTATTAGACGCTGATTAGCCTCCTCGCGATGCGAATCTCGCGTGTTGCAGGGATAGGAATCCGAAACTTACTTTGCCTTTGTCCACTCATCTACGCAACCGTTCACAGTCTGATACCACAAGCGGCTGTTCTGCGGCTTCAGTACCCAGTGACCTTCGTCGGGGAAGTACAGCATCTTCGACGGAATCTTCAGCCGCTGAAGCGTCGTAAACAGCTGGAATCCCTCCGACACATCGAGGCGGTAATCGAGTTGCCCATGCACTACCAGCAGCGGCGTCTTGAAATTCGTCGCAAACAGGTGCGGTGACCACTTGCGATACAGTTCGCGGTTGGTCCACGGCGTGCCTTTGAACTCCCACTCGTTGAACCACAATTCTTCCGTCGTGCCATATGCCGACTCGGTATTGAACATGCCGTCGTGCGAGACCAGGCACTTGAATCGCGTGGTGTGTCCCTCAATCCAATTGATGGCGTATCCGCCGTAGCTGGCGCCCAGGGCGCACTCGCGGTCCTTGTCGATGTAGGGATAATTCTTCTCGGCGTAGTCGAGGCCTAGCATCAGGTCCTGATACGGGGGTCCGCCCCAGTTGCCATTGATGGCATCGATGAACTTCTGGCCGTAGCCGGTCGAGCCGTGGAAGTTCACCATCACGATCACGTAACCGTTGGCGGCGAAGAGCTCGGGATTCCACCGATAGGACCAGTCGTCGCCCCACGCGCCTTCCGGGCCGCCGTGGATGAGGAACTTCACCGGATACTTCTTGTTGGCATCGAAATTCGGCGGCTTGACGACGAAGCCCTGCACTTTCTCCTTCAGCGCGCCGGTGAACCAGAACGACTCCAGCGGCTGCATCTGCACCTGTGACAGCACTGCGGCGTTAAGAGTTGTAACCGGCTGCGCCTTCGACAGCAGGCAATCGGGAAGACTGTAGGCATTCGGAGGAGGCGCCATGCGACACTGAGTAAACTCTAGCGGCGCGCTATAGATCTCGTTCGGGGCCGCGACCGACATGCGATCGAAGAGCAGCAGCTTGCCGTCTGGCGTCGGCGTCGGGCTGTCGTTGAAGCCGGCTACCAACTCCTGCGGCCACGAGTTCTGCGCAGTCACATCAAGCTTGTAAATCGGGGATGTGCCTTCGTTTTCAGACGTGAAGTAAATCGTCTTCGAATCCGGCGACCACGCCATCGAATCGACCCATCGATCGAAGGTCGGCGTCAGGTCCGCGATCTTGCCGCTCGCGCGCTCGTACAGCATCAGGCGGAAACGATCGCTTTCGTAGCCACCGCGCAACTGCGAGCGATAGGCAATGTACTTGCCATCGGGCGAATACATTGGCGTGCTGTCGCTACCGGGATTGGTGGTGATCTTCTTCGGCGTTCCGCCGGTCACCGGGACGATGAAGATGTCGCTGTTGGTGCTGGTGGCCTGAACCTCGTCGATGTTGCTGGTGTAGGCGACCTCTTTGCCGTCAGGCGAGAACTGATACTGGTCCTGACCGCCGAGACTGAATGGCGGCACATCGTGACTTCCCGGTGTGAGATCGTGCGCGACCCCGCCCTCAGCCGAGACCAGGAACAGGTGGCTGTACTTGCCATCGAAGTAGCTGGTCCAGTGACGAAACATTAGTTGCGTGAAGATCTTCGCCTTCACCTTCGACTTGGCTTTCTCCTCGTCGCGCTGCTTGTTGCAGGCATCGTCGTTGCAGTCGGGATAGGCCCACGAAACGAACAGGATGCTTTTGCCATCGGGCGACCACAGCCCGCCCGAGGCCTCTGTCGAGATGGTCGTCACCTTGCGCGGCTCGCCGGACAGAGTTCCGTTGGAGCTGTCGAAGTCCTGCACCCAGATCTGCGAGCCGCCATCGCGCGCGGATTCAAACAGCACGTGCTTGCCATCGGGTGAAAAGCGCACGCGATCTTCGCCGGCGCTGGTCGCAGGAGTGAGACGTCGCGCTTCACCGCCAGACACGGGAACAATCCACAGATGCGGCTTGCGCGTGTTCTCGTCGAGGTTGACATCGACAGCGGTGAATGCCACCCATTTGCTGTCGGGCGAGATGATGGGCTCGCCAATGCGCTTGAGCTGCATCATGTCTTCGAAGGTGAAGGGGCGCTTCGTCTGGGCGAAGCCGCAGAGCGAGCAGCAGATGAGGAACAGAAAAATGCGACGTAGCATGAAACCTCCGGGGCGCGTGCAAGCCAACATCAGGATCTGGAGCGCGCCAGGAACTGGGTAGTGTAACAGCCAGACAACATAACGTGTTTCGAACCGGTGTACAATTCGTGGCGGATCTTTGCCGTCAGATAAAGTCGGTTTGGCCGCGCGGGCGTACAGCGCCGAGTATTAGGGAAGGAGTATTTTAGAGTCTCTAGGTCCCGAGTATGTCTTACAAAGCCAAGGTCGACAGAAACGGCGATGTGGCGATCATTAGCGCGACCGGAATGATGACCTTAGGTGAAGGCAGCGTCGCCTTTCGCGATGCTGTCAAGGGCCTTGCTAAGGAGGGAATAGTCAAAGTTGTCCTTGATATGTCACATATAACTTACGCCGATTCGAGCTTTATTCCGGGGGAACTTGTGAGCGCATTCACCAGCCTTAGGAATAGGGGCGGGGAGCTAGTTTTAGCTAACCCGAGCAGCAAAATCAAAGACTTGTTGCAAATTACAAAACTCTACACAGTGTTCAGGGTGTATGTCGATATTCCGACAGCACTTGCCTACTTCAGAGATGAATGAAAGTAAGCTTCAGCGGCATAAACGAAGGATTGCTGGTGTCGACGGTCTCATGGGCGCCGTCGCTGGCTTACTTACAGTGGGCTTTATAATTCTCACCACGATCTTTCTAGTTCGTCTCCCTGTTTGGATCGGAGATCTCAGTAAGATCTCCAGCAGCAAAGATCGCATAAGTGTCGAAAATGACTTGCTCAAGACGGGCAGTCAGTTCGGTGCAGGCGCCCTCCTGTTGATTGGATTTTACTTCACGTGGAAAACGATTCGGGTGTCGCAGGAAGGGCAAATTACAGACAGGTTTAACAGAGCCATTGACCATCTGGGTGATAGCAATATCGACGTCCGTCTTGGCGGGATTTATGCATTGGTTCGAATTGCGGCAGACTCGAAAAAAGATGCTCCCAGTATAGGTGACATTTTCTGCGCATATGTTCGGAACAAAACTGCGCAGCTACCGGGTGAAGTACCGAGCGCAGACGTACAGACCGTTCTGAGATGGATTGCCTCCGGGCAAAATCACGAGTTTGCGGTCGATCTGAGGAAATCAACTCTGATGGGAGCCGACTTGAGAGCCTCAAACCTGCAGTCCGCGTTGCTAGAAGATTGCAATTTGAGAAACGCCAATTGTGAGAGGGGTAATCTGGATAATGCTGATTTGGCGGGGGCAGATTGTCGCAAAGCGAACCTGAAGGGCTCTTCGATGCGAAATGCCAACTTGATGGCCAGTAATTTTGAGGAAGCGCGGCTGCGGGGTGCTGATTTGCGAGGGGCCAACATATTTGGAGCGCGGTTTGAGTTTTGCAATTTATCTGGTGTCAACATGTCTCGCGCAACAGGCGCAATACGACAGCAGTTTCAGAATGCGATAACGGATGATGGAACTACGTTGCCGGAATTCGAGATTAGCGAAGAATAAAACAAGATCTGCGCAAACGCGGAAGGCAGTTCTCTTCCCGGCTTCAAGTCCGAAGGGTACCGCAAAAAGCACCTGGACCTCCGATTATCTAGCCCCGAAGCGTTCGAGTCAATCGCCGGCTGCGACCACGGCCGGCTGCGGCGCAGCCTTCGCGCGGCGGGCAAAGCGTATGGCCGACGACCACTCCTGCGACGGCTTCTCGATGATCTGGTACATGATCCACGCCGCCCACAGCGATGCCGCCACGCCTACCGCGTCCAGCACTCCGATGTAACGGCTGGAGTAGGGCAGCCAATATGAGAGTAAGCCGATCACACTGACGCCGATGGGCAGGTGCAGCAGGTACAAGGAGTAGCTCACGTCTCCCACGCGATCCATTGCCCGATGGTGAAATCGGGAAAGCGCGATCATCAGGCCGGTCGGCACCGATACTGCCACGATCAGCCAGCCCAGCGGTCTCCACATCGCCAGCACCATGACGGCAATCATTCCGAGCATCTCGCGAAACTCCATTAGCCCGGCCCGATACTGAAACACGAACACACCCACTAGGAAAATGGGAAGATAGTGGAATACCAGCCGGTCGTTGTGGAAGGCGAAGTAGGACAGCATCATCACCGACAGTGCGGTGAAGCGGAGCAGCTTGCGGCGGCTGACCATCAGGGGCAGCGCTAACCCGATCAGCAGATACCATTGAAATTCAATGGCCAGCGTCCAATACGCAACGTTGATCCAGCGCACATGCGCCAAGTCATTCAAATATGCAAAGTGCAGCAGCAGGTCGCGCCCTGTAACCGTCATTCGCGGAATGTGGAAGAGCGGCACCAGAACAAAGTTGGTCGCCAGGATGGTTACCGCAATCGAGGCAAGGTACGGCGGATACAGGCGCACATTGCGCTTCAGCAGGAAGCGGGCGTAATCGCGCAGGACGTAGTGCGAACGATGCAGGCTCCAAGGGATTACGAATCCCGAGATGACAAAGAAAATCTCGACGCCCAGGTACCCGTACTTGCCCGACCGGCCGAGGTATTTCCCCTGTCCAGCGACGAAGTGGCCCCAAGCCACAGCCAGAGCGGCAAAGGCGCGCAGGGCATTAATGACGCCGATACGTTGGTTGGCAGGCTTTTCGGACACGCGCAACCATGGTAAACGGCAGCAACCCTGGCCCGTCAAACATATGTCACGGAAATGTGTGACATGCAACCCAAGCCGAGGGGTGCCGGCCGCTCGGGGGCGGAGACGCCATTCGTCACGAAACCGGCTAGAACGCAGGATGGGCGTCATACGCCGCCCGGAAGGATTAAAATTGAGAGAATGGGTAGTCTAATGAAGTGTCATCGACTTGCCGCCTGCCTCGGATGCCTGTTTGTCTGTCTTCTTACTCTGTGCCTGACGGTTCCCGCTATGCCGGATGAGCGGGGCGAAGGTCCTCTCGATCCGTCGCAGCCGACTCCGCCTCTGACGGTGGACGAAATAATCCAGAAATTTGCCGCCAAAGAAAAGCAGTTCAAGATCGCGCGCGAGCAATACACCTACACCCAGGACGTCAAGGTCCAGACTCTGGATGGCGAGACCGTGGATGGCGAATATCACCAGGTCACGGACATTTTGTTCGACGATCAGGGACACCGCATCGAGCAGGTGGTGTTTGCGCCGCAATCCTCCCTGGTACGAGTGACGATGACGCAGTCCGACTACGATGACATCCGCAACCGACTGCCCTTCGTTCTGACCAGCGATGACATCGGCAAATACCAGGTGTTGTACGTGGGCAAGCAACGCGAAGACGAGCTCGGCACCTACGTCTTCGATATCGCCCCCAAGGAGATCGAGAAGGGTGAGCGCTATTTCCAGGGCCGCATCTGGGTGGACGATCACGACTTTCAGATCGTTAAGACATACGGCGAAACCGTTCCCCAGGTGCACAACCCGAAGCACCCGGAAAAGGAGAATCTCTCACCGAAGTACACGACTTGGCGGCAGCAGATCGACGGCAAGTATTGGTTCCCGGTCTACACCCGGGCCGAAGACACGCTGCACTTCGCCACCGAAGACGTCAAGATGCGCTACATCGTGAAGTACACTCACTACAAGCGCTACGGAGCAAAATCGCGAATCACCTATGAAGGGCAGGAGATCTCGAAAGGGGACGACTCGCAGTCGGGCCAGCAGCCGAGTTCGTCTTCGCCGCCCGCGACGACGCCGAAGCGGTAGTTCGCCTTACGCTGTTTGCTTTTCGCCTTTCGCTTTTCGCAAAGCAGGTCCCTCGTCGGCCTGAACGCCTCCTCGTGATGACAATGAAAGGGGCAAGCGAAGGCTTTGCAGCTCCGGAACCAAGCCTTTCGGAGCACTGCCGAGGACGGATCCAGCTCCCGCGCTGCGTGCGGGTCCTCAACCATTCAAGAAGGTGCGTTCTGGCCAAGAGCGAACGGCGAAGAGCGAAAAGCGAACAGCGAAAAGCGAACAGCGGCTCTCCTACGCTGCCGGCGCCACGCTCCGTTCCGCGGCTTGCTGCAGGAACCGCTTCATCACATTTGCCCACATTACTTTCTTCCGCGCTGCGCTGTCCTTAATCACCCGGCCTTGCGCGAACATCTGTAGCAAGACCTTCATCTTCAGCGCATTCAGCAACGGTTGCTCCTGCAAATTGATGGCGTAGCCTTCCAGGAACGCATCCTGCATGAGGGCGGTGATGCTGCGGTTGCAGAAAGGATATTTCTCCAGCGCCTCCACCGCCGCCAAAAACATGGCAGCGTCATACAGCGAGTGGCCAGTGGGGCTCATGCTGGCGAACTCGCAGAAGCCAACGCCGTTCTCCGACACCAACGCATTGAGCGGCACGAACTCGCTCAGGACCGCCGACGAGCGCACCGGCTTTTTCTGCCGGCTAAGCGCGTCGCGGGCATTGCCCAGAATGGCTTCCGTTGATTCCTCCGGCAGCCCCTCTTTACGCGCACGGCCGCACAGCTTTTCCATCTCGGCCAGGAACCGGTCATGGTCGAGCGGGATGGGCATTCCGGCGGTAACGCGCTGGAACTGTTGCAACCATTCGCCGGCCCGGCGGGCGGCGGTCTCCAGCAGGCCGTGGTTGCCGCAGTCGGGGAGCAGGGCGGCCTTCATGATGATGCCCTGGAGCGGCAACCCGTTCAGCTTGGTACTGACCAACGCTCCCAGATCCGTGAAGTCGCCAATCGGTCGCGGCACTCCGTCCAGCTTTCGGCGCTCAAACGCCTGATGCACAAACTCCAGATTGCGCGCCTCCTGCATTGCCGATTCCTGCGGCGTGCGGCCGCCTGCCTTTCCCCGGTAGATCTTGGCGTTAACCCGCTGGGAGGCCTGAGGAAAGTCCAGCACGATCTCGTAAATGTAGTGGTCAGGTTTCGGGGTATGACCGACCACGCGAACCGCCCTCACTTCCGAATGCTGCGGAAAATACCGGCAGCCGGAACTACGCAAATCGTCCACAATCTGATCCAGAACAATATCTGCCATTGATTCTCCCCGCGAGTAGTCGGCTGATGCCGCCAGTCAGTGTGATGCAGGCGAGCAGCTAAAAGGACAAACCGTGCAGGTTGGCTTCCATTGTCAAACGAAAGGCAGAAGAAGTGTAAGTTGTTGATCTTCCGAGCTCCCGAAAGCGCACCTGTTAAGCAGAATGTCAACCCGAGTCGGAGGTTAGGTACTTAGATGCACACGGTTGGCAGCGACAGGAACTCAGGAAAAATTACACAACTTTTCCGACGCCTCGGGTGGAGTGTGCAGACGGAAGGCTACTCCCCTGGCTCAGTAGAACAGGTACTTTCGCCATTTCGAGTCGGAGCGTCCCATCATCCGCATGATGTGGCGGCTGGTGTGCAGATTAAAGGCGCGCGGCTCGCGCAGCAACTTCATACTGGCTTCGTGGGGTAGCAGGTTACCCTTCTTGCGATTGCAAGAGTGGCAGCACGCAACCAGGTTTTCCCAGGTCGAGGCGCCTCCGCGCGAGCGGGGAACCACGTGGTCGAGCGTCAACTCTCCGGCAGCGAGAATCTTGCCGCAGTACTGGCAGGTGTTGCGATCGCGAAGCAGAATGTTCTTGCGCGACAGGGCGCGCGTCTGATGGGGAATGCGGCGGTACTCCAGCAGACGAATAACGGACGGCACATGCATTGCAATCCGTGCCGCGTGCAGGTAGTGGCCGTTGGCTTCTTCCATCATGGCCACCCCCTTCAGCACCAGAATGACGGCCCGGCGCGCAGCGCACACGTTGATCGGCTCGTAGGAGGCGTTCAGCACCAGCACGGGGGCGTGCATAGCCGTCCACTGCGGCGGATCCTCACCGGCCACACGGGCGTGATGCATGCAACCAGCAAGCGACTTTCCGTATCGCGGCGCTGCGCCTTGAACCGGCATCGACATATACCGTTACACCGAAGCGGTGAGAACCCCCGCTTCGATTGCCTCCTCTTCGCCTTGATCGGCTGCCTGCCGCACGGCCTCGCCCTGGAAGGCGCGGGCCACGGTAGCTGCCCAAACCCGTTGCGCTCCGGCTTGCTTGAGCACGCGGGCGCACTCGGCCAGCGTGGTGCCGGTTGTCATGACGTCGTCCACAACGATCACGATGCGCCCCTTAACGCGCTCAGGCCGATTGACGCGAAAGGCGTTGCGCATGTTTGCAATGCGTTCCTCGCGGGTGAGCCCCACCTGCGAAACCGTAGCTCTCCGCCGAACCAGCACATCGGACGCGACCTGGAGCCGCTGCGGAGTGCGTTTCGCGGCAGCGCGCCCAATCAGCTCTGCCTGATTAAATCCGCGTGCGCTGCGTTTGCTCTTGTGCAGTGGAACCGGAACAATGAGCGGCGCTTCATCGGCGCAGCCGGGAAGCAACTCGGCGAAAGCATGCGCCAGCATCTGGCCCAACGGTCTCGCGACTGGAACAACGCTCTCGTACTTCAGCAGATGAATCAGGCCGCGAAGGTTGCCGGCATATTCGCCGAAGGAAACTGCCCGCTCAAAGTCAGGCTTCAGCTCGCGGCAATGGACACACTGACCGTCTCCCATCAGCAATTGCGCAGGGGTAAGCCGGTCGCCGCAAATCACACACTGCGAAGCGGGTAGCGGATCGATTTCCTCAAGGCACTCTCGGCAGACCGGAATGCGGGATAAGTTATCGAGAGCGGTGTGGCAGAGCCTACAATCAGACGGGAGGACGACGGAAAAAATGCTGCGCAGGGTGGTTTGCAAAGGCGCGACAAACACAGCACGTTGCCTGGCGTGCGGATCTCGTCGCACTCGGGTTAGCGTCTCACGACTGCTGAAGACGACCCTCCATCATGCCACCAATCGCATATTGGATGCGCTTGGAACCCTTGTCGCCGGTGCCGCCGGGACCGCAGCAGCGATGGTTGACGCTAGCCTGTCCCGAAGCACCGTGACTCATCAGTATATGTGCTTTGCTGCAGCGGCGCAATGCTGGTCGAGGTTCCCCGCCCGCAGTTTCATCGAGAATTTACCGCACGAATCGCTCGTCGTTGTGCTACGCTGGCGCGCGTTTTGGAGTTCATGAATCGAGGTGTTCATGATCAATGGCATTCATGCCTTGATGTATAGCCGGGAAGCCGACAAGTTGCGCAGCTTTTTCCGCGATGTGCTGGGCTTAGCTGCCGTGGATGCCGGAGATGGCTGGCTCATCTTCGCCCTCCCTCCGGCGGAGCTGGGAATTCATCCCGCCGAAGGCCCCGGTTATCACGAACTGTACCTCATGTGCGACGATCTCGACGCTACCATGAAGGAGCTTCGGGCCAAAGGCGTCGAACCGGCTTCGCCAGTGCGTGAAGCCGCATGGGGTTCGGTTATCGCGATCAAGGTTCCCGGTGGCGAGGTGCTGCACCTTTACCAGGCGAAGCATCCCACGGCGATAGGATCGAGCTGACTATTCGCCACCGAGCTTCTTATACTGCGGTGCCGTCAAGGGCACGACCGAGAGCCGCCCCTGCCGCACCAGAGGCGAATCTTCGAACAGGGGATTGGCCTTGATCTGCGCCAGCGAAACCGGCTGGGCGAGCGGCTTTCCAGCCTTGATCTTCACTTTCGGATTCCGCGGGTCGGAGGCATCGACCGATACTACGGACGCTGTGCCTACCGCGCTCTTATGATCGCCGGTCTCATAGATGATCAACCTGGCGCCCGGCTGCATCTCCCGCAGATGCTTCAACGCAACCGGATTGGAAATTCCATCCCAGATCGTCTCTTTCTCGCGTTGCAGGTCGGCGAAAGAATATTCCGATGGCTCCGTCTTCAGCAGATAGTCCATGACTACGCATCCTTCCTCAGGTTGAGATTTAGCTTTTGAATCCCGTGGCGTTCAGGTGGACTCCAGATCGTCCCCTGCTTTAGTCTTGCACTTGTAACAACTGCCGCTGGCGTGCTAACTTGCGCCGTCGACCGTATTTTATCTTCTACCGGGAAGCGAAGCCGATCCTCGGCGAGGTCCTTATGAGCACGCAATCCACCGTAACCCTTGACAAAGAAACCGCAGTTCACAAGCCCTACGTGCCCGCGCACATGGAAATGAAGGAATTCACCCTTCGTGCGCTGGTGATCGGGTTAATCATGACCGCCATTCTCGGGTCTGCCAACGCCTACCTGGGATTGAAAGCAGGCATGACCATTGCGGCCACTTATCCCGCCGCGGTCATCGGTATGGCGCTGCTCCGGCTCATGAAAGGCTCGCTGCTGGAAGAGAACATTGCTCGAACCGTAGGGTCCATTGGCGAATCGGTGGCGGCGGGCGCCGTGTTCACCATTCCGGCTTTTGTCATGGCGGGATTGTGGCCGGGTCTTACGCGAGCGAAGTACTGGAATTCCGTAGTGCTGATGATCATCGGCGGCACGTTGGGCATTCTGCTGGTTACCCTGCTGCGCCGCGTGATGGTGGAAGACCGCGAGCTGCCCTTCCCGGAATCAGTGGCCGCTTCGGAAATTCACAAGGCCGGACAGCAAGGCTCCAAAGCCGCAAAAATTCTTTTCGCCAACATGGGGTTTGGCGGCTTCCTGTACCTGCTGGGCGCGATTAATGTGTTCTCGGCCAATAACACCTTTCCGGTAAACATCAGCGCTCTGGGAAAGAAGCTGCTGCTGCGTACCAGCACCAATCCCAACGTCGCAACAACCATAACCGGTGGCGCCACCTTTCTGACGACTCCAGACGTGAGCCCCGCTTACCTTGGTGTGGGCTACATTATTGGTCCGCGATTGGCCGCACTCAATTTTGCGGGAGGCGTGCTCGCCTGGGGATTACTGGTTCCGCTCCTTACCTTTCTGATGGGTCCTTATATTCAACGAGACATGCCGGCCGGGCACTCGCTTTCATGGAGCTTGTTGGCAGGAGCGATTTACTACTCCATCGTGCGGCCGATCGCTGTCGGCGGAATGCTGGTAGGCGCCTCCTACACGCTGTTCAAAATGCGGAAGCAGCTCGCTATGGGAATGGGGCGTGCTGTTTCGGACCTGAAGAAATCCGCTGCCGCCCACGCTACCACCAACCGCACCGAGCGCGACCTCAACTCCAAGGTCGTCTTTCTGGGGGTAGCGGTCGTATTTGTCGCGATGATCGCCCTTTACTACTATTTCATCGCCGGTGGCGGAACTTTCACTGTCTCGAAGATCGTCGGCGGCGCGCTGGTCTCGGCGCTAGTAATGATCGTGTTGGGTTTCTTCTTTGCCGCGGTCTCGGGCAATTTGGTGGGCATGATCGGTTCCTCCAACAATCCCGTCTCCGGCCTGACGCTGTGCGCGCTGGTGATCGCGGCGCTATTGATGGTCGCGCTGGGGGTTTCGGGCGCGGGCGGCGTTGCTGCCGTATTGGGAGTAGCCGCCGTGATCTGCGTGTCCTCCGCCGTAGCCGGCGAAATGCTGCAGGATTTGAAGGTGGGCTACATCCTTGGCGGCACGCCGGCGAAGATGCAGATTGGCGATCTGATGGGCGTCCTCATCGCGTCGCTTGTGCTGTTCTTCCCGCTCTCCATTCTCGATAAGGCTTACCACTTCGGCAGTCCGGCATTGTCGGCGCCGCAGGCTGGCCTGATGGCGATGCTGGCCAAAGGCATCGTCGGCGGCGACATGGCGTGGCCGCTGGTGGTTGTCGGCATCCTGATGGGATTTGCCTTGATTTTGATCGAGGTGCGCAGCGTAATGCTGTTCGCCGTCGGAATGTACCTGCCGCTGGGCACTACGTTTGCAATTTTTGTCGGCGGCCTGGTTCGCTGGGCGACCGACAAGCTGCGCGATCGGCACGGCTACAACGACGCGCAAAAGGCTCGCGTCGATAACGCTGGGGTACTGACCGCTTCGGGCCTCATTGCCGGTGAGGCGCTGTGCGGTCTGCTCATCGCAGGCTTAGTTGGTTCCGGTCACGACGTCGCCCTGGTCAAGTGGGCAGCGCCCGAGGTCATGTTGCCTGTATTGGCCCTGGTCGCGCTGGTCATTTTGATCACGGTAATGATCCGCGTGCCGCTGGCCAACGCCGGCAGCCCCGACGAGCCCGCTCCGCCGACCGCGATCATGTAACTCGCGGGCACGATTTCACCACAGAGACACAGAGGCACGGAGAAGAGTCCATGCCTTTGTCGTCACGGGTTGCGTGTATTGCGGCGATGCTCGGCCCGTCAGGGGTTTGTATTTTTACGCGTGTCATCCTGAGCGGAGGCGTCGCGTGTTTTGTGACGCCGGAGTCGAAGGACCCCCTATTACGGGATGAGTCCTCGCGCGAGCGGCCCTCTCGAGCGCATCTGACGGTTTTCTATACTGGGACATGATCTTGGAATTGCCAAGATGAGCATCGCGCCCAATCTCTCTGCCATTCGCGACCGCATCGCCCGCGCGGCCGCCCGCGCGGGCCGTAGTCCCGACGGCGTTGCGCTAATGGCGGTGACCAAGACCTTCCCTGCGAAACGGATAATCGAAGCCTACGAAGCCGGCCAGCGGCTCTTCGGCGAAAATCGTGTGCAGGAGTTCGCGGAGAAATTCGGTGCTCTGGCTGAACTCCGCGATGCCAGCTTCCACATGATCGGCCACTTGCAATCCAACAAGGCGGCCAAAGCGGTGGAGACATTTCATGCAGTTGATTCCATCGATTCCGCCAAACTAGCCGAACGCCTGAACATCGCCGCCGAAAAGTTAGGCAAGACTCTAGATGTTCTCGTCGAGATCAATGTGGCGGGCGAGCAGGCCAAGAGCGGCATCGCTCCAGACAAATCGGAACTGGAGCGTATTCTCGGCAGCGCACCGGGCTGGCAGCATCTACATATTCGCGGTCTTATGACCATCCCTCCGTTCACCGAAGATCCCGAAGGCGCTCGGCCGTACTTCCGGCAACTGCGCGAATTGCGTGACCGGCTTGCCGCGCGCAACTTGCACGCGGTCGAGCTTGGTGTGCTCTCGATGGGCATGTCGCACGATTTCGAAGTCGCCATCGAGGAAGGCTCGACCTGCGTACGCATCGGCACAGCGATTTTCGGCGAGCGGCCGGCACAATGATCCCCATCCGCGATACTCCTTCCGGCGTGACTTTCCAAGTCAGAGTCCAGCCTCGAGCCAAAAAGAATGCCATTACGGGTGAGCTGGGCGAAGCGCTGAAACTGTCGCTCATTGCGCCACCCATCGAAGGCCGCGCCAACGAGGCTTGCATCTCGTTTCTCGCCGAAGTTCTGAACGTGTCGCGTTCCTCCATCAGCATCGCAGCCGGAGAAAGCAGCCGCAACAAAGTCATCCGCGTGGCTGGCTTGACGTCTGCACAGGTTCGGGCGCGACTACCTTTGACCTAGTAGATGGGCTGAGCTGGGCGGTGGAACAGATATGCGCTTGCACCCCGGGGCTAACGATCGTTGTGAGAGCTGCGCCTACTTGACGAGCGCGCGCAGCAGCAGTCCAACTGTGATCCAGAAGGGAGTAACCAGCAGGATTGAGAAGAACAGGCCCTGGAGAAATTGCAGACTGGCCGCGCCGTCGGTCGAATCCCAGCTCAACTCGGTGGAATGATACGCCCGATAGAATCGCGCCAGCCTGGTAAGAGCCCACATAAGGTAGTTACTATACAGTAAGAGGGGCAAGCGCTTTTTCGGGTTGGCCTACTGCGAAACGCGGTATCAGCTGGAAGCAGGCTGGCTACAAGCGTCCGGTTCCCATCGGGATCTCGAATCGCTTCATTTTGTTGTAAAGAGAGCTGCGTGGAATTCCCAGCCGGCGAGCGGTACGCTCCACGGAGCCTCCTTCATCGCGTAGAACCTGGCTGATGTATGCGCGCTCCATCTGCTTCAAGGTCCCGCCCATGCTGCTCAGGTAAGGCGGCTCACTGAGAACGGAACTCTGGAATTGGAAGTGGTGCGGGCGCAACTGGCTATCTTCGGCTAACAGCACTGCGCGTTCCAGCACATTGCGCAGCTCGCGAATATTCCCTGGCCATGCATAGCGCTGCAGAGCAAGCATGGCGGAATCGTCAATGGCCATCTCCGCACGGCAGCGCTCCTGGATAAGGCGACGCAGGAGGTGCTCGGCCAATGCAGGAATGTCTTCCACTCGCTCACGTAGTGGTGGGACGCGGATATAGACGATGTTGATACGGAAATAAAGATCGCTGCGGAACCGCTGCTGCCGAACCAGCTCTAACAGTTCGCCATGGGTTGCCGAAATCAGTTGGATATCGACCGACTGGTCGCGGACACCTCCCAACCTGCGGAAGACCCGGTCCTCCAGTACCTTCAGAAGCTTCGGTTGGACCTGCGAATCGATGTCGCCGATCTCGTCGAGAAAAACCGTCCCATGATCCGCGACTTCCAGCAGCCCTGGCTTGGCGCTAACGGCGCTGGTGAACGCGCCTTTCTCATGTCCGAAAAGCTCCGATTCCAGCAGTTCGCGTGACAGTCCGGCGCAGTTGAGATCGAGAAAGGGCTGGTCTGCGCGCGGGCCGTTGTGGTGAATCCAGTTCGCTAGTACCCCTTTGCCGGTTCCGGTTTCGCCCTGCAGCAAGATTGGACTTTCGCTGAGCAATACGCGAGTGGAGATTTCGCGCAAGCGGCGAATGGCCGCGCTGGGGCCGATAAACGGATCCAGACACTCGCGGCGGGTTTTCGATAATGAGGTACGCCAGCCACTCTGTTTAGAGCGAGCAATGGCGCGCAGCGTCGTGGAGTGAAGCTCCGAGAGGTCGACCGGTTTCTCCAGAAACGTTTCGGCGCCGAGTTGAATCGCACGTGCCCCAATATCCGAGCCGCCACGGGCTGTCAAGGCGATAACCGCAATAGCGGGATCGCAGCTTTTCATCTCGCGTAGCAGCTGCGAGGTATCGCCATTGGATATCGAAAAATCGACGATCGCCGCATTCGGGCGCAGGCGCCGAAATTGCCGCTGCGCGTCCTGGCAATTGGACGCCTCGCATACCGTGTAGCCGTGGGCGCCAAAAAAATTGCAAATACCGGAACGGATAACGGGGTCGAGATCGACAACCAGAATTCGGTTTCGGCTCAAGCACTCACCTGCTTTAGATACACGAAGAGTTGCTCGAGGGCCTGGCGCGACCTACCTGTAAGGACTGCAACGCAGGAGAGGAGAAGCCTGCCACGGAAACAAAACTGCTGTTTGCTCTCGTCCGCGGAAGACGCGCGGATAGCGGGAGCGGCGCATCACATAATGCCATCCTCTCCCCGTTGCCGAAGGCTGGCAGTGACGGTGGTCACATCACGAATGTTCATCAAGAGCCGCGCTCAAAAGAAAAAGCGGACCATGCGAAAGGTCCGCTTGAAAGGAGCACGTCAGGAGAGATCTATTGCTACACGCGTTACATCGTTGCTATTGGCCCAATTCGAATCTTCTTAAGTGCGTGAACTGGAGTACGATTTCCCATACGAACGCCGGATTGTTGCGCAGATAACGGCGCCACAGCCTCCGAGGCTCCTTCGTCAGCCGATGTAACCACTGCAAACCGCAAGTCTTGAGCCAATCGGGAGCATCGCTGAGCAATCCGGCATGGATATCGAACGCCGCTCCGACCCCGATCATCAGGTGGGTATCAAGGCGGTCGATGAATCGAGCCATGAACCTTTCCTGTTTTGGGGTACTTAGTCCAACCCACATGATGTCGGGCCTGATCCGATTCACCAAGTCAATCAGTTCGCCTTCCTCGGAAGCGGTGAGCGGGCGAAACGGCGGAGTATAGGTTCCTGCTATCTCGATACCAGGAATGAGGCGCTCGAGTCGCAGCCTAAGCTGCTCGGCGACGCCCTGATTTCCGCCGTAGAGAAAATGACGACGACCCTGCGCTACCGACTGCCTGCACAGTTCGAGCATATAGTCCGGCCCATACACCCGGCGCATTCCACGATGACCCTGCAATCGCCCCACCCAAACCGTTGGCATCCCATCGGGAGTACACAGGAACGCCCCATTCAGAATGCGCCGGAATTCCTGGTCGCGCCGGGACTCCATCACTCCATGCACACCGGTAACGCAGACGTATCCCTTGCTGCCCTCGGAGAGCAGTTTCTCGGAGAGCAGCACGGCATCTTGCATGCTGGTGGCGCTGATGCCGACGCCCAGGACGTTGGCACGAGGCGCGGCCGCCCGGCTAAGCTGAGGCATAAGATAGTGCTGACTTCAGTCGCCCGTTCTTTTCCAACTCTTCCTCGATCCAGCGGTAGGTTATCTTCAGCCCGTCGCGCAACGGGGTTTGCGGTTCCCATTTCAGCACCTGGCGCAAGCGCGAGTTGTCGCTATTGCGCCCCCTCACACCCTGGGGCCGTGTCAGATCGTGACGCTTAGTCAATTTCTTGCCAGCCACCTTGCAGATCATGTCTACCAGTTGGTCCACGCTTACCAATTCTTCCGTTCCAAGATTGAGGGGCGCATGGTGGTCACTGGCCATCAGCCGCAGCAATCCCTCGATGCAATCGGAGATAAACATGAACGAACGGGTCTGGAGACCGTCTCCCCAGATTTCGATGTCATCGCCATCGGTGGCTAATGCCACCTTGCGGCAGATTGCGGCCGGCGCTTTTTCTTTGCCGCCTTCGTAGGTGCCGAGCGGACCGTATACATTGTGGAAACGAACGATACGGGTTTCGAAATTGAAATCGTGACGGTAATACTTGCAGAGCTGCTCGGTGAACAGCTTCTCCCAACCGTAGCCGGCCTCGGGATCGGCAGGATGGGCGTCTTCTTCTTTGAGCGGTGTCACATCCGCCTCATTCTGCTTGTAGCCGGCATACACACAGGCTGAGGAAGAGAACAGGAAACGTTTCACGCCGTTCAGACGGGAGGCCTCGAGCATATGAGCATTGATCAGAATATTGTTGCGGGCAATATCGGCGAGTTTGGCGGTGATGTAGCCGATTCCGCCCATGTCGGCGGCGAGGTTATAGACCTGGTCGATGTGGCTGGTGGCCTGCAGCGTGTTGTGCCAGAAACGCAGGTCGAGAAGGTCGAATTCATCTGCCGCTGTAGGCTCAAATTCGGGTTCTTTAATATCCACGCCGCGGACCCAGTAGCCATCCGCCTTGAGCCGTTTGACCAGGTGATGGCCGATAAAACCGCCGGCCCCGGTAACTAATGTTCGGGTTGCGCATTTCATAGTGGCGCCTCTTGAAGTGAAATAGGAATTTGCACAATTTCGTGATTAGGATTTGTGCGTGCTGAATTTGTTGTTCACCCGGAGACTTCATCCGGGCAAGGGGATTATGGCGAGGCCGCAGCGGTACCGTTAGCGGCAAAGAGCGTATTTAGTTTGAGAGCAACCTGCGATAAATCGTCATCAGCGATTCGTAGTTCTCTTCGGCTGCGAAGTTCTGCTCATAAAATTCGCGGGCTGCGGACCCCATAACTTTCATCTCGTGAGGATGGGTCCAGGCCCAACGGACTCGATCGGCCAATTCATCAAAATTATCGGGATCGAAAAGCAATCCGGTCTGCCTGTCGAGTACAAGTTCGGGGATCGCGCCAATGCTGGAGGCGATGGCGGGAACGCCGCAGGCAGCAGCTTCCAGCAAGGCCATGCCAAACGGCTCATACCAACGGCTGGGAAATACGAGAAATCGCGCCGCTTTCATACGCTCGATTGTCTGGTCCGAACTTAGCCGACCAAGCAGTTTCACGTTGCCAGAATCCGCAGCCACGACGCGTGCCTGGCGATACAGCGGACCATCTCCGGCCACTTGAAGTGGAATGTCCGCAAGCTGCTTCCATGCTTCGAGCATTTCCAGCACGCCTTTTTCCGCACTGAGCCTGCCAACGTACAGACCGTAGTTGCCGCAGCCCTTCCGCTTGCCCGGATCCCACGCGAGAAAGTTGTGCTTCAGATGGATCTTTTCGCCTGGAAGTCCGGCGGCCGCCGCAAAAAATTCACAACAAAATTGGCTGGGGGCTAGATAAGCATCGACGGTGCGGTTCCAGGTTCCTTGAAGACGATGGGCGCCGATCATCAGCGCAACGGTCGCGCTTTGCAGGCGCGAGTTCCGGTAGCATCCCCGCGCAGCCGCGTGTGCCAGGTTGTGCGTGCACCTCTGACACAGTTTTCCGTTGGCAAACAAAGTTCCGGCAGGACAGAGTAGCCGATAATTATGAAGCGTTTGCACTACGGGAATTCCCGCTGCCTTGCAGGCGTAATAGGCGGCTGGGCTGACCTGTGGCAGCAAATTGTGGCAATGCGCGATGTCCGGGCGTTCCGCTCGTATCAGGGCGCGGATTTCGCGGTAGGCTCCGTGATCCCAGGTTGTGCTCAGCAATAACGGCGCATTGCGCAGGGTGCTACGTCCGGCGAGGATGGCATTGTCGCGACAGAACTGGATCACTCGGTGTCCGGCAGCCCGCAGCAGGTTCACCTCCGCAGCGACAACGGCGTCCTCGCCCCCGGGTTGCTGATAGCGATTGTGGATCACAAGCACGCTAGGGCTTTGCATGTTTGCCAACCGCTCCCATTCTCCAGCCACCGCGTGTCACGGCCGAGCATCTGCCGGATACGAAGCTCGCGCACGATGTTTCCGCTCAGGAGTTTTCGCAGTAGTCGCTTGGCGCGGAGCAGACTCGTAAGCATCCGAAGTGTGGATTCCGCGTGTTGCGTGCGACAGAACCGTCGCTGCACCATGCGACGCTCCTCGCTGCGCCTGACCTGCTGTTTCAGACTCTGGTTAGTTTCGTGCCAGCGAAAGGCGGCGATGAACCGCGGAACGTAAAGAAACCTGAATCCGGCGTATGCCAGGCGGGCAAAGTACTCGAAGTCCATGCATACCCGGTAGTCGCAATCCAAAAGAGCTCCGGAGTCGATGACGCGCCGGCGAAAAAATGTTGAGGTCGATGGGATATAACAGCCAAAGTACATAAGCACCAGCCGATCGAAGCCGTGCTCGACCTTGGAACGCACGATCTTGCCGCTGCCGTCCACGAATATGCAATCGCCGTAGATAACGTCAGCCTCGGGATGCTCCAGCGCCGCCTTCGCGATCGCGTGCAGGCCTCCCGGAAGGTAGTAATCATCGGCATTCAGCCAGCCCACCAGATCGCCACCGGAGCGCAAAAATCCTTTGTTGATCGCGTCCGATTGACCATCATCAGGCTCCGAGATCCACTGCACTTCGGAGTAACGCTTGACGATCTTTAGCGTGTCATCCGTGGAAGCGCCGTCTACCACGATATGCTGGGCGCAAACTCCCTGCTGGTGCAAGACGCTCAGGATCGCGTCTTCGATATATTCTTCGCAATTGAACGATGGAGTGACGACGGAGAGACTGGGGATGGCCATAGCTCAAGACCGGAGTGACTGCGGGCAAAGGCGCCGATCGCTCATAATCGCCAGCACCACGATGAACGACATCAAGGTTGTGAGCTGGAGCTCGGAATAGGGCCAGGGAGCGAAGCCCAGGGTCATAGCAAACTGGGCGGCTAAATAGGCAAAGGCCACACTCAGGAATCGGTGGCAATGCGCAGCCGAGTTTTTTGAGCGGCGATATAGCCACCGCAATAACGCGAAATGAAACCAGAGATAACATGTGACACCGGCAAGACCGTATTTCAACCACACGTGAAGCGGTGCGTTGTGGACCATCACCGATTCGGTCTTCCAGTTTTTTATGCGCCACGTCGGATAAGAAGTGCCCACTCCTATGCCGAGCACCGGAAATTGCCGTACCTGGTCCCAGGCATCGGCCAGGTCGAGCACGTGATCGGCGTTGTCCGCGGCAAAACTGGAATCTGCTTTCAGCACATTGAGACTCAGAATGCGTTCGGAGAAGGAACCGCCGAGAATGGTGGCTGCGACACAGAAGGTGGCGCCGACTAGAAGAAAGCGGCGCAGGCGATGTCGCTTTGTCCGCAAGAGCAGGATCGCCATTCCGATTGCCAACTCGCCCCAGTAGGTGCGGCGAAAACACAGCAGAACGATCAAACCTGCTCCTGCGGCCAAAATCGACCACAGCAGCTTTTCAATCCGGCTGGCCACCGCCTCGCAGTTCCTGAATGCAAGCAACGCGGTAAATACGATGGCGGAGAGTACGGGTCCGTCGAAGATCGGAATGGAAACACCGAGAAGCGTATCGCGGTAGCCCGCCAGGTACAGCACGTATAAGAGCGCGATGCGAATTGCCATGTAATACGCAAAGAGACGGAGGACGGCAGTAACATCGGCCAGAGCCTGTATCCAAAATGACCAAATGAAATACAAGCCGATTCCCAGTGCCAGCCCGCGCCAGTCGAAAAAGAAATTGGAGCCGCCGCGACTGTCGCCGTAGGCGATGGCGAACGCGACACAGCCCAGAAATGCGAGTCCTGGGATTGCGAGTCCCTGGGGAAACTTCAGAATTTTTGTTCGCGAGCACCCCAGTGCGATCAGGTGCAACAGCACCAGTATGAGGATCGCAAGATCGATGAACCGTAAGCCTGCAACGGCCTTGCAATACAGCAAGGAAGATAGTGTTCCAGCGTCGTCGTGGGTAAATTCGGGAACGAAAACAATCGAAAACAACCCGCAGAAGAGCAGACCTCGCCACAAGTCCACAGCCCAACGCCGACCCGCCATGGACGTCGAGCCCGGCATTGTTACTGCTGGAACCGGCAGGTACGGCGCGGTTGTCATGCTTGTCGGACCAGTCTCTTCTCCGCGGCAGGGGCGTGGATGGAGCGCACCAGATTTTCAAAGTTCAGTTGACGTGCGCGGGAGCGCGCGCCGCAAGCAAGTGAATCCAGTAAGTTTGGGGTAGCTATGATTTGGCGCAGAGCGTTTGCGAAGTCGTCGGCAAGCTGCTGCGGAGTGCGGCCGAGCGTTGCCAGGGCTCGTCCGCAGCTCGGATTCACAATAACGCCGGGGCCGCCCAGATCGGTGCACACGACGGGTAGGCCGTTAGCGAGGGCCTCCAGGACAACCAATCCGCCACTGTCACGAAGGCTGGGAAATAGCATGAGATCGGCCGCTTGGTAGTGTTTGTCCAGGGCTGTTTGCGGCAGCCAGCCTATCCATTCGACCGAGTTCTGCAGGCACAGCGTCTTACTCAATGCGCAGAGATTCGTTAGCGCCGGCCCTTCGCCGATGATGGTGAAGCGAACATCGGGGTACCAGCGCTTGAGCTGGCCAACAGCGCGCAGGGCGATGTCGACTCCCTTCGAATACAGCAGCCGGCCAACGTAGAGCAGTTGCACGGGTCGGCCGGCAGCCATTCGCTTTTGGTTGCTCCTAGACAAGTACGGCTCCGAGAGTCCGACTGCCAGCCGCACTGAACATTTCTGCCGCCAGCGCAGCGGAACCAGGTTGAGAGTATCGCGGGTGACAAGAATGGCTGTGGCCTGGGCGAAAGTGCGACGCATGAGGAGATCCAGCGGCACCAGCGCATTCGAGACATCTCGCAGCCACTCGCGCCATCGCTGACCGGTGGAGAATCCGGCGCGAAGGGAAGAGGGAGCGCGTTCGCCGCCGGAGACCGGGCCGAAAATAAAAGGAATGCCAAGTGAGCCCATGAAGCTGGGATAACGCGCGCTGACGTAGGTTACGTGCTGTACGAGATCGAAGGGCAAGGCGGAGAATCGCCGGCGGATCCAGCGGGCGGCGAACCATTGCCAGAGCACGTAGTAGACGATCTTGCCCGCAGGCCAGCGGCGGCATCGCTGCACCGCGGGCGGCAGATCGTAGTAGAGGAAATTGGGGTTTTCGCATTGCCATGGCAACGCGGGCTCAATCGCGCTGCGGTTGCTCGCTCGAGTTAGGACCGATACGTCGTGGCCCAAGCGGCCCAGTTCCGTGGCCCAACTCCATCCGACACCCGGTTCCGATCCGCGACCGGGTTCGCAGGCGTATGCGGAAAGCAGAATCCTGGCCATTCAATCCGATCCTGAGTGGAGCTCCGCAGCTTGTGCTGTGGCGTTAAACACAGTGTCCGAGTGGGAGCGACCAGGTCGGGTTTGGGCGTTGTATCGGGCCTCGATCCGTGCCGCGAGCCAGCGAAGAATCGCCCCGCTTGCCTTCGAAATTGCTTCTTCCTGCGAGGCGCTGCCATCCACACGTATGACATGCCTGCCGCTAAAAATGGGATCTCCCGCCGAGCCAGCGTGAGCAGGTTCTGATTTCAGTACCACCACGACATCAGGTCGCAAGACGAAACGTGTGAGGATCGACCGTAGCCGATAACCGTGCCTCATCTCCAGACATTCGCGATCGGCTGTGCTGACCACAAGCGTTGAACGGACTCGCGCGACGCGGCGCTTGCATGCCTGAATAAAGGCGGCGATCGGGCTGCCGGCAAGCGCCATGTTACAGGTTCGCCGAAAAGCCGGCGCCAGGCTTTGCAACAGCCCATTGGCAATTTCGCATCCTGCTTGACCGCTGTCATCGATCAGCAGCACAAACATCCCGGTTGGGTAATAAACTCGGCGCAGCAGCCGAATCGCATCCCATAGCCTGTGCCTCCAGCGAACCACAGGCTGTTCAACCATTGCCGACCGCTTCAGCTGTGAAAGGAAAGCCGGCATACGCATCTGGAACCACGAGAGGTTCTGTTCGACGATCGCCCGTTGCAGTGACAATGCGCTAGATTGCGACCAGAAGCGGGCGATTCTGCGTTGGCACTCCACGGGTTGCTGCGCATATAGGTGTTGCAGTCGTTTGAGTTGGTGCAACGCTATAGACTGCTTCAGCACCTTCTTGATCAGATAATAGGTGAACTCGTCAGGAGCCGACGGCACATACGACTCCCGGTATTTTCGACGTGAGGCGATGACGGGGTCGGCGCACAACCAAGTACGGCCGCTTCGGCGATAGTCCCTATAGCAGTCGGGATCCAGATACCCAATGTGCTGGCCGTCCTGCCGAGCGAGCACAAAGTAGCAAGCCGTCGCTTCGTGCGGAATCGCCTGCACCACCATTGCACCGGAAGCACGTGCGGTCTGCGCCAGCAAATCCCCGACGAGCGCCATGTCGTCTACGCGAAACATGAGGTCCACATCCGACGGGTGTGGTGCCCCATCATTCTGGGAGCCGCCGAGAATGCAATAGGGAATGTCTGAGGAATGGAGTTGTGTCATCAGTGCTGCAAACAGTTGCTTCCGGATGCGGACTGCGTCATCGGAGGAGGATCGGATGCCGCCCCGGAAAGGAGATGCCACCTTAGCAAGATATGCGACCGAGCGTTGATTCTCTCGCAATACGAGTTTCAAGCTTTGCAATAAAAACTGACACTTAGGGCAATCGTTTTGCAACGCGCACTTTTGGTACGAGTGCAGAAGATACGCGATTTCAAGTTTGCTGCACTGCTTCGCGTCGACGCCCAGCGCCTCTGAAAACAACCGTACATCCTGGTTGTGCATGCTTGGAGATTTGCCGAAGAGGTAGTCCTGCATATGAAAGAAGTGATACGCGTCTTGCAGGGGCAAGCCGCCGCGCTGTGCGTCTTCCCAATCGACGAGAACGGGGCTACGGTTCGCTAGCTGTTTTATGTTCCAGGGTGCGAAGTCGCCATGGACCCAGCACGCCGGCAGCGGGCGAGCGTCGCGCATCTCCGAGAGAGCCGTTCCTATAACATCGGGGCTAAACTCGGCTTCTGTTGTCTCTCGAAGCTGCGTGTGCAGTTTGTTGGCGCCAAGTTCGAGGGTCGTGGTCTCCTCGCGCAGCACCAAACATTGCAGAAAGTCCCAATATTCTGTGCGGAATCGCCGATCTCCAGAAGCACCCGGAACAAACTCTTGGGTTACCACAGCGCGGTCGCGATCGAAGTGCAGCAGGCGAGGGGCACACGCGCGTTGTTCGCCGGCCAACTTCGCCAGGATCTCGGCCTCATCGAGAATTGCTTGCCTTGCAGCCGAGGTCAGCGGCGCCTTCACCACGGCCCGGCAAAGCCCGGTGGCTTGATCGACGAGGTGAATCACCGCTTTCCGGCACGGGCCCGGAGTCCCGACATAGATGACCGGCAGAGGAGGAAGATTGGTGCTCCAGCCTAACGCCGCCCAGTCGACCTCGTCAGAGTTGCCCAGGTCGACCTCACTCACCCGCGGCAGCGACGCCAGAGCGCCTAGTAATCTGGCGCCACGAACCGCCTGCCATTGCAGGCGCGAAGAGAGCCGGTAGGGAGACCAGCTGGCGAGAACGGAATCGAGCTTCCATAGGCCCACCGGAAGCAGCCAGCGGGGTGTACCCGTAGCCGGGATGGCCCAGAAGCGCGACAGCGAGCCGTACGCCTGAGTCCGCGGCAACGATGCGAAGACATCTCGGCCTACATCACAGGACGGCAACAGGCGCTGGCTTTTGCGCTTCGGCGGCGCGATCGGCAAGAAACTCAAAGATGCGGGACGCAACTTGTTGGGTTACCTCATCCAGCGGCTGATCTGCATTGATGGCGACTGAGGCAGGCAACGCTTCAAACAGCGCGAGATATGCGACTCTTTGGCGCTGGGATTCGCTAAGCGAAACCTCACGTTTTCGCTGCTGCACCACCTCTGCTGGAACATCGAGCAAGATACAGAGGTCGGGCTGAGGAATGAGCGGAAGGAGCCGGCGAGCCAACCACAGAGCCGAAGTCGGCACGCGATATCGATGCGGATCCACCAGGATATCGGGAAAGTAGCGGTCGAAGACCACCAACCGCGAGCGGAACAACGCGGGACGGATCGCGACCAGATAGCCGAACCAGCAGTCCAGCAGCCAATAGATGAGTTTGCATAACGAGATTAGCCTGCCGCGCTGAGGTTTGGCGTGCGGATCTGCAACGGGTGGCTTCTCCAGAGCGTAAGGGCGAAACATCGGACGGAAATGAAATCGTGCGACGCCGCGGAAGACGTTTCCAAGCTGCGTCTGCAACCGTTCGATGACTGCGGACTTTCCCGCGCCATCCGGGCCGAAGACGGCGATCCAAAGCCCCGGAAAATTTCCCGCGGATGGTGGCATGCTCAGAGCCTTCCGTAGATCACGACGCCAACCGCCATCTGCAAAATGGCAGTCACGCTGCGATCGGCCCATAGCTTACTGCCACTGACCGGAACGAAGAGAATGTCGCCATCCTGAAGCTTGGGATCGGCTGCCTGGTTCGCGAGAATCTTCTTAAGCGGAAGCTCGGCTTCCGTACGGCCCGCAGAAGAGTTGCGAATCAGTTTGGCATCGTATTTGGCGGTTTTGTTCATTCCCTGTGCCAGGGCGATTGCTTGCAGCACGGTGATGTATTCTTTGCTTTCCACCAGATAGCCGCCAGGCCGGCCAACGTCGCCCACGACGTACACTATGCCCGCACGCGTCACCACGATGCGATCGCCGGGTTGCACTTGCAGGTCGGCGCCCGAGACTTGCAAAGAATTTCCCAGCTGGAAGCTGAGGACCTGCTCCCGATTGCGGCGGTTTACAGTAACGGTCTTGGATGCGGCTGGAGTCACGCCGCCGGCAATCGAGATAAAGTCAAGCACGGTGTGCTTGCCGAGCCAGGGATAGACGCCTGGGCTCTTCACCTCGCCGGTTACAGTGACTCCTTGCGTGACGTATTCGAGAACGAAGACTTCGACATGCGGATCGCGCAAGATGTTCTTCTGTCGGAACCGTTCCTCGATGGCAGCCTGCGCCTGCTTCGCCGTGAGTCCACTTACCTTGACCGAGCCGCCGACGGGGAGACTGATTTCGCCGGCGTCGTCAATGCGGAGTTTGTCCGACAGCTCAGGTGTGTCAAAGACGCTGACCTGGAGAAGATCGCCCGCATCGAGCAGCAGAGCTACAGGAGAGTCGTCCGCCCCAGGTTGCGCGGATTGCGCGGGACCCGCCGCTAATTCGACAGGCGCCGGAGTGGCATCGGGCAGCGGCTCTTGTAATTGTTGCGCCCACACAGCGCCGGAAAAGCTGACGAGGACAGCCGCCAAAATTACTCCGTACATTGCCGCCGATGATAACTTTCGTCGCACTTGAGATTGCCTTTCCGTTTGAGTAGCTATAACTGGGAACGAAGGGGAAGTGGGGCAGCTTCTGGATGATTCGCGAAAATCAGGTTTGATCTCGTGCTCAGAATCTGTGACGGATCATTTTTCTACCGCGACGCCAACGTTCTAATCGCCCACATGCGCTGCCCCATCGTTTTTCAAGCCCAAACCGTATGAGCGGTAGTAGGAGCGTTCATAGCTCAGGTCGACGCCATTGACAACCACGCCCGCAAGGTTCACGTGCGAACGGTACAGCAAGTCGCGAGTGTGTCGCAGCGCGTACTTCGTGGTTACCTCGGAGCGGGCAACCAGCAGAACGGCGTCGGCATGTGCACCCAGGACAACTGCATCGGTAAACATTGCCGCCGGAGGAGTGTCGATGACAATGTAGTCGTAGCGCAAACGTAAGTCCTCGAGCAGGTCGATCATCCTCTTCGAGGCCAGCATTTCGGCGGGATAGCCGGAATCCACTCCGGAAGGCAGAATGTGGAGGTTCGGCAGCACCTCCACCACGGCTGTTGCGTCTTCCACAGCACAGGCGTTGGCGAGAATCGTTGCCAATCCGGGCTCTTGCGGCAAGGCGAAGGCCTGGTGCAGAGAGGGCTGGCGCAGGTCGGCATCCACCAGTAGCACCTTGGAGCCCTGCTGTGCCAACACGGCGGCGCAGCTGATCGCAGTGATGGTTTTGCCTTCCGCTGACATCGAGCTGGTAATTGCCAGCACCTTGGGCGGGTCGACAGTTGAACTGAGCAGCAGCGAGGTACGTAAGCTGCGGAACGATTCCGCTACAACCGAGTGCGGCTGGTGGAATGCAATCAGCCGCAGGCAGGCCATTCGCTCCGGTGACGCAATCCATCTCCGGGGCACAACCGAATTGCCCAGGCAGACCTGTGGAATCACCGCCAAGGTCGGCAGAGCGCTGATCGTCTCCGCCTCTTCGCCGGTGCGAATAGTGGTGTCAAGGGCCTCCAGGCCGACGGCCGACATAATTCCCAGCAGGAGACCTCCGCCGAGCCCGAGCAGAAGATCGATTCCCGGCCGCGGATCAACCGGCTCTGACGGCACTTGCCCGGGTTCAACCACGCCGATGTTGGCAGAGGCCAGACCGGCAACGATGCCGGCCTGCTTGAGCTTTAACTGTAGGGTCTGATACAGGTCCTGCGTGGATTCCACCTGATGTTTCAGAATGGCATATTGGGCAGCGCCCTGGCTGAGGTCGTAGGCCTTTTGCTTTTGGTTTTCGAACTTGGCGCGCAGCATGTTTTCGGCATTCGCCGAGGCCAAATAGTCATTCTTGTAGCGTTCGGAAAGGTTCTTTAGTTCGGCGTTGATTGCGCTGTCCACTTGGGCCATCTGGCTTCCCAGTTCTGCCAGCTTGGGATATCCCTCCCCGAACTTGGTGCTCAGGCGCGCGTAGTCGACGCGCAGCTGGGCTTGTTGTGCCCGAAGGACTTGCAAAGTCGGCTCCGGAACCGCCGAGGCGATGAGCTCAGGATTGCCGGAGCCCGCGATGCGATAACGCGCTTCCTTGACGATGCGGTCCGCTTCGGCTGAAGTAAGCTGTTCATCCAGCTCCTTTAGCTTGTCGGTGACGATGTTGTCGGTTTCGTCGGTTCCTATGAGACCACGCTGCTTCTGCAAAGCAGCCAATTTTTCCTGGTCCTGGTTAGCCTTTAGTTTGAGGTCCTCCATCTGCGCGGAAAGCCAGTTGGAAACCTGCGAAGCGGCATCGTAACTGCTGCGGAAATTGCGCTCCGCATAGCTGCTCACGGTCGCGTCCACCACCTCGGCCGCTAGCGTGGGGTCTTTCGCGCGAAAACGGACGGCAACGATGTCGGTTTTAGGGACAATCTCCACTTTCAGATTTCTCTGAAAACGCAATAGCAGTTGATCGCGTATCTCGGGAGGAAGCGCGGCGAGGTTACTGCCGGGCAGTTGCGTCCAACGGCCGGCAAAGTCTCGCCTCTCCGCCATTCTGGTCTGCTGCATGACCGCGAGAGCGACTGTGCGGCTTTGCAACACGGTCGCAGCGCTTTGCAGCTGAATGGTTGGATCTGACGGATTGAGCATCCGGGAGCTCAGCTCATCCAGACCCATGGAATTCGTGCCTGCCGGACTGATTTCGATCCGGGCGCTGGCCTCGTATCGTGGGCTGCGAAGCACGACGTATGCAGATGCCAGGAGCAAGCCGCCCGCCGTGCAGACGGCGATGAGAAACAGGCGGCTCCGCAGCACCCGCCATACCTCAGGGAGCAATAACTCCGTCGTGGCCGCGCCATCGTACGGGAGATAGCCGTGGACTTCGGAGCTTGAGGCTTGCGATATGTCGGAAGGCGGCGGCAGTATCAAGGCGAATTCTGTGTTGGAAGATTCTGGCTAAGCTGGTTTCACATTAGTGTACAGGTGACGGGTGGCGTACGATTCATAGGTTGTTGAGAGGCTCCGTTTCGACCGCTTTTTGTCAGGGCACGGCTTCACAGGCTGCTGAAAAACTCGATGTAATGAACTGTTTAGGTAGTGCGGGCCTTTAGAGGCTGTTACGAAACTACCGTTATCAATTGTGTGGTGGGAGAACTGGCCCGACTCTGCTATGAAACCAGCCGCACAGCGACGGGACGAAGTTAGCCGGGGCCGGCAGACCCCGGTCAAGTGGGAAAAGAGTGCGAGCCGCAGAGCGGCGATGCGCAACGATTGCGACCACGATTAGCTTAAAGATCCGCACGATTCCAGTACCTCCCCGCCGAAGGTATGTACTTTTGACACATGTGCGTCAAGTACGTTTCTGCCCGTATAAGTCCTTTATTATTATTGTCCCGAGCGGGCTTTAGCCCGTGAGGGATCTGCCGCTTCGAGTTTTTCAGCAACCTGTTCAGCCGTGCCGCAAGCGGCTCAGGCTGATCCTGGTTTCGTCTCCTGCCCGTCGCGCAGGAGACAAAACCTAAGGAAGATCTGATTAAGTCTAGGTTTTGAAGGGGACGGCCTGAAGAGACTGTGTCGCAACCCGGTGTCGCCGTTCTGCGGCTCGGCTTTTCTCCCACTTGGCGCGTGGGCTTGCGCCCACGCCTGACATCATGTCGCCGCTGCGCGGCTAGTTTGGCCGCGCCGCGAGTTTTTTGTTCCACCACGAAACTGCGAGGGCGGTCGCGATACAGTCTCTTCAGGCCGTCCGTAAGTGCCTGAAATGAAGCTGGGCTTTAGTGTATGCGTGAGAACTAACCTTTATCCTTGGCGGTGGAACATGACCAGCGAAAATCCAGCCCCGCAGGGGCGGCTATGTCGTTAGCCCAGGATGAAGCGAAGCGGAATGCTGGGTGGGTGGGAAATTATTCCCAGCCGCGTAGCGGCGATACCGTTCTCACGCAGACACAAGCCCCTGAGGGACTTTGATCGCACTTGATCAGACTCTCCCTAAATGTTTAACGCGCCTGTTCGGCACGACTGAAGTCGTGCCCTGACACAAAGCCTCCTAAAACCAAGTTCTTCAGCAGCCGTTTCACGCGTGCATGGCGACCGGTAACCATTTGCGCCACAAACGAAAACGCTCGTGCCACTTCTAGACAACGGTTCGGTTGTATTGTGGGGCAATTACAGGAGCCGGCTGGGGTGCGAAATGGAGTCCATGCCACAAGTAGGGCATGCTCTCCGTAATGCGGAGGGCACGTCCCACGCTGTAGTACAAGAAGCCGGCGGCTGCCATTTGAGCGGGACTGTAGAGATTGCGGCCGTCGAGGATGATCGGCAGTTTCATCGTGGCTCGCAGCTTGTGCAGATCGAGCCGGGCAAAGCGCTCCCAGTCAGTGAGGATCAGCAGGGCATCGCGGCGGGCAGCGGCCTGGTACTCGTCCTCCGCATATTGAATGGTCCCGGGAGGCAAGACCTGGCGTGCTTTTGCCATCGCCGCTGGGTCATAGGCGCAGATGCTGGCGCCGTCCTTGAGCAACTCCTGGATGACAGCAATAGCGGGCGATTCGCGTACGTCATCGGTTCCACCTTTGAATGCCAGTCCCAGGACCCCAATGCGCTTACCTCGAAGCGTCCACAGCGCGGTGCGGACCTTTTTTACAAAGTTGTGCCGCTGCTGGCTATTAATCCGGGTGACTTCCGTCAGCAGTGAGAACTCGATGCCACATTGCGCCGCCACCGAGTTAAACGCCAATACGTCCTTAGGGAAGCATGAGCCGCCATAGCCGATTCCGGCCTTCAAGAATTGTGCACCAATACGCGGGTCGGAACCAATACCCGTGCAGACCTGGTCAATGTCGGCGCCCACCGTCTCCGCTATATTGGCAACCATGTTAATGAAGGAAATCTTCATTGCGAGAAACGCATTCGAAGCATGCTTGATCAGTTCGGCACTCTTGGCATTGGTTACCACTACGCGAGGCAGGCCGGAATGCTGGCCGGAGCAGGGAATTGCGTCCCCCCGCTGATAGTACGAGCCTTCCGTTAGTGGACGGTAAAGGCTGTACAGCATCGCCGCGCTGAAGTCATCGTCTACCCCCAGAACGATACGGTCGGGATAGAGAAAATCGGTGACTGCTGTACCCTCGCGCAGGAACTCCGGATTGGAGGCAACGGAGAAGCGGCCAGGCTGCGCGCCATGTAACAGCAACACTTTGTGAATGGATTCGCAGGTGCAAACCGGCACCGTGCTCTTCTCCACGATGAGCTTGGGTTCAGATACCGCCGAAGCAATCTCGGAGGCGACTGCCTCAACGTAGGAAAGGTCGGGCTCCCCGTCGTCACCGGCGGGCGTTCCTACCGTAATGAACACGACCTCCGATTGTTCGACCGCCCGGCCCACAGAGGAAGAAAATGTCAGTCGGCGGCCACGATGGCGGTCCAGCAACTCCGGCAAAAAGTGCTCGTGAATGGGAACCTCGCCCCGCTGGACGCTTTCAACTCTCTTGATGTCCGCATCGACCGAGATCACTTCATGGCCGATCTCCGCTAGACAAGCAGCGGAAACCAGTCCCACATACCCCGACCCGATCACTGCGATGCGCATGATCTTCCCCTGTGAAAGCAAGCTGTGGGCGCGGGTCATACCCCGCGCGGAGCAAAGACAAAGCTATGCAGCAGGATGGCAATGTCCATGAACAAGCTGCGGTGATGTATGTAGTAGAGGTCGTATTCCATGTGTTCGTGTATCCGGGAGGCGCGATCGGCGCTGATCTGCCATAAACCCGTTAGGCCCGGTTTTACGCAAAGGCGCTGGCGCTGCAATGGCGTGTATTGCTCCACGATGAACGGCATCTCCGGTCGCGGTCCCACCAGCGACATCTGCCCCGTAAGCACGTTGAATAACTGCGGCAGTTCGTCCAGGCTGGTACTGCGCAGAATCCGCCCTATCCGGGTGATGCGCGGATCCGCCCCAGTTTTCGGAGAGTACCCGTACTGCGGTGCGTCGTAGTGCATCGTCCGAAATTTATACATGGAGAAGACACGGCCGTCTTTCCCCACCCGGAATTGCCGGAAGAGTGTCGGTCCCGGTGAACTTAACTTAATGAGTACTGCGACGATGCCGAACAGAGGGGCGAAGCAAAATAGCGCCGCTGCTGAGAGAACGACGTCAAACGATCGTTTGGCAAATTCGTTGATGACACGGGTTGCGTCACTGGAGACATGGGCCAGCAGAATGCCGTCCAGCTTTTCGTAGTGGATGTGCTGCTCGGGTTCGAGGAATTCTCCCGGGACGAAGTACGTGGCGATACCGGCTTCTACTGAGCGGCCGGCGATTCGTTGCACGGGTTCGCGACTTGTCTCCGTTGCGATGATCAGCACCGAGGCGCCAAGTTGCCGAAACAACTCAGGACACAGCGGCGTCGCCAGTACTCTTACTGGCCGCTTTCTCTCATAGGACGACTCGTAGATTTCGTCTGGGGAGGGCTGCGAGCTATCGTCAACCAGGGCCACGGGATCGAGGCCGAATTTTGGAGAGCGGACCAGCGCTGAATAAATTCTCCTTGCAGTTGAGCCGGTGCCGAGAATCACGGCCCGGCGAGTTATGTATCCCCGGGTGCGCAGGGAACTGAACAGATGGCGTAGCTCCCATTTCTCGAGCGCCAGGAATAGGGGGACGGTGAGCAGGGCAAACAGCAGCATCCGCGGCGGCACCGGAATCTCGCAGAAATACACCGCAAAAAGGACCAGGAGAAACGTTTGCAGCGAGACCCGTAGCACCCGCTCGGTTTCGCGAATACCTAACAGGCTGACATAAGTGCGATATCCTCCGCGCCGCTCCAACTGAATTACAAACAGCAGGGCAAAAGCGGCAGAGTAAAGCAGGAGTGCCGACGGTGCATACGGTGCCTGCCGGCCATCGCTGGACAACAAGTGAAGCGAATAGGCGGCGTAGACGGCAGCGACAACTGCCATGAAGTCGAGGGTCTTCTCCGCCGAGTTGAGCAGAATGCCAAGATTGCTGCTCAATCTGTCGGACACTGCGGTGAAAGCGGGGAAGGAAGTTGCGACGTTACTCATGGCGCGGGGTGGAATTGGCTGAGTGAAGTGGAATTCAGGAATTTGGTTTAGTTGATGCTCTCGACGTCGACGCCATCGATGTTGATGGCCACGCATTTCATGATTTGCTCGATGGCGATGACCAGGCGTCGACCATTCTGCTTTTCGACCAGCGTGCCCTCCCATCCGGCAAACGGGCCATGTTTCACCCGCACCCGGCGTCCAATTTTTAGATACGGGTGAGGTTCGACGTTGCCGCCGCGGGTGCCACAGGCTCTCAACCGCTCGATCTCTTCATCGCTTAGAGTGGCCGCTTTGCCGGCGACGGAAACCAGACTAACGACGCCGGCGGTTTGTAAGACCGGCACTCTTTCGCGATCCGCCACACGCACAAAAACGTATCCGGGAAACAGCGGAGCCTGCGAGCGGCGAATGCGGTCCGACCATCGCGCCAGTTTCTCGTAGGTTGGCAGCAAGAACTCAAGATTCTTGTGGCGGAACTGCTGTGCTACGTGTTGCTCATGTCGCGAGCGCGTGTAGGCCGCCAGCCAGCACTTTCGCTGCTGTTTGGGATCCGGCGCGGCGCAAGGAGAAGCGTGATGGGGGGTTTGCATGGCTTCGCCACTCCCAGTCCCAATTTCAGGGCTGAGTTTGAGCACACTGCGACTGACGAGGGTTTAAATTCACGAGGGATTTGAAAGCAGGTTAGTGCTATGTCCATCTACTCCTAATGTGCTACTTCTTCACTAGCAAATCAGATGCCACGGATTCGCCGCGAGGCACGAGCCTGGAAAAGTACTTGCATCAATGCACTTTCCCGCGATGTGGGCAGCGATACGGCCTGCCCGCAGTAGGCCTAATGTCCAGATCTTGGGCATTCTGGTGTCCAGCAAATTGACGCCACTGCGGTTCCTTCCTGCGCAATCCGTCTTTCGTCGCCGGATACAATCGTGTCAGCAGGGAATTAACAGCGTATTCGAGGAGCATGGGTGCGGGTTCTCGTTACCGGCGGAGCCGGATACATCGGAAGCGTGGTCGCGGATCGCCTGTTGCGCTCAGGTCACGCCGTCGCAGTACTGGATAACCTCAGCAAGGGAACGAAAGCGGCCATCCCGCCGGATGCCACGTTTGTCCATGCCGACACGGGCGATCAGGAAGCTCTCGATCGCATCTTCGGAGCCGGC
Organism: uncultured Acidobacteriaceae bacterium; assembly: GCA_963785825.1. Lineage (GTDB taxonomy): Bacteria > Acidobacteriota > Terriglobia > Terriglobales > Acidobacteriaceae > Bog-257. The sequence goes on along the minus strand of CAWAWQ010000006.1, from coordinate 695,418 downwards.
CACTTCGATGCCGTCATGCATTTTGCCGCATTCATCGAAGCCGGCGAGTCTGTGGTCGCTCCAGAAGTCTACTTTGACAACAACTCCGCTAAGGCATTGATATTATTGCGCGCCGTACTGAGGCACCGTGTTCCGCGATTCGTATTTTCCTCCACTGCCGCAGTTTACGGCGAGCCCCGCCGTATTCCGATCATGGAAGACGATCCGCTCGATCCCACCAATGCTTATGGCGAATCGAAGCTGATCGTCGAGCGCATATTGAGCTGGTTTCATCGTGTCCATGGGTTGCGTTACGCCAGCCTGCGCTACTTCAATGCAGCGGGCGCGACCGCGGACCATGGTGAGGCCCATCACCCCGAGACCCATCTCATCCCTCTGATCTTGCAGGTCGCTCTCGGTCAGCGGGAAACGATCTCGATTTATGGAACCGACTACCCCACCCCCGACGGAACCTGCATTCGCGACTACATTCACGTCGATGACCTCGCAACGGCCCACCTGCTCGCCCTCGATGGGCTAGAGAAGGAATCGCGTTTGATCTTTAACCTGGGAAGCGGCAGCGGGTTCAGCGTGCGCGAGGTGATCGAGGTAGCGCGTCGCGTCACCGGCGAGAGAATTCCTGTGATCGAAGCGCCGCGGCGTTCAGGCGATCCGGCTGTGCTGGTGGCTAGCTCAGACAGGATCAAGCACGATCTGGGCTGGAAACCGCAGCACTCCGAGCTAGGGGAGATTGTGCGCAGCGCCTGGGAGTGGCACCGAACGCAAGCGAAGGGGCACTGAATTGGCTAGCGGCGGCTCTGCCACCGCAGACCCACCCGCGCCAGAATCGGCTGGCCTACCGTCACCACCGGCGTCCTCCCGATGTTGTACTCGTCATTGGTCAGGTTTTCGCCCTGGAAGAAAATATCGAACCCCTTGGGCAGAGGATGGGAAACCGTTGCGCTCAGCACGAACGACGCCCCCAGCGGCAAAAGATTCTGGTCATCATCAAACTCGTTGCTGTCGGCGCGTCCCTGGATCGCCACTAGGATGTTCTTTGGCGCCGCCCAAGTCCCCTGAAAGGTGAAAACGTTACGCGGCACCAGTGGAATCAGGTTGCCGACCAGCGCCGGATTGGCGGGAAAGCTGGCCACGGTCGTGCTCATGAACTGATAGCCCGCACCCAGGGTGATGCGATTGGTAAACCGGATGTCAGTCCCCAGTTGAAATCCGATCGACTGCGTGCGTCCCAGGTTCTCGCGCATGCGGACGATCAGGTTGGGCGTGGAGCTCAACGTTACGTTGCCCACGGGATCGGTAACAATCCCGCCGAACACGCTGCCATGGATCGAGACGCGATTGTTCATCATAGTGGTGCGGACACCGGCCTCGCCCCCGGTGTAGCGCTCGGCGCGTAGAAATGCATTGGCCAGGGTTTGCACATTGCCCACGCGAAACGCGCGGTACAGCTCGTTCAGCGTTGGGGCGCGAAACGAGCGATAGCCCGAGCCGTAGAGAACCACGCGATCGCCGATCCGATACGAGGTGGAGATGCGCGGGTTAAAGGCGTTTTGCCCGCGGTCAGGGTACTGGATGTTGGTTTCGGCACCGTGTACCGGCATCCGGATTGAGCTGGCGTCGTAGTTGCTCCACAAGTCTTCGCGTCCGGCCAGCGTCAGCGACCAGCGTGGGGTGATCTGCACAATACCTTCCACGAATGCGCCCAGCGCTTCCTGCGTGCCTCCATTCGACAGGTGAGCGGTCGGGCTGCCGCGCGAATAAGACGTCTCCAGGCTCACGCCCTGTACATACGTACCGTCGACGCCTGCCAGCAGCGTGAACCGGCTGGCGACCTGTTTTGACCATTGCCCGATTAATCCCATCTGCTGCACCGGAACGTTCTGCACATTGGTCAGCGATTCACTGTTGCGGTCAGCAGCGATAGAGGAAAACGTCTGGTGATAATTCTGCGTTCCGCCGTACAGACGAAGAGTAAACAATCCGGCTGCCGCGCTGTTGTAGTCGGTCCCAAAAGCCAGTTGGCGGATCGTGGTGTCGTTGATTTGCAGCGGGGTCCCATTGTTGCGGTCTTCGCCGTAGATGGTGCCGTTCAGAAACATGCGCCCGCGATCGCCGAAGAGCCGCTCCAGACGCAGGTTTCCGCTGCCATACTGCTCATTGACGGGGGTATCCACCGTGCCACGGAATTGCTGAGGCACATCGATGTATCCATCAGTTCGGAAGCCCTCTCCACTGGCGACAACGGCCCACTGCCCGAAGCGCAGACTTCCCCAGCCGGAGCCGAACGGCGCGTTTTCGTTTCCGTACGATCCCTCAATGTCGGCAGCGGTCTGCACCGCGGAGCGGGTCTCGAGATTGATCACGCCGCCCAAGGCGTCATTTCCATAGAGCGCCGAAACGCCGCCTGGAACCAACTGCACTTGGTCCAGCGAAGCCTGCGGTATGCGTGCCCAGTAGATCCATCCGCCGAAAGGATCGTTAATGGGAATACCGTCGGCAAGGACCAGGGCCCGGCTGGCGCCGCTGGCCCCCAGTCCGCGGAGTGAAACGCCCTGCGACGTGGGATTGGCCGTCTGGCTACCCGACCGTCGCAGCAGAGAGAACCCGGGAACCTGACGCAGTTTGTCATCTGTCGTCACGGCGCCCCACTGCTCAAGTTGCGTGTCGGTAACAACCACGGCGTCGGGTTGCGACTCCACGTTGTCAACGCCGGTCGGAAGAATGGCCGTGCGCGTAGCCGTGACGTCCAGGCTTTGCTGCACCGAGGCCAGGGCAAGCGTGATGGTGAGCTGATTTTCGCCTGCATGCCATGGAACGGTGGCAGCCGTGAATCCCGAGGCGCTCGCCGATACACTGCCGGAATCAGCCGTTACTCCGCTGAAAACGAAGCTCCCATCAGGTTGAGTGACGCGATTGGCTTCCCCGGTCTCAGTCCGTAAGACCACACGAGCGCGGGCAATGACAGCGCCACTGGCGTCTTTCACCGTCCCGCGCACCTCCTGTTGGCTGGAGCACCACCCCAGAGACGCCAACAGAGCGACCAGCGCCATCGCGCTGCAGAATTTAACTCCGGCGACACCGGACACGGTCACCTTCCGCATAAAGATGAATTTGCTTGGAAGAGTGTACTAGAACGGCCATCTTGGGAATTGGGCGACGCTTCGCAGCGCAGTTGCAGATCACAAGTGCGCAGTTACATCTGCCGCTATACTGAAGACATTAGCTTCAGAAGGAGCCTGCCCATGCTCAAATCCGCGGAAGAGCCTACACTCATCGACAGCATTTCCATCCATCCTCCCAAGCGTCTTTTGTATGGTCCCGGTCCTGGCCAGGTGCACCCTCGCGTCTATCAGGCCATGGCCCAGCCGATTGTCGGCCACCTCGATCCATATTTCTTTGAGATTTCTTCCAACATTCAGCGGCTCCTTCGCAACGTCTTTGGCACGAAAAACGAGCTGACGTTGGTTATCTCCGCGACCGGCAGCGGTGGCATGGAGACCGCGATCAGTAACTTTGTTGAGCCCGGGACGAAGGTCGCGCTCCTCGCCAACGGCTTTTTCTGCGAGCGCATGGGAGAGATGGCTCGCCGCCAGGGCGCGGAATTGGCGCGCTTCGAGAAGCCATGGGGAGAGGTCTTCGGCGACCGGGAAGCGGCGGAATTTATCCAGCGCGAGAAGCCGAAAGTTGTGATGTACGTGCAGGCGGAGACTTCAGCCGGCGCGTTTCAGCGCGGCGAAGCCATCTGCCAGGCCGCGCATACCGTTGGTGCGCTGGTCATCGCCGACTGCGTGACGTCGCTCGGCGCCATGCCTGTCGAGGTAGACAAGACCGGCATCGACGTGGCGTATAGCTGCTCGCAAAAGGGCCTGAGCTGTCCTCCGGGACTGGCGCCCATCACCATCTCCCCCCGCGGGTTTGAGTGGCTCAAAGCGCGCACCACGCCGAACCGCTCCTGGTACTTCGATCTGAAGCTTATCGCCGATTACCTGACGGTATCGCACCGCTACCACCACACCGCATCGGCGACCATGTTCTATGCATTGCACGAGGGCTTGACCCTCATCGAAGAAGAAGGCCTGGCGAACCGCTGGGAGCGTCACCGCCAGGCTCACCTGGAATTCGTCAAGCAGACCGAAGCCATTGGGCTGGGCATGCTGGTTGAGCCGCAACACCGCATCTGGAACTTGAATACTCCCAAGGTGCCGAAAGGCGTGGATGACACGAAGGTGCGGACGATTTTGCTGAAAGAGCATGGTATCGAGATCGCGGGAGGCTTCGGCCCACTGGCGGGCAAGGTATTCCGAATTGGCCTGATGGGGCCGCTCGCGACGACAGAGAGCGTTACCGACTTCGTGGAGGCGTTCGGGAAGGCGCTAAGGGCAGGCGGGTATCGCGGGTAAGATCGTCGGGCGAGCACGAACTGGCTCGTATTTATGCCCCTGAAACCTGCAATTTTTCCAGAGACGCCCGGCTCCCGACCTGGCTGATGTCTGGATTGATACTCAGCTCCAAACCCGCGGCTGACGGTAGTTCGAACTTGTACTCTTCGCATTCCTGCACCGTATTCGGCGGGCTGAAATTCCACTGTTGCCGCACCAAGTCCTTCCAGGATGCTGCTCCAGCGGGGAGCCATCGCAGCACAAATTCCTGAGTCCGGGGAGATTCCTCTTCCTTGAAGACCAGCCTGATCAGGCGAATCGTAAGCGGGTGATCGAACAACAGACGTATCGTTTGTGTGCCCGGCGCAGCGGCGCGCCAACCCCGCTGCCCGTCGCTCAATAGCGCTCCTTCGATGGGATAGCTCTCAGCCTCGGAGGTGACCTCGACAGAAGCTGCCTTTTCCAGATCCAGCCAGTCATGATGCGGCAAGGATTCGGAATTGCGAGTTGGAGCGATAAGCCGTTTGCGCATGTTATGTCAGATGCTAAACCGCATCATCCCGGCGATCTGCATCAGGAGTTTGAAGGGGCGCGCTTTTTTAGATCAGGAACTTAGAACGGGCTTGTTAACCGGCGGCTTGGCGGCCGCGTGCAGTTCCAGGCGGGTGAATGCCCCACCGCAGACACTGCAAGTCCATTGCAGGCGCGTTGCTAGGTCGTTCTTCAGAGTTTGTGAAGATTGCCATTTCCTCGACATTTCACTTTGGCATGTCGGGCAGCTCATTTTCACGATACTTCTCCCGCTCCCAAGCTATTCGATTGACTTTGTCTCTCTGTGGCAACAATGGCTACCTTCGACTCGAGGCCGCTGTCGTCAAGCACACCAAGAACTCTTTTCGCGTATTTTTCCGCAGTTTCTTTGGTCCGAAACGTTTTGGCTCGCGGAGCAACTTTCGAGGCCTTAAATTCAACGCGATAGTAAGTCATGTCTATTCCTTCTGCTGATACAGCTGCGAACTCTAGGCGTGTATGTCATGCTTCCGACTGAAATATGCGGAATACTCTTTGCAAGGGGAGCCAGGTTGTCGCATCCGAAAGCGTGGATCGATGGTGAGCTCCTGACGAAACAACATAAGAGGGAGGAACTTCAGAAACACTGACCTAGTTCAGAGGATCTGAATGAGAATGCTAAACTCTCATTAACTAGACTATGCCGATTATGCGGGGTTGTCAATGCGATACGTGACATTCAAGGACTTAAGGAAGCTCTGATTAAGTTGAAGTTTCGAAGGGGGCGGTCTTCAGGCCGCCCGTAAGTGCCCGAAGTGAAGCTGGGCCTTAGTGTATGCGTGAGAACTAACCTTTATCCTTGGCGGTGGAACATGACCCGCGAAAATCCAGCCCCGCAGGGGCGGCTATGTCGTTAGCCCAGGATGAAGCGAAGCGGAATCCTGGGTGGAGGGGGAAATTATTCCGAGCCGCGTAGCGGCGACACCGTTCTCACGCCGACACTTTAGCCCCTGAGGGACTTCAGGCGCCCTTAATCAGACTCTCCTTAAAGTCTTTTCTATAGAACGAATTCATACCATTCTTTTTTCAAGTTCTCTGAAATAAGTCAGCTTATTTTGAACCCTGCCATCCCAGGGAACTGAGCTTTTCCCCACTTTTTGAGAATTCGCCTTCCCACCACGGTTTTTCCGCCAGCCGTGGGCCGCGAATCGGAGACCGGTTTCGTTTGCTGCCAAGCCTATCAGGACGCCGCACCAGCGGCGCCCGTTAATATCCGCATCTAAAAAATAAACTCAATTCTCATGCCGCCCGCCTCGATGGACATTCTGACCTGCCTGACCTGCCGCCCCTCAAGGAGCTCTAAATTTGCGGGGGGATTCGCTACCGAGACTTCGTCCTGGGCTGAGCTGAGCCGTCCCTGAGGGGACTGGAGTCACACCTAACAGGCGCAACTGTCGCAGGCGGCTGTCTTACCCGCCCGTCGGGGAAGGCTGGAAAGCATGTCGACCGGGCCACGCGGATTCTGAAGTCAACCGGTCACGCGGATTTGGTTCTGTCGAGATGCCAACAGCCCAGCACGCACTTGCGGCTGGAATGGGGCAATGTTAGGCGAGGCGAGGTTGAAGCTCAGCGAAGCACGTCGCAGTGCAATGAAACCGCGGTCGGGGAATATTGCATCTGCGCTCTGGCAAACAGAATCCAAAAAAGTGGTAATCTGGAGACCTATGGCAGGAAGCTCTCGTACAACGTTTACCAAGCGACAGAAAGAACGGGCGCGTCAGGAAAAGCGCGCCGAGAAAGCTCAGCGCAAAGCGCAACGCAAGCAGGTTGGTGAATCCCAGCCCGGCGCTGCAGAAACCCAAGCGATTGCCGATCTGGAGGTTACGCACGACGAGGACGGCCAGCCGCAGGGCTTCGATTTTCACGATTTCGCCAAGTAGTGCGGCGGAGTCGATGCTGGTGCGCCGGCGACTGACGCCGATTGCACTGTGATATAGTCCTAAGTAGACGCTATTTGGCTACGGCCGCTTGCAAGCGACATCCGATCCGCAGTTGATCCGATCTCCCGCCTTTCCGGCATCCGTTTCATTACAGCGCTAAATCAACTAGAGCGGCTTCGTTGTATCTTCGCGACTCGCCCGCCAAGGGATCACCTCACCGAGCGCCAACACGGCACTGGCCCGGGGATCCCGATACAAGCGGACTTCCTCGCGAGACGCCTCTCCAAGAAAGAAAAAATCGATTTGACACAATTCAAAGACATGCCCCTATCTGCTGGCCTCCAGCAGAAGCTGGCACAACTCCATTTCGTAACCCCGACGCCAGTCCAGGCGTCCGCGATACCACCCGCCTTGGACGGTAAAGATGTGCTTGCCACGGCGCAAACCGGGACTGGAAAGACCTTGGCATTTCTCATTCCAGTCATAGAGCGGCTTGCAGATGAGGCTCCCCTGCGCCAGGTTTCCGCACTGATCCTTGTGCCTACCCGCGAACTCGCGATGCAGGTCCATGAGCAATATGAGCAGCTTCGGGCGCGCAAAGAGGTCCCGGCGGCGCTGGTCATCGGCGGGATGAGTGAACAGCGCCAGATCCAGGCCGTCCGCAAGGGCGCACGCATCGTGGTCGCTACCCCTGGCCGGCTGGAGGATTATCTTCGCCGCAAGCTGATCGATCTGCGCAACGTGAAGACGCTGGTTCTCGATGAATCGGATCGCATGCTCGACATGGGCTTTCTGCCCGCCATTCGGCGCATCGTAGCCGCATTGCCGCGCCAGCGCCAGACTCTGTGCTTCTCCGCGACCCTCGAGGCCTCGGTTGCCAACCTGGTGAACGACTACATGAACCAGCCGGTTCGAGTGGCGCTTGGTTCCACTTCGAAGCCGGCCGATACTGTCGAATTACAGGCCTTCGAAATACCGCAAGCGGAGAAATCTGAAGTCCTGCGCCAGCTTCTCTATGCAGAAAAGGGACAGACGCTGGTTTTCGCGCGCACCAAGCATGGCACGGAGCGCCTGGCCAAGAACCTGGTACGCGACGGCTTTGCGGCGACGATGATCCACGGCGATCGCAGTCAATCGCAACGCACCGGCGCGCTGAGCGGATTCGAAGACGGTAAGTTCCAGGTGCTGGTGGCGACGGATGTGGCCTCCCGTGGAATTCACGTGAACAATGTCGCCCATGTGATTAACTACGACCTGCCGCAGATTCCCGAAGACTTCATCCATCGTGTCGGTCGTACCGGACGGATGGGCTCATCCGGGCGTGCCTCGACCCTGGTCTCGGGAGCCGAGATTGGCGAACTGCGCTCGATCGAACGGGCCCTCAAGCTCAAGATCGCTCGCAAACAAGTGGGCCGAACTCCCGCGCGCGCGGTCCAGAACACGCTACCGACGCGCACGCTGTCCCGGATGCCGGGAGAAGTATTCTCGTAAGAGAAACTCGCTCATTCGAGAAGCGTATAATCAAGCCATCTCGCAATATCCGAGATGGCTCCGCGCCTTCCCGCCAAAGAAGCAAGAGGGCACAATCTTCCGCCCCACTTACCCGCACTCTCGTCACCGTAGCAGCGAGAGTTTCTTTGAGAGAGGCCGCTCCTTGGCCAGTCCTTCACCGAGGTCACCTGTGACGAACGCCGCACGCCAGCCATCGGCAGCGAACATCCTCGCCAAGCTTAGCATTCTTCTCGTGGACGCCAACTCCGAAAGGCGCGCCTTACGCCGGAAGATCCTGGCGCTGCATGGCGTGGAGGTGATCGGCGCTTGTGATTTGACGGAAGCCAGCTCGATTTGGCATCGCGATCGCTACGACATGGTGCTGATCGACATTCGCCGGGACCACCGCGGTTGCCTCGCCTGGCGCGATGAGATCAAGAAAGAAAAGCCACAGCAGATCGTCGCCTTTCTGGTGGGCGGGCCGCGGTACGTTGATTTCGATCCACTGGCTAACTCCTACACCGCGGAGGAGCATGGCGCGCAATGGGGCGACGCGCTGCGCCAGGCGGTGAGCAAGAGTTGCGAGTCACTACCGCAACGCAACAGCTTCGCCGAAGCGGGGTGGCGTATCACCGCGGCACGAAAGCTAAGCGGGCCGCCCAGCAATTCGGAAGCAACCACATCGACGGAGCTGGCTCTGATTTCCGATGCCCGTCACGAGACAAGTAAGTCATCGCCGGGGGCGTCAACGACTCAAGACGAACCGGCGCTCATGGGAACCGACATGGAGAGTAAATGAAAACCGAGCTGCCATCGAGAACCTGCGGCATCGCACTGCAAGACATTCTGGGCAGCGCTGTCGTTCTCCACTGGGATGCGCTGGCGTGCCAATCCCAGGCTGCTTTGGTACGCATCGAGTATCACATCGGGATGGACGGAGCGCTGGAATCGCTGAAATTGTGGGCTCGCGCTCGGGAATACTGGAGCCTGGTCTGTGACTGCTCGCCCCACATGGCATGGTCGGACGGCCCGCGTTTCACCAATGGCTATCACTCACGACCGCTCGGTCGCCTGTTGCAGTCCATCATCATGAATCAAAACATATTCCGGAATGAGTCCGGCCCCAATACCAACGCTACGTTTGAGGTCGGCACGCCTACGCCCGACGATACCAGCAGCGCAATGCAGCGAGTGAACGAGGCTTTTCCGCGCCCATAGTAAGCTCCAAACTGCACATGCTGAAATCGCACAAACAGGCGATCGCCGAGATTAAGTCCGCTCAACAGCGAGTGCGAAAGGCTGCGGAGGAATGCGCTAAGCTGAAAGAAAAGCAGAAATTGGCTCAAACGAAGCTGGCAATGGAAAAGGATCGGCTCAGAAAAAGCCAGGAGAAGCTGGAAAGCTAGAACGTGTTCCACCAGCATCCGTATAGGGCACGGCGAAGGGTTTGTCTCGGGCTGCCAGGAGCGAACTCACCCCGGCGGAGAGAGAACACGTTACCGGCGAATGATATACACTCGTAGTGCGGCGATTGTGCCGTATGCGGAGGCTGATTTGGCAGAGGTTCGATTGCAAGAGGGCGAGTCATTGGAGAACGCCCTACGTCGTTTCAAGCGCAAGGTCCAAACGGAAGACATTATCAAGGATGTAAAGCGCCATTCCTTCTATCTCAAACCAGGCGAGAAAAAGCGCGTTAAACAGGCGCTGGCACGCAAGCGCGCGCGGAAAAAGGCCCGTACGAACTCGGATGATCGCCGATAACCGGGCGCTTTTCCAGTAACAACCTCGGCCACTCCTGGACTTCACAGCTTGTTGAAAGATTCGCCTGTCGAAAGGCTCGCGTCCCGGCACGACGTCGCGTGCTTCGGGAGCAGTGTGGTTCCGAAGCGCCTGCTCTCACAAGCGTGTAAAGTCGGCTTCACACAAAACCGCCGAAACAGAGTGCAGGTCGTGGACGCTCACGTAAACCTCATTAGGCGGCAGACGATACTCTGCGGAGCATCTGCTTCCGACCATTGCGAAGGCTGTAACACCAACTGGAGGACCGATCCGGCTGCGACGGCTTAGTAGTTCCCGTTGGCAATTCGGTGGGTGAAAGGCTTCGCGACACTGGCAGCCTGGCCACCCTGTGTCCGTCCGGAACACAGGTCCTGGCGCTCCTTCTCAGCAGCAGCTTCCGCCAGTTCGCGCGTGGGGGCATGACCCCAGGAAACGAGTTCGTCAGGTTTTCGCGCGCGGCAGATCATCCAATGGTGCCGCGTTCCCTGATGATAGGGCTCCACGTCAAACGACACGACATACGCATCTGCAGCTTTTGCCATTCCAGCCTCTTGTGTGTGCTGCCACCCCGGCATTCAGCCCTGCGCCGCGTATTGCCATCGGATCTAAGCGCAGATGCACTTATCATACGCTCACGGTGAAGAATCGTGTGAGCGCGGATTAGCCGACCGCGAGCGGAAGTTGCTCCCAGGTGTGAAGTTTGCACCAGAAAGCCTCGTCTGAGGCCACGTTTTTTTGGATGTCTGGGCACGAGGAAAAGAAATCGAGGTGAATGCACCAACGCCATGCAGTCGGCAATTGGTTTCCGCAGGCAAGGACGAAGAACTCGTGCCTGGTGCTGACGCTCGCTGGTAGGTGCGGTGTTCTTAACCCGCGACTCGGAATCCGGCATCGCCCACGCGACCACACGGCGCCGCCAGCGTGGGTGTCATGGACGACCGCGGAAGCCGCGGAGTATAAAAGTAGATTGCACGCGGCAAACAGGCTGCATGGTCTGCTATGTTGCTGTCTGGCACTGCGGTATTGGAGCCGCGAGCGAGAGGGTTACTCATGTCCACAACGGTGCAGGGCCCCAAGGGCCTGGAAGGCATTACCGCAGCAAACTCCGGCATCTGCTATATCGATGGCGATCGGGGGGTGCTGGCCTATCGCGGCATCGATATCCACGAACTCGCCGACCACTCCACGTTTGAAGAAGTCTGTTACCTGTTGTGGTTTGGACGGCTGCCGAACCGGTCGGAGTTGCAGGAGTTGAAGCTGAGTCTGGCGCGGGAGCGCAAGCTCGATGCCTCCATTATCAGCCTGCTGCGGCAGGCGCCCAAGCATGCGTTGCCCATGGACGTCTTGCGCACCATTGTTTCCGCCCTTTCGTATTACGATCCCGAAGAAAAGGTCAACGATCACGAAGCCAACGTGCGCAAGGCGATCCGGGTGACCGCGCAGCTTGCCTATGTGGTGGCTGCCTACGACCGCATTCGCAAAGGCAAGCCGCTGGTGGAACCCGACCGGTCGCTGTCGCACGCCGGGAACTTTCTTTACATGCTGAATGGCGAGCTTCCGAGCGATACCGCCGAGAAGGCGCTCGATATAGCGCTGATCCTGCACGCCGATCACGAACTGAATGCGTCCACCTTCGCCGCACGCGTGGTAGCGGCTACCCTCAGCGACATGCACTCGGCGGTCACTGCGGCGATTGGAGCCCTCAAAGGCCCATTGCACGGCGGCGCGAACGAAGCCGTGTTTCGGATTCTGGAGGCCATCGACTCGTCCGGTGCCGACCCGGTGGAGTACGTCAAAGGCATGCTGGCCCAGAAGAAGAAGATTCCCGGCTTTGGACACCGCGTCTATCACACGGAAGACCCGCGTGCAACGCATCTGCGCAAGATGTCCGAGGACTTGGGAAAATCCAGCGGCGACGCGAAGTGGTTCGAGATCTCCCGCAAGATTGAAGAGTTCATCGTTGCCGAGCGCAAGCTGAACGCCAACGTCGATTTCTATTCGGCCTCGATTTATCACACCCTCGGCATCGATATCGATCTTTTTACGCCGGTATTTGCGGTTTCCCGTGTGTCGGGATGGACGGCGCATGTGATCGAGCAGCTTAACGACAATCGCCTGATCCGTCCGCGCGCCGATTACCAGGGCCCCGCCTACCCCAACCGATACGTGCCAATCGAAAGGCGCTAACTCCCAATTTTACAATAGCTTGCGGCGGAACTCTGAGTGAAACTCGGAGTTCTGTCGATTGACGCTTGACCCACCGGCGGAGGCGGGGTTATGCTGATCTTCGTAGGCGAATAAAAAGCGAAATAGAGCTCAATCCTGAGCCGTTCCCATGCACCCCTCGCTGCTGCAAATCGAGGCCGAAGATACTCCGGCGCCGCTGGTCGGTATCGCAAAGCTTGCCGCCCAGGGTGAGCCGATCCGGCAGGGGCACTTGGTTGAGTACTTCACGCTGCCCTCGCGCGCGCTGCTGAACCGCTGCACCTCTGCGCGTGTGCCCTTCACCTGGACGATCAACCCCTACCGCGGTTGCGAGTTTGCCTGCAAATACTGCTACGCGCGCTATACCCACGAATTCATGGACATGCGCGATGGCGTGGATTTCGAGCGCAAGATCTACGTCAAGCAGCAGGCGGCGTGGTTGCTGCGGCAAGAGCTGAAAAAGGTGAAGCGCGGCGAAGAGATCGCCATGGGCACGGCAACCGATCCCTACCAACCGGCAGAGAAGCGCTTCCAGGTCACGCGTGGCATTCTGGAGGAGCTGGCCTTGCACCATGGGCTGGAGATCGGGATTGTGACCAAGTCTGACCTGGTCCTGCGCGATGTGGAATTGCTGCACCAGATTGCGGAGCACAACTCGCTGTTTGTGAGCCTGACGATCACTACGCTGGATAGCAGCCTGGCTCGAGTCCTGGAGCCGCGCGCGCCACGCCCCGATCTGCGACTGGACGCGGTACGGGAACTGGCGGTTTCGGGTCTCAGAACGGGCGTAATCTGCGCTCCCGTGCTCCCGGGGATTACTGATTCTCCCAAGGCGTTGGACGCGCTGGTGCGCGCCACCAAAGACGCAGGCGGCAAATACATCTATGCCAACCCGCTGTTTCTGAAGCCGTGCACGGCCAGCGTGTTCTTGCCGTTTCTGGAGCAGGAGTTTCCCCAGCTCGTTGCGGACTATCGCAAGCGTTTCAGCGATCGTGCGTTCGTGAGTAAGGTATACAGCAAGCAGATTTCGGAGCTTATGGCCCGCTTGCGCAAGAAATACGGCATCAGCCGTCCCTTCAGCTCGCGCAGCGAGATCACACACTCAGTCCAGGCCGACCAAGAGCAGTTGAAGCTGTTCGCGTAAAGGCGCGGGACTGAAGAGGCATTCCACAATGTCAGTAAGCCCGTTTTCCCGGCTCTTGATGAAACATCTTGCTTTTCAGGACGAGAAGGCGCACAGTCCTGCAAATCACTAGCAACAGGCAGCCCAAAGGGGCAACATCGTTGCCGCGAAGGAAGGGCATGTCACGGCGGGGCAGGGAACATCCCTGGCCCGGAAGCGCGGGCGACGACGATCTAAGTTCGGAGACAGTTTCAGAAGGCACTTCGGGGGAAGTTACGGTCTCCCACGACTTATCCTATAAAGCGCATTAGGATTAGAGTGTGGTCCACCCGGAACGACCGATGACGAGAGAAGTGCCGGCAGGTATTTCTTCGGCTGAGCGGGACTCGGCACTCGTAGCTGGTGTCCTGGGTAAGGATCGCAAGGCGACGGCGGAGTTTGTGGCTTACTGCGCCGACGAGCTGTATAGCTACATCCGTTCTCGTCTTGCTCCGCGCTATGATCAGGTTGACGACCTGGTGCAAGAGGTTTTCCTGGCGGCATGGAAAAGCCTGCCCCAGTATCGAGGAGAGGGTCCGTTGCGTGCATGGGTCATGGGAATTGCCCGCCACAAAGTGGAAGACTATTACCGCCAGTGTCTGCGCGCGCCCAGCTCCCTGGAGGAAGCGGATTCCGCTCCGGCTGCTTGCGAAGTCGTTTCGGATTTTCAGGAACTTATCGATCGGGACGAATTACGTAGAAAGACACTGCAGGTGATAGAAGAGCTCCCTGAGCGATATCGGATGGCACTACTGTGGCGCTATTGGGAGAAAGCTTCGGCTCGCGATATGTCTGTTAAGACCGGCAAGACGGAGAAAGCCATCGAACGTTTGCTGGCACGCGCCCGAGCGGAATTCCGGGAGAGGTGGAATCGTGGCTAATTCCCGGGACGACGAAATGCTGCGAAAGATCGCCGCCGAGCTCGATCTGACTGAGCCCACAAAAGCCCCGTCGCGCCTGAAGGCAAGAATTTATTCGGCTTTGATGCAACAAGAGGTGGAGACCGGCCCACTGATGGGCCTGAGCGAAACCCACGCCGGCGGAGCCAAGCTCTGTGTGTTTGAGCAATTGGTCCGCATTGCTCCGGTCGGCGAGACGGCGAAATCGCTGAACATCTGCCGTGTCTGTCACGCGCGATTTCTGGCTGAGAGCTTTGAAAATCCGCCTATTTATTGGCCTGGCTGTCCTTACGTGGACCTGAAGAATTCCTAACCCGATCGTTGCCTATCAGAACTGTTTGATGAACCCGAAGAGGTTCTGAAAATTTTGCAGGTTATGCTGGGCCGGCGGTGATAATCGATCGCTGATCGGGTTGCTAGTAAGGGTTTCGCTGAAGGTGTAACGGAAGGCCCATCCCTTGGCTAATTTGACATCCATTCCCACCGGAACGTGCAGAGCGGCCATGTTGGAACTGAAATGCTGCGGAGGCAGCATGGCGTTGCCCATTAATGGTGTAACCTGTTGCTGCGAGCTGGACAGATGCACCAGACCAACTCCCACCGATAAGAAGGGGCGCAACCTGTTGCCCCGTTTACGAAAATAGATGAGCAGGTCGCCAAGTACGCTCTGCTGTGAACTGCTTCTCGTTTCCTGATATCCCCGTTGCTCTCCGTTGCTGAATCGGCCCGAAGTTAGCGTAAGCGAGTTACTGTTCCAGATGTATTCCCCCTGCACGCTGAAGTAGTCCGAGAGATGAGCTCCCAGCAACACCTCCACAGCCGGCCCGTTTTTAGGATCGTAAGACGAAAAACTGGAGCTTGAGCCAACAATGGAGCGCGCATCGCCGGAAAGCGTCGCGACTCCGCCCGCCACGCCCGCATAGACCTGTGCGTTTACGCTTATAGCCGAGGCAGAGACGACAAGCAGAATGGTCGCGGTTAGCGCATCCTTAAACCACATATTTCTTCCTCCACGGAAGGCGCCGAGCATACCCCCCCTCTTAGCCATGTACAGAAGGATTTTTTTCCCGAGCGACCTTACAACAAGAGGAGGCAGCCGCATGGCGCCGGTCCTTGTTGCAACGCTGCCGCAAATTTTCAAATCTTGCGTTGAGAGCTGACATATCCAGGCAGAGGAAGCCGCGATGAAACCGATAGCGAGTTCAACACGGTTCCTGCTCATCGCTCCGCTCCGAAAAGGAGGTCTCATGATATCGCAGTCGCAATTACGTGAACCTCAGCTCTCTTGCGAGGGGGAATTTCGCGCCCTCTGCGACATACAGATCAATAGCAGCACACAGCTGCCTGAGGAGTCGCTGAGCTATTGCCGTTAGTTATTCAATTTTCAACAGCAACCTAACAGCTTGACGGAAAGGATTCAGGTAATGAAGCTAAGACTACGTTTGTTACTGGTATCTCTGTGTGTATTTGCGTGCAGTCTCTTTGCGTATGCTGCAGCGGGAGCGGTGTATACCGAGACCAATTTAAGCAACGGAAATGCGGTTGTAGTGTTCAACCGGACACAAGATGGCCGTCTCTTTTCTGTAAACATCGGAGCCTTTCCTACCGGCGGGAGAGGTACGGGAACTCAACTGGGCAGCCAGGGCGCCTTGGCCATCGATGACGCCAATCAGTTCCTGTTTGCGGTGAACGCCGGCAGCGACAACATTTCGGTTTTCAAAATTGTCGAGCAGGGTCTTGTTTTGCAGGGCGTGTATTCATCCAACGGAAGAAACCCGATCAGCCTTACCGTCAAGCACAACGTGCTGTACGTGCTCAATGACGGTGGAGCGGTTGGGGCTAGCGACACGGTCGCCGGGTTTGCGGTGGATGACCACGGGAATCTCACATCGCTGGTCAGCGGCCTGCACCTGAGCGCGGCATCTGTGGGGCCGGCCGAAATCAGCTTTAACCCTGACGGCAACCTGCTTGTGGTTACCGAAAAGGGTACGAACAATATCGACGTCTTTATCGTGGATCACAATGGGGTGGCGAGCGGACCCACGATTACCGCTTCTGCGGGAGAGACACCGTATGGTTTTGCTTTCGGCAAACGCAATCAGGTGTTCATTTCCGACGCGGCGGGCGGCTCAAGTGGTGCCGGCGCCGTTTCCTCCTACGCGGCATTGGCGAATGGCATTTTGCAAACCATTACTGCAATGTCCCCGGACAATCAAACCGCCCCCTGCTGGGTTGTACTGACTGCCGACGGCGGTTACGCCTACACGACAAACACCGGTAGCGGAAGCGTTTCCTCCTATGCCGTGGGTTTTGACGGCAGCCTGCGGCTGCTGAACTCTGCTGCCGCAAATACCGGCTCACAGAGCTCTCCGGTTGACGCGGCGATCAGCAATGACTCCAGGTTCCTGTATGTACTCACGCCTGGTACGAATAACGTTCAGGGCTTTTCCATCGGCCTCGATGGCTCCCTCACACCGTTATCGTTGGTCGCGACCGTCCTGCCGGCTTCGAGCGGATTGGTGGCGAGATAGGAACCAGGACGAAGTCCTGACAAAGCGCGGGTCGGCTGCCAACTATGAATCAGGAGAAGGACACTGGAGCAGGTGTTCTGGTGTCATCTTCTGATTCGCAGCCGCCCTTCAGCTCGCGCAGCGACTCAAGCCCGACAGGTCACAAGCCCGACAGATCATCGCCCCATTGGCACGGCGCGGCTGAAAGCCGTGCCCTGATACAAATCGATTTGGTGGCGACTCTTTAGGAGCGACCACTCCGTTTTGACTTATTGCGTACCGCCAGGAGAAATTGCAATCGCCGAATTTGCCTGCGCGGTTTGCACTGGTGTGCCGATTAGCGATTCCAGCCGCGACAGGCGCTGCTGAAACTCCTCGTTTTGTCTTTGCAGGGATTCGATCTGGTCCTGCTGCGTCTCGATGACCTTGGCTTCTGCCTCGGCGCGGCGGTACTGCTTCTGGACCTCGTTGAGCAACATCGTGCTCAGATACTGATAGCGCACCGTGTAGGGCTGGCCATCGTTGTCGTAGGCCACTAGTTCGGGATAGACCTTGGCGACTTCTTCCGCGATCAGGCCGTATTGCAGCGTGCGCTGGCCTTTGTCGTACTCGGGTTTGTAGAGGAAGGTGACCGGACGCAGCTTCATCAGGGCGCTGGTGCTGTCGCCCATGTCGGCGATTTGCTCTTTGAAGCGGAGCGAAGAGGTCTGCGTTCCGAGTTTGCCATCGGAGTTGATGTAAACCGGAATACCTGACGCCGAAGTGGAGCCGTAGATGCCGGCAATATAAGCGGCATTCTGTTGAGTGCCGATGCGGATTGAATGCGATTCATCCCCCGATGTGGGTCCAGGATGCTCGATGTAGATGTTGTCGCTGCCAGTGGTGTTGTTGCCGCCGGCGGAATTCCCTAAAAAGGTGTTGGAGTTACCAGTCGTGTTGGAGTAGCCAGCCCCGTTCCCACTGAAAGTGTTGTAGTTACCAGTCGTGTTGTAGCTGCCGGCCACGTTCCCAGTGAAAGTGTTGTGGCAGCCGGTCGTATTAAATTCGCCCGCAAATGCACCAGTGAAGGTGTTGGTGCAGCCATCCGTATTCCAGGCGCCGGCCATAAGTCCAGTGAAAGTGTTCTGGACCCCGTTATCGAAGTAACCGGCCTGGGACCCAGTATAAGTATTCCCGCCGCCGGTCGTGTTGGAGTAGCCAGCCCGATATCCGTAGAAGGTGTTTGAAGTGCCTGTGTTGTTGCCATAGCCCGCCTGATAGCCGGAGAAGGTGTTGTCCTGCCCTTGGCCGGTAACATTGTGGGCGCCCGCTCCTAGGCCAAGAAACAGGTTCCAATCAGTGGCACCGCCAGTGCTCAGCACACTGCTGCCGCCGATCCGATAGTTCGTCGCGCTGTTGAAGGCATTAGCCGTTCCCGTGCCGTCGATGTTGAAATTGGCATTCGGCTGTTGTGAGGTCCCGTTCAGAATGTAGCTGCCCCCGCCGACACCTCTCAAGTGCGAACCGTCTCCGTAGAAAACGTTGGCAGTGCTCGAAAGCGTCACCGCGTTGCTGTAGCTTCCACTGAATTGCGAGTTGCCGAGGAGTCCGCTTAGTTGCGAGAACTGGATGCCGGTCAGCCCCGCCCCACCTCCCGTGAACTTGCCAGCGGAGGTCACATTGCCACCGCCGTCCACGCTGAATTTCTCCACATTGTTGTTTCGCCCGCTCAGGATCTCGCCGCCGGCCGCGTTATCAAACACTCCGGCCGTACCCGCCGGACTCGCCACGTAGGCGCTCACCCCCTTGGTGTAGCCCGTCGTCGATGTCTCGACGCCCCGAACACCCGTTCCTAACGGGCTAGTCGAGCTGCCCTTAACTCCGACAGCCCACCCGGTGGTGGCTTGCGCTGTGCCTAACACTGCGGCCCCGCCCGTGCCCTTTGCTACGCCCCATACGCCGTAAGCCGTCCCGCTGCCGGTGGCCGTGCCGACAACGGCTTTGGAAGTGGCGGTTGCGCTGATTCCCTTTCCGGTCCCACTCTGTGTCACTCCCACAATCTTATCCGTGGTCGAGCCGCTGAAGTTGGTTGGATCTTGACTGGCGCCATCGCTCGTTGCCGTTCCGGGCTGGGCCGATGGCGAATTATTCACCATGGACGACGACTCCTGACTGGTGTCGCTACCGTTCGCTGTGGAGTTCGCACGGTTCGCAAGCACGAAGTCGGAAATACTCCTGCCGCCCAGCGTCTCCGCTTCATGCGCTTTGAACGCATAGGGAACGCTCACCAGCAGCACGCGCGCCTGCTCCGGCTGACCCTGCACCTGCACGCCCAACCAGCGCTGCTCCTGCTGCGAGAACAGGTCGTTCGGCAATCCTGTGGCCGTGGTGCTGCCGAGCAGGACGCTGTAGTTCCCGCCGGCGTCGGGCGTGACGTTCTGCGTCTCCATCCAGACGGGCGCACCGCCCTCCTGCTGCTGGTAAATGGCGAAGGTTACGCCAGCGGTCGCGGCGATCGGCGCTCCATTGCCATCCTTCAGCGTTGCCCCATAGCGAATCAGATGGGGAACTGACATGGTGGGGGTTTGTTGCGCTGAGCTAATCGAAATCAAGAATAGAGTGGAGAGAAGTAAAGAGGTTCTGAGGATACGGCGCATGGGGCGCTCCTTTCTTGCTGCACTCCTGGGAGCCCGCCCGCTTTGGTAAGTGGGTGTACGAAGTCTGACTGATAGAGAGTGGTGGGTCTGTGACAGCGAACACGACCGGGCGTGACAGGGGGCGCCTCCGTGGACTGGCTGGGTGGCGCAGCCGACTTGGCAATAGGATTGTGCCGTGGCCTCACCCAAGCAGACCTTGCAAAAAATCCCCACCCAAGCAACAGAAGCTTGGGTAGGGAACCCAGTCTGCTCAATTCTCACTTCTTCGCAATCAGGGATTCCAGCCGTGACAGACGCTGTTGCAAGTCGGCAATTTGTTGCCCCTGAGTGTGGATCTGATCCTGCTGGGTTTTGATTATGTCCTGCTGGGCTGTGACTACCGCATGCTGCTTCTGCATCTCGTTCAGCAGCATGGGAGCGAGGTACTGATACTTCACGGTGTAGGGCTGGCCATCGTTGTCGTAGGCCACCAGTTCGGGATAGACCTGGGCAACTTCTTCGGCAATCAGACCGTATTGCAATGTGCGCGGGCCTTTGTCGTACTCGGGCTTGTAGAGAAAGATTACAGGCCGCAGCTTCATCAGGGCGTTGGTGCTCTCACCCATGTCGACGATCTGCTCCTTGAAGCGAAGGGAGGAGGTCTGTGTTCCAAGTTGTCCATATGCGTTGATGTACACGGGAATACCTGAGGACGAGGTCGAGCCGAAGATGCCAGCGATGTAGGCCGCAGTCTGTGGGCCAAAGCCGAAGTCGATAACGTCGCCTCCGATACGGATTGTGCTGCTTTCGGTACAGGGGTAGTTACAGCCCAGATTTCCGATGTAGATGTTGTTGTTCCCAGTCGTGTTGTTGCCGCCGGCATCGAACCCAACGAACGTGTTCAACGCGCCGGTTGTGTTGTAGATGCCGGCGATATTCCCGATATAAGTGTTTTCGTAGCCATCTGTGTTGGACTGGCCGGCGGCATGCCCGCTAAAAGTATTTTCAACGCCTACCGTATTGGAGTAGCCGGCTTGGTACCCACTGAAAACGTTGCCGCCGCCGGCGTTATTGGGGTGGTCGAGCCGCTGAAGTTGGTCGGGCCTTGGCTGGCGGTTTGCCTCTTGGCACCGGACTGAGTCGATTGCGGATTGTTCACCGTGGACGAATCCGACTGATTGGCGCTGCTGCTATCGGCGGAGGATCTCGCATCCTTGGTCAGCACAAAGTCCGAGATCGTTTTGCCGCCCAGTGTTTCCGCCTCATGCGCCTTGAAGGCATAGGGCACGCTGACCAGCAGCACGCGCGCCTGCTCCGGCTGGCCTTGCACCTGTACCCCCAGCCAGCGCTGCTCCTGCTGCGAAAAGAGATCGCCTGGCAAACCGGTCGCCGTGGTGCTGCCCAGCAAGACGCTGTACTGGCCGCTGGCGTCGGGCGTGACGTTCTGCGTCTCCATCCAGACCGGCGCACCGCCCTCTTGTTGCTTGTAGATGGCAAACGTCACTCCGGTTGTGGAAGAAACAGGAGCGCCTTGCGCATCTTTCAGCTTGCCTCCATAGCGAATCAGGTTAGGAACCGAGGTGGTCGGAGCTTGCTGGGCCAAGCCAGCCGAGACCAGGAACAGGACAGCAATAGCCAGAGACGTGCTGAAGCGGTGCATAGACACTCCTTTCGCGCCTTGGGACACTTTGAACCCGGGAATGCTTGGGATTCTGCGGCCACCTGCCGCCACTGTCAATCGCCTTATGGTGGGAGAGGAAATTGCCGGTCAGGCAGCATCTAGAGAACCGGGGGAATACCCAGCGGGACGTGTCGGCCATCACAGACAGGCTATTGCCCCTGGATTACGTTGGAATGTAAACGTGGAGGTGTCGTGTGGCAGCGCCTTGGGCCCATCGTTACGCGCAACGCACCAAGTCAGTCAAGAGTTCCATCATCCGCGAGCTGCTCAAGCTCACGCAGCGCCCTGAGGTCATCTCCTTTGCCGGCGGTCTGCCGGCGCCTGAGGTCTTTCCGGTGGCACGTTTCCAGGAGGCGTGTCACCGGGTTTTGCATACTCAGGCTTCGACAGCTTTGCAGTACGGGCCCACCGAAGGCTATCGGCCGCTGCGAGAGCTGATCGTCGCCCACATGGCGCGGTACGGGATACTCGCGACGGTCGATAACGTCATGATCACCTCGGGATCGCAGCAGGCTCTCGACCTGATCGCCAAGCTGCTCATCAACCGTGGTGACCGCATTCTGGTGGAGTCGCCCAGCTATCTCGGCGCGCTGCAGGCCTTCGACTTGATGGGCGCGGAGTACGTTACTGTCCCCATCGATGACGACGGCCTGCAAACCTGCGAAATGGAGCAGGCGCTGCGGTCAGGGCCGAAGTTCATGTACATCCTGCCGAACTTCCAAAATCCGGGGGGCGTGACGCTGTCGCGTTCACGGCGGGACGAACTGGTTGCGCTCTCCGACAAGTACGGCATCCCGATCGTGGAAGACGATCCTTACGGGCAATTGCGCTACGAGGGCGAGCACATCACGCCGCTGGTGGTGCTGGATCGTACCAACCTGCCGCGCGACGGCAGCTATAAGTTGGGCAATGTGATCTATCTGAGCACCTTCTCCAAGGTGCTGGCGCCTGGGCTCCGGCTAGGTTGGATCGTGGCGCCGGGCGAGGTCATCGCCAAGCTGGTGCAGTTGAAGCAGAGTGCCGATCTGCACACCAGCAGCTTTGCCCAGATGGTCGCGTACGAAGTGGCGCGCGACGGCTTCATCGATGAGCACGTGAAGCTTATCCGCAGCGTCTATAAGGAGCGCCGGGATGCCATGCTGGCGGCGCTGGACGATTACTTCCCGCCTGAGGTGTCCTGGACGCGTCCGCACGGCGGATTGTTCCTGTGGGTCACCATGCCCCCGGGAATCGATTCGTCACGGCTGCTGGATTCGGCGCTGCGGCAGGATGTGGCGTTCGTGCCTGGCGAGCCATTCTTCCCCAACGGCGACGCGGGTTCCCACATGCGTCTGAATTTCTCCAATGCTAAGCCGGAGCAGATTCGGGAAGGCATTCGCCGATTGTCGATCGCCGTAGCTCACGAACTGGAGCACCGGACCGCGGAAGTGATGGTGTAAACGGGGCAGGGAAGCGAAGCGTAGGTCTAACTGCTGAGAGGCCGGCTAACGCCGGCCTCTTAATTTTGAGGTGCGCTAGCTCTGCTAACGAGCTTGGCGACTTCGCTGAGTCTGAATCTGGAGTATGTTAATTGCTGCTTGCCGCTTCAGTACCCACACGCTGCGCGTGTAATTGTTGGAGCGCGTACACCTTCGACTCGCCGCGCTGCAAGGCCGCGATACCTTCGCACGCGGCACGCGCGGCCGAAAGGGTCGTAATGGTGGGAATGTGCGCCGTCACAGCGGCGCGGCGAATGGCCTTCTCGTCGAACCATGGCTCGACCCCATGCGGCGTATTGATGATCAACTGAATGCGTTCACCCTTGATCAGGTCAACAACGTTGGGCCGGCCTTCCTTCACCTTATAGACGCGTTCGACGCGCAACCCCGACTCCTCCAGCACGCGCGCGGTGCCGTGGGTTGCGACGATGCTGAAGCCCAATTCCACGAAGCGCCGCGCCAGTTCCGGCATGAACGGCTTGTCGCGATCGTTGCCGCTCATAAAAACCGTGCCCGCGGTGGGCAGCATTTGTCCAGCGGCAAGCTGCGCCTTGGCAAATGCTTCGCCGAAGTTGTCGGCGACGCCCATCACTTCGCCGGTTGACTTCATCTCCGGGCCCAAGACGGTATCGACGCCGGGAAACTTTCCCCAAGGGAAGACAGGCGACTTCACAAAATAAAAGTTGCCGGTGTCGAGATCGGTGCCGCGTTCGATATTCTCCGGCAGAAACTCGCGCAGCTTGCGGCCAGTCATCAGCCGGGCGGCAATTTTTGCCAACGGTACACCGGTCGCCTTGGAAACGTAGGGCACGGTGCGCGAGGCGCGCGGGTTGACTTCGATCACGTACACCCGGTTGCGCTGGAGGGCGTACTGCACGTTCATTAGACCAATGACCTTCAGTGCGCGCGCAAGTTGGAACGTGTACTGGCGAATGGTGTTGAGCAGGTGGCGGGGAATGTCCACGGCAGGCAGTACGCAGGACGAATCGCCGGAGTGAATGCCGGCTTCCTCAATATGCTGCATGATGCCGCCGATCACGACATCTTCACCGTCGGAGAGCGCGTCCACATCCAGCTCCGTCGCCGATTCGAGGAAGTGGTCGATCAGGACTGGGCGCTCCTGCGAGTACTCCACCGCCTCCTTCATGTAGTGGACGAGCGAGTCGTCATCGTAGGCAAGCACCATGGCTCGTCCGCCTAAAACATACGAAGGCCGCACCAGGACCGGGTAGCCAATGCGGTTGGCATTGGCGATTGCTTCCTCCACACTGGCCGCTGTGGCGCCGCGCGGCTGAGGAATCGCAAGCTCCTCCAGCAACTTGCCAAACCGCCGGCGATCTTCCGCCAAGTCGATGTTTTCGGGCGAAGTGCCGATGATGGGCACTCCCGCAGCTTTCAGCGGCAACGCCAGATTCAGCGGCGTCTGACCGCCGAACTGCACGATCATGCCAACCGGCGCGCCAGTTGCCGCCTCATGCTCATAGACCGCCATCACATCTTCATAGGTCAGCGGCTCGAAGTAGAGGCGGTCGCTGGTGTCGTAATCGGTCGAGACGGTCTCGGGATTGCAATTGATCATGATCGTCTCGTAACCATCATCGCGCAGCGCGAAGGCAGCGTGGCAGCAGCAGTAGTCGAACTCGATTCCTTGCCCGATGCGGTTTGGCCCGCTGCCCAGGATGATGACTTTCTTGCGATCGGTCGGCGTCGCCTCGTCCTCTTCTTCATAGGTCGAGTAGAGGTAGGGCGTGTAACTTTCAAACTCGGCGGCGCAGGTGTCCACTCGCTTAAATACGGGCCGAACGTTGTGCTCATTGCGTAATCTGTGGATCTTTTCGCTGGCCGCACGGCCGTTCTTCATCTGGAGCGCATCGCCCAGCCGCGCATCAGAGAAGCCCATGCGCTTGATCTCGCGCAGACGCTCCGCGTCGATTGCCTCGGTACCCAGCTTCGCCTGCACATCGGAGATTTCCTTAAGTTGGTGCAGGAACCAGGGATCTATATTGGTCATTTGCGCGATCTCACGCACCGTCATTCCCTGGGAGAGCGCGTACCGGATGTACTGCAGCCGTTCGGGATGCGGCGTCACCAGGCGCTTGGTCAGAATGCGAGGTTCGATGTCTTCCGCTGTGGCTCTTCGGCCCGTCTCCAGCGAGCGAACTGCCTTCAGCAGCGCCTGCTTAAAAGTCCGCCCAATGGCCATCACTTCGCCCACCGACTTCATCTGTGGGCCGAGCGATTCGTCCGCGCCGGGAAATTTCTCGAACTGCCACTTGGGAATCTTGACGACTACATAATCGAGGGTCGGTTCGAAGCAGGCCGGCGTCTTGCGCGTGATGTCGTTGGTGATCTCGTCGAGGGTGTAACCTACCGCGAGCTTGGCCGCGATTTTGGCAATAGGGAAGCCAGTCGCTTTCGAGGCCAGCGCCGAAGAGCGCGAGACGCGGGGGTTCATCTCGATCACCACCATGCGCCCATTGTGCGGATCGACTGCAAATTGAATATTCGATCCGCCGGTTTCGACTCCGATCTCCCGTATGACCGCAATGGCGGCGTCGCGCATCGCCTGATATTCGCGGTCGGTAAGGGTCTGCGCCGGTGCGACGGTAATCGAGTCGCCGGTATGCGTTCCCATGGGATCGAAGTTTTCGATGGAGCAGATGACGATGACGTTGTCGGCCAGATCGCGCATCAACTCCAGTTCGTACTCCTTCCAGCCAAGCACCGATTCTTCAATCAGCACCTCGTGGACGGGAGAAAGATCGAGTCCGCGCGCCAGCAGTTCCAGCAGCTCTTCGCGGTTATAGGCGATGCCGCCGCCGGTGCCGCCGAGGGTGAACGAGGGCCGCAGGATCACCGGGAATCCGATCTTGCTGCTGAAGTCGATGCCGTCTTTCAGGTTGTTGACGAGCGACGATTTTGGCACGTCGAGGCCGATGGCGGTCATGGCATCTTTGAACAGCAGGCGGTCTTCGGCCTTCTTGATTGCGCCGAGCTGCGCGCCGATGAGCTGCACGCCGTATTTTTCCAGCACCCCGTTGTCGGCTAGCTCGACTGCGAGATTCAGCGCGGTTTGCCCGCCGACGGTCGGCAGCAGCACAAAAATGCCCGGCTTGCTGCTGGCCGCCAACATCTCGGTTTCTAGGCGGATGATCTCTTCCAGGTAGGCGCGGGTGAGCGGCTCGATATAAGTCCGGTCGGCCATCTCCGGATCGGTCATGATGGTGGCCGGATTGGAGTTGGCCAGCACCACCTCGTAGCCTTCCGACTTGAGCGCCTTGCAGGCTTGGGCGCCGGAGTAGTCGAACTCGGCCGATTGGCCAATGACGATCGGCCCCGAGCCGATGATGAGCACTTTCGCGATGTCGTTGCGGCGTGGCATGGATTAGGTCTTAGGAGCCGTCTTAATGGCTAGATGATGTTCTTGAACACAGTCGCTGTCGAAGCAGTCAGTTCCCTCTGAATTGTCATCGCGAGCGCAGCGAGGGATCTGCTGTTGAAGGGGCGCGGCTTTAGCCGCGCCGTAACGCTGCTCTGCCTGGTGAATAGCTTTGATCGCTTCTCTTAACTCTTCTTCGCTGAAGCTGCCTTCCGATGCGCTTGTAACCGGCTCAGAGGTAGCATTGAAATAATCGGACACACGCACCCGCAGGTTTTCGCCTTCTCCGACATAAGCACTCGGCTTCTCTGATCCCTTGGCAGGAAATAACCACCGGTAGACGCCGGGACCCGTCGGCAATCTTTCCCGCAGCGCTTTGTCTAACCCTCCCGCTGTCCAAGTTGCAACGTCCGCACTAGAGAGCAGATCCTCCCAATTGCACCATACTCGGGAGCGACGCACGCTCATCCCTTCCACTCCTCCATCATCTTCACAAAATCCTTGAACAGGTAATGCGAGTCGTGCGGGCCAGGCGCGGCTTCGGGATGATACTGCACGCTGAACAACGGCAGCGAGCGATGGCGCAGGCCCTCCAGCGTGTTGTCGTTCAAGTCGATGTGCGTCAGGTCCACCTCGCTCTGCTTTAGCGAGTCCGGATCGACCGCAAAATTGTGATTGTGCGCCGTGATCTCGACCTTGCCCGTCGCCATCTGCTTCACCGGATGATTGCCGCCGTGGTGCCCGAACTTGAGCTTATAGGTCTTGCCGCCGAGTGCTAGTCCGATCAGCTGATGGCCGAGGCAGATTCCAAAGATCGGCACTTTGCCCATCATCCTGCGGATATTCTCCTGGGCATAGGTGACCGGCTCGGGATCGCCCGGGCCGTTGGAGAGGAACACGCCGTCCGGCTTGAGCGCGAGCACGTCTTCCGCGCTGGTGGTCGCCGGCACCACCGTCACGCGGCAGCATTCACCGACCAGACGGCGGAGAATGTTGTGCTTGATCCCATAGTCGTAAGCCACAACATGGTGCTTCGGTGCAGCGTCCTTCACCCCGACCACTTCCGTCGGCTCATGCGAGCGCACCCCCTCATCCCACTGGTACACGTGACGGGTGGTGACTTCCTTCGCCAGGTCGGTGCCGTCCATCTTCGGAATCGACCGCGCCTTGGCGACCAGCTTGTCCGTGTCGCTCTCCAGGGTCGAGATGACGCCTCGCATCACTCCGTTATCGCGCAGATGGCGAACGAGCGCACGGGTGTCGATCTCGGCCAGCACCGGAATCTTGTAGCGCTCCAAGTATTCCTCGGCAACCTCCTGCGAGCGCCAGTTGGAACTGACCCGCGAAAACTCGCGCACGATCAGGCCTTCGATGTAGGGTCGCGTGGCTTCGTTGTCGTCGGAGTTGGTGCCGTAATTGCCGATTTCGGGGTTGGTGAGAACTACGATCTGGCCGGCGTAGGAGGGATCGGTGAAGATTTCCTGGTAGCCGGTGATCGAGGTGTTAAAAACAACTTCCCCGTAACATTCACCTTTTGCTCCGTAGCCTTTGCCGTGGAAGATCCGTCCATCTTCCAGCGCAAGGATTGCCTGCATTGCATCTCCGGGGAGTGGATTTTAATGATTTTAGCAGAACGCCTATGCGGTAAGCGGCGCGGTGCACACCGGATAGTGCATGAAGCAGGCTAGCTGCTCGCCGCCAAGCGTTCCCCCTTCGGGAACTGCTCCCTAAAAGAGTTTCGTTCATCCCCCAGCCGCGCCCGCGTTGGCGCTATGCTGCTCTCATCGATAAGTCACAAAACGGAAATCCCCGGGAGATATGTCATGATGAGATTAGTAGTGGTGGGACTGATGTCGCTTGTGCTCGTCGTGCCGGCCTTCAGTAAAACCTACAAGAGCACCTATCCCGATCCGTGCAGCGATTTGTGGAGCGCGGTCAAAGACACACTTAGTAACGCGGACAATTATACCGTCACAGAAAGTGACGATGCCAAGATGCACGCTGACTACGATGCGAAGCACGCCGCCCACGTCAACATCTCGGGAGCGCTGCTGCAACGTAAGAACCACGTTACCTTAGCACCCAAAGGTACCGGATGTGAGATGCAGGTTGTGTCGAACTATAGCGGATGGGAGCACAGCGATCGGGGTGACTTCAAGTCACGTGTCGAGGAGTCGCTGGCAAAACTGAAGTCTGCGGAGGCGGCAAAACCGGCAGAGCCGAACAAGTAATCACGGCAGCGTGAGCTGCCAATGGTAAGTCGCGAAGCGCAGTTCTATTTCCTCACAATCGGCGTGCCCTTGCCCTGCTGGCTCTCCACGGTCTCGCCCGGGCGGAGCAGGGAAGGGCGGGTGGGCTCCGGTGCCTTCTGCGAATTCGTTGCCTGAGATGTGGCGTCGGCTGGAGTCGAGGCATTTGCGACCGGGGCAGCCGGGACAGAAGGGGCGGCGGCAGGAGGCGCGGCCGGCGGTTGGGCCGCTGGAGCAGATGGCTCGCCGCCTCCGGGTTGCGGAGCGTTGGCCGCTTTGATCGCGGGCTCAGAATCAAATATGACTCTCTGCTGGGTCAATTGCTGCAATTCACTGTCGTGAGGCGCGGCAAAGAACCAAGTCAACAAATATCCGCGGCGTTGGGTTATCGCCATGGCAATCGACAATCGCCGGGCAAGCTCATCGTCGGGAATGCGAAACCCGATTGTCCCGTGCAAGAACAGAAAGACGTTGCTCCCGGCGGTGAAGGCCTTTCCTTCGCGTATCTCGGTCAGGATGGGATGAGTAAGGCCGAATTGCAGAAGGAAGTCTTTGAAGGCCTGGCGATCATTGCTATCCTGCGGAAACTTCAAACTCGGGAAACATGCCATGGAGATCGCCGAGACCGTAACCTCGCCAAAGTCGTCGTAGGAGATTCGGCCATCGCTTTCCGGGCGCTTGGCCCACGCGGAGAACAGGGTTCGGCTGCAAGCCTGCATCAGCTTGCGCTCGGCCGCTCCGACCCTCGGCCGCCCAAAATCCTCGCGGGCGCGATCACGCTCAATCGCCGGCTGCACGGCTCCCTGTGATTCGAGTACCCAGCCCTGCGGGATTCGATAACTGAAGCCAAGCGCCGGATTTTCGTAGAAGTCACCCTGGACGCTCCCGGGGTCGATGTGGCTGGCCGGAGGATCAGCCTGCAGGAGCGCCAGTCGATGCGACGAGATCGCCGGGCCCTCATACGGCTGGGCGCTGGCCTCCTGGTACTGGTGCAGCTCCGAAGGCGAGAAGAAGGCCAGGTGTTCGAACGACACCTCTAATTGCTTCAGCGTCTTCTCGTCGTGCGAGGCAAGTATCGCCTCCATAAGGTAACCTTCCAGCTCGGTCGCCAGCAGAACGTGCTGGTCGATTCCCCGGCGAGTCTCGTATAAATAGAAACGGTGGCCGGCAATAGAAGCTTTCGACAGCCCGCGCAGCTCTTCCACGCCACGGTACAGTTCCTGGTCGAGTTCGTCGCGCAGGAAGGACTTGGCATCCTGGTTCTTTCCCGCAGAGGTTGGGATGGCGTAGACCCATATCCGGGCGTCAGTTGGCGGCGGTCCGGCCAGATCTAATAGCGAAACTCTGCCGTCACGGGAAGCCGGCTCAGGTATTGGCTGCAGACGAACGTCGACCGGCAATTCGAAAGTGAACTTAAAGTATTGGTTGACATAGCGCGAACTAGATAGATAAGCCTGCTCGGGATAGCTCGTATCGGATGATGCCGAAGCGGCACTGCTGGAAGGCGGTCCAGAACTTTGTCCGGTCAGCCACGTCGCGCACGCGAGCAGGCATATCAGCACCGCACTGGCAGTCTTGATCGGGGACGTCATTGCTGGTTTTGCAAGCGCTGCTTTCCTTATTGTTCGCCCTTATGGAATAAGAGTCAACGCTGCCGGAGGTGACCCGACGCGGGGTATAGTGCCTATATTCTGTGCACCGCCGCCGAATCTCCTTCGGCAATCGGGCAAGGCGAGTTCCTGGTAATTTCTTTCGATCCGTCAGGTACAATCTACGGTTTGGCGGGCCACCCGTGCTGGCCAGCCGGTTCCGCTTCGCGGTTTTCTATGTTGTTCAATGGAGTACGCCTCTGACCGCTGTCTTCACCCTGCTTTGCTGCGTGCTGGCGGAACCGCGAGGCTTACGCCACTACCTGAAATCTCACTTTCTGGATACTACCTTTCGAGGCCTCTATCACGCCAATGCCTTCGATATGGCGTTGCTGATTCCGTACTTCATCGTGCTGGTGCTGCTGGCGTTTTATGGGATGCACCGCTACCGCTTGGTCTATCTCTATTACAAATACCGCAAGAACAAAGTCACGGAGCCGCAATCGCGGTTCGCGGAGCTGCCGCGCGTCACCATTCAGTTGCCGATCTTCAACGAGCAGTACGTTATCGATCGGCTGGTGGAGTGTGTTTGCAAAATCGAATATCCCCGCGAAAAGCTGGAAATTCAGGTATTGGACGATTCCACCGACGAAACCATCCAGGCGGCGCAGGCCGTAGTGGAGCGCTATGCCGCTCTGGGCCACAACATCAACTACCTTCATCGGACCAACCGCGAAGGCTTTAAGGCGGGGGCGCTGGATGCTGGACTGAAGGTCGCGACCGGAGAATTTGTCGCCATCTTCGACGCCGACTTTACTCCTCAACCGGAGTGGCTGATGAAAGTCATCGACCACTTCGCCGATCCCGAGATCGGCATGGTGCAGACCCGCTGGACGCACCTCAACCGCAATTATTCCTTCCTGACGGAAGTCGAGGCGATTCTGCTCGATGGACACTTTGTGCTGGAACACGGCGGCCGGTCGCGCGCCGGGGTGTTCTTCAACTTCAACGGCACGGCGGGAATCTGGCGGCGTCAGGCCATCGACGACGCCGGAGGATGGGAGCACGACACCCTAACCGAAGACACCGACCTCAGCTACCGATCGCAACTGAAGGGATGGCGGTTCCGCTACCTGCAAGACGTGGAGTGTCCGGCCGAGTTGCCGATTGAAATGACCGCGTTCAAAACCCAGCAGGCGCGATGGGCCAAGGGCCTGATCCAGTGCGCCAAGAAAGACCTGCCGAAGGTGTTGCGCGCTCCAGTCCCGCGCCGCGAGAAAGTTGAGGCCTGGTACCACCTGACAGCCAACATCAGCTATCCGTTGATGATTGTGCTGAGCACACTATTGCTGCCCGCCATGGTCATTCGCTTCTATCAGGGATGGTTTCAGATGCTGTACATCGACATCCCGCTATTCCTGGCATCGACATTCTCCATCTCAAGCTTTTACCTCGTATCGCAGAAAGAAATCTTCCCAAAGAACTGGTATCGCACCTTTCTGTTCCTCCCGGCGTTGATGGCGCTCGGCATTGGTCTGACCATCACCAACAGCAAGGCTGTGCTGGAGGCGCTCGTCGGGCACCAGACTGCATTTGCCCGCACCCCGAAGTATCGCGTCGTCAGCAAGAAGGACAAAGCTCTGGCTGCGAAGAAATACCGCAAGCGGCTGGGCTGGATTCCCTATATCGAGATGCTGGTCGGCGGATACTTCGCCCTGACGGTGTGGTATGCCATCGCCAACGAAAACTTCATTACCGTGCCATTTTTGGTGCTGTTCGTCTTCGGCTACTGGTACACGGGATTGATGTCGCTGCTGCAAGGCCGCTTCGACAGCCTGGTGCGTGAGCGCGCCGAAGAGCGCAGCCCCAAGCCGTTTCCGGTTGGGGTATAGAGATACTCTGCTCAGGTGCCTTGAAGGGGCGCAGCTTTAGCTGCGCCATAAGAGCACTTCTTGACTTGCCTTATTCCGAGTGGGCTGAAAGCCCGCTCGGGATAATCTAGTTTAAGGCGGACATTTACGGGGCGGCTAAAGCTGCGCCCCTTCAAAGCAACAGGCACTATACCGTCCTCCGCGACCGCATCCATCCCGGCTCGCGCACGTATTCTTCTTCCAGCCGCCGCAGCCGAGCTGCCATTACCTGCGAGCGTCCCAGATAGCCGATAGGGCGTCCCGGATCTTCCCAACTGCACACCGGCAACCGTCCCACGTTGGCGCGCAGCATCTTCGACGTTGCGTCGTAGAGTACTTCATTCGGGTAAGTCACAACCGGATTCGAAGATCCCGCCTCCAGCACGGTCATGTTGCCGGTAGAATCCTTCTCCAGTGCGCGCATGATGTCCGCGCGTGTGATGATGCCGGCCAGCCGCCCATTCGCGTCGACAATAAACACCCCCTGATGATGTGTGACCGTAGGATCATGCTTGGTGACCCGCTCAGCCAGTTCGGCAATCCGCATGTTTACCGGAACGGTGTCGAACTCCTTCGACATAGTTTCCCCGACCGACACCTGCTGTAGAACGTCGGGTTCGTAGTCCTGGTGGATGCGCAGACCGCGGCGCGCCAACTTCTCGGTCATGATCGAATTCTTTGCATAGCGCACGGCGATCGCGTCAGCGATAACTGTAACCAGCATCAGCGGCAGCACCGAGTTGTAGTCGCGGGTGATCTCGAAGGCGAAGATGATGAAGGTAAACGCCGCTCGCGAGGCCGCTCCAAACACCGCGCCCATGGCGACCAATGCGAAGGCTCCTGGGGAGAGGTTGGCCGCAGGCCAGATCTTGTCCACGATCATGGCAAATGCCGAGCCCATCGCCGCACTGGCCATAAACATAGGCGCCAGCAGCCCGCCTGAAGTTCCCGAGCCGAGTGAGATGACCAGCGCTGCCGATTTGAAGATCATTACCGCCAGCAGAGCGCCCAGCAACATCTTGGTATTGAGAATGTCGGAGATGGTGTCATAGCCGACACCCAGCACTCGCGGCACGAAGTAGCCGATAATTCCCAGCCCGAGCGCGCCGATAGCCGGCCACCACATGTCGTTAATGGGCAGCTTCTCGAATTGATCCTCCACCCAGTACAGCGCCTTACTAAAGCCCAGGGCGGCTACGCCACAAAGCACTCCCAGCACCAGGTAAAAGGGGAGCGCGTGAGGTAGCCCGAAATCGAGCGCGCCGACCTGAAACATCGGCCCGGGCCCCATCAACTGAGAGTGAACGCTGGTGGCCAGCGTGCTGGCGATCACCAGCGGAATGAACGAACGCGACTTGAATTCGAACAGCAGCAACTCGATAGCGAGGATGACCCCTGCGATCGGAGTGCTGAACGTCGCGGCCATACCGGCGGCGGCGCCGCAAGCCAGCAGCACTTTACGCTCAGCCGCCGTCATGTGCAGCACCTGTCCCACAAGCGAACCAACGGCGCCACCGGTTTGAATGATTGGGCCCTCCGCGCCAAACGGGCCGCCGGTGCCGATGGCAATGGCCGCCGAAATTGGCTTAAGGATCGCCACCTTCGGCTCGATTCGGCTGCGATTAACCAATACCGCTTCCATGGCTTCAGGAATTCCGTGCCCCCGAATCTTGTCGGAGCCGTAACGCGCCATGATGCCGACAATGATGCCGCCGATCACTGGTATCACGATCACCAGCAGCCCCAAGTGATTGTTGCGCGCGCTGACGAAGGCGAACGAAACCCGGTGGTAGAAGAAAATGTTGGTGAACAGTCCGATCAGGTTGTAAAGCAGGTAGGCAATGATGCCGGCCAGTCCGCCAATTAAGGCGGCCAGCAACGAGACCACCCCGGTGCGGAACCTGGCTTCCTGGGGGATTCGAGTTGCACTCGCCTGCTCCGGATGCAGGGGATTGAGGCCGTCGACCCCGAGAGTCTCCGTATAGTTTCCCACCCTTTACAGCCTTCCTGGTCTAGCGATCTTGCGGCGCGCGCGGGCGCCCTTCCGTGACCTGGTTCGCAGGGTCAGTTTGCGCAGCGCCGCCACCAGCGCGGGAGCGGCCGAGCGCAGTTCGGCCCGGGTGTACACGGTCAACTCCGCCAGCACGCGTTCTCCATGTGGGGTGAGTTGAACATGGACCTCGCGCCGGTCCTGATCGCCGCGGCTGCGCGTGATCAGCCCTTTCCCCACCAGCCGGTCCACCAGTTCGACGGCGCTATGGTGCTGGATTTGTAGACGCTCCGCCAGGTAGGCGATACGCGCCTCTTCCCGGTCGGGCTTTCCCTTCAGCGCCAGCATCAATTGATGATGTTGTGGTTCAACGCCGGCCTCCCGGGCCGCCTTCTCGCTGAAGTGAACAAAGCGGCGAATCTGATAGCGGAACTCCGCCAACGCCTGGTAATCGCGTAACGTCACATTGTGGTTAGTCATAGCAGGGCAATCAACTTATATCGTATCACGACCTATCTATATAAGATGCTTCTGAATCGGAAGTTGGCAGACAATTTTCAGGGTTCGCTATTCGCATTACGTCTTCCGCGGGGCCCCTGACATGAGGACTGAATCAGGGTGCGTGAGAACTCGATTTGTAGATTAGCGGTGGGAAGGACGACTCCACTGGCGTTGTCGGTCATTTCGGCACAGCCGCTTGGTGGATGTTCGAAGCGCCCGAGCGGCTCCAGGCATACGGTGTTTGGGTGAAGCCGGCCACGTTACAATCGATCCGTGGCACTTTTTCGCAGCATCGGTACTACGTTGGAGATGATCAAGTGGGAGCACTCAGTGCTCACTCTTCCGTTTGGCCTGACCGGCGCCGTGCTGGCCGCGCGCGGCATTCCCAACCTGCACACCTCGATCTGGATTATCGTGGCCCTGGTTGCCGCCCGCTCAGCAGCGATGGCGTTCAACCGTTTGGCCGATGCCACCATTGATGCGGCGAATCCCCGTACCAAGATTCGAGCACTTCCTGCCGGCAAGCTCAGCAAATCCTTTGTCGCTTGGTTCATCGTGATTACCTCGGCGATACTCATCCTTGCCGCGCATGAATTGAATCCGCTCGCCTTCTATTTGTCGCCGGTGGCCTTGGCCATTGTGTTTCTGTACTCATTCACTAAGCGGGTGACCCGCTGGACGCATGTGGTGCTGGGTTTGGCCATGGGCACGGCGCCGGTGGCGGCCTGGATTGCGGTACGCGGCTCGCTCGATCCACGCGTCTTTATCCTGACCGCCGCGGTAGTTTTCTGGGGCGCGGGTTTCGACATCCTCTACGCATGCCAGGATTACGACTTCGATCGCTCAGTCGAGATCTATTCGGTGCCCAAAGCGTTTGGTATTCGCAAAGCCCTGGTAATCGCCAGGGTTTTCCACCTGATCACGGTGTTGCTGCTGGCGTGGATGGTCGTGGCTTTCGGACTGGGAAAACTTGCCGTAGCTGGCGTTGTCTTCGTCGGGCTGTTGCTGATCTATGAGCACTCGCTGGTGAAGCACAATGACCTCAGCCGGGTGAATGCCGCCTTCTTCACTATGAACGGGATGGTGTCAATGGCGTTCCTGTTCTTTATCGCGGGAGACCTGCTGCTGGCGAGGTAAGCGGGTACTATCCTGTGAGCTCGGCGCCCTCTGCGATATGATTAACAGGATGCCGGATTTGCCCGTTCACGCCAAGAAGCTCCATCCCTTTCAGACGGACGATTCTCGCCTGCGTCCGATTCACGACAAGGTGATGGCGCAGGAGCGCCTCTCGGCTGAGGACGCGCTGGCGCTCTACCGGTCGGGCGATATTCTGGCGATTGGCTGGCTGGCTAACCACGTTCGCGAGCTCATGCACGGCGACATTGCTTACTTCAACGTGAACCGCCACATCAACTACACCAACGTCTGTGTGGCTGCCTGCCGCCTGTGTGCCTTTGGCCGCAAAAAGGACGCCCCCGGCGCTTACACCATGGCGCTGGAAGAAGTCTGGAACACCGCCGCCTCCGGCTACACCGAGGCCATCACGGAGTTCCACATTGTGGGCGGCCTGCATGCCGATCTGCCCTTCCAGTACTACGTCGACCTGATTGCCGGGCTCAAGGAGCGGTTTCCGCAGGTGCATCTCAAAGCGTTCACTATGGTCGAGATTGCCTTCTTTTCCAAGATTGGCAAGATGACGCCGCGCGAGGTGCTGGTCAAATTCAAAGAAGCCGGGCTGGATTCCATGCCGGGCGGCGGCGCAGAGATTTTCTCCGACCGCATCCGCCACATCATCTGCGACCACAAGATTGATGGCGATCAGTGGCTCGATCTCGCCCGCACCGCGCACGAAGTCGGGCTGAAGTCGAATGCGACGATGCTGTATGGCCACGTCGAGAACGATGAAGACCGTGTCGATCACTTGCTGAAGCTGCGCGAGCTACAGGACGACACCCACGGCTTCCAGACCTTCATCCCCCTGGCGTTTCATCCCGAGAACACACCGCTTCAGCACCTGCCCAAAACCACCGGCATGTTGGACCTGAAGCAGATTGCGGTGTCGCGCCTGGTGCTCGACAACTTCCCGCACATCAAGTCGTATTGGCAGATGGTGACGCCGAAGATGGCGCAGATCACGCTAC
This sequence comes from uncultured Acidobacteriaceae bacterium, assembly GCA_963785825.1. Classification (GTDB taxonomy): domain Bacteria; phylum Acidobacteriota; class Terriglobia; order Terriglobales; family Acidobacteriaceae; genus Bog-257. Next base: position 659,010 of record CAWAWQ010000006.1, on the reverse strand, counting down.
GCTTTGGCGCCGACGACATCGACGGAACGGTGGTGGAAGAGAAGATCTATCACGATGCCGGCGCGACCACACCGCAAGGCTTGCGCCGCCAGGACCTGATTCGCCTCATCACTGAAGCCGGCCGCATTCCCTTCGAGCGTGACACCCTCTACCGGCCGGTCACACGCACGGAAACAACCGTGACGGTCGCCGTGTAGCCTCATTTCTTCTGCTCCGGCGCCAGATGTTTCCTGCCTGGCATTGGAGGCCAGCCGAGCGATTGCCCTTGGTATAACGCGACGGCGTTCTCGTAGCGCTTGCTGTCGCCGTCGTGTACCGCAAAGCGCCGCGGATGCTCGGGATGGCCACTCCACATGCAGACTCCGGCGTAGACGCCGTCTTTGCGCAGGATGTAGAAGCTCATGTCCACGTACTTGAGCTTGGCCATATCGCCATTAAAGTTGCGCACGATCCGCTTCAGCGCGTCCATGCCCGCGTCCTGCGGCGACATGCCTTGGCGCATGTTCTCCACGATGGTATGCGCGCCACAGACCTTGATGTTTTCTTCGCCATTACCGGTGGCGCCCGCCGAGCCGACATCCTGGTCGGTGTAACTGCCGGCCCCGATGATGGGCGAGTCGCCCGCGCGCCCGGCAATTTTCCATGCCAATCCGCTGGTGGTGGTTGCGCCCGACATTTCACCTTTCTCATTCACCACCGAGCAGTGAATCGTTCCGGTTGGTGGATGCAAGACGCGCTCGATGGCCGCCGCACGAAACTCCGGCTCAATACCAAGCCGGGCCGCCAGTTCCTCCATCTTCTGCATGCGCTGTTCGTGGAGCTCCGACTCATTGCCGCTCTCGGTGGGAAACTTGAAGTTCGGGCTCGCCAGCCCTGGTCCCCACCAGTCATCCGTCGACATGGTTTCACGCCAGAGCTGCCAGATTTTGCGCGAGCGCTCGGTGAGCAAGTTCTCGCGCGGGAAGCCCATGTCGAAGCCAAACTTCTGTGCGCCCGCGCCGACCAGCATGACATGGCCAGTGTGCTCCATGACAGCTTTCGCCAAAAGGGACACGTTCTTGACCTCTTCCACCGCTGCCACCGCTCCCGCCATGCGTGTCGGGCCATGCATGCAGCAGGAGTCGAGCTGCACCACGCAGTCTTCGTTGGGCAGGCCGCCCAACCCGACGCTGTCGTCATTGGGATCGTCTTCCGGGCCGGTGATCACCTGCATCACCGCGTCGAGTGTATCGCCGCCACCGGTCAGCACGGCGTAGCCACGATCCAGATAGTTATAGCCGTTGTGGGCGCAAATGATGACTGGCTTCTTGGGCAACGTTCCCGAAGATTGAGTGCCAGCTTCGCCCTTGTTTTGGGCTTCCAGATTGAGCGCCAGCGACGCCGATCCAATTGCGGTCGTAGCGATGAAATCGCGGCGTGTGACTTTCATGCAAATCCCTCACAAACAAACGAAGCAGGATAGCACGTTGAGGCGAGGCATGGATTTCAGTGCTGGTGCTGCTCGGCAGTCTCCTGGGCGGAGATCGCGCGCCATCGCCCGTCCGAAAAGCGCAGCACATCGGTGAAGCGAATTCGCAAAACTTCCTGGCCCTGCTGATCGCTGACCACATTAACGCCGTGAACGACCGCAGTATCGCCGAACAGATCAGCTTGCATGTCGGTCAGCTTCTGCTGGTACCCATCACCCGGCCGTTTCTGCGGCAGCTCGCGGAGAACTTGAGCCTTGGGGCGCAGCTCTCCTTTCAGAGAACTGTCTTTGAAGTTGTCGTCGAGCATGCAATCGAGCGCGGCAACATTCTTATGCTGCAGCACTCCCAGCCATGCTTGCTCGAATTGCAGAGCCGAAGGCTGGTCGAGCTTCCATGTGCCGACTGGATAAGCGGGACAGGAAGACGAGGCGAACAGCGGGCTAGCGAGAATCAAGACCAGTCCTAGCCACGACGCAGATGAACTCACCGGAAGTGCTCCATGAACGAAACAGGCAAATCCCTCGCAGGCTGACACCCGCGAGGGATGAATGAAGACAACGGCGCAGCGGTTTGGTTTAGCTGGCTGCCTTTACCGCCGTGTTTTGGTCGGCGCGGAAGCGCAACAGCGCGGCGATTCTGCCGATGCGATCGAACTCCTCGTCATCGGGCACGTAAACCAGTTCTACCCCACTGCGGATGGCATGTCCCACGATGGCGTCGCCGATATCCTCCAGTTCGGTGTTCTGCTTTCCGCACACCGCACACGCGGGCGTCACGTGCAAGTCCATATGGCCGCAGTTGTAACACTTGACCCCCGGCGCCTCGAAATTCGATCCGAGCAGCAATGTTTGCACTTCGCCGGTTTCGAGCGAACGCAGCACGCGCCGCAGTCCAACTGCTCCCCGGCCGTTGCGATGGGCCTCGCCTACCACTTCGCGAATCAACTCCTGCTTCATGCCGGCTCCGTATTCTGCAAGCTGCTCGTGCGCCATCTGCTTGACTTGCTCAGGCGTAGCAACCTTTGGATCGATGCGGAAGTGGCCGACCAAATGCTGTCTGGCCTGGGACTGCAGTTGAGGCTCGATCTCCGACCAGACATCGTCGCGGCAACCGATCAGCAGGCGATGGCAACCTCCATGCTCGAAATACGTCTCGATATGGTCAGCGATCACCTTAAAGTGCTGCATCGCTTCATTCATCTGCTTGCGTTCGGCGTGGCCGGCGTCATAGCCGCCCCAGCCATCGCTCTTGCCGCGGCGGGTGAGCTCGTTGATGAAATCCAGCCGCTCGACGATGTTGTCGTCGGCCAGTTCGAAGACGCGTGCCTTGGTGCGATCAGCCAGCAGAACGCAGGCACGCTGCTCGCCGTCCAGCACCGCGGCCAGGGGTTTCAGGTGGAAGCGATGGCTCACCGCAATCTTCGGTTTGAGCAGCTGAGCAGGTACATCGAATTCGCGCCAGAACCCCTGCTTTCCACAGGCAAAAATGGCCTTCGCCTTGCCGCCGCCATTGCCGTGCAGCGGATCCACCGTGCTGCTGATGCGCTCCAGGTCGGTGCGGGTGGACCCATTTTTCCCATGCTTCTCCGCCTCCCGCAGAGCATTGCGAATCAGGTCCTTCACCAGGATGGCTTCTTCGCGGTGCGACTTGTTGAGTGGCGTCGAGGGCTGATAGTAAAACGTGACGGCACAACCCTCCGGCGACTGAAAGTTGGCGAGTTCACGGATGTCATCGCGTGTGATCATTCCGGTCTCCTGTCTAAATAATTTCGTTGGGGTAGGTTTCAAAGGGGACTGCCGGGCAGTCCCCCAAACTAGGCGCTCTGGGAATACTCCATGAGCTTGTCCTTAAGGGGGTCCTTCATGGGCAAGGCACGTTGCAGATGCTGGCGGGCTTTGCGAATGGCCGCTCGCACCTCCTCCACGGGATGGTTGGTGATGTCGGCAATTTCCTCCAGGGTGAAGCCTTCAATTGTGTACAGAATGAAAGCTTCCCGCTCGTTACGACCGGCGTCGCGCAAGTTGCTTTCTACCAGGCTCATCAGCTCGTGTCGGGCTGCCAGTTCTTCCGGGTTGTTGGCCGTCGGATCGGGGATAACGTTCTCCTCATACAGCCTTTCGTCGGGCTGATGGAATTGCAACCGGGCCTCGTCCGTGGCATGCACATTCTGTTCCCCGTGCGACCGCTCCAGGGGTATGTTTCCTTCGTCATTCGCCTCGGATGCCAGCCTGTCAATCGCTTCCCTTGCCAGGCGGTGCACCCACGCTTCCAGCTTTATGCGCTCGGGCTTGTCGTGCTGCTCGCCAAGCGCGTTAGCAATCGCCTCCCCGACCACATCTTCCACCGCGATCTGGCCGGCCTGAATCTGCCCTTGGTTCTCGCGATAATCTAATTCCCGCTGGATGAAGCGTTTTAGCCGGGGGAGATTCACGTTGACGTAACCAGCGATATCGGCGGACGAGATTTGCTCCGGCTTCACCGCCGCAACCGTTTCCTCGAAGGGAACGGTCTTGACGCCCATGCGCCGCTCGCCGCTCTGATGACGCCAGGTGTGCTGGTTACGGAGCAACTCCTTATGCTTTTTTAGCTGTTCTGCGATATCGTCGAAGGCCGCTTTGATTGCACCGGTTGCCGCAGGACCGCTTTCCCGCGAAGCCATCTGTCCCGAGGGCAGCCGCAGGTTCAGTGACACCACGAATCCCTCGCGGGCGGAGTTCTCCTCCATGATGCCTTTCAAGTGCACCAGGTCGGGTCGAAACACCTGCAGGTATCTTCCCAGTTTTTCTGTTTGTTGATTGATTAGTTTTTCGAGGTCGGGTGTTTTGGAAATTTTGTAGCTGATATGCACGTTCATGCCAAGACCTCTCCGGATGGAGCCACCATCCGCAGCTACAGTCTTCTGCTAATTGAATTTTACTCCTCCTATTACAGAAGCAAGGGGAAAATGATGAGTTGTATCCGGTTCGGAGCAGTAGGCGGAAGGCGAAGTGGCGCGGGAAAAGAAAGGCCCTCCAAAACGGAGGGCCTGAGACATCTGCGGGACGGCTAGCGTTCCGGAATCCTGACCTTCACGTCCGGGCGCTTCTCCAGGTGGATACTCTCGATGAACCGCACCTTACCTTGGCTGCGCTTCATGACCAGCGAGGTGGTGCGCGCGCCATCGCCGAAGAAACGTACTCCCTTCAGCAGCGGTCCGTCGGTCACACCCGTGGCCGCAAACACGATGTTTTTCCCGGGGGCCAGCTCGTCAGCGGTGTAGATGCGCTTGGGATCCGTAATTCCCATGTCCTTCATCCGCTCGGCCTGCTCAGGGGTGTAGCCGACCAGTCGTCCGACCATGTAGCCGTTCAGGCAGCGAATAGCGGCAGCGGTGATCACGCCCTCCGGGGCGCCGCCGCTTCCCATCACGGCGTGAACGCCCGATCCCAGCATCGCTGCTGCAACGCCGGGCGAGAGGTCGCCATCCGAGATCAGCCGGATGCGAGCTCCGGCCTTGCGGATCTCGTGGATCAGTTTCTCGTGACGTGGGCGGTCCAGGATGATGATGACCAGGTCTTCGACGTCGCGGCCCAGGACTTTGGCAATGACGTGCAGATTGTGCGACACCGAAGCGTCCAGGTCCACCACTCCCTTGCAGGACGGCCCAACCACAATCTTTTCCATGTAGCAGTCCGGAGCGTTGAGCAAACCTCCCTTTTCCGAGGCCGCCAAAACGGTGATGGCGCCCGGCGACCCGGTCGCACACAGATTGGTCCCCTCCAGGGGATCCACAGCAATGTCCACTGCGGGATAGCTGCCGCCGTCCTGCTTGCCGACTTTTTCGCCGATATACAGCATTGGCGCTTCGTCGCGTTCGCCCTCGCCGATGACGATAGTTCCGTCCATGGGCACCGAATCCATGACGCTGCGCATCGCTTCCGTGGCCACCTGGTCAGCATGCTTGCGGTCGCCCTGGCCCATGGTTTTAGCCGAGGCCATGGCCGCTTCTTCCACCACACGCAGAAACTCCAGCGCGAGATCGGTTTCGAGATTGGCAAACGGATCGTGGGTCATCAGCGGTTCTTCGGTCTGAACTTTGGTTGCCATGTGGCCTCCGGGAGGTTTTCGGCGATTGTTGCCGGAAATGTGAGATGCCGCGGACACAATCCGCAATCGTATTGGTATCTACGAAAACACGAAGCACGGCGTCGGCGATGCCATGCTGCCCAATCGCCAAGGATACCCTTGTGAATGATTTTGAACAAGGAAATGCGCCGCGTCGCAAATTGGTGCTTCGGCTCAGCCACAGCTGTCGCAAACGTATTGAAGGCGTGCCCTCAAAAGAAGGTGTAGATGAACGGAGCAATTGCGGAACTCTGCGCCAGGATCAACAGAATCGCAAATACGCCGAGGGTGATGAGGATGGGTGTCATCCACCAGCGCTTGTTATTCCAGAAAAAGGCGAACAACTCCCCTGCGATCCCGAAGCGTTGACCGGTGGTCTTGAAGAAGCCCATAACTCTCTCTTTTCGGTGAACTGGTAGAAAGCGGCAATCCGTTCAGAGTAGTTTCCCACAACTCTCGAATCTTGTCAGCCGGGTAGTTCCGCGGATTTTCGTCAGGCCCAATATGGGACTGAGTAATCTAGATCCCACTGCCGGATTGACTGGCCACGGCTGCCGGCTGTGCATGCAATTTCGCGGCGGTTTCCGGATTGGCCAGCAGCCGTTTATAGATCAGATCGGCCACAAAGGTATTTCCTGCCTCGGTGTAGTGGCCGGCGGCTCCTCTGTAGTCGATCGCGCCCCTCGGGATGAAGATCCTGTCTAACTCCTCCGGCGGCAGGCGATGGAAGTCCTCGAACAGATCAATGTAGAGCAGGCCGCGCTGGCGCGCGTAATCGCCCAGAATCCTGCGCCAGGAGCCCTGCATTATCCAGTCCTCTCGCGTGGGGAGGTAAACCAGAACTAGAACGCTGTTCTTCGCGCGATTCGTCTGCACCAGATCGTCAAGGATATGGGCGAAGACCTGGGCTGCAACCTCGTTGCCCTCGGCCGGTACTTCGACGGAAGCGGTCTCCTGCCCAAACATTTGCCGCAGCAGTCGTGTGAGGCTTAAGTTCGCCAACGCATCTTGGGTGCGCGCCAAAGTGGGCGACCAGGCTTCCACTGAAATCGGAACCGGGACATTGGTCGTCACCAGTCGATCATTTTGCACCTTCAGGACGGGTTTCCCATATCCGATGAACGAGGCGTTCTCCATGCGATACAAATCGGCGGAGATAAGCGCGAGAATCTGGATATTGTGGTCCAGCTTAACTCCGTCGCGCTTGTACCAGAGATACGCCTGGTCCGCCCCATATCCTCCCTGGCCCATATCGACGGTCTCAAGGTTCGGGGCGCTTGCCGCCAGTCGCGACGGCCAAGTGTGATCGTTATCGACCCCATAGCCCAGCGTGAAGGAGTCGCCCGAACAGATGATGCGCGTCTTGCCGGGCGGCACTTCCTTGGTGAAGTCATGATTGTTGCGAAAGCGCTGCGAGTTGGTCCGCAGGTATTTCCCCGGGCCGTAAACGTTGGGGAGAAACACGTTGGGTCGGCTAATCCAGCCGAGCTCGCGATCGTATTCGGTGTAGAGACTCTCGGCGAACGGCCGAGCGTCGAAGGAGTCATGAAATGTGAAGTACACACTGGCAATGCCTTCCAGCACCAGCAGCAGCGCGAGCGTGGCGGCGATGTTGTAGAAAACAAAGGCGAGGGTGCGGCGGCGCGAGGAAGCAGGAGACTTGGCTGCACCAACCACGGGCCCCAGTTCCTGCTCAGCCTTTTCATTTGTATTCACGTCCATGCGGGCGAAACCAACGGTTTCGAAGGGATTTCAGTTCAAAAATCTGTGTGGGGCATTGTACACCGATTGAGTGGCACGGCGATTTCTTACGACGCTTCGGTGTCCCCCAGTCAGGCTCGCAACCGCTCCATAACCCGCGAGTGGTTGTGAAACTGTTCGTGCGGGTGGGTAAGCTTGACGCGCGGCTCGGCCGTTCCGAGTTCATTTTCCCAAGGATGGCTCGGAGCTGTATAAACAGATCTCAGTTAGCTCGCAGCCTGTGCGCTCAACTGCTCTCGACCGCCTCATGCTGTCGCAACGCCTTGTGCAAAGCCAGCAGCAGTTCCTCGGTCCTGACCGGCTTTTGCAGAAACGCTGCCACTCCATGTTTGAGGGCTTCGCGCTTGTTTCCCTCGGGCGGCCGTGCTGTTACCACAATGACGGGCGTCCCCACCGTATGGCCCATGGACCGCAGCCTCTCCAGCACGACCAACCCGTCCCCTCCCGGCAGTCCCAAATCAAGCAGGATCGCGTCTGGATCCTCTTTCTTGACCGTGCTGATTGCCGTTACCCCATCGGCTGCCGAGACGACATCATAGCCGTGGCTCTTCAACCTCACCGTAAGCGCCATCAGGTGCTCCCGGTTATCTTCCACTAGCAACAGTTTCTTCCGCGGTGTGCTCATCGTGCTCTCCTGCTTCTGCGGGCAGCCGGATTGCGGCTGCTACGCTGCGCGCAAGCTGGCGCGTGGCTTCGGCCATGTCTTCCCCAGAGTACTCAGAGAGGTCCAACACCTGGCTCGAAACGTGGAAGCCGCCCTCCAGCGGCTGCAGCTCCAGCGAGGCCTCCAGCTCTTCCCGAATGCGCCTGACAATCCATGGCACGCCATCATGTTTGGTAAGGGCAACCAGATACACCCAAGGCCGCTGGTCAACGTCGATCAGCGGCAAAATCAGGTCGGAATTCTCATGGGTGCACCGCCTGACGCTCTCCCGCACCGAGCGCATGTAGCGGCGCAAATCCACTGAGCTGCAGTTGGGCATCTCCGGGGTCTTGACCGTGATCACCGCCGCTATCCCAGCTGCCAGGTTCTTGGGCGAGACAACCGGCGCCAAAATCCGTTCCAGCCGGAAAATCGGAATGGTGAAGTGGAAGGTGGATCCCCCCGCCTCGTTGAAGGACAACTGCAGGTCGCCGCCGTGTGCCTTGACGATCTCCCGGCTGATATATAGCCCCAGGCCCATTCCGCCGGGATGGCTGTCGGTGCCTTCCGATGCGCGGAAGAACCGCTCGAAGACATGAGACTGATGTTGTGGCTGAATGCCCGGCCCGTTATCGCGCACGCTGATGCGCAGGAACTCAGATTCTCCCGTTGATCGCTCCGCCACCACCTGCACTTGCGAACCCACCGGGCTGTACTTGATCGCATTGTCGATCAGGTTGGTGAGGACCTCGGTGACCCGCGATGGATCGGCATAGGCCAGGGGCAATGGCGCGGACGTCAGGTTCCGTAGCTGGATGTTTTTCTCGGCCGCTCCCGCTGCGAAGTCCTGGCAAACCTCGCTGACCAGCTTCTCCACGCTCACGCATTCCTGCAGGATGGGCAGTTGACGCCAATCGGTGCGGGTCAGGTCAAGCAAGCTGTTGATCATGACCGCAAGCTGGTTGGCCGCGCGCAGCACGATCTCGAGATAGCGCTGCTGATCGTCGGAGATGAGCCCGGCGGTACCATCATGGATCAGCGAAGCGAAGTCGACGATGGTGGTCAGCGGGGTCCGCAACTCATGCGAAATGTGGCCCAGAAATCGTTCCTGCATGCGCGCCCGCTCCTGCCGGCTGCGCTCCAGTTCCTGCAGTTCGCGTTGGCGGCTGGTGATGTCGTGGGCGACAACCGCGTAGCCGTGAAAACCGGGAAGCGGGGTGAAGATCAGGTTGGCCCAGAAACACCCTCCATCCTTGCGTACTTGCCAAATCTCCTGCTCGGCCCGGCCCTTCTCTTCCGCCATTCGCACCAGCCGCTCGTAGCAGTGCTCGCGCGCCTCACTGCGGCGGAAGAAGCTGCGCATGGAAAGCCCGATCGCCTCATGCTCGCTGTAGCCGAAAATGCGCTGCGCTCCGCCATTCCAGCTGACCACCATGCCGCCGGGATCGACCAGGTAAATGGCGTAATCCTGGATGCTTTGCACCAGCAGGCGAAAGCGTTCCTCGCTTTTCAGCAACGCTTCCTGAACTTCCAGCAGGCGCTGCCGCTCCGCCGCTTCCTGCAGCGCGCGCTGCACTGCCGGCGCCAGCCGTTCCAGGCGGTTCTTCAGAACGTAGTCGGTGGCGCCGCTTTTCAGCGTCTCCACCGCCCGCTCTTCGCCAATCACGCCGCTGAGAAAGATAAAGGGGACGCGGGGCGCGATCTGCCGGGCCAGATTCAGTGCCGAGAAGCCGTCGAAGGCGGGCAGCGCGAAATCGGCCAGGATCAGCTGGCAGGGGTTCTCATGCAACGCCTGCAGGAATTCGCCGCGGGTATCGACGGCGATGATTTCACAATCGACGCCCCCCTCCTTCAGCAGTTCGGATACCAGTTCACGGTCGTTGCGGTTGTCCTCCAGATGCAGGATACGAATCGGCCAAGCCATAACTCCTCCCCGGGATCAGCGATCGGCAGATCTCCCCGCCAATGCATTGGCGGCGTGATTGATTTGCGGTGGCTGGTTGACCACCGCCCAAAACCTGCCAACGTCCTTCACCGCCTGAAAGAACTCCTCAAAGCTGACCGGTTTGACGACATAGGCGTTTACGCCCAGTTCGTAACATTCGTCGAGGTCGGGACCCTCCCGCGAGGAGGTCAGCATGACCACGGGCAGATGTTTCAGGTCGCAGTTGGCCTTGAGCTGGCGTAGCACCTCAATTCCGTTGACCTTGGGCATTTTGATGTCGAGCAGCACCACGACGGGAAGCATGGCCGGATCCTCGGAGGCCGCGCGACTGTAGAGATACTCCAAAGCCTCGGCGCCGTCATGCAGGACCACGACGGGGTTAATCACATGGCTCTCTTCCAGCGCCGCCAGCGTCAATTCCACGTCGTTGGCGCTATCTTCCACCAGCAGAATAGGCTTCAACCGGTTCATCCTTGTCTTCTCCCACCTCGCCGCCGTTTTGCGGCAAGCAAACGTAAAATGTTGCGCCCTCACCTAGCACGCTCTCGGCCCAGACGCGTCCGCCGTGTCGTTCGGCGATACGGCGAACGTTGGCCAAACCGATACCTGTGCCCTCGAATTCATCTTCGTGATGCAGCCGTTGGAAAACCTGAAACAGCTTGTCGTAGTACTGCATATCGAAGCCCACGCCGTTGTCCCGCACCCAAAGCGTGACCGCCCCATCGCTTTCGGTTCGCGCTCCAACGCTGATCTGTGCTTCCGCCCGTCCACGGGTGAACTTCAGGGCGTTGGCGATGAGGTTCTGCATGAGCTGGCGCAGCATGGAGGCATCGGCATCGACTTCGGGCAAGGCTGGAAGATCCCAGATGACCCGGCGGTTCGCCGACTCCGATTGCAGCTCCTGCCGGATCTTCGCCACTACCTCGGCCAGGTTGACCCGCATCCTGCGCAATCGGTTCCGGCCCAGGCGGGAGAACTGCAACAGCTCGTCGATCAGCGTTCCCATGCGCCGTGAGGCGCCAGTGGCGTTAGCGATGTAATGCCGGCCGCGCTCATCGAGCTGCGCGGAGGCGCGCTTCTCCAGCAGGGAGAGAAACCCATCGAGATGCCGCAGGGGCGCGCGCAGATCGTGCGACACCGAATAGGCAAACGCTTCCAGCTCCTTGTTGGAGACTGCCAGTTGCGCGGTGCGCTCCTCCACCTTGTGCTCCAGTTCGTCGTTCAGCTCGCGAATCTTCTGCTCCGCCTCGGCGCGCTCGGTGATGTCGCGGCTGATCTTGGCGAAGCCCAGCAGCGTGCCGTCTTCATCCCGCAGGGAGGCGATATAAGTTTCAACCAGAAAGCGGGTGCCGTCCTTACGCAGCTTGTAGCCGTGATGCTCGACATGCCCCACGGTGGCAGCCTGTTGCAGAACGTTGCGTATCGTGACCTCGCTCTCGGGCGGATACAGCATGGTCAGGGGCTGACCGATGACCTCCGCTGCGGAATAGCCGGTCAGCTCCTGCGCTCCGCTGTTCCAGGTCAGGATCCCGCCTTCGGGGTCCAGCATGTACACCGCATGGCCTCTCAGTCCCTCGATCAGCAGGCGCAGCCGTTCTTCACTCTGCCGCAACTGGTTGAGCGCCTCTTTGCGCTGGGTAACGTCTTCCGCGATGGCATACATGACGTCGCTGTCGGCGGGAATTGCGTTCCACATCAGCCAGCGAGTTGAACCATCGGCGGCGAGGTAACGGTTTTCGAATTCGGTGGCCGGCTCGCCGGCCGCAATGCGGCCCGCCACTTGACGCGTCATCTGCCGATCGTCAGGGTGTACGAATTCGATATATGGGGTAGCGAGAATCTGCTCCTGGCTATATCCCAGAAGCGATGACCAACTGGAACTGATGCGCCGGAATATTCCGTCATAGCCGATGATGGACAGCAGCGAGTGGATCGGAAGACGGAAGAAGCCGGCCAACTCATTCTCCACCCGCTGCCGCTGCCGCTCGACCCGCTCGATGAAGTTGACGCTCCAGATCACCGCCAGCAACAGGCTGGCGGTCAAGACGGTCACCATCAGGGCCAGTCCCGCCTGCGGCTCCAACCAGGCTTGCTGGACCACGTACCAGCGCACGCAACCCAGCAGCAGGGGCGCAATGATGATGAGTGGCAGCAACCGGCGCAGGATGCGGCCGCCGGAGCCTGCATCGGACAGCACCGCCAGCATGCCTTGCCGGTTTGGCGAGATCAATAGAGCGAAGCTCACCGCCAAAAGCGCGAAGGCGGAGGGAAGGGCAATGCCGTTGGCCGCGTCCGGTCGTAACAGCACTTCCAGCACGGCCCACTGTGCTCCCAACGCTACGGTGATGGACATCCACTGCGCCGCCTGCCGCCCGATATCTGTACCTTGGCGCAGGCAAATATTTAAGCCAATCAGGGTGAAGCAAAATCCGGTGATGGCGGCCATTTGCCCCGGCGATCCGGGGGAGATGGTGTCGCGCCACAGCAGTTGGTCGATATGAAAATCCCAGCCGAAGAGCCGTTCCAGCCAGCTCAGTCCTCCAATGACGGCGAGAGCGATCCCGCAGGAACGAACGATACGGGTGCAGGATGTGCTCTGCCGCAGGTCGCACCACAGGGCCACAGCAGTAAGCACGAAGCACAGGGCGGCATTAAACCGCATCGTGGCGGCATGCTGCCCGAAGCGTAGAAAAATTGGAATCTGGAAGATCCAGCCGGCCAGCCCGAGCACGCCAATACCGCCAACGGCAAGGGCGATTCCGTGGATCCAACGATCGGCCCGCCAGAAGGGGGCGGCTGGGGCCGGGGAGGTCATGGGGTGCTCCGGTGGTTTAAGGATGAATCGATAGTCATTCGAAATCCTGCCGTCTTTAAGCAGAAACCAGTCGGCTGCGCACTCTCGCCAGACGTTGCCCCTTCTCACCCTCGACCCAGGCGGGTGGGGAGGAGTTTCGGCTTCGTACTTATCCATCGGCGGATGGTGCGGGATTAATTAGGCGGGATGCGCCTGGCGGGAGGCAGCCTTCTCCAGCTCGGCGATATGGGACTACGGCCCATTTACCAGCGAGGACTGCCTTCAGAACGCGGCGTGCCCGGTGATGTGCTCGCCGATGATCAGGGTGTGGATGTCGTGCGTGCCCTCGTAGGTCTTCACCGACTCCAGGTTGGCCATGTGGCGGAAGATGGGATACTCGTCGGCGATGCCGTTGCCGCCGAGGATGTCGCGTGCCATGCGGGCGCACTCCAACGCCATCCAAACATTGTTGCGCTTGGCCATGGAGATGTGCCACGGCTTGGCCTTGCCGGCGTCCTTCAGGCGGCCGACTTGCAGCGCCAGCAGTTGCGCCTTGGTGATCTCGCTGATCATCCACACCAGCTTCTCCTGCACCAGTTGGTGCGAGGCGATGGGCTGATCGCGGAATTGCTTGCGGAACTGCGCGTACTGGAGCGCGCAATCGTAGCAGGCCATGCCGGCGCCGATGGCGCCCCAGGCAATGCCGTAGCGCGCCTGGTTCAGGCAGCTCAGCGGCGACTTCAATCCGCCAGAGCCAGGTAGCAGGGCTTCTACCGGTATACGAACATCCTGTAAAGAAAGACTTGAAGTCACCGAGGCGCGCAGCGACCACTTGCCGTGCACGTCGGCGGCCTTGAAGCCGGGGGTGTCGGTGGGCACGATGAAGCCGCGGATCAAGTTGTCCTCGTTCTCCACCTTGGCCCAGATGATGGCGATGTCGGCGATCGAGCCGGAGGTGATCCACATCTTTTCGCCATTGAGGACGTACTGATTGCCGTCTTTGCGAGCGCGGGTGCGCATCGCGCCGGGGTTCGATCCGGCATCCGGCTCGGTCAGGCCGAAACAGCCGACTATTTCGCCCAGCGCCATCTTGGGCAGGTATTTCTGCTTCTGCTCTTCGCTGCCGAAGGCGTAGATGGGATACATGCACAGCGCCGACTGCACGCTGACGAAGGAACGCACGCCGCTGTCGCCGCGCTCCAGTTCCTGGGTCACCAGGCCATACTCTACGTTTGACATGCCGGCGCAGCCATAACCCTTGAGGCTGGCGCCGTAGAAGCCCAGCTCGCCCATGGGCCGGATCAGCTCCTTGGGAAAGCGGCCGTCGCGGTTGCACTGCTCAATGATGGGGATGAGGTTCTCTTCGATGAACTTGCGGGTGTTGTCGCGCACCAGCCGCTCGTCGTCGCTGAGCAGCGTGTCGTACTCGATAAAATCTACGCCCTTGAATTTGAGTGCCATGCAGTATCTCTTTCTACTGGAAAATTGCGGGTGGGACGAATCTTTGAGGCTATCAGGGGGCGAAGAGCGGGGTCAAACCCCGGGGGAGGACCCCGGGGGAGGACTAGACTCGACGATCCCACTCATTCGAAAACCGCGAATGAGTGGGGCACGCATTATAAAAGGGCGCCCCTTTCGAAGTAGGCTATGGTTGCTGTGCGAAGCAGTAAGCCAACCTCTGACGAAAGGAACACCCTGATGAATAGCATCAAGTATATCGGCCTCGATGTCCACCAGAGCACCATCTCCGCCGCGGTGCTGGACCAGGAAGGCAAGCTGATCCAGCAATCGATCCTGGCTACGCGCGCCAGCGCCATCCTCGACTTCTTGGCCGGGCTACGCGGCGAACTCCATGTGACCTTCGAAGAAGGGACCCATTCGGCCTGGCTGTACGATCTGCTGGTGCGGCGCGTGGCCAAGCTGGTGGTGTGCAATCCGCGCAAGAATGCGCTGTTGAAAGCGGGCAACAAGAGCGACCGGATCGATGCCCGCAAGCTGGCAGAGTTGTTGCGCGCCGGCTTGCTGTCACCGGTCTATCACGGTCAGAACAGCACCCAGACGGTGAAACAACTGGTGCGCAGCTACAGCGCGCTGACCGAAGACACCACGCGCACCATGGGGCGGCTGAAGGCGCTGTATCGCAGCCAGGCGATCGCCTGCGCGGGCCAGAAGCCTTATGGACGGCGGCATCGTCAGCTGTATCTGGAGCAGTTGCGCGAACTGGGGTTGCGCCGCCGTGCCGAACGGCTCTATGAGCAACTGGATAGTTTGCAGAAACTGCGGCGCGAAGCTCGCCGCGATCTGATTGTGGAATGCCGCAAACACGCCGACGCCAAGATCCTGCGCCAGGTGCCGCTGCTGGGCCCGATTCGCGTGGCCATGCTGATCGGGCGGGTGCAGACGCCGCATCGCTTCCGCACGAAACGCCAGTTCTGGGCCTACTGCGGCCTGGCGCTGGAGACACGCAGCAGCGCCGACTATCACATGGTGAACGGGCAACTGCAGCGGCGCACCAAGCCGGTGTTCATCCGCGGGCTGAACCGCAACCACAATCACGATCTGAAAAATCTGTTCAAGAGTGCGGCTACCAGCGCCGCCGCCCGCCCCGGAGCGTTGCGCGAGTTCTACGAAAACCTTCTGGGGAAGGGGATGAAGGCGGAGCTGGCCCGACTGACGCGGGCGCGCAAGCTGGCCGCCATCACCTTACACGTGTGGAAGAAAGGAGAACGCTTCGACGTCAACTATGTAAAGCCACAAGCCGCTTGAGCGCGCGACGCAGAACCCGGTTGGGTTGCGATCTGCGTTTCTGTGGGTACGGCGCGCTCGGGTTCGAGGGTAAGTATCCTAGCCGGGTTAGGCTAAGTGCGCCGCTGGCGCCAAGTCTCACGGGGCACCGTATGCTCCCTCGGATAACCCAACAAAGCCATACGGCCGCAGGCTAAGACTGCGAGTCTCCGATAGAACCATGGTTGGCCGCTGGCCACCGCATCGGCTTGTGCAGCGCCTCAGTTACCGCAGAACGTCGTAGCGCAGAGATGAATCCGACTCGGAAGTTGCCCACCGCTGCCCTCAGGCTCGAGCAGAGGGGCTGGATGTCAAAGACCGACCCTGCCATCCGGCGGAGGGAGAACTGTTTCCTCTTGACATCCCCTTTTATAGAACCCGGCACCCGGCGGTCCCAATCGATCTTGGTTTTTTGCGCAATAGCAGTTATGCAAGCTAAATTAGACAACTCAGGACACCGAGGGCAAGAATTCGGCTCTTCATGAATGTGGCTCCGCAAACTAAGGTTAAGGTTCCCAGCGCAACGGGAGATCCATTGCGCTCTTGCATGGCTAAAAATACATCCCCTCTTAACTATCCGTCTAGCATGCGGAGAGCCCCGCCCAGCGCCACCATCGCGTGGCGCGGACGGGAACTACTGACCGAATCGGGCGGAGTGACGCATGGTGTCCCGAGCCGGAGTCGAGCTACCTGCAAGCCGTGGTTAGGAACGGGACGGGTAGATGCCATTCAGCGCGATAATCCAGTTGAGGGTCAGATACGGCGAGCGGAGATCGATGGGCTGGTTGGCCCCCGCCGTGCCGACAGCATTCGGATTAAGCCTGGAATTGGGTTGTGACGAAGAGTAGATGTTGGGCGCGCTCCCCACCGCCGCGCCAGTGCTCGTCGCCAGATAGTTGTTGGCCGGATCCTTGTCGGTGGCCGCGCCTGAGACCGTGTTCACGGAGTGATTGTGCGCGGGCAACTGATTGACGTTCAGAGTTGCGCTCTCGACGCCACCAGATTGGCCGAGAGAATAGGGCTGCAGTCCTGGGCCCTGGCCGGAACTGATCGGAACGCGCCCGCGCAAGTCCGGAAGCGCAAATGTGGAAACGCCGTCTCCGCCGTATGTGGTGCCCAGCAGCGAAAACAGCGCTGTGTTTTGTGAGATGGGCAGTAGCTGTCCATTGCAGAGCGCCCATCCCTGGGGCGCGAAGTTGTACGGCACGAGCAAGAGTGAACCGAGAAACGGCTCCATAACCCGAGTTCCTTTCCAAAAGAGAGTTGTGACAAGTGGGCGAATGTTACTCCTCAGATTCCCCCGGCACAACTCTATTCTGCACAAGCTCTTCAACTGCGACTCTACGTTGTACAGTTAAGTCAACCCCGTTTATTCCTTCCATGTCTGAGATTTCGACAAAAACCAAGCACTATTACAGCCGGGTTCCACTCATCCGCGCTTTTCGGATGAGTGGGATTCCGAGCCACAATGTTGAGGATGTCCGATCCCAGACGGCGCAAGTCTCGTCAAGCAGGCTGTGCACGGAACGGATTCATGACACGAACTGTCCCATAGTACTGACCGTTAGATAAGTCTTCAGAATAGAGAACCGAAGCGCCGGAAACTTCCGCCGCTTGAAGGATGAGAGCATCCCAGAAGGAGATCCGATAGCGCGATTCCAAATGGAGCGCCTCGATTACCGATGCTGGCGTATTGATGACGATCTCCCAACTGAGAAAAGTCTGTACGATCTGGCTGGTCTGATATGCGGAGAGGGGGCGAGCGGCTTTGCGGCGCAGCGCAACACATAGCTCCTGCAACACCTGCGTGCTCAGTACCCCAGTACCCGCTCCCCAGAGCTGTCGCAGCAGCGCTTGCGCAGCCTGATATTTCCGTCCAGCAGAACTGTCATGTGCGTAAACGAGTACGTTGGTATCGACGAAGCATTTATCGCTCATGGAGTTTGTTGCGCGATGCAGGAGGTTTATACCGCAAATCGAAACCTTTGCGCATCAGCGCCAAGGCTTTCCGTTTCGCCTGCTCATAATCTCGCCGCTCCTTCACCGCTTTCTCTAATTGCGCTGCCAGCAACGCGCTGATCGAGCTTCCTCGTTCTGCAGCCATAATCCTCGCCTCACGCAGCAGGTCGGCATCGATTTTGAGCGTAACGTTGGTCTTCATCCCCTCTGCACCATTATACGTGCTGCACGAATTTCGTGCAGAATCGCTGAATCCAGTCATCCGCAATGAGTGGCGGACTCTGTATGCAACCTACGAATTCGCGCTCTTAAACATTGAACTTCTGATGAATTTTGGCAGGCGAAGCAAGCTTCTGCTCGAAGCTTTGGCTCCCGGCAGCCCCGCTTGCATGTAGACTTTCCAGACAAACTACGAGGAGATTGCCATGCCCTGTGATCCTGAGGTGCTCCAGCAGGTCCCGCTTTTCGCTCTGCTGGATCAAGATGAACTGGCAGTATTGGCCGCGCAGGTGGAGGTGAAGAAGTTCGCTCCCCGGCAGCGGATTTACAAGATGGGCGACCGCGCCGAGCGTGCTTACGTCATGGTTTCCGGCGCGGTGCGGGTTACTACCGTCGATGAAGACAACCAGGAAGTTGTGGTCGACGAGCCGGCGCAGGGCGAGTTCTTCGGTTTTGCTTCGATGCTGGAGCAGACCCCGCACCAGACGGAAGCGGTGGCGACGGAAGAGACCGTCTGCGTGGAGGTGGACCGCGATGACATTCTGGTGCTCATCCAGCGCAAGCCGCATGCCGGCATGGACATGCTGGCGGTGTTGGGACGCCAGTTCCATTCGGCGCAGCAGTTGGTGCGGGTGCGCGCCAATCGTCACCCCAACGAGATCATCGAAGAACAGGCAACCATGGGGGAGCGAACCGCGGATTCGGTCGCCTCTTTCGGAGGTTCGTGGACCTTCATCACCATTTTCATGGTGTTCATGGTGGTCTATACGGCCATCAACGTTGTGCTCGGCTCGGGGGCATGGGACCCTTATCCGTTCATCCTGCTGAACCTGTTCCTCTCGATGCTGGCAGCGATTCAGGCGCCGGTAATCATGATGAGCCAGAACCGCCAGGACAAGAAGGACCGGCTGCGCGGCGAGCTCGACTACGACGTTAACCGTCGCGCCCACGCCGAGATTCAGGGTCTCGCCCATAAACTCAACCTGCTGGGCGATCGCCTGGGTGATCTGGAGGAGTTGCTGCGCGCCAAGGCTTAAAACACGGTTCCCCAATCTTTGTGGTTGAAAAAGAAGGGTGGCGCTGCGAGAAAAACTTGCATTGCAACTATGGTTGTAGTAGTAATGCATACACGGGTAGGAGACGAGATGGTGGGACCCAAGCTGACCAAGCTCGAACTGCAAATCATGGAAGCGCTCTGGACCCTCGGCACCGCTTCCATCCGCGAGATTCAAGAAACCTTCCCGGAAAAGAAACAACCTGCTTACACAACTATCCAGACTATCGTCTATCGTCTCGAGTTCAAGAAGGCGGTACGCCGTGTCAAGAAGGTGGGCAATTTCCACATTTTCGAAGCCTCGGTGTCCCGCAACGCTGCCCAGCGAAAATTGATTGACGATCTCCTCGTGCTTTTCGGCGGCCGCATGCAGCAGGTCATGGCGCGACTGGTGGAATCGGGCAGGCTTACGCTGGCTGACGTGAAGGAAGCCGAGAAGGCCCTTCGGAAGCTTGCCAAAGAGGACAAAGTGCAATGACTGCGCAATTTGTTTGGGACGTGTGGCTGGATCTCGCACCGGCAGCCGGCGATCACCTGTGGCAATCGACACTCTTCGCCCTGGCTGCTGCTTTCTGTGCGTTGTTGCTGCAAAAGAACCACGCTCGCGCCCGCTATTGGCTGTGGCTAATAGCCTCGCTGAAGTTCCTACTTCCTTTTTCTGTGCTGGTCAGCATCGGACGCCATCTGCCGGTGACCCGGACTGCCGTCCCATCGGTAGGCTGGTTGTTCTTCGCAATCGACCAGGCCAGTCAACCCTTTGCTCCACCAAAGACGCCGCTAAATCCTGTGGCTCTTCCATCAATGGCAAGTGCGCCCGTCTGCCTCCCCGGAATCCTTATGTCGCTATGGTTCTGTGGTTTCGTGGTGGTGGTCTCCGTGTGGTTTGTGCGCTGGCGGAAGCTATCCGCAGTCATGAGCAAAGCAGTGTTACTGCAGCATGGACGCGAGGTGGAGGCCCTGCGCCGGATGGAAGGCCTCGGAGGGATACGCAGGCGCGTGGACGTGCTGTTGTCGCCGACGTCGCTGGAACCCGGCATCTTCGGAATACTTCGTCCGGCCTTGCTGTGGCCGCAGGGAATCTCCGAGCAGCTTGACGATGCGCACCTGGTAGCCATCGTGGCTCATGAGGTCTGCCACGTCCGCCGCCGTGACAACCTGGCCGCTACGCTACATATGCTGGTGGAAGCCTTGTTCTGGTTTCATCCCTTGGTGTGGTGGTTGGGAGCGCGGCTGGTGCAGGAACGTGAACGCGCCTGCGATGAAGCAGTGTTGGACCTGGGCAGTGACCGCAGGGTTTACGCCGAAAGCATTTTGAGGACCTGTGAATTCTGCGTGCGATCTCGACTGGCCTGTGTCTCCGGCGTCACAGGCGCCGATCTCAAGAAGCGCATTGTGCACATCATGTCCGCAGGCGCGGCCGGCAAATTGGATGTCAGCAGGAAACTGTTACTCGGTGTGGCTGGCTCGCTGGCGATTGCCCTGCCGATACTATGTGGACTGCTAAACGCGACGTCCAGCCCGGCTGAAACTCTGGAAGAAGCAGGAGAGAGTGGTGTGCATCGCTCGGATTTATCTCCGGCCCTTCAAACCACGCCTCTCGCGAGTGCAGTCCTGACCGCTTCGAGATATCAACCGCCTAAAACCAAAGCTTGCTCAAAATCGCTGCATGCCGCGAAGCGTAATCCGCGGAATACGCGATAAGGGTCAGCTAAAAATAAGGAGAAACCATGATGCGGGTGTTAAAGCATGTGCGGACATACTGTTTATTAAGTGCTTCGATCATAGCGTGGTGTTCGGCACCGGTGCTGGCGCAAACGGAGTCAGGTGCGGTGAAGGCCGGACCGTCCGCAACCAGCGCGGAGCGAGACGGGCAGCACGATTTCGATCCGCTTGCCGGCTCATGGAAATATCATCTCAAGCGCCGCCTGCATCCGCTGACCGGCTCCACTACCTGGGTCGAATTCGAGGGTACCGGGGTCTGCTACAAGATTTGGGACGGCCGCGCCGAGTTGGACACCATCAAAGTCGATGGTCCCACCGGCCATGTCGAAGGCCTGACTTTGCGCACCTACAATCCGCAAACCCATCAGTGGAGCCTTTATTGGGCCAACAGCAAGGATGGCCTCATCGTTCCACCCCAGATCGGCGAATTCAAGGACGGAAGAGGCGAGTTCTATGCTCAGGACAAGCTGAATGGCAGAAGCATCTTTGTTCGATTTGTCTGGACGGGCTTGACTACGAACTCACCCCATTTTGAGCAGTCATTCTCTGACGATGGCGGGAAAACTTGGGAAGTGAATTGGATTACCGACCAGACCCGGGTCCCCGATGTCTCTGACAAAGGGTCGCACGACAAATAGGGCAGCGTCGGCCGGGCGGGCGGTCCGGCTTACGCTCATGTAAAATGAATTTGCTACCCGGCGAGTAGAGACAGCGGCGCGAACAACGCGCCCAAGCTCAGCCTGCGGCGCGCAAATTGGCGCCCGCGGGCACCCGTTGCAGTCGAAGCCGCTCCCCAGGAGCGTGGGCTGGAGACATGTGCATCGCGCGCTGCCGTGCCCATCCGCTTTGATCTCACGTTTTACTCCGACCCAAGTAGACATGGCCACCGCAGCAGGCTGCGGGATGAATTGGTAAATCTCCAGGAGAAAAAGAATGGCGAAGATCGCAAAAACCGCAGACCGCAAGAAGGTAATGGACACCACCAAGAGCACCGATTGCCCCAAGTGCGGTAAGCCCACCCGGGTAGTCAAGCGCGTCAAGGACCGCGAGCGCGACATCCCCGGCGGAATGTATATTTCCTGCTCAGCGTGTGAGTTTTACGAAAAGCTGTAACCAGAGAACACGTTTTGCCACCGATAAAGCCCGCCTGTGAGCGGGCTTTTTCCCACACCCAGGCGCCCGGCGGGCCAGATCATTTTCAGAGTTGGCGTAGTCCAGCGACTTCGGGTAGTGCGGCGCTTTAGCGCCGCGTCTGCCGGGAACAGAAAAAGCCGCTTCAGCCGCTGAGGTCAACGACCTCAGCGGCTGAAGCAACAAGGTTGCGGAATCCTAAACGCGGGCCTGAAGGCCCGCACTACCCGGGCTACACCTATTGTGAAATCGCTCTAAGACGTTATTTGGACGGCCTCCTCCACCGCTCGCTCCAATTCGGCTCGGATTTCTTTCACCAGCCCTTTCTGCCATCCCTCATCCCACGCCTTGCGCTTTTTCAAGTAGCGCTCCATATGCTCCAGCGGATCGTGCGGCGATTCCATGTTGCATTCGACCAGGGTCGGTCCCGCTCCGTTTCTCGCGCGGTGAATCGACTCCTGGGCTACGCGCCAGACCGCGACCACATCGCAGCCGTCCACGATAACTGCCGGAAATCCATACCTATATGCCATAAAACTAAATTCTTCCAGGTTGGCATCCCTGGACGGCCCACCTGCCGGACCTCGCTTGACGACATAAAGTATGGGGAGCTTGTGAATTCCAGCGAATTTCAAGGCGTCATCCCAGCGTTCGAGAGGGGCATGATTATCCGAACATAACGCCACAACCACGTTCTGAGCTTGTTCGAGCTTGTGTGCGAGCGCGACGCCAGTGCCCACATTAAATGCATCAGTTGGAAGATTGCGCGAGTCGATGGTTGTGGCAGACGCGCAGCGGCAAGTTCCGGTTACACGTGGTTGAGAAAGCAGTCGATTTGGGAATATACCCTTAGCAAGCTGGGCAGCAAGATTATTGGGTGGGGCGGCAACCGTGTCCGTAGCGCGCAGCTCGAATGTCATGCCTACCTCGACCGCCTCATGGCCGATCGCCAGCTCGTACTCCCAGCCCAAACCACGGGAAGTCAGGCGCTGAGCCTCTTCCTGCACCATCCGGCACCTTAGCAGGGAAGCATAGAGGTTGCGCAGGCCGTCCCCACTCGAGGAAATGGTGCCGCTGCCATTTGCGCTGACAGCCGATCCCGCATTCAGCGGCTTCTTGCTGCGCTCGTTCTTTCGCACTGCCTCAGCCAAACGATTGTTGCTTCTGCTAGGCATGGACACGTCCCGGGAAGGCCATTGTATCGTAGGGGAAAATTGCGCGGGGCTGGACTACGAGGGGTAAGCCGTTGCAAATTTTCGCATTCGCTTTGCGAATTCGGGAGAATCGCAGCGCTTCGGAAGCAAAGATGAATTGATTGTGAAAGTTTTCAACACAAATGTGTAAAAGTTTGTGGAAAACGAGGATTCTATCCCCCGTAAGTAGTACGAATTCAAAATTTCTGACCACAGTGCACCGAAGTGAGTGCGAAATTCATCGCTGCCTGGCTCGACGACCTTGCATGCGTCCGGCGGCGGTTTCTAGAGCGTCCTGCGCTCATGCTAGTCTGGCGCGGTGAAATCGCGGCTTGACAAGCTGCTCGTGCAACGCGGGCTTGTGCCCTCGCGTGAGCGTGCCCAAGCGCTCATTCTCGCCGGACGGGTTTTGGTGAACCAGCAGAAGGCGGAGAAGGCCGGGGCTGCCGTGGAAGAGGACGTTGCGGTCCGCATCCTGGGTGAAGACCAGCCCTACGTGAGCCGAGGCGGCGTGAAGTTAGCGCGGGCGCTGGAACACTGGCGGATCGACGTCGGCGGCAAAACCTGTCTGGATATTGGGGCCTCGACCGGAGGCTTCACCGACTGTCTTCTACAGCACGGTGCTGCCAAGGTCATCGCAGTGGACACCGGCTACGGCCAGATCGATGCGCGGCTGCGAGCCGACCCGCGCGTTCATCTGGTGGAAAAAACGAATGCGCGCTATCTGGCGCCTGAGCAGATCTGGGCGGCGGGTCACCCGGAGACGATCAGTCTGGCTGCGATGGACGTCTCGTTCATCTCTGCTACCCTCGTTCTCCCGGCCGTTGTACGCTCGGTTGCTTCGTCGTCGGCGGCTTTCGAGTTGATTGTGCTGGTGAAACCCCAGTTCGAGGTCGGACGTGGACAAGTGGGGAAGGGCGGCATCGTGCGCAATCCTCAGTTGCAGCAGAGCGCCGTGGCCAGAGTAGCCGGGGCAGTTGAACAATTAGGAGGATCGCAGATCGAGATCATTGAATCTCCCCTCCTCGGAGCCGAGGGCAATCGCGAGTTTCTTCTCCACGCCCGCTTTGGCTGAATTGCGCCGTCACCTGCGCGACGCGCTACACTGAATCAGCGCTCGCGGGAAGCTCCATCGGATTTTTAACAGACCGGAGTTTTGCGATTCCGTGTTCCCCGTGCGCTCTGTCGAAAATGCTGGGCTGAGGCTGCAAACGAACCGCAGATCCCTCCGCTCGGGCTGAAGCCCTCGGTCGCGATGACAATTTGAATTTTCATCACCATCGATGGGCCCCAAGCCCGTGGACACTCAATAGTGAGTTGCTTGCTTGTGATCGGATAACATGAAGTCCGCCGCCATTATTTCCAAACCTTCGAAGCCGGAGCTTGCCGGCATTCTCCCCGAGTTACTTGCCTGGTTTCACAAACACGAATACACACTCTACGTTGACCAGGAAACTGCGCAGTACACCAATGGCGCGGAAGTGGTTCCCCGCAAAATGATCGGTACGAAGCGCCCCGATTTCGCGCTCGTGCTGGGCGGCGATGGGACGCTGCTGTCGGCGGCGCGTGCAGTCGCCCATGAGGGAGTGCCAATCCTGGCGGTGAATCTGGGCTCGCTGGGCTTTTTGACCGAGGTGCCGCTCGGCGAAATGTATTCCACCCTCGAAGCGGTAGTCGCAGGAAACTGTCCTCTGGAGGAGCGGTCCGTTCTCGACTGCACCGCCTTCCGCGGCAGGGAATGCATTGCCCACCATTTCGCGCTGAACGATGTGGTAGTGAACAAGAGTGCAATTTCCCGACTGGTCGATTTCGATCTTCTGATCGACGGCGTCTTCGTCTTCAATTACAAAGCCGACGGTGTGATCATTGCCACTCCAACCGGCTCGACGGCATATTCGCTGGCGGCGGGAGGCCCCGTCCTAATGCCCAGCGTGCAGTCGTTTGTGGTGACGCCGGTCTGCCCGCACGCGCTCACGCATCGGCCGCTTGTGGTTACGGACCGGGCGCAGATCGAATTGCGGGTGGAAACCGGGGCCGAGGAGGCTTTCCTCAGTATCGATGGGCAGGTGGGATTGCCAGTCAAACAAGACGACCGTGTCCTCTGCCGCCGCGCCCAGCATACGGTGAAGCTGATGCGGATGCGGCGCACCTTCTTCGACGTGCTTCGCAATAAGCTGAAGTGGGGTCAGCGCTAGGCCAATCTCTGTTCCTCAGCTAAATACGCGACCGGCGAGGTATGCGCGGTGCTATCGCGCAATTGATCTGAGCCAGCACAGGCAGAGCCACGCTACTCGCCGGATCTGTTGCGGCGATAGCGATTGAACTGATGGTCCCCAGCCTTGCGGCAGCTCAGCCAGTTCCAGTGCGTAAGGTGCTCGCGAGTGAATCCCGGTCCGCCAAATACCGTCGGACGCAGAAGCGCCGGAATACCTTGTTCCGCCGTTAACCGCTCTTGTTCGGGCGGGACCAATTGCCCGACTTCGATGGGCGATACGGTCAGGAACTTCTCATCCACCAGATCGGCCCGTGCCAGGCTTCCGTACAGCGTGGGTCCACCCTCGCATAGCAGGTAACGAACATCTAATTCCTCGCGCAACTTCGAAATCGCCCGCACCAGATCGAAGCTTTCTCCATTGCCGGCGGCAATGATCGTGACTTGAGGATGGCTGCCTTGGGCGCGCAGGCGTTCGCTGCCGGCGGGCGAGGTGAGGATGGCGGCATCGACCGCATCGCCGTCAAATACCTTATGTCGCGACAAATCGAGCTCGACCGCGCGGGTGACAAAGATGTTCCGCTCGCGCTCTTTGCCGAGCCGGGTGCGCAATGCCCTTAGCGCGGGATCTGCGACCTGGAACACGATTCCGCGACTTTTGGGACCGCGCAGCCGCTGCTCTTCCAGCAGGGTGTTCATTCCTATGAGTAGCCCGTCAGCGTGGGCGCGCAGCAGGTCCATAAGCCACCGATCGTCGCGCGATTGCGAGATCTCGCCACCCGAGCCGTGCTCGCCGAGTAAAGTGGTAATCCCGTCAAGCGATTGCACGAAGTTGGTGTAAATCCAGGGCCGGTCGAAAGGAGGGGGAGGGAAGCCGAGATTGCCGTACGGTGCATAGACGTCGTTCTGGACCGCGCTGGGTTCGGCACGGTCGAAAAGGACTTCGAAGCGGCGGGTTGAGCTAGTCGCATCCACGGTGTTCCTCGAGGGATTCTATCCGACCCGGAATTTACCTACGACAAGAATGCAGTGATTCACCTTACATCGGTCTGGCAGTACTCCTCATCCAAATGTCTATGCGCTGGAAGCGAGGAAACAGGCTGAAGCTGGTGAACGTAACGCAGGCCTCCGGCCGTACCTGCGAGATCTTCGACGAGATTCGCCACAGCCTGGGTGTACCCGTCGTTCCGATACTCTATCAGGCCTATGCAGCGTTTCCCGAGTTCCTCGAGCGCCACTGGGAAGCCATGCGCCCGGCCCTCGGCTCTCGCCAATTCTTTTTGTTAGGCGCCCGTCTGGCGGCCGAGTCCTACACCCGGGCACATAATTATTTCGAAGTCCCCGGCTTTTTGCGCCAATCGTTTTCGGAGCCGGGCGTGGGATTGCCCATGTCGCAAGTGCTGGACTATTTTCAGTATCTTGACCCCTTGCTGTTGCTGATTGCGGCAGCACAGATGCAAGCCTTCGAAGGCATTCTCGGTCAAGCGGAGCAAGCGCCCGAAGCCGCCCAGCATCCCAGTTTTCCCGTGGCGCCACGCCTGCTGAACGATGCCGAAGCCAAGGCCGCCGCACACCGCATCTGGGACGAACGGCGCCGCCTACTGGATGTGGCTTTTATTTCTGACGAACATCGGGCTCTGGCCTGCTGGCCCGACTTCTACGACGAATATTGGATAGCGATGCGCCAGTTCTTGCGTTCTCCGCTCTATGAGGACTGCCAATATCGGATTGGCGAGAGTGCCTGGAACCTTGCCCGCGAGCTACCGGTCGGAGGGGACACTGGAATTCCCTCGCTGCTCGAGGCCGGACTCGGGGGCGAAGAGGTGTCGTCGCTGGCAAGAATCAACGAAGTTTTCGTACAGGCCATGAGCGGTCTGCTGCTTGATATCACATTCGCGCGCATTGGTTGCGAAGGAGGTACGCGCCGCCAGCAAGCACAGCCGGAAAAGTCCTCCGCTACCGGCTCCGGACCGGAAAACGTTCAGTCCTCGACACGCGTCGCCTAAGGCCCGGCCTCATATCAGAATCGGACGGGCAGCGGTTTGCTGCGCCAGGCGCACTCGTACAAAACCGATCAACTCAGGGGTCACATATTGCGGTGGATGGATGCGGAACATGGGCCGAGCCGCTACCGGTTTCAGCGACACGTTCGTCCAGGTTATTGCGTCGCTCTCATCGTGGAGGATTACCGCGTCTGCCCGGTCAAGGAATTGCTGCGCCGACGCTTTGAAATCCGCGGTGGCGCCGTCGAGCACGGTGAGGTATAGATCGGGGCGGAGAAACCGCATGATGCTATTTGATTCCAGGATTGTATTTTCGACAGAGGCCAGTTCTTGGCGGAGGCGAGGCATGGCCTCGGCCAGCATTCCCTGCCGCGTGCGCACCCACAGGGCACGTTCGGCGCCGGACACCAGAAATCGCGAGCTATCGCTCTTGCCGCTCCGGTCGCGCTCTTCCGTCACCGCCCAGGAGTGATCGTCGGTGGCGCAATTGCAAAGCTTTCCGTTGGCCGAGCAGATGCCGTGACCGTACTGCGTGATCTTCATCGCCGTCCAATGAAACTCGGGCAGCGCAGCAATAAGACCTGCGACCACGCTGGTCTTACCTACGCTCCGAGAATGTCCACCAACGACAATGATTGACAAGATTTGTAACCAGCAACTAGCGATTAGGTTTTGGTTGTGGCTGCCTTCTTGCGTGTTAGGTGAGACAGAGTCGCCAACTGTTTCAAATACTCGCGCAAGGGCCGTGCAGGCGTGCCCCAATAGAACACCCCGTTACCGCGAAGGACTTTGTTGGGTAAGATGCCACATTGACCACCCAATATGGCTCCCGCTTCGACGATCACATGATCGCCAATGCCCACCTGCCCGCCAATGATGCACCCGTCTCCGACTTCGGAGCTGCCTGAGATGCCGGTCTGTGCGGCGATGACCACGTTCGCTCCCACAATGTCGTTGTGGCCGATGTGTACCAGGTTGTCGAGCTTTGTTCCCGGCCCAATCACGGTCTTGTCCAGAGCGCCGCGATCGATTGTGCAATTTGCGCCGATCTCGACATAATCCCCAATCACAAGCTCACCGACTTGGGGAAACTTCTGATATCTGCCGTACTCGTCGTCGCGCACAAAGCCGAAGCCATCGGAGCCCAGCACCGAACCTGCATGCACAATCACGCGCCGCCCCAAGGTCGTACCTGGGTAGATGACCACGCGCGGGTAGAGGTCGCAATCGTCGCCAATAACCACGCCTTCACCGACGCTGCAGCCTGTGCCGATGTGCGACCGCTCTCCCACAACCGCGTAGTCCTCGATGATGGCGTGAGCGTCCACCGCGGCGGTCGCTGCGAGCTTGGCGGTACGGTGCACAATGGCCGTAGGATGCACCCCCGCGGGATGGATGTTTGGCGGATGCAGAAGCGCTCCCGCGCGCGCGAAGGCCAGCCGAGGATGATCGGAGATCAGCAGCGGCTTATTCCCGCCAAAGGATACGGCAGACTCTCCCGCGATTACCGCGCTGGCACCCGAACCCAGCGCCGACGCAAGATGCTTTTCCTCTTGGACAAATACCAGATCACCGGGCTGGGCCTCCGCGATGCTGGCCACCTTCCCGATTTCGATACTGCCGTCGCCCATAAGGCGAGCAGAGGTGAAGTCTGCGATTTCCTGCAGAGTGTGCGGCATGAGGCTGTTATAGCAGTGGATAGTGAATAGTGGATAGTGGATCGTGAGCGCGAGTGTCGAATAGCTCTCGAATTTGCAAGGCGATCCGGGTCGCTCTCACCTGCGCGGTGCCCCGGCATCCACGATTCACGAACCACGAACCACGAACCACTAGTACAGCCCGGCCTCCCCCGCCGGTCTCGTCTTCCAGCGGCGATGCACCCACAGCCACTGGTCGGGATAACGGCGTACGTATTCCTCGATAATTTTGGTGAACCGCGCGGTGTTGGCGACCGCGTCAGCTTCGTCATCGCCGCTGCGGACTAGTTCCACTGCACAATCGAATTCCACCCGATACCTCCTCAGCACCGGGTCCCAAATGGTGAATGCGGGAATCACCGTTGCACCGGTATGCAACGCCACCCGCGCCAAGCCGCTGGCAGTGCAGGCGGGAATGCCGAAAAAATCCACGAAGACCCCTTGCGGGGGAGTCATGTTAGTGTCCATCAGGATACCGACGGTTTGGTTGTTTCGTATGGCGGCGATTAATCCCCGCGCAAACTCCTGTTTGCCGATCATCGTATTCCCGTGAAGTCCGCGATATCGCGTGACCAGCGCATCGACGTAGAGATTATCCAGAGGGCGCACCACGATCTGCATCGGATGGCCGTACAACGAATGGAAAAACGAACCAACCTCCCAGCCTCCGAAGTGGCCGGTGAGCAGCAGCACGCCCTTGCCGCGTTGCTCCGCGGCCTCAAAGTTCTCGAATCCCTGATAAACCGCTACTTCCGAGGCATTGGCCTCAGTGTACGCGGGGAAGAGGCAGGTTTCGCCCAGCAGGCGGCCAAGCGAGACGTAGACCCCGCGCAAGATCTTGCGGCGTTCCGTCGCTGATTTTTCGGGAAAGGCGAGTTCAAGGTTGCGGAGACCAACATGGCGGAGTCGAGGATGCAGGTGATAAACGAATCCGCCAATGAGAATCCCGACTCCGTGCGCCAGCGGACGGGGCAACGCGCCGATCAGGCGCACGAGCAGCGCGACCAGCCAGTATTGCAAGCGATTGCCCATCAGTGGTATCGGTCTTGACGGTAGCACCGCGAAAAAACGTGGTCAAACGGCGCAGAAAAGCGGTGGCCGGGGCCACCGCTGGGAGAGAACTGTAAGCTCTAGTGTCCGCCCGTCGTACTCGCTGTTGCGGCCGGGGCCAAGACTGGACTCTGGGCCGGTGCGCCAGCCGGAGCCGCTGTTGTGGCCGGCGCGTTTACCGCCGATGGTGCGGGCGCTGTGGCAGAGCCAGGGGCGGCAGTGGCCGCTGATGCGTGGGCACTAGGCGGTACCTGTGCGGCGGTGGCACTCGAAGCAGCTGGGCTCACCGCTTGCGCGGGATCCAATGCGTCTGCCTCAGCCGGTGCTGCGGTATTCGCAGTGGTTTGCGCTGGATCTGACGGCGACGGAGCCGTGGAAGCCTCTGCGGTCAGTGGAGCCGCCGTTGCGGCAGGAGCGGGAACCGCTGCCGCAGTTGGAACTGTCGCCGGCTTCGGAGTGGGCGCGTATTTCTCGACGGTGCGCAACAGCACCTCCGCATCCTTCGGCGGTGCCACTTCGCCGTTCAGCACCGAGTAGAAGGTCCAGTCTTTGCCGTAGAACGCCTGTGTGTCGGCTTGGTCTTGATTGATGACGCCGCCACTCAGCGAGACCCCCAGAAACAGGCCACGCGAACGGGAGTAGGTCAGCACCTGGGCGCGCAAGGTCAGATCGGTCATGGCTTGCGCGTCGCGTCCCACCGGGCCGGCAGCGGCCGAGGCATCGGCTCCAAGTTTGAACTTGCTTTGCAGCAGATGTTGCATGCCGTCATCGGTGCGAATGATCAAGACCAGGTCGGAAGCCTGGCCGCCTGCCTGAAATCCGAAACTGCCGCCGGTGAGCTTAAAGAATGCGGGCGCGCTCCAACCGTGCTCGGTGCGGCAGGTGGCCACTCCCTTGCCGTAATTCGCGCCGAGTACGAAACCGGCCTTCAGCATCGATGGCATGATGGCAATGCACTTCGCTCCGGACATGATGCTGTCGGGAATCGCCCGATCGGGAGCGGACATGATCTGGCTGAGGACGGTGCTGGCTGTCTGGATGCGATCCAGATCGGCGTAGCGCCGGTCGGATCCGACGAGCGAAGTGGCCATCGCAAATAGCGTCACTAGCGCAACAAGGAAGTTCTTCATAGCTCTCACTCCAAGGACGATATGCCAAGCCGGTATTGGCCGCTTGGCTCATCTTAGAGTGTTTGATGGAGGATCGAACCTGAAGAAAAGCGATGCGCGGTTACTCTTTAGTGTCCCTCAAACCCTAAGCTGGCTTTGCCGAAGCGGTTTGTTCCAGATTAGCGGTGCAAAACAAGAGGGTTGGAAGAGGAGACCCTCGTAACCTCTTCCAACCCTGTCTCCCAGGTTCTGTGGTAGGTGAGGCAAGTATGGAGCGAGTGGGTAATCGGCGCAAGATAACGGAGGTACATAAGGAGTAATTGTACTTTCGTAATAGGCGAGACCCGTGGTAACAGCTCAGGTGCTCTGTCGCGATAAGTGCCGCTTTGATGAGCTGTTTTGGTGTGATCACCTGTCCGAACGCTTGACCCTGCGTTACTGTTGCTGGGACAGCAAAGAGTGGGTCACCGCATGTACGGACAGCGCAATTCGATTCTGCACCCCAACTTTGCGCAGAAGCTGGGCCACGTGCGCCTTAACCGTGCGTTCGATGATCCCGAGCTGATCGGCGATTTCGCGATTAGAGCAGCCTGCGACGAGCAAGCGCAGCACCTCGCGCTCGCGCCGGCTGATCTTGCTGTCATCCCGCGGCTGGGTCCTTCGGTAGGAGGCAGTAGCGCGCTCAATGAAGCTTGCCAGTACACGCCCTGGCGCCCACACAGAGCCGCTGTGGACCTCGCGAATGGCGCGTTTGAACTCCTCCGGTGAAGCTTCTTCCGCAACGTAGCCTTTTGCTCCGGCTGAAATAGCTCGCAGAATGTCCTCATCCCGATTGCCCGGCCCGGTGACGATTATCCGCACCCCGGGACGCACTGCTTTCAGAGCTGACATCGCGGCTTGTAAGGCAGCCCCGGTTCCGGCCGTGATGAGGATGACGTCTTCGTCTGGGTTATGCAGGATAGCCGGAATGGTGGAGGCGCGAACTTGCATGCCGGGATCGGAAGAGAAAATGGTGTGCAGTCCCAGAAAACGGACTGGGTCACTTTCTACGACCGAAACGCGGATAGCTGGTTTCGTCGGCGATTTCATGGCTGGGCCGGACACTTGAGCGTAGGATACTCGATAACAACTCTGGCGCAACCCATAATCGACTAAAGTGGCATGCCGAAGCTGGTCCTCGACTGACATTCAAATCCAGAGGACATCACAAGATGGACAAAAATATTGTATTGTAACGGCCCGCGAGAGATGCCAGCCGCGTTAGGCGAGCGCCACCTAAGTGGCCTAGCCTCTTCGACCGAAGGAGTAAATAACCGCCAGGCTTAGGGGCAGCTGAAATGGCCGGATAAGCCGCTACGCAGCCGGCTTGCGACGCGAGCTCCTGGCCCTTGCGGTCTTGAGCTCCGACTCGCGTTGCGCGGCGGCGACGCGTTGCGGCGGCTTCTTCGGTAGCTGGGCCAGACTGTCCTTGAGTGCAGCCATCAGGTCCACCACTGGCGCGGGTTTGCGCGGCTTCTCGACGGGAGTGATTTCCTCGCCTTCCAGGCGCGCCTTGATCAACGTCTTTAGATTCTCTTCAAAGGTGTCGTGGAACTTCTCCGGCTCGAAGTCGCCGGCCAGCGCCTCGATCAGTTGGTGCGCTACTTTCACCTCGGCATCTTTCAGCTCGACCTCGGGCCGGCCAAAGCCTTCCAAATCGCGCACCTCGTCTTTGTAGTACATGGTGTGGAGCATCATGCCGCCCTTGTAAGGCCGCAGGAAGACCGTGTACTCGCGGTTATGCATGGTGAGCTTGGCGATGGCAACATAGTCGCTCTCCTCCAGCGCACGTGACAGCAGCGCGTAAGGACGGCGCCCGGCCTCTTCGGGAACCAGGAAATAGGACGACTCGAAATAGATGGGATCGACCTCTTCGGCTTTGACGAACTCAAGGATTTCCATCGCTTTGGCGGTCTTGGGCTCGATCTTCTTGATCTCTTCCGGCTCGATGATGACGTACTCGCCTTTGCGATACTCATATCCCTTTACGATCTCGCTGCGTTCTACCACGCGCTCGTCGTGCGGACACCAGAGCTGCTGCTTAATGCGGGTGTTGTCGTCGCGATGCAGCATGTGGAAGGAGATATGATTGCCGCGCGCGCCCGAGAACAGCCGCACCGGCATCGAGATCAAGCCAAACGTCAAATATCCAGACCACACGGAAGATGCCATCTTTCGTCCTTTCCAAAAGCGCCCCTGTGGAAATCGGGGCACCATATGATCCGGTGCCTGGCGCAGCGTCGTCAAGGCCTAATAGATGTACGCCGGCAGCACGAAACGGTTACTTGCGTCCTTTCTAGGATGCTTCCGACGGTGGGAGTTGCCGTCTCGGGATGTGCAAAGGCGTGGCCCCCCGGCCCAGACGACGGCGTGCGATACTCAGCTATTACGCGTGACAACCCTCATCCACTCAAGAGCTTTGCCTGCCGCCGTAGTGGCGATCGCGTTTGCCGTGGTGGCCCGCGCTTTGGGGGCGGTGAGCGATGGCGGCGCCTTGGCGGGCGTGCTGGTCGCCTTTGTGTTGATGCTGGCCTGCGGCTTCGCGGGCTTCATTCCTTTGTTGACCGTGTTTCTCCTGGCCTTCATTACGACGCGCTGGGGCTACGCGCGCAAGCAGCGGCTGGGAGTGGCCGAACGCAAGCGTGGCCGTACGGCGTGGCAAATTCTCGCTAACCTCGGCGCTGCCACAGCTTGCGTGGCACCGGTAATTTGGGTGCCGGAACTGAGCGACATCCTGCTGGTCGGGGCAATGTCCGCCTTGGCCGAGGCGGCTGCGGATACCGTCTCCAGCGAACTCGGCCAGGCGACGGCGCGCGGCGCCTACATGATCACCGATTTTCGCGACGCCCCCATTGGAACCAACGGTGCTATTAGCGTTGAAGGCACCACTGGCGGATGTGTCGCCGCGTGCCTGGTTTCGTGGGTGA
This sequence comes from uncultured Acidobacteriaceae bacterium, assembly GCA_963785825.1. Lineage (GTDB taxonomy): Bacteria > Acidobacteriota > Terriglobia > Terriglobales > Acidobacteriaceae > Bog-257. The sequence continues at coordinate 625,195 of CAWAWQ010000006.1, read as the reverse complement.
GCGCGGCATGCGGTCTGGCGGATTGGCGATGGACCCCGCTCATCGCTTGTGCCGGCATCGGGGGCATGTTCCTGGATAGTGTTATGGGCGCTACTTGGGAGAACGCTGGCCGCTTGGGAAACGATTCTGTCAATTTTGTCAGCACGGTATTTGCGGCGGATGTCGCGCTGATCGCAGCGATGATTATGGAGCGATTGGGCGTGTAAACGGCGGGTTAGACTCGTGCTGGTACTTTTCTGCAGGCACAGAGGTCCACCCCTTGAACCCGCTCCGCTCCCGGCCTAGACTGGCCTAAGAGCACCTGTGACGCTGATCACAGCCCGCTGGTACAACGATGGGCGAAGATGAGAGGTCAGTACAGGCGCCTGATTCGGGCATCAGTGCCATAATCGGTGGCTCCGAACAGCCGAACCGGCGTTGAGAGAAGGTATTCATGGGCTGGATTGAGAACAAGTTCGAGAAGAACTTCCTGGTCACCACGGTCGATTACGTTTTTAACTGGGCGCGGAAATCCGCGATTTGGCCCATGACGTTTGGCTTGGCTTGCTGCGCGATCGAGATGATCGCCGCTTCGACGTCGCGCTTCGATATTGCGCGCTTCGGCTCCGAGGTCTTTCGTCCCAGCCCGCGGCAGAGCGATCTCATGATCGTAGCCGGCACCGTGACTTTGAAGATGGCGCCGGTGGTCAAGCGCATCTATGATCAGATGCCCGATCCCAAGTGGTGCATCTCGATGGGCGCGTGCTCGTCCGTGGGCGGACCGTTCAATACCTACGCAGTGCTGCAGGGTGTGGATCGCATCGTTCCCGTCGATGTTTACGTTGTTGGCTGCCCGCCTCGGCCGGAAAATCTGTTCTACGGACTGCTGCGCCTGCAGGACAAGATCGACACGATGAGCATCGCCAAGAAGCCCACCGAGGTTCGCCTGCATGAAGGCATGGTGGACAATTTCAAGGAGCAGATCCGCATCGCGCAGGCCAACTTCGCCAATCCCGAGCAACTGGTGCAGCCGGTGGACAACAGAGTCATCGCCGGGCGCTGATCGGTTCACCACGGAGGCACGGAGCAGACGGAGTTTTTTTCGCAGTTCTTCGCGCTTCCCGTTCTGCCGCCCCTCCGGCCCGCCGCAATAGTGCAGTTTGAAGAATTGAGGCGCTAACGCCAGGGCTTTTACCCAGATCCTGTTCGAAGATTTTTCCTTCGAGTTTTCTCCGTGTTCTCTGTGCCTCGGTGGTGAACACCGCCTCCGTGTCTCCGTAGTGAATCGATTTCGCTTAGGGAAGCTCTGATTAAGTTGAAGTTTTGAAGGGGGCGGCCTTCAGGCCGCCCGTAAGTGCCCGAAGTCAAGCTGGGCTTTAGCCCCTGAGGGACTTCAGTCGCACTTAATCAGACTCTCCTTAGTAGTTGAGATTGAAGTTCAAAATGTGCCAATTGATGAGGAAAAAAGCGAATCCCACGCACGCCAGCATCAACAGGGTGTTCCAGATCTTTGTCCACATCCATAACCGCTCATCATTCCAAGATCGAACGCAGTAGAAGATCGAGATCACCGCCCCAACCACTCCCAGCACACCCACGACTTGCAGCAAGTGCAATTTGAAATCGAATTGCCGGCTTAGCAGCCCGATATTGTTCTCCACCGAAATGCTCCACAGGGTGAAGCCGCCCAGCAGAACCAGGTCGAGAATGCACACCACCCGGACCCAGCTCCGGAGTCGCCGATAAGCTGGCGCCAACTCCGCGCGATAGCCGTAATGCGCGCGCAGTGTCGCGTTTACCGGCCAAAACAGTATCGTCAGGACGAACATGGTTATAGCGAAAATCAGCACGGTCATGTTGAGACCCTGCTTCTTCAGCGCCGGCACCGGTTGATAAACAAAAATGGGCAAATCGGTAGCGATAATCTGGCGGCCGGCATAGTCCTTCAGGAACGCCAGGTGGCTTTGGCCGTTCACGTCGCGAAAGAGCAAGGGCGCGATTTCCTTGAAGTGCTTGGGATTGCCGGCAAGGTCCTTCGCCTGATCAAGCGTAATGGTTCCATCGTTATTGACGCTCACCTTGGCTTGGCTCAGGCCTGATGCGGCGGCGATAGTCGTCTGAGAGCGCCGGCTCAACCAATAGGTCCCGGTTACCGACTTCGCATCGGCTGCGGCGTTCGCCACTTGCTGCCCCGGCGGAGGCGTATAGGGAAAATAGCGATTCAGGAATGCCTGCCACAACGCCGAACGAAACGGAAATCCCGGCTTGCCCGCACTGTTTAACGAGATGAAGAATCCAAGGTTATCCTGTGGCATCAGGTGCATGTCGCTGTGGAACCATTGCGTATCTCCGCCATGGCCGATGATGCGATGGCCGTTGCGCGATTCCTCATAGAATCCGTAGGCCATCCCGTTCAGCTCCGGAGCCAGTCCGAACACGCGCGAGTGCATCATCTGCGCCGTCTCCGGCTTCAGAATGCGAGCGCCGTTGAATTCCCCGTTCTGCAAATGGGCGACAATGAAGTGCGACATATCTTCGGCGGTGGTCGACAGGCTGCCCGCCGGCCACGCCTGCACAAACTCGAAGCTCTTTGCAGGCTGTGACGCCTTCTCGTAGCCCTCTGACATCATTGGTTTCAAATTGTCCGGCAGCGGCTGCCGAAACGTGCTGCGATGCATGCCCAGCGGTTCAAAGATGTTCTTATCGATGTAGTCGTCGAAAGGCATGCCGGAGACGCGCTGCACAATATAGCCGGCCAGTGCGGCGCCGTAGTTCGAATAGGCCGGCGTCGTTCCCGGCGGGAAAATCTCCTCCGGCAGGTGCTGGTGGATGTAGTCTTGCAGCGGACGCATGTCTGCCGATTTCGCCACGAACAGTTCCTTGAGCGTCTCTTCAAATCCCGGCGTGTGCGTCATCAGGTCTTTCATGGTGATCGGCTTGCCGAAGGTCGCCGGAATCTTGAAGTCGAGATAGTCGTTCACATCGCGATTCAGGTCGATCTTGCCTTGCTCCACAAGTTGCATTACCGCGGTCCAGGTGAAGGTTTTCGAGATCGATCCGGGGCGAAACAGGGTCGCATCGACGGTCACCGGCTTCTTGTTCTTCACATCGGAATACCCGTAGCCTTTGGCAAACAGCACCTTGCCGTCTTTCACTACCATCACCACCGCGCCGGCAATGTCGTCGCGCTGCAACTCAGTAGGGATGAAACCGTCGAAGAAAGCTTCGACGTCTTCTTTCGTGAGCTGTGGTTTCGCCTGCGGCGTTTGCGGGAGCTGCGCCGGCGGAGGTGCGGGTCTTTGCGAGCTGCGAGGTGGCAGGATTTGTGGCTTTTGCGCGGTCAGCGAGAAAGGCAATAACAGCGATGCGGCAATAACTCCAGCCAGGAGTCCAATGTGGGTTTTATGCATAAATTTACGTTCCACTGACGGTAGCGCCAGAGCAACGTAACAGCGTACCGCCCGATTTCCTTTTGTCAAATCACCAACGCTGTTGTAGTCGGTGATTGCAGCCCGGAAACAGCTTGCTTAAAAAATGCGTTTTCGAACGCTTTGTGTCAGGGCATGACTTTAGTCGTGCCGATAAGCGGTCTATTTTTGTCGTCCCGAGCCGACTTTAGTCGGCGAGGACCTGCGGTTTAGAGTTCTTAGCACGCTGTGAAAGGCGTGCTCCACCCGTTAGCTATACACCTGGTGTGAAACCGCCTAGTCGTAGTATTCCAACCCCAGGTGGGTGATCATCTCCTCGCCTTTGAGGTGCCGCAGCGTGTTCTTCAATTTCATCGATTGGATAAACAGATCGTGCTCGGGATATAGACCCTCGGCCGTCATCGGCGACTTGAAGTAGAAGCTCAGCCATTCCTGGATGCCGATGCCGCGCAGGGTCGACGAGCGGTTCGCCAGGTCCAAGAAAAGCACTAGGTCGAGCACGATGGGAGCCGCGAGAATAGAGTCGCGGCAGAGAAAATCGACCTTAATCTGCATGGGATATCCCAGCCAGCCAAAGATGTCGATGTTGTCCCAGCCTTCCTTGTTGTCGCCGCGCGGCGGGTAATAGTTGATACGAACCTTGTGGCAGATATTGCCGTACAGCTCCGGGTAAAGTTCGGGCTGAAGAATGTGCTCCAGCACCGATAACTTCGACTCTTCTTTGGTCTTGAAGGACCCCGGATCGTCCAGTACTTCGCCATCGCGATTGCCGAGAATGTTGGTGGAAAACCATCCGTTCAGTCCGATCATCCGGGCTTTGAAGCCGGGCGCGAGGATGGTCTTGATCAGCGTCTGGCCAGTCTTGTAGTCCTTCCCGCAGATGGGCGCCTCCATTTGCTTCGACAGCTCGTGCATAGCGCGAACGTCGACCGTCAGGTTGGGCGCTCCGTTAGCAAACGGTACGCCTTCTTTCAGCGCAGCATAGGCATAGACCATCGACGGCGCGATGCTCTCGTCGTTCTTGTGCAGGCCCTTCTCGAAGGCGGCGAGCGATTGGTGCGCTGCTCCGGCTTCGATGAAGGTTTCGGTCGAGCCGCACCAGATCATCACCAGGCGATCGGCGCGGCTGGATTTCTTGAATTCGCGAATATCGTCGCGCACCTGCTCGGCCAACTCCATCTTGTTCTTGCCCTTTTTCACGTTGGGGCCATCGAGATTCTTCACATAATTTTTATCGAAGACGGCTTTGCGCGGTTTGATAGATGACAGGAACGGCTTCACCTGCTCCAGCAGTGAGCGATCGAGGACGCCGGCTTTGCCCGCGGCCGAGTACATGTCGTCCTCGAAAATGTCCCATCCGGTAAAAACGAGATCGTTCAGGGCGGCCAGAGGCACGAACTCCTTGATTTTCGGCGACCTGCCTTCGGTACGCTTGCCAAGACGGATGGTTCCCATCTGCGTCAGCGAGCCGATGGGGCTGGAGATACCTTTGCGCACAGCCTCGACACCTGCAACAAATGTGGTCGCGACGGCGCCCATGCCGGGGATCATGATTCCCAGCTTTCCCTTGGCTGGCGCAATCTCTCCTGCACCAGTTTTGCTCTTTTCCCGCTTCTTAAGTAGAGGCATGCGATCAGTCCGTTTCATGAGGAATGTGTAAACTTGTTATCTTCTCGCATGGGTGGCGTCAGGCGCAATTGCTGTAACGCGAATGGGCTGGTTTAGCCTTTGTGCTGCGAACTGCGGGATTTGGTGGAAGGCGATGGGCAACGACAAAGTAGCGGTTGTGACCGGTAGCTCCAGCGGCATTGGCCTGCTGACGGCAGTCGAGCTGGCGCGGAACGGTTATCGCGTGCTGGCCACCATGCGCGACCTGGCGCGCAGCGGCAAGCTCGAGGACGCCGCGCAAAAAGCTGGGGTGCGCGAGCGGACCGACCTGCGGCGGGTCGACATCACCGAGTTCGATTCCTTGCCCGGGGTGGCGCAAGCCATCGTGCGCGAGTACGGTCGTATCGACGTGCTGGTCAACAACGCAGGATTCAGCACTGCCGGCTTCGTCGAAGACACGCAACTCGCGGAATTGCGCCACCAGATGGAAACCAACTTCTTTGGCAATGTGGCGATGACGAAAGCCGTGCTGCCCATCATGCGGAAGCAGAAGTCAGGCCACATTATCCAGATGAGTTCCATCGGCGGACGCGCCGGAGCACCCATGCTCAGCAGCTATGAAGCCTCGAAGTTTGCGCTGGAGGGATGGAGTGAGTCGTTGCGTATCGAGGTGCATTCCCTGGGTATTCGCGTCGTACTGATCGAGCCCGGCGCCTACGATACCGATGTTTGGGAGCGCAATCTGGTCATTTCCAGGCAGGCACTCGACCCGAACTCGCCGAATCGAGAGCGCAGCCGACGCTTCGCCGACTACGTCAAGTCGCAGGCCGGCAAGCGTCGTGATCCACGCGAGATCGCGCAACTCATTGTCCGGGTCGCAAACGATCCCAATCCGAAGCTGCGCCACCTGATCGGGCCGGACGCCAAGATGCAGATCTGGTTTCGTACTCTGATTCCGTGGCGCAGGTACGAGCGGATGGTGGCGAAGACGCTGAAGATTGATGAGTGAATCCCGTCAATTCTAATTTCCTTGCGCGAAATCGCGGGCGAACTCCACAATTGAGCGCACCGCTACGCCCGACGGGCCTTTGGCGATCCACGGCTTGCTGTCTTCCATCCAGGCCACGCCGGCAATGTCCAAGTGCAACCACGGCGTGTCCGCAACAAACTCTTTCAGAAACATGGCAGCCGTCGTAGCGCCCGCCCAGCGTCCGCCGGTGTTCTTGATGTCGGCAATGTCGGACTTGATCATCTCCTTGTACTCGTCGTCCGCGGGCAGTCGCCACATCTTCTCGCCCGACGTCTTCAGCGACTGATTGAAGCGGTTGTAGAAGTCGTCATCGTTGGCGAAAACTCCCGCCTGCAACATCCCCAGAGCCACCACGCAGGCGCCGGTAAGCGTCGCAGCATCGATAAGGTGCGTGCAGCCAAGCTGGCGCGCGTAATGCAGGCCGTCGGCCAGCACCAGCCGCCCTTCGGCATCGGTGTTGATGATCTCGATCGACTTGCCCGACATGGCAATCTGCACGTCTCCGGGCTTCTGCGCTTTGCCTGAGGGCATGTTTTCGCTGGCGCAAACAATACCGATGACCCTGAGGTTGGGCTTGAGCTGGGCGATGGCGCGCATGGCCCCGATCATCGCCGCTCCACCGGCCATGTCGTACTTCATCTTCTCCATGCCTTCGCCGGGCTTGATGGAAATGCCGCCACTGTCAAACGTAATCCCCTTGCCTACCAGGCCGAGCACCCGCTTTTTCGGCGCACGAGGCGGCTCGTAGCGCATCACAATCAGTCGAGGCTCTTCGTCGGAACCTTGGGCGACACTCCAGAACGCGCCCATCTTCAGCTCTCTGATTTTGTCGGGGCCATAGATCTCGCATGCCAGCCCGGTCTCCTCGCACATCTTCTGCGCACGCTCGGCAAGGATGGTGGGCGTCATGCGATTCCCGGGCTCGTTCACCAGATCGCGGGTGAAGTTCTGCGCTTCGCCGATAATGCGGCCCTGATCGATTTTGCTTCTTAGCGATTGCTGATTCGTACCCCTCGGAGCGACGATAACGAGTTCCTCGATCTTCTTCTCTTCGCGGTCGCTCCTGTAGTAATCGGCATCGAAGTTGCCGACGTAGCCGCCTTCGACAATCGACTTGGCGGCGTCTTCAATCTTGCCAGGCATGACGAAGGCGAAGCTCTTCAGGTCCTTGGCCTTCAATGTGCGCACGGCTGCTCCGGCCAGCTTACGCAACTCCGAGGAAGAGAACTTCGATGCCTTCCCCCCGCCAATCAGCAGCAGGCGCTTCGCTTTCAGCCCCTCGGGTTTGTGCAGGAGAGTGGTCTCCAGCATCTTGCCGGTGACTTCGCCGGAGGCAACCAGATCGGCCGCGGCAGTGATGAGCGCCTTATCGTCGGTTTGAATCTGGGGATCGTGTTTTTCGGGCGTGGCGCCGTTGTCGTTGTTCTCAGCCGCGTCGAGTACCACAACGACGAGGCATTCGGTTTCGAGTTGCGAAGGTAATGCGGTAGTGAGATTTGTTTTCATGATAGCGTTATGAGCTCTCCAAATTTACGTTGATGCTGTTATATGTAAGGGATAGCGCCTATCCGCCAGTACCCATCTTCCAGCGTCCAAGTGATTGGGACTACCTGCGTACATTCCCGAGCCGGGTTCTTCAGCGTGGCTTCGACTTGCCAGTCGTGCTTGTAAAGTGCAGGCCTGGTGTAATCAATCGAAATCGTAGAACGGCTCAATATCGTAACCAGCGCGCAGGCCTTCAACACTCGACTACCGCAGCCCTCGCCCCAAAATACACATCGTAAGTTCCTTTCGGAATTCAGCTTTCGCTTGAATACCTGTCTTGAGATAAGCGGCCCGTCGACACCCAGGTAAAGCCCATGGGCGGAGGTAAGGTTTGCAATGCAGTCTACATTTCTCGATTGCACACACCGGAGAAATTTAGAAACCGCCTGCTGAACTGTTTGCCGTTGCTCTAATCCTTGCTGACCTGTTTGTTGTGCTGCCAATATTCGCAGCACAAACGAATCTCCTGCCAGTGCCAAGAGGCACAGAGCAACGCTCCTCAGCGATACAAGCGTCAAAGCCATGCCTCAGCTCTTCCTGCTTCTCGCAATCGCCTCTCTTGCTTCTTTATCCGCGGTCTTGCGCCGCTCCGTTTCGCGCTTGTCCCAGTTCTGCTTGCCGCGGGCCACGGCCATCTCCACCTTCACCCGCCCATTACGAAAGTATAGCCGCGTCGGAATCAGCGTCAGCCCCTTCTGCTGTGTCTTACCCAAGAGTTTATGTAATTCATTCTTGTGCACCAGCAGTTTCCTGGTGCGCAGTGGCTCATGGTTAAAGATATTGCCATGCTCGTACGGCCCAATGTGCGCGTTGATCAACCAAAGCTCGCCATCCTTTACCAGGCCGTAGGCATCTTTCAGGTTCGCGCGTCCGCCACGTACGGACTTGACCTCAGTGCCGCGCAGCGCAATGCCAGCCTCAAACTTCTCCAGGAGAAAGTAGTTGTGCGAGGCGGCGCGGTTCTGCGAAGCGTCCCGCTCGCCACTCGCGATGGGATCGCGACGGCCGGCGGGCTTCTTGGCCGGAGCATTTTGGGTGTGACGGGACATAGGAGGCGTTTACTCAGTGTAGACGGTCTGGGCCGGAGTGAAACAACCGTCGCTTTGGCATGGAGCTATGCCGATGCCGGTCGGTTGCATCGCACGCGGGACAGCGTGGCGCACCCAGGTTCGCGCCTTACTGCACGGTCAGGACGATGGTTTGGCTGTTCACCACCTGACCCGTAGTGCTGTTGGTGGTGGTGGCGGTGATATTGGTGGTCCCGGTGGCCACACTGGTCGCCAGGCCGTTGCCACTGGAGAGACCGCTACTGATGGTCGCCACGCTCGTGTTCGACGAAGTCCAGGTCACGGCATCAGTCACGTCGTTGGAGGCGCTCCCATTGGCGTAAGCAAAAAACTGCAATGTGTTTGGCACTCCGGAGAGTGTCGCTACGGTTTGCGGAGAGGTGCTTCCCTGGGTGGTGGTGATGACCAAGGTCGTAATGTTCGCTGGCGTCACCGTGACAGTGGCCGTCCCGATCACACCCTGGGAGTTGGCGGTGATGCTCGCCGAGCCAATGGCGACCCCCGTTACCGAACCGCCGGGCGAAGTGACGGTGGCGATGTTGGTGGCTGAGCTTGTCCAGCCAACTGAACTTCCGCTGATCTGTTTCTGGGTGCCGTCGGAGTATGTGGCAAATGCACTTAGCGAGGCCATCTGGCCGACCCCGACAGTGACCGAAGAGGGCTGGATAAATATCGAACTGATCGAAGGGCTAATGAAGAAGCCACTGCAGGATGTCAGGAATGGGGACAGGGCCAAGCTTACGGCTACGGTCAGCAGCAGCCGCCGGCGAACTCGCGCGGGGCGATGTCCACCCGTATCAGGGGACAATTCACCACGGCTGTCAACGAAAGAACTCCCTGTTCCTGCAAAACCCATTTCTACTCCCGACGTGGGAACCGGCCTGCCAAGCGCTTCGTGGCAGTTGAGGCCGAAATTCCCAGCTTGCGCCCGCACCCCAGGTGGACCAAGTTCGTGGCACAATTAAGAACCGCCGGAAGCTGTCAGATAACGAGTACCTTCCGCCAGGATCTCCGACTGTCAAGTTGGTATTCTACCAAACGAAGGTAAAAGTTTCTTTCATTTCAAAGAAGCGTTCTGCTGAGCTGCCATCTTTGTTCTCGCCTCCGGCAAGTCTTTCTCAGACGAGTTGGCGAAAGCGAACGGCGAAGAGCGAACCGCGGGGTTGATCTTGTGCTCCCCGGTCCGTCTGAGGCAACAGTGGCGATGACCAGCACATGTCTGTCACAGGAGTCGGGTAACAAGGAATCTATGAAGCAACTTGGAATCGTCCTTTGGTTGAGCGCCGCCCTCTGCCCTCCGGTGGCAGCCGCGCCCCTGAGCAGCAATGCACGCACGGTAATCCCGCAGGCAGTGCAGCAGATCATCTCGGTGGACTACCGCGAACTACGCGATTCGCCCACGGCACGCGCCCTGAAAGATCAGGTCATCCCGGACAACGTCAAGCAGTTCGAGTCGGCGCTGCGCAGCGTCGGCATCGATCCCGATCGCGACGCCGAACAGATCACCTTCGTGAGTTATCGAGGGCCGAAGAATGTTGTGCACGGCATCTGCATTGCGCAGGGGGCCTTCAGGCAGAAAGACTTCCTGGCCAAGGCAAAAGCGAAGAAGATCAAGCCGGAGAAATATCTGTTGTCGGACATCTATTCCATGGGCTCGGGTTTTCAGATGGTGTTTCTTGATCCCATCACCATTCTGTTTGGTGAGAACGCGGCCATCAAAGGCGCCATCGACGTGCGCGATAACGGCGCTGCATCGCTGGCTTCGAACGACAGCATTGACGATCTGATCACCAGTATCGAGAGCGAGCCTGTGTGGAGCGTGCTCGACCAAGAGGGCACGCGGAACATGGTGCGCTCCGCGCTGGGCCAAGCCGGCGCACTTACCAACTTCGATGCCGTGAAGAAGCGCCTGCTGGCTTCTGACTACATAATGAACTTCACCAACGGTGTAATCTTCGACGTGGCTGTGAAGACTTCCGACAACCTGACCGCCGCAAGCCTCTCGGGGCTGATGAAGGCGGGGGTCCTGTACAAGAAGATGAGCGGCTCGTCCAGCGAGAAGCTGGCGCTGGAGAACACCACCGTCGATAGCTCCGACGACCTGGTGCAGATGCACTTCGCGACCGACGATCAGCGCTTCCAGGCGCTCATGAAGTCGGATCTGTTCGCAGCCGTGTCGCGATAAGCATCACGCCGCTAGAAGCTAGCGGTGCCCCAGCGCCTTACTGCACGGTCAGGACGATGCTCTGGCTGTTCACCACCTGACCCGCACTGTTGGTGGTGGTGGCGGTGATGTTGGTGGTGCCCGCAGCCACACTGGTCGCCAGGCCATTGCCACTGGAGAGTCCGCTGCTGACGGTCGCCACGCCCGGGTTCGACGAAGTCCAGGTTACCGATTGCGTCACGTCGCTGGAGGCATCCCCATTGGCGTAGGCATAAAACTGCTGGGTTGCCGGCGCTCCAGAAGTTGTCGCCGTGCTTTGGGATACGGTGCTTCCCTGGGTAGTACTGATGACCGTCCTGTTCACGTCACTCGCCGTCACGTTGACGTTGATCGTCGCGGCAAGCGTCTCGGTGCTGGAGCCATAGCAAGTCTTCGATAGGAGCGGGCTTCCATTGTTAATCGAAACCACAACCTGACAGCCCGTGCCGGGGATGGTTGCGGTGGTTGTGGCGGTGATGGCCGCGGTGCCAGCCGAAGCGCCCGTCACCAAACCGCCGGGCGAAGTGACGGTCGCTATTGTGGGGTCCGAGCTTGACCAGCTTACCGAATCCCCATTGACCTTTTGCTGGCTGCCGTCAGAGTACATGCCATATACCGCCAGCTGGGCCGTATTGCTCGTCCGGATGGTGGCCGAAGCCGGGTTGATGTATGTGGTGCTGAGAGAAGGATGTATGAAGAAGCCACCACCGCAGGCTGCCAGGAACACGGACAGAAACAGCGCTACGGCTACGGTCAGCACCAGCCGCGGGCGAACTCGCTTCAGTCGATGCCCACCCGCACCGGAGGAGAATTCGCCACGGTTGCCAACCGAAGAATTTTCCGTTCCCGCAGAACCCATTTCTACTCCCGACGTGGGGACCTGCCTGCCAAGCGCCTCGTGGCCGTCGAGGCCGAGTCCCCACCTGGCCTACCCTTCAAAACTCACTCCGTCGTTCGCATTGTACTCCGCTTAGATCGCATTCATATGGATCGGCGGCGTTGTTCCGCCGGCTATGACTGCCGCAGATTTCCCGCAGTATGGAATGTTATAATCGCGCCGACCGCATTAACTCCCATGCGGAGAAGTGTGCTCGCACTTAAACTACGCTCACGTTTGAAGTGGGGCCAAGTCTTACATCCGGAGCCTGGTATCTAGCCGCACGCTGGCAGGAGGTCCGGTGCGATTTCCGGAGTTTTAAGGAAGATGATGAAACGGTTTACCGGGGTTCTGGCGCTGCTGCTGATGCTGGCTGTGTCAGTGCTCGCCTCCACGGACAAGCAGGCCAAGGCGCTATTTCAGAAAGGGAGAACCGCCGAAGCTCGCCAGGACTACATAACCGCTTACAATTTTTACCATCAGGCGTACGAACTTAAGCCCACAGATCTTACCTACCGTGCCTCCTTCGAATATGTGCGTTTTCTCGCGGCAGCCTCGTTCGTACACCAAGGTGAAATTCTGGTTAACGCGGGCAAGCTTCAGGAAGCGCTCACTGATTTCGAACGGGCACTCGCTATCGATCCCTCCAGCTTCATCGCGCAACAGGAAGCTAACAAAACGCGCGACTTGATCCAGAAAGCCCTGAATCCCCCTCCTCCGCCGACGACGGAGTCCGGCATTACCCGGCGCATGGAAGAAGCGACCGGGCCGGTTGAGCTCGCTCCTATCTCGCAAACTCCCATCACGATGAAGCTCACCGAGGATGCGAAAACGGTTTACGAGAGCATCGGCAGGCTGGCCGGCATCAACGTTCTTTTCGACCCCGACTATACCTCGAGGCGCATTCGCGTTGACCTGAACGGCGTAACCTTGCAAGAGGCCCTGGAGATCACCGCGCTCGAGTCCAAGACCTTCTGGCGGCCGGTGACTCCTAATACGATTTTCGTTGCCGCCGACACCCCGGCCAAACGCAAAGAGCTGGAGCAGAGCGTTATCCGCACTTTTTATCTGAATAATCTCTCTCTGCCCAACGAATTGCAGGACCTGGTCAATATTCTGCGTACTCTGCTGGACACCCAGCGTCTGCAACAGTTCCCGTCACAGCAGGCCATCGTGGTGCGCGGCACGCCCGACCAGATCGCGATGGCGCAGAAGCTGATCGAGGACCTCGACAAGTCCAAGCCTGAGGTCGTGGTGGAAGTTGCCATCATGCAGGTCACGCGCGACAAGCTGCGTAACCTGGGCATTAACCCGCCCACCAGCGTCAGTGTTCAGTTACAGCAGAATACCGGAACCACCACATCGACCACTGTGACCGGCAATGCCGGAAACGGAGGAACGGCCAGCACTTCCACCGGGAACACCGGTACCGTTACCCTCAACACTTTTGCCAACCTGAATGCAACGAATTTTGCGGTGACAATCCCGGCCGCGACCGCTAACTTCCTGATGAGCGACAGCAGCAGCAAGCTCATTCAGCAGCCACAGATTCGCGCCTCTGACGGCCAGAAAGCATCGTTGAAGATCGGCGAGCGCGTTCCCGTCGCCACCGGTTCATTTCAGCCCGGCATCGGCGGCGTCGGCATCAACCCGCTGGTCAATACGCAGTTCAATTACATCGACGTTGGCGTGAATATCGACATCACGCCTCACGTGCATGGCCTCGACGAAGTCACGCTGAAGCTCGCCATGGACATCTCGGCGGTAGATTCCTACCAGAACATTGGTGGCATTCAGCAGCCGGTCATCGGGCAACGCAAGATTGAAAACGAAATCCGCATGAAGGAAGGCGAGGTCAACATCCTGGGCGGCATTCTGGAGAATACCCAGACCAAGTCGCTGTCCGGCATCCCAGGATTGGCCTCGATTCCGCTATTTAAATATCTGTTTGCCGAAGAGACCAAAGAAGTCAAAGACAACGAAATCGTCTTTATCCTGATTCCGCACATTGTGCGCGCTCAGGACCTGAATGCCAGCAATCTGAAGGCGATCGACGTCGGGACTGCGAACACGCTTTCGTTGCGGCATACCTCCGAGCCAAATAACAGCCAGCAGCAAGGCCCGCCGGGGAATCCGCAGGGAGCCACCAACAATCCCATGCGGCCGAAACCGCCTCAGGGCCAGCCGCAATCCAATGCGGCGCCGGCCGGAGCTGCAGCGGCACCGCCCACGGCCTCGGCGCCTCCAGGTAGCGCCATCGTTAGCTTCGACCCGCCCACTCTCGATCAGGCGGTTGGTTCGACGTTCACCGTCAACGTGAACCTGACCGGCGGCCAGAATGTCTTTTCGGTCCCCGTCCAGGTACTCTACAATCCCCGCGTCCTGCAGTTGCTGAACGTCTCCAACGGAACTCTGCTGTCCCAGGATGGACAGACGGTCGCGCTCGTCAATCGTGACGACAGCATGGCTGGAATCCTGCAACTCACGGCGTCACGGCCTCCGGGAGCAAACGGCATCTCAGGGGATGGATCGGTGTTCACCCTGACGTTCCAGGCGCGGGCTCCGGGGCAATCCACGCTCAGCATCAATCGCGCCGTCTTGAAGAACGCGAACATGCAAAGCACTCCCGCAAGCGGCTCGCAGGCGATTGTGACGGTTCACTAGACTCACCGTCTAAACCTCAGGAAGCAGCGCGCCGGGACTGCACTCCGGCGCCCCTGAATATCCTGCGAGGCCGATCTTGGCCTTTAATAGTCCGGTGGAGCTGAAGTGCCGGAGAAGGTTTAAAATACAAGCGGTGTTTCCTGTAATTTCCACTCGCGTCCCGCCGGTTCCCGGAGCCGGTATATCGGAGTCAATTTCCTATCGAAGCGCGCGTGTAGGCCGAATGCGGCGCCGGAATGGCTTTACTGTAGTCGAGCTGGTGGTCGCGATGACCATCCTCATGATTCTGACGGCCATGGCGACGCCGGTCATGCGCATTACCATTCAGCGGACCCGGGAACGCGAGCTGCGGCGCGACCTGTGGCAGTTGCGCGACGCCATCGATCGCTACAAGGACGCTGCCGACCGTGGCGCATTTCAGGTCAAGGTGGACAGCCAAGGCTACCCTCCCGATCTGGAGACCCTGGTCAAGGGGGTTGACGCGAACGGCAAGAAGATGCGCTTTCTGCGGCGGATTCCCACCGATCCCATGACCGGGAAGGACGAGTGGGGCCTGCGCTCGGTGCAGGATGATCCGGACTCGGATTCCTGGGGCGGGCAGAACGTGTTCGATATTTATACCAAGTCGGAACGCACCGGCTTGGATGGGACGAAGTACAAAACGTGGTAGCTCAAGCGTGGTAGCTCAAGTTATGAAGCGGCGGCGGTGGCAACGCGGGTTTACTCTGATCGAGTTGATGGTGGTGATCAGCATCATCGTCATCCTGCTCTCGCTCGCCATCCCGAATTACTCGTCGTCCATTCTCCACGCCAAGGAGACGGCGCTACGCGACGATCTCTACACTATGCGTTCGCTCATCGACCAGTACACGCTCGACAAGCAGAAGGCCCCGCAATCGCTGCAAGACCTCGTCGATGCCGGCTATCTCAAGCAGCTTCCTAAGGATCCGTTCACCAATTCGCGCGATAGCTGGGTCCCAGTTACCGACGACAGTATCATGTCGCCCGATCAGACCGATCCCGGAATCATCGACGTCCATAGCGGCAGCGATCAGAACTCCAGCGAAGGAACTGCGTACAGCAGTTGGTAGGCGTCAGCCGTCAGTAAGACAGGCCGGCTTTCAGGAGCAACCCGCCATTCAGTTACTCAACGCCGCCACAGACCACAATTTCTGTGCCTATCCCTCGGTGGACCGTGATCCGTTGTTCGATAAGATCGACAGACGGAACCGTTCAAAGCGGCTCGCCGCGGATGCATGGCATGTCACGAAAAGCTCTCGTGGGGAACCATGCCTGTAGCCAAATAAACGGCAGGCGCCCTCGAATCTAAAAGGTCATAGCCCGTCGTCGGTCAGCGTGGGGCCAAACCCATTTTCTTCCAGCCAGTGATACAGGTGAACCTGGTACAGATATGACGCCAGAAGCTCCTCGCCAAGCTCGTGAGTTTCGGTGCACAGAAAGGGCACGTGCAATCCCGTGAGCACGGCTATCAGCGCTTGGGTGATCTGGTTGGGCTTGGCGCCTGAATGCGGGTAGGGAGACTTGATCTGGCTCAACGCGGCCGTTACCACCAGCAGCGCTCGAGGATAACGGGCCATCCGGCGTAGCCGATTAACAAACACCTGGCGCTCGGCCGTGAAAGAACGAACCAGGTCGGGCAAATCCTTGCGTTCCACCACGCAGTAATCTTCCAGCCCGGCGATGGAGTAGTCGCCCAGCTTCAGCGCTCGGCGTTCGATTCCGCTGAACCATCCTTGGAAACGAGAGAAGTCGAAGGGATTCTGCTCCCGTGTGTCCACCACCAGCACTGGCCGAGGCGTCTTCAACTGTGTGCCGCCGCGCTCAGCCAACACCGGAATGGCCGGGGGCGCGACGGGATTCGCACTTAGAAACCATTCCAGCGGAGATGAAATGAGCGGGCTGCGTCGCTTCATCGCGTGTACTCGAACATCAATCTGTTCCAAGATACTCGTGACGCAAGCGGCCGGGAAGACCTCGACTACAACGCAGCTGCTCCGCGGTCTTGATTGCGAATGCGAATGGCTTCATCAATCTTTGACAAAAAAATCTTGCCGTCGCCGATTTTACCGGTCGAAGCGCTCTTCAGGATCGCCGCGACAGCTCCATCTACCAGTTCCTCCTCCAGTACCATCTCGACTTTCACCTTGGGTAAGAGATCAACGCTGTATTCACGGCCACGATAGTGTTCGGTGTGGCCCTTCTGGCGGCCGTGGCCGCGCACCTCGGAAATGGTCATGCCCTGCACACCGATCTCGATGAGAGCATCCTTGACAGCTTCAAATCTGGCAGGTTGCACGATCGCTTCAAGCTTGGTCATCACAGCTCCTTGTCTTCGATTCATGTACGCGATTCACTTCAAAAATCTTTCACCAACATGGGGTGCATAGCCAACAACCGCGGGCTTGGTGTTTCCCTCGGCGTCACCCAGTTTGTTTTGCGGCTTTGGCAATCTCTCCCAGCCCGGCGATACTGTCCAGCGGCGTGGTTTCCAGTTCTAATTGCTGTGGGAAAGCAAAACGCAGCAGCGGCGGCGTGATCAAAGTCGTGATGAGCACCAGCACGACTGCCTGCAGGTACAAGTCGCGCGTGACCAGGTGCGCAGCTAGCCCAAGGCTGGCGGTGATAAGGCCAACCTCTCCACGAGGAATCATGCCGACACCAACGATAAGCGACTCTCGGTTGCTGAAGCCGTTCAATCGCGCCCCTAGTCCGCAGCCGGCAATCTTTCCCACAATTGCGATGACCAGCAAGGCGAGAAAGAAGCCCATGCCTCCGGACAGGTGGCGCGCATTTACTTCGAGTCCAATGGACACGAAGAAGATTGGCCCGAACAGCGAGTTGACCATGGGATGGATCTCGTAGGAAATTTTCTCGCGGGCCGGGGTCGACGCCACAAACAGTCCAGCAAGATAGGCCCCGGTGATCGCGGCCAAGCCGCCGAGCCGCTGCGCCAGAAACGCCACCAGAAAGGCGATTATCAAAGCGGACGCGGCTTCCGTGTGATGGCCGTGCAGCTGCGCCGCTTGCCTGACGATCCAACGGGTCATGGGCGGCCCCAAAGAAAACATCAATATGAGACAGACAAACATCTCGACCAGCGTAATCGTAATGCCTCGCCACGGTGTTGCCCCGCCCGCTCCAATCTGGGGAGCAATCGCAATCACCAGCGAAAGCACAATGAGACCAAGAACGTCGTCAATAACCGCCGCTCCTAGAATCGTCGACCCCGCTTTGGAGCGGAGTTGCTGGAGATTCATGAGCGTTTGCGCCGTGATGGTGACACTTGTTGCGGTGAGAATCGTACCGACGAAGATCGCTTCCGGCCAGACCAAGCCCGCTCTCCGCGCGAGAAAAGCGCCTGCCGTCATGGGGAGGATAACTCCACCCGTTGCTGCCCAGAAGGCGGGAGCCACGGCGCTGCGCATCATCTCGAAGTCGGTCTCGAGACCGGCAACAAACATCAGCAGGACTACGCCGATCTCCGCCAGAACCTTAAAGACGCTGGCCACGGGGACGCTGTCCCCAGAAGCGGGGTGAGCCAGCCATGAGACGGACCAGATGTTCAAGAAGGTGGGTCCCAGAACCACGCCGGCAAGCAATTCGCCTAAGACCAGCGGCAGGCCGAGCCGCGCGGTCAGTGCGCCTGCCAACTTGGCGGCAAGAATGATTACCGCAATGCAGAGCAGGATCTGCAGCGAGGTATTCATCGGTGTTCCCGCGGTGGCAAGCTCTTGGGATTCCGAGACAAAGAACGCAGAGCCGATACTGCCAGCGCAATGATGCAGCCGGCCAGCACGGGAAGAATCGGGGCGTGTGCCACCAGAATCAGAACCAGCGCCACGATGATGGCAGAAGACCACACCAGCCGCTGTTGCTTCACCGTTCTAACTACGGTTTCAATCACGTTCACTCCAGTCAACCCGGTCGGCTCCATCAGCGCATGTGTGCCAGGAAAGCGAACACAATAGCCGCCACACCGCTTGCCATGATCAAAAGCGCAGGAACGCCAAAGGGTTTGTGGAACCCGGGCCGGGCGATACCATTTCTTTCACGCGCTTTCTCATCCCGCAGCAATTGAGTCAGCATTTTTCGCTCTTCGATTGTCGTCAAACACTGTCGCGCTCGCTCCGCGGCTTCATAACCCTTCTGCTGAATGCGCAGTTTGAAATGTAATTGTGCCAAGGTGTAATGGGCTGCGAAGCTAGCTTGCTCCAGCCTTGCAGCCTCTTCCAGATGGTCGATCGCCGGATAAATGTTGTTGGTCAGCGCATGCGCTATACCCAGAAATACATGCGCACCCGCGACTTCGGGAGCGTATTGGACGCTGCGAGAGAGGGCGGCTACGGCTTCGGCAGCCTCTCCCAACTGAAGATGTTCCAAGCCTTCTCTTAGCTGTTCCCTGGCCATGAGCGAAAGATCCTGACATCTGGAACCCTGCAAATCCGCCGGAAATTCTGCCAGTTGGCCTTGGGTCGAAAGAACACTGTTCGTCATAGAGTTGCCTTTTCCTGTATCTCCTTCGGATGATTGTCAGTCTGCGGCCATGGCAGCGCCTACGCCTTCCGGCTTCAGCACGAACTCCGGATAGCAGAGCGCTCCCATTTCGGGGATGTCCAAGCCTTCGAGTTCGTCAGCCGGGCTGACTCGCTGTCCAACGATCAAGTCAATCACGTAGTTCGCCGCATACGAGAAACTGAAGACGAAACCAAGCAGCGTGACTACGCCGATCAGCTGCGCTACCAGTTGTCCCGGATCGCCATAGAACAAGCCTCTCACCGAGCCATTGACCCCGTTCCAACTGCCGCCGTAGTTCGAGGTGCCGTCGGCGAATAGGCCCACTGAAATGACGCCCCAAAGTCCGTTGGTTCCGTGCACTGAAATGGCGCCGACAGGATCGTCAACTTTCAGAACGCGCTCCACAAATTCAACGCTGACACAGACAAGCAGACCAGCCACGAGTCCGATGATGGCTGCACCAATTGTGTTCACGAATCCGCTGGGTGCGGTGATGGCTACCAGGCCCGCTAATAAGCCATTGCCTGACATCGAAGCATCCGGTTTCCCGTAGCGTATCCACATGTAGAGAATGGATCCGAATGAACCGGTACATCCGGCAAGCATGGTATTCACTGCGATAGAGCCGATCCGTAAAGCGCCGTTGCCGGATGCGGCGAGAGTGCTTCCAGGATTGAACCCGAACCAGCCGAAGGCCAGAATGAAGCAACCGGCGAGCACGATCACGATATCGTGCCCCGGCATGGCGTTAGGCTTGCCATCGCGCGAGTACTTGCCAATGCGAGGCCCGACGATCATGGAAACGGCAAGCGCACTAATGCCACCCACGGCGTGCACCACACCTGATCCGGCGAAGTCGCAATATCCATGCCCCAATCCAAAGTTGGCGCCCAGCTGCGACAGCCATCCACCTCCCCAAGCCCAATTGGCGAACAAAGGATAGGTAATCGCCCCCATGAATATCGAGGACACGGCGAATGCCACGTATTTCCAGCGTTCCGCGGCTGCCCCGGTCACGATGGTCAAGGCAGTATCCATAAAGACCATCTGGAACAGGAAAAGCACCATGACAGCCACGTCATAGCTGCCGGCCTGGGTCAGAAAGAAACCGTGCGTACCCCAGAGACCCCAAGTCTTGCCAAGAAGACTCACGGTATGTTCGGAGTTCAGGGGAAACGCGCCACCGAGTGTGGAATAGGGAGCGCCGCCGCCCATCTGAATCGCAAATCCGCAGACCCAGAAGGCGAACAAGCCAAAACCGTAGACCATGAAATTCATCATCATGGTGTGGTTGGCATTCTTAGAGCGGCATAGGCCAGTCTCTACCAGCGCAAAGCCCGCCTGCATAAACATGACCAGAAAGCCGGCTATCAAAGTCCAGACGAAGTTAATCGCGATCCGGTTTTGACCAACCTGATTGACGGTGTCAGCCAGAGTCAGTCCTTTGTTCGTATCGGACACGATCACGTCGCTTACTGTGCCGGTCTTGGTGCCACTGGGGTCACCCTTAGCCAACTCCTCCGGTGACGGTGGCTGAGCAGCCTTCACATTCAAAGGCGCGTCCATGCTGGGCGCGACTGCCGGCGTGTGCACGGGCGCCGCCGTGGCTGGCGTGGATGAAGCGCTCGCTGCTGGCGCAGTTTGAGTTTGAGCCGATGCCCACAGACCGCAACCCAAAACCAGCAGGATTACAGCCGCCAGCCAATTCTTCCGTACCCGCAATTTCATCTATCTCTCCTTCGAAGGATTGGTTTCCGCACACCAAAGTCAGTACCGGTTGCGCCGCAGATACTTCAACAGAGGCTTAATCTCGGCAGCTATATTTTCCAAATGGCTTTTTTCAAATGAGCATGGTTCAACACGCCCAAAATTCCAAGCAATGAAACGCACATTCCTATCGCGACTAAAGTAAATCTGGCAGCAAGTGAATGAGTGAAAGCCAGTGAGCCGACAGGAATCAGCCAACCTGCTATAGCCAACAAGACACCTAAAATCTTCATATCTTTTTCCTTTCCATAAAGCATTGGTCAGCTCAATCAACGGATGGAACATCTTTGAGCCAGTAAAATCCGAAAACGGCATAGACCAGCAAGGCCGCTCCCACGATTGCAATAACCTTACCCAGGCCTCCGCCCGCAACTATGCCGGCAGGAAATGCTGTAAATCCCGCCAATGTGATACCTAAATACGCTCCTTGCTTTTGACTGGCAGCCATCACGTCGCTCCTTAAATCGAGTAATTGGTTACTGGTTGCAAGCCGCTTGACCCTCTACCGCTCGTCTCACGGCTCGGTCGGTTCGCATAGTTGTCGTTTTCGGCTGCCGGCTAAAACAGCAAACCTACCTCCACTGCCCCGCGGGTTTGACTTCCCTTTGTGCCAAAGGACCCAAAGGCATCACCCAAGGTGAAGTTGTTGGCTTGTACGAAAGAAATATCCGTGCGAGTAAACAGCTTTTTGTATT
Organism: uncultured Acidobacteriaceae bacterium; assembly: GCA_963785825.1. GTDB lineage: Bacteria > Acidobacteriota > Terriglobia > Terriglobales > Acidobacteriaceae > Bog-257. The sequence continues at coordinate 603,796 of CAWAWQ010000006.1, read as the reverse complement.
GATAGGTGGGGGTCATCGTAAGCGACCAAGCCGTGCTACCCGGGCCGTACATCAGGTTGACGGCTTGTTGAGCAGCAGTTCCCGTGCTCCCGATGTATTCCCAGCGTCCAGCAAGCGAAAACCCACGCTTCAATATGCGGCTTGCCAAAATGGCGCCGCCCCATGTGGAGGCGCCGTGGGTTACGCCAATCGCAGGATTGGTTGGAACGTTGCTGTATTGAAAGTAAGGCTGAACAATCCATTTCCCTTTGGTATACGTGTATCCGACGACGTACATCGTGCTGTTGTTTTGCACGGGAGTGGCCAAGTTTTGCCAAGCAGTCTGCCCAAGGTATCCCATGCCGGCAAAAGTCAAGGTATGGGGGCCGTTGGTGTAAGTCAGGGCGCCGCTCAGTCCCGAGTAGCGGTTGGAATAGTAACCGTCGTTCCAACTGAACGATGCGGTGAACTTCCCTAAAGTCTGATTGATCTGCACGCCGCGAGTAATCGCATTTTCCTGGTTCCACAACAGGCCGCGCTCGATGTTCACGTTTTGGAAGTCAAAGGTGAACTCAGCGCCCATTAACGTTGGCAGTATCCCAATCAAGAGATTGGTATTCTTCGCTGGCACCAGTTTCACGTAAGCGACGGGAACCGGGCCCCAGAGGTCGTCGTTGGTTTTCGCGTTCGAGATAAACGGCGAACCCAGAGAGACAATGTCGTAGGCGCCCGCCTGAACATAGAATTGAAACCAGCCAGATGGCTTCTGAAAGAAGATTTGCGCATTGCTGAAAGCGCCTTCTGCCCCGTTATTGCCCGCTATGGCGTTGTTTTGGAACAGCCCGACGCCGCTAACCACGCCGTTCAGACTCAACTTGCCCAGCGGCCCAGCTTCGATGTTGATTGGCAAAGCTGCCTGGAGCGGGCCTGTAATTGTGGGCGTGGGAAGAGGGGTTGGCGCAGCGGGAACGGGAGCCGATGTAGCCGCAGGCGTGTCCGTTTGATTCGCCCCCGAAGCTTCGTCGATTGGCTTAGATCCCGGTCCATTCTGGGCGTAGCTAACGCATGTCAATCCAACGTACAACGCAACCATGGCAACCTTCCTGAGAAGATCGCTGTGCGGGGGTTGAGGGATTTTGTCGACATGCAGTGCAAGGCTTGAAACGAGGCTTACTCGTTTCGAACTATCGAGCGCCGATGAAACACGGGCCAGGCTTTGGCATTTATTCAAGTGTGACCTCCGGCTGTGGTAAAACATCATCGCTGTGACTCTTCGTTTTCGATTCGAGGTAGAGAAGCAATTGCCGAGCAGCAAAATATCGGTCGGCTAAGGAATCATCCCTGGGAGCCGGAAGCTCCCGGTCCTGGGAAATGAGAAGAGGATCTTCCTGGAATAGTCTCTTCCGGAAAATCCAGTTCAAGTGAAGGAAGTCTAGAAGCAGCACCCGCAATCTGTAAAATTCATTTTTTTTATAGATGGCATAACCAGCGGTGATTCACGTTTAGAAAAACAACAGGGCGCACCCGAAAGTGCGCCCTAGGGTTCCAATAGAGCCGACTTGATACCTAGAACAGGTTCCACAGGTACTGGTTATAGACGTCATGGTGGTACTGGACCTCAGCTGCCTTGACGAACGTTCCCAGCAGGCGTGGACAACGGTCCGCCGCCGCCTGTTTCAGGTCGGCATATCGGCCTTTCACATCGTCGCCCAGGATGCTTGTGGTCCACTTCGCCGCGCGGAAGTTGTCGATCGCGGTATAGATATTGTCCGGCAGATAACGCTCGGCCTGGCGCAGGTTCTTGATCTTTGCCGTCTCTCCGTCGAGTCCTGATTTGAACACCGCATACATCACCATATAGGGATTAGCGTCGGGACTCACCGAGCGTACCTCGACACGCATGCTGCGCTCGTTGCCGATCGGAACTCGAATCATGGAGCCGCGATCCACCGGTGAAGCTTTGAGTTGGTTGGGTGCTTCGAAGTGGGGATCCAGGCGGCGATAGGCATTTACGCTGGCATTCAGCATCAGGCAAACGTCGTTTCCGTGCGTCAAAACACGATCGATAAACGACCAGCCCATCTTGCTCAGTTTTTCTTCGCCTTTGGCATCCCAGAACAAGTTTTTGCCGTTCTTGCTGACCGAAACATTGGTATGCATGCCGCTGCCGTTCACGCCCACCACCGGCTTCGGCAGAAACGAAGCTGTCAGACCCATTTTGGTCGCGACCTGGCGGCAGATCAGCTTGTAAATCTGAATCTGGTCGGCTGCATTAACCACTTCCGAATAGCTGTAATTGATCTCGAACTGCGACGGAGCAACTTCGGGGTGGTCCTTTTCGTTCTGGAATCCCATCGAGCGCTGCACTTCAGCGGTAGTGTCGATGAACGTGCGCAATGGGTCGCCGGGCAGGGAGTGATAATAGCCGCCAGTATTTACGTACTCGAATTTTCCCGTCTCATGGTAGCGCCGCTCCGCATCTGGCCCATTGAACAGAAAACCCTCGATTTCGTTGGCCGCGTTGAGGGTATGCCCGTCGCTCTTGAATAACTGATCGGCGTAGGTCTTGAGCACGCCGCGAATATCGGCGGCATAGGGGGTTCCACCTTTGTCGATCACATCGCCAAACACCAGGACCTTACCGGGACCGAAGACGTCGGCCGGCGCCCAGTAGAAGTACGGCCAGTCGATCCCCAGGCGCAGGTCGCTTTCGCGCTGCGCGGTAAAGCCGCGAATCGAGGAGCCGTCGAAAGTCAGGTTGTCCCAGCTTTTCAGCAGGAACTTTTTGTCGTAATCGAGCATGTGCAGGCGGCCTTCAAGGTCGCTGAACAGCACGGTGACCGCCTTGATGCGCTTTTCGTCGGTCAGATACTTCAGCCGCTCCTCCTGAATTTCGTGCAGAGGAACGCGGTTCTTCCGCTGTTCTTTGGCGCGCAGATTCAGATCTTCGAGCTCGTCATAGGAGAGCGCGAGAAAATTGCGAAGTTCGGTAGGCATGGACCTCCTCTCGTGAAGTAACGATGGGATGACTGCAGCGGGGGTGCATGCAACAGGCTATCGCAAGGACTTCGTGGTTTGCCAATCGAAATGCTTAATGAGAGCGATATAAGAAATTTATGGCGGTTCGGTTGAGCAAACCTGCCCTTTAAGGCAGCCAGGATGAGGAAACGAGGGATTTGGCCCGGCTCAGCCACGCCGCAACGGCAGTGCCGGAATTATAGGAGGTGCGATGAGGCGGCGATCAAGTAAGGTCGGACGAAATCGCGAGCAGCGGGAGATCGAGAAGCCCTCTCATAAATCGGTTTTGAAAGGGCCCGGCTTGAGCCGTGCCGGTGAGACCCGCTTAGAACAGGGCTTCAGTGTGTGCGTGAGAACTAATCTTTAGCCTTGGCGGTGGAACATGACCCGCGAAAATCCAGCCCCGCAGGGGCGGCTATGTCGTTAGCCCAGGATGAAGCGAAGCGGAATTCTGGGTGGAGTGGGAAATTATTCCGAGCCGCGTAGCGGCGACACCGTTCTGACGCAGACACTTCAGCCCCTGAGGGACTTCGCTCTTGGTCCGGGCATCTGTGAGATGAGCTGGAGTATCAGGCGCAAACAAGTGAGCGGCGTTGACACGGCGCTCATTGGAACGAAAGCTACATCCATGATGTACCATCCACTTTTATAATTTCCCCATGCCGACCCTTATCCCGCAGCCGACCCGCATCACCGCCGCCGGCAATAAACCTAAGCTGATCGACGAATACATTGGCCGAGTGAACTCAAAACACGAGGCCGTCAGCATCGCGCATATGCGCAGCCCGCAGGGCTGGACGGAGCCGGGGCAAACTCCGGAATTCGACGAATTCACGCTGGTGCTCCGCGGCCTGTTGCGAGTACAACACCGTAGCGGCGAACTCGACGTGCACGCGGGTCAAGCTGTTATTGCCCATGCCGGCGAATGGGTGCAATACTCAACTCCCAACGCTGAGGGCGCGGAGTACATCGCCGTATGCCTTCCCGCGTTTTCCATGGAGACGGTGCATCGCGATGACTGACAACAGAGCGGTTCGGTTCGCCCATTGGGTATTTTTGGTCGCCGGAATTATTGGGCTGCTGGAAATTGTGCCGTTGTATTTTATGGAAGAACTGATCGGCCGGCAGCAACCTCCGGCGATCACCCATCCCGCGTTCTACTACGGGTTTGTCGGAGTGGCGCTGGCGTGGCAGGTTGCTTTTCTTATCATCTCGCGCGATCCTGCGCGCTATCTGCCACTGATGCCAGCGCTATTGCTGGAGAAGCTGTTGTATCCGGTGGCTGTGTTTTGGCTCTATGCGGTGGGGCGTGTCCCGAAGGAAAACTTGGGTACGGCGGTTGTTGATCTGATCTGGTTTGTGTTGTTCGTGACCGCGTGGGCGAAACTGCGGGGTGTGGAAGCGAGCGTACAGTCGCATTGAGGAAGTAGTTGAGTCCGGCGGGATCCGCGCAGGATGACAGTCGTGGCAAGTACCTACCGCGCCAGAACATCTGAAACTGCAAAGAATGGAACTCGAAACTCGGAGGCTGGGCTTTCAGAACTTCTTTGGGATAATCCTCTCCGCGTCCATATACGGTCTCAACGCTTCGGGTATCAGCACGCTGCCGTCGGCCTGCTGATAGTTTTCCACAATCGCCACCCAGGTGCGGCCGATCGCCAGTCCACTGCCGTTCAGCGTGTGCACCAGCTCCGTCTTTTTCGCACCTTCCGGGCGATAGCGGATGTTGGCCCGCCGTGCTTGATAGTCCAGAAAATTCGAGCACGAAGAGATCTCGCGAAACAGCTGCTGCCCCGGCAGCCACACTTCCAGGTCGTAGGTCTTAGCGGATGAAGGACCCAGGTCCGCCGTGCTCAGGCTCACCACGCGATAATGCAGCCCCAGCTTCTGCAGAACAGCTTCCGCATTGCGCGTAAGCTTCTCGTGTTCCTCCCACGACTGCTCGGGTTTAGTGAACTTCACCAGTTCGACCTTCTGAAACTGGTGCTGGCGGATGATGCCGCGGACATCTTTGCCGTACGATCCGGCTTCGCTACGAAAGCAGGGGGTGTACGCGGTCAGCGAGATCGGCAGACGCGCACCATCCAGCGTTTCATCGCGATAAAGATTCGTTACCGGGACTTCGGCCGTCGGAATGAGATAGAGGTTTCGCTCGCCATGCGGCACCTTGAACAGGTCCGCTTCGAACTTCGGAAGCTGGCCGGTGCCATACAGCGAATCGGCGTTGACCAGGAACGGCGGCAGCACCTCGGTATAGCCGTGCTCGCGGGTGTGCAGGTCGAGCATGAAGTTCATCAGCGCCCGCTCGAGCTTCGCGCCCAAATCCCAGTACACGGCAAAACGCGCGCCGGTGAGCTTGGCTGCCCGTTCCAGATCGAGAACGCCCAGTTCTTCACCCAGCTCCCAATGCGGCTTGGGAGCGAACTCGAATTGCGGCGGCGAACCCCAGCGGCGCACCTCGACGTTGTCGGCCTCGCTGGTGCCCACAGGCACAGAGTCGTCCGGCAGGTTAGGAATGCCGGTCAGTACGCCACGCAATTTCGCGTCGGACTCCTCGGCGCGCTTCTCGGCCTCGGAGATCTTGTCGCGCAGGTCCTTGGTCTCAGCTATCAACGCGGGGGCGTCCTGTTTATTTTTCTTGAGCCTGGCAATTTCTTCCGTCGCCTTGTTGCGCCGGGCCTTCAGGGTTTCGGCTTCGGTGATGGCAGCGCGCCGCTCGGAATCAATCGCGTGAAAATTACCCAGGACCGCATCCGGATTCATGCCGCGCTGCCGTAGCTTTTCTTCAATGAGAGGTAAATGATCGCGTACGAACGCAAGGTCGAGCATAAGAGATCAGAGTACTCGAAGACGCCGCACATCACAAAACGGCGAACATGGTTCCGCGATGCAGGCTGTGCTTTCACGACGGAGCAGAACACGGAGAACTAATGGGTCACCACAGAGACACAGAGACACAGAATTGGATAGGCCGCTTTTGTGGCTTTGCTTTTGGCGCTTAGCTCTTAGCGTTCGGTATTAGATTTAAGTCCTAGCTCTTAGAAGAAACCGAATCACGTCCACTCCCCTATGTGGCAACAGCTAAGAGCCCAAAAATAACTTCCTCCGTGCTCTCCGTGTGCTCGGTGGCGAAAAGAAGCCTCTGTGTCTCTGTGCCTCTGTGGTAAAAATAAGCCTCTGTCGTGACCTAGCTCTTGCGCCTAACCGATTCGAAGTCCTGTTGCTTCTCCGCCAGCCGGCGATGCCAGTTCTCCGCCGCGTGCACAAACGCGCGAAAGATCGCCCGCGATGCCGGCTCGCTGTCATAGGTGCGCTCAGGATGCCACTGCACCCCCAGCACAAAATGATCGGCCGCGGTTCCTTCGACTGCTTCTTTGACGCGATCATCCGGACACCACGCCGCCAGCCGCAACCCGTCACCCAGCATCTCAGGCGCCTGGTGATGGCTGGAGTTCACCGGAATCACGAGTTCGTTGGTTTCCGGCATCGCACCCGCGTCTCGCAGAATCCCAGCCAGCCTCGATTCCGGATCGACCTGCACGCGATGGGCCTGCGCTACCAGTCGGCCCGCGTTGTGCTTAATGCCGGCGGGCAACGACTGATCCAACGTTCCGGTCCGCCAGACGTTCAGCGACTGCAGTCCATAACAGATACCGAGCACCGGTTTACGCATGTTGTAGGCGTCCTGCAAGAGCAGTTCGTCGGTGTTGTCCCGAAAAGAGTCCGATGGCGCGCTATCGGGATGGCGGGTTGCGCCATACTTTTCCGGATCGACATCCGCCGGACTGCCGGGCAACAACACGGCATCGCAGCTCTTCACCGCCTGCGCAATTTGCGATGGGGTTGCGTTCACCTCAATGGCGACCGGCTCGCCTCCGGCGTTGCGCACCGCCTTCTCGTATTGTGGCAGCGCAACCGTCACGTAAAGCGGCCGCTTCGAGTTGGGCACCGGGATGGCAATGCGTGGCTTCATGCTTCCTTCTGCGCTACAACTCCGGGGTTAGCAGCGGCTTCGCAGCGCGCTCGTCATGCTTCGCTGGCATAGGTGCAATCTTCGCACGCGAATAATACATGGCAGCGACCACCTCCCGTACTCGTGACGCAAGCTTGTCCATCTCGCGCAAGTGCATGCCTTTGGTGGAAATCGGTTCTCCGACGATCAATTCGACCACACCGGGAAGCGAATGGAAGCTGTTCATCGGCAGTAATTCGTAACTGCCGACAATCGCCATCGGCACCACCGGAGCCTGTGCTCGGATGGCTACGTAGAACGCTCCGCCCATAAATTCCTGCAGGTGCCCTGTGGCCGAGCGTCCTCCCTCGGGGAAAACCACCAGCGGCGTGCCCTTCCGCAGTGACTCGCTGGCGCGGTTCAAGCTGCGCAGCGATTTGTGCGCGTCGCCGGCATCGATGGGAATCTGGCCCGACCGCGTCAGATACCATCCAAGGAATGGATAGCGGAACAATGCCTTTTTCGCCATGATGCGAAAGTGCACCGGCAAGCGCGCATAGAGAACCGGAATGTCAATCGCCGAGAGATGATTTGCTACATAGATCGCCGCCTGCGATGCATCGATGTGCTCCGCGCCTTCAACCCGGACTCGGATCCCCGTCGAGTTCAGAATCAGGCTGGCCCAGGTGTGCGCGAACCAGTGCTGCACGCGCTCGCTGCCACTGAACAGCGAGGCCAGAAGCGCGAGGGCGCCCAGTGCACCGGTATAGAAATACACGAGAGGCACAAAAAGAAAGTACGAGCGCAACCGGGTGAGCAGGGAACCGCGGCGCGCAGGTGACGTCACGAGCTGTGGATCGACCGTCGTCATGCCTACCTCAGCCGATTCGCACATTTGGTCCCATTGATCACTAGCATCAAATCTTTCTCGCCGCAGAGGCACTCAGACGCAGAGATTTTTTACCACGGAGGACACAGAGAGCACGGGTTTTTCCTGAGTCCTTCTCTCGGTGCACTCCGTGCCTCTGTGGTGAACTCATGCCCTCATTCCCATCGCGCTCATTGCCTCGCCGACCAGGAAGATCGAACCGGTGACGACAATCAGTCCCTCCGGCTTGCCCAGCTCTCTCGCTCGCTGGAGTGCGGCGGAAATGTTATCTTCCGCGTACAACACCGCACCTGTTCGCGACGCCCCCTGGCGCAGTTCCTGTACCGTCGCGGCGCGTGGATTGGACACCTGCGTCACAATCACCTGCTCCGCGGTCGGAAACAGGATTTCAGCGATTTCCTGGATCGGTTTGTCACGCATCGCCGCGAAGATGAATGTCAGCTCGCGATCGGGGAAGTTTTCCGACAAAGCTGAACGCAACGCCCACGCGCCCGCGGGGTTGTGCGCGACATCCAGCACCATCTCACGATCATGGGTTGCAGCCGACGGCGGAAGCACCTGAAAGCGCCCCGGCCAATGGGTCTCGCGAATCCCCTGCTCCATCTGCTTGGGCGTCACCGAAAATCCTAAATGCCCAAGTTCCTCTGCCGTGGCGATCGCCAGCGCGAGGTTGCGCAACTGGTGGCGTCCAGACAACGGCGAGTCCACCGCGATTTCTTCGCCCATCACCGTCAGCGGATAGCGATTGCGCCCAGGGATAGCAGTCGGCCGTCCGTGAAGGTAAACTGCCGCGCCCGGCGAGACCGGCGGGACGTATTTGGCCGCGCTCACAGCGCGCCCATCACACTCCTGGATGGCGTGTCCGAGCACGTCGTTGGCTTGCGGATGCTGGGGCAGCGTCACCACCACTCCATGACGGCGAATGATGCCGGCCTTCTCGCGCGCGATTTCGCCGATCGTGTCGCCAAGATACTTCTGGTGATCCAGCGAGATGTCGGCGATCACTGAAATAAGAGGCTCGACAACGTTGGTGGCATCCAACCTGCCGCCCATCCCGACTTCCAGCACCGCGATTTCCACTGCGACGCTGGCGAAATACTCAAAAGCCATCACCGTCAGCATTTCGAAGAAGCTGGGATGCCAGGGCAGCTTGCCGGAATGCAGGAGCTGTTGCGCCGTGCGCTCCACCCGGTCGTGAACTTCGCCGAATTCCGCGTCCGAAATCGCCTCGCCATTCACCTGGATCCGCTCATTGATGCGCACCAGGTGCGGCGAGCTGTAGAGTGCAGTCTTGTAACCGGCAACGCGCAGAATCGATGCCAGCGTAGCGGCGGTTGAACCCTTGCCGTTGGTTCCGGCAATCAGCACGCTGGCAAAGCGCCGCTCGGGATGCGCAAGCGCCTCCAGCATCTCGCGTACATAAGCCAAATCGAATTTGTGGGACGGGGTGCTCGCCAGCTCGTGCCCGAGCGCGTAAAGCTGCTCTATTGTGCGTTGGTACGACATCAGGACTGAGTTCAGATTACAACATTCGACTGAAGCAATCATCGTCTGGTATCTGCTCTCAGCCGCCGGGAGTCGTTACTTAGCTTTCACGCATTGAGCAGCTCCAGTGGCAGGATTCGACATAGACGAAAAGGAAATCTGAATTCGGCGTGGTCGCAGCAACCGTTGTCGTAATTACAGCTTACTTCCGGTAGACCACGCCACCTTTCATCACAAAGCTCACATGCGTCAGCGCGCTGATGTCCTTTGTCGGATCGCTGGGTACCGCAATGATATCGGCGAAGTAACGCGGCTTGAGCGCTCCAATCTGGCCTTCCCAGCCCAGCAGTTTCGCCCCATTGATTAAGTCCGCCTGCAAAACCGCCACCGGAGCCATTCCGTACTGCACCATTAGCTCAAATTCGCGCGCCTGTGTTCCATGCGGAAACGGCCCAACGTCGGAGCCAACCGCCATTGGCACGCCTGCCGCCAGTTGTTTCTTGAACTCTGCGGCGTGGAATTCCTGCAGCTTGCGCTCACGCTCCCCCGCCGCTGGGGTGGCCGCGTGATCCGCGAAGTACTCGGCAATCGCAAACGTTGGAACCGCAGGAATATGTTTTTCGCGCATGATGCGCATGGTCTCATCGTTGAGCTGGTAGGCATGATCGACGGACTCGACTCCCGCTTGCGCAGCATAGAGCGTGCCCGGCTCTCCGGTAGCGTGCACCGCAACCCGTTTTCCAGTCCGGGCAGCCTCTTCCACAGCGGCGGCCAGTTGCGACTCGGTGTACTGATATGGAGTCGAGAACTTGCCATCGACGAGCGAGTCTCTCCCGGTTTCGTAGATCTTGATGAAGTCAGCGCCCTCCTTCACCTGCTCTCGGATCGCCTCCACCAGCTGTTGAGCATTGTTCGCGTAGGTGGCATTGGGGAGCACGTGTTGTGCTGGGTTGAAACGAATGGCGTCTTCATGTCCGCCGAGGATGGAAATCGCGTTGCCGCTGACGCGCAGCCGCGGGCCGGGAATCAGGCCATCGTTGATGGCATTGCGCACCGCCGTATCGGCGGATCCCGCCCCCTCGGTTCCCATGTCGCGCTCGGCGGTAAAGCCCGCCATCAGATCAGCCTTGGCCGCAAGCGTCGCCAGAATCGTGCGCTCCGGGATCGACTCTTCCACCGTCTGCAGGTCTTCCGCGCCGGGATGCAGGAACAGGTGAACGTGTGCGTCGATCAGTCCCGGCATTAGGGTTGCGTCGCCCAGGTCGATCACCTCCGCGCCACTGGGACGATTGACCCTCGTCCCCGCCTCCGCGATGAGCTCGCCCTGAATTAGCACCTCGCCGGGGCTGACGATCGTGCCGTTTTCGATGTTGAGCAGTCGTGCCGCGTGGAGCACGATAGTTTGCGGCTGATTCTGGGCCTGAGCTAAGACAGACATCAAGAGCGTGAAGATCAGTGCGGAACAAAATCTGCGCATTGGCATAGCGGAGGAATGCTAGCAGAATAAGGGTGGACATCGCAGTGAAGTTGGGCGGCCCTTTACGGCAGTCAATTTCGAGTCCTTCAGCGAAGGCAGCTTGGAGAACAAGCTGCTTCGCCCACGAGATGGGCGCTAAGGAAGATCTGATTAAGTCTAGGTTTTGAAGGGGACGGCCTAAAGTGTATACGTGAGAACTAACCTTTATCGTTGGCGGTGGAACATGACCCGCGAAAATCCGGCCCCGCAGGGGCGGCTATGTCGTTAGCCCAGGATGAAGCGAAGCGGAATCCTGGGTGGAGTGGGAAATTATTCCGAGCCGCGTAGCGGCGACACCGTTCTCACGCAGACACTTCAGGCCGCCCGTAAGTGCCCGAAGTTGAGCTGGGCTTTAAGCCCCTGAGGGACTTCAGTCACACTTAATCAGACTCTCCTTAGAACGCGCCGCCAAGAACTAGGCGCGGCAGCCAGAAAGCGAAACAGCGTCTTTCTTTGCCGTGCCATTTACAATGTCATTCCGGAGGTTACGTGCCGATGCGCAACGCCGTCCGTTATTTTCTTTTTACCATCTCAGTCCTATTTTTCGCGGTTACTTCAGGTCTTACGATGAACGCTCAAGCTGCTAATTCCGCTAGCCCTCAAAGCAGTACACAACAAGGTCAGCCCACCGTCGCCGAAGCCGAAGAGTTCATGCGCGGCGCCGAAACCCGGCTCAACGATCTGGCGGTGAAGGCCAGCCGTGCGTCGTGGGTCCAGTCGAATTTCATCACCGACGACACCGTACAGATGGCGGCGGACGCCAACGAGGTCCTGATCGGCGCCACTACCGAACTGGCAAAGCAAACCACGCGCTATGACGGCTTGAAGCTGCCTGACGAACTCGCGCGCAAGATGCTGCTGCTGAAGCTTTCGGCTGCCGTTCCCGCGCCCGCGCCAAGCGATCCCAAAGAGCTTGCCGAACTAACGCGCATCGGGGCGTCGCTCGAGGCGGACTACGGTAAAGGCAAGTATTGTCCGAAGACCGGCAAACATGCCGGCGCATGTCTGGACATCAACGAGATCGAACGAATTATGGCGACCAGCAACGATCCCGAGGAGCTCAAAGATCTATGGGTCGGCTGGCGCACCATCTCTCCTCCGATGCGCGACCGCTACTCGCGTTGGGTGGAACTGGGCAACAAAGGTGCGAAGGAGATGGGCTTCAGCGATCTGGGTGCCATGTGGCGCGCGGGCTACGACATGACCCCCGACCAGTTCAGTGCCGATGTCGAGCGCCTGTGGCAGCAGGTGAAGCCGCTTTATGATTCGCTGCACGCCTACGTCCGCAGCAAGCTGGTGGAGAAGTACGGTCCGACCGCGGTTGACGCCAATGGCATGATTCGCGCCGACCTGCTGGGCAATCCCTGGGCGCAGGAGTGGGGTAACATCTATCCGCTGGTTGCGCCTCCTCAGCAGAAGCAACCATACGATGTGACCGAGCTGCTGAAAGCGAAGAACGTGGATGCGATCGGCATGGTCAAGTACGGCGAAGGCTTCTTCACCTCGCTCGGGTTTGCCCCGCTGCCCAAGACATTCTGGGAGCGCTCGCTCTTCGTGAAGCCGCGCGATCGCGACGTCGTGTGTCATGCCAGCGCGTGGGACATCGACAACTTCGACGACCTGCGGCTGAAGATGTGCATTCAGGTCCGCGGCGAGGACTTCGTCACCGTTCACCACGAGCTGGGGCACAACATTTATCAGCGCGCGTATGAGCACCAGCCCTTCCTGTTCAAGAATGGCGCCAACGATGGCTTCCACGAGGCGATTGGCGACTCTATCGCGCTCTCGATCACCCCCGAGTACCTCAACAAAGTCGGGCTGCTGGCGACCGTTCCCCAGACCGACGACACCGGCTACCTGCTGCGGATGGCGATGGACAAAGTCGCCTTCCTGCCGTTTGGATTGTTAATCGATCAGTGGCGCTGGAAGGTGTTCAGCGGTCAGATCAAGCCCGCCGACTACAACAAGGCATGGTGGGAGATGCGCGAAAAATATCAGGGCATCTCACCGCCCGTCGCGCGCAGCGAAGCCGATTTCGATCCTGGGGCGAAGTATCACGTTCCCGCAAACGTTCCGTACACGCGTTACTTCCTGGCGCGGATTCTGCAATTCCAGTTCTATCGCGCCATGTGCCGCGAGGCTGGGTTCACCGGGCCGCTCTATCGCTGTTCGTTTTACGGCAACAAGGCCGCCGGCGCCAAGCTCAACGCCATGCTGGAGATGGGACAGAGCAAGCCGTGGCCGGACGCACTCTACGTCTTCACCGGCGAGCGCCAGATCGACGCGGGCGCCATGATGGAGTATTTCGCCCCGCTCAAACAGTGGTTGGACCAGCAGAACAAGGGCAAGCCGGTGGGATGGAAAGTCAGCGACTAGCAATTAGCGGCTAGCGTCTAAAGTCAGAGTTTCATTGCATACGTCAAAGGGTTGTAGGGTCCGGCTTCACAGGCTGCGGAAAACCTACGCTTTCGGGCGCGTCCGGGCACGACTTATTGAGTCTTGCAGGATATCGCGACGAAACTATTGCAATTGTCATCACGAGCGAAGCGAGGGACCTGTTCTTGGTGGTGCGGGCAAAAGCAGATTCCTCGCGCCAAAACTGGACGCTCGTAATGACAACTCCATAATTCTTGCCAGCTTTCCAGCGGTGTTGGCGAGGGATCAGCTGTTTCGAGTTTTTCAGCAATCTGTTCAGCCGTGCCGAAAGCACGCCTTTTTTAGAATATGGGCTTTAGCCGGTTTTCAACCCTCTATTTACGGCACCGCTGAAGTGCCCCTTCAAGTCCGGCAATCCTGCCACTACAAATTCTTCTTCGTCCAATCCTCGATCCGGCTCAGCGCTTCCTGCAAATTCACGATTGAGTTCGCCGTGCTGAACCGCATATAGCCTTCGCCGAAGGACCCGAACGCCGTTCCCGACAATCCGGCGACGCCAACATCTTCGAGCAGCGCATCCGCCAGCTTCTTCGACGGCCAGCCTGTCTGCTTGATATTGGGAAAGGTGTAGAACGCGCCCTTAGGCATACGGCAGGAGAAGCCTTTGATCTGATTCAGTCCGCTGACGAACACATCCCGCCGGCGTTGAAATTCCTGGCGCATCTTCTCCGGCTCGCTCTGGTCGCCTCGCACCGCCTCAATCCCCGCCATCTGCGTAAAGGTCGCGGTGCAAGAGGTCGAGTTCGTTGCCAGCCGCGCAAACTGGGCCGCCAGATCGGGGCGCATTACGCCATACCCCAGCCGCCATCCGGTCATCGAGTAGGTCTTCGAAAAGCCGCTCAAGATAATGGTGCGATCTTTGAAGCCGTCGACTGAGGCTATGCTGTAGGGCTCGCCTTCAAAGAGCAGGCGACTGTAGATTTCGTCGCTCAGCACCATGATGTCGCGATCGCCGATAGCGGCGGCGATGTCTACCACATCGCTCTTGGTAATAATGCCGCCGGTAGGGTTCTGGGGGGAGTTCAGAATAATGAGCTTGGTGCGATCGTTGATGAGGCTGGCCAGTTCATTGACATCGAGCCGGAAATCGTTCTCTTCGCGCAACGGAAGGGGAACCCCTTTCGCGCCCACAAAGTTGATCATCGATTCGTAGATCGGGAAGCCGGGATTCGGGTAAATGACCTCGTCGCCCTCTTCCACTAGCGCCAGAATGCTGAAAAAGATGATCGGCTTGCCACCCGGAACCACGACCACCTCATCCGGGCTGACGTTGATGCCGCGGCTGGCGGAGACCTCGGACGCAATAGCTTCGCGCAAATCGGGCAGCCCGGCCGCTGGACCATAGTGGGTGTAGCCCTTGCGCAGCGCTTCAACGCCAGCCTCAACCACGTTGGCCGGGGTGTCCATATCGGGCTCGCCGATCTCCAGGTGAATGATGTTTTTTCCCTGCCGCTCCAAGGCGCGGGCGCGAACCAGCACTTCGAAGGCAGTTTCCGTTCCCAGCCGCGACATTCGTTCGGCCAGGCGCAATTCCGTCTGTGTAGTAGTCATAGGCAAACTCATGATTATAAACCCCCTCTAGCAACCGGCTTTCGCTTTTCACTCGGCGCCCGTTCTGCGAACAGCAATTTTGCGGCAACGAAGTCCGGTGCCGCGCCGTCTAAGTGCGAGCGAGTCTCCACGCTGCTACATATGAAATGATCGGCTGGTGTCATGGCAACTACAGCCAAACTGGCATTTTTCTCTTTGTCTTCAGTCGTTGTCTTTCTTGCCCTCGCCATAGCCGGCTGGGGTGGATTCGCCGCCTTCTTCTCCCATCCTGCCTTGATCGCCGTCGTGATCCTTACATTCGTCCTATCGGGGGTATCTCTACTGACCGAAGGCAACATAAGCTCCGGGGAGCGCGAGGACCGCAGCAACCGCTGGGTGCTTGTAGTGTTCACGGTCTTGGGATTTGTGGCGGCATATTTGCCGGCTTATACCGACCGAATCGGTTTCTGGACGCTTGACGGAGGTGCCGTTCGCTGGCTTGGCGTCGTTCTCTATGCCGGCGGTGGTGCATTGCGGATCTGGCCTGTCTTTGCGCTGGGCCGCCGCTTCAGCGGGCTGGTCGCGATCCAGCCCGGACACACGCTGGTCACCACCGGTATCTACAGCGCCGTCCGCAACCCAAGCTATCTCGGCTTGCTAATCAACATGCTGGGTTGGGCGCTGGCTTTTCGCTCTATTGTTGGCTTGTTGTTGGCGGCGCTGTTTGTTCCGCCGCTGGTCGGGCGAATTCACGCCGAAGAGAGGCTTTTGCGCTCGCAGTTCGGTGACGAATATGACGCTTACTGCAGCCGCACTGCGCGGCTCATTCCCGGCCTCTATTGATCAGTCAGCAGTACTCAATCTCAAACTCGATTTTCGCCGTCTTTTCCAGCATCGCCGAGACGGAGCAGTACTTCTCTTTGGACAGCCGGACCGCGTCTTCCACCGCCTTATGCGTTACGTTTCCGCCGACGCGATAGATGAGGCGGATCCTGGTATAGACCTTGGGAAAGCTTTCCGCGCGCTCCGCCACCGCCCGCACATCGAGGCTGGTGAATGGTTCGCGTTTTTTGCGCAGAATGCCGACCACGTCGCTGGCAGTACAGGCGCACAGGCCGATCAACACCAGTTCCATCGGAGTACTCGCGGATTTCTCCGCTCCAGCATCGACGACCAGCGCGTGTCCGCTGCTCGCCTGTCCCACAAAGCGGTCGTTGTCAGTCCACAGTGCGCGGGTTTCGATCATGAAGAGGCCACCTTTGGCTTTTCGCTAGCTTGCTTTTCGCTGATCCGCTGTTGGCCTTTAGCCATTAGCTCTTAGGCAGCGGCCAGAGGAGTTTGCTAACAGCCAAACACTCATAGCCAAATGCGACCAGCGAAGAGCAAAAAGCGAAAAGCGAAAAGCGATTCTCACGGCTGTTTGTCATTCGGCTGCGTGCTGCTACTGCTACCGCTATCATGCTTCTCGTAAATGGAATACTGGCCCTGTGGGCGCTTCAGGCGCACCGTGATTTCCTGCTCCTGCTGATTGATATTGAAATCGTCCCCGAAGGTCTGAAACCCGTGAGCGATGACTTGCACCCGCAGCGTGCCGTAGGGAATGCCGTCGAAGTGGGTCTTTCCTTCGTTGTCTGTCTTTAATTCGAAGCCGCCCTTGCCCTGCTTGCCGTGTTGATTCACCGGATGCAAAACCACCGCCGCGTTGCGTATGGGTTTGCCGTTATCGTCCTTCAGTACGACGAATGCTACGGAAGATTGCAGCCCCTCATCTTTCTTGTCGCCGGCGATTAGCGAGGTGCAAGCGAGGAAGACAACTACCATGGCGGGAAGCAGACGCGGCATCTTCATAGAGACATTCTAGGCAGGTCGGCAGGACGGCTGCAATGGCCGAAGTGCGTCTCAACACGCTGGCGAAAACTCGATCTAACGGATTGTTCGGGTAGAGCGGGCTTTTACGTGTCTGCGTGAGAACTTAGCTCTGACCTACGGCGGTGGAGCATCACACACGAAAGTCGAACCCCGAAAGGGTGGTGTCGCAGTTAGCCCAGGACGGAGCGAAGCGCAGTCCTGGGTGAAGTGGAAAAAATATCGGAGCCCCGGAGGGGCGGCGTCGTTCTGACGCAGACACTCTTAAGCCGGCGCAGAAGGCCCTTTTTTGGGATCTCCGTCCGACTTTAGTCGGCGAGGGATCTTTTGTTCGCTACAGCGCACCGAAAAAATTAAGCCTTGCGTCAGTTCAGCAAATCGGACGCCGGCGGCGCCTGCTTCAGCGTGGGACCAGAATCGTCCTGCGGTTGCTGAGAAGCCTGGCTTGCGCTGCCGGAATTCGTGCTGCCGCTATCAGTAGTTGCCGGCTCCCGCTTCAGCGTCGGATGTCCGTCATCCTTCTGGTCGGTGGATTTGCCACCGTCCGTCGTCGAGTCGCTGGAACTGCCCGACGAACTGGTGCGCTTCAGCAGCACAGGGCGCCCCGCATCTTCCTTCGCACCGCCGATCCGACGGCCATTCTCGAGCATCTCCAGCCGCGCCTTGACGTTTTCGAACTCGCTGGTGTCCACGATGTACTCGGGACGGTCCGGCAAATATTTCCGGATCTCCTCCTGCGCCGCCTGGATGCGCTCTACATTCATCGGGTGCGTGGCAAACGCTTTCGCCACCAGGTTCGGCTTCTTCTTTTCGACGTTCAGCTTCTCGAAGAATTCTACGAACGCCTCCGGATCGTAGCCGGTGGCGTAGTCATATTCCAGGCCGAGCAGATCGGCCTCGCGCTCGGCGTCGCGCGAAAACTTCAGGAACCCCAGCGGGATCGCCAGTCCTGCGACCTCGCTGATTGCATAGGCTACCGGGCCGCCAACGAAGATGAGGGGTATCGAAGCCATGTTCCAGATCTGCGCCCGCGTCATGTTCTTGGTGGCATGGCGCGCTGCCACGTGCGCGATTTCGTGGGCCATCACGCCCGCCAGTTCGGCTTCGTTATCGGCAGCGAGAATCAGTCCGCTGTTCACGTAGAAGAAGCCGCCCGGCAGCGCGAAGGCGTTTACCTCGTTGGTGTCGAGCACCTTGATGGTGAAGGGCACGCGCGCATCGGAGTTGCGCACCAGGTTCTGCCCGATGCGATTGATGTATTCGGTGACGACGGGATCGGTCACCAGCCGCGCGCTGGATTCGACTTCTCCCGCAAGCTGCCGCCCCAACGCTACTTCGCGGTCGAGAGAGTAAAAGTCGAGACCACTTCCAATGTTGCGCCGGCCGATCAAGGCGACGTTGTACTTTGGCGCTAGATTCGCACCCTGGCTGGCAGTTGTCGGAGTCATCGCCTTCGCCGCGGGATTTGCAGCCATAGGCTTGGGTTGTGCCTCGGGCTCGCGGGATGCCTCGGGTTGCGCGGCAGCTTCGATCTGCGCCGCCGTCGGAATCTCCACCGTGTTCCCGTCGGGGTGCGCGGAGGGCGAAAGTTCTGTCGCTGTCGAAGAGCTTTGTGATTGCGTGATCGCGGCTGTTGAGTCGCCAGTTGAAGGCGAACTCTGCGCGGCGCTTATTGCCTGCATGCAGAACGCAGCAACCAGCAGAGCGCAGGCGAAGCTGCCCAGGCATCGGGAATGTAAAGTGGCTCGAACAGCACGGAGGACTGGCACGATCACACCTGCGACTGAATCGATTATGCTGCCAAACTCGGAGTTATGGGAACTGTAAACTTCAGTTCACCAGTGAGATTCGAGAGATCGTTAAGCCAAATGATCGCGAGTCAGTGCCATAGATGCGTCGCTCGCGCCGCTGGTTACTTTCTTCTGAGAGCTGCTGAAGCTCTAGTATCGTGTCCTGCAAGTTCGTCGAATATCTCCGGACGTCTTTGAAAGGGCACGGCTTCACAGGCCGCTGAAAAAGTCCGCCCTTCGGCGCCTTGTGTCAGGGCACGACTTCAGTCGTGCCGAAAAGTCCTTTATTTTTGTCATCCCGAGCGGCCTTCAGGCCGTGAGGGATTTGCTTTTTCGACTTTTTCAGCGGCCTCTTCAGCCGTGCCGGAAAGTGGCCCAAAGAAACCCGCGCTTTAGCCCCCTGAGGCTCCATAATGCTGAACGACAGATCGTGCCTAGACCTTTTCCCCGAATATCCGGGACACCACATTAGCCGAGCCAGCAAACCGTAGGCAGTATAGCAAGAAAACGTGGCAAGCCGCTGTAAAATAATGCACTTAAATTAATTCTCTCAAAACCAGAGGAATGTGAGTGAGTTGCGCTCATGCTTCGGTTGACAAGCAGCCCCAAGTTGTTTATGATTAGCACTCGTTGGATCGGAGTGCTAACAGAGACCCTGCTCCTCCATCCAACTACCGAGTTATCCCCAACGTTTCATGAACTGTACCGGTCGCAACGCCGAACATCAGCGCTACGGCTGGGGCAAGTTGTAACGGAATCCAACCGAATTCACAAGTTGAAAGGAGTTTCGAGAATGGCTACAAAACTGACTCCCCTGCACGATCGCATCGTGATTCGTCGTGTTGAAGAGGCGGAGACGACCCGTGGCGGCATCATCATCCCCGATAGCGCGAAAGACAAGCCGCAAGAGGGCGAAGTGATTGCCGTCGGACGCGGTAAGACTAACGACAAGGGCGAGACCTTCCCGCTGGACGTGAAGGAAGGCGATCGCATTCTGTTCGGCAAGTATGCCGGCACCGAGATCAAGATTGATGGCGAAGACTTCCTGATCATGCGCGAGGAAGAAGTTCTGGGCATTCTGGAAGGCGCCTCGAAGCCCAAGGAAGCCGCAGCGAAGAAATAGTGGCTAGTGGCCAGTGGCTAGAAGGCGCCGCCTGGCGACAATGCCCGTCACGTCTCCGCTGCAGCAGAAGTTTGAAAACAAGTTCAAGAAATTAGGTCAGACCAGTACAGGGGTTTAACTAGCCGCTGACCACTGGCCACTGACCACTAGGAGAGAAAGAAATGGCAAAGCAGATTCTGCATGGTGAAGATTCCCGCCAGTCGATTCTTCGTGGCGTGAATGTTCTGGCCGATGCTGTGAAGGTCACGCTGGGCCCCAAGGGCCGCAACGTGGTGATCGAGAAGAAATTCGGTTCGCCGCTCATTACCAAGGACGGCGTGACCGTAGCCAAGGAAATTGAGCTGAAGGACCCGCTCGAGAACATGGGCGCGCAGATGGTGCGCGAGGTCGCTTCCAAGACCTCCGACGTGGCCGGCGACGGCACCACCACCGCGACCGTGCTGGCGCAGTCCATCTATCGCGAAGGCGTGAAGACCGTAGCCGCCGGCGCCAACCCGATGGCGCTGAAGCGCGGCATCGAGAAGGCCGTGACCGCGGTTTGCGGCACGCTGGATGAAGATGGCAACCGCAAGGGCGCCGCGCTCGACAAGTTCTCGCAGAAGGTTTCTGGCGAGATGATCGCCCAGGTAGGCACCATCTCCGCCAACAACGATGAGACCATCGGCCGCATCATCGCCGAGGCCATGAAGAAGGTCGGCAAGGATGGCGTCATCACCGTCGAAGAGTCCAAGACGATGGAGACCCAGCTCGAGGTCGTGGAAGGCATGCAGTTCGACCGCGGCTACCTGTCGCCTTACTTCGTCACCGATCCGGAGCGCATGGAAGCCGTTCTGGAGAACGCCTACATCCTGATTCACGAGAAGAAGATCTCCTCGATGAAGGACCTGCTCCCGCTGCTCGAGCAGATCGCCAAGGGCGGACGCCCGCTGGTGATCATTGCTGAGGACGTCGAAGGTGAAGCGCTGGCCACTCTGGTGGTCAACAAGCTGCGTGGCACGCTGAACGTCGCCGCCGTCAAGGCGCCTGGCTTCGGCGATCGCCGCAAGGCCATGCTGCAGGACATCGCCATCCTGACCGGTGGTAAGGCCATTACCGAAGATCTCGGTATCAAGCTGGAGAACGTCCAGATCCAGGATCTCGGCCAGGCCAAGAAGATCACCATCGACAAGGACAACACCACCATCGTCGAAGGCAAGGGCAAGCCGGGCGACATCGAAGGCCGGGTGAAGGAAATCCGCGGCCAGGTCGAAAAGACCACCAGCGACTACGACCGCGAGAAGTTGCAGGAGCGGTTGGCGAAGCTGGTTGGCGGCGTTGCCGTCATCAAGGTCGGCGCGGCGACCGAGACCGAAATGAAGGAGAAGAAGGCCCGCGTGGAAGACGCGATGCACGCCACCCGCGCTGCGGTGGAGGAAGGCATTGTCCCCGGCGGCGGCGTAGCGCTGATGCGCTGCGGCGAAGCCATCGACGCGCTGAAGCTCGAAGGCGATGAGAAGATCGGCGGCAACATCGTGCGTCGCGCGCTTGAAGAGCCGCTGCGTCAGATCGTCGGCAATGCCGGTGAAGAAGGCGCCATCGTTGTGGGCCGCATTCGCGACCAGAAGGAAAACAACTTTGGCTACAACGCGCAGTCGGGCAAGTTCGAAGACCTGGTGAAAGCCGGCGTCATCGATCCGACCAAGGTGACCCGCACCGCTCTGCAGAACGCAGGCTCGATCGCGGCCCTGATGTTGACCACCGAAGCCCTGGTAGCCGAGCTTCCGGAAGAGAAGAAGGAACCGGCGATGCCTCACGGCGGCGGCGGCATGGGCGGAATGTACTAAAGCAGTGGTCAGGGGCTAGTGGTTAGTGGCTAGCCCTGATCCTTGACGATTCGAAACGGATGCCCCACTCAAGCACGTTTTCGCTTGAGTGGGGTTTTTACTACTACCTCACTTTTGCTGCGAGAAGCTTGGCCCGGACTGGCCCACCAAGACTTTCCTTTGCCTGGTGGGCTTCTTGCTTTCCGCTTACTGAGTTCCTCGCGAACCAGTCAAAACTTCTCTCGCTTGCCCTGATTTTTGCCTGGCATCGACGCAGGAGTCGCAGTTAGCGCCGGCATTTCTTGCTGACACATTCCTGCTAACAGGCCTTCTTTCAATAACCTAGCCGCTGACCTAAAACTTACCTCCAAATGATCTCGCAAGTATTGATTGCCAAGCCAAGCTGACCTACCTTGCGCTCACGTGAGCGGGGAATCGAGCCAACCTACTTGATCCGTTCGAACGGAAGCTTCCGGAGGTGGGGACAACCATCCTGCCTCCGGGACGGTAAAGCAAGACCCAAACGAAAATCCAGAGCCGGTCGGCTGCGGCCGGCGCCACAAAGCATGACCACAAGGAGGTCATTATGAAACCGCAAATTACAAACCGCCACATTGATTCAGCGAACCCTCAAGAAGCAACAAACGTGATCGCGAAGAAGTTGCCTAGGTATCCGGGTCGAATCTTCAGAGCCGCGGTGCTCGAGCTTGCAACTATTGCGCTACTCGCAAGTCTGGCTAGCGCCCAAGGCAACCTGCGAACTCTTGGTGGAAGCACACCGGGATTTGTAAGCCAGGCCCAAAACCTCGGTCCAGAGGATCCGGAGGTGCAAATCACTGTCTCCGTTTGGCTCAAGCGTCACAACGAAGCTGCATTTCAGGAGTTACTCCGCCAGATGTATACGAAAGGGTCTCCGAACTACCATCAATGGCTCACCATGAAACAATACGCGGCCAACTTTAGCCCAAGCGCCGCAGACGCAGCTACGATCAGTAACTTCCTAAAGGCCCACAATTTGAATGTGACCGAAACTGACAAGTACAACGCGTACGTGAAGGCGGAAGGCAGCGTTGCCGAGGTCCAAAATGCCTTCCACGTACAGATCAACCGCTTCAGCTTCATGCAGGAAACACATCGCGCAAATACGGGCGACGTGTCCATCGAAGGGCCGGCCGGTGCGCTGGTTGCAGCCGTGTTAGGCCTTGATGACATTGCGGCAATCCCGTCCGTCAGCCAACCCAAAGACCCTGAAACCGGCCAGCCTTTGCCCCCAGTGCCGCTTGAGTTGGCTTCAACCGCGTTTCAATGGCAATGTTGGGGCGGCCCTGAATCCCGACATTTTCATACGCAAGTCGGTTACCCTTACGCCAACTATTACGGGAATGCGTATACGGGAGGCCGCGGAGGGTATCCTTGCGCGTATACACCTGGCGAACTACTATACGCCTACGGTTTGGTTGAGGTTTATCAACATGGTTACCGAGGAGACGGCCAGGTAGTCGTGATCGTGGATGCGTACGGTTCCCCGACATTGTTGGCGGATGCAGCCCAGTTCGCCAGCTACTTCGGTCTGAGGAGTCCGCTAGTCACGATAGATCACCCGGAATATCAAAGGGCCAACCCCGACTGGAATATCGAAACTACAATGGACGTCGAATACGCGCACGCAGTTGCCGAGGGCGCGGCTATTGAGGTTGTCGTGACGCCAAGTGGCAGCCAACTCGATCTCCTGTCGGGACTCTGGCAAGCAATAACCCTTAACTCGGGAAACCAGATCTCCCTCAGCTGGGGCTTCACCGAGAGGGACGTCAATATTTGGACGCTCAGCCTGATTGATACAGAGCTCTCGACGGCCGCCTCGATGGGTATTTCTGTGAATGCGGCATCGGGCGATTGGGGCGACTTTGTCAAAGATACTGGCTTTGCTCAGGTTTGGGCCCCTGCCAGCGATCCTTGGGCTACGGGCGTGGGCGGAACGTCCATGTTCTTGGACCGCAAGGGCGGTATCCTTTTCCAGACCGGGTGGGGCAACAACACCACTTGGATTGGCAAACGGAGGGGGAACCACAGAGTCGTCCCCGTTGACCCCCCTGTCCAGGGCGGGTTCGGAAACGGTTCAGGGGGAGGAGATAGCAGTTATTACCTAGCGCCTAGAGGCTACCCGGTCGGCGAGGGTGGAAAACGGCGCGTTCCCGACATTGCGTACCTCGCCGATCCTTTCACCGGGGTTCAGGTCATCCATACGCTCAATTACGACCCCAGCAATTCAGGTAACTATGTAACAGAAGTTGACGGTGGCACGAGTCTGGCTACCCCGATGTTCTCCGCTCTATGGTCGATTAACAACCAATGGGCGCTGACGAACGGCCTCGAGACGGTTTCCTTGGGCATTGCCGCACGGCAAATGTATGACTTGGTTTGGACGGGGCATCTTTCACCTGCTATTACCGACATCTTGGCGGGAAGCTCTCCGACGGATGAGTCTGGTAACAATGTGTGGGGATCCATTCACCACTTGTGGGGGCATCAAAACTACAATGCAGATGATTTAGCCCAACCGCTCAACGGCACCACAAGATACGTCAGCGCGTTTTGGGAGCCCGAGGGATGGCCGTCTAATTCTTTCGTCCTGACGTTTGGAACCGATTCGTCACTCCGCACGGGCACCGGATGGGACAATGTGACCGGACTAGGCACCCCGAACGGGTGGCATTTCGTCACGGCATTCCCCGTCCAAGGGTGCGCGATACCATGCTAACGATGAGAACGGGAAGACTGGTTGCCCCACCCAAGCTGGGTTTGCTTGGGTGGGATTCCTCATCCCCTTGACCGCACTTCGCCTCAAAAAGAGGGCGTAATCAGTCCTGCTCCCGGGCGCGTCGCTTGTGCTTGCGGGGTCTCCTACCGCTGCTAATTCGACTCCCAAGGTAGCGGAAGTCTCAGACGCTAGTTATCATACCCAAGCAACGAACCATCTCCGTGCCTCCGGTTGAGGGCACAGACCCTTGCGGCTCAGGACAAGGATTGCCAGCGAAGAGACGGGCAGTTCTACAAGCCTCCTGCTGATCGGGTAACTCTCCCATTCGCTGATTTCTAAGCTAACCCTCATCCTCTTCAGCCGCTTAGACACTGACATAAAACTTACCTGTCACTTACCTACAAATGACTTGCTAAGTATTGATCCCGCGATCAAACCAGCGCATTGTGCGTTCACGAGCGGAAGGAATGAGCGCCTTCAACCAGCCGCTCTTTTCATGGGACCTCGGAAGCGGGACAAACATCCCGCTTCCGGCTGGCAGGAAGGTCCCGACGCCACAACCCAAGCGCCGTTCGTCTACGACCGTCGCCACAACCCATGACCAGAAGGGGGTCAATATGAAAACGCAGAGTAGCAACCATCCGCTTGATGTCATCAGCAACCCCGCAACTTCACGTCAACACAACGATTCCTCCCAGCGCGGAAGAACATGCACTTCCATCTTCAAGTACTGGCTGCTGGGCGTGTCAGCGGCGGCGCTGACGTTGGCCAGCGCGGTGCCTGCGATGGCCACCCGCAACCACGCGCGCTGCATTCTTTACACTCCCTGGCACGACATCAATACGTGCACCGACAGTGGCACGCCGGCAGATATTAATGTGTCCGACTGGCGGGGAAGTACCCACTACTGGTGTCACGCGCACGAGGAAAAATATTCCAATTACTGCATCCCCG
Source organism: uncultured Acidobacteriaceae bacterium (assembly GCA_963785825.1). Classification (GTDB taxonomy): domain Bacteria; phylum Acidobacteriota; class Terriglobia; order Terriglobales; family Acidobacteriaceae; genus Bog-257. Next base: position 578,698 of record CAWAWQ010000006.1, on the reverse strand, counting down.
GTTACGGAAGCTCCTGTCACGCTTCTCACCACAGGTCCTGGCCTTGTATCAATTCGCCGGACCAACCCGATCCTGACGGTGCAAGCTCGGGTCCCCCGAACCCGCCGCGCCCGGGCGCGCCTGGCACGACAGGTTACCTGTGGGAAACGTGGATACCGAACCAGCAGGGGGATCAAGTCGTAGTAAGCCTGGACAAGACCAGTTTCCTCCAGATCGACCTCAACGAACTCAGCAGCACGAATCCGCAGGTGATTTCCCGGGCCGACCTATCGGCGACAGGCGGGCTGGCAGGTTCGGTGATCCTGACCGGTTTTTTCGATGACAACCAGCAGCCCCAGGTCAGGCTCTCGTTGACGGGCGCGTTCGAAAAGCTGCGGACAACAATGACCAATAACGCGAACGGAACGGTCGTCGTAAAGTTCGTTAACCAGCCAAGCTGGACTCTGCCCTACAATGAGGACGAATTCGAAACCGAACTCGAAGGGTCTACGGCAGTGTCGCCACGGATGACCGGGGACTAACCCAAAGTCGGCGGATCCCGCCTAAACTCGAGTTCACCTGGACGGGCGGCCCACCCAAGCTGGTTGGCTTGGGTGGGATTCTGTTGATACCTGTACCGGCCTCCAGCGTCAACCTAGACACCCTGATGTTCAGTGGCTCATTGCCTCCGTCTTCGCCGCCTTCGCAGCCTTGGTGTAGGTGATGGTCATCATCGGCTTCAGTGAATTTGCGTCCGGTCCTGAATCCATGGTCATCACGAAGGAGTTCGGCTTCCAGTCGGAATAGGTGAAGCGGGTCGTCATCTTCTGTCCGTTCATCTCGCCTTCCATGGTGCCGACCAGATTGTCGCCCTCCCACTTCGTGGTACCGCTGGCATCGCAGCCGCCCGGCGTCATGTTGTCGCACCACATCCCGCGGTAAACCTGGGCTTTGGAGTCCCACCAAAACGTCCCAAAGCCGCTGAAGCTTTCACCCATGGTGCCGCTGGAATGATACTTCTCCATCAGCGACATCCCACCTGGACCGGGGGTGAACGTCGCCGTTCCCTTAACCAGCGTTGCTCCCCACGCCGCTCGTACGGAAAAGGCTTTGCGCTTGGTGCCGACCAGATTGTCGCCCTCCCACTTCGTGGTACCGCTGGCATCGCAGCCGCCCGGCGTCATGTTGTCGCACCACATCCCGCGGTAAACCTGGGCTTTGGAGTCCCACCAAAACGTCCCAAAGCCGCTGAAGCTTTCACCCATGGTGCCGCTGGAATGATACTTCTCCATCAGCGACATCCCACCTGGACCGGGGGTGAACGTCGCCGTTCCCTTAACCAGCGTTGCTCCCCACGCAGCTCGTACGGAAAAGGCTTTGCGCTGGCTAAACGCCTTATATTAGAGTGATTACTCGGTTCAGAACGATCAGAATCGTAGGTCCGTTCTGAAGATCGTGGCGAGGAGGAGCTCTTGCACCGCTGCAGCCGGTTATTTGCTCTTTGCTTGGTTGTCTTCTCGTTTTGCGTTTGCTCTAAAGCGCAAGTGTCTGCCAGCCTGTCAGGCCGTGTCACGGATCAAACCGGCGCTGTGCTTCCGGGGGTCTCGGTCACGGCCACCAACCTGGGGACGGGACTCTCGCGTACCGCCACTACTGATTCAACCGGCGCCTACGACCTGGTGGCCCTCCCCGTGGGGCAATACGAATTGCGAGCGAAGAAAGACGGTTTTACCGAACAGGTGCGTACCGGGATCACGCTGGTCGTGGGAGAGGACGCAACCGCCAATTTGCAACTGCAGTTGGGCAAAGTAACAGAACAAGTGCAGGTCGAATCGAACGTGCCCGTCGTGAGTACCAGCACGCAAGACATCTCCGGGCTGATCGGAGAAAAAGAGATCAAGGCGCTGCCGCTTAATGGCAGGAGCTTCGATTTGCTCATGACGCTGAATCCCGGCGTGGTCAATTTCACCTCAGAGAAAACCGGCGGCATCGGAGTTTCCAATTCCACGACCGGCAATAACTTCTCGGTATCCGGCAACCGTCCGCAGCAAAATCTGTTTCTGCTGAACGGAGTCGAGTTCACCGGTGCGGCTGAAAACAACATGCAGCCCGGAGGTCCCAGCCAGAACCTGCTGGGAGTGGAGGCGGTCAGAGAATTCAATGTTCTTCGCGATAACTATGGCGCCGAATACGGCAAACGGCCGGGCGGACAGGTGACGATCGTTACGCAATCAGGCAGCAACCAGTGGCACGGCTCCGTCTATGAGTTCCTGCGCAACAATGCTCTCGATGCGCCGAATTACTTCGATCAGGGCTCGGCGCCGCCCTTCCAGCGCGACCAATTCGGAGCAGCGTTGGGTGGCCCCATCCAGAAGGACAAGACCTTTTTTTTTGTTAACTATGAAGGATTCATACAGAACCTGCATCAGACATCGGCAGCATTTGTTCCGGACTCGGCGTCGCGTGCGTCGGCCGCGCCTAGCGTTCAGCCGCTGCTGAATCTCTGGATAACCCCACCGGCAAATGCTCCCGATTTCAACGGTATCGCCCAGGTGTTCGGCAGCCCTCTGCAAACTATCCGCGAGAACTTCGGCAACGCTCGTATAGATCGAGTTTTTTCAGCCGAGGATAATTTCTCGACGGTTTACACAATTGACGATGGACACGACTTCACCCCGACCACCGGCAACCCGTACAGCACGGATGTGCTCACGCTGCGGGAGCAAGTGGCCTCACTGGAGGAGACGCACGTCTTCTCGCCCGCACTGCTGAACGTGGCTCGCTTTGGTTACTCGCGGGCCGGATACTTCTTCACCGGTGAGCCGACCCCCGGGACTCCCGCTGCTGACGTGCCCGGCTTTCTGTCGGGGCATCAGGTGGGTGCGGTGGTTGTCGGCGGAAGTGCGGCGTCAAATCCACAGGCGCAAATCGGACTTGCCGGGAGCAACAATGGAAGCAATCTGACCATCGCCCGCAACATCTACACCTATGAAGACCAGCTAAGCTGGACCAAGGGCAAGCACCAGTTCACTTTTGGCGCCTGGTTCCAGCAATTCCAGTCCAACGAAAACATCGCCCTCAGTCAGTACGGGCAGGCGACCTTCGCCAGTTTACAGACGTTCTTGTCCGGTACCATTGCAAGCTTTCTCTACAACCCCGCACCCACAGAGATGAACTGGCGCTCCTTATTCAGCGCCCTGTATGCCCAAGATGTCATTCGGGTCACCCCCAACTTGACCCTGAGCCTGGGTTTTCGCGCCGAGTCATCAACGGGATGGAATGAAGCTCACAGTCGTGCCGCGAATTACACCTTCCCCAATGGCGTGATCTCGAATGAGCCGAGGGTGGCGAGCCAGGCATTCACGGTGAATAACGCTAAGTTCCTGCCGGAGCCGCGGCTCGGCATAGCTTGGAGCCCGGTGCCCACAAAGACGGTCGTTCGCGGCGGCTTCGGCATCTACAACGAACTTCAGGACGCGTTGGGCTACCGCATGGACCAGAACGCGCCCTTCAATCCCGTGTATAGCATCGCAACCCTGCCCGTGTCGCTGTTGCCAATCAATCCCCAAGCTGCCGTGCCGCCCAATGCGCTACTTGTGCCGGGCGGAGTGCAGCCGAACCTGAAGATGCCGACCCTGGTTTCCTACTCGGTCGGAATCGAGCAGGAGATCACGGCTAATACATCACTGACACTGCGCTACGTGGGTTCGCACGGCTATCACGAGATCGTCGGTGTTGATGCCAACGAGCCCGTGCCTGTGATTTGTCCGGCATCCCCGTGTCCCGCAACCTATCCGAGCAATTTTCCTGCCCCGCTTGCCGGTTCGCCGGTTCCTTCCGGCGCCTTCTATATCCCGCGAGGAACTCCCAAGGCTAACCCAACGCTAGCGAATACCTGGACGTGGTTTTCAATCGGCGACAGCAACTACAATGCGCTGCAGGTCGACTTCAATCGCCGGTTCAGTCATGGCTTATCGCTGCGAGGCGTGTATACGTGGTCGAAGGCGCTGGACGACGGTGATTCGCTCAATCAGACTACAGCCGGTAACGCTCCAGGGTTGGTCTCTAATCCATATAACGTCAAGGCCGACTACGGCCTGGCGACCTACGATGTCCGAAATCTCGCGACCATCAGCGCGGTATACGACCTGCCTTTCGGACGCCGAAGGCAATTCGCGGCCAATTGGTCGGGCTTCACAAATGGGCTGGTCAGCGGTTGGTCGGTGAACGGCATCGTGCTGTTGCAATCTGGATTCCCGTTCACACCCCAGCTCAGCTACAACCCGTCGAACAACGGAGACACTCGCAATCCGGTGCGGCCGTTCGTCAATCCGAATTTCACCGGCCCGATAATCACTGGCAATCCAAATCAATGGTTCAATCCAGCAGCGTTTCTGCAGCCGCCACCGAACAGCGGGTTCTACGGAAATCTTGGACGCAACACGCTGATCGGGCCCGGCTTGGCAACTTGGGATTTTTCCACCCTCAAGGACACCCGGCTCAGCGAGCGGTTGACCATGCAGTTTCGCGCCGAAATCTTCAACCTCCTGAACCGGGCGAATTTTAATACTCCAAACTTGATCGTTTTCACGCCGTCAGGAGTCTCAGGTACCGCGGGAGCCATTACCAGCACGTCTACCACGGCACGTCAGGTGCAATTCGGGCTTAAGTTGCTGTGGTGAGCTTCAAGAATAAGACGATTTGAACCTCCTGGTCCCGACCTGCCAAGTAGTACGCATCCCTACCCAAACGAAACGTTTACCGCTGTCGTCCCTTTCAAATTTGTTATAGCATCCACTGGATGCGAGGTTCACTATGACCACCAGCGCTACGCCGTTGCGAAACGAGATGACCGGAGTGGCCCATCGACCGGAAGCAGCAAGAGGTCTCGCCATCGTGCGGCTGACGATCGGCGCTTTGTTCATATCGGTCTTCTTCGAGAATTTGGGGAAAGGCCTCTACACCGCCGCCGGCTATGCCGGCCTCATCCAGTACTACATCAAGCAGGGTCATTCGCCGGCCGCGTGGAAGGCGGTGATGGGTCTGGCGGCGAGCCACGCCGCGATGGCGGCTCCCATGCAGGCTGTATTGGAGATGTCACTCGGGATCCTATTGGTCATCGGTCTGTTCACGCGTCCCGCCGCTTTTGTGGCCTTTCTGTACCTCGGAAGTTTGTGGGTTTCGGAGTGGGGTACAGCGTGGATTTGGGAACTGCTGGTTCCGGTGCTCGCATCGCTTGCGCTCTCCGTGGGGCGCGCGGGGCGAACCTGGGGCATCGATGCTTGGCTTGCGCGACGGCGACCGTCCTCTCCGTGGTGGTGATTTGAGCCAAGCTCAGTGAGAGTGTCGGTCATCATTCCTACGCGCAACGAAGCGGCCTCCATCAGCCGCGTTCTCGCCGACCTCCCGGCCGATCTCGTCACCGAGGTCGTGGTCGTCGACAGCAACTCAACTGACGGTACTCCCGAGATCGCCGAGAAGATGGGAGCCCGGGTGATTCACGAGCCGCGCCGCGGATACGGTCGCGCCTGCCTAACCGGGCTCGCCGCCGCCAGTGCCCCTGATGTAGTCGTGTTCCTCGACGGCGACTACAGTGATCGCCCGGCTGAGCTGCCCCGTCTTCTCGCTCCGATCATCGACGGCCGCGCCGACATCACACTGGGGTCGCGCCTCGGCGAACAACGCATCCACGGAGCGCTCCCCTGGCATGCCGCGTTTGGCAACCGCCTCGCCGCCGGCTTGATCACTCTTCTGTATGGCCTGAGGATAAGCGACCTCGGCCCATTCCGCGCCGCGCGCGCCGATGTCCTCCGCGAACTCGCACTAGAAGAGGCTACCTACGGATGGGCGGTTGAAATGATCTTAAAAGGCGCCCTACAGGGCTTCCGGATTGTCGAGGTGCCGGTCAGCTATTATCCGCGCATTGGGAAATCGAAGATCAGCGGTACGGTGAGGGGTACCCTTGGAGCGGCGTGGTTCATTCTCAGCCGCATAGTGCGCTATTATTTCCGGCGTCCGCGGGCCGGCGCTCCACGGCCAGCGTAAATCCCTGAGCGCATCCGGAGGGGGCGGCGCCGTTCTCACGCAGACGCTTTTGGTCTTTAGGGTTGTGTCAGGGCACGAGTTTACTCGTGCCGATCAGCCGATTAATTTTGTTTTCAGAGCCGGCTTCAGCCGGTGGCACATGGCCCGGCTTCGAGGTTTTCAGCCATCCTCTATGAAATCCTTGCGCTCTACCTCAAAGCGTTCGATCGAAGGCGGCCGCACGCTAGTCATCATGGCCAAAGCGCCGAAGCCGGGCATGGTCAAGACGAGGTTGGCTCAGAGCCTTCCTCCGCCTGCTGTCACCGCACTTTATCGTTGCCTTCTGGACGACACCATGGCGCTCGCGCAGTCGCTGGGCACCGTGGAAGTTGCCATCATGTGTCCTGCCTCGGATATCGACGATCTGGCGTGCTTGGCGGGTGACGCCGTGCGCGTGGTACCGCAGACGGGCGAGGGCCTTGCTGCAGCCCTCACCTCCGTATTTGCACACTTCGCGGCAGCCGGCCATCCGCGCATCATCGCCTTCAACAGCGACAGCCCGCACCTGCCTGCATCGATTCTTGAGGGCGCCTTCGAGGCCCTCGCCGCATGCGATTTAGTTGTCGGCCCGACTCATGACGGCGGTTATTATCTGGTCGGTGCGAAGGCCCCCCATACCGGACTTTTCGACGGCGATCGGATGGGCACGTCGAACGCGCTTGAGACCCTGCTGGCACGCGCGCAGGCGCTGGGACTTTCGGTACGCTTGGCAGATCCTTTTTACGACATCGACGTGGCATCCGACTTGATGCGACTCGACGCGGAGCTGCGGCTCGCTCCGGCGCGGGCGCCACGAACCGCGGCGTGGTGCGCGGAGTGGAGGCGAGCGTTGGCGCAGTTGCGGCCCGGCATCGGAGACCTGTGAGGCTTGCGCCATCAACTAGGCTCTACACTCTCGGTGTAGTCATCCTCATGGCGCTGGCGGTCTGCTCGCGCAAGTTCAGCAACCTGGGTGAACCTTCCTTCCTCATCTGGCTGGCAGTTGCCGGCATTGCATACCTGCTGGCTGTGCGCGAGTTCTTCGCTACGCCAAAATTTCCGAAGCGCGTCATCGTCGTCGGGTTAGCGCTGGCTGCTGTGTGGCACGTCTTATTTCTATTGCAGCCGCCGGGCCTAGATGATGACATCCATCGATACGTGTGGGATGGCCGCGTGCAGCGGCTCGGTTACAACCCTTATGTTCTAATCCCCGCCGACCCTTCGCTCGCCGGGTTACATACCGATGAGACCCGCACGCTGAACCACCCGGATCTACCCAGCCCCTACCCACCGGGCGCTCAGTTGTTCTTCCGCGCTGTAACCGCGATTCACGAGTCAACCTTTGCGTTTAAAGTAGCGTTTGTACTTTGCGATTTCGCAATTGTTCTTGTGTTGCTCGATGTCTTGCGTCGTGGTGGACAGGGAGAGCACTGGGTCCTCGCGTATGCCTGGAATCCCCTGCTCGCGACGGAGGTGGCGGGTAGCGGTCACATCGATATCGTCGGCGCGCTGTTGCTGCTCGTGTCCTTCGCCGCGCTGATACGACGCTGGCGCGCCGTTGCAGCTGTCGCCTTCGCGGTGGCGATCGCCGTAAAGTTCCTTCCGATTGTACTGCTGCCGCTTTACTGGAGGCGCGTTCGTCTACGCGACGGCGCGCTCGCGGCAGCCGTGGTCGGACTGCTATACGCGCCGTTTTTGAATCATGAACGAATTCCACTTGGCTCGCTCGGCACTTACGTACAGAGTTTCCGCTTTAACGACCCGGTATTTGCAATCCTCGAGCGAGTGGTGCCCCCGCAGCTCGTAGCTGGGCTGGCCGTCCTCGTCGGCTTTGCTACCGCAATCTGGTTCAGGGCCAAATTCCAGACGTGGTCTGCGGACGCATTTGCCTGGCCCATGGCAGCATCGCTCTTATGCGCACCGGTGGTATATCCCTGGTACCTGCTCTGGCTGCTGCCGTTCGTGCGATCCGTCGCGACCCTGCCGCTGATCATTTGGACGGTAAGCATCATCCCCACGTATTACGTTTGGCATCTGCGCGCGCTTGGACGCCCATGGGTGCTTCCCGCCTGGATTGTGGCGCTGGAATATGCGTCCGTCGCGGTGACGGCTGCCATCATCCTGTTGCGCCGGGTAGCGCGGCGCTTTAGCGGCTGTTACGAAACTCGGGATTGCTTGTTGGTGGAGGAACAAAGGCGACGAAAGCCGAGTGCCGGAGGCACGGAATAGTCTAGCCCAGCACGGAGCCCGCCGTGGCGGGCGGAGTGCTGGGTCAAGTGGAAAGTTTGGTCCGAGTCCTGTAGGGACGGCACAGTTTCGTAACGGCCTCTTTAGCGCCGCGTCCGGCGTGTGCCTGTAAAGAGATGGGCGGCAATAGTCATTCCGCGAACGACCATCGCCGCCCGGATCCGTTTCAGCTGGCTTTAACGGCGGGCCTGAAAGTGTATGCGTGAGAACTAACCTTTATCCTTGGCCTGGAACATGACCCGCGAAAATCCAGCCCCGCAGGGGCGGCTATGTCGTTAGCCCCGGATGAAGCGAAGCGGAATCCTGGGTGGAGTGGGAAATTATTCCGAGCCGCGTAGCGGCGACACCGTTCTCACGCAGACGTTGAAAGGCCCGCACTACCAGGACGAAGGGTCTTGACCTACGTTTTCGTATCCTGACGCCCCTGCACGTCATCCAACATCCGGCATTAAATTCACCAAGGAGAACATCCATGACAAATTCGCGCTGGAATTCCGCATTACATGTTCTGCCCGTCCTTGGAGTAATGATCCTCGCCACAACCTCCTGGGCGCAGCAGCGCCCGCCCATCGTTGAAAAGCTCGCCAAAGCCTATGGACTGGATTCCTATGGGCAAGTCGAGGCGATCCGCTACACCTTCAACCTGGATATTCCTGGGCTGATCAAACTTTCGCACTCATGGGTGTGGGAGCCCAAGACCGGGCAGGTCACGTTCGAGACCAAAGACAAGGACGGCAAGCCGGTGAAGGTTACCTACCTGCGCTCGCAGCTCAGCAGCCAGCCGGCCAACGTGAAAGACGAGGTTGATCCGGCCTTTGTCAATGACAACTATTGGCTGATTTTTCCGCTCCATGTTTACTGGGACACCAGCGCGACGGTAACCGATGAAGGTATGCAGAAACTGCCGCTGGGGAAGGGTTCGGCCGACAAGGTTGTGGTGAAGTATCCTTCCGGCGGCGGCTATACGCCGGGTGACACGTGGACGCTCTACCTTGGCAAGGACGGGCGAATCGAAGCATTCCGTTATGACCGCGGCGGTCCCAAGAAGCCCAGTGTAGTGATCGCAACGTGGGCGGGCTACAAGATGGCAGGCCCTCTGCTGATCTCGACGGAGCACCGCGGCACCGCCGACGGCAAACCGCTGCACCTCTGGTTCTCGAATGTGGCCGTCAAGCTGGCAGGGTCGAGCACTTGGACAGACGCAAAGTGATTGGCGAGTAACGCGCAACCGTTGGAGGTTGTGGGCAAGACAAGGCTGCCCCGTTTGTGGAGCGGGCCATATATTCCTGGTTTGGAACTGGTTCGATAACTGCGTCACCGCCGGTTGACCGCGATGGGATAATCGCAGTATGGGACTCGACAGCGTCGAACTCGTGATGGCGGTCGAGGAGAAGTTCGGAATCAGCATTTCCGACGAGGAGGCATGTTCCATATTAACGGTAGGCGAGATGCACCGATGCATCATGAACAAGGTCGACATGTCAGACAAGTCGTCATGTCTAACCCAGAGAGCTTTTCATCTTCTCCGACGAAATGTAGTGCGCCAGTTTGGAATTTCACGCCGCAGCTTCATGCCCAACACAGACCTAGATTCCGTGATCCCACAAGCCGGCCGACGAAAGCAGTGGCTGACACTCCAACGGAGCGTCGGCGCCGTTCGTTGGCCCGCACTGTGCCTCACGAAAATCGCCGGGATCGCACTGATTACGAGTCTTCTCGTGATACCTGGCGTTGCTGCGTGGTACGAGGTCGCAAACCTGCGCTGGCACCCCGGCTTGGTTGGAGTTCTCGTGATTCCTACCATGGCAGCTCTGATGGTCGCCAGTCGGTACCTCGTTCGGCCGTTCGAGACGGAGTTCCCCGCCGGTGTGACGCGAGTGAGAGACTTGGCTTACGCACTCCTAGCCGACAATCCGCAGCTTTTCGGCCCAGAGCAGCCTCGCTGGACAGAAGAAGAGGTTTGGTCGTTGTTGTGTTCGGTCATAAAGACCGAAACTGCTATTACTGATTTCACCAAGGACTCGCGATTTGTAGCAGATCTTGGCATTGACTAAGAACTGCTGTGTTCAAGTCGCCGCCACTCTATCTGGCCATCACCACCGTAGTGCAGCAACTGCCCAGCTTGGGCAGGTCGCGGCTGGCGGCCATGCGGATCTGCAGGCTTGGCCGTTCTCCGCGAAGGATCGGACAGTAACAATCGGGTTGTAGCAGCGCATCCTGCAAGCGCCGTCGTCCGGCACATCCGCCGTGGCAGGTTTCACGAAACTCGCACGGCTGGCATGCGTCGGGAATGGTTCGCGCCTGCCCGAAGGGGGCCGAGTTCAGAATGCGGATGCCCGTCGAGATCAACTCGGATAGCGGCTCGCCCGATCCCGGCCAGTAGACGCAGGGTTGCGTGGTGGCACGCGGCGTCACCCGCACGGTGCTTACGCCGCAACCTCCTCGAAGCGGTGGCAGCCCCGCCATCGCCCGCACCAGCGGCTCGCCAATGGCGATCACGTCCGTTTCTGCAAAGAGGCGCCGGAATCCTTCCCAATACTCGTCATACGACAACGCGTAGATATCGGATCGCACCGCCTGGTACACATTCACGCGCAGAGGAGCATCGAACTGCTTGGCCACCCGCGCCACCTCGGCCAGCCGCAGGTAATTTGACTTCATCATGACCGCAATGATGGTGACAGGCACGCCCAGCTTTACACAGCGCGCTGCTTGTTGATGAATGAGCGCCCAGTTGCCCAGCCCGCGCTGCATATCCTGCTCCGCCTGCGTGGGGTAGTCGAGAGAGAATTCGATGTCATGGAAAGCGCGTAGTTCCTCGTCCTCCAGAACGGCCACGCTGTGGCCGTTGGACGTGATGGTGAGCTTGACCGGCTGCGCGCGGAGATAGGCCAGTATTGCCTTGAAGTCCGGATGCATGCCGTTCTCGCCGGTGCCGAGATTCACCGAGCGGATACGCATCCGTTCCATCACGGATTTAACTTGTTCCAGCGTCAGACGGTCCGCCCGGGCCGGATCGCGGTAGCAGAAGGCGCAAGCGAGATTACACTCGTTGGTGAGCCCAAGCCCGAGCGCAATGCCGGCATCAGGCGCGCCGGTGGCCCGCGTGGATGGCGAAGATTGAACGGTGATGTTGTTCATGCAACAGCCTCAAGGTCCGGACCGGCGCAACGCCGCCAGGTAGTGCGCGTAGCGGGCGACAGCGGCAAACTCCGGACGCTGTCCCAGCTTGCGCTCCAGCTCAAAGATCCTCTCGTACTCGGCTTCGCGTGAGATTTGTGGCGGCAGATAATCCGCGACAACCCGCACGCCACGGCGCCCAATAATCGCAAGCCCTGCCTCATTCGACATTGCGAGCAGCTCATCAGGAGTGAAGAGGCGTACCCGGCCTCCATAAAGAGATTCATATCCCCATTCAGCGTCGACGCCCCGCTCCGCCGACTCCAAGTCGCCCGCCTGGATGGCAGACTTCAGTACCTCGCCCGCCCGGTTGCGCACCAGGACGGAGAGTAGCGCCGGTGGATCACGTCGCATGAGTCGGGCAGCGTCGCCCAACACAGCGCCTGGACAGTCCAGGTATTCCAGGACATTGTGGCAGATCACGACGTCGAACAACTCGCCGGCGAATAGTTTTCCTGCCTCGGCAGCGTCGCCGTGTTTCAGTGTGATCTTCTCAGTAAGCCCCGCTTCCTGCGCGGTGCGCTCGGCGATGTCCAGCATGGCCGCGGAAGAATCCAGCAGGGTGACGTGAAGGCCCAGACGCGCCAGGCGAACAGCCGCCGCTCCCGTGCCGCACCCGAGATCGAGAGCACGCAACGAAATTTTCGACTGCGGCAGAAAATCCCGCAGGTTGGCAAAGGTGAGGTCGAGACGCAACCGCCCCTCGGGCGTCTCGAGATAGGCGGCGTACTCTTCTGCGCCACTCTGAAATCGCTCCTGGTCGCTCTTGACGGTCATCTCTGTGCCGACGCCTCAGCTGCGGTGGTTCATGGCAGCAAGATTTCAGCCCTCGTAACGCTGCCTCCATCCGTGACTCGATTAGGGATTCTACACAAGCGGCATGCTCGAACGCTTCGACACGATTTCGACAACTCTCGGATACCCCGACATTTCAGAAGCCTCCTACATATTCCGGGCATCACATCAGCCATACACCGGCTCTTCCCGCAATCGCGTGGTAAGGGAAGGGCGAAGTTTCAGGCGCAAGCGAACAGATAAGGCCAGATCGGGTTCTATAGGGTGTTCATGGTCACGGCAGCCTCAATCACTCCCCACGTCGAGGAGAAGCGGTACCTATCGTTACTGCGTGCAGCTAACGCGATCGCAACCTCCAGCGATTGCAATTCCGCCTCAGAGACCCTGATCCAGGAACTGCGCGAGGTCACCCCGTTTGATTCCCTGCACGTGGTTGCATTTGAGAAGGAGACGAACGCGCCCTGTTGGTCGCTATTCGCGGTCAATGGCAAGAAAATTGACATTCCATCCGAAGGCAATCTTTCTCGCGACGATTCCCCCATCCAGTGGGTGCACGACGTCTGCCAGCCACTGAACACGGTCGATTGGAGCCGCGAGTCGCGGTTCCAGAGATATGGAGACTTTCTTGCCGAACATGGCATTGCGTCCACCTGCACGCTACCCCTGACCCGAGGCTCGCGCCGCCTCGGCGTGCTGAGCGTGGGCAGGTTCTATCCGCATGGTTACGACGATGACGAAGTGCGTTTTCTCGGGCTGGTGGCCGAACAAATTAGTCTTGCCATTGACGCGGCGGTTAACTTCTTTATCTCGCAGCGGGTGCAGGAGCAGCTTAAACTCATCCTCGACCTGACCAACCAGGTGGTGTCGAATCTCGAGCTTCAGGATCTCCTCCACGCCGCCTCCGGTAGCGTGCGTCGCGTTATGGGTTGCGACGCAGCGGCTGTGATGCTGCCCGATGCCGAGGGCGCTCACCTCCGCGTACATGCGCTCGATTATCCCGACAGCCGCGGTATTTTCACCGAAGGGTCGCTCGTCCCGATTGAGGGCACCATGCCCGGGGATTCGTTCAGAAGCGGCAAGCCCATGGTCGTCAACCGCCTCGATCCGGCTGAGCTGCCACCGGAGATGTACAGCAAAGCAACCGGTGAAGGCCTGAATTCGTTCTGCGACATACCGTTGATCAGCAGAAATCGCCCGCTTGGAATCCTGGCGGTCGCGCGACACGAAGAGAACGCGTTCGGCGAGGACGAGGTCGCTTTCTTGACTCAAGTTGCGAATCAGGTGGCGATCGGTGTGGAAAATGCGCTTGCGTATAGCGAAATCGCCGATTTGAAGGACAGGCTGGCGCAGGAGAAGTTGTACCTGGAAGACGAACTGCGCGGCGAGATGGATTTTGAAGGCATTGTGGGGCAGAGCTCCGCGCTTCGCCATGCCCTGAATCTGGTGGAGACGGTAGCGCCCAGCAACTCCACCGTTTTGATGTTGGGCGAGACCGGTACGGGGAAGGAACTCATGGCTCGCGCCATCCACGACCGCAGCCGGCGAAAAGACCGGACATTTGTGAAAATCAATTGCGCTGCGATCCCGACCGGTCTGCTGGAGAGTGAGCTCTTTGGGCACGAGCGTGGAGCGTTCACTGGCGCGATCTCGCAAAAGGTCGGGCGCCTCGAGCTGGCAGATCGGGGCACGCTCTTCCTCGACGAGGTCGGCGACATACCTCTCGAGATTCAGCCAAAATTGCTGCGCGCGTTGCAGGAACGGGAGTTTGAGCGCCTGGGCAGCACGCATACCAAGAAAGTGGATGTGCGCCTGGTGGCCGCAACCAATCGCGATCTCGAGAAGATGATCGAGGACCGCGAGTTTCGCAGCGACTTGTATTACCGGCTGAACGTCTTTCCGATTCGCATCCCGCCGTTGCGCGAGCGGCCCGAGGACATTCCACTGCTGGTGCGCTACTTCACGCAAAAATACGCTCGCCGCATGGAGAAGCAGATCGAATCCATTCCCGCAACGGCCATGAAGAAGCTAGCCGCTTGCTACTGGCCGGGAAACATTCGCGAGCTGGAAAACTTCATCGAGCGCTCGGTGATTCTGACCCACGGCGCGGCGCTTCAGGTGCCGATTGGCGAACTCGGCAGCAATGGCAACTCCGCCCCCGTGGCCGATACGCGCGGGCTTAATGAGCGTGACGAAATTCTGCGCATTCTCAAAGATACAAATGGACGTGTCGGCGGCCCGCAGGGCGCAGCCGCACGCCTGAGCCTCAAGCGCACCACCCTGATCTCGCGCATGAACAAGCTGGGCATCGACCCGCGAAGAGTCGTGTAACGGCTATCAAGCCATCTGCGAAACAGCTCAAGAGATTTCAGAAGAATTTGCGCCAATGCGAATTTGGCTAGAGCTGGTTTGCAGGGACGGTGTCGCAACCGGGAGCGAGTTCTTGCGGCGGGACAGACCGTTCAAAATCCGTTACCTCAGCCGCGCAGCGGCGACACTTGTGTGGTGGAACAAAGGCGACGAAATCCGAGTGCCGGAGGCACGGAATAATTTAGCCCAGCACGGAGCCGAAGGCGGAGTGCTGGGTCAGTGGGAAGTTTGAATCCGAGTCCCGTAGGGACGGCACAGTTTCGTAATAGTCTCGTAAGCCCGCGGTGAAACTGGGAAAGGAGTGCGAGCCGCGGAGCGGCGACACCAACTCGCGACACAGTCTCTCAGGCTGGTGTCGTGCATTTCATTCTTATACGAGCCGCCGCAATTGGTGAAGCTTCCAGATCGCAGACGGATCGATCCCCACCGAATCTGACCTTTCTTGCGAAAAGCGAAAAGCGGCTCGTCTCAGCTGGCCTCCGCAGCTTCGCTGGCGTTGTGGCCGCCGTATTCCTTGAGCTTGTTGTGCAGCGTCTTCAGGCTGATACCCAGAATCTCGGCGGCGCGGGTCTTGTTATTGTTGGTGGCCTCAAGGGTTTTCAGTATGAGCAGACGCTCGGCTTCATCCACCGTAATGCCCACGCCGAGGCGAACCGCGTTGGCCTCCTGCACCGGGGCGCGCGGGATCACCTGGCCGAATCCCGGTGGCAGATGCCGCGGCTCCACCAGCGGCCCGTCGCAAACGATCGCCGCGCGTTCCAGCGTATTGCGCACCTCCCGCACGTTCCCGGGCCAGGAGTGGGCATGGAAGGCGCTCATGACCGCGTCGCTGACTCCGGCCACCTTGCGATTATGTTTCTGATTCATCTCCTCGAGCAGCGCCTGTACCAGTGCGGGCACGTCCTCCTTGTGTTCGCGTAGCGGAGGTAGATGAATGTTGAAGACATTCAAGCGATAGAAAAGATCGTTGCGCAGATAGCCCTTGGCCACAGCATCTTCCGGGACCTTGTTGGTGGCGGCCAGCACCCGCACGTCAACCGCGGTTTCGCTCTTGCTCCCCAATCGACGGAGCTTGCGGTCTTCCAGTACGCGCAGCAATTTGGCCTGAGTGGCGATGGGCATCTCGCCAATTTCGTCCAGCAAGAGCGTTCCACCTTCCGCCAGCTCAAAACATCCCGTGCGGCGTTCCATCGCTCCGGTGAACGCGCCCTTTTCGTGGCCGAAGATCTCGCTTTCGATCAGGGTTTCCGGAATGGCGGCGCAGTTGATCGCGACGAACGGTTTCGTTTTGCGATTGCTGAGCGAGTGAATAGTGCGCGCGACCAGCTCCTTTCCGGTGCCGCTCTCGCCGGTGATCAGCACCGACGCCGTGCTGGGCGCAACCATCTCGATCAGCCGGAATACTTCCTGCATGCGCTTGGAAGGGCCGACGAGGGAACCCAGCACACCGATATCGCGCAGCTTGCGGCGGCTGGCTTCCAATTCGCGCTCGGTGCCGCGAATGCGCGAAGCGTTCTGAAGAATATTGCGCAGCCGGGTGGGGTTAACGGGCTTCTCGATGAAGTCGAAGGCGCCGCTCTTCATGGCGCTGACCGCGGCGTCTACGCTGCCTTGCGCAGTGAGCAGGATGACGGCGACCTGCTGCGGCTGGGCGGCGATTCGGTCCAGGAGCTCCATGCCGTCCATCCGCGGCATGCGCAAGTCGGTTATGACGATTCCTGGATTCCAGACTTCAACCGTCTCCAGGCCCTCGACACCGTCGCAGGCAGTTTCCGTGTCGTATCCCCAAGCCCGGACCAACTCAGCCAGGCCTGTCCGCTCGTTTTCTTCATCCTCGACAATCAAAACCTTTTCTTGTGTCATGGGAACAGTGCCTCTTGCCAGTTCGGGTGTCGGGAAATTGACAACTTGGGTGGGCCCGTGAAACACCAGCTTAGATGCGGACCAGCGGCTTGGAGCCAATTCCGGACCCGGTCCGGCGGCAACGGACCTGAGAGACTGCCAATAAGGTAACACTTCGGAGCCACTTGCGGCGGCTGAAGCGAATCCGAAATCATGATTGTCCCAGCTGTTCGCAGGTGGCGAGCAGCGCAATGAGGTGAGGTATGAATCGTCGCACGATCGCGGTCATTTTCCCGCTGCTTGTAATGTGCCTGTGCTGGGGTCTCGATTCCAACTCGGCTGCGCAACAGAATTCTCCTAACTCGCAAACCGCAACATCGCCGACCGCGATGCAAACGCAGCCTGCGGAGGCTAACCCGCAAAACTCCTCCGCTTCCAATGCAACCGGTCAGCGAGAAGTTATCCCCGTCGAATTGACACGATCGCTCGATTCGCGAAAGCTCAAGACCGGTGACACGGTCGAGGCCAGGACCGTGGGTGAATTGCGCACCGGCGACGGTACGGTGATTCCGCGCGGATCAAAGATCCAGGGTCATGTGACCCAGGCCACCGCTCGCGCTAAAGGCGATGCGCAGTCCACCCTAGGAATTCAGTTCGACAAAATTGTACTGAAAAACGGGAACCAATTTCCGGCAAGGGCGGTGATCCAGGCCGTCGCTGCCCCCGTCATTACCCCTGCACCTATGCCAGCCGGCGAAAGCGCGCCCACGCCTTTGGGGGGCAGCCCCGGGCCAATGAGTGGCGGCACCAGTCCTATGGGTCGCAGCACGCCATCATCGAACCTTCCGAATAGCCCCTATCCGGGGACGCAGGGTCCTGCCCAGCCACGCTATCCACAAAGCACGGCGCCTTTGACACCTCAGTCTACAGGTGTAGTCGGATTGCCCGATTTGGAACTGGGTCAAAATTCTGTTCTCACTTCCAAGGCCAAGAATGTTAGGCTGGATTCGGGAACGCAGCTGCTCCTGCGGGTACAAAGTCAGTAAACATGAGGCAACATTAAGCAGCTGCGATTCATGAAAGCTTTGTTAATCTGCGCTGTTGCTGTACAATGGCGTGCTGTTCAAAGCAAGAGGTTTGCCTGCACTTGTCCTAAGAAGCTTCATGAGTCAAATCGGCCTGGGGCACTTCGCTTGCGGTACTGCTGAGTTCCGGAGGATTTAAGAATGTCTTCTCGTATTGGAGTAGTCCCGAGATACCTGATTGCGACAACGGTCGCAGTTCTGATCGCGCTGTGCCTGTCGGGCACATATGCTGCGGCGCAAGTCACTATACAACCCAAGGATGAGATTTACGTTGGCTATTCTTGGTTGCACCCTGGTGGGCACTACGACCTTGGAATCCAGACCAAGGACATGACCAAGGGTATTGACATCTCCAACGTTTACTATCTGCCCAGAGCCCACAACTTGGGCGTCTTGATCGACAGCAGCATGCACTGGGGCCAGAACTATGGTGGTCCTGGGAATGCTGCCAACTATTACGTATTGGGTGGTCTGCAGTACAAGTATCACACCGATACGTTCTCTCCCTTTGTCCGGGTGTTCGCGGGAACCATTCGTCAGGTCGCTCCCGGATACCCCAACACCACTGTGCCTTCGACCGACCAGTGGAACGCTGCGCTAGGCGCCGGCGGCGGCTTTGATTACGACGTCTGGCATGGCGAGAATTCCAGTTTGGCCATCCGGGTTGCGCAGGTGGACTACATTTACAGCAATTACAACAATGTTTTCCGCCTTACCTCGCCGCAATGGAACAGCATTCGGCTGTCGGCCGGCCTGGTCTTCGGCTTGGGTAACTACTACAGTGCGCCCCCGACCGCTGCTTGTAGCGCCCAGCCGGCGACGGTGATGGAAGGCGAACCGGTAACGGTTACCGCCAACCCCACGAATTTCAACCCCAAGCACACGCTGACCTATGCTTGGACCACGAACGGCGGCAAGCTGGATACGACTGACAAGCAGTCGGCCAAGGTCGACACCACCGGCATGGCGGGCGGAAGCTACGTTGCCAACGCCACCGTTACCGATCCCAAGGGGCCAAAACGGGCCAATGTGGCCAATTGCGGCGCCAACTTCTCGGTGAGCGAGCGGCCGAAGAATCCGCCGCAGGTGACCTGCTCGGCTAATCCGACCACGGTGAAGTCGGGCGATCCGTCCACCATCACGGCGTCAGCCACCAGTCCGGACCAAGGCGTAACCATCTCCGGCTACAGCTATCAGTCCTCGGCCGGCAGAATCAGCGGCACCGGCACGACCGCGACTCTGGACACCACCGGAGCACCGTCGGGTCCGATCAACGTTACGGTAACGGCCACCGATTCGCGCGGTCTGACGGGTACGTGCACGACGTCGGTGGGTGTGGAAGCGCCGCCGCCGCCGCCAACGTGCAGCAAGATCAACTCGATCCAGTTCCCGGATCTCAGGCGTCCGTGGCGTGTGGATAACACGGCGAAGGCGATCCTGGACGACGTGGCCAGCCGTCTGAAGGCCGATCCCAACGCCAAGATCGTCATCGTCGGCTACGCCGATGGCGAGAAGGCGCCAATGGAGGGCACGGGCAAGAAACGTCATGCGATGAATCTTGCCGGCCAGCGAGCGGTAAACGCCAAGGCGTACCTGGTGCAGGAGCAGGGCATCGATCCGAGCCGGGTTGAGGTCCGCCAGGGCACCGGGCAGCAGAAGGTGGCCGATATCGTCTGGGTCCCGCAGGGAGCCGATGAGAATGCGTGCGCCGATCTGCAGAACACGACGCCGGTCGACGAGTCGGTGGTGAAGCCGAACCAGAAGGTGTGGCCGCGAGGGACTGGGGCCACGGCGGCTCCGGCACACCATCGCCACCACGCGGCCGCGACCACCGGTGCGGCTGAGAGCACTGGCAATGCAGCCGAGTCGACGGGCAATGCCGTAGTACACGGCACCGAAGCGGCCGGAAGCGCCGTCGGCAAAGCGGCCAAGAAGACTGGGCACGCAGTAAAGAAAGGCGCCCAGGCCACGGAGCAGGCCGTTACTCCGCAATAAAAGCGGAGTAGCTGTCTTGGAACTGCAGCAAGGCCGGTGAAAGCCGTAAGGCTCGCACCGGCCTTTTTTCGCGCCCAGGCAGCCGACCCCCGGACCTGCGGTTCGACTCAGAAGCGCCGCAGCATCGGGTGATTGTGGTTGCAGAGTTGGACGGGAATTGAGTTCGCGGGAAGCGCCGTGACACCCACGTACCACGCTAATCTACAGGGTTGCTGTGTTTCTGCTATGCTGCTTCGTCGTGTGCAGTTTATGATGCATCGATCAGGGGCGCGAGGGGCCGGCAGAGCGGCAGCCGGGTCTCGCCCTGGACAGCGATTGTTCCGCCGTAGTGCACCCTTGTCAGAAGATTGCTGAAGAATGAAACCGAGCTGTGCCACTTTTCTTACTGTACTGCCGAGTTCCGGAGGATCAAGAATGTTTTCCCGCATTAAAGGGGTAGTCTCGAAAATTTTTGACGCGACCGCCGTCGCATTTATCTCGGTGCTGTGCCTGCTGGGTACGTACGCCACGGCACAAGTCACGATTCAACCGAAGGCTGAGGTTTATGCCGGGTATTCATGGCTGCACCCCGGCGGGCACTATGATTTTGACGTCCCGACCCAGGATCACACCGCCGGCATTGATGAATCGCTGGTCTATTACTTGCCGCAAGCGCATAATCTGGGCATCTTAGTCGACACCAGCCAGCACTGGGGCGTCGAGGATCAGACCACTTACTACGTTTTGGGTGGCTTGCAGTACAAGTACCACACTGACACCTTCTCCCCCTTCTTCCGAGTATTTGCCGGAGCTGCGCGTCAGGTCGCGCCGACCTACATCGACGAGTGGAATGCCGCGCTGGGTGCGGGCGGCGGCTTCGATTACAACGTGTGGCACGGCTCCATAGGCGGGCATGATCCCAGCTTGGCCATCCGCGTCGCGCAGGTGGATTACATCTACACGAATTACAGCAAGGCTTTCCCAGGAGTAACCTCCTCGCAGTGGAACGGTGTCCGGCTGTCGGCTGGCCTGGTGCTTGGCTTGGGGAACTACTACACCGCTCCGCCGACGGCGGCTTGCACGGCGCAGCCGACGGAAGTAACCGAAGGCGAGCCGGTCACGGTCACCGCCACCGGAACCAATTTCAATCCCAAGCACACGGTCACCTACGCCTGGACGACGAATGGCGGCAAGCTGGATACGACCGACAAGCAGTCGGCGCGGATTGACACCACCGGGGTAGCCGGGGGCAGCTATATCGCCAACGCCACCATCAGCGATCCCAAGATGAAGCGGGGCGGCTCGGCGACCTGCGCGGCGAACTTCACGGTGAAAGCGAAGCCGATGAACCCGCCGCAGGTTAGCTGCTCGGCCAATCCGTCCACGGTGAAATCGGGCGATCCATCGACCATCACGGCGACGGCGACCAGTCCGGACAGCTCGCAGATCACCGGCTATGCCTATCAGGCATCGGCGGGCAGAATCAGCGGCACAGGCACGACCGCGACTCTGGACACGACCGGAGCACCGTCGGGTCCGATCAACGTTACCGTCACCGCGACGGATGCGCGTAACTTGACCGGAACCGGAACCTGCTCGGTAGGGGTGGAGGCGCCGCCGCCGCCGCCAACGTGCAGCAAGATCAACTCGATCCAGTTCCCGGATCTCAAGCGTCCGTGGCGTGTGGATAACACGGCCAAGGCGATTCTGGACGACGTGGCCAGCCGTCTGAAGGCCGATCCCAACGCCAAGATCGTCATCGTCGGCTACGCCGATGGCGAGAAGGCGCCGATGGAAGGGACGGGCAAGAAACGTCATGCGATGAATCTTGCCGCCCAGCGTGCGGTGAACGCGAAGGCGTACCTGGTGCAGGAGCAGGGCATCGATCCGAGCCGGGTTGAGGTCCGCCAGGGCACCGGCCAGCAGAAGGTGGCCGATATCGTCTGGGTCCCGCAGGGAGCCGATGAGAATGCGTGCGCCGATCTGCAGAACACGACGCCGGTCGACGAGTCGGTGGTGAAGCCGAACCAGAAGGTGTGGCCGCGAGGGGCTGGGGCCACGCCGGCTCCGGCACCGGCACACCATCGCAAGCGCAAGTCGGCAGCGCCGGCGGGGACGGCAGCCCCGCAACAATAGACTCGGGGAGTCGTTTAACCGGAACTCGAATGCCGGTGGGAGCGCGAGGCTCTCACCGGCCTTTTTGTTTCAGGGGCGTCGCGATCGCCGGGTCTCCGGCCGATTGCAACAGCGGACATGGGTTACAGCATCCCTTGTGATAGCTGCTCTTGAGAAGCGGCGAGGGTCCCGACTGCGGGACTACAGCCAAGCACCAGGGGTCCCTTTACCTGTGTGGTTCCGGTCCAGTTAGCGGCGACGGAATTCAGCAGCTCGGAGTATGATGGAAAGAAAAACGGACAAGGAAAGTGTGTTTTCTGCCCACAAGAATATGCGCAAGATCGTTTCGTCTTCCCTAAAGCTGCTCTTGGCTGTTGTTCTGCTCTTCACCTTGGCGGCATCGGCTTCCGACTGGCGCCTTATCGGACCCGAAGGCGGCGACGTCCGCAGCTTCGCCTACGACCCGTCTAACCCTGATCGCATTCTGCTGGGAACCAGCGCGGGGCAGTTGTTTCTCTCCCAAGACGACGGCAATTCGTGGGCCTTGTTCGCCCACCTGGGTCCTGGCGACGACTACGTGCTGGACCACATCATCTTTAATCCGGCGCATTCCTCGACCGTCTACGTAGCCGGCTGGAGTCTCTACAATGCCGACGAAGGCGATGTGTTTCGTTCCGACGACGGCGGCCACACCTGGCGGACTTTGAAAGCGGTGCATGGCAAGTCGATTCGCGCCATGGCCATGGCGCCCAGCGATCCCAATCTCCTGGTGATTGGAGCCCTGGACGGCGTCTTCCGCTCGCGCGACGGTGGCGAAACCTGGGAGCGCATCTCGCCGGAGAATCACGCGGAGATCAAGGACATCGAGTCGCTGGCGATCGACCCGGCGAATCCCAACATTATTTACGCCGGCACCTGGCACCTGCCATGGAAGACGGATGACGGTGGCGCCAGTTGGCACAGCATCAGCAAAGGCATCGCCTTCGATTCCGACATGTTCAGCATTATCGTGGATCCCAGGGATCCCTCGGTGGTTTATGCCAGCGCCTGCTCAGGGATATACAAGAGCTACAACAAAGCCGAATACTTTCACCGGATATATATGTCGTTGCCGGAACCGGCGCACCGCACCCGGGTTTTGAAGCAGGATCCGCAGCGATCGTCCGTCGTCTACGCGGGGACAGCCGCCGGATTGTGGAAGACGACGGACGGCGGGGATAAATGGACACTGGTCACCGGCAGCGACGTCATCGTTAACGACGTGCTGGTGGACCCGCGAAATCCCGATCATGTGCTGGCCGCTACGGATCGTGGCGGCGTACTGGCCAGCAACGACGGCTTCGCTCATTATGAGGCTTCGAACCGCGGCTTCGCACACCGTCTCATAGGCGGCGTGGTCGTCGATAACAAGGAGCCTAACCGGATTTACGTCGGAGTGGTGAACGATAAGAACCTGGGAGGCTTCTTCGTCTCCGATGATGGCGGGGCGACATGGAGACAGTCGAACCGCGGCCTCGACGAGCGCGACATCCTCAGCTTGCGGCAGGCGGGCGATGGAACCATGTTCGCCGGCACCAATCATGGAATTTTCTATCTCAAGTCGGTGAGCGGTGAGTGGCAGCCGGCGACGATGATTCGCGCACCGCTGCCGCAGCCGCAGGAGAAAACGGAAGCCGCCGAGACCAAGCCGGTTACGAAGAGCAAGACTGCCCATAGCAAGCATACCGTGGTTACGCACCGGAAAGCGCCTCCCGAGCCGGCGATTGCCCTGGAGAAGGCCCCGCGAGTGCGCGCTATCGAGATCACCGACCAGGCAGGGTACGCGGCCACCAATGACGGCGTATTCATCAGCGTTGACGGCGGCCGCAAGTGGTACGGCGGCATGGTTGAGGGGGAGAGCGATTTCATTGCGGTCAACCGCTTGTCCGAAGACACAGTCAGCTTGGTCAGTCCCAAGCGGATTTTTGTTTCTCACGATATGGGTAAGTCCTGGAGCGAACTGGCGTGCCCGCAGTTTGTAACCGGAATCTACAACCTCACCTCGGCGCCCGACGGCTCGTTCTGGATGGCTACCCGCGAAGGCGCGCTGCACTCGACCGATGGCGGCAAGAGCTGGGAGCACATATTGGGCGGCTTGCCGCCACGCAACGTGCTCCTTGTGCGGTACGATCCCGCATCGCAACGGCTGCTGGCCACCGCCCTCTATACCCACGGTGTCTTCGCCAGCAAGGATGGCGGGCAGACATGGCAGCGTACGCCCGATACCGGAGTATCCATCCGCGCGGCGCTGAACTACCAGGGACGCCTGCTGGCGACCTCGGCCTATAGCGGCTTGCTGCTGGAGCAGGGCACCGCGGTGGCTTCGGAAACGGCGGGCGTCGCCAGCGGGGCTGCTACGGCCACCCGACAGTAGGATTGAAATTGGCCTGAGCAGAATCAGTGGGAGACGTGAGCCTCCCATTTGGCTTCTTCCAGCCAATTCCGCGCCGCAGCGGTCAACTCCATCCCAAAACGACTCTCATCTTCCCGCAGCAGGAAAACCCTGAAGTGTTGCTGCCGCACGGCTTTCGGCTGGCGCAGAGATTCTTTGTGCCAATCTGGGACGCAAGCTCTCGTAAGAGCTCCCCGCAGTTCGCAGCGAATTACCCCAATTGTCAATGAAATCAGAAGGTTGCTCGAGCGCCTGCCTTTGGTGCGCGGATTGCTCTTCCTGAGGTTAGCTGAGCGCTAAGGACTCCGAGAGTCCGGCCGGGATCAGGCTGAATGCGGGATAACCGCAAACAAAGGCGACGCGCTGGAACAGGGTCTGTCACCACAACTGACAGATAGCGCACAGGAACAATGGAAGAATTTCACTCCGTGCTCTCCGTGGGCTCGGTGGCGATCAAGCGCGCCTCGACAAGAATTTGGGATTCAGTTCGTCGCTGAAGTGCGAGTTTACAAACGTTCGTTAAGAGTGACTTTGAGCGGGAACGACAATGGGAAACTTGAGACCAAAATTGAGCGTCAGCCGCGACCCGTCGACCGGCAAAGCTGATCGTCCAATC
This sequence comes from uncultured Acidobacteriaceae bacterium, assembly GCA_963785825.1. GTDB lineage: Bacteria > Acidobacteriota > Terriglobia > Terriglobales > Acidobacteriaceae > Bog-257. The sequence continues at coordinate 554,004 of CAWAWQ010000006.1, read as the reverse complement.
CGCGCCGGCACTGTCGAAGAACATGAATCAGCGGCGGTCAGCATCGCCGAGTCGGCGGGATTTGTGAAGCGGTCCGCGATTGGGGAATCGAGAGGCGGCGAATGCGCAATCTCCTGCCGGGTGGTTCCGTCCTCCTGCGGCAAAGGCGAGGGGCGCGGCGGCGAAAAGGCGTGCCCCTTGCCCCTCCCCTGCTCCGGCTGTGCTGACTTGCTGCATGAGCTGTCCAACAGCTTGACCATGGTGCTGGTGAACGCCCAACTTCTCGAATGGAAGCTGCCGCCCTACAGCCACTTGCGACGCTCGCTGCGGCAGGTCGAACGCAATGCCCAGCGTGCCACGGAGCTGCTGAACCGCCTTAAGCAACGGGCCGGCCGTGATTTCGTCGAACTGGAGCCCTCGTACCGCAACACGGAATTGGCGGTGCCTTTGGCGGCGGTGACGGCTCAGGAGCCGGGCGAGGGCGCAGACGGCGCAGAAAACCTACTCCCTGCTGCGCCCATATCCCCGGCTCCTGGATTTTTCTCCCGGCCAGGCACTGAACTCACACGGGAGTGTGACCCGTGCACTAGTAGCTTTTTCCCAAAAGGGGATGATGGTAATGAGCACTGGATACAGTCAAGATGCGGCGGGAGTTACCCCCGCCGCAGAGGGGATGGGTCACGTGATTGGCGCAGAAGCGGTTACCGTCAGCAAACCTACGTTTGAGACTAATCTGTTGAATCTGCTGATCGTGGAAGACGAGCGGTCGGTACGGGAGTGTTGCCGGGAGGTCGCCCGCTCCCTCGGCTTTACCACCCAGGAATCGGAATCGCGCGACGATGCCTATCGCGTCCTGAACGCCGGCAGCCCCGATGTGGTTCTGCTGGACCTGCGCCTTCCGGGAAACAATGGCCTGGAAATCCTGCAGGAGATCAAGCGGCGCCATCCGGATACGGTGGTAATTGTCATGACCGGCTTCGCTACCGTGCAGTCGGCGGTGCAGGCCATGAAGCTGGGCGCCTACGACTACATCACCAAGCCATTTAATTTTGAGGAACTGCGGCTGGAATTGCAGCGGGTGACGTCGCACCTGAAGCTGACCGCCGAGAACCGCCTGCTGCGCGAGCAGCTGAAGTCGAAGCACGGCTTCGGATTGCTGGTTGGCCATTCTCCGGAGATGGAGAAGCTGTACCGCATCATCGCCAAAGCAGCCCACAGCACCCACCCGGTACTGATCCTGGGCGAGAGCGGCACCGGTAAGGAACTGGTGGCGCGCTCCATTCATTATTCCGGTCCCTTCAAGGACAAGCCGTTTATCCCGGTTGATTGCGGCTCGCTGGTTCCCACCCTGATCGAAAGCGAGCTGTTCGGCTATGTGCGCGGCGCCTTTACCGGCGCGGTGCGCTCCAAGGACGGGTTGATGGCAACCGCCGAAGGCGGCACCATCTTCCTCGACGAGGTGGGCGAATTGCCGGTGGACCTGCAAGCCAAGCTGTTGCGGGCCATCCAGGAAAAAGAGATCCGCCCCGTCGGGGGCACCCGGGCGCTACCCATCAACGTGCGCATCCTGGCGGCGACCAATCGCGACCTCGATGCTGCCGTGGCCCAGGGGACCTTCCGCCGCGATCTCTACTTCCGGCTCAACGTTCTGACCCTGCGCATACCTCCGCTGCGCGAGCGCAAGCAGGACATTCCGCTGCTCATCGGAAATGCGCTGGAGAAGCTGAACCAGAACCACGAAATCCAGCATACGGTGGGCGAGGATGCCCTGCGCCTGATGCTCAATTACGATTGGCCGGGCAACGTGCGGGAACTGGAAAACTGCATCGAGCGCGCCTGTACCACGTGCTCGCTGCCTACCATCCACGTGGCAGATTTGCCTACGCAGATCCGCAACTTTCAAAGCGTACCGAAAGCTGCAGACGGGGTTTCCGATCCCGCCGCAATCACCCCCCTCGAAGAGCTGGAAAAACGCGCCATCCTGCAAGCCATCCAGGTGCTGGGCGGCGACAAGCTGGAAGCTGCGCGCCGGCTGGGCATCGGCAAAACTACTCTCTATCGCAAACTGAAGGAATACGGCTCGGTGCTCTAGCCCCGGGCCTTCATGGTGGAAAACGGACGAACGCCGCACCCGAAGGGGAGGGGCTAGGTGTGCTCCGCCCGGCGGAGAAAGGGGAAATCATGATTCTGTTGGTGACCACATCTTCCCGCGCTAAAGAATGCGCCCTGGCGCTGGAACAGGGGACAGGCCAGAAGACCCACGTTGCGGCCTCGGTGCCGCAGGCGATCGGCAAATTGCAGAGTAGCGAGTACGATGCGCTGGCCATCGATCAGTCGCTGTTGGAGGCCGACTTTCGCGCCTTCGACACGCTGCTGAACCACGCCGGCATGGCCATGCCGCTTTATGTCAATCTGGCCTTGCATAGCAGCGAACGGGTGGTGCGGGAGGCGCAGGTCGCATTGCAGCGTGCGGACAAGGAAAAGCTGATGGCCATGCACGCCGCCGAGCGTATCTTGTGCAATCAATTGCGCGGCGAGGTGACCGGCATTTTGCTCAACTCCGAGCTGGCGCTGCAGCAGCAATCGCTTTCGCCGGAGGTTGCCAAAAAGCTGGAATGCGTGCGCAGCCTGGCGGAAAAGATGCGCGCCCGCCTGGAAACCGCGTAGCCCTTCGACGGAAGGGCCCAGATTTGCTTTGCAATGCGCGAGGGATTTCACCACAGAGGCACAGAGACACGGAGTTAATTAATTCGAACTTCCTCGGTGTCTCCGTGTCTCTGTGGTGAAAAACCGGCCAAGGCGAGTTTCGCGTCCCGAGCTTACAACTCCAGAGTAGAATCGCGACTCCTAATCTTTGTGCCAGTACTCTGGCTGGGGGCGTACATGCTTTGGACGATTTTTGCGATTCTGTTGATTCTGTGGCTGCTGGGCTGGGGCTTCCACATCGCCGGTAGCCTGATCCATATTCTTTTGGTGATTGCCGTAGTCGTGCTGATCATCAACCTGGTGTCCGGTCGAAGAGCAGTCTAAGGCCCGCAGCGGCCCGTTTCGTTGGCTGTTGGCTTTTAGCTGTTAGCTCTTAGTCCCCATCGCCTGTCGAGTTAGGGCTGCTCTTGGTTAAGACGTAGAGCTAAGGAAGCTTTGATTGGATCAAAGGTTTTGAAGGGGGCGGCCTTCAGGCCGTCCATAAACGCCTGAAATCAATCTGGGCTTTAGCCCCTGAGGGACTTCGGCGGCGCTTGATCAGATTCTCGCTAACAGCTAAGAGCCAAACACAGAGCCCGGCGCGAGCAGCTCCGGCAACGCCGGCCTCCGGTTCAGCCCGCGCTCTACACTTCCCGCCTGCTCGCTGTAGCGCTGCGTTGTCCTGTTTTCGCGCCTGCTGATAATCTGGAACCAGCATTCAGCAACTTCGAATCTTGCTTTCCCTGTAGAAAGAGCGCACTCATCTCTATGGCCGAATCTCCGATCACTGCTCGCAATCAGGATTTTGCCGCCTGGTACCAGGACGTGGTGCTGCAAGGCGACATGGCTGAGCCTGCCGAAATCGTCAAGGGCTGCATGGTTATCAAAGCCAACGGCTACGCTGTCTGGGAGCTATTGCAGCGCGCCCTTGACGACCGCTTCAAAGCCACCGGTCACCAGAACCTGTATTTCCCGTTGCTGATTCCGGAGAGTTTTTTGCACAAGGAGGCGGAGCACGTAGAAGGCTTCTCGCCGGAGCTGGCGGTGGTGACGATGGCGGGCGGCAAGCAACTGGAGGAGCCATACGTGCTGCGGCCGACGTCGGAGACCATCATCGGCCACTTTTTCGCCAAATGGATCAAGAGCTGGCGCGACCTGCCGGTGCTGGTGAACCAGTGGGCCAACATCATTCGCTGGGAGCTGCGTACCCGCATGTTCCTGCGCACGACGGAATTTCTCTGGCAGGAGGGCCACACCGCCCATTCCAATCACGACGAAGCCGTGCAAGAGGTGCTGCGGATGCTCGACGTTTACGCCGACGTTGCGGAAAACATGATGGCCATGCCGGTGATCAAGGGCCTCAAGACGCAGTCGGAGAAGTTTGCCGGGGCGCTGCAAAGCTATTCGATCGAGGCCATGATGCAGAACGGCTTCGCCTTGCAGGCCGGCACCAGCCACGATCTGGGGCAGAATTTCGGGAAAGCCTTCAACGTGCAGTTCCAGAACAGCGAAGGCCAGCTCGACTACGTCTGGCAGACCAGTTGGGGTGTAAGCACGCGGCTGATCGGCGGCCTGATCATGAGCCACTCAGACGATAAGGGCCTGGTGCTGCCGCCGAAGGTCGCGCCGCTGAAGGCGGTGATGGTGCCGATCTATCGCAAGGACGAAGAGCGGGAGCGTGTGCTGGAAGCCGCGCACCGCATCGCTAAGGAAGTCGGTGCGAAAGTCGACGATCGCGAAGGGCAAACGCCGGGGGCGAAGTTCTTCCACTGGGAGCGGCGCGGTGTGCCGATTGTACTGGAGCTGGGGCCGCGCGATCTGGCCTCCGGTAGCGTGGTGGTGAAGCGGCGCGATACCGGCGCCAAGCAGCCGATGCCGCAGGCCGAGCTTGCGGCAAAGTTGCCGGAACTGCTTTCCGGGATGCAGCAAGACATGTATGCCGCGGCCAAGCAGCGGCTGAAAGACAATACTGTGCTGGCCAACTCGATTGAGGAGGTCGGATCGGTGCTCAAGGACGTGACTGCCGAAAAGGGCGGCGGCAAATTCGTTATGGCGCACGTTAAGAATGATCCTGAATGCGATCTGCGCATGAAAGAATTCAAGGCTACAATTCGCTGCATTCCTCTGGTGGATGAGTATGACGGAGCAGGGAAGTGCATCGTCACTGGCGAAGAGGTGGACCGGCGGGTGGTGATCGCGAAAGCGTATTAAAAGCGTGGTTCACCACAGAGACACAGAGGACACGGAGGAATTGAGGCGTTTAGCACTTGGCGCTTCGTGTGCACCTAAGCTTTGACGTGTCGATACCCCAGTCCCGAAGAGGACGGAATAAGATAGCCCAGCGCTTCAGCGCTGGGTGGGATGTTGTGGGAATGAGAGTCCCTCGGGGACGGCACAAATGAACAAAGTGCACGTGAAAGGGATCGGATAATGGGCCTATACGATTTCTCCGCGACGCTGAACAACGGCAAGAACAAGAAGCTGAGCGCCTATAAGGGCAAGGTGCTGCTGGTCGTCAACACCGCCAGCAAATGCGGGTTCACGCCGCAATACAAAGGCCTGCAGGATCTTTATGCGAAATTCAAGGACCGCGGCTTCGAGCTGCTCGCCTTCCCGTGCGACCAGTTCGGCCATCAGGAGCCCGGCAGTGATTCCGACATCAAATCCTTCTGTGAAATGAACTACGGGGTGGAGTTCCCGATCTTCTCCAAGGTCGAGGTGAACGGCAACGGCGCTCACCCGCTGTACAAATTCTTGAAGAGCGAAAAAGGCGGAATGCTCAGCGACTCCATCAAGTGGAACTTCACCAAGTTTCTCATCGACAAGCAGGGGAATGTCATTGAACGCTACGCGCCTACTACTCCGCCCGAGAGGATTGCGGCGGATATTGAGAAGCTGTTGGGGAAAGTTAAGAAGTAGGGGTGGAGCACCGCGTCAGCGATGCAGTTGAAGCTAAGCTTCAAGCTCCGGCTTTGGCCGCTGAAGCAGGATGACGGTTACCGCAGGCGCTAAAGCGCAGGTCAGGACGATATGCGTTCTTCATGGACGCCTTAAAAGGACGCGGATGTGCGAGAACGCTGCCGTCCCTACAGGACTCCAGTATATATTCCACTCTACCCAGCACTCCGCTGCGCTCCGTGCTGGGCTATCATGTCTCCGCGCCTACGGCGCTCGCATTCTCGCGCTCTCTACTCAACTGCCAAAGGGAAAATTCAGTTCTCAAATTAATTAAAGCGTCCTCCAGGAAGCGCCCTCGGCCCAGCTTCCGCCAACCAAGCTTCCCCCATCCACCTGAGGCGCAACCCACGCAAGCTGATAGCGAACGGCCCGGTGGTCCAATTCCAAAGTTATGTATTCCGCGCAGCTTCTTCCTGCGCTGCCTCTTGCTCCTCGTGATCAGAGGCATGGCCGCGCGGATAGGCATACATCTTGCTGGCAACATTCGGTGCTGCGTGCCGCCGCTCGGCGATCATCTCCGCGACAATCGCGACGGCAATCTCTTCCGGCGTCACCGCGCCAATCTCCAGCCCCACCGGTGCGTGAACATTGGCGAACTTCTCCGCCGGGATGCCTTCCTTCTCCAGTTCCTTGTAGATGGAGATCGTTTTACGTTTGGAGCCGATCATCCCCAGGTAGCGCGCGCGTGCATTGATCGCCCAGCGCAGCACGCGCATGTCGTCGCGATGGCCGCGCGTAACGATGACGATGTACGATCCCTCTGGCGCATTCAGGCACGCGGTCACCGCGTCGAAGTCGTCGGCGACGACCTCGCGGGCATCGGGAAAGCGCTCGCGATTGGCATAGGACTCGCGGTCGTCCACCACAACCACCTCGAAGCCGGCAATCGTCGCGACCTTGTACAAGTTGTAAGCCACGTGGCCGGCGCCAAAGATATACAGCAGCGCTGGAGGCAGCACCGGCTCGATGAAGATCTCCAGCGTGCCGCCGCAAACCAGGCCGGTATCGTACTTGGGATTATTGTTGAGGTTGAAGGTGAGCGAGCGCGGCTTCTCTTCTTCCATCACCTCGCGCGCCGCCTGCCAGACCTCGGCCTCAACGCAGCCGCCGCCGATCGTGCCCGCGATCGATCCATCATCGCGCACCAGCATCTTCGCCGTCTGGAACGACGGAATCGAGCCGCGCACGTTGGTGATGGTGGCGACGGCTCCGCGCCGCCCTTCGCGGCGAAGCTGCACGATTTGTTCGTAAATGTCCATGAGAGAGCAATTAGCAGCTAGCGGCTAGCAATTAGCCTTGTATGTTCTCATTATTGAGATGCCGGCAGGCGAAGTCAAAGCGCGGAAGGAGTGCGGGCCTGTTTCCCAGTGGCCGACGACCCGCCAAGTGGCCTGCCGATTCTGCGGTTGTGAGCGAAATGGCGATATTACGCCAATTAGTCGCAGATGCCCCGGACGCAAGGGTTCGGCTTAAGGCGTAATCTCCCACACCACCCCGCAGCCAAATGACTGGGTACAACCCACGCCGAAAGGGCCTCCCATACTGGTTGTGCCGTAGATGTTCCCATTGGCATCGAGCACGATCTGGCCGAACGGGTGACCTCCGTCATAGTCGCAGGTGAAATCATGTAGCGACGTGTAAATCCAATTATTCCCCGAAGGCGTCAGCTTGAAAACAGAGCCGCAGCCGTAAACACCGACCGAATAAGTGGTACCGTACAATGCGCCGGATGCATCCATTACGAGCGTGCTGGTTGGCCCCGGTGGCAGATCACGTCCTTGGTACGGAAAGCTGAACAGCAGTGCCAGCGACCAGCCGCCAGAGCTAGGGCTAAGCTTGAACACCGTGCCTCCGTGCCCGAAACCACCATAGCCAGTTGTGCCGTAGAGATTTCCAGAGTGATCGAAGATCAGCCCGCCAATCGGCCCGAACTCCGGTTGGTTCGTGAAGTCAAACAGGGTTGTTGCCAGCCAACCGCCCTGAACCGGCGTCAACTCGTACACGGTGCCGATCCCCGTCTCCATGGTGGTTCCATAAAGGTTTCCCAAGCTGTCTAGGGTTACACCCGCATCAGGGTCAAAGCCATGGCCTGCGGAAAAATCATAGATTATGGACTCCGTCCAGCCACCGCTGGACTGCGAAAGCTGATACGCCGTGCCGCAGCCATTTGAACCGCAGGAGCCTCCGCCGCCCTCTGACGTCGTGCCATAAAGTTTGCCTGCGGGTTCGAAGGTCACATTGCCCGAACCGGGATGTGCCCCATCCGCGTCGCCGCCTTCAAAGCTGTGGAGGATGGTTTCCGTCCAGGGACACAGGGCAGTCTTGCACGGGCTAGTCGGAGGAGTAAGAAGGAAGACGATACCGTCGTTGGATATTCCTCCCCATGGAGTCGTTCCATAAAGTGCGCCATCGGCTCCGAGGGTCACTCTCGCTGTGGGGTAAGCGCCGTCCCCTTTGGAAGAACCCTGGAAAGCGTAAATCGTAGTTAGGACCCAGTTGCTGCCCAAATGCGTGAATTTGAATACAGTGCCGCATCCAATTCCCGAATCGCAATGTGCTCCGTAACTGTTGTCGTCATCTGTCATTCCGTAGAAGTTACCCGCGCCATCTGTGACTAGTCCCGCGTATGGATTGGCTCCGTCGCCGCCGCCCGTGAAGCTGTGCAGAACCGTGTAGGTCTGCGCGGATGAGAGCTGCGCAATAAAGATCGTCCCAATAAAAACGACCGTGATTGCAATACGAGATCGGCTTTGTGACGGGCTTTCGGAGCACATGAGGAGTTCCTCGATGGAAAGCGGCCCGGTTAACGACCTTGCGTTCTCAAGCAGGGACTTACACCTATTGTATGTGCGACATGAATATACGAAGAGTTACTTTACGTAATCAGACGATTACACTCACGACCGGAATCGGCCACCAGGCATTCTGACCGAGTCACGGGCCAATCGGTACGCACCCACCACCGGCGAGTTCTGTCAGTCTTGGAGACAGCATCGGCAAGGTTGGGTCAACTGAAATGCTAGACTTTCTTGGAAACGATATGGCAGCCCAATACCACACGGGGCGAAGGTAACAAGAAGGAAACAGCATCTTGAAAGCAGTTCGCATTCACGAGTTCGGCGGGCCCGAGGTCCTGAAGTACGAAGACGCGCCCGACCCGGCGCTGCGCAAAGATCACGTGCTGGTACGGGTTCGCGCCTGCGCGCTGAACCATCTCGACCTGTGGGTGCGGCAGGGTCTGCGTGGGGTGAACCTGCCCCATATCCTGGGCAGCGATATCGCGGGCGAGGTGGTCGAGGCAGGCGAGTACATCACCGAAATCAAGCCGGGCACGCGCGTGCTGCTTGCGCCGATGGTTTTCTGCAACCACTGCGAGCAGTGCACGAGCGGCCGGCACAACTTCTGCTCGCAGTTCGCGGTGCTGGGCAACACGGTGGATGGCGGCAATTGCGAGCTGATCGCCATTCCTCGCGTGAACGTCATCCCCATCCCCGATTCGCTGGACTTCGTCCAGGCGGCCAGCATTCCTCTGGTTTTCCTCACGGCGTGGCACATGCTGGTGGGTCGAGCCCATCTGCGCGCCGGTCAAACGGTGCTGGTGCTGGGCGCGGGATCGGGCGTGGGCTCGGCTGCCATCCAGATAAGTAAAATGCTGGGTGCGGAAGTGATCACTACCGCCGGCGACGAGCGCAAGCTGGCCAAGGCACGCGAGCTCGGCGCCGACCACACCATCGACCACTACAAGCAGAAGATTGCCGACGAGGTGAGGCGCATCACCAACAAGGCCGGCGTGGACATCGTCTTCGAACACGTTGGTGTGGCGACCTGGCCGGACAGCGTGCGCTCGCTGAAGCCGGGCGGAACATTGGTTACCTGCGGCGCGACCACGGGCTACGAGGCCACGCTCGACCTGCGCGTACTGTTCTCGCGGCAGATCTCGTTGCTGGGATCTTACATGGGCGAAATGGGCGAGTTGCACGAGGTGTTGAAGCATGTCTTTGCCGGAAAACTGAAGCCGGTGGTCGATCGCACATTTCCGCTGAGCGAGACCCGCGCCGCCCATGAATATCTGGCTAAGAGCGAGATGTTCGGCAAGGTGGTGCTGACGGTGTAGAAGAGTTCGAGGATTGCGCGAGCCGAAATGGGTATTCACCACGGAGTCACGGAGTTCACGGAGAGTTTTTGAATCCAATTTTTCCGCCGCTGCTTGGTGAGACTCCGATTGCGTCGCCTACGGCCACCGAGGCATCGAACCAGGTAGGTATAATTCAACTATGGCCGATATGACTCAACACGACGCGCTGCGGCTGGACAATCCGCCTTCGGGCCATGAACGGTTCGATAACCTGGTCGGCACCGAACAGAGCCGCCGGGCAGTTCTGCGCGCCACCTTTGGCGAGCAGCAACACGAAGGCGTGATCCTGGCCTCGCTGGACGCGGTGGTCAACTGGGTTCGCAAGAATTCCATCTGGCCGATGACCTTCGGTCTTGCCTGCTGCGCCATCGAGATGATGTCGATGGGAGCTTCGCGCTTCGATATCGCACGCTTCGGGGCGGAGGTGTTTCGTCCTTCGCCGCGGCAGTCCGACCTGATGATCATCGCCGGTCGCGTCTCGCAGAAGATGGCGCCAGTCATTCGCGAGCTCTACCTGCAGATGCCGGAGCCGAAGTGGGTAATCTCGATGGGCGCCTGCGCGACCTCGGGCGGCGTCTTCAATAACTACGCGCTGGTGCAGGGCGTCAATCAGTGGATTCCGGTGGATGTCTATGTTCCCGGCTGCCCGCCGCGGCCTGAGCAGTTGATCTACGCCATCATGATGCTGCAAGAGAAGATCAAGAACGACCGTGGATCATTCAAACGCGCGCTGAATTTGGAGGAGGCGTAATCGGCATAACTCTTCTCCAGAGCCCAGACACCGCTTCCTTAGTACATTGTCATCACGAGCCCGCCGCGGGCGAGGGATCTGCTTTTCACCGCTTGAGGAAGGCACGCATTCTTAGCGACATTCTCATGGAACCCGAAATCCAGTCGCCAATCACGCTTGACGAGTACCTGCACACTAGCTATCACCCCGACTGCGATTTTGTTGACGGCGAAGTCCAAGAGCGCCTTTGGGGCGAGCTCGACCATTCGAATACGCAAGGCGCGCTGATCCACTGGTTCGCTGCCCGTGACAAGGAATGGGACACCCGGACACTTTTATCGCTTAGAATCCGGGTCGCTCCAACTCGCATTCGCGTCGCCGATGTTTGTCTCATCTCGCGCGATACGCCGCGCGAGCAAATACCCACAACGCCGCCACTCGTCGTCATGGAAGTTGTCTCCCCAGAGGACCGCGTCGCACGTTTCATCGAGCGAATCGACGATTACCGCAATATGGGAGTGCGTCACATCTGGGTCATCGATCCGCAAACCCGCCGCGGCTACGACTGCTCCAGCGGGAGCTGGATGGAAACACAATCGTTCGCCATCGAAAACTCGCCTATAGCTGCCGATCTGCCCGCAATCTTTGCGGATTTGGAGTAGGACGCCGGCTGTCCTGGGTTCCCCGAACGAAAAGCCCGGTCCAGCCAAAGCTATGCCCCTTCAAAGACACACTTTCGAACGCACCGATTTCTGAGCCGCTAAGCTAGCGCACCGCATTGGCCGTACTCTTGGGCCAGTACACCGGCCATCCCCGCAGCCGCGCAATCAGCTCCAGGTCGGGGTTGGGATTCACGCAGAAGGGATACTTCGCCATCTCCAGCATCGCCTGATCGTGGATGGAGTTGCCGAAAACCGCCTCCATCGGCTTGCCGATCACCTCGCGAATCGCGATTGCCTTCAACTCGTCGGTCGGCACACGGATCAGGCAATCCGTCACACAGCCGTTTTCGACATTGGCACAGGCCGCCAGAACACGTTCTGTGGGGATGCCGAACCGCTCGGCCCCGACCTCGACAACCCAGCTATTCGTGGACGAGACCGCCCACAGCTCGCAGCCTTGCTCGGCCAGGCGGCGGGTCAGTTCCTGTAGCTCGGGAAACACTCGGTGGCTGATAACCTCGTCGAAGAATTCGGCGGCCGCGCGCAGCAACACCTGATGCGAGACGCCGCGGTTGAGCGTGACCATCTCGCCGCACATCTGTTCTTCGCCAACTCTCCCCGCCACGTATTCTTCGTAGCGAGCGCGCGCCCATTCAGCCACTGCTGGACTCACGATGCCGTGGTCGATCTCCCAATAGAAGAAATCAGCCCCGGCGTCGCCGCTCCACAGGGTTCCATCACAATCGAATACCGCGATCGAAGGTTTCAACGCCAGCATTGATTCGACAAACTGGCAGGCCAAGCTGGGCGGATCGGAAGCGGTCAAAACTGCTGCTCCGATGAAATCATCTCCGCATTAGCAAGGCGCTGATAATCTTCCGGCGTATCGATGTTGATGGCGAGACGTGCATCGTCCACTGGCAGATATTGCACGTGCTGCTGATATTGGTGTTCGACATCGCGAGCGGTTGAGGTGAGGGGCTCGCGCAGGAAGGCTTCAATCATCTCCCGTCCGACCAGAATGGGATGGCCGTGAATGACTTCCTCGCCTCTCTTGAGCTCCGGGATGACGGCCCAAACATCGGGAAGATCGCTGAGGAAGGCGTTGCGCAATCCCTCCACGGTCCGGGGCAGCACCGGCGGCCGGTCAATCAGCGAGATGAACGCGGCGTCGCGACCGTGATTCAACACTTCTTGCAGGCCGATGTGCAGGGAAGAGAACTGTCCGCGCTCGGGCTGGGGATTCACAACCAGGAACCCGCCATGCGCGTAGGTTACGGGGGTAATGGCAGAGGCATTCGTACCTGCGACCACAATGACCAGATCCGAGTGTGCCTGCAACAGGTCAATGGTTGCACCGAGGAAGGTATTGGCAACCGGAGTTCCCTCCGCCACCGGCGGCCAGGGAAGCAAGGCCTTGTCGCGGCCCATGCGGCTGGAAAAGCCGGCCGCGAGAATGACTCCGCAAATGCTGGGCGAGAGCGCCATGCCTCGAAGATATCAAACCGGAGTGCGCGCAGCCAGTGATGTTCACCAGTATCCGGTTTTGAATCCACCACGGAGACCACGGATTTTTTTGAATTTTTGTCCTCGATTGCGTGTGGGGCTTAATGGAGCGGCCCGCGAGTGATTGGAGGGTACTCTGGTTTTTTGGATTCACCACAGAGGCACAGAGACACGGAGGTTTTGTTCTTTCAATTCTTCTCCGTGCTCTCCGGGCCTCCGTGGTGAACGCTCTTTGTCACCCGCGATATACTGAAACATCCGAGGATGGTTGTGAGTTCCCAGCAAAAAACGTTTTACATCGAGACCTTCGGCTGTCAGATGAACTTCCACGACTCCGAGAAGGTCGTGGGCACGCTTATTTCCGAGGGATACCGGCAGGTGCAGCGCGAGGAAGATGCCGACCTCATCTTCTACAACACTTGCTCGATTCGCGATAAAGCGGAGCAGAAAGTATTCCATCGCCTGGCCGAGTTCAAGAAGCTGCAGAAGGAAGGGAAACGCTTCGCCGTGCTGGGCTGCGTGGCGCAGCAGGAAGGCGAGAAAATCTTCGAGCGCGCACCCCACGTTTCGTTAGTGTCGGGCTCAGCTTCGTACCGCAATCTTCCGCAGATGCTGGTGCAGATCGAGTCGGGTGGCACGCGGGTTACCGGTCTCGACGACCGCGAGACCGATCAAACCTTCGAGACCGAGTTCACCGCCCGCACCAACCCGCATCGCGGCTACATCACCATCATCGAAGGCTGCGACAAGTTTTGCGCCTATTGTGTGGTGCCTTACACGCGCGGCAAGGAGCGCAGCCGCGCCTCGCAATCGGTGCTCGATGAGGCCAAACGCATGGCCGATGCCGGATACACCGAGGTCCAGTTGCTAGGCCAGAACGTGAATTCTTATCGCGATCCCGCTGGCAAGAAGACTTTTGCCGAATTGCTTGCGGCGGTGGGAGAGCTGCCGGGCATTCGTCGCGTGCGCTTCACCACCTCGCATCCGCGCGACTTCACCAAGGACATCGTCGATGCCATCGATGCCGTCCCGGCGCTTTGCGATCACGTGCATCTGCCGGTCCAGAGCGGCTCCTCGCGTGTGCTGGCCTCCATGTTCCGCGAGTACACGCGCGAGCAGTATCTGGAGCGCATCGCCTGGATGAAGTCAACCCGCAACCGTGAGATCAGCATCACCACCGATGTGATCGTTGGCTTTCCGGGCGAAACCGAAGCGGAATTCGGCGAGACACTCAGCCTGCTGGATGAGGTCGGCTACGACGGCGTCTTCTCCTTCAAGTATTCCCCGCGGCCTAACACGCCATCGCTGAAATACATCGATTCCGTAGCTGAGGCCGAGAAGTCCCGCCGGCTGCAAATTTTGCAAGAGCGTCAGCGTGAGCTGCAGAGAGCAAGTTATCGCCGGCATTTAGGCCAGACACTTGAAGTGATGGTGGAAGGCAAGAATCCCCCTCGCGGCCAGATGGTTGGCCGCACCTCGCAGAACAAGACGCTGAATTTTGTCTTCGATCAGCAGCACGAACCAGCGATTGGAGAATATGTCCGGATAGAAGTCACTCAGGTATTTCCCAACAGTTTGCTGGGAAAAATGTTGGCCTGATCGTCAAACAGATTGCGCTTCGCGCACGAGAGGAGTATCACAGGGCAAGGCTCTGGAGGAACCACGATGGAAGTCGAGATGAAAATTCGCGGGTTGATGATGGACCCGGTAACCAACATGCCCATCGTGGTATTAAAGGACCAGGGAAGCGACACTGTGCTGCCCATCTGGGTTGGGGTGTACGAGGCAAACGCGATCGCGCTGGAGATCGAGAAGGTCGCCACCCCGCGGCCTATGACCCACGATTTGCTCAAGAACCTGCTCATCGGCCTGGAGACCATGGTGCGCAAAGTGGTGGTCACCGAGCTGCGCGATGACACCTTCTTCGCCATGATCTGGCTGGAACGCGATGGGCAGACGATCAGCGTCGATTCGCGGCCCTCAGACGCTCTGGCGCTGGCGTTACGTATGGATTGTCCCATCTTCGTCGAAGACGAGGTGCTGAAGAACAGCAAGGTGGCCAATTCCGTAAGCGATCGCGTCTCCAGCGAGGAACTCCGCAAGTGGCTGGAGAACTTGGGGGAGGACGACCTCGGCCGTTACAAGATGTGAAGCAGTCGCTTTTCCGCCTTTCGCTTTTCGCTCTTAGCCCGATTTGCGCATGGCTTCGACTGCCGTGTTTCGGATGTTTTTGCTAAGCGGTGATTGCTGGTTTTTAACTGCTCGCTGCGGTTAGTTGCTAATAGCAAAAAACGAAGAGCGAAGAGCGAAGAGCGGATAGCGGATAGCGACAAACACCCAGACCTTCTGCTCCCGCCAGCGTCCAATGTATAGAGTGCTTTGCCATCGCATTGCAGCTATAATTCTGCTTGTCAGCTCCGGGCCCGCCGTGGTCTTCGTTTTGTCCAGACCTCATGTCTAAGGATTTTTGAGACTCAGCGGGCGGCCGGGGGTTGCTTACTCGCGGGCTGACGAGAGAGGTCCCATATGCGTTCACGTAATCGCGACCGGGGATTTACCCTGATCGAACTGCTGATTGTCGTCACTATCATTCTGATCATTGCGGCGTTCACCATCCCCAGACTTACTAAATCGACCATACCGGCGCACGAGACTTCCGCCATCGCCAGCATCCGGGCGATCAATGAGTCAGAGATGATCTACACCAGCAGCCATCCGGACGTGGGTTTCACCCCGGACCTGGCCATGTTAGGCGGTACCCCGCAGGGAGGCGGCGAGCAAAGTATCGATAACGTTCTCGCCAGTGGGCGGAAGAGCGGCTATACCTTCACCTACACCCCGGGCGAGAAGGTGAATGGCGCCATCCGTTCGTACACCATCACCGCGGTTCCAGATCAGGTGGGCACGACCGGACAGCGGAGATTCTTCTCCGACGAGACTGGCGCCATCCGTTACAACTCGTCGGGTCCTGCCGATGCCAGCAGCGCCGAGCTGCAATAGCCCCTGCGCGATCAGGTCCGATTCAGCAATGCGGATTCTACGTCTTCGGAAGTGGCCGACGCTGCCAACCCTTGTTCTGCTGTGCAGTTGTTATGTCACGGCGCAGAGCACGGTGCACGCGATCGCGAGTAAGGTGGACCAACGCTACGACCACCTGCATACCCTGGAAGCTAACTTCATCGAGACCTACACCGGCGCGGGCATGTCCCGCACCGAGAGCGGCAGGCTGCTGCTGAAAAAACCCGGCCGCATGCGCTGGGACTACGAACAGCCGCGTCCCAAGTTGTTTCTCACCGACGGAGGCACCGCGTGGTTCTATGTTCCCGGCGAGCGCCAGGCGCGCACCACACCGGTGAAGCAGCTCGACGATCTGCGCTCGCCTCTGCGCTACTTGCTCGGCAAAACCCGGCTGGAGAAAGAACTCAAAGGACTATCGCTGGCGCCCGATCAGAAGCCGATCGAAGCCGGCGATGTGGTGCTACGAGGCGTTCCCCGCGGAATGCAAGACAGGGTTGCCCAAACGTTGCTGGAAGTCGCGCCCGATGGCCTGATCGTGCGTATCGTGGTCGATGAATTAGATGGCTCCGTCACCGAATTCCGCTTTCTTCAGCAGAGGGAGAACGTCGAAATACCAGACCAGCAGTTTCGTTTTGTGCCCCCGCCGGGGGTGGAGATCGTGGCGGGAACGGAGATGATGGAGTAGCGCAGGGCGCTCTTCGCCTTTCGCTTTTCGCCAGAGCGCTGGGACTGGAGATCGTGTCGCGAGCGAAAGATGCCTTTCGCTTTTCGCCAGAACGGCTGGAAGCGAGAATTCAGGCGGACTGAGTTCATGGATTACGTGTCAGCCATCGGCTCTTAGCTAAGGCGGTTGGAATGGCGATGGTCGAGAAGGCGCAAGAGTCTGTGTTTAGACCGTGACATATTCCGTCCCCATGCAGAGAGGCAGCGTTGGTTGAAACTGCAGGATTGCCGTTACATCAACGGCTCTGGCGAAGAGCAAAAGGCGAAGAGCGAAGACCGCGAGCGCCCGGATGTTAGACTAAAGTAACCCTCGCCCTAAGGAACTTCTGCATTCATGGCCGAATACACCATCAAAATGGCCGACGAGCGGGGCCACGTTCTGGAGCAGATCGAGAACGCGGCTTCGGAGGCCGAGATCCGCGATCGCTTCGCGCAGCAGGGCTACCTCGTCTATTCGGTCAAATCCAAAGGGCTGTTGAACGCCGATATTCGCTTACCGCAGCGCCGCAAGGTCAAGCAGGACCAGTTCGTCATCTTCAACCAGCAGTTTGTGACCCTGATCCATGCCGGCCTGCCGATCATTCAGTCGCTGGAGTTGCTGATCAAGCGGCAGCGCAATGCCTTCTTCCGCTCGGTATTGCAGAACGTGCATCACCGGGTACGTGGTGGCGAGTTGCTGTCCGACGCCTTCGCGGCGCAGAAGGTCTTTCCCAAGGTTTATACGACCACATTGCTGGCGGGCGAGAAAAGCGGCAATCTGGAAGAAGTTCTCGGGCGCTACATTGCCTTTCAGCGGCTGGCGGTAAGTTTTCGCAAGAAGCTCATCGCCTCGCTGGTCTATCCCACGCTGCTGGTTGCCGTACTGATTGTGATGATGACCTTCCTCATCACCTTTGTCGTGCCCCAGTTTGCCAGCCTGTATCACACCCTGGGATCGGAACTGCCGCCGATGACCGCGTTCATGTTGGCGGTGGGGGTCAACGCCAAGCATTACTTCTTCTACACCCTGGCTGTGTTGTTCATAGTCGCATTCTTTTTATGGCGATGGATGCGGAGCGACAGCGGTTCGACCTCCATGGACCGGGTGAAGTTAAAAACGCCTTTGCTGGGCGACATCTGGTTGAAGTACCAGGTGGCGGTATTTTCGCGCATGCTCTCGACGCTGCTGTCGGGCGGACTGTCGCTGGTGCCCTCGCTGGAAACTGCGGGCGAGTCGATGCAGAGCCGCCTGATGGCCCACGGCATCATCTCGGCTACCCGCGGGGTACGGGAAGGGCAGGGTTTGGCGCGCAGCCTGGAGGACACCAATGTCTTTCCTCAGATGTCGGTAGAAATGATCGAAGTCGGCGAGTCGACCGGCGCGCTGCCGGCCATGCTGAACTCGATTGCCGAATTCTATGAAGAGGATGTGCAGAATGCGCTCGCCACGGCCATGGCCCTGATCGAGCCTATCATTCTGATCGTTATGGGCGTGGTGGTGGCGTTTGTACTGATTTCGCTTTATTTGCCGATCTTTAGTTTGGGAGCAGGGGGAATTAAATAAGAAGAGACCGGGGTCAGGGGCCAGGGATCAGGGGGCCAGGATCAGCGGATAGTGAATAGTAAATAGTCGGTACAGCTTGATTCGTCGGGTACTGAATAGTTCTGGTCAATACCCCAGCCGCAAAGCGGCGGGATGAGTTTAGGCGGGGGCGTTAGCCCCCGTACACATGGGAAATCAAGCCGAGCCGCACAGCGGCGGTACGGGTTCTGCAATAGCCCCGTAACCGTCCGGAGCGGTGAAAACTCAACCCGAGCTGCAGCGGCGGCGGCATCAACCAATAGTTCGCGGCATAAACGGGCCGCTTATAGCTAAGACCTAAAGGCCATTAGCGCTAGAAGAATCGAGAGTCGTTCACAATGGCAGAAGCACCGAAGGCAATTTTCGTAGGTGGCGGCAACGGTTCTCCGGTCACCGGAACCGACGAAGTCGAACGCGGTAAGGACCTGGCGCGGCGCTATCGCTGCGAGTTCGTCGATCTGCGCAACTTCCACATCCAGCACGAGCTGTTCCGCAAGATCAAAGTGGACTACATGTTCCGCTACAACTTCGTGCCCCTGGAAGAGAAGCCGGATGGCCGCCTGATCGTGGCCATCGCCGATCCCAGCCAGCTGATGATGATCGACGAAATCGGGCTGCTGCTGGGCCGCCGCATCGTGACCAAAGTTGCCAGCCTGTCGCAGATCGCTGACGTGCTGAAGAAGACCGAGCAGTCGCAGCGCGTGCTGGAAGAAGCCGGCGAAAACTTCGCCCTCGACGTGATTGCCGAGGACGAGAACGCCGACGAGACCATCTCCATCGAGAAGCTCACCGGCGAGACCGACCAGAGTCCTATCATCCGCCTGGTCGATACCACCATTTTTACCGCTTTGCAGCGGCGAGCCAGCGATATTCACATCGAGACGCGCGATGACTCGGTGGTCATTAAGTACCGCATCGATGGTGTCCTGCAGCAGGCCATGCAGCCCATCGCCAAGGAGCACCACTCGACCATCATTTCGCGTATCAAGGTCATGAGCGAGCTCGACATCTCCGAGCGCCGCGTGCCCCAGGATGGCCGCTTCCGGGTGCGCTATAACGGCCGCTCCATCGACTTCCGCGTCTCCATCATGCCCTCGATTCATGGCGAAGACGCCGTGCTCCGCGTGCTCGATAAGGAGTCGATGAGCGAGAAGTTCCACAAGCTGACGCTCGACGTAGTCGGCTTCAGCGAAGAGGACCTGCGCAAGTTCCGCCGCTATATCAAGGAGCCTTACGGCATGGTGCTGGTGACCGGCCCCACGGGCTCGGGCAAGACCACGACGCTCTATGCCGCGCTAAACGAAATTAAGGCGGACGAAGACAAGTTCATCACCATCGAAGATCCGGTCGAGTACCAGATTCGCGGCATCACCCAGATCCCGGTGAACGAGAAGAAGGGCCTGACCTTCGCTCGTGGACTGCGCTCGATTCTGCGTCACGATCCCGACAAGATCATGGTGGGCGAAATCCGCGATACCGAGACCGCGCAGATCGCGATTAACGCTGCGCTCACCGGCCACCTGGTGTTCACCACGGTGCACGCCAACAACGTAGTCGACGTGCTGGGCCGCTTCTTGAACATGGGCGTCGAGGCCTACAACTTTATTTCCGCGTTGAACTGCATCCTGGCACAGCGGCTGTTTCGCGTCATCTGTGAATTCTGCAAGAAAGAGGTGCATTACGCCCCCGAAGAGCTGGAAATCAGCGGTCTCGATCCCAAAGAATGGGCGAATGCACCATTCTATGAAGGCGAGGGCTGTATCGAATGCGCCGGCACCGGCTTCCGCGGCCGCAGTGCCATCCACGAATTGCTGGAGCTGACCGATAACGTGCGCGAGATGATTCTGGCCAAGAAGCCGAGCAGCGAAATTCGCCGCGCGGCCAAGGACGAAGGAATGC
Source organism: uncultured Acidobacteriaceae bacterium (assembly GCA_963785825.1). GTDB lineage: Bacteria > Acidobacteriota > Terriglobia > Terriglobales > Acidobacteriaceae > Bog-257. The sequence goes on along the minus strand of CAWAWQ010000006.1, from coordinate 534,148 downwards.
ATTTCCTTCGCGAGTCGGCGCTTGATAGAGTGAGACGTGGCCTGACGACGTTGAAAGAGATCAACAAGGTCACGTTTATTGAGACGACGAGATAGAAGAGGCAGGTGGCATTTGGCAGTTGGTGTTGCGGTTATTTGGCAGCCGCGTGGACAGGAAGTTTGCGACTGTCTTGGCCAAGTGCTAAATGCCAACTGCTAATTGCTAGTTGCTAATCACTAATTTCATGGCGACACCCCACATCTCCCGTCCCCATGTCGCTTGCGAGGTTAGCGCCGAGCGAGTAGTCGCCGCACGCGTGGGGGAAGCGGGTAAGAACCTAGAAGCCGCTGCCGCAACTCCGCTGCCGGCAGGGTTGCTCACGCCCTGCCTACAGGAAGCGAATGTCGCCTCCCGCGATGCGTTGATTCCCACGCTGCGCGATTCGCTCGCGGCCGTGGCTGCGCGTACGCGCGATATCTGCCTCATCATTCCCGATGCCACCACGCGCGTCATGCTGCTCGATTTCGAAACGCTTCCTGACAAGCCGCAGGAAGCCGATGCCGTAGTTCGCTTTCGGCTGAAGAAGTCGTTGCCCTTCGATGTGGACCAGTCGGCTGTCTCCTTCGATCGCCAGGGCACGTCCAACCCGGTGCGGGCGGTTGCCGCCATTACGCCACGCAATATCCTGGACGAATACGAGTCCTTGGTTCGCGACGCCGGCTACAACCCCGGGACGGTGCTGCCCTCGATGATCGCAGCGCTCGGTGTAGTCGATGCTTCGCGCCCTACCATGGTTATCAAGGTGGAGCAGGGAACCACGACCTTCGCTATCGTCGATCAGAACCAGCTGCTGCTTTATCGCGCGCTGGAGAATGGCGGAACTGCGGTTACCGGCGATTCGCTGGTGGAGGACGTGAATACCTCGCTGGTGTACTTTGAAGACCGCTACGCGGTGGGAGTCGACCGCGTGCTGGTGACCGGGGTGGAATCGCCGCAGGCATTGCAGGAAGCGCTGAATGCCAGCGGCAACGTGCGCGTCGAAGAGCTGGTGAGCAGTGCGATGGCGGGAGCGGCGGCGGGCAATGTGTCGCGTTGGGCGCTGGCCGGGGTAGTGGGGGCGTTGGTTTCCTGATGCGTCTTCATATCAATCTCGCCAGCCAGCCGTATGAAGCAGCGCGGCACTACCGGCAACGCATCACGGCGGTGATCGCAGGGCTGGGCCTGGCGGCAGTGGTGCTCGTCGCCTACATCGTCTACCAGCGCGCACACACCCGCGGCATCAACCGCCAGTTATCCGAGGTGCAACAGCAGATCGACGGCATGAACCGCGAGGAGTCGCAGGCACGCGCCATTTTGAACCGGCCCGCCAACCGGGTGGTTGCCGATCAATCGGAGTTCCTCAACGAGCTGTTCGCGCGCAAGGCGCTGTCGTGGACGCGCGTTTTCATGGTTATGGAGAAGATCATGCCGGCCGACTTGCACGTCGTGTCGATGAAGCCCGACTACACCAAGAGCAACGACCTGATGTTGCACGTGATAGTGGCAACCGACTCGCGCGATCGTGCGGTGGAGCTGGTGCGGCACATGGAGAAATCCAGCCATTTCCGGCAGGCTCAGGTGGTGGCCGAGACCGTGGTCACCAACACCAGCGACCAAACGGCAGGAGGGGGCGCCATCCAGTTCGATATTGCTGCGATTTACATCCCCAACGCAGCGGATAACGACCTGGCGCCGGAGAATAAGTCCGATGATAAGGCGGGTACACCGGCCAAAACCGCATCAGCGTCTGCCGGAACTCCCAGCCCGGCGTTGCGTGGCAGCTCCGCAGCGGTGAACGCCGCACAGAACCGTCCGGCGGCCGGCAGCATGAGGGAGCACTGATGGCCAGCATTGGCGAAACACGCAAGAAGTACATGCCGGTGGTGATCGCACTGGTCATTTTGGATCTAGCGTGCATCGGATACCTGCTGTCGCCCGTTGGGCGCTCCCGCCAGGCGCGGCAACGAGACTACGACCAATTGCGCGCGCAACTTGCTGCGAAACAGCAGGAGGTGCTGCCTACCCGCGGCATGGACAACAAGTTGAAGACGGCCTCGCACGACATCACCGGCTTCTATGACAATCGTTTCCCGGCCCGGTATTCCGTTGTCTCGGAAGAGCTCGGCAAGGTGGCGGCGGACAACGGCATCCGTCTGACTGCGGTAAAGTACGACGACAAGGATGCGCCCATTGAAGGGTTGCGCAAGCTGCAAATCGAAGTGTCATTGTCGGGCGACTATCTCCAGGAGGTGAAGTTCATCAACGCGCTGGAGCGCGATAAGATGTTCTTCCTGATCGACGGAGTCGCGCTGGGCGAGCAACAGGGCAACGTCCGCCTGCAGCTGAAGCTGGAAACCTATCTCCGCAGTGGAGCGGTCCAATCGTGAAGGTGGGGACGGACAACAAGAAAAAAACCATCATTGCGGTGGTGCTGGTGATCATTGCTGCCGTGCTGGTGGTCCACAACTTCATGGGCGGAGGTGAGGACAACCAACCGGCGGCAGCCCCGGCTGCGGCTCCGCAGACGCTTGCGCCGGCTGCGGCGTCGAAAGCAAAGTCAACTGGCAAGAAGGGGCCCCAGTTGCTGGCGCATTCGCTCGATCCAACGTTGCGTTTCGATCTGCTGAAATCCAGCGAAGACCTGGACTACAAAGGCACCGGCCGCAACATCTTCCGCTCGGAAGCGCCGGTAGCGGACATTCCCAAGCCGCTGCCGCCGGACAAGCAACCAGGACCGCAGGCGCCCCCTCCGCCGCCGCCCATCGATCTGAAGTTTTATGGATTTGCCGGCCCCAAGAACGGCAGCAAGCGCATCTTTCTTCTTAAGGGCGAAGACATATTCGTGGCCAAGGAAGGCGACATCGTGGACCGGCGTTACAAGATCATGCACATCGGGCCGACTTCGGTGCAGGTGCAGGATGTGCTCACGAATAATACCCAAACACTTCCCTTTGCCGGGTGAGTGAACATAGCAGTATGCAGCAAGGCTACCAAAACCGATACGGACCGCGTCGCCAGCGCGATGGCGGATACCTGCTGCTGTCGATCCTGCTGATGATGGCGATGCTCATCATCGCCGCAACCGTCGCGGCTCCGCGCGTGGTGCAGCAGATCAAGCGCGACCGCGAAGAGGAGATGATCCATCGCGGCACCGAATACGCCCGGGCCATCCAGAAGTTCTACAAGAAGAATGGCCGCTATCCCGCCTCGCTCGACGATCTCGACAAGGGGCAGATTCGCTACCTGCGCAAGCGCTTCAAAGATCCCCTCACTAAAGATGGCAAATGGAAGCTGCTGAACTACGGCGATATCCAGATGCTGCTGAACAACGCGGCGCCAGGGACTCCCGCAGCGGCACTGGGCCAGCAGGGCAGCAGCCTGACTCCGGGCGGAGCCATTTCTGCGGCATCGTCTGCCGCAGGCGGCGGGTTCCAGCTCAACCTGGGTCCGCAGGTGCAACAACAATTGCAGCAGCAGCAAAAGCAACAGTCGCAGCAACCAGGACTGGTCACCGGCGCGCCGGCGAACTCCGACCAGGGAAACAACTCGGAGGGCACGAGCTCCCCCAGTGGCTTCAGCTCCAGTACGCCTTCTAACAACAATCAGGGTGCCTTCAGCAGCAACCAGCCGGCGTCGGGCGCGAACCAGCCGGGCGGCACTAGCGGCAATCAACCGGGATCGCCCTTTGGACAGAACCCTGCCGGTACCGTTCAGGGCTTTGGCGGCGGAGCTATCGTCGGCGTCGCCAGTATGAGTAAAGATCCCACCATTCGCATTTACAACAAGAAGAAAAAGTATGACGAATGGCAGTTCATCTATAACCCCATGATGGAACAGGCCAACGTTCTGCTGCGCGGCCCCTACCAGCCCATCACGATCGGCGGAGGTCAGGTTGGAATTCCCGCCGGCCAGATGAATGGGCAGCAGCAAAGCCCCTTTGGTCAGCAGCAGCCGAGCAGCGGTTTTGGCCAGCAGCCGAACACCCCGCAGATGTACCAGCCCCAGCAGCCGGGTGGTAGTTTACCGCAGCAGAATCAGCAGTAAAGCTGTCAGCTTCGTGCTTTCGAGCTTGCAGCCCGGTTTTGCATTGAAAGTTGCGCGATCGGGGATATTTATCGTGCTGCAGCCCAGTCCCGCTCAGCGGGACGGAAGAGGATAGCCCAGCGCCCTCCGACTTCGCTCAGGGCAGGCTTTCAGCGCCGGGTAGTTCTGTGTCGTGAGCGCCAATCCAAATTTGCGGTGGTAAAAGTACTCGAATAGCAATGAAACCAGCCGCGCAGCGGCGGCATGAAGTTAGCCCAGGGCGTAAGCCCTGGGTAAGAGTGGGAGAAAAGGCGAGCCGCGGCAGCGGCGACACCGGTCGCGACACAGTCTCCGTAGGGACGGCAGGTTCAGCCGTTAACCGAGAGATTCTTGCCGGAGCAGACGCCGGAGACGCTCTCCGAGGCGTTTACATTACCGCCGATAGTTCTCGATCTGGTGGTTACAATGGGCGGATGCCTTTGCTTTGCTCCGTACCGCCAGGTCACAGATCGGTCCCAAGCTCCGATCATTCCACCACCGACATTGGGCGAGCACACAATCTATTTCTTTTCTCTTGCCTCCGTGTTCTCCGTGCCTTCGTGGTGAAAAATTCGCTTCAGGCGCAGCGGCTATGCGGCACCGTGCTACTGATGCTGCTGGCCGTGGCCGCTGCTACGGCGCAGACGCCGCCCTCGCGAATTCCTATTCCGCCCGACGTCGCCGCGCCCCCGGCCGATGCCGCCAAAACCAACTCCGGGCTCGCGACCAAGGTGATCAAAGCCGGCACAGGGCAAGCTCATCCCGGCAAGGACGACGTTGTCACCATTGACTACAGTGGCTGGACATCTGACGGAAAAATGTTCGACAGCTCCCTGGTGCGGGGCCGGCCGGCCACGTTGCAGGTGAAGCACATGCTGCCGGGCATGGCCCAAGGCGTCGAGTTGATGGTGGTGGGCGAAACCCGCCGCATGTGGATTCCCCAGACGCTCGCCTACAAAGGCCAGCCGGACAGGCCCAAAGGCACATTGGTCTTTGACGTGACGCTGGTGGACGTGCCGACGCTCGCGCCCGCCGACGTGAAAACCCCTCCGCCCGATGCCAAGCGCACGCCGAGCGGCCTGGTCTACCAGGTGCTGAAGCCGGGCACAGGCACGCATCATCCCAGCAAGTTCGATACGGTCACCGTGCATTACACCGGCTGGACGACCGACGGCAAGATGTTCGACAGCTCGCTCACGCGCGGTTCGCCCTCGACCTTCCCGCTGGATCACGTCATCCCCGGCTGGACAGAAGGTATGCAACTGATGGTGGAGGGCGAGAAGACGCGCTTTTGGATTCCGGAGCGGCTCGCCTATCAGGGGAAGCAATCGCCCTACGGCACGCTGGTGTTTGACATCGAGCTGATCAGGATTCAGTAATGGGGGACGTCTTACGCCTTTCGCGGTTCGCTCTTCGCTTATGGCTGCCTAGGCGGACCGGTACGACGGTGTCCCGGCACGGGATTGCTACCCATCGTCGCCTGAAGGTGCCAGTAATCGCCTCAGGACGGCGTAGGAGCCCCGTTTGAAGGCAAACTCGACTCCCAGGCCGTCGGCGCGGTCCCAAGGCCGCAGAGGGCATTTAAACGCCATTTCCCAATTCGGGCGGACCGGACGAGGCAATGTGGGTGGTAGCGGATCAGTCGCCGTGCCCCGAGCTTCTAACTTTCGCAAACTCGGGTATCCCGTTCTGGCTTGGGGCCGTTCATCTGTACATCCGCGGCGTCGACGCTCTAGCCGATTGAAGGCAGGATGTGGCGCCCGCTAATTTGGCAATTCCAGGCGAAAGTTCAGCAGGCGGAGGTTGCCGTCCGGGTACATCTCCAAAATATTTCCGGCTGAGGCGTGCGGCGGCAAGGACGCGGCATTCTGCTGAACGAAGCTGTCGATCAGGTGTTCGCTATAGATCTGGCCTCGGTACGTCTTCCACGACTCCAGCAGCCTCGCTCCCGCGCCCGGCGTGGGCTCGATCCCATCCAGCATAAGGGAGCCAATTCGGAAGACGACGCCTTCATCGATCATGGGCAGGGGAAGCGAAGCAGTGTCGATGGGGCAACTCTTCCGGTGGTAAACGACTGGATGGCAGTACCGTTTGGTTCCTAGGACGCCGCTCATCCACGTCTCCCTCTGTGCACCAGTAACGATAGAATCTGCGGACGAAGCTCTGGCGCGAAGAGCGAAGAGCGAAAAGCGGCCTTCCTACGGCTCGCTTCGTGCGTGCTCCAAGCCTTTCATCAGCTGCCACATCGCCCGGTTCAGCGGCGTGGGCACGCCGCACTGTTCGCCCCATTTCACGATTGCACCGTTCATGAAATCGACCTCGCTTGTGCGCGAGGCCAGCACATCCTGCAACATGCTGGCGTTGTGCTTGCCGGGAGCGTGGGCGCCCTTGGCGACCAGGTCCCGGGGATCGCCGTGCAGTTCGATACCCATAGCTTTCGCGACCGTCTCGCCTTCCTGGATCAGCGCCTCGAACAATTCGCCGGTCGCCGGAAAGCGTGCTGCTGCGCCGTGATGAAGGCGGGTCAGTGCGCCGACAGGATTCGTCGCAGCATTGAAGATCAGCTTGGACCACTGCGCGCCGCGCGCGTCGGGCAGGGCAATGGTGTTCATGCCGCCGCGCGTCATGTAACCGGCAAGCTCGTCGACGCGGTCCATCGGCGTGTTGGTCGGCTCGAACGGCCCAATCCAGGTGTCACCCTTGATGTCGAAGCCGACATGCCCTGGCTCGGCAATATGTCCGGCAGGAAAGGTGGTTCCGCGAATCACGTAGCGCACGTGTTCGGCGATCAGCTCCTCGTTGCCGACGCCGTTCTGCACCGAGCATACCGCGCTGTCGCCATCGAAGCATCGCGCCGCTGCCCTGATCGCACTGGCGGTGTGGATTGCCTTGGTAGAGACGATGCCGTAATCGCAAACGGGGATCTGGGCCGGGTCGGTGCTCGCCTTCGCCAGCCGGACGTGCAACTCCGCCGCGCCGGACAGCCGCAGGCCGTTGCGGTTGATGGCATCGATATGCGGCTGCGAGGCGTCGAAGGCATACACTTCCACCTCGCCGCCCTTCGCCAGATGCGCGGCGAAGAGACTGCCGATCGCGCCGCAACCGACAATCAGGACCTTCTTCATGCGCGGCTCGCCATGCGGTGCGCGTCAGCTTTGCTATAAAATTTCCAGGGAATGTTGCTCAAATTCTCGCCCTCGGATTTGCCCACGCGGAAGGTGTCCTGGGTGTACAGACACACGCTGCCATCTTGATCAATGACTTGTGGATGCAGCGAGAAGATCATGTTTTCCTTTAGCTCAATCTGGCTCTTTGCGCCGATAGCCGGATGCTCGATCATCGTGGTTCCGATCGAGTGTCCGGAGAGATGCCCGAGGGCAAAACCGTGGCGAGCAAAAGTGTCCGCCACGACCTTATGGACATCGCAGGCGAGCACGCCTTCCCGCATCAGCTTGCGCGCGGCTTCCATCGCTTCGGGATAAACCGCGGCCATCTGCTGGATGCGCCGGCTCGGCTCGGCTTCAATGAGAGCGCGCGAGAACTCGACCCAATATCCGCCGGCGCCGGCAATCTCCAGCGAGTAGAGCATCAGGTCACGCTCGCCGACTTTGCGATGGCCGGGAACCTTGAAGTGGGCCTCGGCTTCACCGTTCTCGCCCGAGAGCACGATGTTCATCATGCGCGGCCCCGCGCCCCGGGCGAAGAAGACCTCGACTGCGGGGGCCATGATTTCCGCCTCGGTTTTGCCGGGTTCAAAGCCGTCGAGCAGAGCCCAGAAACCTTCATGGATGATGTCCATGGAGTCACGGATTTCGACCAGCTCTTCTTCGCTCTTGACCGCGCGCGCCATGTCGAAGTGAAAGTCGAAGGGCACGATCTCGAGCGTACCTTGCTGAAGCTCGCGATAATCACGCACCGGCATGATGTAGTCGAGGCCATAGACTGCGAGGCGCTTCCAACCTTCGTCTTGCGCACGCTCGCGCAGCCAGCGGCCGGGCACCTCGGCCCAGATGTTTTCCGTCACGAACGGCTTTTTCTTGTCGCCGATCCAGCGGGCTTCCTGGGGGAAGAGAAGTGTGGGCTCGCCGTTCAGCGGGATCAGGACATAAACGTAGCGATGAACGATTTCGAAGCCGGAGGTGTAGAAGACCGCGCCTTCGAATCCGGCGTACTGGTTTCCGCAGACGATGAGCGCGTCAACGTCTTGCGCGCGCATGGCAGCGCGGATGTTGTCGTAACGGCGGGCGATTTCGGACGGACTGTGCAAGAAGTTCCTCAGCAATTAGCAATTAGCAAAGCCTTGCTTCTGTCATCCCCGGCGGAGGCGCGACGCGCCGTGGCGCGCGCCGGAGTCGGCGGCCCCTATCTTGCGAAGATCCTAGCCGAGGAACCTGCCTTGGTGCCGTCCCTGAGGGACTCTGATCTTCTACTGTCGCCTAATGCCAGTTGCCAAATGCCAAATGCCAAACGCTAACTGCTAACTGCTAACTGCTGCCTCACCCGCATATCTCCGCCGCCGTCAGCGCATAAACCTTCGTAATATCCACCAGCGTCTTGATCGCGACTTTTTCGCCTTCGTGATCGCGGGGCCCGCTGGACGGACCGTAGTTTACCGTCGGGCACTCGAAACGCGACAGCACCGACGCATCCGAGCACCACAGCACGGTATCGCGCACCGGCGGCTTGCCGGCCACGTGCTGGTGATTGCGCTCGATGGCCTTTACCATCGCGTGATTTTCGTCGATGGTCGCGCCGGGCACTGAGACGTAGGTCTCAAACTCCAGGCCATACTCCGGATGCTTCTGCTTCATGGCCAGGAACACCTTCTTGGCGGCGCGGCGCGCGTCGGTCATGCTGATGGTCGGCGGCACGCGCACATCGAGAAACAGGTCCGCGCGTTCCGGCGTACGGCTGGCGCGCCACGGATGGCCCGCTTGCACGCATCCGATGTTGACGAAGCCCGGACGCCCCGCCCAGCGCGCCTGCTCCTGCCACTCCGGAATCCAGCGCATCACCTCTTCCAGCACCTGGTGCATGCGGCGGATCGCGTTCTGATCTTCCTTGCCGGGCGCGAACGCCGAGTGCACGTAGTTGCCAGTCAGCCCGAAGCGCACCCACATTGAGCCGGCGTGTTCCAGCACCAAGTGCATGTCGGTGGGCTCGCCCAGGATGCACATGTCCGGCAGTACACCGTGGCTGGCAAGATAATGCGAGCCCGCGCCGTAGCCGCGATATTCTTTGCCCTGGAACTCGCCCCACTGCGTCTTCTCGATCTCGCCGCAAACTGCGCCGAGAATGACGTCGCCCTCCAGTTTGAAGCCTGCCTCCAGCAGCGCCTTCACCGCGTGCACATAGCACACCAGCGCGCCCTTCATGTTGTAAATGCCGAGGCCGTAGATCATGCTGTCCTTGACGACGGCGTGCGGCTTGTAGCCGATGCCGGTGAGAAAATCCTCATCGCCCGTATTGGACGTGTCCATGTGGCCGTTGAACATGAGGCATTGCCCGTTGCCGCCGCCCTCCAGCCGCCCGATGACGTTGGCGCGCGTATCCTCGACCTGCTGCCAGGTGATCATCAGTCCCAGCTTTTGGAAGGCCGCGCGCATGTACTCGGCCATCGCCAACTCGCCGCCGGTCGGGCTGGGAATGTCGATCACCTCGCAGCACATGGCGACGATCTCCTCTTCGCGAATGCGCGCCAGGATTGCCTCTATCGCGCTGTCGCTGAGCCCGGCCTTGCTGGCGGGAGTTGCCATCACCTTGCCGCCCTTCCCGCATGAGTGCGATTCAGAACACGGAAGTCATCAGGAAAGCTGCACAGCTTCTCGTTGCCGTCGCCGGTGATCCAGAAATTATCTTCCAGTCGCAGGCCTCCGCCGCCCGGCCAGTAAATTCCGGGCTCGATCGCTAGCACCATGCCCTTATGAATTGTGCCGGTGCTCGCCTGATGGGCATAGGGCGGTTCGTGCGCGCGAGCTCCCACACCGTGGCATATGGGATGCGACGGCTGGCCGGGATAGCCGCCCTCGGCGATTCGCGCGCGCACCAGGCGATCCAGTTCCGGAAAGCTGGCGCCATCTTTAGCAAACGCCGCCGCTTCGTTGAAGACGCCCAGCAGCAGGTCGAGCAGCTTGTGATACTCCGGTGTGAGCTCGCCCGGGCATAAATTCTTGGTCAGGTCGTTCCAGTAGCCGTCAACGCAGACCCAGATCTCGAACAGCGTGGGCTCATGTTCCTGCACCGGGCGATCTCCGGTGGCGGTGAAGGTGCGAATGCCTTTGCCCGACCATACCAGCGTGAATGCGCGGGCCATTTCCACCTTGCCTTTGTAGCCGATACCATTCGCGTGCACGAAGCCCTCGAAGATTGCGGCGACCTCGGATTCTTTCATACCCGGACGAAGGCGTTCCCAGGTATGTTCCATGGCGAGCGCAGCCAGCTCGTTGGCCAGCTTCATGCGCTCGATCTCCTGCTCGGTCTTGATAGCGCGTGCCTGGATCAAGAGACCGTACGTATCCACAATCTCCCGCGCCACCGGTTTGAATGCATCGAACCACGGCTGCGTCCACGTGGTCGGCTCGCCCACCATGCGGTCAGCCGACTGGGTGCCTTGGGAAAGCTCCAGCCCGATGCGGCCGGTCAGTCCCCGCTCTTTCAGCACCTGCAAAGCGATATCGAGCGAGCGATAGGTTGGCGGGCGCGGATCGGAAGGATGATAGCCCTTGAAAAGGCGAATGTCGTTCGTCCACGAAGTGCGGTGCGCGTCCTCTTCCTGCGGCTCCAGCGCGATCAGCGTTGGCTCGCCTTCGCGGGGAAATACGGCGATGTCATAGCCTTTCATGCACCAGTAGTTGGTGAGATAGACGATGTTGTCGGGCGCGCGCACCACCAGCGCGTCGAGACAGTCGCGCGTCATCAGTTCGCGTACGCGGGAGAGTTTGGCAGTGTCGATAGGGTAAGGCATGGGTAAAGTGAATAGTGGTTAGTGGTTAGTGGATAGTTTACGTGCGGGCGAGCGTAGTGAGGTGAGCAAACCGTTGAGTATTCGCGCTACTTCGGTCAAGTTGTCGAGCAGGCCTCGTGCGGCATCAGATTGGATGTACTGTAACCTCTGCGCGATCTGCATTTGCGTTTCCAGCTCGAACAAAGAGCCGCGGGCATGGCAAAGAAACTGGACAAATTCTCCCTTCGTTGCACGCCCCTGCCCCTCGGCGATGTTGCTGGGAACGGAGACCGCAGATCTTCTGATCTGGCTCGTGAGACCATAAACTTCTTCCCGGGGCATGTCTTTGGTAACGGCATATACATCGGCCACCAGCTTCATCGCCTTTTGCCACACCACCAACTCTTTGTAGCTCTGCATGGGGGTTCCCTCTCCGAACTAGTGTAAACCTCGCTGCTCCGGCGCTGATCGGCTTTTCAATCACGATCCACTATTCGCTATCCACTATCCACTATTCACTATTCACTATCCACTATTCACTTTTTCCAACACATTCTCCCTCTCCCAACTCCAACTCGCCTCTTTGGCCTTGATCAGCCGATACAACGCCGTATGCAACGGCGCAGGCACCCCAGCGCGCTGCGCTTCGCGGGCGATCGCGCCACCCAGAAAGTCAACCTCGGTGGGCAGACGGTGACGCACATCGTAGAGCATCGACGGTGGATGATTCGTCTGCGCGCCGATGCGGTTCATCTCCCACGGATCTTCATGCAGTTGGATGCCTAGCGCCGCCGCGACTGCGTTGCCCTCCTCGATCAATCCATGCAAGAGATGGCCGAGATCGCTGAAATCGTTCTCTGCCGCGAAATGCGGCGAGTGGGGCAGCTCCGTCAGCGCCGACACGCAGTTCACCGAGGCATTGAAGATCAGCTTCGACCACTGCGCGGGGCGCGCATCACGCAGCGCCTCAGCTTTCAGGCCCGATGCATTGATCAGCGCCGCCAGTTCTTCCACCAACTCGAACGGCGTGCTGGTCGGCTCGAATGGTCCCATCCAGGTTGCGGTATTCAGCTCGTAGTGGACGTGGTCATCGGCGAAACGTGTGCCGCTCATGAAAGTCGTCCCGCGAATCACGTGGCCCGAAAGCATCAGCTCGGCCATGATTTCTTCGCTGCCTAAACCGTTCTGCGCTGATAGAACCGCACCGGAAGGGAAGAGGTGGGCGACCGGAGCAAAGGCTGCATACGTCTGGCTGGCCTTGGTGGCGACAATACCAAAGTCGAATTCCGGCAGCTCGCGCGGGTTAGTAGTGGCTTTCAGCCGCGAATGAATTTCGTTACGCCCGGTGACGCGAAGGCCGTGTTCGTTGAGGCAGTTCGCGTGCTCGTCGCGGCGGGTGAAGACCCATACCTCAGCCACGCGCGCCAGGTGCGCGGCGTAGAGGCTGCCGATGGCGCCCGCTCCGACGATGAGAATGCGTTTCACGATCTATTCACCACGGAGAACACAGAGAGCACGGAGGATTCTTTGTATCTTTACTTCTGGGCTACCGCAATGGTTTTCCACGAGACCTGTTTTAGAGTTTTTTGTTTTGTTCATTAGCTTTAGCAACGCTCGTCGTGACGGCACAAGGACCGAAGAAAGGATCCAAAAACTCCGTGCGCTCCGTGGTGAAAAGAATCCTCTGTGCCTCTGTGGTGAATCCCTACCGCTCCACCTTCACGTTCTTACGCAGCTCGCCGCGGCGCTGCTTCTGGATCAGCTCGTACAGCGTGCTGGCGTTGTTATGCGAGTCGTCGATGATGATGCCCTCACCCCACAGCGCGTCCTGCAATGCGGCGCTGATCGCGTGCAGCGGCGCGCCACCGCCTTCGCCCATGCCCTTGGCGCCGCTGTAACTGTGCGGCGACGGCGTCTCGATATGGCCATATTTCAGGTTCGGCATATTCACTGCCGTGATCGGCGTGTAATCGCTGAAGGTCGATGCCAGCATGTTGCCGCTCTCGTCGTAGGCGCAATTCTCCATTAAGGCCGCGCCGATGCCGTGCGCCGTCGCGCCATGCACCTGGCCCTCGACGATCATCGGATTGATGACCGTGCCGCAATCGTCAACGGCCGCATAGTCGAGGATCTTGGGGATGTAGGTATCGCGATCAATCTCGATCACCGCGATGTGCAGCTGCGACGAATAGGTCAGCGTCAGATTGCCGTACTTCCTCTGCACGTCGGGGACATGGAAGGGCGCGCGCCAGGTGTAACGACAGTTCAACGTGATCGAGCGCAGCCCGTCGGGTACGACCGCCGTATTCACGTTCGCGAGATTGGCCAATCCGATGTAGGGAATTGCTTTTTCGGTACCGCGAACCCGCACCTCCGGCCCTTTGTCGCCAATGCCGAACTCCAGATCATCTTCATTCCCCTGCAAAGCGAACGCTGCCAGCTTCTTCATCTCGGCTTTCAGCAGTTGCACTGCGCCGTGCACCGCCGACAGTCCCGACACCGCGAACTGGCTGGCATAGGTGCCGCTGTGGCCGGTGTGGACATTGCGCTCGGTATCGAAGCCGACGCGCACGTTCACCAATTCCGGCCGGATGTTCAGGATGTCGGCGACCACCTGTGACACGGTGGTCTCGTGCCCCTGCCCCTGCGGCACCGAGCCGACGGCGACAATCACCTCACCATAGATATCAAGTTTGGCGTTGGCCGCCTGTGAGTTGCCGGAGAACGGCGCCAGCGGATTCACGATTTGCGATTGCCCGAAGTTGTTGGTGCCGGAGTCGAGTGTGGTGCCGATCCCGATGCCGAACCAGCGGCCCTCCGCCTGCGCCTTGGTGCGCTCGCTCTGCCACTTGTCCCAGCCGATCAGCTCCTTCGCCAGCTTGAGCATGCCGGGATAATTTCCCGAATCGTAGATGCAGCCGTTGGGCGTGGTGTAAGGAAACTCCTCCGGGCGGATGTAGTTGCGGAGCCGCATTTCATCGGCAGGAATGTTCAGCTCGTGCCCGCAGATGTCGAGCACGCGCTCCAGGAACCACAAGTGCTGCATTCGCGAGTAGCCGCGGTTGGGCCCGACCGGACACTTATTGGTGACCACCTGGGTGAAGTCGATGCGTAAATTTTTGAGACGATAAGTTGCCGGCGCTACCTGCGACCAGATGACGCAGCCCAACGGCTCGTAGCGCGGATAGGCGCCGCAGTCGTCGATGTGCTTCGAGTCGACGGCGAGGATGACGCCATCCTTGTCGAGCGCGACGCGCGAGTCGCGGAAGGTGCGCTCGTTGCCGTGGGCGCTGGAGGTCATGTGCTCGGAACGTGTCTCGCTCCACTTGATCGGCGCGCCGCCGGCTTTGCGCGAGGCCAGCGCACACACCGCCATCTGCGGGTAGTTGGTGATCTTGATGCCGAAGCTGCCGCCGATGTCGTGGGTCTGCACCCGCACCTGGTCCATGCGCAGGTGCAGCGCCGGCGCCAGCAGCTGAATGCCAATCGTCGGGAAAGAATTGTTGCTCCAGAAGTAGAGGCGCTCATCGCCCTCGTCCCACTGCGCAACGACAGCGTTGTTCTCCAGCGGCGTGCTGGAGAAGCGATGCATGTGCAGATGGTCGATGTGAATGACATGCGCCGCCTCGGCAAAAGCTTTCTCTACCTCGCCGTACTCGTAGACGCCGTGCCAGACGACGTTGGTGCCCATGGTGGGATGGAGAACTGTCTTGTCCGTGGCAGCGACTTCGCCATCGATCACGACCGGCAGCGGATCGTACTCGACGCGCACTAACTCGGCAGCGTCTTCGGCGATGGCAGGCGTTTCGGCGATCACGGCCGCAACTGGCTCGCCCTGGTAACGCGCGCGATCCACGGCCATGGGATAGTCGAGGATCTGGCTGCTGGGCGCAGGCCCAATCTCAAAGAAAGGGTCGATGAGTTTCGAGATTTCCTGGCCCGTGAGGGTGCAGATGACGCCGGGCAGTGCTTCGGCCTCGGAGACATCGACATCCGTAATTTTGGCGTGAGCATAGGGCGAGCGCACGAAGACCAGGTGCAGCATACCCAGCATCTTGATGTCGTCGACGAATTTGCCGCGGCCGCGGACCAGGCGCGCGTCTTCCTTACGCCTGATCGATTGGCCGACCCACTCAGGGGCTTGGGTTGTTGTAGCTTTCATCGTCGTGCAGCCTCTAAACAGCAGGTCCCTCGCCGGGTTGAAAACCCGGCTTGTGATGACAAATTATTGGGACTAGGGCGCATTCAAGATGCATCGCGTTCGCGCAGTTCCGGGGCTGAAGTCCCAGTCTGTTCGGCTTCGGTTTTCGCCGGGCTGGGGTCCGCTGCTTCCACCTGCCGTTGCATCTGCGGCTTGATAACGTCGCTGATGAATTCTACGGCGCGCTCAGTGGCCGCTTCTGGCTGCATTCGGTCCGGGGCTGAAGCCGCAGCTTGTTGCGGTTCGGTATTCGCCGGGCTAAAGCCCGGCGCTTCCACCTGGGCGGAAGCCTCCGTTTGCGGGAGCGAGCTGGGCGCAGCACTCAGCCCCGGCGCTTGTTCCGCCAGCGCCTTCTGCAAACCGTCGATCAGCTTCTGGATATTCTTGCGGCCCAGGGGCTCCAGCATGCCACCCGCCATCGATGCCAATTTGCCGAAGACGCCCGCTTCGCCTTGCCAAGCGACGCGCGTGCTCTCCGCCACCGGCGACAAATCGAAGCCCGCGCTTACCGTCACCTGGCTGCCCACGGCGTTGCCCTGGCCTTTGTACTGCGCGCGCACCGGCTTTACCGCCTCGGTCAGCTCCATCTTGATTTCGGCCGAGCCGCGAATGTTACCGACGCCAACTTTCACCTTGACGGAAAAGTGGGTGGCATCTTGCTGGGTCATGCTCTGGAAGTCGGGCAGCAGCGGGCCGAATTTGCCGGGATCGGAAAGGAAGTCGAAGACCTCTTCCGGACTGCGCGGCGTGGTGAATTCGCCGGAAAATTGAATCGCCAAAGTTAACTCCTCTTGGAGCTCGAGCCGGACACGGTGCCCTCACTCGCCCCCGCGCCTCCATCGAAAGCGCGAGCTGCTTCATGAATCGCTTTAAAGATATTCTGATATCCGGTGCAACGGCAGGTGTTGCCAGCGATGCCTTTGCGGATTTCAGCTTCGGTAGGCTGGGGATGCTGGCGCAGCAGTTGCAGGGTGCTCATCAAGAATCCCGGCGTGCAGTAGCCGCATTGGAAGCCGTGGCAATCGCTGAACGCCTGCTGCACCGGATGAAGCGCGCCCTCCTTCGCCAAGCCCTCAACCGTGAGCACCTCGCCGCCATCCGCCTGAAACGCAAACACCGTGCACGATTTGACGCTCTTGCCGTTGAGCAGCACGGTGCAGGCTCCGCAATAGCTGGTGTCGCAGCCGATGTGGGTGCCGGTCAGGTTCAGCTCCTCGCGTAGCAATTGCACCAGCAGGGTGCGCGGCTCGACCTCGCGCGAGTACGGTTTGCCGTTGATGGTTACGCTGACCCGCACGCGCGCGATCTGGTCAGGCATAGAGATGCGAGACCTCCACGTTCTCCCCGCGTGCGCGTTTGAACGCGGCCTCGACGGCAAGCTTGGCCAATGCCCCGGCGGCATGCCGCTTGTATTCGGCCGAGCCGCGCATATCGGAGTTGGGCTGCGCAATGTCCATAACCGCCTCGCGAAGCTTCGCGATAAGTTGCGGCGTCACCTGCTGCCCGCGCAGCACATCTTCGGCGGCAGTCACGCGCGTTGCCGTTAGGCCAAGCACGCCAAGATAGACGCACGCTTGCCGGCATGTCTGGTCATCGTTCATCGTAAGCTGCACGGCAATGCTGGCGCTCGCATAAACCGGGGCACAACGCTTGAGGGCAATGTAAGCACCGCCGCTGCGCGGTGGCGACAAAGGGATGGCAATCTCCTCTACCAGCTCCGCCGGTTGCAGCGCTGTCGTGTAGGCGTCGAGGATGAACTCGCCGATGTCGATGCTGCGCTCGCCGGCGGGCCCGAGCGTCTTCACCGTAGCTCCGGTGGCCAGCAGCACAGGCGCCCAGTCGCCAGTGGGATCGGCTTCGGCAATCGAGCCGCCGATGGTGCCCTGGTTACGCACCTGCGGATCGGCGATGCCGGCGGCGCAGTCGTGCAGAATGGGAATTTGGCCGGCATCAGCCGAAGCCGCAATTTCCGCGTGGCGTGTCATCGCGCCAAAACGCAGCGCTCCGTTCCTGCGGACGTAAGCGGTGTCGGGAATGAAATTCAGATCGACCAGGTGTGCGGGAGTTGAGAGCCGCAGCTTCATCAGCGGAATCAGGCTCTGGCCGCCGGCGAGAAACTTGGCGTCCTCACCTAACTCGCTGAGCAACGAGACCGCTTCCGGATACGACTTTGCCCGATGATATGCGAATGCTCGAGGATACATTCCGTCCCCACGACCCGAACTGGCGCGCAACTCACGCTTGCAGCGGATTCATCACGGAATTGCTCTGCGGTGATTTAGCTTATCGCAAATTCCGGCAGCTTGCTGGTGTGAGCCGGAGTCAGTATCGTATCCGGGCACGTTTTCATAGACGGCGAAAAAACTCGAAACTGCAGATCCCTTGCAGGCTGAAGCCTGCAAGGGACGGACAAGAATAATCGGCTAAGACGCGGGCCTGAAGTGTCTGCGTGAGAACTGTGCCGCCCTTCCGGGGCTCCGATATTTTTTCCCACTTCACCCAGGACTCCGCTTCCCACCCCAATTTGCCCGCCTGCGGCGGGGCGCAAATCGGGGACCCCGGTTTCGCTCCGTCCTGGGCTAACTGCAACACCACCCCTTCGGGGTTCGATTTTCGTGTGTGATGCTCCACTGTAGATCAGAGCTAGTTCTTACGCAGACACTGAATGCCGCTTTACCCAAGCACGGCGAAATCCAAAGTTTCTCAGCAGCCTGTGAAGCAACGTCCTGATAGAGCCCCCAGCCCGACACCAGGTCTCGGCGGAATCGTTTATAGTTGCCCTTGCCGCGACCAAGATCACGTACTTGTAATTGAGGTGAAAAGGTCCGGCCAATCACCATGACCGATCTTGTCACGCCCGACGAATTCCGCGCCGCCCTGGGGCGTTTTGCCAGCGGGGTCACGGTGATCACGGTGGAGATTGCCGGAGGCCAGGTGCATGGCATGACCGCCAACGCGTTCTGTTCGGTGTCGTTGCGGCCGCCGCTGGTGTTGGTCTGTATCGACCACCTGGCGGAAACCTACCTCCATCTGCGCGAGAACGGTGTCTTTGGCGTGAGCGTGCTCAAAGAGGAGCAGGAGGCGCTGTCGGAGTTCTTTGCCGATCCCGAGCGTAATCCGGATTCGGCTTATCGCCTCGGCGTTCAATATCGGCCGATGAAGAGCGGGACGATGGTGCTGGCGGACGCGCTGGCCACTCTCGACTGCAACATTATCGCCAGCCACGCTGCCGGCGATCACACGATCTTTGTCGCTGAAGTGAGGGAAGTGGCGGTGTACGAAGGCGCGCCGCTGCTGTATTTTGGCGGGCGGTACGGGATGACCGAGCTTCGTCGCGAGCCGTGAGATCCATGGTGGATCGTGGATCGTGAATCGTGGATCGGGAAATCCGCTATCCACTAATCGCACTTTGCAGTGGTTTTTCATCTGTCATTCTGAGCGAGGACTTCAGTGCAATTTTTCACCTGTCATCCTGAGCGAGGACTTCAGTCCGAGTCGAAGGAACTCTGTTGTCGGAGGATTGCCGCGGCTATAGAGATCCTTCGACTCCGCGCCGCCCGACCCGCAAGGAATGCGTGTCGGAAATATCTTGCGGCGCTTCGCTCAGGATGACACTTGCAACTCAAGAGCTATCTAACAAGCAGCCCTCACTCAGCTCCCATGCGCGGAGATGCAGCCCTCCGCCGCTTGCGCTATGCTTCCAAGATGGCGCTGATCGCAGCGTCCTGAGCCGAGCATCTTGTTGCCAGTAACTTCCACAGAGCGGCAGAAAATCTCGTCGGCTTTTCTTCCCGAACTGCGCGACGGGGCGCCTCTGTCCCGCGATCTTGCCTGCCGATTTCTGCGCTGCGAGGACGACGTTCTTCCCCAGTTGCTTGCGAACGCACGCGCTCGCAAGGAAACATTTCGCCCTGGCGTAATCACCTACTCGCGCAAGGTTTTCATACCGCTAACCAACCTCTGCCGGGATTATTGTGGCTACTGCACCTTTCGCCGCGATCCCGGCGAAGCTGGCGCGCATACCATGACGCCCGAGGAAGTTCTTGCGGTCGCACTGGCGGGCGAGAAGCTGGGCTGTACTGAGGCGCTGTTCTCGCTGGGCGATCGACCGGAGGCGGTGTTCCCCGAGATGCGCGAGACCTTGCGCCGACTGGGCTATCGCAGCACGCTGCATTACCTGGAAGCCATGTGCGAGCTGGTGCTGCGCGAGACGCGTTTGCTGCCGCACGCCAATCCCGGCCTGCTCAGCGCCAACTGGATCGAGCGCCTGCGCGCCAGCAATCCCAGCCTGGGACTGATGCTGGAGAGCACCAGCACGCAACTTGCGGCAGCGCATCCGACAGGCTGCGTTCCCGATAAACTTTCGGCGCTGCGGCTGAAGACCATCGGAGACGCAGGCAAGCTGGGCGTGCCGTTTACCACCGGAATCCTGATCGGCATCGGCGAGACTATGGAGGACCGCGTCGAATCGTTGCTGGCCATCAAGCGCCTGCACCAGCAGTACGGGCACATTCAGGAAGTCATCGTCCAGAACTTCCGCGCGAAGCCCCGGATCCCCATGGCCGCCTGGCCCGAGCCGGATATCGGCGACATGCTGCGAACCATCGCGGTCGCCCGTCTGATCCTGTGCGACATGAACATTCAGGCGCCGCCGAATCTGACCGAGAACGGCTACGAGCGGCTGCTGGAGGCCGGCATCAATGATTGGGGTGGGGTTTCACCGCTGACGCCCGATTACATCAATCCGGAGGCGCCCTGGCCGCATCTGCTGGAGTTGCAGCGTCGCACCGAGGCCGCCGGACAGAAGCTGGTGCAACGTCTTCCCGTCTATCCGGAGTTCGTGCCTGAAGTGATCGCGCGGGGTGGGATGTTGGGGGAGAGATTGAGCACGGCAAGCGGAGATGATGGCTACGCGAAGGCGGGTTAACCCGCTGTGTCATGCTGAGCGAGTGCTTGCCGGGTTCAGCAAGCGCGAGTCGAAGCACCCCTAAAGCCGCGACGAAGCTATAGGGGTCCTTCGACTGCGGTTCGCTCGCTTCGCGCTCGAACCTCCGCTCAGGATGACACGGGTGAAGCGTTTTCTGGACAAGCACACATGATCCTTGTTTTCACAGGTGGGACCGGCGGCACCAAGCTGGTGCAAGGCTTGCAGCAGGTGGTCGCGCCCGAAGAGCTCACCGTGGTGGTCAACACCGGCGACGATATCGAGTGGTGGGGCCTGCATGTCTCCCCCGATATCGACTCGGTGCTGTACGGATTGGGGGGCCTGCTGAGCCGCGATCGCGGCTGGGGTGTTGAGGACGATAGCTTTCGTTGTCTCGAGCGCATGCGGCAACTGGGGCAGCCGTCGTGGTTCAGCCTGGGAGACCTAGACCTGGCGACCCACCTCACGCGAACGGCGATGCTGCGGACAGGGAAAAGCCTGAGCCAAGCCACGGCCGAACTAGCGGCGAAGTTCGGCATTCGCGGGCGCGTGCTTCCTATGTCCGACGATCGAGTTTCGACCGTGCTGGATACGGCGCAGGGCAGGTTGAGTTTTCAGGAATACTTTGTCCGCGAACGGCATCAGGTAGAGGTGCGCGCCGTACGCTTCGAGAACGCAGAGCAAGCGCGGCCGGCACCGGGAGTACTGGAGAGTATCGCCAACGCCGACGCGATCATCTTCGCCCCAAGTAATCCGGTCACGAGCATCGGACCGATTCTTGCGGTGCCGGGGATCCGCGACGCATTGTGCAGGACCGAGGCACCGATCGCGGCGGTTAGCCCCATTGTTGGCGGAGCAGCCGTTTCGGGTCCGGCGGCGGCATTGATGAAGGTGATGGGCTGGCCCGCCACTGTCACCGGCGTGGCCCGAGCCTACGGAGACTTCCTTGGCGTTCTGGTCGTGGATACGGCCGACGAGGAAGCACTCAGCACTCAGCAATCAGCATTCAGCCAAAGCAGAGACGATTTCCATATCGAACCACGACGCACGATCCACGATTCACGACCCACCACTCTTCGCCTCCTCGCGACAAATACAATCATGCGCACCATGGACGACAAGCGCGCGCTGGCGGCATTCGTTCTGGACGCCTGTAGGGTGAGACAAGGCGCCAAGGCATGACGATGCACGGAATCCTCCTCATCCCGTTCAAAAGCCTGGCGACGGCGAAACAGCGTCTGGCGGCGGCTTTGGATCAGCGGCAGCGCTCGCAACTGGCGGAAGCCATGCTGCGCGACGTCATGACGGCAGCCGCGAAAGTGCAGGGTCGCATTGATGTCGCCTTGGTTACAGGCGACGCGCGCGCGCAGGCGATGGCGGCGGAGTTCGGATTCGCGGTGATCGCCGACACCCGCAACGAGAGCGAGACCGCGGCTATCGAGATGGCCACCGTCCAATGCGAGCAGCGCGGCTACGACACGACGATTGTCGTGCCCGGGGACATTCCGCTGATCGCAGGCGAAGAGTTGCACCGTGTGCTCGATGCTGCGCCCGAGGAAGGCGCGGTCTTGGTTCCGGCTTACGATAGGCGCGGCAGCAACTGCATACTGCGCCGGCCCGCTTCCATCATTCCGCTGCGCTTCGGCAATGACAGCTTTCTGCCGCACTGCGAGGCGATGAAGCAATCCGGCAGGGAACTGGTGATTCTCGAGATGCCGGGCATTGGTCTCGACATCGACAACCCTTACGAGCTGGAGATGCTGGTGGAACGCGCGGGCGAAACCCATTCGCAACGGCTGCTGCGTTCATGGGCGTCCGTCGGCCGCGACACGGACGCTTGGAAAGCGGCGGTTTGAAGCGACGCGCCCAAGTTCCTGTGGCGGGCAGCATCGACATGCACGCGTTGCCGGTGCTCGGACTGCGCGATGTTTTTCCCGGAGATTCGGTGGCCGACCTGATCGTCGATACCTTGGCCCTTGGCGGATTGCGATTGCATGAAGGCGACATCATGGTGGTCAAGCATAAGATCGTTTCGAAGGCCGAGGGACGAGTGGTTGAGCTGAGCTCGGTGAAGCCCTCCATCCAAGCCAGGCGATTCGCGAAAACTAACGGCGCGGACCCTCGTGTGGTGGAGCTGGCATTGCGCGAGGCCCAGCGAGTGGTTCGCAAGAAGCATATTCTTATCACCGAGACGCAGCATGGGCTGGTCTGCGCCAACAGCGGTGTCGATGTTTCCAACGTGGACGGTGGCCGCTCGGCGGTGCTGTTGCCGGCCGACCCGGATCGCTCAGCTGCAACAATCCATCGAAGATTAAAGAAGCGGACGGGACTACACGTGCCGGTGATCATCGCCGACAGCTTCGGACGTCCCTGGCGCGAGGGGTTGTGCGAAGTGGCGATCGGTGTGGCGGGAATGCAAGTGCTGCACAATTATCGCGGCAAGAAGGATGACTACGGCTACGAAATGCATGCGACGGAAGAAGCGGTGGCCGACGAGTTGGCCTGTGTTGCAGGCCTGGTCTGCGGAAAGAATTCGCGCATTCCCGCTTGTATAATCCGGGGATATCCATACCGCCGGGGAAACGGCAGCGCGCGGCAGATGGTGCGCAGCGCGGAGAAGGATTTGTTTCGGTGAGCCCCAGCGGGATGAGTATTTGACGCTGTCATGCTGAGCGATCGGGGTAAGCATTTTTGAGGTGTCATGCTGAGCGAGTCCGCCGTGGCGAACGAGTCGAACCACCCCTTTGGTGATGACAGGCTTCGTGGGTGTGATAGGGGTCCTTCGACTGCGGTTCGCTCGCTTCGCGATCGAACCTCCGCTCAGGATGACAAAATAAAATAGGGATGCTTGCGGTATAGCTAAAAAGTTCGCGTGCGTTGGTTGAGGAAATGATGCAAGGCCTGAGTTGGTGCAATCGGCAGACGCTGCAATCCGCGACCTGGAATGACGTCCAGCGCCGCGTGTCGATTCCGGTGCGAGCGGCGATTGAAAAAGTTATGTCCGCGCTCGATGGTGGCGTGCTGACCCGTGAGGAGTGCCTGCTGCTGGCAAGTGCCGATGGTGACGATCTACTCGGCTTGGTAGTCGCCGCCAACGAAGTCCGGCAGCGTCTGGTGGGCGACGTCATCAGCTACGTAGTCACTCGCAACATCAACTTCACCAACATCTGCTTCGTCGGCTGCAAGTTCTGCGCCTTCAGCGTGGGTCCGCACGACCAGACCGCCTACTTCCTCTCTCTGGATGAAGTCGCAAAGAAATCCCGCGAGGCTGAGTCCTGGGGTGCGACCGAGGTCTGCATTCAAGGCGGATTGCCGAGAAACCTGCCACCGTTCTACTACCGCGACATCCTGCGCGCGGTGAAGTCGGCCACGCCGAAGATGCACGCGCACGCCTTCTCGCCCATGGAGATGGTCTACGGCGTCGAGCTGACCGGCATGCCGATTCGCGAATACCTGCTGATGCTGAAGGAGAACGGCCTGGACACCCTGCCGGGCACGGCGGCCGAGATCCTCGACGATCGCGTGCGCTACGTGCTCTCGCGCAACAAGCTGAGCTCGGCGCAGTGGCGCGAGGTGATCGAGACGGCGCACCAGTGCGGCATCCGCAGCACTTCGACCATGATGTACGGTCACACCGAAACCCCGGAGCACTGGGTGAATCAGTTGCTGCTGCTGCGCGAGATTCAGTCGCGCACCGGCGGCTTCACCGAGTTCGTCCCGCTGGGCTTTATCCATGACAACACGTTGCTCTTCGCGCAAGGGCTGGCGCGCAGCGGCGGCACGCTGGCCGAACATATGAAAGTGCATGCGCTGGCGCGGATTGTCCTCGCTGGCTCGATCAATCATGTCCAGGTTTCGTGGGTGAAGCTGGGCCGAGAGCTTTCACAACTGGCATTGCTGGCGGGCGCCGATGATTACGGCGGCACACTGTTCGAGGAAAATATTTCGCGGCTGGCGGGGTCGACTGCCGGGCAGTACACCTCGACAGCGGAGTTCCAGGAGCGGATTCTGGAACTGGGCCGCGTCCCCGCGCGACGAAATACGCTCTATATGCAGTATAGCTATCCGGTAGCCGGTTCTGCAGCAAACTCGTCGGAATCCCGAAGACAATTGTGTGATTGAAGGAGGGCCGGCGTTTAGCCGCGCCGAAAAGTTCGATGGTCATACTGTGGCTTTAGCTACTGCAGGCGTGGTTGTGAGAAGGGAAGTATTACCTCAGTGGCTGAAGCCATACTCATTTTTCTGCTTTTCCCGCATGGCTAAAGCCATGCCCCTTCAAAGCGCTGCAACTTAGCTGTGGAGTGAATCTATGATTGCCATTGTTGGCGGTACCGGCCCGGAGGGTTCCGGGCTGGCGCTACGCTGGGCGCGTGCCGGCGAATCCATCGTCATCGGCTCACGCGACGGCGAGCGCGCCCGGACTGCGGCCGCGCAGATCGCCGAAAAAATCGGTGCTCTGGGCAGCGTCGAAGGCGTTGATAATGCGGTTGCGGTCAAGATGTGCGACACCGTCGTGCTCACTGTGCCCTTTGCCGGCCAGGCGGAGTTGTTGAAGCAGCTGAAGCCGTCGTTTCGGCAGGGAACAGTGCTTATCGACGCGACCGTGCCATTGGCCGCGGCGGTCGGTGGGCGCGCCACGCGTGTGCTCGGCGTGTGGCAGGGCTCGGCCGCCGAACAGGCGCAGGAGATCGTAGGGAAAAATATTCCTGTCGCCGGAGCATTTCACAGCTTGTCGTCAACTGTGCTGCACGGCGACGGCGAAGTCGATTGCGACGTGATTGTGTGTAGCGACGACGACCGGGCGCGTCAGGCCGCCTCGGAGCTGGCGGCGAAGATCCCCGGCGTGCGCGCCATCGATGGCGGCAAACTGGAGAACGCTCGCATCGTCGAAGCCATGACCGCACTGCTTATCACCCTCAACATCCGGCACAAAGTCTACGGCGCAGGATGGAGGGTGACAGGCCTGGGAATCTGAAGGCAGCGCACAGGCGTAACAAGCATCGAAGTCCCTCAGGGGCTAAAGCCCAGCTTGATTTCACGCACTTACGGACGGCCTGAAGGCCGTCCCCTTCAAAACTTCGACTCAATCAGAGCTTCCCTAAGGACTGCGGCGAGGCTGGCCGGTTAAGAGAAGCTCACTTCATCCAGCGCTTTCCGCGGGTTTGCATGGCTTGACCACATCGGCGGTTCGACACGATCCAGTTTCATCATTCGCCACAGCAGGAATAGCGCTGCCGCGAAGCAGACCAGCACAGCCACGACCGACGCTTCCGGCCCGAAGGCGCCGCCCGTCAATAGGCGCGGCCCAGCCAACGAGCCTTGCAGCAGCCCGGTCGCTTTGCTGGTTCCGGAAACGCTCATGCCGAAGACCGAGCCTTCGGTAAAGTTCCAGCCGATGTGCAAGCCGATTGGCAGCCAAAGTCGTTGCGTCGCGGCATAAGCCGCGCCCAGCAGAACGCCCGCCTCCAATGCAATTGCCAGCGAACTGCTGAACGTCGCTCCCGGATTGGCGGCGTGTGCCAAGCCGAATAGCGCAGATGTGAAAAGCAAAGCACCCCAGGTGCCGACAATCTTAGAGGTCAGGCGAAAGAGCAATCCGCGAAACAGGATCTCTTCCGTGATCCCCGCCAACACCGCAAACAAGAACCCTCCGGCAAGGTGGCGAGCGGAGCCCCCGCCGGCGGGATGGTAGACGCCAACCGCGAGCAGTATCAGCATGGTCAGAGAAAACAGAACGAAACCGGTTGCAATGCCGATGCTAACCTCGGGCGCGGCACGAGGGCCCGCGAGTTCCACGGGTCGGCGGCGCTCGATCCACTTGCATCCGGCGATGTAGGCAGCCAGGCAGGCGAGTGCCAACACGGCCGCACCAGCCTGAGGAATGTGTTTGCGAAGCAGCGGCTGCAGCAGGGCGATCACCACAGTCACAGCGAGCAGATTCAGCAGACCGAGGCCGACTGCCTTCCACTTCCTACGCACAGTGTCTCGCATGCTGCGATAGTACGGCAGAGGAGCAGGGAAGGTTCAGCAATATGTCGAAATGGAGCCTTACCTCTATTTGAGCAGAGCGAATAGGCCAGTGGCCACGAGCGCATCCGCCTGCCTGGGCGGGTGTTCGCTGGGTTCACACCAGCTTTCTCAGCTCACGGCGAAGAATTTTGCCCGAGGCGGTGCGGGGGAGCGTCTGCACGAAATAAATTTCCCGTGGCATCTTGTAATTGGTGAGGCGTTCCGTGACGAATGCCTGGAGCTCGCTGGCAGTCTGCTGGGTCGATAGCGCGTGTTCACACAACACCACGAAGGCGCAGGGAATCTCTTCTCCCGCGGCATCGGTGCGCGAAACCACTCCGCAATCGCGCACTGCGGGATGCTCGAGCAATACACTTTCCACCTCGGCGGGCGCAATCGAAAATCCCTTGTACTTGATCAGTTCCTTGCGGCGGTCAATCACGTAATACTGGCCGCACTCGTCGACCCGTACAATATCGCCAGACCAATACCAGCCGTCGCGCAGCACCGCATCCGTTGCCTCCGGACACTTCCAGTAACCCTGCATGAATTGTGGTCCGCGCATCACCAACTCGCCGGCTTCACCGGGAGCGACGTCGTTACCGTTCTCGTCGACGACCCGGCAATCGGTTTGCGCCACCGGCGCCCCTACCGATTCCGGCCGATACATTTCCGGGGCTAGAAATCCCATGTGGGTTACGGGCGACGCCTCGGTCATTCCATAGCCCTGACGAATGGGAATACCGGTGCCCGCGGTGAAGCGGCGCGCCAGCTTGGGAGCCAGAGGCGCTGCGCCCGATTTGATCCAGCGTATGCGATGCCCGTGCGGAAACTTCCCTTGCTCCGCCGCCTGGCAATAGCTCAGCACCGTTGGCGGGACGCACAGCGTGACCGTTACTCCCTCCTCAACTGCGATCTGCAACGAGCGCTCGCAATCGAAGCGCGGCATCAGCACCAGGGTACAGCCGCGGATGAGGGCGAGGTTGAGGCCGATCGTCAGCCCGTAGATGTGGTACAGGGGAAGGAAACACAGCATTACATCTTCATCGCTGATTGCGCCAAGTTCTCCCGAGGTGAGGGTCTGATAGACATTCGCCAGCAGGTTGAAGTGCGACAGCATGACACCCTTGGGCAGCCCGGTCGTCCCGCTGGAGAAGGGAAGCGTGGCCAGCGTGAGGTGCGAATCGTGCTCCGGGTGGGGCACAGGCGGCCCGCCGGCAGGTTCGAATAGCGAGTCGAAAGGCTGCGATCCGCTGGGCCCGGGCGCGCGTACGGTGTACACCTTGCGCAATGCCGGCAGTCCGGACAGCTCGATGCCTTTGAGCAGCGTCCCGTCGCTGATGAGGGCGACCGCGTCGGAGCTTTCCAACTGATAGTGGACCTCACGATCGCGATAGGTGGGATTCAGTGTCGTCGGTATCGCACCCGCCAGCGTGGCAGCGTGGTAGGCGACTCCGTACTCCCAACAGTTGGGCAGGTAGATGCCGATCGTCTCGCCGGGACGAATTCCGGCAGCAACCAACCCGCGCGCTGCCCGCTCCACCATTTCGCCGTAGGCGGCATAGGTAATGCGCCGCGCGGGAATGCAGGAAGTATCCACCATCGCGACCTTGGGGGCGTGCCGGCGGCAGGAATCCAGGACGACATCGTGCACGAACTTACCTTCGGGATTGGCGAAGAGCCCGGTGCGCCGATATTGGGGTGGTAGCGGCATATCAGGTGCAAAGAAGTTTATCAGGGCCGCGTGGGTACCAGCTTGTTATCCTGTCGGCGAAGGGACTACGTCAAGCATGAGAGGACTCAAAGAGAAGCGCGTGGTGATCACGGGAGGGGCCAGCGGCATCGGGGCAGCTACGGCCGCCCGGTTTGTGGAGGAGGGCGCGCGCGTGGCGATCGTCGATCGCGATCAGGCTGCCTGCAACAAGCTGCGCGCAGAGCTGCCGGGTATCGCGGGGGCTTTCCTCGCCGATGTTGCCGAGCACCAGCAGGTGCAGCGCGCACTTGCCGCGATCACGCGCGAGCTGGGCGGCCTGGATGTCGTGATCAACAACGCCGGCATTAGTATTCGCCACAGCTTCCTCGAGATCATGCCGGAGGAATGGAACAGAGTGCTCGCCGTCAATCTGACTGGCGTGTTCTATGTGGCGCAGGCTGCCGCGCGCTACATGATGGAGCACGATGGCGGAGTGATTCTCAATATGGCATCGACTAACGGCATCGTGGGCCATCCCTATTACGCCGACTACAACGCCACCAAGGCCGGTGTGATTGAGTTGACGCGATCGATGGCGCTGGAACTGGCTCCTAAGGTGCGGGTGAATGCCGTAGCGCCAGGATACGTGCTGACGCCGATGCAGCGCGCCGAGTACTCCGACGAGATGCTGGAAGCGGTGAACCGCAAGATTCCTCTCGGCCGTCACGCTCAGCCGGAGGAGGTGGCAGCGCTGTTTGCTTTTCTCGCCTCCGACGATGCGGCATACCTCAATGGTCAAGTTTACGTGATCGATGGAGCGGAAACAGCGGGCGGGCTGGCCAGCCGGTAGAGGCCCACTGGAACTCCGTAATGTTCTTGTTTGTCCTGATCGCCGCGGCAGTTTGCGTGATGGCGTGGCCCTATCTGCTGCTGGGTCGCGGCGGATTCTGGCTCGTGCGACGCCTCGGCGCCTCGACTGCGCCGGCTGCGAGAATCACCAGCCCCATTGCCGTTGTTATTCCTGCGCGCAACGAAGCCGGCGTAATCGGCCTCGCGGTACGTTCGCTGCTGCGACAGACCTGCGCTGATTCACTTCATGTTTTCGTTGTGGACGACAACAGCGACGACGGAACTGCCGGCGTAGCACAGCAAGCAGCGGTGGGCGCGGAACTCGCCGGCCGGTTGACTGTCGTCTCCGGGCGTCCACTTCCCGCCGGCTGGTCAGGCAAGCTCTGGGCGGTGCAGCAGGGAATCGAGCAGGCACTGCAATTACATCCGGAATTTCTGCTGCTCACCGATGCCGACATTGAGCATTCGCCGGAAGACCTCGCCACGCTGGTCGGAGTGGCCCAGGCGGGCGGTTACGATCTGGTCTCCTTCATGGTGAAGCTGCACTGTCGCAGCCTGGCGGAGAAGCTTTTGATCCCGGCATTCGTGTTTTTCTTTTTCCTGCTCTATCCGCCGGAATGGATTCGCGATTCGCGCCGCAAGACCGCCGGAGCGGCGGGCGGCTGCCTGCTGATTCGATCTGCCGCATTAGCCCGGGCGGGCGGAATCGCAGCCATCCGCGACGAAATTATCGACGACTGCGCGCTGGCCCGGGCAGTGAAGCGCAGCGGCGGAAACGTGTGGCTCGGCCTCACTGCCGAGACGCGCAGCCTGCGGCCGTATAACTCGTTCGGCGAGATCGAGCGCGTGATTGCCCGCACTGCTTTTAATCAGCTGCAGCATTCCATCTGGTGGTTAGTGGCAGCGGTGCTGGGGATGACGGTGCTCTATCTCTTGCCGCTGGCACTGCTATTCAGCTCATCGCTCGTCACAATAGCCGCAGGCGCTCTTGCTTACGGCCTGATGGCATCGGCGTACCTACCCATGGTTCGGTTTTATGGAATGAGCCCCTTGTGGGCGCTGACGCTGCCCTTCAGTGCAGTGTTCTACATGGCGGCGACGGTCCATTCGGCGGTGAAATATTGGTCTGGCCGCGGTGGAGAGTGGAAGGGCAGGCCTCAGGATGCGACGGGATCACAATCCTGATATTTCGACGCTCCGCAATACTCGGGTGCCCCGTTCCAGCCTGCCTCTGGCTGCGGCGGGGCGTGGAATGGGATAGGCCGCCCTGGCCAACACCGGGCCAGAACGGGGCACCCAGCAGATTCCTCCGCATGACGGATAATAGCCGTGTGGTTACGGCGCAGCTGAAGCTGCGCCCCTTCAAGGCCTGTTGGCACCAATTCAGACGCCAGCTAAACAGATCAAGTTCGCGTCGTCAGCTAGAAGATCTTCTTCCAATCCAGATTGATGTTGGGATGCTCACGCGTTCCCTCGATGGAGACGGGCAAATAGGTGCCCGCACCATGTTTCATGAACAGTGGATCGAAGGGAATCAGCGCCCAATGGCCAACGCCTTTCATGGTTTGCGAAACGGTTGCGTTCAGCTTGACATCCCCGGTGAAGTGCAGCTGCTGGCTGTGCAAACCATACGAGCCTTTCATCTGAGCGATCACTCCCGGCACCACAAACTGGAGGCGGCTGAAATTCATATTGCTTCGCTGCAGGCGGAAATTGCCGGAAAATTGCGCCGCAACATTCGCAATGCTGGTATCGCCGGGCTTCCCCTGACCGCGGCGGCTTAACCCGGTGATTGCGTTCTTCACCTTGCCGCTGGAAAACCTGGCGTCCCACACGTTGAAGTTGCCGTTTATAGACATCTTCTGCAGGACGGGATCGTGTCCGGGCGGCAATTCCAGCTTGGCTTGCAGCTTAAGATTGCCCGTAAGCATGGCGGGATCGGAGCTCGCGGCCAGCGCCAGCACGTCCTGAACATGCGCTTTCTCAATGTCGACGTCGAGGGCGATTGTCTTGCCTTTTTGTCCGGGCTTACTCGCGATCTCGCCACTCGTGGTCACGTCCGAGTCGAGAAAGTGGGCGTTCACCGGTTGCAGATAGGTATTTCCATTGGTGCCGTTCACGATGGCGTGAAACTTAGTGGTGAGGTGAACCGCCTTGCCGCCGGTATCGAGTTTGAAGTCCGGCGTATCGGTGGAGCCGTCTACGACAATGTTGTGCAACACGCCGGTGTAATCACCCACCGACGACAGAATGCCGGAGATGCCGTTGAACACCGATAAGTCGGCACGCTGGAAGTTGTAATGGCCGCCGACCTTGGTCGCAGAAGGCTCGTCGAAATCCCAGGGGCCGAAGCGGCCCGTGGTCGCAATCAGACCGGGCGGCGTGGGATTGGTCAGCTCGGCGATGAAGTTCATCGGCTGGCCAACGCCGGCGCTGCGCAACTTCAGCCGGCGAAGATCGAACAGCATCGGCTCGCGTTTGGGGTCCTTGCGTAGGATGTAAAGCTCGGTGCCGTCAGCGTCCACTCTATCGATCACGAAATTCGCCAGGCGGGTGTGATGTTTCGGCTTGGCGGCCGGCTTACCGCGCTTTGGAGGAACGTGAATTTCCAGCCCCTCGAGCTGTAGCCAGTGCACGTGCACCGGACTCCGCAGCAGTTCCAGCGTCGCTGCCTGCATGCGGATGTGCTTCACTGTGATCAGCGGCGGAATGTCATCGCCGACCCGGCTGGGAAGCACGAAATTATCGGCAGTCGCGCCAAAGCTGGGAAGCAATGTGACATGCAGGTTCTGTAGCTGAACGTCGGTTCCGTAGTGTTCCTGGAGGGCCAGCATGATGCGCCCTTGCAGCCACCGCTCCAGAGGCGGAGGAACGGTGAGCAGAACGACAAATCCAAGCGACACTGCGATGGCTACTGCGAGCAGAATCCAGAGCAGAATGCGGGTTCGGCGGTGCAGGGGCATCAGCAAAGAAGTTAGATGCAGCGACTCAGGACTATATCCGAAGGCTGGTGCGAATCTGCAGTACGATCTCGGGAACGCTTGGACCAGCATCGATCTCGATCGCGCCTTGCGGCTCCTCAAGCGTTTCGAATTGGCTGCGCAGCAGATGCGGGTTCATGTAGTGGCCATGTCGCGACGCCAGCCGCTGCGCAATCAATTCGGGTGCGGCACGCAGGTATACCAGCTTGACCTCCGGGCTGATCAGCAAAACGGCGCGATACGCCTGTTTCAGCGCCGAACACGCCAGCACAATGTTTTCGCCGGAGCCGATCCAGCCGGCAATCGCGTTGTGTAGAGCCTCCAGCCAGGGCGCCCGGTCGGCATCGGTCAGGGGAATGCCCGCATGCATCTTGGCGATATTTGCCGCGGAGTGATAATCGTCAGCATCGACGAAGCGCCAATGCAGATTGGCGGCAAGCGCGCGTCCGACCGTTGTCTTACCTGCGCCGGTTACGCCCATCAGAATGATGATCAAGAGCGCCTTCAGTCGGCGGCAACGCCCGTCTGCTCCTCCGCCTTGTCGCGCTTGAGCCTGCGCCAGTGCAGGCGATCATACTTGATCAGTTTGTCCGCCGCCTCGGGGCCCTCGCTGCCGGCGGCATAGTTGGGGAACTGCGGCGCCGGAAGCTCGGCCCAGGCCTCTTCAATGGGCGTAATGATGCGCCACTCGGCTTCGACCTCGTCGCGGCGAGTGAACAGCGTGGGATCGCCGCGCATGGCATCGAGCAGCAGCGTTTCGTAAGCCGCTGGAGTCTCAGTGCCGAAGGCATCGTGATAAGAAAAGTCCATATCGACGCGGATGGCGCGCATCTGCAAACCCGGTTGTTTAGCGCCGAAGCTGAGCGAGATCCCCTCATTCGGCTGAATCCGCATGGTGATGACGTTGTGATGTACGTCCCCGGGATTGCGCGAGAACAGCGCTTGCGGTGTGCGCTTGAAGTGGACGGCGACCTCGGTTAGCTGGTTGGCCAGCCGCTTGCCGGCGCGAACATAGAAGGGAACGCCCGCCCAGCGCCAGCTATCGATGTGAAACTCAACCGCGACGTAGGTCTCGGTGAGCGAGTTGGGATTGACGCCCGGCTCCTGGCGATATCCGGGCACGGGCTTGCCACCGACTTCACCCGGACCGTATTGGCCGCGAATGGTGTGCCGCGCAACTTCTTCCTTCGACATGGGGCGGATGGAGCGCAGCACTTCGACTTTGTGGCCGCGCACCGACTCCGCATCGAAATTCACCGGCGGCTCCATGGCGGTCAGCATCAGCAGCTGGAGCATGTGGTTGGCGACCATGTCGCGCAGTGCGCCGGTCTCTTCGTAAAATGCGCCACGGCTCTCGACGCCTAGCGTTTCCGCCGCGGTGATCTCGATGTAATCGATGTAGTTGCGATTCCACACCGGCTCGAACATGGAATTGCCGAAGCGGAACATCATGATGTTCTGCACCGTCTCTTTGCCGAGATAGTGGTCGATGCGGTAGACCGACGGCTCGTCAAATACTTGAGACACGATTTCGTTCAGCTCCTGGGCGCTCTTCAGATCGCGGCCAAACGGTTTCTCCAGGATGATGCGCGTCCAGCCTTCGTCATTACGAGCTAAGCCAGCCGCGCCGAGACCTTCGACGATGGGCGGCGCGAGCGAAGCTGGCGTCGAAACGTAGAACAGTACGTTCTTGCTGGCGCCCTGCTTCTGCAGTTCCTCGATTTTGGCTTTGAGGTGGGGATAGAACTCCGCTTGATTGGCGTCGCCCACCAGGAAGTGCAGCCGCTTAGCAAAATCGTTCCAGCCTTCGTCGGAGAAGTTGCGGGCGTCTTTCGAGTTGGCCACACCCTGCCGCAGCCGATCTCGAAATTGATCGTCACTGAGCTTGGTCCGCCCGACGCCCAGGACCTGAAAATTGCGGCTGGTGCAGCCCACGCAGGCGAGATCGTAGAGAGCGGGAACCAGCTTGCGCCGCGTGAGATCGCCGGTCGCGCCAAAAATAATTACAAGGCAGGAGTCACCCTGGGGCAGGGCCGGCGATTCGACTTTGTGTGGTCTCGGTTGGACGAGGGTACTCATGATTGGCTGCTCCGAAAAAACTTCACCACAGAGACACAGAGTCACAGAGTGCTTGATGGATTCAGGAATTCAGTGTGTCTTCGCATTGTCGAATACAAATTCACCACGGAGGCCACGGGGAAGCACGGAGTTCAATTAAATAAAAGTCTCCGTGGGCTCCGTGTTCTCCGTGGTGAAAAGAAAATCGCCGACTATTATTTACTCCCAGCGACGGCGACGGTAGGCTGCGCAACCGCTTCCTTCACCACGGCCAGCAGGCGGCGAAGTCCCTTTTCTACGTCGCGTCCCAGGTCAATGCGAATGGCCCGGCGGTGCTGGCTGGAGAGTGCTTCGAAATCCCCCAGCGCTTGCGCCTGCTTGAGCGCGCCGAAAGAAAACTTCTCGCCGGGGACATCGATGTCGTTGATGTCTTCCGCGGTCAATTGCAGGAAGACTCCGGTACCGGGGCCGCCCTTATGCAGTTGTCCGGAAGAATGGAGGAAGCGCGGCCCATAGCCACTGGTGGTTGCGACCTTCTTCTCGTCGCGCACTGCCAGACGAATCTGCTGCAAGAGCGATTCGTAGTTATTCAGGTCTTCGATGAACTGGGTTATGGCGAAGTAGTCGCCGGGATTGATGCGGGAAAAATGTGCGGTGACGATTTCGCGCAGTGACGAGCCGCCGCGGCGCAGGGCTTCGCAGGTCTCCGCGTCGCCGAAGACACGCAGCGATTCCTCGGCGACGATTAGCTTCTGCTGCGGGAAGGCGCCGTTCTGCACGTATTCCGCTAGCAGACGCTTGGCGTTGTCCTTTGACTGCTGGACATCCGGCTGATCGAACGCATTGACGCCGAGCAGCGCGCCTGCGATCGCAACGGCGAACTCCCAAAGGAAAAACTCCTCGCCGAGATCGAGCGGATCGTGCAAACTGTGGCGCAGAACCGGATGACCGGCGGCTTCCAAAGCCGCCAGCTTCGCCTCGAGATCGCCGTTTTGTCCCGCTGCGGTGTGGATGTACACGAAAACTCGATCGTCGCCGTAGACCTCCGGCGGTCCCAGCGGCTCGCCGGCAACGGGCACAATCCCTTTGCCTTCCTTGCCGGTGCTTTCGGCGATGAGCTGCTCGATCCACAAGCCCAAGTTGCCGATTGGGGCAGGGGTGACCAGCGTGAGCTTGTTGCGGCCGGCATCGGCCAGGGACGCGAGCACCGCTGCCAGGCGCGCTCCCGGATTCTCCTTGATCCCGACCGAAGCCACGCAAGCGTGCGCGGAGTGTAATGCGCGGTCGAGCAGCGTCTTCGCGTCGCCGCCCATCAGGGCGAAAGGCACCATGCCGAAGTACGAGAGCGCCGAGTAACGCCCACCAATGTCGGGCATGTTCAGGAACACGCGGCGAAAATGGCCATGTGCCGCATCCTTGGTGAGCTGGCTGCCGGGATCGGTGATGGCAATAAAGTTCTCGCCAGCCGCATCGCCTTTCACCCGCTTCAGACGGTCGCGGAAATAGCGATGAAACATCTGCGGCTCGGTAGTGGTACTCGACTTCGAAGACACGATGAACAGCGTCTGGCCGACGTTGATCTTCTGCTCCAGGTGGCGAATTGCCGTCGGCACCGTCGAATCCAGCACGTAAAGCTGGGGATAGCCTTCCTTTTTGCCGAAGGTGCGGCTCAGCACCTCGGTCGCCAGGCTGGAGCCGCCCATGCCGAGCACAACCACATACTCGAAGCCTGCATTACGGATCTCGTCGGCAAACGTGCCCAACTCCGCGACATGCGGCTGCATGGTCTCGGCCACCTTCAGCCAGCCCAGCGAGTCGGCGATGATGGCCTGGTGCCCGGGATCGTCCTTCCAAACGGTGGGATCTTTCTTCCCCATGCGCGCGACCAGCCTGTCTTTCTCGATGCGGCCCAGCGTGGCTTCGAACTCTGGCTGATAGCTACCGAGCGCAGCGGTGTGGCGCTCGATCATGCCGCGCATCACTTCGTCGCGCCGCGCTTCGATGACCTCGATCAGCTCCTGGAACGATGCGGAGAAGGAAGCGACGCCGTCCTGCGTTAATTTCGTAGTGACAGCCTGCATGTCAACCCCGACCGTCTTCAACTCGTCGAAAACTTTGCGCGCCTCGTCGAGTCCGGTATCCAGCGTTGGCTGCGCCGTCCCCTGCCTGCGGAAATCCTCCACCGTCGCCGGCGGAAGGGTGTTGACCGTGTCGCGACCGATCAGCGTGTCCACGTACATCGTGGGAGAGTAGGCGGGATTTTTGGTGCTGGTGGAAGCCCACAGCGGACGCTGCACCTTCGCGCCCTTCTCCTTCAGCGTCGCAAAGCGCTCGCTGCCGAAAATCCGCTTGAACGACTCATAGGCCAGCTTCGCATTGGCGATGGCTGCCTTGCCCAGCAAAGCGGCTATCCGCTGCTTCTGCTGCTCATCAGTGGCCTGCTCCGCCAGTTGCGCGAGCTGCTTGTCGACCGCGGTATCGATGCGGCTGACGAAAAAGCTGGCGACGGAGCCGATCCGATCCACTGGCTGACCGGCAGCAACCCGGCGCTCCAATCCCTTGATGTAGGCTTCGGCGACCTGCTCATAGACTTCGACTGCGAAGATGAGCGTCACATTGATGTTGAGGCCGAAGGCGATCAACTCCTCAATGGCGGGAAGTCCGGCGGGCGTGCCCGGCACCTTGATCATCACGTTCGGACGATTGAGGATGGCAAACAAACGCTTGGCTTCCTCGATTGTTGCTTTGGTATCGTTGGCCAGCAGCGGCGAGACTTCGAGGCTGACGAAGCCATCCCCGCCGCCATTAGAGTCGTAAACACCGCGGAAGGCGTCGGCCGCATTGCCGATGTCCTGAATGACGAGCCCCTCATAAATTTGCGAGACTGTGCTGCCGCCGTGCGCCAACTGCTCGAGCTGCTGGGAGTAATCCTGGCTGCCGCTGATGGCCTTCTCGAAGATGGTCGGATTGGAGGTGAGACCGCGCAGGCCGTCCTCGTCGATCAGCCGCTTAAGCTCGCCGGTAGTCAGAAGAGAGCGGCGCATCTGGTCGAGCCAAATGCTCTGGCCCAACGTATGAAGCTGCAGTAAAGGATTAGTGCTCATGGAAGCCTCGTGACAATGCAGTCGTAGCAGAGAGCAGGGCGCCGGCAGATTGCGCCGGCGCCCTTTAACTATCGTACTCCACCCTGGTTACGACTTGGTCTTTTTCATAACCTCGCGGGCCTTGGCGAGAACATTTTCCACTGTGAAACCGAAATGCTCGAGGATCGTCTTGTAGGGAGCCGAGGCACCAAAGTCATCGCGCGCAATCACTTGTCCGTCGCGGCCGATGTACTCCCGCCAGCCGAAACTGGCGCCCGCCTCGACCGCCAGACGCGCCCGCACCTCGGGCGGAAACACCTGCGCTTTGTACTCGAGCGACTGTCTTTCAAACAGGTCCCAGGAGGGCATCGAGACCACACGAGCTTTTACCCCTTCCGCCGTCAGCTTCTCGTAAGCGCCCACGCACAGTTGCACCTCCGAGCCGGTACCCATCAGGATGATCTCCGGGGTGCCGCCGGAATCCGCCAGGACATAGGCGCCCTTGGCGAGACCAGCCGCCGGAGCGTACTTGCTGCGATCAAACGTCGGGACAGCCTGGCGCGTCAGCACCAACGCCACCGGCTGATTCTTGATGGGCATGATCACGCGCCAGGCTTCAGCCACCTCGTTCGCGTCTGCGGGCCGGATCAGCATCAGGTGAGGAATGGCGCGTAATGACGCAAGATGCTCAATAGGCTGGTGCGTCGGCCCATCTTCTCCCAGACCGATCGAGTCATGGGTGTAGATGTAGATGACCGGCAGTTCCATCATGGCGGCCAGCCGAAGCGTGGGGCGCATGTAATCGGAAAAAATGAAGAAAGTTGCGCCGTAGGGCCGCAGATACGACAGCGCCATCCCGCTCACGATCGAGCCCATCGCATGTTCGCGGATTCCGAAGTGGAAGTTGCGCCCCGAATAATTGCCCTTCTCAAAGTCGCCGCCATCCTTGATGAGCGTCTTGGTGGATGGGTAGAGATCGGCCGATCCACCGATGAGCCAAGGCACTTTCGCGGCGACGGCGTTCTGTACTTTAGAACTCGACTCCCGCGTCGCAATTCCCTTTGCGTCGGGTGGGAATGATGGGATGTCCTTGTCCCAGCCCTCCGGCAGTTCCTGCTTCAGCATCTGCTGCCACATCTTCGCCAGATCGGGGAACTCCCCCGCCCAGGCGTCATAACGCTGATTCCAATCCTGCTCCCAATCGGCGCCGCGATCGACGGCCTTGCCCATGTAGTCCTTCACCTCGTCGGGAACCAGGAAGTGCGCGTCGGGCGGCCAGCCGTAGGCGATCTTGGTGAGGCGAACTTCGTCCTCGCCCAAAGCCTCGCCGTGGGCTTCTTTCGTGTCCTGCCGGTGCGGCGCACCCCAGCCGATGTGAGTATCGACGATGATCAGCGAAGGCCGGTCGGGCTCCCTCTGCGCAGCCTGAATAACGACATCTAGCATGGCAAGGTCGTTGACATCGCTGACCCGCAGTACGTTCCAGTGCCAGCCCTGGAAGCGCGTCGCGACATCATCGCTGAAGGCAAGCGAAGTGTGGCCTTCAATGGTGATGTGGTTGTTGTCGTAGAACCAGATCAGGTTTGACAGGCCCAGGTGCCCCGCCACTGAGGCGGCCTCGTTGCTGACACCCTCCATCAGATCGCCGTCGCTGCAGAAGGCGTAGATCCGATAGTCGAACAGATCATGCGCGTTCTGGTTGAAGTGCGAAGCCAGCCAGCGCTGCCCGATCGCCATACCGACGGAGTTGGAAACCCCTTGCCCGAGAGGCCCGGTGGTTACCTCCAGCCCCGGCACATGGTGATACTCGGGATGTCCCGGCGTCTTCGACTCCCACTGGCGAAACTGCTTCAGGTCGTCGAGCGACATGTCATAGCCGGTGAGGTACAGCATGGAGTACAGCAGCATGGTGGCGTGGCCGTTGGAGAGGATGAAGCGATCGCGACCGGGCCAGTGCGGATCATGCGGATTGTGTCGCAGGTAGCGGTCCCATAGCACGAATGCCAGCGGCGCTAGCGCCATGGGAGTTCCGGGATGTCCGCTGTTCGCCTTTTGCACCGCGTCCATCGACAGCGTGCGAATCGTATTAATGCAGAGATATTCGAGATGCTGCTGACCCGGCGATTCATTCTCCGAACCGCGTTTCGGTTCGACGCCGGTCGTGGCCTTCAGCCGCTCGGCTGTGGCCTGCTCTTTGCCTTGAACGGAAGCATCTACCTGGCTACTCACCCAATTGCCGCCTTTCTTTTCATTCCATCGGTTGGCGCCGCGTGTGCGACTTCAACTGCGAAATCGGCTCCTTGCCACTGATTATCCAGCGGCCAAAAGAAGGTGAATCGCAGCGGCGCTTTTTGTGCAGCGTCAGTTTGCAAATCTACATACTCCAAGCCCAGAGCCGTCGGTGTCGAAGGCGAATCGCGCGGGGTGCGCCACTCGTCGTCACTCCAGTGCAACACGAAGGGCGACGAGGCTTGAATGCGCAGCAATGCGCCCGGGGGAACAACTCGCACCTGGCGGTTCATCTTCCATACTTCGATTGCCGGACGCGGCTTATCGTTGCAATAGCGCTCCGCAACCAGATCGATGCGGTCAAAAACTTTGTTATCCACAACGGAGCGCAGCAATTTTACATACTCCGCATGGGCCCACATCAGCGGAATGGCTGCTCCCGTCGGCTTACCGAAGAACATGTGCTGCTCGGGAATATCGGGAGCGTCCCAGATCTGCTCCGGGAATAGGCCGACGCCGGTTGCGAAGTTCTCCAGCGCCCGCAGGTACACGTCGATATCGCGCCCGGCCGCCAATTCGTACATGGCGCGCTCCCCCGTCAGCAGCGGCCACCCGTGACCTACGCCCCAAACCTTGAACGCGGTACCGTCGGACCGCTGGCCATAGCCATCGTGGTTGTACCGCTTCCAGCATGTTCCACTCGGGGTGTCGACCTTCAACACGGCATCGATGACCTTGAGGGAATCCTCAATCAGCGGATCGCCCGGCTTGCGGATACCCAACCGGACCAGCTCCAGGAATCCGGCATCAACAATCTGGTTGGCAGGATAACGATAGCGTGCGCCCGGCTGCTGGTTGGCCAGCCCCAACTCTCCGCGCTCCGGATCTTCGTCCCCGGCCGCTCCCTCCCGGCTCACCGCCGGGTTAATGCGAATATAGTGCCGCCTGATTTCAGGCAAGAGAGTGCCTTCGTTGGTGACGGTCCACTTCTCCACATGTGACTCGAGGAAGTCGGCATAGGTGCGGACGAACTCGGCGGTGTGCTGATCGCCGCGCGCCTCAATCATCTCCGCCGCGCAGATCAGCGCGGCGATGTTGCTGGCCAGGGTGGAAGGCGAGTACCCGCCCGCCTCCTCCCAGCGCTCCTCGGCGGTGGCCGGCCCTTCGCGAATGAGGTAGGTGCAAGCGCGGAAGATTGTAATGTACGGGTCGAATTCGCCCAGAGCGCTCATCTTCCAGAGACGCCAAGCCAGCATGATGGGAAACGAAACTTCGTCCAGTTGCACCCCTGTCCAGTAGGGCCGACCGTCAATCCAGAAGTTCTGATAAAAGCCGCCATCTTCGCGCTGCGCAATCGCGAGATAGATCATCGCTCGCAGGGGCGTCGTCGTGTCGCCGGCGGCCATAAGAGCAGTGGCGCAGTGCACCATGTCGCGCGTCCACACCAAGTGATAGCCGCCCAGCTCATCGTCACTCTTTTCGTCGCCCCAGGGGATGCTCATGCTGGCGATCATGGCCCCGGGATAGATCTTGTCCTCGTGGGCCAGCAGAAGATTGATACTGCGAGCGAAGAGGCAAGCGGCGGTCGGGGAAAGCTTGTCGTGATTCATATCGATCACGGCCAGCCGCTTGCGCGTACGGTGCCATTGGTCCACAAAGCTTTTCACATTAGTGGCAAAAGGCACGCACAGCGACTGAAACAGAGTAGCTCCGACATTGTGCCGGCTGCGGCCGAAGGCCACCCCAAGCGTAAACTCGGTCCCCTGCGCCAGATTGATCTCACCCGTCAGCGCAATATTTCCGTCCAACGCGCTGTCGTACTGCCAATCCATTTTGAGATTGTGAGCGAGATCGGTCCAGCCGTCGCTGGTGCCCACGTAGCCGCAGGAAAGCTTGGTAAATCCGACAGACGTTCCAATCGCCAGATGAATCCCATCGCGATAGGCGATCAGAAACTGCCGTCCTTTTGCGTGCTGTACCTCGCCGTTGTTGTGCCAGCCGCCGATGTTGAGGTGGGGCGAGCAAAGTACGTACAGATGCAGCCGGCCCTGCCATTCAGCAGCGACATTGAATTTGGTGTGAATCAGGAGACAGTTCAGGTGCGGATCTCCGATGATCTGCTTCTCGATCGAGTAGCGTCCCTCCGGGTCGGTATTGGTCACAATGAAGCCGAGAGCGCCGGGATCGATGAGGTCGATCTTGCTCACCGTGTTGCGGCGCTCATCGTGGAAAAAGGTCTCTCCATCGCTGATGAGAAATTGCAGGTCGCGGATTTGAGGCGAATCGATTGTCGAGTAGTAGATCTCGGTATTAATGCCGTTGACGAGCGTGTACCAGAGGCGGCTGGAGACGGAGTAGGCGGTCCCCACCGCGTCTTTGGCGCCGCCTGTCCAACGCGGCTCGATGCCGGGGGCGCCGGGGGCTGGATTCTTCCCAGTCAATGAGTGTTCTCCTCGTTTGTTATCTACGCGCTGAGAGACATTTTCCAGAGTCGAAGGTTAATAACAGGTAAATTTCCGCTTCCAAGCTCACCAGAAAGGCCGGCTTGCCGCCGCGCCGCGCCGCGACCCGGCTAGACTGCCTGGCGTTCAATGCCGAGCGCGTCAGCACCTCGTGCTGCGTTGGAAGTGTATCGCGCGCGTCAACTCTTCGTCTCTTCGTCGCCTGAGACCGGTTGCTGAAAAAAGATGTTCAGTGGCGCAATTTGACAAGATTTGGAACTTGTTAGGTTGGTATCATGAAAGACAAGCAGGATGTGGCCAGAAGCTCTCAGGTTTCTGGGGCTGAACCGAACGTCAGCCCTCCACATTACTCCGGGCCAAGAGCGGTAATCCGACATTGCTGGACAGAGAAAGCGCTCGTTCGCCATTTCGTCGTTCCAGAATGACACCAGAAATTGATGTCACAGATCGCAAGTACCTGGCACTCATGGAAGTTTCGCAGCTTATCGCTGCGTATCCCGATTTAGCCGATCTTTTCGGCAAGTTGCCCGAGTGCCTACAGCAGCTTCTCGGCTTTCATTACTTGAGTGTTGCGTTGCACGATGAGAGCCGCGGGATGATGCGTCTGCACATCCTTCAGTCAGCGCGGGAGAAGACGCCATCCGACGGCCTGGCGTTCCCGGTTGCCAGTTGTCCTTCCGCACCCGTGTGGACAGCGCAGAAGGCGCTGAATTTCCGAACCCTGAGCGAACTCGGGGAGTATCCGGACTCCGTGGAGCTGCTGCGCCGGCATAGCGTGCGCTCGTTTTGCAGCTTACCGCTTACCACCGCGCACCGCCGTGTCGGCACGCTGTCGTTCGGGCGATCCGAGGAGGGTGGCTACGACGAGGCTGAGTTGGAGTTCGGCAAGCTGGTCGCCGCGCAAGTGGCGGTAGCGCTGGACAACGCTTTGCGCTACCAGGAAGGCGTGGAACTGCAGAGAGAGCTGGCGCGCGAACGCGACCGCCTGCAACTGGTGCTGGAGGTCAACAACAGCGTGGTCTCCAACCTGGAGCTGCGTGATCTTTTTCAGGCACTGTCCGCC
Organism: uncultured Acidobacteriaceae bacterium; assembly: GCA_963785825.1. Lineage (GTDB taxonomy): Bacteria > Acidobacteriota > Terriglobia > Terriglobales > Acidobacteriaceae > Bog-257. Next base: position 491,573 of record CAWAWQ010000006.1, on the reverse strand, counting down.
AGCCTTCGCCGGGTCATTTCGCATGATTCGGCGATTCTGATGCTCCCAGACGAGCACCTTCCCGGCATGCTGCGCATCCACGCCCTCGACTTTCCTAAGGGCCGCGGATACCTGCACCCCGACATGCTGCTTTCCATCGACAATTCCAATCCCGGCAAAGCCTTCCGCAGCGGAGAATCGCTGATGGTGGGCAGCGGTCCGGGAGCGGTGCCGTTCACGAATTCCAACGGCTTGCGCGTGGTGGACGGCGAGGGGCTGCGTTCCAGCATGGTGTTGCCTCTGCGACTTGTCGGCGAGAGCAGAAGTGTGGGCGTCCTGGCGCTGGGCAGCCGTACGGAAAGCGCCTTCACCCAGGCTGACCTCGAGTTTGTACGGCAGGTCGCGCGCCAGATTGCCATCGGCGTCCATAATGCGCTGGAGCACCGGAAGTTATCCGAAAGCAAGCAACGCGTCGCGGAACAGAAGCTGTACCTGGAAGACGAGATCCGGGCAGAGCAGGATTTCGAAGATATCGTGGGTACCAGCCGCGCCTTGCGTTGCATCCTGGACCAGGTGGAGACGGTCGCCCCGACCGGCTCAACCGTGCTGATTGAAGGCGAGACCGGGACCGGCAAAGAGCTGATCGCCCGTGCCATTCACGATCGCAGCTCGCGCCGGGATCGGACCTTCGTCAAGATCAACTGCGCGGCCATCCCCACGGGGCTGCTGGAAAGCGAGCTTTTCGGTCATGAAAGGGGCGCGTTTACCGGCGCCATCGCTCGCAAAGCCGGCCGCTTTGAACTGGCCCACCAGGGCACTCTTTTCCTCGACGAGATTGGCGACATTCCTCTGGAGCTTCAGCCCAAACTCCTGCGGGTTTTGCAGGAGCAGGAGTTTGAGCGCCTGGGCGGAGTGCAAACCCAAAAAGTCGACGTGCGCGTAATCGCCGCCACCAACCACAGTTTGCCCTCGATGGTAAGGGAAGGGAAGTTCCGCAGCGATCTCTTCTACCGCCTGAACGTGTTTCCCATCAGGCTTCCAGCCTTGCGCGAACGCGCCGAGGACATTCCGCTACTGGCTCGCTACTTCACCAGCAAGTACGCGCGGCGCATGAATCGCTCGGTGCAAAGCATCGAACCCGAAACCTTAGAGGCCATGACACGATATGCCTGGCCGGGCAACGTTCGCGAGCTGCAAAACTTTATCGAGCGGGCAGTGATCCTGAGCAGCGGCGGAGAACTGCGCGCTCCGCTCTTCGAGCTCGCAGCCGCTGCCGATGCGAAAGCATCCGCCGTCTCGGTAAACCCTCCTAACGCTGCAGGCTCCAAGAGCCTGCGTGACCTCGAGCGGGGGCACATCATCGATGCCTTGGAAAAATCCAACTGGGTGATCGGAGGCCCGACCGGTGCGGCCGTCCGCCTCGGTATGAAGCGCACATCGCTGCTTTACCGAATGGAAAAACTGGGAATTTCACGCGGCAGCGCCAGCGCCTAGTGTCGGATATACGACACGAATGACAGAATCTCGACATCTAGAATTTGACACCACCGTTGCCCCATAGGCCTTCTTGGTCGGCGTTCCGGGAGCAAGCTCTTTGAAATACGTGGTTTGGATGGAAGAGAGACTTCTCTTAACGAATGGCACCAAAGTTGCACTTACGTTGAATAATCGGTTGGCCATCTGTTCGGCTAACCGCTTATGCCGAGGGGCCGAGTTAAGCGGAGGCATCGTGTTGCGGATCACTGTCGAGGAAAGCCCATGCGCTCTCCTATTGACGTTGGAAGGCCGGCTGGTTGGGCCATGGGTTGAGGAGTTGCGGCGCCTGTGCCAGGAGCACAATGTACCGGGCAAAGAACAGCAGGTCACGATCGATCTCTGTGGGTTAACAGCAATGGAAACCGCTGGACAGGGACTGCTGGAAGAGTTGTTTCATCGCGGAGCCACCCTTCGCTGCTCCGACGTGATGAATCAATACCTCGTCGAGCAGATGGCGCGTTCCACCAAGCCTTTCCAGGAAACGTCTCGTCCGTGCCAGGGCTTCCCAGCACGGTCTGAGTTGGCACGGAAACCGGAAGATTTACCCTCGCACTCGCAAGGCGAGATGGCGGGGTGAATGGGAGCCCAGGAGCTCCACAGGAATTCATAAAGGGAGGAAACGAAGTGCGAATCGCAATTGCAGCGGATGAAGCTGGGCAGGAAGCCAAGGAGCGGCTTGCCACGAAACTGATTGCCGACGGATATGAAGTGGTGGATGCCGCGTCCCCGGTGCAGAATCAGGCACGTTCCGATTACGCCGAGCAGGTGGCGCTCTCGGTCCTACGCCACGATACGGAACGTGGCATTATCGTCAGCAACCGCGGCGTGGGTGCGTCGGTTGCCGCCAATCGCGTTCCGGGAATCCGCGCCGCGCTTTGCAACGACGCGTACTCCGCTCATGTGGGCGCCAAGACTGAAGGCATGAACGTCCTGGTGCTGGCGTTGCACTCGATGGAAGAGGATCGCGCGCAGGAGGTCGTGGACGCTTATCTCGGCGCCACGCTTGCCCCTGTCGAAGTGGTGGGAGGCTTGCCGCCGCGCCGCTTGCAGCGGGTGTTTTCCCATATTCGCGAGAACATTGCTCGTGATTTGAGCGTCGCTGAACTGGCCCAGGTTGTCGGCATGAGCCAGTACTATTTTTCCAAGCTCTTCAAGATGAGTACCGGCACCACGCCGCATCAGTACGTGATGCGCCAGCGCGTCGAGCACGCTCAGGAATTGCTGCGCGAGACCCGCACCGCACTGGCCGAGGTGGCGACCCAGGTGGGGTTCGAAACTCAAAGTCACTTCACCAGCGTCTTCCGCCGCCTGGTGGGAGCGACTCCCAAGCACTATCGCGAGATGCATCAGGGCGCTGCCCAGGCTAACGCCGGATTGCAGCAAGTCAGCGAACAACTGGAGAGACAGAAATCGGCGACTGCGGCCTAAGGTTCGGCCAAGACTCCCAAGATCAAGACAGGCGCGAACCTTCCGGTCGCGCCTGTTTAGCTATTGTGCGCTAAAGTTACTGCTGCCGCTGGGCCGGCTTTCGCATCTTGTGCTGCGGGTTGGGCTGCATGGCCGCTGCGTTGGTGCCGCCAATCTCGTTCACCAGCGCATCGGCATGGTAGATGTTCTTCAGGGCCTCGGTGATCGCCCGTGAATCCACCTCGACCGCTCGCGCTACCTTGTCCGTGTATTCGAAATTCCAGGCCAGCGATTCGATGTTGCCGTCGAAAATGATGCCCACGACTTCGCCCGCCTTGTTGATCACCGGGCTGCCGGAATTGCCGCCGATGATGTCGGGTGTGGAGACGGTATCGTATGGCGTCTTCAGGTTGATCGCCGATTTGTCCTTAATCCAGCTTTCCGGAAGCTGATAGGGCGGCTTGCTGCCGTGCTTGGCTGCATGCTCGTAGGCTCCGCCCATGGTGGTGAACCAGGGAACGTTCTTGCCGTTCAGCTTGTAGCCTTCCACCGTGCCATAGCTTAGCCGCAGCGTGAAGGTCGCATCCGGAGGCACGCTCAGCCCCTTCTGCGCGAACAAGGCCCGGCCAATGCTTCCACCGCTGGCCCGTAGCACTGATTGCACCTCATCCTCGTCGCGGCTGTGCAGCGCACGCGCATCGGGATCGACTTGGCGCATCAAGACGATCAGTGGATCGGTGCTGGCATCCACCGCCGCCTGCCCGCCTTCATAAAGCTGCTTACGGACGGCAACGTCCTCCAACTTGGTTCCGTCGATCAGTTCTTTGGCGCGCTCCTCCGGCGTTTTACCTGCCAGCGCCTTTTTCACGTCAGCGTTGTTTGCGCCGAGGACGTCCTGCATCTCGGCCAGGCTCTCCGCCAGTTGCACCTGCTCCAGGCCTTTGTAGATGGGAGCGGTGGAGAAGAGCTGCTGCTCCAGAGTGGGTAGCGCCGAATCCTGGTAACCACGGATGCGCTGATTGCTCGGCAACTGCTTCTCCGCCGCAGCGCGCACAATCTGGCGAGCGTAGCGCGCCAGGTCGCCGCGGAAGCCGCCCATATTGTCGAGATAAGCAAGCTCCTTATATATCTGCTTCTGGGTATCGACTGCCTTAGCGATCTGCGCCCAGGGGTCGCCGAACTCCTGCTTGCGCTGCGGATCGGAATTGACGTACTCCTGCAGCGATTTTTCATCGGCAGCCTTCTGGGCCATCAGTTCCTTGTCCTTCAAGGCGGCCTCGTAGCCGGTCACGGCTTTGAAAGCATTCTGCAGCCCGAAGATATCGCTTTCGGCTTCGCGCGCGTTCTCGGCGGATTGCGCACTGAACTTCTGCAAGACCTCGGTGCGCCGGGTATAGGAATTAAGCTGCAGCGGATACTGATCGTCGCGCAGAAAATCAAGCTGCTCCGTGGTCAACAAGCGGCCAGTGCGTCCGGGATGGCCGGAGACAAAGACCAGCTCGCCGTTGTTCGCCCCGTTGGCAGACCACTTCAGGTAATTTTGGATCTTAGCCGGCTGGCCGTTCTCGTAAGCCCGGAAAAACGAGATGTCGAGATCGTAGCGGGGATACTCGAAGTTGTCGGGATCGCCGCCGAAGAAGGCGATGTCGAACTCGGGCGCGAAGACCAGGCGAATGTCATCGTACTTCTTGTACTTGTACAGGTTGTACATGGCTCCGGAGTAGAGGGTAACGACGTCGCAGCGCATGCCCTCGGTGGAACATTCCTTCTCCAATGTCCCCATTTCTTCGCGCTGGGCTTTGCCTGCATCAGCCGTGGACATTCCCGGCTTGGCCGCGCCCGTCACCTTCGCGGTGACGTCTTCCATGCTCTGCAGCACCAGAAATTCCATGCCGGGACATTTTGGCTCTTCGGCGCGGGTAGGCGCGTAGAAGCCGGTCTTCATGTAGTCCTTGCCGCCGGTGGAGAGATCGTGAATACATTCCTGCGCGATGTGGTGATTGGTGAAGATCAATCCATCAGCCGAGACAAACGACGACGAACCATTGGGCGCGCGGGCCGAAGAAAGGCGCACGTGATCGAGCCACGCCTGGTCAGGCGCGAAACCGTACTTGGCCTGGACTTTATCTTTGGGGAACGCATTGAACAGCCACATGCCTTCGTCGGCATAAGCAAGGCCAGCAAGGCAGAGCATTACAAAACACAAGAAAAGCGCACTGCGTTTGATCATTGCAGACTCCAGACGCGGACCCGCCGCGGCGGGCGCGTATTGACATTAGTTTGCGTTCGGCACAGGAGGCCTCCGAACGGATAAGCAAACCCTTGAATATAAACTCCGGAGCATAAAGCGGGCAATGACAAGACGCTGGTTTTGGGATGGGATGCAGGTTGTCACAAAGAACAGTGATGCATGTCAGCAGGCCGTGTGATTTTTCGCCACCGCAATCCAGGCTGATGGAGCGCCGATGCCTTTATCATTGTCGTGTCATCGCGAGTAACGTCTATTTAAAGCATAAGGCCGAAATGCAGGTCCCTCGACTCACCCGCTGAAGCGGGTTCGCCCAGGATGACAGATGGAGGGTTCGCTCGGGATGACAGATCTCGGGATGACAGATGGAGAAGAGCGGCTAATGAATACACCAGTTGTAATCGAGCAAAGCTTCAGGCCCTCCGGATAGGAACGACCGAAGGGCCTGACGTAGCTTCCGGAAGTCGCGCCTACTTATTAATGTCCTGCTGCGCTTGCAGGCGCTTGATCAGGCTCTCGACCCCTTGCTTGGCCTGATCGGGAGCACCAGCCAAGGCCAACTGCATCTGCTTGGTCGCGTCCGGATAATTGCCGTCGCCCACCGCAACCCGCGCCAGGCCGGCATGGGACAGCCAATTGTCGGGATACTTGTCCGCTGCTTGCTTGTAGATTGCGAAGGCTTCCTTGGGCTTCCCATCGCGCTGGAGTTGGCGGCCGTAGCCATACAATTGCTGAGCATTACCCATGGCGAGGGCTTTATCTCGCACGGCCGTAGCTTCGCTGGTCTGACCCATCGCATTCAGAATGCGCGATTTGGTCATCAGGTTCTCGAAACGCTCTTCGTTCTGAATCGATTTGTCTTCATAGTTAAGCGCTTCGTTCAGGTCCACTTTGTTGTCGACCAGATACGTGGCGGCGTCGTCCCACCCGTCCCACGTGTACTGCGACAGCCCCCGCAACTGCTTGTGCAGGCTGGCCTCGACCACCTGGTTTACGTTCACCTGGACTTTGAAGGGCACGGCGAGTTTGTCCCAGCTCATCACAACCACCGCGGAATCCGGCTGGAGCTGGTCAAAGTCGTAGGTCAGCGCATTGTGAAGGTCTGCGGATTGCGGCTTCACGGTCACGCGCAGCGCATCCTCCGCCTCCTTATAGCTGAAGCTGCCCCAGGCGGTATGCATCTTGGAGAAGATCAACGTCCACTGATCTTCGTTGGGGATCATGTGCAGGCCATAGATGCCGGCCTCCAGCGGCTTGCCCTCGATCATCACCGCGTCAGGGAAGGTGATGGTGGTGTTCTCGTTGGCGCCGGCGCGCCATACCTGTCCATAGGGAACGAGACCGCCCCAAATCTTCCGTCCGTTCACCAGCGGACGATGGTAGTTGACGGTGATATCGGTGATGCCGATGCGCTGGGTCACTTGCGCGCGCTGGCTTTGCCGGGGCAGGTCAAGCTGTGTGGATTGCGCGCTGCACAACGCGGAGAGCAGGAGCGCGAACGGGAGCAACAGGAAGCGAACCTTGTTCATAGCAAGCACCTCATTTTCACGAAGTAGTTTCTGGAGAGCGAATTTCGCCCGCAGGTTTGTCATTCGCCCCTTGGTAGTACCGGGCGCTTGGACGCGAAGAGAATTAGCGTGGTGAGCAGCACTGTGACGAAAGCATGAATGCAGGGCGCGGATGCGAGTTCCAGCGGGATGGACCGACAGTGAGCCCACGCGCGCTTCTACTGGGTTTGCGCCTCCACACATTAATCACTCATGTTGCGAATTGTCGAAAGCGATACTTTTTTCTTGACGTCCAAGCATTGTTGCCCTAAGCTTTGGCTCACGTAAGCCACAAGTAAAAAGCTCCAGAGTCTCTACCGTTGTAACCAGACGTTTCCGGAGATGGTGGAGTGGTGTCTGATTTCGTGGCACATAGTGCTGTCGGGCTCTTTTCTCGCTCCCAAGTTCTGAACAGTGTTCCATTGCAAGCTTGGTAGGGAATACCCAATGTGAAGCCCCGCATTTATGGGGACAAACATTGGTGGATCAGGCTACCAGCGAAAGCGCTTCCCCAATCGCTCGATGCCGGTATAAACCGCACTCAGCGCCTCGGGAAGGGAGGTGTCCGTGACCCTGCGTCTGAACTCCTACCGCTTCTATATGCGGCTGTGGTGCTACTCAATGCCGCCTATAGCGTTCGCCATTGCCGCTTACACTCGCTTTGATCTGTTTGAGACAAAGCTTGGAGCACGTGACTACGATCCGCGCTTCTACCTGGTGGTATTGCTGTTGACCACCCTGGTATGGGTGATCGCGGCGGAGAACTATCGGCTGTGCGACATTGAGGAATTGTTTCAGGAATACACGGGAATCAAGAAAGCCCTCTCGGCATGTGCCACCACCTATCTTGTCCTGCTGTGCCTGCTCTTTTTTTATCGGCAGCAGAACTTCTCCCGCATATTTTTCGCACTGAGTGCGCTGGCGCTGCTCGGGGGGACGGTGCTGACGCGAACGCTATTTCGAGTGCTGATCGGCCGGAAACGCCTGCGGCGGCCGCTGCGCATCCTGGTAGTGGGAGCGGATATCTATGCCCGTCGAGTAGCGGCACGGCTGGGCCGCATGCCTTTTGCCGCATCGCAGGTGGTGGCCCACATACGCATCCCGGAAGACAAAGAAGTGGCAGTGGCCGATGTTCCCGTATTCGATCTGAGCGACGTGGAGCGCAGCATCAATGTACCGTTTGACGAGGTTGTGATCGCCATCTCGGCCCACCGCCTGCCCTCTCTCTCCACGCTGTTCCGCAGCCTGCAGCCGCTGTGCGCGCCGGTGCGCGCCATCATCGATATCGGCGACATCCCTTTGCTGCGCGAGCGACTGTTTCAATTTGGCGATCTGCAAATGCTGGATCTGGCGAACTCACCAGCGGAGTCGCCTATGTACTTTCTGTTGAAGCGGGTCTTCGATATCGGTTTTTCTCTCCTGGTGGTCGCTCTCGCAGGCCCGGTGATGTTGGCCATTGCAGCTTTGATCAAGCTCACATCTTCCGGTCCTGTGCTCTTTTGCCAGGAGCGCATCGGCCTGAACGGGCAGCCCTTCACCATGTACAAGTTTCGCAGCATGAAGGTCACCACCTCGGCGGAGAGCGAGACCCGCTGGACTACCGCCGAAGATCCCCGTTGCACCCGTCTGGGCAGGTTCCTGCGCCGCACCAGCCTCGACGAGTTGCCGCAATTCTTCAATGTGCTGAAGGGCGAGATGAGTGTGGTGGGACCGCGCCCCGAGCGTCCCCACTTTGTAAAAAAATTCCTGCGGGAGATATCGCACTACGATACGCGTCACCGGCTGAAGGTCGGAATCACCGGATGGGCACAGGTGAACGGCTGGCGCGGCGATACCTCCATTCCCAAACGCTTCGAGTACGACCTCTACTACCTCCAGAACTGGAGCTTCTGGCTCGACTTGCGGATCGTCTGCTTGACTGCCTGGTCAGGCATGTTCGGCAAAAACGCCTATTAGAGCTATTCCATCCGGCGTCACGCAGCCGCGGTGCGAAGGCAACGCTGCGATCAGAATGCCGCTTTGCGCAAAGTCCTACTCTGTAGGACTCTCAATTACCGCGAAGCACCTTGCCACGTTGTGGGACATTATGGTAACCAGGCGAGCGCCCATCGGCAGCCGGTGCGCATAAATGCCAGCTGCTCCTGCCGCCGATCCTAGGCGGGCGGCTTCTCAGCACTCTCAATGCTTGCAATGAGATCGCCCGATCGGCTCCATTACCTAACCCTGCCGATTGACCGTGGTCACGGCAGCGTGCGATAGTACGGTTTCACACAATTGCAATAATTCGGTAATCGTACGTTTATATTCATGGATCTCCCAACAAGTTACACGGCCGAATGGAGTTGGCGATGGTGCGCCTGATCCCACGGGAGACAAAGTTCTTCCAGATGTTCTCCGAAGTGGCCGAGAATCTGATCGGGGGCGCACGCGCGCTCTCGGATTGCCTGCATCACTACGATTATGAACGGCTGCCCGCCGTGGTGGAGAAGATCAAGCAGATCGAGCATCAGGGCGATGAAATGACGCACCAGATCCTCATCAAGCTGAATCAGACGTTCATCACCCCGTTCGATCGCGAGGATATTCACCTGCTGACCTCCTCGCTCGACGACGTACTCGACTTCATCAACGGCGCCAGCGATCGACTGCTCACCTACAAAATCACGGCGCCGTCGGCTTCGGCGAAGATCCTTGCCGGTATCATCCTGAAGCAGACAGAGGAGCTGGGGAAAGCGGTTGCGTTGTTGAACAAGAACGGCCAATTGTTATCGCACTGCGTAGAAGTAAACCGTCTGGAGAACGAAGCCGACCAGGTGAGCCGCGAAGCCATTGGCCGCCTCTTCGACGGGGGCTACGACCCTATTACCCTGATCAAGTTGAAGGAACTGCTGGAGATCCTCGAAACCGCCACCGACAAAGCGGAAGACGTCGCGAACGTGCTGGAGACGGTCGTGCTGAAGAACGCCTGAGGCCGCATCGTGCACTTCATCGAAATTCCAATTCAGGGTGGGTGGTCGTGAGTGCAACTCTGGTGCTCCTGCTGGTCACCATTGCCACCGCTCTTGTCTTCGACTTTTTCAACGGATTTCACGATGCTGCCAACAGTATCGCGACCGTGGTTTCGACGCGCGTACTATCGCCGCGGCTGGCCGTGGTCTGGGCCGCCGTCTTCAACTTTCTTGCCGCATTCTTTTTGGGCACGGCAGTCGCCAAAACCATCGGCAAGGGGATGATCAACCTCGACATCGTCACCCAGTACGTGGTGCTCGCCGGACTACTGGGCGCGATCGTGTGGGACCTGCTCACCTGGCTGCTCGGCCTTCCCACGTCGTCATCCCATGCGCTGATCGGCGGCTATGCGGGTGCTGCAATAGGACGGGCGGCAATCGTTCACGGTTGGCGCAGCGCGCCTTCGATTATCCTCCCCGGGGGCTGGACCAAGACGCTGATCTTCATTGTGGTCGCGCCGGTCATGGGCTTGGTGCTCGGCTTCGGGTTTATGGTAGCGATCTCATGGATCTTTCATCGCAAGTCGCCGCGCCAGGTGGACAAACTGTTTCGCCGTTTGCAGCTGCTTTCGGCTGCGGCCTACAGCCTGGGGCATGGCGGCAACGACGCGCAGAAGACCATGGGCATTGTTGCGGGCGCGCTGTTCACCGCGGGAGTGATGAAGCCTGCCGATTTCGCCGCCGACTGGGGGCGCTGGCACTGGCCGATCATTCTTGCCGCGCACGCCGCCATCGCGCTGGGGACCTACTTAGGCGGGTGGCGCATCGTGCATACCATGGGATCGAAGATCACCAAGCTCAAGCCAGTGGGCGGATTCTGCGCTGAGGCCGCCGGCGCCATCACCCTGTTCGGCACTGCGCTGGCGGGAATTCCGGTGAGCACCACCCACACCATCACCGGCGCGATTGTCGGAGTCGGCACGACCAACCGCGTTTCCGCCGTCCGCTGGGGTATTGCCCGGCGCATCGTGTGGGCATGGGTCCTCACCATCCCTGCCTCGGCGGGGGTCGCTATGCTGGCCTTCTGGCTCATCCGGTTGTTCAATCCGACAGCATAAAACGATGGCATTGTCCTGAGGTCCAGGCGGCGCGCCAACCTCAGTGTAAAATCTTCTCGACCCACTACATCTTTGGGACTCCGAATCGCACTTCCCAGATCTGCAACTTCATCAAACGCAAGCTGATATTGCGCGGAACTGCGCTTGCATCAAGAAACAGCGGAGGACACATGAGCAAGCTGCTGTCCGCAATATTTGTGCTGACAATGATGCTGGGCTTGGGAGCGCTGCCTCTTATGGCTGATCACGGCGATAAGGGAAACAAGCACGGGCACGGAGACAAGCACGCCGATTACGCCGAGAAAGGCTGGCAGCACGGGAACGGCTACGAATACCGCACCTACGCCGAAGGCGTGCCTCCGGGATGGAGTCACGGCAAGAAGACCGGCTGGGGCAATTGCGGAATGCCTCCCGGACAGGCCAAGAAGTATGGCTGCCGAACCTATGTCTATCAGGGACGTCCTTACTACTATTACCAGCAGGATGACGGCCGCATCTTCGTCCGACGCCCCACCATCGAGTTCCATGCCGGGGTGGACATCGTCCAGTAGATCGCCTGTCAATCTGAGCGGAGCGACCCGCCAAGCGAGCAAAATCGAAGGAGTCCTAATCGCTGCGGGCAGGGTACTCCTAATAACCCGATTACACATTTGTACTTGTGACTAAAACCCCCACCCAAGGGTGGGGCACCCGATGTGGTTAATGATCGGGTAGGAGTACATTTGAAATCGGAGACCCGGCCCACCCGCCTGGACCCTGACCTGGACGTGGTCTGGCAACCAGCAGATCACGCAATCGTGGAACTCGAATTACACGCAGAGCGGCCAGAATGTCACGCTCACCAACGCGCCCTGGAACGGGACGATCAACCCCGGCGACACCTTGACCGGAGTCGGCTTTAACGCCAATTACACCGGGAGCAATAATCCGCCCACGGTGTTCCACCTGAATGGTGTTTTGTGCCAGTAGGGCGGGGAAGTACGCCTACGCCCCAAATTATCCGTGGGAGATAACGAAAATCCCCACCCAAGCAACAGCGGCTTGGGTGGGCGCCCTAATCCGCCACCTGCTTGGCTTCGGACTCCGCCGGTGCAGGTTCAGTGGCGGCCACTACCGCCGCTTCACCATTCGGTTTGGGAACCGCAGGAGCCCGTGCCGGCGCTTTGGCGACGCGGCCTGTGGTCTCGAATTTCCCGATGTGCCAGATGTCGCGCGCGTACTCCAGTACGGTGCGATCGCTGGAGAACCTGTCGATGCGGGCGACATTCAGGATAGCCTTGCGCCACCATAGCTCCTGGTTCAAATATTCGCTGTCGATGAGCTGTTGCGTCGCGATGTAGCTGGGGAAGTCGGCAATGTGGAAGTAGCGGTCGCCGCGATGGACCAGTTCATCGAAGATCCAGCGAAAGAGGCCGTGCTCGTTGGGGCAAAAGCGGTCCGACGAGAAGGCGTCCATCACCTCGCGGACGCTCGGGTCGTTGTCATAGCTCTCCTGCGGATTGTAGGCGCCCTTTTGCTGCATCTCCCGGATCTCGTTCGCCAGAAGCCCAAAGATGTAGATGTTGTCCTCGCCCACTTCCTCGGCAATTTCGATGTTCGCGCCATCGTGGGTGCCGATGGTGAGGGCGCCGTTCATCGCCAGCTTCATGTTGCCGGTTCCGGAGGCTTCCATTCCCGCCATGGAAATCTGCTCGCTCAAATCGGCGGCGGGCATGATCAGCTGCGCCAACGAAACGCGGTAGTCAGGCAGGAACGTAATCTTGATGAGGTCCTTCACCTTCTCGTCGTTATTCACTACGTCGGCGACACTGTGGATCAGCTTGATGATCTGCTTGGCCGCCCAGTATCCGGGAGCTGCCTTGCCGGCGAAAATGTAGGTGCGCGCCACGCTTGGCATCTCTCCCCGCTCGACGATGCCGAGATAGTCGTGGATGATGCGCATCACGTTCAGCAGCTGGCGCTTGTATTCGTGAATGCGCTTGATCTGCGCGTCGAACATGGAGTCAGGATCGACCGCCACGCCGGTCAGATCCTGGATCACGCCGGACAGCTTCAGCTTGTTCTGCCGCTTTACTTCCTTGAAGGCGTCGCGGAACTCTTCGTCGTCGGCGAACGGCTCCAGGTCGCGCAGCTTGCGCAAGTCGGTGATCCACTTGTTCTCGTCCAGGGTGCGGCTGATCAGGTCGGTGAGACCTTCGTTAGCTTTCATCAACCAGCGTCGGGGCGCCACGCCATTCGTCTTGTTGTTGAATTTTTCCGGCCAAATCTGGGCAAATTCAGGCACTAAAGAGTGGACAATCAGGTCGCTATGCAGCTTGGAGACACCATTCACCGAGTGGCTGCCTACGATGCAGAGGTGCGCCATCCGCACCTGCTTCTCGTAACCCTCCTCGATGATCGACATTCCGCGCAGCTTTTCATCGTCGAGGAATGAGTACTGCTGCATGTCCCGGAGAAACTTGTGGTTGATGTTGAAGATGATCAGCATGTGCCGCGGCAGGACTTTCTCCAGCAGCGGTACCGACCACTTCTCCAGCGCTTCCGGCAGCAGGGTGTGATTGGTGTAAGCCAGCGTCTGCTGCGTGATCTCCCACGCCTGCTCCCAGGGAAGGTGGTCTTCGTCCAGCAGGATACGCATCAGCTCGGCGACAGCGATGGCCGGATGCGTATCGTTCATCTGGATGGCGACCTTCGCGGGCAGCACCTCGATTTTCTTGTGCTGCTGGCGGAAGCGGCGCATGAGGTCGCCGATGGCGCATGCCACCAGGAAGTACTCCTGAACCAGGCGCAGCTCCTTACCGCTCATCACCGAGTCGGAGGGATACAGCACGCGCGAAATATTCTCCGACTGAATTTTCTGCTCGACCGCGCGGATGTAATCGCCGCGGTTAAAGATCTCGATATCGAAATCCTCCGAGGCGCGAGCGGTGAACAGCCGCAACCAGTTCACGGTTTGGCCCAGGTAGCCGACGATGGGCATGTCAGTGGGTATGCCCACCACGATCTTCTGGTTGGTCCACGGCTGCTTCAGTTTGTCTTCCGCGTCGTACCCGCCTTCGTTGCGGCCGTAGAGCGGAATGCTGACCGCCTCTTCCGGATGTTCGATCTGGAAGGGGGTGCCATTGGCCTTCCAGCGGTCGGGCTTTTCGCGCTGGAATCCGTTAAAGATCTCCTGCTTGAAAAGGCCGTATTCGTAATCGATGCCGTAGCCGAATCCCGGCATTCCCAAGGTCGCCAGCGATTCCAGAAAACATGCAGCCAGCCGGCCCAGGCCGCCATTGCCCAGTCCGGCATCGTTCTCGCTGTCCAACACTTCGTCCAGGCTGATGCCGAAGCTCGCCAACACCTCGCGGCACAGTTCTTCCACCCGCAGGTTCGACAAGTTGTCGCCCAGCGAGCGGCCCATCAGGAACTCCATCGAGAGGTAATAGAGCTTTTTCGAGTCCTTATGGCGGTAGCGGGCCTCCGTCTCCAGCATCCGGTCGACAATGCGGTCGCGGATGGCCAGCGAGACGGGCTTCAAATAGTCGGCGGACGCAAGCTCTGAGGTGGGCCGAACCAGGGTATAGCGAACGTGCCGCAGTATGGCGTCGCGCAGGACATCAGCGGGCCGTACCTGCGAAAGAAATTCTGGGGATGACATAGATGATGGCGGCCTGTTCGCTCGGAACCAACCCTCTCCCGGCGAGCCTCTACTCTTCTCGCTGGGACGGAAAGGAAATTGCCTCCGCGGAGCACGCCGTCGTTAGCGGGGTCCAATCGGACCGAAGCTCTCCGTTGTAGGCGTCAAACCCGACCTGCTCTCTGTGGCCATTCTACTGCCAATCGCCAGTCGCTGAGAACAGCAGAGTTGGCGAATCGAGTTTTTCAGTTACTGGCAGCCGGAGTGACAACTGAGCTGATGGGACTTTGCCTTTAAGCCGATTGAGATCGTATTGGCAAGCTCGTCGATGCGAGGCTGCTGCCTTGGATTTGCGGAGTGCGAAGTCCGGGTTGGCTGAATTTGCCCTGCTATATTCGGGAGAATGGCTACAGCATCGGGAGCCGGAGTGACAACCAGGGTCGACGGCACCAGCGGCGTTTGGCGACGCCACTCAGGGCTGTGGCTGGGGACCATCGTCGCCGTAGGTGCAGCGTTGCGGCTCATCGCGCTCGGCTACAAAAGCTTCTGGATCGACGAGATCGCCAGTGTGTCCATTGCGCAACGGCCAAGCCCCGCCTTCTGGCATTTTCTGTGGCACGACGAAGGCAACATGGCGCTGTATTACGTGTTGCTGCGGCCGTGGTTGCACCTTGGCAGGAGCGAAGCGATCGTCCGCCTACTGTCGGCGCTGCCCGGCGTACTCTCGATCCCTCTTCTCTATTTGCTGGCCAGACGCTTGTTTGGCGCCCGTACAGGAATGCTCGCCTGCGTTCTCTTCGCGCTGAACACATGCACCATCGCCATTTCGCAGGAGGCCCGCGCTTACAGCTTCGTGGTGCTGGCGGTAATCGTTGCCACTTACTGCTTCGTTCGCCTGGTGGAAGCCCCGTCTTACGGTAGGGCCATAACTTACGGTCTGGTAGCCGGCGCGACCTGCTACTTCCATTATTTCGGAGTGCTGGTTCCAGCCGCGCACGCTCTGTCGCTGATCGCGGCGCCCCGGGCCACGCGCGCGTGGAAGCAGTACCTGGTGGCGGCGATCATCATTGTGCTGCTGGCGATTCCCGTACTTTGGCTGATTCACGCGCAGGATGTCGGCCACATCTCCTGGGTGCAGGCGCCCTCGGTGCTGGAGCTTTATCACCTGGGTGTATTTCTGGCGGCCAATGGCGGCAAAGCGGTCGGGGCGGTTTTGCTCGCCCTCGACCTTGTCCTGATTGGATTCTTCCTCCGCAACCTAAGAAGCGTATGGCGGGATGGTGATGATGTTCAGCGCTGGCGATACGGCTTGGTTGCGAGTTCCTTTTTTGCTCCCATCGTCATAACTCTGGCGGTATCGATCGTCCGCCCGGCTTTCTATCATCGCTTTCTCGTCATCTGCCTGCCGGCATGGATCATGATGACCGCGGTGGGTGCACAGCAGATTCGCCGCCATTTCTTGCGAACCTCGGCGATTGGTGTGGTCTGCGTTCTTTCCCTGGCGAGCACCGTCATTGGCTACGTCCGGGTGACGGAAGATTGGCGCGGTGCGGTCGGCTACCTGATCAGCCAAGCTCGACCGGGGGATCGCGCGCTGTACTACCAGTCGCTGGGCAACTTCGCGGTGGAGAATTATTGGGGGTGGTTGGCGGGCGATCGCGCACCGTATCCCGCAGGGGTGGGCGTGAATCCGTCCAACTCGGAATGGGAGAAGCAGCTCGATCGTGCTCCGCGTGTGTGGCTGGTGCTCTATCGCGCCAAGCCAGACGATCCCGAATCGCGAGTGATTGAGCAGGAGTTAGTGAGGAATTATGATGCCCGCGTAGAGAAGGTCTTTCGCGGCGTGGCCGTGATCGGATACGAGTCTAAGCGGTGATTGTCGCTGCCGGTTTGCGCAACGTGAACATCACAAACGTGTACTCCAGCCCGTACTGCTCCCACCGAATGGGTTTCTCCGCGCAATCCAGGTTCACCTCTCCGGTAAGCGCAAATCCGACCGACTTCGCCAAATCCAGCGCGGCCTGAATCTCAGGTTTGGAAAAAATCTTGATCGGCGTTCCGTGCGCGAACTGGCCGCGCGTGTCGATCGGGGTAGGGTAGTAATCGGTTGAGGTGATCAGCAGCCCGCCCGGCTTGAGCAACCGGTACATCTCGCGGAAGTAGTTCTCCAGCGGAACGCCGTGCTCAATCACGCTGAGGCAAGTGATCGCGTCGAAGTGCGCGTCAGGAAATGCTGTTCGCGTCAGGTCGCCGGGGATGTAGCGGATTGGTCCGCGCCGCGTGGGAGCGGTGAAGCTGAGGTTGATCCCGTACAGCTCGCGATATCCATAGAGGAAGAGCGCCGGCAAAACATTGCTGTAGATTTCGGCGCCCGCATCGAGAATGCGCGCCGATCGATCGGTGTTCGCCAGAATGGTGGTGACGGCGGCGAGGTGATCCCAGTTCTTCTCGGGTCCGCGATGCACGGGAACGCTCAACATCTTCGCCTTGGCGAACGCAGATTCCCACTCCGCACGGCTGTTTAGGGTTCCGTTGGCGATGCCCGGTCCTGGCGCTTCGGTAAGGTGGCCAGCGCCGAAATTCCATCGCAGATACAGCCGGTAGACAGGGCTCGGTCGCAGAAGAATTCCCTTGATGCGGCGAAAAAAACGGCGCGAGGCGGGCACCTCGTGGGTGGACTTTTGTTGCGGCAAATCTGCTGCTGTGTTGGCCAAACAAGGAAGATATCTGTCTCCGGCGCCTCCTGCAACTTAGGCAATTGCTGAAGCCAGCAACCGGAATCGCCACCGGAAATTCTCCGCCGCCAATTGAAGTATGCTGATTCTTGACTCCGCTCCGCACAACGCAAACTCCTGAAGATAGATCGCGTAGGCGCGGCGCATCCAACATTCATGGCCGAGCAGACTGAGCAACCGGAGCAGGAAACCCTGCGTTCTGTTCTGGAAGAGGAGAGGCAGGAGTTTGTGCGCCCCGCCTCGCGCGACTCGAAGCTGGCGCTGGCGGTGCGCGCACTTCGCCATCGCAATTTTCAGCTCTTCTTCTCCGGCCAACTCATCTCGTTGATCGGTACCTGGATGCAGACCATCGCTGAGTCCTGGCTGGTCTACCGCCTCACCGGATCTTCCTTGATGCTGGGCACGGTGGGATTTGCCAGCCAGATTCCAGTCTTCCTGATGGCGCCCATCGGTGGCATCGTCGCAGACCGACATAACCGCCATCGTGTTGTCATTGCCACCCAGAGTTCGGCGATGATTCTGGCGGGCATTCTCGCCACGCTGACGCTCACGCATCGCGTGCAGGTCTGGCATGTGATCGTGCTCGCCTCTTGCCTGGGCGTTGTGAATGCCTTCGATATTCCCGCGCGCCAGGCCTTCCTCATCGACATGGTGGGCAGGGAAGACCTGATGAACGCCATCGCCCTGAACTCCTCCATGTTCAATGGTGCGCGCATCATCGGGCCGGCAATCGCGGGCATCCTGGTGGCCTCCATCGGCGAGGGCTGGTGCTTCTTTGCCAATTCGGTCAGCTACATCGCAGTCATTGCGGGTCTGCTGATGATGCGCATCGAGCAACCTGCGAACCTGGCGATGGCGGGTTCGCCGCTCGAGAACATCCTGGAAGGCTTTGCGTTCGCGCGCAACACCCGGCCGATTCGTGCAATTCTATTGCTACTCGGGGTTGTCAGTTTCGTAGGAATGCCGTATGCCGTGCTGATGCCGGTTTTCGCCGACCAGATTTTGCACGGCGGTGCGAGAGGTCTGGGCATTCTGATGGGTGCAACCGGTATTGGCGCCTTGATGGGCGCAGCTAGCCTGGCCGCCCGCGTGGGCGTAAAGGGTTTGGGCAAACTCATTGCTATGTGTGCTGGAGGTTTTGGTCTCAGCTTGATTCTGTTTGCCTCGTCACGGATTTTTTGGCTTTCGACTCTGTTTCTGCTGCCCGTTGGTTTTTTCATGATGGTGCAGATGGCTTCGTCGAATACGCTGATCCAGGCGATGGTTCCCGATCAACTGCGGGGCAGAATCCTGGCGGTCTACTCGATGATGTTCATGGGCATGGCGCCGTTTGGAGCGCTATCGGCGGGAGCGGTTGCCAATCACGTGGGCGCGCCGTGGACTGTCGCGATGGGCGGGTTGGCATGTATCGCAGGGGCGGTGCTGTTTGGAATGCACATGCCCAAACTTCGCTCCGAAGCTCGCGATCTGGTTTTAGCCCAAGGCATGACGGGCGGCTCGCCGGCGGAGGAGACGACCAGCCGGGGGCTGTCGTGAAGCAGAGGTCGAGAGTTGAAACAGTCCGTCGGAGATGTTGGGTGGGGCGCCAGGATGCCTTTGGCTGGGGCGTGTGTGACCTTTGCCCCGCCCTGGCCAAAACCAGGCCAGAACGGGGCACCCGGCAGTAACGTTTCACCCTCTGGGCCTAATGCGACGTGCTCGGTGGCCGGTGCACCGTGCTGCCGCTGGTCACTCCTAACCGCCGCAGCCGGTCGCGTGCTTGCGAAGCTTCAATCGAACGCGGATACCGCGCAATCAGGCTGTTCAGCTCGCGAACCCCGGCGTCACGCTGTCCCAGCTCCAGCAGGGCATAGCCCTTCTTCAGCTGCGCCGCGGCAGCTTTGTTTCCGCCGGGATACTGTTCCAGGACCTTGTCATAGTCCTTCACTGCGGCTTCAAAATTCCCCTGCCGGTATTCGATGTCAGCGACGTAATACTGCGCATTCCCGGCTAGATCGGTATTCGAGTAGTACTTTAAGTAATCCCCAAATTCTTGGGAGGACAAGTCATACTTGCCCGAGTTGTAGTCGCGCAGCGCGTTGTTGTAGAGCACATCGGCGGGAGGCGCGGCCGAGCCGACATCGCTTCCTGGTGCTCCCGTTGTCGGCGCCCCGCCCGGCGCTGCCGTCATGCCCGGCTGTCCGGCCGGCAGATTCTGCCCACCTTGCTGCATGTCGTCGAGCTGCTTGCTGACTTTCGCCAGGCGCGACTTCAGCTCATCGACGGAATCATGCAGCGACTGAACCTGACCTGAGAGTTGATCGAGTTTGCCGCCGTTATCCGCGGTGATGCCTTGCATCTTGTTCTGCAGGTCGGTGACGGCGGCGTTCATCTTGTTGACGTTGTCGGCGCTCTGCTCGATCAGGTTCTTCATCGCGCCCATGTTCATGTCAATGGACTGCTGCATGCGCGCAACCTGGTCTTGTAGTGCCTGCACCTGGGTTTGCAGCTGCACCATGTCCTTGTTCGCCGCGAACGCCGGGACGAACGCGGTGAGCACCAGCATGGTGATTGCCGGCCAAACTAGCTTATTGCGATGTTGCATATTTTTCCTGTGGAGTTCTTTCCCTGGTCCCTGCGGGACTTGTTGATCTTGCCTACGTGGGTGGAGCACTGCTTCAGCAGTGCAGAATGCAATTTCATCCTGACCGGCTTCAGCCGCTGAGGCGATGAAACGATCACCTCAGCCGCTGAATCGCGCTCCGCATTGGCAGCTCCTCGCTGCACGCCTGAATGTGTGCTCCACCCAGCACCGCCCCGTCACCGCTGATACACGAAATGTCCGCGCCGGTTCTGCGCCCAGCAGGCCTCGGTGCTCTCGGTACAGAAGGGCTTCTCCTTGCCGTAGCTGATGGTCCGTATACGGTCCGCTGGAATTCCCAGGCTGACCAGCGCCTGCTTGGTTGCGTTGGCACGGTTGTCGCCCAGCGCCAGGTTGTACTCGGTGGAGCCGCGCTCGTCGCAGTGGCCCTCGATGGTGAACTTCATGTTGGGATGCTGTTGCAGGAAGCGCGCATCCTGTTGAAGCACCTGCTGATACTGCTGCGAGATGTCGTAGCTGTCGTAGTCGAAGAACACATCTTTCACGTTTTGCGAAAACAGCTGCGCGTCGGTCCCATTCGTTTGCGGCGGCGGAGGAGCCGGAGCCGGCGTCACGGTCACGCGCGCTGTGGCTTCCTGCGTACCGGTCTCGTTCTTCGCTACCAGGCGATAGGTGGTCGATATGGGCGGAGTGACGGTGCGCGAACCGCTGGGATCAACCGTGCCCAGTTGATCGATGACGACCTCGGTCGCGTAGTCGGTCTTCCAGATCAACGTGGTCGACTGGCCCGCCGTGATGGTGTTGGGATTGGCTGTCAATGAAGCAGTTGGCGCCGGAGCCGGCGGCGGTGGTGGCGGCGGTGGTGGCGCTGTCTTCTTCTTGCCGCAGGCGCTGACGACCAGAACCACGGCGAGGGCGACGACAACCTTGGTCCATTGACTCCGTGTTAGCTTCAACTCTTCCTCCGTTGGTGCGAGAGCACTCGCAGCAGTTCATGGCGGGGCCGAAGTGTGCTCCTTCCGACGCCCTTCAACATCTGGCTGGTAGATTCAGCCAGCAAATCGCGCTGACGCAGCGCTGAATCTGCATTATTCACCTGGAAACCCCGGTCTTGAAGGGGCACGGCTCTAGCCGCGCCGTTACGTGTACATAACGAGCTGGGCTTTAGCCCCTGAGGGAAGTCGAAGTTCGTTTCAGGACCGAAGTCCCCCCCCGGCGGCTAAAGCCGGCATTACGACAACCGCTTTTACGGCACGGCTGAAGCCGTGCCCCTTCAAAGCTCGGGAAGCGCTGCACTACCCCAAAAGCTTACTTGAAACTCCAATTCGGCTGCGAGTTTTCGCCCGCAGTGGTTAACTGCCGCTGCTCGCTGCCATCGGCCAGCATCGTCCAGATCTGCGTCTTCCCGGTACGGTTCGATTGAAAGACGATGTGCCGGCCGTCGGGCGACCACGAGGGAAAATCGTTGCGTCCTCCGTCATGGGTCAACTGCGCCCACTGTTTGCTGGCGATATCCATGATGTAAATATCGCTGGCGCCCGGCGCGCCCGGCCCATAGTGCCGCACCCAGGCAAAAGCCAGAAATTGTCCATTCGGAGACCACGAAGGCGACACTGCATAACCCTGGTCGGTCATTCGCACCACATTCGTTCCATCGGATGCCATGGAGTAAATCTGCGGCAGCCCGGTGCGGCCGCTGACCCAGGCAATCTGCGCGTTGGTCTTAGCGTTCCAGGTCGGCGAGACATCCGGCCCCTTGCTTTGTGTCAGGCGCCGCGCGTTACCTCCCGCCGCCCCAACCGTGTAGATTTCCGTGTTGCCGCTACGCGACGACGAAAACGCGATGTTCTGCCCATCGCCGGACCACGACGGCGAGTAATTGTCTCCGCCAAAGCGCGTGAAATTGACCAACCGGCCAAGATCCAGCGAATACATCAGGATCTGCCAGCCATCCTTGGTGACGCCGGAAAAGGCCACGCGCGAGCCGTCAGGCGCGACGTGCGGTGACAGCGCAATCGAGCCGAGATGCGTCAACTGCTTTTGATTGGCCCCGTCGTAATCCATCTGCCAGATTTCCTTCGAGCCGCTGCGATTGCTGACAAAGTACAGCTTGCTTTCGGCGATCCCCTGGACACCGCCTCCCAAACGAAAAATGATCTCGTCGGCGAAGCGATGCGCGATCAGGCGCGCGTTCGCATCCGTGGCCTCCTCGCGATACTGCTTGCCCAACACCTGCGGAGACTTAGGATTCTTGGTGTCATACAGCCAGCCCTGCACATTGAGAGTTCCGGCCTGCACTCCCAGGTTGCCAAAGGCCAGCATGCTGGCATTGGGGGGCGGACTGCCCCACTCGTCCAGCCGCACCTCCTGCGGCGCGCCGGGAATCGACAGCGGAAAAAAGCTGCGCGAGACCATGTCGAAGATGCCCGCCGATTGCAGGTCGCTATAGAACGTGGTGTTGAAGGTCATCGCCAGGTTCTGCGTGCCGGTATCGGTGGTTACCATCTTGAAGTCGGGCGCAGCCAGGCGGATCTTCTCCACCCCGAGGCCGGTGCCGGTGCGAATCCAGTCCTGGGCGGAGAGGGCGGTGACGGCGAGAAAGACAAACAACACCAACAGAATTGCCGAGTATCGTTTCATGTTCCCCAATTTTCGCAAAGGTTCCGAAAAAATTATTCAGTCTGTCATCCTGAGCGACGAGTTCGATCGCAGCGCGATCGGACGAGGAGTCGAAGGACCTCTGTAGTTTCAGTAGTTCCACTTCCCGCACACGGCACAACTGGCACTGCTTGCGATGATAGGGGTCCCTCGACTCCTCCTTCGCTCGTCGCTCGGGATGACACCTCGAACATGTTTGTTATGTCGCAGTTCGAGAGACCTTCATCTCCGATAATCGAACCAAAACTCCACCGCCACATATCGTCCTCCGTACTCCTGCGGCAACGGCCCGAAGGTATCGATCCTTTGCAATGCGCGCAGCGCCGACTGATCGAGCGATGGAATCCCGCTCGACTGCTCCACGCGAATGTTGGCCGGCTCGCCCGAGCGCGTGATCTCGAAGTAGATGTAAACCCGGTGCGCGGTGTCGATATTCGGATCGACTTCGTACTTCAGCCAGTTCTCGGATACCTTGCGACGCACAGCGTCCACATACCAGCCAAAGCGGCTGCCGAAATCCCCGGTGCCGCCGGTGAAGCTCAGCCCGCCTTTTGCGCCGCCTGCCGAGAACGATCCATAGGGCCCGCTTACCGGCCCTCCCTCGCCGAACGGAATCTTGTTGTCTTCCTCCTTGGCCACTTGCTTCGGCGGAGGCTTCTTCTGCGCGACCTCGTGCTGGCCCTTCTTCTTCGCCTCGGGCGCTGGAATCGGAATCGCCTTCGGCTCCTCCTTCGGAGTCTCCTTAGGCGGCGATTGCGTGAGCCCCTTGGACTGGTTGGCCAGAACGTTCTGGGTCTCAGTCTGTGGCACCGGCAAAGGAATGCTGTTGACCAGAGTGGCGCTCATGGCGCCGCCTCCGCCGGTAGTTCCTCCCCAGCTCTCGCCGCGGCCGACAGGGATCAGATAGCCAAACAATGCCAGTGCGAATAGTACGACGTGCAGCGTCACCGAGCCGAGCAGAGGGACCTTTACATTCCCCTCGGTGGAGAAGATGTCAACGTCGGCTGCCATTCTTCTCCAGCGGCTGGGTCACGATGCTCACGTTGGTGATGCCGGCCTGCTTCACGGCGTCCATCACGGTCGCAAATGCGCCAAACGGCACGTTTTCGTCGGCGCGCAGGAACACCGATTGGCCTTCCGGATCGCGAATCTTGGCATGCAGTTGCGCGCCGATCTGGTTGATGTTGACCGGCTGGTTGTTGAGGAAGACGCGCTGATCGCGATCGATCGAGATCACCAGCCGCTCCTCGGTGATCTCCTTGACCGTCTTGGTATGCGGCACGTTGACCTCAATGCCCGACTGCAGCACCGGTGCGGTCACCATAAAGATGATCAGCAGCACCAGCACCACGTCCACCAGCGGGGTGACGTTGATATCGGCCAGCGAGGATTGGGTGCGTCCCTGGGAGTTGGTGAAAGCCATTACCGCCGCTCCACCGTCTCCGCGACGCGCGCCGCTCCCGACTGCGCACGCTCGATTTCGTTGACCAACTCCAGGCTGAAGTCGTCCATGCGCGCGCCGAACTCGCGAATGTGCTGGGTGAACATGTTGTAGGCGATGACCGCGGGAATCGCGGCAAACAGTCCGGCGGCGGTGGTGATCAGCGCCTCCGAGATGCCGGGAGCAACCGCGCGCAAAGTGGCTGAACCTGCCGTGCCTAGGCCGTGGAAGGCGTCGATGATGCCCCACACCGTTCCGAACAGGCCGATGAAGGGCGTCACCGCGCCAGTCGTCGCCAGCCAGGGCAGGCGGCTCTCCAGCCGCGACAGCTCTTCGGAAGCGGCGATCTGCGTCGCGCGTTGCAGCGCCGCCATGCGGACGGGATATGACGCCTGTTTGCGCAGTTCGTCGTAGGCGCCCTCAAAAACGGCGACCAGCGGACTGGGCTTGAACTGCTCGGCCACGGCGGCGACATCGTTCAGCCGCTCCGACTTGCGGAATGCGCGTACGAAGCGGTTGCTCTGCACGCGGGCGCGCCGGAACAGCCCCCACTTCGAGAAAATGATGGCCCAGGATGCGACGCTGAACACCAGCAGAATGATAAGCACAGTCTTGGCGACCGGACCGCTGGCTTCAATCAGGCCCGAGATTTCACCGCCGATGGCCAGTGCAAGCAAAGAAGAGAACACATTCATGGGGCAGAACAAGCTCAACTTTCGTTACTTCGCATTATAAGCATTTGACGGGGCAGCCGCAGAGTTGGTGGGCGGGGTTCCGGGAGAGTAACGAGGAGTCGCGGGATTGTCGCTGAGCGCCCGTGCCAAGTGGGAAATCAACCCGAGCCGCAGAGCGGCGGCACGGTTGCGACACAGTCTGGTAAGCCCGGGGTGGGCGCGAAAAAAGAGCGTCGAGTCCCGTAAGGACGGCTCGGTTATCTTGCAAAATTTTGGAGATCGGAAAGAAGCTAAACAAAAGAAAACGAACCGCAGAGGACACTCAGCGCACGGCCGGATTTCCGGCTATCTCGCCGGGTTTAGCCGCCGCCGCACAGTTTCAATTGATGCGCCGACCAGAGCATAAAGGGCAGCATTCGCAAGCAGAACCCAATAGAAACGAAGACCAACATCAAAGTAGGAACCAACCAAGAGAATCGGTTGGCTAACACGAGCGAGCGCCCAGATGACCGGTTCGGATGAGCGCATCGGAATCAGGAAGGCATAAGTCGCCCAAAACGCGGCAATGAGTAAGCCCGCACCCGCCCACATCGCAATTCGCCGGTTCATAACACCCTCCATCCACCTGCTCTTCCCGACCATCGTACACCGCTGGCATTGGTCGGGAGCTGTTTTCTTCATGCGGCTTAGGTTCGACCAATACCGGGCTCAACAGATCCCACGAGCGACAACCCAAAACTGACAACCGACAACTGGCCACTGGCAACTAGTCACCGGCAACTGTTTTCCTGCTACACTGCCCCTGACTTCACCGCACTGGGACCTCACGTGCTGCTGGAACTGCGAGTCGAAAACTACGCGGTCATCGACAACGTCGCGGTGGAGTTCGCTCCCGCCCTCAACCTGCTGACCGGCGAAACCGGCGCCGGCAAATCCATCCTCATCGACGCTCTGGCCCTGCTGCTGGGCGACAAGGCTTCCAGCGACGCGGTCCGCCATGGCGCCGACAAGGCAATCGTCTCAGCGGTCTTCGATGGGGAAGCTCCTGCCATCAGCGCTGTGCTCGAAGCCAACGGCATCGACCGCGAAGAAGATCAGCTCATCCTGCGGCGTGAGATCGCACCTGGCGGCAAGGGCCGCGTTTTCATCAATAATCAGCCGGCGACTGTCGGAGTCCTCAAGCAACTCGCGCCACACCTGGCCGTCATCCATGCGCAGAACGAAGCCGTACTGGCGTTCGGTGCGGCGTCGCGGCTATTGCTGCTCGACAGCTTTGCGTGCCTGGACGATTCGGCTGTGGCGAAGTCCTTCGAGGTCTGGAGGCAGGTGCGGCAGCGCATCGCCGATCTCGAGCGCGATGAGCACGACCGCCTGCGCCTGCTCGATCTGTGGACTTTTCAGCGCAAGGAAATTGCCCACGCGCGCCTTCAGCCCGAGGAGGATGTGAAGCTCGAGGCCGAAAAGCGCGTGCTGGCCAATGCCGAGCGGGTGCGCGGTGCCGCGATGGCGGCCTACGACGCGCTCTATGAAAACAATGCATCCGCGGCAGCCTCGGTGCGGACGGCAACGCGGCAGATCGAGGAGCTGTTACGTTTCGACGAGCAGTTCCGTGACGCCGTGCCCGAGCTGGAGTCGGCGCGCATCACCATCGAGGACATCGGCCAGAGGCTGCGCGACTACGCCGAAGGCATCGAGGCCTCGCCCCAGCGCCTGGCCGAGGTGGAAGACCGGCTGGCCGCGCTCGATCGCCTGAAGCGCAAGTACGGTCCGAAGCTGGAAGACGTGATCGCGCTCGGCGACGAACTCGACCGCAAGCTCAACGAGATGGAGAACAAGGACGAAGTCCTGCGTAAGCTGCGGTTCGAGCTAACCAGCGCCGCCGAGCAATATCTGAATGCGGCGCGCGTCTTGTCGCGGCAACGTTACGAATCCGCGCGCAAATTGGAGAAGCTGGTCGAGAGCGAGATCAACGAGCTGGCGATGAAGGCGCGATTCCAAGTCGAAATCGGCGGCACCGATGAGGAAGGGAACTGGAGCGTCCGAGGCTTCGACCAGGTGCAGTACCTGATCTCGGCCAATCCAGGCGAGCCGCTGGGACCGGTGGATGAGATCGCCTCCGGCGGCGAGTTGTCGCGGGTCATGCTGGCGCTGAAAACCGTCGTCGAGAGCGGCGACGCCAGGCGGGCTGGGCGGAACGGCTCTCGGCCCGCCCTCTCGCCAAAAGATGACGCGAAAGGTGGGGCAGCCGCAGCTAGCAGTAGAGCTGCGGGTGCCCCATCCTTGTCCCCATCTGTTGGGGACAGGATCCTGGGTGGCCCATCCTTCTCGCCATCTGTTGGCGAGAGGGTGGGTTTGCAACGGACCCTGGTCTTCGACGAGATCGACAGCGGCATCGGCGGCCGCGCAGCCGAAGCGGTGGGAAAGAAGCTGAAGCAACTCGCGCTCACCAAGCAGGTGCTCTGCGTCACCCACCTGCCGCAGATTGCGTCCTTCGCCGACCAGCATTACCTGATCGAGAAGCGGGAGTCAGGTGGAAGGACGAAGACCTCGGTGCGCCCGCTCGACGCCGAAGAGCGCACCCGCGAAATCGCCCGCATGATCAGCGGCGCCAAGCTGACGGATACCTCGCTGAAACATGCGGAGGCGATGCTGAAGGCGAACCGGTAGGTTGTGCCACACACTTGCCTCCTCGCATCACAAGCATAAAGCTGGCAAAACAGGTTGTTTTCCCGGATCAATAAGCAGACAATTGCTAATTGCTGGGACAAGATGTAAATCGGCTCCTAACGGATTCGCCCGATTGGGCAGATTGACACGAACGAGGAGGTAAACAATCATGCAGAAACTTATCAGGCCCTCCACCTGGATCCTTGCCGCTGTGTTTGCGATTTTCAGTGCCGCTTTGCTCTATGCCGCCCCCCAGATGGCCGGCGACAAAATGGCGTCGGAGCAGACTGTAACCGGCTGTCTGCAGAAAGGCGGCGAACCGGTAGGCTACTTTATCGTCGGCGCGGATGGTACGCATTGGGAGCTCTATCCCAGCGACAAAGTCTCACTCGGCGACCACGTCGGCCACACGGTCGCCGTGACCGGCTCCATACTCAAGAGGTCTGCCGCCCAGGAAGAAAAAAGCCAGCCTTACGAAAAGAAAGAGATGACCGGCGGGGCGCACCACGACTTGAAGGTGACCGGCATGAAGATGGTGAGCGAGAATTGCAACAAGTAACCCTCCGATCTTGAGCCGCCGAAACAGCGCACACTTGAGTCCCGTGGGGCGAGACCTACTCTACGTCACTGCGATATGCCGAGCAGATGCTGAAGGCGAGCCGCTACAGGTGGCCTGTCCCGTCGCTGCTCCAACCGGAGGCAGGATCCGACGGCAGCACAAGCTCCGTCACCCGCCGCCCTGTTTAGTCAACGAGTTTCGAAGATGCTCCGAACTAAACAGCTGGGGGCTTGTGGACAACGTTCCCGCTCAATTGCCCATTCGCGTGCTGACGCGGGTATCCCACCCATCTTCACAGCGGTCGCGATCTTCAAACCCCCTCGCACCCTTTCTCGCGGTGGCGCGAATGGCAACTGATCATGCTTCGTCACTGCGCCGGGTTCTCAGCCCTTATCTCGCAGCTGAGGCGCCGCGCCCCAACGCCGCTTGCTGGAGCGCGCTAATCACACTCTCGAAGGCCTGGTAGCCTGCACCCGGTGGTGGCCCTGCAGCAATATAGGCTGTTGCGCTCTGCAGTAACTCGCTGGTATCGGTGCCGTCGAGAGTCGATTCGTCATAGGGAATAACGGGCTCCAGGCGGTAGTAGTTACCTTGTGGCATGATGAGTTGGAGTTGCTGATCGGGCGCCTGCACATTCGACATGGAGAGCACATTGATCAGAGGTGACGTGTCATAGCCATTGGTGTCCATTCCACTTGCCCATTCGATCGCGCCCCAATTGCCGTTGTTCGTAATTTTGATTCCCGCATCGTAAAGCCCAGTGCCCAGTGAGACGATCAGTACGTCGCTTAGAGTGCTGCACAGGCCCAATCCGAATCCTTGCGCCAGCGCATACAGGGCGGGATTGTTGGCGGTAACGCCTCCGTCAACCGCCCAACGATTGGTCGCTTGCGATCCGTTTTGCACGCCGGAGCCCACGTTTGCCACAGGAAAATAGGTAGGAGCAGCGCTGGTCGCTCGGGCAGCCTCCCAAACGCAGTAATCATCGGCGCCGCCGGGCGCGGCAGCCAGCCAGTTGAATAGGTAGGGAGCATAAGCAATGCCGGTGGCTCCATTTATGGTGTAACAGGTGGTGAGTACCTGTTTCGGCATGGGATTGCCCAGACTTGCTAATTGTTGCTGTGCCTCCGACAGTGTCACCGAGGGAAACAACGACTGTAGCCAAGGCTCGATACCACTCGGTGGTGTTGTTGCCGTGTCGGTGCCGTAGTACTTCGACTCCATGAAATCGCCACTCGACTGATAGACGAAGATCTGATCCTCATCCTGGAGGTACAGGTTGAGAATGTCGGAGGCGGCGCGCGGCGCTTGTCCCGCTGCGGTGGGAGTCGTCAAACCCAGGGCAATCAAACCACCCGTGGACGTGCCTGCAATGATGTCAAAGCACTGATAGATTGGCTTCCCCAGCGCGGCTTCCATCTGTTGCAGTATGTAGGCGGGAATGACCCCCCGAATGCCACCACCATCGATTGCGAGAATCCTGCAGGAATAGTTCATGCCACCCTCCATGCCAACCTTTATCGCAGCTGGCTTGTTTGCGAACAGCGACTCCGTAATCATTGGCTCTAACAGCGTTCTTCTGTCGAGCTAAATGCCTGTGCCTTTTTTCCCGGTGCCGCGGAAGCGCGAAAGTGCGGAAGTCGACGGAGACCACCTCGGAATACGAACCGAGAGACTTCTCCTACGTTTGACGACTGCGGAGCGCCAAGTCAGTGTGCTAAAGACCGGGTCCCCGGCTGCCGTTCCAATGACGCGCCTGTGCACCGACTCGCACCGTTCGTAAAGCAATGGTGCTAGTCCCCACGCCCCAGCCCTGATTAGAAAGTGTGACACCCGCGTAGCCCGAAAGTAGAGTGTCGTAAGGTGAAAGGAAGTTATTCCGAAATCGTAGGAATGTCAAGGGCTGCTTCTTCCATCATATCTTTATGCTGCTCTAATTTTTTAGTCTGCGACATAGAACGACTTGCAGCTTGGCCCCTTACTTTCCAGGTAAAACTACCCGCTTCTTTACTTCGCTCGGATACCCGCTCTCGCCGCCACGGGACTGCCAGCTCAGATTGCAATACCAGGTGTCGCGACTGTCTCCATCGGGGCGACTTCAGGGCGCCTGCTGGGAAGATGCGCTTATTTGATGGCCCCTCCCTTCCCCGCAATCCGCCGTAGTAATCCGATCTGGCCGTTGTGGTAGCCCTCGTGGTAGTGCAGGCGGGTAAAGGCATCGCCGACCGATCCCGTTAGCGGCGGGCGGTTGTAGGGCGCCGGCACGGATTGAGCAAGAGCGTCGTCGGTCATTGTGGCGAGCGCGGGAATCAGTTGCTGCTGCGAATCAGTCAGGAAGCCGCGCAAGCTCGCCAGGTCCAGCAGTTTCTCCGGGTTGTCGGGAGAGCTTCCGCGCTGGTAAACGGCTGCGGCTCCCGCCGGCATTACCGGATTTCCGCCCGTCAAGGTAAGCAGAATTCCGCGGGCGACGATAACGTGTCCTAACACCCAATTCAGGCAGTTGCCGCCGCTTTCCGGCACAACCAGGCTTTCTTCGTGGCTGAGGCCCTCGAGATTGCGATTGATGGCTGCATAGCTGAACTCGTACATCTTGACCAAATCGTTGCCGTTCATATCGTGCTCGCTTGTATGAGGTGGACTCGTCAAAAAATTGTACAGGCGCAACTGGCCGCTGTCCTGAGAAGAATCACAACTCCCTTCCGCGTTCCTGAGCTGGGTCCAATCGCTGAATTTAGCTGATCTTGTGCCACGTATGAAACCCAGCTCACATCCAATAACTGAGGTGGAAGGCCGCGCCATTAGCTGCGGAAATTGCGCTGTAGAGTGCGAAATCGTGCAGCTCCGGCTGGTTACCTTGGTGATTACCGCGCTGTTACAATAGAGTAATCGTGGGGAAACTGGGTTCGGAAATCCGTATAATTTGAGCACAGGGTGGCATGAGTCAAACTGAAGCGAAAACCTTACTTTTGCTGAAGCCGCGGGGCTTTTGCGCCGGGGTGGTGCGCGCCATCGACATTGTTCGCATCGCGCTAGAGACTTTTGGAGCGCCGATCTACGTCCGCAAGGAGATCGTCCACAACCGTTACGTCGTGGACGAGTTGACCGCTAAGGGCGCCATCTTTGTTGATAGCGTAGACGAAGTTCCGGCGGGCGAGCGGGTGATCTACAGTGCGCACGGCGTTGCTCCCGAGGTGCGTGACGCCAGCAAGCTCCTCGAGCTTCGGGTTATCGACGCTACCTGCCCGCTGGTAACCAAGGTCCACGTCGAGGCCGTAAAGTTTGCCCGCGAAGGCTACTCGCTGATCCTGATCGGCCACCGCGACCACGACGAGGTCATCGGCACGCTGGGCGAGGCACCCCTCGTTACCCAGGTGGTGGACGCTCCCGAGGATGTCGAAGAGCTTCACGTGCCCGACCCCAATCGCGTCGCCTACCTGACGCAGACAACTTTGAGCCTAGACGAAACACGGCATGTGATCGAGGCATTGCGCAAGCGCTTTCCCAATATCCAGGGGCCGCATGCTCAGGACATCTGCTATGCCACAGAAAATCGCCAAACGGCAGTGAAGGATGTGGCTGCCGAATGCGATCTGCTGCTGGTGGTGGGCTCCGATAACAGCTCCAACTCCAATCGGCTGGTGGAAGTCGCTCGCAACCTGGGCACCAACTCGCATCTTATCGAGAATTATCGTTCCATCAAGCCGGAATGGCTGGAGAAGGTGAATACCGTAGGGCTGACCGCCGGGGCCTCGGCGCCGGAGATCCTGGTGCAGGAGGCGGTGACTTTTCTGGAGGAGCAGGGTTTTACCAACATGCGAGAGGTGGAAGTGATGCCCGAGCATGTGCGCTTTGGATTGCCGCCGGAAATTATCGAGGCGATCGGCGCGGCGCCTGCCGTAGCCGACTAGAAAGCGATGGCAGACCCCCCTAATCCGGCCGAAATGCGTTTCGGCAGAATCGATGACATCAAAAGCCGCGTAGCTGCGGCCATCGACGCCTCGCGGCGCTACCTCTTTTCCATCCAGGATCGCGAAGACGGCTACTGGTGCGGCGAATTGGGCGCCGATACTACCCTGGTTTCCGACTACATTTTGCTGCATCGGCTGTTGGGTACAGAAGATCCCGGGCGCACCCAAAAATGCGCGGCGGAGATCCTGAACCGGCAGAATCCTGACGGCGGCTGGCCTATCTACAATGACGGGCCGTCGAACATCAGCGCCTCGGTAAAGGCTTATTTCGCGCTGAAGATGGCCGGCTACACTCCCGATCATCCGCAACTACAGAAGGCCCGCGAGCGCATTCT
Organism: uncultured Acidobacteriaceae bacterium; assembly: GCA_963785825.1. Taxonomy (GTDB): domain Bacteria; phylum Acidobacteriota; class Terriglobia; order Terriglobales; family Acidobacteriaceae; genus Bog-257. The sequence goes on along the minus strand of CAWAWQ010000006.1, from coordinate 459,550 downwards.
GGCGATGGGCGGTGTGACCGAGGTCAATACCTTCACCAAGATTTACCTCTGCTTCCTCGGGCAATACGATTACGACGCGGTGCCGGCGATTCCGCCGGAGATCGTGCTGTTTCCCAAGTGGTTCTGGTTCAATATCTACGAGATTTCTTCGTGGTCGCGAGCCATTCTGGTACCGCTTTCGATCGCCTACGCGAAAAAACCGTTCAAGAAGATTCCGGCTGAGCAGGGAATCGATGAGCTTTTCGTCGGGGGACGCACCCAACTGCGGCTGCGCTGGGCGGACAAGCTCATAGGCTGGCGCAATTTCTTCCTGGTGCTCGATCGGCTGGTGCACTTCTTTGAGACCGTCCACCTTCGGCCGCTACGCTCGCGAGCCTTGAAGGTCGCGGAAAGATGGATGCTGGAACGGCTGGAGATGAGCGATGGGCTAGGCGCAATCTATCCCGGCATCATGAATTCCATCATCGCCCTGCGCTGCTTGGGATATTCGCTGGACGACCCTCAGGTCATTCGCGCCATGGACGAATTCGAGAAGCTCGGCATCGAAGAAGAGGCGACCTTCCGCATGCAGCCCTGCATGTCGCCGGTATGGGACACGGCCTATGCAGTGTTTGCGCTGGCCGAGAGCGGCGTCGCCGCTAACGATCGGCGTCTGGTGCAGCCCTGTGAGTGGATGCTCAGGAAGCAGGTCACGCGCAAGGGCGATTGGTGTGCTAAGAATTCCAAGGCCGCGCCTGCCGGCTGGTACTTCGAGTTCAACAACGAGTTCTATCCCGACGTGGACGACAGCGCCCAGGTGCTGCTGGCGCTGAGTCGAGTGAAGACCACCAATGAGAGCTATCACGACCGATCGGTGCGCCGCGCGCTGGATTGGATTGTGTCGATGCAGTGCAAGAACGGCGGCTGGGCTTCGTTTGACAAAGACAACAACCGGATGGTCTTCCAGCACATTCCTTTCGCCGACCACAACGCCATGCTCGATCCGGCGACGGTGGACATCACCGGGCGGGTATTGGAGTGCCTGGCCACCTATGGATATTCGCTCAAGGACGAGCCGGTCCGGCGCGCGGTGGCATTTGTCAAGCGCGAGCAGGAGCCGGATGGTTCCTGGTTTGGCCGCTGGGGCGTGAACTATATCTACGGCACCATGCTGGTGCTGCGCGGGCTGGAGGCCATTGGCGTCGATTACCACGAGCCTTTCGTTCAGCAGGCGGTGGAGTGGCTGCGCATGATGCAGAACCCCGACGGCGGCTGGGGTGAAACTTGCGGCTCCTATGACGACCCCAATACTAAGGGAGTCGGTCCGAGTACCGCTTCGCAAACCGCGTGGGCGGTGATGGGGCTGTTGGCGGCGAACGATACACGCAGCGACTCCTTACAGCGCGGTGTGGCTTTTCTGCTGAAGACGCAGCGGCGTGATGGGTCCTGGGACGAGTCGCTTTACACCGGTACCGGTTTTCCGCGGGTCTTCTACCTGATGTATTACATGTACCGGCAGTATTTTCCACTGCTGGCGCTAACAACCTACGCCAAGTCGATGGCGGAATCGGAAGAGGAGCGGCTACGTGTGGTGCGCAGGAAGCGGTAGCCAGGAGTCAGTCGTGTGCGGTACAGTTTGGATTAGAACCTGATGCAAAACGTCAGTATTCAGAAAGCTGAAAACCTCCCGGTAGAAGTGAAAACCGCTCTGGAATCTCTTCTTGGTCGCCCCTTAGAGGCAGATGAGGAGGCAAGTATTATGGCGTTTCGTCCCCACGAAGCTCCTCAAGGCGCGGCTCGCAACAAACTTGGCGAGCGCCTTAACGAACTGATGGACACCATGGCAGAGCGGGTGAAAGAGGCGCCGGACGAGGAACTGGACGAGATCCTCGACGAGGCGATGCGCTCCGCACGTCCAGGTTATCGCCCCATCAAATGAGGGTGGTCCTCGACACGAATATTCTTGTCCGCGCGAACCCCAGGGCGCGAGGCCCAGCCCGAGACCTTTTGCAGAAGATAGTTTCGGGTAATCACGTGCTTGTGACTTCGCCGTCCTTGCTTCAGGAACTTGCACGCGTGCTTGCCTATCCTAGGGTCGAAATGCGCTGGAATCTCCGCCCGCCGGAGATAGAGGAATAGGTGCAGATACTCGCAAACCTATCCGAGGTAGTGGCGCCGCGTTGCGAGACTCCCGTTGTGCTGGAAGATGTAGATGACGACCCAATCATCTACACTGCGATTGCCGGGAAGGCGAACGTCCTGTGTACGCTCGATGTTCATTTCTATGGGGAGTCAGTCCGATCTTTCTGCCCGCGAAAGGGCATCGCGATTATGAATGACGTCGCACTGCTGCACCTGATTCGCAGCCGGCAAGAATGAGCACAATCCAGAATTCGTGTTCCAAATGAAATGTTTTGTCACAGGGGCAACGGGATTTCTGGGAAGCCATGTTGCGCGGCAACTGATGGTCAGGGGAGCTGATCTTCGTTTGCTAGTGCGGCCCACCAGCCGGCTCGACAATATCGCGGATATTCCGGCCGAGCGCGTTGTCGGCGATCTGCGCGATCCTGAGTCGCTGAAAAAGGGTATGTCGGGGTGCGAGTTCGTCTTTCACGTCGCGGCCGACTACCGGTTGTGGAGCCGTAACCGCCAGGAACTCTACGACTCAAATGTGGATGGAACTCGCAACATCCTGCAGGCGGCGAGAGATTCCGGCGTGCGGCGGGTTGTTTATACCAGTAGCGTCGCGACTATGGGATTCGGTAACAACGGCCGCCTTACGGACGAGAAGTCTCCTGTGACGCTCTCGAGCATGATCGGCGATTACAAGCGCAGCAAGTTCATGGCGGAGCGAGTAGTCATCGAGGCGGCGCAGGCTGGTCAGAATGTCGTGATGGTGAATCCGACGACTCCGGTAGGGGAGCGCGACATCAAGCCGACTCCGAGCGGGCAGATCATCGTGGATTTCTTGTGGCGCAAGTTTCCCGCCTATGTCGATACGGGGTTGAATCTGGTCGACGTTGTGGATTGCGCCGAGGGGCACCTGCTGGCGATGGAAAAAGCCCAGCCCGGAGAGCGCTACATCCTGGGAGGCGAGAACCTGACGCTAAAGCAGATCCTCGACAAACTGGGGGCGCTCACGGGTCTGCCATCGCCGAAGATCAAGCTGCCCTATGCGATGGCATTGGCGACGGGAGTCGTGGATACCGTGGTCGTGGGCAAAATCTTGAAACGCGAGCCTCGCGTGACCATCGACGCGGTACGCATGGGGCGCAAGAAGATGTTTGTCACCAGCGCCAAGGCCGAGCGTGAGCTCGGATGGAAGCCGCGTGCGGTGGATGGCGCGCTGCGTCGCGCGGTCGAGTGGTTCAAGGCGAACGGCTATGCCGCATAAACGGGTGGCGATCGTCGCGGCCATGCAGGTGGAACTGGCGCCGTTGCTGGGGAATACGGAGGCGCGGGTGCTCGATGGCGTGGATCTATACGAATTTCCGCAGGCAATGATCGCTGTCGGCGGCATTGGGGAGAAGCACGCTCGCCATGGAGCCGAAGTAGTAGTGGCGGAGGCACAGCCGCTACTCCTGGTATCGGCCGGAATGGCAGGGGCCGTCTCGCCGAATCTCAAGGTGGGTGATGTCGCCCGGATTCGTGAGGTGGTCGATGTTGCCACGGGTGAGCGCTATCCCGCTGATCGCGGTGATTGGGTGCTGGCCACTTCGCAGGACGTGAGCGACGCGGCGGAGAAGCTGGATTTGCACTCGAAGTTTGGGGCAGACGTAGTGGATATGGAGAGCGCGGCGGTAGCTCAGGTCGCTAAGGAGCGCGGACTGCAGTTTGCCGCGATTAAAGCGATTTCCGACGATGCCGCCTTCGTCATGCCGCCGCTGAATCGGTTCATCAATGACGGCCGGTTCGATGTCCGGCAATTTCTTATTTATGTCGCCTTACACCCGAGGTGGTGGGGCACTCTGGGCAAAATCAAGTCCAACAGCAGAATTGCCTCTGCGAACCTGTGCCACGCCATTGAACATCTAATTGAGAGCAGTAGCCAGTGACCAGTGGTCAGCTGTCAGCAGGCTCTAGTGTTTGCGTGGGAACTAGCTCTGAGCGAGCGGAGTATCAGACGCGAAAATCGAACCCCAAGGAGTGGTGTTGCAGGTAGCCCAGGACGGAGCGAAACCGGGGTCCCCGACTTGCGTCCCGCCGCAGGGGGGCAAATTGGGGTATGAAGCGGGTAAAGTCGTGAAAAATGTTGAAGTCGCGGAGGGCGGCACTGTTCTCATTGTAGATTCTGTGGCCCTTACCACTTGGCAACTGACCAATGGCTACCGGCAACTGGCTACTTACAACTGATATGTCCGTTGCAACCCAACTCGGCAGCACGATCCGGCAGAAGGCGATTCCGTCTACGATGCTGGCGGCGGTGTACCGCGGCGTCAACGACGTCCGCATGGAGACGGTTCCGGTGCCGGAAATCGGGCCGGGTGAGATTCTGGTCCGGGTGCACACCTGCGGGATCTGTGGGACAGATTTGAAGAAGATTGCCACCGGATCGCACTCGGCCCCGCGCATCTTCGGGCACGAGACCACGGGTATGGTTGCCGCTGTTGGCGGCCAGGTCACGGACTTCCAGGTGGGCGACCGGGTGATGGTCTTCCACCACATTCCCTGCGGCGATTGCTATTACTGCCGGCACAAGGTTTTTGCCCAGTGCCCAACTTACAAAAGGGTCGGCGCTACAGCGGGTTACGAGGCCAGCGGAGGCGGTTTCTCCGAATATGTTCGGGTGATGGATTGGATCGTCCGCAAGGGAGTGGTTCGCATTCCGGAGGGCGTTTCGTTCGAGCAGGCAGCGTTCATCGAGCCCGTGAACACTTGCATGAAAGGCATTGAAACGCTGGGGCTTGTTTCTGGCGAGACGGCGCTGGTGATTGGCCAAGGGCCGATCGGAATTATGCTCGGCGTTCTCGCCCGCCGTTGCGGCGCAAGGGTTATTACTTCCGATATGTTTTCGCAGAGGCATACAATAGCTCAGGCCTTCGGCCTCGGCGAGAATATCGACGCCTCCACCTCCGATACCGTACTGACCGTCAGGGAACTCACGGAGGGTCGAGGGGCAGATGCGGTCATTTTGGCAGTAGCTGGAAACAATTTGATCCGCCTGGCGATGGATGCGACGCGTCCGGGTGGGCGGGTGCTGCTGTTTGCGCAAACCCAGCACGGGGAAGTGACAATTGATCCGGCGGCGGTTTGTGTCGATGAAAAGAGTCTGGTGGGTTCGTATAGCGCCTCCGTGGACTTGCAGGAAGAGTCGGCGCGTTTTGTGCTGAGCCGGGAAATAGAGTTGGAGCGGCTGATCAGCCACCGCTTTCCGCTGGCTTCGTCAGTTGAGGCGCTGCACTTGGCTGCCCACCCCAAACCGGACTCGATGAAGATCGTGATCCAGCCGGGCAGCGAATGGAAGGACCAGTAGAGTGAAGGGACAAATGACGGCAGCCGTCCTCTATGGCAAAGAGGACGTCAAAATCGAGCAAGTACCGATCCCCAAGCTGGAAGAAGGGGAAGTGCTGGTCAAGGTGCAGGTGGCCTCTGACCTGCGGTACCGATCTGAAGGTTTATCAGCGCGGGTACCATGCCCGCATGATCGTTCCTCCGGCGCTGTTTGGCCATGAACTGGCCGGAGTGATCGAGGAAGTCGGTCCCAACGTAAGGGGCTTCCGCAAGGGCATGCGCGTGGTCGCGCTAAACTCGGCGCCTTGTGGCACGTGCTTCTACTGCTCCAAGCACCAGGAAAATCTTTGCGAAGACCTGCTCTTCAACAATGGAGCTTACGCCGAATACATTCGCATCCCTCGCCGCATTGTCGAAACCAACATGCTGGCGATTCCCAAGCATGTGAGCTTCGAAGAGGCTGCCATGGTTGAGCCGCTGGCCTGCGTGCTGCGCGGACTGCACGAAACCAAGATGGAGATTGGCGATTCGGTGGCCGTGATCGGCGCCGGCCCGATCGGGCTGATGTTCGTGCAAGTAGCCAAACTGACCGGTTGCAATGTGATTTCGGTCGTGAAGCGCGAATCCCAAGTCGATGCCGCGCGCCGTGTGGGCGCCGACAGTACGGTGCAGATTACTGCGGTGGACGATCCCGTCAAAGCCGTGCGCAAATTTACCCCCGACGGCCGGGGATGCGACGTGGTGATCGAGGCGGTAGGCCGTCCGCAGGCGTGGGAGTGGTCGATCGACATGGTGCGCAAGGGCGGCACCGTGAACTTCTTCGGCGGCTGCGCCAGCGGCACGACCGTGGCCCTCGACACTCAACGGCTGCATTACAACGAGCTGACGTTGAAAGCCACGTTCCACCACACGCCGGAGACGGTGCGCAAGGCGTTCTCGCTAATTGCCGAGCGCAAGATCAAGGGCACCGACTACATCACCGGCGAGGCGCCGCTCTCACGACTGCAGCAGGTGCTGCGCCACATGCTGAACCGCAACGGCGATATCAAGACGGCGATCATTCCCGGAACGTGAAGGTCGTGGTTAGTGGTTAGCGGTCAGTGGATAGCGGCTAGAGAGCATACCTAAGGATAATCGGGATCCGTAGACGGCAGCGCGCAAGCTTTCCTTTCCTCCGGCTCTGCTTTCGCCATGGGCACCATGCTTTACCTCGGAGCACTACTTCTCCGCGCTTTAACGATGGAGTGATGGCCTCGTTCAAGATTGTCCGAAACGGGTAGCTGGATCTGGAAGCATCCGCTGCCACTTCTTCCCCGAAGCAAAAATTAAATTGACATCCCACGCTGAGTGGGTGCAGATTGTGCGCATCCGCGTTTTACTGTCCGGCCACTGCGTCGACCTTCAGCGCCAAGATATTCGGAGCTCGCAATTCCACATCAGAGGAGACTGTCGCAATGCGCTCAGAGGAAGGACGATATTTCGCAAGTTATCGATGGGCCTTGATGTTGATGTCTTTGGTGACGCTTCTGATTGCCTGCGAAGCACAGGCTCAGACCTTCACCGTCCTGCACACATTTAGCGGCCAAGGTGATGGAAGCAGCCCCGTAGCGGGCCTCACCATGGACAGGGCTGGGATCCTGTATGGCACGACCTCGGGCGTTTTGATCGGCGGCGGGAATGGCACGGTATTTAAGCTGTCGCGGAGTGGGTCGGCGTGGATTCTGCGTACCCTCTACACGTTTCAGGGTGGTATGGACGGAGCCGAGCCGCAGGCCAGGGTCGTCTTCGGCCCCGACGGGATGCTGTACGGAACCACAACCTATGGCGGCCTCGGATTCGGAACCGTCTTCAGCCTCAGACCGCCAGCGAGGGTTTGCGTATCGATTCAATGCCCTTGGACCGAGACCGTGCTTTACCGCTTCACCGGCGGCAGTGATGCAGCCTACCCCGGTTATGGAGACCTGACGTTCGACGCAGCAGGCAACATCTACGGCACAACTACCTCTGGCGGCACCGGCGAGTGCCGGGGCTATGGCCCGGGCTGCGGCGTGGTTTTTAAGCTCAGCCGTTCCGGTGGGGGCTGGACGGAAAGCGTTCTGCACGCGCTCAACGGGCTAACGGACGGCGCCTACCCCTTTAGCGGTGTGATCTTCGACAGCGCTGGAAATCTATACGGCACCACCCTGGGCAACGTCTATGAGCTAGCGCATTCCGGATCCGTCTGGACAGAAACGGTTTTATACACGTTTCGAGGACAGGGGGACGGGACTCTTGCGTACGGTGGCCTGATTTTTGATCAGCAGGGGAACCTATATGGGACGACCTACGAGGGTGGCGGACCAAACGGGGGCAGTGCAGTTTATGAGTTGCAGCACGCGGGCGGTAATTGGACGTATCAGTTGCTGGCCGCGCTGGGAACAGGGGCGACTGACACACCCACAATGGACGCGTCCGGGAATCTGTATGGCACTATCGGCGGTGAGTTTGGTCCGAACTTTGGTCTCGTTTTCAAGCTAAGTCCTGGGAGCAACGGTTGGACCTACACTTACCTGTTTGACTTTGGCGGCGCGCCGTTTGGAGACGGCTTTTCCCCGGTTGGCGGAGTCGTGCTCGACGCCAGCGGGAACCTTTATGGCACAACTTTCGAGGGTGGTGACCCAAATTGCGGCGAAGGCTGTGGAGTTGTATGGGAGGTTATGCAATGAACCAGAGAATTCGTTTTCGCGTGATGGCAGCCTTTGCGGCCACCGGTCTGTTGATATTGTTTGCCGTGGCGGCGCAGGCGCAAACATTCCACGTCCTGCACAGTTTTACCGGCGGAGCTGATGGAGCAGACCCCAACGGGTTGACTGCGGACCGTAACGGAAACCTGTACGGTACGACAGCAGGCAGTAACCCTGGACATGGGATTGTATATAGGTTTTCGCACGTGGGATCGGGATGGGTGTTGACCCCGCTCTATCGGTTCCAAGCCGGAAGCGATGGGGGTGCGCCGCACGCCACGGTCACGGTGGCTGCGGACGGTAGTCTCTACGGCACGACGGTTGACGGAGGCGGAGGCCCTTGCAACTGGAATGGCTTCGTCGGCTGTGGCACCGTCTTTCAATTAACACCGCCCCCACATGTCTGTCGGACAGCAAACTGTCCTTGGACTGAGCACGTCCTTTATGCCTTTCGGGGCGCCGCTGGCGATTTACAGTTTCCCTTCGCAGAGGTCACTTTCGACCAGAGCGGCGCTCTGTACGGAACGGCTACCGATTGGGGTTCGATCCAGAATGGCGGGGTCTACAAACTGGCTCCTTCCCAGGGCGGCTGGACATACAGCGTGGTTCACAACTTGTCCGGTGGCGATGGCTCCCTGCCGTGGGGCGCTGTGGCGTTCGATCAGGCGGGAAATCTGTACGGCACCGCATCTTTCGGCGGCAGCTCTGGCAATGGGACAGTTTTCAAGCTCAGCCCCTCCGGCTCCGGCTGGAGCGAAACTGCTCTGTACAGCTTCGAAGGTCGGCCGAGCAGCTCGGAACCGTTTTCAGGCGTGATCCTCGATTCTGCCGGCAATCTCTACGGCACCACCAGCAATGGCGGACCAACCGGCGGCGGATCCGTTTTTGAGCTGTCTCCGGCCGGCGGAGGCTTCAGCTACTCGACTCTTTACGACGGCTTTGCCGGATATGACGGCGTCGGGCCGCAGGCGAAGCTGGTCATGGACCAGGCCGGAAACCTATACGGCACGCAGTACGCGGGTGCCACCAACGATGGGCTGGTTTTCAAGCTTACGCCTACACAAGACGGCTGGATGTTTACTGATCTCCACGACTTCAACTACACCGACGGCCAGTTTCCGAGCGGCAATCTCGTACTGGACAGCAACGGCAACCTATATGGCACGACCCAAAGCGGCGGCACTTCGGGCAACGGTGTCCTCTGGGAGATCACGCCGTAAGCGGTTGCCGGGTCGGCGCCGGACAGCGATTTGCTTGCCCCGTCTTAGCCTGCTCTTGGCGACGGCGGGGCATTCCCCGTTACAATCTTGTTGATGTCTCCCGTTCCGACCGACAACTTGCACTTTGCGCAACGTGAACAGGCGCTTCACGCCGGCTGGCGGGCTCTGCCGCCGGACTATGCAATCCCCGAGCGCGCACCGTCGCTGGCCGAAGCCCAGCAGTACTGCGCCCGCCTTGCGCATTCGCACTACGAGAACTTTTCGGTTGTAACCTGGTTTCTGCCCAAGCACCTCCATCAGCATTTCTACAATGTTTATGCCTACTGCCGGATTTCCGACGACCTCGGCGACGAGGTTGGCAATTCGCAGCAGTCGCTGGCCCTGCTCGACGCTTGGGAAGCCGAGCTGAACGCCACCTACCGGAGTCTGGTTCCTCAGCGGCTAAAGCCGGAGATTCCTCCGCAGTTTACCGGCACGCCTGAAGGCGTGCCCCTTCAAAACGCGGATGCGCCCGCGCGCAACCACTTCAGTCCGCGGCACCCCGTATTTATCGCTCTGCGCGAGACCATCCGCGAGTGCGAGATCCCGCGGCAACCCTTTGCCGACCTGCTCACCGCTTTCCGGCAGGACCAGACCGTCACTCGATATCCGAGATTTGAGGATGTGCTCGGATATTGCAAGAATTCAGCGAATCCGGTGGGGCATCTGGTGCTGTACTTGTGCAGGTATCGCGATGCCGAGCGCCAACAACTCTCGGACTACACCTGCACCGCGCTGCAACTAGCCAACTTCTGGCAGGATGTGGTGCGCGATTATGGCAAAGGCAGAATCTATCTGCCGCTGGAGAGCCTGGCCAAGTTCGACGTGACCGAGAAAGATATTGCGGATCGCCGCTTCACTCCGCAATTCCGGGAGTTGATGAAGTTCGAAGTCGCGCGTGCCCGGGAATGGTTTCACCGAGGCCTGCCGCTGGCTGCCAAAGTTGAGAAGCACCTTGCCATCGACATCGACTTGTTCAGCCGTGGCGGCCTGGAAATTCTCAACGCGATCGAGCGGCAAGGGTACGACGTGCTGAAGCATCGTCCAGCGATCTCCAAGCCGCGCAAGCTGTGGCTGGTGGCGCGCGCTGCGGCGAGAAAGCTGCTGTGAGCGATCACCCGCTCCAGTTGCGGGCTGCCTACAGCGTTTGCCGCCATATCGCGCGCTCGGCAGCCAAGAACTTCTACTACGGCTTTCTGCTGCTGCCTATCCGCAAGCGCAATGCCCTGTCGGCGGTGTATGCGTTCATGCGGCACGCCGACGACATCTCCGACGATCCTTCCATCCCCGCTGAGCAGCGCCGCGAGAAATTGGATGAATGGATGAACGCGTTTCGCCGCGTCGTGGCCGGCGAGCGCACCGACGATCCCGTCCTCTTTGCCCTGGCCGATGCTCAGAAACGGTTTAACATTCCGCTGGACCTGCTGGAAAAGCTGGTGCAGGGAACCGAGTTGGACCTGCCGAAGTCAATCCCGGGGGCAACCGGGCTGCAAGTGCAATACGAGACCTTCGATCAGCTCTACGACTACTGCTACCACGTTGCCTCGGTCGTCGGGCTCACCTGCATCCGCATCTTCGGTTATCGCGACTCGCGGGCCGAGAAACTAGCCGAGGAGACTGGGGTGGCATTTCAGCTCACCAACATCCTGCGCGATGTGAAAGAAGACACCGGCCTGGGCCGTGTGTACCTGCCGCGCGAGGATTTCGAGCGCTTCGGGCTGGATGTGCGCGCGCTGGCCAACGGCTTCTCCACCCCAACAGGTTCAAGGTCGGGATCGGCCGGGGGCCCTGGCTCGGCGCCCGTGTCACTGCGTCCGCTGTTGGAATTCGAAGCCCAGCGCGCGCGGGAGTACTACCGCTCGGCAGAGGAGTTGCTGCCGCTTGTCGACGAGGATAGCCAGGCTGCGCTGTGGACGCTGGTCGAGATCTACCGGCGATTGCTGGAGAGAATCGTCGCCCGAGACTATGACGTATTTTCCCAGAAGGTGCGCGTGCCGTCCATGGAAAAGCTGACCGTGATGGCCAAAGGCTTTCTTCGATTCACATGAGCGCCATCGCCGCTAATTCGCAGCTGCCATCCGTCGCGATCATCGGCGGCGGCCTGGCGGGATTGTCAGCCGGAACTGCGCTCGCCGACGCGGGATATCGCGTGGAGTTGTTCGAGCGCCGGCCCTATCTCGGCGGTCGCGCCTCGTCTTATGAGCTTCCCGGCACCGGCGAAGTAGTGGACAACTGCCAGCACGTGCTCCTCGGCTGTTGCACCAATCTCATCGACTTCTATCGCCGTCTGGGAGTCGAGCAGCAGATTCGCTGGTACGACGAGATTACATTTATCCTGCCGGGCGGTAAATCGTCAGTATTAAAGCCGAGCGGCTTGCCCGCGCCCCTTCATGCCGCTCCAAGTTTTCTGCAGTCGGCGGTGCTTGGGGTTCGGGAGAAGCTGGCCATCGCGCGCGCCATGTGGGCGTTGATGCCGTCGCTTCCGGCCGACAATGGCGAGAATTTTCTCGCCTGGCTACGACGTCATGGACAAACCACCCAGGCAATTGATCGCTTCTGGGGTCCGGTACTGGTCAGCGCGCTGAATGAAGAGCTCGATCGCATGTCGGTGCCCTATGCGGCACTGGTATTTCGCGATTCGTTTTTGAAATCCGCCGAAGCCGGGCGCATGGGAGTCCCGGCGGTGCCGCTGTCGCAACTCTACGGCACAGCGAAGGAGTACATCGAGGCTCGCGGTGGCAAGGTACATCTGCGGGCAGTGGTGGATTCGATTCGTTCCACAGCGGACGGCGTGCGGCTATGTTTCGGCGGCGAAGAGGTGCGCGCCGACTATGCGGTTGTAGCCGTGCCGTTCAACGGGGTAGAGAAGTTAGTGGGCGACGCTCCCGAGCTTGAGCCCCTGCGCGACGAGGTGCGCCGGCTGGAGAGTTCGCCGATCACCGGAATTCATCTCTGGTTCGATCGCGAGATCACGCCGCTGGAGCATGCGGTGCTGCTGGAACGCACCATTCAGTGGATGTTCCACAAGTCGAAGATCCTGGCCATGCGCAGGCAGTCCGCGGCAGATGGGAGTTATCTTGAACTGGTCGTAAGCTCATCAAAGACTTTGGTAGATAAGCCGCGCGGCGAGATCATCGATCTGGCGGTTCGGGAGTTGAACGAGTTCTTTCCCGCCGCCCGCGATGCGAAGCTGACCAAGGCAACGGTGATCAAGGAAGTGCACGCGACGTTTTCGCCCGCTCCGGGCAGTGATGGATTTCGGCCATCGCACCAAAGCCCATTTTCACGGCTGTTTCTTGCCGGGGATTGGACTGCAACTGGCTGGCCTTCCACCATGGAAGGAGCGGTGCGCAGCGGCTATGGTGCCGCCGAGGCGCTGGCCAAATCAGCCGGTAATTCGCGCAAGTTTCTCGTCCCCGATTTGCCGGCGCGAGGACTGATGAAGCTGTTTGGGTGATCCTCGGCGGCATCGACGCGCGAGTACAGCAGATCCCTCGTCGGCCTGAAGTGTATGCGTGAGAACTAACCTTTATCCTTGGCGGTGGAACATGACCAACGAAAATCCAGCCCCGCAGGGGCGGCTATGTCGTTAGCCCAGGATGAAGCGAAGCGGAATCCTGGGTGGAGTGGGAAATTATTCCGAGCCGCGTAGCGGCGACACCGTTCTCACGCAGACACTGAAGGTCTCCTCGTGATGATCACATCTCGTGCCTCCTCATTCATTACAATATCCTCATGGACTCCTTCATCATTGCAGGCAGGCAGTTTCGCTCGCGGCTGATCGTGGGCACGGGCAAGTACAAATCAGGGCAGGAGACGGCTCGCGCCATTGCGGCCAGCGGCGCGGAGATGGTCACCGTCGCGGTACGCCGCGTCAATCTCGATCGCAGCAAGGAATCTCTGCTCGACTTCATCGATCCGCAACAATATTTTCTGCTGCCCAACACGGCTGGCTGCTACACCGCCGACGATGCCATCCGCACCGCGCGCCTGGGGCGCGAGGTTGGCTTGTCGGATTGGGTGAAGGTCGAGGTCATCGGCGATCAGCAGACGCTGTTTCCCGACGTGCAGGCGACCATCGAGGCCACACGTGTGCTGGTGAAGGAAGGCTTCACCGTCCTGCCGTATACCTCCGACGATGTGGTGGTGGCCAAGCGGCTGATCGACGCCGGAGCCTCGGCCGTAATGCCGTTGGGCGCGCCCATAGGCAGCGGCATGGGCATCCAGAACCAGCCCAACATTCGTATTCTGCGCGAGATGATCACTGACGTGCCGCTGATTGTGGATGCGGGCGTAGGCACGGCTTCCGATGCGGCGATTGCGATGGAGCTAGGCGTCGATGGCGTGCTGATGAATACAGGTATCGCCGGCGCCCAGGATCCGGTGCTGATGGCGGAAGCCATGAAGAATGCTGTAATCGCCGGCCGTCAGGCGTACCTCGCAGGCCGGATGCCGAAGAAGCTGTACGCAACGGCCAGTTCGCCGATGGAAGGCGTGGTGAGGTGAAGCAGTTGTCAGTTGTCAGTTGTCAGTTTAGTAAATCAGTTGCCGCTTGACTGAACGCTTATGCCGCCGTTTCTTGGCTCGCTATCGTCGACGCCAGAAGTGTCTATCCGTGAAGTCGCGATAGGGTCGCCAGCGGCGCCTGCCTGCATTCCAGCTGAACGCTCCCTTGTGCAAGGTGAATTGAGGTGGCGCTCCGTCGGGAGCGAGAACGATACTGAGCACATCGAAGCGGCAGGTTGGAGTCCGTTTGCCGGGTAATCGGCGAACATAACGCCGAGCTACTGAGACAATGTGCGCCTGTTTGTTCGTCGTGACTGCGGTTGCAGGTGGCGCAAAACTTGCATCGGCCCGCGTCTTCACCTCGATAAAGCACAGAACATTCTTGTGCCAGCCGATGAGATCGATTTCTCCACGATTGTGCGCGACCCGGAAATTCGTGGCGACGATTCGATAGCCCAGCTTTTGCAGATAGAAGAACGCTTCCGTTTCGCCATGTTTGCCCAGAACAAGGTGATCGGGCGAGCGTGAAACCGAGCCACGCACCTTCTCCAGCGCACGAATAACGAAGCCGGCAAACCAAGTCATAACTGTGTCGGCGAAATTGCCGTTGCGCTCACTCTAATTCCTTGGGTCTCGCTTACCTGTGATGGCTGTCACCTCACGTCGGTACAAGGCAGAGACGAGCGGTAGACTAGAATCGACTTTCATTATGACCGTCCGCCGAATGAAGACGTACACATCCCAAACTGGATACGTCTACCAGTACTACTTTGTGGGGAAGCGGCCGGCGCTGCAAGGTGATCCGGAGGCGCCCGCGACCGAGTACATCTTCGATGTCACCTCTGATCGCAAGACTACCTTCGCGGTCAGCATCTTCCTGCCGCCCGCGACCTTGGAGGCGTGGGTGGCCAGCCGCGGCCGAAGCTTGAGCGAGCCCGAACAATACGCCGCAGTGAAACTTCGCCTGATGCAAGGCTTCGACGAAATTCCCGATATGCTGGGCCAGGGCCGCCGCTTGCGGCTGGATGCCGACAGCCTGCCTGTCTTGCTGGCGTCCATTGGCGTGGAATAGCAAACAGCACTCCGATCGGCAGCTAACGCCGAGTTTCTCCCGGCGTCCAACTAAGAATGCGTGAGTTGTGCCTGGTAATTCGGGACGAGTTGCTGTACAGCGCACCCGATTCGGAGACATAATGATGCTAGCCAGTGGGTGAGGTGCGGTGTTCGAGCAGATGCTTTTGCCGGGTCGCAAGCGATGGAACCGCTCCATGCTGGTGTCCCTCCTCGTCCATGTTGCCTTTCTGCTGGTGCTGGTCCATCGCGCTGCGCCCGTCTTTGTCACGCCCTCCGATGTTGCACTCGGCATCCCGGGGTCGTCAGGTTCTCAGTCCATCATCTATCTGGCTCCGGTTGGTCCAGAGTTGTCGAGGCCTTCACCTCACGAACCTCGCCTTACGCTTCGTGCTTCTGTCCCGAAAGCACCGAAACTGCGTAAGCCGCAACCTAGGCCTCAAGAACCGGCATCGGCTACCTCCGACGACGCTCCCGAGCAGACCGCGCGTGGCGGTTCGCCCTTTGGCCGGGTGCCCGGTGGCCCTATTACTGGCGATGACGTAAGGCCTGCGCTGCCCGAGGTCTTCCCCGACCCACCGATCTCCCGTGCCGACCTGCCAGCGGGCGTGCAAGGCGACGTGATTGTCGAGGTGACGATCGATCCCGACGGCAATGTCGTAGAAACCAAGCTGCTCCAGGGCATCGGCTATGGCATTGAGCAGAAGGTCCTGGCGGTATTGCTGCGTTGGCACTTTCGCCCCGCCATGCGCGATGGCGTCACCATCGCCTCGCAGCACATCGTGCACTTCCACTATCCCAGCTAGGCCGATTCGACAGCCAAAACGTTGTCACACGCTGCTGTGCCATCCGTCCTTGCAAATTCCACGTACTAGGGTCGTGTGACGCAGATCACATGCGAAAGTGATCTCCATACTCGGCCTGAAACCCTGGACGGCTATACTTGGGACAGCAGAAGGGGTAGGACGTAAACACAATCGATTTGTGGGGTTTATGCCGCTAATTTGGCTTCGAGTTGCGGTGGTTTGCTACGCGGTGGGGCTGCTGTACTCCCTGCTGCTGTTGAGCAAGAAAGGCAACCTGCTGGCTAAGATCGTCGAGCCTGCAGTTGGGCTGGGCCTTATTTTCCATTTCGTTTCGCTGGTCGAATCCACCGTCCTCATCGGCCACCTGTCGTTCGCCTCGATCCATTACTCGGAATCGATTCTGGCCTTTCTGGCGATGGTAGTTTTCTTCGTTTTCTTTGTCGGCTATCGCACGGTCTCTCCGGGCATCATTATCTTCCCGATTGTGTTTGTGCTGACCTTTGCTTCGGCGATCGGGCAAAAACCGGTGACCCTGACCTCGCCCCTGCTACGCAGCGGCTGGATCTTCGTGCACGTCGTTCTGATCTTCACCGGCTACGCTGGATTATTTTTGAGTTTCGGGGCGAGCCTGCTGTACCTGGTGCAAGAACGCGCCTTGAAATCGAAGCAGGCGACGCCGTTGCTGACCTGGCTGCCACCGCTACAGACGATCGACGACATCGGCTATCACGCGCTGCTTTTCGGCTTTCCCTTCATGACCTTCGGATTGGTCACGGGCTCGGTGCTGGCGATCGAAAAATATGGCCCGATGTTCTTCTACGATCCGAAGATCCTGCTGTCGTTCATCATGTGGGCCGTGTACATGCTGCTGCTGTACGCGCGTTGGAATTCGGGATGGCGTGGCCGTCGCGCCGCGTTTTTGGCAGCGTTTGCATTCTTTATAGCTCTTGGCGCCTGGATCGCAAATAACTTCAGCCGGTTTCACAGGTTTACCGCCTCATGAACTTTATCGTCATCGGCGTGAATCACCAGACTGCCCCGATCGACGTGCGGGAACAGTTTGCTATACCAGAAGCGCGGCTGCCCGAGGCGATCAAGTGTCTGGCAACATATCCAGGAATTGAGGAAGGCATGATTGTCTCCACTTGCAACCGGGTGGAAATGCTGGCGCGCACGGTGAACGGAAGCGCCGACCTCAATGGCTTTGTACGACAGTTCTACGGATTCGACCCGGAGCCCTACCGCAAGTACCTCTACGAGCATCGTGATCGCGATGCAGTACGGCATGTGTTTCGCGTGGCCTCCAGTCTGGACTCGATGGTGGTAGGTGAGCCGCAGATTCTCGGGCAGGTGAAAGAGGCCTATGCCACGGCGCGGGCGGTGGGTGGGGTTAGCTCGCAACTCGACGCCCTCCTGACCCGGGCCTTTGCCGTCGCCAAGCGGGTACGCAACGAGACTGCGATTGCGACTTCGGCGGTGTCGGTGGCCTCCGTCGCGGTAGACCTGGCAAAGAAAATCTTCGGCAATCTGGATGGCAAGACGGTGTACCTGGTCGGAGCAGGGAAGATGTGCGAGCTGGCTGCGCGTCATCTGCTGGCCCACGGCGCAAAGCAGATCTTAGTTGCGAATCGCACCTACGATCGTGCTGTCACTTTGGCGCAGAAGTTCAGCGGTGAGGCCGTCCCCTTCGAGCAGTTGTACGAGACGGTGCCGCGCGCCGACATCGTGATCAGCTCCACTGGCGCGCCTCATGCCATCTTCCGCAAGGAGCACGGCGAAAAATTTCTCAGCCGCCGGCGCAATCGCCCGATGTTCTTCATCGACATCGCCGTCCCCCGCGATGTCGATCCGGAGATGAATAAGCTCGACGGCGTCTTCGTGTACGATATCGACGACCTGCAGCAGGTGGTGTCGTCGCATGTGGCCGACCGGCGCGTCGAAGCCGATCGCGCTGAGGCGATAGTGCAACTGGAAGTGGACAAGTTCCAGGCGCGGTTGCAAACGCTCGATGTGGTACCCACGATTGTTTCCTTGCAGGAGCATTTGGAGACGGTACGGCAGGCGGAAATTGACCGCGTCCGCGGGCGGTTGGGGACACTGAGTCCGGAGCAGGAATTAGCGGTCGAAGCGTTGTCCCGGGGCATCATCAACAAAATCATGCATACACCTATTACCACCCTCAAGAGCGCGGCCCGTGAATCCTCGGAAGCCACTACCGTGATCGACCTGGTACGCAAACTGTTCGGATTGCGCGACGCTAAAGCTGCTGCCGAGAGAGACGAATCGAACGCCATCACCAGCGGCAAGCCAGGAGCGCGAAACTGATGGCGCGGCTCCGTATTGGCTCTCGCGGATCGCAGCTCGCCCTCTGGCAGGCCAACCACATCTCCAGTTTGCTGCGCGATCAAGGTCACGAAGTCGCGCTCGAGATCATCAAGACGACCGGTGACAAGATTACCGATGTCGCCTTGGCACAGGTCGGCACCAAGGGGATGTTCACCAAAGAGATCGAAGAGGCGCTGGCCGAAGGCCGCGTCGATCTTGCGGTCCACAGCCTGAAAGATCTGCCCACTGAACTGCCGCCTGGCTTTGAACTGGCGGCGATTACCACTCGGGTGAATCCGCGTGACGTGTTTCTGTCGGTGAAGTTTGACAGCCTGAAGGCGCTCCCCCAGGCTGCGCGGGTGGGCACAAGCAGCCTGCGGCGCCAGGCACAATTGAAAGTGTTGCGCCCTGATCTCGTCATTCACGCCTTGCGTGGAAATGTCGACACGCGCGTGCGCAAGTTGGAACAGGGCGAGTATGACGCCATCATCCTGGCGGCTGCCGGCCTGACGCGGCTGGGCAGGATGGAGTTTGTGAAGGAAGTGCTTTCGGAGGAATTCATGTGCCCCGCCGCCGGGCAGGGTGCTTTGGGGATTGAGATTCGCGTGGGCGATGCCGAAATGCGCAAGCATCTGGCGTTCCTGGATGACGCCGGTGCGCGCGCCGCTACCACCTGCGAGCGCGCGCTGCTGAACAAGTTGGGCGGTGGATGCCAGGTGCCGATTGGAGCCTTTGCCGAGCAGAAGGATGGCAGCTTGCATTTGACGGCAATTGTCGCTCGCCCGGACGGTTCTGAGATTTTGCGTGAACAGCGTAGCGGAGCCGATCCGGTCTCGCTGGGAGAGCAGGTGGGCGAAGCTCTCCTGAAGCGCGGGGCGAATAAGATCCTCGAGGATGTGTACGGGACGGAAATGGCAGCGCCGCAACAGCCATGAGAAATGCTGTCAACTATTGGCCCTGGCCCTGAGTGTATTCAAGCTGTCATCCTGAGCGGAGGCGTCGCGGGTTTGGCGACGCTGGAGTCGAAGGACCCCTATCAGTGGCAAAAACTTCGTCCATAAACCAAGAGCTAACCGGTTGCCGTGTGCTGGTCTCGCGCGCCAAGAAGCAGGCGGGCATCCTCTCGTCCGCCCTGCGCGAACTGGGTTGCGAAGTCATCGAGATTCCCTTCATCGAGATTCGCCGGCCCGCTTCCTACAAAGCACTCGACGGGTCGTTGCGAGATCTCGCAACCTACGATTGGCTGATTCTCACCAGCGTGAATGGCGTGGAAGCGCTATTCGAACGCATGCGAAAAAAGAAGCTCGATCCGGCGGTGCTGGACCGGATGAAGATTGCGGCAATCGGTCCCGCCACGAAAAAAGCCATTGAACAGCAGGGGCTGCGCGTAGCCGTCACCCCTAAGGAGTATGTCGCTGAATCGGTGGTGGCCGCATTGCGAGCTCGTGTAAGGAACAAGCGGGTGCTGCTGGTGCGGGCCAAGGTGGCGCGCGACGTGATTCCTCGCGAGTTGCGAAAGATGCGCGCCGAGGTTGATGTGGTCGAAGCTTATGAGACGGTGGCGCCGAAGCGGTCGCAGAAGAGACTGCGCGTGGCGCTCGCCAGTTCGGCGCGCCGCCCACACGTGATCACCTTCACCAGTTCCTCGACGGTAAAGAATTTCGTGGGGTTGCTTGGGCTGCGCGGGGCACGCGCCGCTCTGAAGAAATCCGATGGCGATGGCGTGCTCAGCGCCTCCATCGGCCCTGTAACCTCCGCAACCTTGCGCGAGTTCCGACTGCCGGTGGACATCGAAGCCAGGGAATACACGATTCCCGGGCTAGTGGCGGCAATTGAGAACCAGGGAGCGAGTAGCGGCGGCCGGCGTTTAGCTGTTAAGTTCCGCGTCTGAACATGGGGACCCGACTCGGCATTGTGCCGTCCCTGAAGGGACTCTGGTTTTTGGGGCATGGTTACCCCGCTCTGAAGAGCTGGGCTATCCTCTTCCGCCTACGGCGCTCGCCCGTTGTCGTGTCCTCGACTTGTTCGTACGCCGAGTTCCCACCGTTTTCGTTGAAGTACGTGCGGCAGTTTCGAATCCCACTCAATAAGAACGGCGAACAGCGAGTCGCCAAAAGCGAATAGCCGCTACTCGTAAACCGAGCACCCGCAGCCGGGCGACGGTACATGTACCTTCAGGAAATCCGCCACGCGCTGATAGGCGTCGATCTGGTTTTCCACGCGCGCGAAGCCGTGCCCCTCGTCCTTGTAGATCTTCAACTGCACCGTGCCGCCCCGTTTCTTGACTGCATCGGCTACCTGCTGGGCCTCCTGCGCCGGGCAGCGCGGGTCGTTGCCGCCCGCCAGCAGCAGCAGCGGCGCCTGGATCTTATCGACGAAGTTGATGGGCGAGCGGTCCTCGTATAGCGCTTTGTTCTTGACCGGATCGCCCATGGTCGCCAGATCATATTCCCGCAGGCCGGGATCTTCATTGGCAAGCTCCGTAAACCAATTAACGAAGGGCACAATGGGAACGGCGGCCGCCCAGAGATTCGGCGCCTTGGTCACCGCCATCATGCTGAGATAGCCGCCGTAGCTGCCGCCCATCACGATAAGTTTCTTGGAATCGACAAATCCGCTCTTCTTGATCCACTCGGCGGCATCAAGCACATCGGCCAGATCGCCGCCGCCGGAGTCGCCCAGATTTGCGTCGGTGAATTGCTTCCCGTAGCCGGTTGAGCCGCGGTAATTCGGCGCAATCACCAGATACCCCTGGTTCACGATGTACTGGATGAATCGATTGAACGAATCGACTGCCTGCGACGCCGGCCCACCGTGAATGTATACGATCGCCGGGAATTTGCCGTTGCGCTGAATGTTGTTGGGCACGTACGCGAAAGCCGAGAGAGTCCATTTGCCGTCGCGGCTGGGATAATGCACCAGATACGGCTCTACCATATCGGAGCTACGCAGTCCGCCCACCAGAGCGCGCGTGATTTGCTGCGACTGCTTCGAGGCAATGTTATAAACCCAGAGGTCGCTGGGCGCGTCGGCCCCGTTGTGGTGGTAGAGCAGCCTGGCGCCGTCGCGCGTGTATGGAACGGGATTGCCGGCCAGGGTGTTGACGCCCGGTTTGATCGGTAGCGCCTCCGCATGGCGGCCGGCGATGTCGTAGGAATAGATGTTGGTGTTGCCGTCGATATTGGCAGTCCAGGTAAGCGACTTGCCATCCGGCGAGAACGAGCCCGCGCCCAATTCCCATTTCTCGTCGGTGAGCCACTCAATCTTCTTGCTGGCAATGTCGATCAGTCCCACATTGTCATAGCCGTTGTGCGCGTCGGAAGTGATCAGCACCATCTTGCCGTCGGGCGAAATATCAGCTGCGAAATAGTTGTGCTGGCCTTCGTGCGGCGTCAGGTTCGCACTCTGTCCGCTGGCCAGGTCCAGCAAAAACACATTGGCATCTTTGCCGCTGGCGTGCGACTGCGTGTAAACCAGAAACTTGCCATCGCGCGAGAAAATGGGGCCGTCATTGCTGAGCTCCTTGGGCGTGTCTTTCGTCAGATGGCGCACATGCCGCGTCGCCACGTCCATCAGCTCGATCTCGTAGCTGGAGCCGGTCTTGGGCTTGGTGGCATAGGCGATCTGTCGCCCGTCGGGCGACCAGGCAGGCTCAACCTCGGCGCTGTCGGGCGACATGGTCACATTCACCACGTCGCCACTCTTGGGCGAGACCAAGAAAATGTCCCACTGCTCGTCGCCATCGTGATCGGAGATGTAGGCGATCCAGGTACCGTCCGGCGACCACACCGGCTGGGTCTGCCGCTGGTCGCTGATGGTCAACTGCGTCGGCCAGCCGCCGGCTGCCGGCACCAGCCAAAGATTGCTCCGCCCGCTGATGTTGGAGATAAACGCAACCTGCTTGCCGTCCGGCGACCACGTCGCCTCACCGATCTGGCGGGTCATGTAAAGCTTCTCGATGGAGAACGCCTGCATGTCAGCAACAGTCTTGCTCTCCAGTTTGGTGGGATCAGTAATGGCTTGGGGCGCGGCGAGCGGTTGCTGGGCGAAGGCGGTCAGGGTCGTCATAGCGAAAATGATAGCGAGAACCAGCTTCAAGTTTCGAGTTTCCAGTTTCAAGTGAGATGAGATCACAGGGCTCTATTGTAGATGTGAGGGGCATCGGAGAGGAACACGGGAGGGACCGACTGCGCGAGAATGTCGCGTCACCCGAGGTGTGATTTCCGACAATCAAACGACTGGCGCAGGAATGCACCCATTACCTTTGCTGAGAGAGTTCGGTAGCCTGCGCAACGCCTTGCAACGATCCACGCCGCCCCGGGGCATTGACGAGCGCTGTCTCGAACTCTTTGCGCGCGAGAGCCGGCTGATTTTGCTCCAGCAATAAATCGCCAAGCTGCTCGCGGGCGGGGATGATCGGTCCGGGCGTTACCGGCAGCTTTTCGGTAGCATCTTCCTCATCGGCTGCCTCGCGCATCAGAGCCAATGCTTCTTTCGGTTTCCGCTCTGCCTGGGCTGACCACGCCATGACCTCGCGCTGCAGAACCGCAACCTGCGCGGCCCAATAATCGCTGCCTGAAGCGCGCAACTGCTGCTCCAGGCGGCCCAACGTATCGGCCTCGCTGCGCGCTTCGGCGGCACGGCCAGTACGAGCAAGTCCGACGCCACGAGCCCAAACTGCAATGGCGATCACGTGAGGAGGAGCGGTTGCCGGAGGCTCGATATTAGACGCGTCCTTCCAATGGCCGCGCTCCACGGCATCACGGACCGGTATCGCTGTTGCGGCGTAGCCTACCTTGAAGTTTCGGCTCTTCAGATTCTCCATACTTCTCAGTTGCCGGACAACCTCAAGCGCCTCGCTATCTTTTCCACTTTGCAGGTAGGCATAAACCAGATAATCCATGGCATGTAGCTCCTCTCCCGTGTCTCCCTGCTGGTGCGCGGCGTCTCTGGACGCAATATTGCTGGTAATGGAGTCTTGCCACAAGCCCAGCCGGGTGTAGATATGCGATGGCATGTGCAGGGCATGCGGTGCCGACGGCGCAATCTTGGAGTAGGCTCTCGCGGCGGCAAGCCCCTGAGACGCCATTTCTGCATTGTCGCAGGCATGGATCAGGTAATGCGGAATTCCCGGATGCTGCGGGTAAGCGCGAAAAAGCGGTTCCAGGATAATGACCGCCTGTTTCTGATTTGCGTGGGTTCGGTCCGCGGGAGATGCATTGGCCAACAGCGCCAGTGCGTAGAAGACCTGCGCTTCCACATCCTTCGGGTTCTTCGCTGCCAGCTTGGCCATCGCATGCTCGTAGTCCAGGGCCCGAGTGGGATAGGGAGCCGCCGGATTTTGAAATATCAGCGCCAGCGCATCCACAAAATCGCGTTCGCGCTCCGAGGTCGTACCGATCTGCTGTGCCTTCCGGATCGCTTCCTGAGCAACGGGAATTGTTGCCGGTGAAAGCGGCGGGTCCCAGAGCTCGTGAAACTGAGTCATAGCGATGCCCCAATAGGCCATCGCGCAATGCTGGTCCTGATCGGCGACCGCTTGAAACGCGCTCTCGGCGGTGGTGTATGCGAAGGAGTGGAGCAGGGCAACCGCGCGGTTGAATTGCTGCTGCATCGCCGGCGAGCACGAAATGGGAAACGAGACGGTTCCCAACGACTCGGGCGCGCCACGCTCGTGTGTTTCCTGCGCAACGGCAAACGGGGAAAAAACGACCAGCAGGACCAGCAACAATCGCCAGAGATAGAACATATGCACCTCCGGCCGCGTAAGGCCGATTGCAGCCCTCGATTTTACCTTGGTTTGGACTTCTGGAGTTTACTCAGACGAGGCATTTGGCAGGCAGGCACCTAGCGAAGAATCCAAGCGGCCCGATTGTAAATGCCAGACTATGTGATGGCTAGACCTTTAGATCACCGTCGTAACCGTCCGGTGGTCCTTATTCCACTGCTTCAACCATTTCTTCTGGGCCTTCAGCGCCTTCTTCTGCTGTTCGTTGTACTGCTTGCTGTATTTCTTCCACGATTTTTGCGCGTCCTTCTCCGCTTTCGTGAGCGAGGAGTGCGGGCTGGCGTGAGCGATTGGCGCCCCACAGAGCGTCAGCGCGAAAAGCACGGACAGCATGCACGCTATAGGTCTCTTCACAATCTCACCACCAAGCAGTGCCAAGATATCATAATTCGCTTTCTATCAGGGCACGTCCTCAGAGGCTGCGCGGGAGCTAGCTCTGTGCTTCGGCGGTGGAGTATCACACACGAAAATCGAATCCTGAAGGGGTGGTATCGCAGTTAGTCCAGGACGCAGCGTAGCGGAGTCCTGGGTGAAGTGGAAAACATATCGGAGCCCCGTAGGGGCGGCACCGCTCTCACGCAGACAATTCAGACGTGCCGCCAGCGGCCGATTAATGCTCGGGCTTCAGCCCCTGCCAAAAACTTTGCAGGCCGTGGATTTCGCGTAACTTCGCGTAAAGTGGAATCGTGACCCGCGAGGAATTCACCACGGTTGTCGAAGAAGTGCTGGACTCTTTGCCCCAAGAGTTTCGCGCGCGCATTCGCAATGTTGCCGTTCTGGTCGAGGACTCCCCTCCCGATCAGGAGCCGCCTGAGCCGGGCAGGCCATACATATTACGTCTGGGGCTGTTTCACGGCGTTCCGATGACCCACAAGAGTGTCTTTCAGTTGCCGGCCGGTCCCGACTATGTCGTGCTGTATCAAAGAAATATCGAGGCGGTTTCTCCGAATGAGGCAGCCCTGCGCCACCAGATCCGGCAGACGGTCATCCACGAATTCGGCCATTACTTTGGAATGACGGAGGAACAACTGAAGGACGTGTGAACCTTGGCAGTGCGAAATATTTTCGAGCTTTTCGATGCTGCCTATCCCCTAACCCCTATCCCCTCGTGCATGATCTACAGCCTTGCCGTCTTGTGAATCTCCACTGTGCTCCACGTCTTGTCGGCGGCGTGGCAGAGATTTTCCAGCGGGCAATCGGCGCACTTAGGCTTGCGCGCGATGCACAGCGCGCGGCCATGCAGAATGATCTGGTGGGCGAAGATGATCCACTTCTCGCGCGGGACCACCTTCATCAGGTCCTGCTCGATCTTCTGCGGGTCCTCGTTCTTCGTCAGCTCCAGCCGCCGCGAGATGCGCTGCACATGGGTATCGACGACTACGCCGTCGGCGATTCTGTACCAGGTGCCGAGCACGACGTTGGCAGTCTTGCGCGCCACGCCGGGGATTTGCAGCAACTCGTCCATGGTGCGCGGCACCTCGCCGCCAAAGTCGCTGATGATTCTGCGCGCCGCACCGACCAGCGACTTCGACTTGTTGCGGAAAAAACCTGTGGAGCGAATGTCGTCTTCCAGTTCCTCTGGTTTGAGGGCAGCAAAGGCTTCCGGGGTCGGGTACTTTTCGAACAGGACAGGAGTGACCATGTTGACGCGCACGTCCGTGCATTGCGCTGAGAGAATAGTCGCCACCAGCAGCTCCCATGCGCTGTTGTGATGCAGGGCGCAGGTTGCGGCAGGATAGCGCTGGTCAAGGCGCGCCAGGATTTCATCCACGCGCTCGGGCGCCAGCGGATTGTAGCGCTTACCGGCGGTGGCAGCCTTACGGGACAACCTGCCTGCTGCCTTCGCCGGCTTTGGTATCGACTTTTTTTGAGAAGGTAAAGGCTTGGCAATACGAGTTTTTGCGCGGACGGCGCTCGTAACTTTGTCCTGACGTCCGCTGCGCGAAGGCCGGCGAGGCTGGATGCCGCGGGGCATGGTGATCTCCAAAAGGTCGAGAGGAGATTATAACGGCAGGCCCGAGATCCGGGACCGCCGGATTACAATGAGAAGGCGTTTCCATCAGCCTTGAGGTTTTAGAGATGGCCTCCAACTCGGTCGTACAGACTGCATCGACAGAACTTCACGCGGTCCCACTCACACTCGAGGGCTTGAGTGTGCTGCATCAGATGTTCCGCTTCCGCTGGGCGGAGTGGCGCAAGCTAAGCACATCACGCCAGCAGGAGATTGCACTCGAGGCTCAGGCTACCCTTGCGCCGAGCGAACGAGCCGGGCACACTGCTGCGTACTCTCTCTTAGGCCACAAGGGCGATCTGATGCTGGTGCACTTCCGCGAGTCATTCGACGATCTGAACGCCGCCGAGCTCGAGCTGAATCGTACCGCGTTGCAGGAATACCTGGAGCCCGCACACTCTTATTTGTCCGTTATCGAACTAGGCCTCTACGATTCGAGCGTGAAGCTGTTTCGACAGCTCGCGGAGCGAGGCGTAGCGCCGCTTTCGGAGGAGTGGAACCGGGAAGTGCAAGAGACCATGGAGCGGCAACGCCAGGCGATGCGCCCACGGCTCTATCCCAAGATCCCCGACAGCCGCTATCTATGTTTTTATCCCATGGACCGCAAGCGTGGCGAGCGGCAGAACTGGTACACGCTGCCCATCGAAGAGCGCCAGCGGCAGATGGAAGAGCACGGCATGGTGGGACGTCGCTATGCCGGCAAAGTGCAGCAGATCATCACCGGCTCCATCGGCTTCGACGATTGGGAGTGGGGCGTGGACTTGTTCGCCCCCGATCCGCTGGTATTCAAGAAACTGATTTACGAGATGCGCTTCGACGAGGTCAGCGCTGTGTATGCTGCCTTCGGGCAGTTCTTCGTGGGCGTGAGGTGTCCGGTGGAAAAGCTGGGGGAATGGCTGGGATTGGGCGAATAGCTGCGAGCCACGAGCTGCAAGCTACGAGTCGCCAACGAACTGTCATCCCGAGCGAACGAAGTGAGTCGAGAGCCTGCCCTGAGCTTGCCGAAGAGGATCTCCGCTCCGAGACATCGGCAAGAATCGCAAGATTTACAAGTATGCGGTTGAGTCGGCATCGCGATGTGTACCGCAGATTCCTCCGCTCGCAGCCGAACACGGCGGCTGCTCGACCGGAGTGACAAACTGACCTTGGGCGCCTGTCACAAGCTCACAACTTCATTCTGAGTTATTCTTCAACCACATGATTGCTCACATTCTAGAACTTGTAGGGGCGTGGATCATCGGCGTCATCTCGGCCTCGGGCTATCCCGGCGTGATGCTGCTGATGGCCATCGAATCGGCATGTATTCCGCTGCCGTCGGAGATCATCATGCCGTTCTCCGGCTACCTGGTTTATACCGGGCGCTTCTCCCTGCTGGCCGTCGCCACCTGGGGAGCGCTGGGCTGCAACCTGGGCTCGGTACTGGCGTATGAGATCGGCTACTTCGGCGGACGGCCGCTGGTCGAGCGATATGGCCGCTACATTTTTCTCAGCCAGCGCGAATTGAGTATTGCCGACCGATTCTTCGAGCGGCGCGGCGCGATTGCGGTGCTGATCGCCCGCCTGCTGCCCGTGATCCGGACGTTTATCGCACTACCGGCGGGCATCGCGCGCATGCCGCGACTGAAATTCCATATCTACACCTTTATCGGCTCGTGGCCGTGGTGCTTCGTGCTGGCCTACATCGGAATGCGGCTGGGTGAGCGCTGGGAAACCGATCCCCGGCTCAAGGCATGGTTCCATCGCCTGGACGCCTTGATTCTGGTGGTTATCCTGGCGGCCCTCGGTTATTTCGTATGGTCACACGTCCAGCATCGGATGGGGACGGCGGAAGCGCGGGACGAAGCGGCGGAGTAGGGGCGGTTGCACATGCCCGCGTGCCGAGTCGAACACGTTCGCACGGTGTAACCCTGCCGCCCCTTATGCTCAGGTGCCGATGCCCAACTCCTGCACGTTATCCCGGCTGGTTCTGCACCGGTCTCATCCTCATTGATGTTTTCCCACTGAATTGGAAGCTCAGGGTAGAATTAGGCATCGATATAGAAGCCAACAGAAGATCCACTGCTCGTTATTCATAGGACTAGGATTTTATGACCCGTCGCAGTTCCGGGGCGCGATCACGCGTCCTCCGTGCGCGCGCCGTCAGGGTGGCGCTGCTCGCGGTGGGCGCTTTCGGCCTGACATTACTACTCGCCGGTTGCAGCCGCGGCCGCGCCGATGCTCCTCCTGCGGTTCCGACCATGCCCGTCAAAGTGCAGGCGGTGGCGGAGCATCCCATTGGCGAGGCCTCGGAGTACGTTGCCACCATCAAATCGCGGCACTCGGCCACCATCATGCCCGACGTGGAGGGCTGGATTTTCGGCATCCATGTGCACTCCGGACAATTGGTGAAGAAGGGTGACACGCTGATGGAGATCGATCCCCGGCGGCAGGTGGCGGCGGTGTCAAATTTCGACTCGCAGAAGAAATCGAAGGAAGCGACGTTGGCCTGGGCCAAGTCCCAGTACGACCGCACCCGGGCGCTGGCCGCCAGCGGGGTAATGAGCAAGCAGGACCTGGAGCAGGCGCAGTCCAATTACGATGCGGCGGCTGCCGACGTGAAGGCGCTCGACGCGCAGATTTTCTCCTCGCAGGTGCAACTGAAGTACTACAACGTCTTCGCTCCGACCGATGGAATCGTGGGTGACGTACCGGTGCATGTGGGCGACCGCGTCACCAACACCACCGTGCTGACCACCATCGATGAGCGCGCGGGGTTGGAGGTGTACATCTCCATACCGTCGGAGCACGCGCAAGGTATTCGCATGGGTGCGCCGGTTGAGGTGCTCGATCAAAGCGGTAAGGTTTTGTTGAAGACCAATGTCTATTTCATCTCGCCGCAGGTGGAGACGGGCACGCAGTCAATCTTGGTGAAGGCGCCGGCAGATCAGGCCGCCGATGTTCTGCGCGCGATGCAGTTGGTGCGCGCCCGCATCGTGTGGAGCACCCACCAGGGCATAACCGTACCGGTGATCGCAGTGCAGCGGGTCAGCGGCCAGTTCTTTGCCTTTGTCGCCGAGCAGGACAACGGGAAGCTAGTGGCCCACCAGCGTCCCCTGCAGTTGGGCGAAATCGTTGGCAACGATTACAGCGTGGTGAGCGGATTGAAGGCCGGCGACCAGGTTGTGGTCTCCGGCGGTCAGAACCTCGCCGATGGCGTGCCGATTCGGATTGAGCAATAGGGAGTATCGTCTGTCATACTGAGCGAGCCTGTCGTGGGGTTCGACAGGCGAGTATCTCTATTTCCCCTAGGACTGCCCGGCTTAGTATAGGGATCCTTCGACTCCGGCGGCCAAAGGCGGGTCGCCTCCGCTTAGGATGACAAATAAGAGGGTGGCACTGGTTGTTTTCCGATTTCTTCATCAAGCGGCCGGTTTTCTCTACCGTTACCTCGCTCTTCATCGTGATCGCGGGAGCGGTATGCATTCCGTTTCTGCCGATTGCGCAATTTCCGCAGCTTGCCCCGCCGCAGATTTCTGTCAACTCTTTCTATATCGGAGCCAATGCCACCACGGTTGAGTCGTCGGTGACCACCATTCTGGAAGAGGCCATCAACGGCGTAGAGGGCATGCGCTACATGACCTCCAGCAGCGGCAATGATGGCAGTAGCTCCATCAACATTACCTTCGAGCTGACACGTCCTCTCGATCTGGCCGCGGTTGACGTGCAGAACCGCGTTCAGGGCGTCATGGGTCGACTGCCCGATGAAGTGAAGAGCACCGGCGTCACCATCAACAAGGTGGCGAGCTCGTTCGTACTCGCCGCCGGCTTCTACAGCGAGGGCAATCGTTATACCGACGAGTTCGTCAGCAATTACATCGACATTTACGTGAAGGATGCTCTGAAACGTATTCAGGGCGTAGCTGATGTGCAAATCTTCGGTGAGCGCAAATACTCCATGCGCTTATGGCTGGACCCTGCGCGCCTAGCGGCGCGCGGCCTGACCGCCTCCGATGTGGTCTCCGCATTGCAGCAGCAGAACGTGCAGATTGCTGCCGGGCAGGTGGGCGCCGAGCCCGCCTCTACCAGCCAGATGTACCAGATCAGCGTGCGCGCGGTTGGGCGGCTGACGGAGGCAGCGCAGTTCGACAACATCATTCTCAAGCCGGGTAGCAACGGGGCACTGGTTCGGCTGATCGACGTGGGCCATGCGGAACTGGGGGCGGAGGACTATAGCGGCAAGCTTCGTTACAACGGCTACAACGGCATCGGCATCGGCGTCAGCCAGTTGCCGACGGCTAACGCCCTCGACGTTGACAAAGCGGTTCGCGCCGAACTCGCGCGGCTTTCCAAACGCTTTCCCCCCGGGCTCCACTACGCGGTCGCCTTCGACACCACAACCTTCGTCGGCGACTCCATCCGCGAGGTGCTGAAGACCTTGGTGGAGGCGATCATCTTCGTGATGATCGTGATGTTTGTCTTCCTCCAGGATTGGCGCAGTACGCTCATCCCGGCCGTCACCATTCCCGTGTCGCTGGTGGGAGCGTTCGCTTTCATCCGGCTGCTGAATTTCTCCATCAACACGCTGACCCTGTTCGGCATCGTTCTGGCAACCGGGCTGGTGGTGGACGATGCGATTGTGGTGATCGAAAACATCAAGCGCCACATGGGCGAGGAGCGTTGCGACTCCCACCTCGCCGCATCGGAAGCCATGGGCGAAGTGACCGGCGCGGTAGTTGCGACCTCGCTGGTCCTGGTGGCGGTATTCGTGCCGGTGGCGTTTTTCCCCGGCACTACGGGACTGCTGTATCAACAGTTCTCGCTCACCATCGCCTTCTCCATCGCGATTTCCGCGTTCAACTCGCTCACTTTCACGCCATCGCTTTCCGCGCTTCTGCTACGCCCAGAGAGGGGCAAGAAGAATGTTTTCTTCCGCGGCGTAGAACACATCATTCATCGCACCACCGCCTATTACGTTTACAGCGCGAAGAAAGCGATTCGGCTGCGGTACTTGGTGCTGGCGGTTTTCTTTGCCGGACTGGCGGCTACCTACGTCGTCTACAAGCTGGTGCCGACCGGCTTCGTGCCGGATGAAGACCAGGGCTGGTTCATGATCACCGTGCAAGCGCCGGAGGGAGCTTCGGTCGAGTACACGTCGAAGGCGATGCGGCAGGTCGAGGCGGTCTGTGCCCAAGAGAAGGACATCACTGGCGCTTTCACCGTAGTGGGATTCAGCTTCACCGGTAGTGGTGCAAATAAAGGTATGGTGTTTCTCAACCTGGCCAACATCGACAAACGGAAGGGAGCAGAGAATTCCGCCTCCGCCGTTGTGAATCGCCTTCGCGGAGCGTTGAGCCAGTTGACCGACGTGCAGGCGTTCCCGTTTCTGCCTCCAGCGATTGCCGGTATCAGCAGCTTCGGCGGCTTTACCTTCGAGGTGCAGGACGAGGGCGGCAACACGGTGCAACAGCTCTTCAACGTTACCCAGGGTCTGGTGAGGGAAGGGAACTCGCGCAAAGATCTCAAGGGCCTCTTCAGCGCTTTCACTGCCAACGATCCCCAGTTCGTGGTCAATATCGATCGTGCCAAAGCCCGCAGCTTGCAAGTGCCCATCCAGCAGATCAGCGATGCGCTCCAGGTTTACATGGGCTCCGCCTACGTCAACGATTTCGACTTCAACAATCGCGCTTACCGTGTCTATGTCCAGGCGGACCAGCCATTCCGCAAACAGCCGCGCGACATCCGCGAATTCTATGTTCGCTCCGACACCAACGAGATGATTCCTCTCGATAACCTGGTGAGAATCAATGAATCCACCTCGCCGCAGGTGATCACCCATTACAACCTGTTCCGCTCGGCGGAGATCGATGGCTCGGCCGCGCCCGGTTACAGCTCCGGCCAGGCGCTCGCGGCCATGGAGCAGGTAGCGAAGAAGCTGCCCTTGGGCTTTAACTACTCGTGGTCGGGTCTCTCGCTGGAGGAGATTAAGTCCGGCAGCCAGTCGGCAATGCTCTTCGGCCTGGGTCTGTTGCTGGTTTACCTCACGCTGTCGGCGCAGTACGAAAGCTTCGTGCTGCCGTTCATCATCATGCTCAGCGTGCCCATGGCGATGCTGGGCGCTCTGATCGCGCAATCCGTACGCGGTCAGCTGAACGACGTGTATTGCCAGATCGGATTGGTGATGCTGATCGGCCTGGCCAGCAAGAACGGCATTCTGATTGTGGAGTTTGCCGAGCAGTTGCGCCACAAAGGACTCTCCATCCGCGAAGCGGCGGTCGAGGCAGCGCGCATTCGCCTCCGCCCCATTCTGATGACCTCGTTCGCATTCATCCTCGGCGTGCTGCCGCTGGTCTTCGCCAGCGGAGCCGGATCGGAGAGCCGTCACTCGGTGGGTACCACGGTCTTCGGCGGAATGATTGTTTCCACCGCGTTGAACCTGTTCTTCATCCCTGTGCTCTACGTCATTGTGAAGTCAATGCTGGAGCGGGAGAAAGCGCCGGCGGCGAGCACCTAAGGCAGAATGTGCTGGGTGCCCCGTTCTAGCCTTCCTTTGGCCAGGGCGGGGCCGGCTTGCCCCCACCCTGGCCGAAAGAAGGCCAGAATGCGGCACCCCCATGATTTTCATTTCCTTCGGTGGGCCGCAGACCCATCGGCACTCAGGGTGACACCTGAACGCGGCCATAAGCCCAAATCGAAACTATTGAGGCTCCATCCCAAATTGGCCACAGGTCACGTCCGCAGTTGATCTGCGTCACAGAGTTCGTCCCCGAACTGCGTTACAAAAGCATTTGGGAGACACAATGCTGAAAAAAAACGTGAACCTCGAAGACGTCCCGGCAGCTCCTGCTATTAACCCTAACCTGGTGAGCCAGCTCAGGAAAGAGGACATGAAGCAGGCGGTGGTCGAGCGCTTCAGCCGTCACATCGATATGCCTGCGCCGCAGACCGCGGGCCGGTCCAAGAAGCGTTCACCGTACTGGCGGCCTGCCGACGAGGAGTGCTAGCCGGCGACTGAGCCGGTTTGTGACCTCAGCTCGCCGGTCCACGCCCCGCCTGCATTCGAACGAACGTTTCTTCGCGTTTCTGATTCCCGCCCGCGCTGGCTTTCGTGCTCCCATCCTTCATTGCGGATACAGTACCTGCATCGGGCTGGAGAATCGCGTCCGGACAGTGATGCCGGCGCGCGCCAGGCTGCTCAGCGTCTCTTCGGTGGGATCGATCAACGCCGATTCTCCGGCATGACGGCGCAAGTCGTCGACCGTCCAGAACTGCATGGGATGGTAGGGCGAGAGATTCAATTCCAGGCGCTGATGCAGGTACGGATCCCGTCCCGCCGTCGGCCGGTTGAAATCGTCAGGCAGCAACAGCACGCATTCGTCAGGATGATTGGCGTAGTATTGCGCCTCCAGAAACACCAGCGGTCCGGAGAATACGAAGTATCGTTTACCCTCGATTTGCAGCGAGCTCTCAACCTGCAGGAATTCGCGTATACCCGTCGCTTCGATTGAGGCGGGACGCTCCACGACCTTAAGCTGTTGCCCCATTCCCCAGGTCGCCAGCAGTAGAAAAATGCCCAGCGACACCAGTCGGGTTTGCCGAAAGCGGCGCCATAGACAAAATGCAAACGCCACCGCCACCCCGGGAAGCACGCCAATGCAATAGCGGCTGAAGAACGCGTTGGTCTTCCACTCCGCTATGGCGAAGGCAACCAGGGGCACTCCCAAGAAAAGCCAGCCGACAGCCTCGGAGGGCTGCATCGGCACGAACTCGGTTTGCCGCTGCTCGTCGCTTCGCGCCAGCACAATCCACACCATCATCAGCGCCAGCAGGAAGAGTCCGTCGGGAAACACTTGCGAGAAGATCGCCCGCAGTTCCATAAACGACGGCCGGTTCCAATACCCGCCGCCGAATTTATGCGAGAACGACAGGATTAGTGGCGAGAAGAGCAGTACCGGAATAGCTGCGCCGACAATTCCTGCAATGAGCTTTGCCGAAGGGCGTTGTCCGCGTTTCCAGTGCAGCAGCTCCCACAGGAAATAAGGCGCAAGACACAGGACGAAGTAGTAATGGAAGCAAACTCCCACCAGAAACGTCGCGCCGAATAAAATTGCCGGCCATCTCTTGCTGCCGGCGGGATACGTCCACAACCAAAACGCGATCGCGGCCAGCAGAAAATAAATCGCATACGACCGCGCCTCATATCCGTAATAGGGGAGGAAGGAGCAGGTGGCAACGGAGAGCGCGATCAAACCATACAGACCATCCGTGAGCCGACGAGCGCAGTCGAAAATCACCAGCAACCCAAACACCAGGGCCAGAGCCGATGGCAGCCGGGCAGCAATTTCGCCCGGTCCAAACAGCGAATCGAATGTCCTGACCACGAAGTAGTACACCGGGGGTAGCGCGTCGCTGCCGTGACGCAACGCCGCCCAGACCATAGCCCAAGTCGGCTGGCGCGCGATGTGCAACGTAAAAAGCTCGTCAAACCAGAACAGACGGTGGGCGGCGATGTAGATACTGGTGACCAGGTAAAAAACGCCCAACAGGCCCGCTACCACGATCGTCCAGACAGGCGTGGTGTTCACCTTCTGCTCGATTCGCTGTGAACGGTTGCTCGGCAAAATTTGTTTGGCCGAACTCTGCATGTCTCCTCTCGTACCGGGCGAGCCGTGAACAGGGCGATTGCTCAGCGACAGTAGCCTCGCATCCAGTGCGTAGACAGTGATTATGCGTTCTGGATTGTGAGTATGACAGGAATTGCGGCCTTCGGGTAGAGCCGGAAATGGGCCAGGTGCTACGACGAAGCACGGCGGGAAACACAGATCAAAGAACGGGATCTTGAGATTTATCTGCAGCGCGGCATGGCTCCAGGCCACGATGTCGAGGACTGGTTACAAGCCGAACAGGAAATCACCGGCGAGGGCCATCTGTCGATGGCGCAGAAGAACGCGGCTTAGGAAGAAGCGCGCTTCGCGTCAGCCTTGTTGTTCTTCCTCGGAAAAGTAGCTGAGTGCACGGCAAGCACCTCACATTGTTCCCGTACGCCTTGAACAAAGCGCGCCAGGTCGGTAATGAGGCGCTGGTTAGTATCGATCAGCTCGCGGGACGTCCGAAGGTTATCTCGTACGTTGCTGCCGCCCGATCCGTTCGAGTGCAGAGCTGGGCCGTTGCCGTTTGGGGGCGGAGCCGCAGGCCCCGCAGTCCTCTGCCCCCAATACTGTGCAAACCAGTGATCCAGTTCTTCTGGCAACGCGCAAACTACGCCCTTGGCCGCTCCGTTGGGCCGCCGGACCGGCAGCTCGAGGTGCCGTTCCCAGCGCTGCACGGTGCGCACACCTTTACCCAGGTAGCATGCGATCTCTTTCCACGAACCCAATATCTTTGGCTGAACGATCGTATTCTGCACGGACACACGTTCACATTCTTGGCAATCTGAGTAGATGCCACCGGACTCGAAATCGATGCCCGGAAGTCGCTGACAGCATTGTAGATCGACAGAGCACGAGGAATGCTGCCGACGCTTAAGCTCATCTTAGCACCACGGTACGGAAAACCATCCTGTATTTTCAGCAATCGGCCCGGCCTGCCATGACCGCCCACCGGGGAACCTATGACGTCAATAGCCGGTGACGCGCAAGGTAGAATGTGTGTCGTCTATGGAGAAGCTCGATGTCGCGCCACCCACAGAACACACCGCTGCGGCCCCTTCCGCCGATACACGCCCGGTGACTCTGCTCAAGAAATATTGGGACCTCCTGGGCGTTGTGCTGCTGATGCTGGGATCGTTTCCGACCGCGTGGTTGGTGCCTCGGACCGTCGCCTTCGTACCTAATCTTGGGTTAATCGACGACAACTGGCACTTGGATGCCAGCTTCAAGGCGCTGCGCGGCATCTGGGTGGGCCGTGACGTCGCCTTCACTCACGGCCCGTTCTTCCAATGGCTGTCGTCCATTCCGGCGCGTTCCATGCCGCTGTCGGTGGGCGGCTTGTACGTGACCTGGAACACCTTTCCGCTGTGGTGCGCCATCCTGTTTACTTACCTCACCCTTCGCCTCCTGCTCCCTGAACAGCTGGCGTGGAAGCGTTTCGTCTTGCTGCTGATGCTCTGCTCCTTCTGGGAGGCCTCGCTGCGCACGACGGTTCCGCTGTTTTTGTTCGCGGTCTTCCTGCGAGGCTGGTATCGGCTTGGTGAAGGACGAGGCCGGGGCTACGGGCTAGGCATTCTCGCTGCCTTGCTCTGCGGTGCAGCGTTCCTGATCGCCGGTGACACGGGCGTGTACGTAACCGCCGCCTGGTTCATTTCTGTCGCGGCTATTGCCGTTGAGCGTGCGCGCGAAACGGATTTTACTCGCAAGCTGCTTTCCGCCCTCGGAGCATTTGTCCTGGCATCGCTTGTCGCCGTGATTGCCATTAACGCGGCAATGGCCACGCCCTTGAATTTCAAATTCTGGAGGGACTCCTTCGCTCAGGTCGCCGCCTATAGATGGGCGACCCCCGCGGCAATGACTGCGGAAGGAACTATGTATCTGCTGGGCGCGGTGCTGATCGGCTTAGCGATTTTCGCCGGACGCGCCGTTACCCGGCGCACGGGCGACATCCGCTTCACGCAACGCACGGCATTCCTGGTTGGCGGCTTTATTTTCGCCTTGGCCATGATGCAAAGCGCGTTGGTACGCTCCGATGTAGGACATGTGATCATCGGCGACTTTGCGATGATTGCGCTCGCCAGCGCCATCCTGTTCTCTTTTCGGGGCCGGGCATCGTTGGCCGGAGTCGTGATTGCACTCGCGTGCTCCATGTTGTTTTCTCACCCGGCGTTCCGGCCGTCCAGCGTGATCCGCCTCTATGGTGAGCTACGCAACCCGATGATGGAGTGTCCACCCGGCTACAGCGAATTCGATCGCGCCTGCTATCAGGAGGCGCTCACGCCACAGATGCTCAGCAGTGCTGCTGCCTTTCTCGGCCAGCACAGTGTGGCGGACGATTCCATCTTCGTTTTCCCCTACCAAACGATGTTTGGACTAGTTTCGCGGCGCAACGTGGCGGGCGGATTGATGCAGGCCTACACCGCAAGCGGGCCGTTGCTGTCGCAGATCGAGCTTTCGGGCCTGCAGCGAACGCCGGCGGCGGCTCTCTATCTGCCAGACGCCGACCTGAATCACTGGTCGCAAGCTGACGTGGCGCGCTGGTCGCGCAACTATCTGAGCATGCCGGTGGATGGAATCCCGAACTTCACGCGCACGCCCGAGGTATGGTTCTGGATGGTTCGTCACTACCGCAGCGTGCAGCAATTGAGTCCCGGCGTGGTCGGCTTGGAGCGTGATGATTCACGCTCTGCACGTCTCAAGCTGGAATCGCAGCCGCTGGGCCTCGCCAGCCGGAGTTACCAGATCGATCAACGGGAGTCGGTGACGAACCTGGGAACTCCGAGCTGGCCCAGCGGCTTCGATTTCCTGCGCCTGCGCCTCACGGTTCACTATCCCCTCTGGTGGAAGCTGCGGAAGCCGGAACGCCTGCAACTGGAGATCACGCGCGCCAACGGCACGCGCGACGTTCAGTGGTTTCTGGTTCAGCCCAATGTGGCGACCGACGTCTGGTTCTATCCGTGGGATGCACCGGAGCTGGCCAACTATTTCAACGCTGACGAGGGCCGCTGGCGGCCGGACGCGCATTCGGCCATCACCGGATTGCGACTCTGGGCTACGCCGCTGGATTGGGTCTCGCAGCAGCCGCAGGCCATCACCATCGACTCGGCTGACGCCGTCCGGCTCACCCTCTCCGCCCCTTAGACCACCTCGGCCCAACCTTGAACCGTTATGCATGTGGTAGCGTAATAATGCACCCGAAAATGCTGATCATCCCTACTTATAACGAGCGCGACAACATCGCGCCGCTGGTGAGCCGAATTCGCAGCGCCGCCGGCAATGAACCCATTTTGTTCGTCGACGACAACTCGCCCGACGGCACCTCGGAGGAGATTCGCCGGCTTCAGGCCAGCGATCCCAACATTCATCTGCTGGCGCGCCCGGGGAAGGGCGGCTTCGGCTCTGCCTGTCGCGAAGGGATCAAGAAAATCCTGCGGGAAAATCTTGCCGACTACATGATTCAGATGGATGCCGACTTGTCGCACCCGCCCGAGTCGCTGCCGACGATGATTGAGTTGCTGCGGACGAATCCGGTGGTGATCGGGTCGCGATATGTAGCCGGGGGCGGTGCGAAGGGTTGGGACATTCGTCGCCACTTTTTGAGTTTTGGCGCCAACCTCTACGCGCGTACCTTCACCGGTATTCCCGCGCACGATTTGACCGCGGGATTTGTCGGCTACCGCGCCGAGACCCTCCGCAAGATCGACCTGGATGCAATCCAGTCGGAAGGCTATGCCTTCCAGATGGAGATGAAGTTCACGCTCCATCGCTGCGGGACCCGGTTCTGCGAGTTTCCCATCATTTTTTTCGAGCGCCGCTCCGGTAAGTCAAAGTTCACGCGCAGGATTCTTGTGGAAGGCATTCGCTTTCCGCTCAAGGCGTTGGGGAAGAGAATCAGCGGCCGAAGGTAGGCCGGCCTGAGTATCAAACCTGACTCTCTCACAATCGGACTCCCTCAGAACCTGACTGCCAGAAAAATTTGTGTGCCCCGTTCTGGCCCGGTGTTGGCCAGAGCCTGCCCTGATCTCAGTCGAAGGGGCGCCCGAAGCATCGCTCAAATGCCCCGCCCCAGCCATAAGTGGGCTGGAACGGGGCACCCGCTATTTCGACTCTACGTTATGATCGGTACTTTCACTGCCCATGCTGAACGTCACCGCATCGGCAGATTCAACCGTGACCGCCTCCGGCGTCTGCGACACCCAATCCAGGGGCGTCAGCAGCAGACGAAGTCCCACGAT
This sequence comes from uncultured Acidobacteriaceae bacterium, assembly GCA_963785825.1. Taxonomy (GTDB): domain Bacteria; phylum Acidobacteriota; class Terriglobia; order Terriglobales; family Acidobacteriaceae; genus Bog-257. Next base: position 420,772 of record CAWAWQ010000006.1, on the reverse strand, counting down.
CGCGGAACGGCTGCCTTTCCGCCACCGGCTTGGGTCGGCGTCGAAATAGTTGGCGAGATCGGCTTCTGTCCACGGATAAAACCACACATCAGTCGAGACATTGGGGGGCAGCACAAAGGACTGAAGCTCGACGCTGCCGTCCGCGCGGCTGATTTCAAGCTGCATCCGCTCCGGCTTGCGCAGTTTCCACAACGGGCTGTAGCGCACTTTCAGGCGCAGCCGCAAAAAATCAGCTCCCGGCGGCCATGACGGGGCGCCGAGATTAATTGTCGTGCTGCGCTCCTGAATGGGATAGGTCTTCGCCGCAAGTCCCAGCGGCTCTGCGTTCATCAAGATTCTTTGCTTGCGCCTGTCGTCTCTCTGCAATCCGATGACGCCGGGCAAAAGCTGCTGATCGGTTCGGTAATGATGAAACATCCAGAACCAGATCTCGGGATTGCGGGTCAGGTTGGGGACCTCATCGATGGCCAGGCTCAGATTGCCGTTGGGTATTTCGCTCGGCTCAGCATCGGGAAAATACAGCGCCAGCGGGGCGGGCTGGTGGTCGAGCCCATCGACGTTCAACTGCTTCAGGTACGCATCATGCGCCAGAAATGCCTGCTCCACGCCTTGGGCAACGTTACGCCGCGAAATCAACCCATAGAGATACTGATAAGGAAAGACTACGATCCAGTCGTTCGCCGCAGTGTGGCCTTGCACGTAGCCGGCAACCACTCGCGCTGTCGCCGCAGTCGGCTGCGGATAACAGGCGCGATCGACTTCGACATAACCGAGAGGACACTGGGCGATCGGATTTTGGATTAGTGCATACCGGTAGCGGATCGATGCCGGTCGAATGGCAGGCGCCGCCAGCATTACCGAAGCCAAGGTCCCGACGACCGCGGCGACGGCAGAGGCCGCCCGTCCGCGAAACGAAAACAACACCACGCCCGTCAGGAAAAGTAGAGGAAAGACTGCATAACCGATGTGGTTGCGGTCCGATCGCACCAGCCCGCTTTGCAGGGCGACACAGGCAAATCCGAAGGCGCTCAGCAGGAATCCCGGACGCGCAGCGATTACGGTAGGGCGCTCACTCTTCGCGATCCAGCGGATGAAAAATACTCCGAGGCCCACGATGACTACTGTCAACATGAAATTCCGGTCGGGCGGTAACATCCCGGCCGGCGCGTTCCAGCGATAGCCGCGGATGAATGCGACTACGCTCTTCCAGAAGCGGAAGTCAAAGGCGCTCGCCATGAAGCAGTTGATGATGACGGCGAATACCGCCAGGGAAATGCCGAAAGCCACGAGGACGGCGGCATAGCGGCGCCAGAAGCGGGCATCGGGCCAGCCTTCAACCACGATGCCGCCCAGCGAGAGCAGCAAAGCGACAATGCCGTAAATGCCGGTGTCGGCATTGTTCAGGAATGCCGCGGCGCAAAGCAAGGCGGCGCCGGCGCCAAAGATGAGCGGCTTCAGCTGCTCCTGCCTCACCGCATACCATCCCCGCACCATCACCGCAAACAGCAGGATGGCGAACGGCGAACGCACATCGTAAGGCGACCAATAGACCGACAGCAGCAACAACAGCAGAAAGCGCTTCCATGCGCGTTGTTCCGGAAGCAGCAGCCGCAGCGTCAGGTAGCTGAGAAGAAAACCAAACCACAAGGGCAGAGTGTTGTAGGTGTCATAGATGCTGCCCAGCGAGACACCCAGCCATCGCGAGGGCGCGCTCGAAAGCCACTGAAAAAGCGGACCGTAGTCGAATGCTACATCGCGCCCGTACCACAATCCGCGCGATGCCTTGAAGCTGGTCTCCAGCACCCAGGAGTCGTCAAACAGTCCGGGACGGCGGACGATGTGCAGCGTCCTGGACGAGAGCATGAACGGCGGCACGGTAGCCGCCACCAGCAACAGCACTGCTATGAAATCCCAGTATTTTCCCAGCCAGGAGAGCCAGCCGCGGCGTGCGGCGGTAGGCGCCGGTGGCGCGCTTCTGGCAACCAATACGTCGGCATTCTGCATAGGCAGCGCCATTGTATCGCAGCGCGCGAGCGGCAATTGCGGGCGGCTCAATGGCGTTTGAAGGGGCGCACCCTCAGGTGCGCCGCGATGGGACCCTTGTTTTTTGTCATCACGAGCCGGCTTCAGTCGGCGAGGGATCTGCTGTTTCGAGTTTGCACCAGCAGAAGTCTATGGCACCGGCCCCACTCGCTCCAGCAATACCGCCGTCCCATCCTGATAATTCGTCCTCCACCCGGAATTGTGCATGAGCAGGTATGCCACCGGGCTCTCCTGTTTATAGAGAACGTAGCGGATGTGGTACTTGTCGAGAATTTCCAGCGTGTGCTTGATCCCCATCGCATCCAGATAATCGGCAAAGACCCCGTTGTGTTCGTAACTATCGATACGTGAGTCGATGAACACCGGGATCTGCCGTGCATTCCAGATCAGATACCCGCCCCAAAGACAATCGTTGAAGACATTTCCTTGCGGCGGGTGCTGCAGCAGGTAGGGAAGCGCTTTCACCGGATACTGCCGCACAGTATCGCGGAGCAGGTAATCGCGCGAAGGAAATCTCCACACACACCCGCACAGGATTGCGATCATCAACGCCGCGTTCAGCCAAGTCTTATCGATCTCCGGCCGATACCGCGGAAAGAAATCCATTTCCCTGGCCAGCATCGGAGTAAGCACGACTCCAGCCAGAAACAAGAAACGGCTATAGGTCATCGCGGCGTAGAAGGCGAGGAGGAGAAATGCAATCTGATCGAGCCGCCATGTCCGCTTGCGCACGAAAGCGAGGACCAGGATCGCAGCCAGCATTCCGAACAGCACCTTACCCCGCACGCTGTGAAAATCCAGACTCACCCATTCGTCGACGTGATTGATGTTGAGCCGCTGGCGGAAGACAAAGTCAAAGGGATAGAAGACCAGATGGTAGGTGTAGGGATTGAGGAACAGTCCCACAACGCTCAATCCGCCCACGAGAATGAGTTTCCTGAATTGCGCCCCGGTCCAACCCGTCGCCTCGATCCGTCCCCACGTGTCTTGAACCAATCCCGAAGCAACGAACAAGAGGAAGAATCCCATCCCGATCAGCCAGGACCCATGCAGGTTCGCCCACAGGATAAACAGAATCGGCAGCAGCCAAATCCGGTCCTTACCTTGCCGGTATTGATCGAGAATGAAAAGCTCGAGCAACAGGCATATCCAGCCGACCAACAACGTACGCGGGCCGAAGGAGACGGTAGCCAGCCACACCGCCAGCCAGGAGGCGAAAAATGCCGCTTTCACATTCTTCGAACTGAGGCAGGCGAGTCCGAACACACCGAGAAGAATGATTTCTACCTCGGCCAGCATGACCAGATAAATGCCGCGGATGCCGAACCATCGCCAGCCGAAGTAGTACGGCAGTTCTCCCAGCCAGGCTTCGTTGATCCACGTGCTGCCTTTCACGGTGAAGGAATACATGTCCTGCTGCACTACGGAGTGGGTTTGCGCGAAATATTCCGCATTCCGCAGGTGCCACCAGATATCGGGGTCGGCTATGCTGCCACTGTCCAAAACAAAAATCGAGGCCGCCAGCACCAGGCCCAGCAACACAGGAAACGAGAATGCGACTTTCCACCAGCGACGCCTGCCTCGGGTGGGTGGCAGATCGGTTGGCGGACAGATCTCGACTTCGGGAGGGGCCAGCAGATTCGAGCTCACACCCAGACTAACGGCGGTTTCGGGCTGGCTGGGAGAGTGACCGCATCGCGCAATCGCAATTCCTGGCGGGCGAACGGATCATTTTGGGCAGACACCAGAACCGGAATGTATCGCGTCATAACCCGGCAATTGTTCTTGGTCTCGTCCGCGCCCTCGCCCTAGGATTCAGTTAGAGGCTGCTGGACAACTCGGAAGCGGATCCCGGCGGTTGCGGCCGTCCGGGACAAAGATACAGAGCCACAGCGGCTGCACCAGGACGGTTCAAGGTTGCTAGCCAGGCGTAGCGACGGGTCAAGTTTGATTGAGATTGCCTTAGTCATGCCCATTCTCGTGCTCATGCTGTGCTTCGCGATTGATATCGGATACTTCTTCATCGTGGCCGCCAATCTCGCCTCCGCCTCGCGCAGCTCCGTGCTGTATTCCGCGCAAGGGTTCGTCTCTCCCGCGCAACAACAACTGCCGGTCGCCGGGGTCGCAGGCTCCCTGGCGGACACCGACGGAGTGGCCGGCCTGGCGGGCGGCGACCTTTCCGGGCTTACCAAAATGAGCACCAAGACGCAGGTTAAAGTCTGCTCCAAGCGAATCGGCGTAAGCTCGGGCACTTCTGGTGGCTATATTGCCAATTGCAGCACGTTTCCTTCCGGCAGCTTGAGCTACACCCCGGATCAGGACCCTGAATCGGCCAACGGCTTCATCACTCAGCGCGTGGATGTGGTGTACACCGTCAGCCCTCCTATTCCGGTGAGCTTCTTCACGTTCAGTATGCCGTCGCTCAACGTTCACTGGAAGGCGCAGATGCGGGCAATCGATTGATGAAGTCTCGAAATCATTCTCGTGACACCATGCGAGGTCTTGCGGTGCAGTTCCGGCGCGATCAGTGTGGCGCCATGCTCATCGAATTTTCCCTCTCGGTGTGGACGCTGTTCCTCGTCACCTTCCTCATCTTCGAATTCTGCATGACTATCTACACCTACAGCGTGCTGGGCAATGCCGCGCGGGAAGCGGTGCGCTATGCCATCGTGCACGGCACCAGCAGCAGTTCCTGCAGTGGCCCCAGCTCGGGTTGTGCCGACTCCGGAGGAAGCAACGTAACTGCGGTGGTGAGCAACTACAGCGGGATCGCTTTCCACGACATGCGGCATATGACCGTAACCGCCTCGTGGCCGGACGGCACTTCAACGCCCAATAGCCGGGTCATTGTCACCATCGCCTATCCCTACATACCCTACCTGAATGTGCCCGGATTTAACGCCCCGACGATGCACATCACCGCCGAAGGCCGGATTGTGTATTAAAGAGATCGCTGGCGGCCGTGACCCTTACGATTGAATCCTGACCGATGATAGACCCGCTTACAATCCCCGCATCTCGCTCGCTATTCCCTCCGCCCGTATTGCCCATGATACTGATCCCGTGCAGAGTGCCGATCCCAATCTACGGCTGCTGAATTCGTTCCTCGATTACCTAAAGGTCGAGAAGGGACTGGCGCCGCTTACGGTGACGGCATATCGCTCCGATCTGGAGCAATATTCGCAATTCCTGCTGCAGCGAAAGCGCGGCTTGCGCGAGGCCCGACGGCAGGATGTGCGCGATTTCCTCAACTCGCTGCTCTCGAACAGTGTCGATGGACGAAGCGTGGCCCGCAAGCTCTCCGCCCTGCGGCATTTCTACAAGTACCTGCTGCTCGACCGCTACATTGCGGCCGATCCCACCCTCAACATCGACACTCCGCGTCAATGGAAGGTGCTGCCGAAGTCGCTTGCGTTCGACGAAGTCGAAAAGCTTTTGCAGGGGCCGCCGCGAGTGAAGGACGATCGCGTATCGCAGGCGCTTGCCAGCCGCGATCGCGCCATGCTGGAGGTGTTCTATGCCGGCGCGCTGCGCGTCTCGGAGATCATTAAGCTGAAGCTGGAGGATTTGAAGCTGGAACTAGGATACGTGCTGGTTCGGGGCAAGGGCGACAAGGAGCGCATCGTGCCGCTGGGTCGCGCGGCCCAGGAAATCGTGCAGGACTATCTGCGAAACGCGCGTCCAGTGCTGGCGGCAGGGAAGTCGTCGCCCTTCTTATTTATTGCACGTGGAGCGCGTGGCATCACCCGGCAACGTGTTTGGCAGATGGTGAACGATGCGTCGGCGCAATCGGCCCGCCACGCCAGTCCGCACATGCTGCGCCACAGTTGCGCAACCCACATGGTGGAGAACGGCGCCGATCTGCGCACCGTGCAGACGATTCTCGGACACGCTGACATCTCGACCACGCAGGTTTATACCCATCTCGCGCTCGACCGGCTGAATCGCGTGTACAAGCAGCATCATCCGCGCAGCAAGCGAGCAGGGAAATGAAGCTGGAATAGTGGGAGAAAGAAACCGGGTGGAAGCGCTGGGCTTTAGCCCGGCGAACGGGCGCGGAAAAGGATCGGCTTTAGCCGCGGCCCGGGGCTGAAGCCCGATTCCAGGACGTGCGGTTCGGCATGGCTAAAGCCATGCCCTTCCACCCACTTCGAAAGCACTAGAAGACAGCAGGGTTGTGAGACATGACCAAATCTGGCGCAACCGTCGTCGAAAAAGCCATCGCGAAATTCATTCGCTCACTCCAGGAGCGCAACTCCTCGCCGCACACCATCAAGGCCTATCGCACAGACTTGGCGCAATTCGCCGACTACGTCGGACCACAGGGCTGGCGCGACATCGACCACGTCTTGATTCGCGGCTATCTCTCCAATCTCTACGAGCGCGGGCTGAGCAAGACCTCGGTAGCGCGGTCGCTGGCCGCATTGCGATCGCTCTACAAGTGGCTGGCGCAGGAAGGCGAGGTCGAGCAAAACCCCGCAGCGCTGGTCGCCACGCCCAAGCTGCCGAAGAAGCTGCCGCGCGTGCCCACCATCGAGGAGGTCAACAGCGTTCTGGATTCGACGATGCCGGAGTGCTCGGCATTCGCCGAACGCGATCAGGTGATCCTGGAGCTGCTGTACGGCTGCGGCATTCGCAACTCGGAGCTGATCGGCATCAATGTCGACGACATCCGCTGGTCGAACGAGTTGGTGCTGGTGCGCGGCAAAGGCCGCAAGGAACGCTATGTCCCGTTTGGCGATTCGGCGAAGGCCGCGGTCCAGGCCTACTTGCCGGCGCGACAAAAAATGCTCGGCGAAACCAAGCGGACTACCGAACGGGCCCTGCTCATCAACCTTCGCGGCACGCGACTCACCACCCGCAGCGTGGGACGCATCGTCAAGCAAATCGCAGTGGCGCGAGGCTTGTCGCCCGACGTTCATCCGCACACCCTGCGACACGCCTTCGGCACGCACATGTTGGAAGAAGGCGCCGACCTGCGCGCCATCCAGGAGATGCTGGGACATGAGCGCCTGTCGACCACGCAGCGCTACACCCAGCTCACGGTGAAGCATGTGATGGAGGTGTACGACCGCACGCACCCGCACGCGAATAAGGGCGGGGACTAGCGGAACTGTCCCGTATCAGGGCACGGCTTCACAGGTTGCTGAAAAACTTGATGTGACGAACTGTTTTGCTAGTGCGGGCCTTCAGGCCCGCGTGCAAATCCTTTATTTTTGTCATCCCGAGCGGAGTGAGCCTGGCCGCGAAGCGAGCAGACTCACGTAGTCGAGGGATCTGCGGCTGGTTGGACATCTAGTCATGCGTGCGAAAAGCAGATCCCTCCCCGGCCTAAAGGCCTCCTCGGGATGACAAGTTTAGAAGGGACGTGATTGGCCCGACTAAAGTCGGGCCCTGATCCAAAACGTTTGTTGTGAGTCGGTTTACTAGACTCGCAGCTAAGGAAGATCTGATTAAATCTAGGTTTTGAAGCGGACGGCCTTCAGGCCGTCCGTAAGTGCCTGAAATGAAGCTGGGCTTTAGCCCCTGAGGGACTTTGATCGCACTTGATCAGACTCTCCCTAAGTGGGCATCGCCAATCGCTCGCAGCTCGCTGCTAGTGGCTTGTAGCTAATTGCTGCTTTTCTTTCGCCGCGTAATGCGAATCCACGTAGTCATCGAGGATCTTGATGAATTCGGCGACGATGTGATCGCCTTTGAGCGTCAGCATCAGCCGGCCGTCCACGTACACTGGCGCTTTGGGCTCTTCGAACGTGCCCGGCAGCGAGATGCCGATGTTCGAGTGCTTCGACTCGCCCGGGCCGTTGACGACACAGCCCATTACTGCGACCTTCATTTCTTCCACGCCGGAGTAGCGCGTCTTCCACACCGGCATCTGCTCGCGCAGATAGGCCTGGATCTGCTCGGCCATCTCCTGAAAGAAGGTGCTGGTGGTGCGGCCGCAGCCGGGGCAGGCGGTGACCTGCGGGGTGAAGCTGCGAATGCCCATCGATTGCAGGATCTGCTGAGCGACCGTCACTTCTTCGGTGCGATCGCCGTTGGGTGCGGGTGTAAGCGAAACGCGAATCGTGTCGCCGATGCCTTCTTGCATCAAGACGCCCAGCGCGGCGGTGCTGCTGACAATGCCTTTGGCGCCCATGCCCGCTTCAGTAAGGCCGAGGTGCAGCGGGTACTCGCAACGGCGCGCCAGTTCGCGGTAGACATCGATCAGGTCCTGCACGCCGCTGACTTTCGCACTGAGGATGATGTGCTCCTTGCGCAAGCCGTAGCTGACGGCGAGATCGGCCGAGCGCAACGCACTCTGCACCATCGCCTCCATGGTCACATCGCGCGCGTCCTTGGGCTCGTCAAGCCTGGAATTCTGGTCCATCAATCGCGTCAGCAGCGCCTGGTCAAGCGAGCCCCAGTTCACGCCGATGCGCACCGGCTTGTCATTCTCGATGGCGACTTCAATCATGGTGCGGAAGTTGTCGTCATCCTTCTTGCCGATGGAGACGTTGCCGGGATTGATCCGGTACTTGGCCAATGCCCGCGCGCACGCGGGATACTTCTTCAGCAGGATGTGGCCGTTGTAGTGGAAGTCGCCGATGATCGGCACCGGTACGCCGAGACGATCCAGGCCGTCGACTATGTAAGGCACGGCCTCGGCGGCAGCATCGTTGTTGACCGTAACGCGCACGATCTGCGAGCCGGCGCGAGCCAGGGCGGCACATTGCCGGATCGTGCCGTCGATATCGGCCGTGTCCGTGTTGGTCATGGATTGCACCACAACTGGTGCATCGCTGCCGACGCGAACGCCGCCAACTACGGCCGTATATGTCTTTCTGCGCTGAATTTGAGCCATACAGGATGTACCCACTAAGTCTAGCACGGCTGCGGCCGCTGTCTGGTTTCAGCAGCTCCAGCCGCACAGGCGGAAGAATTTGAAACTTTAGCCTCAGAAATACGGAAACCTTAATGGGATCGTTACATCTGAGTAACTACGTCGTCGATATGGCAGTGGACTTCGCCGGCCAAGCGGATGACAATAGAATCTGGTGGTCGGCAACAATTTGCTCTCGTGTGGGTTTGTAACGTTAGCCTAGGTTGCTGCCGGTCGAGCCCGAGAAGGTGTACATCATGCGTTCCGCATTGCGTTTTCTAACCACAGGCGCACTGGCGCTCATGCTGGTTCCTGTGGGAGTTGCCCAGAACCAAAGCTCGTCTTCCCCGAACTCGACCGCTCAGAGCTCATCCTCCAGTAACGACCAGTACGCTCCCGACAAGCCGGACAAGAATCCGCCGCCGAAGGACGTAATGGACAACATCGACGCCATTGGCAACCGCAATGTCGGTTGCAACAAGGGCCTGGGGAACTGGTATTCGCTCGATAAGCAGGTGGCGATGGGCCGGCAGTACGCGCAGCAGGTCGAGCATGGCGCCAAGATGGTCAACGATCCCGTGATCACCGAATATGTGAATCGGGTTGGCCAAAATCTGGTGCGAAATTCCGATGCCAAGGTGCCCTTTACGATCAAGGTGATCGACACCGACGAGGTCAACGCTTTTGCGCTTCCCGGCGGCTTCTTTTACGTGAACTCGGGGCTCATTCTGGCGGCCGATAACGAAGCCGAGTTGGCCGGCGTCATGGCCCACGAGATCGGGCACGTGGCCGCTTGTCATGTCGCGCGGGAACAGACCCGCGGCAACATCGTCAACCTGGCAAGCATTCCGCTGATCTTTGTGCCCGGCGGGTGGGCGGTTTACGAAGGAGCGCAGGCTGCGATGGGTATCGGCGTGCCTCTCACTTTCATGAAGTTCTCCCGCACTTTCGAGAGCGAAGCCGATTTCCTTGGCATGGAATACATGTACAAAGCGGGCTACGATCCGCAGTCGTTTATCTCGTTCTTCGAGAAGATTGAGGCCCAGGAGAAGAAGAAACCGGGAACGCTGGCCAAAGCCTTTGCCTCACATCCCATGACGCCGGATCGCGTGGAAGCGGCACAAAAAGAGATGAAGACGGTACTGCCGCCGCGCCCCGAGTACATCGTGAACACCTCGGAGTTCGACCAGGTTAAAGCTCGTCTGGCCTCGCTGGAGAACCGCCACAAGCTCCTGAACGACAAAGACAATAAGGACCGCCCAACCTTGCGGCGGGCCACTGCTGATAATCCGCAAGACAACGGCAACAGTACCGGAAGCAGTAGCGGAAGCCAGCCGGATGACGATCGCCCGACATTGAAGCGCAACGACGGCTCCGGGTCACAGTCTCTCAACTGAATTCGTAAAGCAGCGACACGCAATATCGAAGCTCCCGGCCATCGGGAGCTTTGCTGTCTCTGGCCTGCGCATGCGGCTTCCGCCCTTTTGGTCAAAACAAGCGACATTTTTCTGGCATTTTCGTCTGCTGTGGTTTAGACTTCGCGCCAAATTGCGCCGCGGCTCGATCACGGTTTCCAGGGGGCGAGAATGTTTGCACCGCAGAAACTCGGCTTGGTTTCCTCTTCTCTCTCGATTGTTTTCCTGTTCCCAATGTTTTCTCCGGCCGCGGGCACCACGGCCCGCGAGCAATTGGCCAAGCTTACCGAGAGCCAATTCCGCCGATTGCAGAGTAACGCCCGGCATGGCGACAGCGGCGCGGAAATGGCGCTCGGTGTCGCTTACGAACAAGGCATTCGGGTGCAAAAGGACATGGTGGAGGCGATCAAGTGGTATCGCAGGGCAGCTCAGCAGGGGAATGCCGAAGTGCAACATCGTCTTGGACTGCTGTACGAACAGGGGCGGGGAGTAGCTCAGGATTTCGTCGAGGCTGCCGCCTGGTATCGCAAGGCAGCCGAGCTGGGCTACGCGCCTGCGCAGTGTAACCTCGGAAATCTATACCAGGCTGGCAAAGGCGTGGCCCGTGACTTCGAAGCGGCAGCCAAGTGGTACGAAGTTGCGGCGCGCCAGGGCGACGCGCAATCGCAGAGTAATCTCGGCTACATGTACAACCACGGTCAGGGCGTACCGCACGATGATCAGCAGGCTGTGTTCTGGTATCGCAAAGCGGCCGAGCAGGGATTCACTATTGCGCAAGCCAATCTTGGCGTGATGTACGTGCTGGGAAACGGCGTGCAGGCGGATGAACGCGAGGCGATGCAGTGGTTCGAAAAAGCTCGTCGGCAGGGCTCGGCGCGAGCATCCGTGTCAGCCGCGCTGTTATACATGCGCGGAACGCAGATCCCTCGCGACTACGAACGCGCCTACGATCTTCTGCGGCAGGCAATCGCCTCCGGCGAGAACAGCGCCACGCCGCTGCTGAAAACTTGCCAGCAGTACCTTCAGAATGGAAAGACGCCGCCTACTAGCGAGACAGCAACCGCATCCCATGCGCATTGATACAATAAAAAGGGGCGCTGCGCGCGCCCTTTGGATCTCCAAGTATCGTCTACGGCAGCCGCTGTGCCAGCCCAGGCAGTGCCTTCATCAGGTCGTTGTAGATCACGACCACAAAGAACAGCACCAGGAAGACAAACGCGGTCTGGTAGATGCGCTCTTTGATGCGCAGGCTGATATCGCGCCGGATGACCGACTCGATGATCAGCAGCATGATGATGCCGCCATCCAGTATGGGAATAGGCAGCAGGTTCAGGATGCCGAGGTTCAGGCTGATCATCGCCATCAACCCGAGCAGCGGGGTCCAGCCCGGCTGCCGCGCCGCATCGCCGGAGGCGCGCGCAATTCCAATCGGCCCGTCGAGCTGCTTGATGGAAACCTTCCGCTCCACCATTTTTTGAACCAAATCGACCATCAGCAGGGAATACCGCTTGTTCTCCTGCAACGACATGTTCAGGGCCTTGGGGAACGGCAACTTTTGAACGCTGCTTGGAGGTCCCGCCATCAAGAATCCCAGCCAGTACCCCTTTTCCCCGTTCTCTTCCTTCTCCACCGGGGTGACGCTCAGGTGAAGTTCATTTCCCCCACGGAGGACAGCCAGATCGACCGGCTTACCACCGCTCTCTTGCAGGTAGTGGCGAACCGCCAGCCGCGAACGGATCGGATGTCCATCGATGGCGATGATGCGATCGTTGACTTGCAGACCTGCCTTGCCGGCGGGCATGTTTGGGGTTAGCTCCGCTACCGTGACCGGTTGTTCAGGCTCTAAGCCAACGCTGCCGTATTCGTCAAACCCGGAGCCCTCAACCTTCGGCTTAACCTGCTTTTCCAGGATGTTGTTGCCGCGTTGGATGGCGACATCGACCGGCTGCTTGGGACTGATCATCACCTTCAGGAGCACATCTTCCCAGGTGGGGTTCTGAGCGCCGTCGATGCGAACAATCCGATCGCCTTGCTCGATGCCCGCTTCGGCAGCCGGAGACTTATCCAGCACCCATCCCACCACGGCCGGCTCGTCGAAAAACTGTGGCCGCTCGTAATGCACCATGAACACGATGGTGAGCAGCGCGACAGCCAGGATGATGTTCATCGCAGGCCCGGCGACGGCGATGGCGAAGCGCTGCCACCGCGGATGCGACATGAACTCATCGGGAGCGCCGGTGCGCGACTCCAGCGGGTTCTCGCCCGCCATCTTTACGTAGCCGCCAAGCGGCAGCGCGCTAATGCGGTAGTCGGTATCGCCGCGGCGAAACCCTGCCAGACGCTTGCCGAAACCGATGGAAAACACGTCCACGCGGACGCCGAACCACTTAGCGACGGCATAGTGGCCGAACTCGTGCACCAGGATCATGATGCCGAGTACGACGGCCATCGATACCACCGCGATCAAAAACGATTCCATAGAACTCTTTTTCTAAAGGGGATCCGCTAACCTCGAGTCGCCGACGGTGTTGGGGTGACAGTCTGTTGGGGGTCCGGATACTGGATACGGGCTCGCGCCCGGCGTCGCGCATCGGCGTCCACCCGCAATACGTCTTGTATAGATTCGGGAATGCGGGCAGGCGTTTCACCAACTACAGCCTCTATTGTAGCCGGAATTTGCAAAAACCCAATACTACCTTCGAGGAAGGCCGCTACCGCCACTTCGTCAGCCGCGTTGAGGGCGATTGTCTTAGCTCCTCCCGCTTCGACTGCTTCGTAAGCCAAACGTAAGCAGGGAAATTTGTCAAAGTCGGGAGGGCTGAAATCCAGCCGCCGCAACTCCTGGACCGGGAAGCGGAACTCGGATTCGATCCGGTCGGGATACGTCAGCGCGTACAGAATCGGCAGCCGCATGTCAGTCACGGAAAGTTGAGCAAGTAGGCTGCCATCGACGAACTCCACCATCGAATGAATCGTGCTCTGGGGATGAACCAGCACGTTGACGTGATCAGGCGAGATGTCAAAGAGACGGCAGGCCTCGATCACTTCGAATCCTTTATTCATGAGCGTGGCCGAATCGATGGTGATGCGCTTTCCCATCTTCCAGGTGGGGTGATTGAGCGCCTGTTCCACCGTGATTTGGGAGAATTCGTTCCGCGGCGTATGAAAAAATGGACCTCCCGAGGCGGTCAGCCATATTCGGTGTACCTCGTTGTGCCGTCCGCCGCGCATGCACTGGTGAATCGCGTTGTGTTCGCTATCGATGGGCAGCAGCGGCTTGCCTTGGCGGCGCGCCTCGGCAGTGATCAGATCTCCGGCGGCAACGAGGCACTCCTTATTGGCGAGGCCGACTGTTTTTCCGGCCTTGACGGCTTCATAGGTGGCTTCCAGTCCGGCGACGCCGACGATGGCGCTCACCACGAAGTCGGCGTCAGGATGAGTGGAGACCTGGACCGTCCCTTTGGAGCCGTCGGAAATCTCGATCTCGCTGCCCAGCCCGGCTGTTTTCAGCCTGTCCTGGAGTTGGTTGGCAGCTTCAGCGGTTGCCATCGAGAGCACCTGCGGCCGCCAGCGGCGCGCCTGATCGAAGGCGAGCTCGACGTTATTCCCTGCCGCCATGCTGACGACCGAGAAGCGCTCCGGAAAGCTCTCGACAATGCTTAGCGTGCTCCTGCCGATGGAGCCCGTCGAGCCGAGGATGGCGATGCGTTTCATGGATGGCTGTGCGTGAGATCATCCGGCGCATTCAGTTGCGCGATCATCCCGGCCAAGCTGTTTGCTCTAGAAACTTCTCCCCGCTCCCCAGCCTCCATCGCCGCAGCGGTTTCGGGAGTAGGAATAAGCCACTCTTGTTTATCGGTCTCGGACATCGCTTCAGCGCGAGTGCAAGCAGCCAGACGGGCACCGCAAATTCCTATCGTATCGCATGTGGCCGCAAGAGAGTTCCACGCCCAGATAGGGCAGGCAGCCCTTCGGGCTCTGCTGGTAGAGCCGACCTTCAGGTCGGCGTCTTAGCCATCCCTGTTATGTCATCCCGACCGAGGGCTTCAGCCCGAGCGGAGGGACCTGCAGTTCCGCGAGCCGGAATCACTATCGTATCGCATCAAGCTGGCGAATCCGGGAACGGGACTTGCTAGCCCGAGCTGGCGAATGTTGGACGAATGAAGCGCCGGGAACCGAGTCCCGCGGTGCGAGACGGAAGATGAGAGCCCATGCCTTCAGGCGTGGGGTGGCAATCGTCAGAGATCTGAGTCCCAAGGGGACGACAGGGCTGCCGTGCCTACGGCACTCACCGCTGAAATCGTCGACCTACCCAGCCGTGAACGGCTGGGCTAACTTCTGCCGCGCCTACGGCGCTCGCGATTCTCGTACCGCATGGTTTCGAGGTGTTGCCGATCCGCAGCTGCGCGAAAATCCATTGAGGCACATCACATCGAAGCGGCGCTCCACCCATTCCCTAGGGAGCGTAAGAGGAGAAATATCGGCCCATTCCCGCGATGTAGAAAATCAACCCGACCGGCAACGCAAACAGAAGCGCATCGATTCGATCGAGCACTCCGCCGTGGCCCGGCAACAGAGTTCCGGAGTCCTTCACGCCGGCCCCGCGCTTGAGGGCCGACTCAACCAAATCGCCAAGTTGCGCAGCGACGTTGACGCACACGGCGAACAAAGCCACGAACCACAACGGCGCAAGCTCAAACGCTGCCGTACTCGAGTGACCAGATGGCTCGGTGGAAGTTTGCAACAGGTGTGCACTGCGGAATGCATTCGCGATGGGATTGATGTAGTGAAACAGAAGCAATCCCACAATCACCGCTCCGATCACCGAGGCGATCGCGCCCTCCCACGTCTTGCCGGGACTGATCCGTGGCGCAAGCTTGTGCCTGCCGATTGCGCGGCCAACATAGTAGGCAGCGACATCACCGCACCAGATGAGCAGCATCAGGAAAAACAAGTACAACTGGCCGCTCCATGTTCGGGCGAGCAATGGAATGAGGAGAAGAGTAAATCCTATGTATGGCAGAACCATATATGAAATCGCAGCGTCGGGAAGCGACTGAGAAAGAGAATCACGCTGTAAAGAGTTCAGCAAGAAAAGAAGAGGCACGAGCATCAGAAACAGCGGAAGTAGCCAAAACAGGACGGCAGACGTCGCTTCTGCCGAACCTGATCTTTGTGGCACATCTATTGTGATTGCAACTTCCAGGAAAACGAAGAGCGGGAAAGAAAATACGAGCACAACATAGCTCAGCAAATGAAATGGTCGGAATCCCTGTGCTTTCACGATTCCCAGATACTCTCTCGCCGCCAGCAGCGCCACTCCCAGCACCACCAGCGTAAACAGCCACAGCGGCGACTTAAACAGCACCAGCACAACCAGAGGAATCAAAATGACTGCGGTAAGGACGCGCTTCACGAAAGGTTTCCGTTGTCGCTGACCAAGCCTCCGAAGCGGCGTTCGCGCTTCTGGAAGGCCTCGATGGCTTCCAGCAATTGGGTGCCGCGGAAGTCGGGCCACAGCGTCTCGGTGACGTAGATCTCGGAGTAGGCCACCTGCCACAGCAGGAAGTTACTGAGCCGCATTTCGCCGCTGGTGCGGATCACCAGATCGAGATCGGGCAAGCCTTGCGTATAGAGGTGACGGGCGATGGAGCGCTCGTCGATCTTCAGGTGATCGATGCCGCCGTTGCGCGACGCCTCGCGTACCAGCGAGTTGAAGCAGTCCACCAGCTCAGTTCGCGAGCCGTAGTTGAGTGCCAGCGTCAGCACCATGCCGGTGTTGCGCTCGGTCATCTCGCGCGCCCACGCCATGCGCTCCTGCACCTCTTGCGGTAACTCCTGCTGGCGGCCGATGTATTGCAGCCGGATATTGTTCTCCATCAGCGTTGGCAGCTCCATCTTCAGGTAGCGCCGCAGCAGGTTCATCAGGAACTGAACTTCACCCTTGGGCCGCTTCCAATTCTCCGCCGAGAAGGAGTAGAGCGTGAGGGCGGGGATGTGCAGACGCGCGGCGGTCTCGACCGTGGAGCGCACGGCGGCTACACCGGAGCGGTGTCCCGCAATGCGGGGCAGATGGCGGCGTTTGGCCCAGCGGCCGTTTCCGTCCATGATGATAGCGATGTGATGGGGCAACCGCTCCGGATCGAGGCGGGCGTAAATCTCGGCCTCTTTGCGGTTCAGCCCGGCGGGCACTTGTGCGCGCAAAGCCTACCTCTAAACATCTCTGAAAGTAGCACACGCGGCAGGGGGTTGCAACGAAGCGCCATACTCACATGTTACTGGTATTCCTGGTCGACAGAGTCGGCAAAAATGGCGACTTTGCCATTCTTATCCTCAGCATAGGTAATGAGCCAGGCCTTGTCGCCCTTACTCACCCGATAGACCGACCCAACCATGTCGCCCACTGGCCTGCGCTTAACCAGAACGAAAGAATCCGGCGGCCACACCTGCTTCATTTCCGACTGCACATCCTTCGCTTCGTCGGGGGTAAGCGCTGCGGCCATCTCCACAGACATTTGGCTGCGCACGTCTTCTCCCGCAACCATCTGTGCCAACAGCTTTCGCAGTCGCTCGGCGATGGCCGGCTGATCGTCGCGGATTTCGCTCAGCTTCGGCGGCATCAATGCCGGATTGATCAGTCCAGCGACTACTTTGGCGATCGGGGCAGGTCCGCCTCCCGCCAGGTTCGTCAAAACGGCGATGCTCAGGTTGTCGTCCGGAAATCGCAGGATGAAGCAGGTAAAGCCCTGCCATGCGCCACCATGCTGAACCGTCTTATGACCATTGAGCGTGTCGATCATCCATCCGAAGCCGTAATTCGCCGGGTTCGGCTTTCCATTATTCAGCGGATACACGGTCCAGATGCGATCCAGGCTGGATTGCTTGAGCAGCGTCGTTCCGTAAAGCGCGCCGTCCCACTTGGCGATGTCCAACACGTTGAAATAGAGCGTGCCGTCGGCGGTGGAGTTGAAGGTGGGAGAAACCCACTCCTGGTTTTTCAGCTCGCCATGATGCAGTTCATAGCCGGAGGCGCGATTGGGCATGATGTTGGCTTCGCTGATCAGCTGGGTCGAGTTCATTCCCAAGGGCTTGAAGATTCGCTCCTGCAGAAAATCGGCATAGAACTTGCCTGTCACTTTGTGGATGATGATGCCGAGCAAAACGTAATTGGTGTTGCGATAGTCCCATTTCTCGCCCACCTGGAAATCAATGGGAAGGGCCTCGATCTTCTCGACCAGTTCGTCCTCGGTAAAGTCGAGCCTCAGGTAGAACGGGCCTTTGGGGCCGGTGCGATCGGGACTCTCATACTCAGCCAGCCCCGACGTATGGGAGAGCAGGTTCTTGATCAGGATCGGCTTCCAGCTTGCCGGAGCGTTGGGAAAGTACTTCGTGATGCAGTCGTCGAGACTAAGTTTGCCATCTTCCACCAGCATCATTATGGCCGCTGAAACGAACTGCTTGCCCACCGATCCTGATTGAAATACGGTTTCCGGCTTCACCGGGACCGACAACTCGACATCCGACATGCCATAGCCCTTGGCCAGCAGGATTTTTCCCCGGCTATAAATGCCGAGAGCGACACCGGGAGTTTGGCGCCGCTTCATCTCCGACTGGACAAAATGATCGATGGCTGTGATCTGTTCGGGGCCGACGACCGGGCTCGCGGTCTGGGCCCTCAATGGCACGCAGAAACAGGCAAGTATCAGGGCGTACAGCGCGGTAACTCGTCGCATCGTACCTCCACCGTACAGCGCTCGTAGTATAACGGCGGGCTTTAGGTGGCCATCCACAATTCCTTGTTGCGAGAGGATGCGGCGTCCTGTTTTGGGCTATGTGTCCGGGTAGTGCAAGCTTTCAGAGTCTGCGTGAGAACTAGCCCTGACCCACAACGATGGAGCATCACACACGAAAATCGAACCCCGAAGGGGTGGTGTTGCAGTTAGCCCAGGACGGAGCGAAACCGGGGTCCCCGATTTGCGCCGCGCCGCAGGCGGCCAAATTGGGGTGGGAAGCGGAGTCCTGGGTGAAGTCGGAAAAATATCGGAGCCCCGGAGGGGCGGCACCGTTCTCACGCAGACACTTTCAGGCCCGCATTAGGACGATCCATTTTTCTCGCCGAGTCGGCTTTCAACCGACGATGCAAAGGGGCCCTCCCAAGCAACAGCAGCTTACCTTCCCGCATCTCTCCCGTCATAAGTCGAGTAGAATAGGACATCTATGAAGCAGTTTCTCACCGGACTCTTTCTGGGGGGCGCGCTTTGCCTACCGGCGGCTGCCGCACCCCTGAGCAGCAACGCGCGCACCGTCGTCCCCTCGGCGATCCAGCAGATCATCTCGGTCGACTACCGCGAGCTGCGCGATTCGCAAGCTGCTCACGCGCTCCGCGACCGCGTACTGCCCGACAACATCAAGCAGTTCGAGAATGCGCTGCGGGCCACCGGCATCGATCCCAACAAGGACGTCGAGCAGCTAACCTTCGTCAGCTATCGCGGGCAGAAGGGACTGCTGCGCTCGGTCGGTATCGCCCAAGGACCCTTCAAGCAGAAAGAATTCCTGCAAAAGGCGCGGCTGAAGAAGATCAAGCCGGAGAAGTATCTGCTGTCCTACATCTATCCTATGGGCTCCGGCATGCAGATGGTCTTCCTCGATCCCTCGACCATCCTCTTTGGTGAAAACGGCGCGATCAAGGGCGCCATCGATGTGCGTGACAATGGCGCCGAGTCGCTGGCCTCCAACAACACCATCGATGACCTGATCACCAGCGTGGAAGGCTCGCCGGTATGGAGCGTGCTCGACCAAGCCGGTACCCAGAACATGATGAAGTCGGCGTTGGGGCAGGCAAGCTCGCTGGCCGATTACGATGTGGTGAAGAAACGCCTGCTGGCCTCCGATTACGTCATGAACTTCACCAACGGGGTCAGCTTCGATCTGAACGTCAAGACGTCTGACACGGTTACCGCCGCGACTATTGCCGGCCTGATGAAGGCGGGCGTGATGTATCGCAAGATGAGCGCCAGCCCTAGCGAGAAAATTGCGCTGGAAAGCACGTCGGTCGATAGCTCGAACGATCTGGTGCAGATGCACTTCAAGACCGACGATCAGCGTTTCCAGGCGTTGCTGAAGTCGGACCTGTTCGCGGCGGTGTCAAGGTAGCGGCACGAATTGCTGTAATCTCGAAGGACCTTCTTCATGCCGCCTAGCTTTGCCAACGGGAAGATCTGCTACATCGAGATTCCTGCCACTGATGTGGCGCGTTCAGCCGAGTTCTACCGTCAGGCCTTTGGCTGGAACATCCGCCAGAGCGAGCATGGGCGCACCGCTTTCGATGACGGCGTGGGCCAGGTGAGCGGCGCCTGGGTTACCGGACGCCCGCCGATGTCGCAACCGGGGCTGATGGTCTATGTCATGGTAGATGACGCGGTCGCGACCTTGGAGGCGATTGTTCGCGCCGGCGGCGAAGTCGTGCAACCGATCGGCGCCGACGCTCCTGAGATCACCGCCCGCTTCCGCGACCCCGCGGGAAACGTGATCGGGCTGTACCAACAACCCTCCTGACCGCCGGGCGTAGTTCACGCCTGTTGCCGCCGCAGCTTTCTGTTCACCGCATGTATCTCATGCGGGTGCTCCATTCTGGCCCTTTTTTGGCCAGGGTGGAGCAAAGCCTCTGTGGAGCGCATGTATGATCATGCACGCATGATTAGCTTCGCGCGCCGTACTTCCTGGAACCTGGCCTGCAATCGTTACACCGAGGCGCTGGAGGCGCATCGCCAAGCGGGAAGGGGAGTGCTCGATCTGACTGCTTCCAATCCCACAACCATCGGCCTGCAATACCCCGAAACTGAGTTGTTGTTCGCCTTTGCCCGGCCCGAGGCGCTGGTCTATGAGCCGCAGCCGAAAGGATTACGGACGGCACGCGAGGGAGTGGCGAGCTACTACGCGGAACGCGGCCCCGGCCTCTCGACCGACGATCTGATCCTGACCACAAGCACCAGCGAGGCCTACTCGTTCGTCTTCCGCCTGCTGTGCAATCCCGGCGATGGTGTACTGGTGCCGAGCCCAAGTTACCCGCTTTTTGATTTCCTCGCCGATCTTCAGGACGTGAGCCTCTTCCGTTACGAATTGGTTTATGACCACGGATGGCAACTCGACCTCCATTCTCTGCGCGCGGCAATAGAGCGCGCGCGGCGTGCGGGTGCAACCTGTCGCGCTGTCCTTGTGGTCCATCCCAACAACCCCTCCGGATCCTATGTAAAATCCGGCGAGGCGGAGGAGCTCAACCGCATCTGCCGCGCGAATGACTTGGCCATCATCGCCGACGAAGTTTTTCTCGACTACTCACTGCTAGAGCAGCCACCACTCACGTTTGCGGCAAATCAGGACGTGCTCAGCTTCACCTTGAGCGGCTTGTCGAAGATCTCCGGCCTGCCGCAGATGAAGGTCGCATGGATTGCGGTCAACGGGCCGCAGACGCTGAAAAGCGAGGCGCTGGCGCGGCTGGAGGTGATCGCCGACACCTATTTGTCGGTGAATGCCCCGGTGCAATGGGCGGTGCCACAGATGCTGCAAGAGCGGCACAGAATCCAGGCGCAGCTCATGCAGCGCATTCGAGCAAACCTGGCGGAGCTAGATGCGCAACTAGCCGGGCAGAAGCTTTGCCGCAGGCTGGAGGTTGAGGCCGGCTGGTATGCCATCCTGCGCGTCCCGGTAACCGCATCTGACGAAGATCTTGCTATTGCGCTGCTGGAAAAGACCGATGTGCTGGTGCAGCCGGGCCATTTCTACGATTTTTCTGCCGGAGGTTACCTGGTGATCAGCCTCATCACTCCATTGCCCATATTTTGCAGCGGCGTCCAGCGCATTTTGAAACAAGTTGCAACCAGCGGCGGCTGAAGATCGTCCACATTACAGGCATCTGCTGTTGTCAATGGGGATGTCAGAGGATGCGAACTCCTCCCGGCAATCCGGCATTCTGACGGTATAATAAAAATCCGTGCTTAAGTACTCCATCGTCGTGCCGTTTCACAACGAAGAAGAGAACGTCACCGAGCTCTACGATCGGCTGAAGGCCGTCATGGAAGCCGCGGGTGAGCCGTTCGAGTTGGTCTTCATAGATGACGGTAGCCAGGACAATACCTTCTGGCTGCTGCAGCAAATCGCCGCCGTCGATCGACGGGTTGTGGTGGTGAAGCTGCGCCGCAACTTCGGGCAGACTTCCGCGCTGGCTGCCGGCTTCGACCACGCCGAGGGCGAGTACGTGATCGCCATGGATGGCGACCTGCAACACGACCCCAACGACATTCCTTTCTTCCTGCAGAAGCTGCGCGAGGGGTACGACATTGTCAGCGGCTGGCGCAAGCAGCGCATCGACAATTTCGTCATGCGGCGGGTCCCGTCAACCATCGCCAACTGGCTGATGGCCAGGCTGAGTGGAGTCGATTTGCACGACTTCGGCACGACCTTCAAGGCCTATCGCCGCGAAGTGGTGCAGGAGGTCCCGCTCTACGGCGAATTGCACCGCTTCATTCCGGCGCTGGCCTCGGCCTACGGCGCAAGTATCTGCGAAATCCCCATCCGCAACGTGAATCGTGAGCGCGGCGAGTCGCACTACGGCATCTCGCGTACCTTCCGGGTGTTCTTTGACCTGATCACCATCCGTTTCCTGCTGAAATACATGTCGCGGCCGCTGCACTTCTTCGGCAGCTTTGGCGCGCTGAGCTCGTTGGGCGGTCTGGTGATCGCAGCCTGGATGCTGGTGGAGAAGTTTATCCGCGGCAAAAACGTGATGGACGAGCATGGCCCGCTGCTGGTCTTCGCCGCCGTGCTGATTGTGGCCGGTGTGCAGCTGATCGCCTTGGGATTGCTCGGCGAATTGCAGGTGCGCCACTTCCATGAGCCCAGCAAGCGCGCCCCCTATACCGTTGATCGCGTGCTGCGCTCATCGCACAATCAGGGCGCAATCGCGGATTGAAGAAAGTGGCTAGTGGATAGTGAATAGTGGATCGAAATCGCGACAAGCGCAAAGCAAACTATCCACTATCCACTGGCCACTATCCACTTCCTCACCCTCTTCGCGGTTATCTCTTCATCGCCGGTGCAACATTCTTCTGGGGACTTTCGGCTGCGCTGGGCCGGGCGGTATTTACCGGCAAGCTCACCGGCGGCGGCGTTCCGCACGCCATCGACCCGCTGATCCTGGCGCAGAGCCGCAGCACCATCTCGCTGCTGATCCTTGCGCCCATTCTTCTGCTCACGAGTCGGCCGCTGCTGCGGGTGCGCGGCCCTCACCTGGCGCAGTTTTTCGTGTTGGGAATTCTCGGCATCGCCGGTTCGAACTACTTCTACTATCTCGCCATCGAGCGGACCAGCGTAGCGACGGCGATCGTGCTGCAATACGTCGCGCCGGTTTGGGTGCTGCTATACATGCTGGCGCGTCGGCTCCAGCGGCCTACGGCACTGCGGATCGGGGGCGTCCTGCTGGCGGTCATTGGCTGCGCCTTTGCGGTAGGCGAAATTGCGGCTCAGAGGGGCTTTCCCTGGCTCGTGATCTCCGGATTGCGCCTCAACACCGTCGGCCTCATCGCGGCTGAGCTGGCTGCCATCACCTTCGCCTTCTACAACGTCTATGCGCAGCATCTCATCCAGATTTATCCCCGCTGGACCGTGCTGACCTACGCGTTGCTGGGCGCCGCCGTGTTCTGGCAACTGCTGAACCCGCCGTGGAAGATCGTCGCCCAGCATTACAGCGGCGGGCAATGGCTGTTCATGCTGGTTTTCTCCATCACCTCGATGCTGATTCCGTTCTCGCTGTATTTTGCAGGATTGCAGCACCTTGACCCCACGCGCGCCATCGTCACCGCGTGCCTGGAGCCGGTTTGGGCCATCTTGCTGACCGCGATATTGCTGGGCGAACTCGTCTCACCGATACAAGTGGTGGGAATTGTGGTGGTGCTGCTGGCCACGGTGCTGATCCAGCGGCCCGACCGCGCCGCGCCCACCGAGCCGACCATTGCACTGGAACCGATGGAGTGAGTTGCCGCAAATCCTAAGTCACCTCGGGTCGTAGCAGGGAAGGAGTTCAGTCGGGCCGATAGGCCGTTTCATTTTGTCATCCTGAGCGAGTCCGCGCCGACCTTGCGCGGGCGAGTCGAAGGACCCCTATTGAGGACACGATCTTTCCTCAAGTAGGGACCCTTCGACTCGCGGCAGAAGCAGGCGCTTGCTCATGGTGACAGCGAAACAAACTCTGTTTATGTCCCCCACACGGATTTGTTGGCAGTATAGGAGTCCTTCGACTCGGACTGAAGTCCTCGCTCAGGATGACAGAGCGAAAAACGAACTGGCGAATAGCGAAAAGCAGAGCGAATGGCGGCCCTCTACGCTTCCCGCAGTGCTCGCGTAATCGGCATCCTCGACGCCCGGAAGGCCGGCAGCAGCCCACCGATAAAGCCCATGACCACCGCAAAGGCGATGCCGAAGATCAGCACCGGAGGGGTGATTCGGAAGGCAAAGGCCATCTCGCTGAAACTCTGCGTCTGTCCGGTTCCGGCGGTGTAGCCGTTCATGGCAAAGGCAGCCAGGCACCCCAGCACCCCGCCGATCAGCGCCAGCAGCACCGACTCCAGCACGAACGAGAACAGAATGCTGAAGCGCGAGAAGCCCAGCGCGCGCAGTGTGCCGATCTCGCGGGTGCGCTGCGCCACGATGGCGTACATCGTGTTCATCGCGCCGAAGACTGCGCCGATGCCCATCACCACGGCCACAAACGCCGCCAGGCCGAGTAGCGCCGATGCGGTTGGCCCGGCGAGGTTCTCGTAGTACTTGGGCTCGGAGTCGATCTGCAGTTGCACCCGCGGGTTGGCGCGGATCTCCTTGTCGAAGGCCGGCAGGGTTCGCGGGTCGCTCAGCCGCAGCGTAAGCGACTCGCAGCCTCCGTTGCGCCCAATCGCCGGCGCCATGGCGTCGTAATCGCCCCAGATCTCGCTCTCAAATGAGCTGCCGTCGGCGGTGAAGAGTCCCACGACCTTGAAGTCTTTCTTCTGTACGCTGATGGTGTCGCCGATGTTCAGCCCGGTCACGCGATCGGCCATCTTCTTGCCGACGATAACCTCGAACAAGCCGGGGGTGAAGTTGCGGCCTTCAACGATCTTGACGTTGTTGCGTACCTTGAACGCCATGGGAGAGACGCCGCGAAAAGTAATATTGGCGGGCTGGTTGTCGGTTTTGCGTGGACGATTGGTAAGCACCACGACTTCGCACGATGCCATCGCCTTACCGTCGCTGTCGCGCGCCACCCGAGGATCGGCCATGATTACGTTGGCGTCGCCGATGTTCATCCATGAGGTGAGTTCCGACATTGAGCCGCGCTGGGTGACGATGCCGTTCAGGGGCGAGCCGGTGGAGCGCAAGGCTATGCGAAAGCCGTTCTCCATGGCCAGGAGGGTGACGAAGACCGCCACCACCAGGCCAATGCCGAAGACTGCCAGCAGCGTGACCTTCCAGCGCTGGCGAAGATTGCGCGCGTTGTACGAAAGTGGAAGAGCCATAAGTAAGCTTCGAACAACTAGCACTTAGCATTTGGCATTTAGCCAAGTCTATGGTGCAACCCGCCCAGCCGCCTCGCTTTCCGCAGCTCCGGTTTGATCCAGGCGCGCCGTGTCTGGAACACGTGCTTTGTGTCAGGGCACGGCTTCAGCCGGGCCGTCCAGCACACCCTTTTTTGTCATCCCGAGGAGGCCTTCAGGCTGACGAGGGATCTGCTTTCGAGTCATCGAGCCAAATGCTAAGTGCGAACTGCCTACCGCCAATTGCTAACTGCTAACTGCTGCCTTCTTCACACTTGCCTCAGCGTCTCCGTTATTCGTGCCCGATATCCCGTAATCGCCGGGAAAAATCCGGCAAACAGCCCCAGCAGCAGCGCGATCCCTACCCCGATCGCGGTGGTCCGCGGCGACAGCCCAAAGTTCGGGAAGCCGCCCACAATCTGGCCGATTACCGGCACCTCCGGCAGCACCTTCAAAATCCCCGCGCTGATCAGGATGCCGACCAGCCCGCCCAGCGCGCCGATCAGCAGCGCTTCGCTCACGATCAAAGTCATTACTAGGCCGCTGGAGAAGCCCAGCGTCTTGAGGACACCAATCTCCTGCTGGCGCTCGCGTACGGCGATGCTCATGGTGTTCGCGGTAACCAACAGAATGGTGAACGCCACCGCCAGTCCGATGCCATTCAGCAAAAACGCCAGGTTGCCGGCCATGGCGACAAAGCCGGCGACGAACGCCTGCTCGGTCTCGGTTTTGGTGGGCGTGTCGCTGTTCTCGAATTCGGCGTCAATCGCCTTGCTGATCGCGCCCGCGTGCTTGGGATCGTCGATCTTTTCGACCAGGTACCCAATGCCGATGCGCTGGCTCGTTGCCTCGTAGAGGTACTGATAGTCGAAGTACATCGAATTGAGGTCCGTTCCCGGATACTTTGCCTCATCGGTGTCGTAGATGCCGTCGACCACAAACTCAAAAGGATGTCCCACTCTGTAGGGTGGAATGCTGCTCTCCAGCTGGAAGGTGTCGCCCAGCTTCCACCCGAAGCGTTGCGCCAGCTTGCGGCCGACAATGGCGCCGCGGCGGTCGTGCAACCAGCGCTCCTTCTGGTCCGGCGGCAACATGATCTCGGGATACAGGTCGAGGAGCTTTTGCGGCTCGGTAGCAAAGTTGGCAAAGAAGTTCTTAGGGTCGCGATAAATGCCGCCAAACCAGGCGAACTTGGCTACCTCGGTTACACCTGGGACCTGCGCCACCTTCTGCTCGTAATTGATGGGCAGGTTGAATACCAGGCTGACGTAATGGCGCGTGACCAGGCGCGAGGCATTGCCGGCATGCAATCCGAAGTTCACGGCTTCGACCACAGTCTGCAAAGTGCAGAACAGGAAAATGCACACCGACATCGCCAGCACCGTGGAGAGCGTGCGAATCCAGTTCTTGCGCAGATGCTTGAGTATCAATGGTGCAAACTTCATAAACTCGTTTCTTAACCACAGAGACACAGAGGCACAGAGAAGAATAAGAAAGAATTAGAAACCAAAGAATCGGACTCGTCGTTCGTGGGCTCAACCCTCTGACCACGGCGCCCTAGATTCAAAGTAGTCGACACCCAAAGAAAAAATCTCTGTGTCTCTGTGTCTCTGTGGTAAATGACTCGCTTTTCAATTGCTCAGCACTCCCTTATCCAGATGATGTTGCACGCGGGCGCGGCCGGCGGCGCGCGGATCGTGCGTCACCATGACGATAGTCTTGCCGAATTCCTTGTTGAACGTCTCCATCAGCGTCAGGATCTCCTCCGCGCTCTGATGATCGAGGTCGCCGGTAGGCTCGTCCGCGACCAGCACCGTTGGATCGGTAACCACGGCACGCGCGATGGCAACGCGCTGCTCCTGTCCGCCGGAAAGCTGGCGCGGGTAATGCTTGGCGCGGTCGGCGAGCCCGACAATGCGCAGCGCGGTCAGGGCGCGTTCGCGGCGCTCGTGTTTCGATAGGGAAGTGAGCAGCAACGGCAGCTCCACGTTTTCCAACGCGCTGAGCACCGGGATGAGATTGTAGAACTGGAAGATGAAGCCGATGTGCCGGCTGCGCCACTTGGCCAGCTCGCCTTCCGAGAGCGGCGCGAGATCGGTGCCCGCGACGGTCACGCGCCCTGACGTCACGCGATCGATGCCCGCGATCAGGTTCAGCAGCGTTGTCTTGCCGGAGCCCGACGGCCCCATCAGTGCGACAAACTCGCCTTGCGGTACCTCCAGATTGATGCCGTCGAGAACGGTGATCTGGAGGCTGTCGCGCTGGTAAACCTTGCGAACGTTTTGCACGCTGACGGCGGTGGCGTTGGCCGTCGATTGGGTTGTCGTCATGAGCACTCCTGCACCCGGTTCACGAATATGGATCTTACAAGGTTCGGCTTCATAGCACGGTGAAATCAGGGCTAGCTATGAAATTTCAATAGGTTATTGTCCATTTGGCCAGGAACTGGGAAGCTGATGTTGCGACACAACAGCAACCGAGGAGGCCGAATGGATTATAACCATCATGCTTGACTTTGCCATTCATCGTCGAAAGGGACTCGCCCCAGCCATGATTCAGGGTCGGTTGAGCCTGAACTCCGCTGCGGCCGAGGTCAAGCGCAGCCGCCAGAGCGCCGCCAAGGGGGTGACGGCACACCTTAGGACGTGCCTTGCCCCAAATTCGCAGACTCTTCGTCGCTGTGTTTTCCAACAGAGGGCTGATGGGTGAATGCTGACGGCTGATGGCTGACAGCTGAGTGCTCGTCTTCTTTCCCTGATAGAATTTTTCTATTCCTATGCCTCCTCGCCATCTATCCGGCTCCGAAGTTCGCCGCATGTTTCTGGATTTTTTCGTCTCCAAAGGGCACAAGGAAGTCCACTCCTCCTCCCTGGTTCCGGCCAATGATCCCACCCTGCTGTTCACCAACGCCGGCATGAACCAGTTCAAGGATGTCTTCCTCGGCATTGAAAAGCGCGACTACTCGCGCGCCACCTCGTCGCAGAAATGCGTGCGCGCCGGCGGCAAGCACAACGACCTGGAGAACGTGGGCTTCACCAATCGCCACCATACCTTCTTCGAGATGCTGGGCAATTTCAGCTTTGGCGACTACTTCAAGCAGGACGCCATCGCCTACGCATGGGAGTTGGTCACATCGCCCGAGTGGTACGGCATCGACAAAAGCAAGCTGTACGTCACCATCTTCAAAGGCGAGCAGGGGATTGCCCGCGATGACGAAGCGTACGAGCGCTGGCGCGCGGTGCTTGAGAAGGATGGCGTCCCTCTGGAGCGCATCCACGAAATGGGGATGAAGGACAACTTCTGGATGATGGGCGACACCGGCCCCTGCGGTCCCTGCAGCGAGTTGCATTACGACATGGGCCCGGAGGCCAGCGACGCCGGACATACCGACTGCCAGTTCGGCTGCGAGTGCGGCCGCTACGTCGAGATCTGGAACCTCGTCTTCATGCAGTTCGACAAGCAGCCCGACGGGACGATGCGGCCGCTGCCCAAGCCTTCGATCGATACCGGCGCAGGCCTGGAGCGCGTGACGGCGGTGATGCAGGGCGTGATCTCGAACTACGAGACGGATTTGTTCACGCCGCTGATCTTAAGGGCGGCGGAGCTGATGGACAAGACGCCATCAGCGAAGTCAGCCGAGACAGTCAGGACACAAGGAAGAATTGCGCACGCATCGAGTCTCGCTAAGGCCCAGGTCTCAGGGCACTTAAGGAAGCTCGTCGGCACATCCAGCCTCCGCATCATCGCGGACCACTCCCGCGCGGCGACCTTCCTGATTAGTGACGGCGTGCTGCCGTCGAATGAAGGCCGGGGTTACGTGCTGCGCAAGATCATCCGCCGTGCAATCCGCCACGGACGCCTGCACGGGCAGGAGAAACCGTTTCTCTTCGAAATGGTGTACGCGGTTCGCGACCTGATGAAGGATGCGTATCCGGAGTTGATCGAGAGCGCCGATCGCGTTGCGGAGATGATCAAAGCTGAGGAGACTCGCTTCGCGCACACGCTGATGATGGGAACCACTCAGCTGGACGATCTAATTAAGGAGATCAAGGAAGAACTTCAGCCTGAAGCGGAGGAGATTCTTGTCGGCCAGGAGAGCGGGAATCCAGCGGAGTTCCTTGGCGAGGGCGGACAGCTCAACGATTTCTTTGGCAATCCCGACGATCGCGAAACCTTGCTGAGACGAGCGACGCTAATGGCTAAGACGCCATTTGTCCCCGGCGATCGTGCGTTCAAGCTCTACGACACGTTCGGGCTTCCTAAAGACTTCATAGAAGATGCTTGCCGAGATGCGGGACTTCAATTCGACGCTGCCGGTTTCGACGCCGCCATGGAAGAGCAGCGTAAGCGTGCGCAGGCGTCCTGGAAGGGCGGCTCCAAAGCGACCGCCAGTCCCGTCTACCAATCGCTGCCGCCGACGGTCTTCGAAGGCTATCGCAAGACGCTCTCCGCCGGATGCGAGGTGCTGGCCATTATCAATCCGCACAACGGAGCCGGTATCGGCGTTCAGGAACTCAAGCCCGGCGAGCGCGGTGAGATCGTCCTCGATCACACGCCGTTCTACGCAGATGCCGGCGGCCAGGTCGGCGATATCGGCTGGCTCTACGGCGAAGATCACAACACCATCGTTGCCGATGTCGAAGGCGCCACCTACCCAGTGCAGGGCGTCCGGGCGCATCGTGTCGTCGCCAAGCAAACCATCCACGTCGGTGACAAAGTCGACGCGATGGTGAACGACGAAGTCCGCCGCGCCACCATGCGCAACCACACTGGCACGCACCTTCTCCACGCCGCGCTGCGCAACGTGCTGGGCACGCACGTGAAGCAGGCAGGCTCGCTGGTCGATCCCGGCCACCTGCGCTTCGACTTCTCGCACTTCGCGTCGCTCGACGACGAAGAGCTGCAGGACATCGAAGACCTGGCCAACAAGGAAGTGCTGCGCAACGATTTGGTCGAAGTGATCGAGGACGTGCCCATCGACGTCGCGGTCAACGAGTACCACGCGATGGCGCTCTTCGGCGAGAAGTATGGCGACCGCGTGCGCGTCATCCGCATTGGCGACTTCTCCACCGAGCTGTGCGGTGGCACGCACACCGCCGCCACCGGCGAAATCGGCCTGATCAAAATCCTGAAGGAGGGAAGCGTCTCCAGCGGCGTGCGCCGGCTGGAAGCGGTGACCGGCGAAGGCTCTCTGCGCCACTTCCGCAAAGATCATCAGCTGGAGAACGTCGTCTCGACGCTGGTCCGCGGCGGTGACGATCAGTCTCCCGCCGACGCCCTGAAGCGCGAGCTGGAGCGCCGTGAAGACGAACTGAAGAAGCTGCGCAAGGAACTGGAGCAGGCGCGCATGAAATCGGCGGCATCGTCGGTGTCGTCCGCAACGGAGAATGTGCGCGAGATCAAGGGCGTCAAAGTGCTGGCCACGCGAGCCGATAATCTCGAACGCCCGCAGTTGCGCACCCTGACCGACAACCTGCGCAACAAGCTCGGGTCGGGCGTGGTGGTGCTGGGCTCGGTCAGCGATGGCCGGGTGGCGCTGATTGTCGGCGTTACCAAGGACCTGACCTCGCGCGTGCAAGCCGGCAAGATCATCGCCGAAGTTGCGAAGAAGGTGGGCGGCTCCGGTGGCGGACGTCCCGACATGGCCGAAGCCGGCGGCAAGGATCCTGCTGCTCTGGACGCCGCCCTCGGTGAAAGCTACGCCGTGGTAGAACGCCTGCTGCAATAAGCCTCCCCGGAAAAGAGGCTGATTACCATTCACCGCTTTCGTTTATATTGACGGCTAGAGCTGCAAGGAAGGCATCATCGGCAAGGCTTGGCGTCGCCGTAGAGACGATCCGGCGGGTTCCAGGCCGAAAGGAGACTTTGTGCGGAAAACGCTGGTACTCACTCTCGTGGTTATGGTGTTTGCGATTTGCCTGCAAGCGCAGGATGCGGGCAAGACCTCCGACACGACAACCCTTACAGGCTGTCTGAGCTACGTCCCGCAACACTACGTGCTCACCGACAGCAGCGGTACGGCGCATCGGCTCTCAGGCTATGCCAACAAGCTCAAGCCCCATGTCGGTCACGAGGTAGAAATTACGGGCAAAGAAGGTGTGCACACAACAGGCCTAACCGAGCAGGGCGCTGCTTCTTCCGCGGCACAGGTACCGGTGTTCAAGGTAAGCAGCGTGAAGCACATCGCCGCCACCTGTAGTGCGGGCACAAAGTAAGAGCTGATCCCCGACGGTTGCCCGGGTTACTCGCTGAAACGAGCGCAGGGATGGTAGACGGGGCGTCCCCCGCGACAGTTGCGCGCGAACATCGAATTCACTTTGACCGCAAGAACTGGGCTGAAGTCCGCGAGGGTTCGGGCTAGAGTCGAAGATGGGTCGACGCTTTGGCCGCGAGCAAAATCGCCGCCAAATCGTCTGAAGGACAGCCGTTCCTGGGCAATTTCGCGGCAAAAAAGACTGCATCCGGATCGTGTCCGTAACCCTCTAAACCGTATAAGGTGGTTAGCCTATGGCAATCGGAGAGACAGCTTACGTCAACAGTGTTCGCGAGCAGTTGCTGGCCGGCCGGGCGCGGCTGGCGGATGTGCTGGCGGGCAGGCAGAAAGAACATGTCGATCACCTGCTCAATGAGGTGGACCAGGCGCTGCAGCGCATCGAGGAAGGCAGCTTCGGGATCTGCGAAGAGTGCCACACCGACATCGGCGAAAGCTGGCTGCGGGAGAATCCGCTCACCACCGTCTGTCTCGAGCACATGACCCAGAAGCAGCAGCGCGCTCTGGAGTACGACCTGGAGCTAGCGGCACAAATTCAGAAGGGGTTACTGCCGCCCTGCAACGTCGCTTTCGCCGGATGGGACATCTGCTATCACTACCAACCTGCCGGGGTAGTGAGCGGCGATTATTGCGACCTCATCACGGGCAATGACGGCGAACTGTACTTCGTGATGGCCGACGTCTCCGGCAAAGGCGTGGCGGCGGCGATGCTGTCGTCGAACCTGCGCGCGGTGTTTCGTTCGCTGGTGCCGCTGGGACTAGCGCTGCCAGAGCTGATGGGGCGAGCCAACCATCTGTTTCGGCAAAGTGCCTTGGAGGCGCAATACGCCACGCTGGTGTGCGGTAAAGTGAGCACGCACGGCGATCTGGAACTGGTCAACGCCGGACATCTTCCTGCGCTCCTGGCCGGCGAAACGGGTATTCAGGTATTGGAAAGCACCAGCCTGCCCTTAGGACTGTTCGATGGGCAGCAGCCTGACCTTGTGACAACCCGCTTATCGTCGCGTGACACCCTGGTCCTGTACACCGACGGAATTTCCGAAGCGGAGAACGACGGCGGAAGCGAATACGGTGAGGAGCGGCTACGGCAGCTGATCGCAGAGTATCGAATGAAATGCCCGCTGGAAATGGTCGATGCCTGCAAGAAGCATCTTGGCGAATTCCGCGGACGCTGCGAGCGTGCGGACGATGAGACGTTGCTGGTGCTGCAGTACGCCCCGGCGGCGGTGCAGTAACAGAGCGGCTGGAGCAGGTGGCGGGGAAAAGATAGCCAAGGTCTTCAGCGACGCTTGCCCGATCGTTCAGCCTTGTAATCGTAAGAACGGTCGAAATCGATGGTGCCGAACAACTCGAGAATCCCCACCTGCGCTCGGCGCTGAACGTACGCCTGCAGCGCGGCGATCGCAGCTTCTTTCTTTGTCTTATGCCCGCCGAGCCTGCGGGCCTGTTCAAGGAACTGGTTATCGACTCTTGAGTAGGTTGTCATTCCGCATCTGCGAAGCGAAGGACGGCTCTCAGTGAATTTTGGTGCCGAAGAAGGGACTCGAACCCCCACACCCTTGCGGGTACATGGACCTGAACCATGCGCGTCTGCCAATTCCGCCACTTCGGCACGGGTGGAAACGAGTAAAACCCTCGCTGTTCAGGAAGCAAAATTATTGTACAGGCGAGACTCGCTAATTCGCAATTCGCGTTTGCTCCTCGCTTTTCGCTCTTCGCCTTTCGCTATTCGCACTTCAACAACCTTTGTCACTTTCCATTACTGACATCCCGCTACATAGGTCGACTTTAAGCTGCTCTGACAAAAAGCGAAAAGCACTTTAAGCTGCTCTGCCGAAAAGCGAAAAGCCAATAGCGAATAGCGAACAACGAACAACGAACAACGAACAACGAACAACGAACAACGAAACTTCCCCCTGTCGGTCGACTTCGACAATTGTCGACATAGCCTTCGACAGTTCTCGACAGTCGAGCTCACCACAGTTTTCTCTCTCCCATTCAATTCAGCGATTTACCGCCGAGATGCAGCGCACTCGTCCCTGGCATGTGCATTGCTTTACTAGACGCGTTAGACGATCACGCAATGTTCAAGATCTCCATCGTTGAGACGCGCGGCCAGCGCAGGCTGGTCTTAGAAGGCAAGCTGGTTGCCCCTTGGACTGCGGAAGTGGAAAGCGCCTGGAAAAGCGCCGGGGGCGGCCTAAATGGCCGGAAGCTGATCGTCGACCTGACGAATGTGACCCTGATCAGCAGCGATGGAGAAAAAACCCTTTTCGAACTGATGGGAGAGGGCGCGAAATTCACTTGCGGTGGCGTTTTTACGAAACACGTTTTGAAGCAGCTCGCACGGAGGTGCCTATGCAAGAGGTGAACCATAGTCGTGCGGAATCTAAGTGCCGCCGGTAGCGGCGGGTACTTCGCATGTCGATTTTCGTCCTCTCAAACGTCTAGCAATAGGAAGAGGAGGTGAAGATGCTCGGCGCAAGGCAAATCACGAGACAGGAATTCACGCCGTACGCAATGTCGGCAGATTTCTGCCGGATCTTTTTCCAAGAGATGAACCGTTTGTACCTGCTGGCTCTCTTATTGACGGCAGATCATGCGCTGGCTGAGCAGTGTTTTGTCCGCGGACTGGACGATTCCGCGAAAGCCAATCGCGTGTTCAAGGATTGGGCTTGCGGCTGGGCGCGGCGGATGGTGATACAGAATGCGATGCAAATGATCCGGCCGCATTCGGCAGACGCCGACACATCGAGCTCTCGATACGATCGCAGTGAAAGGCAGGCTGCGGCCCAGCCGGCGGGGATTGCCGTCATTCTCGAACTTCCAGCATTCGAGCGCTTTGTTTTAGTGGTGTCCGTCCTGGAAGGCTACTCCGAACTGGAGTGTTCGCTCTTCCTGAACTGTGCACGCGGCGAAGTAATTGCTGCTCGGAATCGCGCTCTCCAGCAGATTGGAAGATCGGGCGGGGCTCGCACTACAAGCTTGAAGAACCGGGCGCCGCACGAAGACTTTCAACCAGCGCCGCTGCGGGAACCGATTTCACATCTGGCTGCTTCCGCGTAACACGAACTTCTTGGGATGAGGATGGCAATGAATTGGTCTACTGGGAATAACGCAATTTTCCGTATTCGATACGTCGTGTTTGCCGGGTTGGCGCCGGCGGTGCTGTTGATCACGGCTTGCAGCAGCAGGAGCAATGTGCAAGCGGCGCCTGCTATGCCGCCGCCGCTGGTAACGGTGGTGAAGGCGACGGCGCAGGATGTCCCCAAGTATCTGGACGAGATCGGAAGAAATGCCGCCTTCGAATCGGTCACGGTGACCCCGCAGGTCGGTGGACGCATCACCGAGCGGCACTTTCGCGATGGCGAGAACCTGACGAAGGGACAGCTCTTGTTTGTCATCGATCCGCGTCCATACCAGGCGCAGGTTGATGCAGCCCAAGCGACTCTCGCCCAGGCCAAAGCGGCACTCGATCTAGCCGAAATCCAATTCGCTCGGGACCAGGAAGTGATCGCAACGCGGGCCATCTCGAAACAGGATTACGACACCAAGAAAAATGCGGTGGATGTCGATCAAGCCCAAGTGGAGTCGGCGCAGGCCACTCTTGAAACCGCGAAGCTGAACCTGGAGTACTGCTACATTCACTCGCCCATCGACGGTCGAGCGGGCGCTCGTTTGGTCGACGTGGGCAACGTGGTGCAGGCAAACTCGACCTCGCTGCTTTCGATTCAGCGGCTCGATCCCATCTACGCAAACTTCACGGTCACGGAAGGCGATCTGCCGGAGGTTCAACGGCAAATGGCCAGAGGTGAATTGAAAGCCTCGGTTCGCCTGCCCTCCGATTCGGAGAGCGCGGCCAAAACCGGCCGGGTCGAATTCCTCGACAACACGGTGCAGAACGGGAGCGGCACGGTCAATCTGCGTGCCACTCTGAGCAACGCCGATCGCCATTTCTGGCCGGGCCAGTTCGTGGACGTGAAGCTCGTCTTGGCGACAGAGAAGCGGGCTGTATTAATTCCGAACCAGGCCGCGCAGATCAGCCAGCGCGGACCGTTCGTTTACGTGGTGAGGCCTGATGACACCGCGGAGCTCCGGCCGGTGAAGCTGGGCCAGCGGCAGGGTGATCAGGTCGTCGTGACCGGAGGCGTGGCAGCTGACGAGCGTGTGGTGCTCACTGGTCAGATGCTGGTTCGGCCGGGCGGCAAGGTGCGGGTTGCGCCGCCTGCGTCCGCTTCAACCACTGGCGAGCAGAAAGCTGAGTCGAACGGGGGCCGCTCATGAATTTTTCCGAGCTCTTCATTCGCCGTCCGGTAATGACGGTTGCGCTCAGCGTCTCCATCATTCTATTTGGCGTGGTCGCCTACCTCCAGTTGCCGGTCAGCGATTTGCCGGCCGTCGATTACCCGGTCATTCAGGTGCAGGTGAACTATCCCGGCGCAACGCCGGAGACGATGGCGAACAATGTGGCCACGCCGCTGGAGCGCCAGTTCATGCAGATTCCCGGGCTGGAGCTGGTGACCTCCAACAACACCCAGGGGCATACCAATTTCGTGCTGCAATTTGACCTGTCCAAGAGCCTGGATGGCGCTGCTACCGACGTGCAGGCAGCGATCACGCGCGCGTCAGGACAGCTGCCGGTCGATTTGCCCAGTCCCCCGACGTTTACCAAGACGAACCCGAACGACCAGCCGATCATGTACCTCGTGCTGGTCAGCGACACGGTGACGGAAGGGCAACTCTACGATTACGCCAACACCCAGGTAGGCGAGCGGCTCAGTATTCTGCCCGGCGTGAGCCAGGTTGCCGTGTACGGCACGCAGTCGGCAGTGCGGGTCAAAGCCGATCCCTCGGCAATGGCGATCCGCAATATCACTCTGGAAGATCTGACCAACGCGATTAAGAACGGTACCAGCTACACCGGCGCCGGCCAGTTCGACGGGCCGCACCGAACCTTCCTGCTGCAACCGCAAGGACAATTGACCAGCGCGGAACAGTACAACGACCTCATCGTCGGTCAAAACAATGGTGCGCCGGTCTACCTGAAGGACGTAGCCACGGCCAAACAAGGCGTGCAGGACGAGCGCATCGACATGCGCTTCTGGGCGCGGGGATATCCGAAGCCGGGCGCAACCGTGGTGGTCGCCGTCTTTCGGCGCGCGGGCGCCAATGCGGTCGCGGTGTCCAAGTCGGTGCGCAATGTGCTCCCCAGCATTCAATCGGAGCTCCCCAGCTCGGTTCTGCTGGTATCGGCGTACGACCGCTCGCAGACCATCGTGGGCAGCATTGACGACGTGCAGATTACGTTGTACATCGCCTTCGTCCTGGTGGTGATGGTGATCTTCGTCTTCCTCGGCCGGGCCACCGACACCCTGATTCCGGCCGTTGCTCTTCCGCTTTCGCTATTGCTCACCTTCATCGCCATGAAGTTGCTGGGCTACAGCCTTGACAATCTTTCGCTGATGGCGCTCACCCTCGCCATTGGATTCCTGGTGGACGATGCGATCGTGTTCCTGGAAAACACGGTGCGACTGATGGAAGAAGGCATGACCGCCTTCGAGGCCTCGCTTGAGTCGGCCAAGGAAATCAGCTTCACCATCATGGCGATGACGCTCTCGCTGGCGGCTGTTTTCCTGCCTCTGGTGTTGATGAGCGGGCTGATGGGGCGCATCTTCCGTGAGTTCTCCATCACCATCGTGATCTCGATTCTCGCCAGCGGACTGGTTTCGCTGACGCTCACGCCCTTAATGACCTCCCGTCTCCTAAAGGAGCGCGGCAAGGGTGCGAAGAAGACCTGGATGGAACGCGCCTTCGGCGCCCTGGAGCACCGCGTGCTGAACGTCTACGGTCGTTCCCTGTGGTTCTTCCTGCGCAATCGCTGGGTCTCCGTCGTCGTCTGGGTGGTCTGTCTCGCGGGCACGGCTTTCTTCTTCTATATCGTTCCTAAAGCCTTCCTGCCGGTGGGTGACAGCTCGTTCATCCGCGGCGTGATGGTGGCGCAGGAGGGATCGTCTCCGGCGCAAATGCACGCCTATCAGGGCCAGGCGGAGAAGATCCTGCAGGGGAATCCCGCCGTGCGCAGCACTTTCACCATGAGCGGCAATGCCACCTATCTTGGAGCCAATCAGATCATGCTGATTGCGCTGCTGAAGCCCCCATCGCAGCGGCCGCCGATCAACATCGTCGCCGGACAACTCATGGGCCAGATCATGGGCACGGTTCCCGGCGCGGTGGCGTTTCTCCAGCCGAATCCGGCGCTCGAGATCAGCACCGGTGCGACCGCAAACACGCAGGGCCAGTTTGCCTACGCCCTCTCTGGCATCGATGCCAACGAGGTTTATGACGTCGCCGGCAAAATGATGGCTAAGATGCATCAGTATCCGGGCTTCCTGTTTGTGAACTCGGACCTCTACAACCACACGCCCAATCTTCAGGTCGATATCCGGCGCGATCAGGCGAAGCTCTACGGCGTCTCCGAAACCCGCATCCTTACGCTGCTGCACGACGCCTACTCGCAGAATTACAGCTACCTGATCAAGAAGCCGACCGACCAATATCAGGTAATCCTGGAAGTGGCCGACGACCAGCGCTCGGCGCCCGAGGACCTGAGCAAGCTCTACATCAAGAGCGATGACGGTCAGCGCATGATTCCGCTGAGCGCCGTCACCAGTTGGCATCCCGTCATTGGTCCGCAGGCGGTCAACCACATCAACCAATTCACCAGCGTGACCATGTTCTTCAACCTGAAGCCGGGCTACTCGATTGGGCCCGCGACACAATACGTCGAAAACACTGCCAAACAAATTCTGCCGCCGGGCGTGCAGGGTCAGCTTCAGGGTGAAGCCTTGACCTTCCGTAATACGGTCTCCGATCTGGCGCTGTTGATGGTGGTTGCGGTCTTCGTCATGTACGTGATTCTGGCCATTCTTTACGAGAGCTATCTGCACCCGATCACGGTGCTGTCGTCTCTGCCGGTGGCTTTGCTGGGCGGCTTGCTCACGCTGTGGTTGTTCGGCGCGGAGGCGTCGCTCTACGCCTACATCGGAATGTTCATGCTGATGGGCATCGTGAAGAAGAACGGCATCATGATCGTCGACTTCGCCGAGCAGCGAGTGCGGCAAGGAATTCCGGACGACCAGGCGATCCACGATGCCAGCATGGAGCGCTTCCGTCCCATCATGATGACCACGGCTGCGGCTTTGCTCGGCGCACTTCCCATCGCGCTGGGATACGGCGCCGATGGCTCTTCGCGCCGTCCGCTGGGACTGGTCGTGGTCGGCGGGTTGATCGTCTCGCAGTTCATAACTTTGTTCATCACTCCGGCGATCTATCTCTATCTCGAGGAATTTCAGGAGAAGGTGCTGGATCGGTTCTCCT
Source organism: uncultured Acidobacteriaceae bacterium (assembly GCA_963785825.1). Lineage (GTDB taxonomy): Bacteria > Acidobacteriota > Terriglobia > Terriglobales > Acidobacteriaceae > Bog-257. The sequence goes on along the minus strand of CAWAWQ010000006.1, from coordinate 382,243 downwards.
TCCTGCGTTCCACTCGCAAACCGGTGCCCTCGGAAGCTCCGGTTTTGGTCATGCAGGAAGGACATGGAGACTAGCGGCAATGACTCGAAGCATGCGGCGTCATTATTTATCTTTCGTCGGCGTTGTGCTGGGCATGACCGGATTGATCGGATGCACCGTCGGACCAAACTACAAGCGGCCGAGCGTCGATGTTCCCGGCCAATATCGTGGTGTAGCGCCCGATGCATCGGACAAATCCTACGCCCAGCCTGAGCAGACGCAGCCGAAGCAACCAACGGTGCAGTCGCTGGGTGACGAGAACTGGTGGGAGGTCTTCCAGGATCCCGACCTGCAGAACCTGATTCGCACCGCGCTCAAGGACAACTATGACGTACGCATCGCCGCCACGCGTGTGTTGCAGGCACGGGCACAACTAGGGATCACTCGCGCCGACCAGTTTCCTTCGCTGGGCGCCGGCGGCAACATCGTCAGCCAGCAGAACCCTCAGATCGGGCCGATTCCTGCCTATGAAGTTACCCAGGGCTCGCTGACCGCATCGGCGGGCTGGAATCCCGATTTCTGGGGAAAGTATCGCCGCGCAACCGAGGCCGCGCGGGCCAATTTGCTGGCCAATGAGTGGGCCCAGAAGCAAGTCATCGCCACTCTGATCGCCGACGTGGCCGCCGATTACTTTACCCTTCGCCAGTTGGATCTTGAGCTGGAAATTTCCAAGCGCACCTTTGCATCTCGCAAGCAATCGCTTGACCTGACCCAAACTCTGGAGCAACACGGCATCAACTCGCTGCTGGACGTGCGCCAGTCGGAGCAACTGGTGTACACCGCTGCCACCGAAATCCCCGATTTCGAGCGGCAGGTTGCGCAAGAAGAAAACGCTATCAGCATCCTGCTTGGGAAAAACCCCGGCGATATCCCGCGCGGCCTGAAGCTGACCGATCAACCTCATGCGCCGGAAGTTCCTGCCGGGCTTCCGTCGTCTTTGCTGGAGCGGCGGCCCGACGTTCGGGAGGCGGAACAGAATCTGATCGCGGCCAACGCGCAGATCGGCGTCGCCAGAGCGGCTTACTTTCCCCAGATCTCGCTTACGGGAACTGCCGGATACGAAAGCCCCTCCCTGACGAATCTCTTCACTGGTCCGGCGGGTCTTTGGAGCCTGGCAGCCGCCTTCACGCAACCCATTTTTGAAGGTGGACGGCTCAAGTCTGGTGTCCGGCTTTCTGAAGCGCAGCACGAGCAGATGCTGCTCAGCTATCAACAGACGATTCAAGGCGCTTTTCGCGACGTCTCGAACGCTCTCGTCGCCTATCGCAAGGATCAGGAGTTCAGGATTCAGCAGCAGCGCCTGCTTGCATCCGCCCAGGACGCAGCCCAACTGTCGCACGAGCGATTTAATGTCGGCACCACCGATTACCTGGAGGTGCTGACGAACGAAACCAATGCCTTTTCGGCCGAGCTGGGACTGGCGCAGGCGCAGGGCAACGAACTTATCGCGCTGGTACAGCTCTATCAGGCGCTGGGCGGCGGCTGGCAACAATGAGCGCACTTTGGTACACAGCGAGGCGGGATGACAGCGGGAGCGTGGCGCCTTTTGCATGCACAATAGCGTGTTTTGCACACCGCGACGCGTGACGGGCATCTACATTTGGAACGCGCTTTTCGCAGCTGGGAAGGAGTTCAACCCGCGCGTTGGCGCGAACAACAGTGTGCAGGGTCACCTCATAATCGGCTCAGTCGCATCGGTCGCGGTGATTCATAGAAGGAGAAATAATGCAAAAGCGCAAACTTGGGAAAAGTAATCTGGAAGTTTCTGCGATCGGACTTGGCTGCATGGGACTGAGCTTTGGGTTGGGCCCTGCGGTTGATAAGCAGCAAGGGATCTCACTGATTCGGTCCGCAGTCGAACGCGGTGTGACCTTCTTCGATACGGCTGAAGCATACGGTCCGTACGCAAACGAAGAACTGGTGGGTGAGGCCCTCGCTCCATTCCGTGACCAGGTGGCGCGCCACGAAATTCGGCTTCAAGTTTGACCCAGATACCGGCAAACAAGCGGGCCTGGACAGCCGGCCGGAGCACATCAAACAGGTGGCCGAGGCCTCGCTGAAGCGGCTCAAAACCGATGTCATCGGCCTGTTATATCAGCACCGAGTTGACGCCGACGTGCCGATCGAAGACGTAGCCGGAGCCGTGAAGGAGCTGATCCAACAAGGAAAAGTAAAGCACTTCGGACTCTCGGAAGCCGGCGTTCAGACCATCCGTCGCGCCCACAAGGTTCAGCCGGTGACGGCACTGCAGAGCGAATACTCGCTGTGGTGGAGGGAGCCTGAACAGGAAGTGATTCCCACGCTAGAAGAACTCGGGATCGGGTTCGTGCCGTTCAGCCCTCTTGGCAAGGGCTTCCTTACCGGCAAGATCAGCGAAGACACTCAGTTCGACAAGAGCGACTTCCGCAACATCGTTCCTCGCTTTACGCCGGAAAATCGCAAGGCGAATCAGGGTATGGTCCATCTGCTGGGCAGGATCGCAGAACGGAAGAAGGCGACACCGGCGCAGATCGCGCTCGCTTGGCTGCTTGCCCAAAAGCCTTGGATCGTTCCCATCCCAGGCACGACCAAGCCGCGTCGTCTCGAGGAAAACGTCGGGGCCGCTGCGGTCGAGCTTACGCCCGACGATCTCCGCGAGATCGACAGCGCGACCTCCAAGATTCCGGTGCAAGGTGCTCGGTACCCCGAAGAGTTGCAAAAGCTGGTGGGCCGCTGACCGGGCAAGAGCGGAAACTGAAGGCGAGCTAATTCAGATGCCGCACCCTGATGTGGCATCGGCCCCGTTCTTATCCCAGGGAACTGAGAACTGCCGCTCGATCTTCTCCCGGTAGCAGGGGCCGGAATTATATGTGCAGAAGGGATACAGCTTGCCATCGGGCGTGGCGTAGTGGATAACGCAGCGCTTCACCCGCTCGATGTCATAGTTGTACGCGTCCTGGAAATGCATGCCCGCGACCAGCAGCGTGCGGTAGGTGAAGGTCCCGTCCTTGCCGTTTCGGCCGAGCTTCTTGTTGGTCATGCCCTGCAAGGTTTGCAGAAATTTGGTGAAGGTTAATCCCGGGGGCGCCAGCTGCGCCTTGAAATGCTTCTGTAGCGAGTTCCACGCCTTCATCTTGCTGTAAAGCTTGAAGCGCGCTTTGCCGGCCGAGCGCGACAGCTCTTCCATGTCCTGCAACATGTTGGGTACGTCCACGAATTGCGTGATGGGCACCGCCGTCCTTGATCTTTCATCGACGAAGAAGTAGGTGCCAAGCGAGCAATGCGGATGCGCCGAGATGGTGGGCACGCCGGCTCCGCGCAGCGCCGCCGTCAGCTTGGAAAATGGTGTGACGCACGCCAGGGGGAACCAATCTGAGCGCGGATCGGTGATGCCGGTCTGCTCGCTGACGCAACGCGCCAGGTCGGCGAGCGTAAAGCGCTTGGCCAGCAACTCATGTTTGGCAATGCGCCCGGTGAACGCCACCGGCTGGAAGCTGATGCCCGAAACGGTGTCGACGTTCTCGATCGCCACCCGAACAATGTCGCCGATTTGATGATCGTTCAAGCCTTTCACGATGGTCGGTACGAAGACGATCTTCATGCCGGTGGCGCGGCAGTTCTCGATGACCTTCATCTTCATGTCAAGCAGCGCACGCCCACGGGTACGAAGGTACACATCGTCGGTGACGCCGTCGAACTGCAGATATAGTGTGGCCAGCCCGGCTGCCTTGGCCTTCTGAGCGAAGTCGAGATTCGCCAGTTCGATGCCGTTGGTGGCCGCCTGAATGTGGGTGAAGCCCATCTCCCGCGCCATGCTCAGGATCTCGAAAAATTGCGGGTGGATGGTCGGCTCACCGCCGGAAAACTGCACCACGCGTCCATCGACGGGTCGCTCGCCGCGCAACGTTGCCAGCATCCCGCGCACCTGCTCGAGGCTGGGCTCATAGAGATAGCCGGCCACATTAGCGTTGGCGAAGCAGACGGGACAGGTCAGATTGCAGCGGTTGGTTAGGTCTACATTGGCCAGCGCCGTATGCGAGGTGTGCATGCCACATAGGCCACAATCGTCTGGACACGACTTGCCGCCCTCGACCTGCGGATTCGACAGCCCAAGATTGTCGCCGAAGTTCCACTCCTCCATCTTCAGGTAGAGTTCAACGTCGCTGAAGACGATGTCGCGAAAGCTGCCATGCTCGGGGCAGTCCTTCTGCATGACGACTTTGCCGGATTCCGCGAATATGTCAGCAAGAATCACCCGATTGCACTCCGGGCAGAGTGACTCCGTCTGCTTGGGAAGACCTTTTTGCAGCGGCTTGATGGGCGCGCCGGTGTAGGTCACCTCGGGTTGCAGAATGCGCAATCCCGGCCGCTTGCGGGAGGGAATAGGGAGTGTGGCAGGTTCGGTTGGCAATACGGGCAGATTGATTTCCGGCGCAAATGTCTGGGTGCTCACAGTTTCCTTCCACCGCTGGGAGTAAAGGGGTGCGACGGAGGATGAATGGAACTCAATAATTGGCTATGAAAGGGCACACCGCCGCGCTCCTCATGCAGAAATTGTCGCGCGAATGAGCAGCGCCGCGCAGTGTCGCGACTCACCCATACGAGTGAAGCGGGTATGCAGCGGACGGTATAAATGCGTTCTCAGCGGACGAAATCGAAGGTCGAATGGAGATGTCTTTTCTGTCACTTACAGGTGTCGATCACGATCTCGATACGGCGGTTCTTCTGGCGCCCTGTGGGATTATCCGAGCCATCGGGCCGGTCGTTGGGAGCGACTGGATTGCGTGACCCGAATCCCTCGGCCAGTGTCGATTGCGGCACCAAACCGTGATTGACGAGCCAGCCGCGCACCGTGATCGCGCGTTTTTCGGTGACGGATTGGTTGTCGCTTTCTGGGCCGAGCGAATCGGTGAAGCTCTCGATGCGGGCGGGATGCTTGCCCGCCTTTGCGACTAACTTTCCCAGCACGTCCATGGTTTCGCCGGCGTCAAAATTCAGGGTCCAGCGATGGCGCTTGAACAGGGCGTCGGCTGCGACAATCAGTGTCGTGGAACACTTTGCATTGACCTGCTCGATCGCCGCTGCGCCCTTGGGGATCGGTACATCGCTTTGCCCGCGATCAGCGTCACCGTCGATAGGGCCGGGGTTCTGCCAGGTATCTTGCGGCGGATGGCTCTGTCCAGATTGCGCAGGAGTTGCGAACGAAATACCCACAACTATCGCACTCAGAAGGCACGCAAACCGCAATCCGCGGAAAAAGCTCATCCACGCACCTCAGCTTTGAGCTCCGCTGCCGCCTGCGCGACCGCCGGCACGGTGAAGTGGAAGACGGAGCCGCTACCCAGTTGTGAGGTCACCCCAATGTGGCCACCGTGGGCCTCGACAATCGCTTTCGCAATCGCCAACCCCATGCCCGTTCCTTGCACGCGATACCGCTGATCGCGCCCGCGATAGAACTTTTCGAAGATCAGCGACTGTTCCATATCGTCGATGCCCGGGCCACGGTCGGCTACGCTGATGCTTACCATCTTACCGGCCAGTTCGGCAGTAATGGTCAGCGGCGTTCCTTCCGGCGAATACTTTGATGCATTCTCCAGCAGTTGCACCAGGACCTCGGCAACTCGTGCCAAATCAACCTGCACCAGCGGCAATTGTTCCGGAATATTGATCTCCACCTTCCGCCCGGATAGCGCAGGCTTCGACTTTTGCAGCGCCGCCTCGACCACTTCACGCACGCCATGCAGTTCACGGCGCAGCTCCACTTGCTGAGCATCGAGCTGAGCCATCTCCGCCGCTTCTCCGACCAGGCGGTTCAGCCGGTCGGTTTCCTCGTTGATCACCGTCAGCAGCTCATGTTCGGCTTCCGCGTCAACTCCGCCGGGCGAAAGCAGCGTGGTGACGGAAAGCTTAATGGAAGTTAGCGGCGTGCGAAATTCATGGGTCACACTGTCCAGCAACGCTGAGCGTAGCTTCTCGCTTTCGCGAGCGGCTTCGGCGCGGGTCAGTGTCTCGACCGCTCCGGCGCGTTCGATGGAGATGGCGATCAGGCTGCCCACCGCCTCCAGGGTCTCGCGCGACAGCACGGCGCCCTCCAGCCCCAGACTGCCTACCGGCCTGACGCCGATGCGCAATGGCACAAAGCACAATTGATTTTCCTCGTCGACCACCAGTTCGCCACGGCCGCTGACCGCCTCCAGTTGGTGCTCGCTCAGCTCCGGGTGGTCCAGCCCGGTACGGTACACTTCTTTGCGTTTCGGCAGGTACATCGCGGCTGCCTTCATGCCGAAGGCGTCACGTACATATTGCGGAATCGAGTTCAGCAGCTCCATCACGTTTTCCGTGGCCAGCAACTGTTGGCTGAGTAAGTAAAGGCGCTCCACCTCCTTGCGGCGCCGGGTAGCGTTTTCTGCCTCGCGGCGCGCGCGTTCAGAAAGCCGGCTGGCCAGAATCGCGCTGATCAGAAATGCCAGTAGCGCCATCCAGTTCTGAGGATCGGCGATGGTAAACGTGTGAACCGGAGGCAGAAAGAAGTAATTAAACGCCAGGGTGGCGACAACCGCCGTAGTGGTGGCGATGGTCAGTCCCCAACGGCTGGCGACGCCCAATACCACCAGCAAGAACGTCAGCGCAACCGTGGTGGGATTCACCGGCAGACGGCGGTAGACCAGCACAACGAGCACCACCGTTCCCATCGCGAGCGCATAACGGTACGGCAGAGCCTGCAGACGCTCCCGAGAGAGGGAGAGCCGTTTTCGCCGGTTTGGATCGGCAGCTGAATGGCCGAGCGCATTCACGGCACGATTGTACCGAATCGACTTTCCCGCTCCGCTGCCGCAGAATAAGGGCACATGCAACGAACCCCCGAGCAATGGCTGGAGGTGGCTGCCCCGGAAAAGAAGAGCGGTGTTTTCAAGCTCTTTCTGGGATACGCACCCGGTGTCGGCAAAACCTACTCCATGCTGAGCGAGGCCATCCGCCGCCAGAGCCGCGGCGAAGACGTGGTGATCGGGGTAGTGGAGACGCATGGCCGTAAGGCGACCCAGGAAATCGCCGCCCGGCTGGAAACTGTTCCGCGCAAGAAGATCAACTACAAAGGCACAGTCTTCGAAGAGATGGATGTGGATGCCATCCTGGCGCGCCATCCGCAAGTAGTGCTGGTAGACGAACTGGCGCACACCAACATCGATGGCAGCAAGCACCACAAGCGCTATGAAGATGTCTTTGAATTGCTGGAGGCCAAGATCGACGTAGTTTCGACCATGAATGTGCAGCACTTGGAAAGCGTGACGCCCATGGTGCACAAGATCACCGGCGTGGTGGTGCGCGAGACCGTGCCGGACTGGGTGCTGAAGCGGGTAGATGAGATCGTGCTTGCCGACGTGACCCCGGAAGCGTTGCAGACGCGCATGCGGCGCGGCGATATCTATCCCATGGAGCGGGTGGATCGCGCGCTGGGCAGCTTCTTTCGTCCCAGCAACTTGATTGCGTTGCGCGAGATTGCGTTGCGGCACGTGGCGCAGGTGGTGGACCGCAGCCTGGAGCCGTACATCCAAACCGAAGAGACGCCGGGACGCGAGCTGCAAGTGGGAGAGCGCATTGCGGTGGGCATCAGCTCGAATCCCGCGGCGCAGTACCTGGTGGCGCGGGCCTCGCGCATGGCTCAGGCGGTGAATGGCGAACTGTTTGTCGTGTACGTCGATATTGGGGCCGATGACGAACCCGAGCGGCAGCGCTCGTTGCAGGCGAACCTGCATTTTGCCGAGAACCTGGGCGCCCAGGTCGTAAAGCTGAAGGCGAAACACGTGGCCGAAGCCATGGCGCAGTTTGTCCGCGAAAAGCACATCACACAGGTAATCTTTGGGCATTCTGCCCCTGGTGGCTGGCGACGATATTTGTTCTTATCGGCCGTACATCGCTTCTTGCGCGACGCTCCGGCCGTGGATGTTCACATCGTGAAGCAGCAGGCCTAAAAGCAGTTTCGAGTTTCGAGTTTCTAGTTTCGAGTCGGGACTGCTGGTGTGAGACTAGGGGCATTGCTTATGTCGCATTCGTATCGAGATCTTCTGGTGTGGCAGAAGAGCATGGTGCTGGTGAAGGACATTTATCTGGCGACCAGTTCTTTTCCGAAGGAAGAGGCCTACGGGTTATCTTCACAAATGCGACGGGCTGCGGTATCTGTTCCTTGCAATATTGCGGAAGGACAAGGACGCACGTCCAGAAAGGAATTCAGACAGTTTCTCGCTCTTTCTCGCGGTTCTCTTCTAGAGCTTGAAACCCAGCTGCAGATCGCGGCGGATATCGGGTTCATGAGTGCGGATGACACAAAGCTGTTCATTACTAAAAGCGAAGAGGTGCTCCGAATGCTGAACGGTTTGATGGCATCGCTCGTGACGCAACCTTAACTGCGGAAGACTGCTTTCTTATCGCTCGAAACTTGAAACTTGAAACTCGAAACTGCTCTTCCATGCACACTCGTCCTCACATCCTGGTTGTCGATGATGAGCCGCAGATCACGCGCGTGCTGCGTACTAGCCTGACCGCGCAAGGCTACGAAATCCGCGTGGCCAACGATGGCGACACCGCGCTGGAGATCGTTAAAGACTTCGCGCCCGACCTGGTAATCACCGATCTGGCCATGCCCAACATGAATGGCATCGAGCTATGCCGGCAATTGCGACGCGTCTCGCAGGTGCCCATCCTGGTGCTGTCTGTCCGCGGGGAAGAGCGAAGCAAGGTGCAAGCGCTGGACTCCGGCGCCGACGACTACATCACCAAGCCATTCAGTACCGGGGAGCTGCTGGCCAGGATTCGCGCCGCGCTGCGGCGGTCGCCGCCGACCGTCAACCAGCCGCAAAGCAGAATCGATGCCGGCGACTTCCAGATCGATGTGGACGCCCATGCCGTGACCGTCGCGGGACGCGAGGTGCGTTTGACGCCCAAAGAGTTCGACCTGCTGCTTTACCTGGCGCAGCATCCCCGCAAGGTGCTTACCCATCGCGCCATTTTGAACGCGGTTTGGGGCGGCAACAGCGTGGAGCAGAACGAATATTTGCGCGTGTTTGTCGGGCAATTGCGCAAGAAGCTGGAGCCCGAAGCGAGCTCGCCAAAATACATCCTAACCGAGCCCTGGGTGGGATACCGGTTCGACCCGGGAGACTAGGCGACAGCAGCGCCTCATGTGCACGGCCGGTTGCCAGCTGCGGCTTGCGGTGCGATTATTTCGGCGATACGGGCTGCCAGCTATTGGGATTTGCGGGCGCGTTGGGATTGACCCCGAAGTCCCACACGTACAGGTTCATCTCTTGCGGACTTAGCATCTCCACCACGGCGTACTCGCCCGGCGCGAGATCGCGGCCCGGCGCCAGCTTGATCCACTCGCCCGTTCCCATCTTGGTGACATCGGCCGGGATGAAGTCGGTTTGCTCAGTGACCTTGCCACTCAGACTGACCTTCACATTGGCTATGACGCGCACGTCCTTCTTGGGTTGTGTGCGAACCAGGCGAAAGCGCTCTCCTAGGGCCGCATCATTCTGCGGACCTTCATCGATATCGATGTAGATGGCCGGTCGCGGTGTATGCGACTGGATCTGTGCGTGGTCGCCCTTGATCACGAATGCCTGCTTCGAGCCTGCCAGGGGATTGATAGCCGCGCGCAGGACGCTCTTCTTCTTGTTACTTTTGTTCAACTCGCTGCCATTCTGTACGATCTCGGCCAGCTCCGGCTTGCTCTGCAATTGATCGAAGAGAAAAACGCCGCCGGTTCCCGGCAGGTGCAAACCGGGTGCGATTTCGGGTGAATTAGCTTCCTCTTTTTCGCGTTCTTCTTTCTCCTCCGGGGTCTCAGTGACTTTCGTCGGCAGTTTGCCGCTGCTCAGGTCGGCATCGTATTTGTTGGTCGCGTTCCAATCGATGAGCGAAGCCGGTATGTCCTCCCACTCATAGCGCTCGGCGCTTAAGTAGTGCACCCGGTCGCCCTGCATCTCATACTTCACCACCGATTGATACGAGCCGTCTTTCAGAATGAGCCGCTGTGCGCGTTGCTGGGCCTCGGCAATCGACGGCGGCCGCAGTAACACGCCGGCCGGGACAGCGATCAAAAACGCCGCCAATGTCAGCTTCAAAAACGGGTATCGCATTAGCACTAGTTTAGACCCGAACCGGCAGGGAAGAGTCGGTCCGGAGAACTGCTCGGCAGACCTTGGCCCAAGCAGGCGTTTTTCATTCCGAGGAGAGCGGAAACGGCTTCAGGGTTGGGCGGCACGTTCGCGGGTCAGCGTCATCGGCGGTTGTCCCGGTTTGGACAGCTTCATGGTCGCGCCGTTAGGCGAAACGACGTAACGAAGCGTGCCAGGAGCAATGCTTGCAGTGCAGGTGAAGGGGCCATCGCGTTGTTCATGTGAGGCGCCCTGCAAGATTGTGATTTGGCTCTTACTGATGCTGATCTCGGCATCGGCCTGCGAGACGACCGAGTTCGTCCCCTTGGAGCACACGCAAATTTGCCGGACCATGCCGCGATTGGTTTCTGCCCGGCTGTAGAACACCAGCCTGATCTGCACCTTGGCGCCGTGCTCCTCCTGCAGCGGCAGAAGCCAGCTGCCGTACAACGGTGAGGCCATAACGGCGGCGCTCGACGCGTCCTGGCGCGCCAGTTGGAAAATGTCGGGAACTCCACCGGGATTGGTGGCGGAAATTGAGTTTCCATCAGCCGAAAGCTCGTAGGTCCACATTCCGGAGTTAATCGTTGCCGTGCACTCCGCATTCGTCACGTCTTTTTCGGTAGTGGTGGCGCTTTTGAGCACAGTGATCGTGGTCTCGGAAACTTCAATCGGCGAGACCGCCTTAGCGATGGTACTGCGATAGTCTCCTGGGCAGAGCCGAGTGACAATCATCTCGTCCTTGCCGGTGGCTGGGTTATGCCGAAATTCGTGACGGACGGGATCAGTATTAGGATTGCCGAGCGGATAGGTGTACCAGGTTCCATACAGACGCTGCGCGAAGGAACCGGATGCATTCTTGCCTGCAGGTGCGGCGGTCTGGCCGGACACACCCCAACCGGCGAGCAGGATAACTCCCCAGATATATACTTTCACAGCTTTCCCCAAGCAAAATTACCACAGACGGCGCCAGCGTCAAGGCTGAGGAAAGGAAAAGCCGGAGTTGCGCTCCGGCTTGGAAGAAATTAGGTGAAACGCTTCAGCCTCAGTTGGCACACTGCGGCCAGTCCACGGCTGTACTAGCCGTTCTTTATGCGACGCCTGAGGAACGTGGCCAGCCCTACCACTCCCGAGCCGAATAGCACGAGGCTGCCGGGCTCCGGTGCTGTGGGACCGATTTCTCCTGCGGACAGATAGCCTTGAGTGGAACTTCCGGGGTTGTTGTAAACAAAGTCCAGACTGGGATTGGTTCCCAGATAGACTATGAAGTCCAGCGGTGAATTACCGCCGGGGGCGTAGCCGGGTAGGTCCGTGCTGGTGATCTGCACACCGCCGATGAACCGTGGCGCCTGGGTCCCGTCGGTAACGTTATCCAGCGTGATGGTGGCATCCAAGAACATGGAAAGGTCCTGCGACGCCCAACTGAAGTCGATGGTAGAACCGTTCATGTTGATGGGGTAGACGCCGCTGGTCGGCGTACCCAGTGTCGGCGTACCAGTCAGGGTGAAGTCGTAATTTCCAACGACTGCACCGAAATACCCGAATCCTTCCAGGCAGTTTCCGCCGCAGCCAGTGAAGGACATGTCCACAGTTCCAGCCACGTTGCTAAACTGCACGTTGCCGGTTGTGCTGTTCCCAAGGATGAGCTCAGTAGGGGATGCGCTGCAAAGGCCTGCCAGCAAAATTAAACAGGCCAATACCCCCACCACGGGTCCCACGCGTTTCATTGGTTCGCCTCCAGTCCGGACATTCAAAGTCGCGACGCACTTAAGTCTCTGTAAGGGCTCCATTGCGGTTGACTTTCATCGGAGGTGCCAGTGGCGCATCCCGAGAAGTGCTACCGCAGGGAACGAAAGAGCTGCGCAACATCTAGCGCTCAAGGGGGCAATCCGGATGCCAGGAAGAACCTGTCGCAAGTCGTTTTAAACAAAGCACTAGCTATTTTCTGTCTTCCCGACGATGCGCACAGAGTTGCAGCTTCAAAGTAAATCCTTTATCCCTGAATAGTTACGCGATTTGCCCGCTATGGCACCTTAGTTTGTTACTGGCTCTTTCGAGACATTACTAACCGGCTATGGTCTTGTCTCTCTTATCGCGATGGCGTTAGCTGAAATTGCAGACTGGGAATGCCAGCCAGGCATTTCGAGGTTTCAAGGCGAGTTGGGTCTGGAATTCTTTTGCCGATAGGCTGTTTGATCTTATCGTCGAAGGGGCCCTTAACAGATCCGTGAGAACTATCTTTCGTTCCTGGGGGGCGGAGTATGAAGCTCGAAGGTAGGCGCAGGGTCAGGATAGCCCGGGACGCAGCGAAGCCGGGGGTCCCCGATTCGCGCTGCTGGAGCCTGCCCTAAGCGCAGCCGAAGGGTGCGAATTGGGGCGGAGGAGCGGAGTCCTGGGTAGCGTGTGAATTAGATCTGAGTCTCGTAAAAGACTCTTTCGCAACCAGCAAAGAGCTCTGGTGGCGGAACAAAAGCTCCGAATTCCAAACAAACCAGCCGCGCAGCGGCGACATGATTTTAGGCGTGGGCGTAAGCCCACGCGCCAAGTGGGAGAAAAAGCCGAGCCGCAGAGCGGCGACACCGGGTTGCGACACAGTCTCTTCAGGCCGTCCGAAATGCCGCACATCAGTGTGGCTTTTAGCCGCTGTGGGATAACATACGTACCGGCGACTGCCGAACTCAATCGGCGCGAGAGTCGGCGAATCGATGCAAGCCAAAAGCCCCCAGATCGACCGTTGATGACTGCCCGAGCGCCCGCCGGGTCAGCGCCTCGCCCAGCGCCGCCGAATGCTTAAAGCCGTGGCCGGAACATGCCGAAGCGAACCATACATTTTCGTTGTCCCCAAAGCGGTCGATGATGAACTTCGCGTCCGGCGTCACCGTGTAAAGGCAGGTGGTACTGCGCAGGCATTTGGCCGAGATGTCCGGAAACCGCGGAGCAATATATTCCTCGTACATTGCGGCAATCTCCGCCCGGCTTACTTCTCTGGGAACCGCATCCGGATCCACCGTCCTTTCATATTGCTCGCTGGCGATTTTGACGCCGCCATCTGGGCCATCAACGGCAGGGAAGCCATACATCATGTCGCGCGGGCGGTAACCGGCAATCCAGATAAATACAGGGAATCTGTCCGGCGTGTAGAGTTCGGTATTCCTGGCGATCGCAAACCAGCTCAACACCTGGCGGTAAATCCTGAAGTGACGCGAATAGCCATCGCCAAGCAGCTTCGCAATCCAAGGTCCCGCGGCTAGAATGACTCTCCGCGCAACATATTTTTCCTTGGTGGTTTTCACATTGACCGCGCCGTCAGCTTGCGTCTCCAGGCCAACGACAATTTCGGAGGTAACGATCCTCGCGCCCGCCGTTCGCGCCAGCTCCAGCTGCGTCTCGATGCAGGCTTCCGGACGCAGGAACCCCGCTCCGGGTTCGAAATAGCCCACCTCATCGCCGCGCAGACGAAATTGCGGAAAGCGATGGCGAACATCGTCCGTGCTCAGCACCTCATGCGCAATGCCAAATTTCGTGGCTGCGTCGACGGTGTCCTGGAGGAACGATGTCGATCCGTGATGATTACCGGGCGTATTGGGAGAAGCGAGCACCAGGCAGCCGTTGCGAGTCATCAGGTCGCGGCCAGTCTTCGCCTCCAGTTCTTCCCAGATCTGGTTAGAGCGCAGCACTAGCGGCACAAACTCGCGGCCCTCGCCGATGGCCTGCCGGGTGATGCGAGTGTCGCCGTGCGATGAGCCTTGATCATGCGGCGGAACGAAGCGGTCGATGCCGATCGCGCTGGCCCCCAGCTTCGCAGCTTGATACAAAGCCGCGCTGCCCACCGCTCCTAGGCCGACCACGATGACATCCGCAACATCGCCCATTGCGGCATGATAAGCGATGCGACGAGGCTGACGCTGACTCCGCGCTGAAGCCCACTCCTCTGCATCTTCAAATCATGAAAAAATGGCCAATTAATATCCCTACCAAAAGAAGCCGTCGAAATCCCGATTACTTGTGTTAAGGGGATTTCACGACAACCTCTCCGGAAGCGATGCAAAACTCACCCCTTTGGATACGTGGGAGAAGCGCCGAAAGTTCGCGTGCGCGAGACCCCCGCCGCCTTGCTTGGTTCAATGCGCATTAACCGGGGGCCCCGGCGGTTTGAGTGCGAAAATGGTCATGTAGACGCCATCTCCCTGCGCCCCCATCCCGCGCCAAGTGAAGATGATGTAGTTAGTCTCCTCGCTGATGAACGTACCGCGGCGCCCCCCAGCCCAGCCGGTGTATTGAGTGCCTGACGTGTACTGATTTACCTGGAATTCGCCAGTAGCGGGTTGGCCGTTGGGGTTGTAGATCCTGGCAAAGACCCCTTCGCCGCTCCCGTCGGAACCTGTCCATGAGACCGCGACTTGGCCATTAGAGGCCACCGCCAGGTGTGGTACCGAGTGATCGCCCGTGGTGTTTTGGTTGACCTTGAACTCGGGGCCGGTTGGTGTTCCATCAGCGGCGAAGTGCCTTAGGTAAATGTCGTAGTTGCCCGATTGGTTGCCGTCCCACGCAACCCAGAGCTCATTGTTGCCGTTGTAAGCCAGACTAGGCCATCCACGGTTGCCGCCCGTCGACGAGTTGACCGTGACCTCGCCGGTGAGCGGGTTTCGGTTGCTGTCGAACGTGCGAAGGATGATGTTGCCGGCGGCGTTCCACCAGGCAGGCGTGAAATTCCCGTTGGGCGCCGCAGCGATGGCCGGCCCCAGCCCAACTCCAGGCGGAAAGAGGTTGGCCGTTATGGTTGGGTAGGGGTTCAAGGAGGAATCGAATGCAACTACAAAAACGGAGCCACCGCCAGAGTTTGGATAGTCCATGTTGAGAACGGGGTTACCGTTGGAAGATGCCACTGCCGGCCATTCGTTGGAGTTGAAGCTATAGAAATCACCTCCTACCGGCATGAATTGGGAATCGAATTGCTGTCCGAGGACGAATCCGGAGGCGTAGCCCCAGAATGACACAATTCCGCCACTCGGCATAGCAGCTGCAACATGCCCGTACTGCCAGCCGCCCGGCCCGTTCGGATTCAGAGAGAACTGGGCGCCTAACGGCGTGCCACTGCTGGAATACACACGTCCCCAACCCGTGGTGGGGGCGCCATCATGCCAAGCGACGATGAAACGACCTTGTGACAGAGCTGTGATCGACGGCGAGGTGTTCGACCCGGTGTCGGCGTTGCCGACCTTTGTTTCGCTGACAAGAGTTGGAACGAGTTGAGGAGTAGTGAAGCCCTGCGCCGGTTGGCTGGCGACAACGATCAGCACGAACGCGGCTCCCAGCGCAGCCATTGCACCGCCCAAGCTCAGGTTGAAGATCAATTTTCGAAGTTGCTTTGGATTTACCAATGGAGTTTTCCTTTCGGGCGTGGATTGGTCTGCCCGCCGCCGAGATCAAATTAAGGCCTCAGAGCGGCGGCATCATTCACGCTGCACTTTGGACGCAGAGCGCTTCCGGAACAAGTGTCATGCGGGAATGCCACGGTGGCATTCGTTGTAAGTATTTGACTTTATGTATTGCTCTACCTTTGGATTCGTCGCTATACTCCGACCAAACCAGCGGATCTGATTCCCGCTCAGACAAGGTAAGCAGAAAAGAGAGCGTCCATGCACGAACGGACTTCGGCAATCTGGCCAAATGGGAAGGACCTGTACGCCCGCAGGGCCATACCGCCCGCAGAAGTCCAAGCTCAGCTCCAGAGAATTCTAGAGTCTTCCATTTTCGGGCGCGCTCCACGCCATAGGCGTTTTCTGAGCTTTGTCGTCAATAAGACCCTTTCGGGGGAGGGAGAAGCGCTCAAAGAATACCTGATTGCACTTGAGGTGTTCGACCGCACGCAGGACTTCGACCCTGCCAGCGATCCTGTAGTACGTTCCGAAGCCAGACGACTTCGTCTTCGTCTGGCGAACTACTATGGCGCGCTGGGCAAGCTAGACCCGATCCACGTCGATTTGCCCAAAGGCACCTACGTCCCAGTCTTTTATCGCAACGGAGTCGAACCACCCGTGGAGCAGACTTCGCAGGAGACAGCAGCGATTGCTGGACAGCGGGATAGCGTCGTCGTTCGCCCACGCTATGGATCTTGGCGTCGTCGATGGCTCGCCGCGGGAGCAGGGGTCGTGGTTATTGCCTCACTCTCAGGCGGCGCATACTGGATACGCTCGCGAAAAACAGCCACCAAGTTCACCGACAAAGACACCATTGTTCTCGCCGATTTTGTGAACAGAACGGGTGATCCAGTGTTCGACGACACCCTGAAGACGGCACTCAGCGTTGCTCTGAGCCAATCCCCATTCCTGAATATACTTTCCGACACCAAGGTGGCGGCGACTTTGCAGCTCATGGAGCGTCCCGTGGATACTTCGCTCACGTCCGAAGTGGCCACCGAGCTCTGTTTGCGGGCGGGCGCCAAGGCGTACATTGCGGGATCGATTGCTCCTCTGGGTACTAGCGATGTACTAACCCTGAAGGCTGTGAATTGCGAGAATGGAGATGTGCTGGCACAGGAGCAAGTCACGGCGACGGCCAAAGAGGGGGTTCTGGATGCCTTGGGGGATGGCGCTATCAGACTGCGCCGTCAGCTGGGGGAGTCACTAACCACGGTACAAAAATATGACGTTCGACTCGTGCAGGCCACTACATCATCGCTTGAGGCTCTTAAGGCGTACGGCTTGGGTTTGGACAATTGGGGGAAGAAGGGAGTCGCGGCGGCCCTGCCGCATCTTCAACTCGCTGTTCACCTTGATCCAAACTTCGCTTTGGCGTACATGACGTTGGGCAGCTATTACTTCAGCTTGGCAGAGCTAGCAAGGGCTAACGACTACTATGCCAGGGCATTCCAGTTGCGTGACAATGCCAGCGCGCTGGAAAGATTGGAGATTACTGCCGCTTATTATGAAAACGTGACCGGAGAACAGGACAAAGCAGCACAGACATATCAGGAGTTGATTGATAGCTACCCTCGATATGGCGGAGGATATTTCGGTTTGGCCATGGTGTACGACTCACTGGGGCAATATGAAAGAGCCGTGGAGGCTATTCGCCAGGCCCAACGCCTCGCACCGGGGCTCTTGGTTTTATACGAGAGTCTCGCCAGTTCCCTCACTGCCTTGGAGCGCTTCGAAGAAACGCGGCAGGTGATCCACGAGGCACAGACGCACAAGTTTGATGATTTCTTGAACCACAGTATTCTTTACGCTTTAGCTTTTCTAGAAGCAGACTCCACCGGGATGGCTGAGCAGCAGAAGTGGTTTGCGGACAAGGCTACGTACGAGAACCTGGGACTTGCGCTGGCATCGGACACGGAAGCGTATTCCGGTCATTTGCATCGGGCAGAGGACCTGACCGCGCAGGCTCGCGACTCCGCCATACGCGCTGACAGCAAGGAGAGCGGGGCCATATGGCTGGAGAACTCCGCTTTGCGCGAAGCCGCATTCGGCAATTCCAGGCAAGCGCGGCGTGCAGCGGCAGCGGGCCTACAGCTCGCACCTGCAAGTCAGGGGGCGGAGGTCGAAGCCGCGCTGACGTTTGCCATGGCGGGCGATGTGGTACGGGCCGAATCCCTGGTGCAAGACTTGGAACAACGATTTCCGCTTGACACCCAACTGTGGTCGCTCTGGCTCCCAGCCATTCGAGCGCAGTTGTCGCTTGACCGAAGGAATCCGGCTGCCGCTCTCGAACATCTGCGGACTGCTGTTCCTCCCCTCGCTTTGGGACAAATCATGTTCGTAAACAACATCTCGTGCCTGTACCCGCTGTACATCCGAGGCCAGGCATACCTGGCTTCGGGGGGAGGCAGTGCTGCCGCTGCTGAGTTTCAAGAGATTCTCAATCATAGCGGCACGGTATGGAACTGCTGGACAGGAGCCTTGGCGCATCTGGGGTTGGCACGTGCGAATGCTTTACAGGCAGAAACCCTGCGGGGCGCGAATGCCGACGCTGCCCGTGCGCGCGCGGTCGCCGCTTACAACGATTTTCTGACGCTGTGGAAAGACGCAGATCCTAATATTCCCATCCTGGTGCAAGCCAAAGTGGAGTACGCAAAATTGCAGTAGCTGCCAAAAAATGGGCCAGCCCATTGGAAGCTGACCCATGCTTTCCTGGTTAGAGCAAACTAGGCGGTCACGTACTTTCCAGTTTCTAACACTCTGTTGGCGATCTTCTCCTGCAATGCGATCACGTTCACCGGATCGTGCTTGGCCAGTCGGCGGACAATCGCCATCTGGGTGCGCAGCATGTCGCCTTCGGCAACCGCGGCGACAACTTTCTTCGCCGCAGCTTCCAGGCGGGCAAACGCGCCCTCCAGATAGACCTGCGTCATGGCAACAACCAGCGCGGCTTTCTCTTCGCCTTGCGCCGCAACTGCCTTCCGCGCGCGCAGCAAAGCAGAATCCATGGCAAACGCCTCAATCACCATGTCGGCGATGGCGCCCATGACCTCCTGCTGATCGGCCAGCTTCTGCATGTACTTCTGCGAAGCCGCGCCGGCCACCAGCATCGCCAGCTTCTTAGCGTTCTCCACCAGTTTGCGCTCAGCGGCCAGCGCGCCTTCGAGTTCTTCGCCGGACGGCCCCGACATGACCTCATCCATCACCTTCTTGATCGCCGGCAGCAGCGCCAATTGTCCGCTCATGGCGCGCTTCAGCAACCATCCGGTGATGATCAGCCGGTTGATTTCGTTGGTGCCCTCGAAGATACGGTTCACGCGCGAGTCGCGGTAGGCGCGCTCGGCCGGATACTCCTCGACGAAGCCGTATCCGCCGTACACCTGCACCGTCTCGTCCACCACCTTGTCGAGCATCTCCGAGCCCCATACCTTGATGATCGAGCACTCCACCGCATACTCCTCGATCGCCTTGCGGATGGTCTCGGGGTTCTTCTCGATCTCCGCCAGCGCGGTATCCATCATGCCCACCGTGCGATAGACCATCGATTCGCCGGTATAGATGCCGATCGCCATCTGCGCCAGCTTCTCGCGAATCAGCCCGAAATCGGAGATGCTCTTGCTGAAGGCCTTGCGCTGCTTGGCATAAGAGATCGCGCTCTGCAGCGACGCCCGCGCCCCGCCCACGCAGCCGGCGCCCAGCTTGAAGCGGCCGACGTTCAGGATGTTGAAGGCGATGATGTGCCCCTTGCCAACGTCGCCCAGAACATTCTCCACTGGCACTTTGCAGTCGTTCAGGATGAGCGGCGCGGTGGACGAGCCGCGAATGCCCATCTTCTTCTCCTCAGCCCCAACGGAGAAGCCGGGGAAGTCCTTCTCGATGAGAAATGCGGTGAACTTTTCGCCGTCAACTTTCGCGAAGACGGTAAACAGGTCGGCGAAGTGGGCGTTGGTGATCCACATCTTCTCGCCGTTCAGGATGTAATGCTTGCCGTCGGGCGAGAGCACGGCCTTGGTGCGGCTGTTCAGCGCGTCGGAGCCGCTGGTGCCTTCCGACAACGCGTACGCCCCGATCATCTCAGCCGATGCCAGCCTGGGCAGATATTTCTTCTTCTGCGCCTCGGTACCGAAGAAGACGATCGGCAGCGTGCCAATGCCGGCGTGTCCGCCCATCGACACTACGAAGCTGCCGCACTTGGCCATGTATTCCGCAATGATGGCCGAGGAAACCTTGTCCATGTCCGAGCCGCCGTACTCGGCGGGCACATCGGCATTGGTCAGCCCCATCTCGCTGGCTTTCTTCAGCAGCTCGCGAGTGACCGCCCACTCCTTGTGCTCGATCTTCTCGACGTTCGGCAGGACTTCATTGACCGCAAACTCCTCCGCCAGTTTTGCGACCATCTGTTGATCTTCGTTGAAGTCTTCCGGAGTGAAGACATTGTCGAGTTGGTGGTCTTCGAGCAGAAAGCTTCCGCCCGTGGTTTTCATCTTCGTTCCTGGAGCTGCTGTCGTGGTCGCCATGATTCTTCCCTCTCTCTTGAACTCATTTACCACAGAGACACAGAGGCACAGAGAATTCGATTTCGAAAAATAAAGGAAAATTGACTCGAATCTTTGGATTACGCTCGCGGATTCTTTCTTCTGCCTTTAAAACCCGATTTTCTCTGTGCCTCTGTGTCTCTGTGGTGAATCCGTTACTGCAAGTTTTCGAAAATCCCCGCCGCCCCCATGCCGCCGCCGACGCACATCGTCACCATGCCGTAGCGTCCGTTGCGGCGCTTCAGTTCGCGGATGATGGCGGCCGTCAGCTTGGCGCCAGTGCATCCCAAGGGATGTCCGAGCGCGATCGCGCCACCGTTTACGTTGATCCTCGATGGATCGAGATGCGCTTCCTGTATCACCGCAATCGACTGCGCCGCAAAGGCCTCGTTTAATTCGATCACGTCGATGTCCTCGATCTTCAGCCCTGCCATCTTCAGCGCCTTAGGAATCGCAAACACCGGGCCGATACCCATCTCCTCCGGCAGATAGCCGGCAGTCGCAAAGCTGAGATAGCGCACCAGGGGTTTCAACCCCAGTGTCTTCGCGCGTTCCGCCGACATGACCACCGCCGCCGCGGCGCCATCCGACATCTGGGATGAGTTGCCCGCCGTGACTGTCCCCTTCGCATGGAACGCCGGTTTCAACGCGAGCAGTGCCTCCAGCGAGGTGTCAGCACGCGGACCTTCGTCGATCTTGAATACGATGTCGGTGCGCTTCGGCTTGCTGCCGTTAGGCGTCGTAAAGCTGACGGGCACGGGCACGATCTCGTCGTCGAATTTGCCGGCCTCGATGGCCGCGATGGCGTTCTTGTGACTGCGCACCGAGAACTCGTCCTGCATTTCGCGCGTGATGTTGAAGCGCTTTGCCAGGCGCTCGGCGGTCAACCCCATGGACAAGTACGCGTCGGGGTAATTCGCCACCAGCCAGGGGTTCGCCGAAACCTTGTTGCCACCCATGGGTATCATGGTCATCGATTCGACGCCGCCCGCAATGATGGTTTCGGCGCCACCGGCCATGATTCGCTCGGCCGCCATGGCAATTGCCTGCAAGCCCGACGAACAGAAGCGATTGATGGTCATGGCCGAGATTTCGACCGGCAACCCGGCTCGTAGAGATGCGATACGCGCCACGTTCATCCCCTGCTCGGCTTCGGGCATGGCGCAGCCCAGAATCACGTCCTCAATTTCTTTCTTGTCGAGCTGCGGCACGCGATCCAGTGCACCCTTGATGGCCGTCGCAGCCAAATCATCGGGACGCGTCGCCCGCAGAGTTCCCTTGTAGGCCTTGCCTACCGGAGTCCGCACGGCACTAACGATTACGACATCACGCATGATTAACCCCAGTAATTAGCAGTTAGCAATTGGCAATTAGCAATTAGCCAAAACCAAATTCGTGTCATCCTGAGCGCAGCCCGCCATGGCGGGCGGAGTCGAAGGACCCCCTATTGGCACCAACATGCGCGTGCAGGAAACCTGTCATCCCGACCAAGCCCGCACCAAAATTGTCATCCCGACCGAGGGCTTCAGTCCGAGCGGAGGGATCTGCTGTGTTCTGCCGCGCACGGGACCGGTCTTCGTGCCTTGCCGAGCGCTGAAACGCTGAGCCACATCTGCCGTCCCTACGGGACTCAGATTTTTTCTGCGCCCACCCAGGACTCCGGCCGCCGTTTGGCGGTCTCCGTCCTGGGCTATCATGTCGCCGTCCCGCAAGCGGGACTCGGTTTTTCGTCCTTCAACCTTCGGCTACGAAACTGACATCAACTACTGACAACTGGCCAACTGCCAACTGCCAACTGCCAACTGCCAACTGCCAACCCTTTCAGTTCCTCAGAGTCTTTCCCGTCTTCAACGTGTACTGTATCCGCTCCTGCGTCTTCTTCTCGCCGCAGAGCGACTTGAACGCCTCGCGCTCCAGATCCAGCAGATACTGCTCGCTCACCGGCGTACCGGGATTCACCGCGCCACCACACAGCACCTCCGCAACCTTATTGGCAATCTTGACCTCATGATCGGTGATGAACTCGCCTTCGTGCATGATATGCACGCCCAACTTCAGCGTTGCCAGGATGCTCTCACCCGGTGCAGGGATATCGTTTCGCGGCACCTGGGCGCGATAGCCTTCGTGCACCAGTTCGAGCGCCCGCTCTTTGGCATCGGTCAACACACGCTCCCGATTCATAGTGATGTCGTCGCCGCTTGAAACGAATCCAAGATTCCGCGCCTCGAAGGCCGATGTCGAAACTTTCGCCATAGCGACCGTCTCGAACGCCTGCTTCAGCGCTTCCATCAGCTCAACACTCTCGCCGCGACCCGCCGGCCGAACGTGGTAAGCCTTATCGAGGGCACGCAGGGTCATTTCCTTGCAGCCTCCACCGCCGGGCAGCAGACCGACGCCGACCTCGACCAGCCCACAGTACAATTCCGCGTGCGGCTGGCGTGCCGCCCCATGCAACGTGATCTCGCAACCGCCGCCGAGCGTCATGCCGAACGGCGCGACGACCACCGGTTTCGACGAAAACTTGATCGCCTGCGTCATGCCTTGGAACTGCCGTACGGCAAGATCGACGTCGTCCCACTCTTCTTCCTGCACCGCCATCAGCAGCATCATGATGTTGGCGCCGACGGAGAAGTTCTGGGCGTCATTCGTGATGACGAAGGCGTCGAAATTGTCGCCGGGCCCGCCGGGCTTTAGCGTCTGCGTGATCATCTGCACGATGTCGCCGCCCAGGGCATTCATTTTGGAGTGGAATTCGACGCAGCCGACGCCGTCACCGATATCGACCAGCGAAGCGCCCGCATTCTTCTTCACTACCAGGCCTGACTTCTTGGCGACCGTTACCGACCATACTCCCGCAGGAACTTGTTCCGCGCGATAGTGGCCGCTACTCAAGTCGAAGTAAGCGCGGCCGCTGGCCGATTTCAGGTCGTCGGTGTACCAGCGATCATGACCCGAGGCCAGCAGCTTCTCGACATTGGGGGAGATCGGCTTGCCTTCCACGTTCATCCGCTTGACCGTCTTGGCGACACCGGCAGCGTCCCAAAGCTCAAACGGGCCCATCTCCCAGTTGAAGCCCAGCTTCATGGCGCGATCGATTTCGACGACTGAATCGGAAATTTCGCCGATGCGATTGGCAGCGTAGGTCCACAGGTCCGACAGCACCGACCATAGAAAAATGCTTGCTTTGTCCTTCGACGGAGCGATCAGCATGTTCAGACGCTCCGGAAGCTCTTCGACGGTCTTGGCCATCTCCAGCGCGGGGAACTTCGGCCGCTTGGAAGGCCGGTATTCCAGCGTCTTCCAATCCAGCGCCATAATCTCAGTCTGCCCATCGGGCTTCTTGGTCTTGCGATAGAAGCCGCCCTTGGTCTTGTCGCCGAGCCACTTACGCTCCAGCATCTGCCGGAAGAAGCTGGGCAGCGTGAGATCGCCGCGCTCGTCCTGAACATTGGTTGTCGCATTGCGAACGACGTGTCCCAGAACGTCGAGGCCCACCAAATCAGTGAGGCGAAAGGTTGCCATCTTGGGCCAGCCCACCGCACTCCCGGTCAGCGCGTCCACTTCCTCGACGCTCAGGTCCATCTCCTGCATGATCCGCATGACGTTCAGCGCGGAGAAGGTGCCGATGCGGTTGGCGATGAAGTTCGGCGTGTCCTTGGCGTGAACCACGCCTTTGCCCAAATGAAGATCGCAGAAGTGCGCGATCGTTTCCATTGCACCGGGATCGGCTTCCGGGGTGGGAATCAGCTCCAGCAGTCGCATGTAGCGCGGCGGATTGAAGAAATGGGTCCCAAACCAGCAGCGGCGAAAGTCATCCGGAAAGCCTTCCACAATCTTCGCTACGGGAAGTCCGCTGGTGTTGGTGGTGATGATCGTCCCCGGCCTGCGGACGGCGTCCACTTTGCGCAGCAGGCTGCGCTTGATCTCCAGATCTTCGATCACCGCCTCGATGATCCAGTCCACTTCCGCCAGCTTAGGGAGGTCATCATCGAAGTTGCCGATGGTCACCAGCCTGGCTAACGACGGCTTAAAGAACGCCGCCGGCTTCGATTTGACCGCGCCCTCCAGCCCGGCGGCGGCGATGCGGTTGCGCGCCGGACCGTCGGCATCCGGAGGCACGATATCGAACAGGTAGGAAGGAACACCGGCATTCGCCAGGTGCGCAGAGATGCGAGCGCCCATAGTGCCCGCGCCCAAAACGGCGACTTTCCCAATCCTTCTTTGCATGAGATCTTTTGAGGACTCCGGCTCGCACCGCGGTGACGCGGCTTGGTTCAATTCCTGCTCCCGGTTTCATGGATGTCAACCAACGCCTAAACAAACCTGCACCTGTTCGACGAACGCCAGCGCAGGAGCGCTGCTAAGCCTGTTAAGTTTTTGTTGGGTAAGAACCGATCACACACATCCCCCTTACACACGCAACGGCTGTACAACGGCTAAAAATACAATCAGCGCGCGTCGCAAGATGTGGGGTGAGGATGGCAGCGACGCGCGCCGTATTAAGTTAGATCGATAGTACTGAATGAGGATTCATTCAGTCAATAAAAATCGATAAATCATTTTCAGACAAATGTTTACGAAATCAATTTCGCAAGCAGAAAGGCAGCACCGGCGGCAAGGCCGCCGATCACTATCGTCTGTGATGCCGACCGGAGAGGCCGCGCCCCCGTGAAACGGCCCTTCACGAAGCCGAAGACCCCAAGGGCAATCAGCGTCACCATCGCCGACCACAGTAGCGCAACTCGCGCGCTATGCATGGCCATGTAAGGCGCCAGGGGAATGATGCCTCCGGCAACGTAGGAAGCTGCGATGGTCAATGCGCTTTGCACCGCGCGCTTAGGGTCGGGCTCCTCCAGTCCCAATTCAAAGCGCATCATGAAATCGACCCACTGCTTCGGCCTGCGAGTGAGCGCGTGCACCACCGGGCCACTTTCCTCGCCCGACAGGCCATAGTCGGCAAACACCTTCTGCACCTCCCGCGCCTCTTCCTCGGGAATCTCCTGCACCTCGCGATGCTCCCGCTGCCGTTCGCTCTCGTAGTGCTCGGCGTCGCTACGCGCGGCGAGATACCCTCCCAGGCCCATGGCGATGGAGCCGGCCGCGATCTCTGCCAGTCCGGCAACGACAATGATGTGGCTGTTGTCGACAGCGCCGGAGAGCCCCGCCGCCAGCGCGAAGGGAACGGTCAGGCCGTCCGACATGCCGATGACGACATCGCGCACGACTTCACCGGCGGTAAAGTGGCGCTCAACGTGGGGCGTCTGCGGCATGGTTTCCTAATTCTGGATGTGCCTTGACATACTCCGACGCCCGTTCGACGACTTCGCGCTCGCCTTTGTAGCTGAGCGCGCTGGCCGCATCTTCCAGCGGCAGCCAAAAGGCCCGTTGCACTTCGATGCGCATCTCGGGCGATATATTGCCGAGCCGACCCGAGCGGTACAGCAGAAGATAAAAGCTGACAATCTTGAAGACCCGCGCGCGATCGCCCCAGTTACGGACGTAGACGTACTTGATGTCGGCGAGCTTGGCAATGACGTCGGCTTGCAGCCCGGTCTCTTCTCTCACTTCGCGCAGCGCTGTCTGCTGCGGTTTTTCACCATGGTCAATGGCCCCCTTGGGCAGCGCGGTAACCGCCGCGGCACTCTGTTTCCGTATAGGCAAAGTTTTTTTCGCCGACTTCTTCGGCCGCTCCATGTGCGGCTCAATCGCGGCCAAGAACCAGCGACCGCGCATTTTGCGCAGCACCACACCACCAGCCGAGAACTCTCGCTCCATAGGCTCACAGAAGAACCCGCTAGTTTGGCAGAGTCGGGCATAGCTGACAACCAGCGGCTTCCTGAACCTGTTTTTGTGCGACGTGGCGTAGTGATCGCGACACTACTGCGGTTCTCGGCGAGGAGCCGTCCCGAATTCCTGAACCGGCGAATCCGCAGCTCAAGATGCGAGTTACTGGAATTTTCACCAAACTTACCGTCCTCGGTACTTCTCGCCGAACCGGGATCGCCGCATCATTTCAAAGCAGCTTTGCATCCTAAGTAGATAGCTCCCCGGATGCGTAACGGATAACGTTACAGGACCATGAAACCTTGAGCACCATTCATAAGTTGTTTTCCTCAGTGCGCGCTTTCTCGCGCGAGCTATCCCATCCCCCAGCTGCACCACAAGCAATGGATCTTCCGTCCCCGCGACGGCTCAAGCTGGGCATCGCGCTGGGTGGCGGCTTTGCGCGCGGCCTGGCGCATATCGGGGTCTTGAAGGTCCTTGAGCAAGAAATGATTCCGGTGGACCTCATCGCCGGCACCAGCGTTGGCGCCATCATCGGAGCCTGTTATTGCGCCGGTATGAGTGCGGACGAACTGGAAGAAGTAGCGCGCATGGCACGCTTCAGCGACTTTGCCCGCTGGACGCTGTCGCGCTATGGATTTTGCAGCAACGATCGCATGACCCGTTTTTGCGCCCGGGTGCTAAAGGTCTGTAGCTTCGAAGAACTCAAAATTCCCCTAGCGATTACGGCCACCGATTTCCAGACCGGCGAGGCGGTGGTCTTTACGGAAGGACCGCTGGTGGATCCAATTCGCGCCAGTTGCGCCTATCCGGGGATGTTTCTCCCGGTCGAGATCGATGGACGCTCCTATATTGATGGCATGTTGGCCTATGCAGTGCCGACCACGCCACTTCGCACCATGGGGGCGGAGCGGGTATTGGGCGTCTATCTGAGCGCCCATTGGACGCAAGAGCGCGCGCCGCGCCACTTCTTCGAGGTGATTGGCCAGTGCTTCTCCATCGCCCAGGCCAGAATGTGCGACCTCTGGAAGCGCGATGCCGACCTGGTGCTGGAACCGGACGTTAATGGCTATTCGTACGACTGCTTCGACCGGGCCAAAGAGTTGATCGCCGTGGGAGAGAATTCCGTGCGTGCGGTGCTGCCGGAATTGAGGGCCTTGCTCAATATGCCCGCCTCCGAAGTCAGTTGCCTTCCGGCGGAACTTGCTGCCGTACTACCGCAGCCGTCCAACTCCCCACACCCCAGCGCGGCCGTCTAGTTTTCGATATCTACCGCGAATACCATTTGCCCGGATAATGTGGGCCTTCAGTGTCTGCGTGAGAACGGTGTCGCCGCTACGCGGCTGGGAATAATTTTCCACTCCACTCAGGACTCCCGCTACGCTCCGTCCTGGGTCGGGCGGAAAAAATACCGGAGCCCTGTAGGGGCGGCACCGTTTTCCCGCAGACACTTGAGCACCTGGGGCCCCCCGATCGCACCTAATCAAACACTCCGTGGCGACTATTATTTTTGCCATCACGAGCGGGCTTTAGTCCGCGAGGGGATCTGCTGTTCTTCACAGCCGGCAAAAACTCGACGTTCGAAGCGCAGCATTCTCATATACTGATCGTCCCTGCAGAGAGCTGGAGACCCAGACATGCCCGACATCCTGATCGTCGGCTATGGAAACCCGATGCGAGGCGACGATGCCGTGGGATGCCTTGCCGCACAGGAACTGGAGCGGCAGTTTCACGACGATCCCGCCGTGCGAGTCGTCGTTGCACAGCAGCTTACGCTGGAGATGGCGGAAGATGTTTCACGCCACCGCTTCGTCATCTTCCTGGATGCCGCCGTTACGGAGGAGCCGGGAAGCATCCGCAGCGAGATCATCGCGCCCAGTCGTGAGGCTGGCGGATTTTCGCACCATCTCACTCCATCGTCCCTGTTGTCGGTGGCGCAGCAACTCTACAGCTGCGCGCCGGAGGCGATGAGCCTCACCCTCGCGGGCTGGTCATTCGAACTGAGCAGCGAGCTGTCGCCGGATGCGAAAAGCCTCTTGCCCGAGATGGTGCGGCTGGCGCAAGCGGCTGTCGAGAAACATCGGCGCCGGCCGCCCTCCGGCGAGGCTGTGCCCGAGGGCTGAGGCGCTATTTGCGACAGCTGTTGGATTATGCGGCGCTGGCGAGATCCGCCGGGTCAGCGCTTTCCTGGAACAAGCTCTGGACCCGCTCCAACAGAGACTGGGGCGATGCGGAAACGATATAGTCCCGTTCCGCCTGGCTGGCGTGATCGTCGGTGCACAGCAACAGCTGCTGCTTCGGGCACTGCCTGCGGATGTCATCGCAGAACTGCTGCGCCGGGGCCGGGTTGTCGCCGGCGTGTACGACGATCAAGTCATAACCTCCGCGCATGCAGCGGCTGCGCGCCTCCTCCATTTTAGTTGCCGGAAAAACTGCGTAACCGTGCCGTTTGAGTATGCCGATGCGTTCCTTGCGATCGGATGCTGTGTCGATCAGGAGAACTTTACGTGTTGCAGTCATGCGATAAGACCCTTCCGGGGAACTTCATTTCTCAGTAGCAGAGAAGCCGCTGCAGCAGAGCAGGTTGCCTTAGCACGGAAGTTGTGCCAATTTGCGCCACACAAATGGAAAAGGCACATCGGTAAGGATGTGCCTTGCAGATAACTTGTTGTCCTGTTACGCGCCGACCAATTTCTCCAGCACCGACTTGTTGCGGATGGTCAAGGTGGATCCCTTCAGGACCGCGATCTGGCGCTTGCGAAAATCGGCGAGCACGCGGGTGACGGTCTCCCGCGAGGTGCCGATGATTTGCGCGATTTCTTCGTGAGTGAGCGCCAGCTTGACCTTGGGCTCAGCCTGCTCGTGCGTGGTGGCTGTCCATTCCAGCAGCAGCCGCGCCAACCGTTCTGGAGCCGAGTGGGAGAGTCCCAGGCTGCGAATTTGCTGGTAGGCGCTCTGGCAGTCTTTGCTGAGATGCTGCGCCGCCTTCAGGCAGGCATCGCCATGCTTTTGCAGGAAGTTCAGGAAGTCTTCGCGCTTGACGAAATTCAGCTGGCAGGGCTGCCCGGTCTCGGCGGTGATTTCATAAGGGGTGCTGGAGACCGTCGCGTGCATGCCCAGGACCTCGCCGGGCTGCGCGATTTTCAGGATCAGGGTCTTGCCCTCGGCCGAGGTGGTCGAAAGCTTCACCCGGCCCTTGCATAACATGTAAATTCCGCGCGGCGATTGCCCTTCCACAAACAGCACCGCGCCCGCAGGATACGACGCCGTATACTTGATTTTTTCGAACGCCTCCAGAGCTGCCTTGGGAAGAGAGCAGAAGAAACTATCGCTCCTCAACTTACAAATTAGGCAATTCTCGGTCAGCTCAAAGCCGTAAGGTGATCCCACATTGCCTCCGACGTTACCTACTATGCTATCACCTTAGCTGCGAGCGGCATCCCCCATAAGTAGGAGTGCCGCGAAACTCCTTTGTCTTTGGCACCTTGCTGATATCGGCCCGCCGGAGCATGACCACGGACCCGGTGACCGCTATCACAGAGAGTGGTACTTGCGGTCACAGACCCGATGTGCTGTTTCGCAGGAAAATCACGTCCACAACGGCTCAAAAAAGACGGGAAGCGAGGTCTCATATCTTCTCTCTGCCGGGCCTGCCGGCGAACTCAAATTCACGGCAGGCAGCTGGAATTCCTAGTTCCAGCCGCAAACACCGCGCAGACGGAAGGCTTGACCACTCTCCTCTACCCCACACGCTTCCCGTCATGATTTTGCTCACGCGGGTTCCGCTCTGCACAGCAATGGCGTTAGTTTGCGCAGCTGCCTGTATGGCATTGGGTTCTTGCCAACGCGCATCTATTGCCGGTCCTGCCACTCCTCATGCCACGCCATCTGGATCGCTTCCAGCTTGCCTTCGTTCGAGGCTTTGGGGTCATCGGCAAATGTGGGCAACTCCGTTATCCAGCGATGTAGATCGGTGAAGCGCACCTCCAGCGGATTCTGCTGGGGAAACTTGTCGGCCAGCGCAATCGCGATATCCTCGGCATCATCCCATCTCAACTCAGCGGCCATCTGGTCAATGCCCTCCACCCTCCGAAACAAAATTCCGATTCCAGGCCGGGATCTCCACCACGACTTCGCCCGGCTTTTCGATCACGGTCTGACATCCCAGCCGCGAGTTGAGTTGCAGGTCGGCGGCCATGTCGAGGCGATCGGCTTCGTCGTCATCCATTTCGTTGAGCAGTTCCTTGCCTTGCTTCACCACGACGTGGCAAGTAGTACAGGCACAGTTGCCGCCGCATGCGTGCTCCAGGTGCAACCCGAAGTTCAGCGCCACATCGAGAATCGACTCCGGCCTGCCATGGTCCTGATAGGGCAGCTTGCCATGCTCGAATTCGAAGGTCTTGTTGTCGGGGAGAAAAGTGATGCGCACAACATTCGCGCCAGCTGCCTCTGCGGTTGCAGCTGCTCCTCCGATTTGGTTTTCTTCTTCGGACATAATCAGGTCTAGCCTAGAGCGAAAAGCGAAAAGCCGGAAGCGACGACTAGCGACTATTCACGATCCACGATTCACGACTCACGACTCACGATCCACGATTCACGACTTAACCTCCGCCTTCGCAATCGGATGCGGCGCCGCCGGCCCCTCGCCCACATCGGCGGTTTCCATGCTCTTGCCCTTGAGCGCCGCGCCGACAGCAGAATCCATCATCATTTCGGCTAAATGCATTGTGCCCTGGTTAAGCGCCTCAATCGCTGTGCGGATGGCGTGATACTCGTCTCCTTTCGTCACTGCCCGTAGCGCGGCTTCCAGCTTGTCAATGTTCGCGCGCTCAGGTGACGACAACTGCTCCCACGCAGGATTGCTGCGGCCCTTTTCCATCGCTGCCAGCATGGTCTCCGCTTCATTGCGCGCCTCGATGACCTGTCGCCGGCGGAAATCTTCTTCCGCTTTGTCGAACGACTCCAGGATCATGTTCTCGACCTGCTCGTCGGTGAGGCCGTAGCTGGGCTGCACCTCAATCTGGGCTTCCTTACCGCTGCGCAGCTCGCGTGCCGAGACATGCAGAATGCCGTTGGCGTCGATCAGGAACTTCACCTCGATGCGCGGCAGCCCGGCCGGCATCGGGGGAATGCCTTTCAGGTCGAAGCGTGCAAGCGAGCGGCAATCCTTGGCCAGTTCGCGCTCGCCTTGCAGGACGTGGATGGCGACGTTGGTCTGGCCTTCCACGCCGGTGGTGAAGTGCTCGGTTGCCGAGGCCGGTATGGTTGAGTTGCGATGGATGATCTTGGCCACCACGCCGCCCAGCGCTTCAATGCCCAGCGACAGCGGCGTGACGTCGAGCAGCAGCATCTCCTTCGTGGCTTCCGATCCACCGGCCAGGATATTGGCTTGCACCGCCGCACCCAACGCGACAACTTCATCCGGATTGAGATCGCAGTGCGGCGTGCGCTCGAACAGGCTTTCGACCAGTTCCCGTACTCGCGGGATACGCGTCGAGCCGCCCACCAGCACCGCTTCGTCGATTCCTTTGGCCGTGAGGCCGGCATCTTTCATCGCCTGCCGCACCGGCCCGACCGTGCGCTCGATGACCGGCTGAATCAACTGCTCAAATTGCGCGCGCGCGATCTCCCGCTGATAACGCTTGCCTCCAGGCAGTTCGACATCGAGCACTGTTTTCTCGCTGGACGAGAGCGCAATTTTGGCCTGGATGACCGAATTGCGAATCGCCTGCACGATCTCCGCATTGCGGCGAACGTCCACGCCGAGATCGCCCTGGATATCGCTCAGCGCAATCGTGATCAGCAGGTTGTCGATATCGTCGCCGCCGAGATGCGTGTCGCCATTGGTGGCGATGACCTCGAAGATGCCTTCATGCAGCTTGAGAATGGAAATGTCGAAGGTGCCGCCCCCCAGGTCGTACACCGCGACGGTGGCCGTCTGCTTCTTGTCGAGTCCGTAGGCCAGCGCCGCCGCCGTCGGCTCGTTCACCAGCCGCAGAACTTCCAGCCGGGCGATGCGTCCCGCATCTTTCGTGGCCTGCCGCTGCGCGTCGTTGAAGTACGCCGGCACGGTGATCACCGCTTTGCTGATCGGTGCGGAAAAGTATCGCTCGGCATTGCGCTTCAGTTGTCGCAGGATGAAAGCGGAAATTTCCGGCGGCGTGAAGGTCTTTTCGCCCAACTTGATGCGCAGCACTTCCCCCGGCGCGAGATCGTCGGCCAGGCGAAAAGGGAAGAGCGTCAGCTCGTCCCCAATGTCTTCGACGCCACGGCCCATCAGGCGCTTCACGCTGTAGACGGCATGATCGGGCGTCTCGATCAGGTACTTGCGCGCCGCATTGCCGACAATGATCTGGCCGTTTTCGTCGAGCGCTACGACGGAAGGCAGCAGGTTGGAACCATCCTCGCCCGGGATGACCACCGGGCGGTCGCCTTCCATGTAGGCGACCAGTGAATTCGTAGTGCCGAGATCGATGCCGACGATGCGGTCAGCGGACATGACTAACTAGCTCTCATTGGAAAGCGGCGCTTTTCGCTATTCGCCTTTCGCTCTTCGCTTTTCGCCAGAACAGATCACAAAATACGAAGAACTCCTAACGAACAATTCACGACCCACGATTCACGATTCACGATTCCAGCACTTCCTCCACGTCCCTTAGCAGATTGCGCAGATAACTCCGCCGGTTCAGCACATCCACCATCTTGTCGCGCACCGCCAGCCGGTCGTCTTCCAGAACGGTTCCGCCTTGCGCGGCCTCATCCACCAGCGGGTCCCATTCGTTCCAGGCCGAACGAAGCTCTTCCATCATGCCATCGTATTTCGTTTGCAAGCGCTTCTTTGTATCCCGTAATTCGAGCTCAAGCGAGCGGTCCGGCTCGCCCATCTTTTTGTTCATGCGAGCCTCTTCCAGCTGCATGTTCAACTCGAAGACCTGCTCCAGCAAATCAGGCGGAACGACCTGCTTTTTCGCCTTACCGGTGCGCCGCGCCTCTTCGGTCGCCGCTTTCGACTGCTCTTCCAGCCGCACCCCTTGCAGGCGGAGCAAGTACTCCGTGCGCGCGATCGGGTTCTTCAAGGTGCGATAGGCATCGTTAAGCTGCGAGCTCTTTTCCAGGCTCCACTGCTGCTCGCGCTCGCTGGCGATCGCATTGATGTCAGGGTGCAGATGCCGGCTGAGGTCATAGAACTCGCGTTCCAGCTTTGCCGTCTCGATATTGAGCTTGTAGGGCAGTCCGAAGAAGGTGAAGTAATCGACCGGCACCGCGGGTTGCACCTTGCCGCAGCTGTGACAGAAGTGCGCGGCGCGCATGGCGCCGCATGACCAGCAGTTCGTCTTGGTCGGCTTGCTCGGGCTTACGACCAGGATGCCGGCAGCGTTTGGTGCGTGATCGGTTTGGGACATCTGCTTTTCACCACTGAGACCCAGCGTCTCGGAGCTTACTGAAACACGATTCCTGTGTCTCTGTGCCTCTGTGGTTTTCCTACGAGAACGAGCTGCCGCAGCCGCAGGATTTCGTCGCGTTCGGGTTCTGGAAAACGAATCCCTGCCGCATCAGCGTCTCCTCGTAATCGAGGGTCATGCCATGCAGGTAGATGAACGATTTCGGATCGACAAAGATGCGAACGTCGCCGTACTGAAAAATGCGATCGCGCTCGCGCGGCTGCGCGTCGAACGAAATGCTGTAGCTCAGTCCCGAACAGCCCCCACCCTGTACACCCAGGCGCAGGCCGCCCTCGGCAGGCGAGATCTTCTCTTTCGCCAGCGCCAGCCGAATGCGTGCTAGCGCCTTTTCGGTTACATAAATGCCGCTGGCCACCGCCGTCTCAGGCTTTGGATTCTCGATATGAATGGTCGTCACGATCGCCCTCGGCGCGTTTTTGCGCCATAACCTCTACGCGCTCTCCTCCACCGCCGCGTTCTTCTTCCGCCAGTCCCCGATGGCGGCGCGAATGGCGTCTTCCGCCAGCACCGAGCAGTGGATCTTCACCGGCGGTAGCGCCAGCTCCTTCACAATGTCGGTGTTCTTGATGGTGAGCGCTTCGTCGATGGTCTTGCCTTTGACCCATTCGGTCGCCAACGATGAAGAGGCAATCGCGGAGCCGCAACCGAAGGTCTTGAATTTCGCATCCTCGATAACATTCGTCGCCGGATTCACCTTGATCTGTAGCTTCATCACGTCGCCGCATTCGGGCGCCCCCACCAGACCGGTGCCGACCTCGGCGCTGCTTTTGTCGAGCGAGCCGACGTTGCGGGGATTGGTGTAGTGGTCGAGGACCTTGTCGCTATAACTCATGCTGTTCTCCTTGCCAATCTTGTCATCCTGAGCGGAGCCGCGGTTTTCGCGGCGCAGTCGAAGGATCTGCGGTTCGCCGCGGAGTCAACGCAGATCCTTCGACTCCGCGTCCGCCCGACCCGCGAAACAGCGGGTCGGAAATCACGGCGGACGCTTCGCTCAGGATGACAACCTAAAAAAGCGTCCCTTTCCGGCGCAGCTAAAGCTGCGCCCCTTCAAGCCGTCACCGCGTCGGCTCCGCCGCCCACTGCACCTTCTTCAGATCGACGCCTTCCTTTGCCATCTCATACAACGGCGACAGCTCGCGCAGGCGCTGAACCGTCTCCACCACCCGGGCGGCTACATAATCGACTTCCGCTTCGGTGTTGAAGCGCCCAAGCCCAAACCGAATCGAGCTGTGCGCCAGCTCATCTCCCGCGCCCAAGGCCTTCAGCACATAAGAAGGCTCCAGCGTCGCCGAGGTGCATGCCGACCCGCTGGACACCGCAATGTCGTTGATCCCCATCAGCAGCGACTCGCCTTCCACATACGCAAAGCTGATGTTCATGTTGCCGGGCAACCGATGTTCCATCGAGCCGTTGATATACGTCTCATCAAGCTGGCTCATGATCGCGTCCTTCAGGCGATCGCGCAGAGCCGTCAGCCGCGCCGCCTCCTCGGCCATTTCTTCGCGAGCGATCGCGCAAGCCTTGCCCAGTCCGACAATCCCAGGAACATTCAGCGTGCCCGAACGCATGCCGCGCTCATGGCCGCCGCCATCGATCTGCGCCACCAACTGCACGCGCGGATTTTTGCGCCGCACGTACAGCGCGCCCACGCCCTTCGGGCCGTAGATCTTGTGCGCCGAAATCGATGCGAGGTCGACATTGTCCTCGATGACATTAAACGGCACCTTCCCGACCGCCTGCACCGCGTCGGTATGAAACGGCACACCGCGCTCGTGGCAAAGCGCGCCGATTTCGCGAATCGGCTGTAGCACACCGATCTCGTTGTTCGCCGCCATGATCGTGACCAGGATCGTCTGGTCATCGAGGGCGCGCTTTAGATCGTCTAAGTCGATCCGGCCGTCCTTCTGCACCGGCAGATAGGTAATGCGAAAGCCGTGCTTCTCCAGGCGCTTGCAGGTGTCGAGTACGGCTTTGTGCTCGGTGGGCTGAGTGATGATGTGATTGGCCTTCTCGCGGTACATTTCGGCGACGCCCTTGATGGCAAGGTTGTCGCTTTCCGTCGCGCCGGAGGTGAAGATGATCTCCTTGGCGCCGGCGCCGATCAGCTTGGCCACGCGCTCCCGCCCCTGCTCCACCGCTTGCTCGGCAATCCACCCAAACTCGTGGTTGCGGCTGGCTGCATTGCCGTAGCTCTCGCTGAAGTAGGGCAGCATCTCTTCCAGCACCCGCGGATCGGTCCGCGTGGTGGCGTGATTGTCCATATAAATGGGCAGCTTCACGGCATTGTTCTCGCCCGAACTCGGATGTGTACTCATCAGTTCCATCTCTCCTATGATTGCTCGACGCTGCCTACAGTCCATCCCAGGGTCACCAGTTCCGGAACGTGCTCCGGCCCGGGCTCGCTCATTTCCCATATCGTGAGCCGGCTCAGGACTTCTTCAATGCTGCGGCTGACCTTGCGCAGCGGCTCGCGAACCGTGCAGCGCGGGCTCTGATCGCAGTCGTTCTGTGTCGTGCTGCATGATGTCATGAACAACGGCCCATCGATGGCGCGAATGACTTCGAACGCGCTAATCTTTCGCGGGTCGCGTGCCAGCGTGTAACCGCCGTTGGTGCCGTACTGCGAAATCAGAAGGCCTGCTTTAGTCAGCCGCTGCAGAATCTTCGCCAGCACCTCTTCGGGCAGGCCGCAGATGTCGGCCAGGTTCTTCGCGCTATACGAGCCCGATTCGGCGTGCTGCGCCAACTGACGCATGGCGATCAGCCCGTAATCGGCCTTTTTGGTTAATTTCAGCACTGAGGGAAATATACGACCAATTGAGTCGCCAATTAAATTCTACTTTAGTGCAATCGGAGGCGGCGAGCTTGTCTGCTGGAAACACGGGCTTACGAGTGGGCCAAGTCCAAAATAGGAATAATGACCAGCGCTCTCGCCTCGAACGATCTCAATGGCCGAACGCTGTGAGGCTTTGTAGCTTGCGGCAACTCAGTGTTCAGCCTCATGGACTGCCGGCGCGACCGTCTGTGAGGCGGTTGTAATTGTCTCGAGCCCGTGCCCGTGCGGACCCGTTTCGCGCTGGCGCAGCAGAAACGCCAGGAAGAATCCGATAAAACCGAGGGTGGTCAGAATCTTCAGCATGGGGAGATATCCCCCGGGATTCGCGGCGCTTGCTCCGGCCGCATCGTTGGCTCTGCCCAGGATCCAATTCATACTTGCCATACCCATGTTCTGGACCATGGTCATCAAGCCAAGAGCTGTCCCCAATGTGCGCTGCGGAACCAAATAGGCGACCGATGGCCAGATGATCGCCGGCACCAGGGTAAAGGCAAATCCCAACATGGCCATGGGAATGTAAAGTGTAATGCCGGTGTACGCCATCATCAGAAACACTGGGATCAGCAGCAGCGTGCCTAACAGCATGATGGTCGCGCGCCGGCCTACCTTGTCGGAGAAGAGGCCAACCAGGGGTGTGCCGATCATGGTAAACAGGGTCAACACACTCAGCATGAATCCGCCGAGCTGCAGGGAGGTGCCCTTCGCATCCACAAAATACTTTACAGCGAAGGTTTCAAACGGGAAGATCGCCGAGTAAAAGACCACGCACAAGCCGACGATGTACCAGTAGGACAGATTGAAAGCCTTGATGTCGGCGAAAACGATCTTGTCCTGTTCGCCCGCCTGCCCCAGATGGGTCGTCCGCTCCGCACGCACCTCGAGAATCCAGTAGGCCACGGAGCCGACGACGCAAAGCGCGACGAAGCCCACCCCGATCAGCCATGGCTTCTGCCAGTAATCGTAAGCACCCTTGGCCCAGCTGGGCGAGTTCTGCGCCAGCCAGGTGCCGCCGCGGGCAAGCATCAAATCAATGCCCAGCGCGAAGCTCAGCTCTTTTCCCTTGAACCACTTGGCAATCGCAGTGGTGACGGCCACCACCAGCGACTCGGCACCCATACCAAACACCAGCCGCCCTGTCGCCATCATGGGAAAACCCGCCCCGAATGCGGTTATTAACGATCCCAACAGGCACACTATGCTGAAAATGAATAATGCCTTGCGGGTGCCGATGCGATCGATCAGGATGCCGCCGATCAGAACTGTGGCGATGGGAGCGATGGAATAGAAAGAATTGAGCAGGCCGATGTTCTGGTCGCTGAAGTGAAGCTGCTGCTGCAACAGCTTGGCCAGCGGCTCCAGCGCGTCGTAGAAATAGTAGCTGCCAAACATTGGCAGGCTGACGACGATCAGCACCACCCAGCGGTAGGCCTTGGTGGGTTGCGGACGGGTATCGACCAGCGTTTCGGCTCCGGACATGCGGCCTCGATGGGGTGAATGAAGAAGATAACAGAAGCAGCGGCGAGCAACTAGTCAGCGAAATCCGAGTGCCGTAGGCACGAAATAAGTTGGCCCGGCGCTTCAGCGGGTAAGCGATCCACCTGTTTACGGAGCCCCTTTAGGGGCGACACATGGCCGTGTGCTCACGGCTGCAGAAACTGCCCTGCAAAACGGCTGCGCCCTATTTCGGCTTGGCCGCTCCGTGCTTCACGGGAGCCTTGGCTGGCTTGGCCGCCGGTTTTGGATAGGCGTCATCGGCGACCTGCTGCGCGATCTTGTCGGACTCCTGGACGAACGTGGCGCTCACCGCGTCAACCGCAAACCGATTGGCATCCGCCGCCAGGGGCACGTCCTTCAGTTCTGGGACAGGCTTGCCCACCTTGTACAAGGTCACGAGCGTCAGCGCCTGATACTTCGCAGGGTCGAGCGTGACCCCCTTGGGAGCCGGCGAGATCCCACCGCTATTGGGGTCCTTCACCTGGGTGGGGTAGGTGTAAACGATGTAGTCACACTGCTTGCCGCGCGCCTCGGCCTCGACGTCGGCCTGCGGTGTTTCGTCATCCAGCGGCACGACTTCGAACTGATGCTTGGCAATCTCGCTCAGCAGGTCGAGGCGCAGGCTATCGGTAGGCAGCGACTCGCCGCTCATGTCCTTGATCTTGACGACACCGATACGAATCGCGCTGGCCGCTTTAGGGGCGACCGCAGGCTTTGCAGGAACAGCAGGTGTTACGGGCGGAGCGGCTGGTGGGGCAGCAGACGACGGGGCCGCCGAGCTCGCAGGCGCGCCTCCCATCATGGCCGACATCTTGCAGCCGGGAGGCGCCTCGAAGAGCGGGGCGTCAAGGGTGGTATTGGTGATCTCGACCACTTCGGTCGTGGTGGTAAAGGTCCCCTGGGGCGTCGTCATGCTCATGGTCTGCTTCAGCGGATAACCAAGCGGTGCGCCGCCTCCGCCCTTCATCACGATGCGATCAGTGCAGCCCTTTCGCCCTTGTCCACCACAGGCCATGGCGCGATACGATTCCTCGCCGCAGGAGAATCCCGCCGACAGGTCGGCGTACCAGCCATCCATCTCCATCTTCATGTGCGACTGATTGCACGCGTCGGGACTCGACTCCATCATCATGGTGCTCTTGATATGGCGGGCCTTATAGCCGAACATGTCCTGGCGCTCGCCTGTGTCAGTGGAAGTGCGGGTGATGGTCACGACGCCGCCTTTGCGCGGCAGTGCTGGCTCGCTTTCGCCCATTCCGCGTGCCATGGCGGCCACGTTCGGCGTCTGCGGACAGGAGCTTTCGCCGCTGCCGAAGGGCATCACCGTGCATTGGTTGCCGATGACGGTGATCATGCGCTTCTCATCGCACTGCAGAATGCTGACGCTTCCGCCATGGCCGCCGAAACTCATCTCGGTACGCTCGCGGGCGCCCTTGATGTACACCGTGCTTTCCGTGCTGTGTCCCATCACGGTGGTGCGGGTCTTGATTTTCAGATCGGCGGAAGCGAGCGTCGAAAGGCACAGCAGAATGATGGCGAAAACAAAGCAACGCGACAGGCGCGGCATAAAGGCCTCCCTAGAAATAGCCGAGAAATCGGGTCAAACATTTTCCGGCGCAATTCTAAACAAATTCGCCGGAATACGTCAGTGACCCATTCACGTCCGGCGGCTGCGACAGGTACTACTGGCATGTACTACTAATCCGGATTATTCATGAGAACCTGGCGCCTTGAAGGGGCACGGCTTCAGCGTGTGCGTGAGAACTAACCTTTATCCTTGGCGGTGGAACATGACCAGCGAAAATCCAGCCCCGCAGGGGCGGCTATGTCGTTAGCCCAGCATGAAGCGAAGCGGAATCCTGGGTGGAGTGGGAAATTATTCCGAGCCGCGTAGCGGCGGCACCGGTCTCACGCAGACACTTCAGTCCCTAAGGGGACCCGCACCTCGTGTCGACCCGAGGTCCCTCAGTGGCTAAAGCCGGCATGACGAAATCAGCTTTCGGCGCGGCTGAAAGCCCTGCCCCTTCAAGTTTGCTGCCTTCGTTACCAAGGAGGTCATGAATAATGCAGGCTAGCCTAAGGAAGCTCTGATTAAGTCGAAGTTTTGAAGGGGACGGCCTTCAGGCCGTCCGTAAGTTCCTGAAATGAAGCTTGGGCTTTAGCCCCTGAGGGACTTCGGTCGCACTTAATCAGACTCTCCCTAATGCTTAAATTGGTACCAATCCAGAAAAATTCACCACAGGGAGCACGGAGAGCGCGGAGTTTTTTTCTTCTCTGTGCTCTCCGTGCCTCCGTGGTGAAAACTGTATTTCGAGTCTCGTGCGTTTTGGTTGTAGCTATGCAGCACTGTGACAAAAGTCATTCTCCCGCTCCTGCTCAGCTGGTCAGATGGAGGAGCGCTGCTGCTGCTCGTTCAGCAACACGCAATCGTCATAATTCGAGAAAATAGATGATTACGGAGAGGTGGGGTGCGGATGGAAGATCGATCTTCTGCCAAATTGCAGCTCTCACTCGGCACGGGCGCCTTTGCGCTCTGTTTCGCCGTCTTTGGTTCCATGTCGGCGATGATGCCGATCATCAGCAAGCACATGGCGCTGACGCCGGTGCAGAAGAGCGTGGCCATCGCCATTCCGGTGCTGCTGGGATCGCTGGGTCGTATTCCCCTTGGCATCCTGACCGATCGCTTCGGCGGCCGCATGATCTTCAGCCTGGTTATGCTGGCGTCAATCGTGCCGGCGTTTCTGATGGGCACCCTCAGCAGCTACGGGCAACTGCTCGGATATGGGTTCCTGATTGGCATTGCGCTGGCCAGCTTCTCAGTAGGCGTGTCGTTCGTCAACGGCTGGTATCCGCCGGAGCGTCAAGGTTTTGCCCTCGGTATTTACGGTGCCGGCAATATCGGGCAATCGCTCGCCGCTTATGGCTCTCCGGTGCTGGCGGCGGCGATCGGCTTCAAGTGGGGCTTTTGGACCTTCGGCATTGTGCTGGCGATCTGGCTGGTCATTTTCCTGATGATGGCGCGCAATGCTCCCAGCGGAGGTCCCGCGAAGTCGTTCGCTGAAATTGTTCGTCCCTTGGAGGACAAGCGTAGCTGGGTTCTCAGCCTGTATTACTTCCTGACCTTCGGCGGCTTCGTGGCCATGGCGGTGTACCTTCCCACGCTGCTGACGGAAGTGTTCAAACTCACCCCGCAGGATGCCGGCTTCCGCACCGCGGGCTTTGTGGTGCTGGCCACCGGCCTGCGTCCGGTGGGCGGTGTACTGGCCGACAAGGTTGGCGGGCGCACGATTCTGAAGTGGGTCTTCCCCGCGACTGCGGTAATGGCGATCTTCCTCGCCTGTCCGCTGATGTCAACCTTCACCATAGGCGCGCTCGGAATGGCGGCTGCCATCGGCTTGGGCAATGGCGCGGTCTTCAAGCTGGTGCCGGAATACTTCCCCAAGGCGGTAGGCGGCGTGACGGGATTGGTAGGCGCCGCCGGCGGACTGGGCGGTTTCTTCCCGCCGCTGGTACTCGGCATTATCAAGCAGCAGACAGGAGCGTTTACCCTGGGCTTCATTTTGCTCAGCGGATTCGCCCTGATTTGTCTCGTCGTCTTGTTGCGTAGCTCGTCAGCTCGTAAGCTGACAACAGTGACTGTTAGCTGACCATGCAGGACCTGAGGCCAATCCAACTCTCGGCGCGCGGCTCCGATACGCTGCACTCGCTGGCGTGGGGCCTGCTTGCGGCGGCGCTGCTGATCGTCGGCATCATCGTGGGCAGCCGCGGCTTCAAGGACTTCGACCCGGCCCTGGTGTCATACGCAGGCGCCACGGTGTTTGCTGCCTTCGGCCTGGGATATCGCTATGCCATGTGGCTGCGCCGCCCGCCCACGCGGCTGTATTGGTTTCGCGGCTGGCAGATCTTCCTCAGTCCCAAACGCTTGCCGGCAAACCTCGCACACCTGGCGCAGATTTTCTGGAATAACGTCGTGCTGCAACGCTTCATCGAGCGGCGCTCCAAGACCCGCTGGACGGCACACTGGTTTCTTGCCTGGGGCTGCCTGATCGCGGCGGCGGTAACGTTTCCGCTGTCCTTCGGCTGGATTCGCTTCGAAACCGGCGTCGACAATCAGCAGATCTATCGCGCCTTCCTCTTCGGCGTGCACGTCGCCAGCTTTCCCTTGGACAGCATTGTCGCGCCGCTGGCATTTAACATCCTCGACATTTGCGCGGCGATGGTGCTGATCGGAGTCTTCGTCGCCCTCTGGCGGCGCGGCCGCGATCGCGGCGCCATGAGCGTGCAGCAGTTCTCTAATGATCTGCTGCCCCTGATCCTGCTGTTCGCGATTTCAGTCACCGGGCTGTTTCTCACGGCTTCCACCCACCTGATGCGCGGGTTGCACTACGTCTTTCTTTCGCAACTGCACGCCGTGACGGTGATCTTCACATTGCTCTACCTGCCGTTTGGCAAGTTCTTCCACATCTTTCAGCGCCCGGCGCAACTTGGCATCGACTTTTACAAGCGTGCCGGCGAGGAAGGCGGGCAGGCGCACTGCGCGCGTTGCGGACAGCCCTTCGCTTCGCAGTTGCAAATTGAGGATTTGAAAACGGTGCAGCGCGCACTGGGCATTCAATACGAGCTGGAATCCGGCGCGCACTACCAGGATGTCTGTCCGGCATGCCGCCGCAAGAACCTGGCGCTTACGCAGGACGGCCTGTGGCGCACGCCTGAAGGCAGTGGATAGTGATTAGTGATTAGTGGATAGTGGATAGAAAACTCGGCAGTGGATAGTGGATAGTAAGACCGAGTTGGGGTTCGATTCGTCACCTTTCAACAACTATCCACTACCCACTATTCACTTTTCAGGATTTTAGGCATGGCAAAACTTCCCATTGATATTCCGGAGCTGGTAAAGCAGTTTGGTCCTACGCTGAACCGCGTCCCCGCGGGCGGCTGGGTGGCCAGCGAAGAAGAAGATCGCATGGTCAAGACCCATTGCTGCTTCTGCGGCCAGCAATGCGGCATTCAGTTGCGTGTGCGCGACAACAAAGTGGTCGGCTGGGAGCCGTGGGAGGATTTTCCCTTCAATCTCGGCAAGCTCTGTCCCAAGGGCGTGAAGCGTTACATGCAGGACGAGCATCCCGACCGCCTCAAGCATCCGTTGCAGCGCGTCGCCGGCAAGGGCTTCGAGCCGATCGGCTGGGATGCGGCGTTAGGCCGGGTGGTCAGCGAGATTCAGCGCATCCAGAAGACTTATGGCAACGACGCCTTCGCGGTGCTGACCGGCGCTTCGCTGACCAACGAAAAGGCCTACCTGATGGGCAAGTTCGCGCGGGTGGCGCTGCGCACCGCCAACATCGACTACAACGGCCGGCTGTGCATGGTCTCGGCGGGAGCGGCGTCGAAGAAAGTTTTCGGCGTCGACCGCAGCGCCAATCCCTGGTCTGACATTCCCAAGGCGAGCGTCATCCTGGTCGCGGGCGCGAACGTCGCCGAGTGCGCCCCCATCACCACCGACTATCTCTGGCAGGCGCGCGAGAACGGCGGCAAGCTGATCATCCTCGACCCGCGGCTGACGCCCATTGCCCGCAATGCGGACCTCTACATACCGGTGCGCTCCGGGGGCGATATCGGCGTCTTCAACGGCATGTTGCACATCATGATCGAGCGCGGCTGGATCGATCGTGAGTTCATCGCACAGCATACGACCGGCTTCGAGCAGATGGCCGAAGCGGTGAAAAAGTACACGCCGGAATATTCCGCGAAGATTGCCGGAGTTCCCGCCAGCATGATCGTGCGTGCTGCCGAGATGTGGGGCCCGGCGCCGACCAGCTTCCTGCTGCACGCCCGCGGAATCGAGCACCACAGCAAAGGTGTGGACAACTGCATCGCCGCGCTCAACCTGGTGGTCGCCAGCGGGCGGATTGGCCGCGAAGGTTGCGGCTACGCCATGATCACCGGCCAGGGCAACGGCCAGGGAGCACGCGAGCAAGGCCAGAAGTGCGATCAACTGCCCGGCAGTCGCGATGTCTCCAATCCCGAGCATCGCAAGTACATCGCGAGCGTTTGGGGCGTCGCGGAAGAATCGATTCCGGGCAAGGGACTGTCGGCGGTTCCGCTGCTCGAGGCCATTCACGACGGCAAGATCAAGGGCCTGCTTTCCATCTGCTTCAATCCCACGGTGTCGCTGCCCGACGCCAACTTCACGCGCGCGGCGCTGGAGAAGCTGGAGTTCTACGTCAACATCGAGTTCTTTCTCTCCGAGACCGCGCGCTATGCCGACCTGGTGCTCGCGGGATCGCTGATGGAAGAGGACGAAGGCACCACGACCAATGTCGAAGGTCGC
Organism: uncultured Acidobacteriaceae bacterium; assembly: GCA_963785825.1. Classification (GTDB taxonomy): domain Bacteria; phylum Acidobacteriota; class Terriglobia; order Terriglobales; family Acidobacteriaceae; genus Bog-257. The sequence continues at coordinate 338,211 of CAWAWQ010000006.1, read as the reverse complement.
GTCATTCGCCATCGCAAAGTTGTCAGCCCACCTGCGGAAGCCAGAGAAGACTGGAGGATCATCTGCGAAATCGCCAGCCGTCTCGGCTACGGAGATAAGTTCAACTACAGTTCGCCGCGTGACATCTTCGATGAGCTGAGGATCGCCTCCAAGGGCGGCGTATCCGACTACTACGGTATTACCTGGGAGCGCATCGAGAACGAGTACGGAATCTTCTGGCCTTGTCCGGAGATCGGTCATCCGGGCACGCCGCGGCTGTACGAAGGCGGCAAGTTCGGCCACCCCGACGGCAAGGCGCACCTCCTTCCGATCGAGTGGCGGCCTTCGGCGGAGATGCCGGACGACGAGTATCCCATCATCCTTACGACCGGCCGAGTTGTCTCGCAGTTCCTCTCCGGCACGCAGACGCGCCGCATCGGCGGATTGGTGGACCAGTATCCCGAACCCAGGTGCGAGATTCATCCTCGGCTGGCAGAGAAGCTTGGCATCGAGGACGGCGATTTCGTCAAGGTCGAAAGCCGGCGTGGACATGTTGTAGTTCATGCCCAGATCGTCAAGACCATTCGCCCCGACACCGTCTTCATTCCTTATCACTGGCCGCTTGACCGCTCGGCCAACAACATGACCATTCGCGCCATCGATCCGGTGTCGAACATTCCCGAGTTCAAGATCTGCGCTGTGCGCTTGCAGAAAGTGGAACGGCCGAGCGATCCCATCGCGCAACTTGAGGTACAGGCGGGAGGGGTCAGTTGAGCGAGCGCGGCTTTTACATGGATTACTCGCGCTGCATCGGTTGCCAGGCGTGCGTACAAGCGTGCGCCGAGTGCGATACCCACCGCGGCGTCTCGATGATCCATCTGGAAACTATTCAGCGGCGCGAGAGCGTGCAGACCGCGCCGCAGGTTTGTATGCACTGCGAGGACCCCATCTGCGCCCGGGTGTGTCCCGCGGACGCCATCAAGAAGACGCCCGACGGAGTGGTGCAGAGCTCGCTCAAGCCGCGCTGCATCGGCTGCTCGAATTGCGTGCTGGCGTGCCCCTTCGGCGTGCCCAAGTATCAGGCCGAAATCGACCAGATGATGAAGTGCGACATGTGTTATGACCGCACCAGCGTGGACAAGAAGCCGATGTGCGCGACCGTGTGTCCGTCGGGAGCGCTGACCTTCGCCACCGCCGAAGAAATTCAGCGAACCCGGCGGGGCATTGCCATCAACAGCTGGAAGTTTGGCAACGAAGAAGTCCGGACCAAAGTATTTGTCATCGTGCCGCGTGAGGTGGAGCGGATGAACGTCGACCTGGTGCAGATTTCGTCGACCCCGGCGCCGCTGCCGCAAGACCCGTATGACGTGGCATGTATGTTGGAGGGCGTGGAATGAATCTCCAGTCCAACCCTGAACAAGAAGGTTGCGCCGGCTGCAAAGCCGCCAAGACGCCGCAGTGGCGTAAGGATTTTCCCATCGATTGGGAAGGCGATCACTACGTCACCCGCCGTGAGATGGTGAAGTTCCTGACCCTGGGCTCGCTGCTGCTGGCGCTAGCGAATTGGGCGACAGCGCTGGCCAGCCGCTTCCTGCATCGCGGCTCACGCGCCGAGCGCTACATCGGTTCCGCTGCCGCGCTGGAGCAAACCGGCTCGATGTTGTTTCGCTACCCAACCGACGACGATCCCTGCATCGCTGTGCGGACACCGCAGGGCAAGCTGGTGGCTTACTCACAGGTCTGCACTCATCTTTCCTGTGCCGTCGTGTATGACAAAGCGGAGAACGGTCTCTTCTGTCCCTGTCATCACGGGCTGTTTAATCTCGATGGCGAGCCGATCGCCGGGCCGCCAACTCGTCCGCTGCCACGTGTCACGCTACAGCAACGCGGTGATCAGCTCTACGCGATCGGAATGGAGGAGGTCGCCGGATGAGTGTGCGGCGGCAGGGAACTACGCTCTTCGCGGCGATTCTGGCGCTGGTCGCTTCCGCCGTGGTGGTGCAGCTATGGCTGCTCACCGTCTCCATGCAGGCGTTGCTCAGCGGCGAATATTCAACCCTGGTGCCTGCGGCGATCGGGTCGACCGTGTTGCTGGTGGTCAATGCGGGGCTATTGCGGTATGTGTTTCGTTTCGACCGCGATGCGCATGGCGAATAGGCCAGTCGGACCGCAGCGCAGATAACAAATCGGAAAATGCGCGTGCGCGCGGCGATCAAGGCAGATCTTAGTCGTGATTGATGGACGGCGTCTTCATGGCTGAAAGCAGCCCGCCTGCAAGCACCCCGAAGCCGATAAATGCCAGGATAGCCAGTGAAGTGCCGGCCTGTGACGGCGCCGAATTGCGGGCTGGGACGTTGCGCGCAGCCGAGTTAGCGTTGCTGGCCGGCGCGGGTAGCTGATTCACTTGCGGCTGTGCTGGATCTTGCGCCACGCTACTCGCGACCGGAGTGGCCTTCGCCCGGTGACGCAATCGAACATGATGGGCGGTCGTGGTGGGATGGTGGTTCCGGCGATTAGTTTCCGCGGTGTCCTGCGCCAACCCGATCTGTCCGAGTAGTAATGAAAGAATAATTAAAGTCCAAGCGTAACGGCCCATTATGCCCTTCAGTCCCGTGATTCGTCCCAGTATAAAAATGGGTACTCCCCTACACATAGTTGCTTAGTTCGTGCCAGCACTTTCGGGCGGGGAGGCAAGGCCCCGAGTGCTGGTTTGCAAGTCGCTGAATTTGTGACTCTTAGAAGTACAATTCCAAACTAAAGATCCTGCATAGAAGATCTCTGTTGGTAGTAGCAATTCAGTTACCGAACCGCTGCTCGTCACGGACGCCCACGCCCTGCCAACATCTTCATTGACAGACACTTCTGGCTTGCTGAAAATTGAGAAGTCTCAGAAAGGATCCATAATGCTGGACCAAGTAGAGGGTACTTCTCTCGATAATACCACCAGTTCGCCTTCCTCCAATCGCGGCACAATTCTGAAATACGTATTGCTGATCGCCGCCGCAGCGTATGTGATCGCCTCTCTGTACCTGATGTACGACATGAGGACGCGGCTACTCTCGCTGGAGCAGAAGCAGCAGGAGATTGAAACCGCACAGGCCGAACTGGGCAAGCGCCTGCATGCGACCTCATCGGAATTTCGTCAGGCGCTGACATCGGAAGTTGGCCTTAGTAAGCAAGAGATGGCGAAACGAGCCGCGGAGTTGGAGCGTCAGCAGAAGGCTGCGGCTGCCCGGCTTGCCGCCGAGCAGAGCCAGCAAAGTCAGCAACTGCAGGCGGTCAGCGGAGAAGTGACCGGCGTGAAGACCGATGTCGGTGCGGCCAAGACCGACATCCAGAAGACGCAAAGCGATCTGGCTGCTACCAACGCGAAGCTGGAGCGAACCATCGGCGACCTGGGCTTGCAGAGCGGCTTAGTTGCCCACAACGGTCAGGAACTGGAGATGCTCAAGCGCAAAGGCGAGCGCAACTATTACGATTTCACTCTTCACAAGGGCGCGCGGACCCCGATTTCAACGGTGAGCTTGCAGCTGAAGAAGGTCGATCCCAAGAAGAGCAAATTCACGCTGAACGTGATCGCGGATGATCGCACGATCGAGAAGAAGGACCGCACGGTTGGAGAGCCGCTCCAGTTCTACACCGGTCGCGATCACATGCTGTATGAGGTGGTCGTCTTTACCGCCGCAAAGAACGTTGTGACCGGCTATCTGGCTACGCCGAAGAATGCGCCGGCGCCGGTGACGCCGTAAGAGGCCGCTGAGAAGTCGGGAAACTGCGATTTTGAAGGGGCGCACCTTCAGGTGCGCCGTCATAAGTTTTTTATTCTTGTCATTCCGAGCGGGCTTTAGCCCGCGAGAGCCTGCCCTGAGCTTGTCGAAGGGAATCTGCTTTTCAGCGGCTTGCTAAGCCGAGTCTTCCCAAAATGGTCCAAGAACAGGCGACTTGGCACGAATTGCCGATGGGATGCTGCTCTAAAAGTGCCACTAGGCGCGTTGGCTGGCCCCTGGGACGCGATCGCGAGACTGCGGTGGGCTTCCCGGTCATCCGGACGGAGAAGAGCGCCACAATGGCAAGCAACGCGAATTCCCAAATTGGAATTCGGAGCCAACGAGGATCGGAACGATTTTCCGCGTATGGCAAAGAGCTATCGCCATCCGTCTGCTTTCCCACACATTCGCCAAAGCGCGAATGTGTGGGGCACGCATTATAAAAGGGCGCCCGTATGCTCCCTCGGATAACCCCAACAAAGCCATACGGTCGCAGCGAAACAGACTGCGAGTCTCCGATAGAACCATGGTTGGCCGCTGGCCACCACATCGGCTTGTGCAGCCTTCGTCACCGCAGAACGTCGTAGCGCAGAGATGAACCCGACTCGGAAGTTGCCCATCGCCGCCCTCAGGCTCGAGCAGAGGGGCTGGATGTCAAAGACCGACCCTGCCATCCGGCGGAGGGAGAAACATTTTCTCTTGACATCCCCTTTTATAGAACCCGGCATTTATCGTACCCATCACGACCGATGACTTGTCGCCATGATCCTATGAAAACCGCGGTTAACAAGGAAGCGTGATCGAAGTCACATACTCAACGTGACACTTCGGTATAAAGTTCCCGACATTCCGGGTGCCAAAATGGAATTCCTGGTTGAGAGGCGTTGAGCAAAGCGACACTTCGCCGGTTTACCCGACGCCGAGGAGAAGAGATCATGCGAGTAGCTACCCACTTCGTGCTATCCCTGGCCATTCTGCTTTCGGTGCTGTTACTGTTCGCCCCGGCGGCGCTGGCGTCCACCTCTGACTGTCCCGCGGAGCCAGTCTCGGGTACTCTCATCGGCGATGGTGAAATCTACATCGGACCGGACTGCACCCTCTATTCCCCTGGAGATGTCGATTCCTTCGTCTTCAACGCCGTGAGCGGGCAGACCTTCCACATGATTTTGGCGATCAACGGCTCGGCTCCCACCAACATCTGCGTGAGACTCTATGACCCCAATGCGATGCAGGTCGCCTCCAGCTGTACCAATGTTCCGTACAACTACGCGGCCGGATTTGACAAGAACCTCGTTGTAACTGGCACCTATACCATGGTTGTGACCGAGACTTCCAGTGCCACCATCAGCTATGCACTGGCATTGCATCGTCTATATCCCTTCCCTGCAAATGCGCAACAAGTCAACCTCGGCGTGCTGACCGACGGTGACATCGACCCGATAACAGACTCCGATGCCTTCACCTTCTATGCCGCTACCACCGGCACTTACCAGGTTTCTGCCACTCTCCCCGGCAGCGCCAACGCAAACTTGTGCATGTACGTGTATGCACCCGACGGTACCCTATTCAATAGCGTTTGCACCAATGTACCCTACACGTACACCATCACGATCGTCTATCCGCCGACGCAAGATGGCACAACCATGGCGTTCTTCCAAGTAGCCGGAAACCACGGGACCGCCAGCTACACAATGGAAGCCTCTTGTCTGGTGGGCAACTGTCCGGTGCTGCCGCAGACTTTCACCGTGCTGCACAGCTTCGGCTGGAGCGAAGGTGGCAACCCGAAAGCCGGACTGGTTCAGGCCACCGATGGCAACTTATACGGGACAACCGTTAACGGCGGGTACCACAACGGCGGAACGGTGTTCAAGATCACCCCCAGCGGCACGCTGACTACTCTGTACAGCTTCTGCTCGCAGATTGGCTGCACCGACGGCCTTGCCCCCCAAGCGGGCTTGATCCAGTCCAGTGATGGGAACCTCTACGGAACAACGTCCAGTGGCGGGGTCTATAACTTCGGGACAGTATTCAAAATCACCACCGCCGGCATGCTGACTACGGTATACAACTTCACTTCAACCGATGGATCCCCGCAGGCCGGACTGGTCGAGGGCAGCGACGGAAGTTTCTACGGCACGACCTATGCGGGCGGAAGTCGCGACCGCGGGACTGCTTTCAAGGTCACTCCCGCCGGTCATTTAACCCGGCTGCATAGCTTTTGCTCGCTAAACGGCTGCGCTGACGGCGCATTCCCTCAAGCGGGGCTGGTTCTGGCTAGCGACGGCAACTTCTATGGAACTACCTTCGGCGGCGGGCTGCACAACAGGGGAACTGTGTTCAAGATGACCGCTGTCGGCGCACTGACCACGCTGTACAGCTTCAATCTTACGGACGGCGTCGGTCCTGCGGCCGGGCTGATTCAGGCCAGCGATGGCAACTTCTACGGCACCACCTACGGCGGCGGCGCCCACGCCTGGGGCTCGGTCTTCAAAATTACCCCCGGTGGCATGCTAAACACCCTGTACAGCTTTGCGTTTAAGGATGGGGCCAATCCTTCAGCCGGGTTGATCCAGGGCAATGATGGAAACTTGTACGGCACTACGCAGATGGGCGGGGCTAAAGTCAGGGGTACGATCTTCCAACTCACCCTCGGCGGGACGCTGACCACCTTGCAAAGCGTGTCGTCGCCGCAAGGTGCGATGATCCAGGCCAGTGATGGCAATCTGTACGGGACAACATTCGCGGGCGGGCCTCACGACTTCGGCACGGTGTTCAAGGTGGTGCCAGGTCAGTGAGCTCCGGGCAAAGAAACGGACAGGAAGTTTTACCACCGAGAACACAGCCGCGTGCCCCACACATTCGCGCGGTTTGCGAATGTGTGGGAAAACATCGAATATCCTACATCGCCAAACGATATCGCAGAGCGTGGCTTGGCGGTGACGCGGGCTGCCTTCCCCAGTGACCCGACTTCCCACACATTCGCCAAAGCGCGAATGTGTGGGGCACCCGCCCCGCTTAGCAGGGGAAAAAGCTACTTTCCCGCGCTGCTCTTCTCGTGCAGCACGATGGCGTTCTGATCGTAGGGCTGGATGGTCACGCTCAAATCCTTGCGGCCGTCAAACTGCTGCTGGGTGATCGGGAACGACACCAGCACGGTGCCTTTCTGCTCAGCGCCCGGCATGATCTTCATCTCGACTTGCAGCGGCCGCCCCTGGTGCGAGCGTAAATCAGGGTAGGCAGTGAGATAGCGGCCGTAGTCGGTGGCCGAGGCCGCGTCATCCGATTGATCGCCTTGGTCGGTTTTCACGTCGGCGTTGATTGCCTTGATGTAGAGCGGCTTGTCGCCCACGTTGCGCAATGTGACTTCCATCAGGATCATCGGGCTCGGCATGTTAGCTGGCTGGTTGAAATACGCGCCATCAATCGAGCCCTGCGCCGCCGGCTTGGCGCGCTGGGTGAAGGCGATGATGCCGACGACGATGGCCACCAGCGCCAACGCGATCGCCACCGGCGCGGCAGGCGGCAAGTTGCGCTTGGCACTGTCGAATTCCTCAGTCATGGGAACGTGCCCGGCGTCGTAGTCCGGGGTGGCGGGGTTCTTCGGGGCATCGTGTTCGGCCATGAGAGCCTCCTGGGTCAGTGGATAGTGGATAGTGGATAGTGAATAGTGGATAGTGAGTAGTTGTTTGCCTTGATTAGAGGCTCAGTGGCGCATGAGAAGCTGAAGCGAAAAACATTCGTCAGATTAACGCCTTCGCTGCGTTACCGTTCTGCGCGCGCGGTTACCAGTCTTTCCGCACGCCACTACCTTTCGCTGAGCGTCATTCGCCATCAACATTTCACTATTGTCTATTCACTATCCACTATTCACTATCCACTATCTACCACCCACGCTTCATCGCCCTGCGAAACTCTTTTTCCAGCAGCGTATTCAGCACGTCCGCCGGCGTCAACCATGCCCGGCGCGCCTGCAAGACGCCATACTTGATCTTCTCAAAGTGCGAGGTGTGGTGGGCGTCGGTGTTGATGACGATCTTCACCCCGCGTTCGCGTGCCATGCGCAAGTGTACGTCGTTCAAGTCGAGCCGGTCGGGATAGGCGTTCAGCTCCATCGCGACCTTGTTTTGCAACGCGGCCTTGAGCACCGTGTCCACATCGAACTGATAAGCATCGCGGCGCAACAGCAGGCGCCCGGTGGGATGGCCAAGAATCGACACGTTCTGGTTGCCGATGGCCCGCAGCAGACGGTCGGTCATGTGTTGCGGCTCCTGGTTGAAAGCGGAGTGCACGCTGGCGACGACGACATCCATCTGCTCCAGCACCGAATCCGAGAGGTCGAGTTCTCCGTCTGCCAGGATGTCCACTTCAATCCCGGCCATGACGGTAATGCTGTCGATCTGCTCGTTGGCAGCGCGAATGCGGGCGATGTGCTGCACAGCGCGCGCGTCATCCAAACCGTTAGCGAATGCCAGGTTCTTCGAGTGGTCGGTGATGGCGATGTACTGGTAGCCTCGCTCCTTCGCGGCCCGCGCCATCTCCTCAATGGTGCAGCGACCATCCGTTTCGACGGTGTGCATATGCACCTCGCCACGAAGATCGGCAATACTGATCAGCTTGGGCAGCCGGTGTTCCGCGGCGGCCTCGATCTCGCCGCAGTTCTCCCGCAGTTCCGGCGGAATGCAGTCGAGCTTGAGCGTGCCGTAGATTTCGTCTTCGGTGGCGCCGGCCACGCGCTCGTTCCCGTCCAGGCGAAACAGCCCGTATTCGTTGAGGGTGTAGCCCATTCTTAATGCGCGCTGCCGCAGGGTGACGTTGTGGTTCTTGGAGCCGGTGAAGTACTGCATCGCCGCGCCATACGACTCCGGCGGCAGAAGGCGCACATCCACCTGCATACCGGTGCGCAGCTTAAAGCTGACCTTGTTGTCGCCCTTGGCGAGCACGTCCAGGATGCCGGGGAATCGCAGAATCTCGTCAATCAAGCCGGCGCGCTTCTGATCGTCAACACGGCAGGACCCGGTGATCAGCATGTCGAGATCGCCCACAGTCTCGCGGCCGCGCCGCAGCGATCCGGCAGGCGTGATCTTCTCGATGCCCGGAATGTGCTTCAAGTGCTCGGTAAGTTTTTCCGCCGTGCGATCCGCTTCATCCAGCAGAAAGCGCCCGGAGATGCGGCGATAGTCTTCGATGGCCTTCAGGATTTTCTGCTCGCTTTTTTCGCTCAGACGGGGAAGCTCGCGCAGCTTGCCATCGCGCGCCAGTTGCTCAACCCCGGCAAGATCGCTCACTTGGAAAGCGCTCCACAACAGCGCGATGGTCTTGGGGCCGAGCCCCTGAATCTTCAGCAGCTCCAGCATGCTGGGGCGATACTTTTGCAGCAGCTCCTGGTGCGGCCGCAATTTGCCTTCGCGGCAAAGCTCCTGGATATTGGCGACCATTCCCTTGCCGATGCCGGGAATCTCCAGCAGTTTTTTCGGCTCACAGACCAAATCGGAGACCTGCTGCGGCAATCCTTCCACCGCCTCGGCAGCGCGACGATACGACCGAATGCGAAACGAATCGTCGCCATTGACCTCCATCAGATCGGCGGTCTCGTAAAACACGTGCGCGATGGTCTTGTTATCCACGCAGAAGCACCCGAGCGAAATTGTAACGTGATCGAGGATGTCGTGGGCCGCGAATGATTCAATCAGCTCTTCACCCGCATTGTTCATGAGCAGGTCTTGCTTTGAAGGGGCACGGCTTTCAGCCGCGCCGCAAACGGCCCCGCTTGACAACGGCTTTAGCCACTGAGGGGTATCGCTGTTCGTGACACAGTGCGAGTACCCTCAGCGGCCAAAGCCGGCCAGCATTCGCACATGACGGCGCGGCTGAAGCCGCGCCCCTTCCCTAGATTGTGCGGCTCTCATAAATACTCGAGGTTCAGGGCTTTCAGGTATTCGTGGAGTCGCATTCCGTAGAAGTCGCTTACCCGGCCTGAACGGCGGTAGCCGTGCTTTTCGTAAAAGCGCATGGCGCGCTGCAGCGGCTCCGTCGTGTCCAGGGTGATGCGCGAGCAGTTCCTGCTCACCAGTTCGGTCTCGGCCTGTTGCAGCAATTCCTCGGCAATGCCCATACCCTGCCACTCCGGCAACACCGCCATCCCCCGCAGATGACCTTCACCGGAACCCACCAGCGCGCAGGCAATGGTGCCGACAATCCGGCCGTCGTCCGCTACGGCCACGAAGATCGACATGGTGGAGAAGCGCTGGTGGATGCTGTCGGGGGCAAGCACCGTGTCAGTAAATGCGTCGGGGGTGTAGTTCGTCCGATATGCTTCGAAGGCGGCGCGCAGGCACGCGAGGATTTCCGGCGCGTCACCCATTGTCGCGACGCGGATTCTGAACTGGAGCTGCGGGGCGCCGGCGTTTACCATCCAAGACTCCCGGGGGGCGCCAGGTCGGAATGCACGCTGAGCGCTAGCGCTGCTGATGCAATTCCGTACTTCCGGGAAACAAAAAGCCCAGCCTCTTGGCTGGGGCGGCGCTCGTAAGCACAATTCTTCAGTGGCTCGCCATTTCGGGCGCGCTCAAACCGGCCAGCATCCTTTGTGCCTGCTGGGAGTCCTCTCCCTTTGGCTGCTGCGAGAGGAAGGCCCGCAGTTCATACCCCGCGTCCTTGTATAGCTTGAGGGGAATCAAGGCATAGGCTTTCATCAGGTGAACCGATGCAAAGCTGCTTCCACCCAGCTTCTCCGCCTGTTTGGCAAGCTGCAGTCCTTTCTGGTACATGCCTTTTGCAATCGCCGCTTTGGCCATCTCGAAGTACCCCTGCCAGGAACGAGGCGACAGGGTGATACCTCGCTGCGAGACTTCGAAAGCATCATCAAAGCGGCCCTGGTGGTTGTACACCGCGCCCAATGCCATGTAGGCAGCTCCGTAATTGGGGTCGGATTGGATTGCCGCTTCCAGATGCTGCTGCGCCGCGGAGAGGTCCTGGTGCTGCATCTCGATCAGTCCGCGCAGGGTGAGGGCGCCGGCGAATTGAGGGTCGGCTTCCAGTGCCTGGTCGAGGAAGCCATCCGCTTTGTCGAACTGCTCTTCCGTGAAAGCATGGCACGCCTTGTCATAGGCTGTCAGTGCGCGGCGCGGCACCAGCATCTGCGCCACCGAGATGGTGGCGTCCGGCAGGAACGGCCGAGAGTTGCGGGGAAGCCGCAGCTCCAGCCGCGGTGTTGCCCATTGCACGGCGACGTGGTCTCGCACTTCCAGACTGCCCGTCTGCGCCACGACTTCGTAGCTGCCCGACGGAATGTTATACATTTCGAAGGAGCCGTCGGGCGCTGTATAGGTGGCGGCTATGGGCGCTTCGGCTGTCCCGTCGTGCAGTTCGACCCGTATGCCGGCTGCCGGGTGCCCGTTGGGGCTTAGCACCTTGCCATCGAGGTTGCTGGCGGATGGAGTGAGCCGATTGCCTTCCATCGGAGATGGACTCATCCAATCGCCGCCGGGAAGGAACTGAGAAATTTGAGCGCTGGTTAGCGTACTCAGAAAAAAAAGGGAGAGGAACAACAACGTCATGCGGACCCGGTAAAGCATTCTTTCCAACCTGACTCGCTGAATTCCGCGAGGTGTCTTTCCGGGGAGCTGCCTGTGCAGCAGGACCGGGGATCGTCACACTCGGCGCAACGCCTTTTTTCACGGTGCGCTTTTTCCTGAGATGAAGCTGCTGCGAAAGAGTTGGCCACGCACGACCAGCGACGCGAAAAATATTTTGCTGGTCAGGTGGGCAACTCTGACCGGAGATGAAATATGCAACAGGACGATCGCAGATGAGTGAATCCGTAAAGGTGCGACCGGCGCGCAATGTTCTGGGAAGCTTGCGCGTGCCGGGCGATAAATCGATTTCTCACCGCTACGCGATGCTGGCTGCCTTGGCTGCCGGGCGCTCGCGCTTCGAGAATTTTTCTCCCGGCGCCGACTGCGCCAGCACACTGGGATGCATTCGTGCCCTGGGCTGCAAGGTTGAGCGCGATGAGAAGCAAGCCGTCCTCATCGACGGAGTGGGTGCAGAACTGAAACCGCCGCCGGGGCCGCTGGACTGCGGCAATTCCGGCTCGACCATGCGCATGATCTCCGGCATCGTGGCCGCACAACGGTTCGGCAGCGAGCTGATAGGCGACGAATCGCTGTCGCGCCGGCCGATGAAGCGCATCATCGAGCCGCTCACGCGCATGGGCGCGCAAATTCGGGCCGAAGACGATCATGCGCCGCTGCATATCACAGGCGCGAAGCTGCGCGGCATCGACTATCGCGTCCCCGTCGCCAGCGCGCAGGTGAAGACCTGCGTGCTGTTCGCCGGACTGCTGGCGGAAGGGAAGACCAAGGTGGAAGAGCCGGCGCGCACCCGCGATCATGGGGAGCTGGCATTGCGGGCCTTCGGCGCGGAGCTCGAGCGCAGCCAGACATCCGTCAGCATCGAAGGTGGTCAGAAACTGCACCCGCTGGACGCCTATGTTCCGGGCGACATCTCCTCGGCCGCTTTCTTCTTGTGTGCTGCTGCGATTTCTCCGGAGTCAAACTTAGTTATCGATGGCGTGCTGTTGAATCCGACGCGCTCGGCGCTCTTGGATGTGCTGGCGGCGATGGGCAGTCGCGTTTCCATGCTGCGCGTCGAGGAGCACCACGGTGAGCTGGTGGGAACCATTGCGCTCGCGCCGGGAAAAGGCGGGCCAGTGACCATCGCGGGAGCTCAGACCGCGCTGCTGATCGACGAACTGCCCGTGCTCGCGGCCATCGCCCCATTCACCGCGGGCGGCCTGGAAGTTCGCGATGCTGGTGAGCTGCGGGTGAAGGAGTCCGATCGGCTCAGCGCTGTCACTCGCAACCTTCGTGCGATGGGAGCGCAGGTGGAGCAAACCGACGACGGCTGGCGCATTCCCGGCGGGCAGCGGCTGGACGGCGCTGAGATCGAAACCTACTCCGACCACAGAATTGCGATGGCGTTTTCTATTGCCGCGCTGCGAGCCGAAGGCGAGACGATCATTCAGAATTCGCAATGCGTGGACATCTCCTATCCCGCATTCTTCGACGATCTGGAGAAGGTAGTGGAGCGCTGAACTGTAATTTGGGTGCCACCCATTGCGCCATTGCTAAAGTTGCCGCCCCTCGAAATGAAAACGATAAGGAAGTGCCATTGCGAGTAGGTTGAGGAGAAATTGGATTTGAACAGCCTGTCTGGCAAATCGACAGGCCCGCGTAGGGCAGGGGCCTTCGTTGCCGCACATTAACATGGGACGCATGCCGCAACCCAAGCCGGCGCCAAGCAAGGCAACTGTCGCTGCTCTGGCGTTGTCGGCACTGGCGGTGGTGGCGCCGTACAGCGTTCGCGGAATCGCCTGCGGCCACGACCTCAGCTTTCACATGAATAGCTGGATGGAAGTGGCCCAGCAGTGGCGCCAAGGCGTGATCTATCCGCGCTGGGCCGCCTTCGCAAATTACGGCAGCGGCGAGCCGAGGTTCCTCTTCTATCCGCCCTTGTCATGGCTGCTGGGCGGCGCGCTGGGCAGCTTTATTCCGTGGCTGTTTGTTCCGGTGGCCTTCGATGTTTGCGCCGTATTTCTTGCCGGATGGGCGATGTACGCGCTGGCACGCGAGTGGCTGGACGAGCCGGAGGCAACGCTTGCGGCAGTTGCGTACGCGGTAAACCCGTACATGCTGTTGACGATTTATGCGCGCAGCGCGTTTGGGGAGTTGCTGGCCGCCTCGTTTCTGCCGCTGCTGGTGCTCTGGATCGTGCGCGACCGTCCAGCGCGGCAGATATTTGTTCCGCTGGCGCTGACCATGGCCGGCGTCTGGCTCACCAATGTTCCGGGGGCAATCATCGCGACCTACTCGGCGGTGTTGCTTCTGGCCATCGCGACCGTCTTCCGGCGCAATTCGCGCGTGTTTCTCTATGGTGCGGGAGCAATCGCGCTGGGACTGGTGCTGGCTTCCTTCTACATCGTGCCCGTCCTGTCTGAGAGGAATTGGATTACCCTGGCGCAGGTATTGTCAGCGGGAGTGCGCCCGGCCGAGAACTTCCTGTTCGCGCGCACGGGCGAGCCGGAACACGACCACTTCTTGCGGATGTTGTCGTGGCTCGCAATCGCGGAATTCGCGATTACGGCTATTGCTATAGTCGCCTCGCGACGATGGCGCAAGGCCCATCCCAAACTGTGGTGGTCGCTCGCGTTGATTGCGGGCGCAGCTCTCATACTAACGTTGCCCATTGCGGGCTGGGCTTACCGCCTCATGCCCGACATGCGGTTTCTGCAGTTTCCCTGGCGATGGCTGATCGTGGCCGGCGTTGCCTATGCGATCTTCCTGGTCGCCGGGGTACCGCCATTTCGCGGCAAAGCGTGGCTCTACGGCTTGTTTTTCCTTGCACTAATCGCTGGTTGCAATCGCGCGCTCCAGCCCCAATGTGATCCCGCCGACACGCCGTTCATGATCTCAGAGGTGTACCACACCGGCTACGGCTACATGGGAACGGATGAGTACGTTCCCGCCGGCGGCGACAACTATGAGATCAAGCCGGATTTCCCTGAGTATCGTTTACGTAACGAAAATGGCGGCCAGGCGCCACCTGCGGCACATGCGAGGTTGTTGCATTGGAGCACCTATCGCAAGCAACTGAGCATCGATACGCCGGCGCCGGCCGAGATAGTACTTCGCGTGATGAACTACCCGGCTTGGCGGGTGACGGTGAACGGCAGGGAAGTGACGCCGCAATCGGACGACCCGACCGGGCGGATGGTCATCGGGCTCTCTGCTGGGCATAGCGACGTCGAGGTGCGATTTGTGCGCACTCCTGATCGCTGGCTGGGCGACGGCATTAGCCTTATGGCGCTCATCTTTCTCGGCGGGTTCTGGTACATGGAGCGGTCTGTTTTCACCACGGAGGCACGGAGATCACGGAGAATGCAATCAAAGCCGGTTTGAGTGTGTCTGCATCAGGCGGACTCTTATTGCTCGCGACGGACTTGCGAGGCTCGACAAACGAGCGCCGGAGGCGCGGAGTCAGCTTAGCCCAGCACGGAGCCGAAGGCGGAGTGCTGGGTAGTTCGACAAAAAAGCGGAGTTCCGCAGGGACGACAGGATTCTCCCGCAGACGCTTGAGCCCGTATTGCGTGACCGTTCCGTTGCGAAAAGCAGTCGGAAAGAATCAGCGTTGCGCTATTGGCTTTCGTCAAGGAACTCTTGATCGAAGTAAAGTAACAAAAAACTCCGTGCTCTCCGTGCCTCCGTGGTGAAATCGCTCTCCTCCATGTTGAAATAGATCCTATGAAGCGAGTTCTCGTAGCCACCTCCAACCCCGGCAAGATTCGCGATCTGGTCGGAGCAGCCAAAGCCCACAACGTTGAAATTGCCATGCTTTCCGGCTTTGCCTCGCTGCCGACCGTCGTTGAAGACGGCGCAACCTTCGAAGCCAATGCCCGCAAGAAGGCCGAGCACTACAGCAAGTATGCCGAAGGGGAGATCGTCATCGCCGACGACTCAGGTTTAGAGGTGGATGCGCTCGGCGGCGCGCCCGGAGTGCGGTCCGCGCGCTATGCCGCCGACGAGGAGCATGCCCCCGAGGACTCTCCTAACTCGGATGATGAGGCGAACAATGCGCGGTTACTGCGCGAACTGCATGAGGTGCCGGACGAATTTCGGACCGGCCGCTTCGTCTGCGTGATTGCCGCCGCCCGCAATGGCCACACCCTGGCGACCTTTCACGGCAAAGCCGAAGGCATCATCCTGCACGCACCGCGAGGCTCAAACGGCTTCGGCTACGACCCGCTGTTCTACTTTCCCGAGATCGGCGACACGTTTGCCGAGCTAACGGCCGAAGAGAAGGCCGGCTATAGTCATCGCGGAGCGGCGTTTCGCGCCTTCCTCGAGTGGGAGGACGAGAGCCGCGATCGCCATCCGCACACCGAGGGCTGAAACGCCCCGGAGCACACCAGCCTTGCTGGGATGCGCAGTCAGTGTCCAGCCGTGTCGCTCCGTCGAGCTGGCGATTTTGCATATACTCTTCCGCAGATGAAACCGGTGGCCATCCATCCCGGACTGCGCGCTGTGGTGGGCGATCGCGCTGCTCTCGTCGCGCGCGGCCGCAGGCTCGAATACCTCACCATCGCCTGGAACGCTTTCGAGGCCGCCGTGGCATTAATCGCGGGCCTGCTGGCGGGAAGTATCGCACTGGTCGGCTTTGGCCTCGATTCGGTCATCGAAACCATCTCGGCGGGAATCCTGCTGTGGCGGCTCGGCGCCGAGCACGATGCCGCTCAACGCGAGCACGCCGAACGCACCGCGCATCGCTTGGTGGGTGTCTGCTTTTTGCTGCTGGCGTCTTATGTTGGAGTCGAATCGGTTTACGCCCTCTGGACCCGGGCCCAGCCGGAGCGCAGTATCCCGGGAATGCTGATTGCCGTCGCGGCCGTAATCGTCATGCCGCTGCTCGGGCGTGCTAAGCGGCGGGTCGCGGCACAACTAGGCAGTGGTGCGCTGCGCGCTGACTCGCGCCAGGCAGACTTCTGCGCCTGGTTGTCAGCGATTCTCCTGGTTGGATTGTTGCTTCACGCCGTGCTGGGCTGGTGGTGGGCCGATCCTGCCGCCGCGCTGGTGATGGTGCCCATCATCGTGCGCGAGGGCGTGCAAGGCTTGCGCGGCGAACAGTGCAACAATTGTACGTGTTAGGAATGTTTCACCACAGAGACACAGAGGCACAGGGCGTTTGAGGGCAATAGGGTCCTTCGACTCCGTTCGCCCGCTGCCGTGGGGCTCACTTCGCGCGGGATGCGCACCTAAACTTTCGGCATTGCGACGGTCTGCCGAACGCGGACCGACTGCGGCTGCGCGCTAACAGCTAAGGAGTGTCTGATTAAGTGTGTGATGCTCCACCGCCGTAGGTCAGAGCAAGTTCTGACGGAGACACTTCGGGCCATCCCCTTTCAAGCCCTCGAGCTAAACAGATCTTCCCTGACGGCCAAAGCTAACAGCTAACAGCTAACAGCTAACAGCTAACAGCGAATCGCCAATCGCTAGTTGCTCCCTTCATTTTCCGTTATCCTGTGTCGAGCGACTTCCTGCTGACCTATGCCGACCCGACCGCCCCGCTTGTTCGATCGCAAGTTCATCCCGCTCTCCACCCGCTTCGATCATGCTTTACTTTTCGCCGCCCAAGTCCATCGCGACCAGGACCGCAAGAAGAGCGGCATTCCCTATCTATCGCACCTGCTGGGCGTCGCCTCTATCGTGCTCGATTACGGCGGCGACGAGGAGATGGCCATCGCCGCACTGCTGCACGACGCGGTCGAGGACCATGGCGGGCGTCCCATGCTTCGGATCATCGAGCAGATTTTCGGCCCGCGCGTTGCCAAGATGGTGGACGGCTGCACCGATTCGTACGCCGAAGATCCCAGAAAGAAGGAAAGCTGGGAGCGCCGCAAGCTTCGTTATTTGCGCCGGGTGTGCCACGAGGATGCCGAGACCCGTCTGGTCTCCGCTGCCGACAAGCTTTACAACGTGCGCTCGGTGCTGCGCGACCTGCGCTATGACGGCGAGATTGCCTTTACCCGCTTCTCCGCGCCCAAGGCCAAGACGCTCTGGTACTACCGCGCGCTGGTGCGCGAATACCGCCTGGGGGGCGTAACCCATCGCCTGAAGCCGCTCATTGACGATCTCGACCGCGTGGTGACCGAGGTGGAGCACCTCTCCGGCATTCTGGCCTCACCCATGCGGCCGCCGCGGCGGGTCACCAATAAACTTAAGAGCAAGCGCTAGCCCGCATTATTCATGAGGAGCCCGCGCTTTGAAGGGGCACGGCTTCCAGCCGTGCCCCTTCAAATTTGCTGCTTCAGTTACTAAAGAGTTCATGAATAATGCAGTCTAACGCACTGCGAGGCAGAGTCGGGTCGCGCTACAATCGCGTGTTTCATCTTAAGGAGCCGACTTGCTCAAGACCGAAGCTGATCAAATTACCGAACTGCTCAAGACCGCCAAGACCATCGCCGTCGTCGGACTGACCGACACGCCTCTGCGGCCCAGTTACGGCGTCTCTCATTACATGCAGTCGCAGGGATTTCGCATTATTCCGGTGAACCCCAACATTAGCCAATGGGAGGGCGAAAAAGCGTACCCTTCACTTCTCGATGTGCCGGAGAAGATCGATATCGTTAACGTCTTTCGCCGTCCCGATGCGGTACCGGAGGTGGTGGAGCAGGCAATCCAAATCAGGGCGCCGGCTATTTGGATGCAGGAAGGCGTAATCCATGAGCAAGCCGCCGAGAAAGCGCGCCGGGCGGGAATCTTCGTGGTGATGGACCGATGCATCCTAAAGGAGCATCGCAAGCGAGCGTGAGGCCTTACCACGGAGCACACGGAGAGCACGGAGGCTAGCAGGATGCAGATCATTCTGAGCGAATGCAAAGATCGGTACGATTGGAGCCAGCTAAATCGGCTTCAGCTTGGCAAGTACGCCGAATACTTCGCCAAGAAGGAATTCATTCGATTCGGCTCTGACGTTTTTACCAGTGAGGTTGATAGCCACGGCATAGATTTTGTGATTCGCACTCCTGAGGGACAGCATTACGACGTTCAAGTAAAGTCCTTTCGGGTGCAGCCTGGGAAAACAGCCTACATTTTCTTGCCAAAGGACAAGTTTAGGATTGCCCCCTCTTCGCTACTCACATTGGTAAAGTTCAATCAAGGTCAGTTTCCGACCTTGTTTCTGCTTCAGTCCGGTAAAGCGGAGGACTCGCCGCACTCGTTATTTGAGAATAGACCATATGGAAATGGCAAAAAGAGTGCGCCGGAGTGGGGCCTTACCCTCTCAAAGAGGAAACTGGCGGAATTAACCGGAACCTGCTCTTTCGATAGAATGGTGCGCGAACTTTTCAAATAATCGCGCGGACCAAGTGCTACTCCGTCAACTAGTGTCCTCGCCTCCGTGCTCTCCGTGCCTCCGTGGTGAATTCGTCTTTGCCTTGCGAATGGCTTCGAGCCTTTCTTTAATGCGCTTCTCCACTCCCTCCTCTGTCGGGTGGTAGTACACGCGGTTTTTCAGATTGTCGGGCAGGCACTGCATGTCGGCGACCTTGCCTTCCAGATCGTGCGCATACTGATATCCCTGGCCATAGCCAAACGCTTTCATCAGCCCGGTCGGAGCATTGCGCAGATGCAGTGGTACGGGATCCTGCGCAGTGCGCTCGACATCTTCCTGCACCGCCCCATAAGCCATATAGACGGCATTCGACTTGGGCGCGGCGCACAGATAGACCACGGCCTGTGCCAGCGCCAAATCGCCTTCGGGAATGCCAAGAAAATCGAAGGCGTCGCGCGCCCCCAGCGTGACTCCCAGTGCACTTGGATCGGCCAAGCCAATGTCTTCCACAGCCATGCGTACCACGCGTCGGGCGACGTACAGCCGATCTTCCCCAGCCTCCAGCATGCGCGCCAGCCAATAGAGAGCGGCGTCCGCGTCACTGTTGCGAACGCTTTTGTGTAGCGCCGAGATCAGGTTGTAGTGCTCCTCGCCCGCCTTGTCGTACATCAGCACGCGCTTCTGTAGTGCGTCGGTAACGATCGCATCGGTGATGCAAGGTTCGGCAGGTCCGGCCTGCTGTTCGACAGCGAGAGTGGTGGCGATGTCCAGCACGTTGTAGGCGGCGCGTGCGTCGCCGCTGGAATAAGCCGCTATCTTGCGCAGCGCCGTCTCCTCCGCCTGGACGTGCAGCTCGCCAAGGCCGCGTTCTTCGTCTTGCAGCGCGCGACGGAGCAATCCGGCAATCTGATCTTCGCTGAGCGGTTTCAGCAGATACACACGACAGCGCGACAGCAGGGCCGAAATGATTTCGAAAGAAGGATTCTCCGTCGTCGCGCCGATCAGCCGGATGCTGCCCTTCTCCACGTAAGGCAGAAATGCGTCCTGCTGTGCTTTGTTAAAGCGATGCACCTCGTCCACAAAGACGATCGTCCGCGTCCCGTATTGCCGCGCGCGCTCGGCGTCGGCCATTACCTGCTTGATTTCCTTGATCCCGCTCAGCACCGCGGAAAACTCGATGAAATCGGCATGTGTCATGCGCGCGATGATCTTCGCCAGCGTGGTCTTGCCCACCCCGGGAGGACCCCAGAAGATGAGCGAACCGGTATCGTCGCGTTCAATTTGCACGCGTAGCGCCTTGCCGGGGCCGAGAATGTGCTCCTGGCCGACAAACTCGTCGAGCGTGCGCGGGCGCATGCGATCCGCTAGCGGCCGCGACTTGTCGACGCGTTCTTCCTGCGGCTTGTGCTCAAAAAGGCTCAAAGCTTATTCACCACAGAGAACACGGGGGGCACGGAGAAAACAAAAAATCAATTTCAGAAAACTCAAAGAATTCTTCTCAAAATTCCTTGTCGCAGCAAACGAACATTGAAATTTATTAATAGACCCACTCGCATCCCGCTCAAGTGCAAATAGGTTAGAAGCTGGGCCTGATGAATGGGGAGCAGCCTGTCGACAGATTTCAGCTCGACAGCGATTTTCTCATCGACCACTAGGTCCATCCTGTACCCGCAATCCAGGTGGATGCCTTTGTAGCCGATTGGCAGTGCGACCTCGGTCCGGAAATCAATTCGCCGCAGCGCAAGTTCATGGCACATGCAGGCGTGATAGGCGGATTCCAACAGACCAGGACCTATAATAACTCCCGATGTACCTCGATCGCAGCCGCGATGATTTCACTGGTCAGATCCGCATGTATCAATCGCGGACTTTCACCGGTCCAAGAACTTTCGTCTGCTTCACGGATCACGATGGCTCCTTCGGACAGAGCAGAACAAGAAAGATTCTATTCCTCCTTGCTCCGTGCTCTCCGTGATCTCTGTGGTGAAATCACGCTCTGGTTCTTTGCCTTGCCGCCTCATACAGCACAATGGACGCCGCAATGCCAGCATTCAGCGACTCCACGCGGGGCGAATGCGGGATGGCGAGCAGTTCATCGGCCTGGGCCAGCACGTGCTTGGGCACTCCTGCGCCTTCGCTACCAATGACAATTGCCACTGGGCCGCTCAGGCCCGCTTCTGAGATGGGAGTGCCTTTGTGCGATGAGGTCACCAGCACCCGGATCCGCCGTGCCTTGAGCTCAGCCAAACCAGTCGCAAGCTCCACTCTCACGAACGGCAATCGAAACAGCGAACCCGCCGACGCCCGCAATGCCTTCCAGTTCCACGGGCTCACCGTGCCTTCGCCCACCAGCAAGCCGGTAGCGCCGAAAGCCTCCGCCGAGCGCGCAATGGTGCCCAGGTTTCCCGGATCTTGCAGGCCCGCCGTGATCACCAGCAGCGCTGGTTCTGCAGCCAATACGCTCTCCAGCGTGAACGGCCTGGTGCGCACCAGGGCAGCGATTCCCTGGGGAGTTTCGCTGGGCACGGCGCTTTCGAAGACGTCATCGGGCAAGAGCAAGGTTTCCGCATGGGACGACAGCTGCGGTAGCAGCTTGTGAACTCTTTCCCGAGCTTTCTCGCTGAAGAACACTGCCTCCACGGGCAAGCCACTACGAATCGCCTCCTCGACCAGGTGCATGCCTTCAATGGCAACGTCTCCCTGCTGATTGGCTGCGGCTTCGACGAAAGCGCGGCGCAGTTCCTTGACGCGCGCATTCTGGCGGCTGTTGATGCGGCGCAGACGGTCTTCGGATCCGATCGCTTTGGCCATGATGCTGCTCGATCGGAGCTTATCGTACACCGCCACCGCCGGGCGATGAGATCACAGCGCTTCCAAACGCCGCCGTGATAATCTGCTGAGTTGCCGTTCATGGGAGCGATATGGTAGGGTTCGCTCCGCAAGTTCCTGCTTGAGGAAGAGGTACGGTTGCGCCCCGAAATCGTAAAGATCAGCAGCAAACAGCCGGAGGCCTCTCTGGTCACCTATGTGGCGGAGAAGATCCGCGCCGGTGAGGTGCTGGGCATGCCGACCGATACGTTTTACGGTCTCGCTGCCGATCCCTATAACCTGCATGCGGTCGATCGCATTTACGAGATCAAGACGCGTTCCCGGCACAAGCCTCTGTCGCTGCTGATCGAGTCGGTCGATCAGGCTGCCGACCTGGCGTGGCCGGTTCCGGAGATCTTTTACCTGCTGGCGCGGCGCTTCTGGCCGGGCCCGCTGACCATCATCGTCAAAGCCGATCCCCGGCTCCCGCTCAAAGTCACCGCCAATACCGGCAACGTGGCGTTGCGGGTGCCCGCCGCCGAAGTCCCACTGGCTATCATCCGCTCGGCCGGGCTGCCGATCACCGCTACTTCGGCGAATCTTCATGGCGAGCTGGAGTGCAGCTCGGCGCTTCAGGTACGCGATCAGCTGGGCGACTGCCTCTCGATCATTGTGGATGGCGGCCAGTCTCCCGGCCAAATGCCGTCGACCATAGTCGACCTGACCGATGAACAGAACGGCTGGCGGCTGCTGCGCCACGGCGCCATTCCCGAGGAACAGATTGTCGAGCTGTTGGGCCAGGAGTAATCGCCACGCCCGTCGGAAACACCAACTTTCATCCGCTCCGCTGGATACTGGCTCTTGCCGTTCTTCTGGTAGCGGCCTTCCTGCTGTACATCAGCGTGCAGATCATGCGTGAGGCCGAGATTGATGAAGAGCATCCCGCCGATGCCATCGTGGTTTTCGGAGCAGCCGAATATGTGGGCCGGCCCTCGCCGGTCTATCGCGCGCGCCTCGATCATGCCTACAACTTATTCGAACGCGGACTGGCGCCGGTGGTGATCACCACCGGTGGCGCAGGAGGCGACCCTCACTTCAGCGAAGGCCAGGTGGGGCGCGACTATCTGGAATCGCGCGGCGTGCCGGATGGAAATCTGATCGCGGAGACTCAGGGTGGCGATACCGATCAGTCCGCCAAGCGAGTGGCCGTCATTCTCCGCAAAAACGATATGCATAGCTGCCTCTTGGTGAGCGATGCTTACCACATGTTCCGTGCCAAGCAGATGATGGCGGCGCAGGGTATTACGGTGTACATCTCGCCCCGGCCTGGATCAGTCCCCAAGACTTGGTTCGGCCGCTTCGTTGCCGCCCTCCGCGAGAGCGTCAGTTATTTGATGTATCGCGCGCATGTGACGTAAAAACCGCCGTTCGCTGTTCGCTATTCGCCCTCCGCTATTCTCTTCGTCTTTCGCTGCAACAGACCGAGTCCCGCACCGCGGGACGGAAGATGATAGCCCAGCGCTTCAGCGCTGGGTACGCGGCAGTTTTTTCCATGGAGCCCCTTCAGGGGCGGCACCGGCTATCTCACTAGCGCCAACACCCGCGCTGGGCCGCCGGAGCCGTTCTCCAGCTTGATAGGCGCGACCACAACGGTCGCTCCCGCCGGAGGGACAAGTGCGAGATTCGCGACGTTTTCCAGGTGGTACACGCTTTCTTTCGACGTGAAATAGTGGACGGGATAAGTGGTGGTCGCGCCTTTATCCACGCTCATGGTGTCGATCCCCAGCCCCACGACCTCGCGGGCCTTCACCAGGAATTTGGCTGCCTCCAGAGAAAATCCCGGGTAGTGGGTAAGGTGATCGCTTTCGAGGTTGCGAAATTCCTTCGGCGAATGCCAGCGCTGGTCCCAGCCGGTGTAGGCCATCACGACAGCGCCTGAGGGAATCTCGCCGTGCGCATCTTCCCACGCGGCAATGTCCTGTACGCTGACCTCGTAGTCCGGGTTGTTCTTTGTCTCTTTGCGGACATCGATCACCACCAGCGGTCGCACCAATCGCTCCGCCGGAATCTGGTCGACCGTCCACATGCCTTGAGCGAAATGGGCAGGCGCGTCCAGATGCGTGCCGTAGTGCTCCTGGGTGGTGAACACGCGCGAATAGTAGCCATCGTGCTCTAAATTGCCGAGTTCAGCCGAGTGAAACGGCGACTTCTCCGTGCCCTCCCAGTTGGGCGAGCGGGCGTTCAGCGGATGGGTCAGGTCGATGACTGCGGAATGGAGGCTCGCATCGGGCATGGAAGGCCGGCGTTGCGCAAACAGCAGGAGGGTCAGCGCAAGACTACAGCCTATCGCAAATGTCTTCCAGTTCACCATCTCGAGTCAGCGCCTTAATCCAGAGCAGCTCTTCAATAAGATGCTATCCAATAGACGATTGTTTCCGGCAATTGGCTCAGCAGCCCGTTACTGGAAAGAGAACACCTGGCGCAGAAAAACGATGCGGTAGCCGTTAGCAGCAAGACCGTCCAGCCGTTCGCTTACGGTACAATTTTCATTGCTCAATGCCTTTGCCGACCTCATCGGCGCGCCTGGCGCCCAGCTTCAACCCAGCCGAAATCGCACCCAGATCGCGCTGGCACTCCATCTGGCGCTCGCCGCAATGGATGGTCCTGGTCGCCTTTGCGGTGCGCGTGCTGTGGATAGTGCTGGCCCATACCTATCGCATTCGCACCACCGAGCACAACTTTGGCTTCGGCTGGGAGATCGGCCGCATCGCTTACTCGCTGGCGAATGGGATGGGATTCAGCTCACCCTTCGGCGGCAACACCGGTTCGTCGGCATGGACCGCGCCGGTCTATCCGTGGATCGTCTCGCTGGCGTTTCGTATTTTCGGCAGTTACACGCCGGCGTCGGCCTTTGCGCTACTCAGTTTCAACAGTCTCTTCGGAGCGCTTACCAGTTGGACGATTTATCGCATCGCCCGGCGCATCTTCAATCCCACGGTGGCGATCTGGGCGGGCTGGGTTTGGGCGCTGTATCCCGACACCATCTACTGGTCAGTGAAGTGGATTTGGGAGACCAGCCTCTCGGCCTTCCTGCTTAGCCTCCTGTTCATGTTGACGGTCGAGATGGAAGGCGATGAGCGGCTCTCATCATGGATCGGTTACGGGTTGATCTGGGGCATCGAAGCTCTGACCAACACGGCAGCTTTGTCGTTCCTCCCCTTTGCCGGATGCTGGCTGGCCTACCAACTGCATCGCCGCGGAAAGCGCTTTCTCATACCCGCTGCTGCTAGCGCAATCGTCTTCTGGATGACGCTTATGCCCTGGCTGGTGCGCAACTACGAAGCGATGGGCCATTTCGTCTTCATTCGCGATAACTTCGGGAACGAGCTGCGCATCGGCAACAATCCGCTGGCGGAGGGAGCTTACGTGCTGGCCTATCATCCCAGCCAGAACGACCGGGTAATGGCCAAGTACGAGCGTATGGGGGAGCTGGCCTTCTGTGCCGACCAGGGACGCCTGGCCCGGGAGTGGATTGCGCAGAACCCCGGCAAATTCGCTGTGATCACGCTACGCCGCGTTTATTATTTCTGGGACGGCATACCCCGGCTATCCCGGATCGAATGGCTCGCCGAAACCAAGAATACGCATACCCTACTGCTGTCGGTGGTTGGGATTTGGGGATTGCTGCTCGCCTTAAAGCGGCGTGTGCACGGCGCCTTCCTGTTCACTACTCTGCTGGTGTTTTATCCGCTGGTTTACTATGTTTGCTTTCCGGAACCCCGCTACCGGCACCCCATCGATTTTGCGCTGGTGATTCTGGGAGTGTACTTGGTCTCTGAAGCCAAACCGCGCACCGCGACCAACGACGCCGAACAGGAGATCACCGCGCTCGATCAGGACGACGTTCTCCCGCAATTCCACACGCTCTCCGTCATTATTCCGGTTTACAACGAGCGCCGCACGGTGATGAAGCTGCTGCGGCAGGTGGCTCGTCAGCCGCTCAGCCTGCACAAGGAACTCATCATCGTGGACGATTGCTCCACCGACGGTACGCGCGAGTTCCTGCGCGAAGCCGATCTGCCGAAGCTGCTTGGCGGCAACGGCGCGAACACGGTCAAGCTGGTGCTGCACGAAAAGAATATGGGGAAAGGCGCGGGCGTGCGCAGCGGCCTGGAACACGCCAACGGCGAATTAGTGCTGATCCAGGATGCCGATCTGGAATACGATCCTCGCGACTATCCCGCGCTCGTCGCGCCCATCCTGGAGGGCCACGCCGACGCCGTCTTCGGCAATCGCTTCCACTACGGCCCGCATCGCATACCGCGTTTCTGGCGCTACGTCGTGAACCGGATTTTCTCCGTGTTGTGCAACATGCTGACCGGGCTCAGCGTCCACGATGTGACCGCCTGCTACAAGGTGTTTCGCCGCGAATTGCTGGTGCAGATGGACCTGCGCTCCGACCGCTTCAGCGTGGAAACCGAGATGACGGTAAAGCTGGCCAAGATGGGCGTCCGCATCTACGAGGTGCCGATCGTCTATCACGGACGCACCTACGCCGAAGGCAAGAAGATCAGCTGGAACGACGGCCTGATGGCCGTGTATGACCTGGTGAAGTACCGCTTTAAGGATTGACCTCACCTGCACCATTTACATGAGGACGTCGCGCCTTGGAGGGGCACTGCTTCAGCCGTGCCGTTATATGCGCCTAGAGAGCTGGGCTTCAGTGTCTGCGTGAGAACTAACCTTTATCCTTGGCGGTGGAACATGACCCGCGAAAATCCAGCCCCGCAGGGGCGGCTATGTCGTTAGCCCAGGATGAAGCGAAGCGGAATCCTGGGTGGAGTGGGAAGTTATTCCGAGCCGCGTAGCGGCGACACCGTTCGCACGCAGACACTTCAGCCCCTGAGGTAACAAGCACTTTGCCTCAGCACCGAGTTCCCTCAGTGGCTAAACAGGCTGCGGAAAAAGGGGAAAAGCAGGGCCCTCGTCGGCCTAAAGGCCTCCTCGGGATGACAAAAATAAGCGGCTTATCGGCACGGCTGAAGCCGGGCCCCTTCAAAGCACACGGCATCAGTTATTAATGAGTTCATGAGCAATGCAGGCTAAGCCGTCTTGGCGCGGGATTCGTCCCCGTTTTCCACACCTTCCTCAGGCCGCAGTCCCTCCACGAAGCGCTTAAAATAAAAGCAGCGATGCCGCAAACCCAATTCGTACATCTTCATCTTCACACCGACTACTCCATGCTCGACGGCGCCTGCGAGATCGAGCGCCTGGTCGGCCGCGTCAAGGAACTCGGTATGCCGGCGGTCGCCATGACCGACCACGGCAACATCTTTGGCGCGGTGGCATTCGTTAACGCCGCCAAAGAAGCAGGCGTGAAGCCCATCCTGGGCTGTGAGCTTTACATCTGCAAGAAGGAAGATCATCGCGCCTCCCCTGAGGGCGACAACTACAACCACCTCATCGTGCTGGCCGAAAACGATCTCGGCTATCGCAACTTGGTGAAGATTGTCTCCGAGGCGTCGCTGCATGGCTTCTACTACAAGCCGCGCATCAGCAAGAAATTTCTGGCGGAACACGCGCAGGGTTTGATCGGATTATCCGCGTGTCTCAAAGGCGAAGTGGCGGAGAGCCTCACGGAAGGCAAGTACGACGCGGCGCGCCAGGCTGCCGCCACTTATACCGATATCTTCGGCAAGGGCAATTTCTATCTCGAGATCCAGGACCAGGGCGTCCCTGAAGAAAAGCGCATCCAGGCCAACCTGCTGAAGCTGGAGAAGGACCTCGGGCTGCCACTGGTGGCCACCAACGACAGCCATTACCTGTGCGAGGAGGACGCGCACGCCCAGGATGTGATGGTCTGCATCCAGACCGGCAAGTCAATCAACGATACCAACCGGCTGAAGTTTCACGGCAACCAGTTCTACGTGAAGAGCGCCGCCGAAATGGCCAAGGTCTTCCAGGGCTATGAGGGCGTCCTGGAGCGTACGCTGGAAATCGCCGAGCGCTGTAACCTGCGGCTGGAAAAAGTTCGCGATCCGTTTCCGCAGTTCGAAGTCCCCGCCGGATATACCCTGCCTGACTATTTCGAGCACGTAACCCGCGAGGGATTCGTCAAGCGCCTGAACCTCCTGCGCGAACTGCAGGTTAGCGGTCGGCTGAAGCATTCCATCGAAGATTACGAGCAGCGCCTCTCGCGCGAGATCGAAATCATCCGCCAGATGCAGTTCTCGGGATACTTTCTGATCGTGTGGGATTTCATCCGCTATGCCAAGGAGCGCAACATCCCCGTCGGTCCCGGCCGCGGATCGGCAGCAGGGTCGCTGGTCGCCTACGCTCTTTCCATCACCGACATCGATCCCCTACAGAACGAGCTGCTGTTCGAGCGCTTCCTAAATCCCGAGCGTATCAGCCTGCCCGATATCGACATTGACTTCTGCATGAATCGCCGTGGCGAAGTGATCGAGTACGTCACCCGGAAGTACGGGCGCGATCAGGTGGCGCAGATCATCACCTTCGGCACGATGGCGGCGAAGGCTGCGCTCAAGGATTCCGGACGCGCCATGGACATTCCATATGCCGAAGTCGATCGCATCGGCAAGATGGTTCCTGCGACTCTGAATATCACCATCGACCAGGCGCTAAAGGATTCTCCGCCACTGGCTGCCGCCTACGAGAACGAGCCGCAGACCAAGGAGCTGATCGACACCGCCAAGAAACTCGAAGGGCTGGTGCGCAACTCCGGAGTGCACGCCGCCGGAGTAGTGATCTCGCCACAGCCACTCACCGATCTGGTCCCGCTGCATCGCACCAAGAACGACGAAATCGTCACCGCCTACGATATGAAGGCGGTGGAGAAGTTGGGCCTGCTGAAGATGGACTTCCTCGGGCTCACCACGCTCACCATCATCGACGACGCTTTGCGGCTGATCGAGCAGACGCGCGGCGAGCGGCTCAACCTGGAGACACTCGCGCTCGACGACCAGGTGACGTACGAGAAGGTCTTTCACACCGGGCTGACTTCCGGCGTCTTCCAGTTTGAATCGCATGGCATGAGAGACGTGTTGCGGCGCTACAAGCCGACCGCAGTCGAGGACCTCACGGCGTTGAACGCGCTCTATCGCCCCGGGCCAATCCAGGGCGGCATGATCGAAGACTTCGTCGAGCGCAAGTGGGGCCGCAAGAAGATCGAATACGAATTGCCGGAACTGGAGCCGATGCTAAAGGAGACGCTGGGCGTCATCGTCTACCAGGAGCAGGTGATGCAGATTGCCAATCGCCTGGCGGGCTATTCGCTGGGCGAGGCCGATCTGCTGCGCCGCGCGATGGGCAAGAAGGATCCCGAGGCGATGGCCAAGCAGCGGGAGCGATTCGCGCGCGGTGCGACCGAGCGCGGCTTCCATGCCAAGAAGGTGGAGAAGATCTTCGACCTGATGGAGCAGTTCGCCGGCTACGGCTTCAACAAGTCGCATTCGGCGGCCTATGCGCTGCTCGCCTACCAGACGGCTTACCTGAAGACGCATTACCCGATTGAGTTCATGGCGGCGCTGCTCACCTCGGTTTCCGGCAGCACCGACGACGTAGTGAAGTACATCAATGAATGCCGCGAGATGGGCATCGCGGTCGAGCCGCCGGATATCAACGTGAGCGACGCCTACTTCACGCCGCATGGCGAGGCCATTCGCTTCGGGCTGGCGGCGGTGAAGAACGTTGGCCACAACGCCATTGAATCGATCGTCGCGGCGCGCAAGCAACAGGGCGCATTTAAGTCTATCTTTCAGTTTTGCGAAGACGTCGATCTGCATCTGCTGAATCGCCGGGTGGTGGAGTCCCTGATCAAGAGCGGCGCCATGGATCCGCTGGGCCGGCGCGCGCAGCTAATGGCGGTGATCGACACTGCCATGGAGCACGCGCAGAAGACCCAGAAAGATGCGGCACTCGGCCAGCACGGGTTGTTCGGCATCTTCCAGGAGGACGACGCCAATCACGTTGCGGAGAAGCCGCTGCCCAACATTCCCGACTGGGATGAGCACGAGCGGCTAGCTAACGAAAAAGAGATCCTCGGCTTCTTCATCACCGGGCATCCGCTGGAGAAGTACCAGGAAAAGCTACTCGACTTTAACGCGCGCACGACTACCGAAATCTGCGAGATGAAGTCGTCCACCGGCAAAGGAGAAGTGCTCACCGGCGGCATCCTGAAGGGCATCCGTGTGGCGAAATCCAAGAAAGGCGACCTCTACGCCCAAGGCCAGCTCGAAGACATGAACGGCTCGGTGGACATTCTGGTCTTCGCCGAAGCCTACCGTCGCCTCGCCGAAAAGGTGAAGCTTTCAGTGCCCGTGCTGGTGAAAGGCGGCGTGCGCGTGGAAGAGGGCTCCAACCCCAAGCTGCTGGTGGACGACATCACGCCGCTGGAGCAGGCCCAGCCCAAGCTGCCGAACCATCTCCGAATCAAGGTGGCGCTGGAGACCGCCTCCCCGACGACAATCGACGAGCTGTACGCTCTCTGTCAGGAGCGCAAGGGCGAAGCGCGGGTGTTGTTCGACCTGGAGCGCAAAGGCGACTTCACCGTGGTGATGGAAGCGGAAGGCTATAATGTTTTGCCGGACCGCGCCTTCATCAATCGCGTGGAGGAATTGTGCGGCCGCGGCAGCGTGCGCGTGGTGGATTAAGCCGGAGGGTATCGCTTAGCCTCGATGGTTCATCTGTGTTTCAGTGGCTGGAGACAGCTTTTTGAAGGGGCATGACTTCAGCCGTGCCGTCAGGTGCTGGAAGAGTTGGGGCTTTAGCCCCTGAGGGAATTCGCACTACGTATCAACCCCGAAGCCCTTCAGTGGCAAAAGCCAGGATAAGCACAGTAGCTTACGGCGCGGCTGAAGCCGCCCCCCTTCAAAGACCACTGCCAAAACACGTGAATGATCCAGGTTAATTGAGGCTCCTGTGGCCAAGGAAACCGAGCTCACGCCTGCGCAGTCCGGAATGCTTTCGGCGCTGGACTTCTGGCTCTGCGCCGTCGAAGCCGTGCGCTGGGCCGCAACTCACGGAAGCGATGCCAATATGGAAGCTGCCTCCAAAGCACAGACCGAACTGGAACGCATCGAGCACCAGCTCCATGAACTGCAGGGTGCGGCGGGCGACAATCAGGAAGCGCAGAAGCAGTTGCAGGCCTTGCAATCGCGTGTCGATGCGCTGCGCCGCCAGATGTCCGGCCAGCTCACGCCCTGGGAGCGGACCGAGATGGCGCGCCATCCCAACCGGCCGTATCCGCTGGACTACATCGAGCGCATCTTCCCCGACTTCAGCGAAATTCATGGCGACCGCAGTTTTGGCGACGATGCCGCGATGATCTGCGGGATGGCGCGCTTTCGCGGCAGGGAAGTGCTGGTGCTCGGCACGCAAAAAGGTCGCGACACCAAGCAGCGCGTCCACCGCAATTTTGGACAGCCGAATCCTGAGGGCTATCGCAAGGCCATGCGCGCGATGAAATTCGCCGAGAAGTGGCAGCGCCCGGTGATTTCGCTCATCGATGTTGTCGGCGCTTATCCCGGCCTTGGAGCGGAAGAGCGCGGTCAGGCGGAAGCTATCGCGCATAATCTCCGCGAGATGGCTCGGCTGCATGTTCCGTTCATCGCAGTCATAACGGGCGAAGGTGGCAGCGGCGGCGCGCTGGCGATTGCCGTTGCCGATCGGGTGCTGATGATGGAGAACAGCATCTATTCGGTGATCTCGCCCGAGGGCTGCGCCTCCATCATGTGGCGCGACTCCAATAAGAAAGACATTGCTGCCCAGGCGCTGCGCATCACCGCCAAGGACAACTTGGAGCTCGGCATTTGCGATGAGGTGATCGCCGAGCCTCCTGGCGGCGCGCATCACGATTATGATGCCGCTGCCAATGCTTTAGCCGATGTGCTGGAAAAGCACTTGTCGGAGCTGGAGAAGCTGCCAATCACCGGTCTGCTAAATGCGCGTTACGACAAGTTCCGCAAGATGGCGCAATATTTCCAGGTGGAAGAGGCGCCGGCGTAAACCTCGTTTGCGGTCGCTACTGCTGAGGGGCGAGCGCTACGTCCTCCAAGGTTACCCGTCTAAACACGGCCGGATCCCCCAATCGCTTGATTGCGTCGAGAATCTCAATTCCAGCTAAACGCCCTTCGGAGTCGTAATCAGCAGCGATGCCGTCTGCTAAGTGCTTGGTCGTGACGGCGGTTTCGTGAAAGCGGATGTAAAGGGCGTCCACTTCTTGATCATAGGTGATTCTCATCGTGGGCTCCTTCAGAGATAGTATATGTAAACGGTTACGACGACGATTTCCCGCGGCTCCTCGACAAACACCGGTCGGACTTGTTTTGTAGCGTACCACTTGCCGTTCCAGGTATTCTTAAAGGGAAAGTCGCGACAACACTCACTTCGCCCGCCTTCCGCTTCCTGCCAATCTGCGTTACGAATCGTCTCTATTACTTCATCCTCGCTGGCTCCCGGGAATTGGATCTGCTGTCGCGCATGCCCGGATAGACGAATTGGTTTTGCAATATCTGGCATTAGGCAGGCGTTCTGTATTTCACATACAGCATAGCCTAACCTCACTCCTCGTTAGCCGACGTTCTTGCAAATCTGCGCCTATAATTGGGGGTTCTTCCCGCTACACATTCCATCATTAGAACGGACGCCGATGCGAAACAAGCTGATTGCTGCCAACTGGAAGATGTACAAGACTCCCGAACAGACGACGCAGTTCTTTAACGAGTTTCTTCCCATGGTCGCCGGCCAGACGCGGGATGAAATCGTCGTGTGTGCTCCCTTCATCGACCTCCAGGTTGCAGTCGAAGCCGCGCGCGGTTCCAACGTCGCCGTGGGCGCGCAGAACGTGCATTGGGAAAAGGAAGGCGCCTACACCGGCGAGGTCTCAGCCATCATGCTGACGGCCATCGGGGTCACGCACGTCATCATCGGCCACTCCGAGCGGCGTCAGTATTTCAACGAGACCGATGACACGGTGAACCGCAAGCTGGAAATCGCCCTGGAGAATGGGTTGTCGCCAATCGTATGCGTTGGCGAGGTGCTGGAAGAGCGCGAAGCCGGACTGACGGAGGACGTGCTGCGGCGGCAGTGTGTGCGCGCTTTCAACGGCATCTCCGCTCGCAAGGCGGCTAAACTGGCTGTTGCTTACGAGCCGGTATGGGCCATCGGGACCGGCAAAACCGCCACTCCGGACATGGCGGCCGATGCCCATCTAGTAATTCGGCATGAGGCGGAAAAGGCCTTCGGCGAGGAGTTTGCACAAGACCTGCGCATCCTATACGGCGGCAGCGTGAAGCCGGACAACGCCTCGGCGCTGATGGCGGAGAGTGAAATCGATGGCGCCCTGGTCGGCGGCGCCAGTTTGGATCCGGTGTCGTTTACGAAGATTGTGAACTACCAAAGCGGCGCCTGATACGTGAGTACGTCCTCAGCTTCGGCACGGAGCTCTACGATGGCCTCGTTGATTAGCCGTAAATCGCGAGCGTGGAGGGCTGCCCATTCGCGCTCGTCCAAAGTGTCGCGCATAACGGGATTTTTGCGAGTAGGTGGAGCTTCCTTGCGTTCCGTCATTCGATCTATCGCGCCAATACATATGGTACAGCGTACTCGTCTGTGCCCGATCAAAAGTGTAATAATAGATGAGCCGATTCAAAGCATGGTCTAGGAACACGACAAAGCAGATCCCTCGCGGGCCGAAGCCCGCTCGTGATGACAAAACCACAAACGACATGTCGGCATTGGCCTGATATGGGAACAAATCCCCAGGAGGGGACTTGAAGTCATGGCCTGATACAACGCAGTTGGGCTGTTTGAGTATGGCATGCCTTCGCGCGCCGGATCGGTGCGGCCCCGATCTCTCGCTTCGCAAAAGAGGGTCGCTCAGGACGACAAGCACACTGACCCACTACCGCAACATTGGGCACCTTCGCCGCAGGTGCCGTGTTTGCTATACTAAACCTGCCTCTACGTTCTGCTCGGAACGCCGGGATGCGCTGCGTCCGGACGTGTGCGGAAGTGGTGAAATTGGCAGACACACCATCTTGAGGGGGTGGCGCCGAAAGGCATGGGGGTTCAAGTCCCCCCTTCCGCACCAGATTTTCTTCTTCAAAAACAAGCACTTAGACTCTCGATTTGCGAAATGTACGTGGAACGTACAACCGAAAGTGCTAGATTTCTGGCGGAGGGGGCAGAAGCCACAACACACGGTGAATACAGATAGCAAGTCATTGGATCTGTGGATAGCCTAGATAAGCTCCACCTAGTGCGTCTGCAACGGCCTTTTGGCGTGATCGCTAGACAAGTGACACCGTGTCGGCCCTGGTAAGTCCCTTCGTGCGCATCCGATCAAGCCGAAATATCTTCCGATTGGGGGGAGATGTCAGCATCTTCGTCAGTACCCAAAATATATCGTCGGGAGCAATCGGCTTATTGCGCTCGGCTCCGGTCCCACCGCGATGCGTCCGAATCCGGTATTTCTGTAGTATCCCCTCGATCTCGCCCGCCTCCACCTTATCCCTACCCTGCTCTTTCTCCCGCTTCAGGATGTAGTACACGGCATCTTTCAGTATCATGTCGTCCAGCGGCAGATCCCCGTTGGACGACTCAGGTTGTTCTTCCGCGGCCGATATATTCTTTATATCGGCCTCCAGCACTAAGAGGCGATGCCGCAGTTGTTCGAAACTCGTTTTATCCAAGGTGCTCACCTGTAGCAAGTATGATACCTAGCTTGGGGATGGCCAAGCTTAAATGCACGCTAGAACCTACTCGGCTTGTGCCAGCTCGCGGCGGCGAAACCCTCCACCTAATCTAACTATGCGATCACCCAGCTGCCTACCGGCTGAAGCCTGGAGCGGCAACCATAGGGGAAGGTGAAGCGCCCGCACAATCGTCGCAAACGCCGCTATGTTAAAATGAATTTTCCCAAGAGATCAATCCCGCGGTCGAGCGCCTGCTGCGCCCTCCGCCGAAAGAAGAAATGAGAGTTACATGGTTGGCCTGATTACCGCCGTTCACATCATCGTCTGTGCTTTTCTGATCATTGTGGTTCTGCTGCAAAGCGGGCAGAGTGGCGACATCGCCGCCGCCTTCGGTGGCATGGGCAGCCAAACCGCCTTTGGGACCCGCACCGCCGCCACCATGCTTACCAAGGCCACCACTTGGGCAGCCATCATTTTCATGCTCACATCGATTACCTTGTCGGTCTTCGCGGTGCGGCACTCGCACCGTACCGGATCGGTGCTGGAAGGCACCAAGTCTGCTCCCGCCAAGTCCGCCCCAGCGCAACCGGCTGCGCCTCCGGCGATGCCCAGCAAGTAAGCGGCGCACCAATTTGAAGCCTCCGCTGCGGCGGGGGCTTTTGCTTGTTGCCATGAATAGAAAATCAGCTCACGAGATAATTCATGGCTTCTTCCCGGGTTGCGAAGACGGGAATCTCGCGCGCGGAAAAAGTGCGGATCGAATCGTACAGCGCCTTGGGAAGATTCTCGCTGAGCACCCAGGCAGCGCGCTTAATATGCGCGCGATTGTAAGCGGTGGCGATTTTCAGGCGTTCGACGGCTTGGCGGCTGAACTCGACGCCGGTAAAGTCGGCCAGCAGCCGCACCGAGCCGAGCGGTTCGCTGGTCACCACGGGTGGCACCAGGTCGCACATCCTGGACACCTCTTCCGCGCTGCAGTTCGTGCAGTCCACCAGCAGAACTGTCTGGTCACGATACATGACCACTCGGATGCGGTCCATAAGCCTCTCCTCTTCGTCCTTGCGAGAGCAGCTTCTCCGCGCCACGTAACTGCGGCAGTTTACTGCAGAAAATCAACTTGGTACAAGCGTCGGGCGGCTGCGCGCACGAGCCTCCTGATACGTGATAGCTTGGATTCATGATCCACGAGATTTTCCCCGTCGGGCCGCTACAGTGTAATTGCTCGGTGGTGGGAGATGAGCAAACCCGGGAAGCCATCGTTATTGACCCGGGCGATGATATCGACGATGTCATAGGCGTCGTGCAGCGCCACGGCCTGACGGTAAAGCAAGTTGTGGTGACTCACGCGCACATTGACCACGTAGGCGGAGCCATGAAGTTGAAGCGGCTTACGGGCGCGCCCATTCTGCTCAACCAGAATGATTACGCTCTGCTGAAGATGCTGGATGTCCAGGCTGCCTGGATCGGTATGCGCCCGCCGGAAAAGGTCGCGATTGACGCTAGCCTGGGCGAAGGCGACAAAGTACGCGCGGGCAGCCTGATTGCCGATGTGCTGCACACGCCCGGGCACACCGAAGGCAGCATCTGCCTGTATTTCGCGCCGGAGAAGAAGCTGATTGCCGGTGACACGCTGTTTGCCGGTTCCATTGGCCGCACCGATTTGCCCGGCGGCTCCTACCAGAAGATCATGGACTCGCTACACGGGCCGGTGCTCGCTCTGCCGGACGAAACCGTCGTCGTGCCCGGCCATGGCCCAATCACCACGATCGGGGAAGAGCGTGCCACGAATCCCTTCCTGCAAGGATGAGCGCGAATTAAAGGCAAGAATTCACCACCGAGAACACGGAGAGCACCGAGAGGATTTCCTTATTTTCCGTTCCCTCCGTGCTGAAAAAGCTTCTTCTCTGTGCCTCTGTGCCTCTGTGGTGAAAACGAATTTCTTTGTTTCTCCTTGTTCTCCGTGTGCTCCGTGGTGAAAAAGAGTCGCTATCGTGGCATAAGCCTGGCTAGAGCGAGATCGTCCACCTCGACGCCCATATGCCGCAGATGGTGCAGCATGTGGT
This sequence comes from uncultured Acidobacteriaceae bacterium, assembly GCA_963785825.1. GTDB lineage: Bacteria > Acidobacteriota > Terriglobia > Terriglobales > Acidobacteriaceae > Bog-257. The sequence goes on along the minus strand of CAWAWQ010000006.1, from coordinate 301,992 downwards.
GGAGATAGTCGTCAAACACGAACCGCAACGTCAGAGGCTGCGAATCGGCAATGGTACACGTTCGCAACCACCCCTCATCGGGTGCTGCCTCCGCGGCTGCCAGCAGCTGGCGGTTTAACCCTACCCACGTAGCGATCATCGTTTCCCACGGCCATTGCTGGTACCGATGCAGTGCCACCCATTCGTCGCCGTCATAATTCGGCATCGCCGGCTTTTCTTCCAGCTGTGTGCGGACGATTCTCTGATGATTGTTGGCCGCCGAATCCAGCAGGTGGCCCAGCTCTTCCTTGCCGGACCAGACGTTGGGAGCGGACTTGTATTCGAGCTTATCGGCAGGCAGCGCCCCCAGGCGCTCCGGCAGACGGTCGATAAGCGAACGCAGTAGCTGCAAGCTTTCCATGAAGCACCCCCAGACCAGCTTCATTATCTCGCGCCGGAACGTCCCGTTCCACAGCCGCACACCGTATAATCGAGTCTTCCTTCCATGAGTTACCAGGTTCTCGCGCGCAAATACCGGCCCCAGAAATTTTCCGAGGTGATCGGGCAGGAGCACGTCACCCGCACCCTGAAGAACGCCATCGAGCAGGGGCGGATTGCGCACGGCTACATCTTCAGCGGGCATCGTGGTATCGGCAAGACCACCATCGCGCGCATCCTGGCCATGGCGCTGAACTGCCAGTCGCAGGACCATCCCGTTCCTGAGCCCTGCGGGGTATGCGACTCCTGCCGCGAGATTCGCGCCGGCAATGCCGTGGACGTCATCGAGATCGACGCCGCCACGAATCGCGGCATCGACGAAATTCGCGAATTGCGTGAAGCCGCGCGCTATCGTCCCGCTCGCGATCGCTTCAAAATCTACATCCTCGATGAGGCGCACCAGATCACGGACGCCGCCTTCAACGCGCTCCTCAAGACGCTGGAGGAGCCGCCCAGTCACATCATCTTCATGATGGCGACGACCCAGCCGGAGGACATTCCCCAGACCATCCGCTCGCGCTGCCAGCACTTCAGCTTTCATGCCGTGCGCTTCGACGACATCGTGGCGCAACTGCGCGACATCGCCGGCCAGGAGGGAATCAAAGCCGACGACAATGCCCTGGCCATGCTGGCCGAGGTGGGCGACGGCTCCATGCGCGACGCGCTCAGCATCATGGACCAGGCCATCGCTTGCTGCGGCACTACCCTCAGTGCCGACGTTGTCCGCGGTCTGGTCGGCACCGTCTCTTCCGACGTGCTGGAGAAGGTGATGGATGCAGTGGCGCGCAACTCCAGCGAGGACGTGCTGCGCACCATCGATCGCCTGCTGGTAGAAGGCCAAAGCCCGCAACACTTCGCCCGGCAGATGCTGCGTTTCCTGCGCAATGCGCTGGTTGCCAAAGTTGCAGGCAGCGACTCGCAGGTGCTGCAGATTTCCGCCGACGAACGAGAGCGCGTGGCCCGTGTAGCCGAACGATTCAGCGAGGAAGACCTCTCGCGCTTCATGCAGATCATGCTGCGCACCCACAGCGAACTGGGCTACAAGCAGGAACAGCGCTTCCACCTTGAACTGGGATTGCTGAAGCTGGTACACGCGCAACGGCTGCTGCCCTTGGAGGAACTGCTAAGCGGTGAAGCTGCGCAGGTGAAAACTGGGGTTGCCGCTGCGCCGGCGCGGCCTGCAGGCTCGCGTGGAAGTTCTGTTGCGACGCAAGGAAGCAGTACATCTCGATCGCGAGAAGCGGAGCCCCCATCTTCTCGCGCCCCGGCGGCCTCACCATTTACCCGGCCCTCACCTTTCGAAGCGGACCGTAATCGCAAGAGCGAGCCCAAGGCGGAGGCGCCCCCGGTGTTTACCGCTCCCTTGGCTGCTTCGCCGCTGACCAGCGCATCACTTGAGACAGCGCATGCATCTTCGGAGCGTGGCGGCGCTGGAATCGCCGTTGCCCTGGAGCCGGAGATGTCCGCGCCACCGATCCAGAATGAGCTTTCAACCGATGATGTGCGCAATGCGGTCCTGTCGGCCTTGGATGAAGCCGGACAGCAGGTGCTGGCGCACAATCTAGAAGAAGGCGAATGGTCGCTGCGAGGTGTGGAAGTCTCGGTGAAGGTGGCGATGTCGCAAGTGCTGATCGAAGTCGCGCTGGGACCGGAACCGAAGAGAATCATCCAGGCTGCCTTGGCGAAGCTGTCCGACCGGCGGCTGAAGTTTAAGATGATGAGCGGCCTGACCGCGCCGGTGGCAAGTCCGGCGCCGGCGCGGCCGGCGAATGGAGTGGGGGCGCGCAGCCGCGCCACGGCCGATCCCATGGTGCAGCGCATGAAAGAAAAGTTCGGCGCCGAGATTCGCACGGTGATTGATCAAAAGAAAAGTGGCTAGTGACCAGTGGCCAGTGACAAGATTTTGCATGAAAGGCAGCTAGCCACTGACCGCTAGCCACTGGCCACTTTTTGTTCGAGGGGTTATGGGCGGATTCAACTTGCAGGACATGCTGGCGCAGGCGCGGCAGCAGGCGGAAAAGCTGCAGGAAAAAATGCAGCAGATTACCATCGAAGCCTCCTCCGGCGGCGGCAGCGTAACCGTGCGGATGAGCGGCCAGAAGCAGCTGCTAAGCATCGCCATTGAGCCCGAGGTGGTGAAGTCGGGCGACATCGAGATGCTGCAGGACTTGGTGGTCGCGGCGGTCAACGAAGCTTCGCGCAAGGTCGACGAGGCGCTGAAATCGAGCCTGGGTGGCATGCTCGGCGGCATGGGCCTACCGGGACTGTAGAGAGGATTTTCACCACAGAGGCACAGAGACACAGAGCTAAGAAAATTTTGGCAGCGGCATGATTTCGCAAGTACGACTGTTTGCTTTGGGGATCGCGTGGGTAGGCGGATGGGGATTCGTTTTCTTTACCAACCCTGAATTGATTTGCCGATTAGGTAGAATCAGAAAACCAACACTTCATCGGCTGAGAACGGTCAAAATCATTGGAGCTGTCGAACTGGCAATTGTTTTCGCCGGTTGCGTCTTGACTGCCGTTTTCGGGCTGCCATCAAGATGAGAAATTCAAAACAGCTCACTACGAAATTTCGAAATTCTCTGTGCCTCTGTGTCTCTGTGGTTAATTAAAAGGTCGGAATCGTGTCCAGATTTGCCGAGCCGATGGCTCGCCTGATTGAAGAGTTGAAGAAGCTCCCCGGGGTGGGCGGCAAGACGGCGCAGCGCTTCGCCTTCCACATTCTGCGGGCGAGCGACGAAGACGCCGAGCTGCTGGCCGGCGCCATCCGCGAGGTGAAAGCGTCGCTGCGCCTTTGCTCCATCTGCAACAACATCACCGACGTCGATCCCTGCTCTTACTGTGCCAGCCCGACGCGCAATCAACGGCTGGTGTGCGTGGTCGAGGAGCCGACCAACATTGCCGCCATCGAGAAGACGCGGCATTACAATGGCGTCTATCACGTGCTGCACGGAGCGCTGTCGCCACTACACGGCGTGGGACCGGAGCAGTTGCGCATCACCAACCTGGAGAAGCGCGTTGCATCGAGCAGCATCGATGAGTTGATCCTAGCCACCAATCCCACCATCGAAGGCGAGGCTACCGCAACCTACCTGTCGCGCTTGTTCAAATCTTCGGGAGTGAAGATCACGCGCATCGCTACCGGCGTTCCCGTCGGCAGCGATATCGAGTACGCCGACGAAGTTACCATGCAGAAGGCGATGGAGGGGAGACGGGAGTTGTAGACAGACCGCTCTCCGCCATCCGCCTTTCGCTCCTCCGATTTTTGCCACAGTAATTCAGCGATTACATATGGTTGGAGCACCCATTTATTGGGATTCTTCGCGAAAATCTCATGGTTTGAAGGGGCACGGCTTTACAGGCCGCTGAAAAAGTCCGCCCTTCGGCGCCTTGTGTCAGGGCACGAGTTCAGTCGTGCCGAAAAGTCCTTTATTTTTGTCATCCCGAGCGGCCTTCAGGCCGTGAGGGATTTGCTTTTTCGACTTTTTCAGCGGCCCCTTCAGCCGTACCGTAAGTTGCTCTCTTTACGACGGCTTTAGCCGCTGGGGGACTTCGGTATGGAATCGAAATGCAATGTCCCCTCAGGGGCTAAAGCCCAGCTTTCTGCCTGTAGGTAACGGCGCGGCTGAAGCCGCGCCCCTTCAAAGCTTGATGCTTGCAGATAAATAGTCCAGCTCAGGAGTGCATCAAGTCTGGTTCCGCAAGCGGCCTTAGGCGCAAAGGAAATCTAAAGCTACTCAGCCGAAGGTCTTCATCTCGATCCCTCGCCTACCTTCGCGCCTTCACCAGATATCCGCTGATCGCCTCTTCCCACTCCTTCTGGGCCCGCTCATCCTGCTTGGCGAAGTGCTGCACATGTTCGTTGGCCTCCGGAATCAGCGCCGTACGCTCGTACACCACGCTCACGCCGGTCTTCTGCGCACCCTCGCGGGTGAGGTGAATGTCGATGAGTGTCGCCATCGCGTCATTTAGCACGTACGCATACTCGATGTGCCCGGCCGCAAGATCGTATGCGGTGTTGACCCAGACGGCGGAGTGATGCGGATGCTCCACGCGAAACACCATGCCTTGCTGATCGCGCGCTGGAGTCGGGTAGACAAACTGCGGATCCCAGTCCGCCGCCCACTTCCGCTCCTCGTTCGCTCCGAACAGCGGCGCAACCTGCTCAAGCGGAGCATTGGCGGTGAACTTGAATTCCGTTCGCGTATGCGCCACGGGCGTCCGAGCTGGTTCTTGCGCAACGCAGGAAACGCTAGCGATCGCCAAGACCAGGCCGACTACAAGCCATAAGCTGGTGTTCATGATTGCTCCTTGAGTTGATGGCTGTCGGACGCGCGCAGTGTAAGGCCATAAATTTCGCGCAATTTCGCGATCTCCTTCAGCGTCTCGGGAGAGAAGGGCGCCTTGCCTTCGAAGGTGTGCAGGACGATCCCTTCCAGCAGGTCACCCAGGGTGAGGTCTTTCAGTTCGGCAAGCGCCTTCAAGACCTTCAACAAGCGCTTCTCCATCCGCACGCCGGTCTGGATGCGTTCGACCACAATGGGGTGTTTCTTGGCGGCCTCTTTCATATTGGTACCAATATACCAAAGTACATAAATACCTAGCAGCTAATTTTTCTTGACGGGAGAGCAGTCGCATGGCATCATACATTGCATTACAAGGTATTGTTCATGGCAAGGAATCCAATCGTCGTTCTGGAAGCCGAATCCACCGATCGCTGGGAGGCCCAAATGCGCAAGGGCTGCCTCGAAATGGCGGTGCTGGCGACCTTGTGGGGCGGCCGGCAATATGGCCTGGAGATTCTGCGCGTGTTGGAACGAGACTCGCGCCTGGTGCTTTCGGAGGGCACAATCTACCCCATCCTTAACCGCCTGCGGGTGGAATGCCTGGTGCAATCGCAGTGGGTGGAAGCCGAAGCGGGGCATCCCCGGAAATATTACGAATTGACCGCTGCAGGACGCGCGCGGGCGGTGCAAATGGCGGAGACGTGGACAGAGTTTTCGGCGGGCCTTAACGCGCTGATGCAACCTGTACTGAAGCCATCCAACAGGCCTAAGTGATCTGAGTTGCCGAGTTCTGAAGCTGCGACAAGTATACGGAGCAATTATGACGAACGATGCAGAAGTGAACAACTATTTGGCTGAGCTGCGAGCGGCGCTTACCGGCATGACCCTCTCAGAGCGCGAAGATATTGTGGAAGAGATTCGCATGCACATCCGCGAGCGCTGCGGCGATGGCCAGATCAGCGTGAATGAAGTTCTCCGCGGCCTTGGTCCGGCCGCGAACCTGGCGCAGCAATACCGCACTGGACTGCTGGTGCAGCGAGCGGAGCACAGTATTTCACCGGTGGTGATTTTGCGGGCAGCATTGCGCTGGGCGCTGACTGGTGTGGAAGGCTTCGTGGTTTTCATGATTGCAGTCACGGGATACGCCACCGGTGTGGGTTTTCTGCTGCTCGCTCTGCTGAAGCCGTTATTCCCTAGGAACACCGGGCTTTGGGTAGGTCCGGGCGTCTTCGACTTCTCCTTCCGAATGGGCTTTCGCGGCTATCCCGCAGGGACGGTACACGAGGTCCTGGGATGGTGGCTAATACCGGTGTGCGTGGTGGCAGGCTCACTCACCATCGTTGCGACCAGCAAACTGATTCAGTTGTTGATGAAGCGCTTCCACTGGCGGGTACCCTTTGTGGCCGCCGCCCAAGCGCAGGCGGTGATCTTGGCCGGTTGATTTGACCGGGGGCGGAACGGGATCCACTCGGAGATCTGCCGACCACTCTGATCGGGTGCGCCTGCGGTGTTTTGAAGAACGAAGCCAACTTCGTGGGGGTAATTCTGGATGCGGGACACGCCTTCTAAGCACGGAGCTGATTCCGACTTTTCCTGGATCTTTACCCTTAACTCCTCAACTTCGCCAAAAGATCTGAGGGGTGGACAGGTTTCGCCAGAATTTCGAACTCATGACCCTGGGCGCGCGCATTTTCCAGCAAATCGGCGGTGGCCGCCTGTCCGGAGAAGAGCAGTATCTTGCAACCGGGAAGAAACGCGCGAATATTGATGGCAGCCTCGATGCCATTCATGTCCGGCATGATGACATCGCTGATGATGAGATCGGGACGCAGCGAGCGGGCGCTTTCCACCGCCGCCTTTCCGGTATAGACAGCCGAAGCCTCGTAGCCATTCAAATCCAGGATCCGGGCCAAGGTATCGGCAATCACCTGTTCATCATCCACCACCAAAACTCGGGGTCTCTTGTCCGCGTGCATCACTCGCTCCTTCAAGTTTAGCGAAGCCGAACTGCCGATTATAACCAAGTGGAAGGGATGCGCGCCCGGCTGGGAAGCAGGGTGCGGTGCACAATTTACCCGATGTCGGAATCAGGTTGCGAAGAAATTCCACTATTTGGCTGGCTTAGCGCTTATTGGCTGGATAAGAGCAAGCACGGGGCCAATCGCAAGCAAGCGGCTGTTCGCTGTGCTATCGGCTGCTGAAAAATTCGGAGAGCTGTACTTTTGAAGGAGCGCACCTTTAGGTGTGTTTCGTAGCAAGGCCTTATATTTGCCTTTCCGAGCGGGCTTCAGTGTCTGCCTGAGAACGGTGCCGCCCCTCCGGGGCTCCGGTATTTTTTCCACTTCACCCAGGACTAAGCTTCCCACCCCAATTTGCCCGCCTGCGGCGGGGCGCAAATCGGGGACCCCGGCTTCGCTCCGTCCTGGGCTAACTGCAAGACCACCCCTTCGGGGTTCGATTTCTGTGTGTGATGCTCCAGCGCCGTAGGCGCGGCATGGGTTAGCCCAGCGCTTCAGCGCTGGGTCTAGTGGAAAATTGAATCGAGTCCCGTAGGGACGGCGGAGGTTCTCACGCACCCACTTCAGCCCACGAGGGATCTGGTGTTTTGAGTTTTTCAGCAGCCAGGTATTGTGCGGCGGCTCACAACCGGTCAGTGACCGACATCACCGCCTTCTGGGTTGCGCAATTTGTACAGTGATTCTGGTGGAAGGACCTGGTACCTGATGCCGGCCGAGTCCGAGCAACGGAGAACCGGTCCCGCCGGGAATGTCGCGCGGTGAGGGCGGCAACCAGAAAAACCAGATCGGAGAACTGCAATCATGGCATACGTTATTACCGATACCTGTACAAAAGATGAACTCTGCGTCGAAGCCTGTCCGACCGACTGCATTCACCCCAAGAAGGACGAGGAAGGATTCGAAGCCGCGGCCCAGCTGTTCGTAGACCCCGAGGGCTGCATCGATTGCGGCGCCTGCGTTCCGGTGTGCCCGACGAATTCGATTTTTGTGGTCGAGGAAGTTCCCGCTGACAAGCAGGAATTCATCGCCAAGAACGCTGAGCACTACGCCACGGTGTAGGATTGCCGGCATCTCGCTTGACAGCGCGCGTGCAGCCGAACTGTGATCTGCAGGCGCCTATCGATTAAGAGCGAAGGCGATCAAGCGATCTTTCTCCTGCACGGTGCAAGCACCGGTTTCGTCCTACGGGGCACCGATATTTTTTTCTACTTCACCCAGGACTCGGCTCCTCCACCCCAATTCGCGCAAAAACCCGCGCGAATTGGGGACCCCGGCTTCGCTCGAAAATCGCGAATGAGTGGGGCGCCAGGCCTCCGGCCTCCGTTCCCAGGCCCGTTGCTCTTCCTACTCAATCTGAGGAGTCATCGAAATCGTCATCCTTTGCCCTTTGTCCAGTCGGTGATATTCACCAGTTGCCAGGGATTCTGGAACAGGTCGAACTGAACCTCTCCAGCCTTGTTCAGGCCAATTTTCGCCATCGGGTACACTACCCCAGTGTTCTTGCTCTTATCCTGATCATTGATCTCGATTTCGCCCGCGGTGAGGTCATATTCCTTGGAGCGGGTCATGTTTCTGGACTCTGCGATTGCAACCGGGCGGTTCGTGATGAAGCGGATCTTGCGACCTGTGGGAGTGGGAATCATCACCGCGTAGGCAATGGAATAGCCGGTTGTGCTGGGCAGCCGGAGCCGGCCGACCCCCTTCATTTTCTCCAGCGCCTTCACCAGCGCGTCATGCCCACCCTTTTCGAAAGCGTTCTTTAAAGTCTCCTTGTCTTGAGGCGTCGAGAACTGGTTGATGATCACCTTGAGATTGAAATCCTTCCCCATCTGGGTGCTTGTGCCGCGTGCTATCGCGTCAATGGTTTCTACTTGGGCAACTGCAAAGAGAGCCATCGTCAACATCACGAATAGGATCGTGCCCTGGGCAATTCTGACAGGCTTCAGTCGCGTATTCATCCTCGCCTCCTGATCGCATGTTATACCTCTGCCACCCGCTGATCGAAATCCTGCCACGATAATCGCATCCTGGGGCGTCATTTCCAGCTAAGGCCTCGTCAGGCGGCCTTCCGATCACTCGTTTCCGGGGAGTCCATCTGCCCCCAAGCAAACCGCGCAAACTCGTGGTTCGTCGCCCGCCTAACCAGACCAAAGCGAGGTGTCGCAGAGGCGTGGTGTACCTCCGTAGCACTCGTTCGAGAGTACAAATGAAATCCCCGCCCAATCCAAAGGCTCGAGCGGGGATTTCTCTTATCAGCCCTGCTGGTTTTACGGCAAGGCTAGCAAATCATTCGTCAGGGTATTGGCGATGGGAGTGCCGATTCCGGTTACGTAGTCGTACCCGGCGCCGGCAACACAGATGCCCCCGGCGCTACCGGTAGTAATGTCGTGAAAGTCCGCGGCATACGACGTTTGGTAGAGGGAATACAGGTCGGGTAAAGGCTGTTGGATCACACCCGCGCCGCCGCGAGACGAGTTCTGAATCGCCATCAACGCCGCCCACACTGGAGACGACAGGCTGGTTCCAATTACCCGTACCCACTGGAGTCCATCGTAGGAGTCGTAGATGGGAACAGAGGAAGACGCATCCAGAGAGACGTCGGGCACGGTTCGGAATCCCGTGTGCTGGATGTTCATCTGATAGGCCGGTTCCGGCTCAAAGGAACTGATGCCACCTCCGCTGCCGCTCCATCCGGTTTCGCTGCCATAATTGGTCGATAGAAAACTGGTCAGTCCGCCACTGATCAGGGTCAGCTGCGTTCCGCCCACCGACACGACGTTGGGTGAGGCTGCTGGGTACTGGACGCCGCATCCTGAGTCACCGCTGGAAGTAAAGTAAGTCACGCCGGGCGTTGAGAAGTAGGTCGTGTCGTAGGTTTGCTCTCCGTCGAACTCGCCTCCTCCCCAGCTCATGCTGACGACGCTGGCGCCGGCTGCGACGGCCTGCGTCACGGCCACAAACAGACTGTCGTCGGGCTGCGAAGACTGAACCAATACGATCTTGGCTGCGGGAGCCATGGCGTGTGCCCACTGTATATCCAGCGCCTGCTCCAGCGCCCAGTTGCCCTGGTGCCCGCTGCACAGACTGCCCTGCGAGATCTTGGTAAAGCAGCCATTATCCGTAGTGCATTGTGGAAGGCCAAACGTCGTGGAAAAAACTCCCAGGTCCGCTTCGGCAGACGGGTAGTCACAGGCATCGACGATGCCGATGACAATGTTCTGGCCCTGATTCGGAATCGCGTTATAGCGATAGGCTGCGCGCATCGCCGCCGGGAAGATTCCGGACGGCTGAGTCGCCGGTGCGCCAGGTTGAATTCGAATCGGCGTGCGAAATACGTGATCGCCCGCCGGCGTTGTCTGAGCCACCAAAGGCAGGGCTGCGGCCATCAGCAACATCGCGCTGAGCCACGCCACTGTTTTCTGCTTGCAATTCATAACGCCTCCTCACTGATTGGAACGCCCGGACGGACAGCTTCGTGTCGCGGGCATGGATTCGGTAGAACGCGCCGCCGCAGGAAACACGCAGCGGCGCCGGTTTGCAGGTTGAAAAATGCGTCTGCAGGGTTGTTGCCTGAGGCGCAGAGCGGCCTGGTTATTCGCTCGCTTGCAAGTGCCGGATGGTGTGGCATGGTTGCAAGGTCGTGCTCGGCCGGCTGGGGCTGCATCCACCTCAGCACTCATCTTGAAAGTTGTAGGCTGGCGGAAGCCACACAACAGGTCCGAAGCTACATCATCGGTGTCCGCAATGGAGGCGTATGTTATCCCAGCGGGGAGCGCGAGTCTAGAACTACTATCGGCCTAGTAGCAAATTGCAACAGATTTTGAAAAAATACCGGATTATGAAGATAAAAGCGCTACGGCATAGGCCAGAAAACTAGAGGACATTCGATGAAAGAGACCTTGGCGGACGGCGCGCGTGTCTGTCCTTATAAGTCGGTCGGTTGCTCTTTCGAGAGCATTCTCGCTCCCATGATACGCAACACGGCGGCCCGTGCTCCATGGATTAGAACCTTACGCGAATAGATGTTGCCTCGCTTGCCCATGCCGAGCGCTCTTGTGAACAGTCGCGTGTCGTCACTAACCTGCAGAGCAGGGTACTCAGGTGTTTTCGACCCGGTACAAATAAAAAGGCCAAGCCCACCGGCGTGGGTTTGCTTTTGCCTTAGAGCTGATAACCGACGGCTGACCGCTGACGACTTTCCTACGCCGCCGCGGTATGGGCGCGGCTGAGCACCACATAACGCTCCGACGCCATGAGTATTCCCCGCACATCGGTGGAGTGGCAGCAATCGACGGCGCCCATGGCTAAGGCTTCGGTCCACATGCGGTCGTCGGCGAGGCGGTGGATGCAAACGAAGGCGGTCGAGGGAAACTCCCGGCAGAGCTCGCGCACTTCGGCCAGGCTGATGAGTTCCAGATCAAGCACGGCAAACGGAGCACGGAATCGCGCCACCGTCGACCTCACCTCCGCGGGCGATTCTGCAAGCAGCAGGTTGCGAAACTCTTTGCCTAGCGACGCAGCCAGATGCCCGGCCGAGATAGCATCGTGATGAGCAAGAACAGCATTGATGGGCCGCATAGCAAACTCCTGAGTCAAAATTCTGTGATGGCACCAAGCCATGCAATGAATAAGTGGGATTGACGAACTACGGGCCGTGCCGTCACGCGGCGGTACAACAACGATTTGGTTCTGCCGGTGCGCTAAGTGGCGGCGCCACCGGGGTGATTCGCGGGTTCAAAGGCCTCAGGCTGAAGCTTGCCATCGCGCTTCAGCAGGATCTCAACTTTTCCCTCGGCATCCTCCAGTTCCTTGCGACAGGAGCCGGAGAGCTTCATGCCTTCATCAAAGAGTTGCAACGCCAAGTCGAGCGACACATCGCCCTTTTCCAGTTCCGCTACGATTTTCTCCAGCCTGTCCAGGCACTCTTCGAACTTAGGCAATCTCAACTCCTGAAGGGATTCTAGTGCAAAATGCAAGAAAAAAACGGCAGGCAAGCTGGAAATTTTCAGCCACTCCCACCGGGCGGTAATGTTTTCTAAGGTGCGACGGTCGGGCCGCAGGCCGTACTCACACCACGGCGCCCTTGCTGGTCCCTAACGCTTCCAGCACATCGATCGCACAGGAATAGCGCCCGAAGGGTGCGCTGATTTGCGCCCCCTGCACCATATCTTTGACCGCCGCCAGCATATCGCGCGCGATGGCGACGCCCTCGGCGCGGGCGGCGTCCGCCGTCGTCGCCTTCGCCATGCGAGCAAAGATTTCGTCAGGGATCGAAACCCGCAGCTCATTCTTCATGAACTCGGCGTTGCGGGTGCTGGTCAGCGGCCAGATCCCCGCCACGACGGGAACACGGCAGTGCTCAATGCGGCGCAGGAACTCTTCCAGCAGACGGATGTCGAAGACCGGCTGCGTGACCGCCAGTTCCGCTCCCGCCTCGACCTTGTACTCGAAGCGGCGGATCTCCTCGTCGATATTGGGGCTGCCCGGATTGGCTCCCACCGCGATTACGAATGCGGTGGAATTGCCGGTCGGATTGCCGCCGATATCCAGGCCGCGGTTGAGGTTACGAACGATGTTGACCAGCCCGATCGCGTCCACATCGAACACTGCGGTGGCGTCGGGGTAGTCGCCCATCTTCGGGGGATCGCCGGTAATGCAAATCAGGTTGCGGATACCGATGGCGCTCGCCCCCAACAGGTCTGACTGAATGCCCAGCACGTTGCGGTCGCGACAGGTGTAGTGCAGGATCGGCTCGATGCCGATCTGCTGCTTCACCAGCAGGCACAGCGCCTGGTTGCTCAAGCGGGCCGAGGCGCGGGGGCTGTCGGGGATGTTGACCGCGTCCACCCCGACCGACTTCAGGAATTTCGCTCCATCCAACTCGCGCCGGGCGTCGATCCCGCGCGGGGGAACGATCTCGACCATCGTCACGAACTCGCCGGCAGCGATCTTGCGACCGAGGTTCGAGCGCTCGGCGAGCGGCGGCGGTTCCACCGGCTTGGCTTCGGTGGTCTTCGTCACCTTGTAGGACGACGCACGCGCCGCACCCACCTTCAGGAACAGCTTCATGGTGTGGATGTGGTCGGGCGTAGTGCCGCAGCAGCCGCCGATCAATCGCACACCGGCATTGACGAACGGTTCCATGTAGTTCGCCATGTATTCCGGCGAGCACAGGTAGATGTTGCGGCCTTCCACCGAGCGCGGAATTCCGGCGTTCGGTTGGGCCGACAAAGGCGCGGTCGTAACCGCGCGCACCCGCTCCAGCGCGTCCAGCATGGCGACCGGCCCAACGCTGCAATTGCAGCCGACCACGTCGGCACCCCATGCCTCCAGTTGCGGGCCATAGTGTTCGGGACTCGAGCCGTCCAGGCAGTTGCCATCTTCGTCGATGGTGACTTGGGCCACGACCGCCAGCTCGGGGTTGACGTCCCGGGCCGCAAGGATGGCCTGATGCAACTCTTCCAGGTAGCCGAAGGTTTCCAGGATGAGTAGATCGACCCCTTCGTCGTTCAGGGCGGCGATCTGTTGGCGAAAAGTATCGCGGGCTTCTTCGAGGGAGATTTTGCCCAGCGGCTCGATCCGGACGCCCAACGGGCCGACGGCTCCGGCCACCAGCCCATCGAAGCTCTTGGCGGCTTCGCGGGCCAGTCGCGCTCCCTGGCGATTGATCTCCACCAGTTTGTCGACGCAGCCGTGCTTCGACAGGCGAAACGAATTGGCGCCGAAAGTATTGGTTTCAATGACCTCGGCCCCAGCCTTCAGATATTCCTGGTGAATGCCGCGGATAAGGTCGGGCGCCGAGAGATTCAGCTCGTCGTAGCAGCGATTGATGAAGATACCTTTGGAGTACAGCAGGGTACCCATGGCGCCGTCGCATAGCAGAGCGCCCTTCTGCAGTCGGGCAAGGAGTCCAATTGACATGATGTTTCCAGTGGAGTGCCAGAATGTGATTGAACTTTATCGCAAATCGACGGAAATCGCCATGCGGCAGTGGTTCGTAGGTAATGATCACCACAGAAACACAGAGGCACAAAGACCGAAAGAATCAAGATAAGTCTCGGTGTCTCCGTGTCTCTGCGGTGAAAGTCAGTCTGTTATAATTCAACGGTTTCCAGCAGCTCATGTCAAATCATAAAGCGTTACCGGGTGACCGCTTGCAGCGGGTTGCCGTCCTTTTTCTTACCTCGATCCTGGTCCTCAGCATCGCATCTTGCGGCGGCAGCGGCAGTTCCACCACGCCGCCGAGCCAGGCCAAGAACCGCGCCTTCATAACCAACACTTTCACCGGCAATCTGCAGGTTGTAGATTCGCAGAACGATACCACCCCGCTCACGGCCCAGACCACGAACTCCCTCGGCCAGTTGGTACCGGGGCAGCCGGTGACCATCGCGGTCTCCACGTCCGCCACTTTCGAAGTACTGAGCCCGGACGGGACCAAGACGCTGATTTACAACCCCAATTCCTTTGTTCTTTCTCTGCTGGACAATTCGACCGAGGCGGTCACGACCGAGTTTGCTGTGGGCAATTCCACCGGCATGGCGCTGTTTTCCCCTGACAGCAGCAAGGTCTATGTCCCGGCGCCGAACGTACCCCTGAGCGGAGGACGGAGCGGTATCGTGGAGACGTGGGATGTGGCTAGCTCCACCGATGTTACGAATTACGCGGTGGCTTCGGCCCGCTACATTGCGCTCAGCCCCAATGGGCAATTCCTGCTGGTCTTCTCTGACAATTCCGATTCTCTGGTGCTGATCGACCTGAACGCCAGCACCACGACTTACGTGGGCATTCCCGGCTTTGCCCGGCCGATCAACGCATTTTTCGGCGGCGACAGCAACACGGCATACGTGCTGAACTGCGGCCCGGAGTGCGGCTCCAGCGGTGCGGCTTCGGTGGCACGACTCGACATTCCTTCGCGCACCATCACGGCAAGTGTAACGGTGGGAGGCGCCAGTGTCGGGATGCTCAATGGCAGCACCCTTTATGTTGCTGGAAGCCCGGTTCCTCCGGGAACCAGCTCCACCTTTGACGCAGTGGACATCAGCAGCATGAAGCGGCTTACTGGCAAGTCAGTTCCGATCGGCGATGGCTTCCACACGACGATGGCGCTGAACAATAACAAGCTCTACATCGGCGCCAACACCTGCCTGAATACGACGACCGGATGCCTGTCGGTAGTAAATGTCAGCAATAACACCGCCGATCCGCCGTTTCCTCCGAACGGCGCCGTTACCGGCATGCAGTCCATTCCCAATCGCAACGTCATGTACGTGATTGAAGGCGGAGTCCTGAATATCTACGACACGACAACCGATACGTTGCAGCCAACACAGCTCTCGTTCTCTGGCGCGCTCTACGACGTGCTGCAAATCGACCAGTAGGCGATTTCGGTAGGGAAGCCAGGATTAAGTCGAAGTTTTGAAAGGGACGGCCTTCAGGCCTTTCGTAAGCGCCTGAATCAAACTGGGCTTTAGAGCGTGTGTGAGAACCACAGTTGGTGTGTGGCGGTGGAGTATGACACACGAAAATAGAGCCCCGAAGGGGTGAAAGTGCAGTTAGCCCAGGATGGAGGGTTGATACTCCGCACCCTCCACAGTCGCGTCCGTCTCTCCACCACAACATCCAGATTCATCTGCCGGCCAGGAAGGACGTGGAAGTATTCAATGGCGGGTAGCCCGGCCTTTCGCAAATGATCATAATCCTGCATACCTAAACTGTGGGTGCCCCACCCTCGTCCGCTTCCTTGGCGGACAGGGTGGGCACAGGTTCCCGAAGCTGGATTCGCAGGGGCATTCCCATCCGCTCTCTTCCTCGTGCTGTTCACTCGGACTCGATCTCCACGACGCTCTACCCACCCTCTCGCCAGAAGATGGCGAGAAGGATGGGGCACCCAAGTTGAATTCATGCGGGAAGGGGTGGGCCACCCGCCCCCAAGCTCGACGAAAGGGGCTGGATGTCAAGGAACTACCCTGCCGTCCGGCGGAGGGAAAAATGTTTTCTTTTGACATCCCCTTTTATAGAACCAGGCGAAGCAAAACCGGCTTGGGTGCGCCACCCGCGGAGGAAAAATGTTTTCTTTTAACATCCTCTTTTGCAGAAACTGTCAAACTGATCATTAATCACGTCGGTCCGTGTTCTCAGTCACAGACGCACCGCACGTCATGAGTCATAGTCCGTACACTCACTAGAAAAGCGGTTGCCCCGCACCACTGCAAGAAGGAGCGCGCCACGCACCCTATCCTCAGCGTTTCGCTATTCCTCTGCCCTTGCGATCGTATCTTCCCGTTGAGCGCGGGAAACCGACAACCCGAGGGAACATGCAGTGGCCCTCCGCCAACCCAGGAAAGGACCTTTCTATGCAACGAGTCACTTTCACGCTCTATCGTTTTTCGATGCTGTTACTGATTGCGCTGATCACCGCACCAACCCAACCGGCGCAGGCGCAGACGTTCACCGTGCTGCACAACTTTACTGGAGGACAAGACGGTATGTACCCAATTGCCGGATTGACAAATGCTGGACCAGGAGAGTTCTACGGAACGGCATGGGCGGGTGGAACTAGGGGAAGCAATTGTGTCTCGAATGGCTGCGGAGTCGTCTTCAAAGTGTCCTACCAAGGAACGGGCTGGGTGCTCACCCCGATCTACCGCTTCCAAGGAGGCGTAGACGGGGCTAATCCGTCAGCTAGAGTGATCGTTCGGCCAAACGGTCGGCTATTCGGAACGACCGAAAATGGTGGCGGCGGTGACTGCAGCGGATTCGCGTCAGGTTGCGGCACTATCTTCAGTTTAGCTCCTCCGCCTTATCCCGATGCCAATAGTGTTGCTACTTGGACAGAAGATCTACTTTATCAATTTGAAGGAGGATATGACGGCGGTGATCCCTATGGAGACCTCGCTTTCAATCAGACAGGAAACATATTCGGCACAACTCAGATCGGTGGGTCTTCAACCCATTGCTATCCACCAGGATGCGGCACTGCGTACGAGTTATCCCATTCCGGCAGCAGCTGGACGAAGACTATACTCTGGAGCTTTGGTGATGGCTACGACGGAATAGAGCCATTCAATGGCCTTCAATTCGATCCAGCTGGCGACCTTTATGGTACAACTTTCACCGGAGGAACACACGAGGAAGGCACCGTTTTTGAATTAATACCTTCTGGTTTGGGCTGGACAGAGACGGTTCTTTACAGTTTCCTTGGCGGCAGCGACGGGGCCCTTCCATACACCGGCGTCTTGGTTGATCGGTCTGGCAACCTTTTTGCCGCGACGTCTGATGGCGGGTCTGCGGGCGGCGGCACTGTCTTTGAATTGATCAAATCAGGATCTGGTTGGACTTTCAACCTGCTTTACTCATTTGGTAACCCACTGCAAAACGAGTGCGGCCCATTCGGCACCCTAGTCGAGGACAATGCAGGTAACTTCTACGGTACAACTAGGTGCGACGGGTCTAACCACATGGGATCAGTGTTTAAGCTATCGCGATCGGGAAGTGGGTGGCTATATTCCACGCTACACGATTTCAACGGCAGCGATGGCGCGCATCCGTACTGCACTATGGCCCTTGACAGCAGCGGCAACCTTTACGGCACGACATTCCAGGGAGGATCGTATGGTGTCGGAGTGGTATTTGAGATTACACCTTGAGCAAACCGCAGCCCGGTGCCCCAGGTTCGTCCTTCTGTTGGGCTAATCTGGGATTGCTGCACTCGGGAAGCCGGAATGGACGGGTGGCCCGGCCTTTCGCAAATGATCCTAAGCCTGCATACCTAAGCTGTGGGTGCCCCACCCTTGTCCGCTTCCTTTGCGGACAGGGTGGGCACAGGTTCCCGAAGCTGGATTCGCAAGGGCATTCCCATCCGCTCTCCTCTTCGTGCTGTCCACTCGGACTCGATCTCCACCACACCATCCTCTCCTGTCGCGTAGTGCCGAAAGCTGCTCCAGAGCCAGTCCTCCGGTCTCTCCACGAGTCCCCGCTTCACCGGATTACGGTGCATGTACCGCAGCTTCTCGATCCGCTTCTTCGGAGTCCAAACATTAAAATCATAGTAACGCGTTTGCCAGAAAGGGCATCGAGGACCGGCGCGAAGCTTGTGCGCGGTGATCTGCTTCAGCATCTGAATCGCAACTGCCAGACTGCTCCGTTCCGGCTCGCTGATGAGCAGATGAACATGTTCCGGCATGATGACGTAGCCGGTTACAAACAGTCCATACCAACAGCGCACCCGCTCCAGGGTCTGCTCGAATAGGCGCTTGGCTCGTGGCGTTGCCAGCAGCGGCTGACGTCGATAACAGCTGAAGGTGATGAAGTGCAGATCGCGAGCTTGTTGGTAACGCTTGAGGCCCCGCGGCATGAAAGAAGCTTAGTTTCCTCGGCGGATTGGAGCGGTGATGACCGTCACGACGCTATGCCCACCCTCTCGCCAAAAAGACGGCGAGAAGGATGGGGCACCCGAGTTGGATTCATGCGGGAAGGGGTGTGCCACCCGCCCCTGTCATTCGGGTTGCAGTCGCAGGTGGTGCACCCCGGCGCGCTGCACGGCGTCCGGCGAGAACGGCAGCGGAAACGTGCGCCCGTGATAGTACGCGTCCCACTGGTCGTTGTAGTGCTCGGCGAAGATGTTGCCGGACTGGCCGT
The DNA here is from genome assembly GCA_963785825.1 of uncultured Acidobacteriaceae bacterium. GTDB lineage: Bacteria > Acidobacteriota > Terriglobia > Terriglobales > Acidobacteriaceae > Bog-257. The sequence continues at coordinate 283,571 of CAWAWQ010000006.1, read as the reverse complement.
TCACGATGTTGAGCGTGCTGTCATCGAGGTTTGAAAAATCGACGGTAAGGCGCTCCGACGGCCCGAAGTGCGGTCCCACCTGCTTGATGGTTTCCTCATCGCCGGAGAGTGGCTGGCTGCCCGTGCCTGCGCCCTTCTTCAGAATAGGGAAGTGGCTCCAGAAGGGATGCTGGATGTCCACACGATGGACTCGTCCCCACTTCCACATGGACAGCGAATGGGTTGCACTCGCGTCCGAGACAGCGCCCTCGACTGCCGCGGTGAGCAGCGCGTCATAATTCGCGTATCCCGAAGGCAGCCAGCGCGGAGGCTGATGCGAGAGCACGTTCTCCAGCCACACGGAACGCATGAACCAGTGGTATTGCTTCCAGTCATCGCCCAGCTTCGGCTTGAGCAGCAACTCTTCCAGCTTGTCGCGCGAGAAGTAGGCCACGGTGGCGGCGGCCGAATCCGTATCCATCGCTCCATCCCAGCCGCGCATGAGGTCGGCCGCGGACGTGGCGCGCTGCGATGCCTTCGCGGTGTGATCGACGGCATAGACGAAGCGCTCGGCGCAGAAGCGATCGAAGGCGGAGACGACGTCCGTCTGAATATTGAGCATGTCGGGGGGCGAAAACTTCTTGCCGCTCTTCAGCAGCTTGTATATGCGCTGTGTGCGGTAAGGCGACATCCACTCCATGCTCAGTTGATATGGATAGCCGTCAGGCGTGACGCGGCTGTTGGCGGTAGCGATGATGCCTGAAGGCGGATCATAAACGCTCGGCAGCTGATCGTAGGGCACGTAGCCGGTCCACTCATGCGAATTGTCATCGCCAGGAACGGGAACGGAGTTGTCGCCCGCCGCCCGCAGCGGAATCAAGCCGGTCGCCTGATAGCCGATGTGGCCATCGATATCGGCATAGACAACGTTCTGTCCGGGTGCGCCGAAATGCGAGAAAGCGCTGCGAAATTCCTGCCAGCTCTGCGCCGAGTCGACGGCAAAGAAGGGGATGCCGGAGGCCTGAGGGTCGTAGATCGTCCACTTCAGAGCCAGCTTGCGGCTCTCCCCCGGCACCAGATCGCTGATGATGGGGCCGTGGCGTGTCACGACAACGTCGAGATTGACTTCAGCCCCGCCTTTGACGCGAATGATTTCGTGGCGATGCTCGGGCTGCATCCAGCCCTGCGGGGTTAGGTATTCGCCCTTGTCGTTGAACTTCTCGATGTACACATCCTCGACATTGGGGCCGAGGTTGGTGAATCCCCACGCAATGCGGCGATTGTGTCCAGCTATGACGTAAGGCACGCCGGGCAGCGTCACTCCGGCAACATCAAAGTCTCCGGCGGTGAGATGGGCCTCGTACCAGACGTTGGGGATCTCCAGCTCCAGGTGCATATCGTTCGACAACAGCGGCTTGCCCGAGACGGTGTGCGCGCCGGAGACAACCCAGTTGTTGGAGCCGGGACGGAAGCTTGCCTCCGGGGCCGATTGCGGGAGTTCAAACGGTAGCAATTGTCCGCGAGGTGCAGCGTGCCGGGGCTTGAGAGTTTTCGGCGCCGGCTGGTCTTCTTCGTCCGGCGTGTTATCCGCGGGAATGTCGTTCTCGATGGAGTTGCTGTCGGCGCCCGGTGGATGCTCGCGCCACGAGGTGTTCACGTAGAGGTCGGCCGTCAGTTCCGGGCCGAGCCGGGCCAGAATTTTCTCCTTCTCGAGCTTGTCTTTGTACAGACCGTGGTTGAGGAACTCGGTCATTCCCAGGCCGACAAGCAGGGAATCCTCAACCGTCCAGACATGCGGGAAGTAGCCGAGAAAGCGAAATTCCAGCGGCAAAGTCTTTCGGTGCTGCTCGATGTAGGCATTGACTCCGGCGGCGTAGGCCTCAAAATGCCCGCGCTCCTGCGGGTCCATGTTTGCCGCAGCCGTTTCGGCTACCTGCCGCAGGCCGAGGATGCGGTGCTCGCGATCGTACTTGACGTATTTCGGCCCGAGAATCACGGCCAGGTCGCCGGAGGCGTAGCGGCGCATGATGTCCATCTGCCAGAGGCGGTCCTGCGCGGTGACGTAACCTTGGGCAAAGAAGAGGTCGGGAATATTTGCCGCAGCGATATTGGGGACGCCCAGCGCGTCGTAGGTGACGGTCACCGGGCCCGCCAATCCGGAGAGGGTGATGGTGCCGTCCAACTGCGGCAGCGAGGCCCGTACGGCCCGGTAGAACCAAAAATCGAAGCCTAAGAACGCAATCAGGAGCAAAACCAAGACTGCGATTACGCTGCGAAAAACGAATTTGGACTTGGGTCGAGCGACAGAAGAACTGGTAACCGTGGCCTGCATGGGAAGTATCGATTATAAGCGCTCGGCAGCAGTCAAAGACTCACCCCAAAGCGGAGAATGAAGTCAGTTGCTCGGCGCGCCGGATACTCATGATCGAAACATTTTGGGATCAAGCAACCGGAAGAGCTTGGCGAGCTATAGGGGTCCTTCGACTGCGTTCGGTCTCAAAGGGACCTCACTCCGCTCAGGATGACAGCCGGATTCGTGGACGAAAGCTTCCGCAGCCGGCGGCCAGGCAGCGCGGGCCATATACCACAAGATGAAAAGCAATCCCCCGCCCGCCAGGATGGCAGCGCAAGTCAGCAGTGGATTGAGCGGGCCCATGAGGGTTTCGACGCCCACCGGCTGGGGCGGGGTCAGCCAAACATAAATCGCGAGAGAAAAAACGATATGGCAGGCCGTTACCGCGGCTGCGAGGCGTGGACTCAGCGACCATAGCGCCAACACTCCGCCGGCGAAAGCGGCGATCTCGGTAAAGTAGCATCCTTGGTGAACCAGAGTTGTCGCGGGTCCGAACATCAGCAGGCACCAGATCGCGAGAGTGATCGCGGTACACAGCCAAAGTCTCCAGGCTTGCTGAAACTCCGGCGAGCCACGTCGGCGAAGCAGGACAGAGGCAAACAATGCCAAGGGAGCGAATAGAAACAGATCAATTGAGGGGAACCAGTGAACAAACATGGAGTAGCGCAACCATGCCACGCTTGCCGCTCGTTGCGCCTCGTTGCCAGTGAAAAACGTCTGGAGAATGACTGCGGGGCGCTTCCACATGTCGAAGCTGTCGGCATATAGCTGGGAGATGTTCCTGAGCTTGTAATTCAGAATTTCTCGCGGGTGCATATGACCGTAGTTGGTGATCAGCAGATCGAGCAGCTTGTCTTCCGAACGAGGTTCGACACTGCCTCCGATGTGCCACTTAACCAGACGGTCTCCCGGAGGGTCGTAATACTTCTGGTAGAGAGTCCACGGAAGATACAGCAGTGCGGCAGCGATAACGCCTGCCAACAGAAATCGCGGACCAGGCACGCGTCGCAGCAGCAAAAAAGTCACGATGATGCCAACCAAGGCAAACGCGCTGCCGCCATGGGAAAGCATCGCGAGTGCCGCGGCCACGCCAAGAGCGGCGCCCACTCGCCACTGGTTGCGAATGCGGGCATAACGACCCGTAAACAGATAGGCGGGGATCAGAAGGAGGAAGCCCACCGCAAATAATTTCGGCCACGTGAAAAATGAGTTGAGGAGGGTAAATCCCGAAAAGAAAGTTGCCGCCAGCACCAACGCGACTGCTTTCCGATTGACTTGGCAAGCTTCCAAATACGCCCACAATCCGACAAGGAAAGTAAGTTGCAGAATTACCGCCGCTATTTCATAGGGCAGGTCCCGGCCGTTAATCGTCAGAGGGTACATCCAGAGCACGATGCCGGACTGCAAAGGCGGGCGATCGCTGGAGAGCCAATCGTTGATCAGCGGTTTAGGGATGTGGCCGCGATACACACCGTCGGCCAACAATTTCGGTAACAGGTTGTCGATCCAAAGTGAAGGAGGAGCAAAGCGGTTTGCGGCATAATCCTGCACCGACTGCGGCTTTCCGTAAATGAATCCGACAGAGATGACGAAGACACAAGCCAAAGTCATAAGAAGAAGCGGGTGCAGCATTCGGCGTAGCGGCGCCAGCCGTACGCGATGTCTGGCCCGCGTCATCCACGCGTACGCCATCACCAAGCAGGAACACAGGACAACCAGGTAGGTATAAGCGAGTCCTGCCGCATGGTTCAGGAAGTAAACCCAGAAGGCCGCATATCCAACTAGCCCTAGAGTGAGCAATGCGCCGGTGGTGAGATCAACGACATCGCTAACCCCAAGCGTTGCCATCAGTACGGCGACGGCCGCTGCCGGCAAGATCAAGACAACCAGCGACAACAGGACCGATCCCAACACCCGGTACGCAAACACAAATCCGGCCCTGGACTCGGCTGTACTCCGCGGTTCGGTGAAGGCAATCCACCCCGCCGGCCCGGTCGCGGTATCCTCGGCGAGCAATCGGACTTGCTGCCCTTTCCATTGGGCGGGCAATGGAATGTGGTACAGACGCCAAAGCTCACCCGGGATGTTGGTAATTTCGACCGGCAACTGCCGCGCAGTCTCCAGGTCCTCGATGGTCAGCCGGATGCCGGGAGTCCCCGGATAGCCGGCAAGGTAGAACGTCAGAGAGGATCCGGCGACAACTGGTCTGGAAGCCATCCAGCCGGTGTCGTTGTCCCCAGATTCGCAGTACGATCCCCAAGCCACAACGCTTGGAGGAGGCGAAACCGTTGGCCATTGCGTGCCGCCGTCCACTCCATCGGGGCAAAAGCCGCTTTCCGGCCGATTGCTCGAAATCATGTCAATCGCAATCGAAGAGTACGGCAGCAAAGGCGTGGTGAAGCCAAACCAGCCATGAGTAGCTGTGGACTGATCTTCGCCGATCAGTTGGACCGGTCTGCCTACCCAATTGGCAGGTACCGCATTATTGATGGCTTGCCAGTGCTCGGCAGGAAGCGTTGGGGGGCGCAGCTCGATTTCCTCTCCCGTTTCGCTGTTGCGCAAGGCAAGCCGCAGGCCGGGAGTGCCAAGGTAGCCGGAGACGAATAGAGACAAGGTTGCGGGAGCGAGGAATTTGGTGGACTCGATTCGCCCGGTGTTCGTATCTCGCTCACAGAATGAGCCCCACACGCCGGCATCGTGGTTTTCCCCGGCAAGTTGCCAGCGAATCTGCTCAACGACACCGGCCGGGCAAAAGCTTCCGGTGATCGTAAAACCGGGCGAAGCGAGGTCGTCGGGGTTTTGGGCGAGTGCGAATGGCGCGACGGCAAGGGCAAGCAGGCCGAGAGACAGCGTATAACCCAGCAATCTGGACAATTACCGTGCCCCCGACGGAAGACGAGCGACGATCGTAGCCATTGCGCCATTCAGCATATGCGGAGGGGGAAGTGGGCGCAAGCCATCCCCGCCATCGCGGCAAAGCGACAGCGCTCATCCCAATAAAGGAAAGGCAGGGAAAATTCCTTCCAAATTGCATGCTGATCACTCGGAATGGTGGAAGAATGAGCATGAACTTCCCGGCATCTCGAAGCGCACGTCCTCTTCTTCGAACGGCACACCCCTGAATACCGGGATCACCATCCACAATTCATCTTCAATTCACGGGAGGCACTATGCCGATGAGCACGTATGTAGAACCGGAGCTCGCCACCCGGATTGGCGGAGATCCGTGGGAAGTATGTTGGCACGAAGTCGACTTAATGAATAAGTTGATTCCGTATTTTACGAAACACCCGCGGCCCAATTGGACCGACCATCTGGGTCATGTCGCGGACGGCATGCAGAAGGTCCTTCTCGGCGTTCACTACAACATGAAAGACCTGGTCAGGGTCGGCATGATGGATGTGAAGGCTGGAATGGACGAGATCCAGGCCGGTTGTGGCGCTTGGAAAGTAGCAGAGACGGATGACTGCGGAACGGGACAGAAATGGATTTGGTTGCAGCAAATCCTGCAATGGATTCATGACCACCCCAAGGTCCCGATTCCTCCCAATCCACCGGATCCAGGACCTTGGTACAAGGAATTGGGCGAGATGATGAACGGATTGCATGAGGTCATCATTCTTGGCGCAATCAGCGATCCCAAGATGCGTAAGGTTGTCCTCAACCCAGTGTTGGAGAAGATCAACGTATCCGTAGTGAGATTGCAAGGCCTGAAAATGTAGCCGAGCGGCAGCCTGCCAGTTGCGGAGCCGCAAATACCATGGATGTTTGAGTCGGGCTGTCCACAACAAAACCGGCCGCATTGCGCGACCGGTTTTTCCTGTTTACTAACCACTATTGACGATTCACGAACTAATCCCCGTACACCGCCTCGCGCTCTTCCACCGCGGGCTCGGCGGGCTTGATGCCGCCGATACTGTCGAGAGGTATGAAGCCATCTTTGCTCGCCGGCTTCTCGCCCAGCACGTGCTCTTTGTAGAGCGCCAGCATGCGGGCTTTCTCGGCCTCTGCCTTCACGCGCTCTTCGCGAGCCTTGAACTTCTCCTGGCGCGCGTTCTTGGCGATGCCCAACTTATCGAGGGTGTCATTGGCGCTGGCGTGGACGTGCTCATCCACCAGCTTAAGCGTGTGCTCGGTAGTCTCGAGGCCGACCTTCTTGCCGCCGGCGAAGATCTCGTGACGGCCGTGCTCCTCGTACCACTTGGTGAGCGTGGCGGTCATGTGCATCTTCTCGACGATGTTGCGCCAGCCCACGCCGGTGTTGTAGGCGCAGAAGCTGATCTCGCCTTCCTGCGTGGCATAGGGAATGATGCACTGCTCGGTGCGGCGGAAATCGTAGTTGAACAGGTCCTGGAACCACATGCCAGCGACGAACAGGAAGTTCCAGCGATCGCGGCGGCGGCGCTCGATGTCGGTCTCGGTGCGGTCGCCGGTGACCTTGCCGTAACTCTTGCCGGTCGCGCCGAAGGTCTTATCGAACTTTTTCAGCAGGTCGGCAAACTTAAAGTGGGTCGGCGATTTGAAGGGATCGTAATTCTTCAGCAGCGCCAGGGTCATGCCGGCAATCGACATCCACTTACCGCGCGCGGCGTCGTTCACCTTCGCGATGTCCTTCGCAATGGTGTCGCCGTTCAGGAACGCTGTGACCGGAACCGCTTCCTTGGTTTCCTTGTCGATCATGACGGCCATGCCAACGCCGCAATTGGGGTGGCAGCCGCAGCTCAGCGATCCCCAATCTTTGTCGGGACCATGGACCAGGTCAGCCCAGTCGGAGAAGGTGCTCATGAACGAGATTGGGAACCAGTCGCGCGTGGGCTCGCCCAATCCGGTCTGATTCTTCACATCGTGCGCCAGGTGCGACAGCGTGTAGCGCTGCGCCTGGCGGCGCTCGTCGGTGATGGCCTCATCACGGCCGGTAAACGAAACCGGTTGGAACGAGAGAAACGAAATGCGCTTGGGATTGTCGAGCGCGAACTGAATGATGCGGCCGACCTGCTCGTTGTTAAGGTCGTTGACGATGGTGACCACCGGCACGATCTCCACGCCAGCCTTGTGCAGGTTCTCTATCGCCTGCAACTTTACGTCAAACAAGTTGCCGACCAGGCGATGCGAATTGGCAGCGTTGCCGATGCCGTCGAACTGGAGATAGGCATAGCGCAAGCCGGCTTCCGCGGCCTGCTTGGCAAACTCGAAGCTCTTGGCGAACTCGATGCCGTTGGTCGCAGCCTGCACGCTGTTGTAGCCGACCTGGCGCGAGTAGGCCACGGCATCGAGGAAGTATGGCGAGAGCGTAGGCTCGCCACCGGAGAACTGCACCGACATCTGTCGCCGCGGCTTGATGGTGATGGCGTTGTCGAGCATGGTCTTGATCTCGTCCCATGTGAGCTCGTGGACAAAGCCAACCTGGTTGGCGTCCATGAAGCAGGGATCGCACATCATGTTGCAGCGGTTGGTCAGGTCGATGGTCAGCACCGATCCGCGGCCGTGCAGCACGGTGCTGCTGCCGTGGTGGTGCAACTTCTCGTCGTTGTGGGCGCGGATGTCGCGGCCGGGGAAAACTTCTTCCAAGTGCTTGAAAAATGCGGTGTCGATGGCCATCACGTCTTCGAAGTGACCATGAGTGGGGCAGTCCTTCACCATCAGGATTTTGCCGTCGCGCTCAATGATCTGGGCCTTGATCTCGCCGACCTTCTCGTTCATCAACACCTCGACCGGGAGCTTGCCGTCGAGGATCTGCTGACGAATTTCTGGGACGCACTTCGGACAGAGCGAGTCGGTGGCGCGCGGCCAGCCGAGCGGCGGCTTGGATTTCTGGTAGGACTTCAGCAGGGGCTTGTCGGACCATTTGGGCGTAAACGAAGGATTGGGCTTGATACTGTTGAGTTTGTCGAAAACGACCCACGCGCCTTTGGCTGCAACGGTGACGGCTTTTTCAACATACTTTACGGGTTTGTGCATTTACGCCTCACTTAATTTTTTGGATGACAGCCGCCCACCCCACGTGGGCTAACCAGCACACTTACTTAGCTCTATTAGGGTAATGACCCGAAGTCCAAGGTGCCAAGCAAGAGGGGCTGAACGGGCGGAAATGGCGGCCCAGCGGGGCTATGACACATCGAATGGTGACCTGGATCACAGGGCTATGTTATTGAAAACAACAAGGATTAGAATGAGCGGGAGATGACCCGTATTGTTGATCGCCTTTTGTTGGTGGCTTCTGCTGGAGTAATTGCGGGGATCGCAATAGGCTACGCCATCCTTGGGAACGACAATCTCGATCCGAAATGGATTGGCTTGGTGGTGCAGACGCTCACGTTGTTCGGATATTTGCTAACCTTCAATCGGTCTTCGTGGCCATACATCCGTTTCTGGCAAGTTATCGTCCTGTTACTCACGATCCATTGTGTGCTGTCTGTGGTCCTCCTTCGTAAAGTGGATAAATTCCCACTCATCTTGTTCGTGCTCCCAGCAGTGTTGGAAACCCTAATTTACCAATCGATCCTGGAAAGGTATGCACGCCGTAGGTGCAGGTGAAACGGCGGCTCGCTTTGAAGGGGCGAAGGGTGCCCCGTTCTAGCCTGCAGTTGGCTAGGGCGGGGCGGTGGGCAGGCTGTCATGAAGCCCGGGCCGCCGCTGCGCAGCTGTAATTTATTTTTCTTGGTGTCCGGGCGCTTGCGAGGCGGTTACGAAACTCTGCCGTCCCTACGGGACTCCAGAGTTCCCATCGACAAACTACCCCTTCCACTGATACGCGTCCGGCTGGGGCAATCCCACATGCGCCAGCACACGATTGGCGAATTCGCGCGCAATGTCGTCGGTCGATTGCGGCTGGAAATAGAACGCTGGAATGACCGGGAAGATGGTTGCTCCGGCTTCGGCTGCCAATGTCATGTTGCGGAGGTGGATGCGATTGAAGGGGGTCTCCCGCACGCACAGAATTAGCGGGCGGCGCTCCTTCAGGCAAACGTCGGCGGCGCGTTCAATGAGGTGAATCGCCATGCCGTTGGCGATCCGCGCCAGCGTCCCCATGCTGCACGGCAGGACGATCATGGCGTCGGTCAGGTACGAACCGCTGGCGACGTTGGCGGCGATGTCGGTGTTGCTCTGCTGCTGGATCTTCGGGGACGCGCGGCCCAGAAGTTTGGCTACGACTTCATTTCTGCCGGCGATGCCCAGTTCCTCGGCCATTACCCGCAAGCCGCTGTCGGAGAGGATGAGGTTAACGGTCGTGACTCGCTCATCCCGCTCCAAGGCATCGAGCAGGTGCTTGGGGAAGATGGAGCCGCTGGCGCCGGTGACGGCGACGGTCAGGACGCGGGGAGGAGTGGATAGATTGGTCATTCGAAGGGGGCAGCTTCAGCTACGCTGTTGTTTCTTAACTTTGTCATCCCGAGCGAGGGCTTTCAGCCCGAGCGGAGGGATCTGCGGTTCTCAAAAAGGGCAGTATCGACGCTAGGCTCGAAACCGCAGATCCCTCGACTCGGACTAAAGTCCTCGCTCGGGATGACAGTGCTCAACCATGTGTCATCCACCCAAGGGCTCTTCTGTCCCAATAGGCAATGGCCCTCCGCAAAACCCCTTCATCCTAACACTGCCTTCCGATCCGACTTGCAACTTGAAACCCGAAACTGGAAACTGTTCCACATGAATGCCGCCGCCCTCAAGAAGCTCTTCGACCAGGTGAAGCGAGGCAAGCTGTCTTCCGACGAAGCGGTGCAGCGGCTGCGGCATCTGCCTTTCGAAGATCTCGGCTTCGCCAACGTCGATCATCATCGCGCGCTGCGGGTGGGCATGCCTGAGGTGATCTTCGGCCCGGGGAAGAGTCCGCAGAATCTGGCTGAGATTTTCGGTCGATTGGCCAAGCATGGCCGCAACGTTCTGGCGACCAGAGTGACGACGGAACAGGTGCGAGCCGTCCGGCGCAAGTTCCGCAAGACCGAATTCCACGAGCTGGCGCGAGCGGTGACGCTGACGCGCGACGACACGGTCTACGGCAAAGGCAAGATCGTCGTGGTCTCTGCCGGCACCAGCGATATTCCAGTCGCTGAAGAGGCGCTGGTCACCGCGCAAATCATGGGCAACGAAGTGCAGCACGTTTACGATGTCGGCGTGGCCGGCATTCATCGCCTGCTGGCGCGGCGTGAGGCGCTGACCGAGGCGCGCGTGATCATCGTCTGCGCGGGGATGGAAGGCGCGCTGCCCAGCGTCGTCGGAGGCTTGGTCGGAGTGCCGGTGATTGCCGTGCCCACCAGCGTCGGATACGGTGCGTCGTACCAGGGCATTGCGGCGCTGTTGGGCATGCTGAACTCCTGCGCCTCGAATGTGACGGTGGTGAACATCGACAATGGGTTTGGGGCGGGGTATGTGGCGGCGGTGATTAACAGGCTGTGAATGGTGGATGGTGGATCGTGAATCGTTGATCGTGGATGGTGGATCGTAGATGGTGGATCGTAGATGGTGGATCGTAGATGGTGGATCGTAGATGGTGGATCGTTGATCGTGAATCGTGGATGGTTGCTGCGGATTATCGGGAAACCTGGCTAGGCACGAGACCCTGGGGACGCGTCGTGTACTCATCTCGATCGAGGTGACAGACCATCAAGCGAAGCTTGCAAAGCGTAAGGAAACGAGAGAACCTCAGACCTACGAACTTACAATTCACGAACCACGATCCACGACTCTCGATCCACAATCCACCCACCTGCGATAAAATGTCCGTTGTGGCTACCCGCTATGTCTCTGACCAAAGCTGAGGCACTCGAGATGTATCGCTCCGATGACCTGATCGGGATCGGCATGGAGGCCGACGCGGTGCGCCGCCGCCTGCATCCCGACGGCGTGGTCACCTACATCATCGATCGCAACATCAACTACACCAACTTCTGCACCGAGTACTGCACCTTCTGCGCTTTCTATCGCCCGCTGAAAGGCAAGCTGGCGAAAGAAGGCTACATTCTCGATTTCGACACTATCTACGACAAGGTGCGGGAGACGGTGGAGCTGGGCGGCACCGGCGTGCTGCTGCAGGGCGGGCTGCATCCCGACCTGAAGATCGACTGGTACGAGTCGCTGCTGCGCGGCATGAAGCAACGCTTCCCGCAGGTACACCTGCATTGCTTCTCAGCGTCGGAGATCATCTGCATTGCCGAGGTCAGCAGCCTCAGCATTGAAGACACCATCCGGCGCCTGCGCGATGCTGGGCTGGATTCAATTCCCGGTGGCGGCGCCGAGATCCTCGACGACGAAGTTCGCTACAAGATCGCCCGCCTGAAATGCCTGACCGACGACTGGCTCAACGTGCATCGCACCACGCACAGGCTCGGCATGAGGACCACGGCCACCATGATGTTCGGCGTCGGCGAAAGCTACGAACACCGCATCAATCATTTCCAGGCGATCTACGATTTGCAAGAAGAGACCGGCGGCTTCACCGCGTTTATTCCGTGGTCGTTCCAGCCGCAGAACACCGCGCTCGGCGGTCGCGGATGGGATGAGGCGACGGCGGTCGAGTACCTGAAGACGCTGGCGATCGCGCGCATCTTCCTCAGCAACTTTGAGAATGTGCAGTCGAGCTGGGTGACGCAGGGGTTGAAGGTTTGCCAGACAGGATTGCGCTTCGGGGGGAACGACGTGGGCTCAGTGATGATCGAGGAGAACGTCGTGCGCGCCGCCGGGGTTCGCAACTGCACTACCGAAGAAGAGCTGCGGCGGATTATTCGCGATGCGGGCTTCCGGCCGGCGCAGCGGGATACGCTGTATACGAAATTTTTCTTGAACTGACGCTTTTCGCCTTTCGCTCTTCGCTTTTCGCCAGAGACCGAAGCGGATTGTCATCCCGCCCGGAGCGAAGGGATCTGCGGTTTAGCAGTGATAGGGGTCCTTCGACTGCGGTTCGCTCGCTTCGCGACCGAACCTCCGCTCAGGATGACAAATCATTAAATGAAGTGAAAACCGGAACGCGAAGAGCGAACCTCTGAACTGACGCTCTTCGCTCTTCGCTTTTGGCCAGAGGCCGAAGCGGTGCGCTTTTGGATTGTCATCCCGACCGGAGAGAAGCGGAGCGGAGGGATCTGCGGTTTAGTAGTGATAGGGGCCCTTCGACTGTGGCTCGCTCGCTTCGCGACCGAACCTCCGCTCAGGATGACAAATCATTAAATGAAGTGAAAACCGGAACGCGAAGAGCGAACCGCTAAAAGCTTAGAGCAATAAGCGAAGAGCGAAAGGCGATCTGCGGCCTTACCTCAGCATGCCCAGCTTTGCCACCGGCCAATAGCCAAACACGGCTTTGCCGTAGATGAAGTCCTCGTCCACGGGGCCGAAGTCGCGGCTGTCGTTGGAGAGATTGCGGTGGTCGCCCAGCACGAAATAGCAATGGGGCGGTACGAGGGTCTCGGGATAGGAGCGCACGTCTTCATACATTTCGGGAACGTAGGGTTCGCTCAGGCGATTGCCGTTAACATAAACGACACCGCCATCAATCCTGACGTGGTCGCCAGCCACGGCGATCACGCGCTTGATGTAGCTCTTGGCAGGATCGCGCGGATAGCGGAAAACGATGACATCGCCGCGCTCGATTGGCTCCAGCTTGTAGACGAATTTGTTGATAAAGACGCGCTCCTGGTCCTGGAGCGTCGGCATCATGCTGGTGCCTTCGACCTTCACCGGCTGGTAGAGGAAGATAATGAAAAATGCGGAAACGGCCAGCGAAATGATGATGTCGCGGAGCCAACTCGACAGAATCGGCTTCACCCGTGGCGGCGGCGGTGGCTCAATCACCTGATTGAGGGAGCTTTGGGGACTGTGATCACTCGGATTCTCTTGGCCGGGGGCGGAACTCATCTCAATGGATTAGACGACAACTCCTCATTATAGTTTCAACAGTAGATCGAAGCACAGCAGTACTTGTCGTATGTGTGAATCTCGAAAAACAACTTTGGAAGGCCGCTGGGCACGATAGGGGTCCTTCGACTCCTCGTCCAGTCGCAGGCGACTGGACTCGTCGCTCAGGATGACAGAACGAAAGAGTTTTCATTAGTCCTTGGTCGGCCACAAGCATTGAAGCTCGGGCAGGCGCTGAAGGTCCGCTCCAAGCGGATAGATCTAATCCGGGACCGCACCCGTAGCGACTCTAGGAACTCTGATCGGGTTCTAAGAAGGTCCCTCAGCGGCTTAAAGCCATATTCATTTCTGGCCTGTGCGGACGGCCTGAAGGCCGTCCCCTTCAAAAAACAAGCTTCAGAGCTTGCTACCTACCTCCGTCCAAGAAAGCCTTCCAGCTTCTGGATCTCATGGTTGGCCTGATCGACGTATTTGCGGGCGCGCTCCGCATCGGCGGCATTCATCGCATCTTTGGCCTTCGCCAGGTCGTTGCGCATGTTGGCGCGCGCGGCCACCATGTCCCCGCGCAGGCCGAGGCCGCTCTGCTGCATTTGCTGCTCGAGCGCGCCGACGCTGCTTTCGATGGCGGCCGCACGACTATCAAGCTGGTCGATCTCCGTTTCTAAGCCGTCGAACAGCTTCTTCTGTTCGGCCGCGGCCTCGGCTGCTGCCTGAGCATCGGCTGCGGCCTGAGCGTTGGCCGCGCCTTGGTCTGGAGGCGGCTCGCTAGCCCGGGACCTGTGAGCCGGCGCCCCGCCGCCGCTGGGTGCAGCACCCTGAGCGGTTGCTGAGTCTGGAGTTGCGGCTGGGGGCGTCGGCTGAGGTTGAGCCGGCGCAGCCGTTTCCGGCTGAGCTGGGGTGGCGGCTTTCATCGCCGAGTCGATAGCGTTGCTGGTGGCGGCATTCTGCTGATGAGCGCGATACGCCTGCGTGCCGCCGAATATCGCTATCAGGACGACGATGGCGAACGCCAGGAGCCACCCGACATGTCGTCCACCGCGAGCCGCGACCGGCTGTGACTGAGGCGTCGCATACGCGCCGGGATCAACGCGCGGCGTGGCCGGCACGGGCGTGGCCGGAGCCATCGCCGCCATGGCCGCCGCGGAAGGCGTAGTGACGGTCCGTGTCAGAGGTGGTTGTTGCGCCGCCGCCGGGACGGAGTCCTTGATTTGCGATAAGGCGTTGCGGAAGGCGTCCGCGGTCTGGAAGCGTTGCGACGGGTCTTTGGCGACAGCCATCATGATCATGTCGCTCAGCGGCTTCGGCATGTGGGGCTGGATTTCGATGGGAGGCCGCGGAGTTTCTTTGACGTGAGCTTCCATGACCGAGTAGCTGCTGGTGGCGCTGAACATGCGATGCCCGGTCAGCATCTCGTAGAGCGAGACGCCGACCGAATACAGGTCGGAGCGCGCATCCGTCGGCTCCGACTTCACCTGCTCCGGCGACATGTAATCCAGCGAGCCCAACGTCGTGCCGGTTACAGTGAGGCCGAGATCGGCGCTGGATCGCGCAATCCCAAAGTCCATTAGCTTCACAACGCCTTGCGGCGTCAGCATCATGTTGGCAGGCTTAATGTCGCGATGGATGATGTTCTTGCTGTGGGCGTAGCTGAGCGCCGCCAATACTTGCCCGATGTAGTTCAAGGCGTCGGAGGTGGAGAAGGGCCCGCGTTCCAGGCGGTGCGCCAAGGTATCGCCTTCGACGTACTCCATGATCATCACGAGCTGATTGTTGGCGGTGAAGGCAGTACGCAGGGCGGCGATGTTGGGATGCTCCAGGCTGGCCAAGACCCTGATCTCGCGCATGAAGCGGTTGGCCAAGTCGCCCTGTTGCGCCAGGTCGGGCAGCAGGACCTTCATCGCCTCGACGCGGTCGGACAGCAGGTTCTTCACCAAGTAGACCTGGCCCATGCCTCCGTGGCCCAGTTCGCGGATGATCTCGTAATCCCCCATTTGCTTCTGTATCGGTTCAGCCATGACAAACCTCGGAAGTCGTTCAGAGAATGTGTGTTCTTGCGATGAATGCGAATGATCGTCAGCCGGTTTGCGGCAGTACGCGAGCCGGAGCAACAAGGGGAGCGCGCGGGATTGTCCAGCTCAAATGCCGCGTCATTATGCGCCCGCGCCATGCCAGGGTCAAGCTCAAGTTGAGAAGAGGGCAGGGAAGCAAGACGTCGGCTGTGCAATTTGGGAATTCGTCGCCATAAGCTTTATGTATTGGGAGCGACGGCGCCAGAATTCGCCAGTTTGGGAATTTCTCCGCTACAATGCATCGCAAGGATTAGCGCATGAAGAAACCTGTTCTGCTCGCGTTCATCGCATTGCTCGCCGTAGTCTGCGTCGCCCAGGGCGATCACGTGCCGGCGTACAACAACGGTCCGTTGAAGGCAGGAGACGCCGACCCCATCCTTTCCAAAGACCAGTTGTGGGGAGACGCTTTCCAGTACCCGTACCAGGTGCGCGCGTATCAGTTGGCGGCAAAGATCCCCAATGTGCTCAACCAGATTCCGTGCTACTGCTACTGCGAGCGCATCGGACATAGCAGCCTGCACACCTGCTTCGAGAGCACGCACGGAGCGCATTGTGGCATTTGCATGAAAGAGCTCTACTATGTGTACGAACAGACGAAGCTTAAGAAGACACCGGCCCAGATTCGCGCAGGCGTGATCAAGGGCGACTGGAAGGCGATTGATCTGGATTCGGCGGCAAAGACGGACTGACCGGCATCTTGGTAGCAGATTTCGGGCGAGTTGACGAGTTCCTGAGTTGCGGGTATAACTCAGCGAAACGGCAGCCATGCGATTGGGTTTTTTCCACAGCTCTAAACCGTCATCGGTGGTGAACGGCCCAAGGGAAGCTATGGGATGAAGAAAAAAACCACAGTAAAACCGAAGGAAATCGCTTCCAATCACATCAAAATGAAGGGTTTAAAAGAATCTGCCAGCTCCGAGGGCCGGGGCCGGGGCGCGACGTCGATGAAAGTAGGTGACGACCCACGTTTTGCACAGGCTGTGCAAAACTACGAAGCGGGCCTCAAGGCGCTGCAGGTTCATAAGTACGATAAAGCGAAGGGCTATTTCGAAAAAGTGGTCGCTGGTACTAGTCCGGAACTGGCCGACCGCGCTTCGGTTCACCTCAGTAGCTGCAACCAACAGTTGAGCCGGGGCGCGACTTCGTTTAAGACTCCCGAGGAGCAATTCGACTACGCAGTGTCGCTCATGAATATGGGCGACTATGTGACCGCGCGGGAAAATTTCGAGGTCCTGACCAAGAACGCTCCCAAGCTGGACTTCATCTGGTACGGATTGGCGGCGCTGAACTGCCTGACCGGGCATTTTCCTGAAGCCATCAACAGCCTGCATGAGGCCATTCGCCTGAATCCGGCCAACCGCTATCAGGCACGCAACGACTCCGACTTCAAGAACCTCGCCGACGATCCAAGGTTCACCGAATTGCTCTATCCTGATATTAGTGCCGAGGCCCCACGTGAAGCTGAGAAGTGGCGTTATTAGTCCAGTTCGGATCATGTGAATTGCCGGGCCATCGGAAAACGGCTGATGCGCTTGCTGAAAACCAGTAACGTCCGACCCCTCGCCGATTAAGGTCGGCTCGGGAAGACAAAAGGGAAGAATTATCGGCACAACTGAAATCGTGCTCGATACAAAGCCTCCCCAGGAATAGAGTTTTCAACGCCTTGGAAACCGCGTTTCTGTAGCCAGATATCGGTGTCGGAAAGCTGCTCTTATTGTTCAGCGGGCGAAACGGATTGAAGCCATGCCAAGCTACTCCAACTCGACGGCGACGCAGGGCGTGAACGTAGTTGCGATGGGCGGTGGCACGGGCCTATCGACGCTGTTGCATGGATTGAAGCACTACGTGGCATCGGCGACCGAGGAGCCGTGCTCTCGGACTCTACCTTCGATCACGGAGCTATCCGCTATTGTTACGGTCAGCGATGATGGAGGATCGAGCGGTCGGCTGCGCAAAGAACTGAACCTGCCTGCACCGGGAGATGTGCGCAACTGCATCGTTGCGTTATCGGAAGAAGAAGCGCTGTTGTCACGGCTCTTCCGCTACCGGTTCCCCGCGGGGGAGGGCGTGGGCGGGCACAGCTTTGGCAACCTCTTTCTTTCAGCGATGAGCGCCATCACTGGCGACTTCAGCCAGGCGGTCAAGCTCTCGTCGGCGATTCTGGCCACTCGCGGCCACATTTATCCCGCCACCACCAGCAACGCGCAACTGTACGCCATCATGGACGACGGTTCCTTCGTTCGTGGTGAGACCAACATTACAGCAAGCGATCGCCGCATCGTCGAGCTGCGCATGGCGCCCGCAAACGCCAGGCCATTGCCGGCCTCGCTGGACGCCATTGAAAATGCCGACCTGATCACCGTTGGTCCGGGTTCGCTGTTCACCTCGCTGGCGCCGAATCTTTTGGTGCGCGATGTCTCGAAAGCTATTGCCCAGGCCCGCGCGGTGAAAGTATTTGTGTGTAACCTGATGACCCAGGCTAATGAGAGCCTGGGACTCACCGCTTCCGATCACATTCGCGCGCTATACAAGCACGCCCGACACGAATTTTTCGATTACGCGCTGATCAACCGCACTCCCGCGTCGCCAGCGCTGGCGGCGAAGTATGCCGAAAAGCAGCAGTCGCAGATCGAGGTTGACGTGCAGCGCGTCGAGGCCATGGGAGTGAAGCCTGTTCTGGGCGAGTATCTGCTGGAGGAGATGGATCCAAAGGAAGGAGTGGTGGCGCGGCACGATACGCATCGCGTTGCCCAGGACCTGCTCCGGCTTATGATGGAGTTGCATGAATCGCCGGTGCCTGCGCTGCACCGGGATATGTAGGCGAATTTTAACCACAGAGACACAGAGGCACGGAGTTTATTTGACTTTCAGATTCTGGTGATGATGTCTGTCCCGCTTCGCCACCGGACTCACGAATGGCACAGAAGGCTACATCCTTGATTTCGTTGTTGGCTTCGATGCGCTCTTTACTACTTTTTAAGACGCAATTTCAAAAGCTCTGTGCCTCTGTGTCTCTGTGGTGAACACTTCTCCCGCATGGTTCGCGTAACTATGGCCAAGACCTCCCTTACAACCAAGCGCGCCAGCAGCAAGCAACCAACTTTCGCTATTGCCATTCTGGCGGCGGGCAAAGGCACGCGGCTGAGGTCGCGGCGCCCTAAAGTGCTGCATGAGATTGCCGGCAAGCCGCTGCTGGCCCACGTCGTCGCCGCTGCCCAGAAGGTGGTTCCACCGGATCACATCTTCGCCATCATCGGTCATGAAGCCGACAAGGTGCGGCAGGCTTTGCAGTCGAGCGGCATCGGGTTCGTGCTGCAACGGGAGCAGCGCGGCACCGGGCACGCCATGATGGAAGCGCGTTCGGTATTGCAGGATTTCCAGCATGTGCTGGTGCTCTCCGGCGATGTGCCGCTAATCAAGGCGGAGACGATCGAACGAGTGCGGGATTTTCATCTGGCCAACCGCGCCTCCATGACTATGCTGACTGCTGAGCCCGCCGATCCCTTCGGCTATGGACGAGTGTTCCGGAAAATGGCTCGCGGTAAAGAGACCGACGAGGTCGAGCGCATCGTCGAGCAAAAGGCGTTGCGGGGCAGGGAAGCGGAGCGGCGCGAAATCAATTCCGGGATTTACGCGTTCGCCACCAAGCCGCTGTATGCAGAAATCGGCAAACTAGGCACCGGCAATGCTCACCACGAGTACTACCTCACCGATATGGCGGCGCTGCTGCGCAAGGCCGGCGAGAAGGTGCTGGCGCTGCGCGCACTCGACTCGAATGAAGTGTTGGGAGTGAACACGCGCGTTGAGCTGGCCGAGCTCGATGCGAAGCTTCGAGACAAGAAATCTCGCGAGCTGATGCTGGCGGGCACCACCATCTTTCGTCCCGAGACCTGCGATATCGATGCAGATGTTGAGATCGGGACCGATACCGTCATCGAGCCCTTCGTTCAGCTAATCGGCAAAACCAAGATTGGCGCTGACTGCCGCATTCGATCGTATTCCGTGATCACCAACTGCGAGATCGGTGACAAGGTGCTGGTGCGGCCGGGCTGCATTCTGGAGGATTCGATTGTCCGTGCCGGCGCGCAGCTCGGGCCGTATTCGCATCTGCGGCCGGGCAGCGACATCGGCGAAGGCGCGCACGTCGGCAATTTCGTCGAGACCAAAAAGACGCGCCTGGGCAAGGGATCGAAGGCCAACCACCTCAGTTATCTTGGCGATGCCGAAATCGGCGAAGGCGTGAATGTCGGCGCCGGAACTATCACCTGCAACTACGACGGTGTCAACAAGCACCCCACGACCATTGACGATGGCGCCTTCATCGGCAGCGACACGACACTGGTGGCGCCGGTGCATGTCGGAAGAGACGCCTACATCGGCGCAGGCTCGTGTATTACCGATGATGTTCCCGAAGATGCTCTGGCCATTGGCCGTGGCCGCCAGGTCACGAAGGAAGGCTGGACCAGAACCCGCGCGACGAAGTTGAAGAAAGCGTCGTCGTGAACTTAGCGTTCGTCGACCAGTGCAGAGCGTAGGGGCCAGGGATTAGGGGCCAGGGGACAGCTCGCCCCTGTGCAGTCCAGCTTGCTAAATTCACCGCAGCTTGCGATTTGCGCTCGCGTGTTCCGGCTATCGCCACGGCGGTATTTTCCTCGATGTCATCCTGAGCGAGGACTTCAGTCCGAGCCGAAGGATCTGCGGTTCGTTGGAGCGGGAAAAATCCGACTGTGTCCTCAATTCCCAGTGATTCGAAAACTGCGAATGACTCGGCCCGGCGAGGACTTTCAGTAAGATGACATACCTTCCCGGAGTGTCATCCTGAGCGAGGACTTTAGTCCGAGTCGAAGGATCTGCGGTTCGTCGGAACGGGAGAAATTGTACTGTCCCGCGGGATACCGGTTCTACAAAGATGGAGTCCGTCAGGGCGGCAGTGCCGTTAGCCCAGGGCGTAAGAGTGTGTGTGAGAACCACGGTTGTGTTTCGCGGTGGATTGTGACACACGAAAATAGAACCCCGAAGGGGTGGGAGCGCAGTCCTGGGTAGGCTGGGAAAAATGCCCGGGCCCCGTAGGGTCTAACCTTTATCCTTGGCGGTGGAACATGACCCGCGAAAATCCAGCCCCGCAGGGGCGGCTAGGTCGTTAGCCCAGGATGAAGCGAAGCGGAATCCTGGGTGGAGTGGAAAATTATTCCGAGCCGCGTAGCGGCGACACCGTTCTCACGCAGACTCGTAGAGGCGGCACGGTTCTCACACAGACTCGTAAGTCCTGGTGCGGTGATGAAGAAATCGGAGCCGGCTTCAGCCGGCGACAGGCTCTACCCCAGGCGTTCCCAGTCATTCGAAAAATCGAATGACCGGGGCACCCGGCAGTTTTCGACACTACGCTTTCCGCGAGATGGGGGTAGTCGAGATTGAGTCGGAGTGGACGGGAAGAGATCGCGAGTTCAAACTGACGGGTGGCCAGCCCCGCGTCTTCCTGTGCCCGAGTTAGGCCGAGGCCCAGAGCTTGCCGAAGGGTTAGCGTCCAAACGATGGACGCTAACCTGGGGCACCAGGCATCATGCCTCTATCCTAAATCGCCGCAATGGGCGAGCAATGTCCTCAAGCCTTCCAGCCCGTCTTAAATCCAAGCTCCCTATTGACCTTGAAGGGCGTACAACACTCCACGCGGAAATCCTTGCAGACGTCGGGTATTCTGCGGTTTTGTTTCTTCTTGCTTGGCGCCGATACTTCAGCCGTGACTACGCAACGATCACTGCCAGCCATTGCGTAAGCGATCAGGAACGGGTCACGGCCAATCTCCTCGACTTGCGTGTCCGTCAGATCATTTCCATATCCCGCTTCTGTGACCGTGTTCACCAAATCGCCATCGACGCTCTCATCAAGCAGTAGGGCTTTTTTGTTTGCCGGGTCTTTCAACCACGTTAGCAAAAGATCTTCGCTCTTCTCACCTGCGAGAATTTCTTCCATGATTTCGAGCGGGATTTTTATCATCCCCTTTTCGGCTTGATACTGAAGCCACTCCCAAAATTCAGGCACTTGGTCGATGGCGTAATACGTGTTACTTGCGGTAATCAGGACGTTCGCATCGAAGAGATATAGCACTTATCTGTTGCCTCGAATCGTTCCCGAGGCCAACAGGGGTTCGACATTCCGGGGTTTTACGCCCAAAACTTTACTTGCTTTCGTGTAACTGATGTTCCCGTCGTCGATAGCACGGCGCATCAGACCAAGCAAAGCCGAGCCAACGCGGTGCCTTTTGACGACGTAGTAACTTGGACCACCTTCAGTAGCTTTTTTCTTGTCCGCCTGACGCTGCTTGAACGTAAGCCATTCGTTATGAAAATGCGTGTTCAAGCTGATCCACAACGGACGACCGATTTTCCTGAACCGATAAAGCTTGTATGCAACCATCGCGCGGCTTACACATCGGGCCACCGCAAATTCCGAAATCGCTTTCGCCCCTTGTTCCAGTGACGTGAATCTGCCGAACCCATCAAGCTCCTGCGCTGGCAAAAGCATCTCGCCCGCCACATCATTGCAGTACTGCTCGATTCGGCCTTCGGCATCGCTGCCGCTGACGCCGGTTGTTCCCAACCAGAGATGCACCAGTTCATGCAAAGCCGTGAACGACCACGCTGCCCTTGCATCCTGATCGTTGATAACGATCATCGGCGCAAGCTTGTCGGCACTCGCAAAACCCCGGAAGATTTCAACGGGGATGTTCGTATGGTGGCTGCCAAGATTGCCCAACAGCAACACGAACACGCCGCCGTCTTCAATCCTTGCGCGTAAATATGTGAATGCGGCTTCGGGCGTTTTTTCAGCGCGGAAAGCTTTTAGCGAAAAGGCAAACCTCCCGGCAATCCGGTCCGCAAGCGTCTTTACCGGCACGTCCATTGTCGCCGCGCCAACGAAATCCGGCGCAGGCGCTTCCTCGTCCTCAAGGATTGACCGAACCAAACCTTGCCGCGTCTTAATGTCCCGAATCAGCGCATCGAGATCGGGATTGTACCTCTCCTCGCCGGGCAGAGTTCGAAAGTCCTCTCCTCTGTCCCCTGTCTTTGGTGGCTGGCTCAAATAAAACACCAGCAGCGGGCGACGATAGGCTTTCGCCATTTTCGGAAGTAGGGTACGGGGAATCTCGCTTTCGCCACCTTCGAGTTTGGCAAGCCGTTCCTCGCCTGTCTCGCCGCGGGCAGTGTTCAGGCCGATTGCACGCGCGGCATCCTCGAGCGACAACCCTGCTGTCTCTCGCGCCCATGTCAAGATTTCGGGCCGGACACTCATCGGAAGTCCACTCTACCTTATATGACGCGCTCACCATTCATATCGGCTAACATTTGTGTTTCGCGCAAGGCGAAGCTAAGGCGAATATGTTATCTTACCGCATGATCGACACGGCCGGGTGCCCGCGAGGCCGGGCGCCCCACTCATTCGCGGGTTTCGAATGAGTGGGACCGCGAGGCGGAATACGTTATCCTGAGCGGCCATTCCTGACAATTCACTTGCACCCGGCCCGTTCCAGACCGAGAGTGATTTCGGAAAACCGGACAGACGGAGCGTTCCCCGGTTTTTCCAAGTTAGTTCACCTCCGCCTTCGTTACCGCCCGTACCTCAGCTTCTTAAAAAATTTCGTGAACCCCTGCATGGCAGCGTCGTGCTGGCGACCTTGCTTCTCGGCTTGCTTGACCATGTCATCGAAGAACTGCCACGGCGGCTCCTGCAGGCGGTGAAGCACGACCGTGTCTTTTCTCGCGACGACGAGGAATGGCGTCCCAGGTTCGATCGCCGGGTGCCCCAGTCATTCGCGGGTTTCGGTAGTGGTGCAGTTTGAATATTCCAAGCTGACGGCCTTAGATCGGCGTAGACTCGGAGCATGGAAAACAAAGATTACGTCAATCCTTTTCAGTTGGTGCATCAAAAGGTGCAGGCCGCTAAAGATCGTGCCCACGAAGCCAATGAATCGGACGCTGAACGACGCAAGGAAAACCTAGAAAAAGAAGCGATCCGCGAGGGCCGGGAGCCCCACTCATTCCCGGGTTTCGAATGAGTGGGACCGCGAGGCGGAATACGTTATCCTGAGCGGCCATTCCTGCCAATTCACTTTCACCAAGCCCTCTTCGCCGGAAGCATAGGTCCGAAAGCCGCTCCATCTCCACTCTTCCGGTTTTTCTGCCAGACCTCGATTCACCGGGGTTCCGAGTATCGGCGCAGATCATTGCGGTCTATGATGGGGCGTGCCAAGGCTGTGACTCACGGAACCCACTCATTCGAACCCCGCGAACTGGGGCACGCAGCCTGACCACGCTCGCCTGCAAAAAGGGGAGACCTCCACGGCCTCCCTATCGTTTGCTTACGGCGATTCGGCTATTGGTTCGGGGCTGACTCGTCGCTGGATTCCTCGTGCGAACCCTTCTTGGCCGAGCGCTTCACAGTAATGGAATTGCCCAGCTTGAAGGTGACGACCGACTCGGCGGGAATCTGCAAGTCTTTGTTGCCGGTGAAGGCCGCGCCTGCGGTGCCGGCTCCAGCACCTACCAGGCCGCCGATCAGGGCGCCTTTGCCGCCGCCGGCCAGTCCGCCAATCAGCGCACCCGCACCGGTGCCGCCACCCGCCATGACTGCGGTCCGCTTGCCCTTACCCTTCACGGTCTGCGTGTACGTAGAACTTTCGATGCTGGTGGGAACACCGCGCACGTTGACCGAGGTCAATGCGACGGAGAGCACGCCTTCGCCCTTGAACCTGCCCGGCGACTTGGAGTCGACCACGGTCCCGGCCACTCCCGCGCCGGCCGGAATCGCGACCACGCCGTGAACTGCAACCGAATGCGCCAGCGTCCCGGTAAAGGAATCCCCGGCCTTGGCGGTCTTGGTATCGAGGGTGTTGCCCATGCGGACCACCAGGCTTGTACCCGCGGGTATGACCAAGGGCGGGGGCGGTGGAGGTGGAGGCGGTTCGGCCTTCGCCATCTGTTGTTGCGGAGCCGGGGCCATCTGCTGCTGCGGCTGCTGCTGTTGCTGTTGCGCCATCGGAGCCGGCGGATTGCTGGCGGCCGGTTGATTGGGTTGGGCTGAAGAAGTTTCGTTGGTTGTCGCCGGCTGATTCTGGCTTTCCTCTTTCTTGCTGCTGCACGCCGCAAAACCTACAACAAGAATTGCACTGAGCACGAACGCTGAAACTCGGGAACGCATAGTTTTTCCTTTCGTTGTTGTGCCGGACAAGAGTGCATCCAGCCAGATGCTGCACAGAACAACCGGTCCTGCGCTGCCGGAACCGTGGCCCGGGTCAGAAAGCTAGCAGACGAATGCGCAGCGGACGGGGTTGCGGCAAAGAAAGAACTGAGGGAATTGTAACCCCGTTTCCCGCTCCGTGGTACTAGAGCGGAGCTGAGTTTAGGCGGGCAAGTTCCCGATTTAATGCGAGCCACTAGAGGCTGCTGAATCTCGATTTACAGTGGTGACAGGCTGTAGACTGTGCCCGGTATCGCGTAGGGCGAAGTAGCCGAGCACTCCAGCCAGCACCGAGGCTCCCAGCACCGCCGTCTTCGCCTCCAGCAGATGGGTGGGATCGGCGAAGGCCAGTGAGCTGATGAAGATCGATACGGTGAAGCCGATGCCGGCCAACATGCCGACGGCGGTAATCTGCTTCCAGGTAGTCTCCGATGGCAGTTGAGCCAGGCCGGTGCGGACGGATAGCTTGGCAAAGGCGACAATTCCCAGCGGCTTACCTACGACCAGGCCCAGCACCACTCCCCAGGCAACGCGGCTGGTGAGCAGCTCCCGCCAGACGCCGGTGGAAAATGTCACCCCGGCATTGGCCAGGGCGAAGAGCGGCAGCACCAGAAACGACACCCAATCGTTCAACAAGCGGGTCAGGCGCTCCGAGGCGGACTCAGTATTATTCAGCAACTCATCAAAGCTGCCCAGCAGGTTCTTCGCTCCCTGTACGTCGCCATTTGCCATGGCCTCGCGAAAGCTCCGCGACATATCGGTTGCGATGTCCTGGAACTGTTCCAGCGAGAGAGTTGCGGTGGTCGGCACCACGAATCCCAGGATCACGCCGGCGATGGTGGCGTGAATACCGGAGCGCAACACGGCCACCCAAAAGCCAACGCCGAGGACGAAATACAGGATGGGCTGCGAAATTCCCAGCTTCAGTACAACGAAGATCAGACCGAGGATGACGAGTGCCGCGAATAACGCTCCCCGGTCCAACGATCCGCTGTAGAAGACCGCGATAACAAGAATCGCCCCAATATCGTCGGCAATGGCCAAGGTCAGCAGGAAGATCTTTAGATCGGAAGATATTCCCTTCACCATTCCCAGCACGCCAAGAGAAAAGGCGATGTCGGTGGCCATGGGAATGCCCCAACCGTGGTGGCCCTCATGTCCGTGGTTTAAAACCGCATATGCAAGCGCGGGGACAATCATTCCTCCCAGGGCGCCGAAGACGGGCAGCGCAGCCCGGCGGACATTGGCCAGTTCGCCATGCACGATTTCGTGCTTGATCTCCATTCCGACCAGGAAGAAGAAGATTGCCATCAAGGCGTCGTTGATCCAGGCATGGATCGGCAGCTCCAGCCGCGACAGGGTCAGGTGCATTTCCCAGACGTGGTGGTAGGAATCGCCCCAGGGTGAGTTGGCCCAAACCAATGCCGCGATGGCGGCGCCCAGCAACAGCACGCTGCTGATGCCCTGAATGTGGATGAACCGCTGGATGGGCATAACCACGGCGCGCGTGACCAGCGACTCGCGCAGCTTGATCTGGAGCGCTCCGTAGGTGCGAGGATGAATGGGCATGGCTCACGACGGGAAGCGCGTTGCACCCCGTTAGCTATTGTTCCATTCAACCTGCAAAGCGGGTGGGCGTCAACGGCGGGTTGGCGGTTCCGTTTTGGGATTGTTCCGGAGGCGGAATGAAAGATCAGCGGAAAACTGGTTGATTCCTCTGTCGGCGGAGAACAGACTGACCCTGTAGGGTGACGACTTCCGCCTGACGCAGCCCGAAAGGTGTAGCGTCACCTCGGCAAACGCGTTATTGCCTTCATAGCCACTTCTATCCAGTGCCCTCGGCCACTGGGAATCGGAAGGAGGTCTGATCATGAAATTGCGCTTCGCTTTGCTATTCCTGGTCGCAATCTGTGTGACCTTGGCTGCTGTTCCGGGCGTGGCTCAGGGCTATGAAAACGGTCCGGTGAACGGCACCACAGACGCGTGGGGCTTCACGGGCGGCTTCCAGAACACCCAGAGCTTTACCGCCATCAGCACGATCTCCAGCTTTTCGGGATGGTTCTGGATCGCTCCTGGCGACTCCCTTACAGGTGTCCAGTTGAGCATCGGCACTGCGCCTTTCGGCACCGATGTATTCAATACCAACCTGGGGGCTCCGGCGACCAGCAACTGCTTCACCAACACCCAGTACGGTTACAACGTTTGCAATGAGTCGTGGGCCTTCAACGGCCCGGCCGCGAGCGGCAACTACTGGCTGACCCTGCAGAACGGCACGACCGCGCTCGGCACCCAGCCCTTCTGGGACGAAAACTCCGGCATTGGCTGCCATTCGACCGGCTGCCCGTCAACGGCCATGCTGAATGAAGGCATCGGCACGATTCCTTCAGGAGCGTTCACCATCGGCAACCTGTTGCCCCCCCAGTGCCTGAGCCCAACAGTTTCCTGCTCATCGGTTCCGGCCTCGTGGGAGTGATTGCCGTGTTGCGACGCAAGCTGTTCTAGCTTCGGCAAGAGCGCACGCGCTGGGCGCTCTCTCGGTGTGCTGCGTGGGTTCTACCGCGATTCGTAAATCCGGGCTCAGATCTATGCCTGAAGGAGGGTCCCACCCATGAAAAGCCAGTTCGCTTTCTTACCTCTCCTTGTATTTTCTGTAATATTGATTGCCGTTCCGGCCATGGCTGATTCGTATAACAACGGGCCCGTGAACGGAAATACCACCGCATGGCCTATCATTTCCCCCGGTGTTATACCCAGCGACAGCTTTACCTTGACCGCTGGTGGCACGGTCAACAGCTTTTCCATGTGGGACTGGCTGCTGCCGGGTGATTCGCTCACCAGTGTCCGTTTGACCATTGGCACCGCTCCTTACGACACCAGCCTCTTCGATGGGACACTCTCCAGTTCACTTGCGAGCAACTGCTTTACAAACATCCTGGGCTACGACGTTTGTGATGAGACGTTCACCTTCACTGGCCCGAACCTGGGTCCGGGTAATTACTGGCTGACCGTGTGGAATGCTCAGACGCAAGACCAATTGCCGGCGTATTGGGATGAAAACTCCGGCATTGGCTGCACCTCGCCAGGTTGCCCATCGACGGCTTGGTTGGGCACTTTCGGGACGATTCCCTCGGAAGCATTTACTATCAGCACCAGCCCAGGTCCGGGAACTCCGGAGCCCAGCAACATTATGCTGTTTGGTTCCGCCATTCTCTGCGTCGCTGAGGTATTGCGCCGCAAGCTGTATTAGCGTCTGCCGCGGATTGCGAGCAGAGATGAGGGCTGAAAGGAGAAATCCGGACTCTCTTGTTCTACTCTCGTACGGCGGTGCGCTTGTGTTTTGGCGTCACGAGCGCAGCCGGGGCCCCGCTGTTTTCGCACCACGGAGACTAGTTTTCGCGCGGCCCAGCCGACCGACCGTAATGACAACCCGGGATAGTAGCCGCTCCATCGTTCTCGCCGTTGTGTCAGTATAGTTGTCGATTTCCACGACACTATGCTGATCTCGCACATGAATGCCATCGTCCGCAACGTGCTACTGGTGTTTGCCGCGCTGCTGCCTATCGTGAACCCGTTTGGCATGGCGCCGATTTTCGCCGAGATGACGCTCGGCTATTCGAACAGCATCCGCCGTACCGTCGCGATGCGGGTTGCGGTGAACGGGGTCGTGCTGCTGATCGCTTCGCTGTTTATTGGTTCCTACATCCTTGGATTCTTTGGAATCAGCCTGGCTGCGGTGCAGATCGGCGGCGGACTGGTGGTGGCGATTGCGGGCTGGCGAATCCTGAACCAGCAAGGCGATTTGAAAGAGCGGCAAGTGGAAGCCCCACCCAGCGATAAGGAGATCCTGTCGCAAGCTTTTTATCCGATCACCCTGCCACTGACGGTGGGGCCAGGCTCCATCGCAGTGGCGCTTACGCTGGGCAGCAACTTGCACGAAGAAACCCATATACAACTGATCTTCTCGGCAGTGGCGGCCATGATCGGCATTGTGCTGATCGGCATGACGATTTTCTTGTGCTACTGGTTGTCGGAAGGCCTGCAGCGGCTGCTGGGCTCGACCGGCACCAGTATCCTGATCCGGCTGTCGGCCTTCATCGTGCTGTGCATCGGTATCCAGATCATGTTCAACGGGCTGGAGGACTTCTACCAAAAGCTGATCACTGCGGCTCGATGATGCGACGCCTCATTCGCCGGAAACTTCGCCCGTTTGTAGAATGAAAGAAGTATGTTTCGTTCTGGGTATTCTTCCATCCGCATTTCTTACGAATCTGTCTTCGCCGTACTGCTCCTAATTTTCCTTGCCGCCTGCTCCCGTCCGCCCACGGCCAAGCGCTACGAATTGCAAGGACGAGTCGTTGCGGTCGATGCCGCCGCCCATCAGTTGACGATCGCGCACCAGGACGTTCCCGGTCTGATGAAAGGCATGACCATGCCCTTCACCGTGGCCAAAGGCAGCGACTGGGTATTCGGTGCCATTCAGCCGGGCGACCAGATCCACGCTACGCTGGTGCTGAGCGATCGTGCCGAGCTGCAGGACATCAACTTCAGCTCCGTAGGCGGAGGCGGCGGGGGGCTCGCCCCCTTGCACATCCCCGAGCCTGGCGATGAAGTGCCGGATGTTACGCTGGTCAACCAGAATGGCAAGAGCATCCATCTGCGCGAATTTCGCGGAAAACCGCTGCTGCTGACGTTCATCTATACGCGCTGCCCCTTTCCTGACTACTGTCTGCGCATGAGCCACAACTTCGCGGAGGTGATGGAGCAGTTGCAGAAGAACCCGGCGGCGTTCGCGCAATCGCAGTTGCTCAGCATCAGCATTGATCCGGAGAATGACAAACCCGCGGTACTGCGCAGCTATGGCGAGCGTTATGTAGGGCGCGTCGATCCCAAGTTCAGGCATTGGGAGTTTGCCTCGGGTTCGCCCGAGCAGGTGCGCAAGGCCGCCGACTTTTTTGGCCTGGAGTACAACCAGAAGGACGGGCAGATCGTACACACCCTCAGCACGGTGCTGATTGGCAGGGATGGTAAAGTGGCCAAGGTATATTCTGGAAACGCCTGGAAGCCGGAAGAGGTCGCCGGCGACATCATTGCCGCAACTGGAGGATGACCCTGGATGGCCGAGACAAACGATCCTGTTGTAAGACTGAACGAATTGATCAAGGGCATTGACGTTGCCATGCTGGCTACCGTCCGGCCCGATGGCTCCATGCATAGTTGTCCCATGGCAGCTCATGCGGCGGAGCCGGCAGGAGTTTTGTGGTTTCTCTCCGGCAACAAAACGGAGAAGGTGGAAGCCATCCGAACCATGCAGAAGGTAAACCTCGCCTACGCCGATCATCCCGGCCAGCGCTATGTTTCGGTCAGCGGATACTGCGAACTGGTACGCGACCACGACAAGATCAAGGAGTTGTGGGACCCGCAGTATGAGTCATGGTTCCCGGGGGGAATCGAGGGTGTTGACGTCATCCTCCTCAAAGTTGATATTCAGCAGGTGGAATACTGGGACGGCGCGCAAGGTGGCATGGTCGAGCTGCTGGGCTTCGCCAAACCGGCCATCGAATAGGCACTTGTTTCCTTAAGGGCGAGATCGGGTAATCTGCGCTCCCATTCTCGCCGATGAGCAGTGCAGCGAGAAGTTCAGGAGAAAATCCATGAAGTACAGTCGCTGGTCTCTATGGCAATCCATCGCCGGCTGCTGTCTGATTGCTTTCCTGTGCAGCCAGGCATGGGCGCAAGATCAACCCCACAGCGGAACGGTCAACGTTCCCTTTGATTTCTACATCTCGGGCAGCAAACTGCCTGCGGGTGAGTACACACTGGACATAGTGGCGCCAACCTATGTCAACTTGCGAAGTACAGATGGCAAGACACAGCAAGCGCTGTATTTCTTTCAGACCGCGGAACCGGGCAAGGATCCCGTGTCCCAGGTCATCTTCGCCCTCCGGGACGGGAAGTACTACTTTTCTGAAGTCTGGAGCTGGTTTGGCAAGGCGCAACTGACCTCTTTCGTTCCCAAGGCGAGCGACAAAACCAAACAAGTCCCGCTTAAGGCGGAAGCCGAAAAAGATGTAGCCAAACCGGCGGGAAATTTGTAATGCTATGTACCCCACTCATTTGAGGGCTGCTCGACGGCGGTGGCTTCCGACCTGAGCTCACCGGGGAATTCTCTTTCGACAAGGGAGATGCGTGATGAAACCAAACGGCGCTCTGGGGTTGAGGCTCGTCCGCGGTAAGCAACCAGAAGTGCGGAAGCCGCTCGCTCTTTGCCTGGTCTTGCTCGCGATAACATCCATGCCGGCCTTCGCACAGATGGGTGGAGGCGGCAGCCCCGAGCTACAGCAGAAGCTGGCGGCCTTGAAACAATCTGCGGCGGCAAATAAGCAGCGGCTGCACCACTATCAGTGGGTGGAAACCCAGCAGATCACGCTCAAGGGCGAGCAGAAGCCGGAACGGGTTTTTGAGTGCCAGTACGGCCCGAACGGCCAGGTAGTGAAGACACCGATGGGCGCTCCTCCACAGCAGAACGAGCGCCAGGGCGGCAAGCTGCGGCAGAGAATCGTCGAAAAGAAGACCGACGAGATGAAGGACTACATGCAGCAGGTGCAGAGTCTGCTGTCGCTTTACGTGCCGCCGAATCCGCAACTGATGCAGCAGGCCTTCCAGCAAAAGAACGTCTCGATGCAGAAGACCATGGGGTCCAACCTGGCGCAACTCGTGTTCAAGAGTTACGCGAAGCCCGGCGATCAGATGACGATCGCCTTTGATACCACCACGAAGAAAATGAGTACCATCAACGTCAACACCTACATGGACGCGCCGAACGACACAGTGACGTTAGCGGTGCAGATGGCTAGCCTGCCGGATGGCACCAACTATGCGCAACAAACGGTGCTGAACGCGACGCAGAAGCAGATCCAGGTGACGACCACGAACGCGAAATACGCGAAGTTGCAGTAGGCCTCACGGCAGGATCGCGGCCGCGCCGTCGATGGCATCCTGCTTGACGGCCAGCAAGGCTTCATTGGCTTGGTCGAGGGTGAATGCGGTCACCTTAGGTTGGAGATTGATGTCAGCCGCGGTTCTCAGGAAATCGCGCGCGTCGGCACGCGTCATGTTGGCGACGCTGCGTATCTGGCGCTCGCCCCAGAGCAGCCGGTCGTAATCGAACTGCGGCATGCGGTCGAGATGGATGGCATTGATCGCCACCACTCCACCTTTGCGCAGACTGGACAACGCCGCGATCACCACGTCTCCGCTTGGTGCAAAGGTCACGGCGCGGTCGAGAGCGACGGGCGGCTTGTCGGCTTCGGCGCCCACCCACTTCGCGCCCAGCGACTCCGCGAGCCGGCGATGCGACGCTCCCCGCGTCGCCACATACACGTCGCATTTCCAGGCATGCAGGACCTCGATGGCCAGGTGCGCGGATGCGCCGAAGCCGAACAATCCGACACGCTCTCCCGGTTGTACTCCGGCGACCCGCAGACTGCGAAAGCCGATAATGCCGGCGCACAGCAGCGGCGCAGCGTGCAAGTCGTCCAGTTCTGGGGGCAAGGGGAAGGCGAAATCCGCTCGCACCAGCGCGTACTCCGCATAACCACCGTTTACCGTATAGCCGGTGAAGCTCGGCGAATCGCAGAGATTCTCCATATCGCTCCGGCAGAACCAGCAAGTGCCATCGGTGCCGCCAATCCAGGAGACGCCCACGCGACTCCCGGCGGGAAGCTCCGCGGTCGCGCCACCGGTGACTTCCCCGACAATCTGGTGGCCGGGGATCAATCGATCTAGTCGCGGGGGAAGCTCGCCTTCAACGATGTGCAGGTCGGTACGGCAAACGCCACAGGCCCGCACCTTCAGCAGGAGATGTCCCGGCTGCAATGCTGGCTGCGGCACATCTTCAATCTTCAAGGGGCGTTTGGCTATATCACTGGGGGTAGTTAGTATTGCGGCTTTCATGAGGTTCCTTAGCTGATGGCAAGTATTCTAGCGGCTTAAAGGATTTTCAGAGTTGGCGTAGTCCAGCGATTTCGGGTAGTGCGGCGCTTCAGCGCCGCGTTGAAGCCGGGCGCTTGTGTTTGCTTCAGCCCACTGCAAAGCAGTGGGCTGAAGCTCTTTTTATGGAGTGCAGCCTGCACGCGGGCCTGAAGGCCAGCACCACCCGAACAATGTATTACCGAGCCACTGATCACTATCCACTAGGCACTAGCCACTAATCACTAATCACTAATCACTAATCACTATCCACTCCCTTCACGGTTTGCTCAGGTCGCCGGGAAAGGACTTGAATTCCACCTGACGTTGCATCGCCTTTTCCGCACCCTTGGCGTCAGTGGCGTGCTGGATCAGCGTGCCTTTCATAACGTGATAGCCCTCCTGGGCGGGCTGCTTTCCTGAGTCAGTCGTGATCACTCCGTGGAAGTCATACCAGACTCCGTGGACCGTCTTGGTGCTAAAGGAAAGATGGTTACCTGCGAGCGAGGTCTTGTCGAAGAACTGGTCGATGAACTGGCCGCGATCGCTGTCGCTGTCGCCGAATCGCGAAACATAGCCGGAGAGTCTACCGTCTTCCACCGTGAGCTGCACAAACTCGCCTTCACGTAGAAATGTGTACATGCCCGAAACATCATTCGCCGGCGCTTTGGCGGTATCTTGGGCCGCCCGAGCGGGCGGTTGTTGGGCTGGCGAGATGGTCACGAGACAAGTCGCGATCGCCAGCAGAAAAAGCCAACTGCGATTCATGAGAACTCCCCGGGGTCCCCGACATGCGCCGGTTTTGCGCCTGGTGGGGTGGTCGGAAACAGCATCATGGCACGCCAGGGATGGATTACGAAGCGGAATCTGCTATCGAGACCACGTCTCGGGCTCGTCCGGAGCGCCGCCGACGCGCGAATCCAGCCGCCTCGCGCCCCATTTTCCGATATAATCCGAGTACATAGCCAGCGGTAGAGGATGATGTCGGGAGTCACGGCAATCAGGTCCAAGTCCGAACCCGGAGCAATCGCCGCTCCGGTGTTATTGCGCGAGCTCGAACCTTGGCATCGAACCTTCCTTCGTAATCTTGGCGACGTCCTGTTGCGCCGCGAGCCGCCTGCGGTTGCGACTACCGCGGCTCCGGTCCCCTTACGCAAAGATTATTTCATCAGGACCGGCATCGATCCGGCGCGCTTCGCCGAATCGTACGGCTACCACGTTGTCCTGATAACCGTGGTGTACCTGGTGTGTACGCTTCCGTTTTTCAATCGCGCGCCAAAGTTGCATTCGCCGTTTGAAAACACGCACATCGAATACTATCCGGTAAGCGATTACCTGCCGCCGATCAATACTGCAGCTAAGGCGGAGATGAAGCCGCGCAAGGGTGCGCCCAAGCTGGCGAAGCAGGAAATTCTGTCGGTCCCCGCCAATCCCGATAACACGCGGCAGACCATCGTCACGCCGCCCAAGATGAAGCTCGATCACGATGTTGCGCTGCCCAACATTGTGGCGTGGACGCCGATTCCTGCGGCGCAGCCGATTGCCGCTTCCGCGCAGCCGATTTCACAACTGAGAGCGCCGCAGTTTGATCCGACGGTCGTGGCGCCCGCCGCGGATGTTTCGCAGGTGCACGAGAAGCTGCAACTGCCCACGCTGCCGCAGCCGTCGGTGGTCGAGCCTCCGCTTTCGGCGGACCAGTTGAAATTGCAGCGCGGCCAGATCAACATGGCCCAGATGGAGCCGCAAGTCGCCGCGCCTAAGCTGCCGGTACCGGTGCAACGCGCCAGCGGAGTGGGTGACAGCAGCGCTAAGAATGTTCCGCCCTCGCCCAACGTGCAGAACCTTCCTTCTTCGCAGGGCCAGGGGCAGCTGATTGCGCTGGGCTTGAATCCTGCTGACGTTCGGGGCCCAATCAGCATTCCCAATGGCAACCGCAGCGGAGAGTTTCACGCCTCGCCGGGCGGCAAGCCCGACGCGCCGGGCACGCCCAACGTCGTGGGCTCGGGAAATGCTAACAATGGAGGCGGACACGGTGCGGGCAATGGGCCACCGGGCATCATGGTTGGCGCTCCGCCACCGGGCGCGATGATCGCGGCAATCTCTGGAACACCAACCCCTGCCCCTAAGCCACCGCCGCCTGCTCCCAGCAATGCTGAGATGGAAGCGCGCAAGCGCATGATTGCCGCGGCCATGAAGCCATCTTTGCCCAGCATTCACGATCGGCCGTCGCCATCGGCGCCGCCTCCGGTGCTAGGGGAAGACCCTGATCTCAGCCTGGAGAAGCGCATCTTCGGCCGCAGACGCTATTACTCGCTGATCATGAACATGCCCAACCTGACCTCGGCGACGGGAAGCTGGATTATTCGCTTTGCCGAGTTGAAGGAGACGGCGGATAACAGCGCGCTCACCGCGCCCGTGGCAACCAATAAGGTCGATCCCGCGTATCCTCCGGATGTGCTGCGCGACCATGTCGAGGGTACGGTGACGCTATACGCGGTCATTCGCGCCGATGGAACGGTGGATGACATCCGCGTGCTGAACAGTCTGGATTCCCGTCTGGATGAGAATGCGATTCGGGCGCTCTCGCGGTGGCACTTCCTGCCGGGGATCAAGAACGGCGCGCCGGTTGCGGTCGAGGCGGTGGTGCAGATTCCGTTCCGCATGAAGCGGTTGCAGTAGGAGCCGTCAGCATTCAACCGGCAGCGATCAGCAAAAATTTCACTGTCATCCCGACCGAGCGGCTTCAGCCGCGAGCGGAGGGATCTGCCGTTCCTGCAGGCCAGAGAACTGATGTTGGTTTCCTTCAGCCTCCGACCCCTAGCCCCTGACCCCTGCCTACTGACCACCGGGTCTCGCTTTGGCGAATTCGTCGCCGGGTTGCCAGCCGACCGTCGGGGGTTGGTTTGCCGCCTGCCATCCCAGGGCGACTCCGAAACGCGCCATCACGGCATCGCCGCGAAAGTCCATCTCGGGATGGTACTCATCGCTGGGCTGGTGATAATGCTTGGTTACGAACTCCTCGGCTTGCTGGGTGCCCCAGCGGCGGTCGTGGCCCTGGTACTTGTCGCCTTCGTCGATGGAGAACGATGGCACGCCCGCGCGCGCGAAGCTGAAGTGATCGGAGCGGTAGTAATGGCCGGCGCCCGGCTGCGAATCGGGAACGATGGTCAGCCCGAACTGTTTGGCCGTCCGTTCCACGGTGGGATAGAAGTTAGTGCGCTCGGCCCCTGCCACGTTCACTTCCTCCGGTACGCCCAAGGGCGGCACGTCGTCGTAGTTCAAATCGAGAGAGATGTCGTTGGCCGGGATCGGAGGATGCTTGCCGAGATACTCGGAGCCGCGCAGCCCCTGCTCCTCGGCGGTAACCGCAGCAAAATAGATGGAGCGCTTGGGAGCCTGCGACGCGTGGGCAAAGGCGCGAGCGATCTCAAGAAGTATTCCGCAGCCCGTCGCATTGTCCTGCGCGCCGTTGTAGATGTTGTCGCCCATCACGCCGGGCACGATACCCAGGTGATCATAATGCGCGCTGTACATGACGGCCTCGGCACTCAACTTGGGATCGGAGCCGGGAAGCATGGCAAGCACGTTGTTGGAATCGAAGCGCCGAATTTTGCTGAGCAGATGCGCCTTCAACTTCACCGGCAGCGGGACAGCTTTAAAGCCGGGCTTCTGGGCCGCGGCGATCATCTGATCGAGGTTCATGCTGCTGGCCTGCGCCAGTTTGCGGGCAACGTCCAGCTGGACCCACGAAGCCAGCTTCAGCTTGGGAGCGGGATCGTTGCGCAGGTATGCGCGCTCGCCTGACCACGAATTGCGCACCACGTCCCAACCGTAGCTGGCCATATCCGCCTTATGGATCAGCATGACGCCGGCAGCGCCTTTGCGCGCCGCCTCTTCGAACTTGTAGGTCCAGCGACCGTAGTAGGTGAGCGCCTTGCCGGCGAAAAACTTCGGATTGTCGGAAGGCGGCTCGTTCACCAGCATGAGCAGCACCTTCCCCTTCACGTCAACGTCCTTGTAGTCGTTCCAGTTGAATTCCGGAGCATCAATGCCGTAGCCCATCCAGACAATGTCGGCGTTCAGGTCGTCCTGCTCTCTGCCGGTTTCGTCCATGGCGACGAACTCGGCGCGGTAGGTCAGGTTGATGGGCTCGCCGTTGTTGGGAACCAGCGTAAGCGTGGTCTCGTCCTGGGTGGCGATTCCCTCCATGGGCACCTTCTGCATGAAAGTACCGTCGTCTCCGGCGGGCTTCAGTCCATACAGCGCAAACTGTGTGGCAATGTACTCGGCGGCAATATCGCCTCCGCGCTGTCCGGTGCCGCGGCCCTCCAGCAGATCGCTGGCCAGGAACCGTACCTGGGCGCGAATCTTCTCCGGATCGACGCTGGCCATGGCCTGCTCAGCCACGGGGGAAAGTCCGGCGATGCGCGGAGCATTCGACTGAGATTTTGTTGCGGTGGTCTGGGGTGTGTGCGCTGCCTGCGCAATCAGCAGGCATGTCGCGATAAAGATAAGTGCGGTCAAGAGCGGTGTTTTGCGCAACGAAGGGTCTCCTCTGTCGTCGGTGCAGGTACAGAAAACCTTCATTTTACGCGAGTGATTGGGAAAGGATGCCCCCCTAGCCAAAAGCAGGCTAGAACGAAGCACCGCTTCCGGAAGCTCCGCTCCCCGTCCGAGCACGGAATATCCCTCTCGCGGGGTTAATGATCCGCAGACCGCGGATCAGTTCTTTGAGTTTCAACCAGCGCGGAAATCGCGGATGTCTTCGCCTTTGCGCCAGAGAGGCGCCGGCTGCTGGTGGCGAAGTTCAGCGAGCTTGCGATTAATGGCTTCTACATCGGCCTTGGACCAGCCGACGGACAAAATCTCAACCTCGCCGCTCGGCGATATGTAGAAGATGCTGGGAACGCTGGTCAGGCCATAGGCATTCGACACGCGGTAATCCGCGGGGTCATCGAGCGCGACCGGGAAGGTGACGCCGAACTGCTTCAAGAACTCTTTGGTGTTGCGCAGGTTGTCCTGCGAGATTCCGAGAACGGTGACATTCGCGTCCCGGTTAGCTTGATAGACGCGTTCGAGAAATGGAAAAGTGTACTGGCAGACCGGGCAACTGATCTTGAAGAATGCGAGTACGACCGGGCCTTTGCTCAACGCTTCCAGTAACGACACCAGCCGCCCGTCGATGGTCGGAAGGGTGAACGCCGGAGCGCGAACACCTGTGCTTAATGCAGCCATGAATGCAGATCCTCCGCGATTACCCGTTATTAGATTCCGCTGGGGTGGTCGGTGGACGCAGAGGCCAGGCGGCGAAGGATCTTGCGAGCCAGTCCCGTCAGCGGCAGCCGCTCCCATTGCGCTTGGGCGCACCAACGCACGTCAGGGCCGGAGTTTTCCAATTGATCCGGCGAGACCGCGAATACCGAAACTTGATAGTCGGTGTTGGTGATGGAGTGGCGAAGTCGGGCCAACGGAGAGTTCCCGTCCGATTGGCCGTCAGAAAGGGATGGCAGCTCCCACATGCCGGCCATGAGTGACGAATCGGCGGCGCGGCGCACCAGGAGCACCGCTGCGCCCTTGCGCGCGAACGCATACGACAGGTGCCGGTGTTGCCGGGCCGGTTGGGGTAGGGGAGTGCCGGCTCCCCGTGACTTGCAGAAACGCCTCAGCGGACAGGACGGGCATTGCGGCGCTCGCGGCGTGCAGACAGTCGCGCCTAACTCCATCATCGCCTGGTTGAAGTCTCCCGGCCATTGGCGGTCGAGGAGCTCTTCAGCATGTTCCCAGGTCAGTCGCTTGTTTCCGGGAATGCCAATAAGGCGATGCACGACGCGCTGGACGTTGCCGTCGACGACCGCAACGGCCTCGCCGAATGCGATGCTGGCGATCGCCGCTGCCGTGTAGCGGCCAATGCCGGGAAGCTCCGACCAGCGCTCCGCGTTTTGCGGAAACTTTCCTAGACCCCGGCGCGCAATGATCTTCGCCGTCTGGTGCAGACGGCGCGCGCGATGGTAGTAGCCGAGGCCGCTCCAGACCGCCAGCACCGAAGCTTCACGCGCCGCGGCCAACCGCGTTACGGTCGGAAACCTGCGCAGAAATCGGGCATAGTGCTCCAGCACCGCGGCCACCCGCGTCTGCTGCAGCATGATTTCAGATACCCAGACGTGATAGGGATTGCGATCGCGCCGCCACGGCAGATCGCGGCGATGCTGGTCGTACCAGTCCAACAAGGCCTGGCGCAGCAGGGGGCGAGAATTTCGCGGAATGGCGCGGGTGCCCATCTCGACGCGATTCTAAATGCAACGGCACCCGCCGGCGCATCTGCGAAGCCGCGATAATGTCAAATTCCGGGCTGCTGCCCTTCCTCGTGTGACGGCTCCGGAGCTCCGTGCCGCCGCAGCAGCTGTGCCAGGTTCTGCGAGAACGCCGAGCGTGGCAGCACCATATCGCAACCGGCTTCTTGCGCCTTCATCTTCAGGTCGCCCTGAACGTGCGAGACGAACCCGATGATGTTGGTGGCCTTCTTCAGTTTCGACTTGAGCTTGGGGATCATCGTCAACGGCTTGGCGGATAGGTTGTTCAAGTCGAAGATGATGAGCGACGGCTTGTCGTCACCATTCTGGCCCATGCGCTCCTGAAGGTCCTTCTCGGTTTTCACGAACTCGACTTTCACGTTCAATTTGCGCGCGGTCTCCTGAATTTTCGCCAGGAAGAAGAGGTCATCGACAAAAGCGAAGATTCGCGTGGGAGTGGCTTCCGAGGTCACCGGCAACGGTTCTGGATCAGGCGGCGCGAACTGCTTGCCAAAGGTGGGACGTCCACGTCCGCCGCGGTTCGGCCTCTGCATATTGCCGTTGTCATTGCCTTGCAGAGCGCGATAGCTGTGATCCATGGGAGCGGTATAGATACCGCCGGCCAACGGGTTCTGAGCGCCGGAGCGCTGCCCCGGCTTTCGTCCGCGCGCGCGGTTCTTGCCCGGTCCCTGGCGATGCTGTCCATCTGCTTGAGGTGGTGCCCCGTGCGTGACGGGTCCACGGCGGCCATGCCGCCGTCTACGTCCTTTCCCCCCGGTGCGCCCGGAAGGAGGATTCGATCCTTGATTCATGCTTCTCTCGTAATGTGTCACCGCAGGTTGCGGAATCCCACATTTGTGAACCGCTATCTTGGCCGCGCCGTTACGTACGTGTCTATTGCCGGCGTGGCTGCGGTTGGATACTTCGCTGAAATCGATTCAGTTGCGTCCGTCTGGCGCCCGGAAAAATCGGCGCGAGGAACGCCTGCACGGGAAGTGCGGCGATTGGAGGACGCTTCTATCGTACCTAGCTTTGCGACCGGAACGCAAGTGAAAAACCTGCTTCCAGATAGG
Source organism: uncultured Acidobacteriaceae bacterium (assembly GCA_963785825.1). Lineage (GTDB taxonomy): Bacteria > Acidobacteriota > Terriglobia > Terriglobales > Acidobacteriaceae > Bog-257. The sequence goes on along the minus strand of CAWAWQ010000006.1, from coordinate 243,766 downwards.
ATGCATTGTCGTTGTAAAGGGTGTGGCTATTTCTGCATCGGCACATGGCAGGAGTTATGTTCAGATACGGACAGGAGGGTTCAGCCCATTCTCTTCAGCCCAATGCCAGGCTCCTGACTTCTGGAATTCTCCAAACAGGCTATGGCCAGTTCCGCGAAGCATGGCGAATGCGAAGCACCTGCACCTGGTCTTCAACGATTTGGTACACGGCAATGTAAGGCCAAGGAGCAAACACCAGTTCTCTTGTATTAGCGGCCAATCCTACACGTCCGCGGTTAGGGAAGGTGCGTAGTGCCGCGATGCCGTTATAGATGACCCGCGCCACCCTCAACGCTGCTTCGGGATCCTGAGCGCGAATGTGTTCGACGATTTGGGTCAGGTCTGCTGCAGCGTCGCTCGTCCAACGTACGCGCATCAAGAGCGGAAAATCTGCTCAATTCGTTCCACCACTGCTTCGTGCTCCAGCAAATCGCCTTTCTGAGCCGACGCGCGCCCTTTCTCGACCGCTTCGAGAAATCGCTCCTCGTAATCCAACAGCCGATCAACCGCCTGCTCCACCACCTCGGCAGAATTCTTGCCAGTACGGGCGGCAATCTCCGCCACGCGCGCTTCTTTATCTGGCGAAAGGTGTATTTCCATAAACCTCAGCGTATGGCTTCCCCGCAATGCTGTCAATCGAGCAATGGAAGGCTCTTCAGTACCGCCCGCAGCGCATCCACCGCCAGTTGTGCCGCATGACTGGACGCAGGTGGCAGGCCGCCGACGACGCGCACGACATCGTCCTTGCCGATCTTGCCGGCGTCCTGAAGGGACTTTCCACTCGCCAGCTCGGTTATGGCGGAAGCACAGGCCATCGCCGGTACACATCCTTTGGCGCGAAAGCGAATCTCGCCAATCCGGCCAGAAGTCACACGGACTGCCAATTCGAGAACGTCTCCGCAGGCTGGATTCTGGAGTTGCACGCGAGCGCTGGGATCAGCCAGCTCACCTGCGTTGCGAGGATGCTGGAAGTGGTCTAGAAGTTCGGGAGAATACATGGCAACGCTCTCTAGCTTACTGCGTCTTCAGGGCGGCGCGCGGGGCGCTGGGTTCGTATAATCGCAGTTTGGACGAGTCCACGTACACCCCGCGACGTGTAGTTTCGCTGCAGCCGAGCGCTACGGTGACCTTGCGCGACTTAGGGTTGCTGGACCGGCTGGTTGCCTGTACCCGTTACTGCGCCGATGTTTGTCCGGAAACCGGCGACGGCTCGCGGCTGATCGTCTCCGACTCCTGGACCGCGCAGGCCGAGCAGATTCTAAGCGCACAGCCTGACCTGGTCATTGCCTCGGTGCCTTACCAACTGGAGGCGGTTGGCCAGATTCTGAAAGCTGGAGTGCGGTTTCTCGGACTTGCGCCTCGAACTTTGTCAGACATATACACCGACATTGCTGCCATCGCGGGAATCATGAGCGTGCAGGAAAAGGGACAGGCGGTCATTGAACACATGCGGAGCTATATTGAGGACGTTCGCCGCCGAACGGAAAACACTCCCCGGCCCAAAGTATTCTGCGAAGAATGGGGCAAGCCGATTATTGCTTCGCAACCCTGGGTGGCGGAGTTGGTGAAGGCGGCGGGCGGAGACTTTATCGGCGACCCGGGAAGAACAACTACGGCGGAAGACATTGCCGGGGCCAATCCCGACGTGATTTTTGCTGCCTGGTGCGGGGCAGGAGATCGGGTGCCCTTGGAGAAGATCGTCGAGCAGAGGAATTGGGGGGAAGTAGAGGCAGTGCGAAGCGGGCGAGTATTTTGCATCAACGACGAGCTACTGAACACGCCCGCCACCAGCCTGCTTGGCGGACTGCGTGCCATCGCATGGGCGCTTCATCCGGAGCTGTTCGAGCAGCCGCCCGGCATCCGCCGAATGCAGCCGGACCGGCGTGCTCCGGCTATGATGAAAAGGAAGCAAAATGTCTAACTATCAACAGCAACTGGCGAACGAACTCACCGCCCTGGCCGGTGCGGCCGATAAGGTCGACGACTTAATGAGCCTCATCGTCGGACGCCTCAAGGAGCGGCTGCGCCACTTCGATTGGGTGGGCTTTTACATGATCGAAAAGGGTCGGTTGGGCGAAGAGCCGGTTTTGGTGCTCGGACCCTACGTAGGCGCGGTTACGACGCACACCCGCATTCCCCTGAATCAGGGGATATGTGGAGCCGCAGCGTCCACAGGGCAGACGGTGGTCGTAGACGACGTGAACGCCGATCCCCGCTATCTGGCGTGCTCGGTGGAGACCCGGTCAGAGATTGTCGCCCCCGTCTTCGTGAAGGGCAGCATCGTTGGTGAGCTTGATGTGGACAGTCATACTCCGGCGGCATTCAGCGAGGAAGACAAAAAGCTGGTCGAGTACTGCGCTGGGCTGGTAGGAACCTATCTGGAAAAGACATCGTAAATACATCCGTATTTCTGACAATCCACGACGATGGACTTCATCGCTGCGGCATTTGCTGCTGGAGCTCCTTCATTCCCCGCGACACGTCGGCACCTGGAAATTAGGATTGCGCCACTAGGAAATAGCTATCGCATGCGTAAGAAGCGCAACCCGCGTAGGTCAATCTCAAAGAGCGGCATATTGGCGATTGTTGCCGTAGTCGCGGTGATTGCGGCTGCCGCTTGGCGCCAGTTTGCCAACGTGAACGGGCATGAGAAGAAAACGCCTCCCTCTGCAACTTACGTCGGGGAGGAGCGTTGCGCTCAGTGCCATTCGAAACAAGCAAGAGCCTGGCGAACATCGCACCACGCACAGGCAATGCAAGTAGTAAGCGATCCCACAGTGCTGGGAGATTTCAACGACGCCCATTTCACCAAAGACGGTGTGACTTCCACCTTTTTTAAGAGAGGTAGTAAGTTTCAAGTTCGCACAGACGGTCCGGATGGCAAGCCGCAGGACTACGATCTGGCGTACACGTTCGGAGTCTCACCCCTACAGCAGTATCTGGTCCCATTCCCCAAGGGCCGATTCCAAAGCTTCGTTGTGGCGTGGGATTCACGCGGCAGGGAACGGGACGGGCAGCGCTGGTTCGACCTCTATCCTGATCAAAAGATAGGCGCGACTGATCCTCTGCACTGGACCGGGCGCAACCAGACATGGAACTACATGTGCGCCGACTGCCATTCCACGAATTTGCGCAAGAATTACGACCTTTCCAAGGACAGCTATGCAACCACCTGGTCGGAGATCGATGTCTCATGTGAATCCTGCCATGGGCCCGGGTCAAACCATGTGATATGGGCTCAATCGCACGGGGAAGGCTTCTACAAGGCGGCCGATGGCCGCAAGGGTCTGGTCGTGGATTTGAGGCCGGCAAGCGGGTCATGGGCCGGTTCGCAGCCGAACATGGGGACACTGCATTGGGCGGGCCAGAGCCGTTCGGGTAACGAGATCAATACCTGCGCGCCCTGCCACTCACGCCGGCATCCGATTACCAGCAGCTATCAGCCAGGCGAAGCTTTCTTGGACGCCTACGTGCCCGAGATTTTAGAGGAAGGCATTTACTATCCCGACGGCCAGATACTGGAGGAAGATTACGAGTGGGGCTCGTTTATTCAGAGCAAGATGTATCACCAGGGCGTCACGTGCTCGGATTGTCACGATCCACACACCGCGAAGTTAAGAACGCAGGACCTGAATGCTGTCTGCGGCAGGTGCCATTCGCTGGCAAAATTTGACGTTGAGCGACACCATCATCACAAAGATGGGAGCACTGGCACGCTGTGCGTCAACTGCCACATGCCTACCAAGACGTATATGATCGTCGATGTAAGACGAGACCACAGCTTCCGCGTGCCACGGCCGGATTTTTCGGCTGCCTTCGGAACTCCAAACGCCTGCAACCAGTGTCACAAGGACAAGTCAATCGCTTGGGCTGCCGGGACTGTGGTGCGGTGGTACGGCGCTAATCGCCGGCAGGAACCGCAATTCGTCGCGGCGATTGATGCTGGACAGCGCGGTTCAGCGGACGCCGAGAAAGAACTCCGCGCGCTGATCATGGATTCGAGCCAGCCTGCCATTGCCCGAGCCACAGCTCTGAGCCTGATCCCCGCTTATCTCACTCCGGCTTCGCTTGCGGCAGTACAGGTCGCTCTCGCTGATGACGACGCCCTGGTACGCAAAGAGGCCGTGCAATCGCTTGAGCCGCTACCTCCTGCTGATCGAGTTCGGCTGGCTGCACCGCTACTGAAGGACCCCATCCGCTCGGTTCGCAATGAGGTTGCGCACTTGCTGGCAGGAACTCCGCCAAACCTCTTGCAAGACTCACAGAGGACAGCTCTCGATGAGGATATTTCTGAGTTGATTGCCAGCGAAACGGTCTCGACAGAACGCCCGGAGAACCATGTGAATCTTGCCTTGCTGTATGCGCAGATGGGGCGCAACAGCGAGGCCGAAAGCGAACTGCAAATTGCGCTGCGGCTTGATCCCAAGTGCGTTCCGGCTATGGTCAATCTGGCCGATCTGTACCGCGCGCAGCAACGGGACGATGAAGGGCAGCAATGGTTGAGAAAAGCGATATCGCTTCAGCCCAACGCCGCAGAACCGATCTATGCGCTCGGTCTGCTGAAGATCAGGCAGAAGCAGTACCCAGAAGCGGTTAGCCTGTTGGCCCGAGCGGCAAAACTTCAGCCAGCTAACACTCGCTATAGCTACGTGTATGCCGCTGCCTTGCAAGCCGGCGGGCAGGTGAACCAGGCGATCGCGATTTTGCAACAAGCTCATCAGAAGCGTCCAGCAGATCGAGAGGTTTTGAGGGCCCTGATTGAATATGAGCGCGACCGTGGAAATCTACCTGCGGCGAGCGACTATGCTCGACAGTTAGTGCAACTCACTCCTGATGACCCCAGCGCGAAGTCCCTCCTGATTCAATTGCAGGCACAGGACCGCTAACCGCCACTTACAAGCTTCTGGATGGGATTCTTAGCTTGCGATGTAAAGCTTTGAATTTGATTGTACTTAACTAGCTTGCGCGGTTGTTGCAGGTTGGGGGCGCATCACCCCTTCTGATTTGGGGCGCTGGGGATGCAAGATGGTGGGCAGTGCAGGACTCGAACCTGCGACCTTCTGGGTGTAAACCAGACGCTCTAACCAACTGAGCTAACCGCCCGTCGTTGCCGCCTCCGGGAAGGTGGAACTATAGCGGAATCAATTGCTTGAGTGTACAGGACGCTTACTCGCGGGTCAAACCTGGGGGACTAAGTGTTCACCTGGCGCGGGCTTGGAACTGGGCAGCGGCGGGAAGCCGCATCAGTCAAAATCTTCGTAGTGCTTGGGCATCTTTTCACGCCTTTAGCGAAACCAACTAAAGAAGCTGAGGTGTAGGTTCTTCCCCAGGCTGACAGGTGCGCGATGAAAGCGATCCTTTTTGTGGACGACCACGAAGTGCTCGCTCGCTTAAGCTGCGAGATTCTGGAAATGCAGGGCTACCGGGCGGTCAGCGCCTACAACGCGCAAGACGCGCTGGAGAAGCTCAACCGTGAGAAGTTTGACATCCTGGTGACCGACTTTCGCATGGAAGGCATGAATGGAGTGGACCTTGCAAAACGTGCCCATGCCACCAATCCGGAATTGCCCGTCATTTTGGTCACCGGCTACGGCCAGATCGATGGCGGCAAAGATGTGGACGTCTGCCTGCAAAAGGAAGAAATGTTTCCGGCGCTGCTGGACAAGATCAAGACCTATCTCGGAGATGGCGAGCGGTTGGCGAGTCGCAGCTTGAAGACCGCCTAGCCGTGCCGCGGAGAGCGACGCCCGCTCTCGCCAGACGCAGCCTAAGTTCCAGATTACGTCGAATCTCCGCTGCACTAGCGGAATGAAACGCTGTGCGTTTCATTGGGCTTAGGTGTCTGCGTGAGACCGGTGCCGCCGCTACGCGGCTCGGAAAAATTCCCCCTCCATCCAGGATTCCGCTTCGCTTCATCCGGGGCTAACGACATAGCCGCCCCTGCGGGGCTGGATTTTCGTGGGGTCATGTTCCATTGCCAAGGATATTAATCAGACCTTCCCTAGGTCTCACGCAGACACTTAAGCCGCCTTTGCAGGGCAGCCACCCTGGATCGATAGAGCTACCGCAGTACGTCCGGTCGCGCTGACGCGCTGCGCTACACTGAAGCCGTGCGACGGCTCATCGTCAATGCAGACGATTTTGGAATCACCTCGGGCGTGAATCGTGGCATCGTGCAAGCGCACGATCGTGGCATCGTGACATCCACGACGTTGATGGCGAATTCGCAGGCCTTCACCGAGGCGACGCAGATGGCCCGCGACGGAGGAATCAGCGTCGGCTGCCATATCGTTCTCCTTGACGGCGCTCCAGTGTTGCCAGCCGATCAGGTGAAGAGCCTGCTAGAGCCCGGTGCAAATAATGGGGCCCGCTTTCGGGACAGCCTGAACGCCTTCGTCCTTGCTTCGTTTCGCCACCAGTTGGACCCCGAGCAGATTGAAGCCGAGGCGGGGGCGCAGATTGAACGCATTCAGAATGCCGGAATTCAGCTGTCGCATTTCGATACGCACAAGCATGCGCATATGTTTCCCGCGGTGCTGCGGCCGCTATTGCGAGCAGCACGGGCGCGGAATATTCCGGCCGTGCGAAATCCTTTTGGGCAGCTGTGGCCGCTGCCGCTGGGCAACCTGCTGAGAACGCGTCAGGTATGGAAACGGCTGGCGCAGCTCAATGTACTGCGCAACTTCACCGGGCACTTTCGGCGCGAGGTGGAGGCCCATGGGCTGCGGACGCCCGACGGTTCTCTCGGTGTGTTAGTCACGGGATCGCTCAACCTGGAGCTCTTCACCGCGATGCTGGGCGCGATGCCGGATGGCACCTGGGAGTTCGTGTGCCATCCCGGCTACAACGATGCGGACCTGGAAAAGATCCCCACCAGATTGCGGCAGTCCCGCGAGCAGGAATTGCACTTGCTAACCTCGCCCGAAGCCAGGGATGTGCTACAGCGTCGAGGCATCGAGTTAATCACCTATCGAGAGTTGTAAACATTCCGCGCTACAATGGGGTTCTCGTCCCAGCCGTAACTCTCCGGATTTTATAGAACATGAATCCTCTCGTCTGTTCCAGCGCCGAGTACGAAGCCGTATTCAACCGCATTACACAGGTCTCGCTGGAATATCTGGCGAGCATCGGGGAGCGGCCGAGCTTTCCCGAAGTGACGGGGACGCAAGTGCAAGCTTGGTTCAACGCGCAACTGCCGGAGAAGGGACTAGGCCTGTCTGCACTGGAAGACCTGCCCAAGGTGATCGAGGCCACGCGGGTGAATAGTCCGCGTTTTTTTGGCTATGTATTCGGGTCGGGCGAGCCAGTCGCCGCGGCGGCCGACTTGCTGGCCAGCGTCTTGAACCAGAACACGACGGCTTGGCGCTCGGCGCCATCGGCTGCAACCCTGGAACATCTGGTCGTGCGCTGGCTGGGCGAGGCGATCGGTTGCAAGGGGTTCAGCGGGTCGCTTACCGGCGGCGGATCGCCGGCGAACCTGATGGCGCTGGCCATGGCGCGCGAGGCGCGGGTGCCGGCGAACGAAACCGGCACCCGCCCTGGCATGGTCTACGCATCCGAACAGGTGCACATGTCGATTCCAAAGGCAATTGCGCTGCTGGGCATTGGGCGCGACTATCTGCGCCTCATTCCCTGCGATAAGGAATTTCGGATTCGTCCGGAATTGCTGCGCGACAGCATGAGTCGCGATGTGCAAGCAGGAATCACGCCAATTGCGGTGGTCGCCTCGGCGGGAACGGTGGCAACGGGCAGCATTGATCCTCTGCCGGAGATGGCGAGGATTGCGCGCGAGTTCGGAGCGTGGTTCCATGTCGACGGAGCCTATGGGGCGTTGGCGGCGATCGCGGAGCCCGCCAAATTCACCGGACTGGACCAAGCAGACACGCTGTCGCTCGATCCGCACAAGTGGCTGTATCAGCCGCTGGACTGCGGATGCCTGCTTTATCGCGATCGGGCCGCTGCGCAGCTGGCGTTTTCCCACACCGGGGATTACGTCAAATCGCTGCTCGAGGATCCGGTGGAGAGCTTCGCGTTTTTCGAGGAGTCAATCGAGTTGTCACGGCGTTTCCGGGCGCTGAAATTGTGGCTGTCGTTGCGTTATCACGGCCTGGAAAAGTTCCGCGAGGCGATCCACGACGATTTGCAGAACGCGCAGTTGTTGTCGCGACTGATTTCCCAGCACCACGAGCTTGAGGTGCTGGCTCCGGTGCCGCTCAGCGCGGTTTGTTTTCGTTATATCGTGCCGCAGGTTGCAAATTTAGATGCGCTGAACCAAAAGATCTTGTCACGTGTTGTCCGGCGGGGAAGGGTGTTCCTGTCGAACGCAAACATTCACGGCAAGTTTGCCTTGCGAGCCTGCTTCGTGAACCACCGCACTACGGCTGATGACGTGGCGCAGGTTGTTGCCGAGGTGCTTGCCGTGGGTCGGGAGCTCGCGAGCGCCGGTGAGTCTTAGCATGGAGTCGATCGCGCAATTTGCAGCGAATGCCGGCGGCGACGATATTGTCGCTGCGGCTCCATGCCGTGCCGATCTCGCAGGCGGCACGCTCGATATTTGGCCCTTATACCTGTTTCATCCCGGGGCGGTAAGCGTCAACGTTGCGCTCAGCATTCTGACCGGGTGCAAGATCACTCCGCTAAGTGGGCGGGAGATCCGCCTGAAGTCGCACGATACCGGCAGGGAAGACCGCTTCGCCAGCCTGGATGAGCTGTTGAGTGCCGATTGGTATGCCCATGCGCTGGCTGCGTACCTGGTCCGGTTTTTCAAGCCTCGCGGCGGATTCAGCCTGGAGACGCTTTCGGAATCGCCGGCCGGCGCCGGGATTTCCGGGTCCTCAGCCCTGATGATTGCGGTTACCGCTGCTCTCGCCCGCTTTGCGGAGCGCCAAATCGACTTGGAGCAGATGCGCGTGATCGCGCAAAATATCGAAGCGCGGCTGATTCGAGTGCCGACGGGCTGCCAAGACTACTATCCTGCGCTGTACGGAGGCGTGAACGCGATCCACCTGCAAGCGGACGGCGTGCGGCGGGAAAAGATTGCGATTCCTCCTGAGGAAATGAACCGGCGTTTCGTTTTGTTTTATACGGGAGCGCCGCGGCAATCGGGTATAAACAACTGGGAAGTTTTTAAGCAGCATATCAATGGGGACACGCGGGTAATCGGCAACTTCGCCGAGATCTCGCGGATTGCGCAGGCAATGCATGTTGCGGTGACCGGCCGGCAGTGGAACGATGTCGAGCAACTGATGCGCGAAGAATGGCGGCTGCGGCGCACCAACGCTCCGGGCATTACGACGCCGCTGATGGAGAAACTCATTGACGCTGCCGAACGAAACGGAGCGCGCGCCGCGAAAGTCTGCGGCGCCGGCGGAGGTGGTTGCGTGATCGCCCTCATCGAAGAGGGGAGCCGCGACCAAGTTGAGCGTGCGATTCGCGAAAACGGCGGAGAGCCGCTGGAGTTCGAGGTGGCACAGCGGGGCCTGCATTTCCACTCCGCCGCCAAGCTGCAGGTGACCAAGGGATAGGCATGTTTACTACCAGTACAGGGAAGCTGCAACCGGTTTGGGCATTCGTCTTTTCGACCATTCTTTCTATTCTGGCTTTTGTTGTGGCCGGCAACATCGCTACCGAGGTTGTCGGGCACCGGGTTTTCCTCTTCGAACTGGTGTTTCGGCCGCTGCTCGCCCTGCTGCTGATTGGCATCTTCATCTGGCTGCTCACCGTTGGTGACCAGGTAGAAGATCATCGCCTCGCGGCCCAGGGGTTGCCACGCGTGCAGGGCTGGCTGAAGCACTTTGTCATAGGCTGTGTGATCGGATTTGCGCTCACCGTGCTGGCGGTGGCGCCGATCCATTTTTGGGGACACGCGAAACTTCGATTCGATTTCAGCCCGCATATCCTGCCCAAAGTCGGCGCGGTGCTGGTGATGCTGTTGTGCGGAGCTTTAGCCGAGGAGTTGATGTTTCGCGGCTATCCGTTCCAGCACTTGGAGCAGGGAATTGGAAGCCTCGGCGCAGTGGTTGTGTTTTCGGTTTTCTATGGCGCGTTGCATCTCTTGAATCCCAGCGTCAGCCGTTGGGGAATTGCCAATACGGTCCTGATCGGCATTCTGCTGGCCATTGCCTACCTGCGTACGCGAGCTCTGTGGTTGCCCTGGGGCATTCACTTTGGTTGGAATGCCACATTGGGCTTCTTGTTTGGGCTGCCGGTCAGCGGATTTCGATTCTTCAATGTGATCACGCACACTACCGTCACCGGGCCCACTTGGGTTACGGGCGGCAACTACGGAGTTGAGGCGAGCGCCGCCGCGGCTGGAGCCATCGCGGTGGGCGCGCTACTTGTATGGCAACTACCGCTGAGAAAACTTCGGCAGCCCACTCGCCTTGCGGCTCCAAGCAATCAGGCTCTCCAACACACCGCATCCAGCAGCAAACCGTAGACGCTACCGGCGACTCCGGATGGGCATATAATCTTGGACAACCGGGTGCTCCCATGAACCGCGCTTGTCTTTCGCTCTGCACGACAGTCTTGCTGCTGTCGCTGCCGGTCATCGCCGGCGATAAGAAGTCCTCCAGCATTCCCTCCGACAAGATGACGCCGCAGACCCGGCTGGCGGTGATACGCGATCTGATGGCGGAGCGGGTGTTCACGCGTCTTCCTTTTCCCATGGGCGAGCACGGCTTGGAGATCAAGAACGGAAAGGTCACCCCCGATAACCAGGGCATTACGCAGTTGATTGCGGAACACGGCTTGGCCGCCAAGCCCGGAGACCGCGTCATCATAACCAACGTGGTAATCAAGGAAAAGTCGATCGTATTCGACATCAACGGCGGGGGTAAGAAGCACCAGAAGTGGTACCAGCACATTTCGGTCGGCGCCGGTCAGGGCACCGTGCCGGTGGGTGGTGGAGCTCCCCAGAGCCTGGAGACGAGGGGCTCGACGGTGGCGCTTGAGTTCGATAAATATGTACCGGAGCTTACGGGCGATCAGATTCGCGAGATGCTTGCCCCAGTGTTCGACTTCAAGGCGCTGACCGAAGCGGAGGCATATGAGAAGACGCTTCCTCCCAAGGTGCAGAATGCCATCAAGAACCACCTGGTGCTGGTGGGGATGGACCGCGACATGGTGATCTATGCCAAAGGACGTCCTCCTAAGAAGATTCGGGACAAGGATGACGCCGGCGTGGATTACGAAGAATGGATTTACGGCACCCCGCCGGAAGAGGTCGAATTTGTGCGCTTTCAGGGGCCTGTGGTTTCGCGCCTGGAAATCATGACCGTGGATGGGCAGAAGATCGTTCGCACCGAAAAGGAAGTCGATCTTACCTCCGCGGAGACGACGGAAGTAGCTGCCAAGAAGCAGGAGCAGAAGCCGGCCAACGCTCCCACCCTGCGACGCCCGGGCGAGGAAGTGGAATATCCGCAAGGAACGCAGAACGTTCCATCCACTCCGTTACCGCCGACTTCGCCGACGGATGCGCCGGGCCAGATGCCCCCGCACTGGCGAGCTGGGTCGTAGGCGCTCTATTTGGCGCACCGCAGGGTGCGCCTTTACACTACTGAGGTGAGGATCGCACTAGGCCAGATCAACACCACGGTCGGCGATTTTGCCGGTAATTCCGCAAAGATAATCGAATACGCAAAGCGGGCCCGAAGTGGCGGCGTCGACCTGATTTTGTTCCCGGAACTTTCGATATGCGGTTATCCACCTCGTGATCTGGTGGAGCGACCCTGGTTCGTCGAGCGTAATCGGCAAACGGCTGAGATCATTGCGCGGGAGACACAGGGGATCTGCATCATCTGCGGCCTGGTGACCCCGGCCAATAGCGCGACAGGGAAATCGGTATTGAACTCGGCAGCGCTGCTGCGCGATGGCAAGATTGCATTCGTGCAATCGAAGCGCCTGCTGCCCACCTACGATGTTTTCGACGAGATGCGCAACTTCGCTCCCGCCGAGAGCCAGCGACTGGTTACTGTGGCGGGAGACCAGGTAGCGGTCACCATTTGCGAAGACGCCTGGAACGACAAGCACTTCTGGGACCGCCGGCTCTATGGGGTCGATCCGGTCGAGGACCTGATCGGAGCAGGGGGGAAACTCCTTCTGAATATTTCAGCCTCGCCGTTCTTTCTGCACAAACGTGAGCTGCGCACCGAAATGCTGGCGGCGATCGCCAAGAATTATCGCGTGCCGGTGGCCATGGTCAACCAGATTGGAGGCAACGACAGCCTTGTTTTCGACGGCTCAAGCTTGGTGCTCGGACCCGACGGCCGCGTCATTGCCCAGGCGAAATCGTTTGAGGAGGACCTCATTTGCTTCGATACCGAAGCGCTCACCGGAGACTTTCATCGGCAGGATGAAAGTCTGGAGTCGAGTGCCTATTCGGCGCTGGTTTTAGGCACGCGTGATTACGTGCGCAAATGCGGGTTTCAGCGGGTCGTTCTGGGGCTGAGCGGAGGCATCGATTCGGCGCTGACCGCCTGTATCGCAGTTGAGGCGCTGGGACGTGAGAACGTGGTTGGGATCGGTATGCCCGGGCCGTATTCGTCCAGCGGGAGTATCGATGATTCGGCCGAGTTGGCGCGCAATCTGGGCATTCGATTCGAACTGATTCGCATCGGAGAGATCTTCGACTCGTACTCACAGGCGCTCAAACCGGCTTTTGCGGGCCGACAGCCGGATGTGACCGAAGAGAATATTCAGGCCCGCATCCGGGGTTCTCTGCTGATGGCTTTATCGAACAAGTTCGGCGCACTGCTGCTGACCACCGGAAACAAGTCGGAAATCGGCGTGGGATATTGCACCTTGTACGGCGATATGTGTGGCGGCCTGGCGGTGATCTCCGATGTGCCGAAGACGCTGGTGTACCGGCTGGCCGAGTTTGTGAATTCGCGGGCGCCGCTTATTCCGAAGTCGACGATCGAGAAGCCGCCCTCGGCGGAGTTGCGTCCGGACCAAAAGGACAGCGATTTCCTGCCACCCTACGAAATTCTAGATACGGTTCTGGAGGATTATGTCGCCGAGAACAAGTCGCCCGACGCAATCGCTGCGGAACACGGTTATGATCCTACGCTGGTTCGCAGAATTGCCTGCATGGTCGACAAGAGTGAATACAAGCGGCAGCAGGCAGCCCCGGGATTAAAAATCTCCGAGAAGGCTTTTGGTTTCGGCCGGCGTTATCCCATTGCAGCAAAGAGCTGCGAACAGTAAGCAATTAGCAATTGGCGGCAATTGGCAATTAGCAAGTAGCGACTAGTAATTAGAACCTCCTCGTAATTGACTTTGCTTTGTGTCAGGGCACGACCTTTAGTCGTGCCGAGCGAGACGCATTCGTGAAAAAAGTCTGGGCACGATCTGTCGTTCAGCATCATGGACCTCAGGGGCTAAAGTGTCTGCGTGAGAACGGTGCCGCCCCTCCGGGGCGCCGATGTTTTTCGCGCTTCACCCAGGACTCCGCTCCTCCACCCCAATTCGCACAAAAACAGTGCGAATCGGGGGCCCTGGTTTCGCTCCGTCATGGGCTAACTGCAACACCACCCCTTCGGGGTTCGATTTTCGTGTGTGATGCTCCACCGCCGTAGGTCAGAGCTAGTTTTCACGCAGACGCTAAAGCCCGGGCTTTCTTGGCCCACTTTCCGGCACGGCTGAACAGGCCGCTGAAAAAGTTGCAAAACCAGATCCCTCGCGGCCTGAAGGCCGCCTCGGGATGACAAAAATAAAGGACTTTTCGGCACGACTGAAGTCGTGCCCTGACACAAGGCGCCGAAAGCGGACTTTTTCAGCGGCCTGTAAGCCGTGCCCTTTCAAAGACGCCCGGAGTTATTCGACGAACTTGCGGGACACGATGCTAGCTGCTACTCGCTACACGAAAGGAACCATGAACTATCGCATCTGCATACTCATTGCCGGCCTTATGCTGGGCAGCATCTATTCTGCTGCGCAGAGCACGGGTGCGGCCAAGCCGGGCGCTCCCGCCACGAGCCCTTCTTCTTCCACCGCTACCAGCATCTCGACAAACTCCTCGCTGCCGAGCGAGGCCACATTCAATGCATTCCTCAAGGAAATGTTTGGGTGGAATCCCGAGCTCGCCTGGAAGGTAGCCGAGATCAAACCGTCGGAAGCGCCGGGTATCACTGAGGCCACCGTCGTTTTTAGTACTCCCAAGGGACAGCAGGTGACGCGCATCTACGTGACGCCCGATCAAAAACACGCCTTCACCGGCGAGCTCGTGCCCTTTGGCGCCGATCCCTTCGCCGAGGCGCGGCAGCAGTTGAAGGCCACAACCGGTCCGGCGCGTGGCCCAAAGGATGCCGCGATCACCATCGTCGAATTCGGCGATCTGGAATGCCCGGCATGTAAGGCGGCGCAGCCCAACATCACCAAGCTGGTCGAGGACGAACCGAAGGTGAAACTGGTGTTTCAGAACTATCCGCTGGAGCAGATCCACAAATGGGCGCTCACCGGGGCGAAATATGAGGATTGCCTCGCGCGGCAGAACAACGATGCGGTGTGGAAGTTCATCGCCACGGTTTATGAGCATCAATCGGAGATCAACGAGCAGAATGTGGACCAGATGCTCAAGGGCTACGTGAAGGATTCCGGTGGCGATCCTGATGCCGTGGCCGCATGCGTAGCCAAGCCGGAAACCGAAAAGCGGGTGCGCGACTCGATAGCCCTGGCGCAGAAGTTGGATGTTACCAGCACGCCCACCTTCTTCATCAACGGGCGCAGACTGGTGGGCTTCTCCAGTCAGCAAACTCCCTTCGACGCGGTGAAGGCGATGGTGGACTACGAGCTGACCCACGGAGGCAAGTAGCGTCAGCCGGCGGTCAGATTGCTGAACTCATCAATGCGAGCTGGGCAAGGCGATCGCGACCGATTCTTTTTCCGGCATTCGAAGAATGTGGGGCGTGATGACCACCAGCAGCTCATCGTCTTCGACGTTCTTGTTGTGCACAGCTGAGGCGTAGTTGAGCCCCGGCACCCGGCTCAGAAACGGGTAGCCGTTGAGGCCGCGAGAATCGTTCATCGAGATCAGGCCGGTAACGACGCTGGACTCCCCGTTCTTCACCGTGATGTTGCCGGAGTATTCGCGATTGTTGATGATGGGAATTCCGTTGACGTTCGTGGTGCCCAAAGAGCGAAGCTGCAGTTCCAGTTTCAGGCTTACGTCTTCATTGCCGTGAACAACGGGGGTGGTCTTCAGGATCAGTCCCAGATCCTCGAAATTGAAAGAAGGGAAGGGAGCGGCGTAGCTCTGGTTTCCAATTACTTGCGCAATGGCTGCGGTGTTGTAGATAGGAGCAAAGGTCGCATTGATGATGGGATAGCGCTCACCGATCTTCATTACTGCCGGATCGTTTTGCGAGGCGCGTAACGTGACATGCTCGAGGCTGCGGATATCCGAAGTGTTGAGGCTGAAGGTCGGGGTGACGCCCACGGCGCCGCCGGTGAGTCCAAACAGAGTAAGTCCGCCGCCGAAGATCACGAACGGCTGCGAGAGTATCGAACTGGTGGTGGAATTCTGCAACTGCGCCAGCAGCGCCGAGATGGCTTGAGAGTTCCCCTGGTTAATTCCCCCGGAAGCGATTAACTGATTGATCAGGTTTTGCCCGCTCTGTCCCAACCCGGCGAGTAATGCGGGACCGATATTGAACATGGTGAATTGGGTGGGGAGCGCCGTGCCCAGGGAACGCGCCAAGCTAGTGCTAACAGCATAGACGCGCAGATCCAGCAGGACTTCCGGGCGGCCGGCGGTGAGACTCTTGATGACTCGGCTCGCAGCCTCCAGCACCGACAACTCCGCTCGAATGCTAATCGCGGATTGTGTCTTTTCCTGGGAAATGAATCGCAAATTGAGCAGCACGCGCAGCGAGTTCGTCATTTCTGTCAGCTGCTGATCGGTCAGTTCAGGCAGGTAGAAGGTGCGCAATCCCATACGCTCAAAGGTACGGCGGTTCGCGACCGTATCCGAGGCGAAAAATATTTGGGTGGGCGAAAGCGCAACCCAGAAGGTTTTGGTCACTCCCGTCGCGGCTTCCATGGCGGTGGCGAAATTCACGTCCTGGATGTCGAAATGCACCCGCCGCTGTTGCACCGAGTCATCGAACTGCGCCGTGATGCCATACGCGCGCGCCACCTGTGTGAGCAGGGTTCGGGAGTCACCGCGAAAATGGAAGTCCTGGTGCTTGAGGCTGGGCCGTAGTTCAATCGGTTCCGATTCTTCCACCACCCGGATACTGGTGGCCGGCTGCTTATCTTCCGGAATGGAGTCGCGAAGCCGCTGGAGCGCGTAATCGTTGGTCGGATCGTACTCCAGCGCGCGCCGGAACTCCGCCATAGCGACTATCTCATTGTTGTCCAGCATGGCCTTGTTACCGGCTTCCAGGCAGTTCATCACCAGCTCTTGCCGGGTGAACTCGCGGGCAGTAAGGTAGTCAAAGTTTCGCGGATTCAGTTCGGAAGCGCTGCTGAACTTGTCGAAGGCGGCATCCAGATCGCCTTTTGACTTCAGCTTCGCGCCGGCACGAAATTGGCGCTTAGCTTCGGCCATCTCGCGGGGACTGACCGTGGGGAGAATAGCTGTCCCGGATGCAGCAGCAGTGCTGGCCGAATCTGCTTGTGCGGGGGCGGACTGCTGAGCGGAGGCCCCTGACGGCGCCTGGGTTTTCGGACTCGGAGTCGAACCACCGGGCGGCTGCGGTGCCTGCCCGACATTCTGCGCGCTGGCTGGTGGATTTTGCGGAGGATCACCCGCGGATGGGCCGGTAATTTGCTGCGCGGACACCAGGGTCGCCGCAGCCCAAAGGAACAATATCCCCAAAGAAAAGCGCATGCGTAGCGAAATTGTAAGCCACTGGCTCGGTCGTTGTCGCCTCTCAAGTGATTGCCAGCAGCTCGGAACAGTCCTTCACACACAGAGTGGGGACTTCTCTAGCTAGTGCGTCTCCGGAAAAGATTCCGGTGGCGACAGCGACGACCGGAACACCGGTCTCGGCGGCGGCGCGAATGTCACTCGGCGTGTCGCCAATCAAACACACTCGGGTATTTGGGCCACGCAACTCGCGGGCGAGTTGGATGCCGTGGCGAAAAATGTCCTCGCGTTTCTCTCGCGCGTCACTGAATGAGCCGAAATGAAAGTAGTCGCGCACTCCGGCGCGCTCCAGCTTGCACCAGCCGATCCGCTCCAGGTTGCCGGTCACGATTCCGATCAGCTTGCCCCGGTCGCGAAGAGCGGAGAGCAAATCACGAATCGCTGGACAGAGCTCCACCTGCATCTGCTCTGCATTGCGAGCAACCTCGGAGCACATCATCTCCAGGGCCGCCGGCAGACGGTCCTCGAAATCGTCAGGCAATTTGCCATAGTGGCTGAGGGTGGCGCGAAGTATGCCGATATCGGTGTTGCCGTGTACGGGCACAGGATCGATGCGGCCGTCGCAGCCGTAAACCATGCGCAGCGCGGTGTGAAACGAGTTGTAGTGCACGCCGCCGCGAGCATTCACCAACGTACCGTCGATGTCGAAGAGATATGCATCGAATTGCCACCAATCGAACGGCGGAGAGGTCATCACGATTAGTTTATCCGAGGAGGGCTTCTTCGCTTTTCGCCAGAGGAGCGATAACTCTGCGAGTACAAAGCCGACACCAACGCGTTCTGGCGAATAGCGAGAAGCGAACAGCGAATTGCGACTATCCTGACCAGCCGCTCAGGATTCGGCGGTCTTGTCGGAAAACCCCTGCTGCGCCGCGAAGTTCCAACTATGAAAGGCGTAGGAGGTGAGAACGTGAACAAAATTCTTCTTGCGGTACTCTGGGCGCTGCTGGCGGTCGGTTTTGCGATTGCGCAGGATACGCCAGGCGCTGCCATACCGCCCAAATCCGAGAACCAGAATTCGCAAATGAGCAGCCAGTCCTCAGCCACACCGGCTACCGTTGTTCGAGGATGCGTGAGCGGTTCAGCCGGCAACTTTACCCTGACCGATCAGAATGGAATGCAATACAAGCTGGTGGGCGACGATACGGCACTACAGTCGAAGGTCGGCCACGAAGTCGAGGTAAATGGGAGCGAGAACCAATCCAGTGAAGCCAGCAGCCAGGGTGGTGAAGCCACGGCGCACGCCTCCAACAGCATCCAGGTTGCGGGGGTACGAGATGTCGCCAGCAGTTGTGGTTTAGGGCGGAGCAATGGCTCGCAGCCGATGAGCGATAGCAGTGGTGAGAATCCCAAAGAAACACCCACGACTTCCGAGCCCGCCACACCGCCTCAGCCGCAGTTGATCGCGATGTTGCAGCAGTCGTCCACGGCGACTTCCGGGGCGCAAAGTACGAACAATCCACCACAAGAGGCAAGTCCGCCGGTGACCAGCCAAACGCCGGCAGCGCCAAGTTCGCCGACGGGAGCAAATTCGCAGGTCGGTAATAGTCCGGCCAACAACACCGGGATGACGGAGAGCCAGGCGAACCATGATGCACAAGCGGCACGCCAAGGCGAGCTGAACAGCAACCCGCAAAACGGAGAAACCACGGGTCGGGGAGTGAATAATCAGGGGGTGAACAATCCTTCGACCACAAACCCGAACGCCGTGCCGAGCTCACCCAACTCGGCCTCTCCGCAAAGCAACACCAACGACCAGAACAAGCCACTGTACGAGCGCCAGGCCACCGACATTCCGTGGGCGAACACGACTACGAACGGCAACACCGGCGGCAACGGTACGAATCCGCCGCAGTGAAAAATGCTACTGCCGCTCCGTCCAAGGCCTGCCGCAAGGCAGGCCTTCTGCTAGTACGCCGTGCATGTTCGACAGCTTAGAGGTGAAAGTCCTCCGGCCAACCTGATGGAGGTGAAGGTCTAGCGAGGCGCAAGGGCGTTACCGCGAGGTGGGGTCTGAAGGAAGCGTGGAGCAAACACGCGGGCCGATGAACAAGAACCGGATGATGAGGCCTACGGCACGGGGCGAGCGGGCAAGCAACCGCGAAGCCCATATCCATCAAGGGCACTGGTGGTAAATCCGGCGGTCGTGCGTGGAAGGCGGTCGAGCTTATCACGGGAGATCTGCTATGCGTCACGGAATCGTGACTGAGGCCATCGTAAGGTGGTCTGACCGCATGGCAGAAGTCAGCAGAGGGCGTAGTACTCACGAGAGTGAGGAAGGCCCGAACCATAAGAAGGGTCAGTAGTGCCTGGGTCTCGATGAGAGTACTGCACTAGCCATCCCGCCTCGGCGGGCCTCCGTAGGCAGGGAGCGGGTGAAGCCCGCGATGGATGCTAACGCGAGAAGTGAAACCCACACGGCGTCCCCAGACCGCAAACCCCCAGCCTGCCAATTCATCGGGGGACTCACCTATCGAACCGCCGTATGCGGACCCGCATGTACGGTGGTGTGGCAGGGGAGGAGAGGCGACTCTCCCCCCTATGCCGATTAGGCCGATGCGTCGCTTGCCTGTGCTACACTGCGAGCAAGTCGAGGGGTTCGAGGGTGAACACTGTCCTACGCAAAATGCTCTTCGTGGACCTAATTAAGGGCCTGAAGGTCACCTTCCGCAATCAGGACCCGAAGAATGTCTATACCGAGCAATACCCGCTGCAACGGCCCCAGGTGGCGGAGCGCTTCCGCGGTGCGCCGCGACTCAACAATCATCCTGAGACCGACGAAACCCTTTGTATTGCCTGCGATTTGTGCGCCCTGGCCTGTCCCGAGAACCTGATTATTGTAGGCAGTGAACGCAACGAGAAGACCCGCCGCAAGGAACTCACCGAGTTCACCTACGACCTGAGCCGCTGCATGTTCTGCGGCCTCTGCGAGGACGCCTGTCCGGTGGACGCGCTGGAGTTGACGCAGGATTTCGAAATGGCCAACTACAGCCGTGAAGGGCTCATCTGGAATCGCGAGACACTGGAAAAAGGGCCGCAGCCGAAGCCGTACCGGCGATAGCCTGGTTTTGCGGACACTAAGCTGTGATAAACCGTGCGACTTGCCGTCTGGGCGTGCTGCTAACCTTTCCAGTTCAGATATTCACGCCGCAATGTGGAATTAACTTGACCGGGATTTTTCGCAGGCACACAATTGCAAACTTTAAGCCACCCGTTCAGGACGACGGCGTTTTGAAAGGAGCGCAAATGAGGAGCCTGCACCAACTCACAGTAAGATTCTGGCTTATAGCCGCCCGCCGTCAACTTGCAACTAATGCAATACTCGTGATTGGACTGATCTGTTTTGGCATGCTGTCCCACGCCCAGAGCTTCACGGTCCTGCATACCCTCAACGGTGGAGCAGATGGCAATCAGCTTATTAACGGTTTAACCATCGACCGGCAAGGAAATCTCTACGGCACCGCTTTCGAGGGCGGCATCAATAACTGCGGCGACGATTATGGCTGCGGAACGGTGTTTAAGCTGTCGCGCCACGGTACGCAGTGGATTTTCAGCATCCTCTATCGCTTTACCGGAAGAAGTGACGGTTGGGCTCCGGCTGCACCGGTGACAGTTGCCGCCGACGGCAGCATCTACGGGACCACGTCTCTTGGTGGCACCACCGATTGCTCCGGATTGGGTTGCGGGACGGTATTTCGATTGCAACCGCCGCCGAGGATTTGCGGGGCGTTCAATTGTCCGTGGAGGAAGACCACGCTCTATCAGTTCACCTTCGGTCTTGACGGCGCCTATCCAAAGGGTCCTCTGATCCTAGACCAGGCGGGCAATATCTACGGCACCGCCACTAACTCCGACAGTCAGCGCCATAAAGGCAGCGTCTGGGAGTTATCGCCGTCGGGCAGTGGCTGGACGTTCAACGTTATCCATGAATTTGCCGATTCCGACGGGGCTGGCTGGCCTAACGGTGGTTTGATCTTCGATAGAAGTGGAAAGCTTTGGGGCGTAGGAGGCTTTGGCGGCGCCCAAGACTGCGGCGATCCTCAACTCCCTAACTGGTGCGGCAGCATCTTCGAACTGACGCCATCAGGATCCGGATGGACCGAGAACACCGCTTTTGGGTTCCGCAGGAGCAATGGAGATTCGCCCACGGGCAGCCTTGCGCTGGATCAATCGGGCAAGCTATACGGCACACTCGAGAATAACGGTCCCAACGGCAACGGTGGGGTGTTCCAGTACAACCCTTCCACCCAGCAGCTCAACGTGCTTTTCTCCGGCGTAGCAAATGGGGAGGACTGGTATGGTCCCGCCGGAGGCGTGGTCCTCGATCCGGTGGGCAATGTTTACGCTGCCGACCCATACACAGGCGCGCACAGTTTCGGTTTTGCACTCGAATTGACTCCCTCCAGTGGCAGCTGGATCCTCAGCGATCTCCACGACTTTACCGGAGGTAGCGATGGCGGACATCCCTATGGTCCAATGGTTATGGACGCGAATGGGAACATTTACGGCGCAAACCAGTCGAATGTGATTTTCGAGATTACGCCGTAGAGGCGACCTGCTGCTGGGCTAGCTAAGCTAGGAGCCCCGTTTCGCGGGCAAAATTAAACCGACACTGTGTCCTTAACCTGTTTGAAATCGTAATCTGCGGTAGTCAGTGTAACGCCTTCGCTTGCTGCCAAAGACGCAGCGAATGCGTCGGCGTAGGGCAGTACATGCTGATTGTGAAACAGGCCGGAATGCTCGGCGCGAATGCATAGCTCTTCATCAGCTAGCGTTTGTCGTTGCGATGTTCCCGGTCGTGCAGCTCCTCCAGCCCATTCCTCGGAATGAGCCCCGCAGGCTGCGGATCACGGCGCGGGTAACAGGACGCAGAACGATTGTGTCGCCCTGGCGCTCGACCGCAACGCGCGTCCCGGGAACCAGTCCCATTTCCTCGCGCAACGCAGCTGGGATGACAACTTGGTCTTTACTGCTGACATTGCGTAGCGCGCGCTTCATGTCGTACATCATCGCACAGGTAGGTTTCAGAGCAGCCGATTTACTCGAAGATCAATATCGCCGCGGCGATGACCGTGGTCCACAGGCCCCGCTTGTCGCCCACTGCGCTTTGCGTGATGTTGGCCGTGCGCACGATCTTGTTGGAGAGCCGGTAGACCTCTTTCTTCTCGTCCCAGGATTTGTCGGCGTCGAACTCGACGTCGAGCGTGGTGGCCAACATCTCCGCCGCCAGTTCCTCGGCGTAGTCGCCGGCGAGGTCTTCCTTTTCGCCGAACGAGTGGTGCTCGCTCAAGTAGCCATAGGTGCTGCGGTCTGCCGGAATCGCCACTCCGATGCTGGACGCGACCAAGCGATGCGGTTCGCGCGTGGAGTTCTCCGCCACCACCGCAAAAACAACTTCACCAGGCGAGAGATACGTGAGCCCTTCTTTGCGCGTGATCAGTCTGCAATTGGGCGGAAAGATGGAGGAGACCCGCACCAGGTTTTGCGCAGCGATGCCTGCATCGCGTAAGCCCAATTCGAAAGAGGTGAGTCGTTCTTTGTGCTTTCCCACACCTTTGGTGAGGAAGATGCGCTTGGGGACCATGTCCTTGGCCAATTTATGAGCGCCTCCGAGAAGGAGAAAGTTGCAATCGAATTGTAAAAATAACACATTGCCGTTGGGCGTGAATGTGAATTCGAGATTAATGTCGCGAGCAGCCTCTAGCCGTTAGCAAACCTGGTTTGACGGCGAAAAGCTAAGAGCTAAACGCTAACAGCTAAGCGCCAGGGCCCACCGCCATCAGCGCCGGCGCTGCCGCTTTCAGCTTGACCGCGATATCGATGAAGGCCAGGGCGGCACGACTGAGCGCCTTGTCTTTGCGGAAAACCAGGGCAAGATCGCGCTGGATGGTTGCATCCGTCAGAGTGACCATGGCCAGTACGTTTGCCCGCAAATCTTCCACTACGTTGGATCGAGGAATGAATCCCACCCCGACCCCGACCGCAACGAAACGCTTCATCAGTTCGCTCGAGTCCAGTTCCATGGAGACCGCCGGTTTCAGATGGCGATCATGAAACAGCTCTTCCAGGGTGTCGCGAGTGCGACCGAGTTTGGGCAACAGCAACGGGTATTGCACCACGTCCGCAATCCGCACGCATTGTTGGTCCGCCAGCGGATGCTTCGGCGGCGTAATCACCACCCATTCGTCGCGGTGGATGGGAACCACCGTGAGCCGCTTGTCGCTCACCGGCATCGAGATCACGCCGAAGTCGCACGAGTTGTCGATGATTGCCTCGAGGATTTTCTTGTGTTCCTGCCGGTTGACGCTGACTGCGACATCGGGATACTGGCGCTTAAAATCGGCAAAGACCTCAGGCAAGATGTGCAGGCAAGTGCCTTCATTGGCGGAAACCACGAGCTCGCCACGCGGTACCCTATGCATTTCCGCCAGGGCAATCAGCATGACGCGTCGCTGTTCGAGAACGTCCTCCGCATATTTCTGAAAGACCTTGCCCGCGCCGGTGATGGACACCTTTCCACCGCTGCGGTCGAGCACCTTGGCGCCGACTTCTTCTTCCAGCGCGCGAATCTGGGCAGAAATTGCCGGCTGCGTCCGGAATCGGCGCTCGGCAGCCCGCGAAAAGCTGCTGAGCCGTGCCACTTCCAGAAATGTCTCCAGCTGATCGAAGTCCATATATCACGCGCTCAGCGATCCGCTGTCGAAACGCGCCTCCAGGGCATTTGTCGGATACTCCACTTTCTCACACTCCACGCCAGCCCGTCCCCTGGTTCTTTGCCAGGAGTCCCAGAACGGAACTCCGGCGATAAAGGAACTGGTTCGCGCATCCTGAATGCACCATTTCCGCTGCAAAAAGCTCTCTTCCCCTCGACGTGAGTAGCAAAACCGAATCAAATCCACGCTGCGCCTATAAAGACTGCTTATCGCGGTTATAAAAACATTGTATTTCCCACCCGAAAGTCGCCCTCGTATGCTTGCGGGTGAGCCAAGATCGACACGTCGTGGCTTCACGCAATCGTGAATCGATGAAGCTTCGCACACCCGCTTTTTATCCCGAAATGCTCTCAGCTTTCGGTACAGAACCGATGCGGAACCGCGAGACGTTCGGAACCAATTCCACTGCACGACATAACTGTTATCCTGCGCGACGCAACCGCGTACGCGATGAGGATTTGTAAAGGAGAATTTGAATGGGCGATACCAAGCCTGATCCCAAGGCGGTCATGGATTTTGTGAAAGAAAACAACGTGCAAGTGCTCGACTTGCGCTTCACCGATCTACCGGGATTGTGGCACCACGTCTCTTATCCCATTGGGCAACTCAGCGAATCGTCGTTTGAGGAAGGCTTCGGGATGGACGGCTCCTCTATCCGCGGCTGGGCAGCCATTCACGAGAGCGACATGCTGCTCATCCCCGACGCCGCCAAATACATGCTGGATCCCTTCACCGAAGTTCCAACGCTGGTGATGGTGTGCGACGTCATCGATCCGGTCACCAAGCAGCGCTACGATCGCGATCCCCGCTACATCGCCAAAAAGGCCGAGATGTATCTTGCCTCGACCGGACTGGCTGATACCGCGTATTTCGGCGCCGAGGCCGAATTCTTCATCTTCGACAACATCCGTTTCGATCAGAACGAGCACGAGGGCTACTACTTCATTGATGCCGAAGAGGGGCGCTGGAACTCCGGGCGGCTGGAGAACAACCTGGGATATCGTCCGCGCTACAAGGAAGGCTACTTCCCGGTCGCGCCCACGGATCATTACCAGGACCTGCGCAGCGAGATGGCGATGACCATGCAGAGTTGCGGACTGGTCGTCGAATGCCATCACCACGAAGTCGCCACGGGCGGCCAGACGGAGATCGACCTGAAGTTCGACTCGCTGATCCGCTCGGCTGACGCAATGATGCTCTACAAGTACATCGTAAAAAATGTCGCAAACCAGTATGGCAAGACGGTGACCTTCATGCCCAAGCCGCTCTTCCAGGACAACGGCAGCGGTATGCATACCCACCAGTCGTTGTGGAAAGACGGCAAGCCCTTGTTCGCCGGCGATGGCTACGCGGGACTGTCGCAACTCGCGCTGTGGTACATCGGAGGGCTGATCAAGCATGGGCCGGCACTGTCGGCGTTGATCGCTCCCACCACCAACTCCTACAAGCGGCTCGTTCCCGGCTTCGAGGCGCCGGTGAACCTGGCCTACTCGCGCCGCAATCGTTCGGCAGCATGTCGCATCCCGATGTATTCGGCGTCGCCCAAGGCGAAGCGCGTGGAATTCCGTCCGCCCGATCCCAGCTGCAATCCGTATCTGGCGTTCTCCGCGATGCTCATGGCCGGACTCGACGGCATCGAGAACAAAATCGATCCCGGCCAGCCGCTCGACAAGGACATCTACGATCTCGGTCCGGAAGAGTTGGCCAAGGTTCCTTCCATGCCGGGCTCGTTGGAAGGCGCGCTCGATTGTCTCGCGCGCGACTACCAGTTCCTGCTGAAGGGCGATGTCTTTACCGAGGAGACGCTGAACACGTACATCGATTACAAACGGGAGAAGGAAGTGAACGCGATGCGTCTGCGTCCCCATCCCTACGAGTTTCAGATGTACTACGATATATAGAGATAGTGGGCGACTTTGAATTCAAAGTCGCCTATCATTCTAACGCGCCACTCGCTTCTCTAAAGTGAGCGCAATCTCATGTCATTGGTCTTCTGGGTAGCGAGACAGACGGGCGATGGCTGGCGCCCCCGGCTGCGGGCTCTCGTTTTCGTGATGCACTGGCTTGGACTGGCGATCGCCGATGCTGTCTTGAGCTTGTATACGACGACGAAACGAATCACTGGTGCGTTGACACGAACCGTCAGAAAACGGGTAATCCCGTCTACGTTCCTCTGCCGCCTGAAGTCTACGAAGAGTTGATGCGACTCCCGGCCGAACGCAGATCACATCCCGAATATTTCTTTTGCAATCCCTACCATGACATCAACTCAGAAACGGCGCGTTGGGAACGTCGGCTCCGTGTTCTCTTCGCAGTAGCGAATTTGCGAGACGAACTCCGCCGTCCCATCAGGTGCCACTTCCACAAGCTGCGCAACACGTTCGCCGCAATGGCCTTGTCCAGAAAACTGCCGCTGGAGCATGTGTCAAAAGCTCTTGGTCACGACAGCATCAAAACGACTGAAAAGTCGGTAGTGTCCTAATTTCCGGATTAGGACAGTACCGAAGGCAGTCGAGGAAATCTTGCGAGACATTGGCGTGGACCTGCCGGTTCGCGTGCAAACGGATACAACGATTGCGCAGTATTCCGGCCTTGGAACTTCGAGACTTCGAAGGCTGCTTCTGCGCTCCGGGTACAGCAGGCACTTCATCGCGCAGATGAATGCGGCGGTCGCTCTGGTCGGCCGTTTGGTGAACCTCACCGCGAGCATGCGAACCGCCTTCAGCTCCAGCCCCGTGCGCTCAGTGCGGAAGACCGGAAGTGGTGCTCGGGCCTGGCGGACAACATTGCCGAACTCCGCCGGCATTTGCTGGCGGGACAGTTGACGCCACAGATTGATTTTTCCACGCAGGAAAGGCCGTCGAACCTGCCCTTCCTTTCGGCCATGGAAAAAACTGTGGCGCTCATCCCGCAGGCATTTTCGGGTTCAAAGACCACGTCGGATTTCCTGATGCGCGCGCCCATGGATGAAGATCTCCATCAGAACTTTTTTGCACCTGACGCATTTTCCAATCTTGCTCACCTGCAGTTCGCTGTGCGAGGCTCGCTGGCGGCATTGGTTTGCTACGTTACTTATACCGCCATCGATTGGCCGGGCCTCAAAAGCTCGATAATCACGTGTTTACTTACTGCCGTCTTGACGATCGGTTCGTCACGGCAGAGGGGGGGTCCTCCGCCTCGGAGGATTTATCATCGGCGGCCTCATTCTCGGCATGGGCGCGCAGGTGTTCGTGCTTCCTTATCTCGATTCCATCGTCGGATTCACCGTGCTATTCGTCGTGGCTACGGCGATCGCAGCCTGGATCGCCACCGCGACGCCGCGGATCTCCTTTCTTGGCTTGCAGCTCGCCCTCGCCTTCGACCTTATCAATTTGCAGGAGTTCACCATTCAAACGTCGCTTGCCATTGCGCGAGACCGCCTCGTTGGTGTGCTGCTGGGATTGATCTCGATGTGGATGATCTTTGATCGATTGTGGGTGAGGAATGCGCTGGACGAGATGCAGTCCGTCTTCGCGCGCAATCTTCAAATGTTCGCCGAACTGACCCAGCAACAGCTGAGGCCGGACCGCAACGGTTCCCGGAAAGCGGCGCCGATCAATACCTATCCGTAGCCCTCAACTGGGATCGATCGGGCGCCAACAACTCTAAGCTCGGAAATCGTCATTTGGAGAAACTCGGCGCTGCGGCGAAACGATGTACTGCCGTCCGACGTGACGAAAGTCGAATCACCGCGTCAAATTCCCCTCGACATCGTGCCGGAACCGATGCCGCTCGATGTACCTTATGGCATCCTGCGCCTGAATGTTCAACGCATGCTTTGGTGTTAATCGATACGTTCGTCCAATGGATTCGTCCGCGCACTTCTGGCTTAATCGAGCTACTGCTGATCGGAGCATTATTTATGAGCACTGCCATCACCGTCTCTCAATCCAGCGGAAACCTGAACTGCTGGGTCAAGCCGTTGTCGTGATCGGCGGAAGCGCCGGCATCGGGCTCGAGGGGTCGGAGTTGATGGATAGCCCGCCTCGATCGACGAGCAGCTACTGGCGTTCCGTTACCGTCGCAGCTTCGGCGCGATTGGCAGATCGAGTGAACAACAGAGAGAATCAGTAAGCTTTTTCCGTCGCGTCGACTGATACCAACGTGTCGATCAATAGAAGTCAGGTCGTGAGTGAAGTTTCGCCTGCATGAGCAGACCTCAACCCGGCGCATTTTATCGGGTACAAAGAGACAAATCTATTGGGCGATGGTACGTATCGCCTTGACACTGACGGTTCGCGGATCACGCAACGACTCGACTCACAGTGAATTCGGGACGTTGAAAAACGCTTGATACTACCCAGCAGCCTGTTGGACGCAGTGAGCGAGCATTTCAGCGACAAAAGAATCGCCTCTCTCTGTATTAAGCATTGCGTCATACAGGTGGCGATCCGGCCAGTTCAGCTTAAGGTATCTTTTGACGAAGGCGGCGCGATCTGTGTCGATGGTGTCAACGTCCGTTATTGCCTTTTCTTCCGGCGTTCCAGCAGTGATCAGTCTGTGGATTTTAGAGTTGCGAGAAGCATAGAGGAATACCCGAAACACATCCTTGCGATCGCGAAGAAAATATTGCGAGCCCCGGCCAACGATTACGCAGGGGCCGCCTGAAAGCGCGTGATTGACCACCAGCTCGGAGACGGTGGCGATTCGGCGAGCATCAAGCAGCTCCAACCGATCCGTTGGCGGTAGGCCCCCCTCGAATGCTCCTCGGAGAAAAGACTTAAAGACGCGATAAACTGCGGGATCATTTTTCCATTCCCGCTTCTCGACCACTTGCGGCGTACTGTTGGTCAGCCGCGCGATTTCCTGGGTTAGTTCGTGGTCCCACAGCTTCCAACCCAGAAGCTCGGCCAGCTTTGCGGCAATCGCCGAACCGCCGCAGCCAAATTCACGTTCGATCGATACGGCTTGAATCATCATGACGACACCTAACCCGCCGCAACCTGGCCGCCCGCTCCTGGATCATTCTTCTTCAAGAAAAACGCAAGTACAAACATCACGGAGCAGAGAGCTCCCAGGGTCCAAAAGATGTCCATGTAGGACAGTGCGCCGCCTTGGCGATGCACCAATTCATAGAACCTTGCAACTGCCTGGTCGTGGGCGTCCGCGGCCCGAAGCCCTGAGTGCGCGATTCTTGCGCTCAGTGCATGGAGTGCCGAACGATATGCAGGGGAATCGGGAGTGATGTGGCCGACCAGGATTTGCTGGTGATATTGAGCCCGTCGGGCAATCATGGTGGTCACGACGGAAGTTCCGATACTGCCGCCGATATTGCGCATGAAGTTGATTATGCCGGAGACGCTATTGCCTTTCTCTTCAGGAACTCCGATGTAACCTGCTGCCGTGATGGGAACAAATAGAAATCCGATTCCTACCACTTGGGCGACGCGCAGCCACATCGCAACGCGGAAGCTGACGAACAAATCAATCTGGTGTGCGCAATAGAATAGTCCGATGGCAAGGCACAGCCATCCCGTCGCGATCAGCCATCGGGCTTGAATCTTTGATGTAAGCCGGCCGACGATGGGCATCATCACCAGCAACACAACCCCGCCGCCGGACAGGACGAGACCGGCAAGCTCTGCCGTGTAACCCATTAGCGTCTGCAGAAATTCTGGAATCAAGACCAGGGTGCTGAAGAGCATGAAGCCCATCATGAACATCATTAAGTTCGCTGTCGCGAAGTTGAAGCTCTTGAACATGCGGACATCGATGATCGGCTCTTTGCGGAACCATTCCCAGATGACCAGCGTGATAAGGCAAACTGCTGCGGTTATCACCAGGGTGGTGATGAAATGTGAGCCAAACCAATCGTCTTCCTGTCCCTTGTCCAGAAGTATCTGCAGCGAACCCACTCCCAGCGCCAACATGGATATTCCGATGTAGTCCACCCGGATCCCACCGCGCTTTAAGCGACGGAGAAACGGCGGATCTTCGACCAGGGTGTGAGTCAAATAAAGAGCCAGGAGGACCACGGGCAACGTGATGAAAAATATCCAGCGCCAGGAGTAGCTGTCAGTAATCCAGCCTCCCAGCATAGGCCCGACGGTAGGGGCGAGAACTGCAGTAACGCCATAGACAGCAAACGCCTGGCCGCGCTGCTCTGGAGGAAACGTATCGTTGAGAATGGCCTGTGCCATCGGTTGCAGTCCGCCGCCGCCGATGCCTTGCAGAGCTCGAAAGAACAGCAATAGCGGAAGGCTAGGCGCTAAGCCGCAAAGCAGTGAACTCGCCGTGAAAATACTGAGCGACATCATGAAATACCGCTTGCGACCGATCATCTCCGCGAGCCATCCGCTGATGGGTAGCACGATCGCGTTGGCAGCGAGATACGAGGTGAGTACCCAAGTGCTGTCGTCGTAGCTGGCTCCCAGGCCGCCGGCGATGTAAGGCAACGCAACGTTGGCAACGCTCGTGTCCAGGACCTCGATAAACGCTGCCATCGACACGGTGGCGGCAATCGCCCAAGGATTCACCTTGGGGCGCCAGACGACCTGCTCCGACGGAAGAGTCAGCGCTGCGGCGCTCATCGCAAGTACACTTTCGCCTCGACATTCATACCCGGCCGAAGCTGGTGGTCACGATTTTCGCCTGGCTCGAGAACGATCTTTACGGGAACACGCTGAACGATTTTCACGTAGTTGCCCGTTGCGTTTTCCGGTGGCAGCAAGCTGAAGATGGGTCCCGTTCCGCCCGCAATGCTGTCCACGTGACCGCGGTACGTGCGGCCGTTCGAGTCAAGGACAATTGTTGCTTTCTGGCCCACGCTCATGTGTTTGAGTTGGGTCTCTTTGAAATTCGCAGTGATCCATACTTGATCCAGCGGAACTACCGTAAGCAATTGTTCGCCGGGATCGATATTCAATCCCACGACCACGTTCTTGGTCACCTCGCCAGTAACCGGCGCCAATATCCTGGTGTATCCCAAATTCAGCTCGGCCTGGTCGAGCTCCGCCCTCTTCTGCGCTACGTCGGCCACGGCTGAGAGAGCGCGGGCGTGAGTGGACGCCACCCGTTGCGGTCCAGCCCGGGCGGATTCATTCCGCGCAATCGCTTCCACGAGCCGGCTGCGCGCCTCCTCAACATTCTGTTCAGCAGCTGCCTCTTCCGCTTTGGCGGCCGCTACTGCGGCAGTATCCGTTTGTGCTGCGGCTACCGCGTAGTCATAAGTCTGCTTAGGTACTTCTTCCTTGGTCAGCAGCAGGTGGTAACGCTGGACGTCGTCCTGGGCCTTCACGTTTTGCGCCTCGGCTTCCAGGATTCGTGCCTGTGCGGCGGCAACTTGTTTCTCCCCGGCGGCGATTGCGGCTTTGGCGTTTTCGATGTCCGAAGATGTGAACTTCAGTTGGCTAATGGTGTCCACCGAACTAATGGGCACATCGATGTTGAGGGCACGAGCGGAGGCTTCCGCGGTTTCGAGGTTCGCCTGCGCTTTCGCCACAGCGACTTGATAGTCTTTTGGGTCAATCTCTACCAGTGTGGCGCCTTGCTGCACATTCTGGTTGTCTCCCACGTGCACCGCTTGCACGTAGCCGGAGATCCGTGCGCTCACCGGATAGAGGTGAACATCAACTTGCGCATCGTCGGTGCTCTCGAACCCCGAGAAGTAGTGCCACAGAAAGATGCCACCGACAAGCACTACTACCACGGCAGCGCCGATAATCCAGCGCTTGCGAGAACGCCGTTTCGGATAGACGACGGGCGGCGGCGTGGTGGGGCTCTCCGTTGCGGTGTTGGGCGTTGAGGAAGATGAACTTTCCGGGTCCCTAGTCGTCTCTTGGTCGGGCATTTTACTGGCCTTTCAGATACAGCGCGTAGTTCGATTCCGCAACCCCGATCGCTCGCGCCATAGAGATTTTTGCGATGTTATAGCGGTAAAGGCTGGCGATATATGCGTCGTTCGCGTCCGCCAGGGATTCCTGCGCCTGAACCACTTCGATGTTGTCCGTTACTCCCGAGGCGAAGCGATCACGTGATTGCTGCAGGGTCTGAGTAGCGAGCCGGACGGCATTGTTCTCAACCGACACTTCCTGGGCGGTATCTTGCAGGTCGAGGAAAGCGTCACGAACCTCCTGGTCAATGCTGGCACGGAGATCTTCCAAGCGTTGCTTCGCCCTTGTCAGAAGCGCATCGGCGACAAGGTTATCTCCGTGAACCCTGCCTCCCTGGAAAATGGGGAATCGGAGCACCCCGGCAGCGTCAACTGTGCCATGACTCGACGCGGGATTGGTGCCGATGGCTCCGTAATCGACCAGGGCGGACAGTGTTGGATAACGCTCGGCTGAAGCGGCCTTCTTTTCCATCTCAGCGGAACGCACTTGCTCTGTAAGGCTTTTATAGTCCGCGCGAGAGGTGTACGCCTGCTGCAATGCTTCGTCGAGGGTTGAAGTCGTAAGCGGCTTATAAGCAACTTCGGTGGTTATGTCGAACGTCTGACCCGCCGGAAGTCCAATCGCTCGCGCCAGAACCAACTTCTGCTTAGCTAGATTGTTCCGCGCGACGATAAACCTTTGTTCGCGGGCCTGAAGCTCGACATCGGACCTCAACACGTCAACCGCAGCCGCAAGCCCGGCTTGCTTCTGGTCGGTCGTCTGATCGAAGAGCACTTTCGCCGTGTCGCGCTGGGATAAAGCGGACTTGACTTGCGACTGGTCGGCAATGACCAGCAGATAATTTGACGCCACCACAAGAACAATCAGTTCGCGGGCATTCTTGTAACTGTACTGGGCCGACTTCACTTGCGCAGTCGAAGATCGTACGCGCTCGATGGACTCCCAGTTGAAAACTGATTGATCGAGGTAAGCACGTGTGTCGAAGACCCCAAAAGGCCCGGTGACGGGTGGAACGCCAGGGACAGGGATGTTGAGGCCTATGGTCGCTCTCAGATCAACCTGGCGAACGCCGAAGCTAGTGGCGGTGGTCAGATTTGGCAGCAACGCGCTGAGTGCTTGCCAGCGTTCGCCGTGCGCGCCGGAGATTGCGTCGCTGGAGAGCAGCCCTCCAAGGTTTTGCCGCAGACCGCGAGCTACGGCGTCTTCCAGCGAAAGTGATAGCGGCGTTGGGCTGGCTGTGCCCGCGGGCACTCCTCCCAGGTAAGGACTCTGCTGCTGAAAATCTAGGGCAGAGGTATCCCGTGCAGCAAAGCCAGCGGCGCCGTAGGACGCCGTTTGTTGGCTCGTAGCACTCGATTCAGATTGTCCGTAAAGTGGAGATCCTGCGAACAAAGCCAGGCAGAGGACGACTAGCCTCCTGCAAAACCTTGCACTATCACCGGCCAACATCTTCAGAGCTCCGAGATTCGCAATACGCGCATATCCGAACAATGCGCGTTTGATGATGGAAGCAATAACATGCACTCGCTACGAGCTAACGGCTTGCGCTCGCTTCTCCCGGCCGAAGACTTCGCGATACACATCGTCCAGGTCACCGAGTGCGCGGGCGCAGTCGCCCGTGAAACTCGAGCCGTGCATGATGGCGAGCGTTTTCGGTTTCAGATCAGCAAGCTTTTTGAGGTTCTGTGCGGTGAGCGGCGTGTAAGGAACGTACTCCGCCAGGACGCCCGCCTCAAAGGTCCTCATCGCTTTACCCGAGCGCCCGACAACATCGTCGGAAGTAATCGGCTCGACGTCACCCATCTGATGGAACAGGTCCGAGCAGAGCAGCGTTTTCTGGGTCTCTTCAAAAAGCACGCCTGCATCCCAGCCGTGGGGCAGATGGGGCGTCTGGCAATAGCGGAAGCGGAGCTTGCCCGTCGAAAACGATTCACCGTCGGCCAGCCCGCGGGCTTCGCGGCCAATAAAGTCGTTAAGGTTGACTAGCGCACCGACTTGACTGCAAATCACGTCAGCCTGGGGCGCCACGCCCAGCCATTCGTTCAGCGCACCACACTCATCGGACTCAAAATGGCTGAAGCTGATGTGGCGCAAATCCGAAAGGTTGATGAGTTTGGAAACCGCTTCACGAATTTCCGCGTGCAGGCCCCGCAGGCCGGTGTGAAACAGTAACGGTTCATCGTCTTTCACCAAAAAGTGATTGAATTGGAAACCTCCCCATTGGGCGTATATCGAGATGCGATAGATGTTCGGTGCAATTTCCGTGGTCTTGGCCATGTCGTCTTCCTCCTTGTGAGAATCGGTTGCGCCACAGCGCGCACAGTGTGTCAAATCGGAGCGATCTGCTCCGCAGGTGTGGATGGCGAACGAGGCATTCTGCTCATCGTCTTCTCCCTTTACCCGAGCCCATCACAACAGAAGTCGGCGAGCGGAACAATCAGACGAAGGTATTCCCGATACCTTGGTATCGGTCGCCACTCCGGCTCGTGTCTCGCGCCCGGGGCTCGTTCCGTCGGTTGGCCAGCCGCGCTGACGCGGCGATGGTTACCCTCCAGTTCCTGCTGGCCGACCGTGGAGAACCGTCCTCGCCAGTAGGGCCGGATGAAAAAGTTGCTGAATCTGCGCCTGCCGTGACGAAATTCGAGACGAGCCGGGACGCCGTGTGCAAGAAAGTTGTTAGACCAGCGAAATGTACGTCCGTGTGCAAACCGTATGCAAAACCACGGTCATTTCGGTGATTCCTTGAAATTAAGAGGAACGTACAATCAGCAAGTTGCCGACTGCTAGAACCCACACGGAGTTCCAGCTCTACTGCGACATTTAGTCGTCACTTAAGGCTACGGTTTCGCCAGTTCCGTCCATTTCCACCTGGTCAGATGGTCGCGCAGACGGGCTCCACCGTCTTTGAGTACACCGGCGCGACGGGGATGACGGTCGTGAGTCCCACCACCGGAAAGCGATACCGCTTCGATGCCCCAGGCACATAGCTCACCGTCGACCCGCGTGATCAGGCGATGCTGTTGTACGTCCCGAATGTGCGCCCGGTGCGCTTCGCCCGGTAGAGTCCGATTGATGAAGAAGTGTGGTCAGCGTAACTTATTTCTTGACCCTGTTCGGCTGAACTGAGGATGAGGGAGGGACATGCATCGCCAGCAGCTCAGGGCCCTCGGCGACCGCTGGCGGTACTCTGGGACGACGACGTGCCAAGTATTTCGGACGTGGGGGCAACATAGTTGGCGTAATATCGCCGGATCGCAAGTGATCTGTAGGGGGGGCCGCTTAAACGCTGCGTACGGCCGCGGCAATCTGCATCAGATTCAATGCCGACGTTTTCGCCGAGAGCTTCCTACGGCGTCCCGTACACCTTCTTGTACACCTCGGCGTTGCGCACGATGGCTTGTACGTATTCGCGGGTTTCGGTAAAGGGAATCGACTCCACGAATTCGTCGACGTCGCGATAAGTGCCGGAGGAGCGCCAATCCTGCACCCGGTTCGCGCCGGCATTGTAGGCCGCCAGCGCGTACTCGATTTGACCGCCAAACTCATCCACCATCTGCCGGAAATAGTGGGTGCCGAGTTCGATGTTGGTCGTGGGATCCAGCAGCGAATCCGTGCGGTAATGCGAAACGCCGGTCTTCTTGGCCTCGCCCCGGCCGGTCTTTGGCAGCAGTTGCATCAAGCCGTATGCATTCGAGCGCGAAATCGCGCTGGGATTGAACTCCGATTCCTGCCGGATCAGCGACGCCACCAGGTAGGGATCGAGACCGTTTTCCTCCGAGTAGCGCCGCAAGGCATCCCAGTACGGCCGTGGAAAAAGTCCTTGCCAGTAAGGTGACGGCAGCGCGTTTACATCCATGGCGAAGTAACCGGAGATGGCGCGCTTCAACGCCTGTAAGGCGCGGTAGTATTCGCCGCCGCTGGTATAAATCCTCGCGATCTCGATCATCTCCCACGACGGGCCCGTGGCGCTACCGGCTTGCAACTCGCGCACAGCAAGGTCGGTCATGCCGGCATTCTCCAGCAACCTGGCGCGAGCGTAATGCAGATCGTCATCCGGTGGATCGGTGACTTGCGATACCGGATCGAGCGCGGCGGCCGGAGCGACGTGCTGCAGCACCGCGACGGTGACCGCCGGCGCTGCGGGCAGGGTGGCCAGCCGCTTGCGCGCCAGCACTCCGTAATAGTAGTTGCGATAGCGCTCGGAGACCTTCTGGTAATAGGTCCGCGCTACCCCATATTCACCATCGTCCTCGGCCATGCGGCCACGCCAGTACATGGCGTTGGGAACTTCGTTGGTTCCGGGATAAAACTCAACCTGTTCCTCGAAGTACTTCTTAGCTTCGTCCTTGCGATTCTGGCGGTAGGTGAGCCAGGCGCACTTCCAGTGCGCATAGGCGGCTTTGTTTCCGGTGGGGAAGCGCTCATGGATCTCGCGGTAGTAATCGATGGCGCGATCGTAATCTTTCCGGAGCAGGTACATGTTCCCCGTGGTGAGCAGCGCCGATTCCAGCCACGGCGACTTGGGGGTCGCGGTACGCATGTGCTCCAGGATATTCATCAGCGCGCCGTCATCGTTGGCGTTACGGGCAATCTCCGCCTGCTGATACCACTTCTCCGCGCTGGCTTCGCTGCCGTCATCGGGAATGCGGTCGAGCGCTGCCTGCGCGGCGCGCGTGTTGCCGTCCTTCATGTAGGAGTTGGCGAGTTGGATCAGCCCGGCGGACTGCTGTCCCGCGGGCGCCAGATCGACCACCTGCTGATACTCGTCGGCCGCAGCCGGATAGCGCCGCGCTTTATACAGCGCTTCGGCGCGTCTCAAATGCTCACTGTAGGTCACCGGCGGCAGGGTCGCAGTTTCGGGAATCTTTTTCAGATCGGCGGCCGCCTCGTCAGCGGTGTAATTGGTAGCGTAGTTGTAGTACACCCGGCGCAGAATTTCCGCTCCGGCACGGCCCTGGTCGTTCTGCGCGTAAGCTTTGCCCAGAAAGTACTCGGTCTCGGCGCTTGCAGGCGAACGGTGCGCCTCCAGCAGGCGGATCGCGGCGGTCGGCTGGTTCGTGGCGAGCAGAGCTTTGGCGTACGAGATGGTCGCATCGTGATCGTAAAGCGAGTCCGGAAAGCGCGTGCCGAAGTCGCGCAGGTAAGCGAACGACTCCTCCGCATTATTGCTCAGCAGGTACGAGTTGCCGATGAAGAACGATGTGTAGTCCTTCAACTCGCCGATCAGCGGCTGCGCCTTCTCGAATGCGCCGATCGCGGCGGGATACTGAGCATCGAGATAGTGCGCGTAGCCGATGGCGAACCAGGCCAGCGCGCCCGCTTCTGTTCCGGCATGAGTATGAGCGTAATTCTCGACCCCGGTATAGGCGGCGGGAGTGCGGAACTCGACGAGTTGCCGTGCCATGGGCCGCAGATCGTTGGACGCCACGAAGCTGCGATGCATCTGGTGGGCCCGGGCGGCGGTCACCTTTTTGCGCGAGCGCGAATGAGTCGAGGCCGACGTCTTGTGCGACTTGCTGCTCGACTTATGGGTACTGCTTGAGGATGCGGTCGTTGACTTCTTCTTGTGAGTGGAGGCGCTTTCCAGCGCGAGCAGGCCGCTGTCCGAAAAAGCGATCAGACAGGCCAGAACAAGAGCGACAAAACGGCTTACCGAGTTCACTGGAAGCAGTGTAGCGCGAAATGGCCGGCTCCAACGCACTACAAATCATTTACAGAATCGATTCCCGGCTGTAACATCCGCGAGGTTGGCGCGTCCGTATCATAAGATGTAAGCTCCACTGGGCTCGTACGCGTCGCGGGAAGCACTCCCGCGATAGTAAAAATTTGCCGTCCGGTTTTTCCCAATCAGCTCTTAAGTGGGTACAATGGGGCCACGGGGTTCTGTTCCGGGCGTAAAATCCTGAATCTACATAGATATGGGAACCATCCAACCAAGAGTAACGGAACCGGCTGGCGACGAATTAACCCTGGTTCACGCGGCGAAAGCCGGCGACATCAGCGCCTTCGAGGAACTGGTGCGCCGATACGACCGCAATGTTTTCCGGATTGCGCAGCACATCACGCAGAACCGCGAAGATGCGGAAGACGTGGTGCAAGACGCCTTTCTGAAGGCATATCAGAATCTGGCGAATTTTCATGAGCAGTCGAAGTTCTATACCTGGCTGGTGCGGATTGCGGTGAACGAAGCGCTGATGCGCTTGCGCCGCCGGCGACCCGAGCGGATGGTGTCGCTTGACGAGGACATCAAAACCGAAGAGGATTCCATGCCGCGGGAAGTCGCGGACTGGGCGCCGAATCCGGAACAGCTTTACACGCAAGGCGAACTAAAAGAGATTCTGGGCAAAACGATCCAGGGACTACCGCCGAGTTTTCGGACGGTGTTTGTCTTGCGCGACGTTGAGGGGCTCTCCACCGAAGAGACGGCGGATGCCTTGGATTTGAGTATTCCGGCGGTGAAGTCTCGATTGCTTCGCGCCCGGTTGCAGTTGCGTGAGCGTTTGAATAAGTACTTCAAAAATCGTACTGGTGGAGACGGCAAACAGTGACTTGCTCTGATTTTCTCAAGGAGCTCACCGATTATCTTGATGACTCGATGGACGCCCAGACAAAGGCGGAATTGGAAGACCATCTCCAGTGGTGCCACAACTGCTACGTGGTCTGCAACACGACGAAGATGACCATCGAGATCTACCGCGACTCCCACCTTTACGAACTTCCCGACGACTTGCGAGGCCGCCTCCGCTCCGCCATTATGGCGAAGTGCAAGGGCGAGAAGGGCGATTGCGCCTAGCGGCTCGCCAAGCCTTCCTTTCAGCGGCAACATCGCGGTTCGTCATTCATCCCGAGAATAGCCCTTTCGCAGTGAGCATCCAGGATCTTCCGAGTTTGGGATAGGCCGGTGCAAGCCTCCCCTGTCCAGCTTTGAATGGCCACAGGGATAACCATGTTCCGCTCGTTTCGATCTAAAATGTAGATAGCGCCCGGTTCAGGAGCAATTGCATTCGATTGTACGGAGGCGGTTATGAAGGTTTTGGCGTACAGCGCATGTCTAGCAGTCTTGGCTTCGGGTATGTTGATTGCGCAGAACTCGAAACCGGCAAGCGATCCCAGCAACTCCACCAATGCGTCGCCGCAGGCGCAGCAGAACCCTTCGGCTTCTGACCAAAGCTCTGCCGCAACCAGAGGCGCCCGCCACAAGACGCGACACCAGCAAAACTCGGTACCTGATACCACGATTCAAGACCAGCAAACTAGCACCACATCGACCACCGGTGTAGCCGGCGAAAACAACACTCCTTCGTCCTCACGCAGCATGGGCACTACCGGACGCGCTCCGGGCACCGTCGGCCAGGCACCGGCAGGGAATAGTGGCGCCATTAGTCCGCAGACCGGCACGTCGACCGATCAGCAGCCTAACACTTCAACCAGCCCCAGCACGCCGCCCCCGCAAGCGGCGAGCACGAGCCCCGGCGTACGAGCGGCGGCAACGCATACTCCTGACCCGGGAACATGTATGAACCCGGCAGCAGTCGATAACGGCCAGACGGCCGGCAGTGCGAGCGCAGCCGGTACGACCGCCGCACCGCGCCTCGACCCGCGTTGTGAGTGATGATCATCGTTGAACCAAGCTCCCGTGGCGGGTGACATAACCTCCAGCCCCATCAGGGTTCTTCTCAATGAATCCCTTCCAGCCCATGCGACGACCGATATAGCTCCACCGACACCAACCTGTTGACGTAATCCCCAGCGCTTGACTACCAGCAGTTTCGTCGAGTATTGTCGCTGCAATTCATCGGCCCTGCCAGCGTTGGGGTGTGGCATGGGCTTAGTTCCAGCCACGGCTTGATCGGGCCCGCTCATGATTCGGGCTCTAATTCAACTCAGGCGCAAGCCCTCCGGAGGAACACGTGAGAAAGCTCGTCATGCTTTTCGCTGTCTGCATGATTTCCCTGCTCGCTTTCGGCCAAACAGACACGCAAGTCCAACCCGCAGATCGAACCGGCGCCAGTGCCGAGCCGCCGATGCTCGGCATTCATTGGGCCAAGGGAACACCGCAGGATGAGATGCTACAGCAGAGCCCGCTACGGCGCAGCAGTCCCAACATGACTTACCACGGCGGCGTAATCATGCCGACCGCCAACAGCACCGCCATCTTCTGGGGCACCAGCTGGGGAACTTACAGTGGTGACAAGATCAGTGGCATGGACAGCTGGTATCAGGGCTTCAGCAACTCCAACTATGCCCGGACCAGCGACGAATACACCGGCTCCAACGGCCAGGTGGGACCAAGCACCAGCTACGCTGGACACTACATCGATACCAGCCGGGCAACCGGTGGTAGCAGCACCAGCGCCATTCTGACGGAAGTCTGTAGGATGATCACCAACCCCGATCCGTCAGGCAACGGCTACTACCCGGTTTACGTCGACGTGACCCGCGGTAGCGCGGGATACTGCGCCTGGCATAGCGTCGGAACCTGCGGCGGCAAACGGGTGCAGTTCGCCTTCTTCTTCAAGCTCGACGGCGATGCCGGTTGCGATCCGGGTGACACCTCCGGTCTGCACTCGCAGGGATTGGCCGCGCTCGCCAACGTCAGCGGACACGAGCTGTCGGAGGCGCGCACTGATCCGTCGAATCCGGGAGCGTGGTACGACTCGAGTGGTCAGGAGAACGGCGACAAGTGCGCCTGGACCTTCAACGTTCCGCTCGTGACGTTCTCGAATGGCGCGCAGTGGAAGATTCAGGGCGAATGGTCAAACGCGGCTTACAACAACGGCACGGGCTATCCCAACCGCAGCGGCCAGAGAGGCTGCCTCGACGGTCACTGAGAAGTCAGGCTAGTCAGAAGAGCTCAGGCCTCTGCGAAATCGGAGGCCTGATTTTTGACCGCGCTTTTAGCGCTAGTACAACTCGGCGTCGGCGAGATAACGGCTGCCGTCTACTCGCATGTAACTGTCCGCCAGTTGCGCCGCTTCACCACCTCCGAGCCTTGGCAAGACACCAACGTGCATTGCGCTTTTCTCGTGCTCCGATATAATTCCCGACCGCGTTTACAAATGGAGGCTCCGATGAGGAAATTGCAAGGGTTGGCGATACTGGCCGTAATGCTGGTGTCGCTGGGCGCAGCGGCGCAAAGCGCCTTCGATGGCACTTGGAAAGTCGACGTGAACAAAGCCGAGTTTCCCAAGAAGCCGGATGTTTATTTGCTGCAGAATGGGATGTATCAGTGCAAGACTTGCGTGCCACCGGTCGACGTCAAAGCGGACGGCCATGATCAGAAAGTCAGCGGCCATCCGTACTACGACTCGATGGCGATCAAGGTTGTGAACGACCATGAGATCGAAGAAACCGACAAAAAGGACGGCAAGACGGTAGCTACTTCGAAGATGACGGTGTCGCCCGATGGAAACACCCTCACCTTCGAGTTTTCCGACAGCAGCAATACCAATGCCGCTCCGGTCACCGGAAAAGGCGAAGCCAGACGCGTCGCCAAAGGACCGGCGGGATCGAACGCCGTCTCCGGTTCCTGGCGCACAACCAAGGTTGAGGACATCTCCGAGAATGGGATTATGTGGACCTACAAGGTCAGCGGCGACGAGCTGAGCATGACTTCGCCGACCGGCCAGTCCTATACGGCAAAGATGAACGGAACCGAGGCGCCGTATAAAGGCGATCCGGGTACCACCAGCGTCTCCATCAAGAGCATGGGAAAGAACATGATGGAAGAGACGGACAGGCGCGATGGCAAAGTGATCAGCGTCAGCAAGATGACCGTCACGCCGGACGGAAAGACCATGAACATCACGGTCGATGACAAGTTGCGCGGCACCACGTCGCGCTTTGTGGCTACCAAGCAGTAGACATTGCGGAAGAAATCTCTGCGAAAAACAGTCGCCCCACTCGTTCACGTACGGGTGGGGCGACGACGACTTGCCAGCTCGTGTTCACGATCAGGTTGTTATGGTGCCAGGAGCACGGAAATCGTACCGTCACCCCAGTTTCCAGTGGCAAGGTCTAGCCGTCCATCTCCGTTGAAGTCGCCCGCAATAGGATTCCAAGGAACCCAGCGGGTGCCGACCGCGAATGACAGCGGTGCCTGAAACGTGCCGTCACCATTGCCCAGAAGAATGTCGACGCCCGGCATTACTGTCGAAACCGCCAAGTCGAGCCGGCCGTCCCCGTTGAAGTCGCCGAGCTCACTCCTGGCGACGCCGGCTGCAGTAGGATAGTCCACGCGCGCAGTAAATGTCCCGTCACCCCTACCCAGCAAGACGGAAACCGCTCCCGGTCCCTGGTCTCCCGGCGCCGGGATAGCCACAGCCAAGTCGAGTACTCCGTCTTCGTTGAAGTCGGCGATGCTGACTCCGGTGGGGTTGTTTCCGGTGGCATAGTCAACGTGGTGCTGAAAGGTGCCGTCGCCATTGCCAAGGAGAATGGACACCGTATTTGATCCGTAATTCGATACGGCGAGATCGAGCTTGCCGTCCCGATTGAAATCGCCAGCAGCCGCTTGCGTGGGTTCGCTTCCAACCGCGTAGTCAAGATGCGGGCGGAACGTGCCATCACCGTTGCCCAGCAGGATGGAAAGCCCTGAACCCCAACTTACGATTGCCAGATCGAGCTTGCCATCTCCGTCGAGATCGGCCGCAATGCCGTGGGTCGCAGTGCAGCCCGACGGGTAACTACTCGCAGGCTGGAAAGTACCATCGCCGCGCCCCAGCAGCACGGCCACAGAACACGACCAGTAGGGCACAGCGATATCGAGGATTCCGTCACCGTTAAAGTCACCTAAGATCGGCGCCTGCGCGCTCGGGCCGGCATAGTAGTTCTGGAAACTTTGGAAGCTGCCGTCGCCGTTCCCCAAGAGAATAGAGACCATGCCGGTGCCGTAATTGGCGACAGCCAGGTCCAACTTGCCGTCATGGTTAAAGTCGGCAGTTGCCACGAACTGAGGATTGCCCCCGACGGAATAATCTGTGCGTTGAAACGACACAGTGGAACTCGGGTTGTGGATTGGAAGAGACACCATGTTCGAGGCGCCGCCGCCCGGCGCGGGACTCACCACTGTAATCCAGGCAGTGCTGGGGCGGGCGAGGTCCGATGAAGGGATGAAAGCAATCAGCCGCGAGCCGTTCACGAAAAACGTGGTGCGCGGGCTGCCGTTCCAATACACCTTCGATCCCACAACAAATCCAGTTCCGTTCACGGTGAGGGCAATTGTGAGTCCCGGGGCGGCGGGTGCAATCGCATCCGGAATCAGAGGTTGAGCAAGGAAAGGCACAGGATTCTGAGCGATGACCATTGCCGTGGACGACAGCAATAAAACGAGAGTAATGAGAGTACGGGCCCTGACGCTATATCTGTAGGTCATTGGGTGGCCTCCTTTACATGAGAGCGTGCTCAGTGGGATTCCAAGAAAAAGGAACTTTGAAGGTCTAATTTCTCGCGCACAGCTGCGGTCGGAGTGGGTGGGAAAAAGGCCAGGGAATCCTCTCCTGAGACACCCGACAAAATTGAATACCCGCCGCTACCCTTTTTTCAGTGATGTCTGTTGCACGGCTGCGTGATAAATGCCGGGCACTGAGCGATCAGGGAACGTGAATGTTTTGGCGCTGGCGGATTCGGCGTACGATGACTAAAGCTGAACCCCGTCATAGGCGAACATGGCGACTACAGGTTCAGCTTGCGGAAAACCGCGGCGAAGATTCCGAGCATGCCGGAGCCAAACAAGACAATTGTTCCTGGCTCTGGGGTCCCGCAGCAAACCAAATTGCCTGCACGAAGCTGGGCGATCGCGAAGTCATCACCGGCCGTGTTGATGATCACGATCTTGCCAAAATCGCTGCTGTCGCTGGCAGCAAACAACAGCGCTCCCGCCGAGCCGTTCACGTCAAGCGTGATGGTACC
Organism: uncultured Acidobacteriaceae bacterium; assembly: GCA_963785825.1. Lineage (GTDB taxonomy): Bacteria > Acidobacteriota > Terriglobia > Terriglobales > Acidobacteriaceae > Bog-257. The sequence goes on along the minus strand of CAWAWQ010000006.1, from coordinate 200,363 downwards.
CAGAACGGTGGTGAGATCGGCAGCATAGTAGGTTGCCGTAAATGTCTCCACCGCGAACTGGTCGGGCTCCAGCTCGAATCCGGCGACGTTCATCGGGAAGGGTAGCATCAGCGTTAACGAGGTGGCTCCATTGCTGTAGAGCACGTTGGGAGTGCAGCTCTCGGTAGCTGGTGGGCAATTCCAGGTCGCCCAGCTGCCGGGCACGCTAAACTCCAGCATCCCGCTGCTGAAATTAAACGGGCCAAGCGAAAACAGGGTCCCTCCGGAGCCGTCGCCGCCTCCGTAGTTGGTCGTAAGGTTCACGTAAAGTCCCCCCGGCTGAGAATACGTGGTGAAGCTGGCATCCGCATACGCAGGGAGACTCATCAGCAGCACTGCGCTGAGCGCAATGAGCATTACGAGTTTGGTAATCCGCATGGCTTGCATCCTTTCCGTAATCCTCGTTCCATGCTTAGTGCGCAAGCAATCTCGAAGGCCGTCCTCCGAGACACCCGACAGAATTGGATACCTGCGGCTGGCCTGTTGTCGGTGACGAGTGCTATGCGAGGATGTGATAAGGGGAACCCGAGGCAGCGGAGTTTCTGTCAGTCGAACGGCCGTTGAAGGCCGTCGTCCTCGAAGAAGAGACTTGATCAGGGTTCGCTACGAGCTGCTCTTCACCGTCTCGGTGGCTGGCTTGGTGAAGACTATTTCTGCGACCAGCAGCACGGCGCCGATTACGATGGCGCTATCGGCCACGTTGAATGCCGGCCAGTGATAGCTGCCCACGTAGAAATCCAGGAAATCCACCACGTGTCCGGCGAACATGCGGTCCCATAGATTGCCCGTTGCCCCGCCCAGGATTAGTGACAAGCCTATGGTGGTAGTGCTGAAGGAATGGCTGAGCTTCCACAACAGCGCCGAGACAATAACCAGCGCCACGATGGAGAAGCTGACCAGGGCGCCCACTTTCCACTGGGCCGACGACTCGGCGAACAGCCCGAAAGCTGCGCCGGTGTTCTCCACATGGGTCAGACGAAACAGGCCAGGGATGACGACCACGTAATCACGCAGCGCGATGTTGCTGGCCACCGCCCACTTGGTAATGCGGTCCAGCAAGAGCACGATCGCGGCGATGAGGAAGAAATACTTGCGCATGGCTCGCTTCTGCTGGGTCCTGCCTTTCATGCCGGGGCCGAATCCATCTCCTTTCTTAGACGCTGCTCCGGTGCGGAAAGGAGCAGCGGAATTGGCGCTCCGAGGGGCAACAGGCCTTGAAGGGGCGCGGCTTCAGCCGCGCCGTCGCGTTATCTAGCAAGCTGGGCTTCAGCCCCCGTGCCCCTTCAAAGCTAAGGTGCCCAGTGCCTGCCCTGAGCTTGTCGAAGGGTTCGCGTCCTTCTTTTGGACTTTGACCTGGGATCGGTGCCGCACCTTTTCATACCGCGGCCGCCTTGGCCTCGATTTCCGCTAGCACCGCGCTACAGCGTTCGCACACCGTGGGATAGTTCTTATCTTCGCCCACGTGAGTCGAATAGTTCCAGCAGCGCTCGCACTTCTCACCCGGAGCACGGTTCACCGTGATGGCCAACCCGGCGTCTCCATTCGTCGCTGCCGATTTCTCCAGCACCACATCGGAGACGATGAACAAATACCTTAGCTGCTCGCGATGGCGTTCCAGTACCGGGTACACGCTCTCGGGAGCCGAGAGCCGGAGCTGCGCTTCCAGACCGCTGCCAATCTTCTTTTCGGCGCGCGCCGACTCCAGCGCCTTCAGCGCCTCGTCACGGACCGACAGCAGCGTGTTCCAGTCACTCTCGACGGCCGCGACATCGAACCCGTCCGGCAACTCGCCGGTGAGGTCCTGGGGAGCAGGGAAGTGCTCCATGTGCACGCTCTCTACGCGCCCCGGCATTACAGGCAGAAATCCCCATATTTCATCGGAAGTAAAGCTCATCACCGGCGCCAGCAACCGCACCAGCGCCTCGCCCAAACGCCACAACGCGGTCTGCGCCGAGCGCCGCGCCTCCGACTTCGGCGCAGATGTGTACAGTCGGTCCTTCAGCACGTCGAAGTAAATCGCGCTCAGGTCGACGATGCAGAAATCCTTCAGCCGCTGATACAGACGGTGGAAGGTGAAGGTGTCGTAATGCTCGCGCACATCCTTCGTCAGTTCGGAGGCGCGCAGCAGGATGTACCGGTCCAGCGGATGCATCTCCGCAAACGGCACCCCGTCGCGAGCGGGATCGAAGCCCTCCAGATTACCGAGTATGTAACGAAACGTGTTGCGAATCTTGCGATAGCTTTCGGCCACGCGCTGCATGAGTTCGTCGGACGCCATCACATCTTCGCGGAAATCTACCGACGCCACCCACAGGCGAACAATCTCCGCGCCTAGCGTGTCCGCAATCTCGATGGGATCGACGGTGTTGCCCAGCGACTTCGACATGGCGCGGCCCTGGGGATCGAGCGTCCATCCTGCCGTGGCTACTCCGCGATACGGCGCAGTTCCTCGGGTGGCCACCGCGCAGAGCAGAGAAGAGTGGAACCATCCGCGATGCTGGTCACCGCCTTCCAGGTACAGGTCGGCGGGCCACGGCAGACCGGACTCGCGGCCCAGCACCGCCGCGTGGCTCGAGCCCGACTCGAACCAGACATCGATGATGTCCATTTCCTTGCGAAACTTCGCTTCGCCGCACTTGGGACACTTTGTTCCTTGAGGCAAGATCTCTTCTGCCGTGTGCCGGTACCAGGCGTCGGCGCCTTCGCGTGCGAACAGCTCCACGACGCGGCGATTGACAGCAGGGTCGTTGAGGAATTCGTTACAGCCTTTGCACTGGAACATCGCGATCGGCACGCCCCAGACACGCTGGCGCGAGATGCACCAGTCGGGGCGGGTGGCAATCATGTTCGAGATACGCTCTTCGCCCCATGCCGGGTCCCACTTCACTTTCCTGATTTCTTCCAGCGCACGCGTGCGCAAGGTATTGCCGGAGGTCGCTTCACCAGCCCCAGCCCGTGGCGCCAGCTTGCCTTCCATCGAGATGAACCACTGCTCGGTGGCGCGGAAGATGATCGGATTGTGGCAGCGCCAACAGTGCGGATACGAGTGCTCGATCTTCTCGAACCCAAGTAGCACTCCCCGGTTCTTCAGCAGCTCGACAATCAGCGGATTCGCCTTGAATATCTGCTGGCCTTTGTACTCCGGCAGGCCGGTGCGGATGATGCCCGCATCATCGACGTCACAGTGCAACTCGAGGCCATACTTCACGCCGGTGTTGAAGTCGTCGGCGCCATGGGCGGGAGCGGTATGCACCGCGCCCGTTCCGGTATCCATGGTGACGTAGTCGCCCAGTACACCCAGCACCGCGCGATCCAGGAAGGGATGCGCAAACGTCGCGTACTCCAGCCTGGAGCCGGGGAACGACGCAATTTCTTGGGCCTCGCCGAGATTACATTTCTCGATGGTCTGCTGAGCTAACTCTTTGGCGATGATATAGATCCAATCCCCTGTGTCGAGTGCCACATACTCCGCCTCGGGCGCAAACGTCACCGCCATCGAGGCGGGCAGCGTCCAGGGAGTCGTGGTCCAGATGATGGTCGCAACCTTCGTCTTACCAGTAAGATTTCTGCCTATTTTCTTACCAGTAAGATTTTCGTCAATCTTGGCCGGATCGCTGGTCAGTGCATAGCGCACCCAGATGCTGGGGCTGGTGTGCATCTCATATTCGACTTCCGCCTCGGCCAGCGCAGTCTTGTCGTGCACGCACCAGTAAACCGACTTCAGGCCCTTGTACACCAGGCCCTGCTCATAGCAGGAGTAAAACGTCTCCAGCACCACGCTTTCGTACTGCAGGTCCATAGTGGAGTACGGTTGCTCCCAACGGCCTAGGATACCCAATCGCTTGAACTGCGAGCGCTGCAAGTCGAGAAACTTCTGCGCGTATTTGCGGCACTCCTCGCGCACCGCCATCGGATCCAGGTCCAGCTTCTTGCGGCCCAGCAGATCGTCTACCTTGATCTCGATGGGCAGACCATGGCAGTCCCAGCCGGGTACGTAGGGTGCATCGAAGCCGCTCATGCTGCGCGACTTCACGACGAAATCCTTCAGCGTCTTATTGAGCGCCGTTCCCAGGTGGATGGGACCATTGGCGTAGGGTGGCCCATCGTGCAGGACATAGATCGGCTCGCCCTTATGCGCCTCGCGAATGCGATGGTAAATCCGCCTTTCCTCCCACTTTTCGAGCATTTTTGGCTCGTTTTTGGGCAAATTTGCCTTCATGGGGAAGCCGGTCTTGGGCAGATTCAGCGTCGATTTCAGATCGAGGGGCACTTCCGTCTTTCTCCTGGCCAGCCTGTAAGCCTGTTGCGGATAACACCAGAGCGTTGCGGCCTTACCTTCATTATAGGGAGCCGCAAAACCTGCGTCTATCAACGGGGTTACCCGGCGGCTCGCCTTTACTGGCCGCTCGCGTCTCACGTAATGTTGCGCTACACCGCACAACGATGTCGGCAGCTCAGCATCTAAGTATGGGAATGCCGGGCCTCATCTTCGGCAAGCCAGGATGCGGTCGGCGGAAAACCTCATCGGAAACTCTGGACTTCACGGACCAGCGATTGGCAGCGCAAGTGCTCATCGCTTCCGTGAGACGTAGCGACGCGGGTCGCCGCGCAGAGTAAAGGGTCGAGACGAGTTTATGGCTAACCAGGCGCTGATTCCCCAAGCCGAGCAGGATGAACTGCACCTTCTGCCACAGACCAGCATCGATGAGTCCCTGTGGAGCTCATTGCGGAGCAACCTCCGAGCTGCGCTGTTTCCCGAAAAATTGCCGCCTTTGCAGTTGACCTCGCGCCCCGTTGTGGTGCGCGAAATCTGGGGCGAATACAACTACAAGAAGCAAAGCGCCGGAGTCTCGCTGGTCGTGCACGTTTTCATGGTTGCGGGACTGATTGCGCTGTCGATCATGGGTGCCCGGGCAGTAAAGAATGCGGAGAAGCCGCAGGAGACGGTGACATTGATCGCTCCCGACCTGACCCCAGAGCTGCCCATGACCAAGAAGAAGGAGCCCAGCTCCGGCGGCGGCGGCGGCGGTGGCGATCGCGACAAATTGCAGGCCCCCAAAGGCAAGCTGCCCAAGCTGGCAATGGAGCAGATCACCCCTCCGGCCATCGTCATTCGCAACGATCATCCCAAGCTTCCGGTTGAGCCCACGGTGGTGGTTCCACCGCAGCTCAAGCTGGCATCGAACATGCCCAGCATTGGCAATCCGTTGTCGTCGATTCCGTCCGGTCCTCCGTCGAATGGCACCGGTAGCGGCGGCGGTATTGGCTCAGGCTCGGGTGGTGGCGTTGGCTCTGGAACCGGCCCCGGAGTCGGTCCCGGTCATGGTGGCGGCATCGGCGGCGGCGTCTTTCGGGTTGGGGGTGGAGTCACCGCGCCGCGTGCCTTGGATACGCCCGATCCAGACTATTCCGAGGAAGCTCGCAAAGCGAAGTATCAAGGAACCTGCGTGCTGTGGTTGATCGTCGATCAGAATGGCAAGCCCCGCGACATCAAAGTTGCCCGCGCCCTGGGCATGGGACTTGACCAGAAAGCCATCGAAGCGGTGCGCAACTGGAAGTTCGAGCCTGCCATGAAAGACGGCAAACCGGTGGCAGTGCAGATCAATGTTGAGGTGAACTTCCGCCTGTACTGAAAGCACAGTGCCAGCGGAAGGAAGAAGGAGAGGCGGAAGCCTCTCCTTTCTTTTCGCCGAGCCCGTCGATCGTTTGGCCCGAATTTCCCGCTCTCGGCGGAGTGTCTGGGCCACGCACCCGGGCAATGCGGAAAGCGATGGTCCCAGCTATTCGGCCGGCGCACGCCGACGAGCGGCTGGCGCTGATCTTGGCTACATATCTGAGAGCTGTCGAGCAATGTGTTCCAACATTATGCAGTGATGGCCTAGACAAAAACCGGCGGCACAAGGCCGCCGGCAGCAAAACTTCGCAGCAGTTCAGAATTGGCCAGGACTGGCCGAAGCGTAATCGTCATCCCGCCGTTGCAGCGTCGGACGATCGTCGCCATCCTTGCTCGGCTGACCTTTGTCGCTATCGGCCGTTTGCGTACGCCGCAGCGTGGGCTGGTTGAGATCTTTGTCGGGAATTGCCTTCTTGCGATTTTCGAACGCCGCCAGCCGCGCTTTCACTTCGTTGAACTCCGAGGTGTTGACGATGTATTCCGGACGCGCCGGCAGAATGTCGCGAATCTCCTGCTGGCTCTTCAGAATACGATCGGGAGTCTGGGGGTGCGAGGAGAAGGCTTTGGCCAGGGTTCCCGGCTTTTGTTTCTCCTGCGCCTTGATCTTCTCGAAAAACGAGATGAAGGCCTGCGGGTCGTATCCTGCTTTGTACATGTACTGCAGGCCCAGATAATCGGCCTCGGCCTCGAAGGTCCGCGAGAAGTGCATAAAGGCCACCGGCATGGCGAGGCTGATGGCTGCATTAGCAGCTTCGTAGATTCCCCAGCTGTTCACGAAAATCAGCGGAATGGTAGCGGCCATGCTGGCAACGTTGGCCCGCGTCATCTCACGGGTAGCATGGCGAGCGGCTACGTGCGCGATCTCATGCGCCATCACACCCGCCAGTTCGGCCTCGTCATCCGCCGCCAGAATCAGGCCGCTGTTCACGTAAAAGAAGCCGCCCGGCAAAGCGAACGCGTTGATGTCGTCGGAGTCCACGACCTTGATGGTGAACGGCACCTTAGCGTCCGAATTGCGCACCAGGTTCTGTCCTATGCGGTTCACGTATTCCGTGACCACCGGGTCCTGGATCATGCGCGCACTCGATTCGACCATCATGGCGTACTGCTTGCCCATCTTGATGTCGGTATCGATGGAGTACCAGTCGCCCAGGCTCTTTCCCGTCGACCCCACTTTGCGATTGCCGATGTCATCGATGTCGTTCTTGCCGCGATCGTGGGTCTCCTTGGGCGCGCTCGCTGTAGCCGCCGGCACGGCATTGTCCGGCGTTGCCGCGGTTGCATCGGTGTTCGCAGCAGGCTGCGTTGCGTGGGTTGAATTGGCGGAGGATTGAGACGAGGTTTGCGATTGCGTTGCGCTTGATGGTTGCGCGCTCTCCTGCGCTGTCAGCGGAAGAGCCAGGCTGGCACTCAGCACGAGCACGATCGCACAGGTGATAGCACGTGACTTCATGGGACAACTCCAGTGCCGAAACCAATCCGCACCTTGCCAAGGTGCTTCTTGCGGCCATTATATGCTTGGAACCGCTTTGTGAGATATTGGATTTCTACAACTCTGGCACAATCACGAATGTTACGGCCGCCCTTGGCCATGTCTGCACCCCTCAACTGCCGGAAATGGCGGTAAAATGAGCATTTCGTCCCAGGAGGGCGCCATCATGAGTACGGTCACATCCTCGCAAAAAACTAGTGCCTTGATTTCGATTGCCGAATTCGTTGGCGGCCTGCGCAAGCTGCGTGAACAGGACTTCACGGGCATACAGGCACCTCTGGAATACTTGCGGGCGAATCAAGTTGACCCTGAATCGCTAACGCCGCACTTGTTCTGGGACTCGCAGCATTACACTCGAAACCTCATCGACAAGACCGATCTGTATGAACTGCTGGCGATCTGCTGGGAAGTCGGCCAGCACAGCTCCATTCACAATCACAAAGGACAGAACTGCTGGATGGCTGCTCCCATGGGACGGCTTGCCGTCCAAAATTACCGATTGCTAGCCGAGGACTTGGCCGCCCATCGCTGCAACATTGTGCCCACGGACGTGGTCGAGATCACGCCGGAGAATCCCGTCGCCGTCGATCCGCTGAATCCGGTGCACGATGTCAGAAATCCGCGCGAGTGGAACCAACGCGCCGTAACGCTGCATGTTTACTCGCGACCTTTCGACTCCTGCATTGTGTATTCGGTGGAGCAAGGTAGTTGCGGCGAAATCGAATTGTCCTACACGTCGATCTCCGGGAAGCGGTGCTAGGGCACGCTTCAGCTCCAAGGTGCGGCAAAGCTGAACCGTAGAGCCATCGCCAGCAGAACAAATCATAGAGCGGCAATCATGGTCCGGTTGTCACCTCGGCTGAATCCCGAGTGCTGACGGCCGAGGCCTGCTCCAGAATCTCAATCCGGATGGCGCGCCACTCGCCATCAGTTCCTTCCTGTGCCGTGACCCGAACCTCTGTGCCCGCGATGAGAGCGTTCTGCGGCCTGGACAGACGCTTCCCGACCGGAACGCTATCGTCGTAATCCACGCGAGCATGTGAAATCTCGACCCGGCGCACCATCCCGTTGCGGCCTTGCACGTAGATCCAGTTTCTCTCCGGGTTCAGGCGCCCATCTTGCACGATGGTCCCGCGAAACGATCCCGGGGTTCCCGCCAGCGCCGGCAAAATTATCACCAAGGCTGTTAGCGCCCACACGCTTGTATGCAAGCTGCGCATGATGTTTTCGATGCGGAAAGCGGCTGATCGTACTGCTCCTCCGGCCATCCTTTCCCACGCTTTGGACGATCGTACTTCCGAGAGCACGCTCGGTTCCCCGCGAGGAGGTCACTATGCGTTCTCTCGAGGTGTAGCAGGTCTCGCTGCGTGGAGGCGATGTTTACCTGCAACCGAACCGACCGCTGGCGCGCAAGGAGCCCGAGCGCAAGATCGCCTGACGGCGCAACGCTTGTGCACCAGGTTTAGCTATGCCAAATGGCCAGGCAAGCGATTGCCGACCGAAGCAGGATGGGAATTCGCCGTGCCCGACTGGCAGGCAAGCCTTATGTCCGGGGAGATCATTTTGGCCTGTATGGGTTTGTGGTGACGCCTTTTGTTGTCAATGGGAGTCATTCTGCCAGGTCGCACGATGACCATGCCTGCCATTGCTGTCGGTAACGATAGTTGAATCCTAGACGGAGGCTTGCGGAAAAATACTTACGGCAGCGCGTGAGCGGTGCGCTTCGCGTTTGGCGACGTACATGGCTTGATCAGCGGCGGCATGAAGCGCGTCGGGGGTGCGGCCATCATCAGGGTACAGGGCAAGGCCAACACTCAGCCCGATCTGCACCGACTCACCCTGCACCAAGAGCGGAGCCGCGAGCGCCGACTCCAAATCCAAGACTAGAACTTCGGCGGCCTGTGCGCTGGGCACGGAGCTGACGACCGTAAACTCGTCGCCTCCGGAGCGTGCCAGCGTGTCGGAAGCTCTCATTCGGCTCGCAAGCCGTGCCACCACTGCTTGCAGCGCTTCATCTCCCATTCGGTGGCCAAAGTTATCGTTCACTTCCTTGAAGTGATCAAGATCAAGCAATAGAACGGCTACCTTGCCGCGACCGCGCTCCGCTTGTGCCAGCGCGCGTTCCAAACGGTCTTCGAGCAACCGGCGATTAGGCAAGCCGGTTAACTCGTCGTGGTAGGCAAGATGTTTGCTTTTTTCGATCTGATTTTCCAGCAGCGTCAATATCATGCCCACGGCTACAAGGTACTTGGGAATGTTCCAGACCTCGGATTCGACCCGTACAGAAGGCGCGAACAGGTCCAGCAGAAGCCCGGTGGGAAATACCGCGCCCCACAAGGCAAACCCCAAGACGGCGGTGAGCACGCCGGCGGTGCCGCGCCGATAGCGACGCCAATACAGTATGGCCACAACAAAGTTCAGGGCCGCCAGAATGAAGTTGATGCCCCAATCGGCATTGCCGCGGGAGACTACCCATGCCAGGGAGCCAGCTATACCGCACATCAAGACCAGGACGGTTGCCGCATAGAGGTTTAGTCGGCCATAGTAGGAAAAAAACAAGGCTGATGTCGCGGCCAGCCACAAACCGATCACGCCGTAATAAAAGCCGACGGCGGTTACGTTCCATAGCACCGCATTGGTGTACGCCAGCGACGGCAGGGCAATGGCTGCCGCCAGCAGAATTTGACGGCGGCGATCAGCAGCCAGAATGCTGGAGACCGAGATCAGGAAAGCTATGCTCGCCAGCTCCAGGGTGTCGAGGCTTGCGGCGGCAGCAATCCGCCCCCAAGTTCCATCCCCAACCTTGGGAAATTGTGCCGCAAAGTGCAGCAACACCAGGATCCAGCCTGCCAACCAGAGATGGAGGCGCTCCGTGGTTCCCTGCCGCAGGATGGCCCGAAACACCGCAACCAGGATCGTCAGGGCAATTAGATTTGGAAGGAGGCTGAAATTCATAGCACCTAACGCTGTCTTCTACCTCAGAGTATGACAGGATGTGGCGCGAATTTTAAGGAAAATTGCTAGAAGTCTGCCCCCGAATCGAGGAACTCTGCCGTTCTCGAACGGTTAACCCAGTTTGGGACGGGTGCCCTGCAACACTAAGGCCGCGCTAAATCCACCCCATGGCGAGAAGTAGGCCGCGTTAAATTCACCGCACTTTCACGTCCGGCAGCACCGACATCCCGGGACGCAGCAGACCATCCTTGTTGAAGTCGGATTTGTCGTTGCCGTCGAAATCGATGCGCACCGGGATCCTTTGCACGACTTTCACATAGTTTCCGGTAGCATTCTCGGGCGGCAAAAGGCTATATTTCGCCCCGGTGGCGCCTCCGATGTTGGAGACGTGACCATTCCATTTGCGGCCGCCATAGGTATCAACCTTGATCTTGACAGGCTGTCCGGGACGCATATGCGCCAGTTGCGTTTCCTTGAAATTGGCCGTTACCCACACGTCACGCAGCGGAACGATTGCCATCAAGTCCTGTCCGATGGCGACGTTTGAACCAACCTGGACTGACCGCTTGCCTACAATGCCATCGACGGGTGCCACAATCGTCGTATACGAGAGATTGAGCTGGGCCTGGTCGAGGGCCGCTTTGTAACGTTGCGCCTGGGCGTCCGCAGATTTTGCCTTGGCCTGGGTTGCGGCCACGGTCTTAGGCGTCACTTGCGCATTTTTCAGCTCTGCGTTGGCCTGATCGATGCGCGATTGCGCTTGTTTCACTTGCGCCTGGGCAGCTAACAAAGAGGCTTGGCGGGCCTTCACCGTAGCGTTAGCGGCGGTCGCCGCCGCCGTCGCGGCATCGAATTGCTGCTGTGAGATCTCACGCTTGCCCAGCAGTTGACGGTATCGTTCCACGTCCGTGTTGAGCTTCTGGGCATCGGCTTCGGCCTCGACCACCTGCGCCTGCGCCGCCTCCACCTGTTTTTCCGCCGCCGCTACGCCCGCTACCGCGGAAGACATATCCGCGCTGGCAGAACGGATCTGGCTGAACGATCCCACGCTGGAAACGGGCACCCCGTATTGGGCGGCAAGGGCTTGCGCCTGCGCATCCTCATAATCGGCGCGAGCGCGCTCCAGCGCCACCGCGTAATCGGTAGGGTCGATGGTCACCAGCACGTCACCCTTATGCACCTTCTGACCGTCGTCAAAGCTCACCTTCGTGACTTGGCCGGCGACACGGGCGCTGATGGGGTAAATGTGGCCGTCGATCTGGGCGTCGTCAGTATCTTCCCACTGGCGGCTCTCCCACCAGAACCAGCCCACCAGCACCACGGCGACAATCGCTACCAGAAACACGATCGGTTTGGCGGCAGGATGCTTTTGGAAGAAACCACGGCGGCTTTCGTCGGGCGGCCGCGCTTCAGGGTCCTGGTGCTCTTCCTGATGTTCGTCTTCCATCTTCGGACGTTCCAGTTCGTTTTCTTCGGTCGTACCTGGACTCATCGATTTTTCACCTGTTGCTACCATTCGTGGGAACTGCAGCGGCGCTCACGCCGTTGTCTCTCGGCTTCTCGGATTCAGCGCTGGCGGAATGCGGCTCTGACGGCTGGGCGCGCATTCCTCCCTCCACGGCAGATGAACCCGGCGCGGGGCTGGGAGGCGCTCCCGGCAAGGGGGGCGGACCGCCTGGTTTAGGCGGCGGCATCGGATTGGAAGGAACCGCACTCCCGGGCTCCGCCAGATACTGTTTCACTGCCTGCTCAGCGTTACCAATCGCCCGCGCCAACAGAACTTTCCCAATGTTGAAGCCAAACAAGCTGGCGATGTATTGGTCATTGGCTGACGCCAACTGCTGCTGTGCCTGGATGACCTCTACGTTGTTGGTTACGCCCGCAGCAAAGCGGTCCTGAGACTGCTCCAGCGTCTGCTGGGCAAAATCCAACCCGGTTTTTGCTACCTCTACCTGTTTTGCCGCCGCCCTCAGATCAAGCAGTGCATTCTCAATATCCTGTTCGATGCCTCCTCTTAAGTTGTCGACCTGCGCCTGGCGCTGTTTGAGAACCGCATCCGCCTGTTGGATATCGGACTCAATCTTGCCGCCCTGGAAGATCGGAATGGCCAAGGTAGCCGCTGCCGTCCAGGCAGGACCTAGTGACGAGGGGGTGAAACCCAGCACACCATAATTGCCGGAAAACCCAATTGAGGGCAAACGCTGCTTCCAGGCGGCATCGCGGCTGAGTTGGGCGGCCCGCAAAAGTGCCAGAGCGGCCTGATAATCCGGACGGGTCTCGAGCGCGCGCGCGTAGGCATTCGCAACTTCCGCCTCCGGCAGTGGCCGATAGGGCACCCGATTGACCAGCCGGAACTTCTGTTGCACCGGCAATCCGATGACGCGCGCCAGAGCGATGCGCTGTTTTTCCAGGTCATTCTGGGCCGTGATCAGGACTGACTGTTGGGTTTGCAACTGCACGCGCGCGCGCAGGGTATCGATTTGCGGCGCCAGCCCGGCCGTCTCCTGATCGACCGCCAATTGATACAGAGCTTGTGCCGACTTTAGCTCCGCCTCAGCCGCCGTGACGCGAGATTCGTTGGCAACGGTAAGCAGGTAATTCGCGCCTACCGCCAGCACCACCGTGTCCCGCGCATCGCGATAGCTGAACTGCGCCGCCTTCACGTTCTGAGTGGCCGCACGAAGATTGTCGATGAAGTGCAGATTGAGCGGATCCCAGGTGCCTGTCGCTTGCAATTCGAAAAGTCCAAAGGGACCAATCGAGCTGGGGAAACCCGGAAAGGTGAATCCGAACGCTTTGAGATTGACCTTCTGCGCCTCTTCGGTCACCGATCCGTTGACCATCGGCATGAGGTCGCTGAGGGCGCGCAGGTGGGCGGCGCGGCTCTGCTCCGTGGCTCGCTCGCTCAGATAAAGCCCGAGGTTGTACTTCAGGCCGCGGTCAAGCGCATCCTCCACCGTCAGGTCAATCGTCGCAGGTGTCGCCTTGCCCTGTGGAATCGATCCGGCATAGGGATCTTGTTGTCGCTGGATCACCTGCTCGGCTGAGGGCAGTTGGGTGAGTCCGTAGGGAATCTGTGCTGCCGCTCTGCTGCCCAGCAGAACTACCGCGCCCCAGAGCAGAACGGCAGGAACGAACGTAAGCCTAACCATTCGTGAATTGCGTTTCCAGCGTCTCATGTTGTATTCAGTACATACATGCATGTATCAAACGATGGTAACTGCTTGATTTTAGATGTTCTTTGGGACAGCAGCGTTGCGCAAAATCGGCATCTAATCTCACCGCCACTTAGATGTCGCCTCAAGCATAAATGAAATCGTCTCCACGCACATTTCGGCAAAGCGAACGATCGGAGGCGACTCGCGCTCGCTTGATCCAGGCGGCAGAAAAAATCTTCGCTCGTGATGGTTTTGAAGCCGCGAGGCTGGAAGAAATCGCAGCCGAAGCCGGCTACACGCGCGGCGCATTTTACGCTAGTTTCGCAAATAAGGAAGATCTGTTTCTGGCGCTATTGGAACGCGAGATTTCGTCGCGCATCGGCGATGTTGAAAAGCAAATCGCAGGATTTCGCGAGCCGGTGCAAAAGCTCCACGCAGTACGGGAGTTTTTGCTGACCATGTCGCAGGACCGCCGCTGGAGCCTGCTCTCCCTGGAGTTCAAACTGTTTGCAGTTCGCCACCCCGAAGCCAGAGCCAGGCTGGCCGCCATGAACCGCCGACTGCTGGGCTCGCGGGTTGGCATATTGCGAGCGGCTATGGAAGGATCGGGTCGCGAGCCTCCCGCCTCTGTCTCGTCCGTGGCCATCTCGTTCTCATCGCTAACCCATGCTCTGGCGCTCGAACATATGCTTGACCGCGTCGTCATGCCCGAGGATGAGGTGAAGAAAATTCTGGGAAATTACTTCGATAGCGTGACCGGTGGGAGACAGACCGTCAGGCGTGTCTCGAAACGGCAACGCACGGGGAGCCGCGGATAGATTAGAGAAGCAATTTGGAACCGGATTAAATCTGGCCACTATCCACTAACCACTATCCACCAACCAGCGCCACTTCACTGGTCGATGGTCGTCCCATCAAATCGCGAATTGCAGCCTCCACCGACTTACCTTGTTGCAAAACAGCATGCATCTGCTCGGTAATGGGCATCTCAACGCCCACCTTATGCGCCAATCCAACTGCGGCATTGGTGGTCAACACACCCTCGGCAACCATGCCATGCATCCCAGCAATAATCTCGTCCAGCTTGTGCCCTCGCCCGAGCTCCACGCCGACACTACGATTGCGCGAGAGTCCTCCAGTACAGGTGAGCACCAGGTCGCCCAATCCCGCCAAGCCCGCCATAGTCGTAGCTTTTCCGCCGCAGGCGATCACCAGCCGCGTCATCTCGGCAAGCCCCCGCGTAATCAACGCCGCCACGGTATTGTGACCAAGATCAAGCCCGAAGAGCACTCCTGCCGCGATAGCGACGATGTTCTTCAGCGCGCCACCTAATTCCACTCCAATCACATCGTCGTTCGTATAGACACGAAAACGCGGATCGCTGAATTCCTTCTGCACGATCGCCGTCAGTTCGCGGTCAGCCGAGGCAATGGTGATGGCCGTGGGATCTCCCTTGGCAACCTCTTTGGCGAACGACGGACCGCTGAGTGCGCCGATGCGCGGCGCGAAACCATTCGGCGAATCCCCAAGCACCTCGACAATCACCTCGGTCATGCGCAACAGCGAATCGTTCTCGATGCCTTTGGTGGCACTGACGAAAAACACTTCCGGCGACAGGTGTGGCCGCATTTCCTGGAACACGCGCCGGGTATGATGCGACGGCATGACGCTAACCACGATCGCAGCCCCGTGCAGCGCCTCCTCTAAGCTGTTGGTGCAAACGACCGTTTCCGGTATGGGGTTGCCGGGCAGGAACAGGTCGTTCTCGCGATGCGAGGAGATACTCTGGCGTACTTCAGCCTCGTGCGCCCACAGCCGCACGCCGTGCGTCTGCTTGCGGCCCAGCACGATCGAAATTGCCGTGCCCCACGCGCCCGCGCCAATGACTGCGATTTCACTCACAGGCAGTGCCCTCTAGCGAAAACGGTTTTCAGTGCCGGCCAGCAGCCGCCGGATGTTGTCTTTGTGCCGCACAATGATCAGTGCGCACGAAGCGGCGACGAGCCCGAGAATCGGAGCTGTCGTGCGTTCGGCCGGGTTCGTCCACCAGACAAAAAACGGAAATGCCGCAACGGCGACGATGCTACCCAGTGACACATATCGCGTCAGGGCGACAATTAACACAAACAGGACGAGCGCCGCGAGAAATGCTCGCGGAGCCAGCGCCACGAATGACCCCGCGGCCGCAGCCACCCCTTTTCCGCCCCGAAAGCGGAGCCACACGGTGAATATATGTCCCAGAATTGCAACAAATGCTGCCAGCGCCGCCATTAAGAACACGGTGTGGCTGTCAATGGTCTGATTTCGCTGGTCGTAGATGCTGGTGGGAACCTCACCGGTGAATCGTCGTGAGCCCGTCAGCCAGATGGCGAACGCCACTGCGGCGTAGCCTTTCAGTGCGTCGAGAAGAAGCGTGGTGATCGCCAGCCCCTTCGATCCGGTGCGGGCAACATTGGTCGCCCCGATGTTGCCGCTACCCGTCTTACGCACATCCTGACCTCGAAAGACGCGCACCAGGAGATAGCCGAAAGGAATCGACCCCAGCAGGTACGAAACTGCGACGATGATGAGAACGAGCTTCGTCAAGGTTTTCGCGCGAGATTATTCCAGCGCATAGCGGGCCAGCTTGGTGTATCTCGCTCCCGCGGTCGATAACTTACTTTCATAGAGACAGAACTCGCGCGCCGTCATTGTACCGAAGTCGAGTGCACCCAAGCCTTCGAGCTTCACGCGCACCCGCTGCAGTCCGGAGGCGGCGCGTTCCCCGGGCACAGGACGCGGTCTGCCGCTTCCCGCGCGCGCCAGCGTCAGATGCGGTTTGTAGGGACCTTTGTCGCCCTCGAAGCCAAACGGCTGCAGGGCCTGCCCTATTGCGTTCGCCAGTTCCTGCAAGCGCTCGTCCGACTCGATGCCGACCCAAAACACGCGCGGCGATTTTGGGTTAGGGAAGAAGCCGCCATTGCGGAATGTCAGTTGAATCTGTGATCCCTTGACCTGCTGCAATGCCCGCTCAATCTCGTCGCGCTTGGTGGTCTCCCCCAAGAATTGAAGGGTGACGTGGAATGTCTCCGGCCCCACCCAGCGGACCTCGGGCGCCAAGGTTCGCATCTGATCGCGGAACTCGGCAATCCGCTTACGAATTTCGGGCTCAATGTCGAGTGCTACGAAGAGACGCATGAGAGATAATTTCGGATCCTATGCAGCGATAGTGAATTTGCAGGGGCTAAGGCCCGAATCATTAACTAATCCATTCGGCACGACTGAACAGGCTGCTGAAAAAGTCCGCTTTCGAGCCGTTTGTGTCAGGGCACGACTTCACAGGCCGCCTGAAAAACTCTGGTTTTCGCCTGATCGGGTAGTGCGGACCTTCAGGTCCGCGTTCAAGCCCTTTATTTGCAACCTCCGGAGCCGGCTTCAGCCGGCGGCACTCGGCGACACAGGACTTTTTCAGCGGCCTGTGAAGTCGTGCCCTGATACGAAGCGAATTACGAGATAACTTAGTTATCGTTATTCGCCGATTGCTAATTGCTAATCGCTCTCCTTCACATCAGCATCCGGCGCACCAGGTCGAGCGCCTGTTGGCTGGCCCATCGCCGTACGCGTTCGCGGTCGCCAAAAAAGCGTCTCTGCACCACCTCGTGCTTGTGGCCGTTGGTGACCGCCACATAAACCAGGCCGACCGGCTTCTCCTCGCTTCCGCCGCCCGGCCCGGCGATGCCGGTGACTCCGACTCCGATATCGGCGTTGCAAAGCTCGCGGATATTCTCCGCCAGCGCGAGCGCTACCTCCTTGCTCACCGCGCCATGCGCTTCGATCATCAGCGGAGGCACATCGGCAAACAGCGTCTTCAGCTCGTTCGTGTAGACGACTACCCCGCCCAGAAACGAGCGCGAGCTGCCCGCGACCGAGGTAATGCGCTCGGCGACCATCCCTCCCGTGCACGACTCGGCCACCGCCAGCTTCAGGTTCCGCATTTGCAGGTAGTAATTGACAATCTCCTCCAGCGATTCGCCCTGCGAGGAAAACACCGCATCGTCGAGTTCGTCTTCGAGCTCTCCGGCAAGCCGATCGACCTCGGCCTGCGCTTCTTCTTTTCTTGCTGCCGTCGCGCGCAAGTGAAACTCGACCTGGCCTTGTCCGGCCAGCACCGTGGTTTCGACGTTCGGATATTTCTTGTAGATGGGCGCAGTGCGGGCGTCGACCGCCGATTCGCCCATCATCGCGACCTTCAAGACACGCGTGGCGATTACGGCCGGAGGCACTTTCGCGCGCAGGCGAGGCATGCAATCGGTGTCCCACATGTGCTGCAGCTCGTGAGGGGGCCCAGGAAGCAGCGCCACGATGCGCGGCTTTTCCTCAAACTCGATCTCCAGCCACTGCCCAGGCGCGGTGCCGCGTGAATTCGCCAGCACGACCGCACCTTGCAGGATGTCGGCCTGCTGCGCATTGTTTCCCGGCATGGTGAGCCGACGCTCCGCGAAGCGCTTGTACATTTCCGCGACCAGGGTATGGTCGCGCTTAAGTTCGATGCCGAGCGCAGCCGCCACCGCCTCGCGGGTCAGATCGTCCTGCGTCGGACCTAACCCGCCCATAAACACGGCGAGATCCGAGCGCCCGATCGCCGTGCGGGCGGCGGAAGTCAGATGTTCGAGGTTATCGCCAACGATGGTCTTGAATGCAACGCTGATCCCTAATTCATTAAGCCGGCCGGTGAGAAAGAGGGAATTAGTATCTTGCCGGTACGGAGTAAGCATCTCCGAGCCGACGGCGATGATTTCCGCAATCACCGGTTCAGTCTAGCACCGCCAATCGGGTCTGCCGGCACTGCGCCGAAGGCTACAGACCATAGTGATAGCGCCGTGTCCGGGCAGGGAAGAGCTTGATGAGAAATACTCCCGCGATAAATCCTCCTACGTGCGCCCAGAAGGCAATCCCGCTGGAGCTGCCTCCATGCGTCGCGATGGAGGTTGCCGCGCCACTGAGGAACTGGGCGACAAACCAGTAGCCGAGCACGATCCAGGCCGGCAACCACATAAAGAACACGAAGAAGAACGGTACCAGAGTCAACACGCGTGCTCGTGGATAAAGCACGAAGTAGGCGCCCATCACCCCGGCAATGGCTCCGCTGGCGCCGACGCTCGGGATCGTCGATCCAATATTGAACAGCGTGTGCAGCAAAGCGGCCGCGATTCCGCTGACGAAATACAAGACCAGATACAAAGAGTGGCCGAGATAATCTTCCACGTTGTCGCCGAAGATCCACAGCGCCCACATATTGAAGATGAGGTGCAGCCATGAGCCGTGCAGAAACATCGAGGTGAAGATGGGTAGGATCGCCGCCATGGTGGGAACGTAGCGGGTGCCCAGGCTGGAGACCAGGTCCCACGGCACATAGCCGTGATTGAAGAGCACCACCGTCAAGCGTGCCGGCACTACGCCAAACTGCTGTACAAACAGATTGAGGTTTTGGCGGCCGAGCGCGCCAATCCAGAGCTCGAAGAGGAAGACCAGCGTGTTCACCACGATCAGCGCATAGTTGATGTAGGGCGTGCCGACCCGTGGTGCGTCATCTTTCAGTGGAATCATATCTGCCTGACGGCTGGTGAGGCAGGGGGAACGGCCTCGCTTTCGAGCTGCTCAACCGACTATTACCCGCGATTTGACCAAATAAGCTTCGACCCTCCACGATAGCAGAAGGATGCCGCTCAATGCTGTGATCGTGGTAGACAAGCCGGCAGGATGGACGTCACACGACGTTGTGGCCAAGGTGCGCCGACTTCTGGGCGAACGCTCCATCGGACATCTGGGCACGCTCGATCCCATGGCTACCGGTGTGCTGCCTCTGGTGGCGGGCCGCATGACCCGCCTCTGCCAGTTCTATTCCGCCTCGGAAAAGAGCTATGAGGGGAGCATTCGCCTGGGGGTTGCGACCGATACCTACGATGCCGAAGGCGAGCCGGTCGGCCCTGTCCAAGAAGCTAATGTAGTACTTGAAGAAGTTGCTGCAGTTGCTTCAGCTTTTGTAGGATCGATTCAGCAGCTCCCACCCGCGTTTTCTGCCAAAAAGATCCAGGGCGTTCCCGCCTACAAGCTCGCCCGTAAGAAGCAGGAGATCGAGCTTGCACCCGTGGAAGTCGAGGTGAAGGAGTTCACGGTCTTGGCGTTAAACGTCGACCTCGTAGCTTTTCGCTGCCGCGTATCTTCCGGCACTTACGTCCGCAGCCTGGCTCACGATCTCGGTCAAAAGCTCGGCATAGGCGCTCACCTCGCAAGTTTACGAAGGACCGCAGTCGCCGAATTTCACATCGACCAGGCTCATACCCTGGAGCAGATTGCCGAAGCTGCTGCGCAAGGCCGGGTGCCGGATCTGCTGTTTCACCCGCGGCGGGTGCTGCCGGATATCCCGTGCGTGACGGCAACCGAGGAAGACTTAGGCAAAATTCGTCACGGGCGCACCGTCAATCTGCCTGAGATGTCACGCTCGCGTTGGGTGAAGGTTTTCGCCGGCCAATCGGATTTGGTTTGCCTCGCCAGCCGCGTCGCTGGAACCTTGTTTCATCCCAAGGTCGTGCTGATCTGAAAGGCAAGCTACTGTAGCCACTCAGGGATTCATTGGATTATTTGTCATCCTGACCGGAGCGAAGCGGAGTGGAGGGATCTGCGGTTTCAAGGGGCCAACATCGAGATGGCCGCGGCGTTATACAAGTAAGTTGGCTGGACTTTCGGAGACAGCTCCATCCGGCATTCGTCACTTAGGGCTCACTGCGTTGCCTGAAACGATATTTGCATCTGCTGCGACTCGGTCCGATAGAGCTGACGCTCGTCATCGGTGTAGACATCGCCCTGATCGTTCTTAGGCCGCAAGCGCGCCGAGTTCACTGCCAGGTAGGCGACCAGGTGCATTCCGGTTGAGGGCTCCGGCGGACGTTCCCATGCCGGATCGAAAGTAGCCGTACCCAGAATGCGCACCGATTCGCCGGGCTGCAGCGTCATCATCGTCGCGGGATTGGTCTCCTTACCGTAGAGCGCGAGGTGCCCTTGCATGACCCCACGGTCGCCATTCTCGGAGAGCACGGCAAAGGAGGTTACTAGCTCCTCGTACACTAGCTCGCGCTGGCCCGCCTCTTCCACATCCGCCCAGGATAGCGACTTCGGCAGCAGAATCGGCTTGGCGGATCGATTGGTCACGGTCAACTGGTAGTTGAAGGGCGCGCCGACCGTGAGGTTCGGAAAGGCAGGCAGAGCAAGCTTGATCTGTAGCGACTGCGACGCCGCATTGTTGCTGCTGCCCGCGCCGGTACCGCCCGAGGTCTGAACTGCGGGGCCAGTGGGGTCCTGCCCACGCGTGTCGATGGTGGCGACCTGGGCAAAAGCTGGCACGCTGGCCAGCAAGAGCAAAGTGATCAGAGCGAAATTCAGTGTTTTCATAAAAGCCTTACCTTCTGTGATGCGTAACCCTAGACGCGGGCGGGTTGCAGGCCGCCGCAACCTTAGCAAAATCCGATACCGCAGATCCCTCGACTGAGGCGGCTGACATCCCCCGCCTCCGCTCGGAATGACAGTGCTAATGGAATGATTAGAGGCTCGCGGCTCGCAGCTTACGCTAGTTGCTTCCTCACTCCCATTCAATCGTCCCCGGCGGTTTGCTGGTCACGTCATAGACTACGCGATTGATCCCCTTCACTTCATTCACGATCCGACTGGAGATGGTCTTAAGCACCTCGTGGGGCAGCGGAACCCAGTCGGCGGTCATGCCGTCTTCGGAGTGCACCGCGCGGATCGCGCAGGTGTAGGCGTAGGTGCGCATGTCGCCCATCACGCCCACCGACATAACCGGCAGCAGCACGGCGAACGATTGCCAGACTTTGTTGTACAGCCCGGCGCGCTTGATCTCGGTGACCACGATGTCATCGGCCTCCTGCAGCAGCGCCACCCGCTCGGCGGTGACCTCGCCCAGGATGCGCACCGCCAGCCCTGGCCCGGGGAAGGGCTGGCGTTGCAGGATGTCTTCCGGCATGCCGAGATCGCGCCCGATCTTGCGCACTTCGTCCTTGAACAGGTCTTTCAGCGGCTCGATCAGCTTCAGCTTCATGATCTCCGGCAGCCCGCCGACGTTATGATGGCTTTTGATGGTCTGCGAGGGCCCGCGCACCGAGCGCGACTCGATCACGTCGGGATAGAGCGTGCCCTGCACCAGCCACTCGACTTTGCCGTGCATCTGCTCGATGCGGTGCGCTTCTTCTTCGAAGACGGCGATGAACTCGTTGCCGATAATCTTGCGCTTCTTCTCCGGGTCCTCCACGCCGGCCAGTTTGCGGAGGAAGCGGTCGCTGGCATCGACCGCATCGATGTTGAGGCCGAGCTTGCCGCGCAGATTTTTCTGCACATTGATGAACTCGTTTTTGCGCAGCACACCGTTGTTGACGAAAATGCAGGTGAGATGATCTCCCACCGCGCGATGCACCAACTCGGCCGCGACGGAAGAATCCACACCGCCAGAGAGTCCGCAGATCACGCGGCCCTTGCTGACGGTCTTGCGCACGCTGGCCACGGTTTCGTCGATGAAGCTTTGCGGCGTCCAGTCGGGCTTCATGCCGCAGATGTTGAAGACGAAGTTGCGCAGGATCTCCGTGCCGCGCGGTGTGTGATGCACTTCGGGATGGAACTGCACTGCGTAATACTTCTGCGCAGGATTCTGGATGGCGGCAACCGCGTTCGAGGTTTTGCCGATCAGCTCGAAACCCGGCGGCAGCTCCATGGCTTCGTCGCCGTGTGACATCCATACCGGCAGGGGCCCTTGCAGTCCGGCGAAGAGCGGCGAATTCGCGCTCAACAGGTCGACTTGGGCATGGCCGTACTCCCGCTTATCGGCCGCGCGCACCTTGCCGCCCAGCTTGTAGACCATGAATTGCAATCCGTAGCAGATGCCCAGCACCGGCAGGCCAAGATGCAGGACGCGGTCATCGGCTGGAGGGGCGTCGGCGTCGTAGACCGAGCAGGGGCCTCCGGACAGGACGATACCGGCGGGCGAGTAGCTCTTGATTTCGTCCAGCGAGGCGGTGCAGGGAAGGACGACCGAGAAGACGTTCTGTTCGCGGATGCGGCGGGCGATGAGTTGCGAGTATTGCGCGCCGAAGTCGAGGACGACGATCGATTGCGTTTCCACCATTTACTCTGCCAGAGGACGCGAGCAGTGTAAAGCGGCAAGCAAGGTTCTGGCCAGGCGCTGAGTGCTTCATGGGTGCCGCGTTCTAGCCCTGATGTTGGGCCAGGGAGGGGCAAGTCCAACGCGTCCCATTTTCTCCTGTATGCTTAAAGCTTCTGCATGCCAGCTATCGGTTCGCTACGCCTCCTGATCCAACGCCGTCTGAACGGCGCTTCCGTCGCACTTCTCGCCATCCTGCTCTGGACTAGTCTCCTCTGGTGCCAACCGGCGCAATCGTCTGCACCGCCGCAAGCGAGCAGTTCAGCGCAATCGGAAAAGCAAGCCCAGCAACAGCCGCAACAGCCGCCCAACTCCGGCACCGAAGTTCCCGGAACCGGCGCTACCGTTCAGGATCAGCAGCAGGGAAGTGCTCAATCCCAGCCGTCAGACCAGCCCCGCCCCGAAACGCACATTACCAAGGAGCAGGCCAAGGAGCTCTTCCGCTCGGTCGACGAAATTCTGGGCTTTGTCAGCGGCGATACCGGGCTGCCGATCGAGCACAAGGTCAAGCGCAACCTGATCACCCGTGAGGCGGTAGAGAAATACGTAGACAAGCGGATGAAGGACGACAAGGACGCCAAGCGGCTGGAGCAATCGCGCCTGGTGTTGCAGAAGTTCGGGCTGCTGCCGCCGGGTTACGACCTTCATGCCGAGTTCCTGCGCTTGCTGGCGGAGCAAGTTGCGGCTTACTACGATCCCAAAAGCAAGAGCGTCAACCTGCTCGACTGGGTACAGCCGGAGACCCAGAAGCCGATCTTGGCGCATGAACTGACCCACGCGCTGCAGGACCAGAAGGTCGGGCTGGAAAAGTGGGAGCTGGCGGGCGCCAAGGACGATGCTCCTCTGCCGGACCAGCAGGAGTACTCGGTGGAAGAAGCGCAGGCGGCGCGCCAGTGCGTGACCGAGGGGCAGGCCATGGTCGTGCTCTTCGACTACACGCTGGCTCCAGTGGGTAAGAACATTCTGACGGCCCCCGATCTGGTCGACGCCATGCGCGGGGGGATGGCCGATAACAAAGATTCGCCGATTTTCGCTCAGGCGCCGATGTTCCTGAAGGAATCGCTGATGATGCCGTACACCTTCGGGCTCGATTTCGAGCGTACGGTGCTGGCCAACCGAGGCAAAGAAGGGGCCTTTGCCGGAATGTTGGAGCATCCTCCGATTGACACGCGCCAGATCATGCAGCCGGAGACCTACCTTTTGCACCAGGAGGTGGGGCCGCTCACGATTCCCGATCTTGACAAGCTGGTCGCCCCCAATTACGAGCGCTTCGACTTTGGCGGCATGGGCGAATTCGATATTTATCTGCTGGCGAAGCAATACGGCGCCAATGACGCTCCAAATTATTACCGGCACTGGCGCGGAGGCTATTACTTTGCCGCCCACGCGAAGACCGCGCCTAAAGATCAGATCGCGATGCTCTTCTTCACCCACTGGGATTCTCCCGACGCAGCACGCGATTTCGCGAAGCTCTACGCTGGGTATCTTCCCAAGCGCTACAAGCAAGCCACCCTGGTCGAGCCGGCCTCAACGAATGCCGCGAACCCGCGGGACCTCTTCGTTTTTGACACCAACGAAGGCAAAGCCAGCATTGAGGTACAAGGCAGCGATCTGCTCATCATGGAAGGCTATGACGACAGCGTGTCTCAGAAGGCGCGGGATGTTCTCTTGTTTCGCATGTCGCTGCCGGAATCGCAAAGTAAGACGAAAACCAAATGAGCCAAATTTTTTCGCAGCGAAACGTGACAACCCAGTAGACGCACGCTAGGCGCTGCGGTAGCCTTTTCGATCTCAAGTGATGTTTGCGGTCCATTCGGTCATTTTGCACGGTAAGACATGGACGAACTAGAGTTATTACGCCAAAAAGCGCTTGCCTTGATTAACGATCCCCAACAGAGCCCCGAGGCTTTGTTGCAGGGATCCGAGTTGCTGAAGAGGGCAGAAGAGATTGAAAGCGCCCGACTCAGTGTCTGCAAGCTCAAGGAAGAGCTCTCCGCGAGGCACGTTATCGAAATGATCAAGCTGTTGGCGCCGTATGCCACAGTCTTGATTCTCGCGGCCACATTGGCATTTCAGGTCTGGCAACTGCGCGAAGCGGAGAAGGACCGGTCGATAGAACGTCAGGATGCGCTTTGGGCCGATGCGCTGCAATCGGAAAGTAAGGATCAGTTAGCGGCTATGATCAAGCTAAAAAACTTCGCCGCCCCGGAAAAGCCGCACTACGAAGACGCAGCCCAGTTGGTGGTGAGCATCCTTCGCCACAGCGAAGATCCTGGACGTTTCAAGGAGTTGTTCGAGAGTCGATTTTCCGAGGTCACAGCGGCGAACCTGGATCTGGTCCTCCGTATCAATCGTGCTCTTCACTGGGAATGGGTTGATCTGAATTCGCAAGTGCAACTGGATTCCACCCGAACGCAAAGCAACGACCCGCAGAAGCAACAGATTGTCGCGGAACTGACTTACACGTGCACGAAGATAGCACCCGTCTTGAAAACTCGACCATCCGATCAGGGATTCGATCTTCATGATGTGGCGTTGTTTGATTGCGACCTGTCGTACGCAGACCTTAGAGATGCCAATCTGCGCGGATTCGTGACCGCACGAGTGAACCTGAAGAATGCCAACCTGTGCGGCGCGCACATTTCCACTGACGGTTATTGGAACGATACGATGTGGTGGGACGCTGCCTCTATAAGCCCGGACTCCTTGCATTACCTTTCTCAGTACGCGCGCCTTACTTTACCTCCCGACCACTATCGGCCCTATCCTCGAAACGACGCCAAATGGTCCCCTCCGACTCAGCAGCTATACGACGATGCCCTGAGAAGGCTTTCCAGCGCGCAAGCCAATTGTCAGTGACAAAAGTATTACAAACGAAACGCGCTTGAGTTGTTAGTCTGGGATCAGGCCCTTCGCATTCCGCGGAGGATGGCACACACGAAACTCAGGGGAGACATGGCACAACAGGAAAAAGACACCAGCCTTAATTGGTTTACTACCTCCATCATGGTCGTATTTCACCTCGGCGCGATCGCCGCGCTCTTCATGTTCAGCTGGAAGGCATTATTTATCGCGCTGGTTGTGTATTGGGTGGCGGGCAGCCTCGGCATCGGCATGGGCTATCACCGTCTGCTGACGCATCGTGGTTACAAGTGCCCGAAGTGGCTAGAATATTTTCTTACGGTTTGCGCCACGCTGTCGCTGGAGGGAGGCCCGGTGTTCTGGGTGGCGACGCATCGCGTCCACCATCAACTCACCGACAAGCCCGGCGATCCGCATTCGCCGCGCGATGGCGGGTTCTGGGCCCACATGGGATGGATTATTACCGGCAAAACCTTCCATAACAAGAGCACCGATCTGCTGGCCTACGTTCCCGATCTCCGCAAGGACAAGTTTCATCTCTGGATCAGCGAGTACCACTGGGTGCCGATTACCACGCTGGGCGTGCTGCTGCTGGTGCTGGGTGGCTGGTCGGTGATGATGTGGGCGATCTTCCTGCGGACCGTGGTGCTGCTGCACTCGACCTGGTTTGTGAACTCGGGCACGCACATGTGGGGCTCTACGCGTTTTGCCACTGACGACGACTCGCGTAACCTGTGGTGGGTGGCGTATCTAACCTTTGGCGAAGGCTGGCACAACAATCATCACGCGCATCCTCAGTCGGCGCGGCACGGATTGGCGTGGTACGAGGTCGATATGAACTGGTACGGTATCAAGACGCTGCAATGGCTGGGCCTGATCTGGGACGTGAAGCTGCCCAAGCTGGGTTCGTCACGGATCAAGGAGATCGCAAAGCCCGTGGTCGACCCGGCGGAAGCGGAAGCGGTTGCCGTCGCCTACAGCGGCGATTAAGGCTGAGATATTTGATTTTGTGGAGGGGACGGCAGAGATGCCGTCCTTTTCTTCTGCGATCCCTGAGTACCAAACAGTGCTCCGAAGCAGGTCGCGAATGTGTCCATACCAAAAAAGTTGGGTTAGCAAATATTGCTATTATTTGCTAAACGCATTAACATCCTGCCATGAATGTTTCACTGACGCCGCAATTGGAAAAGTTTATCGCGAGCAAGGTGAACGAGGGCACCTACCAGACTGCCAGCGAGGTGGTTCGGGATGCGCTCCGCCTGCTCGCCGACCGCGAGAACCGGCGCTCGCTTGAGCTTCAACGCCTTCGCGGGGATATCGAAGTCGGTCTAAACGATATTCACAATCGTCGTGTCGCCGAGCTGGACATGAAGCGCATCAAAGCCGAAGCCCGAAAAGAGCTGAGCGGCCGGAAGCTGAAGCGAGTTGGCTAGAGTCAGACGTTCGCTGGCCGCAAAGCGCGATCTGAAGCAAATCTGGACATATATCGCGCAGGACAATATAAAAGCCGCGGACGCTATGCTGGACCGAATCGAGTCGGTGCTTGTCTTGCTAGCCAAGTCGCCCCTCATGGGCCGGTCGCGCGATGAGTTGGCCCCCGGGTTACGCAGCTTCACCGTCGGCAACTTTGTCATTTTTTACATGCCTGACAGCCGTGGCATCACAGTAGTACGAGTGCTCAGCGGATACCGAGATATTCCTCCACTGTTCCGATAATCATTGCCCGCGCTGACAGATACAATGGGTTTCGGAGTCATAGCCCATGAAGTCACGTCATCGTACTTTTTCCACCGTAATGATCCTTTGCGCGGCCCTGGCCTTGCAGATGCTGCTCCTGGGTTCACTTGCCCTGGCCCAACAGCCGGTGCAGTACAGCGCGCAGGAAAAACCCATCTATGACCAGATCAAGACGCTGCGCAGCCTGCCCGACGATGTGAGGGCGCGCACCACCAAAGACATTGCTCTGGAGATTCGCACTCTGCCCGCTACGGAAGGCAAGCTTCGCCTGGCGATCTATCTCGCGAGCCGCGCCACCGAAGGCGATTTCGGCCACGATACCTTACAGGAAGTCGCGACCACCCTGGCGGGCGCGTTGCAACAGTCGCCAGGCGACGCGCAAAACAAGATAGCAGCCGCAGGTTACGACGAGCTGGCGCAGCTCGTGCGGTATGAGCATGTGCAGGTCACGCTGGATTCACCGCAATTTATTTCAGCGATGGCGAAGCTGCAGGCCGACGATGCCAGTCGCCAGAACGCGAATTTCACCCTGACTGACTTGCAAGGCAAGGCATGGACGTTAAAAGGCCTGAAAGGAAAAGTCGTGCTGGTGAATTTCTGGGCCACGTGGTGTCCGCCTTGCCAGAAAGAGATGCCCGACCTGGAGGCACTCTCCAAGCGCTTTGCCGACCAGGGGTTTGTCGTCCTCGCTATCTCGGATGAAGAAGCCGACAAGGTCAAACCGTTCATCGCGGAGCGCAAGATCACCTATCCCATCCTGCTCGATCCCGGCGACAAGGTGCAGCAGGAATTTAAGGTGGAAGGTATTCCCAAGAGCTTCGTTTATGATCGCGAAGGCAGGCTGGTAGCGCAATCGATCGACATGCGAACCCAGCGGCAGTTCCTGGAGATGCTGGCCCAGGCGGGGTTGCAGTAGAAATCGCGAGCCAGGTGAATTCTTAGTCGGGGGACGGAGACGGGTGACTTCGGTCGGGTTCAAGCCTGTGAAAGCAACACATCTTTCCGGCCGTTCCTCCCTTTTCACTTCATCACGCCACAAGAACCTGCTTCTCGCGATCCTATTGGCAGCGGTGACCGTTGCACTGTACTTTCCGGTGCACCATCATCCGTTCCTGAATCTCGATGACAACCAATACGTCACCGAAAACACCAACATCCAGGAAGGACTGAATTGGGATACGGTGCGCTGGGCGTTTACCGCGTCTTACGCGCTGAACTGGCACCCTCTGACCTGGCTCTCGCACGCGCTTGATGTGGAGATGTTTGCCCTGGAGCCGGGCGGCCATCACGATGTCAATCTGCTCTTCCACGTACTCAACGTGGTGCTGCTCTTCTGGGTATTGCAGCGAGCCACCGGTTACGCCGGGCGCAGCGCCATGGTTGCCGCGCTATTTGCCGTGCATCCCATGAACGTCGAAACCGTGGCCTGGGTCGCGGAGCGAAAGAACGTGCTGAGCATGTTCTTCTTCCTGCTCGCGCTCGCCGCCTATCGCTGGTACGCTCGCCAACCGGGAATCGGCCGCTATGCGACAGTCGCGCTGTGCTTCGCGCTGGGCCTGATGGCTAAGCCGCAGGTGATCACGTTGCCGTTTGTTCTGCTGTTATGGGATTACTGGCCGCTGCGAAGGATGATCACCGCAGATTCAGTTCTCATTGCCGCACCCGCCACCTCGGCAGCGATCCCCACGCGAAAGTTTTCCTGGCTGGTGCTGGAGAAGGTCCCGCTGTTGCTGCTGTCCGCAGCCAGCGCGGTGCTCACCGTGTGGGCACAACGCGCGGGCGGCGTAGTGGCTTCGCTGGCCACCTATTCGCTTTCACTCCGAATGGAGAACGCGCTGGTCTCCTACGCGCTATATCTGAAGAAAGCCTTTTGGCCGACGGGACTCGCGCTCATGCATCTTCCTCCCGGAACTTCCTTGCGCATGTGGCAGGTATTTGCGGCGCTGATTCTGCTCCTGGGGATTACGGAACTGGTGCTGCGCGCCCGCCGGCAGCGCTATCTTCTGGTGGGATGGCTGTGGTTTCTCGGGACACTGGTGCCGATGATCGGGCTGGTGCAGGTGGGCAATCAATCGATGGCCGATCGCTACGCTTACTTGCCGTACATCGGGTTGTGGATCATGGTCTGCTGGGGAGTACCGGAGTTATGGCTTCGGAGCACAACTGAGGTCCGAGCGGCCAGCGGGGGCGCTCCGAAAGCACTTGTGGCAGCTAGCATCGCGGCCTTGCTCGCGTTGGCGCTCGTGACTCATCGGCAACTCGGTTATTGGGGTGACAACCTTACGCTCTGGTCGCACGTTACGCAAGTCATTGGCCCGAACTCCGTCTCCGAAGATCGCATGGGCGACGAACTGATGAAGCGCAGACAGCCGGAAGCGGCGATCGTGCATTTCCGCTTGGCTGCGGCGATCAATCCATCCGATCCTGATAGCAATCTTGCGGTCGGAATCTACGAACAGAAACAAGGGGACCTGACGGAGGCGATTCGGCACTACCAAATCGTGGTTCGAAGTGCTCCTCACTCCGAGCTGAGCACAAGAGCGCTCACCCACATGGGCCGGGCTTACCACGATCTGGGCGATACCGAGCGGGAACGCGAGAGCTTGCAGGCGGCGGGGAGCTCGGATCAACCATAGCGCCCCTCCCAGCAGCTTACAGCTTCCGTAATGCTATCCTGAGCGCGACGCGCCATGCGCATCACCAGCCGCAAAACCACCATCGCATTTTTCATCACCCTGGGCGTCTGCCTGGCGGCTGCGGCGGCGGTCCTCAGCACCAGTTGGATCATTCTTAACTGGCGCGAGATTGTACCGCTCATCCTGGGCGTAATTTTCTTCGGATTCATCATTGCCGGGGTCATACTCAACACGATTTTCCTGGTGCGCGAGATCCGCCGCAACGAGCAGCAAAACAGTTTCCTGAACGCCGTAACTCATGAGCTGAAGACACCGATCACCTCGATTCGCCTCTACCTGGAGACGCTGCAGAAACGCAACATCGATGAAGAGCAGCGCCGCGAGTTCTATCAGGTGATGCTGGAAGACACGCAGCGGCTGATGGGCACGGTGGAAGGCGTGCTGCGAGCGGCGCGCGTAGTACAAAAGAACGTGCCGCTATCGCGAGCGGAAATCACCGTGGGACCACTGGTGCAGGCGGCAGTCGACCTCGCGCGCTTGCGCCATCATCTTTCCTCCGAAATGTTGACCTGGACGCAAGGCGGTCAGCCTGCCGAGCAGCTTACCGTCATGGGCGATCAGGAAGAGCTCTCGACGGCCATTTCCAACGTGCTGGACAATGCCGTCAAATATTCCAATAACACGCCGTGCATCCGGGTGGAGGTGGTAACCCCCGATCTGGAGCATGTGCAGATTCGGGTTCAGGACCAGGGAGTAGGTATTCCGCGCGGAGAGTTAAAGCGGGTCTTCAAACGCTTCTATCGCGTGTTTACGCCGGGCGCCTCCCAAGTGAAAGGCAGCGGCTTGGGATTGTTCATTGTTCGCGCCATCGCACACCGTCACAGCGGCAAAGCTTATGCCGAGAGCGAAGGTTCGGGGCGCGGCACTACCGTCACTATCGAATTGCCGAGGAACTCGCAGTGAACGAGATTCTGCTGGTGGAAGATGAGGAGCACCTGGCCCGCGGGTTGAAGTTCAACCTGGCAGCCGAAGGCTATTCCACAACCGTTGTCGGCGATGGCGAGAGCGCGCTCGATTTGCTACTCAAGCAGCGCAGCCACTTCGATCTGCTGATACTCGACGTGATGCTGCCCGGCAAGGATGGCTTTGCCGTAGCCAGCGAATTGCGCAAGGGCAGCAACTACATTCCGCTGCTGATGCTGACCGCACGCGGGCAGCCCGAAGATGTGCTCAAGGGCTTCTCGTCGGGCGCGGACGACTATCTGCCCAAGCCCTTCGATCTGGCCATTCTGCTAGCCCGCATTCGCAGCCTGCTGCGCCGGCGCGACTGGGGCCGCACCCTGCTCGACGACCCGCCTGCGGAGGTACGAGTTGCCGAACCAAAGATGCCGACTCGCTGCGCGAGTTCGATGTCTATCAGTTCGACGGTAAGCAAGTCGATTTCGGGACTCTCGAACTGCGGGCCAATGGCAAGGTCTTCCGGCTAACCCTGATGGAAGCCGAGTTGCTGCGCCACCTGATCCGCAACAGCGGCAGAATTGTCTCGCGGAAGTCGATCCTGGAAGAGGTCTGGGGCTTACATGAGGACACCGATACGCGCGCGATCGATAACTTCGTCGTACGCCTACGTAAGTACATCGAGAAAGATCCGTCGCATCCCCAGCACCTGCTGACCGTCCGTGGAGTAGGGTACAGGTTCGTTCCCAAACCAGAGGACGCGGGTTAGGCTCTATTTGCTGGGTTTCACCACGCGCAGATTGTTGGTGACGTTCAGCACCGACGGGACCTGTTTCACCTGCATCGTGCATAGATTCTTATCGGCTTCTGTATCTACTACCCCTTCGAGCGTGACGTTCGTACCTTTCACGATGATGTGAATCGGCGGGATCGACATGTTGGCATACTTGAACAGCGGCCCGTAGCCGTAGATGGCACGATAAACCTGGTGGCGGATCTGGTCGTCCAAGGGAGAGGGCGGAAGCACCTGGATGTTGTTGACCACCTTCTCCACTCCCTCGACCTTCTTCACCGCGTACCCTGCGTCAGGCTTCAGAATGGAGTTCGCAACCTGGCCCTCCAGGATTACCGTGCGGCCCTGCAGCCGGAATGCCAGGTTATCGAAGACACCGTAGTAGGGCAGCATAAGCAGTTCGTGGCGGATTTCCCGCACCAGCTTGTCCTGGCTCTGCGGCGACAACGCCTCATCGGCGGGTTGGGCTTGCTGACCACCGCCTTGCTGGGTTTGAACAGATTGGTTGGATTGCGCGGGCGGAGGTGTTCTGAGCACCTGCACAAATTGACAACGCCAGCAACAGGGTACCGACTACCATTGCGACCCGTACCTCGTTTCCACGCATGCCTCTCCTCCATATATACGAATTTAGCGCGCAATGAATGCCCGCGCTGTCCGGTGTGCTCTTTTACGATGCCGAAAAACTGCCTCTCGTAGCCTTATGGGAAAGCCGAATTCGGGATTCTACTGCACAGACACGGATTGGTGTGCCCGGGACGGCATTCCGCGGGAATCAGTCAGCCGACGAAAAGCGGCCGCTTGATCGTGCATTGCAGTCTCGAAACTGTAGCTTAGTACCCAAGAATTTACTCCCCTTTCAGTGCGAGAAATGTTCTAATCTCTCTCCGAGCAAGCCGGTTACTTCCGTTCTAAACCCACATTTCCGATTTGAATCTGAGCAACTGAGGTTATGATGCCACTGAAAGCCTTAATTCATGCGGGTTTCAGCATGACTGAGGCACTCTGGAGATGCCCCAAGCGCCTGGCTCCGGCTCGCTTCTTAGGGCGGACTGGCGAGAAATGGGGGTGTCAGTTCAGCACCACCCCGGCGAGGGTTCCGTTTCTCAGAAGAAAGGGAAAAATAGCTTGTTTCCCGAGGCGAAGGAGCGCACAATTGCTGACCGTCGGGACAAAATGGAAATCCCGATTAAAATGGAAATCCCGATTAAGGAGGGAAAGGAATCTATGAGCCGCTTGAAGAAATTTGTGCTTAGTTTTGTCACCACTTTTGTCGCGTTTACGATTCTTCAACCGGTTGCCTTCGGGCAAGGGATGGTAAAAGATTTTGTCCTTTGCGAAGGCGATTTCGCATTGTGCGCGGCTTCCACCTGCACTCCGACCGGAGGCGAGATCCTGGTCAACACCGCCAACGGCCAGGTCGCGTTTCCAGCGGCTGCCTGCACTTGCCCCATCATAAAAGGCGGCGTAGACATTGTTGACGTCAAGGGCGGCAATATGACGGGCAGTTGCGCAACAGCCAGCGCGAAAAACATCTGGTCAGGCTACTTTCCGCAAGGGACGATTCCGCAGGAACTCACCGACCCGCCGTGGCAGGATGCGCCTGCCCCAGGCTTCCTCTGCGGAAGTGATGAACACCAGGGCGATCAATTCGTCAATTGCTTCAGCTTCAGCTGCACCCGCGCGGGAACGATCGACGGACAAGACGTTGCTACTTGTACCTGTCCCATAGGCGAAAACCTTCAGGGTCAGCCTACTCAGAGAGACGACCCTTTCTTCACGCAGGCTGGCCAATGCAATATGAGCGGTACGGATTACTGCAGACTGCATCCGGTGGGCGGTCCGATCTCGTTCGACGTCGGGACAAATAAGTGCTTCACGTTCCCGTCAGGGAGCGGTTCGTTGGCCAAACAGTTCCCAGGCGATCTATCGGGAGGACTCCTCTGGGAAGGAACCGGACCGACTAAGAAGACCAGCGGCAAGTAACGTAAGGGACGGGTGGCCCAGGTCTCCAGCTGAACGTGGCCTCGTGTCGATTCTATCCGCCTATTGCCATTTCAGACCGTACCAGACACCAGCGCTATGCTCGCTGACAAATCCGCAGATAAAGATTGGGGGCGATGCCTCCGGTCAGATAGAAGCGACGCCGCGCCGCGCGCCCGCAAGGTAGCGCTGGCGGCAGCGGCGGAGCGTCAAGCAAGGGATTCCTTAGTTCTTCGCTTGCCGGGATATTTGGACTAATCTCTCTCAGCAAGCCAGTTACTTCCGTTCTAAAAGGATGCCGTCCCGCGCGCAGCCGGGGTACATTCATGCAACGATCTGCGGCCATTGCCGTTCGCGCAGTGCTTCTTGTGCTCAGCCTCATCCTGGCGTGCTCCGAGTTTGCTGCAGCGCAAGCAGAAGCCGACAGCCCGGAGCTGTTGACCATCGATCAGGCGGTCAAGCTGGCGGTGGCCAACAATCGCTATCTGAAGATCGTTTCGCTGAACCTGGACAGCTCCAAGGACAAGGTGCAGGCGGCGAAGACCCGTCGCTTGCCTGCGTTCAACATTTACGCGTTTGGCTCGCAGCTGCTCGCGGCAATCAGCTTCAATGTGCCGGCAGGGCAGTTCGGAACTTATCCCGGGATCGGCCCGATTCCGGCCGATAATACCCCTATCTCTACCCCTAGTCAGCCGACGGCTTATATCTTTGGGACGGCCTCGCAGCCTCTGCTGACCTTGTACAAGATCAACTTGCACGTGCACGGCGAGGAGTTGTCGCTGCAGCAGACGGTGCAGGAAATACGCGAGCAGCGCAATAGCATCGTCAACGATGTCCGGCAGGCCTACTATTCGGTGGTTGAAATTCAGAACGTGATCCAGGCTACCGAATCCAGTATCAAGCAATATGAAGAGCTCGACCGCATCACCCTGGAATATGTCGCGCAAAAAGTAGCGCTCCAGTCGGACAGCCTGGAGGTCAAGGCGAAACTTGCCGACCAGCGGCTAAAGCTCCTACAGGCACAAGATAAGCTTCAGTCGGCCAAAGAGACGCTGAACGACCTGATGGCGCGCGACATCAACATCGACTTCACCGCGGAGGAGGACAAACAGCTCTCACCCATAGAGCAGGACCTGAGGGCGGCCGAAGCCACGGCGCTGGCGAAGAATCCTAAAGTGAAAGAGGCGGAAATCAAGATCCAGCAGGCCGACACTATTCGTCGGCTGGCCAAGTCGGAATATATTCCCGACGTCGGCGCTTCCTTCCATTATCTCTCTCCTTTCGGCGTAAACTTCGTTCCCAAAAATGTTATGGCGGCAGGCATTGAGCTCAATTGGGAGCCGTTCGATTGGGGTCGCAGGAGGGATGTCGTCAATGAAAAGACAGTCGCTGTCGAGCAAAGCAAATTAAACCTGGCGCAGACCAGGTCCAATGTTCTAATCGACGTCAACAACCAGTTCCGCTCGCTGCAGGAGGCGCGCATGGCCGTCGATGTTGCCAGTTCGCAACAGGAAGCGTCACGCGAAAAATTGCAGGAAGTGACCTCCCAGTACGGAGAAAAGACCAAGCTGCTGCGCGACGTATTACAGCAACAGGCGGCGGTGGAGAAAGCCAATGCCGATTACAACGAGGCGATCGCCTCATTTTGGACGGCCAAGGCGAATTTCGAGAAGGCCCTCGGCCAGGATTAGCATCATGGTGTACCTGATCACAACCCGCTGGAAAGGTGCCGCGTCACTTGCGGCCCTGACCATTCTGATTGCCTGTCAGCCAGGCTGTGGCAAGGCGGTTGCGGACAAGCAGCCGGTGCCGGTTCGCACCGCGCTGGTCAGCAACATCGACACCCAATCGACCAATACTTACTCGGCCAATATCCAGCCCTATCAGCAGGTGGACCTGTCGTTCAAATCGAACGGATACCTGGTAAGCATCAAGCAGGTGCGCGATGCCGATGGCCATACGCGCAATATCGATCAGGGCGATTACGTTGCTAAGGGAACTGTTCTTGCCGTGGTGCAGCAGGACGATTTTCAGCAGAAGCTGGACCAGGCCAAGGCACAGCTCGCGCGCGCGCAAGCCGAGCATGAGCGCGCAGAGCTGTCGTTCAAGCGCATGTCAGCGCTGTACAAAGTTGGCGCAGCCACCCAGCCCGATTACGACGACTCACGCGCCCAGGACCAAAGCACGCAGGCGGCGGTGGACAGCGGAAAGGCTTCCGTCGCCGAGGCGCAACTGGCGCTCAGCTATTGCGAGCTGCGCGCTCCGTTTGACTCGTGGGTGCTGAAGCGTAACGTGGACGTCGGCACTCTCGTCGGTCCGGCCACCAATGGTTTCACCCTGGCTGATACCCGGACGGTGAAGGCGGTCTTCGGCGTTCCTGACACTGCCATCGGCCGCATTAAGCCGGGCAGTCCGCAGGTGGTCACCAGCGAAGCTCTGCCAAATCCGTTTTCCGGTCACGTGACCGCAATCTCGGCGGCAGCCGATCCCAAGAGCCGGGTGTATTCGGTCGAGGTCAGGATCGATAATCCGAAAAATCTGCTGAAAGCGGGAATGATTGCGTCCATCACGATCGGCACGCCGGCGCCGCCCGGCGGTGTTGCCGTGGTGCCGATCTCGGCGGTGGTGCGCAGCCCATCCGATCCAACCGGATTCGCGGTGTTCGTCACCGAAGGCACCGGCGACATGGTAAAGGTGCACACCCAGGACGTGACGCTGGGCAACACCTACGGCAACATGATCGCAGTCAATAGCGGAGTCAACCTGAAAGATCGCGTGGTAACGTCGGGCAACAACATGATCAAGAACGGGGACGAGGTAAGAATCATCCCGTGAAAGTGTTTTTTGAGAGTGCAGCAAGCGAGAGAGCTTTACTGGTGTAGAAGAATGGCGTCGGAGCACACTTTTAGAGGACGCTGAAAATAGAGGACGCTGAAAACTCGGGATTTCGCCGTGACGCGGGTAGAGCGGACCTTCAGGTCCGCGTTAAGCCCTTTATTTGCAACCTCCAGAGCCGGCTTCAGCCGGCGGCACTCGGTGATATAGAAGTTTTCCATCGGCTCGTTTAGGTGCATTTTGAAATGCGGTACAGGGAGTGCGCTTTAGCACCTGAGGTAACGCTTCCCATTTACCGCAGCTGAAGCCGGTCGGCCGTTCTTATGCGGCTGCCTGCTGAAGCAGTGCTCTCACTCGATGTGTTCAGTGAAGGCTAATCGCGAGTTACAAGACTTTAATGTCCACGCACCACAAATCCGACGCTGAGATCATCGCAACCACCCACAACACTGCCCGCTTCTTCACCGAGCATCGGCAGGTTGCGATGATTCTGCTGATCGCCGTCTTCGTCTGGGGCTGGTACGGCTATCAGCACATGCCCAAGCGCAAGGATCCGGACATCCCGGTCCGCGTCGCGGCCGCGCAGTGCCAGTGGCCAGGGGCAACGGCGGAGCAGGTCGAGCAGTTGGTGACCCGTCCCATCGAGCAGGCGGCGGCGATGAACACGACCATTCGGCCGTCCAGCCCGTCGAACTTCGGCATTCGTTCGCTCAGCTTTCCCGGCCTGTCGATTGTTTACATCCAGCTCGACGACAACGTAAAGGACAAGCAGAAGGAGTTCAGCGACATCAACCTGAAACTCAATCAGCTGAACGCACAGCTGCCGCGAGGCGCCGGGCCCATCCAGTTCAACAGCAACTTTGGCGACACCGCGGCGCTCATGCTCACCGTGGCCAGCCCTATGGTCACTCCGACGGAAGTTGCGCTGCGCGCAATCAGCATCCGGAAGGCAATTGAGGAGACACGCGCCCAATTACCAAAGAGCGCCCCGCAGCCGCGAGTCAGCATCATTTACGCCTTTCCTTTGTCGGTGGCAGCGGGACCAGTGCGGACGAACTTCGAAACGATTGCCGAGATCGCCTCTCGCCGCGGGACATTGAAGGACCTTCATTTCTTTGAGGGACCCGGCTACGTCGGTCTCGACGCCAGCACAAGCTTCAGCGATGAGGAGATTCGCCAGCGCGGCGACAGGCTCATCCAGGAAAATCTTCATCGCTCCGAGCTCTATCCCGATGCCTGGATGCCTGCGCTTATCCGCGACCCTGCCGATACCGAAGCCAGGCTCCAAAAATCTGCTGGCGCGAAATATTCGTATCGCCAGCTCGACAACTACACCGATTTAATCCAGCGCACCCTACTAGGTGTTCCGGAGACCTCGACTGTCTCCCGCTCCGGCGTTTTGCAAGAGCAGATCTACCTCGATTATTCGCAGCAGCGACTCGCTCAATATGGGTACGATCCGTCGAAGCTGAAGGACATTCTGAATGCGCAGAACATCACTCTGCCTGCCGGTTCGCTCGAGGTCGGCCCGCAAGACCTGAATATCAATCCTTCCGGTCTGTTTCCCGATGCGCCCGCCATCGGTAACGTGATCATCGGGGTGTCGTCTTCGAACAGTCCCGTCTACCTGCGCGACCTGGTCGACATCTCGCGAACTTATCAGAGTCCACCTACCTTTTTGAATTACCTCACCTGGCACGACGCTAACGGGCACTGGGTGCGCAGCCGCGCCATTACGCTCGGCGTTAACATGCGCTCCGGCCAGCAGATCGATCTGTTCGGGCAACATGTGCAGCAGAAGCTGGACAGCATCAAGCACTATTTGCCCGACGATCTGGTGATCGTTCCCACCTCCAGCCAGCCGGTGCAGGTGAAGGAGCAGATCGATCTCTTCATGGACGCGCTCTATGAAGCGATCGGACTGGTCGTGATCGTCTCGCTCATCGGCTTTTGGGAGTGGCGCTCCGCGGTTCTCATGGCGATCTCGATTCCCATCACGCTCGCCATGACCTTCGGTGTGATCTATGTGCTGGGCATCGATATCCAGCAGGTTTCGGTAGCATCGCTGATCATTGCGCTGGGACTACTGGTGGACGACCCAGTGGTGGCCGGGGATTCGATCAAGCGAATGCTGGCGGAAGGGCAGCCGCGCATCATCGCGCCCTGGCTCGGCCCCACCAGGATCGCCACCGCGATCATGTACGCGACCGTTACCAACATCGTCGCCTATCTGCCGTTCCTGATGATCACCGGCACCACCGGCGAATTCATCTACAGTCTGCCGATCGTGATGACGGTCGCTCTGGTCTGCTCGCGGCTTGCGTCGATGACCTTCATTCCCCTGCTGGGTTATTACCTGCTGCGGCCCGACAAGAAGCCGGAAAAACCAATTGAGGAGCGCCGCACCACCGGCTTCACCGGCAAGTACGCGGCGGTAGCCAAGTTCGCCATCGAGCATCGCTGGAAAGTTGCCGTGGCTTCGCTGGCATTCCTGGTACTGGGTGGCTTCCTCTTCTCGCGGCTTCAGACGTCGTTTTTCCCGGATGACGTTCAGTACTGGTCGTATGTCGATGTCTGGCTTCCCAATGATGCTAACTTCGACGCGACCAACCAGGCAGCGCAACGTGTCGAAGACATCATTCGCCAGCAGGCCGACGAGTGGGGCCGCAAACATCCGCAGAAGGACGGCTCGCCCTCGCACATTCTGCAGTATGTGACGACCTGGGTGGGAGGCGGCAGCCCACGCTTCTGGTTCTCGGCATCGCCGCAGCCCAAGCAACTGAATTATGCGCAGGTCCTGGTGCAGTTGTCCGACAAGGAACTCACGCCCGGCTTCGTCAACCAGGTGCAACCGGTACTCACTGCCCAGCTTGCCGGAGTGCGCTGCGACTATCGCCAGCTGCAGACCAACCCGATCAACTACCCGATCGAAATACGGGTAGTCAGCCAGGCGGACGTCAGCACGGCGCAAAGTGCCGAGGACATTGCCGAGATGAGGCGGATTGCCTCCAAGGTCGAAGACATCCTGCGCTCAGCGCCTGAAGCCGATCGCGTGCGCAATGAGTGGCAGAAAGAGAGCTTCCAGGTCACGTTGAACATCGATCCCGATCGCGCCAACCTGGCCGGCATCACCAACCTCGACGTTGCCAACTCCGCCACCAGCGCCTTGAGCGGCACGCCGGTTACGACCCTCCAGGACGGCGACAAGAATATTCCCGTGGTGGCGCGCCTCAAGATCAACGAGCGGTCGCGCCTTTCCGACATCCAGAACCTTTACGTGTATTCGGGCTCGTCGCAGGATGCGACAAAAATCCCGCTGGTGCAGGTTTCCAACATCGACAACAGCATGATCACCGGCCGCATTATTCGCATCGACCACTTCCGCGAGATGTCGATCTATGCTTTTCCCGCGCCAGGGCATCTGTCCTCGGAGGTCACGAATATCGCGCTGCCGAAGCTACGTGAGTTCGAGAAGACGATGCCGCCGGGTTACAAGATCACCGTCGGCGGCGAGTACGACAAGCAGCAGGACGGCTTCCGCAATCTGACGCTGGTGCTGGCCATCTCGGTACTGGCGATTTATCTGGCGCTGCTCTTTCAGTTCAACAATGCGGTCAAGCCCTTGCTGGTCTTCGCGGCGGCGCCTTATGGCGTGGTCGGTGCCATCATGGGCTTGTGGGTTATGCAGACCTCATTCGGATTTATGGCGTTCCTGGGCATTGCCAGTCTGATCGGTGTCATCGTAAGTCACGTCATCGTGCTCTTCGATTTCATCGAGGAGATGCACGCCAAGGGCGAGCCCTTCGAGAACGCCGTGATCGATGCGGGAATTATCCGTTTGCGGCCAGTCATGATCACGGTTAGCGCGACCGTGCTGGCTCTGTTTCCGCTGGCCATGCATGGCGGACCCCTATGGCAGCCGCTGTGCTATGCGCAGATCGGCGGATTGACCGTCGCAACCTTCATCACTTTGCTGATGGTGCCGGTGCTGTACGCGATTTTCGTACTCGATCTGAAGATCCTTACCTGGGAGACGAAGGAGGAACGCGAGGCCGTACAAGGTAAGTCCGCGCAGGCATCCGCACCGGCGGTTGCGAGCAGCTAACCCAAGCATTGGAAAACCTATACAACGGGAAACCTGGGTCCGCATTGTTTTCACTATCGGAGAAAGGAATATCGATGAAGAGACACTTAGTTGCTTTTTCCTGCTGCCTCGCAATAACGGCGATGTTCGCCTTCGCCCAGAGCGCCGACGAAGGCTATCAGATGGCTAGGGTTGTCGCCTTTGAGCGCGTGGCCGCTAACGCCCAACACCAGGAAACCTCGGACAATTACAAAATTTCCCTGCGCCTCGGCAACACCATCTATGCCTGCCACGCCAATGCCCCTGCGTCGACGTTTATCGATTGGACGAACGGAAAAGAATTTCCCACCCGAATAAATCCCGGCGGCAAGACGCTGTCGGTAAAAAATCCCAACGGCGAAGTCATCGAGATGAATATCGTCGGCAAGAAAATACCTCATTAGAAGCGCACATTGAGTCGCAATCTTTGCGCCTGTCTTGCGACAAGAGACCCCGCGCAACGCTGGCCGGGCGCCACGCCCGCGCAGGGCAGGGAATTGCCGTTGCGTCGGAGCTTCGCCGCGCCTAACATCAACACGGATACACCGAGATTCCTCGACGAGGAGGGCAATCATGGTTCGCCTGTGCCTTATGACCGCGTCTCTACTATTACTTTCCTTCACGTTAGCTTTTGGGCAGGCGACTGCCGCGCCACAAAACCCGACGGGTTCGGCCACCGCCGCGCAGTCGAGCGATCCAAACGCCGTCCACGGATTGATTCCAGTGCAGCTTTCCAAGTCACTCGATTCCAAGAAAATGAAGCAGGGTGACAAAGTCGAGGCTCGAACCGTGGTCGCCCTCAACGGTCCATCTGGGATGCTGATTCCGAGCGATAGCAAAGTCATCGGACATGTCACTGAAGCCAGCGCGCGGTCGAAGGGCGACGCCCAATCCTCGTTGGGAATTGTGTTCGATAAGATCGAACTCAGTACCGGAAAAGAGCTACCGATCAAAGCCACACTGCAGGCGGTTGGTCCGAATCCTAAGGCGCTTGCCGGTCCCGACACTGGGGCCGCGGGCAGCGGCACCCTGGCCAAACAGGATGGAGGAAACTATGCCACCACCCCTAATCCCGGCTGGGGACCCGGGACCTACCCCGGTGAAAATCCGGCCGACAAGAAAGTCGGGACGGTCCTGAACGCCCATTCCACCGGCGTTGTCGGCATAAAGAATCTGGAGCTCCAGAACAATTCGGTGCTGGTTACCGGCAACAAGGAAGTGAAGCTGGATATGGGCTCGCAGATCCTCATCAAGGCGGAATAGGCAGTCGTTTCTCTAACTTTTGCAACTCAGCAGTGATCTGATCGGATTTTCCGCCCCTGACAGCCTTGCGATATGGCGTTATCACAACCGACGCCGAGGCGACACCGACGCAGTGCCTTCTCCCAACTACCTCATGTTGTCCGGTAGGTACGCGTCAGTGGCGTTGTCGTTCGGCGGTTGCGAAAGCACCAGCTTGCCCCCTGCCAAGTCAAAATGGTGGGTGCCAGGTTCACCAGTCACCTGAAAGGCTTGGTC
This sequence comes from uncultured Acidobacteriaceae bacterium, assembly GCA_963785825.1. GTDB lineage: Bacteria > Acidobacteriota > Terriglobia > Terriglobales > Acidobacteriaceae > Bog-257. Next base: position 158,396 of record CAWAWQ010000006.1, on the reverse strand, counting down.
ACTCCGATTCCAGGTTCCTTCCGCCGAACGAAAGGGAATGCGGAGGTATTCTGTGCCTTCCGCAGTAAATAGGAGTTTGTCACTAACAGCGATTTTCTGCATGGAATCCCGCCGGCTGTCGCCAGTTAATGTTGGTGCGGTCACATTTTTCCATTCCCCGACAATCGGAGAGTTGCCGGACGGCTTGACGCCAATGCGCGTGTAGGCCATTTCGGGCTCGCCAACGCCAACGGACTGCGGCTTCATATACATTTTTTCACCCTCGAAGCGCACCTTCCAAAATCCATCCGCCCCGTTGTCTCCGGTACCCGGCCGGGTAAGCAAGTCTCCGTTAAGGCTATAGGGCGAGCTGGCGATTACGCCGACATACATGCTGAGGGTTCCATCTGCGCGAAATTGCCACCAGGAGCCGCGACCCAAGACCCGACCGGGCTGGCCGCAGGTTTGGCCTGCGCGCGGGCCCATGCGGGCAAGAGCAATGTGAGGAGACACAGGGTCAACCGGTGGCGAAGATTCATTAGAATGCACTAGAGGTAAGCTTAGTTGTCGACAAAACGTTGTCGCCTTCTTATTGCTCAAGCCGCTCGGCCAGAACCGAGGGTTCATTTTGAGCACGCGATTTTGGCACCGGCGCCGACTCCACGGCCAATCGCCATTTCTGGCCAACTTGCCCGTTTCTCGACCATACGGGACATGGCTGATCGATGCTTGAGATTGCGCCAGGCGTGCCTTTCAGCACAAGTCAGAGTGACTGCAATCACAGACCGTGATCTGCCTTCAGGCGATAATGCTGGACATAAGAAGTGAACCCCTCAGACGGGGAGCATTTTAACCTGCGGGCTTCGATTGTTTTATGAGTAGTTACCCTCAGTCCGTGTTCACCCGCCAATCCGAGTGCGAGAGTGTGGGTCGGTTCTGCTGCACTACGATTCGAACAGATCGATACACGCCTCTTGATGCCGTTGAGGAGATCCACGCAGACGTTTGTTTACTAGAACCGGAGATCTCCTGGCCGGAGGCGGCTTAAGCCGCTTCATCTCAATCGCAATACCTTAAGGGTGCTGTGATATGGGTCTGTTCCGCAGCCATTTTCCGGAAGGCCTTGGGATAGGGTCCTAATTGCTCGCGTCTCGCCACTTGCAGCTCCTTTCTCGCCCGAAATGTGCCGTTGGCGAGTTGCCCCGGAGTCTGATTGCAGGATTGGAGGGACGATGACAAGCCGAAACAGCCACTTTGACAGCGTCCGCATCAAGTCTACGGGTTCGTACATTCCCTCCAGAGTGGTCACGAACGAAGAAGTAGTGCGGAATTTGCCGACCTCTCCGGAGTGGATCGTCGAAAACGTAGGGATACGCGAGCGGCGTATCGCGGAACCAGAGGAATACACGTCGGATCTGGCTGCCTGTGCGGGGCTCAACGCTATCGCCTCCGCAGGGCTGGAGCCAGACCAAATTGACTTGATCATCGTAGCGACTTCGACACCCGACCGCAAGGCGCCATCCTCCGCATGCATCGCACAGACCAAGATGGGGATTCATAACGGTTGTGCCGCGTTCGATGTAGCGGCGGTATGTTCCGGGTTTGTTTACGCCGTCACCATAGCCGGCCAATTCATCCAGAATGGCACGTGCGAACACGTACTGGTGATTGGTGCCGATACGTTCTCCAAAATTACGGACTGGAACCAACGCACCTGCCCATATTTCGGTGACGGCGCTGGCGCCGTCGTCCTCGACAGAAAAGTTCGGAACAATGGGCTCTTTTCCAGCATCCTCTGGGCCGACGGCGAAGGGGTGGAACACTTTACAGTCCAGAAGGGGGCAGCCTACTTCACGATGAACGGAAAGGCGGTTTTCGAGAAAGCCACCTCCGCTCTGCCCGAATGTATTCAGCAGATTCTCTGCATGAACCGGCTCCGACTTAGTGATGTCTCGATGATCCTTCCGCACCAGGCCTCGACTCGCGTCCTCAAACGCACCGCCGAGGTGCTCGACGTCCCATACGGTCGGATGCGGACGAATATGGAGTGGTGCGGGAACACGGCCGGAGCCTCAGTCCCGCTGCTGCTGGACCAGGTGAACCGCGACGGCGACATTCACGAAGGGGATCTTCTCCTGTTCGCGGCCATCGGCGCGGGCTGGACCTGGGGCGCTAGCCTTTACCGCTGGTAGCAGGACCTAGTCGGAATTGCGATGGAAGCTAAGGGAATCGGCGTGGTGACACCACATGGTCTGGAGACCGCGCTGCTTGGCCATCCCGCGGTCGCGGAACCCGGGCTGATTGGCTGTGCCGACGAGTTGCGGAGCGAAGTGATTTCCGTATTCCTAGTGCTTAAGCATGGCTTCATTCTATTAGACAAACTTCTAGAAAGGAGAAAGACAGTGACAGAAGAGCAGAAGAAACTCATTCGGCGCATTCGGTCGATATGGTTTGACAGCACCTCCAATCACAACTTGCAGCAGTTCGTCGCGGAGATGGGAAGCCTAGTCACTGCACTGCACGAGTCGGCCGACGATTGCGGTGCGCTAGAAATCGCCAAGATAGAGTGGAAGGGCGTGACCTACACGAAGCCTGAGCATGTGCAGTTTGTCAACGACATGATAGCGGCCGGGGAAAGAGACAACCTGATGTGCTACCACGGAAGTCCCGTGTATTACGGTCCCGGTGTGAGCGTGCCCAGCGTTCAGGACGCACTGGGCGTGACCCAGGTACGCTGCCATTGGGACAACCTCGGACTAGGATTCATAGTTCACCCCTGCGTGAGCGATCAAGCCTTGTCCGAAGCCTACGACACGGAGGCGTGAAATCGACAAGCAGGTGGACCTGCAACGCCGATGGCCGCCAGGTGGCATTCTGGAAGGGCCCCGCGAGCGAAAGGTCGACCCTTCATACATCGATCATGACTACTGTTTTAACGCGGGCGAATGGAGCTTTCCCGACGAGAATCCGAGCGATCGGACCGTCGGCACGATGCTGAACGCACATTCCACCGGCGTTGTCGGTATCAAGAATCTGGAGCTCAAGGATAATTCGGTGCTGGTGACCGGCAACAAGGAAGTGAAGCTGGACATGGGCTCGCAGATCCTCATCAAGGCGGAATAGGCAGTCGTTTCTCTAATTTTTGCGACGCAGCAGTGATCTGCTCGGGTTTTCCGCTCCTGGCAGCCTTGTAATATCGCCTGTTATCGAGAGGAATCAGTTTCCAATTGCCCGCCATCCAGGCTTACCTGGCACAACACCTGTCCGACATGCCGAACAGACGTCAAAGTGACCGCGAATTGGGAAGCCGACTTCGCCGACGCCCAGCAACCGGGGCTTCGGGCGGTGAGCCGTATCAATTGTCTTGCCGTGTACTCCGTTTCTGACAGGTAAGTAGCTGCCTTTCTGCATCGCGAGACAAACCCTGCACATCTCCAACTGTTAAGGAGAAAATCCCATGAAGATTGCAGTTACCACTCCTACCGGCCACATCGGCAGCAAACTCGCCAATATACTTCTTGATCGCAAGTCCGATGTCACGCTGATAGCCCGGCATCCGGAGACAGTGAAAGATTTAGCCAGCCGCGGTGCAAAAGTTATCGCTGGTGAGCACGGCGATCCAGCGATTCTTGAACAGGCGGTGCGTGGCGCCGACGCGCTGTTCTGGCTGACGCCTTCGGAGATGACTTCGCACGATCCGTTGGGCACGACCCGCCGCATGGCCGAGGCCGGAGCCAGCGTTATCCGCAAGCATCCGGATCTGCATGTGGTTCAGCTTTCAAGCGCAGGAGCATTCCTGCCGAGCGGCACAGGGCCGATTGTTGGACACCACGACACGGAAGAGAAGTTCCGCGCCGCCGGGAAGAACATCGTCTCGCTGCGCCCAAACGAGTTCATGGAGAACGTGTTTTTCTCGCTGCCGACGATCACCGAACAAGGCAGCATCTACACTTCGATCCCGGGATCGGTGAAAGCGCCGCTCATTGCCACGCAGGACATCGCCGAGGTTGCCGCTGAGTTTCTGCTCAAGCCGATCGACGGCCATCACGTGGTCGATATCGTGGGCCCGCAGGAGATTTCCTTGGACGAGTGGGCTCGCATCGCCGGACAGGCCATCGGGAAACCAATCCGCGTGGTCACCGTCCCGGGCGACAAGTTGAAGGCCGCGATGAGCCAAAGCGGAATGTCGCCGGAGATGGCAGCGCTGCTGGTTGAAATGGAAGAGGCATACCCCAAAATACAGCAATTCAAAGGCGACCAAAAACGCACCGGCAAAGTTACATTCTCGCAATTTGCCCGCGAGGTGTTCGCGCCCGGATATAAGAGAGCCGTGCAATCGGCGGCGTAGTCGGTACGCAGTCCCGCACTTCGGGAAATCCGATGTGCGGGACTGGCGAGCAGTTTGGCGATTGCAAGGAAAGCAAAATCAAGGGACGAGACAAGATCTGTATGAGATGAAAGCATTCAGCACGACCACCTTGTTCGTGGATGCCCAATAGTCGCAATCTGGGAAGTTCGTCCAAGTGCGCGTCCCACCGATTCCCGATGAATGCAAATCGGAGGTAATCCATCTGGACGAATAACGCCCAACCCGTAGAAGTATGCAATGCGGCTTGGGAGTGTATGCTCGGCAGTCCCGAACCGACGCGATTACTTGCGATAAATCGCCTTATCGCAAGTGAATGCCTGAGCCAGATCCTGCGGCTGATCTGGATGGTTCGCGCTCGGCGTTGATGTTTACGCCTCCAGCGGTTCTGTTCTAAATACCTCGATCGCTACAGCACCGATGCTGCGCCCGAAGCCCGGCATCGAACGATTCTGCGTTATACTGCTCTCCAGCGGAACCTTCCTGCGGTCCAGCGCGTCCACTACTTTTTGGCGTAATCCTGCTGAACGAAATGAGTGACACTTTACAGTTCGTGGTTCAGTACGGCTATGCCCTGTTGTTCCTCTGGGTGCTGGTCGAGCAGGGAGGCCTGCCCATCCCGGCCACGCCGCTCATCCTGGCGGCGGGAGCGCTCGCCGGACGGGGCCGCATGAGTCTGCCTCTGGTCGTGCTGGCGGCGACCGCCGGTTGTCTGGGCGCCGATATCTTCTGGTACTTCTTCGGCAAGCGCCGCGGAGCGGTGGTGCTGAATTTGCTCTGCCGCATCTCGCTCGAGCCCGATTCCTGCGTCAGGCGTACCGAGGAGCGCTTCAGCAAAAACGGGCCGCGAACCTTACTCATCTGCAAATTTGTTCCCGGCCTGAATACCGCCGCTCCTGCCCTGGCGGGAATGGTCAGCGTCCCCTACGGCCGTTTTCTAATCTTTGATTTGCTGGGCGCTCTGCTCTGGACCATCGCCTACGCGGTTCTGGGTTTTATCTTCAGCAAGCAACTAGACCGCGTCGCCGCCGATGCACATCTTCTCGGCGGTGGCTTGCTCATCCTCTTCCTCACAGGCGTAGTCGCCTACGTTCTCTACCGCTGGCGCGAGCGGCAGCGCTTCATCGAGCAGGTGAAGGGCGACCGCATCACTCCCGATGAGCTAAAGCACAAACTGGAAGCCGGTGAGCGCCCCGTCATCATCGACCTGCGGCATCCGCTGGACGTCTTGACCGACCCGCGAACCCTACCGGGAGCGATCCAGATTTCTCCCGAAGAGCTGGAGAACCGCAACCGAGAGATCAATCGCGACGGGGAGATCGTCCTCTTCTGTACCTGACCCAACGAAGCGACCAGCGCCCGGGTGGCGCTGCAATTACGCAAGCACGGCATCCGCGGCGTGCGTCCGCTGCTGGGCGGCTTCCACGAATGGAAGCGGCTCGGACTTCCACTGGTGGATGTGGTGCCGCCGGATGAGCGTGGTGCCCCGTCTGCACCCATCCAGGCCCAGCGCCTCGCATAACAGCATCAGCACATTGGTTTAGCCGCGCAGGGAAGACAGGCTTTGATCAACCGCCGGCGGCTTCGATTTCGGCAACAATCCCCTTTGCAGCCTGTAACGGGTCGGCGGCTTCGATGATTGGTCGCCCGACGACCAGGTGGGTGGCTCCGGCAGCGATAGCATCGCAAGGAGTCGTCACCCGGGCTTGGTCTCCCGCGGCGGCGCCGGCGGGACGCACTCCCGGGGTCATGATGGCGAATCCTTCGCCCAACTCGCGGCGGAGTTCGGCGGCTTCCCGTGCCGAGGCGACCAGGCCGCCACATCCGGCGCTTCGGGCCAGAGCTCCCAGGCGCAGTACCTGGCTGAGCACGTTGCCGGAGACGCCGATCTCCAGCAGATCGGCATCCGAGAGGCTGGTCAAGACCGTGACCGCCAGAACCAGGGGCTGGGACGGCGCTTGGCCGGCAGCTTGGGCGGCGGCGCGGAGCATTTTGCTGCCACCGGAGGCATGCACGGTCAGCATGGAGACGCCAAGCTCGGCAGCCGATTTGACCGCCGAAGCGACCGTATTGGGGATGTCGTGGAACTTGAGGTCCAGAAAGACCTTACGGCCGGAGGAGACCAAGTCCCGTATTACCTGGGGTCCTTCGGCCGTAAATAATTGCTTTCCGACTTTGTAGGTAGTCGCCGCCTCACCGATGGACTGCACGAGACGGAGGGCCTGGGCGGCGCCCGGAACGTCGAGCGCCACGATGAGCCGATCTTTTGCCAGCATCGGCTCCCAGTTTAACCCATTAGGACGTGATTACTGCGGGCCCATATTCACCGCAATCAGCGGCGTTTGGAGAACGTCCAGGCGAACACGGTCGATTCCGTCGCGACCCATATCGAGCATCTTGGCCGCACCGTAGGACAGGTCAATGATCCGGCCTCGAGCTACGGGTCCACGATCGTTAATGCGGACAACGACCGTCCGTTCGTTCTTTAAATTAGTGACTTTGACCCAGGAACCGAGAGGCAATGTACGGTGCGCCGCGGTAAATTGGTTCATGTCGTAAGGCTCGCCACTTGCAGTCTTCTTATGCTGAAAGATGCGGCCGTACCACGAGGCCTTGCCGACCTGAGCTTTCCGTGGCCGGCTTGGCTGATGTTCATCCTGGATCTGTCCTGGGATCCCTTTTCGCGATTCCGGTGTGCTATTACCGGGTGCCGCGCCCAAGGCGGTGGCGAGAACTAATGTCGCCGCCAAAGGGCTTAGTACTCGTAACATTAAACACCTCTCATCGTTCTAAGTTGGTCCTCCTGACAGGATGGTTAAAAGTCTTTCATCTCCGCGAAGCTTGAGTCAATCCCCAAAGACGGGTGTCCCAACTTGGGACTTGCCAAAGCTGACGGAAGATGCTAGCCGCTCTAGACGGCAAATCTCTCTGTCGGCCTGGGTAATTCCCTTCCTGCCAGGTGCTAAACCGAACGAAATTGTTGGCGCGTACCAGTTACGATGGCATTATTGCGCGAAAGGTTGGGAGGAGACGCTGGTTGTAAGTAGCTGTTTGCCAATAATTTAGAACCGAATTGTGAGACAAGCGATGAGAACGGCGCCGGCTTCACGTAAGTCTTCGGGCTTGCACGGAGACGGCGAAGTACCCAGGAAAGCTGGGTTTGCGATAGAGTGACGACCATGCCTGTGCCGCCTGTCGTGCTGAGCATTGCCGGCTACGATCCGTCCTCCGGAGCCGGAATTACCGCGGATGTGAAGACGGCAGCCTCCCACGGCTGCTTCGGTGCGACCTGCATCACCGCCATCACGGTGCAGTCGACCCAGGGAGTCTTTGGGGTTTGGCCCCTCGAACCGGAACTCGTAGTCCGGGTCCTGAATACCCTGGCGGACGACCTGGAGATCGCCGCTGTCCGCCTAGGGATGCTCGGGTCGGGCGCTATCGCCGGGGTGGTCAGCGGATTTTTGGCATCGCGCCAGTTTCCGAACATCGTGCTGGATCCGGTGATTCGGTCCTCGTCAGGCGCCGCCCTGCTGGACGAGATCGGCGTGGAGATGCTGCGGGGGCTCATGCCGCTTTGCAACGTCGTCACGCCAAACGTGGAGGAAGCGGCGGAATTGGCGGCTGCACCGGCGCTTCCGGTCGATGCGCCTTGGGAGGAGACCTTGCCCTGGCTCCGGAGCACCGCTATTCGCCTCCACGATTTGGGAGCGAAGGGTGTTCTGATTACTGGCGGCCACCTGCGACAGGCTAACGATTACCTTAGTTACCTCCGGTCCGGCAAACGCGAGGAGGAGATCATCACAGGCGAGAAGCTGGAGTCGCGATCCACCCACGGGACGGGTTGCGCCCTCGCTACCGCCCTCGCCTGCCAGTTGGCGCTTGGTCGGGAACTACCGGAGGCCGTCCGTGCAGCGAAAGAGTATGTCCGCCGGGCCATCCTTGCCGCCTACCCGCTGGGGAAGGGCATTGGGCCCTTGAATCACTTCGTTGGAGTGTGACGACCTACCGCGCAAACGCCTGTCCGGCAGTCGAAACTGGCACCTGCTCGACGATTTCGATCCCGAAGCCTTCCAACCCGGCGACCTTCCGCGGATGATTGGTCAGCAGGCGAATGCGCCGGAGGTTCAGGTCTGAGAGGATCTGTGCGCCAATGCCGATCTCGCGCTGCGTCTTCCGCTGGCTCTCGGGCAACGTGGGCAGGCGCTGCTCGTGGTGGAACTGGATGGTCATGCGCTCGCCCAGCCGCTCCACCGAGTACCCTTTCGAGGTGGAGTGTAGATAGATAAGCGCGCCGCGGCCCGCCTCGGCGATTCGCCGCATGGCAGCGTCGATGACCGTTCGGCATTCGCACCAACTGGCGCCGAACACGTCACCCACCAGACAATGGGAGTGCATGCGCACCAGCACCGGCTCGTCGCCCGTGTTCTCGACATCCCCTTTAACCATGGCAATGTGCGAGTCACCATTGATCTCCGACTCGTAGGCGATCATGCGAAATTCGCCATACGCCGTAGGCACTATCGCCTCCGCCAGGCGGCGCACATACCGCTCGTGGGCCATGCGGTAGCGGATGACCTCGGCGACGGTGAGCATCTTCAGGTTGTGCCGGCGGCAAAATTCGGTTAGCTCCGGCACCCGGGCCATGGTGCCATCGTCGTTCATGATCTCGCAGATCACGCCTGCCGGAATCAGTCCCGCCATACGCGCCAAATCGACGGAGGCTTCCGTCTGCCCGGCGCGGACCAGCACACCGCCCTTGCGGGCGCGAAGGGGGAAGACATGACCAGGACGCGCCAGATCGTTAGGGCGAGTGGCGGGATCGATCGCCACCCGGATGGTCTGCGCCCGGTCGTAGGCGGAAATACCGGTGCTGACGCCGTCCTTGGCGTCGATGGATTCGGTGAACGCGGTGCCGAAGTTCGAGGTGTTCTCCGCCGACATCTGGCCCAGCCGGAGATAGTCCAGCCGCTCTTCGGTCATCGCCAGGCAGACCAGCCCGCGCCCGTACTTGGCCATGAAGTTGATAGCTTCCGGGGTGATCTTCTCAGCGGCCATGGTGAGGTCGCCTTCGTTTTCGCGGTCCTCATCGTCGATGACCACGATCATGCGGCCGGCGCGGATTTCTTCTAGCGCGGTTTCGACATCGCAAAAGGGAGGGTGAGTGGACATGGACGCCTACTCGCAAATTTTAACAGGTGAGTACTGGTGCGCACTGTCTGCCAGCTTGTGAGGAAGGTCGGAATGCACCTGCGAACGTAAAGAGCTTGGCTGTTCCTCTAGCAGGCGCTGCGCCCACGATAATATCCTCAAACGCGTGCTCTCCGCGCTGGCAACCTGAACCTCGCTTGCTGGTGGTGGATTCAGGTTTACAGCAATGGGCGACAGTGTAAGATTGCGATCATTTGATTTCTACGGATGCCGGCACCATGCTTCACATTGGAAAGCAGCGCAAGGACAGAGCTGCGCGTCGGCACGAAAACGTTCACACCGGGGGCGATTTGATCGGAGAAGAAAGCAATGTTACGCAAATCTCTGCGATGGGTTCTGGCGATTGCCCCATACCTGCTTGGTGCGGCCCTGCTTGCGGCACAAGCTCAACCGCAGTCGTTACGAGGCTCTGCCGTCCAACCGCTCAGCCGGCAGGTCAACCACGTCTTCATCGTCATGGAAGAGAACCACAGCTATACCGACGTGATCGGCAATCCGCAAATGCCGTACCTTAACAGCCTGGCGCAAACCTACTCGGTGGCGCAGGCATACTACGCGAACACCCATCCTTCCATCGGCAATTACTTCATGCTGACCACCGGGCAGATCATTACCAACGACGACGGCTATAGCGGAACCGTGACCGTGGACAATGTAGTCCGCGAAATGATTGCTGCCGGCAAATCCTGGAAGGAGTACTCCGAGTCGATACCGTTTCAGGGATACGACGGCGGCGATACCGGCGAATATGCCGAGCGCCACAATCCCTGTTCCTACTTTTCCGATGTCCGCAACGATCCTACGCAACAGCAAAACCTTGTGCCCTTCACGCAGCTTGCCACCGATATCGCCAACCACACTCTGCCGACCTACAGCTTCATCGTTCCCAACCTGCTGCACGATGCCCATGACGGCACCCTGGCACAAGCCGACGCCTGGCTACAGACCAACATCGCTCCCCTGCTCGCCAGTCCGGACTTCAATACTCCCGGCGGAGGACTGCTGATTATCACCTTCGATGAGTCGGAGGACAGCGATGGGCAATACGGCGGCGGGCACGTGCCCTGGATAACAGTAGGGCCGAATGCCAACCCGGCATATCCGCCAAGCGGTTCCTACATTCCGCTGACCTTGTATCAACATCCCAGCACGTTGCGCTTCATGTTGCAGTTGGCGGGAGTCGGCGTGTTTCCGGGCGCGTCATCCACCGCGCCGGATATGTCGGAGTTTTTCACGGGGAATTAGAATCGTGTCCCGCAATTTCGTGGAATTAACTCCGGACGTTTTTGAAAGGGCACGGCTTTCAGCCGTGCCGGAAAGCCGCAAAATCGTTGTTTATTCTGTCCGCAACGCCTGCATAGGTTCAATGGAAGCGGCGCGGCGCGCCGGCAGCAGCGCCGCCAAAATCGCAACTGTCCCAACCAGCAAGACGCCGGCAATCAGCGTTACCGGATCGCTGGCGCTGACTCCGTAGAGTTGGCTGCGCAGGGTGCGTCCCAGCAGGAGCGCGACCGGTAATGTGGCCAGAATACTTACGCCGGAGATCCACAAGACATCTTGCAGCACCAGCCGCAGCACGCTCGCGCGTTGCGCTCCCATGGCCATGCGAATACCGATTTCGCGGGTGCGTTGCGCGGTGGAGTATGCCAGCACGCCATAAAGCCCAATCGCCGCCAGCAGCACGGCCAGCAAACCAAAGCTCAGCGATAATGCCGCGATCAGCCGCTCATTCGACAGGCTGTCATCGACCTGCTGTTGCAGGGTATGGATCTCGTCGATCGCGAGCTTGGAATCGAGCTGCTGTAGCGCGGTCCTGATGTCGGCTTCCGCCGATTGCGGCTCCTGCCAGGTTCGCACCAGATAGGTGATGTAATTGAGCTGCGGGCTCTGCAACAGCGGACGATATGCCGTGCGCCGAACCGGATCGCGCACCGCCGAGTGCTTGGTGTCACCGACCACCCCGACAATTTCAGTGTCGAACTTACTTTGCGGGCCGCCGCCGAACTTCAGAACGCGTCCGATTGCATTTTGCGTGCTGCCAAAGTAATGCCGCGCGAAACTGGCGTTCACCAGGGCCACATTGGGTCTGCCTACCAGGTCCTGGTGGGTGAAAGCGCGCCCGGCTAACACGGGCACGTGAAGGGTGGAGAAATACTCCGGCGTGATCCAGGGTTGTTCCACCTGCATATCTTCGTCATCGCCGGCTTTATAACCGGCAATTGAGATGTTGCCGGTTTCGTCGTCGTTGGCGAGATCGGGATCGTCGGTGGCTGCGACGCCGCGCACCCCGGGTAAGGCAGCCAGCGTATCGAGAATGCGGCGGTTCAGCGGCTGGAGCTGATCCGTCTGGTAGCCTGCGAAACGGGGATTCAAGCCGAAGCTGACCATGTGATCGGTCACGAAGCCGACATCCACCGAGCGTAGATTGCGCAGCGTACGCACGAAGAGGCCCGCCCCAATCAGCAGCAGCAGGCTAACGCCGATCTGCGCCCCGACGGAAATCCTGCGAAAGCGCAGCGGCCCGCCGGAAGTTGTGCCGCTCTGCTGCTTCAGGGAGTTGACCAAGTCTGGCCGCAGGAAGCGCACTGCGGGAGCCAGGCTGAACACCACACTCACTGCAAATGCCACCGCGAAGTTGAAGGCCAGGATTCGCATGTCAGGTTGGGTGGCGAAGGGCACCTCGGCTGTCGGATCGGTAAACACGAGTCGCACCAGGACACGCGAGATGACCGGCGCGATCACCAAGCCAAGCGCGCCTCCGAAGAGGCCCAGCAGCAGGCCTTCCATGAGCAATTGACGGACGATCTGCCAGCGGGCCGCGCCCAGCGCGTACCGCACCGACATCTCGCGCACGCGCCCGGCGGCGCGCACCAGCAGCAGGCTGGAGATATTGAGGCACGCCATCAGCACCAGCAATCCGACCATGCCCATAAGGATGATTAGGGGAGTGCCGATTTCGTCGCGCAGCGGCGAGAAGCCGTGCGCGTTATCCAGCAACTGAATGTGAGAGTCGTCGAGGAAGAGCCGCCGCGAACGATCGGAGTGAATCGGGAACTGCTTCAGTTCTTCGGCGCGGATGGCATGCCATAGCGGATCCAGGCCGGCTTGCGCCTGCTGTCGGCTTTCCCCGGGCTTAAGCCGGCCGACGATCGTTAGCCAGTACGATTGGCGGTCTTCGAGGTCCTGCCAGCGCGGTGTGACCGTGCTCTTGGTTGACGCTGCCACGAAAACCCCCGGCGTTTGCCCGGCAACGATGCTGTGAAACTGCGGCGGCGCGACTCCAATGATGGTGAAGGGATGCGCGTTGATCAGCAACTCCCGGCCAACCACGCCTGGTTCCGATCCGAATCGTGTCTTCCAGTAGTTGAAGCTCAGCACCACCGCCGGATTGCTGTTGGCCAGGTCATCGGAAGGAAGCAACAGACGGCCCATCGCCGGCTGCAGCCCCAGCACCTGGAAGTAATTTCCCGACACCAGTTCCGCTTCAGAGAGTTCGGAGCGGTTGTTCCACTGCACGCCGACCGTATGCAGGTCGTTCGCCACCAGCCCACTGAAGACGCTGTTCTTATCGCGCAGGTCGCGGTACATGGGGTAGGAGAAGAAGTCCTTATCGTCGCCGCCGTAATTGTTGACGTGTCCCGGACTGTCGCCGGTGAAGCGCAGACGTACCAGCTGTTCGGGAAGGCTAACCGGCAGGCTGCGGATCATCGCCTGGTCGAGCAGCGTGAAAATCGCGGTGTTCGCCCCAATGCCCAGCGCCAAAGTGATCACGGCGACGAGAGCAAAGATAGGCGACTTACGTAACTGGCGTAGAGCGTAGCGAAGGTCGGGCATAGTAGTAGCAACTAGCAACTAGCTAAGAGCTCCGAGCTCTTAGCTTCCAGCTTGTAACGATCAATCATGGAGCATTGAACTTCATGGACTTTAGGAGCTAAGGAGAGTTTGATTAAGTGCGACCGAAGTCCCTCAGGGGCTAAAGCCCAGTTTAATTTCAGCACTTACGGACGGCCTGAAGGCCGTCCCCTTCAAAACGTCGCCTTAATCAGAGCCTCCCTAAGAAACTCTGATTACGTCAGGGAGGAAGCTCACGTTAAGATCCAACGATGATCCAGTAGTCCAAACGGACTGCTGAAAGCGCCCTCCTTACAATCAGGTTCAGACGTCCCTAGCAGCAGGAAGCTAAAAAGCTCGAAGCTCGAAGCTCCCCTCACTCCGTCCTTAGCGCCTCCATGGGCTGAATCGATGCTGCCCGGCGGGCCGGCAGATAGGTCGCCAGCATCACTACCGCGATCAGCACCGCGATCGCGACCAGCCAGGGAATCGCGTGCAACACGCTGACCTGAAACAGCAGGCTGGCGAAGATACGGCTGACCGCCACTGCCGCAACCACTCCGCACAGTATGCCGATTCCGGCAAGACGCATGCCCTGCAGCAACACCAACTGCAGCACCCGGCCGCGTTGCGCTCCCAGCGCCATGCGGACGCCCAACTCGCGCCGGCGCAGCCGCACCGAGTAGCTGATCACGCCGTAGATCCCCAGCGCAGCCAGGAACAAGGCCAGCCCGGCAAACGTGGTCAGCAACAGCACCACGAACCGCCGCCCGATGAGCGATTCATCGACGCGCTGCTCCATCGTCTTGACGTCGTAGACGGGAATGCCGGAATCGACAGCCCGTACGGCGGCGGCCAGTTCTCCGGTCAGGCTCTCGGGTGAGCGTGAGCTCCTCACCACAACGGAGGCGGAGCTGTCGGGGTTCTGCAACAGCGAGAGGAAATAGAAGCCTTCATTCCCGTCTGCCTCCAGCGACGATGACCGGGCGTGCTTCACAACTCCGATGATCTGGTACCACGGGCCTTTGGCGGGATCGAAGCCGATGTACTGGCCGACCGGATTTTGCCCCGGCCAATATTGCCGCGCCAGGGCATCATCGACGACGGCTACCAGCTGCGACCCTTTGCGGTCCTGGCTGCTGAAGGTGCGGCCTAGCAGTACCGGGATTCGCATGGTAGAGAAATAATCGGACGACACCAGCCGAATTCCGCCGTGTGGTCCCGGGTCATTGGGACCCGCCGGTCTTCCTTTGATCTGGAAGCTGGCGAATCCGCCATTGTCGCTGAAAGGAAGACTGTCGCTCAGCGCCGCTGACGTGACTCCCGGAATCGCGTGCAACCGCTCTTCCAGCGCGGAATAGAACGCCGCCTGCTTCTCATCTTTGTCATACACGGTTCGCGGCAGCGACACGCTGGCAGAAAGCAGATTATGCGGATCAAAGCCGGTCTCGACTCGCTGCAACGCCTTAAGGCTGCTAAGCAGCAGCCCCGCGCCCGCCAGCAGCAACAACGAAAGCGCGATCTGGGCCACCACCAGGCCCGAGCGAAGCCGGTGGTGGGCTGCGCTTGTGCTTCCCGAGCGGCTGCCTTCTTGCAGAGCCGCAAACCATCCCGGCTGGGTTCGATGCCATGCCGGAACTACGCCGCACAATAACGAGCAGACGACGGCGATACCGGCCACGAACAGCAGAACCGGCCCATGGAAAGACGGTTCGAGCTGCGCGCCGAGCATTCTTGGCAGGTAGTGCAATAGCATTGGAGCCATGATTGCCGCTACTGCCGATCCCAGCACGAGCCCGGCAACAGTGAGCACCACGCTTTCCACAAGCGCCTGGCGAACCAGCCGGTTGCGCGAGGCTCCCAGGGCGACACGCACTGCCAATTCACGTTCCCGCGCCGAAGCGCGCGCAATCTGCAATCCGGCAATGTTGGCGCAGGCAATCAGCAGCACCATCCCGACAGCAATCAACAGCATGACCAGCGGTCCGCGCAGTGGGCCGCCAATGAACTCGGTCAACGACATGGCGAACATCCCCCAGCGGGAGGCCTGCCCGTAGCTCTTGCTGCCTTCCGACTGGATGACCTGCTGCGTCTTCGTCTCGAGATACGCGTTCGCCTGTTGCAGCGTCACGCCGGGCCGCAGGCGCGCCACTCCACCGAGGTTCTCGTTATAGCGGTACTTCTGATCGTGATAGCGGCCAGGAGGAAGGGCAATCGGTACCCACAGCTCCGCCTGATTCGGCCAGTTGAAGTCTGCGCCCATAACCCCCACCACCCGATACGGCTGCTCGTTCAGCATCAGGGTGCGGCCCACGATGTTGAGGTCAGAACCGAAATGCTGCTTCCAGGTGCGATAGGCCAGCACCACTTCGTGCTCCGCACCCGGCACGTCTTCCTCGGGGCTGAAGACGCGGCCAAGGTAGGGGCGGCCCTGGAAAACATCGAAGTAGCCGGAGGAGACCTTTCCGCCGCGGAACCGCTCCGGATTGGCGTTCTCGCGGCTGAAATTGAAGCTGCCGCTCTGCAGAACGGCCGCCGATTCGAAAATGTTTTTCCCGCCAGCGGCATCGCCGAAATCGGGCGCCGATATCCCGATGTTGCTCAGATCGGCGAGCGCCAGGTAACGAGCTCGCAACGCCACCATTCCCTGCGCGTGGGGAATCCCGCTAGGATTCAGCAACACGGCATTGGTGACCGAGAATACGGCGATGTTTGCGCCGATCCCGAGGGCCAGCGTCAAAACCGAGACCAGCGCGAAGCCCGGCGACTTCCGCAGTTGGCGTAGCGCGTAGCGAAGTTCGTGTAAAAGCGTGTGCATATTGACTCGCTTGTAAGAGGCAGCAATTAGCAACTAGCAACTAGCCTTTAGCAATTAGCCGCCAAACTAAGAGCCAAGCCTAAAGCTTGAGGCCCGAAGCTCGAAGCTAATTGCTAATTACTAATTACTAATTGCTATCTTCATTCCATCCTCAAAACCTGCATGGGATCCAGCGCCGCCGCCCGCCGTGCGGGCAGATACACCGCCACCAGGACCACCGTCAGTAACAGCAGTGGTACGGTTATCATCGTCGCGGGATCGAAGCGGCTGACGCGATACAAGCTGCTGGTCAACAACCGCGAGCCGGCAATGGAAAGCGCTAACCCGATCGCACATCCAGACAGTCCCAGCGTCAGCCCGCGCAGTAACACCATGCGATGAATATCAGCCCGGTCCGCTCCCAGCGCCATACGCAGTGCCATGTCGCGCTGATGTTGCGAAACCAGATACGAGACAACGCCGAAGAGACCTATCGCTGCCAGCAGCAATGCAATCATCGAGAACACCCCGAGCAACAGCATGGTGAAGCGTCGCTGGGCAAGCGAATCGGAGACCAACTCCGCCAAGGTTGTGCTGTTGTACAGCGGAAGCTGTCCGTCAACCGACCAGACCTGCTGCTTCACTTCCTTGAATAGATCCTGCCCCGGACGGCTGGTGCGTAACAGGAATGCCGTATGTCCGGCAGTCCAGGTCTGCATCTGGAACATCGACTGGTAAATCATAGGCGGCGGATCGGCATCGAGGGCGAAGATGTGCACATCTTGCGCCACGCCGATGATGGTGAACAGGCCGCGATCGCCCCAGAAGAAGCGCTGGCCGACAGGACTCTCGCCATGGAAGTACTGGCGAGCCATCGCCTCGCTGATGATGGCGACCAGCGGCGACTTGGGGCTGTCTTGCTCATTGAAATCGCGGCCTTCCCGAATTCCAATGCCCATGGCCCGGAAGTATCCCGGCGTGACCAGCGAATTCTGTGCAAAGTGAAAATCGTCGGGAGCGGCATGTTCCAGCCGGAAACCGATGCCGCGGTCATCGCTCAACGGAAGATGGCTCGCCGCAGCGACGGTAGTCACTCCAGGCAGTTGCGCCAAACGCGACAGCAACTCCTTCTGCACTGCCATGCGCTTGACCGGATCGGGATAGCGCTGCGTATCGAAGATGGTTCGCACCACGAATGCGCCTTTGGGATCGAAACCCAGCGGAGTATCGAGCACGCGCAAGAAGCTGCGGAGCAGCAGGCTGCCTCCAATCAACAGCACCAAAGCCAGGGCGATCTCGCCGACCGCGACCAAGTTTTGCAGGCGCTGGCTGCTGCGCGACGGCCCCGTCTGCGCCGATTCTTTCAGAAACGCCTGTGGCGACACATGCGACAGCCGCCAGGCAGGCAGGGAGCCGAAAAGAATCGTGGTGAGCACCGACAGCCCCGCAGTGAACAATAGCGCGAGGGGTTGCACGGTGACTTCGTGGAGGCGGGGAACGCTGGCCGGGCCAAGGTTGCGCAACCCAGCAACTGAGACCAAGGCCAGCGCAATCCCCGCGCAACCACCTAGCAGGGAGAGCAGGAAGCTTTCAACCAAACACTGGCGTAGTAGCGTGGAACGTCGCGCGCCGACCGCACTGCGGATAGCCATCTCGCGGCTGCGGACCCCGGCGCGTGCCAGAAGCAGATTGGCGACATTGGCGCAGGCGATCAGCAGCACGCAAATGACGGCGGCAGACAACAGCAGCACCAGGGGACGCGCCTTATCGAGCGTATAGGCAGAGAAAGCATAAATATGCGGCGTGACTCGCACATTCGCCGAGTAGCTGTCCGGATGAGACTGCTGGAATGCGTCGGCAATATGCGTCACGTCCTGCTGTGCTTGCTGGCGCGTAACACCGGGCTTCAGCCGCGCGATCAGTCCAACTCCAAACTCCATCAGCCGGTTCTGCGGGGCCAGCACGTCGGGAGAGAACCCGATCGGCAGCCACAGAGCGGGTATCTCCGAAAACGGTTTGCCGTCAAAGGGAAACTGAAACGACTGCGGCATGACACCGATCACCGTGTAAGGCTTCTCGTCGAGCTTGATGGTGCGGCCCAGGATGTTGGGATCGCCACGATACTGGTTCTGCCATAGCGAATACGAAATCTCCGCGACACTATCGGAGCCGGCGCGGTCTTCATCGGCGGTGAAGGCGCGTCCCATCAGGGGGGAAACACCGAGCGTGGCAAACGCCGAGGCCGACATCCTGGCCGCATGAATGCGCAGCGGTTGCCCTTCGCCGGTCAGGTTGAAACCGTCACTCTCGAAAGCGGCTACATCCGAGAACGACTGATTTTGGTCGCGGTAGTCGAGATATTCCTGGGCCGCGACACCAAGCTCGTCACCGGGCGCCGCGGATTCGGTTTCGGAAACAACCACCAGACGGTCAGGTTGGCGGTAAGGAAGAGGACGTAACAGCACCGTATCGAGCACGCTAAACACGGCGGTGTTGGCGCCGATGCCCAGCGCCAGCGTCAGCACGGCCACCAGGGCGAAGCCCGGTGACTTGCGCAGTAGCCGGATTGCAAATCGCAGATCGTTCATAAAAGCAGTGGTCAGTGGCCAGTTGTCAGTTGCACGTACAAGGAGCTATCTCATAATTTGCTTCGTATCAGGGCACGACTTCAGTCGTGCTGAAACGCGCGACAAGAATGGCGGGGCTTTAGCCCGTGTGCCCGGAAGGGCGAAAAACGTGCCGCCGACGGAAGTCGGCTCAGTCACAAACGGTATGCCTTTCGACACGTTTGAAAAGTCTGCCCTGAGCTTGCCGAAGGGTGCCCTGATACAAAGCGATTCATGAGACTGCTCCTCATTGCTCATTGCTAATTGCTAATTGCTAATTGCTACTCATTCCATCCTCAACGCCTGCATCGGCTCCACGCTAGCAGCGCGGCGCGCCGGCAGCAGCGCGGCCAACGCAACCACCAGGGCGACCAGGCCCACTCCGCTGGCAATCACCCGCGGATCGGCTGGGCTCACGTTATAGAGCTGGCTGCGCAGCATGCGCGAAAGCAGGATCGCAATCGGTACAGTGACGACAATGCTGATGCCCGCCAGCCACAGTACATCCGAGAGCACCAGCCGGACCACGGACGTGCGGCGCGCTCCCAGCGCCATGCGAATCCCGATCTCCTGTGTACGCTGCGAGGTGGCGTAGGCAAGCACGCCATACATTCCGATCGCGGCCATCAAAGTGGCCAGCACTCCGAAGCTGGCAGCCAGCATTGCTACCAGGCGATCGCTCGACATAATTTCGGCGACTTGCTCGTCCATGGTGCGCAGACCGTCGACGACCAGCTTCGAATCCAGTTGCTGCATGGCGGCCCGAATGTCTGCCTTGGCTGCTTCGGGCGATTGCCACGTCCGAACGTAGAACTGCAGGAAACTTGGGTCAGGCAACTGATACGCGGCGCGGTACAGAGTTTCTTTGACCTCGGTTCGCATATCGACATGCCTGGAATCGCCAACGACACCGACAATTTCGAAGGCGGTCTTCCCCTGTCGATTGCCGTGTTCCAGGAGCTTGCCGATCGCGTTCTGCGGGCTGCCGAAGTGATGGCGAGCGAAGCTGGCATTCACAATCACGACCTGCGGTTTGCCGGGGAGGTCCTGGTCGCTAAAATCGCGGCCGGCGAGCAGTGGAATACCGGTAGTCGAAAAATATCCCGGAGTAATCCATGGGCCTTCCACAATGATCGCCTCCGCTCCCGGTGATCCGGGCAACGTCACGCCTGTCCTGCTCTCCATACCCATTAACTCCGGGTCGCTTGTCGCCCCTACCGAGCGCGCGCCGGGCAAGACCGCTAAGCTGTGCAAAATTCGTTGATGCAAGGCGGCGACCTGTTTGCTTTCATATCCGGCAAGCTGGGGTTCGATACCGAAACTGAGTAGATGGTCGGCAGAAAAGCCAAGCTCCACGTTGCGAAGATTGCGAATGGTTTGTACGAAGAGACCAGCACCGATCACCAGGAGCAGGCTCAGACCAATTTGAATTCCAACCAGGAGCCGTCGGAAGCGAAGTGGTCCGCCTGACGGTGTGCCGGTCTGTTGCTTCAGCGAGCCGACGAGGTCGGGGTGCAGGAAGCGAAGTGCAGGAGCCAGGCTAAACAGCAGGCTCACCAGCAAGGCCAGTCCAAAAGTGAAGAGCAGGATGCGGTGGTCCGGCTGGGTTGAAAAGGGCAAATCGACAGAGGCATCGCCTACAAGCTTGCGCGCGAGTATTGCTGAGACAGACGGGGCAAGCAAAACTGCCAGAGCACTGCCCAGCAAGGCGAGCAGCAGGCCTTCGGTCAGGAGTTGGCGGACGATTTGACCGCGACTCGCCCCTAACGAATAGCGCACAGCCATCTCGCGCAAACGCCCGGCAGCCCGGACCAGCAGCAGGCTGGAAACATTGACGCACGCCATGAGAAGAACCAGCCCCACCATGCCCATCACGATCAACAGAGGGACCCGGATCTGATCGCGCAGCGGTGAGAAGCCCCGCGCATTGTCGACCAGCAGCAACTCTGAATTTTGCAGGAAGCCGCGGCGAACCAGGCGCTCGGCATCGTCGGTCTGCGCCAGCTGTTCTTTCCGGATTGCCTGCCAGATCGGCTGTATGCCGGCCTGGGCGGCAGGGCGGCTCATGTCCGGCTTCAGCCGCGCGACAATCGTCAGCCATGCCGAGCGAACATCGTTGAAATCAGCCATGGCAGGATTGACCAGCGGCGTAGTCGTGATGGGAAAGAAGACTTGTGGAGTGTATCCGGAAATCACGCTGCGGAAGCCGGGTTGGAGCACTCCGATGATGACGAAGGGACGACCGTTGACCGTCAGGTTTTTGCCGATCACGCTCGGATCGCAGTTGAAGCGCGTCTTCCAGTAATTAAAACTGAGGACGACAACAGCGTTGCCGTTCGGCATGGTGTCGTCGCCTGGAATGATCAGCCGCCCCGTCGCCGAACGTACTCCCAGCAGGTCGAAGTAATTGCCGCTGACCAACTCCCCGGAAACCAGCTCCGGCTGATTGTTCCATTGCACGCCGACTTGGACTTCATCGTTTGCCAGTACCCCGGAGAGGACCGTGTTCTTGTCGCGAAGATCGCGATACGCAGGGTACGAGAAATAGTCGTGCTCGTCTCCGCCGTAGTAGTTGATATTGCCCGAGTGAACTCCTTGATAACGCAGCCGCACCAACTGCTCCGGATGGCTAACCGGCAGGTTGCGAAGCAGCGCCTGGTCGAGCAAAGTGAAGATAGCGGTGTTGGCGCCGATGCCGAGCGCGAGCGTGATAATCGCGACCGCCGCGAAGACAGGAGCCTTGCGAATCTGGCGTAGGGCGAAGCGAAGATCGGTCATAAGCATTGCCAGCAATTCGCAGTTGGCATTTGGCAGTTAGCATTTGGCATAGGGGCGCCCGCCATTGCAAGTGACGAATTGCAATCTGTAATGAAGTGCGCTCAATCCAAAGCCAACCCCGGCCCTCAGCCCAAGTGCCAACTGCCAAGTGCCAAGTGCCGCCAGTGGGATGTGCAACGGGCCAGCCATTGTTCAAGTTGCTCTATCAGTGACTTACAGTCCCGCCGGCGACATTCATGTCCGACCGCGCAACACCGCGTCCGGTTCTGGACAGAGATACGGCTATCCGCCACGCGAAGTTCAGCATCTCTGCCAAGTCGCGCCCTAGCAAGCACATCGAGGCAACGAAAGTACCTGCGATGAACTTCTAAGAGCAAAGTACGGGCGGCAGAACGGGGCCGACTTCTCCCATGCAAACACCGCAAGTCGATTCGCAGCTTCCTCCGAGTGAAATTCCACCTGCTTCCAGCCGGGCCATGCTGGAGACGCAGATTCGCGAGCTAGGCGAGTGGTTCCACAACCTGAATCTGTTTGGGGTGCCGACCGCGCCCAATCACTTCTTGGGCGACTTCCCCAACGTGAAGTGGAGGCACATCGCGGGCGCCATTCCTGAGGACCTGCATGGCCTGCACGTACTCGACATTGGGTGTAACGGCGGCTTCTATTCCATTGAGATGAAGCGCCGCGGGGCCGAGCGCGTGCTGGGAATCGATGTCGACGACCGCTACTTGAACCAGTGTCGGTTTGCGGCCCACACCTTGGGGCTGGAAATCGAATTCGAGAAGCGCTCTGTGTACGAGGTCGAGAGTATTGCCGGTCAGTTCGACTATGTGCTGTTTCTGGGCGTCTTCTATCACCTGCGTTATCCGCTATTTGCGTTGGATAAGGTGATCAAAAAGGTGAAGCCCCAAGGCGGGCTGGTGTTTCAGACCATGCTGCGCGGCTCGCCCCAGCTGAAGGATTGGGACGACGACTACAACTTCTGGGACATGAGAATGTTCTCCGATCCCGCCTATCCGGCGATGTACTTCGTGGAGAACAGCTACGCCCATGACCAGACGAACTGGTGGATTCCCAATCGTGCGGCAGCGGAAGCCATGCTGCGCAGCTCCGGTCTGACGATCCTCGACCATCCCGAGGCGGAAACATGGATCTGCCAACCGCAAACGTCGAGACGCCAGGGCGCGTACATCCTCGACCTGGAACTGGCGGGGAAGCTGTGAGCGACCACGCTAAGAGGCATAGCACTTCATGATAGAAGCGGTGATGCTCTGGAATGAGCCGAATAACCTTTCGCATTGGGACTTCAACATCGATCCCGAGTGGAAGCTCTTTGCCCGGATGGCCAAGGCCGGCGCCCGCGCTATTCGGGCCATCAATCCGGAGCTCAAGATCGTACTCGGCGGGATTTCGCCGATTGATCCGCAATTCGTCGCGCTGCTGGCCAGCCAGGGCGTGCTCGACGAAGTTGACGTTGTCGCGGTGCATGGTTTTCCCCTCGACTGGAACCACTGGAAACTTGATGAGTGGCCGAGCAAGATTGCCGAGGTGCGCGCCGTGACCCATAAGCCGGTGTGGGTGTCGGAAGCCGGCGCTTCGTCCTTTGGAGCGGACGAGGTGCAGATGTTCGCCATGAAACGTACTGCCGAGCTGCTGCTGGGTGAAGTCGAGCGCGTGCACTGGTACAGCTTGCACGACCTGCCGGCCTCGTGGACGGCGACGACCCGCCACAAAGAAGCCGAAGGCAGCGCGTATTACCGACATTACTATATGGGGCTGTTGCGCGAGGACGGTTCGCCAAAGCCGGCTTGCGAGTGTTTTCCGCCGGGCATGGGCGTCTGCCAATGGCTGCATTTCGAAGATCACAGGCTGGAGTCGTCGGTGGAGTGGCTGCGCCGGCTGGGCGTGCGCTACCTGCGCACCGGAATCAGCTGGGCCGACTGGTTTCGTCCCAATGCGCAGCAATGGTTCGATCGCCAGATGAACGCGCTGGACGAGTTCGCCGTCACTATCACACTGTGCTTCACGCCCGAGCACCTGGGGATCGCGCCGCACTACACCAGTCCGCCAAGGAATCCGCAGGATTTTGCCAACTTTGCCGCTTGGGTGGTGGAGCGCTATGCGCCGTTGCGAGCCGAGCCCTTCGCCAAGGAGAATGGTTTAACCCTGGATCTGGAGCAGGGCCCACGCTTCGCCGGCGCCACAGCCGACGACTTTGCAGTGGAGGCGCGATAGATGCCGAAACGGATTCTGATCACGGGTGGTGCTGGTTTTGTGGGCTCGCATCTGGCGGACGCACTGTTGCGCGCGGGACATCATGTTCGCATCTTCGACAACCTCACGCCGCAGGTGCACCACGACGGCACGCCTGACTACCTTTCGCGCGGCGTCGAGTTGATGAGCGGCGATATGCGCGATCTCGATGCGGTCAGGCATGCACTCGCCGGCATTGACGTCGTCTTTCATTTGGCGGCGGCGGTTGGCGTCGGGCAGTCCATGTATGAAATTGCTCACTACATGGGCGCGAACACCCAGGGCACGGCCAATCTGCTGCAGGCGCTGCTTGGTACCAAGCTGAAGATCGAGAAGCTGATTGTGGCCTCGTCGATGTCGATCTACGGGGAAGGGAAATATCGTTGCGAAGAATGCGGCGAGGTGGCGCCCCTGCCGCGCGCTGTCGATCAGTTGAAGGATAAGCAGTGGGAGACGCTTTGCCCGGTGTGCGGGCGCGAGCTCACGCCGATCCCCACCGACGAATCGAAGCCGCTGCAGTGCACCTCGATTTACGCGCTCAGCAAAAAGGATCAGGAGGAGATGACGCTGCTCTTCAGCCGCACCTATGGGCTGCCGGTGGTGGCGATGCGGTACTTCAACATTTATGGTACGCGCCAGGCGCTGTCAAACCCTTACACCGGAGTGGCGGCAATCTTCGCCTCACGGCTGCTGAACCGGCGATCGCCGATGGTATTCGAGGATGGCAGGCAGATGCGCGACTTCGTCAGCGTGCACGATGTTGTGCAAGCTAATTTGCTGGCCATAGAGCGCAGCGAAGCCGATGGCATGGCGCTGAACGTAGGCTCGGGATCTCCGATTTCGATCAGCGACGTAGCGCGCGAGCTGACCCAGTGCCTCGGCCAGCCGATTCCGGCGGAGATCACCGGCAAGTATCGCGCCGGAGATATCCGGCATTGCTTTGCCGACATCTCAGCGATCCAGAGATTATTGGGTTATCAGCCCCGCTATCGCTTCGCCGACGGAATCGGCGAGTTGGTGCAATGGTTGCGTTCGCAGACCGCCGTGGACCGGGCGACGGAGATGGTGAGTGAGCTGAAGGCGTACGGATTGACGGCATAGAACGGGCACGTCATGCGTGTGTTGCTGACAGCCGATACCGTGGGTGGCGTGTGGACCTACGCGCGCGAGTTGGTCTCCGGACTGGTGCGCCGCGGGGTGCAGGTCACCCTGGTCAGCTTCGGCCATATTCCCGAGCCACGCCAGATGGCTTGGACCGATGGGCTGCGAAACCTCGACTACCGGCCGACCGCGTTTCGCCTCGAGTGGATGCAGGACTCAGCCGACGACATCGAGGCCTCCTCGGAGTATCTACTTAATGTCATTCGTGAGACCTCGCCCGATCTGTTGCACCTGAGCCAGTTTTGCTACGGTGCGCTCGACGTTGACATTCCCAAGATTGTGATGGCCCACAGCGACGTGGTGAGCTGGTGGTTCGCGGTTCACGGCGAAGCGCCGCCGGAGTCGCCGTGGATGTCCTGGTACCGCGACACGGTGCAACGCGGATTGGACGGCGCGGATATGGTGCTGGCGCCTTCGCGCTGGATGCTGGGCGAAATCGAAAAGCACTACGGCCCGCGAGGGCAGAGTGGCGTTATTTACAACGGCCGCAGCCCGCAGTGGCTGAATGCCCACGGCGAAAAAGAAGACATCGTACTGACCGTCGGCCGACTGTGGGATCCTGCCAAGCAGGTGTCGCTGCTGGCCGAATGCAATTGCGGATGGCCGGCGGTGATCGCCGGTGCTACCGAGCATCCCGATCAGGCCTACCGCGGCGACAATAAGCAGATCGTTTGCGAAGGCACGCTGGAGCTGAAGGGCAGCCAGACACCGGAGCAACTGCATTCGTTGTTCTCGCGGGCTGCCATCTATGTCGCGACCTCGCGCTATGAGCCGTTCGGGCTTGCCCCGGTCGAGGCGGCGCTCTCGCGTTGCGCGATTGTCGCCAACGACATTCCCAGTTTTCGCGAGCTCTGGGGCGAGACAGCTTGTTACTTCCGCGCCAACGACATTGAAAGCCTGCGCGACACCCTGGGACTATTGCGCACCAATCGTATGCTACGGCGGCATCGCGCGGAGCTGGCATACCAGCGGGCGCGCCGGCGCTTCACCGCCGATCGCATGGTGGATGAGTACATCAATCTTTATGAGAGTTTGACCGCCAAGAAGGCACTCGTAGCATGAGCGGCAAAATCCGCTTTCGCATCTTTGCCCATTCCTGGATTTCCGACTGGAACCACGGCAACGCACATTTTCTGCGCGGCCTGGCTCGGGAACTGATGCAGATGGGCCACGAGGTGCGCTGCTACGAGGAGTTGGGCTCGTGGTCGCTCAGCAATCTGGTCCAACAGGAAGGCGAAGTTGCCGCCCAGGCCATCGAACAGTTCCGCCGCGAATTCCCGGAGCTGGATGTCCGCTTCTATCAGCGCGACGATACCCTGGAGCCGACCTTGCGCCTGGAACTTCGCGACGCCGACGTGGTCATCATCCACGAATGGACCGAGCCCGCCGTCGCCAATGCCATCCTCGACCTGAAGCCGCAATTCGGATTTCGCGCCTTGCTCCATGACACCCATCACCGCGCCCGCACCAATGCCGGCGAGTTGTTGCGATTTCATCTTCAATTTTTCGATGGCGTGTTGGCATTCGGCGAAGCCATCCGGCGAATCTACCTCGATGGCTTTGGGATGGCAAAGGCCTGGACCTTTCACGAGGCCGCCGATATTCGACATTTTCATCCCATTGAGGCACAGCGGGACATCGATCTGCTGTGGATCGGCAATTGGGGCGATGAAGAACGCAGTCGCGAACTGACGGAGTTTCTGATCGAACCAGTTGCGGAGTTGCGTAACTGTAAAACTGTAGTCCACGGCGTGCGATATCCAGAGCAAGGGCGGCGTGCGTTGTCGGAAGCGGGTATCGAATACCGCGGATATTTGCCGAATCTGATGGCGCCAAAAGTTTACGCACAAAGCAAGCTCTCGTTGCATGTACCGCGACGTCAATACAGCAACGGGCTGAGCGGCATTCCGACCATACGCGTCTTTGAAGCGCTGGCGTGCGGTGCGGCCCTGATTTGCGCTCCATGGAAGGATTTGGAGCAGTTGTTTCGTCCCGGCGAGGATTACCTTTTGGTGAATTCGGGCGCGGAGATGAAGAGCAAGATTCAGCGCCTGCTACGTGACGAATCTGCGCGCCGCCAGATCGGCGCCAACGGCAGAGAAACCATCTTGCGGCGGCATACCTGCGCTCACCGCGCGCAGCAACTGGTTTCCATCTGCGAGGAACTTGCTCGATGAAAATTTTTGCCTTCGGCTCCAGCTTGACTTCGTCGTATTGGAATGGTGCGGCAACTTACTATCGCGGCATTTATAAAAACCTGGCGCGGTTGGGATTCCACGTTACCTTTGCTGAGCCCGATGCCTATGGCCGCCAGCAGCATCGCGACCACGAAGACTTCAGTTATGCCGAGGTGATCGTCTACGATTCGGCGCGCGATCTTCCGGCGCTGCTCCATCAGGCTTGTATGGCCGATCTGGTGATCAAGCACAGCGGCATCGGTGTGGACGATGCGCTGCTGGAAGACTGTGTGCTGGAGTGCAAGTCGGCAAGCACGCAGGTCGCGTTCTGGGATGTCGACGCGCCGGCGACGCTGGCCAGCGTCGAAGCCAATGCATTGCATCCCTTCCGCGCTCTTATCCCCGAATATGATTACATCTTCACCTATGGCGGCGGCCCGCAGGTAGTGGCGCACTACGAACGGCTGGGCGCGCGCGCCTGCTATCCCATCTACAACGCGCTCGATCCCGCTACCCATCACGCCGTACCGCCCGACCCGGAACTGGCATGTGACCTGGTCTTCGTCGGCAATCGACTGCCCGACCGCGAGCGCCGGGTGGAAGAGTTCTTTCTTGCTGCCGCTGAGCAGGCGCCACACTTCAAATTCGCACTCGGCGGCGAAGGTTGGGATGGGAAGCCGTTGCCCAAGAACGTTCGTTGGCTGGGACACATCGGTACCGGCGATCACAACCGGGTGAACTGCTCGGCGCGCATGGTGCTGAACCTAAATCGCGAGTCGATGGCCAAGGTGGGTTTCTCTCCGCCTACCCGCGTCTTTGAGGCGGCAGGTGCAGGCGCCTGTCTTATCACCGATGACTGGGAAGGCATTGAGACCTTCTTCGAGCCGGGATGCGAGATCCTGGTCGCGCGCGATGCCGGCGAGATTGTTGATCTGCTCCGAACCGTGGATCCAAAACTGGCGCGCGAAATCGGCGAAGCCATGCGCAAGCGTGCGCGGCTGGAGCACACCTATGCGCTGCGGGCTTTGCATGTGCGCGAAATCCTAAGGCAATCGACACCCGAGGTCCTCTCCTGGCGCTCGCGCGAGATGAAACAACTCGCGTAAACAGGTTTGGCTTTTCCCGTCGTACTGTGGATGCCCCATTCTGGCCTTCCTTTGGCCAGGGACGGGGAGCTGGCGCAGCCTTTCATCCGCGCACCTGTTATCCTCTGTCGGTGGCCGACCGGCTACTCCCTCCATTTATCTTCTTTCGAGACGAGGTGAATACGTGTGGCAGATTCATCCCTGGCTTGCGCTTGGCGTGGCCGCCTCAACCGCGGCGACCGATGCTGTCTATGTGATGTTCAACGCGGCGGTGTCGTCGCGGCGGCGCGTGCCGGCCGCCACCTGGAGCAGCGTCTGGTACCTGCTCTCGGCATTCGCGGTCATCAGCTATACCCGCAATTGGGTCTATGTCTGCTTTGCCGCGCTGGGCTCGTGGATCGGAGCGTATTTGTCCATGACATTACTGCGCCGTGGGGCTGGGGACCATGGCGAACCGAAAGCTGCCGATTAAGTTTGGATAGCGCGAGCGATTTTTGCCGATGACGCAATACCGATTCAGTAGTGAAACTTGTACCGCACCTGTATCCCGATCATGCGTGCATCGGCCCAGTGACTTCCGCCGAAGGTGTTGCTGTTATCGAGTTGATAGCGATTATTGCCGATATTCGTCCCCATCACCCGCGCGGTGAAGCTTTCGCCGAAGTTGTGTCCCAGGGAAAGATCGAATGTGTAATATGCGGGCAGGTGGCTGGGCCCGTCACCGTTCAGGAATCCTGAACCATAGTTGAAGGTCAGCGCCGCAAAGCTGCGCCACGGCAGATCGCCGTCCATGCCCGCGGAAAGCGTATTGCGCTGATCGTGGTCGAGGAAAAACCCGCCTTCTTCCGGAGGAGAGAAGTCCGTCAGCCCGCCGGTCACGGCTCCGAAGCCCTGCGCCGTCTGGTTGGAATAGACGACGTGCGCGTGGTAGTGGTGCATCAGTAGCGGCGAGCGGATCGCCGCTTCGAAGCCTTCGATGCGCGCCGCCTGAATGGTCAGCGGAAGAAAGATGTTCGAGTTTCCCAGCGCATCGTGATCGAAGAAGTTCTGCGCCCCGGTGTGGAAATAGGTGAAGCTCGAAACCCAGTTGTGGAAGGGGATGGTGATGCCGTACTCCTGCTGAATGTCGCGTTCGCCCTTGAGCGGCAGGAAGCCGAAGCCCTCGCTGGCGGCAAATTCCAACAGCGGTCCGCTTGCCGTATCGAGCGGCGGCGGCTGATAGAAATACGAGTAAGCCGCGCGCAGCACCCAGTTCAGCTTCGGCAGTTGGATCGCGACCCCGAGCCGCGGATCGGCAGCGTTCTCGTTGATACCGCCTGCGAAATGCGTGAGCCGAATGCCGCCGCTCAACGTCAGCCACGAAGCCGCTTTGAACTGATCTTCCAGAAACAGCGCCTCCATGTTCCCTCCGGGATAGACCCGCTGGCTGAGTTGTTGTCCCGAACCATCGTTCGCGATGACCGAGAAGAACGAGTTGTCCTGCTGGGCAAAGGCATAAATCCCAACGCGCGCGTTGTGCCGCTTGCTCACTGCGGACAGCGTGATCTGCCCGCCTTCATAGTCGGAGGCGCGATTGTCGGTAGCAATGGGAACGTCGTTGGGTCCCCCCTCATACGCCGCGCGGTTGAAGTGATAGAACGGCGACGCGATGAGCATCAGGCCGGGTGAATAGGTATGCACCCAAGTCGCGGTGCCGAAGACGTCCTGCTCGCGCTCGCGATCGTCCACACCGTCGGCCTGCATCTCGGGCGTGTTCGGCACCTGGTAATAATCAAGCCGCAGGCCGCCGTCGAAGCGGAACTGGTCCTTGGGATTGGGATTGTAGAGCAGGGAAGTGAAGCCACCTCCGCCGCTGGCGTGATTGTGTATGTTCGCAGGCGTGGGCGGCTCCAGTCCCCAATCGGTGCTGTTGCCGCTGCCGCTCACGTAGTAAGCGAACTTCGAGGTGTGATCGCCGAAGCTAAGCCAGTCGTCGGTCTGGTTATAGCTGCCATAGCCGGCGATGAGCTCCGCTTCGCGGTTGCGATTGAAGCCACTCTTGGGAGCGACGTTAAAGACGCCATAGATGCGATCGCCGTATTCGGCGGCGTAGCTGCCGGTCTCCGCCTGCAGGTAAGCCATGTCCTTGGGATTGAATTGCGGCCCAAGATTGGACGCAATATTTGTGTTGGGAATGGGCACGCCGTCGATCGCCCACGTCACCTGATGCCCGCCGCGAACGTGCAGCTGATCGTGCACCATGTAGGATCCCGGCACAAACTCGGTGATCATCTTGAAGCTGTTGCTGTCATCGACGCCCGCGTAGCGAGAGATCTCCTGCTGTGAGATCAGAATGTCGCGCCGCGGGGAATCGGGATTCAGATCGTCAGCCGAGGCGGTGACCGTGACCTCTTCTTTGGCCGTAGCGACAGCCAGCTGATAGTGCAGCACCGGGGCCGATCCGGAGACCACAACCAGCGCCTGCGACTCGGTTGCGAATCCCGGCGCCTCCACGGTAACGGTGTACTTGCCCAGAGGGACGGCGTCGAAGTAGAACTCCCCGTCGGCTGTACTGCTTCCCGTCATCTTGTAAGCGGAATCGCCGGCCTGCAGCGTGACCTGGGCGCCGCGGATGGGATGGTGCTGGGCATCGTGCACCACCCCGCGAACGTTGCCGAAGACGGTAGCGGCCGCGGGCGAGGCGACGCAGAGGACGCACAGGAGAAGCAGTGCGCCGCTTCCAACCGTTTTCATTGATCCGAACTTTCGTCCCACTTCCTCTCCTGAAAACCCTGAGGTGACCTGTTTTGAAGGGGCGCACCTTCAGGTGCGACGTAGTAAGTCCCTCATTTTTGTCATCACGCGCCGGCTTCAGCCGGCAAGGGATCTGCTTTTCTGAGTTTTTCAGCAACCTGTTCGGTCATCTCGAATGGACTCCTGCCCATGCTCATCGAGTGATGAACCAGAGCCCACAGCTGGATTCCCAGATGCGTCGTGGAAGTCAAGAAAGCAATTACGCTTGATCAGGAAGGCTGCGAGACGGGAGGCCCGCGCTTCTGCGCGTTGCCGGCCACCAGCGGCGCGATGGGACGAGACTCGCAGCGCGGCGAACTAATCGAGTGCGAGGTGAAGGAGAGCGTCTGCGAATGCGGCCGCAGTGCAGTTCTGGCATGCGGCAGCGGCAAGGCGGAATTGCGGTACGGACAATCGGGCGCCAGCGAGCGGAAGCCGTCGCCCGCAGGAGAAGTCATGCAGTGGTGCTTACCGCCGCGGCGGCAACAAGCGGGAACCGAGTGCGCCTGCGCCGTTACCAACGGCACAGCTAGCGCCATGCCCCACAGACCGAGCATCAGACTGGCGAGCACCCGTCGCATAAGCAGGTGGATTGTACTACATCACAGGATGCTGTGATGCTGGCCACAACCCTCTTGCCGCGCCGCAGCGCATTTTTGCGCCCTGATTACGCCTGCTGCCGCGTTACGTCTCACCCATGACGTGGGCGAAATCACCGCCAAAACATTACAATCGAGCCATCATCTTCAATCCCATACGCCGCATGGTGCGGCTGTCCCATCGGAGAATCGCGTGCGCTATGTAATCGTCCTGTTTGCCGTTCTCGGCATCGTCGTTTCCTCGCTGGCCCTCAAAGTTCACTACGACGACCCGGGCAAGGAACCTTGCAGCATCAACGACAAGTGGGATTGCGGAGTAGTGAATCACAGCCCCTACGCCAAGATTGCCGGCGTACCGGTGGCGGCCATCGGCATTGCCGGATACATCCTGATCGCCATCCTGGGATTTCTGCGGCGGCGCGGCTGGCTCTTGCTCGCGGTTCTGCTTGGACTGGGGTTCGCCCTCTATCTCACCAGCATTGAAGCGCGCATTCTGGAGGTCTGGTGCCTTTACTGCGTGATCTCGCAGGGGATCATCGCCGTGCTCGCGCTGTTGTCGCTGTTTTGGTTGGGCTGGTCGCGCCGGCGATATAAAACCGCGTAATGTTGCCGTCTGCGGCTCTACATAGCGCAGACTTGGGTGCCCCGTTCTAGCCCGCCGTTGGCTAGGGCGGGGCAGTTCTTCTGTGC
Source organism: uncultured Acidobacteriaceae bacterium (assembly GCA_963785825.1). GTDB lineage: Bacteria > Acidobacteriota > Terriglobia > Terriglobales > Acidobacteriaceae > Bog-257. The sequence continues at coordinate 126,094 of CAWAWQ010000006.1, read as the reverse complement.
GGGCAGCCACTGCACCGATTCACGCCAGCTCCGGCGATGCTATCTCCACCCGATTGCGCCCGTTGCGCTTGGCCGCATAGAGAGCCGTATCCGCACTGTGTATAAGCTTCTCGACCGAGCAGCTCGCATCCGGCTGGGCCGTCACCCCACCCACGCTTATGCTCACCTGGACTCCGCTTTGAGGAGTACGGAAGGGGGAGGAGCACACGGCGGTTCGCAGACGATTGGCAAACTGGTAGGGGCGCTCGTAGTTGAGCTCGCTGGAGACCACCATGAATTCCTCGCCGCCGCATCTCCCCATCACATCATAGGTGCGGACCGCGGCACTCAGTCGCTGAGCCACCTCGCGCAGGACCGCGTCGCCTACGAGGTGTCCGAACTCGTCGTTGACTCGCTTGAAGTGATCGATGTCGATCATGAACAATGAAAGCGAAGTTGATTTCCTCCGGCAGCGGTCCACTTCAGCGCGCACCAGTTCCAGCAGCGCTCCATGGTTCCAGACCCCGGTGAGCGGATCGTGCGTGGCCTGAAAGCGCAGCGCCTCCTGAATACTCAGCAGGCGGTCCTGTAGCGTGATAATGCGGGCGCCCACGCGAAGCCGCGCCAGCAGTTCATCTACCTCGAAAGGTTTGGTCAGGTAGTCATCAGCGCCCGACTCCAGTCCAGCGACAATGTCGTCGGTGGTGTCCTTCGCCGTCAGCAGTAGTACGTACTGATAGCGCTCCGAGGCCTGTTCGCGAATGCGTCGGCAGATTTCCGGACCGTACATGCCCGGCATCATCCAGTCCAGCACCAGCAGGCGTGGAGCCCCGGGGGAGGTGGCTTCCTGAAGCGCTAGCAAGCCGTCGCTCACCAGGCGAACGTCATAGCCGTTGCCGGTCAGGTAGCGTTCCAGTGCGCGGCGATAGAGGGGATCGTCCTCGGCCACCAACACCCGGTTCAGTTTTTCCGCGGCCGCATCCACAAGATTGGAAGCCGACATAAGCGGCATTTCAGCTAGCGACATAGTTCAGAGCCGAATCTTCCGACGAGGAGGTCATCTGTTCTCGGAGCGAAGCAACTTCGGTCAGCAGCGTCTCCAGCAGTCCGGCAACTTTGGCCGCATCTCCGTCACGGCAGGCGCTCTCGATCTCCACTGCCAGATCTACTCCTCCGCTAACGCCGAGATAACCTAAGCCGCCCTTAAGGGTATGAGCGGCTTCGCGGAGCCGTTTTAGGTCCTGCGCGGAAAGGGCCTGCCGCAGGCGTTGCGCGAGATTGGGGTAATCTTCGAAAAAGACGGCGATCAATTCCCGCAGCAGCGGCTCGTCGCCCCCAACCCGGTCAAGCGCAGCGATGCGATCCCATGCCAGATGCGTGGTGATACCGCCGGATTCCGCGGCGGCCAGCTCATTCGCCCCGCAGCTTTGCCAGATTTTCGCAAAGTGTGACACGCCTTGGTTATCGGCAAAATGGTCGCGAGTCTTTACCGCGGCTTGGCGGCGCGATACGCTTGGCGGGTTCGGCCGATCAAGACGGCAGCGTCACCAATTCCGTGGTGCGCTTCAGTTGGCCGCAGGCGGCATAAATATCGCGACCGCGAGGGCGGCGGATAAAAGCCGGAATGCCGGCCCGCGTGAGCACGGCCTGAAAGGCGAGTACGCGATCTTCCGCTGGGGTGGAGAAGGGAAGCTCCGGCCCGGGGTTCAGCGCGATCAGGTTTACCTTGACGCGCAGGCCGCGAACCAGGTCCACCACCTCGCGCGCATACTGCACATCGTCGTTAACCCCGCCCAGCAACACATATTCGAATGTCAGGCGTTCGCGATTGCGCAGCGGGAACTCGCGCAGGGCCGCCAGCAGCTTTTCAATCGTCCATTTCTTCGTGATCGGCATGATCCGCATGCGCAGCGCTTCATTGGGCGCGTTGAGCGACACCGCCAGCTTGGGGCGGACCGCTTCCGCGCCGAAATCGGCGATACGGGGCACGATGCCGGAGGTCGAAACCGTCATCCGCGACTCAGGAATGCCAACGCCTTCCACCAGCAGGCGCACCGCCTGCATGAAGTTGTCGTAATTCAGGAAGGGCTCGCCTTGTCCCATAAAGACCAGGTTGATGCGGTCGCGATCGATGTCGGCCTGCTGGTCATTAAGTATCGCCAGCACCTGGCCGACGATTTCGCCGGCAGCCAGGTTGCGATGCAGGCCCAGCAGGGCGGTCATACAGAAAGCGCAATCGACGGCGCAGCCCACCTGGCTGGAAACGCAAATCGTGGCGCGCTGGTTCTCCTTGTTCTCCGCCAACTCTTCGTCGCCGCTGTCCGAGCCATCCCCCGCCTCGCCACCATCGCCCGACGGCATCCACACCGTCTCCACGCTCTGCCCATCAGCGAAGGCCAGCAGATAGCGGACCGTGCCGTCCACCGAGACAAACTTCTTCTCGATTCGCGGCAGCCCGACCGCAAATCCCTGCTCGCTCAGCCGCCCCCGAAGAGACAACGGCAAGGTGGAAAACTGCTCCAGCTCCGGCCACCTTTGCCGATATAAACCGTCAAATAGCTGCCGGGCACGGTAGGGAGCTTCGGCCTCACTTGCAATAATATCGGTAAGTTGCTGAAGCGAAAGGCCTAAAAGTTCGGTATGTTGCGGGTTGCTCATGCATCCAATATGCTGATCTGGTTAGATTCCCGTTCGCCCGACGTCGCTTCGGGGTGTTTCGTCATCGGCAGTGATTTTTATTTTATCCCGCGGGGTCCCCGCACGGGACCGGGTCAGGCTCCGCACATTCACAGCTGAGTGACGGAAGCCGCGCCACTCGGAGCAGCAATCATGGTGGAAGAACTGCGCAACATTCAACGCGAGGTGCTCCCCAACGGGCTCACCATCCTGACCGAGCAGATGGACCACATTCGCTCAGTGTCGATGGGTATCTGGGTGAAGTCCGGCTCGCGTCACGAGGACCCGAACGTTAACGGCATCTCCCATTTTGTCGAGCACATGGTGTTTAAGGGCACCAGCAGCCGCTCGGCCGAAGACATTGCCCGCCAGGTGGACTCCATCGGCGGCAACATGGACGCCTTCACCGGCAAGGAAACCATCTGCTTCAACGTTAAAGTTTTAGATGAGCATTTGCCGATAGCCGTCGATGTTCTCAGCGATATGGTCTTGCACCCCATCTTTGACGTGAAGGAGATTACGCGCGAGCGCGGGGTGATCCTGGAAGAGATCAAGATGGACGAGGACAATCCCGACTATCTGGTCCACGAAATCTTTACCCAGAACTTCTTCAAGGGGCACCCGCTGGGCAAGCCGATCCTGGGAACCAAGGAGACGGTGCGGCGCTTCGATCAGGACGCCATTCTGGCTTACTACGGCGGAAAGTTCGCGCCCGGAAACCTGATTATCTCGGCTGCCGGCAGTGTCAATCACCAGGAATTTGTCGACCTGCTGCGCCCGCGCTTTGAGCACCTGCCGCTCGGCTCCAACGGTTGGCACGACACGCCGCCGAAGATCAACTCGCGCATTATCCTGCGCAACAAGAAATCGCTGGAACAGGTGCAGATATGTGTGGGCGTGCCGTCGTATCCCATCAGCCACGAGCGCCGCTACGTCACCTATATCCTGAACACGTTGCTGGGCGGCGGCATGAGCTCGCGGCTTTTCCAGAATGTCCGCGAAAAGCAGGGGCTGGTGTATTCCATCTTCTCCGAGCTGAACCCCTTCCGCGACACGGGGCTGTTGTCGGTGTACGCCGGGGCCTCGCGCGAATCCGCGCCCAAGGTGGTGCAATCCATCGTCAACGAGTTTCGTGAGCTGAAGCGCGCACCCATCTCGGAAGAGGAGCTGAAGCGTGCCAAGGACCAGCTCAAGGGCAGCCTGATGCTGAGCCTGGAGTCGAGCACCGCCCGCATGTCGAACCTCGCGCGCCAGGAAATGTATTACGACCACTTCATCAGCATGGACGAGATCATCGAGCGCATTCAGGCGGTGACCGTCGAAGACCTGCTGCGCTCCGCGAATGAATTGTTCCAACCGGAGCTGATCGCTGTCACCGTGCTGGGCAATCTCAACGGCCTGAAGATCACGCGCGATTCGCTGGCGTGCTGAAGAATCCGCGGTTTGCTTTTCGCTCCTCGCGGCATAAACCAAATGTGCGGAAGACACTTGGAGCCAGCTTTCCTTGCTATCTGCTGTGAGGATTTGACCTGCTCCAAAGTGCGGTCAGATAGCGCAGGTCGATGGTGCCGCACAGGCTGCGCCTGCCTTGCGGCTATGAGCTGAATATCTATTCCCTTCCAAACCCCTTAGCTGCATTGCCGTTGTTTTTATGCCATTTCAGATGTAATCTCCTTTGGCGTTTCCCAAAAATGGGCGTGGTGGACATGAGGAAGGATCGGAAATCCATCTTTTTCGCTGGCGATGAGCGGTGTTGCAAAGTTTGGCCATACTTTCCGGCTTTTTACTTCCGAAGAAAGGATACGTCCGTGACCATCAGGATAAGCAGATACTCGCAGCGGGGTGCGATTGCACTGTGCATCCTCGTCATTGTTGGCCTAGCACTGCCGGCAGTTGGGCAGTCCAAACCCAACATCCTCGTCATCATGGCCGATGACATTGGGTGGTTCAACATTGGTGTTTACAACCAAGGCATCATGGCTGGGCGAACGCCGAACCTCGACAAGTTGGCAGCCGAAGGGATGCGCTTTACCGACTACTATGCGGAGGCGAGTTGTACTGCCGGACGCGCCAACTTCATCACTGGTGAGTTACCCATCCGTACCGGGATGACTACTGTCGGCCAGGCGGGCGCCAAGATCGGCCTTCCGTCTCAGGCAATCACAGTTGCCACAGCACTCAAAGGGATGGGCTATGCGACTGGGCAATTCGGCAAAAACCATCTTGGTGATCTTAACGAGTTCCTTCCGTGCGTGCACGGCTTTGACGAATTTTTCGGCTACTTGTACCACCTCGATGCGATGGAGGATCCCTTCCACCGCAACTACCCGCAAGACCTGAAAGATAAGGTCGGACCACGGAATCTGGTGCACTGCTGGGCCACCACTACGGACGACACCACTTCACAGCCTCGCTGGGGAACGATTGGCAAGCAGAAGATCGTCGACGAAGGACCTCTGCCGCCACATCCGATGCCGGATATCAAATACAACATGGAGACCGTGGATGAGGCGATCCTTGGTTTCGCCACCGATTTCATGACGAAATCGAAAAATGATGGTAAGCCCTTTTTCGTCTGGCTTAATCCGACGCGCATGCACGTCGTGACGCACCTCTCGCCGAAATACGAGGCGATGCGGACGCCGGAGAACGGATGGACGGAAGAAGAGGCTGGGATGGCTCAACTCGACGACATTGTCGGCGCGGCTATGCAGAAGTTGCAGGAATTGGGAATTGCGGACAATACGATCGTTGTCTTCACCACGGACAACGGCGCCGAAAACTTTACCTGGCCGGATGGAGGACAGACACCCTTTGCCGGAGGAAAGGGCACGGCGTTGGAGGGTGGTTTTCGCGTGCCCTGTATCATTCACTGGCCGGGACACGTTCCCGCCGGAAAGGTCGAAAACGGCATTATGTCGGGAATGGATTGGTTCCCGACGCTGGTAGCGGCGGCGGGCGACGCGAACGTCATCGATGAGCTGAAGCAAGGCAAGCAAATCGCTGGGCAAAACTACAAGGTCCATCTCGACGGTTACAACCAGATGGATTTGATCACCGGAAGAGGTCCCTCGGCCCGACGCGAAGTCTACTACTTTACCGAGGGTACTCTCAGTGCTGTCCGAGTTGGCGACTACAAGTATCGTTTCACCGATCAGCCGACCGGTTGGCTTGGCGGGACAGTGAAGGTCGATTGGCCGATCTTGACTAATTTGCGGCTTGACCCATTTGAGCGAACCAACCTGCCGAACGGCGCCACCGGTTCGCTGGCTTTCTATAACTGGTTCGCCTACCAGTTCTGGCGATTTGTGGATGTTCAACAGCAGGTAGGCCAACTCGCTCAAAGCGCTCTCGACTTTCCGCCGATGCAAAAGGGAGCCAGCTTCAATCTGCAAGTGATCAAGGAGCAGCTCGATAAGAAGATGGCGGCGCAGGCTCAGTAGCAGTCTTCATTCGGGCCGCCCTGCGGGGCCGCCGTACCCTTCACCATCCTCAATGGAGGGGCACCGTATTGCGTGTGGCTGTATGAGAGGCGGAGACCGGGCAGCCGTACGAAGGACTCCAACAGAGCCGCTGTTTGCTGTTCGCTCTTAGCTAAGCTCTGATCAAGGCAAAGTCTTAAAGGGGACGGCCTTCAGGCCTGCGTCGGCTGCCCCCTTGATCACGCCGTGGGAGGCGCAGATTATTTTCAAGGACCTCTGTGGCTGAACCGTTTGCCGACACCTCGCCGGGCAAAGCTCCGGTGCGCGGATACATCCACCCTGCCGATGCGGCCATCGGCGTCGTGGTGCTCACCCACGGAGCGGGCGGAAACTGCAACTCGCCTCTACTGGTGGCGCTGGCTGACAAGCTCGCAGCCGCGAGATTCTCTACGCTGCGCTGCGATTTGCCATTTCGGCAGCGGCGTCCCTCCGGCCCGCCATCGCCGTCTGATGCCGAACGCGATCAGAATGGACTGCTACGAGCTGTCGAGCTCATGAAAGAACAGTTCCCCGGCACCGCGTATCTCGGAGGCGCCTCCTATGGCGGCCGTCAGGCGAGCATGCTGCTGGCTGCCGAACCCTCTGTCGCCGGCGGACTGTTGCTGCTGTCCTATCCGTTGCACCCTCCCGGGCGCCCGGCGCAAATGCGCACGGCACATTTTCCCAATCTGCTGGTGCCGGCTCTTTTCGTCAGCGGAACCCGGGACGCATTCGGTTCCATCGACGAGCTGCAAAGCGCGATCAAGCTGATCCCCGCACCCACCAGGCTGGTCCCCATCGAGGGCGCCGGCCATGGCCTGTTGCAAAAGTCCAATCGGGCGGCGCTGCCCGAGATTATCGCGCGTGAGTTCACGACCTTCTTTTCCCAAAGCCTTGCCGAACGCGCATAAGCCCTGCCGCACCGCGAAAGATGAGATCCCTTGCACTGTCCTGATTCCGTTCAGGAGCACACTATTGGAACGCAGCCCGGGAAACACCATGATCTATTCTGGTGCCCCGTTGCACCGAGCATTGCTATCGGGCGAATCGGTGTAGAATGGCCGCCGCTGAAGAGATAGAGGATTTCCGAAGAGCTACAAGCCAGGGTTGGGTTGACCAGCCCGAAAGCGCACCCCGCGAAAGGAAACCATGGGTATTTATGGAATTGCATTTGAGCCCTACGTCGGACCGTGGGTTGGCGACGGTCCGGTGCTTTACAACGTTTACACGCTCGACCAGGTGACTCAGCTGCTGAAGCCGGTGGCACAACATTTCTCGCTGATCACCACCTATGGCCAGGGGACATTCGTGTGGCAGGGCGTGCCCAAAGTTCAGGACGCCAATCGTCTGAATATTCAAGCGGCCGCCGGCGCCGGCCTGAAGGTTTCCGCCGGTTGCTACCAGATCGGCGCCGACTCCAATAACGACTACATCAACGTCGAATGGACGAAGACGGAAATCGACTATGCCATCCAGCAGGCCAAGACCTACAACAATGTGGTGGACCTGGTCATCGGCAACGAGTGCATCTGGGGACCGAACTCTACTCAGGCCATCATTGACCTGATCAACTATGCCAAGAGCAAGCGCGCTCCGCTTACGGCGGCGACGCTGCCGATTACCACGCGCCAGCAATGGGGCGTCTTGGGGGGCGTGGACAACACCAAGCCGGAATATGCTGCCATGCGGCAGAAGCTTTTGGCGCTGATGGCCGCGTGCGAGGACCATGTTTACGGAAACATGTACGCCTACTTCGATCCCAACATTGCCGGCCAGATCGGGCAGAATCCCACCCAGGCTTCCTTCACGCAGGCGGTGACCGCAAGTATGACCAACCAGCTTACGGGCCTGAAGACAGCGTTTGCGAATCAGAAGATCGCGCTCGAGGTTCGTATCGGCGAAACCGGATGGCCAACTCAGGGCTCGCAAAAGGATCAGCCCAACGGTTTCCTGGCCAGCGTCACGCAGGCGCAGTGGGATTACCAGGCGATGGTGAACTGGGCGAATTCCAACGGGGTGAAGACGGTCATTTTCTCCGCCTACGATGAACCGTGGAAGGGTCCGGCCGACGGCTCGAACAGCGAAGCATTCTTCGGAATCTGGAAAGCCGACGGGACCGCCAGCGACCGCGGCCACTACACTCTGAACGGTGTCACGCCAAAGTACAGCGTCGGGCTAAAGAAAGGGATGGAGGCGTCGTAACGCCGTGAAAATGAGTTGACCAGGGGTTCTCGATTGCTCGCATAAATGCGCGAAAGCGTCCTAAAGGCCTCTAACAGGTTGCTGAAAAACTCCGGTTTCGGCAGCTTTGTGTCAGGGCACGACCTAGGTCGTGCCGATAAGTCGTTGGTTCGGTAATCCCAAGCCGGCTTCAGCCGGCGGCACTCGGCGATGTAGGAGTTTTCAGCAGCCTGCTAGTGTCGTTTTCCGCAAGTTCGTCGAATAACTCCGGACGTCTTTGAAAGGGCACGGCTTCAGAGGACGCTGAAAAACTCTGGATTTCGCCGTGATCGGGTAGAGGGGACCTTCAGGTCCGCGTTTAAGCCCCTTATTTGCAACCTCCGGAGCCGGCTTCAGCCGGCGGCACTCGGAGATATGGGAGTTTTTCAGCGGCCTGTTCAGCCGTGCCGGAAAGTGGCCAAAGAAACCCGGGCTTTAGCCCCTGAGGCTTCTAGCTACGACCGCCGCGAAATTGGATGATCCTGCGGCGATCACGTTTCGAAGGTCGGCCTTGGGGCGCGGGAGCGAAATCCCTCAGAGCCTTGCGCTCTTCTGCCGCTTTCAACCGAGCTTCACGGCTCGACTCCGTCTCCTCGTAGAGCGTCTGGGCCACCACCGCCGGACCGCGAACTTCGCTTAGCAGCAGCACCTTCACTTCGAAGTCGCCGCTGTCGGTCGTGATCTGCAACATGTCGCCCACGCGCACTTCGCGAGCCGGTTTCACCGGCTGATGATTGGATTGAATCCTGCCCAGTTCACAGGCTCGCGCCGCCAGCGAACGGGTCTTGAAAAACCGCGCCGCCCACAGCCATTTGTCAATGCGTACACCGGTCATGGTCGAAATAGTTGCCAGAGGCCAGTGGTCAGTTGCCACTGGGCGCAAAAGGCAGCCTCTTGAGATGCCAGCCCCTACCTCGCATGAGATCCGGGTTACGGCGTGAGCTTCCAGACCGTTCCCTTGCTGTGCGCACCACAGATCTGGGTAGTGCCATAGATGTTGCCGCTGGCATCCAGTGCTAAATTCCCGAAAACATCCCGATGGAATCGAATTAGACCTCGGAAGCCGCCCACCCAGCCTGCTTCAAGAAGTACTTCGCCATCCTCATAGTCGTTTGGCCAGCCGTGTTGCCATTCGCCTCTCGTACTGTAGAGTCGCCCTGTCGCGTCGACTGCCAGATCGCGGAAGACGTCGTAGCCCCAGTCGCCAATTTCAAAATGATAATAGGTATCATCGAGTACAGTAAATTGCCAGTTGCCACCGGACACTGATCCCATGAAAATCTGCCCCAAGGTAGCGCAGTACTCGTAGCCGCGGTCGTCAAAACACCCATAATAGGTGCTAAGTCCATAGAGATTGCCGGAGCTGTCCTGAATGAGGGAGTTGGGTCTTCCGGTGTAGTGATCGCCGTCCCAGGAAGCGAGAACCCGTTCCGACCAGCTATCTCCAGCGGGCACTAATTGAAAGACGCCCCCACCACTACCGCCGCCCGCATACGTTGTTCCGTACAAATTGCCGTCCTGACCCACCAGTACACCGTTAGGCTGTGCGCCATCGCCTCCTCCGGTGAAGCTGTAGAGGATCTTCTCTGTCCAGCCTGCCACCGAAGGCGAAAGCTCAAAGACAGCGCCTTGCCCGTAGGCTCCGCCTGTCGCTGATACTCCATAGAGATTGCCCCCTTGGTCGATGGCGGAGACGATACCTCCCCAAGCGTCAGTGTTGCCGGTAAAGGAATACAGCAGGTCTTCTGTCCAACTGCACAAGGCAGTGCGGCAGGCACCGGCCGGCGGCCTCATGCTATAAATCAAGCCACAGGAGGACGTTCCGCTATCCCCGCAAATTTGTAACCCTCCTGATGATGCTGCGCCATAAAGTACTCCTTGGGGCCCCACAATGACTGCGCCCGGATCCCCTCCGTTCCCGCCTCCAGCAAAGTTGCACAGTCGGTTGAGCATCCAATAGCCAGCTGTCTGTGTCATTTTGTAAAGCAGCCCCTGACCATAGCCACCACCATCCCAAACCGACCCGTAGAGGTTCCCGGCTGCGTCGACCGTGACGCCCGAATTCGGACCCTGCTGCCCGGACTCTTGGTCGGTGAAATCGTGGATTATCTTGAAGCCATATTGTGGCTCGTCGTGGATGCACTCCCCTCCGGTACCCGCAAGGGTGAACGCCTCGGAAGGAATGGTTCCGATACCTTCATTCAACATAGCGGTCGATGGGCAGCCCGTCGAAGTACAACCCGCACCGGAGTTTTCGTCCCAGAAGGGCTCGGTTCCGTATGCGGTTGTGCCATTCTGCAACGTCAGCCACAAATTGCCATTCACCGCCGGGACGTTGAAGGTCCACGTTTCCTGGCAAACGTTGTAGCCGTACTGGCTGTTGGTGAAGCAGTTGCTGGTTGTCGGAGCGCCCAGGGTCGTGTTGAAGACATCGCTGCCGAAGGCCGTCGTTCCGATACTTAACTGCACCCCGGTGAGGGAATCGCCAGGCTCAATCCAAATCCATGCCGAAAAGCCAGCGACGGTCCCGTTGGCGGTCAAGCTCTGGGTGTTCTGGAATCCGCTCGAGAAGGACCACGCATCGGTAGTTCCGTTGACCGGCCCATTCTCGTAAAGCGGTTGATCCAGCGGCGATCTTCGAGGCAGCCGCGAGCCCATAGGAATCCGAGACTTGCCTGCAGCTGATGGCGACCCGTTGCGCGCCAAGCGAGACGCAACATTCGGCAAGGTTGCGGCTTCTCGTGCCGTGGGGACCGCATTCTGCGCCCACGTCGAGATTGTCACAATTGCCATGACCGAGGCGATCACAGCTACGAGCGAGATCATGCGAAATATCGGAGTATGAGTGGAGACTCTGCTGAGCATCGGCTTCTCCTCGTCACGCTGGACGTCGAACGGAAATGAACCGAAGGGACGGGCGCAGTTTGCAAGCCGGGAGAAGGGAAGTCTGAGAGTCTTGTTTCTCGCCACGCGGCAGCGGTGTCGTGGGTGGGAAAAAGGCAGGGAATCTTCTCCCGATATACCCACCAGACTCTCACACCTGTGCCGGACGATTGTCAGTGATCTTTGATGCACCCTGAAGTGACGTGACCTCAGTAAAGCGCATTCACGAGAAAGGCCGACACCCCGTCGGGAATGCCGGCCGCTATAGCTGTTCTCTAAAGCGTTGTTTCTAGCTGCGGAACGCAGCTACCGCAGTGATCTCGTTGTCCCTCACATCGAAAACGGTATACAGTTTCGTAATTTGCAGCAGGCCAGTGATCTTCTTGGTGAGGTGCAGCAGCTTTAACTCGCCTCCCTGGTTGCGGACCGAAGTAAATGCGCTTACCAATTCGCCGATGCCCGAGCTGTCAATGTAGTTTACCTCGCCCAGGTTCAGCAGAATGTTCTTCTGTCCTTTGCCAAGCAGAGCTTTGACGGTGTCGCGTAACACTGAGCTACCCTCGCCCAATTCGATACGTCCACTCAGATCGACGATGGAGACGTTATTTACCTGCCGGATGCTTGCTTTCATCCTCACGTAAAATCCTCCTGGCGATCCAGGCCTTTGCCTTGGAGTCGCTTGATTACCAACCATCTATTACTCACCGTTTCGCCGTTGCCGTGCTTCGCGAGTGCGATTCCGCTTCCGCATAGAGCGCGTCGACCTCTTTCTTGTAGCGCTCGACCAAATGGCGGCGGCGGAGCTTCATGCTAGGCGTCAGCGTGCCGTCGGCGATGCTGGGCTCATCCGGAACAACCAGCACCCGCTTCAGCTTTTCGAATTGCGCCAGGTTCTGGTTCAGTTCGTCCACGATACCTTGATACAGCGACTGCACCTGGTGCGACCTCACCAGCTCCTTGCGCGAAGAGAACCGCACGCCATGATGCTGCGCCCACTCTTCCAGATCGGGGAAGCTGGGGATGATGAGCACAGCAGGGAAGCGCCGGCGGTCGCCTAGCAACGCCGCCTCGCTGACATACTGGTTCACCTTCAGCGAATTCTCGATGGGTTGCGGCGCAATGAACTTGCCGCCCGAGGTCTTCACCAGGTCCTTCTTGCGATCGGTGATGGAGAGAAAGCCGTCCTCGTCCAGGGTGGCGATGTCGCCGGTCTTGAACCAGCCATCGTCAAACACAGCAGCTGTTTCCTCGGGCATCTTCCAGTAACCCTTAAAGACCGACGGGCCGCGCACCAGCAGTTCGCCATCGTCGGCGATGCGGATTTCAATGTTCGGCATCGGCTTGCCCACTGTGCCCAGGCGATGGTTGACAGGATTGTTCAGCGCGATGACCGGCGAGGTTTCGGTCAAGCCATAACCTTCGTGGATGCGGATGCCGATATCGGCGTACCAGGTGGCGATCTCGCGGCCCAGAGGCGCTCCGCCGGAGACGAACACCCGCGCCCGCCCGCCCAGCCCTTCGCGGATCTTGGAAAAGACCAGCTTGTTCGCCAGCTTCCAGGAAAGCGATTTTGGTGTCTCTCCGCGAAGCACGGTCTCGCGATTCCTTGCGCCCACCGACAGCGCCCACTTGATGAGCGCGCGTTTGATCCCATGCGACTTGTTCTGCACCTGGTTGTAAACCTTCTCGTACACCCGCGGCACAGCGACGATCAGCGTGGGGTGCACTTCCTTCATGACCCGCGGCAGCTCGTCAATGACCGGGCAATACGCCAGGGTCATGCCGACGTAAAACAGGGCGTAGTCGAGGTGCCGGGCGGTCACATGCGACAGCGGCAGAAACGAGACGCACAAGTCATCCTTGTCGAACTCGTACATGTCGAGCGAGACATTCAGGTTTGACGCCAGGTTGCCGTGCGTGAGCATCACGCCCTTGGGCGTGCCGGTCGTGCCCGAGGTGTAGATCAGCGTGGCCAGATCGTCGGGTTCAACCAGCTCTCCCAGCGCCGCCAGCTCCGGATCATCCTCCTGCGGCGCGTTGCGCAGGAACGACTGCATCCAGACCGCCTCCGTCAACTCCGGCGCCTCGTCCATGATCACGATGTACTCGATCTTCGTCTGCTCGCGCAGGGACGCGATCTTTTCGTACTGCGTGCGGGTGGATACGAACGCAACCCGCGCTTCCGAGTTCTGCAACATGAACAGGCACTGCTCGGCAGGCAAGGTGGCGTAGATAGGAACATCGACCGCGCCCAGCAGCAGGCAAGCGAAGTCGGCCACGGCCCACTCCGGCCGGTTTTCGCTAAGAAGAATGATGCGGTCGCCTTTGCCGATGCCCCAGGCTTGCAGTTGGCGAGCGGTGGCATAAACCCAACTCCGCAGCTGCACTGCGGAGATCGGCCGCCAGGTGTCGCCCTCGCGGGTGAGCATGACGCGATCGCTGTTGCGATGCATCACGGTGAAGAATACGTCGTTCAGGGTTCGGAGATTCATGACTGCGCTCTTGGAAGGGGCGCACCTTCAGGTGCGCCGTCACAAAGCCTTTCTTTTTGTCATCCCCCGAGGCCTTCAGCCCGCGAGGGATCTGCTGTTCCTCACCCGCTTCGCATGCCATTTAAGAAAACATCTACCACCACATCGGCAACATTGGCGAGCGGATATTCGTGCTCGCTCAACACCCATGACGTAACCATCTCATCCAGCGCCCCGAAAAAGCAGTTGGCCACGTACTTCACCGGCATCTCCCGCCGGAACATTCCTTGCGCCTGGCCTTCGCTGATCGCCTCGCGCACCAGCCCGAGATACTCGATCATGTGATGATGCGAGAACTCCGACAAGAACCGCGTGCTCTGCCGCAATTCCATCTGAAACACGACGGCCAAATTTCGGTTTGAGCCCAGCGCATCAAGATGGAGAAAGGCCAGCCGCCGCAGCCGCTCCGCCGGCTCGCCCAGCTTCGTCAGTTCGGTTCGCGCCAGGCTCATGAATCCGTCGAACGCGGTGTTGATGGCCGCCATCAGGATCTCTTCCTTATTCTTGAAGTAGAGATAGACGGTGCCATCGGCCACGCCGGCGCGGTCGGCAATGTCGGCCACACGCGAGGTGAAGAACCCCTTCTCCGCGAACACCGCCACCGCCGCATCGAGAATGCGCTGGTACTTGTCGGGGTTTCGGTTCACGCTAACCCCCGCAGCACCGTTGGTGCGGGAAGCGGGTTGGAAGTCGGCTTTGCTCACGTGGTGGTTGCAGTTCGCTCAACGGATTTCGTGATTGGCCGGGGCTAAGTCCGCGGCGGCTGAGGATTTGGTCGACGTTGCTGACCGAATGAATCCTCATTCACTTTCACTCTATAGTCGGTGCGAATTTTCCGCAATCAGGAATGGGAGAAACCCGCGAACACTGGTTCCATATTGGAAACCAGGAGTGCCCCTTGTGCCATGCGGGACGCTCTCTTACACTACTTTTCCATCATGACTGCGATTCACTCGCGAGGCGATTTGCCGCTTTGATCCTTACTCGGTCGTGCGGAATCGGGGTTAGTATTGCGCCTGCGATTTGCGTTAGGGGGAGCCCCTGAGGGACTTCGATCACACTGAATCAGACACTCCTTAGGAATCGCGCCCGGCAGCGGCGACGGATTTGCCCTTCGCCGACCGCTTGCTCTTCACCGACGTTCGGGATGATTCCACTCCACGCTTGGCGACGGAGCTTTTCACCGCCGTCGCTCTTTTCGCTGTAGTTCTCTTAGCGGCGGAGTTCGCGCCATTGCCTGCCATCGGCAAGCTCCGCATCTCGGCGGCGCGCCACAGATACCACGCCGCCACGCTGCGATACGGGCGCCAGCGCTCGCCGTAGGCCATCAGCTCCTTCGGTTTGGGGAGCTCAGCGAGCTTTCGCATCACGGCAAATCCTTTGCGAACACCATAGTCATCCACGGGCAACACGTCGGGGCGCGCCAGGCGAAAAATCAGCAGCATCTCCACTGTCCAGCGGCCAATGCCCCGAATCGTGTCCAGCCGCTCGATCAATTCCTCGTCGCTCATGCGATTGGCTTGCTTTACTGTCGGCACCGTGCCGTCGAGGGTCTTGGCCGCCAGGTCGCGAATGGCCAGCATCTTGGCGCGCGATAGTCCTGCCGACCGCAGCAGCTCTTCCGAGGCGCCGAGTATCTGCTCCGGGGTAGGGAAGCCGGCGACCAGCCCGCGGCGAGTGCGCAGTTTCTTTGTATTGTCAGGAAACAACGCTTTGACGCGCGCCGTGATGGTGGCAGCTACCCTCCCGTTGAGTTGCTGGTAGATGACTGACTCCAACAGCGCCGCAAAGATGCTCTGCGTCGTCTCCTGGTGCAGCCGGCAGACGCCAAACCGCGTAATGATGCGCGCCAGTTGGCGATCGACGCGCGACAAATGTTCGCAGGCGGCAGTGTGGTCGAGTTTCTTGGGCATGGAATCTCAGTTGCCAGTGACTAGTGGCTAGTGGCCAGTTTGGCATTTTGGCATTTAGCACTTAGCAATTGGCCATTAGCATCGGTTCTCCTTAATGCTACATGCAAAAGTCCAGCGGTAAGTAGCAGTGCCAACTGCTAATTGCTAATTGCTCCCACTGCTTTCCTCCTCCAGCGCGGCGATGGTCTCATCATCGACATCCCAGGCCTTCAGGATGCGAAAGATGACGCGGGCAGGGAAGCCGGCGCGAATCATCATGCGAAACACGCGCGCCGCCTGTCTTTGTCCCGCGGGCTTGTTGATGCGTTTGCGCCGCAAGAAATCGCGCGCTAGTTGTTCTTCGTTGACCTCGGCGTACGCGGCGCGAGTCACCGTCTCGATGATGTCGTCATGTACGCCCTTCACCCTGAGGTCCCGCACCACGCGCAGGCGCCCGAACTTCTCGTTCTCCTTGCGAAAGCGGGCATAGCTCTCGGCGTAATTCGTATCGTTGAGGTAGCGCTGGGCCTTGAGCCGCGCCACCACCGCATCGATGAGAGCAGCGCCGTTCGTCTGCGAGGCGACGCGGTTGCGCATCAGCCGCTTGATCTCGGCCACAGTGCGCATTTGCCGGCCCAGCGCGGCCACTGCGTACTCGTAGAGCGATTCCTCGTCGTAAGTCTTTGTCGTCCGCTTGAACGGCATGGAGAGATTATAGGCAGGCCCATATTTCACCACCGAGACACGGAGCGCACAGAGTTTTCTTTTCTCACAGTCCTCCGTCTTCCCCGTGTCCTCCGTGGTGAATCCATCGCCCTACGGCAAGGTCCGCGTTCCTACCGCTGCCCGCAGTTGTTCCAAGGCGCTCATATAGGTAGCCAAGGCCTGGCGATAGCTCAGCTCGGTCGCGCGATAGGTGCGCTCTGCGTCCAGGTAATCCAGCAGGGAAGCCGCGCCTTGGCTATAGGAGAACTGGGCAATATCGCGCGATTGCTGTGCCTGCTGCAGATATCCGTTGTTGTAAAGCTCCAACACCTCCTGGCTGCTCAGCAGCGTCTCGAAGGCGTTCTTCACATCGGTCATGACTAGCTGTTCGGCCGCTCGTTCCTGAAATTGCGATTGCGTCAACGCATAATAAGTGCGCGCCACCTCTCCCTGGTTGCGATTGAAGATAGGCATCGGAATATTGACAAAGAAGGAGGCCAGGTTGGATGCGCTCAGGTGGGTGTAGTCCGCGGTGGCAGTGACATCCTGTTTAGCGTTGGCTTTAGCCAGGCCAATCTGGCTGTTGGCTGCGGTGACGCCGCGTTGCGCCGCCTGGAAGTCCGGACGCAAGCTAAGTGCACGCATTTGCAGGTCCTCGAGGTGAAGGTTCAAGGGCTGAAACGTCAGTTCGCCGGCGACGCCGAAATCACGCGGCACCGAATCGAAGCCAATCAACTGCCGCAAGGTATTCAACGCCTGCACCAGAGCAATTTTGGCAGTGCTGACGTCGGTCTGGAACTGCAGCGTCTGCAATTGGATCTTCAGCAGGTCGCCTGTGCTGATAGCGCCGGCTTTCTGCTGCTCCTGGCTGATGGCCACCGTCTTCAGATAGCTCTGCAGGAAATTCTGGGCAAAATCCAGGTTCGACTTCGCCAGCAGCGCGGCCACAAACTGCTGTGCGGTATTGGCCACTGTGGTGCGCTCGGCATCCAACACTTGCGCTTCAGTGACGGCGGTCGCGTCTTTCGCGGCATGCAGGCGCCATTGCCGCTTCTTGCCGCGCTCGAAAAGATAGCTGACACCGAGATCGAATTGCGCCACGGTGTCGATGTAATCGGAGGAGAACAGGTCGGGCTGGAAGATGGGAAGGAATTGCGCATCGCCCACCAGGTTAGGATTGGGGCGGAGGTTGGCGGTCACCTCCTGCTCTTTGTTCTGCGGGACGAGCGTGCGCTGGGCCAGCAGCGCGGCATTGTTGCGCTTGGCGAATTCGATGGCCTGGTCCAGGGTGATGACCACCGTCGGAACCGGCATCGGCAAGACGTGAGCAGCCTGCGGTAATCCTTGCATTTGGGGCCCAGTGGGTGCGGGCGGATGCGTATCCTGCAAGGTCGTTTGTGCGGAGAGGCTAAAGCAGGAGGCGAGTACAGCCGCCAGGATCAATAGCGTCGACCTGGCGCAAAATCTAGCGTACGTGCACGCATCTCCATCTGTTGTTGCAGTTCGAATCTGTCGCGAAAAAATACGAGCAATTCTCATTCGGTGACGCGCTCCTCCTCTTCCGGCACAACGTCCGGCTCAAGACCAGGAGTAAGTGGCAGGCAATAGCATAAAGCCCGGCGGCAAAGTTTGCTCAACCAAACTTGTGCTTCGATCAAGCGCGTTTTCACCGAATGGGGGAAGTAGCTGTACTGCGTGGCGCCGCTTTCGATGGGTGGTGTTCGGGAGGGAGTTCCAGACGCTGGAGGGGACGCTGGAGCCCCAGGTTCGGCCTGCTTCTGGCCGAACCTGGGGGCTTCTGTCTAGATCGCGGC
Source organism: uncultured Acidobacteriaceae bacterium (assembly GCA_963785825.1). Classification (GTDB taxonomy): domain Bacteria; phylum Acidobacteriota; class Terriglobia; order Terriglobales; family Acidobacteriaceae; genus Bog-257. Next base: position 107,933 of record CAWAWQ010000006.1, on the reverse strand, counting down.
GCAGACCGCCTTCACTTCGGTGTACTGCTCCAAAACTTCGTGGCCCATTTCGCGGCCCCAGCCCGACTGCTTGTATCCGCCGAAGGGCAGAGCAGCGTCGAACACGTTGTAGCAGTTGATCCACACCGTACCCGCGCGCAGCTTGTGGGCAATGCGGTGCGCCTTGCTCAGATCGCGCGTCCACACCCCGGCCGCCAGTCCATACTCGCTCTGGTTAGCTTCGGCGACTAACTGGTCTTCATCCTTGAACGGCGTGGCGCAGACCACAGGACCGAAGATCTCCTCGCGAACCACCTTCATGTTGGGATTGGTCTTGACCATGACGGTCGGCTCGACGAAGTATCCGGCGCCCGGCCCGCGTTTGCCACCGACGACGGCTTCTGCGCCTTCGCTGAATCCGCTCTCCAGATAGTTACAGACACGGTTGAGCTGTTCCTCAGAAACCAATGGCCCCATGGAAGTTTCCGGATCGAAGCCGGGGCCGAGCTTGATCTTCTTCGCCTGCTCCGCCACGCCCTCCACAACCTCGTCGAAAATGTTCTGCTCGACATAGAGCCGCGAACCGGCGCAGCAGCACTGGCCGTGGTTGAAGAAGATCGCGCCGGCCGCTCCGGAAATCGTCGCCTTCATTTCCGCGTCGGCGCAGACGATGTTCGGCGACTTGCCGCCCAGCTCCAGCGAAACTTTCTTTAGATTTCCGGCGGCGGCTTGCAGGATCAGCTTGCCGACTTCGGTCGAGCCGGTGAAGGCAACCTTATCGACATCGGGATGAGCAGCCAACGCTGCGCCCGCAGTCTCGCCGTATCCTGGCACCACGTTCACTACGCCTTCGGGGAATCCCGCTTCGGCGATCAGTTCGGCCAGCAGCAGCGCGCTCAGGGGGGTCTGCTCCGCCGGCTTCAGAACGACGGTGCAGCCGGTCGCCAGCGCCGGGCCCAGCTTCCACGCCGCCATCAACAGCGGAAAGTTCCAGGGAATGATCTGGCCAACCACGCCCACCGGTTCGCGACGGGTGTAGGCAAGGTACTGCACGTATTTCGAGGTGGCGGAGATGGGAATGGTATTGCCTTCAATCTTGGTCGCCCATCCCGCCATGTAGCGGAACAGATCGACAGCGAGCGGCACGTCGGCGACGCGCGCCACCGCCAGCGGCTTGCCGTTGTCCAGACTCTCGAGCTGCGCGAATTCTTCCAAATGCTGCTCGATGAGGTCGCCGAGCTTCCACATCAGCCGCCCACGCTCGGACGGGGTCATATCGGACCAGGGGCCGCCGTCGAACGCCTTGCGCGCTGCCTTCACCGCGCGGTCGATATCTTCGCGATCGCCTTCGGCAACCTTGGCCATCACCTCTCCGGTCGCGGGATTGTACACGGGAAATGTCTTACCGGATGCTGCCTCCACCCATTTGCCATTGACAAACATCTTGCGCGGCTTGCCGAGGAACTCTTGCACACGACTATGAATCTGCTGAGTGCTGACTGCAGTAACCATAAAAACCTCCTGAAACAGGGTGAAACTGGCTGCATTACCCTGTGCTGAAATCTGCGGAATGTTGCGGACAACCTGCTCGCAAAGCCGGGAACTCTCGTTCCCGCCGGAGAGATCGGAACCACCCTCGGGCCGAGTCTATCAGAGGACGGAGATGCGTGGAGAGTTGGAGCTACGCGCCGCTTGCCCCGGCGAGAGCCTGCTCGACGCTCGGCGACAGAACGAAAATCTGGTCGACCTTGGTGATCTTCAGCGACATCAGCAGGCGCTCGTTGGCCCCCGCGATCACCAGCTTGCGGCCGCAGTTCTCGCGCGAAACATGCGCTCCCACCAGGCAGCCGATCCCCGCCGAATCGATATACGGCATATCCGAGACGTCGATGACCAGTAGATCGGAATTGTCCGACCGCACAGCAGTTTGAAGAGGAAAAAAATTGCCTAACAACAATGGACCGTGCAGCCGCAATACCATGGTCCCGGGGGCGCGCTCGATTTTCTCTATTTCCAGGGGCTTATCTTGCATAGTTGGTAATTTTATACGGTAAATTCACATTTCAATTGTTAATTTCCGGTTTACTCGCGAACCGCCCCATCCGAGCCAAAAGCAGTCTAGAAGCGGGCACCCGCGCCTGAAAGTTGCGCAGCGTCATGAACTCGCATCCCAAAAATGATTATTCTGGAGGAGCGCCGGCAAGTCGAGGAGCGTCACAGATTACAGAGGACCGCACTCTCTCCTTCGGACAGAATCTAACCACCCAGGCTCTCGGCTCCGCATGACCACCCGCCCCAACCAGACCGTGCCTGCTCAGGCCCCTGCCAGCTCCGACTGGAAGTTTGCCATCCGCGCCCTGCGCCATCGCAATTACGCCCTGTTTTTCTCCGGGCAAACGGTTTCGCTCATCGGCACCTGGATGACGCGCATTGCGACCGCCTGGCTGGTCTACCGCCTCACCGGCTCGGCTTTCCTGCTGGGGCTGGTCAGCTTTTCCGGCCAGATCCCGATGTTGCTTTTGGGCCCGTTCGCGGGTGTCTGGGTCGATCGCTGGAACCGGCATCGTGTGCTGGTGGTCACGCAGTTTCTCTCCATGATGCAATCGTTCTGGCTCGCCGCGCTGGCGCTCAGCCATCGCATCACCGTTACCGACATCATCCTGCTCAGCATCTTCCAGGGGCTGATCAACTCTTTCGACATGCCGGCGCGGCAGGCCTTCGTCATCCAGATGGTGGAGAGCAGGGAAGACCTGCCCAACGCCATCGCGCTCAACTCGTCGATGGTGAACGCCTCGCGCCTGATCGGGCCGTCCGTTGCAGGCGCCATAATTGCCGCCTCCAGTGAGGGCTATTGCTTCCTGATCGACGGCTTCAGCTACCTGGCGGTGATTGCCTCGCTGCTGGCGATGAAGAACTTCGCGCCCCAGCAGACGGGCGCGCGCCGCCGCGTATGGCAGGAGCTGGGTGAGGGTTGGCGTTATGCCACGGGATTCTTGCCAATTCGTTCGATTCTTCTCCTGCTGGCCTTGATTTCACTGGTAGGCATGCCCTACAGCGTGCTGATGCCGTTATTTGCCGGGCGGGTGCTGCATGGCGGGCCCCACACCCTGGGATTTCTGATGGGAGCGGCGGGCGTGGGCGCGCTGGGTAGCGCATTTTGGCTGGCGACGCGAAAGTCAGTGCTGGGATTGGGCCGGGTGATCCCGACCATGGCAGCCTTGTTCGGCGCGGCGCTGATCGCGTTCTCGTTTTCGCGCTGGTTATGGCTGTCGCTGCTCCTGATGGTGGTCACCGGATTCGGCATGATGCAGCAGATGGCCGCCAGCAACACCGTCCTGCAAACCATCGTGGAGGACGACAAGCGCGGCCGGGTGATGAGCTTCTATGCGATCTCATTCCAGGGCATGGCGCCCTTCGGTAGCCTGTTCGCCGGAATTGTGGCCGCGCGCATCGGAGCGCCCTTTACGCTGGCCATCGGCGGCGCCTGCTGCATCGCAGGAGCGCTGTGGTTTGTGGGCAAGCTGCCCGACATCCGCGCCCATATCCGTCCGATCTATCGCAAGCTGGGCGTTCTTCCCGAGGTGGCGGTGGCAATCCAGACCGCAACGGCCCTGCAGGTTCCTCCCGAGGACTGAATACTGCGCTTGTTGCAGCTGCCGCCAACAAGACTGAACCAAGACGGCGCCCAATCTAGTATCGTTAATTGATTGTAAGTAATATTGACAATCTGTTATTGGGACTATATTCTGCCTCCCATGACAGACACTAAACTGACAGACGCTAGACCTTGGTATGAAGAAGTTGCCCTGCCTGTCCTCCTACGCCACGGGCGCACCACATACGGCGTGGCTATGCGCCGAGCATTGGCGGACGCGGGGTTTGACGATATTCCGGCAAACGGGCTGTACGTGATCGGCGGTCTGGCCCTGGACTCGGCCGACGTTCCTCTTGGCCAGCTGGTGAAGGAGCTGCGAATCTCGAAGCAGGCGGCAGGCCAGTTGGTCGACACGCTTGTAACCCGCGGTTATCTGGAGCGCGCCGTGGACAAAGACGACCGCCGGAAGTTGACGGTAACTCTCACCGAGCGGGGCCGGGCAGCTGCGGAAACCCAAGCCGCGGCGCGGCAAAAAATCGATGCCGACCTTCTCGCCTGTGTGGGGCAAGAGGATATCGAGCGCACCCGGCGCACTCTAGCAGTGCTTGTTGATATGGGTGTGCAAGGCCTGGGTAACCAGGACACCGAGCTCTGACGCCGGCCGTCTTTTCCGCAGTGCCGTTGCTGAAGGCGGGTTGCTGCTACATCACCGGCGGCACTGTGATACCCATCACCGCCAGCACGCGCATCAGCTCGCGGCGCACGACCGCGGCCGTTGCCAACAGAAACTTCTTCCGGCCCTCGTCTGGCTCCGTAAGGATGTGATGGCGGTGATAGAAGTTGTTGAACTGCTGCGCCAGCTGAAACGCATGCTTGGCGGCGAATGCCGGTTCGGTGGTGGCGATGCACTGCTCGACGACGAATGAAGTCTTTCCCGCCAGCAGCCACAGTTCCCAGATCTCGGTGCCGCTCTCGTCGGCGAAGAAGCGCGCGTAATCGACCTCCGCCCCCAGCGCCTGCTCGGGATCGATTCCCGCCTTTCGAAAGATGTTGGTCGCGCGTACGACTGCATACTGCGCGTAGGGCCCGGTCTCACCTTCAAAGGCCAGCGCCTCCTTGAAGTCGAAGGCGATTACCGATTGTTTGGTGAACTTCAGCATGAAGTAGCGCAATGCTCCGATAGCAATCTGCTTGCTGATGCGCGTGCGCTCCTGCTCATCGAGCTCGGGATGGCGGCTGTTCACTTCTTTCTTCGCGGCGGCGATCAGCGCATCAAGCAGGTCGTCGGCCTTAACGCCAAAGCCGCGACGCCCCGATACCTCGATGTACGACTTGCCGCGATCTTCCTCTTTGACCTCGTAGCCAAGTTCCAGCGCGCAGCGCGGCGTGAGCGCCACCATTTCGTAGGAAAAGTGGGTATAGTGCGCGGCCTGCTCGGTGTAGCTCAACAGGCGAATCGCCTCGATCACCGTGTTCTGCGGATCGGATTGCCGCGAGTCGATGACGTTGTAAATCGCTTCGACACCGCCGAAGTGGGGGTGATTCGTCTCGCCATGCTCGGCCGAGATCCATACCTCATGCTGGTTGGGATAGCGATAGAAGCGCCGATAACCGAAGTCGCGCCCCAGCAGACCGAACTTCCACAGGTGATAGGCGATGTCTTTGCCGACGTAGCCCACCGTGCCATTGGAGCGCACGATGACCTTCGCGTCCTCGTCTGGACCCAGCAATCCGGTGCGGAGAAGCCTTAGCGCCGCTTCCCGGTTCTCCTCGATTGAGCTCCCGCTCGAGCAGCCGACCACTACTCCGGTAGGTATGTGGGTGATTCGCACAGCTTTCTGGCGGGGACCTTCAACATCTTTGAACGTGTCGATCCTCAGGTCGTGAGAGCGCACCTCTCTTTCACGACCCGGTCTCGTCATCACCCAGCATCCCTTGTTCTTCCCTTCCGTCTCGTAATACAACACGCCCTTCTGCTTCAGCAGCTCGAAGGCCGACTCCCAGAAATGCAGGTGCAGAATCTCGCTCTCGCGCGGCAGGAAGTCATACTCGATATCGAGCCGGTCCATGGTCTCCAGATGCCGCCGCAAAACCGCAGTCGAGATCAGCTCCGCGATCTCGGCCATCTGGTTGCCACCCCGCTCGATGGCGTGCAGCGCGTCATTGCGCGCCTTCAGATGCTCCTTGTCCTGCTCGTACCACTGCGAGACGCGCGCGTACAGCTCCCAGCAGTGGTAATCGAAACGCGGCGTCGACGCGATGATCTCCTGGATCTGGGCTTTGGATTTCTTCTCCAGTTGCACAAAGCCGACCACCACGTCCGCCACCTGCACACCGGTGTTGTCGATGTAGTTCTGGATATCGACGCTGTGCCCGGCGGCCCGCAGCAGCCGCACGAAACTATCGCCAAGGATGGCGTTGCGCAGGTGTCCGATATGCGCTGCCTTGTTGGGATTGATGCTGGTGTGCTCGACTAGAATTTTCCCGCTGACGTCGGCGGCACCCTCGCCGGCATGGCTCACCGCTCCGATGGTCTTGCCGCTGGCCAGCGCCTGCGCGGCGGCATCGCGCTTGAGGCGTGCATTGATGTAGCCCGCTCCGGCAACCTCCAGCTTGTCGAAGCCTTCGGGCAGCGGCAGTTCGGCGACGATTTCTTCGGCGATCTTGCGCGGAGGCTTGCGCAGCGGCTTCGCCAACTCGAACGATAGTGGCAGGGCAAACTCGCCCATCGCCACATTCGGCGGCTGCGAGATGACTAGATTCGGCAAGTCGACGTTGTACTTATCACGCAGGAATGCGCGCACCTGACTGGCGAGTTTTCGTTGCTGTTCGAGGTACATGAAAGCCGCTTTTCGCCTTTCGCTGCTCGCTATTCGCTAGAGCCGTGGGCTACTACACTTTGGCTTTAGCTAAGGCTGCCTCCGTGCCCTCTCTGCCTCTGTGGTGAAAAGATTTTCGACGGCATCGGCGGATACTCACCAGAATAGCAAACGCAGCGAGCGCGGGTTTGACGCTCTATCTCGCCTTACCTATGATGAAATCTCCGCTTTCCTTGAGTGTCTCCCATGCGCATTGCCTATCTCGATTGCTTCTCCGGAATTAGCGGCGACATGTTTCTGGCCGCGCTGCTCGATGCCGGAGTGCCGTTCGAGTTCTTCCAGAAAACCGTCGCCGCCCTAAACGTTGGGGCCTCGCTGGAACTGTCGCGCATGGATCGGGGAGGGATTTCGGCAGTCAAATTAGATGTGATCGTCGGTGGCGTGAAGGATATGCCGCGCGAGGAGTATTGGGATAACAGAGTAGCTAGTGGCCACCCGCACAGCCGATCGCTCAATCAGGTCCTGGAGATCGTCTCCGCCGCTCCCATCAGCCAACCCGCCAAGCAGATGGCGAACGAAATCTTCATCGCGCTGGGAGCGGCCGAAGCCAAGGTCCACAATGTGGGCATCGAGGAGGTTCATTTCCATGAGGTCGGGGCTGCCGATGCAATCGTGGACATCGTCTGCGCTGCCATTGGCGCGGAGGCGCTGGGTGTCGACGTGTTCGTTTGTTCGCCGCTCAATGTAGGCAGCGGCACGGTTGCTTGCGCCCATGGCGTTTTCCCAATCCCCGCGCCGGCAACTCTGGAATTGCTGAAGGGCGTGCCAATTTATTCCGGCGAGATTCAGAAGGAGTTGGTCACTCCCACGGGGGCAGCAATTGTTAAAGTGTTGGTTTCACAATTCGGCCCTCGTCCGCTGATGACAAACGATAAGATCGGCTATGGTGCTGGGGCGCGCAACTTCGCCGGACACGCCAATGTGCTGCGCCTCAGCGTCGGCGAAGCGGAGCAGGGAAGCCCTGACGCTGAAGATTCCTCCAGTTATATCGCTACGGAAGAGATCGCGGTACTCGAAGCAAATCTCGACGATCTGAATCCGCAGTTGATCGGCTACATTGTCGACCTGGCGCTCAGCGAAGGCGCGCTCGACGTCTTCACCACGCCGGTACAGATGAAGAAGAACCGCCCGGGAACGCTGCTGACGGTGCTCGCCCGGCCGCAGGAAGAAGAGCGACTTCGCCTGCTGCTGTTTCGCGAGAGCAGCACGCTCGGGGTGCGCAGCCGGCACGAGCAACGCCACGTGCTGGCGCGCCGGCATGAAGCAGTCAACACGCCCTGGGGCGAGGTGCGCATCAAGGTCGCGAGCCTGAACGGCGCCATCTCGCAGTACGCGCCCGAGTACGAAGACTGCCGCCGGATTGCCGCCGAACATCACGTCCCGCTGAAGACCGTCATGCAGGAAGCCATCCGCTTGTACCTGGACCAGACCCATGGATAAAGATAAGTCCAACAAGTTCTACATCACCACGCCTATTTACTACGTCAACGCGCGGCCGCACATTGGGCACACGTACACCACCGTGGTGTGCGATGCCATTGCCCGCCGGCAACGCATGATGGGCGTGGACACCTGGTTTCTCACCGGCACCGACGAACACGGGCAGAAGATCGAGCGCTCGGCCGCCGCCGCCGGCTGCTCACCGAAGGAGTTTGTCGACAAAATCTCTGGTGAGTTTCGCGGATTATGGGACCGGATGAAGATCACCTACGACGACTTCATCCGCACCACCGAGCCGCGGCACAAGCGCGGGGTGCAGGCGATGTTCACCCGATTGCAGGAGCGCGGCTACATTTACAAAGGCTCGTATAGCGGCCAGTACTGCGTGTACGACGAGCTCTACGTGGACGCGGTTGGCCCCGGCGCGCCGTGCCCCGAGTGCGGACGCCCAACCGAGACGGTCCACGAAGAGAACTACTTCTTCAAGCTCTCGGCGATGCAGGAGCGGGTGCTGAAATATTACTCGGAGCATCCGGACTTCATCCGCCCGGAGACGCGGCGCAATGAGGTGATCGCATTTGTGCGCAGTGGTCTGCGCGACCTCTCAGTGAGCCGGACCTCATTCAAGTGGGGAATTCCCGTGCCGGGCGATCCCAAGCACGTCATCTACGTGTGGCTCGATGCGCTGACCAATTACATGACGGCGATCGGCTTTGGCTCCGACGATCCCAAGGACCAGCAGAAGCTGGAGCGCTACTGGCCCGCCGACGTGCACATGATCGGCAAGGAGATTGTGCGCTTCCACTGCGTCTACTGGCCGGCATTTCTGCTGGCCGCCGACCTGCCGCTGCCGCGGTCGATCATTGCGCACGGCTGGCTGCTGTTCGAAGACAACAAGATGTCGAAGTCGCGCGGCAACATCGTCCGCAGCGAGACCATTCTCGACACGCTCGGCCAGGACGCGTTGCGCTATTTTCTGCTACGCGAAATCGTATTCGGACAGGACGGCTCGTTCAGCTTCGACGCGCTGGTGCAGCGCTTCAACGCCGACCTGGCCAACGATCTCGGCAATTTGTCGAGCCGCACGCTCAGCATGATCACGCGCTACTTCGAGGGCGAGATTCCGTATCCCTCGGCCAGCGCACGAATTCCGGCAGACCAGGCGATTGAAACATTGGCACAGCAGACGATCACCGATTTCCACGCGCAGTTTGAGTTGTTCCAGTTTTCGCGCGCGCTGGAAACGGCGTGGGGATTGGTCGCTGCGGTGAACAAGTACATCGTGGAGAACGAGCCGTGGGCGGTTGCCGAGCGCGACGATAAAGACTCAAAGGCGCGCCTGGCCACCATTCTGCGCACCTCGGTAGAGGCGCTGCGTATCGTGACCGCGCTGGTGCATCCGGTCATACCCGAGGCGACCGCGCGCATTTGGGCGCAGTTGGGCTTGGGCGACATTAGGCAGCTCAGGCTGCGCGACCTTGCCTGGGGTCAGATTCAGGCCGGTACCAAGCTGGCTAAGGTTGAGGCGGTGTTTCCACGCGCCGACAAGAGCATGATCGAAAGGATGCAAAAGATGGAACAGGAACGCTCGGCGGAGAGCGAGAAGAAAGCCGCGGACCGCGACCCGCGAGCGGACGCGCAGCCCGCCGGCACGGGAGCTCAGGCAGGGCAACCGGCGACCCAAGCAGCGGCAGGTGTGCCGGCGACAGCGGGTGCCCCACCCTTGTCGCCTGCAGTTGGCGACAGGGTGGGTTCCGGCAAGATCGGTATTGACGACTTCCTCAAGATCGAGCTGCGGGTCGGGGAAGTGAAGGTTGCGGAAAAGGTAAAAGGCGCCGACAAGCTGCTGCGGCTCGAAATCGACATCGGCAGCGAAGTCCGCCAGGTCGTGGCCGGCATCGCGAAAGCCTACGAACCGGAGAAGCTAATCGGCCGCAAGGTCGTCATCGTCGCCAATCTGCAGCCCCGGAAGCTGCGCGGCCTGGAATCGAATGGCATGATCGTCGCCGCCTCGGTGGGTGACGACGGCCAGCCCGTGCTGGCAAGCTTCCTGGAAGATGTGCCGGTCGGGGCGAAGCTGAAGTAAAGCAGTAAGTATCCCCCGGCAGAGCCGGGGGCTTTAGATTGTGAGCCGCTCAAAGCGGCTAGTCGGGGTCGCTAACGCGGCCCCGGAAATTTGGAGCACCGTTCCGGTGCCGGTTAGCGCCACAGATTGATTTGATCCAAACGCTTGTCCTCCACCTCCTGCTGCCGGATGTACTCCCGGATCACCCTCTTGTCCCTGCCCACGGTCGACACGAAGTACCCACGTGCCCAAAAATGCTGTTCCACAAGGTTCCTCTTCTTCTCCCCGTATACCCGTGCCAGGTGGATCGCACTCTTGCCTTTGATAAACCCAATCACCTGCGATACCGCATACTTGGGCGGGATGGAGATCATCATGTGCACATGGTCGGGCAGCAGGTGCCCTTCTTCGATCCGACTCTCCTTCTGCTCTGCCAGTTTGCGGAATACCTCACCCAGGTGCCGCCGCAGTTCCGCATACAGAGTTTTTCTGCGGCACTTGGGGATAAACACCACATAGCATTTGCACTCCCACGTCAGGGGTCAGTAGTCAGAGATTAGGGGCTAAGGGTCTATAACGGCACCGCTGAAGCCGTGCCCCTTCAAGCGGGCGGGGCTGAAGTGATGCGGTTTGCAGTGGTGTTCGAAAAGACAAATACCGGCTGGAGTGCCTACGCACCCGACGTTCCGGGCCTGGGCGTTGCGGGGGATACAGTGGAGGAAACGCGACAGCTCTTGCGCGAAGCGATGGAGATACACCTCGACGGTCTCCGTGCCACAGGCCAGCCTATCCCGCCAGTAGCGGGCAGCGTGGGCGACCTTAGACACGAAAGGGCCATTGACAGCAAAGCATCGGCAGGAACATATTTTTCTTGCTGCGCGGTTGATATTACGGGTTGGAGGTTTAGGTGCCCAGAATAATCTTGATTGTGCTATGCGTCATCGTAATTAGAGGAACAACTCTTGCCCAGTGCGTGGTTTGTGCGACTGACGCCCCTCGAACTTCGGGCTATATTCTTTCTTATCCCTTTTGTACCAGGGATTTTCTGTGCCTCCCCGGGTCGCCACAACATAAGCCGTATGCAAACCAACTTCAACCGGGTTTAAGGCTAAGGCAAGAACACGGCAGACTGATTGTTGCGGGCGTTCTCCCCGGATCACCCGCTGCCCAGGCCGGAATTATGATAGGGGACGAGATCTCCGCGATTAATGGGAAGGTGATTGGCCTTGGGACTTGCGATGCTGGATGGGAGTTTAACCATTCCGGAATTTCTCATCTAGTCATTAGGCGTGGTGACAGCGTCGCCAATGTAAATGTGCGACTATCGCCGGTGGGGACACTTGCCAGCGATCGTTGGAAGCAGTCAGGCTTTCGAAATGTAGCGGCGCCTACTCAGGCTAAATCGACACCGGAAGCGCCCTGGACGAAGCCGTTTATTTTGGGCATTCGCGTCCGTGAAAGCTTGGGGCACTTCTTCGTTGAGGAGCTTTTGCTAGGATCGCCGGCGGACGAGATGGGAATCCGTGTCAACGACGAAATCATTTCCGTGAACGGGATATCGCTTCAAAAAACGAACGACGATGCCGCAGGATTGCTTCAGGACAGCGACTACCGAAGAGCGGTGGACTTAGAGATACTACATGCAAATATGGTGTCGGCTGTCCATTTGCGAGCCACTGGAATCTCCCAAGTTCTTTCGGCCGATTTGCCGCCATCGGCTTTTTCGCCTCGTTTCTCGATCAGCCGGCTAGAAATCTCACACAATCACCAGTGAACAAGGTCGCGTGAATGGTGGGGAATTGTAGTGTCACGAGGTCTGACAAGGCTGCTCCTGTTTATTGGCTTAGCCGCGGGTAGCGCCCTCGGGTTCAGCCAAGCTAAGCCACCCGAGTCCAAACAGGCGAAGCTGCCTGAGCCCCAAGATCTATTGGTTCGAAGCTACAACATGGGACGCAGCTTCACGCCCGCCGAACGTGTTTATCTCTTGACTCTTCTGGGATACGCGGGAGTCGAATTGAAGTTTCCAAGAACTGCTCAATGGTCTATAGAGCAATTTCGCCTCACGTTTCAACTTCCTTACGAGTGGAGCCGAGTTGCTGGGCAAAAGAATGCACTTGCCGTGTTATCTTCGTTCGAGCCAAGACGAGCTTTAGAATTGCTTCGAAATATGGACCGTACGGTATCGATTAATGGCAGGTTGCCAGAGGACCTGCGCGCCGACTGTGCCCGAACCGTGTTTGTGAACTACTGGAACGCCTATAGGCCCAAAGGTCTAGACAAACTCCGCAGTCAAGCCCGGCAGTTTGCATCAGATGGCGAATATCCGTATGTTGCAATGGCGCAGATGATCGAGTCATCGAACCTCGCACAAGAGCAAGTGGCGGGCGTCGTGGCCGATGCTTCTCAAGCATATGAGAAGGGCTCCCGGTTCGAAAACGAGGACAGAGCTTATATCTATTTTCTCAAGATGGTGCAGGCCAAGACGCCACAGTCCGATTTTCGACGGGCTCTAGAATATGCCGTAGACAAGCTATTAACTGAACAGAAAACGAACGCGAGCGGCGGCTACATTGGTCAGACGTATACTTCTAAAGGCGTCGTCTCATTCCATAATGTTCAGGACTCTCTCCTGTTCGAGCTCATTCCTCTAGCCCAGGCAACTGACCCAAGTCTCGTTGATAGGATCGTACGTGCCCGGCCGCAGTTCAAAGACACTTTAGGCGCTCAAGTCCAGGGCAGCGAAGGCGTGTTCGTGTTCACGGGCGAAGGGACTCCGGCTGCAGCGTCCGCGTCTGCACTCGAAGCAGCGCGTGTTCAAGATGTCCAGGAAATCGCCCCAAAAGACACGAAGCAGGCATTGCTCCTAGCGCAGTCCATCAGCGATCCCACGCTTAAAGCCACGGCACTAGCTTACGTAGCGGCTGCTTTCCAGGCGACGGATCCAGCCCGCGCTGCGGAAATGACGAACACTCTTAGAAAAACCTCAGAAGGCTTGGACACAGGACCCGCGAAGGTGACGATGCTCACTGCCTTAGCAGAGACCGCCGCGAGAGCGAAAGACGATTCCACGTTCGATTTCGCATTCCAGCGGGCGCTTGATCTGGGCGTCGAGCTATTCCAAGAAGATTTTGAATCTTATCCGTCAAAACCGGCATACGACGACGCCGGATTCGACGATCTCGGCAAGCTAGTCAAACTGGGGATCAAGATGCATCCGGGATTTACTCTCGACGCAATTTCCGAACTTAACAACGACGTATTGCAAGCCTATCTATTAATCGACGCAGCTCAAGCTCTGCACGAAATTTCAAGTCCGTCTAGGAACTGACGATCATTCAAGCCTGGTTCTATGAAAGGCGATGTCAAGAGAAAATGCCTTTCCCTCCGCGGGATGGGCGGGTGGCCTACCCAAGCACATCGGACCTTCAATACCAAGCGAGGGGCACGAGCAATTCACCTTTCGTGATTCACGATCAACGAACCACCGACCACGATCCACGAATCTCCGGCCCCTCCTCACTGCCTGAACATGTTCTTCGCGATGAACAGCACATTCGCCGGACGCTCAGCCAGCCGCCGCATGAAGTACGGATACCACTCCGAGCCGAACGGGATATAGACGCGCAGGCCGTAGCCCTCGCGCACCAGTTGCTGCTGAAGATCGCGGCGCACGCCGTAGAGCATCTGGAACTCGTACGCCGATGACGGAATGTTCTCCGCGCGCGCGAACTGTTTGATCTCGGCGATGATCTTCTCGTCGTGCGTGGCGATGCCGTGAAAGACGCCGCTCTTCAGCAGCGTGCGCGCCAGCTTCACATAGTTAGCGTCGGCGTCGGCCTTCTTGGGGAAGGCAATGTCCGCCGGCTCCTTGTAGGCACCCTTGCATAGGCGAATGCGAATGCGCTCCGACAGCAGCTCGTCTACATCCTTCTCGCTGCGATACAGATAGGACTGGATGACCGTGCCGACCCGTCCGGCATGTCCGGGCTCGCGATGCAAGCCGCGAACGAAGTCGAGCGTGCGCTGGGTGTAGGGCGAGCCTTCCATATCGACGCGGACGAAGTTGTTGATGCGGACGGCGTGATCCACCAGCTCGGTGACGAGCCCGAAGGCCAGGTCCTCGCTGACGTCGAATCCCATGTGCGTAAGCTTCAGGCTGATGTTGGCGTTGAGCTTGCGCTGGTGGATCTCGTCGAGCATGCGGTGATAAAGCGCAGCGCTGTGCTTGGCCTCGTCGGCGTTGGTGACGTTCTCGCCAAGGTTGTCGATGCTGACGCCCGCGCCCCATTCATTGACCACCTGGGCGGCGCGAATCACGTCCTGCAACTCGGTACCGGCAACAAAGCGCTGCGAGAAGCGCAGGCCCACGGGAGAGTGCTCGGCAAAGTGGCGCAGACCCTTGCTTTCCGATAGCCCGATGAAGACCGACCTCAACATGGCGCCTCCTCGAAGATTTTTTCGAAGGGGCGTAGCTTCAGCTGCGCCGTCGCGAGTGCTTTTGTTTTGTCATCCCGAACCGGCTTCAGCCGGTGAGGGATCTGCGGTTCGGGGCCTTTTGCCGCAACCTGTTCAACCGCGAGAAAAGCAGTTGCTCCAAGAATGGGCGTCGGGCCAGGTAGAAATTCGGATGCTTGTGCTGGTTGGCGTGACAGGGCGGAACCGCTGTTCCGCAAGACGGAATCGATCATAGATGGCTCGCGTGCCGGCTCTTCGGCAGGCTTGGCGTACATATCTGTGTATCACAGAACAGCCCCTTGATCTGTAACACATATCACACCAGGATGCGACGGCCAGCCAGCAGCACCGAAACCTGTGTGATTCCGGCGTTCAGATCTTGACAGTGGTGGTCCATCCGCTATGCTGAAAGTATGTCTATCAGAACTTCAACCCGGACGGCCGGCATCAGCAGGATCGGCCAGCGACGCCAAGTCGTGATTCCGAAAGCAGCGTTTGAGGCTCTCCAGCTCCAAGAAGGCGACTTCGTGGAAGTGACCGTCGAGCGTGGGCGGCTGGCAATGCAGCCCAAACGCTTAGTGGACCTGAGTGATGCTCTCACCAAGACCGAGAGCGCGAAGGTGCGCCAAGGTGAAGAGCAGCTGAGAGCCGGTCGCTCGAAACCGTGGCGGACGGTCAAACATGACCTGGAGCATTGAGCTTTCTGCAATTGCCGAGAAAGACCTTAAACGACTGCCACGGGACCGGCGGGCGCGAATCGAGCGCGCGATCGACGATATGGAACGGGATCCTTTTGCCGGCAACGTGAAGCCGCTAACAGGACCAGAGTGGAGAGGACGCTATCGCAAGCGCGTCGGACCGTACCGAATTGTCTTCACAGTCGATTGCAACGCCGCCACAGTAGCGATCTCCGCTATTCTGATTCGCTCCGAAAAAACGTATCGGTGAGGGATTCGCCACTCGTCGTGAATGTCTCTTACAATGGCTTTCGGGGCAGGGCGTAACTTCGCGCTTGGCCCACGTCGAACTCCTTCTTAGATACGACAAAAATCGCGTTCAGCATTTGAGGCCGCCTTCCCGTGACCGAGTTGTGCAATGTCCGATAACAGATATTATGTTAAATCTGCTCAGACGCGCCAAAATACCGGCCCGAAGCGCTTACGTCCTGTGAAACCACCCCCTTATTCCCTTTTTCAGGCGATACATGATCGCCCTTCGCCGCCCGCAAATCCTTCCCGCCTGCGAAAAGCGAATAGCGAAGAGCGAACAGCGGCTCCTCACCGGTTCAGCTTCCGCGCCTGGCAGGCGTCCACGACCTGGGTCGGATCGATGGCTTGCGAGTCGAGCTGCATCTCGACCACTTTGCCATTTTTGTCGATCAGGTAATTCACCCGTCGCGCGGCCTTGTATTCCGGGTTGTATAGCCCGTACTCCTTGGTGACATCGCCGCCCCAGTCGCTGAGCAGCGGAAAGGTGACGCCGATTTGTTGCGCCCACGCCTTATTCGAGAACGGAGAGTCCATGCTCACACCCAGCACCTGGGTGTCGGCGGCTTCCAGCTTCGCGAGGTTGTGCTGGAAAGCCTCCATCTGCTTGGCTCAACCACCGGTGAAGGCGAAGATGTAGAACGCCAGGGCGACGTTCTTCTTGCCGCGAAACTGATCCAGGGAAACCTTGTTACCGTTCTGGTCTTCCAGGGTGAAATTGGGGGCCATATCGCCCACCTTGATCTTGGGCTGCGGCATCGCTTCCTTCTTGTCGGCGGCATGGCCGGCGGGCAACAACGAGCCGGCCAGCAGCAGCGCCACGAAAAACTTCTGCATCAGTTCCCTCCTCTACGTTTCGCGGACCCCGCAATGGCGTGTGCCTGGTATTGTCGCATCCCGGCGTAAGGATGACCAGATCGGCGGCTTCACTTAGCACCTAAGAGACATCTTTTATAACCCCTAAGTTTTATACAAAATCCTCTTGCTACTCCACTAAAATGGGAGCATAATCCGCCGATCTGTGGGGCCCACGCATTCTGCTGCCGTGAGGCGGAATCAATCAATAAATCGGCCACCGATTCCAGTCCTTGCGACGGTTCCTTTCAACCTTCCTCACCTGTAGTTCAGAAGGAGCGCCATGCGATCCCGCAAGAGAATCTCGATTGCTGTACTGTGTCTGCTTTCCGCCACCATCGTCGCCATGAGCTTGAAAGGGCGGCCGGCGGCGGTCCATGCTGCCGCCCCGGCGGCTCACCTAACCCGCGCCATGTCGACTCAACCTATCGCTCATCTCAGCAACGCCGAACTGCGTGCGGCGGTCGTTCGCAATGTAATGATGCTGGACGGCGACGCAGCACCAACACGCGTCAGCGGAAATATGTCAGACAACCGTCCCGTACTGCCGCAGGTGGAAGAGTTCACCCTGACACCGCCCAATCCCGCACAGGGCGTCAACCAAACAACTCTTTCGGTGCGCTTCCCTGCAGCGCAGGCTGCGAACTTAGCCGAGCGAATCCCCCTCACGCTTGGCCGGCAGAAGGTGGTTTTGCAGCGGTCCTCCGATGACCCGAATTCGTTTGTCGCCTCGTTGAATTTCGATTGGCAGACCTTCGCCCGAGAGCAGCAGCGGCGAAGCGAAGCTGCCAGCCAGGGAAAGATGGTTCCCGTCTTCTCAGGACGCCGCTTCATTCGCCTGGAGCGGATGCAATTTGTCGATCCAGCGCAGATTCAGGATGCCGTAGAATCGCATCAACCCGTTCAATTCACGGGCGGCGTGTTGCTAGGCTCGCCCGACGTGCCCGTCTTTCCGGATCACCAATTGATGATGACGGCACTGCCGGTGGTACAGGCTCAGAACTTTACCTTCGATCGATGCGCCGCGTCGCCCGGAACCCAGAACGCTCCCTGGACCTTCTCAGCGCTGATGTTCGCAATCGCCGGCGCCACTTCCACCACCCCTCAACCGGCGGAGCAAATGCTGCTGGGCATGCTCAACAGCTGGAACCAGACGCAGTCGGTCAACAGCTTCCCAGTGCCGCCGCGCCCCAAAATGGGGGTGTTAAACGGACTCAACGGACAAGGCGGTTCGGGTCTGCTGGCCAATTGGCCGATTGACGCCAGTGCCGGGACGAGTTGCTCAATTAACGGTCAGCCCTCGACGTGTCCTTCGCTGATTCTGGCTCCCGTGCGTCTGGACGCGATCGTGAACCGCCTGGATTTGGGGGCGAATGGTTCGCCTTTTCCAGCAGCCGGCGAGTTGAGGTTCATTTTTAGCGTGACCACAGATACCACCCCAGGTGATGGACCATGCCATCAGGGAGGCCCGTTCAATATCATCCTGGAGTACAACGTGCCCAGCGGCTTTGACGCCCAGAGTTGGGCGAACAAATGGTTCGGCCTCCAGGGCCTGACTGACCAGGGTACGTTCAGCACGAACTACCTGAATAGCCTGAAGGCGCTGACTGACTTGGTGGTGCTGCCGAACCGTTGTGACGGGGGTAGCTGTATTTCCCAGATCCGCACCAACGAAATATTGCTGGCGTCGGGGGAAAATGGAGTTTTCTGGGAACAGAGGGAATTTCACTTCAGTAATGCAAGCGGCCAACCGGTCATTTCGGAAGGAACCATTGCCCAAACTCCGGATCCGCGGTTCAACACCAGCGGCCATCCAATCTGCAGCAGTGTAAATAAGCCGGATCCGCAACATAATGGCCCGTGCGTCTCGGGCTCCGTGTCAAGCTACATCAACGTATTCGCTAACAACCCTACCTTTCAAGAGACCGAAGGCGCCGCGCCCCCGGTTCCGCTTAACTGGACTGTAAGCGGCGCCAATGGTGCGTTCCTCGGCGGTGCGGCTTTGAACGACGGCACCGCTTTCTGGAACGACAGCGGCATCGCTGCCGGAAACGAACTGGACCGGGTTTTCTTCTCGGTGAATACCTGTAATGGTTGCCACGGAGCGGAAGCGGCCACTGCCTTCCAGCAAGTGACTGCTCGTACGGCCGGCGGTACCTCCAATCTCGCCAATTTCTTGCCCGGATGTCTCAACAACTCACCAAACAATCCGGACGATACCTGCACTCCCCCGAGCCCGGGTAATCAGAACCCCCAGTGCTCGATGCAAACGCAAAACCTGGGCGAGGGCGGTCCTACAGGCCAATGCATGGAGACGGTGCCGGACCCCAACCGGGGTGCTGGGCCGGCGAACTCGTTCGGCGACATCGCCCGTCGCGTCATGTATTTTCAACAGGCATGCCAGAATCAAACCTGCAGCGCCGGCGGCGGAGACCAACTCTTGCTGCCGTTCATGAATAAGCCAATCGGCGTGCACTGACACAAAGCAGGCCGGTGCGAACTCAGGTTCAACGACTTTCCCTGAAGAGGCCGGCCTACTTAAACACAATGCGAATCTCGAGTAAGGAAATAAACCCTTAGAGGGTGCCCCATCCTTCTCGCTCGCTGTTGGCGGGAGGATGGGCACAGCGTGTTGACTGGTATCACCGCTCGAGTAGGGCTAGAGAAGGAAAGTTCCGTTACGCGGATACCAGGCGGGTGCCCCGGGTCTCGCGTTTTTCGAGACCTGGGTGAGTACGACTCAGGAGTGTGGAAAAGTTGTCGGCTCGCTCGAATTCAGATCTAGCACACTCCACTCGTTGACCGGACCGGGTCCGGTCTCCTGGTAGGCATATGCACGGAAGCCCAACCCCAGGTCTCGAACCCCGCGAGACCTAGCTCTAGGGCACCCGGCGGTCAGAGCTTCGTGTCCGCGTCCGCCTGCGGTTTCTGAATGTGACGGGATGGCCAAGTACGCAGGCCACTGATGGACGGAGCGGATGGTCTTGTCATGCGATCCCGTCCATCGCGCTGAGCTTGGCTCACCCAATAAGTTGCGCGCAAGCCTTAGACGTGCTACCTTAGGCGACGTTTTTTTCTCGTTACGCTAATGAACCCAAAGTCGACTAGTAGCAAAAACCTGCGGCCTTCTTTTCTGGAGGTGACCGTGGTTTCCACAAAGTCTCAGATCGAATTTGGCGCTCGAGGCGCTGCACGTATGTTCACGGACCAGGTCACGGAAGGCCTGAAATACCTTGGCGAAGGCTTGTTGCTGAGCGCTCTGCTAACGGGAGCAGCGCATGCACAATTCCGATTTCCTCGCAGTAATTGGGCGCAGCGGTCTGCGGCGACGCCGGGTGGCATGCACAACGGGTCGGGTTACGAAACGGTTTCTTACAATGGCCACAAGTTTTCTGTCATGTTGATTAATGGCGATGTACGCTCCGTGAGTGAATTGAACAGTCAGGGGCAGCCAATCAACCGGGTCGTGGTCATGAATGGGCGGTATTTTGGCCAATCCCCCGATGAGGTAGCTTTGGCAAAAAGCGTCGTGGAAAGCTTCAACCATCCCGCTGCGGCCGGGACCTCGACAGCCGCCGCGCCCGCCGGCAACACCAACGCAGCTTTGCCGCCAAGCGGCGATGTTCAGCCGCATGACGGTGCCCAACCAGCTTCGGCTGATAGCGGTCAGATTACCCCAACTGACGGTGGGGTAAACGTTAGCCTCGCCAGCGGCTACAGGGTCGCCTTTTCGGGTAAGGACGGAACCCACGTTAACGTAACGCCCGCCAATTCCGTTAACAACGCTAGCGTCGAGTTT
Source organism: uncultured Acidobacteriaceae bacterium (assembly GCA_963785825.1). Classification (GTDB taxonomy): domain Bacteria; phylum Acidobacteriota; class Terriglobia; order Terriglobales; family Acidobacteriaceae; genus Bog-257. The sequence goes on along the minus strand of CAWAWQ010000006.1, from coordinate 87,880 downwards.
GTGTATCTATCGCCGAAAGAGGCGGCAGCTTTGGGCGTCATGCACATGAATCAAAGGAACACCAGTGCCTTCTCGCCGCTTGGTCAATGGGCGATGGTGGGCGGCAGAGGACGGGGAGATACGATCCTAAGTGATAGCATGTTCGCTTCCCTTCCACCTTCTGTCCACGATGCCTTACGGGCAATCCAGCAAGCCGAGGGTCTACTCTCGCAGGACGCTAAATTCTCTGCCATCGGCGAAAAGGGCAAGAAGGAGTTGGACATTTTGGTGGGTGCGCAGAAATAGCGGTGGGTTGAAGTGTCAGAGGGCGTACTCCGCGTACAAGCTGCAGCCGCGAACAATGGAGGCTTGGCTGGCGGGTGGCCCAAGCAAGAAACGGGAGGGCGCCCCGGCGGGTGGCCGAGGCAAGAAGCGGGAGGGTGCCCCGCCCAAGCCGATTTCCCTTCGGCGAGAATTTTCATCACTTACTTTCCGCCAACTTCTCCTCAGCTATTCTCTGGATCTCTCGCGCGCGTTGATAGGCGTTCTGCGCCAGTTGTTGGGCTTCAGCCGACAGGCCAATATCGCTTCGCGTCAACAGGGTTTGCAATGTGGAGCTTAACAGGAGCCCCTGGGTTCCACATTGCTGCTGAATTCGGTGCAGCGTTTCGGTCAGACGCCGGACCTCGCGCTCAGTTTGGTTCCGTTGCCACAGCAACCAGCCCAACCCCAAACCTAAGAGGATGAACGCGGCTCGGTACAACATCATCGCCGGGTGCGAGGTCAGTTCCCAGTAGTAGCTGACGCCTTCGGCCTTGGCATCCATGCCCGTGTCGATGATCACCGCACCAATCCCAAAGGCTAAACCGAAGAAGATTTCTTTGTATTCGCGAAGCATATTTTCCGGCGCTCCTCGACACCGTCTAACCTCACCCCTCATCAGTTCTTATCGGCTTGCCCCAGGTTAGCGTCCAACAGAAGGACGCGAAATTGGGACACAAAAACCACCCAAAGACAGGAAACACAACGCAGGAAAGACGAAATTGTCCCGTGTCCTGATACGCGCCGCCGAAGAACACGGCTTTCCGCGGCCCGAACCGTACGACTCGATGCAATAATCCGACCTACTTTAAATCCGTTTTTCGAATTCTCTTGTCTTCTTTAGCGACTGAAAGCATAATCGCTCGCACCGGTTAAATCCAAATTCCCTCAGGTTCGTAGCGGGACCCAACCGTCGATCGCAAGTTTGAACCGCAAAAGGGCCCCACCCAGATTCGCATGATGGCCGACTCGCCGCCGAACGTGGCTTGCTATCGAATAACGGCACCTGGAATATTCGACGTTGCCGACGGGAAGCTTCTGCGGTGGGAGTGGGAACTTGCTCTCCAGCGGAATGCTTGACAAGTAGATCGTCCGCCAACCCCGCCAGGAGCTGTAAAGTGAGGCACGGGAGGCGCACATGCCAGCGCACAACGATGCTCTAAAAGATCGCCTTTCGCGATATCGGGAAATCAAAATCACGGTGACCGGCAGAAAGTCGGGACGCCCCATCTCAATTCCGGTGTGGTTCGTTTCGGAAGGCGACAAGCTTTACCTGCTGCCGGTGCAGGGGTCGGATACACAGTGGTACAAGAACGTACTCAAGAATCCGGCGATTCGCATCGACGCGCGTGGCGCAGAGGCTGAATTTGAGGCGGCTCTTATCACGGATGCGACACAGGTCGTGTCTGTGGTCGAGAAGTTCCGCGAGAAGTACGGTGCCAACGACGTGAAGAAGTACTATTCCAAGTTCGACGTTGCGATCCTCGCGCAGGTGCGCTGATGCGGGTGTTGGACGTTCGCTGCCTGACCGTACCCGAACGACCGTGACCCGCTGCCATTCGCCGCTGGCCTGCCCTCCCTGCCACCCGTAGGTTTACGGCGCCTTCTGTAGCGCATCTTGAAACATCTTGGCGGCTTCCAGGTGCTCTCCCGTGATCTGCGACGGAATAATGGCGGGAATATTCGCCGGGCAGGCTTTCAGTCCGGCGCAAACATTAACCGCACGCGGCAGGTCCTTCTGCAGCTCCAGGTTCGAGCCGGCGTCCTCGGGGGAATCCAGAATGATTAAGTCGTAGTTGTCGCTGCTGCCGGTTTGCTTCTGCAGCAGGTCTTTAAAGTCGCCGGTGGAACTCTCGATGAGAATGGGCTGGCCAGAGATTGCGTGAGGGTTGCTGCCCTGGAAATCGAGGATTCGACGATCCATTTCGCTGCCGTAAGGCGAATGTAGATTGCGCAATACATGCAGAATCACCGGCTGGGAGTTATGCCTCGGTTTGCAGCCGCACAGTAGCAGCGCGGGCAGCAGTAGTAGCAGAACCGCTGGAGTGAACCTCAGTCGCAGGGCCATTGTCACATCATAACTGGAGCACCCCTGTTCGCCTAGCCTTGCGCAGCAGGAAAGCCGCCGCTGTCCCGTTTTGTGTCCCCGGGCCATGCCGCCGCCCAAGCGCCGAGTTGCCAACCGCACGAAAAATTAATGTTGCCTCGGCAGAACAGCCTTTTCCAATTCCGCAACTTCATACATAATGCGTGCACGCGAATTTTACATTGTGAGTGGGCCATGAAGCGCGAACTAATCGGCTGCTTATGTGTTGGGCTTTGCTGCTCCTCGCTGTTCGCGCAACAGCTCCTGGTTTCAACCGTGCGTGCTCCGGGAGCTAACCCGGCGGCCTTGATGGCTTCGCCCGAGGAAACGGGAACATCGTCGAGCCAGCCACTCCCGTTCGCGCTCCGAGCGGGCGCTACCCCGGTTGAAGGGGCCAGCCTGCCGCTGGTTCCCGGGATGTCAGGCCCGAGCGCGCTGGATCCTGCGGCGCTGCTGGAATCGCCGGCTGCGGTCTGCACTCAGCCTCTGTCGCCCATAGTGACGGCCCATCTCAGCGACAACGCCTTCGACCAGATTCACTTTACCAGGGCCGCCTTCACCGGCGCGTTCCGCCATGAAAACATCGTAAAGATGGCGCGGAACTTCGTCCCGGGACAGCCGCTGCCCGACGCGCCATCCTACGTTCCGCTCACCAGCCGGCAGAAGTTCGACGCCTTCGTCAGGAATACTCATACCGTCGGCTTCGGTGTTGGGATTCTGCTGGACTCATTTATCTCGCAGGCGTCCGGCGCCTATCCCCGCTTCGGCGGAGGGATGGAGGGTTACGGCAACCGCTTGGGCGCCGCCGCAGCCGGAGAAACCAGCGCCGCCTTCTTCGGCGGATTTGTCTTCCCTACCTTGCTCCATCAGGACCCGCGCTACTTCCCTTCTCGTCAGACGTCCATCACCAACCGGCTCGCCTACGCCGCCAGTCGGGTGCTGATTGGGCGCAGCGACGATGGCCGCAACGTGATCAATACTTCCGTGATCATGAGCCAGTTTGTCGAGGCCGCCGTCGCCAATGCCTACATTCCTTATCGCAACGAAACCGTATCGGGCACCCTGGAGAACGCGCTCTCCGGGCTGGGAGTGGTGGCGCAGGCCAATATCTTGAATGAATTCTGGCCCGACATCAAAGAGTTCCTCTCCCGGCACAATCCGACATCGCTCGTCCACCGGAAGGCGACGTCGGATAGCGGCGCTGATCAGGAAACGGGACGCTAGGGAAGAAATCTCTCTGTGTCTGTCATCCCGAGCGAGGCGCCTCAGCGCCGAGTCGAGGGACCTGCATTTTTCCCTCCTGCACGCGACCATGTGTTCCGCTCACTGCACCTGACTGGCTGGGACTTCGCGCTTTGACAATGGAGAAGGATCGGACGCTGTATAGCGTCTACATAATGCCAAGCCGCTCCCTAACGCTTTACATGGGCGTGACCAATGACTCGTATCGCCGCGTGATGGAACACAAGAATCACTCCATCGAGGATTTTACTTCCACCTATAACATCGAACGACTGGTGTACTACGAAAAGTTCGTCGACATCCGCAACGCAATTGCACGCGAAAAGCAGTTAAAAAAACTGGCGTCGAGAGAAGAAGATTGCACTGATCCAGTCACAAAACCCAACCTGGCTCGACTTGGCGGAGGATTCGGGCAAGCCGGTCGAAATGCAGGTCCCTCGACTCGGCGCTGAAGCGCCTCGCTCGGGATGACAGCATAAGAGGGTTTCGCAGCGCCTCGCTCGGAATGACAACTTAGAAAAATTGGGGAATCACATTACGAACCCTCCCATCCCCGGGAAATGACAATTGTCATTCCACTGTGCTGACAATCCACACTACTGGCCGTCCTGCAAGCAAGTGAGAATCGTGCAAGCTGAGAGCACGGAGGCGGCCGGCAAAGCCCCTTCCCTTCCACCCTTTTCAAACCCGGCGCTGGAGTGCGATGCTAGGAAACGCCGATTGCTTCGTCCGGAACATTCTTTATGCGGGAACTCAAAGATGAACTGGCCTCGTTGCGGATCGACCGCGACGTTCCGCGCCGGGGCCGGTGGCGAACCGCCGTCCTCTGGCTGGTCTTGATCGTCGCGATCGTCGCCGGGGCCATGTATTTCGTAAAAGCTCGCCCGGTCTTCGGCGCAGTGGAAGTTGAGACCGTACAGCCCACTCTACAAAGCAGCAGCGGTCCCAATGCCGGTACGCCCATCCTCACCGCTTCCGGCTACCTGGTGGCACGCCGCCAGTCGGTGGTGTCATCGAAGATCCAGGGACGCATCGCTGAATTGCGAGTGGAAGAAGGCAGCATCGTCAAGCCCGGCGACGTTCTGGCTACGCTGGACAATGCAGATGTCCTGGCGGCTATCGTGAAAGCCAAGGCCGATATCGATTATGCGAAGGCCGATCTGGCTGAGGCACAGCGCCAGGAGCGGCTCCAGCAGGATCTCTATCGCAATAAGGTCGTCTCGCAGGACGCGCTGGACGCATCGCGGGCGAAGGTTACTTTGGCTCAGGCCGCCATCGAGCAGGACAAGGCCAACCTCCAGGTGCAGCAGGCCTATCTCGACTTCACCACCATCCGCGCGCCCTTTGCCGGTGTGGTGGTAAAGAAGATGACGGAAGTCGGCGAGAGCGTGGCGCCGATTCCGCCGGGGGTCAACATCTCCACCGCATCGGGCGCAATCGTGGCCATCGCCGACATGAATTCGCTGGAAGCGGAAGTGGACGTGAACGAGTCGAACGTGGCCGAGCTCCAGCCGGGGCAGCCAGCCCAGATCCAGGTGCAGGCCGTTCCCAATCACACCTACAAGGGCGTGCTGCGGCAGGTGATTCCGACGGCTGACCGCACCAAGGCTACGGTCACGGTGAAGGTTTCGATCCTGGACAAGGACAAATACCTGCGGCCGGAGATGAGCTGTAATGTGACCTTCCTCGAGCCGCAGAAGCGAACTCAGGTCGCGAATGCTGAGCCGCAGCGAATTCTGACCGTGCCAAAAGATGCGGTGATCACCCGTGATGGCAAGCAACTCGTCTTCGAAGTCGAGGACAACCGGGCGCGCGCCCTGCCGGTCACCACCGGCGCCGATCTGCGCGGGCAGATCATCGTCAAGCAGGGGTTGGCGGGCGGAGAGACTCTGGTAAACAATCCGCCGCAAAAGCTGAAGGACGGCGATGCGGTCAAGGTGAAGAGTTAACGTGCGGCATGTTAGTGGTGGCAATAGGGGGCAAGTCGCGTCACTATTTTGCCACCTCGCGCTCTGCGGTGGCCCTCACGGGCGCTCAGCATGGCCCAGGAGCGGCGATAGCAGGCTGGGCCGGGCCTCGGGTCGTCCGGAGCACTCTCGGGGCGGCAGGAGTCAAGCAGACGCGAATTCCCGGTTTGGGCCGCTAGAGGCGAGATGTCCTTCCGAGCAATTTGCCGGCGGGGATGATTGGGTCGGGTTGACCTGTGAGTACGTTTTGTATCAAGGGCATGGCCTCAGTCATGCGGGAAAAACGCAAAGCTTGAGTTGTAGTTGAACACTCCGTTCCTATTCGCGAATCATTTACATGTGTCCCGTTAGATTCCCCGCTCCCAAATCCAGGGCGGCATATCGCAATACAAACCGGCGCCCGCCGCTGCCATCCAAACCGGTGATGTACAAACAGACGGGGAGGACTGCATGGCAGATCAGAAACACATCATCGATGCGCTGGAGAAGCTGATTGAAGTTTGCCGCGATGGGCAGAACGGCTACCGCGACGGCTCCGAGCACGCCAAAGATCCGCAACTGAAGACGTTTCTCAGCCAAGTCAGCCTGGAACGGGCGAAGTTTGCCGGCGACCTGGAAAACGAAGTCGTGCGCCTGGGCAAGGCGGACGTGGACCGGTCGGGCAGCGCGCTGGGCGCAATGCATCGCGGCTGGACCGACCTGAAGGCCAATCTGGGCGGCGGCGACGATTCGATTTTGTCATCGATGGAGACCGGGGACAGCTACGCCAAGGACCAGTACGACGAGTGCATTCGCGATAACAAGATTCCCGACGACGTTTTGGGCATTATTCGCAACCAGGCGCAGGCCATTGTAGGGACGCTGGAACGGGTGAGGGCGATGCGTCAGCAGCGCAAGGTTGCGTGATGGCTCTCGACGGGACTGGGTAGTTGAAACAACCAATCCCTCGCGGGCCTGAAGTGTACGCGTGCGAACTAACTTTATCCTTGGCGGTGGAACATGACCCGCGAAAATCCAGCCCCGGAGGGGCGGCTATGTCGTTAGCCCAGGATGAAGCGAAGCGGAATCCTGGGTGAAGTGGAAAATTATTCCGAGCCGCGTAGCGGCGACACCGTTCTCACGCAGACCCTGAAGCCCGCGGGGCTGACAGAATTCAGCGCCTCATCGGCACGACTGAAAGTCGTGTCCTGACACAAAGCCTCCGAAAATTAGGAATACGAAAACCTCTTGGTTTGCTATGCCCAGCCCGACGGCTGGGTTTTCTGTTTGGTGAAAGGCGTTATCGGCGGGTTTGACTTGCCCGTTCCTCTCTGCGTAACGTCTAAGCTTGTACGCAACTATGTCTTGCTGTCTGGGAGGCACAATGAAGCGCTGGTTTGCCCAGCTGATTTTGCTGCTGGTAGTCGCGGTCGCACTGCCGTCGGTGGCGCAGACTGCGTCGTCAGCAACCGCCACCTCTACGCAGAGCGGAATAGACGTGGCCCAGTACGAGAAGCGGGTCTCGGTGAAGACCCTGCCCAACGGGCTGACGGTTGTGCTGTGGCGGAGGCCGGAAGCACCGGTGTTCTCGTTCTTTACCCTGGTGGACGCCGGCTCGGCGCAGGACCCGCGCAACGAAACCGGGCTGGCGCACATGATGGAGCACATGGCCTTCAAGGGCACGCCCGATATCGGCACCACCGACTACGCCGCCGAGAAGCCCGCGCTGGAGAAAGTTGAGCAGACCTACGCGGCGTATGAAGCCGAGCGCATCAAGCGCGTGGGCCAGGATCCGCAGAAGCTGGCGCAACTCAAGAAGGCATGGCAGGACGCCGTCGCCGCGGCTGACAAATACGTCATCAAGAACCAGTTCGGCGAGGTAGTTGAGAGCCACGGCGGCATCGGCATCAACGCCTTCACCAATTACGACGAGACCGGCTACATGTACTCGATGCCGGTGAACCAGATCGAGCTGTGGGCGGCGCTGGAATCCGATCGCATGATGCATCCGGTGATGCGGGAATTCTACAAAGAGCGCAGCGTAGTGATGGAAGAGCGCCGCATGAGGACCGATAGCCGTCCCACGGGCCGGCTGGTGGAGCAGTTTCTGGGCACGGCCTTTATGGCCAATCCCTATCACCGGCCGACGATCGGCTATGCCTCCGATCTGGATTCCTTCTCCGCTACCGACGCGGCGGACTTCTTCAAGCGCTACTACGTGCCCAGCAACATGGTGATCGGGTTGGTCGGCGATCTGAATCCCGACGAGGTCTTCCCTATCGTGGAGAAGTATTTTGGACGGCTCTCGAATGTGCCCAAGCCGGTTGAGCTCTACACGGACGAGCCGCCGCAAAAGTCGGTCCGCGAAGTCACGCTGCACGATCCGTCGCAGCCGTTTTACCTCGAGGGCTACCATCGTCCCAGTTACCTGGCGCCGGATGACGCGGTGTATGACGCGATCTCCGACATTCTTTCCAACGGCCGCACTTCGCGGCTGTATCGTTCGCTGGTGCGCGACAAGCGGATTGCCGCCTTTGCCGCCGGATTCACCGGATTTCCCGGCATCAAGTACAGCCACCTGTTTGCGTTCTACGCGGTGCCGATTCCCGGCCACACCAACGAGGAGTTGCAGAAGGCCTTCCACGAGGAAATCGAGAAGCTGAAGACGCAGGATGTGACCGACGACGAGTTGCAGATGTTCAAGACGCGCACCAAGGCTGACTTGATTCGCGGCCTGGCCAGCAACGAAGGGCTGGCGCAAGAGCTCGCCATCTACCAGACGCGCTATGGCGACTGGCGCGAACTCTTCCGCTACCTCGATCGTGTGGACAAGGTGAGCAAGGCCGATATCCGGCGCGTATCGAATCAGGTGTTCCAGGATACGAATAGGACCGTGGGGGTGATTCAGACCCAGACCGCGAAAAACCAGGCTGGTCCGGCAGCGAGCAAAGGAGCGGAACAACAATGAGCGCCCACAGGAATGAAGGGGCGCACCTTCAGGTGCGCCGCGGCCACGCTTCACGTTTGTCATCACGAGCGGGCTTCAGGGCGCGAGGGATCTGCTTTTCCGGGCAGGTCCTGAGCGTAGCGACATTGCTTGTGCTCGTCTTCGCCCTCACGGCGTTGTCCCCCGCCCAGCAGCCCACTCCCTGGAACAAGATCCAGGCGCCGCCGCTCCCGGCCTTTACGCCGCAGGAGCCCACGCGGATTCAACTGGCCAACGGCATGGTCATCTTCCTTCAACCGGACCATGAGCTGCCGCTGATCACCGCGGTGGCGCGCATTCGCGGCGGCTCCGTCTCCGAGCCGGCGGACAAGACAGGCCTCACCGATCTTTACGGTGACGTATGGCGCACCGGCGGCACCAAGACCAAGACTGGCGATCAGATGGACGACTTCCTGGAGGCGCGCGCCGCCAAAATTGAAACCGACAACCAGGCGGACTCGACCACCATCTCGCTGAACTGCCTGAAGGGCGACTTCGATGCGGTGTTCGAGATGTACCTTGACCTGCTGCACAACCCCGAGTTCCGTCAAGACAAGCTGCAGCTTTCAAAACAGCAGATGTACACCGGCATCTCGCGCCGCAATGACGATGTCAGCTCGATCGTCCACCGCGAGAGCGTGATCATCGCCTTCGGCAAAGACAATCCTTACGCGCGTGTTCCCGAGTATGCGACGGTGGCGGCGGTCACGCGCCAGGACCTGCTGAATTGGCATCAGCAGTACGTTTACCCCAACAACATCATCTTCGGGATCACCGGCGACTTTGATCCCAAGGCGATGGAAGCCAAACTGCGGCAAGTATTCGAGTCCTGGCAGAAGGGACCGCAGGCGCAGCAGCCGGAGATCAAGTTTACCGATCCCAAGCCGGGGCTGTATTTCGTGCGCAAGACGGACGTTAACCAGAGCAGCATCAACATGCTTGATTTGGGCATTGAGCGCAGCAATCCCGATTACTTCGCCGTCACGGTGATGAACGAGGTATTCGGGGGCGGCTTCTCGTCGCGGCTGTTCAATAATCTACGCTCGGGCAAAGGGCTGGCGTACAACGTCGGCGGCGGCGTGGGCTATGGCTGGAACCATCCCGGACTGACCGACATCGAGATGCAAACCAAGAGCGCCAGCACGGTGGAGGGCATTGAAGGGCTCAATGGCGAGATTGACGATCTACAGAAGAATGCCGCCACGCCTGCGGAGCTGAAGCGCGCCAAGGACGACATCCTGAACTCGTTCATCTTCCAGTTCGACACGCCGGAGAAAGTTTTGCGCGAGAAGATGGCTTACGAGTTTTACCACTATCCGCTTGATTTTCTGGAGCGCTATCGCACCGAGGTGGAGAAGGTCACGGCCGACGATGTGGCGCGGGTGGCGAAGAAGTATGTGCACAAAGACCGGCTGGCGGTGCTGGTGGTGGGCAACGACGTGGAGTTCGGGAAGCCGCTCAGCAGCCTCGGGCCTGTGCAGGATGTCGACATATCCATCCCGCCGCCGCCGGCGAGTTTGATGGAAGGGCAAGGGCCGGGAGGGCAGTGAGTTTGAAATCACAGCCCGCGCTGTCCGGCGGAATCCGGTTAAAACTCTCGCAGCCGTCCCGACGCGTATTTGTGTAGAAGGCTGGAAATCAAGGTCTGATACGGCAGACCTTCTTCGAACGCCCGTTTTTGGATTGCCTCCAGGTCCTTGCTGGAAATGCGAATATTAACGCGGCGGCCTTACGTAAGGTGGCCTTGGCGTACTGAACATAGCGGTCCAGGCTGCGCTTTGTTGCCTTTACCGGCCGCCATTCTCCCCGCTTGTACGAGGCCAGGATCGCTTTCTCCTCCGCATCAAAGTTCATCGTCTTCAGGCTCCCTTCCGAGATACTTCCTCTAACATATGTGTGCCTAATAAGCACACAATGTCATCGTTCGTCACGCGAGGTCGTCTAGCCGGTCCGGGTTTTGCGGATGAGGAACGGTATGAGCCCGGGGAAACGCAGCAGTTCAAAGACCAGCGGCTTGGTTACTTCCGGCAGCGAAAACAGCGAGCGTACGCGCGAAGCGGCTAACAACAACGGGGCAAATTGGCTGGAATACTCGCGTTCGTAACTCGCGACTGCATCGGCCAGCGTGCTCGTGCCCAGGAGGAATTGGCAAATACACCGCGCCGCGACTTCCCCGCCACGCAGAGCGATGGAAATACCATCGCCGACGAACGGATCGATGAAGGCCGCCGCATCGCCCGCCATAACGGTATTGCCGCAGACTGGTTGCGGGAGGCGATAAATGAGCGGTGCGGTGCTGACGGGCTGAGTTACCGCAGACCAGCTCGCGGATCGGCGACTGAGCTGGGGATGCAGCCGGAACACCTCCGGCAGCGAGGTGGCCTTGTCGGAGCGTACCATCGCGCAAGCATTCACCATGTCCTCGGCTATGGGCTGAACGCCGCAGTAGCCATCGCGGAAAATGTAAAGGTCAGTGCAAGGCGAGGGATCGGTCTCGCGAAAGTGCGCCTTCAGGCCAATCCACTTGGGTCCCGGTGGAAGGGTGCGGTCGGGAGTGAATTGCGACCATCGTCCGGCCGCCACGATCAAGGCCCTGGCCGTGATCTCACCCGACGGCGCCTGCAACCGAAATGGACCATCACCCTCGCTGGCTGAGACTTCCCAATTCGCGCGCGTCTCAACTCTTGCATGCTGGGCAGCTTCCCACATTTGCCAGTCGAGATCGTACCGGGGGATGCTGAGCGCGGGCGGTGAGACGGAGGCCTCGACGATTCGTGAGCCGAACAGCAAGCGCATCCGGCCGATTGCCGGCGCGCGCTCGAACATTGTCTTGGCTGAGGGTAGGTCCCGTAACAGGCCGGTAAGGACACCGAGCGCCTCGGCGGAAACAAATTCGCCACAGACTTTTTGGCGAGGAAAATCGCGGGCCTCGAGCAAGACTACCCTGGCTCCCAGCCGAGCCGCGGTGATGGCCGCCGAACTGCCCGCAGGGCCGGCGCCGACGATTGCCAGATCGAAATCAGCAGTTAGCATTTGGCAGTTAGCCGTTAGCAGTTTGAGCCAACATTTACTCCAGCGCGGTCTCGATGTTCCGATCGATCAGGCTGCTGAAAAAGCCACCGCAAATCCCCTCGCGGACTAAAGGCCGCTCGGAATAAGGATTAAACGACTGATCGGCACGACTGAAGTTGTGCCCTGACACAAAACCTGCGAAAACAGAGCTTTTCAGCCGTATGTGAAGTCGTCCCCTGAGACAAAGTGTTCGACAACTGAGTTTTTCAGCGACGTGCAGGAACAGTAGTGCCAACTGCCAAGTGCTAACTGCTGCCTTTCTCACTTCCACAGCAAGACTCCCATACGATACAGATAATGTGTCGACATGGTCAGACGGCGGGCCGGAATGGCGCTCAATATCTGCTCCATCTCTTCACGAGTGTAAGCCCGGCGGACGGATGCGGGCGCGTCGTGCCAGGTAATGGAGCTGCGAAATAACGGCAGTCCTGCGTAAGTAAGGGCCAGATGCAGGCGGCTGCGGATCAGGTCGTTGATCAGCACGGCCCGCCGGCAGACACGTAAGGCTTCACTGGCGAACTGCCGGAGGGTGTCGGGCTCGAAATGGTGCGCGAACAGCGAACAGCTGACAACGTCGAAAGCGTCGTCGCGAAAGGGCAGTTGCAGAGCGTCGGCAGCAACCGAGGCGATCTCCTGTCCCGGCAGATGCGACCATTGGCGATCCAGCAGGGTGACACGAAGTGTAACCCCCTGCCTGGCGAGAACACGTTGCGCCCTTAGGGGCACATCCCCCGCTCCTGCGCCGACTTCAAGCAGCGATAGGTCGCGGCAATGGCAGTCAGCGATCACCCGCCCTAACAAAGCGAGTGTAGTGCGCGTACCGCCGAACCAGTCGTTGATATGCCGCAGGTCGGAGAGTGAGGCGGCAATCTCAGCCGCAGTGCCCTGGTCATGATCCAGTCGCTCGGGGATTATCTTGCGTTGCACAGTTGAGAGCTGCTGCACCTAAGGCCAACAGAGTTCAGAATGCGGCCCTTATTTCGGCCGCACTGGGTATCGTACCAATCGCCTGCCCGCTAGGGCCGTTTCTGCCATCGAATTGCGGCGGAATCGCGTTGCTCAGTGGTGGAACGAATGGTGTCACAGTTGGAAAGCGAACGCAGTCGCATGGCCAACGCAGCTGATGCGTCAGCAAAAAATTGGTGTCTCTGGCCCTGAGGTCTGGCGCTCGACTGCTGCACTAAGTTTGGCCTGACACTTGCTACTAAGAGTACGTCGGCCCGGCAGAATTGCCGGCCGGACGAGGAAGACCGGAACCAGGGGAACAGCGGCTTTTCTCGTGCGGTCACGGCGACCATGGGACTGTAGTTTTTCTGGCGGGCCGACAATAATCAAATTCCAACCACCAGCCGGCTTGCGCCGAATTTTTTTTGATCCGAAGCCAACAGATGGCGCATTCGCGCCATCGGGCTTTTACCCCAAAAATTACATTATCCAATATGTGAACGAGGGCGGCCCGGGTTGTCTACACTGTGCCGGGAAAAGCGCCTGTAGCCAAAAAAGCAACTTAAACTTTCATCAATTCGTCTAATCTATGTACCAGGTGATTTTGCGCTTCTCGAAGAGGTTTCGTGCAGTCGTATGGTAAGTACGTAAGCCGCGCGCTCCCGGTTGTGTTTGTGCTGTTGTTGATGGGAGTACCGGGTCATGCTCAGCAGAGGCTGGACATGGATCCGTTGGAACTGGTGCGCCTCGCTGCCAAAAATGAGATCAAGGCCACCGATGTGACGCAGTATTACATGTTTAAGGACACCACCGAGTACAAAGACCATTCCATAACCAAGGAGATTGTCCGTACTCCCCAGGGCGGGCTATCGACCACACTGCTCCGCAACGGGCGGCCCCTTACTCCCGAAGAGCGCCAGAAAGAGAACGAGAAGCTACAAAAGTTTGCCAACGATCCGGAGGCGCGCCTCAAGCGGCGTGAGGCCAACAAACAGGATGACCAGCGCGCCGAAACCATGTTGACCAGCCTTCCGGACGCTTTTCTCTATACGTACGTGGGCACCGACCGCGGGCCGAACGGTGAGGAGATTGTGCATCTGAAGTTCCGGCCAAACCCGAAGTTCGATCCGCCCAATCACGAAACCATGGTGTATCAGGGCATGGAAGGCGACGTACTCATCGATCGCAAGGCCATGCGGATCGCCAAAATCGATGGAACGCTGTTTAAGGACGTCGATTTTGGCTGGGGAATTCTGGGAAAACTCTACAAAGGCGGCAAGTTCCGCATCGTGCAGCGCGATGTGGGCGGCGGACATTGGGAAGAGGTAGAGGAGACGTTGCAGTTCAACGGCAGGATCCTGCTGTTCAAGTCGCTGACGATCTGGTCGACCGAAACAATGACCGACTTCCGTCCGGTGCCGTCGAACCTCACCACCGCCCAGGCCCTGGATTTGCTGCATCGAAGCAGCGATGTGGTTGCCGAAAATGGCCCCAGCGGCATGAAGCAGGCGGAGAACAACCACAAGTAAAGGTGAATGGGTTCATCACGGAGATCACCGAGAATTTTCATTTAGTGAACCCCGTGCTCCCGCGTTCTCCGTGGTGGAAAAACGCTGCGGGTACCTAGGATCTAGGCGCGCAGGACTTCCTTGCGCACGGTCAGACTCTCGATCAAATCTTTACGTAACTCGTATCCTCGACCCGGTACGTCGCGGACAGCAATCGTTCCCTGCGGCGAAACCACGACCTCCGGCTCGATGATGTCTTCCTTCCAATATCGTTTGGAGGCGGACACATCCCCGGGAAGCGTGAAGTTGGGCAAGGTCGAGAGTGCCACATTGTGGGATCGGCCAATGCCTGATTCCAGCATCCCGCCGCACCAGACCGGAATGCCGAAGCGTTCTGCTGTGTCATGCACGGCGATCGCTTCCGAGAAGCCGCCGAGACGGCCCACTTTGATGTTGATGATCCGGCAGGAGCCCAATTCCAGCGCGGCCTCAGCATCGCGAGCGCTGCGTATCGCCTCATCAAGACACAATGCCGTTTGCAATTTCTTCTGCAGCCGCGCGTGGAAGTAGAAGTCATCGGCCCAGAGCGGCTGCTCGATCATCAGCAACTTGAAACGATCGAAACTCTTTAGGTGATCTTCATCGGTCAGCGTGTACGCTGAATTCGCATCGCAACTCAGCAGGATGTTGGGCCAGCGCGCGCGAATCTTTTCCAGCACTTCGACGTCCCATCCCGGCTTGACCTTCACCTTGATGCGCTGGTAGCCGGCGGCTAACTCGGTTTCGATCTTCTGCAAAAGCTGCTCATGCGAATCCTGGATACCGATGCTCACTCCGCAGGCAATCTCCTGTTGCGTGCCGCCCAGCAGCTTCCATAGCGGGATTCCCTTTTCCTGCGCTTCGGCATCCCACGCCGCATTCTCGAGCGCTGCCTTCGCCATGCGATGCTGGCGAACGCGGGCCAATAACGCGGGAATTTCTCGGCCCGCGCCCAGGGTTTTCCCCAGCAACGCCGGGCCTAGGTAGCGTGTGATCACGTCCCAGGCGCTCTCGATGTACTCCTCGCTGTAGAAGGGACCCTCGCCGGCGACGCACTCACCCCAGCCCTCCAGGCCATCGCAATGAAGCGTGACGAGGAGAACCCGCCGGGTGTAAGTGCGGCCAAAGCTGGTCTCGAAAAAATGGACCAGCGGCATGCGAAGC
This sequence comes from uncultured Acidobacteriaceae bacterium, assembly GCA_963785825.1. GTDB lineage: Bacteria > Acidobacteriota > Terriglobia > Terriglobales > Acidobacteriaceae > Bog-257. The sequence goes on along the minus strand of CAWAWQ010000006.1, from coordinate 72,592 downwards.
TCGCGCAGGGTGATGGCGTCAATGTTCATAATCGAAGACAACAAGCTTTGAAGGGGCGCGGATTCAGCCGCGCCGTTACGTGCACGCTGCAACCTGGGGCTTTCAGCCCCTGGGGGGAATCGCATTTCGTTTCAGTACCGAAGTCCCCCCAGCTGCTAAAGCCGTCGTGATAACAGCATCCTTACGGCACGGCCTGAAGCCGTGCCCCTTCAAAACGTGAGATCCTCATGGATATTGTGGCTAAAGCGCCGCACTGGCTCGCTTCCTGCGTGCCCACCGAGTCGTCATCATCACTCACTCGCGTACGACCAGCCCTCATCCCAATGTCCTAACAGAAACGCGCCGTTCCCTTGCGCGTCGCGCTCGTATCCCAGGCATGCCAGCCCGCGTGAGAACGCACTCAGGAACTGCTCACGGTTGCGCGATTGCAAGCCGGCTGCTTTCTGTCGCGTCTCGGCGTTCGCTTTCCAGGCGTAGATCTCGGCGGGGACTTCGACCCGCATCTCTTGTCGGAAGATAGGCCGTTTGCCTCGTGACAGCAGTGTCTGGACGCGTCTCGACGTCAACCACCACTCCGCGACCAGCCGATCGGTCGGTAGAAAGCCCTGTAAGGGGGACGAGGTGATCCCGTACTGATTGATGTTGTAGCGACGGGCGATGGCTCCCAGCCGCTCCAGGTTGAAATATGCGTTTTTGATTTCCAGCGGATCGAAGGTCCATTCCATCAGTTCGTAACCGTTCGCAATGGCATCCTCCCGCTGGAACAGCTTGATGCGCCGGCCAAGACCGCTGTTACGGTAGTCGCTGCGCACGGCCAGCATGTGTGAATGCAAATAGGCATGGCCGTTGCGCGTGCCGGGAATGGAGAAGGCGAAACCGATCAGCGCCTCCCCGTCCCACGCGCCAATCACCTGCCCACCGATTTTCGGGGCCAGGGAAAAAATGCGCAGCGGCACCAGTTCGTTATCGGCGAAGCCCCAAACGTCTTTCTGCAAGGCGACGCAGGTACGAAACTCCTCCACCTCGGTGCAATTGCGAAGCTTGACCGTCTCGGCTGTCACTCTTTTTCCTGCTGCTTGGATTCCTGCCACAGCGCTTCCATCTGGTCGAGCGACGATTCCGACGGCCTGCTTCCCTGCTCGCGCAACCGCTCTTCCAGGTACTGAAAGCGACGACGAAACTTACGGTTCGTCTTGCGCAGCGCCGACTCGGGATCGAGCGACAGATAACGCGCGATGTTCACCAGCACGAATAATAGGTCGCCGACTTCATCTTCCAGCCGCGACCGAAGCTCAGGAGAAATCTTCGCGCCCCGCGCACCGGCCACGCTCGCCGCCGACTCGGGACGCGGGCCGGGTTCGGGGTAGTCCTGAAGGTTGTGACGCAGCTCCGCAGTTTCTTCGTTCAGCTTGTCGAATAAGCCTTCGATGTTCGGCCAGTCGAATCCGACCTGCGCCACGCGCGAGCTGATTTTATAGGCCTCCATGAGCGAGGGCATGGCGGAAGAGACACCCGCCAGCACCGACTCGGGGTGGTCCTGCTCTTTTCCATCCCCACCTTCTGCCTGGCGTTTCTTCTTCTCCTCCGCCTTAAGCGCCTGCCAATTGCGCAGCACTTCACCCGGCGTGTCGGCCTTCACGTCACCGAAGACGTGGGGATGCCGATCGATCAGCTTATTCGATAGCCGGTCGAGCACATTGTCGATGGAAAACCGCTTCTCCTCCTCCGCCATTTCGGAGTAGAAGAGGACCTGTAGCAAGAGATCGCCAAGTTCGCCGGTCAACTCGTCCCAGTCGCGAGCGTCGATGGCTTCCACCACCTCGTAGGCTTCTTCCAGGGTGTAGGGCTTGATGGTGTCGAAGGTCTGCTCGCGGTCCCAGGGACAGCCGCCGGGCCCGCGCAATCGCGCCATTATCGATACGGCGCGCTCAAATCGTTCGCCTGTGGTCGGCATCGGAACAGTGTATGACAAACCCTGTTGAAAGAGATTCTAACCTGCTAGAGGAGACAAATCGAAGCGGGCTCGCGCTGCTATATGTCTCGAAGAACGTTGATCACGATACCAGGCGATCGTCAGCCCCGGGTTGATTTTCGGCAACCTCGGTATGAGCACCCATATCTGAAAGTTGCCGTTGCAGACCCATCTCCATCCCACTATCCCGTGCGTGCGTGACCCAGTTATGAAATAACATTCGGTAAGAACCAGCACGAAGCGAGACGTCGGACGGCTGGAAAATCTCGTAGAACTGTGTTGGGCGGTCCAGCAGATCTCCGTCCCAGTGAATGTAGGATATGAACAAATGGCCAGCGTTAGTGCGAAACCCATGCACGGCGGGAAACGACTTGTACTGTACGATATGAAACTCTATGTTAAGACTCTTGAGCAACTGAGCTTTCTTGACTGCGAACTCCCTAATTGCAGCACTCTGCGCGTTCGAATCCAAGACCCATTCTTTGCTCAAAAACGGGCTACTCGCAATGTAGTTCGGCTCCAGCAGAAACAGAGTAATCCGCCATCCCCGCAGCGCCTGAGGGTCGTTGCAAAGAGTGGGTTGCAAGAATATGGGCCAAGCCGTGAAAAGCGTTAAGCCGAGAATTTCCAGCGTTCTTTCGCTACTTCCACCTGGACCAACCTCGCGGATGGCTCTGCCCAATTCGCCGTAAACATCCTGAATTCCGTTCGGAATAATTTTCGAGGTAAGCGAGGGTGAGAAAGCTCCCAATTGCTTGCTCACACTCTTTAGTTGATGGTCAAAGGCCAATAAAACGAACATAGTTGCAGCGAGAGTTATTCCGACCACCGCTGGCACATCGAGATCTTTGAACCCAATGTACTTGAGCTCCGGTCGCAACGAGTCAATGCTCCAGGCCGTGAGCAAGACAAATATGCATGCAATTAATGGAACGAAAAACCACCTCTGGGCTGTATCGTAGACGTTCTCGAAATCGAATAATCTGATTTTGGGCACTTTGAATCCCCCGATTGAACAATTGCGAGCGAGCAGAAGGTAATTGATCCAGCGTATCTTACCCCAATCCTTCTTGGGCACTAGAATTTAAAGCGTTAGCGCCACTAGCTATGGGACGACTCTGACGTGACAAATGGGTGAAACCACTTTGGCTCGGATTCACAGAGGCTCAGTTCAAACCACCGGTGACTCGGCTACGGTCCCCGGTTAAATGGCCAGAGCTAATCATTCAACCGAGCTTCTCTATGCATAACTTCTCGGATCATAACTGCCCACTGACTTCCCAACAAGAAACGACCTTGCCTGAAGGGGCAGCTACGGGCGTAACCGCGGGCGAAGAGCCCAGTAAACGCCTAATCCAGATCGAAGTCGCGCAGTGGCTTGCCGGTATCGGGAGTTTCCTTCGCGCGCTTAAGCGCCTCCTGGAACTTCTTCTCCAACAGATCGCCTTGGTGCTTCTGCGCCTCTACCGATTGCCGGAAAATCGACTCCTTGCGGCTGTCCTGATCTTTCATGGCGCGCGCCGCCGCTTCCAAATCCTCGAACGTCTTAGGAACGGCCCTGGGCGTGTGCGCAATCACGGCCTTGGTTTCGGCATCGACTTTCAAGGCAGCGCCGCAGCACGGACAAGCAACTTCGAACGGTGCGGAATTCTTGGACATAGCAAAATCTTACCGCAGCGGCGGAAGGGTTGCCAGCCGCGATGGGGGCAGGACAAAGCTATTTCCCAGCATAGCTTCTGGAGAGCTCAGTCGAAGGGGCGAGGCCACTCAGGGCAGAAACTGCCCCTAATCCAATCTTCAAAGTGCCGAAGTCGCCGGCTGAGAGGCAATTTGCGGCTTTGGCTTCCCCGGTTTCGAAGGCCCACATCTTCACAACTATTTGGCGCCGACGGGTACGGCCCGGAGCTGTTGGCGGCTCGGCTGCAGCCGTTCTTTTTCGACCACAAAATTGCCCAGGAACAGCATGTCCATTTCGCTGCGCGAGAAGGTGCTGAAGGCGTTAGCGGGGGTGTTCACGATCGGCTCGCCCTTGAGATTGAACGAGGTATTGAGCACCGCCGGTACCCCGGTGGCTTGCGAGAAACGCTCGATCAGCGCATGGTAGCGCGGACTGGCGTCGCGACAAACGGTTTGCAGCCGCCCCGTACCATCCACGTGGGTAATCGCAGGCAATACACTGTGCTTCGACGGCCGCACCGGCACAACATAAAGCATGTAGCGTGCAGGATAGTGCTCCATCGCGTTGGGCAGCTCAAAAAATTCCTCGGTACGCTCGGCCAGCACGGAGGGCGCGAATGGCCGATAGGGCTCGCGGAATTTGATTTTGGTGTTAACGATATCCTTCATCCGGGGATTACGTGCGTCCGCCAAAATACTGCGGTTCCCCAAGGCACGCGGTCCCCACTCGAACCGGCCCTGATGCCAGCCAATTACATTTCCCTGCTGCAGGCGGTCGACAGCCAGGTCCAGCAACTTGTCGTCATCGTCCACCTGTTGATAGGGGATCCCGTTCTCCTGGAGAAACTGACGGATCTCGGAGTCCGAGTAAGATTTTCCCCAGTAGGCATGGTCCATGCGGAACCGGCGCTTGTTGCCCAGCAGCATGTTGTCGGCCCAGAGCGCCGCTCCCAGTGCGCCACCACCGTCACCGGCCGCAGGCTGGATAAAAATATCGTCAAACGATGTCTCGCGCAGCAAGCGATAGTTGGCGACGCTGTTCAGGCCCACGCCGCCGGCGATACATAGCTTGCTCAAACCCGTGTCTTTGTGCAGTCTGCGCGCCATGGATATTAGGACCTCTTCCGTCACCTGCTGGACACTGGCGGCAATGTCGGCATAATGCTGGTTCAGTTTGCAAAGCTCGTTGAAGTTTGATGGCGGATCGCCAAAATACGCGGGAAAACCCGAATCGGCGGTGAAAAACAACATCTTGGGCGAGCGCGGCGCGCCGAACAACTGCGCGAAACGTTCATTGAATGTCCGTTCGGTGGAGTGCGGGAAACAAAAATAATCCATGTCCAGCGAGAATGACCCGTCCGACTCCTGCCGGATCAACTTCCAGACTTTGTCGGCATAGCGCGGTTGCCCGTAGGGCGCCATGCCCATCACCTTGTACTCGCCCTCGTTCACCTCGAAACCCAGGAACGCGGTAAAGGCGCTATACAGCAGGCCCAGGGAGTGCGGGAACATCATCTGCTTACGAATATCGATCTGGTTGCCGCGGCCAACTCCCCACGTCCCGGTTACCCACTCGCCCACGCCATCCACGGTAAGAATTGCAGCCTCTTCGAAGGGCGAGCAAAGAAACGCGCTCGCCGCGTGCGACAAATGGTGCTCGGAAAAGAGAATTTTGCTGCTGGGAATGCCCAGTTCCGCCGAGATCTTCGAGCCCACCCACAGCTTATCGATCATCCAACTGATCATCGATTCGCGAAACACCTTGTACGACTGCGGATAGGTTTGCAACACCGTCATCAGAATGCGGTCGAACTTGCGGAACGGCTTCTCATAAAAGACCGCATAGTCCACATCTCCGCCCTGAATACCTGCGCTCTCCAGGCAAAACTTGATGGCGTGATGGGGGAATCCGAAGTCGTGCTTGATGCGGCTGAAGCGCTCCTCTTCGGCGGCAGCGATCAGGTTGCCATCCTGCAATAGCGCGGCGGCGGCGTCGTGGTAGTAGCAGGAAATTCCCAGGATATTCATGTCAGCCTTGGCGGTGAGCCTCATTGAGGTCGTTGGCGATGGCAGGATGGTCAAACCATTTCTCGGGCCGTTTCTTGGTGTGCAGAGAATCAGAAAAAAAACGGACCAGCAATCCGAATGGCAAGATCAGAATGGAGTAGATAAGCGTGAGAAGTATGCGAGCCTGAAAGTTGCCGATCGCATGCGCAACTTTCTTCCAGCCTTCCCACAACCTCTTCAATCCGTGCCACATGCAGGGCTCCCTAGAAGAATGAGTAGATAAACGGCGCAATCGCGGAACTTTGGGCCAAGATCAGCAACACCGCAAAGATCCCGAGCGTAACCAGAATGGGGGTCAGCCACCAGCGCTTGTTGCTCCAGAAGAAAGAAAACAGCTCCCCAGCAGTTCCTAAACGCTGGCCGGTCATTCGCAAGAAACCCATTCGATCTCCCCAAAAAACGAGTCATCCCTGCCGAATCAAAATGGAGGTAGCGGGGGGCGGCAGTCGTGAGTCGTCATTGTACCCCAGATTGTACCGGATTCGACCGTCTGAGGCCGCTCTATCGCTGCTCCACTTTCAGCGGAGGATTCTGTTTCAGGCTCTGTCCTACCGTGGCCGCCACCAGGGTATTACCGGCGGGCGAGAAATGTTCGTCGCCGAAGATGTATTCCTTCATATACCAGCATCCTGGTTCACTTGGCGGGCAGTCTTTCTTCACCGCGAAAAGAGTGGGAAATATTGAGATGAACCGGTTGCACTTCCCTGCACACCAGTCGCGCCAGATTTGAACCTGCCGGGATTGCACGGTGTCGTGCGCCACCTGCGCCGGCCAGGGATACACGACAACGCTAATGGGAATATTGCGGCTTTTCAGCTCCTGCCATAAAGCCGTCATTTTCGATTGTTCCTTCCGAATTCCGGCCTCGAGTCCGAGCGGCGCATACCCGATCTCGTAAGGCTCGTTGTCCGAAACCGCCCGATAGGTCCAGGCGGAACGCTCCAGGTCGAACAACTGCCCATGGCCAACGTTCAGGTGGTAGAACCCCCGCTTGACCAATGCCCGTTCCACAAAATCGAAAATGCTATTGGTGATCAGAAGGTGCTCGGCAACGAAGGACCGCAGACTGGCATACCAGCTGTCGTTGTGAACGATCTGATCCGGCCCGCTTACTGCGCCGGAGGGATTCGCGTCCTGATAGAATGCCGCCTCGTCCTGAGCGTCGGAAATATCGATAAAGACAATCACCTCGTCGAACTTGACCCCTCGATCGAGAAGCTGACGCGCAACGTTCAGGTAGTTGGAAGGGGAGTAGCTTTCGACGCCGCCGTTCAAGAAGTCATATTGCTGAAAGTTTGCCGCGATCTTGCCGACGAAGGTGTCCTGCCAGGCGCCCATTCCTTCGGTGACAGAGTCGCCGAGCATCACAACCCTGGGCTGGACGCTGGTCAGCGGCACCTCGCGGACGGTCTGGTCGCGAAATCCAAGATTGTTCGTCGCAAAAGGATATGAAACCTTGCCCCAGTGCCGGATACAGGTGCAATTCGGCTGCAGCGAATGATGGCGCACGGGATCATGAATGAAGCAGACCCCTTGTCCATGGGCGGGAACGCTTGATCGCAGTTTATACGCGGTATAGGCGCTGTCCAGGACAACAAAAATGATGAAGCTGAAAGCGATGGAAATTAGTAAAACAGCCCACTGCTTGCCCATCGGCGGGCTGGGCGGTTCAGGCCCAGCTAGAGTCTGGGCTGACTTCGGCGCATCGGATTCCAAAGATTTCCTTCCTGCTAAAGCTTGGCTGGATCTGCATTCAGGCTACCGGCAAGCCGCCCGCCGGCTGCGATTTCCTCATTGGAAACAGGCTAGTCCATGGATCGTCCTGATCATGCCAATATACAACCGTTGCTTTCAAGAGAATTTTAGCCGGTCGTCCCTTATCGGGAGTTATCGCAGCTCTTCCATACACTGTTCCAGCACCTCGCGCGAGGGGCGGGTGACGCTCTCCGGCAGGGTCGCCAAAGGACGATCGGTCATGTTGATCATGTCCAGGAAATTGGGCGCCGTGATGTTCAGGTAGAGCACTCCGGTCAGCACTTCCTCGGCATCGTGTGACTCGATCAGGCGCTTCACGGCCTCGACCTTGTTGGTTGGATCGTAGTCCTTTTCCAGCTTGCGCAGGCGCAAGGAGGAGCCGTCGTGCATGGTGACATTCAGGCTCGATCCCTCGTCGTAATCCACTGCAATATCCTTGAAGTGCGGCACGAAGTCGACGTCGTGCAGCGGCTCTTCGTGGTCCTTCACGAATTTGTACGACTTCGTCGAACCCTCGTGATCGTTAAACGTGGTACAGGGAGAGATCACGTCGAGCATGACCGTGCCGCGATGCGACAGAGCCGCCTTCAACATGGTGTGCAGTTGCCGCTTGTCGCCGGAAAAGGAACGCCCGACGAAGGTCGCGCCCAGCATGATGGCCAGGGCACAGGTGTCGATGGGCGGCAGATCGTTGATGACCCCGGTCTTCAGCTTCGAGCCGAGATCGGCCGTAGCGGAAAACTGGCCCTTGGTGAGTCCGTAAACGCCATTATCTTCGATGATGTAGATCATCGGCAGATTGCGCCGCATCAGGTGGACGAATTGTCCGATGCCGATGGATGCGGTGTCGCCGTCGCCGCTGACGCCTAGCGCGACGATTTTCGAGTTCGCAAGCACCGCGCCGGTGGTCACCGACGGCATGCGTCCGTGCACCGAGTTGAAGCTGTGCGAGCGGCTCATGAAGTAGGCCGGACTCTTCGACGAACATCCAATCCCCGACATCTTGACTACGCGCTCAGGAGCGATGCCCATCTCGTAGAAGGCGTCGATAATGCGCTCGGAGATGGCGTTGTGGCCGCAGCCGGCGCAGAGCGTGGTCTTGCCTCCGCGATAGTCGAGCACGGCGAGTCCGATGCGATTGGTTTTGGGCTGGGGCGGCGGCGTGGCTGTGGTCGCCATTTACTTGCCCTCCTGGGAGATGATTTCGTCGGTGATGGAACGGGCGTCGATCGGCAGTCCGTTGTAATGCCGCACACTGCGCAGCTTGCTTATGTCCGGGATGGCGATGTCGAGCTTCAGCAACTCCAGCATCTGCGCGTCGCGATTCTGGTCGACGATGTAGACGCGCTTGTGCCCGGCGATGAATTCGTGCGTCTCCCGGGTGAAGGGATAGGCGCGCAGACGCAGATAATCGGTTTTGACACCGTATTCAGCCTGGAGCTGGTCGAGCGTTTCCACTACCGCATGGTGCGACGTGCCGTAGGCGATGATGCCGAGGTCGTTGCCGTCGTTGCGCACGATCTCCGGCCGGGGGACCAGGGTGCGCGCAGTCTCGAATTTGTGCGCCAGCCGGTCCAAGTTGTTGGCGTAATCGTCGGGGCGCTCGCTGTATTGCGATTTCTCGTTGTGACCGCTGCCGCGCGCGAACCACGCAGCGCCCGGATGATCCGTGCCGGGCAACGTACGATATCCGACACCGTCGCCGTCTACATCCTTGTAGCGCGCGAAGCCGCCCAATCGCTCGAGATCCTCCGCCGTCAAAACCTTGCCCCGATTCTGCGGTTTTTCGGGATATTGGAAGGGCTCCGACATCCAGTTGTTCATGCCGAGATCGAGATCGGACATGACGAATACCGGCGTCTGAAGCTGCTCGGCCAAATCGAACGCCTCGCCGGCCATGCTGAAGCATTCGCTGACGCTGTTGGGAATCAGCATGGGGTGACGGGTGTCGCCGTGCGAAAGCTTGGCCACGAAGGAAATGTCGCCCTGCGAGGTGCGCGTCGGCAGGCCCGTGGATGGGCCGACGCGCTGAATGTCCCAGATCACACCGGGAATCTCGACGTAGTAGCCCAGTCCGGCAAACTCCGCCATCAGCGAAATTCCGGGGCCGGCGGTGGCGGTCATGGAACGGGCTCCCGCCCATCCCGCGCCCAGAACCATGCCGATAGCCGCGAGTTCGTCTTCGGCTTGAACGATGGCAAAAGTAGCTTTGCCGTCATCTCCAACCCTGTGTTCCTTCATGTATTCGATGAGGGTCTCCACGAGCGACGACGAAGGCGTGATGGGATACCACGTCACCACGGTCACGCCAGCAAACATTGCGCCGAGGGCGGCCGCAGAGTTGCCGTCGATGATGATCATGCCGTTCGTTTTGTCCATGCGCTCGATGGTGAAGGGGTCGGCCTTGGTGAGCGAGGCAGCGGCGTATTCATAGCCTGCTTTGGCGGCGTTCCAGTTAAGATCGGCGGCTTTGACCTTCTTTGCGAACTGCTTACGCAGCGACTTCTCCACCTCCGCCATGTCGAGGTTGAGCAACTGTGCCACCACCCCGACATACACCATGTTCCTGACCAGCTTGCGCAGCTTCGATTCCGGGCAGACTGCGGCGGTGATCTTGTCGTAAGGCACGGGATAGAACGTCAGGTCGGAGCGCAGCTCGTTGAGTTTGAGCGGCTCGTCGTAGAGCGCGACCGCGCCCGCAGCAAGCGACATCACGTCTTCGCGCGCGGTCTCCGGATTCATCGCGACCAGGAAGTCGATCTCCTTCTTGCGCGCGATATAGCCCTTGTTGCTGGCGCGGATGGTGTACCAGGTCGGCAGCCCGGCAATGTTCGAGGGGAACATGTTCTTGCCGGAGACGGGCACTCCCATCTGGAAAATAGTGCGCAGGAGAACGGTGTTTGCGCTCTGCGATCCCGAGCCGTTTACAGTTGCAACCTGGATGCTGAAATCGTTGACGACGGGTTCACGCACAGCACCGTGCTCGGCGCCGTGGACTGCGAATTCAGTTGTGGCCATCGATACCCCTTACTTACTCGATCCGGACGGAGGGACGAACATTTCATTATAGGGCAGTTGGCAAGACGCGGGAATGCACCCGGCGCGCAATTCATGGCGAGCGGCCGTATCGCGTCAACAATTATGGTTTCTGCGTTGGACGAATCAGCACCTCGCTGATGAACGATTGCGGCTCCTGGGTGACCAGCATGGCGACCGCGTGGGCCACATCGCGAGGTTTCAGCATTTTCTGTGTATCTTTGCCGCCACGGCGCGGGCTGAAATCGGTGTCGACCGAGCCGGGGCTGATTACGCTGACGCGGATGTTCTGGGCGCGCAACTCTTCGGCGATGCCGTAGCTGAGTCCGTTCAGGCCCCACTTGGATGCGGAGTAGGCGGCGCCACGCGGCAGCGGGTTCTTGCCTGCTAACGACGAGATGTTGATGATGTGGCCGGCTCCGGCTGCGATCATCAGCGGAACGACAGCACGCAACATGTAATACACTCCGCGCAAGTTGGTGTTGAAGATGGCGTCCCAGTCCTCGGTCGCGAGTTCGTGCAGCAGTCCGGAAGGGCCGCCGATCCCAGCGTTATTGACGAGAATATCTACGCGGCCATAGCTTTTGCGCAGACGCTCCCCAAACGCTTCCACGCTGGCCAAGTCGGTCACGTCGCAACCGATTCCTTCGGCACGATGGCCGCGGCCAACGAAATCCTCAGCCGCTTGCTGCACCCGGGCCTCGTCACGGCCGGTGAGAATCACCAGGGACTGCATCTCTGCCAGCTTGCGGGCAATGGCGTGGCCGATTCCGCGGCCTCCTCCAGTGACGACCGCAACGGCTCCCGATAACGAAATCAACTCTCCAGCTTGCATGAACATTCTCCTGGCTGCGAAGCAGGCAGCCTCTGCAGCATTTTAGATGTCGAATCGTGTAAATTGGCAGGCAGCTTGCCTTACAATGAGGTGCATCCTTATAATCCCCCTTTTCCGCTGCCGCGCTTTACATTCCAAAATGGCGGACCGGTCCAGGATGCGGAGAGATGTGCCTGCTTACGAGGCAGCCCTGAAAGTTGTTTGGAGTTAATGTTGCTGCGCAAGGCCAGTGCAGGCAGGTGTGGTTCGCAGTTTCCCAGTATTGAGGAGCCAACAGAATGAAGAAGCCGCTAGTCATCCTATTGCTGGTGCTCGTCAGCGCCGCTCTCGTCCAGCAATCCGTAGCGCAAGCAGCAGGTCAGTCGGCGCAGGCTGGCCAGCCTACCATCAAGGACCCCGCAGAATACAACGCTTACATCAATGCGTATCAGCAGCAGAACCCGGCGCAAAAGGCGCAGGCACTGGAAGCTTTCCTCCAGACCTATCCCAATTCGGTGATGAAGCAGCAGGCGTTGGAGCTTCTCATGGTGGCCTATCAGCAGGCGAACGAACCCCAGAAGATGCTGGATGCCGCCAACCGCGTGCTGCAGGCCAATCCCAATAATATCCGGGCCCTGGCGTTGTTGGCCTACAGCTACCGCGCGGCTGCGGCGCAGGGCGGGCCGCAAATGCAAGACAACCTGGCCAAGGCCCAGCAGTACGGCCAGCAGGGACTGCAAGCCATACAGACGATGAAGAAGCCGGAGGGCATGAGCGACGCCGATTTTGTGAAGCTACACAACGAAACCGGTGCCATCTTCGACGGCGCCGTGGCTTTCGCTGCTTTGCAGGCCAAGGATTACGCTACCGCGCAAAAGGATTTTCGCGAAGCTATCAGCTGGGAGTCCCAGCCCAGTATCGCTGACATCTATCCGCTGGCCACGGCCGATCTGGAAGCCAAGCCGATGAACCCGGAAGGTTTCTGGTTCATCGTCAAGGCTGCCAATCTGGCGCCAGCCGCCTCACAACAGCAAATCCTCGACTATGGCCGCAAGAAGTACATTCGCTACCACGGCTCGGATCAGGGATGGAATGAACTGGTCAACGACGCGAAAGCCTCGACCAGCGTAATGCCGCCAGCGGGCTTCACCGTTGCCGCTGCGCCACCACCGCCGTCGCCTGCCGAACAAGCCGCCGACCTGGTCAAGAGCAAGAATCCCACGCAGATGAGTTTTGCGGAGTGGGAACTGGTGCTGTCTTCCGGTAACCAGCAAGCCGCCGACACGGTCTGGAATGCTATTAAGGACAAGGCTGTAAAGCTGGGCGCGAACGTCATCAGCGCAACGCCGACAACCGTGCAACTGGCGGGCAGTGATGACGACATCGAAGCCAAGAAAGCGGACATCGCATTGAACATGGCCAAGGCGATTCCGTCACGGCTGATGCCGCAGGTCGGCACCCTCATGACGTTCCAGGGCACCGTCACCAGCTACACTCCCAATCCGTTCATGATGACGATGACGGATGGCATGCTGCTGGACAAGAGTGGCAATCCGATCTCGACCGCGGCGCCGACGCATCACACCACCCACAAACGGCAGTAACTCTTCGATCAGGGAAAGACCCCGGAGCAGCCAACGCTGCTCCCTTTTTTCGTGCGCTTCCCGCGCGATCTCAAATGTCACGCTTCAGTCACAACTCCTTCACAATCTTGTGACAATTCGCGGGCAACCAAAGCCACCGCCGGGTACTCCGAACGACCGCTACTCTAGCGTAAAGGGGGAAAAGCCAGTCGCAAACGACTCTACGGTAGTAACGGTGGACTCCGCCCCAGAAGCCATGAACCACCTTTAACCGCATTTCCTGAGTGGAGGAACAAGATGCGCCCCCAAACAACTATCGCTGTTCACAAACTGAGAGAACGGCTCAGTGCGTATTTTCCTTTTCGGAAAGCCAGATTCGCGATAAACAGAAAACGGGCCTCCCTAGGCATCTGCAGGACGGCGCGGTGTCGGTGAAGCCCAGGCGACAAAGCATTGCGACGTACCCACTGACGTTCGCTGGGTGCAAAGTGTGCTTCTCCGCAAGCCGTTGCAACACGTGCAGGACCGCGGTGAAGCCCAGCCAGAGCGCATCAACATTTATCCTTTCCCACCTTTTCGCAAGAAAGGCGACAGGATGGCAGGTCCTATTGAGCATTGCATAATATAGTTACAACGGGAATAGCTCCGCCTGTTCCCAGAAGGCCATTACCAGAGTAGGCCGTCGGCGCATTCGCTGCAGCGCCTTGCGGGCGTGATGGCTCAGTTGCCCGAAAGTCTGGGGGCAGAAGTTCGGTAGTTCGTGCTGTTTCCAGTGCGACCACAGGTACTCCACCGGGTTTAGTTCCGGAGCGTAACCAGGGAGAAACTCCAGCCACAAACGTCCTTTCTGCTGGCGCACGAAATCCCATACTGCACGGCTGCGATGGCCCGGCAGACCATCCCAGACGATCAGCAGCTTGCCCGGAATGTGACGCTGCAAATGGGCCAGAAACTGGATGATTTGCGGGCTGCGAATGGCTCCCGGAAACAGCCGGAAATAGAAGTTCCACCACGTCACCCCCGCCATCGCCGACAAGGTCTTCCAGTTGAAGTGATACTGCAGCACCGGGGTCTGGCCGCGGGGCGACCAGGTACGACAGCGGTGAGGACGCTCGCTCAATCCGCTTTCGTCGATGAAGACGATCGTCCGGCCTTCGTTTTTGGCCTTTTTTTTAACTCCGGCCAGCGCTTCTGCTTCCACTGCCGGATCTTCTCTTCCTTCCGTTCCAGCGCCCGTCCGGTCGGCCGCTGACAACTCCAGCCCAACTGCCGCAGCATGCGCCACGCCTGCGAGGCATGGTAGCGAACGCCACATTCGGCCTCGATCAACTGGGCCACGCGCGCCGACGTCCACAGCGCCGTCTCATAGCCCAGAGCCTGCGGTCCACGTTTCAGCCCGCGCTCAATCTGCTTCAGGTCTTCCGCACTCAGCCGGGGCTTGCGTCCAGCGCGGCCGGCCTGCTTCAGCCCGGCCCGGCCTTTCTCCTCCAACTCCGCCGCCCACCGGCTTACCGATTGGCGGTGTACGCCCACCTGCCGCGCCACTTCGGACTGGTGGACTCCCTTTTTCAGCAGCCGCGCCGCCCGCAAACGTCGCTGCTCCAAGGCTTCGAAGTCTCTGCGCACTCCTGCCGGGTTTCCCATAGCCAGACAGTAGCACACAAAGCTGAAAATGTCACTATATTATTCAATACTCAATAGGAACAAGGAGGTCTCTCATGAGCCCGATGAGCTCCAAAATTTCCGATCCACACCTGAGCACACCGATCGCGACCGTCGCGCTGGGCTTTGCGATTGTGTGTCTGCTGGCGATCGTCGCAACCCAATCGGCGCAGGCACAAACGTACAGGGTACTTCACACTTTCACTGGCCCGGACGGAGCACAACCAGTCGCCGCTCTGGTCAGGGATGCGGCCGGCAATCTGTACGGCACTACTTTCTACGGCGGCAATGGCACTCTCTGCGGCGGGACAGCAGGTTGCGGAACCGTGTTCAAGCTGAGTCCAAACGGGGTTGAGACTGTGCTGTATAGCTTCAGCGGCGGAGCAGACGGCGCGAATCCTAAGGGTCTGTTTCGGGATGCGAGCGGGATCCTTTATGGCGTCGCCTCGACCGGTGGCAATCTGAGCCTCTGTGGTCCGTACCCTCCCAC
The DNA here is from genome assembly GCA_963785825.1 of uncultured Acidobacteriaceae bacterium. GTDB lineage: Bacteria > Acidobacteriota > Terriglobia > Terriglobales > Acidobacteriaceae > Bog-257. Next base: position 57,536 of record CAWAWQ010000006.1, on the reverse strand, counting down.
GGGTTGCGGCGTCATATTCAAGCTCTCACCACCGGCCACGATTTGTCGTAGCGTCGTGTGCCCATGGAGAGAAACGGTGCTGCATACCTTCACCGGGCCCGATGGGGCGTTGCCGGAGGGTAGCCTTATCCAGGATGCGGCCGGCAATTTTTATGGCGCGACCTTGAGCGGGGGAGCCGACCAGTATGGTGGAACTGTGTTCAAGATCGATGTCGCGGGCCAGGAGAGTGTGCTGCTCAATTTCTACTACCAGGGGAGCAATGGTTTTGAACCCATGGCGGGACTGATAGAGAGCTCCGCCGGCACTCTCTATGGCACCACGTATGCGGGCGGGAACGGCGGTTACGGAGTGATCTATCAGCTCGATCCGACCACCGGACAAGAGACCGTGCTCCATAGGTTTAGTGGGTATGACGACGGGGGTTATCCACTCGGCGCCCTCCTGTTCGACGGCGCGGGTAATCTCTACGGCACAACCTGGCAAGGTGGATTCATGTCGGAGGAATGCTATGGCGGCTGCGGTGTTGTCTTCAAGCAGGATACCAGCGGTCACCTGAATGTGCTTTACAGCTTCCTGGGAGGCGCGGATGGCGGGTGGCCGTTCGCGGGTTTGATCCGCGATGCGGCGGGAAACCTCTACGGCACTACCAGCAGCGGCGGCAATTTGTCGGCCTGCTACGCGGGATGCGGTGTTGTCTTCAAGCTGGATGCAAACGGTAGCGAGACGGTGCTGTATGCGTTCGCCGATGGCGCCGATGGGTACAGCCCCGGCGCCTCCCTAATTCAGGATGCGGCCGGCAATCTCTATGGCACGACGACCGCCGGCGGCGATAGGAACTGCCCAGTTCTCGGCGGCTGTGGTGTCGTGTTCGAGATCACGCCGTAGCTGGAAGGCCGATTTCGCGCCCGTATTTGGGCGAGAAAAGCGGGAGCGGGCTTTGCGATTACGTTTATGCTGGCGGCCGTGCAACCCCGGCGCAGGCGCAAACGTTCACCGTTATTCACACCTTCACAGGCCAGGGGGACGGAGCAGATCCCTATGGTCCCCTCATCCTGGCTGCCAGAGGCAATCTCTAGGACACGACGACCGGTGAATGGCGTAGGAGGTACAGTTTTCAAGCTGACGCCGGACGATGGGCGGATGGATCTACACCAGCCTGCACGACTTCACCGGCGGCGCCGACGGCGGATGGCCGGAGGGCGGGTTGGTCATGGACAACAACGGAAATCTCTACGGGACGACGTACCAGGGCGGACTGCAAACCTGCGGGTTCTGTGGGGTGGTCTACGAGATCACTCCTTTGCCTCGTATCGGGGTCTGACGAACCAGCATGACTGCTGACGGCAGCAGCACTCCTTCGGGACATTCTGTCGACACGAGCGGCCTAGCTAGGCGCGAATCTGCGCTGTAAGTATAGGAACGGGCGGCCGGCGATGCAGCGTATTCTTATGCGGCCTATCGCGCCGCCTTCTTGTCGGCTAGCGGAACATGTACGCTGCGCGGCGGGCGGCGCTTTCCGTTGCGCAGTCCTTTGGCGTCGAGTTCGAGGTCGGCGATGGTGCGGCTGAGAGTATTGCGGTGCATTCCAAGCTGACGCGCAGCTTTGCACTGATTGCCCTTGCTGTCCTGCAGAACGGCAAGGATGAATTTCTTCTTGAACTCGCTTACCGCCTCGGCATAGGTAATGCCGCTCCTGTACATCTGCGCAACCAAAGCTTCCAGTTGGTCTTTCACGACGCCTCTCTTCATCTTATGAATATTTGTATGGCGTGAACCCGCAATCAGTTGTTACCGCCGCCGTGTTCCAGCGGCAGATGCTGGGGCACGGCGCGCAGCAGCTCCCAGCCATCCCAGAAACGCTGCCGCAAACTCGCTGGCGCCACCCAGACCAGCGCCCGGCTGGTGACCAGCAGGAAAGGCGCGATTCGCGATTGTTGCAGCCCCCACTGCGGCGCAAACGCCGCCAGCGCCAGCACAATAACGGCGCTGAAAATGACGCCTCGAACCAAACCAAACACGGAACCCAGAAGCCGGTCGAACCAACGCAGGCCGACTCCCCGCACTGCCCAGCGAACGATGGTTCCCAGAATCCCGGCTAACAGGACGACGATAAAAAAAATAGTAAAGAACCCCGCGATGTCCGCGACCCACTGGGAATTCACATAACCCCGATACCAGGCGGCCACACGCGGATACTCCCACGCCGCGACCAGGTACCCCACCACCACACCCGCCAGCGAAAAAAACTCGTGGAAAAACCCTTGCGCCGAAGCTTGCAGCACGGACAACACAATGACGAGCAGGAGCACCCAGTCGAGGATGGACAGGCTCGTCATCGGCTTGTGCTAGGCCGGCAAGGGATGCCCGGTCAGCTTGGTATAGGCTTCAACGTACTTCTCGCTGGTCCTCGCCGCCACTTCGGGAGGCAATGCCGGCGCCGGCGGCTGCTTGTTCCACTTGATTGCCTCCAGATAATCCCGCACGTACTGCTTGTCGAAGGAATCCTGAGGGCCGCCTGGCTGATATCGGTCCTTCGGCCAGAAACGCGATGAATCCGGGGTCAGTACTTCGTCGGCCAGCACCAGCCCGCGCGGGGTACGACCGAATTCGAACTTGGTATCGGCAATGATGATGCCGTGCGTCGCCGCGTAGTCTGCCGCGGTCTGGTAGATGCGGATGCTCAAATCGCGAAGCTGTTCGCTGAGCTCGCGGCCGGCCAGCGTAACCATGCGCTCGAAGGAAATATTTTCGTCGTGCCCGGTACTGGCCTTGATCGCCGGGGTGAAGATAGGCTCCGGCAACTTGTCGGATTCGCGCAGCCCGGCGGGAAGCTGAATGCCGCACACCGCGCCGTTCGCCTTGTACTCTTTCCAGCCGGAGCCGGAAAGATAGCCGCGCACCACGCACTCGATGGCGATCATCTCGGCGCGCAACACCAGCATGGAGCGTCCGTGCAGTTGCGCGGCGTACTTCTGCAGCTCCGCCGGATAGTGGCGCACGTCGGCGGTCGCCAGATGATTAGGGACAACGTCCTTCAGGAAATCGAACCAGAAGAGCGAAAGCTGGGTGAGCACCCGCCCCTTCTGCGGAATACCGGTGGCCAGCACGTAATCGAAGGCCGAGATCCGGTCGGTCGCAACGAAGAGCAGATGATCGCTATCGACCTGGTAGATGTCGCGCACTTTCCCGCTGGCGTACAGCTCCAGCTCGGGAAAATCGGTATGCAGGAGAACGTCGTGAGGCTGTGTCAGGTTTGTCACGGTTGCAAATCGTTTCGGAGAGTCGTCGGGTATTTTAATTTTCCGCGGCCGTTTGTCAACGCGCGGGGCAAATCCATTTTCTGCGGTCGCCAAAATTCTTGACGAAAATTCTTGACAAAGTGCGGGAATGCGCGAAACGAGCGCCAGTAGCGGCTTTCCAGCCACTCAGCAAAGCGGCAAGAGAGCTATCCACCGGTTTGTTTCGCGCTCCGAAATGGCCGCAATTTGGAGCGCAAGATACCGCCCAATGTCAAGAGGGTCGTGATGGTCCTGCGGCCGAAATTCGGCGCGCCCTAATCGGCCGAGGAGCGGTGGACCGAGCGGGCGTCTTCGAGGTAATTCACGTCCGGCGAACCCAATACTCCGGCCTTCTGCATGGCATCGCGCAGCTCAGTCGAGGTCATGAACTTACGCGCCTGATCGGCGCTCTCCCAATCCAACAGCAAAGTCAAATCGCGCGGATCGTCAAGGCTGTGGAATAGGTGACACCCGGTTTCTCCAGCGCGCCGGCGCGCGCTTACGTGGGAATCGAACGCTTCTTTCCAGCGGTTATAGTCCGAAACCTTATGCCGAACGAGGATATGTACCATGAGAGCGCCTCCAGCAAATCCATTTGTCCCATCCAAGATACGAAATCCGCCCGCGAATGTGAACCCCTGAAAAGCACCTTCTCGCGTGACGCAGGAATTCGGCGGAATTGTGTCCCGGCTGAACACCGCCGCAATTGGCCCAACCGCTGGCCCGACGACGGGCAAGGATGGAGTTCGCGATACGCTATACTTCAGTTCAAAGTCGCGGAGAACTTGCGCTTGCCACATCTCATCATCCGTTCTTCTGATATCCATGCTGCCGGCTGTTTTACCCTGGACGAGATCCCCAAGGGCACGCGTCTGCTGGAATACACCGGTCAGCGCATTACCAAGGCCGAAGGCGATGACCGCTACGAGGGGCGACCCTTTACCTACCTGTTCGGCGTCGGGGATGGCGAAGTGGTCATCGACGGGCACGGGATGGCGATGTTCGTGAACCACTCGTGCGATCCGAACTGCGAGACGGACGAAGAAGGCGATCGAGTTTTTATCAGCAGCATCCGCGATATCGTGGCCGGCGAGGAACTCACGTACGACTACTGGTTGTACGACGGCGATGACGATGCTCCTTGTTATTGCGGCACCAGGAAGTGCCGGGGAAGCATGTACTCTCCCGAAGAACTGAAGAAGAAGCGGCGAGCCGAAGCTAGAAAGAAGAAACAAGCTGAACTGGCGGCGAAGAAAAATGGCGCCGGTTCGAACGGCACGGGCAGGCGAAACGGCGGCAAGAAGAAGGCCTGAGCGACACGGCGCGAGTGCGAACGGTCGGCGTAATCAGCGTTTTCCACACATCTATACCTGTTGATCTTCGCCTCAGGGTCTTGTTGGCTGCGGTTCGGCACGGCTGAAGTGTCTGCGTGAGAACGGTGCCGCCCCTCCGGGGCTCCAATATTTTTCCACTTCACCCAGCACTCCGCTTCGCTTCGTCCTGGGCTAACTGCAACACCACCGCTTCGGGGTTCGATTTTCGTGTGTGATGCTCCACCGTCCTAGCTCAGAGCTAGTTCTCACGTGGACACTGAAGCCCTGAAGCCGCGCCCTGATACAAAGCCTTGCTTAGCCAACGAACTTCTAACTCAGGGCACTAGCTGCTGTTTCTGGCCTTGGAGAAAAGCGAAGAGCGAAGCGCGAACAGCGAAAAATGGCTGCTCTCCCCTGCCAACTCTTTGCGAAACACCCCCCGCACAATCAGGCTCTGCGGTACAACCAGAACCAGCAGGTACGACAAAATCGTGCCGCTAATGACGCCCAACGATCCGATGTGGCGCACCAGCGCCAATGAGAGCGCGATGTTGACTGCGGCGGCGACGATCGACAGCACGGCCTGGGCGCGGGTGCGATTCAATGCTGCCAGCAGGCACGATTCGACGCTCATGAAGCCGCTGATTACTCCCCAGGCGGCCATGGCGAGCAGCAGATACGTACTGGGGACGGCATCGGTTCCTGCCCACAGCCGGATGAGGGGCCGTCCAAAGAGCGCCAGCAGCATCGCAAATATCAGGTTCAGCGCGAGGGTGCCGGTCATGGTCAGCGAAAAGGTCCGCCGGATCCAGTGGTAATCGCGCCGGGCGTAAGCCTCCGCGTAGGCCGGCCATAGTGCAGGAAAGATGAGCGACTGCAGCACGGCGGCTAATCCCACGAGCCTCCAGGTAACGCTATAGGGCGTGACTTCCGACGCTCCGAGATAGTGGCTGACGACCAGGTTGTCAGAGCTGAACACCACCACCGCAGCAACCTGGATCAGAAAAAACGAAGAGCCTGAATTTAGAAGCTCCGTGACCGACCGACGGTCCACCAAAGATGGCCGCGGCGACAGCCACGGCTTCAACCAGGTCACAACGATAAGCAACGTGATCAAGCTTGCCAAGGTCAGACATCCCGCCGACATCAGTAACAGCACCGGCATCGGAACCCGCAAGACAACGCCCAATACGAGCCCAGCAAGGCTGGCAACGGTTCCCGCAGCCACGGCATAGTTGTAGCGGTGGAGTTCCTGATATCCGGCCAGCAATTTGCTGACAAGATTGCATGGCAGGCCGAGCAACGTCAGGCCGGCGGCGACAGCAATCGTGCCTTCCAGTTCGCGCGCGCTTACGTTCGGGCCGGCATTGAACAGCGCTAGCCAGTCGATGCGGGGAAACACCAGGACAAAGGCGATACCTGCCAATGCTGCCACGCCGCCGGTAAGCGCAAGCGCGCTGCTGAAGTAACGCGCCGCCGAAGATTTGTCTTCCAGCGCGTAGGCCCGTGAAATGTCGTTGGTCAGGGTATTGGCAATGCCTAGATCCAGGAGGTTAATCCAGACCACGGTTGTAATAACGGTGGCCCAAACGCCGTAGCGGTCAGCTCCGAGGTAACGCACCGTCAACGGCAACGAAATGAGGGTCAGGCCGGCTGAGAGTAGCCGCGTGGCCGTGCCCGAACAGACTGCCTGCACGATTCGGTGGTGACGGGATGATAGCCAACCAGTCTTCACAAGCATCGACGTTCTAAGCGCGCGGAAGGAGCGGGAGTTGTCCCGGGCGCAGAGCTTCCACCGCCCTCTGCACGGCTTCGGCGGAATGGGATTGCATGAGGCGGCGCAGCCCTTGGTCGCTTGCAGCCGTGGCCGCAGTTGCAATCGAAGGGTTTCGCGGCTCACGCAGCATCCGGCGCGCAGCGGCCACCGCATCTTCAACTGAGACACCGAGGATGCAGTGCGCTTCGGCGGAGCAGCACGCCGCTCTGCATCCATCGCGGCCCGTGTCTGGCTGCAGCACTAGCGCTCGTGAGCAATGTGGCGCGAACCGCACCGGGCTGTTGAAGTGATTGGGATCGCCGTTGCGCGGATGACGGGAGATCACGATCGTCTTGCGGTCCATTGCTGCCGCCAGGTGAGCGCAGCCGCTGTCGTTACCAAAGAAAAGATGGCAGCGCTCCAGCACGGCGCACAGTTCGCGCAGCGGCGCTCCGGTGATTATGATCACTTCGCCGCCCAGCAGTGCTGCCAGATCCCAGGCCTCCCTGCCCTCATCCGCCGAACATACGATCACCGGCTGCACTGGACCATCCTGCGAGAGCCGGGCGACGGTTTTCGCATAGCGCTCCAAGGGCCAGCGCCGGCCAGGACTACGGGCGCCGATCCCGATTGCGATTAATCGCCTTCCAGCCGGGACGTTTTCCAGCAACTTCCTCGCGGCTTGCCGATCGCGTTCGGTGAGCCGAACTTCAAGGCGGCTGTCGTAAGCTTGCGCGCCCAGCGCCTTCAGGGTGGCAAGATTGCGGGACACCTCATGCTGTGCCGGGCCCGGCGGGAGACAGATATCGAAGGCAGCATCCGATCCGCGATTGATTCGCCTTTTAGCCGCGGAGGTTTCTGCGCTGTAGCCGACACGATGCGACGCACGGGTCAGCAGGCAGAGAAAGGTCGCGAGGTGCTCGTCCATATCCCAGCGCGGAGAGATGGCGAAATCGAAATACCGTGTTCGCAGCTGGGTGCAATACAACAGAATTGCCGATACCAGACGCTTGGCCCTTTGCGGCAGCCAAGCCGGCCCGACAGTTGGCATAGTCAGGATTTCGTCAACATGCGGATTCGTGACCAGAAGGGGCTTGTATGCCGCCTGCACCACGACGGTGCAGCGCGACTGGGGATAGGCGCGCTTGAGCTCGCGAAATAGTGGGGTTGTCAAGACCACGTCGCCCAAGGAGTCGAGGCGAAAGATGATGAACGAGCGCGGCTCCTTCCCTGCTCCCATGCTGACCACGGGTCGAGCTGAGGAATCCGAATTATCGGGAGCTTCGGCTATCGACTCGCGTGCGAAGTGAGCACGCCAGAACTTTGCCAGCAACGTGGGCAGGCGAACCGAGAAGAAGAGTGGCGCTGGCATGGGCTCCTTTCAAACCGGGACGGCTTCGCAGATCGATTCCGAGGCAGCGTTCGCAGCCGATTTCGCTATTAGCCCCGTGGTGCTGATACCCTCTACCAGCGGGATAAGGTCTACCCGCCCTCCCCAACTGCGAACTTCGCTCGCCCCAATGACGTTTTCTTCGGTGTAGTCTCCGCCCTTGACCAGAACGTCGGGACGGATCGCTTCGATCAGCCGCAGTGGCGTGCTTTCTTCGAAGACAACGACCGCGTCCACGGCGCTCAGCGCTGCCAGCACGCGGGCGCGCTCGCGTTCGGGCACAAGCGGCCTGCCTGGCCCTTTCAGCTGCCGCACTGAGTCGTCGCTGTTCAGCCCGACGATCAGGCGATTGCCTTGGCGCCGCGCCTCTTCCAGCAACTGGATGTGTCCGATGTGCAGCAGATCGAAGCAACCATTGGTAAACACCACAGCCTCGCCCGCCGACCTCCAGGCAGTTAGGCGGATGAGCAGGCGATCCAGCGGCAGAACTTTTTCGTCCATGTGCATGGCGGTCTGCTGGTCCAAGGCGCCGAGCAACTCTTCGCGCCGAATCGCAACCGTGCCGACCTGGCGCACTACGATTCCGGCAGCGACATTGGCGACCTGTGCCGCATCCTCCATCTCGATGCCGCAGGCAATCGCAAGCGCCAGCACTGCAGCCACAGTATCGCCGGCGCCGGAAACGTCATACACCTGGCGCACGACCGCAGGCGCATTAATGCAGGAATCGCGACGCAGCACAGCGATTCCCTTTTCGCCGAGCGTTACCGCTATGCATTCGACATCTAGAGAGGGCATTTGCGATTGGGCGATACTCAGCAGCCGATCGAGATCATCTGCCGGCTGCCCCATCGCGGCTGCCAGTTCCTTGCGGTTCGGGCAAATGGCGGTGGCGCCCCGATAGAAGCTGAAGTCTTGGCGCTTCGGATCGACCAAAACCGGGATGCCACGTTTGCGAGCCGCGCCGATGATCGCCTGGCAGATCGATGCGGTCAGCACGCCCTTGGCGTAATCGGAGAGCACCACGACCGAGGCGTCCGGCAGGACCGCGAGAGCATGATCGAGCAGGCTGGAGTAGTCGGCGTCTGAAAAAGCAGGCTGCATCTCCGTATCCAGCCGGAACATCTGCTGATGGCCGGAGAGGACGCGCAGCTTCGTCGTCGTGGGCATCGCTGGAACCGGCAGCAGGAACGCCTCAATACCCGACTGTGTCAACTGCGACTGGAGTCTGTCTCGCTCGGAATCGTGGCCGGCGAAGCCCACCAGCTTCACACCCGCGCCGAGATTGGCGAGATTCATGGCAACGTTGGCTGCGCCGCCAGGCTTTTCATTCTGCACCGTGGCGCGCACGACCGGTACGGGAGCTTCGGGAGAGATACGCTCGACCTCGCCCCAAACGTACTTGTCCAGCATCACATCCCCGACGACGAGGACCGGAACATGATGCCAACCCGACTCGACCAAAGCGATGATGTCGCGGAGATTGCGGATCATGGGGCGCCTTTCCAGCCGGCAATCGCGTGGTTGATGCAGGTTGCCATCTCGATCCACTCGCATAGCATGTGGCCGTAAAGGATGTGGCCCTCCTGAACTCTGGCGGCATCGGTGGACGGTACACGCAGGCAAACGTCGGCGACAGCAGCCATACGGCCGCCGCTCTGCCCAGTCATGGCAACGGTTGTTGCCTGCCTCTCGCGCGCCTTGCGCAGAGCAGCGCAAACGTTGGGACTGTTCCCCGATGTCGAGATGCCGACCACGACATCGTTAGGGGCGCATAGCGCCTCCACCTGGCGCGCAAAGACTGTCTCGTAGCCATAGTCATTGGCCACTGCTGTCAAGATCGAGGTGTCGGTGGTAAGCGCGATAGAACAAAGCGCGGCACGCTGGTGCCGAAAGCGGCCCACCAGTTCGGCCGCCAGGTGCTGCGAGTCGGCTGCGCTGCCGCCGTTGCCGCACCATAGGACTTTGTTGCCGCGGGAAAGCGCGTCTGTGAGGAGAATGGCCGCGCGCTCGAACTCATCGCCTTGCGCCTCCATGCGACGAATGACCGCGAGGTGTTCCGCGATCGCGTCGTTGAAGACACCGGCCAGGTTCAGAGAAGACGGCATTGGCTCCTCGCCACATACGTGCTTTGAGGATCTTCTTCAGAACCTTGGTTGGCAAACCACTATTGTGATGAAATTATAACTACGATGGCGGACGATCGAGCCTTGGACTTTGCGAATCTCGAATACGTTTTCCTGGATCGGGACGGAGTGCTCAATCGTAATCTGCCAGCTGGCCGGTTCGTAACTTGCTGCGAGGAGTTGGAGCTGCTGCCAGGGGTAGAAGAGGCCGTGGCGAAGCTGAACCGGCGCGGGCACAAGGTCATCGTTGTCAGCAATCAGCGCGGCATCGCGCTCGGCCTCTACTCCGAAGACGATCTCAGGCAGATGCACGATCGCTTGCAGGCTGACCTGGCGGAAAAGGGCGGACACCTTGACGCGATCTACATCTGTCCTCATGATGCGGGCCAATGCAACTGCCGCAAGCCGCTGACCGGAATGTTCGAGCAGGCTTTCCGCGACTTTTCCGGCGCGCAATCCGAAAATAGCGTGATGATAGGCGACTCTTTGCGCGATATGCAGGCCGGCACAAAGCTCGGCATGAGAACGGTGCTGGTAGGCAACTCGGGCGAATCGAAGGCGGAATCAGACGCTGCGACGGCGCTGGCCAGTGTTTGCGTGGGATCACTGGCTGAATTCGTGAGCAGGTATATCGCGCCGGAGGGTTAGCATCAGCCGATTTTATTATCCCGGGCAGCGTCGGAAGCACAGGTCCGTCGACTGCCTTATGATGGCGGCATAAGTTCCTACCGCTCTTCCTTCCCCACCCACTTCTCGACAGGTTCCGCTCGGAATGCCATCATCTTTTCCAGCAAGCTGACGGGATCGTGGTGATTCAGCACCAGCCGCCGGTTCTTTTCGGGCAAGAATCCCTCGCGCACGGCATGATCGAATAGTTCCAGCAACGGAGCGTAATAGTTCTCGACATTGAGCAGTCCGCAGGGCTTCGACTGCAAGCCGAGCTGCGACCAGGTCACGACCTCGCAAAACTCCTCTAGCGTTCCGAACCCGCCGGGCAGCGCGAGGAAGCCGTCCGATAGGTCGGACATCATGGCCTTGCGCTCATGCATGGAGGCGACGACGCGAAGCTCGGTCAGGCCGGTGTGGGCGATTTCCTTCGGCATCATGAAATCGGGGATAACGCCGATCGCGCGGCCACCCAGCGCCAGCACGGTATCGGCCAGCACGCCCATCAGGCCAATGTTGCCTCCGCCATAGACCAGTTCAATGCCGCGATGCACCAGCAGTGCGCCCATGCGGACGGCGCTGGCGCAATAGATGGGGCGGTTTCCCACATTGGAACCGCAAAACACGCAGAGGCGACGCATTTCCATACCAGCAAGTCAATCCTGATTAAGATTACCAATGTAGCGAAGGAGGCGAGCCGCCGCAGCTAACGGCGTGCGCAACGTGGTTCGGCGAGGGAGGAAGGCGGGCAGAGAAGCTGAATCGTTTGATAATCTTTATCATCTGATAGATATGCGCGGACAGACTTATAACGAGTTTCGCCAGTTGTGCCGCGAGCACAACCTGGCGGCGACCCACCAGCGGCAGATGATTTATCAGGCGCTGGTGTCGCGCACCGGGCATTATTCGCCGGAGGAGATCTACGAGCAGGTAAAACAAGACTTGCCGTCGATCTCGCTCGCGACGGTCTACAAGAACCTCAAGACCTTCATTGAGGCGGGCATGCTGCGCGAGGTGAGCCTTCATCACGGCGCCTGGCGGGTCGATGCCAACCTCCACCCCCACCATCATCTGGTTTGCACGCGTTGCCGCTCCATCGCCGATCTGGACGAGGACTCGCTTGCTCCCGTGAAGTTGCGAGGCAAGCTTCCCTCCGGTTTCAAGCTGGAGAAATTTAGTATTGAAGTGCAAGGCGTTTGTAAGGCGTGTGCATCGGCAGAAGCAAAGTCGTAATCACTGGTTTTTTAACTTCATACATGGAGACCAAGCAAGATGCTAGCCATTGGCGAGAAATTCCCTGACTTCAGCGTCACCGCAACCGTCAGCACCAACAAAGATAACGCATTCAAAACCATTACTAGCGATGACTATGCCGGCAAGTGGAAGATTTACTTCTTCTGGCCGAAAGATTTCACCTTTGTTTGCCCGACGGAGATTGCCGCCTTCGGCAAGCTGAATAAGGAATTCCAGGAGCGCGACGCGCAGATTCTGGGCGGCAGCACCGACTCCGAGTTCGTCCACCTGGCGTGGCGCAACAACCATTCCGATCTGAAAGACCTTCCCTTCCCCATGCTGGCGGACATTAAGCGCGAACTGACGGGCCAGCTCGGCATCCTCGACGAAAAGGAAGGGGTCGCGCAGCGTGCTACCTTCGTCGTCGATCCCGACAACGTCATCCGATTCGTGTACGTCACCGATCTGTCGGTGGGCCGTAATCCGCAGGAAGTTCTGCGGGTGCTGGACGCCCTCCAGACGGACGAATTGTGCCCGTGCAATTGGCAGAAGGGGCAGGAGACACTGCAGGTCTGACGGGCGCTATCGGATAGGGCAGGGCGTTCAGGCCTGCGTCCATCCACCAAGGGAAAAGGAGCTTCAGCCGCTGAGGTCGATGACCTCAGCGGCTGAAGCAGGATGTTTTTGCCCATGCGAACGGCGGGCCTGAAGGGTCTGCGTGAGAACGGTGTCGCCGGTACGCGGCTCCGGATAATTTCCCACTCCGCCCAGGATTCCGCTTCGCTTCACCCTGGGCTAACGACATAGCCGCCCCTGCGGGGCTGGATTTTCGCGGGTCATGTTCCACCGCCAAGGAGAAAGGTTAGTTCTCACGCATACACTGAAGGGGCTGTTACGAAACTCGGCATGGCTTGTTGGTGGTGGCGACGAAATCCGAGTGCCGGAGGCACGGAATATTCTAGCCCAGCACGGAGCCGAAGGCGGAGTGCTGGGTCAGTGGGAAGTTTGATCCGAGTCCCGTAGGGACGGCACAGTTTCGTAACAGCCTCTGAAGGCCGCACTACCCGAGCAATTTCCGCTACAGGCATTGCCTGAACAGGGGACGCAATGAATCTCGATGCATTAATGGACATCATCCCGTCTTACGCCAAGGACCTGAAACTCAACTTTTCCAGCGTGGTTCGCCAGCAAACGGACTTAAGCGAGCAGCAGGCGTGGGGAACGGTTGTCGCCTCGGCCATAGCCTCTCGCAACCAGGAGCTGTTAGCGGCCGTGCTGGAGGAAGCCGCCAGCCATCTCAGCCCCGAGGCACTGGAGGCGGCCAAAGCGGCGGCAGCGATCATGGGAATGAACAATGTGTACTATCGCTTTCTGCACCTGAGCTCGAACGAAAAATATCGCGCCATGCGCGCCGGTTTGCGCATGAACGTGCTGCGAACTCATGGCATCGATCCACTCGATTTCGAGCTTTGGTGCGCCGCCGTATCGGCGATCAACGGCTGCGGCGCCTGCGTGGATTCACATGAGAAGGTGCTGCGGGAGAAGGGCTTCAGCGAAGAGAAGATCCTGGCGGCGGTGCGGATCGCCTCCGTGATTCATGCGCTCGCGGTCGTGTTGGATACCGAGAGCGTCGGCTCTCCCGCTTTGCAAGCAGTCCAGACTTAATGTTGCAAGGTGAGGCGGACGGCATCGGCCGCCTCGACCGAAACCGCGCTCGGAATCACCGACACCCAATCGTAGGGCGTGAGATGCAGCCGCAAACCTGTGATTGCCGGCCGCGGTCCGCGGTGCCATTCTGCCTCGTCGGAAGCGAAGAACCCCAGCAGGTCGCCATCCCATGGATAAAACCAGACGTCGGTAGAATCGTTGGGCGGGAGCACAAACGGAATCCGCTTACTGCTTCCATCGGCGCGTAGTATCTCGAGCTCGAGGTGTGAAGGCTTGCGCAACTTCCACCAGAATGGATAGTGCAGGTTCAGGCGAAGGCGCAGGAAGTCGCCGCTATCCAGGGGCCACACCGGCGAACCCAGGTCAATCGTCGATTTCCTTCGCAGGACGGGATAGCGTTGCAGCGGGAGCTGCAGCGTACGGACCTGCAGATGCACGCGCTGGACACGCGAGTAATCCGCCCGCAGACCGAGTATCCCTGACGGCAGCAACTGGTCAGCGCGGTAGTGACTCTGGACCCAGAACCAGAGCGCGGAGTTACGAGTGAAGTTCGGAACGTGGTCCACCGGCCAGCCCCAACCTTCACTGAAATAGAGACCGGCGGGTGGAGCTGCCTGGGCCAGACCACGTATGTCTACGTCGCTTAGGTACGACCCGCTCGCCACGTAACTCAGCATGATCCCAGCAGCTACAGTGCGCTGCGTAATCGTTCCAAAAATATTGTTCCAGGGGAAGACAACGATCGAATCTGAAGCGGCGGTTCGTTGCTGAATAAAGGTTTTGGCGTCTTGAAATGCCCGCGCGTATTGCGCTGTGACACAGAGGTGGTCGAATTCAGACCATCCCGCCGGGCATGTGACTGTAGGATGGATGATTTTCGAGTAACGATCTTTGATGGTCAGAGAGTAGTACAAGGGGTTGGGCTCAATCAGGAACCAGCAAAACGTCACCGCAACCAGAACCAAAGCTGTCGAAAGGCCAGTATCCGATGCGAATCCGAACAGCACCGCCCCTATAAACACGACCATCGGGAAGATACCGATCTGCACATGAAAGGTGTCGGAGCGCACCACTCCCGTTTGCAGTCCCAAAACGCCATAGGCAAAGGCGGCAGCGAGAAATCCTGTGCGTCCGGTGAGGTCAACCTTGCCGGCTCGGGCGATGACCCTACGAAAAGCGAAGATGATGGCGCAGGCACCCAGCGTCGCTATAACGTGAACCTTGTCGGCCTTTGCCATCGGGTAAGGCTCGTTCCATCGATAGGAACTCACGATGGCCAGCGACGCCTTCCAGAAGGTGAAGTCGAAAAGCCTGCGCCAGGCCGCGTTGACCACGAGCACCAGTACAAGAGACGAGGCCAGCCACGCGGCAACCGCCAATCCCGCGCTGCGCAGGAAGCGGGACCTGTCTTCCTTCTCCAGAGCTACTCCAGCGAGCGTGATCAACAGTCCTGCGAGAGCATAAATACCGGCATCGGCTGCGACGAAGAACCCAGCCGCGCAAAGCACCGCGGCGCCGACGCCGAATACCACTGGCCCCAGGTGCCGCTGCCGGACGGCATACCAGCCTCGCAGGAAAAGCGCAAAGAGAAAGATGCCGGCAAAGGGGCGCACATCCGGCGCCGCCCAACCCGGAGACGCCCAGAAAATCACCAGAAAGATCACCAGTACAAAGCGCTTCCATGGCGGTTGCTCAGGCAACAACAGCTGCACCGTCAGGGCGCATAGCAGGAAAGCAAGCCACATGGGCAAGGTGGTCCAAGTTGCGTACGCCTTCCCCATGCTGTATCCGGTCCAGCGGATGGGAGCGCTGGAGAGCCATTGCCAGACCGGTCCGTAGGTGAACATGACCGATTTCCCCAGCCATACGCCGTGGACCGCCTTGTAGCCACTGTCGAGGAACCAGGAATCGTCGATATTAGGCATTTCCACGGAAGGAAGTGTCCGCGGTGAGAGCAGCCCGACGGGCATGGAGGCGGCAACCAGCAACAACACAGCCACCATGTCCCAGTGCCGTTTGAAACCCGCAAAGTGCGTCTTTAGTTTTGAAAGGGAGGAAGAGGCGGTCCGCTCCTCAGTCACATCGGGAGAAGCCATGTTTTCTCGATTCAGTGTAGCGCAGGCGCGTCGGCCTAGAGAAGCCAGTGAAATCACTTCAGATCAGGCTCGCCCTGAGGAATCGATTGCAGGCGCATCTTCAAGAAAGCGATTCCCAGCTTACGCGGGTCACTGGCTTTGCCAAGCTCCGACGGTGACTTAAGCGGCTCATTGATGTGGAAGCGGATTCGCACGGGATTGGCACGCTCTAAGACCTCGCGCGGAACTTGAGCGTTGACTTGGGTGATATGGAATCCGGGAGCAAACTCAAAGGCCCAGTGCCCGATTATCACATCATTCACCATGACATTAGCCGTCATCCGTGTATCGCTGGGAGACAGGTTGGCACAAACCCACGCCTGAAGGAGAGCCGCGTTATCCAAGTCCGCAGTCGGGACCGGAAGATCAACGCCGAAATCCGGCCCACTGCTCCAGGTCGCCCAAGCCTCCGGGTCGGCCCATTCACCGCGCATAAACTGGAGGGCACTGCCTCCCTTAGTGAATGTAAGAGTCTGCCCAAGTTTGTAATGCCAATTGCGCTTCAGGGCCTCCCGGTACAAATCGTAACGAATTCCGTAGCGCGACAGGTCGGGGAGAGTATCGGGAGCAAACGGATCGAACGGAAAGTAGGTAGTGGGCTCGGGCAGAATGATCGATCGAATCTCGCCCCGTCCCGCGGCGTAGAGGCTCAGCGGCAACAGCGGCCAATGTGCGTGGAGCTCGCGCAGGCGCAAGGGTCCCAACTGCTCGCGCGACATGATCGAATCCTCAAATGCGACCGGCCCCTGGTGCAGCAGGAGTTCATAACGCAGGGTCGCTAGCATCCCCTGCCAGCGCCCAAGAACGGCAAGATTCCAGAAAGCCTGGCTGAACCCGAGCGCGCCAATCACAATCGCGGTGAGGCCGATGGTACGCGCGTCGGGCTTGAACCAGCCGGCAAGCACCGCCAATAGCAGCGCGGTAGCCGACAAGGGTCCAAGCAGATTCATCACCCGCGCCGGAACCTCAAATTCCAACATGTTCGGAGCGTGTCCGAGAAAGACCTCAAGCCATAAGTAGAAAACTCCAGCCAGGGCGATTAATGCGACTGGCTTGCGAATTGCGGCCAAACGAGCAGGAACCGCCATCAGGATTCCGCAACACAGCAGCGCCAGCAGCGATACTTCCGCGGCGATATGGTGCATGTGAAACAAAGCGCGGAGCCCGCCGATAAACCCGCTGCGGTTGCTGGGATCGAAGGGCCAGATGATGGACGCAAGGGCCAGCGCAGCACCGAAGAGGTACCACGCGGCTAGCCCAACCATCAGCTTTGCTTGCCGCGAAAATTTCCTGTACCGCCAGACACAAACCCCCGCCAGAATAATCCCAAAGAAGAGCATCGACTCATACGCCAGCACCAGAGGAATCGAAAGGGCCAGCAGCAGGATCAAGGTCCCTTTGGTCAGCTCTTCCCGGAAAAGCAGGATGAACAAAACCGGCCAGTAAAGCGAGACGATGAAGTGGCTGTCGGTAGAGAGATAGGCCTCTACGTTCATCGTCCCGGCAAAGAAACTGAGCAGGGGAAACAACATGTACCAGCGCTGGGATGCGTAGCGGTAGCAGAGATAGAGGCTCAAGAGGGCATGAGAATAGAGGGTGATCCCGAAAACGATCGAAAGGGTGTGCAAGGAGTGCACGCCAAGATGCGTGGCGAGCACTGTCGGGGTCTGCTCGGCCAGGATGGTAAAGAGTCGCGAGCGGAAGAGTTCCCGCTTCCAATCGGCAACCCAAAAATAGTAGTGGCGGCTGGAAGCAATTTTGATCAGGAACCAGGATCCGTCAGCCCAGAGTTGGAGATCTCCGGCAACCGCGCACATCCGCTCCAGGAGCACGGCAACCAGCGCCGCGTAAACCATGGCTTTGCCGAGTCTTAGGCTCTTCGCCTCGCGGGACGGCGTTGCCCCGGGAGCTCCGATCGGGAGGGATTCTGGAGACGTTAACTCCAATTGTGATCGCATATCGCTCCAGGGGACGGCGCGACCGAGGTACGACGGTCCCTCACCCTGCTCTAGCTTAACCCATGGGTGTGGTCGAGCACCTTGCGGGATCTGGTCCAGGCGATCGCCGGGTTGACACAGATCACAATCGCTTGTGACGTATGTACTTGTTGCATGTGCGGCATGAATGTTCCGCTGGAGTGTATCTGGAGTAGAACCTGGAATGCCTGAAGTCGCCCATGCAAGGCGGGGAGCCTTTATTCACAGCCTCGGACGCGAATTCCCCGGATCACCCTCACAGGTGATCGCCGGCACTTGGCAAGGTGCGCAGCCTGCAGACTAGCGCGACACCGGCATTCCTGGTCCACGGAACGGCTCGCCTACGTTCCGGCCGCAAAACTCGGGGATACGATGAAAGACAGGGGGTCGTCGTGCTTACACCTTATGGACTGGATATCATAGAAAGCTGCCTGGCGTGCAAGATGCGGGCAGAACACATCTTTTGCGATCTTCCACCGCTTGCCCTGCAATACTTCGAAGCCATCAAATACGCCACCGCCTATCCCAAGAGTGCCGTACTTTTCGTAGAGGGCCAGGCGCCGCGGGGCATTTTTGTGCTGTGCAAGGGACGGGTGAAGCTTTCCATCTGCTCAACGGATGGCAAGACTTTGATTCTGAAGATTGCCGAAGCCGGTGAGGTTCTGGGTCTCAGCGCCACCATCAGCGGCAAGCCCTACGAGTTGACGGCTGAAACCGTCGATCCGTGCCAGGTCAACTTCGTCAAACGCGACGACTTCCTGCGCTTTCTCAAGGAGCACAGTGAGGCCTGCCTGCGCGTAGCTGAGCAGCTCAGCGATAAATACAACTCTGCCTGCCGCGAAATCCGCTCGCTGGGGCTTTCCCACTCCGCCGGCGAGAAGCTGGCCAAGCTGTTGCTGGAATGGAGCATCCGGAACGGCGAGGTAGCCAAGGCGGAGCCGCGGGTGACGCTGGCCCTGACGCACGAGGAGATTGCGCAGATGATTGGCACCTCGCGGGAGACGGTGACCCGGCTATTTGCCGACCTTAAGAAGCGCCAGATCGTGCAAGCCAAGGGTTCGACACTGCTGATCCGCAACAAAGCCGCTCTGAAGGCAATGGCGATTACGCAGTAACACGCTGCGACCATGCGACCCTCCTGCGCGTTGAAATGCGCCCATTTCGGGCCTGTTACAGACTCGGTGGCGTAATGGGAAATGGCAGTATGTGCCTTCGATTGCAAGCATTTCTGCTTGGAGTGTGAATGAGGTCACGAAAAACGGTGACTGTAGTCACTGCGCGTGCCGGGGCGGAGCACGTATCACAGGCATATGCAGAGCACGATTCAGTCGAGTTGCTTGACCTGCGATTTCCGTCCCGATCGCCTTTTTTGCGACATGCCCGCGGAGTCGTTAAAAGCCTTCGACGAGATCAAATCGCTCGATAGCCACGCTCGGGGCACGCTTCTTTTCGCCGAAGGCCGCCCGGTGCGCGGCATTTACATCCTTTGCGATGGACGCGCCAAGCTTTCCATCTGTTCCGACAGCGGCAGGCGGCTGACTATGCGTATTGCCGGTCCAGGCGAGGTTCTGGGACTCGGGGCCACCCTGTCGAACACTCCTTACGAGATCACGGCCGAGTTGCTGGACGATTCCCAAGTAGTGTTCGTGCGCAGGAAAGACCTGGTGAAGTTTCTCCACGACCACCGCGATGTGTGTCTGGAGGTGGTACGGATGCTGAGCCAGGACCTGCATGGGGCCTACGAGCGGGTCCGCACCATCGGGATGAATCGTACCCGCCGGCCGCGAATGACGTTTCGTCCCCGCAGCCTGGTCGTCTAACGCGGCAGCGCGCGACATATCGAAATGAAGTTTGGAACAGCGCTGAGAACCCCAGCGCTGTTTCTGTCTAAGCGGTCCATTCGTGCATGCAGGTTTCGGTGTATGCGCGTTCGGGTGAACGTACGTTCCAACATTCGGATGGGTGCGTCACTTTTCGTGGCTGGGCAGAGTCGCCCCGGTAACTTTCAGTCCAGCAAAAACGGCGGAAAGACGCATGAACAGCGGCTTGGACCGCCGCCGTCATCTGCCCAAACTGCGGTGATTTCCCTCACGCGCTTAGGTGATCGCGATAACCCATGTGACCTGAGTCACATGCGCCCGTGAGCACACTCACTGCCCCTTGGTACCTGACTCGGCGATGTTTATTTGTTACCCGGCTTGCATGGCGCGGGCGATGAAAGCGAGGGTTCTGTGAAGCGCTGTGGTCTGATGCTATTTGCCGTCCTGCTAGTTTTTGCACTGGCGGCTGTCCAACCATCCCCGGCGGCATCGAAGAAAAACTCGCCGGCCAAGATGAGCAACGAAGATTGCCTGGCCTGCCACAATGACCCGACGCTGACCAAGGATGAGAACGGGAAACCGGTCAGCCTGCACGTCGACGATGCCAAGTTCAAAGGCTCGGTGCATAGCATTTTCGGTTGCACCGATTGCCACAGCGACGTAAAGGGCTTCCCGCATGAGCCGGCTCCGGCCAAACCGGTCTGCGCCACCTGCCATGCGGACCAGCAGAAAGCCTATGACCACGGCGTCCATGCCAAGGCAGCCGCAGCCGGCAATACCAACGTAGCCAAATGCCAGGATTGCCACGGCAGCGTACACGAGATCCTGCCGGCCAGCGATCCCCAATCGAAGGTTGCCCGGACAAACATTCCAAAGACCTGCGGCGCGTGTCACGGGCAGAAGTTCGTGATGGCATCCAGCGGGGTCAGCTCGGCGCCTTTCACTTCGTATCAGGAAAGCGTTCACGGCAAGGCGGTCGCCGCCGGTTCTGACAAAGCGGCGGTTTGTACCGATTGCCACGGCCAGCATGACATTCTGGCCGCGACCGACCCCAAGTCGCCGATCAACAAGTACAACGTTCCGACAACCTGCGCGAAGTGCCACAACAACATCAAGCAGGAATATGTTCAGAGCATTCACGGGCAGGCCATCGCGCGCGGAAATTGGCAGGCACCGGTCTGCACCGACTGCCACGGCATTCATACGATCAAGGCGCCGAACGATCCGAACTCTTCGGTCGCGACAGCTAACGTGCAGAACACCTGCGGCTCCTGCCATGCCAGCGTGAAATTGTCGAGCGAGTTTGGAGTGCCCGGCGGCCGGGTATCGTCGTACCTGTCCAGCTATCACGGCATGGCGCAAAAGGTGGGATCGGCCACAGTTGCCAACTGCGCCAGCTGTCATGGTGTGCATAACATTCTGCCCTCGAGCGATCCCCGTTCTACCATCAACCGCGCCAACCTGGCCAAGACTTGCGGGCAGTGCCATCCCGGTGCGAATGCGAAATTCGTCAGCTACAAAGTGCATTACGACGGAATCTCCAGGGCCGACGTCGGCAGCAAGGTCATTGGCTACATCAGCAGGTTCTACGTCTGGATGATCGTTTGCGTAATTGGCGCCATGGTGCTGCACAACCTGATCATCTTCCGCAAGAAGCTGATCCTGCACCGCATCGGCCAGCCGCGCATACTGTTCCGCATGACGGTGGCGCAACGGGTGCAGCATCTTACGCTGCTGATCAGCTTCTTCACCTTGGTGTTGACCGGCTTTGCACTGCACTACCCCTCGTCGTGGCTGGCAATGATCTTCGTAAAAGAGACCGTGCGTAGCTACATCCACCGCATTGCCGGCGTGGTGCTGATCGGGGTTAGTTTGTTCCATGTTTGGTACCTGATCAAGACGCCCGACGGCCGCCGCTTTCTTAAGGACATGCTGCCCGACTGGAAAGACGTCACCGACGCGCGTGACGCATTCCTCTACTACCTGGGTCATAGCGATCGGCGGCCACTGTTTGGCCGCTTCACCTACGCAGAGAAGATGGAATATTGGGCGCTGGTGTGGGGCATGTTTGTCATGGCCAGCAGCGGACTGATGGTCTGGTTTAAGGTCGGCGTTGGCGAACGGGTGCCGGGCTGGTGGATCGACGTCGCCCTCACCATCCACTGGTACGAAGCCGTTCTGGCGACACTGGCAATCATCGTCTGGCACCTGTACGGCGTGATATTCGATCCCGACACCTATCCTATGAACTGGGCCTGGTTCGACGGCAAGATGTCGATCGAGCAGTACGAGCACGAGCATCCGCTGGACATTCTCGCCCTGGAGAAGAGCTCAGGTAGTGAGGAGGAAGCCGAGCCGGTTGAAGTGGCGGCCGGCGGGGAGGGCGGCAACAAGGAGTGAGGCGGCGAGTGCGAGATCGCTCGATCCCGCACTCCCCCAAACAGCATTACTTTGGATTTTGGTTGCATTGAGATTTTACTGTGGTAATTTGCAACACTTGGTGTAGTTTTCTGCACTGGGGTGAGACCAAGAAGGGACATTCAAATAAATGACCGAGGACACGCAGGGAGTGGATCCTCTACGCGATCATCCGCCTGTCACACAGAATCTGATCCGAAACCCGATCAGCCTGATCGGATTGGCGCTCGCCGGGGTCGCGTTTTTCAACATCATATTTCTAGTTCTCCTTGATGTTTTGTCCAGGCATCCGGCTCCCTACATAGGCATTCTCGCCTACATGGTGTCGCCAGCTTTTCTCTTTGTGGGTCTGCTCGCCGTACCCATTGGAATGGTGATCGAGCGGCGGAGGCGGCTTAGGGCGGTAGGCGCACCGCCGCACTTCGCGAAGCTGGACCTCAACAATCCCGCCCAGCGCAGTACGGTTGCGTTCGTGCTCAGTTTCGTGGTGATCTTCTCGCTGATCAGCGCGGTGGGCAGTTACAAGGCGTACGAATTCACCGACTCGGTGCAGTTCTGCGGACAGCTATGCCACACCGTGATGCACCCGGAGTTCACCGCCTATCAAGCTTCGCCGCACGCGCGCGTGGCCTGCGTCGATTGCCACGTTGGTTCCGGAGCGAGCTGGTATGTGAAGTCGAAGCTGTCGGGCGCGCGCCAGGTCTATTACACCGCGCTGGGCACTTATCCGCGGCCCATCCCTACCCCGGTGGAAAATCTGCGCCCGGCTCCCGACACCTGCGAACATTGCCACTGGCCGAAGAAGTTCTGGGGCGCGCAGCTGAAGACCTTCACTCATTATGGGAGCGACGAGCAGAACACGCCGCGCGTTATTCGCATGCTGATTAAGACCGGCGGCGGCGATCCCTCACTGGGACAAGCGGGCGAAGGCATTCACTGGCACATGAACATCGCCAACAAGATCACCTATTTCGCTACCGACGAGCAGCGGCAGGTGATTCCCTGGGTGCGCCTGGAAGATCAGCAGGGGCATGTGACGGAGTACGCCGTGAAGGACAATCCTCCGACACAGGCGCAGATCGATAAAGCCAGCAAGCGCCGCATGGACTGCATCGACTGCCACAACCGCCCCACGCACATTTACGTGCCTCCCGATCTCTCGGTGGACCGCAGCATCAGCGGCAAGGCGATTGATGCCACCCTGCCCTTTGTCAAGCAGCAGGGAGTGCAGGTGCTGACCGCCGACTACAAGAGCACCGATGAGGCGGAGAAGGCGATCGCCGACACCATCAACAAGTTCTATCAAGAGAAGTATCCGCAGGTTGCTTCCAGCAAGGCGGATAGCGTCAAAGCCGCCGTTGCCGAACTGCAACGCATCTACCGCACCACCTTCTTCCCCTACATGAGAGTGAACTGGAAGACCCATCCCAATAACATCGGCCACCTCTATTACCAGGGTTGCTTCCGCTGCCATGACGGCAATCACGTCAGCAAAGACGGCAAGGTCATCAGCAAGAACTGCACCTCTTGTCATACCGTGATTGAGCAGGTGGAGGGCGGAACCCAGATCGCGCAAATTCCCGCGCAGCCGTTCAAGCACCCGGTCGATATCGGAGACCTGAGCGCGGTGAATTGCTCCGATTGCCACAGCGGGGGAGTGGGGCCGTAGGCGGCGGGAGCGGACGAATAGCCGCCGGCGATGTCTGCCAGGTTAGCGGCTCCTCTGCTGATTGTCTAATGAGCGATGGTTCCAAACTTGTAAGCGACACCCGCTATTGCTGCCAAGGCTGATACCGTGGCTACTAGCAGGGCCCACAGCTGCGGGGTTGTGAGCGACGATAACAGTTGACCTACGGTCAGTTTAATTGGGTCCACCACGGCTGGTGCGGGCGGAGCCGAATCGAAAGTGGTCGTACAACGTTCTTTCCAATCACGAAAAACTTCCAGAAATTGCGGCTCCGACAGGCATCGAGGATCAAGGTCGACAGATTGAACATACCAATCGAACGAGGTTTCCAGCAAGCCTTCGGCATGCAGTCCTTTTTCTGCGAGGACAAGCAGCGGGCGCCCCATGCTGTAAGCGAGTGCCGCTTCAATCTGGTTCCAAATAGTTGGCAACTTCCGCTCGGAGAAGGGTTCTTCCGCGGTGCTCCCTCGCCTCTCCACTCCACTTGGCGTATAGGTTCTCTCGAAAGCAACCACGACCACGCCACAGGCATTGCGCATGCATTCCAAAACTGTTTTCAGGGGCTGCGCGTTTTTGAAGTAATTTCTCCCCACTGTTATTGGAGCGAGCCCTTGTGCAGCAATGTACGATTCAACGCTGCGAACAAATTCTTCCTGCTTCGGGTTTCCCTTGCTCCCCACGCTGATATAGACATTCGACATGGCTAACCTGCCGGCGGCGATCAAATTTTGCTTCGAGGCGTGGATATTATGTCGTGTGATTCGTTACCTGGCAACCGGTTTTGTACCGCATGTATCCGCTATGAGATGCTCCAGCGCTGCCGCAACCCGGCGGCACCCTATCAAGCCGATTGCTCATCCAACCAGAGTTGAAATGCATGGCAGCCATGTTTATGCTGCGAATTTGTCATCACATCGTAGATTGAACACATAGACGCTCATGAACCTGTCCCCCGATGCGACCTGGTACAAAGACGCCATCATTTATGAAGTTCACGTACGCGCGTTTTTCGACAGCGTGACGGACGGAATCGGCGACTTTGGCGGCCTGACACAGAAACTGGGTTATCTGGAAGACCTGGGCGTCACAGCGATCTGGCTTCTTCCCTTTTGTCCCTCACCGCTGCGCGACGACGGGTACGACATTTCCAATTACACCGACGTCCATCCCCAGTACGGGGCCCTGAAGGACTTCCAACGATTTCTGCGGGAAGCACACCGGCACGGGCTCCGCGTCATCACCGAGTTGGTGTTGAACCATACTTCCGACCAGCATGTATGGTTTCAGCGCTCGCGCCGTGCCGCGCCCGGCAGCCGCTGGCGCAATTTCTACGTGTGGAGCGATACCCCCGAGAAGTACCGCGATGCGCGCATCATCTTCAAGGATTTCGAAACTTCCAACTGGACCTGGGATCCGGTGGCGAAAGCGCATTACTGGCATCGCTTCTATTCCCATCAGCCGGACCTCAACTGGGACAATGCCGAGGTCCGCGACGCCATGTTCGCGGCCATGGACTTCTGGTTCGATCTCGGGGTCGACGGCCTGCGCCTTGACGCCGTGCCGTACCTGTTCGAGCGCGAAGGCACCAACTGCGAGAACCTGCCGGAAACGCACGAGGCGCTGCGGCAGCTGCGCAAGCATGTGGACGAAAAATATCGCGACCGTATGCTGCTGGCGGAAGCGAATCAGTGGCCGGAAGACGCCGTAGCTTACTTCGGCAACGGCGATGAGTGCCACATGGCCTTCCATTTTCCGGTGATGCCGCGCCTGTTCATGGGATTGCGGATGGAAGATCGGTATCCCATAACCGACATCCTCAAGCTGACGCCGCCCATCCCGGAAAGCTGCCAGTGGGCCATGTTTCTGCGCAATCATGACGAGCTGACGCTGGAGATGGTGACCGACGAAGAGCGCGATTACATGTACCGCACCTACGCGCGCGACCGCGAAATGCGCGTCAACTTAGGGATTCGCCGCCGGCTGTCGCCGCTGCTGGAGAATGATCGGCCGCGCATTGAGCTGATGAACGCGCTGCTGTTCTCGCTTCCCGGCACACCGGTGCTGTACTACGGCGACGAGATCGGCATGGGCGACAACATCTTTCTCGGCGACCGCAACGGCGTCCGCACCCCGATGCAGTGGAGCTCGGACCGCAATGCCGGCTTTTCGCGCGCCAATCCCCAGCGTCTCTATCTGCCGGTAAACATCGACCCGGAGTATCACTACGAGACGGTGAACGTTGAGGCGCAGCAGAACAATTCCCATTCGCTGCTCTGGTACACCAAACGGCTGATCCAGCAGCGCAAGCAGTTTCGCGCGTTCGGAAGGGGCACGCTCCAGTTTCTCTATCCCAGCAACCGCAAGGTGCTGGCGTTCATTCGCCAGTTCGAGGACGAGAACTTGCTGATCGTTGCCAACCTCTCGCGCTTCGCCCAGTGCGTGGAACTGGATCTGGCCGGCTTTCAGGGACTGGTTCCGGTGGAGGTGTTCGGTCGCGCGAAGTTCCCCACAGTCACGGAAAATCCTTACCTGCTTTCGCTCGGCCCGCACGCTTTCTACTGGTTCCACTTGGACCCAAGAGAGGCTACGCAGGAATCATTCAATGTCACCGGAGCGGCGCGGGAATTACCGGTGCTGCAGGTCACGTCCGTGGAAGAGGCTTTCGCGGATGAGACGCTGGAAAGCCTCGACCACCTGATCCCCCCGATGTTGCGCGCCCGCCCGTGGTTTCTCGGCAAGCGGCGCTATGTCACAGGGCTTTCGGTGCACCATGTTCTCAGCTTGCCGGAGACATCGGCGCATCTGCTGTTCCTGAATGTGGAGTACGGGGATGGTGACCCCGAAACCTATCTCGCGCCCATCTCAATTGCGATTGGGGAGCAGGCGGAGGGGATTCTGCGCGATCACGCCGACGTGGTGCTGGCGCGGGTGGAAGGCCTGGGTGAAGGGGTGAAAGCGGTGCTCTACGCCGCCACCTTCGACCACGATTTCGGCGATGCACTGTTAGGCGCCATTGTGCGGCGGCGCAAGACCAAGGGCGTCGGTGGCGAACTTGTCGGCTCGCACAGCCGGGTATTCCGCGAGGCATGGAAGGCTGTCCGTTCCAACCTGGAGCCCTCTCCCCAGCAAACGGACCAGTGTTTCACGGTGATTAACTACGGTGACGACTTCGTATTAAAGCTGTACCGCAAGCTGGAGGAAGGCATTAATCCGGGCAGGGAGACGCCGGAGTTCCTAACTGAGCAGACCAGTTTCACCGCGATGCCGCGAGCCTTGGGGTCGCTGGAGTATCGGCGATCGGTGAACGAGTCCGTTTACGAGACAACCCTCGGCACGCTCAGCGGCTTCGTTCGGAATACGATCATAGGCTGGAGCTACACGGTTGACCACCTAGGATTGTATTTCGAGCAGGCGCTGGCGATTCCGGCCGACGACCCCGGGGTTCGTAATCTAGGCGCTCCCGATCCGGTCGCTCCGACCAACGACGATGTGCCGCCCATCATGTCTCATCTGCTGGGAAACTACCTCGACAGCACCCGCGCGCTGGCGCGCCGCACCGCCGAGCTCCATGCCGCTCTGAGCAGCCGGCCGGATATCCCCGATTTCGCGCCGGAGCCGTTCACCACGTTTTACCGGCAAAGTGTCTATCACGGGATCCTGGGACAGTTGAATCGCTCGTTCGAGTTGCTACGCAGCCGGACGAGATCGCTGCCGGTTACCGCTCAAGCTGACATTGCCGAGCTTCTGAACCGCGAAGGCGGGATTCGCGCTCAACTGCTGCTCCTGCGCGACAAGCGCGTCTCGGGCAATCGCATTCGCAATCACGGCGATTATCACCTGAGCAATGTGCTTTACACGGGGAGCGACTGGGTCATCACCAACTTCGAAGGCGATGCCTTTCGTCCGCTGAGCGAGCGGCGCATTAAGCGCTCCGCTCTGCGCGACATTGCCACCATGCTGCGCTCGTTCCACTACGTCTCGCATGCGGCGCTGTTTGGTGACATTCCCGGCATCGTGCCCAGCCGAGAGAGCCATCCATCGCTGGAGGCGTGGGCCCAGCGTTGGTATCGCTGGGTGAGCGCGATCTTCCTGAAGGAATACCTGGGTCAGGCTGCCGGTGCGGCATTCTTTCCGCAGCAGAATGATGAGTTCAGGGTCCTGCTGTCGGCTTACATGACGGAAAGAGCTTTGGTGGAAATTGAATACGAGATGGAGAACCGCCCGGAGTGGATTCGCATTCCCGTGCATGGGATTTTGGAGCAGTTGAAGGGGGAGTAGGGCGGGGATCGCTAGCTCGGGCTGTGCCAACTGTGCAGCGACTTGGCACTGGCCAACGGCGGCGCCAACGTCAACGGCCCGCAGTTGTTCATTACCAAGCCTCATCTAAACGATCATCCGCAGAGCCGCCCATAGGATCCGCCAAAGATCATCTGCATCAAAATTGTTGACCCGCGGCACCCGGGGGGGCAGTAGCTCAGGTCAGAAAATGCGAAAAAACGACGCCACTCCAAATCCGAGTCAGGAGTAGAGAAGCGTGAAGGAACTGGTGGGCTGCGAGCCTTGATCGGGAAGGAAAGAATCGACACCCTTGTCGTTAGAACAAGGGTGTCGTTGGCCGAGTACGCCGCTAGCGGTCGCTACCCGGCCTGCCTACTGTCCGGCGACAACGTAGTTGATCGTACAGCCGCTACTGTAGTCGTTTGCCCGAATGATAACCGGTGTGTTTGTGGTTCGGGCCTGCAGCAAGAGACTGTAAATCTGGGAATAACCAGGATTGTTCGGTAGCAGGGTGAAGTACCAGCCCGAAGCCGGCGTGCAATCGAGACTTTTGTAGAGGCTGCGGTTCACAATGCTGACATACACGGTTGGCGGGTTGCTGGCACTGTTCACGTAGACCCGACCGAGATAGTCGGAGCAAGAGTTGGGACCACAGATTGCCGCCATCGACGGAAGCGCCGTCGCGACGATGATCACGGCAAACAGCATCAACTTCGTGGCTGCGTACCTGCGATGGTTAATACGATTCTGGTCCGGGAATTTCATTGACGGTTGAACGGCAACTGCGTTGGCAATTTGCTGACTATTTTGGTTTTTCATGGTGACCTCCTTATGGTCATGGGTTATGGCGTAAGGTCCTAATCCGACTAACGCCGGGTTATACTGCGCGAACGATTTCGCTCCCGCGTGTTGGGAACGATTTCCCTACTGCTCAGTATTCGAGCAATCGGGTAACTCTTCATCGGGACCCGGGAGCGCGAGGGGAACGCGCTCCCTGGCGCGAGCGGAGTCCCCCGTTCTCCGCTCGCTCTACCGCTGGCTTCCCTACGAAGCCAGAATCAAACTCAAGAACGGTCCGGGAGTAATCGGGGCCGGCGGTCTCGGCGGCGTCAGGTTGAAAATCTCTTCTTGCGTGGCGACGCTGCCGTAGGCGCATGCCAGGTCTTCCCTCGTCGCCGAGCGTCGAGCTTCATGCGTCGCCTTGGCTCGTCCGGGCGACGACAGCAGGATCAGGGTCAGGAATGGCCCCAGAGTCATGGCTTTGGTGTTGATCTTTTGCGATTTCATGGTGACCTCCTCTTTCCTTAACCGCCGGCCGCCTCAGCTTCTTAGGCGGCCGCTCTCGCTTGCCTTCCCGGAGGCGGGATTGTTGCCCCGCCTCCGGGCTCTTCCCCTGACGAAAGCGTCGGTCCAGTTATGCCCGTTTCCGCTTTCGTGAGGGCACAATGCGCTTGATCGCCGCGGCGATCAATACTTGCGAAGTCATTTGGAGGTAAGTTTCAGGTCAGCATGCAAGATGCTGACAACGCGAGGTTTGTGCGGCTACATCAGCGCGGATATCATGAGTTCCGGCCGCTGGTTCAACCATCATCTCAGGCGAATCCGGGGTACCAGCAAGCGAGGTAAGCAGTCGGGGGCTATTGGACGGGCTCAAGCGCGATCGGTAAGGCGTCTCTGGCAGCAGGTAAGCGGCGCGGGAGGATGTTACCGCTCTGACTTACGCTAATTTCTGCCTGCCTGTGAACGGGCCTGGATGCTTCTCTCGCCATCGCTCCTCGTGAAAAAAGGGGATCCTCAGCAGACTTGCGCTTCAGGTGGCCAATATCGGGCCCGTGCCAAGCCAAGAAAAAGCGCACCTGGTTGGGAGCGCTCTTCTCTCGCTATATGCTGTCGTTTGCGGGCCTGAAATCAAGTCACGGAGGAGCAGGTTCGCAACTCCGCAACCGAGATCAATGGTTGAACGGATACTCGTTGATCCAGTGAAATCCCCGGCTCGTAAGCGAAAGTGATTTCGGCAGGTCCATCCGTTGTAGCCGCATTTCGACGCGATGCCCATCCATCTGTCCAGTCACATTCAGCAGGTTTGGTTGTGGTGCCGTGGAATGTTCTGTCCGGGAAGTGCGGATGTGCCCGGCCGACGAGCTTGTTCTGCTTCAATCCAGCAACAAGTATCTAAGTAAAAGGGCCGGACCTCCTGGCTCCGGCCCCCGCAATTGCTGGCCGCAGTGATTTGTAACTACATTTTCCCAACTGCGTTGCTCGAAGGACAGGCCACCCACATGAAGGTGGCGTCGAACGCGATAACCAGCGGATGTGGTCCAGTTGTGTTAACGCAGGGGTAGAAGGTTCCCGTCACCGCGCCTGTAGCCGCCAGTATCTTCGACACTGTACCGCTATTGTAGTTGGTGACCCAAATATTAGCGCCATCAAAGGCCAGGTCCCAAGGCAATGTCCCCACAGAGTAAGTACCAACAGGACTCCCGGTGCTTGCATTTACCTTAGTTACGGTATTCCCACCAGAATTCGCCGTCCAGATGTTGGTACCGTCATAGGCCACTGCAACTGGGTGGGGACCCACAGGGGCGGTGCGGGCTACGTGGCACTGGTAATCGAGGGCTTTCACCCTGTTACCATAATAATCGCTAATCCATGCGTATGTGCCGTCAAAGGCTACACCATAAACAATCTGACCGGCACCGTTATCATAGGTACAATCCACATTGCACCAGTTGCTGACTAGGGAGACCTTGCCCTGTCTGGATGTCACCCACATACCCCACCCTTCCCAAGCCATTGCGTTGGGATTCTGTCCCACGATTACCGAGGAACAATAAGGAGCAGTGGTCCCGTCCCTTGCGTTCAAGGCCGTCACAGTATTTGAGTTGTGGTCTGCCACCCAAATTCTGGCGCCGTCGTATGCCAATCCGGAGGCGTTATGCCCGGTCCATGTATAGGTTGCTAGCAAGGCACCGTCACTCGCTCGGATCTTCTCAACGGTGTTGCTCCCGGTGTTGGCAACCCACATGCTGGAGCCGTCAAAAGCGAGTCCGCCGGGAGCGTTGAAGTTGTACGGTGCCCCTGCGAAATCTATCGTGTTATTGGCTGGATACCATGCCTTAACAGCGACCTGGAGAGGGTTACGGTACGTTCCATCCGTTCCAGAGACGACTGTGTCCTGGGCGACCGCCGACAGTGCCATGGTGATGACCATCGCGAAGAAGACGGCCAGTTTCAGGGTAGTGGATCGCTGTTTTTTCGTACGATCCTCCTTATGGAACGTGGTTTGGGGTTGGACTGCGACTGCGTTGGCATTGTGGGTGATTTGCGATTTCATCTTGACCTCCTTATGGTCATAGGTTGTGGCGACGGTCGAAATGAGCGGCGCGGTGTTTACCTTGCGCGAACTTGGGATTCACGCGCCTCGAACACGACGGGCGTTACCAGGTCTTGGAACTCCTTGGTAGGAGCCGGAGAGCGCGAGAGGAGCGCGCTCCCCGGCGCGAGCGGTCCCTGCCTGACTCCGCTCGCTTTGTGGCTGGCTTCCTCCTGAAGCCAGAATCAATTTCAAGAACGGCCCCAGGCTTGCCGCAGGCGCAACAGCATCTGGTTTCGTGCTGAAGACTTCTTCCTGGGTTGGGCAGTTGCCATAAGGGAACGAAGCCTCTTCGCTTGTCTCCGGCCGCGCAGTCTTGCGTCCCGCCGCGCCCCCAGCCGGAGACGACAACACGATCAGGGTCAGGAACGGCCCCAGAGTCAGGGCTTTGGTGTAGATCCGTTGCGATTTCATGGTGACCTCCTCTTCGCTTAATCCGCCGGCCTTCGTTTCTCCAGGGCGGCCGGTCTCGCTTCGCCCTTCCCGGAGGCAGGATCGTTGTCCTACCTCCGGGCTCTTCCCTGACGAAAGCGTCGGCCAGTTGTGCCCGTTTCCGCTTTCGTGAGGGCACAATGCGCTCAATCGCCGCGGCGATCAATACTTGAGAAGTCATTTGGAGGTAAGTTTCAGGTCAGCGGTTAAGTAGTTGAAACCAAGGAGGGTTAGCAATAGTTATCATCGAGCGATATAGAGCGGCCAGGGTCGCGACCAAGGTAATCGAGGGCAGAAGAAGGCTATCGCCGCCCAAAGGATTGCTAGGGAAGCTCTGATTAAGTGCGGCGGATTCCCTCGGCGACTAAAGTCGCAATCATTCTGTGCTATTTACGAACGGCCTGAAAGGCCGTCCCCTTCAAAACCAGGCTTAATCAGAGTTTCCCTAGACAGCGTATCCGAGAGATGAGGTCAGGAGGCTGAAAAGTTTTGGGAGCGGATCCTGAACCGGGGATGACTTCTTGGGAGCCAGAGGGCCAAAAAGTCCATCAGGGCAGCTTAGTCAAGAACCGTAGGAAGGCCGCAGCTCGCATCATGCAATCATAGGGGTGCTTCGACTCGTGCGGCCAAAAGCGGGCCACACTCGCTCAACGTGACAAGTGGCCAAACGCCTCCCGGCTCAAGACGCCATTCAGGACATTGGGTTAGCGGTGCAAAGATACGAGGATTTCTAGCGCACCAACTGCTCAAGCACCTGGTGGACCATCGTCAGGCTGCCGGGCCAAAGCAGAACTACAGCCAACGATGCGGCCATCACGGCGCCAGCACCGGCCAGCATGGGGACCATAACCTTGGCCGATCGCTCGGGAGCGGGTTGAGGACGCAGCAGGCGGTCCACCCGCTCCGACAATTCATGATCGTCGTCCATGAGAGAGCTGGACAAGTAGGTAAGCTGCGGTTTGGCGCCCATGCGGGCAACGCGGACCAGCGCCGAGGCAAGCGAGAGGGCGCGTTCGGAGTCTCCAGCGGTCGCCTGGTCGTCCGCCGCCCATTCCGTGAACTTCGACCAGCTATGTTCGAGGCTGGTAAAGGCGCGAACCGACGGCAAAACGTCAGGAACAAGCAGCATCAGGAAACGCTTCAGGTTGTCACCTGAGGTGCGGTGTGCCCGCTCGTGGCGCAAGGCGGCTTCACGCTGCTCCGGCGAAAGCCCGCGCATCACGCGGCGCGAGATCACCAGTTGCGGCCGAAGCACTCCCGCGACCGCCAACACCGGCGCCTTATCCGCGAGCACCAGCGCCGGAGAAGTTTCGCCGGGCATGTTGACCTTACGGCCATGGCGCTCGCAACGATGCAGATATTGGCTAGTACCGCGCACCGCGCCCACAACGCGCACGATGGAGAAGGCCCAAATCGCCATGCCGAATATTGCAGTCACAGCACAAACCAGGCCAACCTTCTCTCCGGTGGCCTCGGGCTCGAGCCATAGATAGCTGGGAATGCAGAACGCCAGGACCGCAAATAACGTCAGCCCTGCCGGTAGCATGCGCAATGCGAAGAGGAACCGTGCCGCCGAAGCCGCTTTCATGCGTCCGGCGATGCGGACGGCAGCGCCGGCACCCAGGCGAGTTGCCAGCGCCAGCGCCAGGTGAATCATGAAAAAGGAGGCACAGCACAGGCACAGCAGCCGCATCGTGTAGGGAAGGCTCATTCGTTACCTAGTCTGGAAAGCTCCCGGCGTTTTTGGCAAATTTTTTCTTCCAGCTCGTCCAGCAGCATGGCGTCGTGCTGGCCCACGGCATCAACCAGCGATGACAACAGCAGATCCCGCGACGGCTGCGGTCCTGCCAGGAAATCCAGCTACCAGATCGCCGGCCCGCCGGCGCTCCCAGTCCAGGTTGGACATGCGCGGCGTGTAGAGGAAGGCACGCTCTGCCTTCTGGCGATCCAATAGGCCCTTCTTGAACAACCGGTCGAGCGTGGTCATTACTGTGGTGTACGCGAGCTTATTCTCCAACTTCTCAACCACCTCGCGCACACTACTCGTTCCGACCGTCCAGAGGACCTCCATGATGTGGATTTCCAGCGGGCCGAGCACGATTTGCGGATTCGTACGGCTCGATGAATTTCTGATCAAAGGCATTATTCCTCGCGCAAAAAGACTAGCTTGGGGACTTGCCTTTGTCAATGCAACTGGAATCGGAGGTGCTGCCTTACAAGCGAGAGGCAATGGAGAAGGCAAGCGGGGCACTATCGACATGAGCAGCAACACAGTGTTCAAGACAGTACCGAACGAACGTGCCTTCGAAGCCGTACCGTAGCGGGACTGATGCAAGCTTCCCCCGGCCGAACCTGCGCAGCAGCCCACTGCTGTCCGAGTCGGGGGGACACTACTTCGCCAACCCTCAGGGCTTCCATTTCTCGCCCGCGGCATCGGCTTTCTTGGGATAATTACCATGCTTTGGCGTAGGTGAAGCCGGACCGGCCCGTCCGGTTGGCAAATCCGCATCGGTCGTCCCAGGAAGCCGCGCGCTTCGTGCGAATGCGCGACAGTGGTTAGGTGTCTGCTTGCGGCGAATGAAATCGGCATGGGTCCTCGCAAGCACGCTTCCTCAAAACGATCGAAGTCCAAAATGAGTGTCGCTTCTCGCGCCTTCACTCCGACGGGCAATCGACGGCTCAACGAGCTGATCGGTTTCCTGCTGTTTGTCTTCGCGATCCTCCTTTTCCTCGCGCTGATCTCCTACTCGCCGCTCGACCCCTCGCTGAACACCGCTGCGACTCCGCCTGCGGGAAGGCCGGCGCACAACTGGATCGGGGTGGTCGGCGCATTGGTGGCCGACCTGGCGCTGCAACTGTTTGGCGTAGCGGCATTCCTGATTCCCGCGTTCTTTGCGATGTACTCGTTGCGCTGGTTCCGCTCGCGGCCGATTCCATCTCCTTACATTAAGACGATCGGGGCATGTGCTTTGATCGCGTTTCTGGCGGCATTTATCGGGCTGCTGCCCGGCCCGATTCGCTGGATGGGAGTAATCCCGTCGGAGGGCCTGCTGGGGCGCATTGTCGCCGACGCGCTGATTCATTACTTCAATCTGGTGGGGGCGTACCTGATCTGCGTCGCGGTGATCGCCGTGGCGCTGTATCTTTCCACCGCCTTCTCCTTCGGGGCTATCCAGATCTGGTCGCAAACCCGTTTCGGCTTTGTCTATGCAGCGCTCGACCGCTTCACCGATTGGCGCATTGAGCGCGCGCGCAAGAAGGAAGCGAAAGACTTGGAGAAGAAACGGGCTGCCGCGGCCAATTCCAAGCCGGTGGTGACGGCGCAACTCGTTCCCCGCCGTGCAACTCCCGCCGAGGAGCCTGCCCCTGCACCCGCTGCTGCCGCAGTTCCTCCGCCTATACCGCGTCCGGCGGGAGGCGCAAGAACTGGAATCGAGCGCACCTTCGAGCCTGAAGGTCAGCCGGATAGCCCGGCAGCTGACAACGCTGCACCCACCGAAGGTATCGCGGTTACCTCGCGCGCCGATGCTACGCACAGTGGAAAGACCACCATGCCGCGCCTGGCAGGAAGCTATAAATTGCCATCCACTGCGCTGTTGCATCGGCCGGACGAGCACAGTGCCATTAACGAGCTCGAGCTTAAAAACCTGGCGCAGGTGTTGGCGGAAAAGTGCGGCGAGTTCGATGTTCGCGGACAGGTAGTGCAGATCAATCCGGGCCCCGTGGTAACGACGTTCGAGTTCAAGCCGGAGGCGGGCATCAAGTACAGCCGCATTACCGGCCTATGCGACGACCTCTGCCTGGCGCTGCGGGCCGAGAGCATCCTGATCGAGCGCATGTCGGGGAAGTCGACGGTCGGGATCCAAGTGCCCAACCACGAGCGCGAAACCATCTGGCTGCGCGAGGTGGTGGAAGCGCAGGAGTTCCTCGCGTCCAAATCGAAGCTGACACTGGCCCTGGGCAAGGACATCAACGGGCGCATTGTGACCGCCGATCTGAACGCCATGCCCCACCTGCTGATCGCCGGCTCAACCGGGTCGGGCAAGAGCGTCGCCATCAACGCGTTCATCATGTCGATCCTGTACAAAGCGACGCCGCAGGAGGTGCGGCTGATCCTGGTAGATCCCAAGCGGCTGGAGCTGGGCAACTACGAAGGCGTGCCGCATTTGCACACGCCGATCATCACCGAGCCGAAGCTGGCGTCGAACGCGCTGCGCAACGCGGTGCGGGAGATGGAGCGCCGTCTCAAGGTGCTGGCGGAAAAAGGTGTGCGCAATATCGATCAGTACAATCGGCTCTTCGACGGCAGCACCGCGAGCTTGTTCGACGAAGGCGATGAAGCGCGTCCGTTGCCGTACATCGTTATCATCATTGATGAGCTGGCCGATCTGATGATGCTCGATGGCCAGAATGTCGAAGCCTCGATCACGCGGCTGGCGCAGATGGCGCGCGCTGTGGGCATTCACCTGGTTCTGGCGACGCAACGGCCTTCGGTCGACGTCATCACCGGTTTGATCAAGGCCAATTTCCCTGCCCGGATGTCGTTCCGTGTCGCCACCAAGATCGATTCGCGAACGATTCTCGACGCCAACGGGGCCGAAGCGTTGCTCGGTCGCGGCGACATGCTCTACCTGCCCAACGGCTCTGCCCGGGTGCATCGGGTGCACGCGCCGCTGGTGACGGAGAAGGAAATTGCTGCCGTGGTGGAGTTCTGGCACTCGCAGGGCGAAGCGCAATATCAGGAGAACTTCCTGAAAGCGCCGGCGGACGATAGTGACTCCGAAGGCGGAGGTGCGGAGGGCGGTGGCGGCTCCGCCGAAGACGACCACGACGAGCTTTACCAGGATGCTGTGCGCATCGTGCTGGAATACGGCAAGGCCTCCACTTCCCTGCTGCAACGCCGGCTGCGCATCGGCTATGGCCGCGCCGCCCACCTCATCGACCTGATGGAACGCGACGGCATTGTCGGCGCAGCCGATGGTCCCAAGCCGCGCGAACTGTTGAAGCGCCCCGACTGGCTCAGCGAAGTAGAAGACGCGCTGCGGTAGGACAGCGGTTGCACCTATGGGGTGCTCCGCTGGGGTCGCCGAAAGGGCGCGGCCGTCCCGCTGCAGGATATCCTCGACAGCATAGCCGTGATCGAGCAGTTCACCGCCGGCGTGGACTTCGATCATTTTCGCCAGGACCCGAAGACCGTGTGGCGGCAGTTGAGCGGAAACTGCAGCTCATCAGCGAGGCAGCCATACGGTTAGGCGATGAAGCTGACATAGTCTGTCCCGGCCAACCTTAGCGCAACATCCGCGGGTTGGGCAACTGGCTCCGGCATCAATATGATCGCATCGACGTGGAGACAATCTGAAACACCCTCAAGAATGATCTGCCTCCCCCGCAAATCGCGGTACTCAAGGCCATAGAGCGTGGCCTGTCATCCTGAGCGGAGCCGGCGCGGCTTTTGCGCTGCCGGAGTCGAAGGACCCCTAAAAGCCGAATAAACATGTCTGTCATCCCGACCAAGTGCTTCAGAGACTGTGTCGCGACCGCCCTCGCAATTTCGTGGTGGAACAAACAACTCGCGGCGCGGCCAAACTAGCCGCGCAGCGGCGACATGATGTTAGGCGTGGGCGTAAGCCCACGCGCCAAGTGGGAAAAAAGCCCGAGCCGCAGTGCGGCGACACCGGGTTGCGACACAGTCTCTTCAGCCCGAACGGAGGGACCTGCTGTTCGTTTGGATTCGAATCAGCGCCGACCTCGCGACACCCGAGTGCCCCGGGCGCGGAAGAGGGTAGCCCACCCTTTCAAGGGTGGGTGGCGCTCCGGGCGTCCTAGTTTCGCGCGTAAGGTCGGCGCCACCCGGTGGGAGAGAGAGAGGTAGCGATACGACGCCCCTCTCCCTCCTCCAACCTGACATGCAAGCTTCCTGCGTCCCGGTGTCGCAGAATTAACCGTCAACCGGTGATGCCTGTTTACCCCAGAGCGGGCTTACGGGTTCCGCAGGAAGCCGTGATGCAGGTTGCTCGCGTCAATATACTGTCCGGTGATCGCCCCAAACAGGTTCGGGGTCGCCGGAAGGGTGCCCTGACCAGAGGCCGTTCCCGCCCCTGGAGCGTCGAAGGTGGTGATGGCGCCGAACCGACTGCGCACGAAGCCGTGATTCACGTTGCTCGAATCGACGTATTGTCCTGTAATCTCCCCCATCAGGTCGATGCCCTCAGGTACGGTGCCTTGGCCGGCGCCTGTGCCCGCGGCCGCAACGTCGAAGGAGGTGATGCCGCCGGACCGGCCGCGGACGAAGCCGTGATTCACGTTGCTCGAATCAATGTAGTTTCCCGTGACCGCCCCAAGGTCGCTGATGCTCGCGCCTTCGGTGCCCTGGCCGGAACCCGTGCCTGCGCCCGTGACGTTGAATTCGGTGATGGCGCCGTTTTTAGCGCGCGCGTAGCCGTGAACCGCGCCGCTCGCGTCAAAGTAAGTTCCCGTGACCGTCCCATCGAGGTTGAGGGCGCTTGCTATTGCGGTAAGCGTGTATACGGAGCCCGCGGGATCGAATGAGGTGAAGGTCCTGTAAGGCGGAGCGGTAACGAAGCCGTGAGGCACGTTGCTTGCGTCAACGTAGT
Organism: uncultured Acidobacteriaceae bacterium; assembly: GCA_963785825.1. Lineage (GTDB taxonomy): Bacteria > Acidobacteriota > Terriglobia > Terriglobales > Acidobacteriaceae > Bog-257. The sequence goes on along the minus strand of CAWAWQ010000006.1, from coordinate 19,372 downwards.
ATCCGGCGATCTCCCCATGCAGGTTGATGTTGCCCGCGACCGTGCCCTGGCCGGCGCCTGTGCCCGCGCCCGGAACGTCCAGGATGGTGAAGTTGTTGAACGGAGGAGCAGTCACGAAGCCGTGAGACACGTTGCTTGCGTCAACGTAGAAACCTGTAAGCACTCCGAACAGGTTGATGCCGAAGGTGATGGTGCCCTGGCCGGCGGCTGTGCCCGCGCCCGGAGCATTAAATGTGGTGAAAGTGCTGGGCGAACCGCAGCCCGAAACGCACTGATAGCCGTGAAACACGTTGCCTGAGTCAACGTAGGATCCCGCGACAGTTCCCTCCTGGTTGATGCCAAAGCCCCCGGTGCCCTGGTCGGGGCCTGTGCCCGCGCCCGGCGCCTCGAAGGTAGTGACGGTTTGAGCGCCTGCTAAACCACAGGCAAGAAGTACGACACTTACTACTTTCCAAAGCTGCAGTCGATTCATATCTCCTCCCGAGTTAATTTGAAATGGGTGGCCATGCCAGACCTGCTTAAAGCAATGGCTAGTGTTGAGTTGTTCTGTTATTGGCTCAGACCGCGAAATGCAGCTCCGGCTCGATGCAATCGGGATACGTGAGGGCATAGAGGATCGACAGCCGCGTATCGGTCGCAGAAAGTTGAGCAAGCAGGCTTCCGTCGGCGAACTTAACCAGGGAGCGAATGGTGCTCTGGGGATGAATCAGCACGCCGGCGTGATCAGGCTGCATATCGAAGAGACGGCAGGCTTCAAGAACTTCAAATCCCGTATTACTTAGCGTTGCGAAATTCATGGTAATGCGTTTGTTCGCCCTCCAGGTGGGACGGTTGAGCGCCTGCTCCGCCGTAATATGGAAGAATTCAATTCGCGTTCGTATGGAAAATTGGAGGTTTTTCGACCTTATACCGACTGGTCGGTTTGTAATGTAGGTACAAAAACTCACGGCCGCAGGCTGTCCAGATAGCCGCATACCGCCTCGCCGGCCTGGGTCATCAGCTGCGGGTTGCGCGAACTCTTGCCGGTGCCCCAGATCCCCATCTGCGCCGCTATCACCAGCGCCGCGACCTGCTGGGGAACGACATCCTTCCTCACCTTGCCGGTCTTCATGCCGGCGGCCAGCGCGGCGGCGTAGCGCTTGCGCCACATGGCGTAGAGCCGGTCGATACGCTTGCGAAACCCTTCGTCTAGCGGCGACATCTCCTGGGCCAGATTGTTGAGGGGACATCCCTGGAGAAACGATCCATTTTTTATGTCGGCCTTTACGAAGTGACGAAAGGCCCGCTTGAGGTCAGTGATCGCGTCGTCGGAATCCTCGATCGCATCCAGCCAGCGCTGCGCGAGCAGAGGACCGATCATCTCCTCCACCACGGCATAGCCCAACTCCTGCTTGCCGGCGAAGTGATGAAAGAGCGCACCCTTGGTGGCCCTGGCGACCTCCACGATGTGATTCAAGCTGGCACCCTGGAAGCCGTTCTTGTAGAACTCGGCAAAGGCTGCTTCCAGGATTTTGCGTCGAGTAGCCTTGGGCGTTTTGGGTCTTGTGCCCTTCATAAGGGGATTACGATACCGACCGTCTGGTATGTTGTCAAGTAAAGTGGCGGCACGGATACGAGCCTAACGCCGGATGCCCCGGGTCGCGCGGTTTTCGAGACCCCGGAGAACGCAATTATGGACCGTGGGCATCGTGTGTCGCGGGCTAAAGCCGGCTGGGATTCTTATACTCCCCCTACCCAGGGCTTAGGCCCTGGGCGAAGTTTAGTTCCGCCCTGCGGGCTCTCGAAACCGGGTCAGTTGCCGGTCCTCACTTGTCTCGTGCTACCCTGCAATGCAGGATCCGGGTTCCTCATTAGCGGCACGTTGCGTGTGATGGGGTGAGGATTCGCGCCCCATGAAAACGCAACGGCTACTCCCTCTGCTGCTGGTGCTTCTTGCGTCATGGCTGCCGAACGCAGCGGCCGCCCAAACCGCCCGCGGGGTTGCGCAGAACAATTCCATTGTCGAAACGACGGAACTCGGGGAGGCCGACCGGCTGTTCCTCAGCAACCAGTTCGCGCAGGCGGAGGTGAAATATCGCGTGCTGGCCGAGGCCGATCACACTCTGGTGGCGGCGCAGATTGGGCTGGTGCGGTCGCTGTTGATGCAACTGAAGCTGGATGAGGCGGTTGCTGCCATCGAGAAGGACCTGGCCGACCAGCCGAATTCGCCGCGGCTGCTGCTGACCCGAGGTGACGTTCAATTCCGTATCGGCAAAATTCCCGAAGCCGAGAAGTCGTACATCAAGGCGCAAAACCTCAATCCCAACGACGCCGCCTCCTACATCGGATTGGCCCGCGTCTATCGCGCCTACTCGCTTTATCGCCACGCCTACGACGAGTTGAAGCGCGCTCACGAGCTTGCGCCCAATGACATTGCCGTTCAGTTGTTGTGGTTCAACGCGCTTCCAACCGGGGACCGTATCCCGGCCGTGCAGGAATACCTCGCTGGGCCGGGCACCCAAAATCCGCAGGTTGCCGAATCGCTGCAGCACTACCTGGTATTTCTCAAGCGGAATGCCGACGCGCCCAGTCACCCGTGCAGGCTGGTGAACAAGGTAACTGAAACCAACACCAAGCTGCTTGCCATTCCTCGCGCCGGGATGCGACTTGGCGCCTCGGGTCTGGAGGCCAGGATTAATAAGCAGGCGATGCATCTGGCCATCGACACAGGCGCCAGCGGCGTGCTCATCGGGCGCACCTCGGCGGAGAAAGCCGGCCTGACGCGCCTCGCGTATCAGGCCATCGGCGGGATGGGCGATTCAGGACAGCAGGGGGGATACACGGCGGTTGCCGACAGCATCCGAATTGGCGACCTCGAATTTCGCGACTGCGTCGTGCGAGTTACCGATGCGGCGAACCCCGTAGGAGTGCAAGACGGCCTCATCGGCACCGATGTGTTCAGCTCTTATCTGGTCGATTTCGATATTCCGGGAGCGAAACTCAGGCTGTCGCCGCTGCCCCCGCGTCCCGACGAGACCGCGGTGCCCGCGACGCTGAAGACCGACGCGCAGAATAGCCAGGAGTTGGAGCGGGACAGCAATCAGACTGGCGGATCACCGGCGAAGGGCACCGGATCGCCGGCTGCCCACTTGCCGAAAGACGCCTACGTTGCACCGGAAATGGCGAACTGGACGAAGATATATCGCTTCGGCAATCTTCTGCTGATCCCGACGCTGGTGGATCGCACCGGCCCCATGCTGTTCCTGATCGACACCGGCTCGTTCGGTAACGTGCTCTCCACCCGCGCCGCCCGCGAGGTCACGGAGGTGCAGGCCGACCCGACAAGACACATCAGCGGGCTGAGCGGAAATGTCTCCAAGGTATACCGCGCCGACAAGGCGGCGCTTCAGTTTGGACGCTACGAGCAGCAGAACCAGGACATCGTCACTTTCGATCTGACCACCATTTCGAAGAAGACTGGCACCGAGGTTTCAGGCATTCTGGGCTTTGCCATGCTTCGCATCCTGCAAATCAAGATCGACTACCGCGATGGGATGGTCGATTTCCTCTACGATCCCAAGCACCTGCCGAAAGAGATCAGGCTCGGCAAATAGATCCCAGTGAGCTTAGTTTTTGCGCTTGAAATCGAAGCGGCCGTATGTCTCGTTGCTAATCTCCTGTCCAAAACATGTGGATTGTAGCTGGATCGGTTTGGGTGACGAGGGACCGGAACCCAGTTTCACCACGGAGCACACAGGGCACACGGAGTTCTTTTGGGTGCTCTGACTATAGCAGTTTCAGAGTTGGTGTATCCCAATCGCTTGGGTAGTGCGGCGCTTCAGCGCCGCGTCCGCGGAAATCAAAGGAAACCGCGAAGTTTCTGGCATTCCAAACGCGGGCCTGAAAGGCCCGCACTACCCGAGCCATAGCTACCCTGAAGGCGCTCTAGCAACGGAAATTGCGCTGAATCCAAAGCTCGATCTGAGGCGGCAAATAAACTCCGGTCCCCCGTGTGCACCGGGGCCTCCGTGGTGAACCCGGACTTCGATTTGCATTCCGGGCCGCACCTCCTACAATGGTTGCCGAATCCAACTTGCGACAGTTGGCTGCACACTACGTTTCCAGTTCTGCAAGGAGATCGTGATGCCCGCAAAGATTCCCGAGAATTATCTTGATCTGTTTAAGAAGAAAGCGTTTGGCAGCCTGAGCACGCTGATGCCGGATGGCAGCCCGCAAACCAATCCGGTGTGGGTTGATTACCAGGACGGCGAAGTGTGGGTGAATACTGCCGTCGGACGGCTGAAAGACAGGAACATGAAGCGCGACCCGCGCGTTTCGGTAGCGGTGATTGACCCGGAGAACCCCTACCGCTTCGTGGAAATTCGCGGCAAGGTTCGCGAGGTGACGCAGGAAGGCGCGCCGCAGCACATCGACAAAATGGCCAAAAAGTACCTTGATAAGGACAAGTATCCCTTCTCGCAAGCGGGCGAGCAGCGAGTGCTCTACAAAATCACCCCCGAGCACGTCCACACCATGGGATAGGAGGAATCACCACAGAGACACAGAGGCACAGAGAGGATTTTTATAATGAGCCCCGACCTGAAGCGGTGGCGATGGGGTACGCGTAATTATGGTATTGCGTTTTGCTAAACAAATCTCTGTGACTCTGTGGTGAATTGAATTTCAGCTACTTGGTGCCTCCTTGTCTTGGCGCACGAAGCCATAGGGGCAGTGCCGGCACCCTGATTCGCAGCAGTATCCGCGCTTCAGAAGATAGGCCGCGGTGAAGACTATGAATCCGTTCTCGATGTAGTAGTCGATTCCCTCGACTAGTTTGTCGGCCGTCATTGTGCCGCGGCCTGGGGCAGAACCAGCGCACGTTCTTCAGGTTCAACGGCAACACCGTCCCGGAGGCTGACGTACTTGCCCGAGATGGCAGGCACCCGCTCGCCGGGAACGATGATGCCAATCAGGTTCAGAGGATCTGCAGCGGAAATGGTGACCGTTTCCCCCATCGCAGGCTGGTTGCGCATGGCCCGCAGCGACTCGACCGCTTCGGGTAGCGCAAACTGCTCGCCCAGAAATCCGCTGACGAAACGGCCACCGCGGACTTCGCCACGATCTTCGAGGCGACGCAAGGCGATGAGCAGCTCGCGCCACTTGGGCAGATTCGATTCGCGCGCCAGTACGTCGCGAAAGACAACGCCATACCGCCGCAGCAGCATCCAGCAGGTGGCCTCAGCGACCTTGGTGCGGTCCGATCCTTCTGCCGGATAGAGCAGCGACCAGCGGCCCGGAGTGTGCCGCGGTCGCGCTGCCTTGGCCGACCCAGGTCCGAGGCGTCGTTTCGGATTGATCAGCGAGCGCAGGTTATCGAAGCCGTCCGCGGTCACCATTCCGGCGGCAACCAGCTCCCAGAGCGCGGTTTCGATTTCCGCCTTAAGCTTGCCGGTGCCGCGCACGATATCGGCGAAGAATGACGCGCCGCGTCGCCGCAGATATTCCAGGATCGCACGCGCGCTTTCGCTGAGCACACCTTCATAGCTCTGCTCTTCTTCGCCTAGGCGCGGCTGCATCCAGTCCGAGTCATCGCGCACAAAAAATGTGATAGGCGCTACGCTGGTGGGCACCACGCGACGACGGCTGTCGCCGGCATCCTCTAGCGTTGCCGGATGCGGCGACAATCGTCCCCAGCCAACGGCTCCGGTCAGGCAGAGCTGATCGAGCGCAGCGGGATCGTAGTTGTTCATGCGCGCTGCCAGGACCCGCTTCTCCCACGCGTTCGCCGGGATTTCGAAGCCCTGCAACTGGCGCAGAGCCTGTAGTAGCCCGCGCTCGCCGCTGAGTTGCGATTGGGGAGCGAGATGCTGCCAGCGCAGTAGCCAGCGCATGAACTGCGCGGCCGTCACCGGCTCAACCTGCTTACGCAGCGTGGCAACCGTCAGGTGGTGAATGCGCGCGAGGAGGCGGCGCTCGCACCACTCTACAGCTTGGTTCGCCAGTCCTGTAAAGTTTCCGCGCAAAATTGACCCTGAAGCTTCCAGGCGCAGGAGAGCCTTGTCTAAATCCTGGTGAGGCAGACCAAGCCAATTTGCCAATGCAGGTGAAGTGATGGGACCGCAATGCATCATCCAGCCGGTGATCATCGCCAGCACGGCATCGTCGCGCGAGGCGGCATTTGCGGGTAGATCGGGCGGCGTAACTTCGAATTGCACTTCGGGAAAGATCAGGGCGAAATCCTTAGCGCGTTCGGAGGCAACGTAGTAGCGGCGGGTGCCGCCAGCTGGAGCCGGCTCGGAATTCGAAAGAGGCTGGCTAGACGCGGAACTGAAGCTCCGCTCTACCATTGGAACCCGAGCGCAGAGCACGCGCCAGCCTTCCATCAATTCCGTGAGCCAGGGCTGCCAGCTCGTAATCACTTCCTGCCACTCGCTGTCGCTAATCTCTTCCGGAGCCGCAACCAGCGTCTGCAACACGTCTTGCAGCTCATCACTGTCGCGAGCGTCGGGCCGGGCTTCTTCGCGGACGCGGGCAATCGCCGTCTGATCGAGCTTGCCCACTTCCTTTAACACGGCTTCGGGCAATACACGCCGCATCTGCACGGCCCGGGCGCGACGCTCTTCCAGCGGAGCATCGTCGAGGAAAGCGTATGGGTTCGCGTTCAGGATCTCGTGCGAGAACTGTGACGGCACCGGAGTATCAACTGCAAGGCATCGAATGGCGCCGCTGCGAATGCCCTCCAGCACCCGCCGGAGGCCGTCGATGTCCATTGCCTCGGTCAAGACGTCTTTCATCACCTCCTGCACCAGCGGGTGCTCAGGGATCTGGATATCGCCTACGATGTTTTCCTGGCAGGCCGCGACGTCGGGAAAAACTGAGGCAAGCAAGTCGTCGCTGCGCATGCGCTGGATCTGCGGCGGAACTTTCTTGCCGCCCTGGAAGCGCAGCAGGGCCAGCGAGCGATTGGCATCCCAGCGCCAGCGGGTAGCAAAAATGGGCGATGCCAGCGCGGCCTGCTCCAGGATCTCCTGCACAGTTTCGGTCTGCAGATAGTGAAAGACGTCGCTAAGCGGAAAGCTGTGTTGTTCGGCCAGGGCGATGTTCAGTCCATTGTCGGTCGCGGCCGCCTGTAACTCGAAATTGAATGAGCGGCAGAAGCGCTTGCGCAACGCCAATCCCCAGGCCTTGTTGATGCGCCCGCCGAAGGGGGCATGGACGATGAGCTGCATCCCGCCGCCTTCGTCGAAGAAGCGCTCGGCGATGATGGTCTGCTGGGTCGGCACTTCGCCCAGAACGGCGCGGCCAGCCACGACATATTCGATTGCCTGTTCCGCGCCGGAGTCATCGAGCCCGCATTCGTCCTTCAGCCAGACGATGGCGGTTTGCACTTCGGAGCTGGATTCCGGGCCGCGCAGACGGATGCGTGGCGGAGTGCCGCCGGCTGAAGCCGGCTCAGAAGAAGAAAAAGGCTGGCTGGACGCGGAGCTAAAGCTCCGCTCTACCCGAGCTGCATGATCTTCTGAGGCGGAGCTGAAGCGCCGCTCTTCCACCTGCTCCGGATTTATCGCCACCGGCAGCGGCGCCGTGTTCGGCAGCAAAGCGCTGATCTGCTCGCGCAGATCGGCAACGTGCAACGATAGCTCATCGGTGCGCGCCGGAGCCTCGCCGCGCCAGAAAGGAATCGTCGGCGCAGCGCCATGGGCATCTTCCACCAACATACGACCGGAGTTGGACTCGACGCGCCGGATGCGCCACGAGGTATTGCCCAGAAGCATGATGTCGCCAGCAAGGCTTTCCACCGCGAAGTCCTCGTCGATGGTACCGACAACAATCTCTTCCGGTTGCGCGACCACGGTAAACAACGCACTCTCTGGAATCGCGCCGCCGCTGGTGATGGCCGCCAGCCGCGCTCCCCGCCGGGCTCGCAGCCGCCGGTTCACCATGTCGCGAAACAGATAGGCGCCATAGCGGCCACGGCGCGCCGCGATGCCCTGCGACAGCATTTCGAGAATGTGGTCATACTCCTCCCGCCGCAGTTCGCGGTAAGGATAGGCGCGGCACACACAGTCGAAGAGCGCGTCTTCATCCCAATCCTCGCAACTGCACATGGCGACGATCTGTTGCGCCAGGATGTCAAGCGGCGAAGCCGGAATCTGCAGCCGATCGAGATCGCCTTGCCGGATGGCGCGCACCGTCGCCGCGCATTCCAGCAGATCGTCGCGGGTGGTGGTAAACAGGCGGCCCTTGGGAACGGCGCCGCGCCAGTGTCCTGCTCGTCCCACACGTTGCAGCGCAACGGCGATGGAGCGCGGCGAGTTGATCTGGCAGACCAGATCGATGTTGCCGATGTCGATGCCCAGTTCCAGCGATGCGGTAGCTACGAGCGCGCGAATCTCGCCATTCTTCAGCTTGCGTTCCGCCGCCAGCCGCAGCTTGCGAGAGAGACTCCCGTGATGGGCCGCAACCATATCCTCGCCAAGGCGTTCGCCCAGATGCAGCGCCATTCGTTCCGCCAGCCGCCGGGTGTTGACGAAGACCAGCGTCGATCGGTTTTGCAAGGCAAGCTCGGCGATGCGGTCGTAAATTTCGCCCCACATCTCGTTGCTGGCGATGGGACCGAGTTCCGAGCGGGGTACTTCGACCGCAAGATCAAGCTTGCGCCGGTGGCCGATATTGACGATGGAAGGAACCGGCCGTCCCGCGCCGGCGAGGAAATGCGCGACCTCTTCAATGGGTTTCTGGGTAGCCGAGAGCCCGATGCGGGTCGGATGATTCGCCAGCAGCTCGAGGCGTTCCAGCGATAAGGTGAGGTGAGCGCCGCGCTTGTCGTCAGCAACGGCGTGGATCTCGTCCACGATAACTGTCTTGATCTGACTGAGAATCGCCCGGCTGCTATTGGCGGTGAGCAGGATGTAGAGCGACTCCGGGGTGGTGACCAGGATGTGCGGCGGACGCTTCAGCATCTCGCGCCGCTCTTTCACCAGCGTGTCGCCGGTGCGCACCGCAGTGCGAATCTCCGGCATCAGCAGGCCGCGTTCGCCAGCCAAGGCGAGAATCTCACCCAGCGGCACTTCCAGATTTTTCTGGATGTCATTGCCCAGCGCCTTCAGCGGCGAAACGTAGAGAACCTCCGTGCAGTCGCGCAACTCGCCCGCAAGCGCTTTGCGCACCAGCCGGTCAATGCAGATGAGGAATGCAGCCAGCGTCTTGCCGGAACCAGTAGGAGCGGAGATTAGGGTGGTGCGGCCGGCGAGAATCTCGGGCCAGCCCTGCTCCTGCGGCTCGGTAGGGGTAGCGAAGCGGCTGACGAACCACTCCGCAACCAGCGGATGCGCCCAGGCAAGTGCAGCCGGAATTTCTGCCGGAGACATTCGATCATTGTAGCAGATCTTCGCTAATTGTTCGCCGTGGTCTCAGCACGGAAGGCACGGAGAGCACGAAGGAGTTCCTTTTACCACAGAGGCACAGAGACACAGAGTTTTGGAAGTTCCGTCTTCGTGCTCTCCGTGCTATCCGTGCTATCCGTGGTGGAAATTCCCAGTCTCCGTGCCTCTGTGTCTCTGTGGTTCAATATCCCTGCTGCTAAGATGACCCCATGTCCAGCGAGCGCGCCAAGAAGATCAAGCTGATGCTGTTCGATGTAGACGGCGTCATGACGGACGGCACGATTTTCCTCTTCCCTGCCCCCGGGGGCGGCGCCGGCCATGCCACTAACCAGCATCGCGAAACCATGGCCGACCAAGGCGGCTTCGGCATTGCGAGCCACGAGATCATCGAAGCCAAGGGGTTCAACGCACACGACGGCACCGCGTTTTCCCTGGCGCGACTTGGCGGCCTGAAAACGGGTGTCATAACAAAGCGCATATCGGAGACGGTTGCGCTGCGGGCACGCGATCTGAAGCTGGACCACGTTTATCAGGGCCAGCAGGACAAAGCATCGGCGTTTTACGAAATCCTGGAGAAGGAAAAACTCAAGCCGGACCAGGTCTGCTACGTCGGCGACGATGTCATCGATTTACCGGTGATGCGGCTGTGCGGCTTGGCGATCGCGGTCAAGAACTCACGCGAGGAGGTATTGCGCGAATCACATTATGTGACGCCGCATGAAGGCGGCAAGGGCGCCGTCCGAGACGCTATCGAATACGTGCTCCGGGAGCAGGGGGTGTTGGAACAGGTGATGGAGGAATACATCCGCTCGAGAAGCGTGAATCCGGCCGTCAAAGCGCTCTAACCAAGTCTGCAAACGAAAAAATCCCCTCCGATGGACAGGGGCGAGTTGCACATCGGAGGGGTAGCCGTTTTCACGACCATTCTCAGGGTTGTTACCGGCCTAAACACTCTCCCTAAACAGAAGTTTCGCCCAGCGGAAAAAACAAGTGCGGAATTCGACAGTTGCTTGGGCCAGCCGGGCGAAGTCCTCCCCCGGATCGCGGTACAAATCCTCACCGGCTCCGCTTTTTGCACCGGGAACCAGCCTTGCTACGGTGGATTTACGGGAAAGTATGGTAAGAAAGCAAGAGGGATTTGGCTGCGTCTCCACGTTTCGTGTCAACCTTGGAAACGGGAGCGGCAACTAAGTTTCCAAGTCCAGTTGCAGGTTGCCTGGACGCGAATATTTCAGGTTGAAGTCGAGGCGGGAACTCCCCTAGTATGAGTGAATCGCCTTTGCAACCGGAAACAGCGGCGAAAATTCGGAGGGGCAACAGTTCTCCGACATCATCAGTTTGGTTCGGGTAAATCAGGGTCTGTAAATGTTAAAAAGCTCCTCCCTTTCCGCATTGATTTCGGTGTTGGCGCTGTGTTCCAACATCGTGGCGGCCACCATCGCCAGCCATCCACCAACGGTTACCCACAAGTCGCAGCGCAAATCGTCGCACCACATTACCGAGACAGCTTCGGCACAAAAGAAAATGGCGCGCATGCGGCACAGTAGCGCAACCGTGGCAAAGCGTAATCGCTCCAGCCACGTGGTGGTGTCAAGCCGGCACCATCACTACTACGAGCGCTTCTACGCCAGCTCCTACGCCAACGACCAGGTTGAAGGCGACATCACCGCCGGCGAAGATCCGGTGGTGCGCGCCGCCGCGGTCGAAGCCCTGGGCAACATGAATGGCACCGTCGTCGCTATCGATCCCGATAACGGGCGCATTCTGGCAATGGTGAACCAGAAGTTGGCGCTCTCCGCGGGCGCGCAGCCCTGCTCGACCATTAAAGTTGCCGTCGCCTTGGCCGCGCTGAGCGAGAATGTGATCACCAAGGACACCCAGGTTCCGCTTGGCAAGTATTGGAAGGTGGATCTGACGACGGCGCTGGCCAAATCGAATAATGCCTATTTCGAGGCCGTGGGCCGCAAGCTGGGCTTCGAGAAGGTGAGCTATTACGCGCACCAGTTTGGACTGGGCGAGCTGGCCGGCTGGAACATCGACAACGAGCACCTGGGGACCTTCCCTTCCACCGAACTGGATGAGCGACTCGGCGGAGTCGGCAAGATGTGCTCCTTTGGCGAGAGTATCTCGCTGACCCCGCTGCAGCTCGGAGCGCTGATGGCCTCGATCGCCAACGGAGGCACGCTGTATTATCTCCAGCACCCCACGACGCCGGAAGAAGTGGATAACTTCACCCCGAAGATCAAGCGCAACCTGGATATCGGGCCGCTGATTCCTCAGATTTCGGAAGGCATGTCAGGCGCAGTGCAGTATGGAACCGCGCGCCTGCTGCGCACCAACTTCATCGAGGAGCCGGTACTGGGCAAGACGGGGACGTGCTCCAAAGACGGCACCCGCTTCGGCTGGTTCGCCTCATTTGCCAACACGCAGTACGGCCGCATTGTGACTGTGGTTTTTCTTGAAGGCGGCCGGCCGACGTTCGGTCCCAAGGCGGCTGAACTCGCCGGCGTCCTGTACCGCAACCTCTATGATCACGATTACTTCACGGTGAAGACACCGGCAGCAACGGCGGAGCAGAAGCCCGCTTCAGCGCCGGTCGGCGCGCAACAGTAGATCCAGCAAGACAGGGTTCAGCGAGAAAGCCTCCCACCGGGGAGGCTTTGTTGCGTAGCTCCTATTTCGCGAACGGCGACGCCGACTGCGCTTGCAGCAGCTTCAGCGCGCCCTGGTAGCGGGTTTTCGCAGCTTCGTCCTGCGTCGAGTTCAGCTTCTCATTGAGCCACTTCAGCATGGCCGCCCGGGAGGGATGCGGAAGCGTGTTCTCGGCATCGGCGATCCGCCACTGATTGTCCTCCGAAGAGACGCTGAAGTCCACATTCTGAGTTGTGCCGGTTGGTTCCGGCATGTATCCATTCGACAGATCATAGACGCCCAACAAGCGGTATTGAACGGTGACCAGGTATTTGCCGTGGCTGGAAGCGGGCGGCGCTTCGACACTGTACCGGGCGACGACGTTGATCTGGTTGTAGCCGGGGTCGGATTGCCACCAGACCAGCGATTGAAACTTTGGCCACGCCTGCGGGTCGAGCCGCGCTCCTTCATAATCCAGGCGGCAGTACTTCGAGACCAGCTCGCGGATTTGCGCCGGCTGTGTGTCCTCTTCGGGACGATTCATCGGCATGGGAAACTGGGCGAGAGCGGAACTGGAAACAACACTTAGGAGCCCGAGGATGAGGACGACACGATTGAGCAAGGACATGGTCTTAGCTCGCTTGGAGAAATCCCTAGTCAAAAGGTTACACCTGTTGGCGGGCTCCACGCGAAGCGGCAGCAGACCATGGGATTAGAGATTCAGGAAACTTGCTTGTGGTATTTCGAAAGCTGACGAACCGTCGCTAGGCTCTTGCCGTCTTCTGATCGCTGAAGACCTGCCCGTCGCGGATGTGAATAACGCGATGTGCGTATTCGGCGATATCGTGCTCGTGCGTTACCAGCACAATGGTATTGCCCTGGTCATGAAGATTGTCGAACAGCGCCATGATCTCGATGCCGGTCTGAGAGTCGAGATTGCCGGTGGGCTCGTCGGCGAGAATGATGGAAGGATTATTGACCAGGGCGCGGGCGATGGCGACGCGCTGTCGCTGGCCGCCGGAGAGTTCATTGGGCTTGTGATTCATGCGCTTCTCCATGCCCACGGACGCCAGCGTGTTCTTGGCGCGTTCAATGCGCTCCTCGGCGGGAATACCGGCGTAGATCAGCGGCAGCTCGACGTTGTGCAGGGAGGTGGCGCGCGCCAGCAGGTTGAAAGTCTGAAAAACGAAGCCGATTTCCTTATTGCGGATGCGGGCCAACTCGTCGTCGTCCAACTCGCTCACCAGCTGCCCATTCAGCCAATAATTGCCTTTGCTGGGAGTGTCCAGGCACCCGATCAGGTTCATCAGGGTCGACTTGCCGGAGCCGGAGGGTCCCATGATGGCAACATACTCGTTGCGCTGGATGCGGATGTTCAAGCCGCGCAGTGCGTGCACTTGCTGCTCGGAACCCATGTCATAGGTCTTCCACAGGTCTTCGGTGCAAATGATGCATTGGTCGGGCACGCTCGAGATCTGCGGTTCCGCCAAGCTTGCTAATTCCGTTGCCATCCTCTTCTCCTCAGCGCCCTGCTGCTCTGCATTGGTCATGGATTCCGATCCTGCCCCGCGGCCGCCGGGCTCAAACTGCCTACGACTCGTCTTCCTTCGGCTTGGTCGTGTTATCTATTTTGACGCTGGCCCCGTTGCGCAAGGTGCGCAGAACTTTGTAGCTGCCGATGACGATTTCGTCACCTTCCTTAACACCACCGGTCACTTCAATGTCGGTGGTGCCGCTGATGCCCGTGGTTACGGGTACGAAAACCGCTTCTTTCTTGTTCCTGACCACGAACACACCTTGCAACTCTTCCTTGGGATTCGCACCCGCCGGCGCGGCGGCTTGCACACTAGTATCCTTGCCCTTCTTCTCCGGCGTCAGCTCGCCGCGTTCGCGAATGGTGAGCGCCTGGATGGGGATGGCCAAAGCGCTACTCTTTTTTGCGGTCGTGATGCGGGCAGTCGCCGACAAGCCAGGGTGCAGGTGGGGCGGCGGATCCTGCAATGCCACCACTACCTTGAAGTCCTTCGCCTCTTGTCCGCTGGAAGTAGTTTGCGAGGTAGAGACGCCCGTCGAGCGCAGCACAGCATTGCCACCGATCTCCGTCACCGTACCCTTGAACTTCTGCTTCGGCATGGCATCAATGGTGATTTCCGCCGGCTGACCCAGGCGAACGTTCACGATGTCGCTCTCATCGACTTTCACCTCGGCGGTGATCACGGAAGTATCGGCAACGGTCATCAGCGTACTGCCAGGCGAATTCTGGATGCCCGGAACGACAGTCTCGCCCTCGCGCACCGGTAGGTTGGTTACCACCCCATCAAACGGAGCACGATATTCCGTCTTGCTGAGAACGTCGCTCACGCGGCGCAAGCTCGCAGCATTTTGCCCGATGTGCCCGTGAGCCGAATCGAGGTTTGCCTTGGCTTGTGCCAGCTTCGCTTTGGCTTGACCCACCTGTGCAGCAGCGGTATCGAATGCCGCCTTCTTGGTGTCATAGTCAGCCTTGGCAATCAGCTGAGCGTCATATAACTCCTTGTTCCGGTTGTAATCGAGGGTAGCGCGTTCGTATTCCGCCTTGGCCTGGTTGAGATCGGCGTCAGCAGTATTTACCGCCGCTTTCGCAGCATCGGCGTCCATACGCGAGGCGTTCAGCATGGCGCTGCCGGCGGCAACGTCGGCGGCGTATTGGATATTGTCCAGCGACACCAGCAGCTCGCCCTGCTTCACCCGGTCCCCTTCTTTCACATACAAATGGGTGATCTTGGCTTGAACAATAGCGCCTATGTTCACATAGAGTTTGGGTTTGATTTCGCCCGAGGCGGTAACTACCGAGGCCAGATCCTCACGAGCGACTTTCCCGGTCTGGACCGCAACCAGTCCTCTCCGGCTCTGCTGTACCGTGAAGCCGACGATAGCTAACAGCACCACGGCCCCGCCGGTGATTAACGCGACTTTCTTCCAGTTCTTCATTGAACCTCAGTTGGGAATCGGCTTGGCGCGCACTTCACCTGGGACATAGTACGAAGTGAGACGGCCTAAGGTTCCTTTGGAGAGCACTGACTTCCGGAGTGCCGATGGCGCCACTCGACTGGGCCTTGGATTGGCCGCGCAGCAGCGCGGCGCTCGGTTCGGGACCTCTCTCCGATTTATTCATTATAGCTGCAAAGCCAAAGGGCTTAGGATGGGAGGTTCGTGGTAGTGGACCCGGGCAGCGCCGACACCTTCCGGCCTTCCTTTTGCAAGCCGCTCGAAATCGCCGTTTATTTGAATCATTAGCAACTTACCGGCGGAAATTGGGTTGCCAAAGGGCAGGAGCGGTAATTACCGCCGAGTTGCACCCAGGAGACATCCGCCTTGCTTTCAGGGGTGCAAAAACTTACAATTTAAGAGCGCTAGATGTACCCGAGGAGTGCGTTTTTCCCGATGAATTTACGTTTGCCCCTTTGTTGTCTGTCGTGGTTGTTGGCCTTTGGATTTTCCAGTTCATTAGCGGCACAAAATTCAGCCGCACCCTCGGGCGATCAATCCAGTACTGCCGCCAGCCAGTCGGCGCAAGGCGATAAGAAGTCCGCAGGGCAGAACCAAAACCCCGATCAAGCGGTTGATCCGCTGCAGCGGCCTTTATCGCAGAGCCAGAAGAAGGCCCATTCCAAGGCTTTGAAGCAGGAGTTGAGCTCGACCTACAAGAAATGGCTCAACCAGGACGTGGTCTACATCATCACGCCCGAGGAGAAGGCGGCTTTCAAGCAGCTCTCCAACGACGAGGAACGCGATCAGTTCATCGAGCAATTCTGGCTGCGTCGCGACCCGACTCCCGATACGCCGGATAACGAATATAAGGAAGAGCATTACCGCCGCATCGCCTACGCCAACGAGCATTTTGCGGCCGGCATTCCCGGATGGAAGACCGATCGCGGACGCATCTACATCACGTGGGGCGCGCCCGATCAGATCGAAGCGCATCCCACGGGAGGCACTTACGATCGGCCGCAGTCGGAAGGCGGTGGCACCACCACCACCTATCCCTATGAGGATTGGCGTTACCGTTATCTTGAAGGCGTGGGTCAGGAAGTTGAGTTGGAATTCGTGGATAGCTGCTCGTGCGGCGATTACCACCTGACCATGGATACCAACGAAAAAGATGCGCTGCTGCATACGCCCGGCGGCGCGACTTTGTATGAGCAGATGGGGCTAAGCAGCAAGGCGCAGCGCATGGATCCCTTCGGCAACAATGCCGGTCCCGAGCAGGGGCTGCAAAACAGCAAAGAATTCGACAAGATGGAGATGCTGGCCAAGGTGCAGACGCCTCCCAAGGTCAAGTTCAAGGATCTGGAAGAAGTCGTCAGCCACAAGATCAACATCAACCTGATGCCTTTCGAGGTGCGCACCGATTTCGTGAAGGTCACCGGTGACACCGTGCTGGTGCCGATCACTTTGCAGGTGAAGAACAAAGACATCACTTTCGTCAACAAGGACGGCGTTCAGCGCGGCACAGTCAACATCTTCGGCCGGGTCACCGGAATTACCGGTCGGGTCGCCCAGACCTTCGAAGACACGGTGCAGGTCGATGTGCCGGCAGAGTTGCTGGAAAAAACGACGGAACATTCCTCGCTCTACTGGAAGGCGGTTCCTCTTCGGCCCGGCCGTTACCGCATTGACGTGGTGGTGAAAGACGTCAATGGCGACCGCGTGGGCACCTGGAGCCACGGCATCATGGTTCCGGAATACAACGAGGACAAGCTGGCGTCCTCTTCCCTGATTCTCGCCGACAGGATGGAAAAAGTGCCCACGAAGAACGTGGGCGCAGGCAGCTTCGTGATCGGCGAGACCAAGCTGGCTTACCCGCACCTGGATGGCGCCGACGGAAAACCCGCCAGCTTCAAGCACGATCAGCGCATGAGCCTGTGGATGCAGGTTTATAATCTTCAACCAGACGAAAAGACAAAGAAATCTTCGGCCAAGATTGAATACGAAATCGTTAATACGGCCAACAACCAACCGGTGCTGCACTCTTCCGAGTCCACCGATGGCATGCCGAATGTTGGCGACCAGATGACGCTGGAGAAGAGTTTGTCGCTGAATACTTTTCAGCCTGGTGTTTACAAACTGACGGTTAAGGTTGACGATAACGTTTCCAAGCAGCAGATCGCGCCTTCGGTGCGGTTCGTTGTCGAGTAATTTGGGAGCCGCGGACGCGAGGTTTCCCGCCCGTGGCATTTTCGCTCCCGGGACCTCTGACAGGAGGTTGAGAAGATGACCCGAATACTGGCATGGATGGTCGTAGCGGTCTCGTTGGGCATAACCGCGTCCGCAGGGGTCAATCCGGGCTCGATATCAGGGTACGTCCGGAACTCCGCCGGCATAGCTCAAATGGGCGCCGCAGTAGAATTGCTGGGCGTCACCGGATCTTCGCAGATCGTCTATACCGACGCCAAGGGCTTTTTCAGCCTGAGTGGCGTTATCCCGGGCAAGTATGACGTGCAGGTATCTGCTCCTTCTTTTTTGCCCACGCTGCGCGAAGATGTAGCGCTCGCCGCGGGCGCCAGCAAGGTCCTGAACATTACGCTCAACACCCTGTTTGAAGCCGTGCGCATGCTTCCGCCGATGAAGAAGACCGACAATGACGACGATAGCTGGAAATGGACCTTACGCTCCGCCGCAAATCGTCCGATTCTGCGCTTCGACGGCGATTCCGCAATTATGGTGGAGACGGGCGAACAGGATCAGTCGCTCAAAGGCACGCTGGCTTTCATGGCCGGCGGCTCCAGCCAGGGTTATGGCAGCGCCTCCGACCTGGGGACATCCTTTAACGTTGAGCAGTCGATCTTCCACACCGGCACATTAGGCTTCTCCGGAGATCTGGGATATGGAAGCGGCACGCCCGATGGCGTGATCCGCGCCTCGTACGTCCGCAACGACAAGGACAACGATGGATGGAGCCCCTCGATTGCCTTAATGGTGCGGCGCTTCTCTGCCCCGGAGACGGTGCCCCATGGAGGAGCGCTGGAAGCCATTTCCATGTCGTACAGCGATGGCTTCTCGGTCGGCGATCTTCTGGATTTCCAGATTGGTAGCGAAGGGCAGGCGATTCAGTTCCTGGGCCGCGAAGTGAACGCCTTCCGTCCCTCGGCGGCGATCGATCTGCACTTGACCAGCAATACCATTCTCGAATACCGGTATGCCACCGCCGAGCCCAATACGCGGGCCAGCAAGGGCTTCGATTCCGCTCCCGCCGACCTGAGCGAGAGCGGTCCGCGCATGACCATGATCAATGGCGAGCCGCTGTTGGAGAACGCTCACCACCACGAGATATCCATTTCACAGCGCTTCGGCGGCAATAAGCTCCAGTTCGCGTATTTTAATGATCGCGTGAAAGATCCCGCGCTGCTTGGGGTCGGCGACATCAATGTAGATACCGGCGATATTCTGCCTGACGTCTATTCCGGCACCTTCAGCTACAACGGCGGCGAATTACAGGCGCAAGGCGTGCGTTTCGTCTTCCAGCACAAATTGTCGAACGAGCTGACCGCTACTTTGGATTACGGCTACGGTGGCGTGCTCGAACTGGAACAGCCCAACGTCAACTGGTATGCAGTCCGCAACAGCCTCAATCCGGGTTGGAGGCACACCGCTGCGCTGAAGCTGAACGGCAGCATTCCGCATTCGCGGACGCACTGGATTGCGTCGTATCGCTGGACCAGCGGCGAAACCCTGGTTCCGGTTGATCTGTTCAATGCTTCGGCCGGGCAGACCGATCCATTCTTCAATCTCTTCCTGAGGCAGCCGCTTCCTCACTTCCACGGCATGCCGGGAAACATGGAAGCGCTGATTGACATTCGGAACTTACTGGCCCAGGGCTATGTACCGGTAATTGGACCGGATGGCCGCACCGTGTACCTGGTGCAATCCGCCCGCAGCGTGCGCGGCGGCGTGGCATTTACCTTCTAGTTGCCAACTTCGCTTGTGGTGCCCCGGATATTCGCGGAAACGCGGGTCGCCTGATGCCCGGGGTTGCGGAATTCCCTGGAAGAGATCAAGTTCAAAGCTGAATCGGACTGGGCATCGCCGTTCGTTGCCGGCCAGATGCCGGATTACACCAATTGCTGTGCAACGGGATTACATCATCCCGACGGCGAAACTTGCGGGGCTCGAGAAGCAAGGCTGGCACACGTTCCGCACGTGGGTGGGCAGCAACGGAACGCCGCCAGGGATCCAGAAGGACCTCATGCGTCGCGCCGACATCAAGACCACGATGCACGTTTACGGGACTGCGATGGCGGGACGACACGAGGGAGGCAAACAGCAGAGTCGTCAGCATGACTCCCCAGCAATGGAGTGCCAACCGAGTGCCGCCATTTGTAAGCTATTGAAAGTAT
>CAWAWQ010000005.1:0-409514 GCA_963785825.1 uncultured Acidobacteriaceae bacterium | reverse complement strand
ATTGCCGGGTGGACGATTGGACGACTGAAAATGGAGCACTATATCGAGCCCTGGGTGTATGCGACCGAGCTCGCCGGCAGTTCCGAGCAGGAGCACAAGCTCTGCTGGTCAGAACGGGCTCACATGGGAACTGCGGCGGTACGGGACATCGTCGGTAGAGTTTGGCTGTACGTGATCGCGGGCATCGCAGTTGGCGCTGGCATTCACGGTTACGTTCCCGAAAATTTTATGGCCAGCCTGATGGGCAAAGGCGCGTGGTGGTCGGTGCCGGTGGCGGTGCTGATAGGGGTACCCATGTACTCGAATGCTGCCGGCATCGTCCCCATCGTGCAGGCGTTGCTCGGCAAAGGTGCGGCGCTGGGAACCGTGCTGGCATTCATGATGTCGGTGATCGGCCTATCGTTTCCCGAAACCATCATTCTGCGGAAAGTCTTGCGGCCCCAGTTGATCGCGACGTTTGTGGCGGTGGTTGCCGTCGGGATTCTGATCGTTGGCTACACTTTCAACCTCCTTCTTTGATCAACAGGACTGGTTGGCATTACTAAATCGACACCATGGCTTCAGGCCCCTTTCGATTTGGAACAATTTGCCTGAGGCCTACTTAGCGAGGTGAATATGGAATCTAAGTTCTTGGACCTGGTTGCACAAATTGTAAGAGGCTTTATAACGAAGCGCAGGCAGCGGTTGATCGGCTTGGGATTCCGGCAACGCTGATCAAGGTGGAAGACATAAAAGAAATCATGGCTTACGGGGTCATGGCCACCCCCGCCTTGGTGGTGAATGGAGAGGTTAAGTCGTACGGACGCGTGCCGCGGGCCGAAGAGATTGCCGGCTGGCTTGCGACGGTTGTGGAGCAACCTCAGCTCCGATAACCGCTCGAATCCACACGGCCGTCGATTGCAGACGTCAATCGAACCCGCTCCCACTTGTATAAGTATATACGGCTATGCGAATATAGTGTCTGGGGGCGAAATGAAAACACTGGAAGTGTTCGATCCGGCGATGTGCTGTTCCACGGGGGTTTGCGGTCCTGCCGTGGACCCGGTGCTGCCGCAGTTCGCTGCGAACCTCGATTGGCTCAGGTCAAAGGGATTGCCGTCGAACGGTACAACCTGGCGCAGCAAACTGCGGCGTTTACCAGCAACCCTCTCGTCAAAGGCATTCTGAACAGCAAAGGCACGGAGTGCCTTCCCCTGATTTTGGTCGATGGCGAAGCGGTTTCCGAGGGTGTCTATCCAACCCGTGAGCAACTGGCTGGTTTTGCCGGGGTCGCTTACGAGCCTGGACCGCAATTCAAGCAGCATTCAGCCGACCTGGTGGGGATTGGCAATCTGGGATCGAAGCAATGAAGCTGCCGGGCCAGATTACCCGGAACCTGCTGTTTACGGGTAAAGGAGGGGTGGGTAAAACCTCCATTGCTTCTGCCACCGCAATCGGTCTGGCAGACCAGGGCAAGCGTGTGCTTCTGATCAGCACCGATCCCGCCTCTAATTTGGATGAAGTGCTGAGGACGACCCTCGGCATGCGGCCGACTCCAGTCGAGAGCGTTCCGGGGCTCTTCGCCATGAACGTCGATCCCGAGGAAGCCGCCAAGCAGTACCGGGAACGGGTCGTCGAACCATACCGAGGTCTACTGCCTGAGGCGGCAGTGAAGAGCATCGAAGAACAGCTCTCAGGAGCATGCACGGTCGAAATCGCTGCGTTTGAGGAATTTGCCAAGCTACTTGGCGACGCTCAATCCACTGCGGAGTTTGATCACGTCATTTTCGATACCGCGCCGACCGGACACACGTTGCGTCTATTGCAGCTTCCGGCAGCCTGGTCAGGATTCATTGAAACCAACTTAGGTGGCACCTCCTGTCTCGGCCCGCTGGCTGGATTGCAATCGCAGCACGAACTTTATGACCAGACCGTGCGAGCTTTGTGCGACGGCAGCCGGACCACGGTTTATTTGGTCAGCCGGCCTGAAAGATCGGCATTGGCAGAGGCGGAACGCACCCGGCTTGAACTGGAACTGCTGGAGCTTCGCAATCAGCGCTTAATCGTAAATGGCGTCTTCCACGCGAGATCGCAAAGCGACGTGATCGCTGCCGGTCTTGAAAAGAGAGGCCAAACAGCGCTGGCGGGAATTCCCGCAGGTTTGCGAGATCTACGCACTACGGTCGTGCCTCTCGTCGCTCATTCTTTGCTTGGAGTTGAAGCTCTTCGGCATCTTGGCAAAGATGAACTCGACCAATCTTCTGCAGCCAGCCCCCAAAGGATGGCCGCGTCGCCTGCGCCGGGAATTGCGGAATTGCTGCCTGCGTTAGCGGCGTCAGGCAAAGGCGTCATCATGACGATGGGCAAAGGTGGGGTTGGTAAAACGACCATCGCGGCGGCGATTGCAGTCGAGTTGACGCGAATGGGGCACGAGGTCCTGCTTACAACTACCGATCCTGCCGCACACGTAGCCATGTCTATAGATGGCAATGTGCCGGGTCTGCGGGTTACCCGTATTGATCCAGAATATGAAACTCGGGCCTACACCGCAGAGGTGCTGGCGGAGAACGGGCGCGACCTGGACGAGAAAGCTCGAGCGCTGCTGGAAGAAGACCTGCGTTCGCCCTGCACAGAGGAGATCGCGGTTTTCCGCGCGTTCGCTCGCAGCGTTGACGAAGGCAATCAGGGATTCGTGGTTATCGACACTGCGCCCACGGGACACACTCTGCTCCTGCTGGATGCTGCGGAAGCCTATCACCGCGATGTCGCCCGAAACCTGAGCTATATTCCCGATGCCGTGCGGCGACTCCTGCCGCAACTCCGGGACCCGGACTTCACAGGGGTCTTGCTCGTAACCCTACCGGAGGCCACGCCGGTTCACGAAGCGGCCCGGCTGCAGGAAGATCTTGAGCGCGCAGAAATCACACCGTATGCCTGGGTCGTAAACCAAAGCTTTCTTCCAACGGGTACGGCTGATCCGATCCTCGCGCAGCGCGCAGGACTGGAGTGGCGCTACATTGAGGAAGTGCAAAAGCTGACAGATCGAGTTTTCTTGGTTTCGTGGCAGACCGATGCGCCAGTGGGAGAAGCACGGCTGCTGCAAATGAATGAGGCGCTCAGCGCTTATTAACCGAGGTATTTCAAGAATGAAGAATTTAGAACAATACTTTAAGGCGCTCGGCGACAATAACCGCCTGCGAATCATCAACCTGCTTCTTCACGGCGAGCTCTGCGTGTGCGACATCCAGTACGTCTTGGACAATTCGCAGCCCAATGTTTCTCGCCATTTGTCTTACCTGAAGAACTCCGGAATGGTGATTGATCGCCGTGATGGCTACCGTATCTATTACCGACTCACGGATCCTGGAGAGGCCACGAAGCGCCTGCTCTTTGAGTTCCTCCGGCAGGCTTTTGAAGATCAGGAGCAGTTACAGCGCGACACCGCAACCCTGAAAAAGGCTATTGCAGCGGGCTCGTGCACAGTCAGCGAATGGAAGCCTCATTCCGCGCTGGGGAAGTCCAGAACGAGTCGCTCATCCGCGCGGGACGCAGCTAGAGTTTGATTTCGTCGCAAGTGCGAGGTGCAGAAATGCAAGGACGTTACAACGTGCTTTTTCTGTGTACGGGCAATTCGGCCCGCTCGATCATGGGCGAAGCCATTCTAAAGCGGAAGGGCCTTCCCAATTTCATCGCATATAGTGCTGGTAGCCATCCAGCCGGATTCGTGCATCCAGAGGCACTGAAGCAATTGGAAGGAGCACGCCTGCCCACTGAGGGGCTGCGCAGCAAAAGCTGGGAAGAGTTTTCCAACCCGGGGGCGCCAGAATTGGATTTCGTGTTCACGGTCTGTGATAACGCTGCAAAGGAAGTTTGTCCCGTCTGGCCCGGGCAACCTATGACTGCGCATTGGGGGATTCCCGATCCCGCCGCTATTAAGGGTACGGAGGAAGAAGTGTCGCGGGCGTTTCGCGAAGCCTTCTTCATGCTCGATCGTCGAATTAGTATCTTCATGTGCCTGCCACTGACCAGTCTCGACAAGCTTGCGATACAAAGAGAAATCGACCAGATCGGCCGGGAATGAAAAATTAAAAAAGTTGGCAATCACACACGAAAACAAGACCATAGCGTACGCTGGGCTGGTATCAGGGTCCCCTGAAGCCATTATCCCGGTGCCGAGCTAACCCCCACTTGCATTTTGGGAGACAGAATGAGCAAACGCTCTCGCCTCAGCTTTCTTAATCGCTACCTGACGGCATGGATTTTCACGGCCATGATCGTTGGTGTAGTCGCAGGCTGGCTCCTGCCAGGGATCGTGCCGTTTCTCAATCGGTTTAGCGTCGGAACAACATCTATACCGATCGCAGTTGGCCTAATCGTGATGATGTATCCGCCCTTCACAAAGGTTCGGTACGAGGAACTGCATGAGGTCTTTCGCAACAAGAAAGTGCTAGGGCTGTCGCTGCTGCAAAACTGGGTCGTCGGACCGATTCTCATGTTTGTGCTGGCCATCGTCTTTCTGCGTGGCTATCCCGAGTACATGGCCGGTTTGATCATGATTGGGCTCGCCCGCTGCATCGCGATGGTAATCGTCTGGAACGAGCTGGCGAAGGGCGACACGCAATATGCGGCGGGACTTGTCGCCTTCAATTCGCTGTTTCAAGTCTTTTTCTATTCGATCTATGCGTGGGTTTTCATCACAGTCCTTCCACCGTATTTCGGACTGCACAGCGCGGTGGTCAATGTCTCGATTGCCGAGATTGCAAAGAGCGTGTTCATTTACCTGGGCATCCCATTTCTTGCCGGGTTCCTGACCCGCACCGTGCTGGTCCGCGCTAAGGGCAGGGACTGGTACGAGCACAATTTCATCCCGCGCGTCAGCCCGCTGACGCTCATCGCACTCCTGTTCACGATTGTCCTGATGTTCTCGCTAAAAGGCGAATACATCGTCCGACTGCCGCTGGACGTGATCAGGATCGCTGTTCCGCTCCTGATTTACTTCATTGTGATGTTCCTGGTCTCGTTTTACATGGGCCGCAAAGTCGGGGCGGATTACTCGAAAACCACCACGCTGGCGTTTACCGCTGCTTCCAACAACTTTGAACTGGCGATCGCCGTGGCGGTGGCAGTTTTCGGCATTAACTCAGGCGCAGCGTTCGCGGCAGTAATCGGACCGCTCGTTGAAGTGCCAGTGATGATCGGACTCGTAAACGTAGCGTTCTACTTTCAGCGTCGCTATTTTCGTGATGAAGTGGCCGAAGCGCCGATGCCCCAAATCTGTGACCCTTACGGAAAGGCGGTTCGATGAATCGGCAGCGAGTTCTTATTCTCTGCACCGGCAACTCTGCCCGAAGCCAAATGGCGGAGGGCCTGCTAAAGAACATGGCGGGAGATCAACTTGAGGTGTTCAGCGCGGGCACTAAGCCGGTCGGATTGAATCCGAATGCCGTCACGGCGATGTCAGAGGTTGGCATCGACATCTCGCAGAATCGCTCCAAGTCTGTGGATGAGTTTTCCAGCCAGCGTTTCGATTACGTAATCACGGTTTGCGATAACGCCAAGGAATCATGCCCGCTTTTTCTCGGAGATGGACAACGGATACATCACAGCTTCGAGGACCCAGCGCTGCTCCGAGCGAGCAGCAACTCGACAAATTCAGAAGCGTGCGCGATGAAATCCGGGTATGGTTGAAAGAGTTCACGGGCGAGCTTGCAGCGACTCCGTGAGAAGGTGTCATAGCCGAATTCCGGGCGAATTTTGCGGCGTTTCTTCGGTCGACTAACCATGTACCAAGGTTACAGCCTTACGGTTGGCCAGCGCGATCCCGTGACTCCGTCGGGCCTTCCAATCCCACCAAGTTTCTCTGATCCCCGAAGTAGGTTCTAGTTCGGTATTTCGGGCGAGCGTCATTCACGGTGGCCCGGTCCCCCGTTTGTAGCTTTGCGCCACAACTATTCCCTCCGCCGTTTTCACAGTCGACCGAACTCAACACCAACACAACTCACAAGGAGACTACCCAATGGCAACTATGTCCGCTGCGCGCATTCGTTCTTTGTACCTTCGCCACAACCAGGCGCACGAAGCCGTCTATCGCTTTTCCGCAAACTCGGTACGTCAGATTGTCACCGGGTTATCGGCAAACCGAGCCACCGAAACTTCGCCAGCCCCCTCTGCCGACGAGCGCTTTCGCGCTGCTCTTCGCCGCGAGATGACAAAGGCCGGCCTTGTTTGATTCACCCATTTTGCGCCACTTCTCAATTCGACTTACAGGAGAACACCCCATGCAGAAGACTCTGCTGATCGGATATCTGGGCAAAGACCCGGAGATGAAATACACCTCAGGTGGCACCGCCATCACCACCTTCACCATTGCCAATACCGAGCGCTGGAAGAACAGCGCCGGCGAGCCGCAGGAACACACCGAGTGGTTCAAGATCAAGGCGTTCGGCAAACGCGCCGAAGCTGTGGCCGAACACCTGCAGAAAGGAAGCCGGATCTTTCTCGAAGGCCGTCAACGGACCGAATCCTGGGACGACAAGCAATCCGGCGGCAAGAAGTACATGACGTACGTTTATGCCGACAAGATCGAATTCCTGGGAGAGCCACAACGGGACAACAATGGCAACAGGGGTGAGCTTGTGTTCCTCGACCACTGTTACGGATGGCTCATAACGGCCGGCGTTCTGATCCTCGTCATTCCGGAGGTTGCGCTGTCGCATTGCGCGAAACGCCTTGCCAGCCAACTCGAGCGGATCTCCATTTTCCGGCTGAGCCATCCGGAATCGGTGCGTTTCAAACAATTGGCCGTGCTTGGAATTCGCAAGAGTGAACACAAGCGCGGCGATATCCGAGCTCTCGGCCAGTTGCTGGGCTGGCGTATACAACCGAACAACTGCCAATTCTCGGCCTGAGACGGCAGAACGCTATCCAGTTCCCCCGTCGTCAGCCGTTGCGGTGCAGTACCGTGACCATACCTCTGACCCGCAATTGTTCGAGCCGCCACCAATATTCTGGTTGTCGGTTGTAGTGGAAACGGGAACGCCATAGCCGCCGGGCTGCCCTGTTTGCAGTAAGTCGCTTTTTGGTCAGCTGATGTATGCGGGAGCCAGCGTTGTACCAAAACATATATAGATGTTGACAACTATATAGGTTTTGGTACACTCGGTACATGAAAACCGCGGCGGAGCGCGTTCTGCAACTCGCGCAACGAGAATCGGTTATACGCGGGCGGGACCTCGATACGCTAGGCATTCCCCGCAACACCCTACTGCGCCTGGTTCGGGCCGGTAATCTCGAACGCGTCAGCAGGGGACTCTATAGTTCGCCCCAGTCCCCGGCCACGGAACATCGGACGCTGGTAGAGGTCTGCAAGAGAGTGCCCCAGGCTGTTATATGTCTCTCCTCGGCTCTGCGTTTCCATGAACTGACAACAGAAAATCCGTTCGAAGTCTGGATTGCGCTGAAACGCGGCAGTTGGAAACCCCGGACGAGCTATCCGCCCATTCGGGCTGTGCATTTCTCAGGCGAGGCATTCGAGTTCGGTATCACGAAACGTTCTACGGAAGATGGCAGCATTCGCGTATATAGCCCGGCCAAAACGGTTGCCGACTGCTTCAAGTTCAAATCCAAGGTGGGGACAGACGTTGCCATCCAATCGCTCCGAGAGGCGCTTCGGCAGCGGAAGGCGACCATGGATGAACTATGGAAGGCGGCGAGAGTCTGTCGAGTGGCGAACGTCATGCGTCCCTACATGGAATCGCTTTCGTGACCAAAGATGTAAAGAACGTTGCCGCATCAGTCAGACAGCGCCTGCTGAACCTTGCTCGCGAGCGCAACGATGACTTCGGCCTGGTGCTGACGAAATACGCGCTAGAACGGATGCTGTACCGGATCAGCAAGTCCCGTTACAAAGCGATGTTGATACTCAAGGGCGCACTGCTCTTCGAACTGTGGACCGAGCAGCGATACCGCCCGACGCGGGACGCCGATTTTCTTTCGCAGGGCGACAGCGACCCGTCGCGTTTTCAGGAGATATTCAGAGAACTCTGCATGGTTGCGGTTGAGGATGACGGACTGGTATTCGATCCCGCAACGGTGACAGCCGACCGCATCAAGGAAAATGCGGATTACGAAGGGGTGCGCGTAAATTTCTTGGGCTTCTTGGAAAGAGCCCGCATACCTATCCAGATCGATATCGGATTTGGTGACGTCATCACGCCTCGGGCAGTGGAGAGCACATACCCCGTGATTCTGAATGGACCTGCACCTGTGCTGCTCACCTATCCCAAAGAGACTGTGGTTGCAGAGAAGTTTGAGGCCGTGGTGAAGCTGGGTATCGCAAACAGCCGGATGAAGGACTTCCATGACCTGCGAAGCCTCCAAGAACTCTTCTCATTTGATGGAGCGGTTCTTTCCGAGGCGATCGAGCGGACATTTGAGAGGCGGCGAACCCAGCTTCCTCGAAAATCGCTTCCAATGGTGTTTACTCCAGAGTTTTTCGAAGACGACGTCAAAAAACGGCAGTGGGGTGCCTTCATCACGAAGAACAAGCCTTACGTACCGGTCATGTCGCTGCAAGAAGTTGTGGAGGCAATCCAGCGCTTTATAGTGCCGCTCATCGTGTCCATCGGAGAAGGTCAACGAAGTCTGTCATGGCCGCCGGGTGGACCATGGGCAGAGGGGAAGATCGAAGAATAGGTGAATCTTTTCAGCCGGCAATTTGCAGTCGGCGGTGAACTCTCTGCATCACCGTGTCGGGGATGCGGAGGGTTCTGTATCCCCTTTTGTGTTTCGTCTCAGGTCTGCCCAAGCAGAGCACGCCAGGTTCGTTCTCGAAAATGCGGCGGATCGTTCGGTCGCTCAAATTCCAAAGCTGTGCGATCTCCGAGACGGAATAGTGCTTCTCGTTGGCGGCGCCGAAGGCGATCAGTGGTTTATCGGTAGGCATTTGGTTTGATATAAACCTCGGAGACTACGCACACTCTCCGACTGATGTATCCGGACTGTCTTTCGCAGGCGCATGTACCTGACAGCGCATTCTCCAAAAGCATCAGCTGTACACGCCGTAGGCGATACGCCCGAGGATGTTTTCCACTTCTTTTGTGCCTGGATCTGTGTCGAGTTGGTCAATGGGAACATGGCCGCCAAGCGCCCGGTTTGGTGCGCGCAGCCACTTCGCGGCTCTGTCGTCGTTGCCGATCATCTCAACAGCAGTCGCATACACCCTGGCCAATCGAACTGCACGATCCGACTCGGCTGCAGTCAGACGCGAATGCTGGGTCAGACGGCGTGTCAGGGTGCGCTGTGAAATCCCCAACTTCTCGGAGAGGGCAGACGTGCGATCGATCGCTGGGTACTGCGTTCTCGCGTACTCTACTGGCTCGACCTTGGGAACAACGCGAGCAGCGGACAGTTCGTACTCGGACAGCCCAACAACTCAGCCAATCGGAAAAAGAAGAATCGGCTTTTGACGGTTGCCGAACTGTATCCCGAGATCGTCTCCAGCCGGGACAAGGGGGACGATCAGCCATCGTGCAGTGCCGCGGAGGCCCTCACTCACCAAGAGCCGTTCATCAATCAGAATCTCGGGTACTCCGCTCTGGCGATGCTGACGCAATTGCTACGGCGAGGCTCGTCGTCGTATCAGGGTGGATTCTGGAACCTAGGAACAGGGCAACTGGTACCGTTGCCCGTGGCAGCACATTGAAGCGACGACACCCCGCTAATCCGAGCTTAGTCTCAATGATCCAGACCAGGTAGGGTCATGCGGTTGGGGTTTGCGCCACAGCTTCGAGTCCTCGCTCCTGGACCTCCTGCTGGCGAATCTTGAACTTCTGGATTTTTCCTGTGACGGTGGTGGGGAAAGCATCCACAAAGCGAATATGTTCGGGGATTTTGAAATGGGCGATCTTGCCCTGGCAGAACTCACGGATGTCAGATTCGGTCGCAGTTTCGCCCGGACGCAGCCGGATCCAAGCCAGCACGACCTCGCCGAGCCGTTCGTGAGGCAGCCCGACGACCTGAACCTCTGCAACCTTGGGATGCGTGTAAAGGAATTCTTCGATCTCGCGCGGATATATGTTTTCGCCGCCGCGAATGATCATGTCCTTGGCGCGTCCGGTGAGATGGATATAGCCATCTGAACGCATGAGCCCGAGGTCACCAGTATGCAGCCAGCCTTCGGTGTCGACGACACGGGCGGTGGCTTCTTGATCGTCGTCGTATCCCTTCATGACCATATAACCTCGGGCACAGACTTCGCCTTGCTCTCCCACAGGCAAGGTTTTCCCATCGACAAGTGACGCGATTTTGATTTCAGTGCGGGGTAACGCCTTACCAACCGTGGAGACGCGTACTTCAAGTGGATCATCCAGCTCCGACATGGTGACAACAGGAGTACTTTCGATTTGTCCATAGCCGATCGTGAGCTGTGGGCAGTGCATTTCCGCGACCACCCGCTTCATGATCTCGACCGGGCAGGGAGCGCCAGCCATCATGCCGGTGCGCAGGCTTGTCAGGTCGAAGCTGGAGAACTCGGGCAGGCCCAGCTCAGCGATGAACATAGAGGGGACGCCATAAACGCTAGTGCATTTCTCGGCCTGCACAGCGTTTAGCGTGGCGCCAGGGTCGAACGCCCAAGTCGGAAACACCATGGCAGCGCCGCTGGCTAAGGCGGACATGTTGCCGATGACGCAACCGAAACAGTGATACAGCGGGACCGGAATGCAAATCCGATCGCTTTCCGTGTAACCCATGCCTCGCGCCAATAACACACCGTTGTTCACTTGGTTGTGGTGCGTCAGCATCACGCCCTTGGGAAAACCGGTCGTTCCTGAGGTGTATTGAATGTTGCTGACATCTTGCGCCTGAGTATTGTCGGGAATCTCGCCTGGAGCATGCAGCAGATCTCCCCATCGTGGCGAATCGAAGTAGATGGTGTGCTGTAGCTCCAGCGATTGTCCCTGGGATGCCTGCTGCAGAATCGCACTGTAGTCGGCCCGAACATCGGAATGCCATAAGAAGATCGCCTTCATGCGCGATTTGGTCAGGGTGAACCGGAGTTCGTGAGAGCGATAGGCGGGGTTTATGTTGACCAGGATCGCGCCTGCGCGGGCACATGCCATCTGCAGCATTACCCATTCGACACAGTTCGACGACCAGAGTCCCACCCGGTCCGCTTTGCGAATGCCGAGTGACCACAAGCCTCGTGCGACGCGGTCGGCTATATCGTCGAGTTGGGCCCAGGTCAGACGGCGTGATTGATGGCAAGATGCGACGGCGAGAGACTCGCCAAGGCGGTCAGCGGTCTTACGCAACTGTTCTCCGATTGTGATGTCTAACAGCGAACAGTCCGGCCCGCGTGTGTAGCTCAACAACGAAGAGTCCTCCGTCAACACAGAGACACAAATCTCAGAGGCGGGACGGATTATAACCAAATCTCTCTTGCGTCGAAGATCGGGATGTAGTGTGGGCCTGACACCACGTCCCAGTGATGCCCTTTAAGAAACGAAACTCCAGCTCGGAAGAGCGTCTTTGGCCACCAGAAGCTCGACTCTTCCGTCGTACCAGCTGTCTGGATAGCTGCAGACTCTTTCTAGGGAAGACGTGGTTCTCATTGCTTCCGGCAGCGAGGTCATTCTGGCGCCGCAGGGGCACGACCCACAAGGCTGTGGGCTACGCTGTCTAGTCGTTCTTTGTTGCTCTTTAATCACCGAGACTTCAGCATGCCTGGATGGCACTTCGCTCTTGCTGACCTGCTGACCCACACGAAAACCAACCCGCAATCCAACCCACACAACTTAGGTTCTTGTACGACTTCCGCGTATTTAGGCATTCCCCGCGGTCTTGTAAGTTGTTGTAATATCTACTCTTGCCAGATTCACGCGGTGGAAGTCACAGGTTCGACCCCTGTAGCGCCCACCAATGTTTTCTTGGGGTTACATCGAATCGATCCAAACTGCATTCCACGATTCATCCCACAAATCCTTGGCGCCACTGAGAAGCTGAAAAAGCGAGGCATGGGTGAGATAGCAGGAACCCTCAGTCCTGTGGGAATCTTTGTGGAATACTGGTCCCGTGTGCTCACAGAAGGCTTTGTTTCAGCTACTTACGCAACTTACCCAGCTATCGCTACAGAATGCAAAGCAAGCAGAATCAGTAGTTTATCCATAAGGCATTCATCCTAGAAGTGCTCAACGGTCGTTGCGGGGAAAATATCGGCTCTCTGAGGTTTTGCACAACCTGAGCCGCCGCGTAATTCTAAGGTGTGGTGCCTTTTTGAGCTTTGGTGCCACCCCTTGAGGATTTTCGGACAGAACAACGACTCTCACTGGTTCGGGTCGGCCGCCCCTTCGCTCAGAGTAGTCACCGTAGGCGCCGAACCTTGTACGGCGACCCGCTGGTGATAGAACCACAAGCTGTGCAAGCCTCCCAGCTCTTCGCCGCCACCCGCGTGTCCCGGGCCGCCATGCATGAGCGAGGGCAACACAATTCCGTGTCCGGTGTGGCTGTCGCCAATCGACGGATCCACCAGCAGCACCCGGCCATGGCTTGTTCCCAGCGCTACCGCCGCTGCGGCCAAGAATCCCGTATCGCTGCTAAAGACAGAGGCCGCCAGCGACCCGCCTCCGCGCCGCGCCAGCGCAAAAGCGTGCTCCTTGTCGCGATAGGGAACGACCGTCGCTACCGGACCGAAGACCTCCAGCTCGTGCACGACATCAGCATCGGTGCTGCCGGCAGCCAGCAGCGTCGGTGGCACGAACGCGCCCTGCTCCAACCTGGCGTCCAGCGGCGTGAATCCCTCCGGCGACAAAGCAATCTTCGCTTGCGTCGCCAGCTTGCGAATTCCCTGTTCCACCGATTTGCGCTGGGCCATATTGACCACCGGCCCCATCGCGACCATCGGGTTCGCCGGATCGCCAACAACGACCATTCGGAGCGACGCGGTGATGGCATCCGTCGCCGCTTTGGCGCGCTCAGCGGGCACTAGTACCCGCCGGATCGCGGTGCATTTCTGGCCCGTCTTCGAGGTCATCTCGCGTACGACTTCGCGCACAAAAAATGCAAAGGCCGGCGACTCCGGTGTCACATCGGGAGCCAGCAGAGCGGCATTCAGGCTGTCCGCCTCGATATTGAGCCGCACATTCTGCTGGCGAACTCGGGGATGCCGGCGAATCCCCTCTCCTGTATCCGCTGAACCGGTGAAGGCAATCACATCGCCTAGCCGCACGTGGTCGAGCAGATCGTTGGGCGAGCCGCACAGGATTGAGAGGGCACCGTCGGGAAGAATCCCGGCTTCGATCACCGCGTTCACCATCTCCTGCGCCAGCCAGGCAGTCGAGGTTGCGGGCTTCGTCAGGACGGGAACCCCGGCCAGCAGGCTGACGGCGGCCTTCTCCCATAGTCCCCACGCAGGAAAATTGAAGGCATTGATGTGGACCGCTACTCCATCCAGCGGAACGCCTACATGCAGTCCCTGGAAATTCGGATCGCGCGTCAGGCGCATGGACGCTCCATCGCGCAGCATGTGAGCTTCGCCGAGCTTCGCACCAACTTTGGCGAAATACTTTAGTGTCCCGATTGAGCCATCGACGTCGACGGTCGCATCCGCCTTGGTGTTGCCGGAATTTTTCCGCTCGATCTCAAACCATTCGTCGCGACGCCCCGCCAGCGCGTCGGCGATTTTCCCCAGCAGCTCGGCACGTTGCGCATAACTCAGCCGGCGCAGCCCTGGGCCTCCCACGTTGCGCGAGTACTCGAGCGCTGCCTTCAAATCCAGGCCAGTGGAACTGGCCCAGGCTAGCGTCTCGCCGGTCGTGGGATTCAACAGCGGGGCGCCGCGATCGGCACCCGCCTGCCACTTCCCGCCTAAGTAGCTCTGTAGCACCTTCGCATCCGACGCGATTTGATTTTCGATTGTAGTCGCCATTTATGCCATCTCCGATGAAAGCCTACCCTGAGCTTGTAGATGTGGTGCGAGATGCTGTTCCACCCAAGGCACCACCCACTGCGCCGCCATTTCCTCAGGCAAGATGCCCGAACCGGCATCATGCATCAGGATGTCGCCCGCGCGCCTGGCGCCGAGCTCTGTCAGCAGCTTGTCGAAACGTATCCCGCCTTGGCAAAACGTGTCCTTGTAGGTTCGGTCGCCCAGCGCGATCACGCCGTAAATCACTGCGCTCAAGTCCGGCCTCTCCGTTTCCAGGCTGCCAAAAAGCGCCTGGGCGTTGTCAGGCACATCGCCTTGACCGTAGGTTGAAGTGCAGATGAGAAAGGCCCCACCCGCCTGGAAAACGCCGGCATCGAGATTATCCATCACCTGGATGCCGGCTTGGTGCCCTGCCGCCTCGAGCGCCTGCTGCACCTCTTGCGCGACCATTTCGGCTGTGCCGGTCATGGTGCCCACCAGGATGGTGATGTCAAAGCCCATATGTTGAGTTGAAGCCGCAGTTTAGCGGCCTGAAATCGCTTCTCACCCCGGTCTATTATACGTGCCGCCCCGGAAGTATAATGCAGTCCACGTGGGCCGAAAGCGCGACATAATGCATTTTGAGGAGAGCGGCCAGGGTGAGGCGTTGCCCGACGGTCGTTCCTTACCGGCGGCCGAGGAAGTAGGCGCTGAGTCGGACTATCTTGGGATCCTCGGAGAGCGAGTCCGCCAGGCCCGTGCCCGTCGTGGCATGACTCGCAAGATCCTAGCGCGGGACTCCGGTGTTTCCGAGCGCTATCTCGCGCAGCTGGAATCCGGGCAAGGGAACATGTCGATTCTGCTGTTGCGCCAGATCGCCAGCGCGCTTGATATACCGCTGGAGAACCTGGTGCTCGAAGGCCCGGAGCGTCCCGTCGACTTAGTTCACAGCACTGAATTTCTGCGTCGCCTTCCCGCCGCCGAGTTGGTGGAAGCTCGCCGCCTATTGGTGCAGCACTTCGGGAGTGTCGATCTCGAGGCCCGTCGCGGACGCATCGCCGTCATCGGGTTGCGCGGTGCGGGCAAGTCGACGTTGGGTTCGATGCTGGCTGATCGGTTGGAAGTTCCTTTCCTCGAGTTGGACCGACTGATTGAGCAGGAGGCAGGAGTCAGCCTTAGCGCCATCTTCGATCTGTATGGGCAGAGTGGCTTCCGGCGCCAGGAGCGGCGTTGTCTGGATCAGGTGATCGAAACCTATCCGCGGTTCGTGCTGGCGACCGGCGGAAGTTTGGTCTCTGAGCCGGCGACTTTCGAGCGCTTGCTCACCATGTGCTTCACCGTGTGGCTGCGCGCCACTCCCGAGGATCATATGCAGCGGGTCATCGCCCAGGGCGACATGCGACCGATGGCCGACAACCGCGAATCGATGTCTGACCTGAAGCGCATTCTCGAAGTGCGCGAGCCGCTCTATCGCAAGGCCGATATCACCATCGATACCAGTGCCTTGTCAGTCGAGGATAGTTTCGAGGCGCTGGCGAGAGTGGTGCGGGAAAACTGAATCCAGAACTCGTAGATCCTCCTCAGAGTTATGCATGTAACTCTGCTAATGTGCTTATCTCTTGGGCCTCTAATCCGTTTCTATTATCTTCCTCTGCTTTGGAGAATTAAGAACTGTCCCACTTTATTGCAATTGCACTCGGTTCGTCTTTGCTCATGTCGCATTCGTTCTATAGCCTAACTCCGTCATACATAAGTCCTGCATTTAGCTTTCTCTTATGGCAACCTACTAATTCACTACAAATTAGATACTTACTAGCGCTGATCATAAGTCTCCTAGCGTAGACCGTCAGTTTGCGGGAACGTCTGAAGCCCTTTCATCAGCACAGAAAGATGCAGCTAATTACATTTGCTCAATGGCGTGTCCCCTATTCGGATGGCCCCGAGGCTACAGTGGGCTCATTCCAGTGACCGCAGCGAACCATGTGTCCATAATCGACCAGCGCTGTCCGTATTCGCACAGTCGATCGGTATGCATTGCTTTCTGCACATTCGTACCGGTACGAATTTTTCCTTTACACCACTGCAAGAGAAACGATCACTTCCTGCACAAGCACGCTCCCGCCTTTAGCTCGCAAGCCCTACTATCGCGCTAGTAGAAGCGATCGCAACTATTACTCTTCGTATTACAAACGCCGCAATTTTATGCAACAGTTGTTTTTGGATGCCGAAGTATTTTTTGGATAGAACGGCCTTAGCACCAACGAATCATACAGTGTCCTAAGGTGTTTTATAGTTGTCAAAACAGGGGGATGGCACGGTTACGATGGACCTTAAACTGCTATAGTGATTGTAACGTCTATCTAGCCCTTCCGCATAGTCCGAAGCTGACTGCAATTCCGAGAGTGCAGCCGTGGGGACTTGGGACAATGGTTTGCGCTGGGGTATCTCTGCTAGGGATATGACGGGCCCAGGTACGATCCTATCGGTAGGAAGAAAATCAAAGAGGAGAATGTTGTTAATGAAGACACCTTTTGCAACATTGTGTCAGATGATGGCACTGACGCTGTTGGCAAGTTGCTGCTTTTCGGCGCTCGCCTTGGCCCAAGACACCGAAACCGTTGTTCCGCGCTTTGTCGTGCTTCCGCCGAAGCCGGCGCCTCTCGGTCAGCAGACTCAGAGCACTTTGCAAACCTGGAGCGGTTCATTTACGTACAACGGTACCAACTATCCGTTCACCATGGTGGGTGCGGATCCTTCAACCAACCAGGGTGTGGTGATCACCACCTTCCTGATTCCGGTAAAGATCATTCTGTCGACCGGGGAATCGTTTGATCCAGTCGGCAGCGGTCCTTCCAGCCCGATGTCCCGGACCATCACCTCGCCGATCTTTGACGGCACTACCACCTACACGCAAGGCGGAGTGAACGTCGGAACCACCCAGTACATCGACGCTTTCCAGCGGGCGAACTTCTGGAGCATCGTGCAGAACAATCCCAACTCCCACCTGATTCTGGGCGGACCGCGGGCGATTCTGACCCAATTGCCGGAGCTGGTGCTGAATGTGCCGTCTCAGTTTGGCCACCTCGGCATGCCGTTCCATGGGCACCAGGCGGCAGAAGTGGACCTCAACTACTTCGACGCTCAGATCAGCACCTACATGACCCAGCACTCCCAGATCCAGCCCAACGGGTTCCCGATCTTCGTGACCACCGATACCTATCTCACCCAGGGTGGTTGCTGCGTCGGCGGCTATCACAGCGCCAACGGTGCGCAGTCGTATGCGCACTTTACCTACATCGACCATCCGGGCGACTTCTCGCAGGACGTTTCGGCGTTGTCGCACGAAGTGGGCGAGTGGGCTGACGATCCTTTGGTCAATGGCTTCAATCACACTCCTTGCGGAGTTCTCGAAATCGGCGACCCCTTGGAGACGCACACCAACTACGGCAGCACCTCGTACCAACTGCATGGCTTCACCTACAACCTGCAGGACATGACGTTCCTGCGCTACTTTGGCGCGGACGCGAACACCTCGGTCAACAGCTGGTGGACTTTCCAGAACTATCCCTACACCCGTATCTGCCAGGAAGGCAGCTAGCCAAGGGTAGATCCTGCTGTTTTTCGCCCGCCTCGCAAGGGGCGGGCCTTTTTTGGGCAAGACTTTCAGGTCCGAATGGAAAATTATGGGAAGGCCGCAATCGTTTAGTGCGCTACCGTTTGTGTACCTTTCCTATGGACCGTCTTCTTCAGCAGAAACACGATCGGAATGCAGGCAAAACACGCTAGCGCCATGTAACGGAAATCATCGACATAGGACCAGAGTCGGGCCTGCGCCGCCAACTCGCCACCGATCAGCCCATAGGCTTTTTGGGTTGCGTCGGCTGCGCTATAGCCTTGGGTGTAGAGATACTGTTCGAGGGAGTGCAACTGATTCTGGAAAACGATACTGCTGGGGGACAGTGAGTGCACTAGCTCCGTTTGATGGAGCTGCTGATGACGCGCAACAATGGTATTCACAATGGAAATCCCGATACTGCCGCCCACGTTGCGAAACAGGTTGTAAAGTCCACTGGCGTTTCCGATTTCCTCATTGGGCAATCCCGCAACCGCGGTGGTCGAGAGCGGCACAAAGACGCAGCCCGAGCCAAAGCCGCTGAGAACGATGGCCCAAAGAAACGACCACTGCGAGATTGCCAGATTAACCTCGCCGAATCCCAAACCGCTAATCGCGAACATAAGGAAGCCGGCGGCGATCAGCCATCGATTGTCGATCTTGCTAGTCAGCACACCGATGATGGGTAGAGCCATAATGGCGCCAATGCCGCGCGGACTCACCGCCCAGCCCGCGGCATAGGCGGTGTAGCCTAGCAGCTCCTGGTAAAAGAGCGGTAACAAGGTGATCAGCCCATAAAGGGCGCCTCCAAAAATGGCGATGAGAATACAGCCGATCAGGAAATTTCGGTGTCGGAAAACGCGCAGGTCCACTAGCGGCTTGTCGTGGGTGAACTCGCGCACGAGGAAAGCAACAAACGTGACAAAGAGCAGGAGCGACGTCCAACGGATCCAGTTGGCTCCAAACCAGTCGTCTTCCTGACCTTTGTCCAGGATTATCTGCAAAGAACCGAGCCACACCGCCAGCAGGCCCAGACCGATCCCGTCGATTTTACCCGGCTTGGCGTTCCGGATGTAGATCGGATCTTCAATGTAGCGCAGGATCATGAAGATGGCGAAGATGCCAATGGGAATGTTGATGTAAAAGGCCCAGCGCCAGGAGTACGTATCGGTGAGATAGCCTCCCAGTGTCGGCCCCAAGACTGGGGCGACGACAACGCCCAGCGCGAAGACGGCCAGCGCCATGCCACGCTTATCGGGAGGAAAACTCTCCAGCAGGATCGATTGCGACAAGGGCTGAAGAGCGCCACCGCCGGCGCCTTGTACGGCGCGCGCCAGCAGGATCATCCACAGGCTGGTAGCTGCGCCGCATAGAAACGAGGACACAGTGAAGATTGCGATGCAGGCAAGCAGGAACCGCTTGCGGCCAAACTTGAGCGAAAACCAGGTGCTGGCCGGCAAGACGACGGCGTTGGCTACCAGATAGCTGGTCAGGACCCATGTGGCTTCGTCGTTGCTAGCAGAGAGGCTACCGGCGATGTAGGGCAGGGCGACCGACGCGATGGAAGTATCCAGCACTTCCATGAAGGTCGCGAGCATGACCGAAATAGCGATCAGCCAGGGACTGGGGGCCGGGCGACTGACGGAAAATCCCTGCGCACCAGCCATGGTTGTGCTTGCCATCGCCCCGTCCTTTTTGTTTCGCAGTGCCGTCCCGCCGCCGCTCAGATGGGTTCCAGCCGATTCCGCTTAAGGACAGGCAACCTGCGGATCGCTTCCCGCGCGACTGGTGCCGCCGCGAAAGGTTACAGATGCACTCGCCCCGCTGTGCGATTCCTGATTACGACGTGTTTTCGGATAGGGACTAATGAAAGGACGTGCGTGCGGCCACACCGAAGAGACCCGATTCACGCGCAATTGCGGCGCGCCGGCAATCGCACTCGCGCTCAACGTGAAGCTTTTGTATTCGCTGCAATGTTTTGGCGCACTTCCATTACTCAGCAAAGGCGAACCGCAGAATCCTGCACCATAAACATTTTCTTCACTGGAGGTTTATCACCGCAAACTTTCGCGGTATACTTTTGCATCTAAGCATCTTGCTGGGCGAGAGTTGCGTCTCTGCGGACATCAGGTTTTGAGATTCAACATGAAAAAATCCGAGCATGCGGATCAGCCGCTCGCAGACCGTTGGCTTGACGTGGATGAGATCAGGCTGGTCAGCGATCTGCGGATCATGCACTCCAAAGTAGACGACCTTTACCAGATCGTTTCCAACCTGAAGCGGCGGCATAGCGGCGCCGACATCCACAAATACGCTGACCAACCCGTGCTGAACGAAGACATCGCCCGTGTCGACGAGATCTATCTTTGGTTCGTCAGTCTGAAAGAACAGAGTAAGGCGCGCAAAACAATCAACCAGCGCTAACGATTCTCCATCTTCTGCATCATCTGCTCGCGTTCCTGAGCGCGCAGCTGCTGCCATTCTTCGTATTGCTGAGGGCTGAGGATCGGCTTCAGCTTGGCGTCGGTATCGTCGGCGATTTGCCGCATCTGCCTCATCTTCTGCAATGGCGGCATCGAGGTATCGCTCTTCAGCGCCTTCAGTTTTGGAGCTTCTTCCATCAGGATCGGCCGAATCTGCTGTTTTTGCGCAGGAGTGAGCTGCAAGGCCGTGGACATCTTCTCCAGCTTGATGGCGACTTGGCTGGTGTTGGAATTGCCTTGATCACCCATGGTGTTGTTCTGGGCGGCCAGAACAGGCATATACGCGCTGACGGCAAGCACCATGGCCAGCACCGTCCGATAACTTCCCCAAGATTTTCTCTTCATTCTTTTTCCTTTCTTGCTGAGGTTTGAGATATATGTCAGTCGCGCGCGCCGGTCAAGCGGAATTTCGCCGCCTTCAGATCTGCCCCACAACGCGGAATACCGCTCTGGGATATGGTTGGTGTACGAACGAACACACCACCAGGCAGCAGGCGAACCCCAACAGAGGATCGGCGATTGAACTCCGCACTACCCCAAACTCGCCGAAACTGCTCCCCGGGCGACGCTAGCGGCCTCCCCGAATCCCCGCTTGATGTGCCGCGGCTCCAATATGCGCGTCCCTGCCGCCGGATTCTCCACTGCCCACGCGAGAGTTTGCGTCATCTGCGCCAGGGTGACCAGGGCCAGCCGTTCAGCCCCATCTCTCGTCGGCGGGTAAAGCCGCGCCAGCGCATACAGCGGAATCAAGGCCGTCGGCCAGCGGTGGCCGCGCCCCAGTACGTACCATGGCCGGACGAAGGTTGCCGCCATACCGCTCTCGCTGATCAGGCGCTCGCTTTCGGCGCGCACCGCCTGGTACTCCTGCATCACCGGCGCCGGCCGCGCCACACTGAGGTAAACAAATTGGCGAACTCGTGCCTGAACCGCCGCGCGCACGGCTTCCTGACACGACTTCAGGTCGATCGCGCGGAACTCCGCTGCCTTCTTCGGATTGGGATGGGCGACACCGACCAGGTGAACGAAAGTCTCCGCCGGTGCGACTTGCGAAGCATAAGTATCGGCATGGAGGGCGTCCCCATGTACCAGCTCACAACCGGCTGGCGCTTTCGATTCCGAGCCCGGCCGCACCAGCAACCGGATGCGATGTCCGCGCCGCAACAACTCCTCGGCCAGCGCACTTCCCATGTACCCTGTGCCTCCCGTAAGAAACACTTCGCGTGCTTGTGTTGCCATAACCACTCCCAACCCTTCGCGTAGCTGTCCGCCGATCAGCCGTCGCATTGTAGTACGGTTTTGTCTGAAAATTGGATTCGATTTGCTCCAAGCCATAACCAGGCACCCACTGTTGCTCTGCGCGCTTTCCGAGGAATCTTGGCCGCGGCGTCATTCATCTACGGAAGAGCTGTTCTGGAGGCTAGAAAACCATGACACGCGATGCCAAAATCATCTCCGGGATCATCCTCATCACCGTTCCGACGATTCAGTACGGTGGATACTTTTTGCTGACTTCGCTGATGAACAAGGACTCCCGCTACATGGAAAATCCACTACGGCAGAATTTTTTTCGGGCCGGACACGCCCATGCCGGCGTGATTGTGATTTTGTCGTTGGTGTGCCAGTTGCTGGCCGATGCCGCCGCTCTTCCGGGCCCGGTCACCTGGATGGCGCGGATTGGAGTCCCCCTCGCCGCCGTTCTGATCCCGCTGGGATTTTTCCTGTCGATGCCCTCACCGGCGGCAACCCAGCCCAATGGAATGGTCGGCTTCATTTACGCCGGAGCGGTTGTGCTGGCGATCTCGGTCGTAACCCTGGGGATCGGGCTGGTAAGGGCTGCCGCAATAAGCTGAAGAAATGGCCCTGCGCCGTGTTTTGAAAACCAGCAACTTTGTGACCTAAGTCATAGCTCCTTGTGACACTCCTTCGCTAGGCTGCTAGATGGAAAGCGGGAGCGATGGCGGCACAGGCGCATAGCCGCGTACGAAGACGGCTGACTGCTTTCGCTCGTGTCGACAGCGATCCGGCGGATCGCACCGATACTGCGAGCAACTTCTTGCAGAGGAGTGACGGCTGATTCGGCGGGAGTGCGGATGCAGTGGAGAGCACCGGGATGGAACGTAATGATCTGATCGGCCCGATCCCCGAGGGGCCAACTGCTCCTCATCCTTGGGAACCACCAGCCAGCCACCATCGCGCGCGGTTGCGATCGCCAGGCTGGTTTCCGACAACCGGCCAACAACCTGAAAGGAGCAGAACATCCTCGGGCAAGGAGCAGGCCACGGCATCGCAAAGACTCCTCCTGCAGCACCCTGCGGATATGCGACTCGTGCAAGATGCGGCCGGGTTGAGCGTCGCGCCAGTCATTGCTGTCGTGACACTGTAATTTCCCGAGCAGGCTGAGCGCGCCCCAACTCATGTCGTTACTCAGCAGCGATGCCTGCCAGCCGGCCGCAAGCATGTCGCGCCCGAACAAAGCCAAGTACGTGGGAACACCGGCAGCCAGCTTCCAATTGTGCTCGCCCTCATCAAGGTCGTAGAGGCGAAGACCCACCATGTCAAGCCGTGATCGATCGAGAACGCGCTGCACGTCGGGACTAAGATCCCGACTGGACGGGGTGCGCAGAAAAGCCGACTCTCGCAGGAAGGCTTCCGCTTGCGAAAGTACTCACCATCCCAATGGGTCAGGGCGTTACATTTCCGCTCAATGGGAAGCAGATTGCCATCCACCTGCGCCTGCCACGCCAGGCATGCTTTCCAGGTCTGGTGCGGCTTCAGCTCCAACCGGAACGATATCTGGTTATCGGAATATTTTGGTTGGCCGAGGCAATGTAACCGTAGCTCGATTCCACGGTCGAGTCGTGCCACACCTTGGTTCCCCTGACGGTCATACCTGTGTTCGCAGTGATAGTGGAAGTTCCAGCGCCATTCGTCCGTTCCGGTTTTATTCCATTCCTTCGATCTCGTATTTGTGTTGGAGCTTGGTTGGGAGCCAAGTGAGGTGCCTTTCCGCCTGGCCCAGAGCGTTGACGGGCTCATGAGTTGGCGCGATTTGTTTATTAGTGAACACCGAGACCGATTCAGAGGGGAACGGTCTGTCCGTCGAGATGCACTGAACGATGCCATGCAATCGCTTGATGCTGGCAAGCGTTATGTTTTCGAAGGGCACGATTGGCGTGAAAATCAGTTGTTCGGGAGCCACTGACCGACGCTTTGGTCTTCGGGCGGCCCGTTTTGGCCGGGCGGAATCAAATCTTGAACGCATCCCCCTCGAAAGAGCGCCGCAATCCTTTTTTGTGCGCATACGGCAAATTTTCGAGCTTGAAACGTTGCTGCCGCCAAACTCTACTTGTTCGGCACCACTTCGCTGGCCACGGCGGAGCGGGGACTCTCGTTGCCACGAAGATCGACCGCCGAAACGGTATAGAAGTATTTCTTGCCGGGCTCGACGTTTTCGTCGCGATAGGAAGTAACCTGCACCAGCTGCGTGTTCAGCTTCTGCGGCTGGCCGCCTTCGGTCCCGCGGAAGACGTTGTATCCCGCGAGATCGCTGTCCATATTGGGAGCCCAGGTGAGATCGATAAACGGCTTCTGGCCGACGCTGGAAAAGACGGCCTGCAAGCCGCTGGGTTGCGCCGGGGGATAGATGTCGCGGGTGAAAACCTCGACCGGCGGCGAGTCATCGCCCTCGACACCGGCATTCAACCCGTGCGCGTGCACCTGGCTAAGGGTCGTGATGCGATATTCGTACTTCTGCTCCCAGCCAAAGGTCTTGTCCAGAAACGAGCCGGTCGCGGCAGGCGCCACGTCGTCCAGCACGATGTAGCCGGGAGCGCCGAGCGGCCGCCGCATAATCCGGTACTGATACGTCACGCCCTCGGGCGGCGTGGGAGGGGCGGGGCCGAACCACGAAATCGTTACCCCATCGGCGCTCACCGCGGCCGACAACTTCTCCGGTGCAGCGATGGTAGGGGCAACCGGGATGGTCACCTGGTTGGAGAGCCCGGCGCTGCGACCGCGCGAGTTCACCTCTTCGACGGCGTACATGACGAAGCCCGCCGGATTCGTCATCCCGAGTTCCGGCGGCAGCTTGTCCACGTAATGGATGCGCACCGCTCCCGGCGGTGCTTCTCCTTTTTGCTTCTCGGCGGGCTTCGGCGTCGGCGGGACGACCACGGCCACAACCGTGCAGCTCGCCATCAGCGTAGTGCCCTCGTGGCGGCAGATTCGTGACGTGGGATTGTGCTTGACGTTGGTGCGATCGCTGTTCTTGCGCGGCAGCGTCCACTCCAGATCGACCTTGTTGCCTCGGCGGGACGCGGTGAGGTCCTCCACCGGACGCGCCAGATTCAGCGACGGCAGCGACGGTGCTCCGGGCGTTCCACACCCGCAAAGGGCCGCGACGATCAGAAGGCTTCCTGATAAGGCGAAGAGACGCTGTCTCATGGAAGCTAACAGGGTAACAAATCGTGAGAGGTGGTCACGACGACGGCAGAGGAGCGCAGGAAAGTCGAGCTTGGCAATAAGAAGCAGGCCCAGAAAGACGGGAGGGCAACTATCCGGGCTGCTCAAGCTGGCCAAGCGCCACATTCTATGGCAGTTATCTAACAACACCAAGCGGGAATGCCCACTTAGATTCAGCATCTTAATGTGACGTTTTCGCATCAAAACTCTTGACGGCAGGGTAGCACGGTGCTACTTTTTTATTGCGTGCAACAGCCGACCTACTCGTTAGCCCTAATAAAGGGGCTTATGAAGGAGGGTGATTGGTTCCTGACGGTTTCTGCTTTGGATGCGGCCCTTGAGCTGGGGTTTGATAAAGACGATGTGTTCGAGTGTATCGTCGAACATCTTCAGGAAACGCACTTTTATAAGACCATGGAATCGGAGAAGAAACCTGGCTTGATGCAGGATGTTTATTACATCACGTATCAGGGTCAACGCCTATATGTGAAGCTTCAGGTCAATGTTCGGGTGGTGGTTGTTTCGTTTAAAGAGGCGTAGGAGGTGGTTCAAATGCAGTGCGTTATTTGTGGGGATAACGCGGTCACGGTGAGGCAGCAGAAACAGGCACGTTATCGCGGCGAGACGGTCGAAGTTTCTCGCGAGGTTTTTCGGTGCACTTCGTGCCAGGAGGAATTCGTTACGCCCGATCAAGCCCACGCCTATGTGTGTGCGGCAAAAAACGAGATACGCAAACGATATGGTCTGCTTTCTCCGGAAAGGATATTGCGTATCCGAAATAAGCTTGGATTGACGCAGAGCGAACTGGAAGAACTCCTCAACACCGGGCCCAAGGTTGTCGTTCGGTGGGAGAGCGGAAAAGTAATCCAGAGCGGCGGGCACGACAATGTGCTCCGATT
Organism: uncultured Acidobacteriaceae bacterium; assembly: GCA_963785825.1. Lineage (GTDB taxonomy): Bacteria > Acidobacteriota > Terriglobia > Terriglobales > Acidobacteriaceae > Bog-257. The sequence goes on along the minus strand of CAWAWQ010000005.1, from coordinate 384,176 downwards.
ACTTGAGCGAGCGCCGGCCACGCTAAAGGCGCTGCGAGAGATTAAGGAGCTTAGGTCTGCCGAGCAGAAGGAACACGCTTCGCGCGCGAACCAGGCAAATGCAAAGTTAGAGTGCGTGGTTTGAGCTGGTCGGAATCCATAAAAAGCCATTTTGCGGCTTTTCCCCGTTCTGGGATAACTGAACAACACGTGTTCTCAGAGTCGTGCATAGGTCCCCGATCTCTTAGCTTGACAATCCGTCAAGGCCTTCCAAGATTGCACAACCCTAATACCGCATTACCGTCGAGTGGATTGGCGTTGAATCGTGCTGCGCCGTCTGCGACAATCCGCACTTCTGATGTTTTTCGCGGAGAAAACCATGCCCCGAGCGACGCTCGCATTATTCGCAGCACTGGTAATTCTGCTGTCTATTCCTACTGCCGCGCAGAGCTCGCAGCCGAAAGCCGTGGCGAGAGGCGCTGTCCCGCCGGTGGATAAGGCTTACCTGCAAAGCATCTGGGATGGCTGGGCATCGAATGATCTGGAGAAGCAAGGACGCTTTTACGCGCAAGGGCCTAATCATCTGTTCTTCGATGTCGCGCCCCTGAAGTACACCAGTTGGGCGCAATACAAGGCTGGGGTCGCCCCGTCGCTCAAAGATGCTCCCAAGGTGACCTTCACGGTGAACGATGACATGCAGATTCATCCGGAGGGAAAAATCACCTGGGTGGCAGGGACACTGAACATGCAAGCGCCCGTGCCGCAGGGCCCACCGCAAACCCTGACGCTACGCTGGACGGCAGTCTTTGAACGCGAGGCAGGCCGGTGGGTGATTGTGCACGAACATGTCTCGGCTCCGGCGGAGCCGCCGCACCAGTAGGTCGTTAAAATCCCAATTTTCTCCATCGCTGCCTGAACGTTCTTGCCCGGTTTCGCTTCGCCGGCGAGAATCCTGCAGCTTGTTTTAGCTAATTGAAGGCCTTAGAGCGTTTTCAATTTAAGTGTTTACATAGCCGCATGATTTGAAGTAATTCATGCATTCGCCGGCAGAGACCGATTTCAGGAGTTCTCCAATCTCTTGCCAGAGAGCATCCTGGGATCGTGTGGCGGCCTTTCGGAGCAGCGCCTTGAGTTTGGAAAAGAACTTTTCGATGGGGTTCAGGTCGGGCGAATACGGTGGCAGATAGAGCACGCTCGCATGGCTCGCCAGGATGGCCTCTTCGACCCCCTCCACTTTATGGCTGCTGAGGTTATCGAGGATGACGATGTCTCCCGGGGCCAGGGTGGGGCACAAGAAGCAACGCACATAGGCCACAAACACCTCCCCGTCCATGGGGCCGTCAATCACCATGGGAGCCGCGAGTTGACGATGCCGCAGAGCGCCCACAAAGGTTGTGGTTTGCCAATGTCCGTAGGGCGCAGAACCGAGGCAACGCTTGCCTCGGAGGGCCCGCCCGTAGCCTCGCGTCATATTGGTGGAAGTCCAGGTTTCATCGATGAACACGAGCTTTTCGAGGTTCATCGTGGGCAGGGCCGCGAGCCATGCCCGGCGCGCCTGCTGCACGTCCTCGCGCTCTTGCTCGCTGGCGTGCAGGGTTTTTTTTAAAAGTGAGATTCCACTTGTTCAACTGATGCCACAGCGCCCCGGTCTTGATCGTCACCCCTTGCTGGCGTAGCCGATCGCACATTTCCTGCAACGCAAGATCCGGCTCGGCTTCGATCCAGGCGCGCAGCTCCGCTTCCAAATCGGCCACCCGGGAGCGGCGACGACCACCGATTTGCAAACTGGTGCGCACCCCCGTTTTCTGCTCCCGGTCACGCACCTGATAAATCCAGACTCGACTTACCTCCAGCCGCCGTGCGATGGCCGAAGGTCCTTCCCCGCGCTGCAATGCCCACAGCACCCGATCACGCAAGTCTTGCGAATAGGATTGCATCCGTGCCGCCTCCAACCGGCAGGGATATTATCGCATACAGGTGTATATACTTAAATTAGAATCGCTCTAGCCCCTTAAACAGAAGCCAGAAACTCAGAGTTATATCGAAAATGGCCATTGGCGAATCGAACCACCACAGGTTCACGATCTTGTCGAAGTTGGGAAAGATGTAGAAAACGAGAGTACACGCCACGCAAAATGCAGACGAGATCAGGCCGAAGGCAGCCAGGGCTCGAGGGATATAGAGGGACTTGAACCACAAGTAGCCGCAGACGGTGGATGCCAACGCACCAAACAGCAAGCCAACGTAATAGTAGTCAATAGACGTGCCGAGATCGAGTTTCGCCAAGGCTTGCAATCGCTCTACCTCAAATGCTCGCAGGTAATCAGCGCCACGGAGGAGCCGCAGGGCTTCGAAGAGATTGAGCGTCATCGCAAGCCACATCAACACCCACACCAGTCTCCAGAATGCCGCAAGCAAGGCAAGGCCCTGATTGACCGGCTCGAGAATCACGTAAAGCGCTGTCAGAAGTACGACAACGCCTGCGCAGTAAATGAGATCGCCCGCGATGCCGATACGGAAGAGCCGTTCGTGCGCCAGGATATTCCGCGCGGTCTCCGCATTGTTCTCGACAATCAGACGGCCGTGGATACCAAAATTGACGTAGACCACGATCGCGAATGTGATCAAGTAAGCAAGACCCGCCACTTTTGCAGCCGTTCGTTGTGAGTCGTCGATAGCCCTGATTGTCATTTCATTACCTGCCTAAGCTTCACCACAAGCGATAAATCGCAGGAGCTCTCGACGCCGTTCGACGCCCGTTTTTAACCACCTGCTCAGCCCTCCAGCTTCTTAGCCAACAGCTCGTTGACCAGGGTGGGATTGGCTTGGCCTTTGGACGCCTTCATCACCTGACCGACAAGGAAGCCGATCACCGTTTTCTTGCCGCCGCGATACTGCTCCAGCTGTTTGGGGTTGGCGGCAATCACCTCGTCGATGATCTTTTCGATGGCCGCGGTGTCAGTGATCTGTTGCGGCTTTTCCTTCTCATAGATGGCGGGAAAGTCTTCGCCGCGCTCGAAGGCAACATCGTAGAGATCCTTCAGCATCTTGCCGCTGATGGCGCCGCTTTCCACCAGGTCGGCGGAAAAGGCCACGCCCTTCATCGAAATCGGCGACTGCTCGATTTCCAGTGCCTTCGCTTTCAGGCGTCCCATCAACTCGCCCTGCACAAGATTGGCCACGCGCTTGGGATTTTTCGCCGCGCCGGCCGCCTCCTCGAACTGATCGGCCAAGCTGCGGCTGCTGGTCAGCGTGGCCGCATCGTATTCGGTTATGCCGTACTGCGATACCAGGCGCGCCCGCCGCGCCTCCGGAAGCTCGGGAAGCTCGGCGACAATCTGCTTACGCCATTCCTCGTCAATCACCAGCGGCAACAGATCGGGTTCGGGAAAATAGCGGTAGTCGTGCGCCTGCTCCTTGGAGCGCATGCCGTACGTCTTGCCTTCGGCGGCGTTGTAAAGCCGGGTCTCCTGCACAATTTTGCCGCCCGACGCGATCAGCTCCTCGTGCCGCTCGATCTCGTACTCCAGGGCATGGCGGATAAAGCGGAAGGAGTTGACGTTCTTCACCTCGGTTTTGGTGCCGAACTCCTTCTGCCCGCGCGGACGGATGCTGATATTGGCATCGCAACGCAGCGAACCTTCTTCCATGTTGCAGTCGCTCACGCCGGTGTAGAGGATAATCTCCTTCAGGCGAGTCAGGTACTCGTAGGCTTCGTCGGGCGAAGCCATATCGGGTTCGCTGACGACCTCGATCAGCGGTACCCCCGAGCGATTCAGGTCGATGGAGGTCCACTGGCTGCTGTCGGGCAGACCGTCGTGCAGGCTCTTGCCGGCGTCTTCCTCCAGGTGCACGCGCGTAATGCCAATACGCTTGGACGCGCCGGTGGCACCGATGTCGATGTAGCCATGCTCGGCCAGCGGCTTATCGTACTGCGAGATCTGATAGCCCTTGGGCAGGTCAGGATAAAAGTAGTTCTTGCGCGCAAAGATCGAGGTCGGGTTGATCCTGCAATTCAGCGCCGTGGCTGCCAGCACCGCGAACTCCACCGCTCGCCGGTTCAGCACCGGAAGTGCCCCGGGAAGGCCAAGACACACGGGGCAGACATTGGTATTCGGCGGATCGCCAAAGCGCGTCGAGCAGCCGCAGAAGATCTTCGTCTTCGTCAGCAGCTGAACGTGAACCTCCAGTCCGATGACCGGCTCATACCTGGAGCGCGTTGGCACTGGCGGCGTATTCGGCGTAGTAGCCATGATGCTCGATTATAGCGATTGAGGAAGCGAGCGCAGGCGCGACGCCGGAGCTCCACCCGTTATTGCTGCTGCGGATATTGCTGGGGATTCTGGTTGGCGGGATTCAGTTGCTGCTGATAATTCTGCTGCTGTTGCTGCATTTGCTGCAGCTCCTGCATGAGTTGTTCCGGCGTCTTCACGCCGTTCTGCTGTTCGGGATTGCCATACTGCGACTGATCGACCATCTGGCTGGGCATCTGCCCTGGCATGGGGCGCCGGAAGCCACCCGGCGGTAGACGGCCCGGTGGTTGGTCCTGGTTCTGGTTCTCCGCCTCTCCCTCACTGGGCTGGTAGCTGTCTTCGGGCTGCGGCTCCTCCTCCGGTATCTGCGCCTGGTTCTGGAATGCCTGCGGGGCGGTGTTCTGCGCCGCGTTCACAGTGCCGGAAGGCGCGGTCTGGCGCGGGGTGAGGATGACTCTCTGTACCGCGCCGGGATCGCCTGTAACTCCGAGGATAACGTAGTCGAACTTCGATCCATTCAGCAAAGTATTCAGCACGTCGCGCGGCTGTCCCGGGCCCAGTTGCGTAACGACCCGCTCATTGGCTGCATTGGCGGGAAATTCCACCGACGCCCCAGTTTGCGTCTGGACCGAGCGCAGGACCTGCGAAAGGGTGGAGTTGTGCGCATCAATGGTGAGTTCGCCATTCCGGTAGGTGATGTTCGGAGCCGTCGGGGGAGACTGCTCCAACGTAGGAGGCGGGGTCGGAGTCTGCGGGACTTCCGCGACCGCCGCAGCCTTCTGCTTCTTGCGATGGGCGCGCGTCTTCGCGGGCTGTGCTGTGGCCGGCACACTCTGCTGGGTGGTGGCCGACGGGGTCTGGCCACCAACGGCTGCCGGCTGGGCCGCCGTCGTCTGTGCCGATAATGCGTGCGCCGGAATTAGCACTGCGACCGCAGCGAACGCTAAACACAGACTTTTTCCGAGGCGTAGCATAGAGGGTTGGACGGCGATACCGTTGTATGGTTTCGTCCGCCTTTATTCTAAACCCGAAACCGCGTGCAGGTTGCGGATAAAGATGACATGCCTGGCGCGGGAGCAGAGTTGTTGAACATCCAGTGCTCCGCCGAGCCGCATCGTACGGTTATAAGAATCGTGGGAGGGCGCAAGCTGCCGCCGGAAGTTTTGCAGCCTAACGTCATGATTGCAATCCGTCACTCCGTCTGTCGTTCAGCTTTGCAGGTTTTCGTTTCTTTCTTACTCATCCTGTTTTTGGCCGCAAGTCTCGTTGCGCAGGTTTGTTCTTCCGGCGGCGACCTTGACGCGGCCACCAACAGCGCTATCGAAAGCGCCGCCCGTCGGTACCTGGACATGTCGAAGAACGGCGACGTGGCGGGACTGAAGGCAAATGCCATACCGCAGATCACCGGCGATTTCAGCCCCATCGAGCAGGCCGTGGTCACCAACAAAACCTACTTGGCGGAAGGAACCGCCACGATTACAGGCACCTATCTCCTGGACGCCTCACAGGCCAAAGCTTCCTTGCAGCGCGCCGAATTTTATTGCGGGATATACAATTCGCCGGACCGACAGGTGTTTTCCATCCCCAACCTGCCGCCGGGCCGTTATGCCGTCGTCATTCAAAAGGTGAACGGCAAGGATCCGATCACCCTCACTCTTATTCTTCAGAATGTTGCAGGCGCCTGGAAGCTGGCGGGCTACTATCCGCGATTGGACTCCATCGGCGGCCATGATGGGCAGTGGTACCTGACCCAAGCGCGCGACTACAAGGCCAAGGGCGAGCTGCACAACGCGTGGTTCTACTATCTGACAGCGTGGGACTTGACGGCGCCGGTGAACTTCATGAGCACGCCCCAGCTCGATAAGATCGCCAACGAGATGCAGAGCGCCCGCCCCAGCGACCTGCCGAGCGATGCCGCCCCCCTCATGTTGTCCGCCAATGGCAAAAGCTTCAAGGTAACGGAGCTCACCGCCGTGCCGGTCGACAACAACCTCGACCTGCGCATCCGCTACGTGAATCAGGAAGCGGGAAACTCCGGGGTGGCATTCCAGGACAACATGGCGGTGATCAAAGCGATTGTGGCGAAGTATCCCGAGCTGCGGAATGGCTTCACCGCGGTGATCGCGCGCGCCGTCGACAGCAGCGGACACGAGTACGGCTCGCTGCTGCCGGTGAAGGAGATCAAGTGATTGACACGATTCTAGTGTAACACTACAATCGTGTTATGAAGTCGAACCTCAGAAATGTGACGGTGACGCTCGAAGACGACGTCGCCCGCTGGGCGCGGCTTGAGGCTGCGCGAAAAGACACCAGCGTATCCCGCCTGCTTGGGGAGATTTTGAAAGAACGTATGTTGGAGTCTGACGACTACGACAAGGCCATGCGACGTGCCCTTGCGCGCAAACCCTTCATGAAGACAGATGGCCGATATCTCTCCCGCGAGGAGGTCCATGACCGAGCTCATCTTCGTCGATAGCAACGTGCTGATCTACGCGTTCGACGAAGGCAATCCCGGAAAACGAGACGTGGCCCGGGCGTGGCGGGAAGCGTTGTGGAAGGGCCGCAATGGCCGAGTCAGCTTTCAGGTTCTTTACGAATTTTATGTAAATGTTAGGAAGAAATGGCCGCCTGCTGCAAAGTTAGCCCGAGCTGAGGTGCGCGACCTGCTGGCCTGGAACCCAATCGCTCCAAATGCTGTGATACTTGAAGAAAGCTGGAAGATCCAGGACCGATATCGGTTGTCATTTTGGGATGCCCTGATCGTCGCAGCCGCAAAGGCGTGCTCTTGCCGATACCTGCTTACAGAGGATTTGCAGCCGGATCAGGACCTGAACGGCCTGCTGGTTATCAATCCTTTCCTGCATAGTCCTGCTTCATTTTCTGCTTTGCAATAGCCGTTACTTTGAGCTAGCTAGGCTTCGCCCGCCTCCGCTTTCGCCACTTCCGCAGCCGTGTCGGCGGCGCGCTCCAGCTTGCATTCTTCCGGCTTTTTGTCGAAGCGAAGTCCTTCATAGACCGGAGCGCGCATTTTGATTGCGCCGCTTTGTCCCTCGTGCGTCCACTCGGCAAACTTGATCTCCGCTACCAATTCCGGCTTCACGTAATGCACGCGGCGGTCACTTTCAACTTTGCCAAAGAATGGGCTGCGGTTCGTTTCCAGCGCGTGCAGCCGTTTCCACATGGCGGCATGAGTGTCAGCGGTAAAACCGCTGCCGGCCTGGCCGACGGGGATCATTCGCCCTCGATCGTCATATAGTCCCAAAACCACCGAGCCGAAGTTCTCGCGCGAGCCCCGCGGGTCGGTATAGCCGCCGATCACGCACTCCTGCCGCTTGACGATCTTAATCTTCAGCCACTCGCGGCTGCGCTTCTGCAGATAACAACTGGCGCGGCGCTTGGCGACGATTCCCTCCAGCCCACGTTGTGCCGCGGCCTGAAACAGGGCGGTTCCGTTTCCCACGTAGTGATCGGAATAACGGATCACATCATTGGGGATAAGAATCGATTGCAGCAACCGCTTGCGTTCCTCCAGATCGACTTGCATCAGGTTATAGCCGTCGAGATACAGCAGATCGAAAACGTAATAGACGACCGGAATGTCGTCGCGCGTGCGGCGAATGCGCCGGCCACCCTCGCCCACCCCGGTGCGCTGCTGCATCAGGCTGAACGAGGAGCGCCCTTGCTCGTCGAGCGCGACGATCTCGCCGTCGAGAATTGCGCTGAGCGCCTTCACGTAAAGCCCCATGGAATGCAGTTCCGGATAAGCAGAGGTCAGGTCGTTCTGATTACGCGAGACCAGCCGCAGCGATCGGCCGTCGAGAAAGGCCACCGCGCGATAGCCATCCCACTTCACCTCATACAGCCATTCGTCGTCATCGAAGGGAGAGTCCACCAGCGTGGCCAACATGGGATAGATGGCGTGCGGCATTGGGCCTTTGTGGCCGATCTGCGCGCCGTTTTTAGTGCCCGAGAGCCTGCCCTGAGCTTGTCGAAGAGTTCGCGCTTCTTTTGCGCTAACTTGGGACGGCGTAGTTCCGCTAGCTACTTTTTTATCCGAGTTTTCTTGTGTGTGGAGTTTTTTTTTACTGCGCCGGAGGTGGCCCTCTGGTGGCCAGCCTTGGACGAGGCGCGCTTTGATGGCGCCGAACTCACCGCGGCGGGGGCATTCGCCGTACGCCGGCCAGAGGCAGATGTTTTCACGGTAGCGCTTTTGGCCTTTTTGGCGTCGGCTTTGGCGATTGAGTCAGCCAGCCAGTCATTCTTGCCGGAAGTGCCGCCGGGGGTGGAGGCTTTGCGGCTGCTATCCCACTCTGCCGAGCCGGCATCTCCTGCAATCTCTTTCAGCGAGCGCTTGGTCAACGCAGAGTAGTCGTACTTGTCGATGTCGTAGCCTTCCTGCACGTAAGCGTCGCGGTGCTTGATCAGCAGCCATTCCGTACCCTTGCTGCCCGGGCGTCGCGCTTTCATGTGGACCAGGGCAAAGTCGCCTTTCAGCTTCTTGCCGTTGAGGCGGAACTTGAGATCGCCTTTGCGCATCATCTCCGCCAAATCCCCTTGCGGCTCCCATGTGCCTACGTCCCACACCATGACGGTACCCGCGCCGTAGTTGCCGGCAGGAATGATGCCTTCGAAATCGAAGTACGACACCGGATGATCTTCCACCTGCATCGCGAGACGTTTGTCGGCAGGATCGAGCGACGGTCCCTTGGGAACGGCCCACGACTTCAGGACTCCGTCCATCTCCAGGCGGAAGTCGTAATGCAGGCGTGACGCGCGATGCTTCTGCACCACAAAGCGGTGCTGCCCGGCTTTGCCGACTTTGGGCGGAGGCTCAGGCGTCTGCTTGAAATCGCGCTTGCGCTTGTATTCCTCAAGGGCCATGCGCACTTAGATGAACATAGGGGAGCCGCGCGCTGCAAGTGGCCGGACGGCAGCAGCTTGACATTCAGCGCATCCCGGCGGAAGCAGCTCTGCTTGCCATCACGAGAGATTCCGGACTGAGGCCGCGGACCCGGCGCGTTCGCGGTCTTTGCTTTTGGGGAAGACATTAGCGATGATCACAGCTGCTCATCATGACCGCCAAAACTGAAGATCTCCGCATTCAAGGTACCAAGGTTGTTCTGCCGCCGGCATTCCTCGAAGAGGAGCTGCCCGCGGGCGAAAAGGCATTAGCGACCGTTTACGAGGCGCGATCGGAGATCAAGCAAATCCTGGCCGGCGAAAGTGGGCGTCTGCTCGTCGTCGTGGGTTCTTGTTCCATTCATGACACGAAGGCGGCGTTCGAGTATGCCGGGCTCTTGCGCGAGGCGATGGAGGAGCTCTCCGATGCGTTGCGCATTGTGATGCGCGTCTACTTCGAAAAGCCGCGCACCACCCTCGGCTGGAAGGGTCTCATCAACGACCCCTACCTGGATGGCTCATTCCAGATCAACGATGGGCTGCGGATTGCCCGGCGGCTACTGTTGGATTTGACCGAACTGGGCGTGCCCGCGGGAACCGAGTTTCTCGATATGATCATCCCGCAGTACATGGCGGGGCTGGTTTCCTGGGGCGCGATCGGCGCCCGCACCACCGAGAGCCAGGTGCATCGCGAGCTGGTTTCGGGACTCTCCTGCCCGGTCGGCTTCAAGAACGGCACCTCGGGCAATGTTCAGATCGCCATCGATGCGGTGCACTCCGCGGCCCATCCGCACACTTTTCTCGGCCACACCAAGTACGGCCAGTCGGCGATTTTCTTCACCCGGGGCAATCCGGATTGTCATGTGATTCTGCGGGGAGCCAGCAAATCGACAAACTACGATGCGGCCTCGATTGCACAAGCTTGTGCGCTGCTGGAACGCGCCGGCCTTCCCCAGCAGGTCATGGTCGATTGCAGTCACGCCAACAGCAACAAAGACCACACCCGCCAGCCCGCCGTGTGCCGCGACCTTGCCGGACAGATTGCATCGGGAGAACGGCGAATTATGGGCGTGATGATCGAGAGCAACCTGGTTGCAGGCGCGCAGAAATTACAACAAGGGCACGCGCTTACCTACGGGCAAAGCATCACGGACGCTTGCCTCGGGTGGGAAGACACCTTGCCGCTCTTGCGGGAGCTGGCTGAGGCAGTCCGTTCCGGCCGCGCGATGTGATGGACCAGTGAGGTCTGGCTGACATTGCCCCAAAGATTCCGCGAAATTTCCCGGCTTGGAGCGCCGGTGCGGAGCAGGTCTTCCAGCCACATGCAAATCTTCCAGCCACGTGAAGATGCAGCAATCGCTATCGCGCAGTGAAACAGATTCTTGCTTTCCTATACATGAAGGCCGATTTACGTTGCTGAGGCTAAACCGCACCCACGGCCGATTACCTTCGATTACGCAAGTTTTCACTCATATAACACTTTAGGGTTGCATGAACCGCCCTCAGCCTTGACAATGGGGGGCACTCAACACAAGCCACTTCCACAGACCCTTAGAGGTCCAACTCACTTTTAAAAAGGAGGTTATCGCAGTGTGTTCAAAAACACCTAGCATGCGCAAATTCCTTGCCGACAGTCGCTCCGCAGCATTCATGGTAATAGTACTGACATTTATCGCGGTGCAAACGGCCCAGGCTTCGTCCTTCAATGTGATCTATAACTTCACCGGTGGAACCGACGGCGCCAATCCTTACGCTGGCTTGACGGTTGATGCGACAGGTGCGCTTTACGGCACGACCCTAACTGGCGGCGCGGGCAACGGTACGGTCTTCAAGTTGGCGAAATCAGGTTCGAACTGGGGGCTAACCACGCTCTACAAGTTCGCGGGAGGCAACGACGGCGCGACGCCGCGGTCGGGGATAGTGATCGGCCCGGACGGCGGCCTCTACGGCCTAACCTATGCTGGCGGTGGGATTGGATGCGGAGGCAAAGGCTGCGGCACGGTTTTCAAGTTAAAGAAAATGTGCCCAATCTGCGGATGGACGGAAACGGTGCTCTATCGATTTACCGGAGGCAGTGATGGGGCGGAACCGGTGGGCACCCTCCTCTTTGACGCGTCAGGCAGCCTATATGGCACGACCGTAACAGGTGGCAATCTGTCACGTTGTTGGCTTACCGGGTGCGGTACGGTGTTTAAGCTGGCACCCTCCGGCCCTGGGAACTGGAGACAATCGGTGCTTTACCAATTTGTAGGGCATGAGGATGGGACCTTTCCCGACGGCGGCGTCATCTCTGATGCCGCGGGTAATCTTTATGGCACAACCTGTTGCGGCAGTTCCAGGAATTCCGGCACGGTTTTCGAGTTGACACCGCAGGGAGGCGGATGGTCGGAAAGAATTTTGTACGCCTTCAATGGCTCAACCGATGGGAATGAAGCGGTGACCGGTTTGATGTTTGACGGCTCCGGCAATCTTTACGGGAGCACGGTTCTCGGGGGGACGGCCCATGGGGGCACAGTTTTCAAACTCGCACCCGTGGGCGGTAGTTGGGACTTCAGCGTACTCTACAATCTGAATGGGAATCTGGGCCCTTACGGCAACTTGACCATGGACGCGGCTGGTAATCTTTATGGCACCGCGATCCAGGACGGCCAAAACCGGTCTGGCGCAGCTTTTAAATTGGCTCCTTCGGGCGGCAGTTGGACCTATACCTCGTTCCACGACTTCACGAATGGCATGGATGGCGGGTTACCGGTGAGTAGCCTGGTACCTAACTCGAGCGGTAAGCTGTATGGAACTGCGGGTTATGGAGGAGGCCACGGCGTTGGAGTGGTGGTAGAGATCACACCTTAACACCGATGCTTCCGGCATACACCCGGAGTTTCTACCGCAGCCTTGGCCTTGCGAATGGTTAGCTTAAACGGTACGCCGGCATGCCCTGTATGGGGGGTCGGCGGGATTCGCAGGCCACCGCGTTAGAAGAAATTTCGAAGTCGCCGTCCAAAAAGAACAGCCTTGAAGTAACTCGCGTGCACCAGAGTTACTTCAAGGCATGGTCGCTTTCCGCTCGGACGTGCTGTCAGCTACGCAAAAAACGTCGCGCTCGACTGAACAGGAAGACGGCGGCAGGGCCGAACATCAGCAGGGTTGAAGGCTCGGGAGTGTCGACTGCTGACTCAATGAATAATGAGCGACCCGGTCCACCACCAGGGAAAAGCTGGTTAACTTGCTGCAGCGTTCCGTCCTCTATAAACCCGCCATAGAACAGCAGGTCGGAAGGAGGAAGCAGGGCAAAGCCCTGTCCATCGTTGGATTCGAACATGAGAAAACCGTTCGTGGGATCAATCCAGAGGTAGTCGCTTATCGTATGACCGTCAGACTCATAGAGGACGACGTACCCCGGTGGCGTGGATAGGCCCCAAGAGGCAAAATCCCGGCAATCTTCCTGGCCAACACAAAAGAGTTGACCTTGAAACAAGACCTGATCGCCAGATTGAGCTACAGCGCAAAGATTCAAGGCCAGAACAGCTCCGAGGACACCCAAAAGCAGTATTTTCATCTTCATGGCAGGCTACCTTTCGTCGACCTTCGCCATGCTTACGTGGCGTATTCGGAAGATGCTGCACGTTTTTGACCAGATTGGAATCTGGTATGTTCCTTTAAAATGAATGGCCTGAATAACTTCTCAGATGCTGGTGTGCAAAACCGTGTACATCCTTAGGAGCAAATCGTTTCCTACACCATCATAGTGGTATCGAGGACTCTGCTTGCGCCAGGGCTTAATTGGGGAACAAGTGATCCAAGTCTATTTCGAGATGGTGACCTGCCACAACGATGGCCAGCCTAAGAGGATCCGTTGCGCCAGAGCAGCTCTGGCTATTTCAGCGGCAATCCGGTGACTCCTTATAGTTCTTGCGGGAGTTGGCTTTACGGCTGCGCTCCGCCTCACCATTAGAAGGTTGATGGAATTGGAGGCGCGGGTGGGAATCGAACCCACGCATAAAGGTTTTGCAGACCTCTCCCTTACCACTTGGGTACCGCGCCTCAATGTCTCTACGGTATCGTGTTCGCGCGGCAAAATCCAGCCGCGCAGGGCTGTGCCGGTGGCCGAACGGACTCACAATGTACAATCCATCCTCTGAACGACAAACCGGCTGTAACAAGCAATTGAGGCGGCATGAACATTTTCGAATTCAGCGCACTGATAGGGCTGGGGTCTCTGCTTGCTGGATTTTTAGGCGCACTGACGGGACTGGGCGGCGGCGTGGTGGTGGTGCCGATGCTGACCTTGCTGTTTCATGTCGACATCCGCTACGCCATTGGAGCTTCACTGGTATCGGTGATCGCCACTTCCTCGGGAGCGGCCGCGGCCTACGTGCGCGAAGGCTATTCCAACATTCGCATCGGCATGTTCCTGGAGACCGCGACCACCATGGGCGCCCTGGCCGGAGCTGCCATTGCATTGCATGTCTCCGGCAGTGCCATCGCTGTTGTCTTTGGAGTGGTCCTGCTCTACTCCGCATACCTCTCCAGCCGTCATCGTCCGGAGCATGGTATACCTCCATCTTCACCGCTGGCGCTTAAGCTGAGATTGAATGGCAGCTATCCCACGCCCGCGGGCATGCAGGCGTACAACGTGACCGGCGTGCCTGCCGGATATGGCTTGATGTTCGGCGCCGGCGTGTTGTCGGGACTGCTTGGCATCGGGTCCGGGGCGGTCAAAGTGCTGGCCATGGATCAGGCGATGAAGATTCCCTTCAAGGTCTCTACCACCACCAGCAATTTCATGATCGGCGTCACCGCGGCAGCCAGTGCCGGACTCTATCTGAACCGGGGGTACATTGCCCCGGGCATAACCATGCCGGTGATGCTTGGCGTGCTGGCCGGTTCGCTGATGGGCGCGCGCATACTGGTGAAAGTGAGGGTTCAGGCGCTGCGGTACCTATTTGCGGCGGTGATTGTGGCCTTAGGCATCGAGATGATCTTCAACGGAGCGACGGGGCGGATATGAGCGAACAGAGCGTGTCCCGGCCCAAGCCGGCCGGCTGGAACGATCAGCGAATCGAAATCATCATCGGCATGCTGCTGCGCACCGGCGTTTTGCTGGCCGCTGCCGTGGTGCTGCTGGGCGCGGTTCTTTACCTTTCGAGGCACGGTCGCGACATCGCGCAATACACCACATTTCACGGCGAGCCGGAGAACCTGAAGACGGTGCCCTCGGTGCTCCACGGAGCGATGGGAATGAGCGCGCGCTCGATCATTCAGCTTGGGCTGCTGCTGCTGATCGCAACGCCGGTGGCGCGGGTACTCTTTTCGGCTGCCGCCTTCGCCCTGGAGCGCGACTACATGTACGTGGTGATAACGCTGATTGTTTTCGCGATCCTGATGTACAGCCTTTTCGGGTCGAGCTAATAACATGTGTAAGAGCGCTGGTCGTTCGGGACCTCGGGCGTCTCATCTTGACATCTAAGACGGTATTTTTCTGGAGGAAGAATGGCAGGAGTAAACCTCGCAGAGGCGCGTCGGGTAATTGCGGCAGCGGAAAAGAAGGCGCAGGAAATCGGTCAACCCATGAACATCGCCGTGGCCGATGAGGGCGGAAACATCGTGGCCCACATTCGCATGGATGGCGCGTGGATCGGCAGCATCGATATCTCCATGAAGAAGGCCTACACCTCGCGCGCCTTTGACATTGCGACCCAGGACCTGGCCACGCATTCTCAGTCGGGCGGTCAGTTCTTTGGCATTCATGCGTCAAACAACGGGAAAATCATGATCTTTGCCGGGGGAATTCCGCTGAAGCGTGATGGCAAAGTGGTGGGTGCCATCGGCGTGAGCGGCGGCTCAGGCGAGCAGGACCACGCCGTTGCGGAAGCGGGTGCAGCGGCGTTCTAGGCTTCGGAAACTTCGCCAGGAAGCCTACAACGCTTGAACCGGCTCGTTGACCGGAATCGCAGAATGACTGCGAAGGATTCCAGTGCCGACGAACCCTGCGCAGGTCAGCAGCAACACGCGGAGTACGTTGGCGTGCAGCACCGGGTCGCCGAGCAGGATCCTCGCCAAGCCGAAGGCGGCGCTGCCGGCACAAAAAGCAAAATAAAGCTTCTCTCGGGCGCAACTGGAGAAGCGCAGCAAGATTAACAGCACCGTCGTGACAATCACATAAATCGCCAGGAGAACGATGGCTCCCGCCAGCTTCTCGGCATGAATCGAGAACGGCGCAGCATGTGAGATAGCAAGCTGCAGCCCGGCCACCCCCAGGAAGAAAACTGAGTGAATCAGCGCGATGATGGCGCGCTTGCGGGTGTTGATGATGGCGAAGCGGTCCATAACTCTTCCCCAGTGTGCCCGATCGAGCGCACATTGGGCTGTGATCTAGATCACAGCGGTTGGGTTGGGGGCTCTGCACCCGGCTTGACCTGCTCCTTATTTCTCTATAAAGTAAATAAGGATAATGGGAGTGCCTCTGTGAATAAGCCTGTTGCTTCAAGTACGGAGAGGGAACCGCATTGCCAGGCAACCAACGATCCTGTTTTGTCGATGCTGGGGATCGGGAGGGAGCTGTGGCAGCGCGAACCAGGCGACCGTTTTATCGAACGCCTTCGCTCGGAAGAGCTGCGGCTATCGCCTTTCGAGGGCCAGTTGGGCGATTCCGCCGAGAATCCTGGGGAATTGATTTGGAGCCGAATCACGAGCCATCAGGGGGAGGAATTTAAGACGGCCACGCGCCTGCCGTTCACTTACGCCGTGGAAGGGACGGGGATTTGGTTCTTTCGTGATCGAAGGCGCGTGAATCGAAAGCTGACGCGAGCCCAAGTCAATAAGGCCATCGCCCGCTGTCCGCTTACCAGCACGACCGAGATCAAGGACCTGATGGATTACCCTTATTTGTTTGGCTTGTTGATGGACGCGCGGATTCGGCATGAGGCCTGGTAAGTCATGGCCCGGGTTTTTTGGGACACTAACCTTTTCATCTATTTGTTTGAGCGCAACGCTGAATGGTCAGCCCGCGTGATCGAGTTCCGGCAGCGCATGCTGGCGCGAAGCGATCAACTGCTCACCAGCTACCTCACTCTCGGGGAGGCGCTCACCAAGCCTCGGGAACTGGGGAATTCCCGGCTCGACAAGAGTTATCTCAATTTCTTTGTTAACGGCCCCATCGAACTGATTGCCTTTGAGCTGGAAGCGGCGAAACGGTACGGGGAAATTCGCTCGCGTGAGCGCATACGGCCAGCCGACGCCATGCAGCTTGCCTGCGCCGCTGCCGCCGGAACCGATCTCTTCGTCACCAACGATAACCGGCTTTCTGCCATGACTGTCTCGGGCATCACCTTCATCACCGGCATCGAACGCATACCCTACTGAGCGAGCGCGTCACCAGTTGTCGACTGACAACTGATAACTGGCCACCGACAAGTGCTTTCTGGAGGCGCGGGGCGGAATCGAACTTGAGCCGTTTTGCGGGTGTCCGAGCCCCGCAGGCGAAATCCCGAGCAAAGCGAGGGACCTGCAAAATGCAAACCTTGCT
Source organism: uncultured Acidobacteriaceae bacterium (assembly GCA_963785825.1). Classification (GTDB taxonomy): domain Bacteria; phylum Acidobacteriota; class Terriglobia; order Terriglobales; family Acidobacteriaceae; genus Bog-257. The sequence goes on along the minus strand of CAWAWQ010000005.1, from coordinate 367,520 downwards.
GAAAATGGCTGGAGGCGCGGGGCGGAATCGAACCGCCGATAGAGGTTTTGCAGACCTCGGCCTTACCACTTGGCTACCGCGCCGCTATACGAAAAACCCTCGCAGGAGGGCGAGGGAGACAATTCTGGAGCGGGAGACGGGATTTGAACCCGCGACTTCGACCTTGGCAAGGTCGCACTCTACCACTGAGTTACTCCCGCTCGCCAGCTTGGATTATAGCGAATGCGTGAACACACGGGCAAATGCAGGCGCGCGCTTCGAGCTATCGTTGAACGCATAATGTTGCGGTTTGGATTCACCACTGAGATCACAGAGGCCACGGAGGAAACCAAGCAACAGACCTGTCCGTGCTCTCCGTGGTCAAAAGAAAGTCGTAAGAAGCCGGTTATGCGGAGGCTTGCTGTCGCGCTTGGATCTCGATGTACACGTTGATCAGCGACACAGCGGCCGGCGTGACGCCGGGAATGCGACTGGCTTGCCCCAGCGTGCGGGGGCGCACGCGCGTCAGCTTTTCATTCATTTCGCGCGAGAGACCGGAGACCTTGCCATAGTCAAACCAGTCTGGAATCAGGCGCTGCTCGGAGCGCTTCAGCCGCTCGATTGCCTTGCTCTGCTGATCCAGATAGCCGGAGTATTTGATCTCGGTCTCCACCGACTTTAGCTCGTTGCGGATTTCCGCAGAGAGGCGGAAATCAGGACCTAGCGGATAGAGGTTAGTGGATAGAACCGCAGATCTCTCGACTCGCTGCCGCTCGCTCGGGATGACAGAGTGCTCGGACGAGCGTGAGTCCTCCCGCTGTAGGGTTCCTTCGACTCCGCTCCCTTCGGTCGCTTCGCTCAGGATGACAACATTGGAAGGCGCGGGGTGCGATTTGCTTTTACTTTCCACTATCCACTGATCACTATCCACTCGTGCGAAGAACTGCGGCATCAGCCTCACTAGTGCTGGCGCCAGTGCTTCGATTTGCACTTCGGGCCGCTTCAGCAGTTGAGCGAGTGTCAGCCCCAGAACAGTTTCGAGTTTCAAGTTTCCAGTTTCGAGTGGGGGTCTGGCCATATCATCGCGTTCTCCGGAAATGACAGTTTCGCCACTTGAAACTTGACACTCGAAACTCGAAACTCCCTTCAACATGTCGCCATTGATTCGCGTTCGTTCCAGCAGCGCGCGCATTGCCTTCATGCGCTCCTGCTTGGCGAGGTAGTCGGCCCATGCAGCGTCGCTGATCAGTCCCACTCGCCGCCCGTGCGGGGTGAGGCGGCGATCGGCGTTGTCGATGCGCAGGTGCAGGCGGAATTCTGCCCGCGAGGTGAACATGCGATACGGCTCGTTGGTTCCCTTGCTGATGAGGTCGTCGATCAGGATCGCGGTGTAGGCCTCGGTGCGATCGAGGATCAGCGGCGGGTCGCCTTTCACCCTCAGCGCGGCATTGATGCCGGCCATCAATCCCTGACAGGCTGCCTCTTCGTAGCCGCTGGTGCCGTTGATCTGCCCGGCGAGATAGAGTCGCTCGATCTTCTTGGTCTCGAGCGTCCGTTGCAACTCGGTCGGATCGATGGAGTCGTACTCGATGGCATAACCCGGACGCAGCATCTCCGCGGTCTCCAGCCCGGGGATGGACTTGATGATCGCCAACTGCACTTCTACCGGCAGCGAGGTGCTCATGCCGTTGGTATAGATTTCGTGCGTGTTCAGGCCCTCGGGCTCGAGGAAAAGCTGGTGTGTCTCTTTGTCGGGGAACTTGACGATCTTGTCCTCGATCGAGGGGCAGTAGCGCGGCCCGATGGATTGGATCTGCCCGCTGTACATCGGCGAGCGATGCACGTTCTCGCGGATGATGCGGTGCGTCTCCGGCGTGGTGAAGGCGATGTAACAGGGCACCTGCTTGTCGTGATGCGCCACGCGGCGGGTGCGGAAGCTGAACGGTGTGGGATCTTCGTCGCCGGGCTGCATGGTGAATTTTGACCAGTCGATGGTGCGGCCGTCGAGGCGCGGCGGAGTGCCGGTCTTGAGGCGGCAGCCGCGCAGTCCCAGTTTCTTCAGTGCTTCCCCGAGCAGCACGGCCGGCGGCTCACCGCTGCGCCCGGCGGGATACTGCTGCTCGCCGCAATGGATGAGGCCGTTCAGAAACGTGCCGGTGGTGATGATGACCGCCTGCGCGCCCACAGTGCGGCCGTCGCGGAGGGTCACGCCGCGTGCGGCGTGAGTGGCTAGTGGCCAGTGGCTGGTGGCTAGTTGGGGATCGCCGCTGATTCCAGCGACATTCGTAAAATGAGGTTGGCAGTTCAAGTTCCGAGTTGATGCCTTTGCGCTTGGAGCGCCTTCACCGGGCCCTGGCCACTGGCCACTGGCCACTTCTTCCATGACCAGGTCGGTAACCTCTGCTTGCTTAATATGCAGGTTGGGCTGCGACTCCAGCAACTCGCGCATCTTCAGCCGGTATTGCTGCTTGTCGCACTGCGCTCGTGGAGACCACACGGCCGGCCCGCGCGAAGTGTTCAGCAGGCGAAACTGGATGCCGACCGCGTCCGTCACCTCGCCCATGATGCCGCCCAGCGCGTCCACCTCGCGCACCAGATGGCCTTTGGCGATGCCGCCGATGGCAGGATTACACGACATCTGCGCAATCAGATCGACGTTGAGGGTGAACAGCGCGGTCTTCAGGCCCATGCGTGCGGCAGCCATCGCGGCTTCGCATCCGGCATGACCGGCGCCGACAACGACCACTTCGTAAGTCTCGGTAAATTGCGACAACAAAAGGAAGTTCCCCAAATCTGGCGCCTATGGGCCAATTGCATTGATTTTACCAAGTTCAGGATGCGGTTGCCTTCCGCATAGCTTGTTAGGTTCGGCTCTCCTCCCGTATAGTGTTCTCAACTTCCCGGAACTGATTCTTACGTGGGGTGAATGATGGAATTGCAAGCTTTTTTGGCGGCGCTCGAGGAGCGCATTGCCCGTTACGACCTTCTCTGCCATCCGTACTACCAGGCGTGGACCGCCGGCCAGCTTACGCGCGAGGATCTGCGCGAATATGCCGGCGACTACTATCACCACGTCGCCGCCTTCCCGGCTTATCTCAGTGCCCTGCATTCGCGGCTGCAAGACGGCGAGATGCGTCGTGCCGTGCTGCACAATCTGTGCGATGAGGAGATCGAAGGCCGCCCGCACAGCGAGTTGTGGCTTGACTTCGCCGAAGGCATGGGCGCCGACCGGGAGCAGGTTCGCCGGCGCGAGCCGTTGCCCGAAGTCCGCGAGCTCGTCACCGAATTCCGCCGTATTGCGCGCGAGGGCTCGACGGCGGAGGCGCTGGCTGCGTTCTACGCCTACGAGTCGCAGGTCCCCCGGGTGGCCAAGCAGAAGGCCGAAGGCCTGGCGGAGCGCTATGGCGCGGACGCCAAGACCCGCGGCTACTTCGAACTGCATCAGTTCGCGGACGTAGAACACTCTGCCGCCTGGCGCGAGCTGTTGAGCGCGGAAATCACTGCCAATCCTGAGCAGGCCGACACGGCATTGGATGCTGCCGAAACGGCGGCAAAATCGCTCTGGCACGCGCTCGACGGGGTGGAGGCTCGGCGCAGCGCGAAGGCAGCGTAGCAGCCTGGTGAAAGACGCGAAACAGTTAGATACTTCGCCGACTGAAGTCGGCTCGGCATGTCAAAAGTAAGGATCCGCTAGCGGCGCACCTCAAGGTGCGCCCCTTCAAAGCGCTATCCGCCTGGTTTTAGCAAATCGCCTCAAGTCTCAAAAGGGCGTATCACTTCCGCTGGTGACCCGCGTCACCAGTGCGTAGTTCACGGTTCCCGACCGCCTGCGTCCCACGGCGTGCTTGTGCATCTAATCTCATATCCGGGTGGTACGATAAAGAGTTGGCCCACCGCAGCTGGACGGAGTCGAGATGGGAACCCGTAGGAGGAAGAATGGCAAGTAACGCAATCGTGGAAGTGACCGATGCGAATTTCGATCAGCTGGTGCTCAAGTCGGAGCAGCCAGTGATGGTGGATTTCTGGGCAACCTGGTGCGGCCCCTGCCGCGCGCTGGCGCCGATCGTCGATGAAGTGGCGCAGAGCTATAACGGCCGGGTGAAGATCGGCAAGATGGATGTGGACAAGAACGCCGCCACCCCGCAACGCTACGGAGTACGTGGCATCCCGACGCTGCTGGTCTTCAAGGACGGGCAGGTGCGCGAGCAGATTGTGGGCTACGTGTCGCGCGATGTAATCGAGAAAGCGCTGGACAAGAATCTCTAGGGGGGAAGTTCTGACGCAAGGCGCGGCTGCGGCCGCGCTATTTGTTTGCTACCGAGAGAAATTCCCGGCTGCCGATTTCCCTTGGTGGATCTACGGGCTGCTAAACTGCCAGGGCGGAAGTGAACCTTCACTGGTCAATATTTTCGCAGCACTCCGATGACCCGGCCCTGTATTTGCACTTCCGCGGCCGGGACGACGATGGGCTGCATGGCGGCATTCGATGGTTGCAGCCGGATCCTGTCGCCTTCAAGGTAGATTCGCTTCAAGGTGGCATCGCTACCCTTGACCAGCGCCACCACAATCTCGCCATCGCGCGCGGCGTTCGCCTTCTCCACCAAGACGTAGTCGCCGTTCACGATGTGCTCGTCCTGCATGCTCTCGCCGCTGACTTGCAGCACGTATACGTCTTTCGAGCGCGTGAAATCGGCGAGCGAAATGGACTCGGGATTCTCCAGCGCCTCTAGCGGCTGGCCAGCGGCGATGCGTCCCATCAAGGGCAGGCTCATGCCGCTCTCGGCGGCAGCGGCCGCGGCGACCGCCAGCGACTGTTTCATGCGCCCGCGCGGCTTCAGCAGGTCAATGGAACGGCTGCGGTTGTAGTCGCGACGCAATAGCTCCTTCTGCTCCAGATTGGTGATGTGCTTGTGCACTGTGGCCAGCGAGCTCAAACCCAGCCCCTCGGCAATTTCTTCGAATGATGGCGAGTAGCCATGCGTGTCTACGAAACCGGAGATGAAGTCGTACACTTGCTTTTGACGGCGAGTGAGAGCCATAGTCGCGGGGCCTCCGTTCACATTGTTAGCGAATAAAAGGCGAATGTCAATCGGTGTGCGGAAAATTGTGCAGCCTGTACCGTTTTCTTTCGTGGTTCCTGCCGGCAAATCTTAGTATGCGCTCAGCACGCCAGCCATACTGGGGACGAACTATCTTCCCGTCGGGCGCCAAATGGGGTGCTGCACCGGCGCGGGACCGGAATCGACAGCTCCCAATCTCCAGCACCCGCCAGCTCAATTGGTGGGAGAATGAATACATCTTAGATCTGCGCTCGCTTCGGTACATTGCATTGCTGCGCGCGGCACGCTTTTGCGGCCGCTGCGCGAAATAAGAAGGAGCAGAGTCATGATCAGCGCCTCGAAATATCTTCGCTGGGTGGCTTACCTGCTATTGCTTGGTTTAGGTTCGCCTATGATGGCCCAAGCCAATGGCAGCCAGAACAATCCGCCCGCTGCCGGTCCGGGCGGCGCGGCCGGAACACACCTCCAGATCGCGGTAACCGGATGCCTCAAGCGAGGCCATGAGAACGGCGGCTACTACATTACGGATCAGGATGGCCGTACATGGGAGTTGATCGCCAACGGCGTGGACCTCGCCGAACATCTCAATCACTCGGTTACCGTTTCCGGTAAGCCGATGAACGCCTCGACACAGCGCGAGGCGAACAAGGAGCAGAGCGAGAAGGCCGAGGGCGGCGGCAATCCGCACTTCGATCTGAAAGTCATGAGCGTGAAAATGCTTAGCCCGAGCTGCACACGATAATTTTTTTTGGGAGCCGCAGCACCGGATTGTGCGACAGCCGGCTAGCTGTCAGGAGCGCACTTGCGCCGGGGCGGTCAATGCTGGCATCATGACCGCAACTTCCTCCGACAGCCCTGAGTCGCGGACGGAGGGTCTTCGCGATGTCCAGCCTTCATACAACTGCGCGTAATGTGTGCTACAGCTATCGCTTGGTTGCGCTCGTGCTTTTTCTGTTGTTCAGCGCAGCTGCGATGCCGGCGCAGTGTCCCTCGAACGATTTCGATACTGATCTCCTCCCCAAAGCTCCGGTGGTAAAACCTGCCGACGAGGAGCCGCTGCTTCCTGAGGCGGGCTTTCTTTCCGATAGCCACTACACCAGTCAGTTCTTTGGATTCGGCTTCGACTTGCCCCTTACTGTGAAGGGCCACCAGATCATGCTTCCGGTGATGCCGGAGAAGCAGCACGCGCTGCTGGCGCTGCAATTCGAGAACGCCGGCCGCACCGGGTACATGAGCGTGATCGCTATCGACCCGCGTCCCGGATTCGATATCAGTACTCCGGAGCGGGAGGCGCAGCAGCTTAAGAATTGGGCACGATACGGCGGAGAGACTGGGACCCCGCCAAAATTCTTTATCCCTGATTACATGCTGCGCTCCGGACGCTTCTATTACACGGTGCGGCATAAGGGCAAGAATTACGCCGCGCAGTACTGGACCAGCATCAACAACTATGCCGTGAAGGTGGTGGTCGCCACTAACGATCAGGAGTTTTTGCGCAAAGCCAAAACCGCTATGGCGGCCGCACGCTTCTATTGCCCGCAGGACGACGGGACATTGCTGACCCATGATGGCAAGCCCTTCACCCCCGACGGTGAGCCTTATGAGGGGCCGACGGTGCCGACCTATCGCGTCGATGGCGCCCTGCGCGACCAACCGGGGAAGAAGATCCCCCTTGGCGGCATCAGCGGCGGTATATATCGCGATCCCGACATTGGATTGCAGTACGAACTGCCCAAGGGATGGGAGGTGCTTCCGGCGGAGGACAACAGCGATCCACCGCGCGACGATACCGCTCAGCGCGAATACGACTTTCTGCACGCCTGCTCGCAGACCCTGTTGCGCATGGCTCCGCATAGCGCCGGGGACGCGAAAGCCGAGGGGCCCACGCCGATGATTGTGCTGCGCGCGATGGATCCCAATTGCCTGTCGCTGCGGACTGCCACGTCGCTGCGCGACAAGCGCATAGTCGACGAGGTGGCCGCCAACTTCGAAGAACTCGGAGCGTTTGGAGAAATCGCGACCGATGAACTGGTCTCCATCTCCGACCACATGTTCATGGTGTTTCATGGAACCATTGCAGCGCCCGCTGCGACTGACGATCTTGCCAAGCGCATGTCGCAGTCGATTTTTGCTGTGCGGCACGACAAGCTTCTTCTGGTCTGGTCGTTGCTGGCGCCGACCACCGCCGCCTTGAACGAGATTCCCACCAGCGGCATCAGCTTCGATGGCTCGGCGCCCATCCAACTGCGGACCACGCTGAGCGCCAAGAAGTAGCCAGCGAAAGCGGGTGGAAATCACCACGGAGGCACGGAGAGCACGGAGTAATTTGAACAGGGAGACCCAAGCAAATGATCGGCTATTTACTGGTCCGGCTGGGAGTCATCGCCGTGCTAGCCGCCTTTCTGTTTCGCAGCCCTGTTTTTGTAGGAATCAACGGGCACTCGGTTGAGGTATGGCTACTTGTGCTGATAGCGGGACTCATTGCTTTCTCAACTGGGCTCTGACACTCTTTCGTTCAGTTAATTAGTGCACTGCTCCGTGCTCTCCGTGCCTCCGTGGTGAATAATGCCGTTTCGAGTAATCTGAACCTTGCCGTCATACCTGGACCAACTCAACCCGCAGCAGCGTGAAGCCGTCGAGGCGACCGACGGGCCCGTGCTCATCCTGGCGGGCGCCGGGAGCGGCAAGACCCGCGTCATCACCAACCGCATTGCTCACCTTATCGACAGCGTGGGCGTGCAGCCGGACTCGATTCTGGCAGTCACGTTCACCAATAAAGCGGCATCAGAGATGGCCAGCCGGGTCGAGTCGCTGGTCGGCGCGCGCACGCTCTCGAAACCGCTGATCTCCACCTTCCATTCGTTTTGCGTGCGCTTGCTTCGCCGAGATATTGAAGCTCTGCAAATCGGCGGCAAAGGCTATCGCAAAGACTTTGTCATCTACGACGAGGCCGACCAGCAGAACACGGTCAAGGCTGCGATGAAGCGACTGGGCGTGGATGACAAGCAAGTGACGCCCCGCAACGTGCTGGCGCATATTTCCTGGGCCAAGAACCACATGCTCGATCCGCAGCAGGTTTATCTCGATTCGGCCGATCCCAAAACCGAGCGCGTGGCACAAATCTATGAGGTGTACAAGCAGGAGCTGGCGAAGTCGAATGCGCTGGACTTCGACGATCTGCTGCTGTATGCGGTGCGGGTGCTGAAGGCCAGCGGTGAAACGCGCGAGCGCTACAATCGCCGCTATCGGCACATCCTGGTGGACGAATATCAGGACACGAACCGCCCGCAGTACGAACTGATGCGGATGCTGGCCGGCAGTGACCACAACGTGTGCGCGGTCGGCGATGAAGACCAGAGCATCTACTCCTGGCGCGGGGCCGACATCCGCAACATTCTCGAATTCGAGCAGGATTTCCCCGAGGCCCGCATCATCCGCCTGGAGCAGAACTACCGCTCGACGCAGAACATCCTGCAGGCAGCCTCGGCAGTGGTGGCCAAGAACGTCAAGCGCAAGGGCAAGACGCTGTGGACCGACCGCAGCGGCGGAGCGCAGATCGGCTACTACGAAGCTCCCGACGGCGAGAATGAAGCGCTCTTCGCCGCCGATTACATTGCCAAATACCTGCGCCAGGGCCAGACCGAGCATGGCGAGACTCCGCGCGCGGCGGTGCTCTACCGCACCAATTCGCAGTCGCGGCTGGTAGAAGAGGCGATGCGGCGCTACCAGATGAAGTACCACGTTGTGGGAGGCTTCAGTTTCTACGAGCGTGCCGAGATCAAGGACATGATCTCGTACCTGAAGTTCATCGCCAATCCCGACGACTCCATCGCCTTGCAGCGCGTGATCAATACGCCCGCCCGCGGCATCGGCAAGACGACACTGGAGGTGATCGAGCGCATTGCGCTCGAGACCGGGTTATCGATGTGGGGAGCGTTGCAGGAAGTCATCCGACAGAGGCTGCTACCGGCGCGCGCTTTGTCGGCGCTCAAGAGTTTTGCTGAGCTGATCGAAGACGCGCGAGCCATGCATCTGGGGAGCTTCCGAGAGCGGGTGCAGGAAACTGCCGCCGAGAAGCCGGAAACGGAGGAGCTTGCGACTGGCGCCGACGAGGAAGATTTGCAGCATGCTATGGACTTCTCGCCCGAGATGTTCGAGGACGAGTTTCCGGTCGCTTCCACAGACCTCGGATCCAAAGGGACCGCAGATCCCTCCGCTCGGGCTGAAGCCCTTGGTCGGGATGACAATTTGAGTTTTTATTCCCATGAGTGGCCCGCCGGCCCAGGCAATGCTCAGGATGACATGGGGAAAGAGGGCGAGCGGGTGGAGGGCTTTCGCGCGCCCGGCGATTCGGCATCAACGGCGGAGCTGCTGAAGTTCCTGCTCGACCGCACCGGCTACATCAAGCAACTGGAGCAGGAGGACACTCCGGAGACATTGGCACGGGTTGAGAATTTGCGCGAACTAGTCAACGCGGCGATGGACTCGCGTGATCGCGGCGAGACCCTCAGCGAATTTCTCGACCACGCCGCCTTGGTCAGCGATGCCGACCAGTATGACGAGACCTCGCGCATCACCCTCATGACCCTGCACTCGGCCAAGGGTTTGGAGTTTCCGCTGGTATTCCTGATCGGTCTGGAAGAGGGGCTGTTCCCGCACTCGCGGACATTGCTGTCGCCGGACGACATTGAAGAGGAGCGCCGGCTCTGTTACGTGGGAATGACACGGGCGATGGACACGCTTATCCTCACCCGGGCTCGCTATCGTCGCCGCTATGGCAGCGATATGCCCGAGCCAAGTGTGCCCTCGCGCTTCCTGGAGGAAGTTCCGCAGTCGCTGTTGCAGGACCTGGGCTCGCCGCGGCGCTCTCCGCGGACCAGCGGCGATTACGGAACCAGCCGGCACTACGCCTACGAAGACGAAGATCAGCGTCCGCAGTACGGCCGGAGCAACCAGCGTCAGCGAAGCTCCTACAGCGGCCCAAGCTACAACTCGATTGACAACATCGCGGAGTTTTTTGCCTCGCGCGGCAAGAAGTTCACGCGGCCAAAAGTCGAGGTGCCCGCCGCGACCGGGCGTAGCGGATTTCGCCCCGGACAGCGCGTTCGTCATCCCAAGTACGGCGAAGGCACGGTGTACAAGCGCGAGGGCGATGGGGAAGATGCGAAGATTACGGTACAATTTCCAAGATTCGGTTTGAAAAAGCTGGTCGAAAAGTACGCCCAACTCGAGAAGGCGTAACTCCGTTCACGAAGGAATCCCGATTTCATGGCAAATACGAAAGCAGCTGCAGACAAAACGGAACGCAAGAAATTGAAGCGCGCAGCGCGTAAGAAGGCGGCTCCGAAAGCGCCTCGCACCTACGCGCGCGGGGCAGAAAAACGCAAAGTGAAGAAGATGGCCCGTGGTACCTCGAAGCGGTAGAAACAGTTGTCAGTTGTCGGTTGTCAGTTACTAACACGGCTCCAGTCCGTTCCGGCGGGCTGGAGCTTATTTTTTTGGCGAGTTGCTGGACCGCGGGGGGTTGGCCGGCGCCTGCGACGACGCGCTCTGGTTGGGCTCATCGAGATTCACCAACTGCGAACCCGGAGGCTGCTGCAGGGCAAACTGATCGTCGCGCAGAGGCTCGTTAATCACCAACTTCTCCACCGTGAGCCGGATGGAATACTCCTCCTGCGGCCGACTGATCTCAATCACGTTGGGAAAGCTGACGCCGCTGTAGTCGCGGTACACCTGGTAAGTCGCGTCGGTCGCGATGTTACCCTGCGGGTCGTAAATGACCTGATGATGCGGCACCAGGTTGGTGCGATCAAAGATGATCTTCCGGGCGAGGTACCAGTCGTTACCGGAATGATGAATGACGTCGATTACGTAGTCCGGCTGTTCGAGATTTTTCTTCGTCTTCGGGTCATAAATAATCTCGGTGCTGTCCTCCAGCACCGCGATGTCGTTTGTGGGATCGATTTCGGGCAGCAGCAGCGCGTTATAAATCACTTGTGGCCGTAAGTTCTCCAGCGGATTGGCGGCGGGGTGGGTGACGTCACTGTGCCCGATGTAAAACTTGTTCCTGGCTGGGATCGACAGCTTGAACTGGTTGCCCTCGCTCACCATGTCGAAGGCCTTATTGCGCACAATGGGGAACAGTCCGATCATGCGCAACATGTCGGGCTTGCGCACCAGGATGAAGCCGCGAATCTCCTCGTACTCGGTGACCTTCCCTTTCTTCTCGCCCCCAACCGAGGTAGCGATGTTGACGGTCGCATTCAGGGTGCGGATCTTGCTCGCTTCTTGATTAATGCGGTCCACCAGTTCCTGCTTGGTGGCGGTCTGCAATTTTGCCTTGCTGGTGCGCATTTCAACGGTGCGAGTGCGGAACAGGCACCCGCTTTCGCCCAATGCCAAGGCGGCCACCGAGATGGCAACCAGCACGCTGCGCTTAGTGATCTGCATGGAGAAGCGAACCAGCCGAGTCCAGTAGTATACGGCAGATGCGCCGCCTGCTCCCAGCGACTCTGCGCGCCAGGCGCTACTGGCTGGCCGCTAGTGACTTGCGATACGCGGCCACATTCCGGGCGTGCTCCTGCATGTCGCGCGCAAACCGGTGGTGGCCGTTGTTATCGCTGACGAAGTACAGGAAATCACTCTGGGCGGGATGCATGGCCGCTTGCAACGAAGCTACACCCGGATTGGCAATCGGTCCCGGTGGCAGGCCCGGATACTTGTAGGTGTTGTAGGGGGAATCAAACTGCAGGTCCGAAGCATAGATCGTGCCTCGATATCGCCCGGACAATAGCGCGGCATAAATTACGCTGGGATCGGCCGCCAGCGTCATGTTTCTGGCCAGCCGGTTGTAATAGACGCTGGCCACCAGGGGACGCTCCTCGGGCACGGCCGTCTCCTTCTCCACGATGGAGGCCATGGTGACGATGCGATGCATGTCGGGCCTGCCCAGCAACCCGATGCGCTGTGCCTCCTGCCGGAAATGATGCACCATGGCAGCCGCGATCTCGTGGGCGGTGTCGATGCGGGTGAACTCGTAGGTGTCAGGAAAAAGGTAACCTTCGAGCGACTTCGCGTCGGGATCGAGATCGCGCAGCAGGAACAGGTCACTCTGCGCGGCGGTGATGAAATCGGAGGCAGGGCCAAGTCCCGCCTGCTGGACGGCGGCCGCGATGTCGTAAATGTTGTAGCCCTCGGGCACAATCACGGTACGCGCATAAACGTCGCCGCGAACCAGGCGCTGCCACACGTCCCAGGCGCTGGCCGGCTCATCGAATTTGTACTCTCCCGCCTTGAGTGTCTTCAGCCCCTTAGCGTAATGCACCATGAGGAATGCCGCCGAGCTGCGGATCACGCCCTGCTGCTGAAGATCGCGGGCAATGTGGCGGGTGCTCCAGCCGGGGCGCAGCAGCACAAACGTAGTCTGCGCCGGCCGTACCGGCAATAGCGCTGCCCAGGCGAACCACACGGCAAAAGCCAGCACGATTGCGATGACGAGCTTTATAAGAACGCGCACTTGTTAGGGAGAGTCTGATTCAGTGCGATCAAAGTCCCTCAGGGGCTAAAGCCCAGCTTGATTTTAGGCACTTACGGACGGCCTGAAGGCCGTCCCCTTCAAAACTTCGACTTAATCAGAGCTTCCTTGGCAGTTTAGATGAACGGATGAGAGTACGCGCTGCTTAGAGTTCCGGCACGGTCAATGTGAGTTCCTCGCCGATGCGCGGCGAAACTCCAGGAAGGATTGCAGAATAAGTACCGCCGCCAACTGATCGACCACTGCGGCGCGGCGCTGAATGCTCATGTTGGTCTGCCGCAAAACCCGATTGGCTTCGACGGAGGTCAGCCGCTCGTCGAAGAGATGGACTGGCAGCCTGAATTTGCGGCGTAGCTCCTCGGCGAAAACCTGCACTTTCTCCGACTGAATGCCTTCTTCCCCGCTCATGCGCAGCGGATGTCCCAGCACGATTTCCGCGATGCCGTATTGCTTGATGACGCGCCGCAAATGGTCAAGGTCGTTCTTCTTGTTGCTGCGGCGGAAGCTCGGCAGACCCTGGGCTGTGAGTCCCAGCTTGTCGCTGACCGCCAAGCCAATGGTCCGGGAGCCGAAATCAAGCGCCAGAAGGCGGTCCGATTGCCGGTCCTGCAGACCTGTCGTGGGGCTATTCTCCATCGAGATACAGCTAAACTATCACGCTCGGAATCTCACTCCGATGCGAGTACCATAGGCAAAATGCCAGACAGGGTGCTGGACAACCCGACGCCCGCGCGTGGGCAGCAGGACGACCCCGACGTAGAGTCGAATGCTGCGGGCGGACCTGCGCCGGTTCCCCAGGTTTCCATCAATCGTTCCACTACGGCCGAGCTGGAGCGCCGACGCATTCTGCATTTGCAGGCTTACGCCATGCTGATCCTGGCGGTGGCCGGCATTCTGACGCTGGTATATGTTGCCAAACTCATTTTGGTGGTGGTGCTGGTCGCGATCCTGGTTTCCTTTGTGCTGGCGCCCATCGTCGATCTGCTCACCCGCTTTCAGATACCGCGGGCCGTCGGTGCTCTGTTCTCGGTAGCGTTGCTGGTGGCTGCCATGGGCGCTGCGAGCTATTTGTCCTACAGCCATGCGCTGGCCTTCATGCACGACGTCCCCAAGTACAAAGCGCAAATCCAGGCTCTGGGCGCCAAAATCCGCGAGCAGGCAGAGGAGATCCAGAAGACCACGGAGACGGTGTTGCCGTCATCGGAAGAGGACAAGAAGACCGTCACAGTGAAGCAGTCCAGCAGCTGGACCGACCTGGTCAGCAGGAATGCCAACTCGGTCTCCGAGATCGCGCTGGCGCTTACCTTCATTCCGTTTCTCGTGTTTTTCATGCTGAGCTGGCAGGACCACGTGCGCTCGGCTTCGGTGATGCTGTTCAGCATGGAGAACCGCAATACTGCCTACGTGATGCTCGGACTAATCGCCCGCATGATTCGTTCCTTCATCGTGGGGAATTTCATTATTGGCATTTTTCTCAGCCTGTGCAGCATAGCGCTATTTGGATTCATTGGCCTGCCATACTTTTACTTCTTAGGCGTGATGAGCGGATTCCTGAGCCTCATTCCGTATTTAGGCGTCATCCTCGCTATCATCCCCCCGCTGATTGTCGACCTGGGGCACCTCACAACCGGTGTGCTTGTCCTGATTGGAATGGTGGTCACCGGACTGCACTTGGTCGGCATGAACGTCCTCTATCCCAAGATCCTCGGCAAGCGCCTGCAAATCAATCCTCTGGCAGTGACGCTCGCATTGCTGTTCTGGGGATGGCTGTGGGGCGCGATGGGGCTGATTCTGGCCGTCCCGATCACCGGTGCGATCAAGATCATCTGCGATCACATCGAGCGCCTGCGGCCCTACGGGGCGTGGCTGGGGGAGTAGCCGGTGGGACCGCTTTTCGCTTTTCGCCATTCGCTTTTCGCATTCGCTCTATCTGTTGAGTAACGCCGCCCAACCAAGTGCCAGATGCCAATTGCCAAATGCTAATTGCCAATTGCCAATCGCGAAGCGGTAATTTGTTGTGAAGAGCGAACGGCGAAGAGCGAAAAGCGAAATAGCGCAAAATCCGTCCTCGCCGTTAGAATCAAAGCTTGCAATCATTCCGGCTCGGCCGGGCAGAGGAGTTCCTGATGGCGCACATGGTGAAATGCATCAAGATGGGCCGCGAAATGGAGGGTCTCGACGAGCCGCCCTTCGATGGCCCACTCGGACAGAAGATTTACGAGAACGTATCCAAGCTGGCATGGGAGCAGTGGCAGGAGCACATGAAGATGCTGCTCAACGAATATCGTCTGCAGCCCTGGAAGAAGGACCACCAGGAATTCATCGTGCAACAGATGGAAGCCTACTTCTTCGGCGAGGGCGCCGAGAAGCCCAAGGAATACGTCCCGCCGGAGCAGTAGCCAGTTGTCAGTGGCCAGTTGTCAGTTCTCAGGCTGAACTGGAGGCGCCAATTCCCGTGCCCGATCCCTTTGGCGGAAACCAGGCGGGCTCTGCACATTCTCAAGCTGACGGCTGGCAACTGACAACCGACAACTGCACTTACACCTGCGGCGCGTACACCGCCCAGCCGCGCGGAGCCGCCCAAAAATCCGCATGACCGTCAGCGGAAGTTGTCTTGCCGTCGGGGCGGCTCGCATCGTAGCCGCCGTAGGCGACTGGTTCGAACTGCACATTCGACCACTGGGTCTGTACCATCGCGCCGTTCCAGGCGTCGCCCAGATTGTTGAGCACGAAGACCAGCCCCGGCTGTGTTCCCGCGCCCGTCCGCTGCATGATGTAAAGATTGTCGTTGGTGTACAGCACCTGCGTCGCACCGGCTGCAGAGGTTTCATGCGCCGCGACAAGGGCAGCAATTCCATTCGGGGTTCCGGTCTTCGCCAGTCCGAAGTTGTACCAATCCATCCAGAAGACGCTGGGGTAGCCTTCATGGGTGAGGATGAAGCTGTAGGCCAGCAGCTTGTCGCTGTTGATGGCGTTGCCGGGATCGCGGATGGTGTCGTGATTGTCGACGAAGGTTACGGCTTGCGCCGGAGTATCCTGCGCCACGGTACCCGAATCGGCCAAGGCGCGCAGGCTGAATCCATAGCTGTCGCAAATGTCCTTCAGCCTGTAGTGCAGCGGAAAATCAAAAGCAGAAACCGGGTTATCCGTGTAGGCGTTGACCTCGCCCAGCCAGTCGCCTACCGTGCGCTCATTATCCCAGCACTCGCCCACACAGAAAGCATAGAAGTTCTCTCCCGTCCTCTTGAGATAGCGCTGCTCGGCCAGCGACTGCACCATCCAGGGCGCATAACCCTTGACGAAATCGAAGCGAAAGCCGTCAAAGCCGATCGTTTCCACCAGCCACTGACCCAGCTTAATGAGCTCGGAATAGACCAGCGGATTGCGGTGACAGAGATCGGGCATATCGCCGAACGTCATCTCATCGAAAATCTCGAATGGCGAGGGATGGAAACATTGCCAGTCACGCGGAAACTTGCCGCTCGCAGGATTGAACTTGGTCCAGCGCGTCTTGCTGTCAATGGGATTGACTTCCTGCGCGTCGCCGCCATTGTTGTGGTCGAGCACCAGATCGGCGTACACCTGCATATTGGCGGTATGCGCAGCATTGATCAGCGCCACCAGTTCGGCTTGATTGCCAAACCAGGTCTTGGTGCGTCCCTTCTGATTACGGTCGCCCAAATCGAAATAATCGTAGGGATCGTATCCCATCGAGGGACCGCCGAGATTGGCGGCTTTGGACGCGGGCGGCAGCCACAGTGCCGTGAATCCCGCCTGTTGTAGCTCCGGGATTTTGCCGGCGAGGTAGTTCCACCAGGTACCGTCCTGCTGCTCCTGGTCGGGACAGTTCCAATAGAAGGCCTGAAACAAGACTCCCATGGCGAGCTCCTTTTGCGGGGAATGCAACGAGCATAGCGCAGTTTTGCTCCAACAGAGCCGATTTTCAGCAGTGAAAAGCTGGCGAAAGAAACTTCTATGCCCGCGCCGCCTGCTCATCCGGCCCCAGCGGCAGGAAATATTGCGTGCCGCGGATCGGCTCGCTGACGCGACGCAGCAGCGCCTGCAAGTCCTCACTGCGCTCCACGAAGTCGATCTCCGAGGTGTTTACGATCAGCAGGTCCGACGAGGTGTAATGAAAGAAAAAGTGCTCGTAAGCCTTGATCACCTCTTCCAGGTAATCGTCGCTGATGGCCTTCTCGCCGGGAACGCCCTTCTTCTTCAGCCGCTTTTTCAGCACCTCGGGCGTGGCTTGCAGGTAAATGACGAGGTCGGGCGTGGGGACGTTCTGGCGGAACAGTTCGTAATAGCGGTTGTAGACCTCGAGTTCGGCGTCACCCAGATTCAGGCAGGCGAAGAGCTTGTCCTTCTCGAAGATGTAATCGGCCACGTAGGTCTTGTTGGGGCTGCGTTTCACATCCAGCCCACCGAGCTGCTCGTAGCGCGCGATAAGGAAAGCGAACTGCGCCTGAAACGCGGCGCCGTTCTCGCCACCATAAAAAGCGCGCAGAAAGGGATTGTGCTCGGGCTCGCTGATGCGCTGGGCGTGCAAAGTCTCTGCGATTACCCGGCACAGCGTGCTTTTGCCGACTCGGATGGGGCCCTCGACTGCGATGTACCGCGGTGGTTCGAAGAGGTTCGCCATGGCCGAAGAAGAACTACGGTTCTCGCACCCCAGAAGACGCTAAGACGGCGTCTTCCGGGGGACCCCGAGCAGAATATCTTGCCTGCGGCGCGCTGGCAATTACCTCGGAGTAAACCTGGAGCGAAGTTTTCCACCGAAAGGCCGCTGTTGGCGTTTTGCATTTGGCGTTTTGCATTTGGCACTTAGCACTAGGCGCTAGGCATCTGGTTTGGCCAAGTGCTAAGTGCTAACTGCTGTCCTGCAAACCGCTACAATCGTAAGCATGCTTCGACAGCTGATCGGAGGCGCAGCCGTGGCGGGTCTGGCCACCTGGGCGGGCTTCCACACCATGTGGCCAACGTCGCAGCTCTATGGCCGGACCTTCATCGGCTTGGAGCCGAGCTCTCGGCTGCTGGCGCTGACCTACGACGACGGGCCCAACGATCCCTACACCTGGCGCATGATGGAGGTGCTGGAGCGCCACGGCGTACGCGCGACGTTTTTCCTGATCGGCCGCTTTGTCCAGCAGAAGCCGGAGATCGCACGCGCGCTGGTGAGCGCGGGACACGCGGTTGGAATCCACACCTGGGACCATCCCAACCTGATCTTTGCATCCTCTTCCGAGGCGCGTCGCCAGCTGCTGCAAACGCGACAGGCGATTCGTGACGCGACCGGGGTCGAGACCAATCTCTTCCGGCCCCCGTTTGGCGGGCGCCGCCCAGCTACGCTGCGAATGGCGCGCGAGTTGGCTTTACAGCCCATTATGTGGAACGTCACCTGCTACGACTGGAAGGCCAAATCTGCCGAACAGATCGTTGCTCACGCCGAGCGGCAGATTCGCGGCGGCGACGTGATCCTGTTGCACGACGGGGAGTATCACCGGATCTGGGTCGATCGCAGCCGCAGCGTGGAGGCCAGCGACCGCATACTGACGCGCTACCTGGGCGAGGTCTATCGCTTTGTCACCATTCCGGAGATGATGGGAAGGCGGCAACTGGCAGTTAGCAACTAGCCGTTAGGGTAGGTCTGATTAAGGCGAGGCTTTGAAGGGGACGACCTTCAGGCCGTCCGTAAATGCCTGAAATCAACTTGGGCTTTAGCCCCTGAGGGATTTCGAGCACAGTTAAGCAGGTGCTCCTTAGCAGTTAGCAATTAGCCTCAGCCTTTGCCCTTAGCTCCCAGCTGGTGGAAATCGCGTTGACGCACGGCTCAATGCCTTGATGCGAGGATTGTCACCTGAAATCTCCGTCCTCCGTGTTTTCCGTGCCTCCGTGGTGAATCATTCCGAAAAAATCCAAACACCCATCGCGGCTCACCGTCTTAGCTGATGAGAACGACAGATTGCGCGGTCATGACATGCTCGGGCAGCCAATAAGCTCCACGTTGACTTGGCAGGAGAAGAGCACCGTGCTCGAAGACGCGGGCGACTTTGCGAAGCTGGAATCGTCGCTCCGCGACTACTCTCGGTTCGTCTTCAAGGTAGCCTATGGCGTCCTCCGCAACTCGCACGATGCTGAGGACGTGGTGCAGGAGGTGTTCCTGCGGGTTTACCGAGCTGGCACCAAGGATGTTCTCGACTTGCGGGCGTGGCTGGCGTGCATCGCTTTCAGACTGGCCATTGATCGGACGAGAAGGCCAAGAGAGGTTGATTTGGGAGAGATGGAGGTACCCAGCGCCGCTCCGGATGCTGAGCACCTGGCCATCCATCGCCAGCGCGTGCACCAGGTGCAGAAGCTGATTGCGGCCCTGCCGGAAGAGTTGCGCTACCCGCTGGTACTGTCGGCGCTGGAGGAGTTGAACTCGCGGCAGATCGCCGAGGTGCTGCGCATTCCCGAGTCGTCCGTGCGCGGCCGCATCCTCCGTGCGCGGCAGCTTCTGAAGGAAAAACTCTCGGCCCAGATGGAAAAGAAGCCATGAAACACAACGATGAATTCGACCGCATTCTCGACGATGCGCTCAGCGAATACCGTGAAGCCGAGCCGCTGGCGGGCGTCGAAGAGCGCGTTCTGGCGCGCGTCAGGCTGGCGAGCGAACGGCGGCGAAAGCTGTGGTGGCGATGGGGTGCTGTGGCAGCAACAGCGGCGCTCGCAGCGATCGCCTGGTTGGGCCTGCAGCGGAATCCGCAACAGAACGCCGTGTCGCCGCCGGTCACTGCCGAAAAGAAGACGCCTCCGGCCACGCCGACCAAAGTTGCGCCAACGCAGCAAGCGAACAGTGCGACAGCCGAAACTCCCCACTTGGCGGGCAGGAGACACTTGCCCGCACATAAGATCGCCGTGCCACAGAACGCGCAACTCGCGGGCAGGACGCCAACCCCGGAACGCGAACAGTTCCCCACGCCTAAGCCTCTCAGTTCCGATGAACGTGCACTGTTGGAGTTGGCGCAGAATAATCCCGAGGCGCTCCAATGGCTAACCAACGCCAAACAGGACGACAAGCCAATCGACATTGCACCAATAAAGATCAAGCCATTGCCCAATGATGGCGATGAAGCCGAAGGAGAGAACTGATGCGCAACCGATTGCTCTATATTTCCAGTCTGGCCGTACTGCTGGCCGCCGGTGCAATGCCTGCCCTGGCGCAGCAGAGCACGAATGCGTCCGAGACTGCCTCATCCAACCAACCTGTCAACTGGCACTACTACAAGTTGAACTTTGTTTTGCGTGAGACCGATGAAGGCAAACTCGTCAACCAGCGGGCTTTCACGCTTGGAGCGAGCCTATCATCTTCCCGACGAGGGGATTCGGATCGCAGCAGCATGCGCGCCGGCACGCGGCTGCCCTTCCAGGGAGAGAAGGGAACCGAGTACTTGGATCTGGGAACGAACCTGGATGCTTATCGAATTATGGAAACACCGGAAGGGTTGGAGATGTTCGTCACTACCGAGATTTCTTCGGTGGCAGCCGAGCCGGTCACAAAAGCGGATCAAACTCCAATTCGACAGGTGAGGGCGAACTCATCCGTGCTGGCGCCAGTGGGCAAGGCGACCGTAGTCTTCACCGCGGATGATCCGGTCAGCAAACACCGGTTTGCACTGGAGGTGACGCCGGTTCGGGAGCGGTGAGTTTGCAGAACTCGTCGCATGGCCCAGGCGACCCGGCCGCTGTCCCGCTCAGTAGTGATAGGGCTTCGAGTTAATCGCTACACCAACGCCAACGCCTCGCGGGCGGCAGCAATCGTGTCGTCGATGTCGCCCTGGGTATGGGCGACACTGAGGAACGCGGCTTCGAACTGCGATGGCGGGAGCCAGACGCTGGCATCGAGCATAGCGCCGTGAAAGCGGCCGAACTTGGCCGTGTCACAAGTGGCGGCGCTCTCCCAATCGGTGACCTGCTTGTCGGTGAAGAAGAAGGTAAACATCGAACCCATGCGGTTGGCGGTCATCGCGACACCAGCCTCTTTTGCCGCGGTGAGAACGCCGGCAACCAGGTTGCCTGCCATATTGTCGAGCTGCTTATAGAACAGGTCCCGGTTTGACTTTAACTGGCACAGCGTGGCAATTCCCGCAGCCATTGCGAGCGGATTGCCACTGAGGGTTCCTGCCTGATACACGGGGCCAACGGGCGCAATCATGTCCATGATCTTCGCCGGGCCGCCATAGGCGCCGACGGGCAGGCCGCCGCCGATGATCTTGCCCAGCGTAGTGAGGTCGGGCTTGATGTGGTAAAGCTCGGAAGCTCCGCCGAAGGCGACACGGAATCCGGACATGACTTCGTCGAAGATCAGCAACGTGCCTTCGTTCGCCGTGATTTGGCGCAGCGCATTGAGATACCCAGGCGTAGGCAGGACGCAGCCCATGTTGCCGACGACGGGCTCGACAATGACGCAGGCGATCTGCTCTTTGAACTTGCCGAACGCGGCTTGGACGGCACTCACATCGTTGTAGGGCAGCGCCAGTGTGAACTCGACGAACTCCGCCGGTACGCCGGCCGATCCGGGGATGCCCAGCGTGGCCACGCCCGAGCCGGCCTTCACCAGCAGGGCGTCACTATGTCCGTGGTAGCAGCCCTCGAATTTTACGATGATCTTGCGCCCGGTGGCGGCACGCGCCAGCCGGATCGCGGACATGGTTGCTTCCGTGCCCGAGCTCACAAACCGCACCTTCTCGATTGCCGGGAAAGCATCGACCACAAGCGCGGCGAGCTCGGCCTCACTGGGAGTGGAGGCTCCGAAGCTGGTGCCGTTGCGCGCCGCATGGATAATGGCCTCGAGGACTTCGGGATCGGAGTGCCCGAGAATGAGCGGCCCCCACGAGCCAACGTAGTCGATGTAGCGATTGCCGTCGGCATCCCAGACATGCGCGCCCTGACCGCGGACCAGGAAAGGCGGCTCGCTCCCAACCGCACGGAAGGCGCGCACTGGCGAGTTGACCCCGCCGGGGATGAGCTGCTCAGCGCGCTTTTGGAGAGTACGGGATTGAACAAGAGTGCGCGACATGGATCGCTGCTCGCTTTTTCGCTTCCAGTTTTGGGACAATACAGAAGTCTATCAGGCAGCGTGTACCCGCGGTTGTGAGGAAGTCACCAGGGTAGACCGGTTTTCATGATCGCTAATAACAATTGACGTTAATAACATTATACGTTATGTTTCATTGTGATCAAAAGCTTTGCTGACGCCCAGACGGAACAATTCTTTGTTTCGGGCACGGGCCGAGGTATTCCTGCGAACCTCCGCCGGGTTGCTAAGCGCAAGCTATTCCAGCTGGAACACGCTCGAGAGCGCAGCGATTTGGCTTCCCCTCCCGGAACTCGGCTGGAACCGCTAAAGGGCGAACGTCACGGGCAGCACAGTATTCGAATCAACGAACAGTTTCGGCTCTGCTTTGAGTTTAGGAATGGGGATGCCTACAAAGTCGAGATTGTTGACTATCGCTGAGAGAAGGCAGAGCAACAACGGCCTGCACGACCTGCACGAAAGGAATGAAGATGAAGCACAAGCAGACGACCGAGCGCCCGAAAATGGAGCGGACATGGACAATTCATCCGGGAGAGATTCTGCGAGAGGAATATCTCAAGCCGTTGCAGATGACACCTTATCGGCTGGCACGCGAACTGCACGTACCTGTTCCCCGCATCAATGACATTGTGCTCGAGAAGCGAGCGATTAGCGCTGATACCGCCGTGCGACTGGCCAAGTTCTTCGGTACTACGGAAGCCTTCTGGCTGGGGATGCAGGCGGACTACGATGCTCATCAGGCTCGGAAACGGCTGCAGAAAGAGCTGGCGGAAATCAATCGCATTAAACCGTCGAAAGTTACGGCAGCCTAGGACACGCTGTGATCTTCCTGATCGGACATATCCACTTGCCTCCAGCAGCTAACCCCGGAGTCCCCAAGCCGTCGAACCTCCATGCCAGCTTAGAGGAAATTGGCCCCAATTTCCCGGAACTTCGTTGCCGGAGCGGCATCGAAACTGGAGTAGAATAGGGATGATCCTGCGGGAATCCCCTCCAATCAGTGAGTTACATGTCAAAGACCACGAAGTACATCGTTCTCGGCCTCTCGTTTCTGATTGCATCTTTCGTCGTAATTGGCGGGCTGGGCGTCAAGGCCAGCACCAATGACGACGGCTCGTACCGCCAGCTCGGCGTTTACAGCGAAGTGCTGTCACGCATTCGCACCGAATATGTTGAGGAGCCGAATATCTCCTCGGTCACCAACGGCGCGCTGCACGGGCTGCTGGAATCGCTGGACGCTAATTCCAGCTATCTCGATCCTACGGAATTCAAGGAATACAAGCTGCGCAAGGAAGGCAAAGCCGGCATTGGAGCAGCCATCTCGAAGCGCTACGGCTACGCCGCGGTGATCTCGGTGATTCCCGGCGGGCCGGCTGACAAGGCGGAGATCGAGAGCGGCGACATCATCGAGGCTATCGAGGGCAAATCCACGCGGGACATGTCGCTGGCGGAAATTGATGGCCGGCTGACGGGAACGCCTGGGTCGGTGGTGAATGTCTCGGTGGTGCGGCCGCGGCGGGCGCAGCCGGTGAAGTCGGCAATTTCGCTGGCGGTCGTTACCGATCCACCGATCACCGACAAGACGATGCAGGACGGCATCGGCTACATCAAAGTCGACGATTTCCCCAAGGGCCGCTCGCAGGAGATCAGCAACAAGCTGAAGGCGCTACAGAAGGACGGCGTCAAGAAGATCATTCTTGACCTGCGCAACTCTGGTGACGGCGAAGAGGAAGAAGGTATCGCTACCGCAAACCTGTTCCTGAATCACGGGACGATTACCTACTTGCAGGGTCAGAAATATCCCAAGCAGACCTATAACGCCGACCCGCAGAAAGCAGCTGCGACCAATGTTCCGCTGGTGGTGCTGGTGAATCGCGGCACGGCCGGCCCGGCAGAGATTGTTGCCGCCGCCGTGATGGAAAATGCGCGCGGCGACGTGTTGGGCGACAAGACCTTTGGGTCAGGTTCGGTCCAGAAGGTAATCGATATGCCCGACGGCTCGGCCCTGATCCTGTCGGTGGCCAAGTACTACTCGCCCTCCGGCAAGGCCCTGCAGGATACGGCGATCACGCCCAATATTCTGGTCGCCGACAACAATGATGACTTCATCGCCCCCGACGAGGACGAGAACGCTGAAGACCAGGCGCAGGAGCAGAAAGAGAAGGCTACCCAGCCCGACGATCAGCTGAATAAAGCCATCGACGTGCTGAAGGCGCAGCCGACTAAGTCGTAAGCTGGATTCACCACAGAGACACAGAGGCACGGAGAACAATTTTTCGTGCCCTTTGTTTTGCCTACATGCTGTCTGGCTCATCCTCAACTGGAGGAAGATGTACATGAAGCGGGTCATCGGGTTGGGTGGGATTTTCTTCAAAGCGCGCGATCCCAAAGCGCTGTACGAGTGGTATCGGATCCATCTTGGCATCGAGAGCGCAGCAGACGGCTCGGGTGCGATGTGGCGCGATGCCGATCACCCCGAAATTCCCGGCTGCAATGTCTGGGCCATCTTCCCGCAGGATACGAAGTACTTCGCACCCAGCGAGTCTGCGTTCATGATCAACTTCCGCGTGGATAATCTCGACGAATTAGTGACGGCGCTTCGCGCTGAAGGCGTGCAGGTCGACAAAGTCGAGGAATACGACTACGGCAAGTTCGGCTGGATCACGGATCCGGAAGGGAACCGCATCGAATTGTGGGAGCCGCCGAAAGCTGAGAATCGCGGATCGTGAATCGTAGTTCACGGGGGCGAGCCGTTTTCAAGACAAGCTACTTCATGCAGCCGCCAAGAGTTCCTCTTTTGAGCAACGATCCTCCACATCGGGATCGCTATTGTCTCGCAGCGGGCGCCCCGCTCAGTAAGCCTTCGGTACTAGAGCGTTTTCAATTTAAGTGTTTACATAGCCGCATGATTTGAAGTAATTCATGCATTCGCCGGCAGAGACCGATTTCAGGAGTTCTCCAATCTCTTGCCAGAGAGCATCCTGGGATCGTGTGGCGGCCTTTCGGAGCAGCGCCTTGAGTTTGGAAAAGAACTTTTCGATGGGGTTCAGGTCGGGCGAATACGGTGGCAGATAGAGCACGCTCGCATGGCTCGCCAGGATGGCCTCTTCGACCCCCTCCACTTTATGGCTGCTGAGGTTATCGAGGATGACGATGTCTCCCGGGGCCAGGGTGGGGCACAAGAAGCAACGCACATAGGCCACAAACACCTCCCCGTCCATGGGGCCGTCAATCACCATGGGAGCCGCGAGTTGACGATGCCGCAGAGCGCCCACAAAGGTTGTGGTTTGCCAATGTCCGTAGGGCGCAGAACCGAGGCAACGCTTGCCTCGGAGGGCCCGCCCGTAGCCTCGCGTCATATTGGTAGAAGTCCAGGTTTCATCGATGAACACGAGCTTTTCGAGGTTCATCGTGGGCAGGGCCGCGAGCCATGCCCGGCGCGCCTGCTGCACGTCCTCGCGCTCTTGCTCGCTGGCGTGCAGGGTTTTTTTTAAAAGTGAGATTCCACTTGTTCAACTGATGCCACAGCGCCCCGGTCTTGATCGTCACCCCTTGCTGGCGTAGCCGATCGCACATTTCCTGCAGCGCAAGATCCGGCTCGGCTTCGATCCAGGCGCGCAGCTCCGCTTCCAAATCGGCCACCCGGGAGCGGCGACGACCACCGATTTGCAAACTGGTGCGCACCCCCGTTTTCTGCTCCCGGTCACGCACCTGATAAATCCAGACTCGACTTACCTCCAGCCGCCGTGCGATGGCCGAAGGTCCTTCCCCGCGCTGCAATGCCCACAGCACCCGATCACGCAAGTCTTGCGAATAGGATTGCATCCGTGCCGCCTCGAACCGGCAGGGATATTATCGCATACAGGTGTATATACTTAAATTAGAATCGCTCTAATGTCCTCATCGATATCAGGCCAATGTATTCCGTAGCCGGCTCCGGCTATCCTCCAGTTGCGGCGTTGTTCACCGCTGGCATGCAGCAGGCGCGGATACCAGGCCAGCGGCACGGAGATGGTGCGGCCGTCCTTGAGTCGCACGCTGAGGCTCGCCTCATCAAATGTCACGTCCGCAACTCTCCCATCCGCCGCTATGCGCATCTCAAACGACACCAGAGCAGCTATTCCGTCCAGCGCTTGAACACCAGGCAGCCATTGGTGCCGCCGAAGCCGAAAGAGTTCGACATGGCGTACTCCATCTGAACCTTGCGCGCGGTGTGGGCGACAAAGTTCAGGTCGCAGCCCTCGTCGGGATTGTCGAGGTTCATGGTGGGAGGCGCAATCTGGTCGCGTAGGGCCAGCACCGTGATGCCGGCTTCCAATCCGCCGGCGCCGCCCAGCAGGTGTCCGGTCATGGATTTCGTGGAGCTGACCAGCATCTTGTAGGCGTGATCTCCGAAGGCCCGCTTCATGGCATTGGCTTCCAGTTCGTCGCCCAGCGGAGTCGAGGTGCCGTGGGCGTTGACATAGCCGATCTGCTCGGGTGAGATGCCGGCATCGCGAATGGCATTCCGCATCACGCGATAGCCACCCTCGCCTCCCGGCGCGGGCTGGGTGATGTGATTGGCATCGGCGCTCATGCCATAGCCGACAACCTCAGCGACGATCTTCGCGCCACGTTTCTTAGCGAACTCCATTTCTTCCAGGATGAGGATGCCGGCGCCTTCACCAATGATGAAGCCATCGCGGTCTTTGTCCCAAGGACGGCTGGCGCGATGCGGATCGTCATTGCGCGTGGACAAGGCGCGCATGGCGGCAAATCCGCCAACCCCCATGGGCGTAATCGCCGCTTCCGTCCCGCCGGCGATCATCACGTCGGCATCGCCGTACTTGATGACGCGAGCCGCGTCGCCGATGGAGTGCGCACTGGTGGTGCAGGCGGTGCAGGTGGCTTCATTCGGGCCTTTGGCGTTATTGCGAATGCTCACCTGGCCCGCGGCGAGATTGACGATGGCCGCGGGAATAAAGAACGGGGATATTTTGCGCGGCCCTCCATTGAGCAGGTTGGAGTGCTCACGCTCGATGACATCGAAGCCGCCGATACCGGAGCCGATGTTGACCCCGGTGCGCTCCGCCATATCCTCGGTTTCGACTTTGTAGTTCGCCATGCGCAGCGCTTCATCGCTGGCGGCGAGGGCCAGATGAATAAAGCGCCCCATTTTGCGCGCTTCTTTTTTCTCCAGGAACTGGAGCGGATCGAAATTCTTGACTTCGGCCGCGATCCGGCAGGCAAAGGCGGAGGCATCGAAGCTGGTAATCCGCTCCACGCCACTCTTTCCGGCCAGCAACGCCTGCCAAACCTCTTCGCCATTGTTGCCGACCGCGCAGATGAGACCGATACCGGTTACTACGACGCGCCGGTTCAATCTACTTCGATCCTTTCGCGTGCGAGTTGATGTAGTCGATGGCGTCCTTCACCGTGCGAATCTTCTCCGCGTCTTCGTCCGGGATCTCAATCTCGAAGGCTTCTTCGAAAGCCATCACCAGTTCTACCGTGTCCAGCGAATCGGCGCCGAGGTCGTCCACAAAGGAGGCATTGGGCGTTACCTCGCCCTCATCCACCCCCAACTGCTCGACAATGATTTGTTTTACGCGTTCATCCACGGATGCCATAAAGTCAGCAATCTCCTTTCGAGCCGCCGGCGGCCTCGGCGAAATATTTTTACGAGCCGGTTGGACGGGGTCCCAAGGCGATGCCGTGCACCGGCCTTGGCAGCGTGACAGGACAGGCGGCTACTTCTTTGCCTTGGCGTGCTGGTTGATGTATGTGATGGCGTCCTGCACGGTGCGGATCTTCTCGGCGTCCTCATCCGGTATTTCGATTTCGAAGGCTTCTTCGAAGGCCATGACCAACTCAACCGTGTCAAGCGAGTCGGCGCCGAGGTCGTCGACAAACGAAGCGTTGGGGGTCACTTCTGCTTCATCCACGCCCAACTGCTCCACGATGATCTGCTTCACCCGTTCCTCAATCGAAGCCATCGATTTCTCTCTCCTGTCGCGCGCAGTCGGCGCAACCCTTTGAATTCCGATCACACGCCCTTTGCGGTGGACGGAGTGCGAACCCGTCAGTGTAATTGCTGGCCAGAAGCCGTGTAAACAATGCCGCAGTACTCCCGGAAACCGAAGCTACTAAGATGAGCCGCAAACCTATCCGGGTGCATGAGTCCCGCTTCATCCTAAACGGTGCGGTTTACAACGGTCAACGCAAGCAGGCGACAAGAAGGCGCGAAGTTCGAATCGGGAACGGAGTTGCTGACCGGCAGTGCCATTGAGGGACGGCGCCGGCCGCCAAGGCGCGCACCTCCTTTACAATCGACTGTCCCCTGTGAAGGTGAATCGATGAGCAAGACCAGATCGAAGGCGACGCGAGCTGACGCAACCCGGTGCATCCACTCCGGCGAAGAGCGCCACGGGCAGGCTGCGCCGCTGACCACGCCGATCGCCCAGACATCCGTATTCGTCGTTCCAGGCGTGGAGGGGTTACGCCGTTACGCCAAGGGCGATAGCGGCATGTATCTCTACTCGCGCTACGCAAACCCGACGGTCGCTGCGGTGGAGGAGAAGATTGCGGCCCTGGAGGGAGCCGCTGCTGCCCTCGCGACTTCCAGCGGAATGGCAGCCGAGCTGGTGGCGGTGCTGGCCGCGTGCCAGACGGGAGATGAGATCGTCTCCATGCTCGACGTGTATGGGGGCACGGTGAAGCTGTTCGAGCAGGTGCTGCCGCGCTGCGGAATTAAGGTGCGGTTTGTGCCGTATCACGACCTTCAAAATGCTGAGCGCTATTTCAGCCGCAAGACGCGCATGCTCTTTCTGGAGTCGCCGACCAACCCGACGGTGCGCTGCGTGGATCTCGCCCGGCTGTGCGAGTTGGGAAAGAAGCGCAAAGCCTGTGTGGTGGTCGACAACACCTTCGCCACTCCCGTGCTGCAAAAGCCGCTGGCGCTGGGGGCCGACGTGGTGATTCACTCAGCGACAAAGTACCTGGGCGGGCACAGCGACCTGACTGCCGGCGTGCTCGCGGGATCGAAGCAGTGGATGGAGGCCGCGCGTCCGATGATGATCCTCACCGGCGGCTGCCTTGATCCCGGCTGCGCCTACCTGCTGCTTCGCGGTTTGAAAACCCTGGACGTACGGGTCGAGCGCGCCTGCCGAAATGCCGTGCAGATTGCCGAGTTCCTGCAGCAGCACCCCAAGGTCGCGCAGGTTTTTTATCCCGGGCTGAAGGACCATGAGGCGCATGACATCGCGCGCCGGCAGATGAAGGATTTTGGCATGATGGTTTCTTTCGACCTTCGCGGTGGGGGCCGCGCGGCGGAGCGATTCATCGACAGCCTGGAGCTTTGGTATCTGGCAGCCAGCTTGGGAGGGGTGGAATCGACGGTTTCCTATCCGGTGCTCACCTCGCACATTGGCTTGAGCCCGAAGCAACTGGAGCTGCTGGGGGTCTCGCCCGCGACGGTGCGGCTGTCCGTGGGAATCGAAGATGCCGGGGACCTGATGGGCGATCTGGAACAAGCTTTGGCGCGGGAGTAAAAGGTAATTGTAGATGCTCCAAGATAATGTCACCCCCTAACTGCAACGAGACTTTGTCACCCTCTCAGGATGGTGACGATGAGTCAGAAAGAGCTCCAGCGAGTGAAAGTGATTGAGAATGCAGCGGGCGGGCGGCTGAGCGTACGCGAAGCCGCCCGCCTGCTGCAACTGAGTGAGCGCCAGGTGCAGCGCCTCAAGCGACGCTATCAGCCCGATTCCATTGCCTGGGTCCAGCACGGCAATCGTGGACGTCCCGTGCCTTGGGCTTTTCCTCTTCCCCAGAAGCTTTTGATCTTGACCCTGGCCTGCACCAAGTATCAGGGCTTCAACGATTCCCATCTCTGTCAGAAACTCAACGCCGAGGAGAACCTGCCGGTCAGCCGCGAGACCGTGCGCCGCATCCTGCGCGCCGCCAAGCTGGCCTCGCCGCAGAAACGCCGGCCTCGCAAGTATCGCTCGCGCCGCCCGCCCCGCCCCCGTTGCGGCATGATGGCGCTCACCGACGCCAGTACCCATGACTGGCTCCAAGGCCGCGGTCCACAGCTCACCCTCATCGGCTTTCAGGACGACGCCACCAAGCAAATCCTCTCCGCTCATTTCCAACTCGAAGCCGAAAACACCGTCGGCTATCTTCGCGCTCTACACGCCATGATCACCACTCATGGCGTCCCCCTCAGCCTTTACCGTGATCGCCACAGCATCTTCCAGCGCAACGATTCCCACTGGACCCTGGCCGAACAACTCGCCGGGCAGCAGTCCCCCACCCAGCTCGGACGCGCCCTGGAGGAACTCGGCATCCAGCAGATCCCTGCCTATTCTCCGCAGGCCAAGGGACGCGTCGAGCGCCTCTGGCGCACCTGCCAGGACCGCCTGGTCAGCGAACTCCGCCTGGCTCATGCCACCACCGTGGAGCAAGCCAATGCCGTGCTCGACACTTTTTGCCGCGACTACAACCAACGCTTCGCTCGCCCCGCCGCCGACTCCGCGCGCGATTTCCGCACCCTGCCCCGGCGCTTCGATCTCGCCCGCTGCCTCAGTTTTCGCTACCAGCGCATCGTCAGCCCCGATCATGTCGTCACCCTCGGAGCCTATGCCATCGCGCTGCCCCCACGTCCCGGACAGCGGGGCTACGCCGGAGACTTCGTCGAACTCTCCCATCAACTCGACGGCTCGCTCCTCGTCTATCGCGGCGATCAGTTGCTTCTCACCCAAGCTCTGCCGCTCCAGGAACACGCCAATCGCCGCCCCGCTCGCCGTACCACCGCGCAGAAAAGAAAGACGCTGCCGCGCATCTATAACCTCTCCGGCCGCCCCGCGGTTGCGGCCGTTACTTAAATGACAGGGGGTGACAAAGTCTCGTCGCAGTTAATACGACATTTTCTGGTTGCAACAACAGGGAGTAAAAGGTAATCCAATGCCTGCACCATAATGGTGTATATTGGTGCTATGCCGGTCGCAAAACGACAATCCGCAAAATCCATCCGGCGAAGTGTCACTCTACCTCCGGAAATTGACAAACAGGTCCATGCCCTGGCCAAGCGCCGCCGTCTCAGCGACAACCGTGTGCTGATCGAGCTCATTGAGCAGGGCATCGAGGCGAGTAAGCAGAAGGAGCAGGCTTTCTTCGATCTGGCAGAGCGCTTCCGAAAAGCCAGTGCCCCCGCTAAAGTGAAGCAGCTTGGCGATGAACTCGGTCGCTTCGTCTTCGGTGAATAGTGCCGACAATCAGCAAATGGTCTGAGTTCCCGACCGCTGTTCGTGACCATCTGGTCGAGCGCATGCATGATCGGAAGATCAGCCTGGATGACCTGAACAAATTGCGGCTCTGGATAGAATCGCAGCCGCAGGTACCAGAGGGAGCTTGGTACAAGGACTTCGATTCATTCAAGCCGTGCGGCGAAGGCAGGTTTCCCAAGACATTTCTTCTGCCGGGTCAGACTGCCAGGGGGCAGGAGCTGTAGTCACAAACCTGGATTGCCGATTGTGAAACGATTGCCGGCGATCTCATTCCGGGCACTCGGTGTCGGCCAATTTGCACCGCGATACTGTGAACCGAACCGTTCGCCCCTTGCAGCCGTATCAGCCATAGAACTTTGCCGAACCGGCCGGGTTGAATCACACGAATATACCGATGCGAACCTGCCTCACTCTCCTCGTCTTCACCCTGATCGGCGCCTTAGCTGTGGCTCAGGAGACCGCCTCAGCCCCGCGGGCAGACCCGCCGGCGTCACCCCCAGCGACACTGTCTCAGGACCAAATTCGCCAGCTCATTCGTCTCTCCGCCGACAACGACCTGGAGAACGACAAGAAACAGCGCGACTACACCTATACCGAGCGGCAGGAATTGCGTCACCTCGACGGCAAGGGCCGGGTGAAGTCCACCGAGACCGAGACCTACGACGTAATGGAAATCTATGGCGAGCAGGTGCAGAAGCTGATCGCCAAGAACGATAAGCCGCTTTCCGCGAAGGACGCGCAAAAAGAAGACGACAAAATTCAGAAGCTTATCGATAAGCGCAAGAACGAGTCTGAAACCGACCGCAAGAAGCGGCTGGCGAAGGCGGAAAAGGAGAGGGAAGACGGTCGGGAGTTCGTGCGCGAGGTAGCCGACGCCTTCAACTTCACCTTCGTGGGTGTCCAAAATCTGGATGGCCGCGACAGCTACGTGATCGATGGCGATCCCAAGCCGGGGTACCAGTCGGTGCACAAAGAGGCCAAAATCCTTCCGAAACTGCGCTTCCGGGTTTGGATCGACACCGCCGATTCACAGATGAAAAAGCTGGATGTGCAGTTCATCGATACGGTCTCGTTCGGCTTGTTTCTTGCCCGGCTGCACAAGGGCTCGCGTCTGGTCATCGAAAACACCCGGGTCAACAACGAAGTCTGGCTGCAGCAACACGTTGCCGTAAAGGCCGACGTGAGGCTGGCGCTGTTAAAGAACTTCGACGTTGAGGTGGACATCAACGACCGCGATTACAAGAAGTTCCGTACCGACACCAGGATCGTGCCGATCGGGCAATCGCAATAACCGTCGATACCACAGGTTCCCGTCGAGGTGACAGCTAGCTTTTTCCGCAGGTCCTGCCGGTGGAGCAAACCCGAATTCAGCCCAGCGCCGTCAAACTGTTCATCGGCCAGCAGTTACTCAGCTTGGTGCGCTTTCGTTGACCGCCAATTTCGCCGCGTAGTAACATCACAGCCAACCGGGTGGGACGCAGGAGAAGGCTGTTTCGGAATCGTTGCAACGATGACATTGCTTCGCGTTAACCTTTCGGGTGTAGTGCTGTTGCTGTGCTTCCTGGCAGGATGCGAAACCACCGAACCTAAGAAGGTCGCCGCCGTCCCCGCCCAGGCTAATGCTCCCCAAGCGACATCGCCGACCGCTCCCCAAGCCACCCCGCAGCCCAAAATTCAGAACGACCTTAAGCCCAAGTCAAAGCCCGACCCGGCCGAGGCCCTGATCGCGCAGGCTGAGAAGCAATACGCCGCCGGGCAGGCCAACTATCAGGCCGGCCATCTGGAAAAAGCGAAGGAGAATTTCGACCAGGCATTTAACACCTTGCTGACCAGTAACTTGGACGTGCGCAACGACGAGCGCCTGGAGCGTGAATTCGAAAAAATCGTGGAGGCGGTCCACGAGCTCGAACTGGTCGCGCTGAAGCAGGGCGACGGCTTCACCGAGCAGCGCTCCGAGCCCGCGCCGATCGACGAAGCCAACGACATTACTTTCCCGGTCGATCCCAATATCAAGGCCAAGGCCGAAGCCGAGATCAAGACCACCAAATCCGACCTGCCGCTGGTGCTGAACGACCAAGTGGCGATGTTCATCAACTATTTCTCCAGTCCGCGGGGCCGCGCCACCCTGGAGCACGCCTGGGCGCGCTCTGGCCGCTATCACGACATGATTTCGCAGATTCTGAAGGAAGAAGGCGTTCCGCAGGATTTGATTTACCTGGCGCAGGCGGAATCGGGCTTCCAGCCGCTGGCGCTATCTCGCGCCGGTGCACGGGGTATGTGGCAATTCATGGCCGGCTCGGGAGAGCTGTACGGCTTGGAGCGGAGCTGGTGGGTGGATGACCGCCAGGACCCGGAGAAGGCCACCCGCGCCGCCGCCCGGCACCTGAAAGACCTCTACAACCAGTTCGGCGACTGGTACTTGGCCATGGCTGCCTATAACTCTGGCGCAAGCACGGTGCAGCACGCGGTCGAGCGCACCGGTTATGCCGATTTCTGGGAGCTCTACCGCCGCGGCGTCCTGCCCCAGGAGACCCGCAACTACGTTCCCATCATCCTGGCCGTGACCATCATGGCCAAGAACCCGGAGCAGTATGGGCTGGAGCGCGTGGCGCCCGAGCCGGCTCCGCAGATGGATCAGGTGTCGATCGATTATCCGGTTGACCTGCGGCTGGTGGCGGAGTGTGTGGATACGTCAGTCGATTACCTCCAGGAGCTGAATCCCAGCTTGCTCCGGATGACCACCCCGAAAGATCAGCCATTTACGCTGAATCTTCCTGCCGGAGCGCGTGACAAGTACGAAACGGCGATCGCCGCCATCCCCCTCGATATGCGCACCTACTGGCGCTATCACAAAGTGGAATATGGAGATACGCTGCCCTCGATTGCACGCAAATACCACACCTCCGCGTCCTCCATTGCCGAGGCCAATGATCTTTCCGATGATGACGTAAAGGCCGGATCGAAGCTGATTATCCCCATTTCGCCCAACCATCACGAGGCCCAGACCGTCGCTTACTCCCATCACCCGACCCGTTACAAGGTGCGAAAGGGAGACACACTGGATTCCGTAGCCGATGACTTCGAGGTTCCGGTTGAGAAGCTGCGCAAGTGGAACCACTTGCGGGGAACCGCGCTGGCTCCCGGACGTGTCCTGTTGATTTACAAGCCCACTGGCCAGGAGACCGCCGAATCCGAGGCCGACCCCGCCGCCAGCCCAGGCGCAAGCAAGCGGCATAGCGGAAAGTCCCGCAAAGGCCAGAGCCAAGCGGCTAAGTACCACAAGGTGAAGAAGGGCGAGACCCTCAGCAGCATTGCCGAATCCAACCACACTTCCGTGGCCGCACTGAAGCGCGACAACCCGAGCCTCACGGCCAACGTCCGTGCCGGCGAGGTCTTGCTCATCCGAAAATAAACCGCTGTTCTGGGGCTATTCGTCAGCAATTTGCGCCGGTGCTCTTCCCTTCGCGCCCGTGTTCTGTTACAACAGGCGCGTTACGGAATTTTTGCCGGCAGACGATGCGGCGAAGCCGTTTTTTTTGTTGTGCTATAATCGCGCGCCTGTTGCGGTAATCTTTGTCTTTGGTATAAAACCGAATTCGGCCTTGCGAGCTGCCTCCGTTCAGTATCGTGCGGAGTCCGGCACTAGGAGAAAGCATATGACATTCGATGAAACGCTCTACGCTGGTAGAGACGATGACATGGACGATTACGGAGACGGTTCCTACGGCGATTCCCTCGAAGACGAGGAGTACGAAGAGGAAGAGGAAGAAGAGGAAGAACCAGAATCTGTTTCGGTCGTGGAAGAGGATGTTGAGATAGTGGGCGAACCGGCAGGCGCAGGTGAAACCCGCGCTCCCGCCGCGCCCGTTCGCAAGAAGGCGGCCGGCAAGAAGGCCGCCAAGAAAGCGGCGAAGAAAGCGCCCGCCAAGAAGAAAGCGGTGAAGAAAGCGCCGGCCAAGAAGAAAGCGGTGAAGAAAGCGGCCAAGAAAGCGCCCGCCAAAAAGGCCAAAAAGAAGGCGGCGAAGAAAGCAGCCAAGAAGGGCGGTGGCGGCAAGAAAAAGGCTGCCAAGAAGGGGCGCCGCCGCTAGACGTATCCGTCACGAATCAAGCCGCGGCAGCCATGCCGCGGCTTTTTCGCGTCTGTTTCGCGGCCGCGACCGCACATCGTCCTGCGACCTAACTCACCTTATGCTGGTGCATTACCGCACGCGCAGCCGTGACCTCTGTACCTGCGCCGAATGCGGCAGCGTTCTAGGATGCATCTGTGACTAATGTCGCGCCGGGCGTTGTCGGCGTTCAGACCCCCTGTTCCGCCGATAACCGCGGCGCGGCATCTCTCCTTCCTTGCTAGTCTCGTGGCTCCCGCGGCTCCGAGCCGTGCGGCTGATGCGCTTCGTTCTGCGCAGGAGGCGCGCTTTGGTGCGGCGCCTGAGCGGTCGGCTCACGCGGAGGGGCCGCGTGCTGCACCGGCGGCTGGTTTACGCGCGGAGCAGGTTCGCTCTCGTATCCACGAGCCGGTGGACGGGCCGTTTCCGGAGCGGCCGTGTGCTCGCTGTTGTGTGCTGCCGGCGGGTTGTACGGATGCGGAGCAGGTGCGTTAGCGGGCCCGTTCTCGTGAGCCGGCGGATGCGCAACGGTATTGCTGTTCGGGGCGGCTTCATGTACCGGCTGGTGCGGAGCAGCATTCGGCGCGGCGTTCTCGTGCGCCGGCGGACGCGCAACAGTATTGCTGTTCGGGGCGGCTTCATGTACCGGCTGGTGCGGAGCAGCATTCGGCGCCGCGTTCTCGTGCGCCGGGGGACGCGGAACCGGATTATTGGCACGGGGCGCGTTTGGCGTGGTGTTCGGGTGAGCTGCGCTTACCCCATTCGGCCGCGGAACTTCTGCGTTGCCGGGATGAGCGCCGGGCCGGGTAGCTGTATCCGTCACCGGAGCATTCCTCGCTTTCACCACTCCCGGCTGGTGGAAGGCCGTGGGTTTAGGAGTGGCCGCAACCGCCGGCTGGCCGTGGTTCACCGAAGCCAACTGGCTGCGGTCCTGCCGCGCAAGCTGCTCATGCTCCGTCTGCATCCGCACTGGAGGGACATGCCGCTCGCGAGCGGCGGCCTCTTGCGCCGCAGTTGGTCGCGCATTGATGCCGCCTCTACCACCGTTGTAGCTGACCCGGTTCACTGTCACGTTATTTACGACAGTGCGGTTATAAACGTTGTGGATATTGGTAACGTTCACGTTATTGACTGAGCGGTTGTAGTAGAAGGCTCCATTGCGCCAGTAGCCGCCATCGTAGCCACGGCCGTTGTAGCCATAACCATAGTTGACGCCGCCGTAGAAGCCGATTTGCGGGCCCCAATATCCGGCATGCCATAAGTAAGCATTGCCACCCCATCCCCAATACCCGGGAGTCCAAAGGTAACCTACGACAGGGGCCATGACCCAAGTTCCAGGAACCCAGTAATACCCATAAGGACCGTAAGCCCAATAGCCCGGCGTCCAGAGATATCCCGGACCGGGGCAATAAGGCTGCTCATAAACCGGAAGCAGGGGTGGTGCGGTGCCCACTGAGATAAACACTTGGGCACACATGGACAACGGCACTGCCAGGAGCAGAAGAGCGAACACCATCCATCGAGCGTAAGCAAGGATACGCATATTTGTCCTTTCCTCTCCCACCATCCAGCCCGGTGTGTGGCACTGATTCAGCGGCTAGTCCGCTCATCAGCTTTGCCCAAAGTTAGCTTGCCAATATGGCTACATGTAGGAACCGAATCTATACGAATTAGTTGCGAGCAGGCGCCTCGATGTCACCCGGCAACTTTTCCGAATCGGCGCGGAAGCAGGCAACCCCTGAAGGACGGCAGCGTCCAGTTTGCCTCGGGTGCCCTGCCGCAATAGACTGAGGCAGCGCCCCGGGTGAGGCAGGCCTATGGCTGCAACTGTATTTCGCCGCTCGCAGCAACCGACTACCGTGGAGATACTCGACCTCAGGCATTTCTCATCCGCCGATCTGCACTCCTTACTCGAGGAGGAGGTTGAGACCTGGGGAAGGCTTCTTTCCTGGGACTATCGCAGCTCTGCCGATATGATCCAGCGTTATGTCGATGCCAAGATCCTGCCGGGCTATGCCGCGGTGGAGCGCGGAAGCATTGTGGGCTATGCCTTCTTTGTCTATGAAGGCAGCAAGGGCGTGCTGGGAGACCTGTTCGTCTCGCCGCGGCGCAGCGATGCTCGCCAGATCGAAAGCCAAATGGTCGAGCACGTGATCGAAACCCTGCAATCCTCACCGGGCATTCATCGGGTAGAGGCGCAGTTGCTCACGCATCCCACAGGCGAATTGGCCGGCATCTTTGCAGACTCGGGTTTCCAGCGCTATCGCCGCCTATTCCTGGCTTTACAGCTGCGCGATTCTCCTCGCTTGGCTACCCCGCAACTTCCGCCCGAGGTCCAGGTTCGGCGTTGGGCAGAGCAGGATTATCAGTCCGCGGCCGGTGTCATTACTGCTGCGTATCGCGCTCACATCGATTCCGAGATCAACGACCAATACCGGACCAATGCCGGGTCCATACGCTTTCTGAACAATATCGTGCGCTTTCCCGGATGTGGCGTATTCGACGCCGAGGCGTCGTTCGCGGCGATACATCGTCCGAGCAATTCGCTCATCGGGGTGATCCTTTGCTCGCGGGTGAAGGATGATGTGGGCCACGTCACCCAAGTCTGCCTGGTGCCCGAATATCGCCGCCAGGGAATCGGCGAAAACCTCATTGCCTGCACCTGCAACTCGCTGCGCAATCGCAATTTTAATTTGCTGTCGCTGACCGTGACCGAGATGAACAGCCATGCGGTGGAGCTTTACAAGCGCCTGGGCTTTATTGAGGTGAGAGTTTTCGATGCGTTCGTCTGGGAGGGGTAGACTCACTCCCCCCGGATGCCGATGACCGCCATCATCCGTCCCGTCTTGCCGAACTCGGCGCGATGCGAGAAGAAGCGGGTTGTATCGCATGCGGTGCATCCCTCGATTATGCTGACATGCTCCTCGCGTAATCCGGCGTCCTCTAGTTGCCGGCAGTTCGCTTCCACTAAATCAAGGTGAATCTCCGGTCCCAGGTCCCCATGTCCCGGAGCTCGCTGATTCAGGAATAGCAGCGGATAGCGAACGTGGATGGCGTTGGAGTCGAAAACTTCTTCCAGCAAATCATCTGCGTAAGAGAATTGCGATTCGAACTGGGCCCGCACTTCCGGACCAATCGGATAACAGCAGCGCCGGATGCAGGGCCCAACGGCGGCGCGCAGGTCACGCGGCAGGCTACCGAAATGCCGGCGCATCTCGCCAACCCCTTTTTCCACGACGCGGGCCACCGTGCCGCGCCAGCCGGCGTGAAATGCGCCGACGATACGCCGCTTAATGTCGGCCACTAGGACGGGGACGCAATCGGCCGTCTTGATCGCCAGCAGCATGGCGGGACTGTTGGTGATCAGTCCATCTCCCGAAAGCGGTTCGGCGGTTGGCCCGCTTACCCGGTGAATTATGGCCGAGTGGATCTGCTTTGCCTGTACGATCGGCCAGATGTTTCCGTCGTCATTCACCGCTCTCAACGAACGTAGAAATGCGTTGCGGTTGCGATCGACATTGGCCTTCGTGTCGTGCTGCGTCAATCCCAAGTTAAGAGTTTCGCCGCCATAGCAGGTGGAGAAGCCTCCCTGACGCGTACTGAATCCGTGCACCAGCC
Organism: uncultured Acidobacteriaceae bacterium; assembly: GCA_963785825.1. Classification (GTDB taxonomy): domain Bacteria; phylum Acidobacteriota; class Terriglobia; order Terriglobales; family Acidobacteriaceae; genus Bog-257. Next base: position 328,881 of record CAWAWQ010000005.1, on the reverse strand, counting down.
AGGGCAGTCCTGAAAAACCGGGGGCGTGCAGGATGTCCAGCGGCCGGCTGACCGCAACCCGGCGCGAAGCGGACGATGCGGATGACCTTCGCTGACGGCGGGAGAATGCAGGCACGGCATTATTCTAGCGGACTCCCGAGTGCCTGATCGTCTTCCAGCCCAAAGGGATGGAAACTCACCACGGAGGCACGGAGATCGCGGAGAAGATTTTTTATAAAGATGAACTCCGTGTCCTCTGTGTCTCCGTGGTGAACGATTTTCGACGGAACGGGCAACCACCCGCACACGGCAGATAAAATCGAATGCGGCGATGCTGCTTTACTACATTACCGATCGCAAGTTCTTCGCGGGAGGCGAAGCCGAGCGGCGCCTCGCGTTGCTGCGCAAAATTGCCGAAGCCGCGCGTGCGGGCGTCGACTATATCCAAGTTCGCGAAAAGGACCTGGCCGCTTGCGACCTGGAGCATCTCGCTTCTGATGCGGTGCGTGCGGTGCGGGGAAACTCCGGCGCGACCAAACTGCTGATCAACGGACGCACCGACGTTGCGCTCGCTAGCCGCGCCGACGGGGTTCATCTTGCCGCAGGCGAGCTTCCGGCCTCGGAGATTCGCGCGCTTTGGATGAAGTGCAGCGAACGCACACCTCTTATCGGCGTCTCGGCCCACTGCGGCAGTGAACTGCGCTATGCCGAGGCGCACGGCGCCAACTTTGCAGTGCTGGCGCCAGTTTTCGAAAAGGTGCAGCCGGAAGCGAAGGGAATCGGGGTGGAAGCGCTGCGCCAGGCCTGTACTGCCCTGCCGCCTCCCGGCAAAGTTGAAGCGCCTTACGACAGCCGCTTTGCAGTGCTGGCGTTGGGCGGGGTCACGCTGAAAAATGCTGCCGACTGTGTTGCCGCGGGGGCAGCCGGCGTGGCGGGCATCCGACTGTTTCAAGCGGGCGATTTACGAGAGACGGTAGGGCGATTGCGCCAGATGTGAACTTCGAGGGGGCAAATTATGCGATTTTGCTATATGGGGGTCCTTCGACTCGCCCGCGCAAAATCGTCGCGGACTCGCTCATCAGGATGAGAGCATGAGATTTCAACGCGGCGTGTCAGGCTTTCTCGACGTCGCGTGCCAGCGCCTTCAGCAGCATATTAATCAGTGCCAGCACGATTGCTCCCCAGAATGCCGGCCAGAAGCCTCGAACCACGAAATCGGGGGACAGCAACATTGAGGCGAACATCAGCATCAGCGCGTTAATCACCCACCAGAAGATTCCCAGCGTCAGAAACGTGAGCGGCAGGGTGATGATCTTGAGAAACAAACCCAGGGTGGCGTTTACCAAGCCAATCACGAGTGCCGCGATCAGCGCAGCGGTAAAGCCGCTTACGTGAAATCCCGGCACCACATGGGAGACAATCAGCAGGCTGGTGGCGCTCAGTAACCAGTTCAGCAGCAAACGCATAGGCTACCTTTCGGATATGAGTTAATTCCCTGGAGCTGCCCGCGCTTGTCCACCTTGCGCGCAGTTTCCAGAGAACGCCCGATATAACCGGGACAAACCTGTTCCTCGCCGGTCGCTTATCAGCATACAGAAATGAAAAGGCCGCCGAAAGTTGGCCCGACTTCGGCCAAACCTGCGGCAGCCCATTCCGAATCAGTCGAGTTTCGTCAAGGCTGAGAGAAACTGCTCAGAATCGGATTCGTGTCCGTGGGCAGGAATACGACCTTCTTTGGCGAGACGAGATACAGAATTCCCTCCGGAGTTCCGGTGACTACTGCCCTGCCGGTGGAGTCGACCTGGTAGGTGGCGGACAGGTTGATGGTCCCGGTTCCGTTCGGACCGCTGGTGTCTTGAATGCCATTCAGGTTGCCGTTGCGCTGGTTGCCATCGGCAAAGAGGAAGCTGACCGCATCAGTAAGCCCGGAGAGAACGGGGGTGACGGTTCCACCCAAGTAGTTTCCGAGAACCGACAGGTTGGTGAACGGCGGCGGTGCACTCTGCGGCTCAAGAATGCCCGAGGTCACCGCGTTGTCCTGTCCCACGACAAAGGCCTGATTGGCATTTGCCAGGTACAGGATTGGGGGAGTCTGGCCGAGGTTCGTGAACGTCACCTTTCCGTTGCTGGCCACGCTGTAGGTCCCCTGCATCTGCTGCTGGCCGATGGTTCCGCCCCGGTTTTCATCCAGACTAACGGTGACGTTACCGTTGCCGTCAGCATTGACCAGTCCGAGGACCACGTCCGCCACCGGGCTTCCGCCATTGGGAGCAACTGCACTGACCTCGTAAATACTGGGGCCGCTCAGCGAGGCATTGGTGAAACCTCCGCCCGGCTGCACCAGGATGGAGGCCAGGGTTAAAGGATCGATATCGGAGACCGGGTCGGTTCCCACCAGCAGAATCTGTCCCCTCGACACAATGTAGTAAGCATAGTTGTTGGTGACTCCGGCGGGGAACGACATGGTTGCCTGACCACGCCCTGTCAGACTGGGGGCAGAAAACTGTCCGCTGTAAGTGCGGCTTGACAGGGTTCCGTTATCGTCTATGTCCTCCGTTCCGCTGGTAACCGTACCGCTGCCCCCCACTTGGAGGGCACCCGCCTTAGCATACCGGTTGAAGCCGCCGTCGGCGCCGATGGTTCCATAGGCGTATGCTCCAGCACGAGGAACTGAAAAATCGGAGACGGTTTGTACGTAGAAGGAGCCCGAGCCTCGAGTGTTCGGGTCACTATTGTCCAGGATCAGGGCACCGTTGCCGCCGCCGGATACAGCTATGTGGAAGTTGAGCGCACCCAGAGCGCCGTTATTGAAGCTCATGGTTCCCAATCCGTTGGCGGTGATGGTGTAGAAGCCGCTAAACAGATACCCCACCTGCGGATCACCGCCGCCGGTATTCAGGTCGAATACACCGGTGGTGATGTGGCCGGCGCCGTCGGCCACGAAGCTTCCAGCCATGAATACCGGGCTGCCATTCTTAAAGCCATTGAAAGAGAATGCGTAATGGCCATTCAGGGCGCCATTCGTGGTCGCGGCATTGATCACGATCTGGAGCGGCGCCTGCGCCGTATTCGATTGGGCATCTTGCACCTGCACCGTAAAGTTGGAGACGCCATCGGTAGTCGGTGTCCCTGAGATCAGGCCGGTACCGGCATTCAGGCTGAGGCCGTCAGGCAGAGTCCCGGAAGCGATGCTCCAGGTGTAAGGCGGAACTCCACCCGCCGCTCCTAAGGTTGCCGCGTAGGCGACGCTGACCGTGCCTTGCGGCAAGGAGGTCGTCGTAATGACCAGGGCGCCAGTTGTAACCGAGATGCTCAGATTGGCGCTGGCCGTATTGGAAACGGCGTCGGTAACTTGAACCGTGAACGGGAAGCTTCCACCCGCGGTGGGCGTTCCGGAAATTACTCCGTCATTGCTGAGCGTCAGGCCCGGAGGCAAGCTGCCTTGCGTAACGGACCAGGTGTAAGGAGGTTCTCCACCCGAGGCTGCCAGTTGTGCCTGGTAGGGCTGACCAGTCGCCCCATCGGGCAAGGAGGTGGTTGTCACCGCCAATCCGGGCAGCGGAGCCAAATAGCTGGAGGCATCCAGGATCAATTGGGTAAAACCGGATGCGTAGGCGTCGATCATGCCATTCGTGGTATTGGCCGGGACAATCGCCATATTGGAAGCGACAGCTCCATCCAATGCATTGACACTCGAAGCTTGCGGTCGCGGCTGGCCATCGGGCCACAGAGTCAGGTATCCCAGAGGCCCCTCAGGGACCACCGTCGAGTTGAAGATGTAGGCTTGGGCAGTTGCCGGAATGCTGCACCCACTGCCCAAGACATCAATTGTCAGCTCTCCGCTGAACAAGCCCCCACCGAGCCGAGTGTCCAAAACACGGCAGGGTGAAAGAGAATAGAGCGCCAGTCCACCCGAAGCAGGAGGAGCAAAGTATCCGTTGGTGTCAATAACCAGATCGGTAGAATTGCTTGCCCAGACATCAATGTTGCCGCTGCTATCCGGGGATACTATGGCGGCGTTAGCCACGATTGTGCCAGTGGGCGCATTCAGGACCGAAGTGTGCGGCTGACTGAGTCCCGCCTGCCAGGCATTGAATATCCACATTGGCAGTCCAAACTGCGGCACGACGGCAAAATTCAGCGAATACGCCTGTGCAGTGTCGGGAATGCCACACGAACTGCTTAGGACATTGATGGTGCGCTGTCCGCTGAACGTGCCTCCAGGCCGAGTATCCAAGACCCGACATGGCGGCAGCGGATAAAACGCCAACGAGGCGCTGCTGGCCGGAACGAAGTAGCCATTGATATCCAAGACAAGGTCTGCTGTGTTGGTGACGTAGACACTGACCGCGCCACCTGTACCTGGACTCACGATAGCGGCATTTGCCTTGATTCGGCCGTCGAAGGAATTCAGCGTGGCAATGAGCGGACGCGTCTGGCCGGCTGGCCAAATAGTCAAGTATCCCAGGTAACCATGTGGGACCACGGCCACATTCAGCGAGAAGGCCGCCGCGTTAGACGGAATGCCGCAAGTGCCGGGAATCACGAAATCCCTGGACTGGCCTCCATCTATGGGACCGCCGGTGTTTCGCGTATCGATTACGCGGCACGGAGTCACAGCAATGAACTGCAAAGCGGTCTGCGCCGCTGCAGCAAAGGGGAGCGCGAGAACAAGAACTGCCATGAAAGACAGGAAGGTATAGCGGATCGTTCGCATGTGACTCCTTCGCCAACCCTGATCTTTTCGAATCCGGCCCTGAAGGAAACTATCCCACAAGGTCGAGCAAGCACCTCATGATGGTCCCGGTAGTTTCTGATCTGGGTATGATGGTCTGGACTAGTTGGGGTAGAACATACACCTCCGACAACTCTGGACGCAACACTTTCATGGAGCCCGCGATCGAGGAGTTCCCGATAAGGCACTGAATTTCGGTTGCTGAGATCGCATGCTCGTCATCGGGGCTGCGGCCGCGAAGTCATTAGTGTTGATTCGGGACGACTCAACCCCAACGCCCGCGTAAGCGGCCAAACTTCGCCATTTGCTCGGAGGCTGCTGCTACAATATTGGTTCCTGATCAGCAAATCTCGGGGTGCGCCGATTGCGGCTCGCGTTACCTTCATTACACCAAAGCGCTAGATGAAATACCTGTGGGACAACCAATCTAACCTTTTCCGCTGTGCCGATCCTGCGGAGTTCGCCTATTCCGATGGTTTGGAAGTGGAGAGTCGGCTGCTTGAGCTAGTGTCGAGGGCGCAAGATCGCAGTACCTTCTCTCCCGAGCTGGCCGCAGGTATTACCGATTGGCCCACCGAATACCATCTGAGCCGGGCGCGCCACTGCCTGGTGCGTCCACTCGGCCTTCGCCCGGAACACAAGGTGCTTGAGCTGGGGTGTGGTTGCGGAGCGATCACCCGGTTTCTCGGCGAAATCGGCGCCCATGTGGTCGGGGTGGAAGGCAGCCTGCCGCGCGCGAAGGTCGCCGCCGAGCGTTGCCGAGATCTGGGCAACGTACAGGTGGTGGTCGATGACCTCCTGCAGTTTGAGACGGATGAACGCTTCGATTTCATCCTGTTGATCGGAGTGCTGGAGTATGCGGCGGTGTTCTCCGCAGAACAGGAGCCTTTTGGCCATTATTTGCGGTCGTTGAGTCGTTTTCTGGCGCCCGCAGGCCGCGTGGTGGTTGCGATCGAAAATCAGCTGGGGCTGAAGTACTTCAACGGCTGTGGTGAAGACCACGTGGGAGTTCCGTTCTTTGGAATTCAGGACCTCTACGGGGCGAGAACGGTTCGAACCTTCGGAAAAAAGGAGCTGATCGCGCAGCTTTCCGGCGCCGGTCTGGCACACACCTACTTCTACTATCCGTTCCCCGACTATAAGCTGCCCTCCGTGATTCTCACCGAAACCGGACTGGCGGACCGCGAATTTGAAGCAGTCGATCTACTGGCCCGCGCACATGGGCGGGATTATGCCGGGTTCCCGTATCGTAATTTTGACGATGCGCTGGCCTTTTCTGTTGTGGCCAGCAACGGCTTGCTGGCGGAGCTTAGCAATTCCTTCCTCGTGGTCGCAGTTGCAGAACCGGCCTTCAAACCGGACGCCTCCGAACTGGCGAGCGCCTTCTCCATCCAACGTGCGCCTGAGTTCTGCACGCAAACCAGATTTGTGCGCGACGAGAGCACGATACGGGTAGTGAAGGAGCCTCTTACCGCGCTCCCTGCTCATCTAGTTCAGTTGCCTGGCGGCATAACCATAAGCCACCATGCGGATGAATCCGCTTATCATCGCGGCCGCCAAGTGCAATGGAAGCTGCTCAAGGCACGCGCGCGCTCCGGGGACCTGCAAGCTGTTGGTCAAGCGTTGCGGCCATGGATTGAATTCCTACTGCAACACGCCCGCGTACCGGCGGCCCGGGTGGTGGATGTTTCGCGCAAGCCGTCCAAACTTGCCTCCTACGAGATCTCCGGAAGATTTCTGGATTGCACTCCTGCCAATCTGCTCGATACCGGCGACGAATTCGCCCCTATCGATCTCGAGTGGCAGAGCGATCGCGACATTTCTTTGGGATGGGTCGTGACCCGTGGAGTTCTATGGTCGCTAGGCTGGGGCGTGCCCTCAGCCAGCAACTTAGAATCTGTCAGTGCGGTCGTCGAAGCACTTTGTCAAGATTCGGGACTCTCAGTTTCGGAATCGGAGGTGCAAGACTGGCTGGACTTGGAAGCTGTTTTTCAAACTTCAGTAACTGAACGCCCCTGCGAGCACGAAGCTATCCAACGTACCTCCGGCGAAATGCGATCCTTTCGTAGCCACATCGCGAATTTAGAGCAGGATGTAGTTCAGCGAAATGATCGGATAATTGGCCTAAACCAACTGGTTGCCGATCGAGAAACTCAAATTCGCGCTCTAGAGCACGTCGTACTACAAACGAATGAGCAGATCGGTGTCCGGAATCAGGAGATCGCTGGCCTGAACCAGCAGATCGCTGGCCTGAATCAGCAGATTACTAGCCGGGGTCAGCAAATGGCTCAAGCGCAGGCGGAGCGAGATGGCTTCCGAGCCGAAGCCTCCGATGCGAAAGCACAATTAACAGCGCGCAGTGAACAATTGGACTCACTTTTGCACTCAAAGGCGTGGAGGTTGACTTCTCCACTGCGGGCCGCCGGGAAATTAAAACCAAGCTACTACCGCGATCTTCGCCGCCTAAGGATGGACTCGCAACTCGTCGCCGCGTCCGGATTGTTCGATGCTAAGTGGTATTTGTCACATAACCTGGATGTCGCCATAAGTCGTCAGGATCCACTCGTGCATTATCTGCAACGGGGAGGGATGGAAGGGCGCGATCCCAGCCAGGGTTTCAGCAGCAGGTGGTACCTCGAAGAAAATGCGGATGTGCGAGCAACAGGGTTGAATCCCCTGGTCCACTACTTACGATTCGGTATTGGTGAGGGCCGTAAACCAATTCCCGGTTTCTTGCATAGTTTGCCGGAGGCCAAGAAGCATTGGGAAGAGCTTGGACACAATCGGCTGCGGCAGATTTTTGGCAGCAAAGACCGTGTCGTACTTCCAGCAACCGACACTCCGGTTCTTTCCATCATTCTTGTTTTTTATAACAAGGTCCATCTGTCGCTTTTGTGTCTCGATTCCATACTCAACAATGCTGACGTTGCTTACGAAGTTGTGATCGTCAATAATTGCTCAATAGATGAAACCGGGCGCCTTCTGGAGAGGGTTGACGGCGCAATTATAATTAACAATAGGGTGAATCTAGGTTTTGGAGAGGCATGTGTCCAGGGCGCTGAACAAGCACGAGGAGAGTATCTCTGCTTCCTTAATAACGATGCTTTGTTGCAGGCCCACTCCCTCTCAGCTGCCCTCGACAACTTTCGGGAGGATTCGAAGGTGGGGGCTGTAGGCGGGAAGATTCTTTTGGCCAACGGCACTCTCCAGGAGGCCGGCAGCATTTTATGGTCGGATGGCAGTGCATTGGGATATGGCAGAGGCGAAGACCCGAATCTGCCGCAGTATGAATTCCGCCGTCCTGTAGATTATTGCTCGGGAGCATTTTTGTTTACTCCGCTAGATCTCTTTCGCCGACTAGGAGGGTTTAATCGATCATTCAGCCCCGCTTATTATGAGGACGCAGACTATTGCATGCAGGTCTGGAACTCTGGCCTTCGCGTGATCTATGAGCCACGAGCCGTCATTCGGCACTATGAATCGGCGTCATCAGGGGGAAATGAGGCTGCAAGGCCAGCCATGGCGGCCAATCAGCATAAATTCCGGGAGCGATGGAAGGGGCAACTTCCCAAGCACTTGCCAAATTCTCCGGTCAATGTACTGTCCGCTCGCGTGTCGTCCTCCTCAGGAGGACTGAAGATTTTGTACATCGATGATCGGATTCCCCATCGCTACTTGGGAGCAGGCTTTCCCCGCAGCGTTGAAATATTAAGCTCGCTGGTAAAACAGGGGCATCATGTTACTTGCTCCTCTTTCACATTGCCCTTTCAGGAGAACGAGTATTCTGATATTCCACGGGACGTCGAGTTACTAGACGGATTTCGTAACCGTGACCGGCTATTTCGAGAGTATGTTCCGCATAGTGATATCGTCTGGGTGAGCCGCCCTCACAATATGAAAGCCTTTCTGCAAGAGCGCAATATGGGAATGAGGAGCGGCAGAGCTCGCCTGATTTATGACGCGGAGGCCATCTTTGCTGAACGGGACTGGCTTCAAGGAAAGACGCTTGATCGCCAACTGCCCGAGAATGCATTGGCAGCGTCCCTGAGTGAAGAGACATCTTTGGCCAAAAGCGCGGATGCAGTTGTGGTGGTCACGCAGAAAGATGGCGCTACCCTGGCGCGGGCGGGCGTGAAGAAGGTATATGTAGTTGGGCATTACCTTGATCCCAGGCCGAGTCCTGCTGGGTTTGCTGACCGGCGCGCATTTCTATTTGTTGGAGCTATGCACGGTAACGATAACCCTAATGCGGATTCCATGCGATATTTTTGTGAGGCTATCTGGCCTGCTATACATAGTTTTACCGGCAGCAATCTCATTATCGCGGGATATGGGACGAGGGAGGCGTTAGCCGATTTACGGGTTGACGGAGTGCATATTCTTGGTTTGCAAAATGATTTGAGTGGTTTGTACAACGAAGCCCGCGTCTTCATCGTGCCTACTCGGTACGCCGCCGGGATACCTTTAAAAGCCTATGAGGCTGCGGCCTTTGGTGTACCTCTCGTCGTTTCTGGTTTGATCGGAAAGCAGCTCGGATGGGAGCATGGAAAGCATTGCCTGATAGCAGACGATCCGACCTCGTTCGCCGAAGATTGCTGCCGGGCATACGAGGAGCAGGAGTTATGGGAGCGACTGAGATCCAATGGACTGGAACGAGTTAAATCTGAACTGAATGAGGAGATCTTCCGCCAAGGAATTTCTGAAACTATATCGGCAGTGGGGGCTTATCATGGCCGACCTCAATTTCCTGTCTAGCCGTCGGTGACCTTTCCATCTGTTCGGGGGGGATGTGCATTATTATGTAATACCTAAAGAGAGTCTGATTAAGAGCAATCGAAGTTCCTCGGGCGTTAAAGCCCAGCTTGATTTCAGGCACTTACGGACGGTCTGAAGGCCGTCCCTTTCGAAACTTCGATTTGATCATAGCCTCCCTAAGATTGGCTAATTACCTGATCGGCATCGGCACATGAAACTTTTGGGAGTTCTTCTCTGCTACAACGACGGTGACATTCTCGAGGACTCAATCCGCCATCTTCTCGAGCTCAATCATCAATTGATTTTATGGGACCACGGATCCACAGACCGAACTGCGGAAATTATCCATCGCTTTCGTGGTGAGCTGCTGGAAACTCGGTTTATAGAGAGGGATTTTGATTTCTATGAACTCTATCCGGAAATGTCTCGTCACCTGCTAAACACTTACGTCAGCAGCTATGATTGGATATCGTGGCCGGACCAGGACGAATTAATTGAGGGGCCATCCCGGTCCCGGTCCTATCGTGAGTGGCTCGCGGAAGTGGAGGCTTCCCCATATGATTGGATAGAATTCAACAATTTCAACTATTGGCAGACTAATGCAGACGATTTGCAGATCAAGTCTCCGGTAACCCGCATACGCCATTATTCGTTATTTCCTGGCTGCGCGCCGCGAATTCGCTCTTGGCGAGCTCGGGCTACTAATATCCGGGTGTTTAACCATAATCCGCCACTCGGCAGTCGATATCCCGTTTGCTTCAATCTACGCCATTATCCCATCCGGTCACGGCAACAGATGCTCGATCGTATTTTCCGCGATCGCGCCGGCCTGCTGCGCGACGGCAGCAACTATCATTATGAAAACATGAAACGCAATATTGAGTTTCTAGAGATACCACCCGGTAAGCTCCACTTTGACGATGGGCACTCAGAGTTGAACCCCGAGCCGATTTTTGATTGGAGGTCGATTTACGGACGTGGCGTGCCGGCTGAACCGGCACCCTAAAGCAGCTCGGCCATACAGACACGGGCAGCTTCCAGAGTTGCGATGACTGATTTCTAGCATGCGAGAGCTTGGAGGATTGGGCGTGGCGGTACCCACCATTGTAGCTGGAGGTGCCGGGGATACGGAGTAACACAGTTTTGTCGTGATAAAATCTAGCGATATCGACACAACTGCGCCAATGGGATCGCACAGCAATCACGTGCAGCTTCTGCAGCTGAGGGCCTACCCCAAGCTGTTGTCCCTGGTAGTTCCCATGTATAACGAAGAGGCGGTGGTTGGCCATTTGCGGGTGGCCCTTGAACAATTTATATCTGAGTTGCAGGGCAATGCAGAGGTTATTCTGGTTAACGACGGCAGTACAGACGGTACGGTGGCGGAGATTGTCGGGTGGGCCGGCGGCGATCCAAGAATCAAAGTTATAAGTCTGTCCCGGAATTTCGGTCACCAGAACGCCGCAACGGCAGGGTTGGACTTCGCATCGGGTGATGCGGTGGTGCTGATCGATGCCGATCTCCAAGACCCGCTGTCGGCAGTCCATGAAATGATCAGGCGCTACTGCGAAGGCTATGACGTGGTTTACGGCCGGCGAATTACCAGGAGCGGCGAAACCATCTTTAAACGCTTCAGTGCCTGGCTGTTTTATCGCATTATGAGCAGCATGGTCTATAGAGATCTACCGATCGATTCGGGCGATTTTCGGCTGCTGTCCCGCTCCTGCCTGGATGGTCTACGGCGCTTGCGCGAGACCCACAGGTTTCTGCGTGGAATGGTGGCTTGGGTGGGCTATTCGCAAGTGGAGGTTGAATACGAGCGGGCACCCCGGGTCGCGGGGGAGACGAAATATCCGATTCGGAAAATGCTCTCCTTCGCCTGGACGGCGGCGACATCTTTTTCCGCTCTTCCGCTTCGCGCCAGCATTATCTTGGGCGGCGTCGCTACGGTGCTCGGCATCGAGGAAGCGGTGCGGGCCACTCTGGCTCACATTTTTCACTGGTACGCGGTTCCTGGATGGTCATCGCTGACCGTTCTGGTCAGTTTGCTGGGCGGCGCCACACTCATGAGTATCGGGATTGTGGGCGAGTATGTCGGTAAGATTTACGAGCAGTCTAAGGGCCGTCCGCTGTATTTGGTCGCTCACACCGTGAACATCGAGCAGGGCGACGAGGGGCGGTTGGATCGCACGAGCGTTTCGGCGCACGTGTACCGCGGCGGAGATCGCCGATAACGAGCATTCATTTGACTCAGGCACATGCCGCTTGCGTCTCATACCGGCCAGAATTTCCAGTTGCCGGCCGCAGCGCTCTTCTTCGATCCGCTTTAACAGTTGAGTAGCACCATGACTCGTCCTGAATTCGATCGATACGCAACCTCCTACGAAGCGCTGCTGAAAGACCCAATACGCGATCGGTTTGGTGGGGAGGGATCTAGATTTTTTCATGAGCGCAAGCGAGACTTGATCCGGGACTATTTTCGTCGCCACCGAATGGCGACTCGGACCATGCGATACCTGGACGTAGGATGCGGCAAAGGAGAGTTGGCGCAGTTGTTGCGCGATGACTTTGCAAAGGTTGCAGGCTGCGACCCTTCGCCAGGAATGTTGGGAGCGGCGGAGGGGATCGAGGTGAGGGTGCAGAGCGAACTCAACAAGATTCCCTACGAGGACCAGGAATTTGATTTCGTGAGTGCGGTTTGCGTTTACCATCACGTGCCGCACAGCGCGAGGCTCGCCCTGAGCCAGGAGATCAATCGGGTGCTAAGACCGGGCGGAGTATTCGCGATTATCGAGCACAATCCTTACAATCCTGCTACTCGCCTTATCGTGAGCCGTACTCCGGTAGACGCCGATGCAGTTTTGTTGAGCCGCCGGGAAAGCAGCGAAGTAATGCGGGCCGTGGGCTTTTCCCGTCAGGAACATCAGTACTTTCTCTTTCTGCCGCAGTTTATTTATCGCCATAGCGGTGATGTATTGGAGAGAGGGTTGAGGAGAATCCCGCTGGGCGGGCAGTATGCAGTCTTCGGCTGCCGAAACGATGTGAGTTTTTCATGATTGAGCTGGTCCGACCGATTCTTGATCGGCCTTATTTTTATGAGGCGTATCACCGGCTGATTGGCGCGAACTACCGCAGTCGAGTGCTGGTGGAAGACTATATCCGACCCAAGCCTACCGATCGCGTTCTGGATATCGGTTGCGGTCCCGGCAACATGCTGCCTTTTTTGCCGGAATGTGATTATCTGGGCGTGGACGTTAATCCGGCGTATATCCATACTGCGCAACGCCGTTACGGCGACCGAGGGAAGTTTATCTGCGAGCGCGTCAGCCATCACAACGTCTCGGGGCTCGGAGCATTCGATGTGGTCCTGGCCCTCGGCCTGACCCACCATCTCGAGGACGCTGAGGCGCGCGACTTGTTTCGCCTGGCTTACGCCGCGCTGAAACCCGGCGGCCGTCTTGTCACCAACGATGGATGCTACACGACAGGGCAATCCAGGCTCGAACGCTACCTGCTCTCGCGCGATCGCGGGCAGTTTGTGCGCACGCAGGAGCAATATCTGGAGTTAGCGCGTTCCTGGTTTCAACAGGTAATTCCGCATCTGCGGACAGATGTCCTGCGAATTCCTTACACCCATCTCATTATGGTGTGCGTCCGGTGATCCGGAGGCCAACGGTGGAAGAGTAGTTTAAGCTTGGCAGGTCCGTTTCGCGAATAAGAACTGCACAGGGAAGATAGCGTGACAAGCATTAAAACCGCAATTTTCCATAACGAGCGGATCGCGTGGGTACTCGCCGCATGCGTGCTGGCCGGAGTACTTTTGATTGGAAATGCGCCACTCGTGTCGGGTAAGGCAGGGCCCTTATGGGATGCCGATGCTTATTATGCGCCGTTATTTTCGCTAGTCGGGGACTATACACAAGCGGGAAAACTCTTTCTTTGGAACCCCTGGATGAACGGAGGATCGCCCGACTTCGCCGATCCTCAGACCGGCGCTACCTCGCCTATCCTGTTAGCGTTTGGAACTCTCTCAAGCAATCCCCTGCATGGATTTGTGGCTTACTGGATGACATTTTGGTTTTTCGGCGGCCTGGGGATGCTACTGCTCTGTCGCCATCTCAAATGCCCGCCCTGGGGAAGTCTCATTGCCGCTCTCGGATTTATCGCCAGCGGGTTCTACACCGGCCACGGAGAGCACACGACGATCCTGTACTCCTTCTCATTGCTCCCATGGGTTGTGTGGCGATTCGATGCAGGTATCACCCAACGGTCCTACTGGAATATGGTGCAGGCTGGAGTTCTCTGGGGCTTGTCAGCACTGGGAGGATATCCCGCGCTGGTTATCATGGACCCAATATTTCTGGCTTTATGGGGACTGGGACGGGCATACTTGGAACCAAGCGAAGCAGATTTTGTGCCGAAAGGCAGCCGCCGCAGCCGATTGGGATTTACCGCTGCCGGTCTAGTTCTACTTGGCGTCGTTGGCGTCGTGATTATGTGTCCAACGTATCTAGGTTTCATGGTGTACACACAGGGATACACAAGTCGCGCCGGCGGAATCAGCCGTGAGTATGCGCTAACGTCCGGGCCTCTGCCGCCCCAGGCGCTGAGTACGCTGACAAGCTCTTTCATCTATCTATTAAACTCCCCTCCGATCCGGATCTGGCCGGAGACCGACATCTCCATGAGCAGCATTTACGTGGGCGTATTGGTCGTCTCGCTAGCTGCAATCGCGCTGTTCAAACTCCACAAGTGGCGTTTCTGGATCGCTTTCGTCGTGGCATTTTTCCTTTGCTGTGCGGTGGGAAATCATTTACCAGTACGCGGCTGGCTATATGATCTAGTTATTCCGACACGATATTTTAGGTTCCCCTCTCTTTTCAGCGCCTATGCTATCGTCGGCCTCTGCATTTTAGGCGCTTATGGAGCACGCGATATAGATGCGGTACGGCTGAGCAGCGATACCAGAAGTCGCGGCAGGTTTGCCGCTATAGCCGCTCTGGTGGCAGTATTAGCCACATTGTCCTACCTTTGGGTCATGAGAAGCGCATACGTCAAACTGTCGAGCGTGGCGCACCCAACGAAGATCTTTCTAATCTTATGGCTTTCAACGCTGGTGCTCTTGGTTCTCTGGTGGAAAAGGGACATTACCAGCCGTTTGCTGCTGACAGGGCTAATTGTGCTGGCCGTTTTTGACGCCACATCGGCTCTTAGTACAGGCAGCATAACAATGTATTCTATTAACACGAGGCCATGGTGGAAGTTGCTGACCACAGGCCATGTCAAGAGCCTCGACTTAACGCCCCACGGATTTGGGCGGCTATTGTATCCCGCGACTGAACTTGGGCGCTATCAGGAGAATCGGAATGTTGTCCTCAAAATAGCTACCTTCGCTAACGATACAGGAATGGTCAATCCATTTTTCCAGCCGTATGTTGCCGATCCCATTCTGAACCAAATTGCAATCGGGGAGCAGCGCATCTGGTTCTCGGACCATGCTGTATGGCTGCCGCCCAACGAAGAAGCCTTTGACGAATACGTCACGGCCAGCCATGCTCTTGGTGTTCCACCGCTGGTGCTGCATTCGCCCGAGGAGATGCTAAAAGGTTCCACCACGACACGCGGTATAGCAAACAGCGGTATAGGTTGGGTTCAAGCTGCTCAACCGATGTCTCGGGCCGAGGTCAGTTTAATAGCTTACTTTCCTAATCGTTTAGCGTTTCGTTACAATGCGGCGGAAGATGGTTGGCTGCTAGTCACAGATCGGTGGGCTCCGTATTGGCACGCAACGGTGAACGGACGCGCTTTGCCGATCGAGGGAGCGGGCTTTATTTTCCGGGCAGTTCCTGTGACCCGCGGAGAGAATACCGTGATGTTTCGATACGAGCCAAAGGGTTATGTGGCGCTCGTGGCATTGAGTTGGGGAACGCTGTTGGTATTTCTAGGTTGGGAAGTACGAAGACAAGTACTACGTCGCCGCGCCGTAGTGCGCCAGCCGATTGGCGATGTCTCTAGTCCAACTGCGATAACGTCGAGGCTGCTATGATCTCGCGGCGGATATGCGGCGCATTTGAAGATGCGCGCTTCAAAACATGTTTTCCAGAAACCCGCGAAGTCGTGCCGTGAGCGCAGAGCCTGCGAAAGCCTAGCTTCCCCTCAGCACTAAATCCGCTCCAGCACCGCTTTCAAGTACCTCCAGAAGCTATCCACCGAGGGTATCTCGACGCGCTCGTTGGGACTATGCGGGTCCACGATGGTCGGCCCGAACGATACCATCTGCATGCCGGGATACTTTTCCCCGATCACGCCACACTCCAGGCCGGCGTGCATGGCAATCAGCTTCGCAGGATGGCCAAAAAGTTCCTGATGCACGGACTGGAGTTTGCGCACGACGTCGCTGTCGGGTTCCGGCTTCCACCCGGGATAGCTGCCGCTATGCTCCACTTCGAAGCCTGCCAGCTTACATGCGGTCGCAACCATGCGCGCTGCCGCCTGCTTGCTGCTTTCAATGGCGCTGCGCTGGCTGGTGACAATTTCCACGGTGTCGCCCTTCACGGCAACGGTCGCCAGGTTGGTGGAATTCTGTACCAAGCCGGGGACATCGGGGCTCATGGCCAGAACGCCATGATGGAGACTCGTCAGCAGCGCCACAGTTTGCTGCGCGCCTGCCGTATCGAACACCCGCTTCGGAGCATCCACCTTCTCCACCGTGATTTGCAAATCAGGATCGAAACTGCCGAGGTCAGCTTTATATTCCGACTCCAGCTTGGCCAGCAGCGATTTCAGTTCTTTCTCGTGGCTCGCATCCAGCGCAACCACCGCCGAAGCCTCACGTGGAATCGCGTTCTGCGCGCTGCCGCCGTTCAGGTCAGCGAGTTCGGCGGGCATGCTCTGAAGCACATGCTGCAAAACTCCGCCTAAAATCCGCAGCGCATTCCCGCGACCCTGATGAATGTCTACGCCGGAGTGGCCGCCCTTCAAACCCATCACCTTGATGCGCCAGCCGGCGTTTGCCTTGGCAGGCTGAAAGGCAATCTTGCGGCGCGCAATGGTCTTCAGACCGCCCGCGCACCCGATACAGATCGTGTCCTTTTCTTCATTGTCGAGATTGAGGAAATACTTTGAGTGCAGGAGGCCGGGAGGAAACTCTGCAGCGCCAGTCAGACCTGACTCTTCATCGATGGTGAAAACAAACTCCAGCGGACCGTGGGCGATGTCATCGCTCTCCATCACCGCGAGCGCCGCCGAGACGCCAACGCCATTGTCCGCGCCCAGGGTAGTACCGTCAGCCGTAAGCCAGTCGCCGTCGCGTTTTACCTTGATGGGATCGGTATCGAAGTTGTGGGGCGTACCCTCATTTTTCTCGCAAACCATATCCAGATGGCCCTGCAACAGCGCCATCGGCGCCGATTCGCGGCCCGGACGCGCCGGTTTACGAATCACGGTGTTTCCGGCGTCGTCGTGAACGGCTTCCAATCCCAACCGGCGGGCTACGGACAGCACATAGTCACGGGCGGCGGCTTCCTTGGTTGAGGCGCGGGGTATCGCAGCCAGGGCGTCGAAATGCTTCCACAATTCTTTGGGCTCGAGATCTACAAGGGCAGTTGTCATGAAACGCTCCGAGGGATTGAGTGAACATCCATCCTACAGTGGGCGACGAAACCGGTCTATGCAACTGCCAGTTGCACAAATCAGCGCCGCCGGCCGCCGCCCATTCTCGCTCCACCCATCCCTCCACCGTAGCTCCCGCGCATGGAGTTGAAATTCTGGGTGCGCTGCGCGCCCTGGGTGCGCATCTGCTCTTGACGTTGCAGGTTGGCGTCGGGCTTGGACCCGGATTGCCATCCGCTGCCGCTGTTTGACGACCAGTCGCCACTCTGGCGGTTGTAGCGATACACGGTTCCGTCCTTGCCGGCATACACATTATTCTTGCCTGCGGCAACGCCAGCGTTGGTGTTGGTGTTGTAGGCAAATCCGCCGCGTCCTGCGGTGCCTTGGCCGGAGTAACTGTTGCCCGCGTATCCGGCTCCGCCACCGGCGACGATACCGGTGTTGGGATTGTAAGTGGCAGCGCCACGACCCCCCACAGTATTGCCGGTGTAGACGTTGGTGTTGTAGCCGCGACCGGCGACAGTGCTGCGCCCGGTTTGCGTGTTGTAGTACGAGCCGCGCTGCGCGGCTCCGTAGTTGCCGGTGTAAGGATTGGCCCATGCGGCAGCGGTGCGGGAATAGGCGGTGTTGCCCCACATCCCGTAGACATTAGCAACAGCGGCTCCGCCCCATGCGCCCCAACCGTAGTACGGATACCAGCCATATCCGTAATAACCCATCGGACCCCACCACGGGTAATACCAGGGATAGTACGCGTACCCATAGCCGAAGCCGAAGCTCCAGCCGGTTGTGGAGGCCCAGGTGAAGCCTGCTCCCACACCGTAGGTATACGGCCATCCATACCACACTGTGGGACTGATGTAGGGTGGGTAGTACCACCCGGTGCCATAGACGACGGTGGTGGTATTGGCGGAGACCACAGTGCCGTAGTAGCCGGGCGTATAGCCGACGTAGACCACCTCGGGCGTCGCACCGTACACCTTCACGTAGGTCACGTAGTAGATCGGAGAACTCGGCGGGATAGTATAGATCTCAGGTGGAACGGTATCGGCGATGCGCCATGGGCCTTGCGGGGTCGGCGCTTTGAACCACACGCCTGCCTCGACGCAGTAGTAGTTGTTGTCGGATACTTTGATCACCGGAACCGAAGTATTCTTCGCATACAACATCGAAGTGCCTTCAATGGGAACAAAGGTCGCTTCTCCGTCATAGACCACCGTTAGCTTGGCCTCGGAGCGGGTGATAGTGGCGGTCTGCGGAATGGAGTTGGCGATCAGTCCTTCCTTTGCCTGCGGGGTGCCGGGAACAGAGGCCAAGACTGTAGCCTTCGGGCTATCAACCGGAATCTTGGCGAAGTCGGGAGGCATTTCCGCGGCGTCGACAAACGACCATGGCCCGCTGAGCGAGGCAGCCTTGAACCATCGACCCGAGATCAAAACGTAGTATTCGCCGCTCAAGCGAAAGATATCGCCATTAGTATTCTCGACATACTCCAGTCCTGTGCCTGGGATGGGTTTGTACACCGGCTCTCCACGGGTCTCGATGAGTTCCGTCGGCCCGAATGCCACGTACACGACGGGAATCTGCGCTTTCTTGCCGGCGGCCTTCAGCGACGGCTGTGATTGCGAGCCTTGCGAGGGCTGTTGTGAGGATTGTCCCGCGGGCGCATTCTTCGACTGGCCTGCTTGCAGAGTCTGCGCGCCGGCCTGCTGGACGACGTATTCTTCAGCTTTCTTCATGTCGTCGGGAAGCTTGGTTGCATATTTCCACGGACCCTCCAGCGTCGGCGCCTGAAGCCACCAATCCTGGACGCGCAGGTAATACGTTTTCTTGTCGCCCTCGAAGAGAAGAATCGCTCGAGTGTTGATGACGCGTTGCAACTTTGTGTCCTGAATTTCACGCAACTGAGCGGGGCCATCGATCAGCACCAGCACGGCTTCTTTGGGGGAGAAAATGATGGCTGGAGGATCATTCTTGATCTCCACGCCTTTGACCGGCTCGCCCTCAGCTTCGGTGGCGGCGAGCAGGCGATCGAGGGAGACGGTTTTAGTTGCGGTAGCCAGCTTCGGCTCAAGCGCCTTGGTCAACTCCTCGCTCTTGTTTGACACGATGGGAAAATTCACCTTGGTGAGTTGTACCTGGTCAAGGGTGACCAGCCGATTGACTTTGTCCACCTCCGCGCGCGCGTTGAACCAGATGACACCGTAACTCGACGAAGTCTTGGGTTGAGTCTGGAGCTCGACCGCGGCATAGAAGTAGACGCGGTCGCCGTCCCACTTCTCCACCTGGGGCTGGTAGATGACGAACTTGTCGCCACCGCTGGTTACAGTGCGCGGCCAGGCTTTTTCAGTTGGAGCGGCGGCGCTCTGCTTCTGCTTCTGTGCGCTGGGAGCATTGGGCAGAGTCTGCGCCGCGCTCAATCCGCCGAACAGTGCCGCAATGACGAGTAGTGCCGAATATGGACGGACAGGTCCGAGGGATGGAGTGGCCACCCGTTTATGCACGAGAACCTCCAGTAAGTTGCACGCTGACATTAATGTACTCTCGCCAGGCGTTGCTGGGCACGCCGGCTGAGAGGACCGAACCGGCGAAATCGGGAGGCCTAACGTTTCGCTGTTGGGATCTGCATTCGGCTTGAGGTTGGATTGGAGCGGCGCTTTTTTCTCCGCTGCTATGCGAAGCAAGTTGCTTGCGGGCTGGGCAGTGTCTCAGTTTGAAATACCACTCCCAACCATTACGGATCTGCTGCACAGCCAGCCACTTCAATCCGCCGGGCCGCCAAAGAGAATGAGGTTTCCATCGGGATCCTGGACGATGAAGGTCCTGGCGCCCCAAGGCTCCTTCTTCAGCGATTGACGAAAGCGTACCCCTGCGGCCTGGTAACTCAAAAAGAGCTGCTTGATCTCGTCTTCAGTACCTACGGTGAGCGAAGCGGAGAGCAGATGCTCGCGCTCACGAATATCGCCGACGAACACGGGTTCGCCGACCACCCTCAAATTTAGCCGCGCATGGTCGCGAGTGACCTGCCCGTAGTATGGCGGATCGCCATAGGCGAAGGCGACCGTGAAGCCGAGCTTATCGATATAAAAATCGCACGATGCTTTGATGTCGGCAACGAACAATTGTGCTTCGGTTGAACTGAGAATAGGGCGGGGTACAGCCTGTCCGGCTGCATGGGTCATGGCATGGGCTCCTGATTTGAGCGCCTGCCATCCTTCGAAACCACTCTCGCGTGCAACGAGCTCTTGTGCGTCAGCGAGCTTGAAGTTTGCGTCCAGTACCTGCTGGTCGCTGAGGTGGCGAAACCGGGGCAAAGCTGCCCTGATTCTGGCTGCGACCGGATAATACCGTTCGTGGTGCCAACGCAGATACTGTTTGGCTTGCTTCTTGAGGTTTTCGAGGTTCGGCATAAGCGCAGCGGTGTTTATTCATCGTAGGTGGGCGTTGCCCTTTCGATCTGCACCGATGCGCCCTACGCAGCCATGAAAATAGTGCCTCGACCGGAACGGAGCTGTCAACCGTTACGGCTTGGGTGCGCGAGCCAACGGCCATACCGGGCAAATTATTTCGACTGGAGCAGCGAAGTGATCTCGCGCTCGACCACCGACATATCGGCGGCGCCGATGTACTTGGCTGCGATTGTACCGTCGCGCGCGATGAGAAAGGTGATGGGCAGTCCCAGCACGCCGCCATACGAGTCGGCGATCTGCGTCGTGCCCAGCGCCACCGGGTAGTTCATCTTGTACTGTTTGTAGAACTCGCGCACCGGCTTGGCATCATCATCCATCGAGAGGCCGATCACCTCGAAGCCCTGCGACCGATATTTGTCCTGGAACTCCACAAAGTGAGGAATCTCCGCCTGGCAGGGCGTGCACCAGGTAGCCCAGAAATCCAGCAATACAACCTGCCCGCGGTAGGTGCCGAGATCGAGCGGCTTGCCATCCAAGTCCTGCAGCGAAAACGCGGGCGCCGGGGCATTGATCGCAGCGCGACCCGCCGGCTTTGAAGACGAGTGGCGGTGGCTCGCCTCCCATATGACACTGACGACCACGATCGCAATGACGATAAGAATGACTCTGCGCATTCGTTCGACTAGCCTTTGACGGTGGGATAGCCCTTGTACACCCAATCGGCGCCGAAATTATCCGCAATGTACAGGACCTTAACGTTGGTGAAGCCCAGCTTGTGCAGCTCGTCGTATGCCGGGCGCACGTTGGGACAATGGCTCCAGGGACAGCAGCCGCAATACAGCACGATGAACCTATTGTGCGGCAGCGACTTCACGCGCCGCTGGAGAGAGTCAATTCCCTGCGAAGTGAAACCCGCTCCGATGTATTCCGAACCGGGGATGTGCGCCTGCATGTAGAGAGAAGAAGGGCCGACACTAAGGATGAGCGGCTTATCGCCTTTGGGGGCCTGAAGAATTTTGACCAGATCTTCAGGATTGATGAGTTGCGCGCTGCCGGGCGCGAGTTCCGATTGCGCAACGGCTGCGGTCAC
Organism: uncultured Acidobacteriaceae bacterium; assembly: GCA_963785825.1. Classification (GTDB taxonomy): domain Bacteria; phylum Acidobacteriota; class Terriglobia; order Terriglobales; family Acidobacteriaceae; genus Bog-257. Next base: position 307,304 of record CAWAWQ010000005.1, on the reverse strand, counting down.
AGCCAGCACGAACATAGTAAAGACGAGTGCGAATCTAACGATGATTTTCATAAGATTTATCAGCCGGCGATATTTCACAGATGGACTTGCTTGATTTGGACCGTACCGGTCCGGCGGATGTGCGTCATGTCGGCACCCCGAGCTTCGGCAGCAGCCACTGCGTCAGCACAAGATAAGCCGCCACAAACAAGACGAGCGAAAGCCAGGTTGGCATATCCCTTCTATTATGCGCCCTCGGGCCCAATTACTACGCCGCAGGGTCACCGGTAGTATTGCGAACATCGCCGAACGCCCACGGTTCGTGCTGCCATTACTCCTGCCAGCGTGCGCTCGAGCTGTGCGTCTCCTGCTCAGGCTGATCATCACGCGGCTTTGCGAATCGCCTTGCTGCTGCTAAGGTTGGAGCGTTACCACCCTCAAATGGCAATGGTCAGCATCGCGCCGGGACAACTGTCGGCGAAGCTGAGAATCCGCAGTCTGGAGACACTCCGTGATCAACGTTCTTAACTTCTGGATCCTTGCGATCGGGTTGCTGGTAGTGATGTTGGCACTGCTGGAAATAGGACGGCGGATCGGAATCCACCGCCGAAAAGTCGACCCTGAGGGCTCCGGCACTGGTCTGGGCGCAATCGACGGCGCGGTCTTCGGGTTGATGGGCCTGCTGATTGCATTTACTTTCTCCGGAGCCGCTTCGCGTTTCGACGGCAGGCGCCAGCTGATCGGACAGGAGGCCAACGACATTGGGACTGCCTATTTGCGTATTGACCTGCTGCCGCAAGCGGCCCAACCGGCATTGCGCCAGGACTTCCGTGACTACCTGGATGCGCGGCTGGCCATCTTTCGCGACATCACGGTGGATTTTGAAACAGCGAAGTCGCACTTTTCGCGCGCCAACGATTTGCAGGGGAAAATCTGGGCAGAAGCGGTAGGGGCATGCCGGGAGCTGAACTCGCCTGCGGTGACTACGCTGGTGTTGTCGTCGCTGAATGAGATGATCGACATCACCACCACCCGGCTCGTCTCCCAACTGACCCACCCCCCCAGCGTGGTCTTCTATGGGCTTGGTTTGCTGGTTCTGGCCACCTCGCTGCTGGCAGGATATGGCATGGCCGGCAGCCAAAAGCGCAGTTGGATGCACATGGTGGTGTACGCGGTGATCATGGCGGCTACGCTGTATGTCATCCTCGATCTGGAGTATCCGCGCTTCGGGCTGATCCGCGTGGATTCAGCCGACCAGGTGCTGATCGATCTACGAAGCAGCATGAAATAACCGGACGGCGCAGCGTTTTGGCGGGGGGTGGAGGTTGTACTTGGGAGAAGGTGCTCTTTGGACCCCCGGCCCTTGTGGTCTCAATCACCAACGCCGTCTTCTGCCTTCTTGCTTTATCTTTCGCAACGCGCAAGAATAGTCTGTTCGATGTTTGTCACACCAGGATGCGAGGAAGCAGAGCGCGTCGAAAGGGCGCGTTTCTCGTTTTTGTAACGAACGCTGTGATCGATTCATCGAATAAGTGAGTGTAAAGAAGCGTCAACTTGCAGCTTCAACATCCCCGTAGGTCGGGCCCGCTGTGCGGGTAGTGGATCTACTGGAGCCGCGAGTCAGCTTTCAACATCCCCGTTCCGGGGCGTGTCCTCCGATCAAAACGGAATCCCACGCGGCCGGGACTGAAGGCAGAGACAACAGATGGCTACAGCACCGATTACCGAAGCGGCATCCTGCTCGCTGGAAAATTATCTCGTACTCCCTGACCGCTCGCTGGACAGCCGCATTGCGGCTGCGAAGCAGATTTTGGGCGACGATTGTGTCGTCCTGGGTCACCACTATCAACGCGATGAAGTGGTGCGTTTTGCCGATTATCGCGGCGACTCGTATCGCCTGTCGCAACAGGCAGCGCGCGCCAAGGGCAGCTACATCGTGTTCTGCGGCGTGCATTTCATGGCGGAAAGCGCCGACATCCTGGCCCGTCCCGGGCAGGCGGTCATTCTACCTGACCTGAACGCCGGCTGCTCCATGGCCGATATGGCCGAGATCTCGCAGGTGGAAGATGCCTGGGAGCAGTTCGTGAATCTCGGACTCACCGACGACGAAGGTAACGGGATTACGCCCATCACCTACATGAATTCGACGGCCGCGATCAAGGCCTTCTGCGGCGAGCGCGGTGGCTTGGTGTGCACCTCGTCGAATGCTAAGGGCGCATTCGACTGGGCCTTCAGCCGCAACGAAAAAATCTTCTTCCTGCCCGACCAGCACCTGGGCCGCAACACCGGATTCGCCCGCGGTATCCCGCTCGACCAGATGGTAGTGTGGGACCCATACCAACTCCAGGGCGGACAGACCGCCGAGCGCTTGCGCAATGCGAAGGTAATTTTGTGGAAGGGCCACTGCTCCGTCCATCAGCGCTTCCTGCCGGAGCACGTCGATAAGATGCGGGCCAGCTATCCCGGAATCCAGGTGATCGTCCATCCCGAGTGCCGATGGGAGGTCTGTCAGAAGGCCGACGATATCGGCTCGACCGATCACCTCATCAAAGTGGTCAAGCAGGCGCCGGCAGGATCGTCGTTCGCCATCGGCACCGAAATCCACTTGGTTAATCGCCTGGCCAGGGAGAATCCGGATAAGCACGTCATGACGCTCGACGACTCGGGCTGCCTGTGTACTACCATGTTTCGTATCTCGCCGCAGCATCTCTGCTGGGCACTGGAGAACCTGGTGGACGGCAATATCGTCAATCCGATCAAAGTGAAAGATAATGTAAAGAGGTGGGCGCGCGTGGCACTTGATAGGATGTTAGAGATCCAGTGATTATCCGCAAACGTCCTCGTGAAAAATTCTTACGGCGGGTCCCGCGTTATTGGTCCGATTTGCGGGAGCACCGCCGTCGTGTCCTGAATCGCCGCAAGGCGCAAGCTCTGGCCGGCCGGGGAAGTATCGATATGTCGCGCACATTTACTGTTTCGGATGCTGAGACGCTGTTGCCTGTATTGGAGTCGCTGTTGCGCTCCGCCATCCAATCCAAGTCGCTGATCGAAGAAGTCGAGGGCGAGTTGCAATCGTTATCGAATCGAATCTTCGTTAACGGGGGGACACTGGTTGATGTGGTCTCGGTCGCCCGCCGCAAGGCTGAGCGCGATAAGGCGCTGCAGAAGGCGAAAGATGCGGTTGCGGAGATCGATGCCACTGGCGTTCAGGTGAAAGACCTGGACATCGGGCTGCTGGACTTTCCTTGCGTGGTCGGCGACGAAGTGATTCTGCTCTGCTGGAAATTGGGCGAGAAAAAGATCACCCACTGGCATGGGATGGAAGAGGGTTTCGCCGGGCGTAAGCCGATCGATGAGCGGATTTTGCGGAGCCAGAAGAAGAGCAATTGAGAGCACAACAGGCCTTCATGCCTGCGTCTGGATTGGTAGTGCGGCGCTTTAGGGAGAGTCTGATTAAGTGCGATCAAAGTCCCTCAGGGGCTAAAGCCCAGCTTCATTTCAGGCACTTACGGAGGGACTGAAGAGACTGTGTCGCGACCGCCCTCGCAATTTCGTGGTGGAACAAACAACTCGCGGCGCGGCCAAACTAGCCGCGCAGCGGTGACAGGATGTTAGGCGCGGGCGTAAGCCCACGCGCCAGTGGGAGAAAAGCCGAGCCGCAGAGCCGCGACACCGGGTTGCGACACAGTCTCTGCAGGCCGTCCCCTTCAAAACCTAGACTTAATCAGATCTTCCTTAGAGCAGTTTCAGGGTTGCGGTAAACCGGTAGAGCCGAACAGGTCGGCGTACTGGCGCCCAGCCCAAGGGGCTGGGTTTTTCCCCGGCGGGAGGCGGCGCTGAAGAGGCTGTTACGAAACTACCGTTATCAATTGTGTGGTGGGAGAACTGGCCCGAATCTGGTATGAAACCAGCCGCACAGCGGCGGGATGAAGTTAGCCGGGGCCGGCAGGCCCCCGGTCAAGTGGGAAAAGAGTGCGAGCCGCAGAGAGGCGATACGGGTTTCGTAACAGCCTCTGAAGCGCCGCTCTAACCGTGCATGGGACTACATCAACCCTGAAAACGCTTTAGCTGTGGTGTAGCAAGACGGTACCGCCCTACTGTCTGCTGCGGAACTTCGTCAACAGCCGCAGGATCTCGAAATACAGCCAGACCAACGTAATCATCAGCGCGAATGCGCCATACCATTCCATGTACTTGGGAGCGCCATAGCGCGCGCCGTTCTCGATAAGGTCAAAGTCGAGTACCAGGTTCAACGCGGCGACAATCACCACCACGATGCTGAAGCCGATGCCGATTGGCGTGGCGCCATTGATCGACGTGAAGTGAACACCGAAGAATCCCAGAATGAATTGCAGGAAATAGAACACCGCAATTCCGCCGGTCGCGGCCACGATGCCGAGCCGCAACTTGTCCGTCACCTTGATCAGGCCAGTGCGATAAGCGATCAGCATCGCGATGAGCGTACCGAAGGTGAGCGCCACCGCCTGGATGGCGATGCCGTGGAAGCGGAACTCCAGCATGGCCGAAACCCCGCCTAAAATTAGCCCTTCCAGCAATGCGTAAATCGGAGCGGTAATCCCGGCCCACTGCTTCTTGAAAATGGTCACCATGGCGACAATGAAGCCGCCAATTCCGCCCGCCATAACCGGCAATGCGACCGACTGCATCGCCTCCTCGGGAGAGACCGCTGCAGCCCCGAAAAAGCGGTTCCACGTCCAAGCCGCCGTCGCGACGCACAGGATGACCAGCAGACCGGTCTTGTTGACGGTGCCGGACACGGTCATGCTTTCGCCGTAGGCCACCTCGCCGGTGCGGAATGTGTCGCCACTCAGGGCAGGATTCGACGTTCTCATCAGTTGTGGCATGGAATCTCCTTACAAATCACGTTCGTAAAGTTAGCGTACCTGTTAGACGCACGGCGCGCCACCTGGACTCTTGGCGACGCTCCTCGCTATTCGCGCTTCGCTTTTCGCCAGAATTGTGAACCGAGCGCAGCGCGGCAGTTAGGCGGCTCTGCCTCGAAGACGAATCTTTCCAATGATCAGGAACATGACTCTGTAAATAAACGCATTTGAGGCGGCAAACATCAAAATCAGCATCCACCGGACTGACAGCGTCGTTATCGACAGTATTGCTGAGATAGGAGGGGCCAGAACCGATGTGGGCGCAAGAATGAAGAGCGGAATAGAGAAGTCGTGTCCAGAAAAATGTTCGCTTGCGTAATGGGCAAATCCTAAAACGAGAAACGCGACACTGAATCCTACGCTTGCGCCAACCAGTCCCCACTTCTTCGGCCTGTTCACTCCGCAACCCACTGTTCTCTAGTATCTGCTTGCGTTAATTCGCGCATGAACCGGAGAAGCTAAACCCCTCATGTTCAACTGCTTGCATTTGACGGGAACTTCTGCAAGCAGATACTAGTCAAGTTCTTAGTCCTGCTTGAGCCCGGCATCGACAACTGCTCTCCGCGGTTCACTAACCACTAACCACTATCCACTAAAACAACGTCTCCTGCCCACTGCGATCAGTCCTTGGCCGCTTCACGCCGAAATGTTCGTATGCCAGATACGTGGCCACGCGCCCGCGCGGCGTGCGATCGAGAAAGCCGATCTGCATGAGAAACGGCTCGTAGATCTCTTCGATCGCGTCGGGCTCTTCCGCCAGCGATGCTGCCAGCGTGTTCAGTCCCACCGGTCCGCCTTGGTACTTCTCGATTATCGTCAGCAGCAGCTTGCGATCGATCTCGTCGAAGCCGTGGCGATCGACCTCCAGCATCTCGAGCGCCGCCTGCGCCGTGGGCTTGTCGATCTTTCCCGCCCCGCGCACCTGAGCGTAGTCGCGCACCCGGCGCAGCAAACGATTGGCAATGCGCGGGGTGCCGCGGCAGCGAGTGGCAATTTCGACAGCGCCGGGCTCATCGATCGCGACCCCGAGAATCTCAGCCGAGCGCTGTAGGATGATCTTGAGATCGTCGTGGTTATAGAACTCCAGCCGCAACATCAGCCCAAAGCGCGAGCGCAGCGGCGCCGACAGCAGTCCCGCCCGCGTGGTGGCGCCGATAAAGGTGAACGGCCTCACCTCGATGGTATGGGTGCGCGCCGACGGCCCCTGTCCGATGATGATGTCGAGCTTGTAATCCTCCAGCGCCGAGTACAGCAGCTCTTCCAGCGCCGGTTGCAGGCGGTGCACCTCGTCGATAAACAGCACCTGCCGATCGCGCAGGTTGGTGAGGATGGCGGTCAGGTCGCCCTTGATCTGTAGCGTCGGCCCCGAGGTCTGCTGGAACGCGACACCCAATTCATTAGCGATGATGTTGGCCAGCGTGGTCTTGCCCAGCCCCGGTGGCCCATAGAGCAGCACGTGGTCCAGCGCCTCGCCACGGGATTTCGCCGCCTGGATGGCGACCTCGAGGTTCTCCTTTAGCTTCTTCTGTCCGATGAATTCGCGCAGCCGCTGCGGACGCAGCTTCAGTTCATAGGAAGAATCATCCTCGAGCGGCACCGCCGAAACGATCCGCTCGCGATCGGGGTTGTCGTTGGAAACAGGCACGTAGGGCGATAGTAAAGCGAAGGACGAGCGCTGTGCAACGTGGGACCGGCCTACGGGGCATCGTGATTTGTCTCGTCGTACTCAGAAGTGTCGAACGCGGGTGGCTCGCGCATCGGTTCACGTTTTGGCAGGCTTAATTCAACGCCGCCAAATTCGGCGAACCTTTCTCGGATCGCCTGCGCCAGTCCAACTGCATCATGCATGAAATCGTAACATCCAGTTGAGTCATTGTCAGTCTATGGGGCCTTCGGCTCGGGTTAACCAAAGTCGGGCTCCTCTTCGCTGAGCTTGACAGCACAGCGGGTGCGCGCTGACATTCGTCTCTGCGCAAAGTATCATGACACGTCCCATGAAGAATTTAAGCATCCTGCTTTCCGGTCGCGGATCGAACTTTGAGGCCATCGCCGACAACGTTGCCTCCGGCAAGCTCGAAGCGAAGATCGCAGTTGTTATCTCCAACCGGGCTGATGCCGGCGGAATCGAGTCGGCGCGGCGGCGTGGGCTGAATGCGCTGGTGATTCCGTCGAAGGGCAAGCCGCGCGAGGAGCATGATCGCGAGGTGGTCGCAGCTCTACGCCAACACCAGGTTGAACTGGTCTGCCTGGCGGGGTACATGCGCCTGCTGTCGCCGTGGTTTGTGCAGCAGTTCCCCAATCGCATCCTCAACATCCACCCGGCACTGCTGCCCGCATTTCCTGGCCTGGAGGCGCAAAAGCAAGCTTTCGACTATGGCGTGAAGGTGTCCGGCTGTACGGTGCACTTCGTGGATGAAAATCTCGACCACGGCGCCATTATCGTGCAGAAGGTTGTGCCGGTTCTCGACAATGATGACGAGCACACTCTGGCGGCGCGTATTCTGCAGCAGGAACACATCGCGTATTCGGAGGCGATCCGGATTGTGCTGGAAGGGAAATACAAGATCGAAGGACGGCGGGTGGTAGAGCGAGGATAGCTAATTAATGGTCATGTTAAAATGACCATGGTCATCTGGAGGTGACCATATGGCGTCCAGAGCTTTGGCCAAGAACCCGAAAAAGAAAAGAATCGCAGCGAAAGGGGTTGGCTTCGGGAAAGCAAGGCAAATTGCGGCCGGAGAATTCAAGGCCAAGTGCCTGGGGTTGATCGACGAGGTCAACGAAACCGGCCAGGAGGTGATCATCACCAAACGGGGGAAGCCAACGGCAAAGCTCGTTCCGTTCACAGCACCAAACAACGTAGACTCGTTCTTCGGCAGACTAAAGGGGATGGTCGAGATTGTTGGCGATCCCGATGACCTGGTGAAGCCGATCTTCCCCTTGGAAGACTGGGACATGTTGAAGTGATCCTGGTCGACACGCACGTTCTAGTATGGGCTGAAGTCGAGGAGCGAAAATTGTCTCGCCCGGCCCTATCCGCGCTGAGGCGAGCCCGCCTTTCCAGCGGCTTGGCCATTTCTGCAATCAGCATGGTTGAGATTGCCAGATTGCTCGAGCGTGGACAGCTGAGATTTTATGGCACAGTAGAGAACGTCATTGCACATTTTTCAGAGGGGGTGATCGTATTTCCGATAACACGGGAGATCGCGGCACTTACGATCCAGTTTCCCCCGGACTTTCCACGAGATCCCGCGGACCGCATCATTGCGGCGACAGCACGTGCGGAAAACCTGCCGCTAGTCACCGCCGATGAGCGGATTCTGAGCTGCCCGTTGTTAAAGACGATCTGGTGACAGAACCTGTCTCGAATGACGACGGGTTGCGTCAAACCTACATTTCGTAGTGCAGCAGCGAGAAGACGTCGTGCTCCTTCAATTTCTCGCGGCCTTTGAGGCCATCCAGCTCCACCACAAATCCCATGCCGCAGATGTTTCCGCCCAGCGCTTTGGCCATGTCGGCTGTGGCTTTCGCGGTGCCGCCTGTGGCCAGCAGATCATCGCAAATGATGACGCGCTGGCCGGGCCGGATTGCGTCCTTGTGGATTTCCAGGGTGTCGTGTCCGTACTCCAGCTCGTATTTCCACTGCAGCACGTCAGCCGGCAGCTTCTTCGGCTTGCGTACGGGGACGAAGCCGGCATTCAGGCGATATGCCAAGGCCGGGCCGAAAATGAACCCACGCGCCTCGATGCCCAGCACCAGGTCAACGTCACAATCGATGTAATGCTCGGTGAGAGCATCGATCAGGCGCGCAAACCCGAGACGGTCTTTCAGCAGCGTCGTGATGTCGTAGAAGAGTATGCCGGGCTTGGGAAAATCGGGGACTTCCCGGATGAGCTTCTTCAGGTCGTCGCAGTTGTGCGTCGCTTTCGGCTGCATAAATTTACCAAGCTCCTTCGATGCGGAATGATGGCTCCTCCAACAGCGCCGCTTGAGACTCGACCACATGCTCGACTCGCGAAGCGCGTGGGCCCTGCTGCAGCTTCTGGCGCAAGCTACGGTGCTGCTCGCGCGTGCCCGTCGCCATCACCTCCACGTCGCCATTCCCGCAGTTGCGCACCCATCCGGTGATGCCGATCTGCGCGGCCTCGCGTTCCACAAACCAGCGGAAGCCGACGCCTTGCACGCGCCCGGATACGACATAGCGACGAGTTTCGAGATCAGGCATAAAGCAGCAGCAATTCGCAATCAGCACTTGGCGGTCGACACTTAGCTGTTAGCAGCTCGCCAGGTGATCACCCAAACATAGCAGGCTGCTGAAAAACCCGAAAAAGCAGATCCCTCGCGGGCTAAAGCCCGGTTGATTTCATAACGAGGTTGGCCCGTAGCGAGTAATCCGTTTTTTGCGAAAAAGCAGAGGACCCGGGAAGAGCCAACCATGTGGATTATAGGCTGTGATTTCCATCCTGGGTTCGAGCAAGTAGCGATCTTTGACAATCAGACCGGTGAGGCGCAAGAGAAGAAGTTGCATCATCCCGGAGAGGCCATGGAGTTTTATCGGAGCCTGCCAGGAGAAGTGGTGGTGGGCATGGAGGCAGGTTCGCCCTGTCAGTGGTTTCGGCGGCTGTTGCAGGAATGCGGGCACCAGCTGTGGATAGGGGACGCGGCGCGCATTCGAGCCGGCGAGACCCGGCGGCAGAAGACGGACCGGCGGGATGCGGAGCTGATCTTAAAACTGCTGCTGGACGTGCGGCGTTTCAGAGGCTGTTACGAAACCACCGTTATCAATTGTGTGGTGGGAGAACTGGCCCGAATCTGCTATGAAACCAGCCGCACAGCGGCGGGATGAAGTTAGGCGTGGCCGGGAGGCCCCGGTCAAGTGGGAAAAGAATACGAGCCGCAGAGCGGCGATATGGGTTTCGTAACAGCTCCTGAACGCCCGCACTACCCAGTCACAGCAAAAACTAAACTGCTCTAGTCGTCAGGATCGCGCCGGGGCTCGGCAGCGAACACTGTATGCTTCGCTGCGGGCATGGGCGTGTTGCCCTTCGCGGCGCGCCACAGAATCGCGTTCAGCACGTCAGTATCCGCCGCATCCGCCACCGAAAAATTCAGCTTGGCTGACTGCTTCGCCCCAGGAGCATTCGGCGCGTTTGCCCGGTAGATCATTCCATTGTCGCGATTGCGATAATCGGCGTGGAACGCGGGCTGCTCGCCCGCCCCGGTGAACAGCGGCGCCATCACCGGAGCGTAGGCGTCGTTGTTGTTCATGGGCGGAAGCCCCAGCAGCACCTCCATGGTATGGATCATGTTGACCGTGGTGTAGAAGTGATGATCCACCGCCGGCTGCGCCGCGTTTCCCGGCGAATATTTGCTGATGACCAGCGCGATGCTGCGATGCGCGTCCACGTGGTCGGCGCCATTCTGCGCGTCATCTTCCAACACGAAGATCGCCGTGTCATCCCAGTAGGGACTGTTGGAGACCGCCTCGACCACGCGACCTACCGCCAGATCGTTATCGGCCACCGATGCGTTCGGCGTCGGTGAGCCGGGACGAGTGCCCGCGGTGTGGTCATCGGGCAGGCGCAGCAGCACGAATTGCGGCAGTTGCTCGCCCGCGCCGCTCTGCCGCGCTTTTACGAAGCCGGCAAACTCCCGTAGAAATTCGTCGGCACGAAACTGCTCGGGATATTCCACCTTGAAGTCGGCATACTTGGGATCGAAGTGGCCGCGCAACTCGGGCTTGGTGGGCACGTCGTAGGCGATCAGTGGAATCGCGTATTGATACGGGCTCTTGCCGCCGCCTAAGTCTTGCGGCAGTTCCTCCCCGGGCTTCACTTCTTTGCGACTGCAAGCCGGCGGATTTCCGGCCGGAGCGCCGGTGGATGCCGGGCTGTTCTGCGCCATATCGGTGCACCAGAAGGTGGTCACGAACTCGCCGTAGTGCCGATAGGTGAGATGGTGGCGGGCCAGGTCGCCCCACAAGTATCCCGTTGCCGGCTCGTTGACGTCTGGAATGCCGATGTCCATCGGGATCTTGTCGCCGACATAGCCTTCGTAGTCGTACGCGCGCTCCTTCCCGCGATAGACGATCTGCCAGGTCTTCTCGGTGTAGTCGCTGGTAATGGCCGAAGTGGACCAGACGTGGCCATCGCCGGAAACTTCGCCGCTATCATAAAAATTGTCCAGTACGCCGAACTGCCGCGCCAGCTGGTGCTGGTTGGGCGTGATCTGCTCGCCATACATCACAAGGGAAGGGTCGCCATTCGCCTCCTTGATGTCGCCGAACAACTGGTCGTAGGTGCGGTTCTCCTTGATGACATAGATCATGTGACGGATGGGGTTGCCGCCGCGCTGAAACGTGATCTCACCGGTGCGGCCTTCCATGCGATTGCTGCGGACTACCTCCTCGGTCAACGAGTCGCGGCTTGGCTGGATTTGTGAGAGACTCACGCGCGCGATCGAGCCGCGAATCATCGATGCGATGTATGGGTGCTCTCGCTTGCCTGGGAGGGTGGGATTGTCTTCCCATCCGGCATTGGGCCCGGTGCCTCTGCCCTTTCCGGTGGCGATCAGCAACTCGTCGCCGTGAAGTGCAAGCGCCGTGGGATACCACTCGGTGGGAATGAAGTATGCGGCGCGCTGTGCGGCGGATTCCACCGACGCATTCGGGGTTGGGTTCCGGGCGGAAGAGCCGCCCTTCAGGGCCGCGGCCGCCGTCGGTTCATTGGAGCCGGACTTCAGTCCGGCGGTACTGCCGCCGACGTCGAATACCGCTACCGCATCCGAAGATGCATTCGCAACATACAACTGCTTTCCATCTGCTGATTGCGCCAAAGCATTGGGATAGGTGCCGCCGTAAGTCTGTCCCGGCAAGCGGGTATCCAGATATCGCTCGACTCGTCCGTCCGCGGTCGAGATCACCGCCACCGCATCGCGATTGGCCAGTGCAACGTAAAGCCGCTGCCCGTCCGGGCTCAAAAGCAACGCTGTTGGGTGCGAAGAAGGATCGATGTCGTGCTCCGGCCGCAGCACGGCGGTTTCGCGTACGACTTTGCCGGAGTGCAGGTCAAGCTCCGCCACCCGGGATCCGTTCCACAGAGAGCACCAGGCCCGTGTCCCATCGTGATTGACCACGACACCGTAAGGAAACTCCGACGGAACCAGCTTTCCGTGGCCTAGCTCGAAGCGATGCAAAAGTTTGCCGGTGCGACCATCGAGCAGCACGGCGTCATCGGCAAGGTTCTCGGCGACCAGCAGCCTGTCACCATCCTGGCCCTTGATGACGGCGAGACCGGCGGGGTATGGATTGGCTTTTCCCTTGGGAACGGTTTTTGCGATGTAGTCGAAATGTGTGCCCTTGGGAAGCGGCGCCAGCGGCAGCTTCAGGAAGCGTTCCGGCGCCAGCGTGCCATCCTGAAAGCGGTACACTGCAATGCCGTTGCCGGTATCTCCCGGCCGCTTTCCTTCAGCATCGGTGAGCGAAGCCATGGATGCATACAGCTCGCTGCCATCACTGCTCCACGCCAGACCCAAAAAGTAGGTTTGCCTGGCTTGCAGGCCAAGCCGCGCATTGGGAAAGTCGCGCAGTTCGTTGCTCGCCAGGTCCAGCAAGGCAATCGACTGCTGAAATTTCGCATCGGCTGTTCCGCGGCCGTTATTCAGGATGGCCAGGTATTTGCCGTCGGGACCTAGGACAATTGCGGTGGGAAAGCTATTGGTACGCCGCGGACTGCCCGGAGTCGGATGCTCGAGCACTTTGCTGGACGGCAGCGGCAGTTCGCGTTTTTTATGGGGCGATTGCGGGCGCGCCGGCGTTCCTGCCAGGCAAAAGAAGAGAAGACATAGAGTTACAGACCGCAGGCTCATTCGCTTTTCTGGATGTAATCGATCGCAACCACTGCGGGCAGCGAGGCAATCAGTGTAGCCCAGTGGCGCGGTCTCTGTGTATTGCGTGCTTATGGCAGGAGATGCTAATCGTGCGCGGTTGTGACGTTGGCGCACTCATGCCCTGGTTCCCAATCGTGGGAGGTCCCGGAGTTTTTTCTTGTTGTGTCCTTTCTGTCCTGCCTGGTGAAGAAAACCATCCGACTCTTGCTGCCATGGCTTCGGCTATGCCAAGTGCATCCCCCAGCCGGATGTAAGTCTTCCTCCTCCGTGCGCTCCGTGTCCTCGGTGGTGAAAAACCTTTTCGGAGTATCGCCGTATATCCCCCGTTGGTGGGAGGGACTTATCCTTGCCCGTCCGCGCTGTAGTAACCTATGCACAGTAAGTAAATGCCCTCGGAAAAAGTCTTAGTCGTTGACGACGAGAAGCTGGTTCGTTGGTCTCTGCGCCAGAAATGTGAAGAGTGGGGCTATCACGTACTGGAGGCTGACAACGGCTCGGCTGCGCTGCGCGTGGCCCACAACGAGTCCCCCGACCTCGTGTTGCTCGACGTTCGTCTGCCCGATGCCAGCGGGATTGAACTGCTCGAGCAACTGAAGAAATCCGGCGACGCGCGCGCCGTCATCATGATTACCGCCGATCCCCAGTTGGAGGATGTGAAGACCGCCCTCAAGCTGGGGGCCTACGACTTCGTCGGCAAGCCGCTCGACTTCGACGAGCTGGCGGTGGCGGTCAAGAACGCGCTGGAAGCCACGCGCCTGCGATCCGAAGTCGAATCGTTGCGCGGCGAGATGCGCCGCCGCACCGGCTATCACAACGTCATTGGCGTCTCGCAGAAGATGTCGGAGCTGCTGGGCTTCGTCAGCAAGATCGCGACCAGCGAGGCCACAACCATTCTGGTGCAGGGCGAGAGCGGCACCGGTAAGGACCTGATCGCCAAGGCCATTCACTACCAGAGCCGGCGCCAGGAAAAACCTTTCGTCGCCATCAACTGCTCCGCTATTCCCGAGACCCTGATGGAGGCCGAACTCTTCGGCCACGAACGCGGCGCCTTCACCGACGCGAAGGCGATGAAGAAAGGCCTGTTCGAAATGGCCGATGGGGGCACGCTCTTCCTTGACGAGATTGGCGAGCTGTCGCCGCTGTTGCAGGCGAAGCTGCTGCGCGTATTGGAAGACCAGATGATCCGCCGCGTTGGCGGCGTGCGCGACATGCAGGTCGACGTGCGGGTGATCGCCGCATCGAACCGTGACTTGGAACGGGCGGTGCGCGAAAACCAGTTCCGTCAGGATTTGTACTACCGGCTGGCCATCATATCGATCTTTCTGCCGCCGCTGCGCGAGCGCAAAGAAGACATTCTGCCGCTGGTGGATTTCTTTATCGGACGTTACAACCGCAAGTTTCGCAAGAACGTGACAGGAATTACCGACGACACGCGCAAGCTGATGCTGAAGTACAACTGGCCGGGCAACGTGCGCGAGCTAAAGAACGCGGTCGAGCGCGCCATGATCCTGGAAGACGACAATCAACTGAATCCCGACTACCTGCCCTTTGCGGTCGCGCAACAACACTCCGCTCTCACTGCCTTCGAGCTCTCGTCGGGAAACAATGGTAGCCCCGCCGGCAAGTCCTTACCCGACGGGCGTAGTTTGCCCAAGCTGGAGATTCCGGAAGGCGGAACTTCTCTGGAGGAAGTCGAGCGCGAGTTGGTGGAGATGGCCATGGGCCAAGCCAGCGGCAACCAGACTCATGCCGCCCGACTGCTCGATATCAGCCGCGATGCGCTGCGCTATAAGCTGAAGAAATTCGGCCTGATCCACGCCGAAGAAGACGAGCCGTCCACAGCGACATCGTAGTACGCCTCCCCACTCTCACGACGTTGTTGTTCACTGTTGCCGCTGGGCTATCCCTTTCTCGGCCCGATTTGGGCCAGTGCGGGGCAAAGACACCGTCTCGCGAGCCACGCCACTCGCTATAATGACTTACGTCAGACGCTGCTTGTCTATGCGCCCCTATTAAGCGGTTGAAATTGCGTTCCGAAGGCAGCGCCAGAGCTGCCGCCATTACTTCGCGAATTATGCAACTGACGTTTGCCAATTGACTTCTATCTAGAGCAGGGCGATTTCGAAATCCCGTTCAAACCCGTCCCCGGGACGGCAGGAGCTCCCAATGCGAAAGCTTGCAATTGTGTTGGTGGTGATTATCGTCATCATCGTCGGGTTGATCCTGGCGCTGCCCCACCTGATCGATGTCAACCAGTATCGTGGCCAGATCCAGTCCGAACTGCAGAAGCGCCTGAACCGCCCCGTGCAGTTGGGAGAGCTGTCGCTCGGGGTTTTTCCCATCCGGGTGGAGGCCAACAACGTTACCATCGGCGAAGATCCCAATTTTCACAGCACCGCACCATTCGCCCAGGTCAGCCAGTTGGATGTCAGCCTGAAGCTACTTCCGCTGATCCGGAAAGAGATTGAGGTCGATAGCCTCGAGCTGAAACGTCCCAAGATCGAGCTGATCCGCAATGCTCAGGGAGTGTGGAACTTCTCCACCATTGGAAACTCTCCAGCAGTACCTACCAATCAGCCCCAGGCGCCGGCGAAAGCGGCGCCGCCTAAACAGCAACCCGCACAGCAGCCGGCGTCGCAGGGCAACGGGCTCACACTGGGCGAACTGAAGATTACCGATGGCCAGATCGCCGTCACCGACTACCAGAAGCACGAATCGCGCGCGGTCTACGACCACATTGACGTGGCCCTAAAAGACTACGCTCCCGGGAAGCCCTTTTCGCTGGATGCCACGGTGCATCTGCCGGGCAGCGGATCGCAGACCTTCCGGCTTACCGGCAGTGGAGGCCCGGTCAACAACGCCGATTTCACGAATACACCGTTTAAAGGAACGATCAAGTTAAACCAGGTTTCTCTCTCCGGAGCGCAGAAGTTCCTCAACTCCGCCTCATTGCAAGGCACCAACGCGGTCATCACGGGTTCGACCGATCTCTCCAGTTCCAACGGCAAGATGATCGCCAATGGCTCGCTGAAATTCGATGACGCGGTTATTCATGGAGTTCAGGTTGGTTATCCCATCTCCGCCGATTTCGACGTGACCGACGATCTCAGCAACGATGTACTGCAGATCCGCAAAGGCGCGCTGAAGCTTGGTTCGACACCGCTGTCCTTCAACGGCACCGTGAACACACGGCCCAATCCGTCGGTGGTCGATGTGAACATAAACGCGCAGAATGCCTCCATCCAGGAAGCGGCTCGGCTAGCGGCGGCATTCGGCGTGGCCTTCAGTGCCGATACCCAAATCGCCGGCCAGCTCACAGCCAATGTTCACGCCCAGGGACCGACCGACCACCTCGCGCTCAATGGCAACGTGAACGGCCGCGACATGGAGATCACCGGCAAGCAGATTCCACGGCCCGTGAAGGTGCCGGCCATCGATTTGACGATGAATCCGCAGCAGATCCAGTCCAATAACTTCACCGCCACTTCAGGGGCCACATCGCTGGCGGTGCAGATGACGATGACGCAATACACCAGCAATTCGCCTAACATCGACGCCTCACTGAAGACCATCAATGGCAACGTCGATGAGCTGCTGAACATCGCCAAAGCTTACGGAACGGCGCAAGGCATGAGCGGCAGCGGCAATATCAACCTTGACGTCCATGCGACCGGGCCGATCAAGGACACCAACGCGATGAAATTCAGCGGCACCGGCTCGCTGCAAAACGCCTCGCTGAAGATGCCCAGCTTGACTAAGCCGCTCAATATCCGCAGTGTGAACATGCAGTTCACGCAGAATGCGGTGAACCTGACGAACCTGGCTGCCTCGCTGGGCTCGACCAATGCCAGCGGAAATCTGAGCATCGCCAACTTCCAGGCGCCGCATCTGACCTTCGCCCTCTCGGCGGACAAGTTGAACGTTGCCGAACTGGAGCAGGTCACGGGCAGCTCAAGCCAGCCGGCTCCGGCAAAGAAAAGAGCAGACGCCTCCTGGAGCCTGATTCCGACTGCCGAAGCCGCGCCACCGGCTGCGCAGCCCAGCATCCTGCAAAAAGCGACCGGCAACGGAACCATTTCGGTTGGCACCATCACCTACGAGCAGACGGTGCTGACCAACGTGCGTTCCAACGTCACGCTGAATCGGGGTGTCATTCAGCTCAACCCGTTGACCTCGCAGATCTACGGCGGGCAGGAAAATGGCAGCGTCACTGTCGATACCCGTCCCACTCCGATGACGTACGCCGTGAATGCCAAGCTCACAAACGTGGACGCCAACCAGTTGCTGTCCTCGATGTCGTCGGTGAAAAATACTCTGTATGGAACGCTGGCAGCGACGACGAACGTGACCTTCGCCACCCCGGCATCCGGGGACATTGCGCAGACGCTGAATGGCACCATGGCCCTGAACTTGGCGAACGGCAAAATCATGAAACTGGATTTGCCGGGCGAGCTGTCGAAGATCGGCAAGTTTGGTGGGGTGTCGCCGAAAGGCTATACCGCAATTTCGAAGATGAGCGGCACCTTCAACATCCACAGTGGAGTTGCGCAGACCAATGACATGAAGGCGGCCCTCGATATCGGTACGATGGCGGCGACCGGGACCATGAACCTGGTGAACCAGGGTCTGGATATGCACGTCACTGCGGTGCTGAATAAGGGCTTCAGCCAGTCCGTTGGCGGCACGGGCGTCGGTGGTTACCTCAATACTGCGCTGGCGAACAAGAATGGCGAACTGGTTCTACCCGTGCTGATTACCGGCAACATGAACCATCCCATCGTGGCTCCCGATGTGCAGCAGATCGCCAAGATGAAGGTGAATAATCTACTGCCTACAGCCGGCGGTCTGCTGAACGGGAAGGGCGGAAACGACTTGGGCGGATTAGTCGGCGGCTTGCTGGGCGGACAACAGCAGGGTGGGCAACAGCCGGCGAAATCGGGTCAGAAGCAGCAGCAACAGCAAAACTTGAACAATACCCTCCAGCAATTATTAGGCGGAGCAAGCAAGAAACACTAAAGCCATTTTCAGGGTCGATATAGTCCCCGCACAGGTAGAGCGGCGCTTCAGAGGCTGTACGAAACTACCGTTATCAATTGTGTGGTGGGAGAACTGGCCCGAATCTGCTATGAAACCAGCCGCGCAGCGGCGGGATGAAGTTAGCCGGGGCCGGGCAGGCCTCGGTCAAGCGGGAAAAGAGTGCGAGCCGCAGAGCGGCGATACGGGTTTCGTAACAGCCGCTTCAGCGCCGCGTCCCGCCGTGAAAAGAAAACCCACCCCCTTGGGCTGGGCGCCAGGACGCAGACCTAGGGAAGCTCTGATTAAGTTGAAGTTTTGAAGGGGGCGGCGCCTTCAGTGTATGCGTGAGAGCTAACCTTTATCCTTGGCGGTGGAACATGACCCGCGAAAATCCAGCCCCGCAGGGGCGGCTATGTCGTTAGCCCAGGATGAAGCGAAGCGGAATCCTGGGTGGAGTGGGAAATTATTCCGAGCCGCGTAGCGGCGACACCGTTCTCACGCCGACACTTTAGCCCCTGAGGGACTTCAGTCGCAGACTCTCCCTAAAGGTCGGCTCTACCGGTCTACAGCAACCCTGAAACCGCTTTAGATCTGCGCGGGTTCCCACAGGCGAGAGACAACGGAAACCACAGGCGATCCTATCCGCATCCCGATCACAAGCTCCTAATGCGGTAGCCCCAGAAGAGCGCCGCGCTCAAGTGAGATCCATGCGGTGCCGATATTCTGGGCGATCAGGGATAGTTGACTCATGAGTACGTTCTCAACCCGAGAGAATGGTCCGCCCTTGTGCGAGCCCGACTTCTACAAAAACTTGCTTGATCACATCAGTGATGGGGTGTACTTCGTCGACCGGGACCGCCGGATCCTGTACTGGAACGAAGCCGCGTGTACCTAGGAAACACTGGTGGAACGAGCTGACAGAGCGACGTATTCCAGCAAGACCGCTGGGCGGGACCGGGCTTATATCGCCTAGAATCACCAGCAGGTCCCCCACCGGCCGCTACTGGATTCGGACCGTGTGCGTATCGGATCAGACAAAAAAACCGCCCTTCCAGGCGGCTTAATGCTTGCCGGGCGGAATGAAGGACTAGGTACTGCTGTGCTCCAGCATTCCTTTCTCCAGCTTCTCCTGGCACTCGATGCAGTGGCGTGTCCAGGGCACGGCCTCCAGTCGCTTGGGGTTAATCTCCGCACCGCAGGAGATGCACTCGCCAAAGGAGCCTTCGCGAATGCGATCCAGCGCGCCATCCACCATCTGTAGCAGTTGGCGATCGTTGTTGCTCTGGTGGAAGAGGAATTCCTTGTTGTAGGAATTGGCCGCCCGGTCGGCGATGTCCTGCGCCGATTCCAGGTCGGCGTCGCGTCCGTCCTGCGCCGTGCGGTTCATGGCATAGCGGAGTTCCCGTTGCCGGTCCTCCAAACGCTTCTTGAAAACCTCGAGTTTCTTCTTCTCCATAGGTCCATCCCTGCCGACCCGATCTGCTGGATATCAAGCCAGCCTGCCGGTCAAAAATGCTCCGCGTGAAGCGGAATGATATGCGTCCCATCGAGCGCCCGTCAACTGCACCTGTCACATCGGCATGTGCCCGAATCTGATCAACGGTTGGATGCCGAACCCCTCGATGACGGTGAAGTTCCACTCCAGTGTGCAACAAAAAAGCGGCCGTCAG
This sequence comes from uncultured Acidobacteriaceae bacterium, assembly GCA_963785825.1. Lineage (GTDB taxonomy): Bacteria > Acidobacteriota > Terriglobia > Terriglobales > Acidobacteriaceae > Bog-257. The sequence continues at coordinate 287,848 of CAWAWQ010000005.1, read as the reverse complement.
GCCGCTCTTTAGAAAGAGGCGAAGGAGGTAGGGATCTTCAGGGAAGGCGATGCAAGGCGCTGTCCCGCTGTGCGGGACAAACAGAGAAATGTCGAGACAGACGGAAGAAGGTTAACTTCAAGGTTTTTGTGCCTCTTTTATTGGCCTAAGGTGCTGCACGTTTATATCCAAAGCTGATGGCGAGCCCGCGCCGGATTCACCGTAGCCCCTGATCTACTTGAACCTGAGCGAGATAGCTGCGGCTCCGAAGCGGCTTAATTTCCCAGATTTGCAATTGCAGCAGCTGTAGTGAGTGGCATCGCGATACGAACCTTAGGCGGTCAGGTTCCTATTCTGGGCGGCGTTCTGCTCTTCGATTACTTTCAATTTATTCAGCAGCGCCTTGTAGCTGATCTTGAGAATCTTTGCCGCCTGCCGGCGGTTCCAGCGCGTCTGGGTCAACACGCGTTCAATGGCCTCGCGCTCGGCGCTCATCGCCGCGCGCCTGCCGATTTCCAACAACGACGGCATCTCCGACTCGCTGCAAGATTTACCTGCGTTGATGGGAATGGCGGTAGATTTTTCCTGGGTTCCGTTGCCGCCGGACCTGTCGTCCTTCACATCCCAAACCGGACTGATACCTGCTGTCGACCTCACAATGGGCTTGTGGGTCGAGAGCTCGCGAATGATTTGGGCCTCATTGCCGACGATCACATAACGCTTGACCAGGTTTTCCAGCTCACGAATGTTTCCCGGCCAGTCATACTCCATCATGCGGCTGATCGCGTAGTCGCTGAACGGGTTCGGCTGCTTGCCATAGAACTCGCTATATTTCCGCAGGAAATAATCGAGGAAAACCAGAATCTCCTCCCGACGCTCGCGCAGCGGCGGAATGTGGATCGTAATAACGTTCAAGCGGTAGAAGAGGTCTTCGCGGAACAAGCCTTCCTGGACGGCGCGCTCCAGCGGCTTGTTGGCAGCAGCGAGTACCCGCACGTCGACGGAAATGTCGCGCTTAGCGCCCAGGCGCGAGAATTCGCCATCCTGCAACACATGCAGCAGCTTGGCCTGCAACGCCGGATGCATTTCGCTGACTTCGTCGAGGAAGAGAGTGCCGGAATCGGCGAGATCGAACTTGCCCAGCTTCTGACGGTTGGCGCCGGTGAACGCGCCGGGCTCGTACCCGAACAGCTCGCTTTCCAGCAGCTCGTGCGGTATCGCGGCGCAGTTGACCTTGACGAACGGCTTGTCGCCGCGTCCGGACTGGGCATAGATCATGCGCGCGACTACTTCCTTGCCGGTGCCGCTTTCGCCACGAATCAGCACCGTGGCCGTGGTATCGGCCACCTGCTCGATGGTGTTTTTCACCTCTTCCATTTTTGGACTGGTGCCGAACAGCCCGGCAAAATCGCTGCTGCGCCGTACACGATCACGCAGCGGCGTAACCTCGGGCGTAAAGCGCTGCTTCTCCAGGATCTTGGCAATACGCAGATCGAGGTCCTTGGGCTCAAACGGTTTGCCGAGGTAGTCATCCGCGCCCAATTTTGAGGCCTTGAAAATGGCTTCCGGGCCCTGTTCAGCCGAAAGCATCACGACCGGGACATCCGGCCTGATCTGCTTGAGACGCTCCAAGGTGCCGAGCGCGCTGGTTCCGGAATCGGAGAGGTCGAGAAGCACCAGCGCCGGATCGTAAACCCGGAACATGCGCAGAGCTTCTTCGCCGGTGATGGCGCTGCTGACGTCGAATCCGGAGCGCAGCAGGTGAGAGGTGAGGAATTTCCCCAGACCGGGGTCGTCGTCAACCACTAATACCCGAGCTTTACGAGCTGGGATCATTCCCCTCCAAAGTTCCTGCTTCAACCCAAGGAAGTACGCACTGCCCCAGACAGGGAAACCGGCGCATCATTATGAGAATACAAATACCCACTTCGGGGTTGCACCCGCCGGATACGCGCCCTCGCACAGGGCAGAGACCCACGGTGCCATCAGCATCTCTTCACAGCAAGCGAAAGGGGTTTTCGCGATTGTAACTCCTGGGATGGCGATTGGGGCGATGCTTTTTGGAAAAAATTCGAACAATATCTGCAATAGACAGAGTTGGAGTTCCTCGCAGCCGCGAAGCGTGTCACACCCGTCGAAAATCTCACCCATGATTTTCGTTTCCATCGCTGGGCTGGGCCGTTAAGCCTTGGGAGGGACACTGGATCTGCGAAAGGTAATCCTGCGTGCCGCAACACCCGGACGACCGTCCGGCTGAACCGCCGTACCCGCCGCGGCGTACGTACTAAGGCGGGAGCTATAATTCGCTCACGGTTTCTCCCCGCGCTCGTCTATGTAGTTGCAGGCACAAGAATTGGCTTGCCAATTACTCAGTAGGTAGAAACCAGCATGCCGGCCGAAGCGGTAGCAGTTCCCCTCACGGTTGGCCCGGGACTTGCACCTTCCTACGCGCCCAAACAACGTGTAGTGGAGACCCCGGCGCTCCGTCCTCCTGAAGCGTGGCAGGAGACGGGCAAAGCGTCCGCAGCAACAGTGGGGCAGGCCCAGAGCCGCATGAACGATACGGAGCTGATCCGGGAAGCACAGCGTGGCAATCGCGCGGCGTTCGAGGACCTCGTACGCCAGTACGATGGCGCGGTGTTGCGCCTTGCCTATCACCTCACGCGCTCGGAGCAGGACGCGCAGGATATTTACCAGGAAGCGTTTCTCAAGGCTTACCGCAACATCGGCAACTTCCGCTTCGAATGCTCGTTTTATACCTGGATTTATCGCATCGTTACCAACTTGTGCCTGGACCTGCTGCGTAAGCGGCAGGTGCGAAAAGAGGACTCGGGGATCAGCACCGACTCGGAAGGCGGTACCTACGATCTGCTGGATCAGGTTGCCGATCAGCGGTCCGGCGCCAGTCCGGAGCGCGACCTGATGCGGCGCGAATTAGGGGCACGCATTGCGAAGGCACTGCGAAAGCTGACCCCGCGGGAACGCATGGTCTTCGAGATGAAGCATTACCAGGGACTGAAGCTGCGCACCATCGGCGAGATTTTGAACACGACGGAAGAGACGGCGAAGAACACGCTGTTTCGCGGCACGCAAAAGCTGCGGGCGGCGTTGAAGGATATGAGATGAAGCAGCAGTTGGCACTTGGCATTTGGCCAAAGCGCCTGGTGACCGGTTTTGGCCAAGAGCCAAGTGCTAGTTGCCAAGTGCGCCGAACGAAGTGAGGCAATCATGAATTGCGATTGGGTACAACAAAACGTTTCCCTGTACCTGTACAACGAGCTGGCAGACGACGCCCGCCACGAGTTGGAGCAGCACATCCGGCGCTGCAAAGACTGCGCGGCGGAGCTGGCTGCACAGCAGGAGTTCCAGGCGCGGATGAACCTGCTGCCGGTGGAAGAGCCTTCCCCCAGCTTTCTGGCAGCCGCACGAATGCGGCTGCAGGAGGCGCTTGAGACCACCGAGCAGCATCGCGCCTGGTATCACCGGCTGGCCTTCGATCCCGCGGCATGGTTGCGCCAGGTTCGTTTCTCGCCCGCATTGGCGACGGTTCTGGTGCTGGCCGGCTTTGGCGGAGGCCTTGGCACCATGTACAGTGCTCTGGGCGGCGGCCGAGCTCCTTTCCCTTCCAATCATCCCGCCATGGTAGGCGCTTCCATCGCCGGAATTACTTCTATCAATCACCAACCCAATTCCGACAAGGTACAAATCCAGTATGACCGGCTGGTTCCTGACTCGATGCAGGGTTCCCTCAACGATCCCGAGATCCAGAAGCTGCTGACCTATGCGGCCAAGAGCAACTACAACTCGGGCGTGCGCCTGGATTCGGTCGGCGTGTTGACCAGCCGCCCGGACGATCCCGCGGTTCGCGAAGCGCTGACCTATGCCTTACGCTATGACAGCAATCCCGGAGTTCGCCTGAAGGCGCTGGACGGCGTTGGTCCGTATGTAAAGCAGGACATTCGCGTGCGCAATGCCGTGCTGGAAGCGCTGCTGAACGACAGCAACCTGGGCGTGCGCAGCGGGGCGCTGCATGCATTGGAACCGGTCCGCGCCGATAGCAGCGTCCGTATGGCGTTGCAGCAGTTGGCGAAAGAGGACCCCAGCGATTACATTCGCACCGAGTCCAAGCGCGAACTGGCTTCCATGCCGAATATCGATTAATCCACCGGAACTAGAGTCAAAAGGGAAATGGCAGATCGCAATCAACCCAATCACCACAGAGACACAGAGGCACAGAGAGGAGTTCTGCAAAAATCTCCTCTGTGTCTCTGTGCCTCCGTGGTGATTCTTGCCATTGCTCTTCCGTTGTGGGCGCAGCAGTCGCGGATCTATCGTGACGGTAATTCCTGGGTGGAGGAGATTACCGGCAGCTTGCCGGCAGCCAGAGAGCTGCACGTCAATACCGATGCAGGATCGGTGCAAGTGCAGGGAAACTCGCCGCGGGTTTCCTACATGGTGCGCAAACGCTCCTACGCGCCTACGGAAGCCCTGGCACGCCGGCAGTTTGAGCAGATGCGCGTCTCCGCCATGAAGACGGGTGAGACTGACCTGATCGAAGGCCGGCTGGGCAAGAAAAACCTGGGCCGCTTTGGCCAGGAGTTTATCGTGCAGGTACCGCGCGAGCTCAGTCTGGTGAAGGTGGAGACGCGGGGCGGATCGCTGACCTTCACCTCGATTGCGGCGACCGTCGTTGCCAGCACCGGTGGCGGCTTAATCAAACTCGACGACCTCAACGGGCCAGTCAAGATCGCCAGCGGCGGCGGCAATGTCGAGGCAGGCAATCTGGGTGGCGATCTCTCGCTGACCAGCGGGGCGGCGGATGTGCGAGTTGCTAACGTTGCCGGCCAAAGCCAAGTCAATCTGGGAGGAGGCCGGGTTTACATCGGCTCAACCCGGGCATCCACCATTCAGACCGGAGCGGGTAATATCCAGGTGCAGAAGTGCTTTGGCGATCTGCACGTCAGCAGCGGCGGCGGTAATCTGTATCTCGGCGATGTTGATGGAGGCGTGGTGGCAGAAACCGATGGCGGCAGCGTGCGGATAGCCAGCGCGCGCGGGCCGGTGCGGGTCACCACCGGCGGCGGTAGCGTGGAGCTTTTCAAGCTTGGACACGGCGCCCAGGTTGAAACCGGAGCCGGCCCTATTACGGTGGAGTTTCTTGGCAATCACGGTTTCGCCAATTCGTTTTTGCATACTGCCGCCGGTGACGTCACCGTGTGTTTTCCTGCGAGTATGCCGGTAAGCGTACACGCCAACTCCGAGATGGCGAGCGGCCAGGGCATTATCTCGGATTTCCCCTTGAAAATTACCACTTTGGGCGGCGAATTCAGTCCCAAGGCAATGTCGGCGGAAGGGGCATTAAATGGAGGCGGTCCGACGCTGCGAGTCCGCACCACCATGGGGCAAATAGCATTTCATAGATGTCACTGAAGGGTTGGACAGGGGTCATGCGTAAAGTTCGTAATGTCGCAATTATATTGGTTGGCGCTCTGGTGGCGGTAGCCCTGCCCGCGATGGCGGGGCCGGTAACAGGGCAAGCCGGTTGGCCGGAACCTCATACCGGGGCCTATCTGGGCGTGCAAATCAGCACGGTCACCCCGGAACGCGCCGCCGCGCTGAAGTTGAAGGATGAGACCGGAGCGGTCATTACCTACGTCGATCAGGACGGACCGGCCTGCCGCGCCGGGCTGCTGGAAAATGACGTGGTCGTGGGCTACGACGGCTCCAAGGTGGAGAGTCCGGAACAACTGCAAGCGCTAATTCATGCCACCCCTCCCGCCAAGCTGGTGACGCTGACGGTGTTGCGGAATAGCCAGCGCAAAGACATCAAGGTGAAGCTGGGAAGCCGGACGGTCATGGCCAATGCTCGATCGATGGCGGCTGTGGCCATGGGACCGCCACCTCCGCGCGCGATCATGCCCGACATTGAAATTCCTGCTTTCACTGTCCTCTCATCCCGTCATGGACTTGTGGTGGAAAGCCTGTCGCCGCAGTTGGCGGACTTTTTCGGAGCGACGCGCGGTCATGGCGTGCTGGTCCGCTCGGTTGAAGCCGGCAGTCCCGCCGCCGCCGCCGGTCTGAAGGCCGGCGATGTCATCATGAAGGTGAACAACGAGATCGTGCACGATCTGGCCGATTGGCAGCGCGGTTTGCATACCCGAGCCACAAAGTTCTCGATCGAAATTCTGCGCGACAAGCGCGAACAGACGGTGGTGATCAGTGTCCCGGCGCCGGACAATTCCAAGCTGCAAGAGCAGGGTTGGGACAACTTGGAGCCCGATGTCCAGGCTTTCGGAAAGCAGATGGAGCAGCTACGTCCGGAGCTGGGGCGCAATCAGGCCGAGATGATGGCCGAGCTGAAGCCTAGCGACAAAGAGCTGGAGCAGATGCGCCGCGAGATCGAGAAGTCGATGAAGCGGCAGCAGAAGGAAATGCGCAAGATGTCGCGCGAGATGGCGAAATCGGGCAAACCGGCGCAGAAGGACCTGGACGAGATGAAGCGCCAGATCGCTGCGTCCATGCCCAGCCAGAAAGATTTCGATGAGATGAGGCGGCAGATCAGCGACTCCATGCCCAGCCAGAAGGAATTTGACGATATGCGACAGCAGATCAAAGATTCCATGAAGAACTGGACCCCGCAGCTACAGCAACAGATGGAAGAGTTGCGCAAGGAAATGGAGCAGCGGAGCCTCGATTTGCAGCAGATGATGCAGGGGCCGAGCAGTCGCGACTTCTGAGAAGCTCCACCACGGCTGCGAGATTAAGCTCTGTTCCTTATAGCAATCGCGCCCACATCCACCCCTAGAGGGGCTTCAATGTCTGCGTGAGACTAATGCCACCCCTCCGGGCTCCGATATTTTTTCCCACTTCACCCAGGACTCCGCTTCCCACCCCAATTTGCCCGCCTGCGGCGCAAATCGGGGACCCCGGTTTCGCTCCGTCCTGGGCTAACTGCAAAACCACCCCTTCGGGGTTCGATTTCGTGTGTGATGCTCCACGTCCGCAGGTCAGAGCTAGTGCTCAACCACGATTCCGCAAGCTGTCTTCCCCTTCGTACATAACGCCCATGCCATGCGTGGCGTGTTGTGCGCGAGCCCAATGCGGCCTCTCGCATCCACCGCGATCATCCCGCCGTGCCCGTTCAGCCGTGCCTTCAGGTAATACAGCGCGCGCTGGGCCGCCTCCTGCGGCGCCAAGCCTTCCTCCACGCGGTCGGCCGTCCATTTGCTGAGCACCAGCTTCATCATGGGCTCGCCCCAACCGGTGGTCGAAACCGCCGCGCTGCGATTATCGGCATAGCAGCCGCAGCCGATCAGCGACGAATCGCCCACTCGTCCCGGCGCCTTGTTCAGCGTTCCTCCGGTCGAAGTCGCGGCCGCGATGTTCCCCTTGCTATCGAGCGCCACCGCGCCTACCGTGTCATGCGAGCGCATGGGCCCGAACTCGTCCGGCATCTGCAAGTAGCCTTGCTTGCGCGCCTCGCGCAGCCGCTCCACTTCGCGCGGGAGTATCAGTTCCTCGTTGGCGCACAATTCGATGCCATGCTCCTGGGCAAAGCGCTCGGCGCCCGTCCCCACGAAATACACATGCGGGCTTTCGGTCAGGATCTTCTTCGCCGCGCGAATGGGATTGCGGATGTGCTCGACGCAGCCCACCCCTCCCGCGCGCAGGGTCGCACCGTCCATAATCAACGCGTCGAGTTGCACCCGGCCATCCATGTTGAGGAACGAGCCGCGGCCGGCGTCGAAGGTATCGTCCTCTTCCATGGCGACCACCGCCGCCTCGATCGCGTCCAGCGAGTTGCCGCCGCCCGCCAGCACCTGCCAGCCCACGTCGGCCGCGGCTTGCACACCGCGCAGATGCGCTTCCACCATGTCATCGGGAATGGCCCACGCCCCACCGTGGACCACAATTACCGGATCGACCGCCAATGCTCGACCTTTCGCACCAGGAGTTGGAAACCCGACAGCATAGCAGAAGCGGGGCTTCACCCGTTGGCGCGGGAAGATTACGGCCGCACGAGAGCGAGCCCATGCGCCATGGCTTAAATGCTGGCGGAATTAACCAGGGCTGGCGAGGGATCTCGGGAGTTTCTCAATCGGATGGACCATGCGTGCGCGCGCAATGCGCGTGTAGTGCGACGTGAAAGTTGCCGCTACCCCCATGAGAAGAAGCGGAGCGGCGACGCCCGTCAGCAGAGGTATGCTTCGCGGATTTAGCGCAACGATGACCAGGACGATATTGATGGCAAATGCGATCCCCCAGATCACGCTGATGATCCGATTGGCGCGGAAGAATTCCGGCCTTTGCCAGTGCTCGCGCGGCGCCGACTCGCGCGCATATTGCAGGCTGAACGGTGCTCCCAGCAGGATCGATGCCCAGGTCACTCCCGCGTACAACACCCAGATGACGACCGAAGCATAAAGGGGAAACGCGGCCGCTCGAATCAGAAATGTCGCCACCGCTGCAACAACAAAGTAAGCCACGATTGTCCAATCCATCAGCTTGATCTTGATGTGGTGGCGGGCTTCCACGAGCACCAGAGCAATACTGGAAACCAGACCAAATGCGACTGCTACGGGCCAGCGTCCCATACCTGCCAGGAACCCGTAGACCACCCATATAACAAAGCCGGCGATCAGAAGCAGCCGCGAACATCGATAAGCGCTCATATCCAGATCATCGGCTTTTCAGCGGGTTGCTTTCGTCTGGTTCGAGGAAGTGCAGCGGGGCTGGCGCCCAGAATGGTCCGTGCTGCTGCCGATCCCCAATTGTGAAATAGCCGCGATTACAACTCGGCTGAACGAGAAACTCGGAATACCGGCGATCATCAAAGGTGGCTTGCCGGTCAGGAGCGGTGCATAATACCAAGGGAGCGATTCCCAATAGCCGGCCGGAAGCCGCCCATGTCGAGCACAACCCTCATCTCGCTGCAGGAATATCTGGCCACAAGCTACCGTCCGGATTGCGATTTTATCGACGGAGAATTGCAGGCGAGAAACTTGGGAGAGCTTGAACATGCTCTTTTGCAAACGGCCATCGCTGCGTGGTTCTGGGAGAGACAAAAGGAATGGAACGCATTGCCGGTTGTGGAACAGCGGGTGCAGGTCGCCGCAACTCGTTTTAGAATTCCTGACGTAAGCGTCCTACGCGCTGATCAATCCCGCGAGCCGATCATCACCATACCGCCTCTGATTTTGATCGAGGTGCTCTCCAAAGATGACACGCTACGCAGCATGAGAGAACGTGTCGACGATTATCTGAATTTTGGCGTGCAGCACGTCTGGATTCTGGACCCCGCTACCCGGCGCGCCTACGTTTGCAGCCACAACGGATTTGTCGAACCGCAACAGGGTGTCCTGGAGGTGCCAAATACCCCCATTCGCCTCGTAGTCAAGGACCTTTTCGATCAGGTAAAGTAGGCTTCCTGAGCGCCGGGAACTTTCGCTACTCCGGCCTGTGAAAAAGTCCAGACGATTCACGGTTCGCATCAATTATCCTGAGAGCGATGGGTGACCTTGGGCGCATGTTGGTATTTGTCGGAGGGCTGATCCTAGTCTTCGGCCTGATCCTGATCCTCGCCGGCAAGATGAACCTGCCCATCGGCCGCCTGCCCGGCGACATCGTCTATCGCGGCAAGCACACCACTTTCTATTTTCCACTCGTGACCTCCATCCTGCTCAGCGTAATCCTGTCGCTGGTGCTGTATTTCGTGAACCGGATGCGATAAGGCCGCTGTTCGCTCTTCGCTGTTCGCTAGACCGGGTGTTAATTTTTGCCTGCTAGCTTCGGGCACGGGATTCTTCGGGTGATTTGGATGATTGGCCGACAGTGCTCCAGGGTCCCAAAGGCTAGGGAGAGTCTGATTAAGCGCGACTGAAGTCCCTCAGGGGCTAAAGTATCTGCGTGAGAACGGTGTCGCCGCTACGCGGCTCGGAATAATTTCCCACTCCACCCAGGATTCCGCTTCGCTTCATCCTGGGCTAACGACATAGCCGCCCCTGCGGGGCTGGATTTTTGCGGTCATGTTCCACCGCCAAGGATAAAGGTTAGCTCTCACGCACACGCTAAAGCCCAGCTTGACTTCGGGCACTTACGGGCGGGCTGAAGCCCGCCCCCTTCAAAACTTCAACTTAATCACAGCTTCCCTAGCAGCCGGCTTGGCGAATAGCGAATGGCGAAAAGCGAATCGCGAATCGCACCCTTGATACACTTCCTTCATGGCCGGCACCGAACAGCTCGGGCTCATCTTTCAGGCGCCGCCGCGCAAGATCTACCCGGTTCGCGAGCTGGTTGCCGCCATTCGCACCCAGGTGGAACGATCCTTCACCGACGTCTATGTGGAGGGGGAGATTTCCAACTACCGCCCTGCCGAATCCGGCCACCTTTACTTCACGCTGAAGGACGGCTCGGCGCAATTGCGCCTGGTGATGTGGCGGACGCAGGCGCGACTGCTGCGCTTTCGCCCCGAAAATGGCCAGCAGGTCATCGCCCGCGGCCGCGTCACCATTTACGACGAGCGCGGCGATCTGCAATTTCAGGCTGAGTACCTTGAGCCCAAGGGCGCCGGCGCCCTGCAAGTCGCCTTCGAGCAGTTGAAAGCCAAGCTCGCCGCCGAAGGCCTCTTCGACGCCGCTAGCAAGAAGCCGATCCCTGTTCTGCCGCGCAACATCGGCCTGGTCACCTCGCCGCGCGGGGCTGCCGTCCAGGACGTCCTGAACATCCTTCGCCGCCGGCACGAGTCGGTGAACGTGCTGATTTATCCCGCGCAGGTGCAGGGCGACGTCGCCGCCTCGGAGGTGAGCGCGGGTCTCCGCTACTTCAATCGCCAGCGCAAGGTGGAGGTGATCATCGTCGCGCGCGGTGGCGGCTCGTTCGAAGACCTCTTCGCTTTCAATGACGAACGGCTGGCGCGCGCCATCGCCTCCTCTGTCATTCCGGTCATCTCCGCTGTCGGCCACGAGACCGACTTCACTATTTGCGATTTCGTCGCCGATCTGCGCGCGCCCACGCCTTCCGCCGCGGCGGAGCTGGTGATCCGCTCGAAACATGAGCTCGCCGAAAAGCTGCACGCGTTGCGCAAGCGCCTGGGCCAGGCAGTGAATTACAAGCTGCTGCGCGCCAACAATGCGCTGACCCGGCTGGTGCAGCATGCGGTCTTCGCGCGTATGCAGGACTCCATCGCCCGGCGTCAGCAGCGAGTGGATGACCTGGTCTTCCGCCTGGCGCAGGCCCAGTCACGGCTGGTGAAGAACCAGACTCGCCGTCTTGATGCAATCGAGGCGCAACTTCGCCGTCACGACCTACGCGTCCGCACCGGCACCATGCGCCGGCAACTTGATTCGCACACCGCCGCACTGAACACAACCGTGGCGCGGATGTTGCAGTCACGTCGCACGCAGCTTGATCGCCTTACGACTGCCGTCGGTCGCGCCGGTGAAGCCGGGCTGCGGCGGCGGCGCTCCCGCTGGGAGCGGCTGCACAGCAGTTTGCTGGCTCTCTCGCCCAAGGCGATCCTGGAGCGCGGTTATGCTCTTGTCTTCGATTCCCAGGGACACGTCGTGAAGCAGGCAAGCCAGGTGAATCCCGGTGACCAAGTTCGCGCCCAGCTGGGACGCGGGGAGTTCTCCGCGGAAGTAAAGAAAGTGGAGACGGAGTAGGGATGGTGAATCGTGGATGGTGGATGGAGGATGGTGGATCGTGAATGGTGGATGGTGATCGTGGGGGATAATGGGGTTTGGCGCATTAAGCACGAGGAAGTTACACTTCCGCCGCACAATCGCCGCCCGAATAAACCCACGATTCACGATCAACGATTCACGATTCACGATCCACAATCCGCGACTCACGATCCACGATTCACGGTCCACGATTCACGGTCCACCCCTATCTAAGCCGCCTTGAAGGTTGTTCAGCTACTAATTAAATCCAGCCCGCAAAAACTATCCACTACCCACCATCAACTATCCACTATTATTAACTATTAGGCATGCCGTCCAGGTACCTCGATGTTGCAAAACCTTCGCCACATTCCGCAATTCTCGGTGATCTCCATCATCGACATCCTAGTTGTGGCGTTCCTCATTTACGAGTTTCTCAAACTGATTAAAGGTACGCGCGCCATACCCATGCTGGCCGCAGTCGTATTGCTGGTGGGAGCCTTCTGGCTGGCGCACGTCGAGCAGCTCAAGACCGTCGATTGGCTGATCACCACGCTGTTTCCCTACGCGGTGTTCGCGCTGATCGTGGTCTTTGGCGCGGAGATCCGGCACGCGCTGGCGCGCCTGGGACGCCGATTGTCGGCCGGCCGCGGCGGTGTCTTCGACGGCACCGACAGTTATGAAGATATTGTTCTCGCCGCTGACCATTTTTCCAAGACACAGACCGGAGCGCTGATCGTCATCGAGCGCGAAATCGGCCTGCGCACTTTCATCGAAAGCGGCGTTCCGCTCGACGCCAATCTCTCGTACGATCTTCTGACCACCATCTTCCGCCCCAGCGCTCCCTTGCATGACGGCGCAGTGATCATCCAGAAAGGCCGCATCGCTGCCGCGGCCTGCTTTCTTCCTCTCTCGATGAATCCGGTGCTGTCGACACAATTCGGCACGCGCCATCGTGCGGCAATCGGCATCACCGAGGAGACCGATGCCATCTCGGTTGTAGTTTCCGAGGAGACGGGCTCGATCAGCATCGCCATAGGTGGCGCCATCGAGCGCGATATTACGGCGGCCTACCTGCGCGAGCGCTTAAGCGAAGTGCTGCGGCGTTACGTGCCCACCGCCACCTTGCCAACCACCATCAGCGATCGCGAATTGGCGGATGAGGACCGCGAAGTCGAGCGCCTCAGCCACGAGACGGAGCAGGCGGAAGGAGGCGCGGAGCGCTAGCCTATGCGTCTGTCCATCGGCAAATTCTTTCGCAATTACGTGCTCAAGAACCTGCCTTTCAAGCTGGTCTCGCTGGCCATCGCCATCCTGTTGTGGTGGGCGGTGGGACGCGATCAGCCCATCGAAATTCCCATGACCGTGCCCCTGGAATTTCAGCATGCGCCCGCCAACCTGGAGATTAACTCCGACTATCCTTTTGAGGCGCGGGTCACGCTGCGTGGGCCGGAGCGGCAGCTGCAAGGCCTGAACCCTTCCGAGATCCACGCTATTCTCGATTTGCGAGACGCCGGCGCGGGCGAGCGCACCTTCGATCTCACCGCCCAAGACATTCGTGCGCCACGCAACGTGAAGGTGGTGCAGATCGTGCCTTCGCAGTTTCACGTCAGCTTCGATCGCAGCGCCACGCGATCGGTGCAGGTGCAGCCGCGGGTGATTGGGACATTGTTGAGCGGATATGACATTACGGACGTGACGGCGAATCCCGCGAGCATTACCATTGTGGGTCCGGAGAAGAGGGTGGCGGAGATCCACAGTGCTTTGACCGATCCGGTCGATGCCACGGGCGTGGTGGGCACCGCCAGCTTTACCACTCATGCCTACGTGGCCGATCCCCTGGTCCACGTACAATCGCCGGCGCCGATTCGTGTCACCGTAAGTACTGCAAAAATTTCCGGGAGGGCAGGTCAACCGTGAGCAGTGGAACGGCAACGGCCATGCGGCAGCTATTTGGGACAGACGGGATTCGGGGTGTCGCGGGGGAATATCCCCTCGACCGGCGGACCGTTTTCGCGATTGGACGCGCTTTGGGACAGCGACTGGCGGCGCGGGTTGAACCAGCCCGCGTGGTGATCGGTCAGGACACCCGCGAGTCGAGCGCCTGGATCAGTTCCGCGCTGGCGGCGGGGCTGGAGACCTCACGCGTCGAGGTGGTGAGCGCCGGTGTCATCACCACCCCCGGTGTCGCTTACCTGACCCGCGCCAACGGCTTCGCCGCCGGCATTGTCATCTCCGCCTCGCACAATCCCTGGCAGGACAATGGCATCAAGGTGTTCGGCGCCGACGGCTACAAGCTCTCCGATCAACTGGAACACGAGATCGAGGCCGATATCTTTGCCCATATCGAGCAGCTGGCTCAAGGCGCATCCCACAATGTGGTATCAACCTCCGACATGCTGCCCGGTGATGAAAGCCTGCACGAGCAGTACGGCAACTGGCTGGCCGACTTGGTCGCCGGCACCGCCTTCAGCAAACTGCGCGTGTTGGTAGATTGCGCCAACGGGGCAGCCACCACCATCGCTCCGCTGGTTTTCCGCGACTGCGGCATCACCGCCGACTTCCTGCACATCCAGCCCAACGGCCGCAACATCAATGCCGGTTGCGGCGCGCTCCATCCCGAGCACGTCGCCCAGGCCGTCGCAGAGGCAAAGGGGAAGTACGATCTGGGAGTCACCTTCGACGGCGATGCCGACCGCGCGCTCTTCTCCGACGCTTCCGGGCAGGTCGTCAACGGCGATGCCGTGCTCCTGCTGACCGCGCTTGACATGCAGACCCATGTCCGGCTGCATAACGACACGGTGGTCGCCACTACCATGTCGAACATGGGGCTGGAAGCGGCGCTGAAACGCAGCGGCATTCAGATGCTGCGCGCGCCGGTTGGGGATAAGTATGTGCTGGAGCAGATGCTCAAGACCGGCGCCACGCTGGGCGGCGAGCAGTCAGGGCACATTCTCTTTCGCGATATGGATACCACCACCGGCGACGGCATCCTGACCGCGCTGCGCGTGCTGGAAGTGATGGCGCGCACCGGCAAAACCATCGCCGAACTGGTCGCCGACATGAAAGTCTTCCCCCAGGAGATCAAGAACGTTCCTGTTCGGGAGAAGCTGCCGCTGGAACAATTGCCTGCTGTGATGGAATCCATTCGCGCGGCCGAACGCGAACTGGACGGCAATGGCCGCGTGGTCGTCCGCTACTCCGGCACCGAGAAGCTGGCCCGGGTGATGATCGAGGCCGAGTCCGAGCAGGTCATGCGTCGCCACACCGACGCCATCGCCGACGCCATTCAGCAGGCGATCGGAATTTGATTCACCGCTGAGACACGGAGCAGATCGCAAGACACAGCTATTGTAGTTGCGCGCTGGCAATCGCAATCGCTCCCGAATTCGACGGATGGACGAACACCGTCAGGGTCTGGCCGTCCTGGAAGCATGTGGCCGTGCCGAGGAAGTCCGGTTTATAGGCGCGGACCACCTCTCCCGTGTGCGCGTCGTACAGAACATAGACTGTGGCGTTTTTGGGATCATCCGCCTCGCCTTCATACGCCACCAGCACGCGATTACCCGAGACCCACATATCGTTCGCCGCTCCCACCTCGAACGGCTCCTGCAACGTTAATTCGCGCACGATCTCTCCGCTTTGCGTGATGACTGCTACCCGGGCGTGATCTGCTGCCAGCAGAACGTAGATGTTGCCGTCGTCGGCGAGCTTGGCCGTTGCTCCCTGCACCAGGTTCGTGATGTCGCCTGCGGCGACCTGCTGCTTTGCCCCAACTCTCGTCAGGGTGGCGCCATTCTTTCGCAGCGGCTGCAGCAGTACGGCTTCGGGACTGAAAATGCCGGCCAGCGAGCCTTCTGAGATGCTGTCCTGCACCCGCTTGAGGGTGACTCCCGCGGCGAAAAAATTTCCGCTGGGCAGGGGCAGAAGCAACGATGGAACGAACTCCTGTTGAAAGGTCGCCTGCGAGCGAAAAGCGCCGTCAGGATCGAAACGGACGTAATCGATCTGCGGATCCCCCGTCGCGTCGGGCTGCAAGCGCAGAATCTCATGCAGGGTGCCATCCTGCGCCGCCGTAAAGACAAACGCATGCTGATCGGCCGATGAGTTGGGCAGGCTGCCTAACGATATGGTTTGCGTGCTTCCGTCGTCATCGATCCTGGCGATTGTAGGCGAGGAGAAATTGTCTGTCTGCTGCGCATAGCGGACATACACAGCGCCCGATTCATCACATTGCACACCCGACAAGCCGGCGCTCGCCGGAAGCTGGGTCGGCTGTGGATCGCCGTCCAAGTGCAGGGAGACGATGGGTTGGCTGATCTGGGCCGTAGCGGTGAGGCTGAGACTGAGACAAGTCAGTCCAAGGACAATACGAACTGCAAGGCGCATGCACGAACTCCGTACCTGAGCACACGCCGAGAAGTCAGCAGGGGAAGCCGGCCGACAGACCTGATGCAGGTGTTGCGTCAGCGGCCAAGCTCCTCAGCGGGATCGCAGAGAGCGATGCAAGAAGAGAGGCGGTTGCCGCTGAGCGGGTTGTAAGGCAGCGGCGGACACCGGAGCGCAAATTTGCGGCAAGCAAATGCTAAGCTGGCGCAATGACGCCGCAACTATCCGGACGCAAGCTCCGCCCCTGCATAGTAACGCCGGTCAGCGTGCCGGGTGTTCTGCCATTCGCGATAGTGCGACTACCGGGGAGGCGTGTTGTTGGGATTGTTGGTGGCTGGGTTCGGCGCATTCCCCGTACCGCTGTTGTTCACCGCAGGATGCTCCGGCGCCAGATCGGAATGCCCGCGGCCCGTTACTACGAGCTTGTCGTTCAGCTTGCGGTTGCCATCGAAGGATTGCGCAATTCGCTCCGCCGTTTGCCGGTCTTTGCCCGAACCCACGGTGCCGGTCAGATCGATGCTGCTGTCGGCCACGTTCACCGATACGTGACTGCTGCCGAGCGTCGGTTCGTTACGCAGCGCGTCGGCAATCCGCGATTGCAGCATGCCATTGTTCTGGCCACTGGAGCTGAGCGGCGCAGCCGCCGGGCTGCTGCTGTTCTGGGTGTCCATCGCATTGGGTGCGACAGGGTGCTGCTGCCCGGGTTCGACCTGCTGGGATGAGGCTCCCTGAGCATTGCCGGGAGAGGCAGCCTGGGTGGAGTTGGTGCTCTGTGCGGCTGCAAAAGCCGCGAGCAAGAGAAGAAATGTGGCTAACAGCCCCGCTCGTTTGAGATTCATGGCAGTGCTCCCCAAAGTTGGATGTCGCCGTAGGCAGGATTGGCTGTCGGCAGCCTGGAAGAAATCTGTTGTGCTATGTCCCTCAGCTCTGAATCTGTCCTCCCGGCCGCAGCGAAGCGCAGCGGAGAGATCCACGGTTTCTGCCGAAATTCCTGCAAGGTTGAACGTGCTGGCCCCTGCTTTTAGACTGAGACTATGCACGTCCAGGCCGGCGACATGCGAAGGGGGAACACCTCGCGAGTGCTGAAGATCTCGCTAGGGGTCACGCTGGCCTACATTGTCCTGCTGGTTGTTGCAGGCCTGCGAGCGCACAGTCTGGCGCTGCTCTCCGAGGCCGGACATAACCTCACCGACTTTCTCGCGCTCATCATGTCGTGGGGCGCGGTTTACTTGCAGGGACGTGGGCCCAGCGCGCGCAAGACTTTCGGCTACAACCGTGCGGGCGTGCTTGCAGCCTTCATCAACGGGCTCACTCTGATCCTGGTTTCGTTTTACATCTGTTACGAAGCCTTTCACCGGCTGCTCAATCCGGTGAACGTCCACCCCGGCATAATGATCTGGGTAGCGGCGGCCGGCGTAGTGATGAACGGCGCCATCGCGCTGCTCCTGATGCGTGGGCATCGCGACATCAACCTGCGCAGCGCGTTGTTGCACGAGATCGGCGACACCTTGTCCACCGCGGCGGTGATCGCCGGGGGCATCGCCATAGCCTTGACCGGCCAGCACTGGATCGACCCTGCGCTGTCGGTGGGCATCGGCGTAATGATCCTCTGGTCGTCGATCGGCATCACCCGCGAGAGTCTCAACATTCTACTGGAAGGCACCCCCAGCGGGATGGAACTGGACCGTATCCAGCAGGCCATCTGCGCCGTTCCCGGCGTCGAGTCCGTGCACGACCTGCACGTCTGGAGCATCGGCAGCGATACTCATTCGCTTTCCTGCCACGTCGCCATCGCTGACATGCCGGCATCGGAAAGCGCGAGCATTCTACAGGAGATTCGCGACGAGCTGGGACGGCGCTTCCAGATTCATCACACCACCATTCAGTTCGAGCTGGCGATTTGCGATGTCGCCGACGGCTGCGTCATTCCTGTTAGTCCCGGCCACGAGCATGAGCACGGCCATACGCACTGAAACGGAGGAGTACCGGTTGCCGACCCGTTCCCGTATCTTGGTTTGCGCGGTGGTAGTGGGAAGTCTCGCGCTGCTGCTCGCCTGCAACCGGAAACATACCGCAGAGTCGCACTCGTCCGCGAGCGACACCGGCAGCCCATGGCAGATGCAGCTCACAGTTTCACCTGACCATCCTCGGATGGCGAAGCCGGTCACGTTGCTTGTACACATCTCCGACCAACATGGCCAGCCGGTGGGTAATGTCCAGGTGAGCGGCGCGCTAACCATGAAGGAAATGGACATGGGCGTAACTCAACTGAAGTTCACGCCCAAAGCCAATGGCGACTACGAGGCTTCGACCAAAGGCATCGACATGTCCGGCCCGTGGAGCCTGACTGTCCATGCCGCGCAGGGCAGTACGCGCGTTACGAAGACCTTCGATGTGACCGTAGGCGATTAGCCGTGTAGCTTTGTGCCCCAGCTATCTCACATGCTGTCTGGCGTAGATCTTCTCCACCGTTTCCACGGTATCTATGTCCTTAGGCAGCTTGTCGGTACGCACGCGCACGATGCGCGGAAAACGCAGGGCGAAGCCGCTGTCGTGCCGGTTGGAGCGCATGATGGCGTTGAACGCCACCTCCAGCACGATCTTCTGCTCCACTTCGCGCAGGTGCCCGTGGTCGGCGGTGGTGTGCGCCAGGAACCACTCCGTCAGTTCCGCGATCTCCTTCTCGGTCAGTCCGGAGTAGGCCTTGCCGATGTTGACCAGCTCCTCGCCTTTGCGTACCGCAAAGGTGTAGTCGCTGAGCACGTGAATGCGCTTGCCGTGACCGAACTCGGCGGCGGTGACGACCACGTC
Source organism: uncultured Acidobacteriaceae bacterium (assembly GCA_963785825.1). Classification (GTDB taxonomy): domain Bacteria; phylum Acidobacteriota; class Terriglobia; order Terriglobales; family Acidobacteriaceae; genus Bog-257. Next base: position 269,009 of record CAWAWQ010000005.1, on the reverse strand, counting down.
CAGCGTCGCCAGCTCGCGCTTCAGCTTGAGCCACCAGCGGCCCCGGCGTCCCGGCATGTAGGGCGAGGCGATGTCCTTGATCATCAGGCCTTCGTTGCCGCGCGCCATGGCCGCCTCGAAGTACTGCTCCAGTTGCTGCGGCGAATCGGCGCGCAGAGCGGGTGCGCGCAGCACCCATCCTGAAGCCGCGGATTCTTCCTCGATCTCCGGCTCGAATAGCAGCTTTCCCTGCGAGGTGACGACTGGCCTTGGCGCAACCCGGTGCGCTCCTGCAAACACGCGGTCGAGGATTTGCGTGCGCTGCGAGAGCGGCCGATCCAGCGTCAGTTCGCCGCCGGCATAGATGACGTCGAACACCACATATGCCACCGGCACTTCCGCGATCAGCTTCTGGCTGACCTGCTTGCGGCCGAGGCGCTTCTGGATCTCGGAAAACGGCATGGCGTGCCCGCCGTCTTCGTTGTGGCGCCACGCGACGATCTCGCCGTCGAGGATCACGTCGCCGTCAAACTCGCCGAGCGGGCCAACCAACTCGGGAAAGGATGGCGTCACCTCGTCGAGCGTGCGCGAGAAGAACCGCACCTGCCCAGCCCCACAGTGCGCCTGCGCGCGAATGCCGTCGTACTTGTCTTCGACCTGCGCATGCTCGAAGTAGGCGAATGCCTCCTCGGCGTCCGCCGCCGGACTCGCCAGCATGAAGCCGATGGGATGAAACAGTCTCATACGGGCGTCGTCGAGGCGATGCGCGGCTGCGAGCTGCAGCGTGGCGCCGATGTCGCCCAGCAGCATGTTGGCGCGCTGTACGCTTGCGAGCGGCTCATCGTAAGCCTTGGCAATCGCCTCCTCCACCAGGCTTTCCTTCAGCCCGATGCGCAGCTCGCCGGTGATGATCTTCAGGATGTATTTGGCTTCCAAGGCGGTGGCCCGCTCCAGCACCGGTTTTAGGACAGAAGTCTTGGCGGTCGGGGTGCGAGTTTCGGCGATCTGATCGAAGGCATTGCGAAGTTCTTGCAATGTGAGCGTCGGGTTCTGCGGCGCCTTTGGCAGCAGCACATCGTAAGCGGCCGCGCCAAGATCGCCGCGCTTGCGATAGGCCACAGTGAGCGCCGCATCGCGTGCGCCGGAAAGCTCGCCTACCAGCTTCCAGAGTAACGAACCGCCGATCTGCAGGGTGCGCTCGTCGAATGCGGGAAATGCGCGTCCGGAGAGAAACACCGCGGAGATCGCCGCATCGTTCAATTCGAGCCAGCGAAAGTACTCGGCCAGCATCGCGACCTTCTCGGTCTTTTTGGTGGTAGCGGCGATGCGCTCGCACAGCTGCGCCAGTCGTTCCATAGGGCAACCGCTTTGGATGCGGCAGCTCAGGATGACGGCGCAACGGATGTCACCCCGATTGCATAGGGCGGCAAATGGATTGGTTTAGCTGATTTCTGATTGCTGACGGCTGAGTGCTGTTAGCTGATAGGTTCACGGCGTGATCTCAAACACGATGCCGTTTTGATCGGAACCGCCGTTGCCGGTGGTGCCGTACAGGTTGCCGTTCGAGTCAAAAATGACTCCGCCAATAGGGAAATCACCGTTGTTCGTACCCCCAGTGAATTCGTATAAATGGGTATAGATCCATCCATCACCGGAGGGCGTCAGCTTGAATACTTCACCAGCCCCGTGACGTCCTGTCGCGCCGCCGGTACCGTAAAGATTTCCTTGCGCGTCCAGAATAGGGGTGTCGAAAGGACCAGCTTGCCCCGAAAAAACTTGCCGTCTGCTGACTGTCCAGTTTCCACCTGAGGGCGTCAGCTCATACGCTTCGCCGCCTGAGTCATACGGATTGGTTGTGCCGTAGAGGTTGCCCTGCGCGTCCATGGTGACGCCGCCGACGGGGAAGCCTCCGCCGTCTACAGTATCAAAGCTGTATAGCGTCTCTTGCGTCCAGCCTGATCCCGAGGGCAAGAGCTCATAAACCACGCCGCGCTGGTGCGCTCCACCGGCTTCGGCAGTACCGTAGAGGTTGCCAGCGCTATCGAAGATTAAGCCGCTTTGTGGAAAGCTACCGTCACTTCCTCCGGTGAAGCTCCACAGCACGCTTTCGCTCCAGCTCTGCCCGGTATGGGTGAGTTTAAAAACCACGCCATTGCCGGACGTGCCCCCGGCGGGCGCTGTGCCGTAAACGTTGCCGGCTTGATCAAAGACCAGGGCGTCTGCAAAGGAGTTCCCAGGTGCGAAGCCTCCATCACTGCCGCCACTGAAGCGATAAAGCACGGTTTCCGTCCATGGACACAGCACTGTCTTGCAGAAGGTCGCCGGCGGACGCAGGTTAAAAACGGTTCCGAATCCTTCACCACCGGCGACTGTTGTGCCATACAGCGTCCCATCGGGGCCGAACACGACATTCGCGACCGGGTAGGCTCCATCCGCGCCTCCCTGGAAGCTGTACAGTCCAGCCGCAGTCCAGCCCGAGCGGGCACGCGTCAAACGGTACACCGTACCGGCTCCGTGCAATCCCCCCTGACTGGTTGTGCCATAGAGATTTCCAGCCCTATCCATCACGAGCCCGGAGAAAGGCTCATTTCCGACATTGCCGGTCGAGGTGAAGTTGTAAAGAATATTCAGCGTCTGCGCATGCGCGGCGCGGGGAGTGCCCAGGATAATCGCCGTCGACAAGATGAGCAGGAAAACTACAACTGCCGAGCGCTGCAAGCTGACGTCGAAAACTGAAGCTGTGGATTGTTCATGTGTTTCCATTGCGGCTCTCCTTCAGGCGGGGTTACTATTGCGCTGTTCTACGGAGTAAGTCAACTTAATTGCAGGCTACGTTCTAACACACTGATAACGGGATTGGAGGTCGCTCCTTGGGTTGGTCTCCCGCGTCGATTGACGCTTGGCTAGAGCGATTCTAATTTAAGTATATACACCTGTATGCGATAATATCCCTGCCGGTTCGAGGCGGCACGGATGCAATCCTATTCGCAAGACTTGCGTGATCGGGTGCTGTGGGCATTGCAGCGCGGGGAAGGACCTTCGGCCATCGCACGGCGGCTGGAGGTAAGTCGAGTCTGGATTTATCAGGTGCGTGACCGGGAGCAGAAAACGGGGGTGCGCACCAGTTTGCAAATCGGTGGTCGTCGCCGCTCCCGGGTGGCCGATTTGGAAGCGGAGCTGCGCGCCTGGATCGAAGCCGAGCCGGATCTTGCGTTGCAGGAAATGTGCGATCGGCTACGCCAGCAAGGGGTGACGATCAAGACCGGGGCGCTGTGGCATCAGTTGAACAAGTGGAATCTCACTTTTAAAAAAAACCCTGCACGCCAGCGAGCAAGAGCGCGAGGACGTGCAGCAGGCGCGCCGGGCATGGCTCGCGGCCCTGCCCACGATGAACCTCGAAAAGCTCGTGTTCATCGATGAAACCTGGACTTCTACCAATATGACGCGAGGCTACGGGCGGGCCCTCCGAGGCAAGCGTTGCCTCGGTTCTGCGCCCTACGGACATTGGCAAACCACAACCTTTGTGGGCGCTCTGCGGCATCGTCAACTCGCGGCTCCCATGGTGATTGACGGCCCCATGGACGGGGAGGTGTTTGTGGCCTATGTGCGTTGCTTCTTGTGCCCCACCCTGGCCCCGGGAGACATCGTCATCCTCGATAACCTCAGCAGCCATAAAGTGGAGGGGGTCGAAGAGGCCATCCTGGCGAGCCATGCGAGCGTGCTCTATCTGCCACCGTATTCGCCCGACCTGAACCCCATCGAAAAGTTCTTTTCCAAACTCAAGGCGCTGCTCCGAAAGGCCGCCACACGATCCCAGGATGCTCTCTGGCAAGAGATTGGAGAACTCCTGAAATCGGTCTCTGCCGGCGAATGCATGAATTACTTCAAATCATGCGGCTATGTAAACACTTAAATTGAAAACGCTCTAGCGGCAAGTTTTCCTGGAAGTGGGAGAATGTGTTTCTCAGCGAGACGTTGAGCCATGAACGGATAGGCCTGCTGCCGGTGAATGATCGCTATTACCGGGTGTACTTTGCCGCGGTTCCGCTGGCGCTGTTCGACAGCTATAAGTTGCGCATCCAGCCACTGCCGGCCGACGAGGACGAAGATGACGAGAGTTAACCGACGCGGCGGGCAGGCGGGGAAATGTGGAAATCGCAAACGAGGCGATTCCCACATTCCCCCGCACGACGACTACTAAGAATGTTTTTAAAACCAAAAACCGGACCGAAAGTGTAAAGTATGTCCCCGGTCTGAAATGTAAAACATGTCCCCGGCTGCACATGTGGAAAACAGTGCGAGCCGCAGAGCGGCGATACGGGTTTCGTAACCGCCTCGTAAGCCCGCGGTGAAAGTGGGGAAAAAGCCGCGAGCCGCGGAGCGGCGACAGGGTTCCGATACAGTCTCCTTCAGGCCAGCGTCTAATCCGCTTCTTTGTAATATCGAGCCGGCTTCAGCCGGCGGCAGATTGCGTTCAGTCGGAGTTTTTCAGCAGCTTTCTAGAGTACTGCAGCTGCACCTTTGATCCTCCCTCGCTGCCTCGATCATAGCCCCGTGGTCAGGCATTGCCATTCCAGCAATGACGGTTTTACGCAGTGGGCGCGTTCCCTATGCTGCGCATTTCATCATTGCAGCAGGGCTGCAAACTCCATTACGCTAAAGCTAGACGAGGGTTGCTGCCGCTGCTCTTCCGGCTGAATCCGTAACCTGGTTTCTCACCTATGCACCTGCACTTCAATGCTCTGCCGAGTCTGCTTGCGCTTGCCATTTTGGTTGCGGCGTTCGCGGCGATTTCGCGCCAGCACACGGGGCAACGAGTTCACCTGTGGCTGATCGGCTGGGCACTGGTGCTGCTGCGTTCCGTGACACAGTTTGTGCACCCAGGCGGCGTTGAGTGGGCACACTCTACCCTGGCAATTGGCCTTGACAGTCTGGAACTGGCCAGCATCGCTTTTCTGGTTTCCGTCGCGCCCAAGGCAAATACCTGGGCCCGGCAACTGCTGTTGACCGCCCTGCTTGGCGTCCCCGCAATTCTTTATACCGATGCGATGATCTGGGATGTATCCTCGCATGCTTATTACTTCGCCATCATTCTGCTTTCGATGGGCAGCGTCCTCTGGCTGCTTTGGACGTGGCACCGCAAGCTGACCCCGTATGTCATCAGCATTGCCGCTGCAGCGATCGCTCTTTCGTGCGTGCTGGTGTGGGGCATCGAAACGGGAAATGGGGAGTACGGAGTCCACATCCTCCTTGCATGTTTCAATTTCCTGGCAGCGGCCCTCTATTGGTATCGCATCCGCCGCGTTTCGGCAGGCGTACTGACCACAGTATTCGGATTCATTGGATGGGGAGTCGTTTTTCCAATCGGAATGCTAACCAGATCCATGGCTCCTTCACTGCATATCGAGTCTGAGGTTTGGAACATTCCAAAGTACCTGGTGGCGCTGGGCATGATTGTCACTTTGCTGGAAGATCAAATCCAGCAAAGCGAGCATCTCGCCTATCACGATGCCCTGACGGGATTGCCTAACCGCCGCCTGCTGCGTGACCGGCTGGCGCAAGCGCTGGCTCGGGCCAATCGTGCCGGCAACAAGGTCGCGGTGCTCTTGCTGGATCTCGATGACTTTAAGGAAGTGAACGACACTTTTGGGCACCGCATAGGTGATGCGGCCCTTCAGCAGGTGGTGATGAGACTCTCCAGCCGCATGCGCGCCTCCGATACTCTCGCCCGCACAGGAGGCGACGAGTTCACCATCGTAAGTGACATAACCGGCACCCAGGGGGCCGCAACCCTGGTCTCGGCGCTCGAGTCGGCATTGATTCTTCCCATCAAAATCGAGGGCAAACTGATCCGCACCGGTGTAAGTATTGGTTTCGCGTTGTATCCCGAGGACGGCACCGACGCGGAGGAACTTTGCGCAGCCGCCGACAAGGCAATGTATGTCTCGAAGCGGTCTCGCGCGCTGCGAACGACCGCGGGCGGTTCTCTGTGACGTTCAGAGACGTGCCGGCTCTGTTGACATGGTCTGAATTGCGGCTGGGTTCGACTAAGAATTCAAGTGCAGTCCGGCAGGCATGACTCCAGTCCCGCACAGCGGGACGCCTCAGTTCAGCCCAGGACGAAGTCCTGGGGTAGCCATTCCCCACAAAAACCCTCGAGCCCCTTCAGGGGCGGTTGGGTAATGGCGTCAACAGAGCTACACGTGTCCGGCGGGGTGCGGCGCCCCACAACCTCCAGCGATAGGGTTCTCGGGACTACTTGCCGGCCACCGCGGCAGGCAGTTGCTGGTCCAGCAATACCAGGTACGGAGCGATCAGGCGGTAGGAGTCGTAATACAGGTCTTCGTGGACGGCATTCAGATTGTCTTTCTTGCTGTGCAACACCGGCAGCGTTTCCTGTGTGACCGAGTGGATGGTGATTCGCGGAATCTTGTAAGCGGCGAAGGACTCGGAATCGGTCGTGCCCACGCGCTCGACGTCGACCCCTTGCAACGGCAGGTGCAGCGACTGTGCCTCCGCGAGCAACAGGTGCACCAACTGAGACTCGGAATGACTGGTCCAGACCTTGGTCGCAGTCAGCCCCAGACATTCCAGATTCACCATGGCGGCGATCTGCTTGCGCTGCTCAGGCGTCAGGTGCTTCACGTAAAAATCGGAGCCCACCATGCCTTTTTCTTCTCCGGCAAAGCCGACGAAGATGAAGGTATGCGACCGCGGCTGGCCGGCGAGACTCTCATACAGGCTGGGGAGCAATGATGCCCCGCTCCAATCGTCGACGATGCCATCCCCTTCCTCGACGTGGTCAAAATGAGCGCCCACCACGATGACCGAATCCGAAGCTCCCGGCAGCACGCACACTACATTCGGCTGAGGTAAATCCTCTACCGGCTCCTCGCTCGGCTGACATCCGGCTTCACGAAACATTTTGTCCAGCTCGATTTCGCGGTCCGTGTTTTTCTTTGGCGCCTCCTGAAGACGTTTGGCGATGGCTTCAGGGCTGACCAGGCGATATTTCAGGTCGGCCGCAATTGCCTGCCGGCAGGTGAAAAGGCAGCCGATAACCAGCAAGACAAGCAACCAGCTACGTGCTTTGATCCCCATTACTGCACCTGCACCGTGACTTGCAGTTTGCCGTCGACGGGAACCTGCACCGCCTCCCCTGCCTTGAGAAACGCTTGCAATACCGCGGGATTCGCCCACTCCAGGTTCCATCCATTCCCAATGGCGACCACGGTGTACTGGCCGGGGACCACGTTCGGCAGCGTGAAGGTACCGTCGCTATCGCTTTGATCGCGGCGGAACAATGGCAGGTTGTTCGCGGGATCGTGAGGCACCAGCACCACCATGGCGCCCGCAAACGGTTTGCCGTCGCGCATCGCGGTGCCGTCAACCCGCGCCGGCCCGCGAGAGACGGCGGCAACGATCCGCACACTGCTCCCGCCGCCGATGTCGATCACGCGCCCCGTCAGCCTCGCTCCGGTGGCCGCGATCCGAGTGAAGAAATATCCTTGACTGCTCTCCAGCGCAAGCAGGTAGCGTCCCGGCCTGATGTCATCGGAGGAGAAGTCGAACTCTCCCTTTTCTGAGATGCTGCTACGGAACGATTCGCCAGTGTCAGGATTCATGAGCCGAATGGAAACATTCTTTGGCGGCCGGGCAAATCCTTCGAAAACCACCGAGCCGGTAACGCTAACGAACGCCGGTCCCTCCGAAGCATTCACCTCGGTATCGCCGGTCACATCGATTTCCCGGTACCAGCCGCGGCTGGAGCCCTTCTGGTTCGGGCTGCTGGAAGTCGGCACTTCGACGATGTAGCGTCCTGGCGCCAATCCCGAAATCTCAACCATGCCCGGTCCAGCCGCGGATGCCGGTGCGTTGAACACCGAATCCAGATAGCCATCGAACATGCGCTGCATGACCCGGGGAAACACCATGCCTCCAATCCCGCCGCTGCCAGAGTCGCCGGTACGGATGCGCAGGTGCAGCGCGGGAACGGCATGTAAAACGACATCGGCGCTCGTCCTCTCTCCGGGATTGAGCGTGATAACGCCGGCCCCGGCTGAGTCCGGCGAGTCAGGGTAGAAAGTTATCGGGTACGTGACATCCAGCAGCGCCTCGTCCTGCTCGCTTCGAGCCTGTGCATTGGGGTTGGGAAAATTCCGCTGCTGGTTTGCAGTACGGCTGACCGCGTACCAGGGCCGTGCCGAGACCGCCAAGTAATACTTTCCCGGCGCCAGATGCCCGATGTGGTAATGCCCCTGATCGTCGCTTTGGGCCTGGTTCACGGGAGTGGTCTTTTGCTGTCCCTCCTCGGTCGTCGATTCGAACAGCCGCACCAGGGCGTTTTGCACTGGATCGTTGTTTTCGTCGCTTATCTCGCCTTCAAGGAAAGCATCCGGATCCAGACGAAACATCAGGTGTTCCGCATCGAGATCGGGCCCAACTGCCACCGCGCTGGCGTAAGGATCGTGGTGCTCGAAGTATTGCAGCCTGAAGCCGTGCGCGGCGGCCATCAGCGAGTACTTGCCGCGAGCCAGACCGGCGAAAGAAAAGCGCCCATCCTCTGCGGTGGTCACACTTTTCAGTACCTCCCGCGGGCCCGTCTGGCTCACCGGCGCGATTGCGACGGAGGCCAGAGCGACTGGCTGGCCGGTCACCGAGCTCACTATCATGCCGGCGATGCGAAAGCCCTGTGGCGACGGCGCGGCAGACGTCGCCGGGTGCTGCTGCGCGAATCCCGCAGAGAGAAACAACAGAAGGCAAGCCAATCTCGGGCGCACGGTCGTCACTCTCCCTTCCCGGTATGGATCAGGTCGAGAGTCACTTGCGCCTTCTGGCCAGGCGCAAGCGTGACATGCGCAGCTTGCGACGCATAGGCTTGCAGCACCTCCGGATTGCCGTACTCCAAGCCCTCTACGCGATCGAAGGCAAAGACCAGGTATTCACCCGGCGCCAGGCCTGGCAAATCGAAACTGCTGGAATTTGCCCACACCAGCTTGGGCCCGGACTTCGGAACAGGCTGAAGGACGCCGAGAATCTTCACCGGCGTTTCGACCCCGTCGGTAACCCGGACGCTTCCCGAAAGACTGGCGCTATCGTCGCGCAGCGTAATGTCCAGCGATCCCTGACTGCCTGGGGTGACGGAGACATCGTCATAAAGCAGGTTGGTTTGCGCGTACGTCGCCGATTGCACGTACCACGTTCCTCGCGGTATCAGCTCAACCGTATATCTGCCAGGGTCCACGTTCTGCAGCAACACCGAAAAATGGCCGGGACTCTGCTGCACCATATTGGAGAAAAACTCTGAACCGCTACCGTCGGCTGCAAGCAGCCGCACCGAAATCGGCGGCATTTCCGTGGCCCACCCTGAACCGCTCTGGCCGGAAGCATTGCGCGATTCCATTCTCACCACGACCGGAATGGAGATCGCCGGCGCCACCGCCACGTGCAAGTCGCCCATATCGCCAGCGACGTTCACCCGCGTTTCCCCACGTAGTGACTGGTTCCCCGCCTGGCAAAACGCTTTGACGATATACGAACCAGCGGGAACGCTCTCCGCGCGAAACACGCCGGTTTCCATATTGAATCGGGACGTCAACCCAAGATCGTCACCCGAGAGGTTGAGAAGCTGAACGCCAGCACCCTGATCGGGAGGACACCCGGCGACAGTACCTGCGAGTTGATAGACGGGCGCCGCACTCAGCGAGAAGTCGGCTTCCGCCTGCTGGCCGGTGCTCAACTGAATCGGCGAGGCGGAGCTAAGGTCGGGAACGCCGGCATAGTAGACGCTGGGATAACCCATCTTCGGCGCCCCTCCGGATGCAAGCAGCGGTGCTCCGAACCTGCCCGGCCCAGCCGCAAGATAGTAGGTCCCGGGCATCAGATTGGCAAAGCGAAACCGGCCATCCTCATCGCTTTCCGTCATGCCCCGCGGTTCGCGGCGCTTACGGCCATCGCGCAGCTCCCGCGTACTCAGGTGCACCGGTACGTGCTCGATCGGCTGCCCCGACGCGTCCGTCACCCGGCCATAGATCGCGCTCTGCGGCGTAAGCTTCACCACCACCGATCCCGTAGCTGGGCCGATGTCCGAAAGGACAGCGTTCGAGCCGCTATATTGCGGGTCGGTATAGTATCCCGGCTTTCTCGCATTCACGGCGAAGCGGCCATTGCCGGGCAGCTCGTCGAACTCGAAATTTCCTTCTCCATCGCTGAACGAGGTGCGTTGCAGCGAGCCCTGTAGCATCACCAGGGCGCGCGGAATCGGCTGGCCGGTGACCGCGTTCACAACCATGCCGCTCACGCTGAACGTCGTGTCGCTGCCCTGCGACGGCTGCGAGGAGATCTGGGCGTACGAAACCTCTCGCAGTCCCGCAACAGAGAGCCACAAAAGAAAGCAAAATGTTATGAACGCACCGCTTCGTCTCAACAGTCGTGTGGGACGAGGAAGAGAGTGAAACCCGGTAAGCTGCCCAATGCTCATGCGGATCGGCAGGATTCAAGATCGTCTGATTGAACCCGGATCACTCAATCTTAACTCGCATTCGGCAGAGATGTTTCGTCATACGCCTACCCCAGCGCCATCTTAGGCGGCAATCTGGGACGTTGCAACCAGCACGGGACCTGATACAGCCGGCATAAAGCGCTCCTCGCTGTTGGCGATAGCGGCTGAAGGACAGACCGGCAGGTCGATTCCGGCTCCAATAATCTTGTTTGGATGCTGAGGCGCGGACCGCGGCGGGCGTTTAGTCGATGATCCGCGTCGGTTCACGGCGGCAGATTACTCGGCTTCGCGCTTGGCCGCGCGTGCCAGGAATGTTTCCTGGCTATTCAGCGCATTTTTCTTGTCGAAATCCGGGTCGCGAACGTACTTCCCGTCCGGCATCATATGGCGAGCCTTCGCTTCATCTTTGAGGTAAGTTCCCAGAATTTCATCCCGAACCAGCCGAATCAGGTTCTTCTGCTGTACCGGGAAATCGACCTCGACTCTCCGGTTCAGGTTGCGCGGCATCAGGTCCGCGCTGCCCAGGTACACCTCTTCCTGCCCGCCATTGCGGAAATAAAAGATGCGGCTGTGCTCCAGGAATCGCCCCACGATGCTGGTGACCGTGATGTTATCGCTGACTCCCGGCAGCCCCGGACGCAAGCAGCAGATACCGCGGACCAGCAGCTCCACCTTCACTCCCGCTTGCGACGCCGCATAGAGGAGCTGGATCATCTTGCGGTCCACCAGCGCATTCATCTTGAGGATGAGGTGGCCGCCGCGCCCATTCTTCTGGTGCTCGATCTCGCGCTCGATCAATTGCGCAAAGCGTTCGCGCAACGTGACCGGCGCAACCAGCAGCTTGCGATACGAGGTCTTGGCGGAATATCCGGTGAGAAAGTTGAACAGGTCAGTGCAGTCGGCGCCGATGGCGGGATCGGCAGTCAGCATCCCGACATCGGTATAGAGCTGGGTGGTCACGCTGTTGTAGTTGCCGGTGGACAGATGCGCGTACCGCCGAATCACGTCCCCTTCCTTGCGCACGATCAGCAATGCCTTGCAATGCACCTTCAAGCCCATGAGTCCATAGACGACATGCACGCCGTATTCTTCCAGCTTGCGCGCCCACTCGATGTTGCTCTCTTCGTCGAAGCGCGCCTTCAGCTCCAGCAGCACTGCCACCTGCTTCCCGTTCTCCACCGCCTCCAGCAGCGCGTCGACCGCGGGAGCGTTATGCCCGACCCGGTACAAGGTGATCTTGATGGCCAGCACATTCGGGTCGCGCGCCGCTTTTTGCAGCAGCCCAATCACCGGCTGAAACGAGTCGAACGGGTGATGCAGCAGGATGTCGCGGCGGCGAATGCAGGCGAAGATGTCCTCCTCCTCGGCATCCTTCATGAGCGGCGCCGGAAGTGCGGGAACGAACGGCGGGAACTTGAGCTCCGGACGGTCCATCCTGGTGAGGTGCCGGACCCGCACCAGCGACAGCGGACCGCCGGAAAACTTGTAGACGTCCTCGCGATCCAGTTCCATGTTCTCGCTGAGGATCTCCAGCACCTCTGCCGGCATGGCTTCGTCGATTTCCACCCGCACCACGTCGGCGAAGCGGCGTTGCCACACCCCTTCCTCCACGGACTCCAGCAGATCGCCCGCTTCCAGGTCCTGGATTTCGCTGTCCGCATCGCGAGTAACGTGGAAGGGATGCGCCTCCAGGATCTTCATGCCCGGAAAAAGATCGGCGAGGTTTGCCGTCACCAGTTGCTCCAGCCATACAAACGACTGGCTCTTGGTCAGCTGCTTGGTGCGGCTTCTCGTCTTGCTGGCGCCGCTCACCGGGACCAATTGGGGCAGCGTTTCGGGAATCTTCACGCGCGCAAAATGCTGCTCGCCTTCCGCCCCGCGCAACAGTACCGCCAGATTCAGGCTGAGGTTCGAGATGTGCGGAAAGGGTCGCCCGGGATCGAAGGCCAGCGGCGTCAGTGTGGGAAATACCGCTTCCTGGAAATAAGCGTTGGCGGTGGCCCGCTGGTCCGGGTTGAGATCGGCGTAATTCAGAATGTGAATCCCGGCCGAATCCAGCGCGGGCACCAGCTCCTTCGTCCAGCAATCATGAGCGCTGCGAAACAGCCGGATGACCGACGCCCGGATCGCCCGCAATTGCTCCGCCGGAGTCATGCCATCCGGTGTGGGGTCGATGATGCCCTTCTCAATCTGCCGCTTCAGCCCCGCCACCCGCACCATGAAGAACTCGTCCAGATTGGACCCGACGAATGACAAAAACATCAGCCGCTCCAGCACCGGATTGTGACTGTCCTGCGCCTCTTCCAGAACCCGCCGCTGGAAATCGAGCTGGCTGAGCTCGCGGTTGATGAACAATTGCGGATCGTCCAGCGGGCGCGGGTGCGCTGCGGCGGGCTGGGTTTGCGATTGCGCAGCCCTGGCGCGGTTGGAAGCTCGACGCGCTTTGGTGGGGGCAGCTTTGGCCGGTGTGCTCATAGGTAGTTTCGCCACGGAAGCAGCGTTCATTGTAAATGCGGCAGCTTGGCTTGAACATCCGTCACCCGAGCACGCTGCTGAAAACTCGGTATTGGTAGGCTCTGTGTCAGGGCGCGGCTTCACAGGCAACTGAAAAAGTCTGGATTTCGCCGTGATCGGGTAGAGCGGACCTTCAGGTCCGCGTTCAGCCCTTTATTTGCAACCTCCGGAGCCGGCTTCAGCCGGCGGCACTCGGCGATCTAGCAGTTTTTCAGCAGCCTGTTCAGCCGTGCCGATAAGCCGTTTATTTTTGTCATCCCGATTGCTGTTCATCGAATTTTCATGATTGCGGCGCTATCCGACAAGTCCTCCCAGGAGCCTTGTTACGTCGAATAAGACGAGTCGTCCTACGGCCAGGAGCCTCGTTTCGCCGAATAACTGGGACCCCAGTCGGCTTCACGGGCTGCTAAAAAACTCCGTTTTAGCGGGTTTCGTGTCAAGGCAGGCCTTTAGGGAAACTCTGATTAAGTCGAAGTTTTGAAGGGGACGGTCTTTAGGCCGTCCGTAAATGCCTGAAATCAAGCTGGGCTTCAGCCCCTGAGGGACTTCGGCGGCACTTAATCAGATCTCCTTTAAGCTGAAAAAGTCGTGGAGCTGTGGTTTTGAAGGGGCCCACCTTTAGCACGCTACTGAGAGACTCCGTATCGGTAGGCCTTGTGTCGGGGCACGGCTTCACAGGCCGCTGAAAAAGTCCGCCCTTCGGCGCCTTGTGTCAGGGCACGGCTTCAGTCGTGCCGAAAAGTCCTTTATTTTTGTCATCCCGAGCGGCCTTCAGGCCGTCAGGGATTTGCTTTTTCGACTTTTTCATCGGCCTCCTCAGCCGTGCCGATAAGCCGTCTATTTTTGTAATCCCGAGCCGGCTTCAGTCGGCGGCACTATCTTGTCCGCTCTCATTCGAAGGTCGCGAATGAACGGAGCACCGGGCATTCTCGGCCTTCACTCACCCACTCGACATGCTGGGCTCGGAACAGGATGAGCAGCCGATCGAACCGGAGGATAGAGCCCGGAGGGCGGAACAGTAGTTAGCCCAGGGCGTGAGAGTCTGTGTGAGAACCACAGTTGCGGCTTGGCGGTGGAGTATCACACACGAAAATAGAACCCCGAAGGGGTGGAAGTGCAGTTAGCCCAGGACGGAGCGCATCCGGGGCCCCCAATTCGCACCTCTTTTGTGCGAATTGGGGTGGAGAAGCGGAGTCCTGGGTAGGTGGGAAATGGTCGCCGAGCCCCGTAGGGGCGGCACAGTTCTCACACAGACTCGTGAGCCCTGGGTAGGCCGAACAATAAAACTCCCGAGCCGGCTTCAGCCGGCGGCACCCGTCACTTCCGCCTTCAGATCGTTGACCAGCCGCTGAAACGCCTTCTGATAGGAGTCGTGGTCCTTCCAGTTGCTGAAGTCGGGGATGAAGTACTCGCGAATCTCGCGCGCCGAGTCTTTGCCCCGATCGGCGTCGAAGAGCTTCCATTTCTTCACATCGTCAAACGGCGCCAGCGCGATGGGAAACAGCATCTGCTTCTTCTCCCGGACCTCGCGCTCCCGCGCGTTGGCAATCTCCGTCCCCACCCAATCGCTGTTCATGCTGTGTTCCGAGAGGATGAGCAGCAGCTTGTCATGCAACCGTATGGCGTCATCAATCTGCTCGTGCAACTTGCGCCCGCCGTGCATATCGTGCGGCGCAAACCAACAACGGACGCCTTTGTTTTGCAGATCGGCGTAGAGCCTGTCGGCAAACTCCTGGTCTTTGGTCGAGTAGCTGATGAAGCAGGAGGAATATCGGATGGGCTTCCTGGACCGTAGCTCGGAAACTCGGTAGAGAATTGTCGTCAGTTCGGATGTGCCTAAATCGGCTTGGTAGAGCTTGACCAATTCTATCTCCCAATCTTGGAGACCGCAGCCACGCAGGAAGACCTCGGGAATCTTGCCGCGCGACTTGTACATCGTGTCGATGCCGATCGTGGATGGCCCCTGGTGTTTTACAGTTTCGAGGCCCTGGGCAACACTCAGATCAAGGTCATCAAACTGGGTTCTCCACGTAAGGGCATCGCTAAGATCCGCGCCGGTTAGGACGGCCTCGCGAAGGTTCGCAACGGTAAGATCTGCTCCGCTAAGGTTCGCCCCCCACAGATAGGACGCGCGAAGGTTTGCCCGATTCAGGTCTGCCCCACATAGATTGGCCTCATTCAGGTAGGCTCCTCGGATGTTCGCCTCACTAAGATTCGCCCCACGGAGGCTTGTACCGCGAAGATTCGCACTATTGAGATTCGCAGAACTAAGGTTTGCCTCGCCGAGATTGGATCCCGCGAGAATCGCCCGACGTAAGTCCGCTAGGCGTAGATCAGCCGCCCTCAGGTCCGCCATGGCAATATTGGAACCGTTCAGTATTGCGTCACGCAGGTTCGCGAACTTGAGGTCCGCGCCCGTAAGGTTCGAGTAACGGAGATCCGTACCAACGAAGTTTGCCTTGCTGAGCTTTTTCCCGCCGAGCAGTGCCTCGCTGAGATCTGGCAAGATGTCCTCATGCTCCTCCCGCCACTCATTCCACTGCTCGACACCTTGCTGGAGGATTTCCAGATGTTCAGGGTTCGCCATAGCCGCGTGACCTCGCAGGATGCCCGCCAAGCCGACCTTGCTTTGGTGGGTCAGCGTATCGACGCACGAGTCCCGCTCTGCGGGACGGAACAGCTTAGCCCAGGGTCTCAGTCGTGGGCAGGCAGAAAATAAAGCTCCCGAGCCGGCTTCAGCCGGCGGCACAACTCCGCAACACACACGCGACGAACGGGGGAAATCTGACTCACTGCTTCTCTAATTCTGCGTCCAGATGAATTTCGCCTCCGGTGACCTTCATCTTCCGTGTCCAAGGTCTGTAGCCCGATTTCCTCATCAGCACCTCGTGGTCACCTGGGCTTACTTCAATGACCGACGGCGTACTTCCGACGAAGCTGCCATCGATCTCTATGTCAGCGCCGCCCGGAGTAGACGCTACGCTGACCTTTGCGACCGCGGCCGCTGCAACAGGAGCGCTCTTGCTAGAAGTCTCAATCACTTGTGGAGCAGCAGCCTTCGCGCTTGCGGTTCGAATTTGCGCAGCGTGTTCCGACCAGTCCTTCACGATGCCCTCACAGGCATCCTTTACTGATCCTCCCAACGAGAGTGTGGAGTGGCTGATCACGACGTCCCCTGATAGCTTTTGGAATACCGCAACTTTGTTGTCGTGGCGCAGCCATCCCTTTCCACCCTCGTGATCGAGAAGCACAATGTAATCCACGCTGTCTTGTTTGTTGTTGACCATCACCTGCGGGCAGCGGTCGCCGAACGTCTTGATGATTTCCGCCGTTTGCGGACGTGCGCCGCCATGAGTTTGTGCGCCCCATGCACCGTTGGCTCCGCCACCGGAGCCGGAGATTTCCCAGGATTGACTGTCCGTGATGAAAACCCGAGGCTTGTCCGTTGTAGTGGGGTTCTGGGCCGTTGCGAGAATAGCGACGAATAGGCAAACGATAAGGCCAGATACTTTCATGCACACTCCTAGCTTGTTCACTCGGAGTGTATGCTTGGCGGGTGAGCCCGGAAATAACTTTCGTAATTGTCGGCTGGGTCAGGGAGCAAAGTCTCCCGAAATGAATCCGGTTCGGTAACCTATCGCAGAATTCCTGCTAACCAGGAAAATTGGGCAGATCGAGAAATATCTCGGGCTGTCATCTACTTCTGGTCTGCCTCTCGCAGCAACTGAGCGATCTCTTCCCGAAGGCGCGGTAGATTCGTCTGCACGATGTCCCACACCAGCGCATGCTTCACAGTGGCATATCCGTGAACCAAGCGGTTGCGGAAGGCTATGATCTGCTGGTCATTGGTCACGCGACCAGCAATTTCTGGGAAAAACCGTTGCGCCTGGCTGAGTGCTTCGCCAATGATCTCGAAATTGCGCTCCACAGCGGCGCGCAACATTGCGTCTTCTTCGTAATCGCCCAACCGCTTACCTTCCGTAAACGCCAGAATGCCGCTGGCTGCCTGTTGGATATCCCACAGGTACGCCCGCAGACTACGCGGCATAGAGCGTTTCCTGATGCGCTTCGATCTCTTGCTGAAAATAAGGATTCCGCACCGCGCCGGACTCAACCAGGTCTACCCGCCGCTTGAACAGACGCTCCAGCGCCTCGATTAGCCCAAAGTAGGTGTTGGCGTAAGCGCCTGACGGCAGGGGCTCGAATTCGACCACGAAATCGAGGTCGCTGTTCTGAGGATCAAAATCGTCGCGCAGGGCCGAGCCGAACAGCGCCAACCGGCGTACCCGATATTGGCGGCAAAGCTCAGCAATCTGCTCGCGCTTTTCTTGGACGTTCGCTTTCATGGGGCGTCCGCAAGCAAGGATAGCAGGTATCGACCCTCCACCCTTCTACACTTTCGCGGCCGCGGCCTGGCGCTCCAGGTTCGGGTCCGGGTTTTGGACGCTAACCTGGGTAGGCGGGACGATGGCAGTCGAGCCGATAGGCCCACGCTCTTGTGCCGTCGCTGAAGGGACTCCGGTTCTTTCTATCTCGCCTCCCCAGCCTTGAAAGGCCGGACTAAGTTATGCCGTCTCAAGGCCAGTAGCCAGTTCAGCTGTCAATTACCGCTAGCCACGCCGATCTGTGCGGGCTAAGGACATCGGTGGCCTCTTTGCTCAATCGATCAGCGCTCGGGCACGGCCAGGGCGCGCTCCAGAGCTTCCCGGATGAACCGGGTATAGGGAATGCCCCGCTCCTTGGCGCGCGCCTTCAGCGCGGCCAGCAGCGGACGGGGCACGCGCATGTTGATTTGCTCGTCCTTCTTCTCGAATTCAAATCGCGCCGGCTTGAATTGCGAGAAATCGAGCCCCGACAGGTCGCGCGAAAGAAACGCTTCCGCCGCCCGGTCACTCTTGAGTCTCGGCACTCTCTTCTTCATGGTTCGCGGCTTCATAGGCGGCAATCTCCTTGGCATGCATGTAACGGGCGGTCACCGGGCGAATCAGCCGGTGACCGTTCTTCGTCCGCAGCGTGAGTCGGGATAACAAACTAAGTTGACACTACCCTCTGACCACCAGCCACTAGCCACTGCCTCTACACTCCCGCGGCCGCAACTCCCTCGTAGTGCCGCTGGCTGCGCGGCAGCTTCTCGGCATATCCCAGGAAGAAGAACAGCACTGTTGAAATCAGGCAGACCACCAGTCGCACGTGCGCCAGCGGCATCGGCGCCAGGTCCATGAACTTGCCGAAGCGCCATGCGCCCCAGTTGATCACCTGGGTCGGCACCACGGTCCATATGGCAACGTAGAACCAGGCGCGCTCGGCGCCTTCGCCAAAGGTGTCGCGGCGGGCGCGCGGCGTCCAGTCAAAGACCGTCGCCAGCACCACGGCCAGAGCCAGCGGATAGTAGCCGTAGTGATAAAGGTCCTTCAGCAGCCAGCGGCCGTTGATGGACGCGACGACGAGTCCGATGAGGTTGAGCGTGTAAGGGACGATGATGTCGATCCACGCCGCGGTGTAGCAGACCACGCGATACGGCAGGTTGGGCTGATGCACGCCGTAATGCGTGATGTACGGACGTTGTTCGCTTCCCGGCACGCGGCCTTTGAAACCGCGCCACGCCACCACCGCAACAACGATGGCCAGCCAAAGCCAGTGGCGGCGGTCGGGACCGTGAGTGTAGAGATCGTAGGTGAGCGGCCATCCGGGCAAAACCCAGAAGACCCAGATCCAGATGGGAGTGTGCAGAATGCGATAGTACTGCTTGTTGCGCTCGCGGAAGACGGCCTGTTTCATCGTTGATTGATGCTAGCAGAGGGGCCGTGAGTCGTTTTTCGTGTATCGTGTATCGTATATCGTTCCCTGCCGCGCGTTGCGGCACTTTCGATTGCACGACCGCTGGTGCGTTGCGCGCCGGCAAACCTCCCTTCGAATATCGGGCTCGGACTCCAATGTCAGAAGAGTTGCTCAGCATTGTAGAGCAGCCGACCATCCACCACATGCGCCTCGGCCATCAGCTTGTGCGGCCGCGGCGGGCGCTTCTCATCGTCGATGTGCAAAACAGTATGTTCATGAGCAGTGAGATAGTCGCTCACCAGCATGCGGTGGCATTGAAAGTACACGCGCTCGGCACACATGATTGCCGTCTTGTTCTGTTCCGCAATTCTCAGCAGCCGCTCGATACCCTGCGCGAATTCCGGCGTCAGCATGTAGTCAGCGTAATTGCGGAACGAATCGTTGCGCAGGCCGGTGTTGGGTGAGTCGTCGCGGATCTTCTTGCGGCGGCCACCGAGGTCTTTCATCCACACGTACTCAATACCCCGCCGGGCTAGCTCAACTTCGAGCGATTCGCGATTAAAATGCGGCATGCGACGCGACATGGGAAAGGAGCGGATGTCCACCAGAGTGCCGATGCCATGCGCCTGGAGCGCAGCGACCAATTCGTCCAAGCTGCGGGTGGAGTGCCCGATGGTGTAGAGCGTGGCCACTAACTCGCATTCTTTTCAGCCTCTTGCAAATTGTTCCACGTGGAACGGTCGGCCCGCAGGACGGCGAGGCTGGCGGCAATCGTCTGATAAAGTATCGAATCGATACTGTTTGATTATGCCCGAACATCCCTACGCAACGCTCATCCTCGACTACGACGACCCGCTGGCGACGATCACCCTGAATCGCCCCGAGAAGCGCAACGCTATCAGCTACGAACTGATCAATGAGCTGCTGCGCGCGCTCACAGAGGTCGAACAATCTTCCGCCCAGATTCTTGTCCTCACCGGCGCGGGAAAGGCGTTCTGTTCCGGCATGGACCTGGACAACCTGCGGTCGATCACGGGCCGTACGCCGGAAGAGAACCACACAGATTCCTCGGTGATGGCGGGCCTGTTCCGCACGCTCTATGAATTTCCCAAGGTGACGATCGCCGCAGTCAACGGGCCGGCCATCGCGGGCGGCTGCGGGCTGGCGACTTTGTGCGACTTCACGCTCGCCTCCGCCGACGCCAAGTTCGGCTACACCGAGGTGCGAATCGGCTTTGTGCCCGCCATTGTTTCCACCTTCCTGCTGCGACAGGTCGGCGAGAAACAGGCTCGCGATCTGCTGCTTACCGGACGCATCATCGACGCCGAGGAGGCTTTTCGTCTGGGACTGGCCAACGAGATCGTCGCCGCGGACAAACTCGGCGATCGCGCGCGGGAGCTGGCGGAAGGGTTGTTGCAAAACAGTCCGGCTTCTCTGCTGGCAACCAAGCGCCTGCTGCGAAGCTACTCTTCGGGCGCGTTGGACCGGCAAATCGGCACCGCGATAGAGGAGAACGCGCGCATTCGCACCACGGCCGACTTCCGGGAAGGAGTGAGTTCCTTCCTGGAGCGGCGCAGCCCGCACTGGACCGGCAAGTAGCTTGCGTCCCAAAAGCGTCCGCCGCAAGCTGCGATCGTCGGCTTATGCCTCACCGCAGTTCCGCGTCTCTTGGTACAATGCCTCTCTTCGAGCATTATCACGGCCGAAGACCGCCAAACCCGCGTGCCGGAATGCGGGGGGGAAGACACCGGGCTGGGAAATGGTTGTCGAGGGCGGAGCCTCGGCCCAAAGGCGGATCGAGCTGCGGCTTACACATAGGGAACCTCACAGGGAGAAAATGATGAGCTTTCGTCTGCATTCTACGATTGCACTGCTAGTCGCAATCTTATTGCTAGCTACCATGATGCCAGCCCAGGACGCGTCCACGGCGCCACAGCAAAAGCCGCCGGCCGCGCCACAGGCGGAAGCGCCCGAGGAACCAACAGCAGCGCCCGTACTCACCGGCCCCTATCCTCCGATGAGCAAAGCCGCTGAAGAACGCGGTCGGCAGATCTTCCAAATGTTCAACACTGGAAACTCCGGCGACGAATGGACGGCGCTGGCTGAGGGCCTGAAGAAACGTTCGGGATCAGAGGCCAAATTGGCGGAAGCCAACAAGCGGCTCCGGGACCGAATTGGAGTCGAAAACGAGATGCTGGAGGAGAATATCGTTCCCAACTTCGTCGCGCCGGGCACCATCTATTCCCGAAAGTCGACGTTTAGCAAGGTGAATGGGGTTTCGGTCGTGTGCCTCATCTCAATAAATCCGCGTGGAGACATCGACGGCTTCAGCATAGGCCCCATGACCCCCGTGGCAGAAGGGCGTAACGCCGGCCATAAGGACGCGACCAAGTTGAAGCTGCCGTTCTCGGGAGAGTGGCTGGTCACGCAAGGAGGCCGTACGCCTTTCGACAACGGCTATGCCACGTCCGACGAAGTGCGCTTTGGAGTGGATTTCGCCTTGCTGAAGAATGGTTCGCCCTTCTCGGGAGCCGGCGGCATCGGAAGTAAGAATCAGGATTATTACTGCTTCGGTCAACCCGTACTGGCGCCGGCTGACGGCACGGTAGTGAAAGCGGAAGCGGGATACGACGATAATGTCCCCGGTAGACCCGTTGGCGATCAGCCGGACGGGAATGTCGTGGTGATCTCGCATGGCAACAGCGAGTCGTCGCTCATCAATCATCTGAAACAGAATAGCCTTAAAGTCAAACGCGGCGATAAGGTGAAACAAGGCGAGGAGATAGCCGAGTGCGGCAATAGCGGCTCTTCCCCATTTCCGCATCTCCACTACCAACTGCAACGGACCACCAACGAGCTTTATCCGGCGCAGTTCGTCGATTACATTGCCAACGGCAAGCCGGTCGCGGTGGGCGAGCCTAAGAAGGGGCAACTCGTAACGAATGGCGCCACGTCCAGCGACACAATGCCGGCCAAAAAGTAAGATTTGGATTGCAACGTCATCGGTGCGGTTCAGCGGGCGCGATCCAGTTTTGATCTGCGCCCGCAATTTTTCGCGGCGAGTACAGGCTTGACGATCGACGACAGACAGCCGCAAGGGAAGATCGCCGAACCGGAGGTGTACGAGACCAAGCTGCGGGTGCGCTACGCCGAAACCGATCAGATGGGCGTGGTGTATCACTCGAACTACGTGATCTGGTTTGAGGTAGGCCGGGTTGAGATGTTGCGCCAACTCGGGTTCACCTACCGCGACATGGAGCGAGAGGACGGAACCCACATTGCGGTGGTGGAGGTGCGCTGCCGTTACAAGGCGCCGGCGCGCTATGACAACCTGGTCAGTGTCCGCACCCGGTTGCTGAATGTCCGCGACTCGCTGCTGCATTTCGGATACGAAATCGTGCGCGATGAGGATGGCGCGTTATTGGCGGAGGGTGAGACCATCCATATCGTGGTCGATGGGGAATTTCAGCGCGTGCAGCTTCCGCAGAAGTACCGCTCATCGTTCTTGAAAGCGGCGGGTAAGGGCTAGATGGCATGAAACGACTCGGTTCCGGGCTATTAAGAGTTGCACAATATAGTGGAGAACGTTGGAATTGTCATCACGAGCGAAGCGAGGGATCTGCTTTTGGGCGCGATCACGGAAAAGCAGATTCAATTCCAAGCGTAAACACCTTGCGATGACACTCGCGCCATAATGATTTGCGATCCGCAACAGGTGGAGACTTTCTTTGCAAGCGCTTCACATTAACGGCAATGATCTGGCGTTAGAAGACGTAGGCCAGGTGGTCTACGAGCGCCGCCCGGTGCTGCTGCAGCCGGAGGCGCGGCTGACCGTCGAGCGGGCCCGCGCCGTGGTCGAGGAACTGGTTGAGAACGAGCGCGTCGCCTATGCCGTGAATACCGGTGTGGGCCACCTCGCCGATCTGCACATTTCTACCCAGGACATTCGCAAGCTGCAGATCAATCTGCTGCGTTCGCACGCGGCCGGTGTCGGCGAACCCCTGGCAGAAGACATAACCCGCGCCATGATACTGCTGCGCGCCAACTCGCTGGCCAAAGGCTGCTCCGGAGTCCGGCCGGTCATCATCGACACGCTCTGCGAGATGCTGAACCGCGGCATTCATCCCGTCATTCCATCGCAAGGCAGCGTGGGCGCGAGCGGCGATCTCGCTCCTCTCTCCCACCTGGCGCTGGTGCTCATCGCCGAAGGCGAAGTCATGTACGAAGGCAAGCGCATGGCCTCCGCAGAGGCGCTGAAACGCGCCGAAATCAAGCCCTTGGTGCTCGAGGCCAAAGAGTCCATTTCGCTGATCAATGGCACGCAGGGGATGCTTGCAGTGGGACTGCTGACGGTCCTCCGGGCCGAAATTCTTGTCGATACCGCCGACGTGATCGGCGCCCTTACGCTGGACGCGCTCAAGGGTACCGATGTCGCTTTTGATGACCGCATCCAGACTGCGCGTCCGCATCCCGGACAAGCGCGGGTGGCGCAGAACCTGCGCCGCATGCTGGAGGGCAGCGTGATTCGCGAGTCGCATCTCGACTGCCAGAAAGTGCAGGACGCCTACTCGTTGCGCTGCATGCCGCAGGTGCACGGCGCCGTGCGCGACACCCTGGCCCATTGCCGCGAGGTATTCGAGATCGAGATGAACTCGGCGGTAGATAATCCGCTGGTCTTCCCCGAAGAGCGGAAAGTGGGCGCTCCTAAACGGGGTGCAGGAGCGACAGCAACGGGCGTGATTATTTCAGGAGGCAATTTCCACGGGCAGCCGATCGCTTTTGCTCTCGATTTTCTCGCGATTGCGATTAGCGCGCTGGCCGGCATCTCGGAACGGCGCCTGGAGCGGCTGGTTAATCCCGCGCTCAACGAAGGGCTGCCGCCGTTCCTGGCTCCGGGCGCCGGTCTGCACTCCGGATTCATGATCCCGCAGGTCACGGCCGCGGCGCTGGTTAGCGAGAACAAGATGCTGTCGCATCCCGCATCGGTAGACTCGATCACAACCTCGGGGAATAAGGAAGACTTCGTCTCCATGGGGATGACTGCGGCAAACAAGTTGCTGCGAGTCATTGTCAACACGCGCAACGTGCTGGCGATTGAAGCTCTAGCGGCTGCGCAGGCGCTGGATTTCCGCGCTCCGCTGGACAGCAGCAAGCGCGCCAAAGCTGCCCTGGCAGCCATCCGCTCGGTATCTGCGCCATTTACCGAGGACCGGATCTTCGCTCCCGACATTGCGCGCGTCTCCGAATTGATCGCCGCCGGAAAATTGGCCGAGCCGCTCCGCTGAACCACTAGAATTCAGGCGAGTTTTATCACAGCGGTCCAATGCGGGTGCCCCGTTCCAACCTGCCTCTGGCTGGGGCGGGGCGTGTGATTGCTTGGCATCACTGCCGACGGTGGCTTCTGTATCGTTTCGGTGCGATAAATTATCATTAAGTTTGGTAGCGTGCATTTTCGGTGCTCTTCCTATCGCGACCCAATAAACCGTCATCCAAGCCATAAGGAGAGAGAGAATTGATGGCACCCTTGGCGTCCCAGGAACAGAGTCCCACCCTGATCACCAGTTTCGATCTTCATCTGTTTAACGAGGGCAGGCACAACCGGCTCTTCGAAAAGTTCGGCGCCCATATTACCGAACTCGACGGCAGGCGCGGCACCTACTTTGCCGTTTGGGCTCCCGATGCAGAGCGCATCTCGGTGATCGGCGACTTCAACGGCTGGAACCCCGATTCCCATCCCATGAATCCACGGGAAAGCTCCGGAGTATGGGAGGCATTCATCCCCGATCTCGGCCAAGGCGCCTGCTACAAGTACCACATCCGCTCCCGCTATCACATGTACACGGTGGATAAGGCCGACCCGTATGCGTTTCACTGCGAGGCGCCGCCGCGCACAGCTTCGGTTGTCTGGAATCTTGATTACAACTGGAACGACGGCGACTGGATGCGCACCCGGCACGATCGCAACAAGTTCGATGCACCTATCTCAATTTACGAAATGCATCTCGGATCGTGGATGCGCGTACCTGAGGAAGGCGACCGTTCGCTGTCGTACCGCGAGCTTGCCCCCAAGCTGGCCGACTACGTCAACAAGATGGGCTTTACCCACGTGGAGTTTCTGCCGGTAATGGAGCACCCGTTCTTTGGCTCGTGGGGATATCAGATCACGGCCTACTACGCGCCCAGCGCCCGCTTCGGCACGCCCCAGGATTTTATGTACCTGGTGGACTATCTGCACCAGCACAACATCGGAGTCATTCTCGACTGGGTGCCCTCGCACTTTCCTAACGACGAGCATGGCCTGGCTTATTTCGACGGCACCCATCTTTACGAACATGCCGATCCGCGCAAGGGATTTCATCCTGACTGGAAATCATCGATCTTCAACTACGACCGCAACGAGGTGCGCGGCTTCCTGATCAGCAATGCCATCTTCTGGCTCGACCGCTACCACGCCGACGGCCTGCGCATGGACGCCATCGCTTCCATGCTCTACCTCGACTACTCGCGTAAAGCGGGCGAGTGGATTCCCAACCAGTTTGGCGGGCGCGAAAATCTGGGAGCGGTGTCCCTGCTGCAGACGGTGAATCGCGAAGCTTACCAGGCGTTTCCGGATATCCAGACCATCGCCGAGGAGTCCACGGCATGGCCCATGGTTTCGCGGCCACCCTATCTCGGCGGCCTCGGCTTTGGCATGAAGTGGGACATGGGATGGATGCATGACACCCTGCTGTACATGTCGAAGGACCCGATCCATCGCAAGTACCATCACAACAAGTTAAGCTTCCGCGGCCTTTACGCCTTCACGGAAAACTTCGTGCTACCGCTCTCGCACGATGAAGTAGTGCATGGCAAGGGATCGCTTTTCGGCAAGATGGCGGGCGACGTTTGGCAGAAGTTCGCCAACCTGCGCCTGCTGTTCGGCTACATGTTTACCCAACCAGGCAAGAAGCTGCTGTTCATGGGCAGCGAAATCGGGCAGTGGAGCGAGTGGAACCACGATGGCAGCGTCGACTGGCACGCTCTGGGTTTTGTGCAGCATCAGGGTGTGCAACGCTGGGTGCAGGACCTCAACACGTTTTATCGTGGCGAGCCGGCGCTTTACGAAACCGACTTCAGCGCCGAGGGCTGGCGCTGGATCGACGCAGACGACTCCGACGATAGCGTTCTCACATATCTCCGCGTGCGTAAAGACAAGACCAGTCCGTTGGTCATGGCTTGCAACTTCACTCCCATTCCCCGGCGCGGTTACCGTGTCGGGGTTCCGCACGAAGGACATTGGCGGGAGGTGCTGAACAGCAACGCTACCATCTACGGCGGCACCGACGAGGGTAACTTCGGGGGCCGCTTCACGGAACGCATTCCCACCCACGGCTATGATCATTCACTACTGCTCGATCTGCCGCCGCTAGCCATCGTCGTGTTCAAGCAGTAGCGCGCAGCACGCAATCGGCCATAACGGTATCGCGAAAGAGTCTCGTTAGGCTATATCCGGCATTAATATCGGTATCCAGCAGCAATTTTCAGCGCAAATTCAGTTGTCAACGCATGCGACAACACTTTCGTGTGGCAACACTTAGTTCCATTCCGGAACAAATTTTAATTTTTGGTTGACTACGGGATTAATAGTTGCTTCTGGCCTATCGCTGTGATAAAACGTCATGCACCTGCCTAAGGTCCTGCGTCCATTCGAGCAAACGAAGGCAAACTGCTGTCCGTTCGAAATAACATCGAGAATTGTGCTCAAACAACCAACCTGCTGTTCGCGAACGCTCGGCGCAAACATCGTGAATGCGCCGAGAAGCAAGACGTAAAAAGGAGAATGGGAACAATGACGAGAAGTAAAGCAACAATTACCGGGTTGTCCATGCTTGTTCTGGGCGCCCTGTTACTGTGTAGCGTGCCGATGTTCGCCGCCGACAGCCCGGCGCCGACACTTGGCCACGCTGTGGCCTTTGCCTCTGGGCGGGTCCCCTATACACCGCCGCAGATGACCTTTGGCTTCCATGAAGCCAACCCGGTTCGCACCATCCCGAAACCGAACTACGGCTATTCAATCGATCCCGTCGCCCAGACCAGCACGACACAGCAGCCCACCAGCAACTGGACAGGTGGAAGTCTAGCCTTGGGCATCGGCGTTGGCTTCCCCGGCTACAGCGTTCCTGACGCCCCTCCAGATACCACGCTCGCGGTTGGTGACACTGAGGTATGTGAGTGGGTTAACGTTTCGTACGCCTGTTTCGACAAGGCTACGGGCGCCATTATTCCCATAGCTGGGCAGAACTTCCTCCCAGGGAATCATCCTTGGCAGCTGCTCATGGGTAGCCCCTCCTGCAAGGTCAGCAACGCTGGCGATCCGGTCATAAAGTTCGACCGGCAAGCCGATCGCTGGGTCATGACCCAAAACGTATTCACTTCGCCCTATGCGGTGTGCATCGCTATTTCGCAGACAAACCGTTTGTCGAATGACACGTGGTTTGTCTATCAATTTGCCGTTCCTGGCAGCGGTTTCCCTGACTATCCCAAGATGGGTGTCTGGCCTACTGGCGGCGCCAGCGACGGCTACTTTGAAGCGGTAAACAACTTCGGTCCCGGCGGCAGCGGCTTCCGTGGCCCTCAGATCTGCGGCTACCACCGCTCCAAGCTATTGGTCGGCGATGCTACGGCAGAACAGATTTGCTTCCAGCTCTCAAACCAAGAAGACAGCCTGTTGCCGGCTGATGCCGATTCGCCGAATCCTCCTCCTACCACCGAGGACGAGTTCTTCATCGGCAGCGTTGCTGACGTGAACAACCACTCCCTCTCCCTATACTCCATGCACATCGACAACTGGGCCACGGGCTCAGCCTCAATGATGGGCAGTCCGAACACCATTTTGCTTCCCGTTGCCCCGTACAGCGGCGCCTGCAGCGGTACCTTCGGCGGCGCTTGCGTTCCGTCCTCGGGTGGAGCACCCATGGACACGCTGGCCGATCGCCTGATGTACCGCTTCGCCTACTGGCGCGACACGCCTCCGGCTCACTTCGTTGTCAATCCTCCCCCGCTGCCCCACCAGCACTGGGCGGTAAACTTCTCGGTGGAATCGCCCACGGGTCAGATTGGTGTGAAGTGGTATGACCTGCAGGCTTCGCTCGACTCGATTCCGGTCACGTCCCTGGCTGTTCCGCCGCTTCAGGAGGGCACGTACGCTCCGGATAGCACCTATCGCTGGATGGGTTCGATCGCCCGCGACAAGACCGGCGATCTCCTGGTCGGCTACAGCCAGTCCAGCGCCGGCACTCATCCGGCGATCTACACCGCCGGACGCATTCCGAGCGATACGCCGGGCATGTTGGAAGCCGAGCTGGTTTCGGTCATTGGCGCCGGCTCGCAGACCGATACTTCCAACCGCTGGGGCGATTACAGCACCATGGAAATCGACCCGGTTGACAATTGCACTCTGTTCTATTCGCAGGAGTACTACATGTCGACGGGCAGCTTCCACTGGAGCACGGATATCTCCAAATGGAAGTTCTCGCGCTGCCACTAGAACTCGCTTAGCTTGCCGGGCCGCAAGGTCCGGCAATGCCTGACAATCTAGCTTGAAACGACAGGGGCATTCCGGAAACGGAGTGCCCTTGCTTTTTGCTGCTGTGCGA
Source organism: uncultured Acidobacteriaceae bacterium (assembly GCA_963785825.1). GTDB lineage: Bacteria > Acidobacteriota > Terriglobia > Terriglobales > Acidobacteriaceae > Bog-257. The sequence goes on along the minus strand of CAWAWQ010000005.1, from coordinate 240,602 downwards.
TACAGTATTGCGCAAGCGAACAAACCCGCGCTTTGTAGATTATCCTGCGCGATCACAGTAGAACTAGGCCGAGCCAAGGAAACAACTGCATTAGGAGAATGGAGACAATGAAAAAGAGACCAATCTTTACGTCGTCCATGCTCGTCTTGGGCGTCCTGTTGATGTTCAACGTGCCGATGCTTGCCACCGATAGGCCGGCGCCAACTCTTAACCACGCCGTCGCTTTCGGCGCCGGACGAGTTCCTTACAGCCCTGGCGTTCAGCAGTGGAACCTGGAGCGCCGCGAATCGGCGCGAAATGGAGAGGGCGCTCGTGAGCAAAGTAATGGCGAAGGCTCGTCTGTCCCACAGTCACTTGTCATTGATTGGCTCGGAATCGGCAGGCTCTTCCCCGGCTTCACGGTAAGCGCCTCTCGGCCCGATCCAAGTATGGCAGTTGGTGACACTGAGGTAGTCCAGTGGGTAAACACCTCATATGCCATTTTCAATAAGGCTACGGGCGCCATTATCCCGGGTCCTCAGGGGAACTTCACTCAAGGGAACTTTATTTGGCACACGCTCTTAGTTGGATCTGCGTGTGCGAATCACAACGATGGCATTTCCCCCGCCGTCAAGTTCGACCGCGACGCCCATCGCTGGCTCATGGCGCAAAATGTGTACACTTCACCTTACTGGATTTGCGTCGCCATTTCGCAAACCGCGACCTTCGCAGACAATCTCTGGTATGCCTACCAGTTTCCCGTTCCCGGAAACGGCTTTCCCGACTACCCAAAGTGGGGCGTCTGGTCCACCGGTGGTCAGAGCGACGGCTACTATCAGACACTGAACAATCTCGGTCCGGGTGGCGGCGGCTTCGTTGGCCCGCAGCTCTGCGGATATGACCGCGCCAAGCTGTTGGTTGGCGATTTTACGGCGGAACAGATTTGCTTCCAACAGACGGTGAACGAAAGCAGCGTATTGCCTGGCGACAGGGATTCTCCCACTCCTCCTCCCTCCTGCGAGGATGAGTTCTTCATTGGCAGCGTTGACCAGGTCGTGAAGAACCAATTGTCACTGTATACGGTTCGCATCCTGAGTTGGTCGGGCGGTGCAGGAACCATTACTCGTTTGATTACTTCGGTCGTGCCTTATGACGGCTCGTGCGCCGGGATCTTCGGGGGCGCCTGTGTCCCGCAGCCGGGGGTTACCAACATGCTGGACTCGCTTGGCGATCGCCTGATGTACCGCTTCGCCTATTGGAATGACGTCCCCCAAGCTGCGCTACCTGCTCCCCCGTCCCGACCCCAATGCAGCACTGGTTGGTGAATGGCGACGTCGAATCACCCACGGGACAGATTGGTTTGAGATGGTATGAGTTCCAGGCGCCCCAACTCTGTGCCGCCCTGACTGGCTTGAATATCGCGCAATCGGGCACGTACGCGGGTAATCCTCCCGATACGAATTATCGCTGGATGGGTTCCATCGCCCGCGACAAGGCATATGACATCCTGTTGGGATACAGCGAATCCAATGCGACTACGATCTTCCCTTCTATCGCTACTGCCGGGCGCGTCTTGTCCACCCCGGCAGGTACACTGGGCCCCGACACTTTCGTTATTAACGGAACGAACTCACAGACCGCTAGTCCGTGGGGCGGCTACAGCACTATGGAGATCGATCCGACGGACAACTGTACCTTCTTCTTCACGACTGAGTACTACCAGGTGACATCCAGTTCCAACTGGAGCACCGATATATCGAAGTGGAAGTTTCCGGGTTGCTAGGCAGTCGGCCGAGTTTGCTTCTGTGGAACAGGATTCGCACCCGCGCATCGGGACATTCTGAAAAGAATGTCCCCGTGTCGTAAGTCCTATTTCCCTTGTTCCAGCACCTCTGCCGCGCGGTTCAACGCGGCGGTCAGGATCTGCAATTGCTGCTGGGTGAGTGCCAGATCTTTGTTCTCGATGGCCTCATTCACGCCCGGAATCACGACCGCGGCGTAGCCCGTATGTTCGCCGGGGGCGTAGATGGCGTGCTTAAACCAGGGCCGGTCGGGCAGGCCATTGATCAGGAACGCGCGCTCGGTATTGCGCAGCACCAGGTTCAGAACTCCCGGATCGCCGGCAGGGTTGTTCTGCAACTTCAGAGCATTTGCGCCGGCCTGCTGCAAGCGTGCCGCCGCCTTCGCCGCATCGGCAAATGAGGGCGCCTTGTCCCCAAACGTGCTCTTCGCCTTCTGCTCCGCATTCTTAACGTATTCGCTGATCTCTTTGCCGTACTCTTCGTAGTTGAAGGGCAGCACATCGGCATCTGCCATGCGCATGACCTCGATGCCGTAAACCCGCGCCATCTCCTGCTCATAGACAAACGTGGGATCGCCAAACTTGGTGAACCAGGCGAAATCGTCGAAGGCCGAGTGATAGACGCCGTACGGCCCATGCGAGCCGATATCGGCTGAAGGCACCCCCAGGTGTTGCAGGAACGCCGTGTAATCGGAGCCGCTGCCTAAGTCGCCCACCTTCACATCCTGCGTCACCACGGCTGCCGGTTCGCGGCCGGCAGCCTCTGGAGTCACGCGGCTGTTGCGCTCCTCTTCGCCGCCCGCTGTCTTGATTTTCCACTGCTCGTAAACGCTTCCGCCCTTCGGACTGGGGACGGATTTCGCAACATCGCGCATGTACTGCTTCAGGCTCGGCACCGCGGACGCGCCAAAGTTCGGCCCGGCCACGGCGACGTCCATGTTGAAGTAGGCCACCGCCCGCGACAGGTCCTTGGCATGCTGCTCGGCAAATTCCGTCGAGCCGATCAGGCCTTCCTCTTCCCCGTCCCAACTGGCGAAAACGATGGTGCGCTTAGGATGCCATCCCGTCTTCAGCAACTGCCCGATGCCGTGCACCGCCTCAAGCTGGGCGGCGGTGCCGCTATTGGGATCGACCGCGCCGAAAACCCAAGCGTCGCGATGGTTGCCGGTGACCACCCACTCGTTCGGCAATTCCGAGCCGCGCGCCATGCCGATTACGTCCCAGATTGTGACGAAGGAATAATTCAGCTTGACCAGCAGATGTACCTTCACCGGACCGGGGCCCACGTGATAGGTGAAAGGCAGGGCGCCCTGCCAGCTGCGGGGGGACTCCGGCCCGCCCAGGTTCGCCATGATGGGAGTTGCGTCAGCGTAGGACAGCGGCGTCACCGGAATCCGGGTGAGGTCCGTCGCCTGCTCCGGCGCGATGCGCTTGCTCTCCGGCAGTTCGGGGACTGAGGCAATGCCCGGTGTGGTCGGATCGCCGGGATAGCGGAACAGATACTGCACCGAGCCACGCTGCACGCCGGTATCCGGGCGCCAGGGGCCTTTGGGATACTTGTCACCCTTAAAGTAGCCGTCATCCCATGGGTCGGAGTAAATGATGACGCCCGCCGCACCGTATTGCGCCGCCAGGAAGGGCTTCACGCCGCGAAAATTCTCGCCGTAGCGCACGATAACGATCTTCCCCTTCAGGTCGATCCCCATCTCGTGCAGTTTCTTGAAATCCTCGGGCCGACCGTAGTTCGCGTACACCACCTCGGCAGTAACATCGCCGCTTGCTGAGTACTCGTTGAAGGCGGGAACAATCCGGGGATCGTTCTGGAAGGGATCGTCGCTGACGCGCTCGGGCGAGGGACCGTGCATGACGACATTCTCGGGCGCAACCACGTCAACCCGCACATCCAGGGGCAGGCCCATCCACACCTTGTATTCCTGGATGTAAGCCTCGAGGCCGGCAGCTTTGTACTTCTCCAGAACGTACTCGGCGTTTTGGCGATCCTCTGGCGAACCGGCAACATGCGGCGCCGCAGTGAGGACCTGCAGGTGCTCCTTCGCCAACTGCGGATTGGGCACGGCGAGGAAGGTGCTCTCGGCCTTGAGCTCGGCGGCGGGACTACGGTAGCCGAAGATTTTGTCAGGCGGAATGAATGGCGCACTGGTTGTGCCCTGCTGACTGAAAGCGGTAATTGAGAGGCTGAAGGCGCAGGCGATAACAGTAACGGCGAAGCGGTTCAATCCGGGCTCTCCTCAAGAGAATGTAGACTAAGCATTTCCAGAGTTGGTGTGGTTCGGGTAGAGCTGGCCTCCAAGCCAGCGTTAAGGTCATGCTAAGAGTTTAGGGCTCCAGCCACTGTGGTCATTTGCAAATGACCACAGTGGCTAGAGCGATCCGTTGATTGCCTGCAAACGCGACGCTGAAGCGCCGCACTACCCTTATTGGAATTCAGCAGTTCTGGAAGTGGCTGCTCACAACTAATATTTGTAAGACATAGCAGCTTACATCATGGCGAGCGGCAATGGGGATCAGCAGATTCTGGGCAACTGTTCGCCGCTGAGCATATCGACAATGCGCTCTGTGCCCAACTGTGTCTTCATGGTGACCAGTCCGGCCGGGCCATCGAGCACGCGGCCGATGCGGGCCGCTTCATTGCTGACTGCAAAACGATGCAGGATTTCGATCGCGCGGTCGGCCTCAGGTTCAGGGACGAACGCCACAAAGCGTCCTTCATTTGCGAGATAGAGAGGATCAAGCCCCAGGATTTCGCAAGCGCCGGCAATTTCTTCACGCACTGGCACGTCAGCTTCGTCGATGGCATTACGCACGCCGGCGCCCTCGGCGATCTCGATTAGGCCGCTACTCAGGCCGCCGCGAGTCAGATCGCGCAGGCAGTGGATTTCAATTCCGGCGGAGAGCAGCGCTTCTACCGGCTCCCACAATGGGGCACAATCCGACTCCACCGTACTCTCGAACGAGAGGCCTTCACGGACTGCCATAATGGCAATCCCATGCCTGCCGATATCGCCGCTGAGCAGGATGGCATCGGCGGGCCGGACGTTCTTCGGCGAGATCGAAACTTCGCGCTCGATCACGCCAATTCCCGCGGTATTGATGAAGATGCCGTCGCCCTTGCCTTTGTCCACGACCTTGGTATCGCCGGTTACAAGCTGTACCTGCGCTGCCTCTGCCGCGCAGCGCATCGACTCCACAACCCGCCGTAAGGTCCCCATCGGCAGACCTTCTTCGAGAATCAAGCCCGAGCTGAGGTAAAGCGGCCGCGCGCCGCACATGGCCAGGTCGTTGACGGTGCCGTTAATGGCTAGGCTGCCGATGTCGCCGCCGGGAAAGAACAGAGGTCTCACAACGTAGGAGTCGGTGGTGAAGGCCAGCCGCGCGCCGGCGATGTTCAATCTCGCGCCGTCATGGCGTTCCAGCAGGATGTGGTTGCCGAAGCTGGGCAGCAGCAGACCTTCCAGCAGTTCGTGCATGCGCCGGCCGCCGCCACCGTGCGCGAGTTGCACGTGCTCGGTATCGTTTAACGGCGAGAGACACTGCACGCGAAACTCCTTCACCTCAGGCACGGCTGCTGCCTCCTATGGCGACCGCTTCTTCGCGTCGCAATCGCCGATAGCGGTAGTACGCGGCACAGGCTCCTTCGGAAGACACCATGGGCGCTCCGAGGGGATGGTCGGGGGTACAGCGCGCGCCGTAAGCGGAACATTCCTCCGGCTTCCTGGCGCCCTGCATGATCAATCCGCTGATGCATTGCGGATCTTCTTGCGCGGTGTAGCCGGAAACTCCGAAGAGCGTCTCTGCGTCAAAGCCGGCATACTCTTCGGCCAGCCCCAATCCGCTCTGCGGAATTCTGCCAATGCCTCGCCACTTGCGATCTACCACGCGAAACACTTTCGCCACCAGTTCCTGCGCCGGCGTGTTGCCTTCGCGGCGAACTGAACGCGTGTACTGGTTCTCCACTTCAAATCGTCCATGCTCCAGTTGCAGCGCGCACATGTAAATACCCTGCAGCAGGTCGAGCGGCTCGAAGCCGGTGACCACAATGGGCACGCGATACTTGGCGGCAATCGGGTAATACTCGCTGTAACCCATCACGGTGCAGACATGGCCGGCGGCGAGAAAGCCCTGCACGGTATTGCTGGGTGAGCTAAGAATCGCCTCCATCGCCGGCGGCACCAGCACATGCGACACCAGGATGGAGTAATTGGTCACGCCGTGTTGTTTGGCGTAATAAACCGACATCGCATTGGCAGGAGCGGTGGTCTCGAATCCGACCGCAAAAAAAACCACCTGCTTATCCGGATTTCGCTTTGCGATCTGCACCGCATCCATCGGCGAATAGACAATGCGCACATCGCCACCGGCAGCCTTTACACCGAAGAGGTCGGCGCACCCGGCAAGTTCCGCGTTTGTGCTAGAGCCCGGTACGCGCAGCATGTCGCCGAAAGAGCAGAAGATCACCCCGGGCTGCGCCGCGATCTGCAATGCTTTGTCGATCAGTTCGACCGGCGTGACGCACACCGGGCATCCCGGCCCGTGGGCCAGCGTGATCTGCTTAGGGAGAAGTTCGTCGATGCCGTACTTGACGATGGAGTGGGTCTGGCCGCCACAGATTTCCATGATCGTCCACGGACGCGTGACCACGCGGGCGATGCGCGCCGCGTACTGACTGGCGGCCTCGGCGTGACGATATTCATCGACGTACTTCATGACTCACTCGCCGCCGCTTCCAACTCAGCTAGCTCGTCCATTTGTTTCAGGTATTCGAAGGTGCGCAGCGCCTCCTGCTCATCCAGCAGGCTGATGGCGAATCCGACGTGCACGATCGCGTAGTCTCCAACTACGGCTTCGGGAACGTAGGCAAGGCTGACCTGCTTGACGATTCCGCCGAAGCTGACCCGTGCTGTGCGCGCCAGATCTTCCCCTTCAATGCTGAGGATCTTTCCCGGCACTGCCAGACACATGCGATTGCCCCCAGATATCAGGCTAAGCGTGCTAATCACATGTGTCTGTGACGGCTGGACATTGCGGATGGTCGCCGGATTACCCGTCCCGTCCCGGCGTGCTTAAACTTCTGGCTCTTACGGGCCGGTGCTACCCATCACGAGGGTTTTTTCTTTCCCGGCAACCCTGCCGGGTTCTCATGGGTACGTTCGCGGAAGCGCGCCTTCATGCCGGTGGCCAGTGACACGGCATGGTCGCCATACTTTTCGCGCAGCCGGTCGGCAACGGAGAGCGCCTGGCTCCACTTTTCATGCGAGTGCTGTCCGTCCATGCTCATCTGCTCGCTCTCCTCCTCGAAATGTGCGGCATGAATCCCGAGCAGGCGAATGGCTTCGCCCTTCCAATTAGCGCGGAAGAGTTCGCGGATGACGGCCAGAACCTCCGAATCAATGGATGTCGGCTGGCTCAGCGTGTGCGCGCGCGTGATGGTGTTGAAGCTGGAGTCGCGCAGCTTCAGTTGCAAGGTGCGGGCATGCAGCTTTTGCTCGCGCAAGCGGCGGCAGACCATCTCCGTCAGCCGTGCCAGAGTCGATTCCAGCTGCTGCCGGTCGCTGGTGTCGTTCGAGAAGGTGTGCTCGTGGCTGATGGACTTCGGCCCCGGGTCCTCACCGATGTCGGCATCGAACCAGGCTCCGGCGTCGAGGCCACGCGCTTTGCCCGAGAGCGCAACGCCCAGCGCGCCAAAGTTCTCCTCCAGCCAATGCTCATCATGGGAGGCGAGGTCGCCGACTTTCCGGATGCCCTGCTCCTGTAGGCGCTTCTCCATCACCTTGCCGACCCCGGGGATCTTGCGCACATCGAGCGGCGCGAGAAATTCCACTTCCCGGCCCGGCAGAATCCACAGCACGCCGTTAGGCTTGGCCTGATCGGAACACACTTTGGCGATCAGGCGCGAGGCGCCGATGCCGATCGAGCAATTCAGTTGCGTCGTGTCTTTCATCACCGTATGCAAGGCGTGCGCGGCGCGCATCGGCGGGCCATGCAGCCGCTCGGTGCCGGTCATGTCGACGTAGGCTTCGTCGATGGAAACCATCTCCAGCTTGGGCGAAAAGCGGTTCAGCACTTCGTACATTTTGGCGGAATAGTCGCGATAGCGGTCGGGATGTCCATCGACAAAGACCGCCTGTGGACACAACTTGGCCGCGGTTCGCAGCGGCATGGCCGAGTGCACGCCGAACTTGCGCGCTGCGTAGGAGGCAGCCGAAACCACGCCTCGCTCGTTGCGCTGCCCGCCGACCACCACCGGCTTGCCTTTCAGCGACGGGTCGAATAGCTCTTCCACGGAGACGAAGAAGGCGTCCATATCGACGTGGAAGATGGTGCGGTAAGCGGCAGTCATGCTGAACGCGATTGTAGAGCAACCCCAAGCCGCGGCTGGATAGGAAATGCGAAAAGTAGATTGACACGCCATCGTGCCGGGGTAGAATCGCACGTCATGGAAGCACCGGTGGCAGCCGCTCTTATCGCGGGAGGAGTCAGTCTGGTGGTCGCCGTACTCGGCCAGATTTTCAATCCTGTCGCTCAAAAGAAGCTGGAAAATCAAAAGGCAGAACTGCAGAAGAAAATTGAAGACGAAAAGGCAGCCCTGCAGACCACCATCGAAAATCAGAAGGCCGAGCTGCAGAAGGAGATTGAGGCTTCCAAAGCGGACTATGCCGATCGCAACAGCGCCAAGGCCGCGCGGCGCGACTACGAATACGAGGCGCTAAAGCGGCTCTACACGCAAGTCGAGCCGCTCTTCCTGCAGCTCTATGAGGCGATCGATAGCTGCTATGGCCGCATCTCGGCGCTGGCCCGGACCTCGCGCCAACATCATCTCGGCGTCGGAGCCGGAAGTTGGATCGATCATCCCGGATACTTCCTGCGCTCGACCGCGTACCGAGTCATTCTGCCCGCGGTGCACTTTCGCATCATCCAGCGGCGTATGACCTTTGTCGATCTGAAGCTCGACCAGACTTTGCGCCTGCGATACCTGCTCTTGAAGGCCCTGTACCGCTCCTACGGCGATGCTTTCGATTTTGCGGCGCTGGCCCCCAAGCTGGATTACGACCCAGTGTGGCAGGACCGTGAGCACACGCTCACCAACCCAGTTAAGTACCCGCAGGGGCTGGTTGGCGGCGATCTGGATAACGCCGTCGAACACCTGATTCACACGCAGAATGAAGCCGTGCAGCCGGTGTTGTTTGGGGCGTTCGAGAACGAGGTGCGGACGATCGCGCATCCGGACGCGGCTGACCCCGACACTGGACGAAAGGTAGAGGACCTGGAGGAGTTGATCCATTTGTACCTGGGATTCTCGCCCGATACTCGTCCGGTGCTGGCGCGTATGTTGCTGGTGCAAGCGATTCTATGCCTGCTGGTGATGGTGACATACCGCGAGGAAGCCACGGTGGAGGGGCTGCGTAGCTGGATGGAGCGGTTCTGTAACGATGACAACGTGCGCAAAGATCTTTGCTGGGATGCGGGAGCCGGCTTGGGCGCCCTCGATGTTGTGAGGCCTTACCTGAAATCCTGTCTGGATCACGTGGCAAGCGCGCCGTGAACTGGCGGGGTCGCCGACAGCCGTCATTTGAATTGAGCCTGCGATTGCGTAATCATTGCCAGCAGCATCGAAGTGATTAGCTCCAGCGAGGACGATCATGGGCCACACTACCTCTACTCCCGCACGCAGTTTTGGTTTCTTTCTGAACGGCGATTACAGCACGCACGGACGCGAGGCGGTGATCACTTCACCCTACGATCACAGTGTGCTCGCGGTGGTAAGCGAGGCCACCCGCGACGATATCGAAACCGCAATCGAATCAGCCGTGCAAGCGTTCGCCGTCACCCGCAAGATGGCGTCGCATCAGCGCGCCGGCATTTTGCGCAAGATTGTCGATGGCATCGCAGCACAGCGCGAGGAGTTTGCCCGCACCATCTGCCAGGAAGCGGCGAAGCCCATCAAGACCGCGCGTATTGAGGTGGAGCGGGCGATCAACACCTTCCAGATTGCGGCCGAGGAGAGCACCCGGATTTATGGCGAGTACATCCCGCTCGACACGCTCGAGTCCACCGCCGGCCGCTGGGGCCTGATGCGGCGCTTTCCGTTAGGGCCGGTGTTCGCCATCACGCCCTTCAACTTTCCACTGAACCTCGTCGCGCACAAGATTGCCCCCGCGATTGCCGCCGGCTGTCCGATCATTCTGAAACCTGCGCCGCAGACGCCGATCTCGTCGCTGCTGCTGGCCGACATTGTGCACGACGCCGGCTGGCCCGACGGCGCGCTGGCGGTGATGCCGCTCTCCAACGATGACGCCGCCGTGCTGGTGGCCGACGATCGCATCAAGCTGCTGACCTTTACCGGCAGCGCGGCTGTGGGATGGCAACTGAAGAGCCGCGCCGGCAAGAAGCGGGTCACGCTGGAGTTGGGCGGCAACGCCGGCGTGATCGTCCACAGCGATGCCGATCTGCCATATGCGGCGCATCGCTGCGTTGCGGGCGGATTTTCCTACGCAGGGCAGACCTGCATCTCGGTGCAGCGGATCCTGGTGCACCAGCCGGTATTTGATCGCTTCACCCAGTTGTTGCTGGAGGGAGTTGGCAAGCTGAAGCTGGGGGATCCCATGCACGAGAACACCGATGTGGCTCCGCTGATTCGCGAGCAGGATGCGGTGCGCGTGGTGGAGTGGATTGACGAAGCGGTGCAGGGCGGCGCGAAGCTGCTGTGCGGCGGCAAGCGGCACGGGGCCATGGTGGAACCGGCTGTGCTTACCGGCACTGCGCCCAACATGAGGGTAAATTGCGCCGAGATCTTCGGGCCGGTGGTGACCGTCGAGCCTTACGAAAATTTTTCCGAAGCGCTGCGCAGCATCAACGACTCAGCCTACGGCCTGCAGGCCGGCCTGATGACGCGTGATGCCCTGCTCATTCAATCCGCATTCGACGAGTTGGAGGTGGGCGGATTGATTGTCGGCGATGTTCCCAGCTTCCGCGCGGACCAGATGCCTTACGGCGGGGTGAAGGACTCCGGCCTGGGCCGCGAAGGGCTGCGCTACTCCATCGAAGACATGACCGAGCGCAAGCTGATGGTGATGGCGCTGCGGTAACGGTCTGCTCTCTCGCCTCATGACCCCGGAGCGAGGGTCGGCTCGACGCGAATACCTTGGGACGGCGATCAAAGAGGTCGCGCTAGCCTTCCGCTGCGCGTTTGCCGTTCTGGCACTGTTCGGCCATCCCATGCTCACCTAAAGTGCCTCTGGGGAGCTCTGGGAAGCGCGTACAACGACGAAAAGATCGTTACCTGAGTTTCCGGGCCGCCGGGAACGCCAGACGGCCTCAGGGAGCCTGCAATCGCGAATTCCCGATTCGGGACGTGACGTGCCGTCCCTACAGGACTCGATAATCTTTTCCACTCTGCCCAGCACTCCGCTTCGCTGCGTGCTGGGCTATCATGACTCCGCGCCTACGGCGCTCGTTCTTGCATTTCCCACTTCACTGCCAAAAGGAAGTTCAGTCCACACACCCCCTCGCTCGGGTTTGACGAAAGGTGGGGGATGGCTATACCTCACGCCTTCACCGGCTCCGCGTGCTTCGCCCGGCGCGATGCATACAGCGGGAACGCCTCGGCCAATTCCAACACCTCGCGGCGAATGCGCGCCAGCACGGCTTTGTCGCTACGATTGTGCAGCACCTCGGAGATCCACTTGCCGACCTGGCGCATTTCCGGTTCCTTCATGCCGCGCGTGGTGAGCGCCGGAGTGCCGATGCGAATGCCGCTCGGCTTCAGCGGCGGATTGGTGTCGAACGGAATCGCGTTCTTGTTCACCGTGATGCCGGCCTCGTGCAGAGCGTTTTCGGCCTCGCTGCCCAGCATGCCCTTGGCGAAGACGTTCACCAGCATCAGGTGAGTATCGGTACCGCCGGAGACGATGTGGAAGCCTTCGTCAGCCAGCGTCTGCGCCAGCACCACCGCGTTAGCAACAATCTGCCGCGCGTAATCCTTAAAGCTGGGCTGCATCGCCTCCAGGAAGCACACAGCTTTGGCGGCGATGATGTGCACCAGCGGCCCACCCTGCATTCCAGGAAACACTACTTTGTCGATAGGCGCGGCATATTCGGCTTTGGAGAGGATCAGCCCGGCGCGCGGCCCGCGCAGCGTCTTGTGTGTAGTGCTGGTCACGATCTGCGCGTGCGGCACCGGCGAAGGATGCGCTCCGCCAGCGACCAGGCCGGCGAAGTGCGCCATATCGACGAGATAGATCGCGCCAACTTTATCCGCGATCTGGCGCATGCGGGCGAAATCGATGATGCGCGGATAGGCGCTGCCGCCGCCGATAATCAGCTTGGGCCGCTCGCGTTCGGCAATGAGCTCCAGCTCGTCATAGTCGATGGTCTCGGTTTCCTTCGTGACGCCATAAGGAACGATCTTGTAGGTCTTGCCGGAGAAGTTCAGCGGATGCCCGTGTGTGAGGTGGCCGCCGTGCGCCAGGTTCAGGCCGAGGATCGTGTCGCCGGGCTGAATGACGGCCGCGTAGGCCGCCATGTTCGCGGTTGAGCCGGAGTGCGGCTGCACGTTGGCATGTTCGGCGCCGAAGAGCTGCTTGGCGCGATCGCGCGCCAGATTTTCGACGACGTCGGTGAACTCACATCCACCGTAGTAGCGCCGGCCGGGATAGCCCTCGGCATACTTGTTGGTGAAGACCGAGCCCGCCGCTTCCAGCACGGCTTCGCTCACGAAATTCTCCGAGGCGATCAGCTCCAGCCCTTCGTGCTGGCGGCGTTCTTCGTTTTCGATGGCTTGCGCAATCTGCGGATCGACGTCGGGCAGCGGGCGCTCCATAGGATTGATAGGCATGATTCCGTCCTTAGCTAAGATTTGCCGCCCTTATACATGTCGGGCGTGAAGATTTCCATGTGACGCTCGGGTTTGCTCAACGGCACGAAGGCGACTTTGCGATAGAGCGCGTGGGCGTCGCGCGTGGTCAGGTGCCAGCGGCGCAACCCCTGCAACTCGGGATGCTGCACAACACACTGCATCATCCAGGTCCCCAGCCCTTTGCCCCGCTTCGACTCCAGTACAAAGATGTCGCAAAGGTAGGCGAACGTCGTGCGATCGGTAACCACCCGCACAAAGCCGATTTGCCGGTCGCCTTCGAAGAGGCCGAAGCAGAGCGAGTTGGCGATGGCGCGCTCCAACGTGGGGCGCGGAATGTCCTCGCACCAGTAGGCGCGCGACAGGTAGCCGTAGACAACGTCCATGTCGAGACGCGCGGGATCGGCGGTGACGGTGTATTCGCCGCGCCGGCATTCCCAGACAGTGTCTGCAGGAGCAGTCAGCATCGCTCACATTGTAGCGCGGAGAAAAAGGAGAGCACAGCAGACCAGGGCAGTAACACAGGTGGTTGTGCGCAGCGTCACATTGGAGCGAGTCATGCAACCGTCAACAAGGTATCCCTCCGAAACAAGAAAAACCTTGGGCCAGCGGACTCCTTCTGGCCAAAAGTTCGTTGGATCCGCGGGGCAAGGATGCAGTCAAGTTACATTTATGGAAACCGGTTTCTACTCCGCTTCCAGGATCACCTGCGCCATAGCGGAATCTTTGGTGTGCGTAATCGATAAATGCGCGCGCGCCGCGCCCAGCTGCGCAAAGAACTCGGCCGCCTTGCCATGGAAGGCGATGGTGGGGCGCTGGCCGGGAAGTCGTGTCACTTCCACATCCCGCCAGGTAACGCCGCGGTTCCAGCCAGTGCCAATGGCTTTCATGGCCGCTTCTTTCGCGGCGAAGCGTCCGGCGTAGCGCTCTGCTTTGTTCGCCTTCGACTCGCAGTAGCGGATTTCGCCGGGGGTGAAGACGCGCTCCACGAAGCGTCGCCCGAAGCGCTCGATCGAGTGCGCGATGCGATCCACCTCGGCAATATCGATACCGGTGCCGACAATCATAGTCAGGCCGCTACTCGCGGTTCGCTTTTCGCTCTTCGCGGTTCCGCCAGAATGGCCAAGGCCTCCGCGTCCCGTCTTAACCTCAGTAGGTGGTGCGATTTCGCCCGCTGTGCTTCGCGACCGCTCTGGCGAAAAGCGAAGAGCCAAAAGCGAAAAGCACACCTACCACGGTAACACATTGAGAATACAAGTCTTGCCGTTCCCCTGGCAGTTTTTCAGGGCGAAATTGCTTGGGCTTTCCCACTCTGACTGCTATCATGAACCTGCTCGATTGATCGACGTTGTACGCAGCAGTTCCTGTCTTGACAGCAATCCCTGCCTGCATCACACCCCGATCGAATTGCAGCTACATCAATTTTAAGGAACTTGCATCACCATGGAACAAGGAACAGTTAAATGGTTCAATGACGCGAAGGGCTACGGCTTCATCAGCCGTCAGAATGGCGAAGACGTATTTGTCCACTATTCTGCGATCCAGTCAAACGGCTTCCGCAGTTTGCAGGAAGGCCAGGCTGTCCAGTTCAACGTAGTCAAGGGGCCCAAGGGCTGGCAGGCGGAGAACGTACAGCTTCTGTAGGTCTCGAGCCTGAAGGTTCAGAGAGGGCGGCCGACCAGGCCGCTCTTTTTGTTTGGGCTGGGACAGGAGAATTCAGATCGCGCGGCCATGCTCATGTTGCTGCGACGCAACAACTAGCCCGCATTTCTCACAGGGCGTAGGCAGGAAGTAAAGGGGTCACGAGAAGAAATAAATAGTCAAAGGCCGTTCTTTCAGGCATAACTGCGTTGTCAAAGACGTAGTCGAGTGCCCGGAAAGGAGCGGCCTTTGCAGACAGAGTGTAATCAAAGTTGCTTCTCATTTGCACCCCATTTTTCGCGTAGCGTCATCACCGAGTTCAGTGCGCAGCGGGTCAGCAGTGACGGCGGGGCGCTGCTGTTGCGTGCGGTGGAGCGCAGGATCAATCTGCTGGGTCGGCTGGGGGGCTGTTTCTGCGATGGCCGGGACCCGCTGCTGGTCACCCATCCCTTGTCCGCGATATTGGCGCAGCGCATTTACGGGCTGGCCCTGGGCTACGAGGATCTGAACGATCACGAGCAGTTGCGTTCCGATCCGCTGCTGGCCCTGCTCAGCGGCAAGCGCGAGTTGGACGAGCCGCTGGCCGGAAAAAGCACCCTGAACCGGCTGGAGTTGACCGGTCGCAGCGAGCGCTATCACAAGATCAGCTACTCCTGCGATGCCATCGACCGGCTGCTGGTGGACCTGTTCCTGGAGTCGTACTCCACCCCGCCCCGGGAAATCGTGCTCGACCTGGATGCCACCGACATCCCGCTCTACGGCCATCAGCCGGAGCGCTTTTTCCACGGCTATTACGACAGCTACTGCTATCTGCCGCTGTACATCTTCGCCGGCGATCAGCTGTTGTGCGCGCGGCTCCGTCCGGCCAATCAGGACGCCGCCGCCGGGGCGGTCGAAGAGGTGCAGCGTATCGTGGCCCCGATGCGTGCGCGCTGGCCCGAGGTGCGCATCGTGCTGCGGGCAGACTCCGGCTTCTGCCGCGAGGAGTTGATGGCCTGGTGCGAGGCCCACCAGATTGATTATGCCTTCGGCCTGGCGCGCAACCAGCGGTTGAGCAAGATCATTGGCGCGCAGATGCAGCAGGCTCGGGTTCAGCACCAGGCGACCGGCCAAGCGGCACGCGTGTTCGCCGAGTTTAGCTACCGCACCCGCAAGAGTTGGTCGGGCTCGCGCCGCGTGGTGGCCAAAGCCGAGTATCTCGCCAAGGGTGAGAACCCGCGTTTCGTGGTGACTTCGCTGAGCGCGGAACAGTGGCCGGCGCAGGACTTATACGAGAAGTTCTACTGCGCCCGTGGCGAAATGGAGAACCGGATTAAAGAGCAGATGTGCCTGTTCGCCGACCGGCTCTCTACCCAGCAGATGCAGGGCAACCAGTTGCGCCTTTACTTCTCGGCGCTGGCCTACACCCTGATCGAAGCCTTGCGTCGCCTCGGCCTGAAAGGCACTGAATGGGCCCAGGCGCAGGTCGATACCATCCGCCTGCGGCTGTTCAAAATCGGCGCCCTGGTGCGCATCAGCGTGCGCCGGGTGGTGCTGCAGCTCACTGCATCTTATCCGTGGAAAAATCTCTACGCCCACACCTTTCACGCCCTGCGCTGCTGAAACCGGCCACCGCCTTGCGTGTAAACTCCGCTTTTAGTCAGCCGGATGCCATCATCCCGGCGGAGCCATGCACAAAAGCTATGCCGCAGCCCGCATCAGCACCTCGCGTGCCCACAAAAATACCTCGTCTCCACGACACCCCGGCCAGTCGAACCGCCCGTGCGCTCCATGACCACCCTACATGGCGCGAAATCAGTGCCGGTGAGAAATGCGGGCTAGCGGCGGTACAGAGCCTGTGCGATACTGATGCTGCCCAGGCGGAGCAACGGAAGGCAGAACCAGCAGCAGCGAGTTGGAGCAAGCGAAGCTAATCACCGCTGCATGAGTAAGTTGCTCTTCCGCAGACATTTACTTCTCCTCAGCCGGGATGGCGGAACTGGCAGACGCAGCGGACTCAAAATCCGCCGACCTTCGGGTCATGGGGGTTCGACCCCCCCTCCCGGCACCAAGCATATGCCCTTTGAAACGTTGCACAACCTCGCGCTAGCTTATTTGATTGATCAGTCAGTAGCTGCTTTTTCCGCTTTCAGGTCGCGTAATAGTCTCTCAAATGCCTTTTCATAGGAGTCGTGATCCTTCCAGCGGGTGAAATCGCCGATGTGCCGTCCTCGGCGAAGGTCGGCGGCCCAGGCTTTCGTCGTGTCCATCACGGCATTGTCGATGCGAATGGGAAACAGCACCAGTTTGCCGCTTCTGTCCTCCCGCTCACGCGCAGCCTGAACCTCTCGTTCAACCCAGGTGCTGTTGACGGAGGCTTCCGAGAGCACGATCAGTAGCTTGTCGTGAATGCGAATCGATTCTTCGATGCGTTCATGAAATTTGTCGCCGATCTTCAGGTCCTCCGGGGCATACCAACAGCGCACCCCCTTGTTTTGCAGATCGCTATAAATCCGCTCGGCAGATTCTTTGTCCTTTGTCGAATGGCTGATGAAGCACGAGTAGAACTGAATCGCCTGGTTCAACAGCGATGGCAGATATTCGATGTACTGGTCAGGAAGCCCGCAGCCTCGTAAGAAGGCGAGCGGAAGCGGCCACGAGCGGGCGAGAGTAGCGTAATCGAGAAAGCTCGGCGCCAGATGCCGGCAAGAACCGAGACCCACCGCATCCTTCAAGTCTGTATTCCCAAAATTAATGTAACGGAGGTCAGCTTCAGTAAAGTCTGCACCGTACAAATCGACGTAGGTCAAGATTGTGCCGCCGAGATAAGCGCCTTTGAGCCTTGCTCTCGATAACTTTGCAAATGAGAGATTGGCAATTCCAAGGTTAGCGTTAGATAAATCGGCGGCGGCCAGAATTGCCCCCCGAAGGTCTGCGGCGTTGAGGTTAGCACTGCTGAGGTCGGGGAGTAAGGCGGGTTCCCGATCTCTCCAGTCATTCCAAGCCGCAACGCCTTCATTGAGTTTGGCGTGATGTTCGGGATTTGCCCTTCGGCATTCAGCCTAAAGTCATTGGTCAAGGGAGCTGGGACACTACCTCGCGTTACTGCCAATCCAAAGGCTTATGGTTCATCATGAACTCTCGACACATGTCGGGAGCGACATCCATCGTGGATATCTCCTTATTCCGCCGAAACGACAGTACCTCGATGCCCAGCTCGCAGCCGGCAGAGGCGTTTTGCAGGTGCTCGGGGGCGAATTTGAAATTGGTCGAGACATTCGCGACCACCGTCAGGTTCTCATGGATCTCGCCCGAGGGCCCGCCCATCTGAATCGTGATGTATTCGTTGTTCTGCTTCAGGCGGAGCCACGTCTTCAGAATCCCGGCTGGACGGTCCCCCGAGTTGGCGATCATGACGTGCAGGCGCTGGCCCGAGAGCCCTATGAAGAAGATCTTGACATCCGAGTCGTGCGGTGTAAGGGCGGCTTTCCAGGCCGGCAGGGTCGCGCCTAGAACCGAGACCAGAGCGACAATTAACGCCAGGACAGAGCTACTGACGGTTAGTTTTCCGCGCCAGTCCTGAAATGAATCACAATGGATGCACTTCTTCGCGCCCGCCCGGATCGCTTCGCGGCAGGTCAAACAGGGAACAAGGACCTGCTGTTCCTGTGGCTGCGCTGGTTCGTCTTGTGGCCCGGCTTGAGTCGGCGAGGACATGGGCAGGCATGTTACTACCGGTCCGCCTATAGCGATAGCTCTTTATTGCCGCCCACAAGATCCACAGTTGCGGAGTCATTCAAGACTCAGAGCGACCCATGGATAGAGCATGGCCGTTAGCTCGACTCAAAATCCGCCGACGTTCGGGTCATGGGGGTTCGCCCCCCCCTCCCGGCACCAAGCTCCTGAATTTTGTGCTTTGCCCGACCATGCGGCCTTCGCCGCTCTTGCGGCCGGGGCTTCGGCGAGAGAAGCTGGGGAAGATTAAAGTTGACCACGCGACCGATCTCTCATCACCCGCGCACCGTGACGTCGGCAACCATCTCCAAGAACAGACTGCGTTGCTCGCTGTTGGGCGGCCACTTGCCCGCGAACTGTTCCTGGTGATGATTCAGCGCCTCGTTGTATGCGCTTTGTATTTGCGCATTAATCGCCACCTCGCCTTGCGATAAGGATTGCAGCGATCCCTCCTTGCCATGTGATACAAGTTATCGTTGCGCACCGCCTCCGGCGCCAGGTCGTAAATCGTCGAAAGCGCCACCAGCATCGACTCGGGCAACTGGTTTTCGAACTTCGCGCTCGACGCCGGCCGGGCAGGCGCTTCCAGGCGGGCCAGAAATAAGAGTTGCAGGAGTTGTCGATGGCGAAAGGGTGCCGAGCGCACCCTTTGTCATTCGGGAACAGGGACTGGCGGCGAGGCATAAGCTCGGGCTAAGATGCCTGAGAGACGAGACTTTCATGTCGACACAACACCGCGAGACCACTCACCGGTTCACTGTAATCTTCGAGAAGGAAAGCGATGGGGGCTATCACGTTTTCTGCCCCACCCTGCCCGGCTGCCACACCCAAAGTGAAACCGTGGAGGAAGGGATTTCCAACGTTCGCGAGGCCGTCCAGCTTTACATTGAGGCGCTAATCGAAGATGGGCTTCCGGTGCCGGAAGAAGATATCTTCATCAAGCCCATTGAGATCAGCGCTTGACTTCGAAACTGCCAAGCGTAACCGGCAAAGACCTTGCCCGAATTGCTTAGCGGCTCGGATTCGAATTTCGCCGTCAATAGAGCAGTCATGCCATTTTTGTTCGTCCAACCGACCGACGACGGGTTGTGGTGCCAATGCACTCCGGACGTGACCTTAAGCCGAAAACGCTGCGGAGCATCATTGAAGACTTGGGAATTAGCGTTGCAGAGTTTCAGAGCCTGCTCTAATTCTCACAAAGAAAAGCGCGCCTGGGTAGGCCACGCGCCAAATGCAAGCGCAGGATAGAACCACCCGCCAAATGCAAGCGCAGGATGGGACATTCGGTTTGCCGTTCAGTCATCTCAAGTCTTGCCCCTCACGGACCGCAGGTTGCGCAGGCGCGAACCACGGCGAGGCGGAAGACCGTGCCGCTTCCATAGGACCCGCCTGCGCTGGTTGTTCCGTAGAAGAAACCGTTGGGAGCTTGCACCAGTCCACCGTAAGGGTTGGCGCCGTCCGTGCTGTTGAAGCTGTGCAGCGTGGTCAGCGCGCCTGCGGGGGTAATTTTGAAGACCGTGCCGCAGCCATTGCTACAGTTGCTGTTAGACCCTCCGCTGTAGGTTGTACCGTAGAAGTTCCCGTCGCTGGCTTGTACCAGACCGGCGACAGGGAGGTCGCCGTCCCTACAGTTCGGTTGAGAGCAAAAGCTATACAGGGAGGTCAGTTCGCCCGCTGGCGTGATTTTGAACACCGTGCCATGGTCTCCGCTGGCCCCGCCATGCGCGGTCGTGCCGTAGAAGTTTCCATCGCTAGCTTGCACCAAACCGGCGAGAGGTTGGTCGCCGTCCGTGCAGTTGGGTTGCGAGCAAAAGCTGTACAGCGTGGTCAGCGCGCCCGCTGGAGATATTTTGAACACGGTGCCCCAGGGATGGGCGCTCGAACCGCCCCAGTGGGTTGTCCCGTAGAAGTTCCCGTCTCGACCTTGCACCAGTCCCCCATCGGGTTCGGTTCCGTCAGCGCCGTGGAAGCCGTACAACGTCGTCAGCGCACCACTGGAGGTGATCTTGAAGACTGTGCCGCAGCCCATGTCAGGACAATTGCCGGCGCCACCACCCACGGTTGTCCCATAGAAATTTCCGTCGGTGCCTTGGAGCAGCGGGCTGACGGGCATCAATCCGTCCACACAGTTCCTTTGCGAGCAAAAGCTGTACAGCGTGGTCAGTGCGCCCTCGCGGCTGATCTTGAAGACCGTGCCATAGGCCGCCCACGACCCGGTACCGCCCAGTTCTGTCGTGCCGTAGAAGTTCCCGTCACTTCCTTGTACCAGCCCTGCGATAGGAAAAGAGCCGTCAAGGCAGCCAGGTTGAGCACAAAAGCTGTACAGCGTGGTCAGCGCGCCCTCGCGGGTGATCCTGAAGACCGTGCCACAACTGCCGGAGACGCACTCGCTGTCGTATATCCCGCCGGCTTCAGTCGTCCCGTAAAAATTCCCGTCGGTGCCCAGAACGAAAGCCATATTCCCAGGGTTAGCACCATTCGCCCCGTCGAAATTCGCCAACGTTGTGAATACGACGCTCTGTGCAGGCGAGGCAATCGCTGCCGCGGCACAAAACAAAACGACGATGCATATCATCGCCGGTAAGCTAGGTTTCTTCCCACTGCTGCCGTTCCAGCTTTGCGCTGGCAGGAAAGTAAACAATCTATGAGTCCGTAGTTTTGTCATGCGAAATCCTCCGTGGTGCGACCAGCTTTGCCAGAGATCGAGCGATGCGGAGAGTTGGAGTCGTAGGAGGCTCGACAACAGGAGACGATGGGGGGGCGACAGATCGATCTTCTCTGCCCCGTAGCCGTGTCCCCGCACCAGGCGCACGGTAGGGCGCGGATATTGACCAGAAAATCGTGCGCTCTATCACGAACTTAACGCGCGGTTACAAAAGGTCAAGCCGAAACGGGAAACGTTGTAGGTTTTCTTGTCAACAGTTCCCAAATTGAAACCCAACAGTTCCGATGCTCGAAGAGCCTGGCTACTTATCGTGTGCGCGTGAGAACCCTGTCGCCGCTCCGCGGCTCGGGAAAATTGTTCACCCCTACCCAGGACTCCGCTGCGCTTCCTCCTGGGCTAACGGCGCAGCCGCCCCTTCGCCTGGATTATTCATGAGACCCGCACAATCTCAGGGAAGGGGCGCGGCTTCAGCCGCGCCGTTATGCGCGAATGCAGGGCGGCTTTAGCCGCTGAGGGCACTCGCAATGTGTCACGAACCGCGAGCCCCTCAGCGGCTAAAGCCATTGTCAAGAAGGGCCGTTTACGGCGCGGCTGAAAGCCGCGCCCCTTCAAAGCAAGACCTGTTCATGAATAATGCAGGCTTCGGGGCTTGATTTTCGCGGGCTAGCTCCCAGTACCCGAAACGAACGATAGATCTCACGCACACACTTATCGCCCAAGAAACTTTGCGACGGGTACTCATCGTGATTTTCTGGCGCTGCGTTTAGACCTCCAGGTCCAGACGCGGCAGCGGACGAGCCTGCCTTCCCTCCCTAAATCTGCGTTCATCGTTGAAACTTCTGCTTGCGAACTGAGCCAAATCAGGCTATAACTCCGACACTCGGGGTTCGCCACTAATCTGGCTGGCTTTCGCTCCCGCCATGCCCTCTGGAACGGGAAATATGCCAAAGAACATCGTGGTCTGCTGTGACGGGACCGGCAACGAGTTTGGCGACAGCAATTCTAACGTCGTAAAACTTTGCAGCACATTGGTCGTTGACGACCGCCATCAGGTTTTCTACTACCACCCGGGCGTTGGAACCATGGGGTCTCCCAGCGCCAGAACGCGTCTGGGCAAGTCGTGGGACATCATACGCGGACTTGCGTTCGGCTATGGCGTTACTGCCAATATTTCCGACGCCTACCGTTACCTGATGGAGACGTACGAGCCGGACGACCGTATTTTCCTGTTCGGCTTCAGCCGCGGCGCCTACACGGCCAGGGCATTGGGCGGACTGCTCCACATGTATGGGCTGCTCCAGCGGGGGAATGAAGGACTGATCCCCTACATCACCGAGAAATTTGCCAGCCGCAGCCGGGAAGCGCAGGGCATGTCTCACACCTTCCAGGTAGCCGAAGAGTTCAAGCACACTTACTCCCGCGACGTGCTGATCCATTTCGTAGGAGTGTGGGATACGGTGAGCTCGGTGGGATGGATCTCCGATCCCGTCGTCATTCCATTTACCGCGTGTAATCCCATCATGGTGAATGGACGGCACGCGGTTTCGATTGACGAACGCCGGTGCTTCTTCCGTGACAATCTTTGGGGCAAACCATTTCAGGCGGGAGATCCCCAATACCGCGTGACGCAAGACATCAAGCAGGTTTGGTTCGCAGGAGTCCATTCGGACGTCGGAGGGAGCTATCCCGAAGGCGAGAGCGGCCTGTCGAAGATTACGCTGGAATGGATGCTGCGCGAGGCCATCGGCAAGGGTCTTCTCATCAAGGAGGATAACGCTAAGCGAGTCCTCGGGCTGGCCTGTCCCACGCCCTACGTACCGCCCAATGCGACGGACGGGCAGCACGAGTCGCTTCACGGTGCGTGGTGGGCAGTGGAGTTTCTGCCGCACTATAAGTGGGACAAGCGGCGGGGAATGCAACATTGGACCTGGCCGCCCCTGGGCACTTACCGGCACTTGCCGCCCGCCGTCGTCGTACATGAAAGCGTGGTTGCACGACAAAAGGCGGTTGCGGCATACCGCCCGTCGAACTTGCCCAAGGATTTTGGTGTAGAGAAATACGAGCCGCTGTTTCCTGAGCTGCCGCCCCGGCAAGCCGACCAGAGACGGTTTTCTGCATTGAGCCCAGGTGAGAGGGCCCAGGCCGTTCTGGACTTCAAGACCGACGCGAATCCGCTGCTGAATGATGCTCCGGACATGTGGCCGAGGTATCCGTTGCTGGCCGCATTGCTGGCTTTGGCTGCCATCTGCGTAGCTTCTCCTCAATCCGTGCATTCATGGCCTTTGATTGGCGGATTTGAGGACTGGATAGCCAAGCTCCTGCTTGGCCTGGGCACCGTTGTGCTCTTGTTGCTTACGTTCGGTGGCTGTCGGAAGCGCTACCGGATCGGTTTGGTTAAGTACTTCAGGCATCATGAAGACAAGCACGCCGTGGAGGGCGCGCCGGAACCGCCGCCGTATGTCCGGCCGCAATGGAAGATGGTGAATGAACTCGTCGCAGGCCTGATTGCAGCGGGCGTGATTCTTTCGGTTCGGAAGGATCACCCAGCTTGGAATGGCCTTGCTGCCGCCATAGTATTCGCGGCAGCCGGTCTGGCGCCTGCGTTCGCCGTCTGGGGCCAGGCGCGCGCGTTCAATGCGCTGTGCCGCGCATGGTGCATGGTGAGCGACCAACCCGAATTACTTGAATACCGGAAACGGCAGCGAGCGAAGAGCGAGCAGCCGCCAAATACACAGGCGAGAGGCTTCCATGTCTGAACCGCAGCCAGTATCGCAACCACAAGGTGGGGCCGAGTTGAGCTCGATCTTTGCTACCCGGCACAAGCTGATCGAGGCGAATGCAGCAGGGACGGCGCTGGTTTGCGGCGCAGCCGTAGCTATCATCATGGCGAGCTTCGGGCTGTACCCCGACAATTGGCGCTACCTGACTATAGCGGTCGGATTGGTCATCGCCGGCCTGACCTATCTCATATGCTCACCTGACTCGATGGTGACTCGGTGCCTGCTGGCGGCGCGCAAGGAATTTATCGACGATCGGATCACCGGTATCGAATGCGAAGAGAAGCGACGCCGCTGCCTGCGGAAATCGCTTCGGTATTGAAGATCACGGCTTCAGGGCTCTTTCTTCTACAGGATGCATTTAAATGCCGCTTTGGACGAGGAGCCGCACGACATGAGAGCTACTGACGCCCCCCGATTCGTTTTCAGTCACGATAACATCAGCCACCGCGTTTATGGCGACGGCACCGGACCTGGCGTCTTGCTGTTGCACGAGCTACCTGGCATGAGCCAGCAGTGTATCGATGTGGCCAACCGCCTTGCCGCACGCGGATTCTCCACGTACCTCCCGCTTCTTTTTGGCGAGCCCGGCATGTACAGCGTCGCGACCGGTCTGAAGGGAACCTTCTGGTGTCTTCGCCATGAATTGAACGCGTTGACCACCAATGGCACCAGTCGCATTGCAGATTGGCTGCGCGCCCTTTGCCGACGGATGCTGCAGGAGTGTGGCGGAAAGGGCGTTGGTGTGATTGGAATGTGTCTTACCGGCCATCTGGTCATCTCGGTCATGCTCGATGAATCGGTGCTGGTGCCGGTTATGTGCGAGCCTTCGGTGCCGTTGCGCGCAAGGTCGGCAAACCGCAAAGCCGCCTTGGGTGTGCCGGATGCCGATTTGCAAAAAGCGGCGGAGCGCGCAAGAATCGCACCGGTGCTCGGCTTCCGCTTCGAAACCGACAAAGAGTGTCCGCCCGAGCGATTCCAGACGCTCGATCGAGTCTTCGGCCCATGCTTCCGCGGCGAGTCGATTCCCACGGGGCCCGATCATCCGGGCAACATTCCAGAAAAGGCGCATTCGGTGCTGACCGAGTACTACGTCGATGAATCCAGCCACCCCACCCGTCAGGCATTCGAAAAGATCGTCGAACGGCTGAACAGTCTCCGTGCGGACTAAAGCGCTCCCTATCCCTGTAGTTATGCCTCCGCCCGTGGCTAACCTATTGTCCAGCAATCACTTAACGGTAAAGCGCACAGCCGCATTGTGCTATAATGAGAGGTGCGCTTGGCGGGGAATCTTCTCCTGAAACAGCAATCATTTTTTGATAACACGCCGGGATGGCGACGCCATTCCCGCGTCCGCAGATTCCGCACAAGTTTGTAGAAGGGACAAGCCGAAGGCTCATAGCTGACGGCTGATAGCTTACGATGCCAGACGATCCGAACCAGCAACTACCGCTCGACAACATTGGCCCCGGCGCGGCCAACGTGCAGCCCATCAACATTGAAGAGGAGATGCGGCGCTCGTATCTCGACTACTCGATGTCGGTGATCATCGGGCGCGCGCTGCCCGACGTGCGCGACGGCCTGAAGCCGGTGCATCGGCGCATTCTTTACGCCATGCACGACATGGGCCTGCTGCACAACCGCAAGCACGTGAAGTGCGCCAAGGTGGTCGGCGAGGTGCTGGGCAAGTATCACCCGCATGGCGATACTGCGGTCTATGACGCGATGGTGCGCATGGCGCAGCCGTTCTCGCTGCGGTACCCGCTGGTCGACGGACAGGGCAACTTCGGCTCGGTTGATGGCGACCCGCCCGCGGCCTACCGGTACACCGAGTCGCGCATGACCGAGATCGCCGAGGAGTTGCTGGCCGATATCGACAAGGACACGGTCGACTTCGTGGCCAACTTTGACGACACCACGGTCGAGCCGCTGGCGTTGCCGACGAGGATTCCCAACCTAATCATCAACGGCTCCGACGGAATTGCCGTCGGCATGGCGACCAAGATTCCGCCGCACAACTTGACCGAGATCGTCGATGCCGCGATCACGCTGGTGAACAATTCCCACGCTACGCTGGCCGACATCATGAAGCATGTGCAGGGGCCCGACTTCCCCACCGGCGCCTTCATTCACGGCCGCAGCGGCATCATGGAAGCCTACCGCACCGGGCGTGGCCGCTTCCTCATGCGCGCCAAGGCCGCCATCGAGCACCTGACCAAGGACAAGGACGCCATCATCGTCACCGAAATTCCCTACCAGGTGAACAAGGCGAAGCTGATCGAACGCATTGCCGACCTGGTGAACAACAAGGTGATCGAGGACATCAGCGACGTGCGCGACGAGAGCGATCGCGAAGGCATGCGCATCGTCATCGAGCTTAAGCGCGGCTGCGAGGCGCAGATCGTGCTCAACCAGCTCTTCAAGCACACCTCGATGCAAGAGAGCTTCAGCATGATCTTCCTGGCGGTGGTCAACAACCAGCCTAAAGAGATGGGGCTGGTGCAGGCCATCCAGTATTTCGTCGATCATCGCATCGACGTAGTGCGGCGCCGCACCGCTTACCTGCTGATGAAGGCGCGCGAGCGTGAGCACATCCTCGAGGGCTACCAGGTTGCGCTCGATCGCGTGGACGACGTCATCCGCATCATTCGAGGTAGCGAGAACCGCGCCGACGCCCGCACCAACCTGATTGAGTACTTCTCCGGCAGGACGGTTAGCGTATCGGAGGGCAAGTCTGGCAAGACGGCGTCGCTGAAGGGCCTGGTGCCCTCGCAGTTGACGAAGCCATTCGATACCGTGCAGGCCGAAGCCATCCTCGAACTGCAACTGCACCGCCTGACGCGCCTGTCGATCGACGAAATCGTGAAAGAGCTGGCCGAGGTTCGCGGGCGCATCACCGAGTACGAAGCCATTCTCGCCAGCGAAAAGAAGCTGCGCGGCGTCATCGTCAAGGAACTGGAGGAGATCAAGAAGAAGTACGGCGACGAGCGTCGCACCATCATTCAGGACGAAGCCGCCGAGCTCAGCCTGGAAGACCTGATCGCAGACGAGCAGGTTGCGGTGACGGTGAGCCACTCCGGCTACCTGAAGCGCACGCCGATCTCGACCTATCGCCAGCAGCGGCGCGGCGGCACCGGCCGCAAGGGCATGAGCACGCGCGAGGAGGATTTCGTCGAGCGCCTGTTCGTCGCCTCCACCCACGACTACATCCTGGTCTTCACCAACAAGGGGCGCGTGTACTGGCTGAAGGTCTATGAGGTTCCGGAGCTCAGCGCGGCCGGCAAGGGCAAAGCCATCGCCAACCTGGTGGCGCTGCAACCGGGCGAGACGGTGCGCGCGTTGCTGACCATCCGCGATCTGGAAGAAGAGAACCGCTATGTGTTCTTCGCCACCCGCAACAGTTTGGTCAAGAAGACGCCGTTGAAGGACTTCAGCAACGTCCGGTCGAATGGCATCAACGCTATCGGCATTGAAGACGGCGACGAGCTGGTTGCGGCCAATTGCACCGACGGAAACCAGATCATCTTTCTCGCCACCCATGAAGGTAAGGCGATCCGCTTTAACGAAGACGACGTTCGCTCCATGGGTCGCGGGGCGTACGGCGTCTGGGGCATGGACATGGAGAAGGGCGACTATATCGTCGGCATGGCGGTCACGCCTAAGGAGCGCAAGAAGGCGAAGGACGGAGAGACCGAGTCGAACCTGATTCTCTCAGTCACCGAGGAAGGCTACGGCAAGCGCACCGACGTCGATGAATACCGCCTGCAATCGCGTGGCGGCAAGGGCGTGATCAACGTCAAGACCACGACGCGCAATGGCAAGGTCGTCTCCATCATGCTGGTGAACGAGAAGTCGGAGGTAATGGTGATCAGCCAGTTCGGCAAGATCATCCGTATCGACAGCAAGAACATCCGCGAATCCGGCCGCTCCGCGCAAGGCGTACGCCTGCTACATCTGGAGGAAGGCGACCGCCTGGCTGCGGCATCGGTCATCCCACCGGAAGAGGCCGCCGAAAATGGCAACGGCGAGACGGGCGTACTGGTGCAGTAAATTTAAATCCCGAAAATCAGGAGGGTGCCCCACCCAAGCTGCGGTTGCTTGGGTGGGGTTTTCTCATCGGATGACGTGTATGCGTACACCCAGTCGCAATTTGTTCCAGAGCTTTTCGGCGGTGTAGATCGGCCGCTTCAGCGAGATCCCGACGGCAAGACAGGCACGGTCTCCGAGCGAGAGTCCCAGGTGCCGTGTCAGCGCAACCAGGCTCCCTGCGATCTTCGCGTGCTCCTCGGAAAAGGGGACGGCCTCTCGTATGGCACTCGTCGCATCTTCCCAGGCCTCGTCGGGGGCCCATCCTCGGGCCACCAGCTTGGCCTGGACCTCGGCGAGATTGACAGTACTGCAAGCCGCATTCCTGAGCAGTCGATCCGTTAGACGTTCCGCTCCCGATTCTGCGTTGATTAGGGCAAGGATCGCCGAGGCGTCGAGCACCACCTCATTCATGCCGGGCGGCCTCGCGTCGCTCTCTGAGCAACTCATCCACGAGCGATGTCCCGGGCCTTAGATACTTTTGCGCCCGCTGCTGTGCTCGCTGAATCCGCTGTCGCTGCGTTGTGATCCGGAGTTCGTCCCCCACAACCTTGAGGACGACTTCATCACCAACTTCGACACCAAGCAGCCTGCGTAGTGCAGCAGGAATAACGATTCGCCCGTTTTCATTGATCCGTTGGCGGACTTCCATTTCTATGCCAGCCTCCCAATTTTGTGACACTAATTGCGATCTGTGTCATTATAGATCAAGCTAGCCACACCTTGTAGATCGACAGGCAGCGCAGGGTGGATATTCGGCAAAGATCCACTGTCTGGCTCTGACTCTCCCAAACTTGAAAACACGCTAGCCTCCGGAGACACTCCTGCCCCATGGGCGATGGCGCCGCCCGAAGATTTTCCAAATAAACACTTGACACGAGCCAAAACCATAATATAACTTACGCGTTATATAACTTATCAGTTATGAACTTCGACGGCCCCCACGATCTCGATGCCACCTTCGCCGCCCTGGCCGATCCCACGCGGCGGGCCATTCTCGCCCGGCTCGCCTCCGGCGAGGCTTCGGTCATGGAACTGGCCGAACCCTTCAGCATGAGTCAGCCCGCCATCTCCAAGCACCTGCGGGTGCTGGAGCGTGCGGGGCTGATCTCGCGCAGTCGCGATGCGCAGCGCCGGCCGTGCCGCCTGGAGGCCAAGCCGCTCGCCGAAGCCGACGAGTGGCTGGAGCGCTATCGCCAGTTCTGGGAGGCCAGCTTTGACCGTTTGGATTCGCTGCTGGCGGAAATGAAATCCAGCAGAAAGACTTCGCGTACAGAAAAAAAGAAGAGGAGAAATCAGCGATGAGAAATGTAGGCAAGATGACGATCGATACTCCGAGCGATCGGGAGATCGTAATGACCCGCGTCTTCGACGCTCCCCGTCAATTGGTGTTCGAGGCTTTTACCAAGCCCGAACTGGTGGCACGCTGGCTTACCGGGCCGGAGGGTTGGACGATGCCGGTCTGTGAGATCGACCTGAAAGTCGGCGGGGTTTACCGCTATGTCTGGCGCAATGCCGCCGGTAAAGAGATGAAGGCGCATGGCACCTTTAAAGAGATCGTGGCGCCTAAGCGCCTGGTGGCAAGCGAAAGTTTCGATGATCCCTGGTATCCCGGCGAGGCGATCAACACAACCACGTTCGTCGAGCACGGCGGTGGGACAACCGTGTCGCTGGCCGTGCAATACGATTCGAAGGAGACTCGCGATATGGTGCTGAAGACCGGCATGGAAACCGGGGTGGCTGCCAGCTACGACCGGCTTGCCGCGATTTTGACTTCCATGGCGCAGACGCAGGGAACGGAAGCCAGGGCGTGACTGTTGGGACTCTCCCACCCAGGCAGCCGGCCTGGGTGGGCGCTCAAGAGCAGACTAGATGTCCAGGTTTTTCACATCCAGCGCATTGTCTTCGATGAACTTGCGCCGGGCTTCGACAGTCATCACTGCTCAGCGCACGAAGATGCCGGCAGTTTGGCCACCGACTCAATGGCCGCTTGCGACAGATGGCTTGGGTTGAGCCGGGCGCAGTTTGGCGAGACGTTCGGGATGGGTCTGTTCCTGCTTCTTTAAGTCCTCGCAAATTGCATCCAGATCAAAGTCAAACCGCGCTGCGTACGCCTCGCGATTGGCCCGGACCTCGTCAACGATTTCATCATGGATGTCCATATGTCAGTCCCCCATCAACTCCTCGGGCGTGCAAACCACGGGAAAATTCCACCCTCGACTACGGACTAACGCCCCAGCAGGGCGCCGAATTTCGGCGTTCGCGAGATGTTTGCAGTTCCATGTAAGAAAATAATCGCAAGCATACACCGTGGCCACCGCCAAGTGAAGAGCGTCTGCCGCTGCCCTGCGCGGGATCAGCCTCTGACACAAGGGCCTTGGCTAGATCTGATGCTTCACTCGCGATCGCCAGGCCCATGATCCCTTCCACAATTTCGAGGCGTCTCTCGGCAAGTCGTACGTCACCGGCTCCGCACTCCTGCAATACCAACGCGGAAATGCGGAGATCAAACTCGAAACGACGATGCTGCCACCATTCGCGAGTGATCTGCTGGTGCGCAGCTATGAGCAGATCACGACTCGGCCGTGCCACCAGGTAGCTCGGAATTGTCGTTTCGATATAAACCTTGCTTTTCAATCAATTCCGATCCGTTGCTCTTCTCAGCAAACTGCTCTAAATATCCAGGTTCTTCACCTCCAGCGCATTCTCTTCGATGAACTTGCGGCGGGCCTCGACGTCTTCGCCCATCAGCGTGCTGAAGATGGTTTCGGTCTCGGTCATATCCTCCAGCCTTACCGACAGCAAGGTGCGGCGCTCGGGATCCATGGTGGTCTCCCACAGCTGTTGCGAGCTCATCTCGCCGAGACCTTTGTAGCGCTGGATGGTGTAGTCCTTACGGCCCTCGTTGAGGACGTAATCGAAGAGCTCGCGCGGAGAGGACTTCTCCACGATCTCGGCTTCGCTCTTGCGCTTGGAAGCCTTAGGGCTCTTCTGCTCGGCTTTCTCCTGATCGGCGCGCTCGGCGTCGCTCAGTTCTTCCTTGCCGTTCGAGCCGGCGTCCTTCTTCACCGCCTCGATGAAGTACGGCGGCTGCATGTACTGCTCGATCTGCTTGTACTTCGACATCATCTGGCGATACTCAGGGGTGGAGGCCAGCTCCCAGGTGATGACGTGCTCGGCGCCCTGCGAGTTCACAAAGCTCACCGCCCACAGGCTGTGCTCTTCCTCGAAGTGGGGATCCTTCACCTCTTTGAGGCCGCGTTCCTTCGCGATTCCCTTCAACGCCTTTGCCAGGGCAACGACTTTCTTTGCCGGCGTCAGGCTGTCGCCCTCGAAATCGGAGCGCTTCACCAGATCGGCCTGGGAGAGCAGCTCGGTAATCTTCTCGTCGCGAATGCGCTTGTCCACCTTATCGAAGAAGCCGATGAAGTCGTTAAGGGTGGTCATAAACTTGGTAAGCGGCGCGCCATCCAGCGCGGCCGCGCCCTCGCCGTAGCGCACCACGATGCCGTCGGCGGCGCGCTTCACCATCACCTTCACGAACTCAGCATCATTCTTGATGTATTGCTCGAACTTGCCCTTCTTGATGCGATAAAGCGGCGGCTGCGCGATGTACACGTTGCCGCGCTTGATCAGCTCCTGCATGTGGCGGAAGAAGAACGTCAGCAGCAGGGTGCGAATGTGCGAGCCGTCCACGTCGGCGTCGGTCATCAGGATGATCTTGCCGTAACGCAGCTTCGAGACATCGAAGTCATCCTTGCCGATGCCGGTGCCCAGCGCCGTGATCATGGCGCGAATTTCTTCGTGGCCCAGCATCTTGTCGTAGCGCGCCTTCTCCACGTTGAGGATTTTGCCCTTCAGCGGCAGGATGGCCTGGAAGCGGCGATCGCGGCCCTGCTTGGCAGTGCCGCCTGCGCTCTCTCCCTCGACCAGGTACACCTCGCAGCGCTCGGGCTGGCGTTCGGAGCAGTCAGCCAGTTTGCCGGGTAATCCGCCGCCGTCGAGTGCGCCCTTGCGGCGTGTGAGATCGCGAGCCTTGCGAGCGGCCTCGCGAGCACGCGCGGCTTCAATGGCCTTGTTGATGATTTTCTTGGCGACCGGCGGATTCTGGTCGAAGAAGGCACCCAGCCGCTCGTTGACGAACGCCTGCACGATGCCGGCGATATCGGAGTTGAGCTTGCCCTTGGTCTGACCTTCGAACTGCGGCTGCGAAAGTTTCACGCTGATGACGGCAACCAAACCTTCGCGAACGTCGTCACCGGTCAAGTTTTCCTTCACGTCCTTAAACAGTCCGAGGTTTTGCCCAGCGGCGTTGATGGTGCGAGTCAGCGACGAGCGAAAGCCCTGGAGATGCGAGCCGCCGTCAACTGTGTTGATGTTGTTGGCAAAGCTGAAAACCGTCTCGGAGTAGCCGTCGTTGTACTGCAACGCAATCTCCATGGCCACGCTGTCGCGCTCGGCTTCCATGTAGATCGGCTTGTCGTGCAGCACGCTCTTGCCGCGGTTCAGGTGCTTGATGAACTCCGCGATGCCGCCGTTGTACTTGAACTCCGTTCTCTTCGGCTCGCCACTCTTTTGATCGGTGGTGCGTTCGTCGGTGAGTGTGATGAGCAGGCCCTTGTTGAGGAAAGCCAACTCGCGCAAGCGCTGCGCCAGGGTGTCGTAGTTGTACTCGGTGACGGTAAAGATTTCCTTGTCGGGGACGAAGTGGACCTTGGTCCCGCGCCTCTTGGTCGTGCCCGTCTTCTTCAGCTTGGAAGTCGGCTCACCTTTGGAGTACGTTTGCTCCCATACGGAACCGTCGCGCCAGATCTCGAGTTCCAGCAGATGACTGAGCGCATTCACGCATGACACACCCACGCCGTGCAGTCCGCCGGAAACTTTATAGGTGGAGCTATCAAACTTTCCCCCGGCATGCAGCATGGTCATCACGACCTGGGCTGCCGGCAATCGCTCGCCATCGACATCCATCTCGCCGACTGGAATGCCGCGTCCATTGTCGACTACGGTGATGGAGTCGTCGATGTGGATGGAGACATCGACGCGATCGGCGAATCCAGCCAGCGCTTCGTCAACAGAGTTGTCGACGACTTCGTAGACCAGGTGATGCAATCCCATCTCGCCAGTCGATCCGATGTACATGGCCGGGCGCTTGCGCACCGCTTCCATGCCGCCGAGGACTTTGATCGAGTCGGCAGTGTAGTCGCCATCGTCTTTGCCGTTACCGTTCTTCCCGTTCGCATGCAGAATTTTTTCTTCCGGAATTTGGATAGGCTTGATATTTTCCGCGGCTGCGGCGGCTGTGGATTGGGAATCTTTCGAGGCCATCCTGCTCCATTTCATCGGCAACCTAGTCGCGCACGAGTTGCCGTTCTTGCGGATCGCGGTACGCCGCAGTAACTTCTCGCAAACTGTCTATCTACTAGAGATTTCAGTAACTTAAGCGTCTGCTGACCTGTATTGATTTTACCACAAAAGGGGGCGGGTCCGGATGCGATTCACCAGAGCTAAGCCATTTTGTATCAGTATGTTATCTGACAGTACCAAGATATTCACAGGGCTGCCGGCACAACTCAGCGCGGGAGCACCCGAATCTTACTCTACTTAGTTACATTTTAGTAACACTGCGGAGCCGTGGCGACCCTCAAAGACAAAATCGAAAATGTGCTGAACGAGACCCGAATCCTGGTACTTGGGATTCAGATTCTGATTGGGTTTGGGTTCAGAACTTTCTTTGAACCGGGATTCGAGAAGATGGCGCCGTACAGCCAGCAGATCCAACTGGCCGCGCTGGGGCTGATGCTTACTGGTTTCGGCGTGCTGATGATTCCAGCACCGTATCACCGCATTGTCTTGCACGGACGAAATACCGCAGAGTTGCATCGCCTAGGAAGCCTCACCGTCTCTGCCGGGCTATTCCCCTTCGCGCTGGCGATGAGCCTGAGTTTTTTTCTCGGGGCGCATTGGGTCTTGGGAACTGTGGCGTCGGCGATCGTCAGCAGCATGGTGCTGGCGGTGACGCTGCTCTGTTGGTATGGGCTGGAATTGATCGCCAGGCGGCGTAAGCGCGGCGAGGTGCACCTATACGCGATGTTCGATCCTCTGAGAGAAACCGATATGAAGCAGGAACAGGAAACCGATCTCACCACCCGGGTAAAGCAAGTGCTGATCGAGTGCCGCGTGGTGTTGCCCGGCGCGCAAGCGCTGCTGGGCTTTCAGTTGATCATCATGTGGATGACCGCCTTCTACAAGATCCCGCAAGTCTGGAAGCTGATGCACCTGGCCAGCCTGCTGGCGGTGGCGGCGTCTACTATTCTGCTGATCTTGCCCGCCGCCTACCATCGCATCGTCGAGCAGGGCGACGACAGCGAGATGCTGCATCACATCACGGCCCACGCGCTGCTGTGGGCGATGGTGTTTCTGGCGCTCGGCATCTGCGGCGACTTCTATATCGTGTCCCGCATGACCGGCCTCAGTATGCTTCTCAGCACGGTGTTGGCAACGGGGCAGCTGCTGTTTTTCTATGGCGCCTGGTTCGGGTACACCTACTGGAAGAAGGTCAGCCTGCACGACCGCGACCTTACCAAGTCACACCTCGAAGAGAAAAAGGTAGCGTAAGAAGAGCCCCCTCAGCATGGGGTCGCAACGACCTACTTTCCGGTTGCGAATTGTCCACCGAAGCGACGATACTTCTCTGGCGCGACCGCGGTGCGGTTCGCAACCTCAAAAGTTGGAGGGCAGCATGTTCAAAGGGTTTCGCGAGTTCATTCTGCGCGGCAATGTCATCGATCTGGCCATTGGTGTGGTTATCGGCGCCGCCTTCGGCACCGTGGTCACCGCGTTCGTCAAGGACCTGCTGACCCCCATCATTGCAGCCATCGTGAAGAAGCCGGACTTCTCCGGATTTTATTTTGAACTGAACGGCGCTAAATTTCTTTATGGCGATTTCATCAACGCGGTGATCGCGTTCCTGCTGATTGCGGCGGCGGTGTATTACTTTGTCGTCTTGCCGGTGAACACACTGATGAAACGCTTTGAGAAGCAGGCGCTTCCCGACAAGAAGAAGTGTCCGGAATGTCAGAGCGATATCCCTATCGACGCGCGTCGCTGCGCCTATTGCGCGCAACTGGTGGCGTAGACAGCGGTTTGGTTTGTGATCTGGAGTGGGCGCGAGCTGGGTTCATCCCTTGAGCCGCAGGTTCACCAACTGCATCTCGGGATAGCTCTGGTTCCAGTCGGCGGAGATGTGCTCCAGCGTCAGCCGCACGGTTTTGGTTTGGCCGGGGGCAATCGTCGACCGGCTGAGATCAACCAGGTCGGGGTAGCCGCCCATCTGGTTTTCCACCAGCACATGCAAAGGCAGCGTTTCCCTCTGCACCACCTGGTCGAGGGAATTCTTGAACACCAGCTTCATGTCGCCGCCGACCAGCGCTTTGTCACCGGTATTAGTGATGTTCACATCAAGATAAGTGACGGTGCCGCCAACGTAGTTCTCGGCCGCACTCAGCTTTGGGTTGGAGACTTGCAGTTTGGCGGCGTAGGGGTCGACCTTGGATCCCGTCTCAGCTTGGTGGCGCGTGAGGACGACGATAGCGCCGACAATGACCACTACCGCAATCAGACCGATCACGATGGGCATCCAGTTGCGCTCTTGCGTCTGCTGCCGGGCGGGGGTGAACAGGTCGGCCATGGCTGAGATGATTCTACTCCCGCAGAAGCGCTCGGAGAATGCGCCGCTGGAACCGGTAGTGGGCTATTTTTCCCAGCACCCTGGAACTCAGCAGCACGGCTCGCCCTCCGGTAAATTCCGGCGTTTGGCGAGTTCCAGCTATCCGTGAACGCTCCGGCGAATCGGCGACTGGTTTTCGTCCTCGCCAGCAAGCGAGAAATCTCTTGTAACCGACAACTGGCCACAGGCAAGTGGTGTTTCTCATCTCCAGACGCTATATAAAACGTGCTTCGCGATTAACCATTGCCATTTTGTCTGGTAGGTTACAGGGATGTCGTCGCGGATCTGCGGAAGGCTTTATCGGTGAGTGGTAACTAAGTACCGGCTACTTATAACTGTTTCTTGCGTGTCGATCCCATAAATGCTGCATTGCTATTGCAGTGGAGAACGCACCAGCAGCGCTGAATCAGAAAACCTGCCTACATTAATTGGTAGACCCGATATTCAATTCTCTAAAAGTCAGTATATTTGGTTTCAATTTTCTCGTCCTCTAATCTGTATCTGCTTCTTAAGAAAGAATTCTTCCGTGCGGAGTTCATGGCAACCGCATTGCTTAATCACAGTCTAGAAGTCGCAGCCTGTGGGGAGACTACTCGGGATCGTGTGCAAAGCCTCCTTGCCCGTTTGTGTGTCGATCCTGCGTTCAGACCTACGGGCCGGTAAGATACAGAACAACGGTATCGCAAAACAGGCGAAGCCGGACGTAGAGCTACTGTCCGTCTTCGAGCTAAAGAACAAAATCCAACCTAACCAAATGTTGCGCGTAGTCTCTCACGGCGTAGTCGACCAGATGGTCGGCACCCGTCAGCGCTTTCGGTCCGCAACTTCACGCGAAAAATCAGGAGGATAATTTCGTGAACAAGACGTTTCGGTTCTTGGTAATGTGTACGATCCTGGTCGCATTTGCCAGCTTCTCGATCGCATCGGCGCAAACCTAACTATACAACCGTAGACTTTCCGGGGCCAATCCGCAGGGCACGGCCGTCGGTAGCGAAACCGACAGCTCCGGTCTCACCCATGGTTTCACATTAAGAAATGGTGTATTCACCACCTTCGATCCTCCAGGTTCCACCAATACCACTCCCAACTTCATCAGTCCGCAGGGAGTTATCGTGGGCTCGTACGTCGATTCAGGCGGCGTCAGCCACGGTTTCATCCTGGACAACGGACAATACACAACGGTTAACTTTCCCGGCGCGAACGGCACAGTCCTCACCGGTCTCAACCCCTCCGGCGAAATGACAGGATTTTCTTGTGTTGTGGCGTCGTGCGCGACCCGTCCTTTCCACAGTTTCACAGTCTCCAAGCACGGGACCTTCACCGGCTTCGATCCTCCGGGAGCAGTCAGCAGCACTGCCAGCACGGTTAGAGGCCATTCCCAGCTGTCGTTTCTCTGCGACTCATGATTTCAGGCTTAGTTCTGCATGCGGCGCACAGTCTGAAACGACGCCAGGCGCTCGCGCACGCTCATCACGTGTTGCGGCAGCGGGAGCTGCGAGCCTTCCTCGATAATCGGAATCAGTTTGTCGAACTCTGGACCGGAATGCGAACCCGTAAGCGCAACTCGCACCGGATGGAAGAGCTCTTTGCCCTTCACGCCTGTCTTGGCTTTCACCTGGTTCATGATTGCTTTGAAGCGCTCGGGAGTCATCGGCGATGCATCGGCTTCCGCCTGTTGCGCAAATATGCTCAGCACGTCGGCGGTTTTCGGCGCTGCCAGGACATCGGCATTGCCCGGCGAATTCACCGCAGCGGCAGCGTCGTACTGGAAGATCAAGCTGGCGCGCTCGGGCAGCTCGTCCAGCTTATTCACCGATGGCGCAAGCAGCGCAACCACCTTGCCGAACCAGGCAGCCACACGCTCGCAGAGGTCAGTCGGAATGAATCCTGCGCCCACGAAGAACGGCAGCGCCAGCTTCTCAATGTGCTCCGGCGAGCTTTCTTTGATGTAATGCCGGTTTAGCCAGTAGAGCTTCTCCATGTCGAAGACGGCCGGCGAGGGCGTGACGCGCTGGAGTGAAAACTCCTTCTTCAGCTCGTCAGACGTGAAGATCTCGCGCGTGCCGCCGCTGGGCGCCCAACCCAGCAGCGCCAGGTAGTTCATCAGCGCTTCGGGCAGCACACCCATCTCGCGAAAATTGGCAATCGACGTAGCGCCGTGGCGCTTGGACAGACGCTCGCGATCGCTCCCGAGAATGGTGGAGAGATGAGCGAATTCCGGCACCGGCCAGCCCAGCGCTTCATAGAGCGCCACCTGCTTCGGGGTATTCGACAGGTGGTCGTCGCCGCGAATCACGTGAGTGATCTTCATCAGCGCGTCATCGACGACGACTACGTAGTTGTAAACCGGAATGCCGCTGGAGCGCAGAATGATGGGATCGCTGACCACTTCGTTGGAGAACTCGACTGCGCCATGCACGATGTCGTGAAAGCGAATGGGGTGCTCGGGAATGCGTAGGCGAATCGCGGCAGGCTCTCCCGCTGCGTGGCGGCGCTGCGCCTCCGCGGGATCGAGGGTCCGGCACTTCCCGGAGTAGATCGGCGGCTGCTGGTTTTTTAGCTTCTCCTCGCGATCGCGTTCCAGCTCCTCCTGCGAGCAGAAGCAGAGGTATGCCTTGCCCTCGCGCACCAGCCGCTCGGCATGTTCGCGGTAGAGCTCGAGGCGGTCGCTCTGGCGATAAGGACCGTGCGGACCGCCGACATCGGGGCCCTCGTCCCAATCGATGCCCATCCACTTCAGGTCCTCGAGCAGTTGACCTTCGAAGCGGGCCTCGCTGCGTTCAACGTCGGTGTCTTCGATGCGCAGCACCATAACGCCCCCCGCGTGGCGCGCGAACAGCCAGTTGAACAGCGCGGTGCGGGCATTGCCGACGTGCAGGTGCCCGGTAGGGGAAGGAGCAAAACGGACGCGAATCCGAGAAGAATTAGTCACTCTCTGATGTTAGCAAGAGTGCGGCTCTGAGCTGAGGAAGCAATGTCGTAGCGGAGGAGGGACGGCATGGTATTCGCCAGTCACCTTGGCTGGCTAGGAGCGGGGCAAAACCTAGCCCGGGATGCCGGGTTCATGGCGCAAGTCAGCTCATGACGGCCGGATTACGATTTGTAAAGCTCGGCAGCCAGCGCGGCTGTCGTAGTAGGATGTTGAATTCTCGGGCTGCACAGCCAGCCAGGCATTCGGGGAGCGTAATGCGCGGATTCATCGTAGGAATCATTGTCACGCTGCTGGTGGTTTTCGGCGGCGCCTACTATTACGTGACCACCGGACACTTCGATACACGCGCGGTGGGCAATACCCCCAGCGGCTTCGAAACGCGCACCGCCATGCAGTCGGTGGACAAGTGGGTGGACGACCACGCGCCCAAGCAGGCCAATCCGTTTCCCGCAAACATGGACACCATCATGGACGGCTCCATGACCTACGACAAGCACTGCGCTTTTTGCCACGGCAGCTTGAAGGAGCCGATCTCTCCCATGCGTAGCAAGTTTTACCCCCCGGCGCCGCAACTGATGAGCCGCACTCCCGACGATCCCGACGGCAATCTCTTCTATGTGATCAAATATGGCATCCGCTACACTGCAATGCCGGGCTGGGATGGAGTGCTGCCCGACGATGACATCTGGAAGACGGTGGTGTTCATTAAGAACTCAGCGCAGATGAAGGACAACTCGCAGCAACAGAATCCGCAGAACCTTCAGCACATGGATAATTCCAAACCGAAATAGTCGAGGCGGGCGCGGGTTGTCGCGAACGAAGCGCGCACGTCAGCGTACTACTTGACAGTCCAGTTATCCGTTGGGCTTCACGAATTTGGTGTGACCGGTCGTCTTGAGCTTAAAGACGTCTCCGGAAATTTTGTGATTGATCTCGATATTGCTGTATTGGGTGAGGCGGTAATCGCCGGAGGG
Organism: uncultured Acidobacteriaceae bacterium; assembly: GCA_963785825.1. Taxonomy (GTDB): domain Bacteria; phylum Acidobacteriota; class Terriglobia; order Terriglobales; family Acidobacteriaceae; genus Bog-257. Next base: position 201,434 of record CAWAWQ010000005.1, on the reverse strand, counting down.
CTCCAGTAATTTCTGCTGTACACTGACGCCGCGCGCCGGATCGATCCATAGAGTGATGGTCTGAAACATGCTTCGCACGCGCTGCGACTTGGGCGTTAGCTCCAGCTTGGCGGCGCTGACTCCCTGCACCTGCTCGGTGCCGGCGTAGTTCACGTCGTAGGACTTGTACAGGTCGTGGCCGCCTCCGCCGAATCCCAATACCAAATAACTTTCGACTTCGGCCTTATTCTTGCCGGCGTTGTACTCGGTCACCTGATCGATGACGGGCTGGTAGTAACTGACCAGGCCATTGGCAAAGAGCACGTACTTCTTGGCCGGCGAGGTGATGTTGGCTGCCATCTGCGTTTCGTCGCCCTGGCGGCGAAAGTACATGGTGCCCTTCTGGATGTCGTGGTCGTCAACCACTTTCTGGTATTGGTCCCAAACGAAGTCGGCCTGCGCGGTATGAAAATTGGCCGCCGCCTGGTCCATGGATTTCAGCACCGCGTCCAGATTCTGCGCCAGGGCTGAGCAGCCACAGAAAACAATCGTCAATGCAAAAAAGTGCAGTCTCGTTTTCATTAATGTTCTTGCCAAAGTAAAACCGTCAGCAGGTAAAGTTGCTCCGCAGGGGAAGCGTTCTGCCCGCGGGGCGGACGCTTGCAGCTCAGCGATGTCCCCAAACCTTGTAGGCGAGAAGGTTGTGGTTGCTGTCGCGAACCGGCTCGTAGCGATCAATCGTTATCTCACCCGCGACCGGTTCGATGATACGCACCAGCGACTCTTCGATATCGGCGTCGCTGTCTTTCTTCACCGCCGACGCATCCACCGTATACACAAACCCATCGCCCTCCTGCTGCACGATGACCTCAGTCTGATGCGGCGGGCGCTCGGTGGGTTTGTCGCGGAAGTTGATCCAGAGCGGAGTCAAAAAGATGAAGGCGAGGATGACGGTGACCATCACGTCGTAGTGAACGGTGCCACGCGGATAGGTCCACCAGAAGTAGCCCTTCAGGGTTTGCGAAACTTTGCCCATGCCTGATGCGAGTCTAGAAGGCTGGGCGGCGAAGCGCAAGGAAACGAAAAGGCGCTATTCGCCTTTCGCTATTCGCCTTTCGCTGTTCGCCCTTCGCTACTCGCCAGAGGTTAGGCAGCCTGAATAATTCCTGGCCGCAGGTATTTTTTTGATGTCATCCCGAGCGACGAGTAAGCGAGGAGTCGAGGAACCCCTATAGCGATCCGAGATTCGGCCGCCGTGATAGCCAGCAACTGCCGCTTCCGGTTCCTAGTCTAGGGAACCTCGAGAAAAGCGAAAGGTGAAAAGCGAGAAACGGCCCTTACAGCCTCATGTCCGCAACTCGACGACGGTCGCCCCGCCGCCGCCCTCGTTCTGCGGAGGCTCGCTGACATCCGCCACGTGCGGATGCTGACGCAAGTACTGCCGCAGCGCTTTGCGCAAAATGCCCATACCGCTGCCATGCACAACACGGACCCGCACCGCGCCAGCCAGGAACGCGCGATCGACGAACTTCTCGACCGCCTGTGTGGCTTCATCGACGGTCTGACCAATGACATTGATTTCTGTGGCGACGCTGTCGTCTTCGTGCGCCAGCGATACGTTAATGCCGCGTGAGCGCGCAGCCTCCACCGGATTCACGCCGGCATGCGCCACCACGCTGGCGATGTCGTCGCGGGCAACCTTCATCTTCATTGGGCCGACGGCAATTTCGAAGCTGTCATCGTCAAAGTAGCGCAGCACGCGGCCATCGCGTCCCAGCGATTTCAGGCGTACGGTGTCGCCCACTGCAACCTGCTTCACGACGTGCTGCTGCGCATGAGGATCGCCGGTATCGGCCCCCGTGGTATGCGCCACCACGGTCGAGTCGAACTGCTCGCGGAATTCGCGGCGCATCTTGGCGATGCGACGCTCGGCATCCTTCGACAGCTTGAGCGCCTGCGCCCGGTCCTGCACTGCGTTCACCGTCTCGCGCGCTCGATACTCGAAATCGCGCAGCACGCTTTCCAGCTTCTTCTCCAGTTCCCGCACTTTTTCGCGCTGCTCTTTGCGGCCCTCGAGATTGAGATGATCGCGCTGCCGCGCGACTTCCTGCTCGCGGGAGCGCAGTTGGGCGCGCTCGAAATCAAGCTGCCGCAGTTCGGTGTGCAGGCGATCCAGAAAGCGCGCGACATCCTGCGCCTGCGAAGTCAAGCGCTGGCGAGCGTCACCCACGATCTGGGGATTGAGTCCCAATTTTTGCGCGATGTTGATTCCTGCGGATGGGCCGGGCACACCGATGCGCAATTCGTAAGTCGGCGCCAGGGTGTGCTCGTCAAATCCGACTGCGGCGTTCAGCACACCGGGAGTGTTGGCCGCATAAACCTTGAGCGCGGTGTGGTGGGTTGAGATGATGCTTAGGCAGGCCGTCTGCCGGAAATACTCCGCAATCGCGACCGCCAGCGCGGCGCCTTCTTCAGGATCGGTGGCCGAACCCAGCTCGTCGAGCAGCACCAGCGAACGTGCGGTAGCCTGGTGCGAGATGAAGTCAATGTTGGTGACGTGCGCCGAAAAAGTCGAAAGATTCTGCTCGATCGACTGGTAGTCGCCAATGTCGGCAAATACCGAATCGAAGATGGGCAACTCGGCGCGCTCAGCTGGAACCGGGATTCCCGACTGCGCCATCAAGGCGACCAGACCGATGGTTTTCACGGCTACGGTTTTGCCGCCCGTATTAGGGCCGCTGATGATGAGCTGGCGATGCTCCCTGCTCAGTTCAATGGTGATCGGAACGACGCCGGCTCCTCTTGCTTTCAGCGTACGCTCGAGCAGGGGATGCCGTGCCTTGCGCAGAATCAGGGCATCACACTCGGCTGTGTCCGATGCACTGTTGAACGGTGATGGAGTGAGGGCCGGCATTTCGGCTTGTGATGGCGCTTCGCCCTCTTCGGGCAGCAGCTTCACCGCTACACAGTCGTAATCTTCGGCGAAGCGCGCTTTGGCGAATTGCAACTCCAGCTCGCCTAGAATTTTGATGGCTTGAAGCAGCGCGTCGGCGTGCTCGCCCAGCCGCACGGTCATGTCAAGCAGAATGCGATGAATTTCGGCCTGCTCGTCTTCCAGCAGGCGCACTAAATCATTGTTCTGTTCGATGGTCTCCAGCGGCTCGATGAAAACGGTCTGCCCGCTGGAGGATGCGCCGTGGGCGACGCCCTGCACTCGCCGGCGCTGCTCCACCTTAACCGGGATGACGAAGCGCTCGCCGCGGATGGTGACCAGCTCTTCCTGCGCGGCGCCGCCCTCCGAAAGCCGCCGCAGATACGAACGCAGGGATTCCTGGATCGCGCGCTTCTGCTTCTCGATATCGCGCCGAATTCGGGCCAACTCCGGCGAGGCGCGATCATCCAGGGTACCGTCGGGCAGGATCTTGTTCTGGAAATGGCGAAGCAAGAAAGCAAAATCGGCGAGGGACTGGGAAAGCTCACGAACGGCTGACCACTGGTCCGCAATGTTGGCCGCGGGATTCATGGCAATCTCGCGCCACTCGGCAGCCCGGTCGGCAACCAGCAGCAGATCGCGGATCTCGCTAAGCTCCAGTGCGGCGCCACCGATTCGAGACTTATTTACCAGTGAAGTAGGATCGAGCAGGCCGTGAAAATCGAAGTGCCCTCCGGCGCGTAAGAATCCGCGCAGCTCCTGGGTAAGCCGCTGCTGGCGCTCAATCCACTCGCGCTCGCGCGACGGCGTGAGGTGCATCACCCGCTCATGTCCAAGCGGTGAGGCCGTATAAATCGCGAGAAGCTGGTGAAGTCCCTCGAACTCCAGAACCTGCCGGCTGAAATTCTCGATGGGATTGGGAGAGTTCATTGCTCGAAATCTATGTTACAGGAGGAAAACAGCCGGCCGGAGCACGAGCCTTCCGATCACTCTTCGCTGCAGGTAAACGGTGTTGACTATCGCAGGACAACGCTTGCCGGATACACTGTTGCGGCGGATTCGGTGTTGCCTTTCAGCCATCCCGCAGAATTCAATGGCGACTGCGCTTGTAACCGGGAAGGATTCTCGCTCATCCTAACCCTCGGCATCTGCCGCAAGAGGAACTGATGCTACAGCACTCCGACGCATTCGTTTTTTTCGGCGCCACCGGCGACCTGGCGCACAAGAAAATTTTCCCCGCGCTGCAGAGCATGATCAAAAATGGCGCCCTGAACGTGCCCGTGATTGGCGTGGCGAAGTCCGGCTGGACGCTCGAGCAGTTGCGCGAGCGGGCGCGCGACAGCATAGCCAAATATGGCGGAGGTGTAGACGAGCAGGCCTTCCAGCAGCTTTGTGAGCAGCTCAGCTATCTGGACGGCGATTACAAAGACGACGCGACCTATATTCAGTTGCGGACCATGTTGGGCGGTGCGCAGGCGCCGACGCATTACCTGGCGATTCCTCCCAGCATGTTCCCTGTGGTTGTCAAAGGGCTAGCGAACTCGGGCTCGGCCAAGAATGCGCGCGTGATCCTGGAGAAGCCTTTCGGGCGTGACCTGGTCTCTGCGCGCAAGCTGAATGAAACGCTGCACCAGGCTTTTCCCGAAGAAAACATCTTCCGCATCGATCACTACCTGGGCAAGGAGGCGGTCGAGAACCTGCTGATCTTCCGCTTCGCCAACAGTTTCCTGGAACCCATCTGGAACCGCAATTACGTCCACAGCGTGCAGATCACGATGGCGGAAGCGTTCGGCGTGGAAGGACGCGGAAAGTTTTATGAAGAAGCGGGAGCGATCCGCGACGTAGTACAGAACCACATGCTGCAGGTAGTGGCGTTTCTGGCGATGGAACCGCCCACCACCATGTACGTGGATTCGGTGCGCGACGAGCAGGTAAAGATCTTCCGCACCATTCCGCCGCTCAGTCCAGCGAACATCGTGCGCGGCCAGTTCCGCGGGTACCGCGACGAGCCGGGCGTCTCGCCGCATTCCGATATCGAAACTTTTGCCGCGTTGCGGCTGGAGATTGATTCCTGGCGCTGGGCGGGCGTGCCGTTTCTCATTCGCGCGGGCAAACGGCTGCCCATCACTGCGACCGAGGTATACGTAAAATTGCGCAAGCCTCCGCTGAGCAAGATGGGCGGAGACGGCCGCAACTATTTCCGTTTCCGGCTGGGCCCTGACATTGAGTTGAGCCTGGGTGGGCGAGTGAAGCGGCCGGGGCCCCTGCTGGTTCCCATGCCGGTGGAGCTGTCGGCGGTAAAGTACACCACCAACGACGAGATGGACGCCTACGAACGTTTGCTCACCGATGCGATGAAGGGCGATCAGCTGTTGTTTGTGCGGCAGGACGCGGTGGAAGCAGCGTGGGCGATCGTCAATCCCATTCTTGGCGACTGCTGCCCGACAGAAGCATACGAGCCAGGGACGTGGGGTCCTCCGGATTCGCGCGAATTGGCTGCAGACATTGGCGGCTGGCACGATCCCAGTTAGCCGCGATTGCATTCGGGCCTCATAATTGCGCAATGGCAGCGAGCAACATCGCCACGAGGTTAGGAACGCGGCCCAGCCGGCACGGGGAGTATGCGGAATCGTTGCCGGCCGTTGATGCGGTACGTCTGGAAGTCGGAGACGTCAATGGTGAGAATCGTGTTCAGCGACTCCCGTTCGGCGAGATGGACAAGCGTTGCGTCCGCGAAATCCATCGGACGGTCATGATACTGGTGCATCAGTCTTGAAAGCGCGGGAAGGTCTGCATCCCTAATCGCAGCTAATGTGAGCGCGCCAGAACGAATAAACGTCCAAGCGATTTCGACTCTGCGGGGGTTATCGCCCACCATGTAGAAGAGTTCGGCGAGGATAGCTTCGGACGTAAGCAACGGCTTGCGAAGCTGCGAAAAGCTTTCGATGCATGCCTCGTGCCACCGATCCTGCCGATTCAATATCGCCAGCACCGCACCTGTGTCAAGCAGAGCGATTGCGCGCAAACCGTGCCCTCACCCGCGCTCGCACTTCTTCGCGAACGTTCTCTGCAAAATAAGGTCCGGCCGCGATCCTGCCAAAGCATTTAGCTGCCGCGGCTTGAATTCGCGCCTGCTCAAGTTCGTCATCTTTATTGCGCCGGCGGTCCTCCAAATAACGGCGAGCCATGCGATCCAATAATTCGGCCAACGAGATCTCTTGCCGGCGCGCTTCCTCCTCCAGGCCCATCTTCGTCTCAGCACCGACGCGCCAGCTATATACCTCTGTTTTTGCCACGCACTACATCGTATTGCAATGTCTTCGCAGGGTCAATCCTCCTGTTGTATCGCTCAGAACCCAGCGCCACTGCCCTCCACTCAACCAATACCGGTTGCTATTTGAGCCGCAAACTTCCACGTTCGGTGGGTTGGCGTACGGAATGCAAGCATAGGTGCGATACCATCAATAGAGATGCGAGAACACTACCGCCGCTGGATTCACGATTGGGAAGCGCGCATGACCTCGCGCGACAACAATCGCGTGGTGCGGCCCTTCGAATGGGGGCTGGACTGGACCAGCCACTGGTGCGCAACGGAACGCGTGCCTCTGCCGCCGGATAAGAATGACCGCAAGGAAATGCTCGCGTACTTCGCGGCAGTCAACGATCATCTGGTCGAAAATAGCGACGAGTTCTTCCGCTACACCACGCCTACAGACTTCCGCATCGAGCATCGCAAAGTCGAGCTGTTTCATACCGGCAGCGAGCCTCCCAAGAAGCAGCCGAAGAATGAGTGGGGCAAGTTTTTGCGCTTCACCTCGGCGGTGGAATCGCCCTATCGCGAGAATAATTGCGTGAATGCGCGCTGGTTTCCGGCGAACGGCCACCGTGCGGTGGTGCTGCTGCCGCAGTGGAACGCCGATGCAGTGAGCCAGAACGCGCTGTGCCGCATCTTCAACATGCTCGGCATTGCGGCCTTGCGGCTGAGCATGCCCTACCACGACATTCGCCGCCCTGCGGAAATCACGCGCGCTGACTATGCCGTGTCCGCCAACGTAGGCCGCACGATCGACGCCACCAGGCAGGGCATTGCCGACATCCGCTCGTGTTTCGATTGGCTGGAGCAGCGCGGCTACTCGCGCCTGGGAATTGTCGGCACTAGCCTGGGCTCCTGCTATGCCTTCCTCGCCAGCGCCCACGATCCACGCATTCGGGTCAACGTCTTCAATCATGCTTCCACCGCATTTGGCGACGTGGCGTGGACAGGACAATCGACGCAACACATTCGCAAAGCTGTGGAATCCGTACTGACGCAAGAAGAACTGCGGCGCGTCTGGATGTGCATCAGCCCAATCGTTTACTTCGACAAGTTCAAGCGCTGGCCCAAGAAATCGCTGATGATCTACGGCCGCTACGACCTGACCTTCCTGCCTGAGTTCTCGGTGCAAGCCGCCGGCGAATTTCTGCGGCGCGGGCTCGACACTACGATCAAGGCGCTGCCTTGCGGCCACTACTCGCTCGGCGAGACGCCCTACAAGTACATGGACGCCTGGCACATCTCCCGATTTTTGGCCAAGGCCTTCGCGTAGTCCTTAACGCGCCACAGCCGCACGCAGCCGAGGGGAGGCCAGCAACGGCAAAGCATTGAGATCCTCAACCGGCTAGCCCACGGCATCATTGCTGCGGGCTAGGGGTGGGGATTCTAAAGGCGCCCTCGGGGTGAAGGCGCCTCGACGTAATTAGGCATTTAGCAGCCGGTCGAAAAACGAGCGGTAGCGGCGGAAGGCGACTCGCAGATCTTCCGTCGAAATATTGTCGCCGCGGTCCCATTGCTTTTCCAGGTTGGAACGCTCAGTGGCGAAGCCCTCCGCCAGTCGCTGCATGACAGCCGCGACCAGCTTGTCGGCTTCCTCGACCGCACGGCGCGGTTCGTCTACGAACCCCGTCTGCACGTTGCTCCAGCGTGTCCGCAGATCGCGGATATCGGAATCAGAAAACAAGGCCGACGGAGTGGTATCGTGCTGTGCCGGTTGGGCGGGCTTGGCCGCAGAGGCGTTCTCGCGCAGCCGCGGATCGGCGATCTCGCTGCGCACCGGCTTGGGACGATCCGGGTTTTCCACACCGCTAACGTCACGCGGATTATTTTGTCCTTCATTGCGGCCCGCCAGATCCGCGGTTGTCAGTTGATCTTCTTTCCTCTTCAGCTCAGCCATCATGCCACCTCTCTTATGCCGCCTGTGGGCGTCGTCTGGAGCAGTTCGTCGAATAGTGAACGGTAGTAGATGATTGCGTTCCGCAGGTCCTCGGTGGTTGCCTCGCCCTTGCGTTGCCGCAACGCGATCTCGTGAGCGGCGCGGTAGTTGTCGACAACTCGCGGATGATCTACGGAGATGTCGGCGGCGCGCTGCTCGAAATCGCTCATGGGATATCCGCGGGCCTGCATCAGCCGCGTCACCAGTTGATCGGCATCGGCAACCGCCCCCTTGGGGTCGTCCACAAAGCGGGACTGCACTACGCGCCAGTCGGTCACAAAACGCTCGCGTTCATCGACAGCAAGCTCGCGGATACGGAATTTCTCGACTCGTTTTTCGCGGTCTTGTAGGACCGTTTCCGCCTTGCCCGGCCCATGTTCGCGAACTGTCCGCTCGTATTCCGGCCCGAAGCGCCGTCGCAACCCGTCCGTTCGCTGTTTATGCACCACGGCCCAAATAATCACCAACACCACCACGATCACCACGATCGCGATTGCCAGCAACTTGGGATCTATCGCCAAAGCAATGCTCAAGGTCCTGGGACCCATGTTCACCTCCCACCAGAGCAAAAGATGCCGCGACGAACTGCGGTGTTGTGCCTTGTAGTAATCTCAATTTCTTAATGCTCGATACAACCGTAACGCCAAAGTCAGCAGCCGTCGGGATCGACACTTCGCGCTGGAACGTGCCCGTCGCGGTCGCGATCATGAGCTTTGCCGCGCTGCTGCTGGAACTTGGTCTCACCCGGCTGTTCTCGGTGGTGCTCTTCTACCACTTTGCCTTTCTGGCCATCTCCATAGCACTGCTGGGGTTGGGCGCGGGCGCGGTCTTCGCCTATCTGCGCCGGCAATGGCTGGCACGGTGGAGCGTCGCGGTGCTGGGCGCCTGGTTGTGCACCGCTAACGCGATCTTCATATTTGTGGTTCTGGAGATCGTGGTGCATACGGCGGTATCGCTGCACCTGGACTGGCCGAATTTCTGGCGATTGACCGCGCTCTACCTGGCATCGGCGGTGCCTTTTTTCGTCACCGGACTTCTGTTTTCGATTGTGTTTGCCCGCCATCCCGCGCGCATCACGCAACTCTACGGAGCCGACCTGCTCGGTGGCTCGGCGGCCTGCCTTGCACTGGTGCCGCTCCTCAACTTTCTAGGTGGTCCGAATACGGTGCTATTTGCCGCGGTGGCGGTTGCCCTAGCCGCCATTGCATGGGCCAGGCCAAACAAGCGCATCGTGCCGGCGTGCCTTGCGGGGCTGTTGCTGGTCGTCATCGCCGCCAATTTTCGCGGCAAGCTGGTGGACGTGGTCTACGCCAAGGGGTTGAAGCGCGACGCCCCGGTGTATCAGCGCTGGAACGCGATCTCGCGCGTCGAAGTGGACGATCAGGGACAGGCAAAGGCGATCGTGATCGATGCCGACGCGCAAACATTCCTGATGAACACCGACCCACACCACTGGAGCGACGACTACCGGCGCAACTTGATGTCGGCGTCGTCGTCATTGGCAAACGTGCTGCGCCCCCGGGGTGATTTCGCCATCATCGGACCGGGTGGCGGGGTAGATGTTCTGCGCGCGGTTGCCAACGGCAGCCGGAACGTGACCGGTATCGAAATCAATCCCATCATCGCCAACGACATCATGCGCGACCGCTTCGCCGACTACACCTATCACCTCTACCAGATTCCCGAGGTGCACATGCACGTCAGCGACGGCCGGTCGTTCGTCCGCAACAGCCGCGATCGCTACGACGTGGTGCAGATGACGCTGGTGGATACCTGGGCATCAACCGCTGCCGGCGCTTTCGCTCTCAGCGAGAACAACCTGTACACGGTTGAGGCTTTCCGTGAGTACTTCGAGCATTTGAAGCCGGACGGCATGATCGCCATCACGCGCTGGGAATTTGCCAAACCGCGCGAGGCCCTGCGCGTGGTGTCGCAGGCGATGGAGGCTCTGCGACAGTTGGGTGTGCGGGACTCGACGCAGAATTTCATCGTCGTGAGCGATGGCCCGCTGGACACCGATGGCCGGCCGGTCGTGGTGCTGGCCAAGAGATCGCCGTTCACCCTGGAAGAGCAGAAGGCGGTGCTGAATCACATTCAGGGGACCTCGGCTAATGACCGCAACTTGAACCTGCATGTGCTGTACCTGCCCGCGACCGCTGACCAGCCTGGGATGGCGCATCCCGCCTTTGCCGAACTGATTCGCGGCCAGGATGCACGCAGCTTCTCGGCAAGCTACCCCTTCAACGTTTCTCCGGTTACTGACAACGCGCCATTCTTCTTCTTCACTATGAAACCGGAGCAGGTCTTCCTTGGCTCGGAGGAAGGTGGCATCGACTGGAAGGTGAATCTCGGCATTGCGATCCTGGGGACGGTGCTGCTGGTCTCGATCGCCGCTGTTGCCGGCTTTCTTGTGTTGCCGCTGGCCCTCTCACGCGAGGCACGCTCCGGCCGCAGCGTTCGAGTGCTGTACTTTGTGGCGATTGGGCTTGGCTACATCATGGTCGAGATCGCGTTCATCCAGCGTTTTGTGCTGTTCCTGGGATACCCAACCTATGCACTCACGGTGGTGGTGTTTCTGATGCTGCTGTCGAGTGGGGCCGGCAGCCTGGTTTCGCGCCGATGGCTCAGCGAACCGACACGCGTCGTCGTGGCTCTCGCGCTGATCGTGCTGGCATTGTCGACATACGTGTTCGTGCTACCTCATCTGCTGGATGCGCTTATCGGGTTGCCGTTCGCGGCAAAGCTGCTGATCAGCGCTCTGCTGCTGGTGCCGCTGGGCTTTGCGATGGGCATGCCGTTTCCCAGCGGGCTGCGGGCTTTGTCGAGCACTGGCAACGGCGCTGGCCACGAACAACACGGCGCTGTGGAGTGGGCGTGGGCCATGAACGCCGCCTCCAGCGTGCTGGGCTCGGTGCTTGCCATCGTGATTGCCATCCAGTTTGGATTGACCATCACGCTGATATGCGGCTGCGCCGCATACTTATTCGCCATTCTGTTGTTGCCGACGTTTAACACCGCAGCCGTCAATTAGCGCGCGCCGGGCCGCAACAGTGGCTGGTACACTGCTAAGCATCGCAATGACCTCTCCAATTTTGCGCCTCCTCGGTGCGGTTGCCGGCCTGGGCAGCGCCGTGTTGTGCTGGTTTTTGGGATCCACGCTAGGCCCGCCGCTACGGCAGGAGAGGCTGTTTTCACTCAGCGGATCGCAATACGCCTTACTCGCGTTCTTGTTCATACCGGCGCTGATTTTGGCTGTCGTGGCGCTGTTCTGGGTTCCGCCGCGGGTCTCGGGCGGAGGGCCTTTGCCGGAAGGAAGACGCTGGCGCACGGCCCTGGTGCTGCTGTTCGTTGCCGCGTTCGTGATCGGCTTGCTGCGCTCAGCGTAAAACAACGGATGGCGTAGCCCGAACCTGACACCGTTCTTCTTCGGTCCGAGCTCAAGCGGGAGAAACGGCAAAAATCCCGCGCCACCACCCGCGCACCTGCCTGGAGACTGCTGTTCGCGAACCAAGGAGAATGGATCGCGCCCCAGACGAGAAATCGGATTCCTGTATAGAGCATCTGGGATGTCCAGCCACTCCGGTGGTGGCGTTACTTGGCGTACGCCGGGGCAGGCATTGGCTGTGCGGCGCTACCCGGTGCGAAGACAATTGTTTCCCGCGACACGCTCCATCTGTCGCCAGTCCCAAACACCTATCGTGACAATCTGGAAAATGCAAAGTAGAAAAGCCTACCACCACTAAAATTTAGACTGTTTGTGGCCTAAAATAGGTGGTGCAATGGACAGCCAATAGCACTAAATAGCAATCTATTTCATGCCCTCAAAGTGACAATCGAGTGTTTTCAGCAGGTTGGGCTGGAAGCTGGATTGCACATTGTCGAGCGGGTTGTAGTGGATTGCGCGGCTTCTGAGTGGGGAGCTGACCGCACACAACTACTACAACATCGTTGCTCGCTGCTGCCGCAACCCCTGCGCGAATCTGCGTCGAGCATCTCCACTCTGATCACTCGTTCGTTCTCTCGTGCCGGCTTCGGCGGCGCGTGCTTCTGATTTTCAGCTGCCGCGCCGGAACGCACCATCACGTATAAACGGGGCCCCTTTTTTTACGAAAAGGAGGAAGTCCAATGTTGCACAGAAGGAATATAGCAACGATTAAGTGTTCGCCGGCTTTTCGCGCAGTCTTCGCGGCCAGCATCGTACTGGCACTGGTGGGCACGTTCACACCCGTTAACAGCTTCGCCAACACTCCACAGGTGCAGGCGTATCTCGGAACCGCTTATGGCACCTATGCCTATGTCGGCGGCACCATTCTGGTCGGACAAACTGCCCCGCTTACGCTAGGGGGCCAATGCGGCACCGACCAGGAACCGCTCAATCTCACCGCCAGTGCCGCCGGCCTCAACCTCCCGCTGCTGGTAACCGGAGGTGCCGTGAACACTAACGTATCCAGCGCTCCGCAGACCGCACAAGCCATTGCCGATACCGCAAACATCAGCTTGCTGGCCGGGCTGATTACGGCGCAGGAAATGAAGGCTGTCAGTACCACGACTATCGACAGCAGCGGTAACTTCCACGTGAGTTCGGCTGGAACCATCTTCAGCAACTTGATCGTGCTTGGGCATGTGTACAACGGCTCGGTACCTGCCAACACCCGCATCAACCTGCCACTGCTGGGATATGTTGTGCTCAACGAGCAGACTTCCAGCATCGGCACCTCAATGGCAAACCTGGCCATCAACATGATTCACATCCACGTCACGTCGCTTAATCTGCTGCACCTGCAGATAGGAACGGAGGTCATCGTCTCCAGCGTGAACAGCGGATTGATCCACGTGTACGCGCCCGGGATTCTCACCGGCGAATCGTTCGGCACGCAGGTGATAGGACCGCTGTTGGCCTCCAGCCCGACCGCTCCCGAAATTCTCCCTTGCGTGGGAACCGGCGGCGCCGTTTTGACCAACTCGCTCAACGGCGTGAATCTGCCGAGCATCCTGAATACCGGCACGGTCACGGACACGGTTGAGTCAAACCTGACTCCATCGATGTCCACCGGTCAGAACAACTCAACCGTGCAAGGCTTGAACCTGTTGAACGGCCTGGTGACTGTGAACGTGATTCACGCGCAGGTGAACGCGTCGATCTATGACCAGCTCACCTATGTATTGAATGGAAGCGATACCTTCGTCGGCATCTCGGTCGCGGGCCATCCCGAGATCAACGATAGTGTGCCTACCAATACGAGCGTCCCCATTGCCGGTCTGGGCACTTTGTACTTGAAGCGCATCATCAACAATCGTCCGGTCAAGGACGGGGTTGAGGTGCGTAGCGTGGAGTTAGTGATAAACCAGACCAATACCTTTGGGTTGCCAATTGGACTTGATGTCATCATAGGCGATGCGCAAATCCAATTGGGACCCATTGCCAAACCTTGACAGTCGAGTAGTAGTCGCACTGTGCACGGTTGCAGAGGTTCGCAACTGAGCAGGGTAAAGGCGAAGCCGGAGGAACTTACTTCGGCTTTGTTGTCTTATCCCAACGCGGAAGACCCTCGGTCTTGGGAGGCCTGCGTCGCTATAGCGCATTGGGAGGTTGCCAGGAATGATGGGTCGTGACGCTCTACCCTGGCTCGAATCAGGGACAAGTTGTCCGCACTTTGTTGCAAGGGTCTGCACACACGGATGACTAGCCAGCTTTTATTTCCAGCAACTTAGGCTGGAACCAGAATTGCGTACCAATGGGTGGGTCTATCTTCCAACGGGATCTAAGAATCCATCACTTAAGTGATGGATTCTACCGAAAAACTGCCGGGCCGCGCCGGCTTGCCACTTTAGGGGGAGATCTTCCATGAAAAGGTATTTCACCATAACTCTTGCGCTGGTCTTCGCATTTTGCCTGGCCAGCGTCACCATGGCCAGCGCCAGCGACGTCACGGAACCGTTCCCGACGGCCGGCGACGCTTTTTGTAGCGCCACCAACGGCTGCGGCACGCTTCCTGCCGGCGGCATGACGTTCTACATGTGGACGGCCGGCGACTACGTTCAGTCGCCCGTCTTCAACACCGGGCAGTCCTCCATCAACAGCCTGTCGTATAACTTCCTGGTCAACGACGTTCTCGGTGGAGGTAACAACGAGACGGTCGGCTACTTCGTCAACGGCACCGAGATCGGAACCATCACCGTTCTCGACTGCGGCTACTGCGGGACCAATATGGACTTCAGCGGCACCTTCAACTTCGCCCCCATCTCTGCACAGGGCGGCGGTTTTCAGTTGGAGATGATTCTGCAGAACACCATCCCGGGCGGCGGCGGATCGATCGCTTTTGACGACGGCGGTCTTGCCACTCTGTCGGGCGGTGGAGGAACCACGCCTGAGCCTGGCAGCATTTTCTTGTTTGGTACTGGCGTTCTCGGCCTTGCGGGCATGTTGCGCCGCAAAATCAATCTGTAAGCATTAGTCAGTCCCATGGTAAAGCCGGAGCTATGCTCCGGCTTTTTTCTCGATAGCCAGTATCGACCCAGCCATTGATAAGAGCCGCCATGCTTCCGTGGAAGGCCGGATATAATTCCAGCCGGAATCCACCAACAACCGGAGAGTGCCATGAATACACCAGCTACGCCTGAGGCTGCGCCAAGCAGCCGTCAAAAACTTTGGCTAATCCTCGGCTGCATTGCTTGCCTGCTGATCGGACTTCTCATTGGACACGTGGTTACTTATCACTTCATGACGCACCACGAAGGGGCAGGCTTTACGACGCCGTACCAGGCGGTGTTGCTGAGCAACGGTGCAGTCTACTATGGCAAGCTCTCCGGCTATGGCACTCACCATCCACAATTGACCGACGTGTTCTACATTATTAGCAAAACCGACCCTGAGACCAAGCAGGTGACGAATGTGCTGGTCAAGCGGGGCAAGGAGCTGCATGGTCCTGACCGCATGTACCTTAATGGGAGCCAAATTGTTTTTGTGGAGCCGGTTGGGCCGGAGTCGAAGGTGGCGCAGTTGATTAACGAGGCCAATCATTAATGTGGCAGGGTTCGCGATAGGCTCAAGCATGGCACATCAGGGCACGGCGACGGGGAGTCCGGAGCTTCATGAATCGTCGGAAAAGCAGACCCCTCGTCGGCCTTCAGTGTCTGCGTGAGAACGGTGTCGCCGCTACGCGGCTCGGAATAATTTCCCACTCCACCCAGGATTCCGCTTCGCTTCATCCTGGGCTAACGACATAGCCGCCCCTGCGGGGCTGGATTTTCGCGGGGCATGTTCCACCGCCAAGGAGAAAGGTTAGTTCTCACGCATACACTAAAAGGCCTCCTCGGGATGACAATTTTAGAGGGGACGTGATCAGCACCGCTGAAGAGGCTGCATGAGAACCGTGCCGCCCCTACGGGGCTCCGGTATTTTTCTCACTGTACGCAGGACTCCGCTACGCTGCGTTCTGGGCTAAGTGCAATTCCACCCCTTCGGGGCTCGATTTCGCAATTCCTACTCCACCGCGGATGAGTAGAGTTAGTTCTCACGCACCCACTGAAGCCGTGCCCTGATACAAAGCTTACGGCGATAGAGGTCCTTTACCGCCTCGTAAAGCCGTGACGTGACATCGAGTCGGGCTCAACCTTCGTACACTACTTTGCCGCCGACGATCGTCACCACCGCCTTCCCGGTGAAGCTCCATCCGTCGAAGGGAGTATTCCTCGACTTTGAGAGCGATTGCGATGCGTCGAAAGTCCACTTCTTCTTGGGATCGAAGATGGTGATGTCGGCGTGGGCGCCTTTGCCCAGAGTCCCCCGACCCTTCAGCCGAAATAGTTTCGCCGGATTCGTGGAGAACAACTCGACGATGCGCCAGAGGGGCAGCTTGAAATGGTGATGCAGCACAGTTAGAGCTAGAGCCAGCGCGGTTTCCAGCCCGGTGATGCCGAAGGCAGCGCGCTCGAATTCTACCTGCTTTTCGTGGAAGGCGTGGGGCGCGTGATCAGTGGCGATAGCGTCGATGGCGCCGTCGAGAATGCCCTCGATCAGCGCGTCGCGGTCGGCGTTCGAGCGCAGCGGCGGATTCATCTTGTAATGAGTGTTGAACTCGCCGACATGACTGTCGGTCAGGGTGAAGTGGTGCGGTGTAGCCTCCGCCGTTACGCGGACCCCCTGCTTCTTCGCCTGGCGCACCGCATCCAGCGCCTCGCGCGTAGAGAGATGCGCTACGTGCACATGGCCCCTGGTTTGGCGCGCCAGGGCGATGTCGCGCTCCACCACGCTGGCCTCCGACGAATTCGTCATGCCGTGCACGCCCAGGCGGAACGAGGTGGGACCGTAGTTCATCGAGCAGCCGGTCGTCATGCGGGTATCTTCCGCGTGCTGCACGACGGGAATGCCCAACCGCGCCGCCGTCCGCAGCGCCTCGCGCATGAGCTTGTCATCCAGGATCGGTTTGCCATCGTCGCTCACCGCCACGGCACCCGCGCGCTTCAGCGCCGCAAGGTTGGTGAGCTTCTCTCCCGCACTGCCCACGCTGGCGGCGGCGATGGGGAACACATTCACCAGGCCGCCGCGCTCGGGCGCCTGCATCCAGCGGGTGATCTCGGCCGAATCATTTACCGGCGAGGTGTTGGGCATGGCGCACACGGAAGTAAATCCGCCCGCCGCGGCCGCGGCCGTCCCGGTTGCGATGGTTTCTTTGTAGGGCTGGCCCGGCTCGCGCAGATGCACATGCAGATCGATGAAACCGGGAGCAACGATGCAGCCCTTGACATTCAACGTGCGCTCCGCCTGGCCGCGCAACTTGCCGGGGGGCGCCACGGCCGCGATGCGTCCATCGCGTACCAGTACATCCATGTCGTGGTCGATGCCACTGGCGGGATCGATCACCCGCCCGCGCTGTATGAGAAGCGATTCCATTGCAGTCATGCTGCTCCGAAGACTTGGGCCACGATTGCCATGCGCGTCTTCACTCCGTTGCGTACCTGTTCGTGAATACACGACTGCGGGCCGTCGGCCACTTCGCTGGTCAGTTCCATGCCGCGAATCACCGGGCCGGGGTGCATCAGGATGGCGTCCGGCTTGGCCAGCTTCATGCGTTGCGTCGTTACCTGGTAGCTGGCGACGTAGTCTTCGACACTGTGGCGGCGGCCGGCGAGGCGCTCTTTCTGTACCCGCAACGCCATCACGACATCGGCGCCCTGTAGCGCCTTGTTCAGATCATGGCTGACCACGACGCCGGGAGCAAACGTGCCGGCGACCTCGGGCACAAAATCCAAAGGACCGCAGAAGATGACCTCCGCCCCAAAGCGGGTCAGGAGCTCGGCATTGGAGCGCGCTACCCGGCTGTGATACACATCGCCAACGATGACCACGCGCAAGCCGCGCAGTTGTTTCTTGTGATTCAGTATGGTCAGCGCGTCCAGCAGCGCCTGCGAGGGATGTTGATGCATGCCATCGCCGGCGTTCACCACCGGAACCGATACATAGTGTGCCAGGAGATGAGCCGAGCCGCTATTGGGATGTCGCATGACGATGCAATCGGCACCGATACACTCCACGGTCCAGCCGGTATCGATCAGCGACTCGCCCTTCTCAATGCTGGAGGAGGTGGCGGTGACCAGCGTGGTGGTTGCTCCCAGCGCCTTGGCGGCGAACTCGAACGAGGTGCGGGTGCGAGTGGAGGCCTCATAGAACAGCAGCACGACGCGTTTGCCGCGCAATATCTGCGAGGGACGGTTGGGATCCATGCGCCGCGCCAGTGTCAGAATGGACTCAATTTGTGCGGTCGTAAGTTGATTGATGCTCAGCAGTGAACCCAGTCGCGGCTTCATCGTGTCTCGGGCGCCAGTTCCATCAGCAGCACTTTGTCGGTGCCGTCGGTCTCCTGCAGTTTCACTTCGATGATCTCATTTTGCGTGGTCTGGATTTTGCGGCCGACGAAGCTTGCCTCGATGGGTAGCTCGCGATGGCCGCGGTCGATCAGCACGCAGAGCTGAATGTGGCCAGGGCGGCCATGATCGAACAGCGCATCCAGGGCGGCGCGGGCGGTGCGCCCGGTGTAGAGCACGTCGTCCACCAGGATGATGTCTTTGTCCTGGATCTCGAACTCCATGGTGCTCTTCTTCACTTCCGGGCGATGACCCACGGTGGAGAGGTCGTCGCGATAGAGGGTAATGTCGAGAGTGCCCACCGGCACGCGTGTCTTCTCGATGCGCTCCAGGACTTTCGCCAGGCGATGGGCGAGCGGCACGCCCCGCCGCATGATGCCGACCAGGCCGAGGTTCGCCACTCCATTGTTCTTTTCGACGATCTCGTGCGCCAGCCGCACCAGAGTTCGTTCGATTTCGGAGCCGGAAAGGATTTGCGATTTCTCGCGGAGGTCAGGTGAGTGGCTGGAGACTTTCCTCATGCCGCTCGAATCATACGAGAAGCGCAAGCGAGGAGCAACTGCAGCACTGCAGCACTGAAGCGGAGGAGAACGGCAATCAGCGCAATTGTCTGCGCCGGCCCGACATCGAGGCTCCCAGCGCGCCACCCGCCGCCGTAAACAGCAAAAAGACGACAGCAAAGATGACCAACACCATCACCATCAGCGTGGCAGCGCCTTGGGGAGTGCTCATCCAGTCGAGCATACGTTGCATCATCTCGTGCACCTTGGGGTCGGAGTTGCCCGCCATCTGCTTCTCCATCTGCTCTTGCATGGCACGGCGAAAGTCGCCGCCGGCACGCAACGCCACAAACGAGACCGTGGTCACAATCGCACTCACGATAAAGCCGAAAACCCCGGCCAAGGCGCCGATCCTCATTCCCATGCCGGGTGTAATCGACATTCCCGGTACTTGCTTTTGATAGAGCGACACCGACAGCGCGCCCGCTCCCAGCATCCACAAGATACAACCCAACGAGAGAACGGGGATGGCACATAGAATTGCGGCGAACACTCCGCACAGAGCCGCGCCCTTCCATGCCAGATCCCAACGGATGGCACCGGGCGGCTGCGGGTAGGACATGCTGCTCGCCGTCCACGGGGGCGAAGACGGCGCTGGTGACGGAACAGTTGCTTCAGAAGTCCCCGGGGCCAGCAATGCGGCTTCGGAAGTACCTTCCGGGGGAGTAACTCGGATTTGTGGTGCACCGCAATGTGGGCAGAAGGCAATGCCTTCCTCGAGGACAGCCTGACATCGATAACAGGGATGTTCCACTTGCCGAACGTTACAGCAACGGAGGAGGGGTTAGCAACTGCGGGAAGCAGCAGTTGGCATTTGGCAATTGGCACTTAGCATTCAGGGAACATCTGAGAGTGCTCGACCTCGAATTGCCAAGCCACAAGACTAAGTGCCAACTACCAAGTGCTAAATGCCAACTGCGAACTGCTTCCTACAGCGTATCCTCCTTGCCCCGGGTCTGCACCAGCACGGTTCCGAAGCGGGTGCCGGAGCCGTGCGGCTCGATGGAGACCAGGTGCTCGTTATCCGAGGTGCCGGCCTTGATCTCCCAGCCATCTCCATGGGTATCGGAGCAGCTCAACTTCTTGTCTTCGTCCTTATGCCCGGAGATATGAACGTCGGAGCCGCCACTGTGGCCACTGCATACCAGCACATTGCCAAAGGCTTTCATCTTGTCCTGATAAAATGCCTTGACCTTTTCGGGCGGGTCGTCGCTCTCATACTCGGCGGCAATCACCTTAAGACCGAAACCGGCTGCGCCAATGTTGATATTCGCCGAGTGATTGTCGCCGTTTTCCTGCGGCCGCAGGTGGGACCCGGGGTAAACCGGAATACCGTTATTGGCAGCCTTCTCGCTGCTGTCCACCTTCAGGTTGGCAAACGGCGTCTGAATATCCACCTTCTGGTTTTTCTTGTCTTTATCGTCGACATTGACACTGCAGGCAGCGAGCAGCAGGATGCCCGTACCGAGCAAGAGAGCGCATGAAAATTTAGCCACGTTGTTCATTAGTTCCTCCGGGAGGGGAGTAAGGACGCGGTAGCGTCGCAGAAGCAGAATACGTAGACGGGCGCGAGGTCGCAGCCCTCCGCTGTATTTTGATACGGATGCCGGCGGCAGTTAGTTCCCTCCTTCAGGCAAACGTAGGACTTCGCTATCGCGCCGCCGAGACCAGATTAGCAGCCTTCGCCAGAATGTCGGGATCGTCACCAAAGCCATCCAACCAGTTGACATCGGGCTCGCGGCGAAACCAGGTCATCTGCCGCTTGGCGTAATTGCGATGGCCTTGCTGGGCTGCGGCGATGCCCTGGTCGCGGGTCAGCTCGCCGCGCAGCACCTGGCCGGCTTGCCGGTAGCCGAGCGAATCCAGCGCGGTGATGTTCTTTCCATCAAATTGTTGTAGCAGGACGCCGGTTTCCTCCACCAGTCCGGCCTCGAACATTCGCTCGGCGCGCCGATTGATTCGCTGGTAGAGCTTTTCGCGGGCTGGGCTCAATCCGATGCGAAGCACGCGAAACCCACGCAGGGGATCGCGTCCGCGCTCCTGCCACAGTTCGCTCATGCGGGCGCGCGAAGCCAGACAAACCTCGATGGCGCGAATTATTTTCGGCATGTCATTGGCATGAATTCTTGCGGCGGACGCTGGATCAAGTCGCTTCAGCACCTGATGCAGATACGCCGGACTGCGCTCGCTCGCTCGCCGGCGCAACCGCTGCCGCAGTTCTTCGGAGCGGTGCGGGCCCGGAAACAGGCCTTGCAGCAACGCCCGCAAATACAAGCCTGTGCCGCCTACGACGATCGGCAGCCGGCCGCGCTGAACAATTTCGGCGATTGCCGCTCGGGCCCGGCGTGCGTATTCGCCAGCGGTAAACGGCTCGCCGGGCTCGGCGATGTCGAGCAAATGGTGGGGGACGAGCGCGCACTCTTCACGCGTCGGCTTGGCCGTGCCGATGTCGAAACGGCGGTAGACCGCCACCGAATCACAGCTGACGATCTCGCCCGCGAATTGTTGCGCCAGGCCGATGGCCAGCGCCGACTTGCCGGAAGCCGTCGGCCCCACGATCACAACCAGGAGGGGCTCAGGCTGCGAGAGTGCCGTCATCGTGCGGGTGGTCTCATCGCGCGCCCCAGGGAATGGTCTTACCGAAGCGGAAAAATGCCAGCGCGAGGATAAACAGGGCGATTACGAGCAGGCCCAAGATCTTTCGGCGCTCGCGCGTCCGCTGGCGCTGCCGCAATTGCAGCTCGCGCTCATGGCTTTCGCTTAGCGGATTCGACGCAGCGGTCGGATCAGAATTCACATCTCAATTCTACGCGGGACAAAAGCAGGGCGAAGTGATCTCGGCCATTGAACTGCCAAGTGCTAACTGCCAACTGCCGCCTCTTACTCGATATCGCCTTTGGCGGGGTTGTAGTAGAAGTGGAAGCGTAAGCCCAGATAAGGGCCGTGAAACTCGCCGGGCAAAGGCGCAAACGGCACCGAGGCGGTAATGCCGCCCCAGGCAGCGCGGTCAAGCGAGACGTCGCCCGAGGGACCGTCGAGCTTCATGCCCGCAATCTTGCCGTCCTTCAGAATGACGAACTCGATAGAGACTTTGCCCTTCTTCATCAGAGGGGCGCGTGCCTCCTCCGGAATCAGGCTGTACCAGTTCATCCGGACGGCCTGGAGAACGCGCGAGAGATACGGTCCAAAATCGACGCCTTGGGTATCGGTGAGGACTTCGAGGTTGCCCTGGACACGCGCGTTGGTGCCGCCGCGCCCGGCTCCGTAGTCGCCACCGCCGCCCCGGTACATACCGCCGCCACGATTTTCAGCCACCGCTCGTGCCGCCTGTTCGATCGAAGACCCGGGCGACATTATTCCCGCGAGATTGCCGGGGAACTTCGGCGTCTGCTGCGGTGACGGCAGCTTGGGATTATCCTGCGGAATCCCGGGCTGGAGCTGCGCCATTTGCTGACCTTGCTGGTTGGCCTGCTGCTGAGGCGCTTGCGGTTGTGCCGGTTGAACCGGTGGCGACATCCGCGCCTGCTGGGCAGGAGCGGAAGGGATCTTAGGCGGACCCGCGCGCTTCAACTCTTCCAAGGTTTTTCGGTCCAGCGTCGGATGCCTGCTCTCGGCAATACGATTCTTGTCCGACAGCACATGCGTCTTGGGAGCGACCTTGGGTTCCTTTTGCATGTCCGGCGGGAGATCCAAATATGTCATCTGCTGGTTGCGCATCAGATCGGCCGGTGTGGCCAGCATCACGCCCTTCATCCCGGGAAACATCTTGGGCGAGAACACCAGCAGGATGACCACCATCAGGTGGACGACCACGGAAATCCAGAACGCTTCGCGCATGCGCGAGCGCTCAAGATCATCCTCCAACTGGATCAGCAGATGGGGCGCGAGCTCAGCCGTCGACGGCGCGCTGACATCCCAAAGCGCAAGCTGGGCCTCTTCCCTGGGAGGAAGCGGGGTTGGTGTGTCTGGCGGTATGAGGATTGAAGCCATCCCTGGATCAAGCACGCCTGGAGCTTAACTTCATTAGACGCCCCTCGACCCTTTGAAAGCAAAAACTTCCTGGGCGACGGCGCAACCGTAGTAAACCCTGCACCTAGTAGCGAGTTTCTTCCTACTATTTTCGCACAACACGGCTTCCTTATGGGATTCGGCTTTAGGCATACGAGAGTTCCAGAAACAGTAAACTGTTGAATATGAAAGCTGTCATTGTGGGCACGGCAGGCCACATCGATCACGGCAAGAGCGCCCTGGTACGCGCTTTGACCGGCACCGATCCCGACCGGCTGGAGGAAGAGAAGCGTCGCGGCATAACCATCGACATCGGCTTTGCCAACCTTGATCTCGCCGCGCCCACAGGAGAGCCGATTCGCATCGGTTTTGTCGATGTTCCTGGCCACGAGCGCTTTGTTCGCAATATGCTGGCCGGAATCGGCGGCATCGACCTGGCGCTGCTGGTGGTCGCCGCCGACGAGTCGATCAAGCCGCAGACCCGTGAGCACTTCGACATTTGCCGCCTGCTGTCCCTACAACGTGGGATAACGGTTCTTACGAAGTCGGACATGGTCGATCCCGAGACGCTTGAGGTCGTAAGGATGGAAGTGGCTGAGTTCCTCAAGGGATCGTTCCTTGAGCACTCGCCGCTTGTAGCCGTGAGCTCGAAGACCGGCGCGGGACTGGAGGAGCTGAAGAGCGAGCTCGCACGCATCGCAGCCGAAATTCCCGCCAAGGATTCAATGGCGGTCCTCCGCTTGCCCATCGATCGCGTCTTCTCGATGAAAGGCTTTGGAACAGTGGTGACCGGCACGCTAATCTCGGGCACCGTTCGCAAGGACCAGGAGCTACAGGTCCAGCCCAGCGGCAAGCGTCTGCGCGTGCGGGGCGTGCAGGTCCACGGGGTGGTCGCGGAACAGGCCATCGCCGGCCAGCGCACCGCGCTCAATCTTGCGGGAGTGGAGATGGCCGAACTGGCGCGCGGCATGATGCTGACGCCGCCGGATATCTTCCGGCCTACGACTCGCGTCAGTGTCACGCTTGATCTTCTGCGCTCGGCCAAGCCGCTGCGCGATCGCGCGCGCGTGCATCTGCACGTATTCACGGCCGAAACCATCGCCGAGGTGAGCCTGCTCGGGGAGAAGCAATTGCAGCCGGGACATTCCGGCTTGGCGCGGCTGAAGCTGGACGACCCTTTGCTGCTGCTGCCCGGCGACCGCTTCATCATCCGACAGTTTTCGCCGGTGATCACGATCGGAGGAGGACAAGTGCTCGACAGCGCGGAACAGCCGCGGCGCGCGAAAGCAGGCGAGCGGCTTGCCTTTCTACAAACCATTGCCAACGCGAGCCCGCAGGAATCGTTGCTGGCGCGGATTGCCCGGCGCGGCGCGAGCGGCCTCTCCATTGGCGACGCGGTCGCCGAAACAGGGTGGCTGCCTCCGCGGGTTGAGGCCGTGGCTGCCGAACTGGTGAAGGACGGCAAGGTAGCACGCTTCGAAAGCTTCCTTGTCGCGACGGCGGTAGTGGAAAGTTTGCGCGCGCAGCTGTCGGCGAAACTCGACGAGTTTCACAAGATGAACCCTCTCGTCGCCGGGATGAGTAAGGAGGAGCTGCGTGAGGCGCTCGGGGTGCGGCCCGAGATATTCCGTGGCGTTCTGGATTCGCTGGTTCGCGAGCAGAAGATTGCGATCAGCGGAGAGACGGTTCATGCCGCCGGAAAGGGCGTCGTACTGCGCGATGAGGAAGCCGAATCGAAGGCGCAAATCGAACGGGCATTCGCGCGGGCTGGCCTGAAAGTTCCCTTGCTGAAGGACGTACTGGCGTCGCTGCCGGTGGACAAAGTGCGCGCGCAGAAGATCGTCACGCTGCTCCTGCGCGATCGCGTGCTGGTGAAGCTAGCTGACGAATTAGTTTTTCATCGCGGCGCTCTGGAAGGTTTGCGCCGCCAGATTGTGGCCCAAAAGACGAAAACACCGAAACTCAACGTCGGCAACTTCAAGGACATGTTCGGTGTGACTCGCAAGTATGCGATCCCTCTACTCGAGTATTTGGACCGTGAACGGGTAACGCGGCGTGTGGGGGATGAGCGGGTGATCCTGTGAAGATCGCTTTCACCACGCACGACACGGAGCCACGGAAAAACCGTTCACCACAGAGGCACAGAGGACCTGTTTACCACGGAGGACACGAAGCGCACGAAGAAGTTCAACCAGAAACACACAGATTAGGAAAAGCTGTCTAGGTACAGATCTTCCGATGTCGCAAGCGAACTCGAAATTGATGAAGCGATGATCGAAGTCGCGGGATTATGAAGATTTCGCGCCGTCGTAAACAGGCCCTCTGTGTCTCTGTGCCTGTGTGGTGAAGTGATTTCTAGACCTTCTCCTCGGGAAATTCGACCTCCGCTCCCAACGGATCGGTCAGGCGATTGGTTAGGTTGATCAGGCCGACCAGCACATCCAGATCGAGGATCTGCTCTTCGGAGAAGTGCTGCTTCAGCGCGGCAATGTCGGCATCGTTGATGTTGCGCAGCTCGCGCGTGAGCTTGTCGGCGAAGTTCAGCGCAGCCTGCTCTGCCGCGGTGAAACTGCTGTAGTCGGCGGTCTTCAGCGCTTGCCAATCCTTGGAGGTCAGCCCTACTCGCTTCGACGAAGCGATGTGGTGCTGCATTCAATAGTTGCACCCGTTCAGCATGGAGACGCGGATGTAAACCATCTCGTACAGGCGTTTCTCCAGTGCCTTCCCGACGGAGCCGTAGAAGACCAGAAAATTCTTCAGCACCTCGGGCCGGTGCGCCAGCAGCTTTTGCACGTTGCCGACGCTGCCCTTGAGCATCTTCTCGTAGATTTCGCGTACCTCGGGCGAGGCCTTGTCCATCTCGATGTACGACAGTCTTGGCATCCGAATCTCCCCCTCCACACCAGCCCATATAATACTCACAGACCCTCGCTGTCGTCTCCACGATGATCAAGCCAATTCGCATTATCGGCGCTGGACTGGCCGGCTCGGAAGCCGCATGGCAATGCGCCCGCCGCGGCGTTGGCGTGCAGTTGTACGAGATGCGCCCGGTACGTTCTACTCCCGCGCACCAGACGGCAAACTTCGCCGAGCTTGTCTGCTCCAACTCGCTGAAATCCGACACCGAGAACACCGCGCCCTGGCTGCTGAAAGAGGAGATGCGCCGCGCTGGTTCGCTGCTGATGGAAATTGCGCGCCAAACCGCCGTTCCCGCCGGCCACGCCCTCGCAGTCGATCGCGAACAGTTTGCCGCGGGCGTTACGGAAGCGATTGAGCGCGAGCCGCTGATCGAGATCGTGCGCGAAGAAGTCAACGCGATCGACGAAATCGGCGGCATCACCATTGTTGCCACCGGGCCTCTGACCTCCGACGCGCTGACGCGCGAGATTCAGCGCCTGAGTGGCAGCGAGCAACTCTACTTCTATGACTCCATCAGCCCCATCGTCGAGGCCGGCTCCATAGACATGTCGCGCGTGTACATGGCAGCACGGTATGACAAGGGCAGCGCCGACTATATCAATTGCCCGATGAACAGAGAGGAATACGACCGCTTTCTAGATGCATTGCTTGAAGCGCAATCGGTGGATGCCAAAGATTGGGAGAACCTGAACTACTTCGAGAGCTGCCTGCCCATCGAAGAGATTGCGCGCCGCGGGCGCGAGACGCTGCGCTTTGGGCCCATGAAGCCGGTCGGCCTGCGCGATCCGCGCACCGGACAAATGCCGTATGCGGTGGTGCAGCTACGCCAGGAAAACCTGCGCGCCGATTCCTACAACCTGGTGGGCTTTCAGAATCACTTGAAGTTTGGCGAGCAGGCGCGCATTCTGCGGCTCATCCCCGGACTGGAGACCGCCAAGTTCCTGCGTTACGGGCAGATTCA
Organism: uncultured Acidobacteriaceae bacterium; assembly: GCA_963785825.1. GTDB lineage: Bacteria > Acidobacteriota > Terriglobia > Terriglobales > Acidobacteriaceae > Bog-257. The sequence goes on along the minus strand of CAWAWQ010000005.1, from coordinate 174,962 downwards.
TCGCAACACTTACATCAACGGGCCGGCGCTGCTACGCGAAACTTTGCAGATGATAGAACACCAGAATGTCTTGTTCGCGGGACAGATTTCCGGGGTGGAGGGCTATGTCGAGTCGATAGCGACCGGCTTGCTGGCGGGAATGCACGCTGCCGCGATCGCATGCAATGTCGAGCCGATTCCGCCTCCGCGGGCAACCGCTCTCGGCGCACTGGTCAACTACATCTGCCACGCGGATAGGAAGAATTTCCAGCCTGCCAATATCACGTTCGACCTGCTGGTGCCGCTTGAGGAAGCGGAGCGTCGGCGGGTACGCGATAAGAAGCAGCGTCACGCGATGGTTTGCCGGCGTGCGCTGGCCGAGTTGGAGAGTTGGGTAGAAAAGTAGTATGGAGTTTCTTCTAGGAGTTAATTTCCTCTTCGAGCTGAATCGCGATGCTGTCTAGCACTAATGGCTAAATGCCTTTCGACTGTGCCAGTTTGTTGCTTAGCTCTTCTAACTCCTCGATCGAGATGAACCTACAATAGTCGCTAAGTCCAGTTCCAGCGTAGAGAGCAGTTGCTCCAGGTTCTTTCCGGTTGTAAGACTCTGGGTAGTCATACGCGAACCATCTCCAACATTGAACGGTTGTTGCGAAATGGCGTGACCGTACGAGTCAGTGTGATTGCCATGCAAGAGAACCATAATGCGGTTGATGCAACCTGCGAGTTCTTACGGCAACTGGGTGTCACCAACGTAAAGGTAGACCGGGTACGAAGCTTTGGGCGTGCCCCCGATGCCAGTTGCATGCCCAACTGCTCGCCCAGCAGCAACTGTAGTCTTTGTTCGCCGCATGCCAGTCACCCTGCCAGCCCAATCGTTGGCGCAACCCGTCGAAATGATTCGGCGCCCTGGGCTGCTTGCGCCGCGCTGCCGGATTACCTCAGCAGGCGCCCAGAAAACTGCCGCCGCCCTCGGCCAGCATGGCCTCTGCTATCCGCTCCGGAAAGATCTGGAAGGTGTTATCGCCGATCGCCCGGCGCAGCTCCGCGACCCGCTGGTGGCGGATCTCCGGCATCTCGTCCAGTTGCAGCCTGAGCTTCTCTACCATGCCATCCCTCGTTAGCTGCTCGCCGACCGAGTCGCAACTCGTTGCCGGCCGGGACCCATTCTGTCCCGCTGCCGAGCTGCGGTCCGGTTTCGCTTGCGGGCTGGTAAGGGGATGAAAGTCGATTCCCATCGCGGCACCTCGTTCCCTTCTTGTACTTCAGGGATCGGCACTTCGTGAGAAGACTTTAATGTTCACAGGGGATTTTTCCGAGCCCCGCCTCTCATCTTATCGGCCCGTAATCGGCAGAATTTAGTTTCTCCGATTGAGCCAAGGCCCGGGCCGCTGCCCGAGTTACGACCGCGCACATACTCCGGGCCGCAGTTCACGGCCTGCTGATTTCGCGATCGGAGTTGACATACCTTGGGCCTCGCAAAGGGCGGCTCGCAAGCGAGCCACCGCCACCGAGTGGATCTGCGAAACCCGCGATTCGCCCACTCCCAGCACCGCTCCAACTTCCTTCATCGTCAATTCTTCCTGGTAATACAAGGCCAGCACCTGCTGTTCCCGCTGGGGCAGGGTGGCAATGGCGTCGGCCAGCATCTGTTTGCGCTCGCCTTGCAGATAAAGGGTCAGCGGGTCCTGATCGGGCGGACCGGGAAGGGTTTCGCCCAAGTCGGTTTCCCGTCCATCCTCCAGCGACTCGACTTGCAGGCTGCCTACCTCCAAGCCACGAATCTCGTCCAGCATGTGCTGGAACTCTTCCAGGGTCATGCCCATGGCTTGCGCCAGCTCCGGCTGGGTGGCCGAGTGTCCCAGCTCCATCTGTAGCTGCTGGGTGACGGTATCGAGGCGGCGCGCCTTGCGGCGCAGGTCACGCGGGCTCCAGTCCATTTCCCGCAGGCTGTCGAGGATCGCGCCCCGAATGCGAAACTTGGCATAGGTGGGAAAGCGAACATTCTTGCCCGCATCGTACTTGCGCCAGGCATCAATGAGTCCCACGATGCCGGCGTGCAGAAGATCGTCAAAAGGAACATGCTGCGGCAGACGTTCGTGAATCCGGCGCGCGATGTACTTGACCTGCCGCAACTGCTCCATCGGTAGCTGGTCGGGTGCTCCCGCCCCGGCCTCGATAGCTTGTTCGTAGACCTGAGTGGCATTCATGCTTCCTCCTCCTGAGTTCTTCCGCGATTTGCGGCCCTGCTAACCACATCCTGGGAGGTCACGAAGCGCTCTGTTCTATCGCTGCCGCTCGCACCACTGCGACAGCAGTTCGGAGAAATCCGGGCTCTCGCCCAGCCGCGCCAGTAGGTTGATCGTGTGGGCAGTGCCGCCAATCAGAAAGCGGCACGTGTCGTACTGGATCACCGCCACCATCCGCTTGCCACCCAGCGAGAGGCTTTCGCAAAGCTGCAAGCGCCGCGGCGGCTTACGTTTTTGGCATTTGGGCAGGACCTGCCATACCCGCTGCCACCAATGCGGCGGGGCGAAGACCGAATGCTCCCGTTCGTCGATGATCGGATCCATGGGGTTACTCGAAACTCCACGTCGGACGCCCATTGCCCGCAGCTGCGAGAGCCGTTATCGCAGCTGCCCGCAAGAATCGCTGAAGAGAGGGAGCGGAAGGCATGCACGGGCGACCCATGCTGATGTTCTAGCTCGCGAAGCTTGGAAGAAGCTTAAGAGGGGATTAGAAGTTGCTAAGAAATTGAAGCATCTGCAAGAACATGACGATGGCGGGCGCGCCCGGACCTAAATAGTCGGCAGGCCTGCCCTCCAGACGCTGTGATCCGTGCTGTGAGAGATCAACTCGAAGCCGCCTCCGGCAGCGCGAAAGCTCCGGCGGACGATTTCCACTTCGCAAGAGATTTGCGGCGCCTCCCGATCGTCTACCGAGGGCGAAACCGGCAAGCAGCTTTGGGCGCAAATATTGATCTCGGCTTGATGGCTGTTCCTGTTCTCGAGTTTCAGACGGACCACCGCGCCGGCCGCAGAATAGCGGAAGAGGTATTCCAGGAAGTAGAACAAAGCGCGCATCAATCGCACCTTGTCGGCCCGGACCTGCACCGGTGCGCGCCCGATCCTCAACTCCAGGATTTGCCCAGCCGACTCGAATAACGGAAGCATCTCCTCCTGTAATTCACGGAGAAGCTGGTTCAAATCCGTTATCGAGGAGCCATCGCCAGGATCGGCGGCTTCGGTCAGCGCTCTTAACAATAGCAGCCGCTGGCGTAAGCGCTCTGCATTCTCCAGGGCGGCTTCAACGTCGGCCTGGAGTTCCTCCACGGTCCGATCGCGGCGCAGCGACAACTCCAGCGAACATTGCAGCGCCGTCAGGGGCTGGCTCAGGTCGTGGAAAACCTCGGAGAGAAAATAGCGCTGGCGCTCCATCTCCTGATCGTAGACTTCCGCTGGGCTGATCAAACCAGGGCCTCTACATGGCAACTCAGTTCATAACCCACCCCGCGAATGGTGTGAATGAGATGAGGGAAGCGGTCGCCATCGATCTTCTTGCGAAGGTAGTTGATGTAAACATCGACGATGTTCGTCGTGGTGTCGAAGGAGAGGTTCCACACATGCTCGACGATCATGGCGCGGGTAACACGCCGTCCGGCGTTGCGCATGAGGTATTCCAGCAGCGCGAATTCCTTGGAAGTAAGCTCGACCGGCTTACCGTTGCGCTGCACTTTGCGCTCGACGCGGTCTAGTTCGAGATCGGCGACGCGCAACACGGCCCCAGGAGTGCGCGACTCGCGCCGCAACAGCGCTCTCACGCGTGCCGAAAGCTCGGTGAAGGAAAACGGCTTGATGAGGCAATCGTCGGCCCCGGTGTCGAGCGACTGCACCCGGTCTTCGACCCGGCTGCGCGCGGTCAGCACCAGCACGCGGAGTGAAGGCTTTTGAGGACGGACCGAATCCAGTACTGCAATGCCATCGAGTTTGGGAAGGTTCAGGTCCAGGATCAAGAGATCGTAGTCGCTCGCCAGGGCCATTTCGCGCGCCAGTTCGCCGTCGGCCGCGATGTCTACCGCGTAGTGCTCGGCCTCGAGCCCCTTGCGCAGAAAACTGGCCAGGGGAGCGTCGTCTTCGACAACTAAGATCCGCATGGTAACCACTCTATGGTTACCTCAATGTTGGACTCCGGATGCCAGGGCGTCAATGGCTATAGCCGCGGAAACGCTGGTTGCCGTCCCAGATCGGGATATGATCTGTGCGCGAGCGTCGCGGAAGAGGATGGCCGGCGCGAGTGTCCGCAGTCCTATGTGATCGTAATTTTTTTCGGAACCTCGAAATTTGCCGGAGCTATAATCGAATCATGGCGCGTGGTTGGGAAAGTAAGTCTGCAGAAGCCCAGATAGAAGAATCCGATTCCGAACCCTCACAAAACCAGGACCGCACGTACTCCGCTGCCGAGCTGCAAGCGCGACTGAGGAAGAACGACTTGCTGCTGTCGCGCAGGCGCGTTCTCCAGCAGTTGGAGAGCAGCAGTAACGAGCGCTATTCCGAGCTGCTGCGGCGGAGCCTGGCGGAACTGGATGCGCAGATTGCGGCCGTAAGCTAGGCTGGGGCGCACAGATTCTTTGTTTTTCAATACCAGGGAGATGCCCGTCTTAAGCGGGGAGCGGGGAGCGTCACCTCCCAGCTCCCAATATCCGCTCGGATCGCTTTAGGGTTTGTCCTCCAGTTGGCAGTTATTGCCGTAGGTGAACGAGTGCAGCGTCAGCCCTGGACTTTCCGGCTGCAGTGAGATCAGATGCGCGGTGAAGCGCGGGCTACGCACCAGGTAATACATGCGGCCTTCGGTCACGTCGATGTAGGCCCCCTTGGAGTCGAACTTCACGTCGGCGCCGGCATCTTCCTTGGCCAGCGGACCGCCATCTTCGAACAGATCCACTCGCACCTGCTTCGCGCCAGTGAGGCTGAGCACGGCATACATGGATCGCGCGTGGTAGCGCACTTCGGCGGCGGCGCCGTGGCCCTCCGAAGTCACACCGTCGCGCTCTACCTTCCAGCGCCCCACCAGCATCACTCCGCCATCGGGCGGCGAATGCGGCGGCTGAAAATCAGCCTCGTCGCCGGCGTGGTGTCCGCCCATGTCCTCGACTGAGCTTCGTCCATAGAGCTCGCCAACGTACGTCTCCTGCGTCGGGACGCCGCATTCCGGGGTAAACGCGTTCTCGTCCGGATCGAGCGGGACCTTCAACACTTCGGGATGCGCTACAGCCAGCAGTTCGCGGATTTTGGTTTCCATCTGGCGATTGTTTCCCTCGCCGAACACCTCCATCACGATCTTGCCCTCGGGATCCACCAGAAAGCGGTCCGGCCAGCCTCGCGCCTCGTAGGCCTTCCAGGTTGTGCCTTTCTGATCGGCGACCACCGCCCAGGGCAAGCGGAAGCGCTGCGCCGCATCTTTCACGTTGTTCACATCGAAGCCGATGTTGAATTCACCGTAGTGCACTCCAATGATGTCGAACCCATAGGGATGGTATTTGCTGTACCAGCGCTTGAGCACGCCGAAGTCGCGAACGCAGTTGATGCAGGTGTACTCCCAAAAATCGATGAGGACGACATGGCCCTTGTAGTCGGCAATGTGGTGCGGCACCGGCGCGCCCTGGTCCAGCCAGACGTCGCCCGCGCCGAAATCGGGCGCGGGATGAACTTTTAGATCAACCTGCGCATGGCCCGGAACGGCGGTCAGCAGAAGAAGGAAGACGAGCCATGCAAAATGCGGGTTGTATCGCGAGGTTCGATCCGCTGCGCAGAAGATTCTTGCGCGCGGCGTGTTGATGTTCATCTCCACCACTCCTCAAGGTCTGAGAGTATTTCAAGAAAGGCAATCGTGCGAGCCGAAGTGCGCCTGATGACCGATTTCACAAAGCCTGAGCTCACCTTAGCGATGATCGAGCGGCGTGGATCGTTGTCCCCCGGAGGCGATTTGCCAGAGCGGGGGAGTGGACATGAGAATTCGGACGAGCCGGAACGGATTTGGTTAGCTCGAGATCCCAGACAGATAGTCCCTTCGGCGCGGTTGGGCTGCGCAAGACGCCGTGCGGCTTCGTAACTCGCAAAACAGGCTGTCGGAAATCGTCTTCGCACTTACACGCCAGCCGATCCGACCCGAAGCGCAACTGCACGGTATGCCGCGCCCTGGCCCAGAAGCAGGCCCGAACGGGGCACCCAGTGAGGTGAGGAGTCGTCGGTCGGGTGGTTTATGCTTGATGTAATGCAGGTGAGGGTGCTCTATCTCGGAATGCTGAAGGAAGTTGCCCGTCGTGACAAGGAAGTGGTGCAGGTGCCGGCGGGCGCGCGGCTCCAGGATCTGTTTGTGCAATTGCAGCAGCAGACGCCACAACTGCAAGAGTTCCGCGGAGCCATAGCGCTGGCGATTAATTACGAGTATGCGGCGGGTGATGCCGCCTTGCAGGAAAACGACGAGGTGGCGCTGATTCCGCCGGTCAGCGGAGGCGCTATCAAGGACGAACCCTCGACCGCCGAAACCTCGCTCCCCCTCATCTCCGAACACGCTCGCTTGGTTTGCGAGCCGATCAAGACCACGCCGATTCTGGCGGCCATCAAACATCCCGAAGATGGCGCGGTGGCGATCTTTGACGGAATCGTGCGCAATAATTGCCGCGGCCGCCGCACCCTCTACCTCGACTACACCGCCTACGAACGCATGGCCTTGCAGCAGATGGAAACCCTCGTCCAGCAGGCAATGGGCAATTTCAAGATTCGAGACGTGCGCCTCGTTCACCGGCTGGGCAGGCTACAAATTGGCGAAACCAGCGTCTATATTGCAGTGTCCGCAGCACATCGCGCCGCTGCGTTCGACGCCTGCCGATGGCTGATTGACACGCTGAAGAAAACCGTACCGATCTGGAAGAAGGAGTATTTCGAAGACGGAGCGGTTTGGGCCGACGGCGAGGCTTTTCCTCCCGAAATTCCTGTGGCGGGCAGGAACGCGTCAAAATGACGGAAGCGGTGTTCTACTGAAGAGCAAAATGTCCCGGTTTTTCACCAAGATCAACGCGCCGAAATTCCGCTCTTACGCAATCGCAGGGTCGCTGTTGCTCGCTGGCGCATTCTGGACGACGCCTTTGCCTGCACAGGACCAGGCGGCGCACCGCGGTGTGCCGCGCCCGCCGGCGAGCGCAGCGCCACCGGCCCAATCCGGTGTGGCTCATCCGCCCGACGCCCCTTTATCGCAGCAAGCCGAGGAACAACCGAATACCACCTTCAAAGTCAACGTCAAGCTGGTGAACGTGTTTACCACCGTGACCGATCCCAGCGGCGCGCCGGTGTCGTCGCTCAAGCAGGATGACTTCGAAGTGTTCGAAGACGGCAAGCCGCAGAAGATTGCGGTCTTTCATCGTGAATCGGAGTTACCGCTGTCCATCGTAGTCGCGGTCGACACCAGCCTCAGCACCCGGGGAGACCAGCGGCTGGAGTTGGAATCGGCGCGGCGTTTCGCTCATGCCATCCTTCGGCCCATCGATGGCATATCGCTGTTTCAGTTCAGCGAAATCGTCGATCAGATCACGCCCTTCACCGCCGATCTGCGTGTGATCGATCATGCCATCAACCGCATTCATTCGGGTGCGGCCACGGCCCTCTATGACACGCTTTACCTGGGCTCGGACGCGCTGCTGGAACGGCGCGGCCGCAAGGTCATGGTGGTGATCACGGATGGCGGCGACACGGTCAGCAAGACCAGCTACCAGGACGCGGTGCGGGAAGCGCAGCAGGCGGAGGTGATCCTGTACAGCATCATCATTGTGCCTATCGAGAATAGCGCAGGGCGCGATATCGGCGGAGAACACGCGCTGATTCAACTATCGAAAGATACCGGCGGAAAATATTTTTACGCCAGCGGCCTGGAGCAGTTGGACGCCGCCTTCCGTCAGATCAGCGACGAGCTGCGCACTCAGTATCTGATCGCCTACTATCCCAGCACGCGCCTGTCGGATTCCGATTTTCGCCGTATCGAAATCAAAATCAATCCTGCTACGAAAGACTATCCTGACCCATCCGAATTGCAAGTACGCCATCGCAGCGGCTACTACACCATGCCGGCCAAGTAGACATTGTCAATTCGGCAACTATTGTTCCCATCTTTTAATGCAATCTCAAAGCACTATTCCGACATTGCAGAATAAAAATAGTAGTGCGTGTATGACTATTATAAATCAACTTGTATGTCAACATCTAGGCTGGTCGTCTGCTTTAGCTGAATATCCCGGAACATGGAAGCATGATCATCATTCCGAGGGTGGCTTTCGGATAAATCTAAATAGCTGTGATCCTCATTAACCATCGTAATACCCCAAATCAAGTGTTTTGCGATAGAGAAGCATAGCTACCACTCCGTATAGCTTTCCGATAAAGCCGCATAGTCGCAATATTCATTAACCTATGGCAGAGTACGTTTCCAAAAAGTGGAGAGTATCCATTACGACTCTGTGAAATACCGGAGATCCCGTATGTTCTCCCATACGCGTTCTTAGCTCATCTCTTTGCAGACGATCAACTTATTTCCAGGAATCAATTCACGCCCGAGTGGCAGGGCCCGTGCACTAGCGTTAGCCGCACTGCTCATGTGGGTTGCTGCTGCTTAGGCGAGCGATATGAGCATTGCGCGGGAAGCGGAAGCAGCATCCCGCAAATAGCGAATTTCTCGCAAAGCGCAAGCGTTAGTTGAGGAGAAATATGACAGTAAAGAAATTGATCACTGGACTGGTAAGCCTGCTGGTGGTCGCCCTGATGATGATGCCGCCCTTGATGGCACAGTCGCTGGTTACGGGCGATATCACCGGTACGGTCACCGATCCCAGCGGCGCGGTCGTGCCCAATGCCGCGGTCACGCTGAAGAGCAACGCCACCGGGGCCACCCGAACCGCCACTTCAAATTCCAACGGCGCCTATCGTTTCGCGCTGTTGCAGCCGGGCACCTACACGGTCAGTGCAACTGCACCGGGCTTCAGCAAAGCGCAAGCGACCACCAACGTAGCTGTGGGCCAGGCGACGATTGCCGATATGAAGATGGCAGTCGGCACCAGTTCACAGACGGTGGAAGTGACTTCCGCCGCTCCGCTGGTACAAGCCGATAACGCTGACCTTTCCACCAACTTCAACCAGGCGATGATCGCCAACCAGCCTAATGGCGGCAACGATCTGACCTACGTCGCCCAGACTGCGCCGGGCGCCACCATGAATACCGGCATGGGCTATGGCAATTTCAGCAGCTTCGGTCTTCCTGCCACTTCCAACCTGTTCACGGTGAATGGCGAGAACGACATGGATCCCTATCTCAACCTGAACAACTCCGGCGCCACCAACCTGACGCTGGGCAAGAACGATGTTCAGGAAGCGACCGTCGTCAATAACGCCTACTCCGGCCAGTATGGACAACAGGCGGGCGCCCAAGTGTCCTACGTGACCAAGTCGGGCACCAACCAGTATCACGGCAACGCCGAGTACTGGTGGACGGGCCGCGCCATGGATGCCAACGACTGGTTCAACAATTTGAACAGCACGCCGCGTCCGTTTGCTAACAACAACGAGTGGGCGGCCTCGATCGGCGGACCAATCAAGAAGGACAAACTGTTCTTCTTCGTGGATACCGAAGGCATCCGCTACATCGTGCCTTCGAGTCACGCCGGTATTTGCCTGGAGTCCGAACTTCGTCGCCGGAAGTCTGGCTACCATAGCGGCGAACAACCCGGCCGAACTAGCGCTTTACCAGAGTATTTCAGCTGATGCAGTCGGCGCCAGGCTATCTCCAACGTGACGGCCTACGGGCCGGGCGATGGCGGCTGTGACGCTCCCGTGGTGGGCAATTGCGTCGGCCAGTATCAGGCGACGCCTGCGTTGCCCGGAACGGAATGGATCCTGAGCGGTCGCGTGGACTACAACCTCTCCGACAAGGACCACCTGTTCTGGCGCTATCGCATGGACCATGGCACGCAGGCTACCGCGGCCGATCCCATCAACCCCGCCTTCAGCGCGGCCAGCTATCAGCCTTCTTATGACGGGCAGGGACAGTGGACGCACGTCTTCAGTCCTAACGTCACCAACAACTTCATCTATGCCGGCAGCTACTACCGCGCCATCTTCACCCAGAACAATCCCGACCTGTTCCCCTATGCGGTTATCGGAGCGGGCTTCAACCTCACCTCACGTTGGCGGACTGGTTTTCGACTTCCCACAGGGACGTAATGTAACCCAATATCAGTTCGTAGACGATTTCTCCTGGACAAAGGGTGCGCACGCCCTGAAATTTGGTGGCAACTTCCGTCGCTATGACATTACCGATTACACCTTCAGCGTGCTCAACAATCCGGAAGTTCTGTCTCTCGATCAGGATACTTTCTTCACCGGAATCTCCTACCAGAACCGGCAACGGTTTCCTTCCCGTGCCACGGAGCCAGTGGCGCTGTGGGGATTGGGCGTATATGCGCAGGATGAGTGGCGGGCCAACAAGAGCCTGAAACTCACCTTTGCCTTGCGCGCGGAGCACAACTCCAACCCGGTTTGCCAACTCAATTGCGCTTCGCTGCTGAATGGCAACTTCAACACCATGCTGGCGAACGGGCTGATCACTCCTGATACTCCGTACAACCAGATGATCCGAGCCAATCGCAATCAGTTGTACAGCGGGACGGACTCGATCGACTGGTCACCTCGGTTCGGGTTTGCCTGGTCGCCGGGCGGCAGTGACAAGACCGTGCTGCGCGGCGGTTTCGGCATGTTCTATGACGCCTTTCCCGCGGTCGTAGGCGACAACTTCATGCTGAACCTTCCCAACGTGGTTACGGTATACAGCAACGGTGTGCCGTGGGGAGACACGACCACTCCCAACAGCCCGTACATCCAGGGGGCCAACTCGGCGGCTGCGATCATGTCCGGGTTCGCCAACGGCGCGAGCTATAATAGCTTGTGCATGCCGAATGCCAGCGGCACCTGTACGAACGCCGGCTTCAAGACCCCGACCTTCGTCAATCAGACCGGCACCTTCCACACTCCTTACTATGAGCAGTGGAGCTTGCAGGTCCAGCAGGCGCTGACCGACAAAGCCTCTTTCTCGTTGGGCTACGTCGGCAACCACGGAGTTCACATTCCCATCGATAACCCCGGTCTGAACGCCTTCGGCGCCGGATATTTTCCGTTCCCCGGTGCCGCGCCGACCAACGTCTTCAGCACGGTCGCGCAGTACACCTCCAGCGCGATTTCCAACTACAACGGTCTGACCGCCACCTTCAGCCAGCGCATGCTGTACGGCTTTACCGTCCAGGCAAACTACACCTGGAGCCATGCGATGGACGAGGTGTCCAACGGCGGCATCAACAACACTCCGTTTAACAACGGCACAGCGCCATCACTGGTCTATCAGCTCAACCCCGTTTGTCTGCGTTGCAACAACTATGGCGATGCTGACTACGACGTTCGCAACTACTTCAGTGCCAGCTACGTCTGGCAGACTCCATGGAAGTTCGGCAACAAATACGTCAACGGCGCCTTTGGCGGCTGGACGCTGTCGCAGAACTTCTTTGCCCGCTCGGGTCTGCCCCTGTCGGTGCTCGATGGCAACCACAGCATTGGCAACTGGACGCCGAGCAACGGTACCGACGTAGCGCAAATCGCTCAACTTCGCCCAGGGGGGCTGCGTGAACGGATTCAGCCAGTGTATGAATCGCGGCTGACTTCACCACCGCAGTGGGCACCTTCCCGAACCAGCGTCGTAATCATGTTCCGTGGACCTGGGTTCTTCGACTCCGATTTCACGATCAACAAGAACTTCAAGCTGACCGAGAGGATGGCGTTCGGCATCGGCGCCAACTTCTACAACATCTTCAATCACCCGAACTTCGACCTTCCCGACAACTCGTCTGGGCGATTCGTCGTTCGGCCAGATCCTGGAGACGACGGCGCCGCCGACCGGACCCTACGGATCGTTCTTTACGGGTCTGCCTTCAGGACGCATCATTCAGTTCCAAGGCAAGCTGGTCTTCTAGGCGTTCCAATCTGCTTCTCTTCGGCGGCTCCGCTCCGGGGCCGCCTTTTTTCATTGGAGCAGCATGGACGCGCCACGGCGAAGGCCAATTCGGCGTGCGATCTGTGAACTGGCTGGAAAGGTGCTCTGCATCTGGCAATCGAATCCCGTCGTTCCGAGCGTCGGAAAGGTGCAGCAATACCGCTTTTTGTTCGCCTTATCGAGCGCTGGGCCTGAGTCCCATTTCTGTCGGAATCCGCCGCAGGATTTCCAAAATTGGAAGCAGAGCTGCTGTGGATATGTGAAAAGTAGTAGTCCCATCATTCCTGCTTCTCCCGATCCAGCGTTCATGAGCCTTTAAATCAACTACTTGCAAGCTGTTTTTTGATAATTCCAATTGGCCACCGCCTTGCGTTACTTAAAAGCAAAGGTCTGTTTTCTCGGCATGGCCTAGGGATCGCAAGTTTCCCTCTTCCAGGATCGCAAGTTCTGGGCGTGGGAGCGAGAACAAATACGAGAACCAATTGGAAGTTACGTCTTGAGGGGAGATATGACATTAAAAAGATTGATCACCGGAATCTTGGCAGTGCTGGTGGTCGCGGCAGTGATGGCGCCCTCGTTGATGGCGCAGTCGCTGATTTCCGGCGATCTTACCGGTACGATCACAGATCCCAGCGGCGCGGTCGTCTCAGGTGCTACGGTGGCGTTGAAGAGCGATGCCACTGGCGCAACTAGAACCGCCACAACCGGTCCCAACGGGACTTACCGATTCTCTCTGTTGCAGCCGGGCACCTACACCATTTCCGCCAGTGCCCCGGGCTTCAGCAAGGCTCAAACGCAGGCAAGTGTTGCCATCGGACAGGCGACCGTGGCGGATGTGAAAATGGCCGTGGGCGCAACCTCGCAGACGGTGGAAGTCACTTCCGCGGCTCCGCTGGTACAGGCGGATAACGCCGATCTGTCCACCAGCTTCAGCCAGGCGATGATCGGCAATCAGCCCAACGGCGGAAATGACATTACCTATGTTGCCCAGACCGCTCCCGGCGTCACCATGAACGTCGGCCAGGGTTACGGCAACTTCACCAGCTATGGTCTGCCCGCGACCTCGAACCTGTTCACGGTCAACGGCGAAAACGACATGGATCCGTACCTCAACCTGAACAACTCCGGCGCCACCAACCTGACGCTGGGCAGAAACGAGATGCAGGAAGCCACCGTCGTTGCCAACGCCTATTCTGGCCAGTACGGACAGCAGGCGGGCGCGCAGGTCAACTACATCACCAAGAGCGGCACCAACCAGTACCACGGTGATCTGGAGTACTGGTGGACTGGCCGCGCCATGGACGCCAACGACTGGTTCAATAAGTTCCAGAGTCCGGTCGTTCCCCGGCCTTTCGCCAACAATAACGAGTGGGCAGCTGCCATCGGTGGCCCGATCAAGAAGGACAAACTGTTCTTCTTCGTGAACAACGAAGGTATTCGCTATATCGTGCCTTCGAGCACCCCGGTATTTGCGCCAACCCCCGCATTCGCCGGTGCAACTTTGGCCAACCTGGCGGCGACCGATCCGGCTTCGTTTAACTCGGGTCTCTATCAGACCTACTTCCACCTGTTCCAGACGGCTCCGGGGTACAATCCCAACAATCCGATCCCGGGTAGCTGCGGCAGTTTGGCCGGTATTGCCGGCTTGGACGCCGACAACTGCTTGTCGCAGTACCAGGCGACTCCCGCCCTGCCGGGCACGGAGTGGATCCTGAGTGGCCGTATCGACTACAACGTCTCCGATAACGATCACCTCTGGTGGCGCTATCGTATGGACCACGGAACCCAGGCGACGCAAGCCGATCCCATTAACAATGCGTTCAGCGCTGCCAGCTATCAGCCTTCCTATGATGGCCAGGGACAGTGGAACCACGTGTTCAGCCCCAATGCAACCAACCAGTTCATCTATGCGGGCAGCTACTATCGGGCGATCTTCGATCAGATCAACCCCAGTATCTTCCCCGGCGCTCTGGTAGGTAATGGCTTTCAGATTACGAACTGGGCGAACTACAACTTCCCCCAGGGACGCAACGTAACCCAGTATCAGTTCGTGGATGACTTCTCCTGGACGAAGGGAGTGCACGCCCTGAAGTTCGGCGCGAACTTCCGTCGTTATGACATCACCGACTACACCTTCAGCACCGTCACCGTCAACAACCCGTTGATTCTGGTCAGCAGCATTGAGGAACTGTACTCCGGTACGGTGACTCAGTACCGCGCCCGCTTCCCGCAGCGCCTCACGGAGCCAGTTGCCCTGTGGGGAATGGGAATTTACGGACAGGATGAATGGCGCGTGAACAAGAGCCTGAAGCTGACGTTGGCCCTTCGGTTCGAAAAGAACTCGAATCCCGTCTGCCAGACCAACTGCGCCTCGCTGCTTAACAACAACTTCTTCACGCTAGCGAATAGCGGCGTGCTGGGCGACATCAACACCCCGTACAACTCGATCATCAACTTCAACCGGCACCAGATCTACAACGCCACCGATGCGATCAACATTTCGCCGCGGTTCGGCTTTGCCTGGTCGCCGGGTGGCAGCGACAAGACCGTGGTCCGCGGTGGTTTCGGTATCTTCTACGACGCCCTGCCGGCGTTTGTGGGCGATGCCTTTATGGGTAACATGCCAAACCGCGTAGAAGAGCGGCTTGGTGGAGCGGCGTGGGCCGATCCTGCTACCCCCGCGCTGGCGGCGGGTTGCGCGGGGCTACTCGACCCCGCGGGGCTGGCCAGCGGCATCTCCTGGGCGCAGGCCCGGACGTCGCCCGATGGCACACCCTGCCGGAAGCCGGCCTTCAATACCCAGGGTGGAACCTTCCACACTCCCTACTATGAGCAGTGGAGTATGGGTCTTCAGCAGGCAGTTGGGGACAGGACCTCGATCGGCCTGACCTACGTCGGCAACCATGGCGTGCATATTCCCGTCTATAACGAGGGTGTGAACGCTTTTAACGCGGCCGGTACCTTTGGGCCCGAGCTTCCGACGGCAGCGCCGGCAGCCATGTTCGGCGTAACTCAGCAGTACACCTCCAGTGCGGTATCGAACTACAACGGTCTGACGGCGAACTTCAGCCAGCGGATGACCTATGGTTTCACGGTGCAGGCAAGCTACACCTGGAGCCATACGATGGATGAAATCTCCAACGGCGGTACGACGCTGGTTTACAACGGAGTCACCTCGCTACAGTACCAGTTCAACCCTTACTGTCTGCGTTGCCAGTACGGCAATTCGGATTACGACATCCGCAACTCGTTCAATGCCAGCTTTGTATGGCAGACACCGTTTAAGTTCAGCGAGAAATTTGTGAACGGCGCCCTTGGGGGCTGGACACTGTCGATGAACTTCTTTGCGCGTAGCGGATTGCCCTATACGATTGTTGATGGATTCGACGGTATATCGAACTATGGACCGGTGTCGCCGGTCGCCTCCATCAATCAGTACGTCAACAACAGCTGCGTGAACGGCTTCAGCCAGTGTGTTCCTTTCCAGGATCCCAATGGCGCTACCATCAACCCGGTCTATAACATTCCGGGGCTGACCGGTAATGCGTTGACGTCCTTCACCAACCAGCGGCGCAATCAACTATCGTGGTCCTGGGTTCTTTGATTCTGACTTCAGCATCAACAAGAACTTCAAGCTCACGGAACGGCTCGCGTTCGGTTTCGGCGCGAACTTCTACAATGTGTTCAACCACCCGAACTTCACCAACCCGGACAACTTCCTGGGTGACTCGACGTTCGGTCAGATCACGACCACGACGGCTCCGCCAACCGGACCGTACGGATCGTTCTTCCCCGGTCTGCCTTCGGGACGCATCATCCAGTTCCAGGGCAAGCTGGTGTTCTAGTCAATCTGAACTTGTTTCGTCTCGGCGGCTCCTTCGGGGGCCGCCGTTTTTTCTGGACCCGTGGTCAGTGGTCAGTGGTCAGTAGGCAGTAACCAATTTCCTTCTGTTACACTTCAAGCCTGTACCCAGTGGCCCGGCAAGTGGTCAGTGTGCTTCGCGGGTTTCGCCGCTGACAAGGGCCGACCCACAACTGCTTTCTCGGTAACACTTCGAGATTTGATGGTGGGTTTGTAATATTGATGCCCGCGGTGCCCGGCACCTGGTGTGGTCTCCCGGATATTCCTGGAAAAAGTCTGGGGGACGATCTGTCGTTCAGCGTCATGGACCTCAGGGGCTAAAGCCCGGGTTTCCTTGGGCCATTTTCCGGCACGGTTGAAGAGGCCGCTGAAAAAGTCGAAAAAGCAAATCCCTCACGGCCTGAAGGCCGCTCGGGATGACAAAAATAAAGGACTTTTCGGCACGACTGAAGTCGTGCCCTGACACAAGGCGCCGAAGGGCGGACTTTTTCAGCGGCCTGTGAAAGCCGTGCCCTTTCAAAGATGCCCGGAGTTATTCGACGAACTTGCGGGACACGATACTGGCAACTGGCTACTGACAACTGTTTTCCCGAGGTTATGATGGCGAATCCTACGCAACAGCCGGCAATTCAATTGACCAATACTCCCGATTATCGTGAGACCTACGCCAACAGTGTGCAGGTGCGAGTAAACGTGTGGGACTTCTTTCTGGTGTTCGGCACGCTGCAGCAGCAGGATGAAACTCGCGTCGAGGTCCGCAACTTCCAGGGAATTTATCTCAGCCCGCAGCAGGCCAAAGCGCTGCACACCATCCTGCAGCAGAATCTGGTGAACTACGAGAATACCTTCGGTGAGATCAAGCTGGATCCGCGCATGGGGCCCGGCGTCGGGCCGGTGCACTGAGTTCCCGAGTGAGTGCGCCTTTGCAGGGGCACAGCTTTAGCTGTGCCGCATACGTGACGCAAGAATTTGGGCTTCAGCCCCTGAGGGAATTCGGGTTGTGAAGTCGGCGCATCGATGCGCGGCGCTGTCACGAAAAAAGCAAGACGAGGTCCCCCAGCGGCTAAAGCCGGCCTATTTTCGAATTCCTATGGCACGCCTGAAGGCGTCCCCCTGCAAAGCGAGAATTTTTGAGGCGGCAAAACGCCTTCGCGAAAATCTCTTCCTGTACGCCCTGCTCTTCACGCTTCTCTTTATCCTTCACGCTCCCCTTCTGCGCCTGCCGTATTTCTGGGATGAAGCCGGCTACTTCATTCCCGCCGCGCGCGATCTGCTGCTGACCGGCTCGCTCGTCCCTCACACCACCCTCTCCAACGCCCATCCCCCGCTGGTTATGTTGTGGCTGGCGTTCTGGTGGAGGTTCAGCGCGTTCACTCCGGCCGTGACCCGGACAGCCATGTTGATGATCGCTGCATTCGCTCTGCTGGGGCTATGGCGGCTGTCGCGCGGGGTTGCGAACCGGGCAGTGGCACTCGCGACCGTGCTGTGCACGGCCTTGTACCCGGTGTTCTTCACCCAGAGCGCGATGGCCCATCTCGACATGATGGCGGCCGCGCTGACGCTCTGGGGACTAGCAATGTACGTGGAGCGGCGGCCGGTCGCGACCATCGTCTTCTTCGCGCTGGCGCCGTTGGCCAAGGAGACGGCCATTGTCACACCGATGGCGCTGTTTCTTTGGGA
Organism: uncultured Acidobacteriaceae bacterium; assembly: GCA_963785825.1. Lineage (GTDB taxonomy): Bacteria > Acidobacteriota > Terriglobia > Terriglobales > Acidobacteriaceae > Bog-257. The sequence continues at coordinate 157,363 of CAWAWQ010000005.1, read as the reverse complement.
ACTGCTCTGCCCGTGGTTGAGCAGCGGGCGGGGAGAACCTGACTGCCTGCCCGGCCGCAGCAAGGCGCGAACGCTCTCGTTCCTGCTGTGTGTCATCCCATTACTTTGCTGGTTTGCCTATCATCACCACCGCACCGGGTTTTATCTCGGCAATCCGGAATACCTTCGCTACAACCTGCAAGCGACCTTGAATCCGTTGCGGATCCTGCTCGCCATCCTGCTGCGGCTCTGGCATCTGCTCGGATATCTGAACCTGTTTGTGCTGACGCTGGCCACGCTGTTCGCGATGACGCGGCCGCCTCTATGCGAATCCGACGGCACAGTGCGGCCGCGGATCGCGATCAACGTGCAGCTCGTATTTCTGGTCGTGCTTGCGGCTAACGTGCTCGCCGAATCGGTATTAGGAGGCGCAGTTCTCGCCCGTTACATGCTGCCGGTGCTGCCGCTGGTGGTCCTGGTGTGCGTCTCCACTTTGCGCCGCCGATTTCGTCATTGGGCCTGGTGGATCGCCCTCACCTGCGCTGCGTTCGTCTTTCAGTTATTCGTTCCGCCACCTTACCGCATTGCACCGGAAGACACCCTGCTGTATCGCGATTACGTCATCCTTCACAAGACGGCAGCGGAAGAGCTGGCCACCAGGTATGCACACGCGCGAGTGCTCACCGCCTGGCCGGCTTCGGATGAGCTGACCCGGCCGTTTCTGGGATATGTGAAGCAGCCGCTCACGGTGGTGCGCATTGAGAACTTCTCTCCATTGGAAATGGAGCATGCCGCGCAGGTGACGGAGCAGTTCGATGTCGCATTTTTGTTCACCAGCAAGTGGGAGCCGCCCCACCCGCTCTTTGCGAGCCTGCCTTTCGGAAAGCGGCTCCAGGAGCGGTTTTTCGACTATCACCAGGACCTTTCGCCGCAGCTCGCAGCCGATCTGCTCGGCGGTAGGCTGGTGCAATACCGGAACCGCAATAACGAATGGATCGCGATCATTGCTATCGAGAAAATTGAAAACGCCCGGCTTCGCGAATGCATCCGCCCGCATGATTCCGTGCAGTGAGCTGTGCCCCTGCTTTGGCGACTCCATGCTGCCAGTTCTCGGCACCCCTCACTTTCGTTTCTGGTCTTCCCACCTATCTCCGGCCGGGCGCATCCCATTTCATATTTGCTTATTCGTCTGACCAGAAACAACTCAGCCACAACTTATTTTTGGATTTTTGGAGGCATATATGGCAGAAAAGAAGCTTGAGGGCTGCCGGGTGGCAATTCTCGCCACCGACTTGTTTGAAGAAGCCGAGCTGATCGAAACACGGAAAGCGCTTCAGGAGGCGGGTGCTACGACGGTTGTCATCTCGCCCAAATCTGGCGAAATCCAGGCGGTGCGGCACGACACGAAGACGCAAAAGGTCAAGGTCGACATGCCGTTGGAGAAGGCCAAGCCGGAGGATTTCGATGCCGTGCTGCTGCCGGGCGGAGCGATGAACGCGGACAACCTTCGCATTGAGCCTAAGGCGCAGGAATTCGTCCGCCAGTTCGACCGGGAGGGCAAACCCATCGCGGTGATCTGCCACGGGCCATGGCTGCTGGTTTCGGCCGGACTGGTGAAGGGCCGCCACATGACCAGCTACAGGACCATCCAGGACGATCTCAAGAATGCCGGAGCAATATGGACAGACGAGGCCTGCGTGCGTGATCGCAATTGGGTGAGCAGTCGTCAGCCGAGCGACATTCCGGAGTTCAATCGCAACATGATCGAGCTGTTCGCCGAAGCGCGACAGCGCTCGCACCGGGCGGCCTAAAGTTCATTGGCCGCAGTGCTTGCTTGGCCGAAGACAGTAGTCCGCATATGATTGGCAGGAGAGCTCGAGCGCTTTGGGAGTAATGCCACAGACTGCGGGCGTGGAATTCCATATTCGCGACTATCGCCCGGCTGACTTCGACCGGCTGTGGGCGATCGATCAGCGCTGCTTTCCGCCAGGTATTGCGTACAGCCAGATGGAGCTAAGCGGCTTCATCACCCGGCGCAACGCCATCACGCTTGTCGGAGAATTCCAGGACGGGCAGCAGGCGATACCCACTGGGTTGCGAACTGCCGCGGACCGCATCGCCGGCTTCGTGGTGGCGCATCCCGTTCGGCGCAAATACGGACGCATACTGACGCTCGACATCGTGTCGGAGGCACGGCGGCTCGGCTTGGCCGGCAGGCTGATGGGATTTTGCGAACAGCGGCTGCGAGCTTTGGGATGCTCCGAGGTTTATCTGGAAACCGCCGTCGACAATGAGGCGGCTTTGCGGCTGTACCGCAGGTTGGGATACGAGATCCTGCGCACCCTACCGGAGTACTACTCCAGCCATTCGCTGGATGCCTTTCTGATGGGGAAACGGATGTAGTTTTTCACCACAGAGGCACAGAGACACAGAGGCAAGCAATAGGAATTTATTGTTGCTGCCGAGCTTAAAAAACGAAATCCAGACGAACGCTAACGCTTCTGAAACGCGCAGCAAGACAAAACCCAAAGCGTCTTCTCTCTGTGTCTCGGTGCCTCTGTGGTGAACACAAACTCCGCATGCTAAAATCGGCGCTTTCTGTGCGGTTCTCGTCCGATCATGGCCGCATTCCGCTCCCTATCGCCCAAACCGCCGCTGCGAATTGCCGTCGACACCGGCGGAACATTCACCGACTGCGTCTGGATAGAGCGGGGCGCCTTGCGCATGGCGAAGGTCTTCTCCACGCCTGCCGATCCCTCGCAAGCGATCTTGGAAGCGCTCTCACAGATCGCGCCGGACGATTCAATCGTGCTCTTGCATGGCACCACCATTGGCACGAACACGCTACTGCAGCGCAAAGGCGCACGCGTTGCTTTTGTCACCACCGCCGGCTTCGAGGACACCATCGAGATTGGCCGCCAGAATCGCCCCAAGCTCTATGACTTAACTTTCGAGCGAGTGGCGCCCCTCGTCGCGATCGAGATGCGGTTCGGCGTTCCCGAACGCGTTTCTCCCGAAGGCAAAATTCTCCAGAAGCCCTCATCCGACGATCTTCGTTTGTTGGCTCGCGACGTGCACACCAGCGGCGCAGAGGCCATCGCTGTTTCCACCTTGTTCTCGTTCGCTAATCCCGAGAATGAGAAGGCTATCGGACGCGTGCTGGAAGAGCTGGGGCTGCCGCTATCGCTGTCGCACGTGATCCTGCCGGAGTTTCGCGAGTATGAGCGCGCCAGCACGGTGGTGGTGAACGCCTATCTCCAGCCGGTGATGCAAGGCTATCTTCAGCGAGTGGATGCCCGTGTGCGCCAGCATGCGCCGGCCAAAGCAAAGGCCTCGCGTTTTTTTGTCATGCAATCGAGTGGAGGCATCACCTCACTCGAGGCAGCATCGCGGCAGCCGGTCAGGACGGTGCTGTCCGGACCCGCAGGCGGAGTTGTCGGAGCGGCGGCCATGGCCCGGCTGAGCGGATTTGAGCGGGTGATCACTCTCGACATGGGCGGCACATCGACGGACGTTGCCTTGGTTGCGGGCGAGCCGCAGCCCAGCAGCGAGGCGGAAGTCGCCGGCCTGCCGGTCCGCGTGCCTATGCTCGACATCCACACTGTAGGCGCGGGGGGAGGCTCGCTGGTGCGCTTCGATGCCGGCGGCGCGCTACGTGTGGGACCGGAGTCAGCGGGCGCCGATCCCGGCCCCATCTGCTATGGGCGCGGAACTCAGCCCGCAGTTACCGATGCGAACCTGCTGTTGGGGCGTTTGCAACCGGACAAGTTTCTGGGCGGCACCTTCACCCTGGACCTCGAGCGCACGCGCGCCGTCACGACAGAATGGCTTGCGAAGCAAAGGGTTCGTTTAACGCTCGAGCAATTTGCCGAAGGTGTGGTTCGTGTGGTCAACGCCAACATGGAGCGGGCATTACGTGTCGTTTCGATGGAGCGGGGATACGATCCGCGGGAGTTCGTGCTCGTCGCATTTGGGGGGGCCGGAGGGCTGCATGCCTGCGATCTGGCACTCGCGCTCGGGATTCCGCGAGTCATGATTCCAGCGATGCCTGGGGCGTTGTCCGCATACGGCATTCTGGTCAGCGACGTTGTCAAAGATTACTCGCGTACTGTGCTGCTGACGCTCGGGACAAAATTTCAGGCAACTAATTTGCGGAAAGAGTTCGATACGCTGGAAAAGCGGGCCAGCCACGATTTTCGCGAGGAAGCCTGGAGCGGAAAGCTGCAATTTCAGCGCAGCGCCGATCTTCGTTATCGCGGACAAGGCTTCGAGCTTAATGTACCGCTCTCGTCGGGGTTACTAGCCGAGTTTCATCGCGCGCACCAGCTTCGATATGGATACAGCCATCCTGAGCGTCCGGTGGAACTGGTCACGTTGCGCCTGCGCGCGCGAATGAAAGCGACACGTACGCCTCGAACAAAAACTGGACCGACTGGAAATATTTCGGGGAAGGTCGAAACTCGTAGGGTGTATTTCGAAGGACACGCTCTTCGCACCGCGATTTGGGAGCGAGCCGCCCTGACTTCCGGTAAGAAACTATCCGGTCCAGCCATTGTGACCGAGTACAGCGCGACAACTGTGGTTCCGCGCGGGGTAACGTTCTATATCGATAATTCTGGAAATTTGCTGCTGGATTTGACAGCAAGAACAAGGGCGCCTGGTTAGGCGCCCCGGTGATGGACTTAAGCCACAAACTATGCGACGTCTTTGCGGCGCTCCCTTTCGAGCTCGACATCGCGGCGGCGTTGCTCCTCGAGTCTCTTTTCCTCCGAGGTGCGCTTCGCTTCATCCGTCGCATCCCGAGCCGCGTCTTTCATCTTGCCCCAGGCCTGCTCGGCTTTGCCTTTCACCTGCTGTGCGGCTCCCTCTGTTTGCGATTCGGTGTCACCAGTCCACTCCCCGACCTGACGCTTGATGCGTCCGGCCGTATCGTCCATCTTGCCCTTCACACGATCTTTATCCATAATTCACCTCCCTGAGTTCTCGGCCGACAATTCGCGGCCTGCGTTAGTCCAAACGCTTTCTAGATTCGGCTGCTAGACAACCGGCCTGCGGCCGGATATAAGCTGGAAAATCAACGCGATCACAGCCAGCACCAACAGAATGTGGATGAATCCTCCCATTGTGTAGCTGGTAACTACTCCCAGCAACCACAACACCAGTAAGATCACAAAGATGGTCCAAAGCATATTGTCCGCTCCTTCGGGCTTGTCCCTTGCTTCGGGTTTGTCCCTTGCCTAATGATTGGAGTTGAATTTCGTCCTGATGGTTGTGTTCGGCAGTAGACGAGCCGGTCGAATTTGCATTTGCACATTGCAGGTGCGAGGCAACCCCGCCCGGTCTACTCTGCTATGCTCACCACCAGCATGAAAGTCGCTATCCAGGGGGAGCTTGGGTCGTTTAGCCACGAGGCGGCGGGAACAATGCTGCGCCGGGCAACAGTGGTGCCATGTGCTCGTTCAGCCGAGGTTTTCGACCGCGTCGAAAGTGGTTCGGTTCAGGCCGCAGTGATTCCCATCGAGAATTCGCTGGCCGGATCGGTGGCTGAACATTTCGACCTGTTGCTCACCCGCGAGGTCTTTGTTCATGCTGAATCGTATTTGAGGATTCGCCATAACCTGATCGCTCCGCCGGGAGTGAAGCTTAGCCAAATTCGGAGGGTGTTGTCGCATCCCGTCGCGCTCGATCAGTGTCGAAATTTTTTTGGCAAGCAGCCCGGTGTGCAGGCGGTTCCGTTCTATGACACCGCAGGCAGTCTTCGCCATGTCATGGAGGAGGGTCTGCGGGATGCCGCGGCCATTGCTGCGAAGCAAGCGGCCCGGCAATACGGCGGGCACGTGCTGTTGGCGGGAATCGAGGACGACCAGCAGAACTACACGCGGTTTCTGCTGATTAATAAGTCGCGCAAGATCGGAAGAGCCTCGAACAAAACTTCTATTGGGTTCGCGCTGAAGAACGTGCCAGGGGTCCTCTTCAAGGCGCTGAGCGTCTTCGCATTGCGCGACATCAGCCTTAGCAAGATCGAATCGCGTCCTATACGGGGACGTCCGTGGGAATACGTTTTCTTCGTTGACATCCTATGCGGAGATGACGAGGCGGCGCGGAATGCCTTGCGTCACCTGAGCGAGATCGCGGAATTCGTGAAGGTATTGGGCGTCTATCCGGCCGCGAAGGTGCGGGCGGCCCAAAGTTCCTGAGTGGGTGGAACGTGCCGTGTTCTGGGAAACAAGACACTGCCGGCTGCATCATCCGACGATCGCGTGGGTGATTTCCTGCCACCACACCGGATTTAGCCGCCACAAGTACGTTGCAAGGCTCTGAAGAAGGATCATCGGCGGCAGCACATAGAGATACACCTTGTGAGCGCGCCCATCGACCAGCCAATCGCGCAGCATGCCGGCCACGATCAGCAAGTCCAAGCCAATGTAGAAGACGCTGTGGTTGTACCAGAAGTCGAATCGGCCAATCGCCGCGTCCATGAGCACACAAGTACCAATGTAGATAAGGCGGCGATGGTAGTCCGGCTTCTTTCGCCAGGAGATGGCCAGCGCTACGCACGTGCCGAAGACGATCATGTCTTCGAACGGAATCGACAAGAAAGCATCTACCCCCTTTTGATGAAGCACAACCATATCGAACCGGGTCATGACCACCGCGATGGTGAAGCCCAATATAACCATTACGGTGGCAAGTCCGGCCCCAAACCAGCCGAGAAAGCGATGCCAGCTAACCTTTCGCACCCGCACCAATCCCGACTGGACGATAAAGAAGGCCAACCAAGTGGAGAAGGCGGCGCCGTGGATCCACAAAAGCAGCGGCCTTGGCGGATTGGCATGGAACAGGCTGGCGCCGATGGTATGGCTGAAGCCCCATACCACAAGGACAGCCATAACCAGCGACATGCAGAAGTAGAAATACCGGCTCAAGAAGGTCTTGAGCGGCTTCGTCGTGCTTGCTGGTTTCTCAATGCGAGCAGCCACCGCTGCGCTTCCACTAGCCACAGAACTCTCCATTCACAACGCCGCAACCAGGCTCTCGCGTGGCGCGGATCGAAATCGTAGCCCAATATCAACCAGCTGTCGTGAGGCTAACGTAGCATTCCCATTGTCCACATTTAGTCCAGGGCTGCGGACAAGTCGCAGTAGGTTCGTGCTATGTCGTATCGCATCGATATGAAGATGCAATGCCGGACGATCCCGCAAGTAGCGCCTTATGGTGCGGAGCGCTTCCATCCTGGAGAATGTCAGGCAGACCTGCGACTGATTAGCGTGGAGTTGAAGAGCTGACAGCACGAGCCGTGCTTGAATGGCCAGACCCGCCAGCACTGCAGCATCTTCATCTTAGCCTCTATTTCGCTGCTGCCGTCTCTCTTCTTGCCTGCACCCGGCTGCTATGTTCGGCGGCGGAGAGGTAGGCGCCACCCAGCAGCAGCATGCCGCTCCAGAAGGACCAGAAGATCAGCGTTACCGACACCGAAAACGGTCCGTATACTTCCTGAAAATTCAGCCATGGCAGCACCAGAATGTAGATATACTTTGCCGCCTCCGAAACCAGGCCGGTAATGATGGCTGCCGGGAGGACGGCGCGAGCCGGAACCTTCCCATGAGGCAGCACCCAATAGATAAGAAAGTAAATTGCGATGGTCGCGACGATGGCCGAGGCCTTCATCACCACAAAGCCCAAGCCCTGGAAAACAACGTTTTGATCGCTAACCACCATTCCCATGATGCGCAAGTTCTCCGCCGTCAAGGCAATCGATAGCATTGCCAGGCAGCCGCACGCGAAGGTGAGACCGAGCGAGACTAACAGGTTCATCAGATAGGAGCGGTTCTTCTTGAAGCCCCATATGCTGTTCAGAGCAACTTCCAACGGCAAGAAGATACCGGTCGACGTGATCAGCAGCATGACGAACGACAGCGCCTGCCCGCGCCCTTTGACGCTGGCCAGGAACTGAAGATTGCGGATCACGAAATCTTTATTGCTGGGCAGATAGTCGCGCAGGAGTTGGAGCACCACGTTGTACATCGCGGCAGAGTGAAACACCCGATGCACCACGGTCAGCAACAGCACGATGAAGGGGAAGAACGACAGAATCGAGTTGGCTGCAACCGAGAAGGCGTAAGTATGCACCTCGGTCTGCATCAGGTAACGCAGCGTGGACCATCCATGGTGCCGCAGACGATGCGAGAGACTGAAAGTCTCCGGCAGTTGCTGAAACATGTCCTCCTTCGCATCCTCGGCCAGCAGGCGCCGGGCGGCCATGCCCGGACTCAGGGGCGTGGACTGTAAGTCGATGGTACCGTTGGAGTTACTCGGGGCGGAGGGATCGATGGTGGAGGATCTCGCATGGGCGCTTTTCGGCTGCTTTGTTGCCTCCCCGCCGAAAATGCCCGGGTTCTCGCTCATTATCTTCAATCGTAACAGAGGCGTCCGTGCCACCTCTGACAGGGTCAAGCTCGGTCGGCGTGCGCCGCTTTCCATCCTGGGAACGACCGGAAGTCGCTGCGCAAGAAATACTTGCCAAAATCCAGAGTTCCTGTAATCATCTTCTGCTCCCCCGAAAAAGGGCCGGGGGAGCTTTCGGTAACACCGAAACGCGGATTTGGGTTGATGTTTCTGTCAGCAGTCGAATTTCACGCATGGTACGGGCTCCAGGGATCTGCTCTGCGGTAGCAGTAATCGTCCGCAGCGCCGATCGATGGGCCTTTTTTCTTTGCAGAAAAGCTGCCAACTGAGCCGCAACCCTTGTTTCCCGGCAACGTTGAGACGTCTTCCAGGTCTTCACCCTCAGGGCTGGTCCGGAACGTTCGCGAAGCAGGGGGTAGTCGAGAAGTACAGTCGAAAGGAGCAGGTCTGTGAGAGAGAAAGGTACAGTCAAGTGGTTTAACGGCGCCAAAGGTTATGGCTTTATTCAGCGGTCCACGGGCGAGGATGTTTTTGTGCACTTCTCCGCCATTCAGGAGAATGGATACCGCAGCCTCAACGAAGGCGAGACGGTGGAGTTCGACCTGACTAAGGGACCGAAGGGCTTCCAGGCCGCAAACGTCGTGCGCGTTTAGGACGTCTCCGGCACGCGAACGCTGGAGCTAGACAGCGTCACTTTGGGGCTTCAGCTTTCAAGTTTCGGCCAAGACCACAAAACCCTCCCGCTCGGGAGGGTTTACTTGTTTATGCGATGAGAATATTGCCGGTCGCCATAGGTATGCACGGCCGCCGCGGCTATATATAGCTTCGCCACCCGGCGAGGATTAGTCGCAGGGCAGTGCTTCTCCCCCACCGCTGACAGCAGGGACAATCGAAATCTCTGACCCGGCCGAGACTGGACTCGCCAGTCCGCCGGTATAGCGCATATTTTCGTCGCCAATGAAGATATTGATGTGTTCCCGGACTTGCCCTTGCTCGGTCGCAATGCGATCGCGCACGCCCGGGTACAAGGTCCAGAGCAGCGATAAGGCTTCTCCCAATGTTGAAAGAGACTGCTCGAGATCGACTCTACTTTGCCAGGCGGTAAATTCGCGTAGCCCAGGAATGTGAAAAGTCACCGGCATGAATCATCTCTTCGTGCGCTGCGATTTCGACGCCGAGCGCGACTTCGTTGCCGGGCGGGACTTGGGTGCGGGTTGCGCAGGCCGAGGTTTGCCCACCGCTGACCCCGCACTGTTCTCCACCAGCGCAGTCCGCACACAGACGACCGCCGGCAATCCTTCCAGGATCTTCTGCCAGGTCTTGCCTTCGTCGTAGGAACCAAATAGCTGCCCGCTTCGGGTACCAAAATAAATTCCGAGCGGATCGCAAGCATCCATGGCGAGTCCATCGCGCAGAACGGTTTCGTAAGCGCGCTTTTGGGGTGCCTGTTCCACCTTCGCCAATCCTTGCTGTGACGCGGCAGTGGCCGAGCATCTGGCCAATCACAAGGCACTCCTTTCCCGCTCATGCTAGGCTGCACCTGCACCTACGGTCAACGAAGCTAGCAATATATCGAAGCAAGGCTGGGTATTGCACACATCAGGGCGAGACTAGCTTTCCGGGATCTCCGGGTAGAAGATTAACGCGCACAGGCGGCTCAGTTGCCGGCAATCTTCCTCAGTCAGCCGGTCTAGGAGCTTTCTGGTCTCGGCATCGATCTCGGGACGCATCGCGTTCAGCAGCCGGATGCCCTTTGCCGTAATGCTGGTCACCGCCTGGCGCTGGTCATCTTTGCCGCGCGAGCGCTTCACCAGGCCGACCCCCTGCAGCCGGTCCACCAGTCGCGTCACGTCGGAGGCGCGGTCCACCATGCGACAGGCAATCTCGCTGCGAGCATGTCCGCGAGGGTGAACTCCATGCAGGATTCGCAGCACGTTGTATTGCGGGCGGGTGATGCCGTACTCGACGCAGAGCCTGTCCATGGCATCGTTCAGCACATTGGCGGCGACCACCAAGCTGAGCAGGGCCTCCTGTGCGGGATTCGCAAATTGCGCTTGTTTGAGTCGGCGGCTGAGTGCCTCGCTCATGACGTCCTTTATAGGCCAGAGCTGCGGCGCTTGTCATCCAGCCCGCTTGCGATGTGCCGCAAAAAAGGCGGCCTTCCTGCCCGAGACAGGAAGGCCGTGATGCCCCTGGGCTGAGTCTAGGCCCCAAGCTGGGTGCGGTGGGCATCGTTCGCGAGGACGGGAGGGGGACTTCTCGCGTCCACACGAAAAACCAATTTGCATCTGGCGCCGCCGCGGTTAGCGGGGAACTCACCTGTCTTCCGCTTGCGGCGCCAGCCTTACGTCTGTCTTTCCAGCGCTTCACCTGGCTGGAAGAGGATCCCTTACTTCGCTTCGCACTTGTCGTATTGCAACAGACGTGCCACACGTAAAACCGTAAGCCGGCGCAGCCTTACCGGAATTCGGCAACTCTGTTTGGTGTAATTCCTACCACTCCTGGAAATCTCTGCGCGTTCGTCGACTGCAACTGACGACGGGATGACAAGCCCAGTCATTTACTGGTTGTCACACAGATTCTTCCAGGTGCTGCACGGCCCACCGGGCATGTTCAGCTACCATGCTGTCCTCGTGCTCGCAGAGTTGCTGCAGCAACGGCAGGAATTCGCGATTGCCGCTATTGGCCATCGCAATTACCACGTTTCGGCGGAGGCCGGCGTATTTCGCCCGCTTAATCGGAGAGCCGCGGAAGAGTTCGCGAAACTCTTCCGGGCTGAGCCGCGCCAGCCATTCCAGCTCGGGATTCACCAGTTTTGAGCGCGGCTCCAGCTCTGGTGCTTTCGTGACCGGAGCTGCGCGATTCCAGGGACACACATCCTGGCAAATGTCGCAGCCGAACACCTGCCGCCCCATTCCGGCGCGAAGCTCTTCGGGGACTGAGCCGCGCAGCTCAATCGTGAGGTAGGAAATGCACTTCGTCGCATCAAGCTGATACGGGGCAGGGAAGGCATGCGTGGGGCAAGCGTCGAGGCAACGGGTGCACGAGCCACAACGATCGGGCGGTGGAAGATCGGGCGTCAGCTCCAGCGAAGTCAGCATCACTCCCAGAAACAGCCACGAGCCGAGCCGCTCATTGAGCACGCAGGTGTTCTTGCCGATCCAGCCAACGCCGGCGTACTTGGCATAGATGCGCTCGATCACCGGGCCGGTGTCGACATAGCACCATGTGCGGGGAGCCGGCACACCACGCTCAGTGCAGAACTCGAGCAGGCGGGACTCGAGCGCGCGAAGCTTGTCCAGGATCACGTCGTGATAATCACGTTGCGACCAGGCGTAGCGCGAGATCCAGGCTTGGGTGGTGATGCCCGCATGCGTGGAGTATGGCGGATCGGTGTTGTAGTTGAGCGCGCAAACCACCACCGAGCGCGCCCAGGGAGCGGCATTGGCCAGCGATGCGCGCTTTAGCTCGCCAGCATCGTTGCGTTTCTCCAGGTACTTCATCTCCCCGGCTCGGCCGGCATTGATCCAGTCGGGAAAGAAAGCGTGTTCCGGCGTATCGGCAACCCCGGCAAGGCCGGCGAGATCGAAACCAGCTTCGCCGGCGAGGCGCTTGATTTCGTTCGTCATGCTGGAGAAAGGCAGACCGCCGGACATTACGCTAATTATAGGAGTCAGTCGGGCTGCGGTCCTCTGCGGGCGCAATGCTATGCTGTGTGCTTATGGATCGCTCTAAGGCAGGGCCGAAACCTGCCGGCATGGCTGCTTCGATGACGGACGAAAGATCGGCGGATGCAGGCGGCAGGTCTTTCATGGCGAGAGCGATTGCCCTATCGGTAGAAAATGTCGTCAGCGGACGGGGCGGTCCGTTCGGCGCGGTAGTGGTGAAAGATGGCCAGATCATCGCCGAAGGGACAAACCTGGTCACGCAAAATAACGATCCCACTGCCCATGCCGAAATCGTCGCCGTGCGCGCCGCTTGCGCGAAGCTGCAGGATTTTCAGATTAACGGCTGCGACTTTTATTGCTCTTGCGAGCCTTGTCCCATGTGTCTGGCAGCGCTGTACTGGGCGCGGCCTCGGCGCATCCTTTACGCCGGTACGCGTGATGACGCGGCTCAGGCGGGTTTCGACGATTCCTACATCTACCAGCAGCTTGCCCTGCAGCTTTCCGAGCGCGCCATTCCTATGCAGCAACTGATGCACGCCGAGGCGCAGCAAGCTTTCGATGCTTGGGCACGTAAGGGCGACAAGCAGCGATACTGATTGGAAGCGCGTGGTTCGTTGGGTAGAGCAGGCCTTCAGGCCTGCGCCCCCGCAGCAACGGAAAGAATGTTCGGGCGCTGAGCTCATAGAGCTCAGCGCCCGAACTAAGCGGGATAAGTCCGCGAACGCGGGCCTGAAGTGTCTGCGTGAGAACGGTGTCGCCGCTACGCGGCTCGGAATAATTTCCCACTCCACCCAGGATTCCGCTTCGCTTCATCCTGGGGCTAACGACATAGCCGCCCCTGCGGGGCTGGATTTTCGCGGGTCATGTTCCACCGCCAAGGATAAAGGTTAGTTCTCACGCATACACTGAAGGCCCGCACTACCCGTATCCACCGCAACAAAACTGCTTTATATCCCCAGCTTTTTCACTTCTTCGTTGTAGTACTTGCGGTAGAGGATGTCCCACTCCTGTGAGCCTTCCAGGATGGTGCGGCGCTGGCTCTCGATCTTCTGCCGGGCGGCAGCGTCGATTCTGGCCTCCTGCGCCATCAGGTTTTCCAGCAGGCGGCGGGCTTCCAGCCGGATACTGTTGCGGTCTTCTACGAAGTCTACATTGTCCATCTCGGCCAGAGTGTCAGCCACCGCGTGCGCCAGCTTGTTGATCTTTTCGCGGCTAACTCTCATAGCACCGCCTGAACCTGCAGATCCCTCGACTCCACTAACGCTCCGCTCGGGATGACAATCTCAAGAGGTAAGCTGATCCTCATAGCACCGCCTTATACTTGCGCACCAACTCGTTCTTGATCTTCTTGAACATCTCCTGGTAATTGGCGCCGCTGCGTTGCATCTCGTCAGCGTAGGTGTCGAGGATGATTCGGACCTCGTCGTTGATGCGGTCTTCCAGGGTAAGCTCTTCCAGCAGGGCGGCATTCACGCGCGCTGTCACCGCCGCCTTGTCCGACGTCTCGATGAACTCGCCTGCAATCAGCTTGTTGGTGACATCGCGGGCCAGATAGCCCACATATTCTTTGGAGAAGAGCATTGCGTGTACAGGAATCGTCTGGGAAACACCTAGTTTAACACAGCGGCTCGGCGCCATTTGGATCGCCTCCTGCACCCACTTCTCAACTAGAATCGTCGTAAAGAATTTCTCTGTGCCTCGGTGTCTCCGTGGTAAATACGGGTGGGAGGTGGGCGTGTGGGCAGCGAACGACGCGGTGTACTTCAGTTCATCGCCGTTGCGTGTCTGATTGTTTGCGGTCTATTTCTCATCTTCAGCGCGCCGTTCTTCTGGGGACAGCTTCAGGTGCTGCGGGCGTGGCCGGTGCGGCAGGCGCAGGTCATCCGCAGCGAAGTCGTGGTGCAGCCGGCTCCAAAGCACGAACAGCTCTATTCCGCCAAGCTGGATGTCGTGTATGTGGTGGATGGCCGCCCGGTCACGGCGGAGCTAACCAGTTTCCAAAGCAGCAATTACGAAGAGACGGCACGGCGGGTGGCGCAGTTCCCGGTTGGAAGCCGTCATGCAATTCGCTATGATCCTGGCAACCCCTCGCAGGCCCGAATTGGCGCCGGCTGGAACCGCCGATTCTTTGCCGTGCCGCTGATCACGCTGGGCATCGGGCTTGGGTTTGCGGTAATCGCTGCCGGTCTTTTCATAGCGGCGCGGATGGCTCGTTTGCCTGCAACCGAGTCCGCCAGCTGAAAATCGGGCCATCGCAAAATTGTGCCTGCGAATGTGCACCGCGGCGTATGGTTCGCGCATCTTGTCTGAATGGCTTCACCTGATCGCTTCGCTGCCCGGAAGGGACCAGGATTGAAGGAGCTTGCCTGATGAAGTCACGCCTCGTTTCGAGCCTGCTGCTGGCTTGCATTACCGTAATCTCGTCGTTCGCGCAAACGTCGGCGCCTGACAAGCAGAAATTCAGCCCGCCTTCGCACAAGTTCCTGTTCACTTACGGCTTCACCATCAAGGACATTCCCAGCGGGACCAAGCTGGTGCGGGTGTGGGTGCCGGTCGCACACACCGATGAGCATCAGACGGTGCGCCTGGTAAACGTGAAGGCGCCGGTGCAAACCCGCATGGAGGAGGAGTCGGAGTACGGTAATCACATCCTCTACGCCGAGATTCACAACCCGGTGCAAACCACGGCCGAGTTTACCTTGCAATATGAAGTGACGCGGCGCGAGTTCTCGCGCGGCGATTACGCGCAATTGGAGCCGAAGGACACCAAACCGGGTGTGGTGCTGGTGTCGATGCAGCGCTATGTCCAACCCGACAAGCTGATCCCCACCGATGGCACCATCAAATCGCTGGCCGACAAAGTGACCGGCAGCCAGAGCGGTACCGTCGCCAAAGCCAAGAGCGCTTACGATTACCTGTTCAGCACCATGCGCTACGACAAGACCGGCAGCGGCTGGGGACGCGGCGATGCCGTCTGGGCCTGCGACTCCAAGCATGGCAATTGCACTGACTTCCACTCCGTTTTTATTGGCATGATGCGCGCCGACAACATTCCCGCGCGCTTCGATATCGGCTTCCCGCTGCCGGAGAATAAAGAGAAGGGCGATATTGCCGGTTATCACTGCTGGGCCGAGTTCTTTGCGCGCAACATTGGTTGGGTACCGGTGGACATCTCCGAAGCATGGAAGGCGAAGGAGAAGGCCGACTATTTCTTCGGCAGCGTAGATGTAAACCGGGTACAGTTTTCCACTGGCCGCGACATAACTCTCTCGCCCAAGCAGGACGGTCCGCCGCTGAATTACTTTGTCTATCCCTATATCGAAGTCGATGGCAAGACTTACGAGGGCATCAGCAAGCAGTTCAGCTTTTCCGAAGTAAGTGAACAGAACACCGCCGACTCGCGGCCCGAGCCGTCACCGGCGATGTGAAGTGTCCCTTACGGAGTGATCTCCCAGACCAGGCCACAGCCAGCCTCGAACGTGCAATTCATACTCGTCAGACCGCCGGCGCTCGTCGTGCCGTAGAGTTTGCCAAGCGGGCCAAGCGTGGGTCCGGCCACGGGAAAGATACCATCGGGCGAGAAGGGAAGAAAATCATGCAGGCTGGTGTAGGTCCAGCCGCTGCCATTGGGATGCAGTTTGAAAATATTCCCACCACCGTAGCGGCCGTTTTCATTTGTTGTGCCGTAGATATTGCCGGCGGCATCCATGACGAGAGGCTGCATTCCGCTCCGGGGCAGGCACGAACATGCCATAGTCCCGACATGAGAATCGAGAATTTATTAGTGGTGACTGCGGACATGTTGTGTTACAGTGCCTTCATTTTAGACAAGCTTGCTAAGTACGCTAGCAGAGGGCTGGTGTATTCCATTCGCTCCCATCAGATCTATACGGCCTGATTATTGGCTGTTTCAAATGGGCATCCATAAGGATGCGAGACCAAGACCGATTATTTCGCCTAATACATTCGCATCGTTACATCTGTATCGATCGACCAAGGCCCACAGGACGAACATCAAAGCGCGAATAAGATTTGAGGATTCTACGTGCTGCGCGTAAGAGAGATTAACGCTGTAATTGCGCTTACGCTTGCCGTGGCAGTGGTGTTCATTCTCGTCAGCCCCGACCCCACCGACGACGTTGACGCGATTTTGCATCTGGTCACAGGCGCTCATTGGCACGCGGCCGGTCATGTGTCGACGTTGAACACTGCGTTGATCATGCGGGTGAGTGGTCGTTTGTACGTGTCCTCAGCGTCAAATGTAATGTCGCATGTCCCTCAACTTCTCTGTACCTACCGCTGCTAGACCCAAATTTCTGCCAATTTAACACTCCACGCTTTCGAGTTTCAAAGAAGCGCGTCTGGGGTGCTCACTTATAAGCCATAAGATGCCTCCGTTACCGTAAGGGATCAGAGAAGTGGTGCGCGACCATGACCTATTCGGCCGTTTTGTTAGTTCATGCATACGAGGCCGCTTGCCAACCCACTGAAGCCGAAGTGTGCCGCATTAGGGCGGTGTTGGCTACGGTGGGAGGGGGCAGTGTTCCCCTCTCGCTGATCGCAAATATGAGTACGGCACCGACGGTGGCCATCATTCATGCCGCATCTTGGCCACAATGGCCTGAGGTATTGCGCAATTTAAAAACAACTTGGCGTGAAACCTCGATCGTTGGCATTCTTCAGGAAGACGCGATCAACTCCTCATGTCTGGGGAACGCTCTTTACGATCTAGACGATTTCTTGTGTTCGCCAGTACGAGAAGCCGAGTTGCGAGCGCGAGTCAACCGCTTGCTGAAGCTAGCGCCTGAGCGCGATGACCGGGAAGACTGGCAGGCGTTCAAGGTGCGCAACCGACTAGAGTCTCTACTGGGGGATAGCGAAATCTTCGCTACTACCTTGCGCAAAATCCCTCTTTTGGCCAAAGCTGACGGGACGATCCTGATAACCGGAGAGACGGGCACCGGCAAGGAACTGGTAGCCCGGGCCTTGCATTACGGCGGCAATCAGCGTAACGGCCCATTTGTTCCTTGTAATTGCGGCGCTTTGCCAGACCATTTGCTCGAGAACGAGCTTTTTGGTCACGTACCAGGAGCGTACACCGACGCCCGAACTGAGCACAAAGGACTGCTGGCAATTGCGGACGGGGGCACGCTGTTTCTTGATGAGATTGACAGTCTTAGCTTAAACGCGCAGGTCAAGCTCCTACGAATTCTGCAGGACCGGGAATACCGTCCGCTGGGCTCAACCCGGACGCAGTACGCTGACGTTCGGCTTATGGCGGCGACGAATGTAACTCTCACAGACTTGGTGAAGCAGAAATTGTTTCGGGAAGACTTGTTTCATCGCTTAAATGTTTTGCGCATAAACCTGCCCCCATTGCGGGAAAGAGTTGGGGACATCGCGAGCCTCGCCCGGGCATTCTTGCACCGTTTCGGCGAGCAAGCCAATAGGCCAGGACTAAGACTTAGCGTGGAAGCTTGCCATACGCTCCAGTCTTATCATTGGCCAGGCAACGTGCGAGAACTGGAAAGCATAATGCAGCGGGCGACGATTCTAACAAGCACTTCTGTGATTGAATCCTCCGACCTGGAGCTTCCGGAGAGCCATACGTCTCCGGACTCCCCCTTTCCATTCGAGGCAGCCAAACGCCAAGCAATCGATGGCTTTGAACGGCGCTACCTTATCCAGGTACTATCTGAGCTCGATGGAAATATCAGCCGTGCAGCGCAGCAGGCGGGCAAAGATCGGCGCACCTTCCAGCGGCTCCTTCGCAAGTACGACCTAACAGCAAGCGATTATCGCAGCTAACGCACTGCGACATTCGTTTGTCCTGTGCGGCTCACAGACCGCACGTCACTGCTTGGCAAAGAGAGCGGGAAGCATCTAAGTGGTGCGGTATCTATGCCGCAGCCTTTCCATTCCATCCACTAGAAGCTAAGCACTTCCCTGTTGGCGTTCCAAGTGCTTGTTGGTTCTACGGGAGGCCCGCTTTCGTGGAGCCAACCAGTAGAACACGATGCGTAACGCTCGAGATCCTTAGTTATCTGATGAAGCACCCGGAAGCAAAGGACTCGTTACCGGGAATCAAGATGTGGTGGCTGGCAGACCCTGATAAGTGGAGCGAGCAGGATGTTCGTGAGGCCGCAGACATCCTGGTTGGGAGGGGTGTCATGCAGATTTGGAAGTCCAGTTCCAGTTCATTGGTATTCGGGCTTAGTGAAAAGTATTCCCAAGTTCCGCAGGACCTGCTTCGGGAGCTCAACCTGGAACTTGGTGACCAGAAGAGCGGACGGTTGCCCAGCTAGCAATCGTGATCGCGCTGAAGCAGGTACACAAAACAAGCATTGATGTGGAACGCACCAGTTGACTGCAGTTCTGGGCTTCGAGAATCGCTCTCCCGACCTGGTGAGGATGGCAATGGCTGGATTCACTGCAATTGCTGCGGCTGGCAAGAGTATCGAACGCATACTGAATAAGGCGTTTACAGACCTGCAGCCAATTTCCGGGAAAGTGACGCGAGCTGTTCTTGTACGGACCACCGACTTTGAGGAGAAGAACGTGTGCACCGCGATCGGTTCGCCGGCCCTCTCGATCTACCTGTACCGCGCTGATTTCAACAAGACAATGCGTGCCTCCTGGTCGGCAGTCGGGAACAAGGATGGTTTGGGACACTTGGTGCTCGACCTTCATTTCTTGCTGACGGCTTGGGCTGAGAATGCAGAATTCGAGCACAGCATTATCGGCCGTACCATGCAAGTTCTGGAAACCACCCCGGTATTGGGCGGCCCGCTACTGGACCCGCTGGGCGCGTGGGCACCAGCGGAGACGCTGTCGCTTGTACTGGAAGAGATCTCAACCGAAGCGGTGATGCGGACCTTTGATTCGCTGCCGACTGACTACCGCTTGAGCATTCCTTACATCTCTCGCATGGTTCGCATCGACAGCTTGGCACCAGCGTTAGAGCTACCAGTTACCACAGTAATTTCGGGCACCACGGCGACGTCGGGTGCTGAGGGTTCTCCAGCGTGAACCAATGGCTTGACGATCGGTATTTGGAGAACATCCAGCGCCTCGCACTTGGCTTGGAGCCGATTGATGCCCAGCGTCTGCATCGGGTGGCGCATCCTCTTTCGGTGCTGGTGGAGCGGCCGCCGAAGGCAAGCGCCAAACCGCAAGTGCTTCGGCATCCTTCCTGCCTACACGCGTTGCTGTACTACCCAGATCTGATTGATAGTGTGGACATTCGAATTTTCGAGAATTTCCGCCGGTTTGCACCACGTCGCTTTACAGTTCCGCTTCACACGCTGGTAACCGTTGACGGCTTCTCCTACGCAGACCGGGTGCGACGGCCCTATATGTACCCAGGTGCTGCCTACGACCTGGACTCTTGCGCGACCGGAATTCGCGGCCGGGCGCTGCGTGGTGGAAGCCCGATGCGCTGGGCCAGGGTGGAGGCTGTGCTGCGGTCCAACGGTCAGGTGGTCGGACGCGCCCACGGCGACGATCGCGGCGAGTTCTTGCTGGTGATTGGAGCGAATGCGATTCCAATCGGAGAATTACTGAGCCCAGTCAGTTTACAAGTGACGGTGTTTGGTCCGGCGGTCATCCCGGTGCCCTCCAGTCCGGCAGTTGCGCAGGATCCTTTTTGGGACTTGCCCCTGGAAACGGTTCCGCCGCCGGGCGCCACGGACACGGTTTCAACCGGCGAAACCCTTCCTCCCGGCTACACCGCGAGCGCGGTGGTCAATGTTGACTTCGTTCTAGCGGAACTCCGCAGCGATATCGCGGCGTTCACTATCGTATAGCGCCGGAGTGCGCAGAAAGAAGTGAATCGATGCCCGAATATTTAGCACCTGGAGTTTACGTCGAGGAAGTCAGCTTTCGAGCGAAAAGCATCGAGGGCGTCGCCACCAGCACAACCGGGTTTGCTGGAATGACACAGTTTGGTCCGGTGCAGTACCCGCACGGTCCGAAGACCACGGAGCCGCGATTCGTCGGCAGCCTTACCGAGTACGAGAGCATTTACGGCGGACTTGATCCGTTGGAACCCGATACCGGCGAGCGGCTCTGCTACATGGGTTTTGCCGTCAAGTCTTTTTTTGACAACGGTGGTAGCCAGCTCTACATATCGCGGGTCTTCGTCCCAAGGACTGGCGGCGACTGGGGAGTGGCCGGGCTGGTGATTCCGGTCTCGACCGGCTTTGCAACCTGGCGCGCCCGCTGGCCGGGAGCCTACGGCAATGTGATCGTGCAGACTTCAGTCGCGCGCACTAAGAACATCGCCTATCAGAGTACGGATTTCGGCGGCCCGGCCATTACCCAGGTAAAAAGCGCAAAGAATGGCGCGGTGGTGGAGATCTACGATGGCGGTGCAGCGCCTCCTACTGGCAACCAGCCTTTGGACATTACCAAACTTGCCGTGCTACAGGACGATCTAGTCGACCCCCAAACCTTTGTCGGTCAGGGTGGAACGATTACGCCGTCGTCTACGGCTGTAATCCAACTGGTGGAGCTCACCGTGACAGTATCCGTCACGGCAGAGCGAGTCGACGTTTACAGCGGACTGGGCGCGGATCCATCGCAGAAGCGCTATATAGCCAAGATCCTCCAACGTGACAATCCCGAGGATGAGAACGCGGTGGTTTGGCTGGATTGGGATCCGACGGCCCTGCCTGCGGACGCGTTCTTGCCGGCACGTTTGATGGTGGCGCTACAAGGCGCGACCAGCACTCGCCTGACGGGAGGTCACGACGGTACGCTGGCCTTGGCGAACGATTTGGCCGGCCAAGCCGCCGACCCGGATAATGCGGACATCAAGGCGACAGGACTTGAGGCTCTGGGAGAACTTCCCGATATCGCCATCATTGCGTTTCCCGATGGTGGCACTTACGATGATCAGACCGAGTGTCAGGCCGCCGCCGAAGCGCTGATCCAGAATGCCGAACAGCTCAAGTATCGCTTCGCGATTATCGATCCTCCCGATCATCTCTCCCTGAGCGAGATCCGCTCGTTTCGCGCACAATTCGATAGCAAGTACGCCGCGATCTACTATCCCTGGATCGAAGTACTCGACCCCACCCAGCGGCCCGCGCAAGGCGCGCCGCCTCCGCGACTGACGCTTCCGCCTTCGGGGTTTATGGCCGGCATTTACGGCAGGGTCGATGATGCCCGGGGCGTGTGGAAGGCGCCGGCAAATGAGGTGGTCACGGGACTGACCAAGTTTGAGGTCAACATTACCAAGACGCGCCAGGATGTACTTAATCCGGAGGGTATCAATGCCTTTCGGTACTTCGAAGATCGAGGCTACCGAGTCTGGGGCGCACGCACCGTCAGCTCCGACCCAGAATGGATCTACATCAACGTCCGGCGGCTGTTTATCTACCTGGAGCACTCCATCGACCGCGGTACCCAGTGGGCTGTGTTCGAGCCAAACGGACCCGCCCTATGGGCCAACGTTCGTCAAGCCATAGAAGACTTTCTGCTGGTCGCCTGGCGAGACGGCGCACTGCTCGGAGAGAAGCCTGAGAAGGCCTATTTCGTCCGCTGCGACCGTACAACCATGACACAAAACGATCTGGATAATGGCCGCCTCATTGTGCTGATCGGCGTGGCCCCGATCAAGCCGGCCGAGTTCGTGATCTTCCGCATCGGTCAATGGACTGCGGACGCAAGCCTGTAAACGGAGGGATTGATGCCAACATACAGAGATAATCCGTACGGTGCGTTCAACTATATGGTGTCCATCGGCGGGACCCAAGGCGATGGCTCCACGGGCACCGTAATCGGCGGATTCTCCGACGTCAGCGGTCTCGGCATGGATGTGAGTTACTCCGAGTATCGCAACGGCAACGAAAAGTTTAATACTGCCCGAAAAATCCCAAACACTCATAAATTAGACGATGTGACGCTCAAGCGTGGCATCGTAGGATCCGATGATCTGTTCGTCTGGCTGAAAGGCGTCCGCGACGGCACCGCGGATTCGCGTCAAATCACCATCACGCTGCTGGACGAGGCTCGCAACGCGGTCGCCACCTGGGTCCTACGCAACGCACAACCCAAAAAATGGTCGGGACCGACACTGGCTGCCAAGGGCGGCGGCGAGGTCGCCATGGAAGAACTGCACTTTGCACATGAGGGAATTGACTTCAAATAACCCATGGCTGCATCAGCACCCACACCGTTGCGCGCTCCCGGGGTCTATCCATACCCCGACGCTCCTATCACCACGCTCACCGGCGTGCGAATGGACGTTTGTGCTTTCTGTGGAGTCGCGCCGCGCGGACCAGCCCGGGTACCTGTGGTTAACGAAAAGTGGCCGGACAGCGTGCCCCAGGTGGAGCCCGCTAGGCCCATTAACCGTACCCAGGCCTTTGCCGTCGAGAGCTTCACCGCCTACCAGAGGCTCTATGGCGGCTTTGAAGGCCCTGGCCTTTTGCCATACGCCGTCGCCGCATTTTTCGAGCAGGGTGGCCGGCGGGCCTACGTCGCCCGCATCGTTCACGATTACGGCGAGGGAGATCCTCGCAACTCTCAGCGTGTCGCCCAGGGGATCGTATTGGGGGCCGGAACGACAACCGGGCCTTTGCTCATGCGGGCGCGCAACGAGGGCCAATGGGGAAATCTTTTGCAGGTCCAGCTTTCATTCCTGGCCAGCCCAATCGCCTTTGAGGGCGCTACACCCACCCAACTGGTCTTCCCCGAGAATGCCGGTATCGCAGCTGGGGATACGCTTCGCCTCACGCTCTCCGGAGGCATCCGGGTGCGGCGTGTGATTGCCGATGTTTTCCCGCGGCCGCGTTCTAATGCCTCGGGAGCGCAGCTCATCGGAATTCTGGATTCGCCAGCGCCAGGCGTCGCAGAATTGGCCGAAGGCATCACGGCAGTTCTGGACATCGACGACGGGGCCGGCAATGTCGAACAAATACGTGGGCTGGGACTGTCTTCCGCGCATCCCCGCTGGATGGCCACGGTCCTGTGCAACGAGTCGGACTTAGTGTCCCCTGACCTCTTGTGGAGCGATTCCGATATCGTCCCAGATGACATCAACTTGTCGACCGTAGCGCCGCCAGCGGTCCAGTTTCAGGGCGGGGATGACGGTTACTCGGACATCACTCCAGACGATTTCTTCGACGGCAACTGGAACATCTCGGACGAAGATCCGGGACAGGGCGTGCAATGTCTTGCGCAGATATCCGATCTTTCCCTGCTGGCTGTTCCCGATTTGTATTCCCCCATGGCGCTAACGCCGGTGGAGACCATCGTTGATCCCGTATCGCTCGCCAGCGCGGATTTTCAGACTTGCGTCGATCCCTCCGTTCCGCCGCTCCAGAGCGTCGGCAATTACGATCTCTCCGGATTGAGGTTGGACCCGCAAGATAGCACCGATCGGCAACGCATCACATCGCTCCAGCAGGCGCTCGTGGTCTTCGCCGAGGCGGTGAATCAATTTGCGGTTTTGCTCGACGTGCCCCCCGGTTTGACGCAACGGCAGATCCTGAACTGGAGAGCGAACTTCGACAGTACGTATGCAGCTTGTTATCACCCATGGCTGCGAATCTCCCGACGGGACGACAGTCGCGATCAGTTAGTCGAAATTCCGCCTTCGGCGGTGGCGGCGGGCATTATAGCCGCCACGGCGAACCAGTTCGGCGTTCCAACAGGACCCGCCAATGTGCTCGCCTCGCAGGTGATCGATGTGGCTGACGTGGTGAGTCCGGTGCGCCACGACCAGCTTCACCCGTTGGGGATCAATGTTTATTTACGCGATCGCGACGGCATTCGCTTAACCGCGGCGCGTACCCTGAGCCGTGACCCTCAATATCGTCAACTTAGTGTGCGCCGGCTGATCGTCCTCATCCGTCTGACCCTGTACCAGCAGATGCAATGGGCGGTGTTCGAGCCGAACAATGCTGCCTTACGACTGGAAATTCGACTGTTACTGGAGAATTTTCTGCGCCGGCTCTTTCGTCAGGGTGCGTTTCAAGGGGCCACGGAGGAGGAGTCTTTTTTCGTCCGCTGCGATGAAACCAACAATCCACCGTACATCGTCGATGCCGGCAGATTGATTGCTGAAGTCGGCGTCGCGCCTTCCGAGCCCATCGAGTTCATTCTGGTTCGCCTGTCGCGTGAGGCCGACGGCACCCTTTCGATCCAGGACTAGACCATGGCCGACACACTGCTCCGCTCATTTCGCTTTCAGATTCAGCTCAAGCTGAGCCCGCCCGGCGGTTCCGATGGCGCTGCGGGCGCTTCCCTTGGTGATGGAGGGTTCCAGGAGTGCAGCGGACTTGAGATCGACATGGATGTCCAGGAGTATTACGAGGGCGGCAACAACAATGCCGTGGTTCGCCGTGTCGGCCGTGCCAAGTATCAAGACCTCGTACTTAAGCGAGGAATGTTTTACGGGGACGCAGGCAGCGTTAACCGGGATCTCTGGAACTGGCTGCAAGGGGTGGCCGACGGCAAACGCCCCGTCTCGCGCTACGACGGCACCATCAAGGTCATGAGCGTAGGCGAGACGGTAGCCGCTACCTGGACCTTCGACCGCGGCCTTCCCGCCAAAATCCGCGGACCGGAACTAAACGCCAAGACCGGCGAAGTCGCTATCGAAGAACTGCACATTGCGCATGAAGGATTGCGCCTGGTGAAATCGTGAGTGCACTCGATAAAGCTCACCTAATCGAACTCCGTTCCAATGGGACCACCGGTCCGCCTGTTCCGGTGCAATTTAATCCCGCCACCATGCGGTTGCAGATAACCAATTCCGCCGAGGGCGGGCAATCGCAAAGCCGCCAGGTTCGGCAGTACCTCGGCACAAGTTCTACAACTCTGACCCTCGATCTGGTCTTTGACACGGCCGATGAGGGCGATACCGGCAACCCTCATTCGGTGCGGGATCGAACCGCGATTGTAGAGAAGTATGTTCTTCCCATGTCGCAAGCAAGAAAAAAACAGGCGCCTCCTCGGCTCAGTTTTCAGTGGGGTCCATTCCGGTTCGATGGAATGGTCAGCAACGTCAGTATCGATTTCGACCATTTTGCGGGGAATGGCACGCCGCTGCGCGCAAAGGCAAGCCTCACGATGAAGGAGCAGAACCCCGAATATCAATACCCTGGAACGGAGCAGCAAGGCGGGGCTCCGGCTCCCGGGCAGATCGCATCCGCTCTGCCGGGCAGCGGCGCGGCGCCGGCGACCCAGACCGCGGCGGCGATCGGTGGCGAGAGTGCAGCCGATTTCGCAACCCGGCAGGGATTGGATCCGGCGGCGTGGCGAGGGCTGGATATCGGCGCAGGTTCATCGCTGTCGCTCGATGCCGGTGCGGAGGTTGGATTCAGCGCCGACTTAAGTGTCAGTGCCGGTTTGGGTGTGACTACCGGATTCGAGGCTGGCGTGTCGGCTTCGCTGGAGGCTTCCGTCGGTCTTGATGTGAGCGCCAGCGTCGGTGTTTCCGCGAGTGCATGGTTCAGTGCCGATGTGTCGGCTGGGCTGGCCCTATCCGCTGCCGGTGGAGTTACCACCGCGATCGAGCAGGTTCAAAATGCAAGTGTTGCCGCAGCTGTTCAGCAAAGCGCACAGGCGTTTGCACAGAATTTACCGGCTGCAGCCGGTGCCCCGGTGCAGGCCTCCGCGGCTGCCGTGTTGGCCACTACGCCCTCTCCGCAACTTGGCCCTCCGGAACAGCCACGCCCGCCCCTTGCGCAAACGGGCCTGCCGTCTGCATCGCAGCAAGCCGCCGCTCCCCCAGCTCCTCAGGCGCCGGCTCCCGACAGCCGCGCCACATCGTTTGGATTTGGAGTACCCCTGCGTTCTCAGTTGGGGAGCGCAGTCATGCAGCGAGCCGCTGTTTCATCGGGTCGCGCAGTCTTGGGGCAGCAGCTTGGGACCGGGGATCCGCCTACGACTTCCAATCCGACCATCGCACCTTGGATAGCGCTGCCCGCCGCCGAGCTAACGACCGACACTGCGGGAGTGATCCAGATGAAAAAACGCCCGCAACCTTCCTGCGGCTGCGGAAGAGTTTGCGGGTGCCATGGACGCAATTAGAGGCGGTGATATATGCCAGTCAACATCGGAGAGATGGTTTCTAGTGTCACCCCGGAACCGGAAGACTCCAGCGGTGGAGGAGTCGAAGCGGAATGGCAGAAGCTGGCGGGTTTGCGCGAGCTCTACGCCCGGATGCGCCGCGATCTGCGGCGAACCGCAGCGGAGGGTTTTGATGACTAAGGCCATGGCCACACCGAGGGCGGGAGAGCGCGATGTCTGAGTCACTACTCGTCGCCACGGTACCGGTCTTTACCCTCGACGGCGAAGTCAAGGCAGAACTCGCGCGGGACATCATCCGTTTGGAAATCGAGGAAGGCACCGGCGGTCTGAAGCGGCTCTCCCTGCGCCTGTTGGCGCAAGGCCCGCAACAGGGCTCACCGCAAGAGGAGCTCTTATATCTGGATGGGATGGTCCTGGATTTTGGCAAACGTCTCCAGGCGTCGATCGGCGCGGAGGACTCCGCCCGTACCGTCTTCGACGGGTTCATCAGCGGCTTGGAGGTGTGCATGCATGAAACCAGAGCGCCGGAGGCCGTGGTTTTCGCCGAAGATCGCCTGATGCGCCTGCGCACGACGCGCCGCATGAAGACCTACGAAAATGTGGCCGACGCCGACATTGCACAGTCGATCGCATCCGAGCATGGTATTTCCGCACAAGCCGACGCCGACGGTCCTATCTACGATGTGGTTCACCAGTGGAACCAGAGCGACCTGGCGTTTCTCCGCGATAGAGCTCACCTGATCCAGGCGGAGGTGTGGGTCGCCGACGATACGCTGCACTTCCAAAGCCGTTCCGGCCGCACCGGTACCGATATCGAGTTGGTTCAAGGAAATACCCTCATCTCCGTGGAGGCACGTGCCGACTTGGCGCACCAGCGAACTAAAGTGACGGTCAGCGGCTATGACGCGGACAGCCGCGACAACATCTCGGAGGATGCTGATTCCTCGGCCATTGACGCAGAGATTTCTGGTGGCCGCACAGGGGTTTCTATTCTCCAACGGGCGTTTGGCGACCGGGCTTCCTACCGGGTTCGCGAGGTTCCCCTCACTACCAGCGAGGCTACGGCTTGGGCCAGGGCAGAGATGCTGCGGCGGGCGCGGGCCTTCGTAACGGTGTGTGGAACCACCAGCGGAACGCCCAACATGGTCGTCGGCAGTCACCTGACATTGCTGCGGGTCGGAACTCCTTTTGAGGGTGCAGGCTATTACGTAACGCGCGTGATGCACACTTACGATCTGCAGGACGGCTTTCGTACCCATTTCTCGGCGGAAAGAGCCACGATTCAGGAGGGCGCATGATCGAGGACTTCCGCTCTGATGGTGACGCACCGCGCTACTTTGGTCTCTATCCCGCAATCGTGACTGATATCGTCGACCCGAAAAGCCTGGGGCGCATTGAGGTGAAATTTCCGAGCTTAGGACAAGCTGGCGACACGGTTCGGACTTGGGCGACCTTGTTGACGCCTTATGCGGATGACAATCAGGGCTACCAGATGCTTCCGGCGGTCGACTCGCAAGTAGTGGTCGGCTTTGAAGCCGGCGATCTGCGCCGGGGCTACATTGTGGGAGCGGCCTGGAACGGTAAGGAGAGTCTGCCGGAAGCTCCGGAATCGGCCAACAACAAGCGCCTGATCAAAACCCGCTCCGGCAGCCTGCTGGAATTTGACGACACCGAGGGCGCCGCTCAGATCACCCTCTCAACCAGCAGCGGACACAAGCTTTCCCTCGATGACGGTGGCACACAGGTCATCCTCACACATGCCAATGGGTGCGTCATCACGTTTAGCCCTAGCGGTCAGATTCAAATCCAGGCCAATGCAACCTTGGAAGTGACCGCCTCAGCGGTGAATGTGCATGCCGCTGCGGCCAATTTCGATGGCATCGTGAACTGCACCACGCTGAACGCTAATGTGGGCGTCACCTCGCCTTCCTATACCCCTGGAGCCGGCAATATATGGTAAACGCCACCCATCCCTGGCTGCTGGTGGGACCTTGGTATCGCTGGGACCAGCCCGGGGTTGCGTCATCAGGGCGCATTTCGGTCCCAATCGTTCAGAAATACGAAACCGCGGACTTCGTCAACGAGTTTCTAAAGAATCCGCAACACTCGCTGCTGTTTCTGGAGAGCGAAGACCGAGTTTTCGAGCTCACAGCGCGCGTGCCCCCAATCCCAAAGCTCAACGGACGTTTTCAGGCTTTTTCCGACCAAATGCTGAAAAGCACCGGTATTCGCAAGCTATTCCTGGACACACACAAGCGGTTCTATTTGGTGGTTTGCGAATTGCACTGCGACATGGCGGGTCTGCCGTCCGTGGATCGCAGCGAGGTTTGCGAAGCTGGATTTGTGGTGCGCCGGCGTGCCACGCAAATTCCCAAAGCTGCCGAAAAGCCGCTACGCCAAGCCATACGTGCTGGTGTTGGCGCACAAGAAGTACAAGAGCTGGCTACTCGCCTGCAGGTCCAGATAGAGGTGCAGGGATGGGTGCCTTCTGGGTTTGATCGTATCGGAAGCTGGCAGAAGGTCGACGAAACTCCCGCGGTGAATAACACTGAGACTATACATCCTCTCTATCCGCTGATTCCCGACCCCAGACTAGCGAAACACGCCGGCAAAGGCCGCACCCTCTATTTCGGCGTAATACCGACTGGGAGTGCTGATAGCGACGATCTGGGCAATTCCCGCTTCGATGATCGCAATTTATATGAAATCCGCTGCTTTGTCCGCCGTCACAAGTTTCCTTGCCCCAAGCTGATCACACGCAACGATTGTCATGGTCCACTTATATGGAGCCAGCGTACAGAGCAATACCAACTGGCTTCTCATTTCGATTTGACCGGCAGCAACAACCGCCCGGTTTCGATTCAGTTGCCGGACATACCCGCGCTGCAAGCGCAGGTTGCGAGCGATCCCACGGTGGGTCGAAAGGCGGCGGTAAAGATGATTGCCCCGCACGGGTCCAATCTGGAAACGAGTGGCGACTTGTCGTCTGGCCTGACCAGCAAAACCCCAGGGGCCGCGATTTGCTCGTTTTCCATCCCGCTAATCACCATAGTTGCAAGTTTCGTGTTCAAGCTTTTTCTGCCCATCGTAGTGCTGGTGTTTCAGCTTTGGTGGATGCTGGCGCTCAGATTCTGCATCCCTCCCAGCTTTTCTTTGAGTGCGGGAGTCGCAGCCAAATTATCTGCGCATGCCGATGCCAACATAGACGCTCAGTTCGCGACGGCGGTGCAGGGAGACCTCACTGCAAATCTAGGCGCCCAGACAGCGGTTGCGATCGACCGCCAATATTCCGCTGGCTTACAGGCCGATTTTGCTGCCAACCTTTCGACGGACTTTTCAGCGGATGTGCCTCCTGACCTCGTCGTAGATCCTTCGCCACCTAACGTGGTGGTTACCGGAACTTTGCCGTCCATCACTGCCAATCTGCAATACACGTCGGAGGTGGCGCTATAAATGGCCAGTCGCCTCAAACTCCTCGGCTGTGGCTGGAATTTCCCCGTACTGCCCGATCCAAGCTCCGGCAGTCTTCCGTATGCAGAGGGGCCAGAGAAAGTCCAGCAGTCCATCCAAATCATTTTGGATACCGAACCCGGGGAGCGCATTATGCGGCCCACCTTCGGTTGCGGGCTGCGGCGCTATCTCATGAAAACCAATACTGCGGCCGTCAGGGCGCTGATCCAACACGATGTGCAACTGGCGTTGTCGCTGTGGGAACCGCGGATCGATGTGCAGTCGGTGAGCGTGGATCCAGGAGACGATCCTGCGCTGGTGCTGATTCAGATTTCCTACGTTCACACCACTGATCGGCGACCCGACAGCCTGATCTATCCGTTCTATCTCGAGACGGGGGCGGCCAATGCCACTGCCTAATCCCATCATTGACGACCGCTCCTACCAGCAACTCCGCGATGAACTGGTCCGGCGCATTCCGATCTACACCCCGGAGTGGACCGATTACAATGCCAGCGATCCCGGCATTACCCTCATCGAACTCTTCTCCTTTCTGGGTGAGAACCTGCTGTTCCGCTTCAACCAGATACCGGAAACTACCAAGCTGGCGTTTTTGAAGCTACTGCAGATTCCTCTTCGTCCCGCGACTCCGGCGCAAGCCATAGTTGCTATGAAGACTGAACTGGATATGTCCATGTTTCCGCCGCCGCTGGCGCCCATCGGTACCGAAGCGCGCGCGGGAAATCTCTCCTTCGAAACTCTCACCGAAGTACAAGTCTGGCCACTTTCGTTCTATTGCCTGGGTAAGATTTCCGCACCCGCTCCCGACCAAACCACGGAGCCGGAGGTCTACGAATTTGCCGTACGAGCGCTGCAGGCCACGGCGCCACTGGCAACCAATGAAGACGCGGCCTATTACCAGAACCAGTCCGTTCCGCTCGACGGGCAAGGCTTACCTGTCGATTTCAGCGCGGCGGTGGACGGCATGCTCTGGGTCGCCGTGCTTGCGCAAAAGGGATACTCGCAGGCGAACATCGGGAATGCTCTATTGAACTTGGGCTTCATGCCTGACCCTGCGGCTCCCACCATCGACCAGGTCTCTTCTTGCCCCGGCGCCGGTCCGGCATCTATCGGTCCCTCTGTGGAATGGCAAATCTCCACCGGGCAAATGGATAGCTCCGGCAATCCGATGTATCAGGCGATCTCGTCAGAAGGTGACACCACACGCGGGCTGACACAAGAAGGAGTTGTTCGCCTACGTCTGCCGAAGGACCCTTCCAGCTTCGGCAATTTCGCCATCGCTGATTTGAATCAGGCAGGCACGCGCGACTTGCCTCCCGTGTTGGACGATACAAACGCCGCCAAGCTGCAGTTCTGGATCCGCGCGTTTCGTAAGAACGGCAGCCGTTTCGGAGGGGTCAGCTACGTAGTTGCAAATGCAGCGCAGGTCTGGGACAGCCGCAAGGCAAACCCGGAGTTTCTGGGTACCGGGACCGGTGAGGCGGACCAAAGCTATTCACTCGTGCACACGCCTGTGCTCGATGGCACTCTGGTATTGCAGGTGGAAGAGCCATCTGGCTGGACGCTGTGGAATGCGGTGGATGGCTTCTACGCGAGCGCGGCTGACGCTCGCGACTATGTAGTCGATTTAGAAGCCGGCGTAGTGCGATTCGGAAATGGAGTTCAGGGTTATCCCCCACAAATCGGGCAGCGCATTCGCGCCACTGAGTACCGTTATGGCGGCGGCTCAGCAGGCAACGTGCCCGCGGGGGCAATCTCCAAGCTCCCGTCGCTCGCCAACGTTAACGTACAAAACGATGTCAGCGCTCATGAGGGGGCTGACTCGGAAGCGATCGCGGACGCACTCGACCGAATCCCTGGAGAGTTGCGCCGTCGCGATCGGGCCGTCACAGCCTCAGATTTCGAGGAGCTAGCGCTGCAGACGCCAGGTGCGGCCGTTGGACGCGCAAATTGCCTTCCGCTTTTTTATCCACCCACGTTCCAGTCTCCCAAGGCTGGAGTCGTGAGCGTCGTGGTGTGGCCACAGAATGATGCCAAGAACCCCAATGCTCCTCTTCCGGATCGCAATTTGCTTCAGCAGGTGTGCGCCTGGCTCGATCAGCGCCGCCTGGTCACAACCGAGCTTTACGTCATCCCGCCGACCTATCGGAAGGTCGCCGTGGCCGTGGGACTACAGATAAAACCGGGATTCGGCATCGAGGCGGTGCGCCACTGGGTTGAGCTCGTCATTCGGCAGTATCTGGCGCCACTGCCGCCCTTTGGTCCCGATGGAAGCGGATGGCCGCTGGGCCGCCGCGTGTTCGGACCGGAGTTGCAGGCGACCGCACTGCAAGTGGAAGGCGTCGATTACCTGGAGGGCCTGGACGTCGCGGGATGGGACGATCAGAACAACGTATGGGTCAGCGGTACCGTGAACCTCAACTCCTGGGAGGTCCCGGAGCTGGCCGAGATTACTGTGGTCGACGGGCCTCAGTTGAAACCCGGCGAAGTGATTGGGCCGGTGACGCCTCCCAAGCTGCCCGTTCCCATTCCCATCATTCGAGAGGTTTGCTAAAGGTGGCAGTTCCACGCCAGTTCGCGCTGCTTTCCACCGCCGATCAATGGCGGCGCGCGGCTTTTCAAAACACCGCCCTGGAGCAAAATATTGTGCAGCTTGCGTGGATCGATCCATCATCGGTGAGCTCTCTGGGGGGTGTTCCGCCCAAAGGCGCGGGGCTTTGTTTCGACTGCGAGTGTCGTCTTTATCACAGCCTGCGCGGACAGAATCGCGTACAGCGCGTCCACTGGGCCGCCGAAAATCCCTTGCGTCCTTCCGGAGTTGCGTTGCCCTCGACCGACCTTTTCAGCGCCGAAAAAGCACCTGATTTCGGCGACTTCCATCCTGCGCCAACTGCAGCGCTTTCTACCCCACGCGGACTGGTAGTAGACAGCGAAGACCGGCTGTTTGTGGCGGAAGAGGGTAAGCGCCGTATCCTGATTTTCGACATCGATTCGAACCGGCTTCTTCGATCGGTGACCTTGCCGGGTGCTCCCGGGTGCCTGGCGGGGAACGGCCTCACGGTATATGCCGCGTTGGATGCTCCGCTTGCGCTGATGCGCCTCGACGCTCGCCGCGGACCTTGGACCGTACCGCTCCCGGCCAACATTGTCTCTCCGGCTCGGCTTACTTTTGCACCTGACGGAGCCCTGTGGATTCTATCCGCAGCGGGCTCGGCGACGTCGCAGGTTTTCCCCCGCGCCCATCCCAACCAGGCGTTTGCGGTGGCATTTGCCACTGACCTGCTTTTTCTCGACGATCCGGCAGGGCCCATTCTGGTGCTGGCCCGCATGCCCGGCGACGACTTCCTGCGCTATCGGGTCAGCGACCTGGCGCGAGATGAAATGTCGCCACTGACCGCGACCAACTACGATGGCCGCGGGATCGTCCGCACCCCCGACAAGCGCGTTGCATACTGGACCGCCAAAGGACTTCGTTACGCGGTTGCCGCACGACTTAAATACCTGGATGTCGGACGGGTCACGACTTTTCGCCTGGATAGCGGGAGCTTCTACACGCAATGGGGGCGCCTCTTTCTCGACGCCTGCATTCCAGCAGGAACCGACCTTCGGATTGACTGCACCGCCACGGACGAGCCGCCCGACGGTCCTACCCTGGCGCGCACGCCTCCCGCGAATCTCGGATCGACCGTCATCCCGCGCCCTGACCTCTCGCCGGCAATGGTGCCACTGGCACTAGTTCCGGATACGGTTCAGTCTCCGGTTTACCGGCGCGACACCGGGCCAGAGACGCCGTGGGTCCGTTTCGCGTCGGACGATATGTTTCGGACGTACGAGGCCCCGATTCAGAGCGACCCGGGAAGATATCTATGGGTAACCATCGAGCTGCGAGGAAACACGCGCGCCACTCCGCGGGTGCGGGGCCTTCGCGCCGAGTATCCGTCCCACGATTATCTGCGCCGCCTGCCAAAGACATTTTCCCGTGACCCGCGAGTAGCAGATTTCCTTCTGCGCTATCTGGCTATGTTCGACGGGGAAATGGTGGATTGGGAGGGGCGCTCTCTCCTGCGTCGCAGTCTGATCGAAACCCAGAGCGCGCCGGGTGAAATCCTGCCTTGGCTGGCAGGCTTCCTTGGGCTGGCCTTGGACGAGCGCTGGAGTGTTGCAGTGCGGCGCGAATTGATAGCGCAAGCGATTTGGTTGTTTCGCTTCCGCGGTACCGTGCCCGGTCTGCAGCGGTTTTTGGAGATTTGCACGCAAGGTCCGATTGTCATCATTGAAAAGTTTCGCCTGCGCGGTCTTGGCGATTCCGTTTTGGGCGATAGCTCGGTAACAACGTCAATCGTAGGAGCGGGTTTTCGCGTTGGCGGGACGATCAAGAATCAAACCGCAGGTTCGCCTGGTGGTTCGAGCGACGATGCGTTTGCCACACATGCCCACCGTTTTACCGTCCTCATCCAGCAATCGCTATCGCAGGACGAGATAGGCATGGTGCAACACCTGTTGGACGTGCACCGACCCGCCCACACGATGGTCGACTTGTGCCCGCTTGGAGCGGGAATGCGCGTGGGACGCGGACTGCTCATCGGCCTCACTTCCATCATCGGGCCCACGGAAGGGTTTGCCAGATTTCAACTGGGCAGCAGTGTTTTGGGCCGCGCTGCAATTTTGGGATACGCGCAGGCGGGCACAGTGGCAGGCGCAACGGTTCTGGGTAGAGACAGTCAGGTCGGATAGGAGCCATGAACGCGGCAATCCAAATTCGGCGGTTCACCGCGCAGTATCACCTGAAGGCCGCACAATTCCCCGAGAAGCCTCGACTTGACCGCCTGCTGCCGGAAGTCGCTGGCGACGCACTTGAGCTCGCGTTAGAGCGCGCGGGCATTGGGGAGAACGAAATCCTCTGTGTTCGAAGCCTGCACGTCCCGGTTCGCTTGCGTCTCTCACGAGCGGATTCGACTTTGACCGCGGAATGGGCGCAACTGCTCGCGGAAGCAGTGGTGAATACGAGTGTGCGATACGCTTCGCGCACACAGGCGCTTTTCGAAATGGGCGCTCACATTGCCGAGGGAAGGTTCCACCGAGCCTGGGCATGGGAACAGATCGGGCTCTGGCAAGGCCAGCCAAAGGCGGTGGACCGTGGTGGTGCAGCGAAGCAGTTCGCTTCCGCACTCGCGCGGGAGCCCGAAGCGGCGGTTGCCATACTGGCCGCACTAGCGACGCAAGGAAAACTGCAGACTTTAACGCCATACCTGGCGAACGCCTGGACGGAGATTGCCAGTGCAGTGCTTTTTCGCTCTGGACTGCGTCTTGATACGAGTTCGTGGGTACCGCAGACGCGTGGCGTGCAGGACGAGGGCGAACTCATGTTGGAAGCGGTCCGCGATGGCTCGCTCAAGGAGAGATCGGCTCGACCAGAGTTGCCCAGAAGCCTATTGTCTACAGAGGCGTCCCGTCAGCAGGAACTACTAAGCCTGCGCCGCGCGCGCCGTGCGGCGGAGCACTCCTTAATACTTCGGGAATCGGGGAGTCTCACGCTGCGCCAATCGCCGGTTGTGGCTTTAAGTATTCTGGCTTTACTGGAGGTTGATCCGTCTCTCGTTAGAGCCGGTGGCGACGGCTTGTTTGACGCTGCCCGAAGCCTCAACGCTTTGCTCATGGGCAGTCGCCAGGGCATGCCTTTGTCCCCCGCTTTAGGTCCCGTCGTGCCGGATGAGGCCGAGCGGCTCTTGAAGGACGCGGCTCGCCCGTCAGCGATTGGCGATGTCTCCCGAGCGTCTGACTTGCCATCGCGCGTGCCTCCTCTCGTACCAACATCCCGGTCGCAAGACACGCCGCTGTCCATGCGGTTTGAGGGCCGCACCGATTTCGGCGGCCTCTTCTATCTGCTTGGGGTGGTCGACGCCCTTCATATTCCGGAGCGGTCTTTGGCGTGCACTGCGATTGCGGTGCGGGGGTTGAGCTGGTTTTTGCACCGTCTCGCGCTGAGCTTGCAGCCAGTTCATCCGGATGATCCCGCAGCTTTGGGGTTTTCGGGTCTCGCCCCAACAGCGCAGAATCCCTCGTTGGGATGTCCGTTGCCTACGCTCGAGGAACAGGGTTGGATCGACCTGTTCGCGGCAGAAATCGGAAACGCTCTCCGTGATCTTCTGCCCCACCCACCGCGAATCACCGCCAAGCTTATGCAGTTCGTTTGTCGACGCACCGCGCGAGTTGTGGCGGAACCAGGCTGGATCGACGTCCGATTTTCGCTGACAGATGTATCGACTGAAATCCGCCGCGCAGGTCTGGACATCGATCTCAATTACGTGCCTTGGCTCGGCATTGTTGTGAGGTTTACGTATGAGTAGCGCCGTATGGCCAGTCGGGGAAGGCGGCGGTGACCGGCTCGCGCGCGGGGTCGGTATCCTGGCCGGCCGCTTGGCGCGTCTGCTCGCCAGCGCTGCCCAGGACGAATCTCTGGCGCACAGTTATGAGTTCCTGCAGTCTTCCCACGCAGCGGCTGCGCAGGGTAGACCGCTCGAATTCTGGTCAGACCGGCCTCTGGAGCCGCCGGTGAGCCAGCATCCCGACCCGATCGATCGCGTGATCAGCCACTTCCAGCTCTCCCGCGTTGAAGTGGAACTCTTGCTGCTCGCTGCCATGCCGGATGAACACGAGGGATATTCCGCCGTACTGCGATCGCTCCATCCGCGAGGCGAATCCTACCCCACGGTAGGACTGGCGGCGCAATTGTTGTTCCCGGACGCCGATGGACGGCAGCGATGCCGGGCAGCAGTCGAGCAGGGAGCGTTATTCCGCCGGGGAATCGTTCGGGTTTTCGGTGACGCTCCGTTCTTCGATCGTTCGCTCATTGCCGCGGAAGCGCTTTGGCCGGCGCTGCATAACATGGATGTCTGGCCGGCGGAGATAGTTCCTCTTGAAATCATTGATCTACCCCAAGGCTTCGACCGATGGTTTGCCGGTGCGGCGGCGCAACGTGCCATAAGAGCATTGTCGAGCGCTAAGCCTTGCACGATAGCGGTGACTTGCGACGACATTACGGCCGCGCTGCATAGAGCAGCAGCCTTGGTGATGCGAGCCGGTCAGCGTCCCGCCGCGATTGCGTTGCCCAGCGCGCCAGACGCAAGCTGGGCTGGGCTGGTTGAGCTCCACACGAAGTTGCGCGACGCCGTGCCCGTGCTTCGCGCAACGATGCCCGACGGCCCGGCTAGCCCCGAAGAGCTGGTTTCTCCTTCGTGGTCGGGACCGCTGGTGCTTGCAACTGCGGAAGGCGCCGCTAGCTTTGTTCGGGGCCGCTCACTCATCTCTGTTCCGGTCGAGCCGCTCACATTTTCGGAGCGTCGCCGAGTGTGGAGCGAGCTGGTTCCGCAGCTCTTGGACTCGGCCGCCGAACTCGCGTCGCGGTATCCGTTAGAACCGTTTCGTGTCGCGGAAGTGGGTCGGGACATGCTTCTGGTCAAGACATTGGAAGCCAGGCAACCCACCCCGACCGACGTCTCCGAAAGTCTGCGAGCCCGCGCCCACCGTTGTTTGAGTGCCGGAATGCACTTAGTGCGGCCCACGGCGACGTGGGACGACTTGGTTCTCTCTCGGGGCCTCATAGCGCAACTCCAGGAGGCCGCAGATCGCCTGCTACTGCAATCCTGTGTGCTGGACGAATGGGGTTTTCTCAGGAACCGCCGTGGGGCCCGCGGTGTGCGGCTGTTGTTTGCTGGTGCACCTGGGACCGGCAAGACGCTCTCGGCGGAGGTCCTCGCGCACGCCTTGCACACCGACCTGCTGATCGTCGACGTTTCGCGTGTGGTTTCCAAGTGGATCGGGGAGACCGAGAAGAACCTGGCCCGGGTGTTTGACGCGGCAGAAAGCTCGCAAGCGGTCTTGTTGTTTGACGAAGCAGACGCTTTGTTTGCGCGGCGCACTGAAGTGTCCGACGCGCACGACCGTTACGCCAATCTTGAGACCGCCTATCTCCTGCAACGCCTTGAACGGTTTGAGGGCTTGGCGATTTTAGCGACGAACCTGCGCCAGAATATAGACGCCGGCTTCGTGCGGCGGCTCGAATTCGTGCTCGAGTTCAGCGAGCCCGATCGCGAGCAGCGCGCCGCCATTTGGAAGCGGCATGTGCCGGCTGACGTGCCGGTGCATTGCGAGCTGAACTACCACGAGCTGGCGGCATTGTATCCGGTTGTGGGCGGCGTAATCCGTAATGCCGCTGTCGCGGCGGCCTTCCGTGCTGCAGCAGATGGCAAGCTACTCTGCCGTCATCATTTCATTCACGCGATCCAGCGGGAATACGAAAAGGCGGGTAAGGCCTTTCCAGGCGTTCCAGCCGGTATGAGGATCTGAAAGGAGATCTATGGCGCCCCCTACAACGGTGTTGGACTTCTTTAGCTTTCAAAACAGCAATCTGATCACCGCAGTCAACAACGCGCAATCGGATCTGACGGGCAAACAAGGCACCTTCGCGACCGCATCCGCCAATCTCGCCAATTTACAGTCGCAGCTTGCCACCGTCGCCAGCGACATGACATCGGTACGAAGCCAACTCGCACAATCCGCCACACCGGGAGACGGCAATGCGCTGGTTGCGAAGTTGCAGGCGGATATCATCGCATGGCGGCAACAGACCGGAGCTATCGCAGAAGCGACCCGTGTTTTGACGAATGCCAAAGCTGACGCTGATGTTGCCGCCTCCGAACTGCAGCGCCTCTCCGCAGCTCTGGCAGCTTCTACGGCGGCTCTGCAGGACGCCACTACTCAGGCGAACAGACGGAGCGCGATGAAAGCGGCGCTAACAGTTCCGCCGCTCAATACCATTGCCGCTGATGCTGCTGCTGTCCTGGCCGGAACCGCATTCGTGGATGCTGCGAACCACTTCAAGATCGCTGATGCGCAAAACCGATTGCAGGGCGACCTTCCCCACCCACTTATGGCGGAAGCTGCGGAGCGGCTGCAGGACGAGATCACCCGCGCCACAGCAAGTTCCAGTGAGTACTTGGACGCGGAGCTCGATGTGGAATCCAAATGGACATCGGAGGGTGGGGTCACGGGGGCGGTTGCGGCGCTGCAAGCGGCTTTCGATCGCGCCACAGCCGCGTTCAGCGAGTATGTTGCGACTGCGAGCGATCGATTCCAGCAAGCCAAAGCATCATTGGCAACGGTTGCAGATCCTAATTCCTCGCCCTTGAGTCCGGCTGAAAAAGCCAGCATACAAGCTGCCACGGTAGTGGCGGACGCTGAAGCAGCCGCTACCGCAGAGAAAGCTGTGGATGATGCTCGCGCGGCGGTGGCGCAAAAACAAGCGATTCTGGACGACAAGATCCGCGCAGCCCGTGCGGCTGACATCGATGCCGATCCATCCACCGACGCCGCTGTCACCGCCGCCACCGCCGACCTTAACAACGCGCAAACCCAGTTGAACAACGCCCAGGCCGCCTATACCGTGGCGCTTCAGCAACAAGCCGCGGCTTGGGCGGTTCTGGTACCGGACTCCGAATGGCAGCTGCTTTGGGCGTTCGAAAGCGCTCAGGCCGCCCTAAACTGGCTGAAGACTCCGGGGCCGGCCGCCGCACTTTCCGCGGCTATGGACACCGCCGAGCAGGCTTTGGTTACGGCACTACTCGCGGCCGATAAGAGCCAACGCACCATCGCAGAACTCAAAGCGGAAGCCGCAAAACAGGCAGAAATTGCACAATACGAGACTACCGCGGCTCCAGCTCGCCAGTTTAGCGCGTTGCGCGGGGATTTCTGATGTAAGTCACGCTGGGAAGGAGATCAGTATGGCCAGCACGCCTGATTTGGCGTCTTGCATATCGTCCAATAGCAATGGGGACGTCAGCCCGGTTAACCCGTTTTATGCCCTCCGCTATCAATTCGGCATGTTATTGGGTGTGGACGATTTCGAAACCGAGCAAGCTTACCATCGAGGGAAGTCGCGTCTGCACAATGCCTGGCTGCATCGCGAGGGAGTGGTGTGGGGCCTGGATGTAAAACTCGACGCCACGCACAACGAGATTCGGGTCACTTCCGGTCTTGCCCTCGATGCCGCGGGGCATGAGTTACATCTGGACGCCGAAGCCTGCGTAAACCTTCCTGCATGGTACGAAGCTCACAAAAACGACACCGGATTCGTAGCCACGCCTACTGGAAACGGCGTAACCTTTGACGCGCACGTAGTGATCGCGTTTGACGGCTGCCTGACTCGGCAGGTGCCGGCCATGCTTGAGCCCTGCCAGAATTCCAAGACCGATACGGCCTACTCCCGGATCTTCGAAACCGTCAAGTTGTCGCTGTTGCCGGGGTCACTCGACGTCGTGGCCAAGCCTTACCACAGGCTTCGGCTGCTGTTCGATCTCGACAATCCGATCATGGAGGGTGGATCCCCGACGGTCGACGACCAGGCGGTGCTTGACGATCGTCAGGCTATTCTCGCTCTCGCATTGCAGGATCAGCCGCCCGCGTATCTCATCGCATTCCGCAAGTACGCTGCCTTGGATGAGATTGATTTGCGACCCGAAATCGCAGCCGACTCAAGCCTTCTGCTGTTCCCTGCCGGCGACGAGACCACGGTGCTGCTCGCGGACCTGCACGATATTGCCTTGACTGACAACAATGGAACATGGACGCTCACCGGAGGAACGGTGGATCGTTCAGTTCGCCCCGCGCATGTGGCCACGGCCACCATCCAAGAACTCCTTTGTGGCCCCCTGTTCCGCGACAATCCAGAGGGATCCGCCACCAAAGGTCCGCAAGTTGTCCCAGATTCGCTTACCAACAACGTGATTGGCGGGATTACGATCACCTTCGAATGCGATAGCGATATCCAGGCCGGCACGGTGCAAACTCAGGCTTTCTCTGCTACGTCGCTGGATCCCACCGGCGGTTCAGGATGGGTGGATCTAGGCCTGAATTCTGTCGCGTTGGGTGCCGATCAAAAGACCATCACGCTGACCTTGGTCAGTGGCCCAGCATCAGGCTCTCTCTTGCGTGTAATCGCCAAGGGTACGGGGCCGACCCCGCTGCTGGGCACAAACTTGATCCCGCTGGGTGGGAACGCCTCCAGTAGTGACGGACAAGATTTCGTTTATATGAAAGAGGTTTAGCCATGTCGAAAAGCGAACTGAGTGGCACCCGAGCCGTCGTCACCTTGCAGAACGGGGTACCCGAGATCGCAAAAGATTCCCCATTGAGGCGCCTGAACTATTTCGATGGAAAATTCCTGCGGGCTGCTGATTTACAGCGGGAGCAGCAGTATCTCCGAACCTTGGTTCAAGTCTCGAATCAGTCTGGCGCTCCCGGGGTGGCGTACGGGTACGACCTGTCATTGGGCTCCGGCGACACGCTCCAAATTGGCTGTGGATTGGCTTTCGATGCTTCCGGCCGCGTAATTCTTTTATGCGATCTGGCTTCGGTGAGCATCTCCGAGCTGATCGACGCTTCGCGCCAGCGTCTGATACTGAGCAAGTCCGTAAGGTCAGGCAGCTCCGCGTTCGGCGACTGCGTGCAGATGACAGAAAGCCCTACGCGCAACGGGTCCGGCGCCCCTGACCTCTATCTCCTTACGGTTGGCTATGCCGAGGAGCTATGCGGCACCGAAGATGTGTATGGGAAGTTATGCGCGGAGGCTTGCGTTACCAGCACCGACCGGCCCTACTGGGTCGAAGGCGTCGTCGTTCGCGTTGTGCCGCTTGTCCTGACTACTCCTCTGATTATGTCCAAGGTGCCCTTAACCCAAACTCACCTACGCTCCCGCGTCGCGTCGGCGTATTTCCAGGATGAGCGTCTCTGGACTGCGAGCCTCATTTCGAAGGCAGGTCTGGAGACGGCCATTTGGTGTGCTGGCGCCGATGCGGCGGCTGGACGAGATGTGCCAATCGGCGTTCTCGCTCGCGCAGGTTCAATTACGGTTTTCCTCGATGCCTGGACTGCGAGACGCGAGCGCATTGACGCGCCGGCCAAACGTTATTGGCAGTGGCGGATGGCTATGCGTCCCTGGGACGTCTTCATGGCGCAGGTGCTGCAGTTTCAATGTCAGCTCCACGACCTGTTCGACAACCTGCCGGCCCCCACCTCGAAATACAACCCTTGCCAGACAAATTACTCCTTGGTCCAGGAAGCCGCGGGTGCGATGAAGGACTTTACCCGCTTTTATAAGGAGGTGTCTGCCAACCTTGAAAAGATCCAAGTCGCTCCACTCACCAATGGACTGGCGGGTCTCGAAAGACTTTCGGAGAAGCTCGACAATGCGCCAGCCATTAATCTTTCGCAAAATCAAGTGCTGATACAGGGCGGTATCGTGGAGTTGCCAAGCGCTGGCTACCTGCCGGTTACTCCCAGCTCGGAAGTCAGCGTGAATGAGCAAGTGGAGCAGCTCATGGGCGACGGAGTAGACCTACGATTCTGCATCGTCCGTCCAGACTATGTTGCGCATGCCCTGGAAGAGGCACAGCACATGGAGCGCATCTCCCTGCTGACCGGACTGGACGATCCCACTAACAAGCAGCAAGTGGATATTCTAGTTCCCAACGGACAGATTGCGCAGCAACAGACAACGAAAGGGCTGGCCTATGAGTCGAAATTTAACCTCAAGTCCGTGAGGGTGGAAACCACCTACCTCACGGGTACTGCCCACATCGAGTTCCCCAGTACCGGCGGCTTCCAGATCTTCTTGGCATCCTGGGGTTTGGCTGTTTCGGCCGAAGAAGGGCAATCGCCCGTTCGGCAGTTCTTCGCTATTCCGTTCACTCCAGCACAGCAGGCTGGGAACACTGCTACCACAGCCTCGCCAACAGGAGATGGGGCTGCGTTGTGGACAGCACTTAGCTGCGGGGTCAATCCGTTTGCCGCAACTGCGTCCGGCGATGCGTCCTTTCAGTGGAGGTTTGTACTAGTCGACGAGTGGGGCAACCATATGGATTATCTTTTCAATGGCACCTTCAGGTTTGATCGCCCCGTAGTCTCCGGTGCAACGGTAACTGTCAATGGTTTCTTCGATGGGATGGCGAGCAGCAATGATGGTACGACTACCTATGGCGGATCTGGCTCATGCCCCGTGACCGCAATCCTGGACACATCAGTGGAGGAAGCGCCAACTCTCAGCGTGACCGTGCTGCTAAGTCAAAGGACCGGCGCCAAGATCGAGTTCAGGGCAACTTGGTCGGGCATGCCAAGGACCATCAGCGCCCAACTCTGGATTAATATCTGGGGTTGGAAGTACAACTTCATCTGCCTGCAAAACGACGATGTGCTGTCGCCCACCAATCCTCTGCACTCGCAAGCGTTGCAGGCCGTGGACGAAGTGGGAAGCGCTCTGAAAGATACTCAATTTGCGTCGAGGTCCGCCACGCAGTTGTTCCCGCCGCCGCCACCCCCGACGGAAGACTTGGAAGTACTCGCCACGCTCGACTGGGTGCTCTTCCAGCGGCGCCGTACCAAAAAATGCCAGTTGGATATCGTCGCTCCGGTCGTTCCCAATCGCCGCTATCAACTATGGCTCGGAGTGGTGCAGGGTGACCACTTGCCAGAAACTATCGACGCGCTACGAAACAATACTAAGTTGAATCCGGAGTGGGTCTTCTTTACGAAGGTCGATCTACCCGAGTTCGCTTCCGGAGTACCAACGCTCATCACTGCGGCAAGTACCATCGCTACCGATTGGAAGAACCAAAACCCCGGCCAGCAACTGGTATATGCGGGTATCGCCAGTACGGATGCCGCCAAACAAGATGGTGCCACCCTCGCGCTGGGACGGCTGAAACAGGTTGACCAGGCTGTGGCCACGGTCTCTCAGCCCACGTCGGACGCGATAACCGAGGTCCTCGACAACATCAATCCCGATCTAGCGGTGCCTGATGTAGACGGCATCATCGTCCTGCTAACTATGGTTCCAACAGTCTGTCACTCGGTGTTCATAGTGGACTACAACGCAGACTTGGATGCCGTTAAGCAACTCATCTTAGACGGGCAGATAGCCAGCGTATTTATCCGGGGGGACGCCACGCCCGTCGGCAATGTCACCTTCAGACTCAAGACTGCCGAAGTCCAGGATGACAGCCTCACGTCCGTGGTTACGGCGTGGCAGCAACTGGTCGGTGCTGCCACCGGGGGAAACGCGGTCACCGTCTCATTGCAAGGCGACGCAGCAGATCTTGTGGCGAGCCGCGTGGATCAGGCTAAGGCGATACTTGAAGCGCTGGGAGCCGGCTCAAACCCGTCTCTCGTGGCCATCTTAAGTCCGGGGGCGTGGGACTCGAAACTGGTCTCGTCATGCCCAGCGCTGACCTTTGTTGTTTCTAATAAGATCATCTAGAGCTTAAGGCGGGCAAGGTTTGACTCGTGTCGGCGGAATGGTTGCTTGTGTTTGTCTCCAAGGAAGAGGAGAAATTCAGTGCCTCGCATGGGAGGGTTGAGCGAAAACGATTCGGCGGCTGTAGCGGGCCGGCAGCGGGCCGCTCCCAAGCCTACGTCGGTCCAGAAAAACCGGTATCGGGACCACCTGGCTCTTTCGCGTTCCGCTCCTGCGGACGAATCTGTGTCTACTGGCCGTCGACTGGAACCGAGCCTCCGGTTTCGTCTTGAACGCGGCCTGGGGGTCGGAATTCCGGATATCCGCCTGCACACCGATGACGACGCCGCGCTGCTCGCAAATTGCGAGTCGGAGCGTGCTGTCACTCATAGAAATGACATCGCTTTCGCATCCGGCGAGTATCGTCCGGGCACGTTCGATGGAGACGGGCTGTTGGCCCATGAGGCTGCCCATGTAGTTCAACAGTCGCGCGGGAGCGGGGCCCTGTCGGACAGTCAGGCGGAATCCAGCGCGGAACGAGCATCGGTCACAGCTCTCCTGCGTTGGAATGGCCCTCCGCTACTCCTGCCGATTTGCCCGGCGACGGGCTGGCATTACGTAGATGCTCGAGAACCAACGACGTGCAGCGGGCGCTGGACGGTTCGATACCGTGGACAACCACGCTCGGCGGTGACGTTCATTGAGTGGATCGATTGCAGCGGAGGATGGTAACTGCAATGCATG
Organism: uncultured Acidobacteriaceae bacterium; assembly: GCA_963785825.1. Classification (GTDB taxonomy): domain Bacteria; phylum Acidobacteriota; class Terriglobia; order Terriglobales; family Acidobacteriaceae; genus Bog-257. Next base: position 112,768 of record CAWAWQ010000005.1, on the reverse strand, counting down.
TCAGTTGGGCTTCTTACGTCAACGAGTTCTTGGATGGCCTCCCATGCACGCGCCTGCGTTGCGCCGGGCGCGAGGCCGATACCTATCGTGCCTGCGGCATCTCTGGTTTTTACGTCGCACTGTTAGTGTCCACCGGCGCGACTCTTATCACCCGGCGCTCTCTGCTCATCTTCGCATTAGTCGCGACAGTGTGCGGACTGTCCTTTTACGCCTACGCATACGTGCGGAGATGGATCACCGGGCGTGAAACCATCGTGTTGCTGGAGCACGTGTGGTTCGCTTTTGCGTGCGTATCTCTTACGCTGTGGGTGCTGCGACAACCAATCTTGCCTTACCTGGACATTGTGAGCGTGGGGTTGTGCTTCTTTTTGGCCGCGGGACGCATCGGTTGCACGTTGGTCGGTTGCTGTCACGGGCATCCTTCATCTATCGGCATTGCCTATAACGAAACGTGCACCCGCGATGGCTTTCCACATTATCTCGTTGGGGTCCGGCTCTTTCCGGTGCCGGCGATTGAAGCAGCAGGACTGCTGATAATCGGGCTCACCGGGCTCATTGCCTTGCCATCCGCTTACCCCGGCGAAATCTTCGCCTGGTATCTGCTCGCGTACTCCGTCATGCGCTTCGGGCTGGAAGGACTCCGTGGCGATCCTCGCCCACACTTACTGGGGCTTTCGCAGGCAAGGTGGATGTCGCTGGTCGAAGTTGCAGCGGTGCTTTGGTGGTCAGATGCACGTGCCCCAAGCGCCTCGCGAATCGTAATGGCTGTTGCTGTGCTTCTGTTGCTAGTGGCGGGACTCAGCCTGAAGTGGGCTCTTGACCCTCGTCGCCGCATCCTGAGCGAGTCTCACGTGAGCGAATTACGAACCGCTGTGACCACGGAGCTACCGACACATCCTGTCATTCATGTCAGTTCATGCGGAGTGAAAATTGCAGCATCGAAGACAGGCGGGGGGTTTGGTACAGAAGCACACGTTTCCCTGTCACTGCCAGGCGACCGTTCCGATATTCAGCTTCTATGCGAGCTCGGGGCGCGTGCCTTTCCCGATTCTTCAGCAAATGCAGCCTACGTCGGTCGAGGAACACTGCTGCACCTGTTGACAACCACACCACCCAATCTCACACAAGCTGACGAAAGATTTCTGGTGGAGCACGGCCGCGCCCTCTACGGAGCGGTCGTCCGTCGTATGCAACGCGAGAAAGCAGCGGTGCCGGTTGTGCCGCCAGCTGCCGCTGTGGCCAAGACCGAGACCGCTCCAGTTCCGGTCGTGGGGCCAGCCATAGTGCCACCTGCACCCCGGCGACGGCCCTGGTACTTCACGGTTCCTAAGCCCGACCAAGGCTGAATTCGGTGTTGGAAGCGAAACAAAAAACGGCGAAGAAGTCTCCGGCTCCTAAAGCTGCCGCGAAAGCCGCCGCGCCACGCCCACCCGGAGCAGCGCACGAGCACATTGCTTTTCAGCTCATCACTCCACCATCGCCGGCCACGCAAGAAGAAAGGGATGCCAATGCAGCCGCAAACAATGCGCTGACCGGCAGCGCTCTATACGGGATCATTATCGAAGATGGCTTGCCCGCGGGCGAAGGGCAGGTGCATCGCACCGAGTTCATGGATCAACTGGCTCCGCGCATCGAAAGCGCCGCCGACCAGGTCCTGACCCCTGCCGGTCGCACAGCCGCCGACTGCCCTTACCTTGCATTCTGGATTAACTATTACCGGCAGCAGTCGGCCGCGCACATTGAACGTGCCATCGCCCGCTATGTTCGCCCTCAACCAAGGGACCGTGCGGGTATAGAAGACGCGATTCTCCAGCACGTGAGCCAGGCGGTGCAGGTCTGGGTCAATCGTCGCGACGTGCAAGTGCCGGGGAATATCGACTGGCGAACAGCCGACGACGGAATCGATACCCAACCGGGCGATAATGCAGCGGCACAGCGGATGGCCACCGATGGTCACGGAGCCCCCGCCCCGCCGGGCAGCGCAGCCGCGATTCGTGGACAGCTTTCTGCCGGCAGGCCGCTCGATTCAGGTATCCGCACTCGCATGGAGCGTGGCTTTGGCGCCAGCTTCCGCGACGTGCGGCTGCACGACGACGCTCACTCGGCCTCGCTGGCCCAGACTTACCAGGCGCGGGCGTTTACGGTCGGACAAGATGTGGCTTTCGGAGCCGGCCAATACCGGCCCGGAACAATTGCGGGCGATTTGTTGCTTGCGCATGAATTGGCCCACGTGGTGCAGCAGGCGGGCGCAGCGAACACGCCCGAACCAGGGCCCGTCCAAGACGATCCGCAAATGGAAACGGCCGCGACCAAGAGCGCCGCTTACGCACTGCTCAAAATTCCTGGGCCGCACTCGACTGCCGTCCGCCAGTGGACTGAGCTTACTTCGGATGCTCTGCTCGAGGACGCGCTCCATCCCGTCGCTATTGTATCGAGCGGCCTGCGACTCCAGCGGTGCAGCGGCGGCTCCAAAGCAGGGGAAGCTGGCGCTATTGACGCATCGAAGTCGACTCCGACCCCGCTTCTCACTCTGCCGGGCACGACTGAGCCGGAGCCCCCGATTCTCGACCTTACCGAGTTTCAGGCCCGGATTCCGTTGCTTGAGGCGGCGGTGAACCGGCTTTCTGCTCGCTATAAAGACGATCCGAATGTCCAGAAGCAGATCGCAAGTGCGCAGGCAAACATTGCCGCAGCTCGCGCCGCGCTCACGGGGTCGAAGGATGATTCACGGAAACTGGTGCAGTCGGAATCGGCAATGGATCGCATCGACTATGCCATGCAGGTGCTCGACATGCAGGCATCTACCTACTCTGGGAAAGCGGGGCAGCTCGCCGAAGTGCAAAAGGTGCGGGCGGTCTATCTCAATGCTTTGGGGAAACTCTTCACCGCCGACTTGACGGCCGCTTTCAACGATGCGGAAGCTAGCGCTCAGCATTTGCCGAGAGCCCTGATCGAGGTAGACCTGAACAAGGTGAGATACCGAGAGGTTGCTGCCGACCCCGAGCAAAAGAAGCTGGCAGAGAAGGCCGGACACAAGCTTGAGGAGACAACCGAATTAGTAGGTCTTAATCCCAATGTCCAGGGCGAGAAGGAATTGGCCGAATATCTCGCTTGGATCGAGAAGCGTTTCGACAAAATCGAGAGGGATTCCGCAGACTTGGCCCTGGCGCAGAAGAATAACGCTCCGGATGCGGTCAAACGTCAAGAGGACGTGTCGCGCGATGCCCAGATCCTTCAATTCAGCATTCAAGGCCTCTTTCAGTTCGACCAACTCGCCCGAGCCTACGAATACATCACGACACACCCGGGTGATCCGTTATCGATGTGGCAACTGGGCGGGGCCTCGCAGCGGACCCATGAGCGCGTCACAGCAATTCGCGACGCGTCGTTCGCGCTCGACCTCGACAATCTGAAAACGCGCGTACAAGCGATCGACACTGACGAGGATCTCAAAAACTTCTACAAGGCCCTACCGGGACTCGTTGGGGCCTCGCGCCTCATCGCCGGGATCGAAATTGCTCTGATCTCGGCGCTCGTTAGCGGCGGAGTCGTCGGTCTAATCGGGGGCGGAGCGAGGGTGGGCGCAGTCGGGCTCACGGCGAGGTCCGTCTTGTCTACGGCAGGGACTCTTACATTGGAGGCGCTGACGTTCACGGCGGTCAGTGCGAGCCTTTCCGCCCTGATGCTTGGGCAAAAACCAACGACTGGGAAGCTGCTCTGGGATTTCGCTTTCAGCATCGGCATGTTCGGCATTCTGCGAGGAGTCGGTGCCGGCGTCACGAAGGGGTTGAACGCTCTAGATCTCGCCGCTCTGCGTGGCCCGGTCACCCTAGCAACGTCCTACCCGCTGCTGCAGGGCTTTGGAATTCTGCATTTTCGAATCAGTGAGGGGCGCTGGCCTAGTGATGACGAGATGGGCATCATGACTGCTGAGAATTTGCTTTCGACCGCGGTCATTGTTCTGGGCACGTCAGCCCTGAGGCAAGCCATTACGGAAAAGAAAGCGCCCACTCTCGAAATCTTCCAGAGGGAATACGGCACCCAATTCAAAGAAATCCAGGCAGCCCGAGACCAACTGGCCGAGGATATGCGCGGCCTCGTGCAGAGCGGAAAGGCCGATGATGCTGCTGAGGTGCAGAAGCTCCAGGAGCGCGCCAAGCAACTCGAGGAAAAATTTAAGGCTGTTCTGCTCAAGGCGGCCGCCGATACAAGGATCAACATCGAGGCACTTTGTAAGGAACTCCAGGCCCTGGGTACGGCTGCCAAAGTTACCTCCGGCGAGTTGCTCGCGAAACAGCTAGGGGTTTCCGAGGCCACTGGGCTGCGCTCCGCCGGAGAGCATTCGTATACGTATGCTCCGGGTTCAACTAGGGACCTTGAAACCCGTCTGCGCGCCCTCGGCGCGCAAGTCGACAAAGCGCAAGACCCTGCCAGCGGGCTCCGAACTGTCACCGCTACGTTTACCGGGGAAAAGCCGATCACATTCCAGGAGAGGCCGCCTCAGGCGTACGGCGATGAGGAGACACCGATCAATCTCGCTGATCCGCTCATCACGGAGTTGTTCAGTGACCTTGCGATTACCGAGCCGGCCGCTCGCCGCACCATCTACTTCATGCTCCAGGAAAGGTTGGGGGGCCAGCCCAAGCAGGACCTTGCGTGGGCGGTACGCCAGGTGCGGCGGGAATTAAATACAATTCTCCGTACGAAACCAACTGGGACCGCGCCGCAAGACGTCGTCTTGCAGCTTCGCAGCGAGGGCATCGTCGCCCGCCAGAATCCGGCGCTGGCGGCTCGCGCGAAGGAGTTGGCGTCGCAGGGCATCCTGCGGTCGCCGGGGTGGCTCTCGGCGAGAATTCTGTCCGACTTTGTCGGCGCGCTGGGCGAATGGATCACCGCTACAATGGTGCGGAGCTCCGCGCCGGGCGGGTCCCGAGTTTTTCGAAACGTTAAGATTATCGGCGATCTTTACGAAGATGAAGCCGCAACGCAAATTTACGTGACCAGCCAGGGTCGGCAGGCAATGGGGAATCCCGTGGCCGAACTCGATTTCCTGACCGCGACCGAGGACTCCGGCAAATTCAACGCGCAGATTCTCACGAATACTAAAGCAGGCGCAGGCGAGAGTGGATCGGCGACAACCCAGAATCGAAACGCGTTGGAATCCATTCGCGCCAGCCAAGCAGGTAGAATTGCCAAGATTGAAGTGGGAAAACGCACACTCTATGCCAAAGTGACTAAGATCGAGGGGACGGCACTGGACACGGGAGACGTTGTCGATTTGACGGGAAAGGTCCAAGAGAGTCCCAGCGGTGCGAAAGCGGAAACCATCGGTCCTGCAGGAGCCCGGAATTACACGAGAACCATGCCGCAGAATCCCAGCGATTTTCAGAAGCTTGCCAAAATCCTTCGCGAGATGCAATTGATGGGTTCGAAGGACTACTAGAATGCCTTACTACTATCCATCTCTGGAGTTGGGCTCGCGACCGAATGCCGACGGCACGGCTGGGGCTCTGCCCCAATTGCCGCCGGGCCTGCCGGCAGTTCTGGAAGAAGCATCGCTGACGATGAACCACGCCCTATTGTTGGGCGAACTGCTGGGCGTGCCCATCCACGAGGCGCAGGCCATCATCGATGATGTCTTTGAGCTCCCAGATATTGTTCCACATCTCCTCTTGCCTGAAGATTGCGCAATTCTCTTGCGCACTTTTTCCGCTTGCCTGAATGCGATCCGCCCGTCTGTAGATGAAGATGGCCGCCCTAGGCAGGATGGCGGTGCTCTCCTAGCCGCATCTGAGTTCCTATGCCAGGATGCGGAGGGCCGGCTCATTATCCGCTCAGGCGGAGTGCCCGTCCGCGAGTTGATCGTCCGTCTGGACCAACTTTGTCACTTCCTGGATTTTGCGGCACGAAACGATCTTCATGTGATCGTGCACGACGAAGGCTTTCGCCAGATTCTTGGCGAATTTGACAAGTAAATCCATGCTGGCCGCTGAGGAAGGGGGCGACCAAGTGCCATTAGAGCGTTTTCAATTTAAGTGTTTACATAGCCGCATGATTTGAAGTAATTCATGCATTCGCCGGCAGAGACCGATTTCAGGAGTTCTCCAATCTCTTGCCAGAGAGCATCCTGGGATCGTGTGGCGGCCTTTCGGAGCAGCGCCTTGAGTTTGGAAAAGAACTTTTCGATGGGGTTCAGGTCGGGCGAATACGGTGGCAGATAGAGCACGCTCGCATGGCTCGCCAGGATGGCCTCTTCGACCCCCTCCACTTTATGGCTGCTGAGGTTATCGAGGATGACGATGTCTCCCGGGGCCAGGGTGGGGCACAAGAAGCAACGCACATAGGCCACAAACACCTCCCCGTCCATGGGGCCGTCAATCACCATGGGAGCCGCGAGTTGACGATGCCGCAGAGCGCCCACAAAGGTTGTGGTTTGCCAATGTCCGTAGGGCGCAGAACCGAGGCAACGCTTGCCTCGGAGGGCCCGCCCGTAGCCTCGCGTCATATTGGTAGAAGTCCAGGTTTCATCGATGAACACGAGCTTTTCGAGGTTCATCGTGGGCAGGGCCGCGAGCCATGCCCGGCGCGCCTGCTGCACGTCCTCGCGCTCTTGCTCGCTGGCGTGCAGGGTTTTTTTTAAAAGTGAGATTCCACTTGTTCAACTGATGCCACAGCGCCCCGGTCTTGATCGTCACCCCTTGCTGGCGTAGCCGATCGCACATTTCCTGCAGCGCAAGATCCGGCTCGGCTTCGATCCAGGCGCGCAGCTCCGCTTCCAAATCGGCCACCCGGGAGCGGCGACGACCACCGATTTGCAAACTGGTGCGCACCCCCGTTTTCTGCTCCCGGTCACGCACCTGATAAATCCAGACTCGACTTACCTCCAGCCGCCGTGCGATGGCCGAAGGTCCTTCCCCGCGCTGCAATGCCCACAGCACCCGATCACGCAAGTCTTGCGAATAGGATTGCATCCGTGCCGCCTCGAACCGGCAGGGACATTATCGCATACAGGTGTATATACTTAAATTAGAATCGCTCTAGAGTCCACCCGCCGTACCTTCATGGCGCTGCCGTATTCCGGCTCGCGCACCCGCGCCGGATATTCGCGCGACGACGGCTCATACACCGCGCTCGGGGTGCGCATGTTCAGCGCCTGATGCGGCCGCTCCTGGTTGAACACCTGGCGGAAGCGATCAAACGCCCGCTGCTGCGCCCGCGCATTGCCTTCCGGTGGCGACACCGTCTCCTCCGCCAAGGTGCGATGCATGCGCTCGTGCCGCCCGTTCTGCTCCGGATGTCCGGCCGCGATGCGCTCCGGCACGATGCCCAGCTTCATCCACCACACCGCCAGTCGCGATAGCCCGGCAATAGCTCGCGAGGCGAACGGCGCGCCGTTGTCGCTGCGGATCGCCAGCGGCATCCCGTACTGGCGAAACGCCGCCTCGAAGATGGCCTGCACCCGCGCCGTGTCTGTCTTCTCCACCGCCTGGCAGCGCAGCCGATAACGGCTGTGGGCATCGGTCATGGTCAGCGGATCGATGCGCTGCCCATCGCCGGTGCGAAACCAGCCTTTGAAATCGGCGCACCAGACGCGGTTGGGCTCGGTCGCCGCTGCCAGCGGGTTGGTGTAGGGCGCCACTCGACGCCGCTTGCGCCGCTGCAGCGTCAGCCCTTCGCGATCCAGCATGGCCCCGATGGTGCTCGCTGCCGGCCAGTTTACCTTCGGCTGCAGCTTTTCCAGCCGGCTGCGCAGCGTGCGGGGTCCCCAGCGCGGATGCTCCCGCCGCAGCTCCAGCACCTGCTCTTCGATCTTCGCCGCCGTCTGGTTGGCATGCCGCTTGGGAGCCCGGCTCTGGTCCTGCAGCCCGCGCTCGCCGTTGTCGGCATAGCGTTGCAGCAGCTCATAGCCGGTCGGCCGCGAGATCCCATAGGCCCGGCATAAGTCCGTCATCGTCCACTGGCCCGATTCGTGCTCGGCCACAAACTCTTTACGTCGCTCCACCACTCCGCTCACTTTCCAAGGCATGCCTTGTTCTACATGCCTTCGCGAACGGACCTGGGTGTAAAGTATGTGCCCGGTCTAATCTGTAAAGTATCTGCCCGGTCTGTACCCCCACTTGACCGGGGCCTGACGGCTCCGGCTAACTTCATCCCGCCGCTGTGCGGCTGGTTTCACAGCAGATTCGGGCCAGTTCTCCCACCACACAATTGATAATGGTGGTTTCGTAACAGCTTCTCACGCCCGCGGCTAACACAAATGTCGCCGCTCCGCGGCTGAGTTGGTCGCTTTTCAATCCGTCTCTTCCAGCGCAACATTTGTTAGCTGGTGCGACACAGTCTCTGAAGGCCATCTCCACCCGGCTAGCCTGTCCAAACCCAGTTTGTCAGCAGCCCGCTAAAATGCGCCTCCCCCTCCCCCGCCAAAGCCGCCGCCGCTGAAACCGCCGCCACTGCTAAAGCCGCCGCCGCTCCAACCCGAGCCTGTGCTGCTGGCCCGCGGAGCGGCGACAAATGCCTGGTGGGCGTCCATCGCCATCGCATGCATGGATCCGGCAAAAAAGATGGGATTGAATCCTATGTACGGGGTCGGACCCACGTACCAGGTTGGGGGATTCTGCACGATACCCTGAAACGCCTTGGCCCAGCGATTCTCGATACCGAGGGCCATCGCGTAAGGCAAAAATTTTTCAAATGTATCGGGCGGCATGCGCTTCAACCGATCGGCATCCACCCGGTTGACGAACTCCTGAAATCCCAGGATTTCTATCTTGGTCCGCACCCCCTTCAACGATTTCGCTGTCATGATGCGGGCGAAGAGGAAAACGATAATGAGAGCAATAATGCCGGAGGCAATCAGCAAGCCGGGCGAGTCGAGCAGCGAGGCCCAGCCAAGAACTTGTATCAGAATGAACGGTGCGACGGTGAACAAGATACCAGCCAACACATAGGCGTGGGCCGACCCGGGATCGACCGAGTACATTCCCTTACCCTTGAGCTCGGCCAGTATGTCTTCCTTGATGGTAGGAATTGCGACGTAAAACTGGTTGCGCAGCTCCGATAAGCGAATTTGAGTGGCGCCCCCGGCAAACATGTGGTTCAAGATGACGAGTTCGTGCGCCTCCAATGTGCCCCATTCCGCCTGCGGCTTCAACAGGTGGAAGGTGTAATCGCGATGCGAGAACAACAGCGCTCTCGATTCCGTCTCCTCAATCCTCACGTAGCCCTTCACCGCCAGATCCACCAGAGTCGACGTGATGTCGCGGGGATTTACCGTGTCGTCGATCAGCGTGCCGACCTCAGCCGGTGTCATGCCCTTGGGAGGCTCATACATTGGGGCAACCGAGATATCCGGCTTGGGATCGCGCCCCTTACTCCACCAGAAGAAGAACATCACGACGAAGGACCACAGCGGCAGTAGGACGATGGGATTACTTCGCAAAAACCATATCGCCTGGGTGAGTTTGCTGGGCTGGGTCAGGATCCCCTTGGCGATGTAAACGTCGACGGTGAGGCCCTCGCGCATGCTCAGCGGATTGTTGGTCTCCGCCTTGACCACAATACCGCTGACAGAGACGGTGGCGTCCTGCGCCTGCGAGCCATACGTTCCGGTAAAGGCCTGGGCGCGCAGACTTCCCGCCGCGCTTGACGGAAACAGAATGATGGCCACGGCGTCATCGATTGGCACCGGCCAATCGTTGCCGGTCACGTTCCAGTAGAGTTCGTCATGGTCGTCGAACCAGCGCACGCCGTTGGTGACCTTGTAGGTGATATCGATCGCCCGCGAGGCGTCCACCGCTCCGGGAACATAAATTTTCAGGTGGCGGTTACCGTTTTGCACGCTGGAGTCATACTTCAGTTTCTTTCCGCTACCGTCGGTTACTGAGGTGACGGTAAGGAATAGCCGGTAATTGGAGCCGCGCGGGCCGGGATACTCGATGGGAATATCGCGATAGATACCGTGGTACTCGCCCTGGAAGACCATCTCCAGGTGCTCACGCACCGTCATCGTGCCATCCTGAGCGACGTAAAGATGCGAGACAAAACGCGTGATGTGCCAGTCGCGGGCGAAGCCCGGAGCGGCGAGCAGCAGGAGAAGAAAGATAATCCTAAATGGAGACTTGGCAGTTAGCATTTGGCGATTAGGCCTTAGCAATCAGAAGTCGTGCCCTGACACAAATCTGTTTTGAAACATCCTCTGGCCACTAACCGGCGGTTAAGAGGCTGTTACGAAACCCATATCGCCGCTCTGCGGCTCGCACTCTTTTCCACTTGACTGGGGCCTGCCGGCCCCGGCTAACTTCATCCCGCCGCTGTGCGGCTGGTTTCATAGCAGATTCGGGCCAGCTCTCCCACCACACAATTGATGACGGTGTTCGTAACAGCTTCTTACGCCGGGGCAGCAACCAGCAACTGCCAAGTGCTAAATGCTAACTGCCGCTTTCAAAACTTTACCGCAACCGGCTCGCGCTGGGTGGGTTCGGTGATATCGAAGAACTGCCGCTGCTGGATGTGAAACATTCCCGCGACCATGTTGGTGGGGAATGTCTGAATCTTGGTGTTGAGATCGCGAACCACGGCGTTATAGTACCGGCGAGCGTTCTGGATTGCGTCTTCCAAGCCGGAAAGAGAACCTTGCAGCGACTGGAACTGTTCCGAGGCGCGTAATTGCGGGTAGGCCTCGGCTACGGCTAGCAGGCCGCGGAGTGCGTAGGTGAGCTGGCCTTCCGCCTCGCTCTTTTCCGCCGGACTGGTCGCAGCCATGGCCGCATTGCGAAACTTGGCGACGTTCTCGAACGTCCCCTTCTCGTGCGCCGCATACCCCTTGACGGTCTCAACCAGGTTGGGGATCAGGTCGTAGCGCCGCTTCAACTGCACGTCGATATCGGCCCAGGCGTTATCAGCGCGGACCTTCAGTTGCACCAGACCGTTATAAATTCCGATCAGGGCAAACGCGATCACAACCAGTATGGCAATAATGACAATTAGCGCAATCATCAGCCTTCCTCCAAAGCGCAAGCAGGGGACGAGCGGAAACTATCATATCGTGGACGCGGAGGCAATTGAGGGCGGCTTGCGGTAGTGTCTCAATTTAAAATTGAGTTTACAGATCCTGCGGGCGGAGTCCCGTATGCGTGGCTATCCTCTCCAGCATGCGGGGAGCAATTTCTTCCTTATCGTGAAAAGCCCAAACATAATCGGGGTACTTTGATGTCCGGTGATGAAGTTTGGAATGCGATCCGTGCCTGGAAACAACTTGCCAGCCTATTTTGGTGAGCGCCCTATAGACCCGGCGTGCCTTGGTGCTGGGCCATTGGCTCACGCAGTGGTGGCAACCTCAATGGCTGAAGGGAAGGTCTTGCACTTCTCGGCGCGGTCTGCAATAACCCGCAGCGCTAATGCGTAGGCGTTAGCTCTCGCCGCTTTCTCGGTTTTGCCGTAGGCCAGAACGCCGGGCATGTCGGCTATTTCAGCAATCCAACGACCGTCCGTCTCGCGTTCGGTTTCGATATTGAAAATCACGTGCTTTTCTCCCACGCTGCGAGATGGTTTTCGATCGGTCATGCTAGATTTGATGCCGCATTGGGGACTGCGGTGTATGCTTGCAACCTACGGGAAGCATACCGCAACTGAAATTAGCTCGCCATGATTTTTATGTGAACCGTTGTTAATGCCCTATATTCAATAGGTTGCGCGACCCACATGGATTAGGATGGTCGTTCCAGTTGGCGACTGGCATCACCGATCACGTCTGGTCGCCGGAAGAATCACTATGCCCGCAGATGGGGTGAATCTCCCAACAAAGCGGGCCTGTGCTGCCAGGCGCTTCTCGGTGTCAGATGTGAAGTAGCTACTCATGCAGGCGTTGATAATGGCGGCGGGCTTTCTGGCGATTGCCGCAGGTGGTCATGTCGCACCAGCGGCGGCTGCGATTGCGGCTGCGGTCGAGGAAAAGCCATTCACAATCGGCAGCCTCACATAGCCGCACCGTGCCGAGTTCGTCAGAGGTGAGTAGCTCGGCCGCGGATTGCGCAATCGGCCACAGAACACCTTGCAGGGAAGTGTCCTCGTTCCATTGCCATTCCCATCGATAACTTCCGTTGGCTCGCGCCAGACGGCGGTGCTGTAACGCTTGCACCGCGGAGTTGCCGATCCGCAGGAGATCACTTGCGGGGGGCGTCTTGCCCAGCGCGGCGGCCGAGAAGACATGGTAAAGCGCTTCGCGCAGGCTGATCGCCTCGCGGAAAATCTTGCCGGCCTCGCTGCCACTTCGCTGCGCATGGCTGGCTAATTTCCCGGCTTGGTTTGGAGAGATGCTTCTGGCCTGCTGGGCGAAGGCGAGAAGGTCGGCGTAACTCGCCAGATGTTCGTTTCGTTGCTGGGGATCGAAGCGATGACTCACGGTATTGGCGAAGTCCAGGCAAAGACGCCCGCCGGTGAAGTCAAATTTGAAGCCGGATGAATGCTGCTTTTCCACCTCTTTTATTGTAACTGGTCTTGTCCATTTAGCAGGTTAGCCGGCCCGCGGCTCATGCGGCTTCCTCGGCCCGAGCAGCTACTTCGGATTTCGCTACTGTGCCGCGGCTGATAAGAAACACCGCAACCAGCGTTACCAGTCCGGCCAGCAGGACACGCCAGTTCAACACCTCTCCCGCAAAAAACCAGCCCAGCAGCACCGCGATAATCGGGTTGGCGTAGGTGTGGGTGGAGACCAGCGTGGGAGAGCAATGGTCCAGCAGCCAGGTGTAGGTGGTGAAAGCAATGATGGTGCCAAACACGATCAGGTACAGCAACGCCAAGATGGATCGCGCGCTGAACGATGCCGGATGAGCGTGCGTCATTTCGCCACTGAGGAAAGACCCGAGCAGCAGCAGTACCGAGCCGGTCATGGCCGCCATTCCCGCGCGGGCGATTGGGTTTTTGGGCAGCGCTGGATTGCGGCTGTAGATCACGCCGCAAGCCCACGACAGCGCGCCGATGAGAATGGCGGCGCAGCCCAGCAGCAGCCGGCCCTTTCCTGGTCCAGCCTCCTCGCGCACGAGCAGCGCAACGCCGGCAAGACCGAGCGCAAGTCCGAAAGCGGTTTTGCCGGTCAGGCGTTCCTCGCGCGAGGCCAGCGCCGCCATAATCGCGATCCAAATGGGCTCGCTGGCGATCAGCAACGCAGCCAGTCCCGAGGGAACGACCGTTTCAGCCCAATGCAGCGTTCCATGGCCAATAACGAAGTACAGGATGCCCAGCACGACACTTGCCCGCCATTCACGCAAAGTGGGCCGGTATCCCCTGGCGCATGCCCAGGAAAAAATCGCCAGTCCGGCGACACTCTGACGGATGCCAACCACCAGCAACGGTGGAATGGTCGCCACGGCATAGCGGATCGCCAGATAGGTGGAGCCCCAGACGACGTAGATCACGAAGAACGCAGCCAATAGGGCGAACCGGCTGGCGGCGCGAGCTGCCGGTGGAGAGAGCAGGCCGGACTTGCCCGAGCTAACCATCGTAATCACGTTTACAGGTTAGCTATGATATAGCGATTTTCTGGGCTTGTAAACTACGAGGGCCTGGCAGGCTGCTGAAAAACGAAAAAGCAGATCCCCTTCGGCAAGCTCAGGGCAGGCCCTCGCGGGCTGAAGCCCGTTCGTGATGACAAATGTAATGGGACTTATTGAGTATTGCATAATATAGTTACAACGGGAATAGCTCCGCCTGTTCCCAGAAGGCCATTACCAGAGTAGGCCGTCGGCGCATTCGCTGCAGCGCCTTGCGGGCGTGATGGCTCAGTTGCCCGAAAGTCTGGGGGCAGAAGTTCGGTAGTTCGTGCTGTTTCCAGTGCGACCACAGGTACTCCACCGGGTTTAGTTCCGGAGCGTAACCAGGGAGAAACTCCAGCCACAAACGTCCTTTCTGCTGGCGCACGAAATCCCATACTGCACGGCTGCGATGGCCCGGCAGACCATCCCAGACGATCAGCAGCTTGCCCGGAATGTGACGCTGCAAATGGGCCAGAAACTGGATGATTTGCGGGCTGCGAATGGCTCCCGGAAACAGCCGGAAATAGAAGTTCCACCACGTCACCCCCGCCATCGCCGACAAGGTCTTCCAGTTGAAGTGATACTGCAGCACCGGGGTCTGGCCGCGGGGCGACCAGGTACGACAGCGGTGCGGACGCTCGCTCAATCCGCTTTCGTCGATGAAGACGATCGTCCGGCCTTCGTTTTTGGCCTTTTTTTTAACTCCGGCCAGCGCTTCTGCTTCCACTGCCGGATCTTCTCTTCCTTCCGTTCCAGCGCCCGTCCGGTCGGCCGCTGACAACTCCAGCCCAACTGCCGCAGCATGCGCCACGCCTGCGAGGCATGGTAGCGAACGCCACATTCGGCCTCGATCAACTGGGCCACGCGCGCCGACGTCCACAGCGCCGTCTCATAGCCCAGAGCCTGCGGTCCACGTTTCAGCCCGCGCTCAATCTGCTTCAGGTCTTCCGCACTCAGCCGGGGCTTGCGTCCAGCGCGGCCGGCCTGCTTCAGCCCGGCCCGGCCTTTCTCCTCCAACTCCGCCGCCCACCGGCTTACCGATTGGCGGTGTACGCCCACCTGCCGCGCCACTTCGGACTGGTGGACTCCCTTTTTCAGCAGCCGCGCCGCCCGCAAACGTCGCTGCTCCAAGGCTTCGAAGTCTCTGCGCACTCCTGCCGGGTTTCCCATAGCCACACAGTAGCACACAAAGCTGAAAATGTCACTATATTATTCAATACTCAATAGTACGGCGCAGCTAAAGAGGCTGTTACGAAACCTGTATCGCCGCTCTGCGGCTCGCACTCTTTTCCCACTTGACCGGCGCCTGCCGGCCCCGGCTAACTTCATCCCGCCGCGGTGCGGCTGGTTTCATAGCAGATGTTGGCCAGTTCTCCCACCACACAATTGATAACGGTAGTTTCGTAACAGCCTATAAAGCTGCGCTCCTTCAAAGCGGCCGTTCCCCGAGTTTTTCAGCAGCCTGCTGGGGCGAATGCGCTGCACTTGAAACGGGTCCTGCGGGTTTCGCCTGACAAATATAGGTGTCGCTTTCAGGCAAACCATCGCCAAGCTGTGCTGACTCTTGAAGCGACGATGCTGCGTTCCGGCTGAGTTCCCCGAAATTACTTGGCGTTTGCCCCTGTTCTTCTGGCGCAGCTTCCGCCCTGCACTGACGTCAATACGCCGCTCGCGGCCTGGATGGTCTGGTTCCAGCAGGCGCCGTTCGTATTGGAATACTGGTAGGTTTCCGAGCTCGATTGCAGCGAGCTTGAGGAATTTCCAGACGCATCCACCATCAGGTTGTCCTTTGGCGTAACCGCGTCATGGAACGTACTGGAGTACGTCGGCGTGCCATTCACATCCACTAACTCGCTCTTATCGAATGCTTGAGTCAGCGTGCTGAACTGCTGGTAGGAGCCATCAAGAAGGTTGGCATTGAAGGCGTATGCCAGGTTCAGCGGCCAGGAATACTGCTTGGTCTCGGTGGTTACGTTGCCGCCGGCGGTGGTTGTGGTCGCGGACGAGATTGACGTCGTCTGCACCACGACCTGGTCGTACACCGAGCCGTCGGTCGTCAGATAATACTTCTGCAAATTGTTGAAGTCGATGCTTTGCACCACCCTGGTGTCAACCGTTCCGTGCGAGGTGTTCACAAAACCGTCGACGACAAATCCCCGATTGGAGGTGACCGAAAGATATCCCAGGACGGCGATGCCGTTGTTGTTGATGCTTTCGCTCACCACCGGGTCAGGCTGGCCGACGGTGTTGGTGGTGACTGCACCCGTCACCTGCCCTGAGCCGTGGTCAAGGTACAGCAGCAGGTTGGCGGTTGCGGAGAAGTACTGGTCCGCGTTGTAGACGCTCACAGCTACGGTGTGCTGCTGGCCATCGCTCAACACCCCGGCGAACGGCGTGAGGTCGACACGGTACGGCTCGAAGTTGAGCGTGTGTACGCCGGTAATCGGCCGCCACAAGTAGGGATCGATTCCGCCGGTGTAAATCCAGGGATAGACCGGCGCGACTCCGGCGGGCTGGCCATCGATGCTGACCTCGGCTTCACGGAACGCGGTCGAACCACAGTTGAACAACTCGCCGGCTACGTCGTCAGGCGCGCAGGTGTACCAGAACTCGTCGTTGTGCTGGCTCTGCGCAAACACGTCGAGGTAGGCGCGCTCAACATTGAGCGGAAGGTTGAAGGTGCCAGCCAGTTGATCGCTGGGCGAGTTCAGGGTCACGGTTCCCCCGGTCGAATCGGCGGCCATGGGCAGAAGCAGATCGGCAGTAGGCGGCGGGTTCTGCCCCTGCGGCACAGGATAGAACTGGAGTACCGCAGTGCCATGAAGATGACTGGTGTAGGTCTGATCCACCAGGTTGCCCAAGTCGACCCTGCCGTTCTGCGCGACGGCGAAGAGCGGGCTGTAGCGAGTCAGATTGCTCTCGACGTGCCACATGCGTTGCACATCGTGCGAAGGCTCAGCCGTGGTGCCGAAATAAACGTTGGCGCCGCCGATCCAGACCTCGGCGGTGCGATCGAACTGGCGGCCGGCATCGACCGACCAATCCGCTTCAAACACCACTGCCGCCCACGGTCCGGGACAGTCTGCCGGAGGCGTGTAGGTAAAGAACTTGGGGTTAAAGTCGGCAAAATCCAGATTAGTAAACAGTTGCACTGTGCACGGCGTCGTAGGCGGACGCGGTACCGGAGCATTGGCCGTGACCGTATTCGCCGAGCCGATCTGGGGATTGCTGGGCGCAACATAGTTCTGCGCCAGGCCCGCGCAGGCGAGGAGCAATGTCACAGCAAGTAGGCAGAGAATCGGGGACAGGAAAGGGCTATGCCGGTACATGTCAGTATGACTCCTTACGAAAGCGCGCTCGGTCGCGCAGGCTGGATTGCAACAGGATAGTGCTTGGCGCTGACGAGTACAAGAGCGCGGGCCATTTACTGGCCTTGGCCCTAGAGACAGGTTCTTGATAGCAATTTGGGATTTCAACATGTAATCGCCCGTGATACCTTGGAGACCACTCTTCACCCTGGACGTTACAGCCATGATGTTGGAGACCGAAGTCTTCCAATTTGAGCCGGACATTACGGGAGTGTCCTGTGCCGGACGATTCACGCTGGGCACCCGGCTCAGCGAGACCGAAGCTATGCTTTGTTCGCTCATCGAGAAAGGCGCGCGCAAGTTGGTATTGGACCTGACGCACGTAGACTTTGTGGATAGCGCCGGACTGGGCATCATCATGCGGATCTTTGGGGAAATGGGAGAGCGGGAAGGCCAGTTCCGCATCGCGGGGGCCCATGAGCAGGTGCGGCGGCTATTCGATATCACGCACACGATGGGGATTTTGGCCGTCGACCCCGACCTGGTGACCAGCGTGAAGAAGCTGCAGGATAGCGGAGCGGCCAGCGCTGAGGAGAGGAAGGCTGCGGGCAGTGTGGATGTCTAGAGCTCTTCGGCTGTCATCCTGAGCGACCTGCGCCGATTTTGCGCGGCGAGTCGAAGGATTCCTATAGGAAGCCATTCATCTCCCAGGTAGAGGCCCTTCGACTCGCGGCAAAAGCAGCCGCTCGCTCAGGGTGGTACCTAAAAAAGCAGCTACAGCTGCAAACCTCCCGTCAGCTCACTGATCTTGTCGATGCGGTGTTCCACGCACCACTTCTCCAGCGAGTCGACCAGCGTCTCACAGGCGCAAGGATCCCAGAAATTTACCGTGCCGACCTCGATGGCGCTGGCGCCGGCAAGAAGAAACTCAATCACGTCCTCTGCCGTGCTGATGCCGCCGATACCGATCACCGGGATTTTGACCGTTTTGGCCGCCTCCCAAACCATCCGCAAGGCAATGGGTTTGATGGCCGGGCCGGACAGACCAGCGGTGATATTGGAGATGCGCGGCTTGCGTGTCTCCGCGTCGATTGCAATTCCCACAAACGTATTCACCAGCGAGACGGCGTCAGCCCCGGCATCCTCAGCTGCCCGGGCTACGTCGGGGATGCTGGTCACGTTGGGTGAGAGTTTGACAATCAGGGGACGAGTGGCCAGCTTCTTCACGGCGTTGACCACATCGAATAGCATCTTGGGATCGCTGCCGAAGCTGATCCCGCCGCACTTCGTATTGGGACAGGAGACATTCAGCTCATAGGCGGCGATACCCTCGCCTTCATTGAGAATGCGAACCACGTCTTCGTATTCCTCCGGTGAGTGCCCGAAGACGTTGCAAAAGAAGACGATGTTGCTGATCTTTTGCAGCAGCGGGAGTTTCTCTTCGAGAAAGGCGCGCGCGCCGATGTTTTGTAGGCCGATGGCATTCAGCATTCCGGCGGCGGTCTCGAACAACCGCGGCGGCGGATTGCCGGCCATGGGCTCGCGCGAAAGGCCCTTGGTGACGAAGCCACCCAACCGGCTCAGCGTCACCACATCTTCGAACTCCACGCCGTAGCCGAAGCTTCCGCTGGCTGCCATTACGGGATTTTTAAGCGCAATGCCGGCGACGTTGACGCTCATGTCAAGAGTGGACTTGGGCGCGGGACTCACTGCGCCTCTCGACGCCGGGGAAGCACCACCGGCTGTTTTACGCTGGCGGTACGTTCCAGCTTGTCCCAGGCAAATCCGCGGCCTTCGATCGCGTGCTTGAGGGTCTTAATCAGCACCAGCGAGAACAACTGGCGATAGGCGAAGCGTTGCAGCCAGACGTGTCCCAGGAGCAGGAAGTCGCGTTTGCCGCCCGGCTGTTGCCGCTCCAAGGCGAACGCGATTATGGAGGCGATAAAGTCGATCACCATGAATAGGGCGAAGTACACCACCAGCTTGTGGAAGCTAGCCGGGTTAGCGGTCTCGGGGTGGAAATAGCGGTTATAAGCGTAAATCCCGGCGCCCACTGCAAACATAATATCGATGAAGGGTGAGACCAGCGGCAGCAGAATCTGGAAGATCACCATATTGGGGATTGCCACCCAGCCCAGCGCTCCCTTTTGCTTTACTGCTGCGCGGTGCTTCCACACCGACTGCATGATGCCGAAGGACCAGCGGAAACGTTGCCGCATCAGGCCGTTGGCAGTGGCCGGAGCTTCGGTGTAGGCCAGAGCGCGGTCTTCGTAGTTCACCTTGTAACCGGCTTGCAGCAGTGCCATCGTGAGATCGGCGTCCTCGGCAACGGTGTCGTGGTGATAGCCGCCGGCCGCGCGAACCGCAGCAGTTCTCCACGCCCCGATTGCGCCCGGAACGACGCTCACCGCGTTCAGCGTATTCAGCGCGCGACGCTCAAAGTTCTGGCTGGTGATGTATTCCAGCGCCTGCCACCGCGTCCACAGGTTCACGCGATTGCCGACCTTGGCATTGCCCGCCATGGCCGCAACTTTGGGGTCGCTGAAGTACGGCACCAGTTTGGAAATGGCATCGGGAGCGATGATGGTATCGGCATCGATGCCGACAAAAACTTCCTCGGTTACAGACTCCAGCCCGTAATCCAGCGCGTCGGCTTTCCCGGAATTTGGTTTGATTAGGACGGTGACTCGACCGGCAGCGATTTCCGGCTGGAAAGCTGCGCGGGTAACTTCGAGCGTCGCGTCCTTGGATCCGTCGTCGATGACAATGACCCGCAACTTGCCGTAATCGGAATCAAGCACCGAGCGGACCGTGCGCTCAATCACCTTCTCCTCGTTGTAGGCGGGAATCAGCACCGCTACCGCAGGCCCGTAGTTGGGATCGAAGGTGGCCTTGCGGCGATGGAAGCGATCATAGATGGCCAGCGCGCCTACCAGCAGCAAGCGGCCGCTCATCAGCACGTCGCCTACGAAGAAGATGAAGATGATGAAGGACTGAAGCAGCCCGAAGAGCGAGAAGTTCAGGCTGTCAATCCAGGCGGCCCAACGTTCGTTGGTAGTGATGGGCGGCATCACATCGGCGCGGGTTTTGCCCATCAACTCCGAGACGGGGACCACCTGGTATCCGCGCTGCTTCAGGCCATCCAGGATCATGCCCAGCGCTACCACCGTCTCGCTGCGGTCGCCGCCGCCGTCGTGCAACAGGATGATATTCCCGCAAGACAGATTGCCCGTTTGGCAGGGCGGCAGGTTGGCCATCACGTCCTTGTAAATCTCGCCAGCCGAGCGCTTGGGATTATCGCGCCAATCGTTGGGGTCGATCTTGTCGCCAACCGTGATGTAACCGAGGTCCTGCGCCAACTCCAGCGGACGCACCTGGTCGGCGGTATCAGGCTCCTGATCGATGGAGTACGGCGGACGGAAGAGTACCGGCTTCACCCCGAGCTTGCCCTCGAAGAGCCGCTCGGTCAGGTTCAGCTCCACCTCGAAATAGCGTTTGGAGATATTGCTGATATCGGGATGGGTGAAAGTGTGGTTGCCGATCTCGTGTCCTTCGTTGTAAATGCGCTTGGCAACGCCAGGATACTTTTCCGCTTCCGCTCCGATCAGGAAGAACGTTGCCTTGGCGCCCTTGGCCTTCAGTACATCGAGAATTTTGGGTGTCCACTCCGGATCGGGACCGTCGTCGAAGGTAATCGCAACTTTCTTCTGCGGAATGCCGCCATACATGTCGACTACGTAAGGCGAAGGCAAGGTCTGGAAGATCTCGTCGGAGACCAGGTGGGTGTCGGGATCGACGGTAATGCGGCGCTCGCCGGGCGCCGGCCGCGATTGGATGCGCAGGATTTCGCCCAGCCCTTCGATGTCAACGTCCTGACCGGGAGGAACGGTGTCGAGCTTGGCGGTGGCCGCAGCCTCGAATGGTTTGTCCCAGACCGCCCATAAGGAACGGTCTTCCGATCCCAAGCGGTATAGCGCGAAGCTATCGACGCCCAGTCCATGCGCCGCCCGCATCTGGTTCAACGCCGTGACCCCGTCGAGGTACCACACGTCATGGCGGATGTTGTTGTCGTCGAGGTACGCGAAGTGCGGGTTCATTGCGTCGTCGTCGAAGTTGATGTCCGTCTCGGCGTCGGAAGCTTCCAGCCAGGCCTCTTGCGCCGAAACGTTGTGCACGTCCTCCGGCGGCGTGCCTTTCTTCTGGCCCTTCTTCTTCGCCCAGTCGTAGCCATAATTGGCGAGCGCGCAGATGATCTTCTCTTTCGGCATCACCTTCAGCGCATCCTGAAGGTTCTTGACGAACCAGTCCTGGCCGGCAACCGCGCCAGGAGCGCCGCCCGGATAGTGCTGGTCGTAGTTCATCAAAATCAGGCCGTCGGAGACTTGGGCCAGCGCGGCGTAGTCGCTCTTGTCATTCACCGCCACCGCGACATACAGTTTCAGGCCCCTGGCATGTAAGTCGTCATAAAGTTCCTGCACCAGGGTGCGAAAGTCGTCGCGCGAACTGTCCGGAAAGGCCTCGATATCCAGCGTGATGCCCTTGTACTGATCGGTGGCGAGGAACTTCAGCAACTCGCTGCGGAAGCGCTGGCGTGCCGCCGGATCGGCCATGAACTTATCCGTATCCGGGTTCCACTGGTTGGAGATGGGATCGAAATTGTTGACCAAGGGAAAGACTTCGGTCTGCGCCTTCTCGCCTTTGAGAAAGGCCATGACCTTATCGTCGATGGGACGCGGCTTGCCCCGCTCGTCCATGACATCGTAAAGAGTGTTCAGTTCGGTGACCGCCTGCAAGCGGCCATCGGCGGTGAGAACGTGCATCCACTCCGGGAAGAGCAGGTCGATCTGCGGATAGTACTCTTTCAGCGATGCGAAACTGGCAGCGTCCCACTGCACGTAGAAGGCGCCGCGAATACCTTCGGAGGAGTTTAGCACCACCTGCGAAGCCGGCCGCTTGGTCTTGCGGTGGGTGTTCTGGCGACGCGGCGGCTTACGCTTCTGATTTTCCTTGAGCGCGTGATAGGGCTTTTTGACCTCGGGCAATGCCACGCCGGGTACAGATGAACCGCGCAGGATGGAAACCACAAACAGGGCGATCAGCAGCGTAACCAAGATCACGCTGGTGTCCAGGACAAAGCGCAAACGGCGCCACCGCTTGCGGTCAGGATCGAAGAAAATCTGCTTGGATTGCGGCATTTGCGCGGTCAACTTATCGTAAACGTGGCCAGCAGGCAGAGCAAATGGGGAGTAGCTGTCAGCCTTCTTGTTGCTCGAACGTCAGCTTTTGCGTAGTTCTGCTACGGGGCAATTATTCCTATTCTAAGAACACGGACTCGACAGACTTGTCTCGGAGCACCCGTAGTTTTCGACTGCTTCCGGGCCGCTCGGGACCGCGAGGTCGCCAACCAGGCCGAGCTCTTGCCGACAGCTGATGACTAGCAGCTGATAGCTGACAGCTGACGTATGTCGGCTGCTATATTCGCCAAGTGCGTGGATCAAGGCCCAGGTCAATTGGGAATTCAGAACCGCCGGCGTTCTGGCTCATGCTCCGCGAGGATCGCAAGTACTTCCTCCTGATTACCCTATCCGCTTTTGCGCTGCGGCTGGCCTTCTATTTCCTCTTTCCGCACGTGACCGGCGACTCGCTGATCTATGGCGATATCGCCAAGAACTGGCTTAACCACGGCATCTTCGGGCTGACTCACGGCAACGGTGTGCGCCCCACACTCATTCGCCTGCCCGGCTATCCCGCCTTTCTGGCTGCTTGTTTTCTGCTGTTCGGTAGCGAGCATTACCATGCCGTGCTGCTGGTGCAAATCGTCATCGATGTTGTCACCTGTTTCTTCATCGCCGACCTGGCACGCAGGACGGTATCGATGCGGGCCGCGAAGTTCGCATTCCTCCTGGCAGGACTCTGCCCTTTCACAGCGAACTATACTGTGGCTCCTCTGGCCGAGACGCTCAGCATTTTCTTCGTTGCGGTTGCATTGGACGCCGCAGTCGCCGGCTTCACCGCGGTGGACGCCGGCCGCACTGCCTGGTCAGCCTGGGTGTGGTGCGGCGTCGCCGTCTCGGCGGGGATCCTGTTGCGCCCCGATGGTGGCATTCTGCTGGTCTCCCTTGGCCTGTTTCTGCTGTGGGGGATGTGGTGGCAGCCACTGGAGCGTCTGCGCCTGCTCTGGGCGGGAGCGCTGATCCTGGCGATTTCGCTTGCTCCGCTAGCCCCGTGGACGATTCGCAATTGGCACGACTTTCACCGTTTTCAGCCACTCGTTCCACAATCCGCCAGCGATCCTGATGAGTTCGTGCCTGCCGGGTTCGATGAATGGGTGCGAACCTGGTCGGCTGATTACGTCTCCACCGAGGAAGTCTACTGGGAGGTTCCGGGCGACAAACTTGATCTCAGCCTGCTGCCGTCGCGAGCCTTCGACAGCCCGGAGCAACGAGAGCGCACGCAGGCGATCTTCAACGACTACGCAAAAACATTGGTCATCAATACCGAGATGAACGCTCGCCTTGTCGACCTCGCCAATGAGCGCATTCGTGAGCATCCGTTGCGTTATTACTTGTACCTGCCCACGCTGCGCGTACTCGACATGTGGCTGCGTCCGCGTACCGAAATGTTGCCGCTGAACTCGCGCTGGTGGGAGTACTCCGAAGACACGGAATCTTCGCTGATCGCGACAGCATGGGGGTTGCTGAACCTGCTGTTTGTCTTCCCGGCAATCATGGGAGCCCTGCGCGGGCCGCGCCCACGTTATCTGGGAATGATGTTGCTGTTCGTATTATTGCGCTCGGTATTCCTGGGCACGCTCTCGAACCCCGAGCCACGATACACGCTGGAGTGTTATCCCGTTGTGCTGCTGTTAGGCGGTGCGTGGATATCGGGCTGGAGGAGGCGGATAATTCTCTCGTCCCAGTCCGAGTGACGTGGGGCAGTTCAACTATGTGAGCAGGATGTTGTCGATCAGCCGCGTGCTCCCGAAGTAGGCAGCGACCGCCACCAGTGCTCCCTGCCCGACATCCGCGACCGGATCGAGCGTGTCGGGATCCACGATTGCGAGATAGTCCAACCGCGCGCCCGGTTCCTCCGCGATTACCTGTTTGCCGATTTCAGCCAGCTTCGCGGCGTCACGCTCACCACGGTCCGCTGCCAACTGCACGCGCATGAGGGAGCGATGCAGCACCCGCGCCTGCTGACGCTGCTCGGGCGTGAGATACACGTTGCGCGAGCTCATCGCCAAGCCGTCCTTCTCGCGGACAATAGGACAGACGATCATCTCGACATCCATGTCGAGATCGTCCACCATCTTGCGCAGCACGGCGATCTGCGCGGCGTCCTTTTGGCCAAAGAAGGCGCAGTCGGGGCGCACAATCTCAAGCAGTTTGGTAACGACGGTGGCGACGCCGCGAAAATGCCCTGGCCGAGACGCGCCGTCGAGCTTGTCGCTCAAGCCCTCCACGACTACATAGGTCTGCGCGCCGGGGGCGTACATCTCATCCGGAGCCGGCAGGAAAAGCAGATCCACACCGAGTTCCTCCAGCAGTTGGGCATCGCGTTCCAGCATGCGCGGATATTTCGCCAGATCCTCCGTGGGCCCGAATTGCAACGGGTTTATGAAGATGGAGACGGCGGCGACCCTGCAACGTGACTTTGCCGCACGCACCAACGATAAGTGGCCTTCGTGCAGCGCGCCCATCGTGGGCACGAAACCGAGCGTCTGCCCGTTGTGCGACACCTGGCGGCAGGCAGCTTTCATCTCGGCAATGGATTGAATGCGCTTCACCCGGATGAGCTTACATCAGCGCTGCGGCTGGGTATTGGCGGGATGAGGTGGTTGCGTTGGCGCGCTTTCACCGCTCTCCGCTTGCGGCGCTTCCGGTTCGGGCACGGTCCAGCTTCGCACCACTTGCGCAAACACCGGCTCCAAGCGGGCCAGAGTTTGCGGAGAACACTTCAGCGCCACAGAGTAGATCGCATTATCGGTACCCTCGATGAACACCAGTTCCTCGATCCAGTCGTGACCGGTAGATTTCTCCCGATATTGTGCCTTCAACATTTCGGCCGGTTGGTGATCCACCGTCCGTTGCTGACGTTGCAGGGTTCGGAAATCCTGTCCCGCCTCTCGCAATCCGGTGGTCGCTTTGGCGATCACGCCATCCAGGCCGATACCTTCTTCATCACCCTGCGGCGGAGGCGCAACAATGGCGACCGTGATTTCGTCCCACAGGGCACGATCCTGTTTCTGCGGGGGCACAACCACGACACCGTGACCGTCGAAAACCTCTCCCAACATTGTCCAGGAGGCCGGATATTTGAAGCAGAAGCCCGCCTCGGGCTGGCAGTAGCGCGTCCAAGGAAGAGCTTTTGGCGGCGCGCCCGACGTTTGGGCTGACAGAAATGAGGCCGTCCCCAGCAGGACGGCCATCAGCATCGAATTCCGCTGCAACCAGCGCATGCTCCTACAGTTGCACACTCCGCTTCCGGTCGGCAATTGCTTCCAGCGCGGCCAGCGTCTCCTTGGGCAGATGGTACGACTCCGCATCGGAAGGATAGCTCCCCGACTTCACGTCTTCCTTGAAACTCAGCACCGCGTTACTGATGACCGAGCCGAGATCGGCATAGCGTCGCACGAACTTCGCCGGCGGCGAAAACGTCTGGCCCAGCAGATCATGGAAGACCAGCACCTGGCCATCGCACTCCGGACCGGCTCCGATGCCGATGGTCGGAATCTCCAGCTCGCGGGTGATCATGGCCGCCACTTCCCGGGGCATGCCTTCCAGCACCACACAGCAGGCGCCGGCGCGTTCCAGAGCAATGGCGTCATGCATGAGCTGCTCGACGGCTTTCAGCGTCTTGCCCTGCACTTTGTAGCCACCCATGGCGTGCAGCGACTGCGGCGTCAGCCCGATGTGGCCGACCACCGGGATCTCCGCCTCAACCATGCGTTCGACCAGTTGCGCCCGCTTCTGTCCGCCTTCAATCTTGACCGCCTCGGCCCCTGCTTCCTTGATGAATCGCGCGGCATTGCGCAGCGATTCCCGCAGGCTGATGTGATAGGAAGCGAACGGCATGTCGGCGACCAGGAACGAGTGCTTGACTCCGCGGCGAACGGCACGCGTGTGATGCAGCATCTCCTGCATTGTGACCGGCAGGGTATTCTCGTAGCCCAGCATCACCATGGCCAGAGAGTCGCCGACCAGGACCATGTCGATACCGGCATCATCCAGCAGACGCGCGCTGGGGTAATCGTAGGCGGTCAGGCAGGTGATGATTTCCTGACGCTGTTTCTTCTCGAGGAGGGTGGAAGCTGTGATTTTGGCGCGGAAGTCGGCCGTGGTAATACTCACGATGTCCTCCAGTGCAGTTCCGCATGTGCGAATACCGCCTGTATTTGGCCTCGTCATTCGGGTTTGGGAACCCGATGGGAGACGGCTGAATTTTACACCCGGAAGGGATGCCGCTGGTAGTTGTTTCGAGACAGGACCGAAAAATCACGCACCGGAGTTGGCAACTTAGGGCGACAACCACGAACGGGACGCTATGCTGAACATGCTCGACACGCGCATGAGGGCCACAGGAATGTCCGCGGCTTTTACAATTTTGGGTTGACATCTTACCTGAATATGCCCCATGCTCGGGTTAAATGTCTACCCGAGAGCCAAAAGATCGACTCGAACTCCTGCAAGGAACGCTCGACTTGCTAATCCTCCGCACGCTGATTTTTGGACCGCAGCACGGGCAAGGCGTCGCACGGGCGGTCCAGCAAAACTCGCAGGAAGAGCTGCTGGTGGAACATGGCGCGCTCTATCCTGCGCTCCAGCGCCTGGAAGAGCGGGGCTGGATTTCAGCCCGGTGGGGGACATCGTCCAACAATCGAAAAGCGCGTTTCTATTCCCTCACTACAGCCGGGCGCAAGCAGTTGGTGAAGGAAACTGCGAAGTGGAAGCGCCTGGTGACGGCCATTGGGAGGGTCCTCGGTCCCGAAGCGGAGGAGAGCTGATCCCATGTTTGGGCGCAAGCGCAAACGGGGCGACTTCAACGCCGAAATCGAAGCCCACTTGCAGCTTGAGATCGACCGCCTGCAGGAACAAGGGCTGAGCGCGGAAGAGGCGCGGTGCGCCGCGCTGCGTGCCTTCGGTAACGTCACCCTAGTCCAGGAGCGCTTTTACGAGTCGGGCCGTTGGCTTTGGTGGGACGGTCTGAGGCAGGACATTCGCTTCGCCCTACGGCTGCTGGCGAAGAACCCCGGGCTCACAACGGCAATCATACTGACGCTTGCCATTGCCATTGGAGCCAACAGCGCCATTTTCTCGGTTATTCATGCCGTGTTGTTGCGGCCGCTCCCCTTTCCTGAAGCCGACCGCCTGGTCTTCCTGTCAGAGGCCTCTGCCGAGATTCCGGAGATGTACTTTTCGATGGCAAACCTGGCTGACTGGCGAACCATGAATACGGTCTTTACCGGCATCGGAGCGTCTCGCCGCGATAGCTTCAACCTGGCCGGACGCGGGGCGCCGCAGCGGCTCAACGCGCGGGATGTGTCGGCCGAATTCTTCCCGACGCTGGGTGTTAAGCCACTGCTGGGGCGTCTGCTCACCGAGGAGGAGGACAAGGTGGGAGCGCCGCGGGTGGCCGTACTCGGCGAAAGTTTCTGGGCCCGCGAGTTTGCCCGCGATCCCAGAGTGCTGGACATGCAATTGAAGCTAAACGGCGAGCCGTTCACGGTTATCGGCGTCGTTCCCGACCGCGGACTTCGCATCATCTTTCATTCTGATGTGGATGTGTATACCTCACTGGGGCGGCTAGAGGAGAAGATTGGAGGGACGGCACGACGGGATGATCATCGCGGGATCTACGCCTACGCTCGGCTTAAGCCCGGCGTCTCCCTTGAAGAGGCCCGCGCCGAGATGGAAGCAATCGCCGCCAAGCTCGCGCAACGATACCCGAATGCCAACTCCGGAAATACTTCTGTCGTATTGCCTCTGCTTTACCAGGAAGTAGGAGACATTCAGCGGCCTCTGTTGCTGCTCACGGGAGCTGTGGGGCTCGTCCTTCTGATTGGCTGCGCCAATGTTGCGAATATGCTCACTTCGCTGGCGGTCGTGCGACGCCAGGAGGTCGCCATTCGCAGTGCACTGGGTGCGGGCGGTGGCCGGCTGGCCCGGCAGTTCTTGTGCGAAAGCATTCTGCTGGCGTTGCTGGGAGGGGCTGCGGGACTGGTGGTTGCGTACGTTGCCGCGGCTGCCATGTCCGCGACGTTGGCTCATCTCCCGCCCGGCCTGACACCGCGCTTTGACGAAATCGCGATCAATTGCCCGGTGCTGCTGTTCACCCTGGCGATTTCGTTGCTGGCAGGTGTTGCCTTCGGCGTATTCCCGGCGCTGGCCGCTTATCGCGCCGATCCCAACGAACTGCTGAAGGAGAACAATCGAGCCACCGGCGCAAGTCTCGGACACATGCGTGTCCGCAGCTTGCTCGTCGCTACGGAATTGGCCTTATCCGTCGTGCTGCTGGTCGCCGCAGGCTTGATGATCAAGAGCCTGTTTCATGTGTTGCAAGGTGACCGTGGCTTTCGAAGCGATGGTGTGTTGACCGCCAGCCTCAACTTGTCGCCCGCGAAATACAACAGCCCTGCGCAAAGGATTGCCCTGGTGCAGCGTTTCCTGAGCAAGGTTGCCGCTGTGCCGGGAGTGCAAGCCGCGGGATTCAAGAGTCCGGCGCTTCTTGTTCCATTCGAGATGCCCTTCTCCGTCGAGGGCGAGCCAAAACGCAAAGCGGGCGAGGGGCCCTTGAGCGAAGCGTCCTCTGTAACACCAGGCTTCCTGGAGACCATGCGGATTCGATTACTGGAAGGGCGCCACATCCGCCCCCCCGATGACGAAGAGTCGACCAAGGTCTGCATGGTCGATGATCTGCTGGCGCGGCGGTATTGGCCGGGAGAGAGCGCCATTGGGAAGCACGTCACGATTGAGTTGAACGCCGAACCGGGTCATCAAGTCTTTTCTGCCAGCGTCGTGGGCGTAATACACCACGTAGAAAATGACATCGCCGGTGTGCCCACGCTGCCGGAGATCTATATTCCGTACCCCCAATACCCGAACCGCATCAGCAGCCTGATTGTTTTATCGGACTCCGATGCGGCCGCGCTAGTCCCGTCGCTACGAATGGTGCTGCACACGATTGATCCCGATTTGGTGCTGTACAACTTCACAACCTTGCAAGACATAGTCGACACTCGCGTGGGTCCCCGGAAACTTTCAGTCCTTTTACTCAGCTGTCTTGCCGGCATCGCTTTGATACTTGCGACCCTGGGAACCTATGGCGTGATCGCCTATATGGTGGCGGGGCGAACGCAGGAGATGGGGCTTCGTCGTGCGTTGGGCGCTACCCCACAGCAAATCATTCGGTTGGTTCTGGTGCAGGGAATGCGCTTCGCCCTTGGGGGGGTGTTGACTGGTGTCGTTGCTGCGCTGGTCATGGGAAGGCTTGTCAGCCCCATGCTGTCGGGTGTCAAAACGCGCGATCCGCTTACGTTCGTAAGTGTCGGCGGATTGTTGCTTGTCGTTTCATAATTGCCTGCTATGTCCCGGCTCGTAAAGCGGTGCAGCTGCACCCGATGACGGCGGTGCGCCATGAATGAAGCTTGTTGCGTACCTTTGAAAGGTGAAGACCGTCAGCTTTTCTAACTCTCTACTAGGCCTGCAGATTACATAATAAGGAGAAGACCATGAAAAGACTCTCAGCCCTGTCAAGCTGCATGCTCGTTATGTCGATCGCTACTCTCCCGTTGATGGCGCAATCGCCAGACGTAAGTCACGCATATGCTCATTTGCCTATCGAGATTTTTCATCAACCAGATCCTAGCTCTCCATTGGGTATTTTTCCTGCGCAGTTTAAGGCTGCCTATGGATTCAATCGCATTCCCAACCAGGGCCACGGTGTGACCATCGCGTTGATTGGAGGCGCCGATGATCCGAATATCGCATCCGATCTGCGGTTCTATGCAAACTATTTCCATTTGGGACCCTGCAACCTGCAAATCCTGAAGGTAGGAAATCCCCAGCCCGACTACAATTGGGCTCTAGAAATATCGCTGGATGTGGAACAGGCCTGTGCTCTAGCGCCGGCGGCCAACATTCTGCTGGTGGGGGCCAATAGCGGATTTTTTACTGATCTATTTGCTGCCATCGCCGTCGCTACCTCTGCGCCGTACAATGCCGATGTCGTATCCATGAGCTTTGGGGATCGCGAGTTCGACGGTGAACAGCAGTTCGACAGCTATCTCTGCAATATCGTCAACGGGAATGGACACGCAGTGATCTTGTTGTTGCAACCAGAAAATGTCGTATTAACTGCGACGAGACTTTGTCACCCCCTGTCATTTAAGTAACGGCCGCAACCGCGGGGCGGCCGGAGAGGTTATAGATGCGCGGCAGCGTCTTTCTTTTCTGCGCGGTGGTACGGCGAGCTGGGCGGCGATTGGTGTGTTCCTGGAGCGGCAGAGCTTGGGTGAGAAGCAACTGATCGCCGCGATAGACGAGGAGCGAGCCGTCGAGCTGATGAGAGAGTTCGACGGAGTCTCCGGCATAGCTGCGCCGGCCGGGACGTGGGGGCAGCGCGATGGCATGGGCTCCGAGGGTGACGACATGATCGGGGCTGACGATGCGCTGGTAGCGAAAACTGAGGCAGCGGGCGAGATCGAAGCGCCGGGGCAGAGTGCGGAAATCGCGCGCGGAGTCGGCGGCGGGGCGAGCGAAGCGTTGGTTGTAGTCGCGGCAAAAAGTGTCGAGCACGGCATTGGCTTGCTCCACGGTGGTGGCATGAGCCAGGCGGAGTTCGCTGACCAGGCGGTCCTGGCAGGTGCGCCAGAGGCGCTCGACGCGTCCCTTGGCCTGCGGAGAATAGGCAGGGATCTGCTGGATGCCGAGTTCCTCCAGGGCGCGTCCGAGCTGGGTGGGGGACTGCTGCCCGGCGAGTTGTTCGGCCAGGGTCCAGTGGGAATCGTTGCGCTGGAAGATGCTGTGGCGATCACGGTAAAGGCTGAGAGGGACGCCATGAGTGGTGATCATGGCGTGTAGAGCGCGAAGATAGCCGACGGTGTTTTCGGCTTCGAGTTGGAAATGAGCGGAGAGGATTTGCTTGGTGGCGTCGTCCTGAAAGCCGATGAGGGTGAGTTGCGGACCGCGGCCTTGGAGCCAGTCATGGGTACTGGCGTCGGTGAGCGCCATCATGCCGCAACGGGGGCGGGGCGGGCGGCGCGAGCGATACTTGCGAGGCCGGCGTTTCTGCGGCGAGGCCAGCTTGGCGGCGCGCAGGATGCGGCGCACGGTCTCGCGGCTGACCGGCAGGTTCTCCTCGGCGTTGAGTTTCTGACAGAGATGGGAATCGTTGAAGCCCTGATACTTGGTGCAGGCCAGGGTCAAGATCAAAAGCTTCTGGGGAAGAGGAAAAGCCCAAGGCACGGGACGTCCACGATTGCCGTGCTGGACCCAGGCAATGGAATCGGGCTGATAGCGTCGCTTGAGGCGCTGCACCTGGCGCTCACTCAGTTGCAGCAGGCGGGCGGCTTCGCGTACGCTCAGCCGCCCGCCCGCTGCATTCTCAATCACTTTCACTCGCTGGAGCTCTTTCTGACTCATCGTCACCATCCTGAGAGGGTGACAAAGTCTCGTTGCAGTTAGGGGGTGACATTATCTTGGAGCATCTACAGGACACGCAGTGATCTTCGTGGCCGCCAGCGGAGATGGGTATCATAACAACCCCATTTATCCCGCAGCCTCAGGCTGCGTAATTGCCGCGGGCGGGACAACGTTAAATGTGCCCACCGCTCTCCCGCTGGCAAATCCGCTACAGCTGAGTTATGGAAGCGAAACCGCGTGGTTCGGCAGCACGGGAGGCGTCAGCTCGATGGAAGTACAGCCGTCCTGGCAAAATCCGGCCTGCGGTACGTGGTCAACCACCAATCGTTGTACACCTGATGTTGCGTCGGATGCTAATACGCTTACGGGCGTTCCGGTATACAACACCTATGGCGGCGGGGCTTGGATGCTTGATGGCGGTACGAGCATAGCAGCGCCGGATTGGGCTGCTTTCTTTACTCTTGTCAACTCGCTGCGACTCAATGCGGGCAAGAGTACCTTGAGCCAGGCGGCAGCGGACCTTTACAACATCTACTATTCGGGGAGTTACCTGGCTGACTTCCACGATATCACTCAGGGAAACAACGGCAGTTGCGGATCGGAGTGTATTACGGGTCCCGGGTATGATCTGGTGACCGGGATCGGCACGTATCAGGCCAATAATTTGTACGCGCCACTTGTGGCTGCTCCTAATTAGCTCTTTTCTGATCAGAACCGCTCGCTGGGTTCGATGTGCCGCTTCCACCACTCGCTTCATTTCTGAGAAATCTGTTTCCGAACCGAGGCAGCGGCGATGCGATACCCAGCGACGTTACTCCGCGCAGGTGTGATCGTGAATGATGCGCCAGCCCTGCGGAAATTTACGGAAGATCAAGGTAAAAAGGCCATGGGGTTGTTTTCCGCCGGGCATCAGCAGGTGAAACTTGCCGCGAACGAAAGCGCTGTCGGCACTCAAGGGCTGCACTTGCAAGTCGTTGAAGGAAAGCGTGCCCATGGCGCGTCCTTCCGACTGGTAGCGCTGCCGGTAACGCTGTAGCGTCGGCTCCCAACCCTGGGTTTCGCTAGTGCCGGAGAAGAACGTTAGATTCGGCGAATTCCAATACCCGGCCATGAACTGCTCCAAGTCGTGGTGGTTCCAAGCCTCCACTTGCGCTTGCAGGACCGAGCGGACGGCTCCATCGACATCCTTCGCGTCTTGCTTCTGTGCCTGAGGAAACGCAGATTGGACCAAGGCAACTGCCAGGGCCACTACCAGGCTCGACCTGTGCATGCAAACCTCCGCAGCGCGGCAGTGTAGCGAACTCGCGGAGAAAGAAAAAGAAGAATTCCGGAGAAAGAGAAAGAACAACACAAAGCGGCGAGCCAAAGGCCGCCGCCGTGGAGTTTTGCGACTTTAGGGTCAGTGCGCTTCGGCCGTCGCTTCGGCCTTGGCGTGTCGTACAGTTGCCAGGAAGTGCTCGGCCGCGGCTGGCGGCTTCACCTGGCCGGTCAGCACCGGGCGGAATCCAACCGTGCGGCCGTAAAGGGCCCGGGTTGCATCGTCATCCTGCTTTATCACCGCGCCGTTTAGGGTGAGACCGGCAAAGAGGCCTCGGGCGCGAGAGTAAGTCAGCACCTCAGACTTGAGCTTCCAATCGGTGGAGGCGGCGGCCTCGCGGCCAACAGGGCCGGCGGCCACGCTGCCATTGGCGCCCAGTTTGAACTTCGAACTGAGCAGATCATTCATGCCCTGTTGATTCATGATCAGCATGACAAGGTCCACTGCCTGTCCGCCAATTTGCAAGCCCCAGCTGCCTCCCGTAACGAGGAAGGGAGCCGGTGCGCTCCAGCCACGGGCAGTGCGGCAGGTGGCTACACCCCGCCCGTACTCTGCGCCAAAGACAAAACCTCCCTTGACCATCGAGGGAACGACAGCCACGCACTTGGCGTTCTCGAACACTTCTTGGGGAATACCTTTGTCGGGAGCCGCAAGCAACTCATTCAAAATCTTGGAAGAATCGTCGAGCCGGGCAAGAACCTTGTCCCGCTCTGCGCTGTCGGAGTTCGCCTCGTTCTTGGCGTCTGCCTTTTCCTGGCTGGCCGCGTTTGCATCCTGGTTCGCGGCGGCTTTGTGCTGATTGTTGTCATTGCTGGTTGTAGTGCTTTGCGTGGCATTGTCTGTGCTGCTGCTACTGCTGTTATCCTGCGCCCATAGCGCAAAGGCGCAGAACATCATTAGCGCGAGCAGAATTCCCAATCGTTTCATAAACCTTTAAGCCCTCCTGGAAGGACGCGCGAGCGTATTCCTGCTACCTCTTCCGTTAACTTTGATTACGATTGGTTGAGCAGGGTTTGCACGTGGGAATGCACTATTTGTGAGGGTTGGGTTACAACCAAAGCGGAAGGGAACACATCGACACTGGTCGATCAGGCGCGACGTTTGCTGGGCGCGGCAGCCCGCTGCCAAGGACGCTTGGGACGCTCCGATTCCGGCAGGTCGCGATCGCGTATACGATCGTATAGATAGGCTTCACTGACCGTGCCCAGGCTTTCGTTGTACAAGCTGATCCCGCCCGTCCCTTCTTTCAATTCTTCCGAAAAATCGTGCAGCGCTTTCAGGTGATCGGCGGTGGCGGGATACTGCGCTTTCGTGGTCTTCAAGATTTTCTGGTATCCCTGATCAATCAGCTTGGAGATTTCTCCATTCATGAGATATCCGGGATAGGCAAAAATCTTAACCCCACCGTCGTCCGTGCGCTCAATGGCGGCAGAGCACTGGTACTTTTTCAGGAAGACGCGGCCACTGGCTCCGGGCGCCTCCAGCACATCGAACCCGTGGTCGCGAAACCAGGCCACGGATTCTTCATAGGATCGAGTTTTGATTTTCTTTGCCATTCCGGTTAAAGTTCCTCAACTCTTGCCGCACAAACGAATCCTGAATGCGGCGGCTGCATCGAATGCGATAGCTTGACTGGCGTGCAATGTTGCCCCGCGGCGCGGCTTTTCTTTTTTCCGCCATTATCACGACTTCACACTGTCGCATACCGTGCAGCTAAACGGCAACTTATGGCACGATAGAAAGACGATGAGCAATACCGCCCATCTTCCGCAAACGGGACTCTCCGTCCTGAAACGCGTTGGCAACACTCCGTTGCTGCGGCTGCAACGGGTGTGCGCCGAGGTCCCCGGAGTTGAGATCCTGGGCAAGGCGGAATGGCTGAATGCCGGCGGCTCGGTGAAGGACCGCGCCGCAGCCACCATCATTCAGGAGGCCTTCCGGGCGCGCCAACTGGGGTTGGGCCAGCGTTTGCTCGATGCCACCAGCGGTAACACCGGGATCTCCTACGCCATGCTGGGGGCCGCGTGCGGCTTCGGAGTCACGCTGTGCATTCCGTCGAATGTCTCGATTGAGCGCAAGCGTATTCTCAACGCCTACGGCGCTGAGGCCATCTACACCGATCCCGGTGAGGGCTCCGATGGCGCAGTTGTTAAGGCGCGCGACATGGCAGCCGCCGAACCCGGCAAGTATTTCTACGCCGACCAATACTCGAATGATGCGAATTGGCACGCGCATTACTGCGGAACCGCTAACGAGATCTGGCGGCAGACCGGCGGCCGTATCACTCACTTCATCGCCATGCTGGGCACATCGGGAACATTTGTAGGCACGACGCGGCGCCTGAAGGAGCTGAACCCGGAAATTCAATGCATCTCGTTGCAGCCGGACTCGCCCTTCCACGGAATTGAAGGCGCGAAGCATATGCCCACCGCAATGGTGCCGAAGATATATGACCCATCGCTGGCCGACGACAACCTGGAGATCGGCACCGAAGAGGCACATAGCATGGTGCGGCGAATGGCCCGCGAAGAGGGTCTGCTGGTGGGGATCTCGGCGGGTGCTGCGGTGGTAGGCGCGATCCGGGTGGCACGGCAAAATCCCGGCGCGGTGATCGTCTGCATCTTGCCGGACGGCGCGGAGAAATATTTGAGCGAGCGCTTCTGGGACCAGGTGTAGCGCGCAAGCCTCCTCTAGCAGGTTGCTGAGAAACTGGAAACGGCAGATCCCTCGCCGGCTAAAGCCGGCTCGGGATGACAAGACTTATCGGCACGGCTGAAGCCGTGCCCTGACACAAAGCCTACCAATGCGAAGTTTTTCAGCAGCCTGCTAGAGTCCGCCCATGCTGAAATTTCCCGCTTCCGAATATGAGGACATTCGCCGGCACGGCGAGGAGAGCTACCCGCATGAATGCTGCGGCATTCTGCTGGGCACCTCGGACGGCAGTACGCGCTCGGTGCAGGCGGTGATTCGATGTGGCAACACACGTACCGACTCGCCGCGCAACCGCTATCACATCGATCCGCGCGAGTTGGTGCAAGCCCAACGCCAGGCGTACGAATGCGGTCTCGACATCATCGGCTTTTATCATTCTCATCCCGATCATCCCGCGCGCTGGTCGCAAACTGATTTCGAGGAAGCCCACTGGATCGGCTGCTCCTACGTGATCACCAGCGTCGAACACGGCAAAGCCGCTACGACCAACTCGTTCGCACTCACCGGAAGCCTCGAGGAGGACAAAGCATTGGTTGATGAGGAGCTGATTGTCGAGTAGCAAGTGGCGGTTGGCATTGCATCAAGGGAGCAGGGCCGCTGCAGCGGAGCGCAGCCTTTCCGATGCTTTAGCAGTCTGCTGAAAAGCCCAGAAAAGCAGATCGCTCGCGGGCTAAAGCCCGCTCGGGACAACAATAGTAAAGGACTTACACACGGGCCTAAAGTGTCTGCGTGAGAACGGTGTCGCCGCTAGGCGGCTCGGAATAATTTCCCACTCCACCCAGGATTCCGCTTCGCTTCATCCTGGGCTAACGACATAGCCGCCCCTGCGGGGCTGGATTTTCGCGGGTCATGTTCCACCGCCAAGGATACAAGGTTAGTTCTCACGCAGACACTAAAGGCCCGCACTACCCAAACAATTCATTAGATCGAGTTTTTCAGCGGCCTGTGAAGCCGTGCTCTGACACAAACCTCCGAAAAGCGAGGTTTTTCAGCAGTCTCCTAGATTAGAGGGAGCATGGCGAAGCGCGAGCAGGACTGAATCGAGCGCGGGTGC
Source organism: uncultured Acidobacteriaceae bacterium (assembly GCA_963785825.1). GTDB lineage: Bacteria > Acidobacteriota > Terriglobia > Terriglobales > Acidobacteriaceae > Bog-257. The sequence continues at coordinate 76,208 of CAWAWQ010000005.1, read as the reverse complement.
GGTGCGCACCGAGCCTGCGGCCCGCCACGTAAGCACCGCCTGATGCGGCGCTTGAAAGGTCAGCTCTACCCGAAACTGCTCACAGACAGAATTGAGATTGAGGCACTACGACCTCGCGCGGGCTTCGTTCATTCCTGGCGCCTGCATTGTAAAATCGAGGTTTACCCACACGCATCTAAAGGCATCTATGGCCGACTCCAAGACGCAAGCGCCCAATCCGGAAACGCAGACTCACATCGCCGCCACGCCTTCGGACCGCTATGACCCGCAGGCCATCGAGCACAAGTGGTCGGAGCGCTGGGCGGAGAATCCCGATCTGTATCGTTCTGAACCGCCTACCAGTGCGCGCAAGAAGTATTACGTGCTCGAGATGCTGCCTTATCCCTCGGGCGTGCTGCACATGGGTCACGTGCGCAATTACGCTATCGGCGATGCGCTGGCCCGTTACATGTGGATGCAGGGTTATAACGTGCTACACCCGATGGGCTGGGATTCGTTCGGCCTGCCGGCGGAGAACGCCGCCATCGCCAACAACACCCCGCCGCGACAGTGGACGCTGCACAACATCGACAACATGAAGCGCCAGATGACACGGCTGGGCTTTGCCTACGACTGGTCGAAGGAAGTCACCACCTGCCTGCCCGAGTACTACCGCTGGAACCAGTGGTTCTTCCTGAGGTTCTTCGAGCGCGGACTGGCATACCGCAAGAACAGCAAGGTGAACTGGTGCCCGAAGTGCGCCACCGTGCTGGCTAACGAGCAGGTCCTGTCCAACGGCTGCTGCTGGCGGCACGAGGACACGCTAGTCGAGCAGCGCGAACTGGAGCAATGGTTCCTGCGCATCACCAACTATGCCGACGAACTGCTGCGCGATCTGGAGAACCTGCATGGCTGGCCGGAAAAAGTCCGCACCATGCAGCGCAACTGGATCGGGCGCAGCGAAGGCGCGCTGGTCGACTTTAAGATTGACGGTGCAACCGCTTCGGCGGGCGACAAGATTTCGGTCTTCACCACCCGCATCGACACGATTTATGGTGCGACCTCGCTACAACTGGCGCCGGAGCATCCGGTCGTCAGCGACTTGATCGCCAATAACCCCGAGTTGCTCGCCAAGGTCGAAGATCTCATGAAGGAGCAGGTCCGGGCGAAGGAAGCCGGCGAGATCGGTGCGATCGAGAAGCACGGCGTGTTCACCGAGCGTTACGCCATCAATCCGTTCACCAACGAGCAGGTGCCTATTTGGGTGGCGAACTACGTGCTGCTCGACTACGGCACCGGTGCGATCATGTCGGTGCCGGCGCACGATGAGCGCGACTACGAGTTCGCGAAAAAGTACGGTCTGGACATCAAAGTAGTGATCCTGCCGCGCCGCGAAGGCGACGCCCCCACCGGGGAACCCAACGAGCCGGTGCTACCTTTCGTCGAGACGAATAGTCTGCTGATCAACTCGGGTGAGTTCAGCGGCCTGCCGTCTGAGGAAGCGATTGCGAAGATGTCGAAGCATGCGGAGGAGCATGGCTTCGGCAAGGCGACCGTAACCTTTCGTTTGAAGGATTGGGGCATCAGTCGCCAGCGCTATTGGGGCACGCCCATTCCCATTATTTATTGCCCTAAGTGCGGTACTGTGCCGGTTCCCGAGAAGGACTTGCCGGTGCTGTTGCCGGAGAATGTCCACATCACGCTGGCCGGTGGCTCGCCGCTGGGCAAGGTGCCGGAGTTCGTCAACGTGAGCTGCCCGAAGTGCGGCGGTGCGGCGCGGCGCGAGACCGACACTATGGACACCTTTGTCGATTCGTCCTGGTATTTTTATCGCTACACGGATCCCACGTTGTCGGATAAGCCACTGGACTCCGACACTGTGGGATACTGGTTTCCCATCGATCAGTACATTGGAGGCGTCGAGCACGCCATCCTGCACCTGATTTATTCGCGCTTCTGGACGAAAGTCATGCGCGATCTGGGCCTGGTAAAGAATTCCGAGCCGGTGGAGCGGCTGTTTACCCAGGGCATGGTGATCAAGGGCGGCGCCAAGATGTCGAAGAGCCTGGGCAACGTGGTCTCGCCTGACGAGATGGTGGCGCGCTACGGCGCCGATTCCACGCGCATGTACACGCTGTTTGGCGGCCCACCCGACCAGGACCTGGATTGGCAGGATAGCGGGGTCGAGGGCATCAGCCGGTTTTTGGGGCGAGTATACCGGTTCGTCGTTCGCAATGCTGTCATCCCGAGCGGAGGTTCGTCGGTTTTGCGAACCGGAGTCGAGGGACCCCTATCCGGTAGCGGCTCTACTCAACTTTCACCGGCGGCACGCAAGGTGCAGCGCAAGTTGCATCAGACCATTCGGCGCATTACCGAAGATTTTGCCGGACGCTGGCACTTCAACACTTCAATTTCGGCGCTGATGACGTTCGTCAATGAGCTGTATGCATACGAAGACGCCGTGCAGCGTGAGGGTCAGTCAGCCGCGCCGTTGTCGATGATGGCCGACGTACAGTGCAAGCTGGTGCTGATGCTGGCGCCGTTCGCGCCGTATCTCGCGCATGAGTTGTGGGCGATGCTGGGCGAGAGCTCCGACCTGCTGCGCGCGCCCTGGCCAAAGAACGATCCCGAGTTGGCCAAGGAAGAGGAAGTCGAGATCGGCATCCAGGTGAACGGCAAAATCCGCAGCAGAATCGTCGTTCCCGCCGACGCCAGCGACAATCAGGTGCGTGAACTTGCCCTGGCCGACGAGAAGATCAAAGCGGCAGTCGCAGGCAAGGAGATCGTTAAGGTGCTCGTCGTGAAGGGGAGATTGGTGAATATTGCGGTGAAATAGATGACAATCGAACAACGCCTCAGATCCTCGGGGTCGCTACACAAGCCATCAGAATATACGAGGAACGCACCTTGACTCCTAGGGAACGAGAATCTTTGCTGGATTCATATTTAGCTGCCAGGCACCGCATTAAGGAGTTCATCGCTTTGGAACTGATCCTTTTCGATTTCATAAAAGCGAAACGGACTCCAGAGAACATCATGTCGATGGAACACTCCGATTTTGGGGGAGTGCTTCGCGCGATGAGCATAGGATATTTCGTAAGTCTCGTGGATCGGTCGAGTGGTGGAACCAATATTCCCGCCCTTTGGAAGGCGCTATTCCCACACAAGGCGAAACGAATAGAACAGTGGGAGCAGGAGTCGAAGCAATATTTGGAGATCTTGTACAAATACAGGAATGAGTGTTGTTTCCATGCAAACAAAAGCCTTGTGAGACAGATCAATACTTATGTGGAATACAGCAGCATAAAGGACGAAGTTGTAAAGCTAATGCAGACTTTTTTTGACATGGCGACGGAAATACTGAGGGAAGATTACAAGCTGGACGGACTCACGGAACGAATTGAGATTTGCAGTGAGAAGTTGAATCGGACATGGCCGGCGTTTACGCCGCAAATCCTGACCAAATATATTTTTGGAGTAGACGCCGAGTTCCATTCTTAGCGGGCTATCTGTTCTTTGTGCAGAGTGGCCATGCATGGACGGTGAACACGGAAGTGCCGCTGTTGATTCGCAAAAGCGAGTCCCGCTTGGGGGACGGAACATGGTAGCCCCGCCCTTCAGGGCGGGGTAGGCGTTTGTAGGAACCCGAGTCCCGTAGGGACGGCACAGATGTGGCAGGTCGCGCGAAAGACCTGTCGTGCCTACGGCACTCTGCTTTCTTAATTGCTCCCCGCCCAGCGTTGAAACACTGGGCTATCATCTTTCGCGCCTGCGGCGCTCGTACATCATTGCTTCGATCATCCTTGCGACGCGCCCAATGGCTCGTGCATCATTGCTTCGACCATCCTTCTGAAGCGCCCAATAACGAGAGGACAGAATGGCAATTGAGATTCGTGGTCTGGCTCCGCTGCTTCAGGTCTTCGACATGCCGACGTCGATCAGGTTCTATTGCGAGGCGCTGGGATTCGAGCTGGTCGCCACCGACGGCAAGGCCGCGCCGAATTGCGATTGGGTACTGCTGCGGCTGAATGGCGCAGAGCTCATGCTGAACACTGCCTACGAGCGCGACCAGCGGCCGGCAACTCCCGATCCTGCCCGCATTGCCGCTCATCAGGACGTGGGAATCTATTTCGGATGTCCCGACGTCGATGCCGCCTATGAACGACTGCGCGACAAGGGAATCAATGTCAACCAACCCAAGGTCGCCCCGTACGGCATGAAGCAGTTGTACCTCGCCGATCCCGACGGATACGTGCTGTGCTTCCAGTGGCGCGCCGAGCGGGCGGCAAGTGCGGAATGACAAAGCGCCGTTCCTGCCGGCACGAGTGCCAGATTGGAAAATCACGCGTATTCGCCTTTAGGTGCCGCCTGCTGTTCCGAAGGTACTCTGGGCCGTCCTGAGTGGCTTTGATCGATCCTAGGGCCTCCTCCAGCCATTTGAATAGCACTTTACGATCCGCGGAGATCAGGAAATAAGTATCGTTGCAATAGGTGATCAAATAACATCAAAGTAGTACTTCCGAAGCGTTCATCCTCTCGAGTGCAGCACGCGCGCCACGCCGCGCGGGTCGCGTGCGATGGCGAACAACAGGACGCGAGCTGGTTCTGACGGTTCACGTTGCTCCTGCTCCCATTGCTGGATGGTTCGCACCGAAAGGAGGTATCGGCGCGCGAACTCCGCCTGCGAAAGGCCAAGTCGTTCTCGCAACGCGCGAACATCCGTACGCGGCGGCACGTACCGCGGCTCCCCGAGGTCCTGCGTCTCGCTGTCGTCCTGGCGGGCAAACTTTTCGATCTCGGACTCGCTCACCGACGCCAGCTTCTTGCGATTCACGCGACCGCGGCGGTCACGAATGTCGCGGTTTGTGCGCTTCACGGACGGCATGAAATTTCTCCCTTTCCGATCTCGACGATTGTACTCCAATGATGTATAGCTGCGATATTAGAGCTGTCGTCGCCAGAACCAATAGAAGGGCGCGCCGAGAAACACGATCGCGATGCCGATGAGCGTCTCTTTCGGACGCGTTACCACGGAGTTCAGCGCCCACGCTCCCGCCATCAGCACGTACAACGCGGGCAGGTAGGGATATCCGGTGCAGCGATAGGGACGCGGCGCATCGGGACGCGTTCGGCGCAGCACGAAGAGTCCTGCAACGGCTGCGGCATACGACAGCACCATCATGAACATCACGTAGGTGTAGAGCTGGTCGAAGCTGCCGCTGAGCGCCAGCACCGCCGCCCAAGCGCTGATCGCAATCAGGCTGAACGCGGGCGTACGGTGGCGCGGATGGATGCGGCCCATGGCATGGAAGAATGCGCCATCGCGCGCCATGGCGAACGACACGCGCGCGCTGCTGAGGATGGCGCAAGACATCGCGCCGAAGCAGGAGAGAGCGATGGTGGCGCTCAGCCAGCGTGCGGCGCTTGAGGAAAATAACGCGACTCCGGCGGCCTGCGCGATGGTCTCTTCCTGTGCGATCTGGGTGACTGGCAGCGCGTAAAGATAAACGGCATTTACGCTGAGGTAAATCAAGCCGACCAGCAATACACCTAACACCAATGCGCGTGGCAGCACACGTTGCGGGTTCTTAATCTCGCCCGCGACCCAGGTGATGTACACCCAGCCGTCGAAGGCCCAGAAGACGCCGATCAGGGCGATGCCAAATCCCGAGATCACGTGTGCCAGCGTGACCGGCTGATCGGCAGGAATGCTGACCGCGTAATTCGACCAGTGTCCGTGGCCGATGGCCAAGCCCAGCAGGATGAACGCGCCGATGGCAGCAAATTTTGCGAACGTCGCAATGTTGATCAGCGCTGACCCGCGCTTCAGGCCGGCAACATTGATCGCGGTGAGCAGCACAATCGAGCAGATCGCGACCAGGTGGCCGCGCGTCAGTGTCCAGCCAAGCACCGTCGCGATGGGCACGTGCGCCGAAGCGAACGGAAACACCGCTCCGAAGTAATCGGCGAAGCCCACGGCGAGTGCGGCAATGGTCCCGCTCTGGCCGACGGTGAAGATCATCCAACCGTAGAGGAAGGCCGGAAACTCGCCATAAGCCTCGCGCAGGAAGACGTATTGCCCGCCAGCTTCGGGAAACATGGCGCCCATCTCGGCAAAGGCGAAACACGCGAGCAACGAAATCAGTCCGCCGACCAGCCAGATCCCGAGGAAGAACAGGGGCTTGTGCACGGCCGAGGCAATGGGCGCGGCCGTCAGGAAGATTCCCGAGCCGATGATGCCGCCTACCAACAGCAGCACTGAATCCAGCAGCGAGAGTCCACGTACCAGCGAGGGCTGGTGCTCAACCGCCGGCCCGGACGTCGTGGGATGCGCCTGCATCAGCCGATGCCGAGATCTTCGGGCATCTCCAGAGGCGTGCCGCAGACGCGGCAAATCACGGCGGAGCAGTCGCCGCAGGTAAGCGGGTCGTCCACCTCGCGGGCGCAGTTAGGGCAATACAGCAAGGAGGGGCTGCGGTCGTGGCCATTCGCAGGGGGTTGCGGAGTTTGAGCCATAGGTTTCCGCGACTGTAACATAGATCAGGGTGCGACCAGCAACCGCGAGCCACGGCAGCGAAATTTTTCACCACGGAGGCACGGAGAGCACGGATGAGAATAAGGAAGAACAGTAATCGATGATAGTGGCCAGCTTGATCGCGTCGCCGAAAGAAGCGCAAAACAAGACAAAGATTCTTCTTCCTCCGTGTCCTCTGTGCCTCCGTGGTGAACTCGTATTTTGGGGAGAGCATGAGCGAAAACAAGACCATTACTACCGACGAGCAGATGCGACGCGAGTTCAACCAGTGGGCCGAGGCCGGCAAGGGCGAAGAGATGGAGCAGCATCACATCAGCATTACCCAGCAGACGCTGGCGCGGATGGGGTTGCAGCCGGGACAGCGGGTGCTCGACCTCGGGTGCGGCGCGGGATGGGCCAGCCGCCTGATGGCGCAGATGGTCGGCGGCGGCGAGCGGCCCGGCCAGGTGGTCGGCCTCGACGTCTCGGACGAGATGATCCGGCGGGCGCGCGCCAATTCCACCGAATACGACAACATCATGTTCGTCGTGGGCTCGGCCGAGCAGATTCCCTGGGAAGAGAACTTCTTCGACAAGGTGCTCTCGGTGGAATCATTTTATTACTACGGAGACCAGGAGCGCGCGCTGGCCGAGCTGTTTCGCGTGATGGCGCCCAAGGGCGAGCTGTTCATCCTGATCAATCTGTACAAGGACAATCCATATTCGCTGCGCTGGGTTGAAGAGCTGAAGGTTCCGGTACAAGTGCGATCGGAGGAGGAATATCTCGACCTGCTGAAGGCGCACACCTATGAAGACGTGCGCGCCATGCGCATCCCCGACCTCACACCGACGCCGGAGGAGTACAGCGGCCGCTGGTTTCAGAATGCCGAGGAACTGCGCGATTTCAAGCGCATGGGCGCGCTGCTGCTGATCGCGCGCAAGCCGGACTTGCGCTCGCCGCCGCGAGGGTATGAGGTGTACTGACCCGAGTGGTGCGAAAAAGCGATTCACCACGGAGGCACGGAGAACACGGAGTCTTGTTTCACCACAGAGACACAGAGGCACAGAGATATCGGATCCTTTTCGTCTGCCGAGACCAGCTGCGTCGGCCATTTCCCGCTTAAGCGCATCGAAGCTTGATTTCCATTTTCTCCGTGGTCTCAGTGTGCTCCGTGGTGAATAAAAAGACCTCGGTGTCTCTGTGTCTCTGTGGTTCAACTGCCGCTATAAGCTGCCGCGGCCGGGGCCGACGTGGATGCTGCCATTCACGTTGCTCAGCTCGATATGCGTGCCGCCGCTGCCCAGCGTGCCCGACATGCTCTTGCTCATAAAGCGGCCTTGCACGGTCAGCGGAAAATCTGTCTGGATGCTGCCGTTCGTCACGCTGGCGGTCACATCGGCGTTGGGCGACTGCGGCAGTAACAAATCAACCTTGCCGTTCACCGATTTCAGCTTGATCTCGCGGACATTGGCGAGCGAGTTGTAATTCGCTGCAATGCTCCCGTTCACGGTTGCCAGGTCGGCCTCACCCGACAATTCGGACGCGTACACCTTCCCATTGACGAGGTTCGCGCGGACTTCGCCCGTCGTCTTTTGCACCGTCAGCGAGCCGTTCACAAGCTTGATCTTATCGATCCGGGCGCCCTGCGGCACATGCAGTGTGTAACGGACCGATGCCGGGTTATTGTTGGTCCGCCCTTCGGGATACTCCGTTTTGATCTCGACCGAGTTGCTAGTGCTGTTGACCTCGATTTTCGCTTCATCCAGCCGCTGCTGGTCGCGCGCGGTTTTCACGGCATCGATCTGGACTTCATTGCGGTTCCAGCCGGTAATCTCGACATCGCCGTTGATGTTTTCGAGGGATACCTGGCCATTGGAGGACAGAGCAACCGTGCGATGGAATTCCTGACTGACTTCCGCATAGGCCGATACCGACAACAACATTGCCAAAACTGTTGCGGAGAGAAAACCTGCAAGGCTGCCGAACCTACGAAACTGAACCATGGTGCCTCCTGCCGCGGATTGATACGCGGGACGAGAAAAGTGTTGTGCAGTTTGATACGAGGAGGGGTACTGGCCGGTTCGCAAAATGGGGTGAATTGCAATGGTGGCCTTGATGCCGGCAGCAGAGGACGCGGTCAGTATAATCGTAGATTATTGATTCTCAAACAGATTGCGCATCCCATGGGCATGAGATCGCCTCGGGAGCACTAGAATAAGCGCTCTCAGTTATGTCTACCGTCAGCGTAACCGCCACCGTTCTTAACGAAGTCGATGACGTGGACGGGCTCGTCTCAACCCTGACGCACCAGACGCTGGCTCCCAAAGAAGTCATCATTGTCGATGGCGGCTCGACTGATGGGACATGGGAGCACCTATTGGCTGCGACATCGAAATTCTCCAACCTGATCGCGATTCGGGACGAGAGCTGCAACCTGAAAGCTTCGCCGGGACCGATCGCTCGGGGAAGAAATGTTGGGATTGCGGCGGCGACGTCGGAGGTAGTGGCGTGCGCCGACGCTGGTTGTATCTACGATCGGGAGTGGCTCGACCGCCTCACAGCTCCCATTCTGCACGGCAGCGCGGAATATTCGCTGGGAGGATCCTGCGTCGATCCCAGCGACCAGACCATCTGGGACCTGGCGTCGGCGCCGTTTTTCGGTCTCAAGCAGACCGCCGACGGCACAACCAAGTCTTGCACCGCGCGCTCCATGGCGTTTCGCAAGGATCTCTGGGAGCGGGTTGGAGGATTTCCCGAAACCAGCTTTCTCGGGGAAGACACCATGTTCGACCTGCGCGTCCGCAAGCTGGTGACGCCGGCTTTTGCGGAACGCGCGCAGGCACTGTACCGTCCGCATCACAGCTTGAAAACCGCGCTCAGCATGATGGCCCGCTACGGCGTTGCCGATGGCGTGCTGGGAACGCGGCGCGCGCGCCTGCTGCGCAATCTCCTGCGGTGTCTAGCGGAAGTAATTGCCGTTGTGGTACTGCCGCGAACGGTCATTCCGCTGGTATGCGTTCTTCTGCTGGAAATCTACTTTGCCTTTCGCCTGGATTGGGGCACCTTCGGTAAACACGTTACCCTGCGGCAATTGGCAGCGCGCCTTCTATATTCGCTTCTCGTTCCGTGGATTGTTGCCTGGAACCAGACGGTCGGCGAGTTGACCAAGACGAACCAGCCCAACCGCCAGAACGCGTAGTTCAGCAATAGCAGAATGACAGCAGAGCTGCCCAAGATCGCGCTTGGGGAGGTGTCGCAGCACCGCCCCTCTTTCTCATTTGTCATCTCGAGCGGAGTGATTCGCTCGCACAGCGAGCGAACTCACGAAGTCGAGAGACCCGCATTTTTCCGGGTTGACGAAATGCAGGTCCCTCCACTTGCTCAGCCTGTTTTCAGGCTGCTCGGGATGACAAAAATATAGGACTTTTCGGCACGACTGAAGTCGTGTCCTGACACAAGGCGCCGAAAGGCGGATTTTTTCAGCGGCCTGTGAAGCCGTGCCCTGACACAAAGCCTACCAAAACGGAATTTTTCAGCAGCCTGCCAGGCCCACAAGACTAAGTGCTAAGTGCTTTTCTACATGTGCTTAGGCGACATCCGGTCAAGCAAGGAGATCAACGACTTTCCTGCGGGCGGCGCCTTGACCTCGCCTTGCAGGATAATCTGCTTAGCATTCAGGTCTTTGCCATAGAGGTTCTTGTTGGCATCGTCGTCGGAGCGCAAGGTCGAGCCGGTCAGCGATATTCCGGCAAAAACTCCCTTATTGCGCGACCAGGAGAGAATTTCGGCATTCATGACGATATCGGTTTCAGCGGAACTCGTGCGGCCAACCGGGCCGGCTGCGACCGAAGCGTCTCCGCCGAGCTTTACCTTGCTGGTCATCACCGAGCGAGCGCCTTTCTCGTTCATCACCAGCAACACAAAATCGGTCGCCTGGCCTCCGATCTGCAAGCCGAAGCTACCGCCTTCCAAGGCAAAGAATGCCGGAGCACTCCATGGCCCACGAAATTCCGCGCCCGAACGGCAGGTCATAACCCCGCGTCCGTAGCTGGCGCCAACCACGAATGCCGCCTTCTTAACCGAGGGGAACACCACCACGCATTCCGCCTTGTTCAGCAGATCGCGCGGAATCCCCTTATCAGGCATACCTATCACCGCTTCCATTACCTCGTAGGATTCCTTCAGCCGCTGCTTTTCCTTGTCTTGAGCGAACGTTGAAACGGCGCAGCAGCAACACAAGACGAGAGTCAATAAACCCTTCACATTTTCTCCACTTGCCGCCGCTAAAACGCACGGAGGCTCAGCTATCGATCAAAGAACCACTATTTTGCATGTCGCCAGACGCCGGGCACTGCGTTGCAAGGCAGCGTCGAAGCTAGCAAAGCTCCGCTCATGCCCTGCCGAGGCGACGTGCAAACCATCGGCAAAATCCATTCCCTTTTCATACCACTGCATAGCTTGTGCCACCGCCCCTTCATCTTCTATCTCGACGTTCCCCATACTGACAATACGGCGGAAGATCGCAAGAATTTTGGGTCGCTCCAAACGATAAGCGCTCCGAAGCACCCACTCAGTTTCGAGCAGGACAGTCTTGGCCAGAAAAATCCGATCCTGCTGACGGAAAAATTGTGCCGCGCGTGCTGACTGGGCCGGATCGTCATTGATCACGATGCGGATCAAAACGTTGGTGTCAATCGCCGTCATTTTCGCCGTCGCGCCTCGGCCGCCACGGCCTCGTCCATCTCCTTCAGACTTTTCCGCCGTCCAGTGTAGCCAGCGCAGCCGATGAGACTATCCCAATCGCGAGATGCCGCCGCGGATTTAGGGGTGAGCAGAATGCTTGCACCTTGCTCCTGGACGAGAAATTCCGTACCTGGCTTCCAGCGATGCGCGGTGCGCAGCGACTTCGGAAGTACGACTTGTCCCTTGGTTGACAGCTTGGTTGTCTGGCTCACGGTAAGACGCTCGGTAAGACTATAGCAGAGAGCCGCCCCGAAAATCAGCCGAGATCGCTAGGCTCGCGACAGGTAAGCCCCCTCGGACGTATCGACGCGAATCTTCTCGCCTTCGTTGATGAAAGGCGGAACCTGCACCACCAGGCCAGTTTCGGTCTTGGCGGGCTTGGTAACGCTGCTGGCGGTCGCGGACTTCAATCCCGGCTCGGTCTCCACCACCGTGAGGTCCACCGTCTGCGGCAACTCCACGCCGACCGCCTTGCCATCGTAGAACTCCACTTTGATCGGCAGGTTGGAGATGAGATAGTCCACCGCGTCGCCCAGGATGTCTTTGCCGAGATGCAATTGCTCGTAGTTCTCGGTATTCATGAAGTAGTAGTCGTCGCCATCGGCATAAAGAAACTCCATGTGCACTTCATCCACCGTGATTTTCTCGATGGGATCGCCGGAGCGGAAGCGGTGTTCGAACATGGCGCCGGTACGCAGGTTGCGCAGCTTGGCCTGGATGAAGGCTCGCAAATTTCCCGGGGTGCGGTGCTCCACGCTGAATACCGAGTGCAGATCGTTGTTGTGCTTGATGACCATGCCCGGACGCAATTGGGTGGCTGGAATCGCCATTCGTGTAAAGCTCCTTCGCTGATTGCATTTTCTTGGTAGCCGCTGCGTCCCGGACGGGCCTCGCCAGTGGCGGCGGCCGTTACTGAGGAAGACAATGCGTTACGGGACACTCCGACCAGCAGAATACCCGGCTAGGAGCCGGAGCATCTGGCAAAACCAGCCTGGAGCGTGATGCTCGCAGGGGTAAACACCTGATTTTACATGGTGCAGCCGAAGATTGGGAAATGCTTGACGCGACCTTGCGTCTAGCCATGCGATTCGCAGGCCCCTGCGACGGAATTTGCCGTTTCGTGAGCCTGTAAAGACTAGCATCCCAGCACCCGGAGACGAGGCTAGCATCCCTCTGTCCAGTTTCGGACAACCTAGTGCCGTTTGTGGGCGCGACTGAGGCGCATTCCTGCAATTTGCCTACTATTTGTAATGACATAAATCCACTTCCTCGATGGCAATCCGTCTGCAGTAAGGTAGGAAGGGAAATCTTATGGCTGACGCATCCACCTCGGCGAGAGTGCTGATTGCAGAAGATCAGGAGCATGTGCGTGAAGCTCTGGCGATGCTGCTTCGTGGGCACGGTTACTCGGTCACGCTATGCTCCTCTCCCAATGAGGCGCTGATCGCTGCCCAGCAACAGGCGCCCGATCTCGCCATGCTCGACATGAACTATCAGCGGGACAGTACCTCGGGGTTGGAAGGCTTGGACCTGATTCAGCGCCTGCGCGAGCTCGACAGCACACTGCCTATCATCGCACTGACCGCGTGGGGCAATGTCGATTTGGCTGTCAGTGCGATGAAGCACGGTGCATCCGACTTCATCGAGAAACCCTGGCAAAACGCCGCCCTGCTGGAGAAGGTGAGATTGCTGACTGCACGAGTGCAACAGCTCCGCTCCTCGCAGCGAGTATCGGACTATGAGCGCCAGGATGCACAGCAGTTGCAGACGCGCATCGTTCCCAAGCGTCACCTGGTAGCACCGGAGGTCGAGCTTTTCGGAGACAGTATTCCTGCGGGAGTGGTGGGTGGCGATTACTTCGGAGTGTGGCAGCCGAGTCCCGACACGCTGCACTTCTGTGTGGCCGATGTATCGGGGAAAGGCACGCCGGGTGCGTTAATCGCAGCCATGCTCTACGCGTCCGTCAGCACGCTGTCGTCGTCCAGCAACAGCCCGGAAAGTGTGCTGGCGCAAGTCGAAACCACCCTGCGAAACCAACTCGGCGAGGGCCACTACGTCACCATCTTCTATGGCGTTCTCGATTTGAAAACATACGTGCTGCATTTCGTCAATGCAGGACATTGCCCGCCAATCCTGCGGCGATGCAATGGAATGGTCGAATCGCTGGAGTCTACGCGTCCCGTGCTCGGGTTCATGCTGGATTCGGGCTTTCGCTCGGAGCGGCTTGTGCTCGCCTCCGGCGACCGCCTGCTGCTTTACACGGATGGCGTCACCGAAGCTGCCGACGATGCAGGCGAGGAGTTCGGTCCAGACCGGTTGGCGGCCTTGCTAAACGATCCGGAGAACAAGCCGCTTCCCGAGCATTACGCGGAAATCATGGCCCAGGTTCGTAACCATTCCCGGGGCAATTTCGCCGATGACGCGACGCTGCTGCTGATTTCGGTCAAAGAAAGGTCGCGAAGCGCAACGACGCAACCCTCCGCCGAAATGCACAGTAACGTCTAAGGAAGCTCTGATTAAGTTGAAGTTTTGAAGGGGGCGGCCTTCAGGGACTGTGTCGCGACCGCCCTCGCAATTTCGTGGTGGAACAAACAACTCGCGGCGCGGCCAAACTAGCCGCGCGGCGGCGACATGATGTTAGGCGTGGGCGTAGGCCCACGCGCCAAGCGGGAGAAAAACCGAGCCGCCGAGCGGCGACACCGTTCTCTGGCAGACACTTTAGCCCCTGAGGGACTTCAGTCGCGCTTAATCAGACTCTCTCTAAAAGGTGTGCCAAAGTTTGCCGTAGCCAGACTTGCAAGGGCACGGCTTCAGAGGCCGCTGAAAAACTCGCTAACATTGGCCATAGACTTCCTGGGCCGTTTTTTTTTGCGAGTTGTGCCGTGCGAGCCGACTCAGCCATTCCTCCGGCATCCTTTTTACATGCGCTTGACTACCACTGGTGATGAAAGGCGTTGAACAATCGAGGGTGATCGAACGCACAGACTGAGAAGTCACAGTCATGCTAGCGTGCGCGTATTCCAGGATGGCGAAATGAAATGGGGCCCGACAGAACGACCATGTATTAAAGGAGTGCGATCATGGGAAATCTCGGAGGGCTTATACGACGCACGTCTTTGATCCTCGCAATAACCCTATGCTGCCTTTCCACTTCGCTTTACGGCGGGGTGGGGGGTGTGGTTCTGAATGAAAACTTTGACGAACTGATGCCACAGGAAGGCGCAATGTTCGTGGGTGCTTTTCATACGATCAACGGCACCAACGTTGACATCGTCGCAAATGGGGGCATATTTGGTTTCCTGTGCCAGCCGCCCGAGTCGGGCAACTGCATCGACATGGACGGCTTTAACTCCCAGGGGCAGCTACAGTCAAACATGCTGTTTCCGGCCGGTAATTACCTGCTGAGCTTTGACCTGATCGGCAGCCAGCGCGACTTCACGGCAGCCACGACGGTGACTTTTGGGGACTACAACCAAACCTTTACTCTAACCAGTATGGACGATACCAGCGGGATTGTTATCAATCAGCCAGTGACGGTCAATTCCCCTGGGTACCTTCTGTTTGCGAGCGATACCCCGGGCTTTATAGGTGACTTGCTCGATAACGTGGTGGTCTCGACAGCGGGGGCGACTCCGGAGCCGTCCAGTCTGCTTCTCCTCGGGTCGGCGCTCATGTTAGTCGCTGTCCGCATCCGTCGCTGGTGACGTGCGATTGGCATCGGCAACCGCGGGTGCATCTATAACCTTCTCTTGGGGGATTTGCAGGCCGCCCAATCTCAGGGCGGCCATTATTTGCGCAGGCGACGCTGGGGCAGGAGGGAACCCCAATATAACGGCTTCACACCCGAAGCTTGCCGCAGGTGTCGTTCCGGACGGCACTCTCTCTGCCGGATAAGTGGCGGTCTGCGCTTTGATTCACACCTAGGGAGCGCTATGGCCGTCACACTGCATCACGCCCATATAAGCGCTCCAAGGTCCTATCGCCTCTCGATACTGGTGGGCCATCACGCGCGACAGCTGATGCAGATGCGTAAGATCGTGGACCGCCCACGCGGCCAAAAGCTCGGATAAGGTGACCGGTCCTAACGCCGCATGTCTTCCGTGTCGAGCAAAGTCTGCCGGCTGCAAATTGAGCAGGTGCAAATCGGCGAGATTCTTAGTTCGCAATTGCGCGAACTCCTCCAGCAGTTGCTCCAGTGACTTGCCTTGACTCTCTTTGAACTGTGCGAAGCGGTCGAAGGGATCGAAGGCCCGAGTCTCGCCGTTCTCCAGAATGATTCGCAGCCGCGGCATCCAGTCGGTGCGCTCCCCGAAGATCAGATGACCCACGATGTCGAAGGCGCTCCAAGTGCCTTGTCCTTCGTTGCGCTGCACCCAGACCTCAGGCAGGCCGCGCAAGAGTGCGTCGAGCGCTGCGGGCGTGCGGCCAAGAACCGCGATCGCTTCATCAAAGCTGAATTCGTTTGCGTGTGCCATATCTCGTAGATGCGGGCTCGGTGCGTTGGACTCACGGCAGCTATCCAGCCCAAAAATCCGTTTATTCGAGTCGTATATCGCGCCTCCACCTAACGTTTCTCTGGTCAAGTCGTCCACAAGCTCCAGTCTTGCGACAAGGGGCAAGTGTGGTGAGAAGTTCAGGAGGATCAGGATGTCCATATGCGGGCAAGCTACGCTTCGACGTGTTGCTCTTTGCGCCCTTACTCTTCTCTTTGCGTCCGCGGTCCATTCCCAAACGCAGACGCTTTCCGTTCCCTCCGACTCCCCGCGTTGGGACTTGGAAGGGCAAGCCAAGGTAGCTGACTATCAAGGCCGCAAGTGCCTTCTTCTCGATGGTGGAGCGGCGACTTTGAAGGACTTTGAAATGCGCGATGGTGTTGTCGATGTGGATGTTGCGACATCTGCAAAGCGTGGGTTTTTCGGCATGCAGTTTCGCATCGCAAACGATGGCGCCAACGCCGAAGAGATCTACCTCCGCCAGCATAAGTCCGGTCTCGCTGACGCCATGCAGTACACGCCGGTGCTCAATACCGGCCGGAACTGGCAAATCTACAATGGGCCAGGCTTCACTGGGGCGGTCGATATCCCGAAAGATGTCTGGTTCCACCTGCGGCTGGAGGTAGTGGGCGCGCAAGCCAAGTTGTATGTCAAAGACATGGATAAGCCCGCGCTCGTCATGAACGATTTAAAAAGCGGTATTCAGAAAGGCCAGGTGGCCTTGTATGACCTGAAAGGTGCGACGTGTTACTCGAATTTCGAAATACGGACAACGCCCGATGTGCACTGGGAGCGGCACCTGCCGCCGATGCCGCCCGGCACCCTGACCAAGTGGAGCCTGTCGCCTTCGTACGATGCGCTCGCACGCAATCTGGAGCGCCCGCTCACGCCCTCCGAGAGCGATGCCATACCTTGGCAGGATGTCGAAGCGGAACCGCCTGGCTTTGTGGTGCTCTATCGCTACCGCGAAGCTCCTCATCCGATGGTGACTTTTCAGGGCGACTTTTCCAGGCGTCTGGAACCACAGCCCGGGATGAAGGTGATCTACGCCCGAACCAGCATCGACTCCGACCGTGACCAGGTGAAAAAGCTCCACATTGGCTATAGCGACGACGTCAGCGTGTTCCTGAATGGGAAGATTCTCTACCGAGGCCGAAGCGCGCAGGGTTTCCGCGACCCCGGATTCCTGGGCATCGTTAACCCGGAAAACGATGCGGTCTACCTCCCCTTGAAGAAGGGTAGCAACGAGCTGACGCTAGCGGTCAGCGAACTCGGGGGCGGATGGGGATTTGTTTGTCGCTTAGTCGACCTGGAAAACTGAGGTTACACGTATCGTGACGCAGCCTGAGATGGCTTACATTCGTCAGTCGAGCGTGGCGCTGCGGTCCGGGGCCGGAATTCCGCCGCGCCCGGTAGGCCGCAGCGGCCGGACCAGCTTGGAATGCGATCTTGGCGGGATTGAGCTTTATCAGCACCACTCAGGGCGCGACTCTTCGCCAAATATAGGAACGCCACGCACTATTGGCTGTGGCAGGAAAAAGCCGGAGTCGATTGACTCCGGCTTCTCCGCATCCCCGAAGGAGGGTTACGGCAGTATGCGTCTGCGAAGATAGGCTGCGAATCCCAGAATTCCCGTGCCCAGCAGTATCACGCTGCCTGGCTCCGGGACGACGTTGAACTCTCCAGAGAAATCCGTTCCATTCGGGTCGCCACCGGTGAAAAAGATATTGACGAAAAACGGATCGCCCGTGGTCAGTAAATTTCCCTGGGTTGCCATAAACATAATGGTGTTGTCGCCGACCAGATTTGCGATCCAGGGCGAGGTGTAGGGCTCGGCGCAAAATGCGGTACCGCCGGCGGCACCACCGACACAGTCGCCGCTCTGCCCCAGGCTGACCATCGCGGGATCGATCACAACTCCCGGGGGAAGATCAAAGGTGATCTGGAAGGAATCGACTGTGGGGCCATTCCACGTGGCTATGCCAGCTCCCACCCCGGGGATCCCCCAGTCAGGCTCAAACACGCCGCCGTCGAAATCGTACGCGAACGGCTGACCCGTTTGTATCGTCCCGCTCGATCCCGAGCCGCTGAAGGGGATGCTACCGGCGTAGGCCGTAGCCGCCAGAGCACAGAGGCAGAACAACAGAGATAATTTCTTTAGCATTGGCTGTCTCCTCCGCCAGAATCTTCAAGGCGAAAGATTCCACAGATACTATGCACGTCGCCATCCACGCAGGCAAGATGTAAATCAGTCAAAGTACAGAGAATCCGCAGAAGTCGCAGATTTTATATGCAAAGTATTGCACCTCGAAGTGCAAAGATTTGCCCACAAGACCGAATGGGGCCTCCCGCCAGGCGCTACGTCACACCTGACTTCGGGAGAGAAGGCTTAGGCCCTTTCTTCAGGACCCTTATCTCTGATTCCTTCTTCTGCCGTGTCTGAATGAGGCTGAGAACCGCGTCGAATTGGTCCTCATCTCTCTTCATTTGGAAGTAGTCGCTGCCTCTGGATTCTTAGTAATGAACTCCTCATACCATTGCTGGGCTTTCTTCCAAATTTCTTCCGAAACGCCGGGAGGCGCCTCTTTCGGCCAAGCGGGAATTATTCCTGTGGGAATAATAATTCTTCCAAACTCTGCCTCATGGCCTAGGAGGTGCAGCGTCAAGAAGTAATGCAGTACTTTTGCTTGCGGCCACGGAATCGTTACTCCGAACTTTTGTACTACTACATTAGGGCCAAAGCTTAGATCTATCTCGCCAAAAGTTAGCTTCAAATCCCAGTTACTTGAATCGAGTTTTGCATTGTTGGCATATTCAGCGAAGTAATCATCGGCCCGTCGAAAGTCAATATTCGATTGCGGTAGGGAAGTACTTTCTTTCGAGACTTTGATCTCTTGTTTGTGCTGTGCTGGCATCGTAATTAACCCTTTTGTGATTTTAGATATTAACGAGTATTCCGTAGTCGTTCGACGCGGTTGCCGCTATTGAATTAAAAGGTAAAGAGATTGCGTCCTCTGTTTCTGCCAACTGGGTAAAGAGAGGACGAAAAGCCGTGAACACCGATGCCCTACCAGTACCAGCGACTATTTCTTTGGTCTTTTCTATAGGGTTAACGGCTGCGGCTTTCGCAATTCCAGCAAAAGGAAGGGCCATTTGAGCCGCTTGCATTGATGGCATTGTACCTCCTCCCTTGGCCGCCTTGCGTTGATTCTTGCGTAAGCGTGATTGGAACGAAGCAGGAGAGGGCCCCATTGCAACAGCACTTCCCTTGGGTGCTACAAGGAGTTCTAGACCGATAGCGGACAGCACCGAGTCCAAGGTGTCAAGCGTTGGATTTCCTTCTTCCGAAAATGCCCTGTATAGGTTTTCTCTAGTGACACCAGAGGTTTTTGCCACGTTCGCCATTTTATGGGCTTGGGCTACGTCTCTGATCGCTGTGCGGAACATTTCAAGCGATTCAGCCCGTGCGGCCACGATGTACGCTGCAGCCTCATCAGCGTCAGTCAAGTCTTGCAATAATAGGGAGAAAAACGGCTTACTTGGCTCTGGCATGGTAATCCGCCCAGTAATCTTTTGCCCGCTTAATGTCATCTTGTTGAGTATCTTTATCGCCGCCCCACAGCAAGAGGATTACATCCCCGATCTCTCCGTAATAAACACGAGGAGCAGATCCAAAATGAAATCGCAGCTCAGAGACGCCATCGCCAACCGCATGATGATCTCCAAAATCGTTATTCATCAGCCTGCGCATGCGAACCTGTATACGCGCTCTAACAGACCTATCTAGCTTACGCAGCCAACGCCAGAAGGGCTCTTTACCATGAGCATCTGAGTACACCTCGACCTGTCTGAAAGTCAGCTGCAAGGGGCGCACGACTCGTTGCTAGACGTGACATATATATCACACTTACCAGCCTAGCATCGCCTGTTCCAATTTTCAAGAAATCTCTTGAGCTACGTATAAAAGAGTTGTGGTGCGAAAAGCAGAGGGCGTCGAGCCCTCAAAACGCGCGACGGATTACAGGTCCGATGGACTTTCCGATGCCTAACTTTTCCGTGGACTGTGATAAATATATCACAATATACCTGCAAATGTCTGACAGTCAAGCCCAATAACCGATTTTCCCTGCCACGGCTCTTAATCATAATCGTGGAGTTCAGCCGCGCTTTACAGGTCAGCTACTCCGGCGTAGTATTCCCAACCGATGGAGATGGTGCTGGATGAGGTGTGCGCAAGTTGCGGCAGCACCCGCCTGCCCGATGGTAGATTCTGCCTGTTCTGCGGAGACCTGCTTACCGAACCGCCTGGTTCGACGGTAAATTCTTCGCAGGCAGTCAAAGCGCCCGCGAGCTTTGTGTCCTCTACGCCTGATAAGTTCGAGTATGCAGGCTTTTGGCTCCGGGTATGTGCGGGGGCCATCGACGTCTGCCTGGAGGCTGCCGGAGCTCTCGTCCTTACCGTGGCCATCGATTTTGCCCTGCGGCGCTTCGGCCGTCTGCTGGGAATTTCTCTGTTCGCGTCCAAAGTTGCCGCCGGGGTGGCATTCATCCTGGTGCTGTCCATAGGCGCATGGTTGTACTGTGCCTTCATGGAGAGCTCTTCCTGGCGTGCGACGATTGGAAAGCGCCTGCTTGGGCTTGAGGTAGTTAGCTCCGACGGCGGCAAAATCTCCTTCGGTCAGGCCACGGTGCGGCACTTGATGAAGTTCCTGTCGCTATTCTGTCTGATGGTGGGCTTCATGATGTCGGGCTGGACCAAGCACCGGCAAGCGCTGCACGACATGCCCTGCGATTGCCTGGTCATCCGCTCGCCCGAGAAAAGTTTCTCGCTGCTGCATTAGCCAAAGCCCGATGAAACAGTGAGGTCCCTCAGCGGCCGAAGCCGCATTCATTTTGTGCCGTTTGCGGACGGACTGAAGAGACTGTGCCGCAACCCGGTGTCGCCGCTCTGCGGCTCGGCTTTTCTCCCACTTGGCGCGTGGGCTTACGCCCACGCCTAACATCATGTCGCCGCTGCGCGGCTGGTTTGGCCGCGCCGCGAGCTGTTTGTTCCAGCACGAAATTGCGAGGGCGGTCGCGACACAGTCTCTGAAGGCGTTCCCTTCACGAACTACACTTCACTGAACTTCCTTAGCAACTGGCCGGCTACGAGTTTGGCTCGATTCCTGCCCTGGCGTAATATCGAAACTGGATGTTCCAATCATTAGCTCAGGTACGAAAATGGCTGGTCGTCAGCGTGTGTGTTCTGGTTGCCGCCGTGACCCTTTCGTACTGGATCGCGCGTTCCCGCGAAGGCCCCACTCTGCACAATGTCCCCAAGCAACTGGGGATTGACATCCAGCAGACCAGCGAGGGCTTTTCTCTTTCCAAGTCTGAAGCCGGCCGGACGCTATACACGATCCGAGCCTCCCGGACGGTTCAGTTCAAGGCCGGAGGCCATGCCGATCTGCACAATGTGCACATCGTGGTTTACGGGCACCGGCACGACCGTTACGACGAGATCTACGGCAACCAGTTCACCTACAATCCCCAGACCGGCGATGTCAAGGCAGTGGGCGAAGTTCACATCGATTTGCAGGGCAACGCCGAAGGACCGAGCAAGCCGGACCAGGCGCCGCCGGAGGAACTCAAGAACCCGCTACACCTGATGACGCATGACCTGATCTTCAACCAGAAGACGGGGATAGCGCAGACGGCGGACGTGGTGGAGTTTCGCAGCGAGCAAGCTTACGGTTCAGCCAAGGGGGCGTACTACGATTCCAGCAGCAATCAACTGCAACTGAAATCGGACGTGCACATCGTTACCACGGGCGCCCATCCCGCGATCATCACCGGGAGCGGCGGAACGATCCAGAAGGACCCCCGGCAAGCGACTCTGTTCAACGTCAAGATTGATCAGCCGGACAGGACCCTGACCGCCGATAAGGGGACGTTGCTTTTCGAGCCGGACAATAGTGTCCAACACGTGGTGGCCGAGGGCAACGTTCACATCCAGAGCCATGGGCCGTCGGTCGTTGACATCGTGGGACCGCGCGGCGATCTCAACATGGGCCCGAAGAACTCGATTCAACAGGCAATCCTGTCGGGCGGCGCTAAGTTCGACACCCAGGGCGCCAGCGTCGTGCACGGCTCGGCCGACACCTTCATTGTTGATTTCGACGACCAGAAGCAGGCCTCCCGCTTTCACATGGTGAAGAATGCCAGGTTGAAGCAGGACCCCCAGCCCGCTAAATCTGGAACCACCACCCCGGCAAGTCCAAAGCCGGGAGTTGCCGGGGGCCCCGGAACCAGCGGCCAGCCGATGGAGATCGCCGCCGACCAACTGGACTTCCAGTTGGCAAACGGTAATCAGCTCAAGACCGGCGACACCGTAGGTAAGGCTGCCATCACCATACTGCCCGCGCCAGCGGGATCGAAGCCTGCGAAAGAGGACCAGGACATGGGCAGTAACTCGACGACGGTGGCGACCGCGGGCAAGTTCCACGCCACCTTCGGTGACAACAATCGCATTCAGACCCTGCACGGCTGGCCGGATTCGCGCATCGTTTCCACCACGCCGGATGAACCAGACAAGGTCAGTACCGCCCAGAAGCTTGATGTCACCTTTGCTGCTGACGGCGGCGTGGAAAAGCTGATTCAGACCGGCAACTTCGAATACCACGAGGCCTCTTCGAGTCCGAACAGCGGAGGCCGGGCCGCCTTTGCCGATACCGCGACCTACACCCCAAGCGACCAGATCCTGGTATTGACGGGATCGCCACGCGTGATTGATGGCGGCATGACCACGACCGCGACCCATGTGCGCATGAATCGCCAGAGCGGGGAAGGCTTCGCTGACGATGACGTGAAAACCACCTACAGCGACCTGAAGCCACAGCCCAATGGCGCGCTGCTGGCCAATTCCGATCCCATCCACGTGACCGCGCAGCATATGAAGTCGTACAAGGATCCAGGCATCGCGCACTACACGGGCAATGTGCGGTTGTGGCAGACCGCGAACGTAGTCCGCGCGCCCAAGATAGACTTCGACAATCAGAAGCGCGCCATCATTGCCGAGTCCGACAAATCGCAGGCGGTGACCAGCTTGTTTGTGCAACAAAGCCAGGACGGCAAGCTGACGCCGGTAGATGTGAGCGCCGACAAGCTGACCTACGTGGACGAAGAGCGTCGCGCCCGGTATACAGGCAATGTTCTGGCCAAGAGCACGAGCGGCACGCTCACCGCGCAGCAGCTCGACGTCTACTTGAAAGAGGCCGACCCCAACGACAGTGCTTCAACGCCGCCGCAAAAAGCGCCACAACCAAAAGGGCCCGCGCTGCCCGGTCCGGATGCTCCCAGCAAAATCGATCACATGGTCGCGATCGGAAAAGTTGTCGTCACCGAACCCAACCGGCGCGCGGTTGGCGATCGGCTGGTTTACACCGCCGACGATGGCAAGTACCTGCTGACTGGCAAATCGCCGAGCATTTTTGATGCCGAACGGGGTACGGTATGGGGCGATTCGTTGACTTTCTACAGTCACGATGATAGGGTGCTGGTAGAGAGTAAACGCTCTTCTCCCACCATCACTCGCGCTCGTACCACGAAGTAAATGCAGACGTTATCGGCGGAAGAGATCGGCAAAAGCTACCGCGGTCGAAGGGTCGTCAGCGGGGTCAATCTCCACGTAAAACAAGGTGAGGTTGTAGGTCTGCTGGGCCCCAACGGAGCCGGCAAGACCACCAGCTTCTACATCATCGTCGGCCTGATCCCGTCCGACACGGGGCGAGTGTTGATTGACGGGGAGGACATCACCGACGTGCCCATGTACCTGCGGGCGCGCAATCATGGCATCAGCTACCTGCCGCAGGAGCCCTCGATCTTTCGCAAGCTGACGGTTGAGGACAACATATTGGCGGTGCTGGAAGCGCAGTCGATGTCGTGGCATGAGCGTCGCGAGCGCATGGAGAAGTTGATCGATCAGCTGGGGCTCGGAGTGATCCGCAAGAACCGCGGCTATGCGCTTTCCGGCGGCGAACGCCGGCGGGTGGAGATTGCGCGCTGCCTGTGTATCTCGCCGTCGTTCATTCTGCTGGATGAACCCTTTTCCGGAATCGATCCCATTGCGGTCCTCGACCTGCAAAAGACCATCTTCGATCTAAAAGCGAGCGGCATCGGGGTGCTGGTAACGGATCATAATGTTCGCGAGACACTGTCGGTGACGGACCGAGCGTACATTATTAACGAGGGAAGAATTTTCCGGTCAGGCACGCCGGAGCAGCTCGGAAATGATACGGAAGTGAAGCGAGTTTACTTAGGCGAGAGCTTCTCGTTGGTTTAGAATTTAGGCGAGGGGTTGCGCTCCTCAGGGTTCCTTCGAATGGCCTTATTGCAGCCCAGATTAAACCTCAAAGTTTCCCAGAAGCAGATTCTGACGCCCGGTCTCGTGCAGATGGTCAGCGTGCTGGCGCTCAACAAGCTGGAGCTGGCCGACATGATCAATGCCGAG
Source organism: uncultured Acidobacteriaceae bacterium (assembly GCA_963785825.1). GTDB lineage: Bacteria > Acidobacteriota > Terriglobia > Terriglobales > Acidobacteriaceae > Bog-257. The sequence continues at coordinate 51,991 of CAWAWQ010000005.1, read as the reverse complement.
CTGACGGAGAATCCGGTTCTGGAGGAACTGGAGGACTCGGTTCCGCTGCTGGATGAGATCTCGGCGCGCGAAGAGCGACTGGAGCGCGAGAGTTCGCTGGCGGTTCAGCAGGAGCAGCCGGCTGCCACCACCCAGGAAGAAAAAGATCCTTTCGAAGAAATCGACTTCGGCTCGTTCTTCTCGGAATATCTCGATCCCGGGTTGCGAACCTCGATCGAGATGGAGGAGAGCGAGAAGCCCTCGTTCGAAAACTTCCTCTCCAAGCCCAGCACATTGACCGATCACCTGATGTGGCAGTTGGGTTCGCTGCACGTGCATGAGGACGTCTATCGCGCAGCGGAGCTGGTGATCGGCAACCTGAACGAGGAAGGCTACCTTACCGCCACGGAAGATGAGTTGCTCGGCTTGGCGGACACGGCTCAGACGGAGCCGGGAGAAACCGGGGTAGGCGCCGTCCCAGAGCAAAAGGCGGAGGCGACATCGTTTTCCGCGCCATCAGCAGCGGTTGCAGGCATCGAGCCCGAAGGGTTGGAACCCAACGTCGCGGTTGCGGTGGAAGAGAGCTTGATTCCCGAAGAAAGCTCGGTCCCCGAACCAAGCCCATCTGCTGAAGTTCAGGCCAGCGGCGAAGCGCAGGTTGTGCGTCCGCAACTCGTGCCGCCGCGCAGCGCTCCCGCCCGTGTACCTTTCAGTCGCGATGCCCTGGGCGAAGCCATCGATCTGGTGAAACAGATGGATCCGGTCGGTGTGGGCGCGCGCGATCTTCGCGAGTGCCTGCTGGCGCAATTGCACGGTTTGAAGCGGGTGGACCGCAAGAACGGGAACGGCGGCCATCTGGCTGAACTGGAAGCGCTGGATGACGCTATCGTGCTGGTCGATCAGCATCTGCACGCCCTACAGAACAAGCATTACAAAGAGATTGGCAAAGCTATGGGCCGCCCGCTGGAAGCGGTGATGCGGGGCATGGATTTTATTCGCACCCTCGATCCGCGCCCTGGGCTGCGTTACAACAAAGCGGAAACGCGGCTCATCGAGCCCGACGTTGCTTTCGTTAAGCAGGGCGATGAGTATCTGGTGTTGATGAACGACGAAGAAGTTCCGCAGTTGCGCCTGAATCCCGCCTACCGCCGGCTGTTGAGCCGGGAAGCGGCGGAAAAGGACGTCCGCAACTACGTCAAAGAGCGATACAAGTCGGCCATCCAGCTGATTAAGAACATCGAGCAACGAAAGCAGACCATTCTTCGCGTCTGCTATTCGATTCTCGATCGCCAGCGCGACTTCCTTGACCACGGCATCGATCATCTGAAGCCCATGATGATTAAGGAAGTGGCGGAGGAGATCGGGGTCCATCCCTCGACCGTCAGTCGCGCCGTGGCCAACAAGTACGCTCATACCCCGCAAGGCGTCTTCGAACTCCGATACTTCTTCAGCGAGAGCGTGAACGGCCCGGAGGGCAGCAGCACTTCACTGCTGATTCTCAAGCGGCGGGTCAAGAAGCTCATCGAGGAGGAAGATCCCACCAGGCCGTTGACCGACGAGCAGATCACCCGCATCCTCCAGACGCAGGGCATCCAGGTCACCCGCCGCACGGTCGCGAAGTACCGGGAAGATATGCGCATCCCGAGCACCCACCAGCGCAGAGTAAAAAACTAGCTGCTGTACTGGCGCCTCGATCGGGTTTGCTACTGGCTAAACAGCAAATACTAAAATGGTAGCGGCGGGAGCCAGCCGGAGGAACAATATGCCCGAAGAGCGAAGGCCGTCGATTGATGAGCGTATCGAAGGCCTGACGATGAGCCTGGAGTTGCTCGCGAAACAGCGCGAGGAGCAAGGCAAGCGGATGGAGGAGCAAGGCAAGCGGATGGACAGGCTCCATGAAGAGATAGCAACACACGAGCAGGAAATGCAGCGCTTTCGTCGGGCGTTGCGCGCTGCGCTGGAAGCGTATCTCGGCAACGGAGATGACGGAAAAGAACAGTGAAGGCAGCTCGAGAGTTCTTCAGGAAGGGAGCCCAATGACCGTCGAGTATTTTGGAAGGCAGTATGAAATCACTCCCGCCGTTCGTGACGAGGTCGAATCGGGCCTCAACAAACTCATAAAAATCCTGGGCGACAACTTCAACAGCAAGGTGATTCTCACCGTGGAGAAGCACCGCAACATCGCGGAAATTACGGTGAAGCGGCGGCGTGGTCATCTGGTCGGACTGGCCGAGGCCAGCGACATGCTTGTTGCAGTAGGCCAGGCGATCGCCCATATTGAGACGCAGGCGATCCGCAATAATGGCCGCCGCCGCACTACCCATCGCAAACCGAAAGACAAGAGCTGGAAGGCTCCCGTCGAGGCTGAGGCGGAGATGCAAATCGCCGTGGGCGCCACCTCGGCCACCGCCGTTCCGGTGGTGGTGCACAAGTTTCCGGCCATCGCTCGCACCACCGAAGCGCACTTGGTCCATTCGCAGGATGCTGTCGCCATGCGTCCGATGACCATAGAAGAAGCGGTCAAGGAGTGCGAATTCCGCGACCGCGAGGTATTCGTTTTTCGCGATGGTAAGGGCAAAGTCAACGTGCTGCACCGTCGCAAGGACGGCAAAGTGGAGTTAATTGAAGTGCCGTAACTGTGATCAGAGATAAGAAGACTCAGGGCGCCGTCACTGGCGCCCTTCTTGTTCACAGGAATTGTGTTCATGCCCGAGCTCACGCGAGCTGAGGAACGGTTGCAAGATCTGCAGGTTTTTGCTACGGAACTGTACAGTCCTCATCCCACAGTGCTCGCCTTCAGCTTGCTCGAGATCAGCGGTCGAGAGCTCGGGTTCGTTGTCCATTACTGGGTTACCGCCGTCCAGCACACAGCGGGACGACTCAGTTCAGCCCAGGACGAAGTCCTGGGTTTCGGATCGTCCACAAATCCTGAGCCCCCTTTTAGGGGCGGCATGCCAGCATTAACGCTCTTTGAAGCGCGGAATGCGCCATGCAAAGCCGCTGCCGGGCGGCGCGGTGACTCAGCGGATACGTATTCTTGTCAAAATTTTAACTAGTCAGTAAACCGCCGAAACTGTGCTCTGGAACATCCAATTCCTATGCAGATGGAATTCTCTCTGCAGCGCGCGACCTCGGCCAGATGTGGGGGGAACAACTCAGCGTATGCAAGCTCCATCTCATTGATGTGGCTTAGTCGCTGATGCTCGACATCAGGCGGTAAGTTGGCAGCAATTATGAAGACTGGATTGAACGCAACCTTGGATCCTACCCGGCGCAGCAATGATGCGTTGGAATTTGAAACCGCGCTACGGCGAAAGATCGTAGGCCAAGATCCCGCAATCGAGAAGGTTGCGGAAATCTACCAGATGTTTCTGGCGGGCTTGAACCCTCCGGGCCGGCCGATCGGCAACCTGCTGTTTCTCGGCCCAACCGGCTCGGGTAAAACTCGCGTCGTCGAAGCCGTGGCGGAATCTCTGTTCGGCGACCCCCATGCCTGCGTCAAGATCGATTGCGCCGAATTTCAGCACTCGCATGAAATCGCCAAGCTGATTGGCTCGCCGCCAGGCTATCTGGGACACCGCGAAACCCACCCTCTGCTGACACAAGAAGCTCTCAACCAGTGGCACACGGAGAAGCTGAAGCTCTCGATTCTGCTGTTCGACGAAATCGAGAAGGCCTCGGACGCACTGTGGCAACTCCTGCTGGGTATTCTTGACAAGGCAACGCTCACGCTGGGCGATAACCGGCGAGTGGATCTGTCGCAGTGCGTGATCGTGATGACCTCGAACCTGGGCGCCGCCGAAATGAACGAGATGATCAACGGCACCTTGGGCTTCGCCCAGACGCCGGCGCAGATGGACGCGAGGCTCGACGACAAGATCCAGCGCACGGCCGTCGAAGCGGCACGCCGCAAGTTCTCGCCCGAGTTCATGAACCGCATCGACAAGGTCGTAGTCTTTCGTATGCTGCGGACGGAGCATTTGGAACAGATCCTGGAAATCGAGTTGGGGCTGGTGCAGCAGCGCATTCTCCAGGCCACGGGTAACAACCAGTTCGTTTTCAGCTGCACTCTTCCGGTAAAGGAGTTTCTGCTTCTAGAGGGCACGGACCTGAAGTACGGCGCCCGCCATCTGAAGCGCGCCATCGAGCGCTACCTGGTATTCCCGCTGGCTAACTTGGTAGCCACAGGGCAGGTGAAACTGGGGGACTTTATCCGCATCGATCGCGATGCGACGGGCAAGATGACGTTCGTGAAGGAAGCAGAGGGGGCGCTGGTCCCGGTTCTGCTGGAGCGTTATGGCCCCGAGGCAACAGCGCATGCCGCCGCTGCCAGCAAGGGCGGCAAAGCCACAAGCTCCACTCGAGTTCGTGAGTTCGGCACAGCATCGCCAGAGCGCAAGAACGCCTAGGGAAGCTCAGATTGCTTGGTTCGGCACTCTGCGGCAGAAGCACTTAGCCGGATTCGTACGTCTGACCTAGATTTCTCACAGAATTCGCTGCTTCGCGAAATCACGCTGCCGTGTGAGCCCCGGTACTCTGCAAAATTCATTTCGCGGCATATAGTCTTGCAATGGCAAGAACGAAAGCCGCGGAGCGCTCCGTTCCCCTCGCCAACGCCTTTATCGGCAAGCCGAAGCCACCCACCGACGCTGAGCTGACCGCCGCACTTGGCCCGGCTAGGCCGCTATGGGACCAGTTGCTGACCGAATTGGCAGCCGAGCTGAACCTCACTATCCACGAATGGAACACCTACTCGCCGAAAGCAGGCTGGTCGCTCCGCATCAAACGCGGTGACCGAATCATCGTCTACCTGGCTCCGCTGCAAGGCTGCTTCCGAGCGTCGTTCGCTCTGGGCGACAAAGCAGTGCAAGCGGCGCTGGCCAGCGGCTTGCCCGGGCGTGTCAGTACGCTTATCAAGAGCGCCAAAAAGTACGCCGAAGGAACCGCGGTGCGAATTGAGGTCCGCAAGCTTGAAGATGCAGCCGTGGTGAAGAAGCTAGCGCGCGCAAAGATGGAGAACTGAAGCGAAGATAGACCGCTCAGAGTTCCCTCTGCCAGAACAGGGCTACTGCTCTTTCTTGTCGTACACCCACTTATTCGTGGTGCTGCCTTTTGCTCCCACAGTCACCTGGCGCTCCACCCCTTGCAGGGTTTTGCCGTCGGGGCCGAGGCTATACGTCACCACGTCATTTACAGTCGTGCCATCCCCCGCGACGATCTTTTGGTCGAGGACCAGTGAATTGCCCTGCCAGGAGAGGCGGCTATTGGTGGTGTAAGCCGGCGACTTCTCGACGACTTCTTTCTGGCCATCGGCGACGGTTTCCAGCTTCCAGTTAAAACTCTGATTGTCGTACACCTGGGTCCGCGCGAAATGAAACTCGGGATCATTCTGATCAATGTGTAGAGTCATGCTGGATGGCGCAGGAATTTTGAGGCTGCTCTTCTGAGCATCAAAAATCCACGTTCCGGAAAGGTTCGGCTTGGATGGCGGCGGCGTTTGTGGGGCGGCCGCGAAAGCTGATACGGCCCCCAGGAGCAGGAATGTGACTATGGTGCGAGACATGGAGACGTGCATTCTAGCAGGAGATATATAAAGATTTCGTAAAATTATAAGCACGGCGGTTAAAGTCCACCGGCGCTTCGAGGGGGTAGTGGTGCAGTTTGAAATCTGCACCACTACCTTCGAGGGCGTCAGCTTGAACCTGAATCTCCTTTGTCACTTCAACGAACTCGGCAGATGGAAGGCCAACAGGTTACCGGCATTAGCGATGTACACCATGCCGTCGGCCACCGTCGGCGAACTGAATGTCCAAGATGTGCCGGTCCTCAACAGGAGTGCTCCGGTGCTGGCGTCCAAGGCGTAGAGGAAACCGCGGTAATCGCCAGGCCACGACGAGAAATACACCACGCTGTTGGCCACCGTCGGCGAATCAGGGATCTGGGGCTCCGCCACCCCGACCCCGTACGTCCACAGCAGTGCTCCGGTGCTGGCGTTCAAGGCGTCCAGAGCCCCGTAATAGTTGGGCCAGGTGCCCAGGGTCACCCCGAAGTACACCACGCCATTGGCCACCGCCGGCGAGGTAAGGCCGATGCCCCCGCCGGTCACGTACTCCCACAGGAGTGCTCCGGTGCCGGCGTCCAGGGCGTACAGGTTTCCGTCGTTAGAGGTGAAGTACACCACGCCGTTGGCCACCACTGGCGAAGTTGCGCTAACCGGGGACTCCCAAAGCGCTTCGCCAGTGCTGGCGTTTAAAGCCCACGTGCCATAGCCATTCGTGCCCCCGACGTACACCACGCCATTGGCCACTGCCGGCGTACCGTTACAATAAGTGTGCGTCCACAGGGGTGCTCCGGTGCTGGCGTTCAAGGCGTATAGGTTATAGTCGGTAAGTGATGTGATGTACACCACGCCGTTGGCCACCGCCGGCGAAGAAGCGACGTAACCTCCCGTCGCGTAGTTCCACAGAGGTGTTCCGGTGCTGGCGTTCAAGGCGTGTAGCTTCCCGTCACCAGCCTCGAAATATACTACGCCGTTGGCAACACTCGGCGACAACTGCACACCACCCGCATCCAAGTAATTCCAAAGCAGTGCTCCCGTAACGGCGTCGAAGGCCCACAAGCCAGCAGGCTGGAGGTACGGGTTGCCGGGCCGGGATCCGATGTACACCACGCCGTTGGCCACTGCCGGCGAAGTATCAGGATAAGTGCCAAAGTCGATCGAATCCCAATCTATAACCAGGTTTCCAACGTTTGCGGGACTCAGAATAACCTCGTACGGGTTATAACCCGTGTGGCAGGCGTCAAAGCGAAACTGCGACCCCCATTCTATGAGGCCGCTGTACCCGTCGCAGGACGGGCTGGGCGGCGGAATTACTTTTCGTTGTGCGGCCACTGTAGAGCCGATTAACAGGAGCAGGCCCAAACAGCAGGTAGTTGCAATCTTCATGGCTTCTCCTTATCGAGGACGAGCAATGCAGCAGCAAAGGGCTTCGAGCTGGACTTTCATTTTGGGATCGCGCAACGCGAGCACTATGGTTCTGTTGCGATCCTGAGTCTGTGACATCGGACACCGTTCATTGTTCACCTGGGCTCTCACGCGATCATTTCAATCCCACCTTGCCGCCCACACCCAGGCCCGTCAGCGGAACCATCTGAGGGCTGTGCAGAGCGTTATCGATGACGGTGACAGCTGCATTCCGCACGCCAGAAGCCGTAGGGGAGAAAACAACCACGATGGAGCAGTGGCCTCCGGGACCCAAGGTATTCGGGTTCATCGGGCAGTTATCGCTTTCCGAGAAGTCGCCGGCGTCAGCGCCTGTGATGAGAATGCCCGAGATGAGCAGCGGTGCCACGCCAGTGTTGGTCAGCGTTACGCTTTGCGGGGTGTTTACTCGATGGAAGCCCTGAGCACCAAAGTCCAAGCTTGTTGGAGAGAGGCTAGCGCCAGGAACCGTCAGCCCCACATCCAAACTGAAGACCGTGCCACAGGTGTTGCCCCCGCAGATGCCGCCGGTTCCCCCTCCGTTCGTTGTGCCGTAGAGCTTCCCATCGGTGGCTTGGATCAGCGGGGCTATAGGCCCATATCCGTCAGTGCAGTTTGGTTGGGAGCAAAAATTGTAAACCGTACTCAGCGCGGCATCAGGGAGGGTGACTTCGTAGACCGAGCCACATCCAAATTGGCCACAACCATCGGCCCCGCCCACGAACGTCGTCCCGTAGAGGTTCCCATCGGTAGCTTGGACCAAGCCTGCGTAGGGGTAACAGCACACAGAGCCCAGCGTCGTTACCGTGCCCTCCAGCGTGACCTGGAAGACTTCGCCAGTGCGGGCTCTTGTTCCGTAGAAGTTGCCGTCGATGCCTTGCACCAAAGCGCCGCTGGGGTATCCATCGACCGAAGCTAATGTCGTCAACGCGCCTGTGGGCGTGATTTTGAAGACCGTGCCTTGGTTGTCGGCCCCACCAGCCCAGGTCACCCCGTAAAGGTCTCCATCAGTGGCTTGCACTAGTGCGCCACCTTCCCCCCGAATGGACTGCCGCCATCCGCGCAGTTTGGTTGGGAGCAAAAGTTGTACAACGTGGTGAGCGTACCCGCCAGGGTGATTTTGAAAACCGTGCCAGCACCGTTATGGGCGCCGCCAAAACTGGTTGTGCCGTAGATATTCCCGTCGCTGGCTTGCACCAGGCCTTGAGGATAAGCGCCATCCGTGCAGTTCGGTTGAGAGCAAAAGCTGTAAAGCGTGGTAAACGTGCCCCCTTGGGTGATTTTGAAGAGCGTGCCACACCCGCTATTGCAGTTGTCGTCGCCCCGTCCCCCTTGGGCGGTTGTCCCGTAGAAGTCCCCGTTGCTGGCTTGCATCAGCGCGGCTCCGGATAGCTCCGAGAGGCCGTCTGTGCAGTTCGATTGAGAGCAAAAGTTATAAAGCGGGGTCAGGATGCCCCCTGGCGTGAGTTTGAAGATCGTGCCATACCCTTTAGTCCCGCCCCGCGTTGTTGTCCCGTAGAAGTTACCGTCAGTGCCCTGGGTGACGGGCGAAGTGGGGTTAAAACCGGTGGTGGGGTCGAGGTTGACCACAGTCGTCAAAGTCTGTGCAGGCAAGGCAATCACCACCGCAGCACAGAAGACACACAGGAGAATGAGTGTTGTCCATGAGCCGACGGTCAGGCAGGGCATCGACTTCCGAGGCTGTCTTGAATTTGCCATTGACGTTCTCCTTCGAGCGTTCAGCCGTGTGCGGCACGCTTGTGTCAAGCTAGGAGTAACGGCGGGTTGGCACAAGTAGGTTACGGTATCTTGCAGCCTAACTTCTTGATTTGCTTTAGCTATTGTCGGTCGGCGGATGCAGGGGTATACTCCCAACTACTGCAGGCACATCTGGCTGCCCACCTAAAACAACTTGCCCTAAAGTGGAGTGCCCATGCACCAAGGGACCTCACAAGAAGTGGCGACCTCACCGCAAGAGGTCGAAGCTGAGCTGGAGAGAATTCTGGCTTCGCCTGGGTTTCGTCGGGCTCCCCGCCATAGCCGGTTTCTGGAGTTCGTGGTTCGCAAGACGCTTGCCGGATCGGCGGATTGCGTCAAGGAATCACTGATTGGCGTGGAGGTATTCGATCGTCCTGCCGGCTACGATTCGGGCTCGGAGCCCGTGGTGCGGGTCGAGGCGGGACGGCTGCGTCTGCGCCTGGCTGAGTACTACAAGGAGTCAGGCAGGCACGATCCGATCCAGATTCATTTACCCAGAGGCACCTACGTTCCGGCCTTCACGCGCAACGGAGTTGAACCGGCATTGCTTGAGGCACCATCGAGTGCCAAAGTGGCGCCGAATGCGACACAGCCGTACAAAGTGGTGGTTCGTTACCGTAACAAAGCTTGGCGCCGATGGCTCGCGGCCGCAGCAGTTGTAGTTGTAGTGACGCTCGCGGTGGCCTATTTGGCTTCCCGCCGGCCAGCCAAGTTCACCGAAAAAGACAGCCTCGTCCTCGCCGATTTCGATAATAGCACCGGAGACGCGGTCTTCGACGATACCCTGAAGCAAGGGCTTACGATTCAGATTGCGCAATCGCCCTATCTGTACCTCGTTCCCGACCGAAAGATAAGCGCAACCTTGAACCTGATGGGGCGTCGCGCCGACGACCGACTAACACCGGAGGTCACACGCGAGGTGTGCCTGCGCACCAACAGCACGGCGATGTTGACGGGCGCGATTGCCAGGTTGGGCAGCCGATACGTGATTGGCTTGCAGGTAGTGGACTGCAACACCGGCGATGTCTTGGCGGAAGCGCAGGAGGAGGCAGCCGGTAAGGGAGAGGTGCTGAGCGCGGTGGATGCGGCGGCCATCAGCTTGCGCGGCAAGCTGGGAGAATCGCTGAGCTCGGTAGAGAAGTACTCTACGCCCTTGAAGGAAGCCACCACGCCGTCGCTGGAAGCGCTAAGAGCCTTCAGCCTTGGAGCTAAGACAGACCTGGCAAAAGGGGATACTGCTGCTCTCCCGCTGCTGAAGCGCGCTGTGGAACTTGACCCGAATTTCGCCATCGCCTACGCCGCCATCGCCGCCGCCTACAACAATCTGGGTGAGGTCAGCAGGTCGCAGGAGAATGTGCGCAAGGCCTACGAACTGCGCGAAAAGCTGAGCGAGCATGAGAGGCTCCACGTTGAGGCTACCTACTACCTGTATGTAACAGGAGAACTGGAAAAGGCGGCGCAGACCTACGAACGCTGGCAGCAGATTTATCCGCAGGACTATTTCCCTTACACAGACCTCGCATTCATTTACGGCAATCTTGGAAATTTTGAAGAAGCGATCCGGAAAGAGCGCGAAGCGATTCTCCGGGAACCAAATGACGAGATCAACTACAGCAATCTCGGCAACGACTACGTGGCCCTCAACCGGCTGGATGACGCGGAGGCTGTGTACAAGCAGGCCGATGACCGCAAGCTGCAAGGTGAATCCCTCCTCCAAGTTCGCTACCTATTGGCCTTTCTTAAGGGCGACACGGCCCAGATGGCGGAGTTGGCCTCGGTTGCCATGGGTAAGCCGGGCATCGAAGATGCGCTGTTGGGCGTGCACGCGGATACGGAGGCGTGGCACGGGAGATGGAAAAAAGCGCGCGAGGTATTCCAGCGGGCGATCGAGTCAGCCCAGCACAATGACGCCGAAGAGACTGCGGCAGGATATCAAGCAGCCGCTGCGATGCGCGAGGCGGCCCTGGGTTACAAGCCGCAAGCGCGGGCCGATGCCAGTGCAGCTGTGAAGCTGGCTCCGAACCGCGACGTGCGGTCTTGGGCAGCACTGGCGCTGGCCCGGGCGGGCGATACGGCAGGGGCGGAGAAGCTAGCCGTCGAGCTCGACAAGGCCTTCCCTCTCGATACGCTGGTCCAGGAGTATCGGCTGCCAACGATAAGGGCAGCTGTCGCCTTGCACCACAAAGACCCGAACCAGGCCGTTGAACTGTTGAAAGCGGCGGAGCCGGTCGAATTGGGAGATACGGGTTTACTGCTACCAATTTATCTGCGGGGCGAAGCGTATCTCATGCTGCACGATGGCAAAGCGGCTGCGGCGGAATTTCAGAAGTTCCTTGTCCACTACGGTTTAGTGGCAAACTCTCCATGGGGACCGCTGGCCCGGCTCGGTCTGGCTCGCGCTTACGCCCTGGACGCGGCCAAAGACCCCTCCAGCCGCGATAAGGCCCGTGCCGCATATGAGGACTTCCTCACCCTCTGGAAAGACGCCGATCCCTACATCCCTATCTACAAGCAAGCCAAAGCCGAATACTCGCGGCTGCAATGACCTCGCATATGCGGCCTGCGTTTCCCAGATGGTAGGACATTCGATGCGATAGGTCGCGGCGGGATGAGACTCTATGCTGCCGGGCGTTCTCACTGGAGGAGTCACGGGCAACACGAAAGTTGTAAAAGTTCGTGTGGGGTCTCCGGCGCAGACCTCGGGAGAATTCACATTTCGCTGCGAGTCTTGCTGGATTGGGCGAAAGCTGATGGCTGAAAGGTGACAGCTCCTTACTGGTACGTTACGCGCTTCTCGCCCTTCACGATTCGTCCGATGGTGTAGCCCCTCTCGCTACAGCGCTCCAGAATGGTCTGCACTTTCTTGAACTTCTTGGCGGGGACTACCAGGATCATGCCAATGCCCATGTTGAAGGTGCGCAGCATCTCGTCTTGAGGGACGTTGCCGATTTTTTGCAGGTGCTCGAAGATCGGCGGCACCGGCCAGGAGTTGATCTCGACCACCGCTCCCACGCTTTTCGGCAGCACCCGCGGCAGGTTTTCGGTGATCCCGCCGCCGGTGATGTGCGCCATAGCAGACACCGCGTCAGCTTCGATCATGCGCCGCACGATCGGCCAATAGCTGCGGTGCGTTTTCATCAATTCGGTGCCGACCTTGCCCTTGATCTCGTTAACGTAGGAATCGGGCGTGTAATGTGCGATATCGAAGAAGAGCTTGCGCGCCAGCGAGTAGCCGTTGGTGTGCAGCCCCGTCGAAGCCAGCCCGACCAGCACGTCGGCCGCTTGAACTTCTTTGCCGGTAATGATGCGGGAGCGGTCCACGACGCCGACGATGAAACCGGCCAGATCGTATTCGCCATTACTGTAGAAGCCAGGCATCTCGGCGGTCTCGCCGCCGATCAGGGCACAGCCGTTCTGCTTGCAGGCGTCGGCGATGCCGGCTACCACCTTCTCGGCGATCTCCGGCTGTAGCTTGCCGGTGGCGAAGTAGTCCATGAAGAACATGGGCGTCGCACCCTGGACCGCGATGTCGTTGACGCAGTGGTTGACCAGGTCGGTGCCAACGGTGTGGTGCAGGTTCATCTCGAAGGCGATCTTCAGCTTGGTGCCGACGCCATCGACACTGGAAACCAGCACCGGGTCCGGGTACTTCTTCTTATCGATGGAAAACAGCCCGCCAAAGCCGCCAATTTCGCTCAACACGCCGCGATTAAAGGTCTTATGGGCGAGGTACTTGATGCGCTGCTTGGTGCGGTTGGCGCGCTCCATATCCACACCGGAATCGGCGTAGGTGATGGTTCGGGCTTCTGTCGTCTGTTGTGCCAAAGATAGGAGTCCCGTCCAGCGGGCATACCGCCGCAGAATGGTTTTGCGGAGGCTTCATTGTACCATCCCGTGGCGAGAGGGCTTTTTTGCCACGGAGTGCACGGACAGCACGTGAGTTTTTCACCACAGGGACACAGAGGCACAGAGAAGAGAATTTTTTAACACGGAGAACACGGAGCGCACGGAGTAAAGCTGAATCAAATTTCTTGAAGGTCGTGGATGCATACGCCGATCGCTGGAAGCTCTGTGTTTGGCGAGTCAGGGCGCACTTAAAAGTTCTCCGTGTTCTCTGTGCCTTCGTGGTAAAAGATTTTCTTCTCTGTGTCTCCCTGTCTCCGTGGTGATTAGCTTTTGCCGGGCTCTCCCCACTTCCGGCAACAGCTCAGATCGAGACTGGGTACGCACGGAATCACAACTGTTTGTGACGGCCCGATTCCCTCCAGCTTGCTTCAGCGCTTAGACTAGAATTTGACCGGCAACGAGGGCCCATCCATGACGACAACCGCGTCGAAGCCGCAGGCAAGTGTGCTGAAAGTTGACCCATCATCGGACGTTTACCGTTCCGAGACACATCCTCTCGATCCCCTGTTCCTGCCGCAGAGCGTCGCGGTCATCGGGGCCTCGGAGCGGGCGGGCAGCGTTGGCCGGTCCGTGTTATGGAACCTGCTGAGCAGCCCCTTCGGCGGCACGGTTTTTCCGGTTAACTCCAAGCGTCCCAATGTCTTGGGCATCAAGGCTTATCCCAGCATTCGCGACCTGCCAGACAAAGTTGACCTGGTGGTGGTCACTACGCCAGCCGATACCGTGCCCGCCCTGATTGCTGAGTCGGTGGAGTTCGGGGTTCCTGCCGGGATTGTCATTTCAGCCGGATTCAAGGAAGCGGGCGAGCACGGCCAGGAGTTGGAGCGGCAGATCGCCGAGGCTATTCGGGGCAAGATGCGGCTGATCGGCCCCAACTGCCTGGGGATCATGAATCCGGTTCGCGGGCTGAACGCGACCTTCGCCCGATCGGTGGCGCGCCCCGGCAACGTTGCCTTTATCAGCCAGAGCGGCGCGCTGTGCACGGCGGTGCTGGATTGGAGCTTGCGCGAGAACGTCGGCTTCAGCGCCTTCGTTTCCGTCGGCTCCATGCTGGACGTCAACTGGGGCGACCTGGTGGACTATTTCGGCAGCGATCATCGCACCCACAGCATTGTTATCTACATGGAATCGATCGGGGATGCGCGATCCTTCCTCTCCTCGGCGCGTGAAGTTTCGCTGACCAAGCCGGTCATCGTGATCAAGGCTGGGCGCACGGCCGCTGCCGCCAAGGCCGCCGCCTCGCATACTGGCTCTCTTACCGGCAGTGACGAAGTGCTGGACGCCGCCTTCCGTCGCTCGGGCGTGCTTCGGGTCAACAGCATTGCCGACATCTTCTTCATGTCCGACGTGCTGGCCAAGCAGCCACGGCCGCGCGGCAAGCGGCTGTGCATTCTGACCAATGCGGGCGGCCCCGGCGTACTGGCCACCGATGCGCTGGTCGCCGGTGGCGGTGAACTGGCCGAGCTGTCGCCCGAAACCATGAAGAGCTTCGATGAAATGCTTCCGCCGCAATGGAGTCGCAACAATCCTGTCGACATTCTGGGCGATGCCGAACCTGCCCGCTACGCCAAGTCGCTGGAGATCGCCGCCAAGGACCCGAATATCGACGGCATGCTGGTGATCCTGACCCCGCAGGACATGACCAATCCGACGCAGATCGCGGAGAAGCTCAAGCCGTATGCCAAGGGACTGGGGAAGCCGCTGCTGGCCAGTTGGATGGGTGGCGCGGAAGTAGCCGCCGGCGAGCAGATCCTCAACCAATCCGGTATTCCCACGTTTCAGTTTCCCGATAGCGCGGTGCGCGCCTTCAACTACATGTGGCGCTACGCTTACAACCTGAAGGGAATCTATGAAACTCCTGCCTTGCCGCAGAACGCGGATGCAGCGGTCCAGCGCGGCATTGCCGAGCAAGTTATTCGCGACGTGCACCAGAGTGGACGCACCATCCTGACGGAATACGAGTCAAAGCAGCTCCTGAAGGCCTACGACATTCCCACTATCGAGACGCGGATTGCCGTGACCGAGCAGGAGGCCCTCCAGGCAGCCGAGGAAATCGGCTATCCCATCGTTCTGAAGCTGTACTCGCTCACCATTACGCACAAGACGGATGTCGGCGGTGTGAAGTTAAACCTGCGCGATGGAGATGCAGTGAAGAGCGCATTTCAAAACATCAAGCAGGCGGTCACCGAAAAGGCCGGCGTTGAGCACTTCCAGGGTGTGACCGTGCAGCCCATGGCCAAGCTCGATGGCTACGAGCTCATCGTCGGAAGCAGCCTCGATTCGCAATTCGGCCCGGTCATTCTCTTCGGTACCGGCGGCCAGTTGGTGGAGGTCTTCAAAGATCGCGCGCTCGCCCTGCCGCCGCTGAATTCCACGCTGGCGCTGCGGATGATGGAGCAGACCAGCATCTTCAAAGCGCTGAAGGGCGTGCGCGGGCGCAAGCCGGTTGATCTGTCGGCGTTGGAAGGCCTCCTGGTGCGCTTCAGCCAACTGGTGGTGGAGCAGCCGTGGATCAAAGAGATTGACATCAACCCGTTGCTGGCCTCTTCGGAGCGCCTGCTGGCGCTGGATGCCCGCGTCGTCCTGCACGGCCCGGAGATGACCGAGGACAACCTTCCCGAAACCGCGATCCGTCCTTATCCCATCCACCTGATGAGGGACTGGACGACGAAGGATGGTAACCCGGTGCTCATCCGGCCGATCCGGCCCGAGGATGAGCCCGTCATGATCAAGTTCCATGCGAAGCTATCCGAGAGAAGCGTTTACCTGCGCTATTTCCAGCCGTTGAAGCTGACGCAGCGCACCGCGCATGAGCGGCTGACCCGCACCTGCTTCATTGACTACAACCGCGAAATGGCACTGGTGGCCGAGCGCCAGAACCCGCAAGGCGAGAGCGAGATCCTGGCGGTTGGCCGCTTAAGCAAGCTGCACGGCCGCCCCGAGGCCGAATTGGCGGCGGTCGCAGTCGATGAAGCCCAGCACCAAGGCCTGGGAACTGAGTTATATCGGCGGCTGATCCAGTTCGCTCGCGAGGAGAAGCTGACCAAAGTGGTTTCCACGATGCTGCCCGAAAATCGCGAGATGCGGGCGCTCTGCACCAAGCTGGGTTTCCGGATGTTCGCCAGTGTGGAAGATAACCTGATTTGCGCCGAGCTGCCGTTGTAGGATGCCCGGATTTCACCTCTTCTGCGGAACAACGACGGGCGCTGCTGTTGCGAGCGAGTGGCATGTTATGATTCGGAGCTTACCGAACTACAACCGGCAGCGGTTGCCGCAATGACCGGTGCCGTCATGATGAGCACCGGTTTTGTTAGGTTGGGGCGATTGCGGCAAGGCGTCGAAGGGGCGATCGTTAGAGCGTGCCAAGCGAAAAACAGGTTCGATGGTCGCAACTGCGGGTAGGAATCACTGTCCTTGTCGCCCTGGTTACCCTCGCCGTTCTCATCTTTCTCATGACCGGAACCACCGGGTTATTCACCAAAAAAATCATGGTGCGCGCTTACGTGGATAACGCCGGCGGCCTGCGCGTAGGCGCCCCCGTGCGTCTGGAGGGCGTCGATATTGGCAATGTCATCGGTATTCGCGTCGTCCCCGATCCGCGGCGCCGCGCTGCGCCAGTGGAAGTCATGATGAAGATCACCACCAAGTATGCCGATACCATGCGAAGCGATTGCCAGGTGGAGCTGACCACGGCCGGCGTTCTGGGCGAGGTCTTTGTCGATTTGGATTGCCGCCAGGCCAAGGGTGGTCCGCTGGTAAACGGCACCGAGCTGCCGACCCGCGATGTGCCTCAACTTCAGGACGTGGTTCGGGCGAGCCAGGGGACGATCGAGAACCTGAATATCCTAGTCAACAAATTGAATGACATTGTCGCCTTCATTCAAAGCGGACAAGGTTCCATTGGCAAGATCATCTACGATCCGTCCCTGTTCAATCGCGCCAATGAGGCTGTGAACCAGTTGCAGCAGGTGGTGTCGCAGATCAATTCACCACACGGGACGATCGGAAAGCTGCTCAATAGCGAGGAGCTTTATAACAAGTTCAACACCTCCGTCGATAAAGTGAACAAGATCATCGACCAGGTAGACAGTGGCCAGGGGACAATCGGCAAGTTCTTGAAGGATCCTTCGCTCTACGACAATGCCAATAAGATGGTAGCTAACGGCAACCAGTTGGTAGGCGACATTAATGCCGGCAAGGGTACATTGGGCAGGCTGGCCAAGGACGAAGCGATGGCTCGCCGGCTCGACAGCACCATCACCCGGTTGAACATCATTGCCGGCCGCCTGGAGAAGGGCGAAGGCACCGCCGGCAAGTTCCTTAAAGATCCCGCGCTGTACGACAACGCCAACGATCTGCTGGTCGAGACCCGCAGCCTGATCAAGGCGGTCCGCCAGGACCCCAAGAAATACCTGACCATCCACTTGAAGATCTTCTAACGAACGGCTGAAGCTGGTTCACGGCTGGGAGAATTATCCAGTCTCATCGCCGTTGTAGTAGTGTTCTGGGGGGAGCTTCATCCCTCGCGACTCATGCCGCGTCGAACGGTAAAAACAGTCGCGCAACTGCTGAGGTAACCGTGAACATTCATCGTGTTCGTCTTCTTCCCTCCAACTTTCATGATCGTTACTGCCGTCGCCGTTCTCGTGGCCCTCGAGACATGCGTTCTCTGATGTGGTTCGCCATCGCCTGGGCTAGCGTGCTACTGCTGGCGGCGGTTTGCATGGGGCAGACCACTACCTCGGCTGCCTCCTCAAAAGCTCCGAAACCGATTCCCAGCTTCGATCTAACCGCCATCGACAAAACAGTTAATCCCTGCGTGGACTTTTACCAGTACGCCTGCGGAAACTGGATGAAGAACAATCCCATCCCGCCCGACAAGTCTCGTTGGGGCCGCTTCAATGAGCTGGCCGAACACAATCTCTATGTTTTACGCGACATCCTCAACCAGGCCCAGGCCCTGGCCAACCGCAGCGCCATTCAGCAGAAGGTCGGTGACTACTACGCTGCGTGCATGGACGAAGCCACGGTCGAGAAGAAGGGGACGCAACCGCTGGCGCCTACCATGAACGCCATTGCGGGGGTGAAGACGAAGGAGGAGTTGATCGCGGAGGTCGGGGCCTTGCATCGCGATGGGATCACGGCGTTGTTCAGCTTTGGCCAGATGGCGGACATGCACGACTCGCGTCTCACCATCGCCTACGTCGACCAGGGCGGCCTGACGCTGCCGGACCGCGAGTATTACCTGAAGGACGACGCCAAGTCGGTCGAAACCCGCCAAAAGTATCTGGAGCACGTGCAGAAGATGTTTGAACTGGCCGGCGACAAGCCTGATGTCGCTGCTGCCGAGGCCAAAACGGTGTTGGCGGTCGAGACCGGGCTGGCGAAACCGTCGATGGAGCGCACGCTTCGTCGCGATCCCAAGAACCGCGACCACATGATGCAGGTCACAGAGGTTACGGACCTCGCTCCCAACTTCGATCTCACCGAGTATTTTGCCCAGAGCAACGCGCCGAAGTTCAGCACGCTAAATGTAGGGAATCCGGACTTCTTCAAGGCGGTGAACGAACAGCTCCAGACCGTGCCGCTGGAGGATTGGAAAACCTATCTTCGTTGGCGCACGCTGGACGAATATGCCGAGGCCTTGCCGGCAGCATTCGTCGAGGAGGACTTCCAGTTTAATGGCGCCTATATGTCAGGCCAGAAAGAGATCGAGCCGCGCTGGAAGCGCTGCGTGAAGATCACCGACCACGGCCTCGGCATGGCCCTGGGTGAGCTCTATGTGGACAAGACGTTTGGCCCGGCAGGCAAGGAGCGCACGCTGAAGATGGTGCACGCCATCGAAGACGCCATGCAGCAGGATATCGGGCAACTGACCTGGATGTCGGACACCACCAAACAGCAGGCGTACAAGAAGCTCAATGCCATCGTCAACAACATCGGCTATCCCGATAAATGGCGCGACTACAGTACCGTTGTCGTGAAGCGCGACGATTTCGCCGGCAACGTAATGCGTGCCAGCGCGTTTGAAGTGCAGCGGCAGCGCAACAAAATTGCCAAGCCGACCGACAAGAAGGACTGGGGCATGACGCCGCCCACCGTCAACGCCCAGTATCGGTCGACCATGAACGACATCAACTTTCCCGCCGGCATTCTTCAGCCGCCGTTCTACAGCAACAATATGGACAATGCGGTGAACTATGGCGGTATCGGGGTCGTCATCGGTCACGAGTTGACCCACGGCTTCGATGATCAGGGCCGCAAGTTCGACGGAGATGGCAACCTGAAGGACTGGTGGACAGCCGAGGACGCTAAGGCGTTCGAAGAGCGCGCTAGTTGCACGGCGGATGAGTACTCCAGCTTTGTTGCGGTGAAGGACGACAAGGGCGAAGTGAAGCTGAACGGGCGGCTCACGTTGGGCGAGAACACCGCCGATAACGGCGGTCTGAAGCTGGCCTATATGGCGCTGATGAACACTATCGGGAATACCCCGGTAAAGCCGATCGACGGCTACACGCCGCAGCAGCGCTTTTTTCTCGCGTATGGACAGATCTGGTGCCAGAACGTGACCGATCAGCAGGCGCGCAAGCTGGCCATCATCGATCCGCACTCGCCCGGCCGCTGGCGTACCAACGGCGCAGTGCAGAACTCAGCCGCATTCCAGGAGGCATTCGGCTGCAAGACCGGACAGCCCATGGTGAGAGAAAACGCCTGCCGCGTTTGGTAGCGGTGAGCGGTGATTAGTCGCTCATGAAGCGGACGCAATTGCCGTCGGCGTCTTTGACGTACATCTCTCGTGTGCCCCACGTCTGGTCCACCGGTGCGACGTCGATGCGAACGCCCTTGGCGACAAACTCCGCGTGCAGTGCGTCGACATCGTCCACCAGCAGGTTGACCACCCCGCCCGATACTCCGTCACCGGAAAACGAGGAGAGGTGCAGCCAGACTCCGTCGCGCGACACGCCCATGTAGCATGGATCGGCTTTGGCTTCATCTCCGCGATGGGCAAATCCCCGCCGGAATCCCAGCCGGTTGCAGTAGAAATCCTCCGCGGCCGCCGAGTTCGAGACATGGAGAAGAGGGATCGCAAGTTTGATCACGCCGCACCTCGGTACAACTCCATCATGTTAGCGGATGAGGCGCCGCCACAGCTCTCCCAAATGGATGTATCGCAGGGTGGCCTGAGGACCGCAAGTGCATGCCAGGCTGGAAAGCTGTAGGATATCGTGTTTGCTTCCTAACTTCATGCGAGGTTATTCCATGCGACGTTTCATTCTCATCGCTTGCGTCATCATGTGGGCGGCAATTTCGGCCCCGGCGCAAACTTCCAGCAGCTCCGCCCCTCCGCAGCCCAAGAAACTCGTTAGCTTCGATGCCGACGCGATGGACAAGTCGGTCGATCCCTGCAACGATTTTTACCAGTACGCGTGCGGAAATTGGCTCAAGAACAATCCCATACCGGCCGACCAGGCGTCCTGGGGGCGCTTCAACGAGTTGCATGACAACAATCAGCTGATCTTGCGCGGCATTCTGGAGAAACGCTCCACCGACACTCCCAACCGCAGCGCCAATGATCAGAAGATCGGCGACTATTACTACTCCTGCATGGACGAGACCGTCATCGATGGCAAGGGCACCGCTCCCTTAAAGCCGTTGCTGGACCAGATCGCCGCGATCAAGGACAAGAACCAGATTCCCATGCTGATCGGCGATCTGCACAACAGCGGAGTGCGGGCGCTATTTGACTTTGGCTCCGAGCCCGATGCGAAAGACTCCACGATGGAGATTGCCGGGACCGACCAGGGCGGGCTGGGGCTGCCCGATCGCGATTACTACCTAAAGACTGACGCCAAGTCGGTCGAGCTTCGCAAGGCTTACGTCGAGCACATCGCCAAGATGTTTCAGTTGCTGGGCGACTCGCCGGAGCAGGCGACTGCCGAGGCCGACACGGTGATGAAGCTGGAGACCGAACTGGCGAAGGCCTCGATGGATCGAGTCGAGCGCCGCGATCCCAATAAGGTCTACCACAAAATGACTACGGCGCAGCTCCAGGAACTCAGCCCCGCATTTACCTGGAGAGCGTACTTCACCACCATCGACAGCCCCAGCTTCGACAGCCTCGATGTTTCGGTTCCCGATTTCGTCAAAGGGATGAATCAGGTAGTCGCCGGCAGCAGCCTGGATGACATCAAGACGTATCTGCGTTGGCAGACGGTGCATCATGCCGCGCAGTTACTGCCAGATGTTTTCGTGCAGGAGAACTTCAACTTCTACGGAAAGACGCTGACCGGGGCGAAGGAACTGCGTCCACGCTGGAAGCGTTGTGTGCAGTTTACCAATGGCGACTTGGGTGAGGCCCTGGGCAAGGCTTATGTGGCCGAAGAATTTCCGCCGGAGAGCAAGGCGGCCACGCTGAAGATGGTGCACGAACTGGAGGCCGCGCTCAAGACAGATATCACCGATCTCTCCTGGATGACCGAGGACACCAAGAAACAGGCGCTCGACAAGCTATCACACATCGAGAACAAGATCGGCTATCCCGACAAATGGCGCGATTACAGCACCCTGAAGATCGTTCGCGGCGATGCTCTGGGCAATGGCCTGCGCGCCAACGATTTCGAGTTCAAGCGACAGTTGAACAAGATCGGCAAGCCGGTCGACCGCCAGGAGTGGGGTATGACGCCGCCTACCGTGAACGCCTATTACAATCCGCAGGAAAACAACATCAATTTCCCGGCAGGAATTCTGCAGCCGCCGTTCTACGATCCCAAGGTTGACGACGCGGTAAATTTTGGCGCGATCGGAGCCGTCATCGGGCACGAACTGACGCATGGCTTCGACGACGAAGGCAGCCAGTTTGACGCTCAGGGCAACCTGCACAACTGGTGGACGCCGAAAGACCGCGAGCAGTTTGACAAGCTGGAGGAGTGTTTTGTCAACGAATACGACAGCTTTGTTGCGGTCGATGACGTGCATGTTCGTGGCAAGCTCACGCTCGGAGAAAATACCGCCGACAATGGCGGCATGCACATCGCCCATATAGCGTTGCTCGATGTGCTGGCCTCCACTCCGGAGAAACCGACGGATGGCTTCACCCCCGATCAGCGCTTTTTCGTGGGATGGGGACAGATCTGGTGCGAGAACGAGCGTCCCGAATTTGCCCGCATGATGGCGCAAGTGAACGAGCACTCGCCCGGCAAGTACCGCGTGAACGGCGTCGTGGGAAATATGCCGGAGTTCCAGAAGGCCTTCAGCTGCAAAGCCGACGCGCCCATGGTCCGCAAGCCGGCTTGCCGAACGTGGTAGGCAGGGTCTGATCACCACAGAGGCACAGAGACACAGAGAAAATCTTTTTCACCACGGAGAACACGGGGAGCACAGAGCTTAAGAAAAGCTTCTGAACGCGATTGATTCGCACCTCTACTGAGCGAATTTCGCAATGCACTAGCCGCAACGCGGTGGGAGGAAGTTAGGCGGGCGTCAGCCCCGTTCGGGTAAGGTAGCAAGCAAACCGCACAGCGGCGGCACGGTCTTTGTAAGTGAAGGTCAACAGCGCTTTACGAGACAGTAATCAACCAACCCCGTGCTCTCCGTGTTCTCCGTGGTGAAAAGGATTTTCTCTGTGCCTCTGTGGTTTCATCTCCCGGCATCCGGTTTGCCAACTGGCAACTGACTACTGGCAACTCGCCACTGGTTTATAGTGGTTTGTGTCCCGGTGAAAGCTTTCTGTCCTCATTGCAAACGTCTGTTATCGATTGCCGCGCTGGTGCTGCTTGCGCTGGTGTGCTCGTGCAAGCGGCATGGACTGACGCACCACGAATACATGTACGTTTCGGCGGTCGAAACCAGCCTGCGCGATCGCGTTGCCACCATGTACAACAAGTTGGGAACCGTGCACAACGGCGATCGCGTCGAAGTGCTGGAGAAGCAGCGCCGCTTTCTGCGCGTACGCACCGACAGCGGCCAGGAAGGCTGGATCGAGGAGCGCAGCCTGGTGCCGCAGGATATCTATGACGGCTTCCAGAAGCTGGCGCAGGACAATGCCAACACCCCGATACAAGCTCACGGCACCACTCGCGCCGAACTCAACATGCACCTGATACCCTCGCGCGAGGGCGAGCACCTGTATCAGCTCAAAGACAGCGAGAAGATCGAGATCCTGAAGCGGGCGACTGCCGAGAAGAATCCGCCCAAGACGCCGAGTGCCCCAAAACCAAGTTCCACCGCCAAGCCCAGTACGGCGACATCACAGAAACCCGGCGCCACAGCTCGGACGAAAAAGGCGACCGGACCAGCGTCTGCGCAAGTCCCGGCGAAAACCGCTGCGGCCGGAAGCCCTCCCGATAAAGAGCAGCTCCCGCCGCCCAAGCCAATCATGGAAGATTGGTATCTGGTGCGCAATTCGTCAGGCCATGTCGGCTGGGTGCTGCTGCGCATGGTAGACCTTGACATTCCGCTGGATGTCGCGCAATACGCCGAAGGCCAGCGCATCGTCGGCTATTTTGTGCTCAACACCGTCGAGGAGGAGGGGAAACAGCAGCCGCAGTACCTGGTCCTGCTGAACGAACCCAAAGACGGCCTGCCCTGGGATTACAACCAGATTCGCATCTTCACGCGTAATCGGGCGAAGCATCGCTACGAGACCGCTTATCGGGAACGCAACCTCGAGGGCTATCTCCCCGTGACGGTAGGCCACCGGGACTTCGGCAAGGAAGGCGACCTGCCGATCTTCACCATTCGCAAGAAGAATGACGATGGGCAGATTGTGGAGGTCACCTACAAGCTAAACGGACCCATCGTGCGGCGGGTGCTCACTCCCGAGGAAGAAGCGGCAGAAAAGGCGAAACACGATGCGGCGCTCGCAGCCCGCATGAAAGAGTTGGCTACCCGCCGGGCGCAACATCCCAAGCAAACGCATACCCACTCCCACAAGCGCCAGCAGTAGGAGCACGTCGAAGCCCCGGGCATTTGATTGCAAGCGCTCGATTTGCACGGACGGGTTCCCGTGGCCCTCACCCCCTAGGCCCTAATCCCTGTTCTTGAGGCAGCAGCAAACCATTTTCCTCCATCCAATGTGCGCGGGAGGCTAAATGGCAGAGAAAGTCAAAAACCTGAACCTGGAGCGTGACTACAAGAAGTACCTCTACTTCATCGACGGTGAGGGCAACGTCTGCCAGAAGCCAAAGTCAGGCGACGGCGATACTCAAGTGCTGGTGGAGCACGCCGTCGAACGCGACAATCAGTATCTATATTTCATCGACAAACAGGGGGACATCTCCCGCTCCCCACGGGGCTCGCGGAAAGCACCGAAGAAAGAGGCTGCCTAAGGCGCGGCCAATACGAGCGGCGGTGGATTCAGTTAAGAGCGTGTCGACAGCTGCGAGCGCAGTTCCAGAGCTTCACCTTTATCGTGACGGGAGGCGAACTGCGTCCAGCGCTGAGTTGATCGCTGAACTCAAGAGCGAGCTTCGGCGCCTCCCCGTCCACCTCCATGTTTCCGACCTGCTCTCTCCCCTGCTGCGGGCCGGCGAACTGGAATGCGCTCTTCAGGATGGTGGCTTTCCGCAAGGGCATCGCGCAGCGAAGCTTACCGATCTGCTGGCGGAAGCCGTCGTCCACTGCGATGCGTCGCAACACCCCCAGCACGGCCAGCTGCTCGGACGCGCGGGCTTGCAGATCGTGGATGCGGTGAGCACCTCCGGAACCCTGACCATCGCCACTCCAGAGGGCTTTGCTTACTACGAGCTTCATCCCCTCGACTACGCCGATCTGGTCGCACGCTTGCAACTGGATACGCCATCTGGGTTCGTGGTTGGCATCCGCAGCATCGGAACGACTCTAAGCGCGATGGCAGCGGCGAAGTTGCGGTCGTTGGGTATTCCGGCTGATCGTACGACGGTACGCCCCACCGGCCATCCCTACGACCGGCGTTGCGCATTCAATGCTGCACAGCGGCAGATGATAGCGCGTGCGAACTCCGACAACACCGCTTATCTGATCTGTGATGAGGGTCCCGGACGTAGCGGGTCAACCTTCCTCTCAGTGGCCGAAGCTTTGGAGCGGGAAGGCGTTGCGCGGGAGCGAATCGTTTTGCTCTGCTCGCGCGAACTGGATGCAGCCACACTGTGCGCGCCCGATGCTCCGCGTCGCTGGAAACGATACTGGACCATCACAAGCCGCGCGAGTGCCGAATCGACACGTCAGCGGCGGGCGGATGGCAGCGAACCCCCTGCGGTCGCCCTTAGCGGCAAGGACAGGAATAAGGGCTCAGCCGAATGCCACTCCTGGGATGGTTTTCATCTCCACAAGTTCGAAGGCTTTGGTCCATACGGGCAGCGAGTTCGAGCCCGGCGGCAAGCGCTGCTCGATGCCGGATTTGTTCTGCCTGCGGGCGCGCCCTGGAGCAGCATGGCCCAAACTTGGCGCGTGGGCCGGCAAGAAGATCTTTCGCCGCAACTCTTGAAGCGGATGGCTGGGTATTGTGCGTGGCGTGCGCGCGAGTTCCGGACGACCGGCGCTGATGCCGGTGAGTTGGAAATGATGGCGAGCATGAATTTTGAGCGCGCGTTCGGCCGTTCTCCTCGCCGGCTGGTTCTGCCTGTGGAGCGGCCGACCGTCTGCGACGCCTACATGACGCCGCAGCAATGGTTTCACCGTGGCGACGGGCGCTGGTTCAAGCTTGACGCGGCCACGCATGGCGAAAATCACTTCTTCCCTGGGCCCTGCGACGTCGCCTGGGATTTGGCCGGAATCGTTGTGGAGTGGAACCTGGAGGGCTCCGCGCAAGAGCTTCTGCTGAACGAGTACCGGCGTGCCAGCGGTGACAACCCGTCTTCCCGCATCGGTGCTTACGAGTTCGCGTACCGCATGTTCCGGCTCGCTTGTCAGCAGTGGAGCCTGCATCCCATTCCAGCCGCCAATAAGAACGCGGCTTCGTAGCCCAACACGTTAGCGGCTGTAGAACTCAGCGATGGCTGCAACGACGCGCTGCTGCTCGTCTTCGCGCAGCTCGGGAAAGATCGGCAAGGCCAGTACTTCTCTGGCGGCGCGCTCCGACTCCGGCAAGTCACCTACCCGATATCCGAGATACGTAAAGCACTCCTGTAGATGGAGCGGGACCGGGTAGTAGATTTCACTGCCGATGCGTTGCTGCGTCAAGAAGCTTCGCAGCTCATCGCGCCGAAGCGCGCGAACCACAAATTGGTGATAGATATTGTGCGCATCGGGCAACGATCCGAGCAGGGCGATCGGCGCCTCCGGGGTGACCGTCTGCGCGTCAGCTTTCACCAAGCCTGCCGCCGCGAAGAGCCCATAATAGCGGCAGGCGACGATCCGCCGTCGCTGGTTCCAGTCATCAAGGTGCTTGAGCTTCACCCGCAGCACTGCGGCCTGCACGGCATCGAGACGGCTGTTCCAACCGATCTCCTGGTGGTAATACCGGCGCTGGCTGCCGTGATTGCGAAGACGCCGCACACGCTCTGCTAACGCTTCGTCGTCCGTAGTGACGCATCCTGCATCGCCGTAGGCGCTCAGGTTCTTGGTGGGATAGAAGCTGAATGCCGCGGCCTTTCCCAGCGTCCCGGCTTTCTTTCCGCGCCATGCCGCACCGAACGCCTGAGCGGCGTCTTCGACGATATCTACGCTGTGCTCTTGCGCCAAGTGTCCGAGACGCTCCATGTCGGCACATTGCCCGAACAGGTGAACCGGCAGCACAGCGCGAACCTGCTGCCCGCGCGCACGTTTCAGCGCATTCTCGACCTTCCCTGGATCCAGGTTCAGGGTGGCAGGATCGATGTCCGCCAGCAATGGTGTAGCAGCGCAGCGCACGACCGAGCTTACGGACGCAAAGAAGCTGAACGGCGTAGTGATGACGCTGCTTCCTGCTTCGACACCGCAGGCCAGCAGCGCGAGCCACAGCGCATCGGTGCCCGAGGCGCAACCCACGCTGAAGCGCGCGCCAAGATATTCCGCGGACTCGCGTTCGAATCCGTCCACCTCGGGCCCGCCAATAAAATGCTGTGACGTGAGCACCCGCTCGATTGCAACCTGCACCTCGTCCTTGATGCTCTCGTACTGCCGCTGCAGATCGAGCATGGGAACGGGATCGTGGCGTGCGGGAGACGCTGATGTAACTGCGCTCTGTGAGAGATTCACGGACATGATCGACGCGCTTTATTCTAACAGCGCCTCGGCCCAGGTTCCGCTCTGAGGGACCGTGGTCGAATGTCCCGCGGCCTGGGTGAATTCAGTATCATCGGAGAGTACTGGATGTTTCGAGGAGACGATCTGTGTATCGAATGACGTTGGGCGACTTTGAGCTGACCATCCTGTCGGATGGCACCTACCAGATGGACGGCGGCGCCATGTTCGGCATAATCCCTAAAGTGATGTGGGAGAAGCGCATCACGCCCGACGAGCGCAACAATATCCCGCTGGCACTAAATTCACTACTGGTGCGCACCGGCCGGCAGAATATCCTCATAGAGACCGGCATTGGAAGCAAGCTCAGCGAAAAAAGCCAGAGCATCTACCGCAACCAGGCGCTGCTGATGAAGAGCTTCGAAGTAGCCGGGGTATCGCCCGACGAGATCGACATTGTCATCAACACGCATCTGCACTTCGACCACTGCGGCTGGAACACCTACTACAAGGACGGCAAGGCGGTGCCCACCTTTCCCCGCGCCACCTACTACGTGCAGGAAGGCGAGTTGCGCCATGCTCATGAACAGCACGAGCGCGACCGCGTCAGTTACATGACGGATAATTACGATCCCCTGGTCAACAGCGGGCAGATGCAGTTGCTGAAAGGCGACGCGGAGATTGCGCCGGGGATTTTGGTGAAAGTGTATCCCGGGCACACGCGCGACCTACAGGCTGTCATTGTGCGTAGCCGTGGTGAAGTTGCCGCCTATCCCAGCGACCTTGTCTCCGACGCCAAGCATCTCGATCCCACCTGGGTACTGGGCTACGATCTCTATCCGCTCGAAAGCATCGCCAACAAGCACCGCTTCTACGATGTCGCGATTCCGGAACAGTGGCTCGTGGCCTTCACCCATGATCACGAGACGCCTTGGGCATATCTGGAGATGGGCGAAAGGGGGCGCCCAGTGGCGCGTCCCGTCGGTCAAAAGGTGGGCTGAGCCCCACAGCGCGAAAGAGCCATTTACGGCGATACAGTTTCCATCCTACACTGTGGGATAAGAGGGCGAGGAGGCCTGACCGTGAGCAAAAAGGGCAAGAAGAAGGACAGGAAGAAAAGTAAGCGAAAAGAGGAGCAAAGCCCAACGGCAGCCCCAGCGTCCGAAAAAGGCGGCATCAAACTCGACCTGCGAACGGTCGAAATACCATCCCGTCCCAAGCCACTGAAACCAGCCGATATCCGCAACCTGCGCGAGGGCCTGAACGCCAGCCAGGCACTTTTCGCCCGCTTATTGAACGTCAGCTCTAATGCGGTTGAGAGTTGGGAGCAGGGGCTGCGCGAGCCCCGCCAGGCAACGCTGAAGCTGCTGCACATTGCCCGCAAGAACCCCAACGTTCTGCTGAGCTAGCGGGCTAGGGAATGATCACCAGTCGTGCTCGCGTCTCCCGCCGCCAGGCCTCTTCGACGTCCGCGAGGGGCACCTGCTCGGTAGCAACGTGGAGTTGTCCGTTAGCGGTGCCGGTCACGAGCTGATGGAAGATATCAAGCAATACCTCCATCGGCGGCATCACGCCGGTCCCAGCTCCGAAAATCTCCAGCCCCGAGCTGCGAAGCGCCGCGGCCGGAAGCCTGATGGCAGGACCGGCGCTTTCACCCACCTGAATAAGGCGAGCCCTTGAAGAACGCGCAGCACTGAGATCGGACCGCGTGAGAGCCGCGAGCAAAGCCTCGGTCGGCCAGCCCCACAGGTAATCAACGATAACGTCGTAAGCGGCGACGGCAGCTTCCCGAGCAAAAGCGTCAATAAGCTCCTGACCCGACTGACGAAGTTGAATGGTGGCGTCCGCGCCCAAATCGCGGAGCGAACTCAACGCCTCAGCGTTGCGCCCCGCTGCCACGATGCGCCCTGCACCAAGAAGTCTTGCGATCTGGATCGCGAGTTTTCCCGTGGTTCCTGTCGCCCCCAGGATGAGGACGGTTTCTCCGCGCTCCAGGTGCGCGCCTTGCGTCAGTGTCAGCCATGCAGACATGCCGGGGTTGACGATGGCCGCAGCGGTCACGTGGTCAACGCCGGCCGGTAGTGGCCAACACCGCATCCGGTGCACAACCGTACGCTCTGCCATCGCGCCGAACGGACGTCGCGGCCCCGCGAAATAGACATAGCTACCGTCGTCGAGAGCGCCGACACCATCGAGACCGCATACCACGGGCAGCTCGCGAAAGCTGGCATAATGCGCGCCAAAAGCCATCTGCTTGTCGACGGGTTTTAGCGCGGCGGCGCGAACCCGCAGGAGTGCTTCGCCTTCGGCAGCGATTGGCTCAGGAAATGGTTCGTAGTGAGGCGGCTCGCCCAGGGCATGCAATACTGCGGCGTACATCGATCAGTTCCTCGGCGCTTTACAGGTTCTTTACTGCCCGGCAAGGTTCTGCGCGATAGGTCCGGCAATGGGCAGCACGAAACGCGAGCCTGTCGCCGCCTTGATCATGCACACGATCCACAGGATGAAGGTGAATAGTCCCAGGGCGCTAAGCAGCGCGATGCCGATACCAAAACTGCCCCACGAACCGTAGTCCCAGTGACGATAACCACCGAAGGCCCAGCCCAAACCGAAGATCATTGCCAGAATGATGCGGATGATGTGCAGACCGCCAAAGGTAACGATCGACTGCGCAGCATGGAAGCGGACATACGGGCGTTTGTCGATGAGGAAGAAAATAATTCCCGTGATCCAGCCCAGCACATAACTCAAACAGGCAGCCGCGTTCTCGGAGAGGCCACTCCCCGTTGTCGCCGTCGAAGGCTGCTGCCATGCAGGTGCAGGTGCCGCGGGAGAGGCGGCAGGCTGAGGCTGGCCGCAGGTCTGGCAGAACTGCGCGTTGGCGGGAACTTCCGCTCCGCACTTTGTGCAATGAGGCATTCAAGACCTCCTGCTGTGGAAAAGCCATCCTACACCAAAGCGGCGCACCTCACCGTCGTAAGCACGGAGTAGATGTTTAACAGTCCGCCACCCGGTTTTCATGGCTGCCATCCCGAGGGACGAGCGTAGCGAGGAGTCGAGGAACCCTGTCTTGGTAAGCATTCGCAGATTTTAGGCAGGAATTGCTTCGCCGGCAGCGGCCAATAGGACCGCCTCATCGCTGAGTAGAGCCTCAAAGAACCGATCCACGGCATCAAGAATTTCGCCACCAGACTTCGCTTCGTACACCGCTTTGCGCAGCTGGGCACCGTGCGGCACCCCGTGGGTGAACCACGACGCAAACTGCTTCATCTTGCCTTCAGCGCCGCCCATCTTCTCCTCTAGCAGCATGGCGAAGTAGGTGCGAATCATCGCGTAGCGGTCCGCATCGCCAGGCAGGTCATACGCTCCGGTGGCGGTGTACTGCTCGATCTGGCGGAAGATCCAAGGATTCGAGGCAGCGCTGCGGCCAATCATGACCGCATCGCAACCAGTTTGCGCGACCATCGCGGCGGCGTCTTCGGGCGAGCGCACATCGCCGTTGCCGATGACGGGGATCTGCACCGCATTCTTCACTGCGGCGATCCACTCCCACCGCGCCTGTCCGCTATAGCCCTGCTCACGCGTGCGGGCATGCAACGCAACCGCGGCCAGGCCGCAGTCCTCCGCCATCTTGGCCAGGTTGACGTGCACCACTTCCTTTTCGTCCCAGCCCGCACGAAACTTCACGGTGAACGGAATACCGACCGCTGCGCGCACCGACTCGAAGATGTTCCTGATCAGCGGCAGATCGCGTAGCAGCCCAGAGCCGCCGTTGCACTTGACGACCTTCTTCGCCGGGCAGCCCAGATTTAGGTCCACCAAATCGAAGCCGAGATCCTGCACCAGGCGGGCAGCGTCGGCCAGTGTCGCCGGATCATTGCCGAAGAGCTGCGCCGAGATGGGGTGCTCGTTTCCGTAGAAGGTAAGGTACTGCTTCGCCTTTTTATCTTTATGGCGAATGATGCCGTCGGCCGAGGTGAACTCGGTCATCATCAAGCCGCAGCCGCCCAGGTTGCGGATAAAACGGCGAAAGACTGTATCGGTGATTCCGGCCATTGGCGCCAGCACCGTCGCCGGGCGCATCTCGACCCCGCCAAGGCAGACACAGGCCGGCACCCGCGCGTCGGCCGGGACAGTGCGTTCTGCCGGGTTGTCCCAATACTTAGCCATAGAGCTTTCTGGATTCAAATTCGCACTTCGATGTCCGGCCGAACCAAAACTTAAAACCCCAGATACTCAGCAGACTAAAGCGGGGCGCGCAGACGCGCTGTGCGCGTGATAGGGTGGCCGGCTAGGCAATCACTAGCTCGCCGCCACGCTGCTTCTCCAATTCCATGGCTTCATTAAGGGCGGTGATGGCGGTTTCGACCTGGTCGTCGGCGGGAGGCTGCGTTGTAATGCGCTGCAACCACAGTCCTGGCTTGGTCAGCACTGCAAACAGAGAGGACCCGTGCCTGGCAGCAAAGCGAATCAACTCGTAGGAAACGCCGGCAATCACCGGCAGCAGCGCAATGCGGAAGCCGAAGCGTGCCCAGAAGGTGGTCGCCGGGATAAGCATGTAAACCAGCATGGCGATCAGCATTACGGTCATCAGGAAGCTGGTGCCGCAGCGGGGGTGGAAGGTCGAATATGTCTGCGCGTTCTTGATGGTCAGCGGATCCTGCGCTTCGAAGGCAAACACCGTCTTGTGCTCCGCTCCGTGATATTGATAGACGCGGCGAATGTCGGCCCACAGCGAAATGCCCCAGATGAATAGCAGGAACAACGCAATGCGGATCACACCGTCAACCACGTTGAACAGGACCTGATTGCCGAATGCGGGATAGTGGTTCTTCAGTTTGGTGGCGGCCAGCAGGGGCACGAACTTGTACATGAAGATGAAGAACCCGAGCGAGAGGACCAGGTTGACGCCAATCATCCAGCCGCTGATCTCGGTTTTCTTCTGCTCTTCCACGCTCAGCTCATCGAGCGCCACGTTGGCCGAGTAGCGCAGGGCGCGGAAGCCCAGCGTCATCGCCTGACCCAGCGTCATAATGCCGCGCACCAGCGGCCATCCCATCCACTTGTGTTTGTCGGAAAGCTTTTCCAGCGGCTCGGAATGCGTCGCCAAGGTGCCGTCAGGACGGCGAATGCAGATGCCCCACGCGTGCGGCGAGCGCATCATGACGCCTTCGAGGACGGCCTGACCGCCGACCAGGGTAGTTTCTTCCCCGCTCTCCAGAGCGGGCAGCAGTTGGACGGCCGCCAAAAATCGTAAGTGGCGAAGCAGAGAACGCATAGACATTCGATGTTCCTGAAGCCGGGTAAGGTGCGCAAATACGCTAGCTTAGAGTAAGCAGAGGAGCCCGATCTGTCAATCTGAGGAGGATAACCTTCTTGTTCACATTGGAGCCCGCTTGAGCGATTCGGTACGCTCCATTTTCTGTAGCTTCGTCACGGAACGATTGACCAACTGATAGCGGCGCGAAGTCGCCCCCCGCATGCTAGACTTAGTCCGACAAGCGCAATCTAAGCAGCGGCAGAACGCAAAGAAGCATCTATGCCTACTGCGGTCAAGATGATGTCCGAAGACCAGATACCGGTGAAAGAAGGCACGCTGCGTTTGTCAATCCCGATCGTCGTCGAAAGGGACGGAGACTCTTATCACGCTTACGTGCCTGCCTTCAAGGGCTTGCACGTTGACGGCGATAATGAAGCCGAAGCCCTGTCGCATGCGCAAGAGGCAATAAAGGTATACTTGCGCTCGCTGGCGATGCGTAATGACCCGCTCCCGATAGGACCGGATTTTTCCCTGAGGGAGGACAGAACTCCTCCAATTCCTGCTGGAGCGATGTTGCGCCACCTCGAGCTCCAATGG
Organism: uncultured Acidobacteriaceae bacterium; assembly: GCA_963785825.1. Taxonomy (GTDB): domain Bacteria; phylum Acidobacteriota; class Terriglobia; order Terriglobales; family Acidobacteriaceae; genus Bog-257. Next base: position 19,370 of record CAWAWQ010000005.1, on the reverse strand, counting down.
CCTTCTCTAAGCACGTCTGGAATCAGCTAAAGGCGACCACAGCGGGTGAGTTAATTGACGCGCTGAAGCGCGACGGGTACACCCAAGACCCGGCAAGCAAAGGCGCGATTCTGGCCTACATTAAGTTGTCCAGCCCCAATAAACGGGTAACGATCCACTACCATCCCAGGAAGAGCTACGGCCCTAAATTTTTGAAGGGACTTCTTGACGACATCGGCTGGGACGAGGACGATCTCAGGCGTGTCAAGCTCATCAAATAAGAGCCAGGTTCAAAGCAGCCCGCCAGCGGGGTTACTCCCCCAAAATTGACCGCATCCGATCCCGAAACATAGAATCAATAACTTAGAACTACTTCGAGGAAATCGCATTGCCTCTCTACGAATATCAGTGCAAGAAGTGCCATAGCTTGACCGAACGGATCCAGAAGTTCTCCGACCCGCCGCTGACTGCCTGTCCACACTGCGGAGGCGAGCTGGAGCAGTTGCTGTCAGCGCCCGCGGTGCGGTTCAAGGGATCGGGTTGGTACGTCACCGACTACGCCAGAAAGTCTTCGAAGGGGGGATCGAGCAGCGGCAACGGTTCCGGCTCGTCCATCTCCTCCTCTTCGGAAGGCAAGCCGGAAAGCGGCAAAAGCGAAGGTTCCTCCACCTCCGAGAAGGCCGGCTCGACTGCCGGCAAGCCGGGCGATAAGAAGTAGCGTCCAGAAGCCGTAATTCGACATCACAATCAGGTGTGATCTGCGTCGCACAGGGGTGTGCCGTATGTCGGCGGCTCCATCCCCCTGCTACGGATTAGAATTGCTCTGGGACGAACACTCGTTCGCAGTACACTCTTAATCATTCGCTTTCTTTACAGGAGGTAAAGGTCATGCCGAAGAACGCTTTGACCATTACGGATCAGCGCACCGACAAGACGTATGAAAGCCCTATCGATCTGGGCACGATCCGGGCTATGGACCTGCGGAAGATCAAGACGGATTCCGAAGACTTCGGTCTGATGACCTACGATCCCGCATTCATGAATACCGCTTCATGCAAGAGCGCCATCACCTTCATCGATGGCGACAAGGGCATTCTCCGCTATCGCGGATACGACATCGAAGTACTGGCCGAGCATTGCACCTATCTGCAGGTCGCCTATCTGCTGTTGTTCGGCGAGCTGCCCAATCTGCAGCAGGACCGCGACTGGACGTGGGAGATCACCCACCACACCATGCTGCACGAGAACACCAAGCACTTCATCGACGGCTTCCGTTACGATGCCCATCCCATGGGAATCCTGGTGAGCACGCTGGCGGCGCTTTCCACGGTTTATCCCGAGGCCAAGGACATTCAGGACCCGGTGAACCGGCAGAAGCAGATCGTCCGGCTGATCGCCAAGATGGCGACGCTGGCTGCGTATTCCTATCGCCACCGCCGCGGGCATCCGTATGTCTATCCCGACAACGATCTGAGCTATACCGAAAATTTCATGAACATGCTATGGCGGATGACGGAGCCGAAGTACGTGGCCAGCCCGGTGATCGCCCGTGCGCTGGACGTGCTGTTCATCCTGCATGCCGATCACGAGCAGAATTGTAGCTCCACCACGATGCGCGTGGTGGGCAGCTCTCAGGCCGACCCCTATCTCTCGATGGCAGGGGCCGCGTCGGCGCTGTCGGGTCCGCTGCATGGCGGCGCCAACGAAGAGGTGCTGCGCATGCTGGATGAAATCGGCTCGGTGAAGAACATTCCGGCTTACATCAAGCGCGTCAAGGCGGGCGATATCAAGCTGATGGGCTTCGGACACCGGGTCTACAAGAATTACGATCCCCGCGCCCGCATCATCAAGGCGGTTGCCAACGAAGTGTTCGAGGTGACTGGCCGCAATGACCGCCTCGACATGGCGCTGGAGCTCGAACGCATCGCCTTGCAGGACGATTACTTCGTGAGCCGCAAGCTCTATCCCAATGTCGATTTCTATTCCGGGATCATCTACCAGGCCATGGGCTTCCAGCCGGAGATGTTTACCGTGTTGTTCGCGATTCCGCGCGCAGCCGGCTGGCTGGCGCAATGGAATGAGATGGTGCAGGATCCGGAGCAGAAGATCGCGCGGCCGCGGCAAATCTATATCGGAGCGGAGCACCGCAAATTTCCTACCGCGCAGGAACAGAACGCAGAGGTAAAGGTAGGATAAGGCTCCGCTGTAAGGTTCAGTGAATCATTCAGCCGCAGAGGCCCCTGGCTGCGGCTTTCTCATGAATAGCAGATGGTCCTGCGGCCCAGTTATAGGGATGAAAACTCAAATTGTCATCCCGACCGGAGGGCTTCAGAGACGGTGTCGCAACCCAGTGTCGCCGCTCTGCGGCTCGGCTTTTCTCCTCCTTGGCGCGTGGGCTTACGCCCACGCCCACGCCTAACATCATGTCGCCGCTGCGCGGCTAGTTTGGCCGCGGCTCGAGTTGTTTATTCCACCACGAATTTGCGACGGCGGTCGCGACACATTCTCTTAGCCCGAGCGGGGGATCTGCGGTTTGTTTGCGAAAACGCGGAGCTGAAAGTGAGTTCCGGGCGGAGTTCTACCACGCCCGGCGCGGGCCGCGCAGCAGTCGCGCCGGCAGAAAAATGATTGCCTTCAACAGCTCCAGCACTCCGTCAACGGCAATCCCCAGGATACGAAAGGGCAACAGCAGCAGCCACACGATGGGATAGAGCACCAGGAAAGCTAATGCCAGCGGCCAGCAGAAAATCAGTAGGATGCACCATAGCAGGAAACTCAGCATAATCCGGTCCTGCCTGATGGTACGCCCAGGAATGGGGAAAAGTTCCGAGCGCAGGGCGTCGATCGCATGTCCGACTCCCCAAATGGGACAATCGCTGGAGTCAATCTGCGTGGCGCCGCGGCACGCGCTTGGAGAGATTACACAGCGTTTCGTATACCACGGTGTCGGAGCTGTGGGCCAGGTCCCAGGCGCTAATGTGTTGATCGCCGCTGCGTCCGATGAGCACAACCTCGTCGCCAATTGTCGCCCCGGCGATATGCGTCACATCCACCAGCGTCAAGTCCATGGAAATGCGTCCGACCAAGGGGGCGCGTTGCCCGCGCAGTAGCACTGTACCGCGTCCGAGTAGCGGATCGGGATCGCCCCACGCCGGAGCGCTGCCGGCATTGATCGAGACCTTGCGCGACAAACCATCACCGTAGCCGACCGATACAACCGCAATGCGCGCCGGCGCCGAAGTCACATAGGCGCCACCGTATCCGAGGGCCTGCCCGCCAGGCACATCCCGCAGACCGATGATGTGCGTCTTCCAGGCAAGAACTTCCCGGAGCGGCAGTGACGCTGGTCCCGTTACAACCGAGCCATCGCTGCGGCTGGGCTGCTGCTCGTAACCGTACAGCGCCAGCCCAGGGCGTACAAAGTTGTGCCAGGTGTCGGGGCGCAGCGAGACCGCGCCGCTATTGGCGAGATGGCGAAGCCGGGGGTGCAGTCCGTGGGCTGCCAGCGTGTGCAGCGCCCCCTCGAAGCGCAGAATCTGCTGCGCGGTGCCTTGGTCATCCAGCACCTCGGACGAGGCCAGATGACTGAAGACCCCTTCCAGCTCAATCTGCGGCAGGCGCTTGACATCTTCTGCGAACGATTGCAATTCAGCGAGAGGAAGTCCCAAGCGGCCCATCCCGGTGTCGATCTTCAGATGGATGGCAACGCTCTGGTCGAGCTGAAGCCGGGCAGCAGTGTGCGCAAGCGAGCGCACCTGCTCCAGGCGGAACACCGCCGGGGTGAGCGAATGCCGCAACGCCTCCTCCTCTTCGCCGGCACAAAGGCCGCACATTACCAGGATGCGACCGGTGACCCCGGCTTCACGCAGGACGATGCCTTCGTCGGTAGAGGTGACGCCAAACCACTTCGCGCCGGCTTCTTCCAGGGCCGGAGCACATTCCTCTACGCCGTGCCCGTAGGCGTTGCACTTCACCACCGCGCAGACGGTTACCTGCGGACCAACGTGGTTTTGCAGGACGCGGAAATTGTGGCGCAGCGCGGACAGGGAGATTTCCGCCCAATTTGGCCGGGTTTCGACGCGTGAGGGTGTAAGCGTGGTTGCCAAACGTCGATGATAACGCCTTCTTCCGGCGGCTGACGAGCCGTGTGGAGTTACCTTGCAGCTTCGGGGTGGGATGAGCTGTGCGGACCAGAGTTCCGCAGGCGAGCCGCTCGATTCTCGGCCCTAGCTGCAAACGCCGCGCAATCGCTTTTCATCCTACATACTGGAAAGAATTCGCGGAGTACGCGAGAGGGAAGCTATGGCGGAAGTGTTACGCACGGGAACTCTACCGGAAAATGTGAACCCGCTCACCGGTGTCCTGCCGGTGGAGAGCAGGCGGGAACTACCGGCATCGAGAGCAGAATCACTGGCACGCACGATCGCAAGACGAATGGGTTTGCGCGTTCGCCAGGTCCGCAGCGGCCTGCGCTCGCTGCGTCCGATCCTGCGGCGACAGGCAACAGAGATTCGAAACTGGCAGCCGGAGCACCCGCTCAAAGTTGCGCTGCGGTGCGCCGGAGCTGCCTTCCTGGCCGGAGTCGCGCTCCGAGTCTGGAGGTCGAGCAATGAATAACGGAACGAAGAGTGTGGCTGAGATCATCACTGATCTCAAAGAGGAGCTGCAAGACTTTATCCAGACCCGCTTGGCAATGCTGCAGTCGGAGGCGAAAGATAAGCTCCGGTCGTTCAAAATGGCGGCTCCCGTCCTGCTTACCGGGATGCTGCTGCTTGGCACCTGCTGGCTGCTTTTGACCGGCTTCCTGGTTTGCATTATCGCGGCCGCGTTTGCACCGAATTCATGGAACTACACCGTCTCCTTCCTTGTCGTCGGCGTCCTCTACGGCATTGTCGGCTGGGCCGCTGCTGGCTTGGCGTGGCGTCAACTGAAGACGAAGGGAGTCAAGCCGGAACGTACGATCAACGTGTTGCAGCAGGACCGCGCGTGGCTGCAAGCGGAGGGAAAGAGTCAGTTATGAAAGCAGATTTGTCGAGTCATTTTCCTGCCGAAGTTCTCGAGCGAAGGGCCGCCGAGCAGCGGCACCGCATCCGCGAATCGGTTACTGAACTGAAATCCTCTGTGCGGGAGACGATCCGCGAGCGAATGGATTTCGAAGGCTATGCGCGCAAACGCGTCTGGCCGGTGCTCGGGCTGACTTGCCTTGTAGCCGCCGTCACCGGATACGGTATCGCAGGGATCTTTACCCGCTATTGACCTTGGTTTGCCAGCGCCCCGGGGCCGCGGTACGGCCCCCGGTAGCGCTGAAATGCGCTACTATATCCCACCATAGTGTATAGCGTTATACTAAAGAGCTATTCAGTTCTAGACCATCCGTGTTATAAATCTGATTTCACAGAGCCGACCGGGTTAAGGTACTCCCGACCAGATATAAGTGTGAGTTGCTGATTTGTGGCGACCACTGCCATAGGTCAGACGTGAGCTGCGCATGATTAATGTCATCATTGCGGACCATCAGGCGATTTTTCGGGCCGGCATTGCCAAGGTGCTGGCCGTGGAGGAAGACATTCGCATCGTTGGCCAGCCGCAATCCCCCGAGCAGTTGCTGAACGCGCTGGAGAAACTTCGATCACATGTCCTGATACTCTCCTCAAGCTTCCTGTCGTTTCTTCCTGAAATCCAGGAGATAGCCAACAAGCAACACGTTGCCGTGCTCATGCTCTCCGAGAATCGGGAAAGCGCCTCCGATTTTATGCGCATGGGAGTGCAGGGCGTGATCTACCGCTCGGCCAGCGGCAGCATGGTGCTGGAGGCGGTGCACCGGCTTGCCCAGGGCCAGTCGTTCCTGCAAGGCCCGAACCGCTCGGAGGAGGAGCCCAGCGAAGACCTGGTTGGCGCGCGGGTACGAAACCGCCTCTCCGAAAGGGAGCTACGAATCATCGCCGCCATCGTGCAGGGATACAAGAACCGCGAGATCGCGACGCAGCTTTACACCACCGAGCAGGTAATCAAGAACGCCTTGCGAAACATCTTCGACAAGATTGGGGTATCGGACCGGCTTGAGCTGGCACTGTTCGTCGTCCATCATCGAATCCTCGCGCAAGCGACAGCTTCCGTGGCGGTCCACCCCGCGCGGCCAAGGACCTCGGACGGCTCCGAGAAGCGGCCGGCGGGCAGGACCTCACCTTACATTTCAGTTCACTAGCTTTCCGTTTGCAGTCACGGCTAAAAGGCTCGCGCGCCGAGTCACGCAATTCTCAAATGAAAAACCGGTGCTCACGGCCTGGGCAGGGCGGAATCACACCGCACGCGGGCTCTGCTCCTCTTCAAATTTGGCGATTGGCAAGCTGACATAGAATGTGGTGCCCGCTCCAGGTGGGCTTTCGAAATGGATCTCGCCTCCCTGCGCCTGGATGACCTGGCGGGTGCCTGCCAATCCTAAGCCCGTCCCCTTGGCCTTGGTGGTGAAATACGGGGAAAAGATCATCTTCTGGGTTTCTTGCGGGATTCCGGCGCCGGTATCGCCCATGCTGACCACCACCCGGTCGTGGCTTCGCCTACAGCTCAACGTAAGTTTGCCGCCGTCCGGCATGGCTTCCAAAGCATTCAAAAGCAGATTCAGGAAGGCGCGGCGCAATTCAGGCGGATTAGCAAAGACCTCACAGCTTTCACCCAACTCGCGTTGAATCGCGACCTGCGAATGGGCGTCCAACAATGGCCGCGCGAGTTCGAGAACTTCCTCCAGGAGCAGCCGCAGGTCCACTCGCGCTCGGCTCTCCGGCCGGCCGCGCAGGTATCCGCGGATGTTGCTGATGAGCTCGGAGCCGCGACGCACCGAATTGTTGATGACGCGCAGAATGCTCTGATCCGACGGAGCTTGCAGCGTTGTTTCCAGCACCTTGACGGCTTCGGAGATGGTGTTCAGGACATTGCCAAAATCGTGAGCGAGTCCGGCGGTCATTTGGCCGACGGCGAAATGCCGCTCGCTGTTGGCCAGTTGCCGCTGCAAAGCAGAAAGCTCGGTAACGTCCTGAATTACGATGAGAGCGCCCAGAACTGCGCCGGCATCGTCGCACAAAGGATTGCCCGAGACGAGCACCTCCATGGACTCGGGTTTCGCATCACTGAGTAGCGTTTGCCGCTCCTGCTGGATGGATTCACCGCGTAGCGTGCGATCGACAACCGCTTTACGTGCCGTCGTCGGCTCGCCCTTGGCCGCCCAAGGGCAAAAAACGCTCGCGTCCAAGCCTATTAAGCTGTTCCGCGGTTGGCCCGCCATCTGCTCAGCGGGTTGGTTCACATCGATGATTCGCCCCTGCCGGTCAAAGAGGAATACGGGTTCCGGAAGTGCGCGCAAGATCGATTGCAGCTGAGGCCTGCGCGCCTTCGCCGAAGATCGTGGCGCGCGGTCGATGACGTTGATCAGCGCCACGCCGAAAGCGGCGAGAACGTGCCAAATCGCGCCACTAAATTTCATGAGCTCCATCGCCGGCTGCACTTTAGCCCCTTTCAGAGACACCAGCCTGCGTAGCGCCCAACCCCGGCTGGTCAATTTTGCGATCCGGCTAACTGATTGGTTAGATGGGAGGTCATGGGAGCGGGGATGTGATCAATCCGGCTTTAGATCAAAGAATTAACAAATCAAGGGCCGTTGAAGCTGAAAATCCGGCAGGGAATCGAGGAAACCTAGTGCCCGGCGGGAGCCGCCTAAGGTTGCAAAATGGTCATTGAATTGCCTATCACTCGGCGGGGCGCTCGCTGGTCTTGAGCAGCTCATTCACAATGGTGACCAGCTCCTCGGGGTTAACGGGCTTCTCCAGATAGAGATCTGCGAGCGGCTCGGCGGCCTGGAAGGCTTCCTCCACGTATCCGGAGACGACGACCACAGGCGTGGTGGAGTGGGTCTTAGCAGCTTGGACGATGGCGCGCCCATTCGCGTCTCCGAGGCGCCAGTCGGTGACCACCGCGTCGTAGTTGTTGTGTTCGATCTTTTCGATGGCGTCGCGGGCCGAAGTCGAAGGCGTCACCTGGTGGCCCGCAGCCTGCAGGATGGCACACTTCAAGGTTACGATATTCTGTTCGTCATCCACGCAGAGGATTTTCGCCATATCGCTTTGTCCGAGGACGTCCGGGGGCTGCGGCACCGGCGCCAGATGGATAGAGTGGTTACGCTGCATGGTTACGCTGCAACCACTTTCAACTTGTCCGCTATTGTTGAGCACCGTTGTGGAGATTGTCAAATTTCGCCGCGGTCAGGATTTTGCGCGCTGCAGCTGACGATAAGCCTCGCTCTTCGATAATCCCAAGTCCTTCGCCACCTGCTTGAGCGCGACCTTCTCTTCCATTTTCTCATCGCGCATCAGCTCGCTGACCCGCAGGGCAACGCTCTTCGTCGAGACTTGGGTTTTGGCGGCCTCTTCCGGCCTGCCGATTAGCAATGTGATTTCGCCACGTACCGTGCCACGGGCCTCGAGTTGCGCCAATACTTCCGAGGCGCGGCCCCGGAGGAACTCCTCGTGCATTTTGGTGACCTCGCGGGCAATAACGACATGCCGCTCCAGCCCCAGAACCTCGACCACATCGTGGAGGGTGTCGACAATGCGATGTGGCGCTTCGTAGAAGATCTGAGTACGAGGAGAACTGCGGATCACCTCCAGCGCGCTTCGTCGCGCTCCGGCCTTGGCCGGTAGAAATCCTCCAAAATGAAACGAGTCTGTCGGCAAGCCGCTGGCCACAAGCGCCGATAAGAATGCGGAGGCGCCGGGGACGGGAACGACTCGAATATGGTGGCGGAGTGCCAGCGCCACCAGGCGATGCCCGGGATCGCTGACTCCAGGCATCCCGGCGTCGCTGACCACGGCGACGCTGTCTCCGCGTTCCAGGTGGACCACCAACTCGGCCGACCGCGTTAGCTCGTTGTGCTCGTGGTAGCTGATGGTCGGTTTATCGATGCCGTAGTGATTCAGCAGCTTGGCGGTTTGCCGGGTGTCCTCACAGGCTATGAGGTTCACCTCCTTCAGGATGCGCAGGGCGCGCAACGTAATGTCTTCCAGATTGCCGATTGGGGTGCCAACCAGGTAGAGCGTGCCCTTGCTACCCTCTTCGCCAGCACGGTTGTCGCTGCGATCCACAGCTTTTGCCATTGCGCGCCAGTGTAGCACCGCGGCACGGCATCAGTGGGAGCTCGGTTTCGCCGCAGGCGGTGGCTTTTGCTGGGGCTGCTCCGTGCCGTTACGCCGCTGTTGACGCTCGATCTGCTTGCGCAAATCGCGGATCAGAATCGTCCACATCTGCGCATTGGTCCTGAGCAGGATTTGCAGATTCTGGTCGCGGAGGAACTCGATCTCGCTGCTCATGTTGGTATTCAAGCTCTCCATGCGATCGAGGTCGGCACGGATATTGGCCAATTCGTTATCGGGTTGCGCGGCCGGCGGCTGCACTTCGGATTGCGGTGCAGCCTGGGATCCCGGTGCAGCCTGGGATTGCGGCGCAGCCTGGGATTGCGGAGTGGGAGTGCCCGGGAGGGCCGTTTGCCCCAGCATCGCGGGGCTCAACAGCAGCACGAAAGCAATTTGCCGTAGCAGCATGGTTCAAGACCGATCTTGGCCTTTACTGGCCCGTAAACAGGACGTAGTGGCTGGCTGCGGCCATGAAGAACAGCATGGGAAACGATAGCCAGAAATTCACGCGCGAACACAGCAGCGAGAGCCTCGCCAGCTTCGCGGCTTCGGGCGGCATGCCCGCGCCTTTGGCCGTGTTCGCTTCCGTCCAGCGGATCAGTTTCTTCTGCATCCGCCAGATGATGCCCCATACATTCAGCATCATGAACCATCCCAGGCCGCCGCCAATGCCGATCGATAGGGCGCGATTGCTCTCCCATCCATGCTGGTTGAAGCTCAGGAAAATGTATGAGGCCGCGATGACCACCACCGCGACAAGAATCCCCAGCACCACCCCTTTTCTCAGGACCTCGGGCGGCGACATCAGTGCGCCCATTTCGACCGCGAATGCCACCGTCCAGATCAAGAAGAAGCTGCCGATCATGCTCCCGGCCGAGGCTGTCTGGCCGGCTGCGACCGCGCTGCGTGCATCTGTGGCCACGATGTGGTTCCAGTAGGCAACGCCCACCAGCACGGTTACTACCGAGCTCCAGCGGAACCACCAAAGGGCGCGCGGCATCAGCCTGGGGACAACCAGCCTGCGCTGTTGAGGGTCCAGTTCCTCCAGGAATGGCGCATTCACCAGGTTGAAGAAATAGAGCAGTCCTACCCACATAATGCCGGCGACGATATGCAGCCAGCGAAGAACGATCATCGCCGCCTGCTCCCCACCCGGGAACTCGATTTGGGGAGCGACAAAGAACGCCAGTAGAGGAGCAGACATGTTTTCGGTCTCCAAGTTGCTGAAGCGGTGGCTTCGGGCGAATTCTACATCACGCGGCTATGTGCTGGTTTTAGTTGAAATCGCGGGTCTGCCGTCTTATCGTAAAGTTGGCTAGTACTACACTATGGCCGGAATTTACTATTTACCGGCTTTGTACTGGCAACAGACTCGGGATCGTGAGGGGCCGCGATTTCTTAGCTGTCGTGTTTCTTCGGAAATGCCTGCGAGGGACCCATGGACATCAAGCCGGCACAAAACATACAAGATTCGTTTTTGAATACAGCCCGCAAAGATAAATCTCTCATCACGATATATTTGCTCAGTGGCGTAAAGATGACGGGTAAAATTCGCTCCTTCGATAAATACTCGGTAGTCCTGGACAAGAACAATGAGGAGCTGCTGATCTTTAAACACGCCATCTCCACGGTGGTAATGTCGCGCTCTCCGCACTCGGAACGTCATTTTGAATCGCGCCCGGGAATGGAAACAGCGGCTCCGGCCTCGGGGGAAAATGTAACCACAACGGCGGAGGGCTAGTCTATTTCGCATGTGCTTGGGATGAAGTCGCCTGAGCCCAGCCGTTCAGGACAACGGCTCGGCAACCAGCAGGAACGCGCGTTCTTGGTTGGGGTTGAGTTTCGCTCCCGGCCGTCCAGCGAGCTGGAAAAATCGCACGCGACCCAGCCTGGCGATCTCATCGTGGAGGACCCGGCGGTCTCTCGAACCGCGAGGCTGCATCGGGGGAAAGTTCCGCCCAGCGCCCGGGTAGCGCGAGACGCCGCGGCTGGGCTTCAGAATATTGGCGAAGATGAAGGTCGCGGATTTTCCGTAGACGACTCCCTGGTCGAGCTGCGGGAACTCGCGCAAAGTGCCGGCGCAGCGGTGATAGGCGCGTTGCTGCAACGGCGGTCAAGGCCTGATCCAGCTACGCTGATCGGCAGTGGCAAGCTGGAAGAATTGCGCGGCGCCGTGGCTTCCGCTGCTCCCGACCTCGTCATCTTCGACCACGAGCTTACGCCGTCGCAGCTGCGCAACCTGGAAGGCGAGCTCGAGGCGCGAGTCGTGGACCGGACTCAACTCATCCTCGACATCTTCGCCAAACACGCCCGCACCCGCGAAGGACAGCTGCAGGTGGAACTGGCGCAACTGCAGTATCTGCTACCGCGGCTGGCCGGACGCGGCGTTCAGATGTCGCAGCTTGGCGGCGGCATCGGCACCCGCGGTCCGGGCGAGACCCAACTGGAAACCGACCGCCGCAAAATCTATCGGCGCATACGCCACGTGCAACAGCAACTGGAAAACGTCCGCCGAATTCGCGGGCAACAGCGGCAGCGGCGGGAATCTGCGCCCATCGCCACGGTCGCTTTCGTCGGCTATACCAATGCCGGCAAATCGACGTTGTTCAATGCGCTGACCAAGGCGGGCGTGCTGGAGAGCGCGCGCATGTTCGCCACCCTCGACCCGGTGATGCGGCAGGTCACGTTGCCTTCCCGGCGCGACGTGCTGTTGTCCGACACGGTGGGATTCATTCGAAATCTGCCGCACACCCTGGCGTCGGCTTTTCGCGCCACCCTGGAGGAGGTGCAGCGAGCCTCGCTGCTGTTGCATGTTTCCGACGTGACCAGCCCTGCCGCCGCCGAGCAGCAGGCCCAGGTGGAAGAGGTCCTGCGGGAACTCGAGTCGCAAGACAAGCCGCGGATTTACGTCAGGAACAAAGTCGACCTGCTTCCCGAGAAAAAACGCGAGAGCCTGCGCGACAGCGATGACGTGGTGCACGTTTCGGCGGTGGAAGGAAGCGGACTGGAAACTCTGCTGCGGCTGATCGATGCCAAGATCATGATTGACCCGGTAGAGCGTGTGCATCTGCGCGTTCCGCAGGCGGAGGGGAAAGCGCTGGCAATGCTGGACGCCAAGTCGCGCGTATTCTCGCGTCAGTACCGCGACGGTTGCGTCGATCTGGAGGTGGAAGCGCCGGAGTCAGTGCTGCGCAGGGTGAAACGTTTTGTCAGCTAACAAGGAGCGAAGGCTGCAACTCCTAAGCCTTATGGGGTGGAAGAGGCAGAATTTGCAGCCAGGGCACCTTCTTGAAATCCTTCACGTCGGCTGTAACCAGGATGTTGGACCTTCCTGTGATGGCTGCCGCGAAACAATCCGCGTATGGAAGCCCGTATCCCGCCTTAAATCCAACCGCCCTCTCCGTGACCGCCTCATCCGCGCTTACTATGGTTAAGGGCAACAACCGGACCTGTCCCATGAAGGTTTGCGCTGCCCTGAGGCCTTTCTTTTTGGCTACGTTGTAATAGACCTCACCCCAGTTGATTACCGAAAGCAGCAAGCACGTGTTGTTGTCGCGAGCCTCTTTGAACAGGTTTTGCACCACATCCGCTCCAGGCTGGTTCATCAAAAAGCGATAGAGGGCGTTGGCATCCAGGACGTGACCTTTCATGCGAAATCACGATCTATGTCGCGTTCCAGCTTCGTAGGCATGCCTTGGTTGGCCAGGCTTCCTCGCATTTTCTCGATGAACGCGTCTGTTACCGGCTGTATGAATAGCCGTCCGCCTTCCTCGAGAAAAGCGATTCTTGTTCCTTGTCTGATTTCGTACCGCGCACGGATGTCCGCTGGTATGACAATCTGGCCCTTCGCGTTTACAGAGGCATATTCAATGTCGCTCATACGTAGCACATGATATATTAAATATTACACAATACATGTAGTATGACGAATTTATTTTAGTGTTACATGAGCACGAGATAGGTACGAACTCTCAGGTATGCAGCACAGGAGTAACTTGAGGCCATGACTTACCGTGTCGTGCTAATACCGTCGGAAGAGGGCTTTGCGGTGTCATGCCCCGGCTTGCCCGGCTGCTGGTCGCAGGGAGCGACCGAGGAGGAAGCCCTGGAAAATATTCGCGACGCAATTCGCGAATATCTGGAGGTAGTTGCCGAACTCACACGCGGACAGGACGTCCGCGAGGTAGAAATAGCGGCCGGCTAATGGGAAAGCTGCCAGGGATTCCGCACCTACACGCAGTGCGTGCTCTGGAGAAGGCCGGTTTCCGCGTTTTGCAACAGGGTAAACACGTCGTGATGACTGACGGTCAGCGCATCCTTACTATTCCCCGCCACAACCCCGTCAATGCTCACCATGGGCGGCATCATCCGTGACGCCGGGCTTACAATCGAGCAGTTTCGAAAATTGCTCTGAATACCACGAAGTGCAAAGTCGTCCGGATTGTCTTTCCTAAAATCTAAATGACACGCACGCCGGCCTCAGCCTGCTCATGGGCGTGGTAGCTGGAGCGCACCAGCGGACCCGACTCCACGTGGCGGAATCCCATCTTCAGAGACTCCCCTTTCAGAAAGTGGAATTCCTCCGGCGGATATAGCCGTGCGACCGGGAGGTGGTCTTTCGATGGCCGCAGATATTGGCCGATGGTGAGGATATCAACCTTGCGCTCGGCAAGATCGCGAAAAACTGCTAGCAACTCGTCCGTGCTTTCGCCCAGGCCGACCATGACACCGGTCTTGGTTGGGATTGCCGGATTCATTTCCTTAGCGCATTCCAGCAGGTGCAGGGTGCGTTCGTAGCGCGCGCCTGAGCGGGCCACACGGTACAAGCGCGGTACCGTTTCCGTGTTGTGGTTCAGAATGTCGGGCTGGGCATCCATCACGATGCGCAGCGGCTCGTCTAGTCCCTGAAAATCGGGAATCAACACTTCGACCCGGCAGCCGGGCACCCGGCGCCGGATCTCGCGAATAGTGTCGGCAAAGACGCGTGCGCCTCCAACATTGTCATCGTCGCGGTTAACACTGGTGACGACCGCAAATTTCAGCGCCAGCTTCTCTACGGCTTCGGCAACGCGACGAGGCTCATCGAAATCGATCGGCTGCGGCCGGCCTTTGGGCACGGCGCAGAACCCGCAGCGCCGCGTACACAGATTGCCCAGGAGCATGAAGGTTGCGGTGCGGTGGTTCCAGCACTCGCCGATATTCGGGCAGTGCGCCGACTCGCAGACTGTGTGCAGTTCGAGCTTCCGCGCCAGAGTCTTCAGGTCATGATAGTTCTCGCCCAGGGGGGCGCGCGCCTTCAGCCACTCCGGCTTCGAGACCGGGCGCTGGAGGCCGAGATCGATCTGGATCAGCTCGACAGAGGTCGTCATGCGAAGTATTTATTGTACCGCGCTGGCGGAGGCTTCTTAGCTCTTAGCCTTCAGCTCTTAGCAATCGCGAAGCTGAGAATCTACTAAAAGCTTAAAGCTAAGGGCTAACAGCCAAAGGAGAAGGCGAAGAGCGGCTTCCTCACAACGTATGCAGATACGCTATCAAATTATCCAGCTGCTGCTGGGTGAGCTTCTGCTGGAAGGCCGGCATTTTGGCGCGGCCCAGCAAGATGATATCGGTGACCCGCTCGTCGTTCGCAGGCATGCCGTTCTTCATGAACGGCTTTTTGAACAGCCCATGCAGGCTGGGGCCGCGGAGGCTATGAGTGCTGTAGGCGTAATGGCAGTCGGCGCAACGGGTGTCGTAGACGCGCCGGCCCGCAGCCTGCTGCGGGTTCAATCCAAGCTCCGCGTCGGTCTTGCGAGGCTCGGAATCGCAGGCGGTGAGAACCGCGACGCAAAGAAGGGCAATGAGGAGGACCAGGCGCTCCAGCTTCGGCTTCAACGATTCGTCCAAGTTCCTGTTCTTACGGTTGCGGAGACCGGCGCTGCGCCTCCATCAGAGTTAGAATACACCTCGCATGACGGTGGTTCTCAAACGAGTGTACGAAGCCGCTTCGCCGGAGGACGGCGCGCGCGTGCTGGTGGACCGGCTGTGGCCACGGGGGCTGAAGAAGGAAGCGGTCGCGCTCGATGCATGGCTGAAGGATTTGGCGCCTTCGAATGAATTGCGCCAGTGGTACCACGCTCACCCCCAGCAATGGAGCGCTTTTCGGCAGAAATATCTCAAGGAGCTGGCGTCGGACTCAGCCAGCGCCGCGCTTCAGGAGCTCTACCGCTTGCGCAAGCAATACCGGCGGCTTACGTTGCTGTTCGCGTCGAAGAACGAAGAGCACAACAACGCCGTGGTGCTGAGGCAGTTGGTCGAGGGGGACCGCAAGCCGCCCACCGGCTCTGGCCCTATTCGCGCGGCATCGGCCGGGCGCGCTCGCACTGCACGGCGCAGGTAGCGATCCGTGGTCCTGCGGCCCGACTCAAAGATAGCGCAGTCAGGCGACAATTTTGTCTCGGCTTGGGAGGCGGTCGCACGCGCTCAGAAAACGAATTCCGAAAGTTATCGTCTGGTGCGGCAGCCTGACCACGCGCGCCTTTCAGGCGAGATCGCGTGGCACCTTGCGATTGCCGACGCTCCCACCGTAACTGACGACATTGTGCAAGGCATCGGTTTGCATGACGAAGGCTGGTCCGATTTCGACAGCGGCCGCACCACGCTTGCGGCCACACCCGCCAAACATTCGGCCGGTGATATCGCGCTAAGTGCTGATGGGAAGCCGCTCAGTTTTCTCGAGATCAAGGCGGGAGATTTCCTGCAGGCCTGGCGCGGTTCGATTGAAGCCGCCGAAGCGGTGGCACCCATTGCCGGGCTCATGGTCAGCGGGCATTTCCATCGGATTGGGAAGTTCGGGGCCAGCACGGGCGTGTACTCGCAGGAAGATGCGCAGCAAGTGAACGAGTTCTTGCGCGCTGAGGAGCGGCGTCAGCAGCGGCTGACAAAAATGCAATCCCGCAGCTCGCAGGAGATTGAGTACTGGACCGATGTGCTGCAGTTCTGCGATCTGCTGTCGTTGTATCTGTGCTGCGGCTCGCAAGAGAACGTGGAATTTCCGCAGCGCATCGGTTCTGGCGGAGAGACAATCCGATTGCAAGTGCGGGAGGACGGCATTGTGCTCTCGCCGTCGTTATTCAGCGAAGTGGCAGTCTTTTCGCTCGAAGCGTATGCCTATCCGGCGGAGGAAAGCACGCCGACCAGATTGAATTGGAAGATGAGATGAACCGCTGATCCCTAGCCCCGCCCCCTAGTCTCTCTTATCCCTACCCCTAGGCACTCTCCTGCTGCTTGCGCAATCGCCTGGTCTCCGCCAGCAGCGACATGCTGTGCATCAGGTTTTGCATGGTGACGATTCCCACCAGCCATTGCTGATCGACGACCGGGATCATGTTGAGGCCGCGGCCACCCAGCTTGCGAAAGGCGGAAGCCAGCGAGTCGGTGCGTTGGGCAATTTCGAAGGCGCGCACCATCGCTGACTGAACGTAGCCGTTGCCGCTCATGCGCAGCGACTCCACAATCCGCTGTTTGCTGATCACCCCTACCATGTCGCTGCCGCGAACCACCGGAAAATCGTCCTGCAAGGTGTGGACCGCCTTTTGCAATGCGTCTTCCAGCGTGTCGGCGGGCGAGAGAGTGGAGAAGCCGGTGAGCATCACGTCTTCCATGCGCACGCTCTCCAGCACCGATTGAAAGACGACGGAGCGGTCTTCGAGTTGCGCGCCGACGAAGAGGAAGAAGCCGATCAGCATCAGCCAGGTGTTCCAGACGCCGAGGAAGATAAAGAGCATTGCGAAAGCCTGGCCAACCGTAACCGCCAAGCGGGTGGCGCGGACGTAATCCATGCGCTCGGCAAAGAGCGCGCGCAGGATCCGCCCGCCATCCATCGGATAGGCAGGCAACAGGTTGAAGGCGCCGAGAAAAACGTTGCCCCAGAACAGCGCCCGCGGCAGGTCGCCGGCGTGCACGAAGGGCTGTGCCCAGAGCTTGGCCTGCGGCAGAAAAAGAACAATGGCAATACCGGAGACCGCGGCAATCGCCAGGTTCACCAGCGGGCCGGCAACGGCGATACGGATGTCGCGCGAGGGATTCGCATTCTGCTGCCGCGTGTCTTCCATCAGGGTGACGCCGCCGATGGGCAGCAAAATGATGGAGCGGACAGCTACGCCGCTGCGGCGCGCCACCAGCGCGTGTCCCAGCTCGTGCAGCACTACACAGCCGAAGATGATGGCCACCAGGGCCACTCCACGCACCGCGCCCGAGGTGCCCATGCTCACCGATTGGGTGAACCAGACAAACGCCAGCAGAAACACGAAGGTGAGATGGATGCGGATATCCACTCCGAACAATCGTCCCGCCGGAATCGACCAGCTTCTCATCGTGCGAACCAACCCCTGGTTTCATTCTATACACTTGAGAAGCTGTGAGCCGTCAGCTGCCGGGTATCAACCGTCAGCTTTGGCGGTAATACGGAGTGGGGATGAAGAGTAAAACTGGTCTCACGATAGGGCTGCTGATATGGATGACTGCAGCCTTCGCGCGGGAGCCGAAGCCGCATGGGCAGGTTGTCCAAATCACCGTGCATGCTGCCTCGCTAGAAAGGAATCACGTCCAGGACTCGCCTGATCGCGAGGTCTCCATCTATCTACCGCCCGACTATGATTCCGCTACACGCCGCTATCCCGTCGTCTATCTCCTGCATGGCTATACCGGAAACGATCGCGGCTGGATGGATCGGAGCTACGTTGGGATGCCCGAGATGATGGACCGGTTGCTGCAACGGCACGCGATCGAGCCGATGATTATCGTCATGCCCAACAGCTTCAATCGCTTCGGCGGCAGCTTCTACGCCAACTCGGCGCTCTCCGGGAACTGGGAAGACTTCATCGCGCGCGACCTGGTCAGCTATATCGACGCACATTACCGCACGCTGCCGCAGGTCGGCAGCCGTGGCATCGCCGGGCACTCGATGGGCGGATACGGAGCGCTGCGGCTGGGCATGGAGCATCCCGAGGTCTTCAGCGCCGCATATGGCATGAGTCCGTGTTGCAGCTACTGGAATGAGAAGCAGGATCGCGATGACGTGGTCACAGCCGAGCGCGCCAAGAACCTCGGTGCAGTGTTCCAGGCCGGCTTTGGACCACAATTCGAACTCGCTTTGGCAGCCGCGTTTTCCCCGAATCTCTCCAACCCGCCATTCGGTGTCGATTGGCCGTTCGATGCCAAGGGCCAGCCTGTCCCGGCGATCGTCGCCAAGTGGAAAGCCAATCTGCTGGATGCGATTGCCGCGCGATATGCGGATGGCAAGCAGAGACTCAGTGCGCTGGGATTCGATATTGGGCGGCAAGACGAGAACCCCGATCTTCTAAGCGGGGCGAGAAAGCTCGATCAGGAAATGACGCAACTGGGCATCGCACATCAATATTCTGAATACAACGGGACCCACAACAGCGACATTGCAAAGCGGATGGAAGACGTGGTGTTGCCCTTTATGTCGAAGGCGCTCCGCGACGCGAAATAATCGTCTATGCGCGTGATCGCAGGACAATATCGCAGCCGGCCGTTACATTCGTTGCCCGGGCTCGACCTGCGTCCTACCAGCGACCGCTTACGGGAGACGCTATTCGACGTTCTCACGGCGGCTCGCGATCTGGCAGGCAGCGTTTGGCTGGATCTGTTTGCCGGCACCGGGGCGGTGGGAATCGAAGGGCTGAGTCGCGGGGCGCGGCAAGTGTACTTTGTGGAATCGGAGAAAAAACATGCACGGCTGCTGCGCGAAAACCTGGATTCGTTGGGAATCGATGCCGGGTACGAGTTGCAGGAGCGCGAGGTCTCGAAAGCGCTGCCCCTGCTGGAGAGCACGGGGGTGGTTTGCGACTGCTGCTTTCTCGATCCGCCATACCGGATGCGGGGAGCATACGAGCAGACGTTGGGGCGTCTATCGCAATCGCGCCTGCTGCAATCGTCGAGCATCGTGGTTGCCGAACACGAAAAGAAGTTCGATCCCGGCGAGCGATTCGGCGCGCTGCTCAGGTACCGGCGGCTGGACCAGGGAGATGCAGCGCTGAGTTTCTATCGATTGGCTTAAGATCACCAGGGCGGGAAGCAGGTGCGCCGAAATACGCGGGTCTCGAGATTCAAACGGGACCGCAGATCGCCGCTCTGCGGCTCGGCTTTTCTCCCACTTGGCGCGTGGGCTTACGCCCACGCCTAACGTCATGTCGCCGCTGCGAGGCT
>CAWAWQ010000004.1:0-842230 GCA_963785825.1 uncultured Acidobacteriaceae bacterium | reverse complement strand
ATCGGTTAGCGTCCTCGCGTTCGGCTGGCCAGGCTCCAAATGGCTCCATTTGGCCGCACGAAGAGAAGACCGATTCCCGCCGCGAAGGCATAGGTCGCGGTTTGCCTTGCCAACCGTCCACAACGGCCGATCTGCCACATCGACGAGTTGCCGACTAGATCGGCATAGGGTCGGCGGGTGACCGCCGCCCCTATGCCGATCTAACGACCTAATCGGAGATGTGAGTGTCCTCACGATTCACATATCCGACATGCCGACGTCTCGTCCAAGTGATGGGAAGCGCGTTTATCGTTTCTAATTTTCCGGAAGCCGACTTGAACGAAGCCGCTTTGCGGCGGACGCATTCGCGTGTTGTTGAGCCGGCAGCGTCGCGGTGATGTGAGCTAGTTTGTGTCGCAGAGGAGGAACTCTCTGTGACGCATCTACGCCAGATCATGCTTGAGGAGTTGCGCCGCCGCAACTTCGCCGATACAACCATCCGCTCGTACCTCCATGGGGTGGAGCATTTCAGCCGCTATTTCCATCGTCCACCCGATCAGCTTGGCCCTGAGGACATTCGCAAGTATCAGGCGATGCTCTTCACCCAGTTGAAGTTCAGCCCCAACACTGTGATCCTACGGTTGGCTTCGTTGCGCTTCTTCTATATTCACGTGTTGAAGCGCGGCTGGAGCATCGCCGAGACGCCATATCCGAAGAAGGTTCGTCACCTTCCGCAGGTGCTCAGTCAGGAGGAGGTTGCGCGTCTGATTGACGCCGCAGAAAGTCCCTTTCACCGCATCCTGCTAATGACGCTGTATGCCACCGGGGCACGTCGCGCAGAAGCGGCGCATCTGAAGATCGGCGATATTGACAGTCAGCGCATGGTGGTCCATATCCGGGGAGGCAAGGGAGGCTTGGACCGAGACGTCATGCTAAACCCGAAGCTTCTCGAAGCGCTGCGCACTTACTGGCGCGGGCTCAGACGCAAGCCGACCGAGTGGCTGTTTCCCGGCAATCGGTGGCATACCGCAAGTTATCCCGTCACCACCAAGGTCCTCTGGACTGCCTGTCAGAACGCCGCTGAGCGCGCCGGCTTGGCGAATAAGCACATCCATCCGCACACCCTACGCCACTGCTTCGCCACCCACCTGCTGGAAGCCGGAGCCGACCTCCGTACCATCCAGATCCTGCTCGGTCATCGCGACCTCGAAGTAACTACCGTCTATCTGCATCTCTCCCAACGACATCTCAGCGCAACCGCCAGCCCGCTGGATGCACTCACCTTCTCTGCACAAGGAGGACACCAGCACAGTTCATGAGCCGACCGCCGCTGGAGGTGGCCGACATCGTTCGCTGTGCTGGACAAGCATTTCTTGAACACAGTCGCAAGTGGATCAACTGGCAACACCACAAAGTGTTGCTGGCCATCACGCGTTGCCGTACCGCCGCGCTGGGCGGACATCGCGATCAGTGCTCGGACTGCGGACATACTGCCATCTCGTACAACTCGTGCAGAAACCGCCACTGCCCTCGTTGCCAGGGCAACGCGCGCCTGCGCTGGCTCATGGCGCGCGAACAGGAACTACTGCCCACTCGCTATGTACACGCCGTCTTCACCTTGCCGCGGGAACTAGCCCCGCTCGCATTGCAGAACAAGCGGCTGATTTACAACCTGCTCTTTCATGCCAGCGCCGAAACCTTGCTGGAGATCGCTCGCGATCCCCGGCATCTTGGGGCCGAGATAGGCTTCTTCAGCGTGCTCCACAGCTGGAACCAACGCTTGCAGTTTCATCCCCATGTCCACTGCGTACTGGCCGCCGGTGGTCTGGCAGATCACTCCCGCTGGATCTCCGCCCGGCGCTCCTTCTTTCTACCCATCGGCGTGCTCAGCCGTGTCTTCCGCGGCAAGTTCGTCGCCGGACTTCGCAACGCTTTCTATCGAGGTGAGCTTCAGTTTCACGGCGAGCTTTTGCCGCTAGTTCATCCGCCTGCCTTCGCTGCCTGGTTGCGGGTGCTGTTCCGCCACGACTGGGTCGTCTACTCCAAGCGGCCCTTTGGCGGCCCGGAACATGTGCTGCACTATCTGGGCGCCTACACCCATCGCGTCGCCATCTCCAACTCCAGGCTGGTCGTTCTCTCGGAAGGCAACGTCACCTTCCGCTGGAGAGATTCCGCGCACGGCAACAAGAAGAGGCTCATGACCCTGGCTGTCGATGAGTTCCTGCGCCGCTTCCTGCTACACGTACTGCCGCCCAGTTTTGTGCGCATCCGCAACTTCGGATTCCTCGCCAACAGGAATCGCACTACGCTCCTACCGCTCTGCTTTCGATTGCTCGGCGGCCCAGAGGAAAAGACAGCTTCGGCAGCTGAACCCTCTGCCGAACAGGCGCACTCTCTCTGGAACTGCCCGGTCTGCGGCGGAACCATGCACGTCGTCGAACGGCTCTCCGCTGCGCAACTCCTGCTTCGCTCACCGCCTCAACCAGACCGGCGTGCAGCATGAAGCTCTATCTATATCCTCGGCCTTTGCCGTGCTTCGGCGCGCACGTGGATTCCCTGTCTCGTCTAGCTGGAGACATTCGCTCAGCTACCTCTTCAGCCTCTGCCGGATGGCTCATTCCGATCCTGCGCCGCTCTGTCCCACCCTCATACCGGCAGGTCATACCTATCACCGCATCTTCCTTGAACCTCTACACCCGATCCGACCCATTCAAAGTGCATAGACTTCCTTGAGGGCGGCTTCCTTCAAGTCGCTGTATCAGAAGCGCCCCGCTGACACCATGCACCTGCGCACTCTTGCGTGTCGGGGCGCTCCAGATACAGCACTAAGACTTCTCGGGAGTGTCCAAGGTCGAGCAATCCTAACCGCGGACTTATACTCGGCTGCCGTTCAATTACGGACACTTGGTGAAATTGCCGGACAAAAGCCCGCAACCAAATCGTACGTTGACGTTCCAAGTGCTACAAAGAACGGCGGTTAACAAAGTTCGATATGGCATTTCCCGTGCAACCTAACTATACAAACTTCGTATGACCACACGACACGACATCCGCTACGCGCTCCGCCAGCTCATCAAGTCGCCTGGTTTCACTATCACGGCTGTCGTAACGCTCGCGCTGGGTATTGGGGCGAGTACGGTCGTGTTTAGCATCCTCAACGCGCTGTATTTTCAGAGTGCGCCGGTGCGCAGCCCGGACGAATTGGTAGTGTCTCAGGGAGTGCATCGGGGCGTCTCCCCGCCGGAATACCGGTATTATCGCGAGAACAACACTTCGTTCTCCGGAATTGCGGCTGAATACCCGACGGCGCACGCGTACCTGCAAGGCGCCGATGACTCCGAGATGGTACTGAGCGCAATCGTGTCGGCAAATTATTTCGATCTGCTCGGAGTCAAGCCCTTTCAGGGACGTTTCTTTGCGCCGGACGACGAACAGGCATTCCAGGTTGCCGTATTGAGCCATAGCTTCTGGCGCAAACGGTTTGCTGCTGATCCTAATATTGTGGGGAAAACCATCAAGTTGAACGGAGTGTCGGTCACAGTCATCGGCGTAGCCCCTGCGGCGTTCCACCGCCTGTTTTCCGGATATGACGACGACCTCTGGCTGCCCAGCGGCGCAGCTGCGTTCGTCGTGCCGCACTGCAATCCGCCCGGTTACAAATGCGATTTCTTCGGCGGCGTCATTGGCCGGCTCAAGCCCGGAAACGACCTGAGCAGCGCCCAGGTGGAGCTGAACCGGTTGAATCAGCAATGGGAAGCGATTTATCCCGATCTGGAGAAAAACCACCTCCGGTTCTTTCCGACGCGCGGCATAGATCCGGCGAGTCGTCTAGAGATTGCATACCTGCCACGGACACTCATCGCTATCGTCGCTGTCCTGCTGCTGATCGCATGCGCCAATCTCTCCGGACTTCTGATGGCTCGTGGTCGTACACGCAGGAAGGAGATCGCGACTCGTCTGGCCCTAGGTGCAAGCCGTGCCCGCATCATTCGCCAACTCATGACCGAGGCTGCCATGCTGGGGGCGCTGGGGAGTTGCGCAGGAATGTTCTTGCTGTCATTGGCATCGAATTGGCTCTCCAACTTTCCTTTCGTTTCAACAGAAGGATTCCGGTCGTTTTACAACATCGGCTTCGCGCCGCACGTATTCGCGGCTACTGCCGCCCTCTCGATACTCAGCGTGTTCATCTTCGGCCTGTGGCCTGCGATCCAGGTATCCGGTACCGCTCCCATGGAAACCTTGAAGCAATTGGGATCCAGCCCGCAACATTCCCGGTCTAGAGCAATGCTAGTGGCAAGCCAGGTAGCGTTGGCCGTGCTGCTCTTGACGGCAGCACTGTTAATCATCAGGAGCCTGAATCATGTGCTGATGGGACCGGGAGTCGATCCAAATCATATTGCAATTGTGCGCGTGAGTCCGTATCGGTTGGGATATCCCGCGGAGAAGTCAGCGACGATCCAGAGCGAGGCTCTGAAACGAATCGCGAATTTGCCTGGCGTGCAGGCGGTTGCGTTCGGGCAACTGATGCCGTGGTGGGAGAGTTGGGAAGATTCGGTGGCGCTTCCTGGCGAGGAGAGCAGCAATTCTCGCACAAAGCTTCTCGTTCACTACAACAGCATCGCGCCGAACTACCTGCAAACGCTCGGTATTCCGCTGTTGCGAGGCCGGGATTTTGAGGAATCCGACACGAAAGGCGCTCCGAATGTGGTGATCGTAAACGCAAGCCTGGCCGGGCGCATGTGGCCGTCGGGCGATCCGATTGGGCGGGTCGTTTTGATCGGCGGCACGCGCTGCATCGTGACCGGTATTGCGCAAGACGCGCAGTACAATCCTGCCAGCGACGGCGCACATCTGTTCTTCTACCGTCCTTACTGGCAGATTCAGAATGGCGGCGACTCACGCTTTCTGGTGCGCACGACGCCGGATGCTGCCGCCTTGTTGCATGACATCAAAGGCGCTATTCAAAGCGTTGATGCAAATGTCCCGATGGGTGAAGACGTCACGATGAGTCAGGCGCTGCTCAATGACTTTGGCCCGTTGCGGCTCACCCGCACCCTTCTCGTCTTCGCCGGGTTCACCGCCTTGCTGCTGAGCGTGACGGGCCTCTATGGCGTGCTTGCATTTCTCGTTGCAACACGCCAGCGGGAGATCGGCATTCGCCTCGCGCTTGGCGCGCCAAGACAGCAGGTGCTGCGATTATTCCTGCAGCAGGGGATGAAACTGGCGTTGATTGGAGGGATCGCCGGCGTGGCGACTGCAGTGTTCGCACTGCGAATACTGGCGAGTCTGCTGTATGGGGTTACCGCCACCGATCCGCTGACAATAGGTGGCGTTTGGCTCCTGCTGATTAGCATTTGCGCCATTGCCAGCTACATTCCGGCCTATCGGGCAACCAAGATCGATCCTGTCGCCGCACTTCGATATGAATAGCGGTTCGAGCACCGCCGGAGAATGATCATGGTTGCTTGCCGTTGGCAAAAAGAAGGCTGAGCTCCCCGTAGTGCTCGCGCGGAACGGCGCGAGCAGCCTGGCTCCCATAATGGTAGTAATGCTTTCCGACCTGCGCTAGTCTAGGTTGGCAAGAAACGGGCTTCTGGGAAATTACTCCCGAGAAGTCTTAGTGCTGTATCTGGAGCGCCCCGACACGCAAGAGTGCGCAGGTGCATGGTGTCAGCGGGGCGCTTCTGATACAGCGACTTGAAGGAAGCCGCCCTCAAGGAAGTCTATGCACTTTGAATGGGTCGGATCGGGTGTAGAGGTTCAAGGAAGATGCGGTGATAGGTATGACCTGCCGGTATGAGGGTGGGACAGAGCGGCGCAGGATCGGAATGAGCCATCCGGCAGAGGCTGAAGAGGTAGCTGAGCGAATGTCTCCAGCTAGACGAGACAGGGAATCCACGTGCGCGCCGAAGCACGGCAAAGGCCGAGGATATAGATAGAGCTTCATGCTGCACGCCGGTCTGGTTGAGGCGGTGAGCGAAGCAGGAGTTGCGCAGCGGAGAGCCGTTCGACGACGTGCATGGTTCCGCCGCAGACCGGGCAGTTCCAGAGAGAGTGCGCCTGTTCGGCAGAGGGTTCAGCTGCCGAAGCTGTCTTTTCCTCTGGGCCGCCGAGCAATCGAAAGCAGAGCGGTAGGAGCGTAGTGCGATTCCTGTTGGCGAGGAATCCGAAGTTGCGGATGCGCACAAAACTGGGCGGCAGTACGTGTAGCAGGAAGCGGCGCAGGAACTCATCGACAGCCAGGGTCATGAGCCTCTTCTTGTTGCCGTGCGCGGAATCTCTCCAGCGGAAGGTGACGTTGCCTTCCGAGAGAACGACCAGCCTGGAGTTGGAGATGGCGACGCGATGGGTGTAGGCGCCCAGATAGTGCAGCACATGTTCCGGGCCGCCAAAGGGCCGCTTGGAGTAGACGACCCAGTCGTGGCGGAACAGCACCCGCAACCAGGCAGCGAAGGCAGGCGGATGAACTAGCGGCAAAAGCTCGCCGTGAAACTGAAGCTCACCTCGATAGAAAGCGTTGCGAAGTCCGGCGACGAACTTGCCGCGGAAGACACGGCTGAGCACGCCGATGGGTAGAAAGAAGGAGCGCCGGGCGGAGATCCAGCGGGAGTGATCTGCCAGACCACCGGCGGCCAGTACGCAGTGGACATGGGGATGAAACTGCAAGCGTTGGTTCCAGCTGTGGAGCACGCTGAAGAAGCCTATCTCGGCCCCAAGATGCCGGGGATCGCGAGCGATCTCCAGCAAGGTTTCGGCGCTGGCATGAAAGAGCAGGTTGTAAATCAGCCGCTTGTTCTGCAATGCGAGCGGGGCTAGTTCCCGCGGCAAGGTGAAGACGGCGTGTACATAGCGAGTGGGCAGTAGTTCCTGTTCGCGCGCCATGAGCCAGCGCAGGCGCGCGTTGCCCTGGCAACGAGGGCAGTGGCGGTTTCTGCACGAGTTGTACGAGATGGCAGTATGTCCGCAGTCCGAGCACTGATCGCGATGTCCGCCCAGCGCGGCGGTACGGCAACGCGTGATGGCCAGCAACACTTTGTGGTGTTGCCAGTTGATCCACTTGCGACTGTGTTCAAGAAATGCTTGTCCAGCACAGCGAACGATGTCGGCCACCTCCAGCGGCGGTCGGCTCATGAACTGTGCTGGTGTCCTCCTTGTGCAGAGAAGGTGAGTGCATCCAGCGGGCTGGCGGTTGCGCTGAGATGTCGTTGGGAGAGATGCAGATAGACGGTAGTTACTTCGAGGTCGCGATGACCGAGCAGGATCTGGATGGTACGGAGGTCGGCTCCGGCTTCCAGCAGGTGGGTGGCGAAGCAGTGGCGTAGGGTGTGCGGATGGATGTGCTTATTCGCCAAGCCGGCGCGCTCAGCGGCGTTCTGACAGGCAGTCCAGAGGACCTTGGTGGTGACGGGATAACTTGCGGTATGCCACCGATTGCCGGGAAACAGCCACTCGGTCGGCTTGCGTCTGAGCCCGCGCCAGTAAGTGCGCAGCGCTTCGAGAAGCTTCGGGTTTAGCATGACGTCTCGGTCCAAGCCTCCCTTGCCTCCCCGGATATGGACCACCATGCGCTGACTGTCAATATCGCCGATCTTCAGATGCGCCGCTTCTGCGCGACGTGCCCCGGTGGCATACAGCGTCATTAGCAGGATGCGGTGAAAGGGACTTTCTGCGGCGTCAATCAGACGCGCAACCTCCTCCTGACTGAGCACCTGCGGAAGGTGACGAACCTTCTTCGGATATGGCGTCTCGGCGATGCTCCAGCCGCGCTTCAACACGTGAATATAGAAGAAGCGCAACGAAGCCAACCGTAGGATCACAGTGTTGGGGCTGAACTTCAACTGGGTGAAGAGCATCGCCTGATACTTGCGAATGTCCTCAGGGCCAAGCTGATCGGGTGGACGATGGAAATAGCGGCTGAAATGCTCCACCCCATGGAGGTACGAGCGGATGGTTGTATCGGCGAAGTTGCGGCGGCGCAACTCCTCAAGCATGATCTGGCGTAGATGCGTCACAGAGAGTTCCTCCTCTGCGACACAAACTAGCTCACATCACCGCGACGCTGCCGGCTCAACAACACGCGAATGCGTCCGCCGCAAAGCGGCTTCGTTCAAGTCGGCTTGTCGCCAGCGATTCGCTCGACTTCTAGCTATGCGCGTTCGTCGGTACTGATCCTCTATCAAGAGGGAACCCGTGTCCCGAATGGTCAGCTCGCCAGAGACTCAATGGCCCGCACCGCATCCTGAGCTAGTGCCAGGTCGCGACTGGCTAGATCCTGTGTCATATGCTCCGCGTTAGAGGTACCGGTCAACGGGAGTATCCCGACGGTGCGTGCGAAACTAAACACAACCTGGGCAGGAGTAGCATTCGTGCGCGCTGCGAGATCTATCAGCCACGGGTCGTGTAGCACCTCGACATTTGCTGTGAGCAGCGAAAAACCCTGATAGAGGATGTTTCGTTCCTGGCAAAACAAGCGCACATCGCTGTCCCACTTCAGGCGCGCGAAGCAGCGGTTTTGCACAAACATAGGCCCTTCGGCGTGGGCAGCCACCATCTGCTCAAGATGCCGGAGGGAAACGTTGCTCACGCCAAGGTAACGGACTCGGCCGGCCTCACGCTCGTTGCACATTGCTTCCCAGACTTCTCCGTCAGCGTTGCTCCAACCAAAACCCGACGAGGGCCCGTGCAGCACATAGCTGTCGACGTAGTCGGTTCCAAGATGCTCCAGCGAACTAGCCAAAGACTGAGTTACCTGAACGGAGTGGCTGGCGTCAGGATAATAGGGTAGCCGATGATCCTGACCGTTCTGATAGGTGAATTTCGTCTGTATAAAAAGATCGGTCCGCGCGACAACGCCCGCTGCGTATGCGGCGGCTAGCCCCTGCCCTACTCCGGCTTCGAAGTAATGGCGCCGCTGGTTGGCAGTGTCGATTCCGCGAAATCCCATCCGGAGCGCGAGTTCGGTTAGATACGGTGTGCGGTCTTCCTTCCAGGCGGTACCGTAGAGAAAATCGGGGATGGATCGTCGCTCATTTAGCATCGCGTTATTCTGACATGAACGAGCCAAGACCTATCCGGGAGCAGAAGAGGATAATGAGAATCCACACCTGAATAAACTGAGAGGTGTACTGGTTGAGACCTCTTTGCGTTAGGTTTCGAATCGCTGACAATCCATTTCCACTCAGCACCCGGCCACTTCTACGGTTGGGCGGTTTTCGTCCAAGTCGTCGATGCCGGTGCCGTGACTCCGTTGATACAGACCGCCGAATCTGTGAGTGTTAGCCGCAGAGCCCACCTGAGAATTTGCGAACGGAAATCTTATGGTCGCCAGGAGTAAGTCAGCTTCACAGTTAAGTTGTTCTGGTAGTACTGGGGCGCGTTCGTCTCCAGGCTGGCAAAACGCTGGCCTGCCGTGTAAATGATGAAAAGGTCGCTGTCAGGACGGTAGTTCCAACGCAGTCGTACGTTACCCGAGACGGCCTGATTATTCGAGGTGTTCAATTGGATGAGTGTGGAGAGCGTCAGGAACCGTGAGAAAGAGTAGTTAGTCTGGAGCCCTCCGAACACGACCGAGAAGTCTCCTCCCTCGATCGGTAGTCGAAATCGATTCCACTGCTGGCTGAAGTCGAAGGACAGGCGTTCATTGGCTCGATAGCTCCAGCGAACGCGTGCTTCGTTTAGCTGCCCGTTATAGTAGCTGCCGAAGCGCTCGAAGAAACGCATCGTGAATCGGCGATTTAGTGGTGTGCCGTATGTGAACTGGTGACGTGTCCAGTGGTACAGGCCAGTAGGGATATTGACATTCTTGTAGATGTTGAAGGGTTCGGTAAGCCGCTGCGTGAAAACATCAACAATATCGTCATCGCTATACGAGCCGTTGTGGAACTCGATGCGAAAGGTGCCTTGCCATTCCTGCGTCTGCAACACGCCTTTTGTATCGGGAGCATGAAAAATGAAGCCCTCGAGATTAAGCTCCCTCACACCTCGAATATGGGGCCGCGGCTTTAGCGTCCCATCCAAATAGTCACAAACACAATCCGTCCGCTCAAGAAATCCGACTTCGGGCTTGAAGTTGGGGCCGACCTTGCGGTGTTGGGCAAATACTTCGAGCCAGTTGTTGCGGTAATCGGCGCCGATGCCTAAGTCTGTCTGTCCGGACGATACGCCAGGTGTCCTGGTTTGTGCCGCGTAAGCATTCACGACGAGGTTGCGCCAGAAGACGAGTCGGGTGTCGGCGCCGGCGGTCTGGTTGAAGCTGTCGAACGGGTTGCCGGATGTCTTGTCGATTCCCATCGCGCCGATGTAGGAGCCCGCCCACAGTGAATATTTCACGCGGCCCACTACATAGTTCGCCGCAGGATTCGGGCCGGACTCGCGCGTATTTACCTCCATGACACCCAGTTCGAAGTTTCCGAGCGATCCGGTCACTTTCCCGCCTACGTTGACAGGCACCTCTTGCCCTGTGACCGGATCAATCCCGATTTGCCGGCTAAAAAACAGCAGATCGCCGCTGTCACCACCAAGAGGAAAGTTGAATACACCAGCATTTTCCAAGAAGAACTGCCGTTTCTCCGGATAGAACAGGGGATATGGCGTGAGATTGAAATTCTGCAGTCTACATCGGCATCGGCAAAATCGGTGTTGACCGTTGCATTTGCGACGAGGTTGGACCGCAAGCCCAATTTCACGTCTACGCCAGCGGTGTGCAGTCCACTCCAACCGTGTTGCAATCCGGTTCCGGCAACGCTTTCCGGCAGATGCTGAAAGCCGAGCAGGCCATAAGGCTTCACAATGAAGAGCCGGCCACTGCCAATATCGGAGATCCCCTGTAACTGCCCAGCCTGGCTGATACGCGCTGCCCCATAGACGCGGCGCCAACCCGACCAGAGATCCTCTTCGTTTTTCCGACGAATGAACCGTTTGAAGTTGATGCCCCAGGTCACATCATTCGACTTCATGAAGTTAAGCGTAGAGAACGGAATTCCGATGGTTGCAGTCCATCCGACTTCGCTTATGTGGGCTTCCGAGGTCCACACTCCGTCCCAACCTGAATCCCCGTCGTCATCGCTATCCCCGGGTTGTTCTTCCGTGATGAGTGCGTCGCGCTGCGTCCCCAGCGGATTGATCTGAAAAACGTACGCGTTACGACGATCGTGGGCCGAATCGATGACAATCTCGAAGTAGTCGTCCAGATGTTGGCTGGCATCGCGCCGTAGCTCAGTAGCGACGATTTTCTTTGGATCCGAGTCGAAGCAGGTAATGCCAAAGTACACCGCGTTCTTTGTATAAAGGACGCGAACTTCGGTACGTTCGGTTGGCGGCCGTCCTTCGTATGGCTCCCGTTGTAAGAAGTTGGTTATAGGAGCCGCCTGCTGCCACAGCGGGTCATTCAGTGTACCGTCCAGCACCGGAGCATGATCTACTCGACTGGCGCGAACCGTTCGCAGCTCATCTTGAACACCGCGCGACTGCGATTTTTGTTGCTGAGTTGCCTCTGTCTGAGCAAACAACGGAAGAGTACAGAGTGCGAGCGACCATAGGCAAACTGGATGGAAACGATGTGTCCAGACGCCTCGAAGGCCGTACGTCATCGGAGACCATCCGGCCGCTCGCGAAGTGCATCCATGTGCCGACCTAGGGTTGAGTATCTTTGCCTAACTGATCGAGGGCAGCTTTGAAGCCGCTGGCCAGTTTGTCAGCGGGGCCGCGTCCCCAATAATGCAGAAAAATTATGGTTGGCTGAGTTCCAATTATGTGGTTGTGAATGGCCACCACGTTGAGCCCGTGCGAACGTAGCGCCCTTAGAGTAGGAGTCACTTCGCTCCCCAACATAGCAACATCGCCCGCGATGGCTGCGTCTTCATTGCTGCCGTAGAAAGCAGCCCAGGTGTTCAACCCCATTCGGGCATTGATTGTAGCTCCCATCTCTTTCAGCTTGAGATCGTCGCGTCCGACTGTGATCTTGTAGACCGCACCACTCTGTTCGCCATCGTGGCCGACGATCTTCGCGATCTGAGCCGTATCGAGGGAGGTCTTCGCATTTTTGGCAGCAGAACCTCCGCCGGCTTGTGAAGGCGTACCCTTTCCGATGAGATCGAGAGCAGGTTTGATGTGCTGCGCCAAATCAGCCGCCTTGCCATGTCCGTGAATGTGCATGTAATAGACGCGGGGATTTTCCCAAAAGAAGTGATTGTGCAGGGCAGTTACTTCCAGGCCGTTGTCGAGTATCGCAGACATCACCGGATTAACCTCATTCTGCACAAGTACGAGATCCCCCATCATTACGTCCTCTCCGCCTTCGCCTTTTGTCATGGCGAACCATCCGCCAAACCCGAATGGCGTGGGTAACGGCAAATTGTCAACGGTGATGTGAAGGTCGTTGCGTGGCACGTTGACCTTTAGAACGTTGGCCTTGTAGTCCCCGGATTTGCCTACGATCTTAAGAACCTGCTGGTAATCAGAGGGTACTTCTTGGGATACGGCCGCTGGAAGCAACAGGCCGCTGGTCAACGATCCCACTATCGCGATCATCGCACGACGAATTCTCATGTCCTTCTCCTGGGAACCGAGGACGTGCCAGTATTTCGCACGTCCTCGGGCAAATCGAACAACAACAACGAGCTCAGCCTTCGTGCTTTATTGGCAAGAAGTGCTCACCACGGTGAGCTGAGTCACCTGAATGTCGCCGACCTCTTTCTTGTTTGAACCTTTTTCTTCCCGCTCTTCATCCTCGTCCTTGTCACCCTTCATCCGTCCCGTCACCGTCACCTTGTGCCCCATGTGATCGGCGAGTTTCACGCTTGAGCTGCGCAGCCCGTAGATCTTTCCGCTTGCATCGGTGATGCTGTATTCATTCGGCCCGTCCCCTTTTTGAAGACAACCAGTGACGGTCTTGCTTTCGCGTTTTGTCTGGGAACCCGCGTAAATCGCAAACGCAACGCACACCATGACCGCAAGCAGCAGTCCAAGAATCTTAGTGACTTTCATCGAGCTCTCCTTTCGGTACTGCTAGGAGTACCCGCTGCTTCAACATCAAGTTAGACATGGTGCCTGAAGATTTCCTGAACGACGAAATGTCTATGCGGAGCTCACGTTTAAGGGTGCCAGAGGGATGCGCACGAGGAAGCTGCTGCCATGAGTGGAGCTTTCTGCCGTAATCTCGCCTGCGTGCGCTTTGACAATCCACCGCCCAATCGAGAGTCCAAGCCCTGTTCCGCCCAACTGCCGCGACCTGGCTTTGTCGGAACGATAGAAGCGTTCGAATATGTGAGGCAGGTCGTTTTCTGGAATACCAATTCCGTCGTCTTGCACACAGACTTCGACTTGGTTGCCTGCAAGGCTAGCGTTGACGCTTACGTTTCCGCCTGGAGAGGTGTACTTCACGGCATTGTCAACTAGAAGCAGGAACAAGCGTCGCAACGCTTGTGCGTCACCTCGCACTAGGATCGGCCTCTCGGGAACAGTGGCGGTAAAGTGGATTTGCTTCGCATCGGCCAAGGTTTGGGCTTGGATGCAAACGTCTTTAGCTAGCGCACTGATATCCAACTCACCGAAGTCTAGGGTTTCTGTGCCTGTGTCCGCGCGCGCCAGCAACATAAGGTTCTCGATGAGCGCGGACATCCGTTCCGACTCCCCAAGCACATCAGTCAACGCATTTCGATACTCATCGTTCGTTCGAGGGTTGGCGAGAGTGACTTCAGCCCGCGTACGGATCAGGGCTGTAGGTGTCCGAAGCTCGTGCGAAGCATCGGCAGTGAATTGACTGATGCGCACCACAGCCGATTCAATCCTGTCCAGCATCTTGTTCAGCGTTCCTGCCAATCGTTGCAGCTCGTCGCCCGTCCGGGGCACCGTGACACGACGCGAGAGGTCTTGGGGTGTGATGTCCTGAGCTTCGCGAGTGACGCGGTCGACTGGTCGGAGCGCTCGCGTGCTTAGCCAGTATCCTCCGGCCGCGGCCAGCAGCAGCAAAACGGGTATGCCGACAAACATGGCAGCACGAAATCGGTCGATGGCTTCCAGGTAATCATCCATCGGTTCGGCTACTTGGATGATGAACGTTTTGCCTGCTGAACTAACAGTGGTAGTCAGAATCCGGAGTGGTAAATCGCCGTACTCGGCGTTGACGAACAATCGCTGGTGTGCCGGGCCTGCTGCTACGCCCAGACGTTCCATTAGTGGTGAGCGGTATAGAAACCGCCCAGAACTGTCTGACACCTGAAATAACTGCGAGCCGGCTTGCAACTCGGCGTGCTCGCGTAATTCACCTGCTACATCAGATTCAGGCTCGCTCCGTGCGATGAGTGATTGGAGCGCAAGCATTCGATCCTCGAGTTGCTCGTCGACCGTTGCGTAAATGCTCTGGCTCATCACCGTCAGGGCGAAGAAGGCAAATCCAATCAGGGCACCGGCGACGATCAGAAAATACCATGCCGTCAGCCGAGCCTTGATGGGGAGCACTCTCATCGCGCTGCCTGTTCTCGCACGCAATATCCAACACCACGAACGGTGTGGATCAATTTTTGGTTGAAGCCGCGATCGACTTTGTTTCGCAATGAGGAAACGAAAGCTTCCAGCGTATTTTCTTCGATTTCCTCATTGAATCCCCATACCGCCTCTACGATAACGGCCCTTGTCAGTACGCGGCCGGGACGCCGCATCATGAATTCCAGAAGCCGATATTCAGTCGCGGTAAGATGAACCTCACGATTGCCTCGCACAACTTTCATAGCTGCTGGGCTGAGAACCAGGTCACCGACTTTCAACTCGGGCGAGAGCGGAGCCGGACCGCGCCTTGAGACAGCGCGAATTCGGGCCAGCAATTCGGTAAGGGCAAAGGGCTTAGTCAAGTAATCGTCTGCCCCGACGTCGAGGCCGTGGGCAATGTCGGGTATGGCATCGCGTGCCGTGAGCATGAGGATTGGGACTTGGTTGTGATTTCTCCTTAAACGTCGCGCTATCTCGAAACCATCCATGCCCGGTAACATCACGTCCAGCACGATGATGTCGAACTCATAGGTCGCCGGCCATTGCTAGCGCTGCGCGTCCGTCATGAGCCACCTCGACAGAATGGTTCTGTTCCTCAAGTCCTTGCTTGAGCAGCGCGGCCATTTTCACTTCATCTTCGACGACCAGAACGCGCATCATCTTGTTCCAAGTAGAGCGAGCGGCTTCAATCATTTGTCGGGGCACGAACGCAATCCGCGACAATCTATTGAGTATTGAATAATATAGTGACATTTTCAGCTTTGTGTGCTACCAGCGTGGACGCTATCTTCATGAATGGCATGTATGGCAACATCGCAGACAAGCCCGCTGCGTGCGAAAATGCGGCACGCATGCTTCGGCGGGGAGGACGGCTTGTGGTGAGCCATCCCGAAGGCAGGGTATTCGTTGATCAACTGCGGGCCAACAGTGACCTGTTTATTGAATCACTTCCCACGAAAAAGGAGTTTAAGTCCGTTCTTGAGCGACTGGGCCTGAAAGTGATCACGTATCGGGATGAACCCAAACTGTATCTGATGGTGGCGCAAAAGAGGTGACGCCTGTTTCCGGCCATTCCATTCCAATCATCTGATTGTGGAAGGAGAATACGTCGTGAAGATGAGATCGACACAGGGAGGTGACCGATGAAGGCGATTGTGGTGACGGATCAGGCTGCGGGAACGGCCGGGATGAAGCTGGTGGAGCGGCCCGAGCCGCAGGGGGCGGCGCTCGCCAGCCTTTCGGGCGCGAACTACGGCGACGTCGTGGTTCAGGTTCATGCGTCGGGATTCACCGGGGATGAGCTGTCGTGGCCCTCGACTTGGATCGACCGCCTCGGCCGTGACCGGACGCCTTCGACCCCCGGCCACGAGCTGGCCGGAGTGGTCACCGCCCTCAGCTATGGAACGACGGGGCTGTCGGTTGGACAGCGGGTGTTCGGCCTCACGGACTGGACTCGCGACGGCACGCTGGCGGAGCATGTAGCCGTCGAGGCACGCAACCTCGCACCGCTGCCGGGCGACGTTGACTTCACCGTGGGTGCGGCCCTCGTGATGCCGGGGCTGACCGCGTGGCAGGGGCTGTTCGAGCACGGCCGCCTTCGTGCGGGGCAGAGCGTCCTCGTGCACGGTGCGGCCGGCGTAGTCGGTTCGCTGGCGACGCAGCTCGCACGTGAGGCCGGCGCGTACGTCATCGGCACCGGGCGCGCTGCCGGCCGTCAGACGGCTCTCGACTTCGGCGCACAGGAGTTCGTCGACCTCGATAACGACGCCCTGGAAGATGTCGGCCGGGTCGATCTAGTCTTCGATGTCCTCGGCGGCGACATCGCAAAGCGGTCTGCGGGCGTGATTCGCGCCGGAGGAACGCTGGTTACCATTACCGGCCCGACCGAGGCGCGGCCCTCTGGCGGCCTGACTATCGATTTCGTCGTCGTACCCGATCGCGCCCAATTGAGTGAACTCGTCCAGCGGATCCGGCATGGTCGGCTGCGGACAAACATCGGCAAAGTGGCTGCCCTCGACGATGCGGTTGCCGCCTTCAACCCGACCGAGCGGATCAAGGGAAAGACGATCATCCGAGTTCATCCGTGAGGACTCCGGGATTGCCTATCGTAGTAGATTTCTGCTCTTGGGATAGGAATCGTTTCATACGTGCTACTCGAAGAGGGCCGGCTGCGCAACCGTATCTTCAGATTCCCGAAAGTTGCTCAAACCAATACCGACAAGCCGATAGCATTGCTGCGGAGCGAGTTCAACCCGCTCTGTCAGCTTTAACGCGATGTCGGTCAGTTCTTCGCAGGAGGAGGGTGGGGAACCAGGCGTATGGCTGCGCGTGAGAATCTTGAATTCGCTTGTCTTCAGCTTGAGCACAACCGTGCGTGCCATGCGTGCTTCCTTGCGCGACGCGGACCAAAGCTTTTCGGCAAGGCGGCGGATCATGGGCTCAGTTTCTGCCAGCAATACATCGTGCTCAAAAGTATCCTCAACGGATATGGACTGCGTCGGCCTGTCCGGAACGACTTCGTTGTCGTCGATACCGCGAGCAAGGTCGTGCAGGCGCTGACCGTAGCGGCCGAACTCATGTTCGAGTACCGGCAAGTCGAGCCTTCGCAAGTCTCCTACTGTTTGTATCCCAAGCTTCGCCAGCTTCTCGCCAGTAACTTTGCCGACGCCAGGCAATCGCCCAACCGCCAGTGGCAGCAGAAACGCGTCTATGTCCTCCGGCTGGATGACGAAGAGTCCATCGGGTTTGCGCCAGTCAGAGGCGAGCTTGGCTAAGAACTTGTTGGGCGCCACTCCCGCAGAGGCTGTCAGATTCAATTCCTGGCGGATTTGCTCGCGGATTTTGCGCGCGACCAGCGTGGCGGTGGGTAAGCCAGTCTTGTTTTGGGTGACGTCAAGATACGCTTCGTCGAGAGACAGTGGTTCGATCAGATCCGTATGACGCGTGAAGATCTCCCGCACGCTGTGCGAAATCGCGCGATAGCGTGTGAAGTCGGGCGGTACGAAGATCGCATCGGGGCATAAACGTTCCGCTTGCTTTGCCGGCATGGCCGAATGCACACCGAAACCTCTTGCCTCGTACGAAGCTGCGCAGACAACCGGCCGATTTCCCTTCCATGCAACGATCACGGGCTTGCCGCGCATCTGAGGGTCATCGCGCTGTTCGACGGAGGCGTAAAAGGCGTCCATGTCGACATGGATGATTTTTCGCACGATCTTCCGGTAACAATATTATTCTCAGTTGTCAGAAGAGGCGGAAGGCGAATCGGACGAACCGTTAACCGCCGTAGCTATAAATTCTAAGGGATGCAGGCAGCTGTTCTTGTTTCGAATTTCGACTCCGCAACTGGCGGTTCTTGTTCTCTTCCTGCATGCACTGTTCGTAATGTGGGTCGTTTTCGGTGCGTTGCTGACACGCTCGCGCCCGATTCTCCGCTGGCTACATATCGCTTCTCTAATCTGGGGAATCCTTACGGAAGTCCTTCCTTGGCCGTGTCCTTTGACTCTGCTCGAGGACTGGCTCGAAGGCAGGGCCGGAGTCGAACCGAGCCAGGGAGGGTTTCTGCTCCATTATCTGGACAGGCTCGTCTATCCGAATATTTCTTCCGCTGTGTTAACGACAGCGGCCGTAATCATCTGCGGTCTGAATCTTGCATTCTATGGCTGGCAAGTCTGGACGGGTCGATTTTCTGGGCACGCCAGACCACCAGATTAGAATTGAACCTCAGGAGCCAGCGATGTGTGGCCGCTATCGTCTGTCCAGACGCAAAGAATTGATCGCCGAATACTTCGAGACCGACGACGAGGTCGATTGGGAGCCTCGGTACAACATCGCTCCTTCTCAGCCGGTAGGTATCATCCGTCAAGATCCATCGCGCCCGGAGCGACACTTCTCTCTCGCACGTTGCGGGCTGATTCCGTCCTGGGCCAGCGATGCGAGTATGGGCTCCAGGACGATCAATGCGCGCTCGGAGACGGTCGTTAGTAAGCCCGCCTTCCGTGATGCCTTCAGCAGCCGTCGGTGCTTGCTTCCTGCTGACGGGTTCTTCGAGTGGCGGCGCAGTGGGAGAGAGAAACAGCCGTTCCACTTTGGGATGCAAGACGATTCTCTGTTTGCATTTGCTGGGTTGTGGGATCGATGGAGAGACCCGGCCGGCGCTGTCATTGAGTCGTGCTCTATTCTAACCACCACTCCAAACTCGCTGCTGGCGGACATACACAATCGAATGCCGGTGATTCTGCGTCAAGAGAGTTACGATTTGTGGCTCGATGTCGGCTTCAAGGATGTGAAGGCACTTGCGGAGGTTCTAGTTCCGTTCGACGCGACGCAGATGAGGTGCTTTCCGGTAAGTACGAGAATTAACGCAGTGACGAACGATGACCCGGATTGCGTTGTACCGAATCACAACTCATCACCAGCTCAGAGCTTTCTTTTCGGATAGAGTCGCAGGTCCCAGGTGCCCGTTCGATCTACCCTCGATTCTCAGAGGAGTAAGCGATCGCGTCGTGCGTGTACGTCCTACAGCCCCGGCGACGCTTCCATCTCTGCCTCAATCTCCAGACTCTGCAGATCTCGCGAAATCGTTGCCACAGCAAGGGTGCGATCACCTCTCTTGTAGGTTACGGTGCAGTCTCGCGCATCGAGTTTTCCGTCAATCTTGACAGCGTCCCACTTTTCGGCGTGGCCGACGTAGTTAATGACCACATCGTAGTGCTGGCTCCAAAAGAACGGCACCGCGTTGAATGGCTCGCGATAGCCCAAGATGTTTCTAGCCGCGGCTTGACCCTGCCGCTCGGCCACAACCCAGTGCTCGACACGGATTCGTTCCCCGGAATGCGGGTCGGGCCAGCGAGCTACGTCGCCGGCAGCAAAGATCCCAGCCGCACTGGTTTCCAGGTACTCGTTCACTGCGATGCCACGGTCGATCACCAGACCGGCTTGCTCGGCGACGGTTAGTGAGGGGCGAACGCCCACGCCCAGAACCACGAAGTCGACCTCAAGTGCGGATCCGCCGCTCAACGTTAATCTACGTCCGTCAATGCGCTTCACGGTCTCGCTTAAGTGAAAGACGACACCGTGCTCTTCATGAAGTCGTCGCACAAAGAGACCGACCTCTGGACCCATCACATGTTCCAGAGGCTGAGTCTCAGGAGCTACCACATCTACTTCAATGCCTCGTGCGCGCAGTGATGCGGCAACCTCAAGGCCAATGAAACTCGCGCCGACGACAGCCACTCGCTTGGCAGACGCCGCCTTGGCTATGATCGCTTTACTGTCTGCGAAGGTTCGCAGATAGTTAAGTTGGGAATCGGTGGCGCCCTCGATCTTCAATCTGACGGGTTCGGCACCAGTCGCGATCAGCAGTGCTTCAAATCCGTATGTCTTACCGTTATCAAGTTGGACGCGCTTCTGCTGAAGGTCTAGCGCCAACACTCGCGAGTTGAGCACGAGGTCGATTCGACGGTCCTTGTAAAAGTCAGGGGATCGCAAGGGGATCCAGTCATCCGATGCTGTGCCGGCGAGGAAATCCTTCGAGAGATTGGGGCGGTCATAAGGAGCAGAGTCATCCGCGCTGATCATGGTCAGCGGGCCGTCGTAGCCTTCGCGGCGGAGCATGTCCGCCGCGGCCAGCCCTGCGGCGCCACCTCCGAGAATTACGACTGAGGCTGGCAGGTTTCGCGAATTCGCTGAACTGGGCGCTGGTTTCGCCCGCGCTTTGGTGAGCTTCTCTCGCACATAGGCCTTGTCGCCGATCCTCTCGACGCGCCAATGCGCAATCGGGTCGAGAGCAGGCGCGCGCAGTGCCTCCCCTGTGCGAAGACTGAAACATGCGTGATGCCACGGACACCGTAATGTCTCACCAACCACCAGACCCTCGGCGAGTGGGCCATGATAGTGGGTACAGGACGCGCCCACCGCGAAGAGTTCATCGCCACGGCGCACCAGGACGACATCCTCGCCATCAGCCTGCCCCAAAATCATCCCACCATCCGGAATACTGTCCACGGGAAGTCCAGTCTTCAAATCGGGTTTGGCAGAATTCTCCATACTTTCCGAGGGCTCTATTTCATCCTTGGTTCGTTGTCATATAAAGCTCACCTAGCTTACACGCGCCTGCTGCACCATCTCCACAAGTACTTCTCTGACCTCCACCGGATTCGTCACTTCTCGCAAGAAGGCGATGCGGGCTCCGCGCATACCATCTTGGGTTTTCAGGCGGACGTGGAAGCCCAGGCGATCGACTGCAGTCATGTCCGCTTCCTGCGCCTCAATGCCGGCAAACCGTTTCGCGAGCAGGATCAGCGCACCCTTGTGGTCGGCATTCATGTGTCGGACGATTTCGCTTCTCGACTCAACCAACGGATCGGGCTGTGCTTCCGAGTATTCCGAGGCGGCCACCCATCCCATCACTCCGAAACCACCCACGTAATAGATGTCCAACACAGCCATTCGGTAAAAGAAGAAATCCTCGAAATCGACCCAGTACTTGCTGTCTGGATGCCCCTTCAGGTAGACCTCACGCATAGCCGCCAGATCTGTCACCGGGATTTTGATGACACTCCCTATCAACGTGACTCTGGACGAGCCGAGGGCGTCGCCGCTGGCGTCGGGCTCTGTCACAAACAGGCTGGCGCGCGGGTCCGCCTGCAGATTCTGAGTATGCATGGCCATCGTGCTGATGAGAAAAAGTGGACGGCCCTGGCCATCAAGCGCGTAAGGCATCAGGGATCCGAAAGGAAATCCTGGCTGTTTCCGCGACAGTGTCGAGAGGCTGCCAACGCGGCCCGAGTACATCAACGTTCGCGCTCGCTCGGCAAACGAAGGCTCCGGGACCGCGGGCTGACCACTGGTAGCGCCACTCGCATGTTTTCCGACGGATGAGGAAGACATCGTGGATCGCTCTGGCGGCTATTCAACCGATTCTGTGATGATATCTCCCGGCACGAGGCCACTTGATTCTCGAAAGGCTCATCATGATGGGATGAAAGCCGAGGCTAAGACAGGCCTCAAGGTTGTTAGGACCTCGTACTATGCCTTCTCCTTTTTCCTCGCAGCCCAACGCGCCTTCATCAACGCCGACAATTTCTTCCTGGCAGCGGCGCTCATTGCAGGACGGGATTTGGTCTTCTTGGGAGAGGATTTACCCTTCCACTTTGCCCAACGTTGTTTCATCGCTTCCGAAATCCGCTTGCGGGCGGCGGCGCTCATCGTGCGCCGTTTCTGGCCTGTTGCCGGTGCAGTTTGTGACTTCGGGGGGCGCCCACGGCGAGCAGCGGATGGGCCGGCGAGTCCCTCTAGTACAGCGATGGCATGATCCATGCGAGCGCGTTCTGACCTCAGTTCTGCCAATATGCTTTCTAGGTTCATGAGAATCCTTTCAGGGGAACCGACCGTTGGACAGTGTAGCGCAAGAGCAGGTAGGAACAACTTACAATCGCCAGCCGCTGCCACCTTTGCTGGTCTACTTCCGGCACCAAGAGCCTAATCAGGAGCTAGTGAGAGCACAACGCGCCGACCAACCGACAGTTCAGTCGTTCGTGAATATCGCCGCTCTCGTCAGCTCACTACGGCGAGATCGAATGGCGGGCGCCACCCTTTTCAGGGCCGCTTGCCGATTGGTGAAAGTAGTTTGGATTCAGCGCATGTGACTGACGAAAGTCACCTGCTGTCGCTTGCAGAGGTGGAGTATTAGGATATCGGCTGTGTGAGTATCCTTTCATGCAAAGATAACGGCGTGATGACATGAGCACACTTACAGTTGATTGTTCAGACGAGAGCTTTGAGCACTTGCG
Source organism: uncultured Acidobacteriaceae bacterium (assembly GCA_963785825.1). Classification (GTDB taxonomy): domain Bacteria; phylum Acidobacteriota; class Terriglobia; order Terriglobales; family Acidobacteriaceae; genus Bog-257. The sequence goes on along the minus strand of CAWAWQ010000004.1, from coordinate 819,974 downwards.
GTGCAACTGCGGCGAGTGGTCGCGGTTGAGCGTGGACCAAGTGGAGATCGGGGTTGGAGAAGTCAGGATTTCGGGTAGGGTGCCAACATTGCTGTGCGATGCATGCGGCCTTCGCAGGATACCTACTGGAAGTAAATGGGCGATGTGTGATCTGGCTGCTGAAGCCGCGCGGAGAGGCACGCGACGGGTGCAAGTGGATATCCCGAATGCTCCGTCAGCAAAGCAACGCTTTGGTTACTGTGAAGGCGTCGAACTGAAATATTCAGCTTTAGATACAAAGTACATTCCAGGCTTGGCTCGGCCGGGTCAGTCGGGGTTCTTGACGCCGGTTTTCTTTGCGAAGGACGCCTTGACGTATTTCTACCATCATCCTGATTACAGCGTGACATCTGCTTCAGATACGTACGGCACGTTGCACACGGTGGGTGGAGATTACATCGCATTCGGGTTGAACCGATCGGGCAAAGCTTTCATGTGGCTGGGCGACCTCGATGGTATTCCGGAGCGGGATTTGAAAATGCTTGCCGTTCACAATCTTGAATCCGATCACGATATTGGCAGCGAGTTCTACGAGGGCCAGATCGAGGCGGAATTCACCGAATTGTCCAAGGAACAACGGGTTGTTCGCGCCCAGGGACAATTTGAAGGAGAGACCTTCGACAGTCACGGTGGATTAAAAGTATTTCAATTGGAGCCCGAAGCCGTTGCGTTGATGTCTAAGCTGCGAATACCCTTGCATTTCACGGAGTCGGAGTTTGGGAGCTCAATGGAGGTCATGACCAAGCTCTTCATCGAGCGTATCAACGTTCCGGCACTGAAGGAGAATTTGCGTTCGACTTTGGCCCGAGAGAGATTTGATGACATCAAGAGCTATGGAAGTCTGAAGACGCTGGAGTTGTGGTTAGGACAGATTCTGAAACTGGCGAATGCCCCTGAAACGATGATGCCGTTGTTCGTCCTTTATGACTTGAGGGTGGCGTACAAACATCTCACCCCGGCGGAAAAACAAGAGAAAATGAAGGCAAGTTGTAGGACTAGGCTCGCTGTGCCGCCGGAATCCTCACCGGAAGTCGTGTATGACACACTGGTCGCCGGACTCGAAAAATCTTTCGATCAGATGGCCGGGGTGGCGATGTCGGGGAAAAAAGAGAAAAAGCGGACTCAAGATTCTGATTGATCTGGCGACAAACCAGCGCCCGTGACTGGGCCGTCGAGCAAGGCCGCAAATTCCTCTACGTCCGGATCGGTGACGTGGAGGGATACTAGGTTCTGATAGATGTTCCTGAGGTAATCAGCACAGGCTCCGCTGGTCCCCGCGGCAGTTCGCGCGAGAGCGGCGCGCCGCTCTATTGGCATATTGCCCATGTAGGTTCGGCGATTTCTGTCATTGACGGAGGTGAATGCCTGTGTGGTTTGTCCGTTGGGAAGGCGCACAGAGAGTTCAGTCAGGGTAAAAGATAAGCCCTCTCGGTCCCTGAGATAGCTGATTACTGCGTCCGCTCGCTCCTCCGGAAACTGAAAAGCGGTGCCAATGCAGCTTAGGCCAGGCGCAGGCTCCAATCCCAAAGTGGGGCCGGCAAGTCTTGCGTTCCCCAGTTGCCCGTTGATGCCTTGTTGAAGGACCTTCGGTAGTTGACAAGCGCAGCCCGGTCCACACGGATTCCACCGAATTGCTGCTCCCATTGATCCCACATTAAGGAACCATAACCGAAGACCCACATGAATACCGGCCTCCTGGAGGGCGCGAGGCGATCATAGTGGAGGCAGTTCGCGCCGGGCAAGCATTGCGGCGAATAGTCGATTACGGCGTGGGAATCGTGGTAAAACCGCTTCGGGGACTAGAGGCCAGGCTGTTGAATGGCATTACGAAGCAGGAACAGTCAGGAACAGCACGCTGAAATGAAGGTTCCGTGAGAGACGACTTCAGAAAACCGACGATTGACCTGCTTGCGAAGCGGGCTGGAAACGTCTGCTCAAATCCGGACTGCAGAATGCCAACCTTCGGCGCGGCTCTCGGTCACGACGGAGTTGTGAATGTTGGAGTCGCCAGTCATATCACGGCGGCTTCGCCGGACGGACCGCGCTACGACCCGAGCCTCACGCCCGAACAGCGGCGGCATCAATCGAACGGCATTTGGCTTTGTCAGAACCACGGCAAGCTCGTTGACTCCGACAGCGGGCATTTCACGGTCGAAAAGCTCCGCGAGTGGAAGCGACAGGCAGAGCATCGGTCTTTTCGTGAAATCCTTGCCCGCGGTGGTATTGCCGGTGAGCAGATCGAGGCGATAGTTGCTGAAACAGTGAGCGATGAGCTGATCGAAGCTTTCGGGCTAACGGCGGAAGACGATCTTGAGTTCGTGAAGTCGCGGGTGATGGTTGCGGCTAAGAATGATGTTGCCGCTTTCAAACGCATGCCGGGATGGCCTGGCCATCCGATCGCGCTGAACCTCAGAATGATGCATGGTAATGCCGTGCAGCCATTCAATGCCTCTGCGCTAAGTTCCGCAGTCGAAACTTTCAATGAAATTACCGTCGTCGCCCCTCCTGGGACCGGCAAAACAACGACCCTGTTGCAGCTGGCAGAAGCCGCTATTTGCAGAGGGAATTCAGTGCCTGTGTTTGTTCCGCTCGGCGAGTGGTCGTCGCAGAGGGACTCGCTTCTGCAGTCGGTCGTTCAGCGTCAGGCTTTTGTTGGAGAAAGCGAGGGGCGGCTGAAGTTGCTGGCGCATTCGGGGCAGCTGGTGTTGGTGATGGACGGCTGGAATGAGCTGGACCCGGCATCACGCACGCGTGCGAGAAGTGAAATCAAGAAGCTTCAACGGGAGTTCCCAGACTTGGCCATTGTTATCAGCACGCGCCGCCAGGCATTGGATGTGCCGATTTCGGGGCCACAAGTCGAGATCGACACACTTACAGAGAGCCAGCAGATGGAGATCGCGCGTGCTCTGCGTGGTCCTCAAGGTGAGGGTATTCTCGATCACGCATGGCGAACGCCCGGAGTTAGGGATCTGGTTGCCATCCCGCTGTATCTAACGTCGCTACTCGCTCATGCGACGGGCGACCGCCTGCCGGCGACTAAGGACGAAGTGCTGCGCCTATTCGTTACCGCACAGGAGGGAGACGCGGAAAAGTCCGAGATGTTGCGCGGTGCTATGTTCGGTTTCCATTCCCAAATACTGACGGCTCTTGCTGTTGACGCCACTAACGCGGCGACTACAAGTCTTTCCGACGGTAGCGCACGCGCCGTCGTGGTGCGCACGCAAGAGCAACTGATCGCAGAGATGCAGATAACAGAGCTGGCGCAACCGATGGCGGTTCTGGACGTGCTTGTGAGCCATCATTTGCTTGTTCGTACCGGCGGCGGGGCCGGGGCGATTTCATTCCAGCATCAGCAATTTCAGGAGTGGTATGCATCTTTCGAGGTGGAAGCCCTGATGCGCAAGGCAGGTGCGGGTGACGGGGAGAGCAGATCGAAGCTCAGAGTAGGGCCTCTCAATATTCGCGCATGGGAAGAATCGGTTCTGTTCGCTTGCGAGCGCGCGTCGCGTGCGGACGGGGATGGGAAGAGGGCGGTGGCGTCGGCCATCCTCGACATGATGGAAATTGATCCAATGCTGGCAGCGGAAATGATTTATGGGTCGGCCGCAGCCGTGTGGGACAGAATCAGAAATGAAGTTGCTGACTTCGCAAGGGGTTGGCATAGGGATGGGACCGTAGACCGCGCGGTGCGGTTCATGATTACAACGGGTAAGGCTGATTTTGCGCCCCAAATATGGCCTTTGATTACGCACGACGATAACCAGGTCTATCTGAGAGCGTTTCGAGCCGTTTATCGTTTCCGGCCGTCTGTTCTCGGGGCGGATGCCGAGGAGCGTATTGCGCGCATGCCGGAAGAACAGCGCGCAATCATCGTTTCTCAGATTGCTGACGAGAGCAGCATTGATGGAATGGAACTCGCCGCAAGGATCGCAGCCAGTGACGATAGCCCGAAAGTAAAAAGCTCTGTCATTGAGGCGCTACTATTCCGGGGGGCAGACCGGCTAGCGGCGGACGTTTTGCGGACCGCGCCTGAGGAGGTCTGGGGCCTACTCGCGCGCAAGGGCTACGTTGGTAGCATCGCTGATCAAGATGCCGCGGCGCGGCTGGTGCGCGAGCGTCAGCGTTTAATCCAAGAGGAGACCGATCCCTTGCGAAAGTTGCGCTCGCTTCTTGATGCCGGGCGGAACGGAACGCCGGTGGGCAGCGAAGTTGCCGCGTTGATTGAGTCGGCGGCGTTTCCGGCGAAAGAACAGCATGCGGCATGGGGCATTGATGAGGCGTATAAGCTTTACCCTGACGATGTGGCACGGGCTCTTCTTCATCGGCTAGAGGCGGGGTTGGAAATTCCGTTCCGCACCGATGAGATATTGGGGATCGCCGATGTTGCGGTTGACGAAGGTCCGCTCGTCGATTTTGTGATGGTGGAGCAAGCGCCACGATCGGTTGCCGGGGCGTCAATGGGCGTCCTTGGGCCGAACACCGTCGCAAGGCTCATCGACAAGCTGATTGCAATGAAGGCGGACCTTAGTAAGCCCGAACAGCGCGCGGACAGACAGTTAGCCGAGCAATATCATGACTTGCTAGGCTCGATCTCCAGGACGCGGCCAAGCTCGTTTGTGAAGGCGGTCCTGGAGCGCTCTTCGACGGAGGTGCCGGAGGAGATTGGTCTGCTCGGGGAGCTGGTCAGCCGACATGGAAAATCGGCGGATGAAGTGGCTCGGGCCGACAGTAGGGTCTATACGGAGCTAATCCCCGCCGTCAGCCGGTGGGCCGAAGTGCTCTTGGCATCTCCATCCTTTACCCGATCGCAGTTGGCCTCGGTGGCAATGGCAGTCGGACGGTTAGCTGCGCGCGAATTGGCCCCGGCGCTGGGGCGAATGCTGGCCGAAGATCTAGCGCGCTGGCGCCACGCTCGCGAGGAAATGATGCGTACGCACAGAACCGGCGCGAAGCTAGATCCGGAGGTGCGATCTTCCGCTCAGATGGGGCACACGTTTCAATACAGACATGCGTTTGCTGCTGTTGGCGGCGATGAAGTGATTGAGCTGATGAAGTCTTATTTGACTGGCGTTGGGATTACCGGCTTTGGGGTAGACGCGGCGCATGTTCTCAAAGAAATCTGGGACCGGGAGCACAGTTCTGGCGGCGAAAAACGGATAGTTTTCGGTACGGATTTCTCGGAAGTGAGAGTCCGGCGTGCGGAGCGTCAGAAGCCCGGCGGTGGTGCGTCTTCGCCCTTCGCCGATACAATCTTCGCCGTCATTGATGGCTTGATTAAGCCGGGATCAAGCGAGGAGGATCATAGGCATGCCCTTCAGCTGGCGGTGGTGGCGTTTAGCATGCCGCACGGCGACAAAGAGCCTACTAAAGCAGTTCTCTTTCAACTACCGCAGTCTCTTCGTGAAAAACAAGCGCTGCTGCGTGCACTGGTGTTAGCGGGCGAAACGGTTTCGGCCGACATGGTTCTTGACGCTTTCAGGGACTTGCTTGAAGAAGCGAAAAGCAAAAAGCAGTGGCTTTGGGATCAGAATAGCTGGTGGGAAGTGGAATGGTGGCTTGAGCTATTGCCATTCTCCGATCGGCCGATGGCGACACTGGACGGGTTGGATCTGATCGAAGCTAACCACCGGCAGCCTTGGCGTCTGCGGGGCGTTTTGATGGCACTATCGTATGCGCCGTCTTCCGAAGCTGAAGGCGTGCTCAAAGAGTTGGTACGGAAAGGGCCGGGCTTTTTGAAAGATCACGATTGGATCGGCGCCCTGGAGCGTCGCGGCCTCATGATTGCGGCTCGCACTCTGCTGGAATTCATAGCTGAAGGCGCGTATTCGCAAGTGTCAGGAGGAGACGTTTGGTGGCTTTCTCGTAAACTGGCTGCCGCCATGCAAGCCAACGGCGATTTTCGAATTGAGGTTTATCGGCAATACGAAAGAGCTGCAGATGGGCCAGGAAGCGGAATGCTGGAGTCTGCAATCGTTGAAGCCGCCGATGAAGAGGGAGTACTTCTGCTCGTTCGAAAACATGCCGCACAGGGCAAGTCGTTTCCAAGCGACCTGCAAAGAGCCATTGAACATGCCGCGGTGGGGAAACGACCGTCCGAAGACTGGGCTGGAGCGAGTGAGACTTTTGCGGTCGCTGTCCCGAAGTTGCGAAAAGTGTTGTTCGAAATGACTGAGACTGACACTGCTGAGGGACGATTGGCGAAAGAATGCCTGATCGCCATCGATGAAATTCGCGATGAATATGGACCTGCCGAATCAGAACCCCGACACCCTGACATCGATTCTGGCCGACCGTGGCCTACGATTGACAGAGGTGGGACGGTTACCTGAGCTCTGCCTTGACGTGGAATCGCAGGCCTTCCCGCTGCTGCAGGAAGGGCACGATCTCGAAAAGGTTGCTATCGGCGCGCGGGGAATTTGAAAAGCAATTATCGTCGGCCGGGTCGCCGATCATGCGGTTCTGTTCGAGCCCGCAACTCGCGCCGTTGAAAGCCGCACGAACCGTTTAGTCGTGCGTCTGTTCTGCACGACCTCAAAAGTTGCTCGTGCGGCAAGCGCCTCCGTTCCCAATGAAGTGACGGAGCCAGGCCCTGGGAGCCCATCTCCGATAACTGCGTCAGGCTGAAGTGGTGAACGCCGAATGTCAGTTTCCTCGATAGATCACAAACAAAGTCGTCAGGCGCACTGCAAGAATGAGCCACAACAATCACTTCCGTGTTGGCAGGGACTCCTGACAAGAATTTCCTAGCGACATCAAGCCTTTCAGCCGCGAAGGCGGATTCGAATATATGGAGCACACGAGCTATTCTGCGGCAGAGTGTTCATGTGGGCAATAGCAGCCTTTAAGACCAATTCGGAAAAGGATTTCGGGAGGAGTTCTTGAAGGAAAGAACTAAATCACGAACCAGCGAGCGCCGCTCCAGCAACCGGGACAATAGCCGATCGAGTTCGTCTAGGGCGGAGCCGTACCATTCCGGAGGGATCTGGTCGATCAGCGGCCACAGTGAAGTCTCGGGAAACTTTTCAATCCTGCTCAGCCACGGCTCGAAGCTGTCCCACCCTGTGATACCGGCGTAAACGTCATTCCGGCCGAAGACGCCGCGCAAAGGTGCATCGGGAAAGCTCCATTCGCCGGCGTTGAAGCAGTAGCCCTGATCGATGTACGAGGCCGTGAACTTTCGCTCGCGGGGACGCTTCCAAAATGCCACTTGCCGGCCATCGATGTTGTGGTCGACCTTATCGAGTTCGTCGACCAGAAGCACACACGGCTGGGTTTCATAGTGCAGTGCCCGCAAGAGTGGCCCCTCCGCAAAGAAGTCCAGAGAGTGCAGCCGGCTCCGGATCTGGTTCCAGTCCTGGCCGACGTTGGCGGCTTGCGTGTCCAGGTAGAGCTTCTGAAGCGCTTCATCGAATTTGCCGATGACCTTTTCTTCAGTGATTCCCACGTAGCACTGCAGCCGCTCAACCACCGTACCGGCAGCTGTGGCTACCGCATAGGCCAGCTCGGTCTTGCCGCATCCCGGCGGACCTTCCACCAGCAGTGGCTTGCGCATGCGGGCGGCCAGATACACCACTTCCAGCGTGACTGGATCGATGATGTAGCGTGCCGCACGCAGCTTTGTAGTGAGTTCGCTTGCAGACGAGAACACGTCGGCTACCTCCCGGCGTGAAAACTACACCCGAAGCATTCCCTTTGCATTTTGCGGTTCTGGGTTTTGCGGTCATCCGGCAGCCTTATGCGTTGGTTCCTTGCAGCGCGGAGGGAAACGGCTGAGGAAGCGGTGAATGCTGTCTATTTGGGCTAAAGCGATGATTCTGCTTACTCGCCGTTTCATGCCAGCAGAGTTGCCGCCCCCGTGCAGATCGCAAAACCAAAGATCGGAGTTTTATTTCACCGATCACAGTTTGTCTGGCCAAAGCACACCCTTATCTGTAGTGCCGGCCCTCATACCGCCGATGCCGATTTTTTTCACCGTTTGCACTTTGACTGGCAAACGGAACCGCCTCTCGGTTCCCCGAGTCGAAAGCTGGTAACTGAATCGTAAGGCAGGCTGCGACTCGGGCGGGTCAGCTAACGTCGCGCTTTGCACGGTGGAGCCCTTCTTTATTTCACCAATCACACTTTGACTGGGTCGCTCCTGAGACGGCGGGCAACAATTGCGGGAATTGTGCCATGCAACGCGATGCCCAAATCTTTTTCACGATTGCACTTTGACTGGCGACCGTTATCTTGAGTTCTGCTTCGCTTCGGAAGCCGTGGACGTAGTTCCTCAGCACGGAGCACGCCAACCTTTTCTCACCGATCACACTTTGACTGGGAGCAGAAAACTCAACGTCTCGAACACCACTAGGGTTGGACTTACAGATGACAAGACTCCGTCCTCGAAGTGTGTTTTGACAGTAAAGAAGTTTCGCACTACAAAGTGCCCATCGTGAAGACTGACCCCATTGTGCTCAGCAACGTGCTAGCGGAGCTTGCCCTGCGGCAGCTCCCATGTGGAGGCTGGGCTGCTCTTGCATCTTCTTCCCAGCCAGCAATTGAGCCGACGTGCTACGCAGCTCTGGCACTCGGCTCGGTGCCCGTTGGCGACATCGAACGTGCTCAGGACTTTCTGCTTCGCACGCAGAATCCCAATGGCAGTTGGCCAGTCGTCGCCGGAGATGATCAAGAGGGTGGCTGGGTCACTTCGCTGGCTGTCATAGCCCTTCGAGATCTGGCCCCGGCAATACCGGCCAGGTTGCAGAGTTTCCACTGGCTGCTGAACTGCTCCGGTAAGGAATCGAATTGGTTTTGGAAATGGAAATTTCGTACCGCCGACCGCCACGTTCGCTTCGACCCCGACAAGTATGGCTGGCCATGGTTCCCAGACACGGTCAGCTGGGTTGTTCCCACCGCATTTGCGATTCTTGCCCTAAACCAGATCCCTTGCTCTTGCGGTGGTCTTGAGCACCTTCCTTTACGTATCGAGTGCGGTATCCAGATGCTTTTCGATCGTGCATGTCCTGGCGGAGGATGGAATGCTGGCAACGGCGTTGTCTATGAGCGCCCCATGGCGCCGCACGTGGACGATACCGCGATCGCTCTCTTGGCACTGAGCGATCAAGGACAGCACCCGGTTGTACAAAGTGCAGTGCAGTACTTGGAAGGTGTGGCTCCAACGCTTACGGCGCCTTGGAGCCTCGCTTGGTCAATCCTCGCACTCGCTGCTCACCGTCTGCCGACTGTTTCGCTTCAGAACTCCTTGTTGGCACTTTCTGATCTCTCAAGCACAGAAGACACCGGCACGCTGGCATTGGCCTGCCTCGCTCTTGACTACAGCCGCGCCTTGTCAGCTTTCGGGGTGACCGCTTGAGTGTTACCCGCCGAGATTTTCTTATTGGGAGCGCCGCTCTGGCGGCTGGCACAGCGGTCACCGCTCCCTTTTTTCTACCCAAGTATCATTTGGATCAGCGACTGAAGCGATCCCGAGTTGCGGTCCTCCATGCAGATCGATACTCCCAAGAGCTCGACCAGTTCGTTGCCGCAGGTCTTCGCCTCTTCCCAATAAACGTGACAGGCAAGACAGTGGTCCTCAAGCCTAATTTAGTGGATTACATTCCTGGCGATGCAATCAACACGCATCCATTGCTGGTTCTGGCCGCGGCCGAATCATTCCGTCAGCTGGGCGCCAAATCCGTACTGGTAGCCGAGGGGCCAGGACATCAGCGGGACACGCAGCTGGTGCTTTCACAGAGCGGTTATCAACAATCTCTCCTAGACGAGAAGATCCGATTCGTCGATCTTAATCGCGACCAACTGATTCGCACGCCGCTGCGTGCGAGCTACATGGGAATGAAGACCCTCTGGCTGCCCCGCACTGTACTGGAAGCCGATTTCCTCGTTTCGATGCCCAAGATCAAGGCTCATCACTGGTCTGGCGTAACGCTCAGTATGAAGAACATGTTTGGAGTTGTACCGGGTGCGAGATACGGATGGCCGAAGAACATTCTCCACTGGAAGGGGATTCAGGAGAGCATCCTGGATTTATGCGCCACAGTTCCCATCCACTTTGTTATCGCGGATGGAATTGTGGCGATGGAAGGCAACGGGCCTCTTAACGGCACTCCTCGTCCTCTTGGAAGGATCGTACTCGCAGATGACCCCGTCGCTGCCGATGCAACCTGCGCTCAATTGATGGGATTTGAGCCCGGCCGAATCGTGCACATTCGTGAGGGGTCGAGGTTTCTTGGCAACGCTTCTCCTGCACTCATCGACCAGATTGGAGAAACAGTCAATGCTCCAGCGACTCCTTTTCAGGTGGTTTCCGAGTTTCGACATCTTTATGCACGGTGACGCGCGCTAGCTGCGCTGCGCTACCCAACTGCGCGGCGGTAATCTGTTCTGACGTGATGAGAAGGGAAGGAGTCCTTGCGAAAGCATTGGTCCATCGTCAAAAATGACCTCGCGTATGCGAAGCCTTATTGGAACTTCGAAGACATTGGTGTCTTTTTCCTAGTCCTGGTTCTCCTTGGTTCGACCCTACGCCTTTTCGTCCGCTTTCATCTTCTCCCGCGCTCCGAACTTACTAATCCAAGCGTGGGCTTGCAGTTTGCGGTTGTCACGTTCTTGAGCCTGGCATTGTATTCGGTTCTCAAACTCCGCCATCACCAACCAGTGTTGCAGCCCTTGGGTTGGGTCTTGTCGCGCCCAGCCTACATTGTTGTCGCTCTGCTCGGAGGGATCTCGCTGGCATCGGGCGTTGCGCTCTACCTTCGCCTTTGCGATCAGGGCGTGCCGCCCATGCCGAGCGTCGAACTGCTAGTACTAGGTTGTGTGCTTGGCCCAATCCTTGAGGAACCTCTTTTTCGAGGATGTCTATTGCCTGTCGTAGCTAAGCACACCGGTAACATTCCTGCCATGATTCTCACCGCGTTTCTGTTCGCCTTGCTTCATCAGCCGGGCGACCCGGCTCATTGGGTTTCGTTTACCGCCACAGGCGTGGCTTATGGCTGGATCCGCGTGGCTTCGCGCACCACTTCCGCCGGGGCTCTCATGCATGCGACATACAATTTGACTCTTTTTCTCTTGGCGATGCTTTAGCACCACACTTACCCGCATCGAAAAAGTCAATCCGATGGTGACAGTGCCTGTCACCAAACAGATCTCATCGGGGCCCTGACGGGCTTATCATTGGGGAGTCCACCAATAGAGGGGCGTTAGATCGGTATGGATGCGCAGACTCATTGGGAAAAGATCTATACAGAGAAAGCTCCGGACGCAGTCAGCTGGTACCGTCCGCACCTTGAGACCTCGCTTGCGCTGATAGAACGGGCGGCAGCTGGTTGCTCTGCTTCCGTCATCGATGTCGGTGGCGGTGAATCCACCCTGGTCGATGACCTTATTGCGCGCGGCTACGAGAACATTACCGTCCTCGATATTTCGCAGACTGCCATCGACGCGAACAGGAAACGCTTAGGGAAAGCCTCGGAGCGTATCCATTGGCTTGTTGCCGACATTACTAAAGTCGAACTGCAGCCCTGTACTTACGATGTGTGGCACGACCGCGCTGTCTTCCATTTTCTTACAGCGACGAGCGACCGTATTGCTTATGTCCACCAAGTCGCCGGCGCGGTGAAGCCGGAGGCCATGTGATCGTCAGTACCTTCGGGCCAGAGGGCCCGACGAAATGCAGTGGTCTTGATGTTGTCCGCTATGACGCCGAGTCATTGCACAGGGAGTTCGGCGTACATTTCCGCTTGTTAGGGAGCTCCAAGGAGCTACACCGCACACCATTTGGGACAGTCCAACAATTTCTCTATTGTTACTGCAGGATCGAATAGACAGGTTCCTGCTCAGCCTACCACTTGAGCTGATTGTCTGGATAAACTGTTGTGAATACCATGATTCAAGAGAGGATTAGTGCGGCCACGATGGTTGCGGCTGGAATTTCTCCACTCAAATTGCAGCCACAGTGTCGTCTTCTTTTCTCCCGACTGGCCGCACAGAAGGGTGTGATTTCGGTCACTGTGTTTAGGCACATGATGAGAGATGCTGAGCCTGAAGCCCAGAAGGGCTAGAATATAACAGTGAGAAGAGCAGGTGCGTTTGCGATCGTTTTGGTCACGGCTCTATGGGCCGTGACTCCCGCGCTAGCGTGTCTGCTGTCTACGAATCAGATGACCGCGGCAGAACGGGAATGCTGCCAAAAAATGGCACAGCAGTGCGGGTCAGCCGTTATGCCATCAAGCCACTCCTGCTGCCAGCACCCCAATCAGCGCAATACCGCTGTTAGCCCGGTTGCGACTTACACTCCGCCGCGCCACTTCAGCGTGGCAGTTGTTCCTCAAACGGCCGCCATTCTGGTTGACTTAGCCTCGCTCTCGAGACTGTCGCATGCGTCAGAACCCCCGCCTCCTGAAGCATCTCCGCACTGTATTTCCGTCCTGCGAATCTAGACTTTCGTTACTCCAAACCGGCTCTTGTCTGTCTTGGCGCGCCGGTGCGCGCGCTGCTCTGACATGCGCCGAACCCGTGCTTCTGAACCCAGAACGGAGGAGTAATGAAGGCCCTACGTGTCGTTGTCTTTGCATTGGTTGTTCCTGTTTCGGTTTGTATCTCTTGGGCGCAGTCGCCAGCCGATAACACCGCTGAGCTCTCTGCTGCCGCCACCCTGCTTCCGCAACATCATTCTCGGGATGTGACTGGTCCGATATACACGTTGGAGGAAGTCGAAGAGAAAGCGGAGATTGGGAATCCGGAGATTCGAGTCGCCGCCAGGCGGCTCGCGGTCGCCGAAGCCCATGTTCCTTCGGCAGGTGCGTTGGATGATCCCTCGTTCATATACCGAGGCTGGCAGGTGCCTTTCCGCCAGCCGTGGAACTACAACGCCGCCCAGAACATGTTCATGATTGGCCAGACGCTGCCGGGACCGGGCAAGCGCGTTCTGCGTACGAACGTAGCAGAGGCCAGCGTTGCGGAAGGGAAAGCAGCATTGGACGCAACGCGACTCGATATCCGGATTCGTGTGCGGAAGGCCTTCTATGATCTGCTGCGCGCAGAAGATGAACTGCGAGTTCACGACGAGCACGTGGATATTGCTCGACAGGCAGTCGAGGCCGCGCGAATCAAATACACAGTCGGGAAGGTGCCGCAACAGGACATCCTAAAGGCACAAATGTCGTTAACCCGCCTTGCGGAGCACCTGATCCGTTTCGGGCAGGATGCTGAAGTAGCGCGCGCCCGACTAGATACTCTGCTGGACCGCGATCCTCGCGAGCCGATCAATGTTCGTGGCGAGTATGAAAGTGCCATCAGCTTACCGTCTCTTCAAACCTTGGAACAAGCGGCGCTCCGGTCCAGACCTGATTTACTACAGGTAAGAGCTGCTGCGGAGAAAAGCCGCAAAGAACAAGCATTGAGTCAGAAAGGTTACACGCCAGACTTCACGCTCTCGGCGGGCTACATGCTCATGCCACGCGGATCTGAGTTCCGCAACAATTACATGGTGGAAGCTGCTGTCAACTTGCCTTGGTTGAACCGCCGCAAGCACGACGCAGAGATTGCCGAGTCCACTGCGATGGTCACAGAACAGGACGCGGAGATTGCCGCGATGAGCAACGCCGCGTTCGGGCAAATCCAGGAGGCACTCGTACAGGCGGAGGCCGCTCAGAAGCTTGCAAGCGTCTATCAAGGGTCTCTTCGACCGCAAGCCGAAGCAACCTTGCATTCGACGGTGATCGCCTATGAGAACGACCGAACTGAATTCCTGGATCTGCTCGACAGTCAAATGACAGTCATTGACCTCGACCTTGCTTACTTCCAGGCGGTGGCCGATTTCGAGTCTCGGTTGTCCGACCTGGAACTCGCAGTAGGCGCGACGATCGATGAAGTGCAGAAACTTTCACCGGAGGTGACGCAATGAAGGAACAAAGCTATCGCCGCGCTTTCAGGATTAGTGTGGCGGTCTGCATTCTGCTCTCGGTATCTCTTGGATTCGTCGTTTTTCGTCAGCATTACCGTGGGGCAGCGACAGATGACACCGATCCGGTGGTGGCGAGGGGTCCTCAGGCGACGAGCCAAGCAACCACGGTTGCAAATAGCACGATGGAAGGCTCGGCCCCGGCCCTCACGCCGGTACAGTTGTCTCCCCAACGCTTACAAGCGATCGGGGTAACGACGGCGGTGGTGGAGTGGCGAACCGTTAATGACGAACTTCGTGTTCCCGGCAACGTGGACATCAATGAGCAGCAACTGTCCTACGTTCAAACCCGTTTTCCGGGATGGATTCAGAAGGTGTTCGCGAATGCGACCTACCAGTACGTGCACAAGGGGCAGCCGCTATTCACCATCTACAGCCCTGAGCTGGTAAGCACAGAACAAGAGTATCTGCTCGCCAAGCAGAACCAGCAGGCTTTCGCGGGAGACATGCATGGAACCGCAGTCAAGGAAGGCGACTGGTTGGTGCAGGCGGCGTCAGAACGGCTACAACAGTTCGCTGTCCCGCACAGCGCGATCACGAGCCTGGAACAAGGCGGCAAAGTGCAGCGCGACATGGAGATCGAGTCACCAGTTTCCGGCTACATTACTGAGCGAAACGCGCTGCCAAACCAGTACGTTCAAGCTGACACCAAGCTGTACACGATCGCCGACCTCTCGACCGTCTGGGTATATGCCAACGTCGCTCAAACCGATGTTGGGCGATTAAAGCCCGGCAACCCCGCTACGGTTACGGTGGATGCTTATCCCGGACGGCACTTTGCCGGGCGCATTGACCAGATTCTTCCGCAAGTTGATCCCACGACCCGCACCGCCCGCGTGAGGCTCGTCTTTAGCAACCCCGGCGTTGTGTTGAAGCCGGGCATGTACGTGAATGTCACAATTGCGGTTCCGCTCGGACGGCAGCTTGTCATTCCAAGCTCTGGCGTATTACAGGCAGGAACGCGGCAGATTGCGTTCATCGACCATGGGCAAGGTTATCTGGAACCGCGCGAGATTGAAGTAGGTCCACGTATCGACGACCAGGTACTGGTGATCAAGGGGTTGCGCAAGGGCGAACGAATTGTGAGCTCGGCGAACTTCCTCGTGGATTCGGAGGCGCAACTTCAAGCGGCAATCGGATCGTTCGCGCCGCCTCCACCAAATGCGGGAGCAGCAGCGTCTATGAATGCACCCGCCCAGCAAATTGGTATTGACCTTAGCACTGAACCTTCGCCGCCGCGCAAGGGCGCAAACACCGTGCAAGTGAAGCTGACAGCGGCTGACGGAAAACCAGTGGCGGGAGCACAGGTGACCGCGACCTTCTTCATGCCTGCAATGCCCGCAATGGGTATGGCGGCAATGCGAGCAGTCGCGACTCTGACCGACAAGGGCAACGGCCTTTACGAGGGGCCCCTGCAACTCGAGACAGGAGGCACGTGGCAGGTCACTGTCACTGTCCAACGCGACGACCAGACGATTGCCACAAAACAACTCAGCATCAATGCGATGGGAGGCATGTGATGATCTCCCGAATCATTGAATGGTGCGAGGGCAACCGTTTTCTGGTGTTTACCGGAGCAATCCTGTTGACTCTGGCGGGCGCTTGGTGCCTGCGTCGCGTTCCGCTCGACGCGCTCCCCGACATCAGCGATGTGCAGGTAATCATTCACACAGAATGGGCCGGTGAGCCCCCGAATGTAATCGAAGATCAAGTCACCTATCCCATAGTCTCGTCGTTACTGGCTGCGCCTCGCGTGAAAGCGGTTCGGGCACAGACCATGTTCGGGGACTCCTACGTCTTCGTTGTATTCGAGGATGGCACCGATCTGTATTGGGCGCGTTCCAGGGTCACTGAGTATCTACAGCAGATCGCCGGACGTCTGCCGGCCGATGTGCATCCTGCGATTGGACCGGATGCCACCGGTGCAGGGTGGGTTTATGAGTACGCCATCGTGGATCGCACTCATTCCAGGAGCCTCGCCGACCTGCGTGCGTTGCAGGACTGGTATCTGCGCTATCAGCTTGAAACCGTGCCCGGAGTGGCAGAAGTCGCGTCAATTGGCGGATTCGTTCGCCAGTACCAGGTGAAGCTCGATCCCAACAAATTGTTTTCCTACGGCATACCCGCATCCATGGTCGTGGACCGCGTGCGCCAGAGCACGAATGAGGTTGGCGGCGATGTTCTGGAGATGAGCGGGGCCGAATACATGGTGCGAGGTCTCGGTTACTTTCGCTCGCTCTCGGACTTGGAAAACGTTCCTGTAGCAAACAAGAACGGTGTGCCTGTCCTGGTAAAGGATCTCGGGACGGTTGCTTTCGGACCGGACATCCGGCGCGGAGCCGCGGACTGGCAAGGCGAGGGTGAAACCGTCGGAGGCATCGTGATCATGCGTTACGGCTTGAACGCCTTGAATGTCATCAATGGCGTTAAAGCGAAATTCCAAGAGCTTGCGCCTTCATTGCCACCGGGCGTCGAAATCGTTACCGGATACGATCGCTCCTGGCTCATTAACGAGTCGATCAAGACGTTAAAGCGCGACCTGATCGCGGAAGCGATCATTGTTAGCTTCGTAAGCATCGCTTTCCTGTTCCATTTCCGGTCTGCGCTGGTTCCTATCATTACTCTTCCCATCGCGGTGCTGGCCGCGTTTATCCCGATGTATTACCTCAACGTTAGCTCCAACGTGATGTCGCTGGGCGGGCTGGCCCTGGCCATTGGTGTGCTTATCGACGCTGCGATTGTCATGGTGGAAAACGGATACAAGCACGTATCGGAACGCAGCGGACTATCTGACGGCGAGCACACAAGCAAGCTGCAGGAGTCAGAGCGGCGACGAGTCTTGGTGGCTTCTGCGAAGCAGGTCGGGCCGGCGCTGTTTTACTCGCTCATTATCATCGTAGTCTCGTTCCTGCCCGTGTTCCTGCTGGAAGCCCAGGAAGGCCGCATGTTTCGGCCTCTAGCTTGGACGAAAACGCTAGCACTGGTGTTCTCCTCATTGCTCTCTATAACGCTGGTACCCGCGCTGATGCCACTGTTTATCCGCGGGCGGTTGCGTCCGGAATCACAGAATCCCGCGGCGCGGCTCACGAAAGCCATCTATCTGCCGGTGCTGCGCTGGTGCTTGCGGCACTGGAAGCTGGTGGTTGCGATCAATCTCGTGTTTCTGGCTCTGACGATTCCGTTGTACTTCCGCCTGGGTAGTCAATTCATGCCTGCGTTGTATGAAGGTTCCTCGCTCTACATGCCGAGTGCGCTACCCGGTATATCCATCACCCAGGCGAGTGCGCTGATGCAAGAGCAGGACCGGATCATCCGTTCGTTTCCCGAAGTCCAAACGGTTTTTGGTACGGTCGGTCGCTCCGATAGTGCAACCGACAACGCCCCTCTCGATATGTACGACACAACCATCATGCTAAAACCGCGCGAGAGATGGCGGCCGGGCATGACCTACGAGAAACTGGTCCGCGAAATGGATGAGAAGCTGCAATTTCCTGGGCTTACGAATACCTGGACAATGCCCGTCGAGAACCGGCTGGATATGGAGTTGACCGGCATCAAGACTGCTGTTGGCCTGAAAATCCAGGGTCCCGATTTAAGCCGCATTCAGGAGATCGGTGCGCACATACAGCAACTTCTTTCCAGCATGCAGGACACGAGTTCGGTGTTTGCCGAACGGGTGTCAGAGGGCTTTTACCTCAATGTTGATGTGAACCGGCCAGAAGCAGCGCGTTATGGGATTACCGTGGCGGATGTGCAGCGGGTGATCAGTTCCGACATTGGTGGAGCCAGCATCGCGCAGAATGTAGAAGGCCGCGAACGGTTCCCGGTCGCAGTGCGATATGAACGCGATTTCCGCGACGATCCTGAAGCGTTGAGCCGCGCTCTGATTCCCACTCCTTCAGGCGCGCAAATACCAATCAGCGAAGTGGCACGCGTGTACTTCTCACGAGGACCGGCAATGATTCGCGATGAAGACGGTGCTCTAACCGGCTACGTGTATCTGGACCTAAAAACGAAGGATTACGGAGGCTTCGTGAGCCGCGCGGATAAGCTGTTGAAGGAGAAGCTGGTGTTGCCCGCTGGATATACCTGCCGCTGGGCAGGCGAGTATGAGTTCGAGCTACGCGCCAAGGAGCGACTGAAGATGATCTTGCCTATCGTGTTCTTCGTGATCTTTCTGTTGCTCTATCTCGTCTTCAAATCGGCGACTGAGGCCCTGGTGCTAATCTTTCCGACGCTGTATGCCATGTCTGGTGGGCTTCTACTTCAGTGGGCACTGGGCTACAACTTCAGCGTGGCAGTCTGGGTCGGATACATCGCATTGTTCGGGATTGCGGTGGAGACTGGAGTGGTCATGGTGGTTTACCTGCACGAAGCTCTTCAGCAGCGGCTGGAGGAGGGGACGTCCCTAAACGAAGCTGATCTTCAGGAGGCTACCATCGACGGCGCTGTGCAGCGGCTGCGTCCGAAACTCATGACCGTTACCGCCGTCATCCTTAGCCTTGCACCAATCCTTTGGGAAACCGGCATCGGCTCCGATGTGATGAAGCCGATCGCCGCTCCAATCGTAGGCGGCATGATTACATCCACCATCCATGTCTTGATCTTGGTGCCAGTGTTTTTCTTGCTCATCAAGCGAAGGGCGCTACGCAAAGGTGAGTTCCAGCAACCACGATGATTGGGGCGAGTGCTTGCTAAGCAGTTGAAATCGTCTGTCCGATAACTGTCCGATAAGGCTTTTTGACACGGTAGAGGTCAGGAGTTCGAGTCTCCTCGTGCCTACCATTACTCTCAATCGGTTAGCGTCCCCGAATCCAGCCGGC
Organism: uncultured Acidobacteriaceae bacterium; assembly: GCA_963785825.1. Lineage (GTDB taxonomy): Bacteria > Acidobacteriota > Terriglobia > Terriglobales > Acidobacteriaceae > Bog-257. The sequence goes on along the minus strand of CAWAWQ010000004.1, from coordinate 801,155 downwards.
AAGGCTCCAAATGGCTCCATTAAGGCTCTGCAAGAGGACAGCTTTCCGTCGCGAAGGCATGAGTCTGGTTTAGTCGCCGACCGGCCACAACCGTCCTACTGCCACATCAGCGTCATGCCGGCTTCTCGTCCAAGTGGATTCGTAAACGCCTGCGCGTCTATCGTCCGCAAACGAGCTTTTGACCTCTGGAGGTTAACAAGTTGAGGCCGCCCAGATGGAAGGTGCTTCTATTCCCCGGAGGGCGGCCCTGTACTCGACTATACGAACTTCAAGTTTCTTGATGCTCCGGCGCGGCGGAGCCGAGTGATGCAATCTTGCGAGCATAAAGGTTAATGCCCGGTATGGCGCTCAGCCCGTGGGCGAAGATACTAAGCAAGACGGTCACCATCACCACTGCCCGGATAGTTGACTCGCCGGGCAGGTTCATCTCCTGCTCCAGGTAAACCAATCCGAGAACGATGGAGGCCAAACCGCGTGGACCGAACCATCCCATGAAGATCATGCTGGCAGGACTGAGACGGGTGCCGACAAGCGCGATCGCCACCGGCAACATCCGCACCAGCGTCAGGCTGAGGAATGCATAGAACCACGCGGAGGAACCGAACTGAGGCCAGTTTCGCACGACGATCATGCCGAAGAGGAAAAACACGGAGAGGTTGAACAGTTGTCCCCATTCCTCGGCAAACTCGACGCTATGCTTGCCGACTTCTCTGAACCCGACCTGCACCGCCAAGCCGGCAACAAAAGAAGCAATGAACATACTTGCGTCGACCATCTCCGACAACACCATGCACAACAGCGGCAGGGCAACTACGCCGATGTGTTGGAACGATTCGGCAATCCACTGCCGCTTTCGCGCAACGCCCAGCAACCAACCGCCCAAGAGACCAATTCCCACACCGACCAGTGCTCCAACACCAAGCTGTTCCACGATGAACTGCAGCAGGCTCGCTACGCCACCTTCTGTTCTGGCCGCGGCTAGCGCTATAAAGAACAAGAGAAACGGAACAGAAAGTCCGTCGTTGAGACTGGCCTCTACATTGAGCGCCTGACGGACGCGCATCGGTACACGCGGGCTGCTGACAATGACCTGCCCCAAGCCAGCATCGGTGGGCGCCAGGATCGCTCCGAGGATGCCTGCTTCCCACAGGGAGAGACTCGGAAAGACGAGGCGGGCTACGACAGCGCCCAACACGATCGTCAGCAAAAGGCCCGCACTGAGCAATCGTGCGGGAAGAGCTTCGATGCTCCGCAAAACCTTTAGGTCCGTCCGACTGGCGTCGGTGAATAGCAGCAGCACAAGGCCGACTTCGGCAAGCCGGAGGAAGACCTGCGAATTAACGCCTGCTCGCATAACATCAGGCGTGAAGCGGAACATCAGCATTCCTGTGGCGGTGAAAACTATCGGCGCGGTGAGCAAAGTGCTCCCCAAACGCTGCGAGACCAGACTGTACAGGAAGAGGATGGACACGAAGACGGCCAGAGCTATCATTGCCAGACACCATTCGTAGACGCGGCGAATTCCACCAGTGTCTCCCTGTTTGCCACATTCCTGATCTGGAAGTGCATCCTACAGGAACCGTGGTGGAATCTGGTTGAGCCGGATACTAACGGAAGATTCGAAATGCAAGACTCACCTCTTCGTGTTCCTGGCGAAAGTCACTGTTCCACAGATTTCCAACTCTTGTCGGGATTGAAGTCTGTGATCGCACCTGCGACCTCGCTGCTTTTCTTCCCCAGATCTTTCTCGTACACCACGCCACTCTGGTTAATCATGAAGGTCATGATGCCGGAGTCGGCATAAAATTCGGTAAATCACGAGCGGAACTTAGCGAACTAGCGCCCAGTGCACCCTAATTGTGGGTGCTCGTCCGACGAGAATTGGCTTTTATTGGCAACGAAGAATCGCCGCGCTCGTTGCGCAAGGTATCGCTGGGAGTTTCGCCGAACCTCTGGCGGTATTCGACGGAGAAGCGGCCCAATTCCAGGAATCCCCAGTGCAGGGCCACTCCTGTCACCGTTGTATTCTGGTTCGGCTGGCGCAGTTCTCTTCTTGCACGGGACAGCCGTACCGCGAGCAGATAGGAGTGCGGCGTCATTCCGTATGTCTCGCGGAATCCTCGCTCCAGCGTGGCATAGCTGGCACCGACCCAAGCACAAATATCGCGGATCGATGGCACCACCTCAAGCTGCTCCTGTAGATAGGCAAATGCGCGCCTCGCAACCGGATAGCGAAAGGCAGAGTCTGAGTACGAAAGTTCCGAACTCGCCTGCAGCACTACGTTCGTCATCAAACTCTCTTCCAAAAGAGAAACCGAACGCGGACTTGCCAGCATATCTGGCTGCCGTCTCACGGCGTCCAGTATGCTCTGGCAACCTTCAATACACTGGAGTCGGTTCCTCATGTTCTGAAAACCGAGTCGATCCGCGAAGTCTCCGTTCCCGCGAGGTTCGCCCCTCAGGTCTGCAGCATACTGCTCCAGGAGTTTCTGGGATACCGAGATGAGCAGATGCCGTGATCCGAAGGGGTTGACCAGCTCAAAGCCTTCGTTGCTGTGAACTACGGCCATCTGCAGCTTGCCAACGGTGCTGCTCCGATGAAGCATGGGTTGGTTTTCATCAAGCGCCACGACGAAGGTAACGCAGCCCTTCGGGTTTTCACCCTGGGCGCAATAGCCTACAGAATGTTCCACCAGACCTAGCTGGACAGCTTGCGTCATCATCCCGAAGGTCTTAATCCGTGGCTTTCCCCTTCCCATCAAATAGTGATCAACATTCCATCCCACAGCCGCTTGACGGAATTCATCGAAATCGTCGGTGAGGATAGAGATTAGGCCGGCGGGGAACGTATCCAGCCTGCCACACTTTGTAGTTTGTGTTGATCCCAACTTGCTACCTTCGTCAATTCCTTGAAGCTGTGTACGGCACCGATCAGCAAGGTAAAGAGGTCACCCGGGGAACCGCCATTCAGTCACAGAACTAGTGTCTGATTGATTCTTAATTTTCCCTCGTTGCGCAAAATCACGCTGTGACGGCGGTCACCGACGACGTGCCGCCTTGGTACGGGTTATACCGCTTCCCGCATTGGTTCAGGGACAGCAAATTCATCGTCTTGCAAAGCCGTATGACGAAATCTGCATAGACGAACCTCGATCACTTTCGTCATGATCGCCGAGCACGATCCGATGCGGGTTGCCGAGGGACAAGAGGTTTTTTATGCATGTTGAAGTGCTGGCAAATGGAGAGGCTGTAGCAAAACGGGCAGCTGCCGTCATCGCGGAGCACGCTCGGGCAGCCTTCGTCAGACGCGGCCGATTCATCTTGGCTGTCAGTGGAGGCCACATGCCATTGGTCATGCTTCGCTTGCTAGGCAAAGAAGAAGTCCCATGGGGTGGCGTGTACGTTCTGCAGGTGGACGAACGCATTGCCCCGGCAGGCAATAACGATCGCAAACTTCCTCACTTGTGGGAAACCCTCATGGAGGAGACGCCTCTCGATCCCGCGCAAATCTACGCTATGCCGGTGGAATCGCCGGATCCGCGAGCGGCTGCGGACGAATATGCTGTGACACTCGAGAAGATTGCCGGGTCGCCTCCAGTTCTCGATTTCGTGCACTTGGGTCTAGGTCCGGACGGGCACACCGCCTCGCTGGTTCCGGGAGATCCTGTTCTGCAGGTTATTAACAAGGAGGTCGCGATAACCGGGCTCTATCAGTCCAGGAAGCGGATGACGTTAACCTATCCGGTCATCAACCGAGCCCGGCAGATTCTTTGGGTGGTGACGGGAAGAGAAAAAATCAAGCCTCTGGGCCAACTTCTCGAAGCGGACTTATCCATTCCCGCTGGTGGGATTCGCCGAGATCATGTGTTGGTACTTGCAGATCGGGCCGCTGCCGGCGGCGCAAGGAAAACTTGCGGTGAGGCGGATATCGCGACTGAGCACGGTGCAGTGCAGATTGAGGAAGAGGTGCTATGAATCCCGCCAATTTTGTTAGGGTGCTGGTTGTCACGTTTGTAGCGCTGTTCCCGGTTGTCAATCCGATCGGCGATGCGCCGATTTTCCTCAGCCTGACCCGCGGCTATCCGCGATCCGCCCAGGAGGTTCTGGCACGAAAAATTGCAGCATACGGGTTCATATTGCTCTCAGTCTCTTTTCTGTTCGGCAGTTTAATCCTGGACTTTTTTGGCATCACTCTGCCCGTGATGCAGATTGCAGGCGGGCTCGTACTCGCCTCCACCGGTTGGAATCTGCTCAGTCAGAAAGACGATGATTCCTCGGGAAAACAAGCATCGGGCACGCTCGATGACGCGATGGAACATGCCTTCTTCCCTTTGACATTGCCAATTACCGTCGGCCCAGGCTGCATCTCGATTGCGATCACGCTTGGCGCCCATCTGAGGCACCAGGCAGGCCCAGGCTTTGAAAACGGCTATCCAAGGCATTTCGTGGCCGCATTGCTGGGGATGTTTCTGCTATGCCTGCTGGTTTGGGTGTGTTATGGCAACGCTAACCGGTTGGTACACATGCTCGGCAAATCAGGTACCACAATTCTGACGCGCCTCTCCGCATTTATTCTCCTGGCGATCGGAGTACAGATTATGTGGAACGGTTTGAGTTCAGGCATGCCTGCAATGTTCGCGCATGTTGCCATTCACTGATGTGCCAAACGCAGCCACCAGGCCGCAAAGGTTCGCACCTGCATGAAACTCTGGGATCCGGAATAGCCAAATTCACCTTTATTAACACGGCCTCATTCTTAACACGGTCTGACGAAAACTGCATAGTCGCCCCCGCGCAGCTTCCTTACGCTTGCATTGTCGAAAAGTTCCATTCACCTGCGCCATGCCGGCGACGCTGCTCATGGCGCGCAACTAACAAGGAGAAGGACCATGGATGAAAAGATCGTACTGACCGGCATCGCCCGGTCCAAAGGGAAAGCCGCCGGCGAAGCGCTGGTGAATCACCAACGGATGGGATGGGCCTTCAACAACGTCGGTAACGAAGACGGCGTTGTTCTTCTGGCCGGCGACATCCAGGGCAAGTGCGTGAAGGACAAGATCGTGGTCTATCCCACGGTGCTGGGCTCCACCAGCGGCGCCATCAGCCTGTACTTCAAGGTCAAGGAGGCACATCACGGTCCCGCGGCCATCATTTGCCAGCAAGTCCACTGGATCGACATTAGCGGAGCCATTGCCAGCGAAATCCCAGCGGTGGACGCCCTGGACAAGGACCCACTCACGAACATCAAGACTGGCGACTGGGTGGAGATCGACGCGCCCAAAGTCGGCCAGAAGGCTACCGTCACCATCACCCGCAAGGCAGCCCAACCAATTGCCGCTACGGCATAACTCACTTTCAGGAGAAGACGATGAAACTGACAAAACACCAACAAGAGATGCTCGACGGCAAGCATGGCGAATGCAAGAAATTCTGCATGGATAAACTGGTGGACTTCGGCGAGGCGGTTGACGCGGAGGAAATGGTGCCCCTCGTGCTGGTGCTCAACGAATGTCCCATCAAGGTGGACAACCGCCGGGCGCCGGGGATGATGGAGAAGCTCGCGGAATACGACTTGGGACACAGCGCACTCTACGATCCGATTTTCGCCATGAAGGACGCGCACGTAGCCGACGAGTCCGGTTGCGCATGCGGGAACGATCCTTACATGATGCAGCTCGATAAGAGCAAAGAGACGGGCTACCCCTGGAACTTCACCATCCCGAAAGGCAGCTTTAAAGAAGACGAGGAAATGCAGGAGGCCTATAGGGCGGGTTACGACAAGCTCTTGGAACACGGCTGGCTCAACTGGTCCTCATGTACTCCATACTTCAATACACGCATCCCCAAGATGGGTGAGTACGCGGCTAGCTCGGAATCCAGCGCCGCGGCCTACATCAACACCATTCTGGGCGCCCGGACCAATCGCGAGTCCTGCGTTAACACGGTTTACTGCGCCTACACCGGCTGCCTACCCAAGTACGGCACCCACCTCGACGAGAATCGCGCGGCCAAGTGCATCATCGAGTTGGACGACGAGGTTCGTGACAATCTGAAGGGCGCCGCCGACTGGGCCGCCCTCGGTGCCTGCTTTGCCGAGAAGTCGAACAACCGAATCATGGCCGTGCTCAACCTGCCCGAGAAGATGGGCCCGACGGCGACGAAGCAGATTATTTCCTGCGCATCGCCTGGCATGAACGACCCGATGCTGCACCTGATGGGCTATACGCCGGAGTCTCCGACCCTGGAGGCCGCTTTTAAGGGAAAGATGCCCAAGAACCCTGAGCGGTACAAGGTCACCATGGACGACCTCGTTGAGATGTTCCGCCGCCTCAACAACCTCGCGCCGGCGCCAGGCCCGGAAAAGGCGAAGCCGGTGGACATCGTGGTCATGGGTTGTCCGCACTTGACCTTTGAAGAGGTTCGCGAGATCGCTCGCCTGGTGAAAGGAAAGAAAGTGAAGGAGGGGGTGATGCTGTGGGTGCAGACCGACACGCCTTCCTACCACATGGCGCACCACTACGGCGATGCGCAGATCATTGAAGCAGCCGGCGGCAAGATCTACCACCAGACCTGTATGGCGATGACCCCGGTACGGCACTACCCGAAGGGTACCGTCTTCGCCACAGACAGCTTCAAGTACACCAAGCTCGGTGCGGGCTTCCTCCCCGGACCTATCATCTTCGGCAACCCGGAAGCCCTCATCAACGCAGCAGTCACCGGCGTGTTTACGCCGACCACGCGTTGGGATTACTGGAGCCAGCCGAAGGAGAAGCGCCAGGCCAACGAAAAAGAATCGCCGCTTTACATCCTGGCCGGGGTCACCGGATAGACCGACTGGCAAGCAACTCTCCCTCGGGTCGGCTGGCCAGTTTCGTTTGGATGCCAGCCGACCCGCTCTACCAATCCGACCGGTACCCGCCGACAGTCTGTTCGTACAGACCGCGCCGACACTAGGCATTCTCCTTGCGGACCGAGGTGTGAAATGGATATCGGGCCAGACGCTCAAGCGGGCCAGATGACGGGCATCGTCCTGAACATCCAGCACTTTTGCACCCACGACGGCCCAGGCATCCGGACAACGGTTTTCCTCAAGGGTTGCTCACTACGCTGCAAGTGGTGCAGTAATCCCGAGAGCATCCACCCCAAGCCGGAGCTCGATTATGACATCAAGAAATGCATCGGTAAGAAAGAGTGCGGCTTTTGCCTGAAGCCTCCCTGCCCGGAAGGCGCGTTTTACGTAATAGAAGGGCCGGATGACCGCGTGCACGTCAACTGGGGCTTGGCAAGAGAGTGCGGCCAGGAGTGCGTATCGGTCTGTCCAACGGGCGCGCTCAGCCTGCTTGGACAGGCGATGACGGTGGAACAGGTACTCAACGAGGTGGAGCAGGATGGCACCTTCTACCGCGAATCCGGCGGTGGGATCACGCTCTCGGGCGGGGAGTGTCTGCTACAACCTGACTTCTGCGCGGCGCTGCTGGCCGAAGCACACGACCACGGAATCACCACAGCGATCGAGACTGCGGGAGACGTGCCTTGGGCGTTTATGGCGAAGGTGCTGCCGCACGTCGATACGGTGCTACACGACCTCAAGTTGACGGACCCCGAGCGCCACAAGAAATGGTGTGGGGCCGACAACTCGCATATCCTGGCGAACTTCAAGAAAGCCTACGAGACGTTTCCCGAGAAAATCTTCATCGCTCGCACCCCTGTGATCCCGGGAGTGAATGACGACGAGGAGCACATACGTAGCGTCCTGGCGTTTATTCGCCCGCACAAGAACGTGATTGATTACGAATTGCTGCCATATTTCAACTTTGGCGAAAGCAAGTACGGTTTCCTCGGACGTGTATACGAACTGGAAGACTTTGTACCGCCGACGCCCGAGACGATGCATCGACTGCAAGCGATCATCGACGAGGCCTTTGGGCGCAAGAAACCTGAGGCATCGAACTAACAACTCGATTGGAGGGTAATTACGATGAGCACAGCCACGATGAATGCACCAGAAGCAACGGGTGCGGGCCGAACTCTGTCAGCACAGGAAGAAGCGATTGCCAGCGGACGAAAGCTCATCCACGGAACCGCGTCCGATCGGGTTTTGCGTCTGTACGAAGCCATCCATCCCTCCCAGCCGCCGCGGGTCGCTCTTGATCGCGCGGTACTGTTCACCGAATCCTTGAAGGAGACCGAAGGGCAGCCGCTCGTAGTCCGCTGGGCCAAGGCGCTGAAGAATTTCTCGGAAAAGGTACCCGTCACGATCTTCAACGACGAGCTCCTGGTCGGCCGCCCGAACACGTGGCTGGGCCGCTGGGCCATCGTCTATCCCGAACTCGATGGCGCCATCATGCCTGCCGGGGTGGAGATGTTCAGCAAGCTCAAGGGCAAGCCCGGCGAGGTCATCGTGACGGCCGAGGACAAGAAGATCATCGATGAGATTCTCACACCGTACTGGGCAGGCAAAGACTACACAACAGGCTTCCATCGGGAGTTGCCGGAAGACACCCGATTTATGCTCTTCGGGCCCGACCCCAAGAACACACTCCTGCTGACCTGCGTCGTCGTGGCGACTTCGCCGATGCGGCATTCGCAGAACTGGACGCCGGATTTCAGCAAGATCCTGACGCGCGGCGTGAAGAGCATCCGCGAGGAGGCGCAGGCGAAACTTGACTCGCTCTCCGAGCCTCGGGATGTCGTTACGAAGAAGCCTTTCCTCGAAGCGGTCATCATCACGTGCGATGCGATGACAACGTGGTCGCGCCGCTACGCAGGGTTGGCCAGAGACATGGCTGCCAAGGAAGTAAACCCCGTGCGCAAGCAAGAACTGCTGGAGATTGCCGAAGTGTGCGAGTGGGTGCCGGAGAACCCGGCGCGTACATTACGCGAGGCGATGCAGTCGCAGTGGTGGGGACAGCTCTTCAACCGCGTGGAGCAAACCAGTAGCGCACTTGGCCAAGGCCGCATGGACCAATACCTGTGGCCGTATTACCAAAAGGACTTGGCCGAAGGTCGCATTACCAAGGAGTCCGCGACCAAGTTGTTCCACTGCCTGTGGCTCAACATGGTGCAGTGCGTCGAAATCAAACTAAACCCAGTCGCGGCCGCCGGCACGGAAGGCTTCTCGAAGTTCGAGGATGTCTGCCTCGGCGGGCAGACGTCCGAGGGCCTGGACGCGACCAACGACCTGTCTTACCTGATCCTGGAATCAACTCGGGCCTTGTCGATCATATGTCCGGAGCCTTGCATCCGCATCCACGCCAATACCCCGGATCACTTCCTGCACTACGTAGCCGAGACGATCAAGGACGGCAAGGGATTTCCCAAGCTGCTCAACGACGAGATGGTGATCCCCTTCTACCTGGCCAACGGAGCGACTATGCAGGAGGCATTCAACTGGACGGTCTCCGGTTGTTGTGAGAACCGGCTCCCCAATCGCGAGACTAACGTGACCGCGGCCGGCATCATCAACTACGGATCAGCCGTCGAGATGACCTTCCGCAATGGCAAGCTCAAGGTCCTCAAGGATCTGCAGTTCGGGGTTTCGACCGGCGATCCCCGCAGTTGGAAGAGTTTCGACGAGGTATGGGCGGCCTTTTGCAGGCAACTGGAGCATATGGGCCGGCACGCGGTGATCCAGCAATACGTCGCGATGAAGATCAAGCCGACCTATTTTGCGGCGCCCGCCACCTCGATGCTGCATGACCTAGCGATGGCCGAATGCCGCGACCTGCACACCCATGGCGAGTACTTCGCCGGTGCGATCGATCACTCCACCTTCGAGGGTATCGGCAAGGGTACCGCCATCGACAGCCTGGCCGCCGTCAAGCACCTGATCTTCGATACTAAGAAGCTGACGTGGGACCAGTTGCTGACGGCGATGGAGGAGAACTGGCAAGGTCATGAGGCGGTGCGGCAGATGTGCCTCGGCGCACCGAAGTACGGCAACGGTATCGAGTGGGTGGACGACATCGGCTTCCAGATCGAACATTTCCTGCTGGAGTTTCTGCACCAGCACCCTAAGCCGCACGGACAGGTCTTTCTGCTACGCCAAATCCCGATTACCTTCCACGTGCCGCTGGGCAAGGTGACCTGGGCCACGCCCAACGGCCGGCCAGCCGCGCAATATCTGTCCGAGGGCATCTCCGCCTCACACAGCATGGACGTAAAAGGGCCGACGGTGACGCTAGCGTCGATGGCCCGGGCTCACGACCGCGGGTATAAGGAGAAGGGCGGCGACCTCATCAACCTCAAGTTCAACCCGGCCAACGTGGCGGGCGAAGAAGGCACGCACCGCCTTATGCAGGTCATCCGCACCTGGTGCGACCTGAAGCTTTGGCACGTGCAGTTCAACATCATCAACAAGGAAACCCTGCTTGCCGCCCAAAAGGACCCGGAGAAATACCGCAACCTGATCGTGCGGATTGCAGGCTACTCCGCGTACTTCGTCGATCTGTCACCAGCACAACAAGCGGAGATCATCGCGCGGACCGAAGAACACGCGGGCTGAGCTGCAAGCTTTTCTGAACGCGGACGGTACGTGGCTGCACATCACGAACGTCCGGGGTGGGAGGCCGGAGGTACACCATGGCTGGGATTCTGCAGATCATATTTAAGATTTCGTTGGTCCTCTTTATGGTGGGCAACTTGCTGGACATGGGCCTCCGGATCGAGCTACCGGAAGCCCTGGCGGGTCTGCGGAATATTCGCTTCGCGGTTTTGACACTGCTATGGGGTTTTATCCTGTGTCCGGCGTTGGCTTACTTGCTCACCAGACTCATCCCCATGCATCCGGGATATGGCATCGGCCTGATCCTGCTGGCGATGGCGCCCGGAGCCCCCTACCTGCCCATGGTTGTAGATAAATCGCGTGGAGACCTGGGTTATGGGGCGGCCACGATGTTGTTGACCGCAGTCGGCACGGTAGTATTTATGCCCATTGCAGTTCCGCTGCTGGCTAAAGGATTAACCGCCAGTCCCTGGACCATTGCCAAGCCACTTCTGTTTTTCATCCTGATTCCCTTGGCGATAGGGATGGCGGTTCACGCCGCTGCGAAGCCGGTTGCTGCCAAGCTCCACCCGTTCGTCAAGAATACGACGACCATCGCCACCCTGGTGTTGGTTCTGGATATCTTCGCCATTTACGGCAAGCAGTTCATCGCCGTAGTCGGGAGTTACGCAATCACGGCGCAGTTTTTTTTCTCGCAGTTGCCATGACGGCCTCCTACCTTCTCGGCTTCGGCCTGCCACAGAATGAGAAGAGCGTTTTAGTCCTCGGCTTGGTTTCGCGGAACATCGGAGCCGCCGCGGCGCCACTGCTTGCCGCGAAGGTCATTGACGAACGCGCGGTAGTCATGGTCGCGCTTGCGCTCCCCATCACCGTACTCTGGTCGTTCGGCGTTGCGATTTGGTTTGGTCGCCGCGCCACGATCCTTGAATTGGCGGCCAGGAAGGCTACTGCGCAAGTGGCAGGATCTGCTCGAACGTGATTGACTTCTAGAAGTTGGCCAGAAAGGACCTTATGGCTAGCCAGAGCAGGCCCGAGTGGGATGATCGGCTCAACAGGTAGCTGAAAGCCGACCAGTGTAGACCTTCGTGGAGTCACAAGGACGTATAACGGCCTATGCGTAGAAGTGCCGTGAGCGATAGCAAGCTGACCGTTGGCGATCAAGAAGTAATCCTCGAACCCAGTTTTCCAGAAGAGGTCCCCGGCCGTGTTTCAACGCTTCGCTCGCGGTCCAGAGAAGGGGCAGGGAACCTGACAAACGGAGAGCTCTGGCCTCCGGCTGGAGTTACTCGTGCCTCCGCATGACGCAAGAGCCGGACACTCAACCGAGCACGGGTTCAGACGAATCACTCATGGATATCAGCGGTTCAGTCATCCCGATGACCTCCGGCTGCTCGTGGGGAAAGATCATCTCCACGACCCGATGCTGTGCCTCTCGCTTCGCCTGAATACGAGCCTGGGAATAGATCTCAAGGGTGCAGCGGCAGTTCGCGTGACGCATGAGTTCCTGTACCACCTTCACGTTCTCCCCGTTCGCCATTAGCATGGTCGAAAAGCTGTGACGAAACGTGTGCCAGCCGATGTGCTTCCGAATCCCCGGCGCGGGCGGCTGCCGGGCGAATGACACGGGAAAGAAGGATGTCCGGCCAGTACGGGTTTCTGCCCCGACTGTGCGGACTCGCAAATATCCAATCTGTAGGCTGCCCGTACATGCTGTCCTGCTTCCAGCTCCAGAGCTCTGAAGCCAGAGTCAGATCCAGCGGCACTGGCTTGCGAGAGGCCTCTGTTTTGCAATTACCCACAACATTCAAATAGATCGAACGCCGCACGTTGATGTGTAAGTGCTCAAAATCAACGTCTTCCCACTTCAGTGCAAGCAGTTCGCTACGTCGCAGCCCGGTGGCTGCATCCAGAAATACCATCACGCGAAAGCAGTGATCGAGCTGGGAAAGCAGGGCTCGCAATTCATTAGGTTCCAAATATTCTGGAATCGTTTGACGCTTAGCACCTTGGCGGACGAGAAGGATGGGATTCCTGCCTTGTTCAAGCCACTCATACCGGATGGCGTGATTAAACAGGACGCTCATTACATTGCGGATCTTTGCTTTGGTCGAGGGAGCGAGCGGTCTGCCGTCTACGCGCGGCAGTTGACGAAGCCAGTGTTCTACAGCAGTTGTGCGGACAGCCCGGATGTTCAGGTTTCCCCACGCGGGCCTGACCCACCTCGCGAGATATTCTTTGTACACAGTTTTCGTGGCGTGTGACTTACCTCCGTCCGATAGATCGACACTGAGTTCGGTCCGCTCGTAATGGTCTATCAAATCTGCCACTGTGACCGATTGTTCTTGCTGCCGGTTTCGTGCTTCATTGATCGACACACGCAGGCCGTTGCTGGCTTGCCAGGCATCCTCGACATTGGGGTATTGCTGTACGGTCCCGATGACCGCCTTGCGACGTACCCGATGCCCGGTGAGTTCTGTGTCCCACCAGAGAAATTCCCAACAGTCCGGTCCCGTCGTGCGATGGCCAAGCCGAAGATATCCCCGCTGGTACCGTGCTCGCATTTTCCCTCCCTCCGGTGACGTTTCCCCGGAGATAAGGTTATGGCTGCGGAGCACCAGGACGGGACGCCTTCCTTTGGTCGCACGACGGAATGCCCATTTCTCATTCCACAAACCGTTCCAACAAAGTGAGAGACCTTGTACGACTTACGCGTTCTTTGGCAACCTCCACGCATTTGTAAGTCGTTGAAAAACCTAATCACGCAGCGTTGACACGGTAGAGGTCAGGAGTTCGAGTCTCCTCGTGCCTACCATATTTTCAATCACTTGCAGGTCACCCCCTCCTCCGCTTGGTAGCATTTGGCAGCAAATAACAGGAAACCGCAGCGCGTTTTCGTCCCACCTTCAGCTCCCCGTACACAGAATCGACCATCTGTTTGACGCTCTCTGGATGGCGTATCTCGGGAGTGATCTGCGCAACAGCCACACTTTCCACAGTGCAACTTCGAGGGAGCTATGGCTATCCTGCGACGAGCCACCGATAAATCCAGCGTTCGCCTCAGCGCGTCGCGAGGGTCCAATTCGTGCCTGAAGTGTAGCCGACTATTTGCAAGTCTCTGGCTGGGCGGAAAGTACGATGACTGTCATATCGTCGTTCTGCTCGGCTCCAGCAACAAAAGTGTCAGCGGTTCGCATGATGCAAGCAATGATCTCATTCGGCGGCAGGCTCAGGCAGCCCTGCACCGTTTTCATCAACCTTTCCTCTCCCCATTCCTCGTCGGCTGCATTCATGGCTTCGCTGATACCGTCGGTAAAGGCGATGAGGACGTCTCCCGGCGTGATCGGCAAACTCGCTTGCTGATAGGTGGCGTCTTCCAACAGACCGACCACCGGGCCACACGCCTCCAGCCGCGATACCTGCCAGTTTCCATTGCAACCATGAAACAGCATTGGCTGGTTGTGTCCAGCATTCACATAAGTGAACTGACGTAATGCCGGATCGTACTGCCCATAAAAGAACGTAGCATATCGGTTGGAGGCCAGCGCCTCGTGGAGCAGCCGATTCACGTTACACATTAGCCCACCAAGATTGTCCGAGGCACGGGTAGCCTCGCTGCGCAGCGAAGCTTGCAGACTGGCCATGGTTAGCGCCGCGGCAATACCCTTGCCGGAGACGTCGCCGATGGCGATGCCCAATCTTCCGCCTGGCAGTGCCAGGAAGTCGTAATAGTCGCCACCCACGCCGAGCGCGGGACGGCAAGCGCCCGAGTACGCAATACCACGGATGGGAAGCAGCTTCTGCGGAAAGAGGCGCTCCTGCACATCGCGCGCGATCTGCACTTCACTGTTCAAGCGCTCGCGCTGGGCGACTTCGTCCGCAATGGCGGAAATGAGGTGTGCATTCTCCAGTGCCAGTCCGGTTTGGGTCGCAACCGATTTGAGCAGGCGCAGATCGGTGCGCGAATATGGCTCGTCGGAACGCTTGGGGCCCAGACTGATGAATCCCAGCAGCTTGTCGCGCGCACTCAGGGGGAGCAGTAACTCGGCGTCCAGTTGGCTCAGGCTGGAGCGATCTTCTTCCGTCACGTCGGATTCACGGTACAACCATGAATGGGGATCGTCGAAGTACACGCGGGCTGGTTCCTTTTGCCGCTCGAGCACCTTTACCGTACCGGCGCCGAGGGGAAAGGCAATGTCGGGCGGGTTGCCGTATCCCAGAGCATAGGCCGGGCGGTACGGGCCGCCTCCGCCCAGCAATACCGCCACCCGCGGAATGTGCAGCGTCTCGGAGATGCGCTCGGCGACAGTCTCGATCAGCGACCGAACCTCCACCATGCCGCGCACGCCGTCGCTGAGATCGCTCAAGACCTGCTCGGCGTCATAAGCTTCACGGAAGAATCGGCGGTCGATCCACGCGCCCATCTTTTCGGACAAACGGCGGATTGTAAAGATGGCAAGAAGTCCGACCGCAATCACGATGGCCTTCTGCGGACGGTTGCGGTTTTGGTCGATGAGCGCCAGGGCTGTCAGAGTTACAAGTAAAATGGCCAACACCTGCAAGATCCGTACACCGTTCTTCGCCAGCGCATACTGGAGTCCCTGCCTGAGGGCTACCCTGACATCCATCGCTCGCTGTACCACGATTACGTAGGCCAGGGTGAGGGGGAAGAGCAATAACATCAGGAAGACAAGCGTCTCCAGCCAGTCGGGAAACTCGGTTTTTCCGGTGGTCGATGCGGCCACGCCGAACAGTAGAATCGGAGAAAAGGCAAGAGTCGTTCCCCAGTAAAGCAACCGCAGCCGGCGTTTGGAGTCGGCCGGAATAGGCTTGGACGACTTGGTAAAAATGAAGCCAAAGAAGCCGCCTACCAGGCAAAACATATAAGCGATCACTACTAGTTGCAAGGGACGAAGCACCGGATACAGTGGTGCAAGCGACGAATAATTGTTTAGATTAACGATATCGACGGCTGCGTCACCCAGTGCGAGAACGGCGTAAGGCGTAATTGCAATCGCCGGCAGCCATCTCCACCACGAGTCTGGGCGCCGGAAAACAGGCAGTGCCTCCGGGAAATAAAAGCCGAAGAGGAACATGAAGATGGGCCACATCGAGTCGATCACCTCGGTGTAGGCGAAGGTAAACTTCATGGCGCTGGGCCCCGAGCTTAGCAGCGCGGAACCTCCCGACAGGCTACCGGCAAAGCTGAACAGTAATCCGAAGAGCAGCCATGCCAAGGTGTCGCCGGGTCGAACCAGCACTACCCAGAACCCTAATACGAGGCAGGAAACCGGGATGAAAATGAATAAGAGAATCGACACCGTGCGTCCGCGAGCCCACTTGGTGTCGCGCACGACAGGGAGATTGACGATGCGGTCCGGAGACCCTGGCCCGGGCGATCTCACGGTGACTGCCATTGATCTTCCCGGCGCCGCGCTCGCCCACTCTTCGAGATACACCTGAGACCCCGTGTAGGGACGGCCATTAATGGCCACGAGGCTATCGCCTTGATGTAGCCCGGCGGCGGATGCTTCGGAATCCACGTGCCGAAGGACATTGCTTCCCCTGGCAACTTCCAAAACCGGGAATCTTGCGGGGACATTGTGGAAGATGCCTCTGATCGCTCCAATCTGGAACCAAACCGCAGCCGCGAACAGAAGCGCGAGAACTACGTAACGAAATAGGAAGCGCGGGGCACCTGCTGGAGCCCGAGCGGCCGGCCGCCTGATCGGATCGGATGGCATGCGCAATGATTGTAACTTGAGTTGCAAACCTGACCCGCGGCATCATAAGGATAAGGGTGTCGATGAGGAAGGCAACGCGTTGCCTCCCTTTCTGGGATGAAAGCCTGCCCACCAGAGCGCGGGCCAGCAAGGCGGGCTCCCGCCGTCAGCCACAATGTCAGCTAAGAATGGAATCTTGAATGGCAAGGAAGCTATCATGCACTAAGCGCAATCAGGGATTGCATCTTCGAACTGGTTCTCCATGAGCAAGCGAAAGTCGGATGAGCCAGCTCCTCCATCGACGATTGAAGCTGAAAAGGATCACCTACCATCAAACGCCAAGCATTACACAGGAGGATCTATGAAGGTCGGCATTATTGGCGCCGGACAAATCGGCGGCACGCTAGCGCGTCGGCTTACTACACTGGGACACGAGGTCTCGGTAGCCAACTCGCGAGGACCTGAGACACTGGCCAAACTAACGAAAGAGACAGGCGCGAAAGCTGTCTCAGTGAAAGAGGCGGCACGAGCAGGAGAAGTGGTCGTGGTCACTATCCCCGAGGGGCACGTTCGCGACCTGCCGAAAGACTTATTTGCGGGTGTTCCCGACAACGTGGTGGTCGTTGACACCGGTAACTACTATCCGCGCGAGCGCGACGGGCGGATTCCGGAAATCGAATCCGGCATACCGGAAAGCCGGTGGGTTGAGCGTCAGCTGGGCCGGCCTGTGGTGAAGGCATTCAATAATATCTACGCTCAACACCTGCTTGAGCTTGGTCGACCTGCCGATGCTCCGGACCGCTTCGCCCTCCCCGTGGCGGGCGACGACTCCAGAGCTAAAGCAGTTGTGATGCGACTGGTTGGCGAGCTTGGATTCGATGCAGTGGATGCCGGTGGACTGGACGAATCTTGGCGCCAGCAACCTGCTACACCAGTCTATGGGGTGGACCTCAATGCCGATGGCGTACGTCGTGCATTAGCGGAGGCGAGCAGCAAGCGTGGGCCGCAGTTCCAGGCTACGGCGAAAAGCCCAGGCAGCTTCGCCAAGCCCGCATGACGTAACCTGATCTTTCCGGTGCTGCAGACGCTTTTGCTTCCAGCTCACCCATGACGCGCCTGTCGTACCATCTCGACGAAAACCTGTCTGGTCTCTGCCGGATTCCTTGTTTCATGGAGGAAGGCAATGCGGGCCCCGCGCATGCCATCTTGGGTTTTCAGGCGAACGTGGAAACCAAGGCGATCTACTGAAGTCATATTCGCCTCCTGTGCCTCAATGCCGGCAAACCGCTTCGCGAGCAAGATGAGCGCGTCCTTATGGTCGTGGTTCATATGCTGGATAATGTCACTGCTGTGAGCAATCAGCGGATCAGGTTGCGCTTGGAAGTACTCCGTGGCAGCAACCCATCCCATTACCCCAAAGCCGCCCACGTAGTAAACGTCCACGACATCCATGCGGTAAAAGAAGAAATCGTCAAAATCGACCCAGTATTTACTGTCCGGATAACGCGTCAGATATGCCATGCGCGACGACGCCAGTTCTAGCTCCGGCATTCGGAGGACGCTTCCTATCAACGTGACTCTGGACGCGCCCAGCGGGTCACCGCTTGCGTCAGGTTCTGTCACGAAAAGACTGGCACGCGGGTCCGCTTGCAGATTCTGCGTATGCATGGCCATGGTGCTGATAAGAAAAATTGGCCGCCCCCGGCCGTCAAGCCCGTAAGGCATCAAGGATCCGAAGGGGAAACCAGGTTGCTTCCGCGACAGCGTGGAGAGACTACCAATACGTCCCAAGTGCGTCAAAGTGCGGGCTCGTTCGGCGAACGATGGCTCGGGGACTGGGGGCTGATCACTCGCCGGGCCAGGGCCCGCGTGTTTTCCGGTGGATGAGAAAGACATTGCTGATCTCTCGCTAGGCGCGCAACCGAAATGTGACGGTGTGTACCAGTGATGGTCCTGCTGGTTCGTCAGGCTTTATATTATGCCTTTCGCCTTCTGCCTCGCTGCCCAACGCGCCTTCATCAACGCCGATAATTTCTTTCTGGCGGCTGCACTCATTGGAGGACGGCCCTTGGTCTTTTTGGGAGCAGACTTTCTCCTCCACTTTGCCCATCGCTGTTTCATAGCCGCTGAAATCCGCTTGCGAGCTGCCGCAGTCATACTGCGACGTGGGCGGGCGGGTTGCTGACGACCACCCTTCAGAAACCGGTTGTTGTGATTGACCTATTTTCAATAGAGAACGTTCCGAATGTCCTTACCCTTAGTACGCGATAATCCGGTTTATCACGTAGGGGATAAACACAGGCGGGGGACTACGTCAAATCAGGAGCGTCCGCCCGGACTGTCGACAATACCTTTGGCCGGAAAACGACTTCGCCGTTTGCGCCAATTCCGGTCTCGCCGCTGAAGGAATCTCTTCTCAGCGTTACTGATCGGAGAGGCGTTGAGGACTCTTGTACTGCCTCGAAGTTTGGAGCCACAAAACGGGCCGCACTATTTTTCGGCCGTCGGCCTTGCTGTGGACATTCCCGAGTCCAGCGGACATGCGGTTGAACCGGCAGATGGATCTTCTACTTCAACCCCAGTAACGAACCCACCTCTGCCGCCCAAGCCGTCGGCGCTATTGCCTGTCGCGCATCGTAGTACTGAATGAACGCTGGATCCACCAGGTTATCGCTGCTAGCAGCCAGCACTCCCGTGCCGTTCATAGAAGCATTTTCCAAGGTCTGCAAGCATTGCTGCACTTTGGCGCCCCATGGATCGGTTGACTTTTGTTCCAACCGCGCGAGCAGTTCATAGGCCACGCAGCCTTGGGCGACACCTTCAAGCCACACACGCGGACAATACGGCGGTTCCATGCCGCTGCAAGATTGCATCGCGGACTGCGTACTATAGGTGAAGCCCGTAAGAGGAGGCATGGAGTTACTGTCAGTCACCATTAGGTTGGCGTCCGCCCATCTCAGTGCGCCGGCATAATCCACCGCGTTCTGGTACTGCTGCGACATGCCAAGCGTCAACAGCGGTAGCGTCTGCGCGTCCAGAGGGATTGACTGGGTGTTGATGTTGTCGAGGTTGGTCGTGCCCGCCCAAAAGTACAGTCCCCCTCGCATGCACGACATGCTTTGCTGACAGTACATATTGATCACGAAGTTCCCTGCCCACGTGGCGCGTGCCGCGTAGGTGGAACCAAAAAACGTTGCCAGTTGCTGATTCAGCTCGAAGTAGTCGGCATTCTCCTCAACTGACCTGGATGGCAGCGGCTGGCCATTGTCATCTGAGCCGCCCGTATATCCCTCAAGGGTGCCTGACGTGTCCTTGAAATTCGTATTCACCCAGTCACTTATGGACTGGGCGCAATTCAGGTAGTTGCTATTGTCACTGCCGGTAGCCTGATAGAGCTCGAGCAGTGCCAAGCCAAACCAACTGTTGTCACCCAGCCTTTTCCGCATCAAGGTCGAGGGCCAATGAGGCGTTCCGTCCGCCTGCAGCGTGTGCCCGCTGTACTGCTCGTTATGGAAGCCGTTGGTGCAATCATAGTTCGTGGTCGCCATCCTGCCGTCGGCAATGTTCTCTGCATCCGCAATATCACCCCCCAACAGTAGCGCATGAATCGCCCGCGCATCATCATACAGATATGAGCGGTTCGGATAGATGTTCACATCTCGGCCGCCGGGAGTGTTCGGAGGACTATTTGTAGGAGCCCAGTGCGGAATATAAGACTGGATTCCCCGCAGTGGATCGTATCCATCGGTGTCAATGCGCACGTCCGCTAGCAAGAGACTTCCGCTGCTCGGGTCGTGCGCGGGATTCACGAGGAACTGCACTGCAAAAAGTTGTTGTGGCCCCAACATGGCAGAAGAAATATCCAGAGCATATTCTTCCCAACCTGTCGTGAGGGGAAACCAGTATGAGGCAACCTGCATGTATGTACATGTGCCACCTTGTAGCGGCACCTGCTCGAAAACCAGCATCTCCAGTTGCAAATTGGCACTTAAGCCCTTCGCATAGAACCAGACATTGTGCGCCAGGCCAAAGTTGGGGATATTGCGGGGCCGGTTCGCAATATTGCAGCTGATGTCAAACTGGAAGTATGCATTGTCGTTCTCACCGACTCCGCTCCACGACATGAGGTAGCTACTGATGAAGCCTGGTGGGGCGTCCGGGTCATTGCCGTCCGGAATTGCGACATTGTGAAACGAATCCGGCAGCCCATACGTGCCGCCAGCGTTCAAATTTGTGTATAGCGGCACCATGGGGCTGCCCTGGTCCATCGAATCCAGGCTGATCGCATACATGTTTATGGAACGCTGGACAAACTGCACCCATGGGTCGGAGCTCAGCGACCCATTAGCAGCGTGTGCTGCCGAAAACAGGCCCGGAGAGCGACCAGCTTGAGCATGTGCCGTGGCAGTCACTACAACCAGGAAAGCGAGGAACGGCGCAAAGGCGAGGGACAGGTACGTACTTCTGCCCGGCGTGTGGCGCTTCATACTGGGCCTTCAGTCTCGTCGAAATCGCAATAACCGATTTGACGTTCCCGTGGACCTGCTCATCATACTGCATCTCTTGTAGACAAGAGCAGGGGAAAATCGAGCGGCTGGGCGCGAAGTATTTGGTGTCGTGAGGAAAGAAGGCACAGGGTCATGGACCCAATGCTCGCCTTGCAACGCCACGCGGTGGTGCATGATGACGCGATAATGTATTTTATCTTGAACAACCGCTGGCTCTTGCGTTTTGTGGAGCGATTTAAAGCCGCTTTGTAGTTCGGGGATTCGCGCTGGGATCTATGAGCAACCAAGGTGTTCCGGAGTGGCTGGGCCTCGCGAAGGAAGCCTACGCTTATGTTGAAGGCCGCCCCCCTTCAAGACTTCAACTTAATCAAAGCATGAGTTCCAGCTTGCCGACAAGCATTCCAGAACACTCCCCGTCGGCGCAAGTACACTCTACTGCATCGAGACCTCAACAATCCCTCTCAACCGACGGTGACGCTGGTTTAGCCTGAAAGGTGTCACTCTACTTTCGGCTACTTCGGACGATAAATTTGGGTTGCGCAGCCGCAATGCCCGTGGGTACAGTAATGCCAACGTTTTTCAAATCCCCAAGTAACCGCGAGGGGTAATTCGTCCCGCGCCAGACAGGAGACTCGTGTTTTCACAGTCGTTTCCCATCAGTTCCGAGGGCGGTCACAACAGCTTTCAGAATAACGTTCCAGATCCCGTAACCTCCGGGAAGGAGCTTCCAACCTTCAAGTTCGAGTTAGAGAAATCAGAGGGGCGAGTGCTGGAGGGCAGCTACGGCAAAGAAGCCACGGTAGCCCAGTTGCCGATATCCAAGGGCCTTGCGGGTGTCTCGATGCGCATGGAGCCGGGCGTGATGCGTGAGCTTCACTGGCACGCCACCGCCGCGGAGTGGGCTTTCGTTACCGAGGGTAGTGTGCGGACCACCGTCATCGATCCGCAAGGCTGCTCCGAAACCAATGATTTTGCTCCGGGCGACATCTGGTATTTTCCGCGCGGTCATGGGCATGTGATCGAGACGCTGGGCGACAAGCCATGCCAGTTCATCCTAGTCTTCGACAACGGTTACTTCTCTGAGTTCGGTACCTTCAGTATCTCGGACTGGATCGGCCATGCTCCGAAAGAACTGCTGGCCAAGAACTTCGGCGTGCCCGCTTCAACTTTCAATAGCTTTCCGAAGAGAGAGGTCTACTTCGCCAAGGGCAAAATTCCACCTGCGGTTGCCGCTCCGCCATTGCAAGGCTGGAAGAGACCTCCGCTCACCCACAAATACAGCCTGCTTTCCCAGAAGCCCTTTGAGACGTTCAGGGGTGGTCTTGAGTGGCGCGTGGATGGATCTCAATTCCCCATTTCCACGACTATGACCGGCGTGGTACTTGAGATGGAGGCCGGAGCTCTTCGCGAACTGCATTGGCATCCCAATGCCGCCGAGTGGCAGTACATTCTGAGCGGCGAATTCAGCGTGACCCTGTTTGGTTCGCAAGGACGCTGGCGCGACGAAAAGCTGCGGCAGGGCGATGTCGGTTACATCCCGCAGGGCTTTGGACACTCGATCGAAAACATCGGAGGCGAGCGCGCGCGCATCCTCATCGTCTTTAACAATGGTCACTACCAGACCATTGATTTGTCGCAGTGGATCGCCGGAAACCCGATCGATATCCTCGCGACCAACTTCTCTGAGGATCCATCGGTATTCGACAAGTTCCCGCGCAGGGACGTGTTTCTGACGAAGTAGGCGCGGCGAAATCAGATTCGCGCATTAGGAGCGTTCACGGAGGCACGACGGAGGTGGATATGGTTGGACGTATCAGGTTGCGGACCGCATTCCTTGTCGCTGTGGTAGCGGCGGTAACGCCATCGCTGGGAGCTTGGGCTGCGGACGAACCACTGAAATCATACAAAGCTGCGGCCATTGTGTACGATCCGGCCTGGGGCGATCTGGACGGCAACATCGCCCGCATCGCGGCCGCCGTGGATTCGGCGGGTGCCCAAGGCGTGAAGCTTGCGGTGTTGCCCGAACAGGCGACCATCGGCTACATCTTCGACAACTTTGCGATGGTGCGTCCGTACCTCGACACCGTGCCGGGCAAGACCACGGCCGCACTGGCCAGGGTGACGGCGCAGCACCACATGTATGTTGCCGTCGGTATCGCGGAACTCGATCCGGTCACCGGCCTGGGCTACAACACCGCAGCGCTGGTCGGCCCCCACGGCTACATCGGCAAGTATCGAAAGCACGGCTTGAATCCCCAGGACCAGGCATGGGTGACTCCCGGCGACGGCGGCTTCCCGGTCTTCGACACCGAACTCGGAAGACTGACCATGCTGATCTGCTACGACGATACGTACTGGCAATATCCCAGACTTGCCGCATTGCACAAAGTCGATGTGGTGGCATGGCTGAGTAGTTCTGACCGGGTTACTCCGGGTACGCCGCCTGCGAAAGCCAAAGGAGATCACTCGACCGTTGCGACCGTACAGCATATCGCTGCATTCAATGGTGTCTGGCTTGTTGCAGCCACGCGTGACGGCATTGAGAAGAATCCGCAGACGGGCCAGACTCTCTACTACAACGGCGGTTCGAGTATCTGGGACCCATCCGGCAATAAGGTCGCGCAGGCGCAGGTCGTGCCGCCCGAGGTGTTATCGCCGGGCGCGCACGGCGTTATTGTGGCTGAAATCACGCCTTCCATGGCCGCGCCCGTCCGCCAGGCGGTGCTGGCGCGACGTAGACCGGAGATGTACGGTCTTCTGGCGTTGCATCGTGCGCCTACGGATCCGAACGTGACGACTACGCCCAAAGACGTCACGGTGAAAGCCGTCTCATGGCCGGTGTCAGGTAAACCGCCTGCTGTGCTTCCGCAGCCACCACGCGGTGGCTTGCTCGTCCTGCCGGAGTTGTTCACAGTTGGAGCCAACTTAGAGAGCGCGGCGTACACCGCGGCCTCCGAACCTCCGGGCGGAATCGCGGAGCAGCGCTTGTGCGAAGCCGCAAAGGCCGCCGGAGGCTACGTGGTTGGCAGCTATCCTGAACGCGATGCGGGAAATGTTTATCACACCGTAGTGTTGGCGGGTCCCGAGGGAACGGTTCTGGCGCGTTATCGCGCAACCCACTTGCCGCCAAATCAGAAGCGGTGGGCGAAGGAGGGCAGCGATTGGGTCGTGGTTCCCACGTCGATCGGGAGGATTGGCCTGGCACTGGGCGAGGAGCTATCGGTACCGGAAGTCTTCGGCGCGTTAAGTGCGTTGCGTGCCGATCTGATCGCGGCTCCGATGGGCGCTCCATCCGGCGTCACCATGCAGGAAGACCCTAAACTTTTTAACCAGCCGTATCCTCTCGACACGCCTTTCGCGCCAATGGCAGCGGCGAAGCTCGGGCAGACCTGGGTGGTGATGAGTGGATGGAGCAAGGGTCAAGGTGTTTCAGCGGCCGTCTTCGGCCCAGAGCCCGTGATAGCGACTCCTCCACGTGTTCCACCGGCTGGCGAGAATGAAGTCGAGACGCAAATCACAATAGCGTGGCCGGGCACATGGCTGAATCAAAGTCACCTGATTGACGGCCAACGTCCCACCACCACGCTGCCAATAGCCCTTGATCCCGCGTCGGCATGCTTCCAGCAGTGGGCGAAGGACCCCGGCTGGAAGTACGGTTGCTAAGTAACTCAGGTCGGGCTGCATTCTCTGGAGGAGCGCGGATTTGGAAAACCACTCGATCGGGGCCCTCGCAATCTAGAGTTCCCTCATTTTCCAATGCCTGCTCCCAATCGCCTCCAGGAGACATACACCTGATTCGAGTGCCGAAGCCTTTTGCGGCGTTACCGCCTTCGGTGCGCCTCGCCATCATGGTAGGTGAACCATCGGAGAAAGGCCCTTCCACCATTTAGGGTTCACGTGCCTCACGGTGTGAAGTTGATGCTGCGTAAACATCCCGAGGACCGGATATACGCCATCATAGCTGGTGTCTTCTACATCGGCTTGGGGGATCAGTTCGATGGCGATAAATTGCGAGCGTGTCCGCCTGGCACCGTGGTCGTTCTGCCCGGCAATACTCCCCATTTCCATTGGGCGAAATCCGGTGAATACATCACGCAGGTAACCGGCACGGGGCCTCTCGGCCTGGATTACCTGAATCCGAAAGACGATCCGCGGAATGAATAAGGTTCTGCCGCTGACAGGTTCATCACTCATCAATGTCAACACCGAACGTGAATTCTGGTCGTCGGGAGGAACACGCTTGAGAAGGGAGTGTCGATGAGCGTATAACGGTCGGCACGCCAAGGAGGAATTATGGCAACCACCTTCGATCCGGCAGTACCCAGAGCGGAGAATGCAGCCAGCGAGGTTGCAGTCCCGCTCACACTACATATCAACAACAAGGAATATTCATTGCGGATCGATCCGCGTACCACACTGCTGGATTGCATTCGTGAAACGGTGGAACTGACCGGAACCAAAAAAGGCTGCGACCACGGGCAGTGCGGCGCGTGCACCGTGCACGTAAACGGCAAACGGGTGCTCTCCTGTCTGAGTCTCGCACTGATACACGATGGCGAACAGATCACGACAGTCGAAGGTCTTGGCACACCGGACGCCATGCATCCCATGCAGGCAGCATTTCTTGCCTGTGACGCTTATCAGTGCGGGTATTGCACGTCCGGCCAGATTATGTCGGCAGTGGCGCTGCTCAATGAGCCGTGCGGTCCAGACGACGCAGCCGTGAAGGAACTGATGAGCGGCAACATCTGCCGGTGCGGAGCCTACCCCAATATCGTGGCCGCGATCCAACAAGTTCGAAAACACGCATAACGCCAGCGGAGATTCTCTATGCATATCTTCGAATTCATACGGCCTGCAGATCCTGCAGCAGCAATCAACGCCGCTGCGCCCTCGAAAACGGCGCAGCAAGGCGCAGACGTGCGCTTCCTGGGAGGCGGTACGACCCTCATTGATCTGATGAAGCTGAACGTCGAGGCCCCCGTACGTGTGCTCGATATCAATCGCCTGCCGTTCGACAAGATTGAAGACACCTCCGCCGGCGGCCTGAAGATCGGTGCCACGGTTCGCAATTCAGATCTGGCGAACCACCCTAGGGTGCAGCGCGACTATGCCGTTCTCACCCAGGCGATTCTTTCCGGTGCGTCGGCCCAGATCCGCAACATGGCCACAACCGCCGGGAACCTGGTGCAGAGAACGCGGTGCGTCTATTTTCGCGACACGGCGATGCCCTGCAATAAGCGCGAACCGGGAACCGGCTGCCCCGCCATCACCGGCAGCAATCGCACACTCGCAATCCTCGGAACCAGCGATCAGTGCATCGCCACTAATCCGTCAGATATGTGCGTGGCAATGGCAGCGCTGGAGGCAATCATCCATGTGCAGGGACCCAAGGGGTCACGCGCGATTCCCATCGGCGATTTCCATCTTCTGCCTGGCGACACGCCACATCGTGAAACGGTGCTTGAACCGGGCGACCTTATCACGCATGTCACGCTGCCGCCGCCGATCGGCGGAAGCAAGCAGGTTTATCTGAAATTGCGCGATCGCGCCTCGTATGAATTCGCTCTCGCCTCGGCCGCCGTGGTGATGAGTATCGCGGGTGAAAATATCAGTTACATCCGGATCGCCTTGGGGGGAGTTGGAACGAAACCGTGGCGCTCGCCCGAAGCGGAAGCAGCACTAGCCGGCAAGCCCGCAATTGCCGAGAATTTCCGCCAAGCCGCCGAAGCCGCACTGCGCAATGCCAAACCGCAGAGCGAAAACAAATTCAAGATTGAACTGGCGAAGCGCTGCCTTAGGCACGCTCTGCAAACGGCAGTGAACGGCTGATCCGGCCGAAGGAGAACGACCATGCCGATACAACAGCAAGCACCACCGACAGCCTCGCCTATCGGGCGTGACACGGTTCGGGTTGATGGACCCCTAAAAGTCACCGGAGTTGCACAGTACACCCCCGACTTTCACTTTCCCGGGATGCTGTATGCGGTGCCGGTTGGCGCCACCATCGCGAAGGGGAAGATTACAAAGCTCGACACTGGCGCGGCTGAGAAGATGCCCGGCGTAGTTGCAATCTTGCACCGGGGCAATATCGGCAAGATTTTTCGTTCGATTCCGGGTCCGGGTTTCTCAGGAATTTGCGAAGAGCGGCGCCCGCCTTTTGAAGACGACGTCATTGGCTACTACGGCCAGTACATTGCGCTTGCTGTGGCGGAGACCTTTGAAACCGCCAAAGCCGCTGCTGATGCAATCGTTGCAACATACGCTGCCGAAAAGCCGAACGTCGAGCCGCACCTTGTAGCTGACGACGAGCCGGACGAAGTGATGACGACCTTCGGGCCGCTGAAGCGTGTAGAAAGTGAGCGCGGCGATCCTGACGCTGCTTTCGCCAGCGCGCCGGTCACCGTCGATTACACCTACGTCACGCCATTTGAGACCCACAACCCGATGGAGCCGCATTCCACCACCGCGATCTGGGAAGGCTCAACCTTGACGTTGTATGAGTCGTCACAGGGAGTGGTCAATCTGCGGGGCGTTCTTGCGCAGATGTTCGGCGTGGCAACCGAGAACGTCCGCGTAATTACGAAGTTCGTCGGATCGGGTTTCGGCAGCAAGCTGTGGCCGTGGACGCTGTGTCCGCTGGCGGCAGCGGCTGCACGACAAGTGGGCAGACCAGTGAGACTGGTGCTCGCTCGCAAAATGATGTTTCACGCTGTCGGACATCGGCCACGCACGCAGCAGCGCGTTCGTCTGGCTGCAACAAAGGAAGGGAAGCTGGTTTCGCTGCAGCACGATTACATCTACACACGGTCGATGCTTGATGCCCATCATGAGGGTTGCGGCGAGGGCACGGCATTTCAGTATAGTGTGCCCAATCTGCGCGTGACCTTTGGTCGCGCCAGGCGAAACATCGGCAGTGGGGCCGATATGCGCGGTCCCGGCCGAGTACCCGGGCTTTATGCGGTCGAATCTGCGATGAATGAACTTGCCCATGGGTTGAACATGGACCCCGTTCAACTTCGCATCATCAATGAGCCGAAGATCGATGAAAGCCGGGGAGTTCCGTTTTCATCGCGCCATATTCTTGAGTGCTTTCAACTGGGAGCTGAAAAATTTGGCTGGTCGAAGCGCAATGCTGCTGTCGGCTCGATGAAGCGGGATGGCTTAACTCTTGGCTGGGGAATGGCCGGGTGCTCGTGGATCGCGGGTCGCTTTTCCGCCGCGGTCAACATTCAGCTTCGCGACGATGGCTCCTGCCGCGTGGCAAGTGCCACCCAGGACATCGGCACCGGCACCTATACGAACCTCGCACAGCTCGCGTCCGCAAGAACCGGCGTTCCCCTGGACAAAGTGGAAGTCGAGCTCGGCGATACTGCGCTTCCCGAAGGTCCAATCTCGGGCGGCTCGATGGCTACCCCCTCGTTGGTGGACGCTGTGTTCGCCGCCGCTGACCAAGCGATTGAGATGCTCAAAACGGTTGCTGTTTCCACGCCCGGATCTCCGTTCGTGAACCACAAACCCGACGATCTGGGCTTCGAAAATGGCACACTATTTCTTAAGTCGGGAGGACCTCCGAAAGGCGTGCCTTTTTTTGAGTTGCTTCGGCGCGCCAACCTCCGCATGGTTACAGGCAACGGCCAGTCGCCGGCGACGTTCGGGGACCCGGAGCCGAAGTTCTCAACCCAATCCTTCGGGGGTCACTTCGCTGAAGTCACCTGGCAACCGGAGATCGCGCGTTTGCGCGTCAGTCGAGTGGTCACGGTTATCGATGCGGGCAAGATCATCAACACATTGGCTGGCCGCAATCAGATTCAGGGTGCAGTCGTGATGGGAGTGGGCATGGCGCTGCTGGAGCGCACGGAATACGATCCCCAGAACGGCGCGCCGATTAACAGCAGTCTCGCTGACTACCTCGTCGCGGTGAATGCCGACGCGCCGGCCATTGAGGTGCACTTCCTGGACTATCCGGACAAAGAAATCAACCAGCTCGGAGCCCGCGGCATCGGCGAGATCGGGCTGGCGGGTATCGCCGCAGCGATCACCGATGCGGTGCACCATGCGACTGGTGTACGTGTGCGGGAATTGCCGGTGAAGATTGAAGACTTGCTCGCGTGAGCCGTAGTTCTGACTTTTGCATGAGCAGGCCTCGCTTCGGCGATTATCATCTGCTATTCGATGGACAAATTCCGATCAACTGTTTGCGATGACTGACCCGAGCGCAGGTTGACGGTCGCCCAAGGGAAATGCCCGGGTCAATGCCAGCAGAATGTGGTTCTCCTCAGACGCACGGCCCTGTCGGGAAGCTAGCATCGCTCTGCCCGCGGTGGACCAAAACCTTCGCCGTTATTGATGATGGTGTTGCTCTCGTTCACGCTCGGATTTTCTGCCCCGAAGCCACATGAGCGTATTGTCGGCTGCGCTTCCTTATGCCCAATGCCCAGCCCCTCGGGACGCGTGTAACCATCCCTTTGAAGATTGAGTTCCATTCTCCTGCCAACCCTTGATTACCTTGCCTGTTGTCGCCGGCAATGACTCGGCCCATAGTCAGACCAGACTTCACAGCCGATATTGAACTTGGGCTCGGCTAGGTCACGAAGACCGCGGGTAAGACCGGACCATAGTGTAAGATTGAAGCCCTATACCTGATCGTCATGTGGGCTCTGCAGGCCGCGTAGACCGTCCCCAGCAGCGTGGTTGGCAGAACGTGGGAGAGAGTTCTGAACTCACGAAGAACATCCGCGCTGCTCTGCGCGGCCGCGGCTCTCTCCTTGCTACTAACTGCCTGCGGCAACAATCCGCCGAACCCGGAATGTCCTCCTTTGCCTTCGTCTAGTTCCTCCGGTTTCCTGCCCGAGCTCACCAGATTTGTGGATAACCGCTGCTACCAATCCTGGCGGCATGATGAGGCAATCCGCACCAGCCAGAAGGTTCACCCCTTCGTCAAGGTGTATTACTCACCAACCATTTGGAACTGGCTGCTGGCTGGCGATCGCGCCGTGCAGATCCCCGATGGTAGCGTCATGGTGAAGGAGCAGTATCCCGATGAGACAGGAACAAACTTGGTGGACTGGACCATCATGGTTCGGGATAGCTCGGTGTGGGACGGCTGGTACTGGGCCGACATAGGCAACGGCGAGGCTCCCGCGGTCAAGGTGACCAATGGTTGTGCGGAGCCGACGCCGGTGTACACGGGCTATGGACTCTACTGTTTGAACTGTCACGCATCGGCGGCAGCCAACCAGGGAACCTACGCCACCGCGCTGCACGTCGCGGGCTTCGAGAATTCAGGCTTGAAGGACGAGCTTGCTACCAGGCCATCTGGCGACGGAGCGTCAGCCGAGGAGTTCAACCCGCTCGACGGGATGCATCACGCCTACTATGTCAGTCAGAAGGAGCAATCCGGCCAAGCGCGATCTCCTCTAACCGCTCCGCAATGTTCCATCGTATTTCCGCAGCAGCAGACGCCTCGCCAAGCGTACTGCATGGTGCCTGAATCTTTCGATCACGTCGTTCCGAAAGGCCATCCCGCCGGACCTCAGCGATTCATAACCTCGGACCAATGCGGAGGCTGTCACGATGCGACCGGGACCATTACGGGTCTCGTCGGCGACAACGGCCAAGTGAGGGATGACATACCTGCGATGCTGTATCCCAACGCTTTGCAGACTTGCGATCGCAGCAGCGGGAGCCCGACGAACTGCAAGGTCAATGTCTCGCCTAATGGCGAATGGCGTTATTCCATGATGGGCCTATCGGGCCGCGACCCGATTTTCCTGGCCCAGCTCGAGACCGAGCGAACCATCCATCCCACGCTGAGCGGCCAGCCGAACGCAGCGGATTTCATCGACGATACTTGCCTGCGCTGTCACGGGGTAATGGGCGAACGTCAGTACAAAATTGATACCAACGGAGCGTTGTTCACGCACGCACATCTATCCGATCCCAACTCGACGTATGGCGGCCTGGCGCGTGATGGAGTCTCCTGCCTTGCCTGTCACAGCATGTCCGCCGACGGGCTCGGTACCGAACAGACCTACACCGGACTCTTCAAGGTAGGGCCTGCGACGGAGCTGTACGGTCCGTATCCGAAGGTAGCCGCGCTGCCTATGCAAAATGCCATCGGAGTCAAGCCCAAGTTCGCCAGTCAGGTCCAGTCTTCGCTGCTGTGCAGTTCATGCCATACGATTTTTCTTCCTGTGTACGACAAGAACGGGAACCAGCGCACGGACGAGCATGGCGCCCCCAAGCAGTCTCACGAACAGACGACGTTTCTGGAATGGGTGAACAGCAACTTTGCAGACAACGGCTCGAATCCTCAGAGTTGTCAGGACTGCCACATGCCGCAGCAGTATAAGAAGCAATCTCTGGCATTCAACATTGCGAACATAGAAGATAATACGTTTCCAGCCGAGCTGTTCCGCGCGCCTGACGATCAGATACAGCTGACCAAGCGAGCGGCTTTCTCCCGACACACTCTTCTGGGAATCAACTTGTTCGCGCTGGAGATGTTTGGGGAATACCGCAGCGAGCTTGGACTGTACGCGTCCAATCCGTTGCTCCCGGGCTTTGCCGCTAAAGACACTTTCTCCAGTCAGTACACCGCCATGAATTCGGCTCTGGAGGTTGCCGGCGCAACCGCCTCAGTGAAGATCGTCTCGCTGCAAAATACCGGCAAGACGTTACAGGCCGATGTTAAGGTCGTGAATTTGGCGGGCCACGACTTCCCCTCGGGAGTAGAGTTCCGGCGTGCATTCCTGGAATTCCGTGTGCTCGACAATCTCGGCAACACTCTATGGGTCTCAGGGCAAGCGT
Organism: uncultured Acidobacteriaceae bacterium; assembly: GCA_963785825.1. Taxonomy (GTDB): domain Bacteria; phylum Acidobacteriota; class Terriglobia; order Terriglobales; family Acidobacteriaceae; genus Bog-257. The sequence goes on along the minus strand of CAWAWQ010000004.1, from coordinate 769,611 downwards.
CGACGGACGGCGTGATTCTCGATAACAGCGGGAATCCGTTGGTGACGGAATTCTTCGCGCCGAACCAGCAGACTTATCAGCCTCACTACAACCAGGCGAACCCCATCACTCGGGATGACCAGGTACAGATTTACGAAGAGCTGGCGCTGAATCCGGAAGGCGAGATCACCACCAGCTTCTTGAATATTGACCAGATCATAAAAAACAATCGCCTGCTACCCCAGGGATGGAGCGCCACTGGGCCGTCGGCTGAGTTCACCGAGCCGGTCGGCGTAAACGGAGATCCAAATTACGGCGACGGAAGCGGATCCAGCATAGTTCGATATGCCATACCTATCAGCTCCCAGCTCGCTAACGCGGCCAGCGTAGTTGCTACCTTGTATTACCAATCGATTCCACCGTATTACTTGCGCCAGCGGGGAGATAGTGCGTCGGGATCAGATACGGCTCGTCTGAAGAACATGGTGTGCTACCTGAACGTGAATGGGGACAGTTCGCCGATTCCTAATTGGCGATTGCAAATTGCTCAAGCCAGCGCAGCGCTTTCCGGTCACAGTTCGCGTCCGCCGAAACCCGATCGCTGATCGACGTCGCGCCAGAGAAACCCTCAACACGAATCAAATCGACGGCGCAATGAACGAAGCGGATTGCATGTCCACTACTCCGTGCAAGGTTGAATGCCCGAAATTTTGAGAACACTAGACCGACAACCCAGCCTTGCGAATTGTTGGTCCGGGCAATCTCTTTTGCACCAGCAAAGACTTCTACTATCGCCGACAAGCGTCCGGGGGCAAGGAAGAGCGATTCCGTCAGCGGCGCTTCCGTGCTGGCGAACGGGGGCCGGCTTTGCGGGTTACAAACTTGTAGGCCATGCCGAGCAAGTACCGTAACACATCGGGATTGATCCGAGACAAGCGAACCAGCACGGCGTTATAGCCGACGTACTGGTCGGGGACGTAGTAGACATCGGGGTCGGCGGCGAGCAGTTCGGCCCGGTCATCGAAATCCACGCGAACGACAAGCGAAGCGAGTTTGGCCGAGCGATTAGCGGGAACACACGCCAGGAGTTTTTCACGAAGCTTGTTTGCCGCGACCCCGTACGCTGGGCTCTCCTCAGCGCCGAGCAAAGTGAGTTCGATATTTCGCACGGTATCGAAGTTGATTGTGGTCCTGGGCATTGGTCAGCACGATTGCTTACACTGGAATCTCCGATTTGAACCCCTTGGTCGTGTGCATCTTACCTTCCCCCTAAACTCCACACAGTGAGTTTGGCACAAAAGACCATTGACGCCACGTGAGACAAACCAATTTTTTATAAAGCGCTTTTTAGGAGAAGCGGAGCCTCGCCGACTCCTCAGAAGTCGCATGGTAGGAAGTTTGGCCGCGCTTATCGATAAGAGACCCTCCGGCCTTCCGGGACGGCAAGAGCAAACCCGGCATACCCTGCAGATTTTCTTACAAGTAAGATAGTTTCAAAAATGCTACTTTACTTACTTTTTGCTAAAGTAAGAAAATTATACCGAGGTACTATGAGAAGCCCGCACCGGCCGGGAAAGCTGGAAACAGTCCAAGCATCTCTTAATTAAGGAGGCTCTGAGTAAGTTGCTACCGATCCCTCAGGGGCTAAAGTGTCTGCGTGAGAAGGGTGTCGCCGCTACGCGGCTCGGAATAATTTTCCACTCCACCCAGGATTCCGCTTCGCTTCATCCTGGGCTAACGACATAGCCGCCCCTGCGGGGCTGGATTTTCGCGGGTCATGTTTCACCGCGCACTGCTCACAGAAGAAGTGTACTTCCGATTTGGAGTACTTCGGGTACCGGGCAAAGAACGGCAACGTGTCTCTGGGCGGCGCGCGCTTTGCCCGGGGCAATTTCCTGCTCGCGATTTCCGAGCGGTGCGCTCGTCTGCAGCGAGTCCAGCAAACGAACAGCAGTGAGGCTGATCTCGTCGATGGCGGCCAGGAACGCGGCGCCGTGACCTGACATTGATTTCCCCTAATCGGTCTTTGCTCCCGAAACGTTTTGCACCGGCTACTGCTCCCAGGCGAAGGTTCGCTTCCAGTCGTTCTTCATACGGATAACCGTCCACCCCCTCGACTTAGCTTCGTCATAAAGCGCCTGGGTAAAGGTGCCGACCTTGGAGTTCGGCAGTCCTTCTGCGGGGCCATAGGCGTACTCGCGCTGGGCGTCGTCGTGAAGCACCAGCATCTCCAGTGAGGCGCCGCCGCTCGCCTGCGTATACTCCAGCATCTGCTGGTCGCCGGTGGAATTACCAAACGCGGCCTTCGAGTGCTGTCCGGTAAACAGGTAAATGTCTTCCGCCTTGCCGTCGAAGTTGTCGTTCAGAAGCAGTTTTGGAATGCGCATCAGGATCGGCTGTCCTGCCTTGTTGTAGGCGTATTGCGTTGCGAGGGCGGTGCCGATGACCCGCTCGAGCGGAATGCCGTACACCTGCTCGGCGTAGGTGCGAACAAAGTCCTGCCCGCCGCCCGTCACAATGTATGTCTTGTAGCCATTCGCGCTCAGGTAGCGCATGACCTCCAACATGGGCTGGTAGACAAGCTCGGTATAAGGACGATTCCAGCGTTTATCGCGTGCCTTGGCCAGCCAATCTTGAACGGCACCACGAAATTGATCGACCGTGGTGCCGGTGTGGGTCACGACCATGACGCTCTCGAGATCCTTGTCGGTGAACTTGGCGATTGCCACCTTGTCATTGGCGAGGATCGACTTAAATGGCTCCGTAGTCTTCCATTCGGGATGTTGGGGAGCCATCGCCACCACACGTTGAAATGCGAAGATGAACTGGGTGTACATGGGCTGCTCAACCCAAGTGGTGCCGTCCTGATCGAAGGTTGCAATTCGTTGTCCCGGAGGGACGAAGTCCGGGCTTGAAGCTTCGGTTGTGATCCGAACGAAGTTCAGGATGGCCTGCTTGGCGGCTCCGTCATTCCAGGACGGCAACGGGTCGGCAGCTTGCGCAATTACCAGGGGCGCAAGCAATGAGATCAGTACGAAGAGTAGAACTGCTTTGCGAGAGAGGAGCGATCGCAGCCTCATTAGTCAATCCTTTCCAGCAAGCCCAACTTCAACAGCGCAATGCGACAAACGAAACGGAGAGTTAACTTGCGCACACGCTCCGTTTCGTAATACCCGTCCTAGTCATCGCTTGAAACAGGTATGGTCTGGTTTAGATCTTTCAGCGACGGAGCAGGATCTTCCGGATGCTGGAGATCAGGAATCAGGTCCGTCGATGCTCCACCGGGAAATCTTGGAATGCTCGGGTACTTCATAACTGATTTATCGAACTCCAACATCGCCTGTCCTACAAGCGCGCCGACCCAGCCATTATCCTGACCAGCATACCTTCCCGGGGAACTGGTCAGCACACGCGTGGCTGCGGCGCCATTGAAGATCATGTCGTACTTTTCGTACGGATCCATGGTTAGGTTGTACAGGGCACCAATGGCGCCGAGGGGAGCCTGCACTCCGAGCCATGAGTCTTTCGCGCTGTACAGGTACTTCCACGCCATATGAACCCAGGGCTCCTGCGGGCCTCCGTTGATATCGACGCGAACTCCGCCAAAGTTCTCGCCATTGATATACACCCAGGAAGCTCTTGCCGAGTGTTGCGCTTTCCCCAGGACGTAGTCGCTGTTGTCGATGCTGTCGAAATAAATCGGCTTGCCGTCATTTCCTTTCCATGCACCATGCGGCGGAGGGGTGAGGCCAGCCATAGTCGCCAAAGTTGCCCAGCAATCGATGTGCGACATCATTTCGCCGTAGGTCACGCCAGCAGGAATGTGACCGGGCCACCACATGATTCCGGGAACGCGCCATCCGCCTTCAAAGGGCGTACCTTTTTCTCCGCGGAACGGAGTGGTTCCGGCGTCGGGGTAGGCATCCTGCCACGCGCCGTTATCGGCGGTGAGGATGACAATCGTGTTTGGGGCATCGGCGCGAATCTCATCCATGATGCGTCCGATATCGAAGTCCATCTCCATCAGCGAATCGGAGTAATTGCCGAGATGCGACTTGCCGCGGAAATCGCGCGCAGGGTTAGTCGGGTTGTGCATCTTGATGAAGTTGACGTCCATGAAGAATGGCTTGCCGCTCTTCGCATGCTGCTTGATGTAGGCCACAGCCGAGTCGGTCTGCCGTTCATCCATCGTCGCCATCGAGTCGTAGGTAATGGTGCCTACCATCTTTGCCGGCTTTCCGGCCACGCCCTCCCACTCGCCATGATTCACTACACTGTCGTACATTTTTTCGAAGTCGGGATTAAAGCTCGGAAACCAGGGATGGAAATAGGGTGAGGTGTCGTTGTAGGCGTAAACACCTGCGTAGTAGGCCGCGAAATGCTTCATCTCGTCGAAGCCATGTTCCGTAGGATACGAAATGGGTTTGTCTCCCAGGTGCCACTTGCCGGAGAAGTATGTCGAGTATCCGTTCTTCTGGAAGAATTCGGCAATGGTAGGCGTCTCTTTGCGGAGATAGTTCATGTCACCGGGTCCGATCACGATGGACAGCGCTGTACGAATGGGGATTCGGCCGGTCATGAACGAGGCGCGACCGGCAGTGCAGCTTGCCTGTCCGTACCAGTTGGTGAAGACCGATCCCTCCCTGGCAATGCGATCGGCATTGGGCGTGGGATGCCCGAGAAAGGCGCCGCCTCCCGAATACGCACCGAAATCGTTCCATCCCGTGTCGTCCGTCATGAGTATGACGACGTTGGGTCTTTGTTGGGCGGCCGATTGCGCGCGGGCAACGCCAACGGCGCCTGCGAATACGGCTGACACCACCACGGCGCTGCTAGTTATCGCTCGAAAACTCGCTCCAAGATCCATAACTGATTACCTCCTGAAAAAACCGGCTTTGGATGGTCCCCAACTTTCCACTTGCGGAGCGCTCTGAGCGCGATCAGCGGGCCTCACGGCGCCAGCGTGTCGTTGCCCAGGGTCTCCGATCGTGTTCGATAGCTGTGTGTGCGTCGATACGGGGCCAAAATAGTAGGAATAATTTTGATTGACGTTCGAATACGTGAGCAGAGTCGTCCATGTATGTGGGCGCCCGTTGGCGCCAAACGTGAAGGACGCAGCCTCATTATTTTTGCCAGAGCCGAGCGCGCAGACCCCGACGACCGGAATGGCAATCTCACGAAGCAAGATATTGCGCGACCAATAGCGACAGACGAGAAGCGGGACGTCACGGCGTTCTCCTTCCGACATCGGCTAGCGACAGTGACTGCGCTGTGCTTGCTAGCGGGCATAGCTCGTGCGAGCCGCCTCCGATTTGCGGGATGCCGCATAGCCAAGTCCGGAGGGAGCTCGGCCCAGTGCGAACATCGGGGTGGTTTGCGCGCTGGAAGTCACCACGTCAGGCATTCTAGCTTTCGTATTTGGATAGGGAAAGGCCAAATATCACACTATAGTGTGATTAGTAATAGGCACTTACATGGTATGAATCCAGAATACGGCACCAAACCGGAGCGCTCGCGAAGGTATTCGACTTGGAAACCAAAGTTGGACTGCAATGCTTGACCCCCTTCGAGTAGTTGAGATCTGAACTGATGCTCCCATTGAAACGCCCCAGAAGCTGGTTGAAGTGCCCCATCTGAATGATTCGGTCGCGTGGAATGGAGGGCTGGTTCGCGGGCTGTTCGCTCACTTGGATCATCACTGGCCGACCGCCTGCCGTGGTGCTGGTCAGCGTCCCGGTGTAGACGGAACCATCCTCGGTTTTAACTGCTTGCTTTCTACATGGTCGACGTTGGATCGCTGTAGCGAGATCGTGCCCACCGCGTAGTCCAGATTTATCTACAGAGTGTCTTGGCTAAGCGCCTTAATGGCGCAATTAAGGCGGTCGCCATTGGTCATGACAAGTACATCGCTCTTCTCACGCGCGACTGAGGGCACGGCCGCTATGAGCAGACACATGAGCACAGGCAATCGAAACTTCATGTATGTTCTTCTGAAGAGAGCGAGATTTGGGCAGGCGGAACTTGGCTGGGCGCTCCGGCACTGCTTATGACTTGATGTGGGCGATCAAGCAGGCGAAATCGCACGTCGACATTGAAGCAAATCGTCTGTTGCGGATGGTGTGACAACGCTATGATGCCATTATCGTGCGCCGAAGGTTGCACGCTCCGGCTTAGGCGCGGCCATCGCCGTCGCAGACGTGAACACGGTCCTGCCTTCCTTAATCGTCCCCAAGACCTTAATGTTCTTGATATTCATTGGATCAACCTTCATCGGGTTAGCCGTCAGAATCACCAGATCGGCGAGCTTGCCAATTTCAATGGAGCCTTTGCGCGATTCCTCAAAGTACTGGTGGGCCGCATCGACGGTGAGCGCCTTCAGGCCATCCATGACGGAGATACGCTCGTCAGGGCCAATTACCTGGCCTGACCGCGATGTGCGGTTGACCGCGCTCCAGAGAATGAACATGGGGTCAAGCGGCGTCACCAGAAAGTCGCTGTGGTTAGTCATGTGCAGCCCCATGCTGCGGGCCGTCTCCATGGGACTCAAAGCTGATCCCTGCGCACGAACTGGGAGTGGACAACAGTTGTCCGGCGGTCCCTGGGGGCGCCCGCGGCCTTATGCGCGTCCAGCAGCATGTCGATGGCAGCGTCGCCGTTGCAATGAACCAGCACTTGGGCGTCGCACTCGTACGCCAGCTTGACGACAGCGTTCACATGCTCTTAATCGGACTCTCCCTAAGCCACATTTTCATTGCACCGCTCTTGACTCCCCCGACTCCGGGGCCTTCAGGAATTCCCCGCGTCGGCCCCGCAAACCGGGTTTCTAAGGTCAGAACGCGCCCACGAATTCACTTTAGCTGCAGCAGCCCGCGACTTCGGTATGCCGGTTCAAGCAGGAGGGCGAGCTGGCTTACTTGAGGGTCATGGTCATTCCCAGGATCGCACCGCTCTGGTGCACGTCATAAACAAATAGCTGCGGCGGACTGTTACGGTAGTTCACAGCCAGATAGCGCCAGCCTGCCTGCAAGATAATTTTCTGGGAAACCTTTAGCCCCAGTAAGCCCACGACTTGGTAGTCCAGGTTAGCGCCGCCCCCACCGGCATCGCCCAACACAGTAACCAGTACTTTCGGGGTCAGCGCAGCTTGGATCTTGGCTCCAGCAACGACGTCCGCCCAGTTGGCCGATGTCGACAAGTTGCCGAGAATACCGGATGGCTGAAAGCTTAAATTTTGGCCTAGGTGCCAGTACCGCAGCCCGACACGGCCGTCCACCTTAAAATTGTCTTTGTCAATAATCCTGTATCCGATGGCGGGAGTCAGGATGGTTTGTGTGACCTTCAGCTTCGCATAGCTCACTCCCGGGTCGAACGGAATCCCTCTGTCCGCCTCCAGCTTGATCCACATGAAGTCCAGAGGTATCTCCAGGCGCTTTTTGCGCACTTCCATGGCGCCCATCAATCCGATATCGAAGTGCGAAAGCACATCGCCTGGGCTGGCATGTACGCTGACGTTATGGCCCAGCACACCTGTCGTGCCGCTAATTCCCGCAAACCACAGATAGGGACTGACCGTGAAGTGCCACCCGTCATCGTTATCCGGGGTGGGGCTGGTTTGTACGGTGCTCTGCGCCTGGGCAGAAGGCTGGGCCGACGGATCCTGAGCTAACGCCGAGGTGCAAAAAACGAGGAACAAACAGGTCACTAAAACCGCAAACCGCCTTGTTCGAGGGCTCATTGCGCTCTCCTGAATATTAAGTTTCAGACTGCGGGGTCCCGGTGAAACAACTCCAAATCTACGCGTGCGTAATTGAGTGTAAGGCTCGACTAATTGCTAGTTGGGCCCAAGGGGCTCGCCTCGGGCGATGCGGCGGCAAATATCCTGCACATCCTGGTCGATATGCTGCCAGAATCTTAGTAGTCCACCGCAAAGATAGTTCAGCCCCGATTCACCGTCGCTGGTTCGGATCAGGCGGTTCTTGGGGCATTCGCCGTTGCAGGCGAACAAATACTTACACTGGCGGCATTTCTGTGGAAGAGTGTCAAACTTCGCGAAGCCGAAAGCCTTCTGTTGTTCGGAGAAGACCATTCGTGAGCCGGAAGTCTGCATGATGTTGCCGAGTTTATACTCGGGATAGACGTAATGATCACAGGAATACAGACTGCCGTCGTGCTCCAGGGCCCCTCCCTTGCCGCAGAATTCGTGATAGATGCAAACCTGAGATTCCTTGCCCATCCACTGCGCAACGGCGGTCTCGAACAGGTTGACGAAAACTTTGCCAATATCGCGGCGATACCAGTTATCCCAAACCTTGCAGAGAAAGTAGCCCCAATCGTAAGGATCGATCGACCACTCTGTAACGATAGAGTCGGGATTCCCCGGATGCGCGGCGGACGAATCGTACAGAGGCAAACAAGAAGGGTCCCACTTCTGCGGCGCAACGTTGCGGAAGACCTTGGGCTCGACGCACGGGATGAGCTGCATCTCGCGGGGCCGTACTTCGTTTTTCAGGAATCGATAGACATCGAGAGGACGCTTGGCGTTCACCCGATTAATGACACTCAACGAGTTGAAGGGCACGCCATGACGATGTAGCATTTGCGCCGCGCCAAAGACCTTGGCAAAGGTAGGTTTGCCATCCTTCGAGACGCGATAGACGTCGTGCAGTTCTTCCGGACCATCGATGCTAAGACCGACCAGAAAGCCATGCTGTTTAAGGAACACTCCCCATTCGTCATCCAGCAACGTGCCGTTGGTTTGCAGATCGTTTTCAATGCGCTGGCTGGGTCGCTTGTACTTCTGTTCAAGCTCTACCACCTTGCGAAAAAACTCCAGGCCAAGCAGCGTCGGTTCGCCGCCTTGCCAGGAGAAAACAACCTCGTCGCGGTCCTGACCTTCGATATATTGCCTGATGTGTGTTTCGAGGATGTCGTCGGAGATTTGGAAGTTGCTATTGCTGCCCAGCAGTTCCTGTTTGTGCAGGTAATAGCAATAAGTGCAGTCGATATTACAGATGGCGCCGACCGGCTTCACCATCGCATGATAGGCACGAGTGGCACCGGGCTGCGCCGGCCAAGGCGAGAGATCGGCAATGCGGACTAATTCGTTCATGTGAGGCGCGATCTCTCTGGATGCTAACGCAGCCTAACGTCGGCTGCTGTACCACTTCCGGGTCAAGCTTAAGATGTGGAGTTGATGGCGCTCCTTAACAACTCTTCGCCGTGCAGGTGATAAAGCTCTGACAAAGACAGGGCAGCCCTCGCGAGCTGCCCAGTGGCGAAACTATTCGCTGGTGTGGTTGCTTCCCTGCTGGGCCGCCTGCAGTTTCTGAATGTCAGCCGGCGTCAGCTGCGGCCGGTCGATCGTTAGCGTCAGCTTGTCGAGCTTGCCGGTGAAGTTGAACGGCACCTGGTAGTCCTGATCGTCAACAGGTGTGCCGGTATCGGAGCCGACGTCGAAGTTCTCGTCCCACTGCAGGATGAATGGCAGCGTGTGCTCCATCGTCTGTGTGGCTACCGCGGCGCCGTCAACCTTCAGCACGCCGGTACCGCCCTGACCGACGCCGCTTGGGTTGTTGTAAGCGAGCGTCGCCAGGCCGAGGCCGTTGTACTTGAAGTCGAACTCCAGCGTGTGCTTGCCCGGGGTGAGCGGCGCAGTGCCCGACCACTTGACTCGCTTCAGGTCAACCAAGTTCCAGGTGAACGTCGGTATTCCCTTCAGCACGTAGAAGCCGTAGCCGCCGAAGCGACCGCCCTGGGTGACGATCATGCCGTCGCCGCCGCCCTGCGGAATCTCAATCTCAGCCTTGAAGTTATAAGACGTATCGAGGATGCTGGGCGCGTCGCCGTTCGGTGTGCCCGTGACTGGGCCGTTATAGGTGAACACGCTGCGTCCGGCACTGAGGCTGGGCCGCGGCGCAACGATTCGCGTCGCCACCGACGAGTCCAGCGGCAGGACCTGGTACTTGGCCGCCTCGGTCCAGAACAGGGCGTCCATTTCCTTCACTTTCTCCGGGTACTTGTCGGCGACATTGTCGAACTGCGTCCAGTCCTTGGTGAGGTCGTACAGTTCCCACGGGTAACCAGCTGGGTCCTGGCTGAAATTTCCCGCAGTCACCCACGGTGGACGCATGACCTTAGTGCTGGCAATCCATCCGTCGTGGTAGATGGCGTGGTCGCCGAACATCTCGAAGTACTGGGTGTGGTGAGTCGAGGGCCCGTTAGCATTGGCTTTGTCGAAGGTATAGGCGAAGCTTAGGCCTTCGATGGGCTTCTGCGGAATGCCATCCACGACAGCGGGCGCAGGAATACCAGTTACTTCCAGGATCGTCGGTACAATGTCGATCATGTGATGGAACTGGTTGCGGATGCCGCCCTTGTCGGTGATGTGGCCCGGCCAGGCGATGGCCATACCCTGGCGCACGCCGCCGAAGTGCGACGAAATCTGCTTGGTCCACGAGAATGGCGTGTCGAAGGCCCACGCCCACGGCACCGCCATGTGCGGATACGTCCGGTCCGTGCCCCAGACGTCGTAGAAATATTTCAACTGGACATCCACCGGCACCATGACCTGGTTGAACATCGCTACTTCGTTAGGAGTGCCATTGAGTGTGCCTTCGGAGCTGGTGCCGTTGTCGCCCTCGAGGTAGATGATTAGCGTATTGTCGAGCTTGCCCTCGTCCTCGACCTCCTGGATCACCCGTCCGATCTCGTGGTCCGTATAGGCGACGTAGGCGGCGAAGACGTCCACCTGCTTCAGGAACATCTTTTTCTCGTCCGGTGTGAGTTCATCCCAATGCTTCAGCAGGTCGTGCGGCCACGGCGTCAACTGAGCATCTTGCGGGATCACGCCCAACTTCTTTTGGTTGGCGTAGATCGTGTCGCGCAGTTTGTCCCAGCCGTCATCGAACAGATGCATGTCGCTAATCTTTTTGGTCCATTCCGGCGTGGGATGATGCGGCGCGTGCGTGCCGCCCGGCACGTAGTAGATAAAGAAAGGTTTTTCCGGCGCAACGGCGTCGAGCCGCTTCATGTACTGGATGGCGTCATCCGCCATCGCCGTCGTGAGGTTCCACCCGGGATGGCCGACGTAGGGATAAATCTCCGACGTGCCGCGAAACAGGTTCGGTTCCCACTGGTTGGCGTCGCCGCCGACGAAGCCATAAAAGTACTCAAAGCCCATACCGGTCGGCCATTGGTCGAAAGGCCCCGCCGCGCTGGCCGCGAACGCCGGTGTGTTGTGGTCCTTGCCGAACCAGGAGGTGCTATAGCCGTTATCTTTCAGAATGCGGCCAATCGTCGCGTTGTCGCGCGTGATGAAGCTGTCATAACCGGGGAATCCAGTCGCTTGCTCGGAGATCACGCCGAAACCAACCGAGTGATGATTGCGTCCGGTGATCAAGGCGGCGCGGGTGGGCGAGCACAGAGCCGTCGAATTGAAGTTGGTGTAGCGTAGTCCCATAGCCGCAATGCGGTCCAGGGCCGGTGTCGGGATGACGCCACCGAAGGTGCTGGGCACCCCGAAACCGGCGTCGTCGGTCATGATGAGCAGAATGTTGGGCGCGCCCTTGGGCGGCACCACGCGGGCCGGCCAGTACGGCGTCGACTGAGCCGCGTTGCGCTCAATCTTGCCTTCAAACTTCTGCGGTGGTGGCGGAAGTTGTTTCCCGTCGATGGTAGTGGTCGCGCAAGGCGAGCCGGGCGGACATTGCGCCTGCTGTGCTATGCCCGGTACCGCTGCCAGCGACAGAACAGCGCCGACCAACGCCAACTCGGAGGACCGATGCCTCCCCGAAACTTTCCTGGCAGCTTTCATGAATGCCTCCTGCGAATGACAGCCGAACTCGCAATCGCTCGATCCCTTCCCGTTTCCTGCCTGTAAACGAAGCGGGGGCGACCGTAGTTCACATCACCAGTCTCGCAGCCGCAAACCTCTTTTGCGACCGTAGAAGTAGCAGCTTTCGGCTGCAAATATCGCAGTTGTTCGCTGACGAAATCTCATTGTCATAGGCACGAACGAGTTGCGGAGGTGGCCGATACAGGCTGAGTTAGAGGGCGGGTTACCCGGCTGAATAGCCCTTGCCCGGCTCACACTACTTTGGCCTGATGTGCTTCCGCTGGCCCTGATTCGGGCTGGTTGACAAAATCTTGTCGGTGAAGGTGATCACAACTCCTTGGTAGCAAGTGACAAGACCAGCCGTATCCATTAGAACAGCATCGAAAACAGCCGATTTCGCGGTTCCTGCTTCACACCTGCAGCACGTCGCCGTCGCGCGCGACCATCTGATACAACACGGGATTGACGAAGAAGCCGATAAACAGCCGGGAAATCATGCCGGCTACAATGACGATGGCGAACGGCTTTTGGGTATCGGACCCAATCCCTGTGGAAAGCGCAGCTGGAAGCAATCCAAGGCATGCCACCAGCGCGGTCATCATGATGGGGCGAAGCCGCAGCAGGGATGCTTCGCGCGTTGCCCTACGGATATCCATCCCCTCCTGCCGCAGCTTGTTGATGTAGGACACCAGAATGACGGCAGTCTCAACCGAAACGCCCAGCAGCGCCAGCAGTCCGAGGACGGAGGAGACACTGAACGGAGTATGGGTGAGCTTGAGTGCGACCAGTGCGCCCACTGGTTCGGTGATAATGACCCCCAAGGCAATGGTGATGGGAAATTTGAAGTTACCGTAGAGCGCAAACAAGATCATGAAGATCAGCACCACCGCAAGCGGGCCGATGAAGTACATCTGCGATTTGGCTTCCACGAGTTGGCTGTATTCGCCGCCCCAAGTCATCCAGTAGCCTTGGGGTAATGCGACAGCCTTGTTCACCGCCGCCTGTCCGTCGCGAACCGCTCCCTCCAGATCGCGGCCTTCGATACTGTACTGCACCCCGATATAGCGCGAATTGTTTTCGCGGTAAATGAACGAGGCACCGTTCCCCTGGTGTATGTAGGCGAGTTCGCTGAGTGGAAGCTGCTTACCATCCGGTGTGCCGACCAGCAGATTACCGATCTGCTGCGCGCTGCTGCGGAACTGCGGCTGCATGCGGACCACCAGATCGAACAGCTTTTCCCCTTGGATCACCTGCGTGGTCGCCTGGCCGCCCACCGCCGCCGAAATCACCGCCTCAACGTCGGCGACATTGATGCCGTAGCGCGCGATTTTGTCGCGATCGACGTCAATGAGCAAACTCGGCTGACCCAGTTCGCGCACCACAGTTAGCTCGGTGAAGCCCGGCACCCTGGAAAGCGTGTTCTTGATCTGGATCGCCTTGTCCTGAAGTACGTTCAGATCGTCCCCGTAAATCTTCACCGCCAAGGAACTCTTGAGGCCGGTCAGAGCTTCGTCGACAGCGTCCTCGGCGGGCTGGGTATAGTTGAAGATAATTCCCGGGAAAGCGGTGAGCTTCTGGTTGATGGAGTCGATGAGCTGCTTTTTCTTGCTGATGTCGCCGCTCCACGCTTTGTCCTTGTAGGGCTTCAGTCCGACATAAAATTCGCAGTTGAAAAAACCAGTGGGATCTGTGCCGTCGTCGGGCCGGCCTAACTCCGATGCGACCACCGTCACCTGGGGATAGGACATCAGGATGGCGCGGATCTGAGGAGCAATTTTGCTGGCTTCTTCAAACGAAATCGTGTAGGGCATGGTGGCGCGTACCCAGAGCGCACCCTCGTCAAGGTGAGGCATGAATTCGCCGCCGATAAACGGGATCAGCAACAAGGTCGCGCCGAAAATCAGCAATGCAATCGCGATGGTTGTCTTAGGGCGATTCAACGCCCAATCCAGCTGCTTGGCGTACTTTTGCTTCATCCATTCGTAAGGCCGATTGGGCTTCTCCTGCACGCCGCCCTTGAACCAGTACGACGCCAGCACCGGCACCAGCGTAAGCGTCAGTATCAGCGCCCCGACCAGAGCGAAGCACATGGTCTCAGCCATGGGATGGAACAGCTTGCCCGACGGTCCGCTCAGCGCATAAATCGGCAGGTAGCCCGCGAGGATGACGGCGACCGAATAGAAGATGGGTCGGTCCACGTCTTTTGCGGCGGCCAGGATGACATCGTTAAGCTGGTAGCTTTGCCCCTCCCGCAACGCCAGTTCGCGATAGATGTTCTCCATCATCACGACCGTGCCGTCGATAACAATGCCAAAGTCGATGGCGCCGATGGAGAGCAGATTAGCCGCGACATCGTGGGCATGGAGCACAATGAAGGCAAACAGCAAGGACAACGGAATGGTGATGGCGACGATGATGGCGGCACGAATGCTGACCAGAAAGAAGATCAGCACCACCAGCACCAGGAACATTCCGCGGAGCAGGTTGTTCTCCACCGTATCCGTGGTCAGGTCCACCAGTTCGCTTCGATCGTAGAAAGGATGGATCTTCACATCCGGCGGCAGGACGTGGCGATTTAGGTCGTCGGTTTTAGCTTCGACTCCTTTCAATACGTTCTGCGTCTGCTCGCCGCGAAGCATGAGAATGACGCCTTCGACGGCATCGTCGTTTTTCTGATAACCGAATTCCCCCAGGCGCGGCGCATGCCCGATGGTCACCTCGCCCACATCGCGCACCCGGATCGGGACGCCTTTATTGGCTCCTACGACGATGTTGCCGATATCTTCGGTGTTACGCACCAGTCCAATGCCGCGCACGTAGTAGAACTGTCCGCCTTGCGAATAGAATCCGCCGCCGGCATTGGCGTTATTGGCCGCGAGGGCTGCCGTTACCTGCGTAACCGTCAGGTGATAGCCGTAGATTCGGGCCGGGTCGAGCAGCACCTGGTATTGCATGACCGTGCCGCCAAACCCGGAATCGTCCGCCACCCCTGGCACCGAGCGATAAGCCCGCTCCACCACCCAGTCCTCGAACGTCTTCAGCTCCTGCGGACTGCGATCGGGACTTTCCAGGACGTAACGGTAGACCAGGCCGCTGGGGCTGAATAACGGCGCCAGGCTGGGGGCCACTCCCGCCGGCAGAGCGGCCTGGGCAAGCCGCTCAAATACCACCTGCCGCGCAAAATAATCGTCGGTACGTTCCGCAAAGGTCAGCCTTATGTCCGACAATCCGTAGAGCGAGACGGAGCGCATCACCTGCATCTGGGGAACGCCGTTCATCTCCAGTTCCAAGGGAAGCGTGACCAGGCGCTCGACCTCTTCTGCCGCATGGCCGGGCCACTGGGTGATGATTTCCACCTGCGGAGGCGAGAGATCGGGATAGGCGTCTACGGGCATCCGCTGAAATGACAGGATGCCGCCGACGGTGATGAAAGCGGTCAGCATCAGCACCAGGAATCTTTGACGCAGGGCCGCTTGGACGATTTTATGAATCATTCAGCTGTGGCGGACACTATCCTCATTGACTTAGAACCCTTTGCATTCCGGCCTGACGTGGTCAGCGCTGCAGCGAATTCGCGAACTGCAGGAACAAGCTGCCGTTTCCGATAACACGGTCGCCGCGCTTCAGTCCGCTGGTAATCTCGGTTTGGCCATTCGAGCTTTCTCCCACCGTGACTGACCGACGGCCAAACTGGTTCGAAGACATTGCGATGTAAACAAACGGCTGATTTTCAGTGTCGCGCAGGACGGCAGCATCGGGCAGCACGATCGCGTTCGCGATACTACCCGCGTTCACCGTAGCAACCACGTACATGTCTTTCTTCAGCTTTTCGCCAGGATTGCTGGTATCGATCCGTGCCTGAAGGGTGCGTGTGTTGGGATCGAGCGAGGCAGCGACATAGGAAATGCGCCCATGAAAAACGTCGGGATACGTGTCCGTCTGGATCGTTACCTGGTCGCCTACCCGCACATAAGGCAAGTCCTTTTGATAAACATTGACCAGCACCCAGACTTTGCTGGTGTCGGAGAGCAGGAAGCACTGGGTGGCGCCGGGCTGAATGAGTTGTCCCGCGGATACGTCCTGCTCAACCACCTCGCCGCTGATCGGCGCCCGGACCGGAACCTCAAACGAGGGCGGGGAATTCACCAGTGCGTCGGGATCGTTGATGCCCAGCACCTTCAGAGCGGCTTGCGCTGCCGCTAGGTCGCCGCCGGCCTGCACTTCGGCCGATTGTGCCTGTTCCACATTCTGCTGGGCAATAGCACCATGCTTATACAATTCTTGCGCGCGCGCATTAGCCAGATGGGCCAGAGCGTAGGCGTCCTTCGCCTTCAAATAGTTGGAGCGCAGCTGCGAATAATCTGGGCTGGCCACGTACAACATCGGCTCGCCCCGGCGTACCTTCTGCCCGGGAACCACGACCACCCGGCTAACTGGTCCGCTCACCTGGCTGATTACTGGCGTGGTGAGAAAAGCGTTATAGGCGACCGCTCCGGTGAGCCGCAGTGTACGGGTTACGCTTGTGGGCTGCACCTCAAGCACTTGCACGTGCGACATCTGCTCTTGCGGGATGGTGAACAGCTCGGGATCGCTCGACTTCCTCGCGCCCACAGAATTCGGCGCGCCTCCCTGGCAACCGGAAAGCACGATACTGAACACTGTTGCCAACGCAAACAGCCAACGGCAATGACTTCGCTTGCGCGCAACCTCCTCGTTGGCGTGAACTGCTTCCGTGCAGTCCTGATAAGAGATCAAGGCCTGGCAGTACTCCAATTGAGTTGACGGATAGCCGCGCTCAAGGAAATCCAGAATTCGCGGCGCAATGCTATAAGCATACACGCTGCTCTGGTGCGAATCGCGATGCCCGGTGAGGTAGCCGGAGTGAGTTGTACTACTTCGGTTTAGTTGTTTCTAGCCGGATCAGGCTTGTTGACGCAGCGTGGTGGCCTTGGTCCGCCGCGCACGCAGCCAATCCAACCATCGCTCCAGACCTTCGCCCGTGGTGCTGGAGACGTCGATAATTTCCATGCCGGGATGTACCCGGCGGGCGTTCTCGCGCGCCACATCCGCCTTGAATGGCACGTAGGGCAGCAGATCGATTTTTGTCAGCAACATCAATTCTGACTTGAAGAAGATGGAAGGATACTTGAGTGGTTTGTCTTCGCCTTCGGTAGTGCTGAGCAGGACAATCTTGGCGTCCTCTCCGAGGTCATAGCTGGAAGGACACACGAGATTGCCGACGTTCTCCACGATCAGCAGATCCAGTTCCTCGAGCTTCCAATCTTCCAGATGCCGCCCGATCATCTTTGCGTCGAGGTGACAAGTCCCGCCAGTAGTGATCTGTTTCACCGGAAATCCGAATTTAGCCAGACGCTGGGCATCGTTCTCCGTCTGCAAATCGCCGGTGAGGACCGCAACGCGTTCGCTCTTGTCCATGCGCTCCAGCGTGCGTTCCAGCAGCGCGGTCTTGCCGGAGCCGGGAGCGCTGATCAGGTTGACGCAAAGAATGCCATGCTGCCGGTAACGTGCGCGCAACTGTTCGGCGAGGAGCTGGTTCTCGTTGAGGACTTTCTTTTCGACGGCAATGCGGTTCATTCGTCCACTTCCATGTAGGCGATATCGAGTTCCTCGCCGCTGATGCACTGGGTAGAGAACTCTCCACACAAGGGACATCGCGGGTCAAACTCGGTCATTCGAAACTCGTAGGCGCACTTTGGGCAGCGCTGCACTCGGGGAATCCATTCCAACTCCAGGGCAAGAGGTTCCCATTCTGTATCCTTTACCAGAACGTCGAAGCCAAACTGAAGTGCGTCGCCGTCCACGCCTGAGAGCTCGCCGAGCTTGACCCCGACTTTGCTGATGTGAACGCCGGGATGGCGTTGCGCCTCTTTCTGAACGCATTCCAGGATCGACGAAGCAATGCCGAGTTCATGCATGTGATCATTCAACAGCAATAGCAGTCATTCCGCGCTTTGTGTCAGGGCACGACCTCGGTCGTGCCGAAAGATAGCCTCACAAGATCGGGGCTTTAAGCCCCTGCAACCCGGAGGCAGGGGCTAAAGAGACTGTGTCGCAACCCGGTGTCGCCGCTTTGCGGCTCGGCTCTTCTCCCACTTGTCGCGTGGGCTTACGCCCACGCCTAACATCATGTCGCCGCCGCGCGGCTAGTTTGGCCGCGCAGCGAGTTGTTTATTCCATCACGAAATTGCGAGGGGCGGTCGCGACACAGTCTCTAAAGCCCACTCTTCACTTATGCCCGGTTGCGGCACGGGTGAAAGCCATGCCCTGATACGAGGCCAATTCACGCAAGGCAATGCTTTCGTCCTGTCGCTAATTGTCCGTAATCGGACAATGTTGGAACTGCAGAGCCAACATCATCATAGCTCTTTGGTGCTGACACATGGGACGTTGTCATTTTTCGGAAACATCTTTCGCTGAATTTCGTCTATCACTCCGTAGGTGAAGCTCGTCTTCGTTTTCGTGGGGTTCAACGCAGAGTAGGTAGCTCACCATGTTAAAGCAGTGGGGCCGCGTCTGGGCCATCGGCTTTGTGCTGTGGACTGTTCTGGCCTTCGTGAGCGCTGCCGGGGCGCACGTGTACACCGCGTCAATGGGCAGCCCGGAGAGCTGGGCGCAGTTGCTGGCCTGGAACATCCTGATTTCGTTTGTCTGGTCGCTGCTGACACCGGCGGTGTACGAACTCGCCCAGCGGTTTACCTTCGACCGCAGTAACTGGAAACTAGTGCTGCCAATTCATCTGGTCGCCTGCGTGGTGCTGGCGTTCGTCGGCGCCGCGATCATCGTGTGGCTCGATCCTCTGATTACCTGGACGCCGGAGAAGCCGGTTCCTTTCCTCGCCCACACCGCCTCCCGCGCCCTCATGGACCTGCAGCGTTATTGGTACATCGTATTGATCACGCAGGCGATCGCTTATTACGGAAAGTATCGCGAGCGCGAGTTGCAGTCGTCGCAGTTGGAGGCGCAATTGGCGCACGCTCAGCTTGAGGTCCTAAAGATCCAGCTGGAGCCGCATTTTCTCTTCAACACATTAAATTCGATCGCCGCCCTGGCCCGCTACGACGGCACCGCGGCTGAGAATATGACCTTGCAACTCGCCGACCTGCTGCGCTTCTCTCTGGATGCGGTCGGGGTCCACGAGGTCCCACTGAGCCGAGAGCTCACCGCTTTGCAGAAGTACATCGATATCCAGCAGACGCGTTTTCAGGACCGCCTGCAGGTGGAAATGGACATCGCCGCGAACACCCTGTCGGCGCTGGTACCGAATATGATGCTTCAGCCGCTGGTGGAAAACGCAATCCGCCACGGGATTGGTCCGCGTCGTGCCCCCGGCTGTATCCGCATTGCCAGCCGGCAGGTCTTCGATGAGCTGTGGCTGGAGATCTGCGACAACGGGCAGGGCCTGACCCGATACAGCGGGCTTGTGCCTCCCGAGGGCGTGGGCTTACGCAACACCCGCGCCCGACTGCAACAACTTTATAACCACGACCACAGGATGACTCTGGAGGATGCACCCGGCGGAGGCTGCATCGTCAAAATTCACATACCGTTCCGCGGTTGTTCCGAGGAGGACATTAGCACCCATGCCCATTCGAGTGTTGCTTAGCGATGATGAAGCTTTGGCGCGTGAACGTCTGCGCAGCCTGTTGGAAGAGGAGCCGGATATCGAGATTGTGGCCGAGTGCGGCGATGGCAAGTCGGCCATCTCGACCATCAAGCGGGAAAAGCCTGACCTGGTGTTTCTCGACATCCAGATGCCGGAGGTCGACGGCTTTGGCGTGGTGTCGGCGTTAGGCGCCGAGCAGATGCCGCTGACCATCTTCGTCACGGCCTATGATCGGTACGCGATGAAGGCGTTCGAGGTACATGCCCTCGACTACCTGCTGAAGCCGGTGGGTAAGGAGCGGCTGTCGGAGGCGCTGGATCACGCTCGCAAGCAACTGCAACACCCTTCGGAAGGGATGTTCCAGCGGCGTGTGCTGGGCCTGTTGGCCGACCTCGATTCGCGGCAGAACGCTCCACAGCGAATTGTCATCAAGGCTGACGGCGAGATTGTCTGCTTGAGGCCCAACGAGATCGATTGGGCCGAGTCGGCGGGCAATTACGTGTGCCTGCATGTGGGCGGCAATACCCACATCCTTCGCGAGACGATCACCTCATTGGAGAGCCGGTTGGGACACCGGCAGTTCCTGCGCGTGCATCGCTCGACGCTCGTCAACGTGGATCGCATCAAGACCCTGCGGCCGTCGTTGTATGGCGACTATGCCATTCTGCTGCGGGATGGGACGAAACTGACGCTAAGCCGTGGCTTCCGCGAGAACGTGCTGAAGCGGCTGGGAACGGCATAGGCACTGCTGCTCGCTCTTCGCGGTTCGCTTTTGGCTTGCGTGGCGCTTTGCGCTTGGGTAGAGCGGGCCTTCAGGCCCGCCTCCAGGGTGCGCCTCCGAAGCTTCCGGTTTTCAGCCCACTGCATTCTGCTGTTCTGAACTCTTCCGCAGTCTGATCAATCGTGCTTCACCTTCAGTGAGCCTAGTCTAGGTACGTCTGTGCTCTCATCCTGAGCGAGTCCGCGTCGACTCTGCGCGGGCGAATCGAAGGACCCCTATTGAAAAGACGATTTATAGCCCAATAGCGGCCCTTCGACTCGCAGCAAAAGGACCGCTCGCTCAGGCTGACACTTAAATGAGGTGCGTCATACCTGAAGGTCATGAGCTGCACGGACCCCGTTCCAGGCTACTGCGCCTTCTTCGGCGCCGCTTTGCGTCGCGCCGGCTTTGCCGGGGCCTTGTGATGCTCCTGGATGTCGCTAAGGCGAATGACGGCGCCGGCGGCGGAATACTGCACCTCCTCCTGCTCATCTTGCAGCCCGTTCACCGCAGCGCCCATCAGCGACGGGTCGCCGCGTTTGGCGATCGCATCGAATGCCGCCGCGCGAACCAGCCACTTTTTCTCCTGCAAAGCGGCGTTGACGAGCGCGTCCCCACTCTTGGAGTCAGGATCCTTGGCCAGGGTCAGCGCCGCCGCGGCGAGCACTGGCGAGGTATCGTCTTTCGTGAAGAGCTTGAAGGTGGAAAGCCCCAGTCCGCCGAAGGGCACAAACCCCAGTCCCGTCTGGAAGCCGAGACTGGCCATCTTCTTGGGATCGTGCAGCATTTTCTTCTGCTGGTCCGTCAAGCTGGTACCGGTTTTCTGCTCGCCGGTCAGCACCGCATAGAAAACGTTGTAGCCCTGGTTGTTGCCCAGCACGATAAGGGAGTGCGCCGCCGCCAGAATCACCGATGGATCCGTGTCATTGCGGCATTCCAGCAGTTGCGGAATGGCGGCCGTGTCGCCCATGTCGCCCAGGGTCTGGGCCGCCGCCGCGCGCACCTCAGGCTTGTCGTCCTTCAAGGCGTTCAGCGCCGCTTCCTGGGCCTTCGGATCGCCTGGAAGCTCGCCCAGCACGCGGACCGCGCGAATGCGCTTCTCCATGTTGGAATTCGCGAGCCCGCCGTTCAGTACCGACCAGGCGTTCTCGCGCGAGGTTTGCGCAGGAACAAACGCCGCAGTCGCACACACCATGCCTATGAAGCTGGCAGCCAGGAATGCTGACTTCATGATCACCTCGAGTTGTAGGTATTTGCTCCCGCGAAGCAGGCCCGGCCCCGCGAGGTCACAACATGCCACCCGTCTTGGTGGTAAGAATGCTCAGCGCCATCTCCAGCTTGGCGATGGCCAGGTCCAGGTCGGGATGCTTTTCGATTTGTTCCCGCATCGAGCTCAGGATGCGATGAGCATCGGCCACGTGCTCGGCTGCGTCATGCTCTTGCTTCTCAACGGAGTCGCGATTGGATTCTGTGGAATTCATAGGTCACCTGCGAAACATCTTATCGTAAGCGACGGAATAGAAAACCGAAAGCCGATCGAGCTAGCCAAAGGTAGTGCGGCGTTTTTAGCGCCGCGTAAAACCGATCCTTTTTTAGCCGAGCCGGCTTTAGCGGGCGACACGGGCCTGTCGTCGGCTGAAAGCCGGCTCGGCTAGAAAAAGCAGTCACCCTAACGCGGGCCTGAAGGCCCGCACTACCCGGACACAGGAATAGCTAAACTGCATTACGTTTCGGAATTGTCCTTTTGCGAACCGCGCTTGCTCCAGTGGCCGGAGCGCGTGCCGTCCGCGTTGCGTACTTTGGACAGCTCCCACATGCGGCGGAATCGGGTAGTTCGCTCGGCGCCGAAGACATCGTTGTACTTGATGAATCCACGAAAGTGAATGAACTTTTTGCCGGCGTCAATCGCGTCAATATCGGATTGCTCCAGCGTCAGCTTGGGGAAAATCCCCTGGACCTGCGCTTCGACGACGCGGTCGTTGGGAGTGATCACCTGCGGAATGGTCATCGCCGGCCACCAGTGGCCATCATCCACCGCCTCTGGGGAATCGGTGACTTCGGCGCGCGCACAGGAACCACTGATGTACGCCTCGGTCGCACCGTAGAGCATAACTTTGTAGCTTAGCTTTGGGCTGCCTGGGGCTGGCGGCCACTCCAGCGGCAGCAACTCCACCCGCAAATGGCCGCGCTCCCGGCTGACAAACATGTCGATGTTTTGCTTGGCGGTTTCGGCGCTTACTTCGGCCAGCGCAACCGACTTCGCCAGTATGCCGGTCTGGCGCTCCATCTGGAGCGCCTGCCGTTCGAAGACGCGCATGGTTCCCCACAGTAGATATGCCTGCAAAGCGCCAACTATGGCCAGAAAGAGGGTGAAAGCCCAGTACGCCTGGTCGGTCCAGTCCTTGCTCATATTGAGCGGCGGCAACTCGCTGACCTTGACGGTCTGCTCGGGGCCGGAGCCAGCGGGGGTGGCCGAGGTGTGCGCCTGCCCAAGCAAAGCGGGTGCAGCAGTGACACATATCAATATCGCGATTGCCAGCAGCTTCATGAGGAAGGAATTGTAAAGCAATGGACGAGCGGGAGCACGCTGGGGCGAAGCGCGGGAACTTCGGTTGCCGAAGTGCAGCATTTTGAGGCATCGCACAAACCTGGACAGATAGACTAAACTAAATTAGTCTAGTCCGGTGAGAAAAATCAATATCCATCAGGCCAAGACTCAGCTTTCGAAACTGGTCGACGAAGCCAGCAAGGGCGAGCCCTTCGTCATCGCCAAGGCAGGCAAGCCCATGGTGAAAGTTACTCCCTTGGGCAGCCCGACGGGTCGTCAGGTCCGGCGGCTGGGATTTATGGCCGGGCAGATTACCGTGCCCGATGATTTTGACGGGATGAACCGGCTTGAAATTGAGCAGCTCTTTACCGGTGGCGCATGAAGCTGCTATTGGACACGCACGTCCTGCTGTGGGCCGCGGGTGAACCAGCGCGCCTGTCGCTGAGTACGCGACGGCTGCTAAACGACACGGCGAACGAGCCGCTGTTCAGTGTCGTTAGCCTGTGGGAGATCGTAATCAAACGCGGGTTAGGCAGAAAAGACTTTCAAGTGGATGCGCGCCTGCTACGCCGGGGCTTGTTGGATAACGGCTACACCGAACTGCCGATCGTCAGCGAGCACGCGGTTGCTGTGGAAAGTCTGCCTGCTATTCACAAGGATCCGTTCGATCGTCTCCTCGTGGCGCAAGCGACGGTGGAAGGCATCACGCTGCTCACCCTCGATGACCAGGTAGCGCGGTATCCTGGACCAATCCGCAAAGTATAAGCGTCGCTTACCCCGTCCACCCTTGATCTCAAATGCTGGGCGCGGATGGCTCCGCGCCCGACTAGCTACTGACGACTGGCATTAGTTCAGCACATGGATGTTCTTCTTTTCGCACATTTCCTTCAGCACCTTCGGCCATACCGTAACGCTTACTTCGCCGAGATGGGCCTTGCGCAGCAGTAGCATTAGCGTGCGCGACTGACCGATGCCTCCGCCGACGCTCAGCGGAATCTCGTGATTGATGATTGCCTTGTGGTAGGGGAAGTTCAGGAAGTCGAGCTGGTGTGTAAGTTCCAGCTGCTTCTTCAGCGACTCGGGGTTGACCCGTATACCCATCGAGGTCAGCTCGTGACGACGGTGGGTGACGGGGTTCCATACCAGGATGTCGCCGTTTAGGCCATGACGCACGTGGCCGTCTTCCGAGCGGGTCTCGGTGACCCAGTCGTCATAATCGGCGGCGCGCATTTCATGCGGATAGCCGTCCTTCAGGGTCCAGCCGATGCCGATGATGAAGACTGCAGGATATTTCTGCAGGATCGCGGTCTCACGCTGCTTGCGCGGCAGGTCGGGATACATGTCCAGGATCTCTTCGGCATGAAGGAACGTGAGTTTCTCCGGCAGGTTGGGATAGCGAGGATTCTTGAGCTGCGGGAATAGCGTCTTCGCGTGACGCTCAGCGCCGACGATCACCTTCCAGATGCTGCTGACGATTCCTTTCAGGAAGTTAAGATTGCGCTGCTCGGGGGTGATCACGCGCTCCCAATCCCACTGATCGACATAGGCGCTGTGATCGTGGTCGAGGAAGTAATCCTTGCGGACGGCGCGCATATCGGTGCATAGGCCCTCGCCGGGCCGCATATTGAACTGCTTCAGCGCCATCCTCTTCCACTTGGTGGCGGCCTGCACGACCTGGGCATTGATGGGGTGCACATCGCGATCGTTCGAAATGTGGAACTGGATTGGCGTGCGCGATCCGTCGCGGTCGAGATAGTCGTTGACGCCCGTTTCCTCATCGACGATCAGAGGCACGGTGACCATCATCAGGTTCAATTCCTTGCAGAGGTTCTCCTCGATATAGTTTTTCACCTCGAAGATCGCTCTCTGGGTTTCCTTGGGTGACAGCAGCGAGCTGTAGTCCGCCGGAAGGACGTGTTCCAGTTCTGTGTAATTGCCAATTCCGGGGCCAGCGAGATCTGCCTTTTTGTCCGCCATGCTGTTCTCCTTAACGATGCGGTCGACGTGGTGGCGCAATCCTGCACCTTCAGCGCCCATGGAAACGCACGCCGCCATCTCGATGAAAACATGTCGATGGGCCAGCGGGCAGTAACCTGCGTCACGCTGCCGTGTGCGGTGGAAGGTGAAAGGTCAGGGCGTAATTGGTTCTGCAGACCGGAATTTGGCTTGAAGGGGTAGCGGTCCCATAGTGCTCTTTTTCAGAACCGGAACAACATGAGAAAAAGCTAACCTCCTTTCGCCGCATGCTCACAGCGGTAGCTTTCCCGGAGACCTAAATTGGTGTTGTCTGCAGACTACCTGGAGAGGTGAAGAGGATGAAACACGAATGTGGGCGGGCAAGTACCCCAAGACACTCCCTTATGGGTGCCTGCCTGATTCTGGCGGGGGCTGCCGCTCTCGTTCTGTCGACAGCTTCGTGCGGCTCCATCAGCGCCGATACAGGGTCGCGGAATACGGCGGCAATCACCAACGCCTCCCGCGAGATGACGCAAACCAACGATTTTTGGCGCTACTCCTACGTTTACTCGGGAACCAGCGTTACGTCGCTCGGCCGTCCTGGAGCACTCCGTGCATTCATGACGGCTACCGTTTTCTTCCAGCCTGCGATGCCTCTCAGTCAGGCAGTGACGTACCCCGGTCTGGAAGATCAGCCCGCTCAAGACTTGGTCGTCCTGCGGTGCATCCCGACCGCCAAGGAGAATGTAGACGCGATTCTGGCCACCTGGCCGAATGTATTTGCTGCCGTGCTGCGTGACCTGGCTGGCAAGCAGCTGAGCTGCCCGTACACCGGCAGCTCCGGAGAGAATGAAATCTACTGCATCGCCAAGGAATTCAAAGACGTTCCCAGTGGAACCGTGGTCACCACTCTTGCCAACACGCTCGCCGTGGCGAATACTATGTTCGATGCCGCGCATCCCGAACGGGCGAAGTGGCTGAAGACCTACTATGGAATCTATCCTGCGTTCAGCGGCCTGGGCTTTTCCGTCAAGGACAGTTATTACCTGAGCGCGTCCAACCCCACCGTCAGTGCCGAAGTGCTGCAAAAGTCCGTGGTGCCGGAGTACTTGCTGGCCAATGCCAGCCTCGGCGATGCCGGTTGCCGCTGCATCCGCGTGCCTCCCTACAGTGGACGCGACCAGGCGAGCATCGGTCCTGACTTCGTCTGGAACAAGGGAGGGGTAGGTTCCTGCACACCGGTTGCTTCCTCAGAGCTGCAGTAGGTTCGCCGCCAGTCCCGGGCCCGGTTCTCTATCGGATCTTTGCTGGAGTGGGCTTCTTATTGGTAACTGACGAGATCTCCGCGCAGTGAGTCCAATCTTTTCGACCTCTCTTTTCGGCTTCAGTACCCAAGCCAACGCGTTCAGTGACCTTGCACTCGTCGTGTCGTTCGTCGCGGCAGAGCTCCTTCCGAGCTCTCAGGGCAGGGTCAGCGTGCCACCTTCCGGAACGGTCTTGTTCTTTCGCTGATTGCCGTAGAGATACGACACAGTCAGGGTTTTGCTCTTACCTGGAGCTGGATCGCCGCCCATGGTTTGCGGAGTAACTTTAATGTTCAGGCGATTGTTGCGAACCAAGTCCTGCAGGTCACCGGTGACGTCCTGTTGCTGAGCGCCAAAGCCCCACCTTGCCGACGTAATCTTGATCCTCCATATTCCAGGTTTTTCTGGCGCTGTGCCGGCCCACCCTGGATAGCTGGATCCGGGCCCGCCGGCAAACATTCTGGCGTTCACGGTGACGCCCTCTTTGTAGTAGAAGTCGCGAACCTTGCCGCTGGAATCGCGCCCGACGATGCGCAAGGTCTTGTCTTTGCCCACCGCCGGATCGACGCCCAGGTTGGTATTGTTGACTTTGAAGTTGGGACCGTTCGCCAGCCGCCGCACGGTATTGGTTACATCCTGGCGCTTGTTTCCAGCGCCGTAGTCGGCACTTTGGACCCACCAGGTCGTTTGTGCCGCGCTCTCCACCGCACCGACGGCCGCGCATAGTGCCACAACCAGCGTACTCAACAGGATTCGTGCGTAGCTCATGAAGTGCTCACCTCCACTCGTGATTTGGGAAGACGGGCCTGATGAAACGATAAAGCGAGCAAGCATATACGTCGCGAAGAATAGCTAATGAGGTATTGGCCGTTTGCCCTTCTTCGCTCCCGTAAGGCTCCCCGTAACTGCGGCATACAAGATACATCAAAACGCACGTTCACCAGCATTGCCAGACGAGGCACGTTCATACGGGAGAGACTTGGATGCCGTCGCTGAAGTGGGTGGACGCGCCCCCTCCGCCGAATTGGATGACCGGTAGCGGAGTAAACTGAAATCAGGGGAAAGAGGTTCTCACGCTCGCCACAGATAGCAAAGTGACTTTTTCGGCTGCTCGCACCAGTTTCGTCGTGTATCTCATCGCAATTGGGCTTGGCCTGTTCTCCGGCTGGGTCAATCAGGTGGTAGACGACCCGCTGCTGACTGCGCTCTGCGTGCTGGCCTTCAGCATGATGCTGGGGGTGTGGAAAAAGCAGCAACCATGGCGCTGGCTCTTGCTGGTCTGGATCGGCGTGCCCCTGGTGCTCGCCTATTATCATTTCGTGGTGCGCTGGCCGCATGATCGCGGGCAGGTATACGGAGCGTTTCTTCAGATATTGGCGGGCAGCGCAGGAGCCTTCGGTGGGCACTTCATGCGTGACATGATCGATCACGTGTTCCTGAAACACGAGGAATAATGTTGTTTACCGAGGCTCGTGATACGCAGACTATATCTTCGCGGCTACCGCCGGATCGCCCACAAAATCGACATTCGGCTTGTGCGGAATAATTCCGGCAGCGTGGCCCATCTCCAGAAGCTTACTGATCGCTTCTCGCCCATCCTGACCGTAATCAAGGGTGCGCTCGTTGACGTACATGCCGACAAACTTGTCTGCCATTTGCGGCTCCAGGTCGCGAGCGAATTGCATGGCGTATTGCAGCGCCTCCTCGCGATGATCGAGGGCATAGCGAATGCTATTACGCAGGGCCGTGCAGCAGGCGGCAATCAACTCCGGACCAAGGTCGCGGCGAATCGCGTTGCCGCCCAACGGTAAGGGTAAGCCGGTCTTGTCGCGCCACCACTTGCCCATATCGACAACCTTGTGCAGTCCCGACTTGTTGAAGGTGAGCTGGCCTTCGTGAATGATCAGCCCAGCTTCGTACTTTCCTGCGAGGACCATGGGAATGATCTCGTCGAAGGGAATTACCTCAGTCGCGATATCCGGGGCAAACAGCTTGAGCGTCAGATAAGCGGTGGTCATCGTCCCCGGAACGGCGATCTTGTGGCGCGCGATCTCGTCCACAGGAATATTGCGCGAGGCCACGATCATGGGACCGTAGCCCTCGCCCACACTGCCGCCGCTGGGCATCAGTGCATACTTGTCCTGAATGTAGGGATACGCGTGGAAGGAAATGGCGGTGATGTCGTAAAAGCCTTCCAGCGCCTTGCGATTAAGAGTTTCGATATCGCAAAGCGCGTGGGTGAACCGCAGGCCCGGTACGCGCACCTTGTTGGTGGCCATGCCGTAAAACATGAAGGCGTCATCGGAGTCAGGGCTGTGCGCGACCTTGATCTCACGAATATTGTTTCCCGAAGTGCCGCTCATAAGAATGGAATCGTTATCCCGAGTTCGAGAATGACTACAGCCTGGTCCGCAGGCGATACCCGGCCGCTGCAGCTAGCATGACTTTGGAGACCTCAGCGAAGAGGAACGGGTAGAGTCCAAAAAACGCAGCCTGCTGCCAGCTGTGGGTGATGATTGCCAGCCAGCTGATGCCCGCCGCGAACAGAACAACCTCAGCGACGAAGCCGGCCACCAGGTTGCGGGTGAAGCTGCCCAGCTTCCGCTCGCCAATCCAGCCGGCCACAAACGCCACTACCGGATAGGCCCAGAGATAGCCGCCCGTCGGACCGAACATCTGGGCCAGGCTGCCCGGACCCGAAGCCGCAAAGACCGGCAATCCCATCGCGCCCCATGTCAGGTAGAGAGCGGCAGCGGCAAATCCACGGCGGCTTCCCAGGGTCAGGCCCACAAGCAGCACACCGAAGTTCGCCAGCGTCAGCGGCACCGGGGTGAAGGGAAGGGGCAATGCCAGGCGCGCGCATACGGCAATTACGGCGCTGGCACAAATCACGATGCCCGTCTGCTTGATCAGGCTGATCGGCTGTGCAGCAATACTAGTATCGGTATGAGTGGCGGCTTTCAACATCTTGGCACCTCGCAGTTAGGAAGACGAATTAGGACGCTTTTCTTCAGCGGCAACTTGTGCTCCGTCGATTGCCGCGCGAACCGGCACATCAACCCGCTCTTCGGCCCCGACAAGTTCAGATTCGATGCTCGTCGTGGAGCCCGGTCCCTGCGCCTCGGCAACCCCTGACACCGGATTGCTGGGGTTCGCAGCTTCGGGGCGAAGGTGCCGCTTCACGCGGAAATGAATCGCCAGAATCACGGCGACGACGGCTGCGGTGCTGAGCACCAGAACCGCGAAGAATACCTTGATTACCACAGAGTGTCAGGATACCAGAAGCGCAGGAGGCGGAATCAGTTTTCGCCGTCACAGCTCAACGTGACGACGAAACGGTCAGCCCTCATCGACGAGTCCCAGGAGTTCGGCCATCTCCTCGTAGAGGAAGCCCTCTCCCGGACGGTAGGGCTGGACCCATTTACCGTCGATCACGAACTGCGGAATGGCGCGTTTGCCGGTGTTGCGGATGACCTCCTCGGCGGCGCCCGGCGTGGTCTCAATGTCGATGTCGGTGTAGGGAATATTGTTCTTGTCGAGGAAGCGCTTGGCGGTGCGGCAGTCGGGACACCAGAACGCGGAATAGACGAGGATTTCCATAAAAAGTTGATGATAAATCATCAAAACTGTGGCACAACATAGGTGCAACCTCACCAGTATCCGAGGAGCTACGCAGCACATTCCCAGAATTGCTGTCTGGAGGCAATCCTTGTCCAAAGCCGATATACAAACTCTGAAGCAAGAGCTTCGTGAGGTTCAGGAGTCTCACCCGGCGTGGACACTAGATAACGCATTTGTGCACTGGTTCCTTCGCGCGTTTTTGGTTGCGGACGATGAGTTGGCTGCTCGGGCAGTGACAGGCGTGAGTCACGACAAAGGCATAGATGGAGTTTTGATTGACGACGACAGTCGTAAGGTCTTCATGCTGCAGGGAAAGTGCCATCTGGGTACCAATCCTCCCAGCGAAAGTCGTGCCGATATCCTGGATTTCGCGCGCCTCGCAGGCGTCGTGCTTGGCTCTGACGACGCTTTCAAGAAATACAGAAATGGCATCGACCCGTTTATAGGACAACAATTGGACAAGGCGCGGCTTCGCCTTAGAAAACGAGATTTTATCGTTCATCTTTATTACGTTACTACCGGTAAATGCAGCTCGCCCCTCAAGGACGAAGCAGAATCGGTGGTTGCTCAGGCCAACGGGCGAAGTGACTTCAGTGTCCTCGATCGAAAAGAAATCTTAACTCTCTTGACGGACTATTTGGGAGGGGCTGCACCTCCAGTTCCATTCCTAGACTTGCGAATTGACTCCAGGGGAATTGTCGGTTCGGACGGGATGATTCAGCGCTTCGACCACGATACCGGAATCGAGTCGTGGATTCTCACCATGACAGGCAAGAACGCAGGCGAATTGTATGGAACTGCGGGAGACAGGCTGTTTGCCCGCAATATTCGCGGATTTCTTGGAGATACCGCCATTAACGACGGAATGAGAGAGACACTGCAGAGAGAAGCGGAACATTTTTGGTACTTCAATAACGGAATAACAATTGTTTGTAATTCAGCTCGCAAGACGGCAGAACGCGGCGAGGTAATTCTCCGGGTTTCGAACCCGCAGATTATCAACGGCCAACAAACGACCCGAACCTTACACAAGAACCTCCAGAGCAGGGCCTCGGTGTTGGTGCGAGTTATCAGCATACCGCGCGATTCGGGGCATAGCGAAGCTGGCTTCGAAAAGCTCGTTTCGAACATTGTCGCTGCTACGAATTGGCAGAACGCTATACTCCCGTCGGACTTGCGCGCTAATGATCAGCGGCAGGTAGCATTGGAGCGGGACCTTGCGAAGCTCCGGTACCGCTATATCCGAAAGCGGCAAACGAAACGAGAGGCTAGGCGGGTGCTGGGTACCCAGCATGGGTTTTGGATCAAGAAAGAGGAGTTGGCACAGTTTGTCGCCGGATGCGAACTCGACCCGCAGGAGGTTCGAAGCGGCAAAGAGGGACTCTTTAAAGCTCCCTACTATGACCGCATCTTTGACAGCCGACCAGTTCATCACTACCTGAGCGCTTATTGGCTCGCGCGCGTCGTCAAGAGAAATGCTAGTGGATATCATGATCGTGCATATGCAAAGTGGGTGGTTCTCAGTGCACTTTGGTCGCGTGTAGGAGCTACGCTACGAAAACGACATCCCGCGGCAGCGTTCAGAAGGGAATGTGAGCGCGGGCGATGGAACCGAAACCTCGATAGAGCAACAGAGCAGCTTTACCTGGGCGCGCTGGCCTTCTATCGGCATAGCAGGGGCAAAGGAGCCAAAGCAGTCGATATCTCGAATTTTTTCTACCGCGCGAATCTGGTCGATGGCTTCGAGAAGTTTTGGCGTGGCGGTCTCAACAACCGTCGCCAGCGGGTGAGCAAGGCATTAGCAAACTTTGCTGCGGACCTCTCTGCCACAATCGACGCTTAATGCGGGCTCCCTGTGCAAAAAATAAGGGGAGCGTCTCCGCTCCCTATCTCAATAAATGGTAATTGCTAGCTGCTGTACAACAGCACGCCTTCGGTTTTCTCCTCGCCCACTGGGCGGTAGAAGAGCTGGTCGTTGTCGAGGTAAACCTCGATGAACGCCGGGCGCTGCTCGAACGTTCCCTGGATGAGCGCCTCCGACAGCGGGTCCTCGATGTACTTTTGCAGCGCGCGCCGTAACGGGCGGGCGCCATAGGTACGATCGACGACCGTCTTGTCGAGGATCCACTTGCGCGCCTCTTCCGTCACCGTGACGGTGATCGAGCGCTGCGCCAGGTTCGTGTTCAGGTGCTGCACCATCAATTCCACAATCTGGATCAGGTCAACCTCGGTCAGGGCGTTGAAGATGATGACTTCATCGAGGCGGTTAAGGAACTCGGGATTGAAGGTGCGCTTCACCTCGTTCTTCACCATGTCCTCGACCTTGGTCGAGATCGTCTCCTCATGCTCGGATTGGAAGCCCAGCCCAGTGCGCTTTTGCAGGTGCCGCGCGCCGATGTTCGAAGTCATGATGATGATGGTGTTCTTGAAGTCCACCGTATTGCCCAGCCCGTCGGTGAGCTGACCGTCTTCAAACACCTGTAACAGGATGTTGAACAGGTCAGGATGCGCTTTCTCGACTTCGTCCAGCAGCACCACAGAGTAGGGCGCGCGCTTCACCCGCTCGGTCAGCTGGCCACCCTCTTCGTAGCCGACGTATCCCGGAGGCGAGCCAATCAGCTTGGAGACCGAGTGCTTCTCCATGAACTCCGACATATCGAAGCGCACCAGCGATTTCTCGCTGCCGAACATGAACTGCGCCAGCGTTCGTGCGACTTCGGTCTTGCCGACGCCGGTCGGCCCCAGGAAGAGGAACGAACCGATCGGGCGGTTGGGACTCTTCAGTCCCGCGCGTGAGCGGCGAATAGCGCGGGCGAGTGCCGTGATCGCCCGGTCCTGCGAGATCACCCGCCTGTGCAGCTCTTCCTCGATGCGGAGGAGCTTCTGGCTTTCTTCTTCCTTGATGGAAGCGATGGGAACGCCGGTCCAGCGCGAGACCACGTCTTCAATGTCTTCGCGCCCGACTACGCCCGTCGAGGACTCATCGAGATGATATTTCTCGCGGAGCGCGCGCAAGTTCTCGCGCTCTTTGCGTTCTTCGTCGGAGTAGAAGCGTGCCTTCTCAAACTCGTGGTTCGCGATGGCGTTCTCCATGCGATGCACGATGAACTTGATCCGCTTCTGCACCTCGGTGATGTCTTCCGGCAGGGAAGTCTGGCGCAACTTTACGCGCGCGCCGGCTTCGTCCACCAAGTCAATTGCCTTGTCCGGCAAAAAGCGATCGGGAAGATAGCGATTGGAGTGCGAAACCGAGAACGTGATAGCGTCGTCGGTATAGCTGACGGCGTGGAACTTCTCATAGCGCTCCTTGATGCCGAACAGGATCTTAACTGCGTCCGCCTCGCTCGGCGGCGGAACTTTCACCGCCTGGAAGCGTCGCTCCAGAGAACGGTCCTTCTCGATGGATTTGCGATACTCGCCCGGCGTGGTTGCACCGATGCATTGAATTTCGCCGCGCGATAATGCCGGCTTCAGAATGTTGGCGGCATCGAGCGAACCCTCCGCCGATCCCGCACCTACCAAGGTATGAAGCTCATCGATAAATATGATGGCGTTCTGCGACTCCATCAGCTCTTTCATGATGGTCTTGAGCCGCTCTTCGAACTGGCCACGGTATTTCGTCCCGGCAACAATCAAGGACAGGTCTAGCGCCAGGATGCGCTTGTCGGCGAGGAACGATGGCACCTCGCCATCCGCGATGCGTTGCGCCAAGCCCTCGACGATAGCAGTTTTGCCAACGCCAGGTTCGCCGATCAGTACAGGATTGTTCTTGGTGCGGCGGCAAAGAATCTGGATGACGCGCTCCAGTTCGCCATCGCGCCCGACCAGCGGATCGAGCTGATTGTCCATCGCTGCCTGGGTCAGGTCACGTGAGAACTCGGAGAGCAGCGACGATTCACGCGAACGCTGCGAAGGCTGCGCCTTCTCCTGCGAGGTGCGCGCCAACTCTTCGCGTATGGTAGAGAGCCGCAGGCCACGCTCGTGCAGGATTTCCGCCGCAAAGCATTTCTCTTCGCGCAAAAGCCCCAGCAACAGGTGCTCCGTACCAATATGCTTGTGCGACAGCCGCTCCGCTTCCTCAGCGGCGTAGGCCAGCACCCGCTTGCACTCATTGCTCAGGGGCAGGTCCACGGAGGTGGAAACCTTCTCCCGGATGGTGGTGTGCCCTTCGATCTGCTTGCGGATGGATTCCACCGAAGCATGCGAGCGCAGGAACCGATTGGTCAGTGCCTTGTCTTCGCGCAACAAGCCAAGCAGCAGGTGCTCCGTCTCAATGTACGGAGAACCAAACTGACTGGCTTCGTAGCGCGCGAAGAATATTACCCGCCGGGCCTTTTCCGTGTACCGTTCAAACATGAAACCTCTCCAAGAACTGCGCGGAACTTTTTTCTCCCGTCGCGTTCTATCCTGACTCACTCGCCACTAACCGGCCCGCTGCCTGCGGGACCGATCAAACAAGAGCCACGTCGGCCCTTTACTGCTACAAACCCGCTTTCGTGCCGCCGGTTGCTCTAGGCAGAGAGCGACTGCGGCGACACCTCGACTATCCGCCCACGCTCCAGGCGCAAAACGCGGTCGCAGCGACGCGCAAACCCAAGATTGTGAGTAACGATGAGCGAGGTCAGACGATAGTCGCGATGTAACCTGGCGATCAAAGTAAAAACCGCTTCCGCTGTCCGGTTGTCGAGGTCTCCTGTCGGCTCATCAGCCATCAGGATCTTCGGTCTGGTGATCAGCGCCCGGGCCAGCGCTACCCGCTGCTGCTCGCCACCCGACAACTCTCCGGACCGATGACTGGCACGGTCCGCTAACCCAACCTCCTGCAACCAGTGCAGGCCTTGCCCCTCTGCGTCGCGCCTGGCTATGCCACGCAATCGCAATGGCATCGCCACATTCTCTAGCGCGGTGAACTCGGGCAGCAAATAATGAAACTGCCAGACAAATCCGAGCTCACGGCCGCGGAATTCGGCTGCACTTTCCTCAGTGAGTGCTCCCAACTGAGTTTGGGCGAAGTATACGTCACCTTCGGAAGCCCTATCAAGCACTCCGAGTAGGTGAAGCAGGGTGCTTTTCCCGGTACCGGACTCGCCGACAATGGCAAGCATCTCCCCGCTCAACACCTGCAATGACAAATTCTCAAAGAGCACCAACTCAGATTTGCCCGAGCGGAACACTTTTTTCAGATTTTCCGCTCGCAACAACACGTCTTGAACAGTTGGATGCAGGTGCGCTCCGGCGCGACACAATTTCCGGCCAACACGTTGCAATCACGCCCGTTTTTGCATTAAGGCGCCCGCGTGGGCCTTAGAGAATTAGATCATGTCTGCGACGGGAAGTCAGCGACTTTACCACGGAAGGGGTACGAAAAACTCGATATTTGTGTGATTACCGTGAGACCTACTTCCTCACTGCTCGGGAACCAGAACCCGCGAAGCGGAGCGGTTGCGATGAGGGGAGAAGGAATCCGAAGCTCTCGCAATAGCACTCCGGATTCCTTATCACAAGAAGGCTTACCAGATACGGACTCGGTCGGCTGGCGCCAGATATAGCGTCTCCCCCGGCTTCACATCGAACGCGCTGTACCAGGCATCGATGTTGCGAACCGTGTCGGCGCGGTACTGAGCCGGCGAATGGGAATCGACCATCACTTGCTGCCGTAGCGCGGCGTCGCGGGTCTTGGACGCATAGTCCTGTCCAAAAGCGATAAAGAACTGCTGGTCGCCCGAGAAACCGTCCTGCTCCGGAGCCGGCTTGCCGGCTAGTGAGGCGTGGTAGCCGTCGTACGAAGCTGCGATGCCGGCGACATCGGCAATGTTCTCTGCCAGGGTCTGTTTGCCATTCACGGCAAGATCCGGAAACGGCTTGTAGGTGTCGTATTGCGCTGCGAGTTTGGCCGCCGCTTCCTCAAAATGGGCAAGATCGGAGGCTGTCCACCAGTTGCGCACACGGCCTTTGGAATCAAACGCGCTGCCCTCGGTGTCGAAGGTGTGGCTGATCTCATGACCGATCACGGAGCCGATCGCACCGTAATTGGCGGCCGCCGGCGCCTGCGGGTCGAAAAAAGGCGGCTGGAGAATCGCAGCCGGGAAGTTAAGAGCGTTTTGCAGCGGGAGGTTGACGGCATTGACGGTCTGTGGGTCCATGGACCATTCTTTCCGGTCCACTGGCGCCCCCAAGCGAGCTAGTTGACGGTGATATCGAAATATGTCGCCCCGCCAGATATTGCCAAATGCATCGTCCGGCTTGACCTCATAAGCGGAATAGTCAATCCAGGTTTCGGGATACCCGATGCCCACATAAAGCGTGCTGAGCTTGGCCTGGGCCTCTGCCTTGGTGGAAGGATCCATCCAGGCGAGCGCCTCGATGCGCTTGCGGAACGCTGCGATGATGTTGGCTACCAGCGCATCAGCCTGCGCTTTCGCTTCGGGCGAGAAGTAGCGCTGGGCGTAGATCTTGCCCACATCGTCACCGAGATACCGATTCACAACAAAGACGGCGCGCTGCCAACGAGGCCGTTGCTGCGGCGCTCCCTGGAGCTCCTTGCCGAAGAAGGCGTAGCGCTCGTCGGCTAGCGCTTTGGGAAGCACTCCCGCGTACTCTTCGATCAGGTGGTACGCCATCCAGTCTTTCCAGGTCTCCAGCGGAGTGGAGGCGACCAGAGTCGATTCTCCGGTAAACGCTGTCGGCTGCCAGACGATGAAGCTGGCCTGCTCGCTGAGACCAGCCCCGCGAAAATATTCCGCCCAATCGAGCCCCGGCGCTTTCACCGGGAAGTCCGCCTGCTTCCACGTGTTGTTGGCTTTGTGAATGTCGTCGTTCTCAGCCAGCGAGAGATGCTTTTCCGCGATGGCGTGTTCCAGCGCATAGATCCTTTGCGCGCGCGCGTCGGGATCGGTGAACCCCGCGAGCTTAAGCATGGCCGAGACGTGCGCCTGGTATTTGGTGCGAAGCTCACGCATATGCGGACTGTCGGCGAGGTAGTATTCGCGATCGGGAAGCTGCACGCCGCCTTGCAGCAGATAAGCGGCGTAATGATCGGAATCGTTGAAACCGGGAGCCACCCACAATCCAAACAGGTGCGAGGTGTGGAAGTTGGTGTTGTTCAGCGCATCGACATCCGCACGCAGGGTCTGGCCCAGCGCATACCCCAACTGTTTCTGATTGCTGATAGCGGCGATAGCCTTCAGGCGCGCCTGGATCGGCTCCAACCCTCTGGCTTCGATCGCAGCCTCATCCATATAGGAGTTGTGGAGATCGGCAATCTTGCGAGCGGCGGAGCCGGCCGGTTCCTTGCTCTTCGCGGTCTCCTCAATCAAGGCAGCGGTGCGCTTGTCACTTAAATCCGCGAGCTTCGTGAACACGCCGATGCGGGAGCGGTCAGGCGGCATCTCGGTCC
This sequence comes from uncultured Acidobacteriaceae bacterium, assembly GCA_963785825.1. Taxonomy (GTDB): domain Bacteria; phylum Acidobacteriota; class Terriglobia; order Terriglobales; family Acidobacteriaceae; genus Bog-257. The sequence goes on along the minus strand of CAWAWQ010000004.1, from coordinate 732,590 downwards.
GCTTGATCCACTCGCCATTGCAGTACTCATACCAGTTGTCGCCCGGCTTCACCGAGCGGTCCATGTTTGCGATGTTGATGCCGTGGGTTTCCGGTTGCGTCTGTGACGCTTGCGGGGCCTGCTGGGCATATGCCGGGATCAAAACAGATGCGAGCATCAGGGCTCCAACGCACTTGAAAGTCGAGCTTAGGAATTGCGGTAAGAGTGTCATTCGAGAAAGGCTCCAGAGTAGTTAAACCAAAGGATACAGCACTGATGTAGACGATAAACAACAGACGAGGGTAGCACGACGAGCAGGCCGGAGCGTGTGAGCTCCGCAGCGGTTTGTCTCAGACTGTCCAGAGGTGGACAGGATTGGTTTCAGAAAGGAATGACCGGTTGAAACAATGCCTGCTATAGCGGCACGATCATCAGCTCCGGAAAAGCAGCGCGATACAACTTATTGTCGAATGTAAGCAGGCGGTACCCAAAGCGCAGTGCGTGCGCCCCAATCAAGAAATCCGCCAGGATTCGCCGCGGACCCACTTCGGATGCCCTTCTGCGGCGCTTGGTATACGATTGAAACGCGGCTCCAGCTATTCGCCACACCTTCTCGTCGAGCAGCCAATCGACTTGAATAGCGGTCTCCAGCAGAAATCGGTCCAACAGGTTCACGTCTCTTCCCGGTTCCGCCATGAGTTCCGCGAACACTGGGGCGGCAATAACAAGCCGACCCTTGGCGGCAGTTTGGTCCAGTATCGACTCAGCCAATCCATTAAAGGAGCTCTCCGTTTGCCAAAGCGCGATGATTACGTTCGTATCAATCGCTGTCGTCATGCCCGCGCATCTCTCTAAGCCATTTGAGAACTCCCTCTTTGCCAGCCGGGATTCCGGGAGTACCGATGCCCCGGTACTTTGCGAACGAGCTCTTAGCTCTCACCGGCCGAATCCGCATGCTCTTTTCGTCGCCCTCGAATAGGACCCGATCCCCAGCTTGAAGTCGCAATGCACGGCGGACTTCCAAGGGTAACGTGATCTGACCTTTGCTGGTGATTTTCGCCTGTCTTTGCACGGTGCTCTTCATATTCCTTACTTTAGACGCTGCGTCCTTACTCTTCAAGCTAAACGGACTCGAGCGATCGACACTTACTCGTATCTTAGCGCTTCTGCCGGCAGCACCCCGGCAGCGGACCAGGAGGGGTACAGGGTCGCAACGAACGATACTCCGATGGCGACCAGCGCCACCAGCAGGCCATCCATCGGCCGTGGTGCGAAGGGAACGTAATCGATGGAGTAGACCTCGGCCGAAAGCGAGAGCAGGCGGTAGTGTCCTCCCGCCCAGGAGAGTCCGAAGCCGGCAATCAGCCCCAGTACCGTCCCAACCACGCCGATCAGGATTCCCTGATACATGAAGATGCGGCGGATCTGCCGCCGCTTCGCCCCCATTGATACCAGCACCGCGATATCGCGCGTCTTCTCCATCACCATCATGATCAGCGAGATCAGGATATTGAGCGCGGCGACGAAGACGATCAGTCCGATGGTGATGAAGGTCACGACCCGCTCCAGCCTCAGGGCATGGAACAACGCCCGATTCTGCTCCATCCAGTTGGTGGACATGAACCCTTTGCCCGCTTCGTCCTCCAAGTGGCGACCGATCTCGCCGGCCTTGTAGATGTCGTCCACTTTGAATTCCAGCACCGAAACGACGTCGCTTAAATCAAACAGGCGCTGCGCGTCAGAGAGGCGGATGAAGGCCCAAGTGTTGTCGTAATCGAAGAAACCGGAGGAGAAGATACCGACCACCTTGAAGCGCTTGTACTTAGGAACAACGCCGAAGGGCGTCAGCTCGCCTTGTGGACTGGTGACCGTCACCAGAGATCCCACTGTCGCGCCCAGTTCGTCGGCCATATCTTTGCCGAGAATGATCGGCGGTAGCGATCTCGGATTAGCAGCCGCCGGTCCCGCTTCGTCATCCCCGGCAGAAGCTGTGGCCGGCGGCTGATCTGGAGTTTGATCCAAGGAGGAGGAGTCGCCTTGCTTGACCGAATTCAGCAGATCGCTTACTTTGCGCTCGTCGCGCGGAACGATGCCTTTCAAGATCGCGCCCTGCGCGCGAGCGCCCCGCGAGATCAGGACCTGCTCGTAAATCGCTGGTGCTCCGGCAAGAACATGCGGTTGCTTCTCCAGTCGCTGGAGCAGCGCCTGCCAATTGCGGATGCCGTCGCTCTGGATGCGTAACAGGTTAATGTGCGAAGTCGAACCCAGCAGCCGGTCCTGCAGATCCTGGCGGAAGCCATTATTGATGGCGAGCGCGATGATGAGCGAGGCGACGCCCGCCGCAACTCCCGCGATGGAGATCACCGTGATGACTCCGATCACGGCCTGCCGTCGTTTGGCCCGCAAGTAGCGCGCCGCTACAAAGAGTTCAAATTGCATTGCGCAAATTCCGGAGAAACTTCATTGTAGCCAAACGGTCAGCATGACCGGAGGAAAGCGGCGGCATTCGACACCTCTTAAGACCAAGACCGCTTGCTAGCTACCGGCTGACGCGGGGAAGAACCGGAGGAACCGCGCGACGATAGGCTCTATACTGCTCGCCGAAGCGAGTCTCCAGCTCGCGATCCTCAATCCGGATCATCACAGCACCGGTCACAAGAGCGAATGCCGCTAGCGCGTAGAGTGAAATTAATCCCGTCCCGATGCACCAGCCGAAGATTTCGCACAGATGTCCGAGGTAAATAGGATGGCGCACGCGCGAGCGAATGCCGCTGGTGATCAGTTGCTGCCGGTGACGGTCCGGTTCCAGTTCGTCCAGCCCGGACACCTGGCTGCGATGGAAGCCCTTGAAAGCTGCCGCGTAAATAGAAAAGCCGATCAGGAAGAACCCTGCCGCAGGCGCCCACGCATACCAACTCATGTAGAAATGCGCGAAGCGAAACGGCCACATTAGAACAAAAGCAATAGCGATGAAGCCGCCCCAAACCGGCACGATGAGTCGATAGGCATGACGGCCGCGTTTGCGCCAGCGCTCAATGAAAGGGTGCACCACCAGCCAGAACAACGGGATGGTGCCGTAAATTGAGCAGGCCAGCAGAGCGAGAATGTCGATTAGAGGGCGAAGCTGCATGGCCGAATCAGCGGCCAGCCCGCATATGCACCACCACCTTGTTGATTCCCATGTTTTCGAAGCGGTCATACACGCGGACGATGATTGTGTGCTCCTCGGCGCTGACCGTGGGAGTTTGCTTGCCTGCCGCTGTGCCTCCCTCGCCAGTTTCGGCAGGTGACGAAATGGGAACACGAAGATCGTAGCTCTCAATCTTCGAATCCGAAATCTGGCCGATGGGTTCGACTACCTGCCAATCGCCCGCGTCGATCGAGTACTCTGCGTGACTGATGGGCGAGAAGCTGTCGACCGCCCGGAACTTCAGGTGAATCTGGTTGCCCTCAACCTTCGTGTCTAGAAACGCAACCTCAGGAGGGGTATTGTCCACCTCGAAGCGTGAGCTGACGGCCTCGCCCGTCAAGGTGTCCTCTGCCGAATGCGACGGCGAGTCGGAAGCGACCACTCGAATGGTGTAGCCGCCGTCCGGAAAGAGGTCGGACTCGAGATTCAGAAAGCGGTCTTCAATGTCATCGCGCAGGAGTTTCCAGCGGGTCTCGCCATCGCCGCGGTAGTACACGTCATATACCAGAGTATCGTCGTTGTCGTCGTGGGCCTTCCACTTCACCGCAATGGCGCGCCGGTCCTTAATGGTGGGAAGCGGCGGCTCATAGCCGCTGGAGTTTGAGCTGTCGACCTCACTATGAGTGCCCGCAGCAACGCGCGAGCCGACCATGACGGTTACATCGCTCACTTCGGGGGCGATGTTCTTGGGCAAATAGTTGACTGTCACGCTGTCGATACCGGGCATGCGGCTCCCGGGCTCCAGGACCGCCTTCCACTCAATGAACCGCGCCGAGGGGGCATCCACCGGAAGATTTTTCTGCAGATCGACGGGCTTCCACGGGCTCCAGTTGCGGTCGGGATTATCCACGTTTCCGCTGCGTGCGAACAGCGCAAAGCTGCCCTGGCCGCGCACTTCGACGCGGCCCCACTTGGAGAAATTCTTGGCGTCGAAAACATCGCTCTCGTACGTTCCCTGAGCAACCGGGTTGGGGCCAAGAACAAAAACCTTTCCTAGATTGCTGGTTGCCGCATATAGGCCGCCTTGTGGCGCAGGGGCGAAGGCAGTGACCTGACTGGCGCTCGCTTCCGCCAAATCAATGAACTGATTGCCGCTGATGGCGTAGATCTTGCCTCGGTTTCCAGTCCCGGCCAGCAGTCGTCCATCATGATCGAAGGCCAAGGCATAGACCAGATCGTCACGCGATGACCACAAGGTTTTCGGCGAACCGTCCGGCGACAGCCGGTAAACCTCAGAACCGCCGAAATTGACGACATTGGGGTAAGGCGGCACGGTAATTGTCGGAGCCTGCGTTGTGCCGGATCCGGGTGGAGTAGACTGCGTGCCTATAGCGATCACAGGGGCCTGCACGGCAGGGTTTCCCGCCGGCGCAGACGTACCGCGCTTCTCGCCCGCCCCGGCAGCATAGATGTTGCCCTCATGATCTACCGCCAAGGCGGTAATCTCTTTCTTCGGGGCGCTGTACAGAACGAATGCTTCGCCGGCTGAGGAGATGCGGTAAATCAGTCCGCTACCGTCGGTGCCGGCGATGAGATTGCCGAGATTGTCGAAGTCGAGGGCTCGAATTTGTGCCTCGTCACTTTTGAAAAACAGACTGCCATTGCCGTTGTGATCGACCCGGAAAATCTCGCCGCGATCGCCGGTGCCGACGTAGAGCCGGCCCTCATGATCGAGCGCCAGCGCCCAAATGTACTTGGTCTTAGGATCGAAGAAAACGATCGCGCTGTAGCTGGAATCAACCGCGACGGATGACGGAGCATTCTCCGGTTTGGCGCCCTCTTGCGCGGCGGCAACTTCTGCTGTCGTATGCGAGCCTTCAGGGGTCTTTCCCGGAGCCGAGCCGCCATGGACGATCTTGTAGACCTTGCCATCGGGCGAGGTGGCCGCGTAGATCGCGCCCGTTTTGTCCACCACCAACGCCTGCACCTGAAGCTCCTGCGGCGCGAAGATGATGCTGGCCTTGCCTCCTGGCGTGAGCTTGTACACTCGCGCCGGCGACCCGGCGGCAGCATAGACGTTGCCCTGCGCGTCGGTGGCCAGGCTCCACAGATAAGTCGACGGGGAAGTGTAAAGCGGGTTAAAAGCGGGTGCCAGGCTTAGATTGCCATCGCTGCTGATGGCGATGCCGTGGGTTGTCCCTTTTTCGAAGTCGTCGTACTTGGTTTGTTCCCAGGTGCGCGTGGCCTGTGCCCAACACGACGCTGAGAGCAACAGCGCTAACAGCGTCAGCCGAAATGTTTTCACCATGAATACCGATTGGTCCGATTGGCCGGTGAAGCTGCTGCAATGGTCGATTTCGAGGGTCATCAGGCGAATGGGTCCTCCACTACTATTCCGAAATATTTCTGGCTGGCGTTCAAGTCTTCCGACCAGATGCGCGTAGAGCCGGCCCTCTCTGCCGCAGCCACAATCATTCCGTCATAGAAGTGCATGCCATATTGGTTCCGCGCTTCCACCGCGCGCCGAACCGTATCGCCGTCTGTCGGGATCAGCCTGATGGGTCCCAGTGTGTCAAGCAGCATGCCTACACTCTTGGCAGGCACCGCAGGAACCAGTTTGTGGAGCAGCGTGGCGGCGAATTCCGCCAGTACCTGAGTTGAGATTACAATCTCCCCGACTAGCGCCCTTCTGATCAGGTCCTGAGCGATCCGTTGTTTGCGACGGTCCGTAACATCATAGGCATACACCAGCACGTTGGTATCGAGGAAGTCAGGAGCGGACATGTAGGTCTTCCCGTTTCCAGTTGCGCTGGCCAACTCTGAACTGGAATTGCGCAAAGCTGCGTTCCAGGGCTGCACGCTCACGGCGTTTTCGACCGGAAGCGGAATTCTCAGTTGCCAGCTTTTGCAGATAATCGCGCACGATTCCGGTCAAGGTAGTATCCTGCTCGACGGCGATTTTGCGAACTTCTTTGACCAGCTTTTCGTCCAGCGACAGTGTGATATTCATACACACATAATAAGGGAAACCCATAACCAGTACAACGCTAGCTCTAGCCACCTGTGCCGACCCGGAGTCCCGCGGGACGACACTTCCTGAGCTACAGTCTGATAGCTGATAACCACGAGCGAGAGCGAAAAGCGGCCACCCTACTTGATGGTCAGCGTGATGATTTGCGAACCGGAGACGACGTAGTCGACGGGCGTGGCGGCTTCATCCACGGCGGATTCAGCGACCACTACCATGTCCTGGGTGCCGCGCATGCCATCCATAACATTCATGACGGAAAGCGGCAGGGTGGGCATCACCTTGTCTTCGACCATGGCCTGCGGATTAGCTTCCAGCAGCGACACATAAACTTCGGAATTGCTGTGCTCCTTGTTGAGCATGGCAATCGTGGAGCCCAGATCCAGGTGATGGATCATTGGTGCAGAGACCCGATGCATTTTGTCCAGCGTGTCGCCGTCGCTGATGAGGATGCGCAGCCTGCCCTTCGGAGTTGAGGTGGGAATCTTCATCGGAATCTGGCGCAGAATGCTGTCGCCGCGATAGGGCCGCAGCAAAGCTTCAATCGTGATTTCGTCCCCAGGACGGGCTTCGGTTACGTCGGTGCGCGCGGTTTCCAGCCGTGCTGAGCGGCGGTCCGGAATGAGGTCGAAGGTCAGGTCCACGCCTTCGATCTTTGGCGTCTCATAAGGATTTTCGAAGATGCGGCTGAAGTTCTCGCCGATGGAGAGGGCGATGCCGTAGGCAGTCGGGGTCGAACCATCCGCCGGAGCGTACATATTTTTCACGCTCAGCTTGGGATAGCCCAGCACCGAAATTTGGCCTTGTAAACGATAGGTGGTGTCTTCGCCGTATTCGTTCATGCCCTGGATAGAGTTGAACACCGTAGCCATCATCGCCGCGGGGGTGATCTTGGCGTTGTTCAAGACTTCGTAGTGGAACTGCTTAGGATGCGAGACACCGCGGAAGGTCAGCGTCACCGGGATCATGTGCGGCTCGCGATCGAAGCGTCCCATGATGCCCGCCCGCCGGTCCTGTACAAATGCACCCACCTGCTCGGTGGTGTTGACGATCTTGAACGAGTTCTGCGGGGATGGCAGCGTCGCCAGCACCGTCGCCTTGGTCATCGGCATGTCAATGCTGCCCGACTGAAGCAACGGGTGTCCACAGGCCAGCAAACGCGAGGCGTCCAGATAGGTCACGGTGCAGGTTCCGGCGATATTCATGTCGCCGCGCACCAGAATCGCACTGACCGCCGAACCCGGCTCGAGCGGTTCCGGCTGCTTGTCATTGCTAACCGACCCTGCACCCATGACCGGGGTGACGCCGGCTGAGGCGAAGTCCTTCGAGAATAGCCGCAGGGTTTCCTGGCTGAATCCGCTGAACACCAGCGGCGTCTCAATCGGCTTCAACAGATCGGCATACCCGGACGGCTGGCCGGATGCACTGGGCAGTCCTGGCCCGGAGGTGCGGCTGGCCTCTTGCCGCTCACCCGTAAGCCCCTGTGCTACTTCGGCTGCAGGCGTTTTGTCCATGCCGTTAATCTCTAACATGGAGGCAGCTGGGGTGATACCGGCGATCGGTTCCTTGGAAAACTCACCGATGCGATAGGCGATAGCGCCAACCAACTTCCCGTCGATGTAGACCGGGCTGCCGCTCATGCCCGCGACCACGCCGGTGTATTCGACCTTCTTGCCGTGCAGCCGCGCCAGGATGACGTCAGATTTAGGGCCGGCCATGTCGCGCAGCACGCCCAGGATCTCCACATCCATGGGCTCAGGCGTTACCCCCTCGAAGACGGTGTAGGCCACGCCGTGCATGCCGGCCTTGACCTGGTCTTCGGGCATGATCTGAATTTTGCTGGACGGTTGAACGCTGAACGCTGCCACAGAGACGAAGCAGAGTAGAAGAGACGAAATCGCGCGGCGGAGCATGTGCTTCTGGGTCCTTGCCTTAGCGCCCGGCGATTTGGCCGGGAATTTCCCTGCACTCCATTCCAATGTGGCTAAACGGACGTCTAACCCCAAGTCAGGTTTTTTGCCGACCCCCACATCGAAACAGAGAGGCTGAAATTGCATTTATACTATCAGACAGTCTGGCTGGTGAGGCATTCAATGCATTCCGAGAAGTACCTTAAGCCGCACAGTATTTCACCTGTGCTCCCTAACCCAGTCCGTGTGGCGCTCACAACTTTAGTGGCAAGTGTTGTTCTGCTGGGCGCTCCAGCTTTTGCGCAGTCCGGCAGTGGCGACCAAAGCTCGTCGCAGGGCCAGTCGCAGCCCAGCAAAAGCCAACAAGATCAAATGCCTGCGGCCGCGGGCGGACCCACCGGCGATGCCGGTCCCATTGCCGTTCCCAAAAAAAGCACTTCGGATGAGCCGCCTCCGCCTCCCAAACCGAAGCCCGCGGACATTCCCCAGTACTCACTGCATGTTGACGTTCCAGAAGTGACTGTTGACGCCCAAGTCTTACAGAAAAATGGTCGTCCGATGGCATTGCCTGTCGATGTCGTCAAGGAGCACGTCAAGATTTGGGAGGACGGCGTTCCGCAGCAAATCCAAAGTGTCAGCATGAGCAAGGCGCCGATCACGGCCGTCCTGCTGGTCGAGTTCGCGGCCACCAACTACAACTTCATGATGGACGCCTTAAATGCGTCGTATGCCTTTGCGTCCGATCTTCAGCCGCAGGACTGGGTCGCGGTTGTCGAGTTCGATATGAAGACCCACATCCTGGTCGACTTCACCCAGGACAAGCAGGCCATCTTCGGCGCTCTGAATACACTGCGCGTTCCCGGATTCAGCGAGACGAATGTCTTCGACGCCATCTACGACACGCTTGATCGGCTGGACCGGGTGCCCGGCCGGAAGGAGTTGGTGATCGTGGCCAGTGGCCGGGACACCTTCAGCAAGCTGACTCTGGATAAGACGCTGAAGAAGATAAAGGCGACACCCAACGTCACCATTTACACCATCTGCACTGGCGAGGCTTACCTGGAGTGGGTGGACGCGATGGGAGCCGGCAATCCCGAGGTCACCTCAGCCTTAATGGACTATACCCAGGCCAAGAACCAGATGAACGCGTTTGCCAGAATGACCGGAGGGCGCAGCTACGCTCCCCGGATGATGGGTGAGCTGCCCGATATCTTTCGCGAGGTGACCCAGGCCATTCGCAACCAGTACACCATCGTCTACAAGCCGACGAATGCGAAGCAGGACGGTACTTATCGCAAGCTGAAGGTGGAACTGGTAGGGCCGGATGACAAGCCGCTGATCATCAAGGACCAGAAGAACCACGACGTTAAGTACACAGTTCTGGCCCGCGACGGCTACACCGCTAAGCACGAGGTCGAATAGTGCAGACTCACTGCCGGCGATGATAGCAGCGGGTCAGGTTCCGAGATGGGCGTTACCGGTCAGGTTGATGACCGGACTTCACAGGAGCAATCTCCCCGACCGCTGTTTCTTGCCAACTACGGGAATGGTCCGGCGGTTTGTGGACTCCGGTAGTTGAGTTGCCGATTCTGGCGATAGGGAGTGAAATGCCGATTCATCGTCAGCAAAGCGTTTGAGTCTGCGGCAATTCCTTGGCTCTCTTTGACTTGCCTGAATTACCGACGTAAGATTTCTGACCGTGATCGGCCAGACAGTTTCTCACTACCGTATCATCGAGAAGCTCGGCGGTGGCGGTATGGGCGTCGTCTACAAAGCCGAGGACACCCGGCTGCATCGCTTTGTCGCGCTCAAGTTTCTGCCTGATGAGGTAGCCCGCGATTCCCAGGCTCTCGCCCGTTTTCAGCGCGAGGCGCAGGCCGCTTCTGCGCTGAACCATCCCAACATCTGCACTATTTACGATATCGGGGAGGAAGATGACCGCGCCTTCATCGCCATGGAGTTTCTGGATGGCATGACGCTGAAGCATCGTATCGCCGGGCGGCCGCTCGAACCGGAACAGCTTCTCGCCATCGCCATCGACATCGCCGATGCGCTGGATGCGGCACACGGTGAAGGCATCGTTCACCGCGACATCAAGCCGGCGAACATTTTTGTCACCAAGCGGGGACACGCCAAGATTCTCGACTTCGGTCTGGCGAAGGTGGAGTTCAAGGCCGCACCCGGCAGCGCCGAGTCAGAGACCTTGGTGGCGGAGCCGGATCCCCCGCACCTGACCAGCCCAGGAGCGATGCTGGGCACTGTGGCCTACATGTCGCCCGAGCAGGTACGCGTCAAGGATCTGGACGCGCGCACGGACCTTTTTTCCTTCGGAGTGGTGCTGTACGAAATGGCGACGGGCAAGTTGCCGTTCGACGGCGCCAGTTCGGGTGAAATTTGCGGCGCCATCCTGCACCAGGAGCCTCCACCGCTGTCACAGGTCACCCCTCAAGTTTCCGCCGCGCTGGAACCCATCATTCGCAAGGCGCTGGAGAAGGACCGCAATCTGCGCTATCAGCACGCCTCTGATATTCGTACTGACCTGCAGCGACTAAAGCGCGATAGCGATTCGTCGCATAGAACCGTGGGTGTCGCACCCAGTGGTGAAATGGAGGCGGCGCGAGCGGCCAGCGCTACCGGGGTATTCGGCGAGAAGCAACGAGCCGCGTCTTCGAATGTGAGTGTCGCCGGTCCCCTGACGGCCGTGAAGCAACAACCCGGCTCTCGCTGGAAGATCGTCGCACCCGTTGTCCTGCTACTCGCCGCCATCGTCGCCGGCGGATTGTATTGGCGCTCGCACCGCGCGCCGATCCTCACCGAGCAGGACACGGTGGTACTGGCTGACTTCAACAACACCACCGGCGATCCCGTCTTTGACGACACCCTGAAACAGGCGATCTCGGCGCAATTGGGGCAATCGCCCTTCCTGAACATTCTTTCGGATGCAAGAGTGCGCACCACTCTGCGGCTCATGGCCAAGCCGCCGAATACCAATCTGACACCGGAGGTGGCGCGCGATCTCTGCCAACGTGCAGGCGGCAAGGCTTACATTGCCGGTTCGATTGCCAGCCTTGGCCGCCAGTATGTCATCGGCCTGGATGCCATCAATTGCAAGACCGGCGATTTTCTGGCTCAGCAGCAGGTAACTGCGGAGGACAAAGAGCACGTCTTGCGTGCCCTGGATGAAGCGGCGACGACGCTTCGGAAGAGACTGGGTGAGTCGCTCAGTACCGTGGAGAAGTTCGACGCTCCGCTGGATCAAGCCACCACGCCCTCTCTCGCGGCGTTGAAGGCCGTGTCGGCAGGAAGGAAGGTTCTGCAGGAGAAAGGTCCTGAGGCGGCGATCCCGTTTTTCAACCGGGCCGTCGAACTCGATCCGAATTTCGCCGCTGCATACTCGGCCCTCGGAATCTCGTATTACAACTTGCGAGAGCCGGGTTTGGCCAGTGAGAACCTGCAGAAGGCTTACGACCTGCGCGACAAAGTGAGCGAACGCGAGAAATTCCGCATCTCCGGTAACTACTATCTCCTCGTCACCGGCGAGTTGGAGAAAGCCATCCAGACGTATGAGACTTGGGCCCAGACCTATCCGCGAAGCAATGAGCCACTCGGCAACCTGGGAGTCGATTACACCTACCTGGGCCAATACGAATCGGCGGTGAACGCTAGCCTCGAAGATCTTCGTCTATATCCGGGCAGCGCAGCGGCTTTTACCAACCTCGTTGCTTTGTACACTGCTTTGAATCGCCCGGACGACGCCAAAGCCAAATATCAGGAGGCGGTTGCGCACAAGGTCAACAACCCCATCTTGCACGGCAACCGTTATGGAGTTGCCTTTTTTGAAGGCGACACGGCAGAGATGCAGCGGCAACTGGACAGTTCGAAAAACAAACCGGGTGCAGACGTGCTCCTCTCGTTCGCCTCCGATACCGACGCCTACTATGGGCATCTCGCCAGCGCCCGCGAACGCTCCCTGAGCGCCGTCGAATCCGCCCTCCACTCCGATGCGAAAGAAACAGCCGCAGAATGGCAAATAAACGCCGCTCTGCGGGAGGCCGAGTTTGGAAATGCGGCGCGCGCCCGTGAGGCAATCGCCTCTGCGCTGGGCACCGCTGCCACCCGGGACGTGCAGATTCTCGCGGCTCTGGCATCGGCGCGAATCGGCGATGTCGAGCAGGCACGCCGAATTAGTGATGATCTGGCGCACCGCTTTCCGCTCGACACCATGATCAATCGCTACTGGTTGCCAACGATCTATGCCTCGATCGAAATTAGCCGCAACGATGCGGCCAAGGCCCTCGAACTATTGCGAACCGCTGCGCAATACGAACTGGGCACACCTTCTCCCCAGTTTGAGGTGGGTGCGTCGTTGTATCCGGCGTATGTTCGGGGCCAGGCGTATTTATCGCTACATCAAGGCAAGGAAGCGGCAGCGGAGTTCCAGAAGTACCTGGACCATAAAGGTATCGCATTGAATTCCCCGTTGGCGGCTTTGGCGCGTCTGCAACTCGGCCGCGCCTATGTGTTGTCAGGAGACGAAGCCAAGGCGCGCAGCGCCTACCAAGACTTTCTTGCCCTCTGGAAAGACGCCGACCCCGACATTCCCATCTATAAGCAAGCCAAAGCCGAGTACGCGAAGTTACAGTAGTCCACTTGGAAATTGAAAAAAGCCCAGCCCTAGTCGTTCCTCACAGGGCATGCGCCGAATGTCTGCAATCTGTCGTTGGCGAATGACGGGATCCGGGAACCTATTCCGGCCCCGAAGTCGCCTTGGGGGAAGTGTGGCGCCGAGCATTCCCGAGATACGCCGTACCACAGAAACCACCTGAGCGAGAAGTCGGCGAATCGGACAGTCGAAGCTCTGCATCTCAGGTTAGCGGTATCGGGTACAGAGGAAGGTGAACCAACGCTATGATAACCAACGCTATGATAAAGAATGGCTCCTCAGGTAGGACTCGAACCTACAACCCTCCGGTTAACAGCCCCGTGGGATGCCGTAATTTCAAATACTTAGCGGCGCAGATGACCACTCACGGGTACCTGAAAGATCAAACAGTTACGCGGAGGAGATTATTATGTGACCCTTATCTGACCCACATTTTCTCGGGCTAGTTACGGGTCACGATAGCGGAGTCTAGTGGAAGAGATCAGAGCGGCGGTCGTTTGCCCGGCGTTTTTCCCGCTCTACTTGAGATCTTAAGGGACAAACCAGCATGGGGCATAGCCGATCGCAGACGCACGATGTAGCCTCGGGGGTCAGCGGCTTCCTTGCTGCGCTTGCCGATCACGAATGAAGGCACCAACTTTGTTTGTTCGTCCAGAGCGACAAACACCTATTGATTCCGTTGTTCGCGCCATGCTCAGTGCCCCTCTCTTTCGCTTCCCCGAAATAACACTCTACGAAACCGGGCTTGCTGACGACCAAGCTTTTTCAGCTTCCGTGATGACACGGTGCCGTATCGCGTCCGATTTTGTTCCGATCACTGTCGCTTTTGCGCCGGCGTGGTTGATGGATCCTCCGAGCTGATAGCAGACTTTTCCGTCCACCACAATGAATCTGTCATGGAACTGCGACGAACATCTGACTTCGATTTCGCCGCGCTGGTGCTGCAGTTTGCGCAATGCCAGCTTGAAGTTACCCTTCAGATGTTCGGTCAGAACCCTGATTTTCACTGAAGCGTCAAGGCCGGCGAACATATCGAGCAGGTCCTCATCAACGTAAGGGTCGATAACCAGGATTTCCTTCTGGCCCTGACTCATGATGTTGCTAATCGTCCGATAAGCGGTGTACACCTCGCCTTTGGGGATGAATACCTCCTGCTCATCGTATTCCACATATGATTTCCCCTCGATGGCTGCGATGCCTTTGTCGGTCACCCGCACCCAATCATCCGGAACGACCAGGTCTTTGCCTGTCGGTGTGATCAGGCGCAGTCTGAGCAGGTCACCCCAGATCCAGATCAGCGTTTCCTTCTCATCCTTAGTTAGAGTAATTTTCAGCCATCGCTCAAAGTCGCCAGAAGCATCCCTGCCGATCGTGTTGTACTTCTCGATGTGCTCTCGTTCTTTGCTCTCCTTATAGATGAACTGGAGAAGTTTGTACTTGAGAGCTTTTTCACTGAACGAAATCAGTCCGTTGCTCTCGATAACCTCTCGCAGCGCATCGGTGAGCTTTGCGTGCAGTTCCTGGGAATACCGGCTTCCTGGAGGAGTTTTGTTGTCGCGTATGTCATCAAGGAAGTCTCTGGAAAACTGGACTCGTCCTTCCCGGCCTTGCCCGCTCAGTTCCAGAACATACGATGGGTGATCAAAGTCATAACCGGCGGCAGAAATCGATAGGCCGGGGTCAATGGAAGCCAGCCGCGCCTGTATAACATCAATTCCCGGCACCTCTTTCAAGTCGAGCTGTCGACTGCTCATCCGCGTTCTCCTGTTCCTGTTCACTGCTTTCGGCAGGAACACAATCCGACCAAACTACGTTTTCTGTGCCCGCTGATATGCGTATGTATCAAAAATGAAATTACTGAACGTCATCGCCGCGTTGACGATCAGGGCGGCATGGTGCGCCGCAGGCTTGTATTCCCGAACGTGGCGATCGCCCATTTTGTTACTGAGGCCGGACAGTCCGCCAATAATGCTGATGAAACCCGTGAGAGTTTGCTTCAGGCTGTTGCTGATCTTCGGGTTTTCGGGCGAGAGATTCAAATGCTTCTGCACGCGCTTGTACAGCTTTGGCAGATCGCCGTCATAGTCAGGTGCGTTGGCATCGAATTCTTTCTCGATGGCTGCTAACACTGCCTCGACGAGGGATCGGGCGTTCGTGATAGCGCCGTCATAGTCGCCCTGATTCATCTTCGTCCGGCACTTCTCAATTTGCTCCATGATGAACGCGTGTGACAGATGGCTGGGTTCCAGTTTCACATCGACGACGATCTCTCCGCGCGTTTTGTCGACGACATCGTAACCTTTGCCGTGCGGCACGATCTCGTACCCGTCGAAAGCCAGGAACTCATTGAGATATGTCAACGCGTCCTGCAGATTTGCCGGTTTGTTTTGCTGTGTCTCCTTGTCAAAGATAGTTGCGCCCATGAAATCGCGCGGATCAACGGCGGACAGAATGACCTTCTTCATTTTCGGCGTCCCGTTGAACTGGCGTATGCACTCTTCGGCGAACATCCATCGTGAAGGAAAACCCTGACCGTAGGTATGGCTGGTGCCAAACTCGTTGAAAAAGCTGACAAGCTTTGGTCCACCCCGGTAGGGCGAAAGCCCCTTGTCACCCGTGATGATTTCTCCGAGCCGCTTGACCGTTCTTTCCGACAGTTTCATACCGTCCTGATTTTTTTCACAGCCCCGCCCGCACCCTGGCCGCCGCAGCCTCTTCACGCTGATACTGGTCGCGGGAAATTGTGAGTTCGTCTTCTGCCAGGTTCGAGAGAAATCCGAACCCTCTGACGCAATCGCGCGTGATTCTCTCGCGATCAATGTTCACCGCGCGGTTCAGCAACTGGCGAAGATCGTCCCAGTCGAAGTCCCGGCCATCCTCGAATTTCTGGATCAGGCGCGCCGGATCGAACGTATCCCGCGCCTGCCAGAGCTTGAGCACGACAAGGCGGCGGATGCGTGCCTGGTCGAGCGGCCGCGTGGCGAATATTCCGAGGTCGTAGATGTCGCGCGCCTTGTTGCGCTGATAGCAGGCACGGATTTTCTCTGCAAGGATTTCGGCGAGCGCAAGGCAGACGATCTCAGTCGGCGCGAACGGCAGGAACCTGAAATAACTCTGCTCGATCTGCGCCCGCCTCTCCGTCGGCAGCGTCGGTGTTTCGCGGCGGCTGATCTGCAGCTTGATTTCGCTGCCACCCTGATTCCAATCATGCGAGTATGTCGGATTAACGCCCCAGGACAGGCCGTCCTGAGTTTCGTAATAGCCCTCGTCCGCAATGGCGAACTGGATTCCGTGATAGGGCTGATCGAATGCCTCCATCATGTCGAGGATCACGTTCTCGTGATCGTGCTCCTCGGTTCCGGTGAAGTCCAGATCAGTCGAAAACCGGCCCTGCGCGCCGATGAACATTTTCCGCAGGCACGTGCCGCCCTTGAAGGCGAGCCTGTCCAGAATGCCGCGCTCCGAGAGAAGCTGAAGCAGAAACGTCAGTACCGCTTCCTTCTCCGCGATCATGATGTCGCGCAGCCCCGATTCATTGGAGTAACGCTGCACCTGTGCCTGCGTCAGCATTCCTAGCTGTCCTTCCTAACGGTTTTGCGCCGGCCAAGGCCGGCGCTGCCGTGCAGCTCTTCGCGCGATACGTTGACGAACAGACGCCAGGCCTTGTCATAGCCAATGGCATCCTGCACCTTGTGATAATGCAGGGGGCCTAGACGGGCTCTCGTGCTGCCGCCGCCGGTCATCCCGATCAGGCGTTCACGTATCTCGGCCGGCATATCGGCGGCGATGTGATCGGCGAGCCAGCCAAAGCGCCGCACGAGCGCGCCGGACTCAATCCGTTGGAGATAATTGGCCACCTTGGTCCAGTCGAACCGGCGGCTGGCGGTCGCGAGGATCATCGCGGCTTCGCCCACCCCGCCGGCGAGCGCCGGGCGGTCGACGCAGTCGATGGCGGTCTTCTCCCGGTCGGAGATCATCACCTTGTAGCCGAGCACATCGACGGGCTCGAAGCCGAAAAACTTTTCCGGGGATGGATTGACTATCCGCACGCGCGCTTCTCCTACTTCGCGGGCGCGCACCCGCACCGGCGTTACAACGTAGATCACGTTGCGGTGCTGTGTTGTCAGCCCGTAGTGGGAGGCGGCGGTGCTGAAGCCGATGTAATAAGGATCGGCGACGCGGCTGGCCAGCGCCAGGAGATTGCTGTCGCCTAAGGCGTCCGGCCCCTGCTCCGCCGGTATAAGAAGATACTCGCCCCACGTCGCCCGTTGGAGCCAGCCTTTACGACGCAAGGATTCGATCACATGGTCGGCGGCCTTGGCGCTTCCGCCGAGCAGATCGACGATTTCCGAGCGCGTAGCCTCGCGCCGGCCCCGTTCGGTGAGGGCCAGTACGACCTTGCTTTCCTGTGTCGACAGTGACCGTGTCAGGGGGTTCATGGTATTCTCTGTAACGAAACCCCCCGTTAGAGGGGGGTTTGATGAAAAGTATACCCGGAATTGCCTTGCTCGGTCGAGCATAAAATGTAACGAAACCCCCCTTAAAAGGGGGTTATGTTACAGGGTTGCATGGAAAGGATTTGTCCTAATTTAGGGGCAGTTGTCTGCGAATTGAGCTGTAAGGCGAACAAACAGCGAAAATAATAGAGTGCCATCGTGACCCTGAAAGCCTGCACCGTCGTTGTCCATGACCTAAACGACACCGCGCACGCGCTCAACGTGACCGCCGAGACGCTGTATGAAGCGGTCGCCCAGGTCCTCGCGACGGTGCGTGGTCACGACCTGGGTCAGTGATATCCGGTTGGGCGTTGGGCCGCAGCCTGACGCGTCGTCGGTTGTGGCCTGCGTGAGAGTGTGGATGACGTGCTGATTCCCGACCAAGAAACGGCTGTCGACTTCCTCAACTACGAGGCTGTTGCCAAAACGATCGTCGCGCTGCTCAAAACAAGTCGCCAGCACGCGCTGACGATCGGCATTCACGGTGACTGGGGCGCCGGGAAATCCAGTGTCCTCAAGATGGTCGAATCCGGCATGCGCGACGACAAGAAAGTCGCAAGCCTGTGGTTCAACGGTTGGACGTTTCAGGGATTTGATGACGCGAAGACAGTCCTGATCGAGGTCATCGTCAGCGAACTCATTCGGCAGCGCTCAACCTACGGCAAGGTCAAGGAAGCCGGCCACAAGCTGCTGAAGCGGGTCAACGTCTTGAAACTCGCCCGGCACGGCCTTGGACTCGCCGTCAGTCTCAAAACGGGCATCCCTCCGCACATTATCGCAGCGGCGCTGGGCGGACTCCACAGTCTCGCAGCGAATGTGCAGTCGATGTCGGCAGATGATATCAAGGGAAGGATCGACGAGGCCGCCGGCCTTCTGAAGCCCGCTGAAGAAGAAAGCATCCCGGATGAGATTCATCATTTTAGGGAGGAATTCGCGAAGCTCCTAGACGAGGCAAAGATCGACCAACTCGTCGTGCTGATCGACGACCTTGACCGCTGTCTGCCGGCGACCGCGATCGACACGCTCGAAGCGATTCGCCTCTTTCTCTTCGTCCCGAAGACGGCATTCATCATTGGCGCTGATGAGGGAATGATCGAATACGCCGTGCGGCAGCATTTTCCCAACCTGCCGCTGGTATCCGGCCCGCTGCCATACGCGAGGAATTACCTCGAGAAGTTGATTCAGATCCCGTTCCGCATACCGGCGCTCGGTGTGCAGGAGTCGCGCACATACGTGACGCTGCTGCTCGTCCAGGCGATCGTAGGCGAGGACCACATCGGATTCAAAGACCTCCTCGCCCTTGCCCGCAAGGCGCTGAATCAGCCATGGCGCGGCTCCGGCATCACGCTCGACCAGGTCCGTGATGTGGACAACACGAAACGCGAGGAACTCGGGGCGGCATTTATTCTCGCCCAGCAGATCGGACCGATTCTCGCCGAGGGGACGAAAGGCAATCCACGGCAGATCAAACGGTTCCTCAATTCGCTCGCCATCAGATTGGGGATCGCAAAGGAACGCGGCTTTGGGATGGACGTCAACGCCGCGGTTCTAGGCAAACTCATGCTCGCCGAGCGGTTCCAGCCGGATTTCTACGACCACCAGTCTTCGGATCGGCTCCAAGGACTAACGCTGATCGTTCGGGAAATTGCGGGTCGGCGAAGCCGTGGACAGCCAAATGCAAAACCCGAAACTCATCCAGCGGTTCTTTTTTGAATGCACTCTCAGTAGCGCTTGCCCCAAACAGCGTTTCAGCACCCATTCCCACAATTCTACTGATGCTCTCGACCTCTTCCCGCGTCTGCGGCAGATCATGAAGTGGCATTCCCACGAAATCAGCGAAACCGCGAACAAACCGACCCCGCAGTGTCTCAGAAGCCGGGATTCTTTTCCCGGCGCCACCTTGATTCTCGTAAGCAACGTCGCCCACTCCGAGAAATGGTCGAGGGGCTTCTTGCTGTTTGTCCTCTCTCCGCAGCGCATCAAGAACGGTAGCGGAGGGAGCATAGCTGATGACATCGGACGCTAGCAGATATCGCCCTTCGCTATTCCGTAGCGCTTCGAACGGCAGCAGGTTCAATATGCCGTCCGGCACAACGATGAATCGTTTGCCCGTGGATGTTTCAGGAATCGGTTGCACAAGCAACGCATCCAGTTGTTTTGCCTCCTCAACTCCAGCTTTTTTCGCGCGGATTTCATCAATGTACCGCTGAACCAGTTTTTCGATTTGCTTGCGACCAGCCGGCAGCACTCGCAGGCTGACGGTCTTGTGCGTAACCGAAATACAGAAGGAGTTTGGCTCGTCGAGCACGTACTCCAGCAATGTTTCGTCTGACTTCAGACTGTCTTGAACCTGGGGTAGCGGTGCGGGATCAATGGGAAAGCGCTGATCTCCCCGGTTCCACGCCAACCGCAACCGCCATTCGTATTCAGCCAGGGCATCGAGCAATGTCTCACGCTCGACCGGGCTATTGGTCTGCATCAGGCGGGTTTGCGTAGTAGCAACGTAACTGTCGAGTGTCGCAGCTTCGGTAGATCCTGACTGCGGATCTGCGTTTCTGTCTCCCAAAGCGCTAGCCAGAGTTCGTCCTCGGACACGCTCCAGTATTTGAAACGCACCGGCTGTGTCAGCCTCCTTCGCAACGAGTTCGAAGTGTTGGAGGTAAGTCTGGCTCATGGCAGCGGCGATGGAACTGTTCCAATAGGAGTCATCGCCGCCAAGCATGCCGTCAATGACGTCTTCGGCTTGCTTGTAAAGTACCTTCGCTTCTGCAATGCGCCCGCGTCGTGCTTTAAGGTCAGCCAGAATTGTTAAGTTCCGCGGTACGTAGTATCGATCTCCGACACGCTGGCTCGCGACCAGACCCTGTGTCGCACGGTCGTCTGCGGCCGCGAGATCTCCGGAATCACGATAAAGTTTCGCCAGCTCAAACATGGCGTCAGCTTCCATTCGGTAGAACTGGACTCTGGCTGCGAACTGCCCCGCATCCTCCAAATCGGCGATGGCCTCTTGTTTGTTTCCGTTCTGCGCCGCTAGCTTGCCGAGAACAATCAGTAATTGCGCCTCATGCCCGCGTTTCTGTTGCGATCGGGCCTTCGCAATAGCGTCCTGGAGCACTCTCATTGCTTCATCTGGTCTTCCTAACGCAACCAGCGCTTGCGCCTTTCCCTCGTACCCCATGAAAGGAAGTCCGGAGTCTTCTTCAGCCTCCGCTATCTTGATAGCCCTCTCAAAAAACATCAGGGCATCGGAGGTGCGGTTGACCTCGACTAGGCCGTTTCCTATCATTTCCAGAAAGCGAATCTGACCACCCTTGTCGCCATTAGTCATTGTTGAGACAAGGGCTCCGCCCAGGAGCTTCGCCGCCCGACCGGAATTTCCCTCCAGGAATGCGATTACGCCCAATTCGCCCGAGGCCCTGGTCGCCAAAAGGCCGTCCCCGAGATTCTTTGCGATCTGTTGGGCTTCCAACCAGTCTTGCTTCTCTGCTCGATGGTCGATCTCGATGTCGGTATAACCCTTTGCGGCGAGGCACCACAGCCGCAACCGTGGGATCGTTGCGCATGATCGGGTTCTGCAACTGGTCGCTCAGGAATCGAGAGAGCTCGACGAAAGACATCGTCTCCGCTTCTGATCTGAGGCGTCCAATCTTGGCGTAGAGCTCATTCCGGGTATCGCCTCGACTTGCGAACAGACGTTCAGCTTTCGCGTATAACGGGGCAGCTTTTGGCCCGTTGTTTAGCCAGTAAAGGCGATCGGCCTCCGACAGGAGGACCTGCGGATCCGTGGAACTTTCCGGATGCTCCAAACGACCGTAACTGATGTGTTTGTCGGCGGAAATGCCACGGAACCGAGTGTAGGCGTAGTGCGAGACAGGAATTACGACCACAACAAGGGCCGCTACAAATACCACTCCCCTTGGGACAGGAATCCTCACCGACTCAGATACCGGGCCTGCTGATCAAGAATTTTTCAGAACATCGCGAATGGCGCTGACGTGGCGGCTTTTCGAAATTTTACAGGAAGCACCTGGAATGCGCCATGCAGCGTTTTGGACTTCTGCAAGACGACCCTATAATGCCCGCCGAAAGTATGCCTTCGACGTTCTCCATTTCGTCTTCGTCCACGCCCATCTGCTGCGAGCGTGTGGTGAGCGTCCAGCGGCAGGAGAAACCCGCTATCTGTGTGTTCGCGAATCGAACCAAGCTCTTGGTGTCCCGTTTTCTCGCATCTTATGTCGCTATCGGTGACGACCTCGCTTTTCCCGTCTCGACGGGAGATGCGGTTCGTACAGAGATCTTGATCACCAAGAATGCGGGCGTCCTGCCCCAACCGTTATCTCTACCACGTGCCAATCGCTTACGTCAGCCAGCCCAAACAGGACAAACGAAATCAGCACTTCGTTTCGGCTGAGGTTCACCACGGAGGCCTTGGCATCAGTACGGTTTTCCTGCCGTGCGAGGTCTTGCGCGAGTACTTCTATCGTTTGCCAGATGCCGACCATAGAGCCGATCATCCCATCACTGTACGAGGTCCTGCGTATACCAGCCAACGCCTCTCCCTCTGAGCTGCGCGTAGCTTTCAAGCTACGCGACCTGGAACTCCAAACGGCAGGAGCTGCTCGCAGCCAGCGCGTGGCGCTGGAGCGGGCCTTCAACATCGTCGGTCAGCCTGAATTGCGCGCCTGCTATGACGCGCTGCTGGCCGATCCCGAAGCCCCCGCTATATTTCCATATGGTGGGTTTGGGTCGCTGCTGGTTGCGGGTGAGCCTTCCCGCGACGGACAAACATTCTTCGCTCGCCGCATTCTTGCGTTTTCACCTGAGCTGCGGCGCCGGCGCTTCCATGTGCCACTGCGCAGATGCGATTTCTACGATGACCGGGCAGTGTGTCGCGACGCGCGTCGCAAGCTCGAGTTCTGGCTCGATCCAGCCGTCCTCCATACACTCTGGGATCGCACCTGGAATCAGTGGAAACACCTGTTGGGAACCAAGATCGAGGTCGAAGGCACGTTCGTACAGAGCAGCAAATACCGCAAACGTCGTGAGGAGTGGGAGCTCGTTACCTGGGAGACTGCGTTGCCGAGCCGGCTACAGGTCAAACTACCACCCGATTTCCAGCAGCAAGCGGAGATCAGCACGGACTACCTATCGTCGCTTCGGTCAATACTCAAAGGCTCTTGATCATATCCGCCTGCACCTGGAACATCGGGCAGTCGAGAAAGCGGAGTTGCAGCGAATGTGTTCCGAGCTGCGTCTACCCGGTGACTTTGATGTCGCACAGATCAGCTGGCGTGCGGATTATGACCCATTCTTCTATCGCCAGATCTCTCGCCGGGCACGCCGGATTTATCTGTTTCGGGATGAATACATCTTCGACGTTGAGAAAGCAGTGGTCGTCGAAACCCCACAGCTCGGCCATGCGACTTACGTCTTTGCCAAACCCCGGAACCTGGATACCTTTCTCGCCCTGTATACCAAGATCACCAAGGACGACATTCGGAGGAACCGCAACAATGCCGCCGAGCGGCTCGGATTTCTGGGACGCGTCATCCACGGTACGAATCCCAGAGTTTGGCTCCAGGAGATCAGGCAGCGCTTGGGTGAGGCAATCGACTTAACGTAGCTATTGGAGTGTGATTCCCGAACGGCACGTGCCGCATTTCCCGGGGCGAATGCGATTCTGCCCCCAGTCAAAGTGCGATTGGTAAAATATTGCTCCGACGCAATCGAACTGAGACTTCGCCATCCGTTACTGTCGCCATCAGCGAACAGAAACTGAGATGGCTGGCCTTGGCAACGAGAGTTTCGCCGCCCGCTAACGGCTCCTGCCGTTTCCATTCGCTGCCAATGACTACGCCCGTTTGACGACCCTTAAATTGGGGAGTAACAACAGCGCTGGAGAGGCACGGTTGTATCTAGCGCGAAAACTGGCCATAGCAAGGTACCGCCGATCACCAACCGGCACGCAAATTCCAACCGCCGGCAACAAAAGCTTGGAGGTCCCAATGGAAAATTCGAACCAGAACTCCGCACCGCCAATTCTGGCAATGGCGCCCTTATCGTTCGAGCCGCTTCTTGACTCGGATGAGGCTGCAGCCCTGCTCAAAATTCATCCCAAAACGCTGCAGCGCCTGGCCCGAAATGGCGAGATCTGCGGCGTACACGTCGGCAAATTGTGGCGATTCCGTGTCTCCGCTCTAAACGACTGGCTCAACCGCAAGATCGCCTGATGATGATATCCCCTTCAGGTCGTCAGCAACATGTCGCGGTAAAGGCACCAAAAGGGGGTGCGACACCGAATGGTTGTACGCCGGCGATGTGAGTGGGTGGTTTCGTGCTAGATTCACAGTGTCATCTGCGCCGCACTCAGGAGGTTCGTGAATGAACCGAGTGAAGCGGCGGTCGAAGTACCAGTACGGAACGCTGACACTGGAAAAGCGCTCCCGAGGGCCGGACGTATGGGTTTACCGTTTCGTCGAATTCGAAGCAGGGCGGAAACGGCGCCGCAAGACCATCGTCGGTACCCAGGAGCAGTACCCAACCCGGGCGGCAGCCGAGCGTGCGAGCGAGCATCTGCGGCTGTCAGCCAATCCCGAAACCCTCAACCCGGAATGCCCGACCATGGGTGGCCTGATCGATCGCTACATCGAGCAGATACTCCGTCCCTGTCTCGACGTTCCTCTTGGCGGCGTGCAGGACAGCGCGGCGCCAATGTCCTTCCAGTGCGCGAAGTCCTACATGTCGGCCCTGAACCGCTGGGTCCGGCCGCATTGGCAGGATTACCGGCTTCAGGAATTCAACAAGCCTGCGGTCCGGGCGAGCATCGAGGAATGGCTGCGCTCCTTATGGCGCTCACCCAAGAACGCCAATGGTCTTGCACCGAAAATGGTTCGCTCCATTTGGAACGTGATGAAGCTCACGTTCAAGTTCGCAGTGAAGTGGGGCTACCTAAACGAGAACCCGATGGGCGAAAAGCGGGTCGAATTACCCCGTGGCTCAACCAAACGGCAAAAGCAACCGATGCAGTTAACGGCAGCCGGGTTCTTCTCGCTATTGAGCCGATTGGGGCCTTGCGAGAAAGTAGCAGTCGCTTTTGCGGGCTGGCTGGGGCCGCGTATCAGCGAGGCATTCGGACTAAAGTGGCAGGATCTGGAATTGGATCTCGGCGTGGTGTCCTTTCGCCAAGGCTGCGTCCAAGGACGAATAACGCCACTCAAGACCGAAGCGTCACGCACCAATTTGCCGGTACCGGAAGAGGTGTTGGAGTTGCTGCGCCAGTGGCGCTCCGTCACCATTTACGGCGCAGCCGGCGATTGGGTCTTTGCCTCGCCCTACACGAAGGGCAAGCGACCGTTCTGGCCGGCGCAGTTGCTCAAGACGCACATCAAGCCGGTTGCCTTGGCGCTTGGTCTTCCCAACATCGGCTGGCACAGCTTCCGCCACACGGTGAGCGCTTGGGGCAAAGAGGCAGGACTCGAGTTGGAGGAGGTCAAAACTCTTCTGCGGCACGAGAACCTCGCCACGACATCCGAGGTCTATGGAGATCTTGGTATGGAAGCCAAGCGGCGGATCCAGCAGCAGCTGGTGAACTTCGTCAAGCAGCAGGCCACACGCATTCAGTAGAGGCCTGTACCCACCTAGTAAACTTATGTGACCCTTATCTGACCCAAATCGTTTTCGTGGATTTGCGGCAAGTCCAAGAAAAGAATGGCTCCTCAGGTAGGACTCGAACCTACAACCCTCCGGTTAACAGCCGGATGCTCTGCCATTGAGCTACTGAGGAGTGTTGGCGCGCGGCATTCTGCGCTGCAAAATATAAGTGTATTGTAGCGGCCTGTGTCCCGCACGTCAAAGGCGACGGCGCTGTCCGGCGGGAGTGAGTTTCATCCTGGTACATAGGGGCCGACAGGCGGGTCGTCAGAAGTCTATACTTGGCGTCGACGCTGTTTGGCGGCGCCTGGCGAAGCTGCTAGGCTCGAGGCAAGCGGATATTACGTTCGCCCGGCCACACGATGCTGTGGCGCGATCTCTTCCCATGAACCTGCATATCTCTGTTCCTCTGACTCTCCTAAGCTCTCTAATCGTGTTGGCATCCACATCATTAGCGCAGGACCACAACGCCGACACTTCTTCCGCCATGGACCTCCAAAAGCCGCCTGCCACCAAGCAACAACCGGTCACCGACGATTACTTCGGTCACAAGATTGTCGATCCCTATCGCTGGCTGGAGGACGGCAGCAGTCCCGAGACGCAGCAATGGGTGGAAGCGCAACTGACCTACACGCGCCATATTCTGGACAAACTTCCCGGACGCGACCAGTTGCACGATCGCATCGAGAAATTACTCGAGATCGGCACCCTGGGCGAAACCGAAGTCGGCGGCGACTACTATTTCCACACCCGCCGCGACGGTAAGCAGAATCAGCCCGTGTTGTACGTCCGCAAAGGTGTTGATGGCCGTGACGAGGCGCTGGTGGATGCGAACCAGCTTTCCAAGGACGGCACGGTCGCGCTCGACTGGTGGCAGCCGTCGCATGACGGCAAGTATGTTGCGTACGGCACCTCGGAAAGCGGCTCGGAGATGAGCACTTTGCGCGTGATCGAGACCGCGACGCATAAGTTACTGCCCGACACCATTGCGCGCACTCGTGCTGCCAGCATTGCCTGGAAGCCGGACGACAACGGCTTCTACTACACGCGTTATCCCAAGCCCGGCGAGGTGGCCGCTGGTCAGGAGATGTACAACCGGCACGTCTTCTATCACGCGCTGGGCAGCGATCCGGCAAAGGATCCGCTGATCTTCGGCGAGGGCCGCGACCCGCAAGACTGGCCCAGCGTTGTGCTGTCGAACGACGGCCGCTGGCTCTGCATTCTGGTCGATCAGGGCTGGACCAAGGGCGAGCTTTATCTCCTGGATGTGCGTGGGAATTCGGCGCCGGTGCGAATCACCCAAGGCAAGGACTTCCTATACTTCGCCCAGCCTTATAAGGGCGATCTCTACATTCTGACCAACGAAGACAGTCCGCGCTACCGCGTCTTCAAAACACCGGCCAGCACGCCCACGCGCGAGCACTGGCGCGAGATCATTCCGCAATCCGATGCCGTGCTCACGTCGCTGAACGTTATCGGTGGCCAACTGTTCGCAGGATATGAACTGAACGCGCACTCGCTGCTGAAACGCTTCACCACGGATGGTAAGCCCCTGGGCGAGGTGGAAATGCCCACACTGGGCACCATCACCAGCATGGGTGGCGAGTACGACAGCAGCAGCGCGTTTTATGTGTTCTCGTCATTTACTGTGCCGGCGACCATCTACCGCTTCGACATTCCCGCGCAGAAGAGCACGATTTGGGACTCCGTACAAACCGGCATCGACCCCAGTCAATACGAGACAAAGCAAGTCTGGTACAACTCGAAGGACGGAACACGGGTTCCGATGTTCCTGGTGATGCGCAAAGGGGTGAAGCTGACCGGGCACAATCCCGCGCTGCTCACCGGATATGGTGGTTTCAACGTCAGCATGACGCCGGAGTTTAACAAAGCGCTGTTTCCCTGGCTTGATCGCGGTGGCATTTTCGCCATGGCTAATCTGCGAGGCGGCAGCGAATTTGGCGAAGACTGGCACCGGGCGGGAATGCTCGACAAGAAACAGAATGTCTTCGACGATTTTATTGCCGCCGCCGAATATCTGCAAAAAGAGGGCTATACCGATAAGGAGCACCTGGCCATTCGCGGCGGCAGCAATGGCGGGCTGCTCATGGGCGCGGCGCTCACGCAGCGGCCTGACCTGTTTCGCGCAGTAGTGTGCCAGGTGCCGCTGCTCGACATGCTGCGGTATCAGAACTTCCAGATTGCTAAGCTCTGGATCCCGGAGTACGGTTCGTCCGACGATCCGAAGCAGTTTCAGTGGCTGTATGCCTACTCGCCCTATCACCATGTAAAGGATGGAACCGTGTATCCCGCGGTGCTGTTCATGACCGCCGACACCGATACTCGGGTCGATCCCATGCACGCCAAGAAGATGACGGCCGAGTTACAGGTGGCCAACGGAGGGCCGAATCCGATCCTGCTGCGCATCGAGCCGAAAGCCGGACACGGGGCAGGGAAGCCGATTTCAAAAATCGTGGAGGAGTGGACCGATATCTATTCGTTTCTCTTCTGGCAGTTGGGAATGGAGTAGCAAGCGGCTGCGGTGGTCAGCCCTAGCTACTGAAGGGCTGAGCGCAACAGAACGAGTGCTTGCCCCTTGATCTTATGTATCTTAGAATGTAAGACATGAAAGAGGAAAGTGCGACATTCACGTCAAAAGGCCAACTTGTAATTCCGGCGTCGCTCCGGCGAAAGCACGGGATTCAGGCTGGTACCCGAGTTAAGTTTCTCGAAGACCAGTTCGGCCGCATTGTTCTCCAGGAGATAACCGAACAGTACGTTGATCGCGTGATGGGCTGTCTTGAGGGCAACGGCCCCGATTTGCTGGCCAAATGGGAAGAAGATCACCGTGCGGAAGGTGAGCGCAAGCGGTGAAGACTTACGTCTTCGATGCGAGTGCGTTATTTGCGTTCTTACAGGAAAAGCCCGGAGCCCGAAAAGTGAATGAATTGCTGAAGGAGGCGGTACGGGGACGCGCGGAAATCGCCATGTCCGCGGTGAACTATGGTGAGGCGTATGGCGTGATCCTGCGGGAACACGGGGAGGATCGGGCAGGCGCAATCATGAGCGCAGTTCAGCCACTGCCGATGACGGTTGTGGAGGTAACGTCGGACCGGGCAATCCAGGCTGCCAGGGTGAAGGCCACGTACAAACTCTACTACGTCGACAGCTTTGCTGCCGCACTCGCAACGGAATATCGAGCAAGCCTGGTGACCAGTGACTCGGATTTCCGCCGACTGGGCCACAACTTTCCTGTGATCTGGCTGAAGACCTAGGACGGGTCCCGATCGCTGGACAAAGTCCTTCTACCCGCCCACGTCGAGGCTCAGGCTAAACCTCTGCGCCGCAACCGAGGCGCCCCAGGAGCGGACATGTTCCATCTCCAGGCTCGCCGATCCTGCCGCCCGCGCTGTCACCGTCCAGCGATGCAGGCCCGCACCGCCGACACCGCTTGCAGGCAGGAAGCCGTCGTCGGATATTTCAAACACGGTCGAAGCTGGCGAAACAACCTGCCAACGGAATCCGGCGGTGCGAGTTTCGGCTAAGGTCAGGCGCAGCTTATCCCCGGGCGACATGCTCACCGTGCTGCCGGATGCGCCGGCATCCACTTCTATCGTTCGTGACAAAAGTAACTCCAGATAAGCGCCAAAGGTGCGGAAAATCGGCGCAAGCTCGAAGCGACGGCTGTCTCCATACCTGGAAAACCCTATCGCGAGTGTACTTCGTCGCGGTTGGATACGTCAGAAAATTCAGGGCCGTGCACCTCGAAGCTGCCGACTCCAGCGCATTCGATCGACGAGATCCATCGCTGCCTGGTTCACTGGAACGCCTCCTGCCCAACTTGGGGGATGGTATCTAGGCCACCAGGACAGGATGGTTAGCAGCTTGCAAACGAACCGTGAAGCTAAAGGTACTGCCCTTGCCAGGCGTGCTCTCCACCGACAGTTTGCCGCCCATGAGTTCGATGAGTTGGGTCGCGATTGCCAGTCCCAGCCCCGTGCCGCCGTACCTGCGAGTGATGCTGCCATCAGTTTGCATGAACGGCTCGAAAATCGCGGCATGTTTGTCTTTCGGAATGCCAATACCGGTATCACGCACGCTGAATTGCAGTTCTATTTCCTCTTCCGTTTGCGAATTGCAGAACACCTCGATGGTGATTGAGCCCTGATGGGTAAACTTAATCGCATTTCCCACCAGGTTCACTAAGACTTGGCGCAGGCGCTGCGGATCGCCAACCGTAGCATCGGGAATTGCAGGATCGATGCGCAACGCGATTTCCAAGCCTACTTGCTGGGCCTGGAGCATAAAGGGCCGCAGCGTCCGCCTCACCATCTCACGAACATTGAAAGTAACCGGTTCCAGCTTCAGCTTGCCCGACTCCGCTTTCGAGAAGTCCAACAGCTCGCTGATCAGGTGGAGCAGGGCATTGCCGGAGGATCGAATCGTGAGCAGGTATTCGCGCTGCTCAGCGTCAAGGGCGGTATCCAGCGCCAGCTCGGTCATGCCCAGGATGCCATTCATCGGTGTGCGGAGCTCGTGGCTGATGTTGGCCAGAAACTGAGTCTTCGCACGATTCGCATCTTCGGCTACATCCTTGGCCTTTATCAATGCGTCTTCCGCCTGCTGCCGTGCCCGATCCAGCGCGTCGCGCTGCAGCCGGGCGGATAGGACCGACGCCAGATAAGTGGCCACTTGTTCGAGCAGATCCCTGTCGTGCTCGCCATAATCCGTGGCCTTGTTTGCCGTCACCAATAGTCCAAGAACCCGGCCTTGATACAGGATGGGCACCGCCATGGCGCGTTCGATTGCAATATGGCCACCAGGGACATGTCCGCTGTCATTGCTGTATAGCGCCTTTTTCTCGATCAGCGCCCGCCCCCACAGACCCGCCCAGGTGTCGTGGGGAAAGCAGGCATTCTTATTCCAAACCTGGCAGTCGTTCCACACCTCAGTGCTCATCGAGGGCACCATGAGCGTGCCGTCTTCTGCCACGTAGCCGAACAGGCCATACTTGCTTTCGGTGGCCTTCAACACTATGTGCAACACCTCTTTGTACATGCCTTCGTCCGGCATGGTCAGAAAGATGTTGGCGATCTGATTTCGCAAAGCCAGGCTCTGCTCGGAGAGGCGTAATGCTTGCTCGGCCCGCTTACGCAAACTGATGTCGTGAGCAATGGTGGAAATTCCGAGGATCGCCCCGGTTTTGTCCACAATGGGAGATATGGCGAGAGATACATCGAAGCGGCTGCCATCTTTACGCAGGCACACTGAGTCGAAGCGTGCTATGGCTTCATTACGGGCAATCTTGCCCATAACTGCCGGTATTTCATCCATACGCTCGGGCGGTATGAGCATCGAGATATGCTTTCCCAGCGCCTCCTCGACGGAGTACCCGAACATTCTTTCCGCAGCTGGGTTCCAGGACGTGATCGTACCGTCGGTGGTTTTGCCGATGATGGCGTCGCCGGAGGACATGACGATCGAGACGAGTTGGGAATCGATCTGCTCGGCCCGCTTGCGCTCGCTGATGTCGCTGAGGACGCCGTCCGCGAATCGCACGCCGTTCTGTTGGTAGGTCCGCAAGGCGCGGTTACGGACCCATACCCAGATGTCATCCTTGCGCCGCATGCGGTATTCCAGGTCAAAGATGCGGTTTTCCAGGAACAGTGCTTCGTAGCTCTTTGTCACGCTCTCTGCATCTGCCGGATGGATGCGCGATAGCCGCAGCTCTCTTCCTCCCTTAAGGACATCCTGCGGTGTGTACCCAAATACCTCTTCCACGTTCGGGCTGACGTAGGTCGTCTGCCCGTTAATGTCCGAGGTCCAGGCTACATCGGGAAGGTTTTTCAGCAGTCTGCGATACTGCTCCTCGCTTTTGCGAAGCTCTTCCTCGACGCGCTTCTGCCGGCTGATATCGAAGCCCACGCTCAACACGCACGGCTGGCCATTCAGAAAAATGCGTACTCCGGTTAGATAGCATGGGATACGATTGCCGTCCTTGGTTAGCCAGGCAGCTTCCGTCTCGGCGTACCCGGTTTCAAATGCCACTCCCAGGCTGCTGCGGATGCCCTGCCGGCAGTCCTCCGCGATCACGTCCACGGGAGACATCCCTGCCATCTCGTCAGGGGAGTAGCCCAGGGTCGATTCCGCGCGAATATTCCACCGCACAAATCGTTCATTTTGGTCAACGATGCAAGCCAATCCCGGCAGGTGTTCGACGACGGTCTCGAAATTTGCGTGCTCGCGATTTAAACGCTCCAAATCAACTTGCCGCAGTCGGAATACCGCCAGACTGAGGAGGAAGACTGCAACTGTGCAGAATAGGATTGTCGCGGCTTGCGATTGGCTGAGGGAGACGTGAGGGAATGCAGCGGACTTGAGCACCTCGTAGGCAGTGGTGGCAACCAGCGCCAGCACGGCACTGCCCGACGCTACGACGAATCTGAACGGCTTTAGCATCTCAACACGAAAGATTCCGACCGAGACCAGCGCAACAATCTTCCGCTTCAATGAATGATAGAGAACTCGCGGCCAAAAGCCATGTGACGGCCATCACCTAGAAGGCAGATATGAGCGGCCCTGGTTGCAGAAGAGGTTTGTTTCGATTACGGAAGTACATCGCAGGTTGGGGCGCATCATCGCCGCGGAGATTACAACCAGCGGCCGAGCCACCGTGGAGCTATGCGCGGCAGCCCGGCGTGGTTCGACCAAGCCTCACTTCACCACTTGCAGATCGTTGGTGACCTGAAAAACATTTGGCACTTCCTTAGCCGTAATCGTCGCCAGGTTCTTGTCGCCCTCACTATTGACGAAGCCTTTCAACGTGACCCGCTGGTTGTTCACGATAATGTGAATGCTGGGCGCCGCTTCCCAGAAGTATTGCGACAACCCTCCCGCATTCATCAGCGCGCGTAATACCTGCTCGTCGAAAGGAGCCGGGGGCAGCACCTGGATGTTGTTGATGACGCTTTCCACGCCCTCAATGCGTTTCACCGCGCGTTCGGCGTCCTGCTTGGTTTGCGAGTGAACGCTAGTCACGCTGCCGCTCAGGGTTACGGTTCGGCCTTGCACCCTGTACTCCAGGTCGTCAAATAAGGAGTAGTACGGCAGCAGCAGCAGTTCGTGACGGACATCCCGGGCAATGTTGGTCTCAACCGGATCGCTGGACTGAGCGGGATGTTTGCCGAAATCGACGACCACAGGTCCGTTACTGGTAAGCACCGGTTCCGCAGTCTGGCTGGACGGTGTCGCCGGGGAATTCTGCGCAACCGCAGGCAATCCTACCGCTCCTGCGCCGAACGCCAGCAGCAGACCGAGTAGCAGTAGCTTTCGCATATTTTTCTCCAAATCACTACTTCGCTATAGGAGGAAACACCGCAGATGCGGGCTGGGTGCGGCCGCGTAACAACACTTAACAAAACATAATGAGAGATGCGGGCGCGAATTGACGCGAGGAGTGAGCGCGCGCCACATCGTCATTGTCACGCGTGACATACGGGAAAGCGGGTACTCCCGCCCGTTACCATAGGTGCCCGCCAAGGCTTGCAGCCGCAATGGACGTGAGAGGGGATTGCTGCGGGCCCGAAGGCACGCGCACCCGAGATTACCTGGCGGGGACGCTGTAACGGGCAGTCAGAGCCAACGCTTCGCTGCTCCAAAGTGCCCCGGTGCACTCGTAGTCACAAATCTGGATTTAGCTCTTCACAAACAGCAGTGACACCGAATTCATGCAATAGCGCAACCCGGTGGGACGTGGGCCATCGTCGAAGACGTGTCCCAGGTGCGCGTCGCACTCGGTGCACAGCACCTCCGAGCGCATCATCCCGACACTGAGATCGTTGGCCGTCTTCACGTTCTCCTTGGCAATCGGCTGCCAGAAGCTGGGCCAGCCGGTGCCGGAGTCGAATTTCGTAGCCGAGCTGAACAGCGCGTTCTTGCAGCACACGCAGCGGAAGATGCCCTTCGCGTGCAGGTCCCAATACTGTCCGGTAAATGCGCGCTCTGTTCCTTTCTGCCGGGTGACATCGAACTGCTCGGGGCTCAACTGGGCGCGCCACTCGGCCTCGGTTTTCATAATCTTCTCCACCCGCTCGGGGCCGATTCTTTCGCCCGAATCCTTGAAGGCGACGATTTCAACGTGTTCAGTGGCAGCTTCGGTTTCAGACGGTTTTACCAGGCTCATAAGGGCAACTCCAGATAGAGATAACAAACTGGTTTTCAGAAAACTTCTGCGATCGCTCATAAATTTACTCACGTTTTTCCCGGCAACGGTTGTCGCTTACTGATTGCGGTACAGCTGCGGGAACATTTGCTGCAAATTGGCTACCTTGGGCGCATCAAATCGCGCGATGTACGGGTTGTCGGGATGACGGGCTGCGTAGTTCTGGTGGTAACCTTCTGCCGGATAAAACGCCTTCAGGGGGACCACCTGGGTGACGATCTTGTGCGGAAATAACTTCGCCTGCTCCAGTTGGGCGATGTAATCTTGCGCCACCTTTTTCTGCTCGTCGTTGCCGTAGAAGATGACCGAGCGGTACTGGGTGCCGTCGTCCGGGCCCTGGCGGTTCAGTTGCGTCGGGTCGTGGGCGACAGAAAAGAACACTTGCAGCAACTCCCCGTAGGAGATCTTGGAGGGATCGTAAACAATCTTCACCGACTCGGCATGGCCGGTCGTCCCGGTGCTCACGGTTTCGTATTCCGCGGTGCTGGACCCGCCGCCTGAATAACCCGAGGTGGCGCTTACAACGCCCTTCACATGCTGAAATACAGCCTGGATGCCCCAGAAACACCCTCCGGCAACGACCACGGTTTCCTGGCCGGGTGCGCTCGCCAGGGCTTCATCGACCGCTGGTCTGGGGAGAGCCTTCGCGCTCTCGCTCGCGGCCGCGCTACTATGCAGAAACACACCCGCTGCCAGTGCAATCATCAGTGACGCAAGAAACAAACGCGTAGACCACTTGGACATAACGTTCCTCTCTTCAACTTTTAGGCCCCCAACCATTCTCAAGCGATTAGAGTCGCCATTTTCCCGAAGGTTACAAACCATCTGTACCGGTCGACCGGCTCTACCGCATCGGTTCCTGGACGCCTGTAGAGAGTACGCATGGTTAAGTTCGGCGGATTGGGACAAATCGCAAACTGACGCCGCAGGACTGCATTTTCAGCAGAATGTTTGTTTTTTTGTCCCAATAGCAAGAACCGCTCTAGAACACAGAACCGCAGATCCCTCGGCTTCGCTTCGCTGGGGATGGCAGAAGAAAGCATTCGGGATGCACAATGACGAAGCTGCCCTCGGAATGAGACAAGTA
This sequence comes from uncultured Acidobacteriaceae bacterium, assembly GCA_963785825.1. Classification (GTDB taxonomy): domain Bacteria; phylum Acidobacteriota; class Terriglobia; order Terriglobales; family Acidobacteriaceae; genus Bog-257. The sequence continues at coordinate 698,426 of CAWAWQ010000004.1, read as the reverse complement.
AGTAAACTGCAATATGGCGCAGCTAGAGCTGTGCCCCTTCAAAATCCGATATCGCCAAGTTCTCCGTGATCTCTGTGTCTCCGTGGTGAATAAAGTCTTTTACTCCACGTATTCCGGATCGCGCTTCCAGCCGGTGATCATCGAGTAGAAATTGTTCCAGCCGTGTAACAGCACCATGATGAGATGGCCGGGAATGAAGGCCACAAATCCACACATCGCGACGAAATGCCAGATACGTGCGAGATGGAAGCCGCCCATCAGCCAGGTGAGCCACCAGAACTGCACCGGCTTGTAGAGCACCACCCCGGTCAGAGTGGACATCACGCCGAAGAAAATGGTCGAGGTATAGGCGAGCTTCTGCAGTGGATTGTAGGCAGCGGCGAGGGGCGGCTTCGCGGCGAAGAAGAAATAATGGCGCACCATCGGCCACACGCCTTTCACATCGCGCGGCATAAAGAGCACCTGCCGCCAGTGACCGGTCACGATCTGGTAGATCACATATAGCAAACCGCTGCCGACGAAGATCCACATAAACGTGAAGTGCCATTGCAGTGCGCCTGCCAACCACCCACCCAGTGTGAGCTGCGCTGGCGGAATAAAGAAGTTCTTCTGCGGAATCTTCGGACCGAAGCTGGGAAAGGCCCTGAAGATGCGCAGCCCGCTGGCGATCAGCACAAACACGGCAACTGCATTCAGCCAGTGCGCCACGCGCACGACCAATGGATGCTCATAAGCAACGGTGATCGGCGCCGCCTTATTCTTCGTTACTGCCATCGCGTTCGTCGCCATCGATCACAGTCCTCCGTACCAGCTATATCCCTGGTCTTCCCAGTAGCCACGCCTGTCCGCCTTTAAGACGTTGGTGACGCGAACGCTAAGGAGATACTTGGCCTGCTTATAGCCGATCTTGGTTGGCATCTGCAGCCGCAGCGGAGCGCCATGGCCGCGGTCGAGCGGCTTGCCGTACATCTCGTAACAGAACAGGGTTTGGGGATGGAGAATGCTCGCCATGTCGAAGGACTCGTAGTACTCGTCCGCGCACTCAACCTCGAGGAAGCGTGCGCTGGTATCGCCCCCGACCCAGCGCAGAAGGTCTGAGGCGCGTACCCCGCCGAAGTTGCCGATCACGTCCCAGCCTTCGACGCACACATGGCGGGTGTTTTGCACGAGTTTGGGAAGCGCCCGGATCTGCGCCAGTTTGTATTCTCCGGGGCGCTTCACCATGCCCTCCACGGTCAACGTCCAGCGGTCGACGTCGACTTCCGGGTCTAAAACGTCGTAGTAGTTGTAAGGAAAACGGTCGAAGGGCACGACGTCGCGATCGCTGAAGGTCTGCGCCAGGTGGCGGCGTCCGAAAAGCTCACCCGAGGCCCAGTCGCTGAACCCAAGCCCGTTCATCAGGAGAGGCTCGCGCAGCTTAGGAATAGCGAACGCCCCCACCGCGACGACCGGAGCCAGCTTAAGCAACTCACGCCGATTCAGTGGCTTACGCTCTGCCGGGGTGACATCACGCACTTCCTCGCCGCCGGGAGCGAAGCGGCGGAAAAGTGGCGCAGGCGGTTTCTGCTGCCGCCCTTCGCGCGAATCCGAGGATTGCTCCCGCCGCTCCTCCTGCTGGCTTGGGAGCGCGGATTCGCTCTCTTCCAGCCCCGGCTCTGTTGCTTTGGGTTCCTCGTCGGCTGGCGGTTCTGCCGATCGTGCTTCAGGCATTCGCACCTCACACGCAACAGCCAATATGATTATCTGGCTGGCCAAAAGTTACATGCAGAGCATGGCGCGCGTGTAGCCACTTTGCGGCCCGACACTGTACACCAGCGCCAATCTGCTATCGATTTGTTGATCCCGGCGGTCTAATCAACAAGGAGGGGCAGTTCTGGGCCTTTCCCTATTCCGGAAGGAACAAACCGCTCTTCTTGTACGTACCAACTTACAGAACGGATTCCCAGCCTGCTAGCGGAGGCCGCAAGTGGCAAACGGCAAAAATAATAAGAAAAAGCGCTGGATGATCATAACCATCGTGTCGCTGGCGGTGGTGGCGCTGGTCGTCGTCGCGGTGGCGGCGACGCGCGGTGGTACCAAGATCGATCCCACCAAACTCGCTAAAGTGGAACGGGGCGACATTGTCAAAAGCGTGGTAGCCACCGGTAAAGTCACGCCCATCACCAAGGTGGAAATCAAGTCGAAGGCCAGCGGCATCGTCAAGAAGCTGTACGTGGACACCGGCGACCACGTGAAGCAAGGTCAGCTACTGGCGGAATTAGACAAGATCGAGATCGAAGCTCAGGTGAACTCCGCGCAGGCGCAACTGCTGTCGTCACAGGCCAACCTGAAGAGTGCTGAGGCCGATGAGAAGCGGGCGGAGGTCGATGCCGAGGGCGTGGATATTCCTACCCTGCAACGGGCCTATGAGCGCGCGCAGGAGATGTCGAAGGACGGGGTTGTCTCACAGGCAACGCTGGATGACGCGCAGCGCAGCTACATCATGGCGGTCAATAAGCGCGACGTTGCACGGGCGCAACTGACGGTGAACAAGGCAAAGGTGGCGCAGGCGCAGGCACAGGTGAAGAAGGATGAAGCCAGCTTAAAACAATTCGAAGAGCAGTTGAGCTACACCACGATTACGGCGCCGATTGATGGCGTAGTGCTGTCGCGAGACGTGGAAGTCGGAGACGCGGTCAGCTCCATTCTGGTGCTGGGTTCGGGAGCGACGCTGGTGATGACACTGGGCGACACCAGCGAGGTGTACGTAAAGGGCAAGGTGGACGAAAGCGATATCGGGAAAGTTTATCTCGGGCAGCCGGCTCGCATTCGGGTGGAAACGTTCAAAGATAAAATCTTCACCGGGCACGTGACCAAGATTTCCCCCATGGGGGTGGAAAAGGACAACGTCACGACCTTCGAGGTGCGGGTTTCGATCAACAATCCCGGCGGCGAGCTGAAGGCGGAGATGACCGCCAATGCCGAAATCATGTTGGACGAGCACAAGAACGTGCTCATGATTCCCGAGGGCGCCATCCTCTACGACAAAGACAAGAAAGCGTCCGTGGATATCCCGGTGCCAAGCGCCAAGGACGGGATGAAGAAGATACCCGTCAATATCGGGATCTCGAACGGCGTAAAAACCGAGATCGTCTCGGGGCTTAAGCAAGGCGAGCAGGTCGTCCTCCAGCAGTAAACGATTGAAATTCTTCTCTGGGCTGTCCGGCAGCCGAATTTCTCAGCATCGAAATTCCAATCTCCGCGAGGCGTTATGAAGAGATACTGTTCCGCGGTCCTCCTCAGCTTCCTTTTAATTCCAGTTTTGCTCCACGCGCGTGTCGAGGGGCACTTCGACCGCACGTTGCAGGTATCGGGAGCGGTCAGCCTCGACCTGACCACCGGCTCGGGAGATGTGGTCATTAAAACCGGCGGCGCCAACCAGGTGTTGGTGCACGGAACCGTTCACAGTAGTAGCTGGTTTGGCTCCGATAACGCCGTGCACCAGGTGGAATCGAATCCGCCGATTCAGCAGAACGGCAACAGTGTTCGCATCGGTTACAACCTGCCGGAGGACGTGAAACATCACGTCTCAATCAGCTATGAGGTTACCGTTCCGGCCGACACCACGGCACAAGTCCAGAGCGGCTCGGGCAATCTCGAGGTCACCGGCGTGCGCTCCGCCGTACAAGGCCAAACCGGTTCCGGCGATATCCGTGTGCGAGACCTGGGCGGGCGCTCGCATCTGCAGACGGGTAGCGGCAATATTCGGGCTGCAACGGTTGCTGCCCCGTTCTATGCGCAGACAGGAAGTGGCGACATCGAAGCCGATCTCACCGGCTCGGGTGATGTGGATGCCCACACCGGCTCCGGAACCATTCGTCTGCGCGGCATCAAGGGCGGAGCCCGCGCCCGCACTGGCAGCGGAGACATTGAAGCCGATGGCAACGTCGCGGCTCCCTGGCAGTTGCATAGCGGCTCGGGCAACATTCGCCTTGCGGTTGGAACGGGTAGCGGCTTCAATCTGGACGTGCACACCAGTTCCGGCTCCATTCACTCCGACTTGCCTATCACGGTGCAAGGCTCGATGGGCAATCACGAGTTGAAGGGCACGGTACGTGGCGGCGGACCTGAAGTGGAAGTGGCCACCAGCTCGGGCGATGTGGACATAAAGTAGATGGAAGCACTGGCTTCAGCGGCTGTATCTGGCAGGCCTGTCGCCCCTCTGCGGCTCGGGTTCATTTCCTGCCTGATCCGGGCGCTTACGCGCCCGGCTAACGGCATCCCGCCGCTTGGCGGCTGGCTTAATTGCGGTTTCGCCGTTTATCTCAGCACAAAGTAATTCTTGTAGCTTGCAATCCGGCCTCTAAACCCTGGCGCTCCTACTGGATCTGAGGAACACGGAACCTCCTCGCCGGGGGCCCCGTTCCAGCCTGTTCTTGGCTGGGGCGTGGTCGTTGCCGCTGCCTGATAGTGCCCAAACCGCAATCCCGAGAAACAATGGCCTTCCATCACCTCTCCCCGTGACTGCGGTCACTGCTCCTTTGCCCACTCTGAGCGAAGGTCATAGAGGAGAGGTGTATGGTCCTCTCGTACCTTCCAGGTCATCATTGCAGGCGAGCACGCCGCGGGCGGCGAATGCCGCCGCTGCGCGCATTTTCCTTCGCTCTGGCCCTACCGCTGATTCTGCCTCGCGTCGCCAGCGCGAGCAATACCGATCGCGTCCCCGTCTACAACGGCTTCTGGGAAGGCATCGTTATCGGCCTGGTGCTCGCGGTGGTCGTCGGGGTGTTTGCGCGTACCAGGATCAAAGTGGCTGAGCGGGAATCGACTCGCCTGAAGGAGCTGGCGGATCATCGCGAGTACGAGCGCAATCTCGCGCAGCAGGAGCTGGTGCGGCGACTGGAAGAGGAGCGCGAACTGGCGAAGGAAAAGCTACAGTTCGAGTCGCAACTTACGGATTACGAGAAATACGCTTCGCTGGCGCAGCTGGCCCTGGGTGCAGCGCATGAAATCAACAACCCATTGCTGGGTATCCTGTCGCACCTCGAATTGGAATGGCGTGAAGCCGGCGAAGAGCGCCGCGAAGAGATCGAGCAGTGTATCGAGGGAGCCAAGCGCATCTCTTACGCCGTGCGTGGGCTGCTGGACTACGCCCGTCCCGGGCCGCTAATTCTTAGCAAGGTCAATCTCCAGCGGCTTACCAGGGAAACCCTGAAATTTGTCGCGCATCAGCCGATGTTCCGCTGCATCGAGCTGCAAAACTGCGTTCCCGAGGATTTGCCCACCATCAGGGCCGATGCCAACCAGCTTTCGCAGATCCTGATGAACCTGCTGCTGAACGCCGCACAGGCCACACCGCCCAACGGCAAGATCACCATCCTGGCCGATAAGGTGAAGTTCGCCCCGATGATCGAACTACGCGTGCGCGATACCGGCTGCGGAATACCCGCCGACATCCTGCCTCACGTCTTCGAGCCGTTTTTCACGACCAAGCGCGGCAAGGGAACGGGCTTGGGACTGAGCATTACCCAGAGCTACGTTCGCAGCCACGGCGGAGACATTCAGGTGGAGAGCATCCCCGGTGCGGGCACGACGGTGCGAGTGACGCTGCCCATCCGTCAAGCCGGCAAGCTGGTGCAGCAGAGCGAGGAGGTCATTGCCTAGCCATGGCGCATTCCATTTTGATTGTCGATGACGAAGCGCTGACGTTGCGCACTATTGGCCGCGCCCTGGAAAGCGAGGGCTACGAAGTGCTCCTCGCGACCAGCGGCGAAGACGCGCTGAAGATTGTCGCCGAGGAGAAGCCCGATCTGGCGCTCCTCGATGTGGTCCTGCCGGGCATCAACGGAATCGAGGTGCTGCGGCAGGCGAAGAAGCTTTCACCCGCAATGATCGTTGTCATGATGAGCGCTTATCACATGGTGGAACGTGCCGTGGAGGCGATGAAGCTGGGTGCCTATGACTATTTGATCAAACCCTTCCACATCGCCGACATGGTGAATACGATCCAGCGCGCCACCGAGATGCTGGCGCTGCGGGTGCGCGTTCACGACACGGTGGAGACCGCCAAAGGCCGCTATGATTTTGGGCGCGTAGTCACGCACAGTCCGGCTATGCGCGAAGTGCTGGAGATGGCACGGCGTGCAGCGGAGAGCGACCATACCACGATCCTCATCCAGGGCGAGAGCGGCACCGGCAAAGAAGTGCTGGCCAAAGCCATCCACTACAACAGCTCACGCGCGCAGGCGCCGATGGTTGCCCTCAATTGCGCCGCCTTGCCCGACACCCTGTTGGAAAGCGAGCTCTTCGGCTTCGAGCCAGGGGCCTTCACCGATGCGCGCCGCCGCAAAGAAGGGCTGATCGAAAAGGCTTCCCGTGGGACGCTGTTTCTGGACGAGATCGGCAACACTTCATTCAGCCTGCAAGCCAAGCTGTTGCGCGTACTTGAGGAGGGAAACTTTCTTCGTCTGGGTGGGACCAAGCCGATTCAGGTGGACGTGCGCATCATTACTGCGACCAACAGGATCCTGAAGGAGGCGGTCACAAAGGGTGAATTTCGCGAGGACCTGTATTACCGCTTGAATGTGCTGCCGCTCTACATTCCGCCGCTGCGCGAGCGCTGCGAGGACATCCTGCCCCTGGCGCTCGATATCATGCAGTTCTTCAATAAGGAGCTGAAAAAGAATTTCGTAGGCTTCACTCCAGCCGCTGCCGAGTTGCTGCAAAAATATCCCTGGCCGGGCAATATCCGCGAGCTGCGCAACGTGATCGAGCGCACCATGATCCTGTCGGACGAGGGCGAAATCGATGAGGACGGGCTGCCCGAGGAAGTTCGCGACTATCACGACGAGCCGGAACACGAAGAGATGTCGTCGTCATTCGATCTGTCTCCCACCGGCGATCAATACGTCAGTTTGCGGGAGCTTGAAGACCGCTACATTCGCGAAGTGCTGACTGCAACTGGACAGAACAAAACTCACGCCGCTCGCATCCTTGGCATCCATCCTACGTCGCTGCTGCGGCGGCTGAAGAAAACGCCTGAGTTGGTGTGAATTGTGGGCCAATCTGCCTCTATTAACATCCCTATCTCAGCATCGGTTTTGTTTTCGCGAAAACCTTCGAATAGCGAGGTAACGACTCCCGTCCTGCGGGACGATGACAAGATAGCCCAGCGCTTCAGCGCTGGGACAGCGCAACATACCATTCTGCGCCACTGCAAAATGCGACGGTAATCCTGCAAAATGCGACGCTTTCGACCTCCCTTTTCGGTACCGCCTGCCTAACTCCTTTAGACCCACTGCCTCTTTTTGGGAATGACTGAGCCCTCCACGTGCACTAGCAAATGTGGAGTGCGATGTCATGATCTCCCCAGTATTGACCAGCCAAACCGGGCTGTACTTATGGCATCGCTCTCCGCTTCGCGCCACGATTGCGCAGCCCGGCGTCGCGCGGAGCAGGTAAGGAGGCGTTATGTCGATCTTATTTGTCCTGCTTACGTTCTTGCTGATACTCACCATCATGTATTTTCGCCGTCCGCAGGACGCGACGAAGACTTTGCAGGTTTCAGCGCCGAAAAACGTTCCAGCGCCCTTCATGCTCAAGCACGGCGCATTCAATATTCCGGAAGGATATTGTTTCCATCCCGGACACACCTGGGTGGCCGATGAAGGCCGGCAGAACGCCCGCGTCGGCATCGATGCATTTGCCGGCAATCTCGTCGGCAAAATCGATTCTATTCAACTGGCCGAGCTGAATCGCTGGGTGCGGCAGGGGCAGATTCTCTGCACCGTCACCCGCGACGGAGAAAACATCAATCTGCTCTCGCCCGTGGAAGGCGTGCTGATCTCGATCAATCATGAGGTTCTCAAGAATCCCAACCTGGTCATTGACGACCCATACCAGAATGGCTGGCTTTGTGTGATCAAAGCCCCGGAAATTGCGATTAATGAAAGAAATCTTTTGCAGGGATCCATCGTGCTGCCGTGGATGCAGAACAGCCTCGCCCGCATTGCCGCGATGGTGCAGCAACTGAGCCCAGCCTTGGCGCAAGACGGCGGACTGCCGGTGAAAGGCATGCTCTTCCGGCTTGAGCCCAGCGCGCGGCAACAACTGGTGAAGGAATTCTTCCTCACATAGCAGGCACCGGCAAAAGGAGACGGAGATCCCCATGACAAAAGAAAAGGCAATGCTCATCGATATCAAACGCTGCATCGGATGCCTGAGCTGCGAGACGGCATGCAAGCAACTGCACGGATTCGGCACGGATCCGGAGCCGACGCTTTCCGACACGGCGTTCACAGTGGTCGAGACACGCGGCGACAAGTTCGTGCGCAGGCTGTGCATGCACTGCGAAGATCCCGCCTGCGCTTCGGCATGTCCGGTGGGAGCGATCAGCAAGACCGCGCTGGGACCGGTGGTGTACAACGCCGACAAGTGCATCGGCTGCCGCTACTGCATGCTGGCATGCCCGAACCAGGTGCCACGATATCAGTGGACCAAGCTGGTGCCTTTCGTGAAGAAGTGCGACATGTGCTCGGAGCGGATCAAGGCCGGAAAGCCGCCCGCCTGCGCCGAGGCCTGTCCCGTGCAAGCCACCATATTCGGGAATCGCGACGAGCTCATCAACGAAGCCTGGAACCGCATTCGCGGCGACTCATCCTATGTTCCGCACATTTACGGACTGGAGGAACTGGGCGGCGGCTGCGTGCTGTTCCTCTCCGATGTTCCGTTCGAGAAGCTGGGATTCAAGCCGGCCCCGAGCGGTAATCAGCCGATGCCGACGCTGACTGCCAGCGCGCTGGGCGACTCGCCCAAAGTCGTCATCATGGGCGGCACAATTTTATCGGCGTTGTACTGGGTGACCCAGCGCCGGCGCGAGGTCGCGCTGGCCGAAGCCGAGGAAAAGGCCGCCGTCAACAAGATCAAAGGGGAAAGGAGCTAGCCATGATCGCGCGAATCAAATCAGAAATCACATTATGGCGGGTCATTGTAGCCATCATATTTGTTACCGGATTATATGCGACGTATTTGCGGTTCTTTGAGGGGTTCAGGGCTAGCACCAATCTCAGCGACCAGATGCCATGGGGGCTGTGGGTCGGGCTCAGCACGCTGTGCGGCATTGGGCTGTCAGCGGCCGGCTTCGGCATCAGCGCTGCCGTTTATCTGCTGGGCATGGAGCGCTACCGGCCGATTCTGCGCGCGTCGATTTTGATCTCATTTCTTGGGTATCTGACCGTCTGCGTGGGATATCTCTACGAGATCGGCCTGCCCTGGCGCTTCTGGCATCCGATCGTGATGTGGAACCACCGCTCGGTACTATTCGACGTCTGCATCTGCATCATGACGTACACCACGGTGCTGACCTTTGAGTTCGCGCCGGCGGTGATTGAGAAGCTGCCGTGGAAGCGCTTCCGCGAAACCGTGCTGCACTACCATCACAAGATCCTGATCGCGGTTGTGCTCGCCGGCGTGCTGCTGTCGTCGATGCACCAATCGTATCTGGGCGGACTGTACTTGATTGCCCGCGGCGCGGTTCATCCACTGTGGTATTCGCCTTACATGCATGCCATGTTCTACCTGTCGGCCATACCCGCCGGTCTGGCGCTCACGGTGATGGCCATTTATCTCAGCATGCGGTCTTTGAACGTGCGCGTCGATTTCAGCATTCTTAGCGACTGCGGACGGATGATTCAGTTGCTGCTCATTGTCTTCGCGTTCTTCAAGCTGCTGGACCTGGTCGCTAACCAGGCGCTCGGTTATGCCTTCCAGTTCACCAGCGAGGCTGGGTACTTCTGGTTGGAGATGGCGCTTTTCCTGGCGATTCCCATCGTTTTGCTGAGCTTCGAGAGCGTGCGCTCGAATCCGGAGCGGTTGTATTGGGCTTGTGCGGTTGTGGTCGCCGGCTTCATGGTCAGCCGCCTCAATGTGTCGATTAACGCATTGCAAAGCGCCATGGGTGCGCATTATGTGCCGAAGTGGAGCGAGTTTGCGTCGAGCATCCTGCTAATCGCCGGCGGTGTAATCGCCTTCCGCTACGCAGTGATGTACCTCGACATCCTTCCCAAGGCGACTGCCAAGCGGGCGACCCGCTGGATGTCCAATGCGGGGGTGCCGGCACAGGCGTGATGCTGAAGGGGAAAGATCTGGAAACAGCTGGGTGCCCCGTTCTAGCCTGCTTTTGGCTAGGGCGGGGCAGTGCGCACTCGCTATTTTCGACATTCGGAAAGAGGCCTTAAATGGCATATCCGCACAACGTCCTCCAGCGATATTGATGACCAGTCGACACGCGTCAAGAAGCGTCACATTCCGTAGTCCTGCGATAAGCAATTCGCTTAAGGCGTCATGTCAGTAGCGTACCTCGTGCTGGATCAACGGAAGGCCAGCGGCAACAGCAGCTGTAGCAGCCTTTCTCGGGTAGGGTAAAAGTTTCCAGCCCGCAGCCGGAACCCAGGCCGTAACTCCTGTATTTTCTTTCGCACAAGATTTGGCAGTCACTTTGCAATGTTTAGCACGGTATCCAGCATGTCATCGCGTCCGACATGCACAATCTCGATATCGCGAAAGAGGCGTTATGGCAACAGCGACAATTCCGGGAGTGTATATGGAACCGAACCGCAAGGCGATACTTTGTCTGTGCTACGACACCACGATGCTTCAGATCCGGCAAATGCTGCTGGAGCACTTCGGCTACACCGTATTGCCAACCAGTTCCGTGGAAGACGCGAAGAACGTTGCCGAAGACCGTTGCCCCGATATGCTGCTGATGGACAACAGCAAGCCTGGGATGGATTTTGAGCAAGTGGCGCGCCAGTTCAAGACCGCTTGTCCCGACATGATTACGGTTGTTTTGTCGCCCTACTACTATGGATCGCGTAACGGCTCCAGAGGTGTGATTGACCGGTTCGTCGCCAACGACGAGGGTCCAGACGTGCTGATCTCCCAAATCGCCGAACTGTTCGAGGAGAGGTCCGGGGAAGGTACACCGCAGTCACGGACGATGTGATTGCTAACGTAAGTATCCCATCAGCTCACCTGTGCGCAAGTGACGTGATGCCGGACGGTAACGCACGAAGCAATATGTTTTGCTTGATGCAACTGTCGGTCATGTCGTCCTCTCGATGAACTCCCCAATCATTCCCCCCACGTGCTCCAGGGATGCCACTGAGAGCCTTCAGCGGGTACCGGAGTTCTTCGAATGCGACCATTCGATCTGTGGCTTGGCAGATCTTCCTGTTAACCAGTAAGTGTTCGTAAGCGAGTAGATCGGCAGCCTGAAACGCAACACTCTTATCCTTACTTGAGAAAATCAGGGGTGAATCCAGAGTGCTCATCTACCGCTCGGATGAGGTCTCCTTTGTGTTTGTCACCATTCTCAAAGACGTATTGAATCTCATCCAGATTTATCTTCCATCGCGTAGCCCGTCCCCTGATCTTTGTCAGACAGGTGCAGCCAGATAACGCGTAAGGCTTCGAGAACTCGCTGAGGCAGTATTTCGCATCAACCCTGCGGTGATCCTCCATAACAACTGCGCTGGCAAAACTGTGGCGAACACGAGCCAAAATGATGCCGATAAGCCATCGCAGAAACCGCTGGCGTTTTTCCTCGTCGCCTTTCCAAGATGTGAATTCTCCTCGGCTGTGGGCAAAATCCTTCATGTGAAGTGAGGACACACCGAAATTGTTGAGACACTCATTCCAGTTTCTTTCAAAATGAATCCACTGCTCGGCCGTGGCAATAAATCCAGCTACAACGAGGGCAACGCTCTCATCGGGTGATCCGCTTCCGTCAAAATAAGCAGTGAACAAGGCCATCAACCCTTCTCGCCACCCACCCATGAATAGAGCCATCGCTAAAGGGCAAAATTGACTTCCCAACCCCTTACATGGCGACGGAATCGCACCACTAACTGGTTAGGTTGGCAGCAGACCTGGCAGTCCTCCGCGTACCCCTGCAACATTCCCCCTGATTCATCGACTTCGGTGGCGTTCCACTCGCCACAAGAGCTGCGCCGGAATCCGGCCTCCACCAGCCGCCGCAGCGCGGCATTCCCGAAGCGGAGTTCTAAATCGAGAATCGTCCCAATCCAGTCGCGCTACGAGGCCGCTCGCTACTTTCGCCATTTCTTCGCATGTTGATGGCTGGCAGGATATTAGCGGTGCGATTGCTGGTCTCCGAAATCTGGCGGCGCAATTGCATTTAAGGATGGTGGCGTTTCGGAAGTGCGAAGTGCGAAGGGCGAGGCGGTGATCCGAATGACAGCTTCAAAGATCGATGCTATGGGTCCTCGGGCAGCGCAGGCAGCAAACTCCACGATTATTCTGTTGGTGGAAGATGAACCGGTCGTGCGCGAGGTGACATGCCAGGTGCTGGAGCACGCTGGTTATCGTGTGCTGGCGTCCTGTGGGCCGCAAGAGGCCCTGCGCACTGCACAGCAGCACCATGGAAAGATTGGGTTGCTGCTTACCGATGTGGTGATGCCGGGAATGAATGGCCAGGAATTAGCTCATAAGTTGCAGAGTATGCAGCCGAACCTCGTCATCGTTTTTATGTCCGGTTACGCCAGCACCGATGTTGCGCAAGAAGTAAGCCGGAGTTCAGCGATTCACCTTCAAAAGCCCTTTACCGTCGACGCGCTGCTCTCGCGTGTCGCTGAGGCGCTGGAGCAGAACGCCATACCGGCGCCGGTCTGAAGCTGCATTATTCATGAGGATCTCGCGCCTTGCAAGGGAAGCGGCTTTAGAGGCTGCTGAAAAACTCGAAGCAGAAGATCCCTCGGGGCTAAAGCCCGCTCGGGACAACAATAATAAAGGACCTATACGCGGGCCTAAAGGCCCGCACCACCCAAACAGTTCATTACATCGCGTTTTCCAGCAACCTGTTCAGCCGCGCCATTATGCGCGTGTGCGGAACCGGCTTTCAGCCGCTGCGGGCACTCGCACTGTGTCACCAACGGAGATCCCTCAGGGGCCATTATCAGGATGGGCCGTTTACGGCGTGGCTGAAAGCCGCGCCCTTTCGAAGCGTGACCTGCTCATGAATAATGCGATTGAAACGCCGCGCCGCGTGCACACAGGCCGCACCAAACCTACACGTAATCGAAAAGCGTCATGAACCCGAAATCCATGTGTAACTGCTGATGGCAGTGGAATAAGGTCATGCCCGGATTGTCCGCAACGAAATCTACGGCGGCCTCCTGGTAGCCGCCCAGCATCAAAACATCTTTCAGAATTCCGGACGTGGACTGACCCGCGATGTGGGTGAGTTCGAAACTGTGCCGGTGAAGATGAATCGGGTGAATGTCGTCGCTGGCGTTGCGCATGTGAATACGGTAGCGCTTTCCTTTCCGGAGATGAAATGACGCGGGAATCATCTGCTCGCTCATCGGGTAGGCGAGGCCATTAATGGTCCAGCGATTAAACCCTTCCTCGGCGGCGTTGTCCTTGGCGAACATCATTTCGAAAGTCTCATCCGGCGGTTGCGCCGCCGCTCCAGGCTTCGCAAAGCGAAGATATTCCCAACGATAGGACGCGGGTTTGATCCACTCCCCTTGGCCCTTGAAGCCGGCGTACTCGACGACGACTCCCATGCCGTGATGCCGATCGTCATCGGCAAGGTCGCCCATGATCCAGACACCGGGATGGTCCATGTGCACAATCGCGGAAATCCGTTCCGCTGTTCCCAGCCATAGCACCGGAACCGCAACCGGATTCGGCACAGGATTTCCATCCAACGCGATCACTCGAAATGCATGTCCCGGCAAGGCCAGGCTGCGCATCTCGGTGGCGCTTCCATTCAAGACGTGGAAGAGCACACGCTCGCCGCGTTTCACCCGGATGGGCTCGCCGTGTCCCAACATGCGGCCATTGATGGTGAATGCGCCATAGCCGACCTCGTATCCTTTCGGCATGCCCTTGGCGAGCGATGCCTTCATGGCTCGCTCACCTTGCTCCTCGAGTGCTTTCACAGTAACGGGAGGAAGAAAGTTTTGCGGCATGTCACCGCCGCGGCTAAACGTCGGCTCGAATTCCTTCAGAACGAGAAAAACATCGCGATCATAATTGCCGGGCTCGTGCTGGGACTCAATGTAAACCGGGCCAACTTCGCCACTGTACTGACCAGCGGCAAGATTGGCGCCGGCGCGATTGTGGGTGTGATAGAAGCGGAATCCAGCGGGTTTAGGGACATAGGTAATCCGGCGCTTGCCATGGGCGGGGACGAAAGGGGTGCCCTCTTCGGAGGCGCCATCGACATCCACAGGAACCATCTGGCCGTGCCAGTGCAACTGCTCAGGAACGCCGGTGTCGTTGAAGATATCAATCGTGGCCTGCCGCCCCTCTTTGAGGCGGACCAGTGGCCCAGGAAATTGTCCGTTGTAGGTGGTGGTCGAAATAATCCGGTTAGGTGCGATCTCGATAGGAGAAACCTTGATCCGAATGGTGTACTCCGCAGGGCCGGATTCGGATGAGGCCAGTGTCTCGGTTGCGGTTTGAGTGAATCCGGAGATTGGGGAGACGAAAGCGGCGCCGGCGGCGACCGTCGTCGTTTTTAGGAATGTTCGTCTCGCTTGCGAAAACTGCGGCATAGATTTTTCAAAACGTTTTCGCCGGACGAAAGTTCCTCAACGCACACGGCTGCATAAGGCATCCAGGGACCATGCTCCTGCCCCAGACGCGATCAGAAAAATCAAGCAGCAGAACATGGCGAAATCAGTACGGGCGTCGCTGATCATATACCAAAAGCCCTGGTTCGCACGGAACAACTCGGGAACCTTGGTGGTGGCTATCGCGGTGGAGATGACGATCAGCAGAGGGATCGAAGCCAGCCGCGTCCAAACCCCCAGGAGCACCAAAAACCCACAGACAATCTCGAAGGTGCCCACAAAATGCGCGGTCGCACTGGGATAGGGGAATCCGATATTTGTGAAACGCACGACTCCCAACTTGGGATCGATGAATTTCAGAATGCCCTGCGTGAAAAAAATCAGGCCTACAGCAATCCGGATAACAAGAGTAGCTGCTGGAGCCGGCGAAGGGTCGCGAAAGCACCGAAGCCGTGAGTTCATAGCATTCGATTTCCTTTCCCGGAGGCAGTGGTGAGCCGAGATCGGTTGTCCCTAAAGCAGAAGCGCGCGCAAGCCGATGAGAAGCGTGAGTAGTAAGCGCACGGCGAACAAGCAATTGGTTACGACCAGGTTTGGGTTGCACGGGGAGAAGGTGGGGCCTTCGGGTCCCCCTTCTCTCAGAGCAGGTTCGCCCGGCTCAGTGGAAGCGAGCAGGGAAGCATGCCTTGTTGACCACCCGATCACGCCAAAGATCTTGAATTGGATCACGCTCCGCAGGTGCAACTCACTAATCAACACCCCAGCCTCTGTTAGTCAACCACACCCCCTGTAAATGCGACAGGTCAGATGCGCGAAAGCCGTTTACTGTCGCAACTGCCGGCAACAAGGGTAAAACAAATGAAAGCGATCGTTCCTGCAGGGAGAGTCCCCCAGCACACCGTCGTCCGAGGAGCAATGCCAATCGAGTCAGTCGTTCTCCTCTACGACTCCGCCATTATGGATATGCAACGCGCCTTGTCGGCGATGCAAAAAAGTGATATTCAGCGCCGCGCAGCCGAAGTTGGCCGGGCCATGGCGGTGCTGGAGCAATTGGAAAGCACACTGGATTTTGAGCGCGGTGGCATTGCGGCCAAGCAGTTCGAAAAGTTCTACGGTCTGGTTCGGGCGAAGCTTCTGGAAGCGCAAATGCGTGGGTCGCCCGAACTGCTCCAGCAGCAGATCCGCTGCATGTCGGCGGTCAGAGAAGACTGGGTCGCGGTAAAGCGGCAATTGCAATCCACGCCGGATTCTTGACCGTTTGGTTCGCCACGGGGATCACGGAGTTATTTTTTGAGTTTCTCAAGCTTCGATCCCCGTGGTGAATACGGCAAGGCCTTTGCCAAAAGGTGCCAAGCTCAACAAATCCTCAGTCCCGGTGTCTCGGTGGAGAGTTGCTGTGTTCAAGCTGGAAGACATTCCTTGGTCTGAGGCGGCGGTTTTCTGTCGCAAAATGTCCGCCTGTGGACAGCTAGTTCTGCATTCGGACGTTCCCCTTCTCGCGATACTCGCTGTTGTTCCCCTAACCATCATTTTTGCAAGTACTTGCGGGGATCCAGCGATGGCCCCCGGCGTGTACTCCCACCTCTGACGCGGGTGGTTCTCGTGGAGCAAAAGAATCTAACGATGCGGCCGCTCTCACGTCTTAACCGGTATGAGGAGGCAGTATGGAGCGCAGATACCTGGTTGCGGCCCTGGCGATCATAGCGACCTTCGCGGGAGTTTCCCACGGCTTCCGTTCCCTGAAAGAGATTTCTCGCTCCGGCGTTGGCCGGTGGCACACGATGGCGCGGACCGGATGTGATGCGAATCCAGCACGGCAGGCGATGGCGAAGATCAGAACTCGTCTGCGTCCTGACTATCCGGAAGAAGCCCAGCTGCTGGCGGAAATGAATGTCCCGTTTACCACCATGCAGTCAAAGCTCGCGCAGGAGATGGCGAAGCAGGATATCGCCTCTCAATGCGCACGGGCGAGGGCGGCGCGGGAAGCGCAGCGCGAAACGATGAAGGCACAAGAAAAGGCGATGCGCATCAGTATGGACGGCTCGCTCGACCCGATTTCCTTCGAGGTAAACATTCCCAACGATCTTGAGCGGCGAATCGAACAGCAGACCACCGCTGTTGCCGCCAGGATGACGGCGCAGAACCTGAAGCTCCAACTCGCTGCCGACAAGCTACAGGCGGCTTCCATGCGAATGGCTGCCTTCGATGCGCCGAACGTCGATCTCAGCGGTATTGCCGACAAAGTTTCCACTCAGGTGGTCAGTCATATCCGCTGCAAAGTGAACTCCAGGTAATTAACGATCTCATCTCTCGACTGGCGGTACAGCTCGAATGGCCGTACCGCTTCTTGTTTCGCGCTTAGGTCAGCCCAAGCGCCTTTCCACAGACTCGAAAACTCATCTCGAAAACTCATCTTGACTCTCCCGCGGTCAACATAGAATGATTACTAAATGAAGCAGGGTTGTACTCCCACCTGTCCACGGTGCGACAGCAATGAAGGCGTAAGAAAGGTCGCGCCGGGGCGCCTGGCTTCGGAGCCCGCCAAAGGCATCGGCCCGGAAGGATATGTGCTAGCGGGCCGGTGCATCCGTCCTGAACACCCCGAGTGGTACTGCCGGACCTGCGAGGAGAGCTTCAGTACCTGGGGCGAATCCTGGGGATCTCTTCTCACCGATGCGGTCCAATAATCCCGAGTATCATTTCAATCGCGACTGAGCACCTTTCGGACGCCAGAGCCTGCCTTAGCCGGTTGCCTACATCATTAGGGTAGTCATACAACGTTTGGGATCTGCAACTATAATTCGCTTTCAACTCTGGGCAATGTTTGTCCGCGCGCACAGAATCGGAGACCGCTTGCGGAAGTTTGCCGCTCTTGCGCTGTTCTGCGCCGCAACGTTAGTCACCGGCAAAGCACAGACTCTGCCGCCGCGCCTTGCCAATGATTCCGAAATCCGCCAAATGCTGGTGCAGCGCATCGACATGCAACACAAGAGCGATGCCATCGTGGTCGGGGTGATTACCAAGCATAGTAAGCGCATCGTCAGCTATGGCAAGTTCGATGCGGACGATCCTCGCATTCCTGATGGAGAGACGGTGTTTGAAATCGGCTCCATCAGCAAGGTTTTTACCTCGCTGCTGCTGTGTGATATGGTGCTGCATGGCGAAGTGAAGTTGTCCGATCCGGTATCGAAGTACCTCCCCGATTCCGTCCGTATGCCGACGCGCCATGGCAAGCAGATCACGTTGCTGGAGCTGGCGATGCATTACTCCGGCTTACCGCGGATGCCGTCCAACTTCCATCCAAAGGACCCGTCGAATCCCTATGCGGATTACAGCGTACAGCAGATGTACGACTTTCTTTCCCACTACAACTTGCCCCGAGATCCTGGCGCCAAGTACGAATATTCGAACCTGGGCGGCGGCCTTCTCGGACATGTTTTGGCCTTGCGGGCGGGAACGGATTACGAAACCCTACTTCACACTCGAATTACCGGCCCGCTGGGAATGACTCATACCGCTGTGCAGTTCACGCCGGAGATGAAGGCCAATCTGGCTCCTGGGCATAGCGAAGGCATGAGTAGGACTTCCAATTGGGACATTCCCACCTTTGCTGGAGCAGGGGGAATCCGCTCGACGCTCGACGATATGCTGATCTTTCTCTCCGCCAACATGGGCGTGCTGAAGACTCCATTACGCCCCGCAATGAAAAAGATGCTCAGCGTCCGTAAGGCGGCCATGCCCGGGGTGGAGATCGCGATGGGTTGGCACATCCTTACGAATGGAGAGGAGATTGTCTGGCACAACGGGGGCACGGGAGGTTACCACACGTTTATGGGTTTCTCCCCTCACAGGAAAGTTGGTGTTGTCGTGCTTTCCAACTCCGCCAACAACATTGATGACATTGCGTTGCATGTGCTGAATTACATCACCCCCGGACCTGTCCAGCACCACGTCGGGCCGACGGGCGTGCCCTAGTCGATAATGGATGGTCCTCGCTCCAGGTTCTATATGCTTCGTGGTCTAGCGCCGCGTATGTCTTTCCAATCTCGAAAGTGTGAACCAGTGCACGGAGGCTCATGCTTCGTGTAGGCCTTACCGGTGGCGTTGCCTGCGGAAAATCGACGGTTGCCGCCATGCTGGTCAAACGAGGTGCACACTACCTTCAGGCCGACACTCTTGCACACCAGCTTTATGCTCCCGGCACGGTGACCTATGAGGAAGTTGTCCGTCACTTTGGGCGCGAGATCGTGGGCCCGGATGGAGCCATCGATCGGCGCAGGCTGGCAAACGCAGTTTTTCCGGCTCGCATTGACGAGTTGAACGCCATTGTTCATCCCGCAGTCATCCGAGAGCAAGTGCGCTGGATGAACGAAATCGAGCGCCGGGATCCGAACGGCATTGCCGTTGTCGAGGCCGCGCTGCTCGTCGAAGCCGGCGCGGACAAGGACTTCGATGCAGTCCTTGTGGTGAGCTGCGACTTGAAGCAGAAGGTCGAACACTACGCGCATCGCACGGGTTTGTCCCTGGTCGCCGCGCAGGCCGAAGTAGAGCGCCGCAGTGCGGCCCAGTTCACAGATGGGGAGAAGTCGCGACATGCAGATTACGTCATTGACAACTCCGGATCGGTCGAGGAAACAGAGCGGCAGGTAGAGAATATCTGGCAAGAGTTGCAAGCGCGTCGCGGGTGCTGACGACACGGAGGTAGAGCAGTTTAGTTGTTCCTGTGTTCGGGTAGTGCGGGCCTTCAGGCCCGCGTTGGGGCGATTCCTTTTTTCTAGCCGAGTCGGCTTTCAGCCGACGAGAGCCTGCGTCGCCGGCTAAAGCCGGCTCTCTTAGGAAAGGATCGGTATCCACGCGGCGCTAAAAGCGCCGCACTACCGGCTAAAGCAGAAGCAAAACTTTTCCGGGTGCACACTGAGCCCCGATTTTCGTTACACTTTCTAAAGGAAGTCGTCTAACGCCTGTCCTGCAACTCTGAACGGATTGGAATCCCTACAGCAAATGAAACTCGTAAGACCCGTCATACTCGGCGCGCTGCTGGCGGCAGCGTTCTATTGGTTCACCACTCACCATCAGGGAACGAATCCCGCCGCCGATGTTATATCCCGGCCCACTCACGTCGAATTGAGCCAGGCGGCAGGTCCGGAGAAGCTCGATCCGGAGGAGCAGAACAATATTGATGTTTACCATAAGGTGATTCCTTCGGTAGTCAATGTCACTTCCAGGACCGTGGCTTACGACTTTTTTTACGGTCCTGTTCCGGAAGAAGGGCAGGGTTCCGGTTTCATTATCGATAAGGAAGGTCACATCCTTACCAACTATCACGTCGTCGGGAACGCCTCGCAGTTGGAAGTGACGCTGCATAACAAGAAAACGTACCGGGCAACGGTGATCGGTCGCGATCGCTCGCACGACCTGGCGGTCATTCAGATTAAGGCGCCCGACGTGGTTCCTGCTGTACTGGGGGATTCGAAAGGCTTGCAGGTGGGCCAGAAGGTATTCGCCATCGGTAATCCCTTTGGGCTGGCCGGCACCATGACCCGTGGCATCATCAGTTCTATGCGGCCCATCCGCAGCCCGGAAGGTGCGTATATAGACGAGGCCATCCAGACCGACGCCGCCATCAATCCCGGCAACTCCGGCGGGCCGCTGCTGAACTCGCATGGCGACGTCATCGGCATCAACAGCATGATCGCGACCGGCGGTTCCAACCAGAGCGCGGGCATCGGCTTTGCTATTCCCATCAACACGGCCAAGGCGGTGCTCAATGACCTGATCACCACCGGCTCGGTGCGGCGGCCGGCGCTGGGTATCGACACGCTGCCGATTGGGCCTGAACTGGCACAGGAGATGGGTTTGCCTGCCGACTACGGCATTTTGATCATGCGCGTGCTGCCGGGCGGGGCTGCTGAACGCGCCGGTTTACATGGCGGGAACCAGCGCGCCTATCTGGGCTCCACTCCCATACTGATCGGCGGCGATCTGATTGTGGCAATCGATAGTGAGCCTATCGGCGATCAGCAGGACCTGGCCAACGCCATGAACAAGCATCGCGCCGGCGACCGTGTCACCGTGACCATCTATCGCGGGCAACGCAAGATGAATGTGCTGGTCGTACTGGGCGAGGCGCGGGAACGGACATAGCCTGGCATGTACTCACCGCTACAACATTGCCCATGTCATTGCCCGTCAGATATCATTCTTGGGTATGTACGACGACTTCGAGGCGGTTGACCGCTGGAGCGGGCAGCGGGTGCACTGCCAATATCAGGCTTTAATCGTAGCCATCGCCACTCGCCACGCCGATGCCATCGATATCAAGTTCCTGGTGGGCGATCGGCCGGTATGGATCGCTCTACCGCACGTAGCCTGGGTGGAACACAACCGGCAGACCGGAAAGATCATCAGCGACCCCATGGCCGTCCAGATTGCCGGGCATTACCTGAAATGGGCGATTGAATCGGGCGAGGACAATGGCCGCGAGATGTACACGTTGACGGTACAGGAAACGCTCGATCACCTGCAGGCCGTGATGGACGAAGCCCTCCAGCCTGTCGCCCGCTAGCATCTCATTAGGCGGGCGTGTTGTACTTACTCAGCAGAGCTTGTATTCCATCGGGAGCCTACAGCTAAAGCAGTTGCTTGCTGTCTCCGATGTCCGCTGTTGAGCCATAGTGAAGAGTCGCGATTCATGCGCAGAGCTGGTTGCCTGGTTCCGATTTGCAGTTTCCGTGCCCCGTTTAGGCTTGGTCGGTTTTATCGCTAAGGAGCTATTCTTATGTCTTCCGTAATACAGACTCCGGAGGTTTCGCAGCTGCTCGGGCAAGATAACGTGCATCGCAATCTCCATCCGCCGCAACTGGCGGAAGCCGCGTTGCGGCGCCGAGAAGCCGAACTGTCGGCCCGCGGTTCGCTGGTCGCCGAGACCGGCAAGCGCACCGGCCGCTCGCCTAAAGACAAGTTCACGGTGAGAGATGCGATCACGGAAGGCAAGATAGCGTGGGGCTCCGCCAATCAGCCTATCTCGTCGGATGTATTCGATGCGCTTTACGAGCGCGTGCTGGACTACCTGCGGGGCAGGGAACTGTTTGTCCAGGACCTGTATTGCGGCGCCGACCCAAGATACCGGCTCCCGATACGAGTCATCAACGAATACGCCTGGCACAACTTATTTGTGCGGCAGCTGTTCATTCGCCCTACCGCCGAAGAGCTGAAGACTCATACGCCCGAATTTACGATCGTCAGCGCACCCAGCTTTCTCGCCGATCCCAAGCGCGATGGCGTTAACTCCGAAGTCTTCATTTTGGTGAACTTCAGCAAGAAACTGGTGCTCATCGGCGGGACTGAATATGCCGGCGAGATGAAGAAATCCATCTTCGGGATTATGAATTTCCTGCTGCCCGCACGCAATGTCTTCCCCATGCATTGCTCGGCAAACATCGGCGCCGATGGCGTGACCGCACTGTTCTTTGGGCTTTCCGGGACGGGCAAGACTACGCTTTCGGCCGATCCCACGCGGCGGCTAATTGGCGATGACGAGCACGGCTGGAGCGCGACTGGCGTCTTCAACTTCGAGGGTGGCTGCTACGCCAAGTGCATTCGCCTCTCAGCGGAAACCGAGCCCCAGATCTATAAGGCGCTGCGCTTTGGCTGCGTCTTGGAAAACGTGGTGCTCGATCCTGTTACCCGCATGCCCGACTTTGACGACGACAGCAAGACCGAAAACACCCGCGCCGCCTATCCGGTGGAGTTCATCGACAATGCCGTCATTCCCGGCTTCGGCGGACATCCGAAGAACGTCGTCTTCCTGACCGCCGATGCCTTCGGAGTACTGCCTCCCATCTCGAAGCTCAGGCCGGAGCAGGCGATGTATCACTTCATGTCGGGTTATACCGCGAAGGTCGCGGGCACCGAAGCTGGCGTGACCGAACCGCAAGCGACCTTCTCCACCTGTTTTGGCGCGCCTTTCATGCCGCTGCCGCCCAAGGTCTATGCCGAGATGCTCGGCCGCCGCCTGCGCGAACACGGTGCGCAATGCTGGCTGGTCAATACCGGCTGGCAGGGTGGGCCGTACGGCGTCGGCAAACGCATGAGCCTGCCGTATACCCGGGCCATGGTCGACGCTCTCGTCGAAGGGCATCTGGCAAACGTCGAATTTGAGATTGAGCCGGCGTTTGGATTAACCATTCCGAAATCCTGTCCGGGTGTGCCCTCCGAATTACTGGCGCCGAGAAATTCGTGGAAAGACAAAGCCGCCTATGACAAAATGGCCGCCGACTTGTCGCAACGCTTTGCCAAGAACTTCCAGCAGTTCGATGCCCCACCTGAAATCCGGGAGGCGGGACCGAAGCGGCGCTCTTCCTAGATTCCACGAGGTCCATTGGCCACCGAAGTAAAGGCTGTTTCCATCGCCTCCGGCGAGAGCGAATTCGTAAAGGGCCTGGGCCTCACCAGTGCCACCACGCTGGTCATGGGCTCCATGATCGGCTCCGGCATCTTCATCGTCTCGGCCGAGATTTCGCGCCTGGTCGATTCCCCCGTTTTGCTGATTGGCGCCTGGGTCGTCACCGGATTCCTGACTATCAGCGGCGCGCTGGCTTACGGCGAACTTGCTGCCATGATGCCGCACGCCGGCGGACAATATGTTTACCTGCGCGAGGCGCTGGGACCGCTGTGGGGATTTCTTTACGGCTGGACGATGTACCTCGTAGTGCAAACCGGGACCATAGCCGCCGTCGGTATTGCGTTCGGGAAATTTCTCGGCATCTTTTTCCCTTCTGTTTCGTCCAGCCATTGGCTTATCCACATTGCCCACGTGCCGCCCATTCCCATCGGGCCCATGGTGCTAGGCAATATGGATGTCGGCCTGAACACCCAAAATTTGGCCGCCATCCTGCTGGTGATATTTCTCTCCGTGCTGAATATCTTCGGCGTGCGCACGGGGGCGGCGGTGCAGAACGTCTTCACTGTCGCGAAAACGGCGGCGCTGCTGGGATTGGTGCTGCTGGGAGTTTTCGTTGGCCGCAACGCGCACGCGATCGCCGCGAATTTTGGCTCGAACTTCTGGCGGAATGCGGGCTGGCATGCATTACATCCGGTACAGGTTGGTGTGGGAGGGCCGATCGCGTTAGTCGGCATCCTCACCATTGTCGCAGTGGCCCAGGTCGGTTCGCTTTTCTCATCGGACGCTTGGAACAACATCACCTTTACTGCCGCCGAGGTTAAGAATCCCAAGCGCAACCTGCCGTTGGCGCTGGTGCTGGGTACGGGCGCAGTGACGCTGCTTTACGTACTGGCGAATTTTGTTTACTTGAGCGTGCTGCCACTGGCCGGCAATGCGCATGGAACGACGATTCTGGCCCGCGGCATCCAGTACGCTTCCGAAGATCGCGTCGCCACCGCCGTGGTTCAGCAGATTTTTGGGTCCGGTGGGGCGCAGATCATGGCTGCCGCCATCCTTGTTTCCACCTTCGGTTGCAATAACGGCCTGATCCTTGCCGGGGCGCGCGTCTACTACGCCATGGCGAGAGATGGGCTGTTCTTCCGCAGCGCGGCCAAGCTCCATCCCAAGTACCACACTCCAGCCCACTCGCTCGGGATGCAATGTATTTGGACCTGCATTTTGTGCATCTCGGGCAGCTACAGCCAGCTACTCGACTACATCATCTTTGCCGTGCTGGTTTTCTATATTCTGACCATCGCAGGCTTGTTCGTGCTGCGGGTGAAACGGCCGGAGGAGCCGCGCCCCTATCGCGCCATCGGCTACCCGGTGCTGCCGGCGATGTACATTTTGATCGCTACGTTTATTGATGTAGTCTTGTTGCGGTACAAGCCGCAGTACACGTGGCCAGGCCTGATCATTGTTCTACTCGGGATTCCTGTGTATTTTCTGTGGTCCAAGCGCGACCCGCCGGTGCGTTCGCAAGCCTAGTCGTTAAGAAGAGGCAAACCTTAAATGTCCTATCTATTGAAGCGCAAACCCCTTGATATGCTGATGCGCGAGGCGTCAGACACAGGGGAACATAGTCTTAAGCGGGCCTTGGGTCCGGTCAACCTGGTCATGCTCGGTATCGGCGCCATTATCGGCGCCGGAATCTTCGTCATCACCGGCGAGGCCGCGGCGCAGTTCGCTGGACCCGGTATTGTTTTCTCTTATATCCTCGCCGGAATCGCCTGCTGCTTTGCGGGACTTTGCTACGCGGAGTTTGCCTCGCTGATTCCGATCGCCGGTTCGGCTTATACCTACGGCTATGCCACGCTGGGCGAGATTTTCGCCTGGATCATCGGCTGGGACCTCATCCTGGAATATGCTTTCGGCGCGGCCACGGTGGCTTCGGGCTGGAGCTCCACTTTGGTAGCGTTCCTGCAGGACTACAACATCAATCTGCCGCCCCAGATTTGCGATGTTCCCGGCGCGGTGTGGGTCAAGTACCGGGGACAGTGGCGCCCCTTGACCACCGTGCAGAGCCTGCTTCAGCAGCAGGGCATCGACGTCTCCACGCTACCTCATGCGACCGCCATCCTTAACCTGCTTGCATTCATCGCCATCGGACTGGTCACGACCATTCTGGTGATCGGCATCAAGGAGTCGGCCGACTTCAATACCGCGATTGTTTTCGTCAAGCTGTTTGCGGTGCTCACGTTTATTGGCGTGGCAGGCGATTTTGTCATTAAGCACCCCCAGATTGCGACCACCAACTGGCATCCTTTCCTGCCTATGGGCCTGGTAGGAGTCACGCGCGCGGCGGGAGTAGTGTTCTTCGCCTACATTGGTTTTGACGCCGTCTCCACGGCGGCGCAGGAAGCGAAAAACCCTAAGCGCGATATGCCGATCGGGATTCTCGGTTCCCTTGTGGTGTGCACCATTCTCTACATTCTCGTCTCCGGGTTGCTCACCGGCGTTGTCCACTACGATCGGCTGAATGTTGGAGCGCCTGTATCACTGGCGATTCGCGAGACCGGGGTGAAGTGGGGCAGCTATATCGTGAATGCAGGCGCGCTCGCTGGCCTCAGCACAGTAATGATCGTCATGTTGCTGGGGCAGTCGCGCGTTTTTTATTCCATGGCTCACGATGGCTTGCTGTGGAAGTGGGCGGGCGAGATTCATCCGCGCTTCCGCACGCCATGGAAGTCATCCATCGTAGTCGGCGTTTTCGTCGCCATTTTTGCCTCGTTGGTTCCGATCGGCATTCTCGGACAACTGGTCAGCATCGGTACGCTCCTGGCCTTTGTGATCGTTTGCGCCGGGGTCTGGGTGATGCGCAGGCGGCGGCCTGACATGCCGCGTCCTTTCCGGGCTCCGTGGGTGCCGTTCACACCTATCATGGGCATCCTTACGGCTGTCTTGATGATGGTCTTCCTGCCGCGCGATACTTGGATCCGCCTCATCGTCTGGTTGATCATCGGCATGGTCATCTACTTCACCTACGGGCGCCATCATAGCAAGGTACAGAAGATGGCTTCCGATGAAGTCAACGTCGCCGGGGATTAACCTCGCAACGGAGCTACAAAAGCCCTTCCTTCGTGAAGGGCTTTTTGTTGCGCAGTCGCTTCCTGCGGGCCACAATGGCTGCAATGAGGCCATTCCTCAATTTGAAGATCATCTTTCTCGCGCTGATGGCGCTGGTGCTCATCGGCATGGTTGGATTTCACTTCATCGAAGGTTGGCATTGGTTCGACGGCTTTTACATGGTGCTGACTACCATCAGTACCATTGGATACGGCGAGGTCCACCCGCTCTCCCATGCCGGGCGCGTCTTCAACGCCTTCATCATCGTTGCCGGGGTTGGGCTGGTGTTGCTGTTCTTCGGAGGCGCTACCCAGGCTTTGCTAGAATTCGAGCTGCAGTCGGTATTCGGCAGGAGGCGAATGGACCGCGAGATCAGCCGATTATCGGAGCATTTCATCCTCTGCGGTGCCGGACGCGTCGGCCGCAGCGCGGCCCGCGAACTGGCGCGCAAACCGCTGCCCTTTGTCATCGTCGATAGCGATGCCGAGAAGCTGGCGCGCTACTCCTCCGAAGGCTGGCTCACCCTGGTCGGCGATGCCACCCACACTGCTGTCCTGCAACAGGCGCGGGTCGGGCAGGCGCGCGGACTGGTTGCCTCCACCACCACCGACGCGACTAACATTTACATCATCCTGACCGCACGCAGCCTGAACCCGAAGCTGAACATCATTGCCCGCGCCAGCGAAGACGAGGCCGAGAAGCACCTGTTGAGCGCCGGAGCCAATCACGTCATTTCGCCTTACAACTTCGCCGGGTATCGCATCGCGCAGACCTTCATGCGGCCCAACGTCGTCGATTTCTTTGATACGGCCATGAACCAGGAGCTGCCCCTGGAAATCGAGGAAGTGCAGGTGCAGTCGGGCTCGCGTTTCGCCGGAAAGACGCTGGAGGGATCGCGTATCCGGCAAGAAATGGGCGTTATCGTACTAGCTATTAAGGGAGAAGGTTCCAGCATGCGATTCAATCCCGCACCTGACGAGACGATTCATGAAGGCGACCACCTGATCGCCATGGGCGAGCCGGACGGCTTACGTAAGCTGGAGAGTTCGGCAGCGGAGCGCGCATGAAGATCACGACCGCGGCTGAGATGCGCGAGATCGATCGCATTACCACGGAGCGCTTCGGCGTGCCTTCGCTCACTTTGATGGAAAACGCCGGCAGCGCCATCGCACAATTCATCCTGGAGCACTATCCCGATGCCAACCGCGTTACCGTTGTCTGCGGGAAAGGAAATAACGGCGGCGACGGATTCGTGGTCGCGCGTAAGCTGCACCGCGCCGGGCGGGTGGTCGAGGTGTTGCTGCTGGGTTCCGCCGCCGAGTTAAAAGGCGACGCGCTGGCCATGTTCGAGCGCTTGCCTTTGCGCCCCACCGAAGTCAAAACTGCCGAGGAGTTACAAGCCGAGTCAGGGCGCAATCTCACCGAGGGCGATCTGGTCGTAGACGCGATTCTCGGCACCGGCTTTCGCCCGCCTGTCACCGGGTTATATGGCGCTGCGATTGCCGCAATCAATCGCAGCGGCAAACCCGTTATTGCGGTTGATATCCCATCCGGCGCCGACTCCGACGCCATGACGCCGCAGTCGGGGGAGGGAATTGCGCGGGCTGACGCGATTGTCACTTTTACTGCACCTCGCCCGGCGCATGTGTTCGGCGATCTGACGCGCGGCCCCGTCGTCGTCGCGCCCATTGGTTCTCCACCCGTGGCAATTACCTCGGCCCTGAATCTGGAGGTCACAACGCCGCATGACTTCGCCGCGCTGCTCGCGCCTCGTCCGCGCGACAGCAACAAGGGAGTGTACGGCCATGCCCTGATCGTCGGCGGCTCCTTCGGCAAATCCGGCGCAGCCGCTATGGCCGGCATGGCCGCCCTGCGCGCCGGCGCAGGCCTCAGCACGGTGGCAACTCCCGCGCGCGTGCTCACCAGTGTTGCGTCCTTTGCGGCGGAACTCATGACCGAGCCGCTGGCCGAGACCAATGCCGGTTCTATCGGTATCGCCGCGGCACAGAGCAATCGATTCCTCGATCTGAGTAAGCCTATGACGGTCGTCGCCATCGGCCCGGGCATAGGCCGTCATCCTGAGACGGTGCGCTTTGTCCACGAGGCCGTACACCAGACCAAGGTCCCGCTGGTGATCGATGCCGACGGACTGAACGCATTCGAGGGCGCGACCAATCTGCTGGATGGCCGCCGCCGTCCGCTCGTCCTGACTCCCCATCCTGGCGAAATGTCGCGTCTGGCGGGAATTTCCATCAAAGCCGTTCAGGCGGACCGGCTGAATGTAGCGCGCAACTTCGCGCGCGATCATCATGTCGTTCTGGTGCTGAAGGGTAACCGCACCATCATCGCCTTGCCTAATGGCGGTGCCTGGGTGAACCCCACCGGCAATCCCGGGATGGCCACCGGCGGCACCGGTGACATTCTTACTGGTATGACTGCGGGCGTCATTGCGCAGATGCCGGCTGACTACGCGCGGGCGGCGATCGCGGCAGTCTACCTGCACGGGCTGGCTGGCGACGTTGCGGCGGAGAACATGGGCGAGCATTCCCTGGTAGCCACCGATCTGCTGGGTGGCCTGCCCGAGGCGTTCCGCCGCGCCACGCAATGGGCGGGCGAAAGCATGACTCGCATTAGCGGATGATGCCGCGCTCCACGCGTCGGATGAAGGCGATCGCCTGGCGCTCAGCCCAACGTCCATCGTAACCATTAGGTTCGGCCAGAAACGCGCAATGTCCGCCGCGCGCGGTTTCAATGTAGGTGATGTGCGGATTACGCAACAGCTTCTCGTGTGTCTCCGGCAACACCCGAATGAAGGGGTCATCCTTGGCATGAAGGATCAGGGTAGGAACTGCGATGTGCTCCACCACGCGCGCTGCCGCTGCGCGCGTGTAGTAATCGTCGGCATTGCGAAAGCCGCAGTAACGGGCGGTGATCTGGTCGTCGAAGTCGCGCAGGCTGCGCATCCCACGAAGATGGCGCACGTCATAGCGTCCAGGGAATAGAGCGGCCTTTCGCAGCATGCGCTTGCGCAAACCTCGCAGAAAACGCCACTCATAGACGCGATTCTGGCGATCATGTAGCGCATCCGCCGACGGCGCCAGATCGATGGCCGGCGAAACTCCCACCCCACCCTTCACCTCTGGCGGCGCCTGCTCGCCCCATTCGCCCAGCAGCTTGAGCACCAGATTGCCGCCCATGGAGTAGCCGACGAACGCCAGCTTCCGCAGCCGATCTTCCTCGATGAGCGTTTGCGCTACGACGCCCACATCGGCGGACATGCTGGAGTTGTACAGGGTCGGGCCGAGCTGCTCGGTGCCGCCGCAGTTGCGCATGTTCATGCGCACCACGTTCATCCCCGCAAGCCAGGCTTTGCTGCCGATTCCGATCACGTACTGCGATTCGCTCGATCCTTCCAGTCCGTGCACAATCACCAGCGTCATTGCGGCCGCGCGTTCAGCCTGCCAGTGACAATGGCATAACACCTGGACCTCGGGTTCTACGTTGAACAGTCTTTCCTCCGGCGGAGGCAACTGGTTGCGCCGTGGGAGAAAATTGCCCACGACGGTCTGTGCGTGTCCTCCGAGGAAGGGACGCCGCGGGTGGAATGCCTCGCCGAAGAAGTCATCCGCGGACGCAATGGGTCGGAGACGCTGCGCAGGTCCACGCGTGTGAGGTTCGGCGGGAATGAAATCAGGTTCCTGCATCTATAATGTTTGTATCACCAGTTGAGCGATTCGATTCGTCAGCCTAACCTTGACTGGCGCTTCAAGCATTGGAGCAGTACATGCCTATCTTTGAGTATCGTTGCGAGAGTTGCGGCCACAAGTTCGAGGCCATTCTATTTGGTGCGCAGACGCCTGAGTGTCCCAAGTGCCATACCGACAAGCTGGAAAAACAGCTCTCGATATTTGCGGTTGCCAAGCCCAGCGGAGGAGCATCGCCGTCCGCCGGCTGTGGCCAGGCCAGCTGCTGCATGATGAACCGCGGCTGCGACAATTAGGATCTGTTACTGATTTCGAAGCGAGGGCCGTCAGTGTCTGCGTGAGAACGGTGCCGCCCCTCCGGGGCTCCGATATTTTTCTCACTTCATCCAGGACTCCGCTTCGCTCCGTCCTGGGCTAACTGCAACACCACCCCTTGGGGGTTCGATTTTCGTGGGGGATGCTCCACCGCCGTAGGTCAGAGCTACTTCTCACGCAGACACGTCAGGCCGTCCGCTACGGTTGGATTAGTCACTACCCGGCGGCGCTATTGCAGCAAAAAACTGCACTGGCACGTCGCACAACCCGCCGAAGGCGCACCCCCCGCTGAATGTTATAATTTCCGCAGTGTGGTGGGTGTAGTTCAGTGGTAGAACTCCGGACTGTGGCTCCGGCTGTCGTGGGTTCGAATCCCACCACCCACCCCAAAAGTACCCCCGTTATTACCTCATTTGGCGACCACACCGCCCAGCGGAGTTTGGGCGAGATCCAGCCATCGTTCTCCGGTTCCTTTGACCAGCGTCAGCGAATCGATCTGCACCTCGCGCGAGCCGGTATAGCTGCTCCAACGCTGTCGTGCGATGGTGAGCACTTTACGGGCCTCGTCCTGGGTGTCCATCTTGGCGATTGTCAGATGCGGCATATAAGGCCAGGGCTCCTCAAAATAAAGCGCTTCGCGGTTAAATTTGTCGTGCAGCTCGCGCATCCGGTAGGCACCCCGAGCGACGCGCAGGAACACCGTCGGCGTTAGTGGAATGAAGGTCTCGACGTCGCCCAGGGTTACCTGGAAGGGGATCGCGGCCTGGCAGACCTGTGCGATGAGACCAGTGGCCTCTGCTTCCGTGCCGCGCAACGGGCGCGGAGGAAGGATGGTCACGTGCGCGTCCGCGTGAGTATGCGCAGGGTGCAACTCGCGGCGCAGTTCTTCGACGAAAATCCCAACCGGGCTACGCACATACGCAACCACGGCGTACACGAGGCCATTCATGAATCTCCCCATTATAGCGTCGGACCCAAGGCGCCTATAGCCCTTCAGGAGTTCATCGCATTTCGCCAGTGCGGCGCACCTGAAGCGGGTCAGCACGGAAGCCAAAGACGAGGTGCAAGACGTCGCCCAAATGTAGAGGTTCAACGGTGTTCGCCAAGGGGATTTGACATTGCGGAGGCTGATTGAACGATCGCTGCCTCCAGGCGAAGTTACATTCGGGCTGTCGCGGTCAGTAACGCTGGGGAACTACGGTTGCACGATTCCGTTCCTGATGGCGTAGCGGATCAGTTCGGCGAGCGATCCAATCTTTAGCTTTCGCATGATTTCACTGCGGTGTCCTTCGGCGGTGCGAGGGGAGATGCCGAGACGGTCCGCGACTTCCTTGTTGGCCTTGCCTTCGGCCAAGAGCTGAACTACCTCTCTCTCGCGCGTGGTCAGGACTAACTGTCCGGGGGCATCGGCGCCTTCGGAGGCAGATCTCTTCTTGAGATACGCCTCTACAACTGTCTCGGCCACTCGTGAGGTGAAGAACTTGCGTCCCTTCCCGATACTCTCGATGGCGGCGACCATGTTGTCGCCGGCATCTGACTTCAGGACAATGCCATGGGCTCCGGCATCCAGCGCATCGACGATTACTCTTTCCGTCTCGTGCATGGTGTAAAGCAAAATCCTTGTCTGCGGCTGGTTCTTCAGAATTTGGCGAGTCGCTTCCAATCCGTTCAGTTCGGGCATGCTCATATCGAGAACGGCAAAGTCCGGTCTGAGCTTTTCCGCCATTTCGACGGCCATCCTGCCATTCGAGGCCTCTCCGCAGACGGCCCATCCATCCCGCTTCTCCAGCAGGTAACGAATGCCGGAACGAGTCAGCTCGTGATCATCGGCCAGCAGAATGCGCAGCATAATTCTCCTTGTCCGCAGCGACCGTAACCAGAACCCTTGTGCCGTTCGGGCCAGATTGTATTTTGAAAGATCCGCCAAGCTGTCGAACCCGCTCGCGCATTCCAGCGATTCCGACACCCAGCGCGGCCGCACCTTCAACCTGCGAGAGCTGTTCAGGACTCATGCCACGTCCGTTGTCTTCGATCTCCAAGGTAATGCCCTTGGTGGTGTTCGACAGTTCAACCTTAATAGCGGTTCCAGCAGAATGTCGCAGAACGTTGGTGATGCTCTCCTGCACGATGCGAAACAATGCTCGTTCGGCTTCCGGCGCAAGATGGCTAACTTCCGCCGGAGCTTCGAAATCGACTTTTAGGTTGGTTCGCTTTTCCAGGCCGTCCAGGTACCAGCGCAGTGCCGGCACCAGCCCGAGCCCGTCGAGTATCGGCGGATGAAGAACGTACGACACCGTCCGTACTTCATCCAGCGCCTGACGGCTGGCGATATGCGAATCCTGCAGGAGCTTTCGCAGGCGCTCATTCCCTGGGGGGAAATCGGCGAGCACCTGTCCTATTGTCAAAGCCATTCCCGACAGATGCTGGCCGGTGCCATCATGCAGGTCACGAGCAATGCGCCGCCGTTCGTCGTCCTGTGATTCCAGCAGCCGGCCGGTCATGTCACGCAGGGAAGCCTCGGCTTTCCTCCGGTGCCTTCTGTTCATTAGGAGGCCAATAATGAGCAGCGACTGCAATATGAGCAGCGCGATTACGCTGATGATGCGCCATTTGTATTGTTCCCATACGCTTGTCGTTTTGAACTGAACGATACTTCCGTCCGGAAGGTCGCTCTCGGAGAAGCCCTGCTTTTGCAGTTGCCGCCAGTCGAATATATAGGCGGAGGCGTCTTCAGGCGGGACCGAAATCTGAGCTGCGGTTTTGCCACCCAAGGTCTGCAGCACGACGTCGGCAAGCACGGTTCCCATCTTCTCAAAACTGAAAACGAAGCCCCCGACGGCTCCGTTTCCTATCATGGTGTCAGCCAATGCGTAGAGAGGTGCGGAGGATACGCGAGAGAGCGAAGCGACTACATCTCGGGTGTAGTAGATATTCCCCTTCAAGTCGCGGGTATACGAAACCGGTAACACGATGGTGTCGCGTGACAGGTGAGCCGCGCGGTACAAAAGATCATCCATGCTGGCATCGACCAGATATTCGACTGGGAGATCCGATGCCTTGAGCTGATCGCGAACCTCACCTAGAAGAATGCGGTCTTCGTAGCCGGCGCCGGCAATTACCAGCAACTTCTCCGCCTTCGGCTGCAACAGGCGAGCGGCCAAAACTGTTTTCCTGACATCGACATTGAACC
Organism: uncultured Acidobacteriaceae bacterium; assembly: GCA_963785825.1. GTDB lineage: Bacteria > Acidobacteriota > Terriglobia > Terriglobales > Acidobacteriaceae > Bog-257. The sequence goes on along the minus strand of CAWAWQ010000004.1, from coordinate 665,129 downwards.
GAACCGTTACCTCGCCTTCCCGGTTAGGAGTGCTGGGGGGTAGCTCAAATGAAGTGTGTCCAGCATAGACAGTCGGCACGCCAGGCAGAATATCGACCGAGGCTGTGCCCAGAAAGATGACGACGTCAATGTGCTGCGCGGCGTAGCGTGTACGGACCCACGAGATCGCTTGCTCCTGGGATTCAGGGAATCGCGTTGCCTCTAGTTGTTCGCAGAAGAACTCCACATCCTGGCCCAGTTTCGTCCTCAATTCGGTTAGGATGCCCTTCTGAAATTCCAAACCTGTCGGAGAGTACCCGTCGGTCTGATAGACCAGCAGAACGCGCTTAGGAGCAGGCGCCGCAGCCGATACCGTGGAGAAAAAGGCAGCGATCAAGCATAGGGCTGCGACCCCTCGCTTTGGGTTTGTGAAAACCTTCATCGATGGTTCATAACTACTCTGGGCGCTAGTGAGTTCGTCTGACGGCAAGTATATCCCCGCGCCAGAAGAGGACCAAGCTGGAAAGCGCTGCTGACTTCCGGATCAGCCTGATACGTAGATTCCGATCGAAAACCACGTAGAAATCCCCGTATATCAACCCTGGCCAATTCCTTATGCTCAGCACTCGTGGTGAGATCACAATCCCCAGCCAAAGCGGGCTGTTCATGGTTCGAAGGCTATTCCGAAAAGAAGAGGGCTGGTGAGTGGCAGAACTGGTCATGATCGGATTCTCCGAGAAACACAGGGCCCTGGAAGTATTGCCGCAGCTGCAGCGGCTGAACTTCGAATGGTGCGCCGACCTGAACAACGCGGTCGCCGTCGAGGTGGAAAAGGATGGCAGATTGCGGCTGCTGCACAGCGACTTACTCGATCCAGCGGCAGGATGGGAGGGCGCTTCGCAATGGAAGGCGATTCTGAGCGCGATTGTTCCGCTGCCGCATACTCCACCATCAAGTAAACCGCAGCTGGCCTCCGAGGTTAGTTCCATTAACGCTGCCGGTAGCGGCTGGCTCAAAGATTTCTCGCTCGATCAGGATTTTGTGCGGAATGCCGCGGCACTCTTGCGGGCGGGGAACTCAGCAATCTTTGCAACACTCCGGGAATGGAAGCCGGCAATGACTGTGCTGTCCGGATACAGCCACCTGGTACTGCACACCAGAATCGTGCGCAGTGTAGACTCGGCGGCGATTTGACTGAGGCTTGGTGTCGGGGAAACAGACAACGATTTTCAGGAGATAGCGTGAAGAAGAGCAAACACCTTCCGTGGCTGATTTGTCTGTGGTTATTGGTCACAGCATTCCAGCTCAATGCACAACAGCCGAAGAAGCCCAACATTCTGGTGATCTTCGGCGATGATATCGGCATGTGGAATGTCGGCGCTTACACGCACGGCATGATGGGACGTACGCCCAACATCGATAGCATTGCCAGAACGGGTGCCATTTTTACCGATCACTATGGTCAGCCGAGCTGTACTGCCGGACGCGCCGCATTTATCACCGGACAGCTGCCCATCCGCACGGGCATGACAACCATCGGCATTCCCGGCTCGACCCGCGGCATTCAGAAGGAAGATCCGACGCTGGCGGAAGTGCTGAAGTCAGTGGGCTACAACACTGCGCAGTTCGGCAAGAATCACTTGGGCGACCGTAACGAATTCCTGCCAACGGTACACGGCTTCGACGAGTGGTATGGCAACCTCTATCACTTGAATGCTGAAGAGGAGCCGGAGGAGCTCGATTATCCGGGCCAGAAGAATCCAGCCTACAAGGAAAAATACGGTCCTCGCGGCGTTCTCCATACCTGGGCCACGACGGTGGACGATCCTACCACTGATCCGAAGTTCGGCCGCGTCGGCAAGCAGAAGATTGAGAACACCGGCCCGCTGACCCACCAGCGAATGGAGACCTTTGACGGTGAGGTGTTGAGCAAGACCCTCGACTACATGGATCGCAACGGCAAGAGCGATAAGCCATTCTTCATCTGGTTTAACACCACTGGAATCCACATCTGGTCGCATGCGCCGCAGAAGTACATTCAGATGGCGGTGGATGAAGGCCGCGCCGAGAACGACGTTGTGCGCGCCAAGATGCTGGAACAGGACGAGATGGTCGGTACGTTGCTCAAGAAGCTGGACGAGCTGGGTGTGGCCGATAACACCATCGTGATCTACTCCACTGACAATGGCAACGAGCTGCTATTCTGGCCCGATGGAGGCTACGCGCCATTCCGCGGTGAAAAAGGCACGACTTGGGAGGGCGGGGTGCGTGTGCCATGCCTGATCAAGTGGCCTGGACATATTCCGGCGGGACGCGAGATTAATGGCCTGCAGTCGCATGAGGACCTGTTTGTCACCCTAGCCGCAGCGGCAGGGTTGCCCAATCTGAAGCAGGACCTGCTTACCGGCTATACCATGAACGGGACCACCTACAAGGTTCATCTCGATGGCTACAACCAACTCGACTACTGGACGGCCAAGACCGAGAAGACGTCACGCCGGGAGTTCTTTTATTACGACGAAACCGATCTGATGGCCATGCGAGTGGATGGCTGGAAGATGCATATCGGCGTCAAGCCCAACGGGCTCTGGTGGGACCAGAAATACTATCCCAGTGTTCCTTACGTCTTCAATCTGCTGATGGATCCGATGGAGAAGATGGACCCGGAATCGCACGAATGGGGTTACATCGGCCGCAAGTTCTTCGCCGAGAAGATGTGGGCGCCGGCAGCGGCCTCACCGTTCCTGGCACAGCACCTGAAGAGCTTGCAGGACTATCCCCCTCGCCAGGGAGCCGACACGCTCAGCATGAAAAAGGCCATTGACAACGCGATGAAGGAGATGGATAACCCCAATCAGAGCAGTAACTAGGGCCGCACTGACCGCTTCCGGGTTCTGGTCCCGGAAGCGGCACATTTACCACTACAGACGGCGTCATTGCGGGATGAACTCTTTTTGAGCCCGCTCCTAGGCGGCCCGTTGGCGAGTGCTGATGGAACTAAGCGCCAAGCGGAAAGTCCTCGAACCGAGGCTTGGCGGCGAAGTGCCAGCAAGGTCTGCAGCAAAGTCGGCGCGCCATGCTAGCTGGAGTTGATGGTCAGGTGCGTTTGCTAACAAATAGTTGTGCTTTACAGCAGTTGTTGCATGAAGAGAATTCATTTTAAGAGTCACCAAACACAGGATAAGAAGTCCAAATCTGATCGTATGGCTGCGCCTATGCCGCCGAACTCTGGAAGGAGAGAAACATGGACATAAACAATATGGGTCACCTGGCACAACAAGGGTATGGCCTTCTGATCGCCCTCGGCATCAAGGTTCTGGAGGCCATCGCGCTATGGATCGTTGGCCGCTGGCTGATCGGATTTTCGATCAACATGATTGGCCGGGCGATGACGCGGCAGAAGATCGATCCAACGCTGATTCGCTATATCAACAACACGGTCGCGGCGATTCTGAATATTGTGCTGGTGATCGCGATCCTCGGATTCTTTGGGGTCGAGACTACGAGTTTTGCCGCCCTGATTGCTGCTGCCGGCGTAGCGATTGGTATGGCCTGGAGTGGGCTGCTGGGTAATTTTGCCGCCGGCGTGTTCATCATTATTCTGCAGCCATTCAAAGTAGGAGATTTCGTGCTCGCCGGTGGAGTTATGGGAACGGTGGAAGAGGTCGGCCTTTTCGTGACCTCGATCAATACCCTCGACAATATCAGGAACATCATTGGCAACGGCAAGATCTTGGGCGATGTCATCCAGAACTTTTCGACCAATGCTTTTCGCCGCGTCGATTTGCAGGCCCAACTGTCTCACACCGTCGATCCCCACCAGGCGATCGCGATCCTGAAGGCAGGACTGGCGAAGATACCCAACGTCATGACCGATCCCGCTCCCAGCGTCGAGATCCTGACCTTTACGCTGGCAGGCCCGGTGCTGGCGGTGCGTCCTTTCTGTAACAACAAGGATTACTGGCAGGTCTACTTCGCCACCAACGCCTTGATTAAGGACGCGTTCGGTCAGGCTGGCTTTGCCGTTCCAGAACAGCATTACATGGTTCGCACGGCGGCCGCCGGGGCCGCGGCGGCTCATTCAGCTTAAGGAAGGAGGTGCCACGGCTCAAACCGGCCGACGAAGGAGGCGTGGCGCTTCCCGCGACTCGGGTTGCGGTCTGGAGGAAAGCGACGGTCAGCTATGGAGCTGAGTTTGCGGGAAGTTGTGACAGAGCGAGGGTCAACTGATGGGGTTTTGGCACAGTTTTGGCGCAGTTTTGGCGAAGTTGCACCAGCAGCGGCAATCTGCCGTGGTGCCCTTATCGGAAGTGATTTAGAATCAAGGAAGCAGTAGAGTCGGGGCGTAGCGCAGCCTGGTAGCGCACCTGCCTTGGGCGCAGGGGGTCGCTGGTTCAAATCCAGTCGCCCCGACCAAACATTCCGGCTCTGTGGCCGTCTTTCGAATTCTTATCGAAGGCGGCCGTAGTCGTTTTTGCGGCGATTAGATCGTTCCGAACCCGGGTCTCGAAAACCGCGAGACCCGGGGCACCCCCGTTCTATGGTTAGTCAGGAAGAGCACAGTGCGAACGACCTGAGCCGCGGACCTGGGCCACCCGCCCTGGTCCATTCCATGCTTCTCTCCTTAGCTCTTTGACGGCTCAATTTCAGTTTCGGGTGGTAGCGCTCCCAAATTCGTGGAACGCCGATTCTGTTAACTCTCCACGCTATTGGCCGAAGAAGGTAACACAAATTCAAGACACAAAACCACGCTTCGCACTGCTCACCAGGTCATCACTTGCTGGCAGGCTGAACGCCCAACTGTGCTTCATGTACCGGCTGTTCCAGGCGAGACAACTCGGCATAGAAATGGTCGACCTGATCGGGAGAAAACTTCAGTTGCCACCCCAGATCATTGGTCTTCAGCTGGCTCATCAGCTGATCTTTTCCGACGCCTTGGATTACAAGTGCGGCGGCGCGGGAAACCAGAGTGTCGATCCTGGCCTTAAAGGCTTCCAGATCGGCTCGGCTGACCGTCGGCCCTGTACTCGGTATAACCACATCGAAATCAAGCTTCAAAACCTGTGCCAGCACCGGCCCCCAACCGACCAGGCTCCCGCCGGCGGAGAAGTCCGGATTGGGAGCGGAGGCGAACAGATCCCCCACAGCCACCGCTTTCAGATTCGGGAAATAAACCACGGTGTCGGAGCTGGTATGGGCATTGCCAAAATGCATCAACTGAGCGTCCACTCCGCCCAGATGTATCTTGTACTCATTCGTGTATGTGACGATGGCCGAAACCGTCTTGTCGGCCCCAGTATTGGAGGAGGCCAGAGCTGGCCTTGCATTTTCCTGGGCAACGATTGGCGTGCCAGCCTCCAGGAACTTAGCGTCCGTTCCCGTATTGGACTCGTCATAGCCTGTGAGAATGAGTGCCCGTATCGGTTGCTTCGAAATGGATTTCACATGTGCCATTAGCACTTCGTAGTTGCCGGGGAGCTTCCCATCCACCAGGATCAACCCGTTGGCGCTCAGGCGCAGCACGGAGTTGCTGCCTTTGCCGGAAATCAAATACAAGCCCGTCTTCACATTCTGTGCAGTCATCCCGTCGCCTGCGTGGCCTGTGATTGGCTGGATGTTTTGTGCCGTGCACGCAGCCGTACCGGCTATTAGAAGCAGAACGATTACCGATGTTCGGTAAGCCGGCAGTCCTCGCATGTATTGAAACCTCGACGCAGCATCAGTTGTGGTACTTGATGGGAGTAGATCCGTGGCCTGGTGCAAGCCACGGACCTACCGGAGGGTCTGCCTAATTGCCGTTTCTGGAGAAGGCGTAGAACTTATTGTTCCCCGTAAAACCAGGTATGCCCAGGTGTGCGTAACCGGAGCCCCAGTAAACGCTGTCGCCGGAGATGGTGGCACCGGCGTTCACCGATGAGCCGGCCGCGTAGCTCCAAAGGATGCTGCCGTTGGAGGCATCCAATGCCAGCATGGTCGGAGCTGTGGGTGAACTTGCCATCGAGGAACCGTATACAATGCCTTTCGCTACCGCCAATGCGCCGATATCAATAGAACCGTTGGGATCGGGCACCTGCCACAAGATAGCTCCGGTAGCAGGATTTAGGGCGGCGAAAGAGCCCGCGCTCCCCGCGGCGGAGGGGATACCATACAAATTGGCAATGGCCACATAGATACGATCTCCGTCCGTGGCCGAACCCCATTCCATTCCGCCCAGGGACGAACCCGGTCCCACCTGCGTCTGCCAGAGGACCGCACCGGTATCAGGATCGAGAGCATAGTAAATGCCGCTCTTTTGTCCGGCGCCTATGATGGTTTTGTGTCCATGGGGCGCGTTGTAGGTGATTTCGTTCGGGGCGGACCCAAAATCGTAATCTGGGCCTGGGTTGCTGGGGCACTGGGGGCCGCCGAAGGAACAGTCGACGTTCCAGTCGTCACTGCCGTCGGTCACGCCGTACTGCTGCTGCTGCCAAGTCACCAACCTCTTGGCCCACTTCACTGCGCCGGTAGACATGTCGAGCGCAAGAATAGAATCCACGTAATCATTGGAAGCAAGGCATGAGGCTTCGGTGCCTCCCGCGCCAACGCAGGCGAGATAGGTCGGATCCGTGGGATGGGCGTAGTTGTCTCCCGTCCCAATGTATAAGGTGTTGCGGGACGCATCCACGACAGGGCTGCTACCCCAAACGCCGACGCCGATATAACCACTCGGAGCGGTATACGTTTTCCATTGAATAGCGCCAGTGCCGGCATTAACCGCTACCACGCTACCTCTAGCGGTTGAGCCAGAGAGGTCAATCCCAAATATCGAGGCGGCCTCAGCTATCGAGGCGATACCCTCGTACACGACTCCCCCGTTCACCACCGGCGAGGTAGAGAGGATCGCGTAGGGATCGGTTTCCAGTTGGGTCTTCCAGACCAGAGTGCCTGTCGAGGCGTTAATCGCCAGCAGGCGCGCGCCCTCCTGCGTTCCGATGTACAAATAGCCGCCATTGATGGCTGGCGTGGAGCGGGAGTGAACGCTTCCAGAGGTTCCGCCGACATAATCCGAAAGTTGATGATGCCAAACCGCTGCGCCGTTAGAGGTGTTCACCGCCCAGAGATTTCCTCCCCAGTCAGGAAAATAAGCCACCCCATTCACGACTGCTGCTCGGGCCGAAACGTCGCCACCGGTAGTAAATACCCACTTCGGTGCCAATTTTCCTACGTTACCGGTTGTGAGGCTCGTTTGCGAAGCAGTAGCGCTATTGGTGAGATCCTGCCCGAACATTGGCCAGTCTTGCGCCATTAGCGGCGCGGCAGCAACGCTTGCCAGTACAGCGCTGAGGACGAGGGTAGCGACAGTAGCTGTAATTCTCTTAATTTTCATCGGATCAAGTCCCCCCCACGAGGACGGTTTCTGATTACGCTCATGCCCAGACCGCAGCCATGCAGCATGATTCCGCAGACCTGTTGAGTGTGGGAGCAGCTTGCCCTAGCAGTGACTGGGAGTAAATAGAGCGGAAATAAAGCTCAGATAAAGGCAAAATGACTAAAAAATGAAGAACATGATGATGATCTCGAAGCGAGCAACATAATCGCGCGACGTGAGAGTGAATCCCAGCGTATCCCGATAAAACGCGATTGCCCGATCCATGTCGGTCACGTGGTAGTAAACGGCGTCGAATGTAAACTTCAGTCCGGTACTGGGCATCGTGAGTGCCTCCCTCTGTGGGCTTTACCATCCTAGTTTCGCTCAGCATCGCGTGCTTGTCAGTGACAATCATCGCGGCAGTGCTCTGCCTGCGCTCTGCCCCAGCGGAAGAAAGAAGGTTATCCATTTTTTCTCGGTCTACAGATGTGGCGACTTTCGAAAATGCTTATGTGCGCGATCACCCGCAACCTTGCTCTGCTGAGCACCGTATGCTGTGGTCGCGGTAGTTGCCGAAACGCGCATTCGCGTGTTCGCGTGCACTAAGGCACGTTAACGCTATTGAAAATACGGGTCCTTTGGTGTACCTTGGCGCGCACTCGGAAACGAAGATTCGAACCACAGGAGAGGGTCGGCGGATAGCGGCACCGGCGACAGTCCGGATCACCCGCCTGCCAGTCTGGACTTATGTAACGGCGTCACTGTGGCGCTGGAGCTGACAATGCTAAAGACACTCGACATTCTGATTGGCGCCACCACCGTGCTGCTGATCTTCAGCATGGCAGTGACCGTACTGACGCAGGCTGTGACCACGGCATTTAGCCGGCGCGGGGCCCACCTCAAATTTGGCCTGGCCGACCTGCTTCAGCAGCTCGGAATTTCCGACCGCGATGCCGCCAAGAAGATTGCCGATGCGGTGCTCCGGCACCCCATGTTCTCGGATGGAAAGGCCTGGTGGGGATTGGGCAAGTTCAAGCTGGGCACGGTGATTCATCGCGAAGAGTTCACCAAAATCCTGATGGACGCAGCCAGCAGCAATAGCAGCATCTGGACTGACATCCAGCAAGTAGGCAAACCGCAACTGGTGCAGATGCTGAGGGACAATGGCATAACCGATCCCGAGGCCACGCTGAAAAATGTGCGCTCCATGGCCATGCAGTTGGAGGCCACTAGTCCTGAGCTGGCGACCGACCTTCGCCAGTCGCTGGCGCTCTTGCATGAGGCGTCGAGCGATTACGTTGCGCGGGTAAATTCGTGGTACGACCAGACCATCGACCGCGTTAGCCAGCGGTTTGCCAAGGTCGCCCACTACGTGACGCTGATCCTTGCGATACTTGTCGTGCTATCGGTTCAGCTGGACATGATCGCAGTGGTGGATCGCCTATCTCTGGACGAGAAATTTCGCAACGAGATGGTGGAAGCTGTCATAAAGCACCCGCCGCAGAACCCCGCCGATCAGGCCAACGGTTCTGGTGCAGGCGCCGGTGCGGCTGCTGGCACGCAATCCAATCAGGACCAGTACTACAGCATGCTGACCACTGCCGGGCTAATCGTGAATCCTCTCGATGGAGGCTGGGGGACGAGCTGGACATCACGCAAGCTGCCGGGAATGGTGCTGGCGGCATTGTTAATCAGCCTGGGGGCACCCTTCTGGTACAACATCCTGAAGAACCTGCTGGGCTTGCGTTCGGCGCTGGCGCAGAAGGATGACGCGCAGCGACTGATTCGGCAGACAACCCAGGATGTGACCACTGTAGCCGGCGTCGCCGCCACGACCACCCCTGCGATTGCCGCGACCACCTTGCCGCCATTGCTCCAGGGCGAGCGTGGCGATTTCGACGCATTAGGCTAGGAGCGTGCGATGAATGTGAAGTGGATTGGATGCGCCGCCGGCAATTTCCGCAAAGGGCGTCCCTTCGCCTTCAAACCCGAGGCGATCGTGATTCACATCATGGATGGAAGCTTCGCTTCTGGGGAAGGCGTGTTTCTCGATGCGACCAGCCAAAAGTCCGCGCATTACGGAATTTCCAAGGCGGGCGTGATCCACCAATACGTGGACGAGGGCGATACCGCCTTTCACGCCGGAGTTGTCGTTAATCCCACCTGGCCGCTACTCAAGCCGAAAGTGAACCCCAACTTTTACACGATCGGCATTGAGCACGAAGGTCGGCCCGATGACATCTGGCCCGACGCTTTACTACAGGCGAGCGCCGGATTGATCGGGCAAATTGCCTCGACCTGGAATATCGCGCTCGATGTTCAGCACGTGATCCGGCATCACGAAATTCGGGCATCGAAAACCTGCCCGGGCAACAAGCTGACGGACACGCAAACGCTGCTGGACCTGGTACCCGCCGGCGTGCATGGCAACTCAATCCCCGCGTCACTCGCGGTTCGCCTGCTCCGTAATAGCAACCTGCGCAGCGGAGAACCCAATACCCAGGCGCCGATCCTGCGCGTCATGCTCGCCAATACGCGCATCACGGCTGCCGGATTCGTGATGGGTGAACGAGTCAATGGAAATCCAAGTTGGTATAAGGATATCGACGGAAACTTCTTCTGGGCCGGCGCAACCGACGTGCCCAATCCCCAGAACGTGGCCCAACCATAGCCTCGAATCGCGGTCCGAGATCAGCCGCCGAAAATAACCGTCAGTCAATGCCGTGAATTTTCATCGAGACCAGTTGATCGATGCTCAGGTTCTGCATACCGCCCGCTTTCAGATCGGCGATGAATTGGGGAGTGACACCATGAATCCTCATCGCGATCAACTGGTCAGGATCGGGATGGGAATAGCCCAGGCTCCGCAGCTTCTCGATGAACTCGGGCGAAACGCCATGGATGCGGAAGGCAATGAGGTCGTCGAGCGAGACGTGATCATATCCGTCCTTCTTTAGCTGCTCGATCCATTCCGGAGTTGCGCCGTGAATTCTCATGGCAATCAGCATGTCTGCATCCGGGTTGTACCCGGCTTGATGCAGAGAGCGGATCATCTCCGGGGTGACGCCGTGGATGCGGAAAGCAACAAGTTTGTCGCTGTCGGAAATGTTCAGCCCCACGGTACGCAGTTGCTGAATGAAGACGGAATCCACTCCGAAAATCGTGAATGCGATTAGCTTGTCGGTATCGACGCCCTGCAGGTGCTCGTTCTTAATTTCTTTGGCGAAGCCTAAGCTGACATCCTGCATGGCCATGCTGACTTGCTTCTCCGTATCGATGCCGCCGAAGCCCAGCGCTTGCATCTCCGCAGCATAGTTCGCTGCCGGATAGAAGTGGAACAAGCCCGCGCCTTCGCCGTTGTCCAGAAACCCTTCGCAATCGAAGGTTCCCGCGTCGCGCACGAGGGTGAAGTGCACGTCCTGGCGTCCCGCCTTGCTGACGTCTAGCCCCTTAAGCGCACTGGTGCGCACTGGCGATTCGTGGGTGGATTGGCCGCCGCGGTGCGACTCGATTAGCGAGAAGTCGACTTTCCCGGCGCTGTCCGAGTGCCGAATGATCCAATTACCGCTGCTGGTAGAAGCCGGCGTTGCACAGAATGCGACAGCGCCCGCAAGCAAGAATACAAGCACAATAGCGGAGACTTTCATGTTGAGCGGTTGCATACGTTTTCCTCCGCGAGTTACAACACGCCCGCCGTGTTTCACCAATTCAAGAACTCGGTGATGCGGATCTTCGGCCACATACGTACGTCTTTGCGGGGGGGGGGGGGGGGGGGGGGGGGGGGGGGGGGGGGGGGGGGGGGGGGGTTTGGTTTTGGTGTTGGGGGGTTTGTTTGGGGGGAATTGGGGGGGGGGGGGTTGGGCCCGGGGGAAAGAAGGGCATATAAACGGCGCGGGCGTAGTCCACCACGTTGCCGCACACCTGAACGGCAATATCGTCGCAGCAGTTTTCGCGCTCCAACCGAATGCGGCGGCTGACCCACCAGACTGCCGGGTGATAAAACAGCAGGGTCTCGGCAACAACTTGGAAGAGATTGACAAAGTAGTCGAGCCGCTTGACGTGCGCCAGCTCGTGCACGATTACGGCCTCCAGTTGCGCTTGCGAGAGGCCGGTCAGCACCGTCATCGGAATGAGCACGACGGGCTGGAACCAGCCGACGACTGCGGGTACATCAAGCCCATTACATTGACAAAATCGAATTGCGCGACAAATGCCGATTCTACGCTGCAACTCGAGACAGATCTGCAATAGTCGCGGCGCGAGGACAGCAGCTTTTCTGCGCTGTAGCCTTTCAACAATCAGCATGCCGCCGGCGGTACGCAGACTGAGAAGGATGACTCCCAGCATCCAGATCCTCACCAGCCAGACGAACGTGTCGGCGGAAATAACCGGGGCAGAAACCGGCTGTGCTGCGACTTCCGGTGACGCAGGCGCTGCTTGTGGTGCTGCAGGGCGAATGAAAGATTTTGAGGCAGCCGGCACCACAGCCGGGGTTCCCTGCAGAAAGAAAAACGTGGCAATCGGCGCCGCTACCATCAGCACCAATATGGCAACCGCTGCGGCATACCGCGAGGCCGCACTGCGCAGCGTTGCCATTAAGCACGCAAACACCGCTGCCAGAACCAGACCTTGCCACAAAAAGTGCAACAGCGCCCATGCCAGCAGCCGCATGACGGCAGGAGTGAGCCCGGATGAAATCCCAATCATCGCAACTTCCTTTCATACTCATCCAGCACGCGCCGCAACTCCGCGAGCTCTTTGCGCGAGGTGCGCTGGCCTGCCAGGGCGTGCAGCATCAACTCGCTGGCGGAACCGCCGAAGACCCGCTGCAGAACATCGCCCGCCAACTGCCGCTTTGTCTTCTCGGCCGGCTGGACAGCTTCATATACGTGCGCCCGCTGACTTTCGTTGCGTTTGACGCTGCCTTTGGCAGCCATGATCTGCAACAGCTTTAGAACTGTCGTGTAGCCAACCGATTTGCCCTCGCTCAGAACTTGGTGCACCTCGCGCACGGTAGCAGGGCCGTGTTGCCACAGCACACGAAGAATTTCCAGTTCGGAGGCGGTCGGCTTTTGCGGAATCGGGGGTTGCATATGCAGATCACAATATACGAAGCTATTCGTAGTGTCAACGATGGTCTTCGTACTTCACCTCGAAAGACGATGCAATTGGCAGGCCCAAACAGAGAAAACTATGTCCTTGCTGCTGAGCCACTATGCGCCGGCCGAGTAGCACCCCAGTCGGGATAGGTGTCCGGCGCCGGGTGCGTGCGTCCGGCGATGGACACGATCGGGTCTTCACCGCCTGGATTGGTGCCGCGTTGGTGAACCGGTGCTGTCCAGAATCGAACACAAAGCATTCGCAATGAACGTCCCACCCGCCATGCTCTCGACGATCACCGCCGCCAAATCAACGGTTTGAACTTCTCGAGTTCTGGCATCGTAAGTGCCATTAGGACGTTAATAGGCTTCCGAGAGGATCCATGCAGGATATCCGCCTCGCACTTCGACAATTCCAGAAATCGCCAGGATTTTTCCTCACCGTCATCGTCACCATTGCGCTGGGAATCGGCGCCAACACAGCGATCTTTACCCTCGTCCATGCGGTGCTGCTGAAGTCCCTGCCCGTCGCCGATCCCAAGACGCTTTATCGCATCGGCGACAAGGACGACTGCTGTGTCAATGGCGGCTTTGAGAACGATGACGGAGACTTCGATCTTTTTTCCTACGAGCTGTATCGTCACCTCCGCGACAGCGCTTCCGAGTTTGAGCAACTGGCTGCCATGCAGTCCGGGGGCAATATGTTGACTATACGACGGGGGTCGGAACCGGCTAAGTCCTTACACAGCGAGTATGTCTCAGGAAATTACTTCGCGACTTTCGGGATCGGAGCCTTCGCCGGTCGCGCCTTGACTGAGGACGACGACAAGCAGGGCGCCCCGCCAGTCGTGGTGGTCAGCTATCAGACTTGGCAGACAAACTACGGCGGCGATCCCGGGCTGCTTGGCTCAACGCTGTACATTCAAGGCCAGCCCATGACGGTGGTGGGAATTGCGCCGCCAGGCTTCTTCGGCGACCGCATCCGAAGCAACCCTCCGGAGATATGGATTCCGCTGGCGATGGAGCCGGTCATCGACCGCGAGAATTCGCTTCTGCACATCGCGGAGAGCAATTGGCTTTATGTCATCGGACGGATCAAGCCGGGCACGCAGTTGGGGCCGCTCCAGGCAAAGCTGTCCAACAATCTTCGCGTGTGGCTATCGAACCAGCATGAGTACACGGAAAATGGCGGTTCGAGCATCATTCCCAAACAGCACGTGGTGCTAACGCCCGGAGGCGCGGGCATTCAGAACTTGCAACAGGAGACGAGCAAAGGACTTTACCTGCTGATGACGATTTCCGGCCTGGTGCTGTTGGTGGCCTGCGCCAATATCGCGAATCTTTTGCTGGCGCGGGGCACGATGCGAAAAGCAGAGACCTCAATACGGATTGCACTCGGTGCGGCGCGAACCAGGCTGATCCGGCAGATGCTCACGGAAAGCATTCTCCTGGGGTGCATCGGCGGATTGGCGGGTCTAGCCGTCGCCTATGCAGGCACTCGAACGATTCTTTCGCTGGCATTTCCCGACTCGCCTCAACTGCCAATTCAAGCCAGTCCGTCGCTGCCGGTGCTGGCATTTGCGTTCGTGCTTTCGCTGGTAACCGGCATTGTCTTCGGCATCGTGCCGGCGTGGATTACCTCGCACTCCGATCCGGCGGAGGCGCTGCGCGGAACAAATCGTTCGACGCGAGATCGAGCATCGCTGCCGCAGCGCTCGCTGATTATCTTCCAGGCCGCGCTGTCGCTGGTGTTGCTGGTGGGTGCTGGGCTGCTCACCAAGAGCCTGCGCAATCTGGAGCACCAGGATTTCGGTATCCAGACGACAAACCGTTACGTGCTGCACCTGGATCCCGCTGGTGCAGGTTACACTCCGGCGAAACTTCCTGGGTTGTATCAGAGATTGGAGCAGGAGTTTGGGGCGTTGCCGGGTGTGCAGAGTGTCGGCTTGGCGCTGTACAGCACCTTGGAAGGAAACAATTGGGGTGAGGGAGTCCGGGTTGAGGGACGGCCGGAGCCGGGGCCGAACGAGCACAATGGTTCTTCGTGGGACCGGGTCAGTCCCAAGTTCTTTGAAACCGTGGGCCAGCCGGTGATTCGGGGACGCGGGCTTACCGACGCCGATACCCCTACATCGCAGCTGGTTGCCGTCGTAAATCAGGCTTTCGTGAAGAAGTTCTTCCCGAAGGAAGATCCCATCGGGCGGCACTTCGGCGTCTTCGACCAGAAGTACGCCGGCGCTTTCGAAATCGTCGGCATCGTGGCCGATGCCAAGTACAACAATCCGCGTGAAGAATTTCGCCCAATGTACTTTCGGCCGCTCAACCAGCAGCTGCATGTCACCGAGCCGAACGCGATGATGGCGGAAGGCCGCTCGCTTTTCATCAATTCGGTAACGTTACGTTTCAACCGTCCTCCAGAAAATGTCGACGCCATGGTGCGGCACGCGCTGGCTAATATCGATCCCAACCTGACCGTCATTGACCTGCATTCACTGGATTACCAGGTAGCCGACAACTTCAACCAGGAGAGGCTGGTTGCAAGACTGACGATGCTGTTTGGATTACTCGCCCTGGTGCTTGCGTCGGTCGGACTGTACGGCATCACTTCGTATGCGGTTGCGCGCCGCACCGGCGAGATCGGCTTGCGAATGGCTCTCGGCGCAGACCGCAGCAGCGTGGTGCGACTGGTGTTACGCGGCGCTTTCCTGCAGGTGGGAATTGGCTTAGCGATAGGCATTCCTATCGCCTTGCTCGGGGCACGATACATGGCGGACCAGCTTTACGCTGTTCGCTCCTATGATCCCCTGAGCATCATGCTGGCAGTCGCCGTCTTGTCAGTCGCCGCGGCATTGGCTGGCTTCATTCCCGCGCGGCGTGCAGCGAGCATCGAGCCCATGGAGGCGCTGCGCATTGAGTAAAGCCCGCACTCTTTTTTCTTTTTCGGCCGAACGCCGATCCGAAAACGAGCGGTAGGCGCCGTCCTGGAATTTTCCGACTTTCTAGGCGATGGCGGGATCGACCTTCTCTGGATCAAGGCCCAACTCGATAAAAGAGTTCTGCGCTCTCTGGCTGTCGAATTTCCCTCCGCGGGCCAGCCGCGACAGCGCCGCCGCGGCGATCGACTCCGCATTGATCTCGAAGTGGCGCCGCAGGTGTTGACGATTGTCGCTGCGGCCGAAACCATCCGTTCCCAGGCTCACCAACCGGCCTTGCAGCCAGGGTGAAAGCTGGTCCGGAACCGCCTTCATGTAATCGGTGGCGGCGACGATGGGGCCGTCCGCTCCATCGAGCGCAGCCAGAATGTAAGGCCGCTTCTCCGGTTTGGCGGCATGCAGCCGGTTCCAGCGCTCGATCGCCAGCGCATCGCGGCGCAGCTCGTTATAGCTGGTTACGCTCCAGACGTCGGCAGCCACCCCGTATTTTTCCGCCAGAATTTCTTGCGCCCGCAGCGCCTCGTTGAGGATTGTCCCGCTGCCGAAGAGCTGTACCGAGGCTTTGCTTTCCGCAGCCGGACGGTATTTGTAAATGCCCCTCAGGATTCCCTGTTCAACGCCGCTGGGCATCTCCGGCATCGCATAATCTTCGTTGTACAGAGTGATGTAGTAGAAGCGGTCTTCGGCTTCCTGATACATCCGGCGCATGCCATCCTGCACGATGACCGCGATCTCGTACACGTAAGCGGGATCGTAATTGTGGCAGGTTGGAATCGTGCTGGAGAGCACCAGGCTGTGGCCGTCCTGGTGTTGCAAGCCCTCACCAGCAAGCGTCGTCCTACCTGCGGTGCCGCCCATCAGGAAGCCCTTGCCGCGCGCGTCGCCAAAGGCCCAGATCAAGTCGCCAATGCGCTGGAAGCCAAACATCGAGTAGTAAGTGAAAAACGGGACCATCGGCACCTTGTAGTTGGCGTAAGCGGTTCCCGCGGCCGTGAAGGATGCCATGGATCCTGCCTCGGTGATGCCTTCCTCCAATATCTGGCCGTTCTTTTCCTCGCGGTAATAGAGCAGCATGTCCTGGTCGTGCGGCTTGTAAAGCTGCCCCTGGCTGGCGTAGATACCCACTTGCCTGATGATCGATTCCATGCCGAAAGTTCGGCCTTCGTCGGGAATGATGGGTACAATCAGCTTCCCGGTTTTCGGATCCTTCATCAGCTGCCGTAGCATGCTGACGAACCCCATGGTGGTAGAAACGGCGCGTCCCTTGGAGCCTGCCAGCGAGTCCGCAAAATGTGACAACGGCGGCGCCTCAAAAGTTGAGGGAGGAACCTCGCGTACGGGCATAAATCCGCCCAGTACTTCTCGCCGCTCGCGCATATAGGTGATTTCCGGGCTGTCGTCCGACGGACGATACAGTGAGCCGTCCTTGGCCGCCTGTTCGGGAATCGGAATGGCAAAACGCGAGCGGAAAGCGGTGAGCGCCTGATCGGCGAGTTTCTTTTCCTGATGCGTGGCGTTACGCGCTTCGGCCGAGCCCAGCCCGTATCCCTTCACCGTATGTGCCAAAATCACCGTCGGGCCACGATGATATTCGACGGCTCGCTTATAGGCGTTGTATACCTTCTGCGGATCGTGGCCGCCGCGAGTGAGGCGATGCAGTTCGTCATCGGTCATATCGGAAACCATGGCCAGCAGCTCAGGGTACTTGGCGAAGAACTCGCGACGAATGTAGGCGCCGCCTTTCACCTTGTAGCTCTGATACTCGCCGTCGACCGCCTCTTCCATGCGCTTGAGCAGAATGCCGGATTTGTCGCGGGCAAACAGCTTGTCCCAATCCGAGCCCCAGACCACCTTGATCACATTCCAGCCGGCGCCGCGAAAAGCCGCTTCGAGTTCCTGAATGACCTTTCCGTTGCCGCGCACCGGGCCGTCCAGGCGCTGCAGATTGCAGTTCACGACGAAGATCAGGTTGTCGAGCTTCTCGCGCGAGGCCAGAGTCAGGGATCCCATGGATTCGGGCTCGTCGGTTTCGCCATCGCCTATGAATGCCCATATCTTACGTAGGGTGACGGGAATGATCCCGCGGTTCTCGAGGTAACGCATGAAGCGCGCCTGGTAGATAGCATTGAGCGGACCCAGCCCCATTGAAACGGTAGGGAAGCGCCAGAAATTCGGCAGCAGCCAGGGATGCGGGTAAGACGGCAGTGCCGGTTCGCCGCGCAGTTCGTGCCGGAAGTTCTTTACCTGTTCTTCGCTGAGGCGCCCTTCGAGATAAGCGCGGGCATAAACGCCCGGGGAGGAGTGACCTTGAAAGTAAATGAAATCCCCCGGCTGGTCTCCGTAACGGGCGTGGAAAAAGTGATTGAAGCCGACCTCCAGCAGAGTGGCGAGCGAGGAGTAGGTTGAAATATGGCCGCCGATTCCCGGATCTTTCTTGTTTTGCCGATGGACCATGGCCATCGCATTCCAGCGGATCAGGCTCTTGATACGCCTTTCCAGCTGACGGTCGCCAGGGTAGGGAACTTCTTCGTCGACAGGAATGGTGTTGATATACGGCGTGTTGAGCTGGACCGGGACCTCGACCCCGGTCTTCTGCGCCTGTGTAATCAAGGCCTGCAGCAGCTCGCATCCCCGGCGTGCACCTTCCTGTTCCACGATCTGGTCAAACGCCTCCAGCCACTCGGCCATCTCCTCCTCAGAATCGATTTCCCGATTGATCGGAAACTCAATCACTCGATTGCTAACTTCGTATGTGGCCACGGTTACCTCGATGATGAAAACACGGTTATGAAATTGATTCCGCTGCGCCTGCGCGGAATATACCCCGCAAGGACGCCGACGTTTCCTGGTTGTAAAGATGGCGGATTGGAATAGGCTCTCGTCGCCAGCTGCTGCTTCGGCGTCCGATTTCGCGTGGATTTTAGGGCACAACGCATTGGGCTACACCTGTTCAACGTCATGAAACAGCGAAGGTGTCGCCGGATACCCACTTTCGAATTTGTCAGGAGTAGGCGGGGAGCCTCTCTGCTTACCAACCTCACTATGATGTATCGATTCTAGCAGAGACGGCGAGACCCGCTGAGTGCACACGCTGACTTGAGCGGCGCGTACGTGTTCGCGGTCAGCAGAGCAGGATAACCTGCTCAGTGAACGAAAACGCACAGTTCCCCGTGCATTTCCTTGCTGTGTAAAGCAAGAATTTCTGCGCCGTCCGGAGGAAATCGGGATGGCCAAAAGCTTATTTGCCGGCAGAAGCTTTACTGAGCCGGGATCAATACCCCTGGTTTATGCGCTGCCACACCGCTATGCCCGCGATGACGAGGATCAGGACTCCCGAGGCCGCGCCCAGGATACGCACCCAGGGCGTAACTCGTTTCATCCGAACCTGCAGCTGCTCCTGTTCTTCCCGGAGGTTAGAACTGGACTCATCAAGGAACAGCTGATCGTCTTCATGCATGCTTAACGTGCTGCGATAAATCAGCAGAAGAATCAGCGCGACGGTCAGTACGCCCCAAACGATCAGCAACATCATCAGAGTTGACATTTGTCACCTCGGTTCCGAGCGAACCGGCCCCACGCCTGCGTGAGTCTTACCCAGCCCACAGGCCCGGGGGGCCCTCACGGGGAACATTATAGACCGGGCGGGGCGGGCCGAGACAACATATTTGAAATGTCAACATCGCCCCCGAGTGGTAGTGGGTCAGTTTGATTGTCATCCCAAACAAGCCTCTCTTGCGCAGTGAGGGGATCTGGGCGCGCCGATTCGCGCCGGTGCGCGAAAGGCACGCATCCCTATTCAAACTGACCCACTACCCCGAGTTGCAGGATGAACCTCGGACATTACTGTTTTCAAAAGAGTTGCGACCCGGTGGAGAGCTCGGGCATCCAATCCTCAGGGCAACGTTCCGGAGAACCGGAAACGTTTTTGTTATAATCGCACGAGCTTTTGGAGGAGAGAGGAATGGCAACCACCACGACTACACCGACTACACCGACCACACCAACCGTTGACAGCAAGCCGATTAACTTCACCGCTACTGCGGTAGCCAAGGTGAAAGAAATCATGGCCCAGCAGAATCCGGTTCCCGCGGGACTGCGCGTGGGCGTAGTTGGCGGCGGATGCTCGGGATTCTCCTACTCCATGTCGTTTGAGAACGGCGCCGGAATGATGGATAAGACCTTCGATTTCGAAGGCCTGAAGGTTTACGTTGACGCGACCTCCCTGATGTACCTGAAGGGCATCAGCGTCGATTATATCGAGACCCTCGAGGGGGCGGGCTTCAAGTTCGACAATCCCAACGTCAAGAGCACCTGCGGCTGCGGATCTTCGTTCAACGTCTAATCCAAGACAGCCCGACAGTTTCCGAGCCCCGCGCTGGCGGGGCTTTTTTCGTGGCGTGCCGAGCACGTTCGACAGCTTGGAGGTTAAAGTCCTCGGCACATCCTCGGGCCAGTCGCTCGAGGGCGCAGAGCCGCTGCTCGACCTGCTAAAGCGTATTCAGACGCGCGAAACCTTTGAGAAAATCGTCCATATCCCCCACCTACTCTGAGGCCGGAACGAAATGCAGCGAACTTACCGGGCCGAGGCGGCCTCGGCGAGTGGTTGTGGAGCTTTCTCCGGCCATGGGGGCAGAAGCTTCACCAGCACCCACAGGAAAACGAACGGAAGAACGGTCAAGACAATCGCCGTCAGTAGACCTTCTTTTGCGACGAAGCCCATCTTGTAGGTGGTGTAGCCGAGAAAGCTCTTGGAGAAGAGCTGTCCACCAATGACTACGTTCCAGCGCATGGCGAAGATGCCAACCAGGGAGAGGCAGCCTGCAACGGCGTACAGTTGTTTGCGCACCAGCGGGGCAAGCTTCACCACCTGGGTCGTGGCCAGCAGGGCAAGCGGCAACAGAGTTCCCAGGAAAATCTGCAGCACCACTTGCGAGAAATACAATCGCGTGTGGACCATGAAGTCGAGGCTGCGAAACGACTCGTCAGCCTCATAGATGCGGTGGACCAGGTCCAGCATCTCCAGGCTGAAGTCAATGACGAAGATGTAGAAGAGGTACTTGGCAATGGTATCCACGCAGCGCATCTCGATTGGCTCCCGCCGCATGGCATTCACGAGCATATAAAGAAGCATCACCAGCGCAATGCCGGAAACCATAGCGGAAAACAGAAACACCACCGGCATTAACGGCGAGGACCACCAGGGATTGGCCTTGACCGAGCCGAAGATGAAGCCGACATATCCGTGCAGGAGGAAGGCGGAAGGGATGCCAATCACGGTGATCAGCCAGCCGGCGCGCTCGTCGATCTGCAGCGAGCGCTCGCTGATATTAGTGGAACCCAGGGTCAGGACACGATAGAGCAGCCGCCTCCAGCCCGTTGTAGTCTGCGAGAGAACCACAATGTCGCGGCGGTAATCCAGCCAGATCTCCACTACCAGGACCGCCAGCAGATACCACAGGTATACGAAGCCGAACATAGCCATGGCCGAAGATCGATGCGGCGTCAGGTACATCTCAAACGAGCGCTCCGGATGTCCGAGGTGCAACTGGAGCGGCATGGGCGCAACCAGCAGGAATGCCAGCGCGGTCAGCAGCGCCAGACGATACGTCGGCTTGACCGCTTCTACCCGGAATACCCGCTCCAGCGAAGCCAGAATGAATGCCCCGGCTACTAATCCGGTGAGGTAGGGATAAAGAACGATCAGCACGCTCCACTGCAGCTCCACCTCGTTCGGGTACATGAATCCTTCAACCGGAATGTGCACACCTTCTCCTTATCGCACCGACCCATCCAGGCTGTAGTAAAAGCATTTGGAACCTGTGGCCAGGTAAGGCTTCAAAACCTGCACACTATGGGTCTTCAGGAAATCGTGAATGGGGTCCTTCGGATCCTTGAGGTTGGCCAGTTGCCGCGCGCCCGTAGGACAGTTTTCGCAGCAGGCGGTGGTCAGGCCCTTGGTGATCCGGTGATAGCACAACGTGCACTTATTGGCGGTTTCCGTCTGCGGATTGATAAAACGGCATCCGTAAGGACACGCCTGCACACAATAGCGGCAACCCAGGCAGTATTTCTGGTCCACCAGCACCACGCCGTCGGGAGTGACGAAGGTTGCACCTACCGGGCATACCTGGGTGCAGGGAGAATCCGCGCAGTGGTTACACAGCTTGGGAACGAAGAAATTCTTGCCGCCGCTTTCCTTTGCCGCCGGAAAGCCATTCTTGCCCCCATCGGGTGAATCGACCTGCGGATACTCCATGTCTGAATCATTAACGTGATAGCGTTCGACCCAGGTGCGGAAATAACCGTCGGGAACATGGTTTTCCTGCTGGCAGGCGCGAACGCAGCTGCCGCAGCCGATACACTTGGTCAAATCGATGAGCATCGCCCACCAATGTTCCGCCATGTCGTAGTTGGGCGAAGCTTCCGGAGTTCCAGCTAAAACATATTTCCAGGCCACCGCGGCCGCGGGTAAGAGAACAAGCAGTTGGCGCCGCGTAAGGCTCATTGGCTGCCTCCCGCTGTCATGGCCGGACTATGCGGCTGATGGCAGGTGTCGCAGGGCGCCCCGCCCGAGTGCTCGGCCGCATTCACTTGCGGAAAGCTTTTGGGCTTGGCGACGTTGGCCTGGTGGCAGCGAGCGCACAAAACGGTCGTGTCCAGCTTTGCCGGCACCACGGAGGCGGGATCATCGGCATGCTTCTGCTGCGGGCCATGACAGGCTTCGCAGTTTACGGTCTTGTGCACACCTTTGCTCTTCGTATCCTGGATCTCGCTATGACACCCTTCGCAGACCTGATGGCCGGCATAGCTGACGGGCAAAGCTGCGGATTCGCCGATTGCGTCGGCGCGGTAATGTCCGTAGCGCCCAAAGCTGCGCGGTACCAAAACACTCCGCAGCACCAGGAAAGCGACGAACCCCACCAGAAACACTGCCGCCAGCCGGAAAAGGTGGCCGGCATCCTTGAAGGTTTTCATGTTCGTGTCAGCAACGACTGGTCACGTGACTACTTTGCAGCATCGTGAACCTCGCACATCCACCAACCTGGAGGAAGGCTCCCAGTTCGCTTTGTAAGGGATATAGGACACAAGTCCCAGGCGGCTGTGTCTTGGGTCACGGGGGCACGTGACCGCCATCACGATCACATGTGCATGAGGCGTTGGGCTGGATGCGATGACGATCGGATAGTCGCCCCTAGACTTTCGGATAGCTTCGATCCAGAAGGGCTCACGCGCTTAAGTGTTGCTTCTGCTGGACAGACATTTATCTCTTTTGCAATCAGCGTGCATCAGGAGTCTAAATCTGCTGTCACACAACGAAGTCTGCGGCATTGGAAGTGCAATGTTCTTTTTCATTGCACACGTATTGATCACTTGGCCGTCAATTCCAGGGAATCGACAATTCCCGTAACAGCTGATTAAAGCGCACCGGTCCGCGAAAGGAATTACTCGCCGGTGCTAAGGCACTTGGATGCAATTCGGGCGAACGTATCCAGGCGGAAAACGACTCACCAAAACAGGGACACCGAATCCGATTGGAGGCGGTCAATCCCGATCTCTGGTAAAGGAGAACTCAAACAATGCCAAAACAAACTCAGGGTAAGGATTCACGCAGTCTGCCGATTCAGGTCTCCGTCAACTTACACGAGTCACCTCAAGGGGAGAAGCTGCCCGAAGTTGCGGCGTATGCATTTAATGCGAATGGCCGCTTTTTGGGTGTGGCGGCCCTCGACAAACAAGGCCAAGCCGTTCTGAAGCTCCCCGTATCCGAGGCAGCGGAAGACGTCCGGATCGTGGTGGGACCAAAGGTGGAGCAAGAGAAGGTAGCGTTCTCTGACCTCTCGCGCCGCGGCGCACAGCAACAATTCGTTCGCGTGAGCAGCAGGTCGAAAGAATTGCGGGCGACTTTTCAGATTCCGTCTGACATATGGTTGTGCTGGCTGCGTTTTTGCTATGTGCACGGCACACTGATGAAGCGCCTTATCAGCGGCGGTCTGCCGGTGGACTTCCCGGTTTGCGGCGCGCAGGTGCAGATTTGGGAGGTCGAACCAATATTCCTGATCCTCTCCAAGCTGAGCGTGATCGATCTGAGCCGCATCCGGGAATTCCTTATCAACCCGCAGCCGTTGCCTCCCGGTCCGCCCGATCCAGGCCCACTCGAGCGCGCCCAGGTAGGACAAATGGAGTTCGCCAAACCTGTCTCGCTGGCCCGCAGCTTCGATGTGCAATCCTACGAGCATCAGGCCATGCGCGAGGTGGCGCTCAGCGGGAGTCTGGATACGCTGCGGCAGAGCCTGCTGGAAATCGACGAAAGTTGGGTGCGCTGGCTGATCTGCTGGCTTTTCCCGCGTTTCGTGACCAAGTCGCTGGTGGCTACGGTTACCACCGATCGCTGTGGCAACTTCAGTGACTTTATCTACATGGGATGCAGAAGCTCGCTGAATCTTTACTTCACCGCGTCGGTGAACTTTTTCTGGTTCAACATTTCCATTTACGACCCGACACCTGTGAGCTGCTACACCTACTGGAATTATCAGTGTGGCACGGAAGTCACGCTCTATACGGACAGCCCGTTCGCTCGGCTATGCAGTCCTTGCCCGCCGGTGGATGCGCCGGAGAATTACGTGCTGATCCGCGCTTTGGGCAATATCCAACTCAATGAAATCTACGGAACCAGCACGGTGCTGGCGGGATCGACGACAGCCACCAACACCGGCTTGGCTGCCGGGCAATACTGGGGGCTGGACTCGCCTTTCGGAGGGCTGGTGCTGCCGCGCATCGAGTTTGACAGCTCTTTGCGGGCAAATAATATCGCTAAGTACTACCGGGTCCAATGGCGCCAGGGAACCTCTGGCTCCTTCACCGACCTGAACGGGGACATCTCGCGCAAGTACAATCACTTCGTTGGCAGCGATCTGGTGACATCGGTATATCCGCTCGGTCCCAATGTGGTGGGCAGCACCCCGAACCTGTTTGAAATCCCGCCAGCGCTTCCACCCGAAGGCGATTGGGCCTATCCCAATCCTCCGGTGGATCTGGCCAACGCGCAGTTCCCGACCACGGGCCTGCCATCGACCCACGGCAAGTATCAACTGCGGGTGGATCTGTTCGACGATGCCGGTAATCAGGTGAATATCGCCGCCAATGGCATTGGATATTACGTGCCCACCACGACGGACCCGGATGGCACCATCCATACGGCAAATGCCGCGGACCCGCCGTTAGGGCTGGTCAGTGGTAATGCCTTCATCATGACGGTGCATCTCGATAATCGGCATACGGTCGGTTTGCTACCGCTTCCCGATCTCAATGGATTGCTGGCGAACTCCTGCGGAGTATTCGACTATGGTGCGGGTTACATTGGTACGGTCGATATTCCGTTTACCGCCTCGCATCCGGATAACTTTGCCTACTACCAATACCGGCTTTCGCGCGGCGCAACACCGCTGACTCTGGCATCGCCCCCGAATCCACCCGCCACCGGTCAGGTGAGTGCGGCTACCGATCCGGGCATGATGTCGGCCAGCGTTTTGAGCCTGCTGACACAGCCAGACGGGACCATCTGCGATATAGCTGGTTTTGCCGAGGACCTGTACGTTTGGGCCCTGGCTACCACCGGTTGGACTCGAATCTCTGACTACGATAGCAGTCCGCCACCGGTCGGATTTGTGCTGGCGCCGATAACGCCGGTCCCGCATCCGTAATGTGCTGTTCCTCCCTGCGTCAGTTTGCCGACGCAGGGAGGTGGGCCTCTCATCAGCTTCGAGCTTGGCCGTTCTCGCGCGACTGGCGGTAGATCAGGCCGGGAGAACGGCCGCTGATATGATTGCGCGACTGTGTGGATCATCAGCAGGCCTGTAAGCCAGTTGGCGATCCGCAGGGATTTTCCTTGCGCTACTTCAGCCGAGGATCCCCGGCGGAGGAGTACGGCGCATGAGCTTCTATTGGCTGACGATCGGAGTTCTTGCCACCTGGCGGCTGTCTCACCTGTTCTACGCAGAGGATGGTCCTGGCGACATTTTCGTCCGACTACGGCGCGCGGTAGGCGATGGCTTTTGGGGCAGCCTGCTGGATTGCTTTTATTGTTTGAGTATTTGGGTGGCGCTACCGCTAGCTTTTTGGATTGGAGACAATTGGAAGCAGCGCCTGCTGCTGTGGCCGGCGTTGTCGGGCGCGGCTATTTTGCTGGAAAGGGTCACCGTAAAGGAAGAAGGGAAGTCACTGCTCGTCCCTACCGGAGAGCATGAGGAGGTCAGCAATGTGTTGCGGCAGCAAGCGAGCAGTGATGAGAGCGTCGATGGCGAGCAATCACACCTTACCCAGTAGCCGCACGGCGGGCGTCTCCGTGCTGCAGCCACCAGTCCTGTTTGTCAATCTTGCAGGCGACGCCCTCACGATCGTTGGACCGGTTTCGGGTAGGCGATATCACTTTGCCCAGCGAGGCTCGCAAGTCCAGATTGACGCAAGGGATCGCCCCTTGCTGTCGAAGCTGCGCCAGTTGCGCCAGGTCCGCTGAGCAATTGTTCGCGGGTACAGGAATGGCTTACCCAGGATTTCGTCCTGTGCCGACCTGAGACCTCCCGCGTGCGGAAACTGGCCTCTTGCCTACCCGAGTGTCCTTGAATTCAGTCGGACCAGCTGCATTCGGAGCATCTCAACAGAGCCAGTTCGATCAGGATCTCCACAGCCTCGACAAATAACACTCAGCCCGGTCGCTTACTGCTGCGGTTGTTGCTGCTGCGGCTGTTGCTGCTGCGGGGTCTTGCTCGCGATCGAGAGCAGATCCACTTCGAAGATCAGGGTTGCATTAGGACCAATATCCGCACCGGCTCCGCGCGGACCATAAGCTAGATCTGGCGGGATGTACAGCTGCCATTTCGATCCGACCGGCATCAGCTGCAAGGCCTCTGTCCATCCTTTGATGACTCCGCTTACCGGAATGGTCAGCGGCTGGCCTCGCTTATAGGAGCTATCGAATTCGGTGCCGTTAAGAAGCGTGCCGCGGTAATTACAGACTACCGAGTCAGTCGCTGCCGGCTTCGGTCCGGTGCCTTCCTTTAGAACTTTGTATTGCAGACCGCTGGGCAGGACCACGACCCCCGGCTTGCTCTTGTTTGCCGCCAGGAAGGCGTCTCCGTCTTTTTTATTGCTCTCCATTTCCTGCTGGCGCTTCGCTTCCATCTTCTGGCGGACTTGATTTTGCAGCTCCGTGAGCGTCGCCTGCGCCTCTTCATCCGTCAATAGGGTTTTGCTTCCAGATAGCGTGTCCTGCAACCCGCGCGCCAAAAAACTGGGATCGATATCAATCGATTCCTTCTGCATACCTTTGCCGATATTCATGCCGATGGCGTAGCTGATTCTGTCTTTCTGGGTAGGCAGAGCTGGATTAGGAGCTGCAGCCGGTGGCGTCTGGGTTTGGGGAGCGGGGCTAGTTTGGGCTTTGCCGGCTGGAGCTGACTGCGCCGGCTTAGCTGCTGGCGTCTGCTGCGCCAATGCATTACCCAGCAGCATGGTTCCAGCAATCAGCAGGTTGATTGCGATGGTACATATTTTAAGCATAGAGGCATTGTCACATGCCACGGGCTTCCTGCATAGGAGAGCTGACACGCGCCTGCCTCGCAAGCCGTGGAATGTTATCCTGATCGCGACTTTCTTCCGATGAGGCAGTAACGTCTTCATGTCCAATCCAAACGCTCCGGAACCCCAATCCACGTCCGATTTCAACGAATCCTTTGGCGATCTTCTCGCCGAATACGAGCAAAGCCATTCCCGCAAGAAAGAGGAAGGCAGCAGGCAGATTGAAGCGACGGTAATTGCCGTCTCTGAGGAATCGGTATTTCTCGACATCGGCTACAAGACGGAAGGCATCCTGCCGCTGGCTAGCTTCCAGGCTAGCGGCGAGACTGTAAAGCCGGGCGACAAAGTTGCGGTCAGCGTAAAGGGCCGCGATCCCGAGGGGTACTACGAGCTTTCGCGATCCAAGGCGGAGCGTCCCAAAGACTGGTCGTCGCTGGAGCAGGCTTTCGCCGGCAAAACAGCAATTGCCGGCACGGTGACCGGCGTCGTCAAAGGGGGACTGATCGTCGACGTTGGCGTGCGCGCCTTCATGCCTGCTTCGCGCAGCGGCGCGCGCGATGCCGCTGAGATGGAGCAACTGGTCGGGCAGGAAATTCGCTGCCGGATTATCGAATTCGATGCCACCGAAGAAGAGGTGGTCGTGGACCGGCGAGCCGTTGCGGAAGAAGAGGAGCGACTGAATAAAGAGCGCCGCTACTCCGAGATCCGTGAGGGCGAAACGGTAACGGGAACAGTTCGCAGTCTCACCGACTACGGCGCCTTCGTCGAACTCGGCGGAGTCGACGGCCTGCTGCATGTGTCCGACATTTCATGGGGACGGGTCAACAAGCCCGCGGATGTCCTCTCGCCCGGACAGCAGGTCGAGGTGATGGTTCTCAGGATTGATCCGGAGAAACAGCGCATTTCGCTCGGACTGAAGCAGCTACAGCCTCATCCCTGGGACTCCGTCGCCGAGAACTACAAGACGGGTTCGCGGGTTCGCGGCACGGTCACTCGCATTGCAGACTTCGGCGCTTTCGTCGAATTGGAGCCCGGAGTGGAAGGGTTGATCCACATTTCCGAGATGTCGTGGGCCAAGAAGGTGCGAACGCCGAACGATGTGGTTAAGCCTGGGGAAACCGTTGAAGTCGTCATCCTGGGCATCAACATTGGCGAACAGCGCCTCTCGCTCGGACTGAAGCAAGCGCTGGGCGATCCCTGGGCAGACGTGGCGCAGAGGTTCCCAGCGGGATCGGCAGTCGAAGGCCCGGTAACCAGCATCACGAAGTTCGGCGCGTTTGTGCAGCTGGCCGAAGGTGTAGAAGGCATGGTTCATGTCAGCGAGATCAGCGCCGAAAAGCGTATCAACCATCCCCAGGACGTGCTGAGGGTCGGGCAAATCGTTAAAGCGCAGGTGCTGG
This sequence comes from uncultured Acidobacteriaceae bacterium, assembly GCA_963785825.1. Taxonomy (GTDB): domain Bacteria; phylum Acidobacteriota; class Terriglobia; order Terriglobales; family Acidobacteriaceae; genus Bog-257. The sequence goes on along the minus strand of CAWAWQ010000004.1, from coordinate 636,796 downwards.
CGGTCGATACCGAGCGGCGGTTGCTGCGTTTGAGCATGAAGCAGCTAGTTCCCACCAGTCTGGATGAGTACATCGCAGAACATAATTCCGGCGATGCGGTCACCGGCCGAGTGATCGACGTTGTGGACAATCAGGCGCGTGTCGAATTGGGTGAAGGTATCGTTGCCACGTGCCGGATCATGGCTGGAGTCGCAGCTAAGACGGAAACTAAGGCGGGGTCGAAGGCGATAGATTTGTCGTCACTCACTTCCATGCTGCAAGCGCGCTGGAAAGGCGGTGCCCCCGCCGGCGTGCCTGGCAAACTGGAAGAGATTCGCGCCGGTCAGATTCGCAGCTTTCATATTGTGAAATTGGATCGCGAAGCAAAGAAGATCGAATTAGCTGATCTTCAGAGTTAGCGTAGTCTATCGACTCGGGTAGTGCGGCGCTTCAGCGCCGCGCCTGACAGGGATGGAAAAAGCCGCTTCAGCCGCTGAGGTCAACGACCTCAGCGGCTGAAGCAAGAAGGCTGCGGAACCCTAAACGCGGGCCTGAAGGCCCGCACTACCCTAGCTACACCTACTATGAAATTGCTTTGGAAACTGCTTGACGGCAGTTCAGCTACGTCGGAGGACGTCGGCCCTCGAACACGCGCTTCTGGTCACGCAAGCCGGTGGAAATGTGCAGAATCTGCGTCGTCCGCTTCTCCTGGTTAGCAGTTGAGCACCAGGCCGTATTGGATACGAACCAGTAGCGATTGACCAGATTTTCATACACTTTTCATCCATCTCCCGCTAAAATCTCTCCACCCCGCTTCACCACCCGAAAACTGGCCGGAGACCCCATGAGTACCGTGATTTCAGCTCTGAAGTCATTCGAGCAGCACCTGGACGACACGCCTTTCACCAAAACCCAGAAGAAAGTCTGGATCCTGTCGGCCATGGGCGTGCTGCTGGACGGGTTCGACTTTTTCATCATTGGGGTTGCCCTCCCGCTGATTGCCCACGATTTCCATATGAATGCCGCGACCAAGGGATTGGTGGCAGTTGCGGCCGTGGCGGGAGCCTTCTTCGGGGCGCTGATATTTGGGCAGGTGGCCGATAACATCGGCCGCAAGGGAATGTTCCTGGTGGACATCATCCTGTTCGTGATTTTCTCGGCAGCATCGGCGGCTGCCTGGAATCCCGCATCGCTTATTGTGTTCCGGTTTCTCTTGGGGATCGGTATCGGCGCCGATTATCCCATCGGCGTCTCCTACATCGCCGAATCCGTCCCTACTAAGTTGCGGGGCCGTCTCATCGTCGGCGCTTTCGCCTTCCAGGCGCTGGGGTCGCTTCTCGGGGTATTGATCGGGTTGATCATTCTGAAAGCCGATCCATCGCTGCAAGCCTGGCGCATCATGCTTGGCTTTGGGGTCCTGCCTGCGGTGGCTGTGGTGCTTATGCGCGAAGGACTGCCGGAGAGCGTGCGCTGGCACCTGGCGCGCGGTAATTACGAAAAAGCCTCGCATGCTGCCACTGCCCTGCTGGAATTCCCCATCACGCTGACGGCGCAGAACTCTCCTCCCGTCGAGCGCAAGCTCTCGTTCGGATCGCTGTTCAAGAAGCGCTACATCCGCCGCACCATATTTGCTTCTGTACCGTGGTTCCTTCAGGACATCTCGACCTACGGTATCGGTATCTTTACTCCCACCATCATGGCCACCATGGCATTTGGTGGCGGAGCCAGCTTCATCGCCAAAGATATGGGCGCAACCGAAGGCGCCGCCGCCGTCGATCTTCTGCTGGTAGTCGGATTCATGCTGGCCATCATTCTGGTGCATTACGTCAGCCGCATCACCTTGCAGATTGCCGGTTTCCTGGGAATGGGACTGGGATTGCTGATGGTCGCGGCCTCATCCCTGTTCCCCGCCTCTTCGGCCGGTTATATGGGTATGATCTTCGGCGGCTTCATGGTCTTTAATACGCTGATGAACATGGGACCGAACGCCACTACCTACCTGCTCTCCGGCGAAACGTTCCCAACTTCGATTCGCGCCACCGGCGCGGGATTTGCCGCCTCGCTGGCCAAGCTGGGTGCGGTGCTCGGTACCTTCTTCTTCCCAATTCTCAAGGCGGAGATCGGAATACCCGCACTCCTGTTGCTGTTGGCTGCAGCCAGTGCGCTGGCGGCTGCTGTCACCTTCGGCTTCCGCGTGGATACGCGGGCATCGCTCGACGCCCAGCATGCCGCACAACCTGTGCCGCAGGAGCAGTATCTGGAAGCCAAAGCCGGATAGCGTTCTCCTCCGAATTCCATCAAACCTCTGCTAGAGTTACTTCATCTCGTTGCTTACGTGAAATAACCCCGCGGCGAGGTGTGCAGCTCAGCAATGAACACGAATGTAAAGACGCAGGAGACGGCTGTCTCCCCGCTGGCAGGCAAGCCGGCGCCTAGGGAAATGCTGGTCGACGTTGCACGTCTGGAGCGTGAATATTCTGCGAGGCGCCCGGACGTTGACGATCCCAACCAGAGGGTCAGCTTTGGAACTAGTGGACACCGCGGTTCCTCGCTGAACGGTACCTTCACCGAAGCTCATATCCTGGCGATCACCCAGGCGATCTGCGAATATCGCGCAAGTCAGGGGACCGACGGCCCATTATTCATGGGCAAGGACACGCACGCGCTTTCGGCTCCCGCCCAACGAACCGCGCTGGAAGTTCTGGCCGCCAATGGCGTCGAGACCATAATTCAAAGCGATGATGGATTCACGCCTACGCCGGTAATTTCGCACGCCATTCTGACTTACAACCGGGGACGCAAGCAGCACCTGGCGGACGGCATCGTGGTTACGCCATCGCATAACCCGCCTGAGGATGGTGGCTTCAAGTACAACCCGTCGAACGGCGGCCCCGCCGATACCGACGTAACTCGCTGGATCGAGGATCGGGCGAACGAGCTTTTGCGAACCAATAATGCGGATGTGAAGCGCGTGCCGCTGGCGGTCGCGATGAAGGTCGCAACCAGTCGTCAGCAGGATTTCGTGTTGCCTTATGTCAATGACCTGACGAACGTCGTCGACATGGAGGTCATTCGCTCGGCCGGCCTCGGCATGGCGGTCGATCCCCTGGGCGGCGCTTCACAGCCATATTGGGAGCCGATCGCCTCCATTTACGGGCTCGATATCAAGGTGGTAAATCCGGCAATCGACCCCACCTTCTCCTTCATGACGGTGGACCACGACGGCAAGATCCGCATGGATTGCTCCAGCCGTTACGCCATGGCCAGGCTTCTTGCTCTCAAAGATAAATACAGGCTGGCCTTCGCCAACGATCCTGACGCCGACCGGCACGGAATTGTCACGCCATCGGCGGGATTGCTCAATCCCAACCACTATTTGGCGGTTGCGATTCAGTATCTGCTGACGCATCGTGAGCAATGGCCGGCGCAGGTTGCAGTGGGCAAGACGCTGGTCAGCAGCAACATGATTGACCGCGTCGTCAAAAAGTTGCGTCACCGGCTGTATGAGGCTCCGGTAGGCTTCAAATGGTTCGCCTCCGGCCTGTTCGATGGCTCGATTTGCTTCGGCGGCGAGGAAAGTGCCGGGGCTAGCTTTCTGCGCCGCGCAGGCACGGTCTGGACCACCGACAAGGACGGCATCATCATGAACCTGCTGGCCGCTGAGATCACCGCCCGTACCGGCAAGGATCCGGGCGAGCACTTCCGCGAATTAGCGGCTGAATTCGGCATGCCTTACTACACGCGCATCGATGCGCCGGCGACTCCCGAGCAGAAGGCAAAGCTGGAACAGCTCTCGCCCGAATCGGTTAAAGAGTCACATTTGGCCGGCGAGCCGATCATCGCCAAGCTCACGCGCGCTCCCGGCAATAATGAACCGATCGGCGGGCTGAAGGTGGTCAGTGCCAATGGATGGTTTGCCGCCCGTCCCTCGGGAACGGAGAACATCTATAAGATCTATGCCGAGAGCTTCAAGGATGAATCCCACCTCGAGGCCATTGTGGACGAGGCGCAGCAAATCGTAAATAATGCGTTGCGATGATGCCGTCGAAAGCCGCCGCAAATAAATCCGAGTGGGACAAGCGCATCCGGCGAGCCGAGCACCTCAGCCAGCGCTTCTCGTATGCCGCCGAAATTCTGAGCTTCTATCGGCGGGTTCTGGAATTCCAGAAAGCGATTGCTGCCGAAATCCCGCCCCAGACTCCCGCAAAAGCTGAAAGTTCATTCCGCGAACGACTCGACGTCATCGCTGCGGGCCGGGCATTTCCGGCGCTGCTCTCATTGGTTGAAGCGAGCGGTCCTTCGCAACTGGCGGATGGGGCCCGCAGGCTGCGAGCGTCGGATACCGCTTCCCTGGGTGACGGTCTAGGGGGTTTTCTGCAATCCAGCGATCGGTACCATGAGCCCTCGCAGTCGTTCTTCGCTCGCACCTTGCTCCAGCCCTACGCGGAACGCCTTGCCGCAACCTATTCCCGGCCGCCACAAGGGTCGACGGCTTCCAGTTGTCCTTTCTGCGACTCCAGGCCGCAGGCGGCGGTGCTGCGTCCGGAAGGGGACGGAGGGAAGCGTTTCCTGCTGTGCTGCTTCTGTCTGACAGAGTGGGAGTTCCGGCGAATCCTCTGTCCGATTTGCGGCGAGGAAGACTATCAGAAGCTTCCTCGCTATTCGGCCGAAGACATGGTATCCGTTCGCGTCGAGGCCTGTGACACCTGTAAGTACTACCTAAAATCCGTGGACATGACCGTGGACGGGCTTGCGGTTCCGCTGGTGGACGAGATCGCCACCGTGCCGCTGGATCTCTGGGCTACGCAGCAGGGATACAAGAAGGTAGAGCCCAACCTCATGGGGTTCTAGCAATTTTTCAGAGTGTCGTCCCGAGCGACGAGCGCAGCGAGGAGTCGAGGGATCCCTTTGGCTGTGATCGGCTTTCGCACCGGACGCACATAATTCTGTAATCCTACGCAGGTTCATGCTCGCGTCACTCGCACCGTCAGCCCCGTCCTGCTACTCTGTCCTTTCCGGAATGATTCCAACGCCCAAGCGCTCGGCTGGCCGCCTGCGTTCCTTTTTCAAGCAGATGCCGATCTACGCGGCTTTCAAGCAACTGGGCCACTATCCTGACTACTGGTGGTGGAAGCTGCGCGGCCAGCCCAGGCGGATTCCGCACCTGCTCAAACAGAAAATCGTGACGCAATATGCGGACGCCTTCGGGCTAACTACCTTGGTGGAAACCGGAACTTACTACGGAGAGATGATTGCGGCGGTCGTCCGGCGCTTTCGCCGAATTTACTCCATCGAACTCGATCCCCGTCTGGCCGACCTGGCGCGCAAGCGATTTCGCAAATATCCGCACGTGCAGGTCATTGAAGGCGACAGCCAGACGGCGGTGCCACAGCTTTTGACAGATTTGGACCAAGCCTGCCTGTGGTGGCTTGATGCGGGCTACTGCGGCTGGGTAGGAGAGATCGGCAACCCCAAGCGATTAAGCGTCGAACTCGACGCCATTCTCAATCATCGAATTCAGGAACACGCCATCCTCATGGACGACGCCGACGGCGTGAACGGGGAAGGGGGTGCACCTACCTTGGGTGAACTGATTACCTCCATTCGCGCTGCGCATCCCAAGCGGCGGGTGGAGGTCGCTGACAATATCATCCGGATCACCCCAGGCAAACCGCACGGCCAGAGCAGTTTCAGGGTTGCTGTAGACCGGTAGAGCCGAGCTTTAGGTCGGCGTCCTGGCGTTCAGCCCAGGGGTGGTCTCCGCGATCATGGCCACGATCGCGGAAACCGAAGGTTTCTTTTCCTGGCGGGACGCGGCGCTGAAGAGGCTGTTACGAAACTACCGTTATCAATTGTGTGGTGGGAAAACTGGCCCGAATCTGCTATGAAACCAGCCGCACAGCGGCGGGATGAAGTTAGCCGGGGCCGGTAGGAGGCCCGGTCAAGTGGGGAGAGAGTACGAGCCGCAGAGCGGCGATACCGGTTTCGTAACGGCCGCTGAAGCGCCGCTCGACCCGTGCGTGGGGGCTATATCAATCCTGAAATGCTCTAAGTCTTGCTACGTTCTGATCGCAAGTTAACTTGAACCTACCAGAACGAAGGCCCGGACGGGCGCAAAGAAAAACCCACTCAAACAAGATCCGCTTGAGTGGGCGATTAATAGCGCCTGGACTTTTCTTTAACGAATCCCCACTGCATAGTTCTGCGAGGCGATACCGTTCGCGATCACCTGCATGTTTGCTCCGCCGGTTTCCATGTTGGCGGGAATATCCACATAGGTGTACGCGGGACCGGAAAATCCTACCGCCATGGTGCTGTGATTATGCGTGCGGCCGTAGGATACGTGCCCGGTCGTCAGGTTGGTGAAGCGCACGATGGGGTAGTTGGTCGCTTCCTGAGCGTCATCTCCGTAGGCGCTGGCTTGCGACATGCCGTTGAGCCTGTGGCCCTGGAGGAAAACCGTAGTGCCTCGCGTGAACAGCGGAGTGATGAGGTTCACGGTAGGCGCCCAGGAGGGATCGGCAGTTCCCGCCGGGGTATAGATCTCGACATCGGCCGAGCCGTCGGTGTACAGCACCTGCCCGGTAGGCAGCACTAGCATGCGGCCATACCACGAAGAGTTAAGAGGCGAGTTGGGCGTTGCAGGCACCGGGTTGAGGTTGGTCCCATCCCACTCGAAAAACACCGTGCCGTTCTGGAAGATGCCGGGACTGGCGCTGACCAGCACATTGCCATCCGGCAGCAACGCGGCAGGTCCATCGGCGACATCCAATCGGCCGGGAAAATCCGGCCCCGGCGTCCACCCGCCGGTATGCGTGTCATAAATGGAGGTGTGACCGGCCCCGGCGCCGTTCGCGCCCGTGGCGAACACGGTTCCATCGGGCCGCAGCACCGCTGGACCTGTTTCTTCCGAGCCGTGCGAATCCCACAGCTGGACCACCGTGCTGCCGGCGCTGCTCCACGAGCCAGTAGTGGGATTATAGATTTCCGAATTCGTACCGTTTGGGTCTCCTACCCCAGCGTAACAATCTACGGTCAATACCTTTCCGCCGGGTAGCAGCGTCCATCCCTCCTCATCGTTACCATCAAACTTGCCAGAACCGGTGGGCGTCCAAGTGAGGGTGGTCGCGTTTAACAGGGCCTGCTGCCGCGTCTCGGCATTGGCCACCATGAAGGTTCCACCGCTCAAAACAACACTCTGGGCATCGCCAATATTTGACCAGCCGGATGGCGGGGCCATCGAGGTCCAGTGGTTTGCAACGGGATCGTAGATTGCTCCTTTGTTGGTCCAAACGTAACTGGCGAAATTCTGTTCGCCGCCCTCGATGATGACGCGACCGTCGGGCAGCACGGCTGAAGCGAAAAACAGCGGGCCATAGTCGGAAGAGAGCGACGCCAGCTGCGACCACGTCCCGTTCACATAGCTGCCGTTGATGTCAGGAGTGAGCTTGTACCACTCCGAAAAGCCATCATTAGGATCTTCACGGTGCACTATGACCGTGCCGTCCGTCAGCAGCAGGGCGGTGCCGGCAGTAAAAGAAGGTTGATGCGTCAACGGCTGCCATGACTGGGCGCTGAGCATTCCGGCCGCAGTACACACCACGAGTGCAGCCAATCCGAGTGTTCGCAAAAGCTTCATTGATCTCCTCAACGTAATTGGTTCTGGGCAACGGTGGAATGAGCAGACCTTCGGCGGTTATTACCACGAGTAGTGCCGCTGGGGCCGCGACGGAAACGAACAGCTTGGGAAATTTACGTCGGAGAGGGCATGCTAGTCAACGGTTCCGGGACGGATAACAGGGGACGCTTGGAAAAAGAGCACCAGGCTCCTGCCGAAACAGCAGAAAACCTGGCGCTGAGTTGGTGAAAACTGCCGCGGTTGAGCTAGCGAATCCCCACCAGATAATTCTGGGAGGCAATTCCGTTAGCCACGACCTGCAGGTTGTATCCGCCCGTCGGAAGACTGGCCGGAATGTCGACGTGGGTGAACACCGGACCGGAGAATCCTACTGCCATCGAGCTGTGATCATGGGTTCTCAGGTAGTAAACCTGTCCGGTCGTGTTGCTGGTCAGACGAACCAGCGGATAGTTGGTTGCGTCCTGGAAATCGTCTCCGTACGCGTTGTTCTGTGACACTCCGCTGAACTTGCTGCCCTGCAAAAATACGGTCGTCCCGCGCGACATGACGGGACTAATCAGATTGACGGTAGGCTGCCAGTTCGGGTAGGTGTTTCCCGTGGAAGTGAACAGTTCGACATCGTTGCTGAAGTCCGTGAACAGGATCTGTCCGTTGGGAAGCATCAGCATGTGACCGAAGTAGGAGGTATCGCTGGGCGAGTTGGGCGGCCCCGCAATCTGGTTCAGGTGGGTGCCGTCCCACTCAAAGAAAACGGCGCCGCGCTGGAAGATTAACGGGCTGGCCATCAGCAGCACTTTCCCATTGATTTCCAGGGCTCCCGGGCCGTCACCGATGCCAAGGTTGCTGGGGAAGTCGGGGCCGGCCGTCCAGGAATTGGTGCTGACCGTGTAGATGGCCGTATGGGCAGCGCCGCAGCCGTTGGCGCCGGTGGCGTAGACCGTGCCGTTCGGCATTAACACAGCCGGACCCATCTCGTAGGATGCTCCACCTGAGCCACCGCAAGAATCCCAGAGTTGTACCGGCGTATCGCCCTGGCTCGTCCAGACACCAGTGCCCAAGTCGTACGTCTCCCAGTTCTTGCCATTGGCCTGATACTGAAAGACATAGGCATCGACATCCAGAACCTTGGTGTTCGGCAGCAGGGTCAAGCCTTCTTCGTCGTAGATATCAAATTTACCGCTGCCGGTAGTGGTCCATGTCAAAGAGGAGGCGTTCAGTAGCGCCGTTTTCGGAGGGGTATTGCAGCAGTTGCCCAGCATGAAAGTCCCGTTGGTCAAAACGGTAGCTGCGGCATCGCCGATTGAGGTCCAGCCGCTGGGAGGATTGACCGATGTCCATGCATTGGCAACAGGATCATAGATGGCTCCGCGGGTAGTCCAGGAGCCGCTGCCAAAGTTGTATTCGCCGCCTTCGGCGATGTAGCGGCCGTCGGGCAGGACCGCGGATGCGAAGTAGAGCGGACCATAGGTGGACGGCATCGTTGCCACCTGTGTCCAGGTGCCGTTGGCATAATTGCCGGTAGAATCGGGTGTCAAGGTCCACCAATTGCCCCACGTGCCGGCGTTACCGCTTTCGTCGTGAACCAGGACCCTGCCATCGGTCAGCAGCGCCACCGCGCCCGCCCCGATGTTGGGAACGTTATGGACAGGTTGCCACTGGGACTGCGCACTGGCTGCACCCACTACAGCCAGAACCACCAGGGCCATTCCTAGCATTCGCACAAGCTTCATGTTTCTCCTCAATTTTTGTGACGTGTTGTTTGTCTGATAAGGCGGGGTTTCGATGCAGATCTGCGGCATTCGCAAGACCGCAGTTGTACATCTCGACTCAGCAACAGCTTGTGAAATCTACTCTGGATTGAGAGTACAAGTCAATTACCGGCGTGAAATACTATCTCTGGTAGTCATATCCAAATGCGCAACTGACAAACCTGTCGCCAGCTGAGCGGGCGCAGTTGCAAGGCATAGGAGAGACTCGCTTTAGGCGCAGTCGTGCGCTTGCGAAGGGCAAGATTCAGACCGCCAGAGGGTTTACAAAACTTTTACAATTCCTCTCGAACGAGCGCGGCAAAGCGGCGTTGTGCCACCTGCACCAGGTGCAAGGCTGACAGAACCGCTCGCGATTAGGGCTGTCGGTGGAAGCGCTACCGAAGCCCATTCATGGCGTGAGCAGAATCAGCAGCTCCGGTTGGGTGCGCGAAGACTCCGTCCACGCTAGCTTCTGCTCTGGACAAGTTGCTGGAAATGGCTTGGGCTTGGCGACGTGCTGTCTCCGCGCCGCTGTGATTGCCGCTCTCCTCCAGCGCCCGCGCCAGAAGTAGATAGCCGACGTCGGACGGTTGTATCTGAACCCCGCGGGAATATGCCTGCACCGCGTCCGTCAGATCTCCCGATAGCTGGTTGACGATTCCCAGTGCTATCCACGAAGACCCATCCTTGGGATTGATCTCCAGGGCACGGCGGAAGCTTTCCTTCGCCTGCGACCAGTCGCCGAGGGCGCGATAAGCCGATCCCATACGCGCAAAGGTCGTGCTCCTCACCCAGGGGCTCGGATGGGCAGCGTTATCTGTCAACGCAATGACCCGCTGGTATTGCTCGATTGCCTGGCGCATCTCGCCATGCTGCTGGTCATATGCCCCGATGTGCAAATAAGGTTCGGGATCGGATGGGTTTATTGCCGCTGCGGCACGAAAATGCGGCAGCGCCTCTTCCGATTGTCCCTGATCCATCAACGTGGAACCGACAATATCTTCGGCGAGATAGTTGCCACGGGTCACTTCCAGCGCGTGCGACCACAGCGTCAGGTTGTCGCCCCAGAATCCTACTTGCCGAAATGTCAGCCCACTCAGGATAACGACGGTAGCGACACTGATGCCGCGCAGCCACACGGGAGGCAGGCGGAATTCGGCTGCGGCGTCGGCGATGCCCCAGCAGATCAGAATGAATAGGCCCACAAAGCTGAGGTAAGCATAGCGATCGGCCATCGCCTGGTTATTTAACTGCACCAATCCGATCATGGGAACTAGCGTGCCCAGGAACCATAGCCAGCCGATCAGCAGATATCGCTTCCGTCGAGCAACAAGCAATAACCCAGTGACGGCCAGCAGTACCACCAGAGACGCAAGCACCTGCCAAATTGGCAACGAAGCTCCCGGATGGGGGTAGAAGACCGCCAGGTTGGACGGCCAGACTGCCTTTCCCAGATATCGAACGTAGGAAACAATCGCATTGCCCAGGCGAATGGAAAATGACAGGCGCTCATCGGCGTTAATGCTGCCAATCGCCCGTTGCGACTCTATCGTGATCACGGCGCTGACCGCGGCCATGGCGAACAACGGCAACTTTTCGATCACGAGCCAGCCGAAGCTTTTCCTCGGAAATGGCGCGCGTGACGGAGACTCGACGGCATTCCCGGGGCTCGCGAAAGTCATGCGTTCCAGCGGCCAGTAATCCCAAACCAACAGCACGAAAGGTAGAGTGATCACCTGCGGCTTGGACATCAACCCCAGCGCGAACAATGACGCGACCACAGCGTAGCGAGTCGTTCGGGGTCGTTGCGCGTACCAGCGATAGGCTCCCAGCGCGAGCAGGAAGAACAACATGCTGAGCAGGTTCTTGCGTTCGGAGATCCAGGCGACTGATTCGACGTTGACGGGATGCAAGGCAAACAGCGCCGCCACCATGGCGCTTCGGCCAACCAAACCTGTCGCACGGCGCAACACCCAAAACAGCAAAATCACATTCACAACGTGCAAAAGCAGGTTTACATCATGCGGTCCGGCCGGGCCCGTCCCAAACATCTGCGTATCAAGGGCGTGAGAAAGCCAAGCCAGCGGGTGCCAGTCGGGTACATCAGGCGTGACACTCCCAAACGATGTAAACGCCCACTTAACGGTGCCCCAGCTGATCCCGGACTGCACGTGAGGATTGGCATAGACGTATGGCCCATCGTCAAAATTGGCAAAAGGATTGGAGTGGACGGGATAGTAGACCGCGACGGTCGCTACGATGAGGACGAAACCCAGGACGAGTGTCCAATCTGTACGGGGCTGTGGCTTCGATGCAGGCCGACGTGCAACCCGAGCTTTGGCCCCGGAGGTCGGCTTCGTGGCGGGATACGACTTCACAAACTGGGGAGGTCCTTTCAGGTTCCGAAATCGATCGGGAGTTCGGTGGAGCGGTCTATTCCAGATTCAAAGCTGGCTGGATTATACCAATCAGCTCGTGTGCCGGCAGACGCCGATGATGCAGTTCGGTTTGTAGTGCGATTACAATGGGTCAGCCGAACCAAGAACCGCATTACCATGCAGTAGCAGCTTATGCTGAAGATCCGTGCATCGATGGACCTGGACCAAGCCATGGCCGAAGTCCGGCGATACCTGCGTACGAGAGGTATTGCCGCTTCGATTCCGACTGCCCCACCGGCTCAACATCTCATCGACTCGGCCATCGTGGTGGGGCCGCATCTGTCGGCATTGGCAGATTCAATTGCCGAGCTGTCGAACACGGCAACAAGATTCGGAACCATCGAACCCATAAGCAAAGCAGGTCGCGCGGGCATCTTTGCCAAACGGATCATACGCAAAGCCATCGGCTGGTACTCAAAGCCGATACACGAGTTTGACCGCACGCTCCTGCGAACCCTGGAGCAGGTCCGCCACGACATGCTTGGGCTGCAAGAGCAGATCACTCACCTGAATCTGAAGGTTGCTGACAGCGTTGCAACCACGCTTAGGCAGGATGCGCTCGCGGGCACCGAGCCGACCTCGCAGCAAATACAAAACGCAGAACTATTGCGGTGTGTTGTTGAGTTACTCATTGCAAATGTGGCGGCGCTACAAGCGCTTCAGCGGGCGCTACAGGAAAGCGATCCCCATCTGCAGGCAAGATGTGTGGAATTGCTGAACACCTTTCAGCGTGAATTCGCTGAATTGAAGGCTGCCTTGCTGGAGCGACTGCCTTCCCGGGCGACTATAGAATAGATGACGGACTTCAAGCAGCGCGCACTTTCCCGCGCCGATCGGAACCGCCGTGCTAAGCTGCAAGCCCTCGGCAGGGAGCTGGAGCTTAGGCGACGGGAGCTGGAGCTTAGGGCGCGGCTAGCAGCGACCGAGTTGCAAGCTGCGGCGAGAGAGCGCGACCTTGCTGCCCAACTTGCGGTTTCGCGCTCTCAAATCCAGGCGATCGTGAATTCCCGCTCCTGGAAGCTCACGCAACCGCTGCGCGATCTTTCCTCCTTCGCACGCAAAGAGTCCCGTCTCACCAGCAGCCCGCAGTCTCCAGCGCGATCGACAGCAGGAGTCAACTCGTCCAGTGCCAGCAAAGTGGCTCCATCGCACACCCGCGATGTCGTCGCCCCCGGCGCCGGTGAGGTCATCCCGCACGCCGATGATCGCAAGGACTTCGCAACCGGCGACAGTTCCCGTCATCTTGCTGATGTCGCAGCCGACAACTCTGTCAGAACTCTCGCGGACGATTTTGTGAGCGCCGGAAGGGACGCCTGGGAAAAGGTCGGACGCAATCGTCTCCAGGCTCTCCTGGGGGAAGAACAGCGGCTCATCTTTCCGGCTGCTACCCAGCCCATTGTTTCCATCATTGTCGCGCTTTACAACCGCGCTCACCTCGCCCTGCTGTGCATCGAATCAATTCTCCGCCATACCGATGTAGGGTATGAGCTGATACTGATTGACAACGGTTCCGCGGACGATGCCGGCAGATTACTCGACCGCCTGAGCGGCGTGGAGATTATTCGTAATAAGACGAATCGCGGTTTCGGGTACGCCTGCATGCAGGGCGCCGAACGCGCTCGCGGCGAATATCTTTGTTTTCTGAACAGCGATGCGCTGTTAGCCCCGGGCAGCCTTGCCACGGTTTTGGATGACTTTCGCGAAGACGAAAGTGTCGGCGCAATAGGCGGGAAGATATTGTTCGCCGACGGCCGGTTGCAGGAAGCGGGCTCGATAGTTTGGAACGATGGCTCTGCCTGGGGATACGGGCGTGGTGACGACCCGCGGCTTCCCAAATACGAGTTTCGCCGCCCTGTAGATTATTGTTCCGGCGCGTTTCTTCTTACTCAGCGGACGCTGTTCCAGGAGCTCGGCGGCTTTGATGCCAGGTTCTTTCCCGCCTATTACGAAGACACCGACTACTGCATGAAGGTTTGGGCGAGCGGAAGAAAAGTAATCTACGAGCCTCGGGCCGCGATTCACCACTACGAATCGGCATCCTTTGAGAATGCCGAAGCGGCCAAAGCACCGATCGCCGAGAAACAGCAGATATTCGCAGAAAAATGGCGCCCGCAGTTAAACCAACACTTGCCGCGTGGTGGGGAGTTCGTCGCCTACGCGCGAATCGCTGCGGCAGCACCTGGTCTCCGTATCCTCTTTATCGACGACCGCATTCCTCATCGCGGGCAACGCTCCGAATCTGCGCACTCACATCACAGCATCACGCAGCTGCTGGCGCAGGGACACTTTGTGACTTGTATTTCCAATTCCTGGCCTCTTGGCGACGACGAGTACAGCGACGTTCCGAGAGATGTGGAGGTCGCAAATTCCATTGCGGCCGCTCACTACCTTTTTCGCGAGTTGTTGCCCCGCTACGATGCTGTCTGGATCAGGGGAGGTCAAAACCTGAAAGACTTACTCTGCAGATTGAGAGATGTGGATGACCGGTTCCCGCCAATCATCTACGATGCCGTGACAATTCCCGGCGAGCCAGGCCACGCAAACGCTGCGACCAGCGACGACCTTGACGAGGAGCGGGCGCTTTGGCTGGCGGCGGATGTCATCCTGGTGCGCGACGAAGATGATCGGCAGGCGATGGAGCAGAGTGGCGCAGCGAACGTGCACATCTTCACCGACGACACCGTGGCCCAGGTGCTGGCGGAGATCGCTCCACGCGAGGGGGTAACCCTCAACTCCTGTGTCTCATAAAACCGCAAACGGCCAACGAACTCTTCATCCCGATTGATTAATCCTCCGAATCATCATCCGGCGCCTCATCGGCGAAGCGCCCGCTGACGGTGACACTGAACTTTTCTCCGGCCTTAGGCAGAAAGGTTACCCGCGAAGGTTGCCGCTCCCAGTGCGGTGGAGAGCAGTTGCTGTCGGTCGCATCCCCCAGGCTGGCCTTCCCCAACTGTTTGCGAAACAGCGGCTTTGCTGTACCGATCTCGGCGACGACAGCGTTCACCTTAGTGCCATCGGATGTGATGCCGCAGTAGGCAGCGTAATCGCGATACCAGCTCACCTCCGAGTAGAACGGATCGAAATCGGGCAGCCGTACGAGTGCAATCTTTCCCGAAGCCCGATCGACCAGCAACCACCCGCCACGCTCCCAGAGCCACTTGGGGTTCTTGCGAGGGTCGTCCGGCAAGGTGTCATTGATGCGATAGGCGCGCCGCACCACGAACTGCCGGTCGGTGACCTCGTGCGATTCCCCCGTGGTGAAGTCCTTCAGCTTGCTATCGACGTACAGGGGGCGCACGGTGATGTCTAGTGTCTTGTCTTCCGACGGGCCGACAAAGAGCTTTACCGGCATGGCTTTTCCGAAAGCCACGACGTGCGGCTTGGATGCGGCAGCAACCGACAGAGCCGTCAGAAGGACGGCAGCAATAACGTAAAAGACTCGCATCGTGGTTAGCTGCTGGAAGGCTAATCCTCGGCCGCACCGCCTGCAAGCCCGGCCCCGATGTTTGTAGACGCCGACTGAGGGTAGTGGGTCAGTTTGCTTGCGCGTGCATTCGGAAGACGGGGTATGAAATTGTCATCCCGAGCAAGCTTCCTTTGCTTGCGAGGGATCTGGGCGTACCGATTCGCGCCGGGTGTGCGAAAGGCACACATCCCTATTCAAACTGATCCGGTAGCCGACTTGAGCTTTCGGCGACATCTACCCTACTACTGGCATCGCCTCAACCAACTGATAAATCAGCTTTTAGTTTTGTGCTGCGGTGTCTTTCCGTGATGAAGGCTCGCCGTCTTCACGGCTGCGGCATGATGTTTCTTGTGACGGCGCAACGGATGAATGGCCATCTGGACTTTGCGCTCTGCCGCTCCCGGATCCTCGTCGTAGCTGGGATCGAACATGGCGATCACCGCTATCGCACGGCTACTGTAGCGCCGGGCCCAATCGCTCTGGATGAGCGCGTTCTGCACCGTCTTCCAATGATCAGATGCGGGCCCAGAATAGCTCACGAGTTGTAGAGAAGCACCTGCGCCGGGCTCTTCATTGATCGCGGCAAGAAACTGCGTGAACTGCTCGAGATTCAGCCCCATCTGGAACACCAACTGGCTCAACGCCATCTGCTGCGAGGCGGTGAGCTGATCGAAAAAGCGGCAGTAGGCGCGAGCGTTGTAGACGGCCTGTATGGCGGAGATGCGCAGCAGCTTGGTAGCTTCGTCCTCGGTAATCTGGGGAGTGAGCGTATGTGCCCTGATTTTCTTGCGAAACTTCTTCTTCTTCCACGCCTCCAGGTCGCGATCATACTGGTCGAGGATGACCTGGAGTTTCTGCGAATCCAATCCTGCCGCCTGCCATAGTTGTTCGCTGGATGGCTCGAGGAATGGATGAGCGTTGAGCGGATCGCGTTGCGGGTGGTCAGTGACCAGAACGTCAAGACTGAATCCGGCGCCGATCAGCGGACGGCTGGTCTTGGGATCAGGATAGGCCGCCAGCACCCAGCCCTCATGACGGCTGTCGCGTAGTGTGTTCATCAGGCTGGCGAGTTGGAACTTGATATCTGAGTCGCGGAAATCGAGCAGGGGCTGGAGCGGCGAGGAAAGTTGCAACGTCAGCCCGTCCAGGGAGACGGCCTGATATTCGAGTGGAAGCGATTGCGGAGCCGTTGTGAGCGAATCCAGTGCAACGCCCGACGATGCCGTTTGACCGATTGCCGGCGGGCCGACGACAGCCATCGCCAGCGCCAATCCCGCAATTACATTGAGGCGACCAATCATCATATCCCCGCGCTGTGTGAGATACACGATACCGCAGAATTGATGCGGAATGAATGACGATTTGGGTGCAATCGCCAGATTGAGCCTTTTCTGGCGGATTACTCACATCGTAAGGCCACAATGGGATCGACCCTCGAGGCCTTCCGCGCCGGCAGATAATTGGCCAATACAGCCACCGCGGACAGCGTCAATATCACGACGACAGAGATCGGCAGGTCCACAGGACGGACATGGAAGAGCAGCGACGATAGAAATCGCGTCAGCAGCAGCGAAGCGGCGAATCCGAGCAAGAGGCCGAAGCCTACCAGGATGAGTCCTTCGCGCAGTACCATCGCGATCACATGGCTGCGTTCGGCGCCGAGCGCCATCCGGATGCCCAACTCACGAGTACGGAGGCTGACCGCGTAGGAGATGACACCGTAAATCCCCACTGCCGCCAACACCAGCGCCAGGGCGCCAAACAGGGCCAGCAGCATGAGCGTAAATCGCCGCGCGGCTTGCGATTCGGCGACGTAGTCTTCCAGCGGCCGAACCTGGTAGAGAGGCTGGGTGGGATCGATCGAAAGGAAAGCTTGGCGCACCGTCTCCTCTAAACGTCTAGGATCACCGGCGGTACGGGCCACCAGGTTAAAGCCGAACTGCAGGTTCTGAGCGATGGGGACATAGGCTTCCATCTGTGATGGCCGATCGAACCCATGCTGGCGCACATCGCCAACGATGCCTACAACCGTCATCCATTCCTTGTCATCTTGCCTGCCGCCCAGCTGAATGTGTCGGCCAATTGGGTCCTGGTGGGGAAAGACTGCCTGGGCGCAGGATTTGCTGATCAGCGCAACCTGCGGAGCGCCCATGCGATCGGCAGCGGTAAACAGCCGGCCACGCTTGAGCGGAATCCTCATCACCTGAAAATAATCGGGCGAGACAGAATACGTATCGGGGGAAGGCGCCTCTGCCTCGTTGGCCAGCGGGCGATCCTGAATGTGCAGCGAACGGCGGTCGGAGCTGGCCAGGGGCAGCGTGCTTACCATGGCAACCCCTTCGATGCCCGGAGTTGCCCGCATGCGCTGCATTGCCTGGTCGTAGAAATTCAGCTCTGCCTCGGGTTTCTGATACCGGTCACCGTAGACGTAAACGCCGGCGGTAAGTACGTTGTGTGGATCGTAGCCGGGATCGACATTCAACAGCCGCAACAGACTTTTGCCGAGCAGACAGGCGCCCATCACCAGGACGAACGCCAAAGCTAGCTCGACTGTAACCAGAACATTACGATAGCTGTGATGGGAGCGCCCCTCGGTTGCTCTACCGGCATCCTTGAGCGCCTCATTTGGGTCGGCCTGCGAAGAGCGAAGCGCCGGCACGACGCCAAATAAGAGGCCGGTCAGAAGACTGGCGGCAAGGGCGAACAGCAAGACCGGCAGGTCAATGCGAATCTCGTGGGCGCGGGGAAGCTCCTTGGGGCCAATGCCGGCCAGTGCTCCGGTGCCCCACCATGCCAGCAGCGTGCCGGCCAAGCCGCCGATCAGCGCCAGCAACAGGCTCTCCGAAAGCAGTTGACGGACCAGCCGGACGCGACCCGCACCCAGCGCAGCGCGCAAAGCCATCTCTTTGCTGCGGGCGGTGGCTCGCGCCAGCGTCAGATGCGCCACATTGGCGCAGGCGATGAGCAGCACCATGGCAACCGCAGCCAACAAGATCCACAGCGCGGTGCTCACCCGCCCCACAAGATAGTCGCGCAGGGGCATTACGGCAATGACGGCCCGCGGATCATAGTCCTTCGGATGCTCGCGCACGATTTGGCGCAGAATGGTGTTCAATTCGGCTTTCGCTGCTTCCGGCGAGATGCCCGGCTTCAATCGTCCGACCATTTGCAGGTGCTGACAGCCGCGGCAAGCCATAGGCAGCTTGAGTTCGTATCCCAGCGGCATGTAAATTTCCGGAACGACGGCACTGTCCGACCGCATGATGGGATGGAAGGTCTCCGGCAGGATGCCGACAATTTTGTATGGATGATCGCTCAGGCGTACGGTGCGGCCGACGATCTCCGGGTCGCCACCGAAACGCCGTATCCAGAGGCCGTAAGACAGGATCGCTTCATAGCGAGTTTCCGGAAGGTCTTCCTCGGGAAGGAAATCGCGGCCGAGGCGCATTTTCACGCCAAGCGTATCGAAGTAGTCAAAGCCGACGCGCATTCCCTGCAGCAGCTCCGGATGGCCTTGCTCCACAATGGCGCCCGCACCGTCGCGAAACAAAGACATGCTCTGGAACAAATGGCTGCGCTGCCGCAGGTCCCAGGTCGTGGTGAAGTCGATCGTCTCGGGGAGCGGATTGTCCGGATCGGCTTCGGCGACTTTCATCAGGCGGTCGGGGTCGCTATAAGGCAGCTGGTTAAGCAGCACCGCCTTGACCACGCTGAAGATGGCTGTATTAGCGCCGACGCCCAGAGCGAGGGTCACAATCGCAACTAATGCAAATACCGGCACTTTTCTTAGTTGCCGTATTGCATAACGAACGTCTGCCAGCATCCCTTTTGCCCCCGAGAACCGGATAGACGAGTCCGCAATGGGTTCGGCACGTGGGCCGCCAAACCAGAGAGCTGTGCGCTCAGCGGAGTAGCCAAAACCTCGCTACACGTTGCTGTCCGCTTCTCAAACCGTCTGTTCGCAACCGGACACTCTGTATTGAAAGGGGCGAATATCGGACGCCGAGACACCGTTTGCAAAACAATAACGCAGAAGGCCAGAACCCTCCGCGCTTGAGCCACTTTGCCGGAAAGGCGCGCCTACCGACCAACTTGCGGTCGAGATGGGGCTCGCGGTCCCAGCTCACTCGCCCGCGTAGTAGCCCTCTCGGGTCTGGACGGTGTAGTCCTGGTTGCTGGTGGTCAGGGTGATGCGGTGATAGCCGGGAGTTGCGTTCGCCTTATCGGGAGTGAAACCCAGGTTGTACTGGCTGCGCAGTTCCTCCTCAATCTGTTTGTAGACTTGGTCCACCGACTCCTTCTTGGAGACTTCAAAGAATCGTCCACCGGTTTCTTTCGAGATGCGCTGCAGAACTTTCTTGCCATCCGGGTGCTCCCGCTGCTGCGGATATCCGCCGCCGGGATATCGTCCCATGCCGCCGCCGCCCCAGCCACCGTGACGGCCCATGCCTCCCGGGTAGCCTTGCTGGCCGTAGGCACTGGGATCGGAATAGAGGATGGAGTAGACGATGGTGTTAGCGCGCTGCGTCGTCTCAATCGCACGATCGAGGCTGACTTTGCTGGCGTTGTCCACACCATCGGTCAGGAGGATGAGCGCCTTGCGCCCTCCCTGCTTGCGCATCAGCTCGTCGGAGGCAAGAAATACCGCGTCATACAGTGTGGTACCTCCGCCCATGTGGTGTCCGCCGTGGCCGCCGCCGGGATAACCGGCCCCGCTGCCCCCGCCCGGAGAGCCGCCGCCCGAGCCTCCGCCGGCATTCTCAAACTTGGGCGCACTCAGCTTGTCCAAAGCCGCCTCGAGCTTTTCCCGCGAGGAGGTCAAATCCTGCAGCAGCTCGGTCTCGCGGTCGAAGTGAATGACGAATCCTTTGTCTTTGTCCACGCGCATCACGTCATCGAGGAAGTGATAGCTGGAGGTGCGTTCCTGGTCGATGAGCCGCCGCTGGCTCCCGCTGGTGTCGACCAGCAGTCCGAGCGTGAGCGGCAGGTCGGTATCGCGCCCGAAATACCCAATGGTCTGCGGCTGCCCATCCTGCTCCAGCTTGAAGTCGTTCTTGGTGAGGTTGGTGATCACCTGGCCGTGCTTGTCGCGCACGGTCGCGAGCACGTTCACGACCTTGACGTTGGAAGAAAAGGTCGGCGTGGATGCCTGCTGGCCTGACAACAGCGATGCGAGCAGCAGAAGGGTGAGGGCCGAAAGGCCCCGCCGGCAACAAAAAGCGAAGGACACGGGGGACACTCGACTCCTTAGTGACCACAATACTGCACTGTGGGCGGATTGCCATCAGCGAGAACCCCGAAAGCAGGCTGAAGTTGCTGAGCGAGGACAGTCGTGATAGCACGGCGATGCCGCGTCGCGTCATCTGCTGGTTGTACGTGACGAAAGTCTGGCAGGAATCTAATCTCGCGGGGGCTCATGTGCCCGCAAGGTGCCCCAGGTTCGCGTCCTTCTTTTGGACGCTAACCTGGACCCGGAGCATGAAATGGGGTGAAGGCGAGGCGCGATCACCGAAATGTCGCGTCCCTAAAAAGACTCTCGTCTTTTAGGGGACGTTACCCAGGGCTCACGCCCCGGCTAACTGCAATGCCGCCGCTCCGCGGCTGGTACTGCGGGCTTTCTTTACCCGACCCACATTTGCGATTCGATTGTCTGCTAGGCTAACCGCCGATGTCGCCTGACTGACGATCGGCTATCGTCGCCGCCTCACGGCTGTGCTCTTCACGCGCGCAGGTTCGGGCGCATTCGCAGTCTGCTAAGAGCTAAAGGCTAACAGCTAAGAGCCGACTGCCCGGGGCTATGATGGCTGGCGGCTGATAGCTGACGGCTGACAGCTTCCTATAGCGACCCCATGTTCGCCAGGAAATCGCCGTTGGAGCGCGCCTTGCCGAGCTTGTCGATTAGCAGCTCCATGGCTTCCACCGGCGACAGCGGGTTCAGGATCTTGCGCAAGATCCAGATGCGTGCCAGATCTTCCTTGGGGATCAGTAGCTCTTCCTTGCGCGTGCCCGAGCGCTGAATGTCGATGGCCGGGAAGGTGCGCTTATCGACCAGCTTGCGGTCGAGAATGATTTCCATGTTGCCGGTACCCTTGAACTCTTCGAAGATCACGTCGTCCATGCGCGAACCGGTCTCGATCAGCGCGGTAGCGATAATCGTCAGCGAGCCGCCTTCCTCGATGTTGCGGGCCGCGCCGAAAAAGCGCTTCGGACGCTGCAACGCGTTGGAGTCCACGCCGCCGGAGAGCACCTTGCCCGAGGGCGGAACAATCGTGTTATAAGCGCGCGCGAGACGGGTAATCGAATCCAGCAAGATGACCACATCACGCTTGTGCTCGACCAGGCGCTTAGCCTTCTCGATCACCATTTCAGCCACCTGGACGTGGCGCGCAGCCGGCTCATCGAAGGTCGAGGAGATAACCTCGCCCTTCACTGAGCGCTGCATGTCCGTCACCTCTTCCGGGCGCTCGTCGATGAGCAATACGATAAGAACGATTTCCGGATGATTGGTGGTGATGGAGTTGGCCAGGTTCTGCAAGAGCATGGTCTTGCCGGTACGCGGCGGAGCGACGATCAAGCCGCGCTGGCCCTTTCCGACCGGAGTCAGCAGATCCATTACCCGGGCGCTGATGTTTTCGCGCACCGTCTCCAGCTTAATCCGCTCCTGCGGATACAGCGGCGTCAGGTTGTCGAAGAGAATCTTGTTGCGCGCCTCTTCCGGCGACTCGAAGTTGACCGCCTCGATCTTCACCAGCGCGAAATACTTCTCGCCTTCGTGCGGTGGACGCACCTGTCCGCTGATGGTGTCGCCGGTCTTCAGATCGAACTTGCGGATCTGCGAAGGAGAAACGTAAATGTCATCCGGTCCGGGCAGATAGTTGTAGTCGGGTGAGCGGAGAAAGCCGTAGCCGTCGGGCAGGATTTCCAATACGCCTTCGGCGAAGATATGACCTTCTTTTTCGCTCTGTGCTTGGAGGATCTTGAAGATCAGGTCCTGCTTGCGCAGGCCGCTGGCGCCGGGTAGCTCGAGAGACCGAGCTATGCGGGTCAACTCGGTGATGTTCTTTTCTTTGAGTTCTGAGATTGTCATGTTCACCTACGGGGATTTTGCAGAAGGGCGGGCCGGAGGAACGTACGAGGAAAGCGCCGAAGGCGCGGGCGCGCTTATGCTGCGCGCCGCTGCGCCTCGGAAGCCGTCTCCGGTTCGATAATTACATTGTGCCGATCGGTATCGGCGATCCGGTGTAACACTTCATTGGTCGTATCCTGAATACGAGTGTTGGGCTTGTGAAACTTACGCGTTGCCTTGGATGCAAGCTGACACAGCGTGTAACGATTGCGCAGAGTGTGTACAGCTTCAAAAACCAGTTCAGACCTCATCGGCATATGTCTCCTATCTGTTTCGCTATGAATGATGTTCCGGGGCCCGGCCAGAATGGCCCGCTGCTCCTGGCGTATGAATTAAGGCGAGGAAAATCAACTACGGCAATCACAAGCCACGGCAGGAACTAATCCTTAGATGCCGCCGCTGGGGATTCGGTTCGGCCTTGTTTCGCCTTTTCCGTGAACCTCGCAAATATTGAGAAAACTCTTTCTGTAGCAACAGCTTAACTCGGTTGACGTCCTTCGTTGGGCGCGCGGTCGCGCTGGCAATGCCTTCCTGATTCCCTGATGATGGCATTCAGTGGGGGCCGTTTTCCGGGCAGGACACCTTGGACAGGTACGCTACAGGACGACGTCTTACGCAAAAACAGTAAGGTAGCCGCCCCAGAGCCTCCAGTCAAGAGAAATCGTCACCCGAACCTTCCTATTCACTGTGAAACTGTTGCTCCGGCTTTCGCTTAGACGCACCATCGCGGCAAACGTCGCGATAATTAGTAACCCAAGTCTCTACAGTAAGTTGCGAAAAATCCACAGGCCACCCTGCCGCGGCCAGCAGTGCTTCCTTACATGGCTATTACATGGCTAATAGTCACAACTTACTCCGCCAATATGCTAGAAAACCCCAGGCTTATGCCCAGAACGTCCGATCCAGGGTTCGGTACTGGATAGCCTCGGCGATATGGCCGGGCTCAAGGGTTGCACTTCCAGCCAGGTCCGCGACGGTGCGCGCCACTTTCAGAATGCGGTCATGGGCGCGGGCGCTGAGGCCCTGTTTGACCATGGCCCGCTCCAGCAGATGTTCGGAGTCGGTACCCAGTTCACAGTATTTGCGGATTTCCCGCGATCCCATCTGAGCGTTGGCGTAGATGCGGTCGCCCTCGGAGCCGAAGCGTTGCAATTGCACATCGCGGGCGCTTATTACGCGTTGCCGAATCTCGGCTGAGCTCTCGGGCACCCCGCCACCCCGCAGCTCGCGATAGTTCACCGAGGGCACGTCGATGTGGATGTCAATACGGTCGAGTAGAGGCCCCGAGATCTTCGAGACATAACGCTGGATCATCATGGGGCTGCAGTGACATTCGCGGGAGCGATCGTTGAAGTATCCACAAGGGCAGGGATTCATTGCCGCCACCAGCATGAAACGGGCGGGAAAGCTCAACGACATCGCAGCGCGGGCGATGGTGACGGTGCCATCTTCCAGCGGCTGCCGCATTACCTCCAGCACGTTGCGCGGAAACTCCGGCAGCTCGTCGAGGAAAAGCACGCCGTTGTGCGCCAGCGAAACCTCGCCGGGCCGAGGAATCATACCACCGCCGATCAGCCCCGCGTCCGAAATGGTGTGGTGAGGCGAGCGGAATGGCCGTGTACCCACCAGACCGCTGGTTGTATCCAGGACGCCCGCCACACTGTGAATTTTGGTGGTTTCCAAGGCTTCGTCGAAGGTCAGCGGGGGAAGAATTGTCGCCATGCGCTTGGCCAGCATGGTCTTGCCTGAGCCAGGCGGGCCAATCATCAGCAGGTTATGGCCGCCGGCAGCGGCGATTTCGATGGCCCGCTTAGCGGTCTGCTGTCCGCGTACATCGCGAAAATCGACGGAAAAATTCTGTGAGGTTTCCAGCAGCGCGCGAGTGTCAACTCTGACTGGCTGAATCCCGTTACCGTCATTCAGCAGGTGCACGACCTCCATCAGCGACTTGACTGGATACACGTCCACCCCTGCCACTAGCGCCGCCTCGCGGGCATTGATTTCGGGCACAATGAGCCGGCGAATGTTGCTGCTTCGAGCGGTGACCGCGATGGGCAAAGCTCCTCGCACCCCGCGCACTCCGCCATCGAGAGAAAGCTCTCCCACGAAAAGGGTGTCGTCCGGCGGCTTGTTGTTGAGCCCGCCGTAGGCGCCCAGGATTCCCAGCGCCATGGGGAGATCGAAGCCCGAGCCCTCCTTGCGAATGTCCGCCGGGGCAAGATTGATGGTGGTGGTAGTCGGGGGAATATCGTAGCCGCTGTTCTTCAGTGCGGCGCGAATGCGCTCGCGACTTTCGCGCACGGTCGCATCGGGCAGGCCAACCGTTGTGAAGGTATCGTGCTCGGCTTTAATGGCGGCGACATCGACCTCCACCTCGATGAGGCTGGCATCGATGCCATAGACGGCGGCGCTAATGGTCTTGTAGAGCATGCAGGGAGGTGCACGCCTACCACATTGCCACATGTATCACATCTCCCCGGCATGGGGGTGTGACCGCTCTCACGCCGGGGCGTGATAAAGGATTTCAGCGAGGCACCCTCCTTAGACGAGAAAGCCCACCGGCGAGCGGTGGGGAGAGAGTGGCGTTGATGTGGTTGAGGCGTGAAGCTGTCCCGCCCGTGAGCCTTCCTCGCTAGGCCTGTTCCTGCGTAAACTGCCGGATTTCATCCAGCTGCGCTTGCGCTCGTAGCAGACTGCGGCCGATGACGGCCTGATCGACAAAGCGCCGCAGACGTGGTCGAGCGCCACTTCGCGAAAACCTATACAGCCATGTCATAGCAAACAGCCCGGCAACTCCAATCGCCGTACCGAGCCAGACAACCGACGGCGCATGCGCGTAGAGGTTCACGTGAACCAGCGCCAGCACCACCATCAGGAATGGCATCCACAGGAACCACCACGTCAGACCGGCAACGATGCCGCTCACAATGTAAGCGCGGCGCACGCGAGCCAACCGATCTTGCATCGCAACGATCGAGCCGGAGTAGTCGATGTTGCGGATGCCGTTGAGCAGCCCACCTGCGGCGATGATGCAGATGATGCCGTAAGCATGGACGATTACGCCGGCTACAATCAGTGGAATCGCAGTGGGCTTCGTGCTCCACAGCATCGCCGCAAGCAAGACGACCAGAATGCCCATGAAAAGCTGGAGCCCCTGTCCCCATACCAGCGGACGGAGACTAGATCGGGCGCTGCTCAACTTCTGGTCGCTGTAGAGGGCGAGGTTGATGGCGTTTTCCCGCTTAAGTTGCCGGTCGAGCGAATGCCAGGCGGATTTCATTTCTTCGAGTTCCATGACGTTCCTTTCCAGGTAAAGATTGGGCCAAGCTGACAACTAAATCTCGTTTCGCATCCGCTGTTTGAGCCGGCTGAGCTTGGTGGAAACATTGGTCGGAGTGATTCCCAGAATTTCGGAAATCTCCCGTTGACTACGGTCTTCCAGGTAGAGCAGCAGCAGGGCGCGGTCGAGCGGCGGCTGGCGATCGATAAAGCGCTGGAGCTGTTGCAGGCGGTCGCGGTTCGCCGGGTCGACTCCGGGTGCTCCCACGGTGTCGTGCAAGGTCTCATCCAGAGGGACCGAAACTTCGCGACGGCGGACCTCCTGCCGCACAAAGCTGATCGCCACATTCAGCGCGATGCGATACATCCATGTGGTGAAGGACCGCGCCGGATCGTACCGCGGCCAGGCGCGCCAGAGCTGCACGACAATCTCCTGCACCAGATCGGCCCGGTCGTCGACCCGCCAGCAATAGGTGTTCGCAGCCTTGAAGACGATGGCCTGATGCAATTGCAGGAGATCTTCGAACTGCTGCCGCCGCTGGTCTTGCATGATGTCTTCGGCTTCCTCGATGCGCAGTACTGGGAACGATGCACTCACTGTCAATCACCTGTCTGCATCATGATTCGCGGCGAGGAGCGGAATGTCACAGGTGTCGAGTAGAATTTTTCACTTGAGATGGAATATGGGCAAGAGAATTTCGACGGATCGCTAAAAGCCGGGAGTCGTTTGGCGTTGCCTTGTTGCGGGAGGGCCTAGCCGTCCGCGGTCGCCGCCGAAACCGATCGGGACGTGGCCTGGCTGGAGACGAAGAGCGGATCGCTCGCGCAAATAAAGGGGCGGAATTCTTTTCCGGAAGCGCAGCGCCCAGTTGCACATCCGATACCGTGAGGTAAGAATTCCGCCAACTCGAGGAAGAAGGTCGGAGGGCATTGGCGCATTCCAGGCCCTCTTTCGCTCCCTCAACTTCCCTGAACGCCGCCCTCTCTACCTATGGCGGCTGATCCCAATGCAGGGCATTGTCGCACTCGACCGTGGGGCCGCCAATCCCCTTTCGCGGTGATGGCCTACAACTTCCGTTGTATCCAGCTTTGCTCCGCGCTCGGCAAATCCAGTCCAGATCCAGCGGCTACGGCGGCTATGTACGTCACACCTACGGTATCGCAGCTATACCACTGCAGCAGCAGCGTGGACGGCAGAAGCAAGGGCAGCCAGCGAGTTGTCTTGAGCGTCCACTACGGCGATGGTCGCCATATTGACAATCGCCTCCACCTCCACCCCAGGCTGCAACAGATGCACCGGCTTCGCCATGCCCACGAGAATCGGGCCGACGACCTCGGCGCCGCCTATCGAGCCCAACAGCTTGCAAGCGATGTTGCTCGATTGCAGATCGGGGAAGACCAGCACATTGGCTCCTTCCTTCAGCGGGGAGAACGGGAACGCACTTTGCATCCTCGCAGGGCTGACGGCAACGTCACTCTGGAGCTCGCCATCGATAATGAGCGAGGGATCGGCATAGCGGGCCAGCTCAGTTGCGCGGCGCATCTTATCGCAAAGCGGATGCCTCGTACTGCCGAAGCTGGAGAAGGAAAGCATAGCGACTCGCGGTTCGACATCGAAACGCCGCGCCTCCTGGGCTGCGCACAACGCGATCTCCGCCAGATCGTCGGCGCTGGGTTCGATGTTGACCGTGGCGTCTGCCAGGAAATACGGGTCACCCTTGCGGGTCATAATCAGGTAAATTCCGGAGACGCGGTGAATGCCTTCCCGCACGCCGATCACCTGCAGAGCGGGACGAATCGTCTCCGGGTAATTCTGAGTAACGCCGGAAACGATGGCATCGGCGTCGCCCATGCGGACCATCATCGATCCGAAGATATTGCGGTCATTCATCAGCTCTTCTGCCCCTGCCAGAGTCACGCCGCGGCGCTGGCGAAGGCGATAGAACTCCTGAACATATTGCTGCCGCTGTGGCGCGGTTTCCGGCTCAACAATGGTGATGCCGGTCAACGGAATGCCCAATTCTGCCGCCGTCCGCTGAATTTCATTGGTGCGCCCCAACAGCACCGGGATGGCAATCTTCTCCTCCATCAGGAAGTGGCAGGCACGAAGAATCTTCGGGTGATTGCCTTCGGGGAAGACCACCCGTTTGGGATCGCCCTGGGCTTTATGAATCATCAGCCGCATGAGCTCATGCGCCTTGCCCAGACGCTTTTCTAACTGCTCCCGATATTGATCAATGTCGACGGGATTTTGCGCCACGCCGGTCTCCATCGCAGCTCTAGCCACAGCGACCGCTTCCCAAACCAGCACCCGAGGATCGAAGGGCTTCGGAATGATGTAGTCGGTGCCAAACTTCAGGGTCTCCACGCTATAGGCGCGGCAAACAGAGTCCGGAACGTCCTGCTTCGCCAGCTCTGCCAGCGCGTAGGTGGCAGCCAGTTTCATCTCCTCGTTGATCGTGGTCGCGTGTACGTCGAGAGCGCCGCGGAAAATAAACGGGAAGCCCAGAACATTGTTGACCTGGTTGGGATAATCGGAGCGTCCGGTAGCCATGATGATGTCATCGCGAACCGCACGCGCTTCCTCATAGGTAATCTCGGGATCAGGATTCGCCATGGCGAAAACCACGGGGCGAGGAGCCAGCGAAGCGATCATCTCCGGGGTAAACGCACCTTTCTTCGACAGCCCCAGCAACACGTCCGCGCCCTTGGCCGCATCCGCCAAGGTCCGCATCGGTGTATCCTTGGCAAATCGCTCCTTGTAGGAGTTCATTCCCTCCTTCCGGCCCTTGTAGATGACACCCTTGGTATCGACCATGGTGATGTTTTCGCGCTTCACGCCCAGGCAGACATAGTGCTCGGCGCACGCGATACCGGAAGCTCCAGCGCCATTCACGACCACCTTGATGTTCTCGATGCGCTTGCCCGCCAGCTCCACCGCGTTGACCAGGGCCGCTCCAGAAATAATCGCGGTACCGTGCTGGTCGTCGTGGAAGACGGGGATGTTCATCGTCTTCTTCAGGGTCTCCTCGATATAAAAGCACTCCGGCGCCTTGATGTCTTCCAGATTGATGCCGCCGAAGGTCGGCTCCAGCAATTGGCAGGCCTTGATGATCTCGTCAGGATTTTTGGTATTCAGCTCGATATCGAAGACGTCGATGTCGGCGAACCGTTTGAAGAGGACGCCTTTGCCTTCCATAACCGGCTTGCCGGCCAGGGCGCCGATGTCGCCGAGGCCGAGTACCGCTGTACCGTTGGTTACCACCGCGACCAGATTGCCCTTGGCGGTGTAGCGGTAGGCATCTTGCGGGTTCTTCTCAATCTCCAGGCAAGGCTCGGCCACACCGGGGGTGTATGCCAGGCTGAGATCGCGCTGGGTCAGACAAGGCTTGGTCGAGACGACTTCCACTTTTCCGGGTCGCGGCCCATTGTGGTAGTCGAGAGCATCCTGCTTGGTAATTGCCATAAAGAGTCTCCAATCAGCAAACTTATATCGCGTGTGAACGCAACCAGGCGCGGTTACGGCCGTAAGCGGCTAATTTCTAGCAGCGTGCGTTGAAATAGGTCTGCGGCAAAATGCGCCATTACGCGGGACACACACAGATTCTGGGGAGCCGAATTCGGCTCCGTACTTTCAGCATCTGCCGCTTGCGACCCGGACAAAAGTGCAGCGATCACAGCAGGGTGTGAGTAGACGCACAGGCCCTTGCGGCTGAGGCGAGGAGCAGCTATGCATACCCGCAAAAAATGTGCCCGTTCGACGGTGGAAGCGCCAGCTTCAGCCGACGACGTCGGACGATACCAGAAATGGTTTGAAGCTGATTCTTAGAGGGAGACAGAGAGTAGCCAGCTCAGATCTCGGCAGGTGCGCCCAACTCGCGCACGATTTGCACGCTGGCGCTGGTGCCGATCCGATTGGCGCCGGCGTCGATCATCTCCATGAACTGCGCTGCGGTGCGAATGCCGCCGGCCGCCTTCACCCCGATCTTGAGGCCAACCACCCCTCGCATCAGGGTGACATCGCTGTGCGTGGCTCCGGCATCGGCCAGCCCGGTCGAGGTCTTCACGAAGTCCACACCGGCCTGCACTGCCAGCGAGCAGGCGAGGATCTTTTCTTCCTGAGTCAACAGCACATTTTCCAGGATGACCTTCAGGACTGCCCCGCGTTGGTGCGTCAGGCGCGCCAGGCTGTTCATCTCCGTCTGCACCAGTACCCGGTCACCGGATTTCAGCGCGCCGATGTTCAACATCACATCCAGCTCATGGGCGCCGCTGCGCAAAGCCGCATCCGCTTCCAGCAGCTTCGTGGCTGTCAGATTGGCGCCCAGCGGGAAGCCCACAACCGTGCCGACTCTCACTTCGCTGCCGCGGAGCTGGGCCGCAGCCAGAGCTACGTTGGTGGGGTTCACCACAACGCCATGAAATCCATAGCGCAGAGCTTCCTGGCACACCGCAATGACATGATCGCGTGTGGCCTCCGGCCTTAACAGGGCATGCTCGATGAGCTTAGCGGCGCTTTGCCAATCGCTCACCACAAGAGCTGGCGCTCCGGCGACAACGGGCGAATATACAGACATGAGCAGTTCTAGATTTTACCTGTATCCGGCAACGTTTCCAAAACGCAAATATCTGCCAGGTTACGATAGCGCTCGGCAAAGTCAAGCCCATAGCCCACGACAAACTGATCGGGTATCTCGAAACCAACGTAATCGGCGCGGATTGGTTCGATCCGTCGCGAGGGCTTGTCGAGCAGGGCGGCGATTCTCAGGCTCTTTGGCTGGTGTGTCAGTAGCAGGTTTCTGAGGTAAGTCAACGTCAAGCCGGTATCGAGAATGTCCTCGACCAGGATAATGTTCTTACCCTCGGCCGACTGATCGACGTCTTTCACCAGCTTCACTTCTCCACTGTGCTGTTGGCCGTTGCCGTAGCTGGAAACGCCGATGAAATCAAAGCTCGCATCCAGCCTGATCTGGCGTGCCAGATCCGACAGGAAAATGGCCGCGCCCTTGAGCACACCGATCAGCAGTACCGATTCTCCAGCGAAATCTGCAGTGATGCGCGCCCCCATCTCGGCAACTTTGGCCGCGATCTCGTCGCGCGTGATCAGAATCTTGAGTTGGTTCACCGGATGTCACCTGGACGGAAGATCGTAAGGAAATTCTGAGAGAAACTCAACGGGACGTGGCGAAGCGCTGACGAGACCCGCAACGCCTCGTAGGTGTGCAGCACGATGCGCAGAAGGTGGGGAAAAGCTCGGCTGTTCCTTGTCGCTTGGTGGTGGGAACCACAGCTTCCGAAGAAAATTGCTGTTCTTTCTCCGGTAGTGCTTGTGTTTCGCGGTGATCAGGTGCAGAATTCCGGGACTCGGGGTGCCGCTTCATGCCAGTTGGAACTGATGATCGCTCGCGCAGCGTGCTTCCGCTTTGGCTGTGCCTGCTCGCAATATCGATCCTGATCAACTACATCGATCGGGGCAACCTCGCCGTCGCAGCTCCGCTGCTGAAAGACGAACTTCGGCTCTCAACCACGCAGGTTGGCGTGCTGATCACGGCGTTCTTCTGGACGTACACCGCGGTATTGGCAATCAGCGGCTGGATCGTCGACCGCTTTGACGTGAACTGGGTACTCGCGGCCGGGTTCGTGCTGTGGTCGCTGGCCACCGTCGCCACCGGATTCGTTCACGGATTCGCTTTGCTGCTGGCGGCTCGCATGCTGCTGGGTACCGGCGAATCGGTAGCCTTCCCCTCCTACGGCAAGATCATCGCGCTCAATGTGCCCCAGCAGCATCGTGGCATCGCAAATGCTGTGATCATCGCCGGCATGAGCTTGGGCCCGGCGATAGGAACCTACGCCTGCGGTATGTCGATGGCACACTACGGTTGGCGTGCTGTCTTCATAACCGTTGGGCTGGTCAGCCTTCTCTGGCTGGTGCCCTGGCTGCGGCATATGCCGAAAAACACCGTTGCCGGTTGTCGGGTGGCGGCCGCAGCATCCACGCGGGACCTGTTCCGGCAGCGGAACTTCTGGGCAGCTTCGGTAGGCCACTTCTGCAGCAATTATCCCTTCTACTTCATGATCGTTTGGCTGCCGCTGTATCTCGTCCGCGAGCGGCACTTTTCCATGCAGCAGATGGCCGGTGAGGCCGCCCTGTTCTATGTTGCCTTCGCTGTCATGGCTCCCATCTCAGGATGGACTGCAGACGCCTGTATCCGGGCTGGTGCTGACACCAGCGTTGTGCGCAAGAGCTGCATGGCCATCGGCCATACCCTGATCGCTATCGGGGCTCTGGCGTGTGGCGCGGCGAATGCACACCTCTCCTTCGCCGGTCTGATGATTATGGGCTTGGGCAGTGGATTCGTTGGGCCGAACATCTACGTCTTCGCACAGACGCTTGCCGGGCCTTCGATGGCAGGCAAATGGACCGGACTGCAGAACTGCATCGGTAATTTCGCGGGCATCGTGGTTGGGCCACTCACCGGATGGATCGTGGACCGCACAGGACATTTCGGCTCAGCCTTCGGCATCTGCGCAGCAGTCGCAGCTTTCGGGGGAATTTCGTGGGTATTGCTCGTCGGTCGTCTTGAGCAAACCGAATGGCAAGCCGAACCCGGCATGGTTCAAGTGGCGGTCGAGGCGGCATAAGGATTCCGCGTCGCTCGCATCCGACCCTCCATACTCGGATGATATTTGCAACGTGCCGAGCGACAGCTTCGTAGTTGTAGGAATTCTCAGACTCGCGCCAGGTGCACGCCAAACCACTTCTTGCGATCGCACCAGGTGTGCTCCAGGGTGAAGCCGCTCTCGCGCAGGATCGACTCGATCATTGCGTCAGTGTACTTGTAGCTGTTTTCAGTGTGGATGCGTTCGCCCGCCTCAAACGATACATCCAAATCGACCGGCGGCAGGAAGGCCTTTTGGGCGACCAGGCTTTCCAGGTAGATTTCCATTCGTGACTGGCGGCGGTTCCACAGCGCGACGTGACGAAATGCGTCCAAATCGAAGTCAGCATCCAATTCGCGGTTGAGCCGCGCCAGGATGTTTTTGTTGAAGCTGGCGGTCACTCCTTGGGAGTCATCATAGGCGGGCAGAAGAATCTTGGGATTCTTGGCGAAATCGGCTCCCAACAACAAGGCGTCACCGGTGCGCAGCGTCCGGCGAATGCGCCGGAAAATCCGAATTGATTCAGCCGGCTCGAAGTTGCCGATGCTGGAGCCGATGTAGAGCACCAGCTTCCGGCCGGTGATGCGCCCCAGTGCCGGGACTCCGCCGGTGTAGTCAGCGACGATTGGGTTCACCCGCAGCGCGGGAAACTGGCGGCCAAGCTGCCGTACTGCCTCGTCCAGCGCAGATGACGAAACATCAATGGGATAAAACAGCGCCCGGCTCTGCCGCTGAAGCAGTTCCTCGATCAAGATGCGAGTCTTGCTGGCGGTGCCCGCACCCAACTCCACTAGGGTCAAGGACGCTCCAGCCTGCTGCAGAATCTCGCCGGCAAAACTTTCCAGGATGGAGCGCTCGGTCCGCGTCAGGTAGTACTCCGGGAGCTCCGTGATTTGTTCAAACAATTGTGAGCCGACTTCGTCGTAGAAGAGTCGCGACGGAAGATGCTTGGGTGAGGCGCTAAGCCCTTCGCGCACGTCGAGAGCAACGGCATCACTGGTTACGAGCTGCGCTTTGCTAGTTGCCATTGGCTAACCGAAGCCCCATGAACTGCCAACGCGCATGGGGCGGAAAGAAATTGCGATAGGCGGCGCGGATATGCGATTGCGGCGTCGCACAGGAACCGCCGCGCAGCACCATCTGATTGCACATGAATTTACCGTTATATTCACCGACCGCGCCGGCAGCCGGTTTGAAGCCCGGATACGGTACATATGGACTCGCCGTCCACTCCCAAACATCGCCGAACATCTGTGCCAGCGGCTGAGCCGCATCGCCCGGCTGGGGGTGAAATTTGCCGCTATCCTGAAAGTTCCCCGCGATGGGACAGCCGTTTGCGGCACCTTCCCACTCGCATTCGTTGGGCAAGCGCGCTCCGGCCCAGTGGGCGAATGCGTCAGCCTCGTAGTAGCTGATGTGGCAGACCGGCTCGTTCAGTTGCACCGGCAGCATGCCTTCCATGGTGTAGGTCCACCATTGGCCGTCCCGCTCCTCCCAGTACAACGGCGCGGTCCACTGGTTGTTGCGCACGCAATCCCACCCGTCCGACAGCCACAGCGCACCATTGGCATAGCCGCCATCACGCATGAATTCGAGATACTCGGCATTGGTCGCCAGCCGCGACGCCAGCCGGAACGGCGGAAGATATACCTGGTGACGTGGACCTTCGTTATCGAAGGCGAAGCCGCCACCGGCAAAGCCGACGTCCTGAAGGCCTCCATCGAAGCTGCGCCACTGCAACGGCGGTGCTGCGCTGTGCGCGCGCATTTCATTTCCGGTGCCGTGATAGGCGGGTCGAAGTGGATTCATCCACAAACCGTTCTTCACGTCGGTGATGATCAACTCCTGATGCTGCTGCTCGTGGTTGATGCCGAGCATCACCAGGTGGAGCGCCGCTGGCGGAAGTTCCTGCATCAGCACGTGAACCATCGCTTCATCTACGTAAATTCGGTAGGCGTGCACCTCATCCAGGCTGGGACGAGACAGGATGTGCCGCAGCGACCGCAAAGGCCGGTCGCCAACCGCGTTGTAATAGGAGTTGAACAGGCTGCGGAAGGCAGGATGGAAGGGCCGAAAATCCTGCATGTATTGCGAGAGTAAAAAGGTCTCGAAGAACCAGGTGGTATGCGCCAGATGCCATTTCGCCGGACTCGCGTCGGGCATCGGCTGCAAGCCGTGGTCCTCCACCGAAAGCGGAGCACAGAGACGGAGAGAGGTCTCTCGCATTCTCAAGTACTGCTCGACCAACGAACCGGCAGCCAGCCGGCTCGACGCCTCATCCGTACCGCGCATTGTGCTTGTACTAGGCATAACAGACCGCACAAATCAGAACTCAATAAGATGCAGGATATTGCCGGCCTGGTACACAGTCGTCGTACGTGTTATTTATGCCGACCTAAGAAAAGATGCGGATGAGGCACGAAGGCTACAAATTTTCCTTGCCTGGAAGTAGAAATTTCGACCGGCACAATTCGAATGCAACGGGCATTCGCCGCCCCGTTTTATTTCGCGACCGGCACCGGAATTGCGGGTTTAGCGTCCGCCTGTTCTACGGCGACGGAAGGATTCTGGTAGAGGCCTCTGAGATCGTTCCAGCGGACACTCAACATTTCGACGCCCATCTTGATGCCGTCGCGCAGGGGACTAATCTTGGAGCGGTGATCGTGCGCCCATTCGACCGGTACCTCTGCGGCTTGCAGCTTGAACTTATCGGCCAGGAACAGCAGCTCCGGATCGAAACCCCAGCGCTCAACGCGCTGCCGCGTAAAGATAGTTCGTGCCGCGTCATGAGTAAAGGCTTTAAAGCCGCACTGGGTGTCGCGATATCTCAGCCCGAGCACGATCCGCAAGGCCAGGTTGAACAGACGTCCATAAAGCTGGCGGTACCAGGGCTGGCGCTCGGTCTGTAACTCCGCCCGTAGCCAGCGCGAACCAATGGCCACCTGCGCGCCGCGCTCCAGTGCGTCGAACAGTTTGCTTGCTTCATAAATCGGCGAGGAGAGGTCGGCATCGGTGAATAGGACCGCGTCCCCATGGGCGTGAAGTACGCCGTTGCGGACGCTGTATCCCTTGCCGCGATTGCCGGGATTCTCCAGGAGACGTATATCGGGATAGCGGGCGGCGAATCGGCGCACCACATCCGCAGTGTCATCGGTGGAGCCGTCATTCACTACGATGATTTCGCAGTGCAGTTGCTGTCGCCGGGTGTAGTCGAGAATTTTGGGTAAAGAGACGGCGAGCCGCTCACTCTCGTTGTAAGCCGGAATGATAAAGCTATAAACCAGGTCGTTCATCAGCAACTTAGACGCTCCTTCATTGTATGTCAGTTGTCAGATGATTACTGTTTAGAAAAAGATTGTTGCGAGGAAAGCTAACATCGGGGCCGGGCCGCAGCCGTCGTCCACTTCACCTTAGTTCTTTCGCCTGATACACTTTATCTCCGCCAGACCCTCCATGAGCAAATCCAGTTCTTCTCCAAGTTCTCCGAAAATTCGGTTGGTGCTGCTTTGGCACATGCATCAGCCGTTTTACAAAGACATGGTCACGGGCGAATATCGCCTGCCCTGGGTGCGCCTGCACGCGCTCAAGGATTATTACGGGATGGTGAAGCTGCTCGACGAGTTCCCGCAGGTGCACCAGAACTTCAATCTGGTGCCATCGCTGGTGGCGCAGATCCAGGATTACGTCGCGGGTGAGGCGCACGACCCGTTTCTTAACCTGGTCGCCAAGCCGGCCGCCGAGTTCACCGCGGCCGACCGGAAATTCGCCTTGCATTATCTTTTCCAGGCGAATCCGGTGAACATGATCGGCCGCTACCCGCGCTATCGCGAGTTGTGGGAGAGGTATCGCGCAACCTGCGACCGGCCGGAAGGTCCCGAATCGTACTTCGTGACCCGTGACTACGCCGACCTGCAAGTGCTGTCGCAACTGGCATGGTTCGACGAATATTTTCTCGCCGAGCCGGAGATTGCTGTGTTAGTGAAGCGGGGCGAAGATTTCACTCCTGACGATCAGCAATTCGTCATCGCCAAGCAACGCCAGTTGATAGCGAAGGTGCTGCCGGCCTATGCCGATGCAGCCCAGCGCGGCGCGATCGAGCTTTCTGCCTCGCCCTACTATCATCCGATCTTGCCGCTGCTGTGCGACACCAATATCGGCGCCGAATCTTCTCCTGGGCTGGATCTTCCCACGCGCCGATTCCGCCATCCCGATGACGCTGCCGTGCAGATCCAGCGGGCGTTGGATTCGCAGCAGGCACTCTTTGGGGTTCGCCCCAAGGGACTCTGGCCGTCGGAGGGAAGCGTTTCCGACGAAGCTTTGAAGCTTGCCGCGAGACAGGGCATTGACTGGATGGCCGCCGACGAAGGCGTGCTGGGGCGCTCGCTGGATTTCAACTTTGTTCGCGACAACGGCGATCACTTGCAGCCTGAGGGCGCTCAGCGGCTCTACAACATCTATCGTTATGAGCACGACGATACCCGGATGCATCTGGTTTTTCGCAATCATCGCTTATCGGACTTGATCGGCTTTGTCTACTCGGGAATGCCCGCCGAGGAGGCCGCCCAACACCTCATCGATAACATTAAGAGTTCGGCGCAACCGCTGCTTGATGAAGGGAAAAATGCGGTCGTCTCCATCATCCTTGATGGCGAAAATGCGTGGGAATATTACCCCCAATCGGGCCGTGATTTCCTGCGCCGCTTCTACGACGGATTGCAGCGCGATGCGCAAATCGAGCCGGTCACCATCAGCGAAGCCATCTCCCGGCACGCGGAGGCGGACTTCGGCAGGCTGACTCGGCTGGTTCCGGGTTCGTGGATTGATGCCAACTTCAACGTCTGGATTGGCTCACCCGAAGATAATCGGGCGTGGGACCTGCTGGCAGAAGCCCGCGATTATTACGAGCGTCATTGCAACCGGGTCTCGGCGCAGCAGCGGGAGTTGGCGTGGGAAGAACTGCTGATCGCCGAAGGCAGCGACTGGAACTGGTGGTATGGGCCGGAACATCACTCCGCTAACGATCGCGATTTCGACGAGCTCTATCGCAAGCACCTGTCGAATGTCTACCACGCGCTGGAAGGGATTCCGCCGGAGGAGTTAAGCACCCCGATCATCAGCGGTGTGGTGCGTCCCAGCTACGTGCCGCAAACCGCGTACGTGCGGGCGCGCGTGGACGGCCTGGTTAGCGGATATTTCGAGTGGATGGGCGCGGCCAGCTACACTTCCGACCAACGCACCAGCGCCATGCATGGCAAACAGTTTGTGCTGGACGCTGTCTATGCCGGTGTGGACGCCAACTCCGTGTCAGGCCGCCTGGATTTTCACCACGGGGTTCCGCAGGGAGCCTACCGGCTGGTGGTGAATTTTGAAGTGCGGCGGGAGACGGAGGACCGGGCAAGCCAATCGTACCGCCTGGTCGTTGACGCGGCCGGCCCGAAGATTCAGTCCTGGGTACTGAGCAACGGCGAGGAAAGACGCCGGCTCGCGTGGTTCGCTGAACACGACAATGGCGATTCGGCCAGCAATGGAGTTGAGGTTGCGCTGGAACAGGTCTTCGAGATGCGGGTCCCATTCGAGCTGATCGGTGCGCAGCAGGGGAGCCGGATTCGGCTGCGCTTTTCCATCTGGCGTGAACATTTGCCCGTGGACTCGCTTCCCCTGGAAGGCTGGATCGACCTGGACGCGGCTCCCGAGCAGGAGTTGGAAACGAAACTGTATACGTTCTCACCGCAGGACTAGCAGAGTTGTTGATGTGACAGGTTGCCGCAGTCCTGAGCGGTACTCACCCAGGTCTCGAAAAGCGCGAGACCCGGGGCACCCGAGCACCCAAAGGCTGCAATGGTCTGGGCAGCCTCACCAGCTCTGTCCCGCATCTCACTTGGCGAGTACTCGTCCCATGGGCGTTCGCCGACTCATTGCCGTCGCCGTATTGTTGCTGATCAGTTCTGCTGCCTTACTCGCATCCGATCTGCGGCAGATCGGCATGGTGAACATTCCCGGGGCGCCCGGTTTTGGCCAACTGGCGTTTGCCGGCGGCATGTTAGTCGTCCCCCATCCGGGTGCATCGTCCATTGACATCTTCGATCCGGTGCGTCGCCGGGTGGTGGCGCGCGTTAGCGGCGTCGAATCGCCGCGCGGCGTTGCCGTCGATGAGCAGGGCGGCAAAATCTATGTGGCCGATCATGCCGCAAATTCCATCGCCATTATCGGCATGGATGGGTGGAAGCTTGGCGACAGGATTTCGCTGCCGGGCCCACCCGACAACTTGCTGCTGAGCGGAAATAAGCTCTACTGGACCGATGCCGACAACAATATGGTCTCCGTGGTCGATGTGGGCACGCGGGAGAACATCGGGCAGGTTGCGGTTGGCGGCACACCCCGGCGCATGGCGCTCGACAGCGATCGCAACCTGGTCTTTGTAAGCCTTCAGGATTCACACCAGGTAGTTGCGATCGATCCGCAGTTGAAGATTGTGAACCGCTTTACCCTGCAGGCGTCGCAACCTACCGGGCTGGCCTACGATGCGCGGTCCCACGAACTGTTTGTTGCGGTGCGTTTCGCGGTGCTGGCCATCAGCCCGGAGACGGGCGCCGAAATCGATCGCGTACCGGCG
Organism: uncultured Acidobacteriaceae bacterium; assembly: GCA_963785825.1. Lineage (GTDB taxonomy): Bacteria > Acidobacteriota > Terriglobia > Terriglobales > Acidobacteriaceae > Bog-257. Next base: position 597,845 of record CAWAWQ010000004.1, on the reverse strand, counting down.
CCGGCGGGAGTGGATACGCTGTGGCTCGATCCCGGTTCCCGTACCTTGTTTGCGGCCAGCGACGGCACCTTGCAGCTGATTCATGCTGATGGGCGGCTTACCCTTGGCGAGGAGATCGGCATTGATGTGAAGGGACATACCGTGGCCTACGATGCGGCAAAGAAGATGGTGCTTCTGCCGGGAGGCCGCGAGGGCAAATCCAAAGTGCTGATCCTGCGGCCTATGAATTCTTCTCAGCCGCAGCAGGACTTGGGCGAGACCCAGGCTGAAGTGCAGTAGCCAAATCCAACTCGTGCTCCGATGATTTCGCTGGCGCAACCGTCCCAAGCGCGATCCAGATCGGCATCGGTTTCGCGAGACAGAAGCGCAGATTCTGGCCCCGTAATCCCTGGAAAAACCTCACTCGAGGTGAGAAATACCTCCCACTCCGGGAATCGGCTGCCCCGAATCCGGCATCTTTGATCACAGCGGTTTTGCCTCCGCCTGACCTGTAAGTTGTAGAGCGGCGGAGGAGTTAGGCGTTGGAGTGTGGCGGATTTGCCGTAAGCTGGTGAGAGTGATGGGGCGGTTGCTGTCAGGATTTCCCACAATGTTCAGATGTCACAAAGTGGTGTGACTTTGGTCGTTGCCGACGTCCAGAGAAGGTTTAGAATAGAGTTAGAATTGAAAATGATTTTCAACTTCATATTCGGCCGTCATAAGCATAAGAAAGAGCGCCAGCGTCAAGCCGGCGCACTCGCCGACCTGCACGTGGGCGAACGCGCCATCCTCACCGAATTGGAATTATCGCAACCCGTCGCCGAACATCTTATGAACCTGGGCTTCGTACCCGGGCTGGAAGTGAAAGTCCTGCGCAGCGGGCCCGGTGGCGATCCTCGCATCTATCGCGTGGACGGCACCGAAGTTGCCATGCGCCGCGATCTGTCGCGCCACATCCAGGTGGAGTTGATCGGCGCGCCCGCGTTTGGAGACTAACGGATGGGAGCCTCAATGACGTGCCATTCGGTGGCGCGGCCAGCGGATGAGGCTCTTGGCACGTCTTATCGTACGATTGCGGTTGTCGGGCCGCCTAACTCCGGCAAAACCACATTATTCAACCGCCTCACCAGGCTTCGCCAGAAGGTGGGAAATTTCCCCGGCGTCACGGTTGAGCACCACACCGGCTACGTGCGCGATTCCAACGGTGAAGAGGTCGCGCTCATCGATTTGCCGGGCGTCTACAGCCTCACTCCTAAGTCGGAAGACGAGAAGGTCGCGGTCGATGTGTTGACCGGGAAAATGCCCGGCACGCCACCTCCAGACGCCGTTATCCTGGTCCTGAATTCCACCAACCTGCATACTCACCTGGTGCTGGCGGCGCGCGTGATCGCGCTGGGCGTGCCTACCCTCGTGCTGCTCAACATGTCCGACGAGCTGCGCAAGCAGGGCGGCCATGTCGACGTGCTTTCGCTGGCGCGGGAGTTGGGAACGCCCGTGGCGTTGGTCAGTGCGACCACGGGCGAAGGAATTGTCGCGGTACAGAATTTCCTTTCGTCGGCAACGGCCAGCCCCGAGCCCCTGGAACTGCCGGTCGTAGGCAGCACGCGCGGTTATCGCGAGTGGGCGGTCAAGGTTGGAACGAATGCGAAGTATCGCCGCCCGGCGACTCCTGTTTGGACGGCGCGCCTGGATGCTATCTTTTTGCACCGCATCTGGGGGCCGATCGTGTTTGCGCTGGTGGTGATCGGTGTCTTTCAGACCATCTTCGCGGTGGGTCAGCCGCTCTCCAATCTGTTGCAGAAGTTTCTCGACACGAGCGGCGCGCAGATCGGTACCCACCTCGGCGATGGCATGTTTCGTTCGCTCGTGGTGAACGGGGTGTGGAAGGGGACCGGCTCCGTACTGGTATTCATTCCGCAGATTTTGCTGCTCTTCCTGGTGATTGGAATTCTGGAGGACTCAGGCTATCTGTCGCGCGCGGCGGTCATCGCCGACCGCACCATGTCGCGGGTTGGATTGAACGGCAAGAGCTTCATCCCACTGCTTTCGGCTTACGCCTGCGCAGTGCCGGCCATCATGGCGACGCGCACCATCGAGAACAAGCGCGATCGCATTGCCACCATCCTGATCGCGCCGTTCATGACGTGCTCGGCGCGCCTGCCGGTTTACACCATGGTGATCGCGGCGTTTCTTCCGGACCATCCCTTGCTGGGTGTCTTTCTCGGCACGCGGGCGGCGGCGATGCTGGGGCTCTACGTACTCGGTTTTCTGATGGCGGTCGCTACCGCTCGCCTGCTGAAATCCACTATCCTCAAGAGCAAGGACGCGCCGTTCATTCTGGAGATGCCGCCCTACCGCTGGCCAACGCTGGCGTCGCTGGGATTGCGACTGGTGGATCGCGGCAAAGCCTTCCTGTATCGCGCGGGCACGGTCATCATGCTGGTATCGCTGCTGCTGTGGGCAGCGACCAATTTCCCCATGCACCACGGCCGGCCGCCCGAGGTGCAGCACAGCGCTGTGGCCTGGGTGGGACACGCCATCGAGCCCGCCATCCGTCCTCTGGGATTCGATTGGAAGATCGGCGTCGGTCTAGTGACCTCACTTGCCGCCCGCGAAGTCATCATCGCCACTTTGGGTACTTTGCACGGACTTGATCCGGAGTCGCATGCCACCGATCTGCAAGCTGCTCTGCATCACGAATTGACTCCCGCCGGAGCGGTGGCTTTTCTGGTGTTCTTCGCTTTCGCTATGCAATGCATGTCGACCATCGCCATCGTGCGTCGCGAGACCAACGGATGGAAGTGGCCGGCACTGCAGTTCTCCTATATGACGGTTGTCGCCTACCTTGCTGCCTTCGCCGCCTACAACATCGTGGGACACTTCGTGCGGTAATCTCGCCAGGTAAGCCCTGCCTTGACTCAAGCCGCCACTCCGTATGTACAATTGTGTAGGTGCAGATGATCCGCTACCAATGGGATCCAGCAAAGAACAAGAGGAACAAACTTAAGCACGGCATCGATTTTGAGACTGCGCAGGTGGCTTTCGATGACCCTTGTGTATCACATTCGTTGACGCGGCAATAGGCAGAGAGGAGCGTTGGAAGGCGATTGGCGCAGTGGAAGACATTGCCATCCTGGTAATTGCTCATACATACCGCTGCGAAGGCCCAGACGAAGTGATTCGAATAATTTCAGCGCGACGTGCTACACCCGGCGAAAGGACGTTATATGCCGAAGCTATCACTTAAGAGGCGAAACGAGCTTCGACGGCTGGCGAAGCGGCCTAATACCGAGATTGACTGCTCGGACATCCCCGAGATTCGCGAAATACCACCAGACGCGGTAATTGGAAAATTCTATCGTCCAAAAAAAACGAGTGTCACCATTCGCCTTGATGCGGATGTTCTAACGTGGCTCAAAGCCTTTGGGGGCGGATATCAGACCCGCATCAACGAGTATCTCCGACGGATGATGAGAGAGTCTCGTGTCCGCTGACGATATTTCATCTTTAATCGGAGTGCGACAGACGCAATCGAAGGTAAAATCGTTGAATCGGAATTGAGCATGGCAACCGTACAGATTTCCTTGGAAGAGTACCTGCGGACGAGCTATCGCCCGGACTGCGATTATGTTGACGGAGAGGTACAGGAGCGCAACTTGGGAGAGTGGGACCACGGCGCAATCCAGGTATTTCTGAGCAATTGGTTCTATCAACATCGCGCGGAGTGGCAGTTGCACGTCATAACGGAACTAAGAATCCGTGTCTCAGCCTCACGGGTGAGAATCGCGGATGTATGTTTGATCCCGCGCAGCCATCCGGTCGAGCAAGTGCTCACCACACCGCCGTTGACTGCTATCGAGATCCTCTCTCCCGAAGATCGCATTTCGCGCTATAACGAGCGACTGAGTGATTACCGGCGGATGGGCATTCCGAACGTCTGGGTCGTCGACCCGGGCAATCGAGTCGGCTACAACTGCAGTACGGCCGCATGGCTGCCGGTCGAGGAATTCCGCATTGCCGGCACACCAATCTTTTTCCGGCTTGCGGATCTGTGGAGCGAGCTGGACGCCAATCGCTGAAGGGACTACGCGACGATTTGTTTCACCAGTCCGGGCAACACCTCTCCCGCTTTTCCCAGCACCACCTCATCGAAGAAAGCGCGATTCGCCGGCTCTTCCGGGCCGATATAAATGGCGCGTGCACCATTGAGTCGCGCCATGCGGACGAAGCTGGCGGCGGGCTCGACCACTCCTGACGTTCCCACCGTCAGCACCACGGTACAGATTCGCAATTGTTCGAAGATGCGGTCCATAGCGAACGGCACTTCGCCGAACCAGCAGATGTGCGGGCGAAGCAGCGCCCCGCATTGCGAGCAGGTGGGGATCTCGGCTCGCGTCATGTACAAGCGTTCGTCGTCGAACGGTTTTGTCCGGCAGCCCTCGCGCGAGCAGCGGGTCTGCATGAGCCGTCCGTGCATGTGCACGATGCGTTGTGAGCCTGCTTGCTCGTGCAGCGAATCGACATTCTGGGAGCACAGAAAAAAGCGCTCTCCGAGCACGCGTTCCAGTTCGGCCAGGGCGAAGTGGGCGGGATTAGCGGAGACCGTCGCATGGCGCTTGCGCCGCTCGGAATAGAACTGCCAAACCAGTTCGGGATTTGCGCGAAAAGCCTCCGGAGTCGCAACATCTTCTACGCGATAACCGCGCCAAAGTCCGTTCGCGCCCCGGAATGTAGGCAGTCCGCTTTCCGCGCTGACTCCGGCGCCGGTCAGCACGAAGACCTGATCACGCGGCAACAGTGGTTTCATGCTTGGTTGTGGGAGGATAAATCCTAGCAGCCGCCCGACTCTCCTCCGCGATTCTCCGACACTATATACTGAAATTGGCCTCATGGCCGCTGTTGAGAAGCAGCCGCCGCAACCGTCCGGCCGGTAGAGAATCTATATCCATTAGCAGTTCTTAGCAATGCCGGGCTCCCGCACCGGAGCCATGGCTTTGGGAGCACGAATCCTTGTCCACTGTACTGATGAATGTCGACAGCGAGAAGCTGGAGCGCGCCATGGACGCGTTCCGCCGCTGGGGATACCTACAAGCGAATCTTGATCCGTTGGGCCACTTCCCTCCCATTTCTCATCCTGAGCTGGACATCTCCGGCGACGCAGCCGATGCGGCGCGGCGCATGTACAGCGGCAGCATCGGCGTCGAGTTCATGCACATTCCCGATCCCGAGCAGCGGCAGTGGATCCAGGAGCGTATGGAGTCGGAACAACAGCAGCCGGTGGACCGCTCCCGCATTCTGGATCAACTGGTGCGCGCTGACGTTTTCGAGCAGACCATTCATTCGCGCTACATCGGAACCAAGCGCTATTCGCTGGAAGGGAACACGGCGCTGATTCCGCTGCTGGACGAGATGCTTAACTCGGCCTCGGGATACGGAGCGGAGCAGGCGGTGCTGGCCATGAGCCATCGCGGGCGCCTGAACGTGATCATCAATATCGTCAGCCGTCCGGCAGCGGAGATTTTTGCAGGCTTCGAAGATGTCGATCCGCGCAGCGTTCTGGGCGGCGGCGACGTGAAGTATCACATTGGGGCGACCGGCATCTACACCGGCGCGAATGGCCGTCCGGTGCGCATTCACCTAGTATCGAATCCCAGCCACCTGGAAGCGGTCGATCCGGTGGCGCTGGGCCGCACCCGCGCCAAACAGACGCGCCTGGGTCGTGATGGCAAAGTGAAGGTTTTGCCGGTGCTGATGCACGGAGATTCCGCCTTCGCGGGGCAGGGAATCACCGCCGAGACCTTAAACCTGGCGCACCTTCGCGGCTACACCGTCGGCGGAACCGTCCACATCATCGTCAACAACCTGATCGGCTTTACGACGAATCCCGGCGAGGCTTATTCCAGCCGCTTCTCCTCCGATCTCGCCAAGCGCCTGCCCATCCCTATTTTCCACGTGAATGGCGAGGATGCCGACGCGGTAGTTCGCGCCGGGCGCATGGCGCTGGAATATCGCTACGAGTTCGGCAGCGATGTCGTGGTGGACTTGATTGGTTTCCGCCGTCATGGTCACTCCGAGGTGGACGACCCGACCATCACCCAGCCAATTCTTTATCGCAAGATCAAGGACCATCCCATGCTCTACCAGATCTACGCCAAGAATGTAGGTCTGGATGCGCAGCCGTATGTGGAGAAGTTTCAGGCCGAGCTGGACGCGGCGCAGAAGGCCGGCAAGAGCATGGTCAAGAAGCCGCCAATGCGCCAGCTGCCAAGTTACTGGGCGCCTTTTCACGGCGGACCGTATAAACCGGAATATGAGGTCGACACCGGCCTGCCGGCGGATCGACTGCATCAGATTACCGACAGCCTGGTGAAATATCCCGAGGACTTTCACATCCATCCCAAGGTGCAGAAGCTGCTGGAGCAGCGCCGCGAGATGGGTTATGGCAAGCGCCCGCTGGACTTCGGCATGGCCGAGGCGCTGGCGCTGGGATCGCTCGCCTTGGAAGGGGTTCCCGTCCGCCTAAGCGGACAGGACAGCCGCCGCGGCACCTTCAATCAGCGGCACTCGGTGCTCATCGACATCATCGACGAGAAGGAATACGTACCCCTGTGTCATCTGGGACCGGGACAGGCGAGAGTGGAAATCTACAACTCCGAATTGTCGGAAGCGGGGGTGTTGGGCTTTGAATACGGTTTCGCGCGCGACTATCCTGAAGCCCTGGTGGCGTGGGAAGCGCAGTTCGGCGACTTCGCCAACGGCGCGCAGATCATCATCGATCAGTTCATCGTTGCCGGCGAAGACAAATGGGACTTGCTGACCGGCCTGGTGTTGCTGTTGCCGCATGGCCATGAAGGCCAGGGGCCGGAGCATTCCAGCGCTCGTATGGAGCGCTATCTGCAACTCTGCGCGCGGGACAATATGCAGGTATGCCAGCCTTCGACAGCGGGGCAATATTTCCATCTGCTGCGGCGACAGGCGCTGCGCAAATGGCGCAAGCCGCTCATCTGCTTCACGCCCAAGAGCATGTTGCGGCATCCGGAAGCGCTGTCGCCGCTGGCGGAACTGGAGCGGCCGCGGTTTTTGAACGTTGTTCCCGACGAGACCGCGCTCGGTGCAAAGCGCGTGCTGCTGTGCACCGGCAAGATCGGCCAGGAGCTGCGCATGGAGCGCAAGAAACTGAAGTTTGCCGGGCCGGCGATTGTCTCGATCGAGCAGTTGTACCCGTTTCCTGAAACCGAAGTTGCTGAGGTATTGGGCCGCTACAAGAACGCTACGGAATTCATCTGGGTGCAGGAAGAACCGGCGAATATGGGGGCGCTTTCTTTCGTGATCCCGCGACTGAAGCGGATCACCGGCGGCAGACTGCGCACCATCAAGCGCGCTGCCAACGCGACTCCGGCAACCGGTTCGGCGAAGGCGCACGAACTGGAGCAGAAGACCCTGATCACCATGGCGCTGGGGAAGGGCGAGTAGCCGCGTTAGTGGATAGCATTTAGCTCCTCGCTGTCGAGTTGGGCGGAGACCGTATTTCATACTGGTGTTGAATACGGTAGAATTAAAACAGTTATGGCCATCCTGCGCAAGATAACCGTGGAAGTACCGGCCGACCTTCTGCAAAGGGCACAGCGAGCCGGTGGCACTGGCATCACTGAGACGGTCCGCACCGGCCTGGAGCTGGTTGCAGCCTCGCAAACCTACGCTCGCCTGCGTCAGCTCCGTGGTAAGGTCCGGTTTAGCCGGACGCTGGCCGAATTGAAAGCCGACCGATGATCGCCGCCGACACAAGTACTTGGATCGCTTTTCTCGAAGGCGGCGCAGGAGAGGATGCGCAACTGCTGGATAGGGCACTGTTAGAGCAGCAGGTTTTGATGGTGCCGGCTGTGCTGACGGAATTATTAAGTGACCCGAAGCTTCCCGCAGCAGTTGCGAAAACGCTCCGCGAACTCCCAATGATCGAGATCTCTCTTGGATACTGGGAACGCGCAGGCAGGCTGCGATCAGCGGCCATCGCAGAACGCCGCAAGGCGCGACTTGGGGATGCACTCATTGCTCAAACTTGCATCGATCGAGGTGTTCCCCTTCTGACAAGGGACCGCGATTTTCGAGCCTTTGTTACTGCGACGGGTCTCGATCTTACAGTTTCATCAACAACGGATTAGTCGATTTTGGATTCGCTCGGTACCGCTTGCGCGAAAGTCGGCGTGTAAGCGAATCGTCGCCCCTCGGCATCGATCATGATCTTCTCCCGCGGAGCGGTAGGCGGCGCGAATAGATCGTGTCCGGCAACCGCCCATGGAAGCTTCACCCCGACCACAGCGGCGATGGTTGGCACAAGATCGATAGACTGTGCATCTTCTGTAAGGGTGCGGCCTTCCGTTTGTCCCGGCAGCTTGATGAACAGCGGCACGGGAAAGATCATCTCCGCGTTGGCATCGCTTAGAACGCGTCCGGGAGCAGCGGATTTCCAGCTTACGCCGTGGTCCGAAGTCACGAGGATCAGCGCGCGATCGTAAATTCCCGCCTGCTTTAGCTTGTCGATGAACTCGCCCAATTCACGGTCAACGAATTCGATCTGCATCTCGTAATTGTGACGCAGCCGCCGTAGCAGCGCGGTATTTCCGGCGAACTGCGCATCGAAGCCGCCGGGCGATTCCGGATGAATATCGCCGTTGGGCGTAAGCAAGTAGGGAGCGTGCGGCAGCTCGTGGTGCATGAACTCCAGCGGAGGCTTGCCGCTCGCGTCAGGGCCAATGCTGTCCAAGAATTCGCGAAAGCGCTGCTGCTCGTGCCGAAGGTCGTCACCCTGAAGTTTGATCACGACCGACTCCGGGGCAATGCGCAGCAGGTACAGCTCGAGGACAGACTTCATGAGGTGGCTGCGCTGCCGTACTCGCTGCGCATCGGGGCAGTGGTACTGAGGGCCGGCGCAGAACCGCGTCACCACTTCGCGAATAGTGATGTCGTATTCGGGCGCGAGCAGTCGAAAGAGGTTATCGGGATATGCCGCGTCGGAAGCGTCATTACCGTGCGGGAAGTTGCCGGTCACAATGACGGGAATCGATCGCGTGGTGTACTCGGCATTGGCGGTCGCGTTGCTGAACCAGGTGCTGTGCCGTGCCAGTTCGGCGAAATGCGGAAACCGCGTTTGATCAATGTTGCCGCTGCTGTCGAGCAGAGCCGGCCGGGTGAACTCGTCGAGGAGCAGAATGAAAATCGGGGGATGCGGCTTGCCCGTATCGGTTGCGGAGAGATTCGCAACCGAGCCGGCGACCGCAGGTGCAGGCGGGGATACTTCGCGCCAGGCGTGCCACAGAAACAAGGCTGGAAAGATCACGATAATCGGTGACAGCACCCACAGGAGGCGCTCGAAGTCAGTGCGGTAGCGAAAGATCAGCAGTGCCGCGATCGCCAGGGGGAAGATCAGCAGCACGGTGTTGTGGTGGAAGCGCAGCACCGGCGACATATATCGCTTGTGCAGCTCCATGAGGAACGGTATCAGCAGCAAGACAAATGCGGCGCTGAGAAACGTGTCGGGCAGCGCTGGAGCGAGCTTGCGAATTCCAAGCCAAATCGCGCCCAAGACAATCGCGGGCAGCAGGTTGAAGCAAAAGATAATCAGCAGTAGATCGGCATGCGTGATCTGGTTGAGGACAACGAATTCCGGGTTGCCGACGATGGCCTGATAGACCGATTGCGCAATAGCAAAGCTGGTCAGCGACCACAGAGCGAGAAACACCGACAGAAAGAGTCGTCTTGGAGTGGTATCGGCCATTACGAGCGGGCTGCGGTGGCGTGGTAGAGGAACCGCGTACCGCCGGCTAGCTCCGTCTGCGAAAGAACGCGGAAGAATTGCCGCAGGTACTGCTCGAAGAGGTCGCGGCGGTAGTCCGCATACGTGTCGTCCTTATTGAGGAGCAGACGGCGGACCATGGGGTCGTCCTTGCTGATGAACTCAATTACCACCTCGCGCGTCACTCCCGCCATCCACTGCAGGAATGCCGATAACGGGACGTTGGCGCTGATCACCACGTGATGAACCAGCGCCAGCGCCAGCGTCAGATCGGGTTTGCCACGCTCGACTAATGATGTCCGCTCACTGCAGGCCCAGCCCTGGGATGGGGAAGGATTGGCGATATTCATCAGCAGCGGCAGGACGTTGGGAAATTTGTCCTGGCGCAGTTCGCTGTATAGGCGGTTGATCGCGCCGGCATCGGAATCCATGGCCACCACCGTCTGGGCTGCACCGGCGATGATCCGGCTGAAACGGCCATCATTGCATCCCAGGTCCCACGCCAGTTGCAGGTGCCGTCCGGCAACCGCTTTGCTGACGAACGCCTCCTTCGCGGCCAGCGACTCATCACTGTAGTGGCTGCGCGAGTAATCGCTCCAGGTTGTTGTTTGCTGCGGCGGGCGCAATTTCAGCACCAGCTTGCGCAAGTGCTGCACGTTGCGCGCAATCATTTGGGGTGTCATTCCTGCCGACTTGATTTGCCGGCGAACGCTGTAATCCGTGGCCGCGAATTTTCGCTGGAGATAGGCTTGCGCCGTGACGTGGGTTAGCACGCCGGCGCGACGGCGCCCCAGACCGCGAAACATGCGGCTGAAGACCACCGGGTCGATGCCTTCCAGTTCACTTCGCAACCACGGCTGAAAGGGGATCTGCTTGTACGCCTCCAGCATCAGCGGGTAAAGCATCATGCGGCAAAACTGGTTGTAGCCGGCCCAGATCTCGCCCTCACGCAGCGGCGCAATCGAGAGCACATCGATGAACAGCGGTGTGACGCCGCGAAATTGCACATTGTACGCGGTGGCGTCTTTCAGGATCCATTGACAGCGCAAGCAGCGGTCGAGGATCTCCAGTTGCAGGAGCGCGGCGTCGCGCAACATCTCGAAGGTCCACTCGTAGGGATAGCTGAGGAAGGGAATGCGCTCGTGTTCCAGAACGATTGAGCCGGGGGGACAGGAAAGCTCGGAGCCGAGCGATTCCGGTGCGACCTCCTGGGTGGCAACCATGAGTCCAGACTTTTGCAGTTCATCGGCAAGACCGGTCGCAACAAACTGACGCCAGCGTTCGGTGGCGCTGGGCAGCACCACGCGAAAAATCCGGTTGTCGCGCTGGACCACGAATCCGTCGGGATCGCGAAACGATCCGCGGTCGCGCACGAAATCCGGAGCCAGAACGTCCGGTTGCATTATGGCTGGATAGGCCGCCTGATCTGGTCTTCGTCCTGGGACGCCTGCACGGGAAGAGGCTGTTCTGCGGAATCTGATTTTATGCCGAAGATGCCGAGGATCCTCTGCTTGAAGAGCCGGAAGATGACGTAGATGCCGCTGACGCCTCCGAGCAGAAGCTGGAGCACCATGCTCCCAGAGCCGGGATCAACGTACAGGGCTAGCGAGGCGATGAACTGCAAAAGCACTCCTTTGGCCAGAAAAATCAGGACCCTGCAAGTTTAACATTTATGGGCGCGGCGAAGCATTTCGATTCGGTCGGGCGTGAGGAGTCCGCGGGAAAGTCGGGCCTGATTAGATGACGGAGTCGGCTCCTAAGCCGCCGAGTAGACTTGGTGCGCTCAAGCAAACCAAGGCTCGGAAGAAAGGAGCCGACTCGGTTATCTAATCAGGCATGTTACTGCCCGCCATCAGAACTCCGTCCTGGTTCCAGCCCATCCCAGGTTAGCCCAACAGAAGGGCGAACCTGGGGCACGAGGTGTTTCATTTTCAACGCGCCTTGTACGAGCCCACCAGGCTTAGTGGCAGGACGAGTCGTCTTGAAAGCTGCCGCTGCCCAACATCGAGGATAGGAAACGCCAGCAAGTGATCAGCCTTTGCGAAAGCGGCTCATCGCGCAGCTTACCGGGGGACATGGAATATTTCGCCATGTCCATATTCTTTTGCGCCTTGACGAGTTTGCTACTCCACTCGGTCACGCCATTAAACTCATTGGTGAGCAATTGAAGAGCATTCTTGTCGTCGTCGGTCGTGGCTGCCACCGACGCCAATCGCAGGCCGTTGGCCGCCTGCTCGCGATAGCCGTCCACCCATTGTTCCTGGATGGGGTAGCCATTGTTAATGGCATTGGCCATGGGACTGGCCCATTCGCGGATTAATGCGATCTCCTCAATTGCCGCTTTCATGAAATTCCGCGACAGGCCGGATTGCTGTGGCGGTTCGGCGGGCTCAGCGCTTACGGCGCCGCCGGCAGTGGATGGCGGCAGCGTTAACACGATCCGATCGGCGGCGAAACTTACCGAACCATTGGCAATCTGTGCCAGTGCTCCCAGGTCGACATAGGCGCGCCCGTTGTCTTGAAGTACGGTCGCTTGTCCGGAATGGCCATTTACGACCAAGGTGCGAGACTGACGCTCAACTTGCGCGAATGCCATCCCAGACGCGGCAAGCAACACGGCTAATATCCACGTGGCGCCGCAATAGCTGTTTCGCATAGCTCCTCCTGCAATCCTCGGGCACGGATTGTTGTCCTGCGGGATGTCTGTTTGTCGTGCCGGCTAGCACGATCCTATCCCAATCTCCTTGCCGAGTATTCTTCTTTTCGATAGCCGCTGCGACGGACGCCGCCGCACAGGCGATTTGGCCGCTCTTCGGCTCGGCCATTGACAGAACGCCTACGGCAACGGCATTTACATGATGTGTGAACTCGTGCCCTGATGTGATCCAACCTTATAGTTTCGCGTTCCGCAAGCGCAGAGCGTTGCTGATTACCGAGACCGAGCTGAAGCTCATGGCGGCGGCGGCAATGATAGGGCTTAGCAGGATGCCGAATTTGGGATACAGAATGCCCGCCGCGATCGGCACGCCCAGCGAGTTGTAGATGAAGGCGAAGAACAGGTTCTCGCGGATGTTGCGCATCACCGCTCGGCTCAACCGGCGCGCCCGCACTAAGCCGGCCAAATCGCCTTTCAGGAGCGTGATACCGGCGCTGTCCATCGCGACATCCGTGCCCGTGCCCATGGCGATTCCGACTTGCGCCTGCGCCAGCGCGGGAGCGTCGTTGATGCCGTCGCCCGCCATTGCCACTACTCTTCCTTGCGCTTGAAGTTTCTTCACCGCCTCGGCTTTGCGGTCGGGCAGCACTCCGGCGTGGAAATCCTGGATGCCGATCTGTCGAGCAACCGCTGCCGCGGTGGCTTGGCTATCGCCGGTGAGCATCACCACGCGCAAGCCTTCGCTACGCAATTCGCGGATGGCCTGCGCAGCCTCGGGCTTCACCGGGTCGGCGATGCCGAGCACTCCTGCCGCGCGACCATCAACCGCCGCGAAGATAGCGGTCTGCCCCTCCTTGCGCATGGCGTCGGCTCTCTGCTGCAACTCTTCCAGATCGATGTTCATTTCCTGCAGCAGCGATTCATTCCCTGCGGCGACCTCATGACCGCCCACGCGGCCGACCACACCGCGCCCCGTCAACGAGCGGAATTCGTCAGCGGGGATCAGCGACATCCCGTTGGCCTCAGCGGCCTCGACGACGGCTGCGCCGAGCGGATGTTCGCTGCCGCGCTCAAGGCTGGCGACCAGGCGGACGACGCGCTCCTCGGTCTCGCCGCCGATCGCGACCACGGACATCAGCTCCGGCTTGCCCTGGGTCAACGTGCCCGTCTTGTCGAGCGCGAGCGTGTCCACCTTCTCCAGTGTCTCAAGCGCTTCGGCGTTCTTGATCAGCACACCGCCGCGCGCGCCGCGGCCCGTGCCGACCATGATCGCCACAGGTGTCGCCAAGCCGAGGGCGCAAGGGCAGGCGATGATCAGCACCGCAACGGCATTCACGATGGCGTTGGCCAGGCGCGGCTCCGGTCCCTTGAGCAGCCAAACCAGGAAGGTTACGACTGCAACCATCAATACCGTAGGAACGAACCAGGCGGCTACCTTGTCGGCCAGACGCTGAATGGGCGCGCGACTGCGTTGCGCCTCGCTCACCATCTTGACGATTTGCGCCAGCATGGTCTCGCTGCCCACGCGCTCGGCGCGCATCAGCAACCAGCCGGTCCCGTTCACGGTCGCCCCGATCACCTTATCGCCTGAGTGCTTTTCGATGGGCATCGACTCGCCCGTGACCATTGACTCGTCCACCGAGCTAAGCCCGTCGAGCACCGTGCCATCGACCGGAATTTTCTCGCCCGGACGCACGCGCAGCTTATCGCCAACCTCTACCTGATCGAGAGGGACGTCGAACTCGCTGCCGTCGTCGCGCATGATGCGAGCCAGCTTGGGCGAGAGATCGAGCAGCGCGCGGATGGCACTGCTGGTACGGCTGCGCGCCCGCAGCTCCAGCACTTGTCCCAGCAGCACGAGCGCAATGATCGCGCCCGCCGCCTCGAAGTACACCTCCGGCTGCCCGCCCATGCGACGCATGGAAGCCGGAAATAGTTGCGGCGCGACGGTCGCAATCGCGCTGAACACATACGCCACGCCAACACCCATCGCGATGAGGGTGAACATGTTCGGGCTGCGGAATTTAAGCGAGGCCCAGCCGCGCACGAAGAATGGCCAGCCGCACCACAGCACAATGGGGGTCGCCAGCGCGAATTCGATCCAGGTTGCCAGGCGTGGACTGAGCGTGTGCATGAGCGGGCCCATGTGCAGCATCGCGAGTCCAACCAAAGGGACCACCAGCACGACGCTGATCCAGAAGCGGCGCGTCATGTCGCGGAGTTCGGGGTTCTCCTCCTGCTCGGCCGTGACCGTCTTCGGCTCCAGCGCCATACCGCAGATCGGACACGAGCCGGGCGCATCGCGCACGATTTCCGGATGCATGGGGCAGGTCCATTGCGTTTTGGTCGCCGCTAGCGGAAGTTCCGGCTCCAGCGCCATGCCGCACTTCGGGCAGGCGCCGGGGTGGTCCTGCCGGATTTCGGGATCCATGGGGCAGACGTATGCGCTCCCAGTTGGAGTCGTCGATTTGGTCGCAGGCTTGTCGGCAAGGGCGTCGGCCGCAGCGGCAGGCAGATATTTTTTCGGATCGGCCTTGAATTTCTCGCCACAACGGTTTGAGCAGAAGTAATAGCTCTCGCCCTCGTGCGCGACGGTGGCAGCCGGCTTTGCCGGATCCACGTTCATACCGCAGACGGGATCTTTCACCCCAGGCCGCGGCGCAGCAACGCTGGGTCTCGAGTCTTTTTCCAGCTTGCCGGCGCCGGCAATCTGCACCGGCGCAGTGCCGAGGTGCACCATCGTCGTCATGCCCGCTGGCTTGTAGTTGGACGCAAGATATTTTTGCGGGTCGCGGCGGAATTTGTCCGCGCATCCACGCGAACAGAAGTGATAGAGCTTGCGCTCGTACTCCACGGTCGAGGCGGCCTTCGCCGGATCGACGCTCATCCCGCAAACCGGATCCAGGCTGGGCTTCTTCGCCGCAGCTGGTCGCGTCGGCGGCGCCGACGCTCCGTCAATCGCCGGCAACGCGTATTCTCCCGGCGACGCCATAAATTTGTGCATGCATCCGGGCGAGCAGAAGTAGTACGTGTCGCCGCGATATTGCGCCTTGCCCCGCGCCTGCTGCGGATCGACGGTCATGCCGCAGACGGGGTCCTTGGTGGAAAAATCCAGAGCCAGATTCTCCGGAGTACCCTCAGGTTCGCTCATTTGTCGCTGTCTCGCTGCGTCGTCCTGTTCAGCACCTGTTGCCATGCTCTATATTGAATGCGGAGTTGCAGGACGGCTTATACCGTACCCCGCATTTTAGAATCGGGATGCGGTACAGATTCGCCGCTTCCGCCCTTCCCTATCATTGCACGTTTGCGAAAGGCCGAGTCGATGACCGCTGTGGAAGTGTTATTTCGTTACAGTATGCCGCCGGGCGAGCCGGAGATGATCGCATTGGGCCAAATGAGCAACGTCTACGGCATTCGCCGCATGCGCTTCAACGAGCAGGAGCGCACCGTACGCATCGAGTTCGACGCTACCCGCCTGAACGAGGACACGGTGGAGCAACTACTGCGCAGTGCCGGAGTCGACGTGCGGGAACGATTGGCGCTGGTGTAAAGCCCGCATTCGGAATTTGAGATGACGATGGACGATGCAGCCGAGGTTTCGGTGAGTCGTCCATTTTTGCTGCGTGAGCGAAGCTGCGATCCGGCACAGGGCGTGTGGCCGATTTTGGGAGCAGGAATTGAAAATAACTGAAGGCTGTCGTCGGAAGATCTTGGGGGCGGAGGCAAAAATTAAGGGTCACTCGAGGAAGAGAACTCTGGCCGAAATTCGCTTCCGAGTGACCCTATGCGCCACTTCGTCTGTTCTTGTTATGGCACTCCCAATGCCAAAATGAGCCGCTACAAATAAAGGACTTACAGCGCCGAAATTTTCAGCCGGGTGTAGAACTTTCCAGTCTCCGGTAAAGTTTGCACTGGCATTAAGGTGCTAGCCACTAATTCCCGTTTTTTACTACGTAGATTCCTCATTCGGCAATCCGGGTTCAGGAGTGCCTTGGCCGATCGAAAGCCATCCAGAGTTGGAGTCGTACGGGGCTCGAGAGACCGTCCGGCGGCGGTCTCTTATTGGTTATCAGTTTGCGGTGACGGTATTCGCGTATCCAAGGTGGTGGCATCAAAGGAATTCACCGGAACACTACCCGGATCGGGAATCCCATCTCCGTCGGCATCGGCGCTGGGGAGATAGATTTTAAAATGGTCCGTCGCTGCCATCTTATCCGGTGCGATGAACCTAATGGTGGCCGCGACGGTGCCGATGTAAGTGATTTCTTCAGGACTAGGCACGTCATTATGCTTCTGGATTCCATACCACATCGCATTGATGGCCGCCGTGTCGGGTCCCGTCATGACGGCCTCGCCGATCAATTGAGTTGGGGACGATCCAGCAGCTACGGGCCCAAAGTTCACATCAACGGATCCACGTAGGGCGGCTCTTCTGCCCGAGGGGTCTGGGCTCCAGATATAGGTCCACTGGGCAAGCGGGGTGTCAGGCGTAGTACTTATACTTGTGAGCCTGGCGATCCAAGCGCCTTCCAGCTTGTTTGCGGGCTGCTGGGCGCTGCCGGCAAACGCAGTGGTCCCAGAAGTTGCCGCGCTCAAGCCACTCATCGGGCCCGCCGCATCGGTGCCTGTAATCGTTTCGCCGCTCGCAGTCGGGGCAGATCCACCGAGGGCCATACTGTCTATCGTTAATCCCCCAACGAATCGTTGTCCATCATTCGCCAGAAGGAAATAGTTCGAGCCGCTTTGCACTGAGATAGATTTGGAATATAACCCAGATGCTTTAATAGTTACGTTCGCGAGTGCGAGGTTTGGAGAGTTGATCCCGCTTGAGCTGGCTATATCAAGCGTTCCGCCTCGCCAGTTAGCCCCAGGGTCAACGGTGCCGAAGAATGGGTGAACCTGGGACGGGTACTGCTTGATTTTCACATCCGACCAGACGATGAAGAACGAACTCTGGCCGTTCGCGTAGAGGTTAATCATTCCGGTAGTTCCCCCGGTACACCAGGGAATACTTGCATCGCACACTACGTCTGTGTCGATTGAAAGCGAATCCGCTGCCTCTGGCCGGCTCGCATAGATCGACATGAACGAATAGTAATTCTCCCACTGCCCGCCGTGAATCCGCAGAGCGCTGGCATCATCCCGCAAAATAATTGCCACGGTCGGACCACCACCCGCACTATCACCAGTTGAACCCGTGGCATACAAGTTAATGTTTTGCGTGACGTGTCCGCTTAATTCGAGAAATCCTGCTGCCGCAAGATTTAAGCCGGTACCCCAGGAATTAACAAAAGCAACGTTCGTCATAGACTGGGGAACCTTCTCCGAAGAAAACGTCGGCTGATAAGGAGAGGACACATGTAGGATGTTCGTGTCTGCGAGCAAGAACGGCTCTCCACAGCGCACATAGGTCAGCTCGTAAGTGGTGATCTCCGCCCCCACGTTATAAACGCCAATCGTTCCGCGACCACCATTCGCCGTCCCGTTGACTAGCCAGAAATGAATCGTGATTCTAAGCAGTTTGTTGAATTGTGAGAATTTCGTCTGCTCGTTTGTACTGTTGCGGCCTTGCAGAATTCCGATGGTGGAGGGGTTGGTGCTCGCCTGTCCGAGCGTGAAATTCTCAAGCAACTGATTACTGCTGCCGTTCGTGTCGATGCAGACAGTGCCAGTGTTGCAAATGAGCCGAGTTTGCGACGTCCCCCAAGTGTCGTCATATCCGAGAGCGGAGCCGGCTCCGATGAGTTGTGCGTTGTTGAAGTTGGTAAGGTTAATGGCCCTATTCAGCAAAAATTGTCCGCTCGGCAGCAAGATTCTGGAATAGCCATTCGCCACCGCATAGGCGATCGCCTTGTTTATGGCAGCCGACTGATCGACCGTGGTGCTTGGGACGACGCCAAATTGCCTGGCATCCACAAAGGGCGTGTTCTTGGTGATGAGATCATCGACCCAGAGTCTCGTTCCGGTTCCAGGGTTCGCCTTGATCGGTGCCGTGGTCGTCTGAGCCTTGCTACTGCCGCCCGGCAGCACTGCCGCGATGCACATCAGAATCGCTGCCAAGGGTCGCTTCATGGGTTCCTCCTCTGTCCAGGATCGAAAGAAGAGCGAAGTTGGAGTCGTACGGGGCTCGACAACTGGGGACGGTGAGCCGGCGACAGATCGATCTTTCCTGTCGTAGCTTTGCCCGCTCACAAGCGCACGAGACCCTGTGCCGGGACAATCTACGAGCACGGTGCAAGTGCCGCCCGGCACAGTTATGCGAGTAACCTAACAACAAGAATGCAGGCCAGCTCTTACTTTTTGCCAATAAGCGCCTCTAGTTGCGACAGGCGCTGCTGCAAATCGGCGACCTGCTGTCCCAGTGCTTGTATTTGATCCCGCTGCTGCGCGACGATCGGCTGCTGCTCCTGGGGTGCGTGACCAGGGCAACCTTCAGTTCCTAGTTTTCCGGACTCGTCGACGCAAACCCACTTGGGTTTCCAAATCTCCACATCGCTAACAGTTTGCATATAGATGCCGGCGATGTTGGTAGTTCACCCGCTCCATTGGTCAGGTCGGCAGTCCCCGTCCATATATCACTGTCCTCCGTTCCGATCATAATCTTCTTTTGCCGCCTTTTCCGCATGCGGATCACCGCACTGTCCGTGCTACCGCCCATGCGTCAGGACTTCAGTTTCCCCGATCTGGTAAGTGTTGTTTGCTTTGAACGAGTTGGCTTGGCCGGTGCCGTCGATATTGAAGTCGGCGTTTGTCCTGAAGACCAGTACCGTTTAGGATGTAGCCGCCACCAACACCTCCTATCGTCTGCCATGTCCCATCACCTTTAAGGAACTTGCCCCTAATCGTCTGGATTGGTGGAGCTAAGCAGAGCGGCCGGATAATCGCCTTGTTGCGGCATCACCCGATCACTTCTTCCATTGAACGATGTCACGAGCTCCGTGCCGGTGGTTCCCAGCTTGCCGGCTGAATCAACGAACACCGGGGTGCCGCTGTTTGTGGGCTGCCCGGAAATGCCCGCCATGTAGGTGGCCGTCTGCTCCGTCTCCAATGCGGATCTCGTTGGTGCCGGCTCCGATTGGACCTCGGTGTCCGATGATAGATATTGTCACTGCCCCTTTTGCATTAGAAACTCCAGAAAGGTTGTCCTAGGTAGACGTTCTGGTTTCCCGAGATGTTGCTTGCACCAGCCTGGGAGCCGGAAAAGTGTTGCCGTATCCGCTGGTCTTGTCGATGCCAGCAACGATCCGAAGAACATGTTCTCGTGGCCAGTTTGTTGTGAAGACCAGCCTGAAAACCCAAAAAGGTGTTGTTGGTGCCAGTCCCAGGTCTAATTTGGGTCAACATAGCCACCGGCCATAATGACCTACGTAAGTATTATTGGAGCCGGTAGTGTTGTTCGCCCCAGCATAATAACCTACAAATGTATTTTCCAAGCCTGCGCATTGGTTCTTGCCGGCAAAGTTCCCAACATAATGTGTTTGGGGAAATTCGTTGACCGGTCATTACTCCCGCGTCTCTGCCCAGAAAAAGGCTGGAACCGTACGGTGTAACCAATACTGAACCACGGCTTATGCATTATGTTATAGGAGTAACTCCAGTTTGTAAGGTTGAGACTGGTGGAGAAATCTTGCTCCTGTGGCGCCTGAGCGATGGCGGAAAGGCCGCATACCAGCAAACAACCGATCAGAGCCATCAGAAGGTTGAATTGCACAATTTGCTTTTCATATCGGTCTCCTCACTAGCCGCAATGGGAAATAGCCGCAGCATTCCAATCTGCCGGCAACGATTTCAACATGCGGCCGAAAACAGCGCAGTGCAGAGGTCTAGACCACTGCATATCATCCTCCCTAGATGACCAGCCTGGCCCAATGATCGAGAAGTAGCAGAGAGTTGGAGTCGATAAGGGGCTCGACAACTGGGGACGGTGAGCCGGCGACAGGTCGATCTTTCCTGTCGTAGCTTTGCCCACTTACGAATCGATGTTCTCAGATTGTGCTAGCAGAGAAGAATACAAAGCAATGCCAGGGCGGTTCGTGGCTCTGATGGAGCAATCGAGCCTGCGGAGTTGATGAGCCTGGCATTGACGGCGGAATGGGATCGCAGAACTGATAGCGCTGGGCCCTTGGCACTCGCTGGATCGTCAAGGCAGCCGCTTGCTCTATAAGGTTTGCGGTCTCCAGAGTAGTTTCGTAGGGCAACAGCTCCGACTCGTCATAGGCAGTCTCGGCTAAGTCTTCCGCAGGAAACATCAGGAAGAGACTTAATCCCAGAACTGCGACTAAGACGAGAGTGCAGCGCGGCTTGGTCATGAGTTGCCTGAGCGCTCAGCTTCGCTTGACCGGATTGAACTGCTTGGCCGAATGGATCGAAGGGAGACGAGAGTTGGAGTCGTATGGGGCTCGACAACCGGGGGCGGGGAGCCGGCGACAGGTCGATCTTGTCTGTCGTAGCTTTGCCCACTCACCCGCTCACAAGGTAGGCCAGAATACTTACCAGTGTGGCGCGTTTCTCATGCCCAGTTTAGGACGAAAGTACCAGACGTCAAGACAAAATTGGGAAGGAAAGTGAGTTTCTGCTTGGAATTTCCCAAACCGGAACTGTATCGCGCGAAAACTTTAGCCAGGTTCTGCCATCTCGCGCCAGCGTGGCCGCGAATTGCCCGCGATTCGATTATCCGCTCATCAGCCCGGGACTAGTCCTTGTCGTGCTGATGTTTGTCCGGCAGGCCGAAGCGGGCTGCGGTGTCACCTTCGGCGTCAAACTCGATCAGAATTGCCGGCTCATCGCCCACGACGCGTCCGTCATGTCCGGGCTCGATGACCACCACCTGCGGCGCAACAAAATCCAGCGTGCAGCCGTCGGAAAACTCCATGTGGATCTGTCCTCGCGCCAGAAATCCCAGATGGGCATGCATGCAGGTTTCGGTTCCGACGTGCGGCTTGATATCGCGCGCCCAGTGGAAACCAGGAGGATAAATAGAGCGCTTCACACGGGCGTTGCCCGCCCGCACGATGTCGAGTTGCACTCCGCCAAGTTCGCGATGTTCCGCTCCGGCGATAGGCGCCAGTAGAGGATCGGCAACGTTCATGACCATGTCCTTCCCACAATAGAATTCGTGGAAATAAACATACAGGAAAGCAGATTCACGATAAAGCCGCAGAAAAGCGGTGCCTTCTGAATTTGCTTGGCGGAAGACCAATCCGGAACCGTTCTGTCCAGCATTTCTGCTTGACACTGTCCAGCTTTGTCCGCAAGATTGTGGCGCTAAGAAAATGCGCGACAGGAAGGGCTCGCATCGTACCCGACCCTCAACGGCGCGAGCATTACCGCCCTGTCTTCCCACTTCCGTCACAGCCGTTGGCCAGTCAATCATGTCCAGTCGCGGGCTTGAAAGGAGAGCCTTCTCTCCAACGTGGATATCCAAAGGCCGGAACTGAGCAGTTTCTCGCCTGAGCTTCGCAACGTTTTACACCAGGCACCACTTCGTCAATCACGACATCGAAGGGAGTCATTTTATGAGCGATAGCGATCAAATAAGTCATCTCCTGCAGTCCGAAAGGTCACCGGCCGAGAAAATGCCCAAGGGTTTGAATCGGCGCAAATTCCTGGGCCAAGCCGGCGCTGCGGCGACGCTGGCCGCAGGCGCACTGGCGGCCCCGTCGTCGGTTTTCGCACAGTCCGGCGGCCCCGACACCCTTGGGCACCAAGCGCCGTCTGACGGCGGCGGCGGCCGGGTGCTGCAATATTTCCAGGACCGGGTGACTGCGGCGACCCGAGAAGCGACCATCCCCATTCCTCCCCATACGACGAACGGCGATGAGGCGCGTTATCCCGATAAATCCGGTACTTATTCCAAAGGACTACTACAGGACGGCCCCGGGCGGGTCAACTTAAACGCTTTTCAATCGATGAAAAACGCCTTCAACACCGGCAGGCCTTCGGATTTTGAGCGCATCATTCTCGGCGGCACCCGGACCCTGAACGGCCCGCAAGGCGCCCTGGCGTACGGAATGGAAGGCAGCGACGCGGTGCAGTTCGGCAATGCGACCTCTCCCCGTAACCAGGAAAACATCGTGGTGGTGCCGCCGCCGCCCGCCGTCGCCAGCGCCGCGTACGGAACGGAGTTGGTGGAGATGTATTGGGCCTCGCTGTTGCGCGACGTCGCTTTCACCGACTATGCCAACAATCCGCTGGCCGTAGCTGCGGCCCAGGAGTTGTCGAGGATGCCATCCTACGCCGGCCCCAGAGATAGTGGCGGGCATGTCACCCCCGATCTTCTCTTCCGTGGGCCATTTCCCGGCGAAACTGTTGGCCCTTATATGTCGCAGCTGCTGATTACCCCTACCTCCATGGGTCAGCAGGCGATGAGTCAGCAGATGACCACCTACCTGCCGAACCTGGACTATATGACCGACATGACCAGTTGGCAGCAAGTCCAGAACGGCATTGATACCGGATTGCGCAATCAGACCGATTCGCAAGAGCGCTACCTCCACGACGGTCGGGGCCTGGCCGCGATGACCCACATTGACATGGTCTATCAGGAGTACTTGGCCGCATTTCTTGTCCTGGCTACGATCGGTGCGCCCTCGAATCCCGGCAGCCCTTATATCCACTCACGCACACAGAACGGATTCAGCACCTTCGGCGGGCCGGACTTCGCGGCTTCCTTTGCCGGGGTGGCGGCGCGCGCATTAGACGTGGTCTGGTGGCACAAGTGGGTGACCCAACTGCGGCATCGGCCTGAGTCCGGCGGCTGCATCGTTCAGATGATGCTGACCGGCCAGGGAAATACCATCCAGGCCCACGTCAACAGCAACGTTCTAAACTCGCAAGCTTTGCAGCAGAGCTTCAGCAAGTATGGAACCTATCTGCTCTCGCAGGCCTTTCCCGAAGGCTCGCCGACGCATCCTTCCTATCCCACGGGACACGGTACGGTCGGGGGCGCTTGCATCACCATGCTGAAGTTTTTCTTCGACGGCAGCTTCGTCATTCCGGATCCGGTGGTTCCGAGCAGCGACGGCCTGTCGCTGGTGCCGTACAACGGAGGAGACCGAGGCCAGATCACGGTCAACGGCGAGCTCAATAAGCTGGGCCACAACGTTAGCTTCGCACACGGCATCCACGCCGGCATCCACTGGCGCAGCGATACCGACTCCTCGCTGCTCCTGGGCGAAGCCCTGGCCATCAGCATCCTGCAGGACCGGGCGCAGTGCTACAACGAGAAGTTCACCGTGCGCTTCACGAAGTTTGATGGAACCACGGCGACCATCTCCAACCAGTAAGGATAACGGGCGGCCGCGTAGGCGCGCCGCCCACTTGATGGATTCGCGTTGGATGATCCGACGGATTTGCCTCAGGTGGACGCGATCGATTCGCCTTAGAGGGACCGAAACGATTCGGCTCGGATGGGTCGCCGCGTCTCAGTTCCAACCCCTTTTCCCGGCCGGCAGGAATGTTATAATTCGACTTGCCGCTATTGAAAAGCGCCCTTAGCTCAGCTGGATAGAGCGTCTGGCTACGAACCAGAAGGTCGGGAGTTCGAATCTCTCAGGGCGCGCCATTCTACTGGTGTTCTCGCATCATACACAGTGTACAAAGGCCTGTATGCTGTTGGATATCAACTTGCACACCAGCACATCCAAGGTCCAGCGCAAACAGGATGAAGAGGGCATCGGCAGCCAGACGAAATGACGAGTTGCGTCGGGAGTACGACCTTGCTCAACTCGCAGGAGGCGTTCATCGCAAGTACTATCGTCACGCAATCGCGGGGACCAATCTGGTGGTGATCGAGCGAGCTGGCTCGGGTGTTTGCAATTCCGAATCAGTGAACCCCACCCTGCGGCTCCTGCTGGAATCTGCCGAAGCCGGCGGCCCCCCGCGTCGTCGCGCGCCTAAAAAGCGCTTACAACCGTGATAGACGAAAACCGCAAGCGAGCAAAGGAAGCTCGGATGGACTCAAGAAGCCTTTGTTTCCTCAGCGGGAATCCATTCATCCAGGTGCGTTTCCTCCAACTCGACGCGCTGTACTTGTTGATGGTCGATTCGGGCGGAAAATCGAATCGTAAGGGTCGCTTTCTGTTGCATGGTAATCGCATTCTTTGGTCGCATTACGGAACCAAGATCTACAGTCGCTCCTAAAGCCCGCTCCCAATCGCTAAAGGGTTCCTTCTGCACCGAGGCTGCCGAAACTGTCATATCGCCTTGCATTTTGTAATCGGCATCCACGTATTCAGAGTCGTCACTCACTCTGTAAACGGTGCCCGACTGAAAGTCCAGCGCGACCAACCGCGCCGACAATACGTGAATTGTGAACTCTCCCACGACTAAATTTTCGAAAGTAGCAATTATTCTATTGAGGGCGAGGGTGTCGATTGTCTCGTGGCGAAAAATCTCCCGCGCGCGACTTGCTGTCACTGACTCGGACGACAGAGCATTTTGTCCTAGGAAATCATCTAAGTCACGATACAGCCGGACGGAGACGTGGTTCTGGGTAATGTCTTCGGCAATTGTAGAATGTAAGGTTTGGTTATTGCTCCAAAAACCCCGGTCCGCTGACACAAATGATACTTCATGTCCGGTTTTGCGGGCAAAGGATAGCGTCGCAAGCCAATTGATTACATCTCGCAGCTCCTCACCCTTCTTGTCAGCAGGACAAATGCGATTAGCACCTCTCCTCACGACTTCTAAAATGTCAATGTCGGCATAGTCTGCAAAGAGTTCGCAACTCACCCCGGCGGAACTTTTCATCAGCCGTTGTCTGAGCGCATCGGCTTCAGCTTTCGGCACGACTGACGGCCAGAGCTTTACAGAGCGCGTTAATTCGATCGTCGTCTCCAAATCCTTGATTGCCTTGAGTGCTCGCTGCAGTTTTTCTTCGAGTTCTCGGGCATACACACCGAGCACCTCGTCCATGACCGACGTTAGAAGGACGAGACGACCACCCGTCTTTTTAAGATAATCGAACAGACTTTCAGCACGATTTGACCGTAAATAGTTGTTCTGCCGGATTACGTTAGAGCGTTTTCAATTTAAGTGTTTACATAGCCGCATGATTTGAAGTAATTCATGCATTCGCCGGCAGAGACCGATTTCAGGAGTTCTCCAATCTCTTGCCAGAGAGCATCCTGGGATCGTGTGGCGGCCTTTCGGAGCAGCGCCTTGAGTTTGGAAAAGAACTTTTCGATGGGGTTCAGGTCGGGCGAATACGGTGGCAGATAGAGCACGCTCGCATGGCTCGCCAGGATGGCCTCTTCGACCCCCTCCACTTTATGGCTGCTGAGGTTATCGAGGATGACGATGTCTCCCGGGGCCAGGGTGGGGCACAAGAAGCAACGCACATAGGCCACAAACACCTCCCCGTCCATGGGGCCGTCAATCACCATGGGAGCCGCGAGTTGACGATGCCGCAGAGCGCCCACAAAGGTTGTGGTTTGCCAATGTCCGTAGGGCGCAGAACCGAGGCAACGCTTGCCTCGGAGGGCCCGCCCGTAGCCTCGCGTCATATTGGTAGAAGTCCAGGTTTCATCGATGAACACGAGCTTTTCGAGGTTCATCGTGGGCAGGGCCGCGAGCCATGCCCGGCGCGCCTGCTGCACGTCCTCGCGCTCTTGCTCGCTGGCGTGCAGGGTTTTTTTTAAAAGTGAGATTCCACTTGTTCAACTGATGCCACAGCGCCCCGGTCTTGATCGTCACCCCTTGCTGGCGTAGCCGATCGCACATTTCCTGCAACGCAAGATCCGGCTCGGCTTCGATCCAGGCGCGCAGCTCCGCTTCCAAATCGGCCACCCGGGAGCGGCGACGACCACCGATTTGCAAACTGGTGCGCACCCCCGTTTTCTGCTCCCGGTCACGCACCTGATAAATCCAGACTCGACTTACCTCCAGCCGCCGTGCGATGGCCGAAGGTCCTTCCCCGCGCTGCAATGCCCACAGCACCCGATCACGCAAGTCTTGCGAATAGGATTGCATCCGTGCCGCCTCGAACCGGCAGGGATATTATCGCATACAGGTGTATATACTTAAATTAGAATCGCTCTAGCGTCGAGGATGATACAAATCATGTCTTTACAAAAACCTCAAAATCCTGGCTGGCGGTCCACCCTTTCATCGTGAATTCGAACGTCGGGCAGCCGAGATTCTTGATTCCATTTCGAAAAAGTAAGCAGCCAATCGAAAACCCGCACCCAAGCAAAACCGGCTTGGATGGGGACCCCCACAATTGGTAGGCCGGTCAGCCGGCTTGTGTGGCGCACCCGGCGGGGCCACCCGCCGTTCATTTCTGCTTGAATGGAATTATGGAGGTTGGATAAGCGCTTTCTTCTCTCCCTGTCTTTGCCATGTCCTGGCTTGATTCAACCCTTCGCAAGAAGCGCGGCGACACGTTCCAGCGATGACCGTCGTCTGCGATCACGGTGACGGACTTCTTGTTATAGCGAGTCAGGATCCCGAACACAGGAGCTCCGCCGTCAGGTTCGAATGTGACCCGATCGCCGATGCGGAATTCCAGCATGGCTTTGTGGGCGTGCACCTGACTGATCAGCCGCAGGCGCTGCACGATGCGATGATTCAAGTCTATGAGCTCAGCTTCGGTCAGATGATCGATGTTGATGCGAATCATGTTCGTTGCCCGGATTATATCCGCAAACAGAAAGGGTGGAACCGGTGAACTCCTGTGGAAAATAACTTTCTGAGATCGTCTCTCGGGACGGGCCAGCTCCAGGCGGGTGGCCACTCTTTCGTCGTGAATTCGAAACATGCGGGTGCCCCATCCCTTTCGTCCGCCAGATGTGCCTCGTAAGGGAAACATGGGTGGAAGAACTTAGCAAGCTCCACGCACAGCTAAAGCGATGATGGTTTTTCGCTGGTACAGCATACGCGCCTGGCAATTGCAGGTGGAGCCCCGATAGACCACGTCGTGCGATGTGGGATGCTGCGGGTTGGGTTCAGTGGTTGGACGCTCCCACTGGATCCCGCAACCTTCTTCACCGTACAGGCTGTGCTCGGCAGCTTTCAGGAGATTGAGCGCACTTTGCTTGTTCAGGCCGGATACCTGCATCCGCTGCTCGGAAAATTCGATACTGGCATTCGACTGCGCTTCCAGTTGCGCGCCGCCGCGGAATGCGTACGTCAAGCTAAGCGTCTCACCGTCAACCCCGCTGTTGCAGGATTGAGGTAGGCCGCGCCGTCGTACAAGTTCCTGGTAGAAGGCCCCGCTCTCGACAGAGTTCTGGAAATCGTGGAGTTGCTTCTGTCTAGCTGCGGGGACAACCTGCCCGGCAATCGGGGCACAGGACTGCGCTGGCTGCTGCGCACAGGCCAGTGCAGACGCCAGGCACAAAACCAGCGAACCCAGGATGCGCGCGCTGTTCAGAACTGAGCGTGCCATCGCAAAAGGCCGCCCTCCTTGTCCAGGAACTTGCCTCCGGCTTGCTGGGTCAGGGTGCGTAACATCTGCTTGATGGCGTCCGCGTTCTCCGTGACCGGCTGCACGTCAAAGGCATCGCCCGACAGGTGCTTGCTCACATGGCTGAGTTGCGCATCGGTCAACCCATCGAGCACTGCCTCCAGACCGGCCGCGATATCGGCGCGCGTCACTTTGTCCGGATTGTCGTCCACCCATTGCTGGCAAGCCCGAATTGCGTCGCTGTCAATGTAGGTCTGTTTGATCCAGTTTCGGTTCTGCACGACATTGCTGGCCATTGCGCTGGCCTGCGCTGCCTTATCGCGGCGCCCGCTGGTGAATATCACTTTCGGAAATTGCGCCTTCAGCTTGTAAGCCGCATTCTTGGCCGTGTCGGAGAGGTTTAGGGCTTCGATCGCCGCATCTTTCGCAGGTCCAATTGGAGCGGCTACAGCACCCGCCGGTCCGGATTGATCAGGCATAGGTCAACCTCCACTTAATTTGCATCGACCGCAAAAAAGTCCAGAGTTCGGGAATATTACACCAGCAACGATTCATATTGCTTGTACAAAATCGCAACCTAACGCTACTCACGTTTTTCGCCCACGAGCGGCGGACAGTATTGAACCTGCTTCTTCGGTGACCACCACCTTCCCGTCATCACCTGCTTGCGCATACTCAAAAACCGGCGAGCACCACTTATTGCAATGCTTCATTTCGGACGTACTTTGCCTCCCACGCCGATTCCTGTCATTGGAACTGATTGCGGGCTGCCAGTACCATTGTCAACGATGGTAATTGCAGCGGTCCGCGTCCCATTGCCCAATGGGGAAAAGACAATCGTTATGGCGCACTGGTCTCCCGCCGATAAGCTCGCTGGGCAGGTGTTGGTCTGGGTGTAATCGCCACTGCTCGGACCCGTAATGCTTATGTTCGTGATAAGCAAGGAGGCGGTGCCGCTGTTGGTTAGCGTCACCGTTTGTGGAGTATTCGGCACAGTTAAGCCTTGCGGGCCGAAGTTCAGGCTAGCCGGCGATAGGCCAACCACCGGTACTCCTCCGGTGACCAACGGATGCCTGTACACGAGGACGCGGGCCCGGTCGAGATCGTTGATGTACAAGTCGTCGTTCGAATCGAAAACGGCGGAGTATCCACCATAGGACGAGAAGTCGTTCAGATAGCTGTCGGGTTGATCGCTGGCCAGCGGGGTCGCATACACCATTGGAAATCGAGAGCCGAGGTAGCCGATCATGCCAACGACCATCTGACCATCGGAGGTGAAGGCTGGCTGGAGAGGTCCACAAATAGCTCCGGCAATAAAGGGCAGTAACAACTCGCAATTGGGATCGGTGAAACTGCCGCTTCGTCCAAACACCCGGGTAGCCGGGATTCCGAATAGCGCGGTTGGCGGATTATCGGGAAACAAGCTTGCGTCGAACTCCAGGAGTCGCTGATTGCCGCTAACCTCCAGAGAGTCGTCAGAGACGTAGACATTGCCCACGGGATCGAGTGACACACTTCCTGGTTTGCACAGACTATTCTGGCTCGGCATCAAGTTTCCTTCGTCACCGTTTCCCTGATTGCACAATGTACCGTCCAGGCTGGTCTGTCCCAGCACGATGTCGACAACCGGGTTTGCGAGAGGATTGCTAACTCGAAACACCCGGTTTCGAACCGGGTCGGCCACCCAAAGCTTGCTTCCCGTTCCCACGGGCGCGACTCCGCCGATAATGAGCGAACTGTCCCAGGAGACAGTGCCTCCCCCTAGAACGGGTAAGGGAGAAGCCAGCGTGTTGAAAGGCATCGCTTCGGTGGTCAATGGCAGTGAGTAAATATCAATCTGTCCAGTGTCTCCCGAGCTGTTGACGACCCAGAGATGCGAGGCTTTGTCTGCCGCCATCCGGCCGTAACCCACCTGATTCTCGTATTGGAAGTTATGGACACCAACGCCGGTGTATCCGTTTGCCGGCTGACCAGTGGTGAGAGTTGAGGTGTTGTTCCAGAACAAGATCCTCCCGTGATCGGCAACCACCAGTTGGCCGTTGGACACAGCTATGCCGTTGGAGGAGTTGATCCCTGCCGGTCCCACCTGATTCATGAAGCTGAACTGGTAGGGCTTGAAGACGTCGACATCCGCCGAATGCGCGGTTCCAGGCATGGGATCGGGGAACGGGACGGGAAAGCGCCAGACATCCTGCCACGAGGAGGAGGCGGCTTCGATCACGTTGCCATCGCTGTCGATGCCGATTGATCCGAATGAACCGCAAACGTTCGAGGGATCAAGGACGGATCCGTCGCCGTAAACGAAATCGGGGCCATCACCTTGATAGTTGCCGCCACACATTCCAGTGTAGTCGGGTACATCTTTGTAGAGAACCTTCTGCACCGCTCCGCCGACGAACAGAAGTAGTTGGTTATTTGCCGAGTCGCTCACCCAGATTCCTCCGCCCGGATCGAACTCGAGGCTACTCGGGTTGCGGAACTGACCGGCGCCCAGCGTGCTGCTGGCGGACATTCCGGAGAAGAGCGGCGGATTGAAGATCAGGACTCTGCCCCCCGAGTCACCGCCCCCTCCCGGTTGGGCATCAACCACATAAACTTTTCCCGCACTGTCCACACGCACGGCTGCGGGAGCCCACATCTGATTCAGTTGGGAGCCATGGTCCGATGAAGTGAAATCCGGCTGTCCCAGAACCAGGTCGGCGGTCTTCATCGGGATACCCGTACCGGGATCTTTTGGAAATCGAAGTACGCGATTGTTCTGGTTGTCGGCTACCCAGAGATTCCCTGAGGAGTCGATGCCCACTCCACCGGTGAATCCCTCATTAAAGGGACTACGGAAGCAGAGGCTCTGGGCGTCGGGAAAGCCGACACCGCGTCCGCGATTGCAATCGTTGGCGGCGAAGTCCGCCTGCCCCCAAACATAGTCGGCAATCGTGTCTGTGGTGAACGGCGAGTTGTAGCGCAGTACGCGGTGGTTGTCCCAGTCGGGGACGTACAGATTGCCTACGCCGTCCAGGGCGAGATTGGCGAACGAACCCCCTTCAAGGATAGAGATCTGACTCTCGGCCATACCGCACAGGGTCGTCGCGCTGGCGGCTGCCCGGGTTGGAAATTTTTGGTAGTTACTGTCGCCATTACAGCCTGTGCGGTTGAAGGCAGACTGCCCCAACACAAGGTCGGCGGTCGCCGGCTGCTGGAGCTGACAAATAGAGCCGGGACAGTCGGAATTGGTCGTGCAGGGCTGTCCGCCCCGCATCCCCGCCGCACATGTGCCTAAATGGCTGAGCCCAAGAACGCGGCTGTTACCTCCATCGTAGATGTAAGTCCGGTTAGGCCGGACCGAAGTGTCCACGGTCACGCCGCCGGGATTAAACACTCGGGTTGCGGTCACTTCGTTCGGCGTGAAATTACCAAAACCCGGTTGGCCGATAATTACGTCGGCCCAGAGGTCGCCGCTTATGCCTCGAACTGACGAGCGCGGCTTGACGGTAAGCGTCGGAGAAATGCTGGTGCCGTTGTAAAAACCCTGGATAGTGACGGTAGTCGGGATGGTGACGGCAAGCGTGCTTACCAGGAACTGTGCCGATGTCGCACCCTGCGGGATCGTAATGGTATCGGGGACGCTCGCAACTGCCGAGTTCAGGCTGGTCAAGGTAACTACGGCGCCGCCTGGGGGCGCCGGCCCGTCCAGAGTGACAGTGCCCACGGATGGTATGCCCTGCACTACTTTGCTAGGTTTTACAGAGAACGATCTGAAGTCAACTGCTGCTGCGAAAGTGGCGGCGAGCAGCACAAGAAAGGCCAGGAAAGCCTTTGCACGAAGTTTTGCGGAGATACTGGGCGTATACATGCTCCATCCTCCTGCGCATTTACTGCGGAGAGTAGCACGGCTAGCACAGCTTTTTGCAATTTAATTTTCGTTTTTTGGTAACGAAGCTTGCCGGACTGACCTCAATTCCTCGCGAACTGCGCGCTATTGTGGCTTTTTGGATGGCAAAGAAGCGGGAGAAGCTAAGATACATGCATTGCCATCCGGCGACCGGCGGAACTTCATTCGTAGCTTTCCTTCAGCAGGTTGGCGGTAGCGGCCTGAAATCCGACTGCAAGCTTGCGCACCACTTGGGAGCGCAACTTGGGAGTTCGCGGCGCAGTGGCCGGCAACAGGGTTTCGTTCGCGCCGATCTTGGGCTCAAGTTGCACGCCGGCCATCTGCAGAAATGACGCGCTCCATCGGTGCACATCCGACTGCTGGACTACCCGGCGAAGCATCCTCATCCGATGCTGCCTTTCGAATCGCGGCATGAGAACCGCTTCACGAATTGCAGCCGCAAGGCCAGCAACGTCATTCGGATTTACCAGAAGGGCCCCACGCTTCAGTTGCACGGCTGCTCCAGCAAACTCGCTCAGCACCAGGACGCCGCGTTCGTCGACTTGTGCGGCACAATACTCTTTGGCGACGAGGTTCATGCCGTCCTTCAAAGGTGTAACCAGCGCAATATCCGCCGCGCGATAGTAGGCCAGTAACTGCTGACGTTCGAGATGACGATAGATGAAATGAATCGGGACCCATGACGAGTCCGTATATTGTCCATTAATCTCGCTGACCAGTCGTTCGATTTCCAGTCTCAGATCGCGATACTTGGGAATGTCTTCCCGGCTGGGGACGACAACCTGCAGTAGAGTTACTTTCCGGCGCAGCTCGGGAAATTCCGAGAGCAAACGGTCCCAAGCCCTCAACTTCTCCAGCAGGCCCTTGGTGTAGTCCAGACGATCGACGCCCAGCAGCAGCGAGCGGCCCCGCATATCGGCGCGGACTTGCTCGCTCAAGGCTGTCACCTCTGGGCTGGCCGCCATGGAGGAGAATTCCTCGAAGTCAATGCTGATCGGAAAGCTGTCGAGTTTGGTTCGCCGATTGGGCCGCTCGATGCTTAGACCTATGCCCGTGTCGCAGAGAGTGGCGTCTTTTGCGAAACGTTGCACGCAAACCGCGAAGTTCTGGCGGTCACGGGCGGTTTGCAATCCGACCAAATCGAAGTCGAGTATGGCATTCAGGAACTCTTCCCGCCAGGGAAGCTTTTCGAAGATGTCGGGCGAGGGAAATGGGATGTGCTGGAAAAACGCCAGATTGCATCGCAGCCCACGCTCGCGCAGGCAGGCCGCTACCCGCGTCAAATGATAATCGTGCACCCACACGAAATCCTGGTCGCGGGCGACCTTGGAAATACGATCGGCGAAACGCTCGTTGATGCGAACGTAGGAGTCCCAGTAATCCGGGTCGAAGTTGCATTGCGATTGCAGGTCGTGAAACAGGGGCCAGACAATCTCATTGGAGAAGCCGGAATAGAATTGCGCTCTCTCCTTCTCGGTGAGGAACACAGGCTGGATCTGGAAATCGGCTTCCGGGTAAGACCGCAGCAAGTCTTCCACTGCCGGTGAATATTCGGTGCCTGCCCATCCAATCCAGCAGCCCTCATAGTCGCGGAGAACGGCGCGCAAAGCGGTTACCAGTCCACCGGAGCTTGGGTACATTTCATAGGAGTCGCCCGCCCGTTCCACGGAAACCGGGAGTCGATTGGAAACTACAATCAGCCGGCCACCGGAGTTCATACATCACCTCCACTGGCATGGAGCCACTGTTCAAGGAAAGCCAGCAGCTCAGTTGGGGGTTGCAGCCACAGTTGCGCAGAAGTGGGCCGATATTCCTTACGCACCAGCACGGTCAGGCCCAGAGGATTGAGTGCTGCGAAGGCGTCCTCGTCGGTGGCGTCATCGCCGAGGTACGCAGACGGGTAGTGATCGCCGCTTTCTTTCACGATTGCCCTTACGGCATCGCCTTTGTTCGGCGTGCGCACCCGCATCTCGACCCCGCCGTCGAAGTTGGAGAGATCAAGACCGGCAGAAAAGGCAATCGGCTGTAAAATCCGCAAGGCTGTAGTCCAGATTTCCCCGACCTCATCGCCCGGGAGCCCTCTCCAATGGATCGCCAGACTTCCCGGTTTCCATTCCATGCGGTTAGCCAGCCCCTCCCGGTCGAGACTGGCGGTGGCCTTCTCAAAAGCCGCAGCCAGTCGCGAATCCAGTTTCACCACCTTGTAGTCTCCGTCCGGAAGCAGGCGCTCCATTCCGTGTGAGCCCCAGATTTCTGGAGGAGCCGGGAGTCCAAGCAGTTGCGGAATTTCGCGCGCTGGTCTGCCGCTGATGAGCACGACCCGCGTATGTCCTCGATTTCCGATACTCTCCAGAAGTTCAGGGACCCACAGGTATGGGAGGGCGAGATCGCGCTCGGGTCGAAAAGGCGCCAAAGTACCGTCATAGTCCAGCAGCAGCAGGCTCCTCCTGGATTGAGACAGGCGCACAAAAAACGTGTTCCGATGCGAACAGGGAGTGCTCGCCAACATGTTGCCTCCTTCGGATCTTCGAAAACCGGCGCGATCAAGCCGCTAAGCGCGCGCACTTCATCGGGAAGAAGAGAAAGAAGGAGAAGCTAGCAGAGCAGGCTACAGGTCACTTCCAGCAAATCGGGAACGGCGCTGGTCCTGCGATCGGCAGGTTCCAGCGGGCTCGAAGGAAGTGTCTTGAACGCCACGAACGTGAACGCCGCACAGGCGATGGAAAACATCAACAGTGCAGCAGCGCGTGCTGAACGCATCGCAGTAGGATCGATGTCAAAGGCGGGCAAGACAAACAAGACGATGATTGCTGTTGCTACGATCAGAGCCAACAGAATTTTCATCTTGCTCGTCATACAACTAGTCTGAGCCGGTGACAGCATTGCTGTCAAATGGATTCGCGGAGCTCAGGTGGATGTTCTTTGCCGGGAACTGGTTAAAATGCGCACAAGATTTACGATACGGGAGCGGTACTTACCTGATCGCGGCCGGTCAGCTCGTCCATCTCCTGATCGGCAGCTTCGATCATCTTGTTGGCGCCTTGCTGAGAGATCAGGCCATCATGCACCGCCTCCTCAATCGCGCTCTTCTTGGCCGCCAGCAGTTTCATCTTTGCGGTTTGAACTTCGGAGGAGATTCGCGTGCTGTCCCCTCCATAGAGATCGAGAACCCGCTGTTCAGCATCTTTGAGTTGTTGCTCGATTTCCTGTCGCAGCTGGCCGTACGTTGGTCCCGATACCAGGTGATTCTGCAGCAGTTTGTCTAGTTCCGTGCGCGCCGAAGAAACCGCGATCTGCTGCACGCGTGCCAGTTCGTAGGCGTCCTCGCCGACAGCACCCATCCCCAGAACATGCAGCAACGGCTTGATGGCAAGTCCCTGAAAGACGATGGTGAATGCCACCACCCCAAAGGTCATCGCCAGAATCTGCTCACGATATGGAAATCCGCGAGCAAGGCTTAAGGCCAACGCGAGCGCCAGAGCGCCACGAATGCCACCGGCAACCAACACGTGCTGCCAGGCAAGCGGCATCTTGTGGCCGCGTAGGTTACTGAATGGCACCAGGCCGTAAACCGACAGGACGCGCCCCAGAATTACGGTCGAGATCGCCAGTACGGTCGCGCGCCATTCGTGGAGCAGCGTGCCTACCCGCACTTGCAGCCCGATAAGCAAAAAGACCAGCGAATTCACGACGAACGATATGGATTCCCAGAAAGACCACAACGCGATGCGGGTGCGCGCTGTCATTCCGAGGCGCGCTCCCACATTTCCCACGACCAGGCCGGCAGCGACAGTCGCAATGACTCCGGAAAGATGCAGGGCTTGTGCCGCCAGGTAGGAGCTATAGGCCAGGATTGTGGTGAGGGTGATTTCGATCGACGGATCGTCAATCCGCTCAGAGAATTTGCCCATGACGTAGCCTAGCGCCAAACCAACCGCCGCCCCGCCCAACACCTCGATCGCAAACGTTCTCAGGCCGCCGAGAATGCTCAGGGCACCGTGCGCTGTTCCCGCTATCAGGACGGCAAATAACGCCGCAGCTGTGCCATCGTTGAACAGGCTTTCGCCTTCGACCACAATCGCGAGTCGCCTTGGAACCGCCATTTCTTTAAAGATGGATAGCACGGAGATGGGATCGGTAGCAGCGGTGATCGCCCCGAAGACGAGCGCAATCAAAACCGGAAGACCCAACAACCAATGCGCTGCGAAGCCGGTCACCAGCGTGGCGGCGAGAACTCCGGCGGTCGCCAGCAGAACAATCGGAAGGGCATTCTCCTTCAGGCGTCGCACCTGTAATTTCAGACTACCCTCAAATAACAAGGGGGGTAGAAAGATGACCAGCACAATATTGGGGGAAAGCCAGTCAGGTTGATTCTTGAGAAGTGCCTCGGCGAAGGGCAGGTGGACGGAACCTAAGACCAAGCCGCCTATTACCAGCGCCACTGTGTAGGGAATTCGGAGCCGCTGCGCTATGACTGCAATGAAAGAGGCTGCGATCAGTAGCCATATGAGGAATTCGACTGTGGTGCTGGTAGTCATCGTCAATCATTCCGCCCGTTCACTCGGGAAGAGGTGCTGATTGCAGTTAGGTTTGAGCAGTGACAAATTCTAGATGCTCACGCGATGGTACACAACCAGCAACCCGAACGCAGGCCGGCCAGCCGCTGAGAGCGCGCAGTGCGGCGACGTGGCGGGGTAGCACCCAGAGAGGTATGCCGGCGCGGCTGCGCCGCCGGGTTCATTTTCGTCCTCCTGCACAGCGGTAGCCAACGGATGATCCCGGTTGTCACTTTGGACGGGTGTTCAACTTGTTGAGCGTGCTCTTTAAGTGCTCAAGTTTCTGCCCGGCCTCGGCAAGTTTTCCTTCTGCCGTCAGTCGCTGGTAATCGGAAAGGTCCTGGGCAGCTTGGCCGATCAGCGCGTTGACGTCGGCAGCCGGCGTCGGAGCACTAGCGGAAGTGGGCGCTGCTGATGTCGGCGGCGCGTTCGCCGAGGTTGCCTGAAGGCTTGACGATCCGTTTCCAAACAACGCCGCCAGCGCCGATTCAAATGTGGGACCGTATACCAGCCGGTCCTGAAGCGCGAGCACCACCAGACGCAGCTCCGGCATGGGGCTGCGCTCGGCCTGCAAGTAAATCGCTTCAGCGTACAACAGGGTGCGCCCAATCGGAATGACCAGCAAAGTTCCGCGGCGGACGTGCGAGCCTTGCTGGTTCCACAGCGTAAGCTGGCCCGAGAGCTGCGCGTTCTGATCGATTCGCGCTTCGATCTGGAGCGGGCCGTCGATCAGCCTGGTTTTGGGGAAGTCGTAAACTACCGACGTGCCATAGTGCGCCCCATCGCTGCGGCCGGCAATCCAGCCAATCAGGTTGTTGCGATTGGCCGGGGTGAAGGGCAAAATCTCCACGAATTCCACGCCGCTCTCATGCGGCAGCTTCATCAGAACGAAATTCGGCTGCATGGTCTGGGTGACTTGCTGGCCACTCTCGCCCATAGCGACTTCGTTGGCCACATTCCACAGGTCCTCACGGTTGTAGAAAACCTCCGGATCTGTCATGTGGTAAAGGCAATAGACTTCCGCCTGCATCTCCAGCAGCATTTGGGGATAGCGCACGTGCTTGCGCAGTCCCGGAGGCATGGCAGCGGCGTCCTTGAACAAACTGGGGAAGACGCGGCGGTAGGCAGCGAGAATAGGGTCCTTGCTGTCGAACACATAGAAGGTCGTGGTCCCATCGTAGGCGTCGACGAC
The DNA here is from genome assembly GCA_963785825.1 of uncultured Acidobacteriaceae bacterium. Classification (GTDB taxonomy): domain Bacteria; phylum Acidobacteriota; class Terriglobia; order Terriglobales; family Acidobacteriaceae; genus Bog-257. Next base: position 560,377 of record CAWAWQ010000004.1, on the reverse strand, counting down.
CACCTTCACGCTGTTGCGCATGTAGTTGATGGGATTGTCGCCGAGGCTGTAATGAGTGGAGTAGGGGTAGCTGTCGGAGGTAGTGAAGGCGTCGACAATCCACGACAGCCGCCCGTCTTCTCCGACTACGATGTACGGGTCCGGATCGAAAGTAAGAAACGGGGCCAAAGCCGATACGCGCCGGACAACGTTACGCCGCATCAGCAGACGACTTTGGGTATTCACATCGTCGCTGAACGGCAGCTTGCTGATATCGCCCCGATCCAGCGCGATGAGGGCCCGACGGAGCCAGCTACCGAGCACGATGCCGCCGCTACCCTGGTATTCGGTAAAGTTGTTCGCCTGGCCTTGCGGGTAGTTGAATTCTTTTTGCCGCGTCTTGACATAGACATCGGCGTTCGTCAGCTCGCCAAAATAGATTTCCGGACGAGTGACCTTGAGGTCGGGAACCGTGCTCTCTACCGGCATGTTGCTCAGCAGCAGCGTCGGCAGCCCTTCCGCAGTGAAGCCATTCACCGGATTCATGGTGATGCCGTAGCCGTGGGTGTAAATCAGCTTATCGTTGATCCAGTTGCGGCTGCTCTCCGGCAGTTTGTCAACATTCAGCTCGCGGGCCGCAAGCATCACCTCCCGCAGTCTGCCGTCGATCTCATAGCGGTCGATGTCGATATCCGGGAAGTCGTAATAGGTGCGGATTTCCTGTATCTGGCGCAGCGTGTCCTGAAGCGCGCGCCAGTCCCACAAGCGAATGTTCTGCAGCGTGGCCTGATTATTCGCCGGATCGGCCGCCTCGGGGTCGGTGTCCGCGGGAAACGCTTGTCGCGCTACCTCGTCTAAGTCGTAAGCCTGCCGGGTCAAGTTGATGTTGTTGGCGATGTAGGGTTTCTCGCGAACCAGTTGGTTGGGGCCGACAATGAAGGTGCCGACGTACCATCCGGATACTTGCAGGAGGACGAAACAGAGGGCCGCCGGAACGATGGCCGCGATCAGCCAGCGAACGCGGTTCCACAACACGGCATTTGCCGCCGCGATTGCCGCGCCGAGCACCAGTGCGACAGAGATGACGAGCAGGCCAGGAAGAAAGATGTGCGCGTCGGTATAGGTGACGCCGCTGAAGATCGTGTGGTCCTGCGACAATCGATCGAAACGCGCGAGATACACTTGCCATGCGATCACCAGGAGAAGAAACGAGAACGCGATGGAAAGCCCTCGCCAGGACACCAGGGCATAACGGTTACGGTAGCCCTCCAGCGCCCTGGTTCCCGCGTTGACCAGCAGAAAAAAGCCGGCGATGGCACAGCTCAGCAGCGCCAGCATCAACAGCCAGTCTGACATCAACTCCCAGGCAGGCAGCGTGAACAGGTAAAAATTGAGGGGCCTGCCGAAGATCGGGTCGACCAATTCCTTTATCCGGGGCGCGTACCAGTAGAGGGTGAAAATTTGCCAATCCGCCATCATCACGCCGGCGGTGAGCGCGGCTACAAACAGCGAACTACCCAGCGCCACCAGACGCAGGATGGATTCGACCGGCAACTTTACCGCTCGCCCACCGACCAGAATCGTCTGACCGTGCGGGTCGGCCGTGAAATCTGTGCGCTTGAGAATCAGGAAGATGCCATAAAGAAAACAAAAGGTAGCGGCAGCGGATACGGCGAACACCGTCCACTGCAGCCCCAGCGTCTTCCAGAACACGGCGGCATAGCCCAGCGATCCGAACCAGAGCGCATCGACGTAATAGGACAGGCCACTCTGGCCGCTGAAGACGATGAGAGCAATGACCACAAGAATCAGCCACACCCAGCGACGCCGCCGAGTCGAAGGTTGAAGCTGTCGAGGTGTGTGCGTAGGACGCCGGATTGGCGGCCAGTCCGTAGGCTGCATGCTCAAGCCCCCGTTCACCAGCATACGCGTTCCCACAGCCTATCGTAGTTCGAAGGTTCGCGACCGGCCATGTGCAATCTGGGAAAAGGGTTTGCTGCAGCCATGTCGGAACAGTTGCTCTGCGGGTGGGGCCGGCAGGTTCGGTCACTCAGCGGTAAGCGCGGTGACGGGCGACAAACAGTCTGCGGTGCTTTCCAGATGCATGCCTTTCGGTAGAGGCTCCCCGAAGGTGCGCACCACATCGGCTCGGTCGGGGGCGACAAAGTTCCGCAGGCGTCGCAGGATTTCTTCGTCACCCACGCCGGCGCTTGTGAGTCCGGCAATCGAAGCCTCACGCAGATCATCGCTGATGTCGCGCGTGCGATCCCCGACGCGTCTCCCAAGCTGGAGAATTACGGACGCCGTCTCGTGCGTAATTTCCCGTAGGTCAAGCAGCGCAAGGATCCAGTCCACAACCGTATCTGCCGGCACCACGCAGGTCAGGGAACCGTAAAGCGGGATACGAACGCCGAATCTGCCCAGTGACCATAGCCAGGCGCTGTCGGTGGGTTCTTTCCTCAGCTTGCGCAACAGTTCGTTTCCCAGCGCGGCACGCGTCGTTCCGGAGAGATGCTCCAGGCTGGCCAGCAGGCGCCATCCCTCGCGCTCCACCTGTTGGTTAAGGCGCGTGCCAGGCTTCTTGCGGCCTATGCCGAGACCTCCAAGATAATTGCGGATCTCATGCTGATGAGCGGCACTTAGACCTCCCGCCACGCGCCGCCACAGCACCAACCAATCCACCTGGCACTGCAGGACGCCCGGAAATGTCAGACCAGCCTGATAAATTTTTCGCGCCTGGTTAGTTCGGTCGGCGTCCTGAGCGTCTCCAAAGCCAGGCCTTAAGCAGTAGCCGAAGAGATTGAGCCACCGCACTTCATGTTGAGGCGTGAGCTTTCGCCCATCGGCAACCTCAAGCAGAGCGTCCGAAAAGGGTCGAACAATCGTCAGAGGCCACGATTCTCTCTTCACTCCCATGCCCGATTCCAGTTCGCTGACCAGTTGAGCTGGGTCGTGTGGTTCCTGTTCGCCGGTCTTCGTGAATGTCTCTCGGATCCGCTGCCGCGCTGATTCCAGCGTATGCTCGGAAACTGTTGACGATAATAGCTGCGCAGCACTGGCGATTTGCGGCACTTCAACCACGCCGGTCTGCGGCGCATCGGAACTGGCCCGCAGCTCGAACTGCAGCCGCCACCGGTGTGGCGAGTTCACCGCTTCGCACCAGATTTCAAGCGTACCCACCTCGGTGAAGCTGACCGCCAATCGCACCGCTAACTCCATCTGTTGCAATTTCCTGCCGTAGCGAAGCAGGGTCACGAGCGGCGCGTGACGATGCATCTGGCCGAGGTCCAGATCAACCACGCCGCCGTGCAGGTCGCGCCGCACAGTGGAGCTGTAGAGGTTGAACGAGACTGGGCGGTTCGCCAATACCGAGAACTCACGATCGAAGAGGGGCAGGGTTGTGCCTTCGTCGGTTCCCGCCGGCAGCACGCAAATTGCCTTACCACCATGCTCCGAACGCATGCCTACGTAGTAGGTTCGCGCACTGCCGGCTTTGACTCGAAGGCCCTCGCCGCGCCGCACGCCGCCGTAATATGCGGCCCCCACCGCGACGGCGCTGCCAATGGCATGATTAGTAAGAACTCTCGGACGCCACGTGGAATCCACATCATCGAACCAGTGCGCTATGGCCTCAGTGATCCGTTCGCGCACCAAGTCTGGTACGCAAAAACCTCCATTGAAAAGCACAGCGTCCGGCCTAACCAGCCCTGGAAGGTCATCTCTTGAAGGCGGCGAAACCGATCCCGGCTTCATCGCCGTCGCCGACTGTCTCAAAAATGCAGCGAGATGTTTGGTGATGGCCGGATCGCTGGCGTACGGAAGTCCGATTTCGCGCAACCCCGTTACTCGTTCTCGCGCAGCCGCCTCGCCGGAGGCAGTCAGAGGCAAGAAGCCGTTTCGTAATAGCTCGACGACTTCGTCCCGAGTCAACTCGCTGCTGAGCGCCTGACCAACCACCGATCGCCCGCTCCCCAAAATGTTGATGGGGAGGCGATCGATACTTGGGTCCGTCAGCAGTCGCTCCTTGGCCGCCGAACAAGCCAGTCGCAAAGCCTGGCGCTGACGTAAGCCGAGATTCGTGCCTAGCCGGTCTTCCACTCGACGTGCCAGTGCGAGGTCGAGGTTCTCTCCTCCCAGCAGCAGATGGTCCCCGATCGCTGTCCGCTCGAACTGCACCTCGTCGCCGCTTACGTGCGCGCGTACCAGGCTGAAATCAGAGGTGCCACCCCCGATGTCACAAATCAGGACCAGGTCGCCGTCTTGCAGTTGTTCACGGATCGCATGTTGCTGCTCCGCGATCCAGGCATAGAAGGCAGCGAGAGGCTCTTCCAGGATGGTCAGGTTTTGCAGTCCGGCGCGGCGCGCTGCTTCCAAGGTCAGCTCGCGGGCTTCTTCGTCAAACGACGCGGGCACGGTCAGAACAATTTCCTGGTTTTCGAAGAGCTGTTGCGAACTACTCGACCCATCTGCGGCCATGGCGTGGTTCCACGCATTCCGCAGATGCATGAGGTACCGCGCCGAAGCCTCAACCGGGGAGATCATGGGCTCCGGCAACTCCGCACCGCGCGGCAAAATGTCAGCCGTGCGATCGATCGCACCCTGGCACAGCCACGATTTCGCCGACGACACCTGTCGCCCAGGCACAAGTGCGCCTTGTTCCCGCGCCAACACTCCAGCGACGGCAGCTGGCTGCTCTTCCCACGACAGGTTGAAGCCCCCGGTTTCGATCTCGGCTTCGGTAGGGAAATAGAGGAAAGAAGGAAGCGCCGGGATAGCCTGAATTTCTCCCGGCGCCACGAGTTGGGCTATATCGAGCACCTGAATTCGGGAAGCTTCTTCACGCACCACTTCCTGCGTGTCCACATATGCCACGACCGAGTTCGTGGTACCGAGGTCGATGCCGATCAGATAGCGCGAACGTTCCATTGCTGTCCCGCGACACCCCGCGTCATCGATCGCCCTTCTCGCGGATGTTAAGTTCAAGCTTCCAGCGCTGAGAGCCGTCGCGAGAAACACACCACACCTCGAGTGTGCCGATCTCTGTTACCCGTGTTTCCAGGCGAACCGGCAGCACTGCCCCTTGTTGGCCATCCAGATTGAGCGTCACCTCAAGCGGGCTGATCTCCTCGATGTCATCCCCCCAGTTGTCAAGAAGCTCGCCAACGCGGTCCTGCTTGCGAAGAGTCGAACTCAGAAATCGAAACTCCGCAGGTTCACCCACGACCAGGCCGAACTCTCGATCAGGTATTTGCGCCTCCGTTCCCTCCTCCATTCCAAAAGGAACGACGCAGAGCGCCTTCAGTGGCGCTTCCATGCCAGGTACCGCCGGCATCGCGCTCTCGATCCCGATGTAGTAGGTGCGCGAGGCTCCGCTGCGAATGCGCACCCCACGTCCCTGCCGCGCTCGTCCGTAGTAAGCAGCGCCCCGGGCGACGGCGTGCTCCAGGTCAGGCGCGTCCAGAATGTGCGCCGCTTCGAGGGGTTCGAATCCTTCTTCTCCGAGCCAGCGATTCAAGACTTCCACCAGCCGGTTTCGCAGCCCCGCTGCCTTCATAACGCCGCCATTGAACAGAACGTGCGTTGGACAGGCTAGCCCACTGCGGCCGCGACGTATGTTGGCTGCCTCCGGACTGTTCTGCAGTTGCTGCGAGAGAAAACGCGAGAGATGTTTGGTCACTGCTGGATCGGCGGCGTAGGGCAAGCCCAATTCCTGGAAGCCGATCCGGCGCTGGCGCAGTGGCATCTCATTGCTCGCGACCTGGGGAAAGAATCCTTCGAGCAGCACTCGATTCAGATCTTCGCGCAGCAACTCGGTCTTGATGGTGCCGCCAACCAGCTTACGACCCTTGCCCAGCAAGGTGACATCCTGCTTCTGCGCTTTGGGATGCTCGAACAGATGCTCTTTCGCCAGGCGGCACTGGTGCCACAGGCCCTGCAACTGATAGGTGTCGATGCGCTGGCCGTCAGCTTCCAGCCTCTGCTGCAACAATCGGGCGAGCGCAAGGTCCATGTTGTCGCCGCCCAGCAGAATGTGGTCGCCGACCGCTACGCGCTTCAACGCAAGATCGCCGTTTTCCTCCGAGACCGCGATGAGGCTGAAGTCTGTCGTGCCTCCGCCAACGTCGCACACCAAAACCAGATCGCCCACTTTGATGCGCTTGCGCCAATCGTCTCCCTGGCTTTCAATCCAGGCGTAGAACGCCGCCTGCGGCTCTTCGAGAAGAGTCACCCGTTGTAAGCCGGCTTGCTCGGCCGCCCGGCGCGTCAACTCGCGCGCCTCCTCGTCGAAGGATGCAGGCACGGTCAGGAGCACATCTTGCTCGCCTAGCTTGTGTTCTGAATGATTGCTGTCCCAGACCATGAGCAGATGTTGCAGATATCGCGACGAGGCTTCCACCGGCGAAAGCTTGGGCACCTCTTCCGGCGCCTGCCAAGGCAGAATCGGTGCTGTGCGGTTCGCCGCCGTATAGGAGAGCCATGACTTGGCTGATGCCACCAGCCTCGCCGGACTCTCAGCTCCACGTTTGCGAGCCAGTTCACCAATGATGTACTCCGGCTCGGGATCCCACGGCAACCCGAGGCTACCCTGAGGGAAATCGAGTTCTCCAGGAATGTAGAGAAATGAAGGTAGCAGTGTCCGGTCTGCGACTTCGTTCAGGTTAATAACCTGCGGAATCGGTTCGACTTCGATCGGGCTGCCTTCCTGGTTGTTTTCGCAACGCGCCAGTGCAGAATTCGTGGTGCCCAGATCGATACCAATAATGAACTTTGCCTCCAACAAGATCTCCTATTCAAAGAATGAGAGTGCAACTGATATTGAGCGAGCGGTGATTGATTACGGGATTTCGACCTCTGCCGGCGCGACGATGGCTGACCCGGTGGGCGGCGGAGGCAATTTCACCTCCGCTACCCGCCAGCCGCGATGACGGAGCAGACCGCGAAGGGGTGGTTTCCCGCTAACATTTCCGACCAGCTTGATAGCAGCCGGATCGAAGCCCGCTGGAACCGTGACCGGCTGGTCTTCTTCGGAGTCGATGACAGGTTCAAGTTTCAAATAGCGGGCGAGTACCTCGCGGCATGCGGTGTGGATGCTGCGAACTGCTGCCCCTAGCTGCGCATCGGGATAGGGGGCGACGTCTTCCTGCAGGAAATCGATGAGCCGTCCATCGCGCTGCAACAGGGCGAGCATCTGCAGTGCGCCGGACGATTCGGGGACTGCAACCTTCGGCTGCTGCCTGGGAGATGCCGCCGACGCTGTGGCCTTGATCAACTCACGAGCGATGTCCTGCGGGATCTCTGCCCGCGACAGAATCGCGACGAAACAACGAAAGGCATAGGAAAGCCGTGTCCAAAAACTAATCATGTTTAAGTATGGCTCCGAAACGGATGGTACCCGTCAAGATAGATATTCAGCATAACCGTGCTTCCAACGCGGCGATCGCCGGCCGTTAGCCGCAGGATTTGAACAAAAGCGCTGAGCCATCGGCCCTGTGCTTCAATTGTATGGGAATATTTCCGGCGCGTGCGCGGGGAGGATCCAATCGCGGAGTCGGCCACATTAGTTTTAAGTGCCCATCAACATTCTTCTTCTGGCGATCGCCGCTCGGAACATCCAAAGTCGGTGGAATTGGGTATGACGACCACAGCAACATTTCTGCGCATCTCTTGGTACAGTAGAAGGACGCCGCCTTCATGCCCTCGGTCGACATCTCGCCTGCTGTTGCCCGCTGCGAAAACTGTGGAGCGGAAATCCCTGCCGACGCGGACCATTGTCCCGCATGTGACCGGTCTCTGACCTCGCGGCCTGCCAGACTCACGGTAACTGTCACTTTGATTCTGATCTTTGCCGGCTTTGCCGGGACTCAATATCTCGTCAACGCGCATCGGGCGACCGAGGAGATGCTGGCCCAACGCTGGTTTACTCGCGGTAACGAGGCGATGCAAGCCAAGCTGCCCGCAGTCGCGGCCGACTGTTTTCGGACAGCGCTCAACTATGACCGCGAAAACCGGCAGTATCGGTTGCGCCTAGCGGAGGCATTGCTCGCCGCCAACCGCTTGACCGAAGCTCATGCCCACCTCATCAGCCTCTGGGAGATAGAACCGGCCAATGGGGAGGTGAATCTCGCCCTGGCGCGGCTGAACGTTCGCCGCAATAACCCTTCGGAGGCGATACGGTACTACGACAATGCCATTAACGGCGTCTGGGACGAGGAGCCTCGCAAGCAGCGTATCGCGACCCGTTTCGAGCTGGTGCAATACCTGATGCAGCGTAACGATTTGGCACGGGCGCAGGCGGAGTTGCTCGCGCTCCAGGCCGACGCGCCGACCGACACCGAAAGCCGCTTGCACCTGGCGCAGCTGCTGCTTGAGGCGAAGGAGCCGACGCGAGCTGTCGAGGTTTACAACACCGTCCTCGACGATGATCGCGGAAATGCCCAAGCGTACTTGGGAAAGGGTTTAGCGATGCTTCAGCTCGGCGACTACATTGGGGCCGAATCCGCTTTGAGCAACGCGGTGGAGCGTGCGCCCAAATCCGCCGAGGCTCGCGAACAACTCGACCTTGTGCGCGAGGTACTTCGTCTTGATCCGTCCTTGCGCAAGCTTTCCATGGCGGATCGAACCAGGCGGGTGGCGGATGCGTTCCACATCGCGTGGCAGCGGCTAACCGGCTGCGCGGCGCAGCATGGCTACAACCTGGCTACGACCAACGCTGCATCCTCCTCAACCGCAAATCAGACGTCGGGTGATCAAAGCATTCCTGCGCCTGGCGATCTGCAACTGCTCTACAGCAGCGGGTTGCAAAAGCAGGCTGCTGCGACCGAGGGCGCGTTGCGAGGAAATCCGGATGCCCTGGAGCCCACCATGCAGTACGTCTTTGAGGTGGAGCGCACCACCGCCTCTATCTGTCCCAACATGGATACAGCCAACCGCGCCCTGCTGTTGCTGGCGCAACACGAGAGCGAAGCACCGAAGTGAGTCCGCAAGAACTGGCAGTGGCCAAACCGAAAGAAGCGCCCGCCCCTAAGTCGGCGGTCTCCACCCCGACCCGACGGCAGTACTGGACCACGCTTCGCAGCATGCTCTCGCCGCAGCGTTTCAGCTTGCGCGAAGAGCAGTTCTTCTTGCTGCTGGCGGTCTTAATCGGCATTGCTTCCGGGCTGGCCGTGGTCTGTTTCCGGGTGTGCATCGACTACCTGAAATTGAAATTGCTGGGAACCGGCCTGCAATTCTCTGTGCCGCGTGTGTTTCTCGCCCCCATGCTCGCCGGGCTGGTGATTGCCTTCCTGGTCATCCGCTTTTTCCCGCGGGCGCGCGGCAGCGGCGTCAACCAGACCAAGGCGGCGCTCTACATCTACGACGGCTACATCCCGGTCGTAACCGTCATTGGTAAGTTCATCACCAGTGCGCTGGCGATCGGCAGCGGCCAATCGCTCGGCCCGGAGGATCCCTCGCTGCAAATCGGTGCTGGACTGGCCTCCGCCTTGGGCCGCCGGATTAAGTTGTCGCGGGAGAAACTGCGGCTGATCGCCCCGGTGGGCGCTGCCGCCGGACTGGCCGCCGCCTTCAATGCTCCCATCACCGCGGTGCTGTTCGTTATCGAAGAGGTCATCGGCCGCTGGACCGCAGGTATCCTCGGCGCGGTGGTGCTGGCGGCAATTTCCAGCGCCGTCGTCGAGCGCTGGTTCCTCGGCGACGAGCCCCTCTTCCGCGTTCCTGCTTATCATCTGGAGCACGCCGGCGAGCTCGGCGCTTACGCCAGCCTCGGCGTGATCGGCGGCTTCGCCTCACTGGCCTTCGTCAAGTACATCGCCTACCTTCGGCCCCGGCTGCGCCAGCTTCCGTCCTGGACGCAGTACTTTCAACCCGCCGCTGCGGGTCTGCTGATTGGTCTGATCGGCATCAAGTTCCCGCAGGTGATGGGCGCCGGATACAGCTACATGGACCAGGCGATGCACGAGCAGTACACCTGGCAAATCCTGGCGATTCTCGGCGCGCTGAAGATCGTCACTACGGGATTATCGTTCAGCAGCGGCACGCCTGGCGGACTGTTCGCGCCCACCCTTTTCATGGGCGCCATGATCGGCGGCGCCGTCGGCATGGCCGAACGGCAAATTGTCCCTCATCTCGCCATCCCCGTCGGCGCCTATGCGCTGGTTGGAATGGGCACGCTCTTCGCGGGAATTTTGCGCGCGCCTATGACCTCGGTGTTCATGATTCTCGAGGTCAGCGGAAACTACAGCATCATTGTTCCCGTGATCCTGTCGAACACAATTGCCTATTTCATCTCCCGCACCTTCCAGCCCGTCCCGATCTTTGATGTGCTCTCGCGCCAGGATGGGCTCGATCTGCCCTCCCTGGAGGAGGAACGTGAGGTGCCGTTGCTGCGCGTGGAAGATGCCATGCGCCCGACGCAGGGGCAAACCCTTACTCCCGACATGCCGCTGCATGAAGCCCAGAAGCGCGTGCAAGGCTCGGCGCGGGAATTCTTCGTTGTGCCCATGGGCGACGACGAGTGGTCGGGCATCCATCGCTCCGAGTTGCTCGACCTGGTGGCGAACTCGGAGGTGCCGCTGTCGCGCGTGCTCACCGCCAGGATTCCTTATCTGCATCCCGATCACCCACTGGACACAGCTCTGCGGCTCATTGGAGACTGGCCGCTGCTGCCCGTAGTCCATCGTGCCAACACCCAGCAGTTGTTGGGCGTGGTTTCGCTCGACGATGTGATGCGCGCCTATCGTGGAGCCGGCATCGGCGAGTCTCATGCCGAGCCCGCGGCCGTAGTGCCCTGAGCTCCGGCTTAGAGCAATTCAGTTATTCCTGTGTCCGGGTAATGCGGGCCCCTTCGGCGGGGCTCAGGGCAGGCTTCAGAGACTGCCGCAACTGGCGGAAAAGCTTCGCGGCGGGATAAGAGGCTCGAATATCGAGCACACTAGCCGCAAAGCGGCGGGATGACGTTAGGCGGGCGCGTGAGCGCCCGTGCCAAGTGGGAAATGATCCCGAGCCGCAGAGCGGCGACACGGTTGCGAAACAATCTCTTCAGGCCCGCGTTAGGGCGAATTCCTTATTTCTAGCCGAGCCGGCTTTCAGCCGACGACACGCCGGCTAAACAGGCCGCTGAAAAACTCTGGTTTTCGCCTGATCGGGTAGTGCGGACCTTCAGGTCCGCGTTCAAGCCCTTTATTTGCAACCTCCGGAGCCGGCTTCAGCCAGCGGCACTCGGCGACACAGGAGTTTTTCCGCGGCCTGTAAAGCCGTCCTTTAGGAAAGCATCGGCGCCTTCACACGGCGCTAAAAGCCTGCCCTGAGCGTAGTCGAAGGGCGCCGCACTACCAGGGCGCAGTAAAAGCAAAACTGTCCTGGAGAACGCGTCCGCTCGAAATTGTGCTCACAACTCGATGCTCTGATCGGCGCGTCTAATCGTTTTTGCGCGGATTCCTACCTATGCCCCTTATCCGCACTACTGTCGCGCGCTCGGCCGCGGAGATGGATCGCCTTGCTTCGCTGTGGGAACATCTGCTCCGGCAGCAGCCCCACAGTAGTTTCCAGCGTTTTTCCTGGAACCGCTTGGCGGCCGAGCTGTTCCACGATCGTTGGACTGCATACGTAGTTTGCGTGGAGAGCAATTCCGGAGCTGCCATCATTCCGGGTGCCATTCATCGGTCTGCCGGACAGCTCGAACTGTTGGGTGAGACGCTGTTCGATTACCGCGACGTTCTGGCCGCAGGCGATCCCGAAGCATTGCGTCTGGCGTGGCAGCGAGTTGGCGACTGCCAATTGCCATTCCATGTGACAGCTGTGGATGGTGGCGCTGCGCATGATCGCTGGCGAGGATTCCCGCTAACTGCGTTCGCCGGCGCGCCGCAATTGGATCGGAAAGCGGTCGGCGAGGAAGAGTTCCGACGGGCGCATCCGCGGCTGGGCCGGCAACTTCGGCGATTGCAGCGGCAGGGTGTCACCTTGCGCTCTTATTCCGGCGCCGATTCTTCGTTGGTGCGAGAACTGTATCGTGCCAAGCGCGACCAGTTTGCCGGTGGGGGGAACGTATTCTCTGATGCCCAACGCTGCGAGTTCATGATTGCGGTGGCAGCGCTGGAGGCAAGCGCGTGCGAGATCTTCACCCTCCAGACTGCCGACGAAAGTCTTGTCGCAGGACTGGTGACTTTTCGCGACGACCGTGTCCGACGCTTTTACACCATCTACTTCAATGCGCAGTGGGCCGACTATTCGCCCGGGGTTGCTCTGGTTTATGAAGTGAGCGCGCGCTCGCTGGCTGAAGGGCTCACTTGCGATTACATGACCGGCGAATACCCCTACAAGCTGCGCTTGGCGAACTCTTGCCGGCCGTTGTACCAGGTGGACGTGAGCGCCAACGAACTGGCAGGTATAGCAAAGCAGCCGGCGATTTTGGCCGCATAGGCCCTGTGCACTAGGTTATGAATGCGGCTGAGGCTTTGAAGGGGCACGGCTTCAGAGGCCGCTGAAAAAGTCCGCTTTCGGCGCCTTTTGTCAGGGCACGACTTCAGTCGTGCCGAAAAGTCCTTTATTTTTGTCATCCCGAGGCGGCCTTCAGGCCGCGAGGGATCTGTTTTTGCAACTTTTTCAGCGGCCTGTTCAGCCGTGCCGTAAGCGAAATACGGTTTCCCTCAGGGGCTGAAGACCGGCTTCCTACAACCATGCAACGGCGCGGCTGAAGCCGCGCCCCTTCAAAGCTGGGTGTCCGGGATGAATAGTTCAGGCGAAGAGCGCACTCCCCAATATCCGAGCACCTCCTACAGCGTCTTCAAAAATGCCTTGGCCTGCTCCAGTTCAGGAAAGAGCTTTTCTTCCGCCTGGAACTCCGGCCCATGCACGCAGCGCCGACTGCCCCGCAGCTTCACCGGATGCTTGAGGTGAAGCATCTCGTGATACAGGATGTAGTCGACGGCATAGCGTGGCACGCGCGGCTGATCGAAGACCCGGCTGACGACGATCGCGTTGTGTGCGGGATCGTAGTGCGCCAGGCTGTTGCGGGCGTGCGCCTGGCTCCACGTCATCTGCGGACGCGCCAATAAGCCCCAGAAGAATCGCGTGTTCAGCTCTTCGAAAATCTGATCGAGGTCATACACTCTTCCTTGCGCCGACTCGATGCGCTTGCGCCCGCGCATCTGCCGCACCAGCTGCGCCTTGCTGCTCACATCGTGACTGGAAACGTATCGCCGGTAGCGGGTGGAATGCAGCGCCTGGATGGGCTTGCGGTAGATTTTCGCCAGCAGGATGTGGGCAATTGCCTCGATCACACTTTCCGGCGCGCCCTCCAGCAGGTCGGAGATGCGCACGTGCACCACCGCCTCCCGCAGGCGGATGGTGCTATTGACGTTCGCGAAAGGATAGAACTCTATGCGAAACTCCGGCAGCGGGGCGCGCGGTCGCAGTTCGCGATACGTTTTTTGAAATATCTGATGCAGGTTTTGACGCAAGATAGTACTAAGCTACCACCGCCGCGAGTTCGTCGAAAGCCGGGGAAGAGAATGACGCGTTACCGGAACAGGTACTAAGGTTTCATTTCTATTGTGTCCGGGCGCCGAATTCTGTTACTGTCGCTCGCGTAGTTTTTTTGCGCTAAACAACTGAGAAAAGGCCGCCACAGGGGGAAGTTTTTGGCGGCCTTTTATATTGCCGCGCGGATGCCCTCAATCGGGCCTCTCCGAGTAAACCTTCGTCAGCTTCTTTTGCCTTGCCAGATCGTTTTGCTCCTGCAACTCCTTGCGCGCGCTATCGCCGGTGTCGCTGACCGCATCGCTGGCGTTGGCCAGCACAAACGAATACTGGTCCAGTTCTTCGGGAGGAGATTGTTCCTTCAGGCGCCGCAGCTTCAGCTGCCACTCGCTATTGGCTTCAATGACCAGCGTAAGGCCCTTCCGCATGTCAGCCTGGTGCGAAGCGTACATGTCCACATTGTCGTCAATTTCATCCAGCAGGGAGGAGAAGTCCTGCAGCAGGTCGTGGATTTGCATAGGACGGTCCTTCGCGTTCTTGGTGTTGGCGCGCAATTCGTCAATCTTGTTCATGCGCTCGCGGGCGAACTGAACCATCAACTCCAGACGCTTGTCCGGCTGGTCCGCCACCTCCCGCATCTCGTCCACTTCCTTTGGGTTCAGCGGGTCCCGCCGCTGCGCCACGCCATAACCAGGAAACAAGCAAAGCAGCAGAACAGCGCAGAATATCGAGCGAAGACGGCAATGCATCACGATTTTCCTTTCGGTTCGGCTTGCGGTCCCCACATTCGGATCATCAGGTCGGTACGGATCTGTTCGATTTCCTCCACCGCCTGCCGCACCGGGGGGCGGTCCTCAAAAGCCAGCGACTCCCCGACATCATGCATGCGCTCCGAGACTTTGCGCAGCTTGATCTCGGTCTGCTTCAGCTGCTTGCCTGACGAGGAGGCCGCATCCGCTCCCTTACGCGCGTATTCGACTACCTCGCGCACCTCGGCCTGCGCCTTGTCCACATCGCCGTTGGTGAACAGCGCATTCGCCTGTTCCAGTTGCAGCCGCGCATATTCCAGGCACAGCTTGGCCTGCTCCGCGCCATGGGCGGCGTCGGCTCGCGCCTTCAATTGCGAGGCGGTTTCGTTGCTTGCCCACGCCACGGCGGCGAGGACGAACAGAACGGCTGCACATTGAAGCGGCGCCCGCATACTATTTCTTTACCCGGTATTTGTCGGCATGTCGCGGATCGAGGGCAATTAATCGATGCCGCGCCTGCCACTCCTGGTCGTAAAACTGCCCTCCTGCCATGGCCAGGAATTGCTGATAATATTCCACCGCCTGCGGCACCGCTTTCAAGTTGTCATAAGTCGTGGCTCGCAGGAAAACCAGCGCCGCATTCTCCGGCTCGTATTTCGCGCCATCATCCAGCGCCTTCAATGCCAGCCCGTAGTTTTTGTTGGCCGTTGCCGCGACCGCCAGCTCACCGTACGCTTCAGGGAAATCCGGCTTCAACGTTACCGCGGCAATCAGTTGCTGCTGGGCTTCCTCATTCTTCTTCTCATGCCGGAGCAACGAGCCCAACTCGAAGCGCGCTTGCGCATCCCGGGGCATCTTCTGCACCGCCAGCCGGAGCTGCTGCTCCGCTTCGGCGTTCTTACCGGCCTTGAAGTACAGCACCCCGAGGTCCAGCGCAATGTGCGGGTCCGCTGGGCTGCCCTGCGATCCCGCCTGCAACTCCTGGGCTGCCTGGTCGTATTTGCCTTCGGCCATCAGCACGCGTCCCAATTGCGTGTGCGCTGGACCGCTCTGCGGGTCTGCCGCCAATATTTTACGAAGCTCGGCTTCGGCATCGCCGTACTTCTTCTGTTGAGCATAGATGTTGACCAGCCCCGCGAGCGCTTCCTCTGACTTGGGTTCGAGCTGCAACGCCGCCTGATACTCGCGGATGGCAGCATCGGGCTGGTTCTGCTTCTCCAACAGTCTCGCGGAAAAGATATGAGGCTGGGGATCCTTGGGATCTGCCTTGGCCGCTTCGGTATACGCGGCGAGCGCCTGCTGGGGATCGCCTGCCTGCAACACCTGTCCCAACGCCTGCCACGCGCGCGCCATGCTGTCCTCAGGATGGGCCGCAGGTTTCAATTGCGTGGCGGCTTTCAAGTACTTCGCGGCTTCGGTGTTGTCGCCCTGCTTGGCCAGCAGAAGTCCGAGATTCAGATTCGATTCGAATACATCCGGCTTGGCCGCCACCGATTTGCGATATGCCTCCACCGCCTCGCTGAGGCGCTGGGTGGCGTTATAGACATATCCCAGATCAAACCACGCGCGGTAATCGCCCGGCTTCGCGACCACCGCTTTCTGGAGCAAGGTTTCCGCGGTGGCAAAGTCATTGTGCTGCATGGCAGCTTCGGCCTGATCGACTTCCGGCGAGCTGCTCTCGTCGGGAACTTCTTCCGCCACGCGATGATGACGAATCGTCGGCTTACTTTGCTGCGCCGCTGACGCGATGGGGACAAGCGCCGCGAGGGCTAAGGCCAGAAGGAGCGTTCCCGCCCTGATGAGCTGCCGAAAAACCCCAAACAGCAGTCGCATATGGGACTGTCGCTCGACCCCGAAAACATGGAAATGTAAATCTTGCTTTGTATCAGGGCACGGCTTCAGCCGTGCCATAAATCGCCCTCGAAAGATGTGGGCTTTAGCCCCTGCCCATAGTGTGCAGGGGCTAAAGCCCTGATTTAATTGCAATGCATTCGGCACGACTGAAGTCGTGCCCTGACACGAAGCGCCGAAGCTTATCGCATCGCCACGGGAGTTCTCCAGCACCTTGCTAATGCGGTTCATTGAATTCGCCCTGCGACTGGGTCGGAGCATCTCCATTGTGCGGCAGAACACGCATCAACCAGCGTCCAGTGTAGGACGCCGGCGTCTCGGCGATAGTCTCCGGTGTTCCTACAGCGATGACTTCGCCACCGCGCGCGCCGCCCTCCGGCCCCAAGTCGATCACCCAGTCCGCAGTCTTGATTACATCCAGATTATGCTCGATGACCACGATTGATCCACCTGCCTCGATCAGACGCCGAAATGCCGCTAGCAATTTGCTGACATCGTCGAAGTGCAGTCCCGTCGTGGGCTCGTCAAAGATGTAGAGCATGCGCGGCTGCCGCTGGTTGCGTTCGCTCCTGGGCTTGCCGATATCACGCAGCTTGGGTTGCAAATGCGCCGCCAGTTTCATGCGCTGCGCTTCGCCGCCGGAAAGGGTCGTCGCCGACTGGCCCAGGCGCAAGTATCCCAAGCCCACTTCTTCCAGCACGCGCAGCTTCTCCACGATCTTCGGCACGCCGGAAAAGAAATGCAGCGCTTCTTTGACGGTGAGGTTCAGCACCTCATGAATGTTTTTACCGCGATAGCGCACCTCCAGCACATCCGGCTTGTAGCGGGCGCCCTTGCACTCCTCGCAAATCAACTCCACGTCAGCTAAGAACTGCATCTCCACTACTACCGTGCCATCGCCCTGGCAGGCATCACAGCGCCCGCCCGGGATGTTGAAGGAAAAGTGCCCGGCGGTGTAGCCGCGCTTCTCGCTCTCCGGCAACGAGGCGAACAGCTCGCGTATCGCGTCGAAGGCTTTGATGTAGGTCACGGGATTCGAACGAGGCGTACGGCCGATCGGCGACTGATCGACCAGCACGACTTCATCGATCCACTCCTCGCCTTCGATGTGCTCGATTTCCGCTTGCGGGCCTCCCGTCACCTGCCCCTTCGTCGCAGCCAGCGCGTTGTAAAGCACATCGTGAACCAGCGTGGACTTGCCGGATCCGGAAACCCCGGTAATGCAGACCAGCATGCCCAGCGGAATGGCGACATTCACCTTCTTCAGGTTGTGCGCACGCGCTCCCACCAACCTGATCTTTCGCCCGGTGCCGCTTCTCCGCATCGCCGGCAATTGAATGCGAAGCTCGTCGTTGAGGTAACGGCCGGTCAGCGACGCGGGATTGTGTACGATCTCGCCAAAGTTGCCGCTTGCAATCAGCTTTCCGCCATTCTCGCCCGCGCCCGGCCCTAGATCGATGATGCGATCGGCGGAGCGCATGATCTCGGCATCGTGCTCGACTACTAATATTGTGTTGCCCAGGTTTCGCAGGTCGTGCAGGATCTTGATCAGCCGCTCCGTATCTCGACTGTGCAGACCGATGGAGGGCTCGTCGAGCACATACAGCGTTCCCACCAATCGCGACCCCAGCGACGTCGCCAACTGAATGCGCTGCGCCTCGCCGCCGGAGAGGCTCGATGATAGGCGGTCCAGCGTCAGGTACTCCAGCCCAACCTCGTTGAGATACCGCAGCCGGTCATTAATCTCCTCCAGCAATTTGCCGGCGATATCGGCTTCCTGGCGACTCAGCGCCAGGCTGGAGAAAAAGCGTGCCGCCTCCTCGACCGTCATCGCCGATATCTGGCAAATATCTTTGCCCGCAACCTTCACCTGGCGGGCTTCACGACGCAGCCGCAGACCGCTGCAATCGGAGCAAATGGAGTAGCCACGATACCGGCTGAGAAAGACCCGCACGTGCAGCTTATATTTCTTGCGTTCCAGGTGATCGAAAAATCCGCGTACACCACAGAACTTGCCGTCGCCCTTGATGATGAAGCTTTGCTGCTCGGCTGTCAGGTCTTGCCACGGCACGTCCAGCGGAATGTTTGCGGCCCGGGCGTAGCGACGCATCTCGGTCGCCAGCGGTTTGTACTTCGGCTTGGTCCACGGCTCAATGGCGCCTTCGGCCAGGGTGAGCGCCTTGTTGGGGATGACGAGGTTCAGGTCGAAGTCGATGGTGTTGCCGAAGCCCTGGCAACGCGGGCAAGCGCCGAAGGGATTGTTAAACGAAAACAGCCGCGGCTCGGGCTCTTCGTAGCGAATGCCGCACTGCTTGCACTCGAAGCGCTGCGAAAACCGGAGCCGCTGCGGCGCCTGCTCGTCGGCCGGCGCCGTCTCGAACAGCACTTCGCCGGCTTCGCGATAGCCCTGCTCCACCGCATCCACGATGCGCAGGCGAGCGTCCGGCGAGACCGAAATCCGATCGATGAGCACCTGCACCGGCTCAGCGAAATTCAGGTCAAGCAGCGATTCGGGCGTGGAAAATTCGAACAGCTGCCCGTTTTGGTAAAGCCGATTGTAGCCACGCTTGCGCAACTCAAACAGCCGGTCTTTCAGCAACGAATCGTCGGCCGGCTTGACGGCCTTCTTCTTTGCGGTCCGGCGTGATTTGGCTTTTTCCGGGGCCGCAGCCACCGGTGGCGACTGTAGCGGAAAGAAAACCTGTACCCGCGTACCTTCGCCGAGCGCGAGAATGCGATCGGCAACCTCATCCACTGTGTCCTTCTTGACCTCCTGCCCGCAGTTCAGGCAATAGGTGCGGCCGACGCGTGCATATAGCAGCCGCAGATAATCGTAAATCTCGGTGGCGGTGGCGACCGTCGAGCGCGGATTGCGCGTCGTGTTCTTTTGCCGGATCGCAACCGCGGGCGCGATGCCATCAATGACGTCGACGTCCGGTTTCTCGATACGCTCCAGGAATTGCCGCGCGTAGGCGGACAACGACTCCACATACCGGCGCTGGCCCTCGGCATAGATGGTGTCGAAGGCGAGCGACGACTTCCCCGATCCCGACACTCCCGTCACCACCGTCAGTTGGTTGTGGGGAATCTCGAAGTCGATGTTCTTCAGGTTGTGGACGCGCGCTCCGCGTACGACAATGCTCTCGTTGGACATGGCCCCAGATTTCCGGCAGTCGGCGCCTCCAG
The DNA here is from genome assembly GCA_963785825.1 of uncultured Acidobacteriaceae bacterium. Taxonomy (GTDB): domain Bacteria; phylum Acidobacteriota; class Terriglobia; order Terriglobales; family Acidobacteriaceae; genus Bog-257. The sequence continues at coordinate 541,136 of CAWAWQ010000004.1, read as the reverse complement.
GGAAGCCCTGACTAATTAGGGTTTTTGAAAGGGGCGGCCTTCAGGCCGTCCGCAACGCCACAAAATAAATATGGCTTTAGCCGCTGGGGGCGTACGTCAATACTTGCCCACAGCTTTCCGTGGCGGGCAAAGTGCCGCCCACCCCACAGATCGCTTCCGATCAGGCTGCCGAAACTTCTTATTATAGCGGGTTGGATTGCGGTAGGCTGCGAGTGACTATCGCGCGAAGTACAACAGGCAGAAGATGTAGATCCACAGTGCGCCCATGAAGTGCCAATACCAGGCAGTCACATCGATCACGATACGCCGCGTCTCCGGCGGGCGATGCAGCCACGCCGTCACTCCCGCATAGAGCAGCGCAAAAATCCCGCCCAAAAGGTGTACCGCGTGGACGCCGGTCAGGATGAAGAAGAAAGAACTGCTGGCGTTCAACGCAAAGGTCACGCTGCTGTGTTCCAGCACCTCCCACGCATAAGCCTGGCCGGCAAGGAATCCCAGGCCCAGCAGGATGGTGGTCCACAGCCAGGGCAGGGAATGGTTGTCCCGCACCCGAATGCCCGGAATGCCGACGATCGGGGCCAGCGCCACATCCTCGGCCGCGCGGCGCCGCGCGACTTCCAGCGTGAAGCTGCTCAGCACCAGGACCAGCGTATTGAAGAGCAGGATGCGAACCGGTAACGCCAGGGGTATCCAGTTGCTCACGTAATCGTTGCTTGCCGGGTCCCACACCGCGCCGGCCTTGCGCACCACATAAGCCGTGGTGAAGGAGATGAAGAGCATCACCACCGACGACAGCGCCAGCATCAGGCCCAAACGATAGCGGCGCAAGCGCTCGCCGTAGCTAGGCTGGTCATCGCCGCCGCGACCGCCTCCGCCACCCCAGCCGCCCGGCCAGTTGGCCGTAGGACCACCCCGGCCTCCGCCACCTTGCGAAGTTCTCGGCTCTCGAATGCTGATTCCGCGACTCACGCCTGCTCAACCTTGGAAGAATTGCACCACTATGCCTTGTCACACACCCCTGTGACATTATGATGCGCGCAGCCGCCACAGAACTCAACCTTTTGTCGTGGCACAAGTGTCCCCATGCAGCCGGGTGCCGGCTCCGCATCCCTGCCGCACCTTACAATTGGGCAGCAGACTCGAAGTCGAAATGACCAAACGGATCCTGATCGGGCTTGTACTTTGGGTAGGCATTCTATACCTGGCCGACTTTTTGTCGCTGCGATTTCGAGTGCCCAGGCGCGATACCTTCGGAACCGTAACTGTGCACACCTACTACTCAGTGAAGCTGAAGAGCGGCAAAACCGAATTCGATTACGCCGGCGATCACGATGTGAGCTGCGCGAATTCCATCTTTCCGCAGCTTGGCCTCAAGCCCTGCTGGTACTTGAGCCGCCACACCGACGAGCAGATCACCATCGACTCCGGCGATCCGAATAATCCGCATATTTTCTAGCGCTCCTCGCCCTTCGCTGTTTGCTGATCGCTCTTCGCCAGAGGCTCTATGCGTTTATGACAGACCTCTTAGCTTTTGGCCCTTACGGAAGTCGAGGTTTTGGCGGAGACGGCCTTCAGAGACTGTGTCGCGACCGCCCTCGCAATTTCGTAGTGGAACAAACAACTCGCGGCGCGGCCAAACTAGCCGCACAGCGGCGACATGATGTTAGACATGGGCGTAAGCCCACGCGCCAAGTGGGAGAAAAGCCGAGCCGCAGAGCGGCGACACCGGGTTGCGACACAGTCTCCTTCAGGCCGCCCGTAAGTGCTGAAATGAAGCTGGGCTTTAGTGTCTGCGTGAGAACTAACCTTTATCCTTGGCGGTGGAACATGACCCGCGAAAATCCAGCCCCGCAGGGGCTGCTATGTCGTTAGCCCAGGATGAAGCGAAGCGGAATCCTGGGTGGAGTGGGAAACTATTCCGAGCCGCGCAGCGGCGACACCGTTCTCGCGCAGACGCCCCTGAGGTTGGCAGTGATTTGCCCATCATCTGTTCGACACTTATTCCTTGAATCTCAGTTACAGGACTAGCAGGGTGGTAAGAATCCTGGAAACCGCAGATCCCTCGCCGGCTTTAATAACTGCCAACTGCTAGATACTAAATGCCAAGTGCGAACATCGAATGCTTATGCCGACCGAAACCGCGTATCTCGGCGGCGGATGCTTCTGGTGCGTCGAAGCCGCCGTCAAACAGCTCAAGGGGGTAGAATCCGTCCGCTCCGGCTATATGGGCGGACGTGTCGCCAACCCTACGTACCAGCAGGTTTGCTCCGGTAAGACCGGTCACGTCGAGGTTGCCGAGATCACCTTCGATCCCGCCGTCATCAGCTACAGCGACCTGCTGCACGTCTTCTTCACCCTGCACGACCCGACCACTTTGAACCGCCAGGGCAATGACGTGGGCGAACAATATCGCTCGGTAATCTTCTATCGCGATGAAGCCCAGCGAAAGACCGCGCAAGAGGTCATCGACGAACTAACGCGCGACAAGACTTTCGCCAACCCGATTGTCACCACGGTAGAACCCGCATCCACCTTCTACGCCGCCGAGGATTATCACCAGGACTACTTCGCCAACAACCCGAGGCAGCCGTACTGCATGTTCGTGGTCTCGCCCAAGGTGCAGAAGATCCGCGAGAAGTACGCTAACCGGCTGAAAGCTTGAATTGCGAGTGTGCCCGCGACTTACCGTGCGCTCAATTCCGTCCGGGAACTGGTGTGCGCGTTACAATAACCCGCGATGTCCGATTCGCTCTATCTCAGCATCTGGTTTCCCAGCTTTCGCGAAACCGAGATGATGCCGCGTACTGTCGGCGTGCTGCGGCAGTTCTCCTTCTCCGCGGTGCGCGAGGGGATCACCTACCTGTCGGTTCACCCGGTTTCCTGGGCCGAGCCAACCGTGCTGGAGCGCCGCTTCAATCCCGGCATCTCGCCCGAGGAAGCCGTCGATCTGACCACCGAGTTCGCGCATGACGACTTCGCCTTCGTCTTCGAGGCATTCTGGGACTTGGCCGTGCCCAACGACGAGGAGCATGGCGAGAGTTGGATCCAGCGTCCGTCTGCGGTGCGTTTCCTCGTCCATGGCGTGCAGTTCGACGACGGTATTTACACCGAAGACGGGCATATCGAAGTCGACTTCGGCCTCGATTCGTCTTTCGTGTACGAAGGACCGCGGCTCTCGTCGGCAATAGAGAAGCACTTGCGCGCTAATATCGCCAAGCTGGTTGCCTTCTCGAACGCGGTGGAGAGGAACTGCGCCGTCAGCGGACGCGTGCTGTGGTCGGAATCGGAAGAGAACTTGGCGCAGAAGCTGATCGCGAAATTGCAGCAAACGCAGTGAAGCGGTGGCCAGTTGTCGGCCTCAGGGTCCAAGGCATCCTCCAAGGCGGCGAGTCTTGCCGAAGCGCGTTATCTCCAGGCAAGAGCGGTGTCTCTACCCCTGCATAGGGCCGCTAAGCCACTGATAATAAATTATTTGGCATGAAATTACCGCTAAAGTAGGTTCAGAGTTGGTGTATTCCCAATCCCTTGGGTAGTGCAGCGCTTCAGCGCCGCGTCCGCGGAAATCAAAGGAAACCGCTTCAGCCGCCGAGGTCATCGACCTCGCCGGCTGAAGCGAGAAGTTTCCCGGCATCTCAAACACGGGCCTGAAGTGTATGCGTGAGAACCAACTTTATCCTTGGCGGTGGAACATGACCCGCGAAAATCCAGCCCGGCAGGGGCGGCTATGTCGTTAGCCCATGATGAAGCGAAGCGGAATCCTGGGTGGAGTGGGAAATTATTCCGAGCCGCGTAGCGGCGACACCGTTCTCACGCCGACACTGAAGGCCCGCACTACCCGAGCCATAGCTACTCTGAAAGCGCTCTAAACTATTATCACAATTAGCTTTACATCCAAGATACTCCAACAAAGCATTTCTTGACTGCTGTTCAACAAACAATCAATGCCCTTGCGACAAAAAAGTAGTCAACCGAATAGTTGCGGCTAAGATATTCAGGCCATTGGGTTTACATGTAAGGTGTTAGCGGAAGGACAAAATCCGAAATCCAGCAGCGCAACGAAAAAGGCCGCGGGTTTGCGGCCTCTTCCTTGTTCGCTTTGTTGAATGCCGTCGTTACATGGCCTGGTTCAGTCCCTTGTTGACCAGCACCTTCACATCGACCCGCTGATTCATGGCGCGTCCCATGGAGTCGGTGTTCGCGGCTGCTGGATGGGTCGCACCGTAGCCGGCGGGCGCCAGGATGCGGCGCATGGGGACGTTCTGCTGGTTGCGCAAATACTCCACCACCGCAGTCGCACGCTCGTCGCTGAGCTTCTGGTTCAGCTCTTTGGTTCCCGTGCTGGAGGCATAACCGGCAACTTCGATCATGTAGTTGTTCACGGTCGTAACCATGGCGGCCAGCTTATTCAGATCAGCCTTGGCGGCATCGTCCAGATTGGACTGGCCGGTGGGGAAATATATGCCCGCTTCGGCAACGGTGTTGTAATCGCCCAGGTCTGATACCCGCTTGTTCACCATGGTGATGGCGTCGGCATCCATCACGCCCAGAGCACCGGCTGCCATAGCCGCACCACCCGCTGCATTGGCCGAAGACTGCGCCTGGTTGGCGGAACTCTGGGCAGCATCTGCCTTCTGCACTCCCTCATTAGCGGTGGACTGCGCCTGTCCTGCCGCAGCCTTATTGGTTTCTATCTGCTGCTCCTGGGCTACCTCAATGTTGAACACATTGGGATCGAACCAGATCTTCGAAGCGTCAAGCTGCCCCTTGGCGTCGCCGACACCTTCCGCGGTAATGTTCAAGCCCGGCAGCATGGCGGTGACGTCCATGTCGCTGCGGCGCAGTCGCAGGGCGCCCTTCTCCCGCTCCACCTTGGTGTTATCGGTGAGGTTCACGACAACCATCATGCCGCCCTTCTTTTCTTTCACATTCACCATGTCGCCATTGCGCGACACGATCTGCCCACTGACCTTAGCTTTCTTGCCGTTAGGAATCTGACGGGTGCCAGTAGCCGCATACATCAGGCTAGCCATCAGCATGACGCAAATCGCGGCACCTATGAGTCTTGCTTTCCAAGTCCAAGTATTGAATTTCACTGAAATCCCTCCATTCGCAGCGTCTTTCTTTGTTTTCAGACACGTGGGTTGAATCCGGCGGACGCCGGACTGGCTCATTCGCTGAAAAGCGTAGCAGCGCGTTCCAAAGTTACAATGGAAACCACGTTAGTGATACTCCTAGAATTACCCGTAAACAAGCCAAAAATGTATAGGGCTGGCTCGGAAGTGGCTGGACCGCAGTGCTCAAGCGAGCGTCGCCGACCGCTTTCGACACACTGGAAGAAGGCTGTTCGTACTTTCAACCGCAAAGCCCGGCGCGGGACCGGGCTTTCACGGATAACTGAACTGATCGCGGGCAACTACTTGGTACGTCCGCCCTCCACTCTTAACTCTGCACTGGCTCCGGCCTGCGCCGCCGCCAGGCGCGCGGTTAGCACGCGGAACGGCGAGCAGGATACGTAGTTGAAGCCCAACTGGGCGCAGAACTCTACCGACGACGGCTCCCCACCGTGCTCGCCGCAGATTCCGATTTTGATGGTTGGGCGCGTTACGCGGCCTTTTTCCACCGCCATCTTTAACAGTTGTCCAACACCTTCCCGATCGAGCACCGCGAATGGGTCCTGCTTCAGAATGCCCTCGGCAAGATACGCCGTTAGGATCTTGCCCACATCGTCGCGCGAAAAACCGAAGGTGGTCTGGGTAAGATCGTTGGTGCCAAAGCTGAAGAATTCAGCCTCTTTCGCGATCTCATCTGCCACCAGGGCGGCGCGCGGCAATTCGATCATGGTCCCCACCAGGTACTCCACTTTCTGCTCCTTCTCGGCGAAGACCTCATCGGCAACGCGGCGAACCACGGCAGCCTGATTGGCCATTTCCTTCAGCCCGCTGGTAAGTGGGATCATGATCTCCGGCTTGACCTTCACACCCTCCTTAGCGACTTTGACCGCCGCTTCGAAGATGGCGCGCGCCTGCATCTCGGTAATTTCCGGATAGGTAATGCCGAGGCGGCAACCGCGCAGCCCCAGCATTGGGTTCACTTCATGCAACTGTTCCACACGATTGAGTAGCGCGCGCAGTTCTTTCAACTTCGGCGACTTCGGCTTGGTGATTTCCAGCTTGGCGATTTCAACCAACAACTCCTCGCGCCGTGGCAGGAATTCGTGCAGCGGCGGATCGAGGGTGCGGATCGTGACCGGAAAGCCATCCATGGCACGGAAGATGCCGACAAAATCATTGCGCTGGTAGGGCAGCAGCTTGCGCAACGCCGTGCGTCGATCTTTTTCATTGCCCGCCAGAATCATCGCCCGCATGTGGGGCAGGCGATCTTCGGCGAAGAACATGTGCTCGGTGCGGCAAAGCCCGATGCCTTCTGCCCCAAAAGCACGAGCCTGTAGCGCATCTCGCGGGATGTCGGCGTTGGCGCGCACGCCCATGCGGCGGAAGGGCTCGGCCCAACCCATGATGGTTTGCAACTCGGGATCGTCGGGACGCGCCGCAACCGTGTTGAGCTTGCCGTTGATGACGCGGCCGGTCGTGCCGTCGAGAGAAATCCAGTCGCCCTCCTTCAGCGTCTTGCCGTGGACGCGAATCTCGCGAGCCTTCTCGTCTACCTCGATATCGCCGGCACCGGCGACGCAGCACTTGCCCATACCGCGTGTGACCACGGCGGCGTGGCTGGTCATGCCACCGCGCGAGGTCAGAATGCCGGCGGCAACTTCCATTCCGGCGATGTCCTCCGGCGTGGTCTCGCCGCGCACCAGGATCAGCTTCGCGCTTTTGTCTTTGTTAAATTTCTCCACTGCTTCTTCTGCGGTGAAGACGATCTGCCCGACTGCCGCGCCCGGCGAGGCGGGCAGGCCGGTTGCCAGCACCTCGATGCTCTTCCCTTTCTCGTCGAGGCTGGGCACGAGGAAGTCGTAAAGTTGGTTCGGCTCGACGCGGAAGATGGCCTCTTCCTTGCTAATCAGCCCCTCTTCCACCATGTGGATGGCGACCCGCACGGCGGCGCGTCCGGTGCGTTTGCCGTTGCGCGTTTGCAGCATGTACAGGCGGCCATCCTGGATCGTGAACTCGAAATCCTGCAGGTCGCGATAGTGCTTCTCCAGCCGGGTGGTGATCTCGCGCAGCTGGTTGTAAACGTCGGGCATGATTTTTTCCAGCTCGGAGATGTGCACCGGCGTCCGAACACCCGAAACCACGTCCTCGCCCTGAGCGTTCATCAGGAACTCGCCGTAAAACTCCTTGTTGCCGGTAGCGGGGTTGCGAGTGAATCCTACGCCGGTACCGCTGGTCTCGCCCAAGTTGCCGAAGACCATGGCTTGCACGTTGACCGCAGTGCCCAGCATGTCGTCGATGTTGTTGATGCGGCGGTAGGTCTTGGCGCGATCGTTCAGCCAGGAGCGGAAGACGGCATCGCGGGCCATCACCAGCTGCTCGCGCGGGTCCTGCGGGAACTCGCGTTTCGTGTGCTTCTGCACCACCTTCTTGTATTCGGCGATGACCTCTTGCAGCGCTTTGGCGTCGAGCTCGGTGTCTAGTTTGGCCTTCCTCTGCTTCTTCTTGGCGTCGAAAACTTCCTCAAAGGCGTGCTTGGGGATGTCGAGCACTACGCTGCCGAACATCTGGATGAGGCGACGATAAGAATCGTACGCGAAACGCGGGTTGTTGCTGCGCTTGGCCAGGCCCTCCACAGATTTATCGTTCAGGCCGAGGTTGAGAATGGTGTCCATCATGCCCGGCATCGAGAACTTGGCGCCCGAGCGCACGCTAACCAGCAGAGGATTGTCGGCTGCGCCGAGCTTCTGGCCTTGCAGTTGTTCCAGCCGGCGCAGCGCCTCGTCCATCTGGCGATTGACTTCGCCGGAGGTGGCGCTGTTGCGCATGTACTCGCGGCAGGCTTCGGTCTGGATGGTGAAGCCAGGAGGCACGGGCAGCCCGGCGTTGGTCATCTCGGCCAGCCCGGCGCCTTTGCCGCCCAGTTCGTCCTTCATCTTGCCGTGGCCTTCGGCTCGTCCGTCGCCAAAGAAGTAAACGTATTTCACGGCCTTGGCATTCGCGGCCGCGTTGTTCAGTTCAGTCGTTGCGGTGCTCATATAAGTAATCCTTTACGTGTTGCTGGTCATGATTGCGGTAAAAGTCGTATTCACCACGGAGGCACAGAGGGCACAGAGTTTTCGAATGTGTCTCGTGATGTCCGTGCTTCTTCGAAAAAGCATCAATGTTGCGCCCCGTATCAGACACGACCTCACCAGATACTGAACTCCGTTTGGTGCGCTTTGTATCAGGGCACGACTGAAGTCGTGCCCTGATACAAACGGCTCGAAAGCGGACTTTTTCAGCGGCCTCTGAAGCCGTGCCCTGATACAAAGCAGCCTCCGCGTATTTTCTACTTACACTTAGCTACCCTCGGTAACGATCTCGCTGAAGTCGGCGATGGTAGAAAATTCGGTCAGCAGGTCTCGCAATAGCGCGAGCCGGTTCGCGCGTACACGCTCGTCGTCAACCATCACCATTACCTTATCGAAGAATGTGTCGACTGGCCGTCGCAGTTGGCTGATGTGCGCCAGTGCCGACGCATACTCTTTCTGCCCGCGAAGTACACGCACCGCCGCAGCAATGTCAGGAAAGGCTGCCAACTCCTTCTCAGCCTCTTCAGCAAGCAGAGATGAATCGACTTGCTCGGCAATCGTCTTCTTCGTCTCATGCGCCTGCCGCAGTATGTTCTTTATTCGTTTGAAAGCCACTGAAATTGACGCGAAGTCCTCCGAGCCGCGCACCTCGCTAACCGCCTCTGCCCGCGCTATCGCGTCCACCACATCGTCGCTGCCGGCTGCGAGCACGGCATTCACAACGTCGTAAGCGAAGCCGCGTACATCGCGCAGATAAAATTCCAGACGCTCGCGCATGAAATTTGCAATCGAAGCTTCGCAATTGACATTGGGATCGAATCGCCGCTCCGCCTCAGAACCGACATATTCGGCGCGCGCATCCGCGGAGAGTTTGGCCATTGGCAGCGGCAGCTTATGCTCGGCCATGATCTTGACGATTCCGTTTGCGGCGCGACGCAGTGCGAACGGATCCTTCGAGCCCGTCGGCTGTAATCCAAGCGCGAACATACCGGCAATGCTATCGGCCTTGTCGGCGATGGCCAGCACCGCGCCTTCGACAGAACGTGGAACGCTGTCGTCCATCGACTCCGGCTTGTAATGATCGTAGATTGCCTCGGCGATTGCGTCGGCCGTTGATTGCGGCAGTATCGGGTCGAGCACCTGCGCCTTGGCATACAGGCCGCCGATGACGCCCTGCAACTCGGTGAATTCTTTCACCAACTCGGTCGTTAGATCCGTCTTGCATAGCAGTGCGGCCTTGAATACGATGCCTGGCCGAACCGTGCCTCCCGCGCTGCGAATCGCCTCTGATATCAGGCTGCCCAACCTCTGCACCCGGCAAGTCTTGTCGAAATAGCTACCCAGGTCCTTCTGGAAGGTGACCGTCTTTAGCATCTCCACCCGATCACGCAGCGGGATCTTCTGGTCCGTGTCCCAGAAGAAGCGCGCATCGTTGAAGCGGGCGCGCAGCACGCGCTCATTGCCGTTACGGATCAGCCCATCGGGATCGCCGGAGGTATTCAGCACGGCAAGGAAATGCGGCAGCAGCTTGCCCGCAGGGTCCTCCAGCGCAAAATATTTCTGGTGATCGCGCATGACCGTGACCAGTACTTCGTCCGGGAGCGAAAGAAATTCAGGATCGAAGCTGCCCAGGATGACCGACGGAAATTCCGTCAGGTTGACAACCGTATCGAGCAGGAACTTGTCTTCGCGCCAACGCGCGCCGGGGATGGCACGACTGGCGGCGTCAAGTGCCTTGCGAATACGCTGCTCGCGTTCGGCGGCGCTCGCTACCACAGAGCCCTTGGCCAGGCTTGCCGCGTAATCCCCCGGCTGGGCGATCACCAGCGCTCCCGAAGACAAGATGCGATGTCCTTCCGTCCTCTGTCCGGCGCGGATGCCGCCGAACTCCACCGGTACCACCTCCCCGTCGAGCAACGACACCAGCCAGCGCACCGGGCGCACGAAGCGCTCCGCCGATTTGCCGCGCCAGTACATGCTCTTGGGCCAATAAATTCCGGCGATTTCCTTGGGCAGCGCTTCGGCGAGAATGTCGACTGCCGCGCGGCCTTTTTTCTGCACCCTGGCGGCGAGGTATTCGCCCTTAGCGGTGGTAATGTTCTCCAGCGCGTCAACCGGAACATTGACCTTGCGCGCGAATGCCTGCGCAGCCGGAGTAGGCGCGCCATCCTTGTAGGCGACTTTGAGCGACGGTCCGGTCACCTGCTCTTGTACGTCAGGCTGAGCCGCCGCTACTCCCGAAGCGAGCACGGCCAGCCTGCGTGGCGTGGAATACGATTGCACCGCAGCCTCGCCCAGCCGCTCGCGTTGCAGCAAATCGCCGACACGGCGCGCCAACTCCTCGCGCGCGCTCTCAATCATGCGGGCGGGAATTTCTTCGGTACCGATCTCGAGCAGGAAGTCAGGCATAAGAAGCTGCGAGTAACTAGCGACTAGGAATTAGCAAGAACATTTTGAGCAACCGTTTTTTTGCCAAAAACTCAAAGTTGTGGGCTCGGGGCACGCGGGTTACTTCGGACGAGCGCCTCGGGCGCGGAAGATGATAGCCCCGTCCTTCAGGGCGGGGTGGCGTTCACAAAATCATCAGTCCCTCGAGGACGGCACAAGCTCTTTTCGCCGAAGGCGTGTCGTGCCCAGGGCACTCGCGTCGTCAATCATCACTGTCCCACCGTTGAAACGGTGGGCTATCTTCTTCCGTCCCGCGCGGCGGGACTCGATTGCGTGGTCACCAACTACGATCTCGTCGCCGCCAGTTGCTCCGGTTCGCGAGGTCCGCCGGTCTCGGGAACGCCCTTGCGCTCATTTGCTGTAGGCGTGCTTTCCGCTTCTGCTTTCTGCTGGTCCACATACGCCTTCGCCACTCCGACAGCCAGCGCACGGATTCTCGCAATCACTCCCACTCGCTCGGTCACGCTGATCGCGCCGCGCGCGTCGAGGATGTTGAATAGGTGCGAGCACTTCAGACACAGATCCAACGCTGGCAGCGGCAGTCCGACCCCGCTTACCTCCGCCAATCCGCTGATGTTGCCTGTTGTGGGCGTTTGAATCAAAATAGGATTACCAGAGTTGAGGACAATCGAATACTTGGGATCGACTGGCTCCGCCACGTCAACCAAGTGGATCGTAGCGTCGGTCCTCTCCACCACAATCCGAAGTCTGTTTTTCGTATTCGGTACAAATCCGGGAACCGTCCGTCCACCGCCATTTATCCGAATGGTCTTCCCGAAAGAGATCAAAACGAAGCCGTTCCACTCGTAGCTAACCTCGGTTGGCTCGGCGCTGTAAGCGAGCGTAACTCCCAGCAGCGCCCGGCACTCCGCTTCGTATAGCTCGAGGTGTTTCCACGCCTTCTGCACATCGGCGCGCTCGAAGTTATAAACGGAGAACTGCAACTCGTCCTGCAGGCGAATCTCGCCGTACTTCACCGGCCGACCGTCTGGATCAACCACCCAAGTGATGTCGTAAATGCTGTCCACATCCTGGAGAAATGCAGCGATGCGCTCCAATCCATAAGTCAGTTCTGCCGAGATGGGATCGAGGTCGATGCCGCCGCATTGCTGGAAGTAGGTAAACTGCGTGATCTCCAGCCCGTCGAGCATCACCTGCCAGCCGATGCCCCAAGCGCCCAGGGTGGGCGACTCCCAATTGTCCTCTTCAAACTTAATGTCATGCTTGAGGAGATCGATGCCAATCGCCTTTAGAGATTCAAGATAGAGATCCTGTACATTCACTGGGGGCGGCTTCAGGATCACCTGAAATTGCAGGTGCTTGAATAGCCGATTCGGATTCTCGCCGTAGCGGCCGTCCGCTGGCCGGCGTGAGGGCTGCACATACCCGACGCGATAGGGCTTGGGACCGAGCACCCGCAGAAAAGTCTCAGGCGCCATGGTTCCCGCGCCGACCTCGACATCGTAGGGTTGCTGTAGCACGCACCCCTGCTCTGCCCAGAAGGTCTGCAGCCGCAGGATCAGTTCCTGGAAGGTCAGCGGATTGGAGGTGGAAGGCAAAGAAGGTACGTCCTATCTAGTAACGGCGCGCCGATTTACCATCACAATTTCGCCAGCATAGTGGCCGTTACCAGCTTCTTCTCGATGTGGCGCTCCATGATCTGCACCAGAAAGCGCCGCAGATCGGCATACTGACTCGCCGCCCACGGCTCCTCGGCAAAGCTTTCGACCGGCGCACGAAACATCTGCGCTGCCAACGCACGTGACTCCGGAGCCAGTTGTGACGACGCCAGCCGCTTATGCTGAGCGCACATCAGGCCATCGGCCATCGCATGATAGAAGGCTCGGCTGCCGTTCAGCGCTGCGCCGCAAGCCATGCACTCGCCCAACTCCGGCAAAAATCCAACCAGCCGCACCAGCCAGAGCTGAAAATACGTCAGCGGTATCCAGATCGAGCCGGAACGCAGCTGATGCAGCACCGAAACCGCCAGACGGAAGATCGCATCATTGGACTCGCGGTCCGGTAGCAACTCATCCAGCGTCTCGGCTACATGTTCCAGCGCTGTCACGCGCGCATAATCGACTGTAGCCGACAAAGGCGATTCCAGGATGTCGCAGGAGTCGAGCCGCGACAACTCCTGGCCCTCGCGATCGTCGTAGTACGCCCGCACCCAGGTCAGGGGCTCCAGCGCCCCGCCAAAGCGGCGCTTCGATTTCTTGGCCGAACGCGCAACGCCTTTGATCTTGCCCTCGGCTCGCGTGAACAGCGTCACCAGCAGGTCAGCTTCGCGCAGCGGATAAGTGCGCAACACGATCGCTTCCGACTGCTTCAGTGACATCTTGGTTCACGACGGCCGTCACTTCGATTCTACTGGGAGGGATTGCGATGTGCAAAGAGACGCCGACTGAGGTGTAGACGGGAAGGGCAATCCTGGCCTACTCCCTCGACAATGGCTCGAACATTTTTTCCCACCAAGACAATGGGCTGGCAAAGAGAATTACCTGTCCCGGGTTGGGAGCCTTTCAATATTGTGCAGAAAACATCGCAGAATGATGTGAGAGGCATCACCTCGTAATGTGCTGCCGCCGCTGGCGCGGCTCTCGTCATGAACATGGAACCGGGACAGCGATGGTTATCTCCCGCGGCTCTGCTCCCACGCCTTGGCGTACTTCCAGCTCGCATAATCGGCATGATAGAGGTGCAACAGCAGGCCTTCCCGCCCATCCAGAAAGCCGCCGCGCAAGACGTAGTTGTAGAAGAAGGTCAGACGCGGGCGGACCACGATGTTGAGGAAGCTGAAGCGAGCTCGACGCCGTGACGCCACCATCTCCGCCCCCAGCGACGAGTAGCGGTTCATGTGTTCCACGTAGCTTTCCAGCGTGGGATAGGCTCGATGCAGCAGGTGGTTCTTGAGCTTCGCGGTCGAGCCTTGCAGGTGGATGTCTTCGTGAACGAGTCGATCTTCGAACTCCCCGGCTCCGCGACGAAACAGCCGCAGCTTGGGATCGGGATAGAAACCGCCGTGCCGAATCCAGCGCCCGAGAAAGAAGTTCTTGCGCGGTATCCAAAACGCGTCAACCGAAGGCTTTGCCAAGAGCGCCTGACTAATCTCAACCGCCAGCGCAGGCTCTACTTCCTCATCCGCATCGAGCGAGAGAATCCAATCGCTAGTCGCCTTCTCCAGCGCGGAATTTTTTTGCGCCGCGAATCCCTTCCACGGCTCGACAAAAAACCTCGCGCCGGATGACTCGGCAATCGCGCGCGTGCCGTCGGTCGAGCCCGAATCGACGACGATGACCTCGTCGGCCCAAGCGACGCCGGCCAACGTGCGCGCGAGGTTGGCCTCCTCGTTCAGCGTGATGATGACGACGGACAGGCTCAAGCGAACCATGCTATCCGCTTGCCGCCGCGCCGGGAAGAACAAAGCAACCCGAACCCGGCGCACATCACTGCGGTACTTGCGACTGCTGTTGCCGTTCCGGCTGCACTTGGCCGGGATTTTGCGGCTGCGCCTCTGGCGGATTCTGCGGTTGCATCGGCTGCGATTGTGGTGACGGCGGTGTCGGACTCGGCGCTGCTCCGGGCACGCCGGGTCCCAGCGGCTCGAACTTCGGCGTCATCAAATCGTTGGTATTCGCGGGAAGGATCCCCGGAACTTTGGGCTCGTGTTTCACCTGCGCGGCCTGCGCGTCAATGACGTCAATACCGAGCCTCGCTAGCGTGTCAGCGGTCGACAGATCAAGCTGGACCTTCGACTTCTCATAATTCGTCGCCGCCGCCAGCACGCTCGATTCCGCCTGCGTCAGGTTGCTGGACGCCTGCAGCACCAGCGTGCTGGTCGACGCCCCCATGCGCAGCTTTTTCTGCTCTGCATCGAGGGCTTGCGCCGCGTAGTCACGAGCGGCGATCGCGGCTTGCAGCCCAACGTAGTTTTGCTGCAACGCAAACTGCGCCTGCCGGACCTGCAGCATGATCGTGTTCTCGGTCTGCTGCAAGCTCATCTGTGCCTGACGATATTCCAGCGCCGAGCGCACCTGGTCGGCTTGTATCTGCCGGTTGCGGAGTGGAAAGCTGAGGTTCACACCTACGCCCTTGTCGGGAGAGGTGCTGTTGAACAAGTTGCTGAACGCTCCGCCGTACCCCCCGGGAAATCCCGGCGCGCCGCAGCGGGTCGGATCGGTGCACAACGGATTAGGCGGCCCGGCCAAGCCTGCCGCTCCGTAGAATGCGTACAGATCGACCGCTGGTCTCAACTCGTTGCGTATCGATTTCCGCGTGATCTCGCTGTTAGTCAGATTGAGGCGGGCCGAAAGAATCTCCGGCCGCTGCTTCAGTGCCTCCGCGATCAGTTCCTCGACTGGCGGGACCTCGTATTGCTCGGTGGTGTTGAGTGTGTCAGTCGGAATCACCGGCGCGACCGCGAGGATCGGGTCGGCCATATTGCGGGTGATGGCATTCTTCATCAGCAACTGCTGGAGTTGCAGACCTACTTGCGCGGTGACCAGATTCTGCTTGGCTGCGGCCACGGCGCTCTGGGATTGCACCACCGTCAGCGGCGCCAGCGTGCCCGCCCTAACCTGCTTTTGATTATCGGCGAGTGTTTTATTGGCCAGATCGAGCGCGCGCTGCTGCACGGTAACGTTCTCGTAAGCGTTCACCAGGTCCCAGTAAATGTTTTCGATTTGCGATACCGTGGTGATCACCTGGTTGCGGAAGGTGACCTCGGTAATCTGCTTGTTGTTGCGCGCGATGCGGATGTAGCGCAGATTAGGATCGAAGCCGAAGCCTTGCAGCAGGTGCTGACGCAACTCAAAGCGGAAGCTCGAGGTCAGGTTGGGATTCAGCGTATTAAACAAGGCGTCCGAGCCCGAGCGCGTGTTGTCGAAGCCCACCGTCATCAGGGTTCCGGTTGGGAATCCCTGGGTGTAGAGGAAGTTCCCGGTCGTCGTATTCTGGCTCAGCTCGTTGGTGCCGGTGATGACGGTGTTCGATTCCGGCGTGCGGGCGCGCTCGAAGTTGAGGGTTCCGGTGATGACCGGATCGTAGTTGTCGAGCGGGGGACCCTCACCCTGCGTGGAGGCAACAATGCCGGCCGCGCCCGCTCCGGCGCCGCCTACGCCGATGGTCGTGCCGCCCGCACCACCGCCAGTCGAGCCGGTGCTGGAGGTTCCGGTACCACCGGCGGAAGTCGTGCCGGTTGTTCCGCCGGGCGTCCCCTGTACCAGACCGGCGTTGACGCCCAGGGCGACCGCTCCGGACGAGGTGCGCAGAATATCGGTATCTGCGATTGACAGGTTATAACGTTGAATGCCGATATCGAGATTGTTCTCCAGCGCCATCGCCACCGCATCGTTGATCGACAGGTACATCTTGCCGTCCGTGAGAAGCTGATCGATACGCGGAGAGTTGGTGACGTTCAGCGGACCAACTTGCCGAGGCGTGTACACCACAAATGGATTGGGCCACTGGTGTTTTCCGCGGCTGAAGTCCTGATCGGAATACGGATGCGCGTTGTGCTGTGGTGAGGGAGACTGAGGCAGCGGCGTCAGCGGCGTCTCCTGCGACGAATTCGGCGGGGCCGCACCCGGGGTTTGCAGAGGCGCATTCTGGGTTTGCGCGGGAGCACTCTGGGTTTGCGGTGCCGTGCTCTGGGCGAAAGCCGGTGCTGCCAGCTGCCCTATCAACAGCAGAGAAAGCAATTTCGACCCTGGGAATTTGGCTCGATTCGCAAGTAAGTTACAAAGAGACATGCTTCGCTCTCCTAGAAGAACACCAAGAGTTCTACCTGACTCACTGGCAATTTGCTGTCGCCGGACTGGGATTGCGGGACAGCTTGCGGAGATTCGATCTCAAGATGACGTCGCAGGGGGACGGAAATTGATCTCAACCTCTTGCCTTGCAGGAAACTTAGTATAGCTGACCAGTCCGGCAGTAACTGGACGCTTTACATAGCTTTACACTGCTTAACGGATCAAAAAGTTGGGCTGGGGAATCCGTAAATACACGCGAGGGCATGTGAGCCGCAATCTCAAAATCACTTTGGCGTACGACGGTTCAGAGTTTCACGGCTGGCAAGTGCAACCGGGATTGCCGACTGTGCAAGGAACTCTCGCCGAGTGCATCAAGCGCCTCACCGCAGAGGACGTCCTGCCACAGGGATCGGGACGCACCGACGCCGGGGTCCACGCGCTTGCCCAGGTCGCGTCCGTAAGACTCGAGGCTCCAATTCCGGAGCGCAACCTGGTGATCGCGCTGAATGATATTCTGCCGTCATCGGTGCGGGTCAATTCCGTCGAGCTGGTCGACGATAACTTTCACGCCCGCCATTCCGCCAAGGCGAAAACCTATCGTTATCGCATCTATCGCCATGACATCTGTCCGCCGTTTCTGGCCGATTACGTACATCACGATCCATATCCGATGAATGAGGAAGCCTTGATGCGCTCATCGGAATCGCTTGTCGGCACGCACGATTTCACCTCGTTCGCGGCTTCCGATCCCGAGCGCAGCGCTCGCATGAGGGAAGCCGGCGAAGAGGTGGAATCCCGTTTTGGGAGAAGCGGCAACGTGCGCACGATTCATTCCTCGCAATGGATGCGAACCGACGAAGAGCTGATCTACACTGTGCGCGGAGACGGATTCCTGCACCACATGGTGCGCAATCTGGTGGGAACCTTTCTGCTGGTCGGCAAGGGCTCGCTCAAGATCGCCGATGTAGCCGCGATTCTGGAAGCCCGCGACCGCAGCGCCGCCGCTGCAACCGCGCCGGCCTGCGGACTGTATCTGGTGAGCGTGGAGTATTGAGTATGGCAAGCGAAGCGAAAACCATGGCCAGCGTTCTCGTGAGCACCAACCCTGCGACCGGCGAGGTGCTAGGGGAACTGAATTGCGCCAGTGCCGAAGACGTGCATGCTGCGGTGCTGCGCGCGAAAACGGCGCAGCCGGCATGGCAAGCGGCTTCGGTAAGCGAACGCATTGCCGTCTTACGCCGCTTCCAGCAACTTCTCGCGGAGCAGCGCGACGAGGTGGCCGCCCTCATTTGCCGCGAAGCCGGCAAGCCCGCAGCCGAGGCGCTGACCACCGAACTCATAGTCGTGCTGGACGCAGCCCAGTTCTGCATCCGTAACGCGCACAAATTCCTCCGCGAGCAGCCGCTGCCGCACGCCAACCTCGCGATGAAGACCAAGCGCGGCAAGCTGGTTCGCGAGCCGTATGGCGTGATCGGCATCATCGCCCCCTGGAATTATCCCTTCTCGACGCCCGCCATCGAAACCCTTGGCGCCCTCGTCACCGGGAACGCGGTTGTACTGAAGCCTTCGGAGTTAACGCCGCTGGCTGCGCTCGAACTTCAGCGGCTGTTGCGGGCTGCAGGCTTAAATCCCGACCTGATGCAAGTCATGATCGGTGAAGGCCCGACCGGGGCCGCTTTGACCGAGGCGCCAATCGATAAATTGATCTTCACCGGCAGCGTCGCTACCGGCAAGCGAGTGGGGGAAGCGGCGGCGCGCCGCCTGCTGCCGGTCGTGCTCGAACTGGGCGGCAAAGATCCGATGATGGTGCTGGATGATGCCGATCTGGAGATCGCATCCAGTGGCGCCGTCTGGGGCGCCTTCATGAATGCCGGGCAGACTTGTCTTTCGGTGGAGCGATGCTACGTTCATCGCAGCCTGTACGAACCATTCCTGGAGGCTTGCCGGACGAAGATTGCGAAGCTGCGAGTCGGCAACGGGATCGACTCCGAGGCCGAGATCGGGCCGATGATTCACGAGCGCCAGCTGCGCATCGTCGAAGAGCACGTCAACGACGCCGTCCGTCACGGCGCGCGGCTGCTGGCCGGAGGCAAGCGTCTGACCGAGCTTGGCCCCAACTTCTACGCTCCCACTTTGCTAGCCGATGTCACTCAGGACATGCGAGTGATGCAGGAGGAGACATTCGGCCCGGTCCTGCCGGTCGCGCCGTTCGATTCTGACGACGAAGCAGTTCGGCTGGCCAACGACAGCGAATTCGGTCTGGCTGCCAGCGTCTGGACGCGCAGCCGTTCGCGCGGCGAAGCGATGGCGGCGCAGGTCAAAGCCGGCACCGTCATGCTCAACGATATGATCTCCTGCTTCGGGATCGCCGAAGCGCCGCATGGAGGATTCAAGCAAAGCGGCATTGGCCGCACCCACGGCGAGATGGGATTGCAGGAGATGGTGCAGGTGAAGTACGTCGATATCGATTTGCTGCCCGGTATTCCCAAGCTTTGGTGGTTTGGCTATGGAAAGCAGTTCCAGCAGCAGATGAATGGGTTCGTCGATCTGTTGTTCGCCCCAGGCTGGGCCCGAAAACTGAAGGGCGGAATGCGCTCCGCAGGCCTTTTCCGCCGTAAGAATCGAATCTAGTCTCGTGTCCCACAAGTTCATTGAATAACTCCGGACAGTCTTTGAAAGGGCACGGCTTCACAGCTTGCTGAAAAACCCGTGGTCGGGTAGTGCGGACCTTTAGGTCCGCGTGTAAGCTCTTTATTTTTGTCATCTCGAGCCGGCTTCAGCCGGCGAGAGATCTGCGGTTTCTGGGTTTTTCAGCAATCTGTTTCAGCCGCGTCGGAAAGTCGCCTAAGGAAGCCCGGGCTTTAGCCCCTGAGGTTCCGTGATGCTGAACGACAGATCGTGCCTGGACTTTTCTCCGCGAATATCCGGGACACTAGCTGCGAGGACGGTCAAACCAACTCGATTACCATAAAACGTATGTGGAAGAAATCGGGAGCCCTGACACGCTGGTCAGGCGACTTTTCGGTTGTGGGCTCTTTCGCCGGGCTTCTTCTCCCAGCGCCGAATCAGCAGGTCAGCCAAATCAAGATATTTTCGGATCCACGAGGGCCGGTCGCTTTCCCTTTCCAACTCCTCATCGTCAGGCGAGCGCGGCACTTGCTGCCATCGCTCGGTCTGATTTCTTTTTCCCGTCACAGATTCGGCCCGGTTCACAACGTAAGCCCAATTTCTGGCTTATCTCTCCTGGGGTTAGATGAATCACTGCTCTCCTAGTTGCCCTCCTGTTCAGGGGCCGTTACCAGACTTGCAAGTAGTTCCCGATCGGCGACGAATTCACCACAGAGAACACGGAGAGCACAGAGCTATTTTTTTCGTCGGTGTCCTCTGTGCCTCCGTGGTGAAAGCTCTTTTCCGAGTTCCGCGAGTGTTGCTTGCCGTCGCCCTGTGCTAGACTCGCTGCGCTCAATTCCTGCTCGTTCCAAATAAACTCCAGGGAGCACACGAATGCTTCGGCAGGCTTTTTATCTTCTTTTATTTGCCCTCGCGGCTGCGGTTCTGCCCTCGCTCGCCCAGGGCAATCCACAATCGGTTTTGCAGAATTACTTCGTGGGCCGGCAGGTGCAGCTCCAGATCGACATGCCCGGGACGCAACAGGGTGTCGATCTTCGCTTTGATCGTGACGATCCAATGGATTGGAAGAGCTACTCCAGCCGCCTGAAGCAGTTTGGGCCGGCCATCCGCACTGGCGATCGGGCAACCGTTACCACTCTCGTCGTGAAGAAAAACCTCATCGAATTTCAGCTCGACGGCGGCGGCTTTGGGACGTTTTGGGACGACAGCGATACCAAAGTTACTCCCTATCACGTGGACAAGAGCAGCTATGAAAGGCAGCTGGAAAACGAGATTCGCAATACCACAGATCCGCAGAAAAAACGTGACTTGCAGCGCGAATTGGACCGTGTCCGCAATCGTCGCGAGCGCGATCAGCGGGCCGACGACCGGGCTGCCATGATCGCCAGCGAGTTGAAGGCACAGCAGGTGGCGGAGAAGCGCACGCGTGGCGGCTCGCGTTTCAACCTGCGCTGGCCGGGCGCCATTCCCGCCGATGACCTCACGCCCGACGCAGTCATGAAGCTGCTGGACGCCTACATTGATTTCGGTGATCTGAAGGCGCAAAAGCCGATTCTCCGGCCCGTGGCGCAGAACACTTCAGCACCCACCGCCAAACCTCCTGCCAATGGCCCTCCCTCCTCCCCCATCACGCAGATCAAGCGCGGCATGCAGATCGGGGAAGTCAGCACGCTGTTGGGACTGGGCCGGATGACCTCGCAGTCCACCTCCGATGAAGGCCTGAAGACGCAGATCTTTGAATATCTGCCGGAGGATTATCGCGTCGAAGTGACGTACGTCGACGGTGTCGTCGTTCGCTATTCGATCACTTCGCGGTAGAAGGGCCGCGGTTCGCTCTTCGCTCCTCGCTTTTCGCGCTGTGCAGGAAGCCGTCTGACTCTGCTGACATCCTCGCTCGAACTTGCGCCCCAGATCCTGCGCAGCGAAAGTTGAACATGTGGAAAAGGAGTTCCGCTTGCGAAACGAGACAAGCTAGCCCAGCGCTTTAGAGTCTGTGTGAGAACCACAGTTGCGGCTTGGCGGTGGAGTATCACACACGAAAATAGAACCCCGAAGGGGTGGAAGTGCAGTTAGCCCAGGACGGAGCGCAGCCGGGGCCCTCAATTCGCACCTCTTTTGTGCGAATTGGGGTAGAGGAGCGGAGTCCTGGGTAGGTGGGAAATGGTCGCCGAGCCCCGTAGGGGCGGCACAGTTCTCACACAGACTCGTATGCCCTGGGTCAGAGGGAGAAAAGGCGAGCCGCGGCAGCGGCGAGACCGGGCCGCGGTTGATATCATGGCCCCGTGCCCAAGCCAACGCAGCGCGGCAAACTCATCAGCTTCGAAGGCCTGGACGGATGCGGTAAGAGCACGCAACTGGAGCGGCTGGCCGTCGCCTTGCGCGAGCAGGGAATCGAAGTCGTGGCCACGCGCGAGCCGGGAGGCACCGAGATCGGCGAGCGCATCCGGGCGGTGTTGTTGGACTCGCGCACCGCAGGCCTGGACCCACACGCCGAGATGGCCCTGATGTTTGCCTCCCGCGCCCAATTGATCGCCGAAGTCATCGAACCGGCGCTGCGAGCAGGGAAGTGGGTGCTGTGCGACCGCTTTACCGATTCCACCGAAGCTTACCAGGGCGGAGGCAGGCAACTGGGGAGCGAATTGGTGCGCCAGCTGCACGAGCTATTGTGCGCTGGCCTCTGGCCTGATCTCACCATCCTGATGGACTCCGACGTCAGCTTCAGCGTGAGTCGCGCGCGGCGGCGAAACAAGGTTGCCGCCGAAGGCAAAGCCAATGAGAATCGTTTCGAGAAAGAAAGCCGCGCCTTCTTCACTCGTGTGCGGCAGGCATTTCTGGAGATCGCGCGCCGCGAGCCGCAGCGCGTGATTATGATTGACGCACGGCCGGCCATCGACATCGTGCATGCGGAGATCCTGCGAATCGTCGACGAGCGGCTGAAGTAGTGGATGGTGAATCGTGAAGCGTGGATGGTAAATCGTAAATGATGAATAGTCGATGGTGGTCACGGAACATTATCGATCCACGATTCACGATCCACGATTCTCACCGGGACTGAACGATGCCTTTTGCGCACTTTCACGGCAATCCGGATACCGTCCGCACCCTGCGCGAGATGCTGGCGCGCGAGCACTTCCCCCACGCGGTAATCCTCTCCGGCCCGCAAGGCTCGGGCAAATTTACGCTTGCTCAGATGGTGGCCAAGGCGATGAACTGCCTGGAGCGGCCCACGAGTGACGGCCTGCCCGATTTCTGCGGGCGCTGCGCCAACTGTGTTCGCATTGCCGAGGCCGATTCTCTCGACGACCGTTTCGCCGAAGCCGTCGAGGCGCGCGAGAACCTGCGCGATGCCGACAAGCGCGAAACCCGCCTGTTCATCCAGACTCATCCCGATGTGCTGATCATTCCTCCCGATCCGCCGCAGATGCTGGTGAAGGTGGACCAGGTGCGGCATGTGATTCACGAGATCTACTACAAGCCGGTGGCAGGGCGGGAACGAGTTTACATTTTCAGCGATGCCGATTTCATGAAGGAAGCGGCCAACTCGCTGCTCAAGGTGCTGGAAGAGCCGCCGGAGTTCGCCACCATCTTTCTGCTCACCGACAATCCCGCCGCCCTGCTGCCCACCATTCGCTCACGCTGTATGCACCTTAGGCTGGCGCCGCTTCCAGCCGCGGAGGTGGAGCGCTATCTGGCGGAGGTTCGTCCCGAGTGGAAGTCGCGGGAGCGAGCTGTCGTAGCCCGGGTTTGTGGCGGAGGGCTGGGACGCGCTCGCAGCTTCGACCTGCCTGCGTACCTGGCCGCGCGGCAGGACGCGCTGACGTTGCTCGGCCCGGCGATGGGCAGCGACGATCACAGTGCGCTCTTTCGGGTGACCGACACCTATCGCTCCGGAGCAGAAGGCAAGGCGAAGACCGAACGACTGGTCCGCACCCTGTATTCGCTGCTGGAAGACCTGCTGTTTCTGCGATCGGGAACGCCGGAACTGGTTCGCAATGTCGACATCCAGACCGAACTGGAGCGGATGGCCGCAAAAACGGACTTTGCCTGGTTGATAACGGCAGTTCAGCGACTGGGAGAACTGGAATCGGGCATGCGCAGGAATTTGCTACGAACACTGGCCTTGGACAGCCTGGCCACTTCCCTGGAAGTGACACCAAAGTAGTACGTTCGTCCTGATTGTTTTGACCGTAGGCCTGTGTTAGGGTATCGCTTAAGTTCACACCTAGAACAGCCTCGGGGCGGCTAACGCCAGAGAACTTGCCAGGATACGGTAACGGTCAGCGCCGGAATTGACGATCGCCGAGAGGCTGGTGTGCAGACCACAGGAGCAAACACCATGAAAGAGTCCATGGATGCCACCGCCGTAGGACGAGCCCTCGATCCGGAGGTGTTTGCCAACCGCAAGCTCATCCGCCCCTCCCTCAACCGCAACGACCATCCGCGCCAGGAAGGCGAACGCCGCGAGCGCAGCGAGCGTCCGGAACGCTCCAATAACGGCAAGAAGACCGCGCCCCCGGAACAGACTCACGCCGAGAATTTTTATTATCAGAAGCAGATGCAGACCAAGACGCCCATGGTGCTGGTGCTGCAGGACGGCGAGGAGATTCACGGCGTCATCGAGTGGTACGACAAATATTGCCTGAAGGTCAACCGCACCGGCGCATCGAACCTGCTCATCTACAAGCCCAGCATCAAGTACATGTACAAGGAAAGCGAAAGCGGGCAGCACAAGTAGCGCCGGGATAGACGTCCTAGTGTCGTTCGCCCATATCTGGCTGCGGCGTGCTGAGAACTAACCACTGGCCACTAACCACTGTTTTTACAACTTCGGCAGCACAATCCCCTTCTGCCCCTGATACTTCCCGCTCTTATCTTTGTAGCTGGTCTCGCACATCTCGTCGGACTGGAAGAACAGAATCTGGCACAAGCCTTCGTTCGCGTAGATGCGTGCCGGCAGCGGCGTCGTATTCGAGATCTCGAGCGTCACAAAGCCTTCCCACTCGGGCTCAAACGGGGTGACGTTGACGATGATGCCGCAGCGCGCGTAGGTCGATTTGCCGACGCAGATGGTCAGCACGTCGCGCGGAATCTTGAAGTACTCCACCGAGCGCGCCAGTGCGAACGAGTTTGGGGGAATGATCGCAACAGCGGTTTGTATGCTGACAAAGGAGCGCTCGTCGAACTTTTTGGGATCGACGATGGTGCTGTTCACGTTGGTGAAGATCTTGAACTCGTCGGCTACGCGCAGGTCGTAGCCGTAGGAGGAGAGCCCGTAGGAGATGACGCCTTCGCGGAATTGCTTCTCCGAGAAGGGATTAATCATTTCGTGCTCGGTGGCCATTTTGCGGATCCAACGGTCACTCTTGATGGACATGAAGCTCCTTGGCTTCGGCTGGAATGATTGGCCGCCGCTCGGGACGGCAAACATAAAGATTTGCGATGGCGCCTAAAGCTGCGCCCCTCAAAACAGCTCGAAGGCACGCTTTTCAGAGTCCGGCGAAGTCGCCCCCCTGACACAACCTGCCTTTTGGCGAAACGCCATCTTACGGAATACTGCCGCTGGTTGACAATGGCCGCCCTCTTCACTACGATTCGCCCATCAGCTTGCAAATAGAAGTTTAACCGCGACTTACCGCAAATCCTGCGAAGTCGGCTACAATCGCAGCAGCGCCTGAAGTGTAGCTGTTTGCCTGGCAAGCGAACCCTGCGGAGACACTTGTGATCAAACTGGACCTGATCAACGAAGTCGTCACGAAAACTGGCGTCACCAAAACCAAAGCGGAGATGGCCGTCGAAACCGTTTTCGAGAGCATGAAGAAGGCCTTATCGCGCGGCGATCGCATTGAATTGCGCGGCTTCGGCGTCTTCACCGTACGGCCGCGAAAAACCGGAATTGGCCGCAACCCCCGTACCGGCGCTGAGGTCAATATTCCTCCCGGCAAGGCGGTCCGCTTCAAGCCGGGAAAGGAATTACAATCGATTGAGTAGCAGTCGTCAGCGGCCAGTAATCAGCAGCCGGCAATCCGTAGCCGCTTGCTGGGCGGCGAACTGCCCCGGCAGGTAACAACTGGCAACTTACTACTGGCCACTGATCCCTGCTCTTACGATGTCTGACTCCACACCGCCAATCTCCTATACTTTCGAAGTACCTTCCTACCCGCAGGTTTTCGTGGCCGCGCCCGCGCGACCGCGGCCATATTGGCTGCACCTCCTCCTGCTATTGCTGACCATGCTGACGACCTTGGTTGTAGGCGCTCGGCTGCAATACAACTTCATTCACGATGTTCCCGCGTTCACCACCGACGCCTTCGCCCTCCCATTGTTTCCGGTGCACTGGATCCTTCAGCATCCGGCCCGACTGAAGATGGGTATCCCCTTTTCCGCGACCCTGCTCGGCATACTTCTGGCCCATGAATTCGGCCACTTTGTGCTGGCGCAGCGCAACGGTGTGTACGCCACGCTGCCGTACTTTGTGCCTGCTCCTACTCTGATCGGGACCTTTGGCGCAGTTATCCGCATCAAGTCGCCGATTCGCTCGCGGCGCGCCCTGTTCGATATCGGCATCGCCGGGCCCATCGCCGGTTTCCTGGTTGCGCTCCCCATCCTGCTATGGGGACTGGCGCTCTCGAAGGCGATGCCGGCCGACGCCATGAATTCCGGAGCGCTGGAGTTCGGGTATCCGCTCATCTTCAGCATCTTTCATCACCTGCTGGCCCCATTTACCCACACTGCGGCTCCGCTAAACGCGCTTTATCTGCATCCGGTCGGCATCGCTGCCTGGGTGGGAATGTTTGCCACCGCGCTGAACCTGCTGCCGGGCGGCCAGTTCGACGGAGGGCACATCATTTACGCCGTGGCGCCGCGCGCCCACAAGTGGGTGACCCGCACTACCATCGGGCTGCTTATACCCCTGGGTGTTTTCTTCTGGATGGGTTGGTTGGTTTGGGCCATGATTCTGGCCTTCACCGGCATGAGGCATCCCAACGTTCCGCAGTGGCCCGATATCGGTCCCACCCGCCGGTGGTTGGCCCTGGCAGCCCTGATCATGCTGGTACTGACGCTGGTGCTGGCTCCGTTTCACGGAGCGGCGCTGTTCGGAAGCTAGGGAACCCTGATTAAGTCGAAGTTTTGAAGGGGACGGCCTTTTAGAGACTGGGTCGCGACCGCCCTCGCAATTTCGTGGTGGAACAAACAACTCGAGCCGGGGCCAAACTAGCCGCGCAGCGGCGACGTGATGTAGGCGTGGGCGTAAGCCCACGCGCCAAGGAGAAAAGCCGAGCCGCAGAGCGGCGACACCGGGTTGCGACACAATCTCTTTAGCCCTTGAGGAACTTCGCATCCACTTAATCAGACTCTCCTTAGGATTATCATGGCGCACCTTCGCGATGCGCCACCCCGCACGTCTCACAACTCAGCTGCATGGCGGATGCCCGCATTCGCAGGCGATCTCCACCTCCTTCGATCCCGCATCCTTACACCAGTCGCTGCAATACTTTTGACCTTCGGGAACCGTGCAGTTGCACGGCTCATGAGCACAGGTCTTCTCTTGCTTATCTGCCATCGTTGTCTCCTTCGGTTTTTCGATTCGTGCCGCCGAGCCGGCCGGCACGGCCCTTATGCAATGAAACGTTATCTCATAGATCGCTGCTTGTCAGGGCTGGCTTCACAGCCCGCGAAAAAATCCAATTCAACCTGTCTTAAAGGGCGCACCTTCAGGTGAGCCCTATAGGTCGTTTATTTTTGTCATCACGAGGGCTCATAAGCCTCCGGCCCACCCATCGGGATGAAAACCGAAATTTGTCGTCCGACCGCCGAGCGCTTCAGTGTATGCGTGAGAACTAACCTTTATCCTTGGCGGTGGAACATGACCCGCGAAAATCCAGCCCCGCAGGGGCGGCTATGTCGTTAGCCCAGGATGAAGCGAAGCGGAATCCTGGGTGGAGTGGGAAATTATTCCGAGCCGCGTAGCGGCGACATCGTTCTCACGCAGACACTTCAGCCCGAGCGCAGGGATCTGCTGCTCCGAGTTCTTTCAGTAAACCGTTCACTGGTGCCTGACACAAACCGCAGAGCCATTTGAGATTCCAAGTAGATACTTTACACCGCGCGCACGCGCAATCATTGGAGACTCCAAAGAACGCCCCAGCCGAAGCCGGGGCGAACAGAACAAAACAGAATTGTGGTTGACCTTATGCTCCCGCTTGCGGACGCTCGCACATCTTGCCTCCGCAGCAGCTCTTGCCTGACTTGTTCTTCGACATCATGGAGCACTTGCCGCCGGCGCAGCAGCTCATCTTGCCATCTTGATTTTTCGACATCATGGGGCAGGACTTGCCGTCCTTGCCTTGGCAGCAGGAGCCGCCTTTGCAGCACGTCGCGTCTTTGCCGGCGCAGCATGCAGCGTCCTTGCCGCAGCACGCCATCTTCTTGCCATCGGCTTGGTCGTGATTACAGCAGGCGCAGGTCTTAACGGTATCGCCGGCCGCGGGCGGCGCGGCCTGAGTTGCGGCCTGATTTGCGGGTTGGGGTGCGGTTTGGGTTGCGGTCTGGGCCATCATGCCCAAAGCCAGCAGCATCGTGCTCAGCACTACAAAAACTTTCGATTTCATAAATGTTCCTCAAGAATTCCGGTTATGCGAACGCAATCGTCGCGGTGTTTTCCGGCGCGCGTGGCTCAGGAAGATCCGATTAAGTCGAGGTTTTTGAAGGGGACGGCCCTCAAGCCGTCCGTAAGTGCCTGAAATCAACCTGGGCTTTAGCCCCTGTGGGACTTCGATCGCACTTAATCAGACTCTCCTAAATCTGTCGCGCAACAATCGCGCTTGTGAGCGCGCTCTAGATCCTGAGGTCGGCTTTCCGCTCAAACACGGGACGTACGAAGCGAGGAGAATCGGTGTCCAGTAAGCCGGTAACGCGTTGCCGTCCACTGGGCGCATCGGGGACCGGCGTTCGACTTGCACTAAGGTCGATCGCGTCTGCCTTGGCGGAGACAATCAGAAAACTTGCCGGCGAATCCGGGCGGCGGCTCACATCGCAGCATCCGGGCGGATCGGATTGCCCGGGCAACCGATGCGCAACCCGCGATGGGCAGCACGGTAGAGCAACATGATGAATCTGCGCCATGCGAGCGTGGCATTGCGACGGATGATCGGCCGGAAGGGGAGATGCCAGCCCCACCGCCGCCCACGAGCAGATTGCCAGAGTCAACAACGACGCCAGCGCCCTTCGGATTCCTTGCCGGTAGTTCATGTTTAGCACCATCGTCTGCGCCAGCCGACCCGCCAGTCTGTGATTTGTATCACCGTCTGGCGGTTTGACGCCCCAAGCGCAGAATGGTGATACTGGTGCGCTGCCGGTTCGCAGGAGCCGACCGGCAAGATGCAAAGGAGATGAACAAGCAAGGTGAAGAGAGCACTGCTGTTGGTTTTCCTGATGCTTGGCGGCTATGCGGCAGCCGCTATTGCGAGCGACAACACCATCTTCTCCGCTGCGGTGACGCTGGCGAGCGCGAACCAATCGTCGCCGCAAACGGCCGGCACGGCTATGTCGGGCAAGATTGGCCCCACCGCCGTTTGGCAACCGCCGCAGGACTTCCTCGCCAACGCGCATACCGCGTGCGATAAAGCCATGGGCAATCCCCCGGACTACGGCCAGTGCTTCATCGACCAGATGTCGAAGGCGGGCGCGCCCCCCGATGCGGTCAGCTTCACTCGCATGTTGTATCAGCAAAACGACGGCCAGGTCGGCATCCTGGAGCGCTTGAAGAGCTATGGCGCAGTCGACGCCGCCCAGGTGTTTTATCCCCTGCGCGCTAACGACAATTTTGGATTGCTGTTGGTCAATGGCGACCCCAAAATCCTCGACGTCGACGATTTGAAGAAACTCGATCAGCAGGCCATGAAACAGGACCCTATGTTCCTGTCGGTGCAGCACAAATTCCCCAATACCGACGTCTGGCCGGGCGATCGCAGCGGTAACGAGCCCTGGCCGCGGGTGCAGCCGCTCCCCAACGGCGACACGCAATTCGTCGTAACCTATCCCCTCATCAACGGCTGCCATGCCTGCCAGCACGTGGGATTGGCGCGCTTCGGGTGGGATTTCGACGCCGCCGGAAAGTTTCTGCGGACCACGTTCATCCCGACGCCGCCACCGCCGAAGATCCTGCATGAACGTCCGCCTAGGCCGGCGCCACCATCCACTCCACAATGAATTTCGACTTTTCAGCCGGGTGCCGGGCGCTCCATTCTAATGTTCCGAGTCAGAGGTTTGTTGCGTCAGTCAAAGGGTTGTGTCAGGGTACCGCTTCAGTGTCTGCATGAGAACTAGCACTGACCTACGGCGGTGGAGCATCACCCACGAAAATCGAACCCCGAAGGGGTGGTGTTGCAGTTAGCCCAGGACGCAGCGAATCCGGGGTCCCTAATCCGCGCGGCTTTTTGCGCGAATTGGGGTGGAGGAGCGGAGTCCTGGGTGAAGTGCGAAAAAGTATCGGAGCCCCGGAGGGGCGGCACCGTCTCAGTAGACACTCAGCCGTGCCGAAAGCATGCTTTCGAAAGTATGGGCTTTAGTGCCTGCGTGAGAACTAACCTTTTATCCCTGGCGGTGGAACATGACCCGCGAGAATCCAGGCCCGCAGGGGCGGCTATGTCGTTAGCCCAGGATGAAGCGAAGCGGAATCCTGGGTGGAGTGGGAAATTATTCCGAGCCGCGTAGCGGCGACACCGTTCTCACGCAGACACTTCAGCCCCTGTGGCGTCCGGGATTGATTCTTCGTGGCGCGTAATTGGTCAACGCTTTTCCTGACTCGGATACTAGCCTTCCTTTCGTTGGGCCAGTTTCGCGGTTGCTGTGTCCGCCGTTGGGGAAAACCGGGTGCGCCATTCAAGGTGGACAGCAAGAGAACGAGTCCCGCCCCGCGGGACGGCAACAAGATAGCCCAGGGTGGAGCGGGGTCCCCAATTCGTCCCGTGGTTGGACGAATTGGGGCAGCGCAACCCTGGAAACGCAGTAATTGAAGATCAGGAGCCGGTTTTAACCGGCGACACTTTTTTCGCGAGGACGTGAGTCCGAGTGCCATACCGATCTTGAGGGATACAGCAATCCCGAAACTGCCTTGGGGCAGGGCAATGCGCCTGTGGCGTCTGTTAAACTCCATGACACCGCCGAAGCGTTCATAGGGGGATATATGCATAAGCCAGTCGTGTTTCTGGTTTTAGTCGCACTAGGTACCTTGGCAGCGGCACAGGCGAAGCCCGGCAGCATCGGGCCTTCTGCGGTATGGCAGCCCGCCCCCGGCTTCTTCGCCAATGCCCAGGCCATGTGCGCCAAATCAGCCCAGCCCGCGCCGCTCGGCGAGTGCCTCATGAACCAGATGCAGACCGCCGGCGCCTCCGCCGATGCGGTGAAGTTTACCCGCGATCTGTACAAGGTGAACGGCGGACAGGTAGGAATCATGTCCGGCTTTCATAAGGTGGGGCCGGTTGACATTGCCTTCATTAATTATCCCTCGACCTCCAGCAACGGCCTGCTGCTGGTCAATGGCAAGCCGGGCATCATTAATGTCGAAGACATGCGGCTGCTCGATCAGAAAGGATTGCAGCAGAGTTTCCAGTTCCAGGATCTCAAGAACCAGTTTCCCCAAGTTGGGGTCTTTCCCGGCGATCGCGACGGCAAGACCTGGCCAAACTCCTCCACCGGATCCAACGGCGGATTGCAGTTCATTGTCGGCTACCCGCTGCGCAATGGCTGCCCGACCTGCGCCCATGCCGGCTTCGCGCTTTTCACCTGGAATTTCAACCCCGACGGAAGGTTCGTCGGAACCAGCTTCCTGGGGCTAACCCCTGCTCCGCTCAAGCCGCCCAGTTCCGGGACCCCGCAGCAATAGCTGAGAGTTTCCGGCATCCAGTTTCACCTTTCCAGCGCTTCGGGTACCCACTCTGTCATCCCGAACGCAGCGAAGCGGAGTCGAGGGACCTGCTTTCTTCCACCTTCTTCGGCTAGGGCTGGGTTCTTCGCTTGAGCCGAGACGGAACTCAAGTTGTCACCAAGGTGGCCCACGCCACAGGAAACTACTTAGCCCTTGTATGCAAAGACTTGCGTTAGACCCGACCCGAAAAGCGCAATGCAGGTATCCATGGCAATCAACAATGTATCAGCCCCAAAGCACTTAGCCGCCGGAGTAGCCGGACAGCAACATGGAAGCCGGATTGCACGATTGTAATAAGACGTCTTCTTCTGAACACGTCTGAAAACCTAAAACCTAACCTTCGGTGCGCGGAAGCTACTGAGGTTCCTGACCCACCACTTCAGAGGGTTGTTTACCGAAAGGATGCGAAACATGAGGATTAGCAAACTCGCAACACTCATTGCGCTTAGCGCCTTGCTGCTGATGAGTCTCCCTGCGTTTGCGGACAGCTGGACAGCATTTCTCAATCCGGGAGACGGCGGCTACATGGCGACACCACTAACTACGGAGGCGGCGACGGCTCCGGAGGAACCCTGTTTAGCCTTGGCACCTTCAACTTCAGCAGCGGGATGATCGAGTCCAGCGTCCCTGGAAGCTGGGCGTCCTGGGACTGCCCTCCGGCAGACCGAGAGCTGCACACCGAACGTGCTCTACAGCAATGGAGCCACCTCACTGACCCTCACCCTCACTGCCGCGGACAATACTGCCGGCTTCGAGCTGGAGCCCGATCAGTTCGCGGTGGAGACGTTCACTGCCACCTTCCACAGCAGCACCGGGGACAGCTTTAGGATCACCCGGGACGTGAACGGCTCGGCAGGCGCGTTGCTGTTTGCTGCGCAAGACGACACTCCTGGAGCTGTTATTACCAGCATCGACATTACCAACACCGCTGGTGATGATTTCGCCATTGCCCAGTTGCGCCAGGGAATTCGGCGCCACAGGCACAACGCCTGAGCCCGGAACGCTGGTCCTGTTTGGCTCCGGCATGCTGGGCATCTGCAGCCTGATTCGCCGGAAGATGAACCTCTAAGTTCCACCCTCCCCAGCGGTTAGATCCAGTTGTTACCCCACTCAAGTCAGCATGGCTTGAGTGGGGTTTTTCATTTTGAGCCGGTGCCCGGCTCTGCAGGTTGCTGAAAACCTCGGGGGAACTGCGATTTTGAAGGGGCGCACCTTTAGGTGCGCCGTGCAAGCCCCTTTATTTGTCATCCCGAGCGGGCTTCAGCCTGCGAGGGGATCTGCGGTTTCGAGCTTTTCAGCAACCTGTCTGGTCGTATTCTGTAAGAGATTGGGGCTTAGTCCCCGGAACCTGCCCTGGGCTTGTCGAAGGATTCGCGTCCATGTTTAGAAGGCTAACCTGGGGGCATTCCATGCTCTACGGTTTGAACCCCACGCTCTCCCATAGCGGCGCCGGCTCATACAGCACCCCATTAGCCACGACGGAGCGCACGCTGCGGATGTTGTGGATGTTATCCAGCGGGTTCCCGTCGAGGACGTCAAGATCGGCGCGCTTGCCCACTTCGATGCTGCCGCTGTCCTGCTCAACCTTCATAGCGCGGGCGGGGACGATGGTCGCCGCTTGAAGGGCCTCCATGGGTGTGAAGCCCGCCTGCACGTAGAGCTCGATCTCGCGATAAACGGAAAAGCCCGGCACCGCCTGGTCGGTGCCCACCACAATCGGCACGCCCGCCTTATGCAACGCGCCGATCATCTCCAGTTCCTTCTCTGCGATCTGCTTTCCATAGGGCGCCGCCTCAGCAGGCAGGCCGCCGTTCATCAGTTGTTCCCGCAGTTCGGGGGCGACCCGCGCGATCCCAGGCTCGATCTCGGTGGCCGCCTCACTCGCCGGACGCAGGCTCAACTCCATCAGCGCCATGGTCGGATCGATCACGGTCTGATGCTGCTTGAAGAACTCCACCGCCTGCTTGCCCGCCGCCGAGTTGACGTCGACGGAGGCGAGCGCCTTCAGCCGCTCCACGCCCTTCACCTTCGTTGGGTCAAAATCCTTGGGCAGCAGCAGGGCGTAGATGTAATGGATGTGATTGATCATGTCCATGCCGTCATCAACACCCTCGTAGGCGTTCATCCCATTGGGAATGTGACCGGTCACGGTCATGCCGAGCCGATGCGCATCGGTGCAGATTGCCTTCACGTTGTCCGGTTTCACCGAGCTATAGATCTTGATCTGCTGGAATCCGGCGTCGTGATAGCGCTTCACCCACCTCTCGGCATCGGCGGGCGAGTTGACGCGGTCGATTCCGACGGCCATCGGACTATCGCCATCGACAATGCCCGCCAGCAGCATGTGCGGGCCCAGCGCCTTACCGCTGTTCACGGCATCGCGCACCTGGGTGATGAAGTCGAATTCGTTGCCCACATCGCGCACCGTGGTCACCCCCGCCGCCAGATAAATCGGACCCCATTCGACCTGCTCGTAATGCGCATGCATGTCCCATAGGCCGGGAATGATGTACTTGCCGGTAACGTCGATGCGCTGCGCGCCAACGGGAATCTTGACCTTCTTGCTGGGACCGACGGCGACAATCTTGCTGCCGCTGGTGACAACCGTTGCGTTCGGGATGGGCGGCTTGCCGCTGCCGTCGATGACGGTCGCGCCGACGAAGGCGAAGGTGCCGGTGCGACGGCCGGGCAGCGATGTGCTCATCTCGGTGAGCGCGGCCATCTCGTCATGCGCGGCGCTGGCCACAAAGCTGGAGAGCGCGGGCTCGTACTCTTCGCGCAACGCTTCGAAGTGGTCGAACTCGGCGTCCGTTGAGACCAGCGCGGCCAGGTTGTTGGCGCTGTCCATCCACAGCACTTCCATGCCCCAGATCAGGCCTTGCACGGTGTAGCGCTCGAGCTGAACGTCGCGGCCGTTGACCTGCACCGTCTGCGATCCGCGGTCCTGGATGCGCACCGCGCCCAGCGGCAAGGTTGTCATCTGCGCCGGCTGCCCGTGCGCGCGCCAGTAGCGCATCATCTCCATCTGCACGGCGACGGGCGCATAGCCGGAGATGGTGAAGAATGTCTGCGGCACGGCGGCGGTGCGCGTGTCTTTGCCTTGGCGAATCGTCGCGGTGCTGCCGGAGATGGTGACCTCGGTCTCGATGGTAGACATCCGAGACGTCTTGCCTGCGATCTTGAAGCTCTGCGGCGTGTAGTCGGTCGAAGTGGTCAGGGTTGCGTTGAGCGGGACCTTGCTGCCGCGGTCGGTAAACTCGAACTGCGACTTCAGCGTGAGCGTGTCGCCGTCGGGCCTGATGGTATATGTTTCTTCGCCTATCGGCTGCTCGAATTTGTGCAGCCGAAATTTGCCGGACTCGGACGATGGCGCTGCCTGGGAAAACAGAATCGTGGGAATGGTGAGCAGTACGAGACAAACCGCAGAGCGGAGACGATTCACGCGGACGGACCTCCTAAGAATGAACAAAGGATTACAACACACTTAAACGAAGAAGAGCAGGGAAGAGTTCCCTGCGGCGAACGGCGCATCAGATTTGGATCCATGGTGCCGTTTGCGGATGCACCATGACCTTTCCCACCCATTCACAAGCCGCCGCGGATGAGGCTGTTACGAAACTACCGTCATCAATTGTGTGGTGGGAGAACTGGCCCGAATCTGCTATGAAAGCAGCCGCACAGCGGCGCGATGAAGTCAGCCGGCGCCAGCGGCCCCGCTCAAGTGGGGAAAAGAGTGCGAGCCGCAGAGCGGCGATAGGGGTTTCGTAACAGCCTCGAATGTGCGGGAGAATCGTGGTCCGACTTCCACGTCGTCAGACGTTGGTCGATCGGCTGGATCGAAGTGAAGGCTTTCTGTGTCGTTTCGATCGCGACCTGGTCTCAAGAAACCCCACACAAGCAAAGGCGGCTTGTGTGGGGCACCGGCAACTTTGCAACTGCGTGACCTACTTTTTGATCATTGATTGCCTATCGAGCCGGCCGCAGTTCCAGATGCTACCCATCGGTTTCGTTCCGTACTGAACGATCACAGGATCTCCCGGCGAAATGCCGGCAAACTCTGCGTCGGTCAGCGAGAACACCACGCGATGCAGATCTCCGCCTACGTAGCGGCTGAGGGTGAAGTACTTGTCGCCGATACGCAACGTAAGCATAGCGTCGCGCACCGGGAAGGGTTGCGCACTGGCCACTTCGATCTCCACCCCGGAAGCACCACGTAGCTGCGGCACAGAGGCGAGCCGCTGCAACGCGATAATCGCTCCAGCGTTTACTTGCGGGGCTGGTGGTTCGGACTGCTGCATGAGTTCTATCGCGTCGGTATTATCCATCTCCGGACTATGGCCGACCGGCTGATAGGAGAGCCGAATGTTAGCCACATAGATCGCCCCGGAACTGGTCTGATCGAAGGTGAGCCTGATGCCATGTACTCTGGTGCCCGCGAGCGAATTCCCATAACCCGGGAAATCGGCCAGCGGAATGCGTACCGTCTGCAAAATGGGATGATATCCGCCGTCGGTCGATCCCACCGGCCCTTGCAGAACGGACTGGTGACCCGGCTGCCCCACGAAATTCGGATCGGTGTAGTGACTCAGCTTCACCGACCCGCTAGCGAAGTTCGCCCCTGATTTGAGGGAAATGGAAAAGTCGGTTGGAGTGGTGGAATTCAAAGTGCTGTTCTGCCGTGAAACGCGGAGTTCCAGCGTCGTGTACTGCGCGATCGACGTTCCCAAACCCGCTGTCCAGTTGGTTTGGAAGTAGGTGTTGGGTCCTCCCGAAGTCCAACTGATCTTCCCGGCGCGCAGGCTTGGATCATGGTTGGGCACCGTGGTATGCGTGATGGTAATGCCGGACGCGTCATTCGGGAATCCATAGCTGCTGGTACCCGTCGGGCCGGTAAAGTCTTCGAAGACCTTGATGGGTACGGGCGGAGTGAATCCTCGGTCGGCGGTGGTCGGGTAAGGCTGCATCACACCGTTTTCATCGGTTACCGTTGCCGGAATTCCCCACCAGGGATTGAAATTCCGGTTGAACGTCTGATCGGCTCCGTTGCCCACATTTCCGCGGAAGAACGCCATCAGCGACGTCATCGTGGTCAGGCGTTGCTGCGCCGAACCCGGCGATACCGGAAAGAGTGGAATTTGCCCATTACCAATGCAGTCTGCGGGGTAAGGCGGACTCAGACTGCTGGCGTCACTGATCTGCCATTGGGTATTGAAGAAGTTGTGATTGGCGCCCCAGATCATGATGCTCGACTTCTGCGTCTGGTTCATCTCAAACGGCGGCAGGATGTCCCGATCATAGGGATGAATTCCCTGAATGTCGGATACGTCGCCGTCACAGAGTCCGGCAATGATGTTCCACGCTACGCCTTTCGAATTGTTTCCCAGGAAATCAACCGGAGCAATTTCGAAGACTCCCTTAAACGTGACGGGATCCTCGATCATCCCCGGCCAGATGCTGCCCTGCATGATGTAGTCGTTATAGGCAGCGCGGACGCCGTCACCGCCGCGCGAATGTCCCATCATGCCGGTGTTGCTGAAATCGAGATGGCCTTGCAATTCAACCCCAACCCCGGCGGGCGTTCCGCCGTGGCGGTTCCACGTGCTTAGGTTCTGAAGATGGCGCAGCACCTCAATTCCGCGGGCCTTGATAAGACCGCTGTCGCCCGGCAGACCCGGCCCTCCCGTGATTCCGCGATTGGCGTCAATAGACGCCACGATGTATCCATAACTGGCCAGCCGAAAAGCCATATAGTCGTACCCGAGGTAGCTGGGGGATTCAATATAGTTCGGCGGACACGTGCCGGTGCCGGTGTATTGCGTGCTGTTATCGTTGCGGGGATCGCCCGGCAGGCCCGGATCGGGGGTGCCGCACGTGCCGTGGTTCCCGTGCAGGAAGATGATTACAGGATAAGTGCCGGTGAGCGGTGTCGGGTAATACATCCGGGCGCGGATATCCACCTTGCAGTCATATCCAGAACGAGGCGAGCAGCCGGGCAGAACCAGGTCGTCGATCATCGCTCCAAGATCGTATTCGCCGGATGCAGTCGCAAATGGGCCGGGTGCTGTAGCATCCGGTGCAACCTGCTGGGCGAGAAGAGTCAACTGGCAAAGCAGAGCGACTGCCAGAATACAGAGAGCAGTACGAAACTTCATACACAACCTCCAGGAAAGAATGAAGAGTTAAGGTGAGGACCCCTCCGATACAACTCAGACCGCCTCATGAATGACACACTCACTTCAACGGGGTTGGAGTTGGGACTGGAGAGTTCACGGCGGACACAGGGATTGACTAACAGAAACGTTAAACACCACCGAACATTTTGCGCTCACAACCGACAAGGGGTCTAGCATAAACCGTCGGTGAGGTAAGTTTCTTCCACAGCTTTCTCTCGGCTGACTAGCTAACCGTGTCGGCTGCCGCTGGCTTCAGTTGTGCGGCGCGACCATTGTCGGATGCCCCAGAGCCTGCCCTGAGCCTGTCGAAGGTTCTCGCGCGGTTCGAGACCTGGGATGGACGGCTGTTCGGAGTTCACCCAGCGTCGAGGCCTGTTATCGTCGCATTTCCCTTGCAACTCGAAACTGGAAACTCGAAACTGCCTCTATGCCGAAGTTCCTCTTCTGGAATCTGAACCGGCGCGAGATTTCCGGCTTCGTCTGCCACTTGGCACGCGAGTGCGTCGCCGATGTGCTCATCCTTGCCGAGTGCCGCATCGCAAAGGAAAAGCTTCTCGAAGAACTGAATGCCGATACCGCCGACTATCAGTACGCTTGGGGCAATTGCGGCCACCTTGTCTTCTTTACCCGTTTCGACGCGGGCTTCCTCAGGCCGCTGTTCGAGAGCCATCGCATATCGATCCGGCGGCTGGAAATGCCCGGGCGCAAGAGCCTGCTTATCGCCGCCGCTCATTTGCCCAGCAAAGTGGGCTTCTCCGGTGAAAGCCAAATATTCGAGTCGGTGCAACTGTCGCGCATGATCGACGAAGCGGAAAGCCACGAAGGCCATCACCGCACCATTTTGATCGGCGACCTTAATATGAATCCCTTCGAACCGGGCATGGTCAGCGCCCGTGGCGGCCTGCACGCCACCATGAGCCGCAGCGTTGCCCGCCCGCCAGAGCCGCAGATTGCAGAAGGAGAAGTACCGCTTCTTCTACAATCCCATGTGGAACCACCTGGGCGACCGCGGCGACATCAGCGGCACGTTTTACTTCGACAGCAGCGAGCCGCTTTGCTATTTCTGGAACCTGTTCGACCAGGTGCTGCTGCGACCCGATCTGCTGGAGGGATTTGCGCCCGAGCAAGTGCGGGTTCTTACCAAGGTGCGCGGCGTCTCGCTGCTGGAAGCCGACGGGCGCCCCGACAAAGCCATGGCCTCCGATCATTTGCCGGTGCTGCTGGAGTTGAATTTCTGAACGATCGAGGCCTGCCGCCGTTGTTTAGGAAGATCTGATTAAGTCGAGGTTTCGAAGGGGACGGCCTTCAGGCCGTCCGTAGGTGCCTGAAATCAAGCTGGGCTTTAGAGTGTCTGTGAGAACCACAGTTGCTGTGTGGCGGTGGAGTATGACACACGAAAATAGAACCCCGCAGGGGTGGAAGCGCAGTTAGCCCAGGACGGAGCGGAGCGGAGTCCTGGGTAGGGTGGAAAAAATGCCCGAGCCCCGCAGGGGCGGCACGGTTCTCACACACCCTCTTTAGCCCCTGAGGGATTCGATCATACTTAATCAGACTCTTCCTAGGCTCGTACAGGAGAGGAGACAACATGCCCGAAGATCTTTGGCCCGACAACATCGCCGAAACAAACCTGGTCACGCCTGTTTCCATTCTTAAGGAGCAAGGGGCCTTGCTGGGTGAGAAGACCAGGCAATTAGTTAAAGGCGAAGTGGATACCCAGACCATAGGTTCAATGCTGGTTCATTCTTTCGCTATCTCCGCCCCTACCCTCAGCTATCGCTATGAACTCTTTACCGTCTCCCATGGTGTCAATTTCTATCCTCTGACAATCAAGTACCTGAAGGACACAGTGCAGTTGAAGTCCGAAGACGACTTCAGGCAGAAGCTGAAGGCGATCCTGTCTTCCACCCACACCGTCAACGTGGTGCACTCGATACTCGCGCAGGTAAGGTCGTGATCTTACCCCCCAGGTCTTGAAAAATGTGAGATCTGGGGCACGCCTCCGCACCCGCCAAAGGAAAGGTATTCTCTCTTGATATTCCCTGTTATTGAGTTCGTACCTAAGCGTCGTCTGCATAGTCACCCGTTGGGGTGACACACATCACGGCAGCGTCTTTCCTCCTCGAATAATCTAGGGTGGAGTCCGCGGCGGCCGGCCTGCTGTCGTTGCCGGCTGGTGTTACACAACTACTCGATCTGTTGCCATCTTCGCAGGTGTTCTAGCAATCACGCTGTCGCGTGTGGAGGTTCCTATGCGATCCAGATGGGCTGCGGTTGTGTTGCTGTTTCTCCTCATGCTTGCTGGAGCTTTCGCCTTCGCCGCTCCTGCCAATCAGAAATCAACATTTCCAGCTCTTAAGTCGCAGCACGCCGGGAGACCGTCTGCTCGCATGCCTGCCCTTGTGCAATACCAGCTGCTGGCCTGGAGCGAACTTGGCATGCACTGCATCGACGGCAAGGATTACTCCATCTTTTCCGTGCTGCCACCTTACAACGTGGTGCACGCGCAATTGATCAAGATGGGCGAGCCGCCCCAGCTTGTCACTACTGGCGTCACCATCACCTACGAGGCCATCCCCGATCCGAGCGGGTCGATCAACACCATCAGCTCCACCAAGAGCAATTTCTGGAGCTATGCGCGTTCCCTGTTCCTGGCCAGCCTGCCTCCCGACATCGGCCTGACCGGCAACTCGGTGCAGAATCTCACGCCGCACCCGCTTGGCTATGACAGCGCCAATGGCTACTGGACCGCCGACGGCATTCCCACTGTCCCCTACGACGATCGTCTGAATCGCAATCCCTACGGCATGGCGAAGATTGTCGCCCGCGATACGCAGGGCAATGTGCTGGCGACGGCGAGCATTGTACTCTCGGTCAGCGACGAGATCAGTTGCAACCGCTGTCACGCTTCCGGCAGCGATCCCTATGCCATGCCCAGCGGCGGTTGGGAAAACAATCCCGATCCCGACCAGGACGCGAAGCTGAACATCCTGAAGAAGCATGACGACAGGTTCAAGAT
The DNA here is from genome assembly GCA_963785825.1 of uncultured Acidobacteriaceae bacterium. Lineage (GTDB taxonomy): Bacteria > Acidobacteriota > Terriglobia > Terriglobales > Acidobacteriaceae > Bog-257. The sequence continues at coordinate 501,010 of CAWAWQ010000004.1, read as the reverse complement.
CGATCGTTGGCTGGTATTCCTGCAGGGCAAGGGCTACTCGTATCAGGCCTCGCTCTATGAAACTGCCAAATCGGGTACGCCGATTCTGTGTGCGGTTTGCCACTCGACCAATGCTCTGGGCACGCATGGACTGCCGGGCATTATGCCCATGACCTCATCCATGCACCTGCTGCATGGTCCGCAGATCAACCTGGATAACGGCCAGACGCTCGATAGTCAGACCGACCCGCAGAAATCCTGCTACCTCTGCCATCCCGGCAATCAGACCAAGTGTCTGCGAGGCGCGATGAACCCCCGTACCTGCCAGGATTGTCATGGAAGTCTCACCCAGGTGGGCGATCCCATGCGGGTGGGATGGCTTGACTTGCCGGCATGTCAAATGTGCCACGCCAGCAGTCAGCGTTATACCACCACCTTCGATTCCCCCGGACACTGGCGGGTATCAACCGATCTCCGCTTTGCCACCAACAAAGACCGGCCATTTCCCGGCAAGCAGCTCTATCGCTACAGCTCCGGACATGGCCAGCTCTACTGCTCCGGCTGTCACGGCTCGCCGCACGCGGAGTTTCCAACCCTTGAGACCAACGACAACATCTACAGCCTGGACCTGCAGGGCCACACCGGCAAAATCGCCGAATGTGGCGTCTGCCACACTCAGCTACCCGTAGTGCTGAATAACGGACCCCACGGACTGCACACCGTCGGCCAGTCCTGGGTCAATTATCATCCCAGCTACGTGGAACAGGGAGGCTACACACAGTGTGCCTACTGTCACGGCAGCAGTTATCGTGGGAGCTTCTTATCGAAGGCGACGATGGCGCGCTCCTTCGTAGTCGAAGATGGTGGTCATAAGACCTATGCGACCGGAGACCAGGTCGGTTGTTACGATTGCCATAATGGACCAAGCGGCGACTAATGGCCGGGTGCCCACTCATTCCTGAGGTTGGAATGAGTGGGAATGAATTGTCGCTACTCAGCTAATGAGTGCCGGTCGTGCTGCCTCTGGCGAAGCCGACGCCACAGATCGTAAACGCTTCCGAATGAATTGCTGCTGTTGGAGGAGTCACTCCGGCCATTTTCTCCAGGGCTCGCGACGGGCACCCAGACGACATGCAGCCTGCGCCGGAGTTCTGGTCCCAATAAACCGGATCACCGTTGGAAACGTTCGCATTCTGCAAGGTCAACCAGGTGGTGCCGGAGAGACCAAGGAACCTGGTCTCGATAGACTCAAGGCAAATAGGTTGCCCCATTTCTTCGAGCTGCTCCAAAGATTGTCGCCAGCCCTTTGGGTCCGGCCCTGAATGCAATCCGAACTAGAATTGAATAGAAATGCGCCCAATTTCCAGCGAATTCACTCTTTGTGCACAATGCCGCTGATGCCCGCAACAAAGAAGGTAGCCAGCACCCAGCCAAGTAGAATCTGGATGCGGAGAAACCACACCAGGACGGGTGTTGCAGGGTTAGGTTGCCACTTATCAGCCTGGCCCAGTTTGATCAGCGGGAGCGAATTCTCCAGCGAGTAGATCGAAGCGGAGAATCTGGGATAGTGCGGCGGAAGTGAGTTCCGCGATGCCAACTCTGCATAAGCACCCTTCTCGGTTGGAACCATCATTTTGGCGAAGTAGCCTCCGCAGTAGAGCACCCCGCCCATCACGGTCAGGAATGCGAGCGCCCAAATGGCGCGCTTGGGATCGTAGCCATAGCCAATCGTCCACTTTAGAATAAGTGTCCACAGTTGGGCGAAGCGTCCCCGCTCCTCATCCTTTCTGCGAAGGTCCTCCATTCTTTCCAATACCCGCAGGGCCCCCCTCGAATCTCCAGACTCCCGAATGATTTTCGCCAGTTGAAGGTGGGGCCGTGGTCGAAATGGTGACGGGGGTTGTAGCCCGAGCCAGTCGATTCTCTTGTGCACGTTGATCCGGCCTCGTGAGGAAATCCGGGCATAGGTAAAGCCATCGAGGCAGAGGTTGCCGAGTTGTGGCCAGACCGTCGGGGGAGAATCGGCAGGTGCGCCAGGCGGGATGTCGCCCAGGCCGGAATCCACAAGGGTACCAGCCGTGGCATCCGTCAGGTCCAGAGTCGCCTTTTGGAAATTTCCGCCACTGCAGTCGAACGTTCCCCCGACTTGCACGCCTGACAGTTTCAATGTGCCATTGGCGGTGAACCCGTCGTTCAAGTAAACCGAGCTTTTCACGATGAGGCGATCGGCGCTGAGCCCTTGGCCAGTGGGGTTGCAGAAAAGACCACCGGAACAATCAAGTTGCCCGTCAACGCATGCGGTAACCAGATTTACCTCGCCCTCCGCCATAAATGGGATTTCTTTCCCTTCTGCGTTTTTTTCTGGGTTCGGATCGCGCCTGAGAAATACATGGCCCTTGACGTTGATGCCGGCGGCGTTGAGTGACCTGCCGCCTTTGTTTCTAAACGTTCCACCGTCGCACTCCAAATTGCCCCCGATTTGCGCACGGGTGAGCCGCACTTCTCCGTTGGCGGAGAAGCCGTTCCTTAGGAAAACCGAGCCCGTGACATTGATTTCGTCGGCGCCGAGCGCCGTGACGCTTTCGGGGTCGTCTTTTTTGGCCGGGTTCGTAAAGGCTCCGCCGTCGAAGTCGAGATCACCCCCGATCTGGGCGCCCTTGAACCCCACTTTGCCGACGGCGGTAAAACCCTTCCCCAATATCACGTCACTCTTCACGATCACACCGTCGGCCGATATCCCGCCTACCCAACTGCCTTCGAGATTGAGGTATGACACCTCAGCCCATCCTAGATCGATGCGCTCCTTCAGGCGACAGTGGCGAAACGCCAGTCGAAAAGGAATATTCACGAACGAGAGGTCAAGAGCGCCGCTAACGTCAGCCCCAAATACCTGGATTCCTCGCCAGGGAACGTGTTTCCGGGCTTGCTCGTCCGTACATAACCAAGCCACCAGCTCGGCGCGGATTTCGCGCTGCGATCCCCACTTGCCCGCGTCTTTCGGATCGTAACCATTGCGTCCCGGGTCCGGGCACTTTGCCTCTTTGCCGCTGGGAACTTTCTCCAGCAGCAAGTTCTCGGCCTCGCTGAGCGTCCCAAATTTAGCGGCTTGCGCCAATCCCTTCAGAGCGGCGGCTCGCGTTTGAAACTGGTCGTCCATGGCTTTGCTTGGGGAAGGACGGTTTATATCACGAATCAAAAAAATGTGTTCGGAATTCGGTATCCCACCGGTCGCGCGAAAAGAAAATCCAGTAAGGGACCGGGTTCCCCGCACATTCGCGCTTTCTGCGAACGTGTGGGAAGGCGTGCATCATCGTACACCACCGACGGTGACCAACGGTGGTACTTGGCCCAACCTACCATGATGAAAGATTTTTGCGCGGCTGAGCGGTCGGGTGCCTGCGCCGCAAAACGCTAGCCAGACCGAGTATGCCGGAACCGAGCGCGTGATGCTGCTGGCCTAGTGAGCCCTCTCGGTCCTGCGGGTCTTGTCGATCATGAAGCCGTAAGTCGTGAACGCTTCCGAAGGTATCGCTGCCGTCGGAATACAACATCCGAGATATTTCTGCAGGGCCTTCGATGGGCAGCCTTGCGACATGCAGCCGGCGCCGGAGTTCTGATCCCAGTAGAGCGGGAGGCCAAAGATGGTGCTCGCGTTCTGCAGGGTCAACCAGGTCGTGCCGGAGAGGCTAAGGAACCTGGTCTCGACAGACTCAAGGCAAACGTTGTAACCAAACCTATTGGTGAAGCAATTTGTTCCCTGTCCCAGGTTGACGTACTGATCGTACAGATCGCTGCCATACGGGGTGGAACCGATCGAAACTTCGACCTGCAAGGGGGAGTCGCCGGGGATATACCACACCCAGAACGAAAAGCCGGAAAAGGTCAGCAGGCCGTTGTTCTGGAAATTGTCGGTGACGGTGTAGCCGAAGTTAATCGGCCGAGCATTGACCTGACCGTTGACCGGACCGTTGTCGTAATCTACTTGTTCTTGTGCTATAGCCGGAACCGCAACCAGGGCCAGGCACAGGACGAGCAGCGACAGCGACGAAACGCTATGCATCTTCAAGGATCGAACCCTCCTTTTCGATTGAATTCACGAAAGCTCAACTCACCTCGCTATGAGTTGAAGCGGGTCCTCGCCCCTTCTAAAACCATGATTTCTATTTTGTCGCCCCTAGACTGGCGAACACTATACACCCGAGTGGCCTCCGCTTCTGAACATTATTTCCGAGTCGAAAGGGACCTGAAAGAGTTGGCGGGGTGCCCCGGGTCTCGCGGGGTTCGAGACCTGGGATGGAGATCCATCCATCAGTTGGCTAATGAGAACTGCAAAAGAAATGTCCTGTTCGACCGTGGAAGCACCAGGCTTCAGCCAGGCGAAACGGCACGCCACCAGGACCGGCTTCAGACACGGTGGCCCAAGGCGTAAAGCCCATCTTGAATACGAGCTCCTTGAATCAAGATTTTCTTAATCGTACAATGCGGCCGGGAATATTCAACATGAGATGGGATCACGGCCTCGATTGGTGGGCGCTTGTCCTGGCCATAGCGGCTCTCGTCTTGGCGTATCCGCTGAGCGTGCTGGCAAACATTTCGAGCCCTACAATCAAGAATTGGTGGGCCGAACGCTCAATCGCAGCACTTCAGAAGAGACTTGCGTCTCTTGAAGCGCAGCTGAATGATTACAAGGAAAATGAATTCCTAAGCGAAGTCGAGGATCGCTTGCTAGATCTGGCTTACACGGCGTCTTTAGCAATCCAACTTATCATCGCTATTCTTATGGGCTCGGCTCTCCTCATGTATCTGGTTGTGATCCACCTCGACGACTCAACCGTAGTGAGGCTGTTTGTTTATGGGGTGATTATTGCCGGTGCGATTCAGATCGTCTTACTAAGGACAACCCAACGGTCATTGGAGCGATTTCGTAGAAGGCGTTCGCGCGCAGCGCGTAAAGCCTTAAAGCTAACAGTTGAAGAATTGAGAGTAAAGTTAGCCGAGAAACAAATCCCGCAGGACAATTAGAAGTTAAGACGCAAACATCTCCGTCTCTGGACGGGTGGCCCACCCAAGCCGACCTGGCTTGGTGAGGTTCTGGTTTCGTTTACCTGCAGCAGCACTCCCATGCGTTCCCGGTTTCCTCCCGGTTAACTTTGGCTCGCTTTCGTGCAGCTCTTAGGCCCCGCCTCGACTATTTCGATAGGGTCAGCGTACGCAATGGAGCAATTGCTGCCGGGGCAGGTGCGGGGCAGAAGCGGCTCTGGTAGATAGAAGGTTCGAGTGCGTTCGAGGCGGGGCGCCCGGCGCTTCAGCGCCGGAAACTCCGTCGAAATCTGGAGTAGGCGCCGGATCGCATCCATCAATGGACGAAGAAGAAGCCGTAGAGTTTTTTATTTCAGCCCCTCAAAAGTTCTTCGGTTTTCTGCTCGGCGACCGCAAAGTCGGTTGACAGGGCCTTCGCCTTTTCGCGTGCCTCATGGGCCTCAGTGGTGCGGCCGCTTTGCTCCAACGCCCGAGATAGCAACAGGTAGCTGATATCGGTGGCTCTCGCTTTGATCGAGCGGGAGTAGTCTTGGATGGCCTGCTTCAGATCTCCGGATTTTTGCGCCGCGACTCCCATGCCCATCCACGCCCGATATGTGGCCAGAGGCTTAAGATCTAACGCCGCCTGGAAGCTCTCCCGTGCATCGGCGTAATCGTCAAGATCAAGATAAGCAAATCCGGCATTGATATACGCCTCAGACTTGATCGGCAGGCTTCTGGTCACCGCTTGCACTTGGTGAAATTCCTGGATGGCGGAGGCGAAATTGCGGTGTTGGTACTCGTACACTGCGATCTCCCAATGGCTGACTAGGCCGTAGGGATTGATGGCTTCCGAGGCGCGAAAATGGGGCATCGCTTGATCGGTGTGTCCCTCGGCCATCAGCGATTTTCCCAGATTACTTTCTGCCAGCCAATTGCCGTTGGTGACCTGAACGGCGTGCGACCACAGGGCTACGTCGTCGCTCCAGTAATCAATCTGACGTCGCGTAAACATCGTCAGCGCCAACAACACCGCAAGACTTGCTGCCGCCGGTAAGGCAGGGGAAAGATGCCTCTGGCCAGCCCAGTCGGCCACGCCCCAGCAAATCATGATGAACAATCCGATGGCGGGCAAATAGGCATAGCGATCGGCCATTGCCTGGCTGCCGACTTGCACCAGGCCAATCATGGGCACGAGCGTTCCTAAGAACCACAACCAGCCTACCAGCAGATAACGCTTATGCCTGAGCCTGACCACCCACGCAGTCACAACCAGCAGGAAGAGAACTGCCGCCGCGAGCTGCCAGAGGGTCAGAGAGTTTACGGGGTAGGGATACATCACCGTGAGCCGCAACGGCCAGAACAGCTTGCCTATATAACGCGCGTAGGAAACGATCGCGTTTTCCAGGCGAATCCACAAGGGATACGGCCGTATCGCCTCCAGCGTTCTCTGCGCCTTCATCGTAACCAGCGCGCTGGCCGGCGCAAGAACAAGAAGCGGAAGCTTCTCTAATACGAGCGACGAAAAACTGCGGGTTGGAATAGCCGCTGCGGTGTCGCCCGCCGCGGGCTCTTGGTTTCCGGCGGACATTCGCCGCAAAGGCCAGTGGTCCCACAGCAGCAGCACGAAAGGCAACGTGATTACCTGCGGCTTTGCCATCAGACCCAGCGCATACAGCGACATGACGACGAGATAGCTCTGCACCTGCGGTCGGCGCGCATACCAACGATAAGCTGCGAGCGCCAGCAGAAAGAAGAACATGCTCAGCAGGTTCTTGCGTTCTGCGATCCAGGCCACCGATTCGACGTTGATGGGATGCCAGGCAAACAGTGCAGCCACCACGAAACTGCGTCCCGCATACCCCGTCGCTTGTAGCAGGATGAGGAACAGGAGTGCGACATTCAGTACGTGTAATAACACGTTGACGTCGTGGTGGCCCGATGGATCGAGCTGAAAGAATTCGAAGTCTAAGGCGTGAGCGAGCCAGGTTAGAGGATGCCAATTACCGGCATCATAGGTTGTGAAAGCCCAGGTAACCGTCTCCCAGTGCAAGCCGGATTTGACGTGGGCATTTTGGGTTACATAAAAATCGTCGTCGTAATTGGCAAAGGGATGGCTGCTTACCGGGTAATAAAGCGCCGCCGTGCCCAGGACAAGCACCAGACCGAAAATTAGTACCTGCCGGTTACGCGAGGCAAACAGGCGGAATCCGGGCTGAGGCTGGGCCACTGACGTTTGCACAAGTCCCGCGGAGCTTTCCGTTTTTTTGCGGATCGGGTCCATATCCTCGCACTGTCGGAGCGGAAATTGTAATGCCCGGCTGGCTTGGGCGGGTAAGGTTTTCTTGTCCTGTACTTCAGGTGCCATATCGCAATGGCAACATTGAATGAGAATCGATTTGCCGCCGCATTGCCGGAAGGTTGCATTGACAGCCTGGTGCCCCAGGTCCCGCACTCTGTCAGGCAAACTATTTCGAAAGAGGCAGCGTACGCAATGGAGCAATTGCTGCCGGGGCAGGTGCGGGGCAGAAGCAGCTCTGGTAGGTAGAGCGCTCTAGCGCGCCGGAGGCACAGTAGAATCCGCGCGTAGCTTTTTCCGGCAGAGTCAACGATGCGCGGGAGACGTTATACAGAGTGAACCAGCGATCGCGCACCTTAGCATCGTCCTTGATCTCATCGTAGAGCATCGCAATCGCGGCCGCATCCAGTTGCTTCGCTTTCCACTCTTCGGTGAACGTGTATTCCTTCGCCCACACTCCAGGATTGGTGCTGGTAGCGTGCTCGAGGTTGGTCAGGTAATAAGTAGTCTGATCCGCCAGAGTCCCGTCGGCATTGTAGGTCACCACGCGAAAACCGGGATTTTGTCCATACACCGGCGAGATCGCCGGATCGACCAGAACAAAAAGCTTATTCGCGCCGGGGGCATCGATCAGGCGGAAGTCGTCGGAATGGGTGTGGCCGGAAAAACCGGCGAGCACGGTGTCGTGGAACTGCTCCAGCAAGGCATCGAATTTCTCCGTCCAATCACCGGCCCATAGAGGCTCGACCGCTTGCGTGCACGCCGTGCTCGCGGTATCGGCATGGGCGGCGAGCGACACGTACCGCTGCACCGTAAAGAAGCCATCGATGCCCGGCGGAATGTGGAACATCAGCCATACCTTTTCGTGCGCTTGTTTGGCCTTGGCCAGGTTCGACTGGAGCCATGTAAAGAGCTCGCCGGCTCCGGCGGAAGACGCACTGGAACATCCCTTGCTGAAGCTGGCAGGCTGATACTTCTTGGAGAAGAAAATGTCGTTCAACGACAGAATTCGGACCTGCGGCAGCGTGGGGTGGGGCGCGTTGTAGCTGCCCAAGGCCTTCCAGTCGGTCACGAAAGCATCGTCGGCATGGGCCAGCTTGCGCGCAGGCTCCGCGGTGTCGCTGAGGAAAGCGCCGTGGGGATCAATCGTGTAGTTGCCGCAATCGTCGTCATCGTTACCCGGAGTCACAAAGATCCTGGTATCCGGGTAGCGCTTGCGAAGCTCAAGCGCGAGGAACTCGACCGTCTTGAGCACGAAGGCGCGACGGTGCGCCAGGTCGTGCAGCCGGGCGGTGCGGTCGAAGGTCTGGGGAAACTGGTGCACCAGCAGATCGCCGGTGAACATGATGAATGCCGGGTTGGGCAGATAGTCGGGCATGTGCTCGAGGGCCGACTGCAGCAGCCACCAGTTGGTGTCCTCGCCATATTGGCTGTAGGCCGTGAGCTTGGAGGTGTTGAGGATCGACTCCCACTCTGTGGGATCATGCGCGGCGAGCCTGTCCACCAGTGCGGGGTCGGCCATGGGGTTGAAGTGAATGTCGGAGATAAGAAGAAACTGGTTGCGCGAGGGCTTGGCGGAGGATTGCGCGCTCGCCGCGACAAACAGGATCACAATGACGACGAACACGGGACGAAGTGATAGACGCCGCCGTGCGGCGAATCGGGTCAGCAAAGATGACATCGGCCCCCACCCCGGGATGCTTGCGTGCGTGCAACAAGAATACACGCTGATCACGATTGAGGCGAGGTCGCGTCGAGGGGGCGAATCGCTTGCGGCGAAGTGGAAGAGGTCACAGCGCAACACGAAGGGAGATCGCGGCGGCACGAGGAGGAGAACTGGGGCGCGGCGAGACATTGCGGCGGGGTTTTCCTCGCAATCCACAGAAATCCACATTGCTGCACCAAGATCGGGCGTTGAATGCTCCGGGCCCGAGGTCTAGAGTCCGAGAAGTTACGAGGCGGAGGCTTGCACAATGGGGCGATACTCCGGACCGGGTCGGCGCGAGATTTCGTCGGTCGTAAGGCCATCCAGCGAAGCGCCTCTGTTGCAACCTGGTTGCAAAATGAAGGTTGAGGAGGGGCTATATCTCGCCCGGTCTCAAAATGGTAAAATCACAATATGTTGTATTCCCCTCTTGACATCCACAAGATGTCGGGAGTACTGTTCGCAAAACGAGGGGTAAATCGGAGCAACGATTCTCCTCTGAAAGGCCGTAGCGGCCAGAGGTGATTCGCGACGGCAACTGGGCCCTCAGGCAGGCAGCAGAACCATTCTCCTCGGGTCGAATCGAAGCAGCAGGTCACGGGTATGAGCACGGGGTAAGTGACGAATCCGAGGTAGCCCTCTCCCATGGTTTGCGAGAGAGACGTAGCACCGTCCCGCCGCCGGCGGGACGACAAATGGGCCGACGAAGTCATCGCCTAGACGATGGCATCTGCGGTTGTTCCTTTTCAAGTCTGATTCACTCCGTCGCGCGGCGCGAGCTGCGCGGCGGACCCTATCATGCGGTGACAGCAAACCGGGGGCTTCTTCTTCTGCTCTGTTCCCAGGCACGAGAAGCGGCCCCCGCAATCTTGTGCGCAGTTTGAACTTTTCAGAGGGTTTTTACATGTTCGACGGTATTGAAGTGGATGTTCTTTCGCTAGGTGATGCGGACTGCATCGTCGTAACTCAGTGGCACGATTCGTGTCCGCACCGTGTTCTTATCGACGGCGGCTCTGCTGTGGACGCCGATGTAGTTCTTGAGTTCCTCCTAAGCCGAGGGTACACGAATCTTTGGGCGGTAGTGTGCACGCATGCTCACAACGACCACGCACGAGGTCTTGTCAAGATTGTCGAGAATACAGAGATTGCAATCCAAAATGCTTGGATGCATGACATACGGAACCACGTCAGTGCTGATATTCTCCGCCGCGCATACGCATCTTCTGACGGAGTGAAGGAAGTGGTGGAAACGACCAGAGAGTTGGCTTGTGTTTTTGTTTGCCGAAATCTGCAGCCCCAGGAACCATTCGCAGGGGCATGTCTTGCAGGGTTTCCGAATATGTGGGTTTTAGCTCCCTCGCAGTCTTTTTACCGGAGAATGATCGGGGAGTTTGCAGAGATAAGGGACTCTATTCGCCCGCGGCAGCTAACAGCCTTGACCGGCTTGCGCGGTAATAGCTTCAACCCGTTCCCAAATCTTCCGCCCGTCACGCCCTATCAGGCGCCGAAGCATACGACGCTTGCGACGTTGCTTTCATCTTCTTCACCTATCGCACCGCCCCTTTCTCCCCTTTCCGGGCTGTTGCGGAAATCGAGCGTAAAGGAGAACCCAACAACGCAGCCATTTAACGAAACAAGCGTGATCTTGGGCGTTAAAGCGGTAAATGGTAACTTGCTCTTTACAGGAGATGCAGGAGCTAAAGCGCTCTCCTTTATATCTGCTGACTGGAACAATTTGCTGTATATGGGCGTTCCACACCATGCCAGTGACGGCAATCTCTCGCAGAGCGACATTGAACGATTCTGTCCGCGGTTTGCAATTATCTCTGCCAAGGGCGATTCCAGTCATCCGAGTCGCGCAATCGTAAATGGTTTTGTGAAGGTTGGAACGAAGCTAGCCAGCACACATAAGTCCGGCAATTTGTGGTTCTACTGTGGCAATGTTCCTTCGCGCACTGACTATAGCTCCGCCGAACTACTGAAAGGAAATGCGGAACCCTCGTCCGTTGTGGATTGGACAAGGGTCCTCGCCGCTACGGCTGGAATGAAATGATTGAGAAGTTATTAGATCCGTATGAGCTAAAAGCACGGCTCGCACCGGCCTTGATCGTCGTGTTTCCGATACTGGTAGCTGCAATCTATGCTGCGCCAAATCTGAGCAGTTGGCCAATCTTTGCGGCGGGTAGTGTGTCTTCCATGGCTCTGCTTTATGGATTGACTTACCTAGTGCGCGCTCGCGGAAACATAGTAGAAGAACAACTTTGGAAGAGCTGGGGTGGGCCTCCTTCGACACGGTTCATTCGTTACCGCGATCAGACGCTTGGCGGTGAACTCAAGTTAACTATTCGGAATGCTTTGATGGAGAAGTTTAATACACACCTTCCAAGCTCCCGTGATGAAGCCAAAGATTTGGAGCTAGCGGATAGAGCGATAGTCGATGCGTTTCGTCAAGTACGGCAATACTTGCGACAACATGATCCAAATGGTCTTTGGTTAAAACATGTTACTGAGTATGGCTTTTGCCGGAATCTGCTCGCCTGTCGTGTGATGTGGACGATTATTGCACTGATCGCAATGACGTTCTCAGCCGTTTACGGTAGAGTTTTGGGCCATGGCGCTTTCAATCCAGCCTCAGTGGTCGGTGGCATAGCACTGTTTTGCGCGTTTTATGTGGGTTGGATGGTTCTGCCTAGATCAGTTAAGCGTATTGCTGAGATGTATGCGGAGTGCGCATGGATCTCGTTTTTGCGCACTTCCGCAGAAGAACATCGACCTTTTGGGTCATCTCTCGCCAGTCACAGCACTGCCGACGCAATTTCTCAACTCAAATAATTATCAGGAGCAAGCGAATGGCCGACACAACGACGACGACCACGACGAGCGCCGCAGTCAACGCGACCAAGAACCAGGCGCCCGGCCAGATCAAAACCAAGACCGCACCAGGCCTGACCTTCAAGCGGTTCTTTACCAAGGCCGGGGTCTCGCCTTATGACGAGCTGGAATGGGAGCTGCGCACAGCGCAAATCACCGACTCGCAGGGCGGCATCATCTTCGAGCAGAAAGATGTTGAGGTGCCGAAAGACTGGTCGATGACCGCGACCAATATCGTGGCCAGCAAATATCTGCATGGCGAGGTGGGCACGCCCGAGCGCGAGAGCGGTGCGCGCGCGCTGGTCACCCGCGTTGCGGAAAGCATTCGCGACTGGGGCATCGCCGGCGGCTATTTCCGCAGCGCGGAAGACGCGGCCATCTTTCACGATGAGCTGGCGCACCTGCTGTTGCAGCAGAAGGCGGCCTTCAATTCGCCGGTGTGGTTCAACGTCGGCTGCGATCGCATCGAGCCCAACTCCGACGCGCAGAACTGGCACTGGAATCCCGAGATGCAGCGGGTGGAATACGGCGTCGTGGGCTATCGCAATCCGCAGTGCTCGGCCTGCTTCATCAACTCGGTGCGCGACTCGCTCGATTCCATCCTGACGCTCGCCAAGACCGAAGGCATGCTCTTCAAGTGGGGATCGGGCACGGGCACGAACCTGTCGCCGCTGCGGTCGTCCACCGAATCGCTCTCCGGCGGCGGCACGGCCAGCGGGCCGCTGAGCTTCATGAAAGGCTTTGACGCCTTCGCCGGCGTCATCAAGAGCGGCGGCAAGACGCGTCGCGCCGCCAAGATGGTCATCCTCAACGTCGACCATCCCGACATCACCGAGTTCATTGAGTGCAAGCAGAAGGAGGAAGCCAAGGCTTGGGCGCTGATCGAGCACGGCTACGACGGCAGCGGTCCCGACAGCGACGCCTACTCGTCCATCTTCTTCCAGAACGCCAACAACTCGGTGCGCGTGACCGATGACTTCATGTACGCGGTGCTGCGCGACGCCGACTTCTCCACCCGCGCGGTGAAGGACGGCCGTCCCATCAAGACCCACAAGGCCAAAGAGCTGCTGCGTAAGATTTCCGACGCGACCTGGCACTGCGGCGATCCCGGCATGCAGTACGACACCACGGTCAATCGCTGGCACACGTCGAAGAACACGGCGCGAATCAACGCCTCGAATCCTTGCAGCGAGTACATGTTCCTTGACGACTCGGCGTGCAACCTTGCCAGCCTGAACCTGATGAAGTTCGCGCCTAACGGAACGTTCGATGTCGAGGCCTACCGTCACGCCTGTGCCGTCATGATCACTGCGCAGGAAATCCTGGTGGACAACAGCGGCTATCCGACGGAGGCGATCGGCAAGAACTCGCATGACTATCGTCCGCTGGGACTCGGCTATGCCAACTTGGGCGCGCTGCTGATGGCCGCGGGCCTGCCTTACGACTCCGACGCCGGACGCGACTACGCTGCCTGCGTCACCGCGATCATGTGCGGCGAAGCGTATTTGCAGTCATCGAAAGTCGCCGAGCTGTGCCAGCCGCTGGCGCCGGCGACGGAACTGTGTATTCGCGAACTGGGAACCGAGAAGTGGCCAGTGACTAGTGGCCAGTGGCCAGGAACAGCAGATCCCTCGCCGACCATTCCGGCACTTGTCGGGGGCACCGGTTCGGCTCATGATGACAATTCTTCTAGCGCGCGCGCTTCTACTGGCCACCAGCCACTGACCACTAGCCACTGCCCCGGCGCTGCCTGTCCCGGCTGGTACATCAATCGCGAGCCCTTCCTCGATGTCATCCGCATGCATCGCGCGTCGGTGAACAACATCAACCGCACCAACGTTCCCACCGCGCTCTACGAGGCCAGCAAGGAATGTTGGGACGAAGCCCTGAAGCACGGTGAGAAGTTCGGCTATCGCAACGCGCAGGTCACGGTGCTGGCGCCCACCGGCACCATCGGCTTCATGATGGACTGCGACACCACCGGCATCGAGCCCGACCTGGCGCTGGTGAAGTACAAGAAGCTGGTGGGCGGCGGCATGATCAAGATCGTCAACAACACCGTGCCGGCCGCGCTGTTCAAGCTGGGCTACACCGCCGACCAGACTAACGCCATCGTGAGCTACATCGACGCCACCGGCACCATCGAAGGCGCGCCCGCCATCAAGGACGAGCACCTGCCGGTCTTCGACTGCTCCTTCAAGCCGACCAAGGGCACGCGCACCATTGCTTACATGGGACACGTGCGCATGATGGCGGCGGCGCAGCCGTTCATCTCCGGCGCAATTTCGAAGACCATCAACATGCCGGAGTCGGCCACCGTGGAAGAGATCATGGAGGCCTACATCCAGGCATGGAAGCTGGGGCTGAAGGCGGTGGCGATTTACCGCGATGGCTCGAAGAAGGCGCAGCCGCTGAGCTCGATGGGCTCGGCCACGGCGAAATCGCAGAAGGGCGACGCGATCGCGGTTGCCGAAGTTGTGGATGAGGGTGCCGCTCCGCCGCGGGCGATCCGTCATCGTCTTCCCGACGAGCGGCTGTCCATCACCCACAAGTTCAATGTGGGCGGACACGAGGGCTACCTCACTGTAGGACTCTACAAAGACGGCATGCCGGGCGAGATCTTCATCACCATGGCCAAGGAAGGCTCGACCGTCAGCGGCCTGATGGACAGCTTCGCCTGCGCGGTGTCGATCGGCTTGCAGCACGGCGTACCGCTGAAGCTGCTGTGCGAGAAGTTCTCGCATACGCGCTTTGAGCCCAGCGGCTGGAGCGGCAATCCCGACATCGGCTTCGCCAAGTCGATCATGGATTACATCTTCCGCTGGCTGCAATTGCGCTTCCTCACCGGGCAGCAGCAGGCGCTGTTCGACGGCCTGCGTCCCAAGTACGTTAACGCTCCGCCGCCGGGCACCCCGGACGAGAACGGGTATGGGCAGAAGTCGTTTGGGGATTTCACGGAAGGTGAAAACAAAGTGGGTGTCATCCCGAGCGAGCGTAGCGAGCCGAGGGACCTGCATTTTGGCAAGGCCGGCCCGATCCACGCCTCCGACGCGCTGAAAGAGCTGATCGACATGGGCGACGCGCCCGTCTGCACCGTCTGCGGCGCGATCATGACGCGGAACGGGAGTTGTTACCGGTGCAACGAGTGCGGGTCGACTAGCGGATGTTCGTAGGCAGTGGATGGTGAATAGTGGTTAGTGGATAGACGGTGGATACCCAGGTTAGCCCAACAGAAGGGCGAACCTGGGGCACCAGGCGGTTCCTAGTCGAAAAGGGTTTTCATGGTCGCCGATGATGGACGTGGTGCTTGACTCCTCGATCTATAGAAATGACCCTAAGCGTGCTAAGAACGCGTTTCGAGCATTGTTGCGGCTTTGCAAAGGCAAGATTGTCCGTTTGCATGTGCCGGAGTTCGTCAGACGGGAATTTACTTCACAACAGACACAGCTCCTCGAAGCCGATCTGAAGCAAATCCAGAAAGCCGCCACCTCGCTGATTCGGCGCTCACTGTCTCCGAACATCGCTGAGCACTCGACTAAAATCCTCGAAGAAGCGGAGAGAGGCCTGGCTGCAGCCGGTCTGTATGCTGATGAAGAGTTCGGCGACTGGCTGAAGGAATCCGCCGCCATCGAATACGGAATTACGCTCGAACATACCCGACGCGTGATTCAAGACTATTTCAATGGAGCGCCGCCGTTCACCGAGGTGAAGCATCGCGTTGATATACCAGATAGTTTTATCTTTCAGCTTATCGTTGAGCTTGCTGCTACGGTAGAGCATCTGTATGTAATCGCGAACGACAGCGCGCTCTTCAAAGCATCGGCAAATATCCCCAATATTTCGGCATTCAAAGAGCTGGAGTCATTCATTGAGACTCCTGAATGTCAGCTCGCCCTCGAGCAGTTACCAAGCGACGCAGCGACGTCAAACCTCATTCGTGCTTCCAAGGTTCTTCCGAAGCTTAAAGATAGTTTGTTACAAATGCTTGAGGACGATATTGTAGATGTGCTTGTCTCAGAAACTGTATTCAGTAGAGAAATTCCGGATGATAATGGTGAAGGGCTAATCATCATGGTGGGAAGTCCCGAGAATGTCGTTTTCGCATTTGACCAGATGGAATATTACGGAGGTAGCGAGATCGCCATTCCGTTTACGGGCACGGTGGAGTGCGAACTGAACTACGCCATTTTCAAAGCGGACTACTACTTGCTGGACGAGGAAAAGGCCGAAAGAATAAGCATTAGTGAGCGCAACGAGCATTATTATGATGCCGATGAGACGTATCCTATCGAAGTGGTTGGAACCCTTTCCGTCGAGTTAGACACGGAGATATTGGAAAATCTGAAAACAACAGACGATGAGATCGAACAGGCTATTCTGTTCGGAGAACACAAGGTAGAAATCACGGATAAAGCTATCTCATCCGAAGGCGAGAGGCACAGGTAAGGCAGGCGGGTGGCCCGCCCAAGGCGCTTTTGCTTCGGTGGGGAACTCTATTGCAGGAACGAAAATCCCCCACCCGAGTCAAAGGAAGGCTACGGTGGGAGCACCTCACAACGAAGAGGGGTTTATTGCAATGCCACCAACGACCGCAATTATCAGCTCCGGCGAGGTCGAGCAAAGGCAGTTTCTCTCAGAGCTGACCGACATCCAAAAGTCAATTTTTGATCAGGCGTCCAACTACACGAAACTTGTCCTCGGTTTGGGCTATGCGGGTTTTTTCGCCGCATGGTCTGGCACGAAGGCGAGGCTTGGCCCGGTCGAATTAGTGGGATCGGCGCTGCTGATGTGCCTCTCCCTCTTTGCCTATATCGTTTTCGAAATCTTTCAAGCCCGATTTTTCTCTAGAACCGCAATTGATCTCGCGAGAACACTCAATAGGTCTGGTCAGATTGCTGCTCTTCAGGAATACAAGCGACGGACTGCGGAAGCGCAGGAGCGTTACTTCAAAGTGTGGAGCTTCATCTTTCCTTTTTGTGCAGGAACCGGGATTCTGGGAGCGATTATCCTAATTGGCGCATTCTTGCACTCACTTTGGAAGATGATCTAGATCGGGTCCCCCTCGGTTACGCTGGGGCGCGGGTGCCCCACCCCAGGGCAAGAGAAGACTAGAATGGGGCACCCGTCGGATTTGTGTTCTATGAATTCTGGTCCACATTCGATCGAACAAGTTCGTCGCGAGCACCTTTGGAAACAGGCGGTCGAGGAGGCGAACGAAGCCGGCAAGCTGCTCCATGAGAGCCAAATCTCAGGCGCCCGCGATATGCTGGGATATTTCGAGAAGCTAGCCATCTTCGATGGGAGCGCGGCGGCGCTGGTTATCACTTTCGTTGGATCGAATCAACGGCGGCTAGCACCGGTGTGGGGAATCAAAGTTGGATTGCTGCTTCTCCTACTTGGGCTTTTCTGTGCGATGGTCCGGAACTGGTGTTATTTTCGATATGTTGCAGCCGTGCGCCAGGCAGACTATTTCAGCGCACAAGCAAAGGAACAAGCCGCACGTGTCGACTACTATGAAGTAGCACCTCGACCTATAAGTTTGCAGAACGGGAAGCCTCTAAGCAAAGCCGAATTTAAATCGGGTATTGCCGATTCCAATGCGGCCATCAAAGAAAAGGTGGCCAGGCTGAAGCAGATGGAACGAAGGAATTGGAATATCAATGTGTGGTCGGGAAATCTATCACAGATACTTACCGTTTTCGCATTAGGGCTCTTAGCCTATGTCGCTGTGATCAGTTTGTAGGCGGGTGGGGCAGGTGGCCCGGGTAAGATTCGGGTGGCCCCTTCGACTGCGCTCAGGGCAGGCTATCAAGCGAAGCTTGAGCGGGTCTCTTAGGGTGAACCAGTAGACTCTGGTTGTTCGAACGAAAAATCCCCCACTCAAGGCCAAACGACGGCCTTGAATGGGGCACCCGATCTCACAGGTCACACCTCACGTGTCACACCTTACGTGTACACCGTCTGCTCGTCAGGTCAACTATGGGGGAGACTTAGACGGGTGGTCTGGGTAAACACTCGGGTGCCCCGTTCAAGCGAAGCTTGACTTGGTCTTTTAGGTGAACCATGAGATTCTGATTGTTTGAACGAAAAACCCCACTCAGCGCCAAACGACGGCGTTGGATGGGGCACCCGGGGTTAGCGCAGACTTTATAACTACCGTTTTCCGGCTATGTGCGGTACACTGCCTCCCACCGATGCCCGATACGCCGCCTATCAACCCCGCCCCAGCCAGCGACGCGGCCAGATCAAACCTGGAGATCGAAAAGCTTCAGGCCGAGGTCGCGCGGGCAAAAGTGAATAGGATCAAGTCGGAATTGGAAATCCTAGAATTGCGTCGCCCATGGTTCCAAAGACCTGCGGTATTACAGCCGCTTGCGGCCATTGCGATCGCGGTTTTAACGGGTGCCATCGGATATGCTAATGGTTGGTTCCAAACCAAACTAGAATCACTTCGCAATGCAGAAGATCGCGCTAAGATTAGCTTAGATCAATTAAATGAAAAACGCTCGGCCTTAAACGCTCAGATTGATAAGTTAACGAGCCAGCGGGACAGTCTTATCCTGCGATTAGACGAGGTTAGCACTAAAGCTGCAGGCCTTCAGGCGCAATATGACAAAGCCTCACAACAGGCTCGTCGCGGCGAGCAGTATCGACGAAACGTCACCGACCTGCAAAACCAGCTTCGACAACTCGTACGCGAGTCATCGGTTCTAAGGGCTTCAGCAGCTGCTTGGCACGACGGAGATGTGGTGCGGATAGATGTTGTTGATTCAGCAACTGACAAGCCCATTTCGTCTTATAAAATCGACTTCCTTTTCTCCGTCGACGACCAGAATACAATCTTCAGTGCTCTACTTAATGATCCAAAGCGCAGAAGTCTCCCCCTGGTGGACTCGTTTCCTCGCTTTCTTGAGTGTGACCAAACGGATGGAAAACCGTGCATGTACCAACTTGCCCAGGCAAATATTATTCTAGGCTCAATTTCGATGACTGTGAGCGCTGACGGATATATTTCTCGTCATTTCGTGGTCGAAAAGGGCGCTCGGCAATTCACGGCATCTCTTACACCAGTTAATCGATAGTTTGGCGGGGGGCGGTTGGTCCACCCTACCGACTGATCCCAAGGGCGGGTGGCCCGGGTAAGATTCGGGTGCCCCCTTCGGCTGCGCTCAGGGCAGGCTATCAAGCGAAGCTTGAGCGGGTCTTTTAGGGTGAAGCAGTAGACTCTGGTTGTTCCAACGAAAAGCCCCACTCAAGGCCAAACGACGGCCTTGAATGGGGCACCCGGCACCCGGCAGTTTTGGGCGGGTGGGCGGGTGGCCCAGGTAAATGCTCGGGTGCCCCGTTCAAGCGAAGCTTGAGCGGGTCTTTTGGGGTAAACGACGAAAATCTCGTTATCCGAAGGAAAAGCCCCACTCAAGGCCAACCGATGGCCTTGAATGGGGCACCCGAGTCTTCGTTTATCTGCTTTGATGTTGAAGGAAAACCCCCACTCAAGGCCAAAGGATGGCCTTGAATGGGGCACCCGACTGTTTGTATACCTGCTTTGATGTTGAACGAGAATCCCCACCCGCGGGTTGGACGTCTTTCATGGTAATTCCCATGCGTTCGCGTTTGTGGGCGGTCCACGGGGACTCAATTTCGACGGTTCCTTCTTCCCCGGTGGCGTAGTTACGGAAACTACTCCATCGCCAATCTTCCGGCTTCTCTACCAACCCGCGCTTAACGGGATTACGGTGCATATACCGCAACTTCTCGATGCGTTTCTTTGCGGTTCGTACGTTGAAGTCGTAATAACGCTCCTGCCAAAAGTGTCCGCCGCGGCTGACAATCCTCCGCGCTACTGATTGTTTGATAGCTTTCAAGGCGGTGGCGAGGGTACCTCGCTCCGGTTCGCTTAGCAGCAGGTGAACGTGTTCCGGCATGATGACGTAGCCGATGACACCAAGGCCGTAGTTGAGGCGCGCCTGCTCCAGAGCCCACTCGAATAGAGGCTGGGCATGGTGCTTTTCCAGCAGCGGAAGCCGGCGATAACAACTGAAAGTGACGAAGTGGAGATCACCGGTGTTCTGGTAACGCTTCAGGCCCCATGGCATAAGGTTTAGGATATGTAGTCTGGATTATAAGGACGGTGACGTATGGCACCGGTGGATGTTTATCCGAGGAAAATCCCCGCTCAAGGGCGGGTAGCCCAGGTAAGATTTGAGTGCCCCGTTCAAGCGAAGCTTGAGCGGGTCTTTTAGGGTGAACCAGGAGACTCTGGTTGTTCGAACGAAAAACCCCGCTCAAGGCCAAACGACGGCCTTGAATGGACACCCGCGAAGCTGCTAGCCCGAAGGGCGGCACAATCATTGCCCAGCACCCTTCGACTGCGCTCAGGGCAGGCTGAGAGTGCTGGGAACAGGCCCCCAATTCAATTCGAGTCCCTTCAAGGACGACACAAAATCCTGCCGTCCTGCCGGACTCATCATCATGAATAATCCCAACCCAGGACTTACGAGTCTGTGTGAGAACTGTGCCGCCCCTACGGGGCTCGGCGACCATTTCCCACCTACCCAGGACTCCGCTCCTCCACCCCAATTCGCACAAAAGAGGTGCGAATTGGGGGCCCCGGATGCGCTCCGTCCTGGGCTAACTGCACCTCCACGCCTTCGGGGTTCTATTTTCGTGTGTGATACTCCAGCGCCAAGCCGCAACTGTGGTTCTCACACAGACTCTTACGTCCTGGGCTACGATTGTGTCGCCCTTCGGGCTGCGGGTGAGGTCTTCAACCGAAAACTTCCGACACGTCGAATTTCACGCCTGATTTCGCCAGCAGGCCCACGAACTCATCTTCAAAACTGCGGCGCCGATGATGCTCCGGTTGGTTGTGAATGTAGCGCCGAACGCTCTTTAGGGCGTGGCGCTCCCTGCCCTCTGACCGTTTCAACCTGGGAATGGCGGGCGGCCCACCCTTTCACCTGTGACTCATCACATGGGGTGCCCCATCCCCTCGGCTGCGCTCGGGACAGGCTGTGCTCACTGTCTTTTGGCGAGAGAGTGGGCCCGGGGTTTCGATTCGCGGCGGGCCCACCCTGTCCGCAACCGATGCGGACAAGGGTGGGGCACCCACTTGGTTCCACTTCCGGCGAACCGTTGCTGGTGCCGTCCCTACGGAACTGGGACCTTCATAAGAATGCCTACCCAGCGCTGAAGCGCTGGGCTGGCAAAACGTTCGCACTGTCACGTGCACTTTACGCTAGGGCGTAAACTCAAACACCATTCCCTGGCCGTGGGCGCCTCCCAGTACAGCGGTTCCGTAAAGATTGCCCATGCTGTCGGAAGTCAATCCATAGGATGGATAGGCGCCGTCCTGTGAGCTGCCGAAAACATGAACGACCGTTTCCTTCCATCGGATAACGCTGGCCGGACTGAGCTGGAAGATGGTGCCGCAATCGCATCCTGGATTGCCGCCGGTTGTGGTCGTTCCATAGAGATGTCCAGCGGAATCGAACAGCAGTGTGCTGGTCGGCAGGCTTCCGTCCGTGCCCCCCTGGAAGCTATACAGGACGAACTCCTTCCATCCCGAAGGAGTGGGACGTAGCTCGTACACGGCGCCCATACCATTGGCGCCGCCGAAATAGGTCGTGCCATAGAGCGCGCCGGAGGCATCGGCGATTAGCCCGCCATAAGGGAAGGCGGCATCGGGCTGGCCCGCAAATGCATAAAGCGTGGTGAAATTCCAGGACCCTCCCGTAGGACTGATCTCATAGACGGTGCCGACCGAGTTGTCGCCGCCGATTTCGGTGACGCCGAAGAGGTTGCCATGGGCGTCGATCAGCAGCGCGCCCAGCGAGCCTACCGCGCCATCCGAGCCGCCGGTGAAAGCGTGAAGGACGGTCTGCGTCCAGCCCCCAGCGTTAGGCGAGAGTTGGTAGATGACGCCGAAACCATAGGCGCCGCCATCGGGGGTGGTTCCGTACAGATTGCCTGAGCTGTCGAAGACCACAGCACTGCCGGGTCCGAAGCCATCGTTACCGCCAGTGAAGTTGTATAGCACGCTGTGGTTGTACATGGAACCCGACTTGGTCAGCTTGAAGACCACGCCGCAGCCGTCGCCGGTACAAGTTCCGCCGGAGCCGCCCGCTACAGTAGTGCCGTAGAGATTACCTTCGGTGTCAAGCGTCACCCCGCCGTAGGGATTCTTGCCGTCGGCGAAGCAGGTGAAGCTGTAGAGGACGGTTTCAGTCCACTGTCCGCCGGACGGGGTAAGTTGGAACACCGTTCCGCAGCCGTCAGCGCCGCCGGTCACAGTGGTTCCGTAGGCATTCCCGGCGCTGTCGAAGGCCAATGCGGTCGCAGGATCGCCTCCGTCACCGCCGCCGGTGAAGCTATATAGCGACCTGTAGCTACTGGCCCAGGAAACACTGGCGAACAGCGTCGCAACCGCAACGATCGCACAGATTTTGCTCAGGGCGGAAACGGGCGTGCATTTCATGTCATCTCCTCGCTCAGAATTCAGATCGAATCGGACGGAACGTCGAGCAGCCGAGTAGCGCCTCGAAACTTTAGCATCGAAATGGCTGCAAAACACATTTTGGATCAAGTTTTGACATTCGGCGGGGAGGTTCGGTCGGTGGATCATGCCGGCGATGCCGCCACTCCCGCCACTCCCGCTACGTTGTACCTGGAGTCGCAACGCCTTTGTCCAAGCCGAGATCCCGTTCACCGCAACCAGGGCAGCTCGCCGGTATGCCCGCGAGGATCTAGACCATTTTCAGAGTTGGCGTAGCCCAGCGACTTCGGGTAGTGCGGCGCTTCAGCGCCGCGTCTGCCGGGAAACAGAAAAACCGCTTCAGCCGCTGAGGTCAACGACCTCAGCTGCTGAAGCAACAAGGTTGCGGAACCCTAAACGCGGGCCTGAAGGCCCGCACTACCCGGGCTACACCTATTGTGAAATTGCTCTAATCCAGAACTTTGCGGAATCGAAATATGCTCGCCGTCAGCAAAGCTGTCCCTAAGACAGCCATGCCAAGAAACTGCGGCCAAAGCAGGCCGAAGCCGATGCCCTTCAGGTACACGCCACGGATTACAACCAGGAAGTATCGCAATGGGCTGAGAAAAGTAGTCAGTTGCAGCCATTGGGGCATGGTGCTGATGGGGAATCCAAAGCCTGAGAAGACAATGGCCGGCATGATGAAGAAGAACGCAGTCACCATGGCTTGTTGCTGGGTCGAAGACACGGTGGAGATCAGCAGACCAATTCCCAGCATGCACACCAGGAAGACGACGGTTCCCGCGGCCAGCACAAGGAGCGAGCCGCGCAGCGGGACTCGAAACCAGAAGGTCCCCAGAGTGGCAATGAGAGCCACATCGGCCAGTCCGATCAGGAAGAAAGGCAGGGTCTTGCCAAGAATAAATTCGATGGGGCGGATGGGCGTGACCATGATCTGCTCGAGGGTGCCGATCTCGCGCTCGCGAACGATGGCGAAGGCGGTCAAATTTATGACTACGATCATGGTCAGGCTGCCGATCACGCCGGGCACAAAAAACCAGCGACTGCGCAAATCGGTGTTGTACCACGGCCGCTGCTCCAGTTGGACCGAAGGAGCCAGCGAGACCAGTTGTGGCGCGAGGCGCTGCATGTGGTCGCGTTGATACACGCTGGCGTAGCGCTGCGCGATCTGGTTGAGATAGCCGAGCGCAATCAGGGCGGTGTTGGAGTTGGTGGCATCGACGATCACCTGCACGCGGGCCGTCTGGCCCTTGCGTAACTGTTGCGCGAAACCGGCATCAATGCGTAATACCATGGTGGCGCCGCCGCGATCGATCAGTTGGCGAATCTGCGCCGAGTCGTCCAGCCGCTGTTGCAGCTCGAAATAGGGGGTTGCGGCGATGTGCGAAATCAGTTCGCGGCTCTCCTGGCTGTGATCGAAATCCAGTACGGCGACGGGCACATGATGGATCTCATAGGTCGCGGCATAGCCGAAGATCAGCATCTGGATGAGCGGCGGAACGAAGAGCACGAACCGGGTCCGCTTGTCGCGGAAGACCTGGATGAACTCTTTGATCAGCATCTGCTTCAGACGTCCGAACATTTGTTTCCTCACGTCAAGCGCTTGTGAAAGGCGCGGGTCGCAATCAGCGCCAGCGCAACCGAAAAGATCGCTAGTGGGATTAGTTGCCCGTACAGCATCAGGGCGGGCGTGCCTTTCAGGAAGATGTCTTTCAGGATCGAGGTGTAATAGCGCGCCGGCACCAGGCGCGTTACGATCTGAATCGCTTTAGGCATTTGCTCGATGGAGAACAAAAAGCCGGAAAGCAAGAACGAGGGCAAGAAAGCAATCATGAGCGCCAACTGGCTGGCCGCTAACTGGTTTTTCGCAATCACTGAAACAAAGAACCCGATCGAAAGCACCACCACCAGAAACAGGGCGGTGGCTGCCAGCAAGGTGACAAAGTTGCCTCGGAAGGGCACTTGAAACCAGAAAATGGCTACGACTGCGCAGATGATTGCGGCCAGCATGCCCATCACGAAATAGGGCGCCAACTTGCCGAAAAGGATCTCCAGGGGCGTCACCGGGGTCGAGATCAGCTGCTCCATGGTGCCGCGCTCCCACTCGCGGGCAATCGTCAGCGAGGTAAGAAAGGCGCCGATAACCGCCATCACCAAGGCCAACACTCCGGGGAGGATGAAGGCGCGGCTCTCCAGATCTTCGTTAAACCAGGTGCGGGCGTCGATGCGGATGGGCGGCTGCGGTGCGCCGCGTCCCAGGGCTTGCGACCAATCCGTCAGCACCGTCATCGAGTAGCCCTGCACGACGGCTTGCGCGTAACCAATGAGCACGTTCGCGGTATTGTCGTCGGTCGCGTCCACCAGCGCCTGAATCGGCACGGTGTCACCGTTGCGTATGCGTTGCGAGAAGTCCCAGGGGATCACGATGCCCATCTTCGCGTTGCCACTATCGAGTGCGCGCACCAGCTGCGGGTAGCTGTCCACCGAGCGCACCACGTGAAAATAATCGCTGGCCTGGAACCGCTTGAGCAGGTCCTGGCTCTGCTGGCTGCCTTCACGGTCATAGACACAAACCGGCAGGTGCTTGAGGTCGAGATTGACACCATATCCGAACAGCAGCACGAGGATCACGGGCATGAGCAGCACGATCATCAGGCTCCTGGGGTCGCGGCCGATTTGAATCGACTCCTTGCGTGCTACCGCGATTAGCCGCTTCCAGTTCATTGCTCGGCGCTCCTGGTGTCGGGGCCCTGGTTTGCGGTCAGGGCGACGAAGACATCCTCCAGGCTGGGCCGCACCGGCTCAATGTGGGAGACGTGCACACCTTCTTGTTCGAGCCGCTTCCGTATTTGCGGAATGGTGGCTTGCGCATCCTTCACCACCAGGTGCAAATCGCTGCCGAAGATGGCCACGTCGAGCACACCGGGGGCCGATTCCAGCGCCTCCATGGCTTGTCCCAGGGGCTCACAGGCCACCACCACAAGCTGGCCTTTCAGAGAACGCTGCTTCAGTTCGCCGGGAGTTCCCAACGCTGTCATTCTGCCGCGGAAGATCAGCGCCAACCGGTTACAGTACTCGGCCTCTTCCATGTAGTGAGTGGAGACAAATACGGTGACGCCGTTGGCCGCCATCTGGTGGATGAGTTCCCAGAACTGTCGTCGCGATATGGGATCGACACCCGAAGTGGGTTCGTCGAGAAACAAAACAGGAGGCTGGTGCAGCACAGCGCAGCCCAGCGCCAGTCGCTGCTTCCAGCCCCCTGGTAGCTCGGCAGTAATGGACTTTTCGCGTCCCTTCAGATTGGCCATCTCCAGCGCCCAGGAGATGCGCTGGGCAAGAATGTTGTCCGGCACGCTGTACAAACCGGCGAAGAGGCGCAAGTTCTCGATGACCGTGAGATCGTTGTAGAGGGAAAACTTCTGCGACATGTAGCCGATGTTCTGGCGCACCGACTCGGGCTGGCGGCCGACATCGAAGCCGGCGACCATAGCTTGTCCAGCGCTTGGCCGCAGCAGGCCGCAGAGCATGCGAATGGTGGTCGATTTGCCCGCGCCGTTGGGGCCCAGAAATCCGAATACCTCGCCTTTGCGAACTTCGAGGTTCAGATGATCGACCGCGGTAAATTTGCCGAAGCGCTTCACCAGGTCGCGCACGATAACGGAGTTCTGCGGGGCGCTCATGCGCTCCCGCCTTTGCGCCCGACCGCCTCGACAAAAAGATCTTCGATGCTGGGAAGCGTTGGCACCAGTTCGTCAAAGGGCACCCCGGCCGCGGAGAGACGCGATTGGAACTCCGGCATGCGACGCTTTGCGTCGTCAACGACCGCGTGCACGCCATCGCCCGTCAGCACCAGAGTGGATATGCCCTCCGCAGACGCAAGCGCACCACGGACGCGGGTGGGTTCTGGCGACGTCACCGCGAGCACATCCTTGCCCATGTGCTGCTTGAGGTTCGCCGGGGTGTCACAGAAGAGCAGCTTGCCTTCATGCAACAAGGCGACACGATGACAACGCTCGGCTTCATCGAGATAGGCGGTGGAGGTGAGGATGGTCACGCCCTCCAGGGCGAGCCCATAAAGAATTTTCCAGAAATCGCGCCGCGAAACCGGGTCGACCCCGGTGGTGGGCTCATCCAGCAGGATTACCCTGGGCGTGTGGATCAATGCGCAAACCAGGCCCAGCTTTTGTTTCATGCCGCCCGAAAGCTTTCCCGCCAGGCGCCTGCGAAATTCGGCCATGCCCGCGGCAGTGAGCAGTTTGCTCGCCTGCCGTTCACGCTGGGAGCTGTCGACTCCGAACAAGTCGGCATAGAAACGGATATTCTCGTCGACGGTAAGGTCTTCGTAGAGGCCAAAGCGCTGCGGCATGTAGCTGAGGTCGTGCTTGGCCTTTTCCGGATCGCGCAAAACGTCGCATCCGGCAACGGAAACCGATCCGCCGTCAGCCTGCAACACGCCGGCCAAGACGCGCAGAGTAGTAGTCTTGCCGGCGCCGTCGGGGCCGACCAAGCCGAAAATCTCACCGGGCTGCACCTCGAAGCTCAGCTGATCGACTGCGGTCATCGCACCGAATCGCTTGGTCAAGCTGGAGACCGCAACTGCGCTGCTGGATGGCATGATTCTCATTACCTGATCCGAAGTTCCCCAGCGGCTAAACACGCCGCGGTTCTGCCGCACTTGCGGACGGTCTGAAGACCGTCCCTTTCAAAACCCAGAGGTAAGCCGAATTCCATAGCTCCACAACCTAGGACACCGGGACGTACACGTCGGCCGGCATTCCCGGTTTCAGTTCATGATTTGTGTTGTCGATATCAACCTTCACACGGTAGACCAGCGTGACGCGCTCGCGATCGGTTTGCACACTCTTCGGCGTGAACTCGGCTTCCGACGAGATAAACGAAACTCGTCCTCGGTAACGCTTGTTGGGATAGGTGTCGGCGCCGACGCTAACTTCCTGGCCCCACTTGATGCGTCCTAGCTCGGTCTCAGGCACGTAGACACGAACCCAGATGTGATCGAGATCGGCCAGGGTGTAGACCGGAGTGCCGGGCGAGACAACTTCTCCCAATTCCGCCTGCCGCACCAGGATCACACCGGTGAGAGGAGCCTTCAGCGTCGTGTAATCCAGGCGAACCTGCGACATGGCAACATTTTCATGGGCCTGATGGAGGCTGGCGCGGTCAACGGCGATTTCTTCTTTGCGAGTGCCCTCCTGCAGCTCGCTGTAGATTTGCTGCTGGCGCTGGTAATTCGCCTTGGCACGATCGACAGCGGTTTGCTCCTGATCGCGAGTCTGCGCCGCAATCTCGTCCTTGGCGTAGAGGGCGTTGTAGCGCGCCAGGTCCTTCTGCTTTTGTTCCAGGTCGGCCTTGGCGTCGAGCACCGACTGGTATGCCGCCTGGATATCCTGGGGGCGGCTGCCGGCCAATGCCAACTTGAGCTGGTTGTCGCGAACGTGAGCGGTCGCCTGATCGACGGCAACCGCCTGGCGGTAGTCGTCGTTGTCGAGCCGCGCCAGCAGTTGCCCTGCCTGCACCGCCTCGCCTTCCTCGACGGGAAGATCGACGATGCGGCCGGGCACCTTGAAGCTCACCAGGCTCTCATGCGCTTCGATGTTGCCCGAAAGCTTCATCTCCTTCGGTTTCTGGCGGCTTCCAGCCCAGCGGACGTACACCAGAATCCCGATCGCCACCAACAAAAGCAGCAGCACAATTGCAGCCATGCGTTTCATTGCTGTGCCACCTCATTTTGCAATTTCATTTTCCGCCCAAATATCTCTGATAGTTGCTTTCGGTTGCTCCCAAAGCGCGGCCCAGGGCCATGGCAGCATCGGAATGCCGCGCCAGGGCGGAGATGTGCTCGTCCTGTGCAGACTGCAACGAATTCTGCGCCGTCACCACCTCGATATTGTCGGTGAGTCCGTTGTGAAAACGATCCTGCGCCAACTCCAGCTCACGTTGAGCGAGATCGAGGCCAGCCTGGGTGACGGACACCTGCTGCTCGGCTGACTCAAGGTCGAGAGCGGCCTTACGCAGCTCCTGCGCGATACCGCGGCGCAGATCAGCGATCTGGGCGTCGATTTTGCGCAACTGGGCTGCAATCTCGGTTTTCTCGCCTTCACGATCACGGTCGAAAACCGTGATCGAAAGCACGCCTTCGATCAGGCCAATGCCGGGCATCGACCCATAACTGCGTCCCAGCGCTCCGTAATTGCCGTCGACGGAGAGCTTAGGCAGATAACGGGCGTGCGCAGCTTGCTGCTGCTCCAATACTGCCTCGCGCTGGGAAAGCAAAGAGCGGTAATCGGAACGTGCCTGCAAGGCAGTTTGGGTCGCTTCTGCGACATCGGGCACCTGGAGTGGATAAAATTCCAACCGCTCCGCCAATTCCATTGGATCGCCCGGCGACATGCCGATATAGCGTTGCAGATTGAGAAGGCTGGTCTGGTAGTTATTGCGAGCAACGAGCAAAGTTTGCTGATCTAGCTGCAGTTGCACCTGGGCGCGCAACACATCGATAGCCGTCGCAATCCCGGCATCATGCTGGTCTTGAGCCAGCTTGAGCAACGCCTGCGAAGTCGCCACCCGCGATTCGTCAGCTTCTACTTCGGCCTGCGCTGTTTGCCCATCCAGATAGAGACCGGCGGCCTGGCGAATGACCTGGTCACGCGTGTCCTGGTAGGTGAGCTTGGTGGCATCCTGCTGGCGGTCGCTGGCCTTCAACGAATGATGCGCCTGACGATCGATGATGGCTTGATTGGCATAAAAACGATAGTCATAGTTGGAGAATGGACCGACAACTTCTGGAATAGGGAGGCTTGGGGAGGAAAGGCCCAGGGCCTGGAGATTGCGATTCTGAAAGCTGGTGACATGGTCGGCCGTCACGTGCGGTAACAGCGCCGAGAGTCGCCGCTCCCGAGTGCCCGCAGCCTGCTGGACCTGCGCCGACGCCACCTGCACACTCAAATTCGATTTCAATGCACGCTGAACGGCTTCCTGCAAGGTGAGGCGGAGCGGCGCGGACTGGTTCTGCGCAGATACGATGGTTCCACTTAGGAGAGCGGTCGAGAGAAACAACAAAGCACGCTTCATTTCGGCTCGCCTTTCGTCGCCGCCACCGCTGCCCAAAAATCCCGAAAGGTCTCTTCCAGCCAAGCGTGGAGATCTCCTTTCGGCTGCATGGCCCAGATCAGAAGCATCCCCAGGATGCCACGCTGAAAGGCCATCGCCACATCAGCCGGCTTGCGGCTTTTCCGGATTTCGTTACGTTGCTGGCCAAGCTGGATGATCTTGCCCAGGCCCTCACGTCCGCGCCGCATGGTGTCGCTGGTGAAGGCGCGGACCGCATCGCTGGCAACAAACGCAGTCAATAGGCTGCGCGCCAAAGGCGGACTCTGGCCGGGTTCTTCGGCAATGGCGTGCATCAGCCGATGCAACACGTCATGGATGCAGGCTGTTCCCGACTCCGCCTGCTGCCGCGCGAACGTGAGCTTTTCCAGTTGCTTTTCCGAAAGCACTGTCAGCACATGCTGCTTGGTAGGGAAGTAATTGAAGAAGGTGCCGTGGCCTACGTCCGCCGCTTCCGTAATGGCTTCGGTGCTGGTTTCGAAGAACCCGCGCTCCGCAAAAAGCTTCATGGCGGTGCGATAGAGCTTCTCGCGAGTTTCGGCGCGGCGGCGTTCGCGGCGGCCCACTTCCGATCCTGCAGGTTGTTTCTTAGTCACTTTGGTCATGGCAACGAGGCTGACTTTTATTCCGAAACTGCGGGCTTGTGCACCAGGAGGTAATCCTGAATCCAGTTAATGACTATCACTCAATTATGAGTATCACTCATATAGCGAGATGTCAAGCATTCCCGAGCGATGCATTTTTCCGCCGGAGCATGGCAAAGCCGGGGCTCTCGCGGCTTGTCGAAATTCATTGACAGGATTCGGAATGCTGCTATTCTCCATGCAATTTCACACAGGGATAGCTTTCTATGTCGGCTGAAAAATTGCCTTCGACGAACCCGTCTGCTTCTGCGCCGAGCGACTACCTGATGCGCCTGGTAGGAGAGGCTCTGAAGTATTTCCAGCCCCAGGACAAAGAGCTCCCGAAAGAATTGGAGGATTGCGATCGAGAGATCGCGAAGCGCATCCGGGATCTGGCGCGATCGGCTGCTGACGAAGCGCAGCGCAACTCGGGTATTGAAGGTGTGGCTGCGTTGATGGAGACTCAGCCAAGATTCCAGGAGCGGCTCGCGTTGGCCATTAACTATTCGCCCAGCAAGTGGCTACTGGAGCAGGAGCAGCCGTATCTCAAGTTGCGCCGCGACATACACCATCTGCAGAATACGGATACCGGCGGCACAGATCCGTACCGCTGGGCCAGCGAGCAGCAGGTACAGGGGATTTGCCTTTCCGGCGGCGGGATTCGCAGCGCCACCTTCAATCTTGGCGTGCTGCAAGGGTTGGCCAGCCTCGACCTGCTGAAGAATTTCGATTACCTCTCCAGCGTCTCCGGCGGCGGTTACATCCATGAATTTCTGGCAGCCTGGATCAAACGCGAAGAAGAGAACGCAAAGGCGGGTCCTCCGGCGCAAGGCTACCAACCCGGCCAAGGCTTCCGGGAGGTGATGCGAAAACTTGACCCCTTGCCCAATCGCGAAGCCGCCGCATTCCATCCCGAACCCATCAAGTGGTTGCGCCGCTACAGCAACTACCTGACTCCCGCCAAGGGGGTATTCAGCGCCGACATGTGGGTAGCCGTCGCCATTTGGCTGCGGAACACCTTCCTGAACCAGATTGTCCTTCTGTCGGGACTGCTGATGCTGGTGCTGATACTGCGATTTATTTCGCGGGCGCTGCAGGAGTCCGTCTCGCCGCAATGGCTTGCGGTGGAAATCGGTTTGCTCTTTCTGATCGTCGGCGTTTACCTGGGGCTAGCATTGCGGGCTGAGTACAGCCGCATCCGGCATCAGGACATGATTCAAAGCGGCGAAGGCGCAATGCGCCGGTGGGTGCCGTGGCATTGGATTAGTGGTGAAGCAGCGGCGCTGGGG
Organism: uncultured Acidobacteriaceae bacterium; assembly: GCA_963785825.1. Lineage (GTDB taxonomy): Bacteria > Acidobacteriota > Terriglobia > Terriglobales > Acidobacteriaceae > Bog-257. The sequence goes on along the minus strand of CAWAWQ010000004.1, from coordinate 469,605 downwards.
CTTGCGATAGCTCCTTTACTGCTGGCTGCCTGCCTCGCTTTGGACACACTACTGTCGGGAGCCTTGGCAGATTCCAGCGCTTTTGTCTTGCTGGAAGTGCTTGTCTGCCTTCTCTTCGTTTCCCTGATGACCGCATTCGCCGGCGGGGCGGCGCGGGAACACGCGCTCGCAATCGAAAAAAGCCGTCGCCGCCGCGCCGGAGGGATATGGCTGTGCTGCTGGGCCGGGTCGCTTGCCGCTTGTTTGGGCACTCTGGCTTTCGGCGGGGTGTGGTTGCTGCTCGGACTTCTCGATTGGTACATGCTGCTCGAGTCGTGCAGCTATCGCTGGGAGGTGATGGTGGTCATCGGACCGCTACTGTTGTTCTCTATTCCCTTCCTAACACTGGTGTTCGGCGCCGGGCTGGTGGGCCGCGATTTCACGGACTGGATGCGGGAGTGGCTGGCTCGCATCCGTGCCTGGTCGCTGATGCTTGGACTTTTCTGGATTGGAGCCTTCGCAATCGTGCTGCTGGGGCCGTATGTGATCGATTGGCTGCCGGCCAAGGCAAGCGCCCTGGTTTCAACCTTGAAATGGACCACGGTTGCGGGCTGGATTGCGACGACTGCGGGTTCGCTGTTCGCCGGCAAGAGCGGCAAAACTTCCGGACGCAAGGACGAGACCTCCGCGAGCTCCTACCTCGATCTGCTCGCGTCCGTCGGCCCCTACGTTTACATCGTGGGCCTGCTGGTTTTATTGTCATGGGCCGCTTCGAAATTAACCAACCTGCCGGGATCGGAAACCTACCAGTCTCTGGCCCTGGTGTTGGTCCCAGCGCTTTTGATATTCCTGCTTTTCGGTTTCCGAGTAGATATCAATGCCTTTTCGCTTAACCCGTTCTATCGCAACCGCCTGACACGCTGTTACCTGGGAGCCAGCAACTCGCGCCGCGATCCCAGTCCGCTCACCGGCTTCGATGATCGCGACACGCGTGGAATGCAGATTTCGAGACTGCTGCCGCGGACGCCTCGCGCAATGGCGGAAGGGAACGAGAGACCGGACTTCGTCCCCTATACTGGCCCGTTCCCCATCATCTGCACGACGCTAAACCTTACGTTCGGAGAGGACCTGGCGTGGCAAGAGCGTAAGGCGGCATCGTTCGCATTTACGCCCTTGTATTCCGGCTACACGGTGGGATGGACAGCTGGACGCCGGGGAGAGAGGCTCAGCTTCAACGGCTTCGTGCCGACTTTCAACTACGCGTTCCCGGATGGCGGCATCAACATCGCGACGGCGGTAGCGATCTCGGGTGCGGCGGCGAGCCCCAATGGGGGCTACCACACCAATCCCGCCATTGCCTTCCTGATGACGATGTTCGATGTGCGTCTGGGATGGTGGATTCGCAATCCCAGAAAGCTGGCCGGACTCGCCGGCCAGAGTCCCCTGGTTCGGGGCCACAAGACCGACCGGGCCTCCCCCCGTTTCGCTCCCGCTCAATTGGCCAAAGAATTGTTGGGCATGACGGACGACCGCTCCAACTACGTCTACCTAAGCGATGGCGGGCACTTCGACAATATGGGTCTGTACGAGTTGGTGCGCCGGCGCTGCTACAGCATTCTGATCTGCGACGGAGAAGAAGACGAGAAGTACGTTTTCGAAGGGCTCGGCATGGCGATTCGCAAGTGCCGCATCGATTTCGGGGTGGAGATCACGCTAGGCGACCTGAAGCAGCTTCAGGCCGATCCGAACACGGGCTGCAGCCACGCCCATTTCGCCGTTGGCACGATTCGATATCCGGAGGCGGAGAGCCGCGGGTGGCCGCGGAGAGAAGGCAGCATTCTGTATTTGAAATCGTCATTGACCGGTGCCGGTACCTTTACCTTGTCAAACGGCTCCAAGAAGATGCTGTGTACCGAACCGGCAGACATCTTGAACTACAAGTTACAGCACGAGAAATTCCCTCACGATCCAACGATGAATCAATGGTTCACCGAGTCGCAGTTCGAAAGCTACCGGCGGCTGGGCTGCCATGTGGTCGATGAGGTCCGGGCGTGTGGAATGTGGGAGCCGTTCAGCTAAGCTGCCGATGTTATCGCCCCAAGGTAGATCGGTTCAGAGCGGTTTTACCGGGTTGTGGCCTGTCTTGAAAGGGCACGCCTTCAGGCGTGCCGCCAACTTTCAAAGCCGAGACGCAGCGACTCTGAAAACGCTCCAGTGCTCTAGGGAGAGTCTGATTAGGTGCGATCAAAGTCCCTCAGAGGCTAAAGCCCAGCTTCATTTCAGGCATTTACGGAGGGCCTGAAGTGTCTGTGTGAGAACGGTGTCGCCGCTACGCGGCTCGGAATAATTTCCCACTCCACCCAGGATTCCGCTTCGCTTCATCCTGGGCTGACGACATAGCCGCCCCTGCGGGGCTGGATTTTCGCGCGTCATGTTCCACCGCCAAGGATAAAGGTTAGTTTTCACGCATACACTGAAGCCCAGCTTCATTTCAGGCACTTACGGACGGCCTGAAGAGATTGTGTCGCAACCCGGTGTCGCCGCTCTGCGGCTCGGCTTTTCTCCGCTTGGCGCGTGGGCTTAGGCCCACGCCTAACATCATGTCGCCGCTGCGCGGCTAGTTTGGCGGCGCCGCGAGTTGTTTGTTCCACCACGAAATTGCGAGGGCGGTCGCGACACAGTCTCTGAAGGCCGTCCCCTTCAAAACCTAGACTTAATCAGATCTTCCCTCGTTCTGGTGTATCCGGGTAGAGCAGTCGTTTAGGCCGGCGTCTCGCCGACTGCGTCCCGCGGACTCACTAGCTAGACCAAAACCGCTCTAAGTACCCAGCTTTGCCAAACGCGCCCGGCGTTGCTGCCACTCCTGAGTTGCGAAGATTCGCGGGCCGACTTCGATCAGTCGTGGCAACATCTGGAACACGGAAATGGGGGTCCAGCGCATCCCCTGGCGGGTGCGATACCCGCGGCGGTTCAGTTCCTCGGCAATGACCGAGTAAGGGCCGTCCTGGATCGTAAGCTCCATGATCAGGAACAGGATTTCCTGCTCAGTGGGATTCTCTTCCAGGCGGGCCGCGTCCTTGGCGACTTGAAGGCCAAACGGAACTTCTTCCGGCGGCTTGGCAGCGCCTTCGCTTTCGGGCAGTTCACGTTCCCATTCCACTGCCACCAGCTTCCATCCCTGCTCCGCCTGACGCGCAATGTCGTCCGGGCCGAACGATGTCGAAACTTCCTGGCGAATATGCTCTGTTTTTGCCATGCTGTCACCCCAGCGGATTCGAATTCCTGAATTCTTCAGTCGCTCTGCCAAGTGGCGCCTGATGCTTGAATCCGACTACTCAGGACATGGTGGTAGGCCAACTAATCCGTCCTGAGCCAGTTCGCCCCACCGATCAGCAGCCCCCCGACTCTCAATCGCACTAAGCAAGCTGGTACTGACCACCAGCCCCTGACACCTGTTTTTTCACTGCTCCCGCAGCGTCTGCATGGGATCGAGCCGCGCGGCGCGATATGCCGGCGCGGTGCTGGCGATCAACGAGACCACCAGCAGCACCGCGCTTACCGCCGCAAACGTGAGCAGGTCGAAGGGCTTTACCCCGTACAGCATGCCCTCCATGAATCGCGTTAACAGCAGCGACACCGCGATCCCAATCACAATGCCGGCGCCGGCCAGCACGAGGCCGCGGCGAAGAACCAGCCCAAGCACATCCTCCCGCTGCGCTCCCAGAGCAAGGCGCAGTCCGATCTCCAGCGTACGCTGGGCCACCATGTACGAGAGGACGGCATACAATCCCACGGCAGAGAGCAAGAGTGCAATTACGGCGAAAAATGTGAGCAAGACCGTCTGGAAGCGCGGCTGCGCCGCTGACGAGGAGAGGTAGTCTTCCGCTGTTCGGATACGGTGCAGCGGTATGCTGCCATCGAGCTGCGCAAGTTCGCTCCGCAGCGGACCAACCAGGCCGAGCGGATCTCCGGCGGTGCGAATAATCACCGGAGGCGAGAAAATGATTTCCTGCTTGTAAGGCAAATAGTATTGCGCCGGCATCTCGGCGGTGACGCCCATGCGCTTGACGTCACCCACCACGCCCACGATCTCACGCATCGACTTTGGAGTGACACCGTCACTCATTTCAGCCTGGATGCGCTTGCCGATGGGGTCCTCTCCGGGAAAGTATTTGCGCGCGAATGCCTGGTTGATGATCACGACCGGCGGCGATTTGGAATCGTCGGTGGGCAGGAAGTCTCGGCCGGAGAGAACTGGGATCCGCAGGGTGCGGAAGAAGCCGGGGGTCACGATGCTAATCGGCGAGGTAGGCTCCTCACCGGGCGCCGTCGGCCGTCCCTGGATCGTGAAACCCGTAGCCATATCATGCGGGGAGAGTGGAATGGGGGAGCCAGCGGCTACCGATTGCACTCCGGGCAGCGCCGCCAGGCGTGGCAGCAGCTGGTCATAGAACTGCACCTTTTTCAACTCGGGATACTGATTATCCGGCAGACTTAAGCTGGCGGTGAGCACATGATGGCTATCAAATCCAGGATTGATACTCAGCACGCGGACGAAGCTCCGAATCAGCAGACCAGCGCCCACCAGAAGCACCAAGCCGACCGCGGTTTCTGCGATCACAAGAACACTGTGCAGGCGATGCTGTCCCCGTCCGCTAGTGACGCTGCGCGTACCCTCGCGCAAAGCCAGGGCCGGATCGAGGCGCGACATGCGCCAGGCGGGCAGTACGCCGAAGAGTACTCCGGTGACGATGGAGACGCCCGCGGCAAACGCCAGCACAGCGCCATCAACGGAGACTCGATCCAGGCGCGGCAGATTTTGCGGCACGAACTGTAGCATGGTCTGCAGCAGCAGCACTGCCAGGGCTACGCCCGCGGCCCCGCCGCAGAGCGAAAGAAAGACCGATTCCACCAGCACCTGCCGCATGAGCTCCCAGTGCGTGGCGCCCATGGCGGAACGCAGAGCAATTTCCGGACGCCGGCGGGCGGCGCGGGTCAGCATCAGTCCCGCTACATTGGCACAGGCGATCAGCAGAACAAACAGCACAGCTCCGAACAGCACGGTCAAAGCCGGGCGCGTATTGCCCACCATTTCCTCCCGCTGGGGAACGACGGTGGCGGCGCTGAACCTCTTATTGCTAACGGGATACTGCGAGGCCAGATTCCGCTCGATAAGGCTGAGATCGGCGGTCGATTGCGCGACGCTCACCCCCGGCTTCAGGCGTCCAACTACCGCCATCAGGTCCGCGCCCCGCTGCGCAGTCCATGGGTCCTCGCCCGTAGCGTCGTCCGCGAGGCTGCTCCAATATGCCGGTTCCGGTTTTTGGATGGGAAATTGAAATCCGCTTGGCATCACCCCGATGACGGTATAGGTTTTATCGCCGAGGCTGATCGCACGTCCTACAATGTCGGATGCGCCGCCGAAGATCGACTGCCATGTCTCGTGGCTGAGAACGACAACGTGAGTTCCGGGCTTCTCGTCGTTACGCACGAAGCCCCGGCCGAGCATGGGATTGACGCCCAGCACGCGAAAGAAATCGGCGGAAACGATCTCGCCCTCCAGCAATCGCGGAGCGCCGGTGCCGGTCAGCGTGAGTCCGTCTGCGCGATAGCACGCTATGGCTTCAAAGGAACGATTGCGCGAACGCCAGTCGAAGAAATCGGGATAGCTGACGCTGCTGGGAACGCCGGGCTTGCCCGCCAACTGGTCCAGCGATGCCACCGACATCACGCGATCCGGTTCAGGGAACGGTAGGGGTCGGAGAAGGACCCCATTGATCAGGCTAAAGATGGCAGTGGTCGCGCCGATGCCCAGCGCCAGCGTCAATATGGTCGTAAGGGCAAAACCTGGGCTCTTACGCAACTGGCGAATCGCGAAGCGAAGGTCTTGCAGCGAATTAGACATCCAGCATCTCCACGGATAAAGCTCGAGCGGGTACGTACACTTGAATGACCATTAGCCGTGCCCTGCAAGTATTTGCAAACAGCAGAGATACAGCACGGGAGGAGAAAGGGGGCAGCTGGGAGGCGTCCGGATTCGGCATGATTTGTCCGGAAGCGGACAAGAGTCGTATCTGATCGATGTAGGGAATCTCGCATCGCACCACAATGGCGGGCGACCGCGGAAGCTATTCGACGAAATGCCAAATGCGATGGGCGAACAGCGGACCGGCCCACAGCCCGCAAATCTACGCCGCGATAAGATAGAAGTGGAGATCAAATCATGGCGGCCATCATTCTTGACGGTACGAAAATCGCGGCGCAAATCAAGGCGGAAGTTGGCGAAGAAGTGAAGGAGTTGACCGCTGCCGGGCTGCGGCCTGGGCTGGCGGTGGTGCTTGTCGGGCACGATCCGGCATCGGAGATCTACGTTCGCAATAAGGTGAAAAGCTGCGAGCAGCTTGGCATCTACAGCGAAAAGCACACTCCCGACGACGGCGTCACGACTGGCGAACTGCTGGCGCTCGTAGAGGACCTCAACCGCCGCGATGAGATCGACGGCATCCTGGTGCAACTGCCGCTGCCCGCGCAGGTGGACTCGAAGAAAGTATTGCTGGCGGTCTCGCCTGAGAAGGACGTCGACGGATTTCATCCCATGAATGTCGGATATCTCTCCACGCAGCGTCCGGGGCTGGTACCGTGTACGCCGGCCGGTATCATCGAGATCCTGAAGCGCAGCAACATCCCGATCGCAGGCGCGGAAGCGGTGATCGTCGGACGCAGCGACATCGTTGGCAAGCCTGTCGCGATGCTGCTGCTGAACCGCAATGCTACTGTCACTGTCTGCCATTCCAAGACGCGCGATCTGCCAGCGGTCTGCCGCCGCGCCGATATTCTGGTCGCGGCCATCGGCAAGGCCGGCATGATTACGCCCGAATTCGTGAAGCCCGGCGCCACGGTAATCGATGTCGGCATGAACACGGTAACTGATCCTGCACAGTTCAGAGAATTCTTCTCGGGAAACGAAAAGCGTGAGCGCGACTTTGCCGCCAAGGGCTCAGTCCTGATGGGTGACGTTCACCCCAAGGTGGCGGAAGTCGCCGGCGCGATCACTCCCGTACCCGGCGGAGTGGGTCCGCTCACGATTGCAATGCTGATGAGTAATACCGTGAAAGCCGCCAAACTGCGGCGCGGCAGCGCAGTGGCCACGGTCACAGCACGGTAAGTTTGCCGCTGCCTCTGTGTCCCTAAGGCGACATCATCTGGTACGAGATGATCTTCCACTGGCCATTGTCTTTGCTCCAGAGGAACGACAGAGATGCTGTATGTTCGCCGGGCGTGCGTACCGCAAACAGCAGGCTGTAATAGTTGCCATAGACCGGCGCCTGCGATTCTTCCGCGGAAGACTGATAAGGATGCTGGCGCGATTCTTTCTCACACATGAAGATTGGCGCCAGACTGTCGGGAACGGCCACCACGGTGTACGCGTCTTCGCTGGAATGAGTGACCATCTTAAGACCCGCGTGCTCGGGATCGACCGGTTCGACCACGTCGGAAAGATGCGTTGAGGGGCCGACGTCCTGGACAATGGTTGCCATTGCGTCGCGAATATGCGCTGAGTATTGCTCGGGAGTTGCCGGCTGCGGTTGGCCCGACTGCAGAAGTAGATCGACGCAGGCATAGCTTTGCGGGGAGAAGTAGCTGGTTGCCACTCCATAGTCCTTCGTAACCAGCCATGAGCGGAGAAACGCATTGGATGCTTGCAGAAATGTAGCATCACCCTTGGTGTCCTCTTCCGCAGCTGCCGGTACGACAGCAGGGCGGCGGACGTCAGGAACTTCTTGCGGTTTGACGTCCTCCGGTTCAACATCCCACGAAACTACCTTCCAGAAGGTTCCCTCTTTTGTCCAAAGTACGGTGAGGACCTGGCTCGGTCCCTGTAGGGGTTTGAGCCGCAGGACCGAAGCATAGGACTGGCTGTATTTCTTCTTCTTGCCTGAAATCCGAGCGCTCTCGAAGTCCTTCAATGCCTGCTGGTCATCGCATTCGAATTCGGGCGCGACACCGTCGGGGACGGCGTAGACCGAAAAAACATTTCCATATTGCTGCTTGACCAGCTTTAAGCGCGAATCATCAACAACCGAGGGGCTGACCACGGCTTGCAAATTCGCAGGCTTACCCAGCAGTCGGTTCGTAGCCGCCATATCTTTGGCGGCGACATAGGGAGCAGCCGCGGTGCTGATGTCGGTGCCTGCCTGAGGTCCATATTCCTCCAGGCACGCATACGAGCGACTTGAGAGATAGGCGGCCGCGAGTTCCGGTTTCTGCTCGACCAGCCATGAATTCAGGAAATCCAGAATTGCATCCTCGAGCTTGCCCGCACCCTTACGCGGGATCGGCGGAATGTCGCCGCCGGCTGCCACTACCTCAGGGTTCTCCTGGTCGGAGCTGTCGAGGCCAAACAAGTTTCGCCACCAGTCGGTCAGACCTTGCCAGCGTTGCAGGTGCCGCTGAGTGTTGTTGCCGGCCCGCACATCGGAGTTCGCCGCCGTGAGATGGCCGTTGAGCAAAGCCTGGGGAAATTTCGACGAGCGGTAGTCCACATCAATATCCGCATGGCGGCCATCGTTTGCCATCGAGATCTGAATTGAGGGAGCTCCGCCATCCTGACGATAGTTCAGCGGATAGCCATGGTGATAGACGGTGTTGTCACGATCGCGAAAGAATTCGGTTGACTCTTTTAGCCTCTGCAGAGCATCCGGACGCAGGATGACGTACATGCGGAATTGGAGATCGCCACGCGCCTTGGGCACCTTTCCGTTGATAGTTTCGATCGATTGCACCAGCTCCAGCGCATTGCCCATTGATTGCCCCGATTTATCGGTCAGGTTGGTTGTCATCAGGGCGTGGGTAACCGCTTCAAAGGTGGTGCGAGTGGAAAGCGAAAGCTGGTCATAATCCGAGGCAGGAAGGTCCTCGTGCATCATCTTGTTGTAATCTGCGTACCAGTCATCGATCAGTTTCTTCTGTTGGGGCTTCAGTTGTGCGTAGGTTCCCGGAAACGGTGGGGCGGATGTAGTGGGCTGGTTCTGCGCCTGAGCTGTGATGGTCGCCAGCAGAACTGCAAGAATTATCGAGAGCCGCATCGTCTTCCTCTTCATCGTTGCTTGACGGTTGGCAGACTGACCCACTCGGCGAATTTCGGCAACCCCGACTCGCGCTCTAACGGAGGGCTGGTTTGATCCAAGACATTTTGCTTCATATTGTGCAAAAAGGGAAGAATGCAAAATCGCCGGCACACCGTTCTGAGGTGTGTCGTATCGCTTTTCCTTATCTGCCGATGCAATGGACTGCTAAAATTCCCGAGCCGCCTTCGCGAGTTCCTTTGAGAGTGTGTTTGCCGGGGAAATCTGCAACGCACATAAATAAGGCTTGGCCGCAACCCCGGCGGGCCGGAGACAGTTTCGGCAATTCAATAGCGCAGGCTGAAAGGACTATTAGGGTGAGATTCGGCAGGACCGCTGCACTCATTGTTCTGGCACTTTCCATTTGTTCTGTATACGGCTTTTCCCAGGCTCCAGCGTCAATCGATTCCGCGAACGCTTTGTTCAAGGCGGGAAAATTCGCGGAAGCCGGGAAGATCTACTCGCAGGTCGTCGATGGAAACTCCAAGGACGATTACGCCGCCCAGCAATTAGGCTACATTGCACTGCTTTCCAATCATCTGGATGAAGCGCAGAAGTGGCTGCAAAAAGCCATCGCGCTGAAGCCCGGCAACTCCGAGGCCAAGATCATGCTGGCCGAGGTCTATTACCGGCTTGACGATTTCCAGAAAGCGGCCGCGGTGCTGAAGGAAATCGGTCCTACGTACGCGGATATGATCAAGAACTATCCCACCCTCATTCTGCCTAAGCTGGAAAGTTTTCAGGGACAAAAGCCGTACAAGCTTCACGGCAGAGGCCAGGCGACGGCGTTGGGATTCGTGAAGACCGAACCTTTGCCGGTGGTGCGGGTGCGAATCAACGGCAGCGCCGACGCGACCTTCTTCATCGATACCGGCGGCGCCGAACTGCTGCTGGACAGCGATTTCGCGCGCGAGCTAGGAGTTAAGTCACTCGGGTCGTTTCAGGGAACGTTCGCCGGTGGCGAAAAAGCCGAGGTGCTCAACGGCAAGATCGATTCGCTGACAATGGGGGACTGGACGCTGTACAACGTGCCAGTCGGGATGTTGCCGCTGCGTCAGCTCTCCGCCGAGTTTGGCGTGACGCACCTGGATGGCTGTATCGGTACGAATGTTCTGTACCACTTTCTAGCAACGCTGGACTATCCGCATGGGCAGCTCCTTCTGCGCAAGAAGACGGCGAAAAATGTGAAGGCGTATGAGAAGGCGTCTGCGGGGAAGGCTGTCGCCGTTCCGATCTGGATGGCAGGCGACCATTACATGGTGGGGTGGGGCCAGATCAACAGCACGCCGCCAACCTTGCTGTTTGTCGATACCGGCCTGGCGGGCGCCGGGACCAAGCTTGCCGAATCGATGATTAAGGCAGCCGGCATCCAACTCGAAGAAGACAAGGCCACCGAGGGCGCCGGAGGCGGCGGCAAGTTGAAGATCGTGCCCTACGTGGTGAAGCAAGCGTCTTTGGGCGACGTCAAAGAAGAGAACGTGCCTGGGCTTTATGACGGGCCGCTCCCTTGGGAGCACTCTTTTGGCTTCTATCTTGCCGGCATGTTGGGTCACGATTTCTTCAAACCGTACGCCGTGACTTTCGACTTCGACAACGTGCGGGTTTTGCTGGAAAAGTGATTTGGCCGTGCCGCGCGTTCCGGATCTACACTGAGAATCCGGGCGGTCGCTCGCTGGCTACGGCAAAGCTGCGCTCCATCGCTATACCGGCCTCTCCCAAAGTTCCTTCCTCATAAAGTCTTCCGATCAGGGTCACGCCATGGGGCACGCGGCGTGGCGGCGAGAAGGTCGGCAGCGGTTTGGCGGGATCGGGCGCCCAATCGCTGCGCGCTTTCGATACCTCGACGAAGCCGGCGCGCAGTGTAAGTGAAGGATGTCCGGTGAAGTTGGTGATGGTCAGCATTTCGTCGCGCAGGGACGGCACCAGCAGAAGATCGACTTGTGAAAATACGCGCCCCATCTCCTGGGCCACTTTTCGCCGGAAGCGATCGGTCTGCACGAAATCGACTGCCGAAAGAAATCGCGACTGGCGGAAGGTGTTGGGCCAGGCATCGGGCACCTGCACCTTGAGTCGATCGACCTCGTGACTGAGCGTCAGCTCTTCAAAGGCAGCTGCGGCCTCGGCAAACAGGATCAGTTGCAGCGAGTCATAAGGCCAGTCTGGGATTGACACCTCCACCGGAACCATGCCGATCTTCTTGACCGTCTCGAGCGCGGCGCGGTCCACATCGGTGGCAGGATTCTCTTTCATCCAGGCAGGGAAGTAGCCGACGCGCAGGCCTTGCACGGTCGCTCCAGCATCGAAGTCGAGCTTGCTGGGAACGCTCTCCAGGTCGCCGGCGTCAGGCCCGGAGATTGCATTCAGCACCAACATCGCATCCTCGACGCTGCGCGTCATAGGGCCGAGCTTGTCGAGCGACCAGCACAGCGTCATGGCGCCGGTGCGCGGCACGCGTCCGTACGTCGGGCGCAGACCGGTGACGCCACAGCGCATGGACGGACTCACAATGCTGCCGCCGGTTTCGCTGCCGATGGCGAAAGCCACCAATCCCGCCGCCGTCGCTGCCCCCGGGCCGGCGCTTGAGCCTGACGCGCCTTCCTCCAGCAACCACGGGTTCATCGTCTGCCCGCCAAACCAGATGTCGTTGAGCGCCAGCGCTCCCATGCTCAGCTTGGCTACAAGTACAGCGCCGGCATCATAAAGACGTTTGACAACGACAGCATTGTCGCTGGGGACGCGATTGCGGTAAGGCTCGGCGCCGTACGTGGTCGGGATTCCGGCTGTGTCGAGCAGGTCCTTCGCGCCCCAGGGAATGCCGTGCAGCGGTCCACGATATTTCCCGGCCGCTATCTCCTGGTCAGCCTGCTTGGCTTGCGACATCGCCAGTTCCTTGGTGAGGGTGATCACGCAGCGCAGCTTGGGATTGTACTGTTGCAGCCGGTTGAGATAGATCAGCGTGAGCCGCTCGGAGGTGAGCTTGCGCTGTTCGATCCAGCCGGAAAGCTGCGTGACCGAGGCGAAGGCGATGTCGCTGTCGTTAGCAGGCAGCGGTCCGGGATCGGTTTGGCTGCGGATGAACCGATTTTGCGCCGGCCCATTCTTCTCGCCGGGCAACACCGGATTCCAGAGTGTTGCCGGGGCGAGCGTCGGCTCCAATCCGACCTTGTGCGGTCCAGTTCTGCGCTCATAGAGCGGCGCCATTGAGTTGCGCCAGTTGCCGGCTGCCATGGCGAACTCTGCCGGGCTCATTTCCACCTGTACCAGCTTGGCAGCTTCGGCAAAGGTGGTCGGCGTGACCTCAGGCCCTACCGCCGGAGCCGTGCCGAAGGCCGGCGGCGCCCCGGGCGGAAGCTGAGAAGGGCTCTGGGTTTGTCCGTACGAGGCGACCGCCGCTCCCAGCAATGCAAGTGGCGCATGGGTCAAAAAGTCTCTGCGTGATTTCAAGCTGCCTCTCCCTCACCTGATCGGTTTAAGAGCGTACAACCGGATTGTTGCCGGACCAGATGTTCGGCTGAGCCCCCATCATCCGACAAGGACCCGCTATTTCTTGTAAATCACCTTTCCTGCCTTGATCGTGTACGCCACATTGGCGAAGTTGCGGACATCGCTCGCCGGATCGCCGTTCAGCACGACCAGATCAGCCGGGCCGCCATTTGCCAACTCGCCATTGTCGGCTTTGAAGAAGGTCGCAGGATTGGTGGTGAGCGAGGCGAGGATATCGCGCCACGTCATTCCACTTTTGCCCATCAAGACATATTCTTCGGTGGTGTCGTAGTGCTGGGTATAGCCGACGTCGGTCCCAAATAGAATCGTGCCGCCCTGATCGAAGAAGGTTTTGAGCTCATCGACGCCTTTCTGCACGAAGTGCTGTTCGTCGGTAGCTGAGGCGTGTTCCTTCTCCAACTCGACTTCCCACAATGTCAGAGTCGGGATGAGGGCGGTATGCTGCGCCTTCATGCGCGACAGTTCGTCTTTGGTGAAGCCGCTTTCGATGGGAATGGTGTGCGCCAGTATGTCCACGCCGCCTGCCAAGGCATTGTCGGCACCGACGTGGTTTGAGGGATGGGCAAACACCGGCTTACCCGCCGCATGGGCGACCTCGACCGCAGCGCGAACCACGTCCACAGGCATCGGCGTGATCTTCCCGTGACCCATAATCGCGCCGGTGAACAGCTTGATGCCATCGCCACCCGCCGCCAGTTCCTCTTTCGCGAGCCGCGTTGCGTCCGCTGGAGTAGCTGCTTCGAAGCGCCTTATCTGTCTGGCGATGTCGGGCGGGATGTAAATCGGAATGCCGTTCTCCGGATAGATAGCGCCGGCGGTCGTATAGATCTTCGGGCCGGGTATCTCGCCGCTGTCGACGCGCTTGCGCAGAGCGAGCGTATCTCCCGGAAACGAACCGATGTCGAAAACGGTGGTGAAGCCCCAGCGCGTCAGCATCTCCTGCATGTGAGCCTGGAGTTTGGCGGCCGGGGCGGCCGCCGCATTCGTCCAGACAGCCTCGGTGAAGTGTACGTGGCTGTTCCAGAAGCCCACAGTGATGACCTTCCCTGTGCAGTCGATGGTTTGCACCGAGGGCGATATCGCGATCTCGTCGCGCTTTCCAAAAGCTACGATCTTGCCATCACGAATCAGCACCGCGGAGTTTTGAATGGGAGCGGCGGTGGGCGAGGGATAAAGCTTGGCGCCGGTCAAAGCAAGTGCGGACGAGTCGGCAGCGCTGGACGAGGCAGCAATGCCAACGATGAGGCAGAAGGCGAGGACCAGCCTAAAGAAACAGGAAGGATGACGACGTTGATGCATGATGAGCCATGATACCTGCGACGGGCGGCACTATTCGCGTGAAAAACCGCAGATCCCTCCGCTCGTCCGCCACGGCGGACTCGGTCGGGATGACAATTTTATTTTTCACGTCCCCCAGTGGATCACAGGTGTATGCGACCCCCGAGATGAAAAAGCTAAGACACTTCTCCCCGACGAATCGCCTCTGCCAGCCACAATACGCCGGCGATTGTCTTGCCATCGTGAATCTTGCCCGACAGAATCATCTCAACCGCCCTGGACAGCGGCGTCAGCGAGCACGCGATCGACTCGTCTTCTTCCGGCATGGCATCGCCGGCAGTCAATCCTCGGGCGAGATAGATGGTCATGGTCTCGTCGAGAAACCCAGGACTGGGGTAGAAGAACAGTGCGCGCTTCCACTGTCTGGCGCGATAGCCGGTCTCCTCGATCAATTCGCGCTTGGCGCCGGCTAATGGCGATTCGCCAGGATCGATGCGGCCCGCAGGCAGCTCCCACAAATACTCCTTGGCAGCATAGCGATATTGACGCTCCAGCAGGACCCGCGGCTCGCTTCCGGTATCGTCCACAGCCAGCACCACCACGGACCCGGAGTGGCGCACGACGTCGCGTTGGGCAATGATGCCGCTAGGCTCTTTCACGCGGTCGGAGGTGACGCTGAAAACGGGGCCTTGATAGGCGAGCTTCGAGGAGGCGACTTTCAGTTGTGGGCGTTTATGGGAGGATTCCTTGCTGCTGCGCTTAATGGATCTTGGCATGGGATAGGTAAGCCGCAGAATACCTTCGCCGAAGTGTGTTGCCGGCTGAAGCCGGGTCGGATTCGATATGCGTACCTACCCAGGGCTTACGAGTCTGTGTGAGAACTGTGCCGCCCCTACGGGGCTCGGCGACCATTTCCCACCTACCCAGGACTCCGCTCCTCCACCCCAATTCGCACAAAAGAGGTGCGAATTGGGGGCCCCGGCTGCGCTCCGTCCTGGGCTAACTGCACTTCCACCCCTTCGGGGTTCTATTTTCGTGTGTGATACTCCACCGCCAAGCCGCAACTGTGGTTCTTACACAGACTCTTACGCCCTGGGCTAACTTCAGTTTCGCCCGTTGGGGCTCGCGAATTGCAAAGCTGCTCCCTAATGGCCTTTTCGACGCTTGTCAGAACTGCCGCCGCGCCACTTTCGAAATCGCCTACAACCCAATGGTCCGTCTTTTTGAATATTCAGTTGCGCCCGAAAAGCAGTATCACAGCGGTACCGCTGCTCAGGCTCCGCAGCACTTCTTGTATTTCTTGCCGCTGCCGCAAGGACAAGGATCGTTGCGGCCAACCTTGTCTCCGCGGACGACCTGCTGCACGGTACCGCCATCTCCCGCGCCCGCCATGCGCGCCTGCTCCAGTTCGCGGCGCTTGCGCCGCTGGAAAGCTTCTTCCATGTCGTCGATGGAAGTAGCGGCCCGGTTGCGTCGTGCGCCGGCGCTGAGCGCACCGACCGGCTCGCCGTTGAAATCACCTGAGGGTACGCGTTGCGGGGCTGAACGCGGCGCCTCGATCACCTGCATGAGATACAGATAGCGAACCGTCTCTTCTTCGAAGCGCCCCATCATGGCTTCGAACATATCGAACGACTCGCGCTTGTACTCGACCAGAGGATCGTGCTGTCCATAGCCGCGCAAGCCAATGCCTTCGCGCAGGTGGTCCATCGAGAGCAGGTGGTCTTTCCACTGCTGGTCGAGCACGCTGAGCATGATGATGCGCTCGTGGTGGCGCATAGCATCGGGGCCGATGAGCTGCTCTTTGGCGTCGTAACGCTCTTTCAGCTTGTCGAAGATGGCATCGCCCAGTTCCTGGCGATTCAGCTTTTCCGGCTCGATGCCCTCGGCGGCGATATCGACTCCGAAGCGGGTGAAGAGCTGGTTCTTCAGACTCTTGATGTCCCAGTCTTCGGCGTGCGTGTCTTTGGCTGCGTACTTGTCCAGCAACCCACCCAGAATGTCGCGGACGTAATCTTCGAGGATGAGATCTTTCTGGTCGAGTCCTTCCAGCAACTGGCGCCGCAATCCGTAGACTGCCTGGCGCTGCTTGTTCATCACGTCGTCGTATTCGAGCAGGTGTTTGCGGGACTCAAAGTTTTGGGCTTCCACCGCCTTCTGCGAACCTTCGATCCGCCGGGTGATCATCTTCGACTCGATCGGCACGCCTTCTTCCATGCCCAGCCGCTGGAGCAGGTTTGAGACCCACTCCTTGGCGAAGATGCGCATCAGGTCGTCTTCCAGCGACAGGTAGAAGCGCGAGGCGCCGGGATCGCCCTGACGGCCGGCGCGCCCGCGAAGCTGGTTATCGATGCGCCGCGCCTCGTGACGCTCGGTACCGAAGATGAACAGCCCGCCGAGCTTGGTCACTTCATCGTGCTCGGCATCGGTCGCCTGCTTGTACTTCTGGTAAATCTCGTTCCACTTCGCGGTATCGACCTTGTATTCCACGCCGCCGTAGTAGAAGTAGGACAGAGTCGGATCGTCGGGCTTAACGGAAACTTCGCCCGCAACGGTCTTCAGCGCCTGCGCAATCCCCTTCTTCAAGCACTCCTGCTTGGCCATGAACTCAGGATTGCCGCCCAGCAGAATGTCGGTGCCGCGGCCGGCCATGTTGGTGGCGATGGTGATTGCACCCTCGCGGCCCGCCTGCGCCACAATCTCGGCTTCCTTCTCGTGATACTTGGCGTTCAGGACGACGTGGCGGATGGCCTTCTTCTTCAGCAGCTCCGAGAGCCGCTCCGATTTTTCGACAGAAGTGGTACCAACCAGCACCGGCTGCCCGCTCTGCGCCAGTCGCTGGATCTCATCGGCGGCTGCAAAGTATTTTTCTTTCTCCGTGCGGTAGATGACGTCGGAGTTTTCGATGCGCAGCAGCGGCTTGTTAGTCGGAATGACCACCACTTCCAGCTTGTAAACTGTGTCGAACTCGGCCGCCTCGGTTTCCGCCGTACCGGTCATGCCGGCCAGCTTCTTGTACATGCGGAAATAATTCTGGAAGGTGACGGTGGCGAGCGTCTGGTTTTCGCGCTCGATCTTGACGTTTTCCTTGGCTTCCACGGCCTGGTGGAGCCCATCAGACCAGCGCCGGCCGGGCATGAGGCGGCCAGTGAATTCATCGACGATGAGAACTTCGCCGTCTTTGACGACATACTCGACATCGCGCCGGTACAGTGCGTGCGCCTTGATCGCCGTCTCCACGTGATGCTTCAGGTCCCAATTCTCGGGGTCGGCAACGTTGCCGATGCCCAGCAGCCGCTCGACTTTTTCCCAACCTGTGTCCGTAACCGTGATAGTGCGGTGCTTCTCGTCGATCACGTAATCGCCGGTGAGGATCTTGTCCTCGCCCAGCCCGCGATCGATCTCCTCGCCTTGCTCCAACTGCGGGATGATACGGTTGACGCTGTAGTACTTGTCGGTCGACTCCTCGCTTTGCCCGCTGATGATGAGTGGAGTACGGGCCTCGTCGATCAGGATGGAATCGACTTCGTCGACGATCGAGAAGTTGTGCCCGCGCTGCACGCAGTCGTTCAGGTCGAACTTCATGTTGTCGCGCAGGTAGTCGAAGCCGAACTCGTTGTTGGTGCCGTAGGTAACGTCGGAGGCGTAGGCCTCCCGGCGTTGGGCATCGTCGAGATCATGCACGATGACGCCGACGGTCAGACCAAGGAAGCTGTAGAGCTTGCCCATCCACTCCGAGTCGCGCTTGGCCAGATAGTCGTTGACGGTGATGACGTGAACGCCGCGTCCGGAGAGCGCGTTGAGATACACCGGCAAAGTGGCTACCAGCGTTTTTCCTTCGCCGGTCTTCATCTCGGCAATTTTGCCCTGATGCAGGACGACACCACCGATGAGCTGTACGTCGAAGTGCCGCATCTGGAGCACGCGCCAGCCGGCTTCGCGCACCACGGCAAACGCTTCCGGCAGGATCTCATAGAGGGCTGCCTTCAGCTCGCGGTCCTTATCGTCGGCATCCTCGATGGCATCCACGCGCTCACGAATGCGCTGGCGGAATTCGTCCGTCTTGGCCCGAAGCTGCTCGTCGCTGAGCTGCTTCGTGGCCGGCTCGAGCGCATTGACCTGCTCGACCAGCGGCATAAGGCGCTTGATCTCGCGTTCGTTACTGGTGCCAAAAATCTTGGCGACAACCTTGTTGAACAATGCTGTGGTCCTTGAAAGGCGGTACGAGTGACAACGGCCGGCGAGCGGAAATTACACTCCGGCCAGAGACACTTCACCCATTAAAAGGCTACCACATTGGATGCCGCACAGTAGAACCAGTCGCAGAGCGAAATTCAACCCTGCAACCGCAGGCCGGCGCGATTGCAAGTCTGCATGGCCCGGGAAATGGGTAGTTGAAATCTGAACCGCCCCTTCCGGTAAACTAAAGGGTTGTGCGCATCCTGACCCGCTACATCCTGAAGGAGGTTGGCTCGCACGCTCTCTTGGGCGTGGCTCTGTTTACCTTTATTATTTTTATGCGCGACCTCGGCCGGTTGCTCGAGCTGATCGTCCGCAACAGCGCACCGGTACCGAGCGTAGCGGAAATCTTCCTGTACACCTTGCCCACCACCTTCACCATTACCTTACCCATGGGTGTGCTGGTGGGGATCCTGGTGGGACTCAGCCGGCTTGCAGCAGATAGTGAAGTGACCGCTATTCGCGCCAGCGGCATGGGCGTGGGCATGTTCGTTCGCGCGGTTGCTATCTTCGCCATCGGAGCCTGGGGGCTGGGGATGCTGAACAGCGTTGTGATCGCCCCCAAGTCGGCAATCGCTCTCGATCACCTGCAGGACCGGCTGAAGTCGTCGCAAGCGTCGTTTGAAATTCAGCCCCGGGTGTTCTATGAGGATTTCAAGAACATCGTCCTTTATGTGCAGGACTCGATTCCTTCCAATGGCCGAGCACTCTGGCGGGGCATTTTCCTGGCCGATATCAGCGACCCGGCGTCACCTAAGATCACGCTCGCCGCACGCGGCGCCCTGTTGACCGATTCGCCGGAGAAGCTGCGTTTTCACCTCGAGGATGGGACCCAGCAGGAAATCATTTCCAAAGCGAAAGACCAGTACTCGATCACCACGTTCGACAGCACGGAAATCCCGATCACGATTCCCAGAAGTGACGCCCGGCTTCACGACCTGCTTCCGGTTCCCGAGCTGAGCTTGCACGCCCTGCTGAGCAACGCCGCCCGCGAGCGCCGCAACGCGGCGGGGGTACGGACCTCCGACCCCGGCAGCTACACCTACGATCTGATTAAGGCGCGCTACTACGAGATCGAATTTCATCGCCGCTTCGCTTTGCCCACCGCATGCCTGGTTTTGGCCATGGTCGGTATTCCACTGGGGCTTTCGGCACGCAAAGGCGGCAAGAGTACGGGATTTGTGCTCACCATCCTGCTGGTAGTGGTGTATTACTTCTTCTCCATGATCGGGGTGCAGATGGCCCGCCAGGGAAAGATGTCGCCCTGGCTCGGCTCGTGGATGGGAAATATTTTCTTTTTTGTGTGCGGACTGGTTTTGCTGTGGCGGGTTGACCGCATGCCGATCGAAATCGGAAACCTGACTGCCGGCTGGACGGCACTCTGGCAGAAGCTGCAGCTAGCCGGATTCAAACGCCGAGAGTTGATGACCAGCCGTGCCGGCGCTGGGTCGTCGCGGCACCGTAGACGGTTCAGCGCGCGCTTTCCACTGATTCTCGATGACATGATCCTGCGCGATTTCGCGCTGTACCTCACCATGATCCTGGCGAGTTTTCTGGTGCTGGCGCTGGTGTTCACATTTTTCGAGTTGTTGACCGACATCGTACGCAACAAAGTTCCGGTGATCACGCTGGCCGAGTATCTCTGGAATCTGAGCCCCTCGCTGATTTACCTGATGGCGCCCATGGCGGTGCTGCTGGCGGTGCTAATCACCTTCGGCCTGATGGATAAGTCAAGCGAGCTGACGGCGATGAAGGCCACCGGATTCAGTATTTATCGCGCTACACTTCCGGTGATCATCCTTTGCGGTATATTCGCCGCGGGCTTGTTCGTCTTCGACCAACTTTATATCCCCCATACCAACCGCGAACAGGAGATATTGAGAAACCAAATCAAAGGCAAGCCGGCGCAGACATATCTCCAGGCCGATCGCAAGTGGATCTTCGGGCAGAACAACGAGATCTACTACTATCGCGTTTTCGACCCCGATCTCAACTACTTCGGCGGCATCTCCATTTTTGAATTCGACCCGAACACGTTTCAGCTCACTCGCCGCATTTACGCCGAGGACGCGCGCTGGGAACCCCGACTCCAGAAGTGGGTATTCGAAAAAGGCTGGGTGCGGAAGCTGCATGGAGCTTCCATCCAGGATTACCAAACGTTCGACGTCATGATCTTCAATGAGATCCATGAAGACCCCAGCTATTTCAAGAAGGAAGTGAAGCAGTCGTCGGAAATGAATTATGAGGAGCTGCGCCGCTACATTGACGACCTGCAACAAAGCGGCTTCGACACGGTGCGGCTGAAGGTGCAGTTGGACAAGAAGATCGCGTTCCCGATCATCACCCTGGTGATGGCGATTCTGGCAATTCCTTTCTCGGCATCAGGACGGCGCGGAGGGGCCCTGGTGGGAGTGGCCGTAGCGCTAGGAATCGCAGTCGTGTACTGGGTTACGGCGGGACTGTTCGAAGCCATGGGGGACGCCAACCAGCTTCCCGCCATGCTGGCCGCGTGGGCGCCAGACCTAATCTTCGGCCTGGCTGGGGGATATCTTCTGCTAAGGGTGCCGACATAAACAACTGCAACTGTCGCTGTCATTTAAACACCAGCGAATCCGGGCTCAAGCGCTCACATCTAAAGACAGTTGGCCGTGACGTTGTTCTGTGCGTGCCGTCTACGCAATAGTTCGTCGCGGGGTGAGTGTTTTGGGTGCGAGACGCAACGGCAATTTTGTAACGATACTGAGGCAAGAAATTTCTCTGTGTCTCTGCGGTGAATGAGTGTTTCTGATGGTTGAAGGCTGATCGCTGATGTTCAAGAACCTGCGTCCGCTATTTCCGTACCTTCGCAAGTACAGCCTGACGTATTGGCTGGGCGGGCTCTGTGTTCTGTTCAACAACGGCATATGGATCCTGTTTCCGCTGGTCATCCGCCGCGCCATCAACGATCTCAACAGCGGCGTCACCCGTCACAAACTTCTGACCTACGCTCTTCTGCTGCTGGCGATCGCCGGCACCAAGGCGATTTTCCAATTCCTGACCAGGTGGGTGCTGATCGGGGTTTCGCGCGAAATCGAGTTCGATCTGCGTAACGATCTCTTCGCTCATCTGGAGCGACTTTCCTATAGCTTTTATCAGCGCACCCGGACCGGCGACATCATGGCCCGCGCCACCAATGATCTGAATGCCGTACGCATGCTTCTGGGGCCCGGAATCATGTACACCGCCAACACGATTGTGTTCACGGCGGGGGCGCTGATTTTCATGCTGTCCATCAGTCCGCGGCTCACGATCTTCGCTTTTGCTCCGCTGCCGATCTTCAGCATCGTGGTGCAATACTTCGGCAGCAGGATTCACGAGCGCTTCGAACGTATCCAGGCCATGTTCTCCGACATCTCCGCCCGCGCGCAGGAAAATTTTTCCGGCGCCCGGCTGATTCGGGCGTACGTGCAGGAGCAGGCCGAGATTGAGAGCTTCGAGCGCGACAACTCGGAATACATTGCGCGCAGCCTGAAGCTGGTTCGGCTGATGGGAATGTTGTGGCCGACGCTGGAAACGCTGCTGGGCGTTGCCATCGTGATCGTGTTGTGGGTCGGCGGGCGCGAGGTCCTGTTGCACCGCATCCAGTTGGGTGATTTCGTAGCCTTCAACACTTACATGGTGCAGCTCACCTGGCCCATTATCGCTCTGGGATGGGTGATCAACATCTTCCAACGCGGCACCGCTTCCATGGGCCGCATCCACAGTATCTTGTCGGAACAGCCTGATATCACCGACGCTGCTGTCCCGGCGACCGGTGCGCCGCGCGAGGTGCACGGCGATATCGAGTTCCGCAATCTCACCTTCAGCTATGGCAACACGCTAGTCGCAGCGGAACGGGGTAACGGCAGAGTGCATGGCGACGAGCAGGTGCTGAAGGACGTCAGCCTGCGGGTGCCCGCCGGCAGCAGCCTGGCGATCGTAGGACCGACGGGGTCGGGCAAGTCGACGTTGGTGTCGCTGATTCCTCGCATTTACGACGCGCCGCCGGGCATGGTGCTGATCGACGGGCGTCCCATTCGCGAGTTCCCGCTGGCACTGTTGCGACGCAGTATCGGCTTTGTACCGCAGGAGACGTTCCTGTTCAGCGATACTGTTCGCGACAATATTGCGTTTGGGGCGCAACACGCAACCGATGAAGAGGTTCGCCAAGCCGCGGAGGCCGCCAGCATCGCAGCGGAAATCGAAGAGTTTCCCGACGGCTACAACACGCTGGTAGGCGAGCGCGGTCTGACGCTTTCCGGCGGCCAGAAGCAGCGCACCGCGATTGCGCGCGCCCTGATTCGCAGCCCGCGTATCCTCATTCTCGACGACGCCTTGGCCAGCGTTGACACCCAGACCGAGGACCGCATCCTCAATCACCTGCGCGAGATCATGGAGGGGCGGACCACCATCTTTATCTCGCATCGCGTTTCGACGGTGCGAAACGCCGATCGCATTGCCGTGCTGCACGATGGGCAGATCGTTGAATATGGCACGCACGACGAACTGATTGAGCGCGACGGATACTACACCGAACTCTACAACAAGCAACTACTGGAGGAAGAACTGGAGACAGTGTAAGGGCCGAGCTTGCTCGGTCAAGCATTGTTCTTGTTCATCTTCCTGAAATCGAAGGTTGGCATACTTGGATTAAGCAAATTCAACAGCGAACACCATTGATTGATAACCCTTGGGTCGCCCAAGGCGAAGCATCCGATAGGAATCGATATGTTGAGAATTGAAATTCATACTTCCCCCGAGGCTAACGTTCTCCGTTGCTCGGGCAGGCTCGTGCTGGGAATCGAAACGGAGACGTTGCGTTCCCTGGTGATGTCACGTTCGGAACGAAATCTGGTTCTCGATATGCGCGATGTTCATGTCATGGACGCGACGGGACTCGGAACGTTGGTGGAGTTGCATTGTTGGGCGAAGAGCCGCGGCTGGGTCCTCCAGATCGCCAATCCTTCGCCTCGAGTACAGCGGCTGATCAATCTGACCAAGCTGCACGCTGTACTGCAAATCGCCCGTCTTGACTGTGCCCATCTGCGAGACAATCCGCACTCCCAGGAACCCCGGGCTATGACCGCGTAATACGAAGTCGGAGCAGTCGTACTCGCTGCTGCTCCGGCTGAGCCCCCCCGAAGGCTGCCGGAACCTTCTGCTTCCCAAAATTCTTCCTGCCGTTGCGTATTGAAGCTGGCGACTGAGCAGACACAGCACGACGCGGCCGGGGCGTACAGTGGCAACGCGTCACCCATAATTCGGCGGCACAGCCGTTCTCCGCCACGCCCGCCGTTTAATGTTCGGCTCGTCAATCTCGGGGGTCAACGCCACAACCGCTATGAAGTGAGGACCCGGCTGTGCAGGCGATCGTCGAACTGCTTCACCGCAACAAAATCGTGGCGAGTCAGAGTCCCGGCGTGGCTTCAGAGCCTGGCTGAACTCAGTTACTTAGCGGCCTTTGTCGCCGTGGCCTGCAGCTCGCGGATCTTCTCCCGTTTGCGCTGCCGCGCCTTGCGTAAGCGGTGTTCCCGTGACTTGTCACCATTGCGGTATGACATCGATTGCACCTCGCCTACGATGGTACAGGATTTTCTGTATCGGCACGAAAAACGGGCCGGAGACAGATCTCCGGCCCGGCTGCCCTGCGCCACATTTCAATACGTCCGGTCCACCCATACGCTGGCCGTCCCCCAACGATAGCTATAGTCTTCGGCCTTCACCATGATGGTGTGGACTCCCATGGTGGTCGAGATCCAAGCCTGAAATGCCTGTGGTCCGGGAATGGTGCGCACCAGGTTTCCATCCAAATACACGTGGTACCAGATGATGGCGCCATTGGGGCTTGATGCCTGCGCGTTGAGGTTGGTCGCCGGCCCAGAGTGTTGGCCGTTGTAGGGGGTGCTAATGGTGACTGCCGGCGTCCCCAGCACGATATACGTTGCCGCCGGCGACATGTGGTTTGCGATGCTCGGCTGGCCAACAGCTTTTACGAAGACCTGGTACCTCCCTGGAGCGAAGTTAAACGGGGTTAGATCGAGATAGTGCGTGCCCACGGGATAATTGCCCAGCGACATCAGATTCTGGCCATCGGCAGAGATGTACGCGGTGTAATGATCGAGCGTCGATTCGTCGGCTACATTCCAGGTCAGGACATTGCTGACAACCCGTGCAGAGATGCTCAGGCAGTTGTCGATTCCGCTCTGTACCTCGGTGCCTTCCTCGTAATCGTGCCAAGTCACGACCTGAACTGCATCCAGGCGGCCGGTATAGGCACGGACCGCCCCCCACGAATCGAGCCAGGTCTTGCCGCATAGCTGCTGGATATGGCGGCCGCCCGGGGGAGCCCAACTGGCAACCACGTCGTTAAAGCCTTTCCACGTCGATGCCCAATTTTTTTTCGAGGTGTGCTGACCGGCGATGCGCAGGAAATACTGTGTGTAGTCGAGACCTTCATAGCCCTGCTGCAGCGGATTTTTCGGCGAAAGCCAACCGTAGGCGCCAATCGTGTAAGAGTTGGTGAAGGCTCCGGCGTTTTCGAAGACCCACTCCAGGTCGGGGTTGTCATGCTCGATGGTGCTCCAGTTGATGCTGTAAGCCTCCATGCCGAACTGCAATACGACCGAGTTGCCATCGCTGTTCTTAATGGCGGCCGGGGAGTTGAAGTAGCCCTTCTGGCGCGCGAATGCGATGATGTTCAGCAGCGCCTGTGTCGCCGAGCAACTTGGATAACACGAATGCCACTCGATGGTACCCTGATCGATCATCAAGGCGAAATTCAACCTGGATTGCTGCTCCAACTGCGTCTTGAGGTATTCGGTGGCTCCTTCTTCGTAGCTTCCCGGGCCGTACCAATCGACCAGTACGCCATCGAAACCGCGGCTGGTCAGGTCAACGATTTCCCTAGCTACTTGATTGGAATCCTGTGAGCTGAATCCGATATTCGGATGAGTGCCGTGTACCCAGTAGGGAATATACGTGGTATAGATCCTGGCTCCCTGCTGCGATGGCGACAGTAACGTGTGAACATCGACTTTGCTGACGTTGCTGGCGCGGAGATTGCCATTGTCTACGCACTGTCCGTTGGTGACCGTGGTAATTTCACAGCCAGGAAACGAATTCGCCGCAGCCGTATTGTTGCCGGTCTCGATGCTCAATGTGGTGGTGGGATAAATCGATTGATGCTGCGCAGGCTGGGCTGCTTGCGCGATGACGGCCAGACTAACCCATATAAGGCCAAGGTACAGGACGAAAGGCTTGGACATCAGAGCTCTCCGGCACGCTTGGTGGCGTCACAGGCGTGGTGAAATGGGGCCCGACACAGAATTTGGGTGGAACGCGGCGAGTATAGAGCTGCAGAAGTACTAAGGCATCCCCTGTAAGCCCTCAACTCTGCTTGGTTTTTCTACTTAGTTTTGGGTGGAATTAGCGGCGGGATCTAAGGTGCTGGCCTTGGCCGGTGTGAGATGTGCGCTGACGAGCTACCCTCAAGTAGCTTGGGAAGCGAGGGCTTGGGCGGAGGATCCGCAGGCGAAATCAGCGCTGACGCGCACCGGAAGTACAGCGCAATCGCGTGCGGTGGGAACGCGGAGCCGCTGAGCGCTGATGTGCCGCAGCTTTTAGCTGTTCTACTTCCGCAAGCTGGCGAGCTGCCATCTCCTGCACCAGCTCGAGGACTGTTTTCTGCCGTGTTTCGCCGATCTGGATGAGTTGCATGAGACGAAGAGTAGATCACGTGAAGCTTGCGATCATCCCCTATCGGTCGGACTGCCACTACAACCTCCGCAGTAGAGGGCGGTCTGGGGGATGGTAGAATTTCCTCGCAATCAACGCACATTTTGTTGTGTTTCTTGTGCAGACAGCCCGAGTCCTGCTGCCCTCGTCCATCCACATGCTCACTCAAACTCAACCCGCCCGGCTAAACGCAAAGGTTCCAGTCGTGGCGCTTGCCGGCTTCATGGCTGTCGGAAAGAGCACGGTAGGACGGGTGCTGGGGTCGCTCCTCCACTGGAACTTTTTCGATCTCGATTGCGAGATCGAGAGCCGAGAAAGCCTGCGGGTGCGCGAGATCTTCGAGAAGCATGGCGAGCGTCGCTTTCGCGAGCTTGAGGCAGCAGCTTTGCGCACGCTGGTTGAACGACCTTCAGGCCCCACCGTGATCGCTCTGGGTGGAGGGACGTTCGTCGAACGATGTAATGCTGAGCTGCTGCGTAGCTGCGGCGCAAGAACCGTGTTTCTGGAATTGGACCTCGAACAGTTGCTGCATCGCTGCCTTGCCGCCGCCGAGCGCTGCGAGGAGAACCCGCGTCCTCTTGCGGCCAATCGGGAGGCTTTTTACGCGCTTTATGCGCAACGGCTGCCGTCTTATCGCGGCGCCGATTTGATCGTGCACACGGCCGGCAAAGCGGTCGAGCAGGTTGCGCGGGAAATTTCCGAACGTCTGCACTTAAGAGAGCTCGCCGGTTGAGCTGGGAAGAACCGGTAGTGCGGCGCTTTAGCGCGGTAAGCCCGTATTCTTCTGATCGGATGCAACCCACTGCAACGCAGTGGGTTGCATCCGGCGTCTTGGCGAAGCCTGAAAACGCGGGCCTGAAGGCCCGCACTACCGGGAGGATCCGGACCCGCTCCTGGCCTGTTCCAGACGTGATATAACTTGGTTTTTCACACCTCCATGCAATCGCAGAAACTCCCAGTCGGAATTCTTGGCGCTACCGGGGTTGTCGGCCAGCGCTTCATCCAATTGCTCGAAGCCCATCCCTGGTTCCAGGTGGCATGGTTGGCGGCGTCCGACCGCTCCGCCGGTCAGAGGTACGGCGATGCCGTACGCTGGCGGCTGAAAACCCCTCTGCCTGAAGCTGTGCGGTCGATGAGAGTATCGAATGCCACGCCTGAGGGAGCACCGCGCGTTATCTTCGCCGCCCTTGATGCCGCCATTGCTCGCGAACTGGAACCACAATTTGCCGCTGCCGGCTGCGCGGTGGTCAGCAACTCCAGCGCCTTCCGGATGCAGGAGAATGTGCCCCTCATCATCCCCGAGGTCAATGCGGATCACCTTGCACTACTGGAGCGGCAATGCTGGCGGAAAGAATCGGGCGGATATATCGTCACTAACCCCAACTGTTCGGCAATCGGACTGGTGGTCGCGCTGGCGCCCCTGCACCGGAACTTCGGTATTGAGTCGCTGTTCGTCACCACCATGCAGGCAGTCAGCGGCGCCGGATATCCGGGCGTGGCTTCACTCGACATCCTGGGCAACGTGATCCCCTATATCGCCAACGAAGAAGAAAAGATGGAGGAGGAGACGCGCAAGCTGCTCGGCCGAATGGATGGCGATCGCATCGAGCCGGCGGGGTTCAGCATGACGGCGCATTGCAATCGCGTCGCAGTGGAGGACGGGCATACGGAATCGGTGTCAGTCAAGCTGAAGCGGAAGGCCGGCCCGGAGGAAGTGATTGCGGCATTCAACGAATTTTGCTCCACCCCACAAGAGCTGAAGTTGCCGCTGGCGCCCGACCAGCCGCTGGTTTACGATGCCGCGCCGGACCGCCCGCAACCGCGCTTTGACATTGATCGCGGCAAGGGGATGACCGTGAGCGTGGGACGGCTGCGCCCGTGCGGCGTGCTCGACTACAAGTTCACTGTGCTCTCGCACAATACGATACGCGGCGCTGCCGGCGCGGCGTTGCTCAATGCTGAGCTGCTGAAGGTCCGGGGCCTGCTGCCGTGATCGTGATGAAATTCGGTGGCACCTCGGTTGAGGACGCCAGCGCCATCGATCGGGTTGCAGGCATCGTGAAATCGCGGATTGCCGAGCGGCCATTCGTCATCGTTAGCGCGATGGCGAAAGTCACTGACCAACTCCTCGCCACGGCCGCCGCCGCCGGACGTGGCGAACGCGAACCGGCTTTGCAAATCTGCCGTGCGTTGCGGGAACGCCACTATCTCACCGCCGGCGAGCTGCTGGGTACCGGCCTGCATACCGAACTGCATGGCGAACTGGGCTCCGAGTTCGACTCGCTGGATGAGCTGTTGCGCGGAATTTCCGCTGTCGGCGAACTCACACCGCGCACCTCCGATTACGTAGTCTCATTCGGAGAACGGCTGTCGAGCATGATTGCCACGGCTGCATTCCTGGCGCGCGACATTCCCGCGACGCTGCTCGATCCGCGGCAAGTAATCGTGACCGACGCGCAGCACAGCCGCGCTGTCCCCCAGGCTGAGGAGATCAACGACCGCCTGCACGACCGCGTGCAGCCTCTCCTCGAACAGCAGCGGGTCCCGATCATGGGAGGCTTCGTAGGCGCGACTCGCGAAGGCGTCACCACGACCATCGGCCGCGGCGGATCCGATTTTTCCGCGGCGCTCGTTGGCGCAGGGCTGAATGCCGAACGCATCGAGATCTGGACCGACGTGGATGGCATGAAGACCACGGACCCGAGGCTCTGCCCCGACGCCCGTCGCATCAAGCTCATCAGCTTTGAAGAGGCGGCTGAACTCGCCTACTTCGGGGCCAAGGTGCTGCATCCCGCCACCGTGCTTCCGGCAGTCGAGAAGAACATCCCCGTGCTGGTTCTCAATTCGCGTAATCCTTGCAACGAAGGCACACGCATTCTGGCACGCACCCCGAGGTCGCACTCGCTGTTCAAGGCGATTGCCGCTAAGAACCGCATTACGGTAATCGAGATCGTGGCCGCGCGAATGTTGATGGCCCACGGCTTTCTGGCGAAGGTGTTCGAGATCTTCGCCCGTCACCGTTGCGCCGTCGATGTGGTTTCAACTTCGGAGGTCAGCATCTCGCTCACTGTCGATTCCAATGAGGCCATTCCGCAAATCGCCGCCGACCTGGAGAAGCTGGCGTTCGTGAAGTATTCCGGACGCAAAGCGATTGTGTGCCTGGTGGGTGAGAATTTGCGCGATACCCCTGGCGTGGCAGCGCAGATCTTCGACGCCATCCGCGATATCAACGTGCGGATGATTTCCCAGGGCGCGTCGGAGATCAACCTGACGTTCGTGGTGGATGAAGCCGATGTACCGGAAGCGGTGCGGCGGCTGCACAGCAAGTTCTTCAGCGATGTCGATCCCGAGGTGTTCGATTGAATGAGCGCGCTTTGCGTGTGGTGGTGCTGGGACGCGGCAAAACCGGCTCGCTGGTGGCCGAAGTCGCGCAGGAGCGTGGGCATCGCGTCCAAAGCATTGACGCCGACGTCAACCAGAATGCAGCCTGGCTCACTCCCGAGCGCTTGGTGCATTCGGACGTGGTCATCGACTTCACCACGCCGGAGGCCGTGCTGGCCAACATCGAAGCTTGCCGGCGGGCGCGCAAGCCGATGGTGGTGGGCACTACCGGGTGGCACAGCGAGATCGAGCGCGTCCGGCGCGCAAGCGAGAACGCTGGTATCGGCTTCGTCTTTGGCGCCAATTTTTCTTACGGGGTGAACCTGTTTTTCCAAATCGTGCAGGCCGCAGCGCCGGCCCTCAGGCATGATTACAGCGGCCACATCACTGAGCGCCACCATATTCAAAAGAAAGATGCGCCCTCCGGAACTGCCGTCGCCATGCGAAATATTATCGAGAACACCTCAGGAGTGCGTCTCGACATCACCTCCGAACGCGAAGGCGATGTGACCGGTACCCACATCCTTGCGCTGGAAGCCGCGGGCGATCGGATTGTGCTGACGCATGAGACCAAGTCGCGCCGCATCTTCGCCGAGGGCGCGGTACGCGCCGCCGAATGGATCGTGGGCAAGACAGGGTTCTACGATTTCAAAGATATTTTCGGCGAGGTGTGAGTCCTCTTTCGATGCGCAGGTCTGATGATGGAGTGACGATTGGAACATAACCTCAATTCAAGCTAGTATGCTTACCGGGATCGCTAAAACTAATCATGGATATAAAGACGGTTGGAGTAATCGGGGCGGGCACGATGGGCAACGGTATCGCCCATGTGTTTGCCAAGCGCGGGTTTGCAGTCGTTCTGGTTGACGTCGAACAGAGGTTTCTTGACCGGGGACTGCAGACCATCACCAAGAATCTCGAACGTGAGGTCGCGAAGGCGAAACTCACCTCTGAGGAGCGCGACCAGGCGCTGGCCAGGATCACTGCCGCCGTCGATCGCGGGCGGCTCGCCGGCTGCGATTTTGTCGTTGAGGCTGCCAGTGAACGCTTTGACATCAAGGCTGAGCTCTTTCGTGATCTGGACGCGCAATGCCGTCCCGAGGTCATCTTGAGCTCCAACACGTCTTCCATCTCGATCACCAGGCTGGCGGCGGTGACCAAGCGGCCCGACCGAATCATCGGCATGCACTTCTTTAATCCCGTGCCGGTCATGAAACTGGTGGAAGTCATTCGCGGCCTGGCAACATCGCAGGAGACTTTTGCCACGGTGAAGAGCCTTGCCGAACAATTGGAGAAGACACCGGTCGAGGTGAACGATGCGCCTGGATTTGTTTCCAACCGGGTGCTGATGCCGCTGCTGAACGAAGCCATGTACGCGGTGATGGAGGGGGTTGCCACGCCGGAAGCCGTGGATGAGGTTTTCAAGCTGGGCATGGCGCACCCGATGGGCCCGCTGACGCTGGCCGACTTCATCGGCCTCGACGTCTGCCTCGACATTATGCGGGTAATGCACTCTGGTCTTGGCGATCCCAAGTACCGGCCCTGCCCGCTGCTGATCAAGATGGTCGACGCCGGCTGGCTGGGCCGTAAATCGGGGCGAGGCTTTTACCGGTACTAATTTCTCCGCCTTATCTGCCGACGGCCGTGAATAACCTCCAGAGCGCCTGGCACGAGGCTGCAAACCCAGGAGACCTACCCGCAACAAGAATCCTCGTAAGACCTGCTGCCCTCGGGCAACTCGCCTGGGCCACAGGGCATCTCCGTCGTCTGTGCGTCAACTCGGCCTCAGAGTCGCTGCATCGCTAAAAGCCATCTATCGCGGTTGCCGCCCCTGAAAGCAGGGTGCGCTCCTAATCGGTTTCGAGCATTCCGGAGCATCACTCATGTGCCTGGCAATTCCCGGCAAGGTACTGGAAGAATTTGACCGGCGCGGTATGCGCATGGCCAAAGTGCAATTTGGAGGCATCGTCCGCGAAGCTTCGCTTGATTACACTCCCGAAGCTAAAGTGGGCGACTACGTGCTAGTGCATGTTGGTTTTGCCATCAGCACTATAGATGCGGCGGAGGCTGCCCGGACATACCAGCTCCTGGAAGAGATGGACCAACTGACCGAACTCAACGCGCCTGTAGTGGATGAGGTGTCGGCGAGGAAGCCGCAATGAAGTATATCGACGAGTACCGCAGCCCGCGGCTGGCGCACTCCATTATCCAGGAGATCCGGCGGATCCAGACGCGCCCATGGGTGATCATGGAGGTCTGCGGGGGGCAGACCCATTCGATCGTCAAGCACGGGATCGACCGCCTGCTGCCGGAAGGCGTTGAGCTGGTACATGGGCCGGGATGCCCGGTTTGCGTCACTCCGCTGGAGACCATCGACAAGGCGCACGCCATTGCTGCTCGTCCGGGAGTGATCTTCTGCTCTTTTGGCGACATGCTGCGGGTGCCGGGGTCCAGCGGCGACCTCTTCATGCTGAAGTCGCAGGGCGCTGACATCCGCGTGGTCTACTCGCCGTTGGATTGCCTGAAGATCGCGCAAGCCAATCCCGAAAAGCAGGTTGTCTTCTTCGCCATCGGATTTGAGACCACCGCTCCGGCTAATGCCATGCTGGTGTTTCGCGCCAAGCAGGAGGGCGTGACGAATGTCTCCATCCTGGTGTCGCATTCGCTGGTGCCGCCATCGATCACTTATATCCTGCAATCGCCTCAGAACCGGGTACAGGGATTTCTTGGCCCAGGGCACGTGTGCGCGATCATGGGGTATCGCGAATATGAGCCGGTCAGCGAACGGTACAAAGTCCCCATCGTGATCACCGGCTTCGAGCCGCTGGACCTGCTGGAGGGCACACTGATGGTGGTCCGCCAGCTCGAAGCTGGGACTGCGGTTGTCGAAAACCAGTATTCGCGCATCCTCGACCGCGAAGGCAACGTTCCCGCACGCAAGCTGGTTAACAGCGTGTTTGAGGTGTCGGACCGAAAATGGCGCGGCGTCGGCTGGATCTCCAAGAGCGGCTACAAACTGCGTTGGGAATACCGCGACCACGACGCTGAGCGGATTTTCGAGGTCAAGGAGATCGACACCAAAGAACCCGCGATCTGCATCAGCGGCCAGATCCTGAAGGGAATTAAGAAGCCGCATGATTGCCCCGCGTTTGGGACGCTGTGCACGCCGCTGACGCCGCTGGGCGCAACCATGGTTTCTGCCGAGGGAGCCTGCGCCGCTTATTACGCTTACGGACGGCATCTGGACAAGCTGAAGGCGGATGCGGCGGCGGCGCGAGCGCAGTTAGCGTAATCTCCACCACGCATTTTTTCACCACGGAGGACACAGAGAACACGGAGTTTTTAAGATTTCAATCTTTAGATTTGAATTTCTCCGTGTTCTCCGTGGTGAATATGCAGGGTAACAGGGAAGAAGTCTGAGGATGTGCATGAGTGGTACGGCCGTGAACAGCCCGCAAATCTCGCCGCAGGAGTGGCATGACAAAGTCATGCGCAAGTGCCAGGAGTCGGTCGAGATCAAGAACAAATTCTTTGAGCATTACGCGAACGATATCGGAGAACTGAGCCAGAAGATGGCCGAGCGCTTCTCTCGCGGGCGGCGGCTCTGGGTCATGGGCAACGGTGGCAGCGCCTGCGACGCCCAGCATGTCGCGGTGGAATTCGTTCATCCCATCATCGAAAAGCGACGGGCGCTTCCGGCACTGGACCTGGTGAGCCAAATGCCGGTGGTGACCGCGATCTCTAATGACAAGGATTTTGCGCGCGTTTTCATCGACCAGATCGAGCTCTGGGGCGAGAAAGACGACATGGCGCTGGCGATCTCTACCAGCGGCAAATCGCCCAATCTCATCTATGCGATGGAGGCGGCACGCAACAAGGGAATGCTGACCATCGCCTTCTCCGGCAAGGACGGGGGACGCTTGCCCGAGGTCTCCGATTACTGCTTCACCGTCCCCAGCTTCAGCATTCATCGCATCCAGGAGTCGCATGTTGCATTGCTACATATTCTGTGGGACCTGACGCACGTTGCTATGGGCGAGGAGGACACCATCTGATGAGCGAAGCGGCCGTGAAAACTTCGATTCCTCCGACCCAACCAGAAGACGGTCGGGCGCCCCGGCTTAGCCCTCATTTGGCTAGGTCGGGAGAGAGTCAGCATGAGCCCGGAACAGAGAGTGGCGTGAATCTACCCGGTGTCTCCTGTCCTCTGCCTATCACGCAACACGAGCAGATCGTGCTTGGGCACGGCAGCGGCGGCAAGTTGAGCGCGCAGCTTCTCGAGCGCGTCTTCCTGCCGGCCTTCAGCAATCCGCTGCTCGACAAACTGGACGATCAGGCGATGCTGCAAGTCAATGGCTCGCGCTTGGCCTTTACTACCGACGCCTTCGTCGTCACACCCCTTTTCTTTCCTGGTGGGGACATCGGCCGACTGGCTGTCAACGGTACGGTCAACGATCTGGCAATGAGCGGCGCCCGACCGCTTTACCTGGCGGCGGCGTTCATCCTCGAAGAGGGGCTTTCCACCGAGGAGCTGAGCCGGGTCGTGCAGTCCATGAGCCAGGCGGCCA
Organism: uncultured Acidobacteriaceae bacterium; assembly: GCA_963785825.1. Classification (GTDB taxonomy): domain Bacteria; phylum Acidobacteriota; class Terriglobia; order Terriglobales; family Acidobacteriaceae; genus Bog-257. The sequence goes on along the minus strand of CAWAWQ010000004.1, from coordinate 435,779 downwards.
AAGATGCGGGAGTGCAGCTGGTCGCCGGCGACACCAAGGTCGTGAATCGCGGCAAAGGTGACAAGGTCTTTATCTCGAGCACTGGAATCGGCGTGTTGGAGAGGCCGGTGAGCATCTCTGCTGACCGCGCCCGCCCGGGCGACAAGATCATCCTGAGCGGCTACATCGGCGACCACGGCATGGCCATCCTGTCGCAGCGCGAGAACCTGGAATTTGAAGGGGTCATCGAGAGCGATTGTGCAGCTCTGCACCAGCTCGTAAGCGACATGCTGGAGGTCAGCACCGATGTGCATTGCCTGCGCGATCCCACACGTGGCGGCGTGGCGACGGTGCTGAATGAGCTCGCATCGCGATCCCGCGTTGGAATGCTGCTAAGGGAAACTGCGATCCCGGTGCGCGAGACAGTTCGGGGCGCTTGCGAAATCCTGGGACTGGACCCGCTCTACGTGGCCAATGAAGGCAAGCTGGTGGCGATTGTGCCACCCGAGCCGGCCGATGCAATTGTGGAGCGTATGCGGCAGAATCGGCTCGGGCGCGAGGCCCGCATCATCGGTGAGGTCGTCGCCGAGCATCCCGGCATGGTGCTGATGGAAACCCAAATCGGTGGCCAGCGGGTTTTGGATACGCTTTTTGGCGAACAGTTGCCGCGAATTTGCTGACAGGCAACTCGCTAGCGTGATCTGGGCATCTCGCCCAATATTCGGTTGGAACTCCGCGTGGGGGAAGGATTTGCCACTTCAGCGCAATCCGAGGGTTCATCGGCAACGGCGCCTTTGCCGGCTCGTTCGCCTGACTGCAGTCACCATAAACCGCACCAACGTAAAGCAGACCTTTTCTGTTGATCGCGATTTTAGCGATTTCATGCCGGCCCGCTGAAAGGAGCCCGTGATGCCGACTGAGCCGATTCCTTTTCAACGACGAAAGGCTTCCGCCCCTGCTCCCGTTGAAGAAGTTCACATCATCTGGATCACCGCCGGCCTCAGCTGCGACGGCGATTCCGTTTCCGTTACCAATGCCGAGCAGCCGAGCATTGAAGATGTTGTTCTCGGGGCAATTCCCGGACTGCCCAAAGTCCACCTGCACAATCCGGTGCTCGCCTATGAAGTAGGCGATGACTTCATGAAGTACTTCTACCAGGCCGAGCGCGGGGAGATTGATCCTTTCGTGCTTGTTGTCGAGGGTTCGATTCCGAACGAGCAGATTAAGGACCAGGGCTACTGGGCTGCGATGGGAACCGACCACAACACTGGCCAGCCGATCACCACCTGCGAATGGATCGACCGGCTCGCGCCCAAAGCCCTGGCGGTGATGGCGGCGGGAACCTGCGCGACCTATGGCGGCATCCACGCCATGGCCGGCAATCCTACCGGATGTATGGGACTGGCCGATTACCTTGGCTGGAATTGGCGTTCGAAAGCCGGCTTGCCAATTGTCAACGTGCCCGGCTGCCCGGTGCAGCCCGACAACTTTATGGAGACGGTGCTTTACCTGCTGTTCCAGGCGGCAGGGCTGGCCCCCATGATTCCCCTCGACCAGCAACTGCGCCCGACATGGCTTTTTGGCAAGACTGTGCACGAAGGCTGCGATCGTGCCGCTTATTACGAGCAGGACGACTTCGGTCTGGAGTACGGCACCCCGAAATGCCTTGTGAAAGTGGGTTGCTGGGGCCCGGTGGTCAACTGCAACGTGACCAAGCGCGGCTGGATGCGCGGCATCGGCGGATGTCCCAACGTGGGCGGCATCTGCATCGGATGCACCATGCCTGGGTTCCCCGACATGTTTATGCCGTTCATGGACGAGCCTTCCGGCGCGCGCTTCTCGACCGCCGCTCTCACTCTGTATGGAAAGCTGATTCGTGCACTGCGTGCCATAACCAACGACACAGTAAATGGTGAGCCCGAATGGCGGCGTCGCGGACGCGAACTCATCACTGGTTATCAACCCCGACCGGGTGCATACAAGACCGGCCCAATTGGCAGAGTTGCCTGATTGAGAGGACGGAAGAAGATGGGAACGATTGCAGAACCACTAACTGAAACTTCGAGTAAGAAACGAAACCTGGTGGAGATGAGCTGGGATCCCATCACCCGCATCGTGGGCAGCTTGGGCATCTTTACCAAGATCGATTTCGAAAACAAGCAGGTGGCAGAGTGCTACAGCACCTCCTCCATCTTCCGCGGATACAGCATTTTCATGAAAGGCAAAGACCCGCGCGACGCGCACTTCATCACCAGCCGCATCTGCGGCATTTGCGGCGACAATCACGCTACCTGCGCCTGCTATGCCCAAAACATGGCGTTCGGCGTGAAGCCCCCCGCTCTGGGCGAGTGGATCGTCAATCTCGGCGAGGCCGCAGAGTACATGTTCGACCATAACATCTTTCAGGACAACCTGGTCGGCGTGGATTTTTGTGAGCAGATGGTGAAGGAGACGAATCCCGGGTTGTGGGACAAGGCGCAGAAGAAGCAGGCGCCCAATGCCGATAAGCACGGTTATCGGACGATCGCCGACATCATGACGGCACTGAATCCGTTCTCCGGCGAGTTCTACCGCGAGACCCTCATTATGAGCCGCTTGACGCGCGAGATGTTCTGCCTGATGGAAGGCCGGCACGTGCATCCCTCCACCCTTTATCCAGGTGGGGTCGGAACCGTGGCGACGGTGCAGCTCTTCACCGATTACCTTGTCCGGCTGATGAAGTACGTGGAGTTCATGAAGAAGTGCCTGCCGCTGCACGAAGACCTGTTTGACTTCTGGTACGAAGCGTTGCCCGGATACGAAAAGGTAGGAGAGCGGCGCATCCTGCTCGGCTGCTGGGGCGCATTCAACAATCCCGATGTCTGCGACTACCGTTACGAAAACATGTCCGACTGGGGACGCGGCATGTTCGTCACCCCAGGAATCGTGGTTGATGGGCAACTCGTCACCAACGACCTGATGGATATCAATCTCGGGATGCGGATTCTGCTAGGCAGTTCCTACTACGACGACTGGCAGAACGAAGAGACCTTCGTCCGTCATGATCCTCTGGGAAATCCGATCGACAAGCGGCATCCCTGGAACCAGACCACAACCCCCCGGCCGCAGAAGCGTGACTTCAACGGCAATTACACCTGGGTGATGTCGCCGCGCTGGTTCGACAAGCGCACGAGCGATCATCTCGCGCTCGACACCGGCGGCGGACCGATCGCCAGACTGTGGTCGACTGCTCTGTCGGGGCTGGTCGATATCGGCTACATCAAGGCCACCGGCAACAGTGTGATCATCAACCTGCCGAAGGGAGCGATGCTGCCCGAGACGACCTTCGAGTGGAAGATCCCGAAGTGGAGCAATGCCATCGAGCGTGATCGCGCGCGCACCTACTTCCAGGCATATGCGGCGGCGGCAGCTCTGTTCTTCTGCGAAAAGGCGATGGAAGAGCTGATGGCGGGCCGCTCCAAGACGTGGGCGCCGTTCAAGGTACCGGAAGAGGCGATCTCCTGCGGCTTCCATGAGGCGGTTCGCGGGGTGCTATCGCACCACGTCGTCATTCGCGACGGCAAGATCGCCAACTACCACCCGTATCCACCGACTTGCTGGAACGCTAACCCACGCGACGTCTATGGCACGCCCGGCCCCTACGAGGACGCGGTGCAGAACACACCGCTGTTTGAGGAGAATGGGCCCGACAAGTTCAAGGGCATCGACATCATGCGCGCTGTGCGCAGCTTCGATCCCTGCCTGCCGTGCGGGGTGCATATGTTTCTGGGCAACGGCAAAGTGCTGGAGACACGTCACTCGCCCATGTTCGGCATGATGGGGCATAAGTGAGCCATTCATGAATAACTCCGAGTTCCAGGCGCATGCCGAACAGATCGAGCGGTTGGTGCAGCGGATCAGCGAACTGGCTGACGAGGAAGCGCGCACCACCGCGCTCGAACTTCTGCAGTCGACCATGGACCTGCACGGCGCGGTCGTAACCCGCATCGTGGAGGTGCTTTCGGAAGCGGGAGAGGCGGGGGGCAGTTCACTCGCCAAGCTCGGCCAGGATCCGCTGGTTTGTGGCCTGCTGGTGTTGTACGGGGTGCATCCCGTCTCGATGGAAGAGCGGGTGACTCGGGCTATCGAGCACGTGCGCCCGCGGCTGCAAAAACAAGGCGGAGGTGTAGACCTGCTCGCCATCAGCGACAGCTCGGTTCGCGTGTCGATCCGCAGCTCAGGAAACGGCTGCCATTCGACGCCCGACGCGCTTAGGCTCACGGTGGAGCAGGCCATTCGGGAAGCCGCACCTGAGGTGGGGGAGATCATCGCCGAAGGTGTGGCTTCCGTCCAATCCGGATTCGTTCCCCTGCACACCATTCAACCCGCAGCGAAAGAGGAGATGAGCTATGAAAAATCCACGGCCTGATATCGACGCCCATACAGAGGGTACTAAGCGGGGAGAAGAGTGGGCCTATGAAGGCCGCAAGGAAGCGGGACGCGAGGGCAAGGGCCGCACCGCCCGGGACGCCACCGGAATCAATGCCGATAAGCGCGCTCCGATTGATCCGCGAATGCCGCACCTGCCTCCGGCATAGGCCGGCCGGCCTTGTTTCGGCGCAACGACTGCAAGCTTTAGCGGCAATCCCGATATTCGAGAACTTTCCGATGGGCACGCTGGCGGAAAAACCCGGTCGGAGCTCCCTGGCAGCGCTACAGCGCTTTGTGCGAAAGCCGCGCGAAGCGGTGGAGACCTGCGAACTCTGCGCCACCCCGCTTTCGGCAGATCACCAGCATTTGCTGGAACTCGATCAGCACCGGGTCACCTGCGCCTGCGATCCCTGCGCCATTCTCTTCAGCGGCAACACCCGCCAGCGCTACCGCCGCATTCCGCGCGATGTAGGCCGTCTCGATGATTTCCAGATGACCGACCAGGAATGGGAGAGCCTGCTGATTCCGATCAACCTTGCCTATTTTGTCCATAGCAGCACGGCCGGGAAGGTCCTGGCATATTATCCGAGTCCCGGCGGAGCGATGGAATCATCGCTCGATCTGGAGTACTGGAATGCGATTGAGGCACGCAACCCGGTGCTGAAGAAATTCGAACCTGACGTGGAGGCATTGCTGGTAAATCGCGTCGGGCCGTTGCCGCGATACTATCGCGCACCGATTGACCAGTGCTTCCGGCTGGTCGGTATTCTTCGCACCCACTGGCATGGGTTGTCAGGTGGCTCCGAGGTTTGGCAGGAGATTGACAAATTCTTCCAGCGCTTGGATAGCGTGGCGGGAGGCGTTCATGCCTGATCTCCACTTTCATGTGGAAGATGCGCACGCCACGCCGAACAGCGCGGTTCCGCAGCTTACATTCAAGATGCGAATCACGAACTCCGACCCAGAACCGATCCACTCGGTCGCCTTGCGTGTGCAACTGCAAATCGAGCCGGTTCGACGCCGCTACACGGCGGTAGAACAGGAGCGCTTGAAGGAGTTATTTGGGGAGCCGGAGCGCTGGAGCAAGTCTCTGCACCCTCTGCTGTGGACGAACGCGAACGTCAACGTACCGGCATTCACCGGCAGCACTGTGATTGAAGTACCGGTCCCCTGTACCTTCGACTTCAATGTAGCGGTGACCAAGTACATCTACGGTCTGGAAAATGGCGAGATACCCGTCACGCTGCTGTTTAGCGGCACCGTCTTCCACGCGGGCGGGACGGGAATGCAGATTGCACAGATCCCATGGGAGCGTGACGCGAGCTGGCGTCTCCCCGTCGATGTGTGGAAGAAGATGATGGACCTGCACTATCCGAACTGCGCCTGGCTCTGCCTCAGTCGCGACGTATTCGACCGCATTGCGGAGTACAAAGCGCGCTACAGCATCGCAACCTGGGAACAGACCCTGGAACGAATGCTGGGCCTGACCGCTGAGGTGAAATCATGAATCGCGAGCTAGCTTTGCAGGTGGCCAACGCGGTGCTCTATGAAGGCTACATGCTCTATCCCTACCGTCCCTCGGCGATAAAGAATCGCCAGCGCTGGACATTCGGCATTCTTTATCCCCCGGATTACGACGAGGTGCGGAGAGGAACCGAGCGATCGCAGATGCACACGGAGTGCCTGTTTACGGGCACGCGCAATCCGACGATCCATATCGAGGTGCGCTTTCTTCAGCTCGTCGCTCGCGAAGTCGCTAATGTGGTGAATGAGAGAGTGCAGCCCGCGCAGTCGATTATTGTGGACGGCAACGTCATTGAGGGCTGGGAGGAAGGCATGGAGCGTTCGCTGGAGGTTGATGTTGCGTCCATGGAAGCTGCGCAGCCGTCTTTCCCTTTTCACTTTTCCGGCAACATGGAAAGGGAACTGGTGCGCGACGGCGGCAGCGAGGTCGTAGCTGAGATAACCCGCACCCGTGATGAATTGCAGGGCACGGTTTCTGTCTCCTGCCAGTGTGTGCGGGAAGGCGTATGGAAGCTCACGCTCGAAATCGCGAACACGACGCCGCTGCCCTCCTACGCGATCGATCGCGACTCCTCGCTGCTGCGATCATTGATTTCTGCGCACGCTATTCTCACCATCCGAGACGGTGAATTCGTGTCGTTACTGGATCCACCTCCAGAGCTTCGCGAGCAAACTAGCGGCTGTAGAAATATCGGCAATTTCCCGGTGCTGGTGGGCGCAGCCGGGCAGCGCGACATGGTGCTTTGCTCACCCATCGTTCTCTACGACTATCCCCAGGTCGCACCTGAAAGCGCGGGCGACTTCTATGACGCAACCGAAATTGACGAGATGCTTACACTGCGCGTCATGACTTTGACCGAGGAAGAGAAAAACGAAATGCGGATGGCGGACCCGCGTGTCCGTGAGCTCCTTCAACGTACGGAGCAGAGCGCGCGCGAGCAACTGACGCGGACCCATGGCACCTTCCGCAGTGCGCAAGGATGAGGGCATCAGGATGGACTGGAACCCGGAACTGGAAAATACGCGGATGCAGAGCATCACCCTGTTTGGGATCGAGGTCAGGGTGGGTGATCGCGTGCGGCTGTGGCCGCAGAAAAGTGCCGACATTCTGGACATGGCGCTGAAGGGGAAGACCGCGATCATCGAGGCGGTCGAGCGTGACTATGACGATCATGTGCATATCGCGGTGGTCCTCGAGAGCGATCCAGGGCGTGACTTGGGAATGTTACGCCAACCCGGGCATCGCTTCTTCTTTTCCCCGGAAGAAGTTGAGCCCCTTCAGCTCGATCATGAGGTGCGCGATGAGCGGTAAGGTGCTGGTGGCCGGCATCGGCAACATTTTCTTTGCAGACGATGGCTTTGGGGTCGAGGTCGCGAACCGCCTGGCGCAACGCGAGCTGCCGCAAGGGGTCTGCGTTGTCGATTACGGCATTCGCAGCTACGACCTTGCTTATGCGTTGATGGAAGAATGGGAGCTCGTGATTCTGGTGGATGCGCTGCCACGAGGCGGCAAGCCGGGAACGCTCTACGTTCTTCAGCCCGAGCTTCCCCAGGAACAAGCGCGCGCACCCGCTCTTGATGCGCACACCATGAACCCAGTCGCGGTGTTGCAGCTGGTGACTGCATTGGGAGGAAGCGTCGGACGAATGCTGGTGGTTGGCTGCGAGCCCGCTGCTGTATTGCCCGACGGGGAAGGAAACATCGGATTGAGTCAACCAGTCACTGCGGCGGTGGATGAAGCTGTCCGCCTGGTGCAAGAACTGATCGCGCACGCCCGCACCGAAACCGCGGTCGCGTAGCGCATTGGAGTATCGATATGAAAAGTAAGCTTTTGCTATGGAGCAGCCTCGCAGCGGTTGTTTGCGGAGTGTTTTATTTTCGTGGTGACCTGCGCCGTTACGTGAAGATGAAGAGGATGTAAGCCAGCGGCAATTGGCGCCGTGAGCCCGCGAAACCGGGTTGGGTCAATCTGGGAGGCTGAGTGGTGGAGCTAGCCGGGATCGAATCTCCCCGTTTTTGCAGACTAAGCGATGACCTCGCTTGGCGTAGTGCTCTGCGAATTTGAAGCCGATTCAGTCCCGCACTTCAGAAGTGCGCGTAGATCACTTTCCAGGAAGAACGCTAGACAGCGCATCGACCATCCGTTCTACTGGACCAGAAGTTAATGACCACGGACTAGGTTGCCGGATGATGTGTAGGTGTCCCCGCTTGTCCAGAACTTCGTAGCTGGCATCGCCGTCCTTTTGCCGGAAAAAGCGAATCTCGACTACAGCATTACCCACGTGCAGGTTGCCGAGGGTAATCTCCGGCAGCCAATCCGGAAGATGCGGATCGACAAACAGCGCGTGCAAGGGCGCGTAGGGATAGATTCCCAACATGCACTGAATGATGGTGAAGATGGCCGCCGAGGACCAAGCCTGCGGCCAGTTCGTCTTGGGATACATCGCAGGAAATGGATGAAGCGGGTCACGTTGGTGTCCGGAAAATACCTCCGGCAAGCGATGGAAATCGAAGAGGGCAGCAGCCTCGAACATGCCACGCGCAATCTTCTCCAGGGCAGCGTGCAGTCCATATCGCATGAAGCCCACGGCGAAGGAGCCATGTTCCACCGGCCACACCGTGCCGCGATGATAACTGAACGGATTGAACGCAGGATGCTGCGCTGAGAGCGTGCGCACGCCCCACCCGCTAAACATATCTTTGGCGAGCAAACGATCGACCGTTCGCTCTACCAGAGCCTCATCCACAAGCCCGCAGGCCACGCAGTGGCCGGGATTGGAGGCGATGGAGCCGATCTGCCGCTTCTGCGAATCGAGCCCCATGGCGAAGAACCCTTCGCGCTCCATCCAAAAGACTTCATTGAAGCGCTTCTTCAGCTCCGTTGCCTGATGGTAAAGCTGCTTCGCTTCGTCTTTGCGGTCGAGCCACCACAGCATCTCCGCCACGTGCAGCTTTGAGACGTAGACAAACGCCTGCTCCTCGCAGGTCGCAATCGGCGGTTCGACGATGGTGCCGTCGGCATAAACGATCGCGTCGCCCGAATCCTTCCATCCCTGGTTCTTGACGCCCTGCGTGGAGCGAGTGAGGTATTCGTAGAAGCCGTCGCCATCGAGATCGGCCCAATGGTCTTTCCAATGGAGCGCTTCGAGTGCGGCATCAATGAGCGGACGAATCAGTTCCTGGTCACCAGTCCAGTGCCAGAGTTGAGCGAGCACGACGGGATAGAAGCCCGAAGTCGTGGCTGAGCCGTAATAACGCGCACGGGGATTGAATCCCAGCTTGGCCAGCGGTCCGGTGTGAGCCTCATGGAGCATGCGGCCGGGCTGCTCGTCGCGCCAATCGTCAACAACCTCGCCCTGCAAGTCGGCGATCACCGGCAAGGTACCGCGCATCATCTGCGAGCTGACGACGCCGGCCTCCCAGGCGACAGTGAGCGTGTCGCGTCCGAATAGGGCAACGTACATGGGGATTCCCGCCGCCGGGACCCAGGCGTCGGGACTGCGATCGAGATCGTGCAGCCGAAGGGCCACGAGGTCGCGCTTTGCTTGCTCAAGGGCGCCTACCACGACGCCGGCTAGCGTCCCGCTTTCCACGGCGCTAAACGTTGTGGCTTGGTCCAGAAATGCCGCGCAACTGACGTCCCATGGATTGCTCGTTGGATCAAAGGCGTAACAGCCGTACAGAGGAAACACGGGCTCATTCTCCACCTCGGGTTGCATACGTATGCAGGTGTGCCACGATCGCAGCGGCATGAGGGATACATGGAAAGAAATGCAATTGCCGATGTAGCGCGGCTCGGAGGCACAATTGGCGATTTCGATGGCCATCGAGCGGTGGATGCTTGCGTCGCCCACATCTCCTTGGTGCTCGTAATGGTGGTGGGCGACGTAGTCGAACAGGAGCTCCCAATTGCCCTGCTGGTTGCGACGCCAGGAGCGTGTGAGTTCTCCGAACTGGCGACGCGGCTGGGTTATCTCCTCCTGATCGGCAAAGTCGGCATCCACTTCCAGTTGAAGTTCAAACTCCGTGGGCTTCTGGGTGAAGTTCGTGAGATCGACATCTTCGTGTACGCCATATCCCACAGACCGCGAGAGCCGCAGTTCCACCGATCTCTCGGAAGCCTCCGTCATTTCTCCGCTGCCTCGGTCTTTTCTGCCCTGCTGCATATTGGGAGGCACCTGAATGTAGTAGCCGAGCCAGGAGTGCTGCTCGACATTGGACAAGGCGACCCCGTGCGGCTCAGCGTCGTCGATGAGCCAGCGATAACGTGAAAGCATCCGGGTCTGGTGGACGAAGAGACCGTTTGTCGTTTCCGGTGCGACAAATCCGTTGAGGTTGGTGGCCAGTACACTTCGTCCCTGGCTGATTTCGAAGCTGTCTTCGCGCGGATGCAGTCGTATCAGTTTCGGAGTGGCGCGAAGATCGCGACTGCCGCTGTGATCGCCGTCTCGGCTTGAGATTTCCGATGAAATCGCTACGCTGCCTTCCTGAATTGCTCGGATTCGGTGCGCGAAGTGGTCTTGATGGTTGCGTAAACTGCCGCCGTCGCTCCCAGCAGTGTGGCAGCGATCCACTTCCAGTTCGTCTCGGCCAATAACTCAAAACTGCGATCGCGAGCGGAATGGTCAAAGCTTCCATGCGCTCCGTGATCGCCAGGCACAGGTTTCCAGAGATTGTTGGGACGCCGTGGGTCATCGGGGCCGTCGTGCTGCTGCGCGGCGTAGCCCGTGCGCGCCAGGTAGTGATCGGCGAAGGACGGCGCAATCTTGTTGCCCACCACCGCCTCCACCACGGACCAGGCTGCGAAGTATTCGCGCTTGCCCGGATGATGAGCCGCGTAGTATATGGCGCGCGCTGCGACTTCGGGCTGATAGATGGGGGGCACGGGCTGGGCTTTGTGCGGCAGCCGGCTCTTTACCCAACCGAACTGTGGCGTGTTGAGCGCCGGCATCTGCACCATCGTCGTCCGGACCTTGCTGTGGTCGTGCAACAACTCCGTGCGCAGTGACTCGAAGAATCCCAGCACTGCGTGCTTGGAGGCGCAATAGGCTGCCTGCAACGGAATGCTGCGGTAAGCCAGCGCCGAGCCGACATGGACTATCGTTCCTCGGTCGCGCGGTAGCATACGCTTCAGCGCCGCCAAGGTCCCATAGACATATCCCAAGTACGTCACCTGGGTGACGCGCTCGAACTCCTCCGCCCTCATCTCCTTGATTGGCGAGAAGACTGATGTCATCGCATCGTTGACCCAGATGTCGATGGGACCGAGCTTCGTTTCCACTCGCTGCGCCGCATCCTCCACCTGCTCAGCGTCGGCGATATCGGCGGGCAGGACCAGGGCTTTGCCGCCCATCGATTCAACCTCGCGACGGGCTCCCTCCAGGCCATCTTTGCCGCGCGCAATCAGGCCAATCCACGCGCCGTGCCTGGCAAACTCGCGAACCGTAGCGCGTCCCACTCCAGCGGACGCGCCAGTTATGACCACGACTTCAGACTTGGATTTCTTCTTCATGCTTCTCACTCCTACACCAGCTCGCGAACTTTGTCCGAGGCTACCGTGAGCGCGATCTTGCTACGGTTGGGCTCGCCGCGGGCCAGCGACTGGGCGAAGCGCAGCGCCTGGTCCGCCTTCACTCTCCCCGGCAAGGGTGGCTCGAATGGATCCACCACCGCCTCCAGAATTGCGGGGCCGGGCGCGTTCAGGAACTGCTCAACCGTCTGGCCGCAGTCCTTGGGGTCGTCGACGCTATAGCCCACGCCACCGCAAGCGTGTGCGAAGGCAACGAAGTCGATAGGGCTTAGGTCCACCCCGTACTCCGGATTGCCGAGGAAAACCATCTGCTCCCATTTGATCTGTCCCAGGGTGTTGTTCTTGATGATGACCACCTTGATCGGCAGCTTGTATTTCACGGCGGTAGAAAAGTCGGCCATTAACATGGAAAATCCGCCATCGCCGACGAAGGCGACACACTGCCGCTCAGGATAGGCAAGCTGCGCAGCAAGGGTATACGGCAGTCCCGGCGCCATAGTCGCCAGATTACCGGACAGGCTATACATCTGGCCCTTCTTGACGGGAATCTCACGCGCCCACCAGGTGGCGATCGTGCCGCTGTCGCAGCTTACGATGGCATCGTTGCGAAGGCGTTTGCCCAGCTCCCAGGCGACAACCTGCGGTTTCATCGGCTTGTCCATACGACCGGCGCGCGTCTCAACCACTTGCCACCAATCCTTCATGGCGGACTGCGCCATTTCGAGAAAACCGCGATCGTCTTTCTTCTTCAGCAACGGAATCAGGTTTTCCAGAACTGTGTGGCTGTCGCCAACCAGGCCGACATCGATCGGAAAGCGCAGGCCGATTCGCATCGGATTAATGTCAATCTGTACGCCTTTGGCCTGGGCGGGCTTGGGAAGATATTCGAGATACGGGAATGAGGTGCCGACCATCAACAGCGTGTCGCACTTCTCCATCACATCCTGTGAGGGCGCGGTGCCGAGTAATCCGATGGATCCTGTGGTGTAAGGACTGTCATCGGGAACGACCGCTTTGCCCAGCAGTGGTTTGACAATCGGTGCGGCGAGCAATTCGGCAATTTGTTCGAGCTGGTCACCGCATCCGAGCGCGCCGCGTCCCGCCAGGATGGCAACTTTTTTTCCGGCATTCAGAATGTTTGCCGCCTGCCGAAGCTGCGACTCATCGGGGATTTTGTAGCTGCGTGTCCGGACCGTGCTGGTGTGGTCCGGAATGTTCCGTTTCGAACGCTCGCGCTTTTTGAGCTCCTCGTCCTGAAAGTCGACAGGAATCGTGATGTGCGCCACCCCGCCGTAGGAAATCGCAGTGCGACAAGCAAGGTCGAGGACATTCTCAACGTGCGTGGCGCCCATGATGCGCTCGTTGTAGACGCAGACGTCCATGTAGAGCTTGTCAAGCGCAACATCCTGCTGCGTGTGGGTTCCGATCAGGTCGTGAAACTGCAGGCCCGTAATAGCCAGCACAGGCGCACCATCGAGTTTCGCGTCGTAAAGGCCATTCAACAGATGGATTCCCCCGGGACCGGAGGTAGCGAGACAGACACCCAGCTTGCCGGTGTACTTGGCGTAACCGCAAGCCATGAACGCCGCGGTCTCTTCGTGCCGCACATGAATGAAGCGAATCTTGTCTTGACGCGTGCGCAGCGCTTCCATGATGCCGTTGATACCGTCTCCGGGCAGCCCGAAGACCATCTCGACACCCCATTCGATCAGCGATTCCACCAGCACATCTGAAGCATTCACGATTGCGATTCCTTTCCCAGAACTATAAATTGGCGTGTGCGGTCTTTACTGACATGGATGCGGGCTCGCGCTGTCTCGTTTGCTGCGAAACCGGCTTCTTAATTCGAGCTTCGTGAAATGCAAGACCTTTGCGCAGGGCAAAAGTGCCAGCTTTATTCGTCAGCACTGAATCACAGCGGTGAAAACTGTAGCTGCGAGCGGCCCGGAACTGGGATAACCTCGCCTCGACGCCAGTCATCCTTACAAGTAATGTGATCTCAAGACTCCGGGCAAACCGTTTCAATCCGAGAGCGAGGCCCGCATGAGAGGCCATTCTTATCAGGTCCCTCTGGAGCGCATCTCTGTCTCGACCTACACCGTACCGACGGATTTGCCCGAGTCGGACGGCACGCTGGAATGGGACCAGACGACCCTGGTGCTCGTGCATGCCGTGGCAGCGAGCAAGACCGGGCTGGGCTACACATATGCGGATTCGGCGACTGCGTCGCTGATTCACGACCACCTGGCAAAACTGGTGATCGGAAAAGATGTGATGGCGCCGGCATCCGCGTATATGTCGATGTGGCGAGAAATCCGCAACCTCGGGCGACCTGGGATTTGCTCGATGGCAATTTCGGCGGTGGATTGCGCACTCTGGGATCTGAAAGCGAAGCTGCTAGAGGTGCCGCTGGTCACATTGCTGGGAAGGGTTCGAGCGGGAGTGCCGATCTACGGGAGTGGTGGATTTACTTCGTACTCCGATCGTCAGCTGGCGCTGCAACTCGGTGGATGGGTAAACGAGGGCATTCCCCGAGTAAAGATGAAGATTGGGCGCGACGCGATGAGAGACGTGCAGCGTGTTGGGGTTGCTCGTGACGCCATCGGGCCTTCTGCCGAATTGTTCGTCGACGCGAATGGCGCTTACAGGCGCAAGCAGGCAATCGCACAAGCGGAAATCTTCGCCGAATACAATGTGAGCTGGTTCGAGGAGCCGGTCTCGTCCGACGATCTGGAAGGCTTGCGGCTGGTTCGCGACCGCGCGCCCACCGCAATGGAAGTCGCGGCCGGCGAATACGGATACGACATCTTCTACTTTCGCCGCATGCTCGCTGCGGGAGCCGTGGACGTTCAGCAGGCGGATATTACGCGCTGCGGCGGTGTGACCGCTTTTCTGCAGGTCGGCGCATTGTGCGAAGCGTTCAACCTGCCGCTCTCCGGCCACACAGCCCCGGCGCTCCACACCCACGTGGGTTGCGCGATACCGGTTTTTCGCAATCTGGAGTATTTTCATGATCACGTTCGCATCGAGCGCATGTTCTTCGACGGGTTCCCGGAGCTTGTAGACGGCGAGCTGCGGCCAGATCTGTCGCGTCCGGGAATAGGATTGGAGCTAAAGCGCGTGGATGCGGAACGATATGCCGCGTGAAGGAGCCGTAATGTCCGTCAACAAAGATATCTTGATCACACCCGACGAGCTGAAGCAGCCCGCCAGAATGCAGCAGCATGATTGGACTGACCGCGCGGACATCGGCGGACTCGAAGCTGAACTACGAGAGAAGGTGCAAGGCGAGGTGCGCTTCGATCCGGGCAGCAAAGCGATGTATGCCGTTGACGCCTCGAATTACCGGCAGGTGCCGATCGGAGTAGTCATTCCGCGGACGAAAGAAGATGTGGTGCATGCCGTTGCCGCGTGCCGAAAGTTCGGCGTGCCCGTCCTGTCGCGCGGCGGAGGCACGAGCCTGGCCGGTCAGTGCTGCAATGTCGCCGTCGTCATCGACTGGTCGAAATATATGCACGGCGTTCTGGAATTGAATACCACCGAACGCTGGGCGCGTGTCTTGCCGGGAACGGTCTGCGATGAGTTGCGCGATCGCGCAATGCGCGAGAGCGATAACTTGCTTACCTGGGGGCCCGATCCGGCGACCCACAACCACTGCTGTTTTGGAGGAATGATCGGCAACAACTCCTGCGGCGCACACGCGCAAATGGCTGGTAAGACGGAAGAGAACATCGAGTCGCTGGAGGTGCTGCTTTATGACGGCACGCGCATGAACGTCGGATGGATGAACGACGCGGAGATGGAGCAATCGACCCGGCAAGGCGGGCGAATCGGCGATATCTATCGCCATCTCAAATCGCTGCGAGAGCACTACGCCGATCTCATTCGTGACAAGTATCCGCACATCCCACGGCGTGTCTCCGGTTACAACCTGAACGAGCTGCTTCCCGGCGAAGATGGGCGATTCAACATTGCAAGGGCGCTTGTCGGCAGCGAAGGCACGCTGGTCACAGTGCTCGAAGCTAAATGCAAGCTGATCGATGCCCGCGCGCAACGGGTCATCCTGATGCTGGGCTATGCCGACGTGTACGAGGCGGCCGACGACGTCATGCGCATCACCCCATTCCAGCCGACTGCGCTGGAGGGCAGTGATTACCGGATGTACCAGAACATCGAGAAGAAAGGCGGCCCGCACCGTCGCTTCCTGAGCATGATGCCGGAGGGCAAAGGCTGGCTGATGACGGAATTCGGCGCCGACAATAAAGAGGAGGCGCTCGAGACCGCACATCGCGTCATGGAAATGCTGAAGAGCAAGCCCGGGGCGCCAAGTATGAGGCTGTTCACCGAAAAAGAGGACATGGCGCACCTGTGGGAGGTACGCGAGGCGGGGTTGGGTGCGACAGCCTTCGTTCCCGGCGAACCCGCCACGTGGCCGGGATGGGAAGACTCGGCGGTTGCGCCGGAGAAGCTCGGCGCATATCTGCGCGACCTCCGCTCTTTGTATCAAAAGTACGAATACAATCCTTCGCTCTACGGCCACTTTGGCCAGGGATGTATTCATTGCCGAGTAGATTTCGATGTCACCAGCGAGGCGGGAATCAGGAAGTGGCGCTCGTTCATGGAAGAGGCGACGGACCTATGCACGAACTACAACGGCAGCCTCAGCGGCGAGCACGGGGACGGACAGGCGCGGGCGGAGTTCCTGAACAAGATGTTCGGCGAGGAGCTGATTCAGGCATTCCGCGAGTTCAAGTCCATTTGGGACCCGGATTGGAAGATGAATCCAGGCAAGGTCGTTGAGCCGAATCGCATGGACGAGAACCTGCGGCTCGGCGCCAACTACAAGCCGTGGGAGCCGGAAACCCACTTCCAATGGCCGGAGGATGGCGGCAGCTTCTCTCATGCGGCGCTGCGTTGCGTCGGGGTCGGCAAATGCCGCCGCACAAGCGGCAAGAATGCGGAAGACGACACGATGTGCCCCAGCTTTATGGTGACGCACGAGGAGCGGCACGCGACGCGCGGACGCGCTCACCAACTTTGGGAAATGCTGCATGGCGATGTGATCACCAACGGCTGGCGAGATGAAAGCGTCAAGGAGGCGCTCGACCTTTGCCTGGCCTGCAAAGGTTGCAAGGGCGATTGCCCGGTCAACGTGGACATGGCGACTTACAAGGCGGAGTTCCTCTCGCACTACTGGGAGGGACGACTGCGGCCGCGACACGCGTATGCCTTCGGGTTGATCGATCAGTGGGCACGGCTGGCGTCAATCGCACCCGGATTCGTGAATCTGTTCACCCAGCTACCGCTGCTAAGCGCGGTGGCCAAGAAAGCCGCCGGCATGCCGATGGAACGCCAGATTCCGGCGTTTGCACCGGAAACCTTCAAGTCTTGGTTTAAGAAACGCGCACCCCGTAATCAAGGCCGTTCGGCCGTAATTCTTTGGCCCGACACCTTCAACAATTACTTTCTTCCGGAGACGGCGCAGGCTGCGGTCGAGGTGTTGGAGCACTTCGGATATCAGGTCAAGGTTCCAATGCAGCATCTATGCTGCGGGCGTCCGCTCTACGACTATGGTTTTCTCGACCGCGCTAAAGACTATCTCAACCGAATTCTGGAGACACTAGCGGATGAGATTGAGGCCGGTACGCCGATGGTCGCGCTGGAGCCAAGTTGCTGTTCGGTGTTTCGCGACGAACTAAACGGCCTGATGCCAGAATCGCGGTTGGCGCACCGGTTGATGGAGAACACCTTCACGCTGGCCGAGTTTCTGGAGAAGAAGGTGAAGGATTACGATCCGCCCAAGCTGAGGCGCAAAGCCGTCGTTCAGGCGCACTGCCATCACAAGGCAATCATGCGACTTTACGACGATGAAGCGGTGATGAAGAAGATGGGCCTCGACTTCCAGTTGCTGAATGCGGGCTGTTGTGGCATGGCCGGTTCATTTGGATTCGAGGAAGATAAATACGACGTCTCGCTGCGATGTGGCGAACGAGCCCTGTTTCCCGCGTTGCGCAAGACGGGGCTTTCGACGCTGGTGATGGCCGACGGCTTCAGCTGCCGGGAACAAATTCAGCAAGACACGCCGCGTCATGCGCTGCACCTCGCAGAAGTGATGCATTTGGCGATGCGCGAAGGCAAGGGCTCCCATCAGATGTATCCGGAAGCGGAAATTGTTTCCAAACGAAAAGCCGGACAGCGCCGGTCAATGAAGCGCGCTCTGATTGCCACTGCCTCCCTGGCGGTAGTAAGCGGAGCGCTGCTCTGGCTCAGAAGGCGCTGATTCAGTTAGATGGTTTTCTCAATGAGTTCCTTGAATTCGAGAGCATTGCGAGGGGCGTAGATAGAAGCTGTTATTCAGCTCCACGGTGTCGAAGAAACGCTGATAGTGCTCGAACATGCGCGAGGTGGGTAATCCTGCAGGATAGAAGCTGTTAATCCAGTGCTCATAGTGCCAGCCGGATGTACCGATATGCACTCGCAGTATGATTTACCTCGCCTAACACAATCTGATCGGCCAGATCAATTTGTTCCAACAAAGGATCGCTGTGATTGCGGATTAGTCTTAGGCCGTCTTCGTCATGATTCCTTTTGCCAAGGTTGCGGGCATCCCTATGAAGATGGGCCAGACCAACATGCCCATTTATAGGAAGCCTTTGTTGGAGCGAACCGAGACAGGGAAGGTCGATCCCAGCTGCATCATCTCCCATCCCGAACGAGGACCAGGTTGCTGGACAGACATGAAGAGTTTTCGATACTTGCCAGGCGGCAGCGGCCGATCATCATCTGGAGATATTTCTGGTGCACTGTGGGTGAAGGATCAGCGTGCGCGCTAGGATGGTCCGGGCGCGTCGTTGGCCTCCCAACGTGATCGAGAGGAGGGAGTCAATGGGCTTTGCCTACAAAGCCGGCGCAGCAGTAATTCTCGTGGCACTAACACTCTGGCTCCAGTGTGCGGGAATGGGCGTCCTTATTCACTGGACGAAGACCTTTATTGAGCGAAACACAAAGAAACTAAGTCCGTGGCATTCCGCCGTGCTTATGGTCCGGTTCGCAGCCGCGATGACTATTCTGCAGATCTCGGAGGTTCTGGTGTGGGCCTGCTTTTATCGCTGGGAATGTCTTTCATCGTGGGAGACTTCCTTCTATTTTTCAGCCGCCAGCTACTCGACCGTTGGCTACGGGGACGTTCTTCTCCCGCAGATTTGGCGTTCTATAGGGCCAATCGAGGGCCTTACCGGAATGCTGATGTGTGGCATGTCGGTGAGCGGACTGTTCGCTATCCTGACCCGAGTTTTGGCAGCTGAAGCCAAGTCGTCAGCGGGGGCCGCTACATAACCCGCTTCAATCGGAGCGAGAAAAAGGTCCGCCGTGGTCATCGGATGTACATGGATGCGGACTGGTGGCCTCCTCTTTCTTAGAGCCAGTAGATTCAACGCCAATACCTGAATCTTTCGGCCCCGAAGGCAATCCAAAAAAATATGGCAGCAAGCTTTCGCACGACATTCGCTATCTCCTCAGCACAATTCTTGTCACAAAACGCTCGGGCGTCTTGTCTTAACGAGTAGAACCGGCAGGTTCAAAATACAGGATTCAAGAATCAAGGAGACAATCATGAAAATCGTAGTCATCGGCGGCAGCGGACTCATCGGGTCAAGGGTCGTCCCCAAGCTGCGTGAGCACGGGCACGAAGCGATCGCGGCATCACCCGATACAGGCGTCAACACCATTACCGGCGAGGGACTGGGAGAGGCGCTGAAAGGTGCATCGGTGGTGGTTGACGTGTCGAACGCTCCCTCGTGGGAAGACACGGCTGTGCTGAAGTTCTTCGAGACATCAACCCGCAACCTCCTAGCCTCTGAAGCGGCGGCGGGCGCGCGACATCACGTTGCATTGTCCGTCGTAGGATCGGAGCGCATGCTCGAAAGCGGCTACTTCCGCGCAAAGATCGCCCAGGAAAACTTAATCAAAGGTTCATCCATTCCCTATTCGATCGTCCGCGCGACGCAGTTCTTCGAGTTCGTCAAGGGCATCGCCGATCTTTCCACGGACGGCAACAAGGTACGCCTGCCATCTGCGCTCATTCAGCCGATGGCGGCCGACGATGTCGCCAGTGCGGTAGCCCAGGTCGCGATGGGCTCACCCGTGAATGGCACCGTGGAAGTCGGGGGACCGGAACAGTTTCGTCTCGATCAGCTCGTTCGGAAAGGTCTAGCCGCATGGAAGGATCCGCGCGAGGTCGTCGCTGACCCAAACGCGCGCTACTACGGCATCAAGTTGAGCGAGAAGACACTGGTTCCCGGAAATAATGCGCGACTTGGCCAGACGCGTTTCGAAACCTGGCTCAGTCAGTCGAAAAACACCCCCGAAATCTCTGATTCCGAGCGCCGGAGGCGCGGGGCAGCTTAGCCCAACATCAGAGCAGCCGCAGCCCGAATTCGCACTGCGGTAGCCTGTTTGCGGGTAACTTATGCAATCGCCTTCGCGGTCCATTTGAAACCTCGACGAGGTGACGGACCGAATTGTAGCGACGTTCGCGGATGGGCACGGCGTGCTCGTCCGCTCGTCTGCTCTTCCGCTCTATGGCGAGTGCCACCCTTGAAAAGCCCGTGGAAGAGGCGAGCGCATCGCAATTGGTATCGCGGTGGTTCACATACACGTTGCAACTCAAATCTGAGGAGCGCGCCAGCCTCCGTGCGGCTTTCGAGCATGTTCTCCACCGTGAACCAATCATGCAAACGCCTGGGCCTGTCTTTCCAACCTATACTGCTGGGAATATGTGCACCGTGTAAATCCCTTGAAAAAAGCAATGGAGCGCGCTCTCGAAGCTTCCTGGCGTGCCGTAACCATCGATCCCGCCTATCGACCCGCACAACTTCTTTCGGGTGAATCAGAACATTTGTCCGAGTGAGAAGGGTACAGCGGGTGCAGGAGCGTAGCAATGGTCGCTGAATATCAGCCGATCCGGACCCAAACAAATGTCTGGGACATCAACGCAATTTTCCGAAAGGACGCACTCTGAGCCGGCGCTTACGGCATTGTAGCTACTTGAACAACTCAACCGCGGCAAACGGCTCGGCCGACCAGGGGCGAAACCGATGAAGGGTGAACCTCGTAGCCTGTCCGGGTTGCACCTCGACGTGCACGAAATTGTATTCTTCTTTGGGGATCTCGTTGTTCCAGTACAGATCTGTGGGATAGTCCGCCGGCAGATGGACGTTTGTAGTGCCAGGCAAAATCGGCTCTTGTTCGGCGCCACCCCCGCCTAGCACCAAGTATTTCACGCCATCCACCTGAAAAACTTCGGTGGTGTGCACGTGGCCGTTGAACACGACGATATCCAAATCCTTCGCGTAGCTTGCGATGATCTTGTGGGGATTGTCGGGCTCCGGAATGCCACCGAAGCCGAAGCGGCAGAACACCGGATAATGAAAAGAGATAAAGACCTTCTTAATTCCTTTGGACTTAGCTTCATCCAGCCACATTTTCAGTTGTGTCATCTGAGCTTGGTAAGTGGGCCTTGTAGCGTCCCAAGCGCTGGGTACGAGAAGGTCGTATTTCCCGGTCCACAGAAAGATGAAGCGCACGTCTTCGAAGTCAAACTTGTAGAGCAGATGCTTGTCCGTAACCCCAAATTTTCTCAAGTATGGAAAGGCTGCGAGCAGGCCCTCCACGTCCGAATCGTCCCAAACTTCATGATTGCCGACGGCCGGAAAGAGCCGTCCATCCAGACCAGATTGCTTCATCGCCTCGTCCGGAGGCGGCAACTGCTGCAACACTTCTTCGTTGACCAGCTTCCAATAGGGATTCTCTGAGGGTTTGTCAGCCTGCTTGCCCCAAAAAACCAAATCACCCGTGTTCAGAATGAAGCGCGTACTTCCATCTTTGACATTCCTCACCACTTCTCTGGCGACCCAATCCCCGCCTGCCAGCCGGAAAAAGTTGTGGCGCACGCCAGGAAGCAGTTGTGCATTCTCCAGAGACGCCTCCGTAATCCACCCCCTGTCAAACGTCAGCGTGACTCGCTTATCGTGAAGGGGCGTGTCGATCTGCAATAGCTCATGGCTGGATGGGTCGTAAGTGAATTTCGCATCTTTGTTGACGACCTCTACTGCCGCTTTTTCGGATAGCATGAGGTCATAGATGTCAGCCAAGTATCGACGGGCTTCTGTCTCCTGGTCCTGGCTATACGGAAGGAACAACATGGACCGCGAGTCGCCGTACACATCAAAGGAAAAGCCAGAAGAGGCTGCGCTTTTTACGTTCTGGGCTATGGCTGATTGCGTCAGCAATACCGCCGTGAGCATTACCGCAGACGACAGTCTCTTCATGCGAGCTCCTTGCTTGTCGGATGAGCGTCCAAGGAATGCTTGGAGGTCTTGGTACGCGAGTCGAATAGACTTTCACCATCCACACCAAAATATCTGCGATTTCCGTTTTACTGAACCGGGCAGCAGCTTACTATCAATATGGATTCTGAAATAGAACAGTCAGGCTGCAAGCCCTTGTGGATATTAACCGAAGTCAGATCCCGGGCGTTAACCTCTTCGGCGGTTCCTGCGAAAGTAGTGAAAGAAAAGTAGTGAAAGAGAAGAAGCACTACAAAACCATCCTCACCGATGGGCGCAGCCGCTCTCCTGCGGGACCGGAGGGACTATAACCGATTTACGGTAGGTCCTGCTTTTAACCACAAGCCAAAGTTGTTCCAGGGAACTCATGCAATTGGCGAGCGCCTGTCGGTAGCTCAGCTCCGTTCAGCGATAGCTGCGTTAGGCGTCCAGGAAATCCAGCAGTGAAGCCGCTCCGTGCTGGTAAGAAAACCGGGTGATCTCCAGCGCTTGCTGCCCCTGCTGCAAATAGCCGCCATATAAAGGTTCAGCATTTGCGTAGTCGTCCGTAACGATTCGTAGGCATTCAAAACGTCGGTCAGAACCTGCTGCTCGGCCGCCTTCTCCCGATATTGGGATTACGGCAGAACATAGTAGTTGCCCGCGACTTGTTGGCCCAATGCAGTCGCCGACCGGGGCCGGAGGTACGGACTGGACCTGGAACAAGATTGACTGAGACGCCTAAGCAGATTCCACAAGTGATTGAAATCTTGGTGGAGCTAGTCGGGATCGAACCGACGACCTCATCGTTGCGAACGATGCGCTCTCCCAGCTGAGCTATAGCCCCACGACAGAGGAAATAGGCCGGCACATACCGCGCCAGCCTGTCTCATTATACAAAGAAACAGCCGGCTCACAATGTCAGCCGGCTAGGCGGTAGTGGGGGCCAGCCGGCACTCGGATTCCAAGCAGTCGCACCGGCTACGTGCAATCGCGACTCGCCCGCCCTGGTCGACAGCGGTATCGGCGAGTAACAGCTATTTCCATTGCCAAAGGGCCGGCGCCTAATTCCGCACGAAAGCGCCGCCTTGTGCTCGCGGCAACATTGGAGCAGGATCGATCGTGTTAGCTGGCCAAGAGGGCAAAAGGCGAAACCTTCGTGTATATGCGGCCCTTGATGCGTTATTGACATCGATGCGAGAAGGTTGCGCATTGCCTTCAAGAGCGCACCTCGTCCAACGCTTGTTGCAGCCGTTCCAGGCCGATATGCGTCATCTCGGGATCGCCTCCGATGCCAATTCGGAAATAATCCGGCATACCAAAGTACTGTCCGGGCACGATACTGGTCTCGTATTTATCTCGCAGTAAGCGATCCAGCTCCGCCACCTTCCCGGAGCGCAACCTCGGGAAGGCGATGGTGCCGAATTCCGGGAGCAGGCAGTCAAGGTCTTCGCGGGAGCGCAGGAACGCGTTCAGTCGCGGGCGGTTGGTCTCCAGCAGTTTTTTGGCGCGAGCGGCAACGCGACCGAGATTGTCCAGCGCGATCACGCTCAGCAGCTCGGCGGGATGGGCGGCATTCACTCCGTATAGATCGTGAATGTGCCACATCCGTCGCGCCAGCTCCGGATTCGCCAGCACCCAGCCGCAACGCAGTCCGCTGAGGCCGTAGGCCTTGGTCAGGCTGCTGGTCACCACGAAGTGATTGCCCAAGTGGATCGCCGGTCGGGGCCGCCGCTCATAAAGCGCTTCGAGGTAAACCTCGTCGACCAGCACACGCGCGCCATGGCTGTTGGCGAGATCGCCGACCGCACGAAGCGTCGCCTCGTCAATATATGCGCCACTGGGATTGTGCAGGTTTGTCAGGACGATGAGTCTGGTGCGCGGAGTGAGCTGCCTCTTAACCTCGGCAGGATCCACTCGGAAGCCATCCTCTGGTTGGCGATCAAAATACCGTACGGTAGCTCCGAGATATTCAAGAGTGGTGACCAGCAGCTCGTAGGTTGGCCGCTCCACCAGTGCTTCCTCGCCCGGTTCCAGGCACGCCGCCAGAGCGAGATGATTGGCCATCGATGTCCCGGTAGCCGCAACCACGCATTCGGGTGGTACTCCATTTAATCGTGCCAGGCGCTCCTGGAGCGCAGCATAGCCGTACACATCAGGGCCGTTGATCTCCAGATCTTCCAGCTTCACCGGCAATTTCGCCAGCGGATAACTCATCACTCCGCTGCTGGCGAGGTTATATTTCGCGCTCGAATGCAGTTTGGCGAACTGCATGTATGACGAACCGCTGTGGGTACGAGAGAGCATCAGAGTTTGTTCGCGCTCGCTTTCTGCTTTGCCGCCCAAAAGGCGTAAACCGGCAACCCAAGCAGCAAAATCACAACTCCGAGCAGACTATTCTTCGGATACTTATAGATGGTATTGATCACGACCAGCCAACTTGAAATGACAAATAGAGCGGTGGTAACAGGATGGCCGGGAACACGATATCCCGGGCTGCTAGTCCTCGCAGACTTCGCTTCCCGATGGCGAAAAACGAACAATGTCGCTCCCGTCAGTCCAAAGAAGATGAAGTCCATCGATACGACGTAATTCAAAATTTGGTCATAACGGCCTGATACAGCCACCACCACCGTCCACACGCTTTGCAGCACGATCGCCGCCACCGGAACATGGGTATGCTTCGTTACTTTGGCCACGCTGGCAAAGAACAGCTTATCGCGAGCCATCGCAAAATAAACACGGGGCGCAGTCAGAACCGACTGGCTGAGGAAGCCTAGCGTCGAAACCGCGATGCCTAAGGCGATGAGGCGTGCCCCGGTCGGACCCATCGCGACTCGCATCACAGCGGTAGCAGGAACGCCGGTTTCGGCGAGAGCCTGCGGCCCCAGTGTGCGAAGGCAAACGAAATTCACGCCCAGGTAGAGCAGAATCACGCCCGCCACACCTATAACCAACGC
The DNA here is from genome assembly GCA_963785825.1 of uncultured Acidobacteriaceae bacterium. Classification (GTDB taxonomy): domain Bacteria; phylum Acidobacteriota; class Terriglobia; order Terriglobales; family Acidobacteriaceae; genus Bog-257. The sequence continues at coordinate 411,051 of CAWAWQ010000004.1, read as the reverse complement.
TCGAGAAAGATTCCTTACAGGGTCCTTTACTTCTTCAGCAATGAAGTTCGAGGTCTGCCACCCCCCAAAGGCGAACAGCACTGGCACCATGCCTGCGCCGATTGCGGTCAGCAGGTCGAAGGATGGTTTGCGATCGAGCACCGGATGCAGGATAGGGTGGGGCGAGCGCACCAGGAACAGACCGGCGCCGATCAGGCCGGCGATAGCGGCGATCTTTAGCACCATCAGCACGCTCTGCACACGGCTGCCGAGCTTCACGCCAAGGCAGTTGATGATAGTAAGAGCTGCCAGCGTGAGCACCACAATCACGCGCTCTGAGAGATGCCAGTTGGTAAGCTCCAAAAGATATCGCGCGAAGGTCACGGTTACGGCCGCCATGCCTCCCGTCTGAATCACCAGCAGTAACACCCATCCGTAGAGAAAACCGACGACCGGATGAAAGGCCTCGCGAAGATAAGCGTATTGTCCGCCAACCTGAGGTAAGCGCGCCGCCAACTCGGCATACACGAAAGCTCCCAGCATGGCGATGATGCCGCCGCCGCCCCACACGCCGAGGATAAGCAGCGGGGTGTGCAGTTGCTGGGCGACAACATAGGGGTTGATGAAAATACCGGCGCCCACAATGCCGCCCATGACGATCATGGTGGCATCGAAGAGGCCGATCTGGCGCAAAAGCCCTGATCGCTGCGAATTGGAGAATGGGCGGCCCAATGCGGCGCGAGAAGTCGTGTCAGATCGTAGGCACGACTCTACCATGCCGCTGGTTCCCAGGCGTTCGAGCACGCCAAGGCAGGCCTTACCTCCTGCTCTTCACCTTCTCCCGTTCTTTCGCGGCGTCCAGCGGCGACACCGGCTCGGTCATGCGCGCCGGGTCCAGAATCTCCTTGATCTGCTCGTCCGTCAGGTCGCCGCGCGCGCGCGCGATCTCGATGATCGATTTGCCCGTCTTCACCGATTCCTTCGCAATCTCCGCCGCCTGGGCGTAGCCGATGTAAGGATTCAGCGCGGTTGCCAGTGAGACGGTGCTCTGCACGTAATAATCGGTGCGCTGCTGGTTGACGGTGATGCCCTTGATGCAGAACTCGGTGAACTGGCGCAGCATGTTGGTCAGGATCGTGATCGACATCAGCACGCTGTACGCCATGGTCGGCATCATCACGTTGAGCTCGAGTTGGCCAGCTTGCACCGCCAGCGCTACCGCCGTGTCGTATCCGACAACCTGGAACGACACCATCGCCGCCAGCTCGGGCATGACGGGATTGATCTTGCCAGGCATGATCGACGAGCCGGGCTGAAGTGCAGGCAGGTTGATTTCGCCCAAGCCGGTGTTCGGCCCTGAGGACAGCAGGCGCAAATCGTTGGAGATGCGAATTACCTCCAGCGCCAGGTTGCGCAGCGCCGAACTGGTACTCGACATCGCCAGGTTCGACTGCATGGCATAGCGCATGTCGTCCACCGGGTGCAGCTTCTGTCCCGAGATGCGCGCCAGCTCGGCGATGGCTTTGTGCCGATAATCGGGATGGGTGTTGATGCCAGTGCCTACGGCGGAGCCACCCAGCCCGATTTCGCGCAGCAGTTCCGATTGCTGCTGGATCGTCTTCTTGGCTCGCTTGATTGCTCCGGCGTACGCCGTGAACTCCTGCCCGAGACGCATAGGAACGGCGTCCTGCATGTGGGTGCGACCCGACTTCAGGATGGGATGAAATTCTTTGCCCTTGTCTTCGAGTGCGACGATCAGTGCATCGAGCACCGCATAGAGCTTTTCCAGGTCCAGTAATGTCGCCAGCCGCATCGCGGTAGGGAAGACGTCGTTGGTCGACTGCCCGTAATTGACATGATCGTTGGGGTGGACGTGCTTGTACTCGCCGAGCGCTCCGCCCAGCAACTCGGAGGCGCGATTGGCGATGACCTCATTGCTGTTCATGTGGAAGCTGACGCCCGCACCCGCCTGGAAAACGTCAACCACAAAGTGATCGTGCAGCTTGCCTTGCTGCAACTCTTTGGCGGCTTCGATGATGGCATCGGCAGTCTTCTTGTCCACCAGGCCGAGCTCGCGATTGGCGATGGCCGCCGCCTCCTTCACCATCGCGATTGCGCGAATGAGCGTCGGGTGCGCACGCAGCCCGCTGATGGGATAGTTCTCGACTGCCCGTGCGGTCTGAATCCCGTAGTAGACGTGGCCGGGAATTTCCTTGTGTCCGAGAGAGTCTTTTTCGATGCGGCTGGATTTTGTGGCGGGTTCAGTTGCCATGCGCCCTCCTCCTCTGCAACAGATGATCATGCGGGGGTTGGCGCTTCCGCAACAGTTGTCAATCGAGTTAGCGCGCCGTTCCGGTTGATGAAACGGCCATTCCGATTGCGCGCCAGTGACAGTGCTGGATGCTATCCGTTCCCGTTCTCCCGCCCCTTCTTCCTGACCTCAATATTCAGCCGCTTGATCTTCTGATTCAGGGTGGAGAGCGGAATACGGAAGCGGTCGGCGGCTTCGGTCTGGTTCCAGCCACACTTTTCCAGCATGTCGCTGATGACACGGCGTTCGCAGTCTTCGATGATCTCGAACAGGGAAGCGTCGGGACGGTGATCGATGAGCGCGAACTTGCTGCCGCGGCCAATCAGGTTTTCGGGAAGCAAGTCGACGGTGAGATTTGGGCCGGTCGCCAGCACGACGGCGCGCTCGATCACATTTTCCAGCTCGCGCACGTTGCCCGGCCAATCGTAGTCGAGCAACGGACGCAGGGCTTCGGGCGTGACGTGGAGCGGGGGACGATCATTCTCGATTGCGAACTTCGAGATGAAATGTTCCACCAGCGGAGGAATGTCGTTCTTGCGCTGGCGCAGCGGCGGCAAATCGATGGTAATCACGTTGAGGCGATAGAACAGGTCTTCGCGGAACTTGCCTTCCTTTACCTGTTGCTTCAAATCGACATTGGTGGCGGCAATGATGCGCACATCGACTTGAATTTCATTCACGCCGCCGAGGTGCATGAACTTGCGATCCTGCAACACGCGCAGGATCTTGGCCTGCGTCTCCAGATTCATGGTGCCGATCTCGTCGAGGAACAGGGTTCCGCGGTCGGCAACTTCGAACAGGCCTTTCTTGCTGGCGATGGCGCTGGTGAAAGCGCCTTTCACGTGACCAAAGAGCGTGGATTCGAGCAGATCGGCAGGTACCGAGCCGGTATTGACCGGAACGAAGGCCCGGTCTTTCCGCGGTGAATTCATATGCACCGCTTTGGCGATCAGCTCCTTGCCGGTTCCACTCTCGCCTTGCAGCAACACCGTGGAGCGGCTGGGCGCCACCTGCGCTACCAGGTCGAAGATGCGCAGCATAGGCTCGCTTTTGCCGATAATGTGCTCGAAGTTGTAACGCTGCTTCAGCGCGCGCTTGAGCTGGACGACTTCTTCTTCCGCGCGGCGCCGCCCGACCGCGGTCCGGACATCGGCCAGCAGCTTCTCGTTGTCCCATGGTTTTTGGATGAAGTTGGTGGCGCCCGCCCGCATGGCGTTGACCGCGTTCTCTACCGTACCGTAGGCCGTGATCATGATGACCGGCAACTCCGCGTCGCGTTCGCGAATGTCGCGCAGGATCTCGACTCCATTGCGCTCCGGTAAGGCGAAATCCAGCAGCACCAGATCAAAGGGGCGCTCAGCAATGCGCAACAATCCTTCCTGCCCGTCGCCGGCGACCTCGACCGAGTAGCCTTCAAACTCCAGCAGGGTCTGCAGCGACTCGCGGATTGCGGCTTCGTCGTCAACAATCAACACCGAGCCAGGGGAGGCGTACTCCTCTCGGTCGGCAATTCGCGTTGCTACTGCTTCAGGCACTGACAGCCTTTCTCACCAGCGGAAAATCCATAACGAAGGTGGTACCGCGGCCGGGCGTGCTGTCCACCCGGATCTTTCCCGCGTGCTCCTGAATGATCCCGTACGTCACCGACAGACCCAGCCCGGTGCCGCCGCTGTGGCCTGTCTTGGGCTTGTTCTTGGTGGTGAAGAACGGATCGTAGATGCGATGAATGTGCTCCTGCGCAATTCCCGTGCCGGTATCGGAAACCTTCACCTGCACCCGATGACCGTTCACGGTGCTGATCTTCAGCGTGCCGCCGCCGGGCATGGCGTCCTTGGCATTCAGAAACAGGTTCAGGAAGACCTGCTGTAGTTTTCCAGTGTTGCCATGGATGGGCGGCAGCTCCGGATATAAATCCTGCTGCACCGTAACCCGCGCCGTCTTGAACTGGTGCTCCAGCAGCGTCAACGTATCTTTGATGACCCGGTTCAGGTCCACGTCGGCGAATTCGGTTCCCGAGGTGCGCGAGAAGTTCAGCAGGCTATTGACGATCTCCGAGGCGCGGAAAGTCTGGCGCGTAATCTTGTCCAGCAGCACCGACTGCTTTTCGTCGCCATGGACCTGCTTCGCCAACATTTGCGCGTAAGAGGAAATGACCGCCAGCGGCGTGTTCACCTCGTGGGCGACGCCGGCCGCCAGCAAGCCGATCGAAGAGAGCTTCTCCGCCTGCGAAAGCTGCGATTCCAGATCGATTCGCTCGGTGATGTCGTCGACGATGATTAGCCGTCCGATGACGCTGAACGCCTTGGTGACCAGCGGCGCAATAGCGATGTTGGCGACGCGTGTGTCTCCGGTCGTCGTTACCAGCCGGAATTTGTAGAGATTGTGAATGCCCTGGGCCTGCCGCACACGGTAGTACTCTTCCAGGAATGCTGCGGGCAGGACCTCGCCCAAGGGACGGCCCAGCGCTTCCAGGCGCGGCAGCGCGAACATCACCTCCATCTGCGAGTTCCAGGACTCGATGCGATCTTCCAAATCAACCGCCAGCACGCCGACGCTGATGGATTCCACAATATTCTCGTTGAATTCCTTCAATCGCTCGTACTGGCCCGCCTTCTCCTCTAGCGACTTATAGAGCCGGGCGTTCTGAACGGCGATTCCGATGTAACCGGCGAGCGTCTCCAGCAGTTGGACATCGTCGCTGGAGAGGAAATCGCCTTCGGCGGTCTTCCCCAACCCCAGCACCGCAATGATGCGGTTCATTACCGTGCAGGGAATGTAGTAGTTCAGTTCGAGCCGGCGGATGGTCTCGCGCGCTGAAGGCGTCTCGCGCACCGCTTGGTTGGTGTTGTCGAAGAACAAATGCCCTGCTTGCCACTCCGGCCGTTCCACGTGCAGGAAATCAAAATCCAGCCCGCTGGTGTTCGCGATCCCGTAAGACTTTGCCAGCGTGAACTGCTCCGGGTTCTCAGGACTCGACAGAAAGATCGCCAGCCGATCGACCAGCAATGTGCGCGACAATCGATCGACTATCGACGTGAGCATCTTGTCCAGATCGGTCTCCGAGTTCAGGTCGCGGCCGAACTCGATCAGCGTCTTCCGGTAGTCGTAACGCTTGCGATAGAAAAACTTGTCGAGGTAATCCTGCACCCAGTTCTTGAAGGGATCGAACAGCAGCGCGGTGACGGCGATCGCCACCACCAGTCCGAGCGGGCCCGCGCTGGGGAAGTTCTGGTGGAACAGCACAGAAGCCATGCCCACGGCCGCAAAATAGGCCGCTGTGATCGCGCCGGCCGCGATGGTGTAAGCCATTCCGCGCTTGAAGATGAGGTCCACATCCATCAAGCGATAGCGGAAGATGGCATAGCCGAAGGTCAGCGGCAGGAAGACCAGCGACAGCACGGACACCTTCATCCCCAGACTGGGAACTCCGCCAAACAGGTAAGGGATGATGTAAAAAACCGTAAACGGAGCGACCGAGAGAATGGTCCCACGCGTCACCCACTTCATCTGCTGGCGCAGGATTGCCGAATGCGCGCTGCGGTAACTGTGCCAGAGGATGAAAGTCGCCGCGATGAAATATGCGGCCAGGTAGACCCACTCCAGCCGGTCAAGATTCCAGCGCAGCAGCTCGCTCGGCTCCAGCAGGTAGATGACGCTGATGTGGATGGCCAGCAGCATCGCGCCGGGAGCATACAGTGAGGGAATCAGCCAGCGGCGGCGATCGACCAGCGGGTTGCGCTCCGGAAACGTCAGCGAAAAATGCAGGAACAGCGCCGGTTGCAGCAACCACGCCACTACGTTGGACCAATAGATGATCCAATCGAAGTCATTCAGCTTGCCGGTGTAGTGGAAAGCATAGAAAATGAACGAGACAAGGCAGAAGATGTAGAAGTGGGCGCTCTTGGGGGCGGTCCAACGCCTGAGCAGCACGTACAGGCCGATGCAGAGATAGACCAGCGCGATCAGCCGTAATCCGCTGTAAAGCGTCCGGTCGGCCGGAGCCAGAATCAGCGGGACTTCCAGCGGGACACCATGCCGAACCAGCGAATAAGTAGCCTTGGACCAGACGCCGCTGCGATAGAGCTGGCGCTCCAGGCTCCCGACATTGGTTACATTCCGGCCATCAACCGCCTGTAGGTGATCGCCGGTCTTGATCCCCGCCTTCTCACCCGGCCCATCGATATCGACTCGCTGCGCCCGCAGGTGTGCCCCATCCTCGACCCACCAAACGCCATCGTATGGGGTAAAAAATTCCCGATCTTTTTGGAAATTGATCCAGGCGAAAACGATGGCCGCTACACTGAGGAGCGCCAGGAATACGGCGAAGAAGCGGGTTTGTAGGTCTCGAGCCATCGGAGCTGGTGCCTGACGCGGCAGACACACGGGTGGGGCAGCGCCCAGCGACCTCTCCTGTTCGAGCAACTTCGATGCCACCCTTGACGACATCTCAAATCCCGTAAACCCCAGCCATTCAGCGCCTTCCAGAATTATAAATTGGTTCGGTACGAGAGGATATGAATTTTGGAATGACATTGTGAAATCGTGGATGCTGCTGGTTACCAAAGGACATGTACTTCGGTTTTTGGTAACCGCAGGTTTCAGATACTCGCACTTGCGACCGGTGCCCCCGGTTCGGCCTTCTATTGGCCTAACCTGGGGGCGTATCCTTCACACGCCGGAAGCCAGCCGGGGACGCTACAATGAAGGCTTTGCGAGGTCATCATCGTGTCTGTCTTTCAGGAAATTGTCGATCGCGAACAGAAGTACCTGCTCAACACCTATGCCCGCTATCCGCTGGCGATTGCCCGCGGCAAGGGCGTCTACGTCTACGATGTCGAGGGTAGGCGTTATCTCGACTTCCTCACCGGCCTTGGCGTCAACGCCCTGGGCCACGCGCATCCGCGCATCGTGAAGGTCATTCGCGACCAGGCCTCCAAGGCGATCCACGTCTCCAATCTCTATTACAACGAGTACCAGGGTCTGCTGGCGGAAAAGCTCTGCACCGCGTCGGGATTGGATCGCGCCTTTTTCTCCAACAGCGGCACCGAGGCGATCGAAGGCACACTGAAGCTGGTGCGCGCCGCCGGCCACGCCATTGGCGGACCGGAGAAATCGGTCCTCGTCGCGCTCGACAACTCCTTCCATGGACGCACTATGGGCGCGCTCGCTCTCACTGGCCAGCCAAAGTATCGCAAGGACTTCGATCCCATGCTGGAGGGCGTGCGCTTTGTGCCGCGTAACGACGTCGAGGCGCTGCGCAAGGCAGTGGATGCCAGCGTTTGCGGAATCGTGCTGGAGCCCATCCAGGGTGAGGGCGGCATTCAGGAGACCACGCCGGAGTTCCTGCAAGCCTGCCGCGAGTTGGCCGATCAGCATCAGGCCGCACTCATCTTCGACGAGATTCAATGCGGACTCGGGCGCACTGGACAGCTCTTCGCCTTCCAGCATTTCGGTGTCACGCCGGATGTTGTCTGCATCGCGAAACCCATTGCGGCCGGGCTGCCTTTGGGCGCGTTTCTCGCAACGGAGAAATTTGCGCAGCACATCACCCCGGGCAAGCACGGCACAACCTTTGGCGGCGGCCCGCTCACCTGCCGCGTGGCGCTGGAGTATCTGGCGATTCTGGAAGACGAGAACCTGCTGGAGCAGGTGCGCCGGGTGGGAGCCTACTTTTCGCAGAAGCTGCGCGAGCTGGTCGAGAAGTTCGATATTGCAGTCGAAGTTCGCGGAGTCGGCGCGATTCAGGCGCTACAGTTGAATGTCCCCGGCAAGCCGATCCTGGAAGGCGCACTGGCTAACGGCCTGCTGATCAACGTCACCCAAGACACTGTGCTGCGTTTTCTGCCGCCGTTTCTGCTGGAAGAGAAGCACGTGGATAGCGGCATGCGAATCTTGCGTAAGCAGCTCGCGGCAGCACAGAAACAGGCGAAGGCGGAGAAGAAGGCGGCCGTTAGCGCCTAGCAAGGATTGGTGGCCTCTGGGTTCATCAGGGAAAATCAGAGCCAGGGAGCAATTACGAACGAGTCCTTGAAGAGGTTCGCGAGGAGAGAATTCGGGCTTGCTCCCAAATGCACTGGCCTCGATGCTGGCGAAGAGCGAGAAGCAAAGAGCGAATAGCAGTTACTTCGACACCCTTTCCGCGATCCACTGTGCGCACTCGCGCGTACCGATTGAGCCTCCGACGTCGACGGTTGTCTTCTTTTCGCGGACAGCCGCAACTACGGCCTTCTCGATCTTTTCTGCCTCGGCGTTCAGGCCGAGGTGCGCCAGCATCATCGCCGCGGTCAGGATGGAGCCCATCGGGTTGGCCATGTTCTTTCCCGCGATCGGCGGAGCGGAGCCGTGGACCGGTTCGAACATCGAGGTGCGACCGGGGTGGATGTTGCCGCTGGCGGCCATGCCGAGCCCGCCCTGTAGTGCAGCGGCCAGGTCGGTGACGATGTCGCCAAACATGTTGTTGGTGACAATGACCTCGAGCGAGCGCGGATCGCGCACCATCTGCAGACAGAGCGCGTCCACGTACATGTGCTGCGTCTGGATCTCGGGGTACTCCTTCGCTACTTCCTTGAACACACGCTGCCACAGGCCGCCGGCGTAGGTCATCACGTTCGATTTGTCGGACATCAGCACTTTCTTGCGGCCGTTCTCGCGCGCGTACCGGAATGCGAAGTGGATGACGCGCTCGACTCCTTTGCGCGTGTTGATGTCCTCCTGGGTCGCGACTTCATCTGCGGTGCCCATCTTGAAGTTGCCGCCCATATCCATGTACACGCCCTCGGTGTTCTCGCGGATGACAGCGAAATCAATGTCGCCGATCGTGACGTTTTTCAGCGGGCAAAGCGAGGTGTCCAGTAGTCGTACTGGGCGCACGTTGGCATACAGGTCCATCTTGAAGCGCATGCCCAGCAGTATTTCTTTGGCATGGATGTTGGTGGGCACGCGAGGATCGCCCAGCGCACCGACGAAAATGGCGTCGAAATCGCGCGCCAGCATCTGAAAGCCATCGGGCGGGATAGTAGTACCGTCGATCAGGTAGCGGTCGGCGCCCCAGTCGAAGGTGGTGAACTCAACCGGCGCGCCGCTGGCCCGAACCACCTCGAGTGCGTTGGGAATGACTTCTTTGCCGATGCCGTCGCCGGGGATGACAGCAATACGTTTGTTGGTGGTCACGGGAGATGAAGATAACAGAAAAGCGCATTTGGCAGTTGGCATTTGGCGGTTAGCACTTGCGACTGAGAGTTTAAGGAAAGCCAATCCCTGTGTACCCGCTTTAGGGAACAAAGGGACTCAATCATCTCCACTTTTCCAATCACAAGTGCCAACTGCTAACGGCTGTCTTCTATAATCAAGTATTCGGTATGAGTGTCACGACCTTTCAGGACAAGCTAACGGCGTTGGGAGCGCGTCTCGGCAGCTATCGGGGTGCCGAGACGGCTGCTGCGTTTGGCGACGCGGCAGCGGAATTCAAGGCCCTGCTGCAAGGGTGCGCGGTGTTCGACCTGGGCTGGCAGGCCAGGCTGCTGGTCAGCGGCAAGGACCGCACTCGCTGGCTGAATGGCATGATCACCAATAACATCCGTGATCTTGCGCCCGGACGCGGCGTATACGCTTTTGTTCTGACCCCGCAGGGGCGCAATCAGGGCGACCTTACGGCTTATAACCGTGGCGAGTATCTGCTGCTGACGACCGATCGCGCGCAGGCGCCGGGACTTACCGCGATTCTGAAGCGCTACATCATCATGGACCAGGTCGAGATCGAGGAGATCAGCGATAAGCTGTCGGCGATAGGAGTCGCCGGCCCGCAGGCCCAACAAGTTCTGCGCGATGCCGGTATTGACGTTTCGCAGCTCGAAGCGGGGCAGGTCATCGACACTGTTTGGCGCGATCTCGGGATCTCAATAGCCCGCAGTGTGCAGCCGAACATGGACTGCTACGAAATCTGGTTTGCCGCCGAGAACGCCGACAAGATCTGGGAAGCACTCATGAGCGCTGGCGCCACACCCGTGGGTAGCGACGCGTTTGAGTTATGGCGGATCGCGCGCGGGGTTCCGCGCTACGCCGTCGATCTGCGTGAGCGCGATCTGCCGCAGGAAACCGGGCAGCAGCACGCGCTGAACTTCAGCAAAGGCTGCTATATCGGACAGGAAATCGTGGAGCGCATTCGCGCGCGCGGCAATGTACACCGCGCCTTCGTCGGCTTCGAACTCCAAGGCGATCCTCCGGCACCGGGAACTAAAATTCGCGCCAACGACAAGGACGTGGGCGAGATCACCAGCGCGGCGCGCGTGCCGTTTCCAAGCGGGCAGCGCACGGTCGCGCTCGGCTACGTGCGACGCGAGGTGGCAACCCCGGGTACCATCGTGCAGGTGGGTGAGCAGAGCGCCACGGTAGCGACACTTCCTTTCAGCGAGTGACAGAGCATATGGCAGAAAAAGAGAAGAAACCCGAATTTGTAGTTACCGATCGCCGTCTCTTCAGCACCGAGGGCGAGTTGCGCCAGGATGTGGTCGAGGCCGAGGAGCGCCGTGCCGAGCGCGAGCGAGAGACCAGTGATGCTCAGCAACGGCTTAATCAGGAGCGCGCCGCCCAGAATCACACGCCGCAATCCCCGGCTGCACAGGCTCCCGTGCAAGCCGCAACTTCAGAGCAGGAGCCGGAAGCGCCCAGTGCGCAAGAGCAGCAGGCTTCGGTCGACGCCTACAAGCAGTCCACGCGCGAGATCGACGCGCAGATCGAGAAGGAAATGCGCAAGCAGGGGCAGCCGCATCGAGCGCAGGACTTCGAAATGACCTTCGACAAGTTCATCGCTTCCATCTACATGAGCGCGCTGATGCAACTGGGTATGGCAGCGCCGCAGGGAAGCAAGCCGGAGGTGGACCTGATCGGGGCGCGGCAAACCATTGACACCCTGGCGATTTTGCAGGCGAAGACGAAAGGGAACCTCACCCCGGCGGAAGAGAACATGCTTCAGAATTGCCTCTACGAGCTGCGCATGGCCTACCTCGAGGTCACCAACCTGATCACGCGTCCGCCACAGAGTGGAGCTGGAACTGACGGCCGCGCCTGATGAAAGCCATCCTTACGGTGCTGGGCAGTGGGACGTCGATGGGCGTGCCCACCATCGGCTGCGACTGCGCCGTCTGCACTTCCGCCGATCCCCGCGATCGCCGCACCCGTCCGTCGGTGATGGTGCAGTGGGCCGGACACACGGTGCTGATCGACACTACGCCCGATTTCCGCGAGCAGGCAATCCGCGAAGGCATCCGCAAAATTGACGCGGTGCTCTACACCCACGGCCACGCCGACCACATTCTTGGTCTAGACGATGTCCGGCCGCTCAGCTTTCCACGCATTACCGGCGGGGGCAAGATTCCGCTGTTTGCCAGCGATGCCACGGCACAGGTCCTGGGAAACGTCTTCCGCTACATTTTCGAAGCGGACTACAAATACGGCGGTCTGGCCCAGGTTGAACTGCGACCGGTCAATGGCCCGATAGAAGTGTTCGGTGCAACCTTTAGTCCCTTGTCCGTGCTGCATGGCGATGTGCCCATCGAGGCCTATCGCTTTGGCTCGGCGGCGTATCTCACCGACTTCAGCAGCGTTCCGGAAGAGTCAATGGCGCAGCTTGAGGGGTTGGACATTTTGTTTCTTGACGCGTTACGGCACCACCCGCATCCCACGCATTCCACCGTGGAAAACTCGCTGAAGATCGTGGAGAGGTTGAAGCCAAAACAAACCTATTTCACGCACATCTCCCATGATCTGCCGCATGAGCAGACGAATGCGGCATTGCCGGTGAATGTTCGCCTGGCACATGACGGATTGAAATTGGAATTCGACCTGTAAGGCAGCCGCTAGAATGCAAGTCTTTCGCCATCTCGAGGAAGTACCGTCGCCGTTCGGTCCGGCTGTGGTGAGTGTGGGGAACTTCGACGGCGTGCATCGTGCGCATCAGGAAGTGGTGCGGCATATGGCCGAGCAGGCGCACGCTTTCGACGGCAAGGCGGTCGTGGTGACCTTCGATCCGCATCCACTGCGGATTCTGCGGCCCGATGTTGCGCCCAAGCTGCTGACGCCTCTGCCGGTCAAGCTCAAATTGCTGGAGCAAACCGGGGTCGATGCGGTCCTGGTGCTGCCGTTTACCCGCGACCTGTCGCTGATGACCGCAGAGGAGTTCGCAGAAGAGGTGCTGAGCAACACTTTGCACGCCCGCGAAGTGCATGAAGGGTACAACTTCCACTTCGGCCACAAGGCGCAAGGCAACGTCAACACCTTGGCGGAGCTGGGCAAGAAATTTGGGTTCGAAGCGAAGGTCTATCCTGAGCAGTCGTTGCGCGGACACCCCGTCTCCAGCAGTCAGATTCGTAGGCTGATTGCCGCCGGGGACGTAAGCAAGGCGCGAGCTCTGCTGGGAAGGCCCTTCGGCATCTTCTCCAATCCCGGGCGAGGCCGCGGCTATGGGCAGAAGTACACCGTGCCGACGGTCAACCTGGCGCGCTACGACGAACTGGTGCCCGCTGATGGTGTCTACATAACGTGGCTGCGCGTCAGCGGCGAGTGCTTTGAAGCGGTGACGAACGTTGGCAACCGGCCTACTTTTGGCGCGGAGTCGTTCGCTATCGAAAGCCATCTGCTGAATTTCCATCCTATCGAGCTGCTGCCGGATACGGAGCTGGAGTTGATGTTCCTCAAGCGCTTGCGGCAAGAGATCAAGTTTCCCTCGGTCGATGCGCTGCGCGACCAGATCGCCAAAGATGTGCACAAGGCAAGAAGATATTTCCGGTTGCGGACAGCCAACAGCGGCTAGGACATTTTCAGGATTGATATAGTCCCACGCACGGGTAGAGCGGCGCTTCAGCGCCGCGTCCCGCCGGGAAAAGAAAATCTTCGGTCTCCGCGATCATTGCCATGATCGCGGAGACCACGCCTTGGATGGGCGCCAGGACGTCGACCTAAAGCTCGGCTCTACCGGTCTACAGCAGCCCTGAAGCCGCCCTAACGGCACACCCGAATGCTTACAGTTCGTTTTATCGATTGCTTTGAAAGCCGCAGGTAGCTTCGGTTTGAGACTAAACTCTAAGGCTCTCCCGCGGCCTCAGTTTTTGGCTGGTGTCGCAGCACTTCCTCGGTCAGCATCAGGAACATCTCTTCCACGCCGTCGCCGCTTTTGGCGCTGGTGATCTTGATCTTCCAGCCTTCGGATTCAAGCTTCTCCAACTCAGGAGAGGCGATCTGCCACTTGTCCCAAAGATCCGATTTGTTGATGACCAACACAAACGGGACGTCCCCAACGGCCTGAATCGCTCTCTGATGAATGCTTTTTGCCGTAACCAGCGACTCCGACCAGGTGCCATCGCACACCAGGAAATAGCCGGCCGTCCCGCGCAAGTACGAAGTCTGCACCTGCGAGCGCGAATCCTCGCCCGCCAGGTCCCAGAGCAGCAGTAACACGTCCTGGTCACCGACTTTGATCTGCTTTTTGTCGATCTTCACCCCGACAGTGCTGAGGTATTTTCCGGAAAAGATGCCTTGCACGAAGCGCGCAACCAGGCTCGTCTTGCCTACACCGAAAGAACCCAGCATGCAGATTTTCTTCTGGATCATGGTTTGCCTCCCTGGCGCTGCGACTGGACTTTCAGTGTGACACTGCGATTCACTTCCAACTGGTACGCCGGCGAACCATGCCGCATCGGCTGCGTGTCGCCCAATCCTACCGCGCTGATCATTTCGGTGGGAATGCCGCGGTCGCGGAGCGCCTCCAGCACCCGTTCTGCGCGTTCTCTGCTTAGAGTCGCATTCTTCGTCTCGGCGCCGGTCTGGTCGGCGCGACCATAAAGGACGACGTGAATGGTGCGGCCCAAGCTTCCGGCTGTCGTCTGTAGCTGATCCAGCGACTCCTCAATCGCATCGAGGCGAAACGATTGGTCGGGGGCCAAGGTGCTCGAGTTCACCGGAAACAGCACCATCTGCTGCTCAAGCTTGTGTTTCTCCGAATCAAACTCGCGCATTCGCGAAAATCGCTTGTCCAGCGATTCGTAGGGAACAAAGCGCGCCTCCAGCCTGCTGGTGGGTATGCCGGCGTCGGCGGCCAGTTTGAGCGGGTCCTGCGACATTGGATCGCGCAGCCCCCAAATCCAGTAATGTCCCCAACTACTCTCAGCGCCCGTGACCACGATCCCGGGCTCTTTGTTCAGTCGCGCCAGGTATTGCCTCCAGTCGCTGTTACGGCGATGTAGAAAAAATCCGAACGCCACAATTCCAAGCATCACAACCGCCAGGGCCCCCACAAACCACCATGCACCTTGCTTGGGACGGCCAGTCTGACCGAGCAAGCATTTCTCCAGATACGGCCGCGCGGCATCGAATGGGCTTGCGTCTCCATTAAAGGACGCGAGCTGCGCTGCGAATTCCCGGTGAATCAATTCATTCTCGCGCGCAAACACGTTGCGGAGCTCCGGCGGCGGTGTTCCCAGGATGGTTCCGGCCAGCAGCGCCTGCGGGCCGTGGTGCACCCAGATCAGGAAGTCGCCGGCCTGCATCGTCTCCAGTTCCTGCGATTGCTTACTGGTGAAGGAATCGCGCACAAAGTCCTGGATGGCGGTCAACATGCTGGAGACCAGTTCGGCTTCGCTGACGCCTTCTCCTGGCGCCGAGACGTGCTGCAACACCAGTCCGGTCTCGCGATGGATGAGGAAGACCTGCTGCACCTTGTAGCGCAGGCTGCGCAGCAGCGCGATTTCGCCGTAGGATTTGCCGGTGCGCCAGGCTTCGACCCTCCACTTCAGGCTCTCGAACGAGAGGCTGCGCTCCAGCATCAGGTTGATGTTCTCTGCCAGATTCCGGAACGCATTTGCCACCGACTTGCGAACGGTTTCGCCGATGATGGGTGCGAGTGCGGTGGCGAGCAATCCCGGATTGCGCGCAATTGAGATTTGCAGGGCCTGCTCGACGATGGGAAGAAACGAGCGTTGCAGCTCGCGATCACGCCGGACTGAGAGCGCAACCGCCTTGGCCAGCACCTGGCTGAGTTCTTCGGCACGCAGATTGGGGTCGTCGAGCCGCTGCTGCAGCGCCTGCAGCTCGACAATCTGCTGTCCCAGCAGCAGCGCGCGCAGCTCCGTCAGCTCATCCGGAGGGCGGTCGAAGTCGGGATCGGGTTTCAGGTTGGCCGGCGCGGAGCCCATAGGCGCCTCATGCTCCAGCGCTGCGAACTGTCTTAGGCCGGTCCTTCACCTCGCCGGCCTCGTCCTTCAGGCGCACCGCCAATTCCACAAACAGCGCGGCCAATGCGGAGCGGTCAGTCTTGAAATGACGAAGCTCCTGCACGCGAGTTTCCAGCAGCGCGCTCAGCGACTCATTGCGCTGGCGAATCTCATCCAGCAGCTTGCGCGACTCGGCCATCAGCTCCTGGCGCGCGGCGCTGCGGTCCTGCGCCAGCTTGTTGTCGAGGTCGAGGATCTTCTTGGAGAGCTGCGCGGTCGCGGTTTTCAGCTCACGCGAGATGTTATTGAGGGTTTCCTCGCGCTCGTCGCGCTCCGCCTTCAGCCGGCTCGCCAGCGATTCGGTCTCGCTCTTGAAGAAGGCTTCCAGCGAATCCAGCCGGCGCCGCATCGTGTCTTTGATCTCGGAGGTCTCGCGGGCCAGCGCATCCTCGAGGCGGGCAAACCGAGCTTCGTAATTCTTGATCTGCGAGCCAAAGAGGATCTCGCGAATCTTGTCGACACTGGCGCCGCTGGCTTCAGCGGTTTCGGCGACAGCGGCCTCGATTGGATTGGGCTTGCTGGCTGCCTTCTCCTTGGAATCCTTTTCACGGATGGGGACTGCACACATGGCGCTACCTCCGTTCGGCACAAACAGGTCGGAGCAACATGCTATACCCAAACGGTCAAAGTGAGAACAGGAGTCTTTTTGAGGGAGATCGCTGTAGGTTGGCGATCGCGCCAGGGGAATCGTCATCGCGGTCGCGACTGGCCTCGGCAATCCAGCTCTCGCCAAGTAGCAGAACCGCCGCGCCATAAGCTTAGCCGTCCGCGATCTCGACCAGTCGGTCCTCGTCAGCACTCGGACGACGCCAGGCCGAGCTCCCACTGTGGTCGCACGATTGGAACTGGCGTCGCCCGCATGCTGGTCACGGTCACTCCTATCAGCCGCGCCGGTCTAAATGGAAGCAAGCTCTTGAAACACGATAGTCAAGCGCTCTTTCTGGCTGCCTGGCTATGCTGCCGAGCGAATTCAGCCATGCGCTGCTGGATCTGAGCAACGCGTCGTTTGCCTTCCTCGGAACTCTCGACCACCTTCTGAACGTTCTTCAGAAAGTCGGGCGACTCAATCTTCTGGCGGAATTCGTTCAGGTAAGGCTGAACCAGGGCATAGGCGAAATACATCTCGTGCAGCGTGTCCTGCGCCAAGGCCGCGTTCAACGTTCCATGCGTAATCAGAGATGCGGCCATCTCCCAATAGCTGTAAACCTGGCGTACGTAGGCACTCTCTTTGGTTTCGAACGCATTCATGACAGACAGCATGTCGTCAGCCGAGCGCGGCGGGTTCATGGCTACGAACTTCCTTGCTTCCCGCATGACGGGTTCGCGACGCAAGTCGTAAAGCTTCAAAATCATTTCGGCATCGTGATAATTGGGTTGCGAACTGCTCATGAAAATCCTCCGGAAGAGTAGGGTGAGAAGCCGTGTTCAGACGGCTTCTCGGTTAATTGATTGGCGGGAATTTTTCCCCCGGCGTAAGGCGTGTTACTTGTGTGCGCCGGCGGCCATCTTGGAGAAGGCCTCTTTTGCGCGGCGCTCCATCTCTTCGGGCGCAACATCTTCTACGTGCTGTCCCAGCGCCCAGCGATGGCCAAAGGGATCGGTGATCTGGCCATAGCGATCACCCCAGAACTGGTCTGCCAGCGGCATCACCACCGTCGCACCTGCGCTGACCGCCTGGTTGAAGAGGCTGTCGACATCTTCCGGCACGTAAAGGTTCAACACCACCGGGCTTCCGCCCAGCGTTTTGGCCGAGCCGCATCCCATGCCCGGAAATTCATCCGCCAGCATGAGCCTGGCGCCACCAAGGCTCAACTCAGCATGCATAACTTTTCCATCGGGGGTCTTGTGTACGCCAAGGATCTCCGCCCCAAACGCGTTCTTGTAGAAATCCAAAGCTTTGGGAGCATCGCTGACGATCAGGTGAGCGATGATAGTCCCGCTCTTCAGTTGTCCTGCCATATTTTTTTACCCCTTTTTCGTGAGAATGCCCGGCGACCGCCGGGCGACTTGGATTGACAATTGTTCTATTATGCAACGGCCTCGGGCTTCACTTCCCGCGAGTAGTCACATTTAACCGTAGTTTCATCCGCGGCTTTCTTCTTCCCACGGCGCTTCGGTTCGTCGCTCTCGGTCCGCTTGTTGTTGGGGCATACCAGGAAGGTTCCTGACTTCAGGTTCTTCTCCAGCAGATAAGGGCTGCCGCACTCCGGACAGGTCTCCGCTACCGGCTTGTAGGCAGAGGTGAAGCGGCACTTGGGGTAATTGGAGCACCCGTAGAAAAAATTGCCGCGGCGGGCTTTCTTCTCCACCAACTCGCCGGTCTTGCACTCCGGACACGTCACCCCGATGTAGTTCTGTTTTACCCATTTGCATTCGGGATAGCCGCTGCAGGAGATGAACTCGCCATAGCGGCCATGACGCAGCAGCAGATTGCGGCCGCACTGCGGACACTTCTCATCCAGCGGGATGTCCGGCACCTTCTTGGCCTGATCGAGCCGGCGGGTGGTCTTGCAATCGGGGTAGCCGGTGCAGGCCATGAACTGCCCGAAACGTCCCCGCTTCAGCACCATGGAGCGGCCACAGTTCTCGCAGTACTCCTCCTGGGTCGTTTCCTGAACGTCAGCCGAATCCAGGTCCGGCAGGTCGATGGGGTTTTCCTTGGTGAACGTGCAGCTGTTGGGATCGGTCTTGTCGTACGCACTGCATGCGTAAAACGAACCGTGTTTGCCCCACTTGATGACCAGCGGCGAGCCGCACCGTTCGCACTTCTCGTCGGTGGGCTTCTCCATCCGCTTTACGTTCTCCATGTGCTTTTCGGCGTAATGGAGTTCCTTCTCGAACTTTGTGTAGAACTCCTTCAGGGCGTCGGTCCAGCGCTCCTTGCCGTCTTCGATCTCGTCCAGTTCCTCCTCCAGCCGGGCGGTGTATTGCGGATCGAAGATATCCTTGAAGTTTTCGACGAGCAGGTCCGTTACCACCAGGCCAATCTCGGTGGGAATAAACTTTCCGCCAATCTTCTGAACGTACTGGCGTTCCTGGATGGTGCTGATGATGGCCGAGTAGGTCGAAGGCCGGCCGATGCCGCGCTCTTCCAGTTCCTTAACCAGCGAGGCTTCGTTGTAGCGCGGAGGCGGTTCGGTGAAGTGCTGCTCCGGCTTCAGGCCCTTCAGCGTCAGCTTCTGCCCGGCAACCAGCAGGGGCAGCTTGTGCTTGAGCGCCTCGTCCTCTTCGTCCCTGGTGTCCTTCGATTCCTCGTATACCTTCAGGAAGCCTTCGAACTTGAGCACCGAGCCGGTTACGCGGAAGCGATAGACCGTGCCGGCGCTTACCGCGTCGATGTCGACGGTGGTCTGATCGAACACAGCGGGATTCATCTGCGACGCGACAAAGCGCTGCCAGATCAGCTTGTAAACTTTGTACTCATCCTCGTGCAGGTATCGCTTGACCGCATCCGGGTGGCGTGCCACGGACGTCGGCCGAATGGCCTCGTGCGCTTCCTGGGCCGTCTTCTTCGATTTGTAGGTGTTCGGCGATTCCGGCAGAAATTCCTGGCCGAAGTCCTTGCCGATAAACTCGCGCACCTCCGCCAAGGCGTCGTTCGACACCTGCGGCGAGTCGGTACGCATGTAGGTAATGAGACCGACAGTTCCTTCTTCGCCAATGTCGATGCCCTCGTAGAGACGCTGCGCGATCATCATGGCGCGCTTCACGCTGAAGCGCAGCTTGCGCGAGGCATCCTGCTGGAACTTGCTGGTGGTGAAGGGGGCGGCGGGACTGCGACGACGCTCGCGGGTATCGACCGAGCGAACGCTCCAGTCCGCTTTCTCCAGCGCCAGCCGGATTTTTTCAGCCTCCTCGCCGTTCGGAACAGGAGTCTTCTCGTTTCCTATGCCCACGAAGCGAGCGTCGAACGCCGGCGGCTTCTGCCCTTGCAGATGGGCGTCAATCGTCCAGTACTCTTCCTTGACGAACGCCTTGATCTCGCGCTCGCGCTCGACGATCAGCCGCAGCGCAACGGTTTGCACGCGGCCGGCCGAGAGCCCGCGACGGACTTTGTCCCATAGGAGCGGAGAAATCTGGTAGCCGACGAGCCGGTCGAGGACGCGGCGGGTCTGCTGCGCGTCCACCAGATTGGCATCAATGTCGCGTGGGTGCTGAAAGGCCTCCTGCACCGCGCGCTTGGTGATCTCGTTGAAGGTGACCCGGCGAATGGTAACGGCGCTCTTTTTCTTGGCCTTCTTGCCATTAATGCCGTCGCCACCCAGTTCTTCAGCCAGATGCGCGGCTATGGCTTCGCCTTCGCGGTCGGGATCGGGGGCCAGGTAGATGGCGTTAGCCGATTTCGCCAGCTTCTTCAGCTTGGCGACAACCTTCTCCTTGCCGGGAATAACGACGTACTCGGTCTCGAAATCGTTGTCGAGATCGACCCCAAGTGACTTCTTGGGCAAGTCCTTGATGTGGCCGAGCGAGGCTTCCACCTCGTATCCCGAGCCCAGATATTTTTGGATCGTCTTCGCCTTAGCCGGCGACTCGACGATAACTAAACCCTTTGCCAAATGAACCTCAATAATTGCGCAATAGCGTTTATGACCCTAGCACGATTTCGCGGTTCGGCAAAACGCGGCCGTCAGCCATCAGCTATCAGTCATCAGCTAAACCTCTAGGAAGCAGTGACTTGCTCCGATGCCTTTCCGATTGGCACGAGCGGTCGCACCTCCCGCTGCAGTCGCTTCAGCAAGCCATTCAACATGCGCTTGATTTCAAGAACGCTTGCCGCCAACGACTCGTAGCGATCGGCAGGAATGAGTTCCAAGTCCCGCGATAGCAGAAGCTGGTATTCGACTTCGCAGGCGGATCCGAACGCGATCTGAACAAATCTTCCAAACTCGCCTTGTGCGCGGCCACACGCTTCCGCAAGGTTGGTCGCAATCGAGGCTGCTCCACGCCTGAGCTGAATGCTCAACCCAAAGACTTCCGTGCGCGGAAAATGCTCTGTAACGCGGTAAACGTCCAGTGTCAGCGTATGTGCCTTATTCCATACTTCAAGATTGCGAAAGTCTTGCATGGCTCGACCCTTCCCAGCCGTCAGCTAGGCTTGCTGATGGCTGATAACTGACGGCTGACAGCTAATCCAGTTTTCACCGCCTACATTGCCTTGACGTAGTACTTCCCCGGCAACGCTCTTATCCGCCCACTTAACTCCAGTTCGAACAATGCGGCAAAAATCTCCGAGGAGGACAGATGCTCCACCAACTTTTCCACCAGTTGATCGATGTGCACGGACTCATCGGGCCGCAACAGCGCCAGTATCCTTCTTTCGTGAGGCGGCAATTCCGCATCGTGAAACAGTGATGCTGAAGCCGCCTCCGCCGATGCAGGCTGTTCTGGAGGGGTGAGCGCCAATCGCGTGTCCGCCGGCAGCGCTTCCCAAACGTCTTCCCACGTGGCGACCAGCGCAGCCCCCTGCTTTATCAACGTGTTAGGGCCCCACGAGTTCTTGTTGGTGACATTCCCCGGGACTGCGAAGACCTCGCGCCCCTGCTCCAGCGCGCAACGGGCGGTCACGCGCGTGCCGCTGTACTCGGCGGCTTCGATGACCAGAACGCCAATGGAAATTCCGCTGATGATTCGGTTGCGGATAGGAAAATTCTGCGGCGCCGGAAATGTGCCAAGCGGAAATTCACTGATGATCGCTCCGCCTGACTCAAGGATCTGATCGGCAAAGTTGCGGTTCTCTTTGGGATAAACCTCATCGATGCCCGTCCCCCAGATCGCGACCGTTCGGCCATGCGCGTTCAGCGCGCCGCGATGCGCCGCGGTATCGATGCCTCGCGCCATCCCACTGAATATGATGAGCCCGCGGGCCGCTAAGTCGCAGGCCAGGCGTTCGGCCATGCCCGTTCCGTAGGGGGTCGGATGTCGCGTGCCAACCACTGCAACTCCTGGCTGGTCAATAGCTTGCAAGGCTCCTTTGAGGTACAGCACGAGCGGCGGATCGTAAATTTCCAGCAATCGGCGGGGGAAGCCCGCGTCGCTCGGAGTGATGATCGATGCCCCTGCCTGGAGGACGCGGTCATATTCCTCGGCAGCCAGCTCCACGGACCTACCCAGTGCGATACTCTGGGCCGCTGCCGCGGCCAGCCCCATAGCCTCAAGCTCAGTAAGCGAGGCGGCGAAAACGCGCTCAATGCTGCCGAAACGTTCAACCAGCTTGCGGCCTCGCCCAGCGCCTACCCCCGGGGTCAGGGCAAGCGCTAGCCACTGCAGCTGGCGCGCGCGCGCATAGTCTTCGGCCCGAACCGGTGCTTCCACTTCCATAGCATGCTCCAATTCACGACGGGCCTTTTGAAGCGGAGAGTAATCTACGGATTGGTTACCGTCAAGGATGCCTATCACCGATCCCGGTGCGCAAAAAGGCATCTTGTGGATCGACCGGCAACGCCCGACAGTGTTTGTTAGACTCGAACCTTAATGTCCGGCCTGCGTATCTCTGCCATCTCCTTCCTCAACACTGCGCCGCTAATGTGGGATTTCGAGCATGGAGACGCAGCCCGCGACTTCGAGATCGAGTACACCATTCCCTCCAGCTGCGCGGCTGCGCTGGCGGCAAAGCAAGCCGATATCGGCATCATTCCCGCATTCACCTACGCCGAGATCCCCGGCCTGGTGATTCTCCCGAATATCGCCATTGCATCCAAGGACCGGGTCCGGTCGATCCTGCTGGTCAGTCGAAAGCCGCTACAGGACATAAGGACGGTTGCCACCGACACCAGCTCGCGCACCTCGGTGGCTTTATTACAGGTACTGTTCGCAAAATTTCTGGGAGGCGCGCGCGACTTGAGGCCGCACCCTCCAGAGCTGGGAACGATGTTGCGCGCCTGCGACGCCGCCCTGCTTATCGGGGATGCGGCTCTTCAGGTGCCAGGGGATGCCGGCTACCATATTTACGACTTGGCTCACCTGTGGCGCGATGCCACCGGTCAGCCCTTCGTCTTTGCCTTCTGGACGGTGAGGCTCGATTCGCTGAACCGCAAACCCGACGAACTACAATTGGCTTCTGTCTTCCAGCGCTCACGCGATCGCGGCGTGGAACCGGCAAATATTGCTGCCATCGCTAAGCAATGGTCGCCGAAGCTCGGTCTCAGCGAGGCCGACATTCGGTCGTACCTGAGGGAAAACATTCATTACTATCTCGATCGCGAGAGCCACGCGGGACTGACCCTCTTCCTGCAATACGCGCGGGACATCGGCCTCATCCCCGCGGTACCCGAATTGCGGTTTCTGGGTCCGGTGGCTTTTGGGAGTGCGCGAAAACAGCGCTGATCTTACGGACGAGTAGGCCCGCCTTTTGCCTTGACCCGATCCTTTCCTCTCTGTTCTGCTTCTAACCGTATAGATTCCTGCAAGCTCACGAAAAGGCGCCATGCACCTGCTCGCTGTCGTTGCGATCAAAAAGACTATCTGGCACGTCGTCAGAAGGTTTGGCGGTCCAGGACTGATCGCGGTCGGCTTGGTGGATAATTCTGTGATCCCGCTCCCCGGCGGCATGGACGCTTGCACCATTCTGCTGGCCGCTGCGCATCGCGAGCCTTGGTGGTACTACGCCATCATGGCAACACTGGGCAGTATGATCGGCGGGTACTTGACTTATCGCCTCGGCGTCAAGGGCGGGCAGGAGGCGATGGAGAAGAAGCTCTCGAAGAAACGCGCCGATCAGGTCGTGCGCATCTTCCGGCGTTATGGGTTCTGGTCGGTCTCGATCGGCGCCATCTGTCCGCCGCCAATACCAATTGTTCCCGTGCTGGTTGCCGCCGGAGCGTTGCAGTACCCCCGAGGAAAATTTCTCGCCGCGCTGGCCCTCGGACGCGGCGTGAGGTACACCCTGCTGGCGTTTTTGGGCTTTCATTACGGACGCGGGATTACCCACTGGCTTAGCCGTTACTCCCAGCCAGTGCTGTACGGATTGCTTGCGTTAGCGGTGGCTGGGGGACTCGCGGCGCTCTATTTCTGGATGCGTTCCAGGAAGAAAGGCCCAAAATCCGCACCGGTCCACAAGGTGGCCTAGCAACCAGACGGGGTTATCCGACTACGCTTCGAAGTGCGTTCGGACGACTGGCAACCGGCCGCCGGTCTTTGAGACTTGCAGGGGAGGGAACTCCTGTCGTTTTCCCGGCAGCGGAGTTGCGCTTTGCGGGCTTGCTCGGCATCAGTGATCACCGTGAGCAAACAAGGGTCGCGTAAGGAAAGAAGAGGCCAAGTAGTTCGTCCGCGTTTCTACCTGATTCTAGTACTCGGCGTCTACCACGCTGGGCGGCTCGCCATCTTCGGCTTGAGTCTCACCCGACTGTTGCCGTTCCCCGGCTGGCGTCGCCTCGCCTTCTTTTTTCTTCAGCCGCACCACTGTGATCTTCGCGAAGCCCTCTTCGAATTTGGGTGGCCGTAGTTTGCCGGCCATCCGCTGCATCACGTCTTCGGGAACATTCCGCTCGCGGCGGCGATTGCGCTCGACGCAGATTTCCGGCGGCACGTCGAAAAATACCGCGTGCGCCTCGTAGCCGAAGTCGCGGGCCAGCTTGATCCAGCTGCGCCGCTCGTGAGGTGAGAGGTTGGTGGCGTCAAGGTAGTTCCAGGGACGGCGCGCCAGCAGCCGGGCGCGCAACATGCTGCGCAAGGTGGAAAACACCAGGTCCTGGTAACGCTGCTCGGTAACGTCGTCGAACAGCAGAATGCGCACCATGTCGCTGGACAGCGGCAGAATATTGTGGCGCTTGAACCATGTGCTCTTGCCGGAACCCGGCAAGCCGATGGAGAGTACCACCGCGCCCTTGGACTGTTTGGACGGCTCTGCAGGCTCAGCTACAGGTTCCGCTGCTGCTTTACTGGGAGCTTCGGCTTCCGCCGCTTCTCCAGTTGGACCGCCGGGTGTGGGAAGGGAAGGCACCTGTCCTGCTCCCTGCGGGCGGCTACCCCGGCCACGACGGCCACGACGGCGGTTGCGATCACGCCGAACCTGCTGGTCGGCTTCTCCCGCGGCCGCGGTAGGCTGCGACTCCTGAAACTCTGCTTCATCGGGCTGAGCTTCAAATTCCGGCTGCCGGCTTTCCAGCCCGGGTTCCTCGGACGACGGCTCCGGAAATTTCGGCTGCAAAGGCGCGGGGTTCTCCTGTCCCGGCTTTCCGCCCTGCGGCTTGCGGCGTCTGCCGCGATCACGACTCCATCTGCGCATGTTGCACTTGTAACACGCTTGCCTAGCCGCTAGCAATCGGAAGCATTCCCCTTTGGCGACGGATCTCCCGTGTTTTTGTGATGTGCAGCATTGCTTCGCCCTATTGTGAATGCTAGGATTTTGAGTTTCATCAGAGTATCCCGCTCCCGGCATACGGCGTAGTATCAAATTGCGTAACATCACGAATTTATTTGACGAGGTCACATGGCAATCAAGGTAGGCATAAACGGCTTCGGACGCATTGGCCGTAACATCCTCCGCACCGCACTCAACGATCCTCAACTGGATTTTGTCGCCGTTAACGATCTGACCGATCCAAAGACGCTTGCCCACCTGCTGAAATACGACTCCATTCTCGGCAACCTGCCGAACAAGATCTCCGCCTCCGCGGACTCGATCAATGTGGACGGCAAGAACATCAAGGTATTTGCCGAGAAAGATCCAGCCAAGCTGGACTGGGAATCGGTGGGCGCACAAGTTGTCATCGAGTCAACCGGCAAGTTCACCAAGGCTGAGCTGGCGAAGCAGCACCTGCGGGGTCCGGTGAAGAAGGTCATCATCTCGGCGCCGGCGACCAATGAAGACATAACGATCGTGATGGGTGTCAACGATGACAAGTACGATCCCGCCAAGCATCACGTCATTTCTAATGCTTCGTGTACTACTAACTGCCTGGGCCCGATCGCCAAGGTGATTCACGACAGCTTTAAAATCGTCTGCGGGACGATGACGACCATCCACTCCTATACCAACGACCAGGTCATCCTCGACTTTCCGCACAAGGACTTGCGGCGAGCGCGAGCGGCCGCCCTGTCGATGATTCCGACCTCGACCGGAGCAGCCAAAGCGATCTACCTTGCAATTCCCGATCTCAAAGGCAAGCTCGACGGTTTCGCCATGCGCGTGCCGACGCCTAATGTTTCCGTGGTGGACCTGGTGGCTTTCGTCGAAAAGAAAACCACCGTGGAAGAGGTGAACAACGCGTTGAAAGCGGCATCCGAATCGGGGCCGCTGAAGGGTTATCTGGGATACGAAACCGCGGAGTTGGTCTCCATCGATTATCGCGGCGACGATCGCTCTTCCATCGTGGATGCTCCGATGACTCGCGTGGTCGCCGGTAACTGCGTGAAGGTGATTTCCTGGTACGACAACGAGTGGGGCTATTCTTGCCGCGTTCGCGATCTGATTCACTATTTGGGACAAAAGGGGCTATAACAGTGGCCAGTGGCTAGTGGCCAGTCGTTTCTGGCGGTCTTAAGCCGCTGCGCCGCTGGTTACATGTCGGCGAGGGCGCGATGCAACTTAAACATTACCAGCAGCTCATAGCGTGGAAAAAAGCCATTCTGCTGGTCACGAATGTTTATTCTCTTACTGCGACATTCCCCGTTATGAGATCTACGGCCTGACAAGCCAGTTGCGGAGAGCGGCTGTATCCATCCCTAGCAATATCGCAGAAGGGCAGGGGAGAGCGACGATAGGAGAATTCATTCAATTCCTGTGCCAGGCCCGGGGCTCTCTTTTTGAGGTCGAAACCCAGTTTGTAATCAGCAGGAATTTGGGTTACATCACTACGGAACAGCAGGGGCCGTTCCTGAATCAGCTGAGCGAGCTTGGCCGAATTCTCAACGGGCTGATCACATCTTTACAGCAGAAGCGGAGTAATCGGCTGGCCACTAGCCACTGATCACTGACCGCTACTCTACTGGTACACGAAATGTCTAAATTATCGATCCGCGATCTTCCGCTGAACAACAAGCGCGTCTTCATGCGCGTCGACTTTAACGTGCCGCTCGACGACGGCCGTGTGATGGACGATACGCGCATCCGCGAGACGCTGCCTACGATCGAGTACGCACTGCGTCACGGCGCGCGTCTCATTCTCGCCTCCCACCTTGGCCGCCCCAAGGGCAAACCGAATGCCAAGATGAGCTTGAAGCCCGTGGCGGAACGGCTGCGCATTCTGATCGACGATGTCATGCGCCGCGGGGAAAACGTCGGTTTTTCGCCCGACTGTATCGGCGTGCAGGCCGAAGAAATGGCCGAAAAGCTGGAGCGCGGGCAGTCCTTGTTGCTGGAAAACCTCCGCTTCCATCCCGAGGAAGAAGCCAACGACCCGGAATTCGCGCGGCACCTTGGCAAACTTTGCGACTTCTACGTCAATGACGCCTTCGGATCGGCGCATCGGGCACACGCCTCCACTGAGGGCATTACGCATTTCGTCGAAAAGAACGCCGCCGGCCTGCTGATGGAAAAGGAGTTGGAATACCTCGGCAAGGCGCTCTCGCATGCGCAAAAGCCGTTCGTAGCCATTCTCGGCGGCGCCAAAGTGGGCGACAAAATCGGGGTCATCAAGCACCTGATGGGCAAAGTCAACGCGCTCATCATTGGCGGCGGTATGGCTTATACGTTTCTCAAAGCCCAAGGACATGAGATCGGCAAGTCATTACTGGAGGCCGACAAGGTCGAACTCGCCAGGCAAATCTTGGACGAGGCCAAAGCACACAACGTGACCGTGCTGCTGCCGGTGGACCATGTTGTTGCCGACCGGGTGGACGCGGGTGCCCGAATTCGCACCATCGCCGAGGGCGAGCCCATCCCTCCTGACATGATCGCGGTTGACATCGGCCCGGCTACGGTCGACTTGTTCTCTACCGAAATCGGCGGCGCCCGCACCATCGTATGGAATGGACCGATGGGTGTTTTCGAAATCGAAGCGTTTGCCAAGGGCACCAGGAAGATCGCTCATGCCGTGGCCGATAATGGCGCGGCCGTTTCCATCATCGGTGGCGGCGACAGCGTGGCGGCGGTGAAAGCCGCGGGGGTTGCGGACAAGATCACCCACATTTCGACCGGCGGCGGAGCATCGCTGGAATTTCTGGAAGGCAAGAAGCTTCCCGGTGTCGAGGCTCTTAGCAATAAGTAGGATCGGTCAGACGGACCGCCGAGCGGTTTCCAGCTTGACGTTCTGTCCCGGGGGCTCCGCCTTGCCCTGCTGCTCCAGGGCATCCATCGTAGCCAGGATGGTGCTGGTCACTTGCTCGATGCCGTGATCGGAATTCAGCATCAAGTGGTAAAGCCGCCGGCACGGCCACTCGGCGTCGAAGTATTTCCGCACAAACGCCGCGCGCTCCCGGTCAATGGTGTCCACCATCTCGGTGGCATCCCGCTCGCTCATCTTCAACTTGACCAGCCGGCGGATCTTCTTCTCGCGTGTGCCATATACAAAAACGTGAAATGCGTCGGGACGGGTCCGTAGAATATAAGGAGCGCCGCGCCCCACGATCACGCAATTTCCTTCCTCGGCTTTCTTTTCGATGACGCGGTGGGCGTGCTCGACCAACTCGTCGGCGTCGAAGATCTTGTCATCCGATATCGGCAGCGAACGCTCGTAGCTTCCGCGCCAGAAAACCTTGGCCAGCCGGTGAAGCAAGGGATCGCATTTCTCTTCGCGGCGCGCCACCACCTTTTCATCCACCGAGGCCAGCTTAGCGATTTCGCAAGTGAGTTGCTGGTCCAGCAGCTGCCAACCTTTACGCCGAGCCAGTTCCGCGGCGACCAGGCTGCCGCCCGCGCCGTATTCGCGCTCCACCGTGATGATCCGGAACATCGCCACCTCCGTCCACCCCGCTTTTCAGAATAATACGCCGTCTGTCTATACCTGATGAGATCGGCACTTAGCGCCGTTGCCCTTCGGCCGGAGCTGGCCGGTCCCTCCGGCTAACTCAGATACTCACGAATGTAGGGATCGGTACAACGCAGCAGCTCGGCGGCAGTCCCCTCGAAGATGATTTTCCCGTCGCGCAGGATCAGGAACCGGGTGTGCAAATCCCGTGGCCCGCCGTCACCCACAGGCACCATCTTGTTTTGCTCACGGTCGAAGTAATGGCTCGCCATGGTGAAAGCGTCCTGTAGCCGGTGCGTTACCATCAGCGAGCTGGTCTGGTAAACATCGCGCTGCTTCACGATCAGCTCGATAATGGTGTTGGAAGTAACCGGGTCGAGTCCGCCAGTGGGCGAGTCGTACAGCAGCACTTCCGGCTGGGTGATGATAGCGCGCGCGATGGCGACCCGCCGCCGCATGCCGCCCGAGAGCTCCGAGGGCAGCAAATTCACCGTGTGCTCCAACTCGACAAAGCGCAGCGCCTCCAGCACTCGCGTGTGGATCTCCGGCGTCACCTGCCCGGTTTCTTCAATCAGGCGGTAGGCGACATTCTCCTCCACCGTCAACGAGTCGAACAGCGCGCTCTCCTGGAACACCATTCCGATCTTGCGGCGCAGCGCGAACAGCTCCTGCTCGCGCATTTGCGTAATCTCCTCGTCCAGCACGGTGATACGTCCGGAATCGGGCCGCAGCAGCCCGAGCGCCAGCTTCAGGATCAGGGTCTTGCCGGTGCCGGCGACGCCCATCAGGATCTTGGTTTCGCCCCGCGGAAGCTGGAACGAAATGCCTTCCAGCACGGGGTGATCGAAAGCTATGGCGACATCTTCGAAGCGTATGACCGGCTCTGCCGCGGGTGTGACCGGCGGCTGCCGCTGCTCCAATGGAGGCGCGAGGCTCGACATGTCAGTAGGCGAAAATTCCCATGAGCAGTCGCGTAACAAAAAAGTCGCTGACCAGGATGAGCACCGAGGCGGCCACCACAGCCTGCGTGGTAGCGCGCCCTACGCCTTGCGTACCGCCCTTGGCCGACAGTCCGTAGTAGCAGCCAATGCTGGCGATAATAAAGCCGAACATGAGCGGCTTTGAAAGTCCCATGATCACGTCGCCGAAGCGCAGCGCCTGGTAGGCGGTCGTCCAATACTGGTTGGGATCTAAACCCAGCAGCAGGTAAGAAATCATGAAGCCGCCGGTGAGGCCTACCAGATCGGAGATGATGCTCAGGAAGAACAGCATCACCACGCTGGCGATCACCCGCGGCGTAACCAGCTTCTTGGAAGGGTCGACGCCCATGGCGCGCATGGCATCGATCTGCTCTGTGACCTTCATGGAACCAAGTTCGCTGGCCATGCCGCTGGAATTGCGGCCCGCCACCATTAGCCCGGTCAGCACCGGCCCCAGTTCGCGCACCATGGAAAGCGATACCAGCTTGCCGGTCAGCGACAGCGAACCAAACTGTTGTAACGTGCTGGAGGTCTGCAATGCCAGCACCGCGCCAGTGAAGAAACCGGTAAGCACCACAATAGGCAGCGAGCCCACCCCGATCAGATCGGCCTGCAACAGGGTGTCGGCAAAGTAGCGCGGCTGCGCGAACAGATTGCTCAGAGAGCGGCCGGCAAGCAGGGAATAATCCTGCACCGCCAGCACCTGCTCCTTGGCAAACTCCGTGGGCGAGAAAATTGGCATCTTGAAGCGAAATCCGTTATCCACGAAATATATCAGAGCGCCACTGCTGAGGGCTTTGGTCAGGGGCAGGACCGAGGGCGAGTACATCGTTCACGCGAGCCCATTGATGTCCTCGAGAATTCGATGACCCCTCGATCGCGAGTTTGCAGATCGGTGGAACCTTCGATCAGCAGAGCTTTTCTAACCCCACATCGTGATACATCTCCAGATAATGGCAGCGGGGGCAGAGAATCAAGCGCACGGGCAGGGCGGCCGAGGGGTTGATGGCTTCAGCTCCGTGTTCGTGCAAAGACGGCTCAGCGCATCCAGGCAGGCCAAATTTTGTGTCCAACATGGTGCGGTCAGCGTGACACTTGGGACACTCGCACTTGATCGGTACGGTCATGAACGGTCCTCCTTCAGCAGCCAGTAACCAGTAACCAGTAACCAGTAGCCAGTTTGAACTGCGAGATCGCAAACAGAAGCGAGAAGTTGAGAACTGATGGCTTCAATCGACAACCGGCTAGTCGCGATTGACTACTGTTTCGTTTCCGCCTGGAATTTGGCCAGCACCTGCTCGCCATTCATCAACTCCAGAGTCTCGCCCTGCACCTGATACTTATTGGTTGCTTTCAGCGCAGCCAGAAATGCCTGCTCCTGCTCCATGACGGGCGGGGAACACATCTTCATAGTCGTACCTGCGGGTGTGAACTGTAGCGCGCCCTGCGCGGCGATATAGCTTCCTACCAGGTTATTACAGCCGGTCGAGCCGGAGAGCTTACCTTTCTTGTGCAACATCAGGTGAGCGGTTTTGCCTTCGCCGGGCGCAGCCGGTTTGCCGTTCAGCTCGGCCAGCACCCAATGGGTTCCGCGCAATTTCGTCGCCGACGAGGAGGTTGCAGCTGGCTGCGCCTGTTGCAGCATGATTGCTACCTGCGACGGGGCGCCCCTGGTGATTGCCGGATAGGCGGTGGTCGAAGTGAACATCAGCTTGCCATCGACGCTAATATCGGCGCGTACCTGGTAGGTATGCGCCGGATTGATATCCGACTGCTGGTACGTGAGCTGGAAGGGGATCGGCACCTGCTTGCCTCCGGGAGCAAACAGGGACTCTGCGATGGTCTTGGCTGGCGCGTCCTGCAGCGTCACGTCCTGCAGCTTGACAGCGATGGCGGCATCGGGCGGCAGAGCGATACGTTCACGATAGGCGACGGTGCCGCTGACAGTGCCCTGGGCTGCCGCAGATTGTGCCGAACTATTTTGCGGCGGGTTGGCCTGCGCCGGTGACGCAGCGCTGAAGGCAATGATCGCCACTGCTGCGAGAAGGGCGACGCTGGGTCGCGACATATCGACTCTCCTGGTTGCGGCAGAGCGGGGGTGGCTCGCCGGCCTGCATTGCTGGAACGTTCAGCCGGAATTGTAGTGGAGCGGGCGTGCGCGGGGAAATAGGCACGTCTCGACGGGCATCAGGTGGGTGAACTGCCGTAGAATGCGATGAAGTAGTCGCGAGTCGCGATTTTGGCCACTGTCCTGCAATCCCGGCAACTGCTCACCCCGCTGGAGCGCATCGATAATGCTGCGCTGGTGGTGGAGGAAGGAATTATTACCGCCGTCGGCGCACGCGACAGCGTGACACGTCCTGCCGGGGCACGGGTTGTCGATTTCGGCGACGCGATACTCACCCCGGGCCTGATCGACATACATATTCACGGAGGCGCCGGGCACGACGTGATGGACGCCTCGGAGGAGGGTCTGGAGGCCGTTGAGCGGCTGCTGGCGCAGCATGGAGTCACAAGTTATTGCCCGACTACGGTGACTGCGCCGCTGGATGCAACGTTGCAATCGCTGCAAGTGCTGGCAAAGGCCGTGCAGCGCGCGCCGAACTGCGAAGCGGCTGCGCCCGCCCGGGCTCGGCCACTGGGCATTCACCTGGAGGGCCCGTTCCTCAGTCACGCGCGCCGCGGGGTGCACCCTTCCATGGGTCTGCTCCCGGCCTCGGTCGACATTTTCAACCGCATGTGGGAGGCGGCATCCGGCTGCGTACGAATGCTGACAATCGCTCCCGAGCTGGAGAACGCGCTCGATGTCATCGGCAATGCGGCGGGCCGCGGGGTTTGCGTTAGCATCGGTCACTCCAATGCCGACTTTTCGCAGGCGCAGGCGGGCATCCGTGCGGGAGCGCGGCACTCGACCCATACCTTCAACGCCATGCGCCGGCTCGATCATCGCGACCCCGGGCTGCTGGGCGCGATCCTCACCGATCCAACCGTGAGCGCCGACATTATTGTGGATGGGCAGCATGTGCAGCCCGTCGTCGTCGATCTTTTCGTGCGCGCTAAGGGAGTGGAGCGCGTGGTGCTAATCAGCGATGCGATCAGCGCCACCGGTATGCCGGACGGGATGTACCGGCTAGGCGCGTTTGAGGTGCAGGTGCGCGATGGGCGCTGTGAATCGTTCGGCAAGCTGGCCGGCAGCGTGCTGACTTTGGATCGCGGAGTGCGCAACATGATGAGTTTTGCGCACGTGAGTTTTCAGGATGCCATTCGCATGGCGACACTGAACCCGGCGCGAGTGCTGGGAGTGGAGCAGCGCAAAGGAGTTCTGCAAGCCGGCGCGGATGCCGATGTCGCGGTCTTCTCGCCATCGGGCGAGGTGCGGCAAACCATTATCGGGGGCGCGGTAGATTAGGCGGCGAGATTTGCCGAGCGGAGTAATGCCGAGCGAGCGTTTGCCGCGAATCGAAGCACCCCTATAGGGGCCGGTTCGAATAGGGGTCCTTCGACTGCGCTTCGATCGCTGCGCGATCGAAGCTACGCTCAGGATGACAAAGAAGAAGAGGGGTCGTGCGCTGATACAAAGGCTCGGAAACGCGAATCGACTGGTTTATCCATGGCTGAGACCCGCATCGTTACCTTCACTACCGATTTCGGCCTGAGCGACGCCTTCGTTGGCATCATGCACGGCGTCGTGCTGAGCATTCACCCTGAAACCATCATCGTCGATATCTGCCACTCCGTCGCCTCCTATGACCTCCTAGAGGGTGCTTGGACCATCGCCCAGGCTCATCGATTTTTCCCGCCACGCACCGTACATGTGGTGGTGGTCGATCCCGGAGTAGGCAGCACGCGCCGGCCCATTATCGTTGAGACCGATGAGTACATCTTTGTGGCGCCCGATAATGGCGTGTTATCGCTGGTCGAAATGCGGGAGGCGAAGTTCACGGTACGGCACGTGACTGCCGAACGGTACTTCCGCCAGCCGGTGAGCCAAACCTTCCATGGCCGCGACATCTTCGCTCCCGTCGCCGGATGGCTGGCGAAGGGCATCGCGCCGGCGGAATTTGGAGCGGAGATCCCCGACTATGTTCGCCTACCGCTGCCGCAGGTAGAGCGCGTGGGGGAGAACAGCCTGCGCGGCGTGGTGCTGAAGCAGGACAAGTTCGGCAACCTGATCACCAACATCGGTGAACTGGATGCGCCGGCATTGTTCGGCGTCGCGCCTCCGCCGGTCAGCATCCTGATCGCCGGGCAGACCATCGCGCGCGTTTGCCACTCCTACGCCGAGGGCGGCGAGGGCGAACTGTTCGCTATCGTGGGTAGCTCGGGATACGTGGAAATCGCCGCCAACCGTGGGTCGGCGGCAGAAAAGCTGAATGCAGGAGTAGGTACGCCGGTGGGAGTGGTATTGGGAAGGTAGCAGGCTGCCGAAAAAGCCAAAACCGCAGGACCCTCGCGGATTAAAAGCGCTCGCGGCTACAAAGTAACCGTTGCTGAGAGACTCGAAACCGCGGAGCCCTCGCCGGCTGAAGCCGGCTTGAGGAGAAATATAAGGGACTTCGGTACGGCGCAGCTAAAGCTGCGCCCCTTCCAAACCGCAGTTCCCGGGAAGTGTCCATGGTATGATGACTATAGTAGTATCGATTCGGAGGCAAGAGTGAAGCAGATTCGGGCTGGTGAGTTCAAAGCGCGCTGCCTCGCTGTTATGGACGAAGTGCAGGCAACAGGCGAGCCTGTATTGGTCACCAAGCACGGCAAGCCGGTCGTTAAGCTGATACCTGCCAAGGTCAAGGACGATAACATCTTCGGGTATATGGCGGGAAAGGCGAAGATCACAGGTGACATCGTCTCCCCGGTTACCGCCATCGAGGACTGGGACGCGCTCCAGTGATTCTGCTCGACACGCACGTGCTGGTCTGGATGGCGATTAGTCCGGAACGTCTTTCCAAGCGCGCCAGCGCCGCCATTCAACGGGAACGCAGTAACGGAGCGCTCTGCATCTGCGACATAAGTCTGTGGGAGATTGTGTTGCTGGTGCGGCGCGACAGAATAGAAATCAGCGGCGCCATGGATTCGTTTCTTCATGAGATCTCGTCACCGGTGGTGGTGAAGCCGATCACGGCTGCGATCGCCTGCATGAGCGCTCAATTTCCTGAAGATTATCCCAAGGATCCAGCAGATCGATTGATCGGAGCTACCTCCAGAGTGGAAAGCTTGCCCTTGGTGACAGCCGATGCAAAGCTCCGGCAGTCGTCGCTGCTGGATACGATCTGGTAGATGCCGTTACGGATTTTTTGGCTTTACGCGCGCGTAGCGCTCCATCTCGCCGGTCCACTTCAAAAACCGCAGCAATTCCCGCCGTTCGCGCCACAGAAATCCGCAGAACTCCAGCAAGCCGATGCTGTGCATCTTGATGCCGGTATAGGTCTCGATCCGCCAGCGCAAGTAGGGGCTGCGCCAGGGAGCGAGCCGGTGCCCGCGGGCCGAGTTCCAGAGGAAACGCAGGATGTTCCGCATGCCTTACGTCAGTATAGCGAGGCATGGCACGCGGAAAAGCTCGAAGCGCTTACCACCGCTGCTCCACAATGTGGTGCTGGTGCTTGGGATCCTTGTAGCCTTTACGCTTTTGCCGTGCAGGAAGCTTGGGCGGGGTGTAGGGCGTCTCTTTGTAGGGCAGACGGCTGAGGAGGTCGGCGACGCAGTTCAGCCGGGCGCGTTTCTTGTCGTCGGAAGGCACGATGGTCCAAGGGGCTTGCGCAATGTCGGTAGCCTGCAGCATAGCATCGCGGGCGCGCGAGTAGTCGTACCAGCGGCGATGAGACTCGAGATCCATCGGGCTCAGCTTCCAGCGCTTGGTCGGGTCCTCGATGCGTGCCTGGAAACGACGGTGCTGTTCCTTCTCCGAAACTTCAAGCCAGTACTTCAGCAGAATGATGCCATCACGCACCAGCGCCATCTCGAAGAAGGGGCAGCCGACCATGAAGCGCTGGTAATCGTCTTTGGAGCAGAAGCCCATGACGTGCTCCACTCCCGGCCGGTTATACCAGCTGCGGTCAAAGATGACGATCTCGCCGGCCGCCGGAAGCTGTGCGATATACCGTTGCCAGTAGATCTGGCTTTTCTCGCGCTCGGTGGGCGCGGGTAGCGCAACCAGGCGGAAGACCCGCGGGCTGACGCGCTCGGTGATGCGCTTGATAACGCCGCCTTTGCCGGCGGCGTCGCGGCCTTCAAAGATGATGACGATGCGGGCCCCGGTGGCCTTCACCCACTCCTGCAGCTTCACCAGTTCGATCTGGAGCTTAAACATCTCGCGCTCATATTCCTTCTTGCTGAGCTTCGTTTTTTGTAGTTGCTGGGAGCTTGGAGAGCCGTCGGGTGCTTCAGCGGCCGCATTGGTCTTGTTCTTCCCGGAGTGCTTTTTCATACCGTTCTCCGCTGCGAGCTTCCGAACAAGTGAAGCTACCGCCCCTCGGTGCGGTCGAGATCGACGTGATCGCGTCGATACAACCCAGCCGAGACAGGTTTTGGCGATTCGCGACTCTAGAGTACGCGCGCGGCACTGAGGAGTCCAGTGACTTGCATCCCAGAACGATGCGGAGCTGAGCGCTTGCAGTCAGGCGCACATATACGAGGAGGTCTTGAGTGGAACTGGGTCGGTGCTGTGGTGAGCTCAGCGAAGAACGGTAGGAGCAGGGAAGTGTGGGGGCGCTCGGAACGCGATGTAAGGGTTTCATCGCGTTCCCGTCCTTTACCTCAAACCAGCATCGACCGACTGTCCGGAAATCCAGCAGTCAGCCGAGGTGGTGAGCTAGGCTACCCTCTTTCGCGCCGCCCAGCGTGCTTTCATCATCGCGGAAAGTCGCTTGCGAGCCGCAGGGCTCATGCCTCTCCGGGTCGATTTCTTTGCACTCGAGCTGGCCGCCTTAGGTCCGGACTTGCCCTTCTGTTTGGCCCACCACGCTTTTTTGGCAGCCGCGATTCTAGCGCGTGCAGCGGGACTCATGGTTCGACGCCGTGGGGTGGCCGTTGCGGTTGGCGAGCTACTCTTGGGAGGACGCCCGCGACGAGGTGCATCTGAACCCAAACCTTCCAGCGCCGCGATAGCTTGATCGAGGCGTGAAAGTTCCTGCTTCAGTTGTGCGATAACATTTTGAATATCCATTTTGTCCTTTCTATAGACATCATATATGCAACCGTGAGTTTTGGCGCGCAAAGCTAGCTTGACGCCGTTCTTCTAATTCTTCGCCTCAGCTACTTGCAAGTCCAGGGCGGCGCGTTCACCGTTCATGACGACCGTTCCCGAGTCGAGTAGTTGCTGACCGCTTCCAACAGGACCACGAAACCTGCAACGGCACGAAACAACTTCATCCTGACAGCTCTCCTCAATTGACTAATCCGCTGCGAGATCGCGCAGCTACTAACCCCACCTTTATAAAGCGCACTGGCTAAAGCTCGAAACATATATGACAAAAGTGCCGCAATGCCGCTTTGATAGAGTGTATCCCGAAGGCTTCGTTTGAGGCGAGTTGTTTAAAGCCCGGCTGAACAAGCAACGATGGCGAAACAAGCTCCGTGTTTGGCGGCCACGATAACCTGCGCAGTCACTGATATCGCTGAAACCCTTTTTATTGGCCCGCAGCATTACCCAGTAAGAACCATCCCAACCAAGTACACTTGTCGAATGCGGTGGTTGAGTGTTTGCAACCTCGACGCACAGAAACAGGCAGGGAAGCATTGATGCGATTCATCGATCGCGAAGAGGTTGCGAGGCGGCTCACGTATGAAGTCTGCATCCCAATCGTGCGGGAGGCGATGATCGCGCTTTCCAAAGGCGAAACCAGACAGCTTTTGCGCTCGATAATCCCGCTTTCGGAGGGCCGGATTTTTGGCATTATGCCCGGCGCGATGGGCACACATGCGCCGTTCGGCGCGAAGTTGATCAGCGTCTTTCAGCAAAACTTCGCCTTGGGAAAAGCTTCCCATCAGGGCCTGGTAATCCTCTTCGATCCGGAGAGCGGCGCACCGGTTTGCGTGGTCGATGCCGGCGAGATCACCGCGATCCGTACCGCAGCGGCCAGCGCGGTTGCGACGCAAGCCTTGGCGCGTCAGGATGCACAACGACTCGCCCTGCTCGGTTATGGCCAACAGGCGCAGAACCATGCACGAGCGCTTCGCAAGGTTCGCGACATAAAATCCATCGTGGTTTGGGGGCGGTCTCCCGAACGCGCCCAGCTTTTCGCCCAGCGGATGCAAGCGGAACTCGCTCTACCGGTCTGCACGGCCGCCACTGCGCGCGAGGCAGTCGCCGAGGCAGACATCATCTGTACCGTAACCGCGGCAGCGGAGCCCATCTTGAAAGGCGAGTGGGTGCGAAGTGGGACACACCTCAATGTGGTCGGCTCGGGTTACGCCGGACCGGCGGAAATAGACAACGACCTCGTCCTGCGATCGCGCTTCATTGCCGACCATCGCGAGGGAGTTCGACAGCAAGGCGCAGAGTTTCTCCGCGCCAAAGAGGCTGGGCTGATCGGCGATGAGCACATCGTTGCGGAGATTGCGCAGGTGCTGGCAGGCGAGATCGTAGGTCGCCGCACGGCAGACGAGATCACAGTCTACAAGTCACTTGGTCACGTCGTTCAGGACCTGGCGAGCGCATGGGCCCTCTACTCCCAACATGAGCGGATTCGCAACGGGGAGGATTAAGCCGGGTGCGGTACAGCGTCGTTTCGCAAGAACGACCTGCCCGCAACTTCTTGCCTTTCCGAAGAGGCCCGCGTCAACAACTCACCAAGAAGCAATCTCTGCCAGCTTCGGCATTTCTGGCCAAGGTCGGGTTCTGATGGGAACTCGTGATGATTTTTGATCAATCCGGGCAATTGGGAAAATATTTTCCTATTTCCGAGATCGTTAAAGAACCGGTTGGGCCTACGTCGTAGGTTTGTCAATCTCGCCTTGGAAGCTAGTGGTAGGCTGCCTGTTGGCATATTGAATGCAAGTATTTCCGTTTGATGGACCTGACGAATGCCATATCGGTGGACGTAGAAGATTATTTCCAGACCGAAGCCATGTCTCTGGTGGCACCTCGGGACAGGTGGGAGACCTTTCCCTCTCATGTTGAGTCCAACACCTGGGCTTTATTTGAGCTGTTTGCACGCTACGAAGTCAAAGCCACGTTCTTCTTCCTGGGCTGGACGGCCGAGCGCTTTCCTCAGTTGGCCCGGAGGGCCCGCGAGCTCGGTCATGAAGTCGGCTGCCATAGCTACTGGCACCAGCCCGTTTTTCGAATGACCCCAAAAGAGTTTTGGGAAGACACTTTTCGGGCAAGAAACGTGATCGAAGATGCCATTGGGGCGGCCGTGATTGGTTATAGGGCCCCGAATTTTTCAATCAACCAGTCGGTGCCGTGGGCGTATCCAATCCTGGAGGAACTAGGGTTCGAGTATGACTCCAGCGTCAACCCGGTTCGTCACGCGCTTTACGGCAACCACGCCGCACCTCGGCATCCATTTCGAGTCGGTGAACATTTGCTGGAGATTCCGATCGCGAGTTGGAGAGTATGCGGGCAGAACCTGCCGGTGGGCGGCGGAGCTTACCTGCGAGTTCTTCCTTATGCGCTAGTAGAGAACGGTGTTCGCGCGATCAACAAGAATGAGCATGCTCCGGCTGTGCTGTATCTGCACCCGTGGGAGATCGACGATTCCCAGCCTCATCTGAAAGCGTCGTGGAAATCACGATTGCGCCAGTATACGGGACTGGCAACAATGAAATCGAGATTAGAACGCCTGTTGCGGCGGTTCGCCTTCGGCAAGATCTACGATTCCGTTTATCTGCCGGCGCTGGATAGAATACGATCCGAGACATCGTGGAGTTCACAAACTAACGCGGCGCGGGACATCGCCGATTCCCGACTGGTGCCAGAGCAGATCTCTGCTCCATCGTCCGATGCGAATACTAACGTTTACTAGCTTATTCCCGAATGCAACGACTCCGGACTCGGCAGGCTTCGTTTATCAGAGGACGTCACACCTAGCCAAGCGCGGTGGGAACTTTGTTGAAGTGGTTGCCCCAGTTCCTTATCTGCCAAGCTTCCTGAGTAAAACAGGCCGAGGAGCTTTCGCGTCGGTTCCCAAGAGGGAGACGATTGGAAATCTGCAAGTACATCATCCGCGCTATCCGCTTTTTCCCGGAATCTCCATGCCTTTCCACGGGCTGCTAATGTTTGCCGGATGCATGGGCCTTGTCCGCAGTCTCCACCAGGAACATCACTTCGACTGTATTGACGCCCATTACGTGTATCCAGATGGGCTAGCAGCGATTTTGATAGGAAAGATTCTGGGCATTCCCGTTGTCGTATCGGCAAGGGGCTCCGACATCCATACCTTTCCAAGCTTTCGGACCGTCAGGTGGCAAATCAGGTGGACGCTTCGAAACGCCGCCGCTGCCATCGCAGTTTCCGAATCGCTGGCCGCGATCATGGGGAATCTTGAACCCGCACTTGATAGAGTCGAGGTGATTGGCAATGGCGTCGATGCTGAACGCTTTTTCCCGGAGGATCGCTTAGCTGCAAGACAAAAGCTTGGCCTTGATCCGAACTTGTTCACAATCGTAAGTGTCGCCGCGCTCCGACATGTAAAGGGGCCTGACTTGCTGATCCGGGCCGCTGCCTTACTGAAACAAAAGGTGCCGAACTTCACAATCCTGTTCATAGGAGCCGGCCCAGAGCTGGCAAACCTTCGGCAACTGGCGACTCAATTGAATTGCGCCGATGTTTGTAGATTTGTAGGAAGTGTGCCGAATGACGAGCTTAGGACTTACTATGCAGCTGCCGACGTCAGCTGCCTCGCGAGTCGCAGGGAAGGATGGCCCAATGTCATCCTCGAGTCTCTGGCCTGCGGCACACCCGTGGTCGCAACTAGAGCAGGAGCAGTACCCGGCATCCTGACGCCAGCGTACGGAATTGTCGTGGATCCAATCCCAGAATCAATCTGTGAAGGATTGCACACAGCACTGGAGCGCGGCTGGGATTCAGCCGGGATCTCCGCCTACGCTCAGGCATACACGTGGGACAATGTCGCGGCACAGGTAGAACGTGTCCTTTCCGGCCTCACAAGTAAAGCTGTAATGGACCCATCGGTGATTCGCGTCTAGAGCGGAAACTTCAAGGTACCTGACGAACAAAAATCGCCGATATATCCCTCTGCTAAACTGAAGCCAATGGACGACGCCGGCATAACCCGAGCCATCATTCCGGTGCGGTTTTCCGGGATCGCGCCGGACGCAGGGACAATAACCGAGTCCTCGACGTTGCCAGTCGAACCGAATCTCTCGACCGCACCACGAAGGCCGTTGGTTACTGTGTCCCTTGTAGGGATCTGTATCGCAGTATTTCTTGCCATGCTCCTGTCCGGGGTCTCACCGACTCACCCGACAACCGAGCAGTTGCTGCGCTGGGGAGCCAACTTCGGTCCGCTAACCCTTGGCGGGCGATGGTGGCGGCTGCTGACTTCCATGTTCCTGCACATTGGCATCATCCACCTGGCCGTGAACATGTGGTGCCTTTGGGACCTGGGAAGCCTCGCGGAACACATCTATGGCCGAATCGCTTTCCTTGCAATTTATATTGTTACGGGACTATCGGGCGCAATTTTGGGTTTAACATGGCACCCCTTTGCGGTCGAGGCGGGGGCGTCCGGGGCGATTTTCGGACTGGCGGGAGCATTGATTACCTGTTTCT
This sequence comes from uncultured Acidobacteriaceae bacterium, assembly GCA_963785825.1. Classification (GTDB taxonomy): domain Bacteria; phylum Acidobacteriota; class Terriglobia; order Terriglobales; family Acidobacteriaceae; genus Bog-257. The sequence continues at coordinate 369,940 of CAWAWQ010000004.1, read as the reverse complement.
ACTTCGGCAAGCTATCCTTTCCGAAACACTCGATCAAAGCTGCTCTCTTGAGCTTGTTCGCCTTTGCTGGATATAACTTGTTTTTGGGCCTAGTCACTCGCCGCACCGACAATGCTGCGCACTTGGGTGGATTACTGAGTGGTCTTCTGCTGGGATTTTTGCTGGTGCGGCTTCCCAGCCGCTCTGTGCTGGCGATAGCTGGATTATTCCTCGTGGCTAGCTGCCTGATCGTTGGCCGAACCAGAGGCTACGTCGTGGCCGCGGAACATGGCCGCACAGCGCTGGCTTCCGGACATACCGATGCCGCGATCAAATCGCTGCTTGAAGCTGTCCACCAGAACCCGAATCTCGCTGATGGATATTTTCTGCTTGGGCAGGCCTACATGCAAAAGCAGCAATTTGCGCAGGCCGAGACCGCTTACCGTCACGCCCTGGATCTTAAGCCCAGAGCGAGCGACATTCACTACCAGATGGGAGTGGCTGTAATGGCTCAGGGTCGCGCCACAGACGCGATAGGAATCTTCGGAGACCTGGCCAGAAGCGATCCAGCAAATCCCGACGCTGAGATAGGAATCGGCACCGCTGCGGAGATGACTGGAGATTACCAACTTGCGTTAGTCGCATTTCGCCGGGCGGCGAAGCTTGATCCGGGCAATCTGCAAGCATATTCCAACCTAGGCCTGGCCGCACTACAGACAAAACAGTTCGACGAGGCCATCGCCGCGTTCTCAGAGTGCGTTCGCCTGCAGCCAGACCATCCCGAGCCACTGCTGAAGCTGGCAGTCGCTTATAAGGCGAAGGGAATGGAACGTGAAGCCGCACTTGCCTATAAGCGTGCAGTCGCGCTTTCACAAAAGACTCACTAGATTATGCCCGGAAATTCGTGAAGAAACTCTCCGGACTAATTCGTTTCAGGGCCTCCGGGGCTAAAGCCCTTGCTTTATTCGATATCTTACGGCACTGAAGCCGAGTTCTTTCAAAGATGCTGGATTACTACGAACTTGCGCGACACATCACTAGTCTGCTATACGCACGAGTAGAGCGGCGCTTCAGCGCCGCGTCCCGCCGGGAAAAGAAAATCTTCGGTCTCGGCGATCATGGCCATGATCGCGGAGACCAGCCCCTTGGGCTACGCGCCAGGACGCCGACTTAAAGGTCAGCTCTGCCGGTCTACAGCTACCCTGAAACTGCTCTAGCAATGCACGATTTTGTCCGATTTGATGCCACGAGTCGCATTGCGTGAATCTACCACCAGGTCGGACTCTGCTACGATGCGCTCATAGTCGTAACTAGAGTGGTCCGTTACAATGAGTACACAGTCATAGTCCCCGAGATTGTCCAGGGAAGCGCACTTCATTTGCAGTTCATAGTGCCGTCCGCGCCCAACAAATGCGAAGTAAGGATCGTGATAGCTCACTTCCGCCCCTTCCTTCTTGAGAGCTTCGATAATAGTGAGCGATGGCGACTCGCGAAGGTCGTCGATGTCTTTCTTATAGGCTACTCCCAACACCAGTATCCTCGCGCCGTTTAAGGCCTTTTTCCGAGTGTTGAGTGCCTTGCCGACGGAGGCTACAACATGGTAAGGCATCTGCATGTTGATCTCACCCGCAAGCTCAATAAACCGGGTGTGAAAATCGAACTCTTTGGCCTTCCAGGAGAGATAGTAAGGATCTACCGGAATGCAGTGGCCTCCAAGACCAGGTCCGGGATAAAACGCCTGAAAGCCAAAAGGCTTGGTCTTAGCTGCGTCGATCACCTCCAAGAAGTCGATGCCCATGCGCAGACTCAGCAGCTTGAGCTCATTGACCAGAGCAATGTTCACGCAACGATAGATATTTTCAAGCAGCTTGGTCATCTCGGCGACAGCGGGGGTGGATACACTGACGGTACGACGAAAGATGCTTCCGTAGAGAGCGGCAGCCAATTCTCCTGCGATGGGGTCAAGCCCGCCTACTACCTTGGGAATATCGTGACGCTCGATATCGGTGCGGCCCGGATCTTCCCGTTCCGGAGAAAACGCAACATAGAAGAAATTGGCGTCGGCATTATCTGCAGACCTTGCCGCCTTCAGACCAGCCTGATTGCTTCTCTCCAGGATCGGCACCAGCACTTCTTCCGTAGTACCCGGGTAGCTGGTGCTTTCTAGCACGACGAGCTGCGCAGCCCGGAGAAAGGGTGCAATGGCTTGAGCTGTCTTGACGATATAGCTCATGTCAGGCTCGCGATATTCATTCAGCGGCGTCGGCACGCAGATGATTACGACATCCTGATCGGCGATACGAGCAAAATCGGTCGTGGCGGTAAATCCGTGCTGTCGAGCATCCTGAATTTCGGCTGCTTCGATCCTGATAATGTAAGACCCACCATTGGTAAGGGTCTTCACCTTCGCATCATCGATGTCGAAGCCGGTAATGGGAAATCCCTCGCCACTGAACAGCAGCGCTAGCGGCAAGCCGACATAACCCATGCCGATCACACCAACCTTAGCCTCTCGCGTCGCGATCTTCTGTAGTAACGGGTTCTCAACTGCTACTGCTGACGAATTCGGCGACATAAATCTCCTTACGAGCTACTGCTAAAAATGTCGTGTAGCTGGGAACCAGAGGCCCCCTAGCCCGCGCCGGCAACGCTGCAGGGCACTCGCCCTGACGCGGTATTGAGAGAACGGCTTGCCTTCCAGCCAGCGATGACCGTTGCAATACGGTCGGCCGCGTGTCCGTCCCAGAGCGGCGGGATAAGACCGCATTTGGCCCGCCCGGAGAGCACAGATTCGATTTCCCGCCGGATCTTTTGCGTATCGCGACCGACCAAAACATTGGTTCCGACGCTCACCGTTATCGGGCGCTCTGTATTCTGGCGGACCGTCAGGCAAGGCACACCGAGGAAGGTTGTCTCTTCCTGAATGCCTCCCGAGTCGGTGATGACTACTCGCGCCTTACTTTGCAGCGCCAGAAATTCGAGGTATGAGGCAGGTTCAAGTAATTGAAGACCTGGATGACCCTGGCCTGAGCGAATACCCAATTCTGCGATTCGCTGCCTGGTACGAGGATGTACCGGAAACAACACTGGCAACTCGGAGCTAATGTCATGCAACACTTCCAGCAGAGACCTGAGCCAGTCCCGGTCATCCACGTTGGACGGCCGGTGCAATGTCACCAAGGCGTACCGTTCGGGAACATCCTTTGGCATTCGATGCAGCGCTTTTGGTAGCATCTGAACCAAGGTATCGATCATCACGTTACCGACGAGATGAACTTTATCCGGGTCAATCCCAGCGCGCTCGAGATTCTGATTACCGTCCTCTGAAGGAGTGAACAGAAGCTCGGAAAGATCGTCGGTCAGGATGCGATTAACTTCTTCCGGCATCGAGCGATCGAAGGACCGCAACCCAGCTTCAACGTGCGCCACCGGAACCATGAGCTTGGCGCAGACGAGCGCGGCCGCCACCGTCGAATTCACGTCCCCATAGACGATCACAAGGTCAGGATTACGATCGAGAACAACGGCCTCGAATCGACTGATGATCTGGCTCGTCTGTTGCGCGTGGCTGGAGGATCCGACTTCCAGGTTGATGTCGGGGGCGGGCAGTCCCAACTCCTGAAAAAATACGTCCGACATGCTGAAGTCGTAATGTTGCCCGGTGTGTACCAGCGTCTGCCGAACGTGCTCGATCCTGTGCAATGCGCGCACGACGGGTGCGGCTTTCATAAAGTTGGGCCGGGCTCCAACAACGTGAAGGATATGCATGTTCCAGGTGTCTCAATAGCTGGCAATGTCGATAGTCGCAAGTGGGTTGCCAATCGACGCGCCTGCATCGTCGCCTCGCTTGCGGTGTGAACATTTCTCGTAGGCAGCCGCAAGCCAAAGACTTGCACGGAGTTGGACCTCTCAGCCAGCCGGAGACCGTGTTTTCGGCCTCCGCCAAGTGCAGGAGAAATTATTTTCCCAAGAATCTGGAAGTTTCCTCCCCCATGGCGTCCGGATTACGGAAGCATACGCAGCCAGTTTCTGCTGGCACTTTGGGGATAGCTGCAGATGCTGTCTTTTGGCAGGATCCTGGCTGCCAGTGGGCCTTCCGATAGGCAGAAATGCTTGGCGAACGGCGCCTCGCAATATTCCAGGTGACGGACGTCAGTTCCGAGCCGGTTGTGGCTATTCTCTTGCTCCAATAGAAGGGGAGTGAGCGATTCGACTTCCATGTATCAGACACCCCGCCCCAGCCAAGTGCTTCGAGCTCTCCGTTGGGCGTACAAGAGTCCGGAGAATCTTATTCACATACCAACACGTGGAGCCCTGTGAGCACCCTAGCCGAAGCGCCTCCGGCAGTTGCCTCGAAGCCATCAGACCGTTTGATGGTTCGGGCGATAGCGTGGACCGGCGCAGCCAAGTGGGCGACCCAACTCTTGACGTGGGCTGCGACCATCATGGTGGCCCGTATTCTGGCTCCCTCCGACTACGGCCTCTTCGGCATGGCCACGATTTATCTCGGCTTGGTTGCCTTGATCAGCGAGTTCGGCTTAGGCCAAGCCATAGTTGTTCTGCGTGAGATGTCGCAGGAACACACCGCCCAAATCAACACGTTGTCCATCGCCTTCGGCGTTGTCTTGTTTCTGATCTCGTGTGGCGCGGCGCTGCCTTTGGGGCACTTCTTTCACACTGCAAAATTGCCCGCCGTCATCGTAGTGATGAGTCTGAGTTTCGTAATCTCTGGCGCGCAAGTTGTCCCAGATGCCTTACTGCAGCGGAACTTGCGTTTCAAGTTGCTGGCCTCGTTCGATACTGTTCGTGCATTCACTCAGGCGCCGTTGACGATTCTGCTCGCGTGGCTCGGCTTCGGTTATTGGAGTCTCGCGCTCGGTAATCTGGCGGGAGTCGTCGTTTATGCCGTTTTGACGGTCTTCGCGTGCCCGTGCGCATTTGCCTGGCCTCGCCTCAAAGAGATTAGCCGGGCCTTGAAATTCAGCACCGATGTGCTGGGATCGCGAGTCGCCTGGTATATCTATTCGAATTCGGATTTCCTGGTAGCGGGCCGGCTATTAGGGCAAGCGGCATTGGGCGCCTATACCGTAGGTTGGACAATCGCCTCCACCCCGGTTGAGAAGATCACCAACATGGTCACCAGGGTGACGCCGGCCTTCTTTTCCGCCGCGCAACACGATAGCTCTGAGTTGCGGCGTTACCTTCTGCGGATCACCGAGGGACTGTCACTCATTACTTTTCCCGCAAGCTTCGGAATTGTGCTTGTGGCTGATCAGTTTGTGCTTTGCGTTCTCGGCCCCAAATGGGCTGCTGCCGCGGTTCCGTTGCAATTGCTGGGGATTTACGCAGCCTTGCGCTCCATCACTACGCTGTTCCCCGGCGTTCTTTATGCGACGCGCCACTCCCGATTTGTAATGTGGAACACGGTCATAGCCGCGATTGTCTTTCCCGCGGCATTCTATTTCACCAGCCGCTGGGGAACGACCGGTATCGCCGCCACCTGGATCGTCTTATATCCCGTGATTACAGCGCCGTTCATGTGGCGGACGTTCGTTGCGATCGAATTGCCGGTAACAACCTATCTGCGCTCACTGGTTCCCGCAATGCGGTCGAGCTTGATCATGATCGTCATGGTCATCGCTGTCCGATTGGTGACGCCGGTTGCCTGGTCCCTGCGAACAAGATTCACCATATCGGTGTTGACCGGAGCGTTCACCTATTTGGCGGTGCTGGCAATTGCTGATCGACAGCGAGTGCGTGGCTTCTATGCCATGGCGCGTGCCAAATCGTAGTGCCCGGCGCGACCGCGGATTTCTATCTCGTCGAAGCGGCCACAGAAATTGCAGGCTCCTCCGTTACTGTTCCTTGCAAGCGCTTCTGCAGCAAAAGAGCATCGATAAGAAATTTCGTTGCCCAGTTCAATACCATGTACTGTCCGTATTCACCCCATACCGGCCAGGATCCAGTCAGGCCTCCGCGGACTGTGGGATCGATGGACGAGGTGTCATGGCAAGACATAAGGTAACGATTGAGGCGCTCCAACCCTTGCCGGTACCGCATGTTGCCGGTGAGCTGGTAGAGCTCCCCCCAAACAATCGACGTCTGCGCACTTCCGGTAAGACAGCACCAATCCACGCACCCCTTGAACCGGCTGTCAACGCGGCCTGGGATGAAGCCGCGCTCGTCCATGAGTGTGAGCAGGGATCTTGCGGTTCGCTCAACCGCCTCAATCAGATCGGCGCGTCCGAGAAGGCGTCCGATTCCCAATAGCCCTTGCATGGTGTAGGCAATCGTGTGGAGAAGCGGACGCTCAGGGTCGGTAAGACAGCATTTCTCAAACCAGCCGTTAGTGCGCTGGAATCGCAGCGTGTACTCAGCGTTTCGGATTGCCATTACGACGTACGCCGATATGCCGGCTTCAGCACCAAATTCCGCCAGGCCCCACGCCGCCTTGACGTTATACAGGGTGGCATTTCGGTCGGCGAAGGGAGAGTTTCCTCGAATCCAGTTTCCATCAGGCTCCTGGTTTGCAATCAGCCAATCCGCAGCGCGAGTGCCCGCCCGCCGGAACTGCTCTTCGTGTGTTGCCCTTAACAGCGCCGTCCAGCCCAGGAGAACTTGACCGGTGTTGAACACGGCTGGTTGCGGATCTTCAACGTTAACTCGACCCGCCATAACCGCCCCGCACCGCATTTGAACATCGATCTCCCAATTTCCCATTGCGATCGCTCGCTCCCGGTATCGAGAGTCGCCAAAGTGCCGTGCTAATGCCAAGAAAGTGGGGATGACATACCCGGTGGTCTCCGGATAGCTAGGCAGGAACCCCCTGCCCAACCGTGTTCCGTATGCGATACCTTGATCCTCGCCGAAATCCTGGGCCCGAACCAACCAGGCAGCGGCTTGCTCGATGTGCCAATCCAAGTCCATACTTCCGTCGGGCTTGGGAAAATATTTTCGGTATTTGAACCGTTCAGCCGTATCGCTGCCGGCCAGAATCAGCCGCTTGATACCGTTTCGCACACTACCTCCCAATCTTTTCAATAAGGTACCGCCATCCAGCAATCAGTCCACTGCAACCGGATGTCCGAATGCCGAGCTTCTGGTCTCCAAATGGATTTTAGGAGCTTTATTTCGTTCTCGCAGTGAATTTGGCCCTCGTGGTGCAGCACTTTGAGTTAGGACGACGACCACTTGAAAGAATCGGCAAAGACATTCCGTCCGGATGAAGCCCATCGCAATCGTCCAACTGCCGTCATAGTTGGGCTGGAAGCCAACGGGCTTGGAGTGGCGAGGTCCTTGGCGCAGCAGAGGATTCCCTGTATTGCATTGGCAGGACCGTGGTGGAATCCGTGCTTTCAGACCAACGCATGCACCGTGGTTCGCGGCGGCGACTGGACGGTCGAAAGCGTAGTTCAAGACCTCTTGTCGATCGGAAATAAGCTCGACGTCAAAGCCCCTCTCCTCTTGACCAAGGATCAAGCCGTCCTATGGGTTTCCGAAGCTCGAGAAGAGCTGCAGGATTTTTTCGAAATTGCGCTGCCCCCCAAATCGATCGTTGACCTGCTGATGAACAAGGTTGAATTCGTCAAATTCGCCCAGCGAGAAGGTTGGCCTGTGCCTCGCACCTGGATGATCGAATCCAAGGACGAACTCATGGAGCGAATTTCGGAGATCACCTACCCGAGCATTCTGAAGCCGCAGGTCAAGAATGACGTCTTTCGAAGACACTCGCCGAAGAAGGCCTTTCGCGTCGGCAGCCGCCGAGAACTGCTGCAGACGTACGGAATGGTGTCCGCGTGGGAGAAGGAAGTGGTGATCCAGGAATGGATCGAGGGCCGCGATGAGCAGGTCGGCTTCTGTCTGGGCTACTGCAATCGAGAGACGGTACCGCTTGCCGTGTTTCCGGGACGAAAACTCATTCAATGGCCGGTGGGATGGGGTAACACTGCGGTTTCTGAGCCTGCACCCGAGGAGTGGAAACAGGCGATGACTGCTCTCACCAGAAAAGTTTGGAAGAAGGTTGGCTATTGCGGCCTGGGTTCGATGGAGTATAAGTTTCGGCCTGGTACTAGTGCTCCGGTAATCATGGAGCCTACGGTCGGTCGAACCGATTTTCAGAGCGAGCTGGCGGTACTGAATGGAGTCAACGTTCCGGCAATTGCTTATTCCGATCTGGCCGGTTTGCCTTTGCCCATTGGCTCTTGTCCAGACACTGCGGTGAAACTCGTGGACGGCCCATCACATATGCGAGCGGCGCGGGTGTTCATAACGTCGCCTGATCAAACATTGCTGCGTTGGCTTAAGGCCCGGAACGGCCGTAAGCGTTACATGATTCTTCGACATGCTGATTATGGACCGTTCGTAGGTTCAGTCTATTCCAGCGTACGCTCCGCTATGGGGAGCTTGGTCGAACGATTATTCGGCACGCGGCTTAAACAGAGACTTGCCGCCAGAACTGCGAAATAGCGCCAGCATAAGAACTATCGATATGAATTGCATAGATGACAAGGCTTTTTACGATCTGAGGTGGCGCACATCGGTTATTACAGACCGGGAGCGGAACCGCGTCTCCACGACTGTAGACGTCATTCCAGAAGACTGCCATTCCATTCTCGATGTGGGCGCTGGTGACGGGATGCTGGCACACGCTGTCGCGGCGAGCGGTAAGGCCGTCACCGCGGTCGATATCAGCGAGGTGGCGCTTTCCAAGCTCACTATTCCCACTCTATGCCGGTCGGCGAGTAACCTCGCCGGGGTAGGCGATTGTTCCTACGATCTCGTACTTTGTTCGGAGATGCTGGAACACCTCGACGATGCCACTTATCGAGGTGCGCTGCTGGAATTTAATCGGGTGGCACGCTCAGCAATCCTGATCACGGTGCCCAATCGTGAGCTCATGAGCGAACACATGGGTGTCTGCGGCGACTGCGGTTGCAAGTTTCATATTTGGGGCCATCGCCGGCGATTCACGTCATCCGATCTTCGTTCTCTGTTTCCAGATTTTAAACCCACATCGATTGTCGCCTTTGGCGACAAGCTACCCCAATATAATCGGCCGCTACTTTGGATGCGAACTGCCATCGCCAAAGCTTGGTTCATCGATGAGCGCAGCCCCTGTCCCCAGTGTCACAGTTTCCGGCCGGCTCAGCCTCGTTATCCAAAGCTGGCGGGTGGATGTGATCTTGTGAATTCGAACCTGCCCAAGCTTCGCCGTTCCCCCTGGTTGCTGGCGTTATACCGGCGAAAAACTGGGCTACCTCTCGCTTAGTTTAGGGCCATTTTAGGGTTGCTGTAGACCGCTAGAGCCGACCTTTAGGTCGGCGTCCTGGGCCAAGCCTAAGGGGTGGTCTCCGCGATCATGGCCATGATCGCGGAGACCGAAGGTTTTCTTTTCCCGGTGTGACGCGGCGCTGAAGCGCCGCTCTACCCGTGCGTGGACTATGTCAACCCTAAACATGCTCTAGGCAATCCACAACTGGCACTTCCAGTCTCGCGGCGAGCGTCTGCACTATGCAGAAGTGTAAGCTCGCGACTTGTTTGCGCAAGCTGCGCTGAGCGCCATCTCCAGACTCAGAAGCCTTCGCCACTCTGCATCGCGACTGAACGCGGTCCCTTGAGAGCTCCGAAGGAATGCTGCTAAGGCGGAGGCATCAAGCAAGGACGCAGCCTTCATCGACCTTGGATTCAACAAAGCTTTATATTCGTCTGTTTGCCAAAGCTCCAGCCGGTGATTGACTGCCGGCGAACTCAGATTCTGCCCGCCTAGACGGGACCGCAGCCTTTGAGCAACCTTGCCGCCATAATAAGAAACTAGCGGAGAGAAACGTGGCAAGTTACTCCACGTGGCCGGGACTGCAGGATATCCGTGCTCCAACGGATAGTCGGCGATCGCCGGTTGATATTGTGCCAACATCCGGCGTATCAGTAGACTGCGCCGCCGTATCGCATAGGGAGCTTGTAACATGACCTCTAGCACAGACCGGAACATGAACGGCGATAGGCAAGGCCAGATCCGGTTCGTACTGCTGGCAATTCTGCCTTGCCAACACTGCATTCGCATCCGCAAGTACGCCACATCCATCTGAAACGTATTTGGGGACCCTTCTAAATCGGCTGTAGCCCTGTCTATCACGGCAGCCATGTGCTCAAGCAGGTTGATGCGGAGGGGTGACTGGAATAGATCGCTGGAGGAGTTCCAGGCATAACGGCGCAACGCAAGCTGCCGACTATTCAATTTCCGCCGCGTTCCAGTGTGTGGAAACAGCAGCTCCCACCAGTAGCCTCGAGCTACCTCGCCGAACGAGCCATTGATACTCAGTTGGAAGCGTTTAGAGAGGCTGCTGTGAATGCGGGCAATTCCGGAATACTCCACAACGTCGTATTCGCCGTCGCACAAGTTTAAAGCACTTCTAATATCCGCGCCGCAAACCGTCGCTGCGGGAGGATAATGCAGGTGTCCTAATCCCAGAGTGCGGGCCAGTCCGCGAGAAACATTTACGTCTGCGCTATCCTCTGGACCTGATACAACTGTGGCAAAGGGCTTTCCTGCCTCGTAGAACGCCGCTACCGTCGCCCGCGAGTCATAACCGCCGGTTAAATCGCACACCACAGAATTAAACTCATCGCCAATCCTGGTAGCGGCAGAAACCAGCGTATGCCAGAGCGCGTCTGGCGCCTCCTTGGCGCTAAGGGACTCTGGCACTAATGAGGAAGCTTTCCAATATCGCGTTTGCTCGACCTGGGTTCCACCCCGAAATCTGGTTACACTCGCCGCAGGTACCTTTTTTATTTCGCGATAGATGGTCCGGTCCTCATAGATGACCCCCATGCTCAGGAACTCCTGGCAGCCGAGCGGATCAGGTGTGAGATCTCCCAGGCTAGCTAAAACTAGCGAGGAAGACGAAAGCACGGTTGCGCCGTCAAGCTGCCTTATATAGAAGTGGCAGCTGCCGATGATGTCTGTGATTACCGTGATTTCCTGGCTGGTGCCATCTCCCACGATGGCGACGAAGAAGCCCTCGAGGTCCCGACCCAGTTGGCTGGCGCCGCTTTCTAAATAATGCTGCAGAAGATGTTCGGGGTGGCTGCGGCCGGAGCGATGAAAGCAAGTGCCGACCAGACCAAGCCAGCTGCCGGTGGTCGGATCAGAGGCGATTACAGAACCGGAACCATTCAGGCGGGAAAACGAAGCTGCTAAAGACCAGTCAGTGCCGATCGTCGACTGCGGTCCATGGTCGTTGTTGGCGTCCTTCGCGGCTTGGGTAGCCAGCCGGAATGGGCTTTCACCGGCTGGCGCGGCCCCCTGCGGAGGACTGATTGCTATGAAGGTTCCCACAGCCTGTTCGTAACTTCCAAAGGACGCCCGATTCCGCCTGATCAAAACTGGTCTCAAACCCACCGCGCTCTCCCGGAGGAGACTGACCAGGCGGAAGGACTAAACGTTGACGCGAGACGGCCGCCGACGTTGCCTGCTGATCCAGATTGCGCCAAAAGCCGCCAGACCTGCCAGCAGGTCAAACAATACGCCAGGTTCGGGAATAAAGAAATACTCCTGTGGAGACGCTGGATTTATCGGCGTCAGTATCCGGAAGAACGAGAAGTCCATTCCGTAAAAGTTGTTTGCAGCCGCGGTTGCCGCAGCCGCTAGCCAAGCCGACTCTCCCGGAATATTGGTCGGCGTGTCGCTGGTAAACAGCCTCCAGATAGCGAATTGTGCAGCCGTGATGTCTGCCAGGGTCGAGTTGGAATTAATTTGGGTGGAGAGCCAGGCAGCCTCGTGATACTGCATGGAATCGGCGGTGCCAAATCGCGTGCCGCTCAGATTGCCGAAGGTGCTGATGGAAGCCGTCCAGTGGTCACCAATGCTGACAGTATGGTCGAAGTCATCACAGATGACAGCGATTGGAACGGCACTATTGATCGATACATAGTACGGCATGAGGTATTCGCCGTAAGCATAGTTTTGGCCCAGTCCGTACTCGGCGCCCCCAGCCCCCGTGAGTTGCACGCCTACGCTCGAACCGGCGTTAGCTGCAACGGTAGCGGCGACCAAAAAAACGAGTACGACGAACCATGAACGACCGTGAAATATTGAGACTCGTGGCATCATCTCTCCTCAAGTGGCCCTTTGGGGCAGAGCCATAGCTGCCTTTCAGACTGCAACTTACCAGCCAAACTAAGAGACGGCGGGAAGGCGGCACACCTGCTTTCGGGGAGCGAAGCGGAGCACTGTAGAAAAACCAGCACCTTACACTTTGCTCTGACACCGTCGAGTAGTCGATAATAGGACGAATGGCTCTGTGAACAGGCGCAACACCAGCTTAGATTGGGTAATTAGTTTCCATCCGTAGCTCGGAACGGAACGTTGTTTCTCTTCACATGAGCCATAGGTAGTCTGGTACCGGACCTTCGGTGCGAAGCTAGCGCCCACGTGCATTGCTCCAGACCGGTAGGGCACAGATTCTGGGTATCAGGCCTGAGCTACCAGTTGGGGCGATTGAGTTATCTCTGACCAATCTCTCGGCTGGCGCAGCTTGCGTAACCCCAGCCAGCATAGAGGATCCCGAATGAAGAGTTGCCGGGCTGCTTTGGGACAGGTCGTGATCCAGCGCTCGACTAGTTCGGAGCTGGTTAGCGGCAGGGTCTCCGGGGGCCTCCTCTGGTTCGCCAGGTGTTCGCGAATGGCGCGGTTCTCCAGCCTGCCTTGGGCCTGCCGGAGCCGCCTTTTGAAGTAACCGCGGAGGTCCTTGAGTCGCCACCAGACCGCGGGATCCAGTCGCCATGTGGCCAGCGGGTGTGCCCATACCCGTCGCGGTTCCCAATCGTTACAAGAAGGATCCAGTCCGAAACAGAAAACGGCGCCCATCAGACCGTCGGTCCAATAGGTACCCAGGGGTATTCGGAAGCCACGCTCGCGTAACCGCTGGCACACTTCACCGCGCACGCCGAACAAATTACCGTGGACCCTCCCGCCATCTAACATGTTGCGACGCAGCGAGTTGGCTGATCTTCCTATGGTTGGCACCCCAGAAACGGCCAGCACCTCCGGCTTGGCGGCCAAACTTTCGCTCATCAACTTCAGAGCTTCAGGCATGACTTTGACATAACCATCAAGAAAAAAAGTGACATCCGCCTCGGGTCGGATCCCATTAAGATATTGATTCAGAGCGTTGGCTTTATCCCCAACCGGAATATACCAAACGTTTATAAGAATCTGGGGGCCTGAAAAGTTTCCGAGGTGAATCTCTGCAGACAAATCCTCTGCGAGCTGACGATTGCCGTTTACCATTACGTCCACTGACGTTGGAACACCGGAAGCGGCAACGACCACAGACCTCACGCAAGCTGAAAGCGCAGCAACGGTCTCGCGCGAAGACACAATGGCTACTGACCAGCGAGCCATAACAGACGATGCTCCAGCGGCAGCGCCTTAGAAGCTGCACGCACAACCAATTACGTTACAGCCGGCGCAACATGATCGCTTCCCATCTGACGCCCAGGCGGCAAAACCTGGACAGAAGGTATATCGCGATTGCTAACCGACGATTGCGGCGACACTGTTGGCCTGCCTATGCTGCAGTAATGAAACCCCGCAACAGCCATATCTTCGGGACGGAACATATTGCGACCGTCAATGACAATGGGATGATGCAGTTCCCTGCGAACTCGCATCAAGTCGATGTCTCTGAATTCGGTCCAATCCGTCAAGATCAAGAGGGCGTGAGCATCGTGGCAGGTTTCATAAGCCGTATTGGCATAAGAAATGCGATTTCCGAAGACTGCTCGGGCACGATCCATGGCGGCAGGGTCAAACGCGGCAACCTCTGCACCTTCCTCCAACAGTGCCTTGATGATTGCAATGGCGGGGGACTCACGAATGTCGTCCGTTCCTCCCTTGAACGCCAAGCCTAAAGCGGCCAGGCGTTTGCCCTTGAGCGTCCATAGGCAGCTGCGAACCTTCCGGACAAACCGATTGCGCTGTTCTTCGTTAATTTCAGCAACCTTGTCGAGCAGATCGAAATTAAGGCCGCACTCTCTGGCGACCAGGCGGAATGCCAAGAGATCCTTGGGAAAACAGGAGCCTCCAAAGCCAATTCCCGGCCGTAGAAAACTTTGGCCGATGCGACGGTCGGCGCCAATGCCCACGCTTACCTCCTGCACGTCTGCCCCTACTGCTTCGCACAGATTGGCTACGGTATTGATAAAGGAGATCTTCATGGCGAGAAAGGCATTTGATGCGTGTTTGATCAATTCTGCGCTCTTGGCGCTGGTCAGAATCAAGCGCGGCGGCCCAGAATGTCCATTCGGAGCAGGCACTGCATCGGGCTGGCGGTAATATTCGCCGCTGATGAGAGGTTCGTACAACTCGCGGAGGATCGAGGCGGACCTGTCGCTGTCCGCGCCTACCACAATGCGATCGGGGTAAAGAAAATCCTGGACTGCTGTGCCCTCCCTGAGAAACTCCGGATTGGACACTACGTCGAACGAATCCTCCCCCACACCGTTCATCATCATCACTCGTCGAATCTGTTCATGGGTCAGGACGGGTACGGTACTCTTTTCGACAATCACCTTATATTCGTCGACGTGCTTGGCAACGACGGAAGCCACCTCTTCTACGAAGGATAAATCCGGGTCACCATTGTCCATCGCCGGCGTGCCTACCGCGATGAAGACTATGGTGCTGCGACGTACCGCATCGGGCAGGGAATCGGAGAACGTAAGACGGTTTCCGTCCACGTTCGCCGAAATGAGCTCCTTCAAGAATTTCTCGTGAATGGGAACAGCGCCCGCCCGAAGCATTTCGACCTTCTCGCGATCGCTGTCAACCAGGGTCACCTGATGACCGAGTGCCGCCATGCACGTTCCGGCAACCAGTCCCACATATCCCGAGCCAATTACTGCTACTCGCATAAAAATGCCCCGACCATCTGTCTGCAACCTGTGTTCCGCTCGGGATCCGAGCTAAGTCTGCCACCGTTCCTAAGAAAAGCGGTTCTCAGGATTGAGAAAAGTTTTCGCGAAAACATCGTAAATAAATATTTTCTGACGCTGGCCTAAGAACAAGGAAGGATTGTTATTTCCTTCCTTGGAAAGTGGTCAGAACAGCCTCGGTTGCCTGATTTAGCAACGGCCGGCAGTCATCCCTTTAATAGTTTCCTTCGCAGCCCAGTTCCCAGTGCAAGCAGGCCTGCACCCAGCACGGACAACGTAGCCGGCTCGGGAACCTGAGAAAGCTCGCTGTCAAAGCTGGTGCTGTCCGCGGTAGCTGAACTTATGGTGATCACCAAGGTTAGCGAGTACGGGTTTCCAGTAGGACCTGAGGCCCCGGTCCCGCTACCGGCAAATGGTTGGTGTCCCGCGGTAGTGAACGTAAGCAGGCTCGTTAATGAACTGCACCCGGTGACGCAAAAGGCGGAGTTAGTGGTTGAAATCCAAGCCTGCGACGTAACCGTCACCGACGTCCCATTATTAGTTCCACCGATGGTGTTCAACGCCGAAAGGCTGGATAGCGGCCCGGTCAGGCCCGTTATGGTGAGTTGAAGCTTCAGAGCGTTCGTGCCGTCACCAGGGCCACTGCTAGTGGCATCGAACGAACTGAGGTCCAAAAAGTTCGGCAACGATAAACCGCCATCTGAGCCAAAGGCGTTGCCCCTATTGACGTCCCAGTTGCCGACAACCACATTACCGAAAGTAATCGTTCCGGTCCCGCCGTCGGAGGTGGCCGCGCCGCAGATTCCTGCGGAGGTCGTGCTACTGTTGCAAAGGCTCAGTTGCATTTCGTCGCCGTCGTTAGTTCCGGCTCGTGCCGTAATAGGCGCTATCAGCAAACCAAATGCTAATAGGGCCAGCAAAACTACTTGATACTTCCCTCGCATTCCGTGTACCTCCTCCAGTACCTAGGTGTTCTGGATTGGTGCTTCTGTGGCTTGTCACGGACTACACCCGTGCCTTAACTCTTTGCAAGTTATGTTCCACAGTTTGGGGTCAAAAAAAGGGTAGTGTCTGAAAGCATTCACGCCTGCGATTTGCACGCATCGCCCATCGAAACAGGTAAACAAGTACTTAAAAAATGGAATGGATTTTCTGAACGCCTGCACCACGAGCACGCGGGGACTGGAAACAATTTATTTCAGGAACTGGCTAAGAACTTCGGCAGCCTCAGACACATCGGCGCCGACAGGAGTGGAAACCGCGAAGAGATTTGTACGCTCTGGATGGCCCAGCAACCGATCTCCTGCCTGGAATGCCTTTAGCTCATATGGATTAGACGTTAACTTGCCACCAGTTGCATACCACAACCAAACCAGTCGGCGCTCTCCACCTCTGGCAATCGTGTTCTCCGCAATGACAACGTAACGACCCCCAATTCGCGCCTTCCGTTGATGACTATTCACCACTTCCCACAAACCCGCTGAACCGGTTGAGTTGGAAGCGTTCAGCAATTCGACTCCGCGGCGTACGCCGGAATAGGCGCCTTGATAAACGCACACCCGACGAGCCCCGGAAACGAAGCACTTTTCAGTTTTGGATTGAATTGTAGTGGGATTGGGCGCCCAGTCGGCGTCCTGTTCATCGATTGCCACCCAGCTTGGGGGTGGCATCAGCACACCGGACAAAGGACCGCTCGGAGCGGGGTTAGCCCAGAGACGCTCCGACAGAGAGGTCGCCGACGCTCCGATCACGATCACAGCCAGCGCTGTAACAATCACTCGGCCTAATCCACTGGCCTTGCCAACGTGGATCTGAGGCATTCCAACAGCCGCTGGTAAATCGGTCTCGGGCTCAGCCCATCGCACTCCTAGGCTAATCAAGATCACCGTCGTCAGTGAGAAAAATATCCATCCGTAGAGAACGTGATCGACTCCGGCCGCCAGACGATTGTCACTGAGGTAGCCAAGCACAACGATTCCGTATGCCCTAATCGCGTTCGCCGCGATGGGTACGGCCACCGAGGCAAGGATGAACCCTGCGCGCCGCTTCCAGCTGCGATAAGCAACTCCAGCGAACAACACGCCAATGACCATCGATGCCGACAAATATCGGATGCCGCTGCACGCCTCTGCAACCGCCCAATTTCCAGATGGGGTTGACAGTACAAAACCCTCCTGCACCGCAGGAATACCCGACAATCGCAGGGCATTTACCGTGAAGGTTGCCGTAAGCCGCTGCAAGGGGGCCACCAGGCTGTCTCCAGCTGGGACAGCAAAGAACAGAAACAGCAAGGGGAAGGTCAATATCCTCACAACCTGCCCCCCAAGAAAAGTCCAAATCAGTGCATCCACCAGCCCAATCAGAGCCAAGTGCTGCACTACCTGCACATCGGCGATGCTACCTGCAAGCCAGACCATGACGCAGGTGAAGAATAATGCCAAGCCAACCATTGAGGTAGTGGGCTGAGCGGTCTTCAGTACATCCCTACGACGCCAGATCAGAAATATAGAAATTGGAACGACCACAAAGCCGTAGGCAAAAGTCCGGCTGTCGTACCAGACGGATACAATCGAGCTTACCGTAGAACGGAACCAATATAGCGCGACGAGTTCTGCCAGTCCCAACGCCACGAGTGCAGCAACCCATTGCGCGGCACTGCTCTCCCGCATCGCCGGGATCGGTTCGGCAACGCAAACTCGTGTGTAGGGATTGGAAATTGACACGATTTATACCTTCGGGCTCATAAACTAATCTTACTTACTGCAATACCGCGACCACACATGACGAATACGGCTGGGCGCGAATCTATCTACGCCCACCTGCCGGACATCAATTTCCAACCTACCCTAAGCCGAGGTCGGTGGCAGATCAACCAGTAAAGCGCCAGCTTGAAAAGCTCCAAAACCACTAGCCTGCGCGCGAACGGATTCCGCCACCAGTGGTTCCGATCGAGGCCTGCAATTCCTTCCTGGACATCCAGGAATCTCAGCTCCACAGGTCCAGATATGAGAAACCGGCAACACATCCGTACTCGCCTCAAATGAAAACCGCTACTGATCACTGTTGCCGATTTGATTTGTGGTCTCATTTGCAGCCACTCCGAAAAGGCCTGCACCTCACTCCATGTTCCTAATCGACATAGCCGCACTCTCTCGATCGTGCTTTCGCCCGGCTCGACTGCCACAAAAAAGTGCCGCTTTGCCGGTGCGATCGAGGCTGCAGCGGCGATCAGAGCCAGCGCTACCGGCCGATTGTGCTTGCTGAAACGGCGAATTTCGAAACGTCCAACGCTCAACAAAAGCCTGCCTGCCAAGCCGTCTCTGTACAACTTCAGTCCAGCAACCTTGCGACACTCCCGGCCGGCAAGCACAAAAATCACATCTGACGGTCGAGGCGTATCGGACACTGCCAGCCAGTCGTAAATCCCGCATAGAAACCGCACGTACTCTCCCTGCTCGAGACAGAATCCGATCGATCCCGGAGAGATGACATCTACCCGTACTACTTAGTCGGTGCTCCCGGCTCAAGTCGACCCGTCGCCTCCCTCGCCGGCATTGCCGTAGCGGCAGGCTTGCCGATTGCGACCTTAACCATTCCATCGTTCGCATCCGGGTAACTAACATACAAGGTGTCATCAGGTCCGATTGCCGCATCGACGTTAAGATACTGCTGTACCCCCCCCGTGACTATCACCTCCGTTTGCCATTGCTTCCCGTCCCAAGCTACTTCCCTAACTGCTCCAAAGTCCCCATAGATGACGTGCGGAAGCCCATGACTGTCGAGCACCAATGCGGTGCTGCCGCCATAAAAATCGAAGCCATCTCGCACCGACCCAATGGTCTCGATAACCCACTTGCCTTCCTTCTGATAAGCGTACTTTAGTTTGGTCTGGTCGAAATAACTAATATGCGCTGTTCCGTCTGCCGCCAACGCAAGGCTGTTGTCGTACCCTCGCTCATCGCCTGTGTCGACAGCCGCAACATTCCATTGCTCGCCATCCCAAACCGCATACCGAAGTCCCCCTCTCGAGGACCACTGACTATAAGACAGGTGTGGAAACCCCTTCGAATCAATTACCATCGAGTTCCACTTCCCTGCGATGCCTCCGTCGACGGAGCGAACCACCCACACATTGTCCTCAAAGTCGGCGTGCCGCAAATGAGTGAACTGCTTGCCGCCGGGTAAAAACTCGTGATACCAACTCAAGTGCGGTGCACCATCAGGCCCAATCGCCACCGAACAGTGATAGGAATGAGTGCCCGAGCCAGGATCAATTTCCTGCGAGCTCCACGTCTGATCTTGCAACGTGACATAGTTCAATGTGCCGGCTGCCACGCACAAATGTGGCATATTGTGCTTGTCTGTAGTCACCCGAGGATAGATATTTCTGGTCCCATGAGTCGTTGTAGAAGGCACGACGGGAATGGAAAACCATGTTTCCGAACCCGCAGGATGAAAGCCATAATAAACCCTGGCGTCATCGGCTAAGTACGCGATGTGGAGATTCTGGTTGCCATCGACGACCAAAGATGTAGTTATACCCCTGCCTACCTCTTTCACCGTCCATTTCCGCTCCAGCGCCGATCCGACTGTTCCTAACAGCAGAATCGCGGCCGTTACAAGCGCAGTAGTGGCGCTCCACACTTTGCTCCGGCCGATAGTCGTCACAACCATAACTACCTCCACTGCTTCCTTCTTCCGCGAGCACCACTATCCGTCCGGTTATGCAGCAACCAGTTCCCCTTCTCCGACCGGTATCCCATCTTCTGCCGTCAGCCAGCGCTGCTCACGCAGAAACAGAATTTTCAACACAATAACACACGCAATGATCTGATAAAAATAGTCGAAATACGCCCTTCCCAAAGTCGCTCCACTTGTCATATATGCCAAAAGTGTGATCTCGAACATATGGGTATAAGGAACAATCCACTCCGACTCTCCGTGTCGCAACCCCTGCCGCCTAAGTCGGCGCAGGGTCATATAGCTCCCGCCAAGCAACGCAAGAAACAACCCGAGACCGACAAATCCCTGCTCTCCCAGCATTTGGAAATAGATGCTGTGCGGCCCGCGTAGGCCACTCGACGACTGCGCCTCACGAGGAATATATTGCGAGAAAGCATCAGGGTCGGTATACACGTCAAAGCCGCCGCCGGTCAGGGGGTACTCTTTAACCAGGCTCCAGCCGCCCTTCCAGACAGTGAGCCGAGACTCGGCCGAATCGTCCAAGTCCCCGTGGAGAAAGTCACCCATTCGATCCTTCCACTGCGCGGCACTAAAACTCACTACGCAAAAAATGCCCACAGCGACCAAAAAAAGTCCCAGTACCTTGTGCCGCGATTTCGCAACAATAGCTAGCGTCACCACGGCCAAGCCAAGCAATCCTCCACGCGAGTACGTGCCGATTACCGAGATAATGACGCAAGCCATTAGAATGCGTATCGTGACCCGAACCCACTTCCGTTCCTCGACGCGAGACATGAAAAAGAACATCGGTATCGTCATGTTCAAGGCGAGGGCAAAATCATTGTTGTCCTCTAAAAACGTACCTTCCGGTCCCCAGATCCTGTACTGGCCGCCAGTCTTGATAAAAAACACCGCCGCAAACAGGGCCCTGAACCCAAAGCTCGCGATGATGACCAGGACCAGAACACGAAGCTTAGCTTTGGAAGTAACCAGCAAGATCGTGACAAACGTCATTAACAGGATCTTGCTGACTCCCTCTAAGTGGGTTACTGCGTCGAGCACGTGGCCGGCAAAAGCTGGAATAGTCGTAATGTAGTAGGTGGTAACAGCGAACCAGCCCCACAACGCGATCAGTAACATGCTTTCACGCACAAAAATACGGTGGTTCTTAGTTGCGAACAGCGCGCCCAATAAGGTCGGGATCGCGATGATAAGCGCTACCGGAGTATTGTGGGCAATACCCCACCCGTACCGGTGAGGATTGAAGTAGGCAATCCATGTCCACATCAGAATCCCGTAATAGGGGCTGAAAACCGCCACCGGCGCAGACAGGAAAACAATCGCAAGTATGACGTAATCTCTCACCCTACTCCTCTGCTGCCGTTAGGCCTGAATAACCAGAAGGCTCCTCGTCTACTGAATGAAAAAACAGTTGATGTAGGGTTAACGCGAATTTTGCGATTGAGATATCGTCACCAATCACTAGCCGCCTTAAACGAAACATATTCGCGCCAGGTTGATTGACGCCAATGATCGTGGTTAGCGCAGTGCGAAAGCCTAAATTCTCCAGTTGCGCAGGTCCAACTGCGCCACAATCCCGGGACTTGCCAAACGGAAATGCGAACTCATCAACCGGCGACTTGAGTCTTCGCTCAATGAGCCACTTGGAGTCAGCTATCTCATCTCTCAAAGCCGCGGCCCCGAGACGGCTGGCGACAGGGTGCGTCATAGTGTGCGCTCCGAAAAATATTCCTGCCTGCTGCATCAAACGTATCTGCTCCCATGTCATCATGGCACCCTGCAGATCGCCTGCCGGAAGAGGTGCGATTTTCTCGAAGCTGCTACACCAATTCCTTCGCTCTTCATCCGGAATGGAGCGCAAATACATGACCGCCTCAGTAGCAGCCTGAATTCTGGCCGCAGAGCTATGCAGGAGAAAAGTTCGAGGCCTGTCCAGACTTATCTCCAAGGGAGAGGCTGCCCGGGCAAATCCCAGAAAAATCCGGTCATACCATGAAATTTCGCCGCTTTCGACCGCTCCGGCCGTCAAATAAACTGTGGCTGGAATGTTGTAGGTCTGCAGCACGGGAAAGGCTTCGGTGAATGTCCCGACATAGCCGTCATCAAAGGTAACTACCACAGCTTGATCTTGAGGTCCTGGCGAAGCCAATTCTTCGGCCATCTGTTTCACGGACACAACCCGGAAATGTTGTTTGAGGTATCGCATTTGCGCCGCAAACACATCTTGCGGTAGTGTGCAGAAAAGAGGAACCCCCTCGGTTCCTACCCGGTGATATCCCAAGACCACGTACTTAGGCTTTTGCACCTTGCAGAAACGCTTCCGGAGCGGACCGTCCGTAGTCAGCTCGTAGCGCCGTGAAATACCTCGGAAGCCTCGCAGCAGGCCAGTACGATAAAATCCCTCGGCCACGAACTGCCGCCAACCTGCCTTCCGTGGGCAGTGTTGCCGGTCAGGTTGCAAATCGTTTCCAGAACGAAGCCGGCTTGCGGACTCTGGGGTTACACTCATGAAATAGTCCCTGTCCGAAAGGTTTCCTGCCATTTGCGAAACATCAGGACCGACCACAGGTATGCCGACCGATCGAATGTTCCCGACTGATGTTGCTTCCAGATCTTCATCAGGTAGGCTGGCTGCAGAATGCCATCGTCGGAATGTGTGATGGCGTCATACATCATGTCCTTCAATTCGCCGCGAAACCAGCGGTCGAGCGGAATCGCAAATCCTTGCTTGGGACGATAGAGAATGTCCGGCGATAGGATTGGTTCCATGGCCTTCTTAAAGATGTACTTGCCGGTGTTACCTCGAAGCTTCAGGCCTGCAGGGATAGCGGCAATCGTCTCCATAAATTTGTGGTCAAGAATCGGCGCGCGCAACTCAAGTGACACCGCCATACTTGCGCGGTCAACCTTAGTCAGAATGTCATCGGGAAGATAAGTCTTGATGTCCACATACTGAATGCGCGACAGGGCATCGGAAGTGTCGGCCTCATCGTAATACTTCCGGAATACCTCAATGGAGTCATAATCAGCCAGGAATCTCTGAAACTCTGGGGTAAACAGGCGTGACTTTTCACCTGGCCTGAATATTGACATCGAGTTGAAGTATCCTTCCAGCGGTGATCGCGAAAGGGACTGAAAGGTAGCTTTAGCGCGAAACGGACGGGGGGCCCACGCTAATCCCGGATACCACTTGCCCAACGGTCCAAACACCACGTCGCGGACTGGCGCAGGAACGAGGCTGCGCAGCCGATTCTCGTAGTGATCGAAGAAATAGCGCCGGTAGCCGGCAAAGTTTTCGTCACCGCCATCGCCTCCGAGGGCAACGGTCACGTACTGGCGCGCGATCTTAGATACATAGTATGTCGGAAGGGAACTGGAGTCTGCGAATGGTTCGTCGTAGTGCCAGACCAGTTTGTCGATCACTTCCAAAGCTTTTGGCTCGACTACATCCTCGTGATGGTCCGTCTGAAATTGCGTGGCAATCTGGCGTGCGAACTCTGACTCGTCGTATTTTTGTGCCGTAAAGCCGATCGAGCAGGTGGTCACCGGGCGGTCCATGATCTTGCTCATCATGGCCACCACCGAAGAAGAGTCGACGCCACCGCTGAGGAACGCTCCCAGGGGTACCTCGCTCATCAAACGAATCCGAGTAGCTTCGCAAAGTTCCTCGCGTATCGATTCCGACCACTGCTGCTCGGTGCGATTCTGCACATTGGCGAACGAGAGCCGCCAATACGGTAACTCCTGTATGCCCGAAGCACTGACGGTGAGGTAATGGGCAGGAAGCAGCTTGCGAACGCCTTTGTAGATAGTCTTGGGCGCGGGAACATAGCCCAGCGAAAAATAGTCGGAGACCGCGAGCGGATCCATCGATCGCTGCCCAGGATCGGCCGCCAGAATCGCCTTCAACTCAGAGCCGAAGATGATCCGTTTGCGGTCCGCAGTGTAGTAAAGCGGCTTCTTTCCCACGCGATCCCGTGCCAGCGTCAAGCGCCGCTTTTTCGCGTCCCAGATAGCGATCGCGAACATACCTCGAAGCTGAGAAAAACAGTCGGTGCCGTAGTCTTCATAGAGATGGACGATAGCCTCAGTGTCGGACCGAGTGGTAAACGAATGGCCCCGCGCACGCAGCTGGCGGTAGAGTTCCTGGTAGTTATAGATTTCACCATTCAGTAAGACCCATATCGTCTTGTCCTCGTTACTAATCGGCTGATGACCCCCGGCAACATCAATAATGCTTAAGCGGCGATGGCCCAAGCCAATTCCGCGGTCGACGAATATACCTTCATCATCGGGACCCCGATGTCGCAGGGATTCATTCATGCGGTGCACGGTATCCCGATCGATAGTGCGGGCCTGATCGAATTCGAAAATACCGCTAATTCCGCACATAAGCCTCTCCGACCGCGGCCGGTATCCCTTGCCCGGCAAGACCGGCATACAGATCGCGGTAACGGTTTAACATCCCGGTTAGGCTGAACTGCTCGAGCGCCTTTTCACGTGCAGACTGGCCAAACTGCACTCGCAATCCGCGATTCTGCAGCAAAACATCGATTTTCCGGATCAGTTCTTCCGCATCACCTGGAGCAAATAGGCACCCGCAAACGCCCTCTTCGATGATCTCTGGATTGCCGCCGACCCGAGTAGCTACCACTGGTAGCCCACTAGCTAAAGCTTCGAGCAAAGTATTGGACATGCCTTCTTTAAGTGAAGGCAATACGAACACGTCCATCGCGTTGAGCACGTCTGCCACATTCTCGGCAGTACCGGTAAAGGTCACCCGCCCATGTAACTGCGGCGAGCGGGAGACGTATTCCTGAAGTCGCGCCAGTTCGGGACCCGAACCGACAAGCAACGCGTGTATTTCGGGCGGCTTGGCGACAAGCGCTTCAACTGCCTTCAATAGGGTGATCGCGTCTTTGAGCGGTACCAGTCGTCCAACAAACCCCACCACATGCCGATCCAGCGGAATATCGAGTTGACGTCGGATTGCTATGCCTATCTTGGGCCGCGGTTTGAATATTTCTCCATCGACTCCGTTGTAGAGGACACGTATCCTATCGGGGTCTATCCATGCCTGGGCAGCGTGATAGCTGCGCAATTCCCTGGTCACAGTGAAAACGGCGGTAGCGGTGCGGTATGCGAGGTGACGAAGCATGCGTTGACGAAGGGGCAAGCCAGCCAGCATTTCGAGCTGGTAGCCGTGCTCGCTGTGAATGACAACCGGAACGCATGCCAGGCGAGCAGCGAATACCGCTTCAATCCCTCCCCAGGCGCGAGAATGAACAATAGTGGGACGAACCTTTCGCATTAGCTTTGCTAGCCGCAATACGTTGAATTGGAATTTTGCCGTCTCCGATCTTCCAGCTTGCAAAACCTCCATTCCGGAGGCCCAAGATGTTGCCGAGGCCCCTACTCCACGAGTTGTGCAGATCAAGTGCTCAAACCGATCAGCGTTTAGTCCCTTCACCAATCTCGAAATGATTTTCTCGGTTCCACCAAGATGCAAGCGATCAAAGACATGCATGATTCGTAACGGTGTTTGCCGCTTGCTTCCGCTATCCGAGACCAGAGGAGGACGTAAATCCGTATCATGCTCGGATTCGAGTGCTCGAATTGGAGTGATACATCTCGTCATGACTAACTGTTAGCAACCAGTTCTGGCGACGAAATCAACGCACCATCAACGGCCTGGACCATCAACTCGTCCAGCCGGCGCAAACGCGTCTCCCAACTGAGTTTTTGTCGTACTACGGGAGCAGCCCGTCGAAGTTTGCGACGCAATACGATATTGCTAACTACCGAATCGAGCATTTGCGCGAATTCCTGCGGGTTGTCCGCGGTGTAGAGCCCGTCCTCTTCCGACAGTCCCACTCCTGCCGCCGCCCGGCTGCTAGTTATCACCGGAGTCCCAACCGCCAGAGATTCGGCAATCTTGTTGTGGAATCCCTGCGAGATTCGAAATGGAGCGACCGATACTTCGGCATTTCGAAAGTACTCATACACGTCCGGTACTGATCCGGTAACAATGATTCCGGGAAAACCCGCCAGCCGGCGGACTTCTCGGATTGGATCTCGGCCGACGATCGCAAAATTCAACTTGGGATGACGTTGACGAATCAACGGAAAAATGTCGTGAGCGAAGTGCTGAACAGCATCACAATTTGGCTTGTAATTCATGGTGCCAACGAAAACCACAAATGGCTGTAGCTTGCCGATGCCCGTGTCGATCGCTTCCGGAAACGCGGCGGGGACTTCTGCGCCATTTGGGATGACCGCAACCGAGAATCGGCCGGCCGCTGCGCCGCTCAACTCGCTTGCGTCGTGAGCCGTAACCGCCAGCGACACGGCGGCTCGGCGTCCCAAGGCAAACTCGGACGCGGCCACCCTGCGTCCCTCCTGGGCATATAACCAGGACAGTGGCGCAGCGCAAGTGTTAGCGTACTGCATCCACTTGGCCGAGTCGGCATCAACGAAGTCGACCACGACAGGTGCCGGCGCAGGCCATGGAACGAACTCTCCCATGGATGAGCTATACACGAAGATCAGGTCGTAACGATGTTCCGTCAGGCTGCGGCGTACACGATCGGCGAATTGAGGCGAGTAGAAATAGCCGAACGACATCGGGTGTGCGCATAAGAAGCTCATTACCGAGCGCAAGCGTCTTGCCGGCCCGCTTAGGACTTCCACGTGGACGCTGCGACACATCTCGCGGCAGTTTCCCTGGTTCTCCGCATCGGCACGCGTATCGGCGAAACAGAACAAATCAACCACATGCCGCTCGGCCAAATATTTCAGTTCGTGATACGCACGAATTCTCTCCCCTTTGTCGGGAGGGTATGGCAACCGGTGGCTGAGAAAAAGTATTTCCATGTTGCAACTCGAGTAATGCCAAGATCGCTAGGGAAACCAGCGGACAATTTTCGGTCCCAGCCAGGTGGTTGCCGGCAGCGGCATTCTGCTCCATATTCGCGCTGCCATCTCGAACTTCGGGTTCGTGGGGGAAAAGTTGGGAGCGTCTTTGCGCCCGACCAAAAGTACCTGGTAGTCGAGGGTGTCAACCTGCATGTTCCAAGAGGACTTGAATTGGTAGGCACCGGTGCCACGCTTGCTCCGGCCGAAATCGAATCGTCGAAGTCCCTTGCCGATGGCGTCTTTCATCAACTCCCAGTAAATGAAGTTGTTGGCTGCAAGACGATTGGCGTCTGCACTCGCCCCCGAATAGTGAGGAAATAGCGTCTCGCCAAAGACAAACGACAACACGCCCGCAACCGGTCTCCCGCCGTGGTAGGCGAGCTTGAGGTCGATGGTATCCCGGAATTCGCTGGCCAATATTTCCAGCCAATGCCGTGAAAGTACAGGAGTGCCGAGGCGGCGCCAATTGGCGGCAAACAATTCGTAGAATAAATCCATCTGCTCCGGCCCTGAGCGCAGATCCAGGCCGGCTTTTTCGCCCTTGCGAATCATGTACCGCGTGTCCCTGGGCAGCTTTGCCAGCATGGCTTCAGGACTTGCACCAAGGTCAGCGGTGAAACCCACATACAAGTCCTTGAAGTAAAACTCCGCGCGCGGTTTGCTGGTTCGATGGCGCAATTCCAGAAAATCGACTCTCTCCGATATCGCGATTTCTTTCGCACGCTCAATCAGTGCATCCGCCGATTCCTGATCGGCAGCACAGACGCCTCCATAGTCTGCGAAAGGAATCGAGATCAAACAACGACCCATGACCCAATTCGAGACCAGAAACAAAGGAAGTACACCGATGATATCGCCGTGGCGTTCAACATACAAAAATCGCGGCTCGTAATTAAAAGACCTCTCGACCGAGCGCAGCCATGCCATCGAATGAAAGGGAGTTCCTCCTGCCTGCGACAAGACCAGCCGGTCCCAGGCCGGTGCGACACCTGCGTGAAAGCATCGCACGTTCACCGGCGCCAACCCTGGCCCTTCTATCGCGGGCTGAAGACTACTCGCGATCATTGTTCTTTTCCCCACGTAAGGTCGAGAAATAGAACGAATGCGGAGTCGGTATATTCTCGTGCCGCTCGAATAGCCACAACTCCTCGACATTCAGGTACTCCGCTAGTACTTTCCGTTCGCTTTCGGAAGGCTCACGGTACCCGTTGATGATTTTGCTGAGCTGGCTTTCGCAAAACTTCAGCTCCCTCGCCATCTGGTTCTGGCGAATGCCCAGCTTGAAGATCTGTAATTTGAGATTCGGGTACATAAATGTGTCCTAGGGTCGAGTTATTTCCCCGGCGCTACCGTGCACCTGGGATGTGGCTACAGCTATTTTTTCCCATTTCCGCGGGAATAGTAGTGGTAGCCGTAATAGTTTGGTTGCCGTCTCTCCTGCCCATTGAGGATCATGCCCAGCAGCTTCTTGCCTTGTAAATGTTGAACTGTTTCGGCCAGCAATTCTCGCTTTGTCTTTCGCGCCCTGACCACAATCAGGACGCCGTCGCAGGCTGCCGTGATAAGGTCGAAATCGGCGAGCCCAAGGATAGGGGGGCAGTCCACGATAACCATGTCGAAAATCTGGTTACACCAACCGATGAATTCCTTCCACCTGGCACCGGCAAAGAGGTCGGAAGCTGCCGACACAAGCTCACCTGCCCCAACCATGTAAAGCCTTGGAACATTGGTAGAAACTACCGCGCTTTCTATGGCTATCTCCCCGGAGAGCACTTCCGCCAGACCAGGTTTTTCGACGGTCCCCGCCAGGTTACTAAGACCGGCGGTCCGGATGTCGCCGTCCACAAGCAGGACGCGCTGGTTTTCCAGTTGCACCATAGACATGGCCAAGTTCAAAGCGGAAACAGTTTTTCCCTCGCTGGAAACCGCGCTGCTAATCGCAATCGAGCGAACCCCTTGCGCCGACTGAAATCTTGTCAGCTTGGTGCGCAGAGCTCGGTACGATTCGAAAGCGCTACTCGTGGCTGTGTCTTCGTCGTCCGCCATCAACACAGGCCGCTCCATCGAACGCAGCGTGATGCGGCGGCAATTCTGTAGCGGAGCCGAGGTCAGATCCCGGGCATTTTGCACATCGGTGGCCACCACCGTGAATAGTTCGGCTAGAGCCGCGCTGTTGGCCGGCCGATCGGGACCCTGCCCTCCAACTTCCTGCATTTCACGGAACAATTTGCTCATAACTCGCTCCGGCTAACCGATTTCGGAGGCTGGAAGGAATCGCCCAACGTAGGAAGAATCGGAGATTCGCTTCCGCTTCGAAGCAGGCTGTTGCATTCGAGATCATGGCGGATCGCGGCCTCTTCGATAATGTCTTGCCCAATTTGAGTGCGGCCGGTTTCACAACCGATGACGAGACAGGTATCGGAGACAATATTGATCAGTCGCGGGACTCCTCCGGTGTACTCATAGATCCTGTCGCACGAGGCGGCTGAAAACGGAGCCGCTCCTTCAAGTCCAGCAATACGCAGCCGCTCTGTTATGTACATCCTGGTTTCGCTGCGGCTCAATTCCCGCAACGACGCTCGCACTGCAATTCGCTGGTGGAGCGCCTTGAGCGCGGGATCACGCAGCAGAGCGGTGATTTCCGGCTGCCCACAAAGAATGACCTGCAGCGGTTTCTCGCGATGTCCGTCGGCATTCAATAACAGGCGAATTTCCTCCAGCACATCGATGCTCAGCAGGTGGGCCTCATCGACTATCAGAAGACAGCTTCCACCCGCTCTCGAGGCGGCGAACATCAGTCCCTGCAATGCCGCCAGCCGGCACGATCGTGAACTGAACACCCCAGGCACTTCAAACTCGAACAACAAGGTTTCGAGCAGTTCCTCACGGCCCATTGGAGGATTCACAATAAAGGCTGTGGGAAACGCATTTTGGGGATATTGGCGGGCCAGAGCGGCGAGCAGACTGTTGAGTACGGTAGTCTTTCCGGTTCCGATTGGGCCGCTCAAGACGAGCAGGCCCTTACGGCTCGCAATACCTTGCGCCAAGGTCACCAAGGCCTGACGATGGGGCTCGGCCATCTGCAGGAACTTGGGGTCCGGTGTAAGCCTGAACGGCTCTTCTTTAAGGCGATAAAAAGCTAGATACATATTAAAAGAACCGCGCGCTCAGATGAGCAACTCCCAACCCAACACCAATCGCAACCGTTACTGTGGTCGCACTCACAGCGCACAGCGCCAGTCGAGTTTTCCATTGCTGCGCTGCCGTCAATATTTCAGGGACACCGGTCAGTACCGGCTTGCTGAGGATCCGCTCCGCCTCGCGCCCATCACGCACCGACTCGTCGGTGAGATCTTTCACGAACGCAACTCCGATACCGACAAACAAACCGCCAATCAAGCCGCCAACCATCAGCAGAGGCCGATTAGGGGAGTACGGCTTCTCCGGAACTTGCGCCGGATCGAGAATCACGAAGCGCTCGCTCTTCTGGCGGCTTTCCATCGCGCTGGCCGTGTCAGCCGAAAGCTTCTTGTCCAGCAGTGAGGTGTAGCGAGTGCGCAACGTGTCGTAGTCGCGAGTGATCCCCGCCGTCTTCTGCTGGAAGATGGGAACTCTCTCCATTTTCGACACATGAAAATCAATTTCCGACTGTAGTTGGGTCACATTTCGCTTGGCTTCCGCAATGTCCTGATCGAGCTTCTCGATCTGCGACTCCAAAACTGGATTGTGTCTGCTGCGTGCCGCGGCTTTCATCGCGTCGGTCGATACCGTGGTGTCGCCCTGCTTCTCCTTCAACTGCGCAATTTCCGCTTCCAGCCGGCGCACGTCGGGATGGTCGGGACCGTAGCGTCCTTGCATGACTCCCAGCTTGGTTTGCAGGCTTTCTAGTTCGGATTCGTTGGGCGAGGGGTTTGACAGATCGACATCGACGGTCGGGGCGGTGGCAGCCATCATGGACTGCAGATAGACTTTTTGCTGCTGGTCCCGGCTGATGTGTTCTTCGGTACTCCGCAACTGGGTGCGAAGCGTTTCGGCCTCTTGCACGTGGAACTGTTCGGATTCCGGCAAGTCTTGGATGTACTTGGTCCGCATTGCGGCCAGTTCATTCTCCTTGTCCGAAAGTTCTTTGGCGGTTTTTTGAAGCTCCGTCTCCAGGAAGTCGGCCGTTCCGTAGGATTGCTGCTCCCGCGCCTTCAGGTTCTCGTCGATGAACATGGTGGCTATTTGATTGGCGACCTGCGCTGCCTCGACTGGATTTGGGCCCTTGAAGGTAATCCGGAATGCGCTCAACTGTGAGCCCAGGGAATTAACAGGCTCGACTCCGATTGACTGCCTCATGATCTTGATAACTTCCTGTTCGCCCAACCGTTTCTTTAAATTGGGATACAGTCCCATGGTGTCGATCAAGCTCTTGAGTCGAGCAGGAGAGGTCACCTGCTCCTCAATCATGGAAAGGCGGTCCGCGATAGCCGAAGTTGTGGCCGATCGTACGTAGTTTTCCGGCACCTTCTGGGGATCGACGAGAATCACAGTCTCGCAGCGGTACACGTCAGGAAGGCGGAGCGCGACGATAATAGCGACAATCAGCACGCCTAATGCAGGAAAGATAATCCAGAACTTTCGGCGTTTGCCGATCGCGACATAGTCACGAAAGTCCATGTCTCCCAGCATCGAGCTGGCCCGCGGCGTAGTAGGTGAACTTCCCTGTGCCATAGATAACTGCCTTGTCAACGCTTTCTGTAAGCTGGAAACAAATAGTTCTTACCAGTTACTAGCAGATTCGCTTCCAAACTCGACATACGACGGTTCCTCGATTTGCCTGAAAAGACTGCTTCCAAAATGGTTCTCTCCAGCCCAGGACCGCACTTTGGAAATAGTTTTCCCAGCCATTCGGAAGGTTGCTGTCCAAATAGTGCCGGGGATTGAGCTCCTATCTCCCCGGATGCCCCAGGATCCAATTCAGTCCGACGCTGAAATAGCTGGTATTTCCTAGATATAGGCTTGGCTCGGTGCCGGTCTGCTTGGCGTAGTTGTAGCCCACGGTCCATGCGAGATTCGGTAGCCAGCGGTAGGATAAGGAAGAGTAGGCCCGCAATCCGTGCTGGTGGCCGCCCGTTATGATGCTTCGAAACTCGCCTACTCCTACACTGGTGCCAATCTTCTTACCGATGTGGGCCGTATAAGCAAGATCCGACTGATCGAAGTACCCACTCGACAGGAGCGCCTGGGAGGCTGTAGTGCGGGTGTATGCCGCAGAAACCGTGCCGCGGCGAAACACCTTCATAATGCTGAAACTCCCGGTTGGGGTCCAGTAGGCAAAGGGGCCTTGCTGGTAGCTCCCGGCGATCGTCGCCGCAACGTACCAGGTCTGCCCGAGCTTCTGATTGAACCCCACTCCCACGCTGTACGTGTTCCAAGCGTTAATTCCGGGCGACTCTTCAAGAGAGGTGTTGGATCGATTGTAGTTCACGAATGCGGAGACCGTGCGACTCGGGTTGAACGAATGAGTCACGGAGACGCCGCCGCCGAGTTGTGTGAGATAGTAGGATTTTCCCACCACGTCGGTGAACGTCACGCCAATATCCGGGGTGATGGATATCTGCGTCCGTCCGCTGAGGTGATAGCTCATGGAAAACCCAGTGGATTCATACATGGTCGAGCCCGCCTGTTGGGCAAATATCGTCTGCAACACAATGCCGCCTGCCGCGTAGGCCAGCAGGTATTGCGGGGTCTGTAGCAGATAACCATTCTGGTAGAACGTATACTGCGCACTCGCCCCCAGAGTCCAACGAGATGTTACTTGCTTGTTGAAGTCGACCACTACACTCTGGTTTGTGTAGACCGAGCTGCCGGTGCTGTACAGAGTCGGATTTCCCTGGATGATCAGCTCTCCATTGTTCACCTTGTGCTGGTAGAGCAAGGATGCAGAAAGTGATGTGCCCCAAAACTGTTGCGGACTCTGGAATTGAGGGTTGGCGGTCTCGTAGAAGCCGGAGACACCGAGATTGAAAACGTGCACCGGCCCTATGCGATAGCCGCCAGGATCCATTCCCAGGGGTATATCCGTTCCCAATCGCAGCACCGGAGTACCCGTACTTGTACTGATAGCGCTATCTTTGTCGGGCTGGTCGGCGCCCGGGTTCGTGTCGTTGTCCGCTTGGTTCGTATCGTCAGTTGAGACCGACGGATCGGAGGGGGATGGAATTTGCGCCCACAACGTATGCACACAGCAAAGCGATGCCAACACGATAATCCAAAGTACGCGGGATGCTTGACTGGCGGCCATGATTGTCTCCTTCCAAGCACGTTTACGGGACGACGATCACGTCGCCACTCATCAGCTCGAAATCCGCCTTTGGATCGGTGCCTTTTAATGCTTTCTTATAGTTAAAATTGATTCGCTGTTGATGATCGCCCTCGTTGCGCAAGATGTAAATCTTGTCCCCTTTTGCGTATGGACCTAGTCCCCCAGCCTCAGCGACAATCTGTAAAACCGTTTCACGACCGGTAAGCGACACCGATCCCGGATGACCTATCTGCCCGACCAAAAATACCTTGCGGCTTCGGATCGCGCGTACGATCACCGTTACCTGCGGTTCGTTTACGACTGGTTTCAGTTTCTCCGTCAAGATGTCCTGCACCTGCTTCGTAGTCAAACCCACGACCCGAACATCGTTGATAACCGGAAGCGTGATCATGCCGTCGGGTCTTACCACCACCGGACCGGAGAGGTCCGGCTCTTTCCACACTGAAATCTGCAGATCGTCAGCGATGCCGACTACATAGGAGTCGTCGATTTTGTCGTGTGGCTCCGATTTCAGCGTCTGGTCGGGACGAACCTTGGTGTCGGGATTGTCGATCGAGGACGATTCGGGCGCCGGGGTGGCAGCAGCCACCTTGCTGGACGCAACTTCTGTGGGAGCTGCTACCGCACTCCGGTGCGGGTTCGATGACGAACTGTTAGTCCGATCGAGCGTTTGATTCGCGGACGTTTGGCCGTAGGCGAAAATCCCGCACCAGGCGCCGGCTAAACCGCCGACCAGAAGTAGTTTGATACCTAATGACGCTGCAAACTTGATGGTCATGTAAAGCTCCGCGATCGAAAATTCCCCTCTTTGTCAGAGGCAAGTGCCTTGCCAATCGCGGCCATGCGCCATGTGCATACTTCCCACCCCTGGCACCGTTTGTACGGCGGGCAAATGCTCGATTTGTAGGAAATATATTTCCAAGACTTCCGAAAAGCCTTTCACAAACGGAGCTGAGCGGGGGTCGTTTGCTCTGATCGGAGCTGGTTACGGCCTCAAGGGCCTGATACTCCATTTTGGGTTAAGGTTCACGAATTCGTCCTGATACGGCAGGTTGGCCTTGAACCAATTCCAGGCTGCTTGTCCTGAGTAGCCGTCGACGGTTATATCGGTCAAATAGCTGACCGAGGACAAGCAGTAGAATCCCCGCACCTTCAACGATGTGTCTCTCGCTC
This sequence comes from uncultured Acidobacteriaceae bacterium, assembly GCA_963785825.1. GTDB lineage: Bacteria > Acidobacteriota > Terriglobia > Terriglobales > Acidobacteriaceae > Bog-257. The sequence goes on along the minus strand of CAWAWQ010000004.1, from coordinate 335,928 downwards.
CCCACGTGCGTGGTAGTACCAGGTATTCGTTCTGAAAGCTGGGCCAGTCGGAAACCCAGCGCTTGGACGGTTTGAGCTGCTGCGGATAGACGTATTCTTCGATCAGGTAGTGATTCACGGCAGGATCGAGCAGGGTATGAAGATAGCGTTTGGCCACGAAGGTGAGCAGCGGCTTGGTGTCGGCTACGCCCAATTGGCGCACCAATCCCAACGCGCTGGTGAGAAAAGCTTCTTGAAAGCCTGAGCCGGCCGCGTAGAGATCCTGGTTTTTGATGTTGACCGGTTGAGTCGCGTAACTGAGCGATGCGGCATCTACCATCCAGGCGCCCAACGGCGACGGATTATTGCCTTGACTCGAGTTCCAAGTGTTTTTGCCCCACCGGTAAGCGATGGCACGGTCAGGATATCGATTCGGAAGGCCGTGTGCGCCTTCCATCATCGCAATTGTGTTCAGTAGCTTGTCGCGGAAGTAGGTGCCCTCAGGTGCGCCATCAGGTGAGGCAAAGGCCGCGTAAGCGACTGTTCGCATCGCCCACGCCTGATCTCGTACAGAACGGTTCAGCAGCGCCAGCGAGCCCTGCCGAAAATAGTCATTGGACAGATCGTAGCAGCCGGTATAAAAGCCCAGAATATACGCCGCTTCCATCTGTAATTGTTCCAGGTAATAGTACTTGCCGGTTAAGGTGTACGGTATGTATGCCCAATCGGGTATGTGGCTGCTGTCCAACGATGGCCAGCCGCCGGCTTTCAGGTTGGAACCTGCATTGATGTTGTCCGCGGCCTCGCCCGTACAGCCGGGGTGCCAGATGTAGGTCATCAGCGTGACTTGCGGACGGGCATTGACCGAAATCACGCGCCCCTGGGTTTCAAACTTCCCCGATTTGGCGGCATCAAAAAATTTCCCCGAACCGGCATTCTCGTCAGCCTCACGGAACCACAGCGGAAAGCGTCCCGCAAGATCTGCATTCTCCGTCATCATCTTGCGCATGCGGGGATCCCCCGTCAGCAGGTACATAACGTCCCAGGTATTTGCCAGGCCGATCCAATCCGCATCGCCACCGGCATTAATGCCCTGATCGAAATTGGCAATGCCGCCCGGGCCATGGCCCTGTGAGGAGGAATCGTCATCAAAGCCGGCCAGACTCAGCCGCGGCGGATACAGCCGGGTGAACTTGGCATACATAGCCGCCACCGCTGTCTCGTTAGGCAGATGGTCACTGTCCCAGTTGGGATATGCGGTGGTCGAGAGAAGATAGCGCGGATTCCAGTCGTACCTCAGTGCGGGTTCTTTGCCGATCCAGTAACTTCTGCGCCAACGGGTGAAGGCATATTGGGTGAAACTGGGTTGCGTTAGACGAACCGTCGGCGATCCAAGCCCGGTCGTCAAGGTCAGCGAATATGCCTGATTACGAGCGCTCTTGGCGGCGGTGCTCGACGCCCACGCGTTCTCAAGGGTGAATCCGACTTCCACCTGGTGAGTTTGCGGATACAACCACACTTCGAAAATGGGATGCAGCGGACTTCCCTCGCCGCCGTCGACGTTAACGTCAAACGCGCGTCCCCGGCGGTCTTCGACGATCACTGCCGTCACCACCGGGCCTTGCAACCAGTAGCGGAACTTGTCGGCACTGAGCATCGCGCGCGCGCTGATCGTGCGCGAGGCAGAACCGGCGAGGCGCATCGTGGCTTCAAAGTCATAGCCGGCCTGCAACATATCGGCTTTGGTCAGATAGCCACTCGGCGTGCTGCCTGTTGTCTTGCTATCACGATTGGCATTGTTTACAAAGCCGATGGTCACGCTGCGATTCGCGGCCAGCTTCGGGACCAGCAGCGAAACTATCGCAAACTTCAGCGAATGATCGGGCCATCGGTTCTTCTCGTCACACTGCCATGTATCCGCCGCAGTGCCGTTGACCGTCGGCTGCACATAGTGCGCGATCTCGCCTTTGCGGAAGAAACGAGGAATAGTGATGGGAATGTCAGTGTGGGCAGAGCCGCTCCGGTCATAAACCGCAACCGTATTGGGATTCGGACGGCCGCTGGGCTGAGAACTGCTGCCCGTTTCTTGTCCGTAGCCGGCGGTAGCCGCCAGCAAAACGGCAATAATGCTGATCGACACTACGCAATGACAGTGACGTCTAGCAGGCAAAATCTCGAACAGGTCCTTGAGTTTTGACACTAGACGGACGTCACTTTCTCTTCCCACGAAGCGGTGGCTGACTTGCCTGTGAGCTTTGCCCAAGCCCTTTTGAAGGCTTCCAGAATTCCGCTGGCGCCCAAACCCTCAATCTCCAGCAGTAAATAGAGCGGCTTGCAGTCGGAATTCGCGCCCAGCCTCGGAATGTCCCAGAGGTCTGTCTTCGTTCCGACAAAACCTCCATGCGCGGAAAAAATAGCCCTGTATCCAGCTCGCCGAATCTCGGCCACGGCTTCGTCACGGATATTCGAGGGCTTACCGAATGGGAAGGAAAACAGAGCCGGCGGTTTTCCTGTCTGCTCATGCAACTGGGTTGCGCAGACGGAAATCTCATACCGAGCTTCCTCCCCGCTAACCTGGCCCAGGTCGACGTGGTTTACCGTGTGCGCACCGATTTCAAATCCCTGGGCGAGCCATTCCCGGAGATCGCAGCTGCGGAAATTTTCGAATTGAAATGGATACTTTTGAAGATCGTGAGCAAAGACCCGGTCAGTGTCGACATATCCGGAGTTTACGAACGCCATGGCGGGCATTCCCAATGCCTTCAGGATTGGGGCTCCGTTGGTAAATACATCCCTATAGGCATCGTCGAAGTGGATCAGTACGGTGGTCGGAGCAATCGCCTTCTTCTGCTGGATGCGATCAACCAACTCGCTGCTTGTCATCGTTGGGTAGCGCTTGGATAACGCGAGTAACTGCGCCGCAAAGGTCTCCGTGTCGACGCTCAGCTTGTCGCCGGCATAATCGTTTACCCGATGATGAAGAAGAATCGCCGCTCGCGAACTCCTGCGCCATGCCTTGCGTACCGCATAGAGACCGGAGTAGTAAACCGTCAGCGATATCAGGTTCTTGATCGCAACCAGCCAGTCGTTCTGGGTACGCCAATGCGGCAGCCGCCGGTGCAGAACCGCAATATCTCGAAGCGTTGGTTTCGTTCTTGGCTTCAGCGCAATGTCCGTCTGCTTGCGCCGCTGGGCGGTACCGGTCTGCAGGTGTGCCACAACGCGAGCCAGGGTGCGTGCGCCCTCCTGATGTAGCTTCTCGCGCAAGCTCTCCGGTGTTTCGCAGGCAGAGATTGTGATTTCAGCGGTCTCGATAACGTCCCCGGCATCCAGCTTCGTAGCGACGTGGTGAACGGTCACCCCGGCGCTGGGTGCACCGTCATAAAGCTCCCAGAATCCTGGAGGCATGCCGCGATACTCGGGAACCCTGCCTTTGTGCAGATTGATACAACCCAGGCGCGGGATTTCGAAGGTTGTAGCTTTCAGAATGGGCCCTCCCAGCACAATGCCTAGATCTGCCTCGCATTGGCGAAGCGCTTCAATCGCGGGCGCTTGGTTCAGGTGCCCGACTCGACGAACCGCAAATCCCAACTTGGCGCCGAGCTCCTCCATGTCGAAACAACGCTCGGGAAATGCTTGCCGCAAAACGCTGCGCACCTCTTCTTGTGACACGACCGCCCGGTCAGCGAGCTTGTCAGTTACGGCTCGGAGCCCTTCTGCGAGCCGGATGGGAAGGTAGCGCCACCCTTCCTTTCGAACACTCCGGCGTAGATTCTTCATCCGCTTGAGAAACGATATTGCGTGGGTGCCGACGAGGACGGCAACCGGCTTCACGACGGACAACTGGCAAACCTCCGCAATGGCCAACCGGGTTGACCCGTCATCCTTTCCTACCAGGAAAACTACCCTGAGTTGTGGAGATGATGGGTGCTTTAGTTGCTCGTGAGGCTGCGTCATCAGTCAAGACTCCAGCTCATTGCGCAGCAATTCATCTGCCGAAGATTCCCGGCAACGAGCGGTTTCCTTGCTCCCCGAAAGAGCTCTCAAATCGAAATAAAATATTTCCCGCATCCTATTTGCAATTAGGAAAAATGTACTTCTTTTCCCAATTTGACTGAAGAGTCTTTCCGACCAATATAGTTACTCATCACACGGCTAGAAATAAATTGTTCTTTCGAAAGCTAACTAGCGGATTCTCAGCATTTTACGATTTCGTCTGCGTTGCTGTTATCCACATGGAACATTGGCCCAGCATGTGCACTGTCTCCGGTTGCGAGTAAATTTCGGAGGCGATAAAGTGCGCAGACAAATGTGGGCGGCCCTTGCTTTAGTGTTGTGTCTGGCCGGCTTTTCCAGTGTAGCCATTGCAGATTCCACGCAGTCTTGGTACCTGACTGGCTCAAATGATCAGAGCGCGGTTCCGTGCACCAGCGCGGTGCCCTGTGCCGAGGTAAACCTTGATGTAAACGGGAGTACCGCGATCTTCACTGTAACCAGCTTGCTGAACGGTTACATTTTTGACACGTTTGGCTTCAACACCATTAATGGCGTGAGTGTCAGCCTCGTGAGCGCCAGCGGAGAGGTCGGTTCGTATAGTCTTGGCGGCTCCGGCAACGAGGACGGCTGGGGAAGTTTCAAGTATAACTTCGACACCGGAAAAAGCGGTGGATCGGACGGTGGTGACTGCGTTAATCAGGGCGCAGGATGTACCTTTACCTTCACGCTCAGCAGCGCAAGCAGCCTCACGCTGGCCGACTTTGAAAAGTTGAGTTCGGGTGGGGCGGGAAGCGGTTTCTTTGCCGGCCACTTAGCCAACGGTAATGGGAACACCGGGTACGTCGGAGACACCCAGCCGTTCACGCCAGTTTCCGAACCGGCATCGATGGCTATTCTGATCCCTGGCATGCTTGCCGGTGTCGGCTTCTTGAGACGGCGAGTTCTGCTGTAGGACCTCCGGCCCTCTCCCGTCTGTGCAATCGATTACGAGCCCGCGCCTCGGAAGCGCGGGCTTTTGTCCTTCAATGCAGAGGTGTGATGCTCCATCGCGGATCGGTTGTTTGGAATTCCGATTGGTTCGGTTTGTTGGCCTTGAACCAGGTCCACACGGCCTGACCGTTGATACCATCCACGGTAATGTCGGTCATGAAGCTGACTCCGCTCATCTGCTGAAAACCGCGGACATCGTCGGTCGATCCGACTCCTCCCCACCCGGTCGGAAGAGTAAGATAGTTGGCCTGGAAGTTTGGCCAATCCGCTACCCATGTTCCATTGGTATATTGCGAAGGGTAGCAGTATTGTCCGATAAGATAATGGTTCACGCTCGGGTCAAGCAGCATATGGAACGGGCGCTTGGCTTCCCAGGTGAGTATCCCCCTGGTATTGGCTACTCCCATCTGGCGTGCTAATCCCAGGGCGACGTTCATGAATGCTTCCTGAAACATCGAGCCGGCAGCTTTTAACGTATTCGGATTGACGTTATTTTCGTATCCGTTCTGAGCATAAGAGTAGGCAGCCGAATCTACATCGAATGCTCCCAACGGTGAAGGATTAGCCGCCTGACTCTCCTGGGCCACATTATGGCCCCAGGTGTAGGCAGTGGTCCGGTCACTGGTGTCGGTGATATCCAGCGTCAAACCATGCTCCCCTTCCAGGCGAGCGATATTATTTAGCAGCTTGTCCTCAAAGTAGGGCCCTTCCGGATCGCCATCAGGACTTATGAAAGCCCCAAAGGCCAGGGAGCGCAGGGCCCACGCCTGATCGCGAACCCCCCATTGCATCAGTCCGAGATATCCCTGGCGCCAATAGCTCTGAGACAGGTTGTAGCAGCCGGTGTAGAAGCCTGCGACGTAACCGTCCTCCATCATTTCCTGCTCAAGATAGTAGTACTTACCGGTTAGCGTGTAGGGAATATAGGCAAAATCGGGAAGGTGGCTTGTGCCCAGGGCTTGCCATCCACCATAACTAAGCGCGGCACCGGCGCGAATGTCGTCACCGGCGCCCCCGGTGCATTGGTTGTTGGAGGATCCAGTTCCGGCATTCCACTGGCTTAGCAACAGGGGGACCTGCTGCCTCGCATTAATCGAAACCACGTGACCGTAGGGATCGACACTGCCGGAACCCGGATAGTCGAAGTAATGTCCGGTTCCTGCGTTGTGATCGGCTTCGCGGAACCACATGGGGAATCGCGCCGCCAAATCAGCGTTGTCGGTCATCATTTTTTGTATGCGAGCATCGCCTGTGAGCAGGTAGTAAATGTCCCACGTGGGGAAAAGACCGATCCAGCTTCCGTGTGTCGGGTCTCCTCCCGAATCTAAATACTCAGCGTAGTCAACGATGCCGCCATTGCCGCTCACGTTATCGATTCCCGGTATCGTCAGCAAAGCGGGCGACGTTGTCGTCTGCGACGTGTAAACCGAGTATTCCGCATTAACCGCCCCCGCGGTTGGCGGCATGTAGTTGGGATCGTAAGCCGGATATGCTCCGGTTGTAACCAGGTACTGAGGATTGAAGTTGAACTGAATCGGTGCGGGGTCGGAACCAAGCCAGAAACTGCGACGCCACCGCGTGAACGCCCACTGAGTAAACGACGCTTGCGTTAGGCGTGTGGCTGGCGCCGTGTTGCCAGTGGTAATGGACAGCGCAAAGGTCTGGTTTCTCGCACTTCTCGTGCCCGTGGAGGACGCCCAGGAATTCTCCAGCGTAAAGCCAAGTTCTACTTTGTGGCCTTGAGGATAGAACCACGCCTCAAAGATCGGATGTAGAGGATTGCCGGCGGCGCCATCCGTTTCGACATCATTGCTCCGGCCGTCTCGGTCCTCAATGATCACGGCTGTAACGATGGGACCTTGCAGCCAGTAGCGGAAATGTCCGGCTTGTAACATCGCACGCGCGCTGATAGAGGGGCATGCCGTCCCGGTGAGCTGCATGACCCCTTCGAAGTCATAGGCCGGATCCAGCATGTTCGATTGGGTTAGATAATCCGTGTTGTTTCCGGTGCCCTGGTCCTGGAAGGTCACTGCCGTTCCACCTGTCGAAACCGTCGGCAGTATGAAACTGATAATCGCAAACTTCAACGATCCATCCGGCCAGCGGTTCTTCACGTCACACTGGGTCAGCAGCGGATTTCCATTTACCACCGCTTGAGCAAAGTGCGGAATGTCGCCCTGCTTGAAGAACCGTCCCAAGGAAACAAACCGGTTGTTCTGGCCACTTCCCGAAAGGTCGGTCACGGTTATGCCGTTCCCCGAAACGCCGGTGGAGTTGGTTACAGTCAGCGTGACGGTAGCATTGTGCTGATCGCCTCCGCCGTTGCCCGTCACCGTGATGGGATAGGTTCCTGGCGCGGTGCTCGTACCCACCGTAATCGTCATCGCCGAGGTGCCCGCCCCGGGCGCAGGTATGGTGCTCGGATTAAATCCCACCGTTGTTCCTGCCGGCGCTCCCGATGAGGTCAAGGTGATCGCATTATTAAATCCGCCGCTGATCGTGGTCGTAATTGTCGAGCTGCCCTGATTCCCTTGGGCCACCGTCAGCGATGTCGGCGCCGCCGTTAATGTGAAATCCGGCTGCGATGCCAGACTCACCGTCAAGGTCACCGTGGTGCTCTGTCTTACGCCTCCGCCGTTGCCCGTAACCGTGATGGGATAGGTCCCCGGCGCGGTGCTCGCACCCACCGCAATCGTCATCGCCGACGTGCCTGCGCCCGGTGCTGGTATGGTGCTCGGATTGAAGCTCACCGTCGTTCCTGCCGGGGCCCCCGATGAGGTCAGGCTAATCGCATTGTTGAATCCGCCGCTGATCGTGCTCGTGATGGTCGAGTTGCCCTGATTGCCTTGTGCGATGGTCAGCGCCCCTGGCGCCGCCGTCAGCGCGAAGTTGCCGCCGCTTCCTGACCCCTGACTCAGGCCCAAGTACGCGATCGGCGTGATGTATCCGTCGTTGGTGCTGCTTCCCAAGACTACGGTTAGCCGCGTCCCCGCCATCGTCACCTGCACTGGCAGGTTGTTCCCCGGCCACGTGGCTGCCGCCCAATTGCTGCCCAGCGCATCGTAAAAGTACCCTGCCCTCGTCGGTCCACCGCTGACCGTCGCCAGCACCGTGCTCCCGTCCAAAAATTGCACCTGGCACAGGCGCCAGCATTGCCCGTAATCTTCATCCCCCATGGCCAGCGCCAAGCTGTACGTCCCCGCCGACGGCAAATCAACATAGAATGTTCCCGGACTGCCGTCCCTCACATAGTTGACCCCTCCCAGCCGGGGATCCACCTGCGTGCTGCGATTACTGGATTGCAGCAACGACGTATTCGCCCACCCGTACGTCACTCCACCCATCGTGGTGGGATATGCCGTCGTTGCCAGCACATAGTTGGTGTGAGGCGGATCGGTCACATAACCAGCAGTGGCCCGGAAGTCGAACCCCTGCTGCCATGCCGACTGCGAGGTTACCGTCAGGGTGACGGTGGCGTTGTGCTGATCGCCTCCGCCGTTGCCCGTCACCGTGATGGGATACGTCCCCGGTGCGGTGCTCGTACCCACCGCAATCGTCATCGTCGATGTGCCCGCCCCGGGCGCCGGTATGGTGCTCGGATTGAAGCTCACCGTCGTTCCTGCCGGCGCACCCGACGAGGTCAGACTGATCGCGTTATTGAATCCGCCGCTGATCGTGGTCGTAATTGTCGAGCTGCCCTGATTGCCTTGTGCGATGGTCAGCGACGTCGGCGCCGCTGTCAGCGTGAAGTCCGGAGGTGAATTCAGAGTCACGGTTAAGGTCACAGTAGTGGTCTGCCTCACCCCGCCTCCCGTGCCTGTCACCGTGATTGGATATGTGCCCGGCGCGGTCGTGCTTCCCACCGTGATGGTCATCGCTGACGTGCCCGCGCCCGGCGCTGGTATGGTGCTCGGATTGAAGCTCACCGTCGTTCCCGCCGGCGCTCCCGATGACGTCAGGCTGATCGCATTATTAAACCCGCCACTGATCGTGCTCGTGATGGTCGAGCTGCCTTGATTGCCTTGCGCGATGGTCAGCGCCCCCGGCGCCGCCGTCAGCCCGAAGTTACCGCCGCTCCCCGACCCCTGACTCAGGCCCAAGTACGCGATCGGCGTGATGTATCCGTCGTTGGTGCTGCTTCCTACCACGACCGTTAGCCGCGTCCCAGCCATCGTCACCTGCACTGGCAGGTTGTCCTCCGGCCACGTGGCTGCCGCCCAGTTGCTGCCCAGCGCATCATAAAAGTAGCCCGCCCTTGTCGGTCCACCGCCGACCGTCGCCAGCACCGTGCTCCCGTCCAGAAACTGCACCTGGCACAGGTGCCAGCATTGCCCGTAACCTTCGTCCCCCATGGCCAGCGACACGTTGTAGGTGCCGGCGCTCGGCAGGTCCACATAAAATGTCCCCGGACTGCCGTCCCTCACATAGTTGATCCCTCCCAGCCGGGGATCCACCTGCGTGCTGCGATTACTGGATTGCAGCAACGACGTATTCACCCAGCCGTACGTCACTCCACCCATCGTGGTGGGATATGCCGTGCTTGCCAGCACATAGTTGGTGTAAGGCGGATCGGTCACATAGCCGGCCGTCGCCCGGAAGTCGAACCCCTGCTGCCAGCCCGATTGCGAGGTTACGGTCAAAGTCACGGTTGTGGTCGGAGCCAAGCCACCCCCGGCCGCCGTTACTATGATCGGGTAGCTTCCCGGCGTTGTGCTGGTACCCACGGTGATGGTCATCGCCGACGTGCCCGCGCCCGGCGCCAGTATGGTACTCGGATTGAAGCTGACGGTAGTGCCGGCAGGCGCTCCGGTGGCCGACAGATTTACCGTATTGTTGAAGCCACCGCTAATCGCAGTCGTGACAGTTGTGGTCCCTTGGTTTCCCTCATTCACGCTGAGTGAAGACGGCGACGCGGAGACGGAGAGATTCGGACCTTGGGCTAGCGTGACCGTCAGTGTGAAAGTTGTTGTCGGGGCCAGTCCACCCCCACTGGCAGTTACGGTGATGGGATACGTCCCTGCCGCGGTGCTGGTACCCACCGTGATCGTCATAGTCGACGTACCCGCGCCCGGCGCTAGTATGGTGCTTGGATTGAAAGCGACGGCCGTGCCCGCAGGCGCTCCCGAGGCCGCCAAATTCACGGCGTTATTGAATCCACCACTAATGGCGGTGGTGATCGTACTGGTTCCCCAACTTCCCTGCGCAAGAGTCAGTGAAGCGGGAGAATCGGAAACCGTGAGGTTCGGCTGGCCAGTGCCTCCCGCCAGACGCAGAATCCATGCCCCGGCGCCGCTGCTGATCCGATTTACCAGCGCGAAAACGTCAAGCGACGGAAAGTAGGCGAACCGTTGATTCAGGCCGGTGAAGTATGAGCCATTCTGCATCTCGGGATCTTGCGGGTAATCGACTCCCTTCTGCGTGCCAATGGTCACATTCAAGCATTTGTGCGAGGGGACTGTACCGTACGATGTCGAAACGCTGGTGGGGCCGGCGTTGAGAAAGAACACCCGATTGCCGCCGCCGGGGTAGCCCACCAGCAAGCCCAGGGCGGAATCCCACTGTAGGCCAGTGTAAGCGGTGATGAGATTGCAACTTGGATCGTCCCACGTGTGAGTTGCATACCTGTCTGAGCCCGAGAGGTCGAATCCGCGCACGATCTGCTGGCCTGGGGTGCCGGGATAATAGTCGTAGGCTGGAGCGGAACCGCCGCCGCTGGAAACAATGACGAAGTAATTGTGTACCGGGTCAATGGCAGCCGCGGAATGATAGGTGTTGCTAACGTTCGCATTGTTCGTCAACAGCGTGAAGCTGTTGCTTGCGGGATTGTAGTCATAGAGCGACCAATTGTTGTCGTGCATGACTACGTGGCCATTGCTGGGATTGTAGGCGGTGGTCGGCGAACCTCCCGGGACCCTTCCATAGGGTGAAGTGAGCGTCCATGAGCCGCTGCTCATGTCCAAACTCCATAATTCCGTCGACATCATGCCGCCATGCGCGACAGATCCACCGAAGGCATACAGCTTATTTTGAGACGGAACGTACTGTAGCCCGCCATAGGTGTGACGCGAGGAGGGACTAGCTCCTGGCCTATAGATTCCGCCATCCGCGGCGCGCACAAAGTAAGGCTGCAATCCTTCCCAGTTCTGCGAATCGGGATAAGGTACCGGGACCGTAGGGTCCTTGAACCGCCTCCATGCCGGTGTCCCACTCAAGCCCAAGGTGAGCACCATGTCGTTTTCCGAGTCGTCATGGCCCCCTCCGAAGAGAATCAGTTGCTGGTGAACATCGTCTACTGCTCCGCCACTCCACGCATCGAACCAGTACTTACATTGCTGAGAAAAGTAGTACCAGGTGGTGGTGGTCATAGTGGTGTCGCTGAACATGCCGTTCGGATTATCGGCCGGACAAGCTTGCTGGACAGGAGTGTTCGGAAGAGGATGCCATCCGGGACCCGGAGGAAGACTTTGCCCAACGGCGAGAGCGGGGAAGACGAATAGTAGAAGGCCTGTTAAAGCAGGAAGAATGTTGAGCTTGAAAGCACAACCTTTTGCAGGCATTACCCGCATGTCCATGCCTGAGGCTAGCATTCGGCTCGCATGAAAGTACTCGAAATCAACAGCTGGATGATACTATGGTAACCAAACTTTCGGCGCAATTTTGGTTACGATGGTAATCTACTCTGCCGGGTTTTGCCCTTAGACAAGCGAGTGCAACAGAGCCTGAACCCTGTTGCAGGCCGCCGCTGCCACGACGAGCAGCAGCCGTCGATTCATCCTCGAGGACGAGATGTCTTCTACTTGACCGAAAGCTCAGCCAGCATCTTTCTGGCGTCGGATGCGTCGCCAAAATTTGGTATCTTCAATGCTGCTTCCAGCTCTTGCCTTGCCTGTGCCGCCCGCCCCAGCTTGTAGTATGCCGTTCCCAAGTGATAGAGATAGGAGCCGTTATTCGGGTCTTTGGCAACGGAATCGCGAAGATTCGCCACCGCGGCCTCATAAGAGCCCTTCTTCACATAAATCCAGCCCAGCGTATCTGCAACACCGGGATCGTTAGGCGACTTCTCTTTGGCCTCTTCCGCCAGCCTCAGCGCGACGTCGATGTTGCCCCCGTGCTCGGCATAGAGCCATGCCAGGTTGTTCTTCGCGGTCACATTTTCCGGATTGGCTACCAGTGCTTTTTCGTACGAGTCTTGAGCTTTCACAAAGTCGGCTTTTCTCTCGTAGATCTGGCCCATTCGAAGCAGAGCATAGGAACGCACTGACTCTTGCTGCGCAGCTTGCTGATAGGGCGAAAGCGCCAGATCGAACTGCTTGCTGACGAAATAGGTGTCGCCCAAGCCCAGCGTGGCCGCGGTAAGGTTGGGGTGAAGGCTCAATGCTTTGTTGAAGGAGTCGATCGCGACATTGAAGCGGCCGCTCTGTATCGCTAACCGGCCCAGAACTGCGAACCCATCCGCCCAGTCAGGAGTCTTGGCCAGCCGTGTTTGAACTGCCTGGATACCCTGGTCAGCCTGTCCCTGGAGTAGATAACTTGAGCCGAGTACGGAAAGCGCTATCGATGATTTTGGAGTCTCATCGAGAGATTCGCCCGCCAACTTCGCGGCCTCGGCAAATTGTTTTTGCGCGAGTTTGACCGAAGCCAAAGACTGAAGCACCGCGCCCTTGCTCGCAGGGGTAGTGGCGATGCCGCGAATACTGTTCAGGTTCGACTCGGCCGTGCTCCAATCCCGTTTTGCCATGTAGGCCTGCGAGAGGAGCAGTTGTGCTCCCACAGCGTCAGGCTTGGCCGCCACTTCGTTCTTCAGACTTCGAATCGCGTCATCCACGCGCCCGCGGCTGAGATCCAGTGAAGCCAGGATGTCAGCTGCCATCGGATAGTTCGGATTGACCTTCATAATGTCCTGCAGCTCTGACTGGGCGCTCTGAAGATCATTGATGGCGATGTAGGCGCGTGCCAAATCGAACTTTGTTTCCAGAGAGTCGGGATTAACCTTGTTGCTCTTCTGCAGTTCCGTGACCGCATCGGCCGCCTGCCCGCGATCCAGCAGCATCTTCCCTTGTAGCGAGAGAGCTTGCCAATCTTTGGGATTGTTTTTCAGCAGCTTGGTCACGACGGCGCTTGCCTCTTTGGAGTTGCCATCGGCCAGATACGCCCAACCCAAACCACGCAAGCTCTGCCAGTCTTTGCCATTGGCGTCCAACAGGCGCTTGTACTCGACTTGGGCATCGCGTGGTCGCGAGGTCGCCATATAAAATTCGGCCAACACGTCCCGGTATTCCGCCTGACTCTTGCCTAACTCCTGAATACGCTTGTACAGGGGCTCGGCTTCGGCGTAGCGCTTATGCCGCATATAGAAATTCGCCATCGCGACATCAAATGGAATTTGATTGGGATTGCGCTGTTGCGCATCTTTGAGAACAGATTCAGCGGCTGGCAGGTCACCGTTCATCTCGTAGACGCCACTTGCCACCACCGTGGTCGAGATGTTTGCGGGATCCAATTGCAGTGCCCGCTTGAGAGTCGCTTCCGCCTCGGAGACCTTCTTGTCCGCCAGTTGCAAAAATGAAAGATCGAGCAAAGCCCGGACATTGTTGGGATCTTCAGCCAATATCGAATCGATCAAGATTTGAGATTGCTTATAGTCCTGCAAGCCAAAATAGCTCTCGGCCAGCAACAAGGTCCCAACCTTCTCGCCAGGCCAGTTGCTGAGGATGAGCTGTGCTTGACCTTTGGCTTCGGGAAAATTCTTGGCCCGAGCCAGCAGCTCGCCGATCATGATCTGCGCTTCACGATGGTGGGGATCAATCCGGGTGGTAGCGACATATTCTTGAAACGCCGCTGGACCGGCCCCTCGTTGTAGCTCCAGATTGGCCAGCGCAAAGTGGGCCTTAGCCAGCTTCGGATTGAGCTGCAGCGCCGTTCTCAGCTCGATGATCGCCGCCTCTGGGTTATTTTTCTGCACATACTTTTCAGCCTTTGCAAAGTGATTCTCGGCTTTAACCTTAGGATCTCGCGTACAGCCGATCATGAGCGTGAGCAGGAGGCCGCTCAATATCAGCAGCGTCAGAATCTGCCGTCCATTTACCAAGTTAAGCCTGCTTGTAAAGCCAAGGTCGGAATCGGTGTTACTTTGCCGTATCATAAAGCTCCTACACTAAGCCTCTCGTCTGGATGGTCGGAACCGGGGAACTTGCCTGGCCATAACTATTTCCGGGTTTCGTTAGCACTCTGCCAGCACCTGTGCCGGGCATTGTGTCCGGAAGCCCGGAACTTCGGGGTTGCTGAGGCGGCTGGGCATAACCGCATCCAAGCCTCCCCGGAATAGGAAGATCGGCCCAGCAAACGCATCGCCTATGCTGGGCTGTAGTGCAAGTCGCAGTCCAAAGACAAATTGTCTTTACCAAGACGGGCACAGGCAAAGGATCGGCGCTTACTTGTCTGGAACCAATACTTTGAGCGAGCTCGACGGCTTTTCTGCACAACCGAAGCGGGGAATAATCGAGGGTCGGCGAAAATGAGAATATCTTTTCCCGACGCTCTGGAAATAATTTATACCCGGAACGCCGTCAGGCGAGGCCGGCGGGACAGCCCAAGTGTGAAGGGTGAAAGTTCCGTAGCAGGCTGCTGAAAAAACTCCGCATTGGTAGGCTTCGTGTCAGGGCACGGCTTCACAGGTCGCTGAAAAACTCTGGATTTCGCCGTGATCGGGTAGAGCGGACCTTCAGGTCCGCGTTCAAGCCCTTTATCTGCACCCTCCGGAGCCGGGCCTCAGTGTATGCGTGAGAACTAACCTTTCTCCGTGGCGGTGGAACATGACCAGCGAAAATCCAGCCCCGCAGGGGCGGCTATGTCGTTAGCCCAGGATGAAGCGAAGCGGAATCCTGGGTGGAGTGGGAAATTATTCCGAGCCGCGTAGCGACGACACCGTTCTCACGCAGACACTTCACCCGGCGGCACTCGGCGATATAGCAGTTTTTCATCGGCCTCTTCAGCCGTGCCGATAAGCCGGGCTTCAGCCGGCGAGGGGATCTGCACTTTCCAGGTTTTCAGCAACCTGCTAGCCACCACCGGCCGGTCTTGCAGACTGGCGTTGCAATTCACTAAGCAACGTTCGAACATTTACCTCCCAGGTATGTTTCTCCAGCACCACCTGGCGGGCTTGCCGGCCTATCTTTTGGGCGAGAACCGGGTCGCGCAGTAGCCTCTCCGCTTGGCGGCAGAAATCGTCGAGATTCCGCGGAGCGAACAATAACCCTGTCTCAGCATCCTCGATAACCTCCACAATGGGCGAATATCGGGGCGAGAGCGTCGCTTTGCCCATTGCCATATATTCGAAAAGCTTCATAGGCGAGCCATGAGAGTTGGAATCGGGAATAATGCAAATATCCATCTTGCGCAGGAACTGCGGTATCTGCGCAGGCGGTATAAATCCGGTAAATTGAATCACCTCGTCGAGGCCCAAGCGCTTCACTTCGGCCTCAACTTCGGCGCGAATGGGGCCGTCTCCTACCAAGAGGACACGGATCTCTGGATGGCTGGCGTGCAAACGCGCCACTGCCTCGACCAGGAAATCCAAACCGTGCCACGGTACAAATGCACCCACTACACCGAGTATCGGGTTGGCGTTTCGACTGTTGTTGGGAGCGGGCGCGAAACGTTCGGGGGTGACGGCATTGGGCAGAACCACAAATTTTCGCCGATCCAGATGCAGTTCGTCACACGCCAGTTTCGCGAATTGGTGCGAGATGGTGACACAGAATGACGCACTGCGAAAGATATAGCCTTCCATGCGTCTCGCGGTGCGCCGCATTGCAAGAGGACGAGACCTGGTGATGAACGTGGCATCGTTGATTTCGAGCACCAGCGGAATCTTGAGGACGCGTGAGACCAAAGCCGGGGCGATCGTGAAGAGGCTGTATCGCACGTACAACAGATCGGGGTGCATGCGCCAGGCGCGCCAAAACAAGCGTGGCGTCTCCCACAAGTTGTACCCTAACTCACAGAGTTCGAAGACAATTTCCGGCACGCCAGATGCAAGGGAACTAATGAGGCGCCGGAAGATTCCCCGCTGTTCTGGTTTCGCACCATCTTTCGTGAATGTGTCGGATTTCTCAGAATTGACCGATGGAGGCTCCACCAGTTGGATTTCATGGCCGAGCGAGCGAAAAGCAGCGACCACACCGCGAATGTGCTCTCCTTCCGCGCAGGTTGCCTGGGTGCGATGCTGGTAAAGAACTCGCTTTTTTTTCAGAATACCGAAGCCGTTCGGGTCAGCGGGAATCGCACGGACCGGCGGTGATTTGGCTCGCATCGGTTTTGGGCCAGCTACAAACGTCATGGACACTCGATTAGACAGGTTTCGACGCCGGATGTACCGCTTCTACTGGTCGGTACAAGCTGTAATTGCGCCCGGGCTGAAGAATTCTCAGTTTGCCTACAGAGACAAACTCACTTCGCTTGTATCTCCCAAAACAAAATGGCTCGATCTCGGTTGCGGTCACCGCTTGCTGCCTGAGTGGATGCCGGATGGAGACCAGCAATCGCAAACCATCGTCGCCCTGGCGCGTGCTGTGTTTGGGGTTGATCGCGACTTCCAAAGCCTGGCCCAGCACGACACCATACAACGGAAGGTATGCGGAGAGCTGCATCAGTTGCCGTTCCAAGACGGGAGCTTCGACCTGGTAACCGCAAACATGGTGGTCGAACATCTGGAATCTCCAGCTATCGCTCTGCGAGAAATTTCCCGCATTCTTAAGCCCGGCGGTCTATTTCTTTTCCATACTCCCAATGCAATTGGGTATTCCAGCCTGGTAACGCGCTTGTTTCCGGGGCGCTCCCTGCCTCACATTAGCCGCTTTCTGCTGGGAAGGAAAGTGGAGGACGTGTATCCCACTTTCTACCGGCTCAACACCCGTGCCGCAATCACGGCCGCTGCCGCCAACCACGGTCTGGTCATCCTGGACTACATCTCTCTCGAATCTTCCGCCCAGAGCGTCATACTCGGTCCTGGCGTGATCCCAGAGCTGCTGCTCATCAGGCTACTTCGTCTTCAGGCCTTGGCAGGTATGCGCACAAACATTCTCGCGGTCCTGCAAAAGCCGGCCCTTCCCTGATCTCAGTTAACGGTGCTGCCTTGCCTGTGCCGCCGGCACCGTCGCAAAAAAGCCGCAACTAGCCGAGGATTCACGGCGCGGCGGTAAGGCTCGCAGCGAAACTCGCCTGCCTGCGCTGCCATAACTCGAGGACCATTAAGTACCAGATGATCTCGCCGTAGAAGATGGTGTGATCGCGTTGGTGTAGATCCATCAACTGATCGAGGAACCGAGGACGAAAAATTCCTCGCTGCCGGGTGCGCGGATCGCAAAGAACATCGTTCATGAAGGCGTTGAGCTTAGGATCCTGCAGAAACCAGGTGGCCAATGGCACGCCAAACCCGTGCTTCTTCTTGTTCAGCACGCTCTCCGGCAAGATTCCTTTCATGGCCTGCTTGAAGATGTAACGTTTCTTCAGGCCCTTCAACTTCAAGCGGCTTGGAATTCGTCCTGAGAATTCGGCCAGGCGATGGTCCAGCAGCGGAAATCGTACTCTGACCCCAGCCATCTCTGCCGTGCCCACCACTTTGGGAATGTCATTGTCGGACAGGGTCATCTTCAAATCCATATACAGGAAGCGGTTGAGTTCGCTCACCGGCAGCTTATTGAAGTGGCCTGCCGCGATGTCGAGCCACTGCTCACGAGGTACCTGGTGCAAAAAATCGTTTTCGAAAATCTCGTTCGGTGCGTCACTCAAGAAGACACTGTAAGACAGGATCCGGGCTGGATTGGGAATGCCGGCACGTTTCATATACCGCTGGGGAAGACCTAAGACGCCATTGTCGGGCAACATCCGGGCTACCGGCTCCAGCAAACCGCGACGCAGAAACGCCGGAATAGAGTGATAAATCTGGAACTGCTTGTCGGTCGCGTAGCGCTCATTCCCGGCAAACAGCTCGTCGCCTCCGTCGCCGCCCAGCAGAGTGTCGATGCCGTTCTCGCGCGCCAGCAACGCACAATAATATCCTCCGATGGCCGAGGAGTTGGCGAAGGGCTCGTCGTAGTACTGAGCCACTTTTTCAATGGCTACTAACGCATCCGCTGGAGTCAGCGCCTTTTCGAAGTGACGGGTATGGAAGCGCCTCGCCGCCGTCCGCGCAAATTCAATTTCGCTGTAACGGGGATTGGCGAAATAAATCGAGAACGTCTGCACCTGGGACTGACACTCGTCCATGAACGCGACCACGCTGCTACTATCCGTGCCGCCGCTGAGAGAGGCGCCGGTCTTCTCGGGCGCGCAACCCGGCAAGTGACGGCGAACCGCTTGGCGCATGTTCTCCTGGAGTTCGCGGGCCCAATATTGCTCGTCGCCATCAGAGCGCTCCTCGTACCGCATATCCCAATAGCACTCTTCGCGACAGGAACCTCGCTCGAAGACCACGAAGTGTCCCGGCTTCATGCGCGTGATGCCCTGATAGATCGATAACGGTGCCGGGATCGTGCTGAAAAGGAGAAACTGCACCACTGCCGAGGGATTGAGATCGGGAGCAGTCTCTTGAACAGCTATGATCGCTCCTGGACGGGAAGCAAACCAAAGCCGGTTTCCGTCAAAACTCCAATAAAGCGGATTGATGCCGAATCGATCGACGACCAGTAACAGCCGCTGCGCATCCTCGTCCCACAGCGCCATAGCAAATGCGCCGGTGAGCAGGCTGAGAAACTCCGTGCCTTGAAGCTTATAGCCCCACGCCAGCAATTCAGCGGTGCTCAAAATTGCCGCATCGACTCCATTCCGGTTCACCAACGCCTTCAGTTCGCTGGTGTCGAGTAAGTCGCTGCTGGCAACAATCTGAATCCCTGGAATGCTGGCTGACTCCTGCTCGGGCCAGCGACGAGAAACTCCGAATGCAATCGAGCGACCGGTCAGGATTTCACGCTGGTGATCCCCGGGCAGGCCGAGTCGATCCAGCATCGCTTCTGCGCTGTACCGGCTGACCATCGAACCTGGTTCGCAAACTCCACAAATCCCGCTCATAAGACCTCAGCGCAAGAATTAGCTTTCGCCGGCCGCACCAGTTTTAGGACACTCATTTCGCTCCTCGGCCCGATAACAGGACTTTGGCGGTTTCAAACATGATGGCCAGATCCAGCGCGAGTGACAGGTGCTTGATGTAGAAGAGATCGTGCTCCAGCTTAATCTTCGATTGCGCGATGGTTGCTCCGTAGCCGTACTTGACCTGCGCCCAGCCCGTAATTCCGGGGCGCAAGCAGTGCCGCCGGTCATAATACGGAAGCTCCTCTTCCAGCATTTGTGCCAGCGTGGGCTGCTCCGGCCGCGGGCCGACTAAACTCATGTCGCCCCGCAAAACATTGATCAGTTGCGGCAACTCGTCGAGACGAGACTTACGAATGAAGCTGCCCACGCGAGTGATGCGGGGATCCCCATCCGAAGTCCACGATTCCGCCTTGGGTTGCGCTTCCTTGCGCATGGAGCGG
Organism: uncultured Acidobacteriaceae bacterium; assembly: GCA_963785825.1. Classification (GTDB taxonomy): domain Bacteria; phylum Acidobacteriota; class Terriglobia; order Terriglobales; family Acidobacteriaceae; genus Bog-257. The sequence continues at coordinate 316,435 of CAWAWQ010000004.1, read as the reverse complement.
AACTTTAGTATTTCAAAAGGCTCTCCATTCACACCAACGCGGAGTTGGCGGAACAGCACCGGCCTTCCGCTCTCCAACACCACGGCCAGTGCCACCAGCAACATTACGGGAAAGGCGAGTACAAGACCGATGCCCGCAACGGCCATATCGATGGCGCGTTTTGCTGCCATGACCGGCCGGTGCTTACGAAAGCCGTCGGCCAGGATTAACCAGCTGGGCGCAAGATGATCGAGCAGGATTCGACCCGTGATCCTCTCGTACATGTTCTGGGCCTCTTCGATCTTCACTCCCAGAAACTTTAGCCGGAGCAGTTCTTTGAGCGGCATATTTCCGCGCCGCTCCGAGAATGCCAGTACCACCCGATCAATGCGTTCTGAGACGACGCAACGCTCGATCTCGCGCGGCGTGCCGATCACAGCAGGAAAAACGATCTCCGGCAGTTCAACGGCATCGGCTGAATCCACAACCGCGGCGCCGCTGCCCATCCCGGCTGAAGCATGTTCCAATAGCAGCGAGCCCGCAGTACCGGTTCGCAGTGACGGAACCGATGAATAACGCAAAGACCACTGCAGACGCAAAGCGGAGCCGCGGGAGCTTGCTGTTCGAGTGGCAGCATCGCCTGGCTCGTGGCTGGCGCTCTCCTGTAGTATGCCGGCGACCTCAATATTCAGCTCCGGCCGGCGCAAAATCTCTTCAATGAGATAGCTCCCTGCCGGTCCATCACCTACGACGAGAATGCGCTCATTACGACGCAGCAATGGCGCGCTGGCATCGACCAGCAAGCGCCATCCCACGACGAAGGTGATGATGATCGGAGCAGCGAACGCCGCTACCCAGCGTCCCAAACTCAGATCAGGATCGCAGAAGTAAAGCAGCGCCAGAAACAGGCAAGCGCTTCCCAGCGCTTGCAGCAGCCGTATAAACAAAACCGAGCGTCGGCTTACGACCTGAAGGTCGTACAGGTCGTAGTAGTAAAGAGCCAGCTCGCAGACCACGATCACGATGAGGAAGCGGATCCAGACCCCGGGCACTGCGATCAGTTCGCGGAACGCGCCCATATCCCACGAATGTATTGCGCTTGCAAACAGCAGCCCGACTGCAATCAGGGCCGCCTCTGACGCGATCAGCACCAGGGTCTTACCCGGAATTCTTTGCCCGCCAATCTTCATTCCACACTCAATCTTGGTAGGCGGAGCAGGAATTGAACCTACGACCTCCCCGGTGTAGTCAGGGTGCTCTACGGCTGAGCTATCCGCCTATGCAGGTGGATTAGTCGCAAGTTGGGTTCCAAAAGTGCGGTCCAAGCCGCCGCATGTCCAGGACACATAATCTTTCACCTAAATAACGCGGTTCGTTACGGGCTGGTTGCGGAGCGCGCAAGGTTGCATACAGCAGACGACCCAAGTGCTTGCCGCGATTAGCTAAACGCCTATCTAGGAACAACTTTTCCGGGGAAACACGGAAAATAATTTCCCTGCATGCCGCGATTCACGGTCACCCCGGTGAACTTAATTGACGGCCCGCTGTGGCATGACGCTTGCAACCCAAGTCTACGAGTAATAGACCGTCACGAACTCGGGTGACGACTTTAGCGCCATGGCTGTCCACATACGCGAAGCGAGTCTGATTGACGACGAGAGCGCCATAGTGGCCCTGGTGCGCACCCACCTGTTGCCAGGTATGGACGAGCGCCGCTTTCAGTGGCTCTATCGCGACGGTCCCCATGGCTCCGCGCGGGTCTGGCTGGCACTTGACAGCGCGATGCCGGAGCCGGTCGGTATGGCGGCACTTTTTCCGCGGCGCGGAATAATCGGCGGCCGCAGCGTCGTTGGCTGCGTGCTGGGAGATTTCTGTATCAGCGAGAAACATCGCAGCCTGGGTCCGGCTCTACAGCTACAGCGGGCCTGTTTGTCGGCGATTGAGGCGGGAGAGTTCGCCTTTTGCTATGACTTCCCCAGCCACGTAATGCTCGGGGTGTACAAGCATCTGGGATTGCTTCCCACCCACAAGTTTGTGCGCATGGTCAAGGTCTTGAGTACGAGCGACAAGATGGAGCTGGTGATACCGCTGGGGAGCGCCTCCCGGGCCGTTGCCAAGCTCGCCGATGTCGCCCTCGCTTTTCGCGACGGCACGCCAGTCGACCCTCCCGGTGTTGCCTATTGCCTGGAGGAGAGCGCGTGTACCCCGGAGTATTCCAGGCTCGCCGGCCGCATTGGCTCCTCCCTTGGCGATTGCATTTTGCGCAACTCGCAGTATCTGAACTGGCGGTATTGGCAACACCCCTTAGCCGAGTATGAGTTCCTTGCCGCCTATCGGGACCAGGAACTGCTGGCTTATTGCGCCTTCACCATTTCCCAGCGCCACGCTACTGTGGTTGACCTGTTTGGAAGCTGCGAGGACTCAATTGTCCGGGGCTTAATCGGCCGTTTAGTCAGGTTACTCAGAATTCGCAGAGTGGTGGCGATTAGCCTTTCCGTTCTGGCGAACGACCCCAGGTGTCACACTCTGCGGAAGATGGGATTTTGGGCGCGCGAATCGACACCGGTCATCGCCTGGAATACCCAACGAAAAAACTTGGACCCTCAGCTGCTGTTGACCTATGGTGACCGGGAAAGTTGAAGCAAAGGAATCGAATGACGGAGAACATGGAGAACACGGACATTATCGGCAAGATTAATCAATTCCTGACGCGCACGTTTCCTGCAGCGCGTAAACAGAAAATCACAGCAGAGACGGATCTGCTGGAGAGCGGGGTGGTGGATTCCCTGGGAGTATTGGAACTTGTGACGTTCTTGCAGCAGGAATTCTCCCTGGCTGTGGCCGACGAAGATTTGACTCCCGAGAATTTCCAGAGCGTTCGATCGATAGCGGCGTTTGTGCAACACACCATGCAGTTACAGCCTGGACCTATGCGATGAGCCTGAGGGTCAGACCCGTGGATTTCGAGGCGGACCGCGAGCAATTGCTGCGCCTGCTCGCACGAAACCTCCAGGACCTTCCGCATGCGGCGCGATTTTCGTGGTTGTATGGCGAGAACCCGGCAGGCCGCGTCCATACATGGTTTCTGTGTGATGAGAGCGACCGCGCGGTTGGCGTGGCGTCCCTTTTCCCGCGCGCGGTATGGCTGGATGGGAAGCTGGCCGTTTGCGGCCAAGTTGGGGATTTCGGAGTTGACCTCGGCTTTCGCAGTCTTGGACCAGCCCTTATGTTGCAACGCGCAACATTCGAACCCGTAGTTCGGGGAGAGTTGGCCTTTTGCTACGACTGTCCTCCCCATGAGAAGGGCATGGCCATGTTCCACCGCCTTGGACTGCGCGAAAACTGCCGCATGTTCTCTCACGTAAAGCTGCTGCGGACGGATCGATTGCTGGGACACATACTAGGGCAAGGCGCCGCCCGGCTGGCGGCCCAGGCGGTAAATCCGATGCTACGTTGGCCGGCCTTGGCCGGGAAAAACTCCCACGGATTGGATTGTGCCGTTCACGAAGGCGACTTCGGTGCGGAATTTTCGGCGTTGGATGAAGCGGTGGGTGGCGGCGGTGGCATTCGTAATCGCAGAAGTGCGGAAGACTTGAATTGGCGTTACCGCCGCAATCCCTTGCGTCAATTTGAAGTCGTGACCGCGCACCGCCGGGGAAAGCTGGCTGCCTATGCGGTTTTCTCGATGATGGACGACGACGCTTTTTTGTTTGATCTCTTCGGGGAGGACCTGGAACACACTGGGCCGGCGCTGTTGCAGTGGCTGTCGGAGTTGTTGCGGCCACGTCCCATTCAGTCGGTTCGCGCCTTGATCGCCGGCGGAGCCTCGTTTGCCTCGGTTTTTGAGAAGGCCGGCTTCGTACCCAGGGGAGCGGCGGCCCGGGTAGTCGCATTCGCCGGTGGCGACGGAGTCGCACAAAGCCCGCTGCAACCTAACCCCACATGGAACTTTCAATTTGGTGACGTGATGGCTTAGCTCGACCAGGTCAATTTCGAAGCAGCGGAAGCGAGGTTCAATGGAATTTCTAATACATCATATGCTTCAGGGTAGCGCCCTGCGGTACCCCGACAAAGAGGCGATTGTCCACGGCCGGCAACGGTTCTCTTATCGGCAACTGGCGGAGCGCTGCAACTCAATCGCTGCCGGACTTCGTAATGCCGGCATGCAACGTGGCGACCGTGTAGGCATTTACCTTGAGCCTTCCCTCGATCAGGTCGAGTCGATTTTTTCCATCTCTCAAGCCGGAGGGGTGTACGTTCCGATCAATACCGTGTTGTTCCCCGAGCAGGTAGCGCATATCGCCCGGGACTGCGGCATGACCGCCCTGATTACCACGCCCGAGAAACTCAAGACGCTGCTTCCTGTGCTGCAGGACATTCCGTCGATGAAGTTCTACGTCGTTACCGGACAAAGCAATGGATGGGATCCAGCGCACACGCAACACAACATCAAGCCCGTACATCGCTTGCAGCAGATGCTGGCCTTGCCAGTCACGCCCAGTTGGCAGGATTGGGGTATTTCCAAGGATCTTGCCGCGATTTTGTATACCTCGGGGTCCACTGGCAAGCCTAAAGGCGTAATGCTTAGCCACGCAAACATCGTGGCCGGCAGCACTATCGTCTCCACCTATCTCAGCATAACCGGCCAGGACCGAATTCTGGCGGTGCTGCCGTTCAGCTTTGACGCAGGAATGAATCAACTGATGACCGCGATCCAGCAAGGTGGAACCATCGTGCTCATCAAGTTTGTATTTGCCAAAGAAATTATCGATGCGTTGCTGGCCGAGGCCATTACCGGATTGGCTGGAGTTCCGACCGTTTGGTCGTTACTGGCGAACGGCGGAATCCTCAAGCACCAGTTCCCGCAGCTCCGATACATCACCAATACTGGCGGCGCCATGCCTCAGGCAGTGCTGAAGGTACTTCGCCAGGCACTGCCAACGACCAGTATTTTCCTCATGTACGGTCTGACAGAAGCTTTTCGATCAACCTATCTCCCGCCCGAAGAACTGGATCGCCGGCCCACATCCATGGGCAGGGCGATTCCCGATACCGAGATTCTGGTGCTGAACGAACGCGGCGAACGATGCCGGCCGGGTGAGATCGGCGAATTGGTACATCGTGGGCCAACTGTCTCCATGGGGTACTGGGGAAATCCGGCCGCGACCGATCGGGTGCTGAAACCCAATCCGTTGCTGCCTCCGGAGTTGGGTGACTGCGAGCGAGTCTGCTACTCCGGTGATTTGGTGAAGATGGATGAGGATGGATTCCTTTATTACGTCGGGCGCCGCGACACCATGATCAAGTCATCGGGGTATCGCATCAGCCCGACGGAGGTGGAGGAAGTCTTGTTCCAGACCGGCAAGATAAGGCAAGCGGCCGTCATCGGCCTGCCCGACGAGGTACTTGGCCAGAGCATCAAGGCGTTCTTGGTGGCCAAGAACGGAGACCCTCTCGACTGCGACGACATCCTGCGATTCTGCGCCGAGAAGATGCCGCGCCACATGGTGCCAAAGTCTTTCGAACTCTTGCCTGAGCTGCCTAAAACCTCGAGCGGAAAGGTAGATTACCCAGCGCTCCGGCGCCGCGAAGGTCTGTGACCTATGCACATTAAGCAACTCATCCAGGAGACATTTCCCGACTCTGACAACCGGCTTAGAGTAGGCGGTGTCGAGGTGAATCAGCTGGTCGATGAGTTTGGGACTCCTCTTTTTGTCTACGATGGACTCGTCCTACAGCGCAAATGGGAGCTACTGCGCTCTACCTTCCCCTCCAGCTTTGAAATTTATTATGCGGTAAAGGCGAATCCTAATCCCAATATTTTGGCATTTTTCCTGGCCCAGGGTGCGGGCCTGGAGATCGCCTCGGCCGGGGAACTTTACCAGGCCGAGGAAGCCGGCTGCCCGCCGGCGCGAATGGTGTTTGCCGGTCCGGGCAAGACTCCGGCAGAGCTCGACCTTGCGCTGCAAGTCGGAGTAGGCGAGATCCACGCGGAATCGATGACGGAATTGAACCGGATAGCTTGCATCGCCGAGCGGCAGCGTAAGAAAGCGTTCGTGGCCCTGCGAATCAACCCCAACGAGGAGGTGCAAGGCGGAGCCATGCGCATGGGCGGAAAGCCGGCGCCGTTTGGGATTGACGAAGAAATGCTGGATCCGGCTTTGGACTTCGTTCTCTCCAAGCCGTGCATCCAGCTGCGCGGTATTCACATATTTGCTGGAACTCAAATCCTAGACGCCGAGGTCCTGATTCGGCAGTACCGGAAAGGACTCGAGCTCGCGCGGCGGGTTGCCGAGCGAATGGGAGAGCCGCTCCACAGCATCGACTTTGGCGGAGGCCTGGGAGTTCCTTACTTCACGAACGATCAACCGCTCGATATGACGCGCCTGAGCAGCGACTTGCAGGAGCTCGCGAAAGAGATTGCTGCCGATCCCTGCTTCGCCGGAACTAGACTATTGATTGAGCCCGGCCGCTTCCTGGTGGCTGAGGCCGGCGTCTATCTCACTCGCGTTGTGGACGTGAAAGTGTCGCACGCAAAAATATTCGCCATTGTCGACGGCGGCATGAATCACCATTTGGCTGCGTCGGGCAATCTGGGTCAAACCATCAAGCGGAATTTCCCGGTCGCGCTCGCAAACCGCTTGAACGCACCCGACGAGAACACCATCGACATCGTTGGACCGCTATGCACTCCCTTAGATGTGCTCGGCCGTGCAGTTTCCATGCCGCAGGTCCACATAGACGACATCATTGCCATTCTCCAGTCTGGCGCCTATGCTCGCTCCGCCAGTCCGTTGGGATTCCTAAGCCACCCTACGCCGCCGGAAGTGCTGGTTGAGCGGGGCCGCACTCGTCTGATTCGCAAACGCGGCGAAGCTTTCGACTATCTGCGCGATGTCGAATTCGCCCCTCAGGCGGTTAATTCAGATCCGATGAGCCCGCACTCGTGATCGCAACACCTCCAAGTCGCGAATCGACAATGACCCCCGAGATGGTAGAGGCTTGCGCGATTCCGTCCGGCGACGGCAATAGCTCTGAATCGCAGGGAGCTGCCGTTCGCGGACGGGTGCTGCTCGTGGCTTACCACTTTCCGCCGCATAAAGGCAGCAGTGGCTTGTTGCGGTCGCTGAAGCTGTGCCGGTATCTCCCGGAGTTTGGCTGGCGGCCAACTGTGTTGACCATCAATCCGCGCGCCTATGACCACTGCGACAATTCGCAAGTCGACGAGATTTCCGGCACCGTCCAGGTGATCAGGGCGTTTGGCCTGGATACTCAAAAACACCTCGCGCTCGGCGGACGTTACCTGCGCACCTGCGCCGTCCCTGATCGCTGGATCAGTTGGTTGCTGGGAGCGGTTCCCGCAGGCCTGTACAAGATCTGGGCGAACGACATAGACGTCATCTTCACCACCTTTCCGATAGCTACGGCAGTATTGATTGGCTTTGTGTTGCACCGGCTCACCGGCAAACCCTGGGTGGTGGATTTTCGCGACACGATGACGGAAGAAGACTATCCCAGGGACCCGCGAATTCGCCGTGCCTATCGAGCCATTGAACGCCTGGCAATTCGTCATGCATCGCGGTTCTTGTTCACCGCGCCCGCGGCCATTCGTATGTATCGCCGGCGCTATCCGGAATTGAGCGCCGAAGCTTGCCTGCTCTTGCCCAACGGCTACGATGAAGCGGATTTTGAGCATCTTGTGCCGCGTAAGACTTCCAACAAGAAAATTCGCTTGCTGCATTCCGGATTGATTTATCCGTGGGAACGGGATCCCATTCCCTTTTTTCGAGCCTTAGCACGCTTGAAAGCGGAGGGTCGAATCACCAGCGAGACTCTCTCCGTCGAGTTGCGGGCCTGTGGAGCCGAAGCGGAGTTTCAAAAGGAAGTTGCCAAACTCGGCATCGACGATATTGTGGAGTTTCTCCCCGCATTGCCCTATCACGCGTCGCTGCAGGACGCAGCCATGGCTGACTGCCTGCTCTTGCTGCAAGCGGCTTGCTGCGACCACCAGATTCCGGCGAAGACATATGAATACTTCCGGCTGAACAAACCGATCCTGGCCCTTACCACGGAAACCGGTGACACGGCGGGTTTGCTCAACCAGGTGGGAGGGGCCACCATCGTGAGTCTCGCCAGTGAAGACGCCATCTATGCGGCGCTGCCGAGATTCTTGCAGCAAGTCCAGGATGGGCTTCACCCGTTACCCTCAGCGTTGAAGCGCTGCGCGTTCAGTCGGCGAAGCCAAGCCGAACATCTGGCGGAGTGTATGGATGAACTGAAAGCAGAAAACTTATGAGTTGGCGCCTGAAGTGGACTTTCCAGCAATTTCTCGATCGCCAAGCGCTGCACAGAAATGTGCAACTGCTCGACAACCCCGCCGGCTTCTACGCCTCTCTTCTTTTGAAAATCGTTCCCGGCATCTACCGGCGTCCTATCCAACTGCGTCTTCGCCAGAGCACCTATTCGATACAGGTAGAGTCGTTCATGACGGCTTTCATCTATAAAGAAATCTTTACCGACTCCGACTATGATCTCGCTCTGGACAATCCCAGGCCGTCAATTCTCGATGTCGGCGCCAACACCGGACTGTTCGCTTTGCGCATGAAGCAGCTGTATCCCGAGGCACAGATTGCCTGCTTCGAGCCGGAGGAAAGCAATTTCCGTCAGCTCGAAAAGCTTATCAGCGGCAACCAGCTGCGCGGTATCCAAGCCATTCGTAAAGGAATCGGAGCCGAAACTCGAACCGCCGTTCTCTACCTGCATCCGCATAACATCGGGGGGCACTCCGTCGTACAACAGGGCTCTGATTGGAAGCCCCGCTCAATTGAGTTGGTGAGCCTTGCGGAGGCCCTGGATTCTTTTCCCGACGGCTGCTGCGATCTGATGAAGTTGGATTGCGAAGGCGCTGAATACGAGATCATCCGCAGTATGGATTCAGCGCTGGCCGGTAGAATTAAATGTGTGGTGTTCGAAGGTTCGGGTCATCTGTATAACATTGCAGATCTGGATAGGCATCTCGAATCGCTGGGTTACACACTACAGCGGCGACACGGTCTTGCTATCGCACGATTAGATCGCTCCGCGGCGGCTTAACCTACAAAGCTCAGCCTTCCAATCCTTACTCCAATCGCAGAATCCACACCGGCTCATCCGGATGCTGGATGAACAGATAGACATCTTCGTTTGGATAATACTTGAAGCGGCTGTAAACGCCGGGGCCCACCGACATCGGCGGATAATCCTGACCTTCCGTCGTTCCATAGCTGACCGCGAAACACTGCTGCGGCGGTATTGTCTGCCCCACTCCGTGGTAAGTCACGCTTACCGGGTTTGTAGGATCGGTATTGAGCAAGTACGCGGTATTGAAAGGCGCCTGGCAAGCGGCGCCTGAACAGTTTGTCGACGATGGGAACATGGTCATGACTTTGCGCTTGGAATCCCAGGCTAAACCGGCCCAATATCCCAACGCGCCTCGGCACGAGGTCTGGTTATCCAGATTTGTGACCGTACACGAAGTACCATTGCAGCTGTCGAGATTCACAATCTTCAGATGGTACCCGCCAAGATTGTCTCCATTCTCGAGCACCGCATAGTGATGAAGAGGATCAAGCTCCATATTGGCGTTGTTTCCGATCACTGGAATCGAGTTGCTTAACAAGGTGTACCGGTCGGTGGGAGCATTGTAGGCGTAAAGATTTTGCTGCTCGTCGAAGATCAAGTCATATCCGCTGGTGGGGTGGCCGGTCGTGTAATCGTAAGCCGCCGCGGTATACCACGTATAGCTTGAGTCAGCCAGGCGCTTCCACTTAGGAGGACTTTGATTCAGGTCCAGTTTCCAGTTACTGAAAGCTCCGCCGGCCGCCGGATTCGCTGCGACCACGCCACCCCAGCTGTAAAGCGCATTGCTGGCAGGATGATACGTAAGGCCACTGTAGGTTTCGCGGGCGTTGGGCTGCGCCGCCGGTCCGTAATTGCACGAAGGCTGCCTCTGACTACCGTCGGGAGCGGGGATTGATTCAAAATGCGGACCATTGTAGTTGGATTCACGATACGGCGTTGCTGCCGGATTACCGGCGCCGTCATGCCATAGCCCCTGGCCGCAGTTATTCGTCCCTTTGCAGGCGCAGTCAGAAGGCACATCGGTATTGTCGACCGTCCACGCCGGGTCCGTAATTCGCGAGACCGCAGGTCCACTGCCTCGCAAATTAAGCTCGTACATCTCATTCCCTTGATAGTTATTGTGACCTGATGTCCATAGCAAATACCGGTCATTGGAGGTATCTGCCGCGCCGCCGCTGTAGGCCACCATGGTTCCTTCCTCACAGAGACTGAGAAAGTCAAACGCATCGAAGTCACCAACCGTCGGATTGAAATAGGTGATTCCCGGGCTGGCGTTACAGAATATAGTCTGGCCGCTTAGCGGCAACCATCCCGTCCCTGCAGGCAGATTGACGTTGCCGTTCGAAGATACCGTGAGTGTAGTCGTTAGCGTATGGTGGGTTCCGCCGCCCGTACCGGTCACCGCGATTGGATAACTGCCCAAGGGCGTGTTCGATCCCACGCTAATTGTCATCATCGAACTACCAGCACCTGGCGCCGGAATCGAGCTTGGATTGAAACTAACACTGGTACCGGGGGGCGCTCCCGCCGCCGACAACGCAATGGGCGCGTTAAAACTGCCCACGATTGTGGTCGATACGGTGGCATTGCCCTGCGAACCGGAGGCCACTGCGACTCCGCCGGGTACTGTCAGCGTGAAGTCGGGCTGTACGGGAGCAGTCACCGTCAGCACCAGCGTGGTGTTTTGAACGACGCCGCCACCTCTGCCCGTCAAAGTGACGGGATAGCTTCCCATCGGAGTTCCGGCAGGAACGGTGACCGTCATGATTGAGGTACCCGCCCCCGGCGCCGGAATGGTAGCTGGATTGAAGGTTATCGTTGTGCCGCCTGGAGCACCCGTCGCGGACAAAGCGATGGAGGCGTTGAAGCCACCGATGAGCACAGTAGAAACGTCCGCAGTCGCCAATTGACCTTGCCCCACACTCATCGAGTTCGGGGCTAGCAGTGCAAAGGTGGGTCCCGCCGACACCTGTGCCACTCCCAGATAGGCCATTGGAGTAATGTTGCCGTTGTCGACGCTCATGCCGACTAGTACGGTCAGCTGCGTTCCCGTTACCGTCACCTGCACCGGCAGGTTATTCGCCGGCCAAGCCGCTGCCGGCCAGTTGTTACCCAATGCATCGTAAAAGTATCCCGACCTCGTCTGTCCGCCGGTTACGGTAGCCACTACTGTGCCCCCGTCCAGAAGCTCAATCTGGCAAAGACTCCAGCACTGGGTGTAGCCTGCATCGCCCATAGCCACCGATACGTTATAGGTGCCGGCGGCCGGCAGATCGACATAAAATGCCGCCGGGTAGCCATTCCGTGCGTAATTGATTCCCGCCAGCCGCGGGTCTACCGAGGTGCTCCGATCTAAGCCGGAGACCGGGGCAGAATTCACCCAACCATAGGAACCTTGCGGTCCCCTCGTCGGGTAAAGCGTCGTGGGCAGAACGTAAGTAGCTCCTGGCGGATCGGTCACGTAGCCGGTTGTAGCGCGGAAGTCGAACCCCTGCTGCCATCCCGAGGACGAAATCACGGTCAGCGTGACAGTGGCATTGTGCTGATCGCCTCCGCCGTTGCCCGTCACCGTGATGGGATAGGTCCCCGGCGCGGTGCTCGCACCCACGGTGATCGTCATCGTCGACGTGCCCGCGCCCGGCGCCGGTATGGTGCTGGGATTGAAGCTTACCGTCGTTCCCGCCGGCGCTCCTGACGAGGTCAGACTGATCGCATTATTGAACCCGCCGCTGATTGTGGTCGTGATGGTCGAGTTGCCCTGATTGCCTTGGGGGATCGTCAGCGCCCCCGGCGCCGCTGTCAGCGTGAAATCCGGCGGTAAATTCAGAGTCACGGTTAAGTTCACAGTGACGGTCTGCCTCACCCCACCCCCCATGCCTATTACCGTGATGGGATATGTCCCAGGCGTCGTACCGCCGCCCACCGTAATCGTCATCGCCGAGGTGCCCGCGCCCGGCGCCGGTATGGTGCTTGGGTTGAAGCTCACCGTCGTTCCCGCCGGCGCTCCCGATGACGTCAGACTAATCGCATTATCGAATCCGCCGCTGATCGTGCTCGTAATGGTCGAGTTGCCCTGATTGCCTTGGGCGATGGTCAGCGCCCCCGGCGCCGCTGTCAGCGTGAAGCTGGGAGTTGCCGCGGTCTGCATCACTTCCAGATAGGTAATCGGGGTGATATATCCATCGCTAACGCTGCTCCCCACGGATACCGTGAGCCGCGTCCCCGCCATCGTCACCTGCACTGGCAGGTTGTTCATCGGCCAAGTCACTGCCGACCAGTTGTTAGCCAGCGCATCGTAGAAATACCCCGTCCTCGTCAGTCCTCCGCTGACCGTTGCCAGCACCGTGCTTCCGTCCAAAAACTGTATCTGGCAAAGAGTCCAGCATTGCGTGTAACCTTCGTCTCCCATGGCCAGCGACAGGTTGTAGGTCCCCGCCGATGGCAGGTCCACATAGAACTTCGCCGGACTGCCGTTCCGCGAGTAATTAATTCCCGCCAACCGTGGATCCACCAGCAGGCTGCGATCGACGGCCTGCACCAACGACGTATTCGCCCACCCGAAGGTCACTCCATTGGCCATCGTGGGATAGGCGGTCGTCCCCAAGACGTACGTCGTTTGAGGTGGGTCGCCGATGAAACCGGCCGTGGCGCGGAAGTCGAACCCTTGCTGCCAGCCCGATAGCGAGGTTACGGTCAGGGTGACGGTGGCATTGTGCTGCTTGCCTCCGCCGTTGCCTGTCACCGTGATTGGGTAGGTCCCGGGTGCGGTGCTCGGACCCACCGTGATCGTCATCGCCGAGGTGCCCGCACCCGGCGCTGGAATGGTGCTCGGGTTGAAGCTCACCGTTGTTCCCGCCGGCGCTCCCGATGACGTCAGACTGATCGCATTATTGAACCCGCCGCTGATCGTGGTCGTAATGGTCGAGTTGCCCTGATTGCCTTGGGGAATCGTCAGCGCACCCGGCGCCGCCGTCAGCGTGAAGTCCGGAGGTGAATTCAGAGTCACGGTTAAGGTCACAGTGGTCGTCTGCCTCACCCCACCACCCATGCCCGTTACCGTGATGGGATATGTCCCAGGCGTCGTACCGCCGCCCACCGTGATCGTCATTGCCGAGGTGCCCGCGCCCGGCGCCGGTATGGTGCTTGGGTTGAAGCTCACCGTCGTTCCCGCCGGCGCTCCCGATGACGTCAGACTGATCGCATTGTTGAACCCGCCGCTGATCGTGCTCGTAATGGTCGAGTTGCCCTGATTGCCTTGTGCGATGGTCAGCGCCCCCGGCGCCGCCGTCAGCGTAAAGTTGGGAGTTGCCGCGGTCTGCATCACTCCCAGATAGGTAATCGGGGTGATATATCCATCGCTAACGCTGCTTCCCACGGATACCGTGAGCCGCGTCCCCGCCATCGTCACCTGCACCGGCAGGTTGTTCGCCGGCCAAGTCACTGCCGACCAGTTGTTAGCCAGCGCATCGTAGAAGTACCCCGTCCTCGTCAGTCCTCCGCTGACCGTCGCCAGCACCGTGCTTCCGTCCAGAAACTGTATCTGGCAAAGAGTCCAGCATTGCGTGTAACCTTCGTCTCCCATGGCAAGCGACAGGTTGTAGGTCCCCGCCGATGGCAGGTCCACATAGAACTTCGCCGGACTGCCGTTCCGCGAGTAATTGATACCCGCCAACCGTGGATCCACCAGCAGGCTGCGATCGACGGCCTGCACCAACGACGTATTCGCCCACCCGAAGGTCACTCCATTGGCCATCGTGGGATAGGCGGTTGTCCCCAATACGTACGTCGTTTGAGGCGGGTCGCCGATGAAACCGGCCGTGGCGCGGAAGTCGAACCCTTGCTGCCATCCCGATTGTGAGGTTACGGTCAGGTTGACAGTGGCATTGTGCTGCTTGCCTCCGCCGTTGCCTGTCACCGTGATTGGGTAGGTCCCGGGTGCAGTGCTCGTACCCACCGTGATCGTCATCGCCGAGGTGCCCGCACCCGGCGCCGGTATGGTGCTCGGGTTGAAGCTCACCGTCGTTCCCGCCGGCGCTCCCGACGAGGTCAGACTGATCGCATTATTGAACCCGCCGCTGATCGTGGTCGTGATGGTCGAGTTGCCCTGATTGCCTTGTGCGATGGTCAGCGCACCCGGCGCCGCCGTCAGCGTGAAGTTGGGAGTTGCCGCGGTCTGTACCACTCCCAGATAGGTAATCGGGGTGATGTATCCGTCGCTAACGCTGCTTCCCACGGATACCGTGAGCCGCGTCCCCGCCATCGTCACCTGCACCGGCAGGTTGTTCGCCGGCCAAGTCACTGCCGACCAGTTATTAGCCAGCGCATCGTAGAAGTACCCCGTTCTCGTCAGCCCCCCGCTGATCGTCGCCAGTACCGTGCCCCCGTCCAGAAACTGTATCTGACACAAACTCCAGCATTGTGTGTAACCGTCATCCCCCATCGCCAGCGACAGGTTGTAGGTCCCCGCCGATGGCAAATCGACATAGAACTTCGCCGGACTGCCGTTCCGCGAGTAATTGATTCCCGCCAGCCTTGGATCCACCAGGAGGCTGCGATCGATAGCCTGCACCAGCGACGTATTTGCCCATCCGAAGGTCACTCCATTGGCCATCGTGGGATAGGCGGTCGTCCCCAATACATACGTCGTTTGAGGCGGGTCGCCGATGAAACCGGCCGTGGCGCGGAAGTCAAACCCTTGCTGCCATGTTTGAGCAAATGCGGCGGAAGGGAAAAAGAGAATGGAGATAGCGATGATCGTAAAGAGGCGATTCAAGAAAGGATCCTCCTGAGCGTGCTCGGGACGCGCCTTCTCAAAAGCCACTTCTAAACTAATGGAAGGTCGGGGCGCGTTTAAGGCCCTTTAATGCGCTGACGTTGCATCCTATGCTCTAACCGTCGTACTTCCGATGCCTAATCTCTACTTCTGAATAATCCTAAGTTTTAACCGACATCCATTTATAGATCGCTGGATCAGTCGTGTTCCGGCGGAAACAAGTCATACTGCTTGATTTTGTAGAGGAGCGCCTTGTAGCTGATTCGCAGCAGAGTGGCAGCCTTCTGCCGATGCCAATCCGTCTGTTGCAAAGCATGCGCTATAGCCGCGGCTTCAGCTTCCTTTTTCACCGAACGGGCAAGAGACTTCAATCCCGTCGC
Organism: uncultured Acidobacteriaceae bacterium; assembly: GCA_963785825.1. Taxonomy (GTDB): domain Bacteria; phylum Acidobacteriota; class Terriglobia; order Terriglobales; family Acidobacteriaceae; genus Bog-257. The sequence continues at coordinate 301,183 of CAWAWQ010000004.1, read as the reverse complement.
ATCCGGCTGCGTAACCAGCGCAGGCCGCATCTCCCCGCTAGTCCGCGGGGTGGTGCGCAATTCCGAAAGCGCCAGTTCTTCGTCTCCAAGAACAAGATATCGCCGAACGAAATTCTCCAGCTGTCGCAAGTTACCGGGCCAGGAATAGCCCAGACACGCCTGAACCAACCGTGGGCTGAACTGCCGTTCGGGACTGGAGAACTCCACGGCATCCCGTTTCATGAAGTAGTTCAGCAGCAGAGGGATTTCTTTCTTCCGCTCGCGAAGGGGTGGAATCTGCATGGTGAAGCCGCTTAGCCGGTAGTACAGGTCCTCGCGTAAGGTCTTGGCCGCCAGGGCTTCTTCGACGTTGATATTGGTCGCGGCCAGAATGCGAACATCAGCTTGTATCGTGGTGCGGCCGCCTAAGCGCGAGAAACGGTGGTCTTGCAAAAAGTGCAGCAACTTCGCCTGCAGAGCGGGAGGCATCTCGCCAATTTCGTCAAGCAGGATCGTGCCCTTTTCGCAAAGTTCGAACTTCCCCGGTTTGGCCTTGGTAGCTCCGGTAAAAGCTCCCGCTTCGTAGCCAAACAATTCACTTTCCAGCAAATCCGCCGGTACAGCGGCGCAGTTCACTTTCAAGAAAGGATACGGCGCACGGGGCGACAGATGATGGATCAGCAGCGATACGACTTCTTTGCCCGTGCCGCTTGGCCCGAGCATCAGGACCGGCATGTCAAACTTCGCAATTACGCACGCTTGGGCATGAATCTGCTTCATGGCCGGACTGGCACAAACAAAAGTCGCCCCATCCGAAAGATTGACGATCTCCGGCTGCTCATCGACCGCGCGCGACTCAACCGCCGGAGCTTTCCCCAGATGCTGCTGAAGGACGGCTTCCAGTTCCCGTTGCTGCACCGGTTCGGATAGATAGTCCAGCGCCCCCATGCGCACAGCCAAGGCGGCGTTCCGAGCGTCGCTGGCCGAGCCCAGCATGACGATCTTCAACTCCGGATGTAACTCGCGCGCCCGCTGCAGCGTCTCTAACCCATCCGCGCCAGGTACATCCATGTTCATCAATACCAGGTCAGGCAGAGGACGGCGCTGCAGACGTTCGAGTGTGTCGCTGGCCGAGGCAGCTTTCTCGACTTGATAGTCCTCGACATCGACGGCATTCGACGGCAGATTCAGATGCTCAGCATTTACCACCAGCACAACCGGAACGGCAACTGCACTTAACGTGGCTGTAGCCATTTCTCACCTACTCCTTTGCCAAGTCTTGAAATCGTAGGAGCGTAACGCACTCTTCAGGGGAGCGGTTCTTAGAGAGCCACGCGACCACGGGTGAAGGTCCGGCCAAGAGGCCTGCCGGACAGGTGCCATCAAGCAACCGCCGCTTCGGAGCCGCCAGGAGGCGCAACGTAACGGCGTGACATACGACAGAATGTTACTTGCGGCACGAAAGTAAACAGAAAAGCAGAACTTTCGTCCGAAACAAATTATTCCCGCCTGCAAGGATGCAGCGTCACAACACAAACTCAAGCAATTATGGGCTTTGCCAGTCGGATTCAACTCTCTCCGATTTGGCTGAGATATTGCTATATGCACTGTTGAAGATTTCGGTTTTGCTCTGACTCGAATGACGGCTGCTGCCCCAAACCTATTTGCCATTAGCGATTGCTGTACTGCGATCCCGCCGACAAGCATCATTTTTGGGAAATCCGCGGCTATGTCCAGGTTGCAGGAAGCGATGGATGCGGTTGCGGGCCTGCCCGACCCGATCCTGATTCTGGGCGAGACGGGAACCGGCAAGGAAGTCCTCGCCAAGTACATCCACCAACGCTCCCCGTGGAAAGACGGACCATTCACCAAGGTGCGCTGCGCGACGACTCCCGGCCCCGTCTTGGAAGCCGAGCTGTTCGGCGTCGAGACGGGAAAATTCGCAGAGAAGCCTGGATTGATCGAGATCGCGCGAGCCGGCACATTGTTGCTGGACGATGTCTCGGAGCTCGACCTTAAGTTGCAGGCAAAGTTGCTCCGATTCCTGCGGGACGCTACTTCCACCCCTAGCGGCAGACGACAGGCACGACATACGTCCGTCCGTATCATTTGCACTTCCGACCGTCCTCTGGAAAAGCACGTCGAAGAAGGAAGCTTTGACGAAGGCCTGTTGCAATGCATCAGCGGCGCTGTCGCGCCCCTGCCGGCCCTGCGAGATCGTCTTGACGATTTGCCTTGCATCGCGGAATACCTGCTAAGTCAGTTCGCTGAGAGCTTCTGCGTTCGAACTCGTCCCTTATCGCCGGCCATATACCGTTATCTGCTCTCCTATCACTGGCCAGGTAACATTAGAGAGCTGGAGAATGTACTCCGGCGTTATTCGTTGCTGCGGACGCCAGCGGCCATCCTCGAGGGCCTTAATATTCGTTCAGATGCGGCGGCTTGCCTGCGCCCGAATTAACATTACTGCGGCCCTATCACTAAATAATCGAGCTCAACCTGAAACGCGTCCTGCTTCTTGTTCGACCTGCTTTTGCCATCCACGCCATTTTTACTTCACACGTATCCACTTCCACAGCAAAGCCCTACTGTAAAAAATGAATTGAAGTTACTGGTTTGCAGTTACTGTCGCCCCGAAAAATGACTTCCACCAACTCCCTGCCGCACTTTGCTCTTACCTCAGACGCGGAATCCTGCCTAAGGATAGGCATGAGCTTGGACATTTTCTTGCCACTTGCCGAATATGCACAAATCTTCTGAACTTCTGAGTTATCGATGGTCGCCGGCTTATTCCTTAATGACCCCAGACGAACTACGCTCAGGATGGAGAATACCTTCAGCTGTTCTTGCAGGCGCAGGATCTGTCGCCGCTGCGTCCCGTCTTTCCACTTCCGCTCAATCGTGGGAGTCGGCAGCAGAACCTGGATGGAACTGGCACTGATCTGCTGGCTCACGGTGCGTTGATGGTGCGCGCAACCGTAAGCGGCATACCACTGTTTTGTTCCCCAAGTTGCCAAGATACCCCCGAGACTTCTTCCTGTTGTCGAACAGGGTATGCTTCACCTTGCGTCCCAAATTCTTGCGGAGACAAGGCAAAGCTTCGCCACCATGGCTTACAGCATAAGCTAGCCACGCGTTTGCGAACCCACAGGTACAGGGGTGTTTCCTGGAGCCCGGCACAGATTTATCTCTCGCAAAATAAAAGTGGCGTGCGCGAGAGCTAATCGGCTGGTAGCCGAAAAGGTACAGGTACAGATGGCGCTACTGCCCTCTCCTTTTCAAAAGTAAAGGAAGGCTTCAGCGAGCTGCCTAACTATCTGACGCTCGTATTTGAATTTGCTTGGATCGTAGGCCAGATCCGCCTGCGACCGCAATAGGCAAAATGTCCTTTTCTTGTGAGACGAAACAACCACAGACGGCCGGCATATCCATCAGTTCGTATTGGGAAACGTTTGGACGGTTTCCGCGAAGGGATAAACTTGCATAACAAACAATTCCAGCACCAGAGCTTTAGCCCGCCACAGCTGAATTAACCTTTCGTCTCTGCTCGATAGAATAGAGAATAAGCTCCGAACGGCTGGACAGTCCTAGCTTTTCGAAGATACGAAATAAATAATTTCTTACCGTGTGCTCGCTGAGCTTCAGCCGCTCGGCGATTTCCCGATTCCGGAGTCCCTCCGTTACCAGAGATACGATATCTTCCTCGCGCCTGGTCAACAGCGCATTGCCGCGAGCATCAGTCAGGCGAATGCGCGTACCCTCACATAGGGTTTCGAGCACATAATGCAACTGCTTGCTGTTGGCCCAGATCTGACCGTGGTACACCCGGTCAATACACTTGCATAGAACTTCGCAAGACTCGTTGCGCCCGCACACTCCCCGCACCCCTGAACTGAAGGCTTCCACCACCTGTTCGCGATTACAATCGTCCAGCAGAAGGATACAACGAGCGGTACTGGCGCTCTGGCGGAGTTCCCGCACCAGCTTGAAACCAGAGCCCGGTCCTTCCTTGAGATTTGCACTAATCAGGGCCACATCGGAGCCGTGCACTGGGGAGTCGGCATCGATGATTGCGCTTGTTGACTGGCCCACGATCTTCAACTGAACAGGAAAGCTTTCCAAAGTGTTGGCTAATAACTGACATCCCATCCTCGTTGCATCGAAGATCATCAGCCGGATGCTATTTTGATCGACACTTTGTTCCATGAATTTCCCCAATTCGACCCAAACCCTTAGTATCCTGTGTTATGACACCTATCGGGATCGCTTTCGGGTCTCACGAGTACTGCGTAGACCAGGCCGAGCTTCAAAACGTCTTCGGGGGAGACGATTAGCTCACATTCATAAAGAAATTTGTGCTACCAAAGAGTACCGTATTGCTGCGATCGGTGCTAGTTTTTTTTGGGAATTCTTAGGCAACACAATCCCAGGACGGAAAACAACTTGAGCTCGTCCCACCTTCCTACGAGAGAGCGCCCTGCTAAAGGTGGCGAGAATGCGAGAAGGGCCTTACACCAAAGCTGATGTAGCATGTGGCCCATGCCGTCGAAAGCGCCCGAAACCACCCTATTTGCTTTCGGGGTCCATCGCGCTATTGCGCAAGCCAAAAAGAGAAGGGAATCGTTCTCGCTGCACGGACAGGGCGATTAACTCGGAGCGGCTCGCGACGCCGAGCTTCTCGAATACTCGAAACAAGTGATTCTTGATCGTGTGTTCGCTCAGCTTAAGACGTGCCGCAATGTCCCGGTTTCGGTGTCCGGCAACCACCAGCGCCACGACCTCCTCCTCGCGTTTCGTAAGCAGAACCCTATCTCCTGCTTCCCGGGTCAAGCGGGGACTCTCGGCAAAGGCCTGCAGCAGATATTGTAGCTGTTGGCTATTCGCCCAGATCTGGCCGCAGTGCACCTGGTATATGCATTTACAAAGCGTTTCGCAGGAATCTTCTCGCTCACACACCCCTGAAGCTCCGCAGCGGAACGCCTCGACGATTAGACCCTGGTCGTCGTGTTCAAGCAGCACTACGCAGCGCAAAGTACTCTTGTAGCGCCGCAGGTCACACAGCAGCTTGAAGCCCGTTCCCGGACCGTCCTTAAGGTTGGCACTGATCAAAGCCACGTCGGCCGTACGCACCACCCCGGCATCGAACTCCCGCGCTCCACTCCAGTAACCGAGAACCTTTGCTCCATAGCTGGATCGGTTGAGCACGTGGGCAAACAGCTGGCAGCCCATCTCCGTGGCTTCGAAGACAACTACATTGGTCGGCGACGGCAGCTCACTCCCCATCGAGTCTATCCTTGGCCGTTCTAGGGGAGTGTGGACAGTGCTCTAAAATTTCACTCAGAGTGGCATAGTTCAGCCCTGTTGTATGGAAAACTCTGATTGACGGTGACTGGGCAAACCGGTAGCCTGACTTTAGCTCCGGGTGAGCAGGCGGTGGGTGGACCCGCAATTTCGTTGGTAGTTTTAGTGTCGCACCCGCTGCTTTTAGCGCGAGGCACACCTTGCCCCCGTCCGCCGCGAACGTACTGACGCTCGCGTCAGACAAGGCGGGACATCGGCGCATTCGATGGCAATCTATTCGGCAGGAGGAACTCTGATGTATTTGAGGAGTAAAGCAACTCACCTTGATGCAATTGGATATGAGATCGGGATGCTCCGCTTTTGCCGTGAACAAACTCAGGAACCGGCTTCGCCGTCCGATGCTCAAGCCATGAGCTTGTCTATTGAGGGTTTCCTTCTGCATTTCCGGAACCTGATTCGCTTCTTCAGCGGCAAGCGGCCCCGGCCCTACGACCTCTCTACGGCTGACCCGGACACCTGGGCAGGGCGACCCCTCACCGCCGACGAGATCACGCTCTTTCAGGTCGCCGCCGACTGTCTCGACGAGGAGTATTACCAGTCCATTTCCAAGTACTTACAGCATTGCACGGCATTGGCCCAGAAGGCAGAACATGAGTGGAATATCGAAGGCATGTTCGACGAAATCGCCCCTATAATTCGAGAGTTTGAAAGCCGATTCCTTATTCCGCCTGCTGGAACACCGGCGAATCATACCCCGGATCCTTTGGCGCAAAAACGCGCACCGTTCCTGCTGACCATCTCAGACGAGGACCGGCACTGACCGGGTTGGCCCTCCTCGGATTTCCTGGACTGATCTCGCCTATCTGTCTGAACGTGCAATTGGATAGCCAAAAAGTGTCGCACCTCGTTGCACCGCCTGTCGCTGTTCGCTCGAATGTGGCCGGCGCATTCTTGTGAGCGACGACTAACTGGAAAAGGGGGTCGAGAGCTGCGGCCAGACAAGGTCTCAGAGACGTCCTGTGACAGCTCGAAATTGCTCGTAATTTACTGCCGAATTCACACGCGACTCCATATCGTGTCCCACTCCGGTTCGGGTTGAATCGGTTCTCTGCACTTAAGCCTGCTATCGGCCCGAGCTTCAAGACTGACAATGTTTTACCGGGAACAGCGGCCGATATCGTCGAACCGACACCTACGGGAAAGAATTTATTTATAACTGAGATTTCCATTTTGCACGGATTACCTTTTCCCGCTTTTCGCACGCCAACCTCCCCTCCATGTAGCGCTTGCTCTTAGAACGATATGACCGTAGCTTGCGGAACTGAGAGACAATGTAACCGAGCCAACGCATGGCTTCTGTAAGTCGGACACGAAGATGGCACATCTATACACAATCCTGGGCGTGGTGGCTGTGTTGCTGGTGCTCAGCGTGGTTGCCAGCAAAGCAGCGGTCAGGCTCGGCGTTCCGACGCTGCTGCTGTTCTTGGCATTGGGTATGCTGGCAGGCTCGGAAGGAATTGGAGGCTTGTGGTTCGATTATCCGCGCATCGCTCAGGGTGTCGGGGTTGTAGCTCTGGTTTACATTCTGTACGCGGCCGGGTTCGACACGGATTCTGCCGAGATGCGCCAGCAGATATGGCCGGCCCTGAGCCTGGCGACCGTTGGCGTGTTTATAAGCTGCGCAGTGATGGCCGCGTTTGCGCACTACGTTTTCGGCGTGGGGTGGCCCGAATCCAGCCTGCTTGGGGCGGTTGTTTCGTCTACCGACGCAGCGGCAGTTTTCAATGTTTTCCGGGCAAAGAACGCACAGCTTAAACCCGCCCTGCGTCATCTCATCGAAGCCGAATCGGGGAGCAACGACCCGATGGCGGTCTTCCTTACATTCGCGGCCATTACCGCCATTCTGGTTCCACAGACATCTCTCCTCGCCCATGTTGGCCATTTTTTCCTGGAAATGGGGTTGGGCGCAGCGTTGGGATATTTGGGCGGCAAGAGCATCGCCTACATCATCAATAACATCCGGCTCCAGTGGGAGGGTTTGTATCCCGTCTTGAGCGTTGCACTGGTATTGCTGCTTTTCGCGCTGTGCTCACGAATCGGCGGAAACGGATTTTTGGCTGTTTACGTGGCTGGCCTTGTGGTCGGCAACACGACACTGATTCATCGTCGAAGCCTTCTCCTGTTCCACGACGGCATCGCCTGGCTGCTGCAAATCACCATGTTTCTTATCCTCGGCCTTCAGGTGTTTCCCTCGCAGTTGCTGGGGGTCGTGAAGATGGGTCTGTACCTTGCTTTGTTCCTGATCTTTATTGCCCGGCCGCTTAGCGTTTTCGCGGCATTACTGCCGTTTCGATTGGCCTTTCGGGAGCAGTTATTCATTGCGTGGGCTGGGCTCCGAGGCGCAGCTCCCATCATTCTTGCCACCATCGCGGTCACCAGTGGCATTCCGGAGTCTCGCGCTCTGTTCAATACCGTGTTCTTTGTCGCAGTGCTTTCCGTCGCCGCGCAAGGTACGACGGTTAACAAGGTCGCGGGGTGGTTGGGAGCACTTGAAGGAAAATCCGCTTCATCCGAAGTTGCGACTCCGGCCGGCGGAGCGGAAGGCAGGGGTTGAAACCCCATTTTTCTCCGACAATGATTGCTAGGGCCGGCGAGCTACGGCCGGCCCTGACCACGCCAGATCTTACTACTAGAAGCAGCTAGTTACCCTAAATGCATCAGTGATGGTGAGACATCAGTAGCTCTGCGTCGTTCTGGTCTGAGGAAGTTCCGCACCGCCCCGGTCCGCCAAGCGGGTTATAGTCGAACAAATTGTGGGGCGCCATCTCGAAGCCGCTCCAGTGCACCAGGGTGATTCCGGTACGTCCTCCACTGCCCATCTGGTTGTCAGCATCGGTCGGCTCATGGTGCGCCGAGCCGATATACCACAGCACAATCCCGTCGCCGGTGCCGCCAAGCGGCTGCCCGTTCAGATAAGCCAGCAGATAATTGTCAGGCGAGTACCAGGTGTAAAGCCAGTTGTTGAAGCCGGATCCAGTACCGTCTTCTCCGGTGTTATCGTTGGTGAGGTCCTGGTCATGCTGAGTCCAAGTTTCCTGGAAATGGCCTGTACCCTGGCGATTAAAGGGATAGAACTGGTACCCGACCAGGTGCCCGTAATCGTCGGTTTGCGTCTGGCTCTGGACGAGAAGATTGCTGAACTGCAATGGATTCCAGTCCGCGGTTTCTTCGGTTGGAATCGGCGCGTACGTGTCGGTTGCAATATAGCCGCTCCCATCCTCCTGGTGAGCGAACTGGAACGCCGCGTTGTCATCCCGTCCCAAGAGCTTGGTGCTCACCCGCCAGAACGAGTTGTGAACATGGGGCTCGGAGGTGTCATAAGGCAGATTATAGCCGGTTGCGCCATTCCGGAAGGTGATACGGCCGTCCTCATGGAACGTGTACTCGATGATGTAGTCGTAGTTATACGCGTCGAAGACTGACCACACTACCACCTCATGCACACGTCTCCGGATATGACTCCCCGGCTCTTTGCACAACCATGCCACTCCTTCGTCACGGCATTCCACGGCCACCTTGGGAACGCTATCTCGCAAGTAGCCCACGCCTCCGTGTTGTGAACGGAAGAAAACCAGCGCGCCATCCTGCGAAGGCAAGTCCTGAGGATCCATCTGGTCGAGCCGATTGTTGCCGAATGACATGTCGTAGTACGTATGGCTGCGATCGTCGTAGGGAACAAACATCTCCGCCAGACCTGCGCGCTTGATGATGTATTGTGGCGTGGTGTACTGCGCCCCTTGAAGAGTTACATCCAGTATCTGGGGACCCTTCATTCCCATATTGCGCAAGCCGAACCGCCAATGCGTGTCGGGGAAGTCGATACGCAGATATAAGTCGTGATGCAACAGTAAGCCGCCATCAGAATAGTCCTCCTCCGTAACCTGACAGCCGTCGCCGTTGATGATCACCTGGTCGGCGGCGTACGCCGTCGAAAGGGTGACAACACATACCAAAAAAGTGATCGCTCCGGCCGCGACAACACGCGCGTGCCGCTTCCATAGCTGATGAACGGCCATCAGCATCGCGCTCAGCGCAACGACCGAAATCGTCATGAAAAATAGGGTGGACAGCACGGGAGCTGCGGAGACAGACACAAAGCTCATGTTCTTATCCCTCCGAAAAAGCGGTTGGCAGTGAAGATAAAGAGGCGCACCCGAAACTCTTCGCGGATCGATACCGCCCGGAATTCCGGCGAAGGGATATTACTACGGTTTTCTGCTTTGGCAAGCTAATTTGTAACTTAGAAGCCAGGGGAACAGGGGCTGTTCCGCGGGCATAGCCGAATGGCAGCGCGCAGGCGCTCGCGCATCTCCAATCCGGCGAACCCGATAAAGAAGTGATGCGCTCAACTCCGCTGCATCATCGCGCGACAGTGGCGCGCGATCTGGCGATCTTCCTGGCTGGCGAGAATGCAAACTCGTACGGCGCTGCTGCTCAGCGAGATCACCGGCTGGCTGCTCTGGTTGGCGTTGCTGTCGATCGCGATCCCGAGAAAGCCCAGCCCGTCGGATACCCGGCTTCGCACGGCCGCGCTGTGCTCACCGATGCCTCCGGTGAACACCAGCAGAGCGAGTCCACCTAGCACCGCTGCATAGGCCGCAATTACTTTTCGAATCGACAGGCAAAACACCTCAATCGCCAATTCTGCGTCGCCATCTCCTGCTTCCGCGGCGGATTGGAGCTGGCGCATGTCGGCGGTTCCTCCGGAGAGCGCCACCAATCCGGCATTGTGATTCAGCAGTTGTTCCAGGGAATCCGCGTCCATGCGCTTGGCGCGCTGCAAGTACAGCAGAACTCCAGGATCCAGATCGCCGGTGCGCGTGGCCATCGGGATGCCGCCCGTGGGCGTCAACCCCATACTGGTGTCCACCGATTTTCCATTCTGTACTGCAACCAGGCTGGCGCCGCTGCCCAGGTGGGCAATCACCGTGTGGTTGGGGAGCTTCGCCCCTAGCTGATGAACGATCGATTCGTACGACAGGCCGTGAAAGCCGTAACGGCGGATACCATCGTCGAAAAGTTTACGAGGCAGAGGAAATCGCGCCGCCCTTTCCGGCATGGTCGTGTGGAAGGCAGTATCGAAGCAGGCGAACTGAGGCACGCCGGGATAACCCCGCTCCGCTTCTTCGATGAGCTGCAGCGCCATGGGAATGTGCAGAGGCGCAAAGTGAACACAAGCCTGTAGCTCGTTGATTAGCTCCTGCGTGATCCGCTGGTGCTGAGTAAGGCGCGGCCCGCCGTGCACCACACGATGCCCGATCGCGTAGGGCTTGCCCGGCGCGAGCTCGTTAAGCCATTTCGTCGCGTGGCTGAGCGCGTCATGCCGCGAAGCAAAGCTGATGTTTTCGGCGCGCAGCTTCTTGCCCGCGCCGTCCTTCACCTCCAGCGTGCCACTGCTCTGTCCGATCCCGTCGGCCAGTCCGTCGAAGAGCACCTGCTCATCGCCGTTTTGCTCGGTGTACAAGCCGAATTTCAGCGACGACGAGCCCGTGTTGATCACGAGTATGGATTGCTGAGACATGAAGCCGACCCCTCCCGCTGAAGAACTGCTCGCGGTTGTGACTGTACCGCAACTCCAACCCAGGACTGAAACTGCAAAATTACAACCAGATAAATATTCGGCTACATTCTGCCGATGATGAAGCTTAAGGGCACATTGTTCGAAACCCGATGGGGTACTGGTGAATCCTAAACCACATCAGCACTGATGAGCGGAGGAGTGATTTTGTGACAACCAGAGCACAGATTGAACAGAGTGAAGAATCCACGACGCAAGCGCTCCCGGCGGATGAGCTGCGCAAAATCGACGCCTATTGGCGAGCCTGCAACTACCTTTGCGCGGCCATGATCTACCTGCATGACAATCCGCTGCTGAAGACCCCGCTCCGCCCTGAGCACTTCAAGAACCGCCTGCTCGGCCACTGGGGCTCCGATCCCGGCCAAGCTTTCACCTGGGTGCATCTCAATCGCGTCATTCGCAAATATGACCTCGACATGATCTACATCTCCGGTCCAGGTCATGGCGCGCCGGCTTTCATCTCTAACTGTTATCTCGAGGGCACGTATTCGGAGATCTATCCGGAAAAGAGTCAGGATGAAGCGGGAATGCTGAAGCTGTTCCGCGCCTTCTCCTTTCCCGGCCAGTTGGGCAGCCACTGCACGCCCGAGGTTCCGGGATCGATCCATGAAGGCGGCGAGCTCGGCTACAGCATCTCGCACGCGTTCGGGGCGGCGTTCGACAATCCCGACTTGATCGTCAGCGTAGTTGTTGGAGATGGCGAAGCCGAAACCGGCCCGCTGGCCACGTCCTGGCACTCAAACAAGTTCCTCAATCCCATTCGCGATGGCGCGGTGCTGCCCATTCTTCACCTGAACGGCTACAAGATCGCCAATCCCACCATTCTCGCCCGCATTACTCCGGAAGAGCTGGAGGAGTTATTCCGGGGCTACGGCTGGACCCCGTATGTCGTGCAGGGCGATCGGCCCGAACTCATGCATCAGAAGATGGCGCAAGCCGTCGAGCACTGCATTCTCGAGATTCGCTCCATTCAGCGGGAGGCGCGCAGCTCAGGCAAGCCTGACCGCGCCCGCTGGCCGATGATCATCTTGCGCTCGCCCAAAGGCTGGACCGGCCCCAAGCAGGTAGACGGGCACAGAGTAGAAGGTTTCTGGCGCGCCCATCAGGTTCCAGTGGACGCGGTGCAAACGAATCCCGAGCACCTGCACATCGTGGAAGAGTGGATGCGAAGCTATCGTCCGGAAGAGCTCTTTGACGAGCATGGCACGCTGAGATCGGAGTTCCGCGAAGTGCCGCCTGCCGGTGACCGGCGCATGAGCGCCAATCCTCATGCCAATGGCGGCAAACTGCGCAAGGCCCTCGACATGCCCGATTTTCGGGACTACGCCATTGCCATTGACGCGCCGGGAACGAAATTCGTTTCGCCAACCGGGAATCTGGGCAAGTTCTTGCGCGATGTCATGCGGCGCAACATGAACAGCTTCCGCATGTTTAGTCCGGACGAGAACGCGTCCAACCGGCTGCAAGAGGTGTACGCCGCAAGCTTGAAGACCTGGATGGCGGAGATCAGGCCGGAAGACGCCGACGGCACTGACATCGCTCCCGACGGTCGCGTCATGGAGATGCTCAGCGAACACACGCTCGAAGGCTGGCTCGAGGGCTACCTGCTGACCGGACGTCACGGCCTGTTCAACACCTACGAGGCCTTCGCGCACATCATCGATTCCATGTACAACCAGTATGCGAAATGGTTGGAAAAATCGAAGCTTGAACTCGGCTGGCGCGCCTCGATTTCCTCGCTGAACCTGCTCATCTCCTCACTGGTATGGCGGCAGGACCACAACGGCTTCACTCATGAGGACCCCGGCTTCCTCGACGTGGTCAGCAACAAGAGTGCGGCCATCACCCGTATCTACCTGCCTCCCGATGCGAACTGCCTGCTCAGCGTCGCCGACCACTGCTTGCGCAGCGTCGACTACGTGAACGTGATCGTTTCCGACAAGCAGAACCACCTCGTGTACCTGGATATGGATGCGGCCATAACCCACTGCACTAAAGGCATCGGCATCTGGGAATGGGCCAGCAACGACGCCGGAGCTGAACCCGACGTGGTAGTCGCCAGCGCTGGAGATATCCTCACCCAGGAAGCCTTGGCGGCCGTGGCGATCCTGCGCGAAAAGCTGCCGGATATTAAAGTGCGCTACGTCAATGTCGTCGACCTCTACCGGCTACAGCCGGACTCGGAGCACCCTCACGGGCTGAGTGATCGCGACTTCGACTCGCTGTTCACCAAGGACAAGCCGGTCATCTTCAACTTCCATGGCTATCCGTGGCTGATTCATAAGTTCACCTACCGGCGCACTAATCACGCCAACATTCACGTTCGCGGCTACATGGAACGAGGCAACATCAACACCCCGCTAGAACTCGCCATCCGCAACGAAGTCGATCGCTTTCACCTCGCCATCGACGTCATCGACCGGGTACCGCGGTTGCAGGCTCCTGGCGCGCATCTCAAGGAGTGGCTGAAGGGGCAGATCATCGAGAGCGTCAACTATGCCTACGCGGAAGGAATCGATAAACCGGAGATCAGAAACTGGACTTGGCCGGCAGAGAAGCTGAAGAGCAAGACTAACTGACTAGAAAGCTGTCTGATAGTCGGTTTTGAAAGGACACAGCTTTCAGCATGCCGCTGAGAGCCGCTTAGAATGGGGCTTTACCGTCTGCGTGAGAATTAAGTCTGACCTACGGTGGTCGAGCATCACACACGAAAAATCGCACCCCGAAGGGGTGGTGTTGCAGTTAGCCCAGGATGGAGCGAGTCCGGGGTCCCCGATTCGCGCGGCCTTTTTGCACGAATTGGGGTGGAGGAGCGGAGTCCTGGGTGAGTGGGAAAAAATACGGGAGCCCTTAGGGGCGCCACCGTTCTCACGCAACCACTTCGGCCCCAGAGGGGCATTGCTTTTGGTCCATCGGGCATGTATGACATGAGCTATAAATATCCCAGTATCCGACGTTACGGAGAATGATGAACCAGCCAGCCGAAAAACCAGCGAGCGCTACGATACGGATCTCGCGAATCCTGGTGGCCACAGATTTTTCTGTGCAGGCCGAACACGCCTTGACTTGGGCGCAACATCTCAGTCGCGCCTTCGGAGCGAAGCTCGTTCTCTTGCACGTCATCGACACGTTTAGCTTGGCGGAAGTCAGCTGTCGCGCCATCGGTAGCGAAATGCTCCCGCTGGTTCGCGCAGAAGGCAAAGAAGGAATGGACCGCTGGCTCAAGTTAGCTCCCGATGCTGAAACCGTCATCCGCGAAGGCTCGCCTCGGCCGCTGATTGTCGAATGCGCCACGGAACTCAAGTGCCAGATGATCGTCATGGGTACACACGGCAGGTCTGGCCTGGCCCATTTGCTCCTCGGCAGCGTTGCGGAGTACGTGGTCAGAAACAGTAGGGTTCCTGTTTTAACCATTCAAGGGCCCTGAAGCCGGCCGCAAGTGGTGCACCGGAGTCCTATGCCATCGCCCAAGATGCAACCTGCAGCTTCGATCTTGAGGAGAAGATGCACGAGGCGAGCAAACTACCCCTAAGCGGCGCGCGCGCTACTCATCCCTGCTAACTGCCCCCGGTCTGAACTTGTTCGTTTATCTACATGCCTGCTGAAGCTGCACTGTTTAGTCGCGTCGGGGCAGAATAAGCCGATCCAGTTTTTTCAAATGGAGCGGATCAATATAAGGGCCGATAAGTTACTCGGTACAATTGAATTCTGTGATGGCGCTAAATCTCTTGACAATTGTGCGGTCGACCGGGATGATTCCTAACGAATTTCGAGCGCGCATTCTAGGTGGCTGCTGAAAAATCCGTATTGGTAGGCTTTGTGTCAGGGCACGGCCTCAGCCGTGCCGATAAGTCGTTATTTTTGTCATCCCGAGCCGGCTTGAGCCGGCGAGAGCTTGCCGAGGGGGATCTGCGGTTTCCTGTTTTTCAGCAACCACGCTAGGTGGCCCGGCAGTTATTCTCGAGATCCACATTTGCAGGTTGACGCATGTCTTAAGAATTGCGGGCTTAATCTGCATTTGCGTGACGTATGTATCATTCGTTGGCGTAGTCCATTTAAGGAGAATGGCGATGGCAAGTATGGCTTTTGCGTGTGTTCTGGTAAATGCAACAAACGTAGACACAATGACCGATGACGATATCACTTTGTACGGCGCGCAAAACATCGCGTCCGTCAACGTGACTTCCAGCAGGGGCGTTTGGCAGATCCATTTTGAGAACGTTTTCTCGGATTATCCAGCGGTGAACGTGACGCAGTTTTTCAACGACTTTTCCAGTGGCAGCAATCTAAACAACGTCACGGAAAACGTAGGTTATTCGAGCGGCGCTGCCTCCGATAATGCGACGGGTGTATTCATCGAACAACTCGACGACGGCAGTTATCAGGTGCAGGTCGCGACTGGAAACACGAGCGGGCAGTACTGGCGCAGCTTTGCACTCAACGCTATGGGCCCGGCGATTAACAGCTGATGTCTCACCTTTGCGCCTTCCAATAGGCTCTCCGCCCGTTGCCTGGCGAACGGCCCTCCAGTTCCTACAATCATCGATTTCCCGGGGCCCGGCTTCAGGTTCTGGACCAGGGCCCCCATTTCGCTTCTGGAGAACCCTACATGGCGAGCCTTTCATCGTCGACCCCAGCAATTCGCGGATACCAGGTTGACAGCGGCGGCAGTGGCAATGCCAGCGAAAGCGTGAATCTTTTCACCGGCGACATTAACTACTCTCTACCACTCGTGCACCTTCCCGGGCCAGCGGGCCTGGACGTTAGTCTGGCGGCCATGTACTCCAGCGAAGTAGTCTTGCAGCCGATTACCTGGAATCTAGATGCGCCGACGGGAGTACTCGGATTGGGTTGGTCGCTTTCCTTCGACCAGATTCAATTTGTAACTTCCGAGACAGCATCTTATTTGGAAGGGCAATATGCGGCACAGATAGGCGGTCGTTCTGTTCAATTGACCCTGATCGAGTGGAATCAGACTGGCGATCCTGAGACGCTTTTATTTGCAGCTGCCGACGACTATCAACTGTGGACCTTCACTTACTATCCTGCAACCGAGACTTGGATCGTTCTCCGTGATGATGGAGTAACTGCAACCTTCGGGGCGCCGGATATCACGAACTCTTACGCCGTGCAGTGGGGCGTCCGCTGGGGAAACTGGGCGGGCAATTCGGCTGCACCCGGAGAGGGCGAGGCCGTCGCTCAGCAGTTCGCGACGGCATGGAATCTGACCCAAGTGCAAGACCAATGGGGCAACACCATCACCCACTTTTATATCGCGGAGGAGCAGCCCATTGCAGGATCATTGAACATTACTCGCGCCAGTTATGTTTCCGAGATCGTAGACGCCTATGGCCGGACGGTCAGTCTCACCTATGGCTCAAAACAGCAATTCGAGTATCAACCCCCGCACACATCAGGTGGCAGTTATCCCTATGATCAACCAGCCGGCGCCTGGCAGGATAACTACCCGACATATTATCTCCAGCAGATCGACGTCCTGGCGCCGGGCGGAGATCTCTTGCACACCGTGGTACTCACCTATCAGGTCATGAGCCTTGGCCCGACCTCTGCCGGTGTGAGCAATCCGCAGGACCCGTGCATGAAGCGATACCTGACCGGGGTCGCTCAACAACGCTTTGGGCGGCAGATCTGTCCTTCGCTGACATTTGCGTACGACCTTTGCGAGACATCGCCCAGTTGCGGCCGGATGACGCAGGTCACCTACCCAACGGGCGGGACTGCGACCTGGGGATACACCCAGCTCACCCTGGGGGACTCGGCGACATTCGACATGAATTGCGTCATCGCAGCCCCCAGCGGCTTCACTTTTGCCGGAATATGGTTTGGTGGCGACTATGTGGTCATTGCCTGGTACAACCGCCCCTCGGAGCAGCTCGTTATACATATCATGCAGTATGGCGGGCGCTGGGCAGCAGCAACACCTTATAGCAGCACTATCTATGGTGTAAATCCGGCTTTAGTGAATGGGGTTCCCTTATTGCAGCTCGCCTTTGGTCCGGATTTCTTTGCTCTTTATTGGCACAATCAATCGAATCAGGTGGACAATCTTTTCGTATTTCAGCAAGTGCCCTACCAGTTCGGTCAATGGAATCGGATGATCTTCTCCGACCTGGTGTCGGGAGACTATGACCAGTCTGAGAGCGCGCTGGTGGCGGGCGACAACTTTATCGCACTGCACCCTGCAGGCTCGCTTAATCTTTACACTTTTACCTATGATCGACGCAGCCTGACCTGGTCGCCGCAGCCAGGTTCCGGATCCTACGAACCCATCCACGGAGCATATTCGGAGGCCACGATGGCCCTTGCAGCCGACGGCAACCTGTTGGCCGTAGGCTTCTTTGAAGCAACCGGGAGCAGCGATGTTTATGCCCGCTATCAGGTGTATTGGCTCAACACCGGATCTTCGGGTCCGCCGATATTTGAAGCTGGGTTTGAAAACTATGACTCGTACGGTCCATTCGCCTGGGATTCGGCATACATCGCGCAATTTCTAGCCTTGGGCTGCGGCTGCGCCGTAGCCACCTACGCCCAGTCATCCACCGCCCAGATTGTCGTCCTCAGCTGGGATTGGAATTACTCGTCCTTTTCTGTGCAAACGCTGGCCGGCGATGTCCTGACCCAAGATCCGACCTCAGGAACCGTGATCCCTCAGGCTACCGTGGTAGCAGGCAGCACCCTTGCCAATGGGAGCCAGTTGTATCGCTTCAACGGTATTGAATGGGTATCGGGACAGTTCAACTTTACAAACCTTATGCTCACCGGCAGCGATGACTGCGTCGTAGCGGCGAACACCGCGGACAATGGAGCTCCCGTACCGGTCGCGCAGTTTGATCCGCTCGCATCGGGCGACGCCTCCGGGGCCTGGTCATCGGGAATGATCTATCCCGAAGGCGAAGCCGAGCCGGCTCAATTGGGCGGCTCCTTCCTGACCTACGGGGCCAACCTGTACTACGCAAATACTAATTTCCCAACCATTACTCAGTCCGGGTCAAATCCGTGGCAAAGCGTGTCTGGAGTCTTTGCCGGGAACTATGACGCTGGCTCCGTAGTCTGCCAGGGGCCGAACTACGTTGCTTATCAATTTACTGACGAAAACGGGCTCACATCGACCGACGTGGTTCAACTGTTGAATGGCGCCGCCTACACACCCGCCGGAGGCAATGCAATCACCACGCTATCGGGTGAGAGCATGGTCAATCCAATCACCGGGATTCCAATGTGCTCGGCGACCGCGTTCGCCACCTACGACAGCGGCGACAATCCTTCCAGCATCGCACAGATTAATCTCTACCGCATACTGAACCTGGTCATGCAGGGTTTTGTGACGGACGTAGCGGTCACGCAGGTTGTTATAGACACCGGCACTCAGCTTCTTACAACCAATTACGAATACAACACCGCGACGGCGGTTTTTGATCCGACCGGCACCGTCGCCCAATATCCCAACGTCACAGCCGAGCAGGTCGACCCCGATAACAACAGCCTGGGGAGCACAGTCTACAGCTACTACAACGGGCTTCCTCCCACCGGGGACGGCGACCCACTGGCCAGTTGCTACAGCCTGGCTGGCGGTTATGTCGCGTCGCAGGTTGAATACGATGACTCCGGCAATGAAGTCAGTACCAGCTTGAACACTTGGCAAGGGGTAACGCTCCTTACGCAAGCTCAAGGCGGCTTCACCCCGCTTACCAATGTGACGGTTGTATGTCTCCAGTCGAACGTCAGCACGCTGACGAATCTGCAGATCGTCGATTTCGCAAACAACTCCAGCATTGCGTCGAACGGACAGCGTTCTCTTACCACGACCCTGACTTACGTCGAGGCTACCGGCCATCCGCGCTCGAAAACCATGGTTCTTTATGCCGCCAATGGGCAGCAGCAAACGCGCACCGTCACCCGAACCTACGCGTGGGAGGTTTACTCCGGGATGCAGAGTCCCGGAAACAGCCTTGCCCCGATGCTTACGTCGGAGGCGATGACGTGTTCGCAAATCGGAGGCAATCCGATCAACGCGAAAGTCAGGACATTCGCGGAGTATCCCACCGCAATGCAGGGTTCGGCCTGGGCCGAATCGAGCGCGTGGCAATGGACTGGCGGAGGCACAATCGAGAGTGGTCTACCGGTTTTCGATTATGACAACCCTGCCGGCAATACTGCAAATTGGACCTGTGGTGTCACCATCAACCAACGCACGATGGCCGGAGGCCGGCCGCAGATCGTATCGAACGCGCTGGGGGTTCCGGCTTCTATGTTCTACGACGTATCTGGGCTTTGGCCGACTGCGGCTTTCGCGAACTCGGACGGCACGGATTGTGCCTTTACCGGCTTTGAAAGTTACGAGAACCCGAATCCGTGGACAGGTGGCGCCCTTATTACCGAGGACGCACACACCGGGGAATCATGCGTTTCGTTATCGTTGGGTGAGACACTAACCTGCTCCAGCTTGCAAAGCGCCGGCACTCAGAGCCAGTACATTCTCTCCTGCTTCGTGAAATCTGACAGTGGCACAACCGGCAATCTCTCGCTCCAGGTCGGCGACGCAAGCCCGGCAGAGTTGACGTTTGCGGCAGATTCCAACTGGCAGTACGTCTTTGTCTATGCCGATTGCATTGCTGCGGAACAAGTGATTGCCTGCGCCATTGGCAACACTGGAAGCGGCGCTCTGCTGGTAGACGATGTGTGCATTATGCCCGTGGTGGGGACTTTCTCAGCTCCGGTTTACAACGAGCTGATGCTGCCGGTCGCCGAGATAAGACAGAACGGCGCAACCAAAAGAATGTTCTACGACATCATGCTGAATCCGTTTGCAACCTCCGAGCCTGACGACCAGCTGACCGGCCTCCATGGCACTGGGTATGCGCCAGGTGGATTTGATGCCGCGGCTGGCAACTTCAATGTTGGTCTATCGATAGGGTCGTGCGACGGCGGACCCTTCGAGGACTTTTCCGACACCAATTGGCAGCAACGCTGGTTGGCAAGCGACCCCGACAATTGGAGCCTTGCGAATGGTACGTTGACGTATAACGGCTCCACCGTCAGTTCCATCACAATGGAGAGCAGTAGCGGGTATTCCGGCTATGCCGTTCATGTGCAGGTCAACCAAGGCCAGGGAGCAACCCCCGCTTCGGGATCGTTTGGAATCTCTATCGGCAACCTTCTTACCGCGCAATGGAATGCCGCGACCGGCAATTGGGAACTGCTCGATGACGATGGAAGCGTCCTGGCCGCGGCGCCTTCGGTCGACGGAGATGCTCCTATTCTTCCGTCGGATATCGTTCTAGTCGCCTATGGGCAAGCCGCTGTTCTGTTCGTGAATCAACAACTCACTCTGAGCTTTGCTTTTCCCTCGACCTATCCAGCTCTCGGGGGGGCGCTTACGCTGTTTACCGATACTGACGGTCTCGGGTTCGCCCAAGTGCTGGTGTTTCTGACTCCGGTATCTCACCTGGTGTTTTTGGACGGAAAGAAACGAACTGTTCAAAGCCAGCAGCTTTGCGACAATTTCATCGTTGTCGCGCAGCAGTTTTACGATGGCCGGGGCCGGCCGGCTATCACCACGAAGCCGGCGATCTATGGGCCCGACGCGCCCAATGACGCGCCTACGGTGTTCGGCTATCAGTCGAGTTTCGCGACCGCTCCGGATACGAGCAGCGACACGCCCACTATCTCCGGCTATGTGAGCGACTATTACGATGGAAGTAATGGCCTTTCAAACGATGGTGGCTATCCCTATTGGCGCACCAATTACGAAAACTCAGGGCGCGAACGGCCGTTAGCTACCGGATGCCCTGGAGCGGCGCTGGCGATCGCCGCCGGCAACAGCCACACCACCACGATCGCCTACGGAACAAACACCGCGAATCCATTCTTTTGTCCTACATCGGTCCCCGCGGGAGAGTACGACGTAGTGATGGTCACCGATCCCGACGGACTGATTTCGACCCGCATTCGTGACCAGCTCGGCAATTTTGCCGCAGCCGTCACCAGCGGTCCTAACGGTGTCCAACCGTGCTATTCCTCCACCGCGTATAACGACCGCGACGATCCCGCTTCCAGAATGCCGCCAAACGGATATGCAGCGGATAGCGATCCTTCCCCGTGGCAGCAGTTGCTGACCTGCGACTACTTCGGACATGTCACCGCACGCACTTCAAACGACAGCGGAACAGCCAGTGGAGCTTACGACAATCTTGGCAACCTTCGCTTCGTACTCCCGGCCAACGGCGCCATTGGGGCCCCTTCCAACCCATGCTCCGGCGAGGTGGCGATTCTGTACACGACGTATGACGCGCTTAATCGGCCGATCGAGCGCGGTTACGCAGGCCAGGACAGCTGGGACCAGGCAACTATGGAGTCTTACGCCAACCAGTCAGACTGGCCAACCGACGGCAACTGGCGGTTTCGCTACAGCTACGACGGCGACGGATCCACACCTTATTGCCACGGAAGGCTGACTTCCGTCCAGACCTGCCAGGATGATGGCACTATTGTTACTGAGCAATTCTCCTATAACCTCTTTGGAAACCTCATCTCGCGCAACACCGATGTCCCTGATCCCATGTCCGGCCTGTGGACGGGTTTCAGCGGCGAGGTCACCTACGAATACGACCACTGCGGGCGAGTAACCAAGGCCAGCATTCCTTCGCTGACGGGAGTAGCCGATCTCGTCCTGCTCCAGAGCTACGATTCGCGGGCAACGCTGTCTTCCATCGCAATCCAAAATCCGGACGGCAGCACACAACCGGTGGCTGCCTATACCTGGAACGCGGCCGGACAGCCCGCCTCTGAGACCCTGGGTGACGGAATCGTCTCGCGAACTCTCAGTTACACCTCGCAGGGGAGCATTAGCGCGATTACCGGTTCCGGCAACTCCGAGCAACTCTATTACGACGAAAGCGGCAGTCCAGGAAATCCTCGCTACAACGGCCTGCTCAGCGGACGAGTGTACCAGTTCGGTGAAGGCGCGCCGCAGACAACGTGGGCTTGCTCGTGGGATGACCACAGCCGCTTAATTGAGGTGGATGTCGCCGGCGGCGCCCCATTCACGTATGACTACGACGGTAACGGGAACATAGTCTCGTCGAACGGTGCGCCCTTCGACTTCACCGCCGGTACAGACCAGCTAGCCGAAGACGAAACCGGCGCGCTGACCTACGACCCGTCAGGCGAACTTGCAGAGAATGGTGACTGGTCGTTTGCCTACGACTATACGAGCGACCAGGTGACGGAGATGACTGACGGCGGCAGCATCCTTACATTTGCCTTCGGCGCCTCGCCCCAACGTCTGGTGAAAGCCTACACCACGAATGGGACCACCGAGGCTCGTTCCTATCTGCCCGGCGCCGGAGGTCGATCGGTCTGCGAAACGGTGCAGAGTTCAAGCGGCGCACCGTCCGAAATTCAGTATATCCGGAGCAATATGGGGATGGTCGCGATGCAGACCATTCAGGACGGCGAGGCAACTCTCCTCTATGTCGTGCGCGATTATCTCGGCTCCACACGGATGGTCCTGGATTCTAGCGGCGCTGAGGTTGTAAGCTTCGATTACCAACCGTTCGGGTTGGCGACTCCCTCCGATCCCGGTGCCGCTTCGCCCTACATCTACCAGTTCACTGGACAGGAGTGGGACCCGGAGACCAGCTTCTATAACTATCGTCGACGGTTTTATGATCCTGTATCGGCGCGTTTCCTCTCGCCCGATCCTGCAGCTCAATTCTTCAGCCCTTACCTGTTCAATGGCGGCAATCCGCTGCAGAGGACAGATCCAAGCGGCGCCAGAAGTTGGCAGTGGGGCGCCGCCATCGGCGCTCTCGAGATGACCGCGGGGGTCGCGTTACTTATTGGCGCAACCGTCGCGTTCGGACCGGCTGGTACCGTTGCAGCCGGATTGCTTGCTGGTGCCCTGATAGGGGGCGGTGTTGCCAGCGAATCCTATTCGGACACGCACAAGAAAAACTTCCACGCCAAGCAATTCGGGGACGCCGAGGCTGGAGGCGCCATCGGAGGAGCCGAAGTCACTGCGGGAGTGCTATTGACCGTTGCTACCGATGGAGCCGGTTACGGACTCGCCGGCAACACCCTGATGAGCATGGGTTTCAGCGGTATGTCCTATAGTGCCGAAGGGGGCAACCAGGGCGCCGGAAGCTTTTGGAAGGGCTACGGAATCTCGCAGGCATCTGGAGCTGCCGCTGGCATCGTTAGTGGCGGAATCGGGATGGGAGGCGTGGCGCTCGGAGAATCGGCGGGGATTCTTGGAGCTGCGGCCGAGAACACCGAGTCCGCTGCCATGATTACTTTCAGGACTACAGCGGCCAGCTCCGTGGCTCGCACCGGTTGGCTGGTTGGTGTAGGTGTCGCCGAAGGTAGTGGCGGGGAACTCGTCCAAAACGTTACCCAGATGGCATTGCAAGGCAGAGGTAACAGCATTGGCAATGCCATGGGGAAAGGATCGTTCTGGGAGCAGGTTGGTGTCGCCGGAGCCTTGGGAGGAATTGGAGGAGGGATAGAAGGGTATTCTGATGAGCCCAATCTCGATTGGTTTCGGGCTCAGCAGGACCAAGAGCTGCAACACTTCTCTAATACAGAGACGTACTGGAACTCCGATAACTGGAGATTGGGCCCGGACAGTGAGTCCCGAAATACCGGCTGGCTCCAAATGCAGATGACACAAAGGCCGCCGTTGTTCATGGTCCATTTGGGATATGTAATGGTCAACAAAGCATTCGATCGCTTTTTCGTAGATCGTTTGTGACCCCGCGTTGCGCGGGCACTTCAGCGAAGTTTATTTGACGGACGGGTGCCCGAGTAAGCTGGCTGAGGATGCCTGATCCGAGCCGCCTTTGCTCGAGGGGAGATTTCGCGGATGCTTGTCGCAAGATCGGCTCGCGTCAGGAAACGTCGAAGCTAACCACTTTTATGCCGTAATATTTCGCGAGATACCATCAAAGTTGTACATTTTCGACTAATATTTGTTTCGCTCGTCACTGTACTACTTTGTTACAAGGTGGTAAAAACCTGAATAGCTGCGGACGCTTCAGCGCGGCAGAAAGAAATGATCTGAATGCGGTCATTGTCTCGAATAGCGCCCGGTGGCAGTTACGGGCCACCTGGCAGTGGTTCTCAAGCTTGAAGTAGCCTGCATATCTGAACGATCCGAGTTCTCACCGCGGAACATCGAGATCGCGACTGTCTATTTCCTCCCAATTTTCGGGAGATGCATCACCGTTGTACGGGTCTGGCCGGATGCCGTATCTAATCATCGCCTCAGTCGCGATCATAGTCGTGCTGTCGCTGCTGCGCCTTCTGCTGCACCAGCGCAGGACCATCGAGCACTTCACGGCGACGCGCGCCGAACTAGCCCGTATGCTGGGCGATTGCCAGCGTCGCCAGGACCTGATGTTCTCGGTCAATCCCTACCCCATGTGGGTGTGCGACTGCGAAACTTTGCGCTTCCTGGCTGTGAATGATGCCGCCATTCGCACCTACGGCTACTCGCGCGAAGAATTTCTGCAGATGACCCTGTTGGATATCCGTCCAGCAGAAGACGGGAACTCCCTCAAGGAAGTCGTGAGCCAACGCCCGCCGGGATGTAGCAGTCCCGGTACCTGGCGGCATCTCCGCAAGGACGGCACCCTGCTGTATGTCGACATCATGGTTTTTGGATTCGAGGAGGACGGTCGTCCCCGGGAACTGGTCCTGGCGCTCGACGTGACCGCACGCCATCACATGGAGGTGGCGCTGCGCGAATCTCAGGCTTCTCTGCAATTTCTGATCGATAACGCTCCCTTCGGAATCGCGCAGGCCCGCCTCGGAGAAAATCGGCTCAAAACTATCAATCCCTCTCTGCGCAAGATGCTGGGCGACTACAGCCTCGAAGAAGCCTTGCAACTGCAAATCGCAGAACAAATCTACGCCGACCCCAAAGAGCGCGAGCGCTTGCTCGACGTCCTGCGGCGAAGCGGAAAGATCCAGGCATGGGAGACGAGCCTGCGCAAGCGCGACGGAAGCACCGTCCCGGTGCGCATCACCGGCTCCTTGAATCGAGGTGAGGGGAACGGAAAACCGGACATCTTCTCCACCTATTTCGAAGACATGACCCAGCAGAGCACGCTAGAGCGTGAGGTTCGGCAGGTGCAGAAGCTGGAAGCCGTGGGCAGGCTAGCCGGAGGCATGGCCCACGACTTCAACAACGTTCTGGTTGTGATTAAGCTATCCACTGAATTGATACTGGGCCAGATTACGCCCGATAGCCCTTTCAGCAAGCCCTTACTGCAGATTTCCCAGGCCGCCGATCGCGCCGCCGCCCTCACTCGCCACATTCTGGCATTCAGCCGGCAGCAGATGATGCAGCCGCGCATCATCAATCTAAACACCGTGGTCAGCGAGACTACCCATATGCTGCGGCAGGTGATTGGGGAAGACATCGAGTTGGTCACCCATCTGGCGGACTATGTGGAAAATTCGCGGCTTGATCCCGACCAGGTCACACAAGTGATTTTGAACCTGGCAGTCAATGCGCGCGACGCGATGCCGGAAGGCGGCGCTCTGCAAATTGAAACCGAAACCGTTGACTTGGACGACGTTTACATCACCGATCATCCGCCGGTGCAGGCCGGCCGTTATGTCATGCTCGCGGTGAGCGATACCGGAAGCGGTATCGACAAAGCGATCCTGCCTCGCATCTTCGACCCCTTCTTTACCACCAAGGAAGCGGGCAAGGGAACAGGGCTGGGTCTTTCCATCGTGTACGGAATCGTCAAGCAGAGTGGCGGCTATATTTGGGTTTACAGCGAACCTGGTCACGGCACCACGTTCAAACTGTATTTTCCTGCCACCTCGGCGCCCTTGGAACGTACGGTCCTGCACGGCGAAGCGGTCCCTCCGGCCGCGGCGCACACCATACTGGTGGTGGAGGACGAAGCGGCCATTCGCGGCAACGTGCGGCAATGTCTCCAGCAGTTGGGGTACGAGGTGCTTGAGGCTGAGAGCGGCGCAGCCGCGCTGGCCGTTTGTGAACAGCTGAATGGTGAAGTGGACCTTGTGCTCACCGACCTGGTGATGCTGGGTATAAGCGGCTATCAACTGGCCGGCATGCTTGACCAGCGCTATCCCGGCATTCGCGTTCTTTTCATGTCGGGTTACACGGAAGACACGGCCGCGCGGCGCGAGATTCTGCTGAAAGGCAGTCCGTTTCTACAAAAGCCGTTCAGCGTCGCCGATCTCTCCCAGGCAGTTCGGGAAGCCCTGGCGCTCCGCGCCGTCGCCGCTCAAACTACCTAATGTGCCTCGGGTGGGGCTGTTCTCTTGTCGGTCTGAAATCCTGGATAGAACTGTTGACCCTGGTCTCTTGGTTCCCGAATCAGACCAGCTTCAGTTGGAGGCGCTGGCGGTCTGCTGGCCCTGCTTTGCCTCGTTGATCATGCGCTCAATATCTGCTTTGTGGGAAAAGTTTGGATTCAACTTCAGCAGCTTTTCCCAGGCAGCCACCGCGCCGGCAACGTCGTTCTTGCCCTGCCACCGGATGATGCCAATGTTCATCAGGGTTCCCGGATGCTTGGGATCGTAGCTGAGCGACTTGTCCAGCTGGCTGAGCGCGCCATCCACGTCTCCGACGTAGTACATGCAAGAAGCCATGTCGGTGCGGATCGGCACGTTCTTGGGATCGACCTCCAACGCCTTCTGAAAATACGCAATGGCGTCGTTGAACTGGTGCGCCGCTTTATAGGTGAGCGCGGTCTTGTTGAGCAGGTCGACATTACGCGGGTCGGTTTTGAGCTTTGCCAGCAACGGCTCGGCTTGTTTGTCGGCCATGCGCTTCATGTCATTCAAGCTGGGCATAGCGGCTTGATGGGGGTTAGCAGACGCAGCCTGGTTCGGCTGCGCTGCGGCCTCCGACGCCGCCGCGGTTACGGGCTGCGAAGCCGAGCCACGCAGGAAATATCCAATCGCCAGTCCCACGACCAGGCAGACTGCGGCCAAAATATAGGTCTGTCCCGGCTTCCAACGGGAATTCGTGTCACGCTGGTTCGAACTGTCTTCCATGTGCGAGCGACTCCTGAGCAGGCTTCGGGGCCACCGCCGCGCCCCGAACTGACAGATAAGTGCACATGACCTGCCAAACAGAATGCTTCCGGCAAGGCCGCTTCTCCTTGCTGCGCAATCGCTTACAGATACTAAGTAAGTACCTCCGCAGCCCGGCCTGTCCCCGGAAGCGTCTTTGTCCCCAGCTTGCGTGTGATTTGGCGCGGTGTGTCCAATCGTAGCCCCTCTCCGGGCTGCTTGTCGCTGAAGTACCGAGACTTAGCTCCTTCTCAGTTTGGAAACGGAGGTGCTCGAATTCTTTGACAGCTGCCGTTGCCGCGGATGTGCGCTCCACCGGGCCACAAGAAATTCAGCGGTTGAAAGCTTTCATCAGCAGAAAGGGACTGCAGATTTACAGCAGCGCGTCAGCGCCGCGTTGAGACGTTGTGACTTGAGATGAGCGACACGGTACTCGCACAACCCGCCAATATTCAGGCCGAAGCTCGCGGCCCGAGCTTGGTTCAGCAACTGCTGCCGCTGTTGCGACTGCGGTGGTTGCAGCTGGCTACTCTCGCCGGGCTGCTGACCTGGGTGGGCATCATCGCCTTCCGCCTGAAGTTTTCGGTGCTTGATCTCGACATCTGGTGGCATCTTAAAACCGGCGATTGGATGATCGCGCACCAAGCCGTGCCCCACACCGGACTCTTCACCTGGACGGCGGCAGACCGCCCGTGGGTGGCCTACAGTTGGGGCTACGAAGTCCTGCTGTCGCGCGCCTACGCCTGGTTTGGGCTGGTCGGGATTGGGCTGTATGGAACGCTGCTCACACTGGGAGTCGCCTACTCCATCTACTGGATGGTCCGGCGGCTGTCAGGACGGTTCTGGGCAGCCTGCGCGCTGGCGATCGTCACCTGCTCTGCGTTTCTCTTCAACCTGATGCCGCGCCCGGTTTTCTTCTCCATGATCCTGTTCTGTGTGACCCTCACACTGCTGCTGGAAGCGAACCGTACCGGCCGCGTGCAGCTTCTCTATTGCCTGCCGCTGATTTTTTTGCTATGGGCGAACCTGCACATCCAGTTTATTTACGGACTCTTCGTGGTTGGCCTGGTGACGGCGGTCACTTTGGCAGAGCGGTTTATGTCGCGTCTGGAATGGACGCCCCTCTGGCTGCAACGTTCCACACTTCCGGCTGCGATGCTGGTTATTATTTTTGCCGCCTGCGTCATCGCAACTTGCATCGGACCGTATTCGTTCCACCTCTACGCGGTGATCTTACAATACGCACAGGCCAAGACTCCCTACCGCATGATCATGGAGCTACAGCCGCTGAACTTTCGGGCCTACAGCCACTTCGTGCAATTGCTGCTGATGGCTTTTGCGTTCTTCGCTGTCGGGCGGCAGAAAAAGGTTGATGCGTTCAAACTAGGCTTGCTGGCCGTTGCCAGCGTTGTCGCCTTCCGTACGATGCGGGACGCCTGGTTCATCTGTATTCCGGCAGCCGCTTGTATTGCAGACTCGATTCGGGGCGAGGCCGAGCAGGAGGCAACAGAAAGCTGGCTGGAGAACGTTGGCGTGGCAGCGGTGGTCGCGCTGTCGCTGCTGCTGTTCGCGCGCAGCACGGACTTCAACACCCGCGGCCTCGACCGGGCGATCAGCAGTTTTCTTCCCGTGAACGCCGTCAACTACCTGCGCCGGCATCCGGCGCCCGGTCCGCTCTACAACACGCTGGATTGGGGCGGCTTTTTGATCTGGTACATGCCGGATTACCCGATAGCGATTGACGGACGTACCGATCTCTATGGGGACGATCTGGAAGAGCTCCTCTTCGATACCGCTAACGGTGCGCCGTCGTATGCGGAGAATCCGTACCTTAATCAGGCGGGCGTCGTGATTTTGCAGAAGAGCAATAATCTCGCGAGCCTTTTGCAGTCCGATCCGCGATTCCAACTGGTTTACCAGGACGCGCTTGCAGCGGTGTTCGTCCGATCCGGCCAGCCCTCCGCTACGCTCCCCTAAGTAGATTCATGCAGTTCCAGATATCCGTGAGAGCTCCCGTTGAAAATCGCGAGCTTTACGGCTCTTTAGTGACATATCGCTGCCTCTATGAAATGGCATCTATCTGCCGCCAGGCTGTTCCCTGAAGAGGCCATAGATCGTGCCAGGATGCCCAGGGATCGACGATCGACCTCGCCGGAGGGGTCTGGGCCGTGCGGCTTGGAAGGAAGCGCTCAGAAGCGCAGCCAGCGCGGTTTCCCGAAATGAAACTGCGCAGGAGCCAGGATCTGAAACCAGGACTTCATGTGATGTCTTTGGGGCTGGGGTGTCCGCCTTTACGGCTTCCTGGGAGAGACGGTGCCCGTCCTGGTTCCCAGCGTGAGCGGCGTAACCGAACCGTCGGGATTATGCGCGGTGTTGTGGCATACCAGAGTGCAGGTGTTGGTGGTGCGCGAGTACGAGATCGGCGTGCTGCCGTTCGGGGCAACCACATTGATATCGAAATTCACCAGCCGCTCTCCGGAAATCGTCCCACTTCTTGCGCCCATGCCGTGGGCGGTGTGGCAGACCGAGCAGGAGAAGCCGGTGTTGATGTGCGACCCGTGCTGGTTCCAGCTTCCATTGCCAACGACGTTGTGGAGATCGTGACATTTGCCGCACATCGCGTACGGGCCGTGAATGCTGAGGTCGGGGTTAGGGAACAGGTTGGTGATTAATCCGCCGGGACTCCCTGCCTGGTTGAACTGGTAGTCCCGTTCGAGAATGTGGGTGTGGGTGGAGCCATGCGGCCCGTTGGCGCCGGCGCCGCCGAACTCGCGATTGTCATCGCTGTTGTGGCAGTCGGTGCAGAAGATCTGACCTCCCATCGGGCGGCCATGGATGGTGCCGCCGGTCTCATCCAGCATCGTCTGTAGCAGGCTGGGCTGAGGCAGGGGACTGCTGCGCACATGCGTCACCGGATGGCTGGAGGTGGCGGTAGCCGCGAACTGCGGAATGACGTTCAAAGGATCGTTGGCCGAGACCGCCCGCAGCGGCAAATATCCGAAGACCGGATTGGAAACTTTTCCTGTACTGTTGCCGTGGCAGCGCAAGCAGTTCTCGTACTGATTGATCGCGGGATTCACGATGGTTGTGCCGTCTGTCGCGCTGATGCCCGCCACCCCGTTTTGCGATATGCGAATAGCGGGAGGGGCCGGGAAGGTGGTCACCTGCTGTGCCCCATGTCCGTTGTGGCAATCGGCGCAGGTGGCATGGCGGTTATTGTTCAGCAGGACATCTTCCGCCGCATCGTGGGTGTTCGTTCCTGCCGGGAAGGGGTGTCCGACCTTGTTGAACTCGGCGAAGACATTGGGAATAGGAGGAGTCAGGTTGGTACCGCCGCTGTGACAGCCGGCGCAATCCTGCTCGTTGGGCCCGGTTAGCAATCGCGCCGGGGCCATCGCGTTGTGCGGCGTATGGCAAGATCGGCAAGCGTTGCCTGCAACCGTGCCGTAGGTGCCGAGGTTCGCGCCGATGGAAACCTTGTTGGTCGCCAGCGAGTGCGCGCCCGTGCTCCAGCCGGCCAGCGGGTTCACCTGGTTTGGCATCGTCCGGTTGGGATCATGGCAGGCCAGGCACATCTGCGCCTTGGAGCTGTCACGCACCAGGAAATTCTGCGACAACAGATCGATGGCCTGCACGTGCGGGTTGTGACACGAGGTGCACTCGATATTTCCATTGATCAGCTTCACCGCGCCGGTAGGATCGCCCGTCTTCCCCTGTGCCGCCAGCGTAGCAATCAGGTCAATCGCATCCTTGATCGGCAGTTGCAGGCTGAAGGGATGCGAGCTTTGCAGATTGGTGCCAAATACATCCTGGCTGTACATGGAGCCGGTCATCTGGACCTGGCCGGAAACGATGCTGTTACCCACGGCGACGGTCCCGTCGTGACAGCTCAAACAGAGATTGCTGTCGGAGCCGAGAATTGGTTGCTGCCCTTTTTGGTGATAGGTGGTGCTGGTGTAAAGCTGATAAGTCGCCCGGGTCTGCGTCTGGTTCCACAGCGCTTTGCCGGTGGCAAGTCCCGAGTGGGGAACATGACAGTACGAGCACGATCCCGGCCGTGCGCCGGTAATCGGCGACCTGCTGCCGGGACTCAGATCATGAGTTCCAATCACATCGCCGTTGATCTGCGCCAGCAACGGAGTCGCACCCAGCAGCAGCAGCAGCGACACAACGACGCAAGCCCGCCTCACTGGGAGCCTCCCTTTGCCGTTTTTGCCAAGCCGTAATAATGAAAAACCTGCACCCGTCGATTGAAGGAATCGACCACGAAGATGCGGTCGTCGCGGTCGATAAACAACCCCGCGGGGAGCTGAAATTCTCCCAACCCGGTGCCCAGGTTGCCGAAGGTGTACAGCAACTCGCCGGCGTCGTCGAAAACCTGTACCACTCCCCACAGCCCGTCGACCACGTACAGGTCGCCTTCCGAGTCGTATGCAATCCCTTTGGGGCGAAACATGGTTCCCGATTGGTCGCCGAGCTGGCCGATGGAGTGCTGGAATTGTCCGGAGCGGTCCAGCACCTGCACCCGGAAATTCATCGCGTCGACCACCGCCAGGTCATTGCCGTGCAACCGCAATTCGGTGGGGAAGTTGAACTCGCCTTTACCTTCTCCGTTGTCGCCAATCGTCTGGAGTACGCTGCCCTTCATGTCCATGACGAAAATCTTGTTGCGCAGCGTGTCGGTGACGTAGATTCTCTGCGCAGCGGAATCTACCGCGATGCCGGTGGGGCGCTTGAAGAATCCCTCACCGCCTTTGAGGCTGCCGATGGTCCGCTGAAATTTGCCGTCGGCGTTGAAGACGAATATCTTGCCCGATTGCGAATCGGTCACGTAGATGTTGTCTTGCGCATCCACGGCGACGCACTGCGGCGTCTGCATGGGGTCTTTGCCCTTGTCAGCGCGGAAGAGGAACTTATATTTCTTTTGCTGGAAATCGAAGATGTGCACGCCGAAGGCGCCGGGGTCGGTGACGATGATGCGGCCGCGGGAATCGGTCGCCACGCTGTAGGGGCGGATTAGGGTATGGAATTCCGGCTGGCCGGCCACAAAATCGAGCATTTTCTTCCAGAAGCCGCGGTGGGGTTCTACTTCGCGCGCGGAATGAAAGCTGCGCTCGTAAGTGAGTTTGCGGCCGCCCAGAAGGAGCATGTCGGGCGGCTTGGGTTCCGCTACAGTCTGCTTCTGTTCCTTCGAGGCCGCCGCTCCAAGCGTGAGCAGCAGCAAAGTCACAATGACGATTTGGAGTGCCTTCGAAAACAAAGCCGGACCGATTAAAAGAAACTGAAGTAGCGCGAGACTCCAATATAGAACGAACTCACATTGCTAGCCGGCAATCCTATAACGCTGAAGCCTTGCACCAGCCTTCCGTATCCGCTGGTCAACGTGAGCTTCCGGAACTGGTAATTTCCGTTCGCAAACATTTGCTGATTATGATTGGCGGAAAAATCCAACCCGGTGATGGTGTTGCTGTCGGAGCGCGAATAACTGACGCCGATGGACAGCCGCCTCACCGGCGTTATTCCGAGCGCAAACGAGTAGCTGGAGCCGCCGTAGAACAGCAGCCACTCCGGCGGGATCACTCCCGGCGGCAAGTTGGGTGGAACCGTGATTCCGCTGCCGGTCAGCAGGCCATAACCGTTGGTCTTGGAGTAGCCCGCGCTCGCCGTAATCCGCCGCAGGCCGAGGCTGGTGGAGTAGCTTTGACCGCCATTGCCGGAGCCGGGGGCATTAGTCAGCAGGCTGTGCGAACCTGCCGCGCTCGCCGTCCAAACAGCCCGGCCGAAGCGGTGGCGGACGTTGCCCGAGTAGAGGTAGAACGAGTTCATGTAGGTGATCAGGAACGTCTGCACATTCTGGGCATAGCCGAAGCTGCCGGAGACTGTCCATTCACCGAAGTTGCGATTGTAGCCCAGGTTCGTGGTGTAGCTGAGAGCGTTACCGGCAGCAGTATCGGAGGTATTGTCGGCGAAGTTGGCGGACGCGTTCAGCGAACCGCCCATCAACGGCCGGGTGTAGACCACTCCTACGCCGTAGCTGTTCGCACCGAAAGTGCTACCCAGGAAGGTCTGCTGGCGGCGTTGCCCCTCGAACTGCAGTTGCAAATTAGGCGCCAGACTGTAATTGGCGAAGCCGGAGAGATAGAAAGCGTTCGACGCTTCCTCGGATTGCTGGAATACTCCGCCCGTCTGCGGGGGCGTGGTCGCCGCCCCACTGGACTGTGCTTGCACACCATTCGCCGCTTGCGACACCGGACTCGCACCGGGAACCAGAAGCTGGTAAAGCGAACCCGTCAGGTTGTTGGTGTATCCCATGGCCATCGACAAGCTCAGCTTTTGGGTGGGCGCAATTCCGGCTGCCGCATTCAGGTTGTCGATCGTCCCGTTGTAGGCATACCCGAGGTAGTCAGAGTTCACATAGGACTGTGAGTAGCTGGCCGAAGCCGAACCGTGCATCGGCAACTGGTGAGAGGCGCCGACAAACCAGGAATGGTTGTCCGAATTGATCGACGCCAGGCTGCCCGTGCCGAAAATCAGCGGCACCAGGGAATTCGAGGTGCCGATGTTATACCCGCCATTGAAGTTGAAGCCCGCAATCGAGTAGTTCGACCGGATATTAAAGTTCTTGTAGTCGCTGTTGCCGTTCTGATCGCTGCCCAGTATGGTGTAGTCGCTGCTCCCGGTATTGAAGGTGGCGCTCAAGCTTGGCAGGTTGGGCAGAAATGCTCCCCAACCAATGCTGAAGCCCTGTCCGCTGCCGTAGGTGGTGTAATCGGGAACGCCCGGAATGCCGAAGTTTCCCTGGCTGTCCCAGGTCTTGGAGAAGCCAACCGATCCGGGAAAATGGCTGCCGCCGAAAATGCTGCTGGAGAAATCGAAACCGCTGCTGTTGAACAGGGAGCGCGAAGCCGAATTCTGCGATGACTGATTGTAGTAAGGCGATAAGTCGAAGCTGAGAAAGTTGGGGTTGAAGTAATAGCCCGACAGGGTGCCGTTTCCGCCGAAGGTGACGGCATGGGTGGAGTCAATGGTGTTGCCCCAGTTCGTGTTGTAGCCCACCTGCGCGACGCCGTTCAGGTTCATGTTGAGGTTGTCCCCGACCTGTATTTGCGCCGCCGCCGGAAGCACGCTGAGCAGCAGGGAAGCGAAAGCGGTCGCCAGGAACCCGATGGCGGGATTGAGCGATCGTCCCAGACCGCCACCACGATTTTCCTTTTGGCTCCTACCCCACGCCTTAGAAATGCCGCCCACCACATCACCCCACTACAACACTTCAACTTTCGCGTTTTGCCGCAGCTTCTTGTTGAGCGAGGACCGGACCTCATTGGTCTTCGTACTCTGGAGCTGCTTGATCAACTGCGCTTTCACCTCTTCGAACTTGATCTTGCCCGCCGGGATATGTTGGTTCAGTCGCACGATGGTGAACCCGGTGTCGACCTGAATCAGGTCGGTGATCTGCCCGGGTTGCATCGCCACCAGCTTCTTCACCAGCTCAGGGGGAAGCTTGTTGCGGGCCACCTTGTGGTGGTCGCCCATCATGACCCGGTAGTCGTCCTCGGAGATCTTCTCCGCAAGGGCGCCGAATTCTTCATAGTTTTTGGTGGCCTTAGCCTGCCTTAGCGCGTCGTCGGCTTTCTTGCGGGCGTCTTTCAACTGCGCCGGAGTGGCGTTTTGCGGAGGCAAAATCGAGATAGTCTGAAACGCAAACGACTCGGGATACAGAAAAATGCTGCCGTTCTTCTCGTAGTAGGCTTTGGTCTCGGCAAGCGAGACGGTGGACTTGTTGTCCACTTCGGATTTCAGCAACATATCGATCAACAGGGAGCGGCGGATCTTTTCCCGCACAGCCGCTTCCGACCCGTTGAACTCTGTGCGCACAAACGCCTTGTACTCTTCGGGAGTAGCGAACTGTTTGCGGAACTCCGCTTCCGCACGGCCCATGCGCTCAGGAGAAATGGCCAGCTTACGGCGCTGCGCCTCCTGATAAACCAGTTCCTCGAAGATGATCATTTGCATGGCGCCTTTGCGGATGCCCGGCTCCATCTCCTGCGGAATATTGCCATTGTGTTGGCGTGCATACGGGAAGATGGCAAACATCTCGCGCTGCAAGTCGCGGTCGGTAAGCACCGCGCCGTTGACCCGGGCCACGACCTTTCCGGTGACCGCCATGGGCGGAGCCGGAGCGCCCGGCTTGTCGGGCTGGGGAACAAACGTTGGACTATGGGAGGCGACCTGGGCGGATGCGGTGCTGATAGCCAGAAGAATCAATGCGCAGATCGAGAGCTTGTACTTCATTGCGTCCTCACCCCGAGAACCTTGGGGAGAGTTGGGCTCTCCCCAAGCTGGTTGTTGCCGACTAGAACGTGGTTCCAGCGGTACCGTTGTTCATTTCGTTGGCTTCGCCGCCGTGGCACTCGCGGCAGAACTGGGCCGTCTGGTTGGAACCGGCCGTTCCGCTCGCCGGGTTATAAGGCGCGCGTACGAAGAACATCGTCGCGTAGTAGCCGGAGGGCAGACCGGACTTCGTGCCAGTCGTGACCTTCACCACGTTCATCACGTGCTGGTTGTGGCAGGTGGTGCAGGTGACGATCGGGGTGCCGTTGTAGTTGCCCGGGCTGACGAAGAAGCCGTAGTTCTGGACGAACTGGTACATCTTCGTGCCCTGGGGATAGGTAATTGCTCCGTTAACGATGGTGCAATCCCAGTTGTACTGGCCACCGCAACCGATGGCAGCGTTCAAGCCCACCGGGTGATCGTTCAGGTAGTTGCCGGCGGTGGTGCCGTCGTTGCCGAGCAGCGTCGGGATGGTGTTGTAGGTGCCATAGGTGGAGGGCAGGGTCTCATAGACCTTGTTCTGCATCATGGCGCCCTTGGCCAGGTTGCCGTCATGGCAGCTCAGGCACTCGGTGATGTTGCGGTCAGGGGTGGTGGCATCAAGGCCCGGAAGGGTCTCGGTCCACTCGCCAGCGTCGCCGAAGGCAAAGGTCTGGCCGACGAGCGAGCCCACATCCTGGCCCCACAGGGCGTGATTACCGGCCTGCGGGTAGGCGGACTTGGCCGCGCCGTTGCCGTAGGCGCCGCTGTGCGGAGCGTGGCAGGCCGCGCAACCACGGCCGTAGTTCAAGTGAGCGCCGAGAACGTCTGTACTCGGTGCCGCACCGATCTGGGCCAGCGCGAAGCTTGCGGCGGCCAAGACCACGCACGTGATTAACATTGCTTTCTTCATGAGATCGATCTCCTGATATGAACTGCAGTTTGCATAGACTTTTAAAGCCTGGAGACCAGGCCCCGGCGGCCTCCGTACCTGAGTAATGCAACCTGCTGGCCGAAACTGAATGCCCGTTCAACTACTCGCAAACCACTGAAATGGAGAGAGATATGTGAAGATCAACCTATGTGGAGTCACGCTGGCTGGTGAGGTAAGAGAGGCATCTGCCGCAGATAGCTGGTCAAATTCCGCAGCTAAGCAGTAAGTCCCAAAATGGGAACGGAGTGGGGCTGCGTTTGGCTTGTCTGGTGTCCGGTCAGGCAGCTCATCCCTGGGTGAAGCACGACTGGAAACAGCTTAGAGAAACTCAACAGGTTTGGGAAAAACGTCTAGCCGCCCTGGTAGGACTTTGCGGCATTGCGATAAATGTCTCGCAGGTCGGCGCGTTCCAGCACGCGGCCTGCGCCGTCTTGCTTGCTGATGGATTCCAGAAGCTTCACCGCTTCGCGGTAATGAGGTACGGCTTCGCTGGCCTTCCCGCTATGCGCAATGGCTTCGCCCAGCAGGTACTGCGCCCGGGCCTGGTCGACGCGGAGGCCAAGTTTTTCTGCCCGGCCCACAGCGCTGTCCAGTTCCTCGCGCGCCGCATCGGCGTGGTTGGTCGCCAGTAGCGCTTCGCCGAGATAAACCGAGGCCCGCACTGACTCAGCCTTTAAACCCATCAAATCGGCGTCCTGTTTAATCTTCTTGAGTACCGGGACTGCGGCTTGAGAACGTCCCTGCGCCACGTCGAGCTGCGCAAGATTCAACTTGGAGACCACCATTTGATCGCGCAAATTCGACTTCGTCGCCAATTGCAGCGCCTTGTCGTACTGCTGCCGGGCGGAAGCATAATCGCCGGCGTAGAAATAGCTGTCGCCTAAATCGTTCAAGGCTTCGGCGGTTACTGTGTCGTTCTTCGTCTCCGCCGCAAGCTTCAGCGCCTCCTCGATGCTCTTGCGGCCTTCGTCTTCGCGGCCCACTGCCGCAAGCGTATGGCCGTAGCCAGCCAGCGCCGAGACCATCAGGTAGGTGCGGTCGTTCAATTGCCGGTAAGTATTGACGGCCTCCTGCTGGGCTTTGAGAGCGGCGTCGTAACGGCCTTGGGCGGCGAATAGGGTTCCCATATCAGCCGATTCGACCGCGGCCCCCATCTTATCGCCTGAGGCTCGGCGCGCTTCCAGAGCCTGCAGATACTGCGCTAGGGCGGTGTCATAGCGACCCAGCTTTACGTTGGTGTTGGCCAGATCATGCAGCGGCTGAGTCGCGTCAGCGGTCAACTTCAGTCGATTGCGGATTTCATACGACTGCTGGAAATAGGTGAGCGCATCCTGATAGTTGCCTTTGTAGAAATGAGCGTTGCCAATGTTCAGCAGAGCTAGGGCCTGGGAAGTCTCGTCCCCTGTGTCGCGCGCAATCTGCAGCGCCTGATTGGTGATATTGAGGACTTCGTCGTATTTTCCACGATCGACATAAAAGCCGCCCAGGTTCAGCAAATTGGTCGTCAATCCGCCTTTGTCGCCGATCTTGCGGGAGACGTCCACCGCTTCCTGATAGTTTTGCAGCGCGGCTTTGGAATCGCCCATACCGTCGTAGACCACGGCGATCTGGCCCAGGCTCATCGCCACCCCGCGCTGGTCACCAACTTTCTTCCTGATTTCCAGCGCCTGCTGGAAATTGCGCAACGCGTCATCCGGTTTGTTCAGGTCCCGATAGGCAGCGCCGAGGGCCTGCAAGATGTCGCCCTTCTGCTCCTGGTTATCGAATTGGATGGCCAGGCTCAGGGCCTGGTTGAGCGGATTCAGTGCCGCCTGCGGGTCGTTGGCCTTGATCTCCACGCGACCGCTGACATATAACGCCGCGACGTACTTGGGATCGGAGGCCAACACCTTGCTCAGATATTTCTGGGCTTGCTCGTAATTGTTGGCCTGCTCGTAAAGCTTCGCCAAGGCAAACTGCGCGTCGGTATCGTCGGGATTGACTTTGGCCAGTTCCTCATAGGCTGCGATTGCCTTTGCCGTATCGTGGAGGATGCCGGCATGGTTTGCCTGGATCAGGTAGCGATCGTGCGCCGGAAGATTGTCGCTTAGCTCCATGGCGCGTCGCGAGGCCTGCTCTGCCTTATCGTCGCGCCCCAGGGCGGCATAAGTCTGCGCCAGCTTGGAGAAGGCCATGGCAAAATTCGGATCCTGGGTAGTGGCCTCCTCGAATTTGCTGACCGCCTGGGTGTTATCGCCCGCGCGTACCAGTTGGGAGCCTTCATCGTAGGCGCGCAGCGCCGGCACGGACTTGGTGAGCACATGCTGCGAGTGGGCCTGTAATTCCTTCAGGATTTCCGGGTTCGACGCCAGCTTTTCGCGAAGCTCGCCTGCCAATTTGTCAAGCGAGCTCAGCAGGTCCTTCTCTCCCGCAACATCGGCGTTAATGGGGATGGTGCGATCGTTGGCCAGATCGGCAACGGTTGCGTTGATGCGAATCTGATCGCCGATTTTCTGGTACTGGCCGAACAGGACCGTGTCGGCATGGGTAAAGTCGGCAATGCGCTTTACCGTCTGAAGATCAAGCTGCGATTGCGGCGAGACCCGCAAGTCGGTTAGCACCTCCTGTAGGCGGTCGGGCGAAACCAGGCGCAAATGGGCCGACTGGCCAATATCGGTGCTCAAGTTTTCCGCAATCACCGCACCCACCCAGTTCAGCTTGGCATCGCCGGAAGCGTTGTAGAACGGCAGCACGGCGAACGAGGTCACCGGCCCCTGAACGGGGGTCGTGGGAGTTTGCGAATGGTTCGCGTATCGAATTCCGACGGTTGCGCCAATGGCCAGCACCACCGCCGCCGCGCCCACGGCGATCCATTTCCAGGCAAACCGCTTGGGCGGAGGAACGGCAGTGGAAATCGATGGACGGCTCCAGGTCGAAGGAGCGGTGCGCGGCTTCTTTCCCTGCCAGATTTCCAGTTCGTCGATCAACTCTCGCAACGAAGCAAACCGCGCTTCGGGATCGCGCTCGAGACACTTGGCGACGATATTGCTCAACTCGGCAGGAATGCCCGCATCCACGTCGAGCAGCGGAACCGCGCCCTCCTGCGTGCGCTTCACCAGGCTGGCGATGGCGCTGTCGGCCTGGAAGGGTATGAAGCCGCTCAGCAGCTCGTAGAAAATGAGCCCTACCGCAAACTGGTCCGAGCGCGCGTCCAGTTCCTTGCCCATGGCCTGCTCGGGCGACATGTACTCCATGGTCCCGATCATCATCCCGGTCTGCGTCATGCCGTCGCCCTGGACGGTGCGGGCCAAGCCAAAATCCATGATGACCACGCGTCCGGACTGATCGCGCATCACG
Source organism: uncultured Acidobacteriaceae bacterium (assembly GCA_963785825.1). GTDB lineage: Bacteria > Acidobacteriota > Terriglobia > Terriglobales > Acidobacteriaceae > Bog-257. The sequence continues at coordinate 261,605 of CAWAWQ010000004.1, read as the reverse complement.
TTGCTGGGTTTCAGGTCGCGATGGATAACACCTTCCGCGTGCGCCGCCTCGAGACCGGCACAGACTTGCAGCATGATGCCGACCGCTTCCTGGGGAGGAAGTTTGCCCTGGCGCGTCAGGATGGAGCGCAAGTCCTCACCTTCGATGAACTCCATGGTGATGAACTTCACGCCGTCGGCTTCGTTCAGGTCGTAAATTCGGATGATGTTCTTGTGGGTGACTTGCCGGGCCAGCACCAGTTCCTGCTTGAAGCGCGCCAGGATGGCGGGATTGCCGGCAAGGTCCGGCCGGATCACCTTCAGCCCGACGGTCCGCTCCACCTCCATGTCGCGCGCTTTGTAGACCGCGCCCATGCCGCCCATCCCCAGCAGCTTGTGAATTTCATAGCGGCCGCCGAGGACGTCACCCTCGTGGAAGATAGTTGCGCCGATGTGAGTGAAGATGGGATGAGGTGGAGAGCCGGAACTGTCTTTCCGGGCGGCGGCCGGGATGGCCATGGTCAGGGCGTCCGACGAATCGCTTCTTGGCGAGGGGGAGGAGGGGGTGCTATCGATTCGAGGTAGAGGCTCTGTACCGGCCGAGGTAATATCCGGAAGGTCAACTCCGGGGAGCGTGGCACCGTCGGAATCCAAGGCAGGTCGAGGCACGGGGGCAGAACTATCCCCACTGGATACAGCTACGCTGTCGCGCGCGCGGCGCGCGGCCCCATCTTGCTCCCCAGCCATTCCCGCCCACCTTCGAGGGCCGGACTCACGTGTGTGGAAACGGCCTCCACCCGAAGCCAGCTATCCTCATAGTATATCTCGATTTGCGGCGTTCCAACTGCTATTTTCGGGGCCGTGCGCCAATCCAGGACAAGACGGCGCAAGATGACGCCGCCTCCCCTGGTACTGTAAATGCGCTCTCAGCGACCGTAGACCGTGATTCGCGGATTCGGGTTTGCACTGCCGTCCGCATTCATGACGTCAACCCCCAGGATCCCTAGTTTCGCGTTGGTAACTCCAACCGAGCCCAGTCCCTGGACGTACAACACCGATAGGACCGGGGAGCCCTGGGCTGTGCCCGAAGTGATTTCGAATCTGCCAAAAGCCGTTCCCATGGTGGAGCAGGTTGCCTCGCCGAGAGTGCCGCAATCGTAGTTGCCGCTGAACATCTGATTGCTCTGAAGTCCGGCTGGGCCGCTGGTGTCGTAGGTGAGGTCCCAGATGCCTCCGGGTGGCGGGGTCGTCGCTACCTGGATTTCGTTGGTCACGCTCGATACCACAGGTGTGACCGTGCCTCCATAGAACGATCCCAGCAGGGCAGCGATGGTAAAGCCGCTGTTCGGGACATTTTGCTGGACAAGTGAGCCAGCCGTAACTCCGGGGTCGGTTCCAACAACAAATGCCTGGTTGGTACTCACCAGATACCAGACCGGGTTATTGGTGGCGCCGGTCAACGACACCGTGACGCGGCCGCACGGGGTGGTTATGCTTCCACAAGTCGCATCCACGTTGTAGGTCCCGTTGAAGCTGTTCTGAGACACGACGCCCGCATTATTTTCGTCGGTAAAGAATCCTGCCAGCCCGTCCGTTCGGGCGATATTGCCGGCGCCGTCGAAACTGGCTACGCCAACTGAGATATCGGGAAGCGGTGAGCTGCCGGTGGAATTGATGGCGTTCAGTTGCATCACCGATTGCCCCTTCAAACTGGAATTGCTGAAGGAGCCATTCCCGATGGCGCCCGCCGCGCCTTGTTGCAGGATGGAGTACAGTGTCAGGGCGCCGCCTGAATCGGTTTCGATAGCGATCAGTTCCGTCGCGGAGACAACGTACGTAGCGTAATTGGTGGTTCCCGCGGCGGTAGTCAGCATGAGGGTTCCACGGCCGGTACTGTTATCGCTACCTCCCGGGCAAGCACTTGCCAGGCAGCCGCCGGTGATCGCAGTTTCACCCGATGCTGTGCCATTGTCGTTCGTATCCTCAGCGCCGCCGGTAACATTTTGGGAGCCGTCGGTGGAAAACATACCTGCACCGGCATACCGCTCGCTGCCGCTGTCATTGCCGAAGAAGCCGAACGCGTAACCTGCACTTTGGTTGAGCAACTGGGTTGAGGCCTGCTGCTTGATCGTGCCCGAGCCATACATCTGCGGATTGGCGGGATCGGCCATGATCATCCGGCTATCGGTGGCGCCGGACACAGCGACGTTGAAGGTGTAGCTGCCCAGCGCGGATGCGAGGGTCAGGGTGCCGAGATTATTGGTGTTGACGCAATACACCGAGCCGGTGGCGGTGCTGGGCGCAGGACATCCTGTGGCGCTCCCGCCGGCGCCGGGGGTCAGGGCCACTCCGCTCGGCCCGGTCTGCAAGCCAATCGAGTCGCTGCCGTTACGGTCAAAGACACCGCTCGAAATGTTGCCATTGCCGTCGGCAACAAAACTTCCCGCCATATAGAACGGCTGGCCATTATTGAAGCCGCTGAAGGTAAATGCATACGCGCCTTGCAGCCGGCCCTTGACGGTGATGCTGAAAGTTCCGGTAGTGGTATCGGAAATCGAGTCGGTCGCCTGCACCGTGAAACTGAAGGTGCCGGCCTTGGTTGGGGTCCCTTTGATCAGACCGGTTGCATCGATGGCCAAACCATCGGGTAGATTGCCGGATGCCAAATTATAGGCGTAGGGGGAAACTCCGCCGGTGGCGGTGACGCTTGCCGAGTATGAGACGCCCACGGTCGCTGAGGCCAGGGGTGCGGGCGCCAAAGAGAGCGGCGGGTTGATGACGATACTGCCGGAATAGGTATTGAAGGCCGCCGTCGGTGTCTGCGAATCCGTGACTTTGGTCTGGAAATTAAAGGTCCCGGCCGTGGTGGGGGTGCCGCTGATAACTCCCGATGAGGCCAAGGTCAGCCCAGGGGGCATGCTACCGCTGGTCAGGGTCCATGTGAAAGGGGTCTGGCCTCCTGAAGCGATCAAGAGCTGCCTGTACGGTACGTTGACTACCCCTTGAGCCAGGGTAAATTGACCTATGTTCAGCGCACCCGGCCCATTGGTCGGGGTGGAGCCGGAGCAACCGCTCAGCACCAGGCATAGCACTAGTCCCAATCCGAACAACGGAAAAGGTTTGAGCCCTTTCATGGATCTCCTTGTGGAATCGTAAGCTGGTTTGTTTGACCGCAACTCCGGGGGATCGACCGGCCAGGCTGAATGCAGTGTTTCGCGGTTATGCGAGACATCCGCAAAGAGCAGTTATCCTGGGCGACCGCAGAGTGCGTATAGGGTAGCAGAGTAACTGAACTGCAGCTAAATGCAAGCGTTTTTCGCTCGTAATCCCAGAGCCTAGGCCCGTTTCGGAGCAACGCCGGTTCGCCCCGATATCCCAGAGTGGCGTGAGAGCGTTCCGGCGCTGCGCAACCTGCTGAAAAACCACAGCCCCTCAGCGAAAAGCAGTACCCGACCGCGTTTTCCCAAAACCGGGTAGTGGGTCAGTTTGAATAGGGATGCGTGCCTTTCGCGCACCAACGCTCACCCCAGAAGACGCAAAGTCGGCGTCTTCCGGGGGCCCCGACCAGCGCGAATCGGCAGCCCAGATCCCTCACTGCGCAAAAGAGGCTTGTTCGGGATGACAATCCAAACTGTCCCACTACCCAAAAAGCGGCCTCATTCGCTCGCAGCGCTCGGCTCTGCTATTCTCATCCGTTCCTTTTCATACGTTTTCGGAGGGCGACATGCGCCTCAGACTATTCTTCCTGTCATTTTTCCTGCTTGCCGGGACGGCCTTCGCGCAGCAATCCAACTCGCAGAATCCGGCTTCCGGTGCTCCTCCCGCAACGACTCCCATGTATGTCGAGCCTATGCTGGCCTACACTCCCAGCCTTGACGTAACCGCCATGGACCGTTCGGCCGATGCTTGCGTCGATTTTTATCAGTACTCCTGCGGCGGCTGGCAGAAGAAGAATCCCATCCCGGCGGACCAGACCTCCTGGAGCGTCTACGGCAAGCTCTACGAAGACAATCTGCAATATCTGCGTGGCATTCTGGAGCAGGCATCGCAGGCGAAGGACCGCGACGCCGTCACCCAGAAGATCGGCGACTACTATGCTGCCTGCATGGATGAAGCCGCGGTAGAAAAGCTCGGCGCCAAGCCGATCCAACCTGCGCTCACGCAGATCGAGGAGCTTAAGAGCGTTCGCGATATGGCGCCACTGGTCGCGCGACTGCATCTTGCCGGCGACACCATGCTCTTCGGCAGCGGCTCGCAGCAGGATCCCGACAACTCCGACGCCATGATCGTGGGACTCGCCCAGGGCGGCCTGGGCCTGCCTGACCGCGACTACTACACGAAAGAGGATGCCAAGTCGAAGGAGATCCGCCAGCGCTACCTGCAACACGTGCAGAAGATGTTCGAGCTGCTGGGCGATTCACCCGCCGATGCCAAGAAAGAGGCGGACACAGTGATGCGCATCGAGACCGGCCTGGCGAAGGCGTCACTCACCCGCGTGGAGCGGCGCGATCCCTACAAAGTCACGCACAAGATGAAGGTTGCCGCGCTTGACGCGCTCGCTCCTAATTTCGACTGGACCACGTATTTCGCCAGCTCGAAAGTTCCGCCATTCGACACGCTGAATGTCGAGTCGCCGGCTTTCTTCAAGGATGTGAATGCACAGCTCGCTTCGGTTTCGCTGGCCGACTGGAAAAGCTATTTGCGCTTTCACGTCGCTCATTCGAGCGCGCCCTTTCTGTCCTCGGCTTTCGTCAATGAAAACTTCGATTTTTATCGAAAGTATCTGCGCGGCGCCAAGGAACTCCAGCCCCGCTGGAAACGCTGCGTGCAATACGTTGACGACCAGCTCGGCGAAGCCTTGGGCCAGGAGTACGTGCGTAAGACCTTCCCGCCGGAGCTGAAGGCCGCAACCTTGCACATGACGCAACTGGTCGAGGACGCGATGGCCCAGCGCATCCAGCAACTGGACTGGATGAGCCCGGAGACCAAGCAGCAGGCGTTGAATAAGCTGCACTCCATTCGCAACAAGATCGGCTATCCCGACAAGTGGCGCGATTACAGCTCGGTCAAGATTGTTCGCGACGATTTCTACGGCAATGCTGATCGCGCCACGGAGTTCGAGAACCATCGCGAGTTCAACAAGGTCGGCAAGCCCACCGACCGCAGCGAGTGGGAGATGACTCCGCCCACGGTCAACGCTTACTACAATCCGCAGATGAACGACATCAACTTCCCGGCCGGCGTTCTCCAGCCGCCGCTCTACGACGCCAAGATGGACGACGCCCCCAATTACGGCAATACCGGCTCGACCATCGGGCACGAACTAACTCACGGCTTCGACGATGAAGGCCGCCAGTTCGATGCCAAGGGCAATCTGAAGGATTGGTGGACGAAGCAGGATGCGGCGCAGTTCGTTAAGCACGCCGACTGCGTTGTGGACCAATATGCGCAGTACACCGTGGTGGACGACATCCACATCAACTCGAAGCTGACCGAGGGCGAAGACGTCGCCGACCTGGGCGGTACGATCCTTGCCTATATCGCCTGGAAAGATGCTGACAAGAACCAGCAACTGACCGACCGCGACGGCCTGACTCCTGACCAGCGCTTTTTTGTGGGATTTGCCCAGTGGGCCTGTGAAAACGATCGCCCCGAAGACTTGCGGGTGCGCGCCATCACCGATCCGCATTCGCCGGCGAAGTACCGCATCAATGGCGTGGTCGTAAACATGCCTGAGTTTGGTGCGGCGTTTTCCTGCAAGCCAGGCTCGCCGATGGTGAAAGCGGCGGACAAAATATGCAAGGTGTGGTGAGGGTCAAGGCCGGACGCTAGAACGGTTTGGTTTTGCTGTGTCCGGTTAGAGCGGGCCTTCAGGGCTCCGGCTATCGCTGATTCGGCGACTTACCTTCAACTGCGATCGGAGCATGCGCCCGGTATGTCGGTCTCTCCTGGAAGAAAGCGTCGGTCAACGACATGACCTTCATCGCCTGCCGCAGCTGCTCAAGAGTGGTAGAGCTGGTGAGGCGAATGGCCACGTCCTCACCCGGCAGCAGATCGAAGTAATTGTCCGATAGCTTCACATAGAAATCGCCGAAGGAAAGATACACGTTGCGCGCCAGCACCGGCGAGCGCAGCGTAACCGTGTACTCCGGTCCGCTGCCGGCGATCGCCGCCTGGATCGCTGGGCTTTGCGGCAGGTCTAAGTTACGCATTCTGTCGAAGAAAACTTCATTGCGCGACACCGTTTGTCCATCAATCTTCAAGTCGAACACCAGAAAAGTGCGGTCCGGGCTGGCGGTGCCCAGCACTTCTTTTTCATTCAGGCTGAGATAAACCGCGCTGGACTGCGCCGGAATTTGTACCTCCTGCGTCTTGTCCAGCAAAATCTTGCCTTCAAAGTCGAGCAGTCGCATATGAACTTGGCCACTGGCCGGTTCTAACTTGTCGGAGACGATATACACGTCCACCGCGTCGTCGTGAGCGAAGGGCGAGATCAGCAGGTCGGCATAGAAGCGGCGGCCATAGTATTGCAGCGCCTTCCAGCGGCCGAAGTAGTCGATACTCGACCACGAGGCCACGGGCCAGCAATCGTTCAGCTGCCAGAACAGCGTGCCCATGGTGCGCGGGCGATTGCGCCGCAGATCCTCCGCGCCAACCTTGATTGCTTCCGCCTGCTGTACCTGGCTGACGTAGACGAAGGAAGAGAAGTCCTTCGGCTCGGGATACTCGCGCAGCATGTAGGTGAGGATGCGCTCATTGCCGCCGTGGTTCTTTTGGTGCGATTGCATCACCACGGAGTCGATGGCCAGGTCACCCGGCTGCGCAAAGCTAAGGATGGTGCGCATCTCGGGGAACGACTGGAAGCCGAACTCCGACATGAAGCGCGGGTCCTGTAGGTTGTAGTTTTCGACCGGCTCCAGCGCGTGCCACACGCCCCAATAATGCATGTCGCCGTTATCGGGGCTGTTGGGTGGCGCCTCGAAATCGGCGCTGGGTGAACTGGGCCAGTAAGGCACAGGATCGCCGTATTGCTCGGCGACGCTCTTGATGATGTCATGAAACAGGACAACGTAATCCTGCCAGACACCCTCGCGTTGCGGCGGGGAAATGGATTCTTTGAAGGTGATGCGATCGGCCCACACCTGCCAGCCAGCTTCGATCTCGTTGTTGCCACACCACAGCACAATGCTCGGATGATCGCGCAGCCGCTTCACCTGCTGCACAGCTTCTTCGCGCACGTTCTGCTGAAAGGCGAGATCGCCGGGTACCATGTCGCCGCCGAACATGAACTCCTGCCAGACCATCAGGCCGAGCTCATCGCACAGCTCATAGAAAGCGTCGCTCTCGTAGATTCCGCCACCCCACTCGCGCACCATGTTCATGTGGGCGTCGCGCGCCGCCTCGAGGATTTCGCGATAGCGCTGGGTCGTGACCCGGCTCGGAAAGCTGTCGAACGGGATGACATTTGCGCCCTTGGCGAAGATGGGAATTCCGTTTACGACGAAGGTAAAGCTGCGGCCCCACTGGTCGGCGGTGCGGCGTAATTCGACCGAGCGGAGGCCGGTCAACAGCTCGGCCGAGGCAACAGCGGCTTTGCCCACTTTCAACGTCGCGGAAAAGCGATAGCGGTCCTGTGCGCCATATCCCGCGGGATACCACAGTTTGGGCGAAGCAATTCGCAGCGGGACCGAGATGTGGTTCATTCCGCTGTCAAGCTGAACAGTTTGCGTCACCGTAACCGGCAATCCTGGGTGCCCCGTTCTAGCCGTCTTTTGGCTAGGGCGGGGCAGTTCGTGCGAGCCCGCAACCTCGTATCCAATTGTCACGTTCGCACTCTGCGCATGGCTAGCTTCAATCTCGACTTCAGCTGCCAGTTCCGCCGTATCGTGCGTGATCTTCAGCTGATGTAGGTGGAAGTTTTCGATCCGCGCCGCATCCCAAGCCTCCAGCCAAACCGGCTTCCAGATGCCGATGGTTACGTAGCGCGGCGCCCAGTCCCAGCCATACTGATACGCGGCTTTGCGCGTGTAAGGAGCGGTGGCGACGTTCTCCTCGTTGCCGGCATTCACCGTCGAGACAGACGGCAGGATGTAGGGGAGCGCCTTGATCTTGGGAATCAACGACGTGATCGGAGAATGAAAGACGATCCGCAGCGTGTTGGGTCCAGGCTTCAGCAGAGGCCGCGCCGCAACGCGCCAGCGGCGGAACATGTTGTCGGCGGTCAGGACTGGCTGCTCATTCAGGAAGACTTCGGCAAACGTGTCGAGTCCATCGAAGACGAGATCAACATGCTCGTGCTGTAGCGTGGCCGCGTCGACCTGGAAAGTTGTGCGGTACTCCCAGTCCGTCAACCCAATCCACTGCAGGCGCGATTCGTTGTCGCCATAAAAAGGGTCCGGGATCAAATGAGCGGCCAGCAGATCGGTCTGCACGACACCCGGGACTTGTGCTGCGTGCCAGCCGCTGACTTCCGGGTGCCGGCTGGCGTCGAGAGCGCGAAATTCCCATCCCGAGTTAATCGGCTGCAAGAGCGGTTCGGCCGCATGCAGGGGTGGCATCAAGCCGATGAGCGCCAGGCCCGATCCGACGAGCATGGCGAGTTTGGATAGCAGGCATGGCATCTCTGGTTAGATGCTGGTTTCAACGAGCGCTCGGCGAACCGGCATCAGGTTAAACCGAATGAACGGAGGGAAACGTCGAGGGGAAGTATCTTCCGCCGAAGTGATCGGGTTGAAGTCTACTTCTTTCTCTCCACCATAAAATGCGCAATCTGGCGCAGGGTTGCGGCCCGGTCGCCGAAGCTGTCCAATGCGGCAGAGGCCTTTGCGACTAGCGTGTCCGCTTTTTCCAGCGACGCGTCAATTCCAAACAATGCGGGATAGGTCGCCTTCTCGGTTGCAGTATCTTTGCCGGCGGTCTTGCCGAGCTGTTCCGACGTCTGGGTGACGTCGAGCACATCATCCACAATTTGAAATGCCAATCCAATGTTCTGGCCGAAGTCGCGCAGGCTCTGAATCTGTCGGGCGCTGGCGCCCGCGTAGATGCCGCCGGTCACCACGCTGGCGGTAAGCAGCGCGCCGGTTTTGGAGCGATGGATGTATTCCAGCGTCTGGGCATCGGGATGTTGATGCTCCGCTTCCAGGTCCATTACCTGGCCCCCGATCATGCCATCGATGCTGCCGGTGGCATGCGCAACCTCGGCGATGATGGCGACGCGGGCCTCGGCCGAGCACTGTAGCTTCGCCAGCACCTCGTATGCGTAGGTCTGGAGAGCATCGCCGGCCAAGATCGCGGTCGCCTCGCCAAAGGCCTTATGGCAGGTGGGACGGCCACGGCGCAGGTCGTCGTTGTCGAGGGCGGGAAGATCGTCGTGGATAAGCGAGTAGGTGTGCAGCATCTCCAGCGCCGCGCCGAGTTCCTCGACGCCGGCGGGAACGCAGCCGGCGATCATGTGCGCCGCCTCCATGCAGAGGATAGGCCGCAGACGCTTGCCGCCCGCAAACACGCTGTGCCGCATCGCCTGATGAATGGATGACGGGTATTGCGCGGCGGGCGGCAACAGACGCTCCAACGCGGCATCGGCCGTGATTCGGCCTTGTTCGAGGGTTTGTTTCAGCATGAAAAGGGAAGTATAACAACGGCGTGATTCAGGCGCGCGAGTAGGTGTCTTTGCCAGAAAGCAGATGGCGCAGAAAGACGGCGAATGATTAACGGCACTCGAACTTCATTGGTCGGAGCACCTACTGGCTGTCACCCGCGACAATGCTGGCCAGCAGTTGTGGATCGAGGTTGCCGCCGCTGACTATGGCAACCGCCTGCTTCGATTCCGGCAACTCTGTTTGATGGAAAAGCCAAGCCGCGAAAGTCACAGCGCCGCTGGGTTCGGCAACCATGCGGGCATCTATCGCCATTTGCCTCATCGCAGTGCGGATCTCGTCTTCCGTCACGGTAATCATGTCGTCGACGAAGCGGCGGATGTGCTCGAAGTTGATCGGTCCAATTGACTGGGTACGCAACCCGTCTGCCAGTGTGCTGGAGACACGCTCGGCCGGCAGTTCGACGATTTCGCCTTTGCGAAAGCTCTGCTGTGCATCGTTGGCCAACTCAGGTTCGACCCCGATGACCTTTGCCTTCGAGCCGCTCAGTTTGATCGCTGCGGAGACGCCGCTGATCAGGCCGCCACCGCCCGTGGGAACCAAGACCAGGTCGACGTCGGGGCAGTCCTCCAGGATCTCCAGACCTGCCGTACCTTGCCCGGCGATGATGTGCTCGTCGTTGTAGGGAGGCACAATTACGTAGCCATGCTGTCGCGCCAGTTCTTCGGCCTTTTGCAGACGCTCAGTGCTGGCCGGTCCGACCGTAACGATCTCTGCGCCCAGCGCAGCGGTAGCCTCGCTCTTGAGCCGTGGGGCGTTACGCGGCATCACGATGACAGCTTTCACCCCCAGCGCTCGTGCAGCATACGCCACGCCCTGCGCGTGATTGCCGCTGGAGTACGAAATCACGCCGCGCCGGCGCTCCTCTTCGCTTAGCGATGCGATCTTGTTATAGGCGCCGCGCAGCTTGAACGAGCCGACGGGCTGCAGGCTCTCGGGCTTCAGCCAGAGCTGGCCTGGTTGCTCCGATTTTGCGCCCGAGCTTGTTGCCGGCGGGAAGTAAGCCACCAGCGGAGTACGCACGGCGATGCCGCGCAATCGCTGCTGCGCCCGCCGGATGTCGTCGAGTGTCACCATGGCTGGATCAGTTTCCGGCCGCTGTGGCCGGAGCTAGCCACGTTCCTGCAGGCAATTGCGCCGGGCCTTTGCCCGTATCGGCATTTCGCGCCTGGCGGATCATCGTTGCCATCCAGTGTACAAGCGCCAGCTTGTCACGCAAGCTGACCTTGTTTCCGAGCTCCACGTGACCAATCGCGGGGGTGATCAGTGCGGCGATCAACTCGTCGTGCGGGATATCGCGTTTCAGCCACAACAGCTCGGTGGGCGGGATGATGGTGTCGTCGGAGCCGTGCAGCAAAAGCACTGGGACGCGCAGAAATCTCAGGCGGCCGGCTGGCGAGGCGGCAGCGAGCTGATCGGCGCGCCTGTCGATCTCGGCCAGAATCGCTTGCGCCAGGCTCTCACGCTGTTTGTGGTAGATGTGCTGCATGGTTTCCTGATCGGCTGGCGTCATGGTATGGGTCAGCGCCTCCGACGCTTTGCCGTTGCCGGAGAGGAGCAGCTTGAGCGCATCGTGCGCCGCCGGTGCGTCTTGCGGAGCGAAGAAGTCGCGCGGCTCGTCATAGATCACAATCAGGGGACCGTACTCGTGCGGGGTCAGATGTTCCACCGAGCCATCAGGCCGGATCGCCTCGCCGGTGGCATAAAAGCGAAGCACGTGCGCCAGGTCGTAGTATCCTCCGACCGATGCCACCCATGCGATGGACGGGGCGTACTGCGGGTCGCAGGCCGCGACCAGCGCTAAGCCTCCGGAGAAGCTGATGGCGAAGATGCCGACCTTGGCCACGCCAAGCTGTCGCGCGAAATTTTGGGCAGCCGTCCCGATGAGATCGGCCGATTGCCCCTCCACTCGATAATCGGCGATGCCGGGCAGCAGTGGCGTCATAACGAAGAAGCCGCTGGCCGCCAGCGAGCGCGCGAAGCTGACCAGCCGCGGTTCGTCGATTCCCAACTCGTGCATGCCGTGCAGGACCACGATTCCGGGCGCGAAGGCAACTCCTCGCGGCAGATAGACACGAGCCGGAATCGATTTGCCGCGGAAGTCGAACGTGCTGTCTTGCGTATCAACGGGATGGGTATCGTAGTTGGCGATCCAGCCGCCGGCATGGGGATTCGAGATGCGCTGGAGCAGGGAAACAGCCCGGAGGTAATCTTGCGCGATGGGATAAAGCAAGGCAACAACAACCGGAAGTAGGAGCAGCAACCAGGCAAGCAGCCGTGCCCTGCGCGACGGGCTACGTCCTTGCCAGGGAACGGTGGTCACACTTCCAATATCACCGGCATGATGAGCGGCCGGCGCGAGGTGTTTTTCACGATGAAGCGCTTCAGGTCCTGGCGGATCTTTTCCTTGATCATGCCGTAGTCGCGCTTCTCTTCGTCGCTTGAGGCCTCTAACGTGCTCATCACCGTCTGCCGCGCCTGGTCAAGGAAGCCGTCCTCACCGACGCTCCCCGAGAAGCCGCGCATCACGATCTCCGGCGAGGTCTCGACTTTCCCCGTCAGCTTGTTGATGGCAATGATGGGCAGCACGATGCCGTCTTCGCTGAGATGGCGGCGATCGCGAATGACCAGGTCTTCCACGATGTCGCCCGCGGAGTTGGAATCGATGCAGACGCGCCCCACGGCGATCTTGCCCGTCTTGCGCGCGCCCAGCTCGTCAAACTCCAGAATGTCGCCGCTTTCAATCATCATGACCTTGCCGACTGAGCCGTGCATGGCCCCGGCCATCTCGGCGTGTAGCTTGAGCTGCCGGTACTCACCGTGGATCGGAATGAAGTACTGCGGCTTCACCAGGTTGATGATGAGCTTCAGCTCCTCCTGGCTGGCGTGTCCGCTGACATGCACCGGCGGCGAGGAACCATCGTCGTAGATGACGTGCGCATCGCGGCGGAAGAGGTGATCGACCACACGGTAGATGGCCTTCTCATTGCCGGGAATGATGCGTGAAGAGAGCACGACCGTGTCGCCCGGCTGAATGCGGGCGTGTTTGTGGTTGTCGACGGCCGCACGCGACAACGCCGACATGGGCTCGCCCTGGGTGCCGCTAATCAAAACGCAGACTTTTTCCGGCGGAAAGTCGCGAATCTGCGCTGGATGGATCAATAGGCCATCGGGGACATCGATGTATCCGAGATCCTGCGCGATCTCGGTCGATTCCATCATGGAGCGTCCAACCAGGCAGACTTTGCGGCCATTCTCGAAGGCCTGCTCGATCGCCAGCTTGATGCGATGCACCGAGGACGAGAAGCACGAGATAAACAGGCGGCGCTCGGCGCGGGCGAAGATCTCCTGAAACTTGGCGCGGACGGCGCGCTCGCTGGGGGTATAGCCGCGGCGCTCGACGTTGGTCGAATCCTGGAACAGCGCCAGCACGCCTTCCTTGCCGTACTCCGCGAAGGCGTGGAGATCGAACAGACGATTGTCCGTCGGCGTGGGATCGACCTTGAAGTCGCCGGTATGGATGATGGTGCCCAGCGGGGTATGAATCGCCAGCGCGACGCAATCCACCAGGCTGTGCGTTACCTGGATGGGATTGATGGTGAAAGGGCCGATTTTGAAGCGCTCCCCCGCCTTAATCTCGTTCAGCACCGCGTCGTCGAGAAGGGCGTGCTCTTCCAGCTTGCCCTCGATGTAGGCGAGGGTGAATTCGGTGGCGTACACCGGTATGTTGAATTCCGAAAGAAGCCACGGTAATGCGCCAATGTGGTCTTCGTGGCCGTGGGTCAGCACCACCGCGCGCACGTGTGCCCGGTTTTCGATCAGGTAAGTGAGATCGGGCACCACGATATCGACGCCGAGCAGTTCAGCTTCGGGGAACATCAGGCCGGCATCGATGACGATGATGTCATCGCCCCAGCGGATGGCCATGCAGTTCATGCCGAATTCGCCGAGTCCGCCGAGCGGTACAACTTGGAGTTTTCCTGGAATCATCGCTAGCTTTCGATGCTAGCACAGGAAACTTGCCGCCAACGCAGGCCCGCTCCATGGTGCGGCATACTCGCCTATACTGGAAGCTGCAACTATGCTACGCAATGACGGCAAATCGTGGATGCGGCGCGGCCTCGAGGCGGCCATTCGTAAGGCGTTTCTGCGAGCCTACGACACCATCAAGGTCGATCCCAAGCACTATCTCGAACACCTGCGGCTCGCCTACAGTCTGCCGGCCCTCACCTACGACGGCGTGTACTCGGTGGAGCCGCACATCCTCGACCACATCGCGGAGGAGACCATTCGCTCTCACATGCGCATGGCTGCCGCCGAAGGGGCGGGGCTGGGCATCGGCGGCATCTTCACCATGCTGCCGGACCTCGGCATTCTCGCCGGTATCACGCTGCGCATGATCCAAAAGCTCAGTTTGCTGTATGGCTTTCCGTACAACACCGAACAGGAGGAAGCCGAGCTGTGGGTGGCGGCAGCCAGCGCCGCCGGGGTAGATATCAGCCGCGAGCTGGTGGAGAAGCAGTTCGTGTCGAAGTTCGTGCCGCGCGTGATCCAGCGCATCGCGGTGCGCGCCAGCGCCGAGATTGTGGAGAAGTGGACAGCGCGGCTGATTCCCTTGGTGAGCTCGTTGATCGGTGGCACGCTGAACTACTACTTCGTGAAAGTCTGGGGCGAGCGCGCCGTTGGCCACTTCCGGCAGAAGCATCTGGAGATGCGGCAGAGGAAGAACGCTATTCCGCTCCCGGCCAGCCCGATGCGTACCTGAGGTTGGTGCGGCCCTATTCACTCGCTGATTGTGCCCTGAGCTTGGCTTCCACGCCGCGCCGGGCTTTACCGCGTCGCATGCCGATGATCGTCATCCCCACCGGAATCAGGAAGAAGAGAAAGCCCGCCAATCCCGCAATGCGGATCGGCAGAATCGCGGCCACCACCGCACACGACACGCCAATTCCACACAAGAGGCCGCTCTCGCAAATACTGGTGTAGGTGTCGAAAACCTCGACCGGCGTGAGTTCCAGTTCCTGCCGCTGCCGCAGCGCATTGCAATAGAGCAGCACAAAAATCAGAAACACCGCGGCGTAACCTAATCCATAAACGATCATCAGAGTCGGGGTTTGTTGCGGCTCTGTCCAGGCGGCGACCTTTCCGGCGGAGTCGTGCATCGGGCTCGACCCAGCAATCTGGTTAAACATGCCGACAAACAGGAATTTCAGCGGATAGGTATAAAACAGCATGACGAACAGCAGCACGAAATTCAACGTCGCGGTCACGCCATCATCGAGTCCGTAGCGGCGGAAGAAGTTGTGGTGCAGCCACCAGACCTGGGCGAAGATGCCAAAGCAGATGGCGAAGGGAATAAAGCCACGCATATCGGTGAGGAGCTCGGTGAAAGTGTGCGGCACCTCCAGCGAAACCACCAGCAGGGTGAGGGAGAACCCGAACACCACGTCGCTGAAGGCTTCAATGCGCGACACCTCGCGGCTGCGAGGGCGAAACTCCGTGGTGACGTGCGCTTTGCCGGCTGAGGTCTGAGGCTGCATCGGTTTCGAGTTGCTCTACTGTAGCGCGTCGGCTACGACGGGTGAAGGCACTTCTGCCGCAAATTCGCCCTCCCACTTAGCCATCACCACTGCCGCCAGGCAATTCCCCAGAACGTTTACTGCGGTACGGCCCATGTCGAGCAGTTGATCGACGCCGAGCAACAGAAACACCGGCTCGGTCGGCAGCCCGATCGAGGTTGCCGTGGCGAGCAGAATCACCAATGCCGCTCGCGAGACGCCAGCCACCCCTTTGCTGGTAAGCATGAGCGTCAACATGATCATTAATTGCCGGCCGAGCGATAGATGGATGCCGGATACCTGCGCGACGAATATTGCCGCCACTGACAGGTATAGCGAGCTGCCGGTGAGATTGAAGCTGTAGCCGGTGGGGATTACGAAGGCGACAATCTGGCGCGGGACACCGATGGCCTCCATGGCTTCCATGGCGCGGGGCAGCGCCGCCTCTGAGCTGGCGGTGCCGAAAGCGATGGTGGTTGGCTCAGCTACCGCTTTCACAAACGCGCGCAGCGGAACCCGGAAGAGCAGCGCGATCGGCAGCAGCACGGCCAGAATGAAGACCACAAGCGTTGCATACAAGGTAAGAAGCAGCTTGAGCAGGCTTCCAAGCACGTCGATCCCGGTGTTTCCCACGGTATAGGCAATCGCGGCGCCCACACCGAGCGGAGCCATATACATCACGATGTTGGTGAACTTGAACATAATCTCG
Organism: uncultured Acidobacteriaceae bacterium; assembly: GCA_963785825.1. Taxonomy (GTDB): domain Bacteria; phylum Acidobacteriota; class Terriglobia; order Terriglobales; family Acidobacteriaceae; genus Bog-257. The sequence continues at coordinate 245,704 of CAWAWQ010000004.1, read as the reverse complement.
CTCAAGCTCTCGCAGAACGCCAGCATAGGGCGGCGCTTCGCCTCGCTAATCATGGCCAGGGCAACCGCAAAGATCAGGCTGAAGACCACAACCTGCAAAACTGCGCCGTCCGCGACCGACTTCGCAATGTTCTCAGGGAAGACATGCAGGATGGTCTCTTCTCCGCTGAGCTTGTTGACGGTAGACAGCTCCGATGTGCTGGTCGCCGGCAGCTGAACGCCAACGCCTGCCTTGCTGAGGTTGATAGCACCGAGTCCCAGGAAAATCGCGATGGTGGTAACAATCTCGAAGAAGATGATGGAGCGAAGCCCGAGCCGTCCCACCTGCCGCAGGTTCGAATGGCCGGCGATGCCGACCACCAGCGTTCCGAAGATCAGCGGGGCGATGATCGTCTTGATCAGCCGCAAGAAAATCAGTGCCAGCACGCGCAGGTGGACGGCGACATTGGGAAAATCGTGGCCAATCTCGGCGCCCAGCAGCATGGCAATGAAGATCCAAGCCGTGAGCGTGCGGCGGAGGCAGCCGTAGAAGACGAGTGCGGCCAGAGCGATCCAGCGCAGCGCGAAGAAGAGGGTGCCGGGGCCGAGGCGAGAGCACAACAGCGCCGCAACCGCAGCGATCACCGCAATTACCAGCATTGTATTTTGGCGGCGATTGGCTGTGCGGCGCATGAGCGTTAGCGATCTCTAGAACCGGATCTTTTCATCCGAGTGTGCCGTGCCCGAGGCACTCCGGTTCATGATGTCGTTGCCCACGGCTGAACGGGCTGCTGAAAAAGCCGCAGATCCCTCGCCGGCTGAAGCCGGCTCGGAATGACAAAAATAATAGGCCTGGTACGGCGCAGCCCCTTCAAAACCGTAGTTCTCCGTTCTCTATCGTAAGATGTCTTCCAACTCCACGCCGCGATCGGTGCGCTCGTCGCGATACTTGATAATGACCGGCGTGTAGAGCGACAGGCCCCACTCGACCGCTTTGCCCTTGGTGATCGCGCGCGAGCCGGGCACGACCACGGCTCCTTCGGGAACGCGCAGCGGTTCGGCATCGGTCGCGCGATAAATCTCTCCCTTCACCGTATCGAACAGCGGGGTGGAGCGCGTGAGGATTACCCCGGCGCCTAGCACCGCACGCGCACCCACTTGCGTTCCCTCGTACACGCCGCAGTTTCCGCCGATCAGCACATCGTCCTCGATGATCACCGGCGAGGCATTGATCGGCTCCAGCACGCCGCCGATCTGCGCGGCCGCGCTGATGTGCACGCGTTTGCCCACCTGCGCACACGAGCCGACCAGCGCGTGCGAATCGACCATGGTGCCTTCGTCGACATAAGCGCCCACATTGATGAACATCGGCGGCATACAAACCACGGACGGCCCGACATACGCCCCGGCGCGCACCGAAGATCCACCGGGAATCACGCGTACCTGCTCGGTAGCAGCAAAGTGGCGCGTCGGATACGTATCTTTGTCGACGAAGGAGAGCACGCGGGGGTCGCCGCTCTCCGCCAGCTTGCCGATTCGGAAGCCCAGCAGGATCCCCTGCTTCACCCAGGCGTTGGTCCGCCAGCGGCCGTCGACTTTTTCCGCGGCACGTATTGTCCCGGCCGTCAAGGCATCGCGAAATTGTTCGAAAATTGCTGCGGCGTTCGTTTCGCGCGACGCTTCCGGCCCAAGCGCGTATAGGCGTTCCACTTCACGCTGGAGTTCCTGCATGGCGGGCAGTATAACTGGTAGCCGCCGCCCGCTCCAGCAGCTCACCATCCGCAGGCGGCGGGGGTGCATCGAACAAAATTCATGGCCTGGATCGACGAGTTACTGGGACGAACTCTGGTGCTGGTGGCGCATCCCGACGATGAGTGCATTGCCTTCGGAGCACTCTTGCAGCGAATGCGCGAGCCTCTGGTGGTTTTCGCCACCAATGGATCGCCGCAAGATCCGTATTTCTGGAGTCGATACGGCTCGCGGGAGGCGTATGCTGCGACGCGCCGGCAGGAGGCGCTAAATTCAATGCACGCCGTCGGCGTAAAGGACGTGTTGTTTTTGGCCGACATGGCGGGCGGCGAGCGCTTCACCGACCAGGAGCTTTTTCAGAATTTAAAGCCTGCCTTTGAACTGCTGGCCGACATCGTCCGGCGGCGGATGATCAATGCGTTGCTGACGCTGTCCTACGAAGGCGGACATCCCGACCACGACTCATGCAGCTTCCTGGCCGCACAACTGGCGAAGCTGGCATCCATCCCTTGCTGGGAGGCGCCGCTCTATCATCGCAATCCGGACGGCAGCGGAACCTTCCAGGCGTTTATCCAGGCGGGTGAGGAAGAGGTCGATGTGCGCCCGACGCCGGAGGAACAGGAGCGTAAGCGCGAGATGTGCCGCGCCTACAGCTCACAGGGCGACTTCCTGCAGCGCTTTGACGTGGCGCGCGAGATTGTCCGTGCGCAGTCGAAGTATGACTTCAGGCAACCGCCGCACCAGGGCAAAACCAACTATGAAGTGTGGCAGTGGAAGATGACTGCGGAGGAAGTTTCTCGCGCATTCGCCAACTTCCTGAAATCGGCCGCCGCCCATACGGCTAGCCGCTGAGGCGCTTGGAGCTGCGGTGATGCTCAAATCAGACCGGCTTTCGATCCTCTACATCGCGTACCCGCTGCTGAAGGTTTCGGAGGACAGTGCCGGCGGCGCGGAGCAGATGCTGCTCACGGTGGAACGTGAGATGTCGGCAGCCGATCATTTCACCACCGTTGCGGCTTGCGACGGATCGCAGGTCAACGGGCGCTTGCTCGCGACTGGGCCGCCGGCTTCAAGGCCGGACCAGTTTGAGCGCCGCGAGCGAGAGGCAACTGCTCGCATTCTCGATTACCTGCAGCGCAATCCTCACGAGTTTGATCTGATTCACGACAAGAGTGGGGTCTTCTTTCGCCATGCGGGCCGCTGTCCCGTGCCCGTCTTGGCTACGTTGCACTTAGCGCGCTCGCTGTATCGGGAAGAATGGTTTTGCTCAATACCTTTCAACCTTTACTTTAACTGCGTCTCGGAGTCGCAGGCGCGGTCTTTTGAGGGTCTGCCAAATCTACTCGGGGTTGTGCAGAACGGCATTGCCATCGAGGAATTTCCGTTCACGCCTTCGAAGGAGGACTACCTTCTGTGGCTGGGCCGGATCTGCGAGGAGAAGGCGCCGCATCTGGCAATCGCAGCGGCGCGCCAAGCGGGCCTGCCGCTGGTGCTTGCAGGACAGGTGTATCCGTTTCGCTATCACGAGGAGTACTTCGCCCACGCGATTGAGCCGCGGGTACGCGAAGGCTCGTCAACCTGGTTCATCGACTCGCCTTCGCTGGCGCAGAAAATTGACCTGCTTAGTGATGCGCGCGCGCTGCTGCTGACCAGCACGGTGGAAGAGTCCAGTTCACTGGTGGCGATGGAAGCCATGGCCTGCGGGACCCCGGTGGTGGCGTTCCGGCGAGGCGCCTTTCCGGAGGTCGTGGCGGAAGGGGAGACGGGCTTCCTGGTGGACACCGTGGAGCAGATGGCAGCCGCGCTAGCGCACGTCTCGGAGATTTCACCCGCGGCCTGCCGCCAGCGGGTTCAGCAGCGCTTCACCGCTTCGCGGATGGCGAGGGAGTACGAGGGACTGTACCGCAACATTCTGGCTGCTACTTCGGAGCAAGCCGCAGCGTGATTTAAAGGCATTTTTCACCACAGAGGCACAGAGAGCACGGAGTTTTTGGTTTTCCACTTCTCTGTGCCTCTGTGTCTCTGTGGTGGAAAATTACCGCGTTGTCGCGGTCTGGTTTTGCAGCAGCCCCGCTGCAATAGCGATTTTCTCCAGCTTGGCGCGGTTTTCCAGCTTCATCGGCACCAGCGGCAGGCGATAGACCTCTGCGATGCGGCCCATCATTGCCAGCACTGCTTTCGCAGGCCCGGGATTGGACTCGATAAAGTTTGCCTGCATCAGCGGCAGGTACTTACGGAAGAGCGCCCGTGCCGTGTCCCATTTATTGGCCAGCGCTGCGTTGGTCATCCGGGTCATCTCTGCGGGGATTTCGTTGGAGACTACGGATATGATGCCGACCCCGCCAAGACCGATCACGGCCAGTGTGACGGCATCATCTCCGGAAAACACCAGAAAATCCTCGGGTACCGAGGCGCAGACCTCGGCAATCTGGCCGATGTTGCCGCTGGCTTCCTTCACGCCGGCAACATTCGGAATCTCAGCAAGGCGCAGAAGCGTCGGCGTTTCGATATTGGTTCCAGTGCGTCCGGCAATGTTGTAGAGGATGAGCGGCTTGGTGGAGGCTTCGGCAATCGCGCGGAAGTGCTGGTAGATGCCTTCCTGCGTGGGCTTGTTGTAGTAGGGGGTTGCGGTGAGGACGTAATCGACGCCGGGTCGCGAGGAAACTTCCTTCGCCTTGGCAACCGCCTCGTGCGTGTTATTCGAGGTCGCACCGGCCATGATGGGCACGCGCCCGCCGGCAGTCTCGATCGTCAGGTCGATGACGTGCAGCCATTCGTCATGAGTTAGAGTCGGGGTCTCGCCAGTAGTGCCGCAGGGCACCAGAAAGTCGATGCCCGAGTCAACCTGCCAGCGCACCAACTCTCGCAACGCCGCTTCATCTACGCTTCCGTCCTGTTTGAACGGGGTAACCAGGGCAGTACCGCAACCGCGCAGTCTCATGCCAGAAGGATAACCCTGCGGGTTGGGAATCAAAAGACCTATCCCCACAGCAGAGATCGAGGAGGAGGGCTAAGGAGTCTCTGACTAAGTGGGACCGAGGTCCCTCAGGGGCTTAAAGCCCAGCTGGACTTCGGGCACTTACGGACGGCCTGAAGAGACCGCGTCGCAACCCGGTGTCGCCGCTCTGCGGCTCGACTTTTCTCCCACTTGGCGCGTGGACTTACGCCCACGCCTAACATCATGTCGCCGCTGCACGGCTAGTTTGGCCGCGCCGCGAGTTGTTTGTTCCACCACGAAATTGCGAGGGCGGTCGCGACACAGTCCCTGAAGTGTCTGCGTGAGAACGGTGTCGCCGCTACGCGGCTCGGAATAATTTTCCACTCCACCCAGGATTCCGCTGCGCTTCATCCTGGGCTAACGACATAGCCGCCCCTGCGGGGCTGGATTTTCGCGGGTCATGTTCCACCGCCAAGGAGAAGGGTTAGTTCTCACGCATACACTAAAGGCCGCCCCCTTCAAAACTTCAACTTAATCAGAGCTTCCCTAACGGCGAAGAGCTAACGGCGAAGAGCTAAAAGCTACGACCTAAGAGGGCGAGTTTGGATCGCAGGGCGCGCCAGCGGCAGGCAAACCACAAAACGCGTTCCCTTGCCGACTTCGCTCTGCGCGTCGATGCTGCCGCCGTGGGATTCGACAATGCGCCGCGCCAACGACAGCCCCAACCCGGTGCCGTGTCCTTTGGTGGTGAAGAACGGCCGGAAAATATTCGGCAGGTGCTCAGCAGAGATGCCCTTGCCTTCATCGGCGACGCTGATCAGCACGGTCTCGTCTTCCTGTTGCAACGAGACGCGGATGGTGCCCGGCTTGTCCATCGCCTGAATCGCGTTCAGCAAAAGGTTCAGCAGCACCTGATTGATCTGGTTGGGGTCATGGTCAACCGGCGGGAGATCGCCGCCTTTGTCGAGTTCGATCATGATTCGCTTGGTGACCGCCTGTTGGCGGGCGAACATTACCGCGTGTTCGGCGGTTGCGGCAAGATCGCTCACCCGGAATTGCGGCGGTTTAGGACGGGCGGTATCCAGCAACTCGCTCAGGATGCGATTAATCTGAATCGCTTCTTCTTTTGCATCCTTAATGACGGCGCGGGCCGCGCTGTTCGGCGGCAGATCGCGGCCGACAATCTCGATGACGCCGGCAATGCCAGCGAGGGGATTACGAATCTCGTGGGCCAGTCCGGCTGCCAGTTCACCCAGGGTGGCAAAGTGTTCGGCGCGCGACATCTGGGTCTGGTGCAGGTGATGAATCTCTTCGCGGCTGGCCTTCAACTGTGCCACCATGTCGTTAAAGTCGCGGCCCAGATCGCCGATTTCGTCATTGCGTTCGGCGAAGGTGACGCGCGCGTCCATGTCGCCCAGGCTCACGCGCGCGATCTTATCCTGCAATTCGAGCATCGGTCGGCGAACGGAGGCCGCCAGCACCACGATCACGGCTGCACAAATCACCAGCGCGCCCGCCGCGGCCACAGCGATGATTTTGTGCCGTTCGCCTTCAGCCAGCGAAAGCGAGATCAGCACAAAGAGCAACAGACCGTTCAGCAGCACCGCGGCGATGGGCAGCACCGCCTTAAGCGCCCAGTTGATGTGCCGCTTGCGAGCGACCGGCGTTTGGTCCCCGGCAGCCATTGGCGTATCCACTACGGCATCTGCCTTGGGCATTCGAATTGTGGCTGAAACACTCATGGCTCTTTCTTCCTGCGCCTCAATCCCGGTGTCTTGCCGAATCCGGGGCTGACGAAATGGAGCTGATTCTTTGGGGCCTTCTTTTCCTCAGTCCATAACGTCAGCCCTGGTACTCCTCAGGCGTACGCGTGTAAGCCGGGAAGCAAATACGTGACGCCGAGGAAGGTGAAAACCACGACTCCGAAGCCCAGGATGGCGAAGTACGCGGCCCTACGCCCGCGCCATCCCCGCGTGATCCGCATATGTAAGTAGCCGGCATAAACCAGCCAGGTAATTGCCGCCCAGGTTTCCTTCGGGTCCCAGCTCCAGTAGGAGCCCCAGGTACGGTTTGCCCAATAAGCGCCGGTGGCAATCATGAAGGTCAATAATGGAAACGCGATGCAGATGGTCTTGTAGGTGACACGGTCAAGCGTGTCAGCCGAAGGCAGCAAGCCTTCCAGGTCGTTGCGCCGCCACAGCAGCATCAGGTAGAGCAGGGAAGCAAAAATACCCGTCACCATGCCCCCTAGTAGGAAGGGGCTGGCGGCCAGGCTGGTCGGGAAGAGTCCATCCTGGTCGAGTGACGGGTAGCTGGCATCACGCACGCGGAGCGCGAACGATGCCAGAACAACAATCTGCAACAGGATGCTGATGAACACCGCCCTGTTGGCAACTCCGTAGAACGATTCCTGCTTCTTCCAGCGGGCGATAAAGTACAGCGCCAGGGGAGCGATCGCGCTCACCGCCGCAATCACGAATAACCATCCCAGGTCGGGCACGGTGACGAACAAGCGCATGCCGCGGCCGAGGAACATATCCGATTTGTCTTTCGCATCCCAGGCGGTAACCGACAGGCCACCCCACTTCTCGAAGCGAGTGGCGACGATCGCGCCATAGATTGCGCTCACCGTGGCGCTGGTCAAGGCCAGAAAAGTTTCCGTCTTGAAGCCATCCTTGATAAGAAACATCATGGCCAGAGCGAAGCTCACGGCGCAGGCGGCATAGGCCAGCATGGCCAGGGTGACGTGGACGTGCAGCCAGGTGGACTGCAACGCGGGCACCAGCGGCCGGACCTCTGACGGCAGCAGTTGCATCAGGATGACGCAAACTACCGCCAGCGGCATGGTGATGCTGCCGATGATCTTTACGCCGAACTTCTTCTCCGCCACCAGGGTAAGGAGCGCCACGGTCCACACGAAGCTCAGCAGCATTTCATAGATGCTGGCGAAGGGAGGCCGCCCGGAAAGATACCAGCGATGCGCAACCGCCAGAGTATTGGCTGCCAGCCCAATGGCGGTTGCGGTGGAAGCGAACTTCACGTAACGCGCTGTGCCGGTGACACCAAATCCCATGTAGAGCGCGCCCGCTCCGGCGTAAAAGATCAGCGCCACATAAAGCAGATTGCTCTCGCTGAACAAGCTGGCGCCGGCTCTGGCGGCGCCCAACAGCGCGAGCACCAGCAGAAATGCAATAGAGAGTCCTACCAATATGAGCAGGGCATTGCCGCCGGTCGCGGCGGGCTGCTCCATTTGTACGACTCGTGCTCGGGTTGCCATATTCTCTCCTCCAACCTACTTCTGAAAAAGACGGCCTTCAGGCCATCCGTCCATTCGCAAATTTTGTGTCCGGCTCTCGGCGGCGCTAAAGCGCCGCCCCTTCGACACCTGTTAGTTCACTCCGGCCAGCGTTAATTCCGGTTTCTCTTTTGCCGACGGGCGAGGCGCGGCCGATGCGGCCTCCAGCTCGGTGCGGATGTCATCCACCAAGTCGCCAAACTTCTGCTCGAAGCGGTCGCGGTTCTTGTTCGCCTGGCCGCCAACCCAGAGCACCAGCTTGCCGTTCGGATCGCGCACCGCGGCGATCCAAACCCGCATGTGCACCATGTAAAAAGCTACGAACAAGCCGGCTCCCATCAACAGGCAGCCCGCCCATACCAGCCACTGGCCCGGTTCATGCGAGACCTCCAGCCCGGTGAAGTAGCCCATCTGCATGTCGCGATATTGGAAGCTGTACTTGCTCTTTTCGCCCTGCGCGTATTCGTTGTAGGCAGGGAAGATCCACAGCTTGGCATCTTCGCCGCCGGCCTTGTTCGTGACTTGCAGCCGGAAGGCGGGATTCACCGGATCGTCGGAGCGTTTGAAGATCTGGTTGTCGCGGACGAAGAAGTCGGGAATGTACTCCGCCAGCGTGACGCTGGTATTGCTATCGAGTGCCCACGGCTCGTTCATCCGCAGCGTAACGTCGCGGGCTTGTCCTCCCTCGGGAGTAGCAACGAGGCTGAGCCCATCGAGATTGCCGGTCGTGCCGAAACTAGCCTGATAGAACCGCAATCCGCGATGAATCAACGGGTCGTTGACAGCGATTTCCTTGTTCGCGACTTCGCTGCCCTTTTCCACTACAGCCAGCTTGGACCACCAGCGCTTGGGCGAGCCGTCAGGATAGTTCTCCTGTCCGGCGCCGTTGCATTTCACCGCGAAGGGCAGCTGCCTGGTTCCCCCGGTACGAAGTTGAATAACATTGCTGGTCTGGCCCTTCTGGAGCGCGAGAAACCCGCTGTAGCCAAAAACGCCGTCGATGATGCCGCCGGCGAAGATCAAGAGCAGGCTGGCGTGGACGATGTACACCGCCATGACCGAGAAACGATGACGTTCAGAGTACAAGGATGGTTCGTTTCTATCGGCGATGCGCTCGACCGGCCAGCCTGACTTTTTCAAAGCACGTTCTGCGGCATTCAGTCCTGCGTCGGCGTTTCTGATGGGCAACTGAAGTTTGTTGGGCAGTACGGCGCGGAAGTGCGAGTCTGTCTTGCGATACGGTCGCGCATAAAAGCGCCAAGCGTTGGGAAAACGATCGATGGAAACCAGGACAATGCTGAGGCTGACTAATCCCAGCAGAGTTGTGAACCACCAGGCGTGAAAAACGTCGGTCAGGCCCAGGCGATCGAGCCAAAGCAAGGTCTGCGGCGAGTAGGCGCGCGCCAACTTGTCGGCATCGGTTGCGGGCCGCTGCAGAATGAACGTGCCTAAGGCGGAGGCGACGCCCGTCAGGATCAGCAGGACCACCCCGGTCCGCAGGTTGGAAAAGGTTTTATGAATGCGTTTTGGAATGGATGAAAGGCTGAGGGCCATACTCGCTCCTTCCCGAGAGCAAGTGACAAATGCACGTAGCAAACCACACACCTTCGAAAACGTAAGTTGTTGCCGGCCCTGCAATTAACTAGATCGCCCTGCCGCGCTTTCCCCTCGCCGGTGAGGCATATCACGCATTTGCGTGATGAAACGGCGCAAGCGCAGTTGACCGTTACTGCGGGATTTGACGACCGGATGCGGAGGAAAACCCAAGACAAGCAGCTACGGAGGTCGATGTCCATATTGGAGCCGAACCAAAAATAGCAGCTAAACCCCGCCGCCTCATTAACTTATCGAACGGGTGCGGTTATGAGCCTGCCGCGTCGATTGCGGCACGTGTCGTGCACAGATGCACGTAAGGGTTGGAGGTAGTTGTGAGCAGAGCAGTGCGGTTCTTTTTGGGGTGGGGTTTAATCGCCGGCGCAAGTTTTCTCTCTGCCGGCGTCCATCCCGTGCCGCTCGACAAAAACACCGATCCGGCGAAATGCGTCGAGTGCCACGAAGATAAAACCAAAGGAAAGTCGGTCCATTCCGCGATGGCTATGGGCTGCACCAGTTGCCACGAGATCCGCGTGACCAAGGACGTCACGCGCGTGAAGCTGATTACGACGACTCCGCAGGCGCTCTGCATCACTTGCCACGCCGATCACAATGCAGCGGAACTTAAGGGAACCGTACATCCTCCCGCGGTTCGCGACTGCCTGAAGTGCCACGACCCGCACGAGTCCGACAATAAGAACCAACTGCTAAAGCCGACCTCTGGCGACAAAGATCAGAACCTCTGCCTCAGTTGCCATAACCAGGGCGTGAACGTTCCAGAAAAAGGCAGCCGTCACGCCGCGCTCGATATGGGCTGCGAGACTTGCCACGTCACGCACAAAGTAGGGGAGCACGGAAAGCAGGAGTTCGATTACCACCTCACGAAGGCCGCTCCGGCGCTGTGCCTCGATTGTCACGACGCCAAAGACGCCAACCTGATCAAGGCCCACCAGGGGCAGCCGTTCGCGACCGCCAATTGCGTGCAATGCCACAATCCTCATCAGTCTGCGCAGCCCAAGCTGATGCAGGCCTTCACCCATGCGCCGTTTGCGGCCGGCGCCTGCGACACCTGCCATCAGCCTGCCAAGGACGGCAAGGTGGTGCTTACGCAAGCCGATTCCAAGGCGCTGTGCGTGACCTGCCATAGCGATCAGGCCGAGAAGATCGACAAAGCGAAGGTCCCGCATCCCGGTGCCCAGGGAGACTGCGTCACCTGCCACAATCCTCATGCCGGTAAGACGCCCGGATTTATCCAACCCGATCCGGTCAGCGCCTGCCTAGCGTGCCACAGCGATCAGGCGGAGCAGTTCAAGAAGGCGCACCTGCACGAGCCGGCATTTGGCCTGGGTTGCGCAACCTGCCACGAGCCGCACGGCGGCGATAACCAGCATCTGTTGCGCACCAGCAGCGTCAATAGTCTTTGCCTGGAATGTCACGGTAACGAAACCCAGCCGCAAAGGCTTGAAGCCGAGCACCTGATCACCATCTTCAATGGACAGGTGAAGCTGCCGGAGGATTATTTCGAAAAGAACAAAGCTGTCGTGTTGCCGCTCAAGTACGGGCGTGGACACCCGGTCACCGGACATCCGGTCTCGGATTTATTAGACCCGACGAATCCCGGAAAGGTCGTGAAGCAGCTGAATTGCCTCAGTTGCCATCAGCCACATTCCTCGGCGCAACCGATGTTGTTGGTGAAGGACCAGGCCAACAACATGGCGTTCTGCGACAGCTGCCACAAAAACCGAATGGACATGACGAAAACGCTGGAGAAAAGGTAATTATGTCTCACTTCTGCGCACCGAAAACCCGCCTTCGCACCATGGCCGTCATGGTGCTCGTGATTTTGGGAATCACGCTGGCTTTGCCCACCGGACTTCACGCCGGCAAGAAGAAGAAACAAGAAGCGGTGGAGCAAGCGCCTGCACCCAAGCCGAAAATCGACACCACCAAGCTGGTGTGGCCGCAGCCGCCTGAGATCCCGCGCGTCCGTTACGTGAATTATTTTGCGGGAATGAAGATCGACCACAGCGAAGACACCGGCAAGAAGAAGCCCAAGCAGACGTGGATGGACCGGCTTGCCGGATCCCAGTCGCAAGACGAGAAGGTGAACATCAAGAATTTCCCCTTCCAACTCTTGGGGCCGTATGGCATGTCAGTCGATTCCAAGGGGCGGCTGTATGTGGCCGATCAGAAGGTGGGCGCGATATTTATCTTCAACACCGAAACCAAGGACACCGAAATGATCCGCAACGGTTTCGAGGCGCATTTCGGCATGATCAACAGCGTGGTAGTGGATGACAGCGATCGCCTCTTTGTCTCCGACGGCAAGCTGGGCAAGGTCCTGGTCTTCAACGCCAAGCGCCAGATCGAGGACCAGATCAAAGACCTGGTCGATCCGGTCGGTTTGGCCATCGATAAGGACAACCGGCTGCTGTACGTGGTCGATACCCAGCAGGACCAGGTGCTGGTATACGACGCGGATACCCTCAAGCCGGTGCGTCGCATCGGCACCGCCGGCAAGAAGCACACGTTGACCGGGCCTGGCGAATTCGCTTTACCAACCGATGTTGCCGTCGACAAGGACGGAAACATCTACGTCACCGACACGCTTAACTGGCGGGTGGAGATCTTTGACGGCGATGGCAATTTCGTCAAGCAATTCGGCAAACACTGCGATGCGATTGGCTGTTTCAAGCGTCCGAAGGGAATTGCAGTGGACAGCGACGGTCACATCTGGGTTGTGGACACCGGCCTCGGACTGATCCAGGCCTACAACTCCGATGGCGAACTGCTGGGCTACGTCGGCGGCCCGGGACGCAATTTGGGTCAGTTCAACGATCCTATGGGCATCACCATCGACCAGCACAATCGCATCTTCGTCTCCGAGCAGTATCCCTGGGGACGAGTGCAGGAGTTCCGCTACATCACCGATGCGGAAGCCGAGCAGTTGAAGAAGGAAAAAGAAGCGCAACGCGGCGGAGCGAAAGCTTCGAATCAGCCTCCGCCACCGGCCGCACAGCAGACTGCTGAGGCGAAGACTGCCGCAAAATAGCAGCGAGCTGGAATGCGGGATAGCGCGCCGCCAACAGGACTACTGACGCGTCGCGGAAGACGCCGCGTTCTTTGTCGAAGAAGCAAAACACCGGGGTTGTGGCAGTCACAGGTGACCACCACAACCCCGGTCTAGTTTCCGCCGAGCGAGGAGCCCGAGCCCGGTCAGCTACAGCCGCGTGCTATTGCACTGGCGGGCAAATTCCGGATCCCGGCGATAGCAGCCGCTTCGGAATAATCTCATTAAGCGGCGGCGAGATCTTTTCGATGACATTGCGGTTTCTGACGAATGTGGCTACCACGTCGGAGAATCCTCTGCCTCTACCCGACACGACCGGATCGCCCGAGAAGCTGGAGAAGATGCTGAACCAGTTATTCGATCCAATCGGCTCAGCTTCCAGATAGTCCGCGTTGTTCGCCGTAACCGGATCGGTGGTTGTGAATTCCGAGCAAATGGCGATGGTGGGATCCGTTTCCGACGGACACGGTATCTGCTGTCCTGCCTGCGTCTGACACGTCACGCTGTGGACGACGCAATTTCCGCCCGTTTCCAGATAAACGATGCAACTCTCGTTGGCGAACTGCGTTCCCAGCAGGCGCTGGGTGTAGAAGGTATTACGGTTCACCGGCGTCGACACAACCGTCATCAGGATTCCGTCGGGGTTCTGGAAGCCGGTGGGATAGGTCACGGCCATCTGGTAGTTGCCGAATACATAATCCGCCTCTACGCCGCCGGGAGGAATGACCTGCTGGATCTGACTGGGACCGTGGGGAGTAAACTCCCACGCCAGGATGTCCTGCGTTGTCCCTTGGCCGGCCGGCTGCGAAGCAGTAAAGCCGACCCAGGCGACATTATTCGGCAGCGAAAGTCCTTTGGGGTTGGTGCTTGCGTTGTAGACGATGTTATACGGCACACTGATGATGGTCGGAGCTCCCGGTACAGGGGTATGCGTGCCGGGAATGAATTGCGGGTCGAGCCAGACCTGCAACGAGCCAGGCAGGGGTCCGTTGGGCGGCGTGTACTGTATCACCGCCTGGTGGACTACACCATTGCTGCAACTTGAACCGTTGCAGGCGCCGCCTATCATCGGAACATTCGTGTTGATCGCTCCCGGGCTCAGCAGACAGCTAGTCACGTCGGGGTCCTGCCCCACCATGAATTGGCCGGGAAGGTGTACCGGGGTGTCGTACAAGGTGGCCAGCCCGCCGCAGGTCTGGATCGCCGCGTGGTTCGAATTTGGGTCCCAGGCGTTCTGGGAAATATCGAACTCAACCGCCAGGCTGTTATTGATTCCCGTATATCCGATTCCGCCGGGAGCGGTACCCAGAGCGGTCAGGCCGCTGCCGCTGGCGTCCAGTGTGGAGTCAGTCGCGCTGGAATTCTGAAGGATGAAAGCGAAGCCGTCCGCTGGATTGCAGCATTGGGTCGGATTGTGGATCTGAAACTTGAACCAGGTGGTGAAGCCCTGGGTCACCGGCTGCTGCAGGTTGAAGTATGTGGTTGCTCCTTCCGCATTGGCGCTTCCGTCCGTCAGACGCAGCACTCCTTGTAATTGCCAAAAGCTCAGGCGGCTGCTGCCGTTCAACTGCAAATTCGTCACCGACGCCGGCGCCAAAAAGTTGGGGTAATTTATCTGCTGTGCTGATAAGGAGACAACCGACAACAACACCAGCACCGACACTGTCACAAAAATCGGAACTCTGATTGCAAATCGCATGGGACGCTTCTTTCCACGCCAAGGTACGGCTGCACGGGAGCTGTGCGTCGGTACGGGAGGCGTTTCGATGGGGGACCTTAAGGCAATTTCCATAGGCGCATTGCGCAGGAGATGGCCGCAATTTTGCGGCGCTGCAAGCTCGAATGTCAAGCAAATCCGGATGGCTGTCCCGATTCAGCTTTAGGGCTAAACGTTTGAACCAGCACGCGGTTCGACCAAGGTGGATTCCTGGACCTCCACCTTTGGCGCCCCGAAGACGGCATGCTTCAGGCGATCATTCATTGGATAACCTCCCGATTTGGGACTATGAATCTTTTGCGATCAGCCGCATTCTTGCTTCCTGTTGTATAATAGCTACGCGTACGAACGGCGCGTCTAGCAGCCATCCCTCCTTTGTCTCGAGCGATCCTGCCTGTAACCTTCCGATCACCAACGCAACATCAACATCAAGGATATTGAAGAACAAATGGAACAAGGAACAGTAAAGTGGTTTAACGATGCCAAAGGCTTTGGCTTTATTTCACGTCAGAACGGCGAAGATGTTTTCGTCCATTTCTCGGCCATTCAGTCGAACGGCTTCCGCTCGCTGCAGGAAGGCCAGGCCGTGAGCTTCGACGTGAAGCGTGGAGCAAAGGGCTGGCAGGCTGAAAACGTGCAGGTTCTGTAAAGCAAGTAACAAGCGAGGGTGGCGGATGCCGCCCTCTGCTTTTTTTTTACGATAGGCGGTCACTTGAGTCTTTTGGTCGTCAACCCCAATCCGTGCCGTCCCGCCAGCACCATCGGGCGGCGTTATCTGAAAGCGAGGAACCAATGAAGAACATCTATGTGGGGAACCTAAGCTTCGATGCGACTGAAGACCAAGTGCGCTCGATGTTCGAGGCGTATGGCCCGGTTGATAGGGTCAGCATCGTTACCGACCGCGATACGGGACAGCCACGGGGCTTCGCTTTCGTCGAAATGTCGGATGACCAATCCGCCGGCAAGGCGATGGAAGCCCTGAACGGCACAAATCTAAGCGGGCGCAATCTGACGGTGAACGAAGCGCGACCGAAAACTGACAGACCGCGTCGCGAGGGCGGCGGTGGCGGCCGTGGCGGATTCGGACGCGGCGGCGGTGGCGGTCGTGGCCGCTCGGGCGGCGGTGGTGGCGGCGGCTGGGGACGCTACTAGTCAGCCCAGACCTCCCGATAAAACCGAAGAACATTCTGTGCCGGAGCGATGGTATGTGATCCACGCTCCGGCATTTGTGTTTGCCATCGCACCGCAAACCGCGACTCTGGTAGGCTGGATCGGCATTTCGAGTAGCAGCGCCGATCCGCGATGAGAGAGGACTCCAATTTAGCGATCCACTTCGTGGATGTTGCGTTTCGCCTGCCACAGGGTAAGACATTGTTGTCGGAAATCAACCTGGGCATCGCACGCGGTGAAACCTTGATGCTGCTGGGACGCAGCGGCTCGGGAAAGACCACCTGCCTCAAACTCATCAACCGCCTGCTCACTGCTACAGAAGGAGAAGTTCGCGTCGAGGGAACTTCCGTGCAGCAATGGGATGCGATCAAGCTGCGCCGCCGGATTGGTTACGCCATCCAGGATGTTGGGCTGTTTCCTCATTACACGGTCTTCGACAACGTCGCGCTGGTGCCGCGGTTGGAGCAGTGGGAACGGCAGAAGGTCGCGAACCGGGTAGAGGAGATGCTCACGCTGGTGGGACTTCCCAGCGGCGAATTTGCCCAGCGCTATCCCAACGAGCTGTCGGGAGGGCAGAGACAGCGCGTGGGCCTGGCACGCGCACTGGCTGCGGAGCCGCCGATCCTGCTAATGGACGAACCTTTCGGCGCGCTCGATCCCATCACTCGCGCCGAGCTTCAGATGGAATTCAAAAAGCTCCAGCAGAAGCTGGAAAAGACGATTGTGTTTGTCACCCATGATGTGAGCGAAGCCCTGCTGATCGGAAGCCGAATCGCTTTGATGCAGGACGGCAGGCTGCACGGCGTGTACGCGCCGCAAGAATTCCTGGACGCAAATGACCCGTCCGTAAAATCCTATGTGGACGTTTTTCGTGCCGGACAACAAATTTTTCGCAATTGACACGCAACCGCAGTGAACTTCCTGCTTACTCACAAACGCGAGGTCGCCACTCTTACCGCGGAACACCTGTGGTTAGTAGGTATTTCGATGCTGCTGGCGATCGCCGTCGGCGTGCCACTGGGGATTCTGCTGACCCGGCGGCCGAGGTGGAAGGTCTTCGTGCTCGGCAGCACGAATGTCGTTCAGACCATCCCGAGCCTCGCGCTATTTGGATTGCTGCTGCCGTTGCCATGGTTGGGCGCGCGCGCCGACCGGCTGGCGATTGTCGCGCTCGCCCTCTATGCATTGCTGCCCATCGTGCGCAACAGCTATGTGGGCATCGCCGAAATCAGTCCTCCGGTGCGGGAAGCCGCAGTGGCGATGGGGCTCACTTCGCGTCAGCTGCTGTGGCGGGTCGAATTGCCGCTGGCTCTGCCGGTCATGCTCTCGGGAATCCGCGTGGCCGCGGTGATTACGATCGGAGTTGCCACCATTGCGGCTGCGATCGGTGCAGGCGGCTTGGGTGAGTTTATCTTCCGCGGTATTGCCATGGTCGACAACGGTGTGATCCTCGCGGGCGCGATTCCGGCGGCGTTGATGGCGCTCGCCGCCGATTTGCTTTTGAGCGGCGTCGAGAGGTTGTTGGTGCGCCACCGCCACTGATATGGACCGCCGCTGCTTTCTCTCCGGAATCACCGTGGCTCTTTGCGCCGCTTGCGCGCCGCACAAGCCTGAGCTCACGGTCGGCTCGAAAAATTTCACTGAACAGCTCATCCTCGGCGAGATACTCAAACAATCTCTGGAGAGGGCCTGCCGCATGCCGGTCGAGGGGCGTTTCTATCTTGCCGGGACCTATATCTGCCAGCAGGCACTGCTCGCCGGCCGGATCGACACCTATGTCGAATACACGGGCACGGCGCTGGCAGCGATTCTGAAGCAGCCAGCGACGGGCGATTCGGCCGCCGTGTACCAGCAGGTAAAGAGCGAATACAAACGCCGCTTTAATCTCGACGTTATGCCGCCGCTCGGCTTCAACAACAGCTTCGCCATGGTCATGCACGGCGATGAGGCGCGCCGGCTGGGCGTGAAAACTTTGTCGGAGCTGGCGAGGTTTGCTCCCCAACTGCGGCTGGGCGTTGGCTACGAATTTTTGGGGCGCGCCGATGGCTACAAGGGACTGGTCAGCGCCTACGGCTTGCATTTTGCGGACGCGCCGCGCGTGATGGACCTGGGCCTGCTCTATCGCGCGTTACAGAATCGCTCCGTGGATATCGTCGCCGGCAACAACACCGACGGACTCATCGCTGCGCTTGGACTGGTGGTGCTGGACGACGACAAGCACTACTTTCCGCCCTACGACGCAGTCCCCATCGTGCGTCCCCCTACGTTTGAGCAATGCCCGCAAGCGCGCACCGCGTTTGAGCTTCTGGGCGGACGCATCACCGCCGATGACATGCGCGCGATGAACTATGCGGTTGATGGCCAGAAGAAAGATGCCGCCGCGGTGGCGAAGGAGTTTCTTATGAAGCAGCGCCTCATAAGTTGAACGGGGCATGATTGAAGTCATGCCCCGGCACAAAGCTGCGAAAACACAGTTTTCAGGACCGTCTTAGGCAGATTACGCCAACTCCCCAACCCGGCGGGCGCCGCTAATCGAATCGATCTCGTGAAGTTCTTCCCTGGTAAGCTGCCAACCACCGGCTTTAGCGTTGCCCTCAACCTGCTCCGGCTTGGTCGCGCCGGCGATCACGCTGGCGACAACCGGATGTGCAAGCAGCCAGCTGAACGCCAGTTCTAACAGTGTGTGACCGCGCTCTTTCGCGAAGCGCTGCAAGCGTTCGACCTTCTCATGATTGGTTTCGTTTAAGTAGCGATCGGCGAGGTTCTGCTTATCTCCCAGCCGGGTCCCTTTGGCGGCGGGCTGGCCGCGCTTGTGCTTGCCGGTCAGCATGCCACTGGCTAACGGAAAGTACGGCAACTCGCCCAAACCATATCTTTCGATTACGGGCAACTGCGAACGCTCGATGTCGCGGGCCAGCAGGCTGTATTCATCCTGGCTGGAGACGAACGAGTGCAACCGCTTCGTCTTCGCTGTGTTCTCTGCCTCCTCGATCTGGACTGGGGAAAAGTTGGAGCATCCGATGTAGCGTACTTTCCCGTGCTTGACGAGATCGTCGAGGGCACGCAGCGTTTCTTCGATGGGCGTTTTCGGATCGGGATAGTGGATCTGGTAGAGGTCGATCCAATCGGTGCGCAGGCGCCGCAGGCTTTCCTCCGCCTCGGCGAGGATATACCCGCGCGAATTGCCGCTCTTTTGCCCGAGCGCATTCAGCTTCGAGCCGACTTTCGTCGCCACGACGATATTTTTGCGCCGTTCGCCCAGCACTTCGCCCAGGATCTGCTCTGAGGTGCCGTAGCTATCTGAGGTGTCAAGAAAATTGATGCCTACATCGATCGCCTTGTCGATCACCTTGCGCGAAGCCTGCACGTCCATGTTGGCGACGAAGCCGAAATTGTTGCAGCCCAGGCCGATGGAGGAGACGTTCAGATCAGATGCGCCGAGTTTTCTATGGTTCACGATAAGCCCTTTCTGCCAACTTAGATTGCGAGCCGGCCAGTGCGGGTTCGGCATTGCATCGGGTTTCGAGAGCGCTTTTTTCCGGACACGACAGCGCTCAGAGGGTTTTGGTAATTGCTGTATTCCCCGCCGGGCGAGCACGCCTTTCACAGGCTGCTGAAAAACTCCAAAAGCAGATCTCTCGTCGGCCTAAAGTGTCTGCGTGAGAACGGTGTCGCGGCTACGCGGCTCGGAATAATTTCCCACTCCACCCAGGATTGCGCTTCGCTTCATCCTGGGCTAACGACATAGCCGCCCCTGGGGGCTGGATTCTCGCGGGTCATGTTCCACCGCCAAGGATAAAGGTTAGTTCTCACGCATACACTAAAGGCCTCCTCGAGATGACAAAATTGGGGGACTTATAACGGCACGGCTGAAGAGGCCGCTGAAAAAGTCGAAAAAGCAAATCCCTCACGGCCTGAAGGCCGCGCGGGATGACAAAAATAAAGAACTTTTCGGCACGACTGAAGTCGTGCCCTGGCACAAGGCGCCGAAGGGCGGACTTTTTCAGCGGCCTGTGAAGCCGTGCCCTGACACAGAGCCTCCGACAGCCGAGTTTTTCAGCAGCCTCTGTTTTTCAGCAGCCTCTAAATGCATGCTTTACCCGGCGACAGCAATTCTGGAATTGCGCTGACCTGCCTTCCGCCTGGCCCTTCACACACACTGACGTGGGCGACGATAATCATCTAAGGGCAGTTGCTCATGAGCCCTGGTCAAACGTCACCATGCGAAAATTTCTGGCAGTGCTGTTCTCGCTTTGCGCAGTTCCTTTGATCGGGCAGACGCCCATGGAAATCATCACCATCGACGGTTCGGCTGCAGCTCATCCCTTTCCCCATTATTGGGAGGAGATGTTCGGATCGGGGCGCGCCGTCCTTAGCCTGCGCGACTCCTATCGCCGCGACTTGCGCGCAGTGCGGGCGATCACCGATTTCCAATATGTTCGCTTTCACGGCATCCTGAATGACGATGTGGGGGTGTACGACGAGGACAAGCAGGGCCGGCCAGTCTATAACTTCTCTTACGTTGACCAGATCTATGACGGCCTGTTGGCCAACAACGTAAAACCGTTCGTCGAGCTCAGCTTCATGCCTTACAAGCTGGCTGCGCGCCAGGACCTGCAAGCCTTCTGGTATCACCCTAACGTCTCGCCGCCCAAGGACTATGCCAAGTGGGACGACCTGATCACGCAGTTCACCCGGCACCTGGTGGACCGCTACGGGATTGCCGAGGTGTCCAGCTGGTACTTCGAAGTGTGGAACGAGCCGAACCTCGACTTCTGGACCGGCATGCCGCGCCAGGAAACCTACTTCGAGCTCTACGATCACACCGCGCGCGCGCTCAAGGCGGTAAGCCCACGGTTGCGAGTGGGAGGCCCGGCTACGGCGCAGGCGGCGTGGGTCAGCGACATGATCCAGCACGCGGTGCAGAAGAATGTTCCCCTGGACTTCGTCTCCACCCATGTTTACGGCAATGACAAGGCGAGCGACGTTTTCCATACCAATGAGAACATCCCGCGCGATCAGATGGTGTGCCGCGCGGTGAAGAAGGTGCATGAGCAGATCAAGGCTTCGGCGCGGCCCGATATGCCCCTGATCTGGAGTGAATACAACGCTGCCTACGACAATGAATCCGCGGTTACCGACTCCATCTACATGGGGCCATGGCTGGCGAATACGATTGCGCAATGCGACGGGATGACCGAGATGATGTCGTTCTGGACTTTCTCCGACGTATTTGAGGAGCAGGGCGTGGTGAAGACGCCGTTCTACGGCGGCTTCGGGCTGGTCGCGGCCGGTAATCTTCCCAAGCCGTCGTTTTACGCTCTTGAAGTCTTGCATCGGCTGGGCGAGCAGCGCATCGACAACAGCAATTCCGACGTGCTGGTCACCAGGACGGCTGATGGATCGCTGGTAGTGGCGGTGTGGAACCTGGTGAATCCCGGCTCCACGGGCGCAGCGAAAACTGTGAAGCTCGAGTTCAAGGGAATGCCGCCCGATACCCGCGCAGCCATCCGGCGCGTGGATGACACGCACGGAAATACTCTGGGACTCTGGGAG
The DNA here is from genome assembly GCA_963785825.1 of uncultured Acidobacteriaceae bacterium. Classification (GTDB taxonomy): domain Bacteria; phylum Acidobacteriota; class Terriglobia; order Terriglobales; family Acidobacteriaceae; genus Bog-257. The sequence continues at coordinate 224,638 of CAWAWQ010000004.1, read as the reverse complement.
AAGATGGACCGCCCGCAGTACCCGACCGACGGTCAGCTTGACGATCTGCGTCAGCAATCGAGATTGCCCAGTCCTGATTTCGAAGATCTGAGCGACGGCAGCCTTACGTTGCAGTTGCCGGTGAACGGATTGGCCGTGGTGCAAATCCGTGCAAACCGCACGCAGCAGCTGCCTTCGACGGAAGACTAGCTAGCAGGTTGCTGAAAAACTGGAAAGCACGGATCCCTTCGGCAAGCTCAGGGTAGGCTCTCGCCGGCTAAAGAGGCCGCTGAAAAAGTCGAAAAAGCAAATCCCTCACGGCCTGAAGGCTGCTCGGGATGACAAAAATAAAGGACCTTTCGGCACGACTGAAGTCGTGCCCTGACACAAGGCGCCGAAGGGCGGACTTTTTCAGCGGCCTGTAAAGCCGGCTCGGGACAAAAAATCAACGGCTTATCGGCACGGCTGAAGTGTCTGCGTGAAAACGGTGCCGCCCCTCCGGGCCCCGATATTTTTTGCACTTCACCCAGGACTCCGTCCTGGGCTAACTGCAACACCACTCCTTCGGGGTTCGATTTTCCTGTGTAATGCTCCACCGCCGTAGGTCAGGGCTGGTTCTCACGCAGACACTGAAGCCGTGCCCTGACACAAAGCCTAGCAATACGGAGCTTTTCAGCAGCCTGCTAGAGCTTCATGCCGCCAATTTGGTGTCAGGCACGATTTCACACGATTGCTGCGCGCAAAATCCTGGGTGTCTACTGCGGGTTTGGCATGCTCGATCCCGCCGGGCAAAAGGTCACGACGTAGCCTCGCTTCGGATCCGCCGAGCATGACACCTGCTTGTCGTCCGTAGGATGCTGATAGGCATCCGGGCAACTCGCCGCAAAGCACTTTCCGCTCTTCACCTTCGTGCCTTTGGTCGAGAAGGAGCAATCGAGGTTCGTGGTCCACTGGATGGGCACGTTGTAGAAGATGACGGCTGCCTTGTCGACGCAATCATCCGGGCCTCCCTTTGGGCAGAGATTGGGTGGCGAGTGCGGCCCCGAGCCGTAGTTTGTGCTCAGGTTGACGAAGTCGTTGGTCGGTGTTCCCTTGGGCGTGAACTCGAAATGCGTGCCGAAGGTGCCATCCTGCACCATCTTCGTCCCGCAGCAATTGTGCTGCTGCACGCAGATGCCGCGCCCGCTCAGGCTGGGATTGCAATAGGCGGCGTACTTGGCGTCATTGCCTTCCCACATCCAGCCCTCGCGCTGCTTCGTTCCCGGAGGTCCGCCGAGATCGGTCCAGCCATCGCAGTTCGGACACTGGTTGTCGGCCAGGTTGGGATAGGGGATAAACCGGTTTTGGCCGCCCTGATTGAACGACGAAATAGGAATCGACTTGCTGCCGTTGGGCTGCATCGTGCCGATTTGCGGCCCGGTCGAGTTAATCGTGAGGCTGTACTTGCAGGAGTTGACGAATTTCACCTGGCCTGCGTCCTGGCCGGCGCACGTGAGAGAGAGGAAAGCAACAACCAGGCCCACTACCAGGGGTGCGCTTGCGATCTTCCCGCTCGCTGTGCGGTTGCTGAGAAAAGTGGCTCGATTCACGGTGTCCTCTTCAACTAAAGTTTTCTACTCCACAGCAGAAGCACTGGCATTGTAGTGCGGGCAGGGGCTTTTGCAAGGACAAATGGAATAGACTGCAGCTCTGCCACGGACGAGCGACTCGGGGGCGACGGAGGATAGCCCAGCTTCTCGAGAGGCGCTGAGCTTGGTCAGAGGAGCCGGTGAGTAGGCAACAAGCGGCTATGCCAGATAAGGCTCAAGGCTTTCCTTGATGGCGTTCTCATCAATCTGCTCGCCGCGGTTCAGGCGATCGAGCAGTTCGTCCACAACCTGCTTGGCCTGGTTGCGCTCGCGATGCAGGAGAAAGCCGTCGAAGATGTGCTCGCCACGCATGGCTTCGGCGATCTCGGTTTCCTTGTCGTGCTCGCCGAGCTCAGTGAAGTACACCACCTTGTAGTGGCCGCTGAAGCTGGCCTCGCGGTAGATTTCGAACATCACTTTCTTGGTGTCGGTAGTTAGGGGCATGGGCCTGAAGGGGCGCACATTTAGTTGCGCCGTCGCGATGCAAGTCTATTATGCCATCCCGAGCGGGCTTTGCCCGCTCGGGATGGCACCGTTGAGAGGGCGGTTCGGCGCAGCTAAAGCTGCGCCCCTTCAAAAAACCGCAAGTCTGCTAGTCGTCTCCCGCTGCCGTAGCCTCTTGCGGCTCATGCGCCGACTGCGGGAAGGGAATCACCGCGGCTTCGCGTGAGACAGACTTGTGCGTCAATGCCATGCGCAGCGAGCGCTCGTACTCGGCGAGCTGCAGCTCCAACTGGCTCGCCGCATCGGCCTTCTTCAGCAGGTCCTCCTGATAGCGTTTGAGAAAATAATCGATGGTCTCGACGCGAATTTTGATCGAGCCGGTCGGCTTGTTCTCGTCAAGGTCCTTAAAGGCGAAGTACGGCGTGCCCGAGTTTTCGATGATGTCTTCGATCACGCTGTAGATCGGGGCGTCGTGCCCGCACTTGAAATTGCTGATCTCCAATGCCACCAGGTTGGGATGCCGTGCGGTGAACTTTGCCGCCCAGATCTTGATATTGGTGCTGGCGGAGTAGGCATTCTTCCACACGTCGCGGATGTCGAGCGCATGGGTGGTCGCCCCCGATCGCACCTCCTCGCCGAACAACCGGTCGAGCAGGTCTTCGTCCATCGGCAGGAAGCTTTGCGAGAACACCGGATAGCCAAGCTTCTGGAACTCCTCCATGATCTCGTGGTTTAGCCCGGGATCGTGATGATAGACACGGCCCAGCATCACGATGCCCAGCCGGTTCTCGCGCTCCAGCGTGTCGAGCACCTCACGGGCGCGCTTGCGCTGGCTGCGATCGAATTCCTCGAACGCCTTGAAGCCGGCTTCGATGGCGCGCTCGTTCTCCTCTTCGGAAAGCCCCAGGATCGGCGCCCAGGTCTGGAACATCTGCAATCCAAAAAGCTTCTTGTCGTCGATGTTGAGGATGGGATCGAGATACTCGATCCCGTTTTCCTTGAAAATATCGCTCTCTTTGATGAACGCGGCCTTTACTGCGTTCGGCGTCGCCGTGACCGTCGGGCAGGCATTGCTGCCGCTGCAATTCTTCAACGGCTGATCCAGCGTGTCGATCATGGGGAAGAAGATGGCGTCGAGCGGCTTCTTCTGGTGCTTCTGGAAGATCAGGTTGTAGACGTGGGGAATGCCAATCTTCGACGGGAAGCACGGGTCGATGGCGCCGCGTCCTGCGCCCTGGCGATACATCTCCTGGCCGGTGAATTCGGAGTACACCAGGTTCTCCGGTTGCAGCCCGAGGCTCTCAAGATAGCCGCTGAACATGGGAGCGTAAAGGTACATGTTCAGGACGCGGGGCATGCCGATGCGGAGGGTCTCGCGCTTCTTCATCAGCTCGATGCGGTCGTTCACAGCGCGCTTCCAGCGGCTGGGAGCTGGGATGGGATCGGCGACCTTCTGCGGATTGCGCGAGCGCCACACTTCGTGCGCTGCCAGATCGACGAAGTTAGGATTCTCCTTCTTGACCGCGTCCAATCCGGCCTTGATGCCGCGCATGGCGTTGACATCTTCCACCTGCCCCTTTTCGCAGGTCGAAATAATCAGGCGCCGCTCGCCCGCTTCCAGCGGAACCTTAGATTTGAAGATGGGCAGCGGCGAAGCCACCTCGACCTCGTCGCCAACACTGACGTCGATGAAGGTGCGCAAGCAGTTGTTCTTGCAGAAGTAGCAGCGCGTGTCTTCACTGCGCGTGGTGCGATAGCCGATCTTCTGCACCGCATCGAGCCCGATGAAGGTGGTGCGGTGGCCGTTCTTGTAGAGACGGATGGCTTCCACACCGGCGCCGATCGCGCCGGATTCGCCGCAGTGTTCGTGGACGATGACTTCCGGATCATGTCCCACGCCATGGAAGTGCGAATGAATGAAATCCACTTCGGACTTAACCGCCGCGAGATTCTTCTGGGTGCCGCCTTGCAGGATGAAGCGCGATCCCAGCTTGGCAAGGTTCGGAATGCCGGCAACGTAGAGGAAGATGTTCTTTGGCAGAACGTTCGCAAGTCCGGCCAGGATCTCTTCGCCGCGCCAGCCCTGCCGCTGGAAGTTCACGATGTCCGACTGCATAAATACCGCGCAGCCATAGCCGAAGATCGGCATGGTGTTCGCGGAGAACGCGATGTCGGCATACTCCTCAACCTTGTAGCCGAGCGACTCCGCCGTGCCTTGCAGGAAGTAACCGTTGCCGGCGGAACATTGGGTGTTGAGTTTGAAGTCTTTGACACGGCCATCCTTCAGGATGATCAGCTTAATGTCCTGGCCGCCCACATCGACGATGACGTGCGGGTTCTTGTAAAACTTCATCGCCGATTCGGTGTGCGCGACGGTTTCCACGAGCGCCACGTCGGCCTTGAGCACATCCTTCAGAACATCTTTGGCGTAGCCGGTTGTGCCGACGCCCAGCACCTCGAAGGTCGCGCCCTGCGACTCCACTTGCTGGCGCAGGGCAACAAACATGTCGATGGTGTCCTGGATGGGATTGCCGCCCGACAATTGATAGGCCTTGCACATCACGTCGCCCTGCTCGGAAAGCAGAACGGCCTTGGTCGAAGTCGAGCCACCATCCAAACCGACAAACCCACGCACGACTTCGCCAGTGGCGAACTTTGCAGAGTTGAATCTTGGAATGCGGTATTTCTCTTTGAACTGCGCCAGCTCTTCATCCGAGGTACTCAGACCCGCCGCACCTGACTTGGCTTTTTCAGCTTGCCGCCCGACGGAGATGTAATCCTCCAGGCACTCGGTGCCCATGTAAATGCCGACCTCCGCCTCCTCATCCTTGCCGAATTCGACCGCACCCAGCGCCGCGAAATATTGCGCGTTGTCGGGAACCTTGATCAGGTCTTCAGGTTTCGCGCCCTCCGGCAGCTGGACTTTGCGCTCCTCCCAGGTGCGAGGAATGTTCTGCTGCCAGGCTTCCTTCATGCCGCGGATAAAGCTGTTGGGACCGCCGAGCAGCAACACATGCGGCCGCAGGGTATGGCCGCGGGTGAGCACGGTGAGGTTTTGCAGCACGATCGCGTCGAACAGCGATGCCATCAGCTGGTCGGGCGGGATACCTTGCTTCTGCAAACCGTTGATATCGGTTTCGGCGAAGACACCGCACTTGCCGGCAACAGGATGCAACTTGATGCCGACGTAGCCCTGGTCGCACAGCTCTGCGGCGGGAATCTTCAGCTTGGCATTGATCTTGTCGATGACGGCGCCGGTGCCGCCCGCACACTTGTCGTTCATCGACGGAATCTTCTTCTTGCGGCCGGTGTTCTCGTCTTCCTTGAAGACGATGATCTTCGCGTCCTGCCCGCCCAACTCAATGACCGAGTTCACTTCCGGATGCAGCTTCTCCACCGCGAGCGATACGGCGGTGACTTCCTGCACAAACTTGGCGCCGATCAGGTTGGCCAGCGCGCCGCCTCCGGAGCCGGTGATGAAGATGCGGCAATTGTGAGGCGCAATGCCAACCTCGTCCTGCATGCGCTTGAGGAATTCCAGCAGCTTCTCCGGCTGCTTGGTTTCGTGGCGCTGGTAGTCCTGCCAGATCATCTGGTCGGTTTCCGCATTGACCACCACGGCCTTCACCGTCGTAGAGCCCACGTCCATGCCGACGGAATACACCGCCTTTCGGCCGGATTGGGCCGCAACTTCGCGCGTCTTCGCCATGATGCGGGCGGGAAGCGACGTTTCGGTAGGCGCAGAATTCAGCAGAGCGTCGAGTGCGACGTCAACCTTGGGATGAGGGTTGTCACAGGATCCGGGTTGGTGAGAGTGACTCACTAATGCCTCCGTGGTGCTGCGGGTCTTCGCCCGCTTGATTCTTGCTCGCGGGGCTGAGGCCCCGCTTCATCTATGCCGTCCCTGCGGGACTAGGATCATGCATCAAGTCTACCCAGCGGTAAAGAGTCTGTGTGAGAACTGTGCCGCCCCTACGGGGCTCGGCGACCAATTCCCACTTACCCAGGACTCCGCTCCTCCACCCCAATTCGCGCAAAAAGCCGCGCGAATCGTGGGCCCCGGAGTGGGCTCTGATATCCGCCGCTCACGCTTTGGAACCGGGAACAAGGTCCGCTCAAAGCGCTAAACGGCTAGCACTCGCCGAAATTGCCTTCAACCCGGCGGAAGCCATGCTTCGCCTGCCGCAGCAACCACTCGATCACGCGCTTGTCGTTGTAACAGAAGGCGAGAATATGGTTCAGGGTCGAGAAGCAGTTCTTCTGGCACTCCTTCTTCATCTCTTTCAACTGCCTGGTTTCGAACTTGTGATTCTCAATCGTGCCCCAGTCGTAACCCGCCGAATACATCGGGAAGCACGGCGCCAGTGTGCCGTCCACGCGAACGATGAGAGAGTTGTGCCCGGCGCGGCAACCCCAGTCGTGCAACTCGCCTTGCACGAAGTTCTTCATCTGCGACAGCCGCTCTACCGAGTTCACCATGTGGTAGCCCGACTTCTGTTTCTCCACCAGCCAGTCGATCAGTTCGCCAACCAACGGGTGGTCTTCCTCGCGAATAAAGGTCGGATTCGAGTACAGGTGCTTGAAGTGGGGCTGCTCGGTCATCGGCGACTCACAGATATGGTAGTCGGTTGCGATGCCGTTGTCGTGTGCGAGCTCCGTCAGCTGTCGTACATCGTCCATGTTGTTATGGCAGATGTTGATGTTGAGGAAGACACTGTAACCGTACTTGTACTGCTTCTTGACTAGATAGTCGAAATACTTGCGAATGGGCACCATCGCTTTCGGCAGGCCGGGTTTAATGTCCCACGCATCGACGGCGAGGTTCACCGTGGCCACGCCGGCATCGGCGACTTTGTCGATCACCTCTTCCCGCATCAGCCGCCCGTTCGTGGGCAGATAGACCCAGAAACCCTTCTTCGCCGCGTAATAAATGATTTTGTGGGCAAAGTCGGGGCGAAGCAGCGGCTCGCCGCCCATGAGCGCCAGCACACCGGCGCCGGAGTCGCGCAACCAGTCGATGGAGCGCTTGGCCACATCTTCGGTCATACCGCGAACGCTGTTGTCGAAGGCCCAGCAGTAGTGGCAGTCGAGGTTGCACTTCCACTCATTAAACAGATAGGCAATGATGGGATGGAAGTCTCCCCGCAGAACGCGCGAGCGAACGAACGGAAACGCCCATCCTCGCATCGCGCGGTAGACATGCTTGGCAGACCACGAGCGCTTACCGTTTTCGGGGAAGAAGTCTTCATCCCCCGCCTTCATCAGCTCGGGATGCTGCGGGAAAACCGGCGTCGGCAGCTTCTGCTCCTTGCCGCCAGGTGCCGGAGGAAGCAGGCGCGGCTGCTCGGGCGCCTTCATGAGAAGCTCGTGCAATTGAACGTCCAGACGGTAGCTTGGGGCCGCGTTCGTCCCCTCGGATACCTGTACCTGAGTCGACATCGGGTCTGACTTTTCCTTTCCGTAGTTGTGGCTGGTAGAGCGAGCCTTTAGGCTCGCGTTCGACTTGGCCAAATTTCTAAGTCAGGCGCCGAGATCTCCAATCTCAGCGCCTGACGCAATCGAATTCGCTTATGACGCGGGCCTGAAGGCCCGCTCTACCTAGTCGCCGAACGCGGGAGCCACATCCAACTTGCGAGCCGTTGGCGCCGGAACCCGCGCCAGCTTTTTCTTGCCGTTCATGAGATCGCTGACGTGTAGCACGAAATTGGCGGCGATGCCTGCATATCCATGAACGTGCGGCACGGGATAGAACAGGTTGCGCAGCTCGGCATGCTCGGTCACATAATCCTTGATGTCGTCCAGTCGCTTGCCGGTCGATTTCAGCGCCTGCTCGAACTCCATGCGGGCCTTGACCTTGGCCTCGCCCAACGCCATCTGGACCCGGCTGTGGGCGTTGATCTCGCCTTCGCCCGAGGTTTCTATCGGCAGAAAGATCATTTCTTTGAAGTGATTCGCCACCGCCGATTGCACTCCGTCCGATTGCGACGACGGCATGCAGCCGAAGGGCTTCAGCGCCAGCACCATGTGGCAGAGCTGGTTTTTGGTGTAGTAAACATTCTTACCTACTTCCAGGTGTCCTTCACCGCCGCGCGCGAACTGGTTGTAGAACGGATTGGCCATGTCGGCCATTTCCTTCTGATCGACGAGTTCATGCGCGATATTGCCCAAGCCCTCCACCACGCGGTGATACTGGCGCGCGTAAATGCGCTCGCCGACACCGAACATCCATTGCTTCTGGCGGAACTTCAGTTCATTGACCGCCATCTTCTGCAACTCGTACCACTGCACCTTCTTGTAAGGAGCGTCGAGAGAGCGCCGCGCTGCCGCGCGCGCCTTCGCCTGGTACATCATGTACATCACCCAGGTGCCGATCGGCTCCACCAGCACCTGCGCGCCTTCGCGCTCCAGGAACTCGAACATGTGGAAGTTGCCGTCGCCTTCGGTGATCTGCGCCCAGAACTCGCCGATGATCTTGACCACCGGCTTCACCCGCAGGCGATCGACCTCGATGGTATTGAGTTGCTCGCGAACTGCGGCCAGCGCTTCCTTGTAGGGATTGCCGTAGAGCTGCTCGCGTACCTTGCCCAACGAGTTGACCCAAAGCTCCCACTTCTTGCCCTTGTTGGCGCGGATCTTCTTTGCCATCCACTTCGGCAGGTCTTCGTGGTCCTCGAACGGCTTGCGCTCGCGCAGCATCGCGCAAAGCGTGTCGACTGAGGCCTGGAAGACTTCGTCGGTCTTGCCCTTCTCGGCTTCATACGGACGGATGCGGTAGATCATCTCGTTCATGATGTCGCCGAGATTGAGGGCATTAAACATGCCCAATCCGAAGTCGACAGTGAACTTCAGTCCCGCCTCGCCCGACGCCGCCTTCACGCCATCGTTCTGCTGGAAGAGCAACACGCGGAAACCGTCGAAGCCGGCGTTTTGCAGCGCCAGGCGATACTCCGATTCGTACATGCCGAAGCGGCAGGGGCCGCAAGAGCCGGCGGTAAAGAAGATGTAGTTGTTGATGATCTCCTGTTTGCTGAGCCCTTGCGACTCCAGCCCCTGCAAATGTTGCACCAGATTGCCCACCGTGAAGTAGGTGGGATTGCACTGGCCGTTATTGCCATATTCCTTGCCCAACTGAAAGGCTGAGACGTTGGGCACCGGCATGATCTCGCAGCGATATCCGCAGCCTTGAAACACTGCCTGGATTACGCGTTCATGTTTCCAGGTCAAACCGCCGAAGAGGATGGTCACCTTGTCACGTTCTTCCGCACCGAAGGGGCGTTCAACGGGACGTTGGAAGTGGCGGACCGGCCCGCCGTCCAGACCCATCATGCTTGCCAGGCGCGCACGTTCCTGCGCCAGCTTGCGCTGAATTTCTTCCTCGCTTGGAGGGCTCGTCAGTTTGTCTATGGGGAAATCGATGCGAGTGACTGGCATAGTGGTCCTCTTCCTCGAGTGGAATTGATTTTTATTCGGTTGTCAGTGATGGAATTCCGATTACTCGATATATCCGGCGCAGGCAGACGAAGAGTACGAACATTGCAGAGACGGCCGATACGGGTGAAAACTCTCACGGCTTAAAACAATCTTTGCAAAGACAACGATTTGTTACAACACGCTTTGGGGAAGGTACAGGAACGGCCCAGCGCTCTCCCCACAAGCTGGTTAGATTATGAACGTCGAAGACGAACCGGAGCAAGCGACATAATGCGAAATGTTGGCAATTCGGTTGCTCATACTTTCTTTGGCACATGAGTGCCAGTGATCGAGGTACTCTCCGGTAACGGACTCTTCGACGCTCGCCACGTAGACGCGCGAAGAGAGTGACGGGATTTACCAGATTCCCTTATCGCTTCCGGTAATACGAAACGCGACTGCGGCAGCGGAGGCGAGATAAGGCAGTAACGAAAGACGTAGTGTGGCGGGTACATCGCCGCGCAGGGCAACATGGGTAAGCTGGCGCGTGTAGAGGTCGGCGCCATTCGGAACGATGGGGACGCGCAGGAACTTCCCGCGCGGAAAGACAACTTCACCTCCGAAACGCGCCGACGAGAGTACATCTTGCGGCAGCTGTGGGCCATCAGCGCGAAACTCTCGAACCGAGTCACAGACGATTTTCAGGTAAGTCGCCACCCCCGGCCAAACACAGCCCAGGTCGGCTGCATGCTTGAGTTCGGCGAAATCGATCTGACCCGATTCCAGCAACGCCGCTGTATCGGCGATGTCGCACACCCGGAAATAGAAGTGCCGGTACATGCGTTGCAAGGTGGCGACGATGATGCGCTCCTCGGGAGCGGGTACCAAAAAAGTCAACCGATTCAGAGTTGTCGGCCGGCGGCGAGTGATGAACCGCTTGGCCATCGCGGTCTGCTCGCCGGTCTGGCCGAGGCGCTGGGCATGCACTTCGACAGATTCCGGCAGCCCGGGCACGGCGAAATTCCACTTGTTGGCCAACCGGTCGCCCCAGCTACGCGGCTCGATATGAGCGGCCAGGCGGTTCAGCATGACGTGCACCACGCGGCGCTCATCTGCCGTGGTAAACAGATCGAGGTCGCTGCCCAGGTCGGGCCAGTGGTCGAGCGACTTCATCACCGTTATCGGGCAGCCGCCCGATTCAAGCTCATCGCAAATGTGGTGGAGGAAGGTCAGCGCATTCTGGATGCGCTGGTTTTCTTTGCTGACGACGCCGTTGGCCCAGGCGGCCAAAGCATCGCTCTCCGCCTGCTCGGCAACCACGGTGAAGGCGCGGATCACGACGTGATTGGAATCTGCCAGCGCGGCCAAACGGTCGCGCTCGAAATCCTTCAGCCCGGCAACATAGCTCACCGCTGGGCCTGCATTTCGCGGGTCAAGAGTTAACTGTGAAAGGGCGTGAAGGTCCGTCGAACTGGTCTTCTTCCAAACCGGCATTCCTGCTCCTGGGTTCTGAAAAACGTGGCTGGCTGAACGAAGTGGCGCGCTTCGGTTACCAAGCTGTTTGATGAGAGCTATGGCCGAAGAGTTGGATATCTGGAGCATTTTCAGGGTTGAGATAGTCCCACGCACGGGTAGAGCGGCGCTTCAGCGCCGGGACCCGCCTGGAACAGAAAACCTTCCGTCTCCGCGATCATGACCATGATCGCGGAGATTCGCCTTGGGCTGGGCGCCAGGCCGCCGACCTAAAGGTCGGCTCTACCCGTTTACAGCAACCCTGAAACTGCTCTGGAGGCCAGCATATGGTTTTCGCATCGTCGCTGGCTGGGTTCGAGCCAGGTTCCGACCGTGCTACCTCTATAATGTGCCGTACTTCAACACCGGCATCCCTGCGCGACAAAGAGAGGTAAGCTTGGCCTACTACGACCTGAGGGAGTGGATCTCCGCGCTCGACAAAGCGGGAGAGTTGATACACATCAAGGCGGAAGCCGACCCCATCCTGGAAATCGCCGAGATCGCCGACCGCGTCTCCAAATGGGGCCCCAGGGGCAGCCACGGCCCGGGTGGCCCGGCGCTGCTGTTCGAGAACGTCAAGGGATATCCCGGCGCGAAGCTGCTCATCAACCAGTTCGGCTCCGCGCGCCGCATGACGATGGCGCTGGACGTGGACTCGCTCGACCAGATCGCCGATCGCATAAAAATGTTCATGGACGTGAAGTCGCCGCAGGGGCTGCTCGACAAAATCAAAATGCTGCCCATGCTGGCGGAGATGGGCAAGTTCTTCCCCAAGGAAGTCTCGAGCGGCCCGTGCAAAGAAGTAATCAAGCGCGACAACTTCTCGCTGTTCGACTTCCCCATCCTGCAATGCTGGCCGCTGGACGGCGGCCGCTTCATCACCCTGCCGTCGGTCATTACCAAAGATCCGAAGACCGGCAAACGCAATGTTGGCGTCTACCGGATGCAGGTGTATGACTCACATGCGGCGGGCATGCATTGGCAGCGCCAGAAAGGCGGCGCCGAGCACTATCGCGAGCAGATGAGGAAGGCCGCGGCGGCGGGCGAAGCACATCCCGCCAGTGCTGCATTGGATATGATGGCGCGCTCCGGCGGCGGCTCGCGGGTGGCGGAAGGGAAGCAGGTGGCGGGGAAAATGGAGGTCGCGGTTGCCATCGGCACCGAGCCGGCTCTGGCGTTTTCCTCCATTGTGCCCGCGCCACCGGAGGTCGAGGAATACATGATCGCCGGATTTCTCCGCCAGAAGCCGGTGGAGCTGGTGAAGTGCGAGACCGTCGATCTGGAGGTGCCGGCGACTTCGGAGATCGTGCTCGAAGGCTACGTCGAGCTCGACGAGCTGCGCATGGAAGGCCCGTTCGGCGATCACACCGGCTTCTACACGCCCGAAGATCTCTATCCCGTCTTCCACGTCACCTGTGTCACCCATCGCAAGAATCCGATTTATTCGACCACGATCGTCGGCAAGCCGCCCATGGAAGATGCCTACATGGGCAAGGCGGTCGAACGAATTTTTCTGCCGCTGATGCGGCTTACGATTCCCGAGATCGTGGATGTGAACCTGCCGATCGAAGGCGTCTTCCACAACCTGATGATCGTCTCGATTAAGAAGTCTTATCCCGGTCAGGCGCGCAAGGTGATGAACGGCATCTGGGCGCTCGGCCAGGCGATGTCCACCAAATGCATTCTGGTCGTCGATGAAGATGTGGACGTGCAAGACATCGGCGAAGTCACGCTGAAGGTGCTGAACAACATCGATCCCGAGCGCGATATCCAGTTCACCCTGGGGCCGGTCGATTCCCTCGACCATTCGTCACGCCTGCCCGACTTCGGCTCGAAAATGGGCGTGGACGCCACCCGCAAGTGGCCAAGCGAAGGCTTCACCCGCCCCTGGCCGGACGAAATCCGCATGGACGAGAAGACCAAGGCACAGGTGACGAAGCGGTGGAAGGAATTTGGGCTGGGGTGAAGCGGTTGTTAGTTGTCGGTTGCCAGTTGTCAGTTGAGCAGGCGTTCGAGCGCAGAGATCCGGGAAGGACGCCGAGTTTACATGTTTTGTAGGCCATAGCCTCTGCTCCGCATTAGCACCGGGCGAGTACGTGATGGTCAGAGCAGACGCGAGCGAGGGCATCTATAACGACTGCACCAACGTCGTGATTTACAAGACGGCCAGTTCGGGCGTGAAGGAAAGAGTCGGCGTGTACTGCTGGCTAAATAGCGGTGATTCTTACACCGATGTGGTCTCCAATGGCCATAGCACAGCGACTCTCAACATTGACCGACCAACCGTCGTGGCCTTCTTTGCACCTCCGACAGAGTCACAGTCTGCGAAGGAAGCCGCCGATTCGAATGAGGCGCTGGCCGATTTTCGGTTCTACGGAACGGCAGTGCGGAAGCGATTTGAACAAGCTGGTGTGGATTACAAGGAGGTTTATGCTTCTAGCTTTCAAGTACGGGGGGGCGGTACAGTCAGCACCGTTCGGCCAGCCAAGGACGTTGGGTACTACTTTGCGGCACCCGGCAAGAAGCCACACATCACATATGGCGTTCTCTCAGATGCTGACCTCCTGCGACAGGTCAAGAAGTACTTCGGCATTGTGACAAGGTGAGCTTTGACGCATCACTGTTGATAAATCACGTTACACTCATTGACGGCCGGGTACCCTGGGTCTCGCGGTGTTTGAAACCGGGACTTGGCGCGGGCTCGACTTCGTACGAACACGAGAGCCCGCAGGGCGACATTTGTCTTAGCCCGGGCGTTAGCCCGGGGTAGATTCCCCCCACGAAACCCGAGTCCCTTCAGGGACGGCACACGGGTTTTCATTCGGCGCACGATTGTGCCGCCGGCTGAAGCCGGCTCGGGATATTTATCCTCCTGCGTACCCAGGGCTCACGCCCTAACTTCGGTTCCGCGCCTGCGGCGCTCGGTCGCCGGGTGGCCCGCGTCTCGTGCGATTCGAGACCCGGAGCTTCGCGACAGTCTCCTGTGCCTCCGTCACAGCACGCCTGTGGAAAGAGCTCGGACTTAGGCTGACAGACTACCTTCGTCACAAAACTCAGGAAGATGACTTGAGATGTGATGTATGGATCATGCATACTAATGCATATGAGAACGACTCTGAATATCGATGACACCCTGCTCAAAGAAGCGGCTCGGCTTAGTGGCATTGCCGAGAAGACCGCGGTGGTCCGTGCGGGGCTCAAAGCCTTGATCGCCAGGGAAAGCGCCAGGCGGTTGGCGGCCTTAGGAGGCAGCGAGCCCGGCCTTCGCGCAATCCGCCGCCGCCGAACACCCCCCCGCCGCCTTCATGGTCATGCTGGTTGATACCTCGGTCTGGGTGGAGCATTTCCGGCGGGGCGACCCTACGCTCGGTGCGCTACTTGGCCGAGACGAAGTCGAGTGCCACCCCTTCATCGTCGGCGAACTGGCGTGTGGTTTCCTGCGCCGCCGCTCTGAAGTGTTGTCCCTTCTGCGAAGCTTGCCGCATGTACCTGTGGCCAGCCATGATGAGGTGCTGACGTTCATTGAGCGCCATCGTCTGATGGGCCGCGGCATCGGCTGGATTGATGCCCATCTCCTTGCTTCGGCAGCGCTCAGCAACACGCTGCTCTGGAGCCGGGATCGGCGCCTGTCGCAGTTGGCTACCGAACTACACCTTTGCGCCCAGCCGTAATTTGGCCCCAGGAGCGGAACTTGCTGCTCGAGATAACCGTATCTTTGGAAGAGCATTGCGTGGCAATGCCCGACGTTAAGCCAATCCAACAAAGACGACGGCGCGGTACACGCGCATCAACTGGAGATATCATGCTCACCCGTCCCCAGGCTAACGAATACGCCGAGTTTTACAAAAACTACATTGCCAAAGTTCCCGACGGCCCGGTGCTCGAGTTTCTCTCCAAACAAGTCGGCGATTACCGCCAGCTTCTGGTGGGCGTCTCCGACGAGGATGCGACGGCCCCTACAGCTCCCGGCAAGTGGAGCATCAAGCAGGTGCTGGGCCATGTCTGCGACACGGAGCGCGTCATGAGCTATCGCGCGCTACGCTTTGCCCGCGGCGATCACAAAGAACTGCCTGGGTTTGAGCAGGACGACTATGTTCGCGAGGCCGGCTCCAACTCCCGCAGCGTGGACGATCTGCTGGCCGAGTTCGAGAGCGTGCGCCGGGGCACGATCGCACTGTTCGGCTCGCTGCCGGAGGGCGCCAATGCGCGCGAGGGCGTCGCCAACGGGAACCGCGTGACCGTACGAGCGTTGGCGTACATTGCCGCCGGCCACGGCCAGCACCATTACGAGCTGCTGAAGGGGCGCTCGGCGCGTCCCGCCGCACGGGGCGACTAATCGCGCTACGTGCCTGAAGTGTGTTGCTGAATCAGTCAACCGTGCTAAGTGACTGCCGTTGCCCATGCAAGCTCGCGTGCGAGATATCACCGGAGCCGGTGCCGTGCCTGCGGCACTCGCATTTGTTTCGCACCTGTCCCAGCCGTGAACGGCTGGGTTAACCTATGTCGCGCCTACGGCGCTTACGGCGATGCAATGATCACCGCGATAACACGTCTGAATCGGCCGTTGTTATACTGGAAAGAGATATGGGGATCGCGAAAAATATTGCCGCCATCGCTAAGGGCATGAGCGTGACTTTCCGGGAGATGTTCAAGCCGACCATCGTCGAGAACTATCCTGATGGTCCCGGTCCCACCCGCGGCGCGATGTTCCAGGACCGCTTCCGCGGCATGCACGTATTGCAACGCGACGAGAATGGCCTGGAAAAGTGCGTTGCCTGTTTTCTGTGCGCTGCTGCCTGTCCCTCGAACTGCATTTACATCGAGGCTGCCGAGAACACCGCCGAGAAGCGGGTCAGCGGCGCCGAGCGCTACGCCAAGGTCTACAACATCGACTACAACCGCTGCATTTTCTGCGGCTATTGCGTGGAAGCGTGTCCCACCGACGCGATCACCCACGGCCACGGCTTCGAGCTGGCGACCTACAACGCTAGCAGCCTGGTTTACCGCAAAGAGCAGTTGCTGGCCGGAACGCCGGCGCACGAGGGCGCGAACGCTGTCTTCAGCCAAATCGAAAACGCCCGCCTGATGCCCAGCAAGTAACGTCTTGCGATTTGTTAGGCCCTTTCTTCCAGCGCCTCGACAATGGCATTGTGTATCTGCGGACGCACCTGCCGGATGGCCTGCGAGGCGCGATCGGGCCAGGTGCGATTGGTCAGCAGGGTCACCGATAGCTGGCGCGTGGGATCGATCCACAGCGACGTGCCCGTGAATCCCAGGTGCCCGAACGAAGCCGCCGAGAAGTGTTTGCCGGCGGACGATTCTGCTGGCGAGGGCGTATCCCATCCCAAGGCTCGCGTCGTGCCCCGCGGCGATGATTCGCGCCGCGTGAAGAGCTTCACCGTCTCCGGCTTCAGTATCGGCGCGCCGCCCCGCAAGATGCATTCCGCGAAGCGCGCCACATCGGTGGCCGGCGCGAATAGGCCGGCGTGTCCAGCAACGCCACCCATCACGTACGCGTTTTCATCGTTCACTTCGCCCTGAATGATCCGCTTGCGAAATGTGCGGTCGTCCTCCGTCGGCGGGATGTGAGCGCGCCATTCGGCGGGAGGATTAAACCGGGTGGACTCCATTTCGAGCGGCGCAAGGATCTCCTGCTGTGCCGCCTCGTCCAGCGGCTGACCGGCTATTTTCGCCAGTACCTCGCCAAGAAGAATAAAGCCGATGTCGCTGTAGACAGCCCGTGTGCCGGGATCGCCAACCAGAGGAGTTCTAAGGGCGGCACGAAGTAATTCTTCCGGAGTGGACGCAAACTCGAACAGCTTCTCGTAGGCGGGAAGGCCGCTGGAGTGCGCCAGCAGCATGCGCAGAGTTACAGATTCGCGTGCCGCGCGGTCCTGCTCGGGCGCAAGGCTCACGAATTGCGGGAGTATGGCTGCGAGCCGCTCATCCAGCAGCAGCTTGCCGCGTTCCTGCAACAGCATCGCCAGAATGGTTGTGACCACGACTTTGGTTAAAGAAGCGAGGTCGAAGACAGTATCAGCCGCGACGTGCGATGCATTTTCGTCATAGGTGAAGCGCCCGAATCCTTTGGAGGCAATCAGCTCTCCGCGATGTGCGACCGCCAGAGCAACGCCCGGAAAAGCGCGCTGCGCGATCGCCTCGCGAATGATCGCGAACGCCTGCTCGAATTGTGCGTCCTGGCGATCGAAGGCAGGCCGTGGCAGAGCGGGGGTGTGAGATGACCGATTCAGCGGTATCCTCGCATGGGAATACGGCGGCGGAACCCTGCCGTCCCTCCGGGACTCGGTATTCGTTTTGTGTTTTACCCAGGACTCCGCCTCCGGCTTCGTCCTGGGCTAAACTGAGCCACCCCTTCGGGGTGGACTTGTCGATTCCAACATCGTTCCTGCCGGAAATTCAGTCATTCGTTCGACCGGGAGTGATCATGGTAAATACCACAGCAAAATCCTGAAGCTATACGCGTGCGCCCGTCATTTTCTTGCTCGGACACAAGCGCAACTTATAATAGCTTGCCCGGCTTGAGACGGGCATAAACCACACTAAGAAAGGTTCTCTTGCGCCAGCGTCTTCGTTGGCCAGCCACAGCGCTGGCCCATTTCTGCCTCGTCCTGTTTGCCTACGCGCCGGCGGTGGCGCAAAAGCCCCCAAATTCGGCAGCGCCAGCCAAGCAGGCCAGTCCCACGGCCCAGAAGCCGCCAACTACGCAAACCGCGCCCGCCCCTGCCGCCACGGCTTTCACACAGGAGCAGAACCGGCTGGCCCCGCTTGACACCCTGCTGAAGGATGCGGTCACGAACGGGGACGCTCCCGGCGGCGTGCTGCTGGTCAGCCACAATGGAGCCATCGTCTATCGCAAGGCCTTCGGCAAGCTGTCCAGTACCTCTAACGAGCCGATGGTGGTCGATACGATCTTCGACATTGCCTCGCTGACCAAGGTGATTGCCACGGCCACCAGCGTGATGCGCCTCGTCCAGTTAGGACAGATCAAGCTGAACGATCCCGTAGCCAAGTACATTCCGGAATTTGCCCAGAGCGGCAAGCAGGACATCACCATCCGGCAGTTGCTGATCCACTACTCGGGACTGCCCGCCGATCTGGATTTGAAGCAGTCGTGGAGTGGATTGGAAGAAGGTTACAACCGGGTCAATGCCTGCAAGCTGGAGAACGCTCCCGGCTCGACCTTCCTCTACAGCGATGTCGGTTTTGTCGTGCTCGGCGAGCTGGTGCAGAAGGTCAGCGGCATGGCGCTCGATCAATACGCGCAAACCTACATCTTCGGGCCGCTCGGCATGACGATGACGCGCTTTAATCCTCCACAACCCTGGATGCCGCGCATCGCGCCCACGCAGAGGGATGAGCACACGGGACAGGTGCTGCGCGGCACAGTGCACGATCCCACGGCGCGGCAGATGGGAGGCGTCGCGGGGGACGCCGGGCTTTTCTCCACCGCCGATGACGTTGGCAAATTTGCCCAGGCAATGCTGAATGGCGGTGCGCCGATTCTGTCGCCGCTGATCGTGGAGAAGATGACCACGCCGCAGCAGCCGGCCAACCTGCCCAATGTGCGCGGGTTGGGCTGGGACATCGACTCGCCGTTTGCCTCGAATCGCGGCGAGCTGTTGCCGGTTGGCTCGTTTGGCCACACTGGCTTCACCGGCACTTCGCTCTGGATCGATCCGACCACCAATACCTACATCGTCCTGCTGACTAATTCGGTCAACCTGAAGGACGGCAACGTGGTCGCGCTGCGGACCGAAGTAGCAACCGCGGTCGCTGCGGCGCTGCAGCTTGCGCCGACCCAGGAGCAGAAGATGCGCCTGGCGCGAATCACCGGCTATAACGAAACCGAAATGGCCGCGCGCCGAATCCTGGTCCGCAACGGTAGAGTGCTGAACGGAATCGACGTGCTGGAGGAGCGACAATTCGGGCCGCTGGCGGTTCCAAATGTCGCAACCGCTCGCATCGGCCTGGTGACCAATCAGACAGCCCTCGACAGCAAGGGCAGGCGTACCATCGACGTCCTGTACCGCGTGCCAGGAGCGCAACTGGCGGCGATCTTCACGCCCCAACATGGGTTGTTCGGCAATATCGAGGGTGGCGATGTCCCATCGTTCAAGGATGGCGCCACCGGAGTTCCCATTTACAGCGTCTTCGGGGATACCGATGCCAAGCGCCGTCCTCCTGCGGCCGTGCTCCACAACCTGGACGTCCTGGTTTATGACGTTCAGGACCAGGGCGTGCGCTTCAGCAGTTGGGAGTCGACGCTGGGATACTTTCTGGAGGCCGCAGCCAAAGCGCACAAGCCCATTGTCGTACTCGATCGTCCCAATCCGCTGAACGGCGCCTATGTGCAGGGGCCCGTTTCCGATGCACAGGAAAGCTATACCAACTACTACCCGATTCCGGTGCGGCACGGCATGACCGTCGGCGAGCTGGCCAAGCTGTACAACGAGGAGAAGCACTTGGACGCCGACCTCACTGTGATTCCAATGCGCGGCTGGATGCGCGGTGATTGGTTCGACTCGACCTCCGAAATCTGGGTGAATCCGTCGCCCACCGTGCATGATTTGGAGCAGGCGACGCTTTACCCTGGAACGGCGCTGATCGAAGCGACGAATGTTTCCGTGGGACGCGGCACCGACTCACCTTATCAACTGATCGGCGCGCCCTGGATCGAAGCGAAGGAGCTCGCGGCTTATCTGAACAATCGGCAAATCGGCGGGGTGCGATTCCTTCCTACCAGCTTCACCCCGTCCTCGGGTACAGACGCGCGCAAGCAGTGCAGCGGGGTATCGATTCAGCTCACCAATCGCGAGCAACTGGATGCGCCGGAGCTGGGACTGGAATTGGCTGCGGCACTGCATAAGCTTTACCCGCTGGGTTTCGACATGGCTCACATGAATCAGTTGCTGGCCAACCAGGCGGTATTTGTGGCATTGCAAGCGGGAGAGGATCCCAGGCGCATCGCCGACGACTGGCGGGATAAGCTCGACCAGTTCATGGAAGTGCGCGCCAAGTACCTGCTGTATTGATATTGAAACGACCCGCCGGGGATCTTAGACGAGACGGTGGGGCACGAATTTGTGTCGACCCCAAGGTTAGGCGGACACCGGCGTGTGCGCTGACTTAGCTACTGTGCGGATGCAGGCCGGTGCATCTTGCCCGGGTCGAGGTCGAGAGTACTCTCCAGGACCATCTCAATCGAGTCCCCGGTGCCGAGGTGGACTTCAGGCCCGCGCGTCAGCAGAACGGTCGCCAGGCCAATCACTCCTCCGGCGGCGGCCCCGATGGCAGCGCCCTTTCCGCCATCTGCCAGAGCTCCGATGCCGGCTCCGGGAATCGTAGTGGCGGCGATGGTGCCAGCGTCTCTCCCCTTACTGGTATCACCTTGGATCGTCCCTTCTTTGCCTTTCATGGTGTTGCTGTTTGAGCCGGGCGTGCCCTGCACCGCACCGGGCAGGATGATGGTATATCCGTTGGGAAAGATCATGGAGGTAAAGCTCATCTGTAGTTCGGCGCGGCCCTTTACCCGGCCAGGACGGACGACTCGCAGCACTTCGCCTTGCACAAACGTTCCAGCGGGAATCACGATCTGATCATTTTGCGTGATGGGGAAAGCGGTTTGGGCGTAGACGGGATCGCCGGGCCGGGCGCTTTTGGTGGTGACACCCTGCTTCATGGTCAGGGGAATTTTCGTTCCGGCAGGTACAACAATCGGCTTTGTCACAGGGGGGGCCGGTGGGGGATCGCTCGACTCGGTAGCCGGTTGCGTGGTGCGTGGCGTCAGGTGAGGCGAGTCTTGACTCGTCTGAGCGAACACCGGTGTGGCCACCAAAGCCAAGCTCATGATAGCTGCAAGCTGACTAACTTTACTTCTCATGTTCCCCCCAACACGAAACACCTCCCGACATCGGATTGAACGCGATGGCGGCGCGAAAGTCGCGGTTACCTCTCTGATCTCAGTGTATACAACGCGTTCACATGGGATGTCACTGTGATCTTCTCCGCGGAAAATTCGGCAGTCGGCGGAGCCGAAGTGACATCGGCCTGCTTGGCCATGGCGCCAGCCATCATGGGACGAATCGGACCCGGTTCGGAGGTATCCACCGCAGCATAGGACAAGTCGCCCAGCGTTCGCCCGCTAGAGGTGGCCACGGCACTAGCCTCGTCGTGGGCTCGGCGCAAAGCATCCTGCACGGCCTTGATTTTCGCGGCATCCATGTTTTCCAAGAGATAGCTGATGGAAGTATCGGTTACGTCCATATCGGCCAATCCCTGGGTGATGGGGCCTACCTTGGAGAAATCGGTAAGCTTAAGGCTGATGCCGGCTTCGACGCGATAGCCGACCAGCTTGCGTTTGGGGTTCTTGTAATCATAGACCGGCTGCGTTGTGAAGCGCCCAAACTGTGCGTCCTTGGGATCGATTCCGTTGGACCGCAAGAGCTGCCGGATCTGGTCGGCCGCCAGCGACGCCTTCTGGCTGGCGTCCTGTAGTTTGTCCTCCTGGGCAGAGATGGCAAACTGCACCAGCGCGGTGTCGGGATCGGAGTCGAACTTACCATCGGCGGCAACCCAGACGGTATTGGGCAAAGGGTTGGGCGGCCGGTTCTGGGCCGTCCCGGCGCACACCACGGTCAGGAGAAACGGTGCAAGAAAATAAGCCTTCCAATTTCGCATTATCCAGAGGCCTCGCAGCAGCGGAATATTGAAAGCCCTGCGGCCTTAGCGCGCGAGTTCCCGTTTCAGGAAATCTGCCGCGGCCGTGACACTCGGGACTTTCTGTTCAGCAATATAGACGTGTCAGGAATCAAATTCGACATGTACTTTCAGGCATCGTAGCCCATCCAAATCTTGTAAAGAGGAACCTAAGCAGGTAAGTTGCTGGTAAAGCGCCGCTGGGAGCGGGGCCTCGGGTTCAGGAGCCTCCGATGCGCAGATGGTATGTGCCGCTTACGGTCTTGGGACTTGGCAGTATTGCCGCTTTCTTGTTGAGCAAGCGTGGAAAAAATGCGCTGCGATGGATCGCGGAGAATTTCCACGACGCACCTGAGCGTTTGCTGGAATGGAATGAGAACGCGCAAAACGAGATAGACCGGATACAAGACGCACTGAACCGGATTGCCGAGTCGCTGGAGCCCCGTCCGGAGCTCGGCCAATAAGATTTAAAGGGGCCGCGTAAGGAGTTGGTTCGGGCGCGGCTTCGCAAAACGCCGTCGTTATGCCCGTCTCAAAGACCGCCTACCTCTGCGGCACCCGCCGGGTTGGTCCACATCGCGTAGCAGCTTGCTGAATTGTAAACCGCAGATCCCTCGCCGGCTAAAGCCGGCTCGGGATGACAAAAAATAAGCGGCTTATCGGCACGGCTGAACAGGCCGCTGAAAAAGTCGAAAAAGCAAATCCCTCGCGGCCTGAAGGCCGCTCGGGATGACAAAAATAAAGGACTTTTCGGCACGACTGAAGTCGTGCCCTGACACAAGGCGCCGAAGGGCGGACTTTTTCAGCGGCCTGTGAAGCCGTGCCCTGACACAAAGCCAAGCGATACGGAGCTTTTCAGCAGGCTGCTAGAGTTTCTTCAGGTAATCAACGATATCGGGTGCGGTCCAGTCGGTGGCTCCGATAAACTTGCGCACGATCTTGCCATTGCGATCGATGATGTAGGTTTCGGGATACTTAAAGCTGCCATAGATCTGGTTGGTACGCTGAGTATCGCGCACGGTGAGCAGGTCGATGTTGTGGTCGCGCACGAACTGCTTGTAGGCGCCATCGTCGGAGTCTTCATCCACTGCCAGGATCGTAACCTTGTCCCCAAGCTGCTTCTGCAGTTGCACCAGCGACGGCATTTCTTCGATGCAGGGCGGACACCAGGTCGCCCAGAAGTTCAGCACCACCGGCTTGCCGCGTAATTGGCTCAGTTCAACCGTGCGCTGTGAGTCGGTGATGGTGAAATCGGGGGCCGTATTGCCGATCCGCGGAGGATGTGTCCCACTGTTGCAGCCGGCCAGGATGAACAGGCAAATCAATGCCGTCGACGAAACCAAACGCTTCACACCCATATAATAATTCAGAGAACGGTGGGCGGAATGGCAGCTACCACTTACGACGTAGGACCGGACGTGTCGGTGATCGTTCCCGCACGCAACGAGGAGGACTGCCTGGCAAACTGCCTGCAGTCGCTCGTCGGGCAGGCGGGACCAAGCTACGAAATCATCCTAGTGGACGATCACTCGACCGATGCTACGCAAAGCATCGCCGCCAAATATCCGGTACGCATGATCACGGCCAATCCGCTCCCGCCGGGCTGGAGCGGCAAATGCAATGCGGCGTGGACCGGCGCCGGGGTGGCGAAAGGGAAGTGGTTTCTGTTCACAGATGCCGACACGCAACATGTGCCCGAGTCGCTGGCCCGCGGTCTGCGCGAAGCGAACGAATATGCCGCCGGACTGGTTTCGTATTCGCCCAAGCAGGTGGTCCGCAGCGTTGCCGAACGTGCGTTGATGCCGGTGATTTTTGCCGAGTTGGCGAGCACCTATCGGCCCAGGGATGTATGCGATCCCAACTCGCCGGTCGCGGCGGCCAATGGGCAATACCTGCTGATCGCGCGCGAGGTGTACGAGGCGGTTGGGGGGCACAAGGCCGTTGCCGGCGATTTGCTCGAGGATGTTGAACTGGCAAAACGGGTGAAGCAGGCGGGATATCGGTTGCGCTTCCGGGTGTCGGATGTAGTGAGCGCGCGAATGTATCGCAGCTTCGGGCAGATGTGGGAGGGCTGGACCAAGAACCTGGCACTGCTGTTTGCGCATCCGCGAAGACTGGCATTCAATCGTCTGCTGGAGTTTGCGGCGATCATGGGCTGTCTTGTGGCAGCGGTGTGGAAGTGGACGGAAGGACAGCACAGCGACGCCGCCGTCGCATCGGCGCTACTTGTGGCCTTGCTCTCGGTGTTTCAGCGGCGCATCCGACAGGCGCATTTTGACTGGCTGTCGAACACTGTGGCCGTTTTTGGATTGCCGCTTTTCGCGCTACTTTTGCTGAACTCCGACATCTCTCATAGGCGGGGCCGCGTGCGTTGGAAGGGACGGGAGTACAGCGGACGAGAAATTGATCGAAATTCATCAGAGGCCTCACCGCAATCAATTTTGTGTAGTCCGCGCGAAGATCCCAGCTGATAATTGAACCTAGCTTTGGGTTTAGAACTGATGTGAATTACGAAAACTGCGACGTAGGCGCGGAATAGACTTTCAAGCGATTCGAATTTTCAGAAACCCATGATTTATCTGACCCGCAAGTGTGAATTTTCGGCCTCGCACTATTATTACAATCCGGAGTTCACGGAAGAAGAAAACCGGCGCATCTTTGGCAAGTGCGCCAACCTCAACGGCCACGGCCACAACTATACCCTGGAAGTTACGGTGAAGGGTGAGGTCAATCCCCGAACCGGCTTTGTCGTCGATCTGAAAGAGTTGAAGGAGATCCTTAATCGCGAAGTCATCGACGGCCTCGATCACCGGCATCTGAACAAAGAGGTGCCGGAGTTCGCAGTCCAGATTCCCACGACCGAGAACCTGGCCATCACGATCTGGAACAGGCTGGAGAGGAAGCTCAAGGTGGCGCAGCTGCACCGTGTACGGGTGTACGAATTGCCTGACCTGTTCGTCGATTTCTACGGAGAAGCATGAAGGCCCATCTCACCCGCCGCTATATATTCTCCGCCTCACACCGCCTGCACCGCGAGGCGCTGTCGGAGGAGGAGAACCGCGCCGCCTACGGGAAATGCAGTAATCCGCACGGTCACGGACACAATTACGCCTTGGAGGTCACGGTCAGCGGACAGGTCGATGCCCGCACGGGAATGATCTGTAACCTGGCGGAGCTCGATGCCGCGGTTCGGGAACAGGTGTTGGAACGCTTCGATCATGAGAACCTGAACCTGCGCGCCGAATTCAGGTCCTCGGTGCCGACAACCGAAAACCTGAGCGCGGTGATCTTCGAGATTTTGCAACAAACTTTCCGTGCTGCACATCTAGAGAAGGTAAGGCTGGAAGAAACGTTGATGAACAGCTTTGAATATGCCGGAGATTAGAAAGGCCCGTTCTAGCCAAAAGAAGGCTAGAACGGGGCACTCGGCTAATAGCTAATTGCTTCTTATGAAAGAAATCATCGAGACCCCGACTCTCACCAGCGCCAGTTTTGAAGAATTGGCGCGCGAGATGCTCGTCCGCCTGGGCGAGCAACCCGATCGCGAAGGCCTGCTGCGCACGCCGGAGCGGTACAGCAAAGCTCTGCGAGACCTCACTAAGGGCTATCGTGAAGATCCCGACCAGATACTGAAGGACGCGCTGTTCAGTGTCGATTACGACGAGATGGTGATCGTGAAAGACATCGAGATGTTCAGTCTTTGCGAACATCACGTACTGCCGTTTTTCGGTAAAGTGCACATCGCCTACATCCCGAAAGGGAAGGTGATCGGCCTCAGCAAGACGGCTCGCCTGGTGGAGGTATTCGCCCGCCGATTACAAGTGCAGGAGCGGCTCACGGTGCAGATTGCTGAAACAATTCAGAAGGCGATCCAGCCATTGGGAGTGGGAGTGGTCATCGAGGCACGGCACCTGTGCATGATGATGCGCGGCGTCGAGAAGCAGCATTCTGCGACGGTGACCTCGTCGATGCTGGGCGCCTTCCGCGCGCAGCAGACGAGGCAGGAGTTCCTTTCGCTGATCCACGCCAAGAATACTAACGGGATATAGCCGCCACCTGAGCTCTGCGGATATTAAGGAGAGTCTGGTTAAGCGCGACCGAAGTCCCTCAGGGGCTAAAGCCCAGCTTGAATTCGGGTACTTGGGGAGGGCCTGAAGAGACGGTGTCGCGACGGGTGCCGCCGCTGCGCGGCTCAGGTGCATTTTCCAGTTTTCCCGGGGCTTACGCCCCGGGCTAACGGCGCTTCCGCCGCTGCGCGGCTGGTTTGTTTGGAATTCGAAGCTTTCGTTCCATCACCAGGGCTCTTTGCCGGTTGCGACACACTGCCTGAAGGCCGTCCCCTTCAAAACTTCAACTTAATCAGAGCTTCCTTAGCAGTTCGGCCGCTAGGCTTCCGGAATCAGCGAGCGGCCTTCAATATTCCAGGAGAGATGGTGCACGCCGCTGGTGGTGGCGAGCACGGCGGAACGGCCGGGCGCGAACGCCAGCCCAACCAGGTTGTGTCCCGAAACAACCAGCGAGGCCTTGCGGTCGGGCGTGATCTTCACGATGCCGCGGCGCCCACTGAGCGAAGCCGCCACGTAGAGGTTGTCGTCCACGTCAATTGCCATGCCTTGCGGACGTCCCAGGCCTCGATAGAAGACGGTAACTTCACCGTGCGGATCGATCTGGTTGACCGCATCAAAGCTCGACGTCGTAGGTCCGGTTACGTACAGGTTCCCGTTCTTGCCAAATGCCAGGTGATAGGCAGCCACGCTGGGCTCAAGCATAGCGAAGACAAAGATCTGCCGGTCGCGACCGATCTTGAAAATGGTCCCGCTGCGGTCACCAACGTAGAGATTTCCTTCACGGTCAAAGGCGATGCCGGTCGCCACCCCCATGCCTTCGGCGTAAGAGGCCATCGTGCCATTCTGTGCGACGCGGTACACCGTCCCGTCGTAGCGCGAGGAAACGTACAAACTGCCGGCGCGGTCGAAAGCCAGCCCCGTGGCGTTCATCATCTCGTGCACAAACGGCTTCACGTTGTGATTGCCATCGATGCGATAGATCGCGATCGGCACTTTCTGTCCGCGCGAGCCGGAGAAGGTGACGTAAATATTGCCCTGGAGGTCGACGGCAGGGTTAGCAACCGGGTGCAGGTTCTCCGCGATGGGCGCGGCGACGCGCACCTCGCGCGCATTGCTGACATAGCCGTTGGTGGCGACCACCACCTCTCCTGAGGCGGCTCCCTCGGGCACGCGCGCCACGATAAATTGTTCCGCACTGATGACAACCGCGCCGTCCACGTCGCCGAAACGAACCTGGGGCCTCCGCAACTCAGTCGGACGAAGACTGCTGCCGATAATGCGAATTTCACCTCCGGGCAGAGCGCAAACGGGATCGATGGAATCGATGTGCGGCTTGCCGTTCACGTTCTTTGTTCCCGTCTTGCGATCCATGATCTACTCGGTGGGGCGGGCGACCTTTCAGGAGAATTCTACAATTGGCGTGTTTGTGCTTTGCAAGGGCACGCCTTCCGGCGTGACGCTCAGAACAGGGACAACTTCCCGGCTTTAGCCGCTGAGGGAAACGCCCTCAGGGCCTGAAGGCCAGCGTAGTTGTGTGTTGTGGCGACACGGCTGAAGCCGTGCCCCTTCAATGCTAAGCTGCATCCACTCCGGTTGTCTGTCATCGGAACACGCCAAAGTGAAGCAGCAGTTGCAACACAATCAATCCATAGACGCCGGCGCCCAGATCGTCCACCACAATTCCCGTACCTTCGGGCAGCTTCTCCAAGCTCCGCACCGGCGGCGGCTTCACAATATCGAATGCACGGAAAAGTATAAAGCCGGCGAGCAGCGCTTGCCACACGATGGGACACGCAATCAATGTGACCAGTTGCCCCGCCACTTCGTCAATTACGACGTGCGACGGATCGTGCTGCCCGCAACCCCTCGCCTCTAAGGTTGCTGCGGGGATGCCAATCGCTACTACAATCGCAATCAGCGCCAAAATGACAGGCAAGCGCGTGGGTGGAGGAAGGCGGGAAGCCACCATCCACCAAAGCAGAGTTGTCGCCAGCGAAGCCCATGTGCCCGGCCCCGGCCGCAACCGGCCCGCCCCGAAGAAGATCGCAACCAGGGTTGCCCATCTCGGTGCAGCCGAGCCGGCTTGTCCCGGCTCAGTTTGACCTCTTTCCATGTTGGTCCGAGTAGTTCGAATCGTCAGTCTCCGGGTCGTTCAACGGCGAGGAGATGACGTAGCCGCCGCTCGCCCACTTCCCCAGATCGATAATACGGCAGCGCTCGCTGCAGAACGGGAACTCCGGATCGGAGCGCAGCACGAGCTTTCGGCAGGTGGGACAACGCAGGCTGCGGGGAGATTTCCTTTGCATGGCTGTTAGTCAGGGCTTGCATTTAGCACTTGGCGCTTAGCATTTGCCAAACGCAATCAGATCGCCAGGTTAGGACGGAGACTCTATCTGTATCATTCAGATTGCTTGTCGAGCCGTTTGGGTTCGCCAAATGCCAAAGGCCAAGCGCCAACTCCCACCTGTTTGCGAGCTAAACGATCCTGCCCACCAGGTCATACTCATGCGCTTCGGTAATCTCGCAGCGATAAAACTCGCCTTCACGTGGGTTGTCGCAATCCCCAAAGTCGTTGACGTAAACCGTGCCGTCAATCTCCGGTGCGTGCATCGCCGTGCGTCCTTCCCACAACAAATCGGTTTCGGCCGAAGGTCCTTCCAGCAGCAAATCAAATTGCCTGCCGACCAGCGCACGCTTCTTCTTGCGGCTGATCTGCTTCTGGCTTGACATGAGCTTCCTCCGGCGCCGCTCGATCTCGCGCGCGGAAACTTTGTCGCTCAATTCGAACGCCTTCGCGCCTTCCTCATCTGAGTAGCCGAACACTCCCAGCCAGTCGAACTGTGCCTCACGCACAAACTCGCAGAGCTGCTCGAAATCCCGCTCCGTCTCGCCGGGGAAGCCGACGATGAACGACGTACGAAGCGTTAAATCCGGAATCTCTCGCCGCATCTTCTCGATGGAGCGCAGAAAGATTTCCGCTCCCGCGCCGCGCTTCATCCGTTTCAGTACGCCCGGAGAGGCATGTTGCAAGGGCACATCAATATACGAGCAGATCTTCTCATGCGCGGCGATGGTCTCTAGCAGCTTGCCTGTGATCTTGTTGGGGTAGGCATAGAGGAAGCGCACCCAGCGCAGCTCTTCGATTTGTGCCAGTCGCTCCAGCAGCAGTGGAAGTCCGTCCTTCAGGCCGAGGTCTTCACCGTAGCAGGTGGTGTCCTGGCCGATGAGCGTGATTTCACGCACGCCCTGTTGTGCCAGCCGTTGCGCTTCGGCAATCACCGATTCAAATCGCCGCGAGCGAAACTTGCCACGCAACTGCGGGATGATGCAGAACGAGCAGGGATGATCGCATCCCTCGGCAATCTTGATGTACGCCGAATATTTCGGCGTCGCCAGCAGGCGCGGCGTGTTCTCGTCGTAAAGGTAGTTGGGCAGATCGGCGATGGCGCCATCCCAGCCTTCCTTCGAGAATCGTCCGGCAGCCTCGCGGGCATCGCCCTCGGAACGGCTGTTCAGAATCACGAACGGGGAACTTTCCTGCTGCCTGACATGCGGCTCGATTCCGGCGGCGCTCAGAATCTGTTGCAGCTCGCCGGTGCCGACGACCGCATCTACTTCTGGAATGTTCTTCTGGATCTCGTTGCGATAGCGCTCCACCAGGCAGCCGGCGACGATGAGCTTTTGCGCGCGACCTGCGGTCTTGTGTTGCGCCATCTCGAGAATCGTATCGACCGACTCCTGCTTGGCGGTGTCAATGAACGAGCAGGTGTTGACGACAATGATGTCGGCGTCTTCGGCGCGCGCGGTGATTTGGGCGCCGCCCGCGGCGAGCAGGCCCATCATGACCTCGCTGTCCACCAGGTTCTTGGGACAGCCCAGGCTCACAAAGCCAATTTTCTTGGGAGTAGCGGCGACCGGGCGCTCGTCAATCGCGTCCAGCAGGCCTACAGAATCGGTCTTTGGCTGCATGCAATCTGCTTATTTTATCATCCGCAGCTCTCACCATTTTGCATAATGCGCGACGCGGCGCTGAAGCGCTCCTTTGCCCGCGATCAATGCTATATTGAAAAGTCGGGCGCTGGTCCCGCGCAACGCAATCCTGTGAAATCCGCCAGGTCCGGAAGGAAGCAACGGTAGCAGGCCAGTGCGTGTGCAGCGGTCAACTGGCGCCTGGCTTGCAAAGGCCGCTAGTCGCCATTCGCTCTTCGCTCTTGTTCGTGCTGCTATATAGGCATCTTCCAACGGGCATTGTTCCCCATTTATTCGGATACGATTCTCCAGCCTTTCAGTGGAGTTCTGGCGAAAGGCGAAAAGCGAAAGGCGAATCGCGAATAGCGAAGACCGGCCCAGCATAGACTTTCCCACTCCTATCGTTGAAAATGAAGGCTCATTCATAGCTGTTCCCGGAGAACTCTATTGGCAAACGTGCGTCGCGCCAAAATCACGGCTTTGGGGACTTACGTCCCGCCCCGCATTCTCACGAATCAAGATCTGGAAAAAATGGTGGATACCACGGACCAGTGGATCCTGGAGCGCACCGGCATCCGCGAGCGTCACCTCGCCGACAAAGGTGTTGCAGCGAGCGACCTTGCGGTGGAAGCTGTCAAGAACCTACAGAAATCGCACCCCCTCGATCTCCAGGAGATTGACCTGATCGTTGTCGGCACGGTGACTCCGGACATGATGTATCCCTCAACCGCATGCCTGGTGCAGCACAAGCTGGGCATCCAGCGCACCTGGGGTTTCGACGTCTCGGCGGGATGTTCCGGCTTCCTCTATGCCTTGAATACCGGAGTTCAGTTCATCGAATCGGGTCACTGCAAGAAGGTGCTGGTGATCGGCTCCGACGTCAATTCTTCGATGACCGACTTCACCGATCGCGCGGTCTGCATCATCTTCGGCGATGGCGCCGGAGCGGTGCTCCTCGAGCCCGCCGACGAAGGCGAGCCAGCCGGCATCCTGGCGATGGAAGCCCAGGTGGAAGGCGCGGGCGGTCAGTTTCTGAACCTGCCGGGAGGCGGCAGCCTCCATCCGGCATCGCACGAGACCGTCGACCAAAAATTGCATTACATTCACCAGGATGGGCAGCAGGTGTTCAAGTATGCGGTGAAGAAAATGGCGGAGATGACTGAGCGCGTGCTGCGCAACAATGGCCTGACCGGACAGGATGTCGATTGCTTCATTGCCCACCAGGCGAACAAGCGAATCATCATGGCCACTGCCGATCGCCTGAAGATGCCCCTGGAGAAAGTCATCATCAACATTGACCGCTACGGCAATACCACCGCGGGAACCATCCCGCTAGCCATGCAGACTGCAGTTGATGATGGCAGACTGAAGAAGGGCGACCTGGTACTGCTGGCCGCCGTCGGTGCGGGTTTCACCTCGGGCGCGACCTTGCTGCGCTGGGCCTTCTAGCACCTTGGACATGGCATCGACGATGCCAAAACCCCTCTACCCATGCGGTGTTAAGGCTATATACTCTATTGACAACACCACGAAACGGGAGCAGACTTGAGATACGGTGTTCAACAGGCAATCCACCGCCAATAGTTCCCATGGAAGTTCCTCCTTTCTAGGCTTTGGCTTCTGGGCTCAACCTGATTGACGCAATTTAAGACCAGCGCCCTCGGGGTGGGGGTGCTGTTGGGCTTTGCCCGGAGGAAGACGAAAGTGAAAATGAAAGGAACCGTCAAGTGGTTCAATAACGCGAAAGGTTTCGGCTTTATCGGCCGTGACGATGGCAATGCGGATGTGTTCGTGCACTACAGCGCGATCAACATCGAGGGCTACAAGAGCTTGCAGGAAGGCGATCAGGTCGAGTTCGAGATCGTCGAAGGTCAGAAGGGACCGCAAGCCGGCAATGTAACCCGAGTGCAGTAACAAAGAATCTGATGTTTGTTTCAAAGCCCAGCTCTTCGCTGGGCTTTACTTTTGGTGGACGGCTTGGCGGAATCGGTTGGTGCAACGACTAGTATTTCCAACTGCTCACGTCGGCCCCGGCGGGCGCGGTCTCAAGCATGTGATCCACGGCTTTTCGAATGGTGCGCTGGTTCACCGTCATTCCAGCTTCGGCCACCGGCAGGTCGTCCTTACCGGTGTAACAGTGAGGCCGGCCCGCTCCATAGTCGAAATCGCCGGCATAGTATGGGTAATTTGTCGTCTCCAGAAAATCCTGCATGAGGTGGACAGCGTTGTTCAGGTAATAGGAGTCCATGTCGCCGACGGTGAAGTGTAGCTTGCCTACCAGATTCGGCCCGAGCGTCTTCCAGTCGCGCTGCAAGATGTAACGCAGGTCGTAATGTTCCTTCCAGTAGTTCGCCACATCGTGATCGATGACGCCGGTTAGCGGATCCCAGATTGGCTTCGGATAACCATCGGCACCCGGAGGGCTGAAGACCGCCTGCCAGATATCGAACTGCTCGGTGGATCGGCCATGCGTACCCAACACCAACTCGCGCCGGTTCATGCGGTCCATCGTCGTCACCAGGGCGCCGTCGGTCTTGCGCTCTCCCGGGCGCGGAACTTTGCCCCAGTTGCTTTCAATCCACAGCGCGTTCTTCTCGTCGTAGAGATTCAAGGTTTGATAGGCGCGAAAATCCACGGGATCGGGACAGAAGCAGAACGCGCCATTGAAGAATGTTGGGTAGAAGATTTGCATCCCGGCGGCTTCCCATCCCCCGGTTGACCCTCCGTAGGTAGCCCGCGCCCAGCCCTGCCCGATGCCGCGAAACTTCTGTTCCACCGCGGGAATTACCTCCTGGGTGATGGCATCGCCGTAGGGTCCGAGGTTGGCGGAGTTCACGGCATAAGAGTCGTCGTAATAAGGATTCGCATGCTGAAGTTGCACGACCAAGACATGAGGCATCCTGCCCGACGTCCAGTCCTGGTAGAGCCGGTAGCCGTACTCGGCCCGTAAACGACTGCGTCCCGTTAGATCCGCCGCGGGTGGCTGATCGTTGAACGGGAAGGAAAAGTCATGCGGGAAGTGGGTCTGAAATAGCATCAGAGGATAGTGCGCGTTGGGATGCTCGTCGAATCCCTCCGGCACTAAGACGATGGCCCCGATATAAACCGGAGTTCCCCAGAACTTCGTCAGCAGCTCGCTCTTGATCTTCAGATGCTTGATGTATTTGGTGTCCTTGGGCTCGTCAACCGGAGGAATCTTTTCCGTTAGCGAAATCTTGATCGCGTTACGCGCGGACGGATCGATGTGCACCTTCACCGGTGTGCTGTACAGATTGCCGGGCTTCTGATTCCACTGCTGGCCTTCACCGCGATCGGGCGGCAACTTTACCGTGTGGCCATTTGCCAAATGAAACGTTTCGTAGGTGTTGAGCAGTCCCTGGACGTAGTAATCGCCGGCGGGAATTGATCCCAGGTTCTTGGCGGGATAGCCGACGGCGCTCCCATCGACGATGGCCGGCTTGCCGGGCGCAAGCCCATCGACATCGACCCCAAAGAACTGTTGCGTATCGGGTTCATCGCTGATCTGGAAACGTGGCTCGTCCTTGCTGTCGGTCGAGAGCATGACGTACAGGCGTCCGTCGAGCGGCTGCGCGCTCTGTTGCTCAGGAAACGAAACTTCAAAGCGCAGCGCGGAGGAGGCATGGCTGCGAGTTGCAACTTGAGCTAGCGAACACGTCGCTGCGATCAGCAGCAGGGGCAGCAGGTGGTACAGCCATTGTTGCCGGCGATAGATCACAGAAAGGGGCTCCTTATGCCAAGCATCGCGACTGAGGGCATTTCAGGATGCGGCAAGTCGCTCCGCAAGTTTATCCGCAAGGCGGCAGGTGGCTGTACTTCGGACGTTGAAATTTGAAGAGGGCTCGTAGCCAACCCTTTCCAACCGGTCCAGAGCCAACACCCGCGCCGATCGCTAGTGCGGTCGGCGTTTTCCCCTGCAGCCCGGATTCGCCGGTGTTCGTGATACCGCAGGCGCAAATCGTGTACAGTAGTTGGCCTGCGAGGAGGTGGGTCGATGAAAGCGGAACCGGCATCCTTCAATACAGAGCACAACTTGCCGCCGCTGCCGCTCGACTCCTGGAGCGATACGCTGGCGACGCTGCATATGTGGACGCAAATCGTCGGCAAGCTACGCCTGGATTTATGCCCGCTGGTGAATCACTGGTGGAACGTGCCGCTCTACGTCACGGCGCGCGGCCTGACCACGTCTCCCATGCCCTACGGCGACCGTACCGTCGAGGTCTCGTTCGACTTCATTGATCATCAACTGCTGATCGATACGTGTGAGGGCGAAGTCCGAAAGCTCGCTCTGAAGCCGCAAAGCGTAGCCGATTTCTACCAGTCGCTGATAGCAGCGCTGGCTGAACTTGGGGTACCTGCGAAGATCTGGACGATGCCGCAGGAGGTTGCCGACCCGATTCCCTTCGAGAAGGACCACCAGCACGCCTCCTACGATGCCGACGCGGCGCACAAGTTCTGGCACATTCTGGCCTGGGTGGATGCTGTCTTCAAGGAGTTCCGTGCGCCTTTTCTGGGCAAAGTCAGCCCGGTGCACTTCTTCTGGGGAAGCTTCGATCTGGCGGTCACGCGGTTTTCCGGCCGCCCAGCGCCTGAGCGTCCGGGAGCCGACCGCGTCACCCGTGAAGCCTACTCCCATGAAGTCAGTAGCGCAGGATTCTGGCCTGGCGGCGGGGATATTAAGGGTCCCGCGTTTTACTCTTACGCCGCGCCGGAGCCCGCCGGTTTCGCCGAGGCGCGCGTCCGTCCCCAGCAGGCTTTTTATCATCCACAGATGAAAGAGTTCCTGCTGATGTATGACGACGTACGCACCGCCGTATCTCCGAAAGCAGCCTTGATGGAGTTTCTGCAGAGCACCTACGAGGCGGCGGCGAACCTGGGTCAATGGGACCGAAAAAATCTGGAGCGCTAAGTCCAGAATCATATATGAGGACTCAGCCGATTCGGTGCCCGCTGAACAAGGTCCGCTAAAGGAATTTTCCGGACTATCGATGGACTAAGAGGAGGACGCGATGGCAGCAAACTGCACCCATCTCGGCGAAATTAAGATTACCCAAACCGATGTCGATGTTTGCCCCGAATGCGTGAAGCTGGGCGACAGTTGGGTCCACCTGCGGCTTTGCCTGGAGTGCGGTCACGTGGGCTGCTGCGACTCCTCTAAAAACAAGCACGCCACCAAACACTTCCATCACGTGAAACATCCGCTGATTCGTTCCATCGAACCAGGTGAGGCCTGGATTTGGTGTTATGTGGATGAGCTTTCTCCCGGAGAACTACCCGAATAATTCGGGTGCTGCAATCAAGCTTGGAGCTGGCATCGCGTGCTTGCGACTGCACTCCCAGACAACCCAAGCTCAGTGATTTAGAGCATTGCACGAGCAGGATTTCTGGTGTAGTTTGCGGCCATGATCCGCCCCTTCGTTGGTTACATGCTCCTCAGTGTTTTGCTGGTTGCCGTTTCTCAAGGGATAGACCAGAGTCCCAACTCCGACGCCACCTATCAGCAACTGCGCACGATCAGCCTTGGCGCCGAGGCCGTCGCTGTAAATAACTTTACCCTCAAGCGTGACGCCGCGACCTTCGAGCTAAACTCCGGTACCGTTTGTTTTCTTCAGACAGTGCAGGGAAAGGTGACGGGAGCTGTCTTCGTGGGTGAAGGCCGGCTGCTACTAACTCCTCCCATTCCGTCGGAAGAACGCAGCCTGTCGCTGCTCACGAGAGAGAAAGAATTCAGCGAAAGCTTCAATCGACTGGTGCTGCGGTTCACCGATGGCAGCTATGACGAAATCAAGAAAGCCGGCAAACCTGGATCTGTCGCCTCCTGCGATGCTGGACTGCTCAGCGATACCCAGCACACAACCCGCAAGAAGCTGCACTACAACCTAGACGCCCGCATTCTCCAGGATGTGCTCAGTCCTGAGCCCGGCGGTCTCTTCGTCGCCTTTGTACACGGCAAGAAGTACAGCGACAAGATGCTCTTCGTCATTGACCCGCATGGCGCCCCCAGAGTGTACCCCGAAGAAATTGAGTTGATGACCTATGAGGACAATAAGGAGGGGATTTGGGCTGCCTTCCACTACTCGTCCGAGTACGCCGCCGGCACAGCGAAAGGGTCGCAGAAGGACCGCTGCATCAGCATCGAGCACCAGCAACTGGACACGGAAATCGAGAAGAGCGCCCATCTGAACGGCAAAGCGCAGACCACTATCGTCGCCCAAAGTCCGGGCGTTCGGGTTGTGCCCTTCGCCCTGTTTCCGACGCTCCGGGTGCAGAGCGTTACTGGCGCTGGCGGGCAGCCGCTCAACTTTATCCAGGAAGACAAGCTAGACGATCCGCAATTCTGGGTGGTTCTCTCCCAACCCCTGATTAAAGGGGAGAAGTACACCATCACGACCACCTACAGCGGCAAAGACGCGGTCAGCAATGAGGGAGGAGGAAACTACTTTCCTATTTCTCGTGAGGACTGGTATCCCAATTCCGCCGGTGGATCTCTGGGCGACTACACCAACTATGACATGGCCTTTCGTATTCCGAAAGGCATGAGGATGGCAGCCACCGGAAATCTGGTGAGCGAAAGCATTCAGGGGGATCGCAACGTTTCCGTGTGGAAAAGCGAGGTCCCGCTGGCCGTCGCCGGATTCAACTTCGGCAAATTTAAAGTGGAAGAATCGAAGCTGGATCAGCCTCCAATCGATGTGCTGGCCTATGCCAATGAAAACCCACCCGACTGGGTGCAGAGTCTTCAGCAGGTGGTGCAGGATCCGAATGCCAACATGCCACGGGGAGTAGGCGGCAACTACAGCATGAATGAAGCGGTGGGCGGCTCATTGGGTAACATGAGCACCACGTCTTTGAACAAGAAAGCTTTGGCCGAGGCCGATGTTTCGGTCCGCATCTATTCCGACTTTTTCGGCCCCATCTCGTATAAGCGGCTCGAGATTACGCAGCAGACGGCGACCGAATTTGGGCAATCGTGGCCGGGATTGATCTATTTGCCCATGACTTATCTGTTTGACACGACCACTCGTCATGCTCTCGGCAACATTATGCGCGCCCATTATCCTGCGTATGTCGACGATCCGCAGGGATACTACACAGTAGTCGCCCCCCACGAAGTAGCGCATCAGTGGTGGGGACACGCGGTCGGCTTTAACTCCTACCGCGATCAGTGGATGAGTGAAGGCTTCGCCGATATGTCGGCCTCGATGTACCTCCAGTATGTCTATTCCAAGGAGCCGCAGAGGTATATCAAGTTCTGGAACGACGAACGCAGGATTCTCACCGAGCGCAATGCCCAGGGATTCCGCGCCATCGATGCAGGTCCGCTCACCATGGGCTATCGCGTCGCCAACAGCCGGGAAGGCTTCGGTACCTATCGCCGGCTTGTCTATCCCAAAGGCGCATATGTGTTGCACATGGTCCGCCAGATGATGTGGGAGCACAAGACTGGCGATCAGCGCTTTAAAGAGACGATGCGCGATTTTGTCTCCACCTACAACGGCAGCGCTGCAACCACGGAAGACTTTCAGGCTATGGTAGAGAAGCACATGAGCCCGGAGATGGATCTCCAAGGTAATCACAAGATGGATTGGTTCTTCCGCGAGTACGTGTATGGCACGGCCCTGCCGATCTATGCATTCGACTCTTCCTTCAGCAAGAACACCGCTGGCGAGGTGGTGTTGAAGTTCACGCTGACGCAGTCGGGAGTGGACAAGAACTTCGGCATGTTGGTTCCTATGTATCTGGAATTGGCGAACGGCAGCATCGTCCGTCTAGGCTCCCCACGCATGATCGGCAATTCGACCGTCGACCAGACAGTGACGCTGACTGGGCTGAAGGACACACCCCGGCGGGCGATGATCAACTACTACGACGATGTGCTGGGGATGTACTAACTCAGCTCGGCGGGTCCCCCAGGTCTCGTGTTTTTCGAGACCTGGGTGGGTACAACTTAGGACTGTGGGAGAACTATCCATCGCAAAGACCATGGCCATGCAAACTCGCCGGAGGTAATGATTGCCTGATGCGGTGATTCAGAGCGCACTTCCCGAATGATGGAATCGATGAATCCCAGGTCTCGAACCCCACGAGACCTGGGGCACCCAGCTTTTCTGCGTACCGGCTGCCATGCGCCGACCACGACTTTGCTATCTGCCTCACAGCCAACTGTGACGGGCTGACCGCCCGCTTCGGAGAATGCCCTCCGGTGCTTTATCCTGATCGTTATGCCTACGCTCGTCGAATGTGTGCCGAACTTTTCTGAAGGGCGCGACAAGGCTCGCGTCGATGCCATTATCGAAGCCATGAAGATGGACGGCGTCTATCTGCTCGACCGCGAGATGGACGCCGATCACAACCGTTGCGTCATTACCCTGGTGGGCGATCCGGTCAATGTGGCCGAAGCTGCCATTCGCGGTGTCGGCAAGGCCGCCGAACTCATCGACCTCACTAAACATACAGGAGCTCACCCGCGCCTGGGTGCCGCCGACGTAATTCCGTTCATCCCGATTGAGGGCCTGACTCTGGAGGACTGCGTCGCCATCGCGCGTCGCGTCGGCGAGGAGATCTGGAAGCGCCACAAGGTGCCGGTGTACTTGTATGAGGCCGCGGCGCAGCGCCCCGAGCGCCAGAACCTGGAGAACGTGCGCCGTGGGCAGTTCGAGGGAATTCGCGAGGAAGTGAAGAGCAACCCGGCTCGTAAGCCTGACTTCGGCGAAGCTGCGCTGCATCCCACCGCCGGCGCCACCATCGTTGGCGCACGCAAGTTCCTTGTCGCCTACAACGTCTATCTCAACACACCTGACGTCGAGATCGCGAAGAAGATCGGCAAGGCGGTGCGCTTTTCTAACGGCGGCCTCCGGTACGTGAAGGGCATGGGCGTGGGCGTGCGCGGCCTGGCGCAGGTCTCGATGAACCTGACCGACACCGACCAGACACCGATTGCGCGCGTCTTCGAATACGTCAAGCGCGAGACCACGCGCTACGGCGTGATGCCACTGTCCAGCGAGGTCGTTGGGCTGATTCCGAAGAAGGCGCTGGAAGACGCGGCAGAGTGGTTTCTGCAAATCGAAAATTTCGATTCGTCCTTAGTCCTGGAGAACCGGCTGGCCGCGGTGATGAGCGGCAAGATGGCCGTAGGCGGGATTCGCGCCGGGGTTGAGCCGTTCATCGAGCAACTTGCTGCGCCCACTGCCGCTCCCGGAGGAGGATGCGCTTCGGCGGCAACGGCGGCCATGGCGGCTGCGCTGGGTGGCATGGTTGCTGGGATGTCGCGCGGCAAGAAAGCCTATGTGCAGTACGAACGCCAGTTGAGCGACGCTCTCGCGCGATTGGCCGAGTTGCGCGAGCAGCTCAAGGCAGCGATCGATGCGGACGCCGAGTCGTTCAACGAGGTGATGGTGGCCTTCAAGAGGGCGAAAGACCATCCTGAGGCGCAGGCGGAGGTGGAAGCCGCAACAAAGAAGGCGACCCTGGTTCCGCTGAGCGTGGCCGAGCGGGCAAGGGAAGTGCGCCAAATCGTCGAGTCGCTGCGCCCGATCACCAATCCGCGCATGGCGTCGGACCTGACCGTAGGCGCCTCACTGGCGCGCGCGGCGATCGAGGGTGCACTGGCCAATGTGGAAATCAATTTAGGCGACATCAAGGACGAGGCGTTCTTGACGGATGTGAAGCAGCGCGTGGCGGCAGTGAGGGGCTAGGCATCAGGGCAGATTACTGAGCACGGTTGCCGACCGCCCATCACAGCGGCTGGGTACCGCTGGGAAAGAGCAGCCATTGGATGCGCTGGATATCCCAAGAACCATGTGAGGTAAAGTAGCAAGCACGTCTCCGAGCTCAGCCGATCGACCCATTTCTCACGAATGCCTCAGCTCAAGATACCGTTCATGCTTGCCACTCCTACCGGGGCGCTTTACTGCTAGCAGTTGCGACCATTTCGGGTAGAACTACGGATGAGAACTCAGTCTGGTTGAGCTTCGCAATGGCATACAGCACGAGTTCCACCCGATTGGAAAATCCAAGCTTTTCAAAGATGCGAAACAGGCCATTCTTGACGGTGTGTTCGCTCAGGCCCAGATGCTGCGCGATCTCGCGATTCGAGAGACCATTGGCAACCAGCCGCACCAACGTTTCCTCGCGCGCCGTCAGCAGGGACAGGGCTTTGCTTCGGGAACTTTCCGCCTCCAAACGTGCGCCGCTCAAAGCCTGGACAACATAGCCCACCTGCGCTGTATTGGCCCAGACTTGCCCTCGAACCACACAGCGGACGCATTTGCTTAGCAACCGGGTATCCGACTCCGAGCACGAGAACACACCCCGGGCGCCGGCGCGAAAGGCATCCACCACAACCTGGGCTTCGGTGCGAGCGAGGAGAAGCACACAGGGAAGACCAGGGAATTGGCGGCTGATCTCTTGCAAATGTGCCATGCCACTGAAAGGAGCGTCTTGTAAGTGAATGCTGATCAAAGCTATGTCGGGTCTGGCACTTTGCAGCGATTTGAATAGATCATCCTTTGTCCCCACTGTCGCCGCTACCTTCAGATCTGGACTTCGTTCCAAGACCCTTGCCAATAAACGGAAGGTCATAAGGTTGGAACCGGCAATGACAATGCGGATCTTAAACAGCTTTCCGAATCCCATCATTCGTACCCATAGAGTGGCGTTGCTACAGCCCGAACCCGATCGCTACAGTAGTTTCTGAACTTAGGCGAATAAAAGCAGCGAGGTCCTGCGAGATGGCCAGATGAGCGCTGTAGCCGCAGGCGCACGAACATCGACTTCGAGCGCTGCAGCGCGTATTGCCAGCGCTGACTCACAAGAGTACGACTTTTCTTGTCGGTTTCAAAGACTTTCTTCCTCACTACCGGTGCATTGCCATGACACATTAGTTGTACCACCAAAAGTACAAAAGTATGGTTTTAGAAAAGTACTTTTGCCCTCCTAGCTCCGCCGCACCGTCTTTCGATGCCGTCATTTTGAGTACGGACCTTTTGCCTGTTCACTCTTCGTTGTGAGGATTCAAACCAGAACTCCTACCCGAACCAAGTTAGCTGTGAAAGCGATTGCAGTTGAGATGGGCGATTCGGGTCTTTGTAGCTCTTGTGGGTTGGAAGAAGGCCGCTTATCTTGCGCTTGGTACAAGAACTTCGGCAGTTCGAGGCAGCAAGTGCACGCCAGCCCGGGACAGGACGAACTGAAAAGCGGGCGAGAAAGGAGAAAGATGGGACCACGTTTCCGCATTGAGGCGCCGGCAACGTTTCAGTGGCAGGGGCGGGACGGCATTTGGCGCCAGGGTAAGGGCACAACTCGCGATATCAGTAGCTATGGGGTCTTTATCCAGACTAATTCCGCGCCCTTACCGGGTGATTCTGTCCACGTGATCGTGGATATACCGGCGCCTCAAGTGACAAACATGGGGATGCAGCTCTTCGGCAAGGGTGTTGCCGTTCGTATGGAACCTGGGGATGACTGCGCACCGGACGGGTTTGCGGCGGAAGTGCTCTTCCAATCGGGTTGGGCCAGTGCGCTTTCCACCGCTATCCAATGATGGCCGTTGTGACCCCGACTGCCGGCGGTGACCAGCGCTCTTGCGAAAGCAACATGAGTGCGAAGGTTGCGGCTCCGCGAGAGCGATTTTCAGGCCGGCGTTTTCTCAACTGTTGCCAAGTTGAACGAGTCGCAATATCGGTTCGTTTGCGAAACCTGCGCGCCAGGTTCGTCCACCTTCCCCGTTGTGACCGGGCGCGTCCACCAACGACTTCTAATCGAGAACACTCTGTAGAAGCCGGACCCTCACTATGAACTTGGTTCTGACAGAACCAGAAAGAGAAGCGTAGCTTATGAAAAGGGTACTCATTCTCAGTTTGCTGGCGATTCTGGCCTTGGCCGTAGCCCTCAGTTCCGTGGCTATGGCGGATACGCTGCATACCTACGGCGACGCAGCCGTTGTTTCCATGCCCGGCACTCCGTCGCCTCATCCTGCCCAGCCTTACGTTTTTCAATTCACTTCGAATCCCTCCGGTCCGGATACGTATGGGGGTCTATACGTGTCGATAACGGGAGCGTTGACGCCTTCCACGGTAACCAGTTTGAGTGCGGAATATCTGATGACGCAAGGGGCCTTTGGCGGTGGCGCTCCCCGCTTCTCGCTGTGGGATACGACCACCAACTGCGGCGGGGATGCCTGCGAGGCTTATCTCTATTGGGGAACCCCACTCGGAGGCGGCTCATTCAGCGATCCCAACGGACCAGCCAATACCCAATGGGGAAACACGGGGAACTACGCAGACCTTTTGAGTTCTGACCTGCGAGTCTATTCGAACGGCTTTGGCGGCGACAACAATCCTAATACCGGCGTCACCTGGGCGCAGTTCCTTGCAACCCCCGGCGTGGCCGGCACACAGATCGGCGACATCAGCTTAGACCTGGATGGCGGATTTACCGGAGCACAGCAGCTGGATGTGTCCAGTTTTGAGATCAATGGCCAGCAGTACAACGCCCCCACCCCCGAACCCTCCACGCTGCTGCTGCTTGGTTCTGGCGTTGTTGGAATGGCAGGGATTTTACGGCGGAAAATAATCGGCTAGCTGAGTCTGCTTTAAAAGACGTCAGAGAAGTGAACGAAGCGATATGCACTTTTCCCGGCAGCCCTGAGCAAGCTGCCGGGATTTTTTCTTGGTCAAGACCTCTTCAATCACGAACGCATCCGGGGATGCGAACTACCCGGCGATGAATCGCCTTCCAACATGATCCAGCCAAGGATGCCGAAGGAAGTGACCCGGGCATCTGTCTACTTGCAAGGCTGAATTACTCAAGCAGTAGCCCGCCTTACGCCCCGCGTCGCGGATGCAAAACCATGTCCCGTACCTGGGCGAGCACGCTGGAAAGCTGCATGGCATTCAGCTTCGAGGTGAATTCCACCAGTTCGGAGATGAAGGGATCTGCAAGCAGCTCCTTGATCTCCTCGTCGCGCGATGGACCGCAAGCGCACAGCAGGTCGGGCACGGTGACCTCGAGCGCCCGGGCCAGGCGGGCCAGCGATGACAACGTCGGGATGGCCTTTTCGTTCTCGATCTTCGAGACGTAGGTGCGCGGAACGCCCATGCGCAGCGCCAGTTGGCGCTGGCTCAGACCGCCGCGCTGGCGCAAGCTGCGAATGGCTTTGGCGACCTGCACCTGCGAGCGATCAGCTGCTTCGGTTTCTGCCAGCGGCAACGCCTGTGTGAGGATCGGCTCCGGCTCGTCCTCATCCAGCGACGTGCGGCACCGACGGCAAAGATTATTGAAGGTTCTGAATTGGACGAGATGGCATTGGTCGCATCTCACCACTTCCCGGGAATCTACCGGTGCGAGAG
Organism: uncultured Acidobacteriaceae bacterium; assembly: GCA_963785825.1. Taxonomy (GTDB): domain Bacteria; phylum Acidobacteriota; class Terriglobia; order Terriglobales; family Acidobacteriaceae; genus Bog-257. The sequence goes on along the minus strand of CAWAWQ010000004.1, from coordinate 181,546 downwards.
TCGTAGCCATTCAGGTTGTTAATGTCGCGGCCCAGCAATTTCTTGCCGGGAGTGCCAGAGCAGGCATCCGCCGCGGCGGACTTAGGCGTACTCTGCAGCATTTCCTCTGCTAGAGTCAAGTACATTATCGGTGGAAAACCGAGAAACTCAGGTTGATTCCGCAGTCCCCAGTCAGTGAGGCGGAAGAAAACCAGCGAAATCCAGGAGAAACACGGAATGACTCGTGCCGACGCATGGTGTTTACTAACTGAGTTCACCCGATCGGAAAGTTTGCGCAAACATGCCCTGGCGGTGGAGGCGTGTATGCGCGCCTACGCTCGCAAATTCGGTGGCGATGAGGAGTTATGGGGCGTCGTAGGCTTGCTGCACGACTTCGATTACGAGAAATATCCCAGCGCCGAGGAACATCCCTTTCGAGGCAACGAGATTCTGAAGGAGCGCGGGTATTCGGAAGAAATTCGACGCGCCATTTTGTCGCACGCCAGTTATTCGGGCGTGCCCCGGCAATCTGACATGGAGAAGGCACTGTTCGCCTGCGACGAGCTGGCCGGCTTTATCACCGCGACGGCGCTGGTCAAGCCCAACAAGTCGCTGGCCGAAGTGGACGCGAAGTCGGTGCGGAAGCGAATGAAGGACAAAGCCTTCGCGCGGTCGGTCAGCCGCGAGGACATCGTCAACGGAGCTGCCGAGCTCGGCGTCGACCTGGAGGAGCACATCGCCTTCTGTATCGAGGCGATGAAGAGCGTGGCCGATCAGTTGGGGTTGGCGGGAACAGCCCAGGTATCCGCCGATTAGCTGGCGTACCAGTCGCTTCGCGTGAGCGGCAAGTTCGTCTTGCCGTCCTCGGGCTTGCTGAATAGCACCTGATAGATGTTCACCCGTCCCCTGGCGAAGCCATGCGCGCTGCCGGCCATGTAGATCCGCCAGACGCGGTAGGCAGTCTCGTGGGTAAGGCGTTTCGCCTCCGCAGCACGCGCCTCCAGCCGGTGTACCCAGTGCCGCAAGGTCTCGGCGTAATGCTCGCGCAGGCTCTCGATGTCGCGTACCTCGAATCCAGAAGCTTCGGCGACGCGCACCGTCGTACCAAGTGGAACCACTTGGCCATCCGGGAAAACATACTTCTCAATAAACGACGGCCCCATGCGGCGATAGGTGGCCGACACTGCAATGCCGTGATTCAGGAACACGCCGCCGGGCTTGAGCAGCGCAAAGGCCTGCTGGAAATACTGCGGCAGGCGCGATTCGCCAACATGTTCAAACATGCCGACGCTGACAATCTTGTCGTAAGCCGCTGAACCCGGGAAATCGCGATAATCGCAAACCTGCACTTCACAGCGGTCACCGAGGCCAGCCTGTTGAATGCGCCCGCGAGCCAGTGCGGCCTGCGGTTTGCTGAGGGTGATCCCGCAGGCGTGGACTCCGAATTTCTCGGCCGCGTAGAGAATCAGTCCGCCCCAGCCGCAACCTACGTCGAGCAGCCGTTCGCCCGGGCGCAGCCGCAACTTCCGGCAGATGTACTCCAGCTTGTTAGTTTGCGCCGTGTCGATGTCTTCCTCGCCGGAAACAAAATACGCACAGGAGTACACCATGCGACGGTCCAGCCACAGTGCATAGAAATCACTCGAGACGTTGTAGTGGTAGGTGACCGCCTCGCGATCGCGGTCTTTCGAATGCAGCCAGCCGCGCAAATGGGCGCCCGCCTGCCGCTCGTGATGGCGACTGCCATGAGGAAGCCTCAGAAGCAGACCGGCGAGGCGAAGTTTCTCAGTCAATTCCAATTCGTGCGCCAGCAGGTACTCGCCGAACTCAAAGGCAGCTTCCAGGTCACCTTCCACGTCGAAGTCGTCATAAATGTAGGCTTCCCCCAACGTCAGCTGATTGGCCCCGAGCAGCATGTGCCGGAGCGCGCCGGCGTGCTTCAGTACAAACGTGAATCGGGGGTCGTGGGAGTTTCCCCAGATCGTGCCATTCCAGAGGCGAACGGAGAAATCGCGGCGCGGATAGCCCACCGTGATTGCCTCCAGCAGTTGAATCGAGAGATCGACGGAGGGATCGCGGACGGGTGCGGCAAGCGTTGACATGAACTGTTCCTCAGACAACAGACCGGATCGCAGCCAGCTGCCGGAGGTTGCTCGCGGACCGACAGCTCAAAGCCACCGCGGAAATTATAGCCCGTGCTTCGGAAGAGAAACACTGAGACTCATCAGACTCGCGACGATTTCGGCTTTCGGATTAAACGCCGGTGGCAATCTGCGGCGGGACAGCGTTTCTGAGGCACTAAACTCTTACTCGATAGCTTTGGCAGCCCGGTTGATCAGAAGTTTCTACGTGCGGGCTTGGCGAACCCCTGTTTCTCCAGAGATTTCTGAATTCCGTTCCACACCCGTGGATTGGGATCCTCCATGGGCACCAGCAGCTTGGCGCACTCCGCGATGTAGCGCAGGTCAGCTACCAAGTCCGAGCACACCGGACAAGTCTCCAGGTGCCGCTGCTCCTCTTCGCTGCCCCCTCCGTCGATGATGTAAGGCAGGACCTTTTGAAACTCCGCACACTTCATGATTGCCTTCTCCCCGGAAATTGCCGGTCCGTTGGTCGCGACACTCGCCAGTCTCATTTCCGTGTTTTGCGGCTAAGAAACCTTCCCTCCGCTTATCGTCTTGCCGCCTTCTCCGCCTTACTCAGCTTGAGGAGGTCGCGCAGCTTCATTCGCGATTTGTGGAGCTGCGACTTGCTGTTGCCGATGGAACAACCCATCATTTCGGCGATCTCATTGTGCTCATAGCCTTCGACGTCGTGCAACACAAAGATGATCCGGTAGCCGGGCGGTAAACTCTCGATGGCCCGCTCCAGGTTCACGCGGTCGATGGAGCCGGCCAGAACATTGTCCCGCGTTCCAACATCCTTCTTCGGACCGTCTTCCTGCTGCGGTTCCAAAGCTTCCTCCAGCGAGACCTCGGGCAAGCCTTTCTTGCGCAGATGCATGAGCACCACGTTCACCGCCAGGCGATGCAGCCAGGTGGAAAATGCGGACTCGCCCCGAAAGGTCGAGATCTTGCGGAAAAGCTGCAGGAAGGCTTCTTGCGTAAGATCTTCGGCTTCAGCGGTGTTGCCCGTCATGCGTAAGCACAGCGAGTACACCCGCCGCTTGTGCATTCCATACAAGGCTTCGAAGCATTCCGCGTCACCTTGCTTGGCGCGTTCGATCGCTTCCTGCTCGGACATGCCGGTCGCGAGGATTTTCTTCGCAGTCGTCAATTTTTCATACCTGTTGCTGCTTTCAGATCAGATGCCATCAGAGTACCTGTCAGTTGCTTCTCCTCACGTAAACTCAAGCACGGGCACGATTAACCGTTGGTTTGTTTAGATTGGATGCCTGCCTCGCGGAGAAGCGTTCGTCCGGTTGGCAAAAGAATTGGCTTTAATCCGGGAACAAACGCCGGGTGGAATTCGCAACCTAGAAGGCGAATTGGCCGGCATATGTATTGCGCCTTGGCCCATGGCCTCCACTTTAGTTGGTGAGACGATGGTGACAGTCGCACTCAGAAATTAATAACAGAACGCTTGACAACTATTGTTCCCAGTCTAAAATACCCGACAATTGGAGTTGGTTGCTGAGCACGAATGAATTTTTCTTATGAAACGTCGGCCAACCTGCAAACGTAACCCACAACCATTCTCAGAGCGAAGCAATGGATAACCAGTGCCGGCACCCCCGGGTCCAGGTGGTCTCACGAGACGAAGATGCGGAGTATCTCGAGTGCCTCGAATGCCACGAGATCTTCGAATCCAGTGAGTTCCGCGATATGGACATCGAGTCCAAGATCCCCACCGAAGAAGAATAGGCAGTCACGTCCAACCGTCGCCGGTCTGCAAGCGATCGCACACGTGTACCTAAGGAGAGTCTGGTTAAGTGCGATCAAAGTCCCTTAGGGGCTAAAAGCCCAGCTTCATTTCAGGCACTTACGGACGGCCTGAAGGCCGTCCCCTTCAAAACTTCGACTTAATCAGATCTTCCCGAAGCCGAGATCAGCGCAGGCGAAGGCCCGCCTCAGCCGACAATTCTGGCTCGGCAAATTCCTTCGCCAGAAATCGCGGATGGGCGGCAGCAGCAATCATGGCCGCGTTGTCGGTTGAGAGATTACGGGAAGGGAAGTGGACGGGCAATCCTTCTTCCGCAGCCCGCGCTTCGAAGGTGGCCCGCAATTCGGAATTGGCTGCCACCCCACCACTGACCAGCACTGTCGCCGCATTTTGCTCCCGCGCAGCCGTCAGCGTCTTGGTTACGAGATCGTTAACCACTGCCCGCTGAAACGAGGCAACGAGGTCGATTGTCTGGGGATCGCAAGCTGCGAGTACCTCCTCCCGGGTGGAAAGCGCTACCTTGGAGAGGGCGCGGCGCCGCTGCTCGATTCCTTGCCGCATGTTATGCAGTTCGACGTACCGCAATACCGCCGTCTTAATCCCGCTGTAGGAGAAATCAACCCGAGCTTCGTTTTCCCCATGACGATTCTGTGGATTGCGGTCGCGGTGCTTGATCTGCGCAAACGGAAACTTCACCGCCTGTGGGTTTCCATGCCTGGCCAGAAAGTCAATGATCGGCCCGCCGGGATACCCCAGCTCCAGCAGCTTAGCAACTTTGTCGAAAGCTTCGCCTGCCGCGTCGTCGCGGGTATGTCCCACATCGCGGTAACTCCACCCAGCCGGCTGGCGTTCGGCCATGAAAAGATGTGTGTGTCCGCCGCTGACGACCAGCGAGAGCACCGGAAACTGCAGCTCGCGATTTTCGTTCTGCCGCTCCTCCAGCAGCACTGCGTGGATGTGGCCCTCCAGGTGATTGACTCCGATGAGCGGCTTCTCCGTCGCATAGGCCAGGGCTTTGGCATAACTCAAGCCAACCAGCAGGGCGCCGGCAAGCCCGGGGCCCTTGGTCACGGCGATAGCATCAATGCTGTCGTAGGTCTGACCTGCGTCTGCGAGCGCTTGCCGAACTACCGGCACGATGGCCCGCAGATGTTCGCGAGAAGCCAGTTCGGGTACAACTCCCCCATAGGGCTGGTGCGTGGCAATTTGCGAGAACACGACATTCGATACGACTTCTTGCCCCGAGCGGACAACCGCCGCGGCGGTTTCGTCGCAGGAGCTCTCGATGCCGAGGATAAAAACGTCATCCATGGAAGTATTGTATCTATGCTTTGCAGGCGAGTGAGACCTGGTCGAAAGCGGCGCTTGACGCGTGGTTTGTGTCAGTACCGGCTGAGGGCCGCCTAACCCTTCAGCTTGAGAACTAAACGACTCTGAGTCCCCGCTGATTTGCCAGCTGGAAGAATCGGTAGAAATTCGTGGTCGTCTCCCGGCCAACTTCTTCGGGCGAAAGTCCGCGTAGCTCGCCAATCCGCCGCGCGACCTCGACCACGAGCGCTGGCTCGTTACGCTCACCGCGATGTGGGATTGGCGCCAGGTACGGAGAGTCTGTCTCGATGAAGATGCGGTCGAGCGGCGCCATCGCGGCGGCGTCACGAATATTTTGCGCCTTGGGATAGGTGATGTTGCCGGCGAACGAAAGCATGAAGCCGAGATCCAGCGCCGCGCGCGCATGGTCGACGGTGCCGGTGAAACAATGCAGCACACCTCCCAGGCCGCTGCCGGCCCAGTGCTCTCGAATCAGGCGCAGCACGTCGTCCCAGGCATTCTCGCTATTATCCGATGGGCGGCAATGAATGATGATGGGCAGCGTGGCCGCGCGCGCCATCTCCATCTGGTGCACGAACACCTGCTGCTGCACGTCGCGCGGGGAGTGGTCGTAGAAGTAATCGAGTCCAATCTCGCCCCAGGCGATGATTTTCGGCGAACGTGCCAAACGCTCGAGCTCGTCGAAATCGCTCTGCTGAGCCAGTTGCGCTTCATGCGGGTGAATACCGATAGTGGCATACACCCAGTCGTATTGCTCCGCCAGTTTGATGGCGCAATCGAGCGTGCCCGTACCCGGGCCATCTCCATTGCCGATCGCCAGCATGGTGGTGACGCCTGCGCTCTGGGCGCGTGCCAGCGTCTCGGCGCGATCGGCGTCGTAGCGCTTGCCGTCAAGATGGGCGTGAGAGTCGGTGTACACGAATCGATACTAACGGTGCGGCAGGATTATTGGAAAGCGCGCAGTGAGTTGGCTGCCTCGATCTTTTGCGAATGGCCTCGCGAATTGTTAGCTTGAATTCTCGCGTATTCGTCCTTCGCTTGCTTAAGAATGGGAACGTCCCCATCGGCATCTTTCCACAGGGTCAGGAACTCTTGATACGACTTGCGTGCCGCGGCTGCGTCGCCCATCATCGCCTGCGCACGGCCGAGCTGTAAATGGGCCAGTGCGCCGGTAATAGAATTGGCAACGATACCTGGATGGTCGATCACCCTTTGGAATTCCGCGGCCGCCAATTGCCCTTGTCCCATTTTTAGGTAGGCGTCACCGCGAATATACGCGGGATAAAGAGCAGCAAAAGATTGGAATTCGAGGTCCCCCATTTCATAGGGAAGGGAAGCCTTCAGCACCTCGACCGCTTGTTGAGGATCGTTTTTCTGCAGCGCGATGGAAGCTCGAATGGTGGGCAGCAGGTATTTCTGCGTCCAGGTATCCAGTGGATATTTGTTGTTGAGTTCGTCGGCCAGTTTCTGGGCCGACATGACATCGTCGGCGCGAGCCAAAGCCAGAGCCGCAGAGGACTGCACATTTCGCTGTTCGCTCAGTGCCAAGGACTGCTCGACCAGCTGCTTTGCCTCAGTAGTGTTGCCGACCTCAGCTTCCCGCACTGCTTCCTCGACCATCCATGCACTCGCATCTTTCGGCGCACCCGCCTTCTTGGCTGACTCGGCGGCCTGCCGGGAAAGTTCTCGCGCATTGCGAAAACGCCCATAGTACGCTTCAGTGTCTGACTGGGCAGAGAGCAGCATATCTTCCGCTCCGGGTCTGCCCCTAGCCCACTTTAGCTGCTCCTGCATTGCGAAGCTGTCGTCCTGCAAGAAAGCCAAAAGATAACGCAGACGAAAAAGGCCGGGATTATTCAGATTGTTAGCGCGCGCATCATCAAAACCGGCCTTAATATCGTCTAGCCGGTTGAGCCGCAGATACGAGGTCATCAAGTTCACATAACCCAGGCCGGTGGCTTTCAGGCGAACCGATTCGCGGCCTTCCGCCGCAGCTCTTTCGTACTGCCCTATGGAATTTAGGTCGGCATTGAGATCAGTATGGGCCATGAAGTCAGTAGGGAAAGTTTTCGTCCATTCCGTTAAGATCTCGATGCTCTTATCGGCTTGACCGGTGACTACAATATGGTAGAAGGCTTCAACCGCAAACCGGTCTCGCAGCGTAACCCGATCGCGCAACTCATAAGCTTTCTTCATATTCAGGACGCTTAAGTCGTCTTCGTGGGCATTCAGATACTCGACCCCAAGTCGCAGATAGGCCTGGGCAAACTTTGGATCCAGTTCTACTGCCCGATTCAGATTAGCGAATACCGTCGGAACGTCTCCACTTCGCAGCTTATGCTTGTTGTAGTCGGCGAAAGCTTGCAGGGCGTCGACCGACGAACTGGTAGCCTCGTCGAGTGGTTTATTGAATTTTCGCAGGGAGGCTTGAGGCTCACCAAGCTGCTTCCGAATATCGGTTCCGGCAATTCCCAGGGCTGCCACCACCTCGTTTCGACTGGCAGCTTCCTTTTCCGCTTTAGCGATTGATTTCCCCGTATGGCAGTCGATGGCTTCAAGTCCGATGCGGTAGTGATTCCCTGCATCCGCGATGGAACCGGTCACGAAAGCTTGGCTGTCGGTGTGCAGACAGACTTTGCGCGCCAACGCAGGCGTTAGCCGTTCCGCGCGATTCATCGAGCAGCTTTACAGTTCGGCTGACCTTGTCCGGGGAGAGCAGGTTCAGGTATGGCGTTTGCCCGAATTCCACGGGTAATGCCGCATTTAGCGCGTCATCGAAAACCGGATCTCCGGTGGTGTTGCTGAAGTCGGCCAACACGAGCGTGTCGTTCTTGCTGAACGAGATCGCCTTCCGTGTGTGCCAATAGAAGATACCGGCGAGTAGCCCAACCACGATCACCGTAACGGACACAATCGACGACCAATTGCGCGCGGGCTTGAGCGAGGGGAGCGGAGCCGGCGCGGGCGCCGGTTTTGGCGCTATGGCGAGGGCGACAGCCGTGGCCGTCGCGGCTGCAACATGCTTCGACGAGACCGGTGTATCCGCGCTGCCGGGATCGGGTTGCAGACCGGGCACGCGATCTGCCAAGAGATTGGACGCGTGAATGCCCGACGTGCTCTCAACCAGCCGGGGAGCGGGGGCTTCTATGGTCTTGGTCACGACTGGAGCCAGGAAGCGATAGCCCTTCCGCGGCAGCGTCTCCACGTAAACCGGATTGTCAGTGTTGTCGCCGAGGATGGTCCGGATCTGCTTGATGCACTGGTTCATCCCGTGCTCGAAAGTCAACGTAGGTCTCCCCACCCCAGATCTGCTGCCGGATATCTTCCCGGGTGACGATCTGGCCGGCATGGCCGGCTAGCAAGGCCAGGATTCTGAAGGGTTGCGGAGAGAGCTTAAGAGAGGTGCCGTCTTTGCGCAGTTCTTCGGTAGCGAGATTTAACTCGAAGACACCGAAGCGAAGAAGTTTCTGCGTGGCGCCCAAGAGACAACCTTAAGAAAAGCAAAATTTGGACAGGATTATATACCGGCCCATGCCACAGAAGCACTGTTTTTCTTAATGACATCTTAATGACATCTCCTCCTAACCAGCACCGTTTCAGTCTGTTAGCCGCTGACCTGTAATTTGCTTTCAACTTACCTTCAAATGACTTCGCAAGTATTGATTTCGCCTGCCAAAGAGCGCATTGTGCGCCCAGTAGAGCGAAAACAGGAGCTGATGGCCGCCCTGTTTTCAAACGGGAGATCGGGAGCGGGAGAACCACTCCCCGGCAAGGACCGCTTGCTTTTTCGTGATGACCCTCCCTGTTCTTGCCGGATGGCAGCTCGCTGAATATGAGTAGCGGTTCGGATCGCAATGACTCCAGGTGCGGCCTTCAAAAATTGATCGAGAAAGGTGACTAACAATGTTTGCACTACGGGAGACAATACGAGGAGAATGGGCCATGCTGTCCAACCTTGTTCCGGTTTCTGGCGTTTCAGCTAAGCGCCGTCAAGGAGCTGCTATGAAGTTCCATTTCGCAGGTGTTCTCGGTTTAGCCTTGCTTTTCCCAGCTTTGCTTGGCGCTCAGCAGCCTGCTTCGGGCGACCAAACCACTGCCCTCAGCTCCACCACCGAGTTGGTTCTGGTTCCGGCACAGGTGAAGGGGCATGACGGCAAGCCGCTGCTCGGCTTGAAGCAGCAGGACTTCGTGCTGCGTAGCGACGGCAAATCTCAGCCGATCCGCGTCTTTGACGAGACGATGGGGTCAGAGGAGAAGAGCCAGCCGGCGAACGGCGTTTCCACTTCGCCCAGTGGGGACCGTGTCTTCAACGTCCCTCCGAGCGGCATGCCCGACCAGATCCTGATCATTGCTATCGACCTGGTAAACACGCCTTTTATCGATCAGGGACGTGCCAAGCAGCAATTGCTGAAGTATCTGAGCGGGCAACTACCCAATCGGCCTTTCGCCCTGGTTGTCATTACCAAGAATGGCGCGGTGCAAATCCATGGCGTCAGCTCCGACCCGGCGGTTCTGGCGGAAGCGCTGAAACTGATGCAGGGCTCGACCACCAAGGATGTGGCCGACGAGCCAGTGGCCGGCAGCCTCGCGTCATGGGAGATCAATGGGCATCTGACCCCGAAGGATGCGTACAGCAGCCTCATGCGCGCATTCAGCGAGACACAGATTTACGGCGCCTTCGCCCAGAAGATCGCCGTGCGCGCTACACTCACCGCGCTGTTGCAGATTGCCCAGGCCTATGCCGGCGTGCCCGGCCGCAAGTCCATTGTCTGGTTGACGGGAGGCATGCCGACTGTTCTAGCAGATCCCTTTGCCGGGGGTATCACGAACAGCTCGGTGCTGAACGGCGATCCCGAATTGCTTGCCGAGTATCAGCAAACCTTCGCCGTCCTAAACAATGCCAACATTGCCATCTACGGCGTCGACCTGAAAGGGCCGAAGCTCGACCAGAGCAATGATGCTAGCGGCTTATCAGCAGCCCAATCCTGCAAACGTGACTGACGCCAAGATCTATGGCCCCGGCCAGACGATCAAGCCGTCGGACTACCAGGACGACGCAATTAAGGTCCTGTCCGCCGCGACCGGAGGTAAGTCGTGCACCGCAAACTCCGGCCTCAAGGATTGCATCGACGATGCCGTTGCCGACAGCTCCAGCTATTACATGCTGGGCTTTTACGTGCCACAACAAGAGCGCAAGGCGGGCTGGCACAAGCTGGAGGTGAAGCTGGTATCCGAGCACGGATCGGTGCGGTCGCGCACCAGTTATTACCTGGCGCCGACGACTACGCCGTCGGACAATGACGTCAAACGTAGCTTGCGCGATGCAGCGACTGCGAAGATCGCCTACACAGGTATCGCGTTCGGCGTCGAGCGACAGTCCGGCAGCGATCCTGCCAAGCCGCCTGTGATGCGCATTATGGTGCCGGCAAGCAGTGTATTGCTGGCCCCAGGCCATCCGGAGCTCAGCTACGAGATTGTTGCTGTACCTTTGAACGACAAAGGCGAGCCTGCCAGCAACCCGCGCGTGATTCAACTCAAGCTGAATGCTGAACAGACGGAGACAGCGCTCGCCAAGGGTTGGGAGTTCTTTGACACGCCGCAAGGATCGGCGGACCAGACAGATCAAATACGTGCTGCGCGACAACGGCACCGGCCGCATTGGATCGATTGTGGTTTTGCCGCAGAAAAGCTGCGGCGGGTAGTTAGCGGAGCGCTTGCCGATTAGCGGGGAGCGATTGGCGAAACGACTCTCCGTTTAACCGGTGATGGCTGTGCATCGGGAAAGATGCAATCGGTCAAAATGGCGGCTTGCCGCGGCTCATTGAAGAAGTGACTAACAATGTTTGAGCTCCTAGAAGATAAGACAAGATGGACGCTGCCTCGTCCTGTTGCCATTTCGGGCGCCATCTTAGGAGGGTTTGCAGTCGGACTCGCGACGGGAAAGTTGCTTATGGAAGCCAAACCCGTGGTGGATTGGACCATGACCATTCGTCGATCTGCTGGTTTCGGTGTTTTGGACCATCTGGTTTGCGATTGCAGCTTGCCGCGACAGCTCGCGCTCGTTACACCCTCTAAAGCTAAAGGTGTGCCCAGCTTAAAGTTACTCCAGTTTCGAATCCCCACAGCCGAGGCGGCTCAATTGGGCCCAGGATCAACTCCTGGGCTCCGGTTCCCACAAGTCTTATTGAGTCTTGCAGAATATAGTGACGAAGGCACTGCAATTGTCATCACGAGCGAAGTGAGAGATCTGCTTTTCGGTGGTGTAGGCAAAGCAGGTTCCTCACGCCAAAAGCGGGCGCTCGCAATGACAATTCCATATTTTTTGCCAGCTTTCCCGCGGTGTTGGCGAGTCACTATAGTTTGCAATCCTCAATAAGCGTACTCGTATTTCCCCCGGCCAGCTCAGCAACTCAATTGAACCAAGCAGTCTCTTTGTAGCTCCGGTCGTCAACTTTTCACCATCGAGTATGAGCTGGATTGCAGCCAGGGACCCGTGGTTATTCGGCGTTACTCAGTGCATATTTTCTAGTTCCAAGCTACAAGCCTTAGATACTTCTAGGGTTAATTCCTCTCAGCTCAATAGTTTGGACACTGACCTCTAACTTACCTCTAACTTACCTCGCAAGTATTGATCGCCGCGGCGATGCGGCGCATTGTGCTCTCACGAAAGCGGAAATAGCGAGCACGAAGGACCAGTCGCTTTCAAACACAGACCCGCGGAGGTAGGCAAAACAAACCTCACCTCCGGCAAGCGAGAGAAGTGAAGTCGGAGGCACGCTTCGGCGGCCGCCAGCACCAAACAAAGGAGCTAACCATGAAAACGGAAGATGTTCGCATGACCGAGATCGCTGTGGGGCCCTTCACCACGCTGATTCTGTTTTCGGTACCGGAGCGTGCCACAGCGGTAAACGAGATCCCCCACATTGCAACCGGCGAGGCGCCGATCTTTACCGCCGCCATGCTCCATGAGATGGCCCGGCGCGAAGAGAACCATCGCCTAGCCCTTGCTCACGAAGTCTGACGGATGTTTCACCAACAACGTTCCACGGGCCCCAGCAGTGCAAATTCAACAAATTCAAAAAGGAGAATCAACATGAAAAGCACACTGAAGAACACTCTGAAAGCCTCGAAACTTGGGTTGCTAACCATCGCCTCCGCGCTGCTGTTCGCAACCATTGTGGGTGCTCCGGCGCGGGCGCAGAATCCGCCTCCGGGATCGATCTTTCAGCTCGATCAGCAGCATCCGGGCGTGCTGTCCAGTTATCAACAGTTCACGACTTCTTTTACCGCGGGCGCGGGGCAGACATCCGCGTACGTTTCGTTTGGCTTCCGCGAGGTGCCGGCGTTTTTCGCCTTCGACGATGCCTCGGTGGTGGACATCACCCACCCGAGTGGAAACCTTCTGGTCAATGGGGATTTCAGCAATGCCCAGGTCGGCCAGAACTTTCCCACGTCCTGGGGACGATGGATTCAACCCATCGACCAATCATATGTTGGTCTAATCGCAAATGGTCCTAGCAACTGTGCGCCCAACCAGGGTGGCCCGGTTAGCGGGGGTAATTACTGGTGCGAGGGCTCGGTCGAGGGCTACGACGGACTCTGGCAACAGATCCACACCAATCCTGGCGACACCTACGAGATTAGCTTCTACCTGGGCGACAACTCAGGCCAAGCACCGAACAATCCGAATATTGACGCGTTTGTGTGGGCCGGCGAATCGCTGCCCGGTGGCACGGAGAACCTTCCCGAGCCTTCTTCGCTGGCGCTGTTTGGCACCGGAGTCCTCGGCTTGGGCGCGATGGTACGCCGTAAGCTAAAGCTGTAATCCACCTACACAAAGGCCGCTCCCCGAGCGGCCTTCTGAATCGCTTCAGCCGCTTCCTTCGAGGCGGCTTTTGCTGCAGAAAAAGGGAAGAAAGGGTCGGTAAGGCGTTTCGCCCGCGCAGGTTAAAGAAAGGCTATAGTGTCAACTCTCTCACAATAATAACGATTGGCCATCACGGCGACTGTCCACAAATTCTGTCATCCTGAGCGGAGTGAGGTCGCTCGCGACCGAACGCTGTGTAAGGACCCCTATTTATCCGCAATCTAACCTTACGAAGCCGCCGTCACCAGCAATTCCGCTTAGGCCGTTTCCGCCGCCCACTGTCTTCGCTTCTCCGCTTCAGCTTTTGTGAACACGCCGGGAATCCGCGTGCCGCAGTTCGTGCAGCAGCCGTTCTTCAGCCGGTTCGACATCACCGAGTGCCACGAGCGCGTGATCACGGTCTGCTTGCAGCCAGGGCAGATCGTGTTACCGCCATCGGAAAAGATGTTGCCCTCATAGACGTACTTCAATCCCATCTCACGTGCGATGCGGCGGGCGCGATGCAACGTCTCCGGCGGTGTGGGCGGCTTGTCCTGCAGCTTGAAGTCAGGATGAAAAGCGGTGAAGTGCAGCGGGACGTCGTCGCCCAGATTCTCCAGTACCCAGCCGCACAGCTCCTTGAACTCCGAGTCGCCGTCGTTCAGCGTGGGAATAATGAGATTGGTGATCTCGAACCACACTCCCGTCTCGCGCCGCAGCCACTTCAGTGTGTCGAGTACCGGTTGCAAGTGGGTGAGCGTCATCTTGCCGTAGAAATTCTCCGTGAAGGCTTTCAGATCGATATTAGCTGCGTCGATGTAGCGGTAGATATCGAAGAACGCCTCGCGCGTGATGTAGCCGTTGGAGACCATCACGTTATTCAGGCCGGCGTCATGTGCCTCGCGCGCGATGTCAATAACGTATTCGCCCCAGATGGTCGGCTCGTTGTAGGTGAAAGCCAAGTGCGGCGCACGATGCTCCACCGCGACTTCCACCACCTGCTCAGGACTCAGAGTCAGCGCGTTGACCTGGTCCGACTTCGCCGTCGAGATGTCCCAGTTCTGGCAGAAGAAGCACCCCATATTGCATCCGGCGGTGCCCATCGAGAGAATTTTGGTGCCGGGGAAGAAGTGGTTGAGCGGCTTTTTCTCTACAGGATCCATGGCCAGCGCTGCAGGCCGGCCGTAGCCGAGCTGTAGCAGCCGTCCGCCCTCATTTTTTCGAATGAAGCAGAATCCGCTCTGGCCTTCTCCGATGTGGCAATGCCGCGGGCAAAGATAGCAGTGCAGGCGCCCGTCGGCCATCGTCTCCCACCAGCGCGCCTCGTGTACTTCGGGTTGTAAGACTGTTAACTGCATAGTAACTATTTAATCCTATTGTACCGCCGACGGACCCTCTCAGCCATCAGCTTTCAGCCATACAGCCGAGTCCGCCCTAAACTCAATTTTCCACCGTCACTCCTGCCCGTGATAGCTGTCCTACCGCGATCCGGTCCCGCCGGATACATTCAGGGTGAAAGGAAACTGAGGCATCGCAATGACAACCGTCGTCGAGGAATTACCGATCACTCAGGCAGCAGGAACTGTCGTACTGGATGGACACTCTCTCAGCATCGAAGACCTGGCCGCGATTGCGCGCGACCGCCGGCCTGTCGAGCTGTATCCGGAGGCGGTTGCTCGCATCAAGAAGTGCCGGCAGCTTTTGGAGCGCAAAATTCGCGCCCGCGAGATCATGTACGGCGTCAATACCGGCATCGGTGAGCTGTCGGAGGTTGTGCTCACGCCCGAACAGGCGGAAAAGTTCCAGAAGTACCTGCTCTATTCCCACGCCGCTGGCTGCGGCGAGCCGTGCGCCGAAGAGGACGTTCGCGCCGGCATGATCTCGCGCCTCAATACCCACTGCTGGGGTCACTCGGGTATTCGCCAGGAAATCGTGCAAACCCAAATTGCCATGCTGAACATGGGCGTTACCCCGGTGGTGTGTCAGAAGGGATCGGTCGGAGCGTGCGGCGACTTGTCGCCTATGTCGCAAATGGCGCTTACCCTGATGGGCGAAGGCGAGGTGTTCTACAAGGGCAAACGTATGCCGGCGAAACACGGCATGAAGCAGGCGGGGATTCCGACAATTGTCTTTCGCGAGCGCGACGGCCTGGCGACCATCAACGGCTCCGATCTGATGACCGGTATGGGGTGCCTTGAGCTGTTCGACGCCATCCGCTGGTTGAAGACGCAGGAAATCGCGCTGGCCATGACGCTGGAAGCACTCAACGCCAATATGATGGCTTACCATCCTCGAATCCATCAGACCCGCGGCTATCCCGGCGCGCAGGAGTGCGCGGAAAACGTCCGCCGTCTGACCGAAGGCTCCGAGCTGCTGAAGCTGCCCGGCAAAAAAGTGCAGGACGCATATTCATTGCGTTCCAGCCCGCAGGTTGTCGGGGCCGCAAAAGACGCATTCAAATGGGCACGGACCATGTTGGAGATTGAGCTTAACCACGCTGCCGACAATCCCACATTCTTCCCCGATGACGACCTCGTGTTGACGGGCGCTAACTTCCAGGGAACTCCGATGGCCTTTGCGCTGGAGTTGACGGGAATGTCCGTGACCACGGTTGCGGCGCTCTCCGAACGCCGGCTTAATCGCCTGATGAATCCGCACCTTTCCGCTGGATTGCCCGCATTTCTGACCCGAGGCGCCGGGATGTTCTCCGGACTGATGCTCTCGCAGTACACTGCCGGAGCCTTGGTGTGCGAGAACCGCGTGCTCAGCACGCCGGCCGCGATCGGATCGATACCCGCCGCTGCCGATCAGGAGGACTTCGTCTCCATGGGGATGACCACCGCCATTAAGACACGGCAGATCATCGAGAACGCCTGGACCGTAGTGGCCATCGAGTTGATGGCGGCAGCGCAAGCCTTCGATTTGCGCGCGCCGGTGCGGCCCTCGCCGGCATCGCAGGCGGCGTACGATGTCATTCGGCATCAGGTGAAGAAGCTCGATGAGGATCGGCCGTTGCATGAAGACATCAATGCTCTGACTCGCATGGCGAAGGCGGGCACGATCCTGCAGGCGGCAGAAGAAGTGGCGGGTCCGTTGAACTGACGCGAAGCAATTTGCGATCTCTTTGTTATCCCGAATGGGCTTCAGCCCGCGAGAGATCTGCTGTTTTCAGGTCTTCATTAGCCTATGAACGCGCGCCCTACCCGTCGCCACACGGCTCTTCATTGAGGTACTACATGTCCATCACAATTCGCACCATCAAGTTTCCTCTGCTTCTTATCTGTCTAATCGCGACCGCCTTTGCTGTCAACCCTACGACTATGCGCCTGGATTACTACCACACCGGCAATGCCACGCAGGAGATGTTCAGCTTTGATCGCGCCGTATTCGAGCCGCTGCCGTGGCCGGGCGACATGGCCAAGACCATCGACGACAGCAATCTGGGGAACTACTTCTTTGAAGTCCGCGATCTGGCGAGCGGAAAGCTCCTGTACTCCCGCGGCTTTGGTTCTCTCTTCAGCGAGTGGGCGCAAACCGAGGAAGCCAAGAAACTCAATCGCACGTTTTCCGAGTCACTGCGTTTTCCCGCGCCCCAGACACCCGTGAAGATCGTGCTCAAAGAGCGTAAAGAGGGCAAGGACGTGGATTTCCACGAGGTTTGGACGACGATCGTCGATCCGTGGGACAAGTTCGTGCTTAGGTTAAATCCGCCGTCTCCAGGTCCGCTCATCACCATCCAGAAGATGGGCGAGCCGGCCACGAAGGTTGACTTGCTGATCCTGGGCGATGGATACACCGCTGCCGAGCGTCCCAAGTTCGAGCAAGACGCTAAGCGTGCCACCGAGATCCTGTTCTCGCGCCCACCTTTCCGCGAGCATCGTAAGGACTTCAACGTTTGGGGCCTGTGTCCCCCGGCAGAGCAGTCGGGCATTTCGCGGCCTTCCACCGAGATATATCGCAACTCCCCGATTGGTACGTCCTATGACACCTTCGACAGCGAACGTTACGTCATGACGACCGACAACAAAGCCTTGCGCGATATCGCCTCGTACGCTCCGTATGAGTTCATCGAAATCCTGGCCAACGCAAAGACCTACGGCGGAGGCGGAATCTTCAACTTGTACGCCACCGTGGCCATCGACAGCGAGTGGGCGCCGTATGTCTTCGTGCACGAATTCGGCCACCACTTCGCCGGTCTGGCCGATGAATACTACACCTCTGACGTGGCGTATGAGCCTTCTACGCAACGCATCGAGCCGTGGGAGCCTAACGTGACCGCGCTGCTCGATCCAACAATGCTGAAGTGGAAGGACTTGGTCATTGCAGGTACTCCGGTGCCAACGCCCTGGCGCAAGGCGGAGTTCGAGGCTTACGAGCATGAGATCCAAACCGAGCGCCGTCAGATTCGCAAGGAGAACCGGCCCGAGTCGGAGATGGATGCACTCTTTGAGAAGGAGAAAAAGCACGAGGACGAGCTGCTGGCTACAGACAAGTACTCCGATCGGGTCGGCGCGTTTGAGGGTGCGAACTACGAGGCGCGCGGCTACTACCGTCCGCAGGAGAACTGCATCATGTTCACCCGCTACGACAAGTTTTGCGCGGTATGCCGGCGTGCAATCGAGCGGATCATCAGCATGTATGCGGCGGAGTGAATCGTTGTCAGCCTGTGGCCGCGATTGCGCGGAGAGCTCTTCTATTCACTATCCACCAATCACTATTCACTTAAAAGGGCGGTGGACGCCCTTGTATTACTGTTGGGGTTGCGGCGTCCACCTTGGATTTGGGTTACTGCTATAGACGAAGCTGCGCGGAAAAAGTTCGGGCCAGCGATGGATTTTTACATTTCTTCACAGTTCATTGTGGCCGTTCGCATCGAACCGGCCGCAGATCCTTCGACTTCGCGTCCGCCGATCCGCGAAGCCTGCGGACGTTCGGGATGACAAACACGAGATCCATGCACGCCCGCCAAAACTTGCCGCTGATCTGGCTAGCTAGCGGCTCGTAGCTCGGGGCTCGTCGCTAACCCCCGGCAAGATAATTTTCTCCAGATACTCGATTGGAAGTGGCCCTTGATCGAGCGCGCGGTCATGGAACTCCTCGAGGGTGAAGCTGCTGCCCTTGGCCGCCTGATACTTCTTGCGCAGTGACCACCATTGACGCGTGCCGACAAAGTAGGTCGGCAACTGGGTCGAACTCAGCTTGGCGCGCACCAGCTTGCCGTCGGCCTCCGCCTGGGTTTGAAAGCACTCCTTCGTCATCAGATCCAGCGCCTGCTGGTCGGTCATGTTCATGGTTTGCATGCGGATGTCGAGAATGGTGTTGGCTACCGCGCGCAGCCAAATCTTCAGCCGCACCAGCTTAAACTTCGGGCTGAAATCGAGATAGCCCTCCTGGGTCATCACGTCGGCGCCATACTCGGCCCATCCTTCAACGTAAGGCCCATTGCCGAACAGGTTGCGCAGCACACGCCGCGTCGGCGGCTGCACGTCATCGGCATGCTCGGCCTGCACGTAGTGGCCGGGCAGCGCTTCATGAATCGTCAGCCACTTCAGCGTGTAGTTGTTGTACTCGCGCAGCTTGCTCTCGACCTTCGCCTCCGGCATCTTGGGATCGATTGGCGTCACCCAATACTGCGCTTCCGCGGTTGGCTCCAGCGGAGGCGCCCCATGAAATCCGGCGACCGAGTAGATGCCGCGCTCAAACTCCGGCGTGGGGATAACCTTGAGGTTGTCGCGCGAGCTAAGTTTTACGATCTTCTTCTCCTGGATGAACTGCCGAATGGTGACCACATCGGCCTTCACCGTCTCCATCAACTGGTCGGGCTGCGGATGCTCGTCGCTGATCTTGTTCAGCACAGCGCCGATGATCTTGTTCTCGCGCTCGGTGGCCGGCAGGTTCGCGTAATCGTCCTGCCCGGGATACATCTGCTTGTACAGCGGCAGCGCCAGTTGCAGCATCTCGGCGCGCGTCTTCTTCAGCTCGGCTTCCGCATCGCTCAGCAACTGAGCGGGCTGGATGGACGTCTCCATCACATAGCGAAATTTCGGCGCATACCACTCCGCGCCCAGGCGCCAGGTGCGGCCGTTAGTCGGACGCTTGGCCAGATCGCTCTTCATCCAGTCGTTGAAGTCGTTGAGCGCCTTTTTGGCCGCCGGCGCGACCTTGTCGTACTGCGCCTTCAGCGGTGAGCCGGTAGGGATGTCCGCGGCGACCGAGTCCACCTGGTTTAGGTTCCCCTGATTTTCATCGATTGCGGTCGAGATGAAGATGGGATCGGCGTCGGTCAACTCCGATTTCGCCTGATCGAGAAAGCGCGGGATCTGCCCGATGCGCGAGATCACATCCCCAACGCGTACGTCCTTCGAGGCGTACTCCTGCGTCAGCGGAAGGAAGAGCCCGTTGCCGATCAGCTCAACGTAAACCGTCGGATTGTGCTTGTAATTCTGGATTTTCTCGAATTCCAGCAGGTTAAGCCCGATCTGATCGTCGATCAGGCGAAAGTCGGCGGCGTCTTCGGGATTGAGGGACGTGACCGGGGTCTCGGTCTGGAAACGCTTCCGCCACTGGCGATAAAACGCCTCCTGGGCTGCGATGCCTTGCGGGCTGACGTCATCAAACTGCGCGTCGAGATCGATGGTCTTGCCGGTCTTGAAATCGCGGTGCTTGTGATATCCGGCCTGCGAAGCGTTAACCGGCGAGAGTGCCAGCGAGTCTTTGACGAACTCGTCGGTCATCTGCGCGAACTTAGCATTAGCCTGCGCCGCAGCTTTTGTGGTTGGTTTCATGTTTTGAGCCGTGCCGGAAATTGATAAGAGGAAGAGAAGTGGAAGCATGCCGAAAAGGGATTTCATGGCGCCTCGGAAAAGAAAATTCTGGAGCGCGCCAGTATAAACCGTAAACAACCCTTAAAGCTGTGTCACGAGAGACGAGCGCGGCGCGGATTCCGATACGAAAGAGAAGCGGTGCCGCGGAGCACTGTTTGTGGAATGGGGATTTATCGTCAAGTGCTGGCCAAGCTACAATCTTCCGCGTGACCAAAGAACGTTGGGCTCAGATAGGAATCACGACTGAAATTCTTATCGTTGTCAGGACTCTAGGTGAGTTTTTCCGGCTCAGGCACGTCCATGGCACGAACTTCTTGACCGAAGTGGCTGCGCTCTATGTCGGCGGCGCTTTGATCGCGGTTTGCTCCTGCTGGGCGGGCGTGACCTTCTACTTCTTTCGACGCTATACGCTGTCCGCCTGGATCACGCTGGCGACCGTACCCGTTCTGCTGGTGTACAGAATTGCCGTGATCGGCTGGTAGTGGCAGCTCGCTTTGATGCTGAGTCGAAAATCGCGCAGACCGGTTCTAGTCAATTGAGTGCAATGGCGATTTATCGACAGTTTATATCGTCTCTGCGTCCTCTCATTGCTGATCTGCCGGCGCGGCACCAGAACTCTGAGGCACCCTGCTGATTGCCTTCTTTCCAAATCAAGTCACTTCTTAAGCGGAGCACCCACGCCCGTGATTTCCCACACTACGCCGCAGCCGTTCTGGCAATTGCCTTGACCTCCGACCTGTGTTGTGCCGTAGAGATTACCGTTCGCGTCGAGCGTCGGACCGCCCCAAGGCGTAGCACCGTCGCGACCGTTGTAGGTGAAGTCGTGGAGATCGATCACGGCGCAGCTTTGGCTGCAATTAGTCAACTCGTATACCCAACCGCCTCCACCACCGCCGTAAATACAGGTCCCAAAGAAATTACCGGCTGGGTCCATGGTTACGGCACCGTACGGCTCGCAGTCTGTGTTGAATTGGTGAATGACCGTGTAAAAGAAGCCGTGGCCTGTATGAGCAAGCTTGAAAACTACGCCCTCGTTGTAATCCGCGGAAGCAATCGCGGTGCCGTAGAGGTTGCCGGAGGCATCGCGAATGAGGTTGCTGCTAGGATAGTAGCCGTGCAGCACTTCGAAGTCGTACAGGATATTCTCCAGCCATCCTCTGTTCGAAGGCGTCAGTTGATAAACCGTCCCGCAGCCGGTACTGCACGAGCGAGTGAGTCCACCGCCGACCGTAGTTCCGTAAACCTTCCCGGCATCGTCCAGAACCACGCCCCCGTCAGGGTATCTCCCGTCGGTACCGCTGCCGAAGCTATGAAGAATGGCCTCCGTGTAGCCACCGCCTAAGGGAGTCAATTCGAACGCAGTCCCGTTGTCATACGTGCCCCCGTTACCTGTGGTGCCGTAGATGTTCCCCGCTGCATCGAAGATTAAGTTCTCGGTCCACGGGTTAATTCCGTCCGGGACTCCTGTAAAGGTATGAAGGACGGTTTCGTTCCAATAGCACACGATCGACCTGCAAAACGTGGGCGGAGCGGCTAGCGAGAACACTACCCCGTCGCCGTCAGCACCACCGAGTTGAGTCGTGCCGTAGAGAGCACCATTCGGCCCAATCACTACCCCTCCGATTGGCGCGCGTCCATCGCTTCCACCGGCAAATTCGTACAAGGGACTAAAGATCCAGTTGGAATTAACCTGGTTCAGCTTGAAGACGGTTCCATTACCGTAGGTCCCGCCTCCTGCCGCCGTTCCGTACACTTCTCCTGAAGGTCCGACCGTAACTGCGGCGGAGGGATACGCCCCGTCCGGTCCCCCGGCGAAGTAGTGAAGGACAGAGTAGGTCTGGGCAGCAGCGGGGGTTCCGGGCAAAACTGCCAGCATCCATGCAAATGTCAGAGCTAAAACGAGAGTGGACCGACGGTCGAGCGTCATACTGAGCTCCTGTACCCCGGCAGGGGTCGAATTAAATCTGTGCGGCTGGTAGCTTACACCCGAACGAAGTCATACGATGCGACGCTGTTCTTGAAACCATGACGGCTGATATCAGGCGATTACACTCGCAACCTCATGGCAGCTGATTCCGCCGATGTATCCGACCTATGCCTGGTCGTCCCCACACGAAGTAGCACACCGTCAGCAGCACCAGCCACGGCACGCCCGCTTCAATCGCCACTCGCATCCCTTCCACCCACCAGGTCGAGACGATGATGGCCAGCACCGCCGCGCCCCCGAGGATCGTCGTAAACGGGAACAGCGGCATGGCGACCGGCAGTTCGCGGCCGGCGCGCTTGTCCCACTGCTTGCGAAACCCCAAGTGAGTGACGAAGATCATGAACCAGACGAAGAGCCCGCCGAACAGGGCAATGCCAAACATGTACACGTAGGCGGAGTGGGGAAACACAATCGCCATCAATATCGCAATGCCGAGTCCTGCGGCAGAGAACAGCAGCGCAGGTATGGGTGCTCCCTTCATGGAAACGCCACCGAACGCCTGCGGTGCGTAGCCGCCGCGCGCGAGCGAGAAAATCATGCGCGTGGAGAGGTAGAGACAGCAATTCATCCCGGAGAGCGCCGCCGTCAGCACAACGAAGTTGATGATAGCGGCCGCGACCGGCACATGCATCAGGTCGAAGACGCGCACGAACGGGCTGACCGTGATGCTCTGGCCGGGCTGGATCTGGGTCCAGGGAATCACTCCAACCAGAATGGTGATGGCGCCGACATAGAAGATCACCAGGCGCGCCAACATGGTGCGCATGGCACGCGGAACCGCCGTCTGCGGGTTCTTCGCCTCTCCGGCAGTCACGGCTACGATCTCCGTGCCGATGAAGCTGAAGATCACGAATGCCAATGCCTGCCAGACCCCAAGCCAGCCCCGCGGGAGAAACCCGCCATAGGCTCGGAAGTTATCCAGACCGATGGGCCGCTGCTGGTGGATGCCCAACAGAATCGCCGCGCCAAGCAAGATGAACACCACGATGGCGCTCACCTTGATCGTCGAAAACCAATATTCGAAGCTGCCGAAGGCGCCGACGCTGCGCGCGTTCACGTAAATGAGGAGCGCAGAGTAGAAAATGACCCAGGCCCAGGTTGGCGTGTGCGGAAACCACCATTGGGTGTAAATTGCGGCGGCAACGGCTTCGCCGCCGGCTGCGATCGATTGCGCTGCCCAGTAGGTGTAGCGCACCACGAATCCTGCCCACGGCGAGACGTACAGGTCGGCATACACGCCGAACGACCCCGCTGTAGGATGAGCGACTGCCATCTCCGACAGGCAATACATCAGCAGCAGCGCGATCCCCGACGCGAAGAGATAGCTGAGGATGACCCCCGGCCCGGCGGTGCGCACAGCCAGCGCGCTGCCCAGGAACAGTCCCGTGCCGATGGCGCCGCCGATTGCGATCATGCCGAGCTGCCGCTCGCTGAGCTGGCGCGCTAGGCCCTCTTCGCTGGCGAGCACGTCCGCGTGGCGATCGGGGATGCCGACCGGATCGGCTGCCATTACACCGTCGCCTTTGCCTGGCGGCGAAGGAATGTGCTGGTGAGTTCCACCAGCCGCGCTAGATCTTCTTGATTGTTGAAGAGATGGCAAGAAACGCGTACACCGCCCACTCCCGAGGTGTAGCGCACCGAAACCAGAACTTTGTTCGCCTGCAGGAAGTTCATCAGCGCGATGTTCTCTTCCGCCGCGCCCAGCGTGAAGGTCACGATGCCGGAGCGGTAGCGGCGATCTTTCGGTGTGACCACCTGGATAGTGCGTTGGTGCAGGGCGTCGATCAGATAGTCGGTAAGCCCCAATACATGCTCGCCAACTTTCTCAATTCCGATTTCGTTGATGAGGCCGACCGATTCCGCCAATCCGATTGCGCCGGGATAATTCGCGGTGCCACCCGTCTCCCATCGGCCAGCGCTATCCACAAAATCGTAATGGCACACCGGCGTGATCGACGGGCTCTGGAAATAGTTTCCCCATCCTCCTTCCGGCTCAGTAACGGAAAGATATCCCGCTAATGGTGGCATCACTTTTTCGCGGAATTCCTTGCTCAGATATAGAAAGCCGCAACCAAAGGGCGCCATCAGCCACTTGTGCCCGCCGCAGGCAATCGCGTCCACCGGGGTATTCTTTACATCCAGAGGAACTGCGCCGATCTGCTGTACGGCGTCGACAACCAGAAACACGCCCCGTTCACGGCATAGTCGCGACAACGCATCGAGATCGCAACGAAAGCCGTTGCTCCACTGTACGGAGCTGATTGCCACTACCCGGGTATCGGCCGTAATCGCCGCCTCAATATCTTCGATCAGGACCTGCCCATCGCGGTTGGGCACGGTATCAATCTCAATTCCAACCGTGTCGCGCTTCTGCACCCATGGCACGGCCACTTCCAGGAATTCCAGATCGCAGAGTACGACCCGATCGCCACGCTTCAGAGGAATTGCGTTTGCCACCAGGTTCAGCGCATGCGTCGTGCTTTCGACGAGCGCGATGTCCTCCTCATCGGCATTGATCAGCTTGGCCAATTGCGGGCGCGCGGCGCTGCGCATGGCGTCCATGTCGAGGTGATGTTGGGTCGAGGAGCCCGAGGGACAGAACGCCGCCATGTCGAGGAAGGCCCGCAGCTTCTCAATCGCGCGCTGGGGCGCAAGACTCACGCAGGCCGAGTCGAGGAATACCTGCTGTTCAAGCGCGGGAAATTGCGGGCGGGCATCTTGGATTTGCATGGATCGAACCCGATCGACGGATTCGGCCATTGTACAGAACGGGACTGTGCCGGGTTCAGTCTTGTGACCCCTGCTACGGACGAAACTGGGGCAGCCGCCCTCTCCGTTATGCGCTGACGATTTCGTACGGCCGCATCATCTCGTTATCTTCGTGTTTGAGAATGTGGCAGTGCCAAACGTAGCGCGCGGGATAGCTGTCGAAGGGGACGATAATGCGGGTAATCATCTTCGAATCAGCGCGCACGGTGTCCTTCCATCCGGCTTCGGAGGGCTCCGGCGGAACCCTCGGACCGAGATAGCGAAACTGCTTCTTCGTTTGGTAAGTCCAGGGCTCGTAATGCTGTCGGTCGAGAATCTGGAAGCGAACGGTGTGGAGGTGGATGGGGTGGGTGTCATCGGTCGGGTTGACGAAGCTCCAGATCTCGGTGGTGTTGCGGACGGGTTTTTCGGTAATGGGATCGTGCCAGTAGCTCCCATTCAACAACATCAGCATGGGTTCGGCGACCAGGTTCTGATATTCGTTCAGCGTCAGGAGCCGCGTCTTTACAGCATCGGATTCAGCGAGCCTGGGAACCGGACGCAACTCCGCAGGCGCTGAGCTAGTATCGGTGACCGGGTTAGAACTTACCCGAAATTGCATGACAACGAAAGCATCGTTCTTCAGAACGATCTGTTCGCCTCGGCTGTCGCTGAAATCCACTATGAGATCGACTCGCTCGCTGGGCGCGAACATCACGCTTTTTACCGGAACCGGTGCGGGCAGCAGGCCCTGGTCGGTTCGATCTGCCGGAAGCCAAGCCCGTTGCGCAGTGACAGGTGGTAGAAGCGGGCGTTGGACGCGTTGAGCACGCGAAAACGATACTTGCGAGGTTCCACATCAAGATAAGGAAAGAGCTTTCCGTTCACCAGGATGGCATCTCCAAAGACCTCCGGCACCCAGGGCGCCCCCGGCTTCTCAGAGGTCGGATAATAGAGTTGGCCCTCAGGGGTGATGAGGCGATCGAAGATCAGCAGTGGCATCTCATACTTGCCGCTGGGCAAATTTAGCGCATCTTCAGCCTTATCTCTGATGAAGCTGGCGCCAAATAAGCCCGCATAGATATTCAAGCGATTGATGCCCATGGCGTGGTCGTGATACCACAGCATCGCTGCGTCCTGGGGATTGGGATAGTGGTAGAGCAGCGACTTGCCGGGCGCGATCCAGTCTTCCGGATAGCCATCGCTTTCCGGAGGAACGTGCGCGCCATGTAAATGCGCCACCGTTCGCGACTGCGACTGCCCGGGCTCGGCGCATGATTCTCCTCACCCTTTCATCCAATGCTCAGTCATGGATTCTGAGATTCTCCTTTCATATCTGGAACAGGTGACGCGAACTTGAATCCGCAGTTAAAAGAGGATGAAGATGCGTGAGGGAAATTGAATAACAACTCGCTGCTTTGAACAAAACTGCAGCGGCTCAAGCTGTAAGGGCCGGTGCTCATTTGCTGCTATTCCGACATTGCAAACTCAACGTCGCGCTCGATCTCGGATACCTGAATCGTGCCAAGTCCAGCCTTCTGTAAGGCTTGATTCAGCTGCGCCAGTTGTGTGCTCTTTAGCTGTTGCCATTCGGCGATTCTCGCCTTCGCCGCCTCGTCGGTTTCGCGATAGAGTTCGACTGCTTGCGACGGCGTAGTGCGGTCCCCGCCTTCGACCACCCGTAAAGCGGCCCCCAAACCGGTATTCGCTGCTTCCAGTCCCGTGCCCGAGTCGCCAAGGGACTTGTCGCCCTTCTCGATCTTGGCAATCGCCGCCTCAATGCCAGTTACCTCCGACAGCAGCTCCGGACTTTTTGCAGTGACCTGCTGCTTCACGTCGCCAAGGCGCTTCTTCACTGCGGCCATCTCGGCCAACGCCTTCCGGGAGCGATGGACTTCACCAAAGATTTGCAGGCCGAGCCGCAACTGCTCATCCAGTTCCGCCGATGTCGCTTGCGAGCGCGGATCCATTTCTACCTTTAGCGGCTGAGTGAAGCTGTTGCCATCGACCGTCAGCTTCACTTGATACATCCCTGGCACAATGCGCGGTCCGTGGGGTGCGTTGTAGCCCTCCTCCTCGGTCCCGGGATTGCCGCCGGAGGTGGCCCAGCGCAGGTCCCAAATGAAGCGATGCGCTCCCGCCGTGTTCTCCAGCACAACCGGCTTCGGTATCCAGCGCTCGGCAATCGGCAGCGGAGGATGCGCCGGCGGCCTGGCGCCGCTGACGTAGCGACGGACAAGTGTGCCCTTCGCGTCAAAGATCTCCAGCCCGACCTCCTTCGCTGGCGCATGCAGGTAGTAATCGATGATGGCGCCGTCCGGCGGGTTCTTGGCGATAGGCTCCTCCGGCGGCAGCGGAGAGCCGAGAAATACATCATTGTCGACGCGAATCGCCGTCGCAGGCTTGTACAGCCGAACGCTACCAGCCTGCGAATTCACCTGCCGCAGGGGCGTAATGTCGTCCAGGATCCAAAACGAGCGCCCGAACGTCGCCACGATCAGGTCATCTCCGTGGATGGTGATATCGCGAACAGACGTAACTGGCAGGTTGAGCTGTAGCGGCCGCCAGTGATCTCCGTCGTCAAAGGAGATGTAGATGCCCAGCTCCGTCCCGGCGAAAAGCAGGCCTTCTCGTTCGGTGTCCTCGCGAACCGCATTCACGCAGGAGTTGTCCGGGATTCCCGCCGTGATCGGCTGCCAGCTTTTTCCGTAATCGCGAGTGCGATAGATGGACGGCTTCTGGTCATCCAGTCGATGACGGTCAACCGCGACATAAGCCACAGCAAGATCGAAGCGCGACACCTCGATCATCGCGATCTTGCTCCAACTG
The DNA here is from genome assembly GCA_963785825.1 of uncultured Acidobacteriaceae bacterium. Lineage (GTDB taxonomy): Bacteria > Acidobacteriota > Terriglobia > Terriglobales > Acidobacteriaceae > Bog-257. Next base: position 154,122 of record CAWAWQ010000004.1, on the reverse strand, counting down.
GTCAGGCCCGGAGGAGTCACATCCTGCCAGGTCTTGCCGCCATCGCGCGTCAGGTGGACCAGCCCGGTGTCGCTGCCCGCCCATATCTCATCGGCCTTGAGCGGCGAAGGTGCGATGCTGAAGACCACGCCAAAGCCGCGCTCCTTCGCATTCTGGACCGAGGTCGGCCCGGTCTGTCTTTCCGGTGTCGTATTAGGCGCGGCTCCGGTCAGGTCAGGGCTGATCTGTTGCCAGTGCAGGCCGCCGTCGGTGGTCTTCATCACGTACTGCGTGCCGAGATACAGCGTGTTGTTTTCGATCGGCGAGCGCACCAGCATGGGCGTCCAGGGGTCGCGATATTTGCGCTGGTTAATCTCGCTGCCGAAGTTCGGCATCGGCCACGGCGTGATGTCCTGGCTGAGCGAGGTGCGGCGGTCCCAGCGCACCACGCTGCCGTATACGCCGGTGGCATAGAGAATGTTGGGATCGCTGGGATCGGGCGAGAGCCAGCCGCTTTCGCCGCCGCCCACCATGTACCAATCGCGGCCGGTGATCTGGCCGTGATCGGTACGACTCGGCACCGCGATGCTTCCGGTGTCCTGCTGCGCGCCGTAGACGTGGTAAGGAAACTCGTTGTCGGTGATGACGTGATAGAACTGCGCCGTCGGCTGGTTGAACCACGAAGACCAGGTCTGTCCGCGGTTGAGGCTGATGGTGGTCCCCTGATCGGTGCCAAGAATCAGGTGCGAGGAATTTTTGGGATCGACCCAGATCTGGTGATAATCGTCGCCGCCTGGCGCGCCGCGCACGATCGAGATGGTCTTCCCGCCGTCCTCCGAACGGTACAGCGCAATATTCGGGACATAGAAGACATCAGGGTTGTTGGGATCGACGGTGATGTTCCCGAAATACCAGGCGCGGCTGGTGAGGCGCGCATCGCTGTTGGCCAGGGTCCAGGTGTTGCCACCGTCGTCGGAGCGATAAATGCCCGACTTCTTCCCGGCATCGATCAGCGCATACACGCGCTTGCCGTCGGGCGCCACAGCGATTCCGACGCGGCCCCAATCGCCGTCCGGCAGCCCGTTGCCGGTCAACTGCGTCCAGGTGACGCCGCTATCGGTGGAGCGAAATAGGCCGCCGGCTTCCTGCACCGGAGCATAGGTGCTCCACGTCGGACGATGCGTTTTCCATGTGCTGGCGAACAGGATCGCAGGATTACCTGCGGCAATGGCCAGATCGGCGACACCGATATCCGGCCCTTTGTCCAAGACATGCGTCCATGTGTTGCCGCCGTCGGTGGACTTGTACACGCCACGCTCGCTGTTCGGGCCGTAGGCGTGGCCCAGCACTCCGACGTACACAACGTCTGAGTCTTGCGGATCGATCACGATTCGGCTGATATGGCGTGAATCGCGCAAGCCGATGTTCTTCCACGTCTGCCCACCATCGGTGGACTTGTACACGCCATCGCCCGAGCTGAGCGCCGAGCGAATGTCCGACTCGCCGGTTCCGGCGTAGAGCACGTTGGCATTCGAGGGAGCAACCTCCAGCGCGCCAATCGACGCGATCGGCTGCTTGTCGAAGATGGGCGTCCAGGTCACGCCCGCATCGGAGGTCTTCCACACCCCACCATCGACGGAGCCGAAATAATACGTCGCCCCATCGCCGGGTACGCCGGTCACCGCCGCCACGCGTCCGCCGCGAAACGGACCAATGAGCCGCCATTGCAGCGCGCCGAAGACTTCAGGGGGCACCGTCTGGGCCACCAGGCCAATATTCAAAAAAAGTGCAGCGGAAACAACAACAATGAGAGAACAAACACGTCTTACGCAATGGCTCAAATCGGAGGTCCTCTGCCTGCAAAGTTCTATGCTGATAGATTACACTTTCGCGTTGCGCCAACTCGAATAGGAGAGCAACCGGATGCAGGTGATTGATTGATGCTGATGAAGCGGAATTTGCTAGCAGTTTTTTCTCTTCTTGTCCCTCTTACCTTCAGCTTTATCCCTTCTGTTAGCGCTCAACAGATCGATACCAGCATGCTGACCGAGATGCGCTGGCGCAATGTCGGTCCGTTTCGCGGCGGGCGCACGCGCGCCATCTCCGGTGTTCCCAGTCAGCCCAATGTGTTCTATATGGCCGCAGTGAACGGCGGAGTCTGGAAGACCACCGACTACGGCCGCACCTGGGATCCGATCTTCGATCGCGAACCGACCGGCTCGGTCGGTGCCGTTGCCGTCGCGCCCTCGAATCCCGATATCGTATACGTGGGCAGCGGCGAAGGGCTGCATCGCCCCGATCTCTCCGTCGGAGATGGGATGTACAAATCCACCGACGCCGGTGCGACCTGGACGCATCTCGGACTGCGCGAGGGGCAGCAGATTGCGCAGCTTGCCGTCGATCCGCACGATCCTAACCGGCTGTTCATGGCAGTTGCCGGCCATCCCTATGGCCCCAATCCCGAGCGCGGCATCTATCGCTCGACCGATGGCGGCCAGAGCTTCCAGAAGGTTCTGTACAAAGACGAGAACATCGGCGGCAGCGACGTGAAAATCGACCCGGCGAATCCCAACATCGTCTATGCCGCATTGTGGGAGGCGCGCGAAGCTCCCTGGGAGAACGGCGACTGGAACGGCACCGGGGCCGGCATCTTCAAGTCGACCGATGGCGGCCAGAACTGGCGCCAGCTCACAGGAGGGTTGCCGAGCGCCATCGTGCAGGCGAATCTGTCGATCTCGCATAGCGATCCCAAGCGGCTGTTTGCGGTGGTCGCGCTTAAGGAGAAAATCGAGTTCTACATTTCGAACGACGCGGGCGAGACCTGGTCAACCGTGACCGACGATCCCCGCCCGCGGGTGCGAGTGGGCGGCGGCGGCGAGTTGCCGGTGCCGATGATCGATCCCAGGAATCCCGATGTCATTTACATCACAAGCGTAGTTACCTGGAAATCGACCGATGGCGGCAAGACGTGGACAGCATTCCGCGGCGCTCCGGGCGGCGATGATTACCAGAACATCTGGATCAACCCGGAGAACTCGACCATCATCGCGCTAGCCAGCGACCAAGGAGCAATCATCAGCGTGAACGGCGGCCAGACCTGGAGCTCGTGGTACAACCAGCCGACGGCGCAGCTTTATCACGTAAACGCGGACAATGCGTTTCCGTACCGGCTGTGCAGCGGGCAACAGGAAAGTGGCTCGGTCTGTATCCGCAGCCGCGGCAACGATGGCGAGATCACCTTTCGCGATTGGCATCCGGTTGCCGCGGAAGAGTACGGATACGTCGTGCCCGACCCGCTCGATCCCGATATCATCGTCGGCGGCAAGCTGACGCGCTACGACCGCCGCACTACGCAAGGCGAAAACATTCTGCCGGTGCTGCTTGCCGCGCCTGATTTTCGCGTCATCCGTACCGAGCCGATCGTCTTCTCGCCACTCGATCCGCACCTGATGTATTTCGCGGCGAACACGTTATGGGCCACGCACGACGGCGGCCAGAGTTGGAAGCAGATCAGTCCTGACCTGACGCGCAAGACCTTTGAAGTGCCCGCGACGGTCGGAATCTTTCGCTCGGAACCAACAGCGCAGCCCAAGCAGCGTGGCGTGATTTATGCGCTGGCTGCGTCGCCGCTGGACATCAACCGCCTTTGGGCCGGAACTGACGACGGCCTGATCTGGCTCACAACCGACGGCGGAGTGCACTGGAACAACATCACGCCGCCGCAGCTCTCGGCATGGCAAAAGGTTTCGGTGCTGGAAGCCAGCCACACCGATCCGCAAACCGCGTACGCTGCTATCAACACTTTGCGCCTCGACGATCTGCGCCCGCATATCTACCGCACCCGCGATTCGGGCAAGAGCTGGACGGAGATCGTCAGCGGCATCCCCGACAATGAAAGCGTAAATTCGGTGCGGGAGGACCCTAAGCGCACAGGGCTACTGTTTGCCGGCACCGAGCGCGCGGTTTACGTTTCGTTCGATGACGGCGACCACTGGCAGTCCCTGCGGCTGAACATGCCGGCGACATCGATTCGCGATCTGACTATCAAGGACGACGATCTTGCCGTCGGCACGCATGGCCGCGGATTTTGGATTCTCGACGACATCACTCCCTTGCGGCAGTTGAATGACAGGGTTCTGGCCGGCAATGCTTTTCTGTTCGCGCCCGAGCTCGCCTATCGTGTGCGCTGGAACACCAACTCCGACACGCCGCTGCCGCCCGATGTGCCCGCTGGGCAGAACCCTCCCGACGGAGCAATTCTGGACTATTACATGAAGTTGGCGACTTCGGGCCCGGTTACATTGGAGATTCTGGACAGCTCGGGGAAGGTGGTTCGCCGCTACTCCAGCGCCGATCCTGTGCCGCCTCCCGATCCTGAGCTGAACATTCCGTCGTATTGGCTGCGACCGCCGGAGAGGCTCTCCAGCGCCGCGGGCTTCCATCGCTTTGTTTGGGACATGCATTACCCGCCGGTAAAGGGAATCAAGCCGGACTATCCCATCGCTGCGGTGTACGAGAACACCGCTCCCTCCCCCACCTCGCCCTGGATCATGCCGGGCAAATACACGGTCGTGCTGACAGCGGATGGTCAAAAATACACGCAGCCGTTGACGGTAGAAATGGACCCGCGGGTGAAGACGTCAATGGCCGACCTGCAACAGCAGTTCGAATTATCGAACCAGGTCTACCAAGACTTACTCGCCGTGCAAGGTGCTATGGACAAAGCGGTCGCAGCCGGCGAGCAATTGAAGTCCATGCGGGAGAAGGCCAGCGGAGCGGACGCTGCGAAACTTGACGAGCTGAGCGGCAAGTTGCAAGCACTGGAAGGAGGCGAGGGACGCCGTCGCCGCCGTGGCCGGCACACCGAAACGCTCAGCGGCGTCCGCGGGTCATTGCTTGATCTGCTAAACACGCTACAAGGCGCGGATGTCGCGCCGACGACGCAGGCCGCGCTCGCGATGCCGAAGCTTCATCAGTCGGCGGCCGTAGTATTACAGCAATGGCAGCAGTTTGAAAGCGGGGAACTGGCGCCGCCTAAAATCCAGCCCTAGCGAGCCCGCGAATATCGCCGCCTGTGGACGCGAACGAGAGCTATTCGCTCCATACGGCCAACTCGTTTCCGTTGGGATCGGAGAAGTGGAAGCGGCGTCCACCGGGGAATTCGAAGGTCTCGCGGACGATTTTCCCGCCGGCAGCAAGCACCTTGTCATACGTCTCTGTCAAAGACGCGGCATAAATCACGACCAGGGCGGCGCGAGTCTTATCGCCGCCGGCGCCGGCGGGTTGAGCGTCACGGTTGAATCCTCCGCCTAAGCGTCCATCGTGGAAGCTGGTGTAATCCGGGCCGTAGTCCTGAAACTTCCAGCCAAAAACTGAGCTGTAAAACCGCTTCGTCGCCTCAATGTCGGTAGCGGGAAACTCAATGTAGTCCATCTGTAGGTTGTGTTCGCTCATGGATCTTTGCCTCGGTGAGAGTGGTAGCTGGAGATTAGCACAATGCCGAAATGCCTCAGCGATTCGTATCGGGCAGAAATACAAAAGGCGCGAAGTTCCGCGCCTCGTGGAATCGGATGGTTTTCCGGCTACTCGGTGTCGGCCGCGCCGCCAGGTTGGGTCGGGGTATCGACGCCGAGTTCATGGGGCGATGGAATATTCGCCGTCTCCGGGTTCAGCAGGCCCTTATGATCGGGCCCGAGGCCGAGCTTGATCAGGGCGCGCGAATCAGGGGTGATTTTGGTCTGCCAGCCGTTGGCGGCCTGGTAACGGATCATCGCGTCCTTAGAATCCTGGTCCCAGACACCGGTAGGCTCGCCGGTTAAGTAATGCTCACGAACGAGCGCAGCTTGGATCTCGCGGGTGCGCTCCTCATCGATCGCGTGCTGGCCGTGAGAACGAGACGCGGTTTTCTTAGCGTGCTTGGACGAATGATGGCGGGATGAAGTATGCGCGCTGGAAACCTTGGAATGCTTCGTCTTCGTTGTGGCTTCTGCCGATGTCAGTCCGGCCAGGACCAACAACGCAACCGACATGCTGGCGATTAAAGATATACGTTTCCCGCTAGGCAACGACCACCTCTCTGTAAGTTTTCCCAATTTCAAATTGGACTGCCCCATTGTAAAGAAACCTTAATGAATAGGGGAACAAGAAAAACGACCCGGGGTTCCCAAAATGAAACAGGGGCGACACTGGGCATCGTTTTGCTGGTTCGATGCTCCAGCGCCGTCCCTGGGATGTTCCCGCTGCCCTAACCCTCTCCGGACTATCCGGAGCTCTGGTTATGGCAAAGTGCCGCCCATGAAGACGGTCGAGTTATCGCGCGTGCCGCGCGGCCGCACCAGGAAGACAACATCTTGGCCGCTCTTCATCTGCGACTCGATACGGCGGAAGTCGGCCTCGTTGTTCACCGGTTGCTTGTTGATCTCCAGAATCACGTCGCCGCGGCTCAGTCCGGCGGTATCGCCGAAGCCATCGGGCTTGACCTCCTGCACGATGACGCCTTTGGTGTTGGGCAACTGATAGCGGTCCGCCATCTCTTGCGTGATACCGCGCACGGTGATACCGAACTTGCTTTCCTGCGGTTTCTCCTGCCCCTCGCCTTCCTCTTCACCGCCCAGGCGGTTGGCAAAAAGTTTGGCGCGATCGGCAATGGTGACTGCCGCCGTCTCCTGCTTGCCGTTTCGGATGTAGCCGAGCTTGGCCGTCGAACCAGGCTTCAGGCTGGAAATCTCCGCCACCAACTCGTCACCGTTCTTCACAGTTTTTCCGTTGACCGAGACGATGGTGTCACCGGTCTCCAGACCGGCTTTTTCTGCCGGACCATTGGGCGTGATGCTGGCGATGGTCACGCCGCTATTGACGCCATAGACGCGGGCCACGGCAGGATTGGGCACGGCATTGAACTGAACGCCGATAGAACCGCGAGAGACCTTGTGCTCGGGGCCGATCAGCTGGTTATAAACCTGGGCGACAGTGTTGGATGGCATGGCGAATCCCACACCCTGATAGCCGCCTCCGCTGGTGTAAATCGCGGTATTGATGCCGATGACCTCGCCGTTCATGTTGACCAGCGGGCCACCGGAATTTCCCGGATTGATGGCAGCATCGGTTTGGATGAAGGATTCGAACTGCCGTCCGGGGACGATGTTGCGGCCGATGGCGGAGATGATGCCTGCCGTCACCGTTTCGTTCAACCCAAACGGACTACCGATGGCCAGCACCCAGTCGCCGACGTTCATGCTATCGGAATTGCCCAGCTTCGCCGACGGCAGGGTTTTCTTGGCGTCGATCTTGATTACCGCCAGATCCGTTTCCTTATCGACACCGATTACCGTAGCCGGGTAGGTGACGCTTTCCGGATCGCCCATCAGGTTCACGCGGATGCGGTCGGCTTTTTCCACCACGTGATTGTTGGTGAGGATGTAGCCCTTAGAATCGACGATGACGCCCGATCCCAGAGAACGCTCGCGCAGGTCGCCCCCACCCGGACCTTGATCCGGGCCGCCCTGTCCGCCTTGTCCGCCAAAGAAGCGGTTGAAGAAGTCCTGGAAGGGATTGTCTTCGTCACCGCCGCCTCCTCCCGGTCCTTCCGGCACCTGAGGCATCATGCGGCGATGCGGGTTCTTGATGGTCGATTCGGTGTTGATGTTCACGACGGTGGGCTCGAGCTGGCGCGCGATGCTCGAAAATTGGTTCGACATCTGCACCGGCGAAGGAATCTTCAGCGGTGTAGCATCAGCGGAAGAGTTCTGCTCTTTGCCCTTCACGGCGCCTGAAACAACCGTGCCAATCAAAATGCCCAGCGTTAACGTCGCCAGGATAACCATGGTTGAGGCAAATCGATTGGCCTTGAATCTTTGCCTGAAACCTAAAACTTGCGGATCCATTCCGTATCCTCCGGCTAAACAGTCCAACTAGAAATTATACAGTCGCCGCAACTTACGACTGCAATGATGATGGGATCTCACTGCGGTTTCTCACGCCATTAGACGGCATTGGCGGGCAATTCGTTACCCGTCGGGAGTAGCTGGCGGAGTGGCTTATTGCGAGTGGCCGGTCAGTTGGAATGGGCTTTAGCCCAAGACGCGTCGTTTTTGAGAGGTGGTTGGCGGCGATGCATCAAGTCGTCGACGGTACGATCCATAATGTCCAACAGGCTCTCGGCTGGGGCAGCTACGCGAGCGTCCTCGAGGGCCGAGTTCCAATCCCCCGAACGCATCGCCGGTGAATGCTTTCGGGATGGTGCCGAGGCCAGTGTGTAACCCAGCCAGATTACTACCGACATCAGATAAGCGCCGCTATTGATCTGTCTCAACGTGCTGGTGTGCAAAATGCCTTGATGCGTGAAGCCGGTGAATACCAGCATGTTTACCGCCGCGAAGAAACCGAATCCCAACGAAACGCCAAATACCAGGCTGCGGCGGGAAATGCCCAGGTACTCGCTGAACAGCAACAGAAAGAAGACCAATCCACATTGCATCAGGCGAAGACTACGGTCTGCCAGCAACACGGTGTCAACCATCAGCTGACCAGGCTGCAGCGGCTTCTGGGCTTCGCTGATCGCCCACATTACTCCCACCAGCAAAGCAATCAGAGCCGCATAGCGAAACAGAATCACACTCAGGTCTCGCAGGGCTTCATAGGGGCGGAACGCGTCGTGAAAAATCTCTTGCAGAACGCCAAACGAAAGCAAAACACTCAATGCGATATTGCAATAGTAAGAGTAAAAGTAATAGTCATACGAGCGGACGTTGATTACATACAGCACCGGCACGGCGACAACCTGCAAAATCGTATAGGAAAAAAAATACGGGTAGTCACTCTGCAGTCCACGTCGCAGCATGGCAATCAGCACCCATACCTGCAGCACGGGAGCAGTAAACCAGAGAACGTAGTCTACGAAATGCAGGTGCATGACTTCATCAGAAGCATATCCGGTAAAGCCAGCACAATACAAGTCCGATCTTCGAAAAGTGCAGTAATCATTTATCGATTACTACGTCCGGAAGAGAACGGTTTCCAAACCGGGAGCCGCCGGCAGGTCTACACAATACCGGTGATGAATTCCTCCTCTTCGCCAGTTAGTGGGGCCAACATCGGCCAACCAGCGGTCAGCCGTAAGCTGTCACTGCAGGTATGGCCGGGAGGGCAGACGGGCGCGGGCGAGCCTTCCCCGGCGATGACGCGGAGGCTGTCACTGCAGGTATGGCCGGGAGGGCAGACGGGCGCGGGCGAGCCTTCCCCGGCGATGACGCGGAGGCTGTCACTGCAGGTATGGCCGGGAGGGCAGACGGGCGCGGGCGAGCCTTCCCCGGCGATGACGCGCAGGCTGTCACTGCAGGTATGGCCGGGAGGGCAGACGGGCGCGGGCGAGCCTTCCCCGGCGATGACGCGGAGGCTGTCACTGCAGGTATGGCCGGGAGGGCAGACGGGCGCGGGTGAGCCTTCCCCGGCGATGACGCGGAGGCTGTCACTGCAGGTATGGCCGGGAGGGCAGACGGGCGCGGGCGAGCGTTCCCCGGCGATGACGCGGAGGCTGTCACTGCAGGTATGGCCGGGAGGGCAGACGGGCGCGGGCGAGCCTTCCCCGGCGATGACGCGGAGGCTGTCACTGCAGGTATGGCCGGGAGGGCAGACGGGCGCGGGTGAGCCTTCCCCAGGACGCAACGATGTTTGCTTCTGGTCACAGGGGCTTCTGCCTTCGCAAAGCTCCGAAGAGTGACTGGATTGCGCAACAGTGCCAGTAGGGAGTGAGTTTGTGGCAGCGCTAGCCGCGGTTGCCAAGATTAACGAAGCAAAAACTGCAACCAAAACGTTTTTCATGGAGATCTCCTCAGGCCGCTTAGGGCCTGCGTGTCAGAATTGAGGGTCGGACGAAACTGATTTGCCGTTAGGCGCGGTGGCAGTCAGCATTACAGGGAAGGGAGAGGATCCTTCCCCCACGACCGCCAGTGGAGGCAGTGAGCTGACGGAGGCTGTGTCGCTAACGGCACAGAGTGCGCCAGCCAACATTAGGGCGGAAAGAGCGGCGATCATTGTTTTCTTCACGAGTCACAACCTCCAAGTTGAATACTTCGCGTTGCACCAAGTTGAATTTTTTGCTGCTGCATCACGTCGTTCGCCTGTGGCGAGAACGGCGGTGGACAGAACTTTCCAGAAACAGCACCTATGGGCCAAGCTTGCAAGCATAATCGCAAACCATACTTGCCAAATCCTTACTTAAGAAATCGTCACCGAGCATTCGATGCTTGAGGTGTAGTATAACTAAAGATATTAACCACTAAGTTAATCTTATGTTCCCACCACCCCGGGGCTGGCATGCAACCTTTGAAAACGGCCTATATTCACGAGTAACGCGCACGCGTCACATCCGCGCGAGTACACTACTCCATTTCGCATTATAAAGAGTGACGGCCAGAATTCTAGTAGAATCCTAGCGTTTCTGTGTCCGAGGTACATGTACTTTAGGGCTAGAGATTGGTATTTCCGCCCTACCGCTTTGTGCCCCGAACGGTCTGGCACCTCGACACGTTTAGTATGGCAGCAAGGACGAGGACCCGTGATAGACGATGATGGGCGTGAGAGTAGCAATCGAGGTGCCGAGCTTCAGTCAGATGCAACGCAGAAGCCTGTGGCGGCTATGCAGGTTTGTCCGAACTGCTCCCAGAGACTGTGCGAACGTAGCTGCAAGCTAGTTTGCCCTGGCTGCGGATTTTTCCTCAGCTGTTCAGATTTTTACTAAATCAGATGTCCCGGGTCACCAGTAATTTTTATCCGTCTGGTGTAAATCCTGCCAGGGAGATTTCAGGCGGGATTTACCACATTCGTGTAAGGTCAAAAAAGGGAATTGAACTCATTTCAGGAGGACAGCATGCAACGAACCGCCAGTGCGCATTGGTCGGGCGGGTTAAAAGACGGCAAGGGAACGGTGTCCACGCAGAGTGGGGTTCTCAAGCAAACGCAGTATTCCTTCAGCACTCGCTTTGAAAACGGGGTTGGGACAAATCCCGAGGAACTGATCGCGGCGGCCCACGCCGGATGTTTTTCCATGGCGCTTTCGGCACAACTGGGAAATGCCGGCATGACCGCCGAAAGCATCGACACCAACGCGACCCTGACCTTGGAGAAGACCGACGCCGGCTTCAGCATCACGGCAATTCATCTTGACGTAAAGGCGAAGATTCCTGGCGCAGACAAAGCGAAATTCGACGAAGCGGCGCAGAGCGCGGAGAAGGGATGTCCGGTGTCGCGGGTGCTTAACGCCAAGATCACCATGGACGCACAGCTGGTGTCGTAATTTGGCTGGCTGCCCGGCAGCTTCGGGCAGCCAACGTTCTCACCGTCACCTTCCATCGAAAGGTAAGTACGTCAGAGCGTGGGGTCTGCGTACTAAGGAGAGTCCGATTAAGTGCGATCGAAGGCCCTCAGGGGCTAAAGCCCAGCTTGATTTCAGGCACTGACGGACGGCTGAAGGCCGTCCCCTTCCAACCGCGACTTAATCAGATCTTCCCTAAGTCCCTCTTGCGTTTGGAAGCGTGTGAAAGTCACGATTTTCGGTTTATCGCTATCGTCATCATGGGGCAATGGACATGCCACACCCTATCGCGCGATCGTGCGAGCGCTGCATCGCCGAGGTGTGAGCGTTTCGTTTTACGAAAAGGACGTGCCCTACTATGCCGCGCACCGCGATTTCAGCTCCTGCGACTATTGCACGCTGCGGCTCTACGGCAGCTGGGATGGGGTTCGGCAGTCGGCAGTCGAAGAGGCACGCGCGTCTGATGTGGTCGTGGTCGCCAGCTACTGTCCGGATGGCGTTCGCATCAGCAACCAAATTCTTGAGCTCGATCGGCCGCTGCGCGTCTTCTATGACCTGGATACGCCCATCACGCTAAAAGGGTTGGCGGCTGGCCCGCTTGAGTACATACAGCGCGAGCAGATTCGCGATTTCGATCTTTACTTGTCGTTCACCGGCGGAACGATTCTTTTCCGGCTGGAGCAGGAATACGGCGCCAGGATGGCGCGTGCCTTGTACGGCTGCGTCGATCCCGACGTATATTTCCGTGTGCCCACACAGCCAGCGTTCGACTGTTCTCTCAGTTACGTGGGAACGTACGCTGCGGATCGGCAGGCGGCGCTTGAGGAGCTTTTCCTCGAGCCGGCGTTTCAATGCCGGGAGCGGCGTTTTTTTCTAGCGGGCTCGCTTTATCCTGCCGACTTGCAATGGCCGCAGAACATCGCGCGATCGCGGCATGTCGGGTCGCGAGAGCATCCCGCTCTCTATTCATCGTCCCGCGCAACCCTGAACCTCACCCGTCGCACCATGGCGGAGTCAGGCTATTGCCCTTCGGGCAGGTTCTTTGAAGCAGCAGCCTGCGGGACTCCGATTTTCACCGATTGGTGGGAAGGTCTGGACTCGTTCTTCGATCCGGAGCAGGAGTTGCGCGTGGTGCGACGCTCGGCAGATGTTATTTTCGCTCTGGACAGGCCTGATGTTCAGTTGCGCGAAATGGCTGATCGGGCGCGCCGCCGCACGCTCGAACAGCACACGGGAGAACAGCGAGCCAGGGAATTTCTGGGCTATTGCGATGAGGCCAGCCGGCGTAAGCATTCGGCAGTGGAGGCCGTAGCATGATTGGAGTGATTCCCGCAGCAGGAGCCGGTCAGCGCATCCAGCCGCTGGGCTGTTCGAAGGAGCTGCTTCCAGTGGGATCGCGAGTCGTCGATGGAGTCGAGCGTCCCAAAGCAGTCTCCGAGTACCTCGTGGAGCGCATGATTGCGGCCGGCGCAACCCAGATCTGCATAGTGATTTCGGCAGAGAAGAGCGATATCGTGCGTTACTACGCGGAAAGGAACTACGCCGCCGAAATCTTCTACGTCGTACAGCAGAAACCGCAAGGTCTCTGCGATGCGCTGTTCCGGGCCGAGCCGTTCGCCCCGCGACACGACCAGGTGTTAATCGGGTTGCCGGATACCATCTGGTTTCCTGAGAATGCGTATCATCTAGCCTGCAATTCCTGGCGTGCCGAAGTGAACCTGATGCTCTTTCCCGTCGACAATCCGGCTGTGTTCGATGCGGTGGTATGCGATGAACAGGGGTTCGTGAATCGAGTCGAAGTAAAGGTCCCGCAGCCGCACTCGCAGTGGGTCTGGGGAGCGGTGAGCACCACCGGTGATGCTTTTCATGCCCTCAAGCTGTTGTGGGAAGCGCGCCACCGGGAAGACGAATATCTTGGCTCGCTACTGAACGGGTACATCGACGCCGGCAACTCGGTTTGCGGTCACTGTGTCGGCGAGAGCTATATGGACGTAGGGACTATGGAGGGCTATCACCAGGCGCAAGATTTTCTGCGCGCCCAGGCACGTTCGCGTACCTCCCAGATCCGCGTTGCTTGAACCGGCGCGAAATACCTGTTTTGACGCCCATACTCCACGTGTTTTGCCGGAGCAGGCAAACTCGGCTCACCGAAGAGATCGGCGCGGGCCCAAGTCGAACTTGGGGCACGAATCCGAAGAGAATTCCTGCCCCAGTGAATCTGCCCTGGTTACATAGTGTGGGTTGCGGCTTTGCCGTTTAGCAGCGCATCCAGAGACTTACCGCCAGGTGTCGGCTCAACCGCATTTTCCAGCACGATCGCCTTCGCGCTGACGTCTTTCCCGTATAGACGCTTGTTGGCATCTGAGTCGGGATCCAGGGTGGCGCCGCTCAATGACACACCGGCGAAAACCCCTTTCGTCCGGGAATAGGTCAGAACGTCAGCGCTGCCTTTTGTCGCTGCGCTGGCGCCGGGACCGGCTGCCGCAGTTACATCGGTGCCGACCTTAACCTTGCCGTTGAGGACCTTGTCCACCGCTGTCTGCGACATGAGCAGCAGAACGTAATCGGTGGCCGTGCCGCCGAGTTGTAAACCGGCGCTGGCACCGCCGACGCTGTACATCGCGGGCGCTGACCATTTACCAGCGAAATTCTTGCCGCCACGGCAACTCATGGGGCCGCGGCCGCCAGTTCCGCCAATGCCTACTGCAAACTTCTTAACGCTCGGTAGGACAATGATGCATTCAGCCTTGGCCACTACGTCGGACGGAATGTCTTTGCTGTCGAGCATGGCCGTTAACACCGCGCTCGCATTACTCAGGGTTTGTTCGTCACTCGACTTGCTGGCGGCCCACACGGGGATGGTCAAGAAAAGCAGAAGTAGGGAAGCGAGCAAGCAAGGTATAGCTGTTCTGGTGCGTAACATATGATTCTCCTTTCGCTTTCGATAGATTTTGAGAAGCACAAGCATACCACCGTCCACCCTGACGAGGTGTGCTTTGCAGTTGAAACCGTCACTGACCGAGAATATACGCACGGAACCCATCGCCTACGAGAACCCCAAATGCCGTATCGACAGTGTGCTGGATCAGGCTTCCCCCGAAACGTACTTAATGGTGCCCTGGTTCGGGACTAATCGATGCCGGTTGGCGGCGGCTTGACGATACGCCGAGAAGGCCGGCGACGGGCGCGCGCAATTGGCCGCGTGCCCGCGGCCCAATGCCTCAACTCTGGGCACGGAGAATTTCGCGGATTTCCCGGTTGATTCGGGCTGCGTCCTTTGACGCCTTGTCGATCAGATCCAGCCACTTCTGGTTGTTTTCATCAAGTTTTGCCTGCGCAAGTAGATAGGAAGCCTGCATGATCGTCTCAATGTAATTGCTGAGATCGTGCGATAAGGTGCGCAGTTTGCCAACTGTCTCATTTTGCAAGTTCTTGCTCTCTTCTACGGTGGGTCGCGCCACGTTCTCTCTCCCGCTCCGGAGTATTTGCGATTTTCAGACCACACCGCCCAGCTTGCGGGCAGCCCCTGCGTTAGACGCAAAATCAGCGGCATTCGTTGTTCGGCATTGTAAGTTGTTGAATAGCTGTAATTTGGCGATCGCCGAGGAACGAGCCGAAAGCCTCGGGTAGGCGGACAAATGGCTGGCCGCATTCCACCTTCTGCGAGCCTCCGCGGCGCGCGTCTAATTCTACATCCCGCTCTGCAACGCTGGTATGATTTCCGCAAGAGCCTGCGCAATGCGGGTGTGTGCCGATGGGTCGAATGCGCTTAAAAACCAAGTTGGTACTTGCCATCAGCACGATGGTGTTTGCGCTGGTGGCCGTGTTCTCGTATCTCTACATGTCGCACCTAATGCGGCAGCGCACCGCGGAAGCCTGTGACAGCGCCGATTTTGTTGCCAAAGAGATCCGCGAAGCGGCCCGCCAGGCCACCCAGATTGACCTGAGGGGTACGTTCGTGGATGAGAGCGATCCCAAGCAGGTCGAGCAAGTGGTGGATGAGGCGCTGAAGACCGATCCCGGACTCAACACCCTGCTGCAGTCGGTGATCGGCTATGCCCCCACCGTATCCGATGCTGCCATCGTGGACGTACACGGCCGCGCGATCGTCCACACCGACCCCTCGGCCAATGGCACGCTGCTGGAACGGCGGGAGGATTTCCAGAGAGTCCGCAATGGCAGTTTCTTGCGCCAGCTTGAGGTGGTCTATGGCGCGCCGAGCGTGTACAACGTCTATCTTCCTTTGCAACGCGAGGGCCGGCCGTTCGGCGACATTCGCGTCGGGATCTCAACCGTCTTCCTCAAGAGCGAAGTCCAGCCGCAATTGAACCGAGCCTTGAGCTTTTCGATCATTGCAATCCTGGTCTCCATGGCGTTGGCGGCCGGACTGTCGAATCTTGCTCTGCGTCCGCTGGAGGCAATCGGACGCCGCCTGGATCAAATGACTGCTGGCGTGCCAGACACCACCCCTGAACCCGATCCCCGCCGGACTGACGAATATGGCCTGGTCAACACCAAGATTGACCGGCTGGGGCGACAGATCCGCGACGTGAAAGAGGTATTCAGCGCGTTGAAAGAAAACCTCGATCAGATCATGGGGACGTTGCAGGATGGGCTGGTTCTGTTCACCCGGGATGCGCGGGTGGTTCTGGTAAGCGCCTCGGCCGAGCGTTTCGTCGGCCGGCCGCGAGGGGAGATTCTGGGGAACACGGTGGAGAATGTCTTCACCGACGCCAACAAGCTGGGCCGAATTGTGCTCGATGCGTTCGCGTTGCATCGTCCCATCCCGGCGCGTGAAATCGAATTCGAAAATGGAAGGCGCATTCAGATCTCGCTGGATTTCATCGCCGAGCGGGGACAGCCAATTGGCGCGCTGCTCACCATGCGCGATTCCGAGTCGGTGCGCCGGATCGAGAACGAGATTGAGTTGTCCCGCCGCCTGGCCGCCATTGGACGCTTAACCTCCGGGGTGGCCCACGAGGTAAAGAACCCAATCAACGCCATCGTGGTCCACCTGGAACTTCTGCGCGAGAAGATGCGGGAGAGCGATCCCGATAGCCGGCGTCACATGGACATCATCGGCCAGGAGATTCACCGCCTCGATCGCGTGGTGCAAATGCTAGTGGACTTTAATCGGCCGGTGGAACTGCGCCTGGTCGATTTTGATCTGCGGCGGTTGGTCGAAGATGTAGCGCTGTTGGCTTCTCCGGAAGCGGCGAGGATAGGCATCAAAGTCGAGACCCAGTTGGGCGATGAGGAGATGCCGGTACGGGCCGACGCCGATCTGGTGAAGCAGGCGGTGCTGAACGTGGTGCTGAACGGGGTTCAGGCGATGGAGAATGGCGGTGTACTGAACATTGCTGCGCGCCGCGATGAAGTGGCCGCCACCATCGAGGTGCGCGACCAGGGAGGCGGGATTCCGCCCGAGGTGCGCGACAAGGTTTTTAACCTATACTTCACCACCAAAAAGGCCGGCAGTGGTATCGGACTAGCCATGAGCTATCGCGTGCTTCAGTTACACAACGGCGCGTTGGATTTCGTCACCGAGATGGGTCGCGGCACAACTTTCCGCTTGGCCTTGCCGCTTGCAGGCACAAAAGAGCACGAAAGAGCCGAAGTGGCGACACGAATGTGAATTGCGCGCGTATGGCTCGGAGGAGGTTAGTTCTTTTTTGACCCGAGTATCTTATGATGAGAGCATCAGCTTTAGTTTGCTGCACTTTGCTGCTGTTTGCCCCGAGCTTGCACGATGCGTCGCCGGTTTCGAGCTCGGCAGAATGACAGATGAATTTTGGCCGCCAATTCGCCGTATTTTTCCTGCTACTGGTGCTGTTGCTCACATCCAGTTGCACGAAAAAAAAGCCCCAGATTCCACCGCAGGCGAAGGCTCCTGCTGAGCCGATTCCGGTCGCGCTGCCGCCGGAGATTTCGGAGACCACCCCACCTCCACCGGCGCCTCCACGTAAACAGGAAACCATTGCGCAAGAAGCGCCTAAGCCGAAGCCCAACACGCGCCGCCGCAAAAAGACCGTGCAACCGCCGGCTAACGCGCAGAGCGGCGCTCCCGCATCGGCCAACAGCGGTAACACCACGGTTGCGGCCGCGCGTCCTCCGGCGAATCCTGCCGAAACGGCGCCCGCCGACGTGGCCATCTCAGCCGGCGCGTCAGGCGCCCAGCTCACGCAGCAAAAGCAAAATACGACTCAGCTGCTGGACTTGACCGAAAAAACGTTGAATGAACTGAATCATAATCTGACCCATGAGCAGGAAGAGATCGTGGCTCAGATCAAGTCGTACGTGGCGCAATCACGCAAGGCAACCCAGGAGGGCGACTTCGAGCGCGCTTACAACCTCGCCACCAAGGCCCACCTGCTCTCCGATGCGCTGGTCAGTAAGTGATATAGATCAGGCACAGTTCACTTTTTTCCCACGGCACTCACCTTGGCCAGCATTTCCTTCGCCGGCTTCTGATACGGCCCGTCAATGGCTGCAGCTTTCTGCAGCGCAGCGATTGAATCGGCCCTGCGGTTCTGCTTCGCATAGGCCCAGCCCAAGCGAAAAAGTGCGGCTTGCTGCGCCTGCGGGTCATCTTGCAGCAGGCTTACCGCGGTCTTCAGCTCTGGTACAGCGGCGGCCAGTTTGTCTTCTTTCAGATACGCGTATCCCAGTGTGGAATGCGCTACTCCTGCGGAAAGCTTCTGGTTCTTATCGCCGCTTGCGATGTTCGGTGCGCTTAGCGCGATGACCTTCTGGCTATAGGTCACGGCTTTTGCGACCTGCTTGGGATCTTCCGAGTAGGCGTTGGCCAACATAAGCAGGGTGGGAATGCTATCGGGATTGGCCGCCAGAGCCTTCTCGCCGTAGGTTTCGAGCCGCTGCGGTTGGTTCAATTGTTGCAGACTATAGAGAGCCAGTTGCGACACCTGCGCTTCGAATTTCGACTTGGGGAACGCCGGGGTGAACTTCTCGATGTAGGCCATTCGCTTCGCCGCATCCTGCTCGCTAACGATGGCGTTGTAAGCGGCAGTTTCCAGAAACTCGTAACTCGACCGGGCGGCGTCCTGCTCGTCAGTGATGCGAGCCTTCCAGTCGGTATCGGATGTATCCGCCGGCTTGGGCTGGGTGGCGATGGATTCGAAGACGCCTGCGCCGCGCACGGCGTAATCGACGACCTTGCCGTTGTCCTTCATAGCCTGCGCGACCCCGACTTGCGAGACCAGAATGTCGAGGTTGTTAGGGTACAGCTCCAGTGCTTTGTCGCCATAGTCCAGGGCCTGCGCCGTGTCGCCGGTTGCGAGGTACTGATGGGACAACTGCCAATCGCCGTAGGCCGCCGCCGCCTTGTTGTCGGCGTATTTCTTAAGAACCTCCTGATAGAGAGGGATTCGCTTCTGAGCATCCGATTCTGCGGCAATAGCGGAAAGATCTTTGTCCTCCGGCGTGCCGGCGGGGATGACGATTTTCACGTTCTGCGACCACCCCGCGAGCGAACAGATCAGCAGTCCACAGGCGATCAGGAAACGGGCAAAGCGCATGACACACCTCGCAAGACCCAGGGCAGACCACGGTAGAGCGGACACCCTAGACGATTGGTTCCGGAATCGTAACGCGTTTTCGGAACTGGCGCTGTGATTTCTGACCTGGGGCAGTTTGAGTTTACGGATACGGCGGAGATTTGGCCTTGCCCTGGCCAAAACCGGGCCAGAACGGGGTACCCAGAGCTGGGGGCGATTGGCAAGGGCTGCCTCTGCGACTGCCTAGCCTGCTGCGGAACCGAGCGCTGTGCCGGACTGAGTCGCGCCCCGCGCCGCGTGCGCTGCCGCCTCGACGAATGCGTCGATTACCGGATGACGCTTGCCGCTGAGCGCCGAGCGCTCCGGCTGGAAAAGGGTCGTGAAGAAAAACGGATGCGCAGGCAGTTCGACGGCCCGCGCCTCACCATTCGGCCCCGTCACTCCCACCCGCAACCCGCCTTCGACCAGGCGCGGTAGGTAATCGGGATTGAGACCGTAGCTACAGCGGTAGGTCTCGCGAATCTCGTCGACGCCATAGATTTCGCGAAACCGGCTTCCCGGAACTGTGTGCAGCACTTCGTTGGCTTCGATCAAGGCACACGCCAGGTTGGTGATCACCGGCTCTGAGGTGGAAAAATCGCTCTCCGTATGTCCGGCGCCGGCAATGTTCAGCACGTTACGCGCGAATTCCAGGACCGCGTGCTGGCATCCGCCACAGGTGCCAAGAAACGGCCGCTTCTGCTCACGTGCGAAACGAATAACCCGAAGCGCTCCTTCCATTGACCGGTAGGGACTCGCCGGCACACACCAGAATCCGGCGTAATCATCCAATTCCGCATTCAATGCAGATTCCGTGTCGAGCCACAGCGGCTGAAGCTCTGCGCCATTTGTCGCCAACGCCAGCGCCCTCGGAATCGCTTGGTGGGCAATTACATCCGGGTTGTAATCGCCCACTAAGGCAATACGAGCAGCTGCCATGTTCACTTGCGTCCCTCTCGTTTCTGCGCGACCACCAGTCCTCGCGGCGTCGGCAGCAGCACGACGGAAATCAGCCCTTCAGCTTCCAGCTTGAGCGCGGCGTCACGCACCTGCTCCAAGTGGGAGCTGGCGTCGTGCATCAGGATCAGTCCAAAGGGCGAAATCTGCGGCAAATAGCGCCGGACTTCTGCTTCGCGGATAAGCATGTCGCTGTCGCTGAAGAACAGATCGATGGTGCCGTCGACCCGCATTTCCAGGCTGGATTCATTACGCAAGTCGATGAGGTCGCGAAACTCCCAGGCGTCGATCTTCTGTTTCGCGGCTGCGAATACCTTGGAATCGTACTCGCAACTGATGATTCCCCCGAAGCCATTCAGTCGCAGCGCTTCGGCGATCCATATCGTGCTGACGCCCATAAAGCTTCCGGTCTCCACCACCAGGTTAGGTTTGATAGTCGTCACCAGGGTGCGCAGAAATTCCAGCACCTCGACTTCGGCGGTCATCGAGTCGTACATGCTCCAGCGTTCCGGATGAGGGCACTCCGGCGTGGGCCGGTGGTACTCCGGAACCAGCGCGCCGGCGCGTGCGGTGGCCTCACGCAGAATCCGGTGCTCTTGTTTTTCCTTGCGAAAGAGGCGACGCAGGCCCATCTAGGCGCTCTTCTTCTTTCCGTGCAATTGCTCAATCATGGCTGCACGCAACAGGGCGTTGAGCCGGGACTGGTACCCCTTGCCCTGTTGACGCAGCCAGGCAAGAATGTCGGCATCGATGCGCAAGGTCACCTGCTGCTTTCGCGGGCGATACCACGGGTTGCGGACAGCGTTCTTCCAGAACTTCTCCGTTGCCTCCGGAATATCGGAAAAATCGATTTCGCTGTCTGGCATTTTGGCCAGTCTCTCGAGTTCCCGTTTCAGCTTAGGGGTCAGCTTGACGTCAGCCAACGTACTTCTCACGATTCTGCTCATATCGGATACACTCTCCCCGCGTGGCACGTCGCGCGGAAATAATTCTCACAATCTCATGCTCGCCTTTTCTTCAATGGTGTGGGCGACAAAGAGAATCGTAGTCGGCGGAACCAAATCCATGGTACGCCGTCGAGGTTCTCCGTTCACCACAAGATCTTCTTCCACGAGCGCGAAACGCTCGAGGAAAACGGCTCGCGCCAACTCAAAGCTGACTCGATGCTTACGCCAGTTGCTCTCCGCTTTCGCTTCGTCCCACTCGAACAAGATCATAGGTCTTACACTGTTAATTGTACGGCTAAATTAGTAACTACAGAAATGCAATCCTGCCGAACTGTTGTGCTGGCACAGTGGTTTACGATGTATCCATGCGCGAGATGTGGCGGCACCGGGGGATGCGGCTGATTTTTACGGCCAATCTCATTTCCATGATCGGCAGCGGGATGAACTCCGCCGCCGTGATCTGGTACATCCTGCAGGCCACGCATTCCGAGGTGTCGCTGGGCACGCTGATCGCACTGCAGACGCTGCCTTCGCTGGTGCTGCTGCCCTTTACCGGCGTGCTCATCGATCGCGAAGACCGGCGCCATCTGATGCTGTGGCTCGATGCCACGCGCGGGGCGATCATCTTCCTGGTCGCGATGCTGGTGTTCACCCATCACGCGCGGCTATGGCATGTATATCTGATGAATATCCTGGTGGCCATCGGCTTCTGGATGTTCTTTCCCACGGTGAACGCGCTCATCCAGGAGTTGACGCCGGACGACAAGATGCTTGACTCCAACTCGCTCATGCTTGCGGCTTTTCAGGGTGGATGGTTGATGGCCGGGGCAGTCGTCGGATTCGTTTACAACCGCATCGGCCTCGGGGGTGTGCTGCTCATCGATTGCGCCAGCTATCTGATTTCGATTGCTTGCGTGTTCCAGGTGCGCAAAGGGCGCGTAACCGTATCGCGACCGGAACCGGAAAACGCGGAGGCGACACTGGGTGGTCCCGTGGCGTACTACCTTCACCAACTGCGGGAAGGCTACGGGTACGTTCGCGAGAACCGGCGGGTGCTGCTGTTCGGCATCGCCTGGGCGCTGTTCGTGGCGGCCATGATGACGCAGGGCGTGCTTTCCGCGCCATTGAGCGAACGAATCTTGCATGGCGGCGCTGTGGGTTATGGCTGGCTGAATGCCGGATGGGCGGTGGGCGCCTTCGTCAGCGTCTTCTATGCTGCGGGATTCATCCGCCGCCAAGGCGCGAATCGCTCGGTGACGCTGACCATGGCAACGATTGCGGCATCGCTCTTCCTGTTGCCGTTTTCTCGTTGGCTGGCCCTGGCCGTCAGTATCTATTTCGTGATGGGCTCCTGTCGCGGCGCGGGCGGCATTGCTCTGTCGAGCGAAATGATGCAACTTGTGCCGCGCCATTTCATGGGGCGGGTGCAGAACACGTTCTTCTTCATGGCCAGCGCGCTGCAAATCTGCACCGCGCTGCTAGTGGGCGAAGCGGCGCATCGCTATGGGCTGCTCTACGGCTTCTGGATCGTGGGAGCGATGTACCTGGGCGCGGCGCTGGCCGGCTGGCTGCCCGTTCGTCAGGCTGCCGTCGAGGTATATCAACCCAGCGATAGCGCCGCGGATTAGGTGGTTTTAACCCACGGAGAACACAGAGCCCACGGAGCCCACGGAGCCCACGGAGAAGAATTCAAACCTCTGTGCCTCTGTGGTGATCAACGGCTGGTGATCCTTATGCCAATTCTTACCTGCCGGAGTATACGGGTGATGCCAAGGCAATCCAAAAAACTGGGTGCGCTCCGTGTCCTCTCCAGAAACTCTTTGAGTTTCCGTCGCCTATCGACCCGCCGTTAGGCGGGCCTGGGACTCCGTGGTGAAACTCGGGATTAAGCATGTCGCGGAGAGGAAATGGTGATCGACGGTTCTGCGTCCGCGGCGATCTCGAGTGCGGTCCGTGGCGTATTATCCAGCAGAAAATCGCAGAGCACGCGATTAAACTCCTCCGGCACTTCCTCGTAGGGCATGTGACCGGCGCCGGGGAACATGACCAACGCGGTGTTATGCAATTCCCGCTTCAACTGATGGATGGACGACGGATAGACGGCGCGGTCGCGCGAGCCCCAAAGCAGCAGAGTAGGAATGCCGCGGATGATGGGCAGCGACGCGCCGATCGCCGCCAAGTCGTCGCGCCACGAGCGCAGGATCCGCAACAGGTGTTCGAAGCTGCCAGGCACTTCGACGCCGGCGGTATAGCCCTCGAAGGTTCCCGGAGAGATGCGCTTGGGGTCCCCGTAGAGCGCCTTGAAATAGCGCATGGCTACGATTCGCAATCGCGGTTGCACATGGACGACGTACAGGCCGCCCAGGGTAGTCGCGAGTAAGCGGGTCAAAACCTTGCCGTGGCTCGACCATGGGTTGATGGGCGAAACCAGCACCAATCGGCGAATGCGGTGCAGTTGGTTGGTGCGCGAGGCCATTGCAGCCATCACGACGGCTAGCCCCCCGCCGCGCGAGGAGCCCACAAGATCGGCATTCTCGATTCCCAGCCGCTCCATGAAGCGCAGAACGGCTTCGGCATCGCCGGCCAGCGTGCACTCCGGTTGGTCGGCGCGCTGTGAGAAACCGCATCCTGGCAAGTCAAAGGCGTAAACCGAAAAATGTCGCGACAGCGGCTCCATATTGAAGCGCCACGAGAAGGAGTACCCCATGAATCCGTGGATCAGCAGCAGGGGCGGCCCGGAGCCGGCAAACCAGTAGCGCCAGGTCACGCCGTCCAGCATCAGAGTGCGCTCTTCCGCACCGGCAATACGGGCGATTTGCGGGATGCTCGGGATTGTCTCCGCCGCCTGCGGCATGTTCGTCCTTATACAACCTAAGCGTCCACCGCTGAATCCATAGTGACAGATATCGCCTCTGTCGCTTACAAGGGGGAGTGAAGAGTCTCCCCCGTTTCTGCCCACGAAAATAGGTTAACACCTGCGTCGGCTACGCATCGACGACCCCCGCGATATTCCTTCGTGCCCACTGTCGCCCTCATCTTCTTAATTTCGCGGCGCTATAATTAAGTTTCAACTGGGGGTTACATGACTGCAAGCAATGGCAGCAATGCCACGAACTCTCCGAAGCCGCGCGCGGAGTGGATCAGCAAGCGCCGTGAAGAAGCAGCGCGCAACGGCGACACCAACATGTCGCAGATGCATTTTGCGCGCCAGGGCCTGCTCACCGAAGAGATGCTGTTCGTCGCCGAACGCGAGCAACTTGCGCCCGAGTTGGTGCGCGACGAAGTTGCGGCGGGACGCATGATCATCCCGGCCAACATTAATCATCCTGAGCTGGAGCCGATGTGCATCGGGGTGGCCTCCAAGTGCAAGATCAACTCCAACATTGGCAACTCGTCCGTGACCAGCAATGTCGATGAGGAACTGACGAAGCTGCATACCTCGGTACATTACGGCGCCGACACGGTGATGGACCTTTCGACCGGAGGCGGGATTCACGAGATCCGCGAAGCTATCCTGCGGCACTCGCCGGTGCCGATCGGCACAGTGCCGATTTACGAAGCGGTGGCGCGCGTGAAGCGAATCGAGGACTTGAACGCCGACATCATGCTGGAAGTGATCGAGGAGCAAGCTGAGCAAGGCGTGGATTACATGACCATCCACGCGGGGGTGCTGGTCGAATATCTGCCGCTGATCACCAAGCGCATTACCGGCATCGTCAGCCGCGGTGGCGCGATCCTGGCACAGTGGATGGCGCACCATCACAAGCAGAACTTCCTCTACGAGCGTTTCGACGACATTACCAAGATTCTCGCCAAGTACGACGTGAGCTACTCGCTGGGCGATGGATTGCGGCCGGGTTGCATCGCGGATGCCAGTGATGAAGCGCAGTTCGCGGAACTCAAGACCTTGGGCGAGCTGACGAAAAAAGCCTGGGAGCGTGATGTGCAAGTGATGATCGAAGGGCCGGGGCACGTGCCGCTGGACAAAATCAAGGAGCAGGTGGACAAGGAAGTCGAACTCTGCCACGGTGCGCCGTTCTACACGCTGGGGCCGCTGGTGATCGACATTGCGCCCGGCTACGATCACATCACCTCAGCCATCGGTGCCGCGATGATCGGGTGGCACGGCGCGGCTATGTTGTGCTATGTCACGCCGAAGGAGCATCTTGGCCTGCCCAATGACAAGGACGTGAAGGACGGTATCATCGCCTATAAGATCGCGGCCCACGCTGCCGACGTGGCACGGCACCGCCCGGGAGCGCGCGACCGCGACGACGCCATCAGCTACGCGCGCTACACCTTCGATTGGGACAAGCAGTTCGCGCTGTCGCTCGATCCGGAGACGGCACGCTCCATGCATGACGAGACACTGCCCGACGCTTACTACAAAGAAGCGGCATTCTGCTCGATGTGCGGTCCGAAATTCTGCTCGATGAATTACTCTGCGAAGGTGGACGAGTACAACAAGCAAGTGCATGGAGTGGAGAAGAAGGACTACTCGGAGCTGATGAATAAGCTGGTGGCGATAAAGTAACAGCAACTGCAGCGAGTCCGTGCTCCGCAGTTGGATCGACAAAAGGATAGACTACTCGCAATGGGCGCCACATTTGGCAGCTTCGACGAGTTCTGGGCGGCGATGGCCCGACTTTACGATCAAACCCTGAAACACGAGGAGTTGATCGCCCAGAACGCGGCACAGATTGCGCAGAACGCGGCACAGATTGCGCAAGTCAGTCAACAAATGCAAGGGACCGATGCGCGCCTAGATCGGCTCGCCTCCATGATTGCTACCCTCTCCGAGCAGTCGTAAAGCAAGCCCAGGAAATTGAGTCCCATGAGGGCCAACTGGGGCGCATGGAGGGTCAGTAACGAGAGCACTGCAAAGATTCGCTTGAAGAGCACCTTCTCAGCCGCCGCGTCGTGTGGGCGCTGTGTCCTCCCCGATTTGTCCTGTAATCAACTCGTAATCTTCGCTCCGGTCGAAGTGACATTTTCCTTTGCTACACTCGCTCAGTGAGACGCATCCGCCCGAGAGCCTGGATTTTCGCCTGCCTGTCGGGCGTGCTTCAGGTCCTGATCTTCCCCAATCCCTCCATTTACCTGCTGAGCTGGGTGGCTCTCGCGCCGTTGATCTATGCCATCCTGAAATGCCGCGAGCAGGATGTCATGATGGTGCTCGCCGACGGCGGCCAGTTCCTCGCTCCGGCGACGGCATGGCAGGGATTCCTGTTGGGCTACGTCTGCGGGGTGATCTGGTATCTGGGAAGCTGCTCCTGGATCTTCCATGTCATGCATGTTTATGGCGGGATCGGCAGCGCGATGTCGGTTCTCATCCTGGTGCTCTTCGCGCTCTATCTCGGGCTTTATCACGGGCTCTTTGGACTTCTGCTTGCGCTCATTGCCGCGCGCCGCAACGGTTTCAGCCTGCGAGCGCTGGTCTTTACGCCGTTTCTGTGGGTCGCCGTCGAACTCGCGCGTACCTACATCACCGGATTTCCCTGGGACCTGCTGGGCACGACCCAGGTCGACAACATTCCACTATCGCAGATCGCCACTGTCACCGGGGTATACGGAATTTCATTTGAAATCGCGCTAGTCAACACTGCGGTGGCGGCTGCGTTTCTGGTGCCTTACCAACGCCGGAGGCTTCTGCTAACCGCATCGCTCACCGCTGCCATTGCATTGCACGCGGGCAAGCTCGAGCATCCCGCGGCCCTGCCCACCAGCGATGGCGCAACCCTGGTGCAGGCAAATACTCCGATTCTCGATTCTGGCGACTGGACGCTCGACTATCTCACCCAGACGCTTAGCTCGTTGCAGCAACTCAGCATTCGTCCGGAGAACAACAAGCCGGGGACGCCCGGGCTGATTGTCTGGCCAGAATCGCCAGCGCCGTTCTTCATCACCGACCTGCACTTTCGCCACACCTTGGCGGAGATCGCGCGCCACACCGATTCCTATATCATTGCCGGCTCGCTGGGTATCGAACACACCGGAGAGCCCAACCGCCAGCCGGACATTTACAACTCCGCGGCGGTGGTTGTGCCCAATGGCGCCGTAACCGCGCGGTACGACAAGATCCATCTGGTGCCCTTCGGAGAGTATGTGCCGTTCGAGAAGGTGTTCAGCTTTGCCGGCGGGCTCACGCGGCAGGTTGGGACCTTCGCGCGGGGCAAGTCGCGTGCGCCGCTGGATATTGGCGATACCAGGGCCGGGGTCTTCATCTGCTACGAATCGATATTTCCTAACGAAGTTCGGCAATTCGCGAAAAATGGGGCGGAGCTGCTGGTCAACATCTCCAATGATGGCTGGTATGGGGAAGGTGGAGCGCCGCGGCAGCACCTGAACCAGGCCCGCATGCGGGCGGTGGAGAATAATCGCTGGCTACTGCGCGACACTAACACCGGCATCACTGCGGTCATCGATCCCTATGGCCGCATCGTCGCCGAACTTCCTCGCAATCAGCGAATGCAGTTGCAAGCCGCTTATTCGTTGGAGCAATCGACCACGTTCTACACCCGGCACGGTGACTGGTTCCCCATCACCTGTGCGATAATCACCTTGCTGGGCCTGCTGCTGCGCTACTTCAGGCCTGCCGACGCGGCGCAGCCGCAGATTGCCTAAGCATTGATTCACCACAGAGACACAGAGGCACAGAGCTTTTCGACAATCGCGCTCGTAGCGACCGGTTGACAATCGCCGGTTGCATAGGGGCTAATTGCTAATTCTTAATTGCTATCCTCTTCTCGGTGCCTCTGTGTCTCTGTGGTTGATTGAAAGGTTTTTATCGAGATGGTTGAAGAGTTCGAACAGGAATATTCCGGCCTACGCGACAAAGTTCACGACCTCCAGGAGTATCTTTGACGCGCCTAAGCTGCGCGAAAAGCTGAGCGACATCGAAAAGCAAACCGCCGATCCCACGCTCTGGTCGAATCCGGAAAAATCTCAGCAGGTGATGCGCGACAAGAAGCGACTGGAAAGCGCTCTCGCCACGCACGACGAACTCGTTCGCCGTTCGGGCGACATCAACGCCTACTTCGATCTTGCGCACGAAGGCGAGGATGTCTCTGCCGACCTGCGACGGGAAGTTGATGATCTGCGCCGGCTGGTGGAAAAGCTCGAGACCGAGACGCTGCTCTCCGGCGAAAACGACGCGCGCAACGCCATTGTCACCATTCATCCGGGCGCGGGCGGCACCGAATCGCAGGATTGGGCGGAAATGCTGATGCGCATGTATCTGCGCTGGGCGGAGCGCCAGGGCTTCCAGACGCAGCTCTACGAATATCAGCCAGGCGACGAAGCCGGCATCAAGTCGGCAACCTTCGGCGTCAATGGGCAATATGCCTATGGACTTCTGACCAGCGAGATCGGAGTGCATCGCCTGGTGCGCATCTCGCCCTTTGACCAGGCCAAGCGCCGGCATACGTCCTTCGCCAGCGTCTATGTCTCGCCCGAGATCGACGAAAGCATCGAGATCGACATCAAGCCGGACGACATTCGCACCGATACGTACCGCTCCGGTGGCAAGGGTGGCCAGCACGTTAATACCACGGATTCAGCGGTGCGCATCACGCACATTCCGACGGGTATTGTTGTCGCCTGCCAGAATGAGCGCTCGCAGCACAAGAACCGCCAGAAGGCGATGAGCATTCTGCGCTCGCGATTATATGAATACGAGCTGGAAAAGAAGCGCGAAGAGACGAAGCACATTGAAGACTCCAAACTCGACATCGACTTCGGTTCCCAGATACGGTCTTACGTTCTGCAGCCATATCGCATGGTGAAAGACCTGCGGACGCGAGTCGAGATCGGCGATGTTGATCGCGTGCTGGATGGCGACTTGAACGAGTTGATTCGCGCTTATTTGTTGGCGCGGAGGAAAGAGCAAAGGGATTAAAAAGTTTCCCGCATACCTTCACGGCTCAATATCGAACACCCACATCGCGTGGTCCAGCACCTGCTTTGGCTGGTATGGCCATAGCCAGCGATAATTTTTCGGATCGTCGAGCACCTGCCCTGAGAGGCAGCTTGCGCCAATGACAATCTTGCCGCTGGCGCGCTCGTCTGGCTTCAGCGGCACAGCCCGAATCCCATACAGCGCGGGATCGACCGATCCGAAATACGCGAGGTACAAATACTCATTCGGATGCTGCCGCTCGTACGAGCGCAGGGCCAGCAGCCCCTGTCCCCAATCCAGATTGCTATCGGTCAGCAGCCGCCAACTGCTGCTCGAATTAACGAAAATGTTGAAGTAGGCCAGGTAATCGGGCGCGTAGCGCAACGCGTCGGCCGCATTCAGACAGAGCGCCAGAATCACGGCTGCCATCCCGAGGCGATGCTTGCGCGCGTGCTCCCAGATGCCGCCGGCAATCAATAGCGCGAACGGATACAGCGGCAGGATGTGCCGCTCGCCGATGGCAAAACGCGACTGCAACGCGAACGCGAGAAATACCAGTCCAAAAAGAGAAATCACCAGCAGGTCTCCCGGTGCGCTGCATGTCTTGCGAATCCCGAGTATCAGGCTGGCGACAAAGAACAGCAGCAGAATCGTGGGCCACTTCAGCGCGATGGCAACCGGGTAGTAGGTCTTTATGCCGCCCTTGGGATAAATCTTTCCCAGGAACCACGCGGGACGGCCGCGACGATTGCTGAGCGCCACCTCGCGAAAGCCTTCAATGTATTCTCCCGCCGGCACGAAAAGATTCAGCTGCACTTTGGATTTTGTCGCCCATGTCTTCACCGGCCGGTTGGGAAAAGTTGCGATTACCTGGCCATCGCCTACCTTGAGGTGCGACACGTGAAACAGGTATCCCGCCCAGAAGGTAAGCAGCGCAATGCCGAGCGCCGCCAGCGCAGGTTTCCAGTTCAATTCTCGCAATCGATTCCAGCCTGCGCCGCGACGCAAAAACAGCATGAGCACAAGGCCCAGCAGGAACTCCGGAGGCGTGGACAGCTTGGCCAGCAGCAAGCCGCCTAGCACGAACCCCATCAGGACGGTTTGCGCGCGGTTTGGATTGCTGCGCCAGCGCACCAACTGAAACGCAGCGAGGAAGACAAATAGCGCGCCGATGCCATCGGTGGTCGTGACGGAGAAATGTGCAATCAACGAGGGCGTGAACGCGAACAGTGCCAGCGCGACATTGGCCGCGCCTTCGGAGAACAAGCGCCGGGTGGCGAACCATAGCGTGATGCCCAAGGCCACGCCGAGCAACGTGTTCATCGGCCGCGTGTGCCACGCCAGCCACTCCGGCCCGGGTTGCATTGCGGTCACGCGGTACCCACGAACCAGCGGCTCCGACGCAATCTCGACATGCGCGCGCGCCAGTGGCAGCATCAGCCAGAAGCGCCCGAGCGGTGGATGGTCGGTCCACATCTCGAAGCGCCCGTGCTGCCAGGCTTCCAGGCCGGCGATGATGTGCCCCGGCTCGTCATAGGTAAACGATTGCGTCTTGATGAACCACAGCGATTGCAGCACAAACAAGCACAGCAGCACGATGGGGATCCACCACCTCGACTGTACTTTTGCGGCGGGCGCAGCGGCTGTTGAGTTCGTCATCGCATTGACCCAAAGCTACTGCACATCGAGTGCTTCCGGTTGTCCTATCATGCGATCCAGCGCGATGGCCACACCCAAATAGAAGAATAAGATCATGGCCACCGATTCGATCCCAAGGTCGTAATGCACCACGGCAGTCGTCTGAAATGCTACGAAGCTGCCGAGGATGCCGGCAGCCAGGCCGGTGGCAAAGCGGCTCCGTCCGCGACTCTTGCGAACCAATCGCCAGAGGAGGATCAGATAGGCAACCACGAACCACAGCCATGCCGCTAATGCCGGCAGGCCGCGCTCGACCGCGATCTGGATCATGTCATTATGAAAATGGCTTTCATCGTGGAAGCAGGTAAACGCCCGGATATTCCACTCCGACCAGTGATTGCGGATGGTCTCCATGCCCACGCCAAACCAGGGATGCTGGCGAATGAGCCGCAAGCCGTCTTCCCACATCATGGTGCGGAATTGCGTTCCGGGATCGTGCGCGCCGAGCCACTGCGCGCCCCGCGTGTGATGAATCCACGCCGCGGATGCGATCACCAAGGCGACGATCGCGGTGATAGCCCAAATCCGCGAGCGCCTGCCCGTTAGCAGGAGCAAGGAAACAAAGCAGCCCGCGGCCAGTCCACCCAGCGCAGCACGCGTTTCGGTAAGGAAAAGCGTCGCCGTTAAAGCAACGAACGTCACGCCGAACAGGAGCTGCATTCCCCGCTTGCGAGAATGGGTGCTCAGCAGCATAGCCCAGGTGATGCAGCCAATTTGCATCAGCATCTCCGCAAACACGACGTAGTGCCCGAGCGTGCCTTGTGCCTTGAATGGCTTGCCGCGAGCGAATTGCAGCCAATGAGTTCCAAAGCCGCTCTTGAAAAACTGCTCGCGACTGGCTGCGGTTTGCCGCTTATGGAAGGGAAAACCGCGCACGTAGTCGATGCGAAAAATGGTTCCCGCAGGACTTTGCTCGACGATTCTCTCCAGTTCCGTTGGGCTGTGCACGGGCCGGCCATTGAGATGGGTGATGATGTCGTCGTGGTGCAGTTGTGCCTGGTAAAGTGGCGCAACGCGGAGGATGTAGGAGACCCGTACTCCCACCCCGTAGGTGTATTGCCAGCCGGTAAAAGCTGCCGCTCCCAGGCCGGAGAGGACCAGCAGGACGATCAGCGTTCGCACCTGTTTCAACCGCTGCAGGTTCTGCGCGAAGACAATGCTTACCAGGATGAGGCAGACGATCTTCATCCTGTCCCAGCTGAGATAAGGATCGGGGCTGAGCAAGGTGGAAATTCCGCTCAGCGTGACATAAGCCAGCAGTGGTGCTGAGAGCGGTTGCGGTAGCGGCCGCTTACGCTCGATCGTTAGCTTCGCCAGCCAGAGCAGGAACGCAATTTGCCACGCGTGTTGCGCTCCTTTGATGGAGTGTGGCAACAGGATCACGAACAGCGCGAAGAAGAAATAAATGGCGCCGTCCAGCAGGCGGCCCCAGCGTAGCACGCCGAATTCTGATACCACTGCGTTGCCTGAGTGCGAAGCTGTGGGGTGCAACATTTCGGGCGGAGAAGCTTGGCGTCCGGGTGCCATCGAGGGTAACTCAGTAGCCTACACTAGTGGCCGAGGCGGGAGAAACCCTGCTACAGTTGATACTGAAGTGCACGTTCTGACGTCTGGGCTATCTTCGTTCCTGCGCCTGTTTCCACGACGTCCCAGGCGGCAAGGCCGCCGGATTGACATTCTTAATCCGTAGCAGACAACGGCAGTTATTGTGTTCGATCGACGTTCCAAACTTCTCAGCACGATTACTTTGCTGCAAGACCTCGGGGTGACGTGTGTCGCCTTCGTCGTCGCCTACCTGCTGCGCACTTTTCTGGTGCGCTTTGAATTCTTTAGTGCGCGGCTGCCGGGAATCTATCCCTTTACCCATTACGTTCCATTGCTGATTGCGTTCCTGGCGGTCTGGGCGGTGGTGGGATCTTTCTCCAGCTTTTATCGCGACCTCGAGCTCAGCAATCCCATCCAGCTCGTGCTGAATATTGTCAGCCAGCTGGCAATCGTGCTGGTCGTCATTTATGCCGGCTTGTACCTATTCCGGCGCGTGGACATCAGCCGCACCTACGTCCTGCTGATCGGGGCTGTGGATTTCGTGCTGCTGGTGATAGGGCGGACTCTGTCGTACTCCGGGGTCTCGCTGATGCGCGATCGGCTTGGCCGCTATCACTACCTGCTGATCGTAGGCTGCGGGCCGCGCGCGCGCGAGATGGCAACGCTGATCGAAGAGAGCCGCGGCATGGGCCTTCGGCTGGTCGGCTTCGTCGAACCCGACGGCGAAGCATCCGCCCCCAAGCTCGGCGGCTACGATGTCTTCCCGCTTAATTCGGTGGGCAGCATTCTGCAAAATCATGTAGTGGATGAAATTATCTTCGCCGTGAACATGCAGGAGCTGGCACGCTTGGAGCCGGTGATGCAACACTGCGCCGATCTCGGCATCCGCACCCGCGTGCAGTTGGAGTTCCTGCCGCCGGCCTACTCGCGCATTTACCTGGAGAATTTCCGCGAAGTGCAGCTGCTCAGCCTGTCGAGCGCCCCCGACAGCGAGCTGCGGCTCTTCTTCAAGCGCCTGTTCGATGTAGTGGTGTCGGCTGCCGCGCTGATGATACTTTCGCCGCTGATGCTGGCGATTGCGGCGATGATCCGCATCACCTCACCCGGCCCGGTATTGTTCCGGCAAACGCGCTGCGGCCTCGGAGGGCGGCGTTTCACGCTCTACAAGTTCCGCTCCATGATCAATGACGCCGAGCAGATGCGCGCCGAATTGCACCAGCTCAACGAGCTGGACGGGCCGGTCTTCAAGATCAGCGACGACCCGCGGATCACGCCGGTGGGACGCTGGCTGCGCCGCTTCAGCCTCGATGAGCTGCCGCAACTGTGGAACGTCTTTCGCGGCGAAATGTCGTTTGTCGGCCCGCGGCCGGCGGTTCCCGAAGAAGTGGAGCAGTACGAAGACTGGCAGCGGCGCCGGCTGCGTATGCGTCCCGGCCTCACCTGCACCTGGGTGCTGGAAGGCCGCAACCACGTGGACTTCAACCGCTGGATGCAGCTCGACCTGAAGTACATCGACAACTGGTCGCTGTGGCTCGACGCCAAGATCTTCCTGCGGACAATTCCGATCGTGCTCTCCGGGCGGGGGGCGTACTAGGGGCGAAGGGGCGCGGCTTCAGCCGCGCCGACGTAAGTCCTTTTTTGCTTTTGTCATCCCGACGAGGCCTTCAGGCCGAGGAGGGATCTGCTTTTTCTCGGGAGTGGGCCGGGTGTGTCACTCATTCAGGGTCTTCGCGAAACGGCAGCGGCTTAAGCCGCCCCAATCTCGACCTCGATGGTTCGGATTTTGGGTGGGCGTGTCGCGTGCGGCGGCTCGAAGTAAAGTTCAAGGGCTTCCTTCAAATTCTCCAGAGCCTCCTCTTCAGTGGCGCCTTGGCTCGCGACGTCCACATCGAGACACTGCGAAACGTACCAGGCCCCCTCGCGCCACACCGATGCCCAAAACGAGCGTTTCATGGACGTATTGTTTCATACTACTGACTGTTGGATCTGTTTTCCCGGCGTGAGGTTATAAGCTAACTCGCCTAAACTGAATCTTGCGCACCACCCGAGCGCACTTGCTCCATGGTCTCCATCACCATCGTCACCTGGAATTCGGCGCAGCACCTTGGCGAGTGCTTCGCGGCGCTGCGGGGGCAGGACTATCGCGAACTCGAGGTCATCATCGTCGATAATGCCTCCGAGGACGGCACGCGAGCGCTGCTGCAAGAAGTGGAAGGGCAGTGGCGGGTCATCTACAACGAGCGCAACGTTGGTTTTGCTGCCGGGCAGAACCAGGCGATTCGCGCCTCGCGCGGCGAATGGGTGCTGTGCCTGAACCCTGATGTCGTGCTCAGTCCGGACTTCATCGCGCAGCTTATCAGGGCGGGTGAAGGGCATCCGCAGGCAGGGTCACTGTGTGGGAAGCTTCTGCGATGGGACCCGTCGCCTCATAAGGTAGAGCAACCCTTTAGGGTTGGGTCGAGCAGCAACAATGAAGCCGGTCGGGCGCTGAGGTCTTCGACCTCAGCGCCCGACCGAGATATAGAGGGTGGCCTTGCACGCGGGCCTGAAGGCCCGCTCTACCCGAACCTTCATGGCACGCCTGAAGGCGTGCCCCTTCAAAACCAGATTCCTGCAACAACGTCTGCAGTCGATACCGATCCGCGCCGCACCAACATCATCGATTCCACCGGCATCTATTTCACGCCCAACATGCGGCACCTCGACCGTGGCGCCGAGGAGACGGACCACGGCCAATACGACCGTACGCAGTATGTCTTCGGTGCCAGCGGCGCGGCGGCATTCTTTCGCCGCAACTTCATCGAGGCCGTCTCGGTAGAAGGCGAATTCTTCGACGAGGAATTTTTCGCCTTCCGCGAAGATGGCGATCTGGCCTGGCGCGCGCAGTTGATGGGCTGGAAGTGCCTTTACGTGCCAATGGCGGTGGCGTGGCACGTGCGGCGAGTAACACCGGAGCGCCGCAAGGACCTGCCGCTGGTGATCAACTGGCATTCGGCAAAAAACCGATTTCTGATGCGCGGCAAGAACGCCTCGGGCTGGCTGTGTTGGCGGCTCTTCTTTCCCGTGCTATGGCGCGACATCATGACCTTCGGCTATGCAGCCGTGAGCGACCGGCGATTGTGGTCGGCGGTGACGTACTGGTGGAAGGCGCGTGACAGCATTCGGCGCAAGCGAGCGATTATCCAATCGAGGAGACGTGTCTCGGATCGTGAGTTGGTGTGGTGGTTCAGCAACACGCCACGAGCGCTAGATGCGGAGAAGACAGTAGCCAGTAGCCAGTAGCCGGTTGGCAAACAAATTGGTGGAGATATAGGGGTCCTTCGACTCCGGCGCGCCGAAGCGCGCCTGCGCTCAGGATGACAGCTTCACGTTAGATTTCGCTGCCAAGCAATTGTTTCTCAGGCAGATCTGAAGGCGTCTGTTGCAAAGCCCATTAAGCCGCTTCACTGTGCCGCCGCTTGCGTCGCTTGTTGCAGCTTGGCGATGTCGCCGCGAACATGATCGGCGCGCGGCCCCTTGGGTTCTTCCTTCAAAAACATCTGGAACTCCGTCAGTGCCTCTTGCTGCCGGTTTTCCTGCTGATAGGCGCGGGCCGCGATGTAGTGCACGAAGGACGGGTGCTCTTGTGCGGCGGCATGGGAGGCATGGGCGCTGACAATGGCGGCGTCGAAGTGGCGGTTCATGTACTCCGCATCGGCCAGCAGCATCAGCGCTTCTGCGTTGTTGGCATCCATGCTCACCTCTTTCTGCAACAAACTCTCGGCCTGGGGAAAGTTCTTCTGTTGCAGACACAGCTTCGCGAAATTCAGGAATGCGGGAGCGAAGTGATCGTCGATGCTGATGGCTTTCTTCAGCGCCTCCTCCTCGTGGGGCATGTCGTTGGTCCTGGCATACAGCACGCCGAGATTGTTGTACGCCGTTGCATAATCCGGAGCTATGGCAAGCGCCTTGTTCAGGTGTTCCAGCCCCTTCTTCCAGTTCTGCTCGGCCATCGACTCATTGGCTTTATCAACCTCCTTGCGAGCCTTGGAAGGAATCTTCAGGTCGGCGGCTGAAACCATGTTGGAATGCGTGGACACCGGTTTGGGCCCCGTGTCCTCAATCTTGCGCACGGTCACGTACTGCGCCTGCGAAACCTTGCGGTTGTCGACTTCGAAGGTGTCGCTGCTCGTGGTCTGAATCCCATCACCGCTGACCTGGACGTGATAGTCGCCGACGGGAACACCGATAAAGTCAACCTGGCCGATATCATTCGTGAAGCTTGTGCCCACCACCGCATCGCTGGAGCCGGACATCAAGCGAACAAGTAGATAAGGCCCGGCATTGCGGTCATTCGCCAGAACAATGTGGACATGGACATTGCCCACTCCGGCGGCTGCACCTCCGAATCCACCTCGAAGCTGAGCTTGCACGCTGGGAATGATAAGGGAAACTACGAACGGAACCAACCAACGGCGATACTGCATGGCAACCTCCCCGAGATCGCTGGCCAACCCTTTCGATCTCACGAGTACGGGGCCGAGTTGCACCGCAGCGTGGGCACGCGGCCACGTCGAGCCGCAGATCGCGAGCGACTGGAAGCGAGCGGTTATCCCGCGATCCGCGCCAAGTGGGGTGATTGTACACCCGTCCGGAAGCATTCCCGCCACGAGTTTTGTCAACATTTTGTCAAGCGGAACGATTTGAGCGCTGCTGGGGAGAACCGCAAGTCATGAAATCGAGCTGGCGCGGCAGGCCGGATGCGACATCCGGTCGAACATCACGATTGGGCATTCGTTTCTCGACCAGCATCAGAAATCGGGTTACAATCCCACAACGCTCCCGCCGCCCCGCCGCCAGACAGCGGCCCGCGACTGACGTTCACTCATCTTGAAAAGGAGTAACCATGCCACACAAAATCCAACGCTATGGTTGGGTTAAGGACACACCCGACCCACGCGATCTCTTGTTCGCCGCCTCGCCGGTAGTGGCGGCCAAGCCGCTGCCCAAATCCACCGATCTCCGTCCCGGTTGCCCGCCCGTCTACGACCAGGGACAGGTCGGCAGTTGTACCGCCAACTCTATTGGGGGCGCCTTCGAGTTCGCGCAGAAGAAACAGTTGCTGGCGGACTTCATGCCTTCGCGCCTATTTATCTACTACAACGAGCGCGTCATGGAGCACACCACCGGCCAGGACGCCGGCGCCCAGATCCGCGATGGCATTAAGTCGGTGGTGAAGCAGGGCGTGCCGCCTGAATCCGACTGGCCATACAGCGAGAACCTTTCGGTGGTGACACAAAAGCCCAAGGCTTTGGCTTACACCGACGCCTTGCAGCACAAGATCATCGCCTACCACCGCATCAGCGCCCGCTCGGCCGATGCTTTCCTCAACCTGATGAAGAGCTGCCTGGCTGATGGCTATCCCTTTGTCTTTGGCTTCACCGTGTACTCCGCGTTCGAAGGAGCGCAGGTGGCCAAGACCGGTGTCCTGCACATGCCCAACAAGAAGAAGGAGGAAGTTGTGGGCGGGCACGCTGTGATGGCCGCCGGCTATGACGACAAGAAGAAGGCAATGCTGGTTCGCAACTCCTGGGGCAAGGATTGGGGCATTGGAGGCTATTTCTGGATGCCGTATGCCTACATCAGCGATTCCAAGCTGAGCAGCGACTTCTGGACGATTCGCGGCGTCACCGGAGCTGCAGCCGGGAAAACCGCGGGCAAAACCGCAAGCAAAACCAAGGCCAAGGCGGCGCGGGCATAAGCGCGACTGGAAGCCCTAAGCATGTCTCATTGTTCGGAGCGGAGGCGAGCAGCCTCCGCTCGCCGTTTGGCGTGCCGAGCATGTTCGACAGCTTGGAGGTGAAAGTCCTCTTCCCATCCTGATGGAGGAGAAGTGATAGCGAAGCGCAAGGGCGTCGTCGTGAGGCGAGGTCTGAAAGAAGCGTGGAGCAAAAGCGCGAGCCGATGAACAAGAACCGGATAGTGAGGCGTGAGTGCCGGGCGAGCTGGCCAATGACAGCGAAGCCCATATCCATCAAGGGCACTGGTGGTAAATCCGGCGGTTGTGCGCGGAAGGCGGTCGAGCTTACCTCGGGAGGTCTGCTGCCGGTCACGGCCTCGTGACTGAGGCCATCGTAAGGTGGTCTGACCGCATGGCAGAAGTCAGCAGAGGGCGTAGTACTCACGAGAGTGAGGAAGGCCCGAACGATAGGAAGGGTCAGTAGTGCTTGGGTCTCGATGAGGGTATTGCACTAGCCATCCCGCTTCGGCGGGCCTCCGTAGGCAGGGAGCGGGTGAAGCCCGCGATGGATGCTAACGCGAGAAGTGAAACCCACACGGCGTCCCCAAACCGCGAACACCCAGCCTGCCAATTCATCGGGGGACTCACCTATCGAACCGCCGTATGCGGACCCGCATGTACGGTGGTGTGGCAGGGGAGGAGAGGCGACTCTCCCCCCTATGCCGATTGGGGAAAGCGTGATCGGTGCGAATCAAGTGACAGGAGCGCCGCTGAGATAGACGTCACTCCCACGTCTCGAACGCCGCGAGACCTGGGGCACCCGCGAAACTGTTGTATGATCGGGGCGAGACCCGGCGGATAAAGATTGTATGAGAAAGAATCTTGCTGAGAGGCAAGCAGCGATGAGGAACAAATTGCTCGCGGCAAGAGAAACCTTCCGCAACTGTGCCTTTCGTTCCCTCTGCAACGAGGGGGCAAAGACCGATCCTGAATCGTGCAGCCGATGCTCCGAACCCCAGTTGCAAAAGCTGGTGCGCCGCTTCCGTTCCTCTTCGCGCTAGAAGCGAATGGCGTCTGCTTGCGATCTCACTGACATCTCAGCAAGCCAGCGTGTCTTTCACTCGCGCCAGAGCGCCGCTGCAAGCGGTGGCGAAGGCCTGAACCGTCGCTGGGTCGGTTTCCGCGGCTGCTGTCCAGTTGATGGTCAAGCAGAAATACACCCAGCGGTCGTCGAACAGCATTCCGCCCGGAACGCAGAGCGCGTGAAATCCCGGCACGTCGATGCTGCCGCCCTTCAGGAAGGCGCTTACGCCCAGGGGCAGCGGCACCAGCCAGATGGCATCGCCGATCGAGAGAATTTGGCGGAATTGGTTCAGGGTTTGCTTGTTCTGAAAGAATTCGCCGTTCAACGCCCGCGAGTAGTACGAGACGAAGTCGTCTGCCGAGCATGCCATACTCTCGACATCGTTCAACGCCTTGTTGACGATGGGCGCGTTGGCGGCAGCGCCCAGTTGCTCCCAGGTGAAGGTCTTGTAATCCTTTGCGCCGAGTAGATAACCGAAGAACACACGGGTGCTGTCGGGAATGATCGCACTCTTCAGTCCCAACGATGCGACCAGGGCGCGCACCTTATCAGGCCCAACGTGCTTCAGACACATATCGGTAGCGGTGTTGTCGCTGTGCGAGATCATGGCCTCAAGCGCGGTACGCTCCGAGACCTTGCCGATCAGGTTGGGCGGATTGAACACTGCGCTGTCCAGCGACCACACGCTGGCGTCAAGATCGAGTTTCTGTGCGGTTATGGTCTTCACCACGTTGGGCGAGTCGGCTTGGCGTAATGCTTCGCACAGCACGAAGGTCTTGAACGCGCTGCCACAAAACAGCGCTTTCGCAGAATTGGAAGTCACCACATACTCGGGCTTGCCATTCACCGCGGGCGCGTAGATCTTAACCGCGACCTCTCCCGGAACCGACTTGAACAGCGCCAGGATGGCTTCCGGTGAGGCGTCCGCTTTGGCGGCCGCGATCGCAGGCAATGCCGCCGGTACCATACCTATGGCTGCAACCCCTGCCGCTCCTTGGACAAACTGCCGCCGCGAGTAAGTCATGACTTTCTCCTTCTGTTGACAGCAAGGATTCTGGTGTTGGGCGCTGCGGCTAATGAGTCTAACACCAGGTCTGAATCGAACAATGCCAGGGGCAACTCACCCGCGAAGCCACCGAGACCAGCGCCAAGCAGAAAACACGGCTCGGATCGCTGAGAAATTAGCACAAACCAAAAACGTGAAAGCTGAACGCCAACAGCTTAGCAGGCTCCTGAAAAGCTCAGGGAACCGCGGCTTTGGAGAGGCGCAGCTTTAGCCATGCCCTGAGCTTGCCGAATGGATGCGCCGTACTAAGTCCCCTACACTTGTCATCACGACCGGGCTTCATCTGGCGAGGGATCTGCTGTTTCTGATTTTTCAGCAGCCTGTTAGATTAGTGAGGTGGCCCGGATATTCGCGGAAAAAAGTCTATGCACGATCTGTCGTTCAGCATCGTGGAACCTCAGGGGCTAAGCCCGGGTTTCGTTAGGCCACTTTCCGGCACAGCTGAAGCCGTGCCTTTTCAAAGACGTCCGGAGATATTCGACGAACTTGCGGGACACGATACTCGAGCTAACCGCGAAAAGCGCCTACACCTTCCGCGTCATTGACCCAGGCTTGCCGAAAATGTTATAAAAACTCGCCTATTGTGCTGCGCCCGTAGTGTGCCCAATGTGCACACAAACAGGTGCAAGTATTTCCCGACGCGGCCAAACCTCAACACTTCCGTCGTGGCCACCCCAACCAGTCCAAAGTGGGACTTGTCGGGGGCCCCGGTTTGAAGAAGTGGAAGCGCGTTTCCGGGATTCCAGCAGGTCCATGCACGGTCCGCCTCGGCGTCTGCGAAGCCGCACGCCGAAGTTCTGTGCGCGCCCGACCTGCAGGATGGTCAAGGATCTCGTGGAAACGAACCCAATGCTGTCGGCGGACTATCGCCTCAGCGTCAAACCGTTACGTCATCTTAAGGCGCTTCCCACACGCAGCCAATGCGGCCGGCCATGCACCGGCTCCGCGAAGGTAGCTCTGGTCGAGAAGCCTTATCGTTTGGAGGAATTCTTATGCATACCTGGCTAGTCGCCTTGCGGCGGCTGTCATCGGCGCCGGTCCGAAATTCGGGCAAGTTCCTGACGGCCGCGCTCACCATTCTCATGCTGCACGCCTCCGCCGCCTTGGCTCAGCCGAGCGAGGCGGCGGGCGAAGCTAGCCTACAACTTCCCGATCTCCGCTCAGTCACCTTTCTCGGCATGAATGGCCACAACATCCTGCTCATTGGCTTGTTGTTCTGCCTCTTTGGATTGCTTTTTGGGCTGGCGATTTACATGCAGCTCAAGAAGCTGCCTGTCCATCGCTCGATGCGCGAGATCTCGGAGCTCATCTACGAAACCTGCAAGACCTATGTGGTCACGCAGGGCAAGTTTCTGGCGATTCTGTGGGCGTTTATCGCGGTCGTCATCCTGCTGTATTTCGGATTGCTACTTCATTTTGAGGCGTCAAGGGTCATCATCATTCTTGCGTTCAGCGTGGTGGGAATTTTGGGCAGCTACGGTGTGGCCTGGTTCGGCATTCGCGTTAACACCTTTGCCAATTCGCGTACCGCATTTGCCGGCCTGGGCGGCAAGCCCTATCCGCTGTACTCCATTCCGCTGCGCGCCGGGATGAGCATTGGCATGATGCTGATCTCGATCGAGCTGCTGATCATGCTTTGCATCCTGCTGTTCGTGCCGGCAGACTACGCCGGTCAATGCTTCATCGGCTTCGCCATCGGCGAATCGCTTGGTGCTGCGGCGCTGCGTATCGCAGGCGGCATCTTTACCAAGATCGCCGATATCGGCTCCGACCTGATGAAGATCGTCTTCAAGATCAAGGAAGACGACGCGCGCAACCCCGGCGTCATTGCCGACTGCACCGGCGACAACGCGGGCGATTCGGTTGGCCCCAGCGCCGACGGCTTCGAGACCTACGGCGTAACCGGCGTGGCGCTGATCACCTTCATCCTGCTGGGCGTGCGTAATCCTACCGTGCAAGTGCAGCTGCTGGTGTGGATCTTTGTTATGCGCATCATGATGCTGGTCTCCAGCACGGTGGCCTATTTTCTCAATGAAACGGTCGCCAAAGCTCGCTATGGCGATGCCGCTGAGATGAACTTCGAATCGCCGCTCACCTCGCTGGTGTGGCTCACCTCTATTATCTCCATCGTCCTCACCTACATCGTTTCCTACCTGATCGTGCCGGTGCTGGGCGGCGACACCACCCAGTGGTGGAAGCTGGCAAGCATTATCTCCTGCGGGACTTTGGCGGGCGCGATCATCCCTGAGCTGGTGAAGGTGTTCACTTCGGTCGAGTCGCGGCACGTGAAGGAAGTTGTGATCTCGGCGGAAGAGGGCGGCGCTTCGCTCGACATCCTCTCCGGCTTCGTGGCCGGCAATTTCTCCTGTTACTATCTCGGATTTACGATGGTTGCCCTGATGTCGATGGGCTACTACGTCAGCCAGTTTGGATTGGGCGCGCTGATGCTGGCGCCCGCGGTGTTCGCGTTTGGATTGGTGGCGTTCGGATTCCTGGGCATGGGCCCAGTGACGATCGCGGTCGACTCCTACGGTCCGGTGACTGACAACGCGCAATCCGTGTATGAACTGTCGCTGATCGAGCAGGTGCCGAACATCGAAGGCGAATTGAACAGGGATTACAACATCAACAACGTCAACTTCGATCGTGCCAAACATCTGCTGGAAGCCAACGACGGCGCCGGCAATACCTTCAAAGCGACGGCGAAGCCGGTCCTAATCGGCACGGCCGTGGTCGGCGCGACCACCATGATCTTTTCCATCATCATGGCGCTCACGCGCGGGCTGTCAACCGATGTTGACAAGCTCTCGCTGCTACACGCTCCTTTCGTGCTGG
The DNA here is from genome assembly GCA_963785825.1 of uncultured Acidobacteriaceae bacterium. Lineage (GTDB taxonomy): Bacteria > Acidobacteriota > Terriglobia > Terriglobales > Acidobacteriaceae > Bog-257. The sequence continues at coordinate 111,531 of CAWAWQ010000004.1, read as the reverse complement.
GACTTATCAGCGGCGGCGCCATCATCTACTGGTTCACTGGCGCATCCACCCAGGCGGTGACGACCGGCGCTTATCGCGCGGTGGAATTCATCAAAGCAAACATTAAGCTCGAAGGAGTCGAAAAGGCCTCGGTTGAGGACAGCAAGAAGGTCGTGGAAATCTGCACGAAGTATGCGCAGAAAGGCATGTTCAACATCTTCCTTGCAGTCTTCTTCGTCACCTTAGCTTTCGCCTTCGTGGAACCGTTCTTCTTTATCGGCTACCTGATCTCGATTGCCTCCTTCGGTCTCTACCAGGCGATGTTCATGGCTAACGCCGGCGGCGCCTGGGACAATGCCAAAAAGATCGTCGAAGTCGAGTTGCAGCAGAAGGGAACTGCGCTGCACGATGCGACGGTCGTCGGCGATACTGTGGGCGATCCGTTCAAGGATACCTCGTCGGTCGCCATGAACCCGATCATCAAGTTCACCACGCTGTTCGGGTTATTGGCGGTGGAATTGGCAGTGCAGTTGACCGCGACCAGCGGGGCGGCATTCAGTCACGTGCTCGCAGTGGCCTTCTTCCTGGTCTCGTTCTTCTTCGTGTACCGGTCGTTCTATGGCATGAGGATCGTGAAAGCGGCAGCGTAGGTTGATCCTAATGCAGCAGGAAACGCCATCCACCGCGGATGGCGTTTCTAATTGACTCGCAAGCAGCTTATGGAAGATTCCTGACTCCCACGCTTGCCTATGTCCGGCTGTGATATCATGATATCGGTAAGCGCGAGGAGGCTCTATGGCACAGTTGGTGGTGCGCGATCTCGAGAACACGGTAAAGCAGCGCCTACAGCGCCGTGCTGCTCGTCACGGCCGTAGTATGGAAGCAGAGGTGCGCGAAATCCTCCGCAATGCCGTGCACGAAGACGAGCCCCCGGCCGGAGGTTTGGGTAGCGATATCTCCGCGCTTTTCGTCGGTGCTGGTCTAACCCGGGAAATTCCCGAGCTGCGCGGAGTCAATATCAAGGCACCCAGGTTCGAGAAATGATCATTCTCGATACCAATATCCTCTCCGCCCTGATGCAGCAAACACCTGAAATGCGGGTCGTCGGCTGGCTGGATCGACAGCCACGCTCCTCGGTTTGGACAACTTCAGTAAATATCCTGGAAGTCCGATTCGGACTAGAGATCCTGCCACTCGGAAGACGCCGCCAAAATCTAAGCACGCAATTCGATGCCTTACTCGAAACATTGGAGCAGAGAGTCGCAGCATTCGACCTTGCGGCGGCGCACGAGGCCAGCGCATTGATGGCAGCCCGGCAGAGGGCTGGACGTACAGTCGAAATTCGCGATACCATGATCGCGGGTATTGCCCTCGCTCACCATGCCTCTCTGGCCACTCGTAACACCAGTGATTTTAAGGATACGCGGATTCCACTCGTGAATCCCTGGTCAGCGTGACCCTCCTGCTTGGGAATTTTCCACCTGCTGGTGTTTTCGGTGTCGAATCTATTCTGTTGCGATGCGCTCGGCTTCTGACCACTGACAACTGACAACTGACCACTGGCAACTGACCACTGACAACTGGCAACTGACAACCGCCAACTGCCTTCACGGCCCCTTCATCTTGTCCTTCACCGTCTTGGCCAACTTTTCGATCTGATCGGCCTTCTTAATCACGTCGAGCGACAGTGTGTTTTCGTTGCTCTTCTCCACCGACTGCTTCAACTCGGTCGCCAACTCCAGCAGCTTCTCGGTGTCTTTCCGGATGTCCTGCTGGCGCTGCAAGTTCATTTTTTTCGCCAGCTCTTTCCGCTGCCGTATCTCCCATGCGTCTTCATCAGGAGTACGCCGCGACTCAATCCCGCCAATGGGCGGCGGTACCTGGCCTCCGGACTGGGCCAGAGAGGGAGTAGCGGAGCCAACGAGGAGTGCCGCGAACAAGATCAGCCCTATTCGCCGCGGGACGTGCTGCGATTCGTGTTTCATGGCAATAGCGTGATTATATTCGGGTGTACGCCGGACACCAGGGGTACTGGTGTGGCGAGGAGACGACCAACAGGGCTGGACGGTTTCCATTGCTATAATCCGCGAGAATGTTTTCTCCACTGTTACAGCGATTTTCTGCGTTGATTCTGGGTCCGGACGGCGCCCAAGGCAACTTGGTTGAGCTCTTCAGCAACTGGAGTGACGACGCCTTCGAATTTGTGCGCCATGTAGTGCCGAGGATCGTTGGTGTCTTCATTCTTGCGTTCATTCTGAGCCGGCTGCTGAAAATGATGGCACGGCGTCTGGCCGACCTCAGCAACCGCCAAGGGATGCTGCCTTCGGCCGTTCGGGCGCAGCAACTCCGTACTTTATCCGGCGTCATCTACAGCGTCGGCTTGTTCATCATCATCTTCGTTGCCACCATGCAGGTGCTGCCGCTGCTGGGCATCAATATGGGGCCGCTACTGGCCAGCGCCGGCATCGCGGGTGTGGCGGTGGGTTTCGGCGCGCAGACCCTCGTGCACGACTTCATCAACGGCTTCTTCATCCTGGTGGAGAACCAATACGACATCGGCGACACCATCCGTATCGCCGGAGTGCAGGGAACGGTGGAGGCGATGACTCTGCGCCGGACTATCCTGCGCGACGGGGATGGCACGGTACATAACGTTCCCAGCAGCGAGATCAAGGTGGTCAGCAATCTGACGCGCGACTGGACGCAGCTCGCCATTCACGTTTCCGTAACCTACGGTGCGGACAGCGATCGCGTGATCCAGTTGCTTCAAGAGGTCGGCGACGAGTTGGCCAGCGACCCCACGTATTCCGATCGCATCGTAGCCAAGCCCGAGGTTCCCGGTATCGAGAAGGTGAGTGGTGAGGAAGTGGACTACCTTATGCTGGTCAAGGTCAGGCCTGGATCGCAAGACATCATCCGTCGCGAGCTGCGCCGCCGCATCAAAGCCTGCTTCGAGAAGAACCAAGTTAAGCCTGGCAATCCCAATCGCGTCTACGTAACGGATTCAACTTCCAAGTAGCGTTCCTTTCAGTTCGGCCTGGCGGCGGACTCGTACCCTGCAAATTCCTAACTACTATGAATGGTAGTAGAGGTGCGCTCAGAGTACGTTAGTGTCTCAATTTCGTTGCAACCTTCTGCAACGCATATCCGGCACGAGGTACCTGCGCATGCAAGTCAATTGGAGGTACTCCTTTTTCTCCTTAGGCGTTCTTCTGTTCCTAGTGCTCTTTATTGCGCATTCCGCAAACGCGCAGAGCTCAACCGGAACGCTTCTTGGCGAGGTGCAGGACGCGAAGGGAGGTCGCATTCCATCCGCTTCGATTATGGTTAGTACGCCCGACACAGCCATCAAGCGCCAAGCTACGACCAACCGTCGAGGTGAGTTCCGTTTCGAGGGACTATTGCCCGGCCAGTACCACATGGTGGTGAACGCTGCGGGATTTGCCGAGGCAAGCTCCGATGTAAGGGTGCTCATTAGCGGGGTACAAGACACCCTGGTCACACTCCGCCCGGCAGCCGTGCAGACGACGGTGCAGGTTTCCGGCGAGGCTTCGTCCATCACTACCGAGGCGCTCAATACTACGGGCACGGTGCAGGGAGGCATCGTAACGAATTTCGATATCCAAAACATTCCGCTGGCAGCGCGCAGCTTTGCCAACATCGCCTATCTGGTGCCCGGCACCGAACCGGTCGAGCCCTCCGATCCCACCAAGGCACGCATCACGGCAGTCTCGTTCGGCGGCAGCTCGGGCCTGAATGACACGCTGACGGTGGATGGAGGCGACAATTCCGACGATTACATCGGCGGCTTCCTGCAAAACTTTTCGCCCGATGCCCTACAGGAGTTCGCGGTGCAGACCTCGCAACAGAACGCCGATGTGGGCCGTACCACAGGCGGGGCGGTGGTGATCAGCACCAAGAGCGGCACCAACCAGTGGCACAGCGACTTCGCGGTCTTCGAGAGAGCATCTGGACTGAACGCACGCTTTCCCATCGAAAATCCGGCTCCCGAACCCAAGCAGCCGTTTTCGCGGCAGAACTATGTAGGAACTCTCGGGGGACCACTGGTCAAGGACAAGGTCTGGCTGTTCACTTCCTTCGAAATGGTGAATGAGCACGCCAGCATCAACTACAGTCCAAATAGCTTGACGCAGTTCAATGCTTTGTCCCAACTGGCGGCCCAAGGACTGGTTCCCAATACCAGTTTCATCGGCGTGCCACCCTTCGTCCGCGTGCCTTACCAGGACTACCTGGGCTTGGTTCGTCTGGACTGGTCGCCATCGACGAAGTCACACTGGTTTTTGCGGGCGGCGATGGACAACTCCACCACCAACAATGCACTGGTGCAGCAGGCCACGCTGCCTTCGACGGGCGCGCTTACCCACTCCAACTATTGGAATGCGGTTGTCAGCAATCAATACGCCTTCACCCCAAGTTGGCTAGGGTCGTTCACCTTCGATGCCAGCTATCTTCATGCCACAGCGGCTCGCGATGGATATCTGGGCTTCGCGCTGGCCTTCCCCTTCAGCTCGACTTCGAAAACCATTTCCGGCTTCGAAACATATGGCGACAACCAGTTCGTCACCGCCATCACGGCGTTTCCTGTCATTCGTAATCAGGAGAAGTATCAGTTCAAGTACGACGTGAGCCACTCGTCGGGTACGCACGCGCCTCGCTTTGGAATCGACTTCATCCATGAGCCGGTGCTGAGCGGGGCGCTTACCGGCACGGCGGAGACGCTGTATGTCCTCACCGAGAATCCGACGTTCTACCTGACGAATCCGACACAGTTCACCGCCGAGTTGAACTGCCTTCCGCCCTTTGATGGCGCAGCCTGCCAGACCACCAGCGTCCCGGCGGGCAACGGCAGCTTTAGCCAGAACGTGCAGCGGCTGGGACTCTATGGGATGGATTCGTGGCGCGTCACACCGCAGTTGACCATCAACTATGGGCTGCGCTGGGACACGACGTTTGGACTGTTTCAGGCGACGGGTGTGAACCAGAACTTCAATGCCGCGGTGCAGACCATCCGGGCATATCAGCTTCCCCTGGCAACCGGAATACCGCATGATTACCGCAGCGCTTTCGCGCCGCGCCTGGGCATTGCCTGGTCGCCGGATGCGGTTGAGGACCTGGTGATTCGCGCCGGAATCGGTCTCTACTACAACGACCTTGCGCAGAACGGCTGGGTGGATGCCTTCACGGCCGTGAATACTCCTTCGGCGTTTCAGCCGTGCAGTCGTCCCGGCGATCTTGGCTGCCTGCCGGGTGCGGCTGACGGTGGAGCAGGAGCGATCATCGATCCCAATTACCACACTCCGTATACGCTGAATGTCAGCGCCGGCGTGCAGTATGCTTTGAACTCAAAGTGGCAGATGAGCGCCGACTACATTCATCAAACCACGATGCACACCTATCGTCGCTATGAGTACACCGCGGGATTTACCCTGTCCTCGCCACTGTTCCCGCAGGACCCGGACAGCCAGATGGCGAATGTACCGAACATCTCCGTATTCAAGTCAGACAACCGGTCGAATTACAACGCGCTGATGCTCCACCTGCAGGGGAACGTCTCGCGCCGCTTCAACTTGACGGCCAACTACGTTCTCTCCCGAGCCAATACCTGGGGCTGCGTGCTGGGTGAGCTGTCCGACTACGTGAACGGTGTCTGCAACCCGCTCAACCCCTTCGGCCCGGGCGACTACGGTCCATCGGGTGAAGATGTGGTCAGCCGCTTCACTCTTGGTGGCGTCGTATATGTCCCTGGTGGCTTTGAGCTGAGTACCCTGATCCAGGCGGAGACCGCGAGACCGATTACGCTTACTACTCCAGTGGATGTAAATGGCCTCGGCGACCCGACGAACGATCGCGCCGTCATCAATGGCGTACAGACCTCCATGGACCAGTTCCGTGGAACCCCCTACGTTCAGGTCGACCTGCGGGTGACGCGTCCCTTCAATGTCGGTGAGCGCTGGAAGATATCGCCATTCATCGAGTTCTTCAACCTGTTCAATCGCAATAATCCGGGGGCAAACTACGTAACCGATATTTCGGCGCTGCCGACCCCGGTGAACAGCCTGACAAACGCTACCGCCTTGTGCCCAACTCCCGCTTGCAATGTGCCGATCACCAACCCGAATCAGTTGCTGGTACCCGCTGGCGCGCTGGGGGACTTCTTCGGTCCGGGAACGACGGTGGGCATCCCCTTTGCCGCGCAGCTCGGAGTGCGAGTGACGTTCTGAATTGTCCGCCTAAACTGAGTCGGACCACGTCTCTCGCGGCGTCTATTCTGGCGGGACGGTCTGCTCCGCCGGTACAGCCTCCGATTCCGCTTCGGAGGGCGCCGTTTGCAGCGCTGCCACAACCTCTTCAGCTACGCTTTCTGCCAGGTCCGCCACCTCAGACGGTGTAGGTTTTTTCGATTCCGCTGCCGTCAATTCGCGCAGCAGCACCACCGAGCGGCCGGCCACATCCAGCGCTCCGTCCAGCGCCTTCTCCCGAAAAGGGTCTTCCAAATCATTGGTGTCCAGCAGCAGCTTCCAACCACGATTCTGGGGAGATTGCGGCAAGGTATAGGTGACGTTCTCTCCATAGGAATTCAGCAGGAGGAGGAAGGAATCATCTTTGATCGGCTCACCCAAGCCATCGGTCTCGGCCAGGGTGCCGCCGTTGAACAGCACCGCCAGGCTGCGCATCCAGCCGGTGTTCCACTGCTCCTGCGTCATATCCTGGCCGTCAGCGCCGTACCAGGCAATGTCCCTTGAGGAAGGATGGTAGACCTCACGGTCCTGGAAGAACTTACGCCGGCGCAGGTTGGGATGCATTCTGCGGAACTCGATCAGCTTGCACGTGAACTCCAGCAGCCTCTTTTTTCGTTCGTCCAGGTTCCAGTCATACCAGCTGATCTCGTTGTCCTGGCAATAGGCGTTGTTGTTGCCCTGCTGGGTGCGTCCGATCTCGTCGCCGCCGCACAGCATAGGAACGCCCTGGGAGAGGAACAGCGTCGCCAGGAAATTGCGCTTCTGGCGCTCGCGGGCGTACAGAATCGCCGGGTCCTTTGTCGGTCCCTCGACGCCCATGTTCCAGGAATGGTTATCGTTGGTGCCGTCCTGACTGTTCTCGCCGTTGGCTTCGTTGTGCTTTTCGTTGTAGCTGACCAGATCTTCCAGGGTGAAGCCGTCATGCGCGGTCACAAAGTTGATGCTGGCGTACGGCCGCCGCCCGTCATGCTGATAAAGATCGCTGCTGCCGGTCAGCCGATAACCGAGGTCCGATAACTGGCCTTCATCGCCCTTCCAGTAGCGCCGGACGGTATCGCGATATTTGCCGTTCCACTCCGCCCACAGCACGGGAAAGTTGCCGACCTGGTATCCACCGCTGCCGACGTCCCAGGGTTCTGCGATCAGCTTCACCTGCGAGATGACCGGGTCCTGGTGAATGATGTCAAAGAACGCAGCTAGGCGGTCCACATCGTGCAGCTCGCGTGCCAGCGCCGCGGCCAGATCGAAGCGGAAGCCGTCCACGTGCATCTCCGTCACCCAGTACCGCAAGCTGTCCATGATGAGCTTCAGCACCTGGGGATGGCGCACGTTCAAACTGTTGCCGGTACCCGTGTAATCCATGTAGTAGCGAAGGTTGTCGGGCACCAACTTGTAATACGTGGGGTTGTCGATGCCGCGAAAACTCAGCATCGGGCCCAGTTGATTGCCTTCGGCGGTGTGGTTGTACACCACGTCGAGAATTACCTCGATGTTCTCGCGATGCAGGGCCTTCACCATGGCCTTGAATTCCGCCACCTGCCCGCCCGAGTCACCGCAGGACGAGTACTGCGATTCTGGACTGAAATAGCTCAGGGTGTTGTAGCCCCAATAATTGTGAAGGCCACGGTCAACCAGCGTCTTGTCGTGGATGAACTGATGAACGGGCATCAGTTCGACCGCTGTGATGCCAAGCTTCTGCAGATACTTCAACGCCGGTGGCGAGGCCAGCCCGGCATAGGTGCCGCGCAAGTCGGGCGGGATGTTTTCGTTCAACATGCTGAAGCCGCGCACATGCATCTCGTAAATTACGGAATCGCTAAGCGCCGTGCGCGGAGGCCGGTCATGCTCCCAGTCGAAATAAGGGCTTACCACGATACTCTTGGGCATTCCGGAGGCGCTGTCGCGGCGGTCGATGTTCAGGTCAGGATTATCGCCGCCGAAGCGGTAGGGAAAGATCGGCTTTTGCCAGTCGACGCGGCCGGCAATGGCTTTGGCATAGGGATCGATCAGCAGCTTGGCGGGATTGAAGCGCAAACCGTGCGCCGGCTCCCAGGGGCCGTGCACCCGATAGCCGTAGAGCTGCCCTGGCTGCAGGCCCGAAACGTAAACGTGCCACACGAATGCGGTTTGCTCGACCACGGTAACCCGCCAGGACTCCCGCCGGATACGGTTATCGTAAAGGCACAACTCGACCGCAGTGGCGTTCTCCGAATACAGGGCAAAATTGGCCCCGGTCCCATCCCAGGTGGCCCCGAGCGGATAGGGTTTGCCCGGCAAACAGCGTCGTTCCATTCGTCCTCCCAAACCGCATAGCTTGGATGCAGTTCATCGACCCAGCAATACCGTCGCCAGCTCAAATCCTTTTCGGACTAGACGTTTTGCTCGACAGGTGCATCCTACTACTTACCTATGCCTGCGCCGGAGTTGGGGAAGTGTGCCAATCCCGATTGCAAAGCTGAGTTCAAGCGGCTCGGCACAGGCAGAATCTACACTTTTCCGGTGAGCCATCCTCAAGCCTGGGGCTTGCCTCCTCATGTGAAGCAAAAAGTTGTCTGGCTATGCGCCAAATGCGCGATGACCCAGCAGGTGCAGTTCGACCACATCCATCACAAGATCCTCCTAGTGACTCGGCAACATCCGCGTGGACAAACTGCCTAGAAGGACCTGGCGGATGGGTTTCCTGAGGGGCGCTCGCTTCCCACAGGGTGGAGTTCCTCTTAAGAGTCGTATAATCAATCCAGATTACGAGAAACGCGATGAGCATTGAAGAGCAGGTACTCGAGAAATTACGGCTTTTGCCTCCTGAAAAGCATAAGGAGGTCCTCGATTTCGTCGATTTTCTCACTCACCAGGATGTTTCCACGAAAGCCTTTCCCAAGCTCCGAGGGCTGTGGAAAGACCTCGCTCTGAATCTGCGAGACGAGGAGATTCGGGAAGCTCGCCGCAAGTTGTGGGGGAGCTTTCCACGGGATTTAGCATGATGTCGGCGGTGCTTGACACCCATGCCGTTATTTGGTATCTGCAGGAATCCGACAATCTTTCAAACACAGCATTTCAGTTGATCGACAGTGCAGCTGCGAATGGTCTACCCATTTACTTTTCGGCGATTTCTTTGATCGAGATTGCTTATCTGGTGGAGCGCGGCCGCATTGTGACGGATGCCTTCGATCGGCTAATCCGCGAACTGAGGGCTGAAAATCCGGCATTCGTGCTCGCTCCAGTTGATCTTCAGATTGCAGAAACCCTGATGCAAGTTCCCCGAAACCTCGTACCCGATATGCCAGATCGTATCATCGCTGCAACTGCTGTTTATCTGAGGCTTCCTCTTGTGACTCGTGATCGACGCCTGCAAGCTGTTGGCATCGACACGATTTGGTGAGTAAAGATTCAGTGGATCGCAGGGCTAGTTTCCTGCTAGGCTGTGAGCAATGGCTGAAGTAAAAATTTCTGCAAGTTACCGAATGGTGATCCCCCTCGAGGCACGTAGGGCCTTGAATCTAAAGCCCGGTGATAAAGTCTCCATCATTGTCCATGGCAGGGTGATGGTCCTTGAGAAGGCTAGGGCCTAAGCAATCCTACTGGCCTGCCTAGCTTTCGCCAGGTATACATGACGCAGCGCACCTTCTCATCTTCCCGCTCCGGTGCCTTGTTCGGCTTCTTTGGTGTATTCAGCTTGTAATTCATACAGCTTTTGATACAGCTTCTCGTATGGAACGTCGACGAGGTGTTCGTACCGCGTTTGTTGCTTCGGATCTAAAGTCATTCTCTTCACATAAACTTCGGCAGTCTCTGGAGTGAGCATACCGTTGGGCAGCCTTTCACCCTCTCCTTCAAAGCAGACCATGGCATCCCGATCAGGAGGAATTGCGAGTGCTTCGGTCCCGAACCGCGATATGCATTCGAAAATCTGCCGTACGCGACCGTTCACTTCAGAGAACACGAGCGTTCTGGGACCCGGATAATCCAAGATCAGGAGCAGGTCGGTCTCAGTATTTTTGAAGCCTGCGAGTACCCCGTCTAAATGAAATGTAAACGTGTGCGTCGGGTTTGTCTCCTCGGTGAGGCGTAGCATTGTTTTATCGGGCGAGATGCGGTCGACGCGGACCCAATATTGGTGGACACCTACGTTGCAGTCAGCATGCAGTCGCGCTGGCGCGAAATCCACGCTCGCCTTGCGGCTTTCTTTGGCTCCCAACTCTTGGCCGCGTAGATACCCGGCGAGACAAAGCGAAACGAGCAGCAACGGTGACCACGAGTGCAGCTTCATGAGTGCATTCGACCTGAAGCGTTCGAGCGATGTCACTGGTGATGTGGGATTCGAACTGTACCAGTTATACTTCTGCAACGGCGGGTGAGCGCCGGCATCGAATTTCCCATGGTTTCGCGAGCACAACCCATTAGCGAGCAGGACCTGCGCGATCTCGGCTTCGGCTCCGTCGTCTCGCGGGAGAGCCATCAACGGCTGCTGAACCGCGACGGCAGCTTCAACGTGGAGCGCCGAGGTTTGGGCCTGCTGGCCTCGTGGAGCCCGTATCACGTCCTCCTGACGATGTCATGGCCGCGCTTTCTGCTGCTGGGGGTGGGCTGTTACTTACTGGCGAATGCCATCTTTGCGGTGGGCTATATTGCGTGCGGCACCAACGCGCTCGTGGCCAGCGGTCCAGGAGTGGTGCAGCAGCCTTTCTGGCGTGGCTTCTTCTTCAGCGTCGAAACGCTCTCGACCATCGGCTACGGCAACATTGTGCCCGTAGGAGCGGCTGCCGATGCTTTAGTGACCGCCGAGGCCCTGGCCGGCCTGATGGGCTTCGCTATAGCCACCGGTCTGGTATTTGCGCGCTTTTCCCGTCCCACTGCGAAGGTTCTGTTCAGCAGCCACGCCGTTATTGCACCCTACCAGAGCGCTAACGCTTTGGAATTTCGGGTAGCGAACGCCCGCTCCAGCGAACTGATCGAGGTTTCCGCCAAGTGTGTTCTCAGCCGGTTCGAGCAGGCGGATGGCATCCACACCCGGCGTTATTACCCTCTCTCTCTGGAGCGCGAGGGCGTTGTTTTTCTTCCCCTGACGTGGACGGTTGTGCACCCCATTGATGAGCGGAGTCCGCTTTATGGGGAGAGTGCCGAGTCGTTGCGCAACTCGAGCGCGGAAGTTTTGGTGTTGCTGAAGGCCTTCGACGAAACTTTTTCCACGGTTGTTCAGACGCGCACCTCCTACACTTCCGAGGACGTGGTGTGGGGCGCGCGTTTCGCCAATGCCTTCATGGCGCACGCGGCTGAAAGCCATGCCACGAAACCGCGCAAAGACGGCAAGGTTGCCGTCGATATGCGGCTGTTCGACATAATCGAACCGGTACTCGATCGATTAAATCGTTGAATATCCCAGGCCGCTCGCGCACAATGGTTCCGACTCTTCAATCAACTTTCGCTCCGGACGCACGTGACAAGCCTGAAGTATGCGGAGCATAGCTCACGGAGGGTATTGAAAAGCTCCGTGTCCTCCTGGTGAAACACCTGCTAAGGAGTGGCGGTATCCGGGCCTGGTCGTTGCAGTTCAGCTTCAGCGCCGGCGGTTTGCCTGCGCCCAAACACAAATGGAGGAACTATGGCTGAAGCACTTCTCGGCGGTATTAAGCGAGCTTCGGGTTGGTCCATTGCGCTCGGCGTACTCATGATCATCGCCGGCATCATTGCGATGTTGGCGCCTTGGGAGGCCGGGCTGGTCATCACGCTGGTCGTCGGCTGGTGCGCCATCTTTAACGGATTTGCGCAAATCATATTTGGCTTTCGCACGCACGGCGGCTGGCACGTTGTGCTGGAAGTCATCCTCGGGATCATCTACATAATTGCCGGCATTTACCTGCTGATGCATCCCGGAGCAGGTCTGCTGGCATTGACCCTGATTCTTGCTTCGTTCCTGCTGGTGTACGGCATTTTCGCGCTGGTGCTGGCCTTTCGCATGAAGCCGCATCGCGGCTGGGGATGGGTGCTGTTCGATGCCATCATCACCATTCTGCTGGGTATTCTCATCTGGGCGCACTGGCCGTTCAACTCCGCCTGGGTGGTGGGTACGCTGTTCGGCATCAGTATCTTCATCTCCGGCATAACCCGGTTGATGATGTCACTGGCGATCCGGAGCATGACGACGCAGGCTGCGTAGACGAATCAGTCTTGAATTCCCTCGCGGACGGGAAGTCCGCGAGGGTGCCATTACCGGCAACGATGCAACGCTCTAGTTCCATCATCCGGTATTCGTTGTAAATCTTCTTCTCCCGTGACAGAAGTCATAGGCCCTGCCTCGTTACTCCTCTACAGTGCAGTTGCGGCGGTAATCGCGAACTCCTGATCAGTGAATCCCCGGCCAATTGGCCGGGGAGCGCGGATTCCGGCGAGCCGCCCGGGAGGAGATCATCCATGTCCATTGAAGCTACCCAAACTGTCGGCGAACTCGCCACCGCCGTCCCCGGAGCGACCCGCGAATTCGAGAAGCTGGGAATCGACTACTGTTGCGGCGGGGGCCGCACTTTGGGCGAAGCCTGTGCCGATGCCAAGATTTCTGTCGAGCAGGCTATGTCCCGCTTGCAGGAGGGATTGGCGGGCGCGCAACCTAGACCGGGGCGCCACTGGAAAAACGAACCGCTAGCGGAACTGATCGCCCATATCAGCAGCACCCACCACGTTTTCGTCCGGGAAGAATGCCCGCGCATTGAAGCCCTCGCCGCGAAGGTCGTCTCCATGCATGGCCCGAATCATCCCGAGCTGCAAAAAGTACAGAGCCTCTTCACCGCCTTGGCCGCCGAACTCAGCGTCCATCTCATGAAGGAAGAGCAGATTCTGTTCCCTTATGTAATTCGCATGGAAGAAGCCGCGATCGCCGGCGAGCCGACACCGCCGGCAATGTTCGGCACCGTCGTCAACCCGGTGCGCATGATGATGCAGGAACACGATGGCGCCGGTGACGTCCTCAAGCAGTTGCGTTCAGTGACCAACGATTACGCACTTCCCGCCGAGGCTTGCATCAGCTACGCCACGCTTTATGAAGCCCTACAGGACTTCGAAGCCGACCTGCATCAGCACATTCACCTGGAGAACAATATCCTGTTTCCTCGTGCGGTCGCCCTTGAGGAACGGAAGTAAGCGGCGATGGCGCAGAGAATGACAGCCGCTTTTGCCGTGGTGGAGCAGGGAAGACAGAACTCCGTTGCCGATCTGCCCGAGACCCCCGAACAGATCGTGCAGTGGACGCGTGCGCGAGAGGAAACACTCTCGCGCCTGCTCGTCTTTTTCATTTCGGGCGGGCTGCTGTTCATGCTGCTGCCGGGCACGTTTCTGGGAGTCTGGAACCTCATCTCGATCAGCGGGCGGCGCGCCGCCGAGAGCGTCTCGCCAGCCTGGATCCAGGCGCATGGACATGCCCAGGTGCTGGGCTGGATGAGGAGCTTCATTCTGGGCATCGGTTATTACTCGTTGCCCAAGCTGCGCGGTGCTGCCGCCATTTTCCGGAATGCGCCTGCTGTTCAGCAGCCGGTTGATGTTTTCCGGACTACTGTTGCTGAACATGGGCTGTGTTCTGCGGGTAACGGCGGAAGTTCTTGCCTACCAGCAGATCGCTTCCCTGGCTTGGAACTGTTTGCCGTATTCAGCGGTCATCGAGCTTTCGGCCATTACCCTTTTTGCCTTGAACCTCGGAATCACTTTCTTGAGCCGACCCATACAGCCGCAGGCGTGCGTAAGCACCATCAACAACGCGCAGAGGTTTTCGCGATAGAGTGGCCGGTCGGCGGCACGAAAACGCCACCCGCGGCCAGTTTGCATCTAACTTCTCATGCGACGCATACCCGTTGAAGGTGTTCCCGCCTTCGAACTTTTGCCATTGCACCCGACGTTGGAGGCTGTGCGCGAAGCGGCCAAAGGCTGTCGCGCGTGCGATTTGTGGAAGCGCGGGACGCAGACGGTATTTGGAGAAGGCGCGCGCCACGCGCGCGTGATGTTCGTGGGGGAGCAGCCGGGCGATAAAGAGGACCTGCAAGGCAAGCCATTCGTGGGACCGGCAGGGGCCTTGCTTGACAAGGCGTTGGTGCAGGCCGGCATCGATCGCGGGGACACCTACATTACCAATGCGGTGAAGCACTTCAAATGGGAGCCGCGCGGCAAGCGAAGAATCCACAAAAAGCCCAACTCGCTCGAGATCGCTGCCTGCCGACCCTGGCTCGACGCGGAAATGGAAACCGTCAAACCCGAGGTCGTCGTCTGCCTGGGCGCGACTGCCGCACAGGCGCTGCTGGGGCGCAGCTTTCGCGTAACCAAGCAACGCGGGCAGTTGTTGCCGTTTCAGCGCGGATCGCAGGCGCTGGCCACGGTTCATCCTTCTTCCATCTTGCGTGCTCCTGACGACGATGCTCGCCACCGGGAATTTGAATTGTTGGTTAATGACCTGAAAGTGGTGGTCCAAGTGCTGCTGCACCGCCGTGCGGCATAGGCAAATTTCCTGAAAAATAATCTTGGTTCTGGTTCATACTAGTGCCATCCATAAGCCTGATACTGGTCCGGTCAGGCCGGTTCTGTGGAGTGCGCTGGTGTCCCCTGAGCTAGAACACATCCGCCGTGAAGCGGAGAGGCTGACGTGCCGCTTTTCGGAAGCCGACTGGCAGAAGGCTGCGCCGGGAAAGTGGAGTTGTGCCCAGATCATCGAACATCTTCGCCTGACCTACACCGCGACCACCAGAGGTCTTTTGAACGGGATGCAGACCGGCCGGCCTCTGGCTAGCACACAAACAGTACGCGACTGGCTAAGGATCTTCTGGGTGGTCAAGCTGGGTTTTATGCCGTCGGGGCGAGTTGCCCCATTGCACACCGCACCGGAGAACGGGGTGGAAATGCCCTCGCTTTCACGCTTCTTCGATGCGCTGGTGGCCATGGACGCCACGCTCGCGGACGCCGAGCGCCGGTTTGGGGTGCCAGTGAAGCTGTTGGACCATCCGATGCTCGGACCGATGACAGCGAAGGAGTGGCGCCAGCTTCATCGCACTCATGCGCGCCATCATTTCAAACAGCTGGCGGAGCGTGCCGGGCAAGTGCAAGGTCTTCCGCCAGATCGAGAGTTCTCTCACAACCGTTAATCCCCTTGTCGCCAGCCCAGCAGACTCGCTATCAACGTGAGGAACAAAGCCCAATCGATATGCGTATCGTCCCTCAGTCTGAAAATCTCGGATGGGAGGATTGTGATGGCGACCTTTCAAAGCTGGCGGGGCATTGGGATAGGTCTCTCCCTGGGAGTGCTCTCCACGATATGTGTAACTCTGTGGGGACGTGCCTCGGTGGACGAGAAAGGCAACAGCCAGCGGTTCGATACTGTTTCCGTCCACACCCTTCGCGTGGTCGATGAACAGGGACGGCCCCGTTTTGTGATCGGGGCGCCGTTGCCCGATCCTGTCGTGCAAGGGAAAGAACTGCCTCGCTCCTCGCCGGTTATTGGTATCCAGTTTCTCGATGCGGAGGGGAACGAAACGGGCGGACTGGCGATCATCGACAGAGTGCATGGCGCTGCCCTGTGTTATGACTACAACACTGGTGAGGCCATGTGTTTCACAAAGGCCAGGGACTACAAAGGCATCGTACTGCTGGATCCTCCTGCCGCGACCGCTAAGGTAGGCATACCCGGAAATTCACGAGTGGAGTTAAGCCTCGATAAGGGAGTCCCCCGGCTTGCCTTGTCGGACAAGAACGGAAAAGACCGCATTGTGTTATCGGTCGATGCGAACGATAACCCGCTCATCCAAACTCTGGACGCCAATGGCAAGCCCCTGGTTACTTTGCCCAAGCCGTAGCAACCCAGCGATCCCCATGAGGCAGACCATTTGGCCCGAGCTCAGGATCAGCGATGGCCCACGACTAATCTAGAGCAGTTTAGTTTTTGCCGTAGTACGGTGGAGTGGGCCTTCAGGCCAGCGTCCCAGCTTCCTTCTCAACCCGAGTCGGCTTCAGCCGACGGCTCTCCGGCAGCCGGAACTGGCTTGATCTAGTCAGAACATTCCCAGATACCAGTTCCAGACAGCTTCACCCAGGAATACCGCAGCTAGAGAGCATATCCCGAGAAATACACCGAAAGGAATTTCACGACTCAGGAGAGGATGGCTGTCCGGTACTGAGCTTGCAGCCTCCTCTGCCTGACTTGCTCTAGCAGCAACCGCACTCCGCAGCAACAAAAAGATCGCATACACGGCTGCCAACAGAGGAGCAAGAAAGATCACAAACAGGGTGAGCTTTAGTCCCAGAAAAGCTCCGGTCATCGCAGTCAGCGCAATGTCGCCAAAACCCATTCCATGACGTTTGCGAGCCAGGTAGTACAGAGCCCATGCGAGATAAAAAAAGCCGGCTCCGATCAGCGCTGCCAGTGCCGAATCCAGCAGCGACAATTGCCGTACACCGGACACTGATACGTTGTACACGCGCAGCAGGAACTCCGTAATTGCGCTGTCGGTCGGTGCGATGCATGAAAACACCAGGCCGAGCACGATTCCCGGATAGGTGAACTCACCTGGCAGCAGGCCGGTTTCCGCGTCCATGAAGATCAGCCCAAGGATGAGAAAGCTGAAGACGCAAAACTTCAGCGTGAGCCACGTCATCCCGAAGTATGCATAGCAGGCCGCGAACAGGGCAGCGGTGAGCAATTCGACGGCCGGATAGCGCAGGGAAATGCGGGCTTCGCAGTCGCGGCAGCGTCCGCGTAATGCCAGCCAGCTGAGCACTGGGACATTGTCATACCAGCGGATTGGGGCGTGGCAGGCGGGACAGTGCGATGCTGGTGCGACCACCGACTGGTCGCGGGGAATGCGGCTGATGCAGACATTCAGGAAGCTGCCGAATGCCAGCCCAGCCACAAACAGCACGCACTCCGCGAATCGGTCCAATGGGTGTGTTGGGAATCCTCTCCTACGGCTGCCGGAATCGCAGCAAATCACCGCTTAGCGCGCCATTGCTGACTTCGTTGGGCGGCATCTCCCCGACCCAGTTGATCCGCGCGCGATCGACCAGCCGCACCTCGGGAGGGCATTTCTGCCAACCGTTGCTGGTCTCTTCGCGGATCGGCACCGCGTAGCATGCCACGTCTTCCGCATGCTCCTGCTGCTTCCATTCGAACAGCGCCGCTTCCAGGTCGTCAGATAGCGACTCATCGGGACGGAGGCAGAGAATCCATGTATGCGTCGCATCCGTGACATAGGTCCCCGGATTGACGCCTGGGATTGCGATCTTGACGTTTGCGCCATGGTCCTGCGCGACCTTCGCGGTATCGTCCTCGGAACAATTATCGATCACCAGTACTTCGTCGCAGGGACGCAGCGAGTCAAGGGCGCGGCCCAGTCGCAGAGCATCGTTGTGGGTGTGCAGCAGAGCAGTAATTTTTGGCATGGTCGGGCCGTAGTGAGGATATCGCAGCCGGCTAGCGCTGTGTAGAAGGGTGGAAGCAAAAAGGCGCAGCCGGGTTGCGGCTGCACCTGCTTCAATGGCGAACTCAGGAGACCGGTGTGCGGCCGGCGTTGCGGTCGTTTGCCGCTTGCGGGGTCACTACTAATGTATTGATCGTCTGGAAGTTCAGCACCGCTTCAGTACCGAGCTTGATCTGCTGACCCTTCTTCGCAGCCGCGACTCCTGTGCCGGCGCCCGCTCCGGACGCTGCGCCGATGGCTGCACCTCGACCTCCTCCGATGATGCCTCCGAGGACGGCGCCTGCAGCCGTGCCGATACCGACCTTGGTTGCGGTGCTCTTACCCTCACCTTTGCCGGCGCGCGACCACTGGTTGGTCTGGACGTTATACGTCCTGCCATTGACGGAGAGGGAAGTCAGCTCCAGCGTCAAAACCGAATTGCCCGCGAAGCGCCCCGCGCTTTTCACGTCGGCGACGCGTCCAACCACGTCCGCGCCCGAGATTACCGTCTCGCCATC
Source organism: uncultured Acidobacteriaceae bacterium (assembly GCA_963785825.1). Classification (GTDB taxonomy): domain Bacteria; phylum Acidobacteriota; class Terriglobia; order Terriglobales; family Acidobacteriaceae; genus Bog-257. Next base: position 93,354 of record CAWAWQ010000004.1, on the reverse strand, counting down.
AACTACGATCGGAGCACTGAGAGCCCCGTGAAAGGTGTCGCCCACCTGGTTGCGCTCCGAATCCAGCGGATCGTTGAGCCGCACCGAGAGCTGAGTTCCAGCCGGAATCGTAACTTTCTGTGGCGGCGGTGGCGGCGCCGGAGGCGCCGGAGCAGCCGCTGGCGTTTGTTCTTGCTGTTGCGGCGGCGGTACGGGAGCATTATTGGCCTGAAGATTGTCGTTGGACGAATCATCAGGCGGAGCGGTGCTGCGGTGATGCCGCTTGTTCGCCGTCTCGTTGCGCTGCTTCGCTGGCCTGGCGGGCCTCTCTCGCGCCGCTTGCTGCCGCGTAGGAGGCGGTGGCGGAGCAGCTTGGGCCTGCTGCACCTGGAGGTTATTCACCACGGTCCTTACGCCATCAATGCTGGCGGCGTCGTTGGCAGCGGCGGCACGCTCCGTGTCGCTCGTGACATCGCCGCTCAGGGTCACGACCCCGCTTGCAGCTTGCACGCCAATTTGCCGGCTCTGGATGGCGGCATCACTGTAGATCCTGTTTTGTACATTACTTGCGATCTGTGCGTCGGTTGGCTCCGCCTTTCGCGAGCATCCGGCCAGTACGGCCAGGCTCAGGGCTATGGTCAAAACCGAATACAAGGTCCACTTCGTCCTCATGGTTACTCCTGGGGGTCGCTTCCTAAATGGTAAACACGATTCGGCCCAAGTTGTCGCTCTCGTGCGGGACGAATTGGCGTTTGAATCAAGAGACGCAACACTCTGCGGGAAGATAGCAGCGAGACCGGGTGCAGGTATCCCGCTGCATCTGTGACGATGGCGCGCGCCGGCGAAGAAAGCGTACGGGTTGGTGCCGAAAGGTGGTGTCCCTAGCCCGGCGGCTCAGTAAGTCGGTTATTGATGGCGAAGAGCGCCAACTCCAGGCGGCTGGCAACCCCGACCTTGTCGAAAATGTTGGTCAGGTGATGCTTCACCGTATCCTCGCTGAGCGAGAACCTGCGGGCAATCTCCTTGTTGCTCAAACCAGCCACGATGGTGGTGAGGATGTCCATTTCGCGCTTGGTCAGACCATAGTTGCGCGGAGCTTTTTCGCCCGAAGGATTGGTGCGCATGTAGTCCACGATGTCGCCAACCGCTTCACGGCCAATCCAATACTGTCCGGCCATAACGGTGCGGATGGCCTTCATCAGCAACTGGGTGGCAGCCTCTTTCATCACGACGCCACGTGAGCCCATCTGTAGCGCCTGCACGATCTCCAGGCGTTCCACCGCGGCGGTCAGCACGATGATCTTGGTATGCAGGTCGTTACCGTTCGCTGACAATTCCCGCAAAACATCCATCCCCGGAACGCGCGGCATAGCGAGGTCCAGCAAGAGAATGTCGGGGTTGAGTTCGCGAGTTTGGGCGACGGCCTCGGCGCCGTCGGCAGCCTCGCCCACCACCTCCAACTCGGGCTCCGCTTCCAACAGGCGGCGCAGGCCGTCGCGGAAGATGGTGTGGTCGTCGGCTATAACAATACGCACGGACGGCTCCTTCTTATCCATATGCTTCGTATCCTTTCTGCGGAATCGTAATTTCCAACCTTGATCCGTGGCCCGGAGTCGATTCGATTACCATGTCTCCTCCCACTGCGCGTACCCGTTCTTTGATCACGACCGGGCCGCGGCGGAAGCTGTCGAGCTCGGCCAGCGTGAAACGTCCAGCAAATGGAAAACCATGGCCGTCATCGTTGATGACCAACTTCCATATGCCGTTTTGTGCCCCAAACCGGATTACGGCCGATTGGGCGCGACTGTGCTTACGAATGTTGACCAGGCTCTCCTGCACCACCCTCGCCAGTTCCCGGCAAGTGGCGGCAGGAAGCGTCACTTCCTGCAACTCCGAGACGAAGCGCACGGCCACGCCAGTGTCTCTGGAGAAGCGTTCCACGAGTTCGGCGATAAAGTCAAGGAATTGATGAGGGCCGATGTCGATGGGACGCATGGTGTGCATCAGCTCACGGAGATTCAGGACCTCTCGCCGGAGTAGTTCCTGAATGCGTGCCAATTCCAAGGCTAAGCCGGAATCGGCATCGGCCTGGCGGCGCAGAACGTCCACCTGCATCTCGATACTGATCAGCGACTGGATCGCGGTGTCATGCAGTTCGCGCGCTACCCGAGCGCGCTCGGTGGCTCCCGCACGCGATCGAAAGGCGCGAAAGAGATAGACGGAATAAAGTGCGGGCGCGACCTGCCGCATCACGTTTTGCGCAAAGCGTAGTTCGTGCTCGCGCTGGATGCCGAGTTTCGCATTCAACAGTACCAAGCGGCCACACCAGTCGTGTCCCATTTCGTGGCTGATGGCCAGAATCGAATCGGCGCCTGCAATCGGCATTTCCAGATCTTTCAGCTGCCCTGGATCGAGCCGCCGCCCTTCCTCATCGAGCGCCGTCATTGTGCAGGTTTCTCCGTTGCGCCCGCGGCGAATAAAGAATGTATCGGGATAGCCGGACATCAGCTCAGTTTTCTTGTCCGCAGGGTCGACCTCGCGGGCGTGCAATATCGGTTGTGCCGACGACTTATCCCCCCAGCGAAAGGCCCGTCCGGTGCTGCTCTGGGCCACCACTTCGTAGGCCGCCTGGCCCTGAAATACACGGCACAACTCTGACAATACATTCTGCAGCGCGCTGGCAAAGCGGTTGCCGACGCGTGCCAGCGATAGAAGATGATTGGTGAGTGCAATTTCGGCCCGTAGTTCCTTTTCGGCCTCGGCTAGAAATCCCAGCAGGCAACCGGCGATCAAAAGGAATCCGCAACGCATAATAAGCCGCGAGGGCTCGACAGCCGTGAAAAACAAACGCCGCAGCAGTGCCGGTCCGTGGGTCACCACAATGGCCTGGAAGAAAAGAAGGCCGGCGCTGATGATTGCGGTCGCCAGCGTTTCCACGAACCCCCAGCGGAAGGCGGCTGCGATCATGGCGAACAGGAAGAACACGAAGAAAACGGAATTCGGCGCCTCGGTCAACAGGCACAGTAGTGCCGGCCAGCCGATGTCGCTGACCTGCGCCGAAAAAACGAATCGCGGGCTGGGCTCTCCGCCCATCTGGAGCCGCGTGAGCAGTGCGATGCTGGTGATGGTATAGGCCAGCAGGAGTATGATTCGCATCCGGTAATGGGGCACGGTGCTGGCAGGCTGAACCGCCCATGCCGCCAGCGACGTTAGTGCCAGAAGGAGGCGCGAGAAGGCCAAAATCCGCTCGACACGCAAGTCTTCGGATCTCAGCCCGGCTATTCGGAGCCGCGACAGGAACCTGGGAGCTAGGGAAAGAGACCGCAAAGTATTTCCTTTTCCAGCAAACTCTCTTCGGGGGCGGCAGCACGATTATGACACGAAAGCGCTATAAGATAACCGCGTTTCCACTTTTAACCGCCAGGGTTGTCGCTTGGTGTGCCTGTTTGCCAAGGTCCGGCGGTCACCCCGCCCCGTGACTTGGCTCACTGCGGCTTGGGTCGCGGAGACCTATCTTGAGCTTGCGGAGCAAGCGGTTCGGGTGCAACATGGCAGCATCGCAAGTCGTTTCCATGCAAGGGAGGATCCGGCGCGCCCAGTGCGCCGAAGCGATGGTGCCTGCTGCACGAGCAGCCCGACCCCCTGCACTGTGACCAGCGAGGTTGACATGTATTGGCCTTGCTGGAAGGAAGGTATCGACATGAAACATACATTGTGGTGGAAGATGCTCTTGATCTCCGCCGTCCTGGCGTTGCTGACGCAGGTGGCGCCGGCTCAAAGGCCAGGTAAGACTGCACCGACGGGTCCGAAATATGACGCCGCCAGTGAGGTCAAAATCAAGGGCGCAATTGAGGAGATCCGGGACGTTGCCGGCGATTTTCAGGGAACGAATCTCGTAGTGAAGACCGATACCTCAACGGTGCTGGTATACGTCGGTCCGACGGCATTCCTGAAGGAGATCGACACCTCCTTCAACAAAGGCGACCAGGTAGAAATCATCGGAGCCAAAGTGACGGAGAATGGCCAGGAGGAGCTTCTGGCCCGCGAAGTCACGGTCGGCACCAATACCTTCACTTTGCGCGATGACAAAGGTATTCCGGTTTGGGCAGGATGGAAGATGGCGGGCAAGTAACCCGGCTTGACCACCGCGAGACGAACTTAGGCGGGAGGCGGCGCTCCCGCCAGCCTGGTAGAAACGGAAGCTACTTCTCTACCCGCACAAACTCACCGTCGCTTGCGTTTACTGCGATTCGCAGCTTCGACTCATCCTGGCTATTGCCGTAAATGACGTGCCAGAGCAGCTGATTCTTCGCCCCATCCCAATCCAGAACGAAAAATACCGGTTGCCTAGGATCCTTCGCCGTAAGCTTGCTGCCGCCGTGCTGCTGAGCAACTTGATATGCCTTGTCGCTATCGATTTTCAGGAAGCCAATGTTGAACACCTGAGTTGACGTGTTGGCAGGGTTCCAGCTGTCTTCTGCAGAAAAGCTGACGCCTTGCTCGGGAACGTCGGGCCCCACGAGGCCCGACCACACAAACATTTTCATCTGCCGCCTTGCCGGCGAGGCGAACGAAGCCCGCCACAGCCCAGCTTTTCCTTCGCTGGTCGGAGCATCGGTTGTGAACTGCGACTGTAAACGAAACGGCGTGGCATCGCCGGCCCATCCACGCGCGGAGAGATACATCTTCTGAAAGGCGGCGCGCCCGGTTTCGTATTCGGCTTGTTTAGCAGCTGTTTTAGCTGACGAGTTGCCGGTCGCGGGCTTGTTTGTGGAACAGGCGGCAAGCAATAGAAGCGTGATTGGGAAGAGAGCAAACGCTTTCATCATGGCAGTTGGCAGTTGGCATTTGGCAGTTAGCATTTGGCACTTAGCATTGGCATTTAGCATTTGGCACTTGGTTTAGCCTACGCGGCTTCAATGAGCGTTACCACTTAGATTCAAGGAGAACACCAAAAGTCAACCACAACCCATAGCTGTGCTGTGGCTAGACGTTTTCAGAGTTGGCGTAGTCCAGCGACTTCGGTAGTGCGGCGCTTCAGCGCCGCGTTGAAGCTGACCCCTTAAGCCAGCTTCAGCTCGCTGCCTTGCAGCGAGCTGAAGCTCCCTTTATGAAGGTGCAGTCTGCACGCGGGCCTGAAGGCCCGCACTACCCTAAACCGAAACTCGTTTACATTAACTGTGAAATCGCCCTAACTGCTAAATGCAAATGCCAACTGCCGCTTTACCGCGCCAGCAGCGCCACTCCTCCGGCCACGAACGCCGCGGCCAGCCAGCGGCGATGATCGACCCGCTCCTTCAGGAATATCCTGGCGGCAACCGCATTGGCGATGAAGGTCAAGGATGCGGATGCGGGTCCCACTACGCTCACATCAGCCCACGAGAGTGTGACCAGCAGGCTGAAGAACGCCAGGGCCATGAATAGCAATCCCAGCATAAATTGTGGGTTGCGGGCGACGCGGCGGACGACACTGAAGATGCCGTGCGCGCGCCGGAGGGCGCCGAGATCGCCGATTTTCTTCATCGCGCCCGATTGCAGCACGTCGCCGGTGGTCGCGGTGGCGACAATGCATGCAATCCCTGCCCAAGTGCTCGCCGTGGTCATGCATCGCTCCGTGCGCGCTCACGCAAAGCTACCTTGGCGTGCTGTGGACTGCGTCTGTCCTTGGGTGAATGCCGCCGATGTACGGTGAGTGCGGGACCGGTCGCAACAAATCCGACGCCTACCGTGATGAGCGCAATGCCTAGCCAGCGGGCAAGCGTCACATTCTCGTGCAGAAAAGCCTTCGCCAGCAATGCCATGACGACATAGCCGAGAGCTGTGGCCGGCAGCACATAAGTAAGATCGGCCCAGGACAGGGCCGTAAGATACGAGCAGAAAAACAGTAGCAGCAGGCAAATGCCGCCGGCAATCCAAGGTGTTCGCAAGACCGTGAGCAACTGCTGCCAGTTGGCTGCGGTTACCGCTCCAAAATCCCGCATCCCGCGCGCGAGACACACGTCGCCGCACGAGCCAAAGATTACTACCGCCAGAAGCACCAGGTACTTGCGAACACTCACTCCACCCCCTAGACGCTAACCGGTTCGGCCGTCTCGGATTTCGTCCCACTGTTGGCCGTTCCGGATGGCGGAGGAGCTGCCGGGGTACCCTGCTGCTTGCGCGACTCCTTCACCGCTCGATTGCGTGCGGCGCGCAATTTCAAAAACGACTTCGCCTCCGTGTAAAGGCGCTTGCGCTCGATGGAATCGAATGCGGCTTTCCTTACGATGCGAAAGACCGCTTTTGGCCGGAAGTAATACTCATCGTAGAAGCGGTGCACCATCTCCAGGATGTAGTCGCGCGAGATTCCCGGGTATTCGATCATCGCCACCTGGTGGCCCATCTCGTCGACCATCTGGGCGCCTTCATTCAGGATGAAGCCGTTCGCCTTGGCGAAATCGTAGAGCTCCGTTCCCGGATAGGCATGCGCCAGCGAAACCTGGATGGTGTCGACGTCCAGCTCTTTGGCGAAATCGATGGTGCGGCGGATGGTTTCTTTGGTTTCGCCGGGAAGTCCGAGGATGAAGTCGCCGTGCACCACCAATCCGAGCTTCTTGCAATCGCGGGTGAAATCGCGCGCTCGCTCAACGGTTGCGCCCTTTTTGACGTTCTTCAGGATCTGCTGATCCCCCGACTCATAGCCCACGATCAGCAGGCGACAACCTGCTTCCTTCATGGCCTTCAGGGTTTCGTAGTCGGTGGTGACACGCGAAGTGCAGGACCATGTCAAACCCAGCGGTTTCAGCTTGGAGCAGAGCTCAATGGTGCGCGCCTTCTGAATGTTGAAGGTGTCGTCGTCGAAGAAGAACTCCTTCACCCAAGGCCAATATTCCTTGGCCTTCGCCATCTCGCGGGCCACCGCGTCGGAGGAGCGCTTGCGCCAGGGATGTCCGCTGAGCGTCTGTGGCCACAGGCAGAAAGTACACTGAGCCGGGCAGCCGCGGGTGGTGTACAGCGACACGAAGGGATAGAGCAGAAACGGCACGTTGTATCGGCGCGGATCGAGATCGCGCTTGTAGACGTCCACCACATCAGGCAGCGCGTCCAGATCGGCGACCGACGGACGGTCCGGATTGTGGACTATCTCGCCACTCGTCCCGCGATACGAAACGCCGAGAATCTCGCTCAGCGGCTTGCCGTTCGCGTATTCCACCGCAGCATAGTCAAATTCGCGACGAACGATAAAATCAATCGCCGTTCCTTCCTGGAGCGAGGCCTCGGGCAGGGTCGTCACGTGCGGCCCTACAAAGGCGATCTTCAACTTGGGATTGGCAGCTTTCATCGCAGCCGCCAGCTTGATGTCCCCCTGAAATCCCGGAGTGCTGGTGAAAAGCACCAGGAACTCGTACTGCTTGCCGATCTCAATGGTCTCGGCGGCATTCACCTTGTGCGGCGACGCATCGAGCAGGCGGGAACCCTCCAACATACCCGCCGGGTAGGCGAGCCACACCGGATACCAGTAGGACTCGATTTCCCGAGTAGCCGGCCAGCGCGAACTAGCGCCGCCGTCGTAATTTTCGAAAGAAGGAGGGTTAAGGAACAATGTCTTTAAAGGCATAGTCACTAATTATCCTACCATCTCTTGGATTAGTGCAGAACTGCTTGAGATGTATTAACTTAGATACAGTTCAGGTTCCCAGCGAGCGGTCGCTTATCGGTCCGGAATGGCCCAATTTTCCAGTTCACCGGTCATGCGAAGCAGTTCCAGCTCGGCACGGCTAAGCTCGAATTCGGCATCCAGATAGGCGGCGTGCTTATCGTCGCTATCCAGCTCAGCGTTCTGCTCGTCTCGGGTATTCGCGTTTCCGGTTTGCACCCGGGCCTTCACCGCGTCCAGTTCCCCTTGCGAGACCTCCCATTCCAGCTTGGCAACGTCGCGGGCAGCCGATCGCTGGCGCAGCGATCGCTGGAGCTTTAACGCCTCCTCACGCACCTGATCCTTGGTGAGATCGGCCTGCTTTTGCGCCATCATGGCATCGGCGCGCGCCTGCTCGGCCTTGGCCTTCTGCACCGAATTGAAGATAGGGAAGCGGACGTTCATGCCCCCGCTGAAGTTATTCGCGGTGTAATTGCGGTAGTAGAGGTCATAATTATTGAACTTCGCCAGATACGCGTATTGTGACGCCAAATCGATGGTTGGCATCACTGCCGCCTTGTGCTCACCCTGAGCCCGTACCTTTGCCGCAGCGGCTTTCTGCTCCGCCAGCTTAACGGTGAGACTGTTGCCGACCGCTCGCGCCGGCAGATCGTCAGTCTGCGAGATTTCCGGCAGCTGCGGAACCGTATTTGGCGCCAACGTGAGCGAGTCGGCAGGCACTCCCACCAGGGCCGAAAGGTGCTCGCGCAACACGTCCGCCTGCCCCTGCGCTTCGGCGATTCGCAGACGAATTCGCGCTGTCACCAGCTGACTTCTCGTCAAGTTCAGCTTGCTGTCAACGCCTTCCTGCAATCGCTGCTCGCTGACGAACTGCGCCCTTTCCGCGGCGGCCTGTGCCTCAGTCAACGTCCCGATCTTTTCCGTGAGTTGGTCAAGCTGGGCATAGGTCAGCGCTGTATCCAGGATCACGGCATTGCGCTTGTCCTGGATGTCGAATGAAGTCGCTTTCCAGTCGATCTTCGCCGCCTTGATGAACTGCCGGAGGGCCGGGTTGAAGAACGATTGCTGGGTGTTGAAGTTGACGACCGACGGCGCTGAACCTTCCAGGGTAAGAGGAAATCCGTAGGAGTAACCGAGACCCGAACCGACGGTGATCTGCGGGATGTAGTTGGCGCGGGCCTCGCGATAGTTCTGGTAGGCGCGCCACTGATTGATGCTGGCGATGCCCATCACCCCGCTATGCTGCAGGGCCATTTCCACCGCATCGTGGAAGGTGATCGGCGCGGCTGCCGCGGCATCGGCTGCATTACATGTTGTTTGCGTGATCAACAGCAGCGACGCGAGGATTGCGGCCCTCGCGCAGATGCCAATCGGCTTCCTCCTCAAAGGATGAGGCGTTGGAGGCATCCCGTGCTGTAGGTTAGCAACCAATGCGAGGGCATGCAGCTACTGTACGTGATCGAGTGCCTTCCTGGCGGGCGCGAAAGCGGAGGCCAGCGACAGCGAGGCTTGATACTCGGAAGCTGCCGCACCGTTATTTCCCGTCTTCTCGTTTAGCTGCCCGAGCAGGTAATGTGCATGAAACGCCGGCGCCGACTCCACCAGTTCACCTGACGATAAATACTTCTGTACGTACTCCTTGGCCTGGGGTAAGTCACGGCTGCCCAGATACAACTCCCGAGCGGCTTCGAAATAGGACTCGGCCGGAGGCTTGGGCTGCTTTAAGGCAGCGCGTACTGCTCCTTGCATGTCCGCCGGCCGCCCTTGTCGGCGATAGAAGTCCGCCAACTGCAACCACAGGTCGGCAGGATTTTTGGCCGCTTGGATGGCCTGGCGATACTGGTTCTCAGCCTCGGCGAACTGCTTGTCTTTCTCCGCTACCCGCGCCAGGATCAGATGCGCCATTCCGGCATCGTAATTCTGCACCTGCGACGCCTGGTTGCGTGCTTTGTCCAGACCACCGCCCATCATCGAGGGTGCTTCGGTGTAATACTGCGCCAGGTCGAGGTGCGCCGGCACGCTGGCGGGATCAAGCTGGACCGCCCGCTCGAATTCGTTCCTGGCTTTGCGCGCCAGTCCGGCCGCAGCGAAAGGATTGGCGGCTTGCGCTTTGCGGCCGTATGCGCGACCCAGCCAGAGATGATAGGAGGCATTCTCCGGGGCGAGATTGACCGCCCGCTCGCCGTACTTGACCGCGTCGTCCCAGCGTTCCATGGCAAAGTAGGCGCGCGACAACAGGTTCAGCGATCCGGCGTCATCACGGCTGGTCAGTATGCTGACCGCATCGTTCATCCGCCCCAGCGACAACAACTCAGTGGGAGGCGGATCGGCAACGGCACTCACCGCAGCCGTTAGTAAAAGCAGAAAAATAGCGCAAACTTTAGTCGATAGAATCTTCATGGATTAGCTGGTTTTACCGTCATCCCACTTCGCAGGGACTGCATGTTCAGGGCCCCCAGGGCAAGCATTGCATTGTCCGACAACCCGCTGGTTACTTGGACTCGCGTCAAATTGGACACCGAGGTCTTCACGTCACGGCGCTTTAGCTCGCCGTCCACAATCTGAAAAACATACTGCCCTTGCGCATCCTGGTGAATTGCCTCCCGTGGTACCGTCAGGGCATTTTCCTGGCGCGCCGTGATCACGGCGACGCTCACATTCGTATTCGGAAGCAGCTTGAGGTCGGCGTTCTCGATAATGCAAGTCACCTCGCCCACCATCCGCGTCCCGTGCTGTACAACCGTAGTGGGCAGCATTTCCAGGGTGCCTTTCCACACCCGGCCGGGAAGCGCATCCCAGGTAACCTCCACCATCTGCCCGCGGCTTAGCTTACCGATCTCCGGTTCATCTACAAACGCACGCACCCGCACTTTGTGCAAGTCTGCAACCTGCACCAGCAGGTCGCCGGTATTAACGAACGCTCCCTGCCGCACCGGCAGCGAGTAAACCATCCCTTCGTGGGGTGCCCTGACATTGGCGTTCCGCAGCAGCGCCTGGGCCGCCGCCAGCGAGGCGCGCGCTTCCGCCTGTTGTGCCTCGACATGGCCGATCTCCGGCTGCGAATATCGATCCTTCAGCTTCTGCTCCAGCAGGTGCACCTCCGAGTCGGCGACGTGCAACCGGTTCTGAGCAGTATCAACCTCCGCTTGAGAAGCCGACCCGGTTTTCAGCAGGCGTTGCATCGCCTCGAGGTTTCGCTGCGCAGCATCGCGGTCCGCCTGGGCCTTGACCAGCGCATTACGGGTGGTCAGCACCTCTTCGCGGGTGCCCCCGTTCTCCACCGCGTTTATGTCGGCTTCTGCGCCCTTCAACTGCGCCTCAGCTCGGGCAGCCTGCAAGCGGGCATCTGCATCTTCCAATTGCAGCAGCAGTTGTCCGGGCTTCACCCAGGCGCCCTGCTGGACATAAATCTTCTTCACCGTTGTAGCCATCGGGGCGTAAGCCTGAAAGTTGTCCAGCGCCTCGATCTTGCCGTTGGTGGCGATACTGGCGGTGATGGTTTCGCGATCAGCATGGCCGACCCGCACCGATACTTGAGAACGGTGCAGGGAAACGAAGGCGGCCAGAACCACCACTGCCACAATCAAGCCAATGATGATGATCCAGGTTCGTCTGCCGTTTGCGCGCCGATAGCCGTTCTCAGATGCGGCTGCCATTTTGTCTCAAAGCCACAAGTATAACGTAAGGAATAACTTCGTCCTCATTACGGTTATGTCATCCGTCACCACCGCCGCTGCTCTGACGTCATCCGGCCTTAGACATCTGATGCCCCAGCCTGTTCGAAGACGCAGCTGCCTACCCGTTTGCTGATTCAACCTTTGCACCGGCGTCATTCATCCCAGTATTCAACCACCGCGAGGCTGTTGGGGAGGCCATGCGACTGCAGGTTTGGAAAGAAGTGATCGTCGGCACCGTAAACGACCTCATGCGCAATCACATCCCGTCGTTTGCTGCCGCTCTGTCCTACTACTTCGTCATGGCATTTTTTCCCGGCCTGATCGCTTTGGCCGCAGTAGTAGCCTACCTGCCGATTCCCGATCTGTTCAATACCATCATCGGCACCATGGCACGGGTAGTCCCACCGCAGAGCATGGGGTTGGTGCGGCGGATCGTTGCCGATGTAATTTCGCCCAGCCGTGGCGCATTGCTCTCTTTCGGCCTCATCGGCGTCCTGTGGACTTGCACCAGCGGATTCTCCGCTACCATTGAGGCCCTCAATGTTGCCTACGACATTCCTGAGACCCGCTCGATCTGGAAAACCAGGCTCTTGGCTCTGGAGCTCACCTTCATCATCGGCACCCTGGTGACCTTCGCTTTCGCTTTTATGATCGTCGGGCCGCGATTCGGTGGATTTCTGGCTGCGCACCTCGGATTGACTTGGGAGTTCGCCCTCATCTGGCCGATTTTGCGTTACGTGCTAGCAGTCACTTTCGTCGTCATCGCCATCGAGGCGCTGTACTTCATGGCGCCCAACCTGAAGCAGCGTTTCGTCTCAACCTTGCCCGGCGCGGTGCTGGCGGTCATCGGGTGGATCGCGTTATCGGATGGCCTGAGTCTGTATTTCCGCAAGTATGCTCACCTCAATAAAACTTATGGCGTCCTTGGCGGCGGCATTGCGCTGCTTATGTGGCTGTACTGGTCCGGCTTCCTGATCCTGCTGGGAGCGGAGCTGAATTCGGAGATCATTCAGCATCGTGGCGACGGAACCCTGGTCCTGAAGCAGCCTCCCCCGCCCAAGGTCAAGCCCGTGCCTGCGACATCGGACGATGACTCGCGCGCGGTCTACTGACGCCCCCGCTATAATAATGAGGGTATGGCAAAGAGTCAGCACTACACGCCGGAGCATGCTGAATCCGGGCTGGACGCCAAATTTCCCGAGATCGAAACCTGGCCGAATCAGTTTCCCAACTACGAAATTCTGATCGATGTACCGGAGTTCACCTCCGTCTGTCCTAAGACCGGCCTGCCAGACTTCGGCACCCTCTGGATCCGCTACATGCCCGATAAGGACTGCCTGGAGTTGAAGTCGCTGAAGGAGTACCTCACCTGCTACCGGAATTTGGGTATCTTCCAGGAAAACGTCGTCAATCGCGTGCTGGAGGACGTGGTGCGCGCCGCTCGTCCGAAGTGGGCCGAGGTGAAAGGCGAGTTCCGTCCCCGCGGCGGCATCGGAACGGTAGTGATCGCGCACTATCCGCGGCCAAAGAAGTAAGGCAATTCACCACAGAGACACAGAGGCACAGAGATCAGAAATTCACCACGGAGCACACGGAGGGCACGGAGATTTGGCGTAACACAAAAGAATTCGACTGATGATCGTACGCCGTGCTTTGCTTAACTTCATACCAGGACCCCGAACCGGCTCTACCGTGGTGAAGTCGAACGGAAAACTGTAGACATGCCCCCGCCAGTAGAGGTGTCGCGCCCTGATTGTTCCACCTACTCCGCATTTTTCCGTTCGATGGGTAGTAAATTTCTAATCCCTGTGTCTCGGTGTCTCTGCGGTTGACCAATCCCTCGCTTGGCCCAATCAAGCAGTTCATTGCAGCTACGCAGGCACACCAAGAAAAATAAACCACAAAAACTCCGTGCTCTCCGTGGTGAATTTCTGATCTCTGTGTCTCTGTGCCTCTGTGGTGAAAGAAATCTCCTAATCCGTCCCGTCTCGTCTTGTACCGAAGTATTTGCGGATACCGATGGTGTTGTACTGTCCCCACGGCCCATTCGGGCCGAGCCAGGCCGGGCCCAGCGGCTGATCGCGCGAGCCGAAGCGCTGAATGTTCGGATGCTGGGTGAAGCGAAATTGGAAGCGCTTCGGCAGGTCCACCCCGACGCCCCATTTGTACTCCATGCCGATCCCGCTCCATGACCAGGTGTAGAGCGTCTGCGGGAGAGTTTTTCCGAAGAGGAAATTGGGGTCGAAGAAGAACATCAGGCGCCGAGCGAAGGTCTGTCCAATGGGTCGTAACTCGATGGTGCCGGAGATCTGATAGCGGGCGAAGGCGCTGCACGGAGCGTTCTTGCCGCCGTACTGCGGCGCACCGGCATTCGCCGCGCACAGGTTGGGATCGATCTCATTGTGTGGCGGGGCAAGATCGAATTGCGCCCAGCCCCAGTACCAGTCCTTGGGAAACCACATCCGCTCCGGCTGGGCCGAGCCTGCCGGCGGCGCCGGTTGCGAGACGGTGGCCGATGTCTGCGCCCATCCGGCGCAGCAGAAGGTAAGAACACAAAAGAACAGCAGCAGGCACTTCATGTAGCCTCCCTGAAAATTTTTTATGACTGGGAATGCTCTAGCAGCATATTCCGGAGAGGCGCGGATTCGGAAGTCTTTTTATGATGCGGCAATCCTCCTGCTCCGGCGACATGTTATTCTCCGCCCACCCATGTCTGCCCGAGCCAGTGCCAGGATTGCGCTGCTGTTGCTTACTGCGCTGAACTTCCTGAACTACATCGATCGCAATGTGCTCTACGCGGTGCAGCCGCTCATCCAGAAGGAATTTGTCCTCACCGACGAGCAGGTCGGTTTTCTGACCTCGGCGTTCTTCGTGTGCTACATGGTGGCGGCGCCATTGCTGACTCCGCTGGCCGACCGCTATTCGCGCAAGTGGATCATGGCAATTGGCGCCTGCGTCTGGAGCGCGGCGACCCTGCTGACCGCCATTACCCACACCTACGACGAATTGCTGCTGCGCCACGTCATCGTCGGCATTGGCGAGGCCACCTTCGTCGCCATCTCGCCGGCATTCCTGTCTGACCTGTTTCCCGAGAACATCCGCGGGCGGGTAATGGGCGTCTTCTATCTCGCCACTCCCGTGGGCAGCGCCTTGGGATATTTGATCGGCGGATATCTTGGCCATCGCTATGGCTGGCGCGCCCCGTTCATGGTGTCGGCGCTGCCGGGATTTCTGCTGGCATTCGGAGTGATGGCGCTGCGCGAGCCGGTCCGGGGCGGCAGCGACCATCTGGAGGAAACTGTCGAGCGCGCCTCTCTGCGCGGCCTCGCAAGAAACAAAGCCTATTGGACGGTCACCCTGGGCGCAGCCATGATGACCTTTGCCATTGGCGGTTTGCAGGTGTGGATGCCGACGTTCCTGGTGCGCATGCGACACCTGCGCTTGGATCGCGCCAACACCATCTTTGGGGCGATGACGGTGGTTGCCGGCACCGTCGCAACCTTGTTCGGCGGCTGGCTGGGCGACCGGCTGCTGCGGCGCAACCACGCTGCGTATCAGATGATTTCGGCCATTGGCATGGCGCTGTCGATACCTGCAATTATGTTCGCCATTTGTTACCGGGGAGCCGCCATGTATCCGGCCATCTTCCTGGGCGAATTCTTTCTCTTGCTCAACACCGCTCCGCTGAATGCTGCGCTGGTGAACTCAGTCAGCGCGCGCATTCGAGCGACCGCCTTGGCCGTGAACATCTTCACCATTCACCTGCTAGGCGACGCGTTTTCGCCCACGCTCATCGGCTACATCTCCGACCGAAGCAACCTGGAGATTGGTTTGTCCTCGATGGTCGTGGCGGTAGCGCTTTCGGCGGCAGTGCTGTTCTACGGAATGCGCTTCGCACCGAAAATAGCGGTTAGCAGTTAGCACTTGGCGGTTAGCCCTTAGCGCTTAGCCAAAGCAAGCAATCGTGATTCAATTCCAGGGTTACTGGGCAGAACAACAACGATACTGTCGGTGGCAGCCGGCAGCTGCCAATTGCCAATTGCCAATTGCCAATTGCTAATTGCTAATTGCTGCTCTATTTCGTCGGCTCCATGCGCAGGGCATTGTTGAAGCGATTGAAATAGTTGAAGAGCCCGATCGCCGCCAGTAGCTCGACGATCTCGCCTTCGTCGTAATACTTGCGCAGTTGATTCCAGAAGGCGTCATCCACTCCGTTGGGATCGCGCGTGGCGCGCTCTGCCAGATCCAGGGCCGCTTTCTCGGCTTCGCTGAAATCCGAGCGTTCGCGGAACTTGTCCAGGTTGTTGATCTGCTCGTCGCTCCAGCCGTGCCGCCTTGCCAAGGCAGTGTGCGACGCCAGTCAATACTCGCAGTTATTGATTTGCGAGGTGCGGACGATCACCAGTTCTTTCAGCTTGGCGGGCACGGTGCCGGTATTCATGACCGCGCGGAAGTGCGCAATCAGGGTACGAAGGATCTCCGGCCGATGCGCCACCGTGCGAAACATATTGGGCACGTTGCCGCGTTCCTGGAGATAGACGTCAAAGATCTTTCCGGTCTCTGGGTCAACCTGATCCTTTTCGAGTCGTGAAATGCGGGTCATAACAAAGAATTGTAGATGTCTTCACCAAAAATATGGAGCGGTTAAAACGAGAGAGGAGATGCTGGCCAATGCTCAGAGATAGGACCGGAACTCCTCAATGGACATATCTATATCGCGCAGAATCGCGCGAAGAAGACCAGGTCCGATTACCTCTCCGGAATGGACTGCAACGACCCGTCGCCCTACGATCGGGATGCTTCAAGAAGGTATGGCTCCCGCGCGTTCGAATAACACGAAAACCGGCTCTCTCTAGAGATCGCAAGATTTCTTTGCCCGACAGACGGGGCAGCCGCGTCATATGCAGATCTGCTGAACGCCTACAAGTTCAAGCTGCGCATCCCGAGTCTCCTCGGCATCCAGACAAAGCTCAACCGCTTCGCGGATACGCTTCATCAGCGTATCGAGGGTCTTCGCCTGCGTATGGCAGCCGCGCAGAGTAGGAACAGCGGCAACGTAGTAGCCGTCCTCGTCCCGCTCGATCACAACCGTAAATTTTCGCTGACTTTTCACAGTCGAACCCAACTCGATTGTAGCAAGGCTAACCTGTCCGGCCGAAAAGCATACGGTGAATAGCGAAAAGCCGCCCACACAGCAACGCCCTCCCGCGAAGATGCGAAAGGGCGTTGCACGGGCGTAGCTGCCCCAACACTGGAAGCAGGCTACTTGCCGAAGGCGCCGACGGCAGCCGCCTCATCGTCCTTAACATCGAAGACGGTGTATAGCTTGGTGATCTGCAGCAGATCGTGGACTTTCTTGGTCAAGTTCAGCAGCTTGAGCTCGCCACCCTGATTGCGGACGGAGGTGAAGGCGCTCACCAGTTCGCCGATGCCCGAGCTGTCGATATAGCTGACGTCGCCCAGGTTCAGCAGGATCTTCTTCTGGCCTTTGCCCAGCAGGTCCTTGATGGTATCTCGTAGGACCACGCTGCCTTCGCCCAGAGTAATTCGCCCGCTCAGATCGACGATAGTGACGCCATCTACCTGGCGGGTGCTCGCTTTCATACTCACGTGGAAGCCTCCTGGCGGTCCGAGTCATCGCTCTGGAGCCGCTTGATCAAAGTAATTTCAGTGCCGGGATTCAGTTTACGGAAACGGACCTCATCCATGAAGGCCCGTATCAAAAAAATGCCCCGGCCGGACTGCTTCAAAAGGTTCTCCGGCGCCAGCGGATCGGGAACTTCGTCCGGCACAAAGCCCTTGCCTTCGTCGGCGATGGTGACAATCAACTCTTCTCCATTCTGCTCGAAGGTCAAGCTTACGCGCTTAGCAGGATCGTAGGCATTACCGTGAAGCACGGCGTTGATCATCGCTTCGCGCACCGCCATGGAAACTCCGCCCCGCGTGTCCTCGTCGAGGCCAGCCTGGGCCGCGATCTGGTCGGCTGTCTCCTCCGCCTTATTCACGCTCTCCAGCGTGGATTCCATCCGGTACGAAACGCGTTGTGGCGCGGTCATCAAAAGGACTCGTTCTGCCAGGATCAAACTCCGCGCCCGATGTTTGCGGAACGGAATCTTCAGGAATGCAGCAGTTTGCCCTTTCGCGGGGTAGTTGTCAACGCAAGCTTCGTAGCGTGCACGAAAATGGCTAGGTCAGCCCGAAATGGGAACACGGGGCCGCGGCTCGCCCGCTTGCCGCCTTCTCTTGCCTAAGTCCATTTCGCGCTATCCGGCTGCGGTCAAAATGGAGAAGGGACGGTTTGCCCAAACGCTCGGCTTCCGGTAAAATTAGAACGAACGTTCGAAAGGTTCGGTTCGCCAACTCCCTGTCTTCCGCCGGAAAGCTTGCTATGTCCGCCTCCAGCACAACTCGAGCGCCCCAACCCTCGACCCCGCAGGACACCCGCTTCGACCGTCGTCTGGCTGAGATCCTGGATTATGCTACCGAAGTCTTTGCCGAGAAGGGTTATGAAGGCGCTTCCATGCGCGACCTGTCGCGGCTGAGCGGCATCTCCCTGGCCGGCCTTTACTACTACTTCGATTCGAAAGAGAAGCTGCTCTACTTTATTCAACAGCATACCTTCAGCACTATCATCGAGCGCCTACGACAGCGGCTCGCAACCAGCAGCGATCCCGAGGAGCGTTTGCGCATCTTCGTCCACAATCACGTCGACTACGCCGTGGCCAAGCAGAAAGCCATGAAGGTGCTGTCGCATGAAGACGATGTGCTGAAGAACGATTATGGGATGGAGCTGGCCACCATCAAGCGTGAGTACTATCGCATCTGCGTCGAATTGCTGGACGACCTGGTCAAGGCGGAGGGGTTGAACGCCGTCGGAGCTAATGCTGCCGCTGCCGGCGGCATCAACACACGGGTTGCCGTCCTGGGATTATTCGGCATGATGAACTGGCTGTATACCTGGTATAACCCGCGGGTCGATCCCGACTCCGAAGTTCTGGCGCGCGAAATCAGCGACGTTTTCCTGCGGGGAGTGTGGGCCGGGAAGACTGTTGTAAGGGCAAGCAACTCGACCGGCCGCGAGCGCCCGAAGAAGAGAGTGCCGGCGCGCAAGCCGTCGGCCAGGCGCGAGCGTTAGGCGACATGGAAGATTGCAGAGGATTCTGGTAATGAGCAGCACAACTCAATCCGCAGCCGGCGTGAAGCCGCTGATTGACTATCGCACTGAGCAGGGTGTGGCCGTGATCGAGATGAATGATCCGCCGGCCAACACCTACAGCTACGACATGAACCGGCAGCTCGATGACGCCATCCTGCGGGCACGCATGGATAACGGCGTCCACGTGATCGTGCTGACGGGTGCGGGCGAGAAGTTCTTCTCGGCGGGCGCTAACATCCAGATGCTGACGGAAGCCGATCCGACATTTAAGTACTACTTCTGCCTTCATGCCAACGAGACCCTGCTGCGTCTGGAACACACTCCTAAGCTGGTGATTGCGGCGCTGAACGGCCATTGTGTTGGCGGAGGGCTGGAGATTGCCATGGCTGCCGATCTGCGCATCGCGCGTAAGGATGGCGGCAAAATTGGATTGCCCGAGGTCACGCTGGGCGTGCTGCCGGGGACGGGCGGAACCCAGCGCCTGTCGCGGCTGCTGGGCAAATCGAAAGCGATCGAGCTGATGGTGACCGGGAAGACGTTCTCCTTCGATGAAGCGAAGCAGATGGGCCTGATCAATGAAATTTTCGAACGCGAGAACTTCATGGATCGGGTGCTGGAGTACGCGCGCCAGTTCTGCCCGCCCAACAAAGCGGCGAAGGCGGTTGGCCGTATCAAGCGCGCGGTGCAGACGGGATGGGAGATCCCGATTGAGGCCGGCTTGGCGCTGGAGCGCGAGAATCAGCAACTGCTCTTCGAGAGCGAAGACGCGAAAGAAGGATTGGCGGCGTATCTCGAAAAGCGGCCGGCGAAGTTCACGGCGAAGTGAGAATGTGCATTGGCGTTATCCGACATCAGAGCAGGTTATTGGGTTTGTCATCCTGAGCGCAGTGAGCAGCCGAGGCATCTGCGGTTGCTGGGCCGCAACAAGCTGTGCGATGTTGAAAACCTCCGAACGGCATGAATGCGCAGGCTGTCATCCTGAGCGAACTGAGCAGCGAGGCTATTTACTTTTATCGTCCTGAGCGGAGTGAGCGAAGCGAGATTTCTTGATTTGTCATCCTGAGCGGAGTGAGCGAAGCGAACGGAGTCGAAGGACCCCTATTCAGGCATAAATTGCATGGCTACGAATTCCACAACCAGTTTCACCCGCATCGCCGTTGAACTGCAACCTCCGGCGGCGCGCGTGATACTGAACAACCCGCCGCTGAACGTCATCGACATTCCCATGATGGAGGAATTGCGCGCCGCTTTGGAGCAGATCGAAGCACGTCCGGAGATCAGCGCCATTGTTTTCGCGGGCTCGGAGCGGGCGTTCTCCACCGGAGTGGATATTGCGGCGCATACGCCTGACAAGGTCCGCGACATGCTGACGCTATTCCACAGCGTCATTCGATCCGTGGTGGGCAGTCGTAAACTGACCATTGCCAGCGTTCGCCGGCACGGCCTGGGCGGAGGAGCGGAGCTGGCGATGATGTGCGACATCGTGTACGCCTCACGAGATTCGGTGTGGGGCTTTCCGGAGATTAAGCTTGCCTGCTATCCGCCCGTGGCAGCGGTCGCCTTGTCCGCCATTGTGGGACAGAAGCTGGCGGCGGAGATGGTACTGACGGGAAAGGCCCTGTCGGGCCAAGAGGCATTGGCGGCAGGTTTGGTGAATGGCGTGGCCGACGATCCCGAGACACTGGTCGATGAATGCGTGCAGCGCGTTTCGCAACTCAGCCCGGCAGCGATTGCGGCCGCCAAAAAGGCTTTTTATGCTTGGGATGCGATCCATTTCGACAAGGGTCTGGCCCGTGCTGAACAGATTTATTTTGACGAGTTGATGAAAACTGCCGATGCGCAGGAAGGCATCGCTGCCTTTATGGGACGCCGTCGGCCCAAGTGGGCAGGGAAGTGAGCGGTGAAGCACCCGTTGACAGGTTGGGAGGCTCTGTGTCAGGGCACGGCATCAGCCGTGCCGATTGGCGGTTTATTTTTGTCATCCCGAGCCGGCTTTAGCCGGCGGCAGATCTGTTTTTCGAGTTTTTCAGCAGCGTGTTGAGACGTGCATTTGCGCGATTGTTGGGCTTCTACCGCTGAGGTGACTGGCGAGTTCAATGGATTACGAGATCGGGCCGGAAGAGCTGAAGGCGCTGCTCGAGGACAACTCTGACGTTGTGGTACTCGACGTCCGCGAGCCGTGGGAGTTCGAGACGGCAAAGATTGCCGGCAGCAAGCATATCCCTATGGGCGATATCCCGGCGCGCTTCCACCAGGAGCTTGATCCGGAGAAGCGCGTTGTGGTTGTTTGTCATCATGGTGTGCGCTCAATGAATGCGACCGCATGGCTGCGTCAACAGGGATTTGGGAAGGTGCAATCCTTGCGTGGCGGAATCGATCGCTGGGCAAAGCAGATCGATGCCAGCGTGGGAGTGTACTGAAGACGGGCATTTGGCACTTAGCATTTGGCATTTAGCTCTGCTCGTATGAACCGCTTTTGGCCAATTGCCAAATGCAAAGTGCAGGTTTTCAATGAAAAAGCAATTGATCGAACTTCGCGTCAACGGACGCACTCACGAACTGGCGATCGAGCCCAGCAGGCTGCTGCTCGATGTCTTGCGTCAGGACCTCGACCTGACGGGATCGAAGCGCGCGTGTGACGATTCGTCGTGCGGTGCGTGCACCGTGCAGGTCGATGGCGTTCCGATGCTCGCCTGTACTCTGCTGGCCGCTAGTTGCGAGGGCCAGGAGATCACCACGGTGGAAGGCGTTGCCGACCACGGTGGGCTGGCAGCCTTGCAAAAGGCCTATGGCGATTTCGGCGGCGCACAGTGCGGCTTTTGCACTCCAGGGTTCATGATGACCGTCAAGTGGCTTCTGGCCAACAATCCCGACCCCAGCGAGGAAGAGATTCGCCAGGCACTCAGCAGCAACCTGTGTCGCTGTACCGGCTATTCCCAGATGTACCAGGCCATCCGCGCCGCTCTTGAGGCGGAGCAAAGAGGGATGAAGCAGGAATTGGTGGAAGCGAAGTAGAAAGAAAGCTACGGGCCACGAGCTTCGAGCCAAGAGCTAACGGTTAATCGCTAAAGGCTTTTTCTTATGACTGACTTTTCTGTAATCGGCAAGCCCATCGCGATGGTTGATGCGGCGAGCAAGACCACCGGCGCCGGCAAGTATGCTGACGATCTTAAACTTCCGGGCATGCTGGTGGGCAAGATTCTGCATTCACCCTACCCGCATGCGCGCATCCGCGGCATTGATACTTCACGCGCGAACGCGCCGGATGGAGTGGTCGCGGTTGTGACTGGCGAGGACGCTCCCAATCCTTACGGAATTCTTCCTGTCGGGCACGACGAGACGGCGCTGGCGGTCGAAAAGGTTCGCTATGTCGGCGATCACGTCGCGTGCGTTGCGGCTGTGAACGAGGAGATTGCCGAGCGTGCTCTGGAGCTGATCGATGTGGATTACGAGCCGCTGCCCGCCTACTTCGATCCGGAAGAGTCGATGAAGGCGGAGACCGACCTCATCCATGAGAACCGTCCCCACAATATCGAGAAGGATTATCACCACGTCTTCGGCGACCCGGAGAAAGGGCTCGCCGATGCGGATTACGTTCACGAAGCGCGCTACATCGCCAACGAGGTGACCCATGCGGCCATGGAGCCGCACTGCACCCTGGCGAATTTCGAGCTCGATCCGCACACTGGCAAACTTGGCCGGCTGACGGTGTGGTCGTCAACGCAGGTGCCGTACTATCTGCAGCATAAGCTGTCGCTGGTGCTCGAGATGCCGATGTCGCAGATCCGGGTGATCAAGCCCCTGGTCGGCGGCGGCTTCGGCGGCAAGAGCGAGATCATCCCGTTGGAGATCATCGCCGCGGTCGCGGCCCGCGCAGCGAGGGCGCCGGTGAAGATCACCTACACACGCGAGGAAGTCTTCTGGGCACATCGCGGGCGCCCGCGCACCATCATCGATCTGAAGACGGGCGTGAGGAACGATGGCCGCGTGACTGCTGTCGCGTGCAAGGTGATTCAGGACGGCGGAGCGTATTGCTCCTACGGTGTGGTAACAATTCTTTACTCGGGCGCGCTGCTGGGTGCGCTGTATGAAATTCCCAACATCCGCTACGACGGCTATCGCGTGCTTACCAATAAGCCGGCCTGTGGCGCAATGCGCGGGCACGGTACGGTGAATGTGCGTTTCGCCTTCGAGTCGCAGATGGATGAGATTGCCGTTAAGCTCAACCTCGATCCAGCCGAGGTACGCCGCGTGAACCTGCTGAAGCCGCCGACGGTTACGGTGAACGGCTTGCGCGTCCTGAGCTACGGGTTGCCGGAGTGCATCGACCAGGTGATCACGCGATCGGGATGGAAGGAACGCAGAGGCAAACTACCGCCGGGCCATGGACTTGGCGTTGCCTGTAGCCACTATGTCAGCGGCGCCGCCAACAGCATCATCCGCTCCGACATGCCGCACTCCACGGTCAACATCAAGATCGATCGCGACGGTGGAGTCGTGGTGTACACCGGCGCGTCGGAGATCGGGCAAGGCTCCGACACGATGACCGCGCAGGTTGTGGCCGAGGTGCTGGGATGTGATCTGGCGCGCGTGAAGGTGATCGCCGCCGATACCGACCTGACGCCCATTGATCTGGGTTCGTATTCCAGTCGCGTGACCTTCATGGCCGGCAATGCTGCGTTGCGTGCTGCCGAACAAGTAAAGAAGAACATCGTCAGCGCTGCGGCCAGTCGCATGAACTGCGCCCCCGAGGACGTAATCATGCGCGACGATCATGTTTATAAGCGCGGCTTTGCGCCCGGCGATCACGATCCAACTGCGGCCGAGATTTTGGAAGAGAAGGATGCTCCACGCGGGCATGTGGATGGCCAGATCTTGCGCGGCTCGGTTTTGCAGACACGCAAGGAACAAGGTCCTAAGCAGCACATGAGCTTCGAGGAGGCGGTGGTCTCCGCCATCGACTTTCATGGAGCACTGACGGGAACGGGTTCGTATGCTCCGCCCATTGAGGCGCGCGGCGGCAAGCACAAAGGCGCAGGCGTAGGTCCGTCGCCGGCATATTCGTATTCCGCGCAGGTAGCCGAGGTCAGCGTGGACGAAGACACCGGCGAGGTCATCGTCCACAAGATATGGGCGGCTCACGATTGCGGGCGAGCGCTGAATCCCGTCGCCGTCGAAGGTCAGGTGATCGGCTCGGTGTGGATGGGACTTGGCCAGGCGCTGGAAGAGGAGATGGTCTGGAAAGATGGTCTGCTGATGAATCCCGGATTGCTGGAATACCGTAGCCCCTCCTCGGCCGAATCGCCCGAGATCGAGTGCATCATCGTGGAGAGTATCGATCCTGAAGGGCCATTCGGCGCAAAAGAAGCGGGGGAAGGCTCATTGGCGGCAACCATTCCGGCGATTTCAAACGCGATTTACGACGCTGTGGGAGTGCGACTGCGTGAGGCTCCCTTCACCCCGGAACGGATTTTGTCTGCCTTACGCGCCAAGAAAGGCATGAAACGAATTGAGATGACTGAGTCGGTGGATCCAACTGCGCCCGTGAAGTTCCGCGAACACGGCGGCTCGCTGTGGTTTCGCGGCAAAGGGCCGCTGCGGCATGAGCTCGATCCGGCGCGGCAGGGCTCGCAAGCGGGAGGTGCACAGTGAGCCTGCCCCCGTTTCAGCTATTGCGGCCAAAGAGCCTGGACGAAGCGGTCACGCTGCTGGCGAAGCACGATGGCGAGGTGAAGATCGTTGCCGGGGGCACCGACCTCTTGCCATCGATGAAGCAGAAGCTGTTCACGCCGCCGTATGTGCTGGATTTACGCGGTATTAGCGAGCTGCGCGGCATCCGCAGCCGGCCGGGGCAAGGAATCGAGATCGGTGCCCTGACCACGCTCGCCACTATCGAACATTCGGGGCTCATTCGCAAAGATTATCCAGTGTTGTACGAAGCGGTGAAGACGGTTGCGTCGCCGGTTTTGCGCAATATGGGCACCATAGGCGGCAATCTTTGCCTCGACACGCGTTGCCTGTGGTACAACCAGTCACTGCTGTGGCGGAAGAGTTGCGGCTTCTGCCTGAAGAAAGGCGGCGACTTGTGCCACGTAGCGCCTGGCGGAAACTTCTGCTGGGCGGCCTTTTCCGGCGATACGCCTCCGGCGCTGCTGTGCCTGGGAGCGGAAATCGAAATCGCCGGGCCGAACGGATTGCGACGTACCCCATTGTCAGAGTTCTACGTGAACGACGGTATTGTGCGGCTGCACCTGGCGGCAAACGAAATCGTCACCCGCGTTCATTTGCCCGAATCGGCGGCGGGATGGCGCGGCAGCTACCAGAAGCTGCGTATCCGCGGCAGTATCGATTATCCCCTGGCGGGAGTGGCGGTGGCGCTGAGCATGCGATCTGGGCGGGTGGAAGACGCCCGCGTAGCGATAACCGCGGTTAATCCCGCACCGTTCCTGGTGAAGGATGCGGACGCGCAGCTGGTGGGCGCTGTTCCAAGCGAAGAACTCGCGGAGCGTGTTGGCGAGCTGGCGGCACGCACGGCGAAACCGCTGACGACTTCGGCGCTCACTCCGGAGTATCGGCGGGAGATGGTGCGCGTGTTCGCCAAACGAGCGGTGATGAGTGCAGCTAACTAATTGTCTGCATACATTTGGGACCGATATAGGGGTCCTTCGACTCCGCGCGACCGCCTGTGGCGATCGCGCTACGCTCAGGATGACAAGCTCAAATGTGACTAGTTCCTAAACTGGCAACTGACAACTGGCAACTGATCATGATTACCGACTGCCACATTCACATCCAGCCGATCGAGCTTTTCAAGCCCGAGGCCCTGGCGCTGATGAAGAAGTCGCGCAAGGATTTCGACGCGGTGGCTGAGTACTGCCGCTCGCCCAAAGCCTTCCTCAAGCACCTCGACGCGAGCGGCATCGATCGCGCCGTGCTGATCAACTATGTCGCGCCCGAGGTGATCGGCTTCACCGCGGCGGTCAACCAGTTCATCGCCAACTACGTGAAGGAAGATCCCAAGCGGCTGATCCCGTGCGGCAGCATTCATCCCCGGCACACGACTAACGTCCTGGCCGACATGGAGCAGATCGTCCGCCTTGGCATCCGGCTGATCAAGATCCACCCGCCGCATCAGTTGCTCTATCCCAACGATTATGTGAACGGCGTCAAAGAGCTGGAGATTATTTATCGAGCGGCTGAAGCCAACGGAATCCCCGTCATGGTGCACACCGGCACGTCGATTTTTCCCGGCGCGCGCAATAAGTATGGCGACCCGATTTACGTGGACGACGTCGCCGTCGATTTTCCCCGGCTAAAGATTCTGCTGGCGCATGGCGGCCGGCCGCTCTGGACCGACACCGCATTCTTCCTGGTGCGGCGGCATCCCAACGTTTTCCTGGACATCAGTGGTATTCCTCCCAAGACGCTGCTGAAGTCGTTTCCTCGGCTGGAAGAGATCGCGCACAAGACGCTATTCGGCACCGACTGGCCGGGACCGGGGGTGCCCGACATCGGCAAGAATCTGGCAGAGTTTCGCGCTCTACCTTTGAGCGAAGCTGCGAAGAGTCAGATTCTGGAAAAAACCGCGCTAGGGATCTGGTCGTGACGAGGTGGTTGGTCAGTAGCGATGTCGTTGGGCAGTCGTGCTCGGTGCCGGTGGTGATAGAGATGCTGGACCCAAGATCCTGCTTCTAGTGCTGAATGCTGAATGCCGAATGCCGAATGCTTCTCTACCCCGTCCTGATAATACTGTCGCTTCCCGGCTCTGCCACTCCCGCCGCAGCTTTGATCGCTGCCCATAAATCGTCATATCCTAACCGCGATTTCGCGGAAAACGGAATAATCTGATCGGCCGAAACCTGCAACTGATCGCAGAGCTTCTGTATCGAGACCCGCAACTGATTTCCGGAGATGCGATCGGCTTTGGTAGCAACTACCACGAAATGGCGATCATGGTGGCGCAGCCAGTCCAGCAGTTGTAGATCGAGTTCCTGCGGCGGGATCGTAACGTCCACCAGAGCCAGGCAGAGGACCAGCGACTCGCGATGTTCCAAATACGGGTTGATGAACTTCGCCCATTGTGCCGTGATTTCCTTGGGCACGCGCGCATAACCGTAACCAGGCAGGTCGGCAAAGATGAAGTCGGGATGCGGCCTACCAGGACGGCGCACTTGGAAGAAGTTGATGGTCTGGGTGCGGCCGGGCGTGTTGCTGGTCTTGGCGATCTTGTTCACGACCAGCGAATTAATCAGGCTGGACTTGCCGACGTTGGAGCGGCCTATGAAGGCGATTTCCGGCGCGCTGGGGGGCGGAAACTGCCGGGGTTCGGCAGCCGATGTCACAAAGCGCGTCAAGACCTTCATAGCTTCAATATGGCTGGAGTCGCTGGAAAGCGCAAGAGGATGCCTGGGCTCCCCTCTTCGACTGGGTTCTGTCGAGAATCTCACCCAGGATTTTCATTTCCACCGATCAAAACAAAGGCCCGCACTTGGCGGGCCTTCAGAACAGACAACCGTAAACGGTTACTGGTGAGCGGTGGGCACGTTTTCCTGCTGCGGAGGCAGCGCCGGTATAGTCGGCGTCTGCTCTTCCGCCACTTGGGGCAGCGGACGCTCCAGCGCATAGGCCAGCACGTCATCCATGGTGTTGACGAAGCGCAAGTGCATCACGTTTCGCAGATTCTCCGGTACATCGGCCAGGTCTTTCTCATTGTCGGCGGGAATAATGACTTCCAGGATGCCGGCGCGATGAGCGGCCAGCAGCTTCTCCTTCAATCCGCCGATGGGCAGTACCTTACCACGCAACGTGATCTCGCCGGTCATGGCAATGTCCCGACGAACCGGAATGCGGCTGAGCGCACTGGCAATCGCGGTGGCAATGGTGATGCCGGCAGACGGTCCGTCCTTGGGTATCGCGCCTTCCGGCACGTGCACGTGGATATCGACGCTACGATAGAAGTCCCGCTGAAGTCCGAGATCCTTCCAGCGCGACCTCACGTAGGTCATCGCCGCATGTGCCGACTCCTGCATCACGTCGCCCAGTTTGCCGGTCAGGATGGGCTTGCCACCCTTGCCTTCGACGACCGAGACTTCGGTGGTGAGTATCGATCCGCCGACCTCGGTCCACGCCAGCCCGGTCACCAGCCCGATCTCGCTACGCTCGTGCACTTCGCTGTCACGGAACTTCATCACGCCCAGGTATTCGCCGACGTTTTCCGCCGTGAGCGTAAGCGAGAACTTGTCGCCTTCCTTCACCACCTTGCGCGCCACCTTGCGGCAGATGTTGCCGATCTCGCGCTCCAGGTTGCGCACACCGGCTTCACGTGTGTAATTCCGGATGATCGTGGTCAG
Organism: uncultured Acidobacteriaceae bacterium; assembly: GCA_963785825.1. GTDB lineage: Bacteria > Acidobacteriota > Terriglobia > Terriglobales > Acidobacteriaceae > Bog-257. Next base: position 65,556 of record CAWAWQ010000004.1, on the reverse strand, counting down.
GGCATCGTCGGTGAAGACCACGTTCTGCTCGGTCAGGCCGGTCTGCTGGCGCTGCTTGCGGACCAAATATTGCTTGGCGATCTCCACCTTCTCCGGCTCGGTGTACCCATGCAGCCGAAGGACCTCCATGCGGTCCTGCAAGGCCGGTGGAATCGTGTGCAGCACGTTGGCGGTGGCGATGAAGAATACCTGCGACAGGTCGTATTCCACGTCGAGGTAGTGATCGACGAACATGAAGTTCTGCTCGGGGTCGAGCACTTCCAGCAGCGCCGCCGAGGGATCGCCACGGAAGTCCATCGACATCTTGTCGACCTCGTCGAGCATGAACACCGGGTTCTTGGTGCCGGCTTTCTTCATCATCTGGATGATCTGCCCCGGCAACGCTCCGATGTAGGTGCGGCGATGTCCGCGAACTTCAGCCTCGTCGCGCACGCCGCCCAGCGACATGCGAACGAACTTGCGCCCGGTCGCCTTGGCAATGCTCATGCCCAGCGATGTCTTGCCGACGCCCGGAGGCCCAACGAAGCACAGAATGGATCCCTTGGGATTCTTCACTAATTGGCGAACCGCCAGGAACTCGAGGATGCGCTCCTTGATCTTTTCCAGACCGTAATGATCTTCGTTGAGCGTCTTCTCCGCCACATCGATGTTGCGGATTTCCTTCGAGCGCTTCTTCCACGGCACTGCGAGCAGCCAGTCGAGATAATTGCGCGATACGGTCGACTCGGCCGACATGGGCGGCATGGCTTCCAACTTCTTCAATTCCTGCAACGCCTTCTCGTGCACCTCGCGAGGCATTCCGGCGCTGTCCACCTTCTTCTTCAGCTCGTCGAATTCGCTCTTTTCGCCGCGGCCCAATTCCTTCTGGATGGCCTTGATCTTTTCGTTGAGGTAGTACTCTTTCTGCGCTCGCTCCATCTGGCGTTTCACACGCGACTGGATGGTGCGATCCATGTTGAGCTTTTCGATCTCGACATCGAGGACATCGCCAATGCGGTTCAGGCGCTCAGCGGGATCGAAGATCTCCAGCAGCTCCTGCTTCTCCTCGATCGAGAGCTGCAAGTTGGCAGCGATGGTGTCGGTGAGCTTCGCCGGATCGTCGTTGCGGACGGCGGCGATCATGGTCTCGTAATTCAGCGACTGACACAGCTTCACGTACTGCTCGAATAGTCCCGTGACGCGCTGCATGGCGGCTTCGATCTGCGGCGTCGGCTCGGCGGAGTACTTGGCGGTGCGTACTGTGGCTTCGAAATAGCCGTCGGTATCGACCACTTGAAGGATCTTGCCGCGCTCCAGGCCTTCCACCAGGACCTTGATGTTGCCGTCCGGTAGCTTAAGGCTCTGCACAATGTTGACGATGGTGCCGACCTGGTAAATCTCGTTGGGCTTGGGTTCGTCGATGCTGGCATCGTGCTGGGTGGCAAGAAAGATCTTCTTGTCGCCGGCCAACGCCTCTTCCAATGCGCGAACGCTGGACTCCCGGCCTACCACGAAGGGGGTCATCATGTAGGGAAAGATGACCACATCCCGAATGGGCATCATGGGGAGTTTCTTGGTTTCGAATTTCTCGCGCTGTGTCACTAAAACCGCCTTGTCACATCAGAGCAAATGCTCTGGGGAAAGAAAATACGTTTCAATGCGCCTGGCGCCGCGCGCCGGCCACCCCTTCAAGACTGAATTGACTCAAGAATACCATGCAGGGGAAGGGGTTAGAAGCTAAACCGGACTCCGCCGCAAGTTCCTTCCTGCGAGCGATATCTGCACACCGGCACTGGCAGCCTCTTCGGAACGGGCACCCTTTTTTGATGCGCTCCTCCTCGATTGGATTCGCGGCGGATCGGCGGGGGCAGTCCAAATCAATGCACTTCGAGTGTTGCAGAAAAGCCAACGGCGCGACCGAAGCCGCGCCGAAGGAACCGGTTCGCAGCTGCGCGCGGCTTATCCCGCCTTCTCCATCAGGGGCAGGTTCACATTGCGCTTCTCGACCATATCGCGGGTCACTTCAAACTCCTTCACGCGCTTTTGGCCGGGCAGGTTGTACATCAGGTCCAGCATCAGCTCTTCCAGGATCATGCGCAGTCCGCGTGCGCCGACCTTGCGCAGCATGGCCTCGCGTGAAATGCAGCGCAGCGCGTCATCGCTGAACCGGAGTTTCACATTTTCAAACTCGAACAGCCGCTGATACTGCTTCACGATGGCATTCTTCGGCTTGGTGAGAATCTCGATCAGCGCGTCTTCGTCCAGATCGCTGAGCACGCCAACGACAGGTAACCGGCCGACAAATTCAGGGATAAGTCCGAACTTGATCAGGTCTTGCGGTTCCACCTGGGCCAGCAATTCTGTGTCGCGCTTGTTGCTTTCGGTGAAAGCCGCTTCCTTGGCCTCGTCGGTGCGGAATCCCATGGACCGTTTGCCGAGACGCCGTCCGATGGTTCGCTCCAATCCGACGAACGCCCCGCCGCAGATGAACAGGATGTTGGTGGTGTCGACCGGTGTGAATTCCTGGTGCGGGTGCTTGCGACCGCCTTGCGGTGGCACATTCGCGACCGTACCTTCCAGGATCTTTAGCAGCGCCTGCTGCACGCCTTCACCGGAAACATCGCGCGTAATCGAGGGGTTCTCGTCCTTGCGCCCGATCTTATCCACTTCGTCGATATAGATGATGCCGGTCTGCGCGCGGGCGACGTCTCCATCGGCGGCCTGCAAGAGCTTTAAGATGATGTTCTCCACGTCCTCGCCAACGTAGCCGGCTTCCGTCAGCGTCGTGGCATCGACGATGGCAAAGGGCACATCGAGCATCTTGGCCAGCGTCTGAGCCAGCAGCGTCTTACCGGTCCCCGTCGGGCCGATGAGCATGATGTTCGACTTGGCGAGTTCGACTTCACCTCCGCGCTGGCGATTCATGTAAACGCGCTTATAGTGGTTATAAACCGCTACCGCCAGCTTCTTCTTGGTCTGTTGCTGTCCGATGACGTACTCGTCGAGGAAGGCCTTCACTTCCGCCGGCTTGGGCAGTTGATTGGGCGCGGTGGAGGGCTGCGCTTCCGAGCGATCGTCTTCCAGAATGGAATTGCAGACGGCGACACATTCATCGCAAATGTAGGCCCGTGGATAATCCGTGGGGGAGGAAATCAGCTTGGCGACGGCGTCCTGAGACTTGTGGCAGAACGAACAGCGCAATACTTCGTCGGAACCGGTCCTGGTTCTCACAAAACAACTCCTTTACACCACGTGCGGCCAACTGCGATTCAGGTTTCCCGAACCGCTCGCCCGATCCGCTCACGTCTGGACAAGGGCCGTGCTGCTCCTTTGGGAAGCCTGCCATTCCTGTTCATAAACTATCCCCACGAACCCTGCAGCGCCGCTGCGATGTGGAAGCTATTGAACCATAATTTCGAATCTTACAACGCACTATTAGTGCAATACCCGGTACAACTTTGGAACCAGTCCAAGAAAATTTTTCCATCCGAGTCAAACTAAGCTGCTCACCTTACTTGTGTTTGAAAATGATGTCGTCAATGATGCCATATTCCTTGGCCTGGTAGGCATTCATGATGAAATCGCGCTCCACATCGCGTTCCACTTTCTCCAGCGGCTGGCCGCTATGCTTGGAAAGCAACTGATTGGTGATTTCGCGCATGCGCAGGATCTCGCGCGCATGAATGTCGATGTCTGTCGCCTGCCCCGAAAGTCCCGACATCAACGGCTGATGGATCAGAATGCGCGAGGTCGGCAGCGCAAATCGCTTCTTGGGAGCGCCGCCCGCCAGCAATGTAGCTCCCATGCTGGCCGCCTGCCCGATACAGATTGTCGTCACATCCGGCCGGATAAACTGCATGGTGTCATAGATCGCCATGCCTGCCGTGATGGAGCCACCGGGCGAATTGACATACAGCGAGATGTCCTTCTCCGGGTCCTCGGCTTCGAGGAACAGCATCTGCGCGATGATCAGATTGGCAACGTTGTCATCGATAGGAGTGCCGAGAAAAATGATGTTGTCCCGCAACAGGCGGGAATAAATATCGTAGGCCCGCTCGCCCCTACTGGTCTGCTCAATCACCATCGGCACAAGCATTGTTTGCTACTCCTTTCTTCGTACTGGCTGCTGAGGTCCTTGGCTTCTCGGGTGCGGCGGCAGCCTATACGCCCAAGATTCCCGCCCAGGCCGCTAATTGTCCTAACCACACTTCTCCCCTGCAAACCGAAGGGGAGAATGGAATCCAGCCGCGCTAGGCGGACTTGTGATACAGAAAATTCAGGGTCTTCTCGTTGCGGAGGCGATGCCGAATTCTATCCAGCCCACCATCCGGCGTCAAACGCGCGCGGACCTGCTCCAGCGTCTGCTTCGATTGCGTAGCCAGCGCCTGCAATTCGCGCTCCAGTTCCTCGTCATCGACTTCAATTTTCTCTTCGGCCGCAATCTGTTCCAGGATTAATGACGCCTTCACCTCGCGCAGAGCTGCCTCCCGCTGCCCGGCACGCAAGCGTCCCAGATCCATGCGCTTCATATCTTCGGTGCGCAAGCCCTGCGCCGCCAGGGCCCGCAAGCCGCGCTCCAGTCGGAGATCGATCTGGTCGTTCAGCATCGCGTCGGGAACAGGGAAATCGTTGCGCTTGACCAATTCTTCCACCACCTGATCTTTGCCCTGGTGTTCGGCTTCGTGCTGCTTCTCGGCCTGCATGTTCTCGCGTAAGCGGTTGCGCAGGTCGTCCAGGGTATTGACGTCGGCGCTGAGTTCTTTGGCAAACTCATCGTTCAACTCAGGGATGTGGCGGGTCTTGATGCCTTTGACGTGGACCTCGTAGGTCATCGTCTTGCCGGCGAGGCGCTTGTCCGAGAAGTCGTCAGCGTACTTCACCTCAAAGGTGCGCTGCTCGCCCGCCCTGGCGCCGCGAAGATTTTCGCTAAATTCCGGAATCGTATTCTGGCCCCCGATCTCGACCATGATCTCATCCACCTCGACCGGCTTGGCATCTTCTCCGCCCTCTTGCGACGTCCCTTTGAAGCTGGCGACAGCAAAGTCGCCGTCGCTCAGCGGGCGATCTTCCTCGACCGCGGTATAGGTAGCGTGCTGCTGCCGCAGGTTTTCGAGTGCGCTCTCAACGTCCTGTTCCGTCACGTTCGTGTCCAGCGTGTTCACGCGAATGTCGTCGTAGGGCGCCAGCTTGAAGTCCGGCAGGATTTCGAACGAAGCTTTGAATCTCAGAGGCTCTCCCTCATGAATGTGCAGGTCAGTAACCCGGGGCTGCGAGACCGGTGACAGGTTCTGCTTCTTGGCCTCTTCGCGAAAATAGCGGGGAACCAGCGCCTCGACAATTTCGCTCTTGATATCTTCCGCGAACCGTTGGCGAACGATCGACGCCGGCACCTTGCCTTTCCGGAAGCCAGGGATCCGGGCGAGCTTCTGGTAACGGTTGACGATATTTTCGGCTTCGGCCTGGACCACCTCAGCAGGAATTTCAATGCTGAGTTCACGCTGGCAAGGATTGGGTTGTTCGGAGGAGCTGGTTTCTGTCGGGCTGGTTTCGATCGTCAAGGACATGCCTTCGAAATGCTGGATGTAGCCGCATTCTACGGAATGCTGCAGGAGATGCGCGCGGACCGGGCGCCTTTATGCAGCCTGAACTGTGACGGCAAAGCCCGCCTAATGCTCCAAACTTAAGTTTATGAGAGGGATCAACGGCGGTCAAACCGAGGCAAAAAGGGGTAGGACGCCCGACAACTAGTGGAAGCTTGGGACAATGACGTTATCGAGTGCGGGTTCTCTTGGCTTTGATGGTGCGCTTCTCTACGACCTCCGTCGCCGGCCGCTTCCTCGCATGGACGACGCGCCTTCCGCTTACCGGTTTTTCTACCACGCTTTCCACTTCCAGCAGTGATACCGGCTTGCGGAAGAGTTCGGCTACGTAGCTGTCCTTGCAATCCACGCAGCAGAAGTGCACCGCTAGCGGCAACACTGCGCGTTCATAGCGCCAGCTAGGATCGATGACGACTTCGCGCCGGGCTGCCTGGGTACCGACATTTTCAGCGGCCATTCCGTTGATCCAGCTTTCCCCGGGCTGCTTCACGTTTCCGCAATAGTCACACACAAATTGGAGCATGTGTATTTTGATTCCTGCAACAGTCGGGACGTTGTGTGCCTAGATTTCGGGCAGTCAATTGACACGGCTATTTGGTCTGCCCCGAAGAGCCATGGCAGGCGGTGCAGCAGGAGGCGGATTGGCTGCCGGCTGGTCAGGCGCGTCCAGCAACGCCAAAGCCCGGACCTGATTGAGTTCAATCCAGGTTTTGTCCCAGCGTTGCACGATGCACTTATCGAGGCGGGTCCGGGGATGGGGAAAGCCGAATCCTTCATAGAAGCGCAGGATGTCATCCCGCAGGGCATCGCTCATGTGGTTGAAATGATCGTAAGCCAGCTCGTCCAGCAGTTCGCGGTAGGTGGCGTCGGCTAGAGGATATTCCCCGCGCTTCGTCGGGTTCCCGGTATCCAGGTTGATCTCCGGCGTTTGCAGGTCGCGGCTCTTCACCTCCTTCAAGGCCTTGCGATACTGGTCGACCGTCTGGTCCACGCTCTTGAAGTAAAGGTTCTCGGTCTTCGCCGTCGGCTCCTTGAAGTCGATGGCGCGGAGAGCGCCGGTTTTGGGAAGCACTTTGAAGAGTGCGGCCAGGATGTGGGCCCCGGGGCCCGGCTGCTTGTATCCCGTGCCCCAGCTCTTGCGGTAATCCGCCTTCGAAAGGTGGTACAGGAAATGCTCTCGGTTGAAATTCGGGATTTCGCGTTTCAACTGGTCGCCCTTGACCAGGAGAGCGACCTTGGTCATCTCCGGAATGATTTGGCTGACGCTGCGGCGATAGGTGTTGATGGCCGTCTGCTCGTTCGGCATCACGTCGCTGAGCTTGAGTCCGTAGGTGTCGAGGAACGCGCGCTCCAGCAGCGGCGCCGGAACTTCGAAGCCAATGAAGTTATGATAATCCTCCGGGGCATAACGTCCTTTGGCGACTTGCAGAACGTCAAAACCAAACTCGGTGCGCAGGTGCGCCTTGTGGTCCACATCGTAGGGGACGGCGGGCCCGTACATCTCCGCCAGCTTCGGGTACTCGATGCCCACCGATAGATTGATGTAGGGATGCCCGTTGATATCGGAGACATAGTGCGACAACGCCCCCAGCGCAAAGGCATACTCGTTGATGTCCTGCGAATCGTTGATCAGAGTCTGCACGAAATCGCCGGTGCGAACATAATGGGCAAGATCGCTGAATACGTGATTGCCGAAGGGATAGTAGCCGATGTCCTGAATCACGCTGCCGCCATACGCGTACGCATGCGCCTTCTTCAGGTCTTCCGGCGTGGCATTGGGAAAGCGTGCCAGCAGCAGCGGCTTGATCTGCTGGTCCCATAGCAGATCGATAATTTCTTCGTGGGTGAGGACGGAATACGCCGCGCAGGTTGGGGACCACGCTAGCAGGCAAGCCAGCACCAAAGCACAAAATCTCGTTGCATTTGCGCGCAGAGTTCCCAACCTCATGAGCTTTCGTGCAGGTTGTCAGATCCGCCCGATGAGCAACAAAATGACCAGAATGACCAGCACCAGCCCAAGTCCGCTCGAGGGATAGTAGCCCCAGCCGCGGCTGTAAGGCCAGGACGGATACGCTCCTATGGAAAGCACCAGCAAAATCACCAGAAGGATAATCAACATAGGTTCGAGCACTCCTTTTTGTTCTAGGTCACGTCAGAATGCGAGTTGCAGCTTCTGGTTGGAAGCGTTTTGCTACTCTCAAGGATGCCCGTCATCAAATCGCGAAGGTGTGGAAATAAGGAGGCACCTAGAGGGAAACTCGTGGTACAGAAGGGACAACAAGCGCTGAACGTTCTTCACGACGAGGTCGTGAACTGCGGTGGCTGCCCGCGATTGGTGGCTTATCGCGAACAGATTGGTCGCGACAAACGCCGAGCGTATCGCGATTGCGACTATTGGGCCCGGCCGGTTCCCGGCTTTGGCGATCCCCGGGCTCGCGTGTTGATTCTGGGGCTTGCTCCCGGGGCCCACGGATCTAATCGCACCGGACGGCCGTTTACCGGAGACGCCTCGGGCAAGTTCATGTATCCCATCCTGCACAAGGTGGGCTTTGCTTCGCAGCCGAATGCCGAGCACCGCGATGACGGACTGAAGCTGATCGACTGCTACATCACCGCCGCCATTCGCTGTGCACCTCCGGACAACAAGCCGCTGCCTTCCGAGCTGGCGAACTGCGCGCCGTTCCTCGACCGCGAGCTTGCCATTTTGAGGGACGTGAAAGTTGTAGTTGCCCTGGGCCAAATCGGTTTTGACGCTTACTTGAATTACGCCAGGCGCCGAGCCGTGCTGCAAAGCAAAGCTGGATATCTCTTCGGCCATGCCGCCCGATACGTAATGCCGAATGGCACGGTGCTGCTGGCCTCCTATCATCCATCGAACCAAAACACAGCGACGGGCAAGCTGACGGCGGCAATGTTCGAGGCGATCTTCCGCGAGGCAAAGCAAATCGCGTCAGGCGGAGTTCTGGCCGCATCCAGCCGCAGTGTTCGTAGCAAGTGAAATGTCCGGTTTTTAATTTACCCAGCCGCAGTTGACAGCGCTCCCTTACGGTGTCACCATGCGCAGTCTGTTCAAGAAGGATGGTGCACACATGCGAAGCACAATGTTGCTGGGAGTCTGCCTGTTGCTAATGGTCGCTACAGCGGCGTTCGCCTCAGAGGCGGGATCGAATCAATCCGCCGTGGGAACATGGAAGCTGGATGTACAGAAATCGTCCTACGGAAACATGCCGTCACCCAAGTTCGAGCAGTTAGTCGTCATCACTGACGAACCGAATAGCCTGAAGTGGAGATTGACCGGAGCCGAGGCAGGCGGCAAGACCTTCTCGTCGTCATATGACGGTCCGATCGACGGCAAGGACCATCCCATGATGAGCAGCGAAGGTGGCGGCACTCTCACCTACACGAGGACTCCTTCCGGCGGCGTGCACTGGGTGACCAAAGACAAGACCGGCGCGGTGATCGAGACTGGAAACGGCGCGCTGTCGGCTGACGGTCGCACTCTTACTCTGAAGGGAACTGTGAAAGGTCCCAAAGGCGAGTCGAACTTCGTCTCGGTGTTCGACAAGGTGAAGTAGCGGCGTAGTGCAGCCGCAACGGCTTACTACTCTGCTGAAAGCTGGAGACCTGCGGTTTTGAAGGGGCGCAGCTTTAGCTGCGCCGTTGTACTGCTCTTTTTCCTCCTGTGCCGGCTTTATTGAAGTCGGCACAAGTAACGTCCCATATTGTCATCACGAGCGCAGCGAGGGATCTGCTTTTTCGCCACATTTAGTAGGACATTTGTTTTGCAGTACTCAATGCTCCCTACTGAGGGACGGCAGCACGGTTTGGCGTCGCATTGCATTCATCATTCAGCGTCGCATGGAACTCAACAGCCAGGGGCTGGCCCTTTGACATCGCGACAAAATTCGAAAACTTCGAAACTCTTCCGCATGCGAACGAGATTTCAACATTACGCTCAGACACCCATCTCACGGCGAGTCCCGAGAAGTCGAATCCGTGAAGGAAGCACTGCCTCTTGTATGTCGGAAACTGGCTGCTAGCGATATCTGTGACGCAGATGTCTACGTTGTGAATGCCAGAGTGATGGAATTCCTGAGACCGGACATCAACCTTAAATGCTCCGTTCTTTACTTCCGTCAGATTTTCCTCGGTGGGCTTCCCGCAAGAAAGTACTAACAGAGAAAGCAAACACAAGATGGGTATTGTTAGTCTTATTTGCATTGTGCACTGTACCCCGTTGGGACTTGTACTCTGGCGCTTGGGTCCATCCCCCAAGGCCAGCCCCAATCATAGCCGGCGACACCACTGCTGTTTTGCGTTTTTCAGCAGACTGTTGTGTCGTTCACTTGACCTGCTCGCGTCTCGGCTGTTAACTGACGAGCATCACGGAGCCGCTTCCCAGGTCGTAATAGCCTGCCGCTACTTTTATTTTGCCTTCCTTGATCATGCCGGCTATTACGGTCGAGGACTGGCTCAGTAGCGTGGCCTGGATTTTGGCGTTGGCCTTGGTTGCCGCTACCAGATCGTGCCCGGCCTGGTCGACCGCAGGCTGGATGTGCGGAAACAACGAGCTGATCTGGCCGGGCACGGCCTCGCCGTGAATAGTCGCCTTGACCGCCCCGCAGCCGGAGTGACCGAGTACCAGAATCACCTTGGTCCCCAGCACGGCGGCTCCGTATTCCAGGCTGCCGATGATCTCTGGAGTGATCACGTTGCCCGCAACTCGCGTCACGAAGATCTGCCCGATGCTTTGATCGAAGATCAGCTCGACCGGAACTCGCGAATCGGCGCACGACAGCACCGCGGCGAATGGCTCCTGCTTCTCAACCGTACGCTGACGAATTCCGGCAAGATCGTGCTCGTTCGTAAGCTTGTCTGAAGTGAACCGCTTGTTACCGTCCATGAGTTCGTTCAGCGCGGCATCCGGGCTGAGGGTGCTCTGGGCCCAGGCCGCTGACGGAAACGTTAACTGCAGAGCACCCGGCAACAAACCGGCAAGAGTTCCGGTCAGACCCATTTGTAGGAACCGCCGACGCGAAGACTGGGAATCGGAAAATGATGTGCTCACGTGAAATCTCCTTCCATTTCAGTGGGTGGACGCGACTGAATAAGCGCCCGTATCGAAATTTACAGACAAGAGAAGAACCCAAGATAAATTTCTGGTCAATAGCGTTAGCTGCGCCGTCGCAAATCCCTGGCAGTGCGCTGCCGACTGCGCAGTGTAACCTTTCGCTGCAATCCAAACAATGCAATAATGTCGGGCACTATGTGGGCGAAAACATATTCTTTTGCCAATGCAATCGTAGTGTCAGCCTTCTTGCTTTCCGGCTCCATCTGCGCGGCGCAGAACTCCCCTGCAGCTCAGGCATCACCCTCCCAAGCAGCTTCTCCTGCCACCGCGCAATCGCCGTCGGCAAAGATGGACGACGCGATGGAACTCGTCAAGCAGGGCGAGAAGCTCAACGGCGAGGGCAAGCCGGACGATGCCCTGGCGCTTTATGAGCGCGCCTTGCAAATATCCCCCGATCTCTACCAGGCGCAGCTTTTCACAGGGGTTGCACTGGACTTACAAGGCAAATACGACGAGGCACGCCAGCACCTGGCCAAAGCCATTGAGCTGGCCTCGATACAGGAGACGGTGCAGGCGCTGCGAATCATGGCGGTTTCCTATGCCTTTCAGCACAACACGGACAAAGCCTCCGAATATGAACGGCGGGCGTTTGATTTGCAGTTGAAGTGGCAAAAGTATGAGGATGCGGCCGGTACGGCGGACGAACTGGCGCGCATTTACCTCGAGTCAGGCGATCTGGACAACGCCTTCCAGTGGTACCAGACGGGGCGCATCACCGGCCTGAAAAAGCCGAACATCACCCAGGCGGAAAAGGATTTGTGGACCTTCCGCTGGGAAGCGGCGCAGGCGCGAATCGCGGCTCGCCGCGGTCAGAAGGAACAAGCGAAACAGCACCTGACGGCGCTGAAAGCCATCGTGGAGAAGAACGATAATCCCGGTCAGGCGCAGTTCTACCCTTACCTTGTGGGATACGTCGCCCTCTATACTGGCGACTACAAGACCGCGATCGTCGAGCTGCAAAAGGCTAACCAGAAGGACCCGTTCGTGCTCAGCCTGCTGGCGCAAGCCTACGAGAAGTCGGGCGACAAAGCGCAAGCCATGGAGTATTACAAAAAGGTCCTCACCATCAACACGCACAACCCCAGTAATGCTTTTGCGCGGCCGCTGGCCCAGGAGAAATTGGCGGCGCAGCCGGGTGACACACCCGCCCAATCGCCTTCGTGACGAAGTATCTTCCCGACGGGACGGCCTGCGGAAAATCGCAGGTTGCTCAGCCGCCGGGCACGCTATGATCTAGGGGCTTCGCTCGAAATACCCATTCGCAAGACCGGAGGATGCGATGGCCCAGGCGAACCCGGTGCACGTGATTCCCGCGGCTGATGCCGTCAAAGTTAAACTGACAGTCCGCCCCGGCCGCCTCGAGTCCATCGATATTGTGCGTGGGCTGGTGATGGTCTTCATGGCCATCGACCACACCCGTGATTACTTCAGTTATCTGCGTTTTGAGCCGGAAGCGCTCAGCCAAACCTATTACGCGCTGTTCTTCACCCGCTGGATCACGCACTTCTGCGCGCCGCTATTCTTTTTCCTCGCGGGCACCGCAGCATTTCTGTATGGACAGCGAAAGACCCCCGCGCAACTGAGCCGTTTCCTTTGGACACGCGGGCTCTGGCTCGTCATCCTCGAGTTCACCGTCGTCGGATTCGCCTGGTCGTTTGTGGTCCCCTTCGGCTTCTTCGGCGTGATCTGGGCGTTGGGTGCGTCGATGATCATCATGGCCGCGGCCGTGCGCTTGCCGATCCGCTGGCTGGGGACTCTGGCGCTGCTCACGATCGTTGGACATGATCTGCTGGACAGCATCCGACCTCGGCAATTCGGGTCACTCGCACCGCTTTGGACCATCCTGCACGTGCGAGGCGGCATGCTGCTTCCCGGTCACGTGCAGGAGTTCGTGCTCTTCCCGCTGGTCCCGTGGGTAGCAGTCATGGCGGCAGGCTACGTTTTCGGCACGTTCTACCTGCGGGAGCAGCGTGACCACCGCCGCATCATGACCATGCTGGGAATGGCCATGATCGTCGCCTTCGTTTTCCTGCGTGCGACGAATCTCTACGGCAATCCGCCGGTGGGTCTCGGAGGCGTCTCCCAAGGCAACTGGCACATTCAACCTACGATGGAGAAGACGCTCATTCTCTTCCTCGATGTGGAAAAGTATCCGCCATCGTTGCAGTTTCTCCTGATGACCTTGGGGCCGGGAATCCTACTGCTGGCATGGCTGGATGGAAAGACGGTCTCCGGCCCGTTCAAGCCGCTGCTGGTGTTTGGCCGCGTGCCGATGTTCTTCTACATCCTCCACCTGTACGTGATCCACTTGCTCGCAGTGTTGATGGCGGTGCTCTTCCATCAGCCGGTGGACTGGCTTTTACATGGAGCGTTCCTCATCAACTTCATTCCAGAGGGATACGGCCACGGGCTGCCATTCATTTACCTGATGTGGCTAACGGTGCTTGTCGTGATGTATTTCCCCTGCCGCTGGTTCATGGGCGTAAAGCAGCGCCGCAAGGACTGGTGGCTGAGCTACCTGTAAATCAACCCAGACTGAGGGCCAGCCGGATGGGACGCGCAAAATCGTTCACGTTCCTATCTCGCCAGCGCCAGCCGCGCGCGAGCGAACAGGCCGCGCAGAGCGCGAATAACCCACCGCAGCAATAGCAGCACGGTGACCAGCAGAACGAGAACCACACCCGCCGCGATATAGGGATGCTGCACGGCAGCCCAGGACAAAGCGACCGCCCCGACATCCTCGCCAAGACTGAGCGCAATGTTAGAGACCGGCTCAGGCGAGGGTGTCACAGCGGCGCGAAGCGCTGTCTTTCCCCCATGTGCGGCAAAGGCAATCAACCCGCCCAAACCGGCTGAGGCCAACTGCATCGCCGGTGACAAATGCGAGGTCGCGGCATAGGCCAGCAGGGCGGCCACCGGAATCCGGACGAAGGTCTGCAATGCGTTCCAGATGAGATCGAATGCCGGAATCTTGTCAGCGAAGAATTCCAGAACAAACAAAGCGAGAGAGACGCCGATGATCCACCAGGATTGCAGCGCGTCAATTGCAGGTGGCAATGCAATCAGCCCGGTGCGCGCCAGCAGACCCAGTGTCGCGACTGTGGCATAGACATTCAGGCCCGCCGCAAAGCTGGTACCGGCAAGCATGGCCACGGTCTGATCGGAGCTGAAGTTCACAACGGTGTTTGATGCCTCGCAACCGGTGAGCATTGGGAGCCCAAGCTCCTCGAAAGCACCCCGCGACAGTCTATGACCCCGGCAACCGCCGTTTTGGCCGAGAGGTGATCCAGATGCGCCGAGCAGCGTTACTGGCTTGCATTGTTCCGCCCACCCAACGGAACAGGACGAACTGCTATTTTACGTTTTCCTGTTGTTTGTCCGCAGCGGTCTTGGTGTAATGAGCTACTCCCATTCGTACGAGGTGCAAAGCATGCGCAAGTCCATTGGCATCGTCATGGGCAGTTACCTGCTGTCGATCGTTCTGGTCATCGCTACAGACCCGTTGCTTTCCCGAGTGTTTCCCGGCGATTTCGAGAAAGGCCGTGTGCCCTCGAATCCCCCGCTCATGGCCAGCACGGCGCTTTTCGTAGTGATTTCGATCGTGTGCGCCTGGCTCTGTGCGCGGTTTGCCCCGAACCGGCCTGCGAAGCATGTGCTGTGGTTCTTCCTCATTGGCGAGGTAATGGGTATCGGCGCGACTATTCCCAACTGGAACAAGGGCTGGCCGCACTGGTATTGGTTGTCGTGGCTGCTGACCTGGCCGATAAGTTGCTGGATAGGGCTGCTGCTGGCCCGACGGCGTGGTGAGACAACAGCGGTGACCAGCTAGAAACAGGACAAGTCCCCCACGCGGCGGCAGACCCCGCGACTTGACGGTGTCAGTGTTCCAGGGGTGATCTCATACACGACGCCGCAACCAAACCGCCCACATAGTCGGCATGGTCTTGGTCTGCCGCTGGGGCGAGGCAGCTTCGTAACCCGCTAGAGAAAATCCCTCCCAAGTCAGTGACAAGCCCAGTAGCCTAGCCCCGTTCGAGAGATCGTGTGGCATCATGGCGTGATCTCGAAAACTATTCCGCCGCCGTCGGCGCAACACCTTCTTATCCCCACCCGGCATACCAATGGAAGACGCGCACGCCTCGGCTCTGAAAAAAAGGCCGCTCCGATCGTAGATTCACCCCCAGAAACCGCCCAATCCCCGTCCTCAAGTCTTCCGCTCGTTTTTCTGATGCAACGCGCCAGCCATTGAACAAGACCCCTCCTCTCTCACCTTGTCACAAACACCTGTGCGTCCGATCACTGACCCTCCTCGGCCTCCCGTATAACACGAGCTATATAGGCGTGACTGGGAACGTCACCCTGGGCCATGGACGCCTTCGCTTCCCTCGGCAAGGCCAACCACGTAGCGAGTGATCATTTTCGCTGTGGCCGCTGGAAAGGAAGCTTGGTATGGCTGCTGTCGCTCCTCCCGCTGTAGCACTCGACAAAATACCTGTCCCGGACGTATTCGAAAATCTCCACGTTGATGCGCAGAAGGGCCTGACCTCGGCTGAAGTGCAGTCGCGCACCGCCAAATATGGCGTCAACGCCATTGAGGAAAAGAAGAGGTCCGCGTGGACCATGTTCCTCAGTTACCTCTGGGGACCGATGCCATGGATGATCGAAGCAGCGGCCATCATGTCGCTGCTGGTGAAAGACTACGTGGACTTTCTCATCATTCTGGCGTTGCTGCTGTTCAACGCAGTGCTGGGCTTCACGCAGGAGCACCAGGCGGCGAGCGCTCTCGACGCTTTGAAGAGCGCGCTGGCGGAGAAAGCGGACGTCTTGCGCAATGGCAGCTGGCAGTCGGTGTTGGCCAGCACGCTGGTCCCGGGCGATATCGTGCGCATCCGGTTGGGCGACGTGGTCCCCGCCGATCTGCGGCTCTTCGAGGGCGACTACCTCGATGCCGATCAATCCGCGTTGACCGGCGAGTCCCTGCCGGTCACCAAGAAGGTTGGCGACGAGGTCTATTCTGGCTCGATCGTGAAGAAGGGCGAGATGACCGGAGTCGTCATCGGCACCGGGTCGAACACTTTCTTCGGGCGCACCGCCAACCTGGTGCAGGCTGCCGGCGCCGAGTCACACTTTGCCCGCGCGAACGAGATTATCGGCGACGTCCTGATTGTGCTGGCCCTGGCCCTCGCGGTCGTGCTGGTGACCGTGCAGCTTTCGCGCGGCGCGGACATTCTGCGAATCGGCGAATTTGCCTTGCTGCTGCTGGTGGCCTCGATTCCGGTGGCGATGCCGGCGGTACTTTCCATGACCATGGCCATGGGAGCCAAGGTGCTCGCCTCCCAGAAGGCGATTGTGTCGCGGCTGGAGGCAATGGAAGAGCTGGCGGGAATTCAAACCCTCTTCTCCGACAAGACCGGCACCCTGACGCAGAACATACTGACGCTGGGTGAACCGGTAGTTTGGGGCAATGCTCAGGCTGAAGATCTGATTCTGGCGGGCGCACTTGCTTCCCGCGAAGAAGATAAAGATCCCATCGACCTGGCTGTCATCAAGGCGCTGAAAGATCCCGACGCGCTCAAGGCCTACCAGCAGACTGCCTACATTCCCTTCGATCCCGTAGCGAAACGCACGGAAGCGACGATCAAAGACGCCTCGGGAGCAATTTTCAAAGTGACGAAGGGCATGCCGCCGGTCGTCTTCAATCTGGCGAAGCTCTCCGCAGACGACATGATGAAGGCCTTGCAGATCGTCAGCGACTTTGCCGCCAGGGGCTACCGAACGCTGGCTGCCGCGCGTACCGGCGAAACCGGCGCCTGGGTGCTCCTTGGCATCTTGCCGATGTATGATCCGCCGCGTCCCGACTCGAAGGAGACGATCGCGCGCGCCGAAGGCTATGGCGTGACCGTGAAGATGGTCACGGGCGACGACGTCGCGATCGGAAAGACCATAGCCGTAGACCTGGGATTGGGCACTAACATCGTGGCTGCCTCCGATATATTCACCGGCGAGGTCGGTAAAGGTGAGATACCGCTAGAGCTGGCGCGCCGCGTCGGCAGGGCGCAGGGATTTGGCCGGGTCTTCCCCGAGCACAAGTGGGCCATCGTGAAGTCGGCGCAGGAGCTGGGCGAAATCGTCGGAATGACCGGCGATGGCGTGAACGATGCGCCGGCGCTGAAACAGGCCGACGTGGGGATCGCGGTCTCCGGTGCAACAGCGGCGGCACGCGCGGCAGCTGCACTGATCCTCACCGCGCCCGGCTTGTCGGTCATTATTCGCGGCATCGAGGAGGCGCGCCGGACTTTCGCCCGTATGATGGGCTACGCCTACTACCGCATCGCCATGACCATCAACATCATGGTCTTCATCGTGCTGGCGATGCTTGCCTTCAACTTCCAAGCCCTGACACCCATCATGATCATCGTGCTGGCATTGCTGGACGATGTGCCGGTCATGCTGATTGCCTTCGACAATGCGAATGTCGAGCCCAAGCCGGTAAAGTGGGACATGTACCGGGTGATGATGACCAGCGCGATTCTCGCCACACTCGGAATCGTGCAGAGCATCGCTCTCGCCCATCATCTCCACTATCGCCTGAATCTTTCGCTGCCGCTCATCCAGACCGGCATGTTCATGCAACTGGTGATCGGCGGCCATCTGCTTCTGTTCGCCACGCGCGCCCGCGGTCCATTCTGGAAGCCGCCATTTCCAGCCGCTCGCCTCTTCTGGGCGATCATGGGCACGCAGCTGTTCGCCGCATTGATGGCCGCCTACGGCTGGCTGGTACCGGCCATCCCCTGGCATCTGATCGGCTTCATCTGGATCTATAACCTGATCTGGCTGTTCATCCTTGATTTCGTAAAACTCGGCACCCATCGCTCTATCGACCGGCGCCGCTCCGGACAAGCTCTCTGGCAGCGCTGGCTGCGGCCACTCAGAGCTCAGGGTCGCTAGCCTTCGAGGAGCTTGGATAACGGCAGCTATGAAGCACGACAGAAAAGGAGATCATGGACTATCGCAAGGAGTTTGTTGTCGAGCCAGGCGCCAATGTCAAGCTGGCCAAGATTGACGCCGCGTATAAAAGCAAGCATACCTCCGAGAAACTGGCGCTGAAGGAAACCGAGAAGTCTTGCGATCAGGTTCGCAGGCTTCAGTACCTGCTGTATTCCGAGAAGAAGCATGCTCTGCTGATCGTCTTGCAAGCGCTCGACGCTGCGGGTAAGGACGGGACGGTCAATCACGTGATGAGCGCGATGAACCCGCAGGGGACATTCGTCACTGGCTTCAAAGCTCCCACCGCGGAAGACTTGGAGCACGACTTCCTGTGGCGGATCCATCCCCACGCTCCGGCGCGAGGAACGGTCGCGATCTTCAATCGCTCGCACTATGAAGACGTGCTGGTAGTTCGGGTGCACAAGCTGGCGCCGAAGGACGTCTGGTCGGAGCGCTACGAGATGATCAACGACTTCGAAACCCTGCTTTACCGCCAGAACCACACGCACATCATCAAGTTCTTCCTGCATATCAGCCCGGAAGAGCAATTGGAACGATTTAAGCAGCGGCTCGACGATCCCGCGCGCAACTGGAAAATCAGCGACAGCGATTACAAGGAGCGGGAGTTCTGGAGCAGTTACACCAAGGCCTTCGAGGAGGTCTTCGCCCGCACCAGTACGAAGCATGCCCCCTGGTACATCATCCCGTCGAATCACAAATGGTTCCGCAATCTCGCCGTCTCCTCGATCCTGGCTGCCACCATGGAAGATCTGGGCATGCAGATGCCGAAGCCCACCGTGGATCTGGAAGCCATTCGCCGGCAATATCACGAGGCGGCAGAGGATCCGGCGGAAAGAAATCGAAGGGCGGAAAAAAAGCGAAGTAGCTGAAGATCGGTGCAACAGAAAGGGCCGCACGCAGCGGCCCTGATCGGAGAGTACGAACAATTAGAGCGTGGATTCGATTTCGAAGCCCCAAGCTTCCAGCAGAGGCTCGGGGATGTACTTCGAGTTCTTGTTCTTCCGCGCCCATTCGCGCAGCCGGGTCGAGCGGATGTACTGGTCCGGCTGCAGTTTGAATTCTTTCACCACCTGCTCAAACTCGGTGATGGTGGGAACCACCGGTCCAATAGGTTCCGGTTTGCCCCAGTTAGGATTGCCACGTCGTTTTGCCATGTTCGCGTTCTTGTGCCTCTTGAGGGATGTAAAAATCTTAATGACCGCTGTGCTTTGGATGCTGCCTTGGCCCTCCAACTAGTTGGATTCACGAAACTTGCACAAGGATTCAGGGCCGCGGTGCCGGGTGTTCTTGGAAGAATCGACGCATAAGGGAAGGCGCCGGAATGAGCCAAAGAACTCAATACTATAGCCCGGTATTTGCCTTAGTTCAAGCAAAAATGAGCCATGCGACAGCCTTTTGTCGCCACAGTGGTACAACGCCGTCAACCTCGATATCCCCTCTGGAATCAGACGAATACATGTGCAAAAGGTTAGCCATTCGAGTGCACCAGGCTAACTTGTTGGTTTTGCATCCGAGGGACGGGAGTTTTCCACTCACTTTGGCAGTAAGCCGTACACGTCCAGCTCGTTGTGATCTCCCACGAACACCTGCCCCTCAGCCACCGTCGGCACAACAAACCTGACGGCAGCGCCGGCGTGGTCGCGGTCCGGCGACATCTCCGAATCGTAAAACTCCGTAGTGAGGTTCAAGGGATCGAAGGCTCGAAGTACCGCATCGCCTCCGGACCCGAAGAGGCTAGTGTCCAGCACCCAAAGGATGGCGTCGCTGTTGCCATTTGTAGAAAGCGACGGCGATGCTCCCGGGTAGCCCACTTGGATTCCGCCCGAACTACTGGCGGGAGTGGGATCGAATTGCTGGGTAGTTGGATCGAAGGGCAAAGCCGCGACACTGGCGTGCGGCAGACTGAGATAGAGCGTATTTTGCCAAAACAGTGGCGTGCTAAACCCGCTGCCGCCGTCAATCACAAAACTCTGGACAATTTGGCTGTCATTGTCGGGGTGCGATTTTCCGAGATGATCGCAATCCAACAAATACAACGTTCCGCCTTTTGAAAGCACCGCGAGCAAGTTCGGGTGTGCGGCTCCCGCTTGGTTTGGCAGCAGTACTTGCCCGCCCGAACCCAGGTCGAGATCTTCCTCGTACATGGTTTGGTAATCGTGAGGAATGAAGTAGTCGGACACGGAAAGCGCTTGGCCGGAGGGATGCAGCCGCACGACGGAATCGCCATAATTGGAACCGCCCGACATGGCGTCAGTCCATCCGTTGCCGATCACCATATAAACGTCTCCCTGGCGATCGCTGGCGGGACCAGCACCGCTCATCCAAATCCCACCCAATATTCCGGAAGGGTCAGGCGTCCAGGCGGCGGTCTGTTGTAAGTTACCAGCGTCAAAAGACATCAGCCATCCGGTGTAGGTGCCGCCGTCGCAGTGAGAAGCCCAAGCCACATAGATCTGACCGTTATCGAGCAGCAGGGCTGAGCGCTGAAGGTTCAGAAGCGAATCGAACTGTGCACTTCCGAACCTGCTCGGATCGGAGGGGCTGTTCACGGCCACCGCTGATACCCGGTCTTGGCCGTTCACCAGAGAGAGAGCGTGCAGGCGCTGGTAGTAAGACGGCTGGCCACCTTGCGTCTCCTTTGTCGCCACAATCATGGAAACTGTCTCACGGGACGCATCAATGACAGGTGTACCCGTTATGCCGATCTCCGGAGCAACTGCGTCGCAGTTCACGTCTTCGGCGGGTATGGGGGTCACCAAACCCTGTGAATCGAGGAAGTTCCTCTGCCAAAGGATCTCGTACGTTTGGGCGTCAATCGCGTAAACCTGGTCGTGCTCGGTGGCGACAACGATGAGGTTGTGTGGTGTTCCGTTTATGGCAATATTCGAAATGTAAAGCGGCTGCGCATAAATATCGCCTTCAACCGGAATTGCGGCCCGCCTTCCGAAAGACACAACGTTCACGTTAGCCGGGGTCAGTTGAGTTTCGAGCGAATTCACCCCTGATCTGCCGTTGTCGTTACGGAATGTGGCCATCGCGAAGTGTTGCACCGGAGGCGGTGGATCGGACGGTCCGCTTTGCGAAACCGGAGGGGCTGTAGTGCCGCTTCCGCCGCAACCCGTGGCGAAGATCAATGCCAGTGCCGCTCCAGCAAGCATCGCTTGACCGCAACATCCACATAGCAGCCGATAACAAGCTAGTAATCCGCGAAACAGAAGAGTAATTAACCCCAAGAAACCGCCCAACGGTGAACGTCCATCCACGCTAAAAACCCCTAGGAGAGCGTTATTGCCTGTAGCAGCACACTACCCGAAAAGTGCCTTACAGACAAGGGGTTAGGTCGAGGATTGGACAATAACGTCGTTGGAAGACTTGGCGCCGATAGTGGTGGCTCCGGGCGCCATCGCGGTTGCCAGCCCGCCGGTATCGATCGTCGAGACATTGGTGGCCGAGGAAAGCCAAGTGACGGATGAAGTGACGTCACCGGTGCTGCTGTTCCCAAAGGACACCGACAACTCAGGTAGCGGAGTGGAAGTGCAACTCCATCAGCAACTTGCGTTTTTGGACATCATTATCCCGGCCCGGTGACATCAGAAACGCTTACCCTACACCAATTTTTCCCATTTTGAATCCGGAAAGTTCCGGTAACACATCTGTCCTGCGTCATGCGTCACAGACAAGCTGTCCGGCTGGCGGGATGATGGAAGCTGTGGGTGGCCTCGCCAGAGAGTCATCCCGGCCAAAGAACCGGGAGGCTCGGCCCCCTGGAGAGGCCACCATACTGCATTTCTCTCGTCGGGAGGCAGACTTCAATGAAAACTGCACTTATTCTCCTCGTCCTGATGGTTGTCGCCCCACTGGCCGCACAGGAAAAATCCACCATTACGGTCAAAGGCAGCGAGGTCAGCAACGGCGTGGTGATTGTTACCGCCCTGCAGTCAGATCAGGGGAAAGCGTCGTTCGCCCTGCATTGCAATAAGGGCGCAGGCTCTTGCAAAGCCCCTGAGCCGGGTAGCTATCTGATGGTCCGTCTGCCCAAGAATTGGGGGATGTACGACTGCACCAATGTCGATCTGTATCCCACTGATGCCGATCCAGCCAGCAGCCAAAAGATTGGGGAGTACTGCCTCATCCAGAAGTAGGCGATTAGGTCCGGTAAAGGGTGAGTAGCGCAGCACGGATTTGGCAAGCTTTCTGCAACGGGCTGGTTGGCTGCTGCAAGTGCTGTGCTGGTTTTGACAGGCGCCTCTGAGGGAGCTGCTGAATAAGGCGAGGGGCGCAGCTCCCTCGGGAGCCGCTGATAACTCCGGGCTGGTCTGGACCGCCGGGTCTGCATCTAATCTGCTCGAAGTCGCCACGGTGTCACGCGGCTTGATGGCGTTTGGTTCAGCACAGTCAGGCGCGCGGCATATCGGCTAGGGGCCGCCAGTCATCGCGACGCAAGGCAACGGACCAAGGCAACAGGGCTAGAGAGAGACGAGATGAATTCATGTCCTTCTTCAATGACGAATGCGATCTCATTGACGACGATCAATACGATATTTTCACCCTGGAAAGCGATGTAGAACGGCGTTGCAGTCCTGCTTGCCCCACTGCGCCTAATCGGCGCACAACAAGGCTTCGTCAGCAGTCCGGCATCCGTACGGCGCCGCTACTTCACGTGACTCGCTGTTTGGAACGGGATTGGTAAACGCTCTGCGACCGTTCCTGTCGCAAAGATAAAATTCGACTCCGAACCTCTTCTCGTCATTGGAAGCCGGGGAATACTTTTTCCTACCTGAATACGTGGACCCTGATCCGCGTTTCGTCTCCGCAACAAATGTGTTACAAACCAGACATTCATGGATGTTCTGAAACGACTCTTTGAGCAGCATTTTGGCTCGCCGCCTGAAAAAGTCGAGCCGCTGCATGGTCAACTGGGCGGATCGGAGCGTACGATTGTGCGCCTGGCGCACGCGCAACACACCGCAATCGGCATTTTGCACAACATTCGCGAAGAGAATGTCGCCTTCGTGGAGTTTTCCCGTCACTTTCGCCGGCTCAATCTGCCGGTGCCGGAAATTTACGCGGAAGATCTGGACCACGGCGCTTACCTGGAAGAGGACCTCGGCGACACCACGTTGTTTGAATTCCTCGCGACCCATCGCGCTGGCGACAGCGTCAGTGCCGACGCCGTTGAGGCTTATCGCAAAGTGATTGCCGTGCTGCCGCGCTTCCAGGTCGAAGGCAGCCGCGGATTGAACTACGACGTTTGCTATCCCCGCGCCAGCTTCGATCGCCAGTCGATCGCCTGGGACCTGAATTATTTCAAGTACTATTTCCTCAAATTGGCCGGCATTTCATTCAATGAGCAAGCGCTGGAAGACGATTTTGCCACTCTGACAGAAGTCTTGCTGGGTGCAGACCGCGACTACTTTCTCTATCGCGATTTCCAGTCGCGCAATATCATGCTGCGCGACGGCCAGCCGTTTTTCCTCGATTACCAAGGTGGCCGCAAGGGCGCTCTGCAATACGATATCGCGTCGCTATTGTTCGACGCCAAGGCCGATCTGCCGCCGCAACTCCGGCAAGAATTTCTGGACTACTACCTCGAAAGGCACGCGCACCTTATCCCGCTCGATCGGGATGCTTTCATGCGCTACTACTATCCCTACGTTTACGTTCGCGTCATGCAGGCGTTGGGCGCCTATGGTTTTCGCGGCTTTTTCGAGCGCAAGACCCATTTCCTGCAAAGCGTGCCCTATGCTCTGAAGAACCTGCGCTGGCTGCTGCAAAATGCGGAGTTGTCCTTTGCGCCGAGTTTGATGCAGACGCTACGAGGCGTGGTTGACTCAGAGAAGCTGCAGCAGCTGGCCATATCGCCCGATCAGTTGTTAAGAGATCGCTTGGCGGTGCGAATCTTCAGCTTCTCGTTTCATCGCGAGGCGCCACGCGACGACAGCGGCCACGGCGGTGGCTTTGTCTTCGATTGCCGCAGCCTGCCCAATCCCGGCCGCGAGCCGCGCTTCAAGATTCTCACCGGCCGGGATCGTCCGGTGATCGACTACCTGAACCAGGAGGAGTCGGTGCATCAGTTTCTCGCCAGCGCGACTTCGCTGGTCGACGCCAGCGTGAGCCAGTATCAGCAGCGCGGCTTCAAGAACCTTATGGTTTCGTTCGGCTGCACCGGCGGGCAGCATCGCTCGGTGTACCTGGCGGAGGAGCTGGCGAAGCATCTGCGCGAACGCAACAGCGTCGAAGTCGTCGTCCGTCATCTGGAACTGGAGCGGCTAGGCAAATGAAGGCCATGATCCTGGCCGCCGGCCTGGGCACGCGCCTGCGGCCTCTTACCGACCATCGCCCCAAGGCGCTGGTGGAAGTCGCCGGGCGAACTCTGTTAGAGATCACACTCACGCGGCTGCGCAGCTTCGGCGTTCGCGAGGTGATCGTCAACGTGCATCACTTTGCGGAGATGATCGTGGACTATCTCGAAAGCCACGACAACTTCGACATGCGAGTAGAAATCTCGCATGAGGAGGCGCTGCTCGACACCGGCGGGGGACTGAAGAAGGCTGCACCGTTCTTCCTCGAAAGCGCCAGCGACAGGCAAACACCGTTCTTCCTGCACAACGTCGACGTAATCACCAATATCGATCTGGCTCGCATGGCGTGTTTCCATACCGAACAAGCCGCTCTGGCTACATTGGCAGTGCAGGAGAGACAAAGCTCACGCTACTTGCTTTTCGATCAGCAGCTCCGCTTATGCGGCAGGCGACTGGGCCCTGATCAGCCAGATGAGATCGTTCGACCTGCCGAGCAGCTAGAGCCGCTGGCCTTCTCCGGAATTCATGTAATTTCCCCGGATCTGTTGTCGCAGATCAATCAGCAAGGCGCCTTTTCCATCATCGATAGCTACCTGGGCTTCGCTGCGCAGGGGGCCAATATCAAGGCGTTTCGAGCAGAGAAGTACTACTGGCGCGACGTGGGGAGCCTGGTCAGTTTGAAGCAAACCGCTGTGGATGCGGCTCAGCGAATTTGGTGATCAGAAACGGCCTGTCCCGGCGCTCAGCTCGTCAGTTCGACCCTGGAGCGCATTGCAGAAACGCGAACGATCGCATGCCCCTCAGCCCAACAATCAAGATAGAGCAGCCGATTCGAGCCCCTCTCTCTTCTTATGCTTGGCGACGTACATGCTTCGGTCTGCTGCGGCAAGTAGCTCGTCCGAACTGCGTCCGTCATCGGGATAGAGCGCTAATCCAATGCTGGCGTCGACCCTTACCAGTTTGCCTTCCACTGCAAACGGTTCGGAAAAGACCAGCTGCAGGTCGCTGGCGAGCACCCGCGCGGCGCGGCTGTCGTTGACATCGGCAAGGACCGTGAACTCGTCCCCGCCGGTTCGCGCCAGAGTATCGGAGGCTCGCGATCGGCCGCGCAGCCGAGTGACTACGCTGGTCAGTACTCCATCCCCAAAGTTGTGTCCGAAGGTATCGTTAATGGTTTTGAAGTTGTCCAGATCAAGTGCGACCACCGCGACCTTAGCACGGCTCCGATCGGCCCGTGCCAACGCCTGTTGAAACCTGTCCGGCAACAGCCGCCGGTTGGGGACTCCGGTCAGGGCATCGTGAAACGCCAGGTACTCATTGGTCGCCAATGCTGTCTGCAATTCGGCGAGCAGCCGCTCGCGCTCGACCTGCGCCCGTTTCAGCGGAGTTATGTCGACGGCCGCGCAGGTAACCCCAGTCACCTCACCTCGACGGTCCCATAGGGGCTCAACCGTCAAATCGTAAAAGTATCGTTCATTGTTGAAGGTCACGCTGACCTCGGATCGCGTACCTTCCTTATTGCGCAGGACTGACGCTTTGATCTCGGTGAGCCAGGCTCCTTCCTCTCCACCGACAATTTCCGCATCCGTGCGGCCAAGGCATTCCTGTTCCGCCCAGGCCAATACCGGACGATATATCCAGGTGTACCTCAGTTGTTGGTCTTGGTTGAACATCACAATCGGAGCATTCTTCAGTGCGACGCGGAAACGTTCTTCACTCTTCTTCAGGGCGTGTTCTGCTTGCACGCGCTCGGTCACATCGTGGGCCATGCCTCGCACAATGGGCACAATCCCGTCTCCGGTTCGCAAGGTGTTGTAATACTCCCAAATTCTGCGCTGTCCGTTGCGCGTCAGCAGAACCATCGATCCTTCGGCAAAACCGTCCCGCTGAACGCGTGCCAGGTATTCGTCGAATTGGTCGCGATATTCAGGAGCGAGAAAGCTGCGCATTGGCTGCGACAGCATCTCGTCGACTTCATAACCCAAAAGACGCGCCGGCAGAGGATTGACAGAAAGCATCCGGCCGGTTAGATCATGCGTGCACAGCAGGTCTTGGCTGTGCTGGACCAGGTCTCGGTACACATCTTCCGCTGTCGGGTGCTTCGCTGTGGCTGGTTTGCGCGGGTGATCTGGCGAGGAGGGGTCATTTTTTCTGAAGGCCAATCTTGCACCTCCAATCAGGGCGCAGAGATTTCCGCGCTCGTTAATGGGCGTTCCGGCGGTCCTTCTTCCTTATACACCTCGTGGTTGCACTTTCGTGTCTCCAAAAGCGTGAATTTAGCCGCAGTTAGCCACATGTGCAGGGCTATCGAATGCTGACGCTTGCTTCTATTGAGGAGATGCGCAGCAAACACCTATGCCGGATGCGGCCAAACGCGAATGCTGTAGTGGCGGAAACGTCTGGAGGCGGTTCGCGATCTTCGCGTGGCGGTCGAAAACCCCGCCAGTAGGGACGAACGATATCGAAGACAGGGCTTACGGAGTGATCTCCCAGACCACGCCTGCGCCATAGCTGCCGCCGTATCCGGCCGTACCGTACAATTTCCCACTCGTTGCCAACGTTACCCCAGAAGGATTACACCCGTCGGCCCCACCGCTGAAATCATAAAGATCCGTGTACGTCCAGTCTTCACCTGTTGGGGCTAACTTGAAGACCGACCCGCAGCCATAGGCTCCATTTTGATACGTTGTTCCATACAGATTAGCGTCCGCATCCATGACTAGCCGATCAATGGGTCCATAGCTGTTTTCAACGCCGGGAAGACTGTAAAGCGCTGTAAAATTCCAGTTTTCTCCCGAGGGTGACAACCTATAAATCACGCCGCCTCCGGCAGACCCACCCTGTGAGGTCGCTCCATAGAGATTTCCAGCTCGGTCGAATATGAGGGCGGCCAGCGGGAGCCCGCCATTTACGTAATAGTCAAAGCTATATAGTGTCTTCAATGTCCATCCGGCACCCGAGGGAATCAATTCGAAAACCGTACCAAAAACCGCACTGCCGCCGGCCTCAGTTACACCATAAAGGTTGCGATCATGGTCGAAGATCACACCCGCCCAAGGCTGACACCCGTCTTGGAAGGTGAAACTGTGAACCACAGTTTGCGTCCAGCCGTTGCTGGAGGGCGTTAGCTTGTATACGAGTCCACAGCCATCGCTACCGTTTAATGGTGCGGTGCCATAGAGGTTATCCGCCTGGTCGAAAACGAGATCGCCGTAAGGATCCCACCCATCGTCTCCATTGAAGCGGTAAAGCAAGGTCTCGCTCCAGCCCGCAGAAGCACTCGGCAAAGGGTGCACCGGAGTGATTTTGAAAATTGTGCCACAGCCCCCATATTGCGGGCATCCCTCGCCCCCGCCGCCGGAAGTTGAGCCGTAGAGGTTGCCGTCAGTACCCCAAATGACTCTGCTAAGCGGATACTGGCCGTCATCGCCGCCGAGAAACGCATAGAGACGAGTAAAAGACCATGCAGAGTCGACCTTCGTGAGCTTGAACACGGTACCGCAACTATAAGGAGCGCAGTTTCCTCCCCCAGCCCCGATGTAAGCTGTCCCATACAGGTTTCCAGCATCGTCGAGTGTCAAACCGTTCGGTGTTGCGCCATCTCGTCCGCTCCACGTGAAGTTGTAGATGACCCTGTACGTCTGTGCCTGCGCGGGTTGCGAAGCGATAAAGATCACGAAGAGCAGAATCAAGAGAAACAGCAGGCCAAGCATGAGCGTGATTGCCGCGTTCGCCGGGTCCCATCTATTGCCGAAAATTGAACTGTGAGGTCGCCCCTTGGTAAGCATTGAATTGTCCTCCTGCCATATGGCCTGAAACGTTGGACACTGGGCGCACTCGGATGTAGTAGGAGAAGCGGAATCGGAGGTCTTGTTCTCGGCCATTCGGGAATGAAGGCCGCGGGCCAAAAAACGCCCGGGAGTCTTCTCCGCAAAACACCCGCCAAAATTTCACCGTAAGGAGCGCCGTCTTGTCAGTGATGCCTGACGCACCCTTGAGTGACAGCGGGAAGCTATCGAGGGAAAGTCGTTCGTCTGGTGATCCTGCCAAGCTCTCTCGGCTTAAACGCTGGCCGCGCGGCAAGGCGGCATCATGGGATTCTGGATTGATGCGTATTACGATTCCTACTGCATTGCGTACGGAGGGAGTTGTCGCCTTTGTGTGGCTGGTACTTGCATCTGCGGAGGCGACGAGTTACGGGACACAGCATATCCCAGGGCGAAGATCGCTAATGGTACGAGAATCGAATCTTCCAGAATAGCCTTTATCAAGGAGATCGAAAACGCATCGCGAAAGAAGGTGAAAGTCAACCATCCCGAGCACAGGATGTACATGGTAGCGCAAAGCGTGCCCGAGAGGCGACTCTTGAGATACCGAAACCACATCGGCCAGACAAACCAGAAGAGCGCCGACCCGAGGAATCCGAAGTTCAAGTTGAAGGATACAAACGAGTGCAGCCCGCCTAGCGGACTATAGGCATCGGGCGGTTTCAGCCTGTCGATCTTGTTGGGCACCAAAAGGGTTGGCACCAGGTTCATAAAGTCGCTTGCGATTTGAGTGGGAACATTAATCCAGGCAACTCCTTTGAAGGCCAGATGATGTGCCAGGGAGAGGCTGACCAGCATAGGCTCTTCAAAGACATTGAAGAACGCATCTTTCAAGCTTCCATGCTCTCGCCAAGCCCCAATGGCGCCAAAGAAAAAGGAAAATACCAGCAACCACGTCACCACGGTCTTGACCCGAAATCGTTCAACTAGGCAGCTCTGGTAAATCGCAAACATCACCAGCAGCGAGGCGACATAAAGTCTGCTTCCCAGCAAAAGCAGCATGGCACAGCCCACGATTAAGGGTAAATAATAGAGACTCAAAAGCCGCTTGCGCCAGGGTACAAGCGGATGGTCAATCGCGAACAGGATGGCTACCACACCGAATAGAACCACATAAGCGGTGACAGCTCCGCGAGCCGCTTGTGCCGGAATGTCCGTGGGGGTTGCCGCTCGTAATAGTCCTTTGCGAAACACGAAGGCCGTGTACATCATCAGCAGGCATCCCGCAACTGTCACGAAGGACAACACAGATTTTGGGACCTTGGGGTCTTTCGCCTGCGCCGGATGGAATCGAGCGAGAGCCAGCGAGTCGCCCAGTGCGAAGCACGCGTATAAAGCGATACAGGCGATTGCGTACGGCGCAATCAGATCTGCTTGGAATAGCGCAGACCAGGTCTCGGACAATGGGAATTCCGCCTGCGGGGCAAAAATTCTCACCGCCAGCGGAGTAATCCAGTAAAAAAGAAACCCAAACGACAATGTGGCTACATGATTTACTTCAACCAACCCATGCGAGACTGATCGCTTGTACGTGTACCAACACGGGAGGACCACCGCGATCAGGAGCAACACCTTGAGCATTCGTTTCGCCTAGCGTAATCCTTCAGGGCAAACCAGAGGATTCCACCGTGCTGAAGGGGAGCTGCGCGGCACCACGGGCGTGAGCGCAGCGGGAGCCTTCTGCCGAAATGCTGAGCGAGAGCGAGGGACCTCATGCCATAGTGCCGAGAGGGGGACTCGAACCCCCACAACCCTTTCGGGTCTGCGGATTTTAAGACCGACCCACACACATCAGAAGATACTCTAAATTAATGATTTACAGGTACTTAGCTAGAAGTGACGGTTTGGTCTTGCGGTGCAAAATGCGGTCTTTCGAAGGTCTGTACGTCACGTTTACGTCACGGTGCGGTCGTTGTCTACTCAATGCTGAAGCAGGCGCCAGGGCTCGCACGAGAAGTCGGAGAAAGCCACCAACGAGGACGAGGCGTGGGGCTGAAGCATCTACTACTTCGGGTTGCCATTTCCTTGTAAGTACTTGAAAGGAAATGGCGGGGTCGCCGGGGCTCGAACCCGCGGCGTCTGCCGTGACAGGGTAACGGGGTTATTGTTTTCAACAACTTACATGAGCGCGGAGACTGCCAAATCACGCGGAAGTCATGTAAGACATCGTAGTTTGTGGGTTGAGTTGTGGGTTGAGAAAGTGTGGCTCGGGACGGCCCTGACATGAGTGGACACGACCCCGTTCGCTCCCGGTCCTTTTGCGCGTGAGCTCCTCTTGGGAAATTATTCGAAAGAGCCCTAGCCGAAAGTCCCCAAGCGGCGGTTTCCGGCCAATTTGACAGGCGAGTGCTGCACGAGGCATTGTGCTCAGCTTAGATAGGGTGCGACATGGCCTGTTCTCGACAGTTACTTCCGGTTTGCTCGTGACTCGGGAGGAACCATATTAGAGCTGGTGGATCGCCTCATCTGACGATGGGAGCAAACGGGTGTCGTTTGGCCTCTTCCGGCCAGATCCAGATCCTAATTACTTGCCGGATGGCCTGTGAGCACTCGCTATCGTATTAGTCTAGAGCTTCGGGTGGCATGAGCTAACGGTCGGTGGATTCCACGGTATTCTTGAAGCGCCGGGAACCAAGCGCGGGCAGACGGATTCGTCTTGTTTGCGCTGGCGACAACCGGTCTTACTTGGAACCGCATGTACATGTCCTTCCTTCCGCGCATTCAGCTCCGATCCAACCCTTCGGTGGTCGAGGTCTTTGCCCTCGGGACAAGTGTGCTCATCGCGATTACGCTGTTTCACAGTTCGCAACTGGGTCGCATCGTCCGCGCGCAGCGCAACTCAGGCAAGCGGCTGCTGGTGAATGTCAAGCCGCCATGGCGCTCGTCATTCCAGTTCGGGTCCGCCATCATGGCGGTGGCAATTGTGCACGGTATCGACGTGGGGGTCTGGGCTTTGGTCCTGTACGTAACGGGTCTAATTCCAAGCGGGCATGCCAGCATTTATTTCGCGGCCAGCACCTATACCACATTGGGGGACTTGCCTCTCGGCCCGGGCTGGCGCGACCTGAGTCCAATCGTCGCCATGTCGGGCCTGTTGACTTTCGCCTGGACAACCGCGGGCATGTATAACGTGCTGATCCTTTACCAGAGCTTGCGAGACCAGCTACGTGAAAATTACGACCGCAAACTGGCAATGCGCGCCGACCTGCGCGAAGAGCAGCACACAATCAGGCGGGCGGAAGCGGAACGGGAGAAAACCGCTACCTCAGCTGAACGGCAACAAGAGGCGGGGAGGTCGTTCCTCGAGCGCTGGCACATGCGCCGGGGGGAGAGAGCGCGACGGCGAGTCCTGCGCGACCAGTCGCTGCGCGAGGTTGAAGAAAAGTTTCGTCAGGAGCGCGCGGCAGAGAAAAAGATCTACCAGACCCCGAAAGATGGGCCTCGGATCTAACCCGCGCGCAAGGACCGAAGCTATGCCGCCAAGTGTGACTAGCGACCTTGCAGCACACGATGAGGATCGACGCGCACCAGCAGGCACGAAATGCCTTCAGATGCGAGCTCGATGAAGCCATGGGCGTATTCGCCATTAGGTATGGAGGGACGTGAGGTTTTGGCACATCGTATAGCCAGGCCGCCCAGGTGCCTTCTTCAAAGGTCACCGTTAAGTTGCCAAGCACCCCGCTCGGTGCCACTGCCACAACACTAATACGGGCAGGGGAGGCGGAAAATCCTCTTCGCACGTATTATAAAATCGAGTTGAATCCGCCAGACAGATTCCAAATCCAGATCAAACCTCAAGAGGAGAAACTTAATGAAGGCTCAATCGAATCGCTTCCGCGCATTGCTCGCGTTGTCGTTCCTTCTCGTAGCTTCCGTTGCCTGGCAGGCCGCAGTTGCTGAAGATGTCGTCCACGCCGTAAGCGGCATCGTGAAGAGTGTCGACAAAGGCACCAAGACGATGGTGGTCAAGACCACCGACGGAACAGAGCACACCATTAAGTGGACCGACAAGACCACTGTGAAGGGCGTGGACGCTTCGGGCAAGGCCGTCGCGGCTGGCAGTGCGGACACCTATGACGGCCTCAGAGAGGGAGCGAAGGTTTCGGTCAAATACACCGAAAAGGGTGGCGAAAAGACGGCTGTCGCCATAAAAGATGCCAGCAAGGCTACAGCCAAAGCAGTAGCGAATTAACAATAGAAAGGCGCCTCACTCACTGCTCGTTGCGCGGAGCAGCAGTCCAAAGCGCCGTTGGATCGACAGCACAGTGGAGCGAGGACGCAGTGCGCCCTTCCTCGTTTTACTCATCTTCCTTCGCGTCCACAGCCAAGTGAGGGCACCAGTATATGGTGCATTCATGAAACGAAGCTCTCTCCGGTTATTAACGTTTCTTCTGTCTGCTGCCATCCTGGCATCCGGTCAGCAGAGCCCGGCCGCGAAGGACAAGCCGGCGGCCGAATCCCCCGCTGCCGGATTACCGCTGAGCTTTGAGCGCCAAACCGGCGACCTGGATGCGATGGTCAAGCGCGGCAGCATTCGCGCGCTCGTCCTCTACAGCCGCTCGGGTTTCTTCTACGTGAACGGGCAGCCCGAGGGCATCTATTACGAGGCTCTGCAATACTTCGAGCAGTTCGTCAATCGGAGGCTGCCCGCCGGCCAACACGTGCAAGTTACGTTCATTCCGGTTCGGCCCGACCAACTGGAAGCGGCGCTGACTGAGGGTGTGGGCGATCTCATTGCCTACGGATTGGTGGTGACTCCCGAACGTGAACAGCGGGTCGCTTTCTCGACCCCGATCCAAACCGACGTGAAACAGATCGTCGTTACGCGGAAGGACTTCGGCCCGCTTTCGTCGTTGGAGCAACTTGGCGGGAAGAAAGTCTTCGTTAACCCGCTCACCACGTATTACGACAATCTGGAGAAGGTAAATGAGTCTCTGCGGAAGCAGGGCAAGCCGGAAATCCTGATCGAGAAAGCCGACAAGAGCTTGATCGATGAAGATCTGCTGGAGATGGTGAACGCAGGCATACTTCCCGCGACCGTTACCCTTGCGGAACGAGCTGACCTCTGGGCCAGCGTGTTTGCCGGAATTATTCCGCAACCCAAACTGGTTGTCGGCACCGAGGGCAATCTGGCCTTCGCGATGCGGAAGAACAATCCACAACTCAAGCAACTGGTGGACGAGTTCGTCAAGACCCATGCCATGGGGACGTCATTCGGCAATACGCTGTGGCGGCGCTATCTGCAAAGCGATCAGTGGATCAAGAATCCAACCACCGCAGCGGAACTCAAGAAGTTCGAAGAGACAGTGGATTTCTTCAAGAAGTATTCATCGCAATACGGCTTCGATTATCTGATGGTGGTGGCGCAGGGCTACCAGGAATCGATGCTGAATCAGGCGGCGAGGAGTCCCGGTGGGGCCGTAGGGATCATGCAAGTAAGGCCGTCGACGGCGGCGAATCCGCCGGTCAGCATTCCTGACATTTACACGGCGGAGAACAATATTCACGCCGGTGTGAAGCTGTTGAACTCGATTGCAACGGACTATTTCAGCGACCCGAAGATTGATTCCGCCAACCGTCTGCTGCTCACTTTCGCGGCCTACAACTGCGGTCCGAATCGCATCGCCGAGCTGCGGAAGAAAGCACCCTCACAGGGTCTGAACCCTAATGTGTGGTTTGGCAATGTTGAGTTGCTGGTGGACCAGAGCGTGGGGCCGGTCACAGTACAGTATGTCAGCAACATCTACAAGTACTATGTCGCCTACCAGCTGGTGGTCGAGCAGGGGAAATCGTTGCAGTAAATGAGGGCCATCGATCAGTAGCCATGAAAATCAACTGGAACTACTTCACGCCTTCCGTTCCATCCTCTCTTACAGGCGGGTGGAGGTTCCTATGTGTGACATAGTGCACCGTGATCGGAGGCGGGCAAGACAATGAAAGCCAGCGCTTGGTGGCGCTTCAGGCTGATCGTTGGCGTAATAATCGCCATCTCGCTCGCAATCCGCCGAGGGAGTCTGGTCGGAATAAGGTACGAAATGGCCTGTTTGCGACAGTTACCACCTAGTTCTCCGGAAATTGCGCCGTGTTTCGCTGTAACGTTCGGGCGACAAGGAGAAGCCGATTTTCGGACAACCTTCAGGGAGAGGCGCCAATTTGTGGTTCGCCCTTGATGTGGGAGTCATCCATTCGGGGATTTACGTCAACCCGTATCCCTCGTGGACGTGGTGGATTCGGAAATCGCTCAACTGGAACCGTCAGTTCGCTGGCGTCTCGGTGTGACAGAATCGTTGGCGTCATGATCTCGACCCCGCCATCTGCGAAGGCGTCTAGCACATTCCGTCTCAAAGCAGCATAGGTCTCAAAGATTCCTTCCGACGTTATCGTCCATGCTCGCAGGTGATATTCCACCGAATAGTTCCCGAAGGATTGTTCCAGTACGCGCGGGACCGGCTCGGCGGTGATTTGTTCCGTTCGCGCCGCTCCTTCCAGCATGAGCCTATGCACCGTCCGCCAGTCGACGTCATACCCAATGGTTGCAACCACTGACACCGCCACGCCTTTGTTCAGGCCGTGCGTGCTGTAATTCGTGACCGAGTCGGTCAGAACCTTGGCGTTCGGAATGGTGACGTGTTCCTGACCCGCGGTTAATACTCTCGTGGCGAGCAACGTCTTCTCCGTAACCTTGCCATACACACCTTCGATCTGGATGACATCACCAACTTTAAACGCACGAGCATAGGTCAACTGGATCCCCGCCAGCAGGTTTCCGATAGCCCCGCTGGAGCCGAAGGTTACCAGGGCCCCGACGAAGACCGAAAAGCCTCGAAAGAATGTCGAGTGGGCCCCGGGCAGGTAGGGAAAGCTAACCATCAGTGCGAACAGGAAAAGTATTGTTCGGCAAAGCTTGTAAGTTGGTTCGGCCCAATCCGGCGGAAAATGATCGAAGACGATGGTTCCATTCTGAATGGCTGTGAACAGCGAATTCATAGCCTTGAGGATCGCCCAGGCGAGTACCAGTATCACAAAGATGTAACCGAGGTTGGGAACGTAATCCTCTACTGCTCGCGCCGCATCTTGCAGCGGCGGCCCCAGAACCCTAAGGAGGGCGTCGACGAATATCCCGGTAGCCGGGAAAACCGCAAGGCCATTCAAGAAGAAACCCAGAATCAGCGCGATCACCAGGAGATCGCGCAGGGCGCGCACTCCAATCCGAACTATCCGGCTGGCCTGAAATCGAGGGTTGGATTCGCCAGCCTTAACGCTGTCCCGAAGTGTGGCTTGCCAGATTGCTATCCGCTTGTCGGCGAAGAAGTAAATCACGCCCACAACGTGGAGAGCCAACATTAGTATCGAGGTGGCGACCAGCACGTAGTACAGGCCCACCAGCATGCCGCTAAGCCAGCCCAATTCCGATTCTGGACGAAATCCACTGATGGCTCGTCCCACAGCGGCCAGCAGCCTTTCGGCCGGGCCGCGCAGAATTAGTAACACGATCACTGCGACAAGGGCGGCGGCGGAATAGGTGCGACGCCAGCGATCGGACCTTCCTCCGCGGTTGAGAACGAAGGTGCGTACCCCCCACCGAACACCCGCAACGGCTGCAAGGAAGATGAGACATTCCAGGAAGAATCGGAATAAACGAAACGCCGACTCGGCAATGCTCCCGCTTTGGTCAACCGCTAGCATGCGCCCTCCCCGGTTGCGTTCATTTATATGTGCACGGTTGCTGAACACGCCCTTGCCCTGTCGTCCGTGGTTGGATCGCGGAGCGGCGTGCCGATCGATGGACAATTGTAGCCGTGGAGCCGAGTTTTCCCGAGGGTAGATACAAATTGCGGACAACCGGGCCCATAACTGTGGAATTGAGGTGGGACTTCGGAGCTCCGTCGGGCAAAGCATATTGCGAAGTTGATGAGATGCCAGTGAGCAGTTAGACTTCCACCCACTGGGGAAAGCGCCTATCATCGGCGACTCCAATTCATCGCATACAAATGCCTTTGACGAGTCGAGTCGGGCGGGTCGTCTCATCGCACCTCTCCTCTTAGGGGGCCAACCTAAAGTGTTTCCAACAGGAGGTTCACAATGGAATTAGGGGCCTGTGTTCGAAAGTTGACCCTGGGGGTGCTCACCGCGTCCAGTCTTCTGCTCGGCGTCGGTGCGACTCTTGCTGCCGCTCAAACCACAAAGAAACCCAACATCCTTTTCATCATGGGTGATGACATCGGCTGGATGCAAGTCGGCGTCTACCACCGTGGCATAGGGCTGGGAGAAACACCCAACATCGACCGCCTAGCCAACGAGGGCGGTATGTTTACCAACTACTACGCAATGCAGAGCTGTACGTCGGGCCGCAACGTGTTCCTGACTGGCATGTATCCTCTGCGTACGGGCATGATTCCACCGCAACTGCCCGGGAGCCCTACCTATCTGTTGCCCGGCACCCCGTCATTGGCGGTGTTCCTGCACGACCTGGGGTACAACACTGGCCAGTTTGGCAAGAACCACTTGGGCGACCACACCGACGCGCTCCCGACGGCGCATGGCTTCCAGGAGTACTGGGGATACCTTTACCACCTGGATGCAATGGAGCAGGTAAGTTTCAACGACATCAACAGCAGCCCGACGGTGCAGGGCATCGCTCCACCGTGCAAGAACACTCCGGTACCTGGGCTCTCTGACCCTCCGGGTGCCGTTGACCCGAGGACCACGATCTGCCTCACGCCTCCACGCCCGGTTATTTGGTGCAAGTCTTCCGATGGTACTTCTAAGAACCAGTCGTGCAAGGACGAGGGGCCGCTCACACTTGACCGATCACGGACTGTCGATGAGGAAATCTCGGCCAAGGTCATCGACTATCTCGACCGCAACGATCCCAAAACGACTGGCAAGCCCTTTTTTGTTTGGTACAACCCGGCGCGCATGCACGTGACTACGATGTTGTCGCCAAAGTATGAGGCCATGCTGGGAGTAAAGGGTGGCAAGGACTGGGGCGTTAACGAGGCCGGGATGAAGCAACTGGACGATAACATCGGCCTGGTTCTGCAAAAGCTAGAACAGATGGGCCAGCTCGACAATACCATTATCGTCTTCACCACCGACAATGGCGCCGAGGCCATCAGCTTCCCCGATGGCGGTGTGACGCCCTTTAAGGGACAAAAGGGTGAGGCTTACGAGGGCGGTTATCGTGCTCCCACTGTCATTCGCTGGCCCGGAACGATCAAGCCGGGCACCGTGTTTACGGATATTTTTTCCGCTCTTGACTGGTTGCCGACGTTCGTCGAGATCGCCGGCGGTCCGAAGGGAAATGACCTGAAGGGACAGCTCGAAAAAGGTGCCTACACAGGCATCGTCAAAACAACGCTAGACGGCGTTAATCAGGTCGATTATCTGACGGGCAAATCGCCAACGTCGGCGCGGGAAGTCTTCTATTACTTCTCGGGGTCAACTCCCTCAGCAGTCCGCTACAAAAATTGGAAGATGTACTACACCATGTCGCAGCCCGGAGCCGATGGCTGGATCCTGCCCCTCATTCCTTTCCACTGGACCTTGGTGCAGAATATCAAGCGTGACCCGTTCGAGCAGGCAGTTGGGGTTCAGCAGAAGTCTGCAATGTCCCTAGGGGGCGCCTTAGCTGCTCCGATGACTGCCTACCAATACGACTGGAACATGCTTCCCATTGGACAGCAGCTCTGGCTGGAGTGGTTCGAAACACTGAAAGCATTTCCGCCGATGCAGTCGCCAGCAAGCTACAACCTCACGCAGGTCCTGGACCAGATCAAAAGCAACTCCGGGCATCCGAGTGAGTAGGCCGTGCCGGAGCGCTTGAAAACGTGGCCTAGGGTCCGCAAGACTGAAGTTGGGAGCGAGGAAGGCGGCGTTCTTCCTCGCTTCCGTTTTGCTTCGCCGCCGTTCATGAGGACACACAAGCACAAGATTTCGAGGGGCACGGATCAAAAGTCGATGCTAAACGCGGAGCTTTTCCTGACAGTTACACCAACGGCTTGGCGAGTCTTGCACGCTTGCCAGATTGGATAGTTGGCGATATATCGCCAACCCACTCGCAATTCGACGGCGTTTCCCGGTTCGGGATTTCGTACGGCTTGGCCTGTTTTTGCGAACTAACGGTCGATTCTTCAATGCAATCCACTGGCTGAACGGCGTTTGACCCAACTGCGCGAAGCCGTCCGATGCACTGGCGCAATCCAAGAAAATGTGCTGAATTCCCTCTAATTGGCGGGCAGGAAGATCGCAAAAACGGTACCGCTTCGTCCAGGTTTAGTGCTGCTTCGCACCCGGAGGACGCCGTGGCATTTCTCGACCGTTTCCTTCACGAGGGACAGCCCTAAGCCTGTCCGGCGGATCCTTTGGTGGTGAAGAAGGCTTCTGTAATCTTGGGCAGGTCGTCCGCAGAGATCCCGCAGCCGTTATCCGCAAAGGTCACTCGTAGCCCATGCCGATTGAGCCCACTCCACTCCTGCGTCTTGGCAACCCTCGCATGCATGATTCCGCCATGAGGCATAGCGTATGCGGCATTGAGTAATAGATTGGAGAACGCCTGGCGCAAAGAACCTGGATCAATGGCAAGATCCTCACCCGGACAGTAGCGTCCCTCAACACAGATACCCTGAGCATCGAGCCGCGACTTGTAGAACTCGACCACAGCGTGAAGTAATCTGGGCACGTTGGTATCCTGCGGTCCTGTGGGGCTTCTAAATTGATCCATCGCGCCGTGGGCAATGTGAGAAATGCGGTGTACTTCTTCTTTGGCGAGTGCCAAGTAATGGCGTCCCTGCTGGGTGAGAGTGTCTTCGCCTTCCAGCAGATACAGGAGGTTCAGTAGCGCATCAAGAGGGTTGTTAATTTCGTGAGCCAAAGAGGCAACAGGCGAGTTGCTCGCTGCGTGCGCTTGCAGGTTTCGCTCTGATTGATTGACATCCAAACAGCACCTGGGAATTCAGCCATTCTCAATTTCCGGAAGTATACGCTATGTCTGATACCAGACGTAAGCCTCCTGTTGCCCGAAACGAGTAGGATTGACTTACATCCCCAGCAATTGTCACCAGCTGCTCAGGCGCTGAGGCTTCCACTCAATGTAACCATCTCCTGCTTAGCAGCAGCAACAGCTTCTTCTTCAGTGGGTGATTGGTTACAACTGATGAACTCTGACGAGCCCACCCGATAAATCATGCAGTGCCACACTGTCGGGCTTCCAAGAGTGTCGCACGCAATCTGAGCCCAGTACAGTCCGCCGTCCACTCGAAATCTCCGATACCTGAGCAAGCCGGCAACAGTCTCCAATAGCTTTTCCGGGCCTTCAGTTTTGCCGAGGAATTTGTCAACGCATTCGATTCCGTCCGGAGGCTCGATGACGCCAGAGAGTAGCAAGATGGGAAGGTAGGGCTTGGCTGATTTTATTTGCCGCGCCATTTCGATTCCTGAGACACCCGGTAGCAAGTGATCGGTGATAACCAGGTCGACATCGCTCGATCTCATAATGGCGAGAGCGTCGCCTGCAGAAAGTGCCGTAAGCACTTCGTATCCCGCGCTTTTCAGTACCGCCTTGCGGACCAGCAGAGCGCCAGCTTCATCGTCAACACAGAGGATCATGCGGGAAACAGCGGGAGGGGGCACAACAAGCCTCTAAGGCTAGTGTACGCCTTATGTCTGGCATCAGACCTAAAGCTGGAAACAAAAACACCTTAGCCGTCGCGATGGCAGGAGCGTAGAATTAATGA
Organism: uncultured Acidobacteriaceae bacterium; assembly: GCA_963785825.1. GTDB lineage: Bacteria > Acidobacteriota > Terriglobia > Terriglobales > Acidobacteriaceae > Bog-257. Next base: position 25,974 of record CAWAWQ010000004.1, on the reverse strand, counting down.
TGACATCTTAATACGCATTCCTGCCCGCCGTGGGGTCGGTTCGCCTTGCGCATTCGGATGCGGCTTTACGCCGTTTCGAAGGAGCAGGGATGAACCCGTCCAAACCTCAGTACGTCAATCGAGTCTTGGCTGCTTTGCCTCAAAGTGAGCTCACACGCCTTGAACCTCAGCTTTCCCCGGTAAACCTTGAACAAGAGAAGACTCTGCTGGACGGCGAAGCCAGCCACGCCTACTTCCTAGAAGACGGCATGGCGTCTGCCGTGGTGATGCTGGAAAACGGGGAAACAGTGGAAGTGGGCGTCATCGGTTTTGAGGGAGTGGTCGGAATTCCGATTCTCCTTGGTACAGATGGAGCGCCGGGCAGGACCTTCATGCAGATTGGGGGATCAGGTTTCAGCATCAAAGCCCAGAACCTGCGAGACGAGTTCGAGCGACCCGGTCAACTGCGGCTTTCATTACAGAAGTACATGCAGGCCTTTTTGGTACAGGCTTCGCAAACCGCGGCTTGCAACCGCCTGCATAATATCGAGGAGCGGCTTGCCCGCTGGTTGTTGACCTGCCGGGACCGGACAAGTTCTGACCAGCTCCGGCTGACGCACAACTTCCTGGGACAGATGTTGGGTGCGCCCCGCACCACGGTTACCTTGGCCGCGGGCCTTTTGCACCGAGCCGGAATGATCGACTATTCCCGGGGAACAGTAACAATCCAGAACCGGGCCGACCTTGAGAACACCGCCTGTGAATGCTACCGTACCGTCCGTGACGAATTCCGGCGTCTAGGATTGCTTTAGGTCCGACAGCAGACCGACACCCGTAACTCAGAAGTAATATCGTTGCCTCAAGCTAGTCTCGTGGGGTAACAACATGAACTCGCAACCTTCGCCAGGCGAGTTTTCTCTCCAATTTGCTTTGAACAACGGCATGAGGCTGATTCTGTCCGTTGACGACGAACCGAGTATTCTTTTCACTCGGGAAAAGCTCCTTGAAGCCGCGGGCTACAAGGTCCTCAGCGCGGCGGACGGCGAAGCAGCGTTGAAGATTTTCGGCAGTAGTCCTGTGCACCTGGTACTGCTCGATTTCGCGATGCCGGGGATGGACGGGGGAGCCGTGGCCAAAGAACTAAAGCGGCTCGATCAGACTGTCCCTGTCATTATGGTTTCGGCAAGCCCGCTTTCTGAGCAGGCTCTCACCTGCGCCGACTGCGTCGTCACAAAGGGGCAGGGCCCTCAAGTGCTTTTAGAGCGAATCAAGCAGATGCTTGAGCTCTTTCCCTCCACCCGAGATGGAAGCTACAGCCACCCGATTTCATTTTCCAAGCAGGAGACTCTCGATGAAAAAACCCAACACAACCGCCGTCGAAACAACTCAACCCGCTGATTCCGCCCAGGATGTACAAGAGGAAATCCGCATGCGCGCGTTTGAACTCTATGAGCAGCGCGGAAAGCTGGAAGGATTCGATCTCCAAGATTGGTTGCAGGCCGAGGAAGAGATTACCGGCGGCCGGACACTCGCCCAGGCTGCCTGAATGCTGCTCAATACGCGGCGGCGACAGTGAGGCAATTTTTGGCCAACGGATTTCCGTGTTGGCGTGGCGTGTGGCGCATCGATTCGTTACCTGGTGGACTCAAGTATCCTCAAAGCACCGAGCATAGGTTGAAACTCGTTCCGTCTTCGAACTCATCGGACGGAACTGGGCTCCTAATGTTCAGCATTGAACTGAACACTACTAATGTGAAATCGCCAAGTCGCTCGTAATCCCAATGCCAGACTCTTGCTCCGAGTAACAACACCTATCGATATGCGTGCGACGTAGTTACCGCCGCAAAGCAATTCACTTCTACTTTCCGCCCTGTGGACCTCCGCTGGAGAGGCTCATCATTGACTCCGCACTGCAGAGGCAGTGCAGGAGGATATCTATGCAGCAGGGAAGTCTGATACGCCAGCATCGCAAACACGGCCCTGACATCTGGCAGTTTCGTTGGTCGGAATACGACCTGAACGGCAAGCGCATTTATCGAAAACGGGTGATCGGCACAGTGGAGCAGTATCCGGATTTTTCCTCCGCCCGAAGTGCGGTGTCCGGCCTGTTACTGAGAGTTAACCCCTCTGTCCCTGGATTAGCATTCAGGCCCATTACGATCGCTCAGCTCTGCGCGCACTTCGAGCACCATGAGTTGGCGCGAGAGCATTCGTGGCGAACATTTTCAACCAAGCAAATCTACCAGGCTTATCTCCGGCGCTGGGTGATCCCGCAATGGGGGGACAGCGAATTGTCAGCCATCAAAGCCATCGATGTTGAATGTTGGCTCCGCCAGTTGCCGTTGGCCAGGAGCAGTTGCGCCAAGATCAGGAACCTGATGAGCGTCCTTTTCAATCATGCTTGCCGGCATGAACTATTCGACCAGAATCCCATTCGTCTGGTTCGTCAGAGCGCAAAGCGCCGCAAGCCGCCTGGCGTTCTTACTGCCGCGGAAATCCAAAAGCTACTGCAAGTTCTCGCGATCAGGGAACGGACTATGGTGCTCCTTGCCGCATGTACAGGATTGCGTCAAAGCGAGTTGTTCGGTCTGAAATGGAGCGACATCGATTTTGCCGATGGAACGATGAACGTGACGCGATCTGTAGTTTACGGAGTGGCAGGCCCGTGTAAGACAGAAGCATCACAGAAGCCCGTGCCCCTTCATCCGTTGCTTGCTGAAGCCCTGCAGAATTGGAGAACACATGCCGCTTACACGACACCGAGCGATTGGGTTTTCGCCAGCAAGCGTCACCGGGGCAGACGACCGCTGTGGGGCCAAGCTGTCTTGCGAAGATACGTGCGACCTGCGGCAGAAGGTGCTGGTATCGAGAGACATTTTGGCTGGCACACCTTCAGACACACTTACTCGACGCTCCTGCGGAGCGTCGGAACGGAATTCAAGGTGATGCAAGAGCTCCTGCGACATTCCACACTGCGATCTACGTTGGACATTTACACGCAAGCTATTACGCCGGCGAAGCATGCAGCACAGGCTGCCGTGCTCTCGCTTGTGTTTCCGGAGATGAAAGGGAGCGAATGGCAGGGAAATTGACCAGTTATAACCAGTTATAAAGAGGTAAGCACCTAAACCGGCGGAAGGGAAGCCAGGGCACCAAAACGTGCCCTTTTTGCACCCCTATATTCTTTGCCACTTCCTTGTAAGTACTTGAAAGGAAATGGCGGGGTCGACGGGACTCGAACCCGCGGCCTCTGCCGTGACAGCTTTCATTTACCTTCAAGGCATTTACTAGAGCCAGACTGTTAACGCTTGTGACAGCCAAAACCACATCCGCCGCTCACGGTGGGTGGTTGGCAGGGGCGTTTTTCTGCCTTCGGCTGCCTCAAGAGGCGTCGCATCAAAAAGGCACTACATCGCGGAACCGGCCCAACCTTCCCTTGCGGCTGGAGGACGCGTGCGCTCCTCGTACTTTTTGTTTTCATTCTTCTCCCCAGTAGTGTTGCTTTGGCTGCCGATGCTGGACAGCCAAAGAACGTGCTCGTGCTGTACAGCTTCTCCGACCGCAGCCTTTTCGATCCGCTCGATAACCTCAAAGCTGCAATTCGATCTCGCGTTAATTCGCCAGTGAACTTCTATGTGCATTACTTAGAGGCACAGGGACTTGAAGACCCCAACTACGACCACAGCTTGAGCGAAAACTTGCGCAGTGAACTCAGTGGCGTGAAGCTGGATGTCGTGATCACTGCGGTGTATTCGTCGTATCAGTTCGCACTGCGGCATCGTGAGGAGTTATTCCCTGGCGTCCCGGTGGTTTTCTCGTATGTCCATGCCAGCAGAGTGGATGGCAAGCAACTCCCACCCGGCGTAACTGGGGTTACGGTTTCCGTGGGTACCCAAGCGCCTATGGGGCAGTTTGCCAGGCTGCGCACTTATCCCAATGCTTCGTACCGGGACGTCACCGCGCCCAATGCCGACACGCTCTACACCTATGGTTATTTCGATGTTTCTAAGGAACCTTGGGTGATCAGCATCCCCGACCTGAAGGGCCGGTATGCGGTCTTCTCCTTGTTTGACGGCTGGACAACGGTGTTCGGAGATCCGCGCAAGCGGACCACGGGAACAGTGGCCCAGACCATCGCGATCACCGGCCCCGGCTGGTCCGGCGTGCTGCCGTCGGGCGCCAAGGAATACAAATCCGCGACCGCAATCGCCTTGTTCAACGGCAAGATCTACTGCACGGGCACGGAGGAGGATTACAAGTTAGTTCACGCGGCGCAGGACGAAATCACGGCTGTTCGGCTCTCTGCCTACGGCAGGCCCTACAAGCCCCAGCCGGGCAAGGTTGACCCGGCCTTCGACATGAAGACACTGGTGCGCGACCAGGTGAATGGCATGCAAGGAGGAGCTTACTTCAAGCTCTTCGCTGAACTCCTAAAAACCAATCCGCCCTACGCCGAAGATGCTGCGATGGTCGCCAAGCTTCGCATGATCGGCATCGTCCCCGGAAAAGACTTTGACATCGCTAAAAGCGATCCCGCCGTCGCGCTGGCGTTGGACAAGGCCGCCAAGACCGCGTTGCCGCAGATGGCGGGTTGGGAAAAGGAGGGTATAGCAGCCGGCGATTGGCGATTCGAGAATGGCTGGGTCACTACCACCAGAACGGGTCCTTACGGCACGGATTACACCCAGCGCGCACTAGTCGCCATGATTGGCTTGTACGCGAACCTTGCTCAGGACTCGCTTTACCCGGTTTCCAACGGGCCTGGTATAGGCCTGCAATATAACGGCGCAAACAACTATGTCATGCATTTCAACAAAGGCGAGATGCCGCCAGTCAACGGCTTCTGGTCTATCACGATGTATAACGCGCAGTACTTCTTCGTCGACAATCCCGTCAACCGCTATAACGTGAGTTCAGGCAGTCAGTTCAAGACCAACGCCGACGGCTCTGTAGACGTGTACATCCAGCACAAGTCACCAGGGAAGGACATGGAGTCCAACTGGCTCCCGGCTCCTGCGGATCGCTTCATTCTGATCCTCCGCATGTATTGGCCAAAGGACAGTCCTCCTTCCATTCTCGACGGTACTTGGAAAATTCCGCCTGTAAAGCAGGCACAGTGAGGCAGGGGTCATGAGATTCATCAAGGGCGCGCTCTTATGTCTGGCAGTACTGGTCGCGGTTCTGTTCGTGGCCTGCAGTTCCAAGAACGAGACGAAAACCCCAGGCGTGGAAGAGGCCGTCGCTACCGCCGTTGATGCCTACCTGTACGGCTATCCGCTGATGACATTCGACATCGCGCGGATGCAGCAGACCAACGTTGCTGTGCCTGACGCCGAGCATGCTCCGATGGGTCAGATGATACGGATGCGCACCTATCCGGCGGTGGACAACCACTGCTGCGCTGCTCCGAATGCCGACACCCTGTACACCGAAGCTTGGCTCGACGTCTCCAAGGAACCGTCGGTCCTGAGCATTCCTGACATGGGCAACCGCTACTACATCATCCCCATGCTCGATGGCTACTCGGAGGTAGTGAGCGTCGCCAGCCCAGCGACGACGGGATACAAGGCGCAGACCTATGCCATCACAGGACCGGGTTGGACGGGCACGCTGCCGCCAAACGTCACGCAGGTGAAGTCCGCCACCGGCATGGTCTGGGTACTGGGGCGCATTTACTGCACCGGCACGCCCGACGATTACAAAGCGGTTCACGCTTTACAGGACAAAGTCACCGTTGTTCCGCTCAATGCTTACGGGAAGCCGTACACACCCCCTCCGGCGCAGGTCGATCCTAACTTCGACATGAAGACCGCCGTGCGAAAGCAGGTGGACGGGCTCGACGTTAAAGCTTATTTCACCCGCCTTGCGCAACTGATGAAGACCAATTCGCCGACTGCTGCCGATGCACCTTTAGTCGCGCGGATGGCCAATATCGGACTGGTACCCGGGCAGGATTACGATCCCAGCAAACTAAGTGGTTTCGACAAAGAGGCCATCAAAGCAGTCCCCAAGCTGGCGCTGCTGAAGATGGTCAAGCTTCTGAAGGAACAAAAGACTACCAACGGCTGGTTGTACTTCACCTCGGGGCGTCGGCAATTGGGGAACAGATTACCCCCTTCGCGCCATGGCCAACATGTTGGGGCCGGGCTGGAACCGTCCGCAGGACGCGGTGTATCCTCTCTCTGAGAAAGACGCGAGCGGCGACGATTACAACGGTTCGGACCACAAATACGTTATGCATTTCGACAAGGGACAGTTCCCGCCGGTGAAGGCGTTCTGGTCGATCACCTTGTACGATCCCGATTTCTTCTTCGTGCCGAATTCGATCAACCGCTACGAACTGAGCCAGCGCAACAAGTTCGTAACGAATGCCGATGGCTCGGTGGACATGTATCTACAGGCGGAATCGCCAGGCAAAGCGAAAGAGGCCAATTGGCTGCCGGCGCCGAAAGGCAAATTCGTTCTAGTGATGCGGTTGTACTGGCCGACGGCGACACCGCCTTCAATCCTCGACGGAAGCTGGACTCCTCCGGCGGCGAAGCGCGCTGACTGATTTCGGCAGATCGCGAATCGCTCCAGTGCCGGTGAGATAGGACAAGTTTCAAGCAGTCAAATCGCGTCGCGGACAGTGGGTTGCATGTTAAAGCAGGCTCAATCACAGCCAGATTTTTTGCTGTTGCTATCGCTGGTTCTTGTCATCGTGATGTACCCGGTGTTGGACCACGGTGACGTACGGAGGGCGATTCTGGCAGTACTGACGTTCTCGCCGCTCGTGCTGGCGACCCTCCGCCTTTCGGAAAGAAAGAAGTGGGTGTGGCCTTCGATTGCGCTGATGGGTGTCACAGCGCTAGTCGGTGTGGCGAGCGCGCTGTTCCCCATTCCACCTCTGGTGGGACTGAAATGGGCGTTGCTGGTCGTATTCTTCGGACTTATTGTGTACGGCCTTTTCCCGTACCTGAAGAACGCTCGCTCTGTCACCGACGCACACCTCTATACGGCAGTCAGCATTTACCTGCTGCTGGGATTGCAGTGGTTTGCCCTCTACTCCGCGATTGATGTTTTCTGGCCCGGCTCAATCCAGCACAGCGGAGCCGCCGAGGCATACCGCAGAAGCGAACTGTTGTACTTCAGTCTGGTAACGCTTTCGACCGTCGGCTACGGCGATGTTGTTCCGCTGAACGGAGAGGTGCGCATGCTGGCGGCGCTGGAGGCCGTCACCGGGGTACTGTACGTCGCAATCACGGTGGCGTTGTTGGTCAGCGCTTACAAACAGCAAGGAACGGAGACAAGCCTGTGAAAGACACCAAGCCAACCGTGAAACAGAAGGCCTTCGCGGGAATGATGGAATATCTCTTCATCTCTTTTTATCTCGGGGTCGTGTTGTCCTTGTTTACCGTCTACAAGGTCGTGATTCTCGCCGAACATAACATCGATTTCGCGCCCCACGGATTCGCGATTATCAACGCCTTGGCGCTGGCGAAGATCATTCTGGTTGCGCAAGAATTGCATTTTGCCGAGCAACTTAGGGATGCACCGCTGATTTATCCCACTCTTCTAAAATCATTCGCGTTCACCATGCTGCTGGCATTTTTCAAAGTCGTCGAACACACCTCTGTCGGTGTATTTCACGGCAAGTCGTTCTCTGAGGCGATCGCCTCCAGCGGCGATGGATCCTGGAGGGGAACTCTATGTCTTATCGCCCTGCTGTTCGTCGTGCTGATTCCATTCTTTGGATTCACCGAGCTACGGCGCGTCTTCGGCAAGGGCCGCTTGGAAGGGGCTTTCTTCCGTCCGCGGCATCTCCTCAATCTCCCGGCCAGTGCGGTCTGACCTCGGCCTACAGCGAAGGAGTCCTCTTTTAGTTAGCGCCCAAGTCGAGACAATGCCGCCCGTAGGGGAGCGTCCGACACCTGAATCAATCCGCTGTAGGGCTGGTACATCTCGGCGATCAGAAAGATTGCCCCTGCCAGCGCCATCGCGGAAAACAACAAGCTGATCACGATCACAGCATTCGGACGGACAAACATCGCGAAGCTGATGAAGAGCAAGGTGAGCCAGAACACCAGCATTCCCAGCAAAGGCGTGGGAAGCGGAGTGGTTTTCTGTTCAAACATCAGCCAGCGCGTGTGGCCAATTCCGGTTGCGACTTCCAGGGCCTTTGCCTGCACGTGCCGCTGGCTCTCATTGGCCGGTACCAGAGCTTGTATCTTGTCGTACAGAGAGTCTTGCTCTTGGCCATTGGGATCGAAACGAGCCTTCCCTAACGCACTCTTGGATCCGTCAAAGTCAACCAGACGAGTCACTGAGTCCCGCAGCGATGCCCGCGCTTCTTTCGTCTCCGGTCCGTAATGGGCAAGGACGCGGTCGAGCAGCACAGCGTCGGCCGCAAGTTGGGTCATTTCGGTATTGCCCGTGTCATAAAAGCCTTTTGACGAAGCAATGAGTAATCCCAGCACAAGTGCCACCGTAGTCGCGACCAACGCCATTCCCAGGCGCACCGCTTCCTTCGATTCCGGGGCGAGATGGTCAGTTTTGAGAACTGAGTGTAGGAAGATGCCAAGCAGCGCACCGCCAAACACGCAGACGAACACGATCGCACTAATAGCAATGGGACTCATGACCACCTTTCTGTAAGCCTATGAGATAGCTGGCCAACTTCCGACCTTGAGCTTTCCTGTTCTCAGTGATCTGCGGTAGCACCACTTGTTGTAGAGCGAATACGCCCGTCACGCTGAATCCAAGCTTCACAATACAGGATCGGGCGTGACCCACGTCTCGGCGTCTACCTCACTCATATCGAGAACGGCCGAAAGTGCAGCCCATCGACGCGGGGCAGAAGTCTGCTTGGGGAAAATGTGGCTAGACCGAGCAATCGGGCTGGTCACAGGGTAACCAAAATATAAAGAGCAGCGTTGTACGTCGCATGCACTAGGGCGGCTGCCGTTATCGTTTGTGACACGACACGGACCCAGCCATAAGCCACGCCTGTGACGGTAAAGGAAACCCAATGCGCCAAATCAGTTAACTGGTGAAAGAGCGCGAATAGAAATGCGGTGAGAATCACGGCAGGTAATTTGCCGGTGGTCTGAGCGAGAAGAGGCAACAAGCATCCGCGGAACAGTGACTCCTCAAGCACTGAACCAAGTAAAGCGCCCAAAGACAGCGGCTCGATAAGGCCAATCTGCGGTGTGCTGCGATGGCAAGAGTGCAAATGGAGCACAACGCCTGAGGCCAGTAACACTCCCGCAATCAGGCCGACGATCACATATATCGGACGCGGCCAAACCCACCCCAATGGTGCAGGAGCGAAGTTCCAGCGGCGATTCCTGTGATAGATCCACGGCCTCCGATTGCTGCCGCCGCAAAGCAATTCACTGTCTGGTGAAGCCGGAGCATCTGGATGACTCCCTGACAGGTCATCATTGCTTTCGCACTGCGTCTGCGGTGAAGGAGGATAGAGATGCAACAGGGAAGTGTCATAAGAACCAATCGCAAGCGGGGACGGTGTCCAGCTTATGGATCTCGACTATCTGCTCGCCTTCGATGGAATCATTGCGTCTCGAGGCGGGATCCCGCTTATCGACCAGGGCATGATTATCGGCGCAATCGGTTGATATAGATCTCGAGAAAGCATAGGACTCCAAGAGTCGATTGCGAACACACATTGTTGTTCACGGCTTTACCCGCCATATTCGTTGCGCGCACGAGCGGTAGGAGGCTAAGCCCAGGCGTGTTATCCGCGAAGGATGGAGAGGCAGGCTGAAATATTGCGATGTTCGATGCTTCTCCATACTTGAAGGCGCCTCATTTCAGAAAGCTTCGAATCAGGTCCGCTACCTGCTGCGCCTCTGTGTCCATAGCGAAATGGCCTGCGTTAAGCATGTGCACCTCTGCCGCAGATACATCGCGCTTGTAAGCGGCAGCCTCAGCAACCTGGAACGATGGATCGTACTTACCCCAGATTACAAGCACATTCGGCTGTTTTCCCTGCATCCATGCTTGCCAGGCGGGATAGGATGCAACATTTGTACGGTAGTCGTAGAAGAGGTCGCTTTGGATGTCGATCTGATGAGGTTGACTCAGGAACGCGAACTCATCCGCCCAAAGGTCCGGATCGTAGCGATCAATGTCGGGGTCGCTGCCGAGATGGCGTTGTTTCGTCGCGTTCAGCGAAATCAGGTTGGCGCGGAGTGCCGTTTCATTTGCCGCGCGGTCGGCCCAGAACGCGCGGCGGGTGGCCCAGAGCGGTCCCAAACCGTCGTCATGTGCTACGGCGTTCTGGATGATAAGACTCTCAAGTCGCTCAGGGTGCGCAATGGCTATCCGGAAGCCGACAGGCCCCCCATAGTCCTGTAGGTATAAGCTGTAACGAGTGAGGCCGACAGCCTGCGTAAAGTGATCGATAACGGTAGTGAGGTGGTCGAAGGTATAACCGAAGGTGCCGGGATCGGGCCAGTCACTGTGACCAAATCCGGGGTAGTCCGGGGCGATTAAGTGGTATCGGTCGCACAAACGCGCGAACAGAGGCTCAAACATCCGCGACGACGATGGGAAGCCGTGCAGCAGCAGGATCGTCGGCGCATCCTTCGTACCTGCTTCTCGATAGAAGATTGAAAGACCGTCAACCTGTACTGTGCGATAGAAAACGCTTTGCTTACTCATGGGTGGTAGGCTCCCGAAAGCCTATGTGGAACGAAGCACCCGAGCAGCCACACAAGTGGCCGCGAGCCCTCGAATGAAAAGATACAGCGCTGCTTCCAAAAGACATGCGTCCTGTCACCCCACGTTATTTCAGTTGAATGACTAGCGTACGACAGGCTAGCCTGGTCTGATGCCACGACAGCGTTCATCAGGACTTGGTGTTAGTCTCGCATATAAGAAATGTGGTAATGCCATTGCGCTTTTTCCATTTACAACCTACTTAATCTATCGATTACCTTAATAGTTTGCCGGCGAGCCAATAGTCAGCGCTGAATCTTCCCGGACCAGAGCAGATCAGCCAGATAAAGAAAAGCACGTACAGGACTTCTGGAAGATACAGGACATCATCAAGCCATTTAAGAGGCGAAAGTCGTTTCGGAATGGTGGAAAGCGCGCTGGTCAGAGTGGCGACAACCATATCGATCATTAAAGCCGCGCAGGCCGGGGTCGAAAGAAGCCCGACGGCCAGCAACGATCCGCAAAAGAACTCGACCCCCGACACGAAATAAGCTGTCTGGCGGGGAAACGGAACCTTGGCCTGAACGAGCGTTTCGTAGACAGGCTTCGTGCCGCCGGCGACAAACAATTTGTTTGCCCCGGAGGTGGCAAAGAAGAGCCCGATCAAAACGCGCACCAGCAAGATGGCGCATTGTTCCAAAGCATTGCTACCCAGCAATGTAAACTGGACTAACCATTTCCAATTCATCTCGTCTCTCCACCGAAGGGAAACGCCCTAGCGAAACCGATGTCAAACAGACTCCCGCCACCCGTCAGCGCTTAAATCCGAGCCTCATCTCGACCGAGGGCTAACCGTACTTGAGGTCGGTGCTCTGTCCTACCTCGATAATGTAGCCGTCAGGATCGCGGATATAGCAGCGTATCTCGCCGTACTTGGGTATTGGCTCCGTGATGAACTCGGCTCCTCGACTTTTCCACAATTCATAGCACGCTTGAATATCCGCAACCCGGAAATTCATAAAGCTGTTGAGATGATTCGGGTCGGGGGTGCTGAGCGTTACCGTCGGCTTGTCCGGCGTCGGCCCGCCTCCGACATTCAAAATCATCCAGATATTCGCAAGCTGAAGGTACGGAGGCGCGTTGCCGTCACCCATGGTCAGAATGCGGGCGCCGAAGACCTTTTCGTAGTAGCGAGCCGATCGCTCGACGTCGGCAACAGTGAGAAAATGCGCGATGCTGATCCCTTCCTTCGGGGGCATCTCATAGGTCTGTTGGTCAATTTGTACGTTGTTCATCGAGATCTCCCATTGAGTGCGGATAGAAGAAGTTTCAGAAGTGCTTCATCAGAGAACGGGTTCTGACCTGAGATTAGCTCGCGATCTTGAAGGACGTAGCTCGACCAGGGAGCGAGCACACTTACGTCACCGCCGGCGGTCTGTAAGGCGAAGTCTGGGTAGAAGAGAACCTTGCCACCAATCTCCAGTGGCTCCCGCTGCTGCCCTTCCGCTGTCGAAAAGATCGTCATCTTGTATGCGGCATAGATCCAACCCTGTGCCTTTTCTCGCGCTCCAGCGGCATCGCCCGCCGCCAGCGCGGCGACAAACTCCCTCGAATTCGGAAGAGCCGAGAGAAGTGAAATCGGACCATGGCAGAGCACTGCCGTAGGCTTCGATGTTTCGTGAAAGTGTCTCATCACGATGCCGGCATTGGGATCATCGAGAAGATCGATCATCGGACCATGGCCGCCGGGGACGAAAACAGCGTCATATTGGTCCAGACCCGATGCGATGACATCCGCAATGCGGGTTGGATCTCTGAGCCCAGTCAGGCCGTCGCGGAATACCATATAGTCCTGAAGCTTGGCCGCGTCCCCACCGAAAAAATCGGCGACCTCTGAATGCACATCCACTTGAGGCGCGTTGCCTTTGGGGTTCGCGAAAGTGATTTCGTAGCCTTCCTTCATCAGGGCGCGAACCGGAACCGTCAGTTCGTTGAGATAGTAGCCAGCGCCGGCATAAACCTTGTCATCTTTCAAGGGCAGGCCGCGACCGCTCGAGACCAAAACCAAGATCTTTCCTTTTATTGCCATTTTCTTCTCCTCTCTGAAATCGCAACTAACACCGAGGCAAACGGGACGTTCCCATCATTGAAGCCAGGGGACATTCCCTCTGTCCCTACCATTTCCCAACGCCAGCAAGGGGCGGCCGTCGCCGGCGACGCGGATTATGACTCCGGCAATCCGAACATCAACCACGACCGATTGGCTACCCACTGCGGGTACAGCTTCGTCATTTGATCGAACAGCTCCTGGTCGGATGTTGCAGTTTTCTGCACCCGATCGAAGTCCTGCAGGTAACGCTTGGTGTCTTCGATCGCCGAGGGGGAATCGGGCGCGCCCGGCTTCTTGTGACTGGCGACAACCATCGCCGGATTCAGCGCCGCGAACCGGTCTAGCGCGGCGAGCCAATTCTTCCGGCTTTCAGGGGTGGTGTCGCCGACGTACATGTGGCACCGGTTGTACACCACGTCGCCAGCGACGATCCGGCCGATCGATGGAACGTATAGAGACGCCGTGTCGGCGCTGTCGGTGTGGCCCTGCTCGATGATGCGCAGTTCCTGACCCTCGAGAGTTAACGTGTCCTGCCCATAGGGCTCAGGTGCAACCAACTTGGTGGGCACCTGCCCGGGAAAGCACCGGCGGGCTAACCGCTCCACGGTGGGAGTGAAGGAAGACTGCATGGCGTTCAGTGTCTTGGCGGTTGCTATCGCCCGAGCGCTTGGGAAACGGTCGAGCAGAATGCTCAGGCCGTAGATGTGGTCGAAATGGGCGTTGGTTATATAGATGGTCTCCAGCTTGCGGTGGTGCAGAGCGACCCAATCCGCAAGAGCCTCGGCCACCGTCATCATTGCGTCTACCAGCACCGCGTCGTACTCGCCGAAGATTAAAGTCGACGTGATCGGGTCAAAACCGAGCGCTTCGCCGAAAGGCCTTGGACGCTCGCCGACCATAGTCTTTGCCGGTGCCGTAAAAACGTTCACACTCAGCGTGTTCGAGGCGACAGGCGCGGTCACGCGCGTGGTCTCTTTCATTTCATTGGTGCCGCCCATTTTGGTAGTCCTTTCGATGTCAGAGCGAATGACTGTTCAAGAGTGGATTAAGCCAGAACAAAATGGGCCGCGCAATTGGACGTTGGTATTGCCAATACCTTTGTATCGACTGCAGTACACGCAGGCCGGGCTTGTAAGAAAGCCCACGGTCAGCGAAGATCCACAAAAGATTATGTGCCCATCCGTTCGACCCATCGAGCGCGCCAGCCAGGTGCCTCAAATGGATCCGCAAAATACTGTGTTTCCCGCGCGACCTTGTTGTCCCTGAATTCCATGATGCTTACGGTGTAGGATGGCTTGCCGTCATAGGTCAGGATAAATTCGGTGACCCAAAGATCATTGCTGCCGATGATTCGGCGGACAAAAAAGCGCTTCTGGCTCGGCTGACTGGCGCGTTGGTTCTGAATGTTGCTTCGACCGCGGGTTCGCTCGCCTGACTGCGGATATTCCAGCACCGCGTCTTCGTGATAGATCTGGTGCTCCGTTTCAAAATCGTTGGCATTGGACGCCGCCCAATGCAGATCCAGTGCCGCCAGGATCTCTTGATCGCGCACTCCAGGATTCTTTGGTAGTCGATCTTTCATCCTCCGCCCTCAATGTGACAAGACTTCCATACTCTTGTTCACGATGTATTGTTCAGATCCTTCTACGCGTGGTTATTTCGCGGATCGTCTTTTGCCCTGAGGTATTCCAGTCCCAGTGGCCCTATCGCGGTTATTTGGGTGACATACTCGCCAGATTTCGCCCAATGAAAATGGTGTGTATTGCCGGGGAGCACCACCACGGCGCCGGGCGGATAGGCTTCCAATTTTGTCGCGTCGAATTCGTCGCCCAGACCGATATAAAAGACGCCGGAAATCACCGTATAGACTCGATCCTCCGGGTGCTTGTGAGGCATCAGTTTCGCACCGTGGGGCGCTTTTACCCTGATCGTGTAAGGGCCCGCCTCCGAGGGCTGACCCACAACAACCGCCAGCCGGACAGAAGCTGGGAACGCCGGAAACGGTTTCCAATCGACATCGTCGGGCAAGATGGTTTTGAAAACCTCCTGGCCGATTTGGTGATGCCGAACCTCACTTGGCTGAGCTCCCTTTACGACGCTGGGTTTCTCGGACATACAAATCCTCTTCATGGCGAAAAATGTGAACCCCATCATGGACTTTCGAATGTCGCCGGCTGCCATGCCCAACATTCCGAAATTCATAAGCGTGTCGGGTGACCACCTAACGCGCGATTTGACCTAGGTAGTATCCGAGTCGATTCTCGACATCGCCCGGCTTGTGGAAGCCGCGCGCCATCAGCGCCTTGATTCCTTCCTGGGCCGCGGGTCGCCCGAGCGAAGCGATGCACGCATCCCATCCCGCGCCGAGTTCGACGTCCGGCGGCAGGCTGGTATTGACGAGGCGCTTGGTCTGGGCGATCGCCCATTTGTCGAACTTAGAATCCGCGTCGCGAGCGCTTCAACAAACGCGTCGAGCTCGGTGTCGGGCAAAGACCGATTGATATACCCGTAGGCCTCAGCCTGGTCTGCTCTGATGTCTTCCGAGCTCAGAAGCACTTCGAGGGCGCGGCTTCGCCCAATCAGTCGAGGTAGCCGAGCCATCGGACCGCCGCCCGCGACCATTCCCACGCCCACCTCCCACTGCGAAATGATAGTTTTCTCGCGGCTGGCAAAACTCATGTCGCAGGCCAGCGTGATCTCGCTGCCGTTACCGGTAGCGCGTCCGCGGATCAGCGCGATCGAGGCAACGGGCAAAAGCGTCAGTCGCACCAGAAAGTCGGGCCAAGGTGGTAAGCCTGTAGGACCCTCTGGCAGTGAGGTCAGGTCTTCAAGCTTGGCCTCAAAATCGGAGTGATTCAGGAAATAATTGTCGACGGCGCTATCGAAGACCACGACCCTGACCTGCTCGTCGGCCTCCAGAGCGCGAATGACTTCCTGAAACTGCTTGACCATTTCCGTACCCATCACGTTGATCGGCGGGTTGTCGATCGTCACGCGCCAATACGCGGGCGACCGCCGGGTCACGCGAATCTGCGTGGGCTTCTGGGCTGCGTCCGTCTTCGCGGCTTTGGTGGATACGTTCGTCGTTGCCATCAGATTTTCTCCGTAATGATTAGTCTGCAAGACCGGTTGAAGCTGGCACTATTCAGCCAGATGATGATGGCTCGTGCAATTGGACGATGGTATTGCCCATACTTTGGTATCGACTCCAACGTTTTCATGCCATAGATCTACGGCTGTCTCCATCCACATGGTCCTGAAAATCGACCGGCTATACGCAACTTCCTCCCATCCCTCTCAATACGAAGGTATCGCCGATACTATGGTCCAATTGTTCTGCTCCCGCACGTCTGGCTAAATAGCAGTCGTTCGAAATGTAGGTTGATCATGGAGGATTGTTCTTATAGAGGAGAACACCATGTCCGAACGTATGACGAAACCGGTGGCGCAAGAATCGAAGAATGGACAACCGATCCCCGGTTTTACCACGGTTACCACGGCCGTAGCCGTGTTCGCCGTCCTGGTCGCGACCGCCGTTTACGCGCAGGACAAATACCCGCTGAAATCGCCGGGCGGCATCGCATTCTCCGACTTCAGGGGATACGAGGACTGGGCGACGGTCTCATCCGCCCGGACAGACGAAGTGCTCAAGGTGATCGTCGGCAACCCTACGATGATCGAGGCCTACAAGAACGGTATTCCGGGCAAAGGTCAGCCTTTTCCGGATGGCTCCCATGGTCGTGAAACTTCAATGGAAACCGAAGAAGAGCGCGGAAGCTCAGTTCCCCGTGGACGTGCCGGACGTTTTCACCCAAGCCTTTGTTATGGAGAAGGACAGTAAGAGATTTCCGAAGACCGGCGGGTGGGGTTACGCGGTGTTCAATTACGAAGCTCCTTCGAGCAAATTCACGGCCGATCCCAAGAGTCTCGCAGATTGCGGCAACGCTTGCCACACTGTCGTCAAGGCGAAGGACTACAGATTCCATCCTTACGAAAAGCGTTAATCGCGTTTCCACGACCTTAAAAATCCGGAGCAACGTAAGTTAATTGAGGTCGCTGGGGCGACTATGCGGTCGGTTGCAGCAGGCCTGCTGTAGCCGATGTAGCTTTGTGTGGCGGAAAGCTGTTTCAGCAGAGAACGCAATTCGTCCGCGAATGGATGACCGTCGCGATTGCGCGCTTCATAGATCCACCAATGGATTTGTCTGGATCTGCGTTTCGCAATGGATCAGTTCACTCGCAGTGCGGCATTAAGGGCCTCAAGCAGGGCCGTATCGCTGAATGGCTTGAAAAGGCACTCTATCGCACCCTGTTCAATGAGCCGCACACGAATACTCTTATCGGTGCTGGCAGTGATGAAAATAATCGGAATGTCGCAGCCGCGACGTTTCAATTCCTGCTGAAGGTCGGGTCCGCTCATCCCCGGCATGGCAATGTCGAGGATCAGACATTTGCTTTGGCCCACGCAATCCGACAAGAGAAACTCTTCCGGCGAAGAGAACGTTTGGGCTGCAAAGCCAAGCTCGGACAGCAAATCGGGCAGCGACTCGCGCACCGATTCGTCATCATCGACCACTGTAACAAGCGGGCGTGTTACTGCCATAGACTTTTTACGCTGGGCCCGCTGCGGCAGGCTTCGACGATCCTAAAGCTGGAGTATGTGCACTGAGGTTGATTAGCGAATCCAACGTGCCGGGTCAGAGGGTGCGATCCGGTTCCAATCCTGGCTTGGCGTTGAGGATGAGGCTGAACTCGTTTTCCTCGGACACTTCCTTCGTGTCGCTCCACTCGCTGATCATGCACCAACGTCCGAATCGGCGTCCATTGTACTTTAGTATTGGTCTGCTGCAGTCCGTGGCTGGAGTTCATCGACAACTGGGAGAAGTTGCCAGGCCGAACCTATTTCTGACTCCGGAACCGCTCCTCCAGGGCAATAGGTGGCCGGCGCCGAACTCGCCGCGTCGGAATCCGCTACTCACCAGCGGCACTCGTCCTATCCTCGACTCCGGAAGGAATCGAGAACGAAAACGTAGCTCCTGGACCGTCATTCACGGTCGCCCACAAACGACCATGATGACTCTCGATAATGGAGCGGCTGACCGAGAGTCCAATCCCCATACCTTCCCGCTTGGTTGTGTAGAACGTCTCGAACAGTCTGTCCGCCGCCTGCTGGTCGAAGCCAGCTCCCGCGTCTTGCACGCTCAGTCGCACCCGCCCGCCTTCCTCGTGCTCGGTTCGCACCAGCAACTGCCTCGGGCGATCCTCCACGGCCCTCATGGCGTCGGATGCATTCCGGACTAAGTTCAGGATCACCTGCTGCAGTTGAACCCGGTCGCCAATGACGGTGGGCAGGTTGTCAGCCAGTTCAGGCCGCAGTGTCACGCGGTTGCTCTGCAGTTCGCTCAGCAATAGCGCAATTACTTCCTCGGTGGCTTCGTTCAAATCTACCGGTTCCAGCGTAGTCTCTTTCTTGCTGAACAGCGCGCGCAACCGATTGACTACCTCGGCCGCTCGGTTGCCGTCGCGAATGGTGCGCCGCACGGTCTCGCGGGCGCCTTCTACATTGGGCGGATCGGCGGCCAGCATTCGCATACAGGTGCTTGCATTGGTAACGATGCCGGACAAGGGCTGGTTGATTTCGTGAGCAATCGAGGCCGTCAACACTCCCAGGCTTGAGACCCTCGCTACGTGAGCGAGTTCCGATCGGGCCCTGCTGAGCGCCTCTTCTGCCTGTTTGTGTTCGGTAATGTCCTCAGAAAGCGCCATGAGAAATCCCGGCACTCGTTCTGTGCCCGGCACGATTGAAACATTGTTACGTACCCATACCAGACTGCCATTCTTGCGCCGGTATTGCTTCTCGATCTGAAATTGCCGCGACCTGCCTGCCAGGAGCTCCTCAACCAGAATGCGGCTATATTCGAAGTCCTCATCATGGGTGACGTCGAGAAACGTGAGCTTCCGCAATTCCTCGTTGGTATATCCCAACATCTTTTGGTACACGGGATTGGTCGTGAGGAACCGGCCGTTCAGGTCAGCAAGAGCAACGCCGATCGCCGAGTTCTCGAACACCGAGCGCCAACGCTCCTCGCTGAGCGCGACCTGTGCGTGGGCGTCACGTAAAGCCTTCTCGTTTCGCTTGCGTTCGGTTATGTCGCGCAGGAAGCCTGTGAAAGAGGGTGGCCCGTCAAGCGGGGTGCGTATGATTGCCAGCTCAACCGGGAATTCGCTGCCGTCGGCACGTATCGCGGTCATCTCGATACGTCTGCCGAGCACTCTCGCCTCCCCAGTGGCCAGATAACGGGAAAATCCCCGCCGGTGCTGCTCCCGGAGGGCCGGTGGAATGATGACCTCTGCCAGATGCTTCCCCAGGACTTCGTCGCGACGATACCCGAAGGTATGCTCGGCTGCCGGATTGAACTCAGAGATACAGCCTTCGTGATCGATCATCACGATGCAGTCCAGCGCTGCGTCCAGCATGGCTGCCTTGCGAACCTCGCTGCGCTCCAGCTCGCTCTCTTCCTGCCGGAGCCGATTTTCCACCAGGGCGCGTTCAGCCAGTTCCTTCTTGAGCTCCTGGTTGGTTGCGGCAAGCTCGGCAGTTCGTTGCACGACTCGCTGATCCAGTTCGTCGGCGATCCGCTTCTGTTGACCGCGGAGCCGGGCCTCCTGTAGCCCGATCGTCGCCTGATTCGCAGCAATGCTCAACAGAAGTTTTTCAGTCTGCGAGGGGAAATCTGCCCGCTGCGACCCGGCTACGATTATGCCAATTTCACCATGCAGCCCCAGGCGCAAGGGCACGATCGAAACGTCTTCGTCTGCAATGCGGTGGCAAGTCTGCGTAGGCCATTTCCGCGGGTCGTCGCCCAGGCAGCGTTTGAGCAGCTCGCCGATTTCTTGCGGCCGGCTCATCCGTTTTCCCGATTCACCGACCCAAACTATCTCGGCCTGCGCCTCGCCGATCAGGTCCTCCAACTGCACGTAGACCAGGTCCAGGCGGAGCATAGTCCGAAGCGCATCCAGCAGCGTTTGAACGATCTGGGCCGACTGGCCGCCACTCCACATGGCAGGCAGGGCGAGAACACTGACCAGATCGTTGATGCAGCGCTGAAGTTGCTTGATCTCCCCGGCGGGAGATTGAACTTGTGATTCTTCTTGCATGCTAGGCCGCCGTCGCCGGTGACGCAGCGCGGCGGCCGCGACGTTCGCGGATCTCAGGCAGGAACTCCTCCGGCGAAACAAAGAACGGATTCTGCTGAAGGATGCCTCCGATGATGATCATCGGATGCGTTCGCATGATGTCGATCACCGTGTCGCCGCCGAATTTTGAAAGATGGTAGGTGCAGATGACGGCGTCATCGTGCCGGTGCCAAACATCGTTCACTCGAGATTCGAACTCGATGAGGTCGTCGATATGCGATCGATCCTCCACCGCCCAGTCCATCCGGCAACAAATGCGACTCAGGGGGAAGCCTCCCTGGGCATTGCCGCTGGCCAATTGCTCGAACGCTTCCAGCATCCGATCCTGATCGAAACGACCATCTCGAAGGTACGCTTCCGTGTTGGTCCGAAGCTCGAACTGGCCGTTCTGCTGCGCGGTCGGTGCGTCGATTCCTGCCGCGGCCAAGCGTTGCAGATGGTCCTGATGTTGATCAGGATTCACGACGTGGACCGCCTTGTCGCCCTGCTCGAAACCCTCCTTAATAAATGGAAGTAACACGCGATATTCTTCTTCGTCGCTGTTGAAAAACGCGCAGACATGACGTACTTCGTCAAGCTGGGATCCGGCAAGGGAAATCGGGTGTGTGGACTTCTTCACGGTGTTCTCCTCCCGTTAAGATCGCCGGTGGCGCGGGCTGAATGCAGACTTGGGTACCCGAACGTTTCTCAGCGCCACAGTTTAGGTGAACTCGAATCTTCGCGACGAAGGCGAATAGGGGCCTTACACCGACGTAGTCGCGGGGGACGCGGGACGAAGCCTTGCGGCCATTCTCACCAGATCGGCAAGAGAATCGGCCTTCATCTTTTGCATTACCTTGCCCCGATGTGCCTTCACCGTAATTTCGCTGATACCGAGTTCCCCGCCGATTTGTTTATTCAAGAGGCCCGAGACCACCAATGTCATAACTTGCCGTTCGCGCTGGGAGAGTGACGCGTAGCAGCCTCGCAATGTCCGCATCTCCAGCTCCAAACTAAGGGCTATCCGGCTGCGTTCGAGGGCTGCCCGGATAGCGGTCAACAGCACGTCATCGCCGAATGGCTTGGTCAAGAATTCGACCGCTCCAGCTTTCATGGCCTGGACCGTCATCGGCACGTCCCGGTGGCCGGTAATGAAGATGATCGGCATTTCGGCGCGTTCGACGACAATGCGCTTCTGCAGGTCGAGACCATTCAGTCCTGGAAGAGAGATGTCGAGCACGAGGCAGCTCGGTACAACGGCTGGCGGGTGGTCGAGGAATTCCTGCGCGGAAGCGAATGTCCGGGGCTGCCAACCTTCACAGCGGATCAACGCCTCCAGCGACTCGCGCACGGAGATGTCGTCGTCGACGACGAAAACAACAGGTGTAACCTGCAGCATGGCTGATAACTCTATTCGCGGCCGAAGCGTATGCTGAGGTCATACGGCAGCGCGCACGAGTAACAACGCCCCACAGTTTAGGGAATTCTAGAACGTCAACCCAACGCAAATCAACCGGTTGAAACCCTGTGTCGTATTTCGCAACATCTGGCGAAATCACGCTCTCGTAAATACGCCCAACTTCCGTGAGTCGCACCACCGAGTTGAACCCATACCAAGGTATCGACGATACCATCGTCCAATTGTTTGCTTCCGGTGCTTCTGGTGTCATCGTTTCGCGCGACGTAATCGCAATGCGCACAACGAAGTTATGAGGAGAAAATACTGATGGTGCTTACCTCACACGATCAACTCGGCAATACCGGCCGCAAGACCGGGTTCTGGCTTGAAGTACATTTCGCTACCTCCACGAGGAAAAGCTGTTCTTAATCGAGCCGGGAGCAGGCAGGACCAAAGGCAAGTCTGGAGCGGCATTGCGGGATATCGGCAAGTCTCGCGCGTGTAACCACGTCTGGTTGTGTTCCTCGTGTTGTCGAGACATGACTATTTACATTGACGATGAGGATAAGGTCAGGGTCGTTCGCAAACCCCATGGAAGTTGGACCCGGGTTGGAAGCTTCTGAAGCCGAATCCACTCCTGGCGTTAGCGGGACGCGGACCAAACAAAAGGATCGAGTCAACGGAACACCGGCCCGGGAATTCTCGAAGGAGGGTAACGGTATGGCAACGGCGGATACGAACCAGCAGTCTACGGTCAATCGAACCGGAGCGGAGGCGCTGCCACCCGAAGCCCAGGATAAGGCGCCGACACGAGCTGCCGAGCTCGGGCAGATTGCGAGGGATGGAGGCTGTCCAACGAATGCGCACGAATCGTTTTCCGATTCGACCTACGAGGAGCAGGCTCACTTGGCCGAACGTGAGATGTCTTCCTTCGTCTCCGCCGTGACGAAATTGTATGGTCCCGAGCAGGCCACGCTTTCGGCGCAGGACTGGCTCGACCAGGCCGAGTTAACTTACAGCCAGCCCTTATCCAGGGAGAGACATTGGCGGGCTGTCACGATTGCAGCTTCCGCTCGGTTGGCAGATCGATTGAACACCACGGGGAGTCGGTGAGCTGCGTTCGCGCGTTGACTGATCCCGTACAATTGGCGGCGTTCATGCTTCTGATCTAATTGCGAGTGGTTCATGGCAGCCATCGAAAAGCACGACACTCATCATAGGGCGCTCACCCTCAACCTCCAACCTCGACCATTCCGCCTTTGGCTCCTTTGCCGAAATCGGTGCCGGCCAGGAAGTCGCACGCTGGTTTCTTATTGTCGGAGCTGCCTCCGGCACCGTTGCCAAGACCATCTCTGCCTATGACAAAAAGGTCAGCGATGACCTGTATGGCGCCGGCCAGTACGAAAGACCTGCCTCCGGAAGTGCCCGATCTACTGCATCGTATCGATACACTTCGCTCGCGTGGCGGAGACGTATTGCTATTCCGCGAGCCGGAACTCTACACCATCACCGATTTCGTAAACCGCTACACAGAGGAGCTGGTGCGCTTCGTGGCAGGTCTGTCCGTCATTATCCGGGCCTTCGAAGATAGCTACAGCAAGCTAGGCGGTGGTTTTCCTGAGGCTCTGTCTCGCTTGCTTGCGCAGAATGTTCGCATTTATGCATATCCGATGACTACGGCGGACCTTGGGGAAACGATCCAGAGGATTTCCACTAATGACTGGGAGTGGGACAACACGGATGGATGGGTGTCCGCCCGCCAGTTGCGTCTCGCGCTGCCGCGAGTACACTTGTACGATTATGTCCTGGATAGCAACTTCCTCGTCCCGATACAAGGGGCGTGAAGAACACGAAACAAAAAGTCTCGCCGTGAGCGAAGTTTCGCCTTCAGGGCTAGACCTCAAGCCTTTCATGTCCCTCTAGCAACCTGTCGGATGCACTGAGCGAGCATTTCAGCGACAAAGGAATCGCCCCGCTCGGTGTTAAACATCGTGTCATACAGGTGGATCTCTGGCCAGTTCAGCTTTAGATATCTCTTGACGAAGTCCGCACGGTCACGGTCAATCGTGTCAACGTCCGTTATTGCCTTGTCTTGAGGTGTTCCAGCCGTGATCAGTCGGTGGATCTTAAAGTCTCGCGAAGCGTAGAGGAACGTCCGAAAGACGTCCTTGCGATTGCGAAGAAAAAATTGGGAGCCCCGGCCAACAATGACGCATGGGCCTCCAGACAGCGCGTGATTGACCGCCTGTTCGGAAACGGTAGCGATTCGTCGCGCATCAAGCATTTCCAGGCGATCGGTTGGGGGCAGGCCGCCTTCGAATGCTCCTCTGAGAAAAGACTTGAAGACGCGATAAACCGCAGGATCACTCTTCCATTCCCGCTGCGCTACCACCTGCGGCGTGCTGTGGGTCAGCCGCGCTATCTCCTCAGTCAGTTCGTGGTCCCACAGCTTCCAACCGAGAAGTTCGGCCAGCTTTGCGGCGATTTCCGAGCCGCCGCAACCGAATTCCCGTTCGATCGTTATGGCTTGAATCATCATGACAATACCTAACCCACGGCAACCTGGCCGCCGGCTCCGGGGTCATTCTTCTTCAGGAAGAATGCAAGTACAAACATCACGGAGCAGAGAGCGCCCAAGGTCCAAAAAATGTCCATATAGGACAGTGCGCCACCTTGCCGATGCACCAACTGGTATAACCTTGCAATTGCCTGGTCGTGGGCGTCTATGGCCCCATGGCCGGAGTGAGCGATCTTTGCGCTCAGTCCACGCATCGCCGAACGATAGGCAGGGGAACCGGGAGTGAGGTGGGCGGTGAGGATTTCCTGGTGATATTGGGCTCGCCGGGCAATCATAGTGGTCACGACGGAAGTCCCGATACTGCCGCCGATGTTACGCATGAAGTTGATGATGCCGGACACGCTATTGCCTTTCTCTTCGGGAACTCCGATGTAACCGGCCGCCGTGATGGGGACAAACAAAAATCCGATTCCAATCACCTGGGCGACGCGCAGCCACATCGCAAAGCTGAAGCTGACGTACAAATCAATGTTGTGCGCGCAATAGAACAGTCCAATGGCAAGGCTCAGCCATCCCGTCGCGATCAGCCACTTGGCTTGAATCTTCGATGTAAGCCGGCCGACGATGGGCATCATGATCAGCAAGACAAGTCCACCCCCTGAGAGGACCAGACCTGCCAACTCGGCCGTGTAACCCATCAGCGTCTGCAGAAATTCTGGAATCAGGACCAGGGTGCTGAAGAGCATGAAGCCCATCATGAACATCATTAAGTTCGCCGCCGCGAAGTTGAAGCTCTTGAACATGCGGACATCAATGATGGGATCTTTGCGGAACCATTCCCAGATGACCAGCGTGACCAGACAAATCGTTGCGGTGATCACCAGGCTGGTAATGAACTGCGATCCAAACCAGTCGTCTTCCTGCCCCTTGTCCAGAAGGATCTGAAGCGAACCCACCCCCAGCGCCAGCATTGATATTCCGATGTAGTCCACCCGGATGCCCGCGCGCTTTATGCGATGGAGGAATGGCGGATCTTCGACCAGGACGTGAGTCAAATAGAGAGCGAGGGCAACCACGGGCAGCGTGATGAAAAATATCCACCGCCAGGAGTAGCTATCCGTTATCCAGCCTCCCAGCATAGGCCCGACGGTAGGCGCGAGAACCGCAGTGACCCCGTAGACAGCAAACGCCTGGCCGCGCTGCTCAGGAGGAAACGTATCGTTGAGAATCGCTTGTGCCATCGGTTGCAAGCCGCCGCCGCCGATGCCTTGCAGAGCTCGAAACAGCAGCAACACCGGGAGATTAGGTGCTAGGCCGCAAAGCAATGAACTTACCGTGAAAATGGAAAGCGACCACATGAAATACCGCTTGCGGCCTATGATCTCCGCAAGCCATCCGCTCATGGGGAGCACGATCGCGTTGGCAGCGAGGTACGAGGTGAGTACCCAGGTGCTGTCGTCGTAGCTGGCTCCTAGACCTCCCGCAATGTATGGCAACGCAACGTTGGCGACGCTCGTGTCCAGGACTTCGATAAATGCAGCCATCGACACAGTGGCGGCAATCGCCCAGGGATTTACCCTGGGGCGCCAGACCACCTGCTCCGACGGAAGAGTGAGGGTTGCAGTGCTCATCGCAAGAACACTTTCGCCTCAACGTTCATGCCCGGCCGAAGCTGATGGTCACGATTTTCCCCTGGCTCGAGAACGATCTTTACCGGAACACGCTGAACGATTTTCACGTAGTTGCCGGTTGCGTTTTCCGGTGGCAGCAAGCTAAAGATGGGTCCCGTCCCGCCCGCAATGCTGTCCACATGACCGCGGTAGGTGCGGCCGTTCGAATCAAGGACAATTTCCGCTTTCTGGCCCACGCTCATGTGTTTGAGTTGGGTCTCTTTGAAATTTGCGGTAATCCAGACCTGATCCAGCGGAACGACCGTGAGCATTTGTTCTCCAGGCTCAACGTTCAATCCCACGACCACGGTTTTGGTTACTTCACCGCTGACCGGCGCCACGATCCTGGTGTATCCCAGGTTGAGGTTGGCTTTATCGAGATCGGCCTGCTTCTGCGCTACGTCGGCAACGGCTGAAAGCGCATGGGCGCGCGTCGACGCAACTCGCTGCGGACCGGCCCGGG
>CAWAWQ010000003.1:0-1149811 GCA_963785825.1 uncultured Acidobacteriaceae bacterium | reverse complement strand
CGCTGACGCCTTCCTCTCCCTGCAGTTTGCCCACTCCCGTGTCACATGCAGAAAGAGTCGTCAGCTCGGCGTTTAATCGCAACTTCTTGATTTCTCGCACCTGCAGCAACCCGTCTTCACCGGCTTTCGGGTCGGCCCCAAGGACTAATGCTGATCGCTCGGGGTATTGCGGATCGGCGAATCCGTGGACAGCCAAATGCAGCACCCGAAACTCATTGAGCGGTTCTTTCTTGAATGCACTCTCGGTAGCCCGTACTCCAAACAGGGTTTCTGCGCCCTTTCCACAATTCTACTGATGCTCTCGACCTCTTCTCGCGTTTGCGGTAGGTCATGAAGGGGCATTCCGACGAAATCAGCGAAACCGCGAACGAACCGACCCCGCAGTGTCTCAAAAGCCGGGATTCTTTTCCTGGCGCCGCCTTGATTTTCGTAAGCAACGTCGCCCGCTCCGAGGAACGGTCGAGGGGCTTGTTGCTGTTTGTCCTCCCTGCGCAGCGCATCAAGAACGGTGGCCGAGGGAGCATAGCTGATGGCACTGGACATTAGCAGATATTGCCCTTCGCTATTCCGTAGCGCTTCGAACGGCAACAGGTTCAATATGCCGTCCGGCACAACGATGAATCGTTTGCCCGTGGATGTTTCAGGAATCGGTTGCACAAGAAACGCATACAGTTGCTTCGCCTCTTCAACTCCAGCTTTTTTCGCGCGGATTTCATCAACGTACCGCTGGACCAGTTTTTCGATTTGCTTGCGACCAGCCGGTAGCACTCGCAGGTTTGCGGTCGTGCGCGTAACCGAAATACAGAAGGAGTTCGGCTCGTCGAGTACGTACTCGAGTAGCGCTTCGTCTGACTTCAGGCTCTCTTGAACCTGGGTTAGCGGTGCGGGATCAATGGGAAAGCGCTGATCTCCCTGGTTCCACGCCAACCGTAACCGCCACTCGTATTCGGCCAGAGCATCGAGCAGCTTTTCACGCTCGACGGGACTATTGGTCTGCATCAGGCGGGTTTGCGTAGTAGCAACGTAACTGTCCAGTGTCGCAGCTTCGGTAGACCCTGACTGCGGATCTGCCTTTCTGTCTCCCAAAGCGCTAGCCAGAGTTCGTCCTCGGACGCGCTCCAATATTTGAAACGCACCGGCTGTGTCAGCCTCCTTCGCAACGAGTTCGAAGTGTTGGAGGTAAGTCTGGCTCATGGCCGCGGCGATGGAGCTGTTCCAATAGGAGTCATCGCCGCCAAGCATGCCGTCAATGACGTCTTCGGCATGCTTGTAAAGTGCCTTCGCTTCTGCAATGCGCCCGCGTCGTGCTTTCAGGTCAGCCAAAATTGTTAAGTTCCGCGGTACGTAATAGCGATCTCCGACCCGCTGGCTCGCGACGAGACCCTGTGTCGCACGGTCGTCTGCGGCGGCGAGATCTCCGGAATCACGATAAAGTTTCGCCAGCTCGAACATGGCGTCAGCTTCCATTCGGTAGAACTGGACTCTTGCTGCGAACTGCCCCGCATCCTCCAAATCGGCGATGGCCTCTTGTTTGTTCCCGGTTTGCGCCGCTAGCCTGCCAAGGACAATCAGCAATTGCGCCTCATGCCCGCGTTTCTGCTGCGATCGGGCCTTCGCAAGTGCGTCCTGGAGAACTCTCTTTGCTTCATCTGGTCTCCCTAACGCAACTAGCGCTTGCGCCTTTCCCTCGTACCCCATGAAAGGAAGTCCGGAATCTTCGTCAGCCTCCGCTATCTTGATGGCCCTCTCAAAAAACATCAGGGCATCAGATGGACGGTTGACCTCGACCAGGCCGTTCCCTATCATTTCCAGAAAGCGAATCTGACCACCCTTGTCGCCATTAGCCATCGTTGAGACGAGGGCTCCGCCTAAGAGCTTCGCCGCCCGGCCGGAATTTCCCTCCAGGAATGCGATTACGCCCAATTCACCGGAGGCCCTGGTCGCCAAACGGTCGTCCCCGAGACTCTTTGCGATCTGTTGGGCCTCCAACCAGTCTTGCTTCTCCGCTCGATAATCAATCTCGATGTCGGTGTAGCCTTTTGCGGCGAGGCACCAGAGCCGCAACCGTGGGATCGTTGCGCATGATCGGGTTCTGCAACTGGTCGTTCAAGAATCGCGAAAGCTCGACGAAAGACATCGTCTCGGCTTCCGATCTGAGGCGTCCAATCTTGGCGTAGAGCTCATTCCGGGTATCGCCTCGACTTGCGAAGAGACTCTCGGCTTTCGCATACAACGGGGCAGCTTTTGGCCCGTTGTTTAGCCAGTAAAGGCGATTGGCCTCCGACAGGAGGACTTGCGGATCCGTGGAACTTTCCGGATGCTCCAAACGACCGTAACTGATGTGTTTGTCGGCAGAAATGTCGCGGAACCAAGTGTAGGCGTAGCGCGAGACAGGAATTACGACCGCAACAAGGGCCGCTACAAATACCACTCCCCTTGGGACAGGAATCCTCACCGACTCAAATACCGGGCCTGCTGATCAAGAATTTTTCAGAACATCGCGAATGGCGCTGACGTGGCGGCTTTTCGAAATTTTACAGGAAGCACACTGGAATGCGCCATGCGGCGTTTTGGACTTCCGCAAGACGACCGTATAATGCCCGCCGAAAGTATGCCTTCGACGTCCTCCATTTCGTCTTCGTCCACTCCCATCTGCTGCGAGCGTGTGGTGAGTGTCCAGCGGCAGGAGAAACCCGCTATCTGTGTGTTCGCGAATCGAACCAAGCTCTTGGTGTCCCGTTTTCTCGCATCTTATGTCGCTATCGGTGATGACATCGCTTTTCCCGTCTCGACGGGAGATGCAGTTCGTACAGAGATCTTGATCACCAAGAATGCGGGTGCCGGTCCCAAGCGTTATCTCTACCATGTGCCAATCGGGTACGTGAGCCAGCCCAAACAGGACAAACGAAATCAGCACTTCGTTTCGGCCGAGGTTCACCATGGAGGCCTTGGCATCAGTACGGTTTTCCTGCCCTGTGAGGTCCTGCGCGACTACTTCTATCGTTTGCCCGATGCCGACCACAGAGCCGATCATCCCACCCTGTACGAGATCCTGCATATTCCAGCCAGCGCTTCTCCCTCTGAGCTGCGCGTAGCTTTCAAGCTACGCGACTTGGAACTCAAAACGGCAGGCGCTCCTCGCAGCCAGCGAGTGGCGCTGGAGCGGGCCTTCAACATCGTCGGCCAGCCGGAATTGCGCGCCTGCTATGACGCGCTGCTGGCCGATCCCGAAGCCCCTGCCATATTTCCGTACGGTGGATTTGGCTCTCTGCTGGTTGCCGGCGAGCCTTCCCGCGACGGACAAACATTCTTCGCTCGCCGCATTCTTGCGTTTTCACCGGAGCTCCGGCGCCGGCGATTCCATGTGCCACTGCGCAGATGCGACTTCTACGACGACCGGGCACTGTGCCGCGACATGCGTCGCAAGCTCGAGTTCTGGCTCGATCCAGCCGCCCTGCATACGCTCTGGGATCGCACGTGGAATCAGTGGAAACATCTGTTGGGAACAAAGATCGAGGTCGACGGCACGTTCGTACAGACCGGCAAATACCGCAAACGTCGCGGGGAGTGGGAACTCGTTACTTGGGAAACTGCATTACCGAGCCGGCTGGAGGTCAAACTCCCAGCCGATTTCCAGCAACAATTGGAGACCGCGCGAACCACTTATCACCGCTTCGGTCAGTACTCGCAGGCTCTTGATCAGATCCGGCTGTGCCTGGAACATCGGGCTGTCGAGAAAGCAGAGCTGGAGCGAATGTGTTCCGAGCTGCGTCTTCCCGGTGACTTTGATGTCGCACAGATCAGCTGGCGCCCTGATTATGACCCGTTCTTCTATCGCCAGCTCTCACGCCGGGCACGCCGGATCTATCTGTTTCGCGACGAATACATTTTCGACGTTGAGAAAGCCGTCGTCGTCGAAACCCCTCAGCTCGGCCACGCGACTTACGTCTTCGCCAAACCCCGGAGCATGGATAGCTTTCTCGCTCTGTACACCAAGATCACGAAGGACGACATCCGGCGGAACCGCAACAATGCAGCCGAGCGGCTGGGCTTTCTGGGGCGCGTGATTCACGGCACCAATCCAAGGGCGTGGCTCAAGGAAGTCAGGCAGCGTGTGGGAGAGAGAATCGACTTTGCGGCGGCCATGGCGGAGTGAATCATGGACTGATGCGCCACGCTTTTGTGGCGTTCGATTTGGCGGCGGCTTTCTGAGCATCTGCTTCTGTTTCCAGTCAAAGTGTGATTGGTGAAATAAAGTTGAGCGCCTATATGCGGTCTGGTGTTGCACTTTGAGGATGTTGATCGCGGCGGAGTCTGATCCATTTTTCGGATGTTGCCCATGATATCCAGCAGAGCCCCGGCACCGGCAGTAATAAACAGCGATTCCTCGTGCTCTCGATTGGCAGGTTCGAGCGCGATCATGGCGAAAAATCTGGCAGATGCGGTGGGAGAATCCAAGCACGTCGGCACAGTGGCAGAAACGCAATACCGAATCCGGCAGAAGGCGGTCAAGGTGTAATCGGTGAAAAGTTACCGTGGACTTTGATTTGACGGATTTACTTCTTTGGTTCGAAATACACCTCACCGGTCACTCGATCTGACCTCCCTTTGGAGTTGATTATGTCCAGCCAACCGTCTCTTGCGTCGTCCCGATCGGAATTCGACCATGAACCATTTGTTGCAGCCGACCGGGCTGCCGCCTATCTGGGTGTGACGCGTCGCACTTTGTTGCTGAAAGCCCGGCTTGGCAAGATTCCGGCTCATCCGCTGGATCCCGGCGCGAAGAAGAAAGAGTGGAGATTCAAGCTCTCGGAGCTAGACCGGCATCTCTGCTCTTCGGTAAACTCTTGCCTGCAGCCCACCTGAGCCATCGCAAAGGAGATGTGAATGGCCAGGTATCAAAACGGCTCGGTGAGAATCGAGCAACGCAAGCATGGCCCGACGTGGGTGTATCGGTTTCAGGTCACGCGTTCTGACGGTAAGCGTGTCGAGCACACAAGCGCTGTCGGTCTTGTGAAGGACATAGGAAGCAAGGAAAAAGACGCGTGGGATGGAGTCGATCGCCAGCACCTCCGGGAAACCGTCAACCAGTTTCAGCCCTTCAAGGGAACGCCTCGCACGTATGGTCAACTCTGTCAGCACTACATGGAAAACGAGCTGATGGAGGATCAAGGTGAGGCTACTATCGAGAAGGCATTTGCCACGATCGAGACGTATAAACGGCACTTGACCAATCGCATCATTCCCCGTTGGGGAAGACTGGCGCCGCTGGCCATTGAGTCGCTTGCGATCGAGAAGTGGTTCAAGGAACTGAAGAAGGGAAACCCCAAGGAGAAAGTCAAACCCTTGGCCGACCCGACGATCGACAAGATCAGGCGCGTGATGAACCTAGTCTACCTGCACGGGCAGAGATGCAATTTCCTTCCTCGGCAACAGGAAGGCAACCCAATGAACTGGGTGCGCCAGAGGACGACTAGCAGTTATCAGGCGCTGATCATGACGCCACAGCAAGCCTTCGAGATTCTTCTCAACATTCCTGAGCCGCGGCGCACGCTCGCCTTGAGCGACGCCGCCACCGCTTTAAGAGTGTCAGAGATTCTGGGCCTGATGTGGATGGATCTGAATTTCGAGGATCTGGTGATGTACGTGAGGCGTGCGTATGTGTGGGGGACGGTTCAAGGAACCGAAGTCGAGGGCTTCGAAGGCCCCGGTTCCGATGCACCCCCTCCTGGCCGGTTTTCTGCTGGCCTGGCGCGAGAAGACGCCGTATGCCAGGGATAATGACTTCGTGTTCCCCAGCACTCGTCTGAAGGGCAAAAAGCCATTGTCAGCTTCGATCCTCGTGCAGAAGTATCTTCGTCCGGCCGCGGTGAAAGTAGGAGTCATCGGGGATGGGCAGAAGGTGCGCTTCGGGTTCCACAACTTCCGTCACTCACTGGCTTCGGCCCTGGTGAAGATGAAAGTCGACCCGAAGACTGTACAGGAGTTCCTGCGGCAGGCGCACATCACGACTACTCTCCAGCTGTACGCCCAATCCGACATGGAGTCGAAGCGGGACGCGCAGGGCAGGTTTCTGGAGCAGTTGCTCGGAGACAAGGCACACCTGCTCACGGAGCGAATTCAGTGATTATCTTGGGTGGAACCTTGGGTGGAAGATTTCGGCTCTGTGCCGCTAAATGTCTTTGAAATGATGGTGGCCAGGGACGGAATCGAACCGCCGACGCCAGCCTTTTCAGGGCTGCGCTCTACCAGCTGAGCTACCTGGCCACGGAGCGGGAATCGCTGTGATGGGGTGCTGCGGCATATGAATTATACCAACGCCGGACGTGCTTCCGCCAATTCCCGACCAAGTCGCAGCGATGCAGGTTCAGAACCGCACGACGCGGCGAGAAACGCGAGAATCCCTAGTCGACCCGCCACTCCGCTTCGGAGTTCCCTACATCGTATCTGGGGGCACGATGTCCACGCGGCGCTGCTTCTGATAACAGCTGTCGCCGGTGGCTTGGCAAACCGGATAGAGCTTGCCCCAGCCGGTCGCAAACCCAATCTGCGACTCGTTCACTCCGGCAGCGATCAGGGTTGATTTCACGAACTGCGCGCGGCGATACGACAGCACGAGATTATAGAAGATGTCGCCACGAATATCGGCATAGCCCTGGATCCACAAGTGCGCGTCGGGATTCTGCTTGAGCCAGTCGGCGTCTGCCTTAAGCACGTCAGGATCGATAACTCGGCTATAGATGTTGAACGGAAAATAGACTTCCTTCACATTCTGCGTGATCTCCGGGGCCTGCGGCGATGCTGCGCTGCTCTGCTGAGCCAGCATGGTCGTGCCCGGAACAAAAACGCAAAGGGCGATCAGAAAACCAGCAATGGCAACCCATGAGATTTGGTTCGGCACAACCTGCCGCATGACTCCTCCGTTTTTCGATTTTATCCTGGCAACGCTAATTCCAGTGCCAGGCAACTCCGGGAGCATAGATGACGCAGGTTACAAGAAGATGAAATATTGCGCCTGAAAATCAGCGCCCAAAGGTGCTGGCGATCGCCAGCGCTTCGGTCTATCTGTCGATCCCGCCGTGATTTCCACGGCGGCTTGGGCCGGTATTCGTAGAACTTTCATTGTCTATTCACAGCTCTGTAATGTCGTCACCATAGGATTTCGCTGTCTATCATTCGCCCATTTTCCGCAACAGGATTGTACGTGTTTGCCGTTGGTTATAGATTCATTCCGCCCCAAACTCAGGTTCAGGAGAGAAAATGAAACGACGACTTGCTTTAGCGCTCTCGGTGCTGATTACGACGAGCGTTTTCGCACAAACCGACTCTCAGGGTACGAAGCCGAAGACAAGCCATCGCAGCAGCTCCGCTCCGGTTTCGAAACAGCTTGAGGAGATGAAGGATGCCATCTCGGCACAACAACAGCAGATCCAACAGTTACAACAGCAGATTGCAACCCGCGACCAGGCCATTCAGAATTTGCAGCAGCAGGTAGGGCAGGCGCAATCAGCGGCCCAGCAGGCGCAACAAGCCGCCGCCGCCGCGGCGCAGAATCCGCAAACCGCTGACCAGATCACGGGTCTGCAGCACGACGTTGCAGACATGAAGACGGTGTCCGGCAACACCGCCAACGAGCTTCAGGAAACGCAAAAGCGGGTTGCCGGACTGGAGAGCCCGCTGGCCATTCACTACAAGGGAATCACCATCACGCCCGGAGGCTTCCTGGCGGCAGAAACCGTGTGGCGGCAGCGCGCGACGGGCGGCGACATCAATACCGCACTGAACGGCATTCCATATCCTGGCGCTTCGCAAGCCCACTTGTCTGAATTCTACGGGTCCGGCCGTCAGTCGCGTGTCTCGATGCTGGCGCAGGGTAAGCTCGACAACATGAACCTGACGGGTTACGTGGAAGCGGACTTCCTGTCGGCTGGTGTGACCTCCAACAACAACGAGAGCAACTCGTACACCCTTCGGCAGCGCCAGGTTTGGGGACAAGCCGCGCTGCACAACGGTTGGAGCTTCACCGGCGGACAGATGTGGAGTCTGGTGACCGAAACGAAGCAGGGTCTTGACAACCGTACCGAAGCGCTGCCCATGACGATTGACCCGCAGTACACGGTCGGCTTCAGCTGGGCGCGTCAGTTCGGGTTCCGCGTTGTGAAGAACATCAGCAACAAAGCGTGGTTCGGCTTCTCCGTAGAGAACGGCCAGGAAACCATTGCTTCCCACGGCAACGCCAACAACTATCTGATTGGTCAGGCGGGCAACGGAGGCGGCTTGTATAACGGCGGTGTTAGTGGCTGCTCGACCAGCGTCAATGCCGCCGGCGCTCCGGTCACCACCTGCTCGCCACTCGCCAGTTACTCGTACAACCCGTCACCTGATTTCGTGGGAAAACTGGCCTTCCAGCCGGGGTTCGGACATTATGAAATTTTTGGCGTGATCAGCCAGTTCCGTGATCGCATCTTCCCCAATGCAGGAGCGGCTGCGCCCTCGGCGGGGGGCGCTTATAACAACTCGACCTGGGTGGGCGGCGGCGGCGCCAGCGCCCGCTGGGATCTTATGGAGAAGCGCGTGACCCTTGGTCTCCATGCTATGGGGGGAAACGGAACCGGCCGCTACGGGACCGCCGGTCTACCCGATGCGACGGTACGTCCGAACGGCAGCATCGCTCCCATCAGCAACTATCAGGGTCTGCTGACTTTGGAATACCATTCTCCGAAATGGGATTGGTACGGCAACGGTGGTATCGAGTATGACGCCCGCACCGACTTCCTGAACGCCAAGGGCGCTCCGGTGGGCTATGGTTCGGTGTTATTCAACAATACCGGTTGCGGCGCCGAAACCCTGCCTAGCACCTCGTTCAGTGCGGGCTTCAGTCCCGGTGGCTTGTCCAACTGCACCGGCGACACTAAGAACATTCTCGAAGGATCGTTTGGCTTCTGGTACAAGCCTTACAACGGACCTAAGGGTCGGCTGCAATTCGGTCTGCAGTATTCGTATCTCACCAAGACGGCCTGGGCCGGAATCGGCACCAAACCGCCTTTCTCCCCGAACAACAGCCCGACCGCTATCGACAACATGTTCTTCAGCTCTTTCCGTTATTACCTGCCGTAAGCAAGTATCGGTTGGCCGTCCGGTGCCCCAGGTTCGCCCTTCCGTCGGGCTAACCTGGGCCAGTCGGCCACCCGAACTTTTCTCTCCAGATTCCTAAACTCTGACAATCATCACCTCGGTGGACTTTACCAGGGCGGCCGCTTTGTCGCCACGCTTCAGCCGCATCTCGCGGGCGGCGTCTGCGGTGATGATCGAGGTGATGTGCTGTCCTCCGATGGAGAGCCGGATTTGCGCCAGCAGGCCCTCAATACGCACTTCTACAATGCGGCCAATCAGCTGGTTCCGGCCACTAATCGTTCGGAAACTCGCGCGGCTGAGGGCCGGTTGCTTGCCCAGCGACTTGAAAAGGAAGCGATCGATTTCGCTCTGCGGGATGCGATGATGCCCGCCGGCGGTCTTCACGGTGCGCAGCTTGCCTTTGTAAATCCACTGCTTCAGGCTAGCGTAACTGACGCCGAGGACCAGCGCGGCGTCGCGCGGGCGCAACAGTTCTTCCGAACGAGGGCTCATGCAGTGCATTGTAGCTGGCTCTCCCCGATTTTCCGCCACGCCTTCCGGGTTGGTGTAGCCAGTAATCGGTAAGCGACTCCACCCATTCAAGGTCGAGTCCGTACGTCCAGCCCGAGTCGCTCACTGTATCGGGCCAACGAGTCTGGCGTAAACGCCGGTGCAGATCCTCGAGTGCCTCGTCAGGAACGGAAATCGTGAACCGCTGCTCTGTCATATCTCACTCTTAACCCGCAGATAGGTATTAGCGTTAGAGGTTATCCTGGTGGTCGCATAGCTTAGGCTGCTCAGCATCTTCGGGCGCGGTCGCCTCAGCCAAAATGGGTTATCCGTTTCTCGCTGGGCAGCATCTTGGGTGGTGGTCCTTCTTACCTTTGTCCGCATTTCATTTCCCGCTTCAAACCCTGGCTCCTCATGAAGTCGGCGACCCTCCTTGCCAGCGTGCAGGATCACGAAATCGACATCGTTGATTTTGCACCAATCGAAAGTCGGAAAATGCATCAGCAAGAAGTTGAGAGCGCCCCAATCGCGGCCCTTAAGAGGCTGTTACGAGACCCGTATCGCCGCTCTGCGGCTCGCACTCTTTTCCCACTTGACCGGGGCTTGCCGGCCGCGGCTAATTTCATCCCGCCGCTGTGCGACTGGTTTCATAGCAGATTCGGACCAGTTCTCCCACCACACAATTGATAACGTAGTTTCGTAACAGCCTCTTAAGGCCCGCACTACCCATTCAGGCGAGGATTCTCCTAACCGCGTACCGACTGGCGATATGGCAACGTTACCTTAACCAGGCAACCGCGCGCATTCTGCCGATTCGCCAACTCAATCGAGGCGCCATGCGCTTCCGCGATCTGCTGCGATAGCACTAGTCCGATGCCGGAGCCGCCCGGCTTCGTAGTGTAAAACGGCACGAAGGTATTGCTGGGGTTGAGCAGCCCGATGCCGTTATCTTCCACCATCAGTACCACGGTGCGGTCTGACTGCTCCCAGCGCATCATTACCAGCGGAGGAGTTGACTCGCTACCCGTCTGCGCCGACTGGGCCTGCTCCAGCGCAGCATCCACCGCATTGCGCACCAAGTTAATCAGCATCTGCTCGATCAGGTCCGGATCGATCATCAACACCAGGTCGGGACCTGGGGAAATCTCGACATTCAGGCGTGTCTCCAGGGCTGCCACCCGCTCCATCAGCGGACGCAGTGCAATAGGCTGTAGGGCTGGCGAGGGCATCTGCGCCAACCGGCGATAGGATTGTAGAAATCGGTGCAGCGAAGCAGTACGCGATTCGATGATGTTCAGCCCGCGCTGGAAATCTGCGTTCTGCGCCTCCGGCAGTTCGGGTAGAGGTAAGCGTGAGGCCAAGCTGCCGGCAATCGAGATAATGGGCGCGAGGGAGTTGTTCAGCTCATGTCCCAGCACGCGAATCAGCTTTTGCCAGGCGCTGCGCTCTTCCTCGCGCAAGGCGCGGCTCACGTCCGACAGCACAATCAAAGTATGCGGAACCCCGTTTTGCCGAAATGAGCTGCGGCGCACCATCCAGCGCGCGTTGGGAACCGAATACGGCAACGACACCAATGTCTCGTTTCTCGCCTCAAAACAGGCGTTGAGGCCGAGCTCGCTTGCCGTCTTCCCCAGCAGCCGTGCGGACGGTTGTTGCAGCAGCCGCTCGCCGGCGGCGTTCATCAGCCGTAAGGCATGATCGGGATCGAAAGTGAAGAGCGGCGCGTCGATCTCGTCCACCACGCGTCGCAAGAGTGCCGTCGCTTCGATGGTTTGCAGGCGCTGCTCGGTGAGGATATCCGCAAGCGAATTGATCTCAAGTGCAAGCTCGCCGAGAGCATCGTTGGGCGCCGCACCCCGCGCGCGAAAGGAATAGTCCTCCTCGCGCAGCGCGCCGACTACGTTCGTCAGTGTCTGCAGTGGGCGCACAATCTGGTCGAGCAATGCCAGTGTCAGCACCAGCCAAAGAAAGAACTCGAGCACCGTGAACGAGATCTTCACGTCTCGCGTCCAGTCATGTGTCCAGATCAGAATGGTTCCGAAGGCAACGCCAGGCAAGGCTGCCAAGATGGCGAACAGGGCAATCCGTTTTTCGTACAGGAGCCTGTGACGTCTCTTGCGTGGGCGGGAAAACCGGCGTGAGTCGTGCGGGCTGTTGAGTGCTGGATCTTTGCTCAAACTCGAAAACCCGGGAGCTCCATCGGTTTCGGGCTTGTTCTGAGTATCCGATAGCGGCCGCGGCAGGATTGCGCTCGGTCGAACAAAACTCTCCGGCTCACCGCTGGAACTAAAGGCCATACCTTTCCATCCGTCGATAGAGCGCGCCACGGCTCAGGCCCAGCGCTTCCGCCGCCTGACTGACGTTACCATGGAAGCGTTGCAGCGCCTTGCGCACAAGAATGCCCTCCACCTCTTCGATGCTCAGCTCTTCCAGGTTCTGGCCCTGCGGACGTTGTTGCACATTCAGCCCGAGGTCCGAAACCTGAATCTCGGCGGTGTGGCACATCAAGACAGCGCGTTCCAGGGTGTGGTCCAGCTCGCGAACGTTGCCCGGCCAGGGATATTGAATCATCGTTTGCAACGCGGACGCGGCGAAACCGGTTACCGGCGCGCGATACCGGGTGGCATAGCGTGTGAGAAAGTGAGCTGCAAGCGCCGGGATATCTTCACGGCGCTCGCGCAACGCGGGCACGTGAATCTCTACCGTGTTCAGGCGGAATAGCAGGTCTTCACGGAATTGGCCGGCGGCGATCGCCTCTTGCAAGTTGCTGTTGGTGGCCGAGATAACGCGCACATTGATGTGCTTCGTGCGCGATGATCCCACGCGCTCGATCTCGCCGGTCTCCAGTACGCGCAGCAGTTTGGCTTGCTGGCGCGGTGGGACGTTGCCAATCTCGTCGAGGAAAATGGTGCCATTGTCGGCCAGCTCGAAGCGGCCGATGCGATCGGCACGCGCGTCGGTGAAGGCGCCTTTCACGTGACCGAACAATTCGCTCTCAAAAGTGCCTTCCGGCAACGCGCCGGTGTTCACCGCAACCAGCGGCATTGAGGCGCGCGGCGATAACGCGTGCAGCGTCTGGGCTACGACCTCCTTGCCGGTTCCGTGTTCGCCGGTGACCAGCACGTTCGCATCGGAAGGACCGATACGGGCGATGGTCTGCAACACCGGCTGCATGGCAGGCGCGGTCGCAATGAATTCCGGACGGCCTTCGGCGCGCAGCAGTCGGGCTTCGGCTTCGAGCTGTTGCGTGCGCTGCAACGCTCGATGCAGCTCCACTTGCGTGCGCAGGATCGCCAGCAAGCGCTCGTTCTCCCATGGCTTCTGGATGAAATCGCGAGCGCCGCGGCGCATGGCTTCCACCGCCAGTCCGACGTTGCCCCACGCCGTCATCACGATAACTGGAATGCTGCTGTCGAGCGCGACGATTTCCGAGAGCAGGTCCAAGCCCTCCTGCCCTGACGTAGTGTCGCGGGTGTAGTTCAGATCGATGAGGACTGCGTCGTAGAACTCGCTGGCCAGTGCCTCACGAACCATGGACGGCGACTTCGCGGTGTCCACCTCGAAGCCCTCGGGACGAAGCAACAACTCGATCGCTTCCAGGATGTGCGGCTGATCGTCAGCTGCTAAGATGCGCCCAGCGCGTCGCGACTGGCGGGCTTCGCCGGTAGGCTCGCGCCCTGCCGTGACGGTATTTGGTGGTGTTTGTGTCCGAGGCAAATTACTCTCCCTCAACGTGCGGTGCCGTCCACCGCGGCCTGTATTTGGATGCCATTGTCTTCCAGGGTGGTCCCGGTTGCGCGCTGCAGCTCCAGCTTAGATTTCTGGTACGCCGTGCTGGCGTTCACGAGATCAAGTTCGGCGAGCGCCAGATCACGCTGCGCAGTTAGTGTCTGGAAGCTCGATCCCGCGCCCAGTTCCTGCTCCTTTTGCATGATGGTGAACGTGCGCTGCGCCAGATCGCGTGCTTTCATCGCAGCCTGCACTCGCGCCCGTCCCTGCTCCAGCGCATATTCCGCGTTGCGCACCTCGATTCGAATCTGCTTCCTCAACTGCTGTTCGCGCAACTCCGCCTGACGATATTCCAACTCAGAACGATACTGGTCAGCCTTTGCCACTCGGTTGCGAATGGGGATGTTCAGGTTCAGGCCGATGAAATAGTCCGGCGAAGAATTGTTGAACGAATCCTGAAAGCTTCCCCACCAGTTGGTTGGAACCAACGGGGTGAACGGCTGAGCATAAAAAGGATTCATGATGCCGGCGAGCCCGGTACCGCCGTAGAAGCCGACCAGAGCGAGAGTGGGCAATAACGCATTGCTAGCAGCCT
This sequence comes from uncultured Acidobacteriaceae bacterium, assembly GCA_963785825.1. Classification (GTDB taxonomy): domain Bacteria; phylum Acidobacteriota; class Terriglobia; order Terriglobales; family Acidobacteriaceae; genus Bog-257. The sequence continues at coordinate 1,135,863 of CAWAWQ010000003.1, read as the reverse complement.
TGCGGGTGATCTCGCGATTCTGTAAATCGATGTTGGATTCCGAGAGCTCCGGCCGATCGAGCAGCGCTTGCGCAATCAGTTCCTGTGTCGGCTTCTCAGGAATCATTTGGACGGTATCCAGGCGGTCGGTCGGGATGACCGGCATCGCTTCTAAGGTGGGATCGTCCAGGTTCTTGGTGAGAGCGTTCTTGATAAGCGATTCCTGTAGTTGCAGGTTCGTCTTAGCAACGGTCAGGTCCTGATCGCGGCGGGAAACTTCGGCCTCGGCGCGCATCACGTCCATGGCTGGGATTGCCTCCAACTGAAGCTGCTTCTTGGTGTTGTCCAGGCTCTGCTGTGCGAAGGCGAACGACTGCTCGTTGACCTTCTCCTCCTGGTAGGCGCTTACCAGGTCCCAATAAATGTTGGCGACCTGGGTCATGGTCGCGATCACCTGCGTCTTGAATGCGATGTCGGAGATCTTCTTGTCATTCTTGGCAATCCGAAGGTAGCGCAGGTTCGGCCCGGTACCGAATCCTGCCAGCAGCTGCTGCTGCACGGTGAAGCGGTAATAGGTTCCTAATTGCGGGCTGAGGCTGCTGAAAATGCTGTTGGTGGTCTGGCGATTATTGTCTACTTCCAGGCTGAAGCTCGTGCCGGTCGGGAATGCCTGGCTGTAGTTCAGGTTTACCTGGCCCGTATTACTCTGCAGGCTCGGAACGCCGTAAAGCTGCAAATTCGACAGTGGCTGCGTCAGGTGCTCGATGCCCGTCGTCCCGCTGAGAATTGGGTCGAAAGACGAAACGTTGGTTCCAATGCCGAGGGTGGATTGCACCAGGCCTGCCGCGCCGGCGCCCGCACCTCCCGCGCCGCCTGTCGTGCCGCCGGCACCTGCGCCGGGAGCGCCCGTGCCGAATCCGCCTACGCCTCCACCCGGAGTGCCCTGCACCACACCCGTGTTCACACCACGGAAGAAGCCGCCGGCCTTGGTGCGCAAGATGTCGGTGTCGGCAATCGGCAGGTTATACCGCGCGATGGCCAGGTCAAGATTGTTTTCTAGCGCAAGATCAATCGCATTCTGGAAGGAAATGTAGAGCTTGCCGTCACGAATGAGCTGCTGCAGCTGCGCTGAGTTTGCCAGATTGGGCTTGGGCACGAAGCTGGGAGCGTAGGCCTTCCAGGGGTTATCCGAATGCGGTATCGCCAGGCTGGGCGGAGTGCGGATCGACAGCGGCGCCGCAGCGGATGGATGGGTTGTGCTTGCGGTCTGCTGCGGCATAGGCGCGTTGGGCGTCTCCTGCTGCGCCTGCGCGCTCACCAGCAAAAGGCACAACATCATAACAATTATCGGTGAACGCGAAGCTGGCGCCATCATGAACGGGCTGCCTCCCCGGTAGCTGCTACTGCGGGATTCGCGGTATCGTCCACCAGCCAGCCATCGCGCATTTGAATGGTGCGCGATCCATACGACGCGTTCACCTCGGAATGCGTGACCTGCACGATCGTCGTGCCCTCGCGATTCAGCTGCGTAAACAGTTCCATGATCTCTTTGGCCTGGCTGGAGTGCAGGTTGCCGGTAGGTTCATCGGCCAGCAACAGCGCCGGCCGGTGAATCACCGCGCGCGCCACTCCCACCAGTTGCTGCTGGCCGCCGGAAAGCTGGTTGGGATAAAGGTCCTTTTTGGCGACGATCTGGAAATGGTCGAGCGTCTCCGCCACCATGCCTTGCCGCTGCGCGCGCGGGATGTCTTTGTACGAGAGCGGCAGATCGATGTTCTCTTGCACCGTCAGATCGTCGAGAAGGTGGTAGCTCTGGAACACCATGCCGACCTTGCGCTTGGCCAGCTCGGCGCGATCTTTACGCTTCATCAGGTGCACCGGCTGTTCGCCAAACCAGTACTCGCCCACCCACTGGTCATCGAGCAGCGCCAGCACATTCAGGAGCGAAGACTTTCCCGCACCCGAGGGTCCCATTACGGTGACGAACTCGCCTTCGTTGATAGTGAGGTCGATGCGGCGCAGGACCCACGTCTGCCCCGCCCCGGTTTTGTAACTGCGTTCGACGTTCTTAAGCGTAATCATGATTTTCGTTGTGATTACAATTGCGCTCTTCGCCCTTGGCACTTGGCCCTTGGCATTTGGCCAAGACGCGGCACTGCATTTGCCAAGCGCCAAATGCTAACTGCCGAATGCCGCCTCACTCCCATCGCAGCGCCTTGATCGGGTCAATGCGCGAAGCACGCCGCGCGGGGACGTAACTTGCAAGCAGGCCGCAACTCAGCAACAGCAGCGACACCGCGAAAATCGTCGAAATGTCATAGGGTACAACTCCATACAAGAAGCTGCGCAAAACGCTTCCGGCGGAGATTGCCGCCACGACACCAATCGCCACACCGATCACGAGCAGTAGTACGGCTTGCCGCAGCACCATCTGAATGACATTGCCGCGAGTGGCGCCCAGAGCCATGCGCAACCCAATATCTCGCGTGCGCTGGCTGACGTTGTAAGCCAGCAAGCCGTAGATGCCGGCGATCGAGATCAGCAGCGCCGATCCGGCAAAGATCCACAGCAGGCGAACGGCGAGCGTCTGGCTGCCAAGCGATATATCGACGACATCTTGCAGGGGCCGGATGTCCAACACCGCCATGTCAGGATCAGACTCCCGCAAGGTGGTACGCAGGCTCGGGATCACCGTCGAGGGTGCGACGCTGGTGCGCAGCGCGAGATTGGTAAACGATGCCAGGATGTAAGGGGTGAGTTCGTCATCGGGGCCGAGCTGCCGGTAGGAGATATTGATCTCCGGCAGCACCTCGTCGGACATCGCCGTCTGATGCGTGTTTTCCACGACGCCAATAATGGTGGCAATAGCGTGTGGCCCCTTATCGCTGATCTTGATCTGTTGGCCCAGAGGGTTCTGATTGCGAAAATACTTTTGCACGAAGGCCTGGTTGACCACCGCAGCGGCAGCCGCCTGGGGTCCATCGGACTCTCTGAATAGCCGGCCTTGCAGCAGACGGATACCCAGCGTGGAGTACAGGCTCGGACTCACCGCACGTATGGCGGCAGTCATCTTGTGGGCGGGGTCCTTAGGGCGGCCGACGATGTCGAAGGAACCTCCCGCCTGGAAGTTCGGTGACAGCGGAAGAATACTGGTCAGCGCTGCCGAGTCAACGCCGGGCAGGTGAGCGAGTTTCTCAAGCAGCGGTGTGTAGAGAACCTGCGCTATGTCCTTGCCTGCATACTTGCCCGTCTGCCCGACGATGCCGCCACCCGACTGCGGCAGGAAGATCGATGTAACTACCACGTTGTGGGGGATAAAGCCGAGCGGCACTTCACGCAGCGCCAGCAGGCTGCGCAGCAGCAGTCCGGCTGAAATGAGCAGCAACAGTGATAACGCGATCTCGCCGACCACCAGAGCGTCGCGAAAACGTTTCTGATGACGTCCCGCTCCGGCCGCCGGAGTACCCTCGCGCAACGCTTCCTGCGCCGGGGCGCGCGCTGCCTGTATGGCGGGCACTAATCCGAAGAGGATCGCGGAAATTACCGAGAGGCCAACCAAAACAGCCGCGACCCGTGCATCGATGTGGATGTGGTGCGACAAGGGGAGATAAAGATCGAGATAGAACTTCAACAAGCGAACGCAGCCGAAGGCGAGCGCTAGTCCGATTGCGGCGCCAGTCAGGGCCAGCACCAGGCTTTCGGTAAGGAATTGGCGAATGAGGCGCGTACGCGCAGCGCCAATTGCACTGCGGATGGCGATTTCGCGGCGGCGTCCCGTGGTGCGCGACAGTAACAGGCTGGCGACGTTCGCGCAGGCGATGAGCCAGACGGCGAGCACAGCAAATTGCAGCGCCAACAGCGCGGGGCGCACGTTGCCGGTCAACACCTCGCGATAACTCTTCACGATGACACGTTTGTCGAGTTCAAGTTTGGGGTAAGCGTTGGAGATGTTAGTTTGTATACCCGTCAGCTCGGATTGCGCAGACGCGATCGAGACGCCCGGTTTTAATCTGCCCACGGCTACCAAGGAGCGGGAGTCACGCTCTTCGTTCTCCTTGACTGGAATCAACGGACTCCAGACCGCCGGGCCGTCGCCGACGGAAGGAAACTCGAAGCCGTTAGGCATCACACCGATGACGGTGTACTGTTTGTTGCCCAGCTTGAGTGAGCTACCCACCGCCTGCGGGTTGCGGTTGAAAAATTTCTCCCATGCGAGGGTGTTGATCAGCACCACGTCATCATGACCGGGCTGATCCTCCTTGGGCAGGAAATTGCGGCCCAACTGAGGATCCACCTGCAACGTGGTCAGCAGATTCGCGCTGCTGTAGACTACCGGAATGAAGTCGGAGAAGCCGGGAATATCGACGCTGCGAATTCCGGTGGTGTACCAGGCGATGTCCTGAAAAGAATGGCTCTGGGCCCGCCAGTCTCGAATGTCGGGCAGCGATGATGACGAAGCGGCAACGTCTTCCGGACGCGCCTCGCTCATTTGGACCACCTGATTCGGCGTGGGAAACGGAAAGGGCCGCAGCAGCACCGCGTCGATCACAGCAAACATCGCGGCGTTCACGCCGATACCCAGCGCTAAAGTCAGCAGGGTCACGGTCGTGAAGCCGGGGTTCTTTCGCAACTGGCGGAACGCGTAACGCAGATCTTGAAGGATGCTGTTCATTGTCGCTCTTCGCTTCTCGCTATTCGCCTTTCGACTGTCGCTTTGGGCTGTTGGCTTCCAGCCTCTAGCTCCCAGCAATCGGAAACGGTGGCCTCGCAACAGCCATCTGCTGTGGCGCAGGCTAAGGACTAGCAGGTAAAAGCGAACAGCGGCCCTATTGCGTCTCCTGCATCAGCCTGCGCAGCTCTTCTTCCGCGACGACCTTGCCATCGAACAGGTGCACTTCACGCTGGGCGTGCGCCGCAAAACGCGGATCGTGGGTCACCATGCAAATGGTCGCGCCTTCGCGGTGCAACTTTTGCAGCAGCTCCATCACCGCTTCCCCGTTGCGAGAGTCTAGGTTTCCAGTAGGCTCGTCGGCCAGCAGGATGGAAGGCGATCCAGCCAGGGCGCGCGCCACGGCAACGCGTTGCTGCTGACCGCCAGAGAGTTGCGAAGGATAGTGGCGCAACCGGTGCGCCATGCCTACACGCTCCAGCGACTCAAGCACCCGCCGCTTGCGCTCGGCCGAGGGCATACCGTCGCGGTAGGTCAGCGGCAGCTCGACGTTCTCGTAAACCGTGAGATCGCCAATGAGGTTGAAACTCTGGAAGATGAAGCCGATCTCGCGGTTGCGAATGCGGGAACGATCGCCGAAGTCCAGGTTCTCCACTGGCTGGCCGTTCAGCCGGTAATTGCCGGCCGTGGGCGTGTCGAGCAATCCGATGATGGAGAGCAAGGTCGACTTGCCGCACCCCGACGGGCCGGACATGGCAACGTACTCGCCTTTGCGCACCGTGAGATGTACGCCTGAGAGCGCGTGGGTTTCGACTTCGTCGGTGTAGAACACCTTGGTCATGTTTTCGATTTCAATCAGCGGGATCGCTGCTTCGCTCATAAGATCGCTCTTCGCCTTTCGCTATTCGCTTTTCGCCAGAGGGGCGGGTTGCGCCTTGTTCGGAGTGCGCACTCCGCGAACCGTTTGGAGTAGCGCGGTCAACATCTGTCGTACGCTGGTTACATCTTTAATTACGTCCTGGTATTCACCGGAGTTCAGAAAATCCAAGTCCCTTGCAAGACGAAGATGGTTTTGCAACTCGCTCGCAGAACCCATGGCAATCTGGACACAGCGCGCGAATTCTGCCTCGCCCCAGCGTCCACAGCCCTCCGCTAAATTCGCGCCCACGGATCCCGCGGCCCTGGGAATTTGTGACGTCAGGCCGAACATCTCTGCGCGTGGGAAGTTCTCAGTAGTCCGGTACAGCTTCACAGTAAGAGAGTGCGATTTCTGCCAAACCTCTAAATCTTCAAAGTTCCGCATGAAATCCTTTCCCGCCCTTCTGGCGAACAGCGAACAGCGTCCTCGCTACTCCAGCCGCACGCGATCGGTGCTATCCCAGCGCGACATGTCGGAAAGAATTACGGTGTCGCCCTCTTTCAACCCGGAATCGATCTGGATCAGGTTCACCGATGCGCGGCCGGTCTTCACCTGTACCCGCGAAGCGGCATTGCCGGTTGGGTCAAGCTTGAACATGGAGATGGTGCTGTTTTCCTGTCCGAAGGCCGGACGGCCGACGTACAACACATTCTCCAGCCGCTCCAGGTCAATGGTTCCATCCACGCTCAGATCGGGACGCGCGCCTTTCGGCAATTCGCCGGTCAGCTTCACATCCACCGTGACCGTCCCGTTCTGCACCGCAGGATCGACGCGGCTTACCTCGCCTGAGATGATGCCGTTATGCGTATCAATCGAGGCGGGCTCACCGATTTGAACGTCGCGTGCCTGGGTTTCCGGAATCTTCAGCTCGGCCATCAGATGGTTAGGCTGTACGATTTTCGCCAGCTCCGTTCCCGGCAGTACGTGCTGACCAACCTGCAATGGCAGATCCACCAGCACTCCGTCCACGCCTGCCTGCACCCTGAGGCGTTGTAGCTGTTTCTGCTTGAGGTCGGCGAGCGCGCGCATCTCATCTACCTTCGCCTGCTGCACCGCGAGCTGCGAAGCGATCGCCTGAGTGTTGATCTTCAGGCGGTCATCTTCGATCTTGTCACGCGTGTCCATTTCCTGCGCCTTGCCTGCCGAAGCCTTCGCAGCTAAGCCCGAAATCACTCCCAAATCGTAAAGAGCTTTATCGGTCTGTGCCTGGCGCTGCGCCTCGCTGTAGTCGGCGCTGACCGTGGCTGCTCCGGCCTTTTGCGTCATCAGGTCGCTGTCGAGCTTCACCTTCAGGCTCTGATATTCGGCTTCGGCAGCCTTCACCTGTAGTTGCGCATCCAGCGCTTCCTGCTCCAGTTGCGGGTTGCTCATCTCGACCAGGACGGTGTCGGCGGTGACTTGCGAACCGGGCAGCTTATCGATGCGAATGACCGTGGCTTCCGTTTCAGCGGGAATCTGGCGAACATCTTCGTGGCTGGGAATCAGCGAACCGAGACCGCGAACTTGGCGTAGCATCGAGCCGCGCTTCACGGTGTCGGTCCAAATCGTGCTGCGATCGACCGTGGGCGCGGCCGGTTTCAGGCGCGAAATTCCTACCGTGACTCCGACGAGTATGATCAGCGCGACAATCGACCAGATGATCTGACGACGGCGCTTCTGACGTTTAATTTCGGGGCGGGCAATATCCATTACGCCTCGCTAAGTGCAAGTGGGCCACCATTTCGGATGAGAGCTAAATTATTTTCTGCCAGTCACTTAACGGCAAGTAGGACAGCCAGGAAAACCGTGTTGTGTCCCGTCTCGGATTAAAGTGTCCACTTTCGGACAGCGCACGTCTAGAGAGCTTTGCCGGGCTAGATTCCCCCATGCCCTTGGCTCCCACAAACCTCCGCCCTATCGTCGTTTGCCTGATGTGCTCTGCCGCGCGCCGCAGTACGAGAGAACCGTGGGAGGCCATCAGATCAGACGTCCAGCTTGGCGGAAGAAGCCGGCAGGGCCGTTGCCGCGGTCGATGCACGCCATCGAGTCGCCGCTATCGGCATGTACAGGAAGCCGCGAGCCACCTGATCCGGTGGACGAAGTGCAGGTGCTCACTCCCGATAACACCGCGATCCTGCGGCGTGGTCCGATCCACAACGGAACCGGCTCCTGCTACCTCGAACTCGTCTTGTTGGTTTGTTCTTCAGGATTGCGTCCCAAAATCGAACAGGGACTCCGGCAAAGATCGGCCCATGCCTTTTTGAGTTTCAAAACTCCCTCAGTGCCCTAAAATCACCTTCGCACTCTATCTCAAGGAGAGAGGATGGATACTCCGCTGGCTGCTGCACTGTTGGTTTTCGGCTCCATGGTTTTCTCTGCGCTGGGATTGGTTCTGGTCCGCCGCCGCGTGGACGTCGAATGGCTGAAGCGGCAGCACGAGGTGGCCAGCTTCTTTTTCCTGATGATAGGGACCCTGTACGCAGTTCTGATCGCTTTTGCCATCTTCGTTGTGTGGACGCAGTTCCAGGATGCGGGTATGAACCTGGAGCACGAAGCCAATGAAGTCGGTGATCTCTCCCGAATGTCGCTAGCCATGCCGGAGCCGCTGCGTTCGAACGTACGTAGCGCTTTGATCGAATACATACGCGCGGTGCTCGATGACGAGTTTCCCGCAATGGACGCTGGGCGCGGCAGCCAGCGCACCTGGGACGCCGTACAGAAGCTTTGGGCCGTATACGCCGAGGCAACTCCCCAGGATCCCAAGATGCAAATTATTTACACGGAATCGTTACGGCGCCTGAACGAATTGTCCAATTATCGCAGGATACGGTTGTTTAGCAGTCACGGCGCGGTGTCTACCACATTGTGGTGCCTGCTGATTTCGGGTGGGGTCGTCCTGATCTGCTTTACCTATTTTTTTGGACATGAAAGTCTTCGGTCACAGGCCGCCATGACGGCAGCGCTGGCCGGAGTTCTGGCCTTCAGTCTTTTCCTGATCCTTTCGTTCGATGGCCCCTATTCCGGGATGGTGCGCACAAGCCCGGCGCCGTTCCAGCTCGAACTGGCACACGTGAGCGCGCGGCATTGAAAGCTACTTCGGCGGGGGTTGTTTGCCGGGATTGTAGGTGATGCCCTTAGTTTCAAACAGTGTCGGCGCTAATCCTACATTGTAGGATACGGCAGTGATAAACCGCTGGTTAGTCATCTCACCATTGCGATTGCGGACCGTACTGAACGGGGTCTGAATACCCTGCACCTGGCGGTAATTGGCGAAGATGATTGACTCCTGGTCAAACTGCCGATCGACGGGGTCGCGCCAGCTGTAGTTTATCTTCACCGGTAGATGCGAGCGCGGATCGATCGAAATCGTTACGCTGTCGTTGCTGGCGTTCAGCACCGTCACCTGATCGGCCAGGTTCTGCTCCACCATGGCGGTCCCGTCGTACAAGATCATAGTGCCCGGCGCAGGCAGCCACTTGCGAACCGCCCATTCCAGCGAGTGGTCGCGGCGGCGCAGGTAGTCCTCCATCTCCTTCGGCTCCTGGGTCGCGGTGCCCTTGAAGGTGATCTCGTATCCCTTATCGCCGATAAACAACTCGACAATGTCGCGCTGCTTGGTGAGCTCGATGCGTTCCTTGTCCGGCCACTCCCAGAAGCGCCAGAACTGGATACTCATGCTGTTCGGCTGGCCGTGGTAGAAGCCATACGTCCGGCCCTCGCTTTGCATGTCGCGCAGGTTCAGATAAGCGTCGCCGCCCATCGCGCGAATCATGTCATTGAGGATCTGCATCGCCTTCTGCACGCTGGGATCTTTGGTGGCAGCAAACTGCGCAGTGGGGGATGTGGAAGGCGCCGGAACCGTAGATGATTGCGGGGCGGAAGTCTGCGCAAACGCGAAGGCAGTGAGTGCGAACGAAAACAGGAGTGTGGCGGCCCTGCGCATGAGAATCATTTTACTCTGACGAACTGCAGACCCTCGGATGCCTGTACCCGCCTACGATGGATAGCACTGCCCCGCCCTGGCCAAAACCAGGCCAGAACGGGACACCATTTCAACGAGGACACCGTCAAGACAGGGCATCCGCAGCAATAAGGTACTTCTCGAGTCTCTGTCTTAATGAACATCAAGACGACTCTGTGCCTCCGTGTCTCTGTAGTGAACTATTTTTTCTTTTTCCGCTTAGGTTGCGGGCGTTCCTCAACTAGCGCAAACTGGATGCGCCTCTGCATGCGATCGATGCGGTCCACCAGTACGCGAGCCGGATCACCCATGGAATACGTCTTCCGGGTACGCTGGCCGATGATCTGCCGCGTGTTCTCGTGGTAGAGGTAGTGGTCGTCGGTGAGCGATCCGAGCGGCACCAGGCCTTCGATGAACATGTCATTGAGTTCGATGAACATGCCGAATTTGGTGACGCTGACGATCAGGCCATCGAACTCGTCGCCGATCCGCTCTTCCATAAACTTCATCTTCTTCCATTCCATCAGCTCGCGCTCGGCCTCGTCGGCGCGGCGCTCCGACTGGCTCGATTCGTCAGCAATCTCGTGGAGTTCGTCCTCTGACAACGGGCTCTCTGCCGTCCCTGAGGGGACTCCGGTTTCTGGGGCATGGCCTACCCAGGACTTACGTCCTGGGCTATGTTTATTCCGCCCTTCGGGCTCGCGTTGTGAGGGTGAAGTACTCGGGTGTCCCAGCCGAGCCGGATTTGCTTGGCTGGGTGTTTTCGACCAGGGCGAAGAATGTTCCCCAATTCGCTCCAGTTCTCCAATTCCGATCGGTACGCCGTGTTCTTCGCGTTCGGCGGACTCGCGCAGTACTTCCTTCAGAATGCGGTGAACAATCAGGTCAGGATAGCGCCGGATGGGCGAGGTGAAATGGGTGTAGGCAGGAGCAGCCAGCGCAAAGTGGCCCTCGTTCTTCTCCGAGTAGCGAGCCTGCTTCAGCGAGCGCAACATGAGGTACGAAAGAATCCGTTCTTCGGGCTTGCCCGCAATTTTCTGTGTCAGCTTTTGGTACATGCGCGGCGTGATGTGCACGTCCTCGGGCACTTCGAGCGTCTTGGCGCCGCGTCCGCTGCCATAACGATCGCGCCGCTCCGCCTTGAACTGCACGCGCTTCACCGGCAGCGCGCCAACTCCCAGCGAGTAGCCGAACTTCGCCGCGATCGTCTCGAACTCATAGACCCGCTTGGGATCGGGCTTTTCGTGGATGCGATACAGTGAGCCGACTCCCTTACTTTCCAAGTAACTGGCGACGCATTCGTTGGCCGAGAGCATGAACTCCTCAATGATGCGGTTGGCGATGTTGCGCTCCGAGCGGGTGATGCTGGTCATCAGGCCGTGCTCATCGAACTCGATCACCGGCTCCGGCAGGTCGAAATCGATGGAGCCACGTCGCACCCGCTTGCGATTCAGCACCAACGCCAACTCGCGCATCAGTTCGAAGACGTCCACCAGCCGGTGATAGTGTTGCCGCAGCGCAGGATCACCTTCGAGGATGAGGTTTACGTTGGTGTAGGTCATGCGCTCGGCCGAGCGGATGACGCCCTGGTTGAGCGTATAGCCGACGATCTCGCCCTGATTGTCGATTTCCATGACGCATGACAGCACCATCCGGTCCACATGCGGCACCAGGCTGCACAGATCGGTGGAGAGCTCCATCGGCAACATCGGCACTGCGCGATCGGGAAAATAGACGGAGGTGCCGCGCAGCCGCGCTTCCAGATCAATGGCAGAGCCCTCACCCACGTAATGGGCAACGTCCGCAATGTGTACCTGCAGCTCGAAGTGGCCGTTCGACATTCGGCGAACGGTCACCGCGTCGTCGAAGTCGCGCGCGGTTTCGCCGTCGATGGTGACGATAGGCAGGCCGCGGTAGTCGCGTCGATGGTGCAGTTCGCCGGCAGTAATTACGGGTTCGAACTGCTGCGCCTCTTGCAAAACCTCGACCGGGAAGCGGTGCGGCAGATGAAACTTGCGAATGATGATTTCAACATCCACGCCGAAATCATCTTCGTAGCCGAGGATCTCGACGACTCGCCCACGGGGATTCTCTGTTGGCGACGGCCAGTCGGTGATCTCCACTTCCACAACAACGTTTTCCAGATCGCTGAGCTCGCGCCGGCGTGCCTCTTTACCCAGAACGCGGTGGCGATCCTCGCCACCTCTCGCCAAACGTGGCCGAGCAGGGTGGGGCACGCGCTTCTGTTCGATAGGCGGCCGGTGCCCCGTTCTGTCATCCCGAGGGTAGCGTACCGGAGTCGAGGGACCTGCTTTCTTCCAAACCTCTTGGCCAGCGCGGGCCCCCGCGCCTTCTTCTCCGCCGGGCCACTCCATGCCGCGCAAGATAATGATCTGCTGCGTGACTTTCTCGTCGATGGGGGTAACCAAGTTGTGGCGTGTGCCGTGATGGAACGTCCCCACCACGGTCGGATTGCCGCGCGAAAGCACGCGCAGAATCCGGCCTTCCGCTCGTCCGTCCTCGCGTTTGCGGCCCAGCTCGACCAGCACCTGGTCACCGTGCATGGCCGAACCGATTGCGGGCGGCGGGATAAAGATGTCTCCCTCAATAGTCGTGCGCTGCGCAGCATTGGGGATCACAAAGCCGTAGCCGTCGCGATGCATAGTCAGGCGCCCAGCCACCAGGTTTTGTCGTGCGGCGGCGTGCTCGGCCAGGGCGTAGTGGTCACGCCCGGTCTCAACCAGGCGCGCACTCTTCACCAGCGCCTGCAAGCGTTCGGCGAGCTGCTGGCGCTCCTGGCCCCGCAGACTCATCTCGCGCACCAGTTGCTTGAAACCCGCGGACTGATGGGGCTGGCGTTCAATGTGCCGCAGAATGACCTGATCGCTTAGCATGTCCTCGCCTTGTTGGATGCCGGACAAATCCGGCGTGTAAAGCGCCCTTCTAGTCCCTTCGCCGTAGTACGTTTACTGATCGCGTACTAGACGCAAAGAAATTTCACGTAGGGGTATTCCCTGATATAAGAACTGCTGTATGGTAGCAATAATTGCACCGCACTCCGGGCCGCGCATTGTGTGCGTGCTGAACGGCAACCAAAAACAGCCGCACCAAACCAGCAGATTCTAAGAGGAGCTGCGAAGTTTCGGTTTGGCAAACCAAGTGCCTCTGCAACCAGGACCCGGACAAACTGGTTTTGCGTTTGATTGGGATGAAAGCGGGAGCCCCAACCTCCGCCGTTTTTACAGCGGCCGGGCTGGAACCTATACCTTCAGAAAGGATTTTGAATACGAACATGTGGAAACCTACAAATACTCCGTCAAGCCCGACCTCCGGCCCCGAGCCGCAGCGCAGCTTCACTCCTCCTGCTCCAGAGCCGCCTACGGCCCCGCGAGTTTCCAGCCCGCCGCTCAACACGCAAGAACAGGCTACCCTCGGCAAGTCGCTGGTCATCAAGGGTGAAGTGACCGGCTCTGAGTCGCTCTATATCGATGGCCGGGTGGAAGGATCCATCAATCTGCCGGGAAACCGGGTAACGGTCGGTCGCAATGGCGTGGTCTCGGCCAATATTTCGGCCCGCGAGATCGTGGTGCTGGGCAAAGTGCGTGGCAATATGACGGCCAGCGATAGGGTCGACATTCGCGGCGAAGGCTCGCTCACTGGCGACGTGGTTGCCCAGCGAATCAGTATCGAGGACGGCGCTTATTTTAAGGGTGGCATCGATATTCGCAAGCCTGGCCAGAAGGCGAATGGCGAAGCGAAAGAAGCCACCGTTGCTAGCTCGACCGATACCGGCGCCTCGGCTGCTGCGGCACGGGTGTAATTGAGGGAATTTTGAGCTGACGGCTGCGGCTTCAGCAGCCGTCACCACTCAGACGGCGCGAGCGTTTCGAAGGCGAGGGACAAATGCAAACTTCGCCAAGAATCGCGTGAATACTGATGACTGAGTGCTGACAGCTCAAAGCGCCGCCCCCCAATCTCGCGAATGAGGTACACAACGATGTGGAACCGAGTGCTTCAGCTGCTCTCCGTAAGCTGCCGGCATCGCCACATCTCGCAGCCGTTCTCGACCGCCTCCAACCGCAAGGCTTCCGCCCAGGCAGATTGGGACTCCATTACTACGCAAGAATCGGGTCCCTACGTGGTCTGCCTCGATTGCGGCAAACACTTCGAATATGACTGGTCACGCATGAGGGTGGTGAAGTAGGGGGGCGCAGATATCCAAAAGAGTTTGTACGCGCCGTCGATCAAAAGTTTTGTTCTCGGCACAATGTCACCTGGAATCAATGGCAACTGAATGTCTGCCTCTGGGGTGCGAGATTACGTCATCAGCGAGCATGCACTCTTCGAGATGAAACGGCGCGCTGTGAGCGAAGATGTCGTACGTGCGGTTTTGCGCTTTCCGCAGCAGAGGATGGATGTCCGTCCAGGCCGAATCGTTCTACAATCGAAGGTTTCGATGGGAGAGCCTGTAAGAGACTATCTGGTGCGTGTGTTCATAGACATCGATCGCTCTCCTGCCGAGGTGGTCACGGTGTACCGAACGAGTAAGATCGAGAAGTACTGGAGGACGCAACTTGAAAGCCAGTTATGATCCAAAAACCGACACGCTGAGCTTCGTTTTGAAAGAAGGCGTGACGGTAGCCGATAGCGATGAAGGCAATCCCGGCATCATCCTCGACTACGACGAACGAGGAGATCTCGTCTCGATGGAGATACTGGATGCTTCCAAGCGTGTAACCGAGACAAGAAAAATGGAATTCCAAGTCGCCTAGCGATCATTTCATAGTAGCCGTCATCTTCGTCCGCTAACCTACGGTTCCACGCTTCCGGCCGAGCTGTCCAGCACCTGCTCAGGAATGACATTCGGGACCGCCGCTTTCTTCCGGCGCAGGTCACGTGGCAAATTCGATCTAGTCAGCCACAGACCAACCGCCACCGCCGCCAGCCACACCACGCTGATGACAATAAGGGAAACTACATCGCCGGTTCTGTTTCCGTGCAGAGTGAATCTTCGGCCGACGCCATAGCTCACCAGGCCCGCGAAGAGAGCGGTGACGAACGCCTTGGTCAGTTCTCGCCAGGGCAGATCGCTGAGCAACACCATCTTCTTGCGATGCAGCAGCCACGCCAGTACTACAGTGTGCATCAGGATTCCGACATCCGACGCGATCGCCAACCCGGTGACGCCATATTGATGGAAGAGCGTCCGATAAACCGGCAATGACGCCACCACGACGACGGTGCTGGCGATCATTGGGGTGAGCGTGTTACCGGCGCCGTAGAACGCCCGCGCATACTGCGCCTGCGCCGACCACAGCGCCAGCGAGAGCGAGAACCACAGAAAGTAGGTCGCGGTCTCCTGTGCGTCGGCGAAAGTGAAGTGTCCATGCCGAAAGGCGAGATCTATGATGGGCAGCGCGGCTGTCATCATCCATGCCGATGCAAGGAAGGAGGCGGCCGATATCCGGTACACCGTCTGGTTCACGGTATCGGCAAAGAGCTTGCGCTTGCCCTGCTCCCACAGCGTCGCAAAAAAAGGCATTGAGGCCTGGCCGGTCGCCTGCCCCAAAATCGAGATCGGCACCGCAAACAGGCGTTTGGCATAATTCAAGCGTGAAATGTCTCCCGCACCGCCGGAAGCGAAGTAGCGCAGGATCCAGTCGTCGGCCGAGACCAGCGAGACGCCCAACATCAGCGGAATGGAGAGCTTGACCCACTCACGAAATCCCGGATTGCGCCAGTTGAAACTGAAGCCATAGCGCAGCCCGCCCTGGGCCGCGCCGATGGCGTTGATGAGAAACGGCCCGAGAAGTGACCCCGCCAGCGCCCCGTAGGCCAGCGACGAAATGCCAAATGCCTTCGCCCCCACCACGCCTCCAGCAATGATGAAGACGTTGTACAGCGCAGGGCTAAGCGCCGGGTACAGAAACATCCGTTTCGACAGCAACACCGCCGAGACGATCCCGCCGGCATAGAAGAAGATCTGTCCCGGCAGCAGAATCCGCGTGAGATGAACGCACAAGTCGATCTGGTCGACGGAAAATTTTGGGAAAACCAGCCGCACCAGTTGCGGGGTAAAGATCTCCAGGAAGATCGTGCCCACGCATACCACCGCGCTCATGATGGTGATGGTGGAATTGAAGGCGCGCTGGGCGCCGGCATCGTCATCGCGCGAGATGTGGCGCGTGTAGATGGAAATAAACGTGATCGACGCCGTTCCACCCGCCAGGATGTAGTTGAGGAAGTCGGGAATCTGGAAGGCTGCGAAGTAAGCATCGGTCTGGTGCCCCGCGCCAAAGGCCCACGCAATGTACATCTCGCGCAGGTATCCCACCAGGCGCGAGGCCATGACCGAACCCATCAGCAACAAGGTGGCGGAGAAAGCCGAGTGCTGATGCGACGGCCGCAGGATACGCAGCAGCCGCGCCCAGAAGCTGGGCGCCTGTTGGCTGGAGTTTGGTGCGGCCGGAGACGGCATCAGATTGCGATTTTACACGGCGGGCGCATGCTGCTTATTGCCGCGGAACACCCGGCACGCTAAGGCGCTGGTTGCCTCCTGACCGGTTCCGGTGTATAAGGCTCCAGACAGCTTAATGGCGAGCGGACCTGTGCCGTCCGCCGATTTTTGCTGGAGCTGGGATTGCTTGGATCCAGCTGAATCTTTCTCACAGTCGAACCCGGTATTGCCACTCGCATCCGTGCGAAAAACCCACTGGCCGGAAAGGCATCACTTATGAACGAACTAGTGCGGTTAGTGCAACAAAAGACTGGCTTGTCTCCGGAAATGTCGGAGACCGCTGTAAATACCGTCGTGGGGTTTATCAAGGCAAAGCTGCCCGCGGGCATGTCCTCCGGACTTGATCAATTGCTCGGAGCCTCGGCAACGGGAGAAGCTTCCGGCGATACCGCTGCCGAGGGCGGCGGCCTGATGGACAAAGCCAAGTCGATGATGGCGGGACTTGGCGGAGTTCTGGGGAACAAGGACTCCTAGGCTGAACATAACCATTTTTCTCTGGTTGTCACCCTGAGCGAGCGGCCGCTTTTGCCGAAAGTCGAAGGGCCTCTACTCGACCATGAGTTGTGTTTCAATAGGGCTCCTTCGACTCGCCGCGCAAAATCGGCGCAGGCTCGCTCAGGATGACAGCAGAATTTGTTTCGCTCACGCAGGTGAAGCACGAATCAACTCGCTTCGACGAATACAACAGGAGAGAACATGAAAGTCAGGTTCGTAATTCGAATTCTCGCGGCCACTATGGCGCTGCTGTTGCTGGCTCCGTTTTGTGTTGCTCAGAGCAACTCGGCAAGCAAACCCGCTTCCAGCACCAACAGCGCCAGCAGCAAACCGGCGACCGATCTCATCGACATCAATTCGGCCAGCAAAGAGCAACTCGCTACTCTACCCGGCATCGGCGACACCTACTCGCAGAAGATCATTGATGGCCGACCGTATCACACCAAGACCGATCTGAAGACGCGAAAGATTATTCCGGCCGCAACCTACAGCAAAATTTCGGGGATGATCATCGCCAAGCAGAAGTAGCTTGGGCGCTCTCAGGGCTGGGTCTCAAGCGCTGCCGCATTTCGGGAGCGTTCTGACTAGGGGCCACCGACTTGCCCAGGACGACAGATAACGGCGGTTGAGGAGGAGGGGTTAGAGACGTCAATGGTGGTGGCGGAACCGCGTCAGAACGTAACCCCGACTAATACACTCCGCCGTGCCCCGTAGCGTGCTCGGCGTTTACGTGCGAGGTAATTTCGTTGCGCACGTCCCACAGCGCGCGGTAGAGCGGGAACTCCATTCGCTGCTTGAGCACCTCCACCGGCGTACCCATGGTTCCGACAACGCCGCCGCCGATGATCCGTTGCGCCAGCTTTAGATGGGCATAGCGAAAGAGCTGGATGCGCTCATCGTAATCGAGTAACTCCTCGGCGACTTCGTGCAGGTCGAAGAACTCTTCGTGGCGGCGATACAAATCTTCCAACGTCAGTCCAGCTTTGTTCACCTGCTCGAAGAAAGCTTCTCCCAGGCGCGGCGCGATGTGCAGGAGGGCGAGAAATCCCGGCGAATCGAGACCGCTGCCATGTCCCAGACCGGCGCGAATGATGTGGTACTCGTAGGGAGTGATGGTCTCCAGCAGCGCTAGCATGCGCAATGGATGATCGAGCATCTTGTTGGCACGGCGCATGAGCCGCGCCGCGTTCTTGTAATCGCCCTCCTGAATGCAATGCCGCGCGCGATCCACCTCCCATGCCGCGCCCTTCATCAGCAACTCTGAGGCCTGGTGCGTCACCTGAAAGGTGAGCTCGTCGGGATGCAGCATCTCCTCCGGGGCTTTTTGCAGCGCCAGCAGTTCGTCGGTGCGGAGATAGCGTTCGTAATCGGAAGCGGCGGTCCCCGGCAAAATCGGGGAACGCATGTCTTCAGTCATGGGCGAGACTCCATTGCGGATCTTTCTCCGGAGGCACGATCGATCCGTCACGCATGTGGATGATGCGGTCGCCGTAGGTAGCAGCCTCGGGATTGTGCGTGATCATCAGCACCGTCTGTCCTAGCTCCTGATTCGACTGGCGAAGCATATTCAGCACGATCTCGGAATTTTGCGAGTCGAGATTTCCCGTGGGCTCGTCGGCCAGCACGATCGCCGGCTGATTCACCAGGGCGCGCGCCAGGGCAACGCGCTGCTGCTCGCCACCGCTCATCTCCGCCGGACGGTGCTCCAGTCGTTTGTCGATTCCCAGCAACCGGGTAATGCGATTGATGTACTCGCGCTCACCGGCGCCATCGCGGTGGCCGGCAATATCGCGCGCAATTGCAATGTTGCCTTCCGCAGTCAAAGTAGGAAGCAGGTTGAATTTCTGGAAAACGAAGCCGATTTTCGACTTCCGCATGCGGGTGCGCGCCGAGTCGGAGAGCGCGGTGAAGTTGACGCCGTCGATCATGACGCGGCCCGAGTCGGCGTGGGTCAGCCCGCCCAGGATGTAGAACAGCGTCGATTTGCCGCTACCGGAAGGGCCAACAATGGTGACGAACTCGCCTTTTTCCACCTGCAGCGACACGCCGCGTAGTGCCGGCACATCGACTTTACCAATGCGGTAGGTCTTGCGAACGTCCTCAGCTGCGATCATCCACGCCATGCGAATCTTCGATATTACACGAAACCTTCACGCCACCGGCGGGTAGAACCGGCCCTCAGCCAGGGTCATGCCACTCGCTTAGCACTCCCCGCGGCGCACCTTTTCGCGGTACAACGTACTCATGCCGAAAACCTCTCCAGCGGCCAGACACGCCCAACTGGTCTCCCGCGCCGTGGAGTGGCTTCGCCACAAGTATGGATGCGGCATTGTCATCTCGGAGCAGTATTGCGCTACTGGCGAAGTGCCCGACGTGATTGGGTGGAAAGCGTCGTGCCAGTCCGTGCTGATCGAGTGCAAGGTCTCGCGCAGCGACTTTCTGGCGGATGCTAGCAAGCCATTCCGTCTGCGTCCCGAGGAGGGATTGGGTAGCCGGCGATTTTACATGGCTCTGCCAGGAGTCGTCGCGCCGCAGGAACTCCCCAAGCATTGGGGCTTGCTGGAATGCAAAGCCCGGGACGTGCAAATGACGGTGAAGCCCGGCAGAGTCGACCTGCGCAGTCCAGCCGGACTTCTGAAAGAGATGAACCTGCTGCTCGCCAGCCTGCGGCGGGTGGAAGTTCGCATCGAACCCCAGACGATTACGGATTTCCTGAAGTGGAAGAATCGTTTGGCGGAATACAACGGGGGAAGCTTGCCGGAAGGAGTCGCGGCATCGGAAAGCGAGCGAAATACGTATCTCGCGTCGGGTGAAGCACAGGAGTCTAAAGCCTTCTCGCCTCCGACGTAAGGACGATGGGTGGAGCACGCCTTCCAGGCGTGCATACAAGTATGAAAGTTGGGGCGCGCTTTAGCGCCTGAGGTAAGTGTTACCTTCTCTCAGCGGCTGAAGCCGGGTTCTCGCCGAAGTTAACTGCACCGCTGAAGCGGTGCTCCACCCGATCATGCGACTGAGCAAATGCTTGCTCATCCGGTTGCCGCCTGCGCGCGCGGCTGCCCCTTTGCTGCAAACAGAAGAATATACAAGTAGCAGATCACCGGCAAAATAAACGCGTGGTGAATCCCGATGCGATCGGCAATTAAGCCCTGAATCAGGGGGACGACGGCGCCGCCGACGATCGCAGTATTTAGCAGACCCGATCCCTCGCCGGTCAAGGGTCCCAGTTCTTCGATGCCGAGCGTAAAGATCGTCGGGAACATGATGGAATTGAACAGGCCGACCAGGATGATGCTCCACATAGCAAGATGGCCGCTGGTGGCCATCGAGAAACAAACCAGAAAGGCGGCCACCAGCGCATTGAATCCGAGTACGACCCGCGGCGGTATGTGGCGCAACACCCATGATCCGGCGAAGCGGCCCACCATGGCGCCGAACCAGTAGCCGAACGCCAGATACGCGCCTGCCTGCTCGAAGCTCAGGTTCCCGATGTACGGCTCGTGCAGATAATTCACCATAAAGCTTCCAATCGCCACCTCGGCGCCGACGTAAGTGAAGATGGCGATCGCTCCCATCACCAGGTTACGGTGGCGCCAGATGCTGTCGTGCACGCCCGCTTCGGTCTTGTGCCCGCCTTCCACTGCGGGAACGTGCGGCAGTTTGAAGCGTGCAATCACAATCCCGAGCACAATCAGCGCAATGGCGATGAGCAAATACGGCAGCTTTACCGTCGAAGCCTCGTGGATGCGATAGGCGTGCAGTTCAACCGGACTCATCCTTGCAATTTGCTCCACCGTATAAGCGGTTGCTCCCCCGAGAATCAGCCACGCACCCAAACGCGGTCCCAGTACTGTACCCAGCGAGTTGAATGCCTGCGTCAGGGTCAAACGGCTGGAGGCTGTCTTTGCCGTGCCAAGCACAGCGACGTAAGGATTGGCAGAAACCTGCAGATCCGTAATGCCTGTGGCAAGCACGGTCAGAGCGATGAGGAACAAGGGGAAGGACGGGACCATAGCGGCGGGGATGAACAACAGCGATCCCAGACCCATGATGAACAACCCGCCCACCATGCTGGCCTTATATCCCACGCGCTCGATTACAATTCCGGCCGGTATGGAAAAGACCGCGTAGGCCAGGAAAAAGAAGAATTGCACCAGCATTACCTCAAAGTAGTTCAGCTCAAAAATCGACTTGAGGTGGGGGATCAGAATGTCGTTCATGCTGGTGAGAAATCCCCACATGAAGAACAGCGTGGTCACCATCGCCAGCGGACCGCGATAATTTCGCCCGGTGTCAGTGGCGCTAACCGTCGATGTGTTTTGCTGTGCTCCCAGTGCCATACTCACCTGTTAAGTTAGATGTCAAAAGCCGGCTACCATGTTCTCTGTATTGGATGCGCTTCGGTGTTGAAGACGGCCTTGTGCAGGTCGAGTGTGGATTTCGGCGCATACAACAGGTACAAATACTTCAGGGTTTCGGCCAGGAAAAAGCTCTCCATGTCATCGCGCTTTTCTTTGGTTTGCACATTCAGCAGGGCCGCGTAACCTGCATCGGTCCGGCAATATTTCTTCAGGCTGTCGAAAAATGTTTTTCCCATCTGAAGATATCGCGAATCGCCGGTGAAATAGTACAGATAGTAGGTTGATTCAATGATCTCAGGCCGCAACTCGTAGCCGGGATAAGTGATCTTCATGGTCGAATAGTCGAACTCTTCCGGCTCAACTCCGAAAGTCGTCCACATCTTGTAACTTGAGTCCTGCAGTCGTCTGGCCCGATCGAGGTCTCCGGAGAGCGCCAGCACCGCGGGGAAGAACGCGTCCAGAGCGCCGTAATGGGTCGAAAGGTGCGCGCCCGTGTTCATGTTGACCTGCGCGTACCACAGTCCGCCGGGCGCGTCGTCGGCCACGTACTTGTTGACCGCAGCAATGCTGGTCTTCCACATGCGCTCGCAATCCTGGTCGTGGAACAGGATGGAGCACTTGAGCAGGTACTCGTAGTAAGAGTCGATTCCGCCGCTGATGTGGCTGGTCGTCTCGATCCACTTGCCAGTTTCGATATTGATGCTGGACCCGACCAGCCCAATGGGCGAGCGGCGATCGTAGACCGCGACCAGAGCTTTCTTCGCCTTGTCGTAATAAATCTGTTTGCCCGTAAGCTTGCTGAGAGTGCCGAACTCGATGAGCAGCGAACCGATCTCGGCAGGATTGCTCTCCACGCCGCGGACCGCGCCAGTCTTCAGGTTGACGAAGACATACGGCATCCCGGTCGGCGAATTAAAGGCGGGCAGCAGCCGACTGCCAAGATTATCCGAGAGCTCCAGAAGATGTTTATCGCCGGTGATCTGATAGCTGCTGAGAAGTCCTCCCAGCAGGCGAATCGTGATTTCAAAATTCTTGACGTAAATATCTTTGTCGAACGACAACTGTTTGTCGATCAGCCCGCGGTCCTGCTTCGCCTCGCCTTTCAAGCCCATCAGCATCATTGTGTCCAGAGCATCGACGGGCGTCATCAACAGCGATGAACTGTACCAGTCGCGATAGCCTTTGCTCAGTGGACGTAACTCGTCATGCCCCCACGCATATTCCTTGTAGCCGCCCCAGGCGTGCAGAAACTCCTCGCGAACAGCCTCGGCCATTTCGGCCTTCTGCTGGTCGGACCAGGGAGGCGACGCCACGGATTCAGGGCTCGGCTTCGCTGGCGCGCTGTGCTGCGCGACCATTGGCAACACACTCACGCCGAAGAGCAACCCGGTTGTGCAAATCGCGGCCATTAAGCTGAATCGCAAACGGACCTCCTCCTCCGGGCAGACAGAATCCCAGCCGACGCCCGGCTGGGATTCTACTGCAGACCAGGGTGTCACGTTTCTGAGGTACCCGGGATGGGCGGTGGTAGATATGCCGTCGCTAGACGATCCTGATTACCGTCACCTTCGACTTGCCATGTGCCGCAGGCTTGACGAATCCCGCCACTGCCTGGGGCCTGATGATGCGACGGTCCGCATACACCGAGCACTCGCACACCGCCCACTTCAGCTCGCGCAACAAGCCGCCGTAGCCGCAGGAGGTGAGCTCCTCGCCCTTGAAGCCCTTCTGCGTTACTGCGTAGACGCAGGTGGGACACAGCGCCTCGCGGCGCTTTGAGGGTCCGAGAATGTTCAGGGTCAGCATAGCTCACCTCAAGACTGTGAAGAACTTCGTGGCAAAAGCTAGCGATAGAGAGCCGTTGGAAAAAGGACGCGCTCCGCCCCGTTATTAAGCGGGTAATCGCCTTAATTGTGTGAATGAACGCCGGAGTTAGCTTGAACGGTCTGTGACGAAGAACATCGCTCGTCCGGCGGTAAATGCGAGCCAGTCTGGGCTGCAATTACCCAAGCACCGAATTTTGGTCAGCGCGATCATCGGACGTTCCCCAAGAGAGTTTCTACCTTGCCACAATTTCGGTTTGGATTGCAAGCGGCAATTCGTTTTTCTGTGGCAAAGCGGTAAGCTCAAGGTGTGAGTTGCGGAGGAACCGAGCATGCAGAACTCCAGCAGTTTCGATCCTTATGTCGGGCCCTGGCTGACGCGGCGCGTTCCTCGCATCGCCGACTACTCCTCGCAGCTCGCCGAGTTCCATGACTGGGTGCGAACCGAGGTGGATGCGCAGGCAAACTATACTGACCGCTACGCTCCACCGGCGCTGGAAACCTACGACCGCAATGGCGAGATCGTCAACCGAATCGTCACCAATGGACGGTACGAAGACCAGCATCGCGAGTTGTACCGTCGCGGTATGATCGGTTTGCCTTACGCCGAACAAGCTCCCCACGTGCTGACCTTCACCATGGGATACCTGCTCGCGCAGTCGGACATCAGCCTGCATTGTCCAGTTACGCTCACGGGAGCGGTCGCATACGTGCTCGGCTCGCATGCGCCGGACGCGGTACGGCAAGAGTTTTTATATGACGTCGTGCGCATGGATGGCCTGGCCAAGACCGGTGGCACCTGGGCGACCGAGCAGCACGGCGGCAGCGATGTCGGCGCAACCACCACGAAGGCTGTTCCCTGCGGAGATCGTTTTGCGCTGCACGGATTGAAGTGGTTCACCAGCAATGCCAACAGCGGCCTCGCCGTGGCAACGGCGCGACCCGAAGGAGCCGAGAGCGGCTCGGCAGGACTCGGCCTGTACCTCGTGCCCAGCCATCTGGAGGATGGCACGCCCAACCACTATCGCATTCGCCGCCTCAAGGACAAGCTCGGCACTAAGGGACTGCCGACCGGGGAAATCGATCTGCTGGGAGCGGAGGCAATCGAGATCGCTCCCCCGCCGCTAGGTTTCAAGCTGATGATGGAAGCGCTGGAATATAGCCGGGTGCACAACGCCGTTGGTTCGGCCGGAATGCAGCGCCGCGCCTTGCGCGAGGCGCTGGCGTGGACGAGGACGCGCCGCGCCTCTGGCCACGTTCTTTCCGACTACCCCATGGTGCAGGATGAACTCCTGCGCATGCGCGTGGAATTCGAGGCCGGCGCGTTGTTAGCGTTCGAGGCCGCGATTACCTTCGATGAAGTGCAGCAAGACGTGGAACGCCGCACCTGGCTACGCTTGTCGACAGCTCTAGCAAAGTACCTGACGGCGGAGTATGCGATTGGAGCGACCCGGGCTGCGCTCGAGCTGATTGGCGGCAACGGCTACACCAGCGATTATCCCATCGCCCGCCTGCTGCGTGACGCGCAAGTGCTCACGGTGTGGGAAGGGCCGGCTAACATCCAAGCGCTGGAGTTGCTGCGCCTGCTCAGCCCACGCTACCGGGGATGGGAGCAGTACCAGGCGCGGCTTGACGGCATCTACGAACATCTGCCCTCGGGACTGGCCGAACTTCGTCAAGCTCTGCAAAGCCGAATACAAGCAGACAGCCAGGCTGTCGCTATCGCTATGCGCGACGACCAAAGTGCTCAACGCTACGCGCGCAAGCTGCTCCATCGCCTCAGCCAAAGCCTTGCCTTCGCCTTGCTGTGTGAGGCTGCCGCACACGGCGATCCGCTCCAAGCCCATTCTGCCTGGCGCTACCTCGAGCAGATCGAGCCGGCAGCCTTCGGTGTCGAGGACGATGCCGCCCGGCGGGGCGTTCTGGAGCGCTTGAAGGAAGAGGCCCAAGAAGTAGTCGATCGCTAATAGCTATCCATCGCTGCTTGCGGGCAAAGCAGCCCGTCGTTGCCGGGCTGCCGCAATTTCATCCCAACGCACCCAGGCGATATACAGAACCACCAGAATGTTGATCCCGAGGATGATCCAGTGCAGCTCATTGGGATGACGGATCAGCTTGTAAAGCTCGAAGGGAATGTAAATGCATCCGGAGACGATGGCCAGCCACTCCGCCCAGGCTCGCTGCTTCCACAAACCAAAGGCTTCCACGAACCGCAAACAGGTGTAAGCGAGTGCGATTCCCACGATCATCGCGATGCTGGTGCTGGAAATCTTGTCAGCGGCATTCAGGAACTGCTCGGAGAGGCGGTGATTGTAAGGATTGATGTGAAAGAAGAAAAGAATATGTTCGGCAGCGTCTTCAAAGTCCACCTCGCGCCGGATCATGACAATGAAGACGTAGGCGGCAACGATGGCGAGGCAGCCCTTGAGTGCCTCTACAATTGCAACCGTCCGCAGCCCGGCGCGATGACTGTGGGGGTGGGTCATCTTTCCTTCACAGGTGGTGAGAATACTGCTCATCGATCAAACGAAACGGCTCGTGCGCCATTCACAGCGTATCGCAACGACGCTGTGGGGCGCCTGCTCCCCTGATTTTCTTCCATCCTGAGTTCGAAGCCTAGAGCTTTGAGTTGGTTTTCGCACAATGTAATCATTGACACGGGATTCGGCGCTAGAACGTCGGTCATGCTGGCCGGAGTTGGCTCTCGCGGGCAACCTCAAGCATCTCGGCAGTAGTGCCGAATTTATGGCGGCAGCGCTCCGCGGAAGCGCGCCCGAGTTCGGCCACATCAATTCGCCGCCAGCCATCGTAATCGACCCAGCACACCTGCCGCTGCTCGAGAAGTCGGCGAAGACCATGCCCTCCTGCCCGGTTCGCATCGGCGATCTCACCCGCAATCTTCTGTGCCACCTGTTGCGCTTCCGTGCGGTTGGTGGGGATGGTTCCCGTGGGACCGCGCTTCGCCCAGCCCACAACGTACAGGCGATCTTTTACCTTGCCTTGCTGGTTGGCGAACACCCCGTTCGACGGCGCCGCAGTGCAGCAGGGGTTTGCCTCATATCCGATGCAGGTGATCGCGAGCTGCGCCGGCAGCTCGATGAGATTGCTGGCCGCCGAACGGAACTGCACCGCGTTAAGCCGGTTCTCGCCGCAAAACGCAGTCGGAGTCAAGTGGAAATGAAAGTTAATGCTGACGGGGGCGTCGCCCGAACCGTTCTCTGCGAAACCGCGCAACGTGTTTACGACGGCAGTGTCACCGACCAGGGCTGTTGGATCGACGATAAGTGGCCGTGCTCGCCGTAAAGTTCCCAGCTCGGCGAGTTCGTGATCGGTAAATTTAGCTTCGACCGGCCCACGTCGCCCTACCACGTGAATCGTTTGCATCGGCTGTGCCGATAGCCACCTCAACACTTCCGCCGGAAGATCGGAACCGCTCAGCTCGTCCTCGCCTTTCGCGAGAATCCGGGCAACATCAATGGCAACGTTGCCATTGCCGATGATCACGGCCGAGCGCACACCACTGACCAGCGGCAGCTCGCCAAGCGGATGCCCGTTGTACCAGCCGACGAACGCCCCCGAACCGATTACTCCCGGTAAGCCCTCGCCAGCAATACCCAGGCGGCGGTCGCGGGCTGCGCCGGTGGCAAGCACGACTGCATCATAAAGCGACATCAACTCGCCGAGCCGAACGTCGCGGCCGACTTCAACGTTTCCAAAAAAACTGACGCGCTCGCGCGAGAGCACACGATCCAAAACGCGAGCCACGGCTTTCGTGCTTTGATGGTCGGGCGCAACTCCGTAGCGGATGAGACCGAACGGTACCGGCAGGCGCTCCAGAATGTCGATGGAGGCGTCCGGAATCAGCCGCAACAGGTGGTCCGCCAAATAGCAACCTGCCGGCCCGCTGCCGATGATGGCAATGTGTTTCATAATCGCGCTTCGCCGTTCGCTCTGCGCTCTTCGCCGAAGCAGCGACTGCGAGGTGCGCCATTCCGGCGCGGAAGACTGGAATTAAATCAACATCTCACAGTTCTCCTGCGCTGGGTTGTGCGCACCTTGCAAAGTGAACGGCCTTTGCGAAGAGCGAACAGCGAAAGGCGCCTCCTCAATGCATTTTCACGTACTCGTAATCCACCGGATTGTTGTTGATGCCGCGATCGGGAGGAGCAATCCACGCCGCCATCTTGCCCGGCTCGTACACACCGTGCATCAGGCTCAGAATGTAGGCCTGATCGGCTTCGCTGGGCAGCCAACCAGCAATCCGCGCGTTGAACTCTTCTTGCGGAATCGGGTTGCCGGCAGGGTCGGTGGGAACGCCCGCCCAGGTGCCGATATTGCGGCGGAAACGCGTGCTCGGCAGCGACAGACGGTACGAGTAACCTGCCTTCTCGATGAGGCGATTCCAGCGCGTCACGCCCATCTCGCAGTCTCTGACATACGACCCGCGCGTGACCTCATTCATCGCATTGCGCATCGGAATCTGTTCCGTCTTGAGCCCGCCATGGCCGTCGGGAACTTCCAGCGCATAGATCTGATCCAGAGCGATGTGGTCCTCATAACGCGTCTCGTCGGGCCTCCCCTTCAGTCCATTAGCAAAGTACGAGGCGGCGTTCGAGGAAGTTTCCGATCCGAACAGATCGAGCGACGAGCTGAACCAGAAGTTCAGGTACTTCTGCACCATCGGCAGATCGATGGCTCCGGCATTGCGAATGGCGAGAGGATCCTCCGTGCCCAACTCTTTCATCACTTCCAGCGTCCGGCGGATTACGCGATTGATGCCGGTATCGCCGACGAACATGTGGTGCGCTTCTTCGGTCAGCATGAACTGACAGGTGCGGGCGAGAGGATCGAAGCTCGATTCGGCCAACGACTTAAGCTGGAATTTGCCGTCACGGTCGGTGAAGTAGGTGAACATGAAGAAGCTGAGCCAGTCGCGAATAGGTTCGTTGAAGGTACCGAGAATACGTGGCTTGTCGGCATCGCCGGAGTGGCGCTCCAGCAGCTCTTCCGCATCCTCGCGGCCGTCCCGTCCGAAGTAGGCGTGCAGCAGATACACCATCGCCCACAGGTGCCGGCCCTCTTCCACATTCACCTGGAAGAGATTGCGCAGGTCATACACTGACGGCGCGGTGTGGCCGAGCATGCGCTGCTGCTCGACCGACGCGGGCTCAGTATCGCCCTGCGTAACAATCAGGCGGCGCAGGATCGCGCGATATTCACCGGGAATCTGCTGCCATACCTCCTGCCCATAGCTGTCGCCGAATCCGATGCGGCGATTGGGATCGCGATCAGCGAGAAAAATACCCCAGCGATATTCCGGCATGCGCACGAATCCGTAGGTCGCCCAGCCTTTGGCGTCCACCGAGGTCGCGGTGCGTAGATACACATCGGCGACCTGGAAGTCCTTCGGTCCCAGCTCCTGCCACCATTTCAGGAACTCCGGCTGCCAGTGCTCCAAGGCGCGCTGCAGCGTGCGGTTCGAACCCAAGTCAACGTTGTTAGGAATGCGATCTTGATAATTGATTGACATATCACTCCATGACGCTCGATGCCGTTGAGAGATGTCATCCTGAGGCAGCCCTGCCGCCCTAGCCGAAGGCCCCTTTATTTTTTATGAAGCTGTGCCGTCCCTACGAGACTCGCTGCATTTTTCCGATACGTACCCAGCGTTGAAACGCTGGGCTAAAATCTTTCACGCCTACCGCGTTCTACTGCGCCCTTGCCGAGGAGCAACCGTACAAAAGTTGCGCTCACACCCTCTCCCAACTGAATCGCGCCTTCGACCCCGTACCGAAGAGCTTCAGCGCACCGTACTCCCCCGTGGAATTCGGCCGGATAAAAACCCAGTTCTGCCATGCCGAAAGCCGGCCGAATACCTTGGTCTCCATCGTTTCCGCGCCGGGAAAACGTAGGCTGGCCTCCATGCCGGTAAGCGCGTCCGGCGAAAGACTGGCCCGCTCTTCAATTGCGATGCGCACTTCGTCTTCCCAGTCGAGATCGTCGGGGGCGACCGTGACCAGACCGAGTCGCAATGCCTCTTCCGGGCCAAGCAGCTTCCCTTTCGTTTCCAACGCACCCGCCATATCCCTGGCATCACCGCTGAAACGCGTTTGCAACCGGCTACGGTCATTCACGGCAGGCAGCAGGTCCCAGTTGAAATCGTCTAAAGCTGTCTTCGGCGACTCGCCTTCGTCCTCGGAAAGAGCCAGCATATAGCTGCGATCAGCCGCCAGCGCCAGCTCGAAGAGTATTCCCGCGAAGCACGAGCCTGGCTCGATGATCGCATACATGCTGCGCGAAGACACATCCAGCCGCGCGAGCGTCCGCCGCAGCATTCCGATGATCTCCCGCACCAGCCAATCGTTTCGGTGCGCCAGCATCATGGCATCGCAGGCCAACACCGCTTCCGCGCTGCCGGAGGTCTTTAGCAGAAGCAGCCCAAGCTCTAGCTCGTTCACCCGCAACATCAGGATGGCATCGTCGAGCTCGCGGGCCATCGCCAGCGGCCACCAGCGATCGCCGGCAGCGTGTATTTCCTCCAGCGTGCGCGGCTGGTCGCCTTCGGGACCGCGCACCGTGAGGGTTGCCGTCCGCGCAGCGCGATCGAAGCTCACGTCCACGTGCTTGTAGTGATAGCCGCTGTCGTCAATTTCGCGATTGAGCGGGTTCAGCTTGACGCCTTCAGCTTTCGCCGGGCGCACGGAACTTTCTACCAGCTTCGACGCACGCCTGCGGACCACGTCCTGGAATTTCGCCGGCGCCGCAATGTCGTCCACCAAGCCCCATTCTTTCGCCCGTTCGCCCTTCACTCCGTCGGGATTGGTGCAGAACATATCGGCGAGGTCGCGGCGCACCTTGCGCTTGTCCACAACACGAGTAAGGCCACCGGTCCCCGGCAGCACTCCGAGCAGAGGAACTTCCGGCAGGCTGATCGAGCTGGAGCGGTCGTCAATCAGCACGATCTCGTCGCAGGCCAGCGCCAACTCGTAACCGCCGCCCGCAGTCGTTCCATTCAGCGCGGCAAGGAACTTCAGTCCGTCGTGGCGGCTGGAATCTTCCATGCCGTTGCGGGTCTCGTTGGTGAACTTGCAGAAATTCACCTTCGAGGCATGAGTAGAGGTTCCCAGCATGTAGATATTGGCGCCCGCGCAGAACATGCGCGCGCGCGCGCTGGTCAAGACGACACAGGCAATTTCAGGATGTTCGAAACGGATGCTCTGCAGGATGTAGTGCAGTTCGATATCGACGCCGAGGTCGTAGGAGTTCAACTTAAGCTTATAGCCCGGCTTAAGGCCGCAGTCCTCGTTGACGTCCATGGCCAGCGTCGCCACGCGGGCATCGGTGTCGATAGTCAGCCGCCAATGCCGGTACTCTCCAGGAGCCACGTCGAAGGTGACGAGCTCCGCTTCGTTTACTTTGGTCATGCCGGTTGAATGCTCCTCAGGACCGCTGCGGGTCGGCGGTCAAAGCCCCACATGCACTATATGCATTATAGTGCATTTCGGCCGCCATAAGTAGTGCTACCCAGGACGGGTGTTCTGATCCTGCCAGCACGCTGGAGTGCCGGCAGTTCGCATCGTTCGCGCTTCGCTCTAAACCGCTGATGTAGAACCCGCTTAGCGAATCTGAAGTGCTTTTAAGCGGTGCTGTTTGGGTAGCGAGTATTCGCTACTCAAACAGGCCTTCCTTCAACAGCTTTTGTCCGGCAAGCGCGGTATAACATCCCCAAATCGCGATGGCGGCGATCAGGAGAACACCAAAAATCGGCGCTCCGATATACCAGCTCGAGAAATCGCCGCTGAGTGGCAGGCTGCCCAGGAGGTCGGCGGTGAAGATTCCGACCGCCAGAGCAATGAAGCCGAATCGCAGCACCACAAAAACAGCGATGCCGTAGATCAACACAGCGGTCGGAACGGCGATAAAGAGATGGTGATCGCCGTAAGTCTGAATAAAGGACCAGAATGCGACAAACACCAGCGCTGCCAGCCAGGGCTTTCGGAGTACTACGCGAAACACAAACATCAAAAAGAAAAAGGCCAGCGTGGATTGCACCGACTGGGCCGCCTGACTGAAACAGGCGCCGATCACCTGTCGCGGGCCCAGCAGGAAATCGGTGGAGCCAAACACCGGCTCGGCCCCGATGTGCTTCATTGCCAGGTGCTGCACGACGAAGATAATGCACCAGCAAATCCCCAGGATGACTCCGTACAGGAGATCACGGCCCACCAGCGGATCGCGCAGGCGCCCCGACATCAATCGGCTCCAGGAGATGATGGCATGCGGCCAGTGCCGGCGCACATATGGCTCAATGGCGAGATAAACGACGTAAAACACGGCGGCAAGGAATACCGCCCCGCTGGCGGCCAGTACGAAAAGACCGAAGGACTCGGTGCTCGGCACAAGGTGACTGGTGAACAGCCACACCGCCATCTCCAGCGCGAAAATCAAAATTCCTACCCGCAGTGCGCCGCGAGTATCGCTTTTCTGCTGCAGGTAATTCCGCCGCGCCAGCCAGACAGCTCCACTCAGTAACACCAGCAGAAAGACAACCAGGGCAACCTGCAATTGCTTGGCTCGCGCGTCGTCCTCCGTCGAGGGCATGCGGTCAGGCTTGGTCCAGTCGCCGATCAGCTCGAAAAACACCGGTTTGCCACGCCAGGCTGCAGCCTCCACCCGCAACGAAGTTGAGGTGCCCGGCCACACGCCTGTCCAGGCGGCGCGTTGATCGGAAGAGCCCAGCGAATTCCATTCGGGCTCGGTGGAATGAAATTGCGAAATATCCAATCCTGCCAAACTGAACAGCACGCCCCAATTGAAGGGCTGTGCGGCGCCCGAAGGATTTTCCTTCTGGGGCGGGACTACCGCTAGTCTGGTCAGCCGCCCTTGCGGATCAAGAGAGACGGCAATCATCCCCGACTCGATGGGGGGTGGATCCTCCAGGTTCACGATCCCGGGAATCATGAGATTGCTCTTGATCTCAGTCGCGACCAGGTAATCGGGGCTCCGTCGCCGCCAGTAGGTGAGCAGCGATGGCCGATTCTTCAGAACCACGTTCCAGTTGGGATGGGTGCTTCCGGCGTGGTCCAGGTATTCCATCAATTCGTTGTCGTAGGAAAATCCGCCGACACTGTCGATCTCTTTCTGATCGGCGTATCCCAGTTGCCGCACCATGTCGCGCGCGCGCTGGGTGAGCACCTCGGCCGAGTAGGGCAAATCGATTCGGGCGATACCGCTCACCCTGGCTCCCATCACGTAAAACGCAATTAGACCGATTAATGCGGCGATGAGGCTACCGACCGCAATGCGCACTGGAATGCCGCGCGTTTCCCCGGCGGCAGCGACGAGTTGGGGGGAGGGCGTCTCTCCCGCTGCCAACGCCGCAGCCAGCGGATCGCCTCCAGGCAATGCCGCCGCGACCATCAGCGCCGAAGCAGGCCGGTCTTGCGGCTCTGCCTCAAGACAATGCAGAATTGCCCGCTCCACAACCGGGTCGAGGTCGCGGACGAAAGTGGAGGGACGGTGCGGGGTGCTCTCGCGGCGCACCCGCACAATCTCTTCCAGCGTCTTGCCGTCGAACGCAGCTCGCCCAGTGAACAGCTCGTACAGGACCAGGCCAAGCGAATAGATGTCGCTGCGAACCGTGACCTCTTTACCCGCCAGTTGTTCGGGTGCCATGTATGCCGGCGTACCGCTACGTACGTCCTGGATCTCATGGGCCAGCCCTGCAAGCCCGAAATCCATGACCAGCACCTCTCCGCGGCCATCAAGCATGATGTTGGAGGGCTTCAGGTCGCGGTGCAGAACTCCCTTATCGTGCGCGGCCGCGAGTCCGGTGCAGATCTTGCGCGCGATTTCCACCGCCTTGTCTGGCGGCAGACGACCGATGCGACGCAGCAGCGACGACAAGTCTTCGCCGTCCACGTACTCCATAGAAAGAAAGATCTGGTGCTCCGTCTGGCCAATGTCATAAACCCGGCAGACGTTAGGATGAGAGATGCGCCGGGCAATTCGGACCTCGTTACGAAAACGCTCCAGGGTTTCCTCACTGGTGGTTGCTTCGGGAAGGAACTTGAGCGCCACTTGCTGGCCCAGGCTAAGATCGTCGGCGCGGTAGACCTCACCCATACCGCCGCGGCCGAGAAGCGCAATCAGACGATAGCGTTCGGCAATCAGCATGCCGGGAACGAAGCGTCCCTGATCGCGAGACGGATGAGACGAAGGCTTCACGGACGGCGGTGTACGTCTTGGCGC
The DNA here is from genome assembly GCA_963785825.1 of uncultured Acidobacteriaceae bacterium. Lineage (GTDB taxonomy): Bacteria > Acidobacteriota > Terriglobia > Terriglobales > Acidobacteriaceae > Bog-257. Next base: position 1,102,912 of record CAWAWQ010000003.1, on the reverse strand, counting down.
ATAGGCTGCGGCATCAGCCCCAGTCGCCGCTAGCGTCGGTGCTTCTGCCGGTGGCGCTGATGAACCGTCGTTCTTCAGCGCGTGTCCGCATTGCGCGCAGAACGGAGAGTGCTGCGCGACCTCCGAACCGCATGTCTGACAGCGTTGCATCTAAGAATGGACTCCCGGTGAAGGACAACCCATAGACGTAATATTACCCCGTAAGCCTGTTATAAATGTTCTGCTCAACTTGCCCAACGGACTAGCCGATTGAAGCCTACGCCCAACCTGGACGATCGTACCCGCCGTTCGACGGACGCGCTCGCACTGATTGCCTTCTGCGGTTTTCTGTTTCTACTGGGAATTCAGATTGTCGGGCTCGTCGGCGCGGACGAGCCACGTTACGCGCAGGTGGCGCGCGAAATGCTGGCCCGCCACGACTGGATCACTCCTGTGCTCTACGGACAGCCCTGGCTGGAGAAGCCGCCACTGTATTACTGGTGCGCGATGGTCGCGTACAAGGGCTCGGGCAGTGTCACCGATGTGGCGGCGCGACTGCCATCGGCAATTCTTTCCACGCTGATGATTTTCTTCATCTATGTCTGGACGCGCCACTTCCGCCGCGGCATGCAGCTTGACGCCGCACTGATCACTGCGGCTTCGGCCATTATCGTCGGCTTCGGACGCAGCGCCTCCACCGACATGCCGCTGTGCGCGATGTTCACCATTGCCATGCTGTGCTGGTACGGATGGTACGTCAGCATCAGCCGAGGTTGGCTACTGGCGTTCTATTTCTTCGCTGGACTTGCAACCTTGGCTAAGGGGCCGGTGGCGGTTCTCCTCGCGGCACTCATCATCGTGGTATTCGCAGCATTGCGGCGCGACGCCCGGCTGGTTCAGCGCACTCTATGGCCGCTTGGCATCGCGCTTTATCTTGCTGTGACCGCACCGTGGTTCATCGCGGTGCAGCACGCCAACCCACAGTTTTTTCGCGTCTTCTTTTTGCAGCACAACCTGGAACGCTTCGCCACCAACCTCTACCATCATCCGCAGCCCTTCTGGTTTTATATACCCGTAGCGCTGCTGGCATTGGTGCCGTGGACAGTATTTGTGGTTGCAGCCATTGTCGATGCCATACGCGAATGGCGCTTTTCCATTCAGCAGCCGCCGGGAGAAGAGGACTTGCGGACATTTCTCTGCTTGTGGCTGCTGCTGCCGATTCTCTTCTTTTCGCTTTCGCGATCGAAGTTGCCGGGATACATTCTGCCCGCCATTCCGGCAGGCACGATTCTGCTGGCCGATTTCATCCGCCGCCGCGAAGAGGAGGCGGCCAAGCCCGCCATGTGGCTGGTCGGGCTGCATGCACTGCTTTCATCCATCATGCTGGCCGCAGCGCTGATTGTGCCTTTCAAGCTATTGAAGTTGACTCTTCCGCGCAACGTGATCATCGTTGCCGTTACGCTGGCGGTAATCACCATCCTGATGTTCTGGTTTACATTGCAGAACCAGGGATATCGGGTACTGCGCTTTACTACGCTCGTCCCCGTGGTGATCGCGTTTGCCCTGATCCTGCGCGGTACGGCGCCCATGATCAACGTATTGCTGTCGGAGCGTCCGGTCGAAGGCGCTTTGCAACAGACCCAACTTGGCCGCATCCCCGATATTGCGGTGTACGATGTGCCCCCTGGCGTGGAGTATGGTCTGGCCTTCTATCGCAACCATCCGGTCGCCAGTTATGAGAGGAACGAAATTCCCGCAGGCACTCATATCGTGGTAGCGGCCGAGGGAACCGCGACGGAGCTGCAGTATCGTCTCCCGGGCCGCAGGGTGACCCGGATCGGTGGCTTCCCCCTACAAAGGCTGGATTTCTACCTGGTTTCGGCAACGAAATCCAAATAGCAAGCGAAATTAGATTCCTTGCCGTGGACCTATATGTCTGAATCTTGCTCTTGTATTTTTTAATTGAACATAGTAGAACTATGCCTGCTTCAGGGCTCCCGATACTGACCAACGCAAGGAGTTTGGTAATGCAGAGGAGTCCGCTGCGCCACTGCTGCTTCCTTCTGACCTTGGCGGTCACGGTCGTTCTTGGTGGCTGTGCGACCTTCAACATCGCCAAGCCCACCGCAAACCAGACGGTTACTTCTCCAGTTGCGGCGGAGGTTGACTGGGGGTACTCCTATCACGCGTTCAAAGTCGTTCTCGACCCCACTGGCCAAAACCTCGACGTCACCAGCCAATTCACTGTCACCAGTGTCAGCGGCGGCTATGCGGCAACGGCGAGTCTCCCGATGAGCCCGGGACAACACACGTTGTCGGTCAGCGGCAGCATCTTTACCTGGTACACGCAAGATTATGAAAACACCTCGGCACAACAGACCTTCACAGTTATGGGTGTGCCAGGTAGCCTCGGTATTAGCGCGACTCCCAATCCACTTCCCGTGACCGGGACCTCGGCAGCCACACTGACCGTAGCCGTAACGATCGGCGGCAGCGCTACAGGTCCAGCCACAGTGAATGTGACCGGGTTGCCTGGTACGGGCGGAAGCCAGGTGATAGCCAATCCATCAACCTTGTCATTCACTGGAAACGGCTCCGCGCCGACTAACATCACCGCGCCTGCTTCCCTGGCTGCCAACTCTTACTCCTTCACGCTCGATGGAAGTGCAACTGGGGCCAACAGCTCTGCCAGCGTCGCCCTGAAGGTTCTCCCCACCATCACCTCGGCAAGTCCACCGGCTCAAAGAAGAGGCGGCACGATGGTCCTTGCCGGAACGCACTTTGACACCAATTGCAGCAACAACAAGGTTATGATCGGCGGCGCACCCGCCAGTTTGACGCCGCCATGCTCCGCGACTTCCCTCAAGGCCGTGATACCGGCGGCAGCTTCACCGGGCCTCACATCTATTGTTGCGACCGTCAACGGCCAGAACAGCGCGGCCTTGGCGGCCACAGTCACACCAACGGAAATTGTCGTTGTCGGCGCACCAACCTCCATCACTTTCGCGGTAATCGACTTTACCGACCCGGCCAACCCTTCGGTAGTCCCTGTAAGCCCCGGGTTAGGAGGAGGAACGTTGGTGAGCTGTAATGGTAACGAGGTTGCCGTAGGAGATGCATCATTGCCGGGAACCGGGAAGATCGTGATGTACGACGTAAGCGACCCCTCGCATCCGATGGAACAGGGGAGTTTTGTCTCAAATTTCGAAGCGATCGGAGGCATTAAGTTTGATGGCAGCCGTGTGCTCGCCGGAGACGCTAACGGATTTCAAGTTGTCTTGCTCGATGCGACTGATCCTACTTCACTCAGCCAAATTGGGAGCAAGATCCTTACCGGACTTTCCAAGATCAGTTCTACTGGCCTTAAAGGCACCATTGGTATCGCTTCGGCGCTACTCTCAAGTACCATCGAGATTATCAACGGCATTCCCAACAATTTGACGCACGCCTCTTTCAATCCCAACAATGGGATTGGCTTGACCGCCAGTCTCAGCGGAACCTTATCTGCCGTGGGATCGAAAAACGGTGGTACAGTCAAGCTCGTCGATGTGAGCGGACCAACTGTCCTCGGGTCTCAGTCAACAACGCTCGGCAGCATCGATTCGGCGGCCATCAGCGGCAGCACGGTAGCTGTTGGTTCAAAGAACAATTCCTCGATGTTCCTGATCAACTTTGCCGATCCGGCTGCTCCGCAGGTATCCAACCCCATCGTCGTTCCTGGGAGCACCGGCGGTTGGACCGTAACTTTCAACGGCAGCCCCTTGCAAACTCCCCTGCACATGTTCGCGGGAAACCAGCATGCCTCCGATATAAATCTATTCTCCGTGACGATTGACTCCACGACAAAAAAACCGGTGGCGACTCTGCTGAAGTCGGTTAACAGCGGCATTTTTGGCATTGCCTCTGCCTGTGCAACCAGCTTTTAAACCGCAAAACGGGGAAGTTGCGGTACCAGAGGGTTCGCACCATCATGAGTACTCTTGGCTACGATGACGGCCTTTCCATTTGTTGCGATCATTCAATTCCTGGTCGATCTTCTTAGTAGAAGGTCCGATTGCATATCGAAGAACAGTTTATGACTCTTCGATGCGACCGAAAAACAAACCCTTGACCCTTTGTCCGCGCTCATAGAGAATCAACCCACCTTCCGTTCATCAGTTAGTCTCACTGGCGAACACTAGCGCCCCGTCTGTTCCGCGCCGTTGCTTAGGCGTGTGCGAACGATACCTCGAGCGCCGCTTCATCCTGAAGTTCTGCAAAGCTGCTTTGCGCTGACTCGGCTGGGCTGTGTCCACTGCAGGCGGGATATGCCTGCCAGTGATTCGCAGAGTGAACGAAAGTGCAATGGCAACTGTTGCACTTTCGTAACTTGGAACGCGAGACGGGCCGGCATACCCTGCTAGTCAGAGCGCAATCATCATTCCTCGTCCCTCCGTCTTCTGGATGCCATGGCGCCAGGCAGACGGTTAGACCGCCGCAACCACAGAACTCTGGCCGAGAAAACGGAGATTCTGGAATGCATCGGGACAGTGTTTGCAGTAAGAACCTGCGCAAGGCAGGCAAGGCCGTAGCTACATTTGTTATTGCGATGATCTTGGGTGCAGGCACGATCAAGCCATTGCACGCTCAGAGCTACAGCGTGATTCACAACTTCACCGGAGGGCCCGACGGAGCCAATCCGTTCGCCGGCCTGACCATCGATGCTGCCGGCAATCTCTACGGAACGGCCTTTGCCGGAGGCAGCGGCTATGGCACCGTATTCGAGCTGACTTCGATGGGATCCGATTGGGTCGTGAAACCGCTCTACCGCTTCAGTGGAGGTGACGATGGCGCCGGTCCGTCCGCGAAAGTTGTCTTTGCGCCGGATGGCTCGTTGATGGGCTCGACCTCAGCGGGAGGTATGGGCGGCTGCATCAATCAAGGCGGCTATTTCGGCTGCGGCATAGTATTCAAGTTACTCCCTCCGCTGCACGTGCCGGCAAGCTTCGCAGCAAGCTGGACCTCGACCGCACTTTTTCGCTTCTCCGGGGATGATGGAGCGTACCCACAGGGAGACCTTGCCTTCGATCAGGCCGGGAGTATTTACGGTACGACAATCAATGGGGGCTCGGCCGGCTACGGTGTCGTTTACCAATTAACGCCTTCGGGTGGAGGGTGGACGGAGAACCTGGTCTACCAGCCGCGAGGCCGCAGTGACGGTCAGTATCCCTGGGGCGGAGTGATTATCGACGCCTCCAGCAATCTGTACGGCGTTTTCGCCAACAACGGTCCGGCGGGCTACGGTGCCGTCTACTGCCTGCGCCCGTCCGGTTCGGGTTGGACAGAAAGCACGCTCCACGGGTTTAGCTATGGACATGACGGCGCCATCCCCGAGGGTGGGCTGATCATGGATCAGTCCGGCAATCTCTATGGCACCACCGTTCATGATCCAGTCGGCGGCGGCACCGCTTTTGAGTTGAGCCCGTCGGGCGATGGATGGTCGTACAACTTCATCTACGGCTTCACCGGCGGAATCGACCTCGGACCGTCCGACAAGCTGGCGATGGACCCTGCCGGCAACCTGTACGGAACTACTTTTGCCGACGGACCTTACAACTATGGAACGGTATTCAAGCTGAGTCGATCGCAGGGCGGCTGGACCTACACTGCTCTGCATAATTTTACGGGCGGCAGCGACGGAGCTAATCCGATAAGCAGCCTGGTATTCGATTCGAATGGGAACCTCTACGGCACGGCTTCCCGCGGCGGGAGCAATGGCCTCGGCGTAGTGTTTGAGATTACGCCCTAGGGACGCTCTGATTAAGTGAAGTTTTGAAGGGGGCGGCCTTCAGGCCGCCCGTAAGTGCCCGAAGTCAAGCTCGGCTTTAGCGTATGCGTGAGAACTAACCTTTTGTCCTTGGCGGTGGAACATGACCCGCGAAAATCCAGCCCCGCAGGGGCGGCTATGTCGTTAGCCCAGGATGAAGCGAAGCGGAATCATGGGTGGAGTTGGGAAATTATTCCGAGCCGCGTAGCGGCGACACCGTTCTCACGCCGACACTTTAGCCCCTGAGGGACTTCAGTCGCACTTAATCAGACTCTCCCTAGATGAATCCAGAAACACTTCGGGCCTCATGTCCCACGCAAGCGCAGGGCTGAGGCCCGACTTCTTGAGTTCAACAATGGCCTGAGGGAGCGCGGCCATAGTTTTGTTTTCCCAAACCTCTCAGGTTAATCGCCTGCCGCGGCCAGCAGTTTTTCTTCCTGCGCCTCGGTTGCAGGCTGTGCGGCGGGTTTGGCTGCTCTGGCGTCGACGGTTGCTGCCTTTGGCGCTTTCCCCTTTGCGACCGCTGTTTTGGCCGCTTTCGCTTTTCTGACCGAAATCTGCTTGCGGCGTGTCCTGGCCCGCTTCGGCGCGACGGGAATGGTGGCATTCGGGCGCTTCCGTCTCGGCTTGTCCGCGTGCTCCGGCTGCTTTTCTATCGGTTGCACATTGGCGCTGCTGCTGTACAGCTCCGCGAAACTGGCATTGACGAATTTCTCGAGATGCTCCGGATCAGGCACGGCGTTGACATCGCAGGTGAAGCCGAAATACGCGGTCCCGTTATAGCTGAGAACGGCGCAGTTGATTCCCATCTCGCCACCGATCGGCACGTAGGGATACCAGGACACCATCTTTTGTCCCATGAGATACAGCGGCACCGGCGGGCCGGGAATATTGGTGCAGATGATGTTGCACAAGCTCAGCGGCAGCTGGCTGGCAACCGGACCGATTGCCGCCCAGATCGGTGTCGGAATGGTTGAGAACAGGCTTCCCGCAAAGCCGACGAACTCGGCAGCACGCGCCCGCTTGAGATATTCGGTGCGTTCGCGGACAAACGTAAAGAGTTTCTGCGGATCGAGAATGTCGAGCGGGACGGTTACCGGCAGAAAGGAGATGCGATTCCCCAACTCGGTAACGTTGCCGTTGCCGCGCACGTTCACCGGAATCATGATGCGCACCGAGCGTCCTTTCATCTTCGCCCCGCGCAGCTCGGCATAGCGGCGGATCGCCGCCGTCATCACACTCAGGATCACGTCGTTCACCGTTCCGCCGCAGTGCTGGCGTACGAACTGAATGCCCTCCATCGGGATCTCGGTCCAGGCGAACTTCTGCGGCCCATGGCAGACCACGTTGAACGGCAGCCGCTCCGCCGGGCCGGCGATTTCCGGCATCACGTTTATCAGATCGGTCAGCGGCCCACTCGGATTGGCCATGACCTCTTGCGCGATGTTCAGCGCCTCCGAGTGCAGGGTGAGCGCTCCTTTTACCGCCGAGAAGTAGGATTTCAGCAAGCTATCGAGCAATACCGCGCCGCCATCGCGCTTGCGTGGAGCAGGCGGAGGCGTACGCGGCGTGGGAGCAGGCGGCGGCACCGGCCTGGGATCCATGAGCACGTTCATGATTCCCACGCCCGCAATTCCATCCGCCAGGCAGTGATGAATACGCGCCACCATACCGGTGCGGTTGCCTTCCAGTCCACGCACCAGCGTGAGGTCCCACAGCGGCCTCTGCCGGTCAAGATTCGTGCTCACGATCTTCGAGGCAATCGCCTTCAGCTGACCCTCCGTGCCATGCCGCAAGGTTATCTGATGAATTTGGTTGCGAATGTCAAAATTGGGGTCGTACTGCCAGCTGGGAAGACCAAGATTGAACGGCGGAAACACCACCCGCTGGCGATAGCGGGGAATCAATGGCAGCTTGGACTCCACAAATTCGCGGCAAGCCTTGAGCGGAATTGCGCCTTCAAAAATACTGACGCTGGCCATGCTCAAGGGCTGGCCCGGCCGTTCGATATACAGGAACAGCGCGTCTCCCCAAGTGAAAGAATTGTTTTGTTGCAACTCCGCCATAACGGTCTCCCTGCTGAAAAGCTGATGAATCAATTCATGATGCCGTGGCTGCGACCAGGCCCGCAGTGACGGATGACCAATTTGGGAGTGATTCCCGCATCGGGAATCCACCCTCCGCACCTCCTGCCCGTCACCGTATTAGCCTCGCTTTTGTGAGAAGGTGGAGCAGGAGAGTCGGAGCTTTTTCCCTAGCAGATCTTATGTCGAGCCGCAGCCGTGATTACGATTTCGACTTCATTGTCGTCGGGTCCGGATTTGGCGGCAGCGTTACCGCTCATCGCCTAACCGAGAAAGGCTACAAGGTCGCGGTCATGGAGATGGGCCGCCGCTGGACGCCGGAGAACCTGCCGCACACCAGCTGGTCTCTGCATCGCTGGTTCTGGCGGCCCAATCTGGCGCTGCGCGGTTTCTTCAGTATGCGGTTTTTCCGGCACGTCACCATTCTGCACGGGTGTGCCGTGGGTGGGGGCTCGATCACCTATGCCTGTACCTTGCTGCGGCCACCGGAAAAGGTTTGGGAGAGCGGAACATGGCGAGGATTGGCCGACTGGAAGTCGGAGATGCCGCAGCATTACGACACCGCCTCGCGCATGCTGGGCGTGATCGAAAACCGCATCCTCGGTCCGGCGGACCGGCTGCTTCAGCGCGTCGCCACTGCCGCTGGCGTGGGCGATACTTTTTATCGCACGCATGTCGCGATCCTCGAGCCGCCGGAAGGCCAACAAGGGGGAGTGACTGTCCCCGATCCCTATTTCGGAGGCGAAGGACCGGAGCGCACCACCTGCACCGCATGCGGCGGTTGCATGATGGGTTGCCGCCACGGCGCCAAGAACACGCTGGACAAGAATTACCTGTACTTTGCCGAGAAGCACGGCGCGCAGGTGTTCGCGGAGACCAAGGTTGTCGATGTCCGTCCGCTCGATGGCATCACCGATGGCAGTGCGGGATATGAAGTTTGCACGGTGCGATCGACCCCCCGCATTCGTCGTGATCCACAGCGCTTCACCTGCCGCGGCATTGTCTTCGCAGCGTCATCGCTGGGCACGATGGAGCTGTTGTTTCACCTAAAAGATAAAGGCTCATTGCCGGCCATCAGCGATCAGCTCGGGAAACGGGTTCGCACCAACTCCGAGTCGCTGATTGGCGTGCGCGTGCCCGGCTCGAAACAGGACCTGTCCAAGGGCGTTGCCATCGGCTCGGGCGTTTACATCGACGAGCACACGCACATTGAGACGGTGCGCTATCCCGAAGGCTCCGACACCATGGGTATGCTGGCCACGATTCTCACCGGGGGCCGTCCGGGCCCCGGCCGGGTGGCGCTTTGGATGAAGAATCTCGTCGTCTCCTTGCTGCTGCATCCTATCAAGACGATTCGTATCCTGCAGCCCTTCGGATGGGCTAAGGAAGCGGTCATTCTGCTTTGCATGCAGGCGCTCGAAGGCCACATCGACATGCGCTGGGAGCGCCATTGGTTCTGGCCCTTTCGCAAGTTTCTGGTCAGCCGCGGTCACAAGGTGCCCACCTTCATTCCTGCCGCCAACGACTTTGCGGAGAAGTTTGCGCGCATGGCCGGCGGCACGGCGATGAGCATGTTGCCGGAGATTCTGTTCAACGTTCCCGGCACGGCGCATTGTCTGGGAGGTTGCACCATGGCCGACTCGCCCGCTCATGGCGTGGTTGACTACCGCAACCGGGTCTTCGGTTACAAGAATATGTACGTGTGTGACGGATCGGTGGTCGCCGCCAATCTCGGCGTGAATCCCAGTTTGACCATTACCGCCCTCACGGAGCGCGCCACGAGCTTCATCCTGCCAGCCAGAGAAGCAACCTGGCAGGATAGCGCTGAGTTGGCAATAACGAGTCGTTAGCTTCGCGTGACGCCGCACCCCCCGGCATATTACCCTTCCTTGCATGCGCATGGAGGGGCAATGAACAAGTCCTACCACACGATCATCATCGGCACCGGACAATCGGGCCCGTTCCTGGCGATTCGGCTCGCCAAGGCGGGACATAAAGTCGCCATCATCGAGCGCAATCTGTTTGGCGGAACCTGCGTCAATACCGGGTGCATTCCGACGAAGACCCTGGTCGCCAGCGCGGAACTGGCGCACCTGGTGCGGCGCGCCGCCGAATTCGGCGTTCTCTTCGACGGCAACGTGAGGGTCGATATGAAGAAGGTGAAAGCTCGCAAGGACGAAATCCAGCGCCCTTCCCAGGAAGGCGCTGAGCGCCGCCTGCGGGAGCAGTCCAGCTGCGACGTGTACAAAGGCCAGGCCCGCTTCGAGTCGCCGCACGTCGTTGCCGTTGGCGACGATCGCCTGAGTGCCGACCAGATCTTCATCAACGTCGGCGGCCGCGCCGCCGTCCCGCCGATCCGCGGCATCGAGCACATCCCCTACCTAACCAACTCGTCCATGATGGGCGTCGATTTCTTGCCCGAGCATCTCATCATCGTCGGCGGCAGCTACATTGGGTTGGAGTTTGGCCAAATGTATCGCCGCTTCGGCAGCAAGGTCACGATCCTGCAACGCGATCCGCGCCTCATCCCTCGCGAAGATGAAGATGTTTCGGCGGAGATCAAGAACATCATGGAGGGTGAAGGCGTGACCGTTCGCCTGAGCGCTACCTGCATCAGCTTCGAGAAGCGCGGAGAACAGATTGTCGCGGGCGTGGATTGCACTGCCGATACTTCCCCGGTCATCGGCAGCCACGTCCTGATTGCGGCCGGGCGCCGGCCCAACACCGACGATCTGGGTCTCGACAATGCGGGAGTGGCGCAGGACAAGCACGGAAACATAGCGGTTGACGATCACCTGCAAACCAACGTTCCGGGAATCTGGGCGCTGGGCGACTGCAACGGCCGGGGCGGATTCACTCACACTTCCTACAACGATTTTGAGATTGTCGCTGCCAATCTTCTGGATGGCGACAATCGCAAGGTGAGTGATCGCATTACCGCCTATAACCTCTACATCGATCCGCCCCTGGGACGCGCCGGGATGACCGAAACTGAAGTGCGCAAGTCAGGCCGCAAGGCACTCATCGGAAAGTACGAGATGGCTAATGTGGGACGCGCCATCGAGAAGAGCGAGGCCCAGGGCTTCATGAAAGTGATCGTCGATGCGGAAACCAGGCTAATACTGGGCGCGGCGGTGCTGGGCACCGGAGGTGATGAGGTGATTCACTCCTTGCTTGACATCATGTACGCCAAGGCTCCCTACACTGTGGTATCTCGGGCTATGCACATTCATCCCACAGTGTCGGAGTTGATTCCGACCATGCTGCAGGACCTGAAGCCGATGTCGTGAAAGCCGCGTCGTTCTCTGAAGACGCCGGAAACAGTTGAAGGGACGGGCAACTCGGGTCTCGCGGTTTCGAGACCCGGGAGGTCCGCAGCGCACTTCAATCGCATTGTTTGACTACGGCGCGAAATAGCCGGAGATGTCGAGGATCAGTTGCGTGATCCCCGACGCAAAAGCATCCACCTTGCCGTTACTGCTGGGAACAATAGCCATGTTGTTGGTGATCCAGCCATCGAGCGCATTCAGCGTCGCAACCGCGGGCTGATCCTGGCCGTCGGGCCACAAGGTCAGATAACCCAACGGACCCGCCGGCACCACGCTGGCATTGAAGACATAGGCCTGCGCCGTGCTCCCCGGCCCGCACGCGCTGCCCGCCACATTCACTGGCGGGCTCAAAGTTCCGCTGAACGGCTGCCCGCTACCGATATAGCGGGTGTCAATCACCCGGCAAGGCACTGCCGGGTACAGCGACAAGCCGCCCTGCCCCGCCGGCGCAAAGTATCCGTTGATATCAATCACCAGGTCGCTGTCGTTGCTGGGAAACACCGTGATGTCCCCGCCCGTGCCCGCCGGCACAATAGCAGCATTGGCCACAATCGTTCCGGTTATGTTGTTCAGGGTAGAGACCGGATGCTGTGGCATCTGGCCGGTAGGCCACACTTCCAGATAGTACAGCGGGCTGCCTAGACGCGGGATAAGGCACCTGCGCGAAATTGAGCGAATACGCCTGCGCCGTGGTTGGAATGTTGCACTGGCTGGACAGCACCGGGAAATCCCTTGCCATCCCTGCCGAAAGGTGCGGTTGACCCAGGCCAGTTGGGTAGTTCGTGAAGCGCGTGTCGGCTACCCGGCAGGGTGGCAGCGGATAAAACGCCAGCGTCGAGGGGCTGGTTGGTGCGAAATATCCGTCGATGTCGATGATAACGTTCGTTGTATTGGTTACGTACACGTTCACTGACCCATTAACGCCGGCCGGCACAATCGCAGCGTTTGCTTTGATGCGGCCATCCAGAGAGTTCAGCGTCGCTACCACCGGTCGCTGCTACCGGTGCAGGCCAAATCGTGAGATAGCCTAAATATCCTCCGCGGAACCACCGCAACATTGAGTGAATAGGCAGCGGCCGAGGATAGGTTCGCGCAGCCTTTGGCTTGCGCCAACTGCGGCAAGTTGAAGGCCGCGGTACTCCCTCCTGGAATCGGACCGCCCCCGCCATACTGCGGCCGCGTATCCAGCAGGCGGCATGGAGTCACGGCAACCAGTTGCAGCTTGGCTTCGCCGCCTATGACAGAAACGGTATTATCATCCCTACTAGGAACATAGACTGTATTGGTTGAAGGATTGACTGCTAAGAAGTAAGGGTAATCTCCTACCGCAACCGGAGTGGTCGAAAGAGTTGCGCCATCAATTGCGGTCACTGTGCCGGCGGTTGCACAATTCGGGTCATTGCCACAATTGTTGGTTACATAGACCTTGTTGGTTGCCGAATCGACCGCCGCCTGCTGCGGGTCAGCCCCGACCGCGACGGTAGAGGTTGAGAGCGTCGTCCCGTCGATGACGGTCACCGTTCCCGTGCTGCCGCAATTGGGATCGTTACCGCAGTGGTTGGGGACGTAAATCTTGTTGGTGGCAGAATTGACCCTCACATCATACGGACTAAACCCTACCAGGACGCGCTGGGTGGAAAGCGTGGTCCCATCGATCACGGTCACGGTTCCATCGTCGCCGCAACCGCTGCAGAACGCGTTGTCAACATAAACCTTGTTCGTGGCCGAGTTCACATCCATGTCGTACGGGTAATAGTCCACGTTCACGGTTTGTGTGCCAAGCGTAAGTCCGTCGATGATTGTCACCGTTCCCGGGCTGCTGCCGCTGCAACTGGAATCGTTGCCGCAAGTGTTAGCCACATAGATCTTGTTGGTAGTGGAGTTGATCGCCACGCCATTAGGACAGACGCCCACGACGACGCTGTGGGTCGAGAGCGTAGCCCCGTCAATTACCGTTACTGTTCCATTGCCGCTGCCGCTGGAGCAATAGCCGCTGCCGTAGTTCACCACATAGATTTTGTTGCTGACGGAGTTGATCGCGACGCCGAAGGGACGGATCCCAACAGTGACGGTCTGGGTGGCGAGCGTAGATCCATCGATCACGGTCATTGTTCCGTTGCTGCCGCCGCTGCAGTTAGGGTCACTTCCACAATAATTGGTCACGTAGATTTTGTTAGTAACGGAGTTAACTGCCACCTGGACGGGAGAAGACCCCACAGTGACGGTTTGGGTCGCAAGGGTAGTCCCGTTGATCACGGTTAGCGTTCCGTCGCCGTTGTTCACAGTGTAGATTTTGTTCGTGACAGCATTGACCGCCACACCGTACGGGAAGTATCCCACGGGTACGGTCGAGATGACCACCTGTGCAAAGGCAGATGCTGAGGTCGCTATGAGGGTAAAGGCAAGCAGAAAATCCAGAATGCGACGAGTGGCTGGCATGTGCGTCCTCCCCAATTTCCCAAGCTCTGCAGTATGGGCAATGATGGCCAGAAGGAATGCTTATTGGGCTCGCGGTGACTTAAATGCCGAAGCTGTGCATTGTCGAGTTCTCAGGACGGAAAATGATAACGCGCAAATCTTGCCATTCGGAAACCATATTGTCAAGCACAAAGCATAGCGGGCAGGTGGCCGGGTCTCGCGGTTTCGAGACCCGGGAGCTCCGATAGTGTGCTTTCAACTCACAGTTTGGGTTATGGTGCGAAATATCCGGAGATGTCGAGGATCAGCTGCGTGACCCCCGAGGCAAAAGCATCGACGTTTCCATTGCTGCTGGGAACAATCGCCATGTTGTTGGTGATCCAGCCATCGAGCGCATTCAGCGTCGCAACCGCGGGCTGATCCTGGCCGTCGGGCCACAAGGTCAGATAACCCAGCGGACCCGCCGGCACCACGCTGGCATTGAAGACATACGCCTGCGCCGTGCTCCCCGGCACTCCGCACGCGCTGCCCGCCACATTCACTGGCGGGCTCAACGTTCCGCTGAACGGCTGCCCGCTACCGATATAGCGGGTGTCAATCACCCGGCAAGGCACTGCCGGGTACAGCGACAAGCCGCCCTGCCCCGCCGGCGCAAAGTATCCGTTGATGTCGATCACCAGGTCGCTGTCGTTGCTGGGAAATACCGTGATGTCCCCGCCCGTGCCCGCCGGCACAATGGCAGCGTTGGCTACAATCGTTGCGGTTATGTTGTTCAGGGTGGAGACCGGATGCTGCGGCATCTGGCCAGTAGGCCACACTTCCAGATAGTACAGCGGACTGCCTAGAGCGGGATAAGGCACCTGCGCGAAATTCAGCGAATACGCCTGCGCCGTGGTTGGAATGTTGCACTGGCTGGACTGCACCGGGAAATCCCTTGCCATCCCTGCCGAAAGGTGCGGTTGGCCCAGGCCAGGCGGGTAGTTCATGGAGCGTGTGTCGGCTACCCGGCAGGGTGGCAGCGGATAAAACGCCAGGGTCGAGGGACTGGTTGGCGCGAAGTAGCCATCGATGTCGATGATGACGTTCGTTGTATTGGTTACGTACACGTTCACTGACCCATTAACGCCTGCCGGCACAATTGCAGCGTTTGCTTTGATGCGGCCATCCAGCGAGTTCAACGTCGACACCCCCGGTCGCTGCTGACCCGCGGGCCAAAGGGTGAGATAGGCCAAATATCCCGTCGATGGAACCACGGCCACGTTCAGCGAATAAGCCGCGGCCGAGGACAGATCGGTACAGCCTTTGCCGCTTGCGCCAACTGCGGCAGGTTGAACGTCGCAGTGGTGCCCCCTTGAATCGGACCGGCGCCCCCATACTGCGGCCGCGTATCCAGCAGGCGGCAGGGGGCGGTGGCAACGAATTGCAGGGCTTGCGAAAACATGGCACCGACCGATAAGGATTGGGTCATGGTTAGTGTGCAGGGACCAGTGCCAGCGCACGCACCATTCCACCCGCCAAAAACCCATCCTTGGCCGGGAGTCGCATCTAACGTCACTCGGGTGCCAGAAGAATAGGTATAGGAGCAAGTGCCAGGACAGTTAATGAAACCGTCAGTGCTGGTAACTGTTCCGTTCCCGCTTGGGGAGACGCTCAAGGTGTAATAGACGGGGGTTTGGCTGAAAGTAGCCGTGACCGATAGATCCTGGGTCATGGTCAGGTTGCACGAGCCGGTTCCGCTGCAGGCACCACTCCAACCGGTGAAGGTCCAGCCTTGCGCTGGAGTGGCATTGAGCGTCACGGGCGTGTTTGGGGGATAGGAATGATTGCACGTACCGGGACAGTTGATGAACCCGTCCGTGCTGGTTACCATCCCGCTGCCGTTAGTCGATACCGTCAGGTTGTAGCTGGTCTGCCCGAGCGACAGACTGAACACCGTGCCATCGTCGTAGGCCCCGCCGGACTGGGTTGTCCCGTAGAAGTTCCCGTCCGTAGCTTGCACCAGCCCTGCGTCAGGAGAGTAGCCGTCAGCACAGTTCGTTTGAGAGCAAAAGCTGTGAAGCACAGTGTACGCACCGCTTGAGGTGATTTTGAAGACCGTGCCAAGGTCATCAGTACAGCTGCCACGCCCGCCATAGCGAGTTGTCCCGTAGAAGTTGCCGTCGGTGGCTTGCACCAGCCCTGCGTAAGGGTTAACGCCGTCAGCGCAGCCTCTTTGAGAGCCAAAGCTGAAAAGCGTGGTCAGCGTGCCGCTGGGGGTGATTTTGAAGACCGTGCCTAACCCTTGGGTCCCGCCACCCTCTGTTGTCCCGTAGAAGTTCCCGTCAGTACCTTGAACCAACGGTGCCTGAAAAGGCTTGTAACCGTCAGTGTAGTTGAAGCTGTAAAGCGTGGTCAGCGTACCGCTGGGGGTGATTTTGAAGACCGTGCCATAGATGCCGCTGGCCCCGCCGTCCGTGGTTGTCCCGTAGAAGTTGCCGTCGGTGCCTTGCACCAGCGCGGAGTCAGGCTGGTCGCCGTCAGTGCAAGGGAAGCACAAAAAGCTGTAAAGCGTGGTCAGCGTGCCCGCTGGGGTAATCTTGAAGATCGTGCCATAGCCGTCAGTCCCGCCATGGGATGTTGTCCCGTAGAAGTTCCCGTCCGTGGCTTGCACCAGCCCAGCGGGGGTGTCGCCGTCATTCGGAGATCCCTGGAAGCTGTGCAGCGTGGTCAGGGTGCCGCTGGGGGTGATTTTGAAGACCGTGCCGCGACTGTTGAAACCGTTTCCCGAGGTTGTCCCATAGAAGTTCCCGTCCGTGCCTTGAACCAGGGCGGCACCGTTGCTCGCACTGCCGTCAGGGCAGCTTGATTGGGCGCAAAAGCTGTAAAGTGTGGTCACCGTGCCCCCTGGGGTCATCTTGAAGACCGTGCCCTGGTTGTAGGCGCCGCCACTGCGGGTGGTCCCGTAGAAGTTTCCGTCGGTGGCTTGTACCAGCCCGGCGGAAGGGTCGGATCCGTCGGTCGTGCGTTGGAAGCTGTGCAGCGTGGTCAGGGTCTGTGCAGGCAAGCTAATCGCCGTCGCGGCACAAAACATAAAGACGATGCACACCACTTTCGATAAGCTGAATTCCCGCATACTGCCCCCTCTCCGGCCGGCGCGCGGTGTGCGACCTCATGCGCTAGCACGGCAACCCACAATCCGCTGTCTCTTCCCCGGTTTGCCTACCCACCCGACGGACTATCGTAAGGATGAAATTTGGGTAGTGAACCCCACTAACCCCAAATGCGGCTGGCGCGCCATCCTCCTGGATACAAGTGCCGCAGAAAATTGGAGGGAACTCACTATAGCATGGGCGAGCCGTATGTGACGTGCGTCATATAGTCGCGTGATAACGACGAAAGTAGCCTCGTACCGGACGTGGCAGTGATTTGAGAGCGGGACTGCAGCGAGAAATAAAAGTGGCGGGGAAATGGAAAAGGCTGTGACTTTGGTTATGCTCTAGCCGCCAACTCCTGCGAGGGAGCTACCGGCGTGGATGCATGTACCGTCACAGCCTTTGACGCGATCACCGCTTTCGCGGCTCCAAACCCCGGCTGACACCTCGCAGTGCAGTCGGTTTTTTCGGGTTTGGCGGTTACGGCGGGTCGCCCCGCTCGAACCAATCGCTCAGCATACTTCGGACCGGCTACGATTTGTTGCCTGCCCTTTTCTGCCGTCGACGAGAGCCATCCTAGCCCAGGATTACAATTTGTCAACGCCCAAGGTTGGTGCAAATGCAGCTTTTTTCTTGTGGGCGGCTAAATGAAACAATTCAAAATTCAAAATTCAAAATACGGCACAATATCCAACGTGTGATTCACATGTTTTGCACAGAAACTGGGACGGCGCGGACCTGGCCGTCGAGGAACCATGACTGCGGCTTGACGAATCGCGGTTTGTAAAGCAATCTGGGTGCACAGGAGTTCAATGTCCGACCTCGTAGCCTATGTCGATGGTGGCTCCCATGGAAATCCGGGGCGGTCCGGCATTGGAGTGGTGATCGAGAGCCCCGATGGCGAGACCACCCGCATCGCGAAGTGGATCGGACATCAGGACAACAATGTCGCCGAGTATGTTGCTCTGCTGGAGGCTTTGCAGCACGCCGTATCGGTCCACGCCAGGGCGCTTCACGTGTACTCGGACTCCGAGGTGGTGGTCAAGCAAATGACCGGCGAGTACGCTTGCCGGAGCCCGCGACTCCACTCCCTCAACTGGACCTGCCGCAAGCTGGCGCGGGCCGTCAAATTTTCGATAGCCCACATTGCCCGCGAACATAATAGCCAAGCTAACGACCTCGCCCACCGGGGGGCAAAGTTGCGCGAAGCCTTAAGCACGGACCAGTAGGCTCCACTGGTGCACGTAGTTTGATTCAGAACTGGTCTCGGTGCGACGTTCGCCCGCAAGCCGCTGTCTAGAAACCATCTCAGAAATTTCGAGTTGCATCCGGCCACGGACTTTCACAGGCCGCTGGCAAATTTCGAAACAGCAAATCCCTCCCCAACTAAGGTCGGCTCGGGATAACAAAAATAAACCGCCTATCGGCACGACTGACGTCGTGCCCTGACACAAGGCGTTCGAAAACGGAGTTTTTCAGTAGCCTGTGACGTCGTGCCCTGATGCAAGCGATTTCTGCTCACGTAGCCGCGCTTCGGACCTGCTTCCGACAGACCAGTTTGCAACTCGCACTGGTGCACATCGCATTCCATGGTTTCGCCCTCAGGATAGGTTAGGCGATAATGGGGAGTTCCGGTAATAGCAGACGCCCACGGCGGTTTTTTGCCCGGTAGCGCAAAACTGTAATTCGCGAGCTCGGCAGTCTGCACGCAGAAGAGGCCTTTATACTCCGCTAATGGCTACCTCATGGCCGAAAGCTCTAAGGATGCAATCATGGTTACCAAAGCTGTAGCTGAAGTAATGGCGGCAAGCCGCATGATGAACGTGCGGTACGCTATCCGCGATCTGGCCGTTGTTGCCGATGAAGTCGCGCGCGAGGGAAACGAGATCCTCTATCTCAACATCGGCGATCCCTGCAAGTACGACTTCCACACCCCGCCGCACATGATCGAAGCGGTGCTGAAGGCGATGGTCGACGGCCACAATGGCTACGCCGACTCGCTGGGAATCAAGCCAGCCATTGAAGCCATCCACAGCCAGGCTGAGCGCAACGGCTTTCGCGATATTCAGAGCATCTTCGTCGGCTACGGCAGCGGCGAAGTTATCGACAGTTGCCTGACCGCGCTGTTGAACCCCGGTGACAACGTGCTGACGCCAAGCCCCGAGTATCCGCTCTACGGCGCCATCATGGCCAAGCTGGATTGCCCGGCCAACCCCTACAACCTCGACGAAGCGCACGGCTGGGAGCCCGACGTCGCCGACATGGCGCGCAAGATCAACTCCCGCACCCGCGCCATTCTGCTGATCACACCCAACAATCCGACCGGAGCAGTGTACTCGAAGCGCACGCTGGAGAAGATTCTGGAGCTGGCGCGCGAGCACGGGCTCATCATTTTCGCCGATGAGATTTACGACAAGCTCATCTTCGATGACGCACACCAGCATGTCTCCGTCGCCACGCTGGCTACTGACGTTCCGATTGTCACCTTCAACGGATTGTCGAAAGCCTATCTAGTACCCGGATGGCGCATTGGATGGGCAATCGCCACCGGCCCGCGCGAGGTACTGCACCCTTATATGGGAGCGGTGCACCGCCTGTTGCGGGCGCGCTTGTCGGCGCCGCATCCATTCCAGCACGCCATCA
This sequence comes from uncultured Acidobacteriaceae bacterium, assembly GCA_963785825.1. Taxonomy (GTDB): domain Bacteria; phylum Acidobacteriota; class Terriglobia; order Terriglobales; family Acidobacteriaceae; genus Bog-257. The sequence goes on along the minus strand of CAWAWQ010000003.1, from coordinate 1,083,522 downwards.
GGCCGGCACTGGAGGGACCGCAGGACCATCTCGAGGGAGTCTTGCGTAAGCTCAAACGCCGCGCCGATCTTACCGTCGAATGGGCGAAGCACACGCCGCACGTGAAGCTGGTGCCGCCCAAGGGCGCGTTCTACGCATACCCCACGCTAGAGATCACCGAGGACGACCTGACATTCGTGACTGACTTGCTGAAGCAGAAGCACGTCCTGGTGGTCCATGGATCTGGCTTTGGCGAAAAGCCCGGCACCCGCCATATGCGGATCGTGTTCCTGCCTCCGGAGCAGGTGCTGAGCGCGGCCTATGCGAAGATGACCGACTTCATCAAGCAGCGGTATTGAAGGTAGTTTCGAGTTTCCAGTTTCTAGTTATATTCATGCTGCTTGAATCGAGACAGCGGCTGAGGTTGACAGCAGCAGTACCAACTTGAATGCTGATTGCCGACTCGAAACTCGAAACTTGAAAACTGCATCATGATCGATATCCACTGCCATATTTTGCCGGGGATCGACGACGGTTCCAGCTCCTGGGAAATGACCGCGGAGATGTGCCGCCTTGCGGAACAGGACGGCATCACCCACATCGTTGCCACGCCGCACAGCAATGACGAGTACAGCTACGATCGCGAGCGCTACATCAAAATGCTGGGCGAGCTAAGCGATGCCGCCAATGGCAAGCTGACCTTCAGTTTGGGTTGCGACTTTCACTTCTCCTACGACAACATCAAGGACGCGCTGGCGAATCCCCGGCGCTACACCATCGGCGACTCGCAATATCTGCTCATCGAGTTCAGCGATTACGGCATTCCGCCCAGCATCAAACAAGACGTGCTGGCCATCGCGAGCGTTGGGCTGATTCCCATCATCACCCATCCGGAACGCAACCGGCCGCTGCTGAACCGGCCGGAGACGGTGCTGCAACTGATTGAGCACGGGTGCCTGGTGCAGGTGACAGCAGACGCGGTGACCGGCGCGTGGGGAACGCGCTCGAGGAGCATGGTGAAGTGGCTGCTCAAACGGGAAGCGATCCATGCGGTGGCCAGCGATGCCCATGACCCGGTGAACCGCAGGCCAATCCTGTCCTTGGCACGCGACGCAATTGCGGAATTGGCGGGTGGGGAAATTGCCGAGGCGTTAGTTACGCATAATCCGGAAGCGATTGTCGAAGGCCAAAGTTTGCCCTACCAACCGCTGTGCCGATAACGAGGCATTGGGAAGCAGCGGCTTCCATCGACGCCATGGTTGATTTCCGAGCCGGCTTCAGCCGGCGGCACCCGTTTCAGGCGCCGACCGTACAGCATCGGCCATTGAGATCCCAACTCCTTGCGGGCTGAAGTCCGCAACCGTCCATCCAGAAAACACGCACCACTGACCTGAAGGTCAGCTCTACCCGGTCCTGTCTACCCGCAGTTCTCGCACTGCCGAGAAATCGCGGCTACCTCTGCCGGGCTTCGGCCGCGGCCAGCCATCCGCGGCGCAGCTTTTCGGCTGAAATACTCGACAGGTAAGGCTTGATGTCGAGAATCGGCGTTCCGTCCAGCATGTCTACGCCGCGAACCTGCAGCTCGGCGCCGTCCCGGCGAAGCAGCTCGACAATAGTGAGGCCAATCGGATTCGGACGCCGCGGGGATCGCGTCGCAAACACACCATGCGGCTGATTGTCGGAGGGCGGGGTACCCAGCAATTCGAAGCCTCGCGAGCGATCGAACTCCCAAAGCACGACGAGGTGTGAGAAGCCCTCGATGTCTTTGAGTCCCGCCTCAAACTCGGGCAAGATTTTGAGCACGCCCTCCGCTTCATGTTTTGTGCCCAGGCCCTTGGGGATGTCGCTGGTATGCCGGTGAGGACTGATCACAAATCCAATCGGTCGTGAAGTGAACATCGGAAGATTGCCTCCCTTGCTCAATAGTAGATTCGCGAACTAAGGCCGGGGAATCCTCTCCGAGGTCGCGGCGTTCCTGATCAGAACACGTTTCGATAACCCTCCCCATACCCCATCGCAACTCGCTCCTGCTACACTCTCCGCAATGCGCGTGCTGGGCATCGATTGCGGCGGCGAGTACACCGGGTACGGCGTGGTGGAGCAGGATGCCTCCGGCGCTCTCTGCCATCTTTGTAGCGGCGCGATTCACCTTTCGCCGCGTGATGCGCTGGAGCTGCGGCTTAGAAAGATCTGCGCAGACCTTACGGAAATCATCAACTGCTACTCGCCCGAGCAGGTCGCCATCGAAGATGTATTCTATGCGGTCAATGTGAAGTCGGCGCTGAAGCTGGGTCATGTGCGCGGGGTGGCCATGCTGGCGGCAGCGCAAGCGGGACTGGAGGTCATCGCCTATTCGCCGCTCTCCATCAAATCGGCCGTGGTTGGCTATGGCAAGGCGGAGAAATGCCAGGTGCAAGTTATGGTCGCACGCTTGCTGAATTTGCCCGTGCCGCCGAATCCCCCCGATGTCGCCGATGCGCTGGCGATTGCCATCTGTCACCTTCATACCGCCGGCACCTTGCGGCGGCAACATGCGGCTCGCTGATACAATCTCTCGCCAGAATGAAAACGTGGTTGGCTGTTTTCGGACTTCTCCTGGCTGTATCGGCTCCAGCGCTGCAAACCTCCACACCCGACGCGGCCCCAGCCCAAGCCTCGGTACGCTTTGATTTCGATTGGTCTCAGGGCTTTCCCTGGCAGAAGTATTCGATCGTGGTACAGGCTGATGGCAAAACCCATTTCGACGGCACTCCTCATCCGGGCGACAGCGGCGACACGGACGCCTACCAGCAGGATTTCACGATGTCGGACCTGAACCGGCAGAAAGTCTTTGAGCTCGCTCAGAAACTGAACTACTTCCGCGGCGATCTCGAATCCCATCTCAAACGCATCGCGCAGACCGGCAAGAAGACTCTGGAGTACCGCTCGCCCCAGGTCCAGGGCGCCGCTACTTACAACTTCTCGCAGAATCCTGATGTGGAGGAGCTGACGAAGCTCTTCATGGGCATCGCCACGACTATCGACTATGGCCGGAAGCTCGCCTTCCAATATCGTTTTGACAAATTGGGAATGGACCAGCGCCTGAAGGAACTCGAGGACCTGCAGGCTGCCCACAATGTTGAGGAGCTCGAAGTGATCGCGCCCATTCTGCGCAGGATTGCCAACGATCCCAACATGATGAACATCAGCCGCCAGAGTGCGCAACATCTCTTGAAAGCGGTCGATCAGACAGGGACCACAGCAGCGCAGAATCCCGGAAAACCGTGATTGACACCATGCATGCCACAAAGTTTTGACAATTCCTGCTCGCGATTTTCGGGAACTTACATCCAAACTGGTGTTTAATAAGCTTAGGCAGAGAAGGGCCTCGACGAGGCTCGCCAGTTCAATTGCCGCCGATTCCCTCTCTCGCACATCCAGCATTGAGGTTTTTTTGGGCCAAGGAGTACATCCATGACCAGGCATTTCGGGTTCGCAATCTTAGCAATCGGCGCATTGGTTCTGGCGGGAACGTCGATGACGGCGCTGGCCGAGTCGCACGCCAGGATCGTTCGCCTCAGCTCCATCGAGGGTCAGGTCCAGATGGACCGCGGCACCGGGCAAGGGCTGGAACGCGCCATCCTAAATACGCCGATTGTCGAAGGGACTCGTCTGGTCACTGGCACCGACGGTCTTGCCGAAGTTGAGTTCGAAAACGAGAGCGCCCTCCGCTTGGGCGAGAATTCCGAAGTCAAGTTTACGCAACTCCTGATCAATGATGCCGGCGACAAGGTGAACCAGATCAAGGTAGTGAAAGGGCTCGTCTATCTTGACGCGGCCTCGAAGGGCAACGATATCTATCGGCTCAGCTCGGAAGGCAGCACCTTTCTGGTTCGTCGCGGCACGGAGATGCGGCTTAATACAGCTGGCGGAGAGCTTCAGGTAGCCGTCTTCAAGGGCGATGTGCAACTGGAAGGTCAAGCGCAGACCGTCACGGTTCACAAAAAACAAACTATATCCGTCGACCCAAAGGGCGCTGTCGGCTACACGGTCGCGATGGGCACCGATTCGCTCCCTACTGATGCCTGGAACAAAGAACGGCAAGCCTACACCAATACCTACGCGCAAGAGGCCAGCTACAGTGGACCGAGCCGCGCCTATGGGCTGCAGGACCTCAACTACTACGGCGACTACTTCTACGCCTCCGGTTATGGCTACGTGTGGCAGCCCTACGGCTTCGCCAACGCGATGACCGGTTGGAGCCCCTACATGAATGGCGCCTGGATGTTCTACCCCGGCATGGGTTACACATGGGCTTCCGCTTATCCGTGGGGATGGCTGCCGTACCACTATGGTTCATGGGCGTTCATCAATGGCGCTGGATGGGCGTGGGTCCCGGGTGGCGGCTACAACGGCACCTGGTACGCGCGAGGATTCCAGACTGTGCCTAGGATAGCGAGAGCGCCGGCGGGTTGGACGGCGGCGACGCCTCCGCCGATCATGGCAAACGCTGCGCCAAACACGGTGATGGTCGGCAAGACCGCGGGTATGCCCGCAGCCGTTCCCGGAGGCCGCATCCCACCCAGCTTCGCCAGCGTTGTTCCCGGTCGAGTAGCTGGAGCAACTGCCGCGCCGCGGGGCTTTGCCGCGCCGCACCAAACCGGAATAGCTGCCGGCCACAACACCTTCGCCGCTCCTAATTCCGGCATGGCCGCCGCGCACCACGGCTCGTCTCCCCACGTCTTTGCCGCGCCTCCGATGCGTGGAGCCGCGATCGGCTTGGAAGGTCCTATGTTCGGCGGCAGCGCGGGGCGGGGGATGGCGCGAGGTGGAGCATCAATGGCAGGCCCGCATAGCGGTACCGGCTCCAGCGGAGCGGCTCGTAGCGCACCTGCCGCCCATCGATAACCATGGTTGCGTAGGCGAGATAAAAGCCGGACAGCTCGCCTTGCGGCGTGGTTCTCCGGTGCGTTTGTTCCAATCCAGCGTGGAATGAGTTGATGGTCGGCGAGGGCATACGTGTGCGCCCCAGGTTCGCCTTCTGCTTGCCAACCCGGGTCGCAGGGACGAAAAACGTGCCGCCGACTGAGCGCGAGTTCGACGCCGGTGCAGCGGTTCCCCACTCCGAAAATCCGCCAGCTTCGACTGCGGGAAGGGGCAGCCAGGCGGTCTTCGCGCGTCATTTTAACCTATCCACCGGACTGGTCAGCCAATGGGAACGCGGCGAAAAACGGCCGCAGGGGGCATCGTTGAAGCTATTGAACCTGGTGGCGAACAAGGGCCTGAATGCCGTCGCGTAGACGAACGTCGTCCTTCGTTGAAACGAAAACCCCACCCGAGCAAAAGAAGCTCGGATGGGGCACCCCGGATGTGTAGGCTGGGCCACCCGCCTTCAACCTCACAAATGGTTCTTGCGAAGCAACCTGCCCACCCAATATGATGAAGCCTCGGCTGGCGAGGTGCTACGATGGGATGGAGCTTCCGGCGAAGTGCCAGATTAGGCCCTCTTCGCTTGAATTTTTCTAAGTCAGGTATGGGCTGGTCACTGGGAGGTCGCGGCTTTCGCACCGGTAAGGACGCGAAGGGGCGTACCTACAGCCAAACTTCAATTCCAGGCACGGGCATATACAATCGAACCTACTACTCCAAACCAACCAAGCGGCAGCCTCCTAGCACGACTCCTACTCCAGGCTGGACCAGTCGGCTCTCTCCTCAGAACTTGCTTTGGGGAGGAGCTATTCTCTTAGCGGTGATCTATTACCTCTCAAAATGGCTATAGGTATCAGACCGCTCGCAAGTCCGTTTGCGCCTGCTGTAACTCCCTTGTAGCGATCTGGTATTCCTGCTGTAAAGCCTCTCTGGAAGCAAGCACCTGAGCACGTATTCTCTTTAACTCCGTCGCTCCGTCTATTACAGCACGCTCCAGCGAGCTTCGTCGGTTCGCAATTTCGACGTCTAGCCGACGCACATCATTCGGATCTAGCGCCTTCGCGGGATTGAAGACAAACTTGTTTACCAGCGATTCTCGCCACAATAGAAGTCTCGCCGTGAAATTCGGGCCGATGCCGGGAACGGACTGAGTTCTCAACTTTATGACATCGTCCGCATCATCAATGCCATATGATCGTAGTATCGCTTTTCGGCCCGGCCCGATTCCATGGACGGATGCATTTTCGAGCGAGTAGCGCTCTAGAAAACGGCTGAGTTGCGCGTTGTACTTATTCCTTTCTAGCTCCTGATATCGCTTTAGCCGTAACTGCGGTAATCCGAGAAGCTCGTTCCTTAGCTGCTCAAGTTCGGAACGCTTTCGTATAAAAGAGGTATCTCCAGTCTGCTCGTTCCATTGGCGTTGCACCGCAGCGGCCCTTGCCTGCGCACCCTGAACAGCTGCTACAAATGGTCCCTGATTGTGTTTCGCCTTTGTGATTCCGAAAGCAATCAGAGCCGCGACAATCAATGGCAAGATGGTCTCGGCGGTGAAACACAGGCCGAAACCAGCTAGGACAATCACAGTTGCAGCGCCCCATCGCAAGCTCCGGTACTTTCCAGCTACCTGCGCGGCGGCCGATGGTGTTAGCGTTACTTTGGCGATTGGCAAAAGTATCGGCACCGGGCCCGGTGAGGTGATGGCGCAGACCTCGCTCCAGACCTGCTCGATATTGAGTGTGCTCGCTCCCGTTGCGAAGGTGAAGCTCACGAAGAAGACAATGCCGCTTCGTTCAATCCTGCACCATGGGCACTCCTGTAGCTCCCGAAAATAGGTGTGTGCAGCGTTCCTACCGCAAGACCGCAGCCTAGATTCAAGCTCTGTAAGCCTATCCACCCACTGCCTTGCTGGCGGTCTTCCGCTCTGAGCGCCAGCAGGTGAGAAAGCCACCTCGAACAATTCGCTAAGCTCACTCGGCAGATCGGATAGCATGAGGCATCCCGGCGGAGGCTGCATTTGCCTTTGCCCAGCGCCGCGAGAAAACGCAAATCGAAATTCCCCTATCGCTCTTTCTAGAGGCATCTCCCCCGGGCCGAGGAACCGACCAGCAAACGGATGCCTCCCCATAAACAGCAAATGGAAAATCATCACCGCCAGTCCGAACCCGTCGTGATTCGTGGTTCTCACGACCGTGGCAAACGTTTTGCCCTGTAGCTCTGGCGGGGTGTACGTTGGCGTTCCAACCTCGCAGAGATAGCACCGAGTGCCATTTGTCACCTGAAAGCTGTCGCAGTCGATCAGAGCTACCATGGCGGTTTTTGGTGCGGCCATGACGTTGGACTCGTTGACGTCTCCTACCACAATTCCGTGTTCATGAATCGCAGCAAAAGCGCGCGCCGCGTTCGCTGCGGTGTGAACAATGAATGTCCAGTTCGCTGCGGGGAATTCTCTGAATCGGCTCTTGGGGGTGTATAAAAGATGTACGCCCTTGTATCCCGCCACATTTGGCATCAGCATACCCAGAGTTTGGCGCTTCGATGTGTCATGCAAAGTCGTTAACGGCCAAGCCGTTAGTTTTCTCAGGCGTTCAGTTCCGATATCGCACATCACAGCTAGCTTTTCTGCCGTCGAAAGGTCAGCCGGCTTGTGATACACCTTCGCGACTTTGTCCGGCTGCCCAGCGATCTCGTAGACGCACGCCTCACCTCCTCTACCGAGCATCTGCCCGAGCGACACCCTCTGGCCATCCCTACTGAGCAGAACTGGCGTTGTCATGATCTCCTTAGCCCGTTGCCGCCAAACGGGATGCAATCACGAGCGTTTTGTCGTCGTCAGTTCGATCAGTAACTCGGCTGGAACCAAGAAACTGGTCTAAGGCCGTACACAAGCTTTGCTGGCGTCCCCAAGCCGTCGCTCTTAATGGCGAGAAAATGCTCCGAAAGAATGGTTGGTGGGGCACTTCCATCTTGTAGTCCAATGCCAGCCTCTGAATGCCATCGGTGAATAGGGCTGCTTCGTGGATCTGGTGCCCGACGCTCTCAAACTGAAGGTGGTCTATCGCTGCCTCTTGAGTAACAAAGTAGGTGGTGTTTTCATATTCGCCCCGGTCGGGCCAAAAAACATGCGCGTACTCGTCGGCTTGCTCGGAAACAACAATCGCGCCATCGCCGATCTGAAGAAAAGCAGCCGAGGAAGCGCCAATGACCGCCGCTATAGCCGTGCAAGCGTACTCTCGGATACTCCACCCTGTTGTTTCCGCGTTTGTGGCAATTTGGCCCTGCAGATTCAGCATCCACGAGCACACAACGTCTCGGGTGATTTGTGCGATCGTATTGCCCCCTGCAATGTGGTCCACTACATGGCCCATTAATACACTGCAGGTCAGGGCAGAGCCCTCCGCCGAGTGTTCAGCAGTTCCGGCGCCGTCGGACAAAACTGCTACCAAGATCTCGGCGTCCCCAAGGGAGGTTAGTAGTTGGCAATCGTTCGCGTCTTGGCAAGGACTGCCAAGCTTGAGATGGGAGGTGCCGATCACGGACGCGGCTGCATACCGCCAGCGCCCAACGTTCATACGGAGGCCCACCCCGAAGGTGTCGTAGGATTCGGAAGCGGAACCTGATCTCCAACGGTTGATTTCGAAACCGCACTGAGAGAGTTCGACAGCCAGACAAAGAGATCCCTGAACCTGAGTTCCTTAAGGGTCAGCGGCTCTCGAACCGAGATCTGCTTCAAAATGTCAAAATGAGCCCCTTCTACGCCAACAGCGAAAAATGACACACCCTTGGATTGCTCGCGGCGACGAATTTCATTCGCAGCTTCTGTCCATGCATCGGTCGGACCACCGTCTGTGATCATGAAAATCCAAGGCCGATAATACGAAACGCCATTTGATTTGTAGATAGCTTTGCGCTGATCTAACAACGAAAGCGCCTGTTGTATGGCGGCGCCCATCGGCGTGTCGCCAGAAGCGGACAAGGCGATTGGCTGAAACATGTCAGGCGTCTGAAAATCGGAGCGTACCTGTACCGGCCCAAATGTGATGAGGGCCAACTCAACCCGCTTCATAGCAACTGGATCAGCCGAAATCTCATCTTTGAAGGCCAATAGCCCATCGTTCAACTGGGCAATTGGCTGTCCGTGCATGGAGCCGGAAGTATCAAGAAGCAGAATACAAGGGCACCGGGGTTCCGGGTTCTCGGCAAATTCTGTGGCGCCAAAAGGGACCTGGTCTGGAGCGCTCATGAAGAACTCCTCATTTCGAAGACAGTTTTTAGAAGGCGAGAATTATACGATGATCGAGGTCGAGAATAAATAGCAATGTAAAGGCCACTTTTAAGGAGCCGCCAACAAAGCTTAAGTCATAGTGGCGGGTGGCACAGCCCACCAAAACGAGGGTGCCCCATCCAAGCCGGTTTTGCTTGGGTGGGAGAGCTCAGATCAGCCGTTGGAGCGCCGAGGGCGGGCTGGGCGGTGGGATGCGGACGTGAGGCGCGATACTCTCATTTCAACCTCAATCAGGGAATGCAGGGCCCGGTTCACCGCGTCCGAGTTGGGGAAGACTGCGGCCACCTCGGCATCCAGGACCACGACATTCGAGCTTGCCTTCACCCGCTTGTAGTATTTGCCGCGCTCCAGCTTTTTTGAAATCGGAGAGCTTGTACTCCGGTCGCATTTCATCATTTTGGACTTTCGCCTTTATAGGTCATTGCCCGCACCGGCGAAAAGCAGATCCCTCGGCGGCTGAAGCCGCCTTGGGATGACAATATTATTGGAGAGAGCGCGGGACGCGGGCCTAAAGGCCCGCTCTACCCATCGAACGGCCTCTTTTCGGCACGGCTGAAGCCGCGCCCTTCCACCCGAAGAGCAGAAAATCCCCACCCAAGGCCAAAAGATGGCCTTGAATGGGGCACCCGAGTTCTTAACTATCCACCATCCACGATCCACGAATCAGTGTATGTCGAACATCTCCTGGTGCAGTGCGGGATCGCTGCGCACCAGCACTGTCTTTCCCGTCAGGTCTTCCAGTTCGGTGATCAGCTTGCCGTTGTTGGCCTTCAGGGCTTTGGCGACTTCGGGGTTCACGCGCAGGGTGATGTCGCTCTTGTCGTGGACGCGCGCCATCTTGCGCATCTCGGTGTAGAGCTCGTTGCAGACGGTCGGCACCGATTTCACGAAGCCGGCGCCCGTGCAATACGGGCACGGCTCGCCCAGGGTGCGCTCCAGCGACTGCTTCACGCGTTTGCGGGTGATGGCCACCAGTCCAAAATCGTTGAACTGGAGCACCTTTGACGGAGCGCGATCGCTGCGTAGCGCTTCATCGAGCGCCATCATCACCTTCTGGCGGTTCTTGCGCTCGTCCATGTCGATGAAGTCGATGACGATGATGCCGCCCAGATCGCGCAGCCGAATCTGGCGCACGATTTCCTTGATGGCATCGACGTTAGTCTTCACGATGGTGTCTTCCAGCCGCTGCGTCTTCCCGACGTACTTGCCGGTGTTGACGTCGATGGCCACCAGCGCCTCGGTCTGGTTGATAACGATATGGCCGCCGCTCTTCAGCCAAACCTTCGACTTCAGCGAGCGGTTGATCTCTTCCTGGATGCCGAACTGCTCGAACAGCGGCGCATCCTTGGTGTAGAGCTTGATGCGGCGCACCAGCGACGGCTGGAAACGGTTGGCGAAGCGCACCACGCGCTCGTACTCGTCTTCGGTGTCGACCCAGATCTGCGAAAAGTCGGCATTGACCTGGTCGCGCAGCACGCGCTCGACCAGGTTGAGGTCGTGATAGATCAGCGCCGGCGACTTGCCGTTCTCGGCGCGGTTCTTGATCTCGGCCCACAGGTGCTTGAGGAAGCGAATGTCGGCGCGCAGGTCTTCTTCCTTGATGTTCACGGCCGCGGTCCTGACGATGAAGCCGCCCAGGCCGTTCTCGCGCTCGCTGGTAACGATGCGCTTCAGGCGCTGGCGCTCCTCATCGGAGGCGATCTTGCGCGACACGCCAACGTGATTCACGGTCGGCATGTACACCAGAAAGCGCCCCGGCAGCGCGATGTGGCTGGTGATGCGCGCGCCCTTCTTGCCGATGGGCTCCTTGGCAATCTGGATCAGCACCTCCTGGCCTTCCTTCAGCAGGTCGCTGATGAGCGGCTGAAAGCGATTGTTGTTGGGCCGCGCCCGCAGATTGCGGCGCGGGCCACCGCGCCGGTTCCGATCGCGATAGCCGCGACGATCATAGCCAGGACGCTCCGCCGGACGATGCTGATAACCTGCGGTGGGAGCCGAGGCGCGCACCTCGGCGCGGCCGTTGGTCTCTTCCTCCTCGCTGTCTCCCTCGTCTTCTTCCTCTTCTTCGGCCGCGTAGATCTTCTCGCCACGCATTTCCGCCGCAACAACTTCGTCTTCGTCTACGTCTTCGATCTTCGGAACCCAGCGTTCGGAGTAGCCATTGTCGGAATCGAGGGTCTCTTCTTCGAGCACCATCTCTTCATCGCCTGCGACTTCGCTCATCGCGTTGAGATCGTCAGGCATGGGCTGAAACTCAGCCTCTTCGTCCTCCAGAACCTCATGCTCAAGCGTGCGTCCTTCGGGGGCAACCGAAGGTGCGGCATGCTGTTCGGCGTGGGAATTCTCTTGCACATCGCCGGCTGATTGCGTCTCTGGCTCGTTATGACCCTCGCTGCGGTGCTCTTCGGTCGCGTGCAACTCGGAGTGTGATTGCTCGTCCGTCTCGACCGAAAAATGCGATTCTGATACTTCGACCGCCGGAGTCGCGGTTGTAGAGTCGGAATCTTCTGCAGCGGGAGCCGAGGGTTGCGAAACGGCTTCCTCGGTAACCTCTGGACCAGGAGCTGTTTCTTGTGCAGCGACTGGCGCCGTGTCTTCAGCAGCCGCAGACTTGCGGCGCGACCGGAACCAGCGCCGCTTGTTCCCCGTTCCCTGCTCTTCCGTAACGGCAGGCGCTTGCTCCTGGCTTGCTTCCTGGGGCTCGGGCGCGGCATAACCCTGATCGAGATGAGTGGCCGCTTCCTCCACCTCCGGCAGCTCCGCTGGACTGGCGGCATTGGCTTCGAGTGGGGTAAAGTCTTCCGTCGGGGTAGCTGCGAGCGCTTCGACTAGGGTCGGCTCCGCTACACCGGTTACTTCCGGCTCGGCCGGAGACGCAAGGTTGCGATACTTGGAAATTGATTCCCCGGGCAGGATGATCGGGGTGTATCCGGCGGGCGGACCGTAGTCGGAGCGACCGCGCGTCTCGTTGCGAGGAGCAACCGTTTCCGCTGGCGGAGCCGGTTTTTCGTCCGCCACTTCGGAGCGGCCCTCGCGCTCATCCGGGCGGTCGCGACGTCCACCACGACGACGGCGGCGTCCGCGCCAACGACGAGAGCCATCGCCCTCGCGATCCTCGCCGGCGGCCGATTCACTCTGCTCGTCGGCAGCAGCCTGCTCTTCGGCTGGCGCGGCAAAGTCCTCGGCGAAGGATTCGGTTTCGTCTTCCGTCTCTACTTCCGCTCTCGGGACAGAAGTCTCCGCCGGCGCATTTTCCTGCACCGGTTGCGCTTTGCCGAACTCGATTGCGCCGCGTGGCGCCGGAATGTTGCCGAAATCTTCCTCGTCTTCTTCGTCGCCCGATAGCTCGAGAAAATCCGAGACATAGAGGAAGGCGTCGCGCTCCAGGCCAATATCGACGAAAGCCGATTGCATGCCGGGAAGTACGCGTGTGACCCGGCCCTTATAGATGGATCCGGCAAGCGTGTATTCGTTTTCCCGCTCGAAGAAAACTTCGGCGAGCTGATCGTCCTCCACCAATGCCACCTTGGTTTCATGTGGCGTGGAGGACACGTAAAGTTCTTTGTTCATGGATGCTCCGGTTCAACCGGACACACGCGACGGAGCACGGGCAGGAATACTGTACGGGTGATTAGGATGGAGACACACCGGAACCATCGTCCGGGAGCGTGCCCAGCCTGATTCGTATCGCCACACTTTGTGGAATCTTAAGCACCGTATCGAGCGCATTGCTCAGGGTTTGTGGCGTCGCACCCGGCATAAACCGAGGGGCCGTTTCCTGCCTTGAGCAGCGTGCTTTGCAATCCTGTTCCGGCTCTGCCTGTCGCGCCGGTGAGTGCCCTCTTACGCGAGGGCTGTCGTAATCTTGTTAGCACCCTTCGGAACCCGGGACTGATCGTCGCCCAGGATTTCCCGGCGGATGCGGCCGGTCGCTACTACTTGCGCCCGAGTGGCGCATTCAACAGCAAAGTCTGTTTTGGCCTTCAGTTCACAAAACGGCGCATGCGGATATTCATTACAATCCCCAACGCCAGAAAGATGAACAGTACTGACGATCCCCCATAACTCATCAGCGGCAAAGGAATACCCGTGACCGGCATGAACCCTACCACCATTCCAACATTGACCAGGAGGTGGAATGCGAGCACCGCAACCACACCCATGACCACGAAAGCACCTGCCCGGTCCGGGGCCGTCTGAGCGTTCTGAACGAGACGCATCAGCACAATAAAGTATAGCAGTAGCAAGCCCATCGCGCCTATAAAGCCGTGCTCCTCGGCAAAGGCGGCAAAGATGAAATCGGTATGCGGAACAGGCAGAAATTGGCCTTGTGTCTGGCTGCCGTGGGCGGTGCCCTTGCCGAAAATGCCACCCGAACCTACCGCCACCAGTGACTGAAGCACCTGGTATCCGCGGCCCTGCGAGTCAGCTTCCGGCTCCATGAAGCTGGTCAGGCGATCGCGCTGGTAGGGCTTGAGGACATGCCAAGCCACTGGCGCCAGCAAAGCGCCAATTACCAGAATGACCAGAGCGTGCTTCGCCTTCATTCCACCCAGAAATAGTCCCATGATAGCGATCGGGATATAAGTAAGAGCGGTGCCGAGGTCCGGCTGTGCCAGCACCATCAGCATGGGAACACCGACCAACGCCCCAGCTTTAACGATGTCTTGGGCTGTGCATTCAGACTTCGTATCGGCAAAGTACTTCGCCATCGCCAGAATCAATACCAGCTTCACCCACTCCGACGGCTGGAAGTGAAACGACCCGATCTGCACCCAGCGGCGCGCCCCAAGGTATTTCTTACCGAAGAGCTCGACGGCGAGCAACGAACCAATCGACAGCAGGTACAGTAGCGGTACCCGCTCCAGCAGCGCCTGATAGTTCAGTACGCTCACCACGAACATCAGCGCCAGGCCGCCGAGAATCCAGTACACCTGCTTGACATGCACGCCAACAAACTTAGTGCTCAGCGTGGCGCTGTAGATCTCTACCACGCCCAAGGCGCAAATCAGCAGCACCAGAACCAGCAGGACCCAGTCGAAATCGCGGAACGAGACGTAGCGGCTCACGGCTGTCTCCCGGGAACGGCCACAGCAGGAGGAGCAACTGCCGTGCCATCCGTCGCCGGCTTTTTCCTGGGAACCGATTGTGCCGGCTGATCATCGGGCCTCAGATCGGCGGGTTTCGGTTCCGCCGGAGTCGGCGCATCCGCCTCGGGATGTGCCATTTCGGTGTGCGACTCCGTAGCTTCCAGGTCGGCCGCCGGTATCGGCTTCTCGGCCGGCTCCACACCCGGAGCACTCTTTACCGGCTTCGCAGCCTCGCCCGCCGGAATGGTGAAGTGTCCAGCCTGCATTTTGTCGGGATTCTTGGCGTCACCCGCGTGCCACACGGCAGCAACTTCCGCCTGCTTACTGCCTTGCGGCGAGCCATTCGCCTTGGCGACCTCGGTCTGACGTAAGCGTTGCTTGGCGACATAAGCGGCGATGACTTTGGCGGCGACTCGCGCAGCCAGCGATCCGTGCTCACCACCCTCGAAGAGGCAGGCCACCACGATCTCCGGATTGCGCCGAGGAGTAACCCCGACAAACCAGCCGTTATCCTTGTACGAGGCCTTTTCCTTCGCGCTCATCTTGGCCTTCAGCTGATTCGAGACGGTCTGCGCGCTGCCCGTCTTGCCGGCGAAGTCGATTCCCGGCAACCGCGCGCTGCCCGCGGTCCCCATCGGCGAAACCACATTGGCCATCGCATCCGTAATCGTTACCCAGTTCTCCTGATCGATTGGGAGGTGGACCTTGTCGTTGTAAGCCGAAACTTGCTTGAATCCCGGCGGGAACTGGTCAGGAAAGGCGACATGCGGCCGAACCAGAAGGCCATCGCTGGTGACGGCGCCGATGGCCCGCGCCAGCTGGATAGGAGTAGTTGCCACCGCTCCCTGCCCAATGCCGACCGAGATGGTCTCGCCCGCGTACCACTTCTGCTTGAAGTTCTTGATCTTCCACTGTTCCGACGGCATCACGCCGGAGACTTCCTGCGGCAGATCGATGCCCGTCTTCTGCCCCAACCCGAGCATGGTTGCCCACTTCGCGATGCGGCTGATGCCCAGCTTCTCCGCCAGCGTATAGAAGTAGGAGTCGCAGGATTGATAGATCGCTTTGCTGATGCCAACACTGCCATGCGAGCCGTGGATAGAAGCGATCCAGCACTTGAAGAAGCGTCCGTAGAACGTTTTGCCTCCGCCGCAGTTGACGATCAGGTCCTGGGCAATGCCTTCCTGAAGGCCGGCCGTCGCCATGATGATTTTAAAAACGGAGCCGGGCGCCAGCTGCGCCTGGATGGCCTTATTAAGCAGAGGCTTGCCGGGGTCGGTGATCAGCGCATTCCACTCGTCGCGGGTGATGCGCACCGCAAACTCGTTGGGATCGAAAGCTGGCCGGCTGACCATGGCGAGAATTTCGCCATTTTGCGGGTTCATCGCAACAATCGCGCCAGGCTTGCCTTCCAAGGCTTCTTCCGCAGCGATTTGCAAATCGAGATCGATAGTGAGCTTGAGCTGCTTACCGGGCACCGCCGGTACGTCACTCAGCGTACCTACTTCCTTCCCGCGGCTGTTGACCAGCACCTGGCGCGAGCCGTTCTTCCCCATCAGGATATCGTTGTAATACTGCTCAACCCCTGACATGCCGACGATGTCGCCCGGGTTATACAACTCCCATTGCGGCTGGGTCAGCATGTCCTCGCTAACCTGGCCGACGTACCCGATCACGTGCGCCATGAACCCGTTCCGCGGATATAGCCGGCGGTGAACCGTGATGGTGTCGAGCTCCGGCAGTTCGGCGCGATGCGACTCGATGAAGGCCAGCTCGTCGGGGGTGATGTCGTCCTTCAGGAACAGTGGCTGATAGCCCGGCACGGCCGCCATGCGCTTCAGACGCGCGCGCAGTTCATCGGGGGGAATGTGAAGGCCGGCTGCGATCAGATCCGCATCTGCCATCACGTCGCGCTTCTGGTCGCGCAGCAGCAGAACGGAGAACGAGGGATAGTTGTCGACGATGATGCGGCCTTCGCGGTCGAGGATCTTGCCGCGCGGCGCGAGAATCGGAACCTGCTTGATGCGGTTTTGTTCGGCCAGAGTGTTGTAGTAATCGTTACGCGCCACCTGCAGGCGCCACAGCCCGAATGCCAGCAGCAAAAAAATCCCCAGCAGAACATATTGCACTGCGGTGAGCCGAAGCTGGGAGACCTTTTCGTCGCGACCTAACATCCACTACATCTTTCCCAGGCGGTGCCGTTGCGAGCCAAGAGCACCGGCGCGGAGTGAAGCCCGTGTCGCACAGCTGCTCTGGTACGATGCAGCGTTGCCGCGCCCAAGATGACTTTGCGTTTTGGTGACCAGTGACCGATGCGAGACTCTGGCCTTATTGTAGACCGATTCCGCATTGGAACGCGGCCAAAACAACAACAGAGTTCGATGGCGACAACGGTTTTGCAGCTGGAGTAGGCGCCGTGCTATCGGCCGAGAAGCGTCGCTGATGAACGGCAGATAGTCAGATCGTCATAATGCCGACATCACGACGCATACTTGAACACGGCTCTTCTCAGCGCGGACCGCGAACGAGGTTGAAATCCTCGCCGCGCTGAGAAGATAGCCACGGGCAGTGACTTGCCAGCACTACCCGAATGGCTCGAATTACCTTGGGTCGTGCAAGTGACAGACCAAACCTGTGACGCCCCGGATCGAATGCCAATCGTCCCGCGTCAGGTCGTAAGTGCCCTACGAGATTGGTTATCGAAACAAGTCTCGTCGAAAATGCACCACCGGTATCGGACTGCTCGGCTATCCGAAAGGAGAGGCGGTCTATCCACCCGGACTCAGTCTGACGATACGGCGCGAAGCAGCGTGCTCAGCTGATGCGCCGGGCAAATGGTTTGGCAGGAAATGAATCTTGGGGCGTACCGTGGCGCAACCCCACCCTATGCCCCCTCCTTCATCTCGCTTAGGATCTCTTCGACTACTCCGATGGCGCTGGCGATCTCGGCATCGGTGTTGTAGAAGTGCGGAGAGAAGCGCACTCCTGCGTTGGGGCGGTAATCCACTAGGATGTCGCGTTTGAGCAGCTCGGCGCATACCTGCTGCGCGTTGGGCATGTCGATGGAGACGGTTCCGGCGCGGCGCTCCGGGTCGCGCGGAGTATTGGCGCACCAGCCGTGCTGGCTGGCCAAATCCATCAGCATTGCCGTCTGGCATTTCGATTTCTTGCGGATGTTCTCGATGCCGACCTCGCGGATAATCTTCAATCCCGGTTGTGCGACCTTTAGCGCGGGGATATTCGGTGTGCCCTGGGTGAAGCGATAAATGGTCGGCGTATAGCGCGTCGCGCCGATCTCGAAAGCGAAGGGATTCTCGTGGCCGATCCAGCCAGTGAAGGTCGGCTCCAGCTTCTTCGCCAAGTCCGGCCGCACATACAGATATGCCGTGCCTGGCCCGCCGCATAGCCATTTCAATACGCCGCCGGTGCAGAAATCCACGTTGAGCTTTTGCACGTCGAAAGGCAGCGTGCCGGTCGCCTGAAAGGAGTCGAGCAGCACGTAAGCCCCGACGCGATGCGCTTTCTCGACGATCGCCTCCGCATCCTGAATAAACGCACTGCGGAAGATAACGTGCGAGATGGGCACGATCAGCGTCTCTTCGTCAATGGCATCGAGCAGCCGCTCAGTGTTGACGTGCACAGTGTCATCATTGCGCACCATGTGGACGCGCGCGCCACGCCGCCGTTGCGCCTCCCAGAAGTACATCACAGAGGGAAAATTGAGGTCGGTATAGACCACCTTGTTGCGCCGGCCACTGAAGTCCAGGCAAGACGCCACGGTTGCCTGGCAGGTGGTGACGTTTTGCAGGCAAGCAACCGAACCCGGCGGCGCGTTGAACAGGGAGCCAATTGCGTCGCCCACTTGCGCCGCCAGCATCCACCACTCTTCTTCCCAGGCACGCACCCCGCGCGTGTTCCACAGCTCGGTGTAGTCGCGCAAGGATTCCTCGACGCCGCGCGGCATCGCGCCCAGCGAGTTGCTGATGAGATAGCTAGTGCGGCCCAGTATGGGGAACTCGGAACGATAGCGCAAAAGTTCGTCAGGCATGAACGATATTGTAGCGGGAAGTAGCACTCGGCCGTCAGCACTCCGCATTCAGCCGGCAGGAATTCGCACCTCCGGCGCGACTTCGGCGAGGCCTCCCTCATCTACAATAAGAACAACGGGGTTGAGGAGTCCCATACCTATGTTTAAGCCGGTCTGCATCACAACCGCTCTTCTGCTTTGTCTCGGAATTTGCCTGCAAGCGCAACAGATTCGCGGCGACTATATCGAGTCGCGCTCTACCGATGTGTATGTCGCGCAATGTTTCGCGAACGGCGAAGCCGGACTCACGGGCAATCAGGCGCTGCTGGCGTGGCATGTCGCAGAAGGCTCCTGGAATGGGGTCGAACTCGATGGCCTCACGGTGGCAGCCGCGGTGCGCGCACGAGCCACATTAGGCGATCCTTACGGCCAGCCTTACCCCGCGCAAGCGGTGCTGATGGTTGACGATGCCGCAAACGTGGCTCAGCGGACGGCGCTCATCGCTCTCGCAAAGCATGAAGGCGGCAAGCTGCTGGAGAACGTTGTCCGGGTCGATTATGTGCCGGTAGTCCTCGATGTCCCCGGAAATGTTGCAGAAGGACATGCGGTGCTGCGCGCCGGCCATCTGGCGACAATCGTGACCCGCCCGCTCAATCACCACGACCACATCTGCGGAAATGAGGTCAATTACTATCCGCCGCTGACCAACGTCTCGGATGCCACCTCGGCGGTTGCGTTAACCGACGAGTTTCACGGCGACGGATTGGATTCGCAATGGAGCACCCATGGACGCCGCAGCGCCTACATCGCTCGCTTCGGTGAAGGTGGCGCAACCGTGGCCTCGGCCGCCGGCGAGCCGACAATGCACCATGGTGGAGAGTAACGTCGCCTATAACCAGCCTTTCGATCTGGCAATGCGCGCCGCCTCGGTGCGGTTGGCGGCGCCCAGCTTGCTGATGGCCTCTGAAAGATAATTCCGTACTGTTCCCTCAGAGAGGTTCAACTCGTTGGCGATATCCAGGCTGGCCATGCCTTCTCCCGCCAACCGCAGCACCTGGCGTTCGCGTTCGGTGAGTGGATCGGGCTCATCGCTCCAAGCCTCCACCGCAAGTTGCGGATCGATCACGCGCAATCCACGATGCACCCGGCGCACGGCCTCGGCCAGTTGTTCGGCAGGCATGTCCTTCAGCAGGTATCCCGATGCTCCGGCATCGAGAGCACGGCGCAAATAGCCCGCGCGGGCGAAGGTGGTCAGGATGATGACACGCACCGGCACACCGCGCCGCTTCAGCTCGGCAGCCACTTCCAACCCGGTCAGCGTGGGCATCTCGATGTCGGTGAGGAAGACGTCCGGGTGCATCTGCTGCACCGTAAGCAAGGCCTCGTCGCCGGTACGCGCGCGGGCGACGACCTCGATGTCGTCTTCCATCTCCAGCAGCGCTGCCAGAGCGCCCAGCACCATGGCCTGATCTTCGGCGATGACCACGCGGATCTTGTCGCGCTTTGCGCCCGGCATGTTCTCAGTTTCGCAGAGCAGGGGCAACTTCTGCGAGCGGCAACTGAATGATGAGGCGGGTGCCAGCCTGGCTGTGACGCTGCAATGAGCCGCCGAGCGCCTCCAATCGCTCGCGCATTCCGCGCAGGCCGTTACCTTCGGGAGCATCGGCGCCGCGGCCATTGTCGGCAACTTCGAGGGTGCAGAGCTGGCGATCGCGCTGCAGCCGCACACTGCACCGCCTCGCCTCGGCATGACGCACTACATTGGTCACGGCCTCGCGCAATGCTAGCGCCAGAACAGTTTCCTGCGCAGGAGTAAGCGGAAGCTCGGCAAAATCGCAATCTGCCGTGATGCCCGCGGTCGCCAGTGTTTTACGCGCGCGGACAAGTTCCGCCGCCAGCCCCTCGCCACGATATCCGCTGATGGCTTCACGTACGTCGGCCAGGGCGGCGCGCGAGGTGTGCTCCACGTCTAGCATCTCCTGCTTCGCACGCTGTGGATCGCGGTCCACCAGTTTGCGCGCCAGCTCCGCCTTGAGGGTGATCAGCGATAGCGTGTGCCCCAATAGGTCGTGCAGATCGCGCGCGATGCGTTCGCGCTCGGCCACCTTGGCCAGGTGCTCGATCTCATCCTGGGCTAGCTGCAGCTTCTTGGCGGCACATTTCTTCTGCATGAAATAAATGTTGGCTGCCGCCGCTGTGAGGGCAAAGAAAGCCATCATCCAACCGAAGACCATGGGCAAATGCAGCAGCCAATTTTCCAGCAGCATAATGCCCAGTATCCCGGCGACGTAGATCCAAACCTTCTTTCCGCCACCCAGCCAGGGAACACAGGCGGCGGCATAGATGAAAAATCCCATGCCGCCTGAGTTCCAGGGAGTACACCCAATTCCCATGGCAACCATAGCGATGGTGAGGAGTACGGCCTTTCGGCCCCTGCTGCTGTAGAACCGAACATAGAGCAGGGCGAAAATCATGCCGCAGACGGCGGTTCCTATCCATACCAGCGGGCCAGTGTGGCGGGTAAATGGACCGATAAAGAAGAAGACAAGGTACATCAGCCAGATGATGGGCATCCAGCCGTATTCCTTTCTTCCGGGATAGATGAGGGCCAGGAACGACATGATTGTCAACCAGGTCAGCCACCGCGACGCGAAGCGACGGGCCTCCCTATTGTTATCTCGAAGTAGTGCGCGGCACAAGCGTGTACCACACCAGAGCTGAGATGAGCATGGCAACGATCAACCAATCGAAATGAGCGCTGATCGTCAGCCCGAGAAAGATCACCATCGTGGTCGCCCACAGAATCCATTGTGCGGTTTTGCTTTTCATGGCGAAGTCCTTGTTCGATAGCTTCGAGCCTCGAGCTGCGAGCCTCTAGCTGCCAGCTCTTAGTAGACGTCAGGGACGTTCCAGGAACCACTATGCACGTATACGAAACGGGCACGAGATACGATTCATGACTCTTAACTTTTAATCTCTACTCACTGGCGACTGACAACTGCTTTTTCATCCATAGGTCTTGCCTTCATCCCGCCCATAACCCCACGCGGCCAGCCCCAGGAAAATCAGGGTGAATGCCAGCAAGGCTTCTACATGTCCCCAGGCCGGTGTCGGATTCATCCCCAGCCCGACGGTGTTCAGTGCTAACTGGGCCAGATGAAACGGGGGTAGAAATTTTGCCAGCACCTGCAATCCGTGGGGTAACAGGAAGAGCGGAATCCACAGTCCGGAGCAGAACGATATCGGCAAGTAAATCAGGTTGACCACTGCCGGGGCCGAATTTGGTTTGGCGAAGTAGCCGATCGCCAGCCCCATCGCGCTGAACGGAATCGATCCGGCGACCAGGATCCCGACCAATTTGGCCGCCGTCGCAAACGACAGATGTACTCCGCCAAAGGCGAATCCAACCGCCAGCAACAGCAGCATGATCACGGTGCTGAACACTACGGCGGCAAAGAGTTTGGCCAGGAAATAGGCGCTCACCGGCATCGGCGACGCTCGTTTCACTTGCAGCCATCCTTGCCCGCGTTCCAGCGCCAGGCTAACGCCGAAGCCGAACAGCGCTACCGCCATCACCCCGAAGCAGCCCATGGTTGCCAGCACGTAGGTTGCGGTCTCCGCGTGGTCGGCATTGCCGTGCCCCAGCACAATGCCAAACAGCACGTAAAACAACAGGGGAAAGGCGACCGTCGAGATGGCGTAGACCGGGATGCGCAGGTTCTTCAGCAATTCGTATTTGGCTTCTTTGGCGTAGAGGGCACAGGTCCGCGCCGGCGAGCGCCTCAGCACAGGCGATTCGGCAGGAAACGTGGTGGTGGCCATATCAGTTCCTCGCTTTCGATTCGGCGGTTTGATTTTGCGTCAGCGCCAGAAACGCCTCTTCCAGCCCGGCGTTGGTCACTTCCAGATCGGCAATCCAAGCGTCGCGTTGCAGCAGCTCGCGAAGCACCGGTTCAGCGGCGTTGACTTGCAGCTCGAAGGCGTTGCGGTCGGCCTTGGCGCTTAGCACGCCGGGAATCTGGCGTACCTCATCGAGCGAGAGACGGCTGGTGCAACGAATTTGCTTGCCCATGGCGCGCGTCTTGATCTCGGCGGGCGTGCCCTCGGCAACGATACGGCCTTTGTCGAGCACCAGAATCCAATCGGCCAGCGCATCCGCTTCGTTCAGGTAGTGAGTTGTGAGCAGGACGGTCTTGCCCCGTGCAATCAGGGCCCGAATTTGCGACCACATGAGACGGCGCGCCTCTACATCGAGTCCGACCGTCGGCTCGTCGAGGAACAGCAGGTCCGGATTGCCGCAGATGGCGATACCGAACAGCACCCGCTGCTTTTGTCCGCCCGACAACTCGCCATAAGGACGATTCTTGATCTCGCTGAGTCCGGCAATCTGGAGCGTTTCGTCCAGCGGCAGCGGCTGGGGATAGTACGACGAAAACAGGTCGATGTGCTCACGTACCTTCAGCGTCTCCGGCACACGGCCAACCTGTAGCATGGCTCCCAGCCGGGCCTGCACCCGTCCCTGCCACGGATCGTCGCCAAACACCGCAACCCTGCCCGAGTCCGGGCGCGCAAGTCCCAGCAGGGTTCGGACCAGGGTCGTCTTACCCGCGCCATTCGGTCCGAGCAGTGCCAGCAGCTCTCCGCGACGCAGTTCCAGATCCAGATCCTGCAATGCGACGACTTGGCCGTAGCTTTTGGTCAGCTTGTGAGTAACCGCAACGCTATCGGGCCGCAGTGCTGCGCGCGGCTGCGGTTCCGTAGCCGTATCCAGGACGAAATTTCGAGGCTGGGGCTGCTCGGGTGACAAGAAGGCACTTGACATTCGTTCGCTCCCGTTTGCCCGCATTCTCTCGGGCACAGGAGCATGATGCCCCGCGCGGCTTGCCGGCGGTAGTGCGGATTGTCAGCGAGCGGGGATGACAAATGTCATGAAGGCCGCGGGTTCGCTATTTGCTAGTCTCCTGTAACTGAGGTTCGCAGCATAACTCCAGACCCTTTGAAAGGGCGCGGCTTCAGCCGCGCCGCACCGGCGCCATTTGAAATCTGGGCCTTAGCCCCTGAGGTCGGCAGTGATTTGCCCATCATCTGTTCGACACTTATTCCTTGAATCTCAGCTACAGGACACTAGTCGCCAGTCGCTTGTCGACTTGGGCTCTTGGTTTTATCCTCCCCGCGCTTTCTGAATATCGGGGACGGCATTGCCGCGGGTAGTCCAGATATGGCAGAGCAGCAAAACTCCCGGCGATAGCTGATGCACAGGGACTTAGCGATACACCATGGGGCGTCTGGCGAAGAGCGAATAGCGAAGAGCCGCCCTCCCGTGACTTCCGTCACTTCTGCTCGTGACCCCAGTCACGGCTCTTTGCCCGTACTCGGGCGACACTTGAGATTAAGAGTGTGAGGGCCGGAGCCGTTAAGTTGCACCCTGCCTTAGGCAGCCGCAACCGAGGTGAAAGAGGTGAGCCATGTTGCTCGCGTACCGTCTGGTCAAGCTGATTGAGAATCATTCTGATGGGCTGGCCCGTAGTCTTCACGACCGCTACCGGCAATGCACTAAATGCACGGCCTATACCAATGTGCCTGAACATGAATTGGCAGAGAAGGTGTACGAAGTTTATCGCCACCTGGGCGAGTGGCTGCTGGGCAAGACAGAAGGCGACATCGAAAGCCGTTATCTTGAAATCGGCGCCCGGCGGGCGGAACAAGGCGTGCCAGTCAGCCAGGTGGTCTGGATGATCTGCCTGGTCCGCGAAAACCTTTGGGAATACCTGCAAAAGCACGCCCAGTTGGAGCGTCCTGCCGAAATCTTCGGCGAACTGGAATTACTGGAAATGCTGGACAAATTCTTCAATCTGGCGATTTATTACGCGGCCCTGGGTCACGAGCGGGCCAGCGCAGGTTATTCGGTGAAATCGGAAGCGGTGACTGCTTAATTTTGGCTATGTTCTGGACCCACCAATATCGCAACAAGCTGGTCACCGCACGAGAGGCAGTGTCCCACGTGCAATCGGGAATGCGAGTTTACATCCACCCCGGTTGCGCCGAGCCGGAAGCCTTGGTGGAAGCCCTGATGGAACGCGCGCCGCAGGTCCAGGATGTCGAACTGATGCACCTGCTGACCTCGGGCACCTCTCCGTACTGCGCGCCGGAAATGGCAGAACATTTTCGCCACAACGCGCTGTTCGTCGGCGGCAACGTGCGCGAGGCGGTGAACGATGGCCGCGCTGACTACACGCCGATCTTCTTAAGTGAAGTGGAAGCGCTGTTCGAAAGCGGCGAGATGCCGATCGACGTTGCTTTTATCCAGGTGTCTCCGCCGGATTCCCACGGCTACTGCAGTTTCGGTGTGGGAGTGGACTGCACCCTTACCGCCGCCAAGTGCGCGCATTATGTCGTCGCCCAGGTGAACGCGCAGATGCCTCGCACTTACGGCGACAGCTTCATTCATGTCAATGAAATTGACGCTATCGTCGAGCTCACGCGTCCTTTGTGCGAGCTGAGGAAGCAGCCGAGCAACGAGACCTACGATCACATTGGGCAGCGGGTAGCCTCGCTGATCGAAGACGGCTCGGTCTTACAGTGTGGGATAGGGGCCATTCCCGATGCCATCCTGCCTCACCTGATGGACCGCAAGGACCTGGGCATCCATACCGAGCTGATCTCGGACAACACGATTCCGCTGATCGAGGCGGGAGTCATCAACGGCCGGCGCAAGAATTTCAAGCCGCGCAAGGTGATTCTGGGCTTCGTGCTGGGCTCGAAAACCCTGTTCGACTTCATCGACGAGAACCCGATCTTTGAGTTTCATCCGTCGGCCTACACCAACGATCCATTCCGGATCGCGCAGAACGATCGCATGGTGGCGATCAATTCGGCCATCGAGGTGGATCTAACGGGCCAGGTCTGCGCCGAGTCGATCGGATCGCAGTTCTACAGCGGCTTCGGTGGGCAGCTGGATTTCATTCGCGGCGCAGCGCGCTCCAAGTATGGCAAGCCGATCATCGCCCTGCCGTCCACCGCGAAGCAGGACACGGTCTCGCGAATTGTGCCCCGGCTGGCGCACGGCGCCGGTGTGTTGACCGGCCGCGCCGACGTCCACTACGTGGTCACCGAGTACGGCACCGCCTACCTGCATGGCCGAACCATCCGGCAACGCGCCGAATCGCTCATCCAGGTGGCCCACCCCAATTTCCGTGACGAACTGTTCGCATACTGCGAGCAGCAACGCTGGTTCCAACGCAACGCTTACGATCTGCAAGTGCGAGGGTAACAAATGGCATCGCAACCGCGCGGTAACGTCATTATCGATCCTGAGGAATGCAAGGGATGCGGCTTATGTGTGGAGTCGTGTCCTCCCGAATGTCTTGAACTCGCGCCGGACCTCAGCCCTTACGGCGTGCACCCGGCGCAATACACCGGCGAAGGCTGTACCGGCTGCGGCGCGTGCTTCTACTGCTGTCCCGAGCCGGGCGCCATCATCGTCGAGCGCCTCATACCGCCGGCGAAGGCGGTCCCTGCGGCCGTCACTAATACACAGGAGGTGGCCCATGAGGCAGCTCTGTAAAGGAAATGTCGCCATCGTCAAAGGCGCGGTCTTGGCCGGCTGCCGGGCCTACTACGGATATCCCATCACCCCTGCCAGCGAGATCGCAGAATACGCTGCCCTGCTCATCCCCGAAGTCGGCGGCACCTTCCTGCAAGCGGAGAGCGAGGTCTCGGCGATCAACATGGTTTACGGCGCTGCCTCCGCCGGCATGCGCGTGATGAGCGCCTCATCCGGGCCCGGTCTGAGCCTGATGCAGGAAGGCATCTCGTACATGGCGGGTGCCGAGTTGCCGGGCGTCATCGTTGACGTGGTGCGCGGCGGACCGGGGCTGGGAAACATCGCTCCCGAGCAAAGCGACTACTTCGCGATTGTGAAAGGCGGCGGACACGGCTGCTATCGCAACCTCGTGCTGGCGCCCTCATCGGTGCAGGAGATGTTCGACCTCACCGTGCTGGCCTTCGATCTGGCCGACCGCTACCGCAATCCGGTGGTGATCATGACTGACGGTTATGTCGGGCAGATGATGGAGCCGCTCGAGATCAAGATGCGCGACATCGAACAGCCCGCGAAGGAGTGGGCGGTCAAGGGCACCTTGGAGAGCAGGAAGAACATGATCAGCTCCATCGTGCTCGAGCCCGACGCCCTGGAAGCTCATATCCGCAAGCTGGAGGGCAAGTATCTGCTCGCACAGGAGCTGGAGAGCCGCCATGAAAATTACCTGACCGAAGACGCCGAGGTGCTGGTGGTTGGCTTCGGTATTGTTTCTCGCGTACTGCGTTCGGCAGTGGATCAGCTGAGGTCGCAGGGCGTGAAGGCGGGCCTCTTCCGTCCGGTGACGCTATGGCCGTTTCCCTCGCGCGAACTGTGCGAGACGGCGAAGAACGTCAAGCAGGTGCTGGCGGTCGAACTCAGCACCGGCATGATGGTCGAAGACGTCAAGCTGGCGCTCAACGGCAGCGTTCCGGTCGAGTACTACGGCCGGGTGGGCGGCAACGTTCCCATGGTGGAGGAGATTACAGCGCAGGTTTTCGCGCGCATGGCAGCGCATGTCTAGGGGTGTATCGGGGACGAATCTTTTCGCTGCAGTCCCATGGTTGATGGGAAATGTGACGCTGTTCGCAGCGAAAGGAACCGAGTCCCACCTTGCGGGACGGCGAGAATAGCCCAGTGCTTTAGCACTGGGTACGTGCAATTTTTTGATTGTGAGCCCCTTCAGGGGC
This sequence comes from uncultured Acidobacteriaceae bacterium, assembly GCA_963785825.1. Classification (GTDB taxonomy): domain Bacteria; phylum Acidobacteriota; class Terriglobia; order Terriglobales; family Acidobacteriaceae; genus Bog-257. The sequence goes on along the minus strand of CAWAWQ010000003.1, from coordinate 1,056,470 downwards.
GGCATACCTCGCGGCAATACGAGGAGGAATTGTGGAAGGCTATCAGGTAATTCACGAAAAATCGCCGGCGTTCTACGACAACTATGAGCGCAAAGCGGAGTTGCAACATCAGACCCACTACTGCCCTGGCTGCGGGCATGGCATCGCGCACAAGCTGATCGCCGAGGCCCTGACCGAACTCGGTCTCCAGGACCGCGCTATCCTGGTCAGCCCCGTGGGCTGCTCAGTATTCGCGTATTACTACTTCGACGTGGGCAACGTGCAGGTGGCGCATGGCCGCGCTCCCGCCGCCGCTACTGCGCTCAAGCGCTCGAATCCCGAGGCCATCGTGATGGCTTATCAGGGTGATGGCGACCTCGCCGCCATCGGTACCGCGGAGATCGTGCATGCCGCCAATCGTGGCGAAAACATCTGCGTGTTTTTCATCAACAACTCGATCTACGGCATGACCGGCGGGCAGATGGCGCCGACCACCCTGGTCGGGCAGAAGAGTACGACCTCTCCGTGGGGACGCCGCCCCGGCAACGAGGGTCTGCCGTTGCATGTCTGCGAACTGCTGGCGGCTCTGGAGACGCCGACCTATCTCGAGCGTGTCGCCTTGTGCGACATGAAGAACATCATGAAAGCCAAGAAAGCGGTCAAGAAAGCGCTGGAGATCCAGAAGAACCACGGCGGTTTTTCTCTGGTCGAGTTGCTCTCGCCGTGCCCGACCATTCTCAAGATGGATCCGGTTGTCGCCCGTAAGTGGGTTGGCGAGACGCTGATGAAGACCTTCCCGTTGGGAGTCTTTCGTGATCGCAAGCCCGACCTGCCACCGGACGCAGTCGTTCCCAGAAAAACTGTTGCCGAGGCGCTTGGAGTGCAGAAAGTCGAAACCAACGAGCCTGCGGCGCGCCGTCATCACCATACGCGCGACCTGACCCTGAAGTTTGCCGGCTTCGGGGGGCAAGGCATCTTGCTGATGGGTCAACTGCTCGCCCAGATGGGCCTGCGCGAGCATATGGAAGTAAGCTGGCTGCCGTCCTACGGCCCCGAAATGCGCAGTGGTAGCGCACATTGCCACGTGACCCTTTCGCACGATCGCATCGGCTCGCCACTCATCTCGCAGCCTGAAGTCTTGATCGCGATGAACGAGCTCTCTTTGCGTAAGTTCGCGCCTAGCGTCGCCTCCGGTGGACTGATCCTCTACAACAGCACCAAGCTACCGGAAGGCTTCAGCGCTCCACAAGCTCGGACGGTATGCGTCCCCGCTTCGGAGATTGCCGACCGCCTCGGTTCAGCCAAAGTCGCCAACGTGGTCATGCTCGGCGCGCTGCTGGAAGAAACCGAATGCCTGCCGGCCGAGTCAGCAATCGGCGTGCTTGAGGCTACGGTGCGCAACCCCAAGCTGCTGGAGCTGGACAGGCGGGCGATTGCCGCCGGTCGCGATTACGTCGATACCCAGATCGAGGTCGGCGCAGTAGCCCAGCCCGACGGGTATTCGTACTAGAAGAACTGTCAGCCGTCAGTTGAATCACTATCAAGCTCGCCTCCGTCTCACGCGGAGGCGAACTGTTCTTCATGGCATTTTTCTTATTACCCGGTCGGAAGAGCGGGCCTCCAGATGGTTTCACACCAGGCATATAGTTAATGGGCAGAGCCCGCCTTTTACGGGTTACCAGCTCCGTTTTCAGGAGCTTTGTGTCAGGGCACGACCTTGGTCGTGCCGATAAGTCGCTTATTTTTGTCCTCCCGAGCGGACTTTAGTCCGCGAGGGATCTGCGGTTTCGAGCCTTTTAGCAACCTGTTCTACGCGTACATCACTGCCTGCAATTTTGAAGCGCGCTTTAGCGCCTGACTTATGTTTTCCGTTACCTCAGCGGCTGAAGCCGGTTCGTCTTGACGCCGGTGTATCCTGAGCTGCGAACGCGTGACAATGGGCTCAGCATCAGCCTCACGCCTGCCGTAACCTGTGGAAAACTACTTCAACTACTTCACGGAAATCGAAGAACACTTTCAGCGCCGCCGCGGTAGCCTGCTGCTGATGTCGCCGCTCGACTGGGTCCTGATGGAAACTTGGAAGGATGCTGGCATCCCTCTCGAAGCCGTGCTGCGCGGTATCGACGCGACCTTCGAGAAGTGGGAGCGCCGTCCCCGCAAAACTCGCAAAGTAAATGGCCTTGCCTATTGCGCGCAGGAGGTGCTGGCCTCGGCGGAGGAGTTGAAGGATGCCGCCGTAGGCGCGGCTCCAAAGCAGGCGCGCGACACGGGGCTGGAGCATTCTGCTGCGACAGAATTTCTGACCCGCAATGCCCAGCAACTGGATCGCATCGAGCTGCCCGGTGCAGCGCAAGCGCTGGCGCGGCAAACCGCTGCAACCCTGAGGAGCATGGCCGAGTCGCTCCCGCAACAGCCCATCCGCATGGAGGAGCTGGAGCAACGGCTAACGGTCGCGGAGGATAAACTGTTCGGCGCCGTGCTGGCAGCGACACCCGACGAAGCCCTATTCCAGGTGCGCTCGGAGGCCGATCGCGATCTGGCGCCCTATCGCCGCAAGATGACGGCGCCGCAAATCGAGCAACTGCACAAGCAGTACATCCATAAACGACTGCTGGAGCAGTACGGCGTCCCACGTCTCAGTCTCTTTTACATGTAAGGACGAGCCGTACAGTTCTGGCAAGCGAATTACCTCCGGCACTGGCAACTGGGCACTAGCCACTGACCACTGCCTGTTGCCGACTTGGGTTACCTCGCCAGTTGGGTCTACAATCCGCCGTAGTACGCGTTCTAAAATTCTGAGTAGCTGGAGGCACCTCGTGCCCGGTATAGCTGGCATTGTTGTCATCGTCATCGTTGCTCTTTACATCCTTAACTCGATCAAGATCCTGGCCGAGTATGAACGGGGCGTGATTTTTCGCCTGGGACGCCTGCTGGGTGCGCCGAAAGGTCCCGGCATTATCCTGGTTTTCGCGCCTATCGATCGCATTGTGCGCATTTCGCTCAGGCAGGAGGCGCTCGAGGTTCCGCCGCAGGACATCATTACCCGGGACAACGTCACGCTGAAGGTCAATGCCGTCATTTTCCTGCGCGTGATCGATCCCAACAAGGCGGTGGTTGCCGTTTCGAACTACATGTACCAGACCTCGCAATTCGCGCAGACGACGCTGCGTTCGGTGCTGGGCGAAGTCGATCTCGATGAACTGCTGGCGCATCGCGAAAAAATCAACCTGCGCCTGCAATCCATCCTTGATCAGCACACCGATCCCTGGGGCGTAAAGGTGACCAACGTCGAGGTTAAGCAGGTGGACCTGCCGGAGACGATGACGCGCGCCATGGCCAAGCAGGCCGAAGCGGAGCGCGAGAAGCGTTCCAAGATCATCCACGCCGAAGGCGAATATGCCGCGGCGCAGCGGCTGATCGATGCCGCACACCTGCTGGCCATGGAACCTACCAGCATTCAATTGCGATATCTGCAGACGCTGACTGAAATTGGCGTGGAGAAGAACACCACCATCATCTTCCCCGTGCCGGTGGATTTGCTGGCCGGGCTGCAAAACCTGGTGAAAGCGGACACGGCGAAGATTGGCGGCTTCCAACCGCCTCCCGAGAAGCCGTAGGACGGTCCCGATGGGCGAGGTTGCTTGTGCACACGATGGCATCTGACGATACCGAGATAACCCTCGGCGTAGGTAAGCTGCTGGGGCTGTTTTTTCTTCTGGCGGCGATTTGCGGAGTGTTCTTTTCGATCGGCTATTCTCTGGGCAAGAGTTCGGGGCGCGAGCAGGCTCTCAACGATCAGCCGGCAACTGCGAATGCCACTTCCGATGTCACACCTGGTTCGGGCGTTGGCGAGAAGCCTTCGGCCGGGGTCGCCTCCAAGGGCGAGAGTCCGTCAGCTTCGGACGAAGCCAATGCGACAAGCCAGCCAAGCAATCTGACCTTCTACAAGGCGGTGCAGCAGAGCGGGACAGGTAACGCGGCGGCAGCGGAGCAAGCTCAGCCTGCGGCCGCCTCCAATACAAAAATTGCACCTGACGTGACGGCAGCGGCGCCTACGCAACCTGCGACCGCAGGCGCCAAGCCCATCCGCACCGCTCCCGACGTGATCTCCCATACTTCGCCGGTCACGGGACTGGGAACCATCGTGGTGCAGATCGCGGCGCTTTCCAGGGAAGATGACGCGGTTGCGCTGGCCGGCGCTCTGCGGAAGAAGAACTACAACGTGTTTGTGGTGAACAATCCGGTCACGAATGATAAGTTTTACCACGTGCAGGTCGGCCCCTTCTCGACCCTGGTAGAAGCCGAAGCAATGAAAGCCCGGCTGGTGAACGAAGGTTATAACCCGATATTGAAACGGTAGCCGTCGGCCTAGGGAGGCCGCAAATTCCGCCGAGGAGTTCCGGGATTTCAGTGACTTCCATCACAATCCACAGCTCTTTTTCTCCGGTGTTTTCGCGGCTTTTCGCCACTCCTGAGTGCTAGAATTTTATTGTTATGCCCTTCCCTGTCGATCGTCCCCGCCGCCTGCGCCGTAACGAAGCCATGCGCTCGTTCGTGCGCGAAACCCGCCTCAGCCCGGAAGGATTTGTCTATCCACTGTTCATTTGTCCCGGCGAAGGCATCCGCAAGGAAGTACGCTCCATGCCCGGGGTTTACAACCTGTCCATCGACGAGGCGGTGAAGGAGTGCGCCGAGGTGAAGGCGTTGGGCATTCCCAGCGTCATCCTGTTCGGCTTGCCGGAGACGAAGGACGAAGTTGCCACCGGCGCGTGGGCGGATGACGGTATCGTGCAGAAGGCGGCGCGTGCCATCAAGCGCGAAGTGCCCGGCCTGCTGCTCATGGGCGATGTCTGCCTATGCGAGTACATGTCGCATGGGCATTGCGGACTGGTCGATACGACGAGTGCCAACGCCAAGGCAACCGGCGAGGCCCTGGAGTTTGTCCGCGAGATGGAGTCCAAGGGCAAGGTCGTAAACAGTCCGGGAGCGCAGTCAGTGGGCGCGGCCATCGCGGCTGCATTTGTTACGCCGGCGGCCGAGGACTACGAGATCCTGAACGATCCCACGCTGGAATTGCTGGCGCGCACAGCGGTTTCCCAAGCCAAGGCTGGTATGGACATCATCGCGCCCTCCGACATGATGGATGGCCGCGTCGCCGCCATCCGAACCGCGCTCGACGCCGAAGGCTACCAGAATATTCCCATCCTGTCTTACGCCGCGAAGTTTGCCAGCGGATTTTACGGCCCCTTCCGCGAGGCCGCCGACTCCGCGCCCCATTTCGGCGATCGCCGCTCCTATCAGATGGATCCCGCAAACTTGCGCGAAGCCATGCGCGAGATTGAGCAGGACCTCGACGAGGGCGCCGACATGATCATGGTCAAGCCGGCCATGCCTTACCTCGATGTGCTGCACGAAGCCCGCTTGCGTTTCGATGTGCCGCTTGCCGCCTATCAGGTCAGCGGCGAATACGCCATGATCAAGGCGGCGGCGCTGAACGGCTGGATCGACTACGAGCGCGTCATGATGGAATCGCTGCTGTGCATTCAGCGCGCCGGCGCCTCGATTACTCTCACCTACTTCGCCAAAGAGGCAGCGCGCCTGCTGGCATAGGGCAGAGCGGGCCTTTAGTGTTTGCGCGAGAACGAACTTTGTTTGTCGGCGGTGGAGTAAGCAGCTCGAAAACCCGAGCGCCGCAGCCGCGGCGTCATGATAGCCCAGGACGGAGCGAAACCGGGGCCCCGATTTGCTTTTGTGCGAATTGGGGTGGGAAGCGGAGTCCTGGGTGAAGTGGAAAGAATACCGGAGCCCCGTAGTGTCTGCGTGAGAACTAACCTTTATCCTTGGCGGTGGAACATGACCCGCGAAAACCCAGCCCCGCAGGGGGGGCTACGTCGTTAGCCCAGGATGAAGCGAAGCGGAATCCTCGGTGAAGTGGGGGAAAATATCGGAGCCCCGTAGGGGCGGCACCGTTCTCACGCAGACTCTTCAGCCCGCGAGGGATCTGCGGTTTCGATTTTTCAGCAAACTGTTCAGCCGACAACAAATCCGTCCTGCCGCGCTCGGTGCTTGCCGGACATTGAAAAACCCTACCTCTTTCGCTCTCCAAACTTCTCGGCCATCCGCTGATTCATCCGCTCGCTCTGGCCCTTGGGAATGCTCAGCGACTTCCATTCCGCACCTTTCCAATGCTTAGCCAAAAAGACGATCTGTCCCGCGTGATACGCCTGGTGCGTTAGTGCACGGGTCAGCGCCTGCACTACGGAGTGAGGTTCGCCTCGAATGGTCACTGTGCGCTGCAGATCGCCGGGCTGCAGCGATTGAATCGTCTCGAAGGCCAGCTGCCAATTCTGCTCCCACCAGCGAAGTAATTCATCGCGGCTAGTTTCCTGCGTCATCACGAACTCCTGATCGCGATGTCGGTCGGGCTTTTCGCCATCGCTCGTGAGGAAGTCGGTAAAGCGTGAGCGCAAGTTACCGGCCATGTGCTTCACCACAATGGCAGTGCTGTTCGATTCGGGATCCGGCAGCGCGAAAAATTGCTCATCGCTTAGCTGGGCGATGGCGCCGTCGGCCAGCCGTTTGTGCCCGCGCAGGCTGCGGAACACTTCGTCAAGGTAGAGAGAGGCGATATCGGACACGGTAACCTCCTCGACTGATTATTCCCCGAGGATGCCATTGGCAGCAACATCATGACGGCGCTATTAATCTCATTTCCCGGATACTTCGCGCTGGCATGCTGCTAAGAAATCACGGTCCCGACAGTGAGACAAAGCAGGGCCAGCAGCAGTATCGCCATGCGAAAAACATGCATGCGATCCCACCGTCTGGCATCGGATTGCCAAGTGGCGGGCAAGCTTTGCAAATCCCATTTTGCGATGCGGCTGTTGAGCGGCGCGGGCAAAGTGACACTGAATATGATTGCGAACAGCCATAGAAGGGATGAAGCGAGCAGGAGCTTGCCGGCAGTCGAACTGATCGCGGGCCCCACCCAGGTCTCACCAGCGGTCAACAATAACACCACGGCATACCAGAAGGGCATCACCCGGCCGAATAATGCGGCGAACTCGCGCCGGACGGAAGCAGAAGCGCCATCCGGCAGCCGGCGAAGAGTTGGGTGCAGAAAAACGGCAACCGTAAGCTCGTTCCCGACCATGAGTGCGGCCGTGAGCAAGGTGATCACTTGCAGGACGAGGTACAGCATTACTTTGTGATGAGGCGATGCTGCGATGCGATGCAGGTTAGTGCGAGTTGTCGCTGTTTGGAGCGTTGTACGTGGTGGGCTTTTGTGGCTTGTTCTTGCTGACGGGAGTAGTCTCGCTGGGCGGGCGGCAGCTCTGGTCCAACACTTCGAGATCGGTGATCTGAAAGCGGCGACTCTCGGTTGAGGGCTTCTGTTGTTGCTCCGCCGGCATAGGCTGCCACTGGCCGGTCAACTTCACCTTGCTGCCCGAATCGTTCTTCAAGTCGTCGGAGCCGAGCACCTGCACGCCGGAACGATGTGCCATATTGCGGAGCAGGAACTTCCCTTCTTTGTTGGGCCCGGTGAGGCAACCAATCAGAGTAGAACCCTTAGCGTTGGCCGGCTTGGTGATCTGGTCGCCGCTGGTGCCGCTGTTGTCCTGCGTCGCGCTGGCTGCGTTTCTCTGCTGTTGAACGGGAGTGTTGCCGGTGGCAGGCGGAGTTGTCGCGGGCTGCTGGGCCGATGCCATCGCGGCGACAAGAGCGGCAATACAGATCAACTCCATGGCGTGCAGTAAGGATACCTGAAGGATTCGAAGCGGGGACGAAGGCGCGAGTTGTCAGAAGGGACTCGAACCGCAGAGACACGAGAGAAAAAAATGCCGGCAATTCTCTGTGCCTCTGTGTCTCTGTGGTGAATATGTTTTAGTACTTGCTCGCCCTGGAACTTGGGATCGGAGCTGCAGTCCTTTGACAGATGTCCAGAAAGCTGCCGCCCCGCTTACCACGGATAATTGATATGCAGCAGCGTGGAATAGCGCGAGTACTTTGCCGGCGAAGAGCCGTCGTACTGGCGCAAATAGTAGCCCTGCACGCGAGACAGCCGCGGCAGGATGAAGGTCCGCGTCGTAAAGCGGCCCGCTATATTGCCGCTGCTGGCCGGACCCCAGCCGCCATCGGAGCGGCGTACCTCGATCCCTCCCCCCGGCGGCGGATTTACGCCCGCGTCCACCGTGATTTCCGTCGCGATGACGTCGGTGATGACGGCAGCCGTCAGCGAAGGAATATAGAGCGAAGAAGACGGCATCGTCGTGGTGTAGATGGTGGTCAGCGGCGCGGGCAGAGTCACGTTTTCGAACTGCAGCGCCACCGGTTCAGCGGCTTCATTAGCAAACTTGATCGCGTAATTTGAGCAATCGTCAGCCAGCGAGAGCACCTGCACATCCACCTCGCGAACAATGGCGGTGAACGCCGCTCCACGCGAAGGCACGGAAACCTCCACCGCCTCGCTGGGGATAATATCGCCGACCGGCAAGAAGTCGCTGACGACCTGACATTCGCCCGCCCAAGCCGGCTCGACAGAGTCATCCAGCAAACACAGGCATGCATTCTCGCAGTCAATCGAAGTTGGCGCGGACGGCTGCGTGAGGTGCCGAACATAGATGCGCCGTCCGCCGTCGCTGCCGTGGGCATGCTGGGCAATGCTGTTCTGGTCCTGCACCCGCGCCATGGCCCGGCCGCTGCTGCGATAGGCGACTACCACCTGTTCGTCGGGCTCCGGCGGATACGGTGGATAAAAATACAGCTCGCCGGATGAGGTGATGTAGCACTCTCCCCCATCGGCGAAGGCGCCGGTCAGCCGTGTGCGGAATTGCCCGCCGGGTATGATGCTGCGAATTTCGGCGTCGACGATGTGCTGCAAGCGCGTGAACGATACGCCGGCGAAAAAGCTACTTTCATTAATGAGTGCATACGTGGCGAAGCCCGGAGTCGCGCTTAGCACATTGTCATAAAGTACGGTGGCTGGAGCGCCGATGGTCCCGGGGTTGTTGGGATCCACGTCGTGCACCGAGAGCACCACCCGTATTGCCGCCGCAATCGCATCGCCACCGCGCCCGTTGCCTGCCGGGTGCGTGGAGGACAAATAGGTCTGGCGAACGCGGTGTGCTTCGTTGCAGAACAGTTGCGTCGCGAAACTGTAGACATGCCCCGGCGTGGTAGTCAGCGCTGGCCCGGCGTTGGTCCCGTTGATCAGTGCCTGGATGGAGCAGTTGCTGCCATTGGGCGAGATTTTGAATCCGGCGACGCAATGCGGATCGTCAGACGTGCCGTTATAAATCCCGCCGATGGTGCCGCTGGATGCAGCGCGAAACACAAATTGGCCATGCTGCAACATCAGCCCACCCGCCAACTCCAACTGCTCGACATAGGTGATGGCGGCGGGGCCGCCGTTGAGCTGCAGCTGACCTCCGCTGAGCGTGACCCTGTGATTGGGGTCCATAACACTCCACAGTGTTGGCTGCAATTGAGCTGCAGTGTAGTCATCCTGAAAGATCGTGGAGGTAGTGCGGATGAAAGGGCTCTCAGATAGGTAGAAGCCCAAGGTCGTGCCGTTGCCCAGGAAGTAGTCGCGCGCGTAGTCGAGCGGTTCGGTTTCGCCAACAACAGTGATGTCGTTGCGCAGCTGCTCGGCATGCGACAACGTTAACCGGGTGGGATCGAAGTTTGGGTCCTGCTCGCTGATGGTGAAGCTCGACTCCCCCACCGGCTGGAACCAAAGCTTGCCATCATGCACGCGATACGTGGCGCGGCTGATGTTCGCAAGGTCTTCCGCGTGCTCGCTCCAGTTCCTCTGTGACGCGATGGGAAATTGGTTGATTGTGCTCACGTCCTGCACGCCAGACAAGTCGAGCCCGCCGGGAAGCACATCATTCGTTAGCGTCAGCAAAGCATCACCCGCACTTCGCAGCGCGAAGGGAGTGCGTGCCGGCAGCGGATTAAGTTCTAGAAGGCAGGAGTCGTCAATCGCCTCCAGGAGGTAGCGCGAAGCAGCGCCCTGGTATCCGTACCCGAGGTGCTGCTGCTCAGGCGCGGTGGCAAGATAGCCGGTAAACAGCCGAAAGCCGTCGCCGCGTTCCAGGACGACACGTGCTCCGCTCACCGGCGGCTGGAAGGCGGAATCGGCAGCGAGCAGCGCTACCGTCATCGTGGCCGGCGCGTTCAGTCGGCGAGCGATCTTAGGCAAATGATCGGCGTCAACGTACGCGGTATAGTCCTGCAACCCGCGCCCGTCATTATTGTCGATTAAGAGATTCATCAGAAAATCTCCCGTTCACGCCTCTAATGATCTGTTATTAGAGTTCGTTTTTTGAAAAACTCCGCTTAAGCAATGTTTTGAGGAAGGCGGCCTTCAGAGACTGTGTCGCAACCGGGAGCGAGTTTTTGTGGTGGGACAAACGGTCCAAAATTCATGACCTCAGCTGCGCAGTAACCACATCCATTTAGCCGCGGGCGTGAGAGGCTGTTACGAAACTACCGTTATCAATTGTGTGGTGGGAGAACTGGCCCGAATCTGCTATGAAACCAGCCGCACAGCGGCGGGATGAAGTTAGCCGGAGCCGGCAGGCCCCGGTCAAATGGGAAAAGACTGCGAGCCGCAGAGCGGCGATACGGGTTTCGTAACAGTCGCGCATGACCCTGCGGGTCACAACGAAAGATGAAAAATAGCTGGCCGAGCGGCTGTACGTAATTTCAACAACTTACGGCTATTTTCGAAGGAGCCTCGTAAGCCCGCGGCCAGGTGGGGGAAAGTCTCAGCCCCGGAGCGGCGACACCAACTCACGACACAGTCTCTTCAGGCCATCCGGAAGCGCCGCAAAATCATTGCGGCTTTACCGATTGTTGTTGAGAAACTCGGTTTTCGGAGGCTTTGTGTCAGGGCACGACTTCAGTCGTGCCGATAAGCCCTTTATTTTTGTCATCGCGAGCCGGCTCTAGTGGGCGTCAGAGTTGATCAGAGTTTCCCTAAAATATCTCCGCTGTTGTGGGACCTACCACAGCGTGGTATCTCACCCAGCGCTCTACACCGCCGCATTCGCTGCCGGAAAGTAGCTGCGATAGCAGAGAACGGTCTCGCTGTCGTTCGTGTCGATGGTCGGCAGCGCGCGCAGTGTGGCATGCAGACGATGGCTGAACAGTGGAGCGGCGAAGTCTTGCCGAGTCTCGTACCCGGCAGCGGCCGTTTGCAGGCGCGGATAATAAAAGCAGGATCGGCCGCCGGTATCTGGCGCAATAATGAACAGCCCCGACCACTCCTGGAAGAAGCTCGCGCCCTCGCGATCGACAAATGCGGCAACCCGTTGTACTCCCATGCCGACCACAGGCGGAGCCAGCAGCGGCTGACCGAGCAGTAACGAGTTCGCCGTCTTGCCACTCACCCGCGAAACGTTAAAGGTGATGCGGCGGATGAGGTCGATGTAGGACGGCCCCGCCAGAGGTGCAGCGAGATAGTCGCCCGCTGCGCCCGAGCCTAGATATCCCGTCGCGCCCGAATAATCGAAATCCACCGCGACGATATTCCCTGCGTCATAGTTGGCGAGCTGATCGGGCGTGAGCACAATTTCTGTTGGGCTGGATCCCGCCTGCACCGGTGATGCCGGCAGCGGTGTACCGCCCGAAGGCTGCGGCGGGCTCGACGGCGCTTCCGCAAGCACGTTCATCTGCTGCGAGCCTCCGGAGAGCGCCAGCTGGAGCTTCCCCCAACACTGGAAATCCATCTCCAGGCGCGCTTCCGGCTGGGTGCGATACTGCACCGTGATGTTCGCCGCCGGGCCGGTACGCAGAGGCTCAAATTTCGTCGCCGCCGTGCGTTGAAAATTCTCGACCCAGCCCAGATCGATCCAGGGATTTGGAGGTGCATCGAGATCAAACTGTCCCTGGAACGCGGGATCGAAAGCGGGGTAGCATTCGGTGGCGCGGTCCACAGGTGCAGCATAGGCGCGCACCGCACGGCCGGTGGTCGCCATCTGCGAGCGCTTGGCATAGGCGTTGGAGCTCATGACTGGTTGACCTCGGCATAAAAGAACACAGTAAGGGTAACGTCGCGACCGATGTACGGCGGCGTGCTCTTCGCAATCTCAAGCACGGGCTGCGTCCAGAAAAGAGTGGAGCCCAGGCTGACCGGTGAGCCCGAACTGTAGTCGCACTTTGTCGTCTGCGGAGGGAAGCAGATGGCCAGCAGATCGTTATCCAGGCTGGCGAGATCGCGGCCTCGGTCCAGCCCGCCGCTCTCGATGGAGCCCTTCGTACGAAAGGAAATGGTGCAGTCGACCGCCATGAATGCGCCACCTGAAGGCAACGCAGTGCGGGCTGCTCCCCAGCCCAGATAAAAGGTGTCGCACAGCAAGGGGGCAGCGGTCGGCGGTTCGTTTTCGATAACCGCGATCGCAGGTCTGGTTGCACCGTCGATGGTGACCGTGCGGTTGGGATCGACCGCGACCAGCCGGTCGCGCAGGGCGATATAAAAGCTGTCTTTGGCTGCTTGCATAATGGCGCTACTCCGTGGCGGTGATGCGGTACAGGCAGTTTGAGCCGAAGACGTGATCGACGGCTACCGTGTCGATCCGCATCAGCTGATCGTTGTGAAGCACGCCCTGCGCGGTCAACAGCCAGGTCGCGATGTCTTCGATTCCATGCGTCCTCGCGATAGGTTTGAGCGATGTCGCGCTAAGCATCACCTCGATGCGACGCTTGCCGTCGTCCGTGGACGGAAGCGATGTAATGATCGAGGGAAAGATCTGCAAATCTTCGGCGGGTGGCGGCTCCAGGCCCAGTTGGCTGCCGCTATCGCCGGTGGACGGGTCAGACATGCGAATCGTCACCTGTAATCCGCCCAGCGACTGCAGCAGTGCGTCGGTGAAGCGCCGGGCTGCACAACCCCGGCCGGGAATCGATCCCATCTGGCATTCGAGTTCGGACATCTCACCCTACTTTCTGCGCCACGTAGGGCGCGAGCATGCGCTGTACCGTGGAATCGAGGAGGGTATCGCCGAAATACGCGAAATGCATCGCGTTTAAAGCGCCTTCCTTCACATTGGTCGCAGGCATGGCTTGGGCATTGCGGACTAGTTGCACACAGGCGAACTTCACCGCATCGGGAATTTGCGCGAAACCCGCGGTGTACGTCAGCTCCATCTCGTCGAAGTAGAGGCCGAGCGGGTTGAGCAGCCAGGAAACCTCGCCCGTATCGGCGCAGTAATCGAAGGAGCTCACGTCAAGCGAGATCCAGCTGCCCGGGAGGCCAAAGGTGATGGCGAACTCTGAGGCCATCTCCCACATTGCGGTATCTTCTCCCCGCCGTGGAACTCCGTAACGGGCCTGCCCAGAGATGAGGGCCGAGGTGGCGCCCTCGGCAACTACGAGCGGCAGATAGGTTAGCCGGAGATTGTTACGCCCGGGCATCAGCCGTATCCGCTCCGTGAATTGTGACTGCCACAATGTAGGACGGTTGCACTGCGTGTTTATCAGAGAAGAAGCAGCGGACACCCATGATTCGGGGGTCTCCGGCTCCAAGCCGTAAACTTCGTATTCAGAATTGGTCAGGTAGTTCATGGCACTTCCTGTGTCAGGGCACGACTTCAGTCGTGCCGATAAGCCGTTTCTTTTCCCTGATCCCGAGCGGGCTTCAGCCCGCGAAAGATCATCCTCTCTTGAGCCTCTTCACTGCGAAGGAAAACCCCCACCCGAACCGATACCGCTCGGGTGGGGTACCCGCATTTCGGTAGGCACCCCGCGCGGGCTGAGGGGAATTACCGATCGACGATCACCTGGTAGTGCGCATAGCTGGCGCCCTTCACAACCACGGCGCCGAACTTCACCACCACCATCTGCGACGCCAGCGAACTCGGAGTGCCGAGCTGAAACACCCGCGGAGTCGGATTGGTGAGCCAGTGGTACTCGATCATGTCTTCGCTCACGATGTAGCACGGCAGCTGCGCCGTGCCGCTTCCCGGCGTGCCGGTATAGGGTAGCGACCATTCGGGAATCAGGGGCAACTCGCCCGCCTGCGTCGAGAGCGTTTTCACCCGCAGGCCGCCGGCCACCTCGGTGGTCGAGAGCACCACGTTGAAATCCTCTTTCATCTCGCGATCGATAAGGTCGAGCAGCACCGGGTTGGAGTAAATCGCCGTGGGCCGCACTTCATAGTTGCTGTTGGCAACCATCGCCGCCACCGTCGACTTCAGGCCATCCACGATGCTGCCGGTGGTAGAAATCGTCGCGGTGTTGCCGCCGGCGGCAATCTGTCCGCATACACCGAAGTACTGTGCCGACGTAGGACTGGTCAGCGAAGTGTCGTTGCCGTTCCACAGGGCAACATCGTGCGTGCGCAGCACGCCTTCGACCGAGTCCATCAGGTCCTTCGCCTGCAAGTAGGCGAACTGGCTTTGCTGTGCGCCAACTTCAATATCGAAAACGTTGTAGTTGATCTGCGAAACCAGGCACTTCAACGGGACGCTGCGCTCCACACGGGTGGGAGTGACCAGCGTGGGTATGATGTTGCGCGGATCCACGAAGCCGTTGGCCGCCGTCGGCGAAGGAATCGCCGTCTCTTCGAAAAAGCGCGAGGGATGTCCCGTGGCCGGAACTTGCTTGATGCGCTGCCCGAACGCGCCGCGCCGGCGCACGATGTCGGTGATTTCCGATTGGTAGAGGTCGACTTCGACCGCGCCGGGGCCCATGTAATCGGCCGCGGCTTGCAGGTTAACAAATTGTGCTTTCATGGTGTCCTTTCGAAAGGGAAATGGCCAAGAGGCCGGGAGTTAAAGCTCGAAACACGAGTCCGAAGCGTACGTTTGACCAGCGAAGCCCTGATTAGTCTGGCCTTCTTAAAGGGGTCGGCCTTCAGGCCGTTTGCATAAGCCACCAAATTGAATGCGGCTTTACAGGTTGCTGAAAAAGTTTCAAAACAACGATCTTGAAGGGGCGCAGCTTCAGCTGCGCCGTCGCAGGTCGTTTATCTTGTCATCCCGAGGAGGCCTTTAGGTACTGTGTCGCAACCGCTTTCGCAATTTCGTGGTGGAACAAACAACTCGAGCCGCGGCCAAACTAGCCGCGCAGCGGCGACATGATGTTAGGCGTGGGCGTAAGCCCACGCGCCAAGGGGGAGAAAAGCCGAGCCGCAGAGCGGCGACACCGGGTTGCGACACAGTCTTTTTAGGCCGACGAGGGATCTGCTTTTTGCTTTTTTGCAGCTTCTTTAGCCGCTGAGGGGCTTTCGTCACGACCTGATTTGAGTTTGCCTACACGAGGATGCCGGCGCGGGCCAGTTCCGCTTTCACCGCGATGCGCTGCTCGATGCTGAGACCGGCCAATGCTTTCTCTACGATGGGAGCTTCGATCAGCGCTGCGCCGTCAACTCCTTCCTTGGCGAGCAGTGCGCTCACCATCGGGGAGAGCGTCTTGCGGCGGGCGGTGTCGCTCTGCGCCTTTAGGTTGTGATTGGCCTTTTCCAGTTCGGCAATCTTTGTTTGCAGAGTGCTGGTGCCCGGAGCGCTCGCCTGCAATTCGCCATCATCGACCGCGGCAATGATGCGGTCGATTTTGGCATGCAGCGAGGCAAACTGGCCATCGAGATTGGAAAGCGCGTCGGCCAGAGACTGCGTGGCCTGCGCCAGTCGATCCGTCAGAGTTGGCATATCGGAAGTGCTGTTCGGGTTGTTTTCCTGATCCATTGGATGTCCTCTCACATTGTGGGATGTGGAAACGATGAGCAAATAGCAGCTAGCGTTTTCAGTTAGAAATTCGTTGCCTGAACCATTGGCTTTCTACTGGGCACGGTCCACACATTGCTGAAAAACTCGTCTCAGATTCTTGTGTCAGGGCACGACTTCAGTCGTGCCGATAAACTCGCAACAATTTGTGTCGGCGATCTTCAGCTCGTCGCTTGCGGCTCGTTGCTCGCAGCTACTGCAATCCACGTTTGCGGATACGCAGCTTTGTCGCGGCGAAGCACCGCAGCCCCCGTAAAGGTGAAATCCGTCGCCGTCCAGATCGGCGCTCCCTGGTTGGCTACCGTCACGTTGGCGATCTCATACGACATGCCCAGTGTGCCGCTGTGTTGAGCGCGAATGTCGTTCACCACCTCGGGAAAATCGTGAGCAAACAGATATCCGCTGACCGCCAATTGCCCGAGAGGGCTGTGGGTGCGGGCCGAAGCGATCGGCACAATTTCCGCTTCCGTGATGATGCCGATTTTGCGGCGTGCATCGTGTGCGGCCAACGATGGCGCATAGTCCAGCGCCATTCCGAGCAAAGACGGCAGGGCCGCTTCGGTGGCGGGCCGCGCCAGCATGACGCGATGGCCTCGAGCTCCGCTGGGCGCGCGCTGCGACGCGACCCCCACCAGCGTCAGCATTCCGCGAAAAGGCAAGCGATTGGGATGTCCGGCGACATCGGGCATGGCCAAAGCCATGGCTTCAAGTTGCAGGTTCATGGGGACCTCGTAACGGCAATTGGCTGTTCGCACTTAGCACGTAAGGAAAATCTGATGAGTCGAAGTCTTGGGGGCGACGGCCTTGAGAACTAACTTTCTTTGTTGGCGGTGGAGTAAAGCAGCTCGAAAACCCGAGCGCCGCAGGCGCGGAGTCATGATAGCCCAGGACGGAGCGTAGCGGAGTCCTGGGTCACGTGGAAAAAATGACGGAGCCCCGTAGGGGCGACATGGTTTTCACGCAACCACTTCAGACCTTCTGTTACTGCCTGAAATCAAGCTCGGCTTTAGCCCCTGAGGGAATTCGATCGCACTTAATCAGACTCTCCGTCAGCACTTGGCCGTCAGCATTCAACCCGGGCTCAGTGTTGAGACCGATTCGACTGCGGCGGCGAAAGAGGGCCACCTTCACTTAGAATTAGGCAACGGACTCCTCGGTAAGCGGCGGTAGTCCGCGCATGCGCCGCACTTCATCCACGGTGAGCACGCCGCAGCCGATCAGGATCTGCTGGATCTGCGCCTGCTCCATTTCGTTGGGCGCGTCCACGTCGGTGAAGACGAACTCCAGGTCATCCCAGCCCAGTCGTTTGCTGATCGCGTCGCGCGTGAGGTGTTCGGCGATCAGGCGCGCGACCGGAACCACCGCCGTGCGGAAGGCGTCGTCGTACTGGCTGCTCGCGGTGCTGCGGTTGACGTCACGTTCCAGGCCCAGCAATACGGGCGGTAGGTCGAACGCATCGGCAATGATTCTGATCAGAAACTCCTGCCACTGCAGCCGCAAATCGGCGTCGGTGCCGCCGGTGAAGTGCAGCACCTCGGGTTTGGTCTCGACCGACAATATCGGCACTTTGCCCGTGCCTTCAATTTCGTCCTGCCACCATCGGATGAGCCGTTCGTGTTGCTGCGGGGCCAGGTTCTGCAGCCACAGCGCGTACTGCACCACGCTGTTGCTGGCCAGCCGCGACGCGAAGCGATGCGCGCACAGGAACTCGTGGATTGTCTCGAACGCCACTTCCAGTTTGCCCAGACCGAACGGAGTGTAGCTGCGCGGATTCAGCCGGATATAGGAAAGCTCTTCGTCGGCCAGCGCAATTTCCTGGCTGGGTACGAACGTCGCGGTCGCCTGTACGTAGTGCGACGATGTGGGACTGCCATCCCAATCCGAGCGAATGCGGATGCTCGCCCCGTCCACCGGCCACAGCACCAGCGGCCGGGCGAGATCGCCGCTGAGGTCGAGCTCGATCGCCCCGAAGCCGCCGACCAGCACGTCTTCCAGCACCTGCTCGACGAACGACCGGAAGGAGTCCTCCGGGTTGGGTTGCTCGAAATTCAAGATGAGGGTCGCGATACGCTCCGCGCCGTCGGGCAGGTCGGCGAGCGAGCGGCCATGGCGCGGCTGGATCCGCCACGACATTCCGGCAATTCGGTCCTTGATGCTGTTGATCGCTTTGCGCGCAATCGGCATTTCGGCAAAGCGGCGCAGATTCGCCGGCGTGGGTTTAGGCATGACCCCGGCACGCACAAGCGTGGGTGCCCCCGGAGTGAGGATGGAAGGTAGCGGCACCGTTCTACGAGCGGAATCGGGGCGCCCAACAGCTCCTGGCTTCGGACCTGTTCGGGTGAAGGAGCCGGCGCTGGTAGCATGCAGCGCGGCGGGAGAGCGTAGCTGGGCAAACGAAGTTCCCACGATGCGGCGCAGCGCGCCGCGCAGAGTGTCTGGCATGTGCATGGTTTTTTGCCTTGAAGAACAGTTGTCAGTGGCCGATGGCCACTTGGGCCGCTCAAGCCTGTATTTCACGATGTAGGATTAGAAGTGTTTCGGGGAACAAACCTCTGTGGCGGCCATAGGGGTTGTCGAAGGGGCGCAGCTTTAGCTGCGCCGTAACAAGCCCTCTATACTTGCATCCCGAGCGGGCTTCAGCCCGCGAGAGCCCGCCCTGAGCTTGTCGAAGGGGATCTGCGGTTTCGAGTTTCTTAGCAGCCTGCGAGGTCGTGTCCCTGACACAGGCGCTCAAAGCGCAACGTTTTAGCCGCTTGTGAAATCGTGCTCTGACGCTAAGCGTTCGAGATGGCTAGCTAGATTCTCAGCTCTACACGCGCCCGCTCGGCAATCTGCGGCATCTCGCTGACGCTGGCGACGTTGATCTGGCTGGCAGCCAGCGTTGCCAGGGCGAACGCGATCGATTCGTCATTGCGATTCAGATTGTCTTCGACCACGGCGGTCAAGTCGCTGGTAGCATTCTCGGCGCGAGCCAGGCCATCCCGCAATGTGGGATAGCTGAACGCCAGTACCTTCGCCGCATCCACATCGCTCTCCAGTGAGACCGCATGGAACAGCCGAACAATTCCATTGGGTCGATACCCGCAGTCGATCTTCAGCGGATCCCCGCGATGCGTGTACTGCGCGACCGCGATCTGCGTGCGCATGAATTGCCAGACGCCCTGTTGCTCGAACGCGGCCCGCATTGCATGGAAGATCACGCGCCGTCCGGCCTGGGCGCGGCGCCCATGCAGCGCCGATTCCAGGTACATCTGCGCCAGCTTCACTAGCTCATCCTGCGGTGACTCCGTCAGCACCGCCATCGCCGGCGTGATCTGCAGCGTGTTGGAGAGGCCTTCCTGCAAAAGCTGCAGCAGCCAGTCGCGGCGCGACATCGGTTCGCGGTAGTTGATAATCTCCGCCGCCCGCGATTGCAGCAACCGGCGCAGCTCGCCTTCGTACGACTCCAGCAATTCGACATCAACTTCGGGGTCGAGGCAACGCAGCCGCCGCCAGTCGCGCGTGAAGCGAACATCGGTGAACGCGCTGTGTCCATCGCCGGTTTCGAGCAGCACCACGCCAAAATTGACGAACTCGTCCTTCACCGCGTCCGGAACGTAGCGGAGCAGAAAGAACTCGCATTGTCGAAAGGCGGCCATAAGCAACTAGCAACTAGCAACTGGCAATTAGCACCTTGCCTTTGAACTGGCATCTGCCAACATCTGGGTTCGCTTCGGCATACCCCATTGTCTCCCTTCTCTGTGCCTCTGTGTCTCCGTGGTTCACCATCAATTCACAGTCTCGCGCCAGTTCGGGAACGGGTTCCGGGATGAATTCCGGAAGTCCGTGATCAGCTCGCGAATCCGGCAGCGGCGCGCCAGCAATCGCGATAGCAATCCTTCCAGCTCTTCGCTGGCGCCGCCGTACCACTCCGGCGGAATCTCATCGGCAAGCGGCCAAAGCGAGCTCTCGGGAAAACCTTCGATGCGGCTCAGCCATGGCTCGAAGCTGTCCCACGATGTGACACCTGTGTAAACGTCATTGCGCCCGAACACCCCGCGCAGCGGCGCGTCGGGAAAGCTCCACTCGCCCGCATTGAAGCAGTAGCCCTGGTCAATGAAGCTGGCGGTAAGCTTGCGCTCTCGCGCCAGCTTCCAGAACGCCGCCTGCCGCCCGTTGGCGTTGCACGTCCACTTGTCGAAGGCCAGCACACCGGCAAAATCGCGCAGGTTCCGGACCCGCGGGATCATCGTCTCCGGAAGGTAATCGTAAACCTGCCCCTCAAGTGGCGGCACCACGTAGCGCGACCCGAACGACAGGCCCGGGGTAAACATCGAGCGCCGCCCGCACAGTTCCATGCGCAGGTCGGGCGTGTGTTCCAGCAGCCAGGGATGCACATCAACAATCGCAGGTACCGGAACCGGCAACCCGATCATCTCGGCCAGCCGCGTCCCCAGCCAATCGTTGACCAGCACCCGCGTGTGCTGCGGATTGTTCTGAAACTTGACCACGTAATAATAGCCGTCGGCACAGCGCATCAGTTGACTCTGCGCGCCGCCTCGCATCCGGCGTACGTGTTGGACCGCCTGAATGAGCACAAGCAATGGGCTGATTGCAATGCCTGTTCGCTGGAGGGTCTAGAGAAGCGACAGGGAAACTTGATGCTACCGCGAAAGCGGGCGCAAGTGCGTAACGCAGATCACACCTGCATGTGAGGAGGCCGCTTTTCGCTGCGCGCCTTTCGCTCTTGGTCTTCGCCTGGTTAGGCTGTGATTAAGTCTGGGTTCTTGAAGGGGACGGCCTTCAGGCCGTCCGCCAACGCTGGAGAATGAATGCGGCTTTAGCCGCTGAGGGCCTCCATCTCAACCTGCTAAGACCTTCCCTAACCCCCGCCAGGACTCCGTATCTCACCCGGCGCGCGCCAGCGCCGACTCCAGGTCCTGGATGGATCTTGGAGGACGCACCCGCAGCTCCGCGCGCACAATCTGCGCGATGGCCATGGCCATTACAGCGTCATCGTGCGCGCCGGCGGCAGCGGCGCAGGTGCCATCCGGATGCCGAATGAACGTGCGGCACTCCTCCAGCAGGCGCGAACTGAGAAACATGAATGGCGCCGCCGAAAGAAATGCGCCGAAGTTCTCCAGCATCCGCGGTCGTGACGCCGCTGTCGTCAGCCATCCCGGCTGCTCGCCAGATTTGTACACGTTGGTGTACCCCTGGCTCATCATCAGATGGGCCAGTACGGCGTGGCCGTGATTGTTGCGTTCGATGGCCACCAGCGCATCGTTGTATTGATGCGCAAGTACTGCGACCCGGGCGGCCAGCTCCTGCGGCGGAAAATGTCCATGCAACTCCGCACACTGCACTCCGCTCGACTGCTCGATAACCTGCGCGCACGAATAGTCGCCTTCGCTGCCCCCGCCCGCCGGATCGACCCCGACGATATAACGCTTCGCGCTGGCCCCGGTGACCGCTGGGAGGAAGACCAGCAGTTGCCCGTAATCCTTGTTTTCCCCCGCTTGCGCGGTCTGCCGTAAACGCTGCTCGATGATGCCCATGTCGAAGACGCAATCGCCGGAAGCCAGAAAGCAGCTCTCAGGATCTTCCGCGTATTCTTCCGGTGCCCGGTTGCGAAAGTTTGCCCGCATCTCGCGCCGAAACGCGATCTGCCCGGCATCGAGCCCGTGCTTCCGCATCAGCTCCAGTTCCTGGTCGGTGAAGTCCACAGTCTCCACCTTGCGCCGGTAATTCGGGTCCCACCACCAGGGAAAGAAGTGGCGCGTGTATCCGGTTTGGGGGGTCCGCTGCCACTCGTCGTAAAACGTGCCCCCCGCCCCGTTGGGCGTCGACTCCAGATAAATCTCGCCTTCGGGCGGAACGGCGGCGCGCAACGACGCCAGCGTCTCCGAAACATCGCGCGGCCAGCGGGCGACCTCCGAACAATGCAGGTTGTGGATGGTCAGCCCGCGACCGGCGTTGGGGTCCGCCGCCGTCTCCACCCGATATTCGCTGTCGAGCACGGGAAATACGATCTGGCGGACGTTGGCGCGCGAGGTAACCAGCGCGCCCTGGCGCAGCGGCTCGGGCAGGTTCTCCAGAAGCCGGTGCACGATGCGAAAGATCTCTTCAGCCGAGCGCTGATCATGCGCCACCTGCACGCTCAGCGTGCCTTCGCGGGTAATGCAGTTGAGAAAAAAACGCGCCGCAACATAGGTGGTGACTCCCAATTGCCGCGCCTTCAGAACAATATTCCGTTGGCTCCTGGTCGCTTCCAGTTCCTGCTGCGCGCGATTCAGGACCAGCCGCCGCAGGTGTCCATGCTTGTCGCGGATGTTCAGCATCGCCCACATCAGGTACTCGCGCCAGGTGGATGCCGGTGGCGAGGTTTTATACCGCCCAAGCACCCGCTCAGCCGGCGGCTTCTCGTCAAGCCGGCTGCCGCACCACTTCAGGGCCTCAGGATTCAGGCATGAGCCATCGGGCTCGGATGAGTTGGGCGAAACAGTCGTCGTCTTCGGTCTACTCTTTTGTGGCTTCGATTTTTTCGCGCGTTTGGTTCCCATGGCAGTAGTCATTAGCCAAATGATGGTTATGTATTTGTTCGATTGGGGTCTGCTCAGGATGACCAAATTACTGCCAGGCTATGCGGCGTGGCAGCTCCGCGACAGGTACGCCTCGCAGGCTGAGATGACGCTTTCCACCATGCGTTCTCGGCGGACCAGCGCTTCCTTGTGTTGCTTCAGCGTGCTCAGCTTGTTTCGCAGTGCGGGTTCATCCTCTTCGCCGGAAGGAACAAAGATGCCGGGATTATTGTCGAGCAGCATCCGCGCCAGCCGCCCGCGATTCTCGGCGCCGGTTTTGCGCAGCAGGTTGCTGACGTGAAACTTGACTCCGCGTTCGGAAATGCCCAACACAAAGGCGATCTCCTTATTGGACAGGCCCTCCTGAACGAACTGGCTGATGGCGCGCTCTCGAGGTGTAAACATGGCTCACTGCACCGTCTGGCAGTAGAAGGTGGCGCCCTTGATCTGATCGGAGGAGCCGCCGTTAAAGGTCAGCTTGATGGTGTCGGCGTTGGCCAGATTTTCGCTGCCGGAGTTGCCGTAGCTTCCCCCAATCCCGATCACCGTGCCGGCAATCACCGGACTCAGGTTTACCGATTCCGACGACAGCGAGGATATCGTTAGAATCTCGATATCGGCCGCAATATTCTGGCTGCTCGAGGTGTATCCCGAGTAGGCCCACGTTGTGGTACCCAGCGTCCACTTGTACGTGATCGCCCCCGACGCTGTGGGATGTGTCCACTTGGCGAAGCAGTGCGCCCCGGCTCCTGTCCTGAAGGTTCCGGCCGGCAGGGTGGCGCTGTAAATGGTCTGGTCCGTGCTGTTGCCGGTGAGATTACCGGTCGCGCCTTGCATAGTGCCGCTGACCAGGCGCATGCCGGTCCCGCAGCCATTGCACGTAGTCACATTAAGCGTGCCTACCGTCGCCGTTGTGGAGTTGACATCGGCAGCGTAGACCTCGTTCCAGCGGGCGTTGGGATCCCCGATCCATCGCGGCCCGCTGTCGCCTTCTCCCCAGATCGGAATAAAGGTCCAGGTGTTCACGTCATACCCGGGATTCAGCCAGTGTGAACCCATGCGCGCCATGAACTCCGGCGATTGCCCGTACATCGCGCGGTTCGGAATGCCGAAGCGGATTCCGCCGGTAAAGAACCCGGTGTCATCCCCATTGCCCAGGGCCGCAACCGCGGTCGCGCCGTCACTCGCGTTCCCGAAAATCTCCGTCGTCAGCCCGCTGCCGTTCATCCCCTCGACAAACGTATCCGACGTCAGCGTGAACGCCTGGTTGGAGTAGGTGGTTCCATTGGGCTCGTAGACGAACGGCTGCTTGTTGTTGCCGGCGGTCGCGGGGATGCTGATCGTCCTCACGCTGTCGGTGAAGATATTGGTGTAGCCCACCAGATACATGCCCGACGTCTCCACGCTGAACGTTCCGGCCGAGACGGCCTTGATAAAGTTCGTCTGCGCCGTGCCGAAGGCGTATCCGCCGATCACCTGCACGTGTGCGATCACATCCACAACGCCATCGATCAGGACCACCGGATCGTGCGCATTGATGGGGCAGATCGACGACTCGGCCTCCGACTTCAGCCCGACGATCGTCAGCGACCCGGCCGTGCTCTGTTGTGTTGAAACCAGGTTCTGCGGATTGCAATCGCCGCTCAGGCCGACAATCTTGACCACCCCGGCCAGGTTCGTAGTGCGCACACCGGAGCCATGCTGCGAACGGTTGCTGGTGATGTTCTCGATCTTCGACTGCGAAGCGAACGCGCCGATCAGCTCCAGATTATTCGCATAGCAGTTCTTCAACAGTAGGTCGTGCACGCTCGCCGCCTCGCCCATGTTCTCGATCTTCAGACACTCGCCTGCGGTCTGGTTCGCGCCGTTGATTTGCAGGTTGCCGATCTCGCCCCAGTGCCACCACTGCGCTGTCGCCGCGATGCCGGTGCCGACCGAGCTGGTCGCGACCACGTCGAAGTTAGCCCCGGTCGAGACATTCAGCACCGTCCCGTGATTGGTGGAATTGCCCGCCCCCAGCAAATGAGCGCCTTCCCGCAGAACGATGCCGGCGGTCACAACGTTATTTCCGTTGTTGAAGCTCGCTGCTGACGTAAACGTGTACTGCACTGCCGCTAGCTTCACTGTCACTGAATCCGGCACCACAAAGCCCGGCCCAATGTAACCCGAAGTGCGGTCGTCAACCACCGTACCCTGCACGCTCCCGTTGTTATAAGCAGCGTCGATCGCCGCCTGCATACTGGCATAGCGGCTGGCCAGATACTCGACTCCGGGAATGTTCTGGTACGTCAGCGCCGTCGCGTTCACCGTATTCGGCGCCACATTCCCGATCGGCGGCGGCGAACCCAGAGTTACATTGCTGCACGTGCTCCAAATCATAGGTGCCGCGCCGCCCCCAGCCGAGGTCAAGCACTGACCCGCCGCTCCCGGCGTGGTTGGCAAGGTCATGGAATAGGCGCTGAACGGAGCCGAAGCCGCTCCCAGCGTTACGTTGTTATTGGCATCGCTAGCAGAAAACCAACGCAGCCCTCGTTCGTCGAAAGCGATCGAGGCAATTCCATTGACGCTCCATTGATATCTCGCCCCGAGAGGCAGGTTGTACAACAAGCTACCCGTGTCTCCCAGCGCCTCATCGACGTACATGTTTCCGGAGTCGGGTGAGGTAATCCCGATGTATTTCCGGTTTTTCACCACCAGATGGCCAGCCGCGGACGCATTCGATATTCCTCTCTGGTACGGCGTGTCACGGTCGTCGGCCACCAGCAACTTGTCGATGATGGTCGAGTCGGAATTGGCGTCCATGGCGACAGCGTAGGTCGTCGCGTCGCCGCTCACTCCCCCATCCTGGCCCACCAGTTTGTCGATCGTGGACTCGAACGCCGTTACCAGCGACAAACAGTTGCCATAGGAGCGCAGGCAGTTCAGAAAACCGATTTCCGTGAAGTACGAGCTTTCGATCTCCATCCCTCCAAGTTCCACCTGGGGAGATGCAGCATAAGCTCCACCTTGCCACTCCGTGTCTTTGAGCGAAGTGATGGAGGCAAATTTGAGGTGCAGCCCGTGGGCCGGAGTCGATGGCACCTCCGACTGCCGAACCTTCGCCCCGATCACCGAATTGCCAATGGAATATCGCGTGGCAGATCCTTCGATCAAGATGTTGTCCCAGTCGCCAGCGTGATCGCCGAAATTGCTCTGCGAGATGTTTGGCGAATTGATGTTGTTCAGGCCGTGCAAGAAGACCTCCGGCACGCCGAAGCCGTAGCCGTTCAGAGTCCCAATGTTGACCCAGCGCACCGTTCCATCACGAACCACGCAGCCGATGGTCTGGCAGAAGGTGGCAGGCCGGGCGCTGCCGGTCGTGCCTACCTGCTGGGTGTAGTAAGCGTAGCTGCCGCTGTTATTCGAAGTCGGGATAATGATCTTGGGCTCGAGATACGTAGCTGTAGCCAGCCAGTCTCCCCCCTGGTTGCCGTCGAAGTGCATACCATAAAGTCCGTTGCGGTAACCAGTAGGCCCGTCGAAGACGTTGCCTCCGGATACAACATGCCAGCCATCCGCCGTGTTGCCGTTGGATTGCGACATGCCCGATACGTGTCCGTCATAGCCCAGAAGCAAGCCATCACCCCCGCTCCCATCCGCGACGGTGTTCTGAATGTCGTACTGTCCGGCGAGCACAAGAATATCGGCGGCAGTAAAACCGGCGGCATGTACGCCATGAATCTTCATCGAGTAGCTGCCGGGAGCGAAGATACCGAACGTTCCCGTGCCATTCCCGTTGAGTTCGCAACCCGTCACGCTGCTCCCGTCGGCGGAATGCAGCCCGTAACTCGCCGGATCCACCGTGTTGGAAATCAGTGCATACGGTCCCCCCGACATCAAAATGGTTGGGGACCGCTGCAGGATCGCGGACGCGGGACACGCGATCACCACATTGGGCGCGCTGACGTTGATGCCCGGATCGCCGTTGAAACTCCACGTCCCCGCGCCAAAGACCAGGGTCACAGGCTTATTGGCGTTGACGCTGGCATTGCAAACCTGTCCGGGGGCAAAACTGCGTGCGTCCACCGTGCCGCCCTCCGGCGGCAGCGCATCGATAGCGGCATTGATACGGGCGCAAGGATCGGATTCGGGATAGTTGGCGGGATTGGGCACCCCGTTCAGGCTCTGTACCGTGAGGGTCGTGAAATTTCCAGTATTAGGGGTGACGTCTCCGATCGGCGGAGGCGAAGACAGATCGCCCCCTCCACCGCCGCCACCCGAGTCCACATAGGCCTTGTTGGCGGCGTCAGCCGGGTTGTGCGGCGTGGGCACAGCGGGAGAACTGGAGAAAGTCTTCACTCCCGCGACCGTCTGATCGGCGCTTAAATTCATGTAGTGGGAATCGGCAAAGTCGCGCGTCAGAAATTGCGCTGCCTGGTTCGCCGGGACCAGCTTGCTGCGAATCGCGCCGATGGTCGTTGTCTGTGTCGCCGGGACTACCCAATATTCGGTGTTGGTCGTGCCGTCGTTCAGTTTGTAGGTGGCGCGGTAATAGGTTCCCGCCGGCATCGCGCCGCTGTTGGGAGCCAGGCTCGCATTAAACGCGCCGTTCGGCCCCAACTGCACGGCGAGCGTTCCGGGCGCCACCGGTTGCCCATCGGCGGTGGTGAACGCGGGCCACAGAATGACGATGGTACCTTGCGCAGGATTGCCGTCGGCGCGATACACCGTATCGATGATCTGGCACAGCGTAAGGCCGGAGCCGGAATTTCGCGGATTGCTTGCCGCCACCGGTGCCGCCAGCAGCTCGTCCGCCGAGGTGAAGCGGCGGGCAGTCGGCCAGGCGGAAAAATGGCCGGAATGCAGCCACGCAACCTCGGGGAGCGAAGCGGCAGGAGAAACCGCTTCGCTTGCAACCGCGGTTCGCGGCAGGAGAACTGCAAAGCTCAGCGAGATCAGAAAACAAGAAAACCGCCCTGCTAGGCGGCTGGGGTTCGGCATAAAGGATGCCTCTCTGCTGCCGGAAAGACCGGCCGGATAGGAATCTTCATTGTCCCACACTGTGGGAAGCTGTCAGCCTAATCTCCGAGGCTGAAACGCTGGGGAAGCTCTGATTAAGTCAAAGTTCTGAAGGGGACGGCCTTCAGAGACTGTGTCGCGATCGCCCTCGCAATTTCGTGGTGCAACAAACAACTCGCGGCCCGGCCAAACTAGCCGCGCAGCGGCGACAGGATGTTAGGCGTGGGCGTAAGCCCACGCGCCAAGTGGGAGAAAAGCCGAGCCGCAGAGCGGCGACACCAACTCGCGACACAGTCTCTTCAGGCCGTCCGTAAGTGCCTGAAATAAAGCTGGGCTTTAGTGTATGCGTGAGAACTAACCTTTATCCTTGGCGGTGGAACATGACTCGCGAAAATCCAGCCCGGCAGGGGCGGCTAGGTCGTTAGCCCAGGATGAAGCGAAGCGCAATCCTGGGTGGAGGGGGAAATTATTCCCAGCCGCGTAGCGGCGACACCGTTCTCACGCAAACACTTTAGCCCCGGAGGGACTTCGGTCGCACCTAATCAAACTTTCCCTAGGCAAGTTCTGAATTGGTTCCGCGTCTTGAAGGGAACGCCTTCACGCTGCTGAAGCACGTTGACAACTGCGCTTTTGCGCTGTCGCAACTCACCTGCGCCATCGCAGTTCATTACTCTTATGGGCTGTCATCCCGAGCGGAGCCACCCGGTTTTGGCGGCGGAGTCAAGGGACCTGCTTTTTCCTTCTTGCCATCCCTGCCGAACTCTCTCTTTTGGTCATCCCGACCGGAGCGAAGGGACCTGCATTTCCGAGCTTTACGGCATCTGTCGACGTCACGCCCCATTACACCAACTCTCACCCTCTCTGCCGCTCTGCCGTCTCATTGCTGCGCATGAAATTTTCCACGCTTTCAACATACACGTCAGCGAAATCCACAACCGAACGGCGGCTCTGGATCATATCCATCGCGTCCTCAAGGCCAAAGCCCATAGCACGAAGCACCGCCAGCGCCATCATCGGCGCGCGATGCACCCCGGCGGCGCAATGTATGAAGACTCTGGACTCGGCATCGTCCAGCGCCTCCAGCGCGAACTCCACTCCGCGCCGGAATAACTCCGCCGGCTTGGAACGAAAATCGTCATCAGTGGCGTTCCACAGCACCTTGATCCCGTAGGGCTCGGCCAAGCGGGTATCGTCAAATTCGATCTGCATGTCGATGATATGAGTGACTCCGGCGCGCACCACCTCGATCATCTTCTCGTCGTTCCATATGCCTCCGCCCACTGCAATGCGGGTGGTCACCCAGCTCATGTCCATGCGAAACCCTAGCTCCCTTCGCGCGCGCGAAGTCAGCAGCCCAGCCACTTCGCGCCGCAATCGACCCACCGGCCATTCTACAGGCGATTGCGAGCCTCAGGCGGCGACGTCCGGTTCGGGTTCGTCGCACGGCGGCTCGATCCCGATGCTCTGGAAGAATGCATCGACGGGGTTAGGAGGAGCGGGCGTCTCCACATTGATCGGCGTCACTGCCGGATGCACCACGGCAGCATCTTCTTCGGGCCAAGGCAGCTCGTACACTCCCGCAAAATCGAACAGCGCCTTGGCCGCGCTGAGGTTGCCGCACAGGGCGAGCTTGACAATCGAGCGATTGATCGCCTCGGCCGAACCCCAGATCTCCCGCCTGACGCGGTCCACAACTCGTTGCCGGGATTTCAGCGTCGAAAACGTCGGCGCCGATTTGTGCTTCTTGCCGCCTTGCGCTGAATCGGAACTCTTTGCTTCAGCGTTCTTTCCGGCAGCGACGATTTTCTTCTTAGCGGCGCTTTTCGGCCCTGGCACGGGCGCCTGTTTCCTGCCAACGGGGCCTGAGGTCTTGGTAACTGGCATGATGGCGTTCCCTCGTAGCAAACTTGCTGCTGAATCGGATTGGCAAATCTTGCGGCCCTGCGGTCAATGCGCTTACGGTCGAACCAGGCGGTGTATCGACCCGCAAGGATGTGCCGCAGGGCCGCACTTTCACCTGAGGCCGGAACCACACTCAACCTTGTCCCGGAACACGAACACCCAGCCGAAGCTGGGTGCGGTGAAGCTACAAAATACAAAACCCGGCAATTTGCCGGGCGTCCTTCGGGATTAGACTTACCGTCTCGTTTTCCCGTTCTTCAATTCTGATTTCACTATAGCATCTTGAGCATAGGTTTATTCACTGTTGCCCGCAGTTTTTATTTGCATTCATTTCATGAGTTTCCAGCCTGTTGTTGCGTTCTTCACTATTGACATGGCTTTGCACAAATAAGTCATAGGTTGGCCTCATGCACAAAAACTCCCCAGCCTGCACAAAAAGTCCTCACTTCTGAAAGTCCACGTGCCTGACCAAGGCGTTGCTAAAATCGACTGTCTTCAATTCAGACATGCCGAAGTCCACGAATTGAACGGAGGTTCCGATGAATTCCGTCTTCCCAATCTGCCCATACTGCAAAGCAGAGGTACATGGCGTCACGCGGCTAGATGACGAGCACACAGGCACATCAATCTTCTTCTGTCCCGAGTGTCGTTTCGTTCTTGGCATCTCAGCGACTCCGACCAAGAAAATAGGATCGGCCTAATAAGCCGTCCTCGCAAGAATGAAAATGCCCGCCACACGGCGGGCTGCTCCTACACGTCCAAAAGTCCTCATGCTGCCGGCTTCGGCTCATCAAATTCGAGCAGCACGCGAAACAAGTCCTGGTTCTCGCGGATCAGAACCCGCAGGCTTACGATAGCCTCAATCAGCCCCGTCGCAGCAGATTCAGCAGTTATGCCTTGGTTCGCGCCAGCAGTTCTCCATCTTGCATTGCAAGAGCCACATGACAGTGGCACGTCGCGCAGCGACTTCGCCTGAATGGATATCCGCGCCTCGCAGTTCTTGCACTGGAACGCGACCGCCTTCAAATCGTCGAAACCAACAATCAGGGTCCGCTCGACCGTCATTGCCCGTCTCCCTGCGAGATTGCCTTTTTGACCTCCACGGTCACGTCGGTTTGCTCTCCCTTGCCATAGCAGCCCCATAAACTTTCGGGGTAACTCGTAACCGCGCCTTTGTTGCTGACCCAATAGACTCCCCACTGTTGCAGTCTGCCTCCTACAATGTTGCTCCCCACATAACGAACGCAGCCCCTGAAACTTGTACTGCCATTCTTCTCTCGATGCGTGATAGCGATTACCTGAAGTACCGTCAAGGACGTGGGGTCGAGCATGACGTTGCGAATCTCGGAGGTCGCTTGAATGGCATAGTCAATAGACCTGCTTCGAATTTGTTCGGCTGCGTCATGAATGGCTTGGGCGGCCTGAGCTTTCCGGTCTTCCTGAGCTTCCTGAGCCTTCAATGCTTCTTCTTGCGCCGTCGGCGGGCTCCAAGAAACGAAACTCCGCCTGACATACCCAACCTTGCCGCTGTTCGTTTCTATCTTGTCCCAGTTTTCGTGCCCTCTTGGAGCCTCCTCCAAAATGGCAATCTTCTCGCCACAACCCATCGTAATGACTGTTCCGAACCCTTCCGGCGATTCCGACAAAGGAGCACCAGTGGCTCCGGGATTGCAGTCGATATACGCGTCCATAGTGTGCGTAGTTGCTTGCTGTGCACCCGCAATCGTCGCAAGCACCAACAGGGCCAGTAACCCAAGCCATCGGAGTTGCTCTGCGTTAAGAAAATTCTTCACTCGCATCAAATTGGCCCACACCGTTTCATTTTCTCCACGCTCGAAACGCCGCTGCTGACAAGGCTTTTCGCGCATGGTGCTTAGAAAACATAATCACCGTTAAGCACGCCGCGAATATGCCAGCCGCAAATTGGAACCATGTAAGTAGAAAGCCGAGCGAGAAGTGAACGCTTGCGACGCGCTCTCCTCACTCGGCTTCTTGTGGTGGCTGTAGCTTAGTCGGCAAAGCGGAGGACTGTTAACCCCCTGTCGCGGGTTCGAGCCCCGCCAGCCACCCCAAACTTTGCTGCGCACGATTACGCGCTCTTGGACTTTTTCAGTTTGCGGGGCTTGTTCCAGTAGGGGCTTTTGCACTTGGGGCAAACGCGTGGCTCGCCGACGGTGCCCTTGCGTGGCACCCACTCGTGCCCGCACCGCGTGCAGCGGTAGCCCTTGAGTGTTTTCAACGTAGTTAACGCCATACTTAACTGCGTATATACCAATTAGAGTATTACTGTCAAGGGAATAATTTGTGGCCTGTGTTCTTATTTCCTTGACAGATATATACCTAATTAGTAATATATCTCTCAGGTAAGCGAGGTGCTTATGGAAGACCTGAGAGAGCAACGCGGAATCGTACTGGCGGCCACCAAACGGATTCACCAACACGGCGATTGCTGGCTCGTGCCGTCGCAGAGCGGCAAGGGCGTCTATGCGGTCAGGCATCTCGCAGAGACGAACCCCGAATGCTCCTGCCCCGACTACGAGGCGCGCCGCCAGAACTGCAAGCACATCTACGCAGCCATTTACGTTATGCGACGCGAACAAAACGCCGACGGAAGCACCACGGTGACGCAGACAATGGCATTCGCAGCCACGCAGCAGCGGACGACCTACCCGCAAGCGTGGTCTGCCTACAACGCCGCGCAGACGAACGAGAAGGACAAGTTCCAAGCCCTGCTGTTCGACCTCTGCCGTGGCGTCGCCGAGCCGCAGGCGCAGAGGCTTGGACGCCCGCGCCTGCCGATGTCGGACGCCATCTTCAGCGCGGCGTTCAAGGTCTACTCGACAGTCAGCGCGCGACGGTTCATGTCCGACCTTCGCGACGCGCAAGCGCGCGGCTACATCTCGGCAACGCCGCACTTCAACTCGGTTCTGAACTACCTCGACAACGCCAGCATGACGCCCGTCTTGCGCAACCTCGTCATGCAGAGCAGCCTCCCGCTGCGCGGCATCGAAACGAAGTTCGCCGTCGATTCGTCCGGCTTCGCCGCGTCGCGCTTCACCCGCTGGCACGATGTTAAGTACGGCGGGCAGCACGCCAAGCAGGACTGGGTGAAGTGCCACATCATGTGCGGCGTCGAGACGCACATCGTGACCGCCGTAGAAATCGCCGAGATGTACACGAACGACACGCTGATGCTCACGCCGATGGTGCGCACGACCGCCGAGAACTTCCGCATCGCCGAGGTCTCGGCGGACAAGGCGTACGGCAGCGTCGCGAACACCGACGCCATCGTGCAGGCGGGCGGCCAGCCGTTCATTGCGTTCAAGGGCTCGGCGACGGGCGCAGTCGGCGGGACGTTCGAGCAGATGTACCACTACTTCATGTTCAAGCGCGACGACTACCTTGCGCACTACCACAAGCGGTCGAACGTCGAATCCGCGTTCAGCATGATGAAGCGCAAGTTCGGCGACGGCGTGCGCAGCAAGGGCTACACCGCCGGGGTCAACGAAACGATGTGCAAGGTTCTTTGCCATAACCTCGTGGTTCTCATCCACGAAATGTACGAGTCGGGCATCGACCCGACGTTCAGGAACAGCGTGGCCTAGCCGACAGCCCGTGGTGGAATGAGCCATCGAAATCCACCATTCGGCATTTCGCCTATCCCCCTAAAGGCACGTCTCCATCGCTCCCATATACCGATATGTCGAAAAGGACAGACCGTTGCGACGTGAACGTGACCGCCGATGCTGGCGCAATGCTCAGCGTCAACCTCCATACCTAATGGAGAACAGCATGTTTCAACGTAGGCTCTGACAATCACGACCGCATCGTCTAGGGGCATCGTTTGCGACCGCAGCCCGTAAACGTCTGGCACTCCTGGATCACGCTTCACTATAAGATCCCTGATTACTCGCGATCCAGTGGAATACCAGCAGCCAGCGTCGCAATCTTGCCGGACAACGTCGCGAACGAGCGCATCGGCATAACGATAGAAACGAACATCAACCCAACCCGGTTGTTCCCGCATGTACCCGACGAACGTAATCTCAGTTTCGGGGTAATCTTCTATGATACCGTTGTACCTTGCTCGCTCGATCGCTTGCTTGAGCACAACCGAAACTGCATCCGCAAAACGATACAAACTCTGGTCTCGACTACTATGTAATACGTCCGCAATTTGATCTTGCAGCATAGCGGGGATATTGAACACCCGATCCCTGCTGGTCGTGTCGCCGCGAATGATAAATGCCACTGGAACACCCGGAACCTCGAATATCTTCTGCTCGTTCTCTCTTTCAGCCACCAATGCCGCGCTACCGCAAGTAGCCGTATGGCCCCAACACATTTGCCGCCCATCGGCTGCAACCGCAAAACCAGCGGATGTAAACAAAATCGCCGTTGCCGTCATTCGTATTCGCCCGAATGCAGAAATGCTGCTGCTGGGAAGCAAAGGACCACCGCAGAGGCGCTTGTCTTCGGCTCGACGATTCTCAGATGAATTGGCCGAACCAGCGCTATGCGCAGGACTCCCCCGTCCGCCATCATAGCCCCGCTGCACAAGAAATCCCTTCGCTGCACAAAAAAGTCGCCAAATCCCACCAAATCCCGCGACTTCCCGCGATTTCCCGCGAGTCCGGGGCAGTAATTGTGCAAAGCCCTATTGACATGCAAAATCTACACTGCGCCCCCCGCTGTTTATCCTGAGCGAGCCCGCGCCGCTTTTGCGCGGGCGAGTTCAAGTCCCCCCCGACTTGGCTTCCCCGAAAAGCCCTGGCGAATCCTAATCGCCTCGACGATCTCCAACCATCGCGTCTTTCGATCCGCAGCTCAGGGCAGCCGAACCCTGTGCGGCAGCAGGTAAGTGAATCCGGCAACCGCTTCCCATCGTGTGGACGTGCTCGTCAGTCCGCGGTTGAAGCCGCAATCCAGCACCAGGTTTTTGCGCGCGTTGTAGTTCACCGCCCACAGATTCCCCACCGCATTGCTGTGCGTGAAGGGTTGCGTGAAGTGCCATATCTCTCCGGATAGCCCGAACTTTCCCCATAACGAGTGCGATACCGACAGCGTCTGGCCAAACTGCGCACGACGCACTGGATCTTCTACCTGCTCGTTGAAAAAGTAATTGGTGTCGTAATGGAAGCCCTTCACGTCCCCGCTGATCAGAAGCAACACCGAGTTGGCGAAGCTGCCGACGTCCAGGTCGGGGGCGTCTCCGCTGTAGGCCCTCCCGAAATAGCTCATCGCAACGGTGGGGTTGGCGCCCTCGCCGTGATGAAGTACGGCTTGCAGGCCGAGCACGACATCTCCTGTCCCGTTCTCCGGAGAGCCTCCCGAGGAATGCGCATAGGGTTCGGTGCCGGCCAGCAGCTCGAACCGGCTTGACACCGAAAATTTGACCACCTCGTCGAGCTCTTGCTGCGTAGAAAACGCGGCAGAATGCCATGCCCCCAGAACGCCCGTCTCAAATTGAAAGTAGCCCGTGGGCGTGATAGTTGCCGGCGTCGAGACAGTGGGCCGTCCGGGATTCGCTTCCGGCACTTCCGTCGAAATACCCGCGGGAGTGTTTCCGGAGGGCTCTTGTGCCGCAGCAACCTGAGCCGCCCCCAACCCCGCCATCAGCACCAGCAACGAGAACCGGCGACCCATCTCGCTTTACCTCATCAGCACAGCCACAGTCTGAGCCCTGCGCCCCCAATGACAAACTTTCCCGCTGGCAACTGGCCACTGGCAACTAACCACTGCCTCACTTCGCCCGCAGCAGCAGGACGGGGACACTGATCCTGTGTTGCACTCGGCTGGCGGTCGTTCCAAGAAACAAATCGCCGAGCAACCGGTGGCCGTGGGTGCTCATCGCCACCAGGTCGCAGCCTTTCTCCTCCACCCAGCGGATAATTTCCTTGACCGGGTCCCCGTATGCCAGCTCCGCCTCCGTGGGAATGTTCTGCGATTGGAACTCTGCCCGAACCTTTTCCAAATACTGGCTATCTTCTGAGATTTCCGGGCTGATCGCGTCAGGGCCGTAGGTTCGCGCCGCCCATCCGTCGGCCACGTGCAGCAGAACCAGCCGGCTGTGCGCCAGCTTGGCGAGCTGCTTGACGTGCTCGATGATCGCCCGGTCCGTCGCCGTGCCGTCCAACGTCACCAGAATTGTGTCGTACATCTTGGTTCCGTTTCCTTCGTCCGGCTTGTCAGCCGCCGGTAATGACGTGCCACGCCGTCTTCACCGATTCCGGCAGGCCATAGATGTCCATTGCGGTGATCAGCATAGCACTGCCCCAACCGGTCGCCAGCAGGAACCAGCCATTCCGCCACGTCCCCATCCGCTTACGCGAACTAGTGAACTGCAGCAGCGGAAACATGGCGAACGGAAGCTGTAGCGCCAGCACCACCTGGCTCAAGGTCAGCAGATCGGTAACGCTACTATCGCCGCGTATCCCGATGATCAGCACCGCCGGCACAATCGCCAGTGAACGGGTAATGAGCCGCCGCACCCACGGCTGGATGCGCCAGTGCATAAAGCCTTCCATCACGACCTGCCCAGCGAGCGTGCCGGTGATCGTACTGCTCTGGCCGCTGGCCAGCAGCGCCACCGCAAACAGCGTGCTTGCCAGCGTTGTTCCCAACAGCGGCGCCAGCGTCAGGTAGGCGATGCGGATCCAGTCGCTGTCGCCGCCGAACCTCACCACCTGACCCGTCGCGGTGGTCACGCTTTCCTTGCCGAAGAAGACCATCGCCGCCAGCACCAGAATGGCCGCATTGACGAAGAACGCGATGGTGAGGGCGACCGTGGAATCGATGGTGTTGAAGACGATGGCGCGCCGCATCGACGGCTCGTCCTTTTGCAGCTTGCGGCTCTGCACCAGCGCCGAGTGCAGATACAAATTGTGCGGCATCACCGTTGCGCCGATGATGCCGATGGCGACGTACAGCATTCCCGCATGGTGAAACTGCGGCGAAATCAGCGCCCGCCCCATCTCCAGGAAACTCGGCCTGGTTTGCGGCAGAACGAAAATTTCGATGAAGTAGCAGCCCGCGATAGTTGCGACCAGCACCAACACGAC
Source organism: uncultured Acidobacteriaceae bacterium (assembly GCA_963785825.1). GTDB lineage: Bacteria > Acidobacteriota > Terriglobia > Terriglobales > Acidobacteriaceae > Bog-257. Next base: position 1,020,242 of record CAWAWQ010000003.1, on the reverse strand, counting down.
AGCTTCGATGGTGCGCATACCCAATCCCTGCAAGGCCAAAAGCAGCAGCACATCCAGTCCGGTGATGATGACCGCCCACAGCAGTGGGATGTGAAATAGCAGGTTCAGCGCCACCGCGCTGCCCAGCACCTCTGCCAGGTCACAGGCGCCGATGGCCGTTTCGCTCAGCAGCCAGTTGGGCCAGCGTGTCCATTGCGGATACCAATCGCGGCAGCATTGCGCCAGGTCCTTGCCGGTGACGACGCCCAGCCGCGCGGAGATCACTTGCATGAAGATGGCCATCAAGCTGGCCAGCCCGACGACGCTCAGCAGCCCGTATTTGAATTGCGCCCCGCCTTGGAGGTCGGTTCCCCAATTGCCAGGGTCCATGTAGCCGACGCTGACCAGAATCGCCGGACCGACAAACGCCCTCCACTGCTCCCAAAACCGCGCCTGATGATGCGGTACCTCGACCGTCCCATGCATTCCCTCCAGCGACACGGGAGCAGTCGGGCTTCGTGCTTCGTTTCGCTTGAGGGTTGAATCGTCCATATCGACTCGAAGCCGTCTCATAAATCGGTTTTGAAAGGGCACGGCTTCAGGTTTGAACTCGTTTTAAAGGGGCGCACCTTTAGGTGCGCCGTCATAAGCCCTTGGTTTTTGAGATTCCGAGTGGGCTTCAGCCCAAAAGGAATCTGTTTTTCCGATTTTTTCAGTGGCCTCTTCAGCAGTGCCGCTGAGAGCCGCTCACAACAGGGCTTCAGCCCCTGAGGGATTTCGCTCTTGGTCCGTCGGGCGTTTATGAAATGAGCTGTCGGTAATTTCGAATGCACGTTATCTGCTCTGTTTCGTATCCAGGCACGGCTTCACAGACCGAACTAAACACTTGGCGCTCCGTGGCTTCGTATCAGGGCAAATCCTTGATTCTTGTCATCACGAGCGGGCTTCAGTGTATGCGTGAGAACTAACCTTTCTCCTTGGCGGTGAAACATGACCCGCGAAAATCCAGCCCCGCAGGGGCGGCTATGTCGTTAGCCCAGGATGAAGCGAAGCGGAATCCTGGGTGGAGTGGAAAATTATTCCGAGCCGCGTAGCGGCGACACCGTTCTCACGCAGACACTTCAGCCCGCGAGGGATCTGCTGTTTCACGTTTTTTAGCACGCCTTCACTGGTGCCGATACGCTGCTTGCTTTTGTCATCCCGACCGAGGGCTTCAGCCCGAGCGGAGGCATCTGCTTTTCTGACGGACGGCAAAACTCCGCAATTAATCGGAATATACCACATCAACTTAACTGGCGTTAAGAAAGATTCTCCACCCACACCTTGGCTGCCGCCGGACCCCCGAGTTCAACCAGCTTTTTCTCGATCGTCAACGACAGCGTGCCATCGTAATTGTGGGCGCGGGTCTTCAGCCGGGCGCCGGGCCGGATCCCTTTGCGCTCCAGGAATTCCAGCAGCTTGCGATCCCGCTCGTACACGCTGCGTACCGCGTAGCTGCTTCCCGGCTGTGCCTCCGACAGCAGCAGCAGCCCGCGTTTGCGCTTTGTCTTGGGATCTTCGGGGGTGGGCGAATTGCCATGCGGGCAAGGACCGCTCAAACCAAGCTTGCGCGAGAGCAGCGCCTCAAAATCGCCGGAGACGGCATGCTCCAGCCGCTCCGCCTCGTCATGCACCTTGTGCCAGGGCATCCCGAATATCTCGTGCAGCATGCGCTCGATCAGGTGATGCCGAATAGCCAGCCGCCGCGCTATGTTGCGCCCTTCGCCGGCGAGCTGCACCCGCCCGTCCTGCCGCACCGAGACCAGGCCATCGCGCTTCAGCCGCCGCAGCGCCATCGTCACCGCAGGCGCCGACACCGATAGCCATTGTGCCAGCCGCGCCGCGATCACCTGCTCGCCTTCGCACTCGGCCTCCAAAATGGCCTTCAGATAGTCTTCCTTGGATACGGTGATCATAAAAGTTTCCAGGATACAGTTAATCGCAGTTAACAATAGAATGCAAGACTTGACTGAGGCTCACGCATGCGGAGAGCCAATATTCTGGGGCGAGTCAAGCGCCGTAGGCGCGGTATAGGTTAGCCCAGCCCTTCAGGGCTGGGTAACGAGTTCCTCTCCATCCAGAGTGCCGTAGGCACGACACGCTTCACCCGAAAACAAAGCAGGCGTCGGTATTTGTGGAGAAGGGCCACAGACTCCTGCTCGAAGCTATATCTCTAATGGTGCACCGCCTGGTTGGCTATGTAGTGGATCAGTTTCTCTCTGCGATTCGCCAATTGCAACCGCACCGTAGCCCTGCTGCCATGCGACAACTGAGCCGTTGTCATTTAGCCAATGCGAGTTGTTGCCTTTAAAGTCGCATTTTCGCCGCACTGGAGTCGAAGAACCTCTATCATGACGATTACTTCCGCAGATCCTTGAGTATCTCCCTCGCTGCGTTCGCCCCCGACGCTCCTGTCAATCCTGTTCCGGGATGTGTGCCGGAGCCGCATAGGTACAAATTCTTGATCGGTGTGCGGTACTGTGCCCAGTCCAGCAGCGGGCGCATGGTGAACAACTGGTCGAGCGCTAGTTCGCCGTGAAAAATGTGCCCGCCGGTGAGGCCGTATACTTGCTCCAAATCCTTGGGCGTGATCACCTGACGCGCTTCGATCAGCGAAGGCAAGTCAGGAGCATATTCAGCCAGCGTGTTTACTACCGTGTCGCCGAGCGCCTCGCGCTGCGAATCCCAGCCGCTATTACGCAGGTTGAAGGGCGCGTACTGCATATAGATCGACATAACGTGCTTGCCCGCAGGAGCAAGGGACATATCCCACAACGTGGGGATTGCGGCCTCAAGGTAGGGATGCCGAGAAAATTCGCCATACTTGGAAGCATCGAAGGCGCGCTCCAGATAGTCGATCTCGGGCGAGATCTGAATCCGCCCTGACAATCGAGCGGCCGCGTCGCCGTCCAGATCCTTAAAATTCGGCAGCCCTCCCAGCGCGAGATTCACCTTGGCCACCGTGCCATTCATCCGATAATGCAGAAGCCTCTGCAAAAAGCTGGGCTGCAAGTGCTGCGGCTCGACCAGTCCAAGCAGCGTTCGCTTGGGATCGGCGTTGGAGATGACCGCTCGCGCTTCGATCTCGTCGCCGTTGGCGAGGACCACGCCCGTTGCCCGGCCATCGCCGACTTTAATGCGCGCCACCTCTGCAAAGGCGCGAATCTCGGCGCCGGCCTCGGTAACGGCTGCGGCCATGGCCTGCGTCAGCGCCCCTGCGCCTCCCGCAATGTAGGACGCCGGCCCGGCCAGATTGCTGTCGGAGACGCTGCGCAACAGCAGGGTCGCGCTGGATCCCGCCGACCAGGGGCCGAGAAATGTCCCAAAGATGCCTTGCGCCGCGATGGTGCCGCGCAGCAGTTCGGTCTCGAACCACTCCGCAACCAGATCGGCGACCGCCATTGGGCCCCAGCGCAACAGGCGGTAAAGATCCTTTTCGCCAAGGCCGCGCAGCTTGCGACCAGTCTTCATCAGCTCCCAAACGTCCCCGGAGAGCGGCGCGTCGAGATCGGGCGGAGTCATCGCCATCAGGGGCTCGGCGGCTTCGGCAATGCGCTCCAGCGACCGCTGAAACTCAGCATAATTCGCCGAGTCTTTCTGCGAGAAGCGCGCGATCTCCTGCTGCGATCTCACGGTGTCTCCGTAAAGGACGAGGTTGCCATTGTGCGCCAGGGAGAGCACACGAACCGTAGGAATGTATGTCTTCAACCCATGCTTCGCCAGATCCATATCTGCCACAATGTCAGATCTAAGCGGTCCTGCGCGATGCGACAATGTGGGACAGCGGAAGCCGGGATGAAATTCCTCGGTGATCGCACAGCCGCCGACGACCGGCCTGCGCTCAAGAATAAGTGGTTTGAATCCCGCCTTAGCGAGGTAGAAGGCAGTGACCAGGCCGTTGTGCCCGGCGCCGATAATGACAATATCGTAGATTCCGGCCATTGCCTACGCCGTGCCCCTGGCGTGCTTCAGGATTTCCAGCGCCGCCAGGCGCCCCGGAGCCCCCATGATGCCACCACCGGGATGAGTGGCCGAGCCGCACATCCACAAGTTTTTGATCGGCGTCTTGTACTGTGCCCAGCCTGCTACGGGACGTAGGAAGAACAATTGCTCCAGCGACAACTCGCCCTGAAAGATATTGCCCTCGGTCAGGCCCCACTCGCGCTCCAGATCCAGCGGTGTGACCACCTGCCGGCCGACGATGATGTTCTTTAGGTTGGGGGCGTATTCCGCAATCGTGTCGATCACGTTATCGCCAAAGGCCTCGCGCTTCTCGTCCCACGTGCCTTCTTTCAGCTTGTAGGGCGCATATTGCACGAAGCACGACATCACGTGTTTGCCGGGAGGCGCCAGCGACGGATCGGTGAGGGTCGGAATCACGATGTCGATGTAGGGACGGTGTGAATAGTCACCGTACTTGGCGTCATCGTAGGCCCGCTCCATGTAGTCGACGCTCGGCGAGATCGAAATGGCGCCGCGCAAATGATGTCCTTCGCCGGGCAGGCAGGTGAAATTCGGCAGCGCGTCCAGTGCAAGATTGAGCTTTCCCGACGAGCCGCGGAATTTGTAGCGCTTCACCTCATCCCGAAATTCGTCGCTCAAGTGCCGGGGCTCGATCATCTTCAGAAACGTAAGATTAGGATCGACACTCGACGAGATCACCGGCGCGAAGTATTCGTCGCCGCTGTTGGTTGCAACGCCAACGGCCCTGCCATCGCGTACCAGAATCTGCGAAATTGCCGTCTGCGTCTTGATTTCGGCACCAAACTCTCGTGCGGCGCGGGCGATGGCATTGGAGATTGCGCCAGTTCCGCCGCGCGCAAATCCCCAGGCGCGAAACGCGCCGTCAATCTCGCCCATGTAATGATGCAGCAGCACGTATGCCGTTCCCGGTGAGCGCACGCCCAAAAACGTGCCGATGATTCCCGAGGCGGACATCGTCGCCTTGAGTACGTCGGTCTCGAACCACTGGTCGAGGAAATCGACGGCGCTCATGGTCATCAGCTGCACTTGGTTGTAGCGGTCCTCACCACTGAGGTCCTGGAAGTGGCGGCCGAGGAAAAGCATCTTCAGCAGGTCTTTCGGGTTCAGAGTTGTGGGATCGGGCGGCACCATGGCGAGGATCGGCTTCACGAAGCGGCACATCTGCAGCATGGCCTTGCCGAATTCTTCGTAAGCCTCGGCATCGAATCGCGAGTGCCGCCGGATCTCGCGCATGGTTTTGCCGTGATCGTTAACGCGCCAGAGGTAGTCGCCGTTTGGCATCGGCGTGAAGGTGCCGTCAAGCGGAAGTATCTCCAAGCCGTGGCGCGGCAGGTCAAGATCGCGGATGATCTCCGGCCGTAACAGCGAAACGACGTACGAGCACACGGAGAACTTGAAACCGGAGATGATCTCTTCGGTAACCGCCGCGCCGCCCAGTACGTGCCGCCGCTCCAGCACCAGAACTTTCTTGCCCGCGCGAGCAAGATAAGCGGCGTTGACCAGCCCGTTGTGTCCACCGCCAATTACGATGACATCGTATTTGCCTGAATTCGTGGCCATGCTTTTAGTGCAAGTCTCCCGGAAGCAGAACTGTCGAGTGGCAGCCGGTAGCGCTGGTCGGAGCGATTGAGCGTGCGCCACATTCTAAATAGTGGCAGCGGGTTTTGTCCCATCGGAGTCGCAAGCTGAACCTCCATCCAGTTGCCGCTGCCCTTTGCGGCTCGCTATAATCCGCGCATATCGAAGCGAGGAATCAACGTGCCGGTAGGAACCGCTGTTCACGAGAGAACCTTTCCGCTCTGTCAAAGCCTGAATTACCGCGAGTGGTCCGGATTCTACGCGGTCAGCGTCTACGAAACGCACCACGAGCATGAGTACAACGCGATTCGCAACGCGGCGGCGCTGATCGATGTCACTCCGCTTTACAAGTACATGATCAGCGGGCGCGATGCCACTCGATTCGTCAACCGCGTGATCGCTCGCAACATCCACAAAGTCGCAGTTGACCAGGTGATCTACTGCTGCTGGTGCGACGAGGATGGCAAGGTCATCGACGACGGCACCATCACCCGACTTGAGGAGAGCCGCTATCGCTGGACCGCCGCCGATCCTAACCTGCGCTGGTTCCGGCAAAATGCCATCGGCCTCGATGTGCAGATCGAGGACATCACCGAACAGGTCGCCGCGCTCGCCTTGCAGGGACCCACGTCGGGCAAGCTGCTGAAGAGCGCGGCGGAAGCCGAGATCGAAAACCTGAAATATTTCCGCAAGACCAGCGGCAACATTGCCGGCGTGCCGGTAGACATCTCACGGACCGGATACACCGGTGACCTGGGCTACGAGATCTGGATCCCATGGAATGATGCGGTAAAGGTGTGGGACGCGCTCATGAATGCCGGGCGGCGCTTCGATATTCATCCCACCGGCATGCTGGCGCTGGACGTGGCACGCATTGAAGCGGGATTAATTCTCGCCGACGTAGATTACATCAGCAGCAAGAAAGCCCTCATCCCGCCGCAGAAGTACAGTCCCGCCGAAGTCGGTCTGGCGAAGCTGGTGCATTATGACAAGGAAAACTTCATCGGGCGGCAGGCGCTGCTGGAAGAGAAGAAAGCCGGACCGAAACGGCTGCTGGTGGGACTCGAGATTGACTGGAATGACGTGGAGCGCTTGTTCGATCGAATGGGCCTCGCCCCGCAGACACCCACTGCAGCCTCTCGTGTTCACGTTCCGGTTTACAGAGGGCGCGAGCAGGTAGGAAAGGCGACTTCAACCACCTGGTCGCCGCTGCTGAAGCAGTTGATCGCGCTCGCCAGCGTGGAGGCCCGACACGCGCAACCCGGGTGCAAGCTGCACGTAGAAATGACGGTCGAGGCGGTGCGGCACAAAGTCGCGGCCACAGTGCGCCAGTTGCCCTTCTTCAATCCTCCACGTAAGACGAAGACGCCAGTGTGAGCGGTGTGGACTCCTTGTGCTACTTGCCCGCCTGGTATACCGTTTTTCCGCCGACCACGGTTCGCAGCACTTGCGTCTGCAAAATTTCCGGCGAATGGACCTTGGTCAGGTCGCGATCCAGTACCACGAAGTCGGCCAGCATGCCGGGAGCAAGCGTTCCTTTCTCCTTCTCGGCAAATTGGGCGTATGCAGAGCCGGTGGTGTAGGCGGCAAGCGCCTGCTCAATCGTGAGTTTTTGCTCCGGAAAATATTCCTTTGTACCAGCCTCGTTCTTGCGAGTGACCGCCGCATAGACACCGCGAAAAGGCGTAATCGGCTCGACCGGGTAGTCGGTGCCGAAAGCGAGCGGCACGCCATGGTCCAGAAAGTCTTTCCAGGGATAGGACCTCTTAGCGCGTTCCGGACCAACCCGCTCCTCAACCCAATGCATGTCGGTGAGCAGATGATTGGGCTGCACCGATGCGATCACGCCCAGCTTCTTGAACTGCCGAATTTGACCCGGTGCGATGACCTGATCATGCTCAATCCGAAACCGAAAATCGCGCTCTTGATGTTTTTCGTCGGCGTCACGTTCAGCTTCGGCGAAGGCATCGAGGGCCATTTGCACCGCACGGTCTCCAATCGCGTGGAACCCGATCTGGAATCCCGCCGCCGAGCGCTCAATCGCCATGCGGTTGAGCTGGCCCTGCTGGTATTGCGGCAAGCCGGAGTTGCCAGGATCGTCGGAGTACGGCGCCAGCAATGCCGCTGTTCGCGATCCCAGCGAGCCATCCATGAAGCCCTTCAGCATCGCGGTATGCAGCATGGGATCATCCGCCGAATGCCAGGCACGATGTTTCTCCAGCAAATCAAGCGACTGGTTAAACATCAGCCACTCGCTGATGCGCAGCGTCAGCTTGCCTTCGCGCTCCAGGTCTTCGTAGACCAGAAAGTCCTCCCAATCGGAGTTGTCCTGGGCCGAGGTGATACCCCAGCGGGCAGCATTAGACAAGGCGTACTCTGCCGCCCGGCGACGCTGAGCAGGGGTGGGCGCCGGAATCTTTGACCAGACCAGAGTTTCGGCAGGAGTTTCGCGGATGATCCCCGTCGGCTGGCCTTTGGCGTCATGATCGATCTTGCCGCCCGGCGGGTCAGGAGTTGCTGCGGTGATCCCCGCAGCCTTCAGTGCGGCGGTGTTCGCAATCGAGATGTGTCCATCGACTCGACTGAGAAACGCCGGATGACCGGCGGTGACCGCATCCAGGTCTTGCCGCGTCGGCAGTTGTTCGCCCGGCCAGAGCGTGTGGTCCCAACCACCGCCGAGAATCCAGTCACCGGGCTCCAGAGTTTTTGTGTGAGCAGCAATCCGTTGCTGCATCTCCTGCAGCGAGCGCGCACCCGTCAGGTCAACCTCAAGGTGGCGCAAGCCCCCCGCTCCCAGATGTACATGCGCGTCATTGAATCCAGGCATGACGAAATGGCCGCCAAGATCGACAACTTGCGTGTGCCCGCGCTTCAGCTTGCGAATATCTTCATTGGAGCCGACAGCAAGGATACGGCCATCGCGAACGGCGATCGCCTGTGCCCGCGCCGGGGTGGCCTGCGTGTAGATATCGCCGTTCAGGAAGATGACATCGGGAGCTTCACTGGACGGCTTACCGGTTGCTGGGGAAGAGTTGCCGAAGGAATTTGTTGTCGAGACCATGAGCAAGCAGACAACGAGAGCGAGCAACTTCATTCGTCCGCGACTCCGGAGAGTGCCAGGGTAAGCAGCAGGATGCGGTTGAGGCCGAGGTCGCGTCCCGCCGGGTCGTACCACTCGTGAATAGTATGGGCGCCGCCGCCGGTGCCCCCTGCGCCGATGGCAATGGCTTCGCGCCCTAGGGAGAGCGGTATATTGGCGTCGGTTGACGCCCTTTGAATGCGCGCGACGTTGTGCAGTTGGGCGTCCACCGCGCGGATCGTCTGTAGCAACTGCGATTCAGCCGGCAGATCCGCCGCCGGACGGTTGCCGATGACCCGCACATCGGCCGTAAGCAGTTCCTGTTTTTTGCGGCCGGTAATCTCCGGGATCACCTGATCGACCGCGTCGTGCAAGGCGCGCTCCAGACGATCGAGTTCTTCCACCGATGCCGAGCGCGTGTCCACCCGCATGGTCGCCGACTCGGGGATGGAATTGACCGAAGTACCGCCGTTGATAATGCCAATATTGAAGGTGGTCTTGGGAGCGGGGGGAACCGGGGTCCGGGTAAAGCGATCGATGACCCGCGCCAGGGCGACGATGGGATTGGCCACGCCAAAGTCGCTCCACGAATGACCACCGTGGCCGCGAATGACGACCTCATAACGGCGGCTGCCCAGCCCTTCGGCAATGATCGTATCCGTTCCGGCGCCATCGACGGCGACCAGCGAGGCGATGCTGGCCGACCATCGCGGCTGCTGGAAGATGTGCCTCATGCCGCGCAGGTCGCCTTCACCCTCCTCGCCGACGTCGCCAATGAACAGGACCGGAGCGATATTGGACAGCTTCGCCGATTGCATGGCAGCGGCCATAGCCAGCAGGGCGACAATGCCGGAGGAGTTGTCGGAAACGCCCGGGCCGTAAAGCTTGTTGCCGTCACGGCGCACGATGATCGGCGTATCCGCGGGAAAAACTGTATCGATATGGGCGCTGAGGGCGATGAACGGGGCTGCCGGGTCAGTCCCCGGCCGAATGCCGAAGACATTCCCCAGCTCATCGCGGTGAACATCGGCGAGTCCCAGCTCGGTGAAACGCGCTGCCAGCCATTCGCTGCGCGCGGACTCGCCCCACGGCGGCGCCGCAATCGATGTCACCTGCAGTTGCAACTCCTCCAGTTCACGACCGTGGGAGCGGAACCAGGCAAAGGCGTCGTGCACCGGGCGCAGCTGCGCAAGGCCTGCAACTCTTTGTTGGGCCGAGCGGGATTGCCGCGAGTCACTGCGCGTGATCGCTTCCCAGGTAGAGCCTCGCACTTGCGGACCAGGGCCCATGACGATGCTCAATGGTAATACGACAGAAGGATAGGCGGAAAGGCGGACGCCGACGCGTGTAGATGCTCCAAGATAATGTCACCCCCTAACTGCAACGAGACTTTGTCACCCTCTCAGGATGGTGACGATGAGTCAGAAAGAGCTCCAGCGAGTGAAAGTGATTGAGAATGCAGCGGGCGGGCGGCTGAGCGTACGCGAAGCCGCCCGCCTGCTGCAACTGAGTGAGCGCCAGGTGCAGCGCCTCAAGCGACGCTATCAGCCCGATTCCATTGCCTGGATCCAGCACGGCAATCGTGGACGTCCCGTGCCTTGGGCTTTTCCTCTTCCCCAGAAGCTTTTGATCTTGACCCTGGCCCGCACCAAGTATCAGGGCTTCAACGATTCCCATCTCTGTCAGAAACTCAACGCCGAGGAGAACCTGCCGGTCAGCCGCGAGACCGTGCGCCGCATCCTGCGCGCCGCCAAGCTGGCCTCGCCGCAGAAACGCCGGCCCCGCAAGTATCGCTCGCGCCGCCCGCCCCGCCCCCGTTGCGGCATGATGGCGCTCACCGACGCCAGTACCCATGACTGGCTCCAAGGCCGCGGTCCGCAACTCACCCTCATCGGCTTTCAGGACGACGCCACCAAGCAAATCCTCTCCGCTCATTTCCAACTCGAAGCCGAAAACACCGTCGGCTATCTTCGCGCTCTACACGCCATGATCACCACTCATGGCGTCCCCCTCAGCCTTTACCGTGATCGCCACAGCATCTTCCAGCGCAACGATTCCCACTGGACCCTGGCCGAACAACTCGCCGGGCAGCAGTCCCCCACCCATCTCGGACGCGCCCTGGAGGAACTCGGCATCCAGCAGATCCCTGCCTATTCTCCGCAGGCCAAGGGACGAGTCGAGCGCCTCTGGCGCACCTGCCAGGACCGCCTGGTCAGCGAACTCCGCCTGGCTCATGCCACCACCGTGGAGCAAGCCAATGCCGTGCTCGACACTTTTTGCCGCGACTACAACCAACGCTTCGCTCGCCCCGCCGCCGACTCCGCGCGCGATTTCCGCACCCTGCCCCGGCGCTTCGATCTCGCCCGCTGCCTCAGTTTTCGCTATCAGCGCATCGTCAGCCCCGATCATGTCGTCACCCTCGGAGCCCATGCCATCGCCCTGCCCCCACGTCCCGGACAGCGGGGCTACGCCGGAGACTCCGTCGAACTCTCCCATCAACTCGACGGCTCGCTCCTCGTCTATCGCGGCGATCAGTTGCTTCTCACCCAAGCTCTGCCGCTCCAGGAACACGCCGATCGCCGCCCCGCTCGCCGTACCACCGCGCAGAAAAGAAAGACGCTGCCGCGCATCTATAACCTCTCCGGCCGCCCCGCGGTTGCGGCCGTTACTTAAATGACAGGGGGTGACAAAGTCTCGTCGCAGTTAATACGACATTTTCTGGTTGCAACAACAGGCGGGCGCCGACGCGCTCTTGTGGAGGCTCAGAATTTACGACGCCAGCTCCGACTGCACTCCGTTCGCGGCCTGCACGCATTCCATGATCTCGGGATCGGTCAGGGTCCGGTCGGAGCTCTTGGCGCGCTGGTAAATCCGATCAACCAACTCATCGGTCACGGGGATGCTGTGGCGTTCCAGCCAGAACTGTACGTTAGATTTGCCGCTCATCGGTCCGATCTCGATGATCTGCTCCATACCGAAGAAGTGGGATGGTACGCCCGAGTAGATGCTGTTGGCCAGCATGATGTCGTTCTTGCGATACGCCTTGATGACGGCGGCGGCATGAACGCCGGTTCCGGTGCGGAAGGCATCATCTCCCACCACTGGATAGTTCTTGGGAATAGGAACACCGGTGGCCTTCGATACCGCCTCGCAATACTCCTTTAAGCGGGTCAGGTCCTGGGTGGCCCAGGGCTCGATGCCCAGCAGCTTCAGATTCACCAGCATCTGGTCCATCTGGGTGTTACCGACGCGCTCCCCGATGCCGCAGGCGGTGGCGTGTACTACCTCGGCGCCGGCCACCAACGCGGCGATGGAGTTGGCGACTGCCAATCCGCGATCACAATGGCCGTGCCATTCCACGCGAACCTTCTCGCCTGACGGCTTAACGATTTCGTCGATCACGAAATGCATGAGCGCCACCACCCCCATCGGCGTCGCATGTCCGCAGGTATCGCAAATCACGATGGCCTTGGCGCCATGGCTGATGGCAGTGCTGTACAGCCGCTGGATGGTCTCCGGATCGCAGCGCGTGGTGTCTTCGGTGACGTACATGACGTCAAGGCCGAGCGAAACGGCATACTTCACCGCGTTCTCCGTTGTGCGAAGCAGGAAATCGTCGGTCCAGTCTTCGGTGTAGCGGCGGATGGGACTGGAGCCAATGAAGGTTGCAGCCTCGATGGGAACACCCGTTCGCTCCACGATCCCGGCGATCGGGCGGATGTCGTTCTGGTGAGTACGGGCCGCGCAGTTCGGCTTGATCTTCATCTTGGCGCGGCCAATCTCGCGAGCCAACGCTTCGCAGTGTGCCACCGCACGAGGCCCTGCCCCCGGAAGCCCCAGGTCGAGCATGTTGATGCCGACGGCTTCCATCAAGTGAAGGATTTCGATCTTCTCCTCAATGGAGGGATCGCGCACCGAAGGCGACTGCAGACCGTCGCGCAGCGACTCGTCATTCAGCAGAACTTTGCCGGCTGGAATAATCGACCTGGCGTAAATCTTGTTCCAGTCGTAAATCAGATCGGAGACATTAGCGGACACTTGGTCTGACACCCCACCTTTGGTCGCCAACGAATGCACCGTTGCATCCGTGAAAACCTTGTCTTCCGGCGCCCCACAGCGCCGCCATCCAGACTGATGCGTTAACTTCCCCGTTTGTCGCGTTTATTAAGTCCGATTATCGCCGGCCAGTTCAGGGCTTGTCTTTTTCTTCGCCTGGCTTTGAGGTCAATGTCAGTCCAAATATCGACTGCTTGCCCAACCCCGCGACATTCCTGCCGCTCGGTTCCTCTTCGCTGGGCAGATACAGCATCCGGCAGTGCTCGCACCGATAAAGCTCTGCGCGGTCGCCATACTGCTGCCGCACATCGCCACAGGCTTGCTCCAGCACATCGGCCAGATAAAACCAGCGCTTCAGGTGGCCGCCGCAGATCTTGCCCTTCTCGTTAAGCTCGTTACAGGCCCGCTGGAATGGCTTCTTCCGCTTTACCTTATGATTGGGGAGCTGCGGCACCCCGTTCGAATTCCCCTCGGGCATGATGGCAGTATCGCCTGTCGCGGCGAATATCTCAACCGCGATGTGCCGGCCGAGTTCTCGTCACGCTGCTAGAAGTGCAACCTGGGCACGATGGCTCCCGTACCGCGGCTGTACTCCTGGTACTCGGCGCCAAATGTGCTTGCCATCGTGCGCTCCTCGATTCGGCTCTTGATCGTGAATCCGACATAGAGCAGCACGACAGCGACGAATCCGCGAACCTGGCGGCGCTCCAGCGCAGTCCCCAGCATGGCGAGGATGATTCCTGAATAGATGGGGTGCCGTACCCAGCGATAAGGGCCGGTGCGAACCAGTTGATGTCCAACCTTGACAGTGACGGAACTGCTCCAGTTACCACCCAGGTAGGCACGCGCCCAAAGCGCAAAGAGCATGCCGGCGACGGTGACGGCGATGCCCAGCCCTTCGCTCCAGGGGCTTGCGGGAAAGAGTCGTATCTTCATCCAGTTCTCGGGCACGTCGCGGCTGAACATCGCGTAAAAGCCTGCGACCGTCAGCACGGTATAGGACAGGCGTGACGACACGCCTTCACGCCGCTCTACCGGCTTGGCCTTGATCGCCCAAATCACCCAGAGCACAAAGAAGGCGACCCACAGATAACCGCAAACCGACATGCCACTCATGACTACTCCCGAGCGAATTACGTTCCCGCAGGCAAAATGGTTCCCGGACACGGGCCGATTGCCCGCCACGGTGGTACAAGATTTTGCACCAGTGCTCGCACAATCCCCTCTGGACGGCGGCAGTTCAGGATAGTATCTTTGCGGTGCTACGATGGCGAGTCTATCTGGCACGGCAAGTCACTTTAAAACGTCAAGGGAGCCGTAATTCATGATGAAACGCGTGTTCGCAGGGGTTGTTCTGAGCCTGGTGCTGTCCGCAGCTGCTTTTGCGCAAAAAATCGAAACCGATTATGACCGTAGCGCGACGTTCTCCAATTATCACACTTACATGTGGGAGAAGAGCCCGCATCCGGCCAAGGGCTTCTGGAACCAACGCATCGTCGATGCGATCAATAAGCAGTTGCAGGCCAAAGGATTGACGGAGGTCGACTCCAATCCTGATCTGACGGTGGTCTACAGCAACAGCATCCATGACCAGAAGTCGGTCATCGGCTCCGGCTATAGCTTCGGCCCAGCCTGGGGATGGGGCTATTGGGGCCCGAACAATGTTACCTACAACACCTACGTCACCAAGCTAGGCACATTGGTTGTGGAGATAGCAGATCCCAAGGAAAAGGAATTGCTGTGGCGCGGCTCGGCTACCGATACCATAAGCGACAACAGCAACAAGAACATCAACAACCTGGATAAGGCGGTGGCCAAGATGTTCTCGTATTACCCACCGCGAGCGCAGCAGAAGCAGCAGTAGGCAGGGAGCGGACCTTGTGGTCCGCTTCGCGACAGCTTGGATCCATTTCGTTGCCGACGGGCCGACTCTGCGCGAACTTTAGTTTGCGCAAGCGGGGACGGCTTTCGAGCGCAGGCTCGGAGATAAGGAGTTTCCTATGTCGATGCGCAAGCTTGTATTGCACCTGGCCGCCGTTACCTGCGTGTTCAGCGCCGTGGTTGCGCAGGCGCAGTGGGTGATGGTGGCCCGCGCCGTGTCGGGGCGGATCCAGCAGATGACCAATAAGCCGGCCAACGGCACGGGCTACGATGTGGCCACGGTTGTGTTGATGGCGAATGCCGACAAGGTTTATCAGACCGCACTCAAGTCGATCCAGGCCCATCCGGATGTCACGATCACCAGCAACGATGCGAAGAAACGCGAAATCAAGTTCGCCAAGGGCGATCAGGTGGCCAGCATGCAGGCGACTTCTCTTGGCGACAAGCTTACCCAGTTGGTGGTTGCCTCTAACCTCACCGGCGCACAGCCCGACGCAACCTCGGTCGTGGTGCAGGGGGTAATGAAGGTCTGCGACGAGATGAAGGTCGTCTGCACGTTGTCGCAGGACTGACGGAAGCTTCACCACGGAGAGCACAGAGGGCACGGAGAACTTTGAAGTATTTAGTTATGCACTGCAGTGAAACGTGCTCTGCGGGAAAAAACAGCGGGGCCCTCGCGGACTGAGCCCCCCGTCGAAATCCAGGCCCGGGGCTACAAACTAACCGCGGATACCCCTTCGGCAAGCTCAGGGCAGGCTTTCCGCTCAGGCTGAAGCCCTCGGTCGGGATGACAATTTTTGTTCCTCTTAGTCCCCTTGCGTCCGCACGCTTCTGAGAATTAATTCGGGCTTCTCCGTGGGCTCCGTGTACTCCGTGGTAAAAAATTCTCTTCTCTGTGCCTCTGTGTCTCTGTGGTTCAGGAAAATCGTAGCGGCGAAAATGCCTCCAGATCGTAGTCGGGCATCCGCCCCGCCAGCAACTGCGACATCACCAGCGCAGTGATCGGCGCCAGCATGATGCCATCGCGAAAATGTCCGGTCGCCGCGTGGTATCCCGGCAGCGAAGTCGCGCCCAGGATCGGAAGGCCATCCGGGGTGCCGGGGCGCAGTCCCGCCCAGGCATCATGAATCTTCATCTGACCGATTTCCGGGACGACCTTGATGGCCGCCTGGTGCAAGCCCTGCACTGTATCGGCATCGACGCGCTTGTCGTATCCCGCTTCCTCAACTGTAGCTCCCAGCAGCATGCGCCCGTCGCTGCGCGGAATGATGTACACCTCCGGCGTGCGCACGACATGCTGAATCGGCGGTCCCTGAATACCCGTGGGCGGTACTACGCACACCATCTGTCCTTTCACCGGATGAGTGGGCACTCCGAAGGGCTTGATCTGCGATGCCCAGGCGCCAGCACAATTCACCACCGCCGCCGCCGCATAGAAAGATTTGGCGGTACGAACTCCGCTGGCTCGGCCGCCCAGCACCGCGACTTCGGTTACCGGTGAGCCGGTCACGAAATCGACACCGCGCGTGCGCGCGGCCTTCTCCAGGGCGCTGCCCAGCTTCCGGGGATCGACGCTGCATTCCTTCAGCAGGAAAGCTCGCCCACGGTAGGCAATCAGCGGCTCCAGCTCTGCCAGGTCTGTATCGCCGAGCGAACGGGCTTCGTCGCACCCGGGAGCTTCTTCACCATCTTTGAGAAATGCGATGGTTCCCTGATCGCGAAGGTCGGGCGATTCGAAAGCTTCGGCCCGAAGCTCGGCGACAAAACCTGGATACATGCGCGCACTGGCCATCACCAGCGGCGCTAATTGTGGCGGCATTCCGGAATCGCAGTACGCGATCATGCCTCCGGCGGCATGTGTCGCCTCGCGCGCAGGCTCACCCTTCTCGACGACGAGCACGCTGGCGCCATTCTGCCGCAAACGCCACGCCAGCGACAGCCCGATCACCCCGCCACCAATGATGACAATGTCCCAGGTCTTCACGGTTTGATTGTAGTGGAGGAGCAAGTCAACAATGTCGATTGCCTTTTCCGGCGAACGATAGCTGCAAACAACAACTGCCCCCACTCTTAAAATGCCGGCTTAGGCTCCGCGCGTAGGTACTCTGGCGCATGACCATTTACTTTGCGGGCGACTGACAACCTGGCGGTGGCGACTGCTTATGGCATGATCTCCCAGACAACACCGCAGCCGTATGTCTCACATCCAGGTCCAAACCAACCTCCATACTTAGTTGTTCCAAAAATGTTGCCATTGGCGTCGAGTGTCACACCGCCCTGAGGCGCTCCTCCGTCCTCGCCGAAACTGAAGTCGTGCAACGAGGTGTATATCCAGCTCGAGCCCCATCGAGTGAGCTTGTACACGTTACCAGCCGAGTAAGTGCCACCAGCGCCGGTAGTGCCGTAGAGATTTCCTTCAGCGTCCATTGCCAGCGTGCCTGAAGGTCCGCCATAGCCGGTGAAACTGTACAGCACGGTAAAGTCCCAAGACGGCGTCAGCATAAAAACTGTCCCACCGCCACCCAAACCACCATGGCTCGTTGTGCCATAAAGATTTCCCGACTGGTCTTTGATAAGTTCACCAAGAGGCAGGTACCCAGTGGCTCCCGGCTGGAAGTTGTAGCGCACAATATCCCCAGGCGGGGTCAACTCGTAGACGGTGCCAAACTGATATAGACCCCCTGTAGCTGTCGTCCCGGCCAGCCTGCCTGCTGCGTCAATGATCACCCCGGCCTCCGGGCCATTGCCGTCTGGTGGGCAGCTGAAGGAGTGAAGAGTGCTCTTTTGTCCCGCCCAGAGTTCATAGATGGTTCCGCAATCGTGCGTGCCACCAATTATGGTCGCGCCATAGACAAATCCCGACTGATCAACCATGATGTCGCCCCATGGGCCATCTCCATCATCCCGCCCCACGAAGCTGTAGAGTACCGTTTCCGTCCAGCCGGCCAGAAAGTTTGGCCAGGTGTTCCCAGTGGGCGTCAACTTGAAAATCGTGCCACCGCCCCTGCCCCCTCCTGAAGCGGTTGCACCGTATAGACTTCCATCTGGGCCGAAGACGACTCTGCTGTCAGGGCCAGATCCGTCACCCCAATTGAAGGAATATAAGCGACTATAGAACCAGCCAGTGCCCGTGGGGCTCAGCCTGAACACTGTGCCGCATCCAAAGAGCCCATCACAGCCGCTTGTTCCTCCCCAAACCGTAGTGCCGTAGAGATTTCCCGCAGCATCCATCGTAAGACCAGTGATCGGCCCTGCTCCATTCGCTCCGCCGGTGAAGTTGTAGATGGCTCTGTAGGTTTGCCCCTGCGCCGTTTGTACGGTGAGAGTCAGGAACAAGAGCAGAAAGATGAAGAACAGGAGCATGAGCAAGATGGTGAACCAGACACTAGTCGGGTTCCAACTCATGCCAAGCATTGAATGGTGAGTGTGTCCCTTGCTGTGCATTGATTTATCCTCCTGCCGTGCGGCTCAATAAAGAGGGGCCTGTGATTAAACCCGCAGGGATGCCGGAGAGAAGGAAGGTCGAGGGTCTTATTTCCCGCCGCGATTTCTCGCCGCGGAGCGGGCCATTTGCCTCGCGGGCGCAATCGAACCGAGTGGGAAAGCGGCCGGGAAATCTTCTCCCGAGACACCCACCAGAATTTCACGCCGAAACCAGCATGTTTGTCAGTGACCGATGGCGCACTCTGACGTGATGGCGCATCAGCTTCAGGTTCCCGTGGCCGCTTTTCCCGCAGAAGAGCGTTGATCGCCGGCGGCTTCGGCCTGCCGGCAAACAAAACCGCTGTCGCTCCGACAGAAAACGGAAAGGTCAGGGCATTGCTCAGGCCGTAAGCGAAAAACAATTTCGGCGGGGGATGGGCGCGGCTACCCGTGCCGGAGACCACAATGCGTCCTTTCCATCCGCTGATCTGGGCTGCTTCCATCAACACCGGCAGCCGCTCTTCGGAAACAAACACTGCTTTGGCGCGGCTGTCGCTCAGCACGAAGGCGTAATCTGCGGCGGACCACATGGTATTGATTGGAACCGGGGACAATGCCGACCTTGATGGCGCCCAGAAAACAGGCGGGAAAATCGATGCTGTCGTAAAGGCAGAGCAGCAGGCGCTGCCCGGGATCGACTCCCAGATCGCGCAGCACGTTTGCGCAGCGGTTGGCGCGCTCCGCCAGTTCCGCGTAGCTGTGCGATCCGGTCTCGTCGAGGACAGCGACCCTGCGCGCGCGATTTGGCGTCAGATTGCGGTCGAGGATATTGACCGCCGCGTTGTAGTGGTTAAGTTCCACCTTGTCGGATTTCCGGCAGGTTTTGTCCGTGTCATCTTACGTGAAGCGCCGGCCAAAGGCAGCCGATCGTAGGCTTTTCGGCTGTCCCGAGCTCACACTCCCGAGCCGCCCTCAAAAATCTTCTGCATCTGGTAGGGAAAGACGCGGTACAGGCTGTAGTTGATGCCGGTATCGGAGTATTGGCGAAAAAGCAGGTCGCCGCGTCCGTTGGCGTCGGCATCGACCGCGTCGATGATCTCCATGCGCGAGAAGGCGTCGAGGTGATTGCTGTCGGTTACCGAGCTGAAGATTTTGATCGGCTGGCCGTTGATGTCCACGCGCGCCACCACGGTCGCGAAGTAGTCGAAGTCGCCGCCGCGGAGCGCCTTGGCCGTGGGTACAGCCAGCCTCGCCGTAAGCACGAGTGTCGGCGAATTGCTGTAGTCGAGATCGAAGGCGCGCAGCTCGTAGTCGGTGATGGTGGCATTCTTGGGCAGGGCGGGGGCGTTGCGCTTGCTGATGAAGGCACGGATGTCGTCCAATGCCAAGGCGATCATCTGTTGCGATTTTTGCGAGCGCTCAGCGGAATTCATGGCATACAGTAACGACCGAGTCTCATAGGTGCCGGCATCCGACACAGCAGGATACGAGCGGTGGCCCAACCCATTCATGGTCGCCATGAGCTTGCCTTGCGCGGCTTGCATCTTGGCCACAGATTGATTGAGTGCCGGAGACGCTGGTTGAGCGCTTGCCGCGGAAGCTGCATTGCTGGGCTGTGCCGCCGGCGCGCCACGCCGCAACACAGGCCGATTGGGATCGTTCTCATCGCCGGCTTCGCCCGAATTCTGCGGCGAACTGGGCTGGCCCTGCGACGCATCGTTTTTCACGGTGGGCTGCGAAGCGGGAGCGGAGGCAGTCGGCGAAGCCTTCAACGTGGGCCGGTCGGAATCATCATCGTCCGATGGCGGGGGAGCGCTGCCGGCCGAAGAGGCGGTCTTTCCGGCGGAAGCAGATGGTGCGCCGCTCGAGCCAGCGCCGGAATTCCCCGAGCCGGAGGAGCTTTCCGTTGACCCTGGGCGGCGAAGGATCGGCCTCTCATCGTCATCGCTGCTGGCGCGAGACTTGGGTATAGGCTGCTTGGCGGCCTGCTTTGCCAGCTTGTCATCGAGAGCCAGTTGAGGCTTCCAGCTACCGTCGCCCACCCAGTTTCCCTTTATCTCGGTGGGATTCGTGACCGTAAACAGCCCGGTTGGCTCGCCATAATCGGTGGCTTCGTACACCGTCTCCGGCTGCAATGCCATAGGCTCGGGATTCGAACCATACAGGCTGGCGTCATAGTAATGGTCGTCGATCCACAATGCGACCGGTACCAGCCGCGCCCGCCCTCCGGGAAGGAATTCCAGTACGGCGATCGCCCGTGGACCACGTTTGCTTGGCTTAGTGTTAATTCTCGGAGCATTGCTGGGTGGCGGCTGCTGGTCGTGGGTGCGGTCCTGCAGGACCTGCGCCGCGCCGCTCAGGCTCAATAGCGCGATGGCCAGCAATCCCGCAACCGGCCGCCAAGCGCGATTTGCCCGCGGCACGGAGATGACCCGCTGCTCCCAAATGCGGTATAGATATTGCGTTATGGAAATCAACTCCAAAGCTCCCAACTTCACCCTGTCCGACGAAAACGGAAACCCGGTTTCGCTGGACCAGTTTCGCGGAAAGAATGTCGTCCTGTTCTTCTATCCCAAGGCCAACACGCCCGGCTGAACCATTGAAGCGTGCGGGTTCCGCGACGCATATAGCAAGCTGCAACGGGCCGGGCTGGTGGTACTCGGCATTTCTCCCGACACCCCGGCCGCTCAGAAGAAGTTTAAAGAAAAATACGACCTTCCGTACACCCTCCTGGCCGACGACAAGAAAGAGGTGGCTAAAAAGTTTGACGTGCTGAAAGAGAAAAACATGTACGGAAAAAAGGTCATGGGCATTGTGCGGAGCACTTTCCTCATCGGGCCTGACGGCAAGCTGAAGCATATCTTCAGCCCGGTAAAGCCCGAGGGCCATGCCGAAGGAGTGCTGGCGCATGTGAAGGAGAGCGGATAGCCCCGACCGTCGAAGGAAGTGTGCGGCACTGGCAGAGCGCTAGGAGATGGAAACAGCAGATCCCTGTATTGCTCGTGGTTTGCATGTCCGCAAGCCAGGCCATATCCTAAGCGGCTGCGGAGGATGATCCCCATGATGCTGTTTGCACGCGCTCGTGTCCTCATAGTGTTGGTTGCATGTATTCCTGCAATGCTCTTCCAGCCCGCTGCCCTCGCGCAGACGGGCCAGACCGCTCCGGCGGAAAAATATCCCGGGCTTCCCAGCGAAATCCCCGACAAGTTCGCGCCCGTTACCACGACGTTCGAGTACGACAAGCGCGACGTCATGATCCCGATGCGCGATGGGGTGAAGCTGCACGCAATCATGATTGTCCCCAAGGGCGCGAAGAACCTGCCAATCCTGTTGACGCGCACGCCCTATAACGCCGCAGCATCTTCGGTAGGTAACGCCAGTCCGCATCTCGCGCGCGTTCTGGGTGGCTACGACGGAATCGTTGACGGCGGATTCATCCTGGCCGTCGAAGATATTCGCGGCAAGTATGGTTCCCAAGGCGACTACGTCATGAACCGTCCGCTCCATGGGCCGCTGAATCCCACGCCCGTCGATCATGCCACCGATACCTATGACACCATCGACTGGCTGGTGAAGAACGTTCCCGAGACTAACGGCAAGGTTGGCGTTCTCGGCATCTCTTATAGCGGATTCACCTCGCTGATGGCGATGTTCCATCCCCACCCGGCGCTGAAGGTCGTGGTGCCCATCAATCCCATGGTCGACGGCTGGATGGGCGACGACTGGTTCCATAACGGCGCCTTTCGCGAGCAGATGGAGAGCTACATCTACGACCAGGAAGCGACGCACTCGAATTCATTGGAGTGGTGGACGGCTTACGCTGACGACTACGCCGCCTTTCTCGCTGCTGGCTCGGCCGGAGAGATGGGCCGCAGCCACGGACTGGAACAGGTCGGCTTCTGGCGCAAAATCCTGGAGCATCCCGCGTACGACGAATTCTGGCGGGACCAGGCGGTGGACAAGTTGCTCGCCGCGCAGCCGCTAGATGTGCCGGTGATGCTGGTGGACAGCCTGTGGGACCAGGAAGACATCTACGGCGCGCCCGCGGTCTACCGCGCCATCAAGCCCAAGGACAAGGACAATGACAAGGTATTTCTGGTGCTCGGTCCGTGGCATCATGCGCAGGAATTCAGCGATGGCAGCAGCCTGGGCGTGATCAAGTTCCCCAGCGACACCGCACTGGATTTCCGCCAGAAAATCCTCAAGCCGTTTCTGACGCAGTACCTGACCGACGGCGCTCCCATGGCGGACGTCGCGCCCGTCATGGCGTACGAGACCGGAACGAATCATTGGCAGCGCCTGCCGGCTTGGCCGGTGGGCTGTGCGAGCGGCTGCACCGTGACTCCTACTCCGCTGTATCTCGAGCCGGGACTGAAGCTGGGCTTCAGTGCGCCACCGGCGGCTGGCGCGGCATATGAAGAGTATGCCTCCGATCCCGCCAAGCCGGTTCCTTATCGCGTCCGCCCGGTGCAGCCCTTCGGATACGGCGAGGGTTCGACGTGGTCGCTCTGGTTAGTCGATGATCAACGCCCACCCGCCGCGCGTTCCGACGTCCTATCGTTCGTCTCCGATACATTGACAGCTCCCGTCAAGATCGCCGGCCGTCCGGTGGCCCATCTCGTCGCCTCGACCAGTGGCAGCGACTCGGATTGGGTGGTCAAGCTGATCGATGTTTATCCTGACGAAGTGCCGCGCGATCTGAAGATGGGCGGCTACGAGCTCATGATCTCCGCCGACATCTTCCGCGGGCGCTATCGCGAGAGTTTCAGCAGTCCGAAGGCGATCACGCCGGACCAGCCTTTGTTGTATCAGTTCGCCCTGCCCACGGTGGATCACGTCTTCCTGCCGGGACATCGCATCATGGTACAGATCCAATCGAGTTGGTTCCCGCTCTACGACCGCAATCCGCAGACGTTCGTGCCGAATATCTTCTGGGCCAAGCCCGCCGACTACATGAAGGCAGTCCAGCGGATTTATCACGCCCCGGGTGAAGAGAGCTATGTCGAGCTGCCGCTGGTGAACACAGGTGCGCCGACGGCGCAAGCGCACTAGAAGGCTGCTGAACAAACAGGATGTAAGCCGTTTTGGGTAGTGCGGGCCTTTAGAGTGTGTGTGTGTGAGAACCACAGTTGCTGTGTGGCGGTGGAGTATGACACACGAAAATAGAACCCCGAAGGGGTGGAAGTGCAGTTAGCCCAGGACGCAGCGGAGCGGAGTCCTGGGTAGGGTGGGAAAAATGCCCGAGCCCCGTAGGGGCGGCACGGTTCTCACACGGACGCCTTAAGCGCTGAGGAAGCGCCCATTCACATGCGAGCCCCTTCAGGGCGACACTCGTGTTGATGAAATCGTCTCCATCATCATTGCATTGTTGTTGCCGAGAGCCTATCCCCAGCGATCCGAATAACCGCAGCTTTTGGCCAAACTTTTTGCGGGTTCATTCCATCCTGTAGAGCAGAACCCATCGGTGCTGAAATTTTCATAAGGAGCGAATCATGCCGGCAAGACTGAATTTTCTTAATGCATCGCCCGACATCCTCAAAGCGATGCAGGAGCTGCAGGGACATGTGAACAAGGGCGGGTTGGAGCCCGGGCTGCTGCTATTGATTGACCTGCTGGTCTCACGCATCAACGGATGCGCCTACTGCATTGACATGCACAGCACGGACCTGCGGGCGTCGGGTGAGAGCCATCTGCGCATCGACCTGGTCAGCGTGTGGGAGGAAGTTGACATCTACAGCGATCGCGAAAAGGCCGCCTTTGCCTGGGCCGAGTCGGTGACGAAAGTGTCCGAGACCCACGTACCGGACGGGGTGTTTGCCCTGGCGCGCAAGCATTTCTCTGAAGGGGAATTGGCGAGGCTGACGCTCGCGGTCATCGCCATCAACTCCTGGAATCGCCTCGCGATCTCCTTCCGCAGCGAGCCCGGCCATTATCGCCCAGGGCAGCACGCCGAACCGAAAAGATCGGCAGCGTAAATCCAATCCCGGCTGAAAAGACAGTGCTGGACTGGATAGGGAATCCCACCCAAGCAAAGGAAGCTTGGGTGGGGGTACTTGGCGATAATCAGGGCTTTTGCCGCCCAAGCAGAATATTTGTGAAAGTCGCTTCGGTGAAGCCGTCACCGATTGTGACGATCACACTATTAGAGGTATAGCTGCTACCTCGATCCGGGGGAGAGACCGTGATGTTCGACACCTGATACGGGGAGCCAACGAAGAGCAATTCCGAAACAAGCACGGGGGTGTTGACCACGTACGTGCCCGCAAGTGTGCAATATCCGCCCTGATCCGCTGGGCCCGCTAGAACCGTATAAAAGTTGAACTGCCAGAAACCCCAAGACGCAAAAAAGCTAAAGGGTGTACCGAGCGGAACACCCATACCGGCAATTTTACATATCTTCAACTGACCCGGTGGCGCTGCATAGTTCGTGAAGGTCGCAACGGTTTCCTCATCTTGATCGTCCGCCACGACATTTACGATAGCGTGCAGATCGGGGAGAGTCCAACTATTCAATTCGTCTACGTAGAATCCCAGGCTGTCATATGAATAAGCGGTAACATTTGAGACCAGGTCGCCGAGTACCGGTGTTTCCGTTACCGTGACGGCGCCGGAAGGTACCTGTATAGGCCCTGAGCACTGTCCAACGGGGACCTGGATCGGACCACTGTTGAAGCCGAAATTCGTTGCCGTGAACGTAAATGTCCCCGTGACCGGGTGGTCCGGATTTGATTCCTTACAAATCTCAAGGTAACCAGGCGTCGGGCCGCCAAGGCCGACCAGTGGGGCGACGTCGTCCAGGTGTGGAACCGCGTTCTTCTGGGTCACCACATTTCCAGCGATGTTGTACTGATAGACGTTAGTGCCTGAAGACGCGGCGAAAATGTTGCCAACTCCGTCGGACTCCAATCCGTCGGGGTGAGGAATCGTGGTAGCCCACAAAGTGGAGCCGGAAAGGTTGGTCGGTATCCTCCAAAGACCGCCGGAGACGTTCCTCGAAACCCAAAGGTCGCCTGTGACAGGGTCAAATGTTATACCGTCAAGAGTACCGGTTAGCCCTGTGAGTTGATTGATAATGTGACCGTCAATCGGAGAGATCTGGGCAACGGTGTTCTGGCCAAGCACGGCGAAGAGCTTAGGGGTGGGGCTGTTGTCGTAGGTGAGACCGTCAACCCGGTTAAATGTGGGGTTGAAGTTGGCGAGCACAGTAAAGCTGGGTGCGCCCAGGACGTACCGGAGTATTTTCCCGTGACTGTAATCGGAGATCAGTACGCTGGTCTTCGACGGTTCCAGCGTCAAATCAGCCGGACTGCCCAATCCCGTGACAAGAATGGTGTTGGTGTGTGTGGTGGGGTTGAAGCTGCCGAGCTCGCCATTATCAAGCAGACCGTAAAGAATGTTGCCGCTTGCATCGAATATCAGACTGTCCGCACGGCCATGGCCAGGAGGTATATTCGTGACGAGCGTGTTGATACCCGTCGTGATGTTCACCGCCCAAATGCGGGGTTGGGGGGGGCCTAAGTCTGTGGCATAGAGAATTGTGTCCGCCCCAAATGACTGCGGCGCAAACGCAAATGCGAGTACTAGAACAAAGAGGCCCTGTCCTAGAATTCTGAGTCGAGTTCTCATCTTTAGACCCGTCGCAACCATTTTCGTCGATGTCATTTTCAAATTGGGTGTGAACTGATGAGTCATTGTGTCTCTCCTTGTGACGCCAAGATTGGAGTGCGCAAAGTGTTGCCAGTTGACCTAAGTCGCCCGCCCGGTCAATTCTGCGGAGCTACCTTTGCGATCCTTGAGTGCCGATTAAGCCCGATGCCTTGGCTCGAAGAGGAGGAGGCTTGCTAAGGAACAACACTGAGCCAGGGACGACGAAGGTGGTGCAAACTTCAGAAGGGCCGGGGGAAAGGCATCTTTACCCCTGCTGTTCCGCAACTTGTCAGCGGACGACATGCAGGAGTTCCCTGCCTGATCTTGCTAACAGCTTGATCTGGACTTACCCCAACTTTCTGAGACGGAACGCTTACGACGGCTTGGCCAACTAGCACTGAGCGGACGGATAGCTTGCCTGCTTTTGCACGAACAGTGCCTATCTTACGAAGCACTTATGAAGTTGGCCTACTAGCACTTACAAGGGAAGAGGGAGCATCGTTGCACTACTCTGCCTGAATGTCAAGCAGTTTTTTGACAATCTGTAACATTTTCTTCCTTGCAACAGCGAAGTCAGGTTTTACGCAATAATCGGCATAGGGGGAGCGGTCGTCCGCTCGCCCCTGCCACACCATCAGCAGCCTTGATGGAGTTAGGCCTCGCGGCCCTTGGAGACTGTGTCGCAACCCGGTGTCGCCGCTCTGCGGCTCGGCTTTTCTACTGGCGCGTGGGCTTACGCCCACGCCTAACATCATGTCGCCGCTGCGCGGCTAGTTTGGCCGCGCCGCGAGTGTTTGTTCCACCACGAAATTGCGAGGGTGGTGGTGACACAGTCCCTTTGGACCGCTCGCCCGCTGCCATAGGCCTCGTCATCCGGTTTGTTCATCGGCTCGCGCCTTTGCTCCACGCTTCTTTCAGACCCCGCCTCGCCACGACGCCCTTGCGCTTCACTATCCCTTCTCCTCCATCAGGATGGGAAGAGGACTTTCACCTCCAAGCTGCTGAACATGCTCGGCACACGAAAAAGACCCGCAGCGCTCTGCGCCAGCGGGTCCTTTCCGGTTAGCTGTTGGGATTGGCCTGAGGCTGTCCACTCTCACGAGCCCCCAACAAGCGCTGTCTTTGCGGTTATTGAGGTGTTCGTCGTGGCCCCAGCGGCAGACACCAAAACCAGGCTGTCTTGCGAGGTATTAGAGCGGAAGCCCTAAGCCTCAGCCACCTCACTTGGGATACAACAATGACTGTCAGATTTCATATATTTTGGATCACCCTCCTTTCCAGTGTATGTGCAAAATAACACCGCGACTCGCAGCCGTCAAATTGAGAGTAGATGAATGGCAGTGAATAGCGGTTAGTGGATGGTGATTCGTTGGCACGATCAGCGGAAAGCTGGGCACCAAACCTCGCCAGCGCACTGGTTTCTAACCATCGCCCCTCATCGCCCGGCCTTTGCCTCAACCCGCCTTGGCCGCTGGTTGGCGGACACCGACGCAATCACGATTTTCCCCGATTGCTTGCGGTCCAGCGGTCTCGATGCATTCTCGACCGCAGCCTTCGTTAGCGCCTTCACGGCCGGGGTATCCAGCATTTCGGGATCGTCGAGCCGAATGTAGCGGTTGATCTTTCCGCTTCCCCGCAGCAATTTTTGCGGGTCGGGCAGCCAATTGCCGGCGAAGAAGCACAGGTTTATCCAGCGCGGGTATACTGCAACCGACAGAATGACCTCGGAGGCTTTTTCCCGCGGGCAAAACCCGATCACGAGCGCATAGTAGTTGTCGTAGACCATCTCGACGGCGCCTGGCAGGCGAGAGCGCAGCTTTTGCAGAACGGTGCGGGCCCGCACTGCAATTTCCGGTGAGAACTTTGCGATGCAATCTTCGAGTTGGGCAGCGGGGGATTGGGCTCGCATGGCGCCTCGTGATGGGGCGTGGCTGCATCATCATACCTCCAACCGATAGGGCGGCCTTGGATTTCGGGGCAAACAATGCAATAGCGGTTAGCGCTCCGCGTTGGTTCGCTCCGCCTCTTCGTGAACAGAAACGGTTGTGGCCGTCTTAGGCACCTTGGAGGCGATCTTGGTGCGGGGAGCCACTGCGCAGGCGGCGGGAGGGTTGGTCATCTCTTTCGCGAAAACGCGATAACTGCGCGTGCCCGGCTGCAAGGTTGACCAATAGGATTTCTTGGTCAGGAGCCGGCGGTGCTGGGTAATGATCTGGTTGTCCAGGATCTTGATACCGCATTCCAGGTTATTTTTCGGCTGCAGAATTGTCTTGTCGGGGTCTTTGGCCGGCAACTTACGGTCTCGCGGCCAATCGAAGTCGCAGTCGTAGCGCTTGGCGTCCTGATAGGTCAGCTGCAGCAAACCTTCGCTATGCACCGGCCGCTCGGTCACCTCGTCGATTTTGGCAACCTCCGGCTCTGTATGACGAATGCGAGTCGTGGGGTTGAGTCCGGCTTCCGCTCCCGCCAACGCCTGAAAAAAATACGCCCAGAAAACGCGCTTGTCGGTGTCATTCATGCGGTAAAAATTGGGGCAGAACTTGCGCACATCGCGCGGTACCTGCGACGAAAGCATCGCCGGCGGAATGGCCTTTTCGACGATCTCATCCCACGGGGGGTCCCAGGTCTTGCCGCCCAGATCGGCCTTTTTCGCGTCAATGGGTGTGGCCGGTGCAGGCTTGGTAGCTTGGGCGCGGGAAGCGGCTGGCGTGGAAAGCGCCAGCCCGAGCATAAGAAGCACGAGTAAGGGTTTACGCATAGTTATCCGGCAGCAAGTCACGTTGTCGGATTCGTGTTTTGACGCGGAGTAGCGTCGCTCTGTTGCCTCGGAACAGGATCAGGCAAGCCGCTGAGCGCTCAATCGCCGTGAGCTGGCGTGGCGTTACCGCGATGGCAAAACAATGGGAAGCTTGATTCGCAATCGCCGCCAGAGTGATTCGGGCGGCCGCCCATTTTGGAGCTACGATCTTCTTGCTTTCGAATCATTCCGCGCGCGGTTCTTGATCCAGATCGGGGTACCGATAAAACCAAAGGCTGCGCGAATCTGGTTCTCCAGAAAACGTTGATACGAGAAGTGCAGCTTCACCGGCCGATCGGTGAACAGAATGAAGGTAGGCGGCGATACGGCCGCCTGCGTCATGTAATAAATCTTCACCCGTTTTGCAATAGGGACGGACGCGCGCTCGAAATCGACGCGGCTGAGGAATCGATTCATTTCGCCGGTGCCGATGCGCTTGCGCCGCTCGCGCGCCACCAGTTCGAGCGTAGAGAAGAGCTTGTCGAGGTTCTTGCCGGTGGTAGCCGAGACGAAAACCACCGGGGAATACGACAGGAATTTTAGATGCCGGCGTACCTGCTCCTCGTACGTGCTGCGGTCGGCAGGCGGCTTACCGTCGCGGCGGTTGGTGGTGACCAAATCCCATTTGTTGATCACGACGATGAGTGAGCGCCCACTCTCATGAGCATACCCGGCAATGGTGGCGTCGCCGGCGGTAACGCCTTCCACCGCGTCAATCACCAGCAGTGCCACGTCTGCGGCTTCCAGATGCTTGCGCGCCATGACCACGGAGAGCTTTTCCGCCATCATCTCGGTTTTGCCCTTGCGGCGGATTCCTGCCGTATCGATGAATCGGTAAGTCCGGCCATCGCGCTCGATCAGTTCGTCCACGGCATCACGAGTGGTACCGGCCACGGGCGAAACGATGGCGCGAGAAGTTCCAGTCAGCGCATTCAGCAGGGTGGATTTGCCGACGTTAGGGCGGCCAATGATGGCGACCTTGGTTTCGAGCGCAGCCTCCGCCTGTATTTCACTGCTGTCGTCCGCAGCTTCTTCTCCTTCTTTCATTGTCAACCCGGCCGAGGACTTCAGTCCGAGTGGAGAGCCTGCCCTGAGCTTGTCGAGGGGGACCTGTAGTTCGTTGGGATGTGCAGGCACTCGGGCAAGATCTTCTGAAGCAGTTCGCCCCGGTATCACGCTAAGAACATGTTCCAGCAACTCAGCCACGCCGGTTCCGTGTTCGGCGGAAATCGGTAGCAGCTCTCTAATTCCCAGCCGGCGAAATTCCTCGGCATACGGCTCAAGCGCCGGAGTATCGATTTTGTTCACAGCAAGCAGCAAGGGTTTGCCGGTGCGCAGTAGAAGCCGCGCCAGATCGATGTCGGGAGAAGCCAGTTCACTGCGGCCGTCCACAACGAGCACGATCGCGTCCGCTTCGTCCAGTGCCACTCGGGCCTGACGAAAGACTTCCGCTGGGATGAGTGCCTGGTCATCCGGGATAATGCCGCCGGTATCCACCACTCGTAGCGTGCGACCCGCCCACTCGGTTTCGCCGTAGATGCGGTCGCGCGTTATGCCCGGCTCGTCCCCGACAATGGCGCGCCGCGACCGGACCAGCCGATTGAACAGCGTGGACTTGCCGACGTTCGGCCGGCCGACAATGGCGAGCGTAGGCAGACGCAACGTCTCACCGTACTGGCTGGCCGTACCTCGGTAGAATTGAATTCGACGGCTCACTCAGACTCTTTCAGCGGCAGTAGCCCAAACAGCTATTATAGGTAGACGATCCCGGCGCCGTGTCTTCCCCATCACAGTCCGCAAGCACAGCCGCTCGCCTGCCGTCGCTTTTCCAATTTTTTGGCCCCGGCGGTCTGCTCGCCCGCACCCATCCGGCATACGAGTTTCGGCGCGGACAATTGCAAATGGCCGAAGCCGTGGAGCAAGCTCTGCAGGATCGGCGACACCTGATCGTCGAAGCAGGCACGGGTACCGGCAAGACGCTTGCCTACCTGCTGCCGGTGATCCGCTCAGGCAAGCGCGTGATCATCTCGACTGGAACCAAGACTCTCCAGGAACAGCTGTTTTTTAAGGACATCCCCTTTCTCCGGGAGCACCTCGGCGAGCTACGCGTCTGCTACATGAAAGGACGCGGCAATTATCTCTGCCGCAAGAAACTCTATGACCTGACCGCGCTGCCGGTGCTGAACGGATTCGACGAAATCAACCAGTTCCGTATCATCAGCGAGTGGGAGAAGATCACCGAAACCGGCGATCGCG
This sequence comes from uncultured Acidobacteriaceae bacterium, assembly GCA_963785825.1. Classification (GTDB taxonomy): domain Bacteria; phylum Acidobacteriota; class Terriglobia; order Terriglobales; family Acidobacteriaceae; genus Bog-257. Next base: position 989,523 of record CAWAWQ010000003.1, on the reverse strand, counting down.
CCGAGATCGCCGACTTGCCCGAAACCAGCCATTTGTGGCCGAAGCTGGACGCTCGCACCGACCGCTGCATTGGCTCCGAGTGCCAGCAGTTCGATCGCTGTTTCATTACCGAGATGCGCCGCCGCGCTGCCGAGAGCGACATCATCATCGTTAATCACCACCTGTTCTGCGCTGACCTGGCGATTAAAGCGGCGACCGATCACGCGCCCGATGCTGGGGTTCTGCCCGACGCCGCAGTCGTGGTCTTCGATGAGGCGCACGAACTTGAGGACGTTGCCGCTGACTACTTCGGCGTAACCGTCTCCAACCTTCGGGTTGATGAGTTGTTGCGCGATATTGAGAACACGCTCCGGCGCGCGGATATCCCCTTAGCGGACGTGCTTCAAGCATCGGCGACGGTGCGCGACCACGCTCAGCTTTTCTTCTCGCTCATTCCGCCGGGCGAGGGACGCTTCGCGTTCGAGAGCCGCGCCGAGTTTCTGGAAGAAAATGGTGATGAGTATCTTGGGTTTCAGAACGCGCTGCTCCACCTCTATACCGAGTTGCAGGCCATTCCCAAGAAGCCGGACGAAGTCCATGCCATGGCACGCCGGGTGGAAGAGTTGCGCGTTCAACTGGGCTTCATCCTGGAGGAGCAAAGCCGGAACACGGTCTTCTGGATTGATCGGCGAGGCGATCGGCGAGGCGGGCAGCACAATGTCTTTTTGCAGGCTACGCCTATCAATGTGGCTGAGATCCTTCGCACCACGCTCTTCGAGCATCTGGAGACAGCCGTGCTCACCTCTGCCACGCTGGCGGTGGCCGGTGGCTTTGAGTACATCCGCAATCGCCTGGGCATTCAGCACGCGCGCGAACTGGTGGTGCAATCGCATTTCGACTACGAAAGCCAGGCGCTGCTGTACGTTCCTCCTGATTTGCCCGATCCGCGCGATCCGCGATTCGTCGAGAGAGCATCCCAGCGCGTCGGGCAACTGCTGGAGATCACGCACGGGCGGGCGTTTTGCCTGTTCACCAGCTATGCGCTAATGAATCAGTTATACGAGCGGCTGCTCGGCGAGATCGGCTTCCCCATGTTGCTGCAGGGCAGCGCGCCTAAAAATGCTCTGCTGGAGGAGTTCCGGCTCACGCCAAATGCCGTGCTGTTTGCAACCTCGTCGTTCTGGCAAGGGGTGGACGTGCAGGGCGAGCAACTGAGCTGTGTCATCATCGACAAGCTCCCGTTTGCGGTCCCGAACGATCCGGTCGTGGCCGCACGCATTAAGGCGATCGACGAAGACGGCGGTAATGCTTTCTTCGAATATCAGGTACCCAGCGCGGTGATTTCGCTGAAGCAGGGCTTCGGGAGGCTCATCCGCTCCCTGCATGATCGTGGACTGCTGTGCCTGCTTGACAACCGCATCCTCAAAAAGCAGTACGGCCGAGTGTTTCTCGAGAGCTTGCCCAGGTACAGCCGGACGACGGATGTGAAGGCGGTGGAGGCGTTTTTTACTTAGAGGGGATAGGAATCCGGCTGAAGCTCAACCGGCGCCGACAACGACTACCTGTCCGGGACTGATTGACGGCTTAGGAGCCGACACGGTTATCTAATCAGGCCGCCGATTACAAATCTCTCGTGCTACGTGTTCTACTACGATTGTCTCAGGCTGCAATAGCTCGCCATCAGCGCAGGAGATGCATTCATGCTTGAACTCAAATCGGTGCGCATGGAAGTTCCCGCCGACGCCAATATCATCGTTGGTCAATCGCACTTCATCAAGACGGTGGAAGACCTGTACGAAGCGGTTACGACCACGGTACCGCAGGCGAAGTTCGGGCTGGCTTTCAACGAAAGTTCCGGGGCGTGCCTGACCAGGTCCGAAGGTAACGATACGGCGCTACGGGACGCTGCCATCCGCAATGCCCAGGCTTTGGCGTGCGGCCATAGCTTCGTACTCATCCTCATCGGTGCTTATCCCATCAACGTCATGAATGCAATTCGCAGCGTGCCGGAGGTGTGTTCGATCTTCTGTGCTACGGCCAACCCGGTGGAAATCATCGTCGCCCAGACGGAGCAAGGGCGCGGAGTGCTTGGCGTTGTCGATGGCCTGTCGCCGAAGGGAGCGGAAGGCCCCGATGACGTCACCTGGCGTCACGACTTGCTGCGAAAGATCGGTTACAAGCGCTAAGGAAGCTCTGATTAAGTTGAAGTTTTGAGGAAGGCGGCCTTCAGAGACTGTGTCGCGACCGCCCCCGCAATTTCGTGGTGGAACAAACAACTCGCGGCGCGGCCAAACTAGCCGCGCAGCGGCGACAGGATGTTAGGCGTGGGCGTAAGCCCACGCGCCAAGTGGGAGAAAAGCCGAGCCGCAGAGCGGCGACACCGGGTTGCGACACAGTCTCTTCAAACCGCCCCTAAGTGCCCGAAGTCAATCTGGGCTTTAGTGTCTGCGTGAGAACGGTGTCGGCGCTACGCGGCTGGGAATAATTTCCCACTCCACCCAGGATTCCGCTTCGCTTCATCCTGGGCTAACGACATAGCCGCCCCGCGGGGCTGGATTTTCGCGGGTCATGTTCCACCGCCAAGGAGAAAGGTCAGTTCTCACGCATACGCTGTAGCCCCTGAGGGACTTCGGTCGCGCTTAATCAGAGTCTCCCTAAGGACGGCAACTACATGGCAACCCGCATATTCTTCATCGCCGTGGCATTGGGCCTTGTGGTCGCGGCGCTCTGGGCTTATCGACACGACGATGAACTGCGAAAGAACTGTTCCCTGGTAAACCTTGGAGATCCCAATGAAGTCGTGCGAGAGTTGCTCGGCGAACCCAGCAGCGAAGGCCCGTGCGGCTCGCTTACGCCTGTTCCCACGGGCTGCACCGACGAGTACGTGTACAGATACTGGTATTCAGTGTTTCAACCGGAGTATGAAGTGGTCTGGTTTGACAAGTCGGGCAAAGTACTGGGTGAGCAGCACGTAAAATCGGCTTTCTGAGCCAGCAGGTTCTTTAGGGTGAGTACCACATTGTGGTAGATAACAGTTTGTGCCACGGTGTGGCAGAGAAAAAGTGGATTCCTCGCCGACGGCTTTGACCTCTCAGGAATTCGTCAGCTTATCCCAACAACCGCAAGAATTCTTCCGCAACTTTGGTGGGCGAGCTCAGGAGATCGGAGATTACCGCGACGGAATCGGCTCCGGCATCGATCACCGATCGAGCATTGGCGCGGGTGATGCCGCCGATGCCGACCAGCGGCTTCCTGGTGGCCGCACGCGCAGCCCGAATGCCCTCCAGACCCACAAGCGGATCAGGATTGCGCTTCGACGCGGTCGCAAATACCGGCCCGAAGGCAATGTAATCCGCGGGACCCGCGTCCGCCTCCTGCAACTGCTCCAGATTGTGGGTGGAAACGCCGAGAACACGGGTGGGGCCAATCACCATGCGCGCGCCCTCGGGCGAGAGGTCCTGCTGGCCCACATGCACGCCCTGGCATTCGGCTGCGAGGCAAATGTCGGCGCGATCGTTCATGATTAGGGTGACAGAATCGCCCAGCACGCGCCGGAGTTCGCGGGCATGGCTCAGCATCTCGCGCGAGGTGCCCAACTTGTTGCGATATTGGATGAAGGTTGCGCCGCCGGCGGCGAGGTCGCGAGCGTAGTCCACTATTGCCGCCGTCGTGCGCAGCGGCGCAGCGAAGCAGGCAACATCAACGATGGCGTAGAGGCGGGGAAGATTCATGTGCAAGCATTCTTTCACCACGGAGGACACGGAGCATACAGAGAAATTCTTTCACCACAGAGGCACAGAGACACAGAGGGCAAATGCAGAACTCCTGGAATGCCCCGAAAAGTTAGTTTGGTCGGGCTTGGCGTTGGTCGGAACCCCGCTTTCTCTTTGCAGTCACTATGAAGTCTGTGCCTCCGTACAGCAGAATAATTAGCGCCGGTCCAAGGCAGTAAACGACAGGAGCTAGCCCAGCACCCATGTAGCGATCATCCGCTTCCCAGTGCGTTTCGCTTGGCTTTGACTGTCCGCGCAAAAGTCGCTGACCTCGATCGGATTCTCCAGCAAAAAAGACCGTGCACAAAACTACAACGCATGCCAGCATGATTTTGTGACGCAATTTGAATATAGCCATCCCCCAATTCTCTGTGCCTCCGTGTCTCTGTGGTGAAGGAATTCCTCCGTGCTCTCCGTGTCCTCTGTGGTGAAAACATCACTTTGTCTGCGCCAGGAAGCGCTCCATGAATTTCGTATCGAAGTTGCCGGCGCGGAAATCGGGGTCGCGCATGATGCGCTGGTGCAGCGGAATGCTGGTGTAGATGCCCTCAACCACAAACATCTCCAGCGCGCGCGACATGCGCGAGATCGCCTCGCCGCGATCGCGCCCGCGCACCACCAGCTTCGCGATCAGCGAGTCATAGTACGGCGGAATGACGCCTTCGGCATACGCCGCCGTGTCCACACGAACTCCTGTTCCGCCCGGCATATTGAACGCCGTGATCTTGCCTGCCGAGGGTGTAAAGCGCTCGGGATGCTCGGCGTTGATGCGGCACTCGATGGCGTGCCCGCGAAAGCTGACCGGCGCGGTAATGATGCTGCTCAGCTTCTCGCCGGTGGCGATCAGGATCTGTGACTTCACCAGATCCACGTCAGTCGTCATCTCGGTCACAGGATGTTCGACCTGGATGCGGGTATTCATCTCGATGAAATGCAGGCTGCCGTCCTCATCCATGAGGAATTCGACCGTGCCCGCGTTCCAGTAGCCGATCCTGCTGAGCGTCTTCACCAGGATGCCGCCGATGCGCTCACGCAATTCGGGCGTGACCTTCACTGAGGGCGCCTCCTCCACCAGCTTTTGGTGGCGGCGCTGGATGCTGCATTCGCGCTCCCCCAGGCTCATCACGTTGCCGTGCTCGTCGGCCAGCACCTGGAACTCGATGTGCCGCGGGCGCTCGATGAACTTTTCCATGTAGAGATCGCCGTTGCCAAAGGCGGCGGCAGCTTCCGACTGTGCGGCGTGATATAGGTTCGGCAGTTCGTCTTCATTGCGAATCACGCGCATGCCGCGGCCGCCGCCGCCTGCTGAAGCTTTAACAATGACCGGGAAGCCCACGCTGCGCGCCCATTCCAGCGCCTCCTCAGCGGAGCCGACGATTCCCTCCGAGCCGGGGAGAATGGGCACGCCTTCCTTCTTCATGGTGGCGCGCGCCTTTTCCTTCTCGCCCATTAGCCGCGTGACTTCCGGCGGCGGCCCGATAAACTTGATCCCGCAGGCCTGGCAGACCTCGGCAAAGTTGGCGTTTTCGCTCAGCAGGCCATAGCCGGGATGGATGGCCTCCACGTTGGCTATTTCCGCCGCACTGATCACTGCCGGAATGTTGAGATAGCTTTCGTTGAGACGCGGCGGCCCGATGCAGATGGCTTCGTCGGCAAAACGCACGTGCAGCGAGTTGCGGTCTGCCTCGCTGTAGATGGCGACCGCCTTGATATCCAGTTCCTTGCAGGCGCAGATGACCCGCAGGGCAATTTCCCCGCGATTCGCTATCAGGATCTTCTTGAACATGGAGTTTCGGTGCTTAATCTGACTTGGATTTCACCACGGAGGCACGGAGAGCACGGAATAATCAATTTCAACTAATAGAATGAAAAGCGGCCTAAGCTCCAATCGAAAAGGTTACAAGACCTGCAATTCAACACAAGCAGCCATAGCTCAGCGCGGTGTCTATTGATAAATATGAAAATTGGGGATCGGAAAAGAAATGCCGAGAGCACTGCCACGCTTCCCAATACCATCAGTACATAGCCGATCATCTCTCTTGCCCTCCTTTTCAAGACCCCGTGTTCTCCGTGCCTCCGTGGTGAAGACGAATTTGATGGAGAGTCACTCTTGGCGTATACCGAACAGCGGCATTCCGTATTCGACTGGACTTCCGTTGCTGACAAACATTTTGGCAATGACGCCCGAAACCTCCGCCTCAATCTCGTTCATCAACTTCATGGCTTCAATAATGCAGAGCACCTGTCCCTCTTTAACGGAGTCGCCGACTTTAACGAAGGGCGGAGTGCCGGGAGAGGGAGCCTCGTAGAACGTGCCCACGATGGGCGATTTCAGAATGAACAGGTCGCTATCTGCGGCAGCTTCAGAAGGCGGAGCGGAAGGAACCGGAGGAGCAGTCGCCGCTTGCGGTTCGGCGGCAGCGGCCAGCGGCGCCGCGGTGCTCGCACCCGAAGGGGCAGCTACCACCGTGAGGGGAGGCAGAGAAGCGATATGAGGCATCGGCGGGGCGGCACCCCCACGTTTCACATGCACCTTCATATCGCCGCGTTCGAGTTCGAACTCGGTGATGTCCTTCTCCACCAGCAGTTCAATCAGTTCCTTGATTTCTTTCTGGTTCATCGATTTCCGTTCGGCAGGATCAGATTTTCGCAGTTGTCAAAGAACTTATTCACCCACGGAGAACACGGAGAGCACGGAGGGAATCCAATTCTGAATTCTCCGTGATCTCCATGTCCTCCGTGGTGAACAACCGTTTGGATCAGACCTCGATCAGCTCTTTGCTTACCGGCGTCAACACCTGGCAGCCCGTTGCCGTCACGACCACCATGTCCTCAATGCGAATGCCACCTTCGCCTGGGAGGTAAATTCCCGGTTCAATCGTAATCACCATGCCCGGCTCAAGCCGGTCCCCCTGCTCTTTGCCCAGCCGCGGCGGCTCATGAATTTCCAGCCCGACACCATGTCCCGTCGAGTGAGTGAAAAACCGGTCCAGTTTAGCCTTACGCAGCACCTGACGGGCTGCTTGGTCCACTTCGGCAGCTGTTTTACCCGGTTTTACGGCAGCAATGCCCGCCAATTGCGCTTCCAGGACAGATTTGTACCACTGACGCTCTTGCTGATTGACCCGCCCCACATGTACCGTGCGGGTCATGTCGGAGCAATAGCCCCGCAGTATAACACCCGAATCGACCACAACGAATCCACGGCGGGGGATGGGCTGGTTGGAGGCGCGTCCGTGCGGCAGGGCCGACCGCTTCCCTGCGGCGACGATGGTGTCGAACGACATGCCGTCGGCCCCGGCCTCGCGCGCCGCAAACTCCAGCGTTCCCGCAACTTCGGATTCGCGCACTCCAGGGCGGATCGCCTTCAGCGCCTGCTCATAGACAACGGCGCCCAGCTTTACGGCCTGGCGGATAATCCGGAGCTCATCAGCGTCCTTGATCATCCGCTGCCGCATGATCAGCCCCGACATCGGCTTCCAGTCGACTCTCCTGCGGACCAGCTTTCTCATGTCGGCAGCGGTCGCGACCGAAGTATGGTCAGCTTCGAAGCCGATCGCGGGCGACTTGTACTCGCCCAGCAGCCTGGCCGCGGTATCGAGCAGTGGGCCTTTCGCGATGACGATTCGCGCTCCCTTAACTTCGTCCCGCGCCTGCTGGGTGTAGCGGCCGTCGGTGAAGAAGACACGGGCGCCGCCAAGATAGAGCAGAAGCCCGTTGCTGCCGGTGTAGCCGCACAGATAGCGGAGGTTGGGCGCGTACGTAACCACAAAGCCATCGAGACCGTGCTCGTCCAGTGTCCGCTGGAATGTCTTCTGCCGGAGCGAATAGTTCATCGCAGCCAATGCTAAATCAACGGGTGCTTAAGCCAAGCGACTTTCTGGCGGCGGTAGTGACCTGAGCGGTGTCGCCCAGGCGCCTGCTAAAACTGGGTGATGCGCAAGGAGTCAGCGGTCTGTTTGCTGGCGCGGAAGATATGTTGGTGATGCCCGCGACTGGCGACCGCATCGGCCCGGACGACGTAAGTTCCCACCCCCGGGCTGGAACCGAATGGGATGACCTCGCTCGCGGTGTCGGCCGGCAGCTTGAAATGCTGATACCCAAGCGTGGTCGCGCGTCCGATACTGTTCACCGCCACCACAATCACCGTGAGGTCGAAGGCGTGGGGCGTTCGATTGGAAACAAGCGCCGAACCAGCGATGCGGTCCCCATGCACGGCAGGAGGTTCTTTCCAGTCGATGGTCAGGCCGGCTATTACGCGGATAATCAAGTCGCGCTGCACCTGAAAGTGAGGAACGCTCGAATCGGTCACCGACACGGTGAAGCGGTAGTCACCGGGAACGGTAGCGGCGCCCGCAACGTGGCCGGAGTGCGAATGCAGTTTGAGTCCTGGAGGAAGCTCGCCGGCAACCAACTGCCAGGTATAAGGCAAAGAGCCGCCGGTTGCAGCCAGAGGCAGTGTATAGTTCTCGCCCGCTATCACGCTCTGCTCGGGGATAGGGGTAATCCGCAGCGTCTGGGCGGACAAAAGTATCGCGCCAGAACACGTCACCACCAGCAAGGCTGCCAAGCGAATGCGCATGGTCAGAACATTATAGGGTCAGAAGTTAGGGGTGTGAGTCGGCGGCCAGCACCCCGGGAGCATCGGTGTAGAGCAGCGCCGCCCCCATCCGGCTCGACGGCCCTCTTAGACCATAGGTCCTCGCAGCCATCTCTCGCATCATCTCGATGCTCGCAGGACTGACTGTTCGGATAGCGACGGAGTCCTCCGAAGAACCGGCAATGGGACTCACCGAGTAGCGGGCCCAACTGTAAGGACGCCGGATTCGATTGGCGAGGTCCGACCCAGAAAGCGAGGGTAGCGCGCGCCCGGCAACGGCATCCTCCACGACCGCGTTTTCCGGCTCGATCGCCACCGACTGTCGGGCGGTCTGATCGACACGCGGCTGCAGCGCCAGAAATTCGCGATTGATGACGGAATGGGTGGCGGACACCACCGTGTCCTCCGCACGGGAGGCATCGTGGCAGGCAAATCCGTCCAGGAAAACCCAGCCCTGAGCGGGCCAAAACGCCAGGGAAGCTGGCTCTTCAACGGCGAACAGCGAGCCAACCAGGACAAGCGCGCAAAACAGGCAGCGCATGCAGCCTCCCAGCCCCGCTCCAGGCGGGGCCTGAGAGGCACATCGGCACCGCGAAGGGTGAAGATTAGGCGGCGCTACCGAAGCGGATGTCGCCGCGCTGTATCTCCGCCGCTCCTATGGCAGCAATCCGAACACCGCCACCCCCGTCGGCGTACCCACAAACACTTTCCCGTTGACCACCAGCGGAGTGATGAACTTGTTCCCCGGACCGAACTGGTCGCGGCTTCCCGCCTGGTTGCTGTTGTAGAGCTCGTGCGCCAGGTTCGTGGCGTCGTAGGCGTGCAGCACCGCTGGATTGCTATTTTCGACGGCCCATACGATTGCGTTGGCGGTCACGTTGGCCGAAACCGTAGGGGTGGTTCCAGGATAAGGAAAGCTATGGCTGGTCTGCGATGTCGGCGTGGTGGAGAGCTTGGCATTCGAGATGGAGAAGGCCTTCAGGTTATCTCCTACATCGCCGTAATACACGGTGTTGTTGAAATATGCCGGCGAGGACCAGACTCCGCCGGGCAAGACGCCGTCTATCTCCTGGTAAATGTTGTCATTGTTAGGATTGAATTTTCCCATATTGTCGCGATCGACGACGTAGATGTTGGTATCTTTCCCGGCGCCGACCGCCAGGTGATGCACCTGCCCCTGGTCGTCCATCAGATCAGGCAGCAGCATGGCCCCGCCCGAGCCCAGGTCTTCATCGGACTGAGACTCTTGCACCGTGTTGTGCATGTTGAAATAGTCTGCCACGGTAAGTTGCCCACCCGCAGTGGAGACCTTCATGAACGCATTCCCGTAGTCGCCATTGATGGGAAAGCCCTGCGAAGTCAAAGTAGTGTCGAAGGTACCGTTTCCATCGAGGAAATAAATGTTGCCGAAGGAATCGGCTGCCAATCCCTCACCCGTCATCCAGATGGCGCCCTCGTTACCGTTAGGCGTGACGTTGAGGACCGACGCCTGGGCCAAGGTGCGGGCGTTGTAGCCCATCAGCCAGCCGGTGTAGGGTCGGATGTCGCAGTGCGAAGTGAAAGCGATATAGATGGTATTGAAATACTCCAGCAATCCTGCCCGCTCCGCGAATTGCGCGGGATTGAAGGTTACAACTCCGCCCTGGCTGCCATCGCCGGTGCCCGGGTAGGTGGCCTGAATCTCCACTGGACCGCCGAACAACTCCGCGCCCGTCGACAGATCCAGCACGTGCAACCGCTGATGATAGTGTCCCGAAGAATCCTTACTCATGGCCACGAAGTAGATACCGCCGTTCGGACCGGCAGCCTTGTCGATCACCGGGGTTGCGGTAATCCCGATCTGCGGAGAGATTTGGCTGCAGCCGTGATTGTCGCTCGGCGTCTCACCCTGACCCAGCGCGGATACTTGCCAATACACCCTGCCGGTAGCGGCAGAAATAGCATAGACGGTGTCGTTTTCCGTCACCACGTACACCGTGTTGTTGAGGCTGCCGCGTACGTTGACGCCATTGACGTACAGGGGTTGCGCGTCCACTTTGCCGTCCGCGGGAAAGAAAGCGATCTTGCCAAACGTGGTGGAGTTCACATTGCTCGGGGTCAGAGTTTTTTCCTGGAAGGTGAAGCCCTGACGAGCGGTGGTGTAGTGATAGGTCAGAACATCCGTGGGGTAAGGAATAGGAAGTGCCGGGTTTTGCGGCCCTGAAGGTTCGGATGCGGTTGCGCCGCCATTTGCCGGTGAGTTCGAGGAAGAAGAGGGATGGTTTGTTCCTTCACAGTACAGGCTTGCAAAGCCCAGGAACAGAAGAATAGTCATGAGCAGAGTTGCTTGCTTTCGCACGGGGGCACTCCAAGTGGTGGAATTCTGCTATCGACGCTTGTAGATGCTATTCAGGTGGTCTGGGTTGTGTGATTTGCGAAATAGGCGCTACGCGGAATGGCTCTTTGGTGGGGGCGGACGGATTCGCGTGATTGCCAAAGTCCAACCCTAGTCGGCGTCCGCCATGGCGCGAGCCGACTTGTTGGACCTGCGGGGCCGAGGCGCTTCGCTGCCGAGGCTCTTATTTTCCATCCAGTTGTCAAGGATGCTCTTCTTGAACTTCCAACGGTTGCCGAGCTTGAAAGCCGGGATCAACTCCTCTGAGACATATTTGTATAGGGTGTCGGGCGAAATTCCGAGATACTGGGACGCCTGACGGATGTTCATCACTTCGCGCGCATCAGCCATACTCCTCCTTTCGCCAGAGAGCTCACCTCTAAAATCAGAACTGTGGGCAGGGCTCAACCGCAGGTTATTTTAGGGCGTGGTAAGCTGCTCCACCATACGCTAAGTATTGATGGGTGCGGTACCCCAAGTGGCGAGAAGGTCAACAGCCGGGGGCAGAGGCCGCGAGAGTAGCTGCCGGGCCGGTGCAACCTGGCGCGGCTGCTCTCATCTGACTTGTGAAAGCCCGGTTTCGCAGCAACATGATGCGGCTGCTCTCATCTGACTTGTGAAAGCCCGGTTTCGCAGCAACATGATATAGCATGATCTCGGCTGCCAGGAGGCGTCGTGGTTTGTAGCGCGTGTGGATATCAAAACCAGGTGGGCAATCGTTTCTGCGGCATGTGCGGCACACCCCTGCCTCATCGGCCCCTCACCGCTCCGGGTGCGAACAGCACGTTGAGCTTGACCCGCGTGCCGCTGGAGAACAGCCGCAGTACCCGTGCACAAGATGCGCCGTCGGCGCCGCAGACTCAAACTGGCGCGCTGGTAGAGACGCCTCAGCCTGTGGATCGCGGATCCGAGCGGCCGGCCCCCGAGCAAGTAGCTGACGAGCCGGCGCCGAAGGAACTGGTTCCCGATCTGCCATTGCACGAATACGTACAGAACTTCCGGTATCAGCCGCCCAGCGACCCCACCGAGATCACCATGCGTGGCGATGCTCACGTGCTGGAGCCGGAAGCTCCAGTTACCGAATCCACGACTGTTGAGGCACAGACCAGTGCAGCGCCGGGCGCACCTGCAGCGGAAGTAAGAGCGCCGAGCCAACCGGAAATTGTGGCGGCGACCGACACCGACAGCCGCCTCGGTCTGGAGCCGGAAAGCCCCGACGAAGCACGCATACAGCGCCCGCGTTTTCTCGACATCAATGAGCCGGCCGGCGACAGCACGTCCGCTGCTTCCGGTACCTCGACCATTGTTGGGCCATCGTTCCTAGGGCTCAGCGATGCTCCACAGGTCACTCCCGACATTACGGAATCCGAAGTCGCGGAAGTACCGGCACGAAGCCATTGGCGACTCTGGCTGGCAGCGGCGGTGGTGCTTGTCTTCGCAGCCTTGGGCGTGATGGAGTGGCGCTCGCAGGTCAACCAGACCGACAGCGGTCCGGTGCAGATGATCAAGATGAAGATTCGCAACTGGAGGCATGGCGCTCCGCCGCCAGCCAGGGAACCTTCCAGTCCGGCTGCTTCTACCGACACCAACTCGAAACCGGAGATCCAGGTACAAGAGCAGCCCAAGCCGGCAGGACCGGATCAAACCGGCGCTGCACCCGGAGCTGCCGCTACGAACGCGAATACCAACACGGCTAACCCCGCTCCGCAAGGCGCTGCGGTGAATCCGCCCGCCACCCCGGCCCCCGGGAGCAAGTCAAATGCTCCTGCGCAGCCTGCCGCTGCGGCCGGCGCTGGCTCTGCTTCGCAATCACTATCGCAGCCCAGCGGTACGCCAGCACCCGCCGCGAAGGACAATACAACTGGGCAGGCGACAACTGCGCCCTCAAAACCTGTTAGTTCCCCGAAAACAGCGCAGTCGCCGGGCGAAAAGCCTGCTCCCTCGCATCGCACTGACCAGGCAGAGGATCAGGAAGTCACCGTACGACAGATCGTCCCCGGCGCCGACGAGATGGCGAAAGCGAAGAACGCCAGCGATTCGGCGGCGGAAGCCGCGTGGCTTTGGAAGGCAATGGCTACAGGCAATCCCGATGCGCCTATACAACTGGCGGATATGTACGTCAAAGGCGATGGCGTGCCGCGCAGTTGCGAACAGGCCCTCGTCCTGCTGAAGACGGCGGCGGCAAAGGAAAACGCCCGCGCGCGCAATCGCCTCGCCTCCATGTATGCAACGGGGAACTGCGTGCAACGCAACCGGGTGGAAGCCTATCGCTGGTTGAGCTCGGCGCTGGCAGCCAATCCCAACAGCCAGTGGGCCCAGCAAAATCGCGATCTCATCTGGCGGCAGATGACTCCCGACGAACGCCTGCTGGCGGAAAAGTATCACTAGGACGGCGTTCGCCGCTTGTGTTGTCGCTCAATTTACATGACCAACTTGTCATGCATGGGAAAAGGGTTTTTCATGTCAGCCGACTAGCCTGATGGCACAGAGGTATTCACCTCCTCCGACAAATAGGAACGAAGAAGGCAACGCGTAGATGACGCGAATCGCAGGCGTAGCCAGCGCATTTCCACGCCACTATTACCGCCAGGAAGAAATCGCCGCTGCACTGAAGCGGCACTGGTCCGGCGGCATAGAGAATTCCAAAGTGCTCGACCGCCTGCTCACGCGTGTTGGCGTGGAGGGCCGGCACCTGGCGCTGCCGATCGAAAAATACGAGGCCCTCGACACCTGGGGTAAGGCGAACAATGCCTGGATCGAGGTCGCCGAGGACCTCGCGGAGCAATCCATCTGCCGTGCGCTCACTCGCGCCGGCTTGTGCGAGGCCGATCTCGACGCGATTTTCTTTGTCTCCGTCACCGGCGTAGCCAGCCCCTCAATCGACGCCCGCCTTATCAATCGGATGAATCTGCGCCCGGACATCAAGCGCAACCCCATCTTCGGTCTGGGCTGCGTGGCGGGTGCTGCGGGAATCGCCCGCGCGGCCGATTATCTGCGCGCCTTCCCTGACCAGATTGCGGTTCTTGCGTCCGTCGAACTGTGTTCCTTGACCTGGCAGCGAAAAGATCTTTCTGTCTCCAATCTCATCTCTTCGGGTCTCTTCGGCGACGGCTCCGCGGCGGTAATCGTTGCCGGCAGCGAGCGTGCCGCCGGCGGCCCGCAGGTGATGGGAAGCCGATCTTCGTTCTATCGCGGCACGGAAGACGTCATGGGCTGGAACATTTCGGAAGAGGGATTCAAGATCGTGCTCTCGCCGGATGTGCCCAAGATGGTGCGCAAGCATCTCGCGCCCGATGTCGATACATTTCTCGCTGACTATGGTCTTGAACGAAGCGACATTGACAGCTGGATCATGCACACCGGCGGTCCGAAGGTCTTGCAGGCCACGGCGGAATCGCTTGGCTTGCCGGATGGAGCGCTCGAGGTGTCGTGGGAGTCGCTGCGCCGGGTAGGCAACTTGTCCTCGGCATCGGTGCTGCTGGTGCTGGAGGAGTTCATGAACCGCCGCCGTCCTGCTCCCGGCAGCTACAGCATTCTTGCGGCCATGGGACCGGGCTTTTGCGCCGAACTGGTGCTGCTGCGCTGGTGACCCCCATGGCGACATCCATCTCCTCATCCGAGGTTTTCGTTGTCGGCGGAGGGCCGGCGGGACTCGCGGCGGCCATCGCAGCGCGGCAGGCGGGATTCGAAGCCACCGTTGCCGATTGTGCTGAGCCGCTTATTGACAAGGCGTGCGGCGAAGGCATCCTGCCCGACGGACTGGCGGCCCTGCGGCAGCTTGGCGTCACGATCGGTGCGGCGCAGGCCACTCCCTTTCGCGGAATACGGTTCATCAGCGAGGCCTATGAGGTGGAAGCCGCATTCTCTGACAATGTGGGATACGGCATTCGGCGCACTTCTCTGCACCGCTTGCTGTTGGAACGAGCACTGGAAATCGGCGTGTCGCTGCATTGGCGCACCCGCGTGGCCGGACTGGCGGCGCAGGGCATTTTTGTCAATGGACACGCGGTGCGTTACCGGTGGCTGGTCTGCGCTGACGGCCAGAACTCCCGGCTGCGGCGCGCCGCCGGACTTGACCGCTCGGGACCGGAACGCCGCCGCTTCGGATTTCGGCGGCATTACAAGGTCGCGCCCTGGTCCGATCATGTCGAAGTGCACTGGAGCAACTGCGGACAGATGTACGTGACTCCCGTAGCCGAAGATGAAATCTGCCTTGCCTTGATCACGCGACATCGTCACCTGCGCTTTGACGATGCATTTGTGTACTTTCCCAGCTTGGCTGCACGCCTGCGCGGCGTGACTCCGGAGCACGACTATCTGGGTGCCTTGACGACCACACGCAAATTCGCCGCAGTGCAGAAAGGCAATGTTGCTCTGTTAGGTGACGCTTCAGGATCCGTCGATGCCGTAACCGGCGAAGGCTTGTCAATGGGGTTTCGGCAGGCCATCGCGCTGGCCGAGGCGTTGCGATTAGGCGACCTGCGGAGGTATGAGGCGACACACCGTCGCATTGCGCGCGTGCCGCGAATCATGTCCTCGCTGATGCTGGCCATGGACTCGCATCCTAATTTCCGTCGGCGTGCGTTTCGCGCGCTGGCGGCCGAGCCGGATAACTTTGCCCGCATGCTTGCTATCCACACCGGAACCTTGTCGCTGAGAGACTTCGGAATTCGCCAAGGGTTTACGTTGGGGTGGCATTTGCTGGCGGCATGATAGTTGTGTGAGACATCTCACTTTTAACGCTGGTGGGCGTCACATGGGTGAGGAGAAAGGCTTGAAGGTCTCGATTACCGAGCGGCTGAAAATCACAGCATTATCGTTGATGGCCCTCCTTTTGTTATGGGCGCCGCTCACCATCTCCGCGCAGCAGGAACAGGTCACCCTCGATCCCGCCCAGACGAAGATTGAGTGGACCTTGGGGGACGTCCTGCACACTGTCCATGGGACGTTCAAATTGAAGAGCGGCACAATCTCGTTCGATCCGCGGACCGGCGACGCAGGCGGTGAGATCGTGGTCGACGCCACCAGCGGCGAAAGCGGCAATCACTCGCGCGACAACAAAATGCATAAAGAAGTCCTGGAGAGCAAACGTTATCCCGAGATTACGTTCCTGCCCAAGCATGTGCTGGGCAAGCTGGCAGACCAGGGAAGCTCCACTCTTCAGGTGCAAGGCGTCTTCCACATCCATGGCGCCGACCACGACCTTACGTTGTCGATTCCCGTTCAGAAGACGGGCCCCAATGTGCAGGCAACTTCGAGCTTTGTGATTCCCTATCAGGACTGGGGAATGAAGAATCCGAGCACGCTATTCCTGCGTGTCGACAACAAGGTAAGCATCAGTATCGCCAGTGCAGGCAAGCTGACAATCACACGAGCTTCGACAGAGCCTCACTAGACCACGGCCCAGTCCGCTACCAGGATAAAGATTGTGCGCGGCTCGTCGCGCGTCTTGCCCCTGCTTTGGCCAGGGCGGGACACAGAGGATGCCTTACTGCCCCGCCCCAGCCAAAGGCAGGCTGGAACGGGGCACCCAATGACCCTCAACCAGATCTTGCCATTTCCGGCCATGAGCCATCAGGTACAGCGCCCCCGCTATTGGATCCGGGCGAGTTCCGTCACGTAGAGCTGATTGTTGGGAAATTCTTTGGCCAGGCCGGCGAGCAGCGTGCGCGCGGTTTGCCGGTCCTTATCGCGCAAGGCCGCTACTGCCAGCAGCAAGCGCGCGAAAGGCGCGAGGTACCGGCCCTTGTCGGCGGTCAGGCGAAGCCGCTGCAAACCTTCTTCCTTGTCGGTCTGCGCGCCGGTCATGCGCAAGAACCAGCGCACTGGAGCAGGATTCACTCCCAACAGATAGTTTTCCACTCCGATCGCCAGATAAGCGTCATAGCACCCCGGGTCGATGGTCAACAGCTTCTGCGCTATCGTCCGCGAAGCTTTCATGTAGCTGAGGCTGGCAAGATTCCGCTTCTCGATCAACGCGGTATAGTCGCTGCGCAGACCGTTGGCCAGCACCTGCGAGAAAAGTGCGTTCTTGTCATCCGGATTTTGCGCCAGGATCCGGTTCGCCGCCTCGTCGCTTTTCGTCAGTTCGGCTTCGAATGCGATCTTCACCTGGGGATCGGGCGCCAGCTTGTCGCGGTTCTCGAATTTCTGATCGTCGGTGAAAAGATCGGCTTGTAGGATGTGCAGGCGATCGAATTCCGAAAATAAATACGCGGCCGCATTGGAGACGTATCCCAGCGGGTCAGCCGGATGGGATTGCTGGTAGACGTGGAAGGTATCGTGCGCGGTCGAGAAATTGAGGTTATACATCTGCTGATAACCGCGCTCGATATCAGGCTGCGGCAGCGAGGGGGTTGGAGAAGCGGCCCAACATGCGAACGAGAAGCTCAGCACGGCACCCGCGACTAACATACTGTTGCGAATTTTTTCCAGCATCTTCAAGCGTTAAACCTTCTCACTCAGCACTCCGCCCGCCGCAAGGTAAGCACGATCTTCGCTCCCCCGCCGCTTCGGTCCACAACCGCGACGTGCCCCCCGTGGGCCTGAATCGCCGCTCCCACGAACGCCAGCCCCAGACCATGGCCAGTGGAATGCTATCCTTTCACGAAGCGCTCCAGCGCTCGGCTGCACACATCCGGCGGAAATCCGGGACCGTTGTCCTCAACCACGACTTCGGCTTCGCTGTCTTTCCCGCGCACTTGAGATATTAACCCTACACCCCGCAGTAAGATGCGCAATTTCATTATCCAGTAGGTTGGCGAGAACACGATGTAAAAGTAAAGCATCCGCTTCGACAAGAACAGTTTGCAATTCCGTGACAACTTCGGGCCGGTGTTCTGCCATGGCGGCCTGCTACAAATCGACCAACTGCCGCAGCATCTCGCCCAGCTCAATCGTCACTTTGCGCAACTGCAAGGCCCCAGCCTCAGCTCCGGCCACATCAAGCGTCGTGTCCAGCACCTGGGCCAGCCTATCCAAACCTTCAATCGCTTCGGCCACGCGCTCGGGCGAATTGGGCAGGAGAAACCCTGGGCGCCAACTTATTTCCGTCGAACATTTACAATAGAAAGACGTTCCCGAGCCGCAAGTCTGGCTCCGTAATTCACCCTGAGGTCATGGATGGCAACTACCAAAGCAGAGCCCAAAACCGTAGCCGCGCGGGCCGACAAATACGAAGGGCTGAGCCAGGAGCAGCTCATCAGCATCTACCGGCTGATGTATCTCTCACGCAAGCTCGACGATCGCGAGATCCTGCTCAAGCGGCAGCAGAAGATTTTCTTCCAAATCTCGGGCGCGGGACACGAGGCGCTGCTGGTGGCCGCTGGGATGGTTCTGCGGCCCAGTTACGACTGGTTCTATCCATACTATCGCGACCGGGCGCTCTGCCTCACCTTGGGCATGACACCTTACGAGCAGTTGCTGGAGGCCGTGGGCGCAGCCGACGATCCCAACTCCGGCGGCCGCCAGATGCCGTCGCATTGGGGACACAAGCAGCTGAACATTGTCAGCCAGTCCTCGCCCACCGGAACGCAGTGTCTGCAGGCAGTCGGATGCGCCGAGGCAGGACGGTACTTCAGCCGGCACCCGGAAGCGGCAGAGAAGGCTAATGGCGACTACCGTCAGTTCAAGGACGTGATGTTCCACGGTGACGAAGTGGTTTACGTCTCCCTCGGCGACGGCACTACCAGCGAGGGCGAATTTTGGGAGTCGCTGAACTCCGCCTCCAACCTGAAGCTGCCGGTGCTGTATCTCATCGAGGACAACGAGTATGCCATCTCCGTGCCCGTCGAAGTGGGAACCGCGGGCGGCAATATCAGCAAGCTGGTCAAGGGATTTCCCAACTTTTACTTTGCCGAGATCGATGGCACCGATCCGCTGGCCAGCTACGCCGCACTGAATACGGCGGTCGACTACATTCGCGCCGGCAATGGTCCGGCCTTCGTGCACGGACATGTCATCCGGCCGTATTCACATTCACTCTCGGACGACGAAAAGCTCTACCGGCCGGACTCCGAGCGCAAGCTGCACGGGGAGCGCGATCCTATTACGCGCTTCGGATTGTTCCTGATGCGCGAAGGCGTTCTCGATGAGAAGGCCATCGACGAACTGGAGAAGGATGTCGAGGCGGAGATTCAGGAGGCCAGCGATCGCGCGGTTGCAGCGGCGTTGCCCGAGCCTGAATCGTACAAGGAGTTTGTGTACTCCCCCGCCCTGGACCCCACCTCGCCGCAGTTCCGGACCGAAGCGGTGCATCCCACTCCGTCGGACAAGGGCACCACGAGTCCCGAGAAAACGATGGCCGATCTGATCAACGCCTGCCTGCGAGACGAGATGAAGCGCGATCCTCGCATCGTGATGTTTGGCGAGGACGTCGCCGATTGCAGCCGCGAGGAATACCTGAAAGAGAAGCAGGTGAAGGGCAAAGGCGGTGTTTTCAAGCTGACGGCGGGATTGCAGTTTGATTACGGATCCGACCGCGTCTTCAACTCGCCGTTGGCGGAAGCCAATATCGTGGGACGCGCCGTGGGTATGGCAACCCGAGGCCTGAAGCCCGTGGTGGAAATCCAGTTCTTCGATTACATCTGGCCGGCCATGCAACAGTTGCGCAATGAGCTGCCGCTGATGCGCTGGCGCTCGAACAATTACTTCTCCTCGCCGGCGGTAGTGCGCGTGGCGATTGGCGGATATCTTACCGGCGGCTCGATTTACCATTCGCAATGCGGCGAGAGCATCTTCACTCACACACCCGGCATGACAGTGGTTTTCCCGTCGAACGCGCTCGACGCTAACGGGCTGCTGCGCACCGCCATCCGCTGCGACGATCCGGTGATGTTCCTGGAACACAAGCGCCTGTACCGCGAAACCTTCGGTCGCGCGCCCTATCCCGGGCCCGACTATATGATTCCGTTCGGCAAGGCAAAGGTCGTGCGCCCCGGCCATGATCTGACGGTGGTGACCTACGGGGCCGTCGTGCCGCGCGCGCTGCAGGCCGCGCAACGGTTGGAGCGCGACAACGATATTAGTGTCGAACTGCTCGATCTGCGCACGCTCAATCCCTTCGATTGGGAGGCGATTGCGACATCGGTCGCGAAGACCAATCGTGTGCTGGTCGCGCATGAGGACATGCTGAGCTGGGGTTACGGCGCAGAGATCGCCGCGCGCATTGCCGATGAGCTGTTCGATCAGCTGGACGCGCCGGTCAAGCGCATTGCTGCCAAGGACACGTTCGTCGCCTATCAGCCGATCCTGGAAGATGAAATCCTGCCGCAGGTGGAAGATCTGTATCAGGGGATGCTACAGTTGGCGAATTATTAGGGTAGTGGGGGCCTTCAGGGATGCCGACCCGCAAGCACTGGTCCCTCTGCTCGGGCTGGAGCCGTGCCCCGATACAAAAGCGAGGTATGTGTTATCTTCCGCCCCTGCCACCACGCAATCCGTCAATCGAGATCGGTCCCGCACCGAAGAAGACCAACGAAAAGGCGATGGCTGCCAAGGCCAGAGGAAACTGGTAATTGCCTTCGCCCAAAAAGCCATGTTTCCAGTGAACCTTGGAGATGGCCACCAACATATCGATAACGATAGCGGCGGCCGCAAAGCGGGTCAGAAAACCAATGACCACCAGGATGCCGCCACCGAATTCCGCGGCGGCTGACAGATAGGCCAGCCATGCCGGCATGCCAAGGCCGTGCACCATCCCGGTAAAGTTGTGCATGCCTCCGAAGACCTTCGACGAGCCGTGGGCAATCATAACGGCGCCCAAGGCCAGCCGTAAGACCAGCAGCGCCAACGGCTGCAAGCGATTTAGGAAGCTCAATCAGTTCTCCTGTGCCGCGGCAGCCAGAACTTCCTGCGCGAATTCCTGCACCGATTCGATACGGTAGTTGATCGCCACCTGGCGCCGCGCCATCTCGTTCAGGAAGAGCTGCGCCGGGACATCGATCTCCTGGTGGATTCCGCCGCGCTTACAAATGTCGCCGATCATCATCTGCAAGACGATCGATGCCGGCCATGCAGTGGTGCGCATCATCGAGGTCAGCCCGCTCACCGGGTCGGTATAGTCGATCATGCTGAACGAAGCAATCACGTCCTCATGGTGGGCTTCGACGCGCAGCAGCGTGACTTCGGGCTCGTCACTCTTGAACTTCTCCTCGAACAGACGCGACATCATCTGCCTGGGGGCGACCTCGGCTCCGTTCAACGAGCGCTTCCTGCTGGAAAACAAGCCGAGATCGTACAGCGAGCGTAACATGCGGACGTGTCCGGGATAGCGCAAGGTCTTCTCGAAGCACTCTCCCACCTGCCCATGAAAAGTCTCGGGCAACGTCGACGTGCCGCCGGAGGTATGGAACGCCTCCAACTCAGGAAAGCCCTCCATGTGGAAGGGTTCGACTTCGGTCAGCGGCTCAACTGTCGTGATTCGTCCATCGCGCAGAATCTTGGCCGGCTCGCAGTACTCGTTGATCAGGCCTTCAACAGAAAAGACCAGCTGGTAGTTAAAGGGCGGACGCGGCCTCTGCGGCAGACCGCCGACGTAAATCTTCAGGGCGTCGGCCTTGCCGCCGATACGCCGCAACAGTTCGCCGCCCAAGATAGAGGCCATACCCGGAGAAAGCCCGCAATCCGGAGCTATCGCCACACCGGCGTCAATGGCTTCCTCTTGCAGCGCATATTCCTGCTGGACCACGGCATTGTTTCCGCCCAGGTCGGCGAAGTGACAGCCTGCCTCAATCGCGGCTTTCGCCAACTCGAAATTGAAGAAGTAGGGAACGGCAGAAAGCACCCCGTCGTGGCCCTGCATGAGATACCTTGCTGCCTGAGTGTCGGCTGCATCCAGCTTGGCGCCGGTGATTTTGTCGCTGCCTGTGAGCTTACCAATCCGCGATACCGCTTCGTTCAGCCGCTGCTCGTCCTTGTCAGCGAGCGTTACTGCCTTGACTCCTTCGCATTGGGCCATGTCGAACGCAGCGGCCCAGCCCATCATTCCTGCTCCAATCACAAGAATCCGCATGATGACCTTTCGAACACAAAAGTATGAAACGTTCCGAAGAGCAAACGAAATAACACATACCAGTAATTTTGGCCAGAACGGACAGGATAAATCAGTGCGTGCTTTTCACAAAGCAATCAGAGCACGAATTCGTGAGATTTGCCGTGACTCTGCACACCTCGAATCTGCGATGCGTTATGGCAGGTGGCGGACGATTTCGATACCCTTCGCGGCCACGTTTTCCCGTGCCTGGTTCACCGCGACAAACACCGCCAGGTCCTTGGTCGGATTGATCGCGATCACCGTTCCAAAGCCCGCAGTGCCGCCGTTCTTCACGATTACGGGATGGACATTGGAATTGCCGCCTCCCATGTTGTTCACCCAGGCCATGGCCTGCTGATTGGACCCGTTCGGCATAGTGTAGATAGGCTTCTGCGCGAGTTGCATCGCCGCCGTGAGTTCTGCCGGAAGAGGCTTGCCATTGACCGTCGTATGTCCCAGGTTGGCTTCACCGAAGCTCAACATGTCCTGCGTTGTCGAGCGCAGGCCGCCCGCGGCATACCAGGCATAAACCGGCCAAATGGGGGCATCCTGGCCGTTGGCGGTGTGTCCCTTCGCCAGGCGTTTTCTTTGCTCGGGGGTTGGGCGCAGGGTGGTGTCAGGCATGCTCAACGGCTGAAAGATTTCATTGTTCACCTGCTCCTCCCAGGCCTTGCCGGTTGCGGTCATCACCAGGTAACCGAGGAGGCCGACGCCGGCGTTGGAATAGAGATACGGTGCCGGCAATGCGGTTGTAGGTGTCCAGTGCGAAACCCAATCAAGGAAATCCCGCGTCGTGTAGTGTTCAATGCTGCGCTGCTCCAGTCCGCGCGGCAGGTTGGTGGGGTCATCCGGCAGGCCTGAAGTGAAGTCTGCAAGTTCCAGCGGGGTCATCTGTTGCGCAGCAGTCTTTAGAGTGTAGCCTTGTGGCATGTACTTCTGCGCCGAAGCCTTGGGATCGATCTGCTTGCGGTTGATGGCCAGCGCGAAGAGTGTCGTGGTGAATGTTTTGGTGCAGGAGCCAATCTCCACCAGGGTGTCTGGGGTAAACGGAGCTCCTGCGTCGGTGGCTTTTCCGTAGGGAAAGTAGTAGCGATGGCCGTGTAGCGAGACGCCCACAATCGCTCCCGCGTCGCCGTTCTGGGCGAGGTAGGGCTGCATGATGCCGTCGACGATGCGCTTGATCTGGGCTTCGTCGCCGTGAGAACCGGGTGCCGCAGCGGATGATTGCCTTGGCGTCAGTCGCAACTCTTCGGCTGAAACAAGCACAAGGACCACCGGAAAAATGCATAGGATGATGGTTCGGACAAAGCCACGCATACGATTACTCCTGCCCGACTACAGCGACCTCATCTTAGAATACCGCTTCTTTTCCTCTTCGTTCATCCTCGCCTCTTCGCTTGCGGTTGCAGTGCTAGCCCAGGAAGTTCAGCCCGCCGGCGGGCTATCATGCCTCGAAATCCACTTCGCCGCAACTGTAGAGTGCTTCGCAAGCATGTAGTGCTGCATGCCTAGCAATCGCCGTCCGCGTAGTTTTCAACAGTTCATTGCGTCGTATAATCGAGAGATGCCCATTCGGTGAGATTGCTTTCTGTGAGGTCCCGCCAGCTTCGCGAGCCTGGCCGGGCAGGGTTTGCCATGGAATTCCGATTAGTCTGTCCCTACAAACCGCAGGGCGATCAAGGCAGCGCGATCCATTCGCTGACGCGCGGCGTGTTTGACGGCGAGAAGCACCAGGTGTTGCTCGGCGTCACCGGCTCGGGCAAGACCTTCTCCATGGCCAAGGTCATCGAGCAGGCCAACCGCCCGGCCCTGATCCTGGCGCACAACAAGACGCTGGCCGCCCAGCTCTATCACGAGTTCAAATCGTTTTTCCCACACAATGCGGTCGAGTACTTCGTCTCGTACTATGACTATTACCAGCCCGAGGCCTATATTCCCGCCGGTGACGTCTACATCGAGAAGGAAGCGACGGTTAACGACGAGCTCGACAAGCTGCGTTTGGCCGCAACCAAATCGTTGTTCGAGCGACGCGACTGCATCATCGTTGCCTCAGTGAGTTGCATTTACGGCCTGGGCTCGCCTGAGGCTTATTACGGCATGCTGCTGTTCCTGGAGAAGGGACAGAAGATCAAGCGCGAAGACATTACTCGCAAGCTGGTGGAGATTCTGTACGAGCGCACGGATGGCGACTTTCGCCGCGGAACCTTTCGCGTGCGCGGCGACATCATCGAAATTTTTCCTACTTACGAAGACAGCGCCTATCGTATCGAACTCTGGGGCGACCAGGTCGAGTCGCTGGCGCAAATCGATCCGCTGTTCGGCACCGTGAAGCAGAAGCATGTCCGTCTACCGATCTATCCCAAAACTCACTATGTGATGAAACCGGAGCGCAAGAATGCCGCGGTCGCCTCCATCCTGGAAGAACTGGCGTGGTGGGAGACCGAACTGGAGAAGCAGGGCCGCATGGTGGAAGCGCAGCGGGTGCATCAGCGCACGCGCTTCGATCTGGAGATGATCAAGGAGATGGGCTACTGCCATGGCATCGAGAATTACTCGCGGCACTTTACCGGGCGGCTGCCGGGGGAGCCTCCGCCGACGCTGCTGGATTACGTGCCCCGCGATTACCTGCTGTTCATCGACGAGTCGCACCAGACGGTTCCGCAGCTTCACGGCATGTGGCACGGTGACCGCTCGCGCAAGCAGAACCTGATCGAGTACGGCTTCCGCCTGCCCAGCGCGCTGGACAATCGTCCGCTCACCTTCGAGGAGTTCGAACACCGCGTCAATCAGGCGATCTACGTTTCGGCTACGCCTGGACCCTATGAGCTGACGAAGTCGGCCGGCGTGGTGGTGGAGCAGATTATCCGACCCACCGGACTGATCGATCCTGAAGTGGAAGTGCGGCCAGTCAAGGGGCAGATCGATGACCTGCTGCACGAGATTCGGCAGCGCGCCGAGCGCCATGAGCGCGTCTTGGTCACTACATTGACCAAACGCATGGCGGAAGATCTCGCCGAGTATTACAGCGAGGTCGGCGTGCGCTGTCGTTATATGCACTCGGAGATCGAGACCCTGGAGCGCATTAAGATTCTGCGCGATCTGCGCAAGGGCGAGTTCGACGTCCTGATCGGCATCAACCTGCTGCGCGAGGGGCTCGACCTGCCGGAAGTCTCGCTGGTGGCGATCCTCGACGCCGACAAGGAAGGCTTCCTGCGTTCGTCCGGATCGCTGATTCAGACCATCGGCCGATGCGCGCGCAATCTGAGCGGACGCGCGATTCTTTATGCCGACAAGATGACCGACTCGATGCAGAAGGCGATCGACGA
Organism: uncultured Acidobacteriaceae bacterium; assembly: GCA_963785825.1. Lineage (GTDB taxonomy): Bacteria > Acidobacteriota > Terriglobia > Terriglobales > Acidobacteriaceae > Bog-257. The sequence continues at coordinate 964,439 of CAWAWQ010000003.1, read as the reverse complement.
AACCTACCGCCGCCGGGCCATCCAGACGGCCTATAACGAGGAGAACGGCATCACGCCGGAGAGCATTGTTCGGCCGCTCGATATGACTCTGGTCGCCGTGGCAGAAGCCGATTATGCGGACCTAACCAACGAGGCCGAGGGAATGCCGGAGTTCCGCTCGCAGGAAGAACTGGAGACCTACATCGCAAAGCTGGAGAACGAAATGCGTGAGGCGGCGAAGCGCTTTGAGTTCGAGCAGGCAGCTAAGTTACGCGACACCATCCGCGACCTCCGCACCAAGGAATTCATGTTCGCGTAAGGCACAGCCGGGTTTCAGACCGGATACAGGCCCAGGCCAGCAATGCGAGTTCTTTGGGCTACAGGTAAAGCGCGTCTCTTACGCTGGACCGGAGGTCTCCATGCGCGGACCCCCGTTTTACTGATCGCGCCGCCGAGGCGACGGTTCGATTAATCGGAAACAATCATCATCGGCGTCTGTAATGCGCAGGAACTGGTGCACCCGGAGACCTGAGTCGGCGCCGGTATGCTCAGCGTGATCGCGTTGTTGGAAGTCTGGATGATGGTGGTGGCGGAGATACCTTGGCCCGCCACATAAACCTTACTGGACGTGGGCTCGGAAGCGATAAATACCGGATTGGCGCCGGCCGGAAGCGGCACGCTGGTTAGCGGACTGAAGCTGTTTGCGCTCACCACGGTCACATCATTCGAGCCGGCATTGGCCACGTAAAACTTGGTGCCATCCGGCAGTGCCGTAACGCCTACGGGACCCGTACCAACATTCACCGTGGCCAGCGTCGCCATGATCGGCGAATTCGATGCGCTCACGTTGGACGAGTCGAAAACCGTGACCGTGTTGTCCCCATTATTGGTCACGTACAGCCGGTTGAGATTGGGATCAATCGTAGAAAAAGTGGGCTTGACTCCGAGCGGCAGTGACGCCTGAATGGTGGCGGAAGAGGCTGCGATCACATCGAGGGCGCCGGGCGCTACGCCGTCGCCCTGGGTTACGACAAACACCCAATTGCCGTCCAAGCTGGCCGTCAGCGAAACGGGATTCAGCCCCAGGCCCATGGCCTGGGTGATCGTGGTACTTACCGCGGAACTGCCGGGATTGAATACCGAAATGGTGTTGTCCCCCTGGTTGATGACGAAGATGCGTCCGCCGGCTGGCACTTGCGCCATCGCAATGGGGTTCACACCGACACAAACGGTACTGGATACGGAGAGACTCGACAGCGGAATCGAGCTTAGAGAGCCAGTATTGGGACAAGCCGAATTGGCGCCGGAATTGAGGACATACATCGAGCCCTGCTGGGCGCTTGTGACCAGGATGGGATGCGATCCGGGGAGCAGGCTGATCGTAGTTATGGCACTCGCCACGGCGGGAATATACTCGCTGACCGTATCATCTCCGCTGTTCGCGATAAACAGCGCTAAAGATGAAGGGGGGAACGCCTCAGAAATGGAACCTACACCAAAACTGTTGACGGACACGTTGCTGTCGCCTGAGACATCAATCTCGGTCGTGCTCCCGTTCCCGTTGGGGTTATAGTTGACGACCCAGGCATAATGAACGGTCTGTGGCTGACCACCAACGCTGGGAATGGGGTTGGCGACCGGGCGATATTGGTCGCCACAGCCCAACTCGATCAATAGCATGAAGGCAGTTACCGCTAAACAAGCAGCTGCGCGCCAGAACCTCATCCGCACTCCCGAACTGGATTGCCGAATCCCACCATCAAAATGAGTCAGAAACTTCCATTGTATAGCGCACGCGACAACCGGTATAGGGTACACGTCCACGGCTGGCTTCCTCGAACCCCTGAATATGAGAAAGGTTGTGCGGCCCCGCGGCTGGAGCCTCCGGATGGTAGGCAATCGGCATAGAGGAAGCGGTCACCCGCTCGCTCCTGCAACTCGACACGCGCCGACTGTCACCAAACCCGCAATAGTTTGTCCTCGTCCCCTGAGCCCGAGCTATGACTTGCAAGTCGCAAGTGAGTTTTGCTAGGGTTTTCCCAACGTGGCTGGAAGGATCAAGCCGAAACACCGCTCCGGCTGTCCGGTGAGCATTTCGCTTGAAATATTTGGAGATCGCTGGTCGCTGTTGATCGTGCGCGATTTGATGATTCGCGGCCTGCGGAGCTTTCAGGAGTTTCAGCGATCGGGTGAGGGCATCGCATCCAACATCCTTTCCGATCGCCTACGAAAGCTGGAAAAGTCCGGAATCGTCATCGCAGAGCGGGAGACCACGGACCGGCGCAGGGTAAGTTACCGACTGACGGAGAAAGGTATCGATCTGGCGCCGGCTTTATTAGAGTTGCTGATTTGGGGAGCGCGCCACGAGGAAACCGGCGCGCCTTGTGCTGTGATCGGCAAGATGGAAAAGAATCGCACGCGAATTCTCGCCGAAGTGCGGCGGCGCTGGCGCAAGCGGGATACCACTCCGCTGCAAGCAAAATCCGGGGAATGGCTGTGGACAGATTTCGGCACTCCCGGGATGGCAACTGCGAGGAAACAGCGTGAGGCTTCGTAACGCTGCAGAAAACTTTCGGATCCTGTGAGGGAACGATTCATGCCATCGGACACACACCCTGCCTCGAAGAAGATGCTGTGGACAGGACGCATCGTAAGCGCTGTTGTGGTGCTGTTTCTTCTCTTTGATTGCTCTATAAAGCTGCTGAAACTCCGGGCTGCCGTAGAGGGAACGACGGGGCTCGGATATCCCGAGAGCTCGGTTTTCGTCATAGGGATTATTTTGCTGGTGTGCACGGTGCTTTACATGATTCCCCAGACCTCAGGTCTCGGCGCCATACTGTTGACCGGCTATCTCGGCGGTGCGGTCGCTTCTAACCTACGCGTCGGCAATCCTCTTTTCAGCTACACCCTTGCTCCAGTCTATTTCGGCGTGCTGGTCTGGGGTGGCCTGTTCCTGCGCAATGCTCGGCTACGGGAGTTTCTTACCCATGCCGAGTGAAATCATGACCAGGGTGATGACGGTCTCCGGAGAAACCACTCCCCATGAAACGCCGTCACCTGCCAACCACTGGGGGCGAAAGTTTTCACGAAGGAGGAAGCAGTGAAGAAAGACCTCGCAGAGACGAGCAAACTGCAAGCTTTGGTCCTGATGGTTGTGCTGGGCACAGTGTGCGGCACAATGGCTCAGGAACACAAAGCGTCGTATCCCAGCATGGCTCCGATCGATCAATACCTGATGGCGGACCGTAATGCCGAGATCGCTTTGGCCCGAAGCGCAGCCCCTGAGGCCATATCCCGCGACGCCAAGATCATGGTTCTCGGGCGGCGTGGCTACGAGACTGCGGTCGAAGGCAAGAACGGTTTTGTGTGTGTGGTGGAACGGGCCTGGATGTCTCCACCCGACTCGGTCGAGTTTTGGAACCCCAAGCTTCGCGGACCGCTCTGCTTCAATCCAGCGGCCGTGCGCTCCATTCTGCCGATTACCTGCAAGCGGACGGAGATGGCCTTGGCCGGGCAGTCCAAAGCCCAGATCCTCGATGGCATGAAGGCCGCATTCGACAAAGGAGAAATGCCCGCTCTGGAGCCGGGAGCCATGAGCTACATGATGTCGAAGCAGGCCTACCTCACCGATCGCGACGACCACAATTTGGCCCACCTGATGTTCTATACGACACACAAGGATCCTGCGGTTTGGGGTGCAGATGTACCCAACTCTCCGCTCACGCTGGTACAGTTCAAGGACTCGCAACCAATCAACATATTGCTTGTCCCCGTGGGCAGGTGGTCAGATGGAACAGCTGCACCGGTAATGTAGGGACGCCAGTGAGGGGCGCTGGAAGGAATTCTCTGGCCCCGATGTCGATCTCGAACCGATTCAAACGTCGATACCGTGGGACCGCCTAGGTGAAGATCGAAAGGAGAGAGGATGAGCAAAGTACGCGTACTGGTAGGCACTCGCAAAGGCGCTTTCGTCCTGACCTCGGACGGCCAGCGCGAGAAGTGGGAGGTTAGCGGCCCGTTTTTCGCCGGCTGGGAGATTTACCACATGAAGGGATCCCCCGCCGATCCAAACCGGATCTACGCTTCGCAGACCAGCGGCTGGTTTGGGCAGGTGATCCAGCGCTCCAACGACGGCGGCAAGACTTGGGAGGCGCCCGGCGGTGACATCAAGCCCGGTCCCGAGGCCATGTCAGGTGGCGCGAGCAACAAGTTCGTTTATGACACCTCGGCGGAAACCGGCAAAACCCTCACCACGCATCAGTGGTACGACGGCACGCAGCATCCCTGGGAGTTCAAGCGGGTCTGGCACCTGGAGCCATCGCTCACTGATGCGAATGCTGTCTACGCCGGAGTTGAAGATGCAGCGCTGTTCCGCTCCGATGACGGCGGCACCAGCTGGCACGAACTTCCCGGCCTGCGTGGGCACGGTACCGGGCCGAACTGGCAGCCGGGCGCGGGCGGCATGTGCTTGCACACCGTCATTCTCGATCCCAGCGATCCCGGCCGGATCTATATCGCGATTTCGGCTGCCGGCGCTTTCCGCACTGATGACGGCGGGAAGAGCTGGAAGCCAATCAACCGCGGTTTGCACTCCCAATACATTCCCGATCCCAATGCCGAGATCGGGCACTGTGTTCACCACATCGCGATGCATCCGTCGCGTCCGGGCGTGCTCTTCATGCAGAAACATTGGGACGTGATGCGGAGCGACGATGCGGGTGAAAATTGGAAGGAAGTGAGCGGCAATCTGCCAACCGACTTCGGCTTCGTGATCGATATTCACGCTCATGAGCCAGAAACGATCTACGTCGTTCCCATCAAGAGCGATGGCGAGCACTATCCGCTCGATGGAAAGCTGCGCGTGTACCGCAGCCGCACGGGCGGAAATGAATGGGAGGCGCTAACGAAAGGCCTGCCGCAAAAGGACTGCTACGTCAACGTGCTGCGCGATGCCATGTCGGTCGACTCTCTCGAGTCCTGTGGCGTTTATTTCGGCACCACCGGCGGACAGGTCTACGCATCGACCGACGCGGGCGACAACTGGAATCCCATCGTGCGCGATCTTCCGGCGGTGCTTTCGGTCGAGGTGCAGACGCTGCCATGATCCGAGTTGTCATCCCAGCTCATCTACGGACGCTGGCGCGCGTGGATGGGGAGTTGAAACTCGAGGTGGAGGGCCGGGCAACGCTGCGCTCGGTCCTCGACACTCTCGAGGCCGCTTACCCCGTGCTGCGTGGCACCATTCGCGATCACGTTACGCAGCAGCGCCGGCCTTTTTTGCGTTTCTTCGCCTGCGAAGAAGATCTGTCCCATCAGTCGCCCGACGATCCCTTGCCCGACGAAGTCGCCTCCGGCAAAGAACCGCTCCTAATTATCGGCGCCATTGCGGGCGGATAGAGCAGATCATTATCAGCCATCACGGGGCCGCAATCTGGAAGCGCAGCACCGACTGCGCAATGCGGTACTGATATTTCGCGGCGGCAAACTGAATTTGCGCTTCCGTCTGCTGGAGTTGGGCCTGGCTTAACTCAACGATGGAACTCAGGCCCAGGTTATAACGCGTCTGCGACAAGTTGAGCGCCAGGTTCGCCTGGTCCAGGTATTGCTGGCTGACGCCGATGCGGTTGTAGGCGGTAATTGCGTTCAACCAGCTCGTCCGCACATCGTTGGCGATGCGGTCCTTCAAGTCGCGCAGTTGCTCGCCGGCCGCCTGGGCCCGTAAGCCGGCCTCTCGCGAACGCGCCGGATACAGAAAGCCGTTAAAGATGGGCACATTGACGTTTACCCCGGCGGCACCGTACCAGGTAGGAAACTGCTGCACGCCATTGAGCATGCTGCCAAAGGGAGTCTGCCCCACAACCCCTAGTGCCGAGATGGTCGGGAATAGCAGGTCGCGCTCCGCTTTCTGGAAGTGCTGGTCGGCCTGGTATTCATAGCTTTGCGAAGCAATCTCCGGCCGGTTGCTGAAGGCTTGATCCTCCAATTGACTCACCGCATCGGGCGGGGGCTTCAGCTCGCCTTCAGTTTCGACCAACTGAAACTGCTGTTGCCCGGTGTAGCCCAAGACCTGCGACAGCTGCGACAGGGCTGCCTGGTAGTTGTTCTGCGCGTCCAGCAGAAGCAACTTAGACTGCGCCAGATTGGCATTAGCAAAGCTGACGTCCACTTCCGATCGCAACTTGTTCTGGAACAAGGTGGTGATCTGGTCGGATACTAGTTGCCGTGCGCTGACGGTTTGCTCCGCCACTTTCTGCAGAGCAAAAGTCTGCAACGCATTGTAGAACGCCTCATCGACCGCCAGTTTAATCTGGTAAGCGGTAGCGGCGGCATTCATGTTGGCTGCCTTGGCGCGCAAAGCCGAGCTCGCAACCAGGTTGTTCGTCCTGCCAAAATCGAAGATCAATTGGGAAAGCGCCAATCCCCCGGCGGCGCGCTCAAGCAGTCTTGGTGCATTCAGATTGCCCGCGGCGATGCGGCTTCCCTGCTGCCCTCCGACTGCCGTCAGGCTGCCGTAAATCGTCGGGTAATACGCCGCCTTCGTCTCTCGCGTCACCTGGTTCGAGGCCAAATAGATCAGGTGGTAAATCGAGATCTGCGGATTGTTCTTGATGGCCAGCTTCTCGGCGTCCTGAATGCTCAGCCGCTGTACCGAACCTGCCGTGGGCAACTGGGCTGGAGCGGGAGCTGTGGCAGCCGGCGGCATTTGGGGCGCCGGCAGCGTCTGCGGTTGGTTTTGCAGGGCCGGTGGCGTCTGCGGCGTTGGTTGGGCTGGCGGCGCAGTTACGGACTGCGGCGGAACCGTCGCAGGCGCAGAATTGGTTTGCACGGCAAGGGAGATACTGGTCAAGAAAACTGGAATGACAAGCCAGAGGATCTTGCGTCTCAAGCCTGCACCTCCTGTGTCGGGTGCTCCTCTTTGCGATGGATCAACAAATACGCCGCCGGAACGATGAAAACGGTGAGCACGACCGACACCAGCAGGCCGCCGATGATGGAGCGCGCCAGCGGAGCGTACTGCTCGCTGCCCGCCTCCAGCGCCAGCGCCATCGGAACCAGGCCCAACAGCGTCGCCAGCGAGGTCATCAGAATCGGCCGCAGACGAACCCGGCACGCCAGCGCTACAGCATCGCGGATCGGCATGCCCTCCCTTCGGTAGTTGCGGGTCACATCCACGATCAGGATGCTGTTGGAGACCACGATGCCGGTCATCATGATTACTCCCATCAGGGACATGATGTTCAGCGTGGTATGGGTAAGCAGCAGGAACAGAATGACACCGGTGATGCCCGGAGGAATCGCCAGCAGGATGATGAGCGGATCGACGAAGGAGGCGAACTGCGCCATCAGGATTAGGTACACCAGCACGATCGAAAGGATCAGTCCCAGGCCGAAGCTCTTGAACGACTGCCGCATGCCTTCGACCGAGCCGCGTACCTTGATGCGCACGTCCCCGGGCAGCTTGGTGCGCGCGATAATATCGTCGACCTTGGAAGCGACCGAGCCCAGGTCCTCGCCCGAGGGGGCAACGTAGACATCGATAATCCGCTGCAGCTGATAGTGGTCTACCTCGGTGGGCGAGTTGATATCGGTGACATCCGTGACGGCGCCCAGGTTGGTGGTCTCGGTTCCATTGGCGGAGCGCAACGGTATCTGCTTCAAGTCATAGAGCGACTGGATCTGCGTATCCGGGTACTGCACCGTCAGCATATAGTCGTTGCCGGTCTTGGGATCGACCCAGTAGCTGGGCGCAATCATCTGGTTGGAGGTAAGTGCCGTGATGACGTTGTCCACCACCTCTTTCGAGGAGAGCCCCAGGCGAGAGGCCATTTCACGGTTCACGTCCAGACGCAGCGCCGGATAGTCGAGGTCCTGCGGAATCATTGCGTCGCTGACGCCATGGACCTGCAGGATCTGCCGGCGAAGATTTTGCGCGATATTGTAAGCCTCACGCAGATGATTGCTGCTTACTTGGATGTCGATGGGCGCCGGCAGACCGAGATTGATGACGGCATCGACTAATCCGCCGGATTGGAAATAGGACGTCAGCTCCGGCAGGTCCTCGGCAATTTTCCTGCGCACCCGCCTCATATATTCATAGCTGCCCACCTTGTGGCCTTCTCTAAGGCTTACCTGGACGGTGGCCGTGTCCTGCCCGGAGTTGCTGGTGTACATCGAGGAAAAGCCCGGTGTGACTCCGATATTGGAAAGCACCATGCGGAGTTCCTCCGGCGGAACCACGTCGCGGATGTCCTGCTCCACACGACGCACGTACTGGTCGGTCAGCTCCAGGCGAGTCCCGGAAGGCGTCTTCAGATTGATCATGAATTGGCCGGGATCGGTACGGGGAAAAAACGAAAGTCCCAGCAGAGGAAAGAACGCCAGGCTGAACACGAAGACCCCCAGGATGCCGATCACGGTTGCTGCCGGACGCAGAAGCGTCTTGCCGACGGCGATGTCGTAGTGCATCAGCATCTGGTTGTACTTGCGGTTGAATCCGGTAACCATGCGTCCAAACAGCCTCTTCGACGAATGATGCGCTGCCTGGCCGTGCGCCGACTTGATGAACTTCACGCAGAACAGCGGAACCACGGTCATCGCGACCAGGTACGACGCGAATAGCGAAAACACCACGGCGAGCGCCAGCGCGGTAAATAGGAATCTGCTGACACCGTAGAGGAAAACGACAGGGAAGAAAACAATGGCCGTGGTGAAGGTCGCAGCCAGAACTGGAAGCCCCATCTCCTGCCCGCCCTTCTCGGCGGCTTCCTCGATCGGCTCTCCGTTCTCAAGATGCCGGAAGATGTTCTCCAGCACCACGACCGAGTTGTCGATCAGGCGTGAAAAGACCAGCGCCAACCCGCCGAGCACCATGGTGTTGATGGTGCCACCGCCCAAGTCGATTACCAGCAACGCAGCCAAGGCCGAGAGCGGAATCGAGAGCAATACAGCTACCGTTGCACTGACACTGCCCAGGAAGATCAGGATCATGAGCGCGGTGAGCACCAGTCCGATAAGACCCTCGTTACCCAGATTGCGGATGGCAGTCTTCACATAGACGGATTGATCGAAGACCACTTTTGCCACCAGGTTATTGGGGACGTCCACCAGGTCGCTGAGCGCTTTCTTGATTCCATTCACGATGGCGATGGTATTGCTGTCGCCGCCCTGCTTCAGCACCGGCAGGTATACGGACTTCTGGCCGTCCACGCGCACAATGCTGGTCTGGATCTGCTGTGCGTCCATGGCATGGCCCACGTCGGCAACCAGAACCGAGGCGTTGCCGACGGTCTTGAGCGGCAAGCGATTGATCTCAGCGGTGCTGGGAAGTTGGCTGTTGGTGTAGAGGTTGTAGTCCTTGGGACCGATGCGCACGTCGCCCGCAGGCAGGATCATGTTGGACTGGTTTACCGTGCGCACTACATCCATCACACTCAGTTGGTTGGCTTGCAGCTTTACGGGGTCGACGTAAACCTGAATCTGCCGGTACTTGCCGCCAAAGGGCTGCGGCACGGAAGCGCCCGGTACATTGGCAACCTGGTTACGCACGTTGTACTGACCAAGGTCGCGCAGCCGCGTCTCGTTCAGACCTTGTCCTTTAAGGGTGATCAGGCAAACCGGCAAGCTGGAAGCGTCGAACTTCAATACCACTGGCGGCAATGTGCCGGGAGGCAGCTTGCGCAAATCCGCCATCGCCAGGTTGGAAATCTCGCTCACTGCGGCGTCGGAATTGGCGCCCGGCTGGAAATAGATCTTGATAAGACTCACGCCCGGCAACGAGCGTGACTCGATATGGTCGATGCCGCTGCCCAGGGTAAAGAAGCGTTCAAACCGGCCAGTGATATCGGTCTCAATCTGCTCCGGCGGCATGCCGCTGTAAAACGTCGCTACCACCACCACGGGAATGTTGATGTCGGGGAACAGATCCACCGGCATGCGTGCCACGGTCACCACTCCAACCACAGTGATGATCAGGCACATCATAATGATGAAGAAGGGATAGCGAATTGCGAAGCCCGACATCCTACTCCGTCCCTCCGCTTTGTTCTCCGCCCGTGTAGGCGAACTGCATGGGCTTGGGGTCAACCCTTTGTCCGCGCTGGTAGGAGTTGAAGTTGCCCACAATGACCCGGTCACCCTCGGTGAGCCCGGCCAGCACTTCAATTCGCGTGGGATCTTCCACTCCGGTTTGTATATCTCTCAACTCAACCCGATCGTGGTTATCGACGAGCAGCACCGAGAACTTTCCGTTATGGCGTTGCACTGCCTGCACCGGTACGGTCAGCGCATTGGCATGGCTCTGCACTTGCAGCCGCACGTCGGCATACATGCCCGGCTGAAGTTCGTATTTCTCGTTGGGTACATCGATCTCAACCTGCATGGTGCGGGTCGAGGGGTCCAGCGCGTCGGTAAAGCGGGTAACTTTGCCGGTAAAGTGCTCGCCGGTCGCCTGTACATGCACATCTGCGGAGTCGCCGATGCGCACCTTGGCCGCTAAGGAAGCAGGCACCGGGACGCGCAATCGCAATACGTTGATCTGGGCGATGGTGACAACCGGCAAGCCGGTCGTGCTGGACGTCCCGGCCTGCACCAGCGCGCCGGTGTCGGAAAAGCGCCAGGTCACAACTCCGTCGTAAGGCGCAGTGATCCTGGCGTAATCGCTCAGCGCGGAATAATGCTGCTGGTCCGCCTTCGCGACTTCCAGTTGTTGCTTAGCCGCTGCCAATGCCGATTTCGCGGCATCAACCTGTGCCTGAGATGCGCGGTCTTTTGCCGTAGCGTCATCCAGTTCCTGTTGCGCGATCAGCCCCGGGCGCACTTTGTCGGTGTTGACCAGCCGTACAGCGTTAGCGTGTAGGGCAACGTTGTCAGCTTCGGCGCGTGAGACGTTGCTCTTCGCCCGCTGGATCTCTTCTTCCGCATGGTGCACGGCGGCTTTGGCCTCATCCACCTGTGCTACCAGCTCCGGAATCTCCAGCACCGCCAGCACTTGCCCAGTATGGACCCGGTCGCCGATATCCACGTAGATGTTCTTGATGTAGCCGGCAACCTTGGCGTGCAGCTCGACATTCTGGTAGGGAATGAATTGGCCCGCAATGGACAACGAGTTGGCAATGGTTTCACGTTTGACAGGAGCAACTGCGGCATACACGGCGGGCGCGCCTCCTGTGCCGGCGATCCCGGTATCGTGCAGGGCCGCTCCCGCCCGCACTCGCCTCACCACAATGACGGCGACCAGCAGACAAACGACGGCAATCCCTATAATCAGCAGCTTGCGGCGCTTACCAGCCGGCGGAGACTTCTTCGGTTCGAGTAGAACGTGCATGGACCTTCCTCATTTCCATGGCAACGGGGTCTGTTACGCCAGGTTCCAGTTACCGTGAACCGTACAGCGGACAATGACTAAACCCAGGGAAGTATGAATGAAAAATGGCCGAGGAAAATTAACTTTGTGAGGGCGGAGGCCGCAAAAAGCGATGGATGTGCCACCGTGAAAGATCGTTCGCGGGGGGGTGCAGAACAACATTCTGAACACGAGGTTCACGTTGCAGGTAAAGGCCAAAGAGACAAACAACAGCCAGCCAGAACACCATGGCGGTGCCGGAATCAACCGGCGGCACCTCGATCTTCTGTCCGCTGAGCCACAGCTTGGAGGCGGTGGACGGCGTCACTCTCGTCGACGTGCCGCCATTGTACATCGCGGTCTTGGCATGCAGGGCAAAGAAAAACACCAAGGCACAGAAACTCAGTGCCAAGGTTTGCCACAGCATCTGATTGGGTTTTTTTCGAAGACTCACAGTGGCGAGAACTCTTCTCAATAGTACTATACGTGGGAACTTCGCATTGGTGAGCAGTCTGCCAACTGTTCTTTCAACCCGAAATCTCCGCATTTCATGAGAGCTGCTCCCTTCTCGGGCCGAGCTGCATGGCGGAGCGCGATCTGCTATCCCGGATCGAACAGTCGACGTAAATATTACGTTAATCTAAGTCGATTCGCGATGCCGCCGATTCCAAATCGGGAAGCAGGGCAGGATCCCAAAGACATTGCAACATCCAAACCTCCCTGAAGCCTTTACGATAGAAGGTTATCCAAAACGGAACTGCTGCGGAACCTGCTATTCGGCAGGCATTCCTCGGCAACCGTCGAAATTATACTTCTTATCTCTCACGAGGTCGGCTATGCGAAAACTTGCCACTGTTAAGGATGCCCGCGCAATCATGACGCAAGGTATGGAATGGGGCGTGTGGAAATGGCTCATGGAAAAGAAGAGAGTGCGTGGAATCGCCGATGAAGCCAGGGCCGCACTCGACGATTCTGAAATGAAGATCAAGCTCACCTGGAGCGACGATCTAAAGCTTGCCTACAATCACCTGGTGACCGAGAACGGTGACGCAAACAGCGCTCGCGGGCAATCGAAGGCCAAGAAAGAGAACGATAAGAAAGCCCCAGCCGGCTTCGACCCCAAAATTTTGGCTGCCGCGAGGCGGGTCAAAGAGGCCGACGACGAGGCCTACAACGCGCATGAACATGCGGAAGAGGTTTTCGCCGAAGCCGAGAGACGCATGAGCACCAGCATGGCCCGCGAGGGCGCCCGCAAGGCTCTCGAAGCCTACGATCTACATGAGGCCGCCATTCGCAAAGCGGAGGCACTGGCAGAAGGCAAGTAGGCCCTTCCGGCCTCGGTACGTCCGCCGATCACAAAAACGGAATCTGCGGAGTGCACAACTGGCCTGTGCTCTGTCTAGACGACATCTGGCAAAATGAGAGTGCATGCTCAAAGTGAAGAAGCTGTCGCCTGACGCTACTCTGCCCACCGTTGCCCATCCTGGGGAAGATATCGGTTACGATCTCTACTCAGCTGAGGACGTGATCATCGCGGCGCATGGAGCGGCGGGCGTTCACACTGGAATCGCGATCGAGTTCGTGCCTACTGCCGGCGGAATCGTGAAGACGCGGTCAGGATTGGCCAGGAAGCGCTTGCTGTGCAATGCGGGGGTGATCGATGCGGGATATCGCGGCGAGATCATCGTGCTGATGGAGAATCTCGGAGACCAACCGTACACCATGCGTAAAGGCGACAAAATCGCGCAACTGCTGGAGCATCGATTAGTGGCGGGCGACGTCGTACAGGGAGAGTTGAGCGGAGCCGCGCGAGGCGCCAAGGGGTTTGGTTCAAGCGGTCATTAAGCGCCGAGTCGATCGGGAGTACAGCGATTGCCGCAGATGACCCAATCTTGCGCTTCTCGATTATGCAGGGCATCCCTCCTGCTGCTTTTGCTCATGATCCTGCCATTACGAGCTGAGGAGTCGCCGCTTGCCTTCCTGGGAAGCACGGCGCAGGCCAATGTATTTGCGGTTCCAGCGGCTCAGTTCGACGCCCTCGACGAGGCAAAGCTGGTTACGTTGATCAACCAGGCGCGCGCCAGCCAAGGACTTCAGCCCCTTGCCATTGATGACCGACTGGCTCGGGCGGCTCGCAAGCACACCCAATTAATGGCGGAACATGCAGCGCTGTCCCACCAGTTTAAGGGAGAGCCAACCGTGCAAGCGCGGTTCAGCGACCAAGGATTGTCCTCGGACCGCGAGGGCGAAAACGTCGATCTCGACCAGGACATTGTCTCCGCGCACCAGGCCCTGATGCATTCCCCGCCGCATCGCCGCAACATTCTCGATCCGGCGTACAACGTGGTGGGCGTCGGCGTGATTCGCGCCGGTGCCAATATCTATGTTACCGAGGATTTTGCGCGCAGCCTGCCGCACTAGTCGGAGCCATGGCATGGATTGGCCGAATCATGTCCAGGTTATCCGAGCCCCTGGGGAAGCGGCTGCCGCGACCACTGGCGTTCCCAGGCAGGAACGGTCACGCGCTCGACAACAGCTGCCGGCTTTCGCGCCCACACTACGACCCGCGTTCCGAAAGGCAAATTGATGTAGCGAATCAGATGGCGCTCGCCGTCCAGTAGCAGCACCATAGCGGAATTAGCCCATCTCCCAAGGTGAGCATGCCGATGCCGGCCGATCGATTTGGCGAGGATGTTTTTGCCAACCCGCGAGATAACGGCAGGCAGAAGACCTGACGCCACGATATAGGACACGCGCGACACTTCAAAGCCCGCATTGTTAATCTTGCGGCGCAGTTCCGTCGCGGTGTAGCGCCGGCGATGGCCGCGTGCCTCGTCCTCCTCGCCCCATAGCGAAGGATATGCCGGAACGGTCAAGCAGAGGTGCCCGCCGTCCTTGAGCACGCGGCGCAACTCGCGGAGCACGATACGGTCGTCGGGCACGCTCTGCAGAAAATCGCCGGCAACCACCACATCGAATGAGTTCGACGTAAGCCCAAGTTCCTCGGGCCTGGTACAGACCAGCGCTGGGCAATTCTCCATTTGTCGGAAAGCGAGTACGGGAAGCGAGTCGTGGACGTTCAGAGTACGAATGCAGGGGGGATCGTTGAATTCCAATTGCGCGGTGCAGCCCAGGTCCAGGACTCGCGCCTCGCGCTTGCCGATAACGGCTTGCGCTACCGCCTCCCGGAGCAAACGACGCCGAGTGACGTACCACCAGGAAGAGCTCTCGCGCCGGAGCGTCTCGAATTCGAGCTGAGCATCCATTCCCGAGGACCTCTTGTTACCGTTCACCGGTATTCTACGGGATTATGCTCAATCGGGAGTTAACGAGTTATGCGCTTGCGCCGCTGGCCTGCACCGCAGAACGAAAATACTCGAGTGACATTCGCAGCCCGGTAGGTAGATCGATCTTGGGTTCCCAGCCCAACAGGCGTTTCGCTTTCCCGATGTCAGGCCGCCGCTGCTTGGGGTCGTCCTGGGGCAGCGGCTCGAAGCGAATCTTGCTGTTCGAGCCGGTGACGTCGAGCACTACTTTGGCGCATTCCAGAATCGTGAACTCGCCTGGATTGCCGATGTTGGTCGGCTCGTGTTCGTCAGACCCGGCGAGCGCAAGAATTCCCGCAACCTCGTCGCTCACATAACAGAAGCTGCGGGTCTGTGAACCATCGCCATAAACCGTGAGCTCTTCGCCGCGCAGCGCCTGCTTCATGAAGTTAGAGATCACCCGGCCATCATTAATTTGCAGCCGCGGACCGTAGGTGTTAAAGATGCGCACGATCCGCGTATCCACGTTGTGATAGCGGTGATACGCCATCGTCACTGCCTCGCCGAAGCGCTTGGACTCGTCGTACACCGAACGGGGACCTATGGGATTCACATGTCCCCAGTAGGTTTCCTTCTGCGGATGCTCCAGAGGATCGCCGTAGCATTCAGAGGTAGATGCAAGCAGAAACTTGCAACTGTACTTCTTCGCCAGTTCCAGGCAATTCATCGTGCCGATGGAACCGACCTGGAGAGTTTCGATCGCGTGCTCAAGGTAATCAACTGGACTGGCGGGCGAGGCAAGATGAAAGATGTAATCTATCCTGCCGAAGTCAAAAGGGCGGCACACATCCTGCGCGCGAAACTCGAAGCGCGGTTCGCGATCCAGGTGGGCGATGTTCTGCATCCGGCCGGTAAGCAAGTTATCGGCGCAGATCACTGAGTTGGCGCCAGCCAGTAAGGCATCGCATAAATGTGACCCAACGAACCCTGCCCCACCTGTTACCAGCACTCGCATAATTAGTCCGGGTTGTGACGAGAGTTAGATTCAGAGTGGTTGCCGGATCGCTACGGAACTCTGAGCATTGGGCAAAACTCCACGTTTGCGCAAACGAGCGCGCTGATCGGCAATAATATTTTCCAGCATCTCGTCGAGCGAAACGGTTGGCTCATAACCAATCAGCCGGTTGACCTTGCTTAAATCGGGTACCCGCCTCACCATGTCTTCAAATCCCTCTTCATACGCGGTGCTGTAAGGCACAAAAACAATGCGGGACGGGGATCCGGTCATCAGCTTGATGCATTCGGCCAACTCCAGGATGGCAATCTCCTGATCGCCACCAACGTTGTACACTTCGCCGTTCGCCTGGGGATGTGCGGCAATACCGATAAGCGCCCGCACTGCATCGTCCACATAGGTGAAGCAGCGGGTCTGGCTGCCATCGCCAAACACTGTCATGTCCGCGCCCGTCAGCGCCTGGCAAACCAGGTTGGGGATGACCATTCCGTAAACTCCAGTCTGCCTTGGCCCCACCGTATTGAAGAGCCGCGCGATGACGGTAGGTACTTTTCTTTCCTTCCAGTAAGCGATGGCCAGAAACTCGTCAATCGCCTTCGAGCAGGCATAGCTCCAACGGCTTTTGTTGGTTGGACCCCACACCATGTCATCGTGTTCACGGAATGGCACCTGCTCGCGCTTGCCGTAAACCTCGGAGGTCGACGTAATCAGCACGCGTTTGCGTTTCGTCTCCGCCAATTGCAGCACAATTTCCGTGCAACGAATGTTGGTCTCAATGGTACGCACCGGGCTGTCCAGGATCAGCCGTACGCCCACGGCTGCGGCAAGGTGATAAATCACATCGCACAGATCCACTAGTTCCGCCATCAGCCGGGTGTTGGTGACGGTGTCAATGTGATAGGTAAATTGCGGATGAACTTTCAGGTGCTGGATGTTGGCGATCGATCCGGTAGAGAGATCGTCGATAATGTAGACCTCGTCGCCTAGGTCGAGGTGCCGTTCTGCAAGATGAGAGCCAATGAATCCGGCCCCTCCCGTGACGAGGACCTTCAATAGCTTCCCTCCAAACCACCTAGAGTACTGTGCCACGGGCGGGAGCGCAAATGCTGTGATGTGTGTCCTGTTGTTGCAACCAGAAAATGTCGTATTAACTGCGACGAGACTTTGTCACCCCCTGTCATTTAAGTAACGGCCGCAACCGCGGGGCGGCCGGAGAGGTTATAGATGCGCGGCAGCGTCTTTCTTTTCTGCGCGGTGGTACGGCGAGCGGGGCGGCGATTGGTGTGTTCCTGGAGCGGCAGAGCTTGGGTGAGAAGCAACTGATCGCCGCGATAGACGAGGAGCGAGCCGTCGAGCTGATGAGAGAGTTCGACGGAGTCTCCGGCATAGCTGCGCCGGCCGGGACGTGGGGGCAGGGCGATGGCATGGGCTCCGAGGGTGACGACATGATCGGGGCTGACGATGCGCTGGTAGCGAAAACTGAGGCAGCGGGCGAGATCGAAGCGCCGGGGCAGGGTGCGGAAATCGCGCGCGGAGTCGGCGGCGGGGCGAGCGAAGCGTTGGTTGTAGTCGCGGCAAAAAGTGTCGAGCACGGCATTGGCTTGCTCCACGGTGGTGGCATGAGCCAGGCGGAGTTCGCTGACCAGGCGGTCCTGGCAGGTGCGCCAGAGGCGCTCGACGCGTCCCTTGGCCTGCGGAGAATAGGCAGGGATCTGCTGGATGCCGAGTTCCTCCAGGGCGCGTCCGAGCTGGGTGGGGGACTGCTGCCCGGCGAGTTGTTCGGCCAGGGTCCAGTGGGAATCGTTGCGCTGGAAGATGCTGTGGCGATCACGGTAAAGGCTGAGGGGGACGCCATGAGTGGTGATCATGGCGTGTAGAGCGCGAAGATAGCCGACGGTGTTTTCGGCTTCGAGTTGGAAATGAGCGGAGAGGATTTGCTTGGTGGCGTCGTCCTGAAAGCCGATGAGGGTGAGTTGCGGACCGCGGCCTTGGAGCCAGTCATGGGTACTGGCGTCGGTGAGCGCCATCATGCCGCAACGGGGGCGGGGCGGGCGGCGCGAGCGATACTTGCGGGGCCGGCGTTTCTGCGGCGAGGCCAGCTTGGCGGCGCGCAGGATGCGGCGCACGGTCTCGCGGCTGACCGGCAGGTTCTCCTCGGCGTTGAGTTTCTGACAGAGATGGGAATCGTTGAAGCCCTGATACTTGGTGCGGGCCAGGGTCAAGATCAAAAGCTTCTGGGGAAGAGGAAAAGCCCAAGGCACGGGACGTCCACGATTGCCGTGCTGGATCCAGGCAATGGAATCGGGCTGATAGCGTCGCTTGAGGCGCTGCACCTGGCGCTCACTCAGTTGCAGCAGGCGGGCGGCTTCGCGTACGCTCAGCCGCCCGCCCGCTGCATTCTCAATCACTTTCACTCGCTGGAGCTCTTTCTGACTCATCGTCACCATCCTGAGAGGGTGACAAAGTCTCGTTGCAGTTAGGGGGTGACATTATCTTGGAGCATCTACATGCTGTGATGTGTGTCCTATGTCGCCCCGGCTATCACATCGTATAATCGCCGGTTTCCCAAGGATCGAATTCATGTCGCATCGTGACCCCGATCTTGTCGTCATTGGCGCCGGCATCGTAGGCCTGGCTACGGCGCTGCAAGCCTCCCGGCGCTTTCCTGATCTGCGCATTCTGGTTGTCGATAAAGAGGACCATGTAGCCGCTCACCAAACCGGGCATAACAGTGGAGTCATCCACTCCGGCATCTACTACAAGACCGGATCGCTGAAGGCCCGCAACTGCGTCGCCGGGGCCGCATCCATGAAGCGCTTCTGCGCCGAGCAGCACATTCCATTCGAGGAGTGCGGAAAGCTGGTGGTTGCGACCACCCCCGAACAAGTTCCGCGGCTGGAGCAACTGCATCAGCGCGGGACTGCCAACGGCGTGCCGGGATTGCAGATGCTGCAACGCGAGCAGTTTCGCGAAATTGAACCCCATTGCGGCGGCCTTGCCGCGCTACAGGTCCCGACCACCGGCATCGTCGATTACACGGTGGTCGCGATGAAATATGCCGAGCTGATCGGCCGTGCCGGAGGAGAGATCATCCTGAAGGCAAAAGTTGTAGCTCTACGTGAGGATGGCAACGCCAATATCGTCGAGACTCAGGCTGGAAGCTTCCGAGCACGCCACGTGATCAACTGCGCGGGGCTGTACAGCGATGCGATCACACGGATGGCAGGCGTGCAAACCCAGCTGGAGATCATCCCCTTCCGCGGCGAGTACTACGAGGTCAGGCCGGAGCGCCGCTACCTGGTGAAGGCGCTGATCTATCCGGTCCCCGATCCGCGATTTCCCTTTCTCGGCGTGCATTTCACCCGGCGCGTCAATGGCAGCGTGGAAGCCGGACCCAACGCGTTGCTGGCCTTCCGTCGCGAAGGATACACCGGCGCTTCTGTCGACATGACCGAGGCGGTAGAACTCTTTCGTTTTCGCGGATTCTGGAAGATGGCGCGCAAATATTGGCGTAAAGGCCTGGAGGAACAGTATCGCGCCTGGGTGAAATCGGCATTCACGAAAGCGCTGCAGCAAATGGTGCCGGAACTGCAAGACGCCGACTTAACGCAGGGCGGCTCGGGAGTGCGCGCCCAGGCGGTTGACGGCGACGGGAACCTGGTCGACGATTTCTACTTTGTCCACAGTAGAAACATGATCCACGTATGCAATGTGCCTTCGCCGGCGGCGACGGCTTCGCTCGAAATCGGCCGCGAGATCGTGGGCATGATGGCAGAAAGATTCGAGCTCACCCCTCAACATGTCAGTTCACACCCGAGTTAGACGATCTCGGGTTTACGCATGACATCTATGGCTTGGCGATCTCGATGGGCTGTTACGCACGGCAGCTAGGCACAGCCGAGGGCAAAGCCCAAGGCAGCGCAGACCTCGGCCATGCGCTCTGAACTGAGCGTCGCCAGGCGGCGTCCCAAATGTGTCTTAGAGACAGTAGCCAAATTGTGCAGGTTCACCGCGCACGGATGTTTCATTCCATCCTTTTCCGTCAGCACGACTTCCGACGGTACGCCACGAATCGTTGGAGTAATCGGCGCCACTGTGACGGCTGACAAATACGCGATGGCGCTTCCCCGTGTGAGCACCACAACGGGCCTCTGTTTGTCAGGCGAGGAAAACCGATACAGTCGCACTTCTCCGCGAGCTAATCCGCCGGCCAAGATGTCACCCGTTCCCAAGCCTCATTCGACCTGTCCGCGTGCCGAAGATACCCCTCGCGATCGCGTGACTCCAGCTCCTGAATGCGCAGGTGGCGCAAGTGCTCTCGAAGGGCGTTCCTAATGAGAGCCGAACGGTTTAGACGCGCCCGTTTGGCAGCTCCATCCGCCGCCCGAAGCAATGCCGAATCTAAGACTACTTGGATCGTCTCCATGATGTCGATCCTATTCCACAGTTTTGTCCACAGTCAAGCTTAAGCCGGCAGAAGATCGCCTTGGGCGGGTCGCATGTTAAGCTGTACCAATGTCCCTCTACCTCGTTACCGGTGCGGCCGGATTCATAGGCTCAGCCTTGGTTCGCGCGCTGCTTGAGCGCGGCCAGCAGGTTCGCGGACTCGACAATTTCGAGACCGGGAGACGCGAAAATGTTTCGGAGGTTCTCGCCCGCATCGACTTTCGCGAGGCCGACCTGCTGGACCTCGGTGCTGTGCAGTCGGCATGTAAAGGTGTGGATTACGTCCTGCACCAGGCGGCGATTCCCTCGGTGCCGAAATCGATCGCCGATCCCGCGCACAGCAATCGCGTCAACATTGAAGGCACCCTGAACCTGCTGATGGCGGCGCGCGATACCAATGTAAAGCGCGTGGTCTATGCCGCTTCGTCTTCCGCATACGGGGATACCCCGACCTTGCCCAAGTGCGAAGACATGCTGCCGACTCCGCTCTCCCCTTATGCCGTCTCCAAGCTGGCCGGCGAAATGTACATGAAGTCGTTCTACCACGTGTACGGGCTGCCGACGGTCAGCCTGCGCTACTTCAACATTTTTGGACCCCGGCAAGATCCCTATTCGCAGTACTCGGCGGTGCTGGCCAAGTTCGTCACCCAGATGCTACGAGGCGAGAAGCCTACGATCTATGGTGATGGCGAGCAGTCGCGCGACTTCAACTATATCGACAACGCAGTTTCCGCGAACCTGCTGGCCGCAACCGTGCCGGAGAAGGACGTTGCCGGCGAGACCTTCAACATCGCTACCGGGCATCGCTTCAACCTGAACGAGACGTTCGCAATGCTGAAGCCCCTGACCGGGTATACCGGCGATGTGGCCTACGCCCCCGGGCGTGCGGGCGACGTCAAGCATTCGCTCGCCGACATCTCGCGGGCGGAGAAGAAGCTGAATTACAAGCCATTGGTAGATTTTGCGGAAGGCCTGCGGCGCACGGTGGAATGGTACCGAGCGTCGGAAGCGGCAAATCAGCAGGAGTTGGCCGCCAGTAGGTGACCGAGGTCTCACTCGCGTTCGACCTTAGCAACAGGACCGGGCGCAGCACCGCTTGAGTTATTAGCACAGGGGCAGCGCGTTCCGAAAATCGAGTGCCGAAGGCACGGCAGAAGTTAGCCCAGCGCTTCAGCGCTGGGAGAGCGTGAAGACAGAATTGAGTCCCGTAGCGACGGCACATGCTTCGGAACAGAAAGGTAGATCCCCTCGCGGGCTGAAGCCCCGCTCGGAATGGAAATATTAAGGGGAACCTTTCGGCGCAGCTAAAGCTGCGCCCCTTCAAATCACGAGCAGCTGAACTCGTTCCGCTGCATTCATCATCGAAAGGAACTTCATGCCCCGTACTCCCGGCGTTTACGCCACATTTGATACCACGGAAGGAACCATTGTCTGCCGCTTGTTCGAGCAGGAGGCTCCCGTCACGGTGAAGAACTTCATCGAACTTGCCGAAGGCTCGCGCGAGTGGACCCATCCGCAAACCCGCACCAAGAGCCAGACTCCGCTCTACAACGGCACCATCTTTCACCGCGTCATTCCCGATTTCATGATCCAGGGCGGCGATCCGACCGGCACTGGCATGGGTGGACCCGGATACAAATTCGAGGATGAAACCAAGGGCTCACCGCACAAATTCGACAAGCCCGGCAAGCTGGCGATGGCCAATTCCGGCCCCGGAACCAACGGCTCGCAGTTCTTCATCACCGTTGCAGCCACCCCGTGGCTTACCGGCAACCACACTATCTTCGGGGAGGTGGTCGAAGGCCAGGACCTGGTCGACAAGATCACCAAGCTACCACGCAATCGCCAGGACAAGCCGAATAAGGACGTGGTGCTGAACTCGGTGAAGATCGAAAGGGTGTAAGCCTGTCATGGCGGGCCGTTGCTCTGCCGCCTGTGTTTTTCGTCTGCAAAACTGATTGCATGTCCCTGATTGTTGGCGTAAGCTGCGCGTCAACATGTCCGTCCGGCTCGCTGCCTTCCTTGCTTCCCTCTTCGACCGATCGGATTGGCCGAAGCTATTGGTCATCGTCGGCGCTATGGTAGCGCTGTACGTGCTTGCCAAGAGGCTGGGCGGGGGAGATGAGCCGGTGCCCCCTCCCACGGATACGCAGAGTTCAGCACCGTTTTCCAACAGCGACACCGATCCGGTTGAACCCCACGAGAGTCAAGATATCGAAAACGATCCAGATCAGCACGATCTTGAGGAGCAGCCAATCGCAGAAGATGAAGACGTCCAGCCCCGGAACATACAAATCACGGACTGGAACTTTGCCTCATTCGAGATTGCAACCGGTCCGCCGGACCGCAACTGCTTTGCCGACGAGTTGTCGCTGAACCTGTACGACAAGTCGAGCGGACACGCCTGGGACCAGACTTACTTCGTGGCGACTCCTTCGGGAATCGAGAAGATGCTGCGTGAGAGCAAGGCGAGCTTCATGTTTCTGGCCCAAGTCCTTGTAATGAATCGGTACGACGTCAACCGGCTGCGAAAAGCCGTGCTCGACGATTTGGGAGCGATGGAGGAGGAGCGCGGCTATGTGCCGCCCGATGCCAGCGACGACGCTGCGGCGGGGCAGTGAATGGCTGGCTTCTGGCTACTTCTTCACTAAGCTCTCAAACAGCCGCTCATACTTCTCCGCGATGGCTTCCCAGCGATACAGCGCGTCGGCGCGCTGTTTGGCGCGAGCGGCTAAATCTTCGCGAGCGGCAGGATCGTCGAGCAGCGACTGCAACTTGGCCGCAAGATCCTCTTCCGACTTGTCATAGCGGATCGCGGCATCACCTGCGGTCTCGGCATTCTCGGGCGTGTCCAGATAGAGCACCGGATTACTGGCGGCCATGGCTTCGATGAGCGCCGGATGCACTCCCCCGATCTCGCAGGCAAACACGAAAACTCCCGCATGCTTCTGTAGCGCCCAGTAGCCGTCGCCGTAGATGGCCCCGGTGAAGCGGACGCGCTCGTCTCCCAGCGATTTCAGCCGTTCGATATAGCCGCGATCATACGGATTGTCACCGACCACCACCAGCGGCCAGTCGCTGCGCACATTGCGCCAACTGCGCAGCACCAGGTCGGGATTGTTCTCCGGCTCCAGACGGCTGACGTAAAGCACGTAGCTCCCGGATTCGAGATTGAAACCGTTCAGGCTGTAATCGCCGCCCGGCATCTCCGAGCCGTAGCCGATCACCACGGATTCGCTGCCGTATTTGCCGAGATAGTAGTCGTGAATCGCCCTGGCGTCGGTCACCAACTGGTTGGAGCTGAACGACGACATCCATTCGCAGAAGTGCAGCACCTGCGCCCCCAGCCCCTTCCACTTCTCGCGTTTGCGGTCGAGCCCGTCGACATTGAGCAGCACCGGCTTGCCGAACAGTCGCGGAATGTAGGCAAAGGGGCTGTTGGCCACATTGCACAGCAGCACCACATCGGCATCGCTGAACGCGACGTGCACCGCCCCGAAGAAGGTGCTGACCCAGGTATCGAGATGCTTCTGGTGCAGGCTGGGAACAATCACGCGGCGCACGCGGCGATCGTAAACGTCATCCGCGCGGGTAAAGGCACGCCGGCAATAGACGGTGACTTGATGACCATGATCGGCGAAGCGCGAACTGATCTGCTCGGCAAAGCGCTCGAACCCGCCATAGCGGTTGGGAATGCCGCGAGTTCCAACAATAGCGATCTTCATGAGGGCCGCGCTTCGCAGGACGCACTGCGGGGTTCGCTCCTGAGAGTTGTTTCGTCGTAGCGAGTCAATAAAAATGCCCTAAGCAGGCTGCTGAAAAACCGCAGATTCCTCGTCGGCTGAAGCCGGCTCGGGACAAATATAAAGCAGTTGATACGGCGCAGCTAAAGCTGCGCCCCTTCAAAACCGCAGCTCTCCGAGTTTTCTAGCCGACGGTGAAGTCGTGCCCTGGCACAAAGCTTACGACCACAGACTTCTCAGCAGCCTGCTAGCCTTCGGCGTTCTTCATCTTAAGGCGGCTCTTGTTCTCTTCCATGAATTCACGAATCTGCTCGGCCTGGTCGAGCAGGCGGGTCCATTGCTCGTAATACAGCGTCACGGGAAACCGCCCCAGCCCGTAAACGCTGACGGCGCCCTTCTCACTGACCTTGAAGTCAAGCGTACCGCGCTTGCGTCCCTGCTGCTTTTCCAACTCCGCAATTTTGGCTTTCAATTCCTCATAACTGGGCTCTGCCATGTTCACCTCGCCTTAACTGGGTAACCGCAACTAACAATATTTCCGCGACAGCCGCGGCACTCGCCAACCGTCATTGTACAATTCCGAAAATTCCGGCCGCTGTGACAGTTTTCCTGCCGCGCGACCGCCGTTTCGCTCATCGAAGCTGATAGCCTATGCCCTTTCCTGGCCCATTGCAGAGGACTCTACTGAGCTGCCGCTCGATCCTGTGGCTGGCAAGCTGGATTGTCCCCGCCCGCCAGCGTGAGCAGTGGCGGCGCACCTGGAACGGGCAGGTCTGGCATTGGTGCCATTTTCTGGCCGAGTCGGACCAGTTCTCACTGGACAAGAAGCTGGAACTCGCGCAGTTTTGCTGGAGCGCTTTTCCCGACGCGCTCTGGCGCCGCTTCGATCATGAGCGGTTCGTCCGCAACCTGGGCCGGGTGCGGCGCTCGCCCGCGGCGTGCCTGGGCGTAATTACGGTTGTACTGGTTGCACTGGCACTGGGCGGCGGAATTGTTCCTGAGATGCGTGCGTTCGTTTCCTCTCCCATCCCGGACCCTGGCCGCGTATGCGTCATCAGTCTGAACGGCAAGTTCCGGCGGGTCGGCTCCGAAACCTTGTTCGATCTTGCAGCAGCGTGGAAGCGCAGCAAGCTCCTGGTTGCGGTCGCCCCGTATTCGTGGGGACCTGGCGAGCTCGTCACTACCCGCCGCCGCGCTCCCATCCTCGCCGCCCGCGTCGCGCCGGAGTTCTTTCAGGTCCTCGATCTCAAGCCTGCACTCGGACGCACATTTCGCACCGGTGATGTGCAAGGCTGCGCAGATTGCGTAGTGCTCAGCTACGAGATTTGGCGGCTCCGCTTCCATCCCGATCCGGCAGTCGTCGGCCAGACAATTGTTCTAGACGGCAACTCCAGAACGGTCATCGGGGTGCTGCCCCGCAACTTCCATCTGCTGTCGCCGGATATTGCGGTTTGGACTTTGCTGGATTCCAGCTCCCCACCTTTTACAAATTTTGTGGAGCGCATTGGCGCGGTGGCTCGCACGCGCGAAGGCGCATCCCAGCACCGGCTCGAAGCCGACTTGGCCGATCTCAGCGAAAACGCCGGCTATGTCTTCCCTGCCTCGATGGTGACAGTCACCTCCGAGCCGGTAGAGATGCGGCGCTACCTCGGCTCGTATCTTCTGTTTGTGTTGCTGGCGGTGGGCTGCGCGATGTTGATCGTGTACGCGCGCTCCGGCAGCGGACTGGGAAGATCGCCCTTAAAGCTGCGCGACCGTTGCCGCTGGTGGGCGTTTTTCGTGGTCAAGTCGGTCGTGCTGCTGATCGCGATCGGCCTGCTGGCGTGGACCGCCGTCCGCTGGCTGTCAGTATCGCTCGTAGGTTCCGTGCATCCCATGGCCAACGGCATCGCGCTCTGGATGTTCCTTATTCTTTCGGTCGGCCCGCTCTCCTGGGCCATCCACGACCAGCAGAAGCGTTGCCGGGTTTGCCTGCGGCGGTTGGGCACGCCGGTCCAGATTGGCGCTCCCGGTTATGTACTGCTGGACTGGTCGGGAACCGAGATGGTGTGCCCGGAGGGCCACGGCGTCTTGTACCTTCCCGACTCGCAGACGAACTGGCTGGAGCGCGACCGGTGGGACAATCTCGACGACTCCTGGGCGGGGCTATTCCGCGAGGAATAAGTCGAGGTCAGCCTTTCTATGGTGTGGGATTGAGCGCGCGTGCGCGTCCATGCTCGGATATCAGATTTGCAATCAGCCCTGTCCATCCAGTTTGATGATTGGCCCCCAATCCTTGACCATTGTCGCCGTGGAAGTATTCGTAAAATTGCAGGTAATTGCGAAAATTAGGATCCGTCTGTAGCTTCTGGTTGTCGCCGAAAGCCGCCCGTCGGCCGTTCTCATCCCGCAGGCAGAGGCGCATCAGGCGGGTGGCAAGCTCCTCTGAGACCTCCCACAACGTCAGATACTTGCCCGAACCGGTCGGGCACTCGACTTTGAAACCGTCGCCGTAGTAGTCATAAAAGCGCCGCAGGGCCTCCACGATGATGTAGTTCACCGGCATCCATATAGGCCCGCGCCAGTTGGAATTCCCGCCGTACATGCGCGAGCGCGAATCCGCCGGATCGTAATGCACTTCGTAGCGGGTGCCGTGAAGATCCATAACGTAGGGATGGTCCAGGTGGTACTTGGACAATGCGCGAATTCCATAGGGGGAGAGAAACTCGTTTTCATCCAGCATCCGCTGCAATATCTTCTTCATGCGAAACGCCCGGGCAACGGAGAGCAGGCGGCGGCTCTGCGACCCCGGTTGATGCCAGTGCGAAACCAATGATGCCAAGTCAGGCCGCTTCTCCAAAAACCATTGCAGGCGCTGCTTGAAATGCGGCATGGCATCCAGCAATTCGTGCTCGATCACCTCCACCGCAAACAGCGGAATCAGTCCGACCATCGAGCGGGTGCGCAGCGGGACATTGGTTCCGTTGGGCAAATTCAGCACGCTGTAATAGAAGCTGTCTTCTTCGTCCCACAGTCCGATACCCTGTCCCGCAATGTCAGACATTGCCCTGGCGATATAGAGAAAGTGCTCGAAGAATTTGCTGGCGACATCCTCGTAAATGTAGTCTTCACGCGCCAGTTCGAGCGCAATGCGCATCAGGTTGAGGGCGTACATCGCCATCCAGGCGGTACCGTCGGACTGGTTGACGCAGCCGCCGGTCGGTAACGCGGCGGAACGATCGAAGACACCGATGTTGTCCAGCCCCAGAAATCCGCCTTGAAAGATATTTCTGCCCTGGGCGTCCTGCCGGTTCACCCACCAGGTGAAGTTAAGCATCAATTTGTGGAAAACCCTCTCCAGAAACGTGCGATCGCCCTTGCCGGTGCGCAGTTGTTCGAGGCGGTAAATGCTCCAGGCGGCGATCGCATGCACCGGAGGATTCACATCGCCGAAATTCCACTCGTACGCCGGAAACTGCCCGTTGGGATGCATGTACCACTCGCGCCCCAGGAGCACCAGTTGCCGCTTGGCAGATTCGGGATCCACGAGTGATAGCGCGATGCAGTGGAAGCCGAGGTCCCAGGCGGCAAACCAGGGATATTCCCATTTGTCCGGCATGGACAGCACTTCGTCGCCATTGAGGTGGACCCAATCGTGATTGCGGCCGCTATTGCGTTGCGCGGGCGGAGGCGGCTGCCCCGGATCGCCTTGCAGCCAGTCGAAGACATTGTAGTGATAGCACTGGCGGTTCCACAGCATGCCCGCCAGCGCCTGCCGCTGCACCCGGCGTACGTCATCGTTATCGATGCCGGAATGCACCTCGGCGTAGAATTCGTCCGCCTCACGGATGCGATCGGCGAACATCTGCTCGAAGCCGGCGATAGCGTCTCCCGTACTGGCGAGTGGGCGCATTCGCATGCAGACGGTCGCGCTCCCCTGCCCCGCGACATTTAGGCGATAAACGGCAGCCGCCTTCGTACCGCGATGCTGCGGATTGACCGCGTCCTTGGCCGCATGAATTACGTAATTGTGGAAGGCATTTTTGAAATAACCCTTACCGTCGCCGGTCCCGAAGACGGTTCGGGTGTCGGTCTCGTTCTCGCAGAAAAGAAATTCTTCCGGAGCGTCAAAATCAAACTGGTATGCGCCCAGCAATGGATGTGTCGCTTGCAAGCGTGTCGCCGTGATCTGGCTAAGCTCAGGCTTGGCAGGATCGCGTCCCCAACTCCAGGTATTGCGAAACCAGATTTGCGGCAGCAGCACCAGGGTTGCCGCATCCGGACCGCGATTCCAGACGGTGATCCGCATCAGCACGTCCTCGGCGTTCACTTTGGCATATTCCACGAAGACGTCGAAGTAGCGGTCGGCGGCGAAGATCCCGGTATCCATCAATTCGAATTCCGAGTCGTTCAGGCCCCGGCGGCGGTTCTCGTCGATCAGTTGCTGATAGGGGAATGCAGCCTGCGGATATTTGTAGAGCATCCGGACGTAGGAGTAGGTCGGCGTCGCGTCGAGATAGTAATACAGCTCCTTAACGTCTTCGCCATGGTTGCCCTCCTGATTCGTCAGGCCGAACAACCGTTCCTTCAGAATCGGGTCCTGCCCATTCCACAGGGCCAGGGAAATGCAGAGGGTTTCCTTTTCGTCGCAGAAGCCGGCGAGGCCGTCCTCGCCCCAGCGATAAGCACGGCTGCGCGCGTGATCGTGGGGAAAGTAAGTCCAAGCCGACCCATCAGCGCTGTAGTCCTCGCGAACCGTGCCCCACTGGCGCTCACTCAGGTAGGTGCCCCAGCGACGCCAGGGATTGGCATTCTGCGGCCCCTGGGTCAGGCGAACTTGTTCGGCATTGGCTGTAGGTTTTGAGTTGGTGGATTCGGTCGAGGGCGGCATGATGGTTCAGGGGTGAGTTGCTGCAGCCTCCAGTGTCGGTAAGATATCGGGCCCGAAAGGCAGATTCCCGGCAAGCGCACATCTAGGATCTATTTCATACATGGCTTCGTATCAGGGCGCGACTTCAGTCGTGCCGATAAGCACGTCGGTTGTGGCTGAGCCGATTTCAGTCGGCGGCACGCTTTTCGCCCTCGCCATGGCACAGGGCTAAAGCCCGCCATTTCTGCCGCGCATTTCGGCACGACTAAAAGTCGTGCCCTGATACAAATCAAAGACGAAAGGCTATTTATGAGATAGCTTCAAACTAATCATCGGCCCGTCAGTTCACGCACTCCACTCGTGCTGCTGACAACGACGCAATGCGTCAAGTTCAGAAACAACCCGTGCTCCACGATTCCGGCGCGTTCTTCCAGTTGCCGCGCAAGCCTGGCGGCATCGGCGATCGGTCCAAAGTCGCAGTCGATGAGCAAATTTCCTTGATCGGTGTAGCATTGCTGGCCATCGGGCATGTGTCGAACCACGCACCGGGCTCCCAGCGAATCCAGGAAGCGCAACTGCGAGCGCCAGCCGAAGGGCAATACCTCGATGGGCAGCACGTGTTTGGTTCCCAGCCTCGGCGATAACTTGCTCTCGTCTACGACAATGATCTCGCGCGACGTGGCCTGTGCAACCAGCTTTTCGCGCAGCAGCGCTCCGCCGCCGCCCTTCACCAGATTGAGCTGCGGGTCGACTTCATCAGCTCCGTCGATCGTCACGTCGATCGCCCGAGGCAGGTCCTCGGTCATCATGGGGATCTTAAGCGCGACTGCGGCATCCCACGATGCGCGAGAAGTGGCGAAGCCGACGATGTCCTTCAGTTGTCCACTTTGCAGTAGCGCGCCGATGTGGCGAATGGCAAAGATTGCCGTCGATCCCGTGCCTAACCCCACAGCCATGCCGGAATCGACGTAGCGCACGGCGTACTCCGCCGCGGCTTTCTTCAATGCGGAATGCGGGTCCGGCGATGCGGTGGGTGCATTCATCGTGATGCCGTCAAAAGTCATTCACCACAGAGACACCGAGACACAGAGTGCGAATCCAAACCCTTACAGAACGATACTGATACTCGAAAGGCGGCGCAAAACTCAAGAGCTATATGAAACTGGAAAGCCGTCACTTCACAATTAGGCTCATTCGATTTGCTCCGTTAGCTCTGTGCCTCTGTGTCCCTGTGGTGGACTTGCCTGGGTGCTGGTCTTCCTTGGGCTACAACAAGGCGCCACTAGTTTTTTCTCCCCAGCGCTTTGCGGTATCGGCCGATCAACGTGTTGGTCGAGCTGTCATGCTTCAACTGCGGGACCGATGCGCTCTCCAGTTCAGGGATAATGCGCTTGGCCAGCACCTTGCCCAATTCCACGCCCCACTGATCGAACGAATCGATGTTCCACACCGCGCCCTGGGTAAAGACGTTGTGCTCGTAGAGCGCAACCAGCGTTCCTAGCGCACGCGGCGTGAGCTTATCCGCCAGAATCGTATTTGTCGGACGGTTGCCTTCGCAAACCCGGAATGGCGTCTGGAAATCCGGCGATCCTTCAGCCTTCAACTCCTCCGCGGTCTTGCCGAAGGCCAGCGCCTCGGCCTGTGCGAATACATTCGCCATCAGCAAATCATGCTGCTCCTTTAGCGGGCTCAGCGGCTGGCAGAAAGCGATAAAGTCGCACGGTATGAGCTTCGTTCCCTGGTGGATCAGCTGATAGAACGAGTGCTGGCCGTCGGTGCCGGGCTCGCCCCAGATGATTGGCCCGGTCTGCCAGTCCACGTGATTGCCTTCCAGATCGACGTGCTTACCGTTGCTCTCCATCTGCAACTGCTGCAGGTACGCCGGGAAGCGCTTCATGTTGTCGGAATAAGGCATGATGCCGACCGTCTGCGCGCCAAAAAAGTTGTTGTACCAGACGGTCAGCAGGCCCATCAGCGCGGGCAGGTTTTTCTCCAGCGGAGTGGTGCGGAAGTGCTCATCCATGTCGTGGAAGCCGGCCAGCAGCTCCGAGTATTTCTCCGGGCCAACAGCCATCATGGTCGAAAGGCCGATCGCCGAATCCATGGAATAGCGCCCGCCGACCCAATCCCAGAAGCCGAACATGTTGGCCGTATCGATGCCGAATTTCGAAACCCCCTCGGCATTGGTCGAGACCGCAACAAAATGTTTGGCCACCGCGCTGTCACTCTTCAGCGAATCCACGATCCACTTGCGCGCCGTTGCCGCGTTGGTCATGGTCTCCAGCGTAGTGAATGTCTTGGATGACAGGACGAAGAGCGTCTCGGCCGGATCAAAATCGTGCGTCGCATCGGTGAACGCGGCACCATCCACGTTAGCCACAAAACGAAATTTCATCGACGGGTCGGTGAAGTCCCGCAGCGCGTCATAGGCCATTTCCGGGCCCAGGTACGATCCGCCAATACCGATGTTGATCACATTCTTGATCGGCTTGCCGGTGTGGCCCTTCCATTCGCCACTGCGCACCCGATTGGAGAACGCCGCCATCTTGTCGAGCACGGCATGAACGTCAGCGACGACGTCCTTTCCGTCCACTTCAATCTTCGTGCCGCGCGGGGCACGCAGGGCAACGTGCAGGACCGCGCGCTTCTCGGTGATATTGATCTTTTCTCCACAAAACATGGCATCGCGGCGAGCCTCCACGCCGCGCTCGCGAGCCAGTTGCAGCAACAGGCTCACGGTTTCGTCGGTAATGCGGTTCTTGGAGTAGTCCAAGTACAGACCGGCGCCTTCAGCGGTCAGGCGGGTTCCGCGCTGCGCATCGTCAGCGAACAATTTCCGCAGGTGAACGTTCTTGATCTTCTCGTAGTGGTCTTGCAGCGACTTCCACGCTGGCGTGTCGATGGGCCGCTGGGTAATCATCTTTGGCTCTGGCATGTGTGCTCCTATTTCAGTGCCTTGCTCTTGGTTTCGATGGAAGTCAGCAGGTCTTTCCAGGAATCGTCAAACGAGGTCGCGCCCTCCGACTGGAGGTCAGCGCCGAGCTTATCCAGGTCGATGCCGGCCTTGCTGAAGGCCGACAGCACCTGCTCGCAGTCGCCACCGTCGCGGGGAATCACGTCTCCCACTTTGCCGTGATCGCCGAAGGCCAGCAGCGTCTCCTCCGGCATGGTGTTCACCGTGTTCGGCGCCGCCAACTCGCCGATGTAAAGCACGTCGGATGCCTTGGGATCTTTGGTGCCGGTGCTGGCGAAGAGCAGCCGCTGCGCACGTGCACCCTGGTTCGCCAGCCGCTGCCAGCGATCCGACTCCAGCACATCGCGATATGCCTTGTAGATCTGTTTGCCGATCGCCGGGCCCAGCTTGTCGCGCAGTTCGCCAGGAA
This sequence comes from uncultured Acidobacteriaceae bacterium, assembly GCA_963785825.1. Classification (GTDB taxonomy): domain Bacteria; phylum Acidobacteriota; class Terriglobia; order Terriglobales; family Acidobacteriaceae; genus Bog-257. The sequence continues at coordinate 932,417 of CAWAWQ010000003.1, read as the reverse complement.
CCTTGTCCATGGTCGCCTTGTCCCAACGGCTAACGAACAGCGAAGCAACCGAGCGAATGTCGGGGCTCAATCCAGCCTGAACGCGCCGTTCGAGTCCGCGCATGTACGCATCCGCCGCTCCTAAATAGTGTTCGCGGCTGAACAGCAGGGTCACGTTGACCGATACGCCTGAGAAGATCGCCTCCTCGATAGCAGCCCTGCCTTCTTGAGTACCGGGGATTTTAATGAAGAGGTTGGGACGCGCGGCCTTCTCATGCAGCGCCTTTGCCACCTGGACGGTTGTCTTGGTGTCGTAGGCCAGCAGTGGCGAAACCTCAAGCGATACAAATCCGTCCACCGTTGCCGTCCGCTCATGGATAGGAGCGAACAAGTCGGCGGCGCGCCGGAGGTCCTCAATGGCCATCTCGAAGAATGCGTCCTCGGCCGACGAACCGGTTGCCATCAAGTGCCCAATCTCCTCATCGTAGGAGTTGCTGTGGGTGATGGCGTGATCGAAAATCGTGGGATTTGACGTCAGACCCGTCACCGATAGCTCGTCGATGTAACGCTTCAGCGTACCGCTGTCGAGCATTTCGCGAGTGATGTTGTCGAGCCAAAGGCTCTGACCAATATCATGCAGTTGTTGCGTGGCTTTCATCGTTACTCCCCGCGCCTTTTGCGCTTAAGAATGCAGTCCGTTTGAAATTGAGCAGATCGCCGATACCCCGAATGCTGATGTCCGCGGGGCGATAATCGGCAATTGCCTTTTTGTCCCGGGCGTAGTGACCCTGCCTGGGAAATACCGTGGTGACTCGGTCCTTCCAGATGTCTTTGATCGCCTGCAGGATTCGCAGCTTGTCGTCCACCATGACATAGTGCCTGGCGGGATAGAAACGCTCCACCGCATCCAGCTCTTTTTCCTTGTGAATGAAGATCAGCACGTGGTCGCCAAAAGCGCTCCAGAGCCCGGATTTTGCCACTTTACGCGGCTGGAAAACCGCATCGCCATCCGACAAGATCGCCACCTGTCCCCAGCGTTTTACTCGCTTGATTACATCCAGAGCACCGGGATAAAGGCGCCGCGCAAACGGATACTCGACTAACCAATTCGCGACATGCAGCAACCTGGGATCGTGCATCTTCTCCAGTCGGTAGCGCTCCAGCGCGCCCAGGTAGTCGGCGTAGCCTAATTGGCTGCGCAGTTCCTCGAAAATCGCGAGGTAGCGGCGCCGAGCCTTGGCTCCGAACTCCTCACCGATGTGGCGAAACAGGTCGTCCTGCAGGCGATCATTGTCGAGCAGCGTGTTATCAACATCGAAGAGGAACACCAGGTCGTGGACGCGGTTGGCCGCGCCGCGCCGGCTTGATGCCCACGGGGTAGCTTGCTTGGCGGTCATTTATCCTCGCGCGGCGGCTTGCACACGATCATCTTCCTCCGGAGGTTTGGGGTCAATCCAGGGTCCATCCTTACCAATAAGCTCGATGGCCTCGTCTGGACCCCACGTCCCCGGCTCATACTCATATGCCGGGGTGACATTGTCGAGGATCGGCTGCACCACGCGCCATTGCGCTTCCACCAGGTCCTGGCGAGCGAAGAGTTCGCCGTTGCCACGCATGGCATCGCCCAACAATCGCTGGTAGGGCGGCATGTCCTCGGTGGCATGGCTTTTCATGATGAGTTCCACGTCCTGGCCGACCATGCGCTCGCCGGGAACTTTGACGCGCACTCCCAATCCAATCGTGATATCGGGGCTGACGCGCATGCGCAGATGAGACGAGCGCAAGGGCACCAGTTCGTGAAAGGTTTCGCGCGGCGGGCGCTTAAACTCGACCACCGCCTCCATGCAGGTTATGGGCATCACCTTGCCGGCGCGAATATAGATCGGAACACCGGCCCAGCGCCAGCTGTCGATATAGAGCTTGATAGCGATGAAGGTCTCAACCGTGGAGCCAGGAGCGACGCCCGGCACCTGCTTGTAACCTCGATACTGTCCGCGCACCACGTTCTCCGGCTTGAGCGGAACGATGGCTTTCAGCAGCGCCGCCTTGGTATCGCGCTCGGCTTCGTGATCTTCGCCGGTAGGCGGATCCATGGTGAGATTGCCCAGCACCTGCAACATGTGATTCTGCACCACGTCCCGCAGCGCGCCAGTCTCGTCGTAGAACTTGCCGCGATCGCTCACCCCGAAGCTCTCCGCCATCGTGATCTGAATGCTCCGCACAAAATCGCGGTTCCAGATAGGCTCAAAGATAGGATTGGCGAAGCGCGTGTACAAAATATTCTGCACCGGCTCCTTGCCCAGATAGTGGTCGATGCGGTAGATATTTTCCTCCGGAAAGAACTTGTGCAGGATGCGATTGAGCTCCTGCGCCGTCGGCAAGTTGTGCCCGAAGGGCTTTTCCACCACCACGCGCGCGTTGGTGGCGCAGCCTGACTTCGCCAGACCTTCGGCGACAGCTCCAAACAGGCTCGGCGGTACAGCCAGATAGTGCAGCGGCCGCTGTGCGGTTCCTAATTGTTTGCGCAGCTCGGTAAACGTAGCCCCGTCGGCATAGTCGCCGTCAACGTATCGCAATAAGCTGGTCAGCTTTTCAAACGCCGCCTGCTCCAGTCCGCCGTGATTTTCCAGGCTGTCTTTGGCGCGTTGCTTGAGCTGCTCCACCGTCCATCCCGCTTTGGCAACTCCAATGATGGGGACGTTGAACCCCTCATCGCGGATGAGGTCTTGCAAAGAAGGAAAAATCTGCTTGTACGCCAGATCTCCGGTAGCACCGAAGAAGACAAACGCATCGGACATTTCGTTTGACATGATGTAATCCCCGTTTAGGTTCCGGGATGTTCCCCACGAACAGATGAGCTAAAGCCGAAGAGCGTCAAGCAAATGCTAAGAAGAGTCTGAGTAAGTGCAATCGAAGTCCCTCAGGGGCTAAAGCCCGGCATTATTTCAGGCACTTACGGACGGCCTGAAGGCCGTCCCCTTCAAAACTTCGACTTAATCAGATCTTCCCTAATTGCTAGTTGCTAGCTGCTTTTCGAATTCGCCATTGCTTCTTTAGCCGCCGCAACCACATGCTCGACGGTGAAGCCAAAGTGCTCCATCACGACCTTCATGGGCGCCGACATTCCAAAGGTGCGCATTCCCAGCACAACCCCTGTCCGGCCAGCGTAGCGGTCCCAGCCAATCGGTGAAGCTTCTTCTACTGTGACCCGCGCAGTTACGGACGGCGGTAGAACGCTGTCGCGATATACCTGATCCTGCGCATCGAAGAGCGCCCACGACGGCATGCTGACGAGGCGGGCCTTCACGCCCTGCGCCTTCAACTGCTCGAAGGCTTGCGCGCATAACGCAACCTCGCTGCCGCAGCCGATCAGGATCACGTCGGGCTTGCCATCGGCCGCGTCGGCCATGATGTAAGCGCCCTTCGCCAACCCGCTCGCCGCCGCAAACTTCGTGCGGTCATAGATAGGCAGGGCCTGGCGACTACAGATGAGCTCCACCGGCCGGTTTTTCAACGATAGTGCCACGCGGTAAGCCTCCACCATCTCGTTGGCGTCGGCCGGCCGAATCACCACCATACCCGGGATCGCTCGCAAAGAAACCAGTTGCTCAATCGGCTGGTGCGTCGGCCCATCCTCGCCCAGGCTGATGGTGTCATGCGTCCAGATGTGGAGCGCCGGAATGTCCATCAGCGAAGAAAGCCGAATCGAGCCGCGCGCGTAGTCGGTGAAGATGAGAAAGCCGGAACCATAGGCGCGCAATCCAGTGAGCACCATTCCGTTCACGATGGCGCACATGGCGTGCTCGCGGATGCCGAAGTGGAAGTTGCGGCCTTTGTAGTTGCCCAGCTCTCCCTGGGCCTGGAAGTCGCCGGCAAACTCAAACTCCAGGCGCGTCTTGGTGCTGGGATACAAATCGGCGGCGCCGCCCAGAACATAGGGAACCTTCTGCGCCACCGCATTCAGCACCTTGCCGGAAGCGTCGCGCGTCGACATACCGCTGGCACTCGGCGGGAAGGTGGGCAGCGCCTTCTGCCAATCCGGCGGCAGGTCGCGCGTCTTCATGCGTTCCAGATTGTCGGCCAGATCAGGATATTGCGCCTTGTAACGGGCAAACATCGCGTCCCAGTCTTTGCGCAGGCTGGCGCCGCGCGCGCCCATCTTCGCGGCAAAGTGCTCGCGGACACCCGCAGGCACGACGAACGACTCGTCCGGCGAGAAGCCGAAGAATTCTTTGGTCAGCCGCACTTCCTCCTCACCCAGCGGCTCGCCGTGGGCCGCCGACGTGTCTTGCTTGTGCGGCGCGCCATAACCGATGTGACTGTGCACGATGATCAGCGTCGGGCGATCCTTAGTGGCAAGGAACCGCTTCAAGGCGCGCTCCACCAGTTCGGTGTCGTTAGGGTCGCTAACGCGCGTGACCTCCCAACCGTAGGCCATGAAGCGGGCGGCCACGTCCTCCGTGAAAGCCAGGTCGGTGTGGCCCTCGATCGTTACATGGTTGCAGTCGTACAACCAACACAGGTTCGACAGCTTCAGATGACCTGCCAGGGATGCCGCTTCGCTGGCGATGCCTTCCATCAGGCAGCCATCGCCGCACAGGGCGTAGACGTTAAAGTCGAACAAATCGAAGCCGGGCCGATTATAGGTCGCGGCCAGCCACGCGCCTGCGATCGCCATACCCACGCTCGTCGAGATCCCCTGGCCCAGCGGACCCGTCGTGCTCTCTACCCCACTGGTCCAACCGTATTCCGGATGTCCGGGACATCGGCTGCCCGCCTGTCGGAACGTCTTAATGTCGTCGAGGGTCACGGCCAGGCGGTCGAGATTTTCGTAGCTGGGATTGTCGGCCTTGATGCCGGCCAAGTGGATGAGCGAGTACAAAAGTATGGAAGCGTGACCACTGGACAGAACGAACCGGTCGCGATTGGGCCAGGAGGGTTGCTGCGGATCGTAACGCAGGACGCGCTGCCATAAGGTGTACGCCGTAGGCGCTGCGCCCAGGGGAGTGCCGGGATGGCCGGAGTTGGCTTTTTGCACTCCATCAATCGCCAGAGTGCGAATGGTATTGATTGCCAGTTGATCGATGTCACGTGCCTGCTGTGGAATCATTGCCCCAACACCTCACTACTTATTTTGCCGCAGCTTGTTTAGCGGCTTCCTCGCCATACCAATCGATCCGTGCTACATCGGAACGGTCGAGCAACTGGGGACCGCGCTCCTGCAGGAAGTAGTCCCAAATCCACTCGACAAACGTCTCCACCTTCACCTGAAGGGTGGTGAGAAGCGCCAGGTGAACTCCCAGCCACATTGCGTAGGCCACAGCTCCGTTCAGTTCGTGACGGTTCTCACCCACTTCGGCGATGGCGGCATTTCTGCCGATCATTGCCATAATTCCCTTATCGAAGTAATGGAATGCCTTGCGTGGCTTGCCTTCGAGATCGGCCAGAATATTCTTCGCTGCCCAGCGTCCGCTCTGGAGCGCAACCGATCCAAGCTGGGGAAGCGCCCGGCCGTCCGGGCCGCCGATGTTGGCGAAGTCGCCCAGTGCGTAGATGTTTGGAAAACCCGAAACGGTCAGGTCAGGCTCGACCTGGATGCGGCCGCCGCGTCCGGTGGGAAGTCCAGGGCCCGCGGCGATGGGCGCAGCTTTCAGGCCGGCTCCCCAAATCACGCACCGGGTTTTGATGCTGCTGCCGTCGCCCAGCACTACGTGGTCAGGGTGCACCTCGGTCACGCTAGTATTCAGTTTGAGCTGCACTCCATCCCGCTGCAACACCTTGCTGGCGTATTCGTGCGCCCGTTGCGAGAACGGCGGCAGCAGCGTGCCTCCTCTCTCGATCAGGTAAACCCGGGCGGCGCTGACCGCCAAGTCGGCATACTCGGAGCTCACCGTGGTATGGATCATGTCCGCCAAGCCCCCGGCCATTTCCGTCCCGGTGGGACCGGCGCCTACAATGACGAAATTCAGCGATCCCTGCTCAATTAATTTGGGATTGCGGTCGGTGTCTTCGAACAGCGCCAAAATGCGCGAGCGCAGCCGCTCGGCATCGGTCAGCGAATACAGCGGGAAGGTGTTGCTGTCGGCTCCCGGTATATTGAAGAAGTTTGCCTGCGAACCCGCCGCCAATACCAGGTAATCCCCCTGATACGTTTCGCCCTCTTTCGTCGTGATAGTCCGGCTCTGGGGATCGATCCGGGTGACTTCCTCCAGCTTGATGTCAATATTTGGCTTGTCGCGACAAATTCGTCGCAGCGAAAAGCTGACATCATTTCCCGATAACTGCGAGGTGGCCAACTGGTAAAACAACGGCTGGAATTGATGGTAATTATGGCGATCGACTAATGTGATCCGCAAGGCGCGATGGCTTCGTGCCAGCTCCAATGCACAGCCCAAACCGGCAAAGCCGCCACCGACAATTAAGACATGTTTGCTTCCAGAGGTCGCAGTCAAGGAGACACCCACTCTCTCTTCTTGCACGATTGATAGGTGAAAACTACTACGGGACTTCGGTCACCCGCTCCCAGCAGTTCGATTGAGCAGTAAAGCGGTACGTGTGAAGTGCGCACATTCTAACCCAAAGCCGTCGGGAAGGAAACAATCTTTCGTAAGAGCAAAATTCGCAACATGCCGCTGGCGGGCGCCTTGACCCAGTGTCGAATTCCTCCCGGTTCCTACTGCTCAGTGCTCCACCAAGCCCAGTCAAGGAAGCAAAATGTGACGGGCAGGAGAAAATGGAAAACGTTACGTGCTGCCGCGGCTACATGCCGCAGGTTTTAGGTGGCAAGGTTTTTCTGAAACGCATTTTGCAAGAAGAGGTAGCTGCCCGGCGATACTACAGCACTCATGCTAATCTTAAGCAAATCGGATAAATAATATCGGCAGGAAGGGCCTGGCTGCTGTGGAAATGACAAGCAACGAGAAAAAATCCAGCTCTCATGGAACTATGAGGACCTTAGCCATCTGGGGTGCGAGGAAAATCCCCACTCCGCTGAAAGCGTGGCTACATAATCATCGGGCACTCGACAGAGACGCTCGCTCGCTGTTTGCGAAGTTGGTTGGATCGGACATTGTCACCATTCCGGAAGGTCCGATGAAGGAGTTGAAGCTCATCCCCGGCCCGCATATCTCGCACGCACATTTGCGCGGAGTATACGAAAGCGCCACGCTGGCAGCCATCGATAAGTTTGTTCAGCCAGGATTTGTTTGCTATGACCTGGGGGCGAGTGTCGGTTATCTCTCCCTTCTGATGGCTCGCAAGGCGAGCGTCGTATATGCCTTCGAGCCGGCACCCCACGCGATGCAAGAAATCGAGAAACAAGCGGCTGTTAACGGGATGACGAATATTATTGGCATCCCGGAGGCGGTAAGTGACACCCAGTGCGAGGTATCGTTCGCGTTAACGGATGTTGCGTATGGCTCTGCCATTGCCAAGAGGCAGACCAACTGGCCTACGATTCAAGTCGCATGCACAACCCTCGACACGTTTGCCGGCAAGTATCCTCCGCCAGATTTCATTAAGATCGATGTCGAGGGGGAGGAGGCACGTGTATTGCAAGGAGCTAGGAACCTTCTGCAGCACAAGCGCCCTATCATCTGCTGCGAAGTGCATAGCACTGATCTCGCCAGGCAGGTCCAGGACATTATGACCGGATATGGTTACCACCTGACCTCACTCGACGGCGGACCGCTTACCATTGGGGAAAATATCCAGGCTGGTGACGTTCAGGTCATGTGCATCCCGCAGTAGGGCTCTCACCGGTGAGGCTGTCCTCTTCAATCTTGCGCCTTCTGCATTCCCGCCCTAACCACTCGATCAACTTGGGAATCTGGCGGCTGTACCGCCGCGGATACCGAGGCCCAGCTCCAAATCCAAACCGAAACTACTGAATAGCCTAACGCCACAGGGGGAAAAACCCTTCGCCCCAAAGGGACAGGTTCGAGTCCCGTCCGCCCCGGAGCCTCACATCGCAGGAGTCCCGCATTCACCTGGTATTCATCCGGGAAGCACGCTCGGTACAACAGGCGCAACGAACTATTGCAAATCGGTCGCGTTAAGGGTATAAAGCGAAACATTCTTTTTTTTTGTCGCATTCTGACGCGTCGAACCAAGCACGCTCGGTGCAGTGTGGGAGTGATCGGCTCGGACCGTCGCGTAAGTCACCGCGCACACGGCATTTAGCCCGTTCGCTCTGTAGGCAAGCTGGGGAACGCAAGCCATAACTTAGCAGTCGGTCATTATTCCGGATCCCATGTCCTCGCGATCTTCGAATTGCCGAACACAAAGTCCGACGCAACTCACATCGCCCTGGTTGCGATTCTCTGCGTTGCTGGCGCGTTTTTGCCTGTTTCTCCTTGCGTGTACCGGATCAGGGTTCGCCTCCGCGGAGCCATCACCGGTTCCGTCAATCTTCAATCCGGCTTCCACTCCGGCGCACGACATCTATCATCTTTCGTTATTTGTATTAGCGGTTTGCGGCGCGATTTTCCTGGTCGTCTTCAGCCTGATCGTGTATGCCGCGATCAAGTACCGCAAGCCAGCGGTGGATGACGGATGTGAGCCTCCGCAGATCTATGGCAGCAATCAGGTGGAGTTGGCCTGGACGGTAATCCCGATCCTGATTGTCGTTGTGCTGTTCCTGGCGGCGGCACGGGTCATTCATGCAGTCGAAGACGCCCGCTTTCCTCCCAACGCCATCGAAGTTACCGCCATCGGGCACCAGTTCTGGTGGGAGTTCCGTTATCCTGGCTATGGTTTCGTAACCGCTAACGAACTGCACGTCCCGCTGAGCGATCCGAACCATCCGACGCCCACCCACCTCACGCTTTTGTCGGCAGACACCGACCACAGTTTCTGGGTGCCGCAACTGGCAGGCAAAACGGACTTGATTCCGAATCGACAGAATGAAATGTGGGTTGATCCGCACGAGGCGGGGACCTACGTCGGCCAATGTGCGCAGTACTGCGGGGTGGAGCACGCCAAGATGCTGCTTACGGTAATGGTGCAGTCGCCGCAGGAGTTCCAGCGGTGGGTGCAGCAGCAAAAGAGCCCCGCAGTCGTTTCCGATCAGGTTGCGGCTGGGCGGCGAGTGTTTGAGGCTAATGCCTGCGTCAACTGCCACACCATAGCCGGAACCGAAGCGAACGGAAAGTTCGGGCCCGATCTGACGCACCTGATGAGCCGCACCACCATCGCTGCGGGTGCGGCGCCGAATACGGAAGCGAATCTGCGGCAGTGGGTGCAGGAGCCGGACGCGATCAAGCCCGGCTGCCTGATGCCGGCGATGCAACTGGATAAGCCGGACGTGGATGCGTTGGTGGCTTACCTGATGACTTTGCACTAGACCGAGGAGAAGCTCGAATGTCCCACGCTGAACCGATGCCGCGGCCGATCATCATCGCGCCGGAACGCGAAGCTTCCCGGCCGCTGGTGCAGGTGCTGCACGACTGGGTGGTCACCGTCGATCACAAGCGGCTTGGGATCATGTACTTCAGCTACGGCATCCTCTTTCTGGTGATCGGCGGAATCGAAGCCTCCATCATGCGGGCCCAGTTGGCGGTTGCGAATAATCACTTGGTGTCGCCCGAAACCTTCAACCGCATGTTCACCATGCATGGCACGACGATGATCTTTTTCGCCGCCATGCCCATCGTTTTCGGCTTCGCCAACTACATGGTTCCGCTGATGATCGGCGCCCGCGACATGGCGTTCCCGCGGCTGAACGCCTGGGGCTTCTGGATGAGCGCGCTGGGCGGGATCATTCTCTATTTCAGCTTCATCGGCGGCAGCGGCCTCTATGGCGCGGGCACCGTACCCGACGTCGGCTGGTTTGCCTATGCGCCGCTGACGTCGCCCGCATTTTCCGTCGGCCACAGCACCGATTACTGGATCATCGGCATCCTGGTAAGTGGCTTTGGCAGCATTGCTACAGCGCTGAATATCGTCACCACCATTCTATGTATGCGCTGTCCCGGCATGAAGCTGAACCGTATGCCGCTGATGGCGTGGATGAACCTGGTCACCGGAGGCTTGGTGCTGCTGGCAATTTCGCCGCTGACCGCCGCGCAGATCATGCTTCTGCTGGACCGTTATCTGGGCGCACACTTTTTCGACACCCAGGCCGGCGGCTCAGCCGTCATTTGGATGCACTTCTTCTGGGTCTTCGGACATCCTGAGGTGTACATCCTGGTGTTGCCGGCGTTCGCGATTATGAACGAAGTCGTCCCGGTCTTTTCGCGCAAGCCGATCTTCGGCTACAACATCATGGTTGCGGCGACCCTTTCGATCGGCTTTATCAGCCTGGGCGTCTGGGCACATCACCTGTTCACGATCGGCATGACGTCCTATGCCAATGCCTTCTTTGTGGCCTCGACCGCGGCAATTGCTGTCCCCACGGGCATAAAGATTTTCAACTGGATCGGCACGATGTGGAGGGGCAAGATTCACTTCACCACAGCCATGATGTTCTGCATCGGTTTCCTTTGCCAATTCCTGATCGCGGGGCTGACCGGCATCATGCTGAGCGCGGCTCCGTTTGACTGGCAACTCGGCAATTCTTATTTCGTCGTCGCGCACTTTCATTACGTGATCTTGGGCGGCATTGTCATGGCGGTTTTCGCGGGCGTGTACTACTGGTACCCCAAGGTGACCGGACGAATGCTGAATGAAACCCTGGGCAAGTGGCATTTCTGGTTGTTCGTTATCGGCTTCCACCTGACCTTCGATTTCATGCATATTCCTGGCTTGCTGGGCATGCCACGACGCATTTATACCTACGAGGCCAGCCGCGGCTGGGAGGTCTGGAACATGATCGTCTCGGTTGGCGTCGTCTTCCAGGCCCTCGGAATTCTGATATGGGTGATTAACGTTGTGCGGTCTTACTTCAAAGGCAAGATCGCAGGGAATGACCCCTGGGATGCGTGGACGCTGGAGTGGTCTACAACCTCGCCGCCACCGGAATACAACTACGCGCAGATTCCCGTAGTGCGTAGTCGCCGTCCCTTGTGGGATTTGAAGCATCCGGAAGATCCGGACTGGAAGTACGAATAGCAATCGGCTAGAGCAGCTCTCGGGTTGCACGAGGAGAATAAGTTTGGCAGCAGCGACGATAACCGTACCGCAAAGCGAAATGCCATTATCCGCGCGCCTGCGCGGCAAGGTCGGCATGTGGTGCCTGATCATTGCGGAATCGGCCATCTTCAGCATCTTTGTCGTTGCCTACCTCTATTACGCGGGGAAGAGTTTGAGCGGCCCCACCCCTGCCCAGGTGCTCGATGTTCCCTACTTCACGTCGATTTGCCTGTTCTCCAGCAGCCTGACCATTCTGCTGGCCGAAAAGGCTTTGCATCGGGGCAACATCAAGCGCTTCGGCTTGTTCTGGTTTCTGACCCTCGCGCTGGGCGTGATTTTTCTGATCGGCACCGGGCGCGAATGGTATCGGCTGATCTACCACGACGGGTTGACGATCAGCACCAACCTGTTCGGCACAACTTTTTATTCGCTGGTCGGGCTACACGCCTTTCACGTGACGGTCGGGGCAATCGGGCTGACGATTATCCTGCTGTTCACGCTGGCGGGGGCGGTCAAACAGGAACACTCGGAGCGGATCAGTGTGTTCGCCATGTACTGGCACTTTGTGGATGCGATCTGGGTAGTGGTGTTGTCGGTGGTGTACTTCATCACGCGGTGAGCGTGTGATTCGCTTTGAAGGGGCGCAGCTTTAGCTGCGCCGTTGAGAGTTTAAATTTGTCATCCCGAGGCGGCTTCAGCCGGCGAGGGATCTGTTGTTCTCGACGGATTCATGACTAACGAAACGCAACCGAGCCATAGCACCGAGAAGCCCAGCGTGGTCATGCCTGCGCCAACCGCGTGGCCATTTGCCATGGCGATAGGAACTTCGCTGGTGTTTGCCGGCTTGCTCACGAATGCTACGGTCAGTGTGCTGGGCGCCATCTTTACCATCTGCGGCGCCATCGGTTGGTTTCGCGAGGTGCTGCCGCACGAGCATGACGAGGTGGTGCCCATCCGTCCAGACCAGCCCGCACCCGTGGTTCCTCCGCGAGAGGTTAAGCGGGTGGTTGCTCCCGAGGAGGTAAAGCGCGCCTGGTTGCCACTGAAGATCTATCCCGTCTCCGCCGGCGTGAAAGGTGGCTTGGCTGGCGGCGTGGCGATGGCTATTCTCGCCGTGCTCTATGGCGTGATCTTCTACCACAGCGTTTGGTATCCGATTAACCTGCTGGCAGGAACCTTATATGCTCCATCGGCCACCCCCTCGGTCGAAGAGATGCTGCACTTCCGCATGGGCTGGTTTCTGTTTGCACTGGCCATGCACATCACCATGTGCCTGCTGGTCGGACTGCTTTACGGAGCCATGCTGCCGCTACTTCCCCACCGTCCCATTCTGTTGGGCGGCATCATCGGCCCACTGCTGTGGACAGGCTTGCTCTACCACATCATCGGGTACGTAAATCCGATGCTCGACCAACGCATTAACTGGTGGTGGTTCGCGGCATCGCAGGCTGCATTCGGAATCGTCGCCGGCTTCGTCGTGAAGCGGCAGAACCGCGTTTGGACGGCAGAAAATATCCCGCTCGCCATGCGAGCTGGCATCGAGGCGCCGGGCATAATTCCCGAGCGCGATGGCGAGGAGAAGAAATGAGGCGCCCTCTCGTCTCCGCCTGCGTGCTGGGAGCTTTGGTAGCCTTAGCCGGCTGCCAACTACCGGGGAAGCCAACTCCGGGAGATATTCCTGTCCGTCCGAGCGATGTACTGGACCCCGTCGTCCTCTATCAGCAGAACTGTGCCGGCTGCCATGGCGCGGAGGGAAAGCTCGGACCGGAGGTGCCATTGTCCGATCCCGTTTATCTCGCGCTGGTCGATGACGACACGCTGCGCAACACCATCTCCAAGGGCAGGCCGGGAACGGCAATGTCCGCTTTCGCGCAGAGTGAAGGCGGCCCGCTGACCGCAAAGCAAGTCGATGCCATCGTTCACGGCATCCGCCAGCGCTGGGCGCAGCCGCAGGTGCTGCAAGGCATCTCCGCGCCGCCTTATGCCGCCAAAGGTCCGGGGAATGCGCAGCAAGGAGCGGCGGCATTCGCAACTTATTGTGCGTCCTGCCATGGGTCGGGGGGTAAGGGTACATCGAAGGTTGGATCCATCGTCAATGGCTCGTATCTCAGTCTGCTTACCGACCAGGGCCTGCGCACCATTGTGATCACCGGCCGGCCTGACTTCGACGCTCCCGACTGGCGAAACAACGTTCCCGGGCACCCCATGACGGACCAGGAAATCACCGACATCGTGGCATGGTTGGCCGCACAGCGTCCGACGCTAACAAAAACCGCCTCTTCTTTGGCAGAGTCGCATTCGGGAGGATTGCATTGAGCGACCAGAATGTTTCCCGGCGGCAGATGTTCGCCAAAATCGGACTTCTTCTGAACGGCTTGGCCGTCGCCATTCTGGCAACGCCGGTGATCGGATATCTGTTGGCGCCCATCGTGCGCGCGAGCGGCGGAAAGTATCACCGATGGATTGACCTCGGCGAGCTGGACGAATTTCCGGAAGGCCAGACGCGGCTGGCGAAGTACAAGAACCCGATCTCCAATCCCTGGGATGGCGAAACCGACACAACACCTTGCTGGGTGCGTCGCCTGCAGGGAGAAAACTTCCAGATCTTCGCCATCAATTGCGCGCACTTGGGCTGCCCGGTGCGCTGGTTTCCGCAGTCGGGATTGTTCATGTGCCCCTGCCACGGAGGCGTTTATTACCAGGATGGCTCGCGCGCCTCGGGTCCGCCGCCTCGCGGCTTATTTCAGTATCCCTACAAGATAGAAAACGGACACCTGCTCATTGAAGGCGGCGAGCTGCCCACTCTTTCCACCAGCGCCAGCTTGCGTACGGGGAGGTCGGAATGCGCAGGCTAGAACGCATCGGCGACTGGTTCGAGCAGCGGTTGAAGATCGGAGCGACGCTCCGCGAGACCATGGAGCACCCCGTGCCCCGCCAGTCCGCCAGTTGGTTCTACGTTTTCGGCAGCGCCGCGCTCACCGTCTTCATGCTCCAGATCTTCACCGGCATCATGCTGGCGCTCATCTATGTGCCGGCGGCGGGGCAGGCCTGGAATAGTCTGCAATACCTGAACCACGGCGTCACTCTGGGCTGGTTCCTGCGCGGCGTACATGGATGGGGATCGAACTTCATGGTCGCCATCGTGCTCATCCACATGGTGCAGGTGGCGCTCTTCGGAGCGTACAAATTTCCGCGCGAGCTGACCTGGATTGTCGGCGTCTTCCTGCTCTTGATGACGCTGGGCATGGCCTTCACCGGGCAAGTGTTGCGCTTCGATCAGGATGCCTATTGGGGACTTGGCATCGGCGCCTCCATCTGCGGACGCGTACCGCTCATCGGCGCCTGGGTGGTACATCTCTTACTGGGCGGACCCATCATTGCCGGTGACACGTTATCCCGATTTTTCGCCCTGCACGTCTTCGTGATTCCGGGATTGCTGATCGGGTTCGTTTCGCTACATTTGTTGATGGTGCTGAAGCTGGGCATCAACGAGTGGCCGATGCCGGGGAGGCTGGTGCGCCGGTCGACTTACGTGAAAGAGTATGAGGAACTCGCGCACAAGGACGGCATGCCGTTTGTTCCGGGCGCGGTGTGGAAGGACATGTTTTTCGCCGCCATCATCATCGTCAGCGTGATGGCCTGTGCGGCATATTTCGGACCCTATGGACCCAACGGGACGCCCGATCCGGCGATCGTGCAGACCGTGCCCAAACCGGATTTCTTCTTCCAGTGGCTGTATGCGTTGTTGGCGTACTTGCCGCCGGCGATGGAAACGCCTGCCCTGCTCATCGGGCCAGTCGTCATCATTGGATTTCTGGTGCTGCTGCCGTTTTTTGCCGGCGAAGGAGAGAAGAGCTGGAAACGGCGTCCGATCGCCGTGGTTACGATTTTGCTGACCGCGGTTGCACTTGGCACGCTCACCCATCTTGCCAGCTACACGCCCTGGAGTCCGATCATGAATGCGTGGAGCGGCGACCCGGTACCGGTACAGTACCTGAACGGGCGCTCCCCGCTGGAGCGGCAGGGATCGGCGATCTTCCAGGGCAAACAGTGCCGCAACTGCCACTCCATCGGGGGATCGGGCGGCCTACGCGGACCGGCGCTGGACAGCGTTGCGGTGCGTATGACGCACGATCAACTTGTCCGGCAGGTGCTACAGGGCGGCGGCAATATGCCGGCCTATGGCAAGAACCTGAATCCCGCCGAGGTAACTGCCCTAGTGGCATTCCTGGATACCTTGCATCCGGCGAACCAGCTTCCGGCGCGCGATGCCGCCAAACAGGCCGCGCTAGAAAACGAGCACGGGGCGACTGGAAAGCCCTAACGCCAAGCACGCAGGGTAAAAGCCGTGGCGAATTCCAAACACCCGATTGCCGTGTTGCAACAACGGTATCTATGCGTCCTCATGCTGGCGCTGCTCGTGTTTTCCGTTTTAGCGCTCGCCGTGCAGTCCGCGGTTGCGCAAACGGCTCCGGCCAACCTACCTTGCAGCTCGGCAACCACCACTGCCGATATGCTCAACTGCGAAAATCAACGCTATGAAAGATCTGAACAGGAGCTTAATTCCGCGTATAGTGCTCTGATGAAGAAGCTTGACGAAACCGGCAAGAGCAAGTTGCGTGCGGCACAGCAGGCTTGGCTCAAGTTTCGAACTGCCAATGCCGAGTTTCAAGCCGATGTCGCTCGCGGCGGGACCCTGGCCGAGGTGATCAGGATCACGGTTCTGGCGGACATGACGCAGGCGCGGTCGGCCGAGCTGAGAAAATCCATAGCGCCCTAATGTGCATTGTGCAGCTGGTACCTACCCAAGGAGAATTGCGATGGCTAGCTTTGACCTGTTTCTACCCATGCTCTTGAAATTCGAAGGCGGTTACTCCGATAACCCCACCGATCCGGGTGGCGAGACCAACAAGGGCATCACGATGCGCACCTTCCAAAGCTGCGCTCTGCCGCTGCTGGGCGTGGTACCCAGCTCCGACAATCTCAAGGCGCTAACTGATGGCCAGGCAGGAATCATCTACAAGGCGCTGTACTGGAACAAGGTGCAGGGCGACGCGATTGGCCTGCAAGACCTCGCAAATATTGTTTGCGATTTCTTTGTGAATGCCGGCACGCACGCCACCACCCTGCTCCAGCAGGTCATCAACGATCTGAGCACCGGCGCCAAGATCGTCGTCGATGGAGGAATCGGGCAGGCTACGCTGCAAGCCCTAGCCAGCCTCGACCAGGTACAGGTCTATCAGCAATACAAGCAAGGCCGCATCGCTTATTACCAGGCGCTCGGCAAGCGCTTTCCGCAGTTTCTGCAGGGATGGCTGAACCGGGTCAATGCCTTCCCTGACCTGGTCGCAACCAAATGACAATCGGCCGCAGGGTAGAGCGCTGCTTTGTTCAGAGCCGAATCAACCTGATTTTTCCATTCGACACGCGGCACGCTTGTAACGCTGGGTATAGAGTGAGGCCGGCGCTCTCAACCATTTGCACCGGCTCGTCGCAAGTCGTTGACAATCATTGTGTCTAAAACTTTTCAGTAAGCTGACGCTTCCCTGACAACCTGATGTCGTCCTGGTCGTAACTTCTCCTCATCGCGGCAGGAGGGCGGCGCGATGCGGAAATCCTTACGATATCTCACAGCGGCGTTATGCCTGGGCGGAATTACTCTGCTTGCGCAGAGCAAGGATCCAGGCAGCCGCGCACGCAACGATGTGCCCGTTACAGCCGTGGCAGGCGAAAGCTGGATTAACCACCTGCATCGGACCTTCGGCGATACCAGCATGGGCAAGACCGGCCGGCTGGGTCCGCCGGCTCCTCAGCCGGGAGACCCATCTGGGGGTTGGCACCTGACATTGGCGTCGGGTTCCGCGAACCAAACCGTAACCCTACACGGTTCGGATCTGTACCGACTGAACTGCCAAGGCTGTCATGGAGCGGATGGCCTAGGCGCTCCTCCCGAAATCAATTCCGTTATCAATCCCGTCCGTGCCACCTCGGTTGCCATGGTGATGGAGCGGATGAAGAAAATGGGCATGGAAATGCCAGCCTCGGATGCGGCGCAATTGGTCAGACAGTCCAACGCTGCATTGTTGCAGCGGCTGCACACCGGCGGACAGGATATGCCGCCTTTTCCTCACCTGAGCGAAAACGAGATCGCCGCGCTGATTGGCTATTTGAAACAGTTGGCCGGCGTTCCTGGCGCGCAACGTGAGCAGATTGCGGTACGCGAGTCCTCACTCCGTGTGGGCGAGCACATTGTGAAGTCCACGTGCCACATCTGCCACAGCGCGGCGGGCTCCAATCCAACTCCCCAGGCAATGGAAGACGGGGTGATCCCACCGCTCGAGACATTAACCAGCCGCACCGACGAGGCCCAATTCGTTCGCAAGGTTACGCAGGGCGCGCCCGTCGTGATGGGCACGCCACCCGTGCTGCATCGCGGCAGAATGCCGGTGTTCTATTACTTCAGCGAAGACGAAGCGGCGGATGTGTATCTCTATTTGACGCTTTACCCGCCGTCGCAAACGGCAAACACGGACACGACGATGGCTGCTTTGCAGCAGGACCAGGGTGGAGGCGGTAATCCGCCCGCGCCGTTCAACCGGTTAACTTCCGTTTCGCCGCAAGATGCGCCAGCAGAAACAAAGGCGGAAAGCGGCAGCGATACCGGCCTGGAAAGAATTGCGCTGATGGGGGTGATCGGCGTCACCGTGTTCCTCATGCTGGGCGCCGGCCTTTTCTTCACCCTTCATGAGTTCAAGAGGCTTGCGGCGGAAAGCGCAGGGCGAGAGCGCGCTTCCCGCACCAATCGCCTGTCGTCCCGGACGGAACACGCTTCCGGACACCCAACAGGTTTAGCTGTGAAAACAACAATGTAAAGAGGAGGGCGGCGATGCTACGGGCACCGTTCGAGGGATTGCAGAAGTTGAAATTCTTACTCATGCTGGTTGTGCTTTCCATTTTGTTCACGAAGCCGAGCTATGCCATTCCCGCGTTCGCCCGTATGTATGGCACCAGTTGCAGCACCTGCCATATCGATTTTCCGAAGCTCAATGATTTCGGCAAAGCCTTCAAAGACGCCGGCTTCAAATTTCCCAAGGATGATGAAGCCATGCTCAAGATTCCTCCGGTGATGCTGGGGGCTCCCGCCAACAAGGAGTTGTGGCCGAAGGCGATCTGGCCGGGCACCATCCCCGGCATTCCACCGATCGGCATGCAAATGTCCAACTATTTCCAGTACACCGGCACTAGCAGCGGAAAGTTCGCGGCGCTGACTCCCGCCGGCACGTTGCCGCCATTCGTGCCCCGGACCGATTTTGAGACCGGGCTGTTCAGCATCTTCACCGCCGGCAACTTCGGCAGCGACATTGCGTTCTGGGTCGATGACGACATCAGTGTGTCGGGAGCCAATGCCAATGGCGGGCTGGGCGATGCCTATTTGAAATTCGTCAACATCGGCCGCCTCCTCAAGCTGCCCAAATACGCTCTGAACCTCCGCGCCGGCCAGTTCGAACTCGAACTGCCGTTCACGCAGTCGAAGTCCATCTGGATCAGCCCCTACGACATCTACACTCAATCCAATATCGGCGCGATGAACTCGCTCATACCACTTCAGCAATTCGTGAACAACCAGTTCACCATGGACGCCGCCGCTCAAGGCATCGAGCTGAGTGGAGGACTGCATACTGGCGGCTACAACTACTCCATAGCCTTCATCAACCAGAACACCAGCGGGATTGGGCAGGACTCCAATCCAGGCAGCCCCTATGTTCCGCAGGCTACGGGGAGCAACAATGGCGGCCTCGGCGTTGCTTCTGACGCAAATTTCAAGGACATCTACGCCACCTTTAACTATCGATTCAATCTGGAGCGCGACAAGGAAAGCCGCAACGCAATCCAGGCGGCTGGGTCGACGGGACCGCACGACCATACCTATCTGAACATCGGTACGTACTACTTCTACGGCCGCTCGGTACAGCGACTGCTGGGCGCAGCACCGGATGGCACGGCGGCGGCCGTCACCGCGCGCGAGCCGTTTTATCGCGTGGGCGGCAACATGACTTTCAACTACCGCTGCTGCTTGCAGTTCAACGCTCTGTACATGTATGGGCACGATTACAATCTTCTGCCCATCGACGGGGCTGGAAATTTGATCCCGCTGCAAAGCCTGGATACGGCCGTGCCGGGCGGCTTTATTCACAGCACGCCAGCGACGTTCAGCGGTGGTTTCGCCGATGTCGAGTGGCTCGCCTACCCCTGGATGTACGTCATGTTCCGCTATGACGGCGTGAATTCCACCTCTGACCGCATCAATGGGCTGATCCGAAATGACGACGGCTCCGGCTTTGTTGACGCTCCTTTCAACGGGCCGTTTGCGTCGACACGCAACCGCTTCACGCCCGCTGTCCAGTTCCTGATTCATCCCAACATCAAGGCCTCCTTCGAATACCAGTTCCGGCCTTCGCAGGCGGTACTGATCGCAACCAATCCGCTCACCGGCCTGCCGGTAGCGCTCAGTCCGTTTCACACCAACACATTGGTACTCGGGTTGACGTTCGCGTACTAGCGAAACTCCAGGAGAGAAAAGAGGGTCCAAGATGAGCAAGATTCTGATGACGCTGTTGATCGCTTCGCTGGCGGGCACAGCTCTTGCCGCCAATATTGAAGGCAAGGTGTCGCCCGGGAACTGGGTGGTCTATGTGGACACCATCCCGGGAAAAACATTCCCGGCTCCCACGCAAAAGGCGCAGATGGATCAGCGCGGGCTGATGTTCCATCCTCATCTGCTGGTAGTACAGGTCGGCACGACGGTTGATTTCCAGAACGACGACTCAGTGCAGCACAACGTCTTCTGGCCGTCGGTGGGTGGCAACAAAAAAGCCGCCCATAACCTGGGCACGTGGCCGAAGGGAGACAAGCGCGCCTTCACGTTCGATCACCCTGGCGTGGTACCGCTGCTTTGCAATGTTCATCCGGAGATGTCGGGCTATATCGTCGTGAGTCCCACACCGTACTTTGCCGAGACCGATGCCGCTGGAAATTACAAAATCCAGAACGTGCCAGACGGAAAATACACCGTCGTCGCCTGGCACGAGGGATCGAAACCACAAACGAAATCGGTAGAGGTTGCCGGCAGCGGCAAGGCCGATTTCACGCTGGCGAAGTAGGGTTGGGCGCAATGTGGGGGAATATGAAAGCTGGATCGATGAGGTGGTTTGCAGGCGCTGCCCTCCTGCTTGTAGGGCTGGGAACAACCATTCCCGTCTCCGCCCAGGCGGTGACGCCAATGGAGGTGCCCGACCCGGCAGCGCAGCGCCTGCAACAGCGACATCTCAAGACCTTAATGGACATTGGCACAGAGATTGAAGCGCATCACTTCCCTTATCCCTTTTACTTTAGTCGTGTCCTTGATGTTGACTTGGACAAAATGCAGGCGGCTGATCAGCGCTCGATACGATTCGATATTTACAAGCATCAGACGGTGCTGGAAATCACGGGGAACTATTACGCCTCCTACTCAGCTGAACGAATGGATTCATACGCCCGCATGAAAGAAACTTTTGAGCAGGTGATCGTACCTTTGCTGCAGGCGGAGGTGCCGCACTTTCCCGACGACTCCGAATTTTCGGCATTCGCGATCGAAGTATCGCATCATGTGCGGCAGAAAGCGCTGGGAATCGCTTCCGAGCGCCCGGAGAACATCACCGTTATTATGCCGGTGGCTGTAGCGCAGAGGTTTGTAGATGCCAAAACTGACGATCAAAAGCAGGCTGCCATCCTGGAAGCTCAGATATTCCTGAATAGCGAACCCTATTCTCTATGGCTGCACGAAGGTGATCCACCGGACGAGTGGAGGGAGCGGAACCCTCCTCGATCAGAGGAGAACAAAGCTAAGATGGTGGCCGTGAGTGCTAGCGGCAATACGGACGCGGCGAATACTCCTGCCGTCTCCGCCAGTCTCATCAAGGCAGCACCTATTCGGATCGTTACCCCAGAGTTGCTGGCAGGATTGCAGCGCCAGAATCAGGACGATGTCGACCAGATGGTCAAAGGTCTCGACCCGCAGGCGCACTTCACACCCTACGCGCCACCGAGTTTCATCGGCTTTCGCCAGGGTGCTTATTTACAGCTCTCGTTGCGTACGTCACTCGATGCTCCTGATGCCAGTTCACGCTATAAGCTGGCAGCGCTTGCCTTCGACGATCACATTTCTCACCTGATACGACCATTCTTGAACTACTTTCCACCCGACGTGGCGTTCGACGGAGTTGACTTCAGCAGTACCATTCACCTAGCTAACGGAACGAGCACGGAAGCGGTCGAGTTCTTCCTCCCCTATCGCGTGATGCGCTGCTTCGCCAATTATGATTGCACCGGACAGCAGTTGCTGGATTCGGGCACGGTCGTTATAGATGGGGAGCGCTCCGCGCTCGACCTCCAAATCGCCGAGGGAAAGAATTAGAAGGTAGCCGCACCCTCTGGGTTACCAGAAGAAATACCCCCGCCAAAGCCCATCGCTAGAGGCGACTCAGCAAGTTGCGAGACTGTGCAAGAGGGGGGCAATTAGCCACGAGTAGGGCTCGATGCAAGCAGTAACTGATGCGCGCCCCAAGAACCCGGGTGAACCAGTGATAAGCGCGTCCGAGAAAAGGAAGCGTTAAGGACAATGGTGTGGGCCGCTGCCCTTATGCGTAATCGATAGGGTGCAGATCCAGCCAGTGCTCGTCGCGCACGACGTTCATCTGCTTCACCGCGGCGCGTGCCATATCTTCGGTCAACTCACGCGTCTTCCAGGCGAACCCGGCAGCGAACCCGACGGCGGTTCCCAAGGCACTGCAGACGACCGTCTTCGCAATGCGATGGCGGCGTCCTGGCAGGCACATCTGTAACAGTCCCGCACAAGCGCCCAGCGTCGCCAGCCCCAGAGACGCACGCGCCGACTCGGCCAATGCTTCAGAAAGAGGCTGCCCATGCAAATGCGCGTCTCTGCCGCTCGAGAGTCCCGATACACCTGAGCTGACCAGCGCCCGGCCATAGCGAAAAGTCGATCTCCAAGATTCGTCTGCGTTCATCACCTCAACTCCTTCAGGGCCGATTCGTTGGGGAGCACCGGCCGGCATGAGAAGGTATCGCAACTGCCAATCTAAGAATCCCACATCGCAAGGAGCTACGTCTGTGCCATACGTCACACTCCGGACGAGGCAATCAGCGTAGACATCGCTGATGGGCTTTCGCTTGCCTGGTCACTATCGAACCATTGTCGGCATAGTCGCGCAACCATGGCGAGCCGGCACCGGAACCGGACGCATCGCCGTCACGCGCGCGTCCCAGCGTAGCGGGCAAACCCATACTCGCAGACCGAGAACCCTCAGCTGAAATGGATCGCTATGACAACGTTTTTATGCCGGGCGATCCCGGCAAAGAAGTCGGCGACGATTTTGGGGAGTCCGTACTTCTTTCGTAGTTGCTGCTGTCCATGCGCCGCTTCGTCGGCCCCGCAGATCCGGGCACGCCCCTCGATCCATGCTCCTCGCAGGCTACCGCGAAAATTGCAGGGCGCAATTCGTACTTTGGGATTGTTGCGGATTCGCTTTACCTTACCGGCGTCCGCTTCGGAGTAAACGTAGAAGACCGTCGCCGGCCCGGCTTCCTCTGCGAACCACACCGGCGTACGCACGCCGGCTCCACTCTTGCGAAATGATTCCAGGTTTAGATATTTTGCGCGGGCAAACTGTGCGGCCGTATCCGGCATAAACGGTGCCTCCCAGCCATATGAGATGACGCTGCAAGCAATTCGCACCGATCCATCCCGCCACTGGTCTCATGACCGGCTTCGATGCGGTCACAGGGCGTCGTGACATTCGTCACTACCTCAGCGCCAATTCACGCCACTGACTGCCCTGCGGAACCGCCGCGAATTGGCGATGTCCATCCTCGTCGTGATTAACGTCACGCGCCGCTTTGACGAGTGTCACAGCACTGCTGTTGGTTGTCAGCTACTGTGAGTGCATCGTGGCCAACACGGGCCGCGACGGACGATCCCAGCGATGTGACTCTGG
Source organism: uncultured Acidobacteriaceae bacterium (assembly GCA_963785825.1). Taxonomy (GTDB): domain Bacteria; phylum Acidobacteriota; class Terriglobia; order Terriglobales; family Acidobacteriaceae; genus Bog-257. Next base: position 909,315 of record CAWAWQ010000003.1, on the reverse strand, counting down.
CCCGCTAGGTGTTTCACTAGGATTCTTCCGGTAGGAGATGCCGAGCATATGGTGGAAGGCATTTGTTCACCCGCGCAAGCAACATACTGGTCCATGCCCGGGCAAGTCCTTTTCCTGATGATAAACCTCGTGGGCCTGGCCTGCTTCGCCTACATCGTGACCAAGCGCCTGACGCCGCTGGTTCGTGCGCAGCGGGACTTCCGCTTTGATCGTCCCTGGGAGCGGCTGGAAAAGGTCTTTCAATATTGGCTCGGGCAGTGGAAGCATCCGCGCTTCCGGATTGCCGGTTCAATTCACATCCTTATCTTCGCGGGGTTCATTCTGCTGGCGACGCAAGCCTTCTCGCTGCTGGGATTAGGCATGACCGGGAAAGCGTTTGCGCCGGAGGGCGATGCCGGGATCGGCTATGTTTACACCGTCATCAAGGACTATGCCGCGACCATCGTCTTCCTCTGCATGATTGTCGCCTCCGTGCGGCGGATCGTCTTCAAGCCCGCGCGCTACGAGGTGCCTGCGAAATTTGGCAAGAGCCACAAAGTCGACGCCATCTTCCTGTTGGGATTGATCGCCCTGCTGATGGCATCGGAAAGTCTGTTTGCGGGAAGTAAGGCAGCTTACCTGGAGCAGCAAAGTCACACCGTCGAGTTCCTGGCGGTGTTCTCGTTGCCATGGATTTTCAAGAGCGCCCTGCTTTCCACTTCCCTGCCAACGCTCCAAGGCATTCATCTCGGCGCCTACTTTGTCGATGTAGTGACCTTTTACTTCTTGTTGTGTTACCGGCCGTTCGGGATCCAGTTCCACATTGAGACGTCGCTCTTCAACGTTTACTTTTCCAAGCTCGACCGTGGAACCGTGAAGCCGGTGCGCTGGGGCGTCAGCGACGAACATCTCGATCAGGTGAAATCCTTCGGCGTGAAGACCTTCGAAGACTTCACCTGGAAGCACATGCTGGATTTCTACTCCTGCGCCGATTGCGGGCGCTGTTCCGATCAGTGCCCGTCCCACGCCGTGGGCCGGCCGCTCTCGCCGAGGTTCCTGTCGATTAAAGCGCGCGACTACGCCTTCCAGCATTATCCGATGTTTGGCAAAGCCGGAAACGGCCTGCCGGTGATCGGCACCATCTACTCCGAAGACGAGATCTGGTCCTGCACTACCTGCGGCGCCTGCGAGCAGGAGTGCCCGTTGCTGATCGAGAACATCGACAAGATTGTCGATATGCGGCGCGGCATGATCGACGACGGCAACGTGCCGCAGACTCTGCAAAAGCCGCTCAAGGCGTTAGAGAGCCGCGGGAATCCCTATGGCAAGATGGAAAAGAAGCGCGCCGATTGGACCAAGGCGAAAGAGTTCCAGGAAAGCTGCAAAGTCAAAGTCTTGGACGGGAAGAACGGCGCGGACACGCTGTACTTCGTGGACAGCATCACCTCCTACGACGATCGGATCCAGTCGATCGGACGAGCCAGCGCCGGCATCCTTACTGCCGCCGGCGTGAATTTTGGAATTCTGGGAGCGGCAGAAAAAGATAGCGGCCACGACGTGCGCCGCTTCGGCGAGGAGATGCTCTTCCAATCGCTACGCGAACAAAATGTCGAGGCCATCAAGGCAGCCGGCGTGCAGCGCATCGTCACCTCCGACCCACATGCTTATAACGCGCTCAAGCACGATTACAAGGACATACCGCCGGTCGAGCACATCAGCCAGGTAATCTGCCGCGAAGTCAGGTCCGGCAATATCACGCTCAATCCCGTAGACAATCCGGACAACGTGTACGCCTACCACGACCCCTGTTACCTGGGGCGGCATAACCAGGTGTACGACGATCCGCGCGAGGTGCTGGACGCCATCCCCGGGTTGAAGCGAGTCGAAATGAGCCGGTGCCGCGACCGTTCATTCTGCTGTGGCGGCGGCGGGTTGATGCTGTTCTACGAGCCCAAGGAAGACGAGCGCATGGGCGTGAAGCGGGTGCGCATGGCGGCCGAAGCCGGAGCAAACGTGATCGTGACCGCCTGCCCGTTCTGCATGGTGAATATAGAAGATGCGATCAAGGTCGCCGGCATGGAAGGCAAGATGACGGCCATCGATCTGACCGAGCTGGTGGAAAAGCAACTGCACCATCCGCCGCCAGTAACGGAAGAGGAAAACCTGCTGGAGAGTGTTCTCGCTTAGAACCTCGCCATTAACTTTTGAACTTTGGCAAACGAAAACCATTCGGGAGTGCGACTGTGGAGATTCTAGTTTGCGTTAAACGAGTACCGGATACTTCGGAAAACGAAATTCAACTCAACCGCGCCGGCAACGACATCGAACGTGACGACTTGGTCTATTCGGTGAACGAGGCCGACAACTACGCGGTGGAAGAGGCGCTGCAGATCACGGCGAAAGCCGGTGGCAGCGTCACCGTGGTTACAGTCGGCAACGAGGACGACGAGGAGGTCCTGCGCCGGGAGATGGCCATGGGCGCCAACCACGCCGCGCTTGTGTCCGACGACGCTTTCAACGCCTCCGACGGCAGAGGTGTTGCCACCATCCTCAAGGGCTTCGTGCAGAAGGGTCATTACGACCTGATCCTAACCGGAGTGCAAGCCGAAGACGGCTGCGCCCAGGTCGGCGGGATGCTTGCGGCCATGCTTGATTATCCCTTCGCTTCCCTAGTCAATTCCATCTCGGTGGACGGCGGCAAGCTGAAGGTGAGCCGCGAGATCGAAGGCGGCAACAAGGAGATGAACGAAATTGACCTGCCTTGTGTGCTTTCGATTCAGACCGGCATCAACGAGCCGCGCTACGTCGGGATGCGCGGTATCCGCCAGGTGGCGTCGGTGGGGATCCCGACGTACGGCGCCTCGGAACTTGGTCTGGATCTGGGCTCCGTGGGAGAAGCCGGAGCCAAGGTCAAACGGGTTGACTACTTCGTTCCCGCGCTGGGTAAGAGCGCCGAAATGCTGCAAGGCGACCGGGAAGAGATCATCACCAAACTGATCGACTTGATGAAAGCCAAAGGAGGGTTGAACTAATGGCACGCGTCTTTGCTTACATCGTACACAAGGGCGGCATCGCCGATGATTCCGCGGCTGAACTGCTGGCCGCTGCCAGGAAGATCGACCCCGCCGCGTTGCCGGTCGCTGTGGTCACCGGTTGGGGAGCGGAGCTGGATACCGTTTGTGAGACCCTGCGCGCCTCCTACCCCGAGGTCTGGAAGATCGCTAACCCGGCGCTCTCCTATCCCAACGCGGAAGTGGTGCGTAAGGCGCTGGTCAACGTACTGCCGCATGACGGCATTGTGCTTGTCCCGCACGCTCACTTCGGAATGGATATGTCGCCGGGGCTTTCCGTCAAACTGAACTCGGCATTTGTTTCCGACGTGCTTGGCATCGATGGCATTGAAGGCAACTTCCTCAAACTGGTTCGCCAGGAGTTCGGTGGACAGGTCAGCGCGCACGTTCGTTGCGACATCTCCTCAGGCGCAGTCATCAACGTCCGTCCGGGCGCTTTCAAACCGCAGGAGACCGCTCCCGCCGGCGGAACCGTTGTCGATAAGTCCGCTGACGTGGGAGACCTCACGGCGAAGCGGCGGTATCTCGAGACGATCGTCGCCGAGGCAGGCGATGTCGATATCACCAAACATGCGCTGCTGGTCTCCGTCGGACGTGGCATTCAGGAAAAAGACAACATCGGCATCGCCGAAGAGTTGGCCGAAACGCTGGGCGCAGCAGTGAGCTGCTCGCGGCCTGTGGTCGATGCCAAATGGTTGCCGAAATCCCGCCAGGTAGGCTCGTCCGGCAAGACCGTGAAGCCTAAGGTTTATATGGCGTGCGGCATCAGTGGGTCGTTTCAGCATTTGGCCGGTCTGAAGGGCAATCCCTTCATCGTCGCCATCAACAAAAATCCCAAAGCCCCCATCTTCCAGGTGGCTGACATCGGAATTGTGGACGACATCCTGGAGTTCCTGCCAGAATTGACCAGCAAGGTCCGGGAAATGAAACAGGTGTCAGTGTGAAAGCACAGCGTAGAGCGGCTTTCCAGCGCCGCGTATACGTCGCAAACTTAGGTTGAGCGGCACTGTGGGAGCTGGGTTATCGCGAAGTTTGGAGAGATGCCTAACGACACTGCTTTTGGGCAATGGAGTAAGCAGTCGAAGAAATGAGCGCCGTAGGCGCGGCGTCAGGATAGCCCAGCACGGAGCGAAGCGGAGTGCTGGGTAGCCTGCAAACATTGTGTCCGAGTCCCGTAGGGACGACACGCTTTTGAAGCCGGGCTTCAGCCCGGCGGCACGTAAGTCGTCGGCTAAAAGCCGACTCGAACAAACAGTAAGCGCGGGACGCGGGCCTGAAGGCCCGCTCTACCCGACCCGCGTAGAGATATCTAAACGCAGAAAGGTTTCCTCATGATCACCAAGAAGACATTGCAACTGAGTTTGAAATCGCTCCGGGATTTCGCCAAGAAGCGTCTGCCCGATGAAGAACTGATCGCTCTCGATGAACGCGACGAATGCCCGGTGGAGATTGTCCGCCACATGAGCGATCCGGACAAACTGGGGATTCAGCTCCTGTTCATTCCGGAAGAGTATGGCGGCATGGGCGGAAGCACTTTCGACGTCTACCTCATCTGCGAGCAGATGGCGAAGATCGACCTGGGTGTCGCCACCTCGCTGTTCGCCACCTTCCTGGGCAGTGACCCCATCACCTTCGGCGCCACTCCGGAGCAAAAGAAGATATGGCTGGGGAAAATTGCCGACGAAGGCGTTCTGTTCGCCTACGGCGCGACCGAGCCCGAAGCCGGCAGCGACCTGGGCGCGTTAAAGACCATCGCCGATCGTGTCGAAAAAGATGGCAAGGTAGTCGGGTACAAAATCAACGGCACCAAGCAGTGGATCAGCAACGGCGGCATCGCCGACCACTACACCATCCTGGCCAACACCCCAGCCGGGCCAAGCTGGTTCATCGTTGACGCGGGCACCAAGGGCTTCGCCCATGACAAGCCGGAAAACAAGCACGGCATTCGCCTGAGCAATACCGCCGCGCTGGCTCTCAACGATGTCTATGTTGATGTTGACCGGCTCGTCGGCGGCGTAGAAGGCCAGGGCCTGATCCAGGCGCAGATGGTCTTCGGCTATACGCGCGTGATGGTTGCGGCCTTCGGGCTGGGCGCCGGCTGGTCCGCGCTGGATCGCGCGATTCCTTACTCCGCGAAGCGCATCCAGGGCGGAACACCGCTCTCGGAGAAGCAGGGCTACACCCACAAGCTGATCGTTCCTCACGTGGTCCGTCTGGAAGCCGGCCGCGCCTATATCGAAGAAACAGCCGAGCGGATTGACGCCGGCGCCGAGGGCAGCCTGAACACCGAAGGCGCCATCGCGAAGTACATGTCAACCGAAGCCGGCGATGCCGCCGCCGACGCCAGTATCCAGGCGCTGGGTGGATACGGCTACACCCACGAGTACATGGTTGAGAAAGTCAGCCGCGACGTTCGCATCACCCGGATCTACGAAGGCACTTCCGAGATCATGGAGATGACGATCAGCCGCGATCGCTGGCAGCTTCACCTGAAGACGCGAGGGCAGTATTATCACGAGCGCGCCCGTCAGGCCGAAGCGCTGCATGCCGCCCATCCCAACGTGGGTGCCGATGTCGCCGCGCTGGCCTTGCACGCTCTCGCCGAGATTATGGAGAAGGACAGGTTGAACCGACTGACGCGATTCCAGCACATCCTGTTCCGTCTCGGCGAGTGGATCGCTTATGCGGAGTGCGCTGCCACCCTGGCAAGGCGGGCGGCGCTGTCCGCCGAGGGCAGACTCAACGAGAAGGCCAACGACCGCTTTGACCCTACGGCGCTGGCGGCCATCAGCCGCATCTTCGCCCGCGAAGCCGCACTGAAGGTGGCGCAAAATGGCGTGAGTTGGATCGCCGGCTCCGCTCACATCAACGATGGCGATCTGGCGAGCCTGGAGCAGGCCGTCGGATTGCCCGCTGTCCTCCGCGCCCAGTCCGGATTGCTGGCCGACATGGACTACGTTGCCGACGTGCTCTACAGCCGGGTAAAGAAGCAAGTCGAAGAACCCGTGCTCGCCTAAAGCGGCGCTCGACCGGCATCCGTGACTCGGCGGATGCCTTTTTTTTGCTCTGTCACACCGCAAAACGCCGCGAATTCCGCGGCTCGCAGAGCCCGTCGCAAAGAATCGCGTGTTGACACGCGTATTTGCCGCGGCGCATTTTGCCCGTTTTGCTCGGCCGGAATCTCCGCTGCTCAAAAGCGAACGTTTACCGCCAAAATTGCATGTTGCAACACGTATCACTCTTTATTTTGGCTGCGCCGGCCGGCGATTGCGCTCAGCCTCCAGCACCAAAAGTGAGGTATTGTGTGTCTCAACACGCTACTTATCACCGTGTACTGTGGCATTCGTCACGCATCCCCTGACGCCACATCACTGACATCCCTCTCCTCCCCCTGCCACAGTAATGGGTGCTCGGGTGTGCTCGGCGGATCCAGGACTTGCCAACGGAATCGCTCCTCAGGTGGTAGGAGAGAAGACCCAGTCAACATCCTGAGATTTGCCGTTTCTGCCGCTCGATCGCCGCTACTTTGTCCCTGTGCTTGGAATAACCACAAAGGAATTGTTCGCCATGGAAAAAACTGCTCATCGTGCGATAGCGATTGTGGGAGTGGGAGCCGTCCTGCCCGACGCTCCCAACGTCCCAACCTTTTGGGAAAACGTGAAGAACAGCCGTTACAGCATTAGCGAAGTTACGCCGGACCGCTGGGACTCCGCCCTCTACTATGATCCCGATCCGACTGCGCCGGACAAGACCTACTCCAAGATCGGCGGCTGGGTGCGTGAAGCGTCATGGGATCCGATGAAGTGGCGCCTGCCCATTCCACCCCGGGTTGCCGAATGCATGGATGGCACGCAGAAGTGGGCCATCGCTTGCACCCGCGAAGCCTTGGAGGATTTCGGTTACCCCAAGCGCCCCCTCGACCTGGATCGCACAGCGGTGATTCTGGGCAACGCCATGGCGGGCGAGAAGCACTACTTGACGGCCCTGCGGGTGTTTTTCCCGGAGTATGCCAGCCAATTGGACGAGATCGCCGATTTCGCGGCGCTGCCCAAGCAAGTCCGGCAGAAGATTACCCGCGAGTTGCACGAGCGCATGGGAACGCGGCTGCCTCAGGTCACCGAAGACAGCATGCCTGGCGAATTGTCCAACTGTATTGCCGGACGCCTTGCCAATATCTTCAATTTCCACGGCCCCAACTATGTTGTGGACGCGGCCTGCGCCTCAGCGATGGCGGCCATCAGTTCGGCTACGGAAGGTCTGATCCAAAATCATTATGACGTCGTCGTGACCGGCGGTGTTGACCGCAACATGGGCGCTCCCACCTTCGTGAAGTTCTGCAAGATCGGTGCGCTCTCGGGCACGGGCTCTCGCCCCTACGCCCAGGGAGCCGACGGCTTTGTGATGGGCGAAGGCGCAGCCATCTTTCTGCTGAAGCGTCTGGCCGACGCCGAGCGCGATGGCGACAAGATCTACGCCGTGCTGCGCGGCATGGGCGGATCGAGCGACGGTAAAGGCAAAGGCATCACTGCCCCCAATCCCGTCGGGCAAAGATTGTGTGTCCAGCGCGGCTGGAAGAATGCAGGCCTCCCGCTTGCCAGCGCGACCTTGTTTGAGGGCCACGGCACATCGACGCGCGCGGGCGACATGGTGGAAGGCCAGAGCATGGTGGACGTGCTCAGCGAGTTCAACCTGCCAAAGAACTCGATTGCATTGGGCTCGGTGAAGTCAAATTTCGGACACCTGAAAGGCGCGGCTGGTGCAGCCGGCCTGCTGAAGACGGTGTTGGCCCTGCGTGACAAAATCCTGCCGCCGAGCCTGCACTGCGAGCATCCCAGCCCCGAGATCGACTTCGCTCACTCTCCTCTTTATGTGAACACGACCCTGAAGCCGTGGGAAATTCCTGCCGATGGCATTCGGCGTGCCGGCCTGAGCGCCTTTGGTTTCGGCGGCACCAACTTCCATGCCGTGCTGGAGGAATACATTCCCGGAAGGCTCAACGGAAACGGCAAGCATGCCGTCGCGGTGGGTGAAGTTCCGGCTGCGATCACCGGAGGCACCATAGCGAATGCCATGCCGCCAACCGCGCAGGCGCAAGGTTCTTATAAAGCCCCTTTGCGGGGCGCGCTGGTAATTGGCGCCGAGTCTGACGCTGCCATCGCCGAGCGCCTGCTGGCCATCAACAAGGCCGCGCTGACGGGCGTAGCGCCGGCACCGGCCGCGCCTGCGGAATCCGATTTGCGCGCCCCAGAGCGCCTTGCAATCGACTACACCGACGCCGCCGATCTCGCCGACAAATCGACGAAAGCTCTGAAAGCCGTGAAGGTTAATCAGCCGGCCATGTGGAAAGCGTTGCGTCCCCAGGGAATCTTCCGCGGCCATGGTCCGGCAGGCAAGGTAGCGTTTCTCTACACCGGCCAGGGCTCGCAATACGTGAACATGCTGCGCGGCATTCGCGAGAAGGAACCCATCGTCGCCGACAGCTTCAAAGAGGCGGACAAGATCATGGAACCGCTGCTCGGGGGCAAGCCGCTCACCGACTTCATCTATCTCGATGCGGCGGATGAGAAGGCCCTCACGCAAGCCGAAGACGCTTTGCGCCAGACCGCTGTCACGCAACCGGCAGTAATTACCATCAACATCGCCACTACTCGGCTGCTGGCAGCCTACGGCATTCGTCCCGACATGACCATGGGCCACAGCGTCGGCGAGTACGGGGCGCTGGTCGCCTCCGGCGCGATGCCGTTCGAAGAGGCGCTGGAAGCGGTGAGCGCACGCGGCCGCGAGATGACGCGCGTCTCCATGAAAGACAACGGCAAGATGGCCGCCGTCTTTGCTCCGATTGCCGAAGTCGAGCGCATTCTGAAGAGCGTCGACGGTTACCTGGTGATCGCCAACGTCAACAGCAACAGCCAATCTGTGGTGGGCGGGGAGACTAAGGCAATCGACCAGGCCGCGCAGATCTTCCTGCAGGCCGGCTACAACTTCGTCGAGTTGCCGGTCAGCCATGCCTTCCACACCTCCATCGTGGCGCCGGCAAGCGAGCCGCTGAAGCAGATGCTCTCTCGGCTGCATCTGCAATCGCCGCAAATTCCGATTATCGCCAACATCAATGGAGAGTTTTACCCGACCGGTCCCGATGTTGGATCGCGGATCCCCGATATTCTGGCGCAGCAGGTCGCGGCGCCAGTGCAGTTCGTCAAAGGCCTGCGCACGTTATATGACGCAGGTGCGCGCGTCTTCGTTGAGGTCGGTCCCAAGAAGGCGTTGCAGGGATTCGCCGAGGATGTGCTGGGAAGCGATCCGGAAGTCTTCTCCCTGTTCACCAATCATCCCAAGCTCGAAGACCTCACCGCCTTCAACCAGGCACTGTGTGGAATGTATGCAGCAGGCCTGGGATGCGGGCGCCCGGATGCGACAGTTGCAGTTCACGAACAAGCGGCGGTCACCAAAGCTGAGGCTGCGCCCGTGGCGGAGATTGCGAAACCTGCGCCCCAGGCGGAATCCCCCAAGCCTACGCCGGTCGCGACAACCTCACCTGTTTTCATTCCAAAGATCACCCCATCGAATGGCGATTCTCCCAAGGGCTTCGCTCCCTCGTTCGAAGCCGTCACGATTACCGGCGCATCCCTGGGCCTGCCGGGAACCAAGCACATTTTCGACGATGGGAACATGGAGCGCATCCTGCGCGGCGACCAATTTATCACGCCGATTCCGGCGGAGTTCCGTCAAGCCATGCTCGACAAACGGATACGGCGGCTGGTGAAGAGTGGCGTTGGAGAACCCACATTCGAATCCATCACCGATGTGGCGGACGTGCTCAAGCTGGCCGGCCGCGGCGGCGAGTTCGATCTGCAAAAAGAGTTCGGTGTTCCTGCCGAGCACCTGGCTGCCTTCGACCGCGTCACCCGTTTGGCCATTGCCGTCGGCATCGATGCCATGCGTGATGCCGGCATCCCGATGATCATGCGTTACAAGACGACGACCAAGGGCACAAAGCTGCCCGAGCGCTGGGGACTCCCGGATGCTCTGCGCGATGAAACCGGCGTGATCTTCGGCTCCGCCTTTCCCGGCTGCGATTCTTTCGCGGAGATCATTTCCGGTTACTTCGAGGACCATGCCCGTCGCGAAGAGTTGACCATGCTGGAGAGCTTGCGGGCCAGTGCGGCGAACGGGCATTCGTTATTGGGGCAGCAACTCGACCGGCGCATCGAAGAGTTGCGCACCAAACTTGAGCAGGATCCTTACGTCTTCGACCGGCGCTTCTTACTGCGCGTGCTGTCCATGGGACATTCGCAATTCGCCGAACTCATCGGCGCTCGCGGTCCCAATACCCAAATCAACTCCGCTTGTGCCACCACGGCTCAGGCGGTAAGCCTGGCGGAGGACTGGATTCGTGCCGGCCGTTGCCGCCGCGTGATCGTCATCTCGGCCGACGATGTCACTTCCGACAACAATATTGGGTGGTTCGGCCCCGGCTTTCTGGCCAGTGGAACGGCAGCCACGGACGAAGCGGTGGAAGATGCCGCCATTCCGTTTGACCGCCGCCGTCACGGCCTGATCATGGGCATGGGCGCCGCCGCCCTCGTGGTCGAAAGCGCCGAAGCCGCCCGCGAACGCGGCATTCAGCCCATCTGCGAAATCTTGAGCACCGTCACCGCCAATAGCGCCTTCCACGGCACTCGCCTGGACGTGCAGCATATCGGCCAGGTCATGGAGGACCTGGTCTCGAAGGCGGAGCTGCGTACCGGGATCCAGCGTAAGCAGATTGCGCCGGAAATGGTCTTCGTCTCCCACGAGACCTACACACCCGCGCGGGGCGGCAGCGCCTCGGCGGAGGTCCACGCGCTGCGTAAGGTCTTCGGTGACGTTGTCGACGAGATCGTCATCGCCAACACCAAGGGCTATACCGGCCACGCCATGGCGACCGGCATCGAAGACGTCCTCGCGGTCAAGGCGCTGGAGACGGGATTGGTGCCGCCGGTTGCGAACTTTAAGGAAGTTGATCCCGAGCTTGGCTCGTTGAACCTATCCAAGGGCGGGAGCTATCCCGTCGAGTACGCCTTGCATCTGGGCGCCGGCTTCGGCTCGCAGATCAGCATGATGCTGCTGCGCTGGGTGCCAAACAAGGACAAGACCCATCGCAAGCCGAACGAACTGGGATACTCCTATCGCATCGCCGACAGCAATGTCTGGAATAGCTGGCTGAGCCGCTTGGCCGGCCGCCCCACGGCAGAACTGGAAGTAGTGCATCGCACCCTGCGGGTCAAAGACAACGGCCCGGAAAAGCGAGTAGTCGCGCCGGCGGAAGAAGTTCGCTCCCCGCGTGTTCCGGCTCCGGCTGTTCCTGCCGCGCCCGCGCCGCGTCCCATCGCGCAGACCGCACCGGCAGCGGTCGTGCAAACTGCATCTCCCGTGCCAGTAGCCGTAATGGCGGCTGCGCCGGTCGCCGTTGTCGCGGCTCCGGCCTTAGCCACGCGGCAGCCCAGCGCACCGCTGCCAGCCGTCAGTCCCGCCGTACAGGCTGCCAAGCCTAAGGCGGAGATCCCTATCGCAGTGGCCGCGCCGCCTGCACCGCCAAACCCCAAAACCGCGGGCGAATCCGTGAAAGAACGCATCCTCACCTTGATGGTGGAAAAGACCGGGTATCCAGAGGACATGTTGGATTTGGATCTCGATCTGGAAGCTGATCTTGGTGTCGATACCGTAAAGCAGGCGGAAATGTTCGCCGCCATCCGCGAGATCTACAACATCCCGCGCGACGAGAATCGCAAGCTGCGCGATTATCCGACGCTCGCGCACGTGATCCGCTTCGTGTATGAGAAGCGGCCCGACCTCGCCGTAGCTTCTGCACCTCACCCGGCGGCGCGGCCGTCAACCACGACTCCCGTCGCAACTCAGCCGGTATCGCCAGCACCAGCGGTGACAACTCCTGACAATGGTGCTGGCGATCCGGTGAGGGAGCGCATTCTCGAGTTGATGGTGGAGAAGACCGGCTATCCCAAGGACATGCTGGACCTCGATCTCGACCTGGAAGCCGACCTCGGCGTCGATACGGTCAAGCAGGCGGAGATGTTCGCCGCCATCCGCGAAATCTACAACATCCCGCGCGACGAGAACCGCAAACTTCGCGATTACCCGACTCTGGCGCACGTTATCCGCTTCGTGTACGAGAAGCGTCCCGATTTGGCAGGCGCGGCTCCGTCCGCAAAATCCATTGAGCAGGCTGAACCGATAGCGGCTCCTGTCGCACCTCAGCCAGCCGCGCCTGCTGCCACCGTCGTTGCGGTGGCGGCGCAGCCGGTTACTCCGGCGCCCGTGGTTACGGCGCCCGCAATTGGTCCTGACGAGTCAGTGAAAGACCGCATTCTGGAGTTGATGGTCGAGAAGACCGGCTATCCCAAGGACATGCTCGACCTCGATCTTGATCTCGAAGCCGATCTTGGCGTCGATACCGTCAAACAGGCGGAGATGTTTGCCGCCATCCGCGAGATCTACAACATTCCGCGCGATGAGAACCGCAAACTCCGCGATTACCCGACTCTGGCGCACGTGATTCGCTTCGTGTATGAGAAGCGGCCGGACCTAGCGGGCACGCCTGCACCACAGGGAGCAAGCAAGCCGGCAGCTCCGGCAGCGGCTCCGGTTGTGAGCCCGCCGGTCATACCCGCGCCGGTGGCTGCATCCCCGGCAAACGGTCCCGACGAATCGGTAAGGGAGCGCATTCTGGAGTTGATGGTCGAGAAGACCGGCTATCCCAAGGACATGCTGGACCTCGATCTTGATCTCGAAGCCGATCTTGGCGTCGATACCGTCAAGCAGGCGGAGATGTTTGCCGCCATCCGCGCAATCTACAACATCCCGCGCGATGAAAACCGCAAGCTCCGCGACTACCCGACCCTGGCGCACGTGATTCGCTTCGTGTACGAGAAGCGCCCCGACTTGGCCGGCGTGCAGGTCTCGGACCCCGCCAGCCAGGCCGCTCTTGCTCCTGCTCCAGCGGCAAATATTGCCGAGCCGAGCGCTCCCGCAACAGCTTCGGCCGTCGCGCAAGGTCCGAGCGACGAGGAGATCAAGCAGAAGGTCCTCGACATCGTCGCCGAGAAGACTGGCTACCCGAAGGACATGCTCGACTTGGATCTCGACCTCGAAGCTGATCTCGGCATAGACACCGTCAAGCAGGCGGAGATGTTCGCCGCCATCCGTTCGACGTACAACATTCCGCGCGACGAGAACCTAAAGCTGCGCGAGTTTCCAACCCTGAACCACGTGATCGGTTTCGCGCAGCAAAGGCGGCCGGGAGCGGCAACACCCGCCGTTACGCAAAAGACAGCAAGCGAGAACGCGGCTACCGTGCTGCAGCCGACACCTGCGAAGCCGAAATCCAAAACTCCGCGCGTGCCGGCCTTGAACTTCGAGGCGGCCGAACGCGTTCCGCGTCGCGTTGCAGTGCCTAATCTTCGCCCGCCGCTCAATATGTGCAAATCGACCGGCGTGAAGCTCGCTGCGGGTAACCGTGTAGTGATCATGCCTGACCAGCATGGTGTCGCCGACGCCCTGAAGCAGCAGTTGCAGTCGAAGGGAGTCGAAGTCCTGCTGATTGAAGGCGCACCCACAGCGGATGCCTTGACCGCTCAACTCAACGAGTGGATCGCCACCGGACCGGTGCAAGGCGTGTACTGGCTACCGGCACTCGACAACGAGGGCAGCCTGATGGCCATGGACCTGGCCGGGTGGCGTGAAGCCCTGCGTGTGCGGGTGAAGCTCTTCTACCACACCATGCGCGCGTTGTACGAGCAGGTGTTTGCGCCGGGCACCTTCCTGGTCTCGGCAGTCCGGCTGGGTGGTCAGCACGGATACGACGAAGCGGGAGCGGTCGCTCCTCTGGGCGGCGCGGTTGCCGGCTTTACCAAGACCTACAAGCGCGAGCGTCCCGACGTGCTGGTAAAGACAGTCGATTTCGAACCAGTGCGTAACCCGTCAGAGATCGCCGATACTCTCATCCAGGAAACCCTGCGCGATCCCGGTGCAGTCGAGATTGGGTACAAGGACGGACTGCGCTGGACTGTTGGCGTGCAGCAGCAGCCCGTGGCCGACGGACAGCCCGGCTTCGTACTGGATGAAGACAGCGTATTCCTGGTCACGGGCGCGGCAGGAAGCATCGTCTCCGCCATCACTGCCGATCTGGCGAACGCTTCCGGCGGCACCTTCTACCTGCTCGACCTGGTGCCCGAACCCGATCCCAACAATCCCGACCTGAAGCGCTTTGTCACCGACAAGGACGACCTCAAGCGCGATCTGTTTGAGCGCATCAAGGCGCGGGGCGAACGCGCCACGCCGGCAATGGTGGAAAAGGAACTGGCGGCGCTGGAACGCGCCCAGGCGGCGCAGAGCGCGATCGACGCGGTACACGCCGCGGGAGGGACGGCGCATTACTTCAGCGTCAACCTCACCGACGGCGAAGCCGTCGCCCGGATCATCGAGCAGGTGCGGCAGCGCAGCGGACGCATCGATGTGCTGCTGCATGCAGCCGGCATCGAGCGCAGCCACTTCCTGCCCGATAAAGACCCGCGCGAGTTCGACCTGGTCTTTGACGTCAAGAGCGATGGCTGGTTCAACCTGCTGCGCGCCATCGGCAACATGCCGCTGGGCGCGACCGTGGCATTCAGCTCCGTCGCTGGTCGCTTCGGCAACGGAGGACAGAGCGACTACAGTTCCGCCAATGACCTGCTGTGCAAGATCACCTCCAGCTTCCGCACGACCCGGCCAGGCATGCGCGGCATTGCCATCGACTGGTCGGCGTGGGGCGGCATTGGTATGGCGACACGCGGCTCCATCCCCAAGATGATGGAGCTGGCGGGTATCGACATGCTGCCGCCGGAAGCGGGCATTCCCTGGATTCGGCGCGAGCTGACCTCCGGCGCAACCTGCGGCGAAGTCGTCGTCGGACAGCGTCTGGGAGTTCTGCTGAACGAGTGGGATTCCACGGGTGGCCTGGATACCACCTCACTGGAGCCGGTGGTGGAACGGCAAGGCCCCATGGTGGGCAGGGTTACCGCAATGGGGATCTACAGCGGCCTGACCATGGAGACGACGCTCGATCCGAAGGTGCAACCGTTCCTCAATGACCATCGCATGGACGGCACACCGGTATTGCCCGGAGTCATGGGCATCGAGGCCTTCGCCGAAGCCGCCTTATGTGTGCATCCCGGATGGCACATCGGGGCAGTGGAAGAAGTCAATTTCCTGGCGCCGTTCAAGTTCTACCGCGACGAGCCGCGGACGTTGATCGTCCAGGCAATGTTCCATCCGCAGGCTGGAAAGCTGGTTGCCGATTGCCGTTTGATCGGCCGCCGTACTTTGCCGAACCAGGTGCAGCCACAAGAGACCACGCACTTCACCGCTCGCGTATTGCTGGCAAAACAAGCTTCGCAAGCTATCACCGAAAAGCCGCTCGGCCTCTCGTCGCAATCCATCATCGACGCGGCGGAGATCTACCGCATTTACTTCCATGGGCCCGCGTACCAGGTGTTGGAGCGGGCATGGTGGGAGGGCGATCGGATGATCGGGCTAATGAAGCAAGCCTTGCCGGGTAATCACCAGCCGGCAGATCGTCCCACGCTGATGGCGCCGCGGCTGATCGAGCTTTGCTTCCAAACCGCCGGCCTCTGGGAGATCGGAACGCAGAACCGCATGGGCCTGCCGTTGCATGTCAGCGAGGTCTGCTGGCTGCGCTCACCGGAGCTGGCCGAAGGTCCGCTGTACGCGGTGGTGACGCCCGATTCGCAAGGCGAAAGCTTCAATGCCGAAGTCGTGGACAAGGCCGGCAACCAATACTTGCATCTCAGCGGCTACCGCACCGTCGCGCTTCCCAACAGCGTCGATGTCGAGCCGCTTCGGGTGATGCGATCGGTGATGGCATGACCCTCAGCTGATAACCGCGACCATTCAACGATCGGGGGACTTATGCAGCACGAATTTCAACGCGTGGCTATCGTCAACCGCGGCGAAGCCGCCATGCGTTTCATCCATGCAGCGCGGGAGTTCAACCAGGAGTACGGCACCTCATTGCGGACCATCGCCCTCTTCACCGAGCCCGACCGCAACGCCATGTTCGTCCGCGAGGCCGACGAAGCGGTTCCGCTCGGCGCTGCCCGTGTCGTCGACCCCGTTACCGGTCATCTGAAGAGCAGCTACCTGGATTACGGACTGCTGGAAAAGACCTTCATCGCCGCGCGCGTAGAAGCAGTCTGGGTGGGCTGGGGTTTCGTGGCCGAGCATGCCGCCTTCGCCGATCTTTGCCAGAAGATGGGCATCGTGTTCATCGGTCCCTCGGGGGACGTGATGCGACGCCTGGGAGACAAGATCTCCTCCAAGCGGCTGGCCGAACAGGCGCGGATACCGGTAGCACCGTGGAGCAATGGGCCGGTGGAAACGTTGGACGAAGCCAGCGAGCACGCCCAGCGTCTCGGCTATCCGCTACTCATTAAGGCGACGGCTGGAGGCGGCGGGCACGGCATTCGCCGCGTGCAGTCAGTCGAGGAACTCCCGCTAGCCTTCGAGCGCGCGCGGGCTGAGGCGTTCAAGGCATTTGGCGATCCCACTGTCTTCATGGAACAACTCATCAACGGCGGGACTCGGCATGTCGAGGTCCAGATCATCGCCGACCATCACGGCACAACCTGGGCCGCGGGCGTACGCGATTGCACTATCCAGCGGCGGCATCAGAAGGTGATGGAAGAAGCGCCCTCGCCGGCGATCTCAGCCGAACAGGACCACATGCTGCGGGAAGGCGCGGTGCGTCTCAGCCGGATTGCCGGCTATCACAATGCCGGCACGGTGGAATTCCTTTATGAACCGAAGACCCAGCGCTTCTTGTTCATGGAGATGAACACCCGGCTGCAAGTTGAGCATCCGGTGACGGAATGCACGACCGGGCTCGACTTGGTGAAGCTGCAGATTCACGTCGCGCGCGGAGGGCGTCTGGAAGGAGAGGCTCCGGCGACCAAAGGTCACGCCATTGAAGTGCGCCTCAATGCGGAAGACCCGGAGAATGGCTTTGCTCCGGGGCCGGGCACGATTGAGCGGCTGCGCATTTCCGGCGGCCCGGGCGTGCGCATCGATACTGGAGTCTCTGTCGGAGATCGCGTGCCGCCGGAGTTTGACTCCATGGTCGCCAAGATCATCGGCTACGGCCAGAACCGGCAGGAAGCGCTCTCACGCTTACAGCGGGTGCTGCGGGAAAGTGTTGTCGTGATCCAGGGTGGCGCCACCAACAAGGCATTTCTCCTGGAGTTGCTGGGCCGTTCCGAGGTGCAAAACAGCGCCGTGGATGTCGAGTGGCTCGACCGTCTGGCGGCCCGCGGCGAGCACCTGTCGCGTCGTTACGCCGATGTGGCGTTGTTGCAGGCGGCAATCGAAGTGTACAACGCCGAACTGGCGATGGAGCAGACGCAGTTCTATACCTCGGCGGTGCGCGGGCGTCCCCATGTTCGCAGCCAGGCCGGTCGTACGATCAAGCTACGCTACCGTGGACAGTCCTATGCATTGCAGACCCGTTGCGTCGGGCCGGAACAGTATCTGGTCGAAGTCGACGGATCGCATGTCGAAGCTCACTTGCATCCTCTCGGTCCCTTCGAGTATTGGCTCACCACTGCCGGACAACGCTCGCATGTGGTTTCCGTGACCCACGGCCTGAGCTACCGCGTCGAAGTGGACGGAGTTTCGCATCGCATCGAGCGGGACGATGGCGGAGTGGTGCATGCGCCGGCGCCGGCGGTCGTAGTTTCGATCGCCGTGAAACCGGGCGACCGGGTTTCCACCGGTGATCGCCTGCTGGTGCTGGAAGCGATGAAGATGGAGATGCAGGTGGTGGCGCCCTTCTCCGGAAAAATCCGTCACGTGATGACCATACCCAACGTCCAAGTCGACATCGGTGCGCCGCTGGTCCAGATCGAACCCGTAGCCGACGAGACTGAGGAGGCAATGGAGCGCGTCGTGTTTGGCACCTCGCTCACCACCGCCGATGCGAGCCAGGCGGGCACATCGCCGTGGCGCCGCAACCTGGAAGAGCTGCGGCAACTGATGCTCGGCTTCGATGTCGATCCAGCCCATATTGCGAAGACGTTCGCGGAATGGGGCAAATTCCAGGAACCAGCGTCCGATACGAAAGAAATACGCCGTCGCGAAGACGAAATCCTCAACATTTTCGTCGACACTTGCTCTTTGTTCCGGCGCAAGCCAGGGCTAAACAACCCGTCGGGTGGCGAGGCGCCGAGCACCGAAGCCTACCTCTTTACTTACCTGCGGACGATCGAGACGCATGGAGAAGCATTGCCGGCCACCTTCGTCGAGGCCCTGCAGCGGACGCTCGCTCACTACGGCATCATGACACTGGACCGTTCGCCTGAGCTGGAGGCGACGTTGCTCTGGATTTACAAATCGCATCAGCGTATCGAGCAGCAGGTCGCACCGATTTTGGGCGTGTTGGAGCGGCGGCTACCGCGCGGCGGGATGCTGGAGCCGGAAAAAGACGAAGCGTTTCGCAATCTGCTGGATCGCATGATCTCCATCACCCGTGGAGTCTTTCCCAATGTTAGCGACCTCGCGCGAGAAGTGCGCTATCGCTGCTTCGATCATCCTTTGTTCCAGCGGGCATGGAAACTTATTTACGAAGAAGCCGAACGTCACCTCGACTATCTGGCGGCCAATCCCGACGCTGCCGACCGTGCCGAGCGAATACACGCGCTGATCGAATGCCCGCAGCCGCTGGTGGGCCTGATGTCCGGGCGCTTCGCCGGCGCGGAACCGGCAATGCGGCAGTTGATGCTGGAGGTCCTCACCTCGCGCTACTATCGCGTGCAGGGTCTGACTAACATTCGCTACGTCGCTCCCGATGGCCAACGTTACGTAACTGCGGAATACACGGAGAACGAACACCGTACCCAACTCTTTACCGTTCACGCCGAATATTCCCGTCTGGACCAGGCGGTACGGGACCTGGCTCCCCTGATTGCGGAAGTGCCGGCCGACAGTTACGTCGCTATCGATTTCTATGTCTGGCATCCAGCCTCATTGGGCGACGCGGAGGTAACTCAGGGCGAGATCCACGACATGCTCAATCAGGCGGAGTTCTCCCGCCCGGTTCGGCGAATTGTGGTGGCGGTTGGTGGTCCCGGCCGCAGCCCGGACGGGAGCGGCGTATTGCACTTCACTTATCGCCTCCAGGAGAACAAATTCGAGGAGGACAAGTTCTATCGCGGAATCCATCCCGCAATGGCCAATCGGCTTCACCTATGGAGGCTGGAGAACTTCAATATCGATCGGCTGCCGACCGCGGAAGATATTTACCTGCTGCATGCTGTAGCCCGCGACAACCCCAAGGATGAGCGGCTGTTTGCCTGCGCCGAGGTGCGTGACCTTACCCCGGTGCGGGATGAGGAAGGCCGGGTGGTGCAGTTGCCCCATCTGGAGCGGATGTTCGCCGAATCGCTGGCGGCAATCCGTCTCTTCCAAATGAGGCGCCCGCCGCAGAAGCGCCTCTACTGGAACCGGGTACTGCTTTATGTATGGCCGCCACTGAATTTCAATGCGGACGAAATGCACGACATCGCGCGTCGCCTTGCCCCCGCCGGCGATGGCTTGGGTCTGGAACAGGTCGTTGTCCGCGCCAGAATTCCTCATCCCAAGACCGGCGAGCTGCGCGATACGATAGTACGGATTTCGAATCCCAGCAGCACAGGTCTGCTGATGACCTTCCACAACGCCAACAAGCTTCAGCCGTTGAAACCGCTGGCCGAGTACGACCAAAAGGTAGTCAAGATGCGCCAGCGCGGTATGATCTATCCCTACGAAATCATCAAAATGCTCACGCCTCCTCCAGAAGAGACGCGAGCGGAATATCCCACCGGCAAGTTCGAGGAATACGATCTGGATGCCGACGGACGCTTTGTTCCGGTCAATCGTCCTTACGGCAAGAACAAGGCCAACATCATTGCCGGCATCATTACCAACTACACCCAGAAGCATCCTGAGGGCATGGCACGGGTGTTGTTGATGGGCGATCCCAGCCGTGAGATGGGCGCGCTGGCCGAGCCGGAATGCCGGCTTATTCTTGCTGCCCTCGATCTCGCCGAAGTTAAAGGCGTGCCGCTGGAATGGTTCCCCATCTCGGCGGGCGCCAAGATCTCGATGGAAAGCGGCGTCGAGAACATGGATTGGATTGCCCGCGTTCTCCGCCGCCTGATCGAGTTTACCCAGGCAGGCGGCGAAGTGAACCTGGTGGTGAACGGAATTAATGTTGGAGCCCAGCCCTATTGGAATTCTGAAGCCACCATGCTGTTGCACACCCGCGGCATCCTGATTATGACCCCGCCGGCCGCCATGGTGCTTACCGGCAAGCGCGCACTCGACTACTCGGGCAGCGTCTCGGCCGAAGACAACGTGGGCATTGGCGGTTATGACCGCATCATGGGCCTCAATGGCCAGGCGCAGTATTTCGCGCGCGATATCGACGAAGCCTGCCATATTCTTTTCCGCCATTACGACCACACCTACGTCATGCCCGGTGAGCGCTTCCCGCGCCGTGCCGTGACCCGCGATCCAATCCATAGAGATGTGCAGACGTATCCGCACGGCAGTCACGGCACCACCTCGTTTGCTCGGGTCGGGGACATCTTCTCCGACCAAACCAATGCTGGACGCAAGAAGCCCTTCGACATCCGCCGGGTAATGGCGGCGGTCGCGGACCAGGACCATTCACCCCTCGAGCGTTGGTCGGGAATGCGTGGCGCCGAGATGGTTGTCGTCTGGGACGCTCATCTGGGTGGCTATCCCGTTTGTCTGATCGGCATCGAGTCGCATCCCGTGCCGCGGCTGGGATTTGTTCCTGCCGATGGTCCGGACTACTGGACCGCGGGCACCCTGTTCCCGGCATCTTCCAAGAAAGCGGCCCGGGCGATCAACGCCGCAAGCAACAACCGGCCGGTGGTGGTACTGGCGAACTTGTCGGGCTTCGATGGATCACCGGAATCCATGCGCAAGCTCCAACTGGAGTACGGCGCCGAGATTGGCCGAGCGGTGGTGAACTTCAAGGGCCCGATGACCTTCTGCGTGATCTCTCGCTATCACGGCGGAGCCTACGTGGTCTTCTCTCGAGTGCTGAATGCGAATCTCGAGGTCATAGCCCTTGAAGGAACCTATGCCTCGGTCATTGGCGGCTCACCTGCGGCCGCAGTGGTTTTTGCCGGAGAAGTGGAAGCCCGCACCCGCAAAGATCCTCGCCTTCAGGCGCTGAACCAGGCCATGGTTCAGGCGGAAGGCGTGGAAAAGGGACGTTTACGCAGGCAATGGGAAGAGCTCTTCCCGTTGATCCACTCGGAAAAGCTCGGTCAGGTGGCTGAGGAGTTCGACCACGTGCACAGCGTTCATCGCGCTCTCGATGTCGGCGCGTTGAACAACATCATCCCGCCTGACACCCTTCGTCCGTATCTCATCGGCTCAGTCGAACGTGGAATGCAGAAGGAGTTGGGTCGAGAGCCGCAGAAGCAAGAGGCGGCTGAGGCGGTGCCGGTGCTGATCGAAAGCTGACGCATTGCCATGGAAGTGTATTGGCTGGAGCTGACAGAAGAACATGTCCCGACCGAGGACGACTGGCTTAGCGCTGCCGAAGCCGCTCACCTGGCGACATTGCGCTTTCCCAAACGCCGCGGAGATTGGCGGCTGGGCCGCTGGACCGCGAAATGTGCCCTCGCCGCCTGGCTCAAGCATCCAGGTGACGCTTCGGCTTTGATCAATCTGGAAATCCGTCCCGCGCCTTCGGGCGCGCCGGAGGTCTTCATCCATGACGAGCTGCAGCCCCTTACGATTTCGCTGACCCATCGCGCCGGAACGGCGGTCTGTGCCCTCACTCCATCGCGCGCCGCAATGGGCTGTGACTTGGAGTTGATTGAGCCGCACAGCCAAGCCTTTCTCGCTGATTACTTCACCCCCGCCGAACAGGCTCTCGTCGCACAAGCATCCGACGACGACCGGCTTTGGCTACCGGCGCTCCTCTGGAGCGCAAAAGAGAGCGCGCTGAAGGCGCTGCGCGTGGGGCTTCGCGAGGACACTCGATCCCTGAGTGTCACCCTGCTGGACGATGTGCCAGGCCACCCCGAGCAATCCGGTTGGCGTCAGTTAGTCGTGACCCAGACGGCAGGACAGGTGTTTCAAGGCTGGTGGCAAAAATCAGATACGCTGGTGAAGACAATGGTCGCCGCATCGGCTCCTTTCGCTCCAATCTCCCTCAGAACCTCTATGAATCGCGCCCGAGACATTCAGCTGGCTTGAATCCCCACTTCGCATCTACATTTTGCGCAACGAAAACGCTACTTATTTTCACCGCCAAGCGCTTTTTTGCCCTAGCGATTGGGCACTGCGCAAGAATTTACTTGCTAGTACCTCCAGCAATGGTTACTATGCAGTCAACCCCATGGCCACTTCCCCTCAGGACACTACCCATTCATGAATATCGGCGAAACAATCCGCAATTTTCGTATGCAAAAAGGCATGTCGCAGGGCGATATTGAAAAGCGTACCGGTCTGCTGCGCTGCTACCTCTCCCGCGTGGAGAATGGGCATACGATTCCGTCGCTGGACACGCTGGCGAAGATCGCAACCGCCATGGATCTTCCTCTGGCGCGCTTCTTCAGCGATGGCGCTGGGGACAACGGCAATAAGGCGCCGCAGCTGGCCGAGGATGAAGTTCGCTTTCTCACCCAGATTCGCCGCTACTCGCCCAACTTGAACGATAGCGACCGAAAGCTGGTGATCGCAATGGTCAAGAAGATGGCTGCCAGCGGCGAGAAGTAGCCGGCAAGCGCGGAAGAGCGACTCAGGAATCCAGGGCCACATCCCCACTTCGCGGAAACTTTGTCGTCTCGTCGGGAGTCTAAAGCTAGGAGGGTTCCCATCTTTCCTCCTCGAATGAGACGTTTTCTCACATACGTTGTGCTTTGTCTTTCTCTCGCTTCGGCTGCAGCCGCAGCCGACAGCACCCCATTGCTTCCCAAGTCCTTCGCCGGGTGGACACAATCAGGTCAGGTACAGACCACTTCGAATGCCGCGCAGGCTGATGCGGCATATCCCGCCGTCCTCAAGGAGTATGGGTTCGCCGACGCCGAGACGGCCACCTACACCCGCGACGATGGACGTAAACTGACCATCAAGGCGGCAAGATTCAATGACGCCACCGGCGCGTACGGGGCGTTCACGTTCTATCGTCAGCCGGCTATGAGGACCGAGCAGATCGGTACCAAGGCCGCGTCGGCCAACGACCGTATTCTCTTCTTCCGCGACAACGTTCTGCTGGATGCGAATTTCGATCATCTGACCGCTATGTCGGCTGCCGAGTTGCGTGAGTTGGCCGGCATGCTGCCGGCGGCCGAAGGATCGGCCGCCAATCTGCCCACCCTGCCGCAATATCTGCCGAAGAAGGATTCAGTCGAGAACTCCGCGAAGTATGTTCTCGGACCGCAGGCGTTGCTGGCGGTAAAGGCGCCCCTGAATGCGGAACAGATCGACTTTAGCCATGATCCCGAGGTCTTGATCCAGGCTTACTCGTCGCAAGACGGACCTCTTATCCTGACGCTGATCCAGTACCCTACACCCCAGATCGCGGGTGATCGGCTGCGCGCGCTGCAGGGTACGCAAGCAAGCGCGTCGGCTCCGCTGCTTGCCAGGCGCACGGGTCCGCTGATCGATGTTGTCACGGGTGCGACCAGTAGGGAGGCGCAAGCTCTGCTGAATTCCGTGAACTACGAAGCCGAAGTCACGTGGAACGAAGCCACTTCGGTGAGCAAGCGCGACAACATCGGCAATCTGATCGTTGGTGTCTTCACGCTAATCGGAATTATTCTCCTCATCTCCCTCATCTTTGGGGTGTTCTTCGGCGGAATTCGCGTCCTGATGAAGAAGCTATTCCCCGAGAAGGTGTTCGACCGGCCGGAGGACGTGGACATCATCCAGCTACACCTGAGAGAGTAGACATCCTGCAACGTATTTAAAACAAGGCAGTTACGTAGATACCGCCCAAATCTGGCAATTTCCGGCCATTTACTAGCGATTTGCGGAAATCTATGTAAGTCGTTGAAAATGCAGCAATTTAAGTCCGAAAAATTGCTTGACACGCACTTTCCTGAACCCTAGTATTTGTCCAGAAAGTTTTGACGGTCTAGCCTCCGTTGGAACTATTCTCCCTTGAAGAGAAGGCCGCCCTGTTGCCGGGTGGCCTTTTCGTTTGCCCAGGCTTGTGGGAAAGAAGATGCTGATGTGGAAATTGCGTGCGTGTATTTCACCACGGAGACACGGAGGGCACAGAGCTTTCTTTTTCTTTGACGTCGATCGATTGCTGTACGCTGTCTCGCGGTCTCCAAAGCACTCCGTGCTCTCTGTGCCTCAGTGGTGAAACCTGTCGCCCCGAATCGCTACGGCTTCTCGCTCAATCCATACAGTTTGATCGCATTGTCCCGCATCACCTTGCGTGCCATCGCGCTCGCCTCTTCGCGAGTGATCTCCCCATCCTGCATCATGCCGGTGAGTGCGATGGCTAGCGCCGTTCTCCCTGCCGTCTCCGTCTGATATCCGGTCTCTTCCCAATTCACTTGCGGCGTAAGCGGATACAGATCTGTGCCGAACAACACCTTATCCGGATAGAACTCCAGCATGAACCGGATGCTGCCGGCGATGTGGCGAGGCGAGGTCATCCAGGTCTGCTCGGAGAAGTCGGCGTAGACGTTGGGCTTCATCAGCAGATAGGGCACGAACTGCTCAAAACCGCCGGCCCCTCCGTGAAGCATCACGAAATTCGTCTTGCGCAGGGTCGGATCGTTGAAGACCGAGTCCAGCAGCAGAGGATTGCTGCCTTCCATCTGAAAGTACCCTCCGCAGCCGCCGCCGGTGTGGAAGTGCACCGCCATGCCGAGCCGTCCCGACTCGCGCGCAATGTAGCGGAACAGATAGTCCTGCAGGATCTTGTAATCGGCATCGCTTGGAACTCCACCCTTCACGTAGCGGGCATAGACCTGAGCGGCAGCAGCCTTCTTCGCCGGAGCGAACTCGAGCGAGCGCAGGTAGGCAGCTTCAAACTTGATGGCCACGGCCCCATTCTTCTGCTGCATTTCAAGCAGTGGCGTTACGAGCTTGGCCTCGTATTGCGCCAGTGTCGGCGGCACTCCATTGCTCCCCATCTGATTCAGATATCGCGCAAAAAGCAATTCTTCCCGTCCGTAGAAGATCTTCCGATCCGGCGATTGCGCCGCCAGCGACGAATTGTTCAACGGAAACAGGAGCGTATCGTCGAAGGCCACCCAGCGGAATCGAGGCGGCTCCAGCCCACGCCCCATGGCGACGCGATTGGCCAACTCCGTCTCGATGCCGAGCTGATCGAGCACCCAGTTGGGATAGTTATCGCCTTCCCGCTGCTTCACCTTCTCCTTGGCATCCAGCAACTCCTTGACGTGCTCGGGCTTGAAATCGTCATACTTATAGCCGAACATCGCCTGCCAGGCCTTGATGTACACCGGATTGTCTTGCCGGAACATCAACCCGTCGGCCGTCGGCTCCAGCGGGTAACAGGGCAAAGCATCGAAGTCATCGTCGATTTCGCCGTTCGGACCATTCAGCGCAGGCGGATGGGAGTGGTTGTCAATGGCCTTGATCTGATTGATCTCGCTCATCAGTCCGGGGTCAGGAGCGAGTTGCTGGTTCGACTGCGCCCACAGCGGTGATGCGATCAAGGCAAGGAGAAATACGGGAACGGTATTCATTGGCTTCCTTCGCAGACTCGCGCCGCAACGATATGCAAGCGAAAGCCAGCAGTCTATCGCGGGCGCAACCCTCCCACAACCGTCTTCTGCGCTGTCAGCCTGTTGCGAACCCAAATCATGATCTCCGGAATCCAAATGACGTAAGCCTCATGGCGGGCGATCCCTCAAAATCGGGAAAGAAGAAGACGGAGATATTCAAAGCGCTGCCTGAGATCTGGCAACTCATCCGCCCGCGCCGTGTGCTGCTTGCGTTCGGGCTGGTGCTGATGGTCATCAACCGAGTCTCGGGACTGGTGCTGCCCGCCTCGACCAAGTACCTGGTTGACGACATTATCGGCAAGCGCCAGTTCAGGCTACTGTATCCTCTGGTCGGAGTCGTACTGCTGGCCACGCTCGTCCAAGGACTGACTTCGTTCGCGCTCACCCAAACTTTGTCCAAAGCGGCCCAGAAACTCATCGCTGAGTTGCGCCGCCGGGTGCAGGAGCACGTAGGCCGGCTTTCGGTTTCCTATTACGACTCCAACAAGACCGGCATGCTGGTGTCGCGCATCATGAGCGACGTCGAGGGAGTGCGCAATCTGATCGGTACCGGGCTGGTGGACTTCGTC
Organism: uncultured Acidobacteriaceae bacterium; assembly: GCA_963785825.1. Classification (GTDB taxonomy): domain Bacteria; phylum Acidobacteriota; class Terriglobia; order Terriglobales; family Acidobacteriaceae; genus Bog-257. Next base: position 882,855 of record CAWAWQ010000003.1, on the reverse strand, counting down.
GGCGGCCTGCTCACCGCGGTGATCGCATTTGGCGTGCTCATCCGTATCAGCCCGGTGATGACGGCTATAGCCTTTAGCTTCCTGCTGGTGTTCGGCGTCGGCCTGCGTAAAGCCTTCCGCATCATTCGGCCTATCTTTCGCGAGCGTGCCAAAATCAACGCTGAGGTCACGGGCCGTCTGACGGAATCGCTCGGTGGCGTGCGCGTGGTAAAGGGCTATCATGCCGAAGCCCGCGAGCACGAAGTGTTTAGCTCGGGAGTCGAGCGCCTGCTGCAAAATGTCTTCCGCACTCTGACCGCGACTTCGGTAATGAGTCTCTCTTCATCGACTCTGATGGGGATCATCGGCGCCATCGTCATGTTCATGGGCACGCGCCAGATCCTCGCCGGCAAGCTGACCCTCGGCGGCTTCTTCACCTACACCATGTTCCTGGGATATTTGGCCGCGCCGTTGTTCCAGGTAGTCGGCATCGGCACCCAGATCACGGAAGCAATCGCCGGACTGGAACGCTCACGCGAAGTGCTGGACGAAACGCCGGAGAACGAAGACCCCGAGCGTACGGTCCCCCTGGCAGAAATTGTGGGCGGGGTAGCCTTCCAGGACGTCACCTTCGCGTACGAGAAGGAGAAGACCGTGCTACACGACGTCTCCTTCCGCGCCTCGCCGGGAACTGTCACCGCGCTGGTAGGATCTTCGGGTTCCGGTAAGTCGACGATCATCGGGTTGATTGCGGCCTTCCACAAGCCAAATCAAGGCAAGGTCCTCGTCGATGGCTTCGATCTTGCCACGGTGCGCCTCGAGTCCTACCGCACCCAGCTCGGCATGGTGCTCCAGGATTCGTTCCTGTTCGACGGAACGATTCGCGAAAATGTTGCGTTCTCCAAGCCCGATGCGACGGACGAAGAAATCCTGCGCGCCTGCGCCATCGCACGCGTGGACGAGTTCGCCGAGAAGTACGAACTGAAGTACGACACCATCATTGGCGAGCGCGGCGTGAAGTTGTCAGGCGGGCAGCGACAGCGGGTCTCGATCGCGCGCGCCATTCTCGCGAATCCTCGCATCCTGATTCTCGACGAGGCGACGTCGAGCCTCGATTCCGAATCCGAAGCCATGATTCAGCAAGGTCTCTCCTATCTGATGCAAGGACGAACCACGTTTGTGATCGCTCACCGGCTGTCGACCATTCGCCGCGCTGACCAGATCCTGGTTGTGGAGGCCGGACGAATCGCAGAGCGCGGCACCCACCAGTCGCTCTATGAGCAGGGCGGCCGCTATTACGAGCTCTACACCAGGCAGCACGGCATCGAGGAGAACCTCTTCCTCGCACCCGGGGAAGGTGACATCGTAGAAGAGAGCGCGGCGGTTGAACCGAATCCGGCGGCAGCCGACCCCGATCCGACAGCGCTCCTCCGTTAAGGTCTTTATCCCATCGCGGGGACTTGCCGACGAGACCGCCTGGATCAATGCGGTTTTGCTTTGAATTGGGAGAGTGTTCGTCTACTCTGGCGTCGCGGACTCATCTCCGCAGAGATTGAGTGGGAGGAACAACTTCGTGCCCGCCGGCACTGCAGCATCACGGCACGCCAGGACCGCCTCGAAGAGGCGCCTGTACCCTTACGCGACATTGTTGATGTCGGAGTTGACGTTGATCCTGGTGTATCCCTTTTTTAACGGATTCGAATTCCGCGACGATTTGTTTAAGGCCTTCGCAGTTTTGGTGATCAGCGCCGCGCTGTACTCGGTCCTGGGCAAAGGACGCATAACCACGCTGGCCCTTCTTCTAGGCGGACCCGCAATCGCGATTCGAGTGACTGACATCATGGTTCACGGGCACTGGCTCGACCTGGTGGCGCAGATTTTAGGATTAATATTTCTGGTATTCGTCACTTACGTTCTGGTGTGGACGATCGTGTCCAACCCGAGCGTGACCAGCGATACGCTGGCGGGAGCAGTATCGGCCTATATGCTGATCGGCATCACCTTTGGTGTTGCCTACCTGCTGATCAGCCACCTAATTCCCGGGGCCTTCCGGGACACGGTCGAGCCGGGAAAGCATATCACGTCGTCGGAACTTACCTTCTTCAGCTTTGTAACGTTGACGACGGTCGGATACGGCGACATCGTGCCTTGGGACGCACACGCCCGGGCCCTCGCAATGATCGAATCGGTGATCGGAATCATGTACCCGGCAGTGCTCATCAGCCGGTTGGTTGGGCTGCACGGCCGCAAGCGCGAGGAGTGAGAAGAGGCAGCTAGCGAAGATCCGATCTGATGAAGTCGAAGTTTGGAAGGGGACGGGCTTGAGCCGCGCACTTCCTCGCACCCCAAGAGCGCCGCTTTGACAGGGGACGCAGACAGGGGACGCAGCGTTGAGCGCCGATTCAGAAGATAGTATTCTGCAATCAGCTTTCCTCAATCTGAAGGCCTTTTGCTTTGTGGAGGTAAATACATTGCACCGTGTTCTGCCGGGGCCAACGCTTACTGTTCTGATCGCTCTTCTCCTACTAACCGGAATCGCCCAACCGCTATGGGCACACGCCGTTCTGATGCAGTCGAAACCCCAATTGCATTCCACCGTCAAGGGGCCCGACATTCCCATCTGGCTGCGCTTCAATTCCCGCGTCGACGGCGGTCGTTCGCGCGTGCACCTGTTGGCTCCCGACGGCTCCTCCATCGCTCTCGAAGCACTCAAGCAGCCTTCGCCCGACACCCTGGAATCGCGAGCGACGGGATTAAAACCCGGCACCTACAAACTGGAGTGGCAGGTGCTAGCCTCGGATGGGCATATCAGTAGCGGTGAAGTAGTCTTCACCGTGAACTAACTCCGTAATGCTCAACCTCGTCGACATCTTTGCCTACCTGTCCGTCGTGCTGCGGGCAGGAACGCTAGTTTGCCAGTCGTTCCTGCTGGGCGGCGTGCTATTCCTTTGTTGGATTGCGCGCCCGGGTGGGGACATCACTGCCGGTCCTCTGGCGAGAGTCCGTGCCTCCGCGGAGCGGATGTTTCGCATCGCTGCCATCGGACTGGTAGTCGTGCAGGTCGGATACTTGTACGTGAACTCGGCGGTGCTGATGGCCACCGCCGAAATCGGCATGGGCGGAGTTGTCGGCGCGAACTTCTTCATCGCGGGCAGCGTCATTCTGGTTGCCGGGCTGGCTATCGTGATGGTGGCAAGTCTGCGGCCTGCATCCGCCCTTTACTGGCTGGCGCTGCTGGTTATGGTCGTGCTCGGCGCGTCGGTCATGACCAACCACGCGGCTGCCCGTCTCGAGGCCCGCGTGCCGCTCATCATCGTGACCACCCTGCATGAAGCAGCAACCGGCTTCTGGATTGGCGGCCTGCCGTTTCTGCTTCTCGGCTTGTACGTGGCGGGCGACCGGCCTACGCAGTGGTACCTTACCCAGCGCTTTTCGCGGGTGGCCTTGATCAGCGTAGGAATCCTGGTGTTCACCGGCTTCGGTATGAGCCTCGCTTATGTGGGATCTTTTCATGCGCTGATTGGCACCTCGTACGGGTTGATGATCCTTGCCAAGGTTTGGATGTTGCTGGCGATGCTGGGCCTCGGCGGAATCAACTTCCTCATGTTGCGCAAATACAGCCCTGAGGCAGCGCTTCCACGCTTGCGTCGGTTAGTCGAGGCTGAAGTCGGGATCGGCATCACCATCGTGCTCGCGGCTGCCTCGCTCACCTCACAGGCCCCGGCCATTGACGAGCCAAATGACACCGTCGATATTCCGCGCATCATCGCCCGCATGAAGCCGATCTGGCCCCGCATGGAGAGCCCTGAAGCCGCCGCCTTGTCCACCAAGTATCCGGGGCGAGTCATAGCGTCGCTCGATCCCATCGGAGCGCCGCCGACCGCCTACCTGACCGACGGCACACCGATCTCAACCCGTGTCCTCAATGACATGCGCTGGTCGGAATATAACCATCACTGGATGGGGCTGATCGTGATCGCCATGGGTCTGCTCGCCGTACTAGCACGCACCGGTCATGCTAAATGGGCCGAATACTGGCCGCTGCTGATGATTGGCATCGCCATCTTTATTTTTCTGCGCGGCGATCCCGAGTGCTGGCCGCTGGGACCACGAAGCTTCTGGTCGACCTGGGCCAGACCGGAGGTATTCCAGCACCGGCTAGCGGCGCTGCTGTGCATCGCTTTCGCCATCTTTGAGCTGCGCGTTCGCAAGAATCCGTCGCCGGGCGGCGTGTTGCCGCTGATCTTTCCCCTCCTCTGCGCCGTGGGCGCGGCGCTTTTGCTGACCCACTCCCATGGCACGACCAACGTCGAAGAAGAATTCATGGCAGAGTTGAGCCACGTGCCCATGGCTGTACTGGGGGTGATTGCCGGCTGGTCGCGCTGGCTGGAGATTCGCCTCCCTTCCGAGGACCAGAAGTTCGCGTCGTGGATTTGGCCAGTTTGCTTTGTGCTGATCGGAGCTGGGCTGTTGAATTACCGAGAGTTCTAGTAGGTCACACAGGACGATTTTCCAAAAATCGACGTGTAAGTGCTATTACCATTCCGAAAATGCGGCACTAACTTTTCATTTAGAACATGGTCCCAAACGTGCCACTAGCCCCTCCAGGAAGCCGTCAGACAGACGATCGGCGACCGGCGTGAGTCGGAAGGTCGTCCGAACGGCGTCAGGCCCTCAGAACGCCTCTAATGCAAGATTTCCGATTTCATACCCAGCCCCTGCGAGCTGGCGCGCCGATGACTGGGTGTATGCCGGCACTGACGAGGGGTTCACTGCGCTTTTAATCGTGGCGCAGCCAATTTTCGCGACGAAGATCCCCGACTTGTGCGAACTCCTTCTCGTTGTCGGTGACGATCGTGTAGCCGAGAGCCAACGCCTGGGCTGCAATCAACAAGTCATTCGCGCCGATCGGTCTGCCTGCTTTTTCAAGCCGGGCACGCAGCCGCCCGTAAGTAGTATCAGCGGGTGCTTCCAGCGGTAAAACCTCTATCACCCCGAGCACCGCCTGAAGCTGTGCAGTGAGCCGGGGTGATTGCTTCTTGGCGGCCCCGTAACGTAGTTCTGCGGCAACTATTATGCTGGTGCAGACGTTTGCTTCTCCAACTCTCCGGATGTGTTCCGCTACGCGGCCTTGCGGATTGCGAACCAGGTCGGAGACGATATTGGTGTCGAGCAGATAACGCATCAGAGGTCAACTGGGTTGGGAGGAAGATCTGATATCGGCGGAAACTCGTCGTCGATTGTCTTCAAGGTAGCTAATACACCCAGAAGGGACTTGGATGGGGCGGCGTCGATGATCAACCGTTTGCCTACCTTGCGCATAATCGCGTCCTCACCAGGCAGCTCGAATTCACGAGGAATCCTGACCGCCTGATTTCTGCCATTTTTAAAAAGCTTTACGTGTCGTTCAGGCGCCATGTTGTACCTCCCTCAGCATATGTCATAGCATATGCCACAAAACGATCGGGAGCAACAGCCAATGTAGAACGACCTCAAAGGGCCGCCCCATGCCGATCCGGGATCCTACTGCGGCTTCACCACGATTAAGGTAAACGTTCCAGGAACCAGCGCGGGACGTTGTCCGGCGGGCGCCGTCGCTTCTCGTTGCGCGGTCACCAGGTAGATGGTGTTGGAGTCGCGATCCAGCGCCATGGTGCGTGCGCCTTTCTCCGTCTGCACCGTCTGCTTCACGCTGTACTTGCTGGGACTGTCCTCGTGAATGACCGTGAGCGTGCCATCACCGCAGGACATGAAGATCTCCTGCGTCTTCGGATAGAATCGCCCCGCGTCGACGCCCTGCCCGATCGGCACCGTAGTAATCACCTTCCCGCTGTCGCTGTCGACTACCGCCATCATCTTGTTATCGCAGCCGGAGAACAGCCGATGATGCTCGGTATCCATCGCCAGCGCGCTCGGCTCCTGGCAGGGCGCAATCGACCACGTATTCAGCACCGACAGCTTGCTGACATCGATTTGCGCGATCTGGCTCTTGTCCTCGATATTCACATACAGTTTGCCCTTGCCATCGCTGGCTGCGAATTCCGGCTTGCCGCCAAGCGGAATCGTGCCGGCCACTTTGCCGGTCGCCGCATCAATCGCGGTGGCATCCTTGCCGCGAGCATTGAAGGTGAACACGCGCTTGGAATAAGGCTCGTAAACGATCGCGTCGGGGCGCTCGCCGACCTTCACGCTGTCCAGCTTCTTCAGCGTTTTCAGGTCGAAGATGGTGACCGTATTGTCGCCGCCGTTGCTGATGAAGCCGCGATTCAGTTCCGGCACCAGGGCGACCCCGTGGATGGCGGCGAGATCGGGAATGTCGCCGATGACCTTGAGCGACTGAGTATCCACCACCATCACATGGGTGCCACGCGTGATGTAAACGCGACGGGCTGCGGGATCGACGGTCAGGTAATCCCAGAATCCTTCGCCTCCGAGCTTCACCGAGTAGGTGACTTTGTATTGCTGAGCGCAAAGGGGCAGCGCCGCGAAGGTGGCGGCTGTAAGCAGCAGAATCATGATCCGTTTCATATTCATTTCTCGCTTTCCTGCAAGGTTGGGGAGTGTGATGCTCCAGTCAAGTAAAAATGCACGGCGGGTGTGATGATCAGGGATAACACCATGGACACGGTGATGCCCCCGATGACAGCGATGGCCAGCGGTTGCAGCATTTGCGAGCCGGCGCCCAGCGCCAAGGCCAGTGGCAGCATTCCGGCGGTGGTGGCCAGCGCCGTCATCACGATAGGCCGCAGCCGGCGTCGCCCTGCTTGGATCATGGCATCGTGAGCGGTCAAGCCGTCGCCACGAAATTTCTGATCGGCGTCAAGCAGCAGGATTCCATTTTTCGCCACAATGCCAATCACCATGATGAGTCCCATGAACGAGGCGATGTTGAAGGTGGTGCCCGTCACCAGCAGCGCTAAAAACACGCCCGAGGTGGACAGCAGCGCCGAAGCCAGAATCGCCAGCGGCGCCGAAACGCTGCGAAATTCAAACAGCAGAACTAGGAACACCAGCACGACCGCCAGCACCAGCACCAGCATCAGGTCGTGAAACGATTTTTGCTGTTCTTCGTACGTGCCGCTATAGACGACGCGAATCGAATCCGGCAGATGAAGATCGCTGACCGTTTTTTGCACTGCCTGGATGGCGCTGCCCAGGTCGCGGCCTTCCAACCGCGCTGTCACCGTCACATCGCGTTGCAGGTTCTCGCGGCGAATTTCAGTCTGTCCGGGAAGCTCCCGCACTGCAGCCAGCGAACCCAGGGTCGCCGTGTGGCCGCTGGCGCTGTTCAGCAAGGTATTGCTCATCGCCGAGAGCGAGCTGCGATTAGCCTCGGGATAGCGTACGCGAATGGTGTAAGGAATGTCCTGCGCAATCACCGGCGTGGCCGCCGGCTCCCCTTCCAGAATGGCGCTCGCATCCGTGGCGACTTCCTCGGGAGTGAAGCCGGCCCGCGCAGCAATCGTCGGATTCACCTGAAACACCGTTGCCGGATTGCTGATGGTGTTGTCGATGCCGTTTAGGATATCGACTACTCCATCCACTTTCGCGATGGCGTCGGCGACCCGCGGCGCCCATTCGCGCAACAGCGCCGCATCGGGCGAGAATAGCTTGATTTGCACCGGCTCAGGTGCATTGGACAGATCGCCGATCATGTCCTGTAGCACCTGCACGAACTCCACTTGAATGGCCGGCTCCTGCTGCCGGATTCGAGCACGTAGGTCCGCGGTGACCTGGTCGACGCTGCGCTTCCGTTTGTCTTTTAGCTTGACCGCGATATCGCCGCGATTCGCCTCGGTCACGGCGGCGAGCCCAAGCTCGAGGCCGGTGCGCCGCGAAAAGCTCTCCACCTCCGGCGTCTGCTGTAGCATTCGCTCGATGTGGCCGACCGTTCGATTCGTTTCCTCCAGCGAGGAGCCGGGCGGCATCCAGTAGTCCAGTATGAAACCGCCTTCATCCATCTCCGGCAGCAGGTCCGTTCCCAGTCCTTTGTAGCAGAGAAATGAGGCGACAATGAGTACGGCGGTGAAAACGGCGATCCACAGCGGCCGCTCCAGCGCAAAGCGCAGACAGCGTTCGTAGAAGTCCAGCACTTTACGGAGGTGCCCACGGACCGAAGCCTCCTCGGCGGCCAACAGCCGCTCGCTCGCACTCAACTCTTTCTGCGGTGCAACCTCTACAGCACTCGGCTTCCGGCGGATGAAATACTGGCTGAGCGTCGGTGTCCAGGTGAGCGCCAGCAATAACGACGTGAACAGCGACACGCCAACCGTAATCGCCAGCGCGCGGAAGAAGACACCGGTTACCCCGGTGGTCGCGATCAGAGGAAGAAAGACGACGATGGGCGTAATCGTCGATCCGATCAGCGGCACCGTGATCTCCTGTAACGCACTGCGAATTGCTTCCAGGCGCCCCTGGCCGGCATCGCGATGCAGGGCCACATTCTCAACGACGACAATCGCATCGTCAATCACCAGCCCCACCGCTGCCGCCAATCCGCCCAGGGTCATCAGGTTGAAGCTCAGGTTGAGGGCCTTCAGCGCGATGAAGGTCACCAGCACCGTCACCGGAATCACCAGGATCGCGACCAGCGAGGTTCCCCAATCGCGCAGAAACAGCACCATGATCAGCGAGGCCAGAATGATTCCAATCAGGATGGCGTCGCGCACGCTCTTGATCGACTCCAGCACGATCTGCGATTGATCGTAGAAGGGCCGCAGCTCGATACCGGGCGGAAGAGATTCGCGAATTCGATCGATCTCGGCATGGACTTCCCGGGCCACCTGCAAGGTATTGCCGTCGGGCTGGCGGCTTATATTGAGCAGTACCGCAGGCTTCCCATCCGCCGTAACCGCCGTGTAAACCGGCTTCACCCCCGGCCCGACCGCCGCCACATCGGCGATGCGCACGGGAATTCCGGCGGGCGTGGTCTTCACCACGATATCCCCGAGCTGCGCCGGATCGGTGACCTGCCCGTTCACCAGCGCGAGATAGAGCTGATGGCCCTGTGCAAGCAGCCCGGGCGAATCGATAAGGTTGGTGCGACGCACCGCGTCAAGAAGATCGGTGACGGTTACGCCGGTCGCCAGCAGCTTGGCCGAATCAGGGGTGATATGGAACTCCGGCTCCCGGCCGCCTTGCACCACCACCGTCGCAACTCCGTCCAGACGATTGAGGCGCGGCTTCAGTTCGTAGTTCGCCATCAGCCACAGCCGCTCCTGCGGGACCGTGTCCGAAGTCAGGCTGTAGCCGATGATGGGGAAACTGGCGAACGTCAGGCGATTGCTCCGGAGGCTGGCTGTCGCGGGAAGCTCGGTGCGGATGTGCGACAGTGCGGCGTCCACCAATTGCAGCGTGGTCACCATGTCCACGTGCCAGTCGAAGAAGAGATCGATTTCGGCCGAACCGCGGCTGGTAATCGACCGCACCTGCTGCAATCCGGGAACGCTGTTGACGGCTTCCTCGATGGGGCGGGTGATGGTCACCATCATTTGATCGATGGGCATGACTCCGTTATCGACGCCGATTACCACCCGCGGAAAATTTGTCGTGGGAAAGACCGAGATCGGAATGGTGAAGGCCAGATACGCGCCAGCCAGCGCGAGAATGAGAATGAGGAAAACAACTGGCCTGGCGTAGCGGGAGAACCAGAAACGATCGTCGGGAGGATTGGCGCTCCGCAGGCGCTTGAGCATGGATCTCCAGTTCATGCCCGCCTCAGCTCTTGTCCGGGCGCGGCTGTGCGCCCGCATTGCCGCCTCCGGCAAGCTTCACCCTGGTTTTATCGGGGAGGCCGTAAGCCCCGGTGGTAATCACCTTCTCGCCGCCTGCCAAGCCCTTGGTGATCTGCACCCGGTCGCCGTTGCGAATGCCAGATTCGACGCTCACCTGGTGGGCCAAGCCGTCGTCGCCAACCACCATCACAACGCTTTCGCCCTCCGGAGTCCGCAGCAGCGCCGAGACCGGCACCACTATCGCATCGTTGACCGTCCTGGCGATAATCTGCACATTCGCAGTATCTCCGGGACGCAGCAGTCCCTCGCGATTATCGGCCGTGACCCAGGTTTCCACCGTCGTGCTATTGGGATCCAGTGCGGGACTCACCAGCGTCACGGTGCCCTGCATCTGTCCTCCGCCGGCGGTCTTCAGGATCGCCGGATCGCCTATCTTCAACAGGGCCGCTTCTCTTTCTGGAATATGAGCGCGCGCAATGATCGAGGATGTGTCCATCACGACCAGCAGCGGCGTCCCCGCCGGCGCGGTTTCTCCGGCATAGAGCGGGCGTTCGGTGACAACGCCCTCGATCGGGCTGCGAATCTCGGTGTAAGAAAGTTGCGCGGCAGCGCCTTCATACTTCCCTTTTGCGGTTGTCAGTTGTGCCGTGGCCGACTTCAACTGATCTTTTTTTCCAGCCGCCTCCAGCGCAGTCACATGTTTCTGCGCGAGTTCGTAAGTGGCCTTCGCCTGCGCCAGGCTGACGACCGTCTGGTCGAACTCTTTACGGGGCAAAGCGCCCTGCTGATAAAGGTTTAGCCGGGCAGTGTAAACCTTCTGCTCCGCTTCATATGCGTCTTTGGCGGTTTTGAGATCGAACTCCGCCTTCTGCCATGCCTCGGGAAGCGTGGACGAGGTCGCGATTCCGTATTCTGCCTGCGCCTGCTCGTAGGTTCCTTTGTTTTCGACCTCGGCCGCCGCCAGATCGCGATTTTCCAGCAGGGCCAGCAGCTCGCCACGATGCACTCGGCTGCCACGATTCACGTAGAAAGCTTTTACCGGGGCGGAAACTTTCGGCGTGATCGCCGCCTGGTCCCTGGGAAACAGGATCGCCTCCGAGGTCACGATCTGCTGGATGGTCCTCTTCTCCGCCGTCGCAGTTTCGACCGTGACCACCGGCGCCTCAGTCGTCTCCTTCTTCGAGCAGCCAATTGCCGTCAAGAGCAGGAATCCCACAATGGGGTACACCAGACGATTAGGCCGGAGACGGCGTGCGCGCTTCATCAGAATGCCCCCGTCAGCGTCTGTAGATTGGCGATAGCCACCCGGTAGCGAACTTCCTGGTCGTACAGCGCATTGCGCGTAATCGTCACCGTGTTCTGGGCGTCCACCACCTCCAGCGCCGTGGCCTCGCCTGCCTGGTAACGCAGGTTGGTGAGCCGCAGGCTTTCGGCCGCAAGGTCTGCCGAGTCACGCAGGCTCGTGACTTGAGTTCGGGCTGTCTCCGCTTCAGCGTAGAACGACTGAAAATCGGCGATGGCCTGCCGCTGCGCGGCGCTGAGTTCAACCTTCGCCTGTTGCCGCTGCAACTCGGCTTGTTTCACCTTGCTTTGGATGGCACCCCAGTTCCACACTGGAATGTTGAGCGTGGCGACCGCCGAGTAGCCAAGATTTTCAAAACCGTTGCGATCGTGAAGCGCAAACTGGTTGGCATCGATGCCGTAGAAATAATCCAGCGCCAGCCATGGCAGATGCCCGGCCTTTGCCACCGTAACCTCTTTATCGGCAACGTTCAGCGCCAGCATCGCCGCTCGAAGCTCGGGATTGTTCTTCTTCGCCAGCTGTTCGGCATCGGTCATCGCGAGCAACGCCGGCGGCGCCGCGAGATCGTTTTGCAGCGCGAAGTTTTGATTGAAGTCGGGAAACAGCAGCACCGCCAGCGCCAGCCGGGCGTTCTGTTGCGCAAGTTGCGCCTCCTGCACTTGCCGCTGCGACTCGTTGGCCTGAATCTGCGCCTTGATCACGTCCGAATGGGCGACCTCTCCCGCGACTTCCAGCTTGTTGCTGAGATCGAGAAAGCGGCGCGACTCTTCCGCCGCCTGTGCCGTGCTGGTCGATTTTTCCTGCGCCGCCAACAGACCGTAGAACGCCTGCACCACCGTTACGACAAGTCCTCGCGTCGCAATTTCCGCATTGGCAGCGGCCAGCGCCTGGGCAGCCGCGGCACGCTGGTAATCCGCGATCGGCCCCAACCCCAATCCTTGATGCACCGCCCCCTGGCTTACGTATTCGTGGACGCCGTTATTAGCGATAAAGCGCCCGGTTGCCGTTCCGTTTCCCTGGGTGTAAATGAAGCTGGTGCCGTAATTCACTCCGGGAAGCAACGCCGCGCGTGCCTGCACGCGGTCTTCGCGGGCAAGGCCCAGCCGCATCAGCGCGGCCCGGAATTGCGGACTATTTTCCTTGGCGCGAGCGATGGCATCGGGGAGTGTCAGCACGATAGCGGATGAGGGCGCCGATGCAGCGGCGGACTGGCCGGCAGAAGGAGCAGTGGTAGTCTGCGCTGCGACCGTAAGCGTCGCTTGCAGACAGGCCATCAGCACCAGCCACCTCAGATGCACGCTAGCATCCCTCATACACAATGGCCTACAGGATCGCGCAAATCACCTTAATGGAAGCTGAATCGGCGGCCAGGGTTGCAGCGGCATCGAGACGGTCATTCGTGTGCCCTGCCCTGGACGGCTCGTGGGAGTGATGGTTCCGCCATAGGCCTCGATCAGGGCCTTGGAAATTGCCAGGCCCAGGCCGTAGCCGCCGGTGTCGCGCGCTCGCGACGCATCGCCACGATGGAAACGCTCGAACAGGTGGGGCAACTCGCTCTCCGCGATTCCCGGCCCGTGATCTTCAATTTCGACGTAACCACGCGTGCCATTCCGCCGTACGCGCACCTGCACGGCGGCTGCTTCCGGGCTGAAGCGGATCGCGTTCTCCAGCAGATTGGACCAGACCAGTTCCAGATCGTCGGGATCGGCTCGCATCCTCATGGAGCCGTTCGCGTCCATCGCCAGCTCGACCCTGCGTTGTTGCGCAACTGGACGCCAGCGCTCCACCGTGGCCTGGCACGTGCCGGCGATATCCACCAACTCCAGATCGCCTTGCAGACTGCCGGCCGCCCACTGCTCAGCGCGGGCCAGCCGCAGCATCGAGTGCAGCAATTTCTCCAGGCGCGCCATGTCCGTAAGCGCCTCTTCCAACCCGGCGCGATAGTCCTCCGCTGTACGCGGACGCTGCAATAGCGCCTGTAGCGTCGACTTAAGAATCGCGACCGGTGTCTTTAGTTCATGGGCGGCATTGGCCAGGAATTCGCGCTGCTGGGTAAACGCGCGATGCAATCCGTCGAGCATGGCGGTCATGGCCTGGGTCAGCGGCGCCAGTTCCGCTGACGATCGCGCCGCCTCGGTCGGCTGCAGCTCCCAGTTCGTCGGCGAAACGGCGGCAGCGCTGGCTGCAAGATCGGCGAGTGGCCGGAGTCCCCGACGCAATCCCCACAGGGCGAGCGACACTGTGATGCACAACAACGCAATGCTGCCCAAACCAGCGTAGATTGCGGTGTGCCACACCGCGGCTTCCATCGTCTGCGTCGGCGCGGCGTAAGTGACGCTCACTACATCTTTGGAGGGCGCGTCGCCTTCGCGATCGAGCACAGGGACTCCTTGCAGCCGCAGTCCACGATACCCTTTTCCGTCGCGCTTGAATTCAGCGAACCGCCGATCGTTATTCCACGCGGACGGAATACCCGCTTGCCAATTCGGCGAGCGCGCCAGCACACGATCGCCGTTGACTTTCACTTCGTAGAAATCGGGTTGGCCGTTTTCCAGCGGCGGAGGAGCGAGGTCGCTTTCGAAGATCAGCCTGGGATGTTCGTCTTCCGAGTAGCGGACCAGCGCTGCCAGACCCATCGCCCGCTCCCGCAGTTGCGAATCGAACGCATTACGGAGCTGGCGCTGATCCAGGTACACCGCCACGCTGACCAGTCCAATCGCCAGCAGCAGTTGGGAAATCACCACCACCGCAATCAGCCGACGTTGGATAGAGCTCTTAGGCATAGTCAACTGCGCAGCGTGTAACCCTGCCCGCGCAGGGTGTGAATCAGTTTGGCCTGTCCCTCATCCTCCAGTTTGCGCCGCAAACCAGAGATGTACACCTCGATAACGTTGCTGAAGCGCTCCCAGTTGAAGTCGTAGAGGTGTTCGAGTAGTTCCGTTTTTGAGATCACCGCCCCCTGCCGGTGCGCCAGATATTCCAGTACGCGGTACTCCATACCAGTCAACGTCACCGGCACTCCATTTCTGCGCACCACGCGATCGGCGGTACTGATCTCGACATCTCCGACTTTCAATACCGGAGCGCTGTGTCCTTTACCACGCCGGATGAGCGCCTTAACCCGCGCCAGCAGTTCGCCCAAATCGAACGGCTTGGCCACGTAATCGTCGGCCCCCGCATTCAGCAACGCGACCACCGATTCCTTCTCGTCGCGGGCAGTAAGGACCAGCACGGGAACCGGTGCGCCCATCTGCCGCAAGTGTCGCAGCACGGAAAGACCATCCAGCTTAGGCAACATGAGATCAAGCAGGACCATGTCGTACGAACCCGATTGCGCCATGAACAGCCCTTCTTCCCCGTCCAGTGACACATCGACGGCATAGCCGGCGCTCTCCCGCAGGCTGCGGGCTATGTTCTCGGCCAACCGCCGCTCGTCTTCAACCACCAGGACCCGCATCGCATGTGCCTAGCTGAAGTTTACCGAAATAACCTGAAGCCGAACTTAACCGGCTTAGATTCCCTAGTCTAGAGCCACCCTTTAGAGACTGTGTCGCAATGGCGGAAAAGCTTTCCGGTGGGATAAGAGGCTTGAATATCGAACCAACCAGCCGCAAAGCGGCGGGATGACGTTAGGCGGGCGCGTAAGCGCCCGTGCCAAGTGGAAAATGAACCGGAGCCGCGGAGCGGCGACACCGGTCGTGACACAATCTCTTTAGGTCGCGTGCTGAGATCGAAGCGCCGGGGCGCCGCATTTAGGATGGCCCAGACCCGGGCCTGAAGAGACTGTGTCGTGGGTGCCAATCGAAATTTGTGGTGGGAAAAGTGCTCGAATAACAATGAAAACCAGCCGCGCAGCGGCGGCATGAAGTTAGCCCAGGGCGTAAGCCCTGGGTCAGAATGGGAGGAAAAGCGAGCCGCGGCAGCGGCGACACGGGTCATCACACAGTCTCTGCAGGCCCGCTCTACCGAACAGGCCGCCGATGTTTGTGTCGTTCGGCCTCAGAACGCATACTTCAGCCCCAGCGTAGTCAGGTTGGCATGGAAGTAGCGTGGCAGAGTCGGCCCAACGAAGGAGCCTTCGCCGTACTGGTAGTAATTCCAGCCAGCTTTAAGAGTGACATTCTTGTGGACCGCAACGTCAATGTTCGCCAGCGGCGACTGATAGGTGGAGGACAGCGGTCCGAGTGGGAGCAGCGTATTGAACGATGTGGTGTTGCCCTGGTTATCCACGATGCTGTAGCCCAAACGCATCGCGACGCGCTCGATAGGATTCAGAGTGAACGCCAGATACGCGTACTGCGTGTGGGTCTGATACACAGCCGGCACTTCCATCAGCGTAGCGTCGCCCACGCAGGTGAAGGAGCCCGGAGGAATCACCGCACCCGTGAAGCACAGGTTGATGTTCTGCTGGATGGCGTTAAAGTTGTATGCCAAGTCCAGCCCCCAACGCTTGTTGGGCATGATGGTCGCGTTGATGGTGGTGCTGTAGTTGTGCTGGTTGAAGGCGATGTCGCTGTCGTTGTTGGTGGAGTGCTGAAAGTAGAGGTTGCCGCTCAACATCAGCCACGGGCGCGGCGCGTAGGAAACATTTCCCCGGATATTAAAGAAGCGAAGAGGATCGATGCGGTAGATCCAATTGTCGGCGCCGCCAATCTGCGCGTCCACGTTGGCGTGCAGCGCAGTACCCTTGCGGAACCATGCGCCCACCGTTCCCGCGTACCGGTTGATTTCGGTAGTTGCGGAATCGGCCGTCTCAAAGACGCCGGCGAAAGTGCAGGTTCCGTTGGGATTCAGCGGCACTCCAACGCAGTCGCCGCGGTTCGGGTTGGTGGGAAAGTAAATATCCCCAAGCGCCGCCGAATAGGTATTGCCCGGCTGGATCGTGTAGTTGCTGTATACGAACCCAGTGCGCACGCCGAAAGAGCGGGTAACGTCATATTGCACCTGGAAATCGTTCTGTTTCGAGTCCTGCCCGACGGTGTTGATCGTGAGCTCGTTGACGATATCGGCCGGCGAGCCGGAGCTGTGGAATAGCAGCGTCGGCGGGAAGGTGGCAATCGGATTCAACAGCGAGGCCGAGCCAAAGCTCGCCGCATTGAAGAAGGTGTTCTCCATGTCGAAGAAGTTCCCCGTCACCGTGAAGTTGCGGAAGCGAAAGGTCTCCACCAGGCGCAGGCGGTCAGTGATGTAAACCGTGGCCGAGACATCGGCGGAAGGCGAATTCCACTTGCCCGTGGAGTTGCTGCCGGCTGTGTTGTAGCCGAGCTCCCCCGTCCGGCTGGTCAGGCCGTTGAAAATCTCCAGCAAAGGCGTGTTCATGCTGGCGTGGCTGTACTGGAACTGAGCGTTGAAGTCCATCCACTTCAGAGCTGACGAGCGGAAATTCAGCTGTTCGGTTGGAATAAATGTGTGGAGGTGCTGGAACAAGCTGTAGCCGAAGTAGCCATTGCAGGTAGGATTCGCAATCCCATTGCTCAAGGGCGCGCTGCAGGGACTTCCGCTGTTGAACCAGGGCAGCCCCAGGCTAACCTGGGCGCCATTGGACAAGGGCCACGAGTTGAACGGGTTGAGCCCGTAGCTGGTGCTGCCAGTGTAGTACTGCAGCATCTGGGTATAGCTGACAGTGGTTTTCGGGTCGAGCCGGTAGTCGGCGCCAAACCGAAAACCGTTCAGCTGGTTGTTCGATTCCTCGTTTGTGAGCGCGTCGGTGCCCTGGTGCACGCTGCTGAACGAGGGGCCGATGAAACGGTTCCGGTTGTAGTCCAGGCGGAAGGAAAGCCGCCGCATAGGCAAAACGACGATTCCGAAGTTGTATAGGTTCTGCGTGTTGTAGTACTGGTGCGGCGAATTCAGGATGGGAATAAACGGAGTCCCCGTCGGCGGATTCAGCGGGTTGGCGAACAGGTCGTAGTCGAAGTAGTTCTGTATGTGCTGGTAGCTTCCAGTGAAGGTGTACCAGCGGTACTTTGCGATGCGCATGCGTGCTGCCTGCTCCGGATCGCCGCCCCATCCGAAGCTGTTGAGTGTCAAGGTGTCAAAGAGGTCCTCATGAGTCAGCGACTGCATGGTCAGGGACTGTTCGAGCAAACGGGCCCCGCTTTGATAGTTGTCCAGGGTGTCGTACATCGACTGGCTGCCGCTGACCTCGGTGATACGGCCGCCGAGCTCGATCGATTGTGTCACCTGGAAGCCGCCGATCTTCTTGCCTTCTCCCGCATCGGAGCTGGGAGCGGTGGGAGTCGAGGCTTGTCCTGGGTTCTGGGCTTGCCCGGCGGCTGCAACCAACAGGCAAGCCGCCAACACCGCCAACTGGAGGCCATAAGCGCCGTTCTTGTGAGGACCCATTAACATCCTCCCATTACCGGAAGAAGACCGGGCTGAAGTTGGAACCATGAATCTGGGTGTGGCACATGGTGCACGCCTGGTACTTGGCCGACTGGTTGTGGGCCGGCCCCATAGGTTGGCCCGCAGCTCCGTTCATGTTCGGCGTGTGGCAACGCAGGCAGAGAAAGTTAACGTTGTTCACCTGAAGCAGACGCGGATTCGTCGAGCCATGCGGAGTGTGGCACGACAGGCAGCCTTCGTCCGTCTTCACCGGCGCGTGCTCGAAAACGAAGGGCCCCATGGTGTCCGTATGGCATTTGGTGCAGACGGCAAACTGACCCGCGGCCGCTCGTACCTGATGGCCTGTCTGCGTCCCGTGCGGATTGTGGCAGTCACTGCACTGGATGAGTCCCACATCAACCCGATGACGATATGGCCGCGCAAACTCAGCGCGCTGCTGCGCGTGACAGCCGAAGCAGAGCTCGGTCTGCGATTTCACCAGCAGGAAATTCACATCGCTGGATTTATGCGGACTGTGACAGCTGGTGCAACTGACGCCATTCGCCAGATGTTCGGACTTCGAGAAGTTCTGCGTCTCCAAACTGGACTGGTGACATTTGGTGCAGATTTTGGCCGTCTGGGCAGGACTCAGGGCCTCGAAGCGAATGATTTTCGTCACGTCACCGCCACCTTCGACGTGAGCCGAGCCGGGGCCATGGCAGTCCTCACATCCGTGCTGTCCCTTCAGCAGGGCAGAGTGGGGCGTACCCTCGAAGTGCTTCGTATAGATCTCTTCGTGACAGCTCTTGCAGGTATCGGCGCCAACGTACTTTGCCTCTGGCGCTGTCCCAGCCAATTGCGCAGGCTGGGCAGCGGGAGGGTTCTGCTGCGTGGACTGGTTCGCCTGTTGAGCTCGGCTGCTGTTATTGGTGGACTTGGGTGCTGCCGCACGGGCTGCCATCATCGAACTGGCGATAACAGTTGCTGCCGCAAATACTACCCAGAATGCGGCTACACTGGCCCCGCAAGATCGTAGCCGGTAACGCCGCCGTGCGCGCAGGAGAAATTTGGCTATCATCACACTGTCTCTCCGTGTTGACTGCCCTGAATTGTTGTTGTGCTTGCGTTGATGGTTGCGGATCAGCTCGCGTTGTGCTGACGCGTGATGCGGAATTTTACTTCACCGGGTGTTTATAGGATATGGCACGTTTTTGCCATCCTCGGAGGGTTGTGTCGCCCCCTAAACCCAAAGATTGCCGCATGAAATCCGGCCAAGCATGGCATGACTATTGATCGTGGCCAGCTGCTGCCGGTCGCGTGGCGTTTCTGAGATAGCAATAGCGCGGCCGGGAGATAAAGGAAGCTCTGCTTAACTTGAAGTTTTGCAGGGGACGGCCTTCAGAGTCTGCGTGAGAACAGCTCTGACCTACGGCGGTGGACTATCACACACGAAAATCGAACCCCGAAGGGGTGGTGTTGCAGTTAGCCCAGGACGGAGCGAAACCGGGGTCCCCGATTTGCGCCCCGCCGCAGGCGGGCAAATTGGGGTGGGAAGCGGAGTCCTGGGTGAAGTCGGAAAAATATCGGAGCCCCGGAGTGGCGGCACCGTTCTCACGCAGACACTTTAGCCTTGAAGGACTTCGGTTGCACTCAACCAGACTCTCCATAGGAATTGATGCCGTTGCCGCCGCCCGTGAGATTCATCGGTAAGCAGTGCGTTCCGCTGACGAACCCAAGACGAGAACATGCTGGGTTCCTTCCCCGCAGAGCAAAATTCATCCGACCTCGATTGCGCTCCAGCAGGGTCCGGGTCAAGGTCCACGGAGCTTATTGGATGGCTCGCAATGCCGACGGCTCACAATGGCCGCGATACGCGCGATCAAACGTTATGACTCACAATGCCGGCGCTATGCCTGGTACCTGACGATAACGATTAACGACCCAGCGCCATACCTGTTGCCTCGCAACTGCGGCGCACAACCGCGGCACGGTGCCTGTTGCGTCACAACTGCGGTTGACTCACGGTGCCGGCGCCGTGTCTGTTGGGTAGTGTCCCAAAATTGCAACTCTAAGAGACCACCGCCTTTTGCGGTAGTCGGATCGTAGCGTCTCTAGACACCACTACCCCGGTTGCCTCACAAGGCGAACGCCCCCCGCGATATGTTAAAATCGCAAGCGGACGCGCGTTTAGCAAGCGCTCCGCTCACGCGAACGTCGGGGAGTGGCTCAGCCTGGTAGAGCACCTGGTTCGGGACCAGGGGGTCGGAGGTTCAAATCCTCTCTCCCCGACCAATCCTTTCAACAACTTAAACGCTGCTTCTGGTTTTACCGCTACATCGCTGTAGTCGATTTTGTAGATGGTCATGTTTTCAGGGTCGTGCAACTGAATTGCTAAGCTGGACTCGATCTGAACTTCATTCGATCCATTGCGCAGAAGACCCGATCAGAGTTGTATTGCAGTACGATGGAAGTCGTGAGGGGCCGAATGCCGCGGTTTGATCCGGGAGATTACGTCAAGGTCGAATTCAAAGGAGAGAGTCCGTCGGGTGGTCGCGGCGCGGAGGCCAATGAAACACATTTTTGAGGTGGATCAGGTAAGGAAGTGCAGATCTGCTGGTTTGACATTGCAACGTCGGCGGCTAGCATGGTAAGTACCGCCTGCAGATGACCTCAACCCGTAAGCAAAAG
This sequence comes from uncultured Acidobacteriaceae bacterium, assembly GCA_963785825.1. GTDB lineage: Bacteria > Acidobacteriota > Terriglobia > Terriglobales > Acidobacteriaceae > Bog-257. Next base: position 862,827 of record CAWAWQ010000003.1, on the reverse strand, counting down.
CTCTACTGCTATGTCGATGAAACCGGCCAAGATGCCGCCGCGAGCTTCTTCGTGGTGGTTGCGGTTGTGACCGCCGAGGAGCAGGACAGGCTCCGAGATGCCCTTATGAAAATCGAGCGGCTTGCGGGTACCGGCCACCGGAAGTGGCACAAGTCCCGGCCCGAGCGGCGCCTCCGGTATCTGAAATTGGTACTTGAAAAAAATCTGCTACCCGGCAACGTGTTCTATGGGGCGTATCCGAAACCGTTGCCGTACTTCTTCCCGTTCCTCGAAATCATTGAACGCGCGATCAGGGCGAAGGCTGAACCGTCGTACACTGCGCGGGTTTTCATCGACGGGATCGACCGCCGGAAGGCGGCCGAGCTCACGAACGCACTGCGCGCACGAGGCATCGTGCTTGACATGGTGAGGAGTCGTCGAGACGAAAGCGAACCACTCATCCGCTTGGCCGACATGTGGGCCGGCTGCATACGGGCAGCATCACTCGGCTCGGAGGAGGAACAGAAATTGCTTGATTGGGCTCTGGATTTTCGCCGGGTCTGGCGCTTACACAAATGGCCCCAAAAAGAAGAAACCCCATAAGAGTGGGGTTTTGTTGTCTCGGCTATTCCCTTTACGGGACCAATCTCTGCCAAGCGGGCAGGCCTTCACCGAGACTCACGTACTTATACTAATTTTGCCGAAATAATATGTCAAGATGCTGTTCGGGACGTGTAGATGCTCCAAGATAATGTCACCCCGTAACTGCAACGAGACTTTGTCACCCTCTCAGGATGGTGACGATGAGTCAGAAAGAGCTCCAGCGAGTGAAAGTGATTGAGAATGCAGCGGGCGGGCGGCTGAGCGTACGCGAAGCCGCCCGCCTGCTGCAACTGAGTGAGCGCCAGGTGCAGCGCCTCAAGCGACGCTATCAGCCCGATTCCATTGCCTGGGTCCAGCACGGCAATCGTGGACGTCCCGTGCCTTGGGCTTTTCCTCTTCCCCAGAAGCTTTTGATCTTGACCCTGGCCCGCACCAAGTATCAGGGCTTCAACGATTCCCATCTCTGTCAGAAACTCAACGCCGAGGAGAACCTGCCGGTCAGCCGCGAGACCGTGCGCCGCATCCTGCGCGCCGCCAAGCTGGCCTCGCCGCAGAAACGCCGACCCCGCAAGTATCGCTCGCGCCGCCCGCCCCGCCCCCGTTGCGGCATGATGGCGCTCACCGACGCCAGTACCCATGACTGGCTCCAAGGCCGCGGTCCACAGCTCACCCTCATCGGCTTTCAGGACGACGCCACCAAGCAAATCCTCTCCGCTCATTTCCAACTCGAAGCCGAAAACACCGTCGGCTATCTTCGCGCTCTACACGCCATGATCACCACTCATGGCGTCCCCCTCAGCCTTTACCGTGATCGCCACAGCATCTTCCAGCGCAACGATTCCCACTGGACCCTGGCCGAACAACTCGCCGGGCAGCAGTCCCCCACCCATCTCGGACGCGCCCTGGAGGAACTCGGCATCCAGCAGATCCCTGCCTATTCTCCGCAGGCCAAGGGACGCGTCGAGCGCCTCTGGCGCACCTGCCAGGACCGCCTGGTCAGCGAACTCTGCCTGGCTCATGCCACCACCGTGGAGCAAGCCAATGCCGTGCTCGACACTTTTTGCCGCGACTACAACCAACGCTTCGCTCGCCCCGCCGCCGACTCCGCGCGCGATTTCCGCACCCTGCCCCGGCGCTTCGATCTCGCCCGCTGCCTCAGTTTTCGCTACCAGCGCATCGTCAGCCCCGATCATGTCGTCACCCTCGGAGCCCATGCCATCGCCCTGCCCCCACGTCCCGGACAGCGGGGCTACGCCGGAGACTCCGTCGAACTCTCCCATCAACTCGACGGCTCGCTCCTCGTCTATCGCGGCGATCAGTTGCTTCTCACCCAAGCTCTGCCGCTCCAGGAACACGCCGATCGCCGCCCCGCTCGCCGTACCACCGCGCAGAAAAGAAAGACGCTGCCGCGCATCTATAACCTCTCCGGCCGCCCCGCGGTTGCGGCCGTTACTTAAATGACAGGGGGTGACAAAGTCTCGTCGCAGTTAATACGACATTTTCTGGTTGCAACAACAGATGCTGTTCGGGACGGGTACGTTGGTAACACTCTTAGATATTTTGCCTCGTAATTGATCGGCGGTACATACCCCAGGGTTTGATGAGGTCTTTTGAAGTTGTATTCGACGAGCCACTCGGTCAGCTGTTGGTTGAATACCACTGGGTCGGACCGGAAGTTTCCGAGCTGCAAAAACTCGTGCTTGAGCGTCTGGTTGAAACGCTCGCAGACGGCGTTGTCCTTGGGCGTCTTCGGGCGTGAGAAGTACTGGGGTATGCCCATCGTGGTACAGGTCTCCGCGAAATGTTTTTGAAACTCCGAACCGTTGTCATGCCCCGCGTTCTCGATCTTGCCTTCGAGGAGCAGCGAGAGCCGCATCATGAAGTCCGCACCGTTGTAGGAAGCCTTCGTCGTGTACATCCGAGCGAAAGCGATCTTCGAGACAGCATCGATGCCGGTAAAGATATAGCGCTTCACACCGCCCCAGTAGAGCACGATTGTGTCGAGGCAGATGAGGAAACCGGATACCTCCCGCTTCTTGAGCTCGGTGATGCGCTTCTTCTTCAAGGCAGAGCGGCGTCTCGCTTGGATGCGGACATGTCGCGCCGGGCGATAGTACAAATGGTGTTTCTCGATGACCTTCTGGACAGTCCACGCGCTGATTGCTTCGCCGTATTCCACCCGGTAGAGCCAGGCGATTTTCCGACTGCCATAACGAATATGGCTTTTTCGTAGCGCGGTGATCCTGAGTTCTTGTTCCTGCGTCACGCTCCGATGCCGCCGGTGTGCCGGGATGGAAGGCCTCGTTTCGAGCGACGCCAGCCGGTGCGCGTCGTACCGCTTCTGCCAGGAATAAAAGGTCTTGCGGGATATACCGAAATGGCGACAGGTCAGGGCGACGTTGTTGTGCTGACGGTAATGGTCGAACCAGGCGAGGCGCTTCCTGGCATCCGGGCTGATATCGGCGGATAGGTGCGACCAGCAGGTGAGTGTTTGCCAACCCCGCACATGGCGCGCGCTCGAACAATATGCCTTCATGGATAGAGTAATTCTTGGTTATAGGACCTTTTGAAATCAATTTTACTGATTTTCGAGGTGTTACCAAGGTATCTCATCCTCTGCAGATGCCAACGTGTCGGCGCAGACCGTTGGCTTCCAGGCTGCGCCGCCCAGTCGCGCAGCGCACGCAAGCGTCAGCGTGATTCAGGCGGCATCCGGGTTATCCCGCGGCAGATACGTGAAGGTCATCGCCCCGTACGTCGAAGGCGGCACATCATACCCGAGCCCGAGTTCTCTCTTCCAGTTCAGCAACTGCCTTTCGTAATAGCAATGACGATCCGAGAGATACATGGTGCGATATTGCAGGACAGCTTCAATAGCGTTCTCCTTATCCTTGCTGTCCTTGGTCGCCAGCAGCGCGTGAATCTTTGGACGTAGCAAACAAGGCAGGCCATATTGCGGGAATCGATGCTTCTTCAACAACTCCTCAAGATAGGCATGATACTTGAGCGCAAGATCACGTTCGCCGTGCGACCCGAAGTGCCGTGCTGCTTCTCTGAATGTTTCCAAACGCGCTCCGTGGGCATGGAGATCGCGTGCGCGCTGGATGATCTCTTTCATCATTTTTTGCTGGTCGTCCCAATCCCAGTCGGCTCCGAAGAACCGCAAATAGTGAAACAGTGCATTGTGGTAGAGCACGGCCCTGCGAGTAGTCCAGGGTTCGAGCGATTCGCCGAGCAAGTGGAGTGCCTGCTTCATAACGTCCCGGCACTTGCGTTCCGAGCCCAATAAGCGCTCGACGTTCCCGTGGCGCATAGCGGCCATAGCGAGCTGACACACGTTCCCAGAGCGCAGATGAAACGCGAGCACTTCAGCTGAGCAGTCCCTGAGGAACGGCAACACCCGCAGGTCGTCCACGCCAACATCAACGATAATCTTCAACGCGTGGATGTACTGATGTAGCTCGTCCCTGTTCTTTGGCTTCTCCACCAGGTAGTGCAGTCTGATTGCGCGAGACGGCACGCTGATCGCTTGTCGTATGTCAAAGGTGGCTGGCCCCTCCTTCGCTAGCAGACCATCGAGCTCAAGCTGACGTTCCCATACTGCATACTTCCGCGCTCCGGGGGAATCCGGCAGTTCGCCGAGCGCACCGAAAAACGGGGCTATTCGCCCCCCCGCCCGCATCACATCGCGACGAATGCCGAGCCGATGTCTCACCTGCCGGGCATTTTGCGTTTCTTGCTGGCGATGTTTGTCGTTGTGTTTACGGCAGTACTCTGAGTTCCGCGTGGCAGCTTTTATGCAGTCCGGTTCTTTACAACGGCAACAGGAACTGCCGGGCTGAATAACAGATTGATTTTGCATCACCCCACTCCTTTATGAGTGTGATGCCGCAACGCTGCATTCGAGGATGGACTGCCCCGCAACTGTCACACGCTTTAGAGCGATATAGAGAGCGTGGCCTGAGTCTTTTAACCGGCCCCTCCAGAACGTGACGGACGCACATTTGGTCTATTCGTCACCGAGGGGCCGGTTAAAAAACTCCGGCAGCAGAGGCGAGCGACTCACGCACGAGGTCACCGTCCTCTTGCATGCCAAGGAACGCAATTCCGAGCGCCACGGCATGGAACAGGGCCATCCGGCGATTTTCGGGCATAAAAAATTTTCGCGGGCGCGGTAGGAGCCACGCTAACTCGGGCAAAATCGTCGTCATGAAAAGCGCGATGTCATACTTGGTATACCGCTCGTATTCCCGGAAGAATTTGCGGACTCGCTCGTCGGCAAGGGCGACTACCGGAATGGAATGTCTGCGCGCAGCTGCGCGAATGGCGCGCAATCCGCGTCGCACACGTGCGGTGTCGCGGCGCTCGCCACGTTTCAGCGCGCGGACGACGACAAGCGAAATTGCATACTTTTTTAGCAGTCGCGCAACGAATGGAGCGGAAGAGTCCGCTGACATCGCTCGCTTACCCCAATCGAGTAACCGCATAGGCGGCTCGAACACAGCGACTCCAAGTAGGCTCGACTTTACGTCGATAGCGAGTATTCGGACGGTTGGCTGAGTCATCGACGTGATAGGAGGGCTGTACGCCGCGCTTCAATCCAATCAAGTGTTTGCTTTCGTACGTGGCGCGTGCTTCCTTGTTGCAGCTCCTGCTCCAGTTGTTCTAGCGCCTCTTCGATCTCGTCCTCGACTGCCTCGCGCATTCCGGCGAACAATGCGTGCCCGCCGTTATGCGTCCGCATTCGTAGCAATATTTCATGGAAGATTTCTCAGCAACGGTTCGCGACTTTCGTTTCCCGGCCTCCACCAGATCGGTCCGAAGAAATCCCTCCGTGCGTCCGCGAGATGTGCAAACCAAAAGATTTTTCGGGTGATCGCCGAGACCGCTTTTCGAATCGAGTGCGCCCGCCGCTCAGAATGCGGAATGACGAGCACGCGAAATGGCCATTCGCCAAACTGCTTGGCGTAATCGCCTGAGACGGCAAGCTGGAGGTACTTATCGGTTTTCTCTTTCCATGTCGCGAGCGGCTCGGTTCCGAAATCCACTTCAAGAAAGGCGGCGAGGATTCCTGTGGGTGTCAGCAACTCGACATACCCGTCGGGTATCAAGCGGAGCGCCGGGGTAATCGGTTTGTGGAATGCCACCCACCGTGAGAAGGTGACGCCGGGCACGGGAATTGGCTGGTAATGCAGCGCGCAGTAGATGTCGTTCACCGCAAGCTGGTGCTCGACGGTGAAGTCGGCAACCAAGATCTGGTGTTGCGGCCTGCGCAGGCCCCGGTAGGGAACACCAACAAGCTGCGCGCCTTTTTCAGAAGAGGCGTAGAGGGCTTTCTTCCCGCCTGCTCCGCTCGCGACGAAGTAGCGCCGCAAGAGGCCCGCCCGCGTAAGCGCGAATACGGGGCCAACCCTGAAGCCGGGCTGGTGCAAGCCAGCGACGGAGACTTCTACGGACAACTTACGGGGGCGGGAGCGAGGGTCTGGGTACGGTTTTCGAAATCGCTCCCAACGGCGTCTTGGGCACGCTGCACAACTTCGATAACGCGGACGGCGCTAACCTCTCGGCCGGGCTGGTGCAGGCCAGCGACGGAAATTTCTACGGGACAACCCTGTACGGCAGCGCTCACCGATTGGGCACGGTCTTCAAAATGACTTCCAGCGGCACGCTGACCACGCTGTATAGTTTCAACCAAACCGACGGCGCTAGCCCCTCGGCCGGCCTGGTGAAAGCCAGCGACGGAATCTTCTACGGGACGACCTTCTCGGGCGGGACCAACAACCATGGTACGGTCTTCCGTCTGGGGAAACTGGTCCGGTGTTTGGCCTGTCCGTAGCAGTTCTGTCGTAATAACATCCCCGCGAGTAAGGGTGGACTGACCCCCCTAAAGTGAGGCACATGTAGTTGCTACACTTCGCAGGAAGGGTGACTCGCGAAGAAAGCCGGATATTCGCTTTTTATTCGCATTGTCAATGTAGTCGATTTTGTAGCGGTCGCGCCTCTTCACTTCACCGCAGTTCACCACGTTTCAACAAGCTGCCTGCAACTGGCGCAACAGCAATTACTTACAATCACCAGATTTCAACAAATTTCACCAAGGTTCGAAATCTGGTTCGGGACCAGGGGGTCGGAGGTTCAAATCCTCTCTCCCCGACCAATTCTTTCCAACAACATACAGGCAGCACGGGAGCCTCAAAGTCGACCCACCTGGTTTTGGCCCAGGTGCTCTAGCTCTCCGACCCGCATAAACACTGCACTGAGTGCTCGTCAAGCAATGCAAGACCGTTTACAAAATCGACTACAGCGCTGTAGCGGAAAAACCAGTTGCTATGACTGCATAGATAGGTAATCAAGATATGCACTTGATGCGGATGGGGTCAGGCTTTATAGCTATGGCATGGGTAGAGGCAACGCACTTCGAGTTCAACTTTCCAGGCGGGAGCGGCAGCAGTTGGATGGGTTGTTGAGCGGCGGTTTGCAGCCGGTGCGGACGGTGCTGCGAGCCTTGGCCCTGCGGCAGATGGATGCAGGGCAGTCAACGCCGGCGGCGGCGGCCAGTTTGGGACTTTCGGCCAAAGCGGTGTGGCAGATCGGCAAGCGCTATCAGCACGGTGGGCTGGAGCGTGCGTTATACGATGCCTCCCGTCCGGGAGCAGTTCCGGCCTTGGATGAGGAGCAACGCCAGCGCATCATTGCGGTGGCCTGCAGTCAGCCACCGTCCGGGCGGGCGCGTTGGACGGTGCGCCTGCTGACCGAAGAGGTGATCAAACGCAAGCTGGTGCCACGAGTAGGGCGAGAGACTATCCGGGTCCTGCTGGAAAGCCACGATCTGAAGCCGTGGCGGGAAAAAAATGTGGTGCGTGGCGGAGTTGGACGAGGAGTACATCGCCCGTGTGGAGGAGGTGCTGGGGCTGTATGAAAAGCCTCTGTGCGAGCGGGCACCGGTGGTTTGCATCGACGAGAAGCCAGTGGTCCTGCATGCCGACACCCGTTCCCCGATTGCAATGAAGCCGGGAAGAACTGCCCGGCGGGACTATGAATACAGGCGTTGCGGAACCGCCAACGTATTTTGCGGCATCGAGCCCAAGGCGGGGCGGCACTTCACCAAGGTGACCCCGACTCGCTGCTCAGCCGAGTTTGCCGATTACCTGCTGGATATCGCCGCTCGCTATGGGGAGGCCGATACCATCCATCTGGTCATGGACAACCTGAGTACCCACACCCGCAAAGCGCTGGTGGAACGCTTCGGAGAAAGGGCCGGCAGCTGGCTATGGAAACGCTTTACCGTTCACTACACTCCTAAGCATGGCAGCTGGCTGAACCAGGCGGAGATGGAGGTTAGTTTGCTTTCCCGGCAATGCTTAGGAAAACGCCGAATCGGAGACATCGCTTGCTTGCGCCAGCAAACTCGGGCTTGGAATCGTCGCATGAATCGCGACCGGGTGACCATCCAGTGGAAGTTTACGCGCAAGCAAGCCCGACACGCATGTCGTTACATAACCACGCGGTCGAAGCACTAGGTGCATGCGGTAGCGGACGGGCTACAATGCGGTGAAGGCAAGACGGAGTTCTGAGCAGTACCGGGCGATGAATTGATCGATGGCGTACTCATACACTCGGCGCGAGGCTGGTAAGCCGAGGCTGTTCAGCACTGCCGATTTGCAATGATCCAGTTCCGGCAGCCGAAGCACTCGGCGATGGTAATACGGCTTGATTCTCTGTTTGCCCATGGTCACGGCTCCAGGATTCAAACTGCGGCAGACCGTCTTGGCAATGCAACCTTTGGACTACAGGGATGAAAAGGGAACGGCGACAGTTTCAGTGTATATTGACGGAAACTTGGGTCTCAAATTGAGATCCTGAATTAAGCGTATCGTTCGCAAATCAACGTGAAACTGTCTGGACTTCTGACTCGACTCTAGGTGAGTGCCTCGTGATTTCAAAAGCTTATAGCGCGCCAAATTGCGACGAGTTCTCTCGAGCATCATGCATGGACTGTACTTTTTCCGATTGAAAGGCATGCAACGATACATGAAGGTGGAATGCAGGGACAGTTCGATCGCAGAGCCAGGAGAAGGGGGCTGCAAAACGCAATCGCGTTGGAGCCTTGCATCGAGGATTGCGTTTCGATTTGCGTGTGTTTACTTTCCGCTGTACAGCCTCTACCAGTCTATTCACTACTTTCCTATTACCCCGATACCTCAGCTTTTCGAGAAGTACAAGCTGCTCTTGAGGATGATCGTGGCATGGGTGGGGCAACATCTGCTGCACTTGCCGCCGGGTATTCCTGTCGTGATCTCCATGCCGAATAGCAGCACGGATACGACGTACCACTACGTCCTAGTGCTTTGTTATCTGATGTTTGCGGCCTTGGTAACTGTGATTTGGTCATTTTTGGACCGCAAACGCCGCAACTACGATCGACTGCAGCCCTGGTTCATGCTGTACCTACGCCTGACGCTCGCAACTGTATTAATTCATTACGGCGCATCCAAAGTCTTCGGGCTTCAATTTCCGCCTCCGACGCTTGCAAGGTTGTTGCAAACCTACGGCGACTCCTCGCCAATGGGACTGCTATGGACTTTCATGGGAGCTTCTCGGATCTACAGTGCTTTCGGTGGAGTCATGGAGGTGCTGAGTGGAGCTCTGCTCTTGATTCCACCACTGACAACACTGGGGGCACTGGTCTGCCTGGGTGTTACTAGTAATGTGTTCATGCTCAATTTGGGTTACGACGTGACTGTCAAGCTGCTTTCGATGCACTTAGTTTTGATGTCGCTTGTGCTCCTCGTCCCTGATCTAAATCGGCTAATGAACGTTTTTGTACTAAGCCGTGCAGTTGAGGCGCCTCAACCCCGTCGGCTTTTTTCAAACGAAAAAATGAATAAAGCAGCGCTAATTTTACAGGTGGTGTTTTGCGTGATTTTGCCAGTTTTCTCCTTCCAGGTACACGAAAACGACGCGAGACAGTTGATCGTGCACCGCTTGGGGCCACCGCTATATGGCGCTTGGTCGATCGACGAATTGAGGGTTGGTGGAAAGATTCGTCCACCACTGCTTACGGACACGCTTTGCTGGCACCGTATTATGTTTCAAAATGATAATGCGATGACCGTACAGCTTATTGGCAACGGACTGCTACGGTTTGGCATGCATCTCGATCTGCCAAGGAGGTTTTTCCGGATTACGAGAGCTGAAGATTTGAATTGGAGCGCCTCCTTCTCGTACGAGGATCCACAGCCCAACCAACTCATTTTGACGGGGGAGATGAACGGACATCAAATAGCCGCGACGATGCACCGGATTAACGAATCGGAATTTTTGCTGACGACCCGGGGATTCCATTGGATCAATGAGTATCCCGTCCAGCGCTAGTGACCCAACACAGTCACTCACGAACGGCTGAAAATCCTCGTCGACTCAGCGGCGGGCATTCTTCCGGGCGTATTCTGAGCTCTCCACCTGTTCCTGGTCACAAGCCCGTCCGGCTTTGAAATCAGCAACATCGAAGGGAGGGCAGAGGGTCGAACTGCGGTACCCTTGCCTCCATGCTCGACTTAGTTAACCTTTGGTTGGGAACAATCCTCCGGGTCTTTCGTACGCACGTACTCATCGCAACCTGATGCTGGAGAATCTTGCCCTCCGTCAGCAACCGACCGTGACTTGGGCCGCTGGATAAAGCTTTCTTGGGTGCTGGCGCGACGCTTCTGGTCTCGATGGAAGGAGGCGCTGGTTCGGATCCAGCCAGAAACGGTGGTTTCTCCGCGTAAAAGGCAGTTTGTCAGAATTCGACGCTGCCTACGAGCAGCTACCAGCAATAGCTTGTTGACAACTTGTCGCCGATTGAGATAGTGTTCCCCACCCGTAATGCTTTCAGTCAATCCGGAGGTGCATACAAACGTAGGCTCAGAAAGTGAAATGAACCTTCTCACCGCAACGCGGCCAGCCGAGAGACCTTACTCTACCGAGCGCTCGCGACAGCGACTCTCCCGTGAGGTAGCTACCCATGCACTTTGGATTGTGCTTGCGATCCTCACCTTTGCTCCAACTATTTATTGGCTATGGCAGCGCTGGACCATGGATGTCTGGCACAACGCACACGGGTTGTTTATTCCGGTCGTGGTTGCCCTTATTGTCCGCAAGGTGGTGCGTTCGGATCAAGTTGTGGAGGCCGAGCAATCGGCTTGGGGCTTTCCGTTCATCATCCTCGGATTGGGACTGATCGTACTGGACAGCGCTATCCGCACCCAATTGCTTTCAGCTCTTGGCACGGTTATTTGCCTGCCTGGTTTTTCCCTGCTTTTTTTGGGTAGTCGCCGTACCAAGGCGCTAACTTTCGCATGGGTGTTGTGCTTTTTTATGCTGCCCATCCCCGCGGCATTCGTCGAAACGTTAATGCTGGTACTGCGGAGAATCACCGCTTGGGGAACCGGACAGATCGTCAATCTGTATGGCATTCCGGTCGTCCGCCACGACACTCGGTTGGTGCTGCCGGTTGGCCCTCTCTCGATCAGCGACGGCTGTAGCGGCTTTTCGGTGCTCTATGCTTCGCTGACTCTTGCCCTGGTCCTGGCCTACATTAACCGGTCTTGGTGGCGGGGAATGTTCACGATCGCTATGGCATTTCCGGTTGCCTTGGCTTGCAATATTCTGCGTTGCAGCATCCTCGCCATTCTCGTGGTGAAATGGGGAGGCGGTATTCTAAACACGCGGTTACATCCGGCGTCCGGCATGCTCACCTTCACTGCCGCTATGGCCTTGCTGGCGTGTCTAAGCAGGCTGGGAATACGGGAACAGGCCACATGATTCGTCTATCTACCAAATACGTCTTTCCGCTGTCGGCGTGTTTGCTCGTGGCGCTAATCCCCGTGCTGGTTCACTCTTACGTCCGAGCGGAAATCGACGACTGCAACGCTTCATGGGCTTTATTGCCGGAATCCAAGCACGCTTCCGTCGCAGAGGCAAGCCGGGATGTATGGATGCGAGAGAGATTTCAGAGCTACCAATGGCACGAAGGCAGCTTTTTCACAGACGGCGTGCGCTTTGACTTCAGCATCGTCCGTTCCTACGATGCCAAGCGGCTATACCATCGTCCCGAGAATTCCCTTGTGGAGCATGCTGTTGTGAAAAGGCGCGACGTCGAATGGCTGCAGGCAGGTTCTGAAGCACTGCCAATTCATCGTGCGTACTACGACGACACGAATCCTGAGATTCTGGTTTCTTATCTACTTGTATATCGTTCTGCCCCGGTCGATAACCCTTACTGGACGCAACTGGATGCAGCGGTCGTTGAACTTCTTCGCGGCCGTCTTCCGATGACTCTCTTCCTGATTCAGGCGCATGGATCACCCCGCAATCTTTCGGAGATAGAGAAGACTGAGCGCGAATGGCTGCTCAAGTCGTGGAAAAAATATCATTCAGCTTGCATGTACTGAACGTGCCGCAGTGACCGTTGTGGCTGGGGGCGAGGTCCATACTGCGCGTTCTTTCCGCTTGCCAGAATCCAAAACTTCAGATATTATCCCCCCACATACTACAAAGCCCGCATGAGCTAGGCCCGCACAAAGTGCCTGAAATCATCGGACGATCATAATAGTCGGCAAACGCGGCACCGATCTCAATAGACAGGCGCAATCTTCGGGCTATCATCTGCGCAACATGGCTTTAGCGCTTTAAAGCGGATCACACCAGCAGACGCTTGAGTTCAGCCGTTTGCATTGGAATAGTCATGTCGAATTCGGGAGTCGTCCTAAGACAACTTCTCGCCGGTCCTATGATCGCGAGATGCGCCGGCGCGCACAATGCCGCCGGAGGCCGGGTAGCTGAAAAAGTCGGCTTTGATGCCATTTGGTCCAGTAGCTTCGAGATATCCGCCAGCTACTGCGTGCCAGATGCCAGCATCCTCTCCATGTCTGATTATCTTCATGTTGCTCAATCGATATGTGAGTCAGTTTCGATTCCGGTAATTGCAGACTGCGATACTGGCTATGGGAATGCTGCTAATGTAGCCTATGCTGTCAAGAAGTTTGAAGCGGCCGGAGTTGCCGGAATTTCGATCGAAGATCAGGCTTTTCCCAAGACCAATAGTCTCGTCCAAGGGCCAAAAAGACTAGTATCTATTTCCGAGTTTAGTGACAAGATTCGAGCCGCCAAGCGAGCTCAGCGACATCCTGACTTCGTGATAATCGCTAGAGTTGAGGCTTTGACCGCAGGAAGTGGGCAGCGAGAAGCGCAAATGCGAGCTGTCGCATACGCCGATGCTGGCGCCGACGCGATATTTATCCACTGGAATGAACCGTCGGTGGAGCCCATAACGCGCTTTTTACAAGATTGGAACGGTCGGCTGCCTATTATAGTTGTTCCTACTACATACTACCAGATTACATCAAAAGAGCTATCACAGTTCGGGGCTAATATGGTAATTTACGCCAACCATGGACTTAGGAGTGCTTTACACGCAATGGAGGAAACCCTTAAAGCTATTCTGGAAGACGGCACGACGGCCAATATCGAGGGTTCATTGTGGTCCGTTAGCAAAGTTCTTGAGGACCTTCATGGCATCGACCACGCCAGAATTCCGTTTCACAAGGACATCGTCCGCCCGGATTCTGCCCGCTGGGTCGTTCGAGGTCGGAAAGCGAACGCAGGAGACCAGCTTTGACCGGAGTAGAATTCTGCGATCTCGTCTCCACTTTGGGCTATGACTTTTTCACCGGAGTCCCTGATTCCACACTCAAGGCTGTCTTGAAGGAGTTGGAAGATAACCCACGATACTTCTATGTACCATCCGTCCGGGAAGATAATGCGGTAGGCATGGCAGTTGGAGCATTTTTGGGGGGAAGAAGGCCAATCGTACTTATGCAAAACTCTGGCTTAGGACACTGTCTGAATGCCTTAACCTCGTTGGCCTTTCTGTACAGAATTCCGCTGCTTCTTCTGATTGGTTGGCGAGGCGCGGATGAGGACGATGCTCCAGAACATATCTTGATGGGGTCCGCTTCGCGCACCTTGTTGACAGCCGCGTCTATTCCATTTTCGATACCGGACCGTGATGACATGGGGTTTTTAATAGGTTCCGCCGCTCTCAAAAGCAGATCCGACAGTTCACCTGTAGCGCTTTTAATTCGCGAAAAGGTGCTCGATTGACTGAAGCCGATGTTTTTCGCATTTTTCTAATGTCTTCGATAGACGAAGCCGTTGTAGTGGCCAACGGCTACTTAAGCCGACAGGCGTTCTCGTGTCTAGATTTGGAGACCACCTTCTATATGCTCGGTTCGATGGGCTCGGCCTTGTCTATTGGACTAGGAGTTGCGCTGGCTCAACCGCGTCGCCGCGTGGCAGTTATCGATGGAGACGGAAATCTTCTGATGTCCATGGGTGCCCTCGCAATGGCTGGATATACTGCCCCCTCAAACTTGATCCACATTGTGATCGACAATCAGCAGTATGCGTCCACTGGAGGACAAGCAAGTATTTCTGCGTCGGTGAAGATGGCATCGCTCGCATTAGCCGCAGGATATCGTATAGGTTTAGAAGTCACCGACCAGGCTGAGCTTTCCAGAGCACTTGAAGAAATGCGCAGAACCGAGGGACCGTCGTTTCTTCGTGTGCTCGTGAGTGCTGGCTTGGAGATCGCTCCTCGGGTTCCCCGATTGCCCGAGGAGATCGCCCGCACCTTTAAGAAGTCAATCGGGTAATAGAACATATCGTACACAGTGATATTTCAATACTAGATGAATCGGCATAGGTTACTTAGTGTAATGGATAGCGTTGGACACCTGAGAGACAGCGTCCATTTAGCCGCGCACTGTCATGAATAAAGAGATAGCCATGAATCTGCAGCCATTTCTCAATACAAGCACCGAGTCCATAGGGATTTACGCCTCTAAGGCGATCTCTGCGCGAGCCAAGTCCGACGTGACGATTGCGAACCTCGCCATTGGAGAACCGGCCTTCGGCCCCCCCGAGCAACTGGCTGAGGCAATTCGTGATCATAACCTGACCTACGGAATGTTCACCAAAGCAGTCAAAGCATACGAACAGTCACGAGGCTTACGTGAACTGCGTTACGCAATTTCCGATTGGTATCGCACGAGATATAACTATCAGGTCGATCCGGATACCGAACTTCTTATAACTCACGGTGGAGTTGAAGCGATAGCTTTAGCCATTCTTTGCACCTCCGACCCCGGGGACACATTTTTGGTGACCGACCCAACCTATATGCTTTATGCGCGATTGGTCCAAACTTTAGCGCGAAAGGCGTTAGCCCTGATCCGGAGGCCAGACATCGAGTATTTCGCTATGTTGCATGACGCTGACGCCAAGCTGAACGGCAAAGCGGAGTGCGTGAGGGCGTTGATCGTTAACTCTCCCGAAAATCCTACTGGTTATGTGATAAGCGCGGAAGAGTGGCAGGCGTTATCGAGCTTCGCGGAAGCTCATAATCTTTGGATCATTCACGACGAAGTATATGACACCATGGCATTCGATCAGCCACATATTCCGGCTCGATGTGTGGATGGCCTCAAAGGTCGATCCATCCTCGTTAATAGCTTTTCAAAGAAGTTTGGTATTCCCGGTCTGCGAATAGGATGGCTGTGTGCACAACCCGATTTGATATCACTTGCAGCAAAGCTGCACGATTACCTGTATTTGGGTGTTAACGTCCTGTTCGAGCACATTGGTTTGACGCTTATTGGCGCCGATGTGTCGATTTTTTGGCTGGCCACCCAAACAAAAGTACTGCAGGAAAGGGCACACGCAATCATTGAGACTTTGACGCCGCACGAAGGATTTTCGTGGGAGCGGCGACCGACTGGAGGAATGTTTGCCTTTCCAAATGTCGCAGCTTTAGCCGAAAAGATGCCAGCGTCCTATTTCGGCCGCCACAGTCACCGCGGAGATGCGGTAACAGACTTTTTGCTGAATGAACGGAAAGTTGCGGTAGTTCCGGGCTCAACTTACGGATCGCAAGGAAATGACTGTATTCGCTTGGTACTGTGCTCCGATGAACAGACGCTTGAGGCCGCGACAAATCGACTCAAGAATGGCTCGCAGCAGTGATGGGTGCTCGCGGTTGAAAGATGTGCCCGCGCTTATTTCAGCCGTGACGGGCAGACTGATTGTCAGTCTCGGCTGGAGTAAATATCTGTCGTACAACGGCGTGGGCACGAAGCAAATCATCGCTATTGTCAATTTCTATCCACGGACGCCCATCTGTACTGATGATAAATGAAGGATAGTGCTGGAATAGTTCATTAAAGACCTGATAGAGCTTCATCGGCCCGACATATGGCTCTTTTTCTAGGCGGTTTAGTACGTATTTGCGCGCGTGGTCGCTCAGCTTGGCCACGCAAACGAACTCTCCATCGGCATTCCGGGCATCTCCCTTGGGAAGGTGTCCGTGCTCGGAAAACATAAGTTCACGTGCCCGATCCCCCTGCGCAATCACCCGTGTGTCTATTTTTGTGCTCTGGCCCGCCGGATCCATGACGATACAAACGTCGCCTTCATGGGTAGTGACATCCTTAAGAATGCCGGGGGACAGGATAATGTCCCCTTCGTAGTAAATGACGTCACCGGCCCGGCTACTGAGAGCAAGATATGCGCTCCAATCCAGATTGCGTGATGCATAGTAATTATTATTGACAATTAATAAAGGTAATTTCGGGTAATGTGTGAAGAGGTGGCTGGCGATCTGATGCCCTCCGTGGCCGATCACAAATGAGAATGTGCCGATACCGGCGAGAGCGAAGGTCTTCATCTGAATGTCGATGATCCGCAATCCGCCGGCGATAAGCATCGCCTTATGCTGCGATTCCGTGAGCGGCAGCAACCGGGAACTCGTTCCCGCCATCAGACATGCGACATACATATCTGTAACACTCCGGCTAATCTCGAATGCTTCTGAGGCGCGACGAGGACATTCAAGCGCAACGTCGCTTAGGTTCATTTTAACAGTCTGGCACCACCGACATGGGGCACGACACCCCTATTTTCGTTCCGCCGCAGCCAATCCGTTCTGTAAGGCACGGCAAGAATGTTAGACTTTTCGGCATCACGTGTACTCAGGGAGCATAATGGGAATGAAACAAAATACGATTGCCGAAAGGCACCGCTCAATGGGCATTACACGTTTGCAGATCGCTTCTTTTCGCACGGTTGGCTATGCCTATGTTTCGAACTACTTTTCTCTTGACGTCGCACTCGGTCTGCGGGAACTATCAGACCGCCTCAGTGCGCAAGCTGCTTCCATACTCAACACTTGTCGAGCCGACGGCGTGTCCCTGTCTAGTCGTGCAAAAGCTTATCCGATGGAACCCATCGTAGTTGCCGAGGCCACCTCTTGCGCAAAAGTATGCAGATATGAGTACATGATGGGCAGCGATCCATGTTTGAAGGAATTTATAAGAACAAATGTACAGCAAGCAGTCTCAGAGCTCGTTGGTGAAAACGTAGCGCCTTTTAAGGACAAGACGAACGAAAAACTGCCTGGAGGCGGAGCCTTCGGGCCTCACCAGGATATTGCTGCGTACCAGTCTTTCAAGCCGCGTTATCATGCCACCGCTCTCCTCACTATCGACCCAGCAACTGTCCAGAATGGTTGTGTAGAGATCGCCACCAATTGTCGTGAGGTGACAACAGCTAATTCTGCGTTTGTCGTCGCCACAATCAACAATAGACCATTGCTATACTACAACGAAGACTGGTTAAATCACGGAGATATTCGACCAGATATCGCAGCGAAGCTTCAATGGCAGCCTTTACAGACAAGGCCTCTGGACCTGGTGGTTTTCGACTCCTTCGTTCCTCATTTTTCTAGTGTTAATAGCAGCAAGAATCCTCGGCGAGCTATTTTCGTAACATATAACGTCGAAACAGAGGGTTCGTGGTATGAGGAATATTATGCCGATAAGCGCTTGAACTATGACGATCCAAAGTTTCATGTTTCTACGCCAACATCCCGCCGGGATAATACTGTGGTACCATTCCGCGAGGATCTAAACTGAGCGGTCGAGAGCATTTTAGGAGCGAGCTTGGTATGATATCAGCGCCAACGGAGCGGCTGCACCGAAAGCCTCCCGCTTCGGGAGCATCGCTAATTCATGTCTTGCGAAGCTCGTATGGGGCTAAGGAGATATTGGACAGACAGGACTCATATGTGTCTCGCTTTGTTTACCGGCCCATCTCATTTGTTTTGACAGTTCCTTTCGCTCGGATGGGCTGCTCGGCAAACCAGATAACAATATTGAGGAGCTTGCTGGCGCTACTCAGCACGGCCTTTGTCGCAACCGGACGCCGAAGTTTAGTGGTGGTCGGAGCCTCGCTATATGCATTTTGTGTCTTGCTGGACTATGTCGATGGAAATCTTGCTCGGCTATGCGGCACGGCTGGCGATCTCGGTGGTTTTCTGGAAGAGCTTGCCGACCAAGTGGGGCCGTCCCTCTTTCCTTTTGCCGTGGGAATCGGACTATTTTCCAGACCCGATCACTTGATGCGTTCACTACCTTCCGTCGATCCGCTTTGGGCCTTGCTGACTGGTGCGGTCGCCTCAATGGCATACTGCCTGAGTGCGACAGCGACTTTATATGTTCGTGCTATCGCGGTCAGATTGGCCACGCCAAGCGGTTCTAAGCCACGGATGACTATTTCCACCGACCGATCAGATTCGTTGCGCGTGGCGCTATTCCATCTTGTCGAACGGGCACTAACGGAGGGAGTGTACCTTGCGATTGTTTTCGGAATCGTTTTGGCTGCTGCTCTCAACTTAATGAGTATTTATTTACTTGCTCGTACCCTACGGAATCTAGCCGTTCTCTTTTTGCGGGTGCGGCGGCTAATCACGCGTCTTTCGGAAGTTTCAAGTGAAACTCGTTTCTAGTACTCGAAGAAATTCGCGGCCACCAGCCTTTACACTCTGGCGCTGCTTTACAGCAACCAAGGTCCGTTACGGCTAGGCCGAGCCGCTGTTCCGCCGCGCCCTCAGCATCTGCGAAAAAGCGCCCGCAGCTGAACACCCTGACATCGCCACCACCATTGGCAACTATGCCGAACTGCTCAGGAAGCTTGGCCGCGCGGACGAAGCCGGGGAGAAGCGGAGGAAAATACCCACAAGCTGTGGCAGTTCGTTACGCCTCCTGCGCAATGCTTCCGCTGTCTCTAGACCCTGGGGCGCCGCAGTTATTACTTTGCACTCCGATATGAAAGTAGTTTCAGCCTTCGCGACACTGGTCTCTTCGGGCCTGTTCGGAACAACATGGACTGGCCCCAAAAATGAGACACGGTTGTTGCTAAACTCTACGGCGAGAGGGAAATTGCAGGGAAATCCAGTGTTCGTGTTTTGTTCGCCAGTTTCGCTGTAGTCGATTTTGTGACGGTCTCGCCTCCAAGCTTCACCACGTTTCCATAGAATTCAACAGGCCGCCCGCAATTGGCGCAACAGCAATCACTTAGAATCACCGCG
Source organism: uncultured Acidobacteriaceae bacterium (assembly GCA_963785825.1). Taxonomy (GTDB): domain Bacteria; phylum Acidobacteriota; class Terriglobia; order Terriglobales; family Acidobacteriaceae; genus Bog-257. The sequence goes on along the minus strand of CAWAWQ010000003.1, from coordinate 843,779 downwards.
TTTCACCAGATTTCACCAGGGATCGAAATCTGGTTCGGGATTAGGGGGTCGGAGGTTCAAATCCTCTCTCCCCGACCATATGTTTCCAATTACTTACACACCCACACAAGAGCCTCGAAGTCCATCCATCTGGTTTTGGCCAGGTGCACTAGCGCTCCGAACTGCGTAAACCTTGCACTTCCTAGTCATCGCCCGATGCCAAACCGTCTACAAAATCCAGTGCTATAGCGGAAAACACGGGTGGCCGCGCAAATCGTACGCTGTTGAATCGACGAAAGTCTTTGCGACGCTGCGCAGGGTAGAGTGACAAAACCAGTGGTCGATAACTTCCGGATTGCCGACAACCCTTCGAATCAGCGTGGCACTTCTACAGTGTTGGGCGTTTGTCGCCAACTTGACGCCGAACAGGCCACTTGCTGGTTGGCCTGAAGGACGTTGAGCTGCAGTCGGTTCGGCAGGCTTGCCGTGGCGTATTGAAAGCACGGGTAGAATCGGGCGTTCTGACTCACTTGCAGGCGCAAGCGGCCTGGAACATGCACCAGGTTTGATCAGCGTTTCCTGCTCCGGCATCGCATCTCGCTTGCTTTCCGGCAGGGCAGGTAATGCTGCAGCCGGCACATCCAAACTTCGTCCTTCCAACGCTACAGGAGGTCGGATCGGAGGAAGCAATGCTTTGCGCCGTACCGTTGTTCCTAGGGAAAGCATTCGCGACTGCCTCGCCAAACGTGCGTTTCTTGTTGTCTCCACACCAGCGCTCAAGGCGCTTGAGTCCGTCGACGATCGCGCCGACCCTGGGAGCATAGCGCGGATCAGGACTGGCAGCGCTCGCATAACCCTGCACATATACCATAAACAGGTCCCTCTGGGCCGGAACCTTGGCGGAATCGCGGTAGCTCGCACAGGAGGCATTGGACACGTCGGCCGCGGCCATCTGGGCCTTTGCCGATTCAGCCACGCCGAGCAATGCAGCAAGGCAACAGGCGATTATTGCCAAGAGCGAATATTTCATGACGTGAGCTCCTTCACGTCGCAAGAGGCGCTGTGGCTTTCGGTGCTGTGATTGTTCCTCGGCATCGTCAGCTACTTACAATAGCACTTGCCCTGGAACGCGCAATTGCGCCCGTCAGCGGTGTCTGTTCCAGGTTCACACCTGGCCTGTTTGCCGCCGGAACAAGTAATACTGCACCCGGAGCAGCCTGCATCCGTGGGTCCTACGCGGCAGGAGGTCGGTTCTGCGGAAACGGATTGTTGAGGCATGCTGGAGGCCGGGGGTAAAGGAAAAGCTTTGGCCACCGCCTCTGCGAAAGTGCGCTTTTGGCTTCTATCGCACCAATCTTGTGCACGCCTGGTTCCGTCCTCAATCATGCCAGGGCTTGGCGCGTATCGCGGATCAGGGCTGGCGGCGTTCGCATAGCCCTGAATATATGCCCTGAACAATTCCTGCTGTGCCGGCGTGTTGGCTGAGTCCCGGTAGCTGGCACAGGAAGCGTTTGAAATGTCTGCTGGAGACATCTGCGCCATTGCGGAGGGCACCAAGCCGAGCATGGTGCAGCAACAGCAGATTAACCCGAAAAGAAAACATTTCATGACAGTCAGATCCTTAAGCTGTCGCGAGACTGGTTTGATTGCGCGCCATGAAAATCACGTCGCCCCAGCAACCACAATTGAAGGAAGCACCCGGGAACCTGTCCCAAATGGGAATTGGCAGGCCAAAGTATTGTACCTCCGCTAAACCGGCGTTTTGCGATCTCATCACTCACGATCCGGCGATTTCAGGTGTCTATATGGAGCATTTCTTTGAGCTGTTTTGGCTTTCGCTATTTCTTCGTGTCTTAAACTGTAGACGAATTTGTGCCATTGAATTTCGGGTAGGGGAAGCCCGAGCGCGGTTGTGTCGAGCCACTCCGTTTGCTAGTTTGGCGTAGATGCCGCCGCCTGTGCCCGAACAACTCAGCAGGACCATTGAGACTCTTTACCGATCGGAATCGGGCCGGGTTCTGGCCACGCTCGTGCGCCTTCTCGGAGATCTGGATCTCGCCGAAGAGTCCATGCATGAGGCATTCGCCGCCGCTCTGGAGTCCTGGCCTCAGACGGGTATTCCGGACAAGCCGCGCCCCTGGCTGATTTCAACGGCACGCTTCAAGGCCATAGATAGGATCCGCCGGCGCACGCGCTTCGATGGAGCCCAGAGAGATCTTGTTGCCCATATGGAAGCGCGCATCAACGACGCTCCCCTCGATGACGAGGAGATTGAAGATGATCGCCTCCGTCTCATCTTCACCTGCTGCCATCCCGCTCTGCCTCTGGAAGCACAGGTTGCGCTCACCTTGCGCGAGGTGTGCGGACTGACCACCGAGGAGATTGCTCGATCATTTCTGGTTACGCCGGCGACACTCGCGCAGCGCATTGTGCGCGCCAAGGCAAAGATTCGAGAGACACCGATTCCCTACGAGGTGCCGGCGCCGCAGGATTTGCCGGAGCGGCTGGGCGCGGCGCTTCAGGTCATCTATCTCGTCTTTAACGAGGGCTATTCGGCTGCGGCGGGCGCGGAGGTAACGCGGGCCGAGCTAACCGGCGAGGCCATTCGACTAGGCCAGCTGCTGGCCGGACTGCAGCCAGAGCCGGAGGCCATTGGGCTGCTTTCCCTGATGTTGCTACAGGAATCCCGTCGCGCCGCGAGAACCTCTACGGCGGGAGAGTTGATTTTGCTGGAGAATCAGGATCGCTCGCTCTGGAACCGGGAGCAGATCGCGGAGGGAGTGGCCTTGCTGGAGAAAGCCCTGAAGTCCCGCCGCTTTGGCTCTTACACACTGCAGGCTGCGATTGCGGCCGTGCATGCGGAAGCGGAATCGGCCGCCGCGACCGACTGGCGACAGATTGTTGCGCTTTACGACCAATTGGTACGAATTCAGCCTTCGCCGGTTGTACAGCTCAATCGTGCCGTGGCCATTGCCATGCGCGATGGTCCAGAGGCCGGCCTGAAGCATATCGACGCGGTGTTGGAACATGGCGAATTGGCAAATTACTACCTGGCGCATTCAGCCCGCGCGGATATGTGCCGCAGGCTCGGCAGGACGGATGAGGCCCGGTCCTCTTATGAGAAGGCGCTGGCGCTGACCCAACAGGAACCGGAGCGGCAATTCCTGCAGGAGCGGATTCGGCAACTGAAATAAAAATTGGAGTGGCTGTCGATTTTCCGTCTTTCCAACGACTATAGGACAAAAGAACGATGAGCCACGGCTCTCTAGAGCAGTTTAGGAATTGGGGTGAGCCAAGGTTCAGGTAGAGCGGTTTCAGGCCCGCGTCCGCCGACAACAAAGAAGACCGCTAGATTTATACGGCGATGCGGGACGCGGGCCTGAAGTCTATGCGTGAGAACTAACCGTTATCTTTGGCGGTGGAACATGACCCGCGAAAATCCAGCCCCACAGGGGCGCCTATGTCGTTAGCCCAGGATGAAGCGAAGCGGAATCCTGGGTGGAGTGGAAAATTATTCCGAGCCGCGTAGCGGCGACACGGTTCTCACGCAGACATTGAGGGCCCGCTCTACCCGATTACACAAAAACTAAAAATGCTTTACTCACAGAAAACAAACCACAGGAACCAAGGAGAAAAAGTCATGCCACAGTATCTGGTTGCTAACTACCTCCCCGACAACTTCGACCCGTCCACCGTAACCGAAGCGATGATCGAAGAGATCCACGCGCTCAACCGCGAATTAATTGCTGCCGGCGCCAGGAAGTTCGCCTGCGGCATTTCCCCGGCCGCCAACGCCAAGACGGTGCGGAAGCAGCCCGACGGCAAGGTGCTCGTCACCGACGGGCCGTACACCGAGACCAAGGAGCACATGGGCGGTTTCTGGATTCTGGAAGCCGCCGATCTGGATGAGGCACTTGCATGGGCGAAGAAGGCTGCCATCACCTGCGACGTGCCCGGCGAAGTGCGCGAGCTTCTTTTCTACCCGGCTCCGGAGGGAGCAACGGAATAGTCTGGCCGCCGCGACTTCGGAATATGGGCGTAGTGCAGGGTGCCGGGCGCCCCGGGTCTCGCGTTGTTCGAGACCCGGGAGTCTGCGTCGTACCCACCCAGGGAAGATCTGATTAAGTCTAGGTTTTGAAGGGGACGGCCTTCAGAGACTGTGTCGCGACCGCCCTCGCAATTTCGTGGTGGAACAAACAACTCGCGGCGCCGCCAAACTAGCCGCACAGCGGCGACATGATGTCAGGCGTGGGCGTAAGCCCACGCGCCAACTGGGAGAAAAACCGAGCCGCAGAGCGGCGACACCGGGTTGCGACCCAGTCTCCTTCAAGGCCGTCCGTAAGTGCCTGAAATGAAGCTGGGCTTTAGTGTATGCGTGAGAACTAACCTTTCTCCTTGGCGGTGGAACATGACCCGCGAAAATCCAGCCCCGCAGGGGCGGCTATGTCGTTAGCCCAGGATGAAGCGAAGCGGAATCCTGGGTGGAGTGGGAAATTATTCCGAGCCGCGTAGCGGCGACACCGTTCTCACGCAGACGCTTCAGGCCGTCCGTAAGTGCCTGAAATGAAGCTGGGCTTTAGCCCCTGAGGGACTTTGATCGCACTTCATCAGACTCCCCCCCAGGTCTCGAAAACACGAGACCTGGGCCACCCGCCCACCCAACGCATAGGGAACTGAGGAAGACTAGATACAGATGGTAGGCTGGGCCACCCGCCATTTCTCTCAAACGGCATGGATCAACAAGAGGCTGACGACAAGCATCACCGCGCACGTTACGCCATGAATTGAAAACGCTCGCGACCTCGACCCGCCCGACGCCAGAATGATTGACATGTCGCCAAAAGGGATGACGGCTTCGACGAGTAGAGCTACGCCTACCAACCGCGTGTCCGCGGTCAGCATCATGGTCAGCACGACCAATCCAGCTGCGACGTCCCGAATTCCTTTAGGACGTAGCCAGGCACGAGTGTCAGCGTCGGATGCAGGCGGCTTTAGACCAAATGTTCCTGAGATTCGTTCAGGAGATACAAGGTAGAAACAACCGATAACAATGATTCCCACAGCTATGAGAGCAGCGAGAGAAATCGGTATAGCGTTACGCATAAAACGCCTCATTGTTAGAACATCTAGCAGCGATATATTTGATGCCCGGCGCCCCAGGTTCGCGTCTCTGTTTTGGGCGCTAACCCTTCGGCAGGCTCAGGGCAGGCTCTGGGACCCAGACACGAACCGTTCTGGCAGAAGAGAGACTATGACCGAAACGTGGCGGGTGGCCCAGGCAAAAATTCTGAGATCAATACACCCGAGGGTGCCCCGTCCAACCATCGGTTGGTTGGGCGGGGGTTTTGACTTTTATTGCCAGGGATCGAGCTATCGTATGAGTTGCATGGAGTCGCGCTGCAAACGAAAAACCCCATGCAAGCAAACGAAGCTTGCATGGGGCACCCTCAAGAGCGTTGCTCGGGCCACCCGCCCTAGACATCCAGTGGACCATAATGCCCGCAATCGCGCACAATTGCCCGCAGACACGCGATCCAGAAACGGTGCTTACCCCACGGCGCTTTTTTGCACGACGGAAAACACGTTTCGATTGACATCACTTCGGCTCTAGTTCATGCTCGGCGCATTCGATGCCGAACCGCGAATAAACGGCGTACAGTTGCGCTGTCGCCTGTTATCAACAAGTGCCTTTACAGCTTGTCACACCTGCCTGTGACACAGATTACTGACACATGTTCACCTACAGTTGTGGAATTGAAACGGGCGTTTTCGGCTTGCAGGCCCTTTACCCGCTGCCATCGCTGTCGCGTGAACTAAGACCTTCAATCGGCCCGCACACCGAATCCTTATTCCCCTTCGTTTCTCGATGCATTCACTGCAGACCCGCAGGAGGTAAATCCAATGCAGAGTAGGGCACACTCCCTCAGCTTGCCGAAGATTATGTGCATCGTCGTCTCGTTTTGTGTTGCGGCAGTGATTGCTGCGCCAGCACAGAACGTTTACTTCACGACTCTGGCGAGTTTCGACGGCACGGACGGCTCCGTTCCTTCCGGGTTGATCCAGGCCACTGACGGGAACTTCTACGGGACAACCTACGCGGGCGGGACCGACAGCCAGTGCTACTACGGCGGCCCTTGTGGCACGGTCTTCAAAATCACTCCCGGAGGAACAATAACGAGCCTGCACAGCTTCCAGGGCCCAGACGGCGCCTTCCCCGTTGACCCGCTGGTGCAAGCCAGTGACGGGAATTTCTATGGGACAACCCAGTACGACGGGGCTTATGGCGGTGGCACGGTGTTCGGAATCACGCCCAGCGGTACGCTGACGACGCTCTACAGTTTCTGCTCTCAGCCTAAATGCGCCGACGGATCTCGACCTGCAGCCGGGCTTGTACAAGCAACGGACGGGAACCTTTATGGGGCGACCGGTTTGGGCGGAGCTGGCGGCTGCGCTGACGGCGGCTGTGGTACGGTCTTTAGAATCACAACCGACGGTACTTTGACCACGCTCTATAGCTTCACCGGCGGAGCCGACGGAGCCGGCCCAGCGGCTAGCCTGGTGCAGGGCACGGACGGAAACCTCTACGGGACGACGGTTGACACGGTGTTCAGAATGACCCTGGCCGGCGTGCTTACCACTCTGACGGGGACGGAGCTCGAACCTAGCGGCTTGGTGCAAGCGGCTGATGGGAACTTCTACGGGACAACCTATTTGGGCGGCAATTATGGCAACAGCGGCACAGTGTTCAGAGTGACTCCTACCGGCGTGCTGACCACGCTCTACAGTTTCTGCTCTCAAAACGGCTGCACAGACGGCCACTCCCCTGCCGGCGGGGTGGTGCAAGGCAGAGACGGCAACTTCTACGGAACGACCGTATTCGGCGGAGCTTACAACAACGCCGACTACTGTAGTGGCGTGGGCTGTGGCACGATCTTCAAAATCACCCCAGAAGGCGTGCTGACCACGCTCCACAGCTTTTGCGCCGCAGGCGGGCCCTGCCCGGACGGCTATAACCCTTACGGTGCCCTGTTGCTGGCACGCGACCGGAACTTCTACGGGACCACCGCCGGCGGGAGCACGGTCTTCCGGGTGGGCGTAGTTCGCACGTGCGCAACCTGCCGTCCGTGAGTTGAGCAGTGGCGAAGACGTGGCGACATGGTTAACTACAAGTCCCCATTACGCTCAAAATCCCCGGATCTCAACCAAGTCTGCGGAGTCTTGGCCGGGTGACCCAGCCAAGCACACCGGAAACTTGAGTAAGGAAATAGACCCTCGGGTGCCCACCCAAGCTTCTTTTGCTTGGGTGGGGATTTTCGTCCCCAATTACAGATTCCCTCCAATCCCGCCGGGTGCCCCACTCATTCGCGGGTTTCGAATGAGTGGGACCACGAGGCGGAACACGTTATCCTAGGCGGCCATTCCTGACAATTCACTTTCACCCAGCCCTCTTTGCCGCGGCATACGTCCAGAAGCTGCTCCATTTCCACTCTTCGGGTTTTTCTGCCAAACATCACCTTCTCGCCTTCCACCTCAATCAGCGCATGGTGCCCCAGAGCCTGCCCTGAGGTTGTCGAAGGGGCCGGCCTTCCTTTGGCCTAACCTGGGATCAGGAAGATTCGTGGAGGGCCGCCCTTGATTTTGTCTCACGATCTATGTCCGTCCACGAAAATCGTGAGGCATACTTTGAATCTAGCCACCGCTTCCCCAGTCTTCCGTGATGGGGAGCACCTTTTTCGTGAGTCCAGGTTAGCGTCCAAAAGGCGACGCGATCCTGGGGCACCAGGTCACCGGCGAATATCAAGAATACCCACAGTCGAAGGATGAAAAATGGCCCCAGCGGAGCGGGCTGGGGGTATAGTCTTGCGCATCCGGATTGCCAAGATGGAAAGCCTGTTTGTATTATAACCGGGCATGAAGAGTCTATGATTTGCCGCTGGAAAGGATAGGCAATGAATCGTCAGCAAGGTGCTCTCAGAGGAAAATCAGTTGTCCTGTTGATGCTGCTCGGCATCTCCACAATCGCCCTGGCCCAAAACGCCGTCACTGTAAGCATCGTGAATAGCCAGGCCGGTGCGATTTACGTCAGCTTTACCACCATCAACCAGACTCCAGGCACTATCACCTGGAACTCCGCGGGGAACGGTTGTCTCAACACCGGCACCAATGCGAACGCTGCCTACACGCAAATTAACGCAGGACAGACCTGCACCGCGTCGGTCAACACATCCAGTAGTTCCACACGTTTCTGCGCCGCCGCCAGCAGCCCGCCGGCAAACTGCATGAATGCGCAAGCGCAGCACTTGACGATGGTAGAAACCAATTTTGAAGCCGCCAGCAATTCCGGCTGTTTCGGTAAGGGCGCCTGTGTCTGGTATGACATCAGCGTCATCCCTTCCACCTGCACCGACGCTCTTTGGCAACAAAATCGGTGTGCCAAGACGGGTGGTGCTTCCTACAATCTGCCCGTGACCCTTAGTTGCGCCGGCAATTCGTCCGAGCCTACCTATACCTGCCAGGGACCAACGAGTAGAGCCCACGGTCCGGAGAATTATCCCAGCAAGTGCGGGAATCCGAACGCAAAGTGTGCAACCGGCACCCCTAATTGTTCCAATGGAGTCAGTGCTTATTTCTATCCCATGTTCGATCCGCCGGAAAACGCCTATCAGCCGAATGCCGTTTGCCTACAGGGCAGTCTCTCAATCAATTTTCTTTCCGGATCGTAGGTCGGGTGGCCAAGTGGAGCGCTGACAAGTTGAAGTTTCGAGAGGTGACGGCTTTTCCGCTGGGTGCCCCGCCTAGCACAGAACTCTATGTAACGGGGGTGCCCCATCCGAGCTTCTTTTGCTCGTATGGGGCTTTTCGTCTGAAATGACAGAGTGTTTGAGTTACGTGTGTACTCTTCGAAATGCGCCTGGACGCGAAACATCGGCAGCGCGTCCGTTGGACCTCCGACGAAAATCCCCACCCAAGCAAAACCGGCTTGGATGGGGCACCCACTAGATGGTAGGCTGGGCCACCCGCCTCTATGCCGCGCGGTTGACCGTAGCCCTCCCGGCCGGCGTCTGAGTCTTGCCAGTTCCGGGTATGAGCATCGGAACTCTCTGGCGGTACTCAGCGTACTCGGGATGCTCACGGATCAGGTCGCGCTCTTCCAGTTGGATCGCGATCAGGATGTACACCGTTGTCATGCCCGCGAAGAACAGGTGGGTAACCGTCATGCTGGGTGTGCACCAGAAGACCATGAACCACCCCACATAGAGGGGATGGCGCACGATGCGATAAAGAAAGGGCGTAGCGAATCGCAGCTTCTGCTGCGGCTGGCCTAGCAGGTTCCGCCAGACTTGGCGGAGGCCGAACAGATCGAAGTGATTGATTACGAACGTAGCCCAGAAGAGCAGCAGCCATCCGAAAGCGTAGCCGCCGTACAGGAGTGCCCGGCCGGGACCGCTGCGGACCTCCCACACGGTTCCGCCCAGGGGCCGCCACTGCCAGAATAAGAAGAAAAGGGCGACGCTGCTGGCCAGAACGTAGGTGCTGCGCTCCATCGCCGCCGGAATGACGCGTGTCAGAAGATGCTTGAAGCCGGCACGAGCCATGACGCTATGCTGCAAAACGAACAGCGCAAGCAGGCCCGCGTCGATCATTAAAGCGGTTGACCACGGATCGGTCGCAGCCGAATCCATGGATTTGGGCACCCCGAAGTTGCCGAGGAACCCCATGAGGTACAGGAACGTGGCCAGGGTTGCAGCGTAGCTCGCCAAACCGTAGAGCAGGATGGCGATCCGGCCCTGATCAATCCGGTTGGTTTCCGGGTTAGCCGGGGTTGTGCCGCGTTTGCTGGTCCGCATCTCCGCAGATTGCCGGCCGTATGGTTGCATTGTGGAATTCATGACTTCTCCTCCGTCACATCGTTTGTCTTAGGTCGATCGCAGTGCCCACACTTGCTCTGAGTTTTGGCAATTGTGGGATAAGTTGAGGATTCCTACAGCGGCTTATACGTCATTCGCACGGTTCGGCTTGCGCCGGCCGGTATCGTCATCGAGTACACCATCCCGATCGAGCCGTCGCCCGCGAACTGATCGAAGCTAGCGTTTTCCGTCACCGCACAGGGATTTGGGCCCGACGGCACAAACTGTGTCAGCCCCACGCCGTTGAACTCGAAGGTATTAGTCGTCAGCCCAAGGCCGAATGAAAGGCCCGGCTCGGCTCCGTACGCGAAGTTGCGCGTGGCATAAAAGCGGTCGTCGAAAGCGCTCTGGTTCGCGTCTACATTGGCGTGTCGCACCAGAACAACCACTCGATCGTCTCCCGACAAGTTTTTCAGAGTCATGACCACCTTCACCGATCCCGGGCTTGTGGGAGCCGCCTCTACTTGTGTGATCTCCTGCGACAGTTCCCATTGAGCATCCAGGGTCCGGCGAAAAAACCGAACCGTCTTGGAGTCTCTACGCGAAGTGACCGTCGGGCCCCACCCTTGAGCGTTTGCCGCGTAATCGTAATAGGGCGCGGGTGCCTGAAAGTCGCACAGCCCATATCCTTCGCTGACGGTTGCAGGATTGAAGAACTGGATGTTCCGGGGATTGGAAAACTGAACGATGTTGCCGTTTTGCGTCAGGCAGTAATGGGTGAAGGTACGGCCGGAGCCGGAGCTGAAGCTATAGGCACAGGTGGTCGAGGGTGCGCCTGAAGTGTATCCGTAAGTGCTAGAGGTTGGCGGGTTCTCCACCTGAGACCACGCTACCATTGCAAGAGCTATGCTCATAACTAACAACATGAGTGACTTCGACATAGAAGTACTCTCTCCTTTCTCAATACGAATCAATTTCTCTTCCGTTAATGGTTATTCAGTCCAGTTAAAGGTTTTCCCCCTGCACGGCCCATGACCGCGTTGGATACTGGCCGTGGCGATTGCATGAACGCGCTCGCCACGGCGAAGAGTCCTTTCTGAGGCATGAGAAAATCGTTGAGCCGTGCTTGGGAAGCAAGCGGACCGGGGGGGCCAAGGTCAACTCCGTTCACGACTGCCCGGCTCGACTTGACTAGCCAGACCTGCTTCGGGTTCGCCAGGAATTCCTGGCCGTTCGGTGTGCGGCCCGCGAGGTTCATCTTTCCCGTTCCGAGGATGGCTCGTGCGGCTAAGCCCACGAAACGGAGCATGAACCGCTTCTGCCACAAGAAGTCCGGCAGTTGACGCGCGACGAAGTTCATGAGGCGCGAAGCCGCCGTTTCGGTCACGGTGATCTCCCAAGTGAGTGGCCGCGAGCCCTCCGCGACCACTCGTAGTGTGTCCGGGCCGGTCCAGACACACTGAATCGGGGTGTGAACGTTGTCCTCTATTTCGCTGCCGAAGTATCTCGAACAAGATTGCTCGGGCGCGATGGTTGAGTAGAAGGTCCAAGTTCCGCCAGGATCGCGGTGCCAGATGGATGTGTAGCCCGGACCAAGCGATGACGCCGGGAAGCGCCGCAAGGCGAGGACGTGTCCCGAGAGAAAGGGCAGTCCGATTACGGCGTAGCCGGCAAATCGATCGCCCTTACCCTCCGGCACCAATGAGGTTTTTTCGATTTGATCAATGAGTGTTCTCGGTTCCATGAATGCCTCCTGTGCGCAGACACTGAATAAGCGGTCGACCTAATTCCGCGGCCACAACGCTTTGTTCTCTGCTTGCATGACATCCTTACTCCGCGTATTGTGCAGTGCATGAGTGGGATCGGCCATACCCGGGAGTCCGCAAGAAATGCTCAACCGGCCAAGGTCGGATGATCGCCTCGCGGCGATGCCAGAAAACATTGCAGATCGTCTGAAGACACCGGAGTTACGTGTGGATGCTCTCTCTGACATCCTGAGTGGAGTGAAGCTGAACGGCGCTCTATATTTCAGCGCTGAGTTTTCGGCTCCGTGGGGGTTTTCGTCGCCCCCGTCGAACACGCTAGCGACAGTGCTGGCTCCGGAAGCGCCTCATTTGGTGATCTTTCACTTCGTAATTGACGGCGAAGCGCTTGTTCAACTGCCCGATGGAGAATCAGTCCTGCTGAATCCTGGTGATGTGATCATTCTTCCCCACGGCGATGCACATCAGATGACCAGCGGCAAAGATGCGACTGCAACATCCGAGACTCTCGCGATCCTCTCCAAGATCAAATCTCGCGATCTGAGCCCCCTCCATGCCGGCGGCGGCGGCAACAAGACGCGGTTCGTTTGCGGGTACATGGCGTGCGATCCACATCAGAGCCGGCCCATCCTAAGCGGCTTGCCTCCCGTCTTCAAGGTGAACATCCGTGCCGATCGCTCCGGGCAGTGGCTCGAGAACTCGATCCTGCAGTTAGTCGAAGAGGCAGCATCGGGGCGAGTCGGCAGCGCAGCCATGCTCGCCAAGCTCTCCGAGGCGCTGTTCGTGGATACCTTACGGCGATATGTCGCCACCTTACCCGACCAAAAGGCAGGTTGGCTCGCTGGGGCGCGCGATCCGATTGTCGGCAGGTGCCTGGGATTGCTTCATGGGCGGGTGGCCCATCGGTGGACCATCGCCAGTCTGGCGGAGGAGGTGGGGATTTCCCGCTCCGCCCTGGTGGAGCGCTTTACCCGCTATCTCTCCGATCCGCCCATGACATATTTGACGCGATGGAGACTTCAAATTGGCGCGCGGTCGCTGGAAAGAACATCGCGGGGAGTGGCAGAAATCGCTGCCGAGGTCGGATACGAGTCAGAAGCGGCATTCAGCCGCGCATTTCGACGCGAGTATGGGCAGCCCCCAGGCCAATATCGACGCAATCACAGACCTGACAAGCACAGGGCAAGCTAAACACTTGACCGAACGTGCGTGTAAGCCGCGGCGGTATGCCCGGAACTCCGACGGGTGGCCCAGAGCCTGCCCTGAGCTTGTCGAAGGGTCTTGCGGTGTTCTAGACCTGGGGATTTCCTGAGCGATCACTTACACGGTGTGCTCTCATCACAGCCTCAGACAACGTTTACTTCTACCCTGCTGTCATGCCTCGTGGCCTGCAACGCTGGCAGGGCGAACACGATCTGCACTTCCCCACGTTTCGTTGCTATCACCCGACAGACTCCGGAAACCGCCGCGACCTTCATTACCGCCCGTACCTCAGCTTTTTCAAGAATTTCGTGAATCCCTGCATGGCGGCGTCGTGCTGGCGACCTTGCTTCTTGGCTTGCTTGACCATGTCATCGAAGAACTGCCACGGCGGCTCCAGCAGGCGGTGAAGCACGACAGTGTCTTTTTGCGCGATGACGAGAAACGGCGTCCCAGGTTCGATCGCGAGCGCCTTGCGAACAGGACCAGGAATGACGACCTGTCCGCGGGAAGAGATGCGGGTCGTAAAAGGGCTTCTCATAGTACCTCGGTATAATTTTCTTACTTTGGCCCGGAGTAGGTAAAGTAAGATTCTTCCGATTATCTTACTTGTAAGAAAATCTGCAGGGTATTGCCGGGTTTGGTCTCGCCGTCCGGGAGGGGTGGAAGGCCTGAGGGTTTCCCGGTTGGTTACGGGATGCTGAAGCACCAAGCCCTGGGGCGCCAAAGCCGGGCGCGGCAGGAATCGGAGCGCCGTTTTCTCGCGAGGAGGCTGGAGGAATTGAAATAAAACTCGAGAAATTGAAATAAAAAGCTCGCCTCTCCTGTCGATTTTTTCTGTGCGCCACGACTATAGGATGAACCATCCAGCGCGCAAGGCTGTGCTGCTGGCCGCCAACAAGAGGAAAAGAACAAGGAAGTACATCTGTCTGGGATACTACGATCCGGCAAAACACGCGGCCATGACCGAGGACGAGAAAAACGCCATGTTCGACGAATGCTTTGAGTATGACGACCATCTGCGCGCCAACGGACAGCTTGTTGCCGAAGTACCGCTTCCGCCTCCGGAGACCGCCTTGACCCTGTACTGGAAAAACGGCAAAGTCGCGGCCACTGATGGGCCCTATGCAGAAACCAAGGAACAGCTTGGCGGCATTCAAATCCTTGAGGCGCGGGACCTCAATCATGCCGTTCAGCTTGTCTCACAGCAGCCAGGCTTTAAGTATGGACTTGGACCGATTGAGATACGGCCGGTTGCGGATTTGACCGAAATAATAAAGGAGAGCGAGCGGCGACGGCGAAAGAACACTGCACGCTGAAGACGGCCCGGCGGAAAGCTTCGAAAACCGTCCCGCCTGAATTTGGCCCAGGTTCTCTAGCCCTCAAAGCCGCATACATACTGCAGTAGGTGCTGGTTGAGCGAAGCAGCACCGTCTACAAAATCGACGACAGCGCTATAGCGGAAAACCCAGGTGCTCTACTTGACCGCTAAGCCGTTAAGCCGAGGAGGGCTTTTTGAAAATCGAAGGCATCGGATTCCCTTGTCGATAACTTTCGGCTTAGCGACGATCCGGGAGCGATGACGTCAGTACAGGCGTACAGGCGCATTCTGGATACAGATTTACGCCGCAGGTATTCTTTCGGATTGGCGACTTAAACCACATCCATCTACCTTCCCACCACCGGGCAGACTTAAGCCCGATAACTCACTGCGCGCGGCCGGTCATCGATAGTGAGGTCCGCCATCGCCGAAGAAAGCGGAGGTCACGAGCGGCTGGCCGAGAACACGTTTCGACCGCTCGCCGGGTGAGCCATCCAGATGCACTTTTTGCATGACTGCGTCGGCAACCTGCTCTCCGATTATGTTTCCTGCAAACATGTCGTCGCGAAAGTGCACGCCTGCCCATACCCTCGAATTGTTAGCTTCGGGGACGAGATAATCGTATTCGGATTCATCTTCCGGAAAGAAGCCCTGCAGTACCGCCTCGGCCGCCGCCACATAGGTTCCGTGTCCGGCGGGGTAGGAAGGATGCTTTGGAGTGAGAATGACCGTCGGCAGACCTGTTTCGAGCAGGGCAGGCCGGGCACGAAGATAGCGATACTTCTCGTGCCAGGTGGTCAGCAGAGAGTCGTACATTGCCGCGTACAGGATCGCTTCTGCGCGAGCCGTCTTGGGCGCGCTCCAGCCATAGCGGCTCATCAGGTCGTCCATGATTTCGGCCGACCAGCGGCCGGGCTGCTCGTTCGCCCATTTGAAGACAATAAAATCCGTATAGCAGGTGCGATTGTTCAGTGCGGCGACAATCTCCTCCATGTCGTGCATCGTGCGTGCGGAACTGTTCGCCGGAGGAGGCGGCGCATGAAACAGGTTGGCGCTCTCCAAGATAAGGGGCTGCCAGTTTCCCGCCGTCGGATCGACCGGCAAAGCCTGGTTCCACGGAGGCAAGTCCCCGTACGTTACACCCTGTCTCGATAGCGGAGCCGTCCATTTCACCGAGTCGTCATAGCTTGCATTCGCAGGCTGATAACGAGCCCCCAACCGCACCGTTTCCGGCGCAGCGGGCTGTTCCCACGGCATCTCCTTGGCAAAGACAAGTTGATTAGGACGGTGGTCTTTGGCCAGCACGGAAAGCACTTCTTCCGCAACCTGACGGCCAAGCTCACGGCCGGCCTGGCAATCGCTCTTGAGATAGAGACCCGAAGTCTCTAAAGCGCGCATGGATTCGTCCGCCAGCGCATTGATCTGCCCGGCGGCTTCCGGCCTGACGAATAGCAGGATTCGCTCTGCGGCTCCTGTCTCTGCGGCCAGGTCTGACGGGTACGCGTATGGACTTAAGGCAGCACTCAGAGGGTGAAGAGTGGGGTCGATGTCCGCCGGATGAGGTCTTCGGTTTGTGCGTTGCCGGTTCCAAGCCGCCACTTCCGCATCCGAGATCGCGATGTGGAGTGCGGCGTATAAGCGAAGCGTGGATGGAGCACCTGCGATGTTGTGCAGGCTTAGCTGATCGAGAAGCCTCCGCCACACCTTTCCCTGGTTGGCTACTGCCCACTTATTAACCAGGGCTTTGTCGTGAGGTGTGGCGGACTGAAGAGCCTGACGGAGTTGGACAAGTTCGAACTGAACACTGGTTGAGTTGACCGGCTGCGGCGACGGCACACCGATCGACGAAGCAGATTCCAGAAGAATAGGTTCCCAGTCAGCAGGATCCAGGTGGTTTGCCGATTTTTCCATCTGCGTTGCCGGCTGAGGAACTGCATTGCGAGTTTGCGCTGCTATTTGGACGCCGAAGCATGTGGCAAAAGCAGTGAGCGCAAACTGAACTGAGAAATTCCGCCACCATGGCCCGGTCATAATCACCTAACCTCCCAACGCTACTGTGAAATGCCACCCAACTGGAGGGACTAAGTCGGCCAAAGCCTATTTGCCCTCCTAGTTGGGAAAGTCGGATTACAGCCAGCGCCAGACGATGGGGCAGTTCACAATCAGGCCGGTAGAGCCGAATTTGCCACCGTTAGGCCCGGTAATAAAGCCCTTCTCGGCGAAGTCGAGGATTTGAAATTCCTCGATAAGCCGGGAGCGGTAGCCTTTATCGATCGACTGCTGTGTCCACACGCCGAGGTTTAAGTCCCACAGCGGACTGTAATCGGTAGCAACGGTGGGAATTCCTCCCAGGACGTTCAAGGGAGAAAGTCCGTCGCTGAGAGCGCTGTCTAAACCCTGACGTTGGGGATTGTCCTTTCCGGTAGGACCGTTAGCGAAGAGGAAAATTCTCTCGACGGCGCTGAATGCGCTGTCGTCGTGTCCAACGGTGATCTCTTTAAGGGCCGGAGCCAGAGTTACTCCCTCCAGCGCCGCAGGTACTGCGTCATTCGAATCCATGCTCAGGTACAGCACGGGCCGCATAAAGCTAAGTCCCTCGGTCAGCTGAAGTGTTACGGTCTGGCTACTGGGGCAGATGCGAACTACTTTGTCATGTACCAGCGAATAGTCGGGATTGCCATTGCAGAAGTTAATCTGGCTGGCTTCTACATTGAAAGCAATAATGGGAGCGTTGTAAATCGTACCGTTGACATTGTCGATAGTTACCAGAGGCGAGTAGTCTTGATCGCCGATCGAGCCTGGCTCCGCCGTCTTGGGAGGGAAGAAATTGGGCGCGTCCCCCGGCACCACGCGGCGCTTGGGCGAAAAGTCTACCGTGCCGCTCGCGAAGGTGAGCGTCGTATCCTTCTCCAGCATGGCGTGTCGCGCGGCATGACCGACATTGGCATAATTGAGCTTTGCCGAGTAGTTCAAACCCAGCGCGGCAGCATTCCCCGCGTCCGTAGTGTCGGTCAGGATGTACCACACTTTGCGGCCATCCTTCATCTGGCCATGGTACAGGGGTAAGGTTACAGTTTGAGCTTGTGGGTCGACCTTACCTGACTTCAGCAGCTGGTAAGGCCCAACATATTCTCTCTTTACATCCGAGGGCCACGGGCCGAAATAGGTAGCGGGTACCGAAGCACCAACCGAAGGCGGCGGCGGCGGAAATTGCGCTTGGGCCGGCACAGCGAATGTTAGGTAGACTAACGCCCACAGCATAATTCCAATTTCACACTTACCGATCTTGCTGACAGTTTTCATGTCCTTCTCTCTCCTCGCAAATTTGTTCACACTTTACCTGCTGTGGGCCCTAACTACAGGTGTTGCGCTCCTACTTTCTACTTCACCGGGGTCTTGAGGCGGCGTGCTTTCTGGTAATAGCAGAGATATGCAAAACAACGGAAATCGACGGGAGGGAATATTACTCCAGAAATCCTGTATGACCTAGAACTAAATTGTCTACCCGCGTCAGCCGGAGTGAAAGTCTGTCGAATGCTCGTCAGCCTTTGCCGCTTTCCACGACGAGTGAAACCCGGAGTTGTCGAAAAGCGGCCTTTCATTTTTGCGAATGTCAGGTGCGGGTGCGGAACGCTCTTAAGAGAATTTAGCTTTCGCTATTTGCTCGCCTTGGAAGTCGGCCCCCTTGGGCAGACGTGTTTAAACAAGCATTTCACCGATTCCAATCTGACTGACTCTCTTAGCAACACCCGTAGCTCGACTTTCCGTCATCGAGGCGGACTCGCTCATCGCCGAGCCGCTGCAGGGTTTTCTTCAGCCACGCTTTCGGATTTCCGTGAACGATGCGTCCCAGAAAGCCCAGGCGCTCGGATGAATTCTCCCGATTGCGACGAATGTCGTCTTTCGTGATTTTCGTGTAAATGGCGAGGAAACAAAAAGCGGGGTAAGAAAACTTTCGTTTGACCGGGAACAAATAAGTGGGGGGGGGACCTGCTGCCGCTCGATCCTGACCACGCGCTCGCGGCACACCGAAATCGACGGACTGAAAGACGCAAGGCCCATGCTGTCGGCCGGCAGTATACTCGTCGCAGTCCCCATCGCCATTTGCTTGATCAGCGCAATACGTATCAGAAATGGAGGCGTGAAACCCACCGAGCGAAGCTTTTTCGAATATCTGCCGGCATTCGTCGGGTGCGGTTGCCGGCCCGCGGATGCTCGTTTCCTGGCCTGTAATCGTGGGAATTCTGATCACGGCGGTGCATGAATGAGATCTACTCAACCAGCGCAAATAGCAGCACATGAGGAGGCGCGTGTTTCGGCGTTACATTCCATCCATCTCAATCTCACCTTCGTAGACATCGCCATTGCGGAACTAGCACCGCATTACATGCGCGAGTATGGTGAGCGAATGACCGAGCCTCTAGAGATTCGAGCAGTGAGCCAAGGATGCCAGACATAGAACATGTATCCGCAGAAAACTCTGCCCCGCAAGCGGCGGCGGGAGATGCACAGGCGCTTCCCCGGCTGGCGGAAATTGCTGCGGGGCTGGGCGAGCGTTCTACGACCGAAGACATCCGCCAGCTCGTTTCCAGAATCAACGAGGGCCGCTTTTTTGTCGCCTGTGTCGGCCAGTTCAAGCGCGGCAAGTCCACGCTGCTGGATGCAATGGTGGGAGAAGAGATATTGCCGACCGGGGTGGTACCCGTCACCACTGTGCCTACGGTGCTGCGCTATGGGGCACAGAGGACTGCCCGAGTCCTCATCGACGGCAGGTGGAAGACGGTCCGTCCTGAAGACCTCGCGCAGTATGTTTCCGAGGAGCTGAATCCGGAGAACAAAAAATTGGTTGAGGGTGTGGAGGTGTTCCTCACGTCGCCATTGCTGGCTTCCGGCATGTGCCTGGTGGATACGCCCGGCATTGGGTCCGTGTTCTCCGCCAATACCGAAGCGACCAAAGATTTTATTCCGCAGATTGACGGCGCCATCCTGGTCGTGGGCGCCGACCCGCCAATTTCCGGCGAGGAGGCGGCACTGGTTGAGGCGGTGGCCGCCAATGTCGACCGGATTGTGATCGTGCTCAACAAGATCGACCGTGTCTCGCCCGCCGAGCGCCAGCAGGCAGCAGTGTTCGCGTCGAAGGTGCTGGAAGCGCGTCTGAAGAAGCCCGTCGGGCGAATCTACGAAGTCAGCGCGCTCAGCAATCTGAAGCAGTCGTCGAATGAGGATGACTGGAATACCTTGATTGCGGACCTGACCCGCATGGCGACCAGCTCGGGGCAGGACATGACCCGTGCGGCAGCCGAGCGCGGACTGCGCCGGTTCTCTATTTCTCTACGCCGATCGGTGGAGGAGCGGATTCGGGCCTTGAAGGAGCCCATCGAGAATTCCGAGCGACGTATCGCCGATCTTCGACAGACCGTCAGCCAGGCAGAGCAATCCCTGCGCGATTTGGGGGCCTTGTTTTCCGCCGAGCAGATGCGACTCTCCAACACGCTGCTGGCGCGTCGCAAGCAATTCCTGCGAGAGGTCTTCCCAATCGCCGTTAAGGAGCTGCAGCAGGAAATTAACTCCGTGAAAACGACGTTCGGCCCGGCGCTGCGGCGCGAACTGATGTCGATTGCCCAGACGGTTGCGAGGCGACATGTCATGCCGTGGCTTGATACCGAAGAGGCGCACGCCGAGGAACTTTACAATTCGGTGACACAGCGTTTTGTGAACCTTGTCAACCGGCTTCTGCTAAGAATTTCGGAGGAGCAGTCGGCGGACTTCGCTCATTTGCCAAAGGCCCTCGATAGAGAACAGGGCTTTCGCACACGATCGCGGTTTTACTTTCACGACATGATCACCATCGCGGAACCGGCTTCCCCGTTGCTGTACAGCATTGATGTCCTCATGGGAGCGCTTCACCTGCGGCGCTGGTTCCGGAAGGACGCGGAGGGCTTCCTGGAGAAACTACTTGACACCAATGCTTCCCGCGTTCAGGGCGATGCGGAGCAGCGCGTTATCGAGAGTCGCCTGCGGCTTGAATCCGATGTGCGAAAGCTGCTGCGCGAGGTCAGTGCGAGTGCCGAGCAGGCCCTGACGAATGCCAGAGAGATCATGGCCGCGGGAACGGATGCTGTCACCGGGGAACTCGAGCGCCTGGGCAAGCTGCACGAAGAACTGGACGCAATCGCGCGTCAGACATAGAGGTACGAGAGCTTCCGCTCGGTGGGTTGTGCGCTAGGAGCAGACCGTATACGCGCGGCAGCAAACTCCACGTTGTTTGCTTCATCACACCACTGCGGGAGATGTCGGCGAAAGAGATCGTCTGTCCTCGTTGCGGGGCGCGAGTCGACGACGACCAGTGTTGCAGTGTGGTACTCTCGACGCCGATAATCACAAGAATCTATCCAGATGCAGTAAAGCCAGGGATGTTCGGGCCTCTCCTAAGCTTCGCCGGCAGTCCTCGTTTCCGCTCAATTGCTCACCGCACGTCCTCGGGACCATTTCGGTATTCCGTTGGAATCGCGCAGCGTCAGTGTTTTGTTCTCGCCCTTTAATTCCCGCGCGATCAAAACATCTTTGCCCGCCATGACTTGTTTCGAACCGGCAACACTGAGATGAGTTCCTTTTTCCAACAAGAAACCCTGTTGAGCGATAAACCATTGCGGGCCGGCATAGACCTCAATGATTCCGCCGTCGGTTCTCAGGTTGAAGTGGGTGCCAACATTGCCGTTCCTTCCGCTGGGATAAAAAGCATCTTGCACAACACCGCTGACCGTTATTTCCGTCGCCGGATTGTACTGGCGCGACTGCGCTTCACGGCCCTGCCCGAAGCCAACCACGGTAAGCGCGAAGATGAACAAATAAATGAGAGCGAGTCGAGTTTGCATAGTCCTCCTTATTTCCATCGAATGTTGATGAAAGATCCGCTACATTTAGCGGCGCGCTGGCGAGCCTCAGTCATGGCCACAACAGCGTCCATAGCCGTGATGGCCGCAGTGGTGCCCATCGCCGGCGCAACCGTGGCCTCCGCAGCCGCATCCGCCGCCGGCGCAAGCACTGCCCGAACTGCCTGAAGCCGGCGGATTCTGCGAGCCGCGCAAATTGAGAATCTTGCCTCGCATCTCCATTGAGCTGGCGACTAGGAGGGATCCGTTGCCGGCACGCTCGCCCCTTACCTCAATGGTGTCACCCACTGCAGGCAGCAAGCCCTGGCTCTCAAGAAGGCGTTCTGAACCCAAACAAACCTCTGATCCAGCCCGCTCGCCTTGCAGCCAAACGTGGAGATCGTTGTTGGACAGCAGGGTCGTCTCACCGACAATGCCTTTTAAGGTTACGGTGTCATTTTGTGTCTGGGATTGAAGGAAAGTAGTGAGGGCAAAAATAAAGGCGAACAGGAGCAGGTTTCGCTGAATCGCCGTTTTGCTGACCATGATGGCCCTCCTTTAACGGTCTCGCCAAAAATTTCCTGCTTTCATCACTATTATGGATGTATTATACACCTAGATGTTAATAACGTCATTTCTGGGGGGCGCTGATGGAGCCGAGGAAACAGTCGACGAATAGCGAGATGCCTCCAACGAATCAATCAGAGAGTCAAGTTACCGACATCCAAGATCAAATTCGTCGCCGTGCTTACGAGATGTACGAACAGCGCGGCAGAATCGATGGTCACGATTTGCAGGATTGGCTACAGGCAGAGGCCGAGATCACCGATCAGAAAACAGGTGCAGTCGCCGCCTAATCGCTTGCAGATGCGAAGTCGGTAGGTTGCTGGAAACGGAGAATACATTGATGCGAATTGCCATACCATTATCGTCAGGGCAACTGGCTGAGCATTTTGGCCATTGTGATCAGTTCCTGTTTGCGGATGCAGATCCGCAGAATCGTAAGCTCATACATAAGACGCTTGCGAATGCTCCGGATCATGCGCCGGGTCTGCTCCCGCGATGGCTGGCCGAGCACGGCATCGACGTTGTCATTGCCGCCGGATTGGGTACGCGTGCCCGTGATCTGCTAGCCGATAATTCAGTCCAGGTGGTAACCGGCGTATCGGTCGTCGAGCCCGACATGCTGATCGCCAGATTCTTAAACGGTACACTGCAGACAGGCGACAACCGTTGCGATCATTCGGCACACGCCTGCAGTCACTGAATTCTGTGGAGATGACACGATTGCCTAGAGCCCTCGGAAGAACGAAATCCATCGTTAAGTGCCCCCGGCACGACTATCCCTGCACCTGCGCGATGGGGCATCTTTATCGATTCGTAGAACCCGTGCTGCTGCTTATGCTCAAAGAAAAGGGCGGGGCGTACGGCTATGACCTGCTGGGAAATTTGACTGAATACGCCTTCACCGATGGGGAGATCGAGAAGGCGGTTGTGTATCGCACGCTGCGACGTTTGGAGCAGAACGGCTATATCACCTCCGATTGGGACACCGACGAACCGGGACCCGCGCGCCGAGTTTACACTCTTACACATGATGGCAAACGACACTTAAAGGAATGGGCCCAGGTCTTAGCGAAAGTTGCCGGTTCCATGAATCGGTTTGTCCTGCGGGTGTCTTCTGATAAGTCTCTCGATTAGCCGTGGCCACACTGCCTATTCACCCGGAACTTCGCTTAAGCACTCAGGGTCACCCCGGGGGAGCACATCTCAGGTTATTGCAGAAATGTGACTTGTGCGGTGTCTGAACTTGCGCTTTCCGTGCAGCTGCGAGTCATCGCGCTGCTCGACCGAAGCGTAAGAGGCATCCATGTTCTACATGGATTATTTTTCGCACAATCTTCTGGCAACAATAGCAGTCCCGGTTTCCAGAGTAGGGTGCACGCGTATCCAACGGGTCAGTAACCGTCGTTGCTGTGAATTCTAGCGATGCAGGCGGCCATTCTGGCTTCGGATTTCTATTCCGCACTGGCGGCTTCTGTTCTCTTTCTACATGTGCTTTTCATTTTGTGGGTCATTTTCGGGGCCTTGCTGACACGCTCGCGTCCGATTCTTCGCTGGCTGCATATCGCTTCCCTTATCTGGGGAATCCTTACGGAAGTCCTTCCCTGGCCGTGTCCGCTGACTGTGTTGGAGAACTGGCTCGAGAGCAAGGCCGGAGTCGAACCGGCCCAGGGCGGGTTCCTGCTTCATTATCTGGACCGGCTGGTCTATCCGGATATTTCCTCGGTAGTGCTAACGATTGCGGCTGTGATCGTCTGCGGTGTTAACCTCGCGTTCTATGGCCGGCAAACGTGGATCGCTCGACTGCGATGATTCTCGCGCGCATCTCTGCATTGCTACAGAGCTTTGCAGGGGCAACGCCCAATTGGTTAATCGGCCCATGGTGTGCTTTGTGAACGTGACGAGTGTGGACGGATCATCTACTCCATCTTCCAGCGCTTCAACCTGGAATGGAAAAACCGCACCCTCCGAGTTTTTACACAAGCAGCTTGACGGCAGCGCGATCACCCACCCATTGCGCAAACAAAAGGCCATGAGATACGCTGCTTAATTCAACGTGGTTTCTGAATTCGCCGTCTATGCGGCTTCTTTTCTCCTTTTGTAGTCTGAGTGTGCCTGAGAAAGCCGGCTTGCGGAATGCGTACCGATCCTGACCTGTTCTCGACCGCTAATGAATCGAACCGTAAATTCAAAGCCGCTGCCCTTCATGATTCCAGATCCAAATGCGATTGCCCTGGACGCGCTAGCTGGCCCCCCATTTTTCCAGATTTTCGGTGATACTAATGATGTAGCTTTTTTTGAGACCGCCTATGACATCGTGCATTCACGTAGTTCCTTCTCCCTCCCAGCAACAACCTTTGGCTTACGATCCGCTGCTCGACGACGTTGGATACATGACCTGCATGACCCTGGTTCTGCTCGGAAATTACGCGCAGACCGGGCATCTCGGCGGACCGCTCGCATACACACCGTACAATGTGTCGGCGCATTTGGTCGGTCCTGAAAACGGTGGACTCCGTTACGATTACCGCCGGCCGAAGCACCCTTACTCCGACAAGTTCATGATGGCGGCGGGCCACTCGGTCCCCACCTGCTACGCGCTGTGGATGATCATGGGCCAGGCGCTGTATCGCAAGTATCAGCAGACCGGCGATCCGCGTTATCGCGTCGACCCGCAGGTCGCGATGCTGCCGATCGATGCGTTGGGATTCCGGCGCGGCGCCGGCGCGCTGAAGACGCTGCTGCACGAAACGGATTTGGAAAACCATCCGCTGTTCGCGCAAGCCAAAGGCCGCGGAATTCGTGCGCTCGCGGGACATGCCGAAAGCACCGACTTAACCAACGACGTGAACGGCGGACCCTCGGGCATCGGCATCGCGACGGCCGCGGGCAAAGCAGCGTTTTGGGATGCGGTGGGCGCGCCCGAGTCGCCGAAGGTGATTGCGCTGGAAGGCGAATTCGCGCTCACCGAAGGTCACGCGCAGGAATTGAAAACGCAGGCGCTGGCGCTGCAAGTGGGAAAGCGTTTGCGCATGATGCTTTCCGACAACAACGCGGGCATCGACGATTGCCTGATCGGCGGCGCGATTGGCGGCGTCATCTGCGGGGACCTTGGTCACTGTTACGATCTCGTGAATCAATGGACGTCGTATGGATGGAACGTCTTCACGCTGTCGAACGGTAACGATTACGGCGAAGTGGCCGCGGCGCTGAAAGCCATGGACGAAGTGGACCCGCACGACCGCCGTCCCATCGTCGCGATCGGCAAGACGATCAAGGGCTACTGGCCCGCGGCCGCCGACGGAAAAATCCCCGGCTACGGCGGCGAGCAATTGGTGAGTTACAAAAGCCATCCCTACGCGCTGAAGATGAACTCGGAGTATTTTGTCGCGCTGGCGCAGACGTTCGAGAAGCATTACGGCGTGGAGTTCGAAGGAATTCGCAAAGGCCCGGTCAGCAACAATCGCGAGCGATTGATCCAGTTCAAGACGAACATCGACGTGGTGATGTCGCTGCTCGACCACAACGGATTGGGCGATCGCCTCGCCGATCGGCTGGTGGAAATCGGCGACACCGTGCGCGACGATGTGAAGTTGCGCATCTCAGCCTCGAGCGATCCGTTCCTCGACGATCGCCTGCGTGTCGCGGCGCTACCGGAAGACCCGCAGAAGCTCTCGATTCGCAATGCTATTTCCGGTGCGGAGAAGCAAGTTAGCATCGCGCTGTTCAAGAAGCCGGGCGAGGTGGCGGGAGCGCGGCGTGCGATTTCCGAAATCATCAAGTGGATGAATTACGTCACAGAAGGACGATTCTTCACCGTGGCCGCCGACCTTTCGGAGTCGATCAACGTGGAGCACGGCAGTTTGTGGGGACACTACAATCCCAAGGACAATCCGCTGGGCACTCGCTTGAAAGCGCCCATTCAGGAAGCGGGCAATGTTTCCACCGCCATCGGGCTGGTGAGTCAAAGCGCTTCCGTCGATCCCGAAAAATTCGCCGGCGTTTGGGCTTTGAGCGGCACGTACGGAGCGTTCACGCCGCTGATGTACACGCCGGCGCGTGTCTGGAGTCAACAAAATCAGGACAGCAGATTCCGCGTCGGCGTGCTGCATATTCTCGCCGCGCACTCCGGTCCTGAAACCGCGGCCGACGCACGCACCCACTTCGGCATCTTTGCGCCGCAAGTGTGGAAGCTGTTCCCGCGCGGTCAGGCGATCAATTTGAGCTTTTGGGATTACAACGATGTCGCGCCCGGCTATTTCGCGGCGGCGGAAATCGCAGCGCGCGATCCGCATGTGGGCATCATCACACTGGAAGTGGCGCGTCCCGACTTTCCGGTCGCGGACCGCAGCCGTTTCGCCGACTCCGATCTGCGCGCTGCGGCGAAAGGCCTGTACGTGATCCGCGATTTCGCGGCGGACACGCCGCGCCACGGTTACGTGATCGCGCAAGGATCGAGTTCCACGGTGAATCTCGTGAAAGTGCTGCCGAAACTCGAAGCGGCCGGTGTAAACGTGAAGGTGATCGCGGCGATCAGCGAGGATTTGTTCGATCGCCAGCCGCAAGCGTATCGCGATTCCGTGCTGCCGCCCGAGGCTCGCTACGATTTGATGGTGGTATCAACCGGCACGCGACGCATGTGGCCGCTGCGCAACCTCGGTCCGTTGACGGATGAGTATTCACTCACGTCCGACTTCGACAATAGCTGGAGAAGCGGCGGCCTGGAAGCGGAAGTGATCGCGGAAGCGCACCTCGACCCCGATTCGATTTCCGCAGGCGTGGAGCGATTCGCAAATCAGCGCGAGCGCCGCATCGGCGATCAACGCAAAATGATCGGTTAGTCGCGGGGCTGTCTGCACTGGTCGTTAGTGCGCCTTTCAATACTCCTTTGAAATAGCAACCTCTTGACTTCCGATTGGCCAGTCCGGAATCAGATGCTTGTCGGAGCGACTGACTTCGAGATGGTGCTGATTGGTCTGAGATGGATCTTGCTTAAGCGTCCGGTTCCTGCCGCCTGTACTCCCAGAGCTACATCTTTGTTGGGTTGGGAGCGCGGAGGGCACTGTAACGGCTCTCTGGCATAATCTTTTTTGCTGCTAACCAAAAAAGCCTGGCTCGAGGCCAGGCTGATGGTTCTGAATAAGAAGTAGGATTTCAATTGATGCGGCACCTACAAGGTTTCTGTCCCGACACTGGCGAAGGATGGATACATAAAAAGGCATTAGAACACCACGGGATGTCCTCTGAGCCGGACAGTGCCTTATTTAGGTTAAGATTTAAATGCTCCACTGACGGAATAATTGTAGTTTTTCCCGATTCCAGCGTCGCCGTTGCACCTTCCGTAATCGTGAAGCTCTTACCCGACTATTGGCCTTTAATGCTCCACTCGAAGCGTGAACAATCACTGACGTTCCTGAGTTTATAAGTTCGTACTTCGCCGCTGCTCCTTTGGCCGGCGCAATTGAGTATCCATTGACTTGGCCCGCCATCCCCGTCGTTGTGCCGATGCTGGCACTTCCTTCCTGCAGACCTAACACGTTGCCCCTGAATACGAGCTGGGAGTTCTGCGGCAGCAGTACCCTGGTACCAGGTGAGGAGATGGTCACCACCGCCCCAGACGTGGTCCGAACCGTATCGCCTCTGAATAAAGCGGCAGTTCGGGCAGTGTCCGCGCCATTGACAGTTACAACTCCACTGCCGCTCAAGACTGCAGCATCGCTCGAAGCGGCAAACGACGCCAGTTCAGAGATTGCGAAGAATAACAACAGGAAAGCCGGCACTGGTACAAGGTAGATGCAGGTGGCTGGCCAACCCTTGAAAGACGTGCTCATCGTCATGCGGGACATGGGGTTGCGACCTGACGAAGTGTTTCGCATGAGATGGGAGGATGTCCACTGGGAGAAGCGGCTGTATTTCAATCCTTACGGCAAGAGTCGAAAGGCGCGCTGCTGGATTCCAATCAGCCAGCGCGCTATGGAAGCACTGAAGACGGGCCTGTACAACCAGTCCACCAAGAAAGCAAGGCGACGCCGAGGACCCCAGGCAAAAACGGAAGCATCCGAATGGGTGTTTCCGTCCAAGAAGGCCGAATCTGGGCACCTAACTACCGTAGCCAAGCAGTTTCGCGAGGCAAGACGGCTGGCGGGGCTACCTGAATCCTTGAAGCTTTACGGTGCGCGTCACGCGTTTGCGACGTATGCAGTTGAGGCTACCGGAAACGTGTTCGCCGTGGCTGACGCAATGGGACACGAGCACTTGAAAACAACGCGGATCTACCAGCACCCTCAATTTGACGCGATACGGGATGCGATTGATCAGCGTAATCGGAGGGTGATGTGAGAGTCCCCACAAAATCCCCCCGCAATCAAAAACAATGCCCACCAGTCATGGAAGGCAGTTGGTGAAAACAAGAAAGTTACTGGAGCCGACGATCGGACTTGAACCGATGACCTGTCGATTACGAATCGACTGCTCTACCAACTGAGCTACGTCGGCTTTTCTTCGATTGTAACGTCACGGCGAGTTTACCGCAAAGGAACATGGGGCCCTGTTTTCCTCGACTTACCGCGGTTTTCCACTTGCGCGCCACGGCATATCCCGAGATAATTTGAGCAAGCTCAGTTGGCGACTCCGAGCTTACATGAACCGATATTGTCGAGCGGACGTCCTTCGGATCCTGCACATCACCGCCCAGCAGCTCGTCGGCTGGCAACGTGCCGGACTTGTTCCCGTTTCCGAAACGTTTACCTTCTACGATCTCATCCAGCTTCAGAAGATTCGCGATCTTCGCGCCAAGCGGGTACGACCGGCGGTGATTCGCGAATCCCTGCAAGCCATGCAGAAGCAGGTTGCCGGCATGGAGAATCCCCTGCTCGAAGCCAGCGCCTTCAACGACGGCTCCCGTGTGGCCTACCGTCATCAAGGACGCTCGCTCGAGCCGATCGCCGGCCAGTTCGTCATGGATTTTGGGCCGGTCGGGACCGTCCTCTCCACCTCGAAGATCAAGCCGATCATCAATCTCAATACTGCAGTCGAGCTCTTCTCGCGCGGCGTTGCCATGGAGGAGCATCCCAGCACTCAGGACGAAGCCATTCGCAGCTATCTTCAGGTGTTGGAGCTCGAGCCGGATCACGCGGCTGCTCACATCAATCTTGGCACGCTCTATTACAACCGGCAGGACTTCGTCTCGGCGGAGAAGCATTACCGGCTGGCGGTCGAGTCCGACCCGCGTTATGCGTTGGCCTATTTCGACCTGGGGAATGTTCTAGACGAGACCAGTCGCATTGACGACGCGGTAGCCGCATACGGCACCGCGATCCAGTTGGCTCCGACGTATGCCGACGCTCACTATAATCTCGCATTGGCGTATGAGCGCCTGCGCGAGCCGCGGCGCGCGCTACGGCATTGGAAGATCTACCTCAAGCTGGACAGCAGCGGTCCCTGGGCAGTTCACGCCCGAAATCAGGTCGCGCGCATTCTTGAAGCCGACCGGCTGAAGATCGTCTACAAGCAACCGCAGTAACGCCGGTTGCTGCGAAATCGACAACCATGCTTGTCGTGCGACTCGGCATCTCTGGGTAGTGAGTCAATTTGAAATTCACTTGCTAATCCCCATGTCGGGTGGAGCACGCCTTCAGAGGCTGGGTCGAAAAACAAAGCAACCTGTTGAAACGACGTGGTCGCCTACTCTGGTTTTCATACAGTCTCGCGCGCCGTAGGCCCTGGACCACAGCTGAAAAACTCTGGATTTCGCCGTGATCGGGTAGAGCGGACCTTCAGGTCCGCGTTCAAGCCCTTTATTTGCAACCTCCGGAGCCGGCTTCAGCCGGCGGCACTCGACAATATCGGAGTTTTTCAGCAGCCTGTGAAGGCGTGCTCCACCCAAGATCACTTCACCACGATTTCAAACTGACCCACTACTCATCTCTGTTGTCACAACCCCGCCAGCCTCGCCTGCGATATACTTTTCGGTTCGCCAATCCTCATTTTCTGAGCAGTAGAGCCCACCTGCTCTTATCTGGAAGGAGTATTTTCGTCATGTCATCTACAGCCGTATCCTCCGCTGTTTCCTATGCTCGCGAGAACCAGAAGCGTTTTCTCGAGGAGCTGAAAGATCTGCTGCGAATTCCCAGCATCAGCACCGACGAAGAGCACAAGGACGATGTGCGCAAGGCCGCCGAAGTCGTCGCCAATGATCTGAAGCGCATCGGTTTCGAGCATGTTGAGATCGTCCCCACCAATGGCCATCCGCTGGTGTATGCCGACTGGCTGCACGCTCCGGGCAAGCCTACCGCGCTCTGCTATGCGCACTACGATGTGCAGCCCCCCGAGCCCCTGAATGAGTGGAGCTCGCCCCCGTTCGTGGACCAGGATGCTTATCCCATCAAAGACGAAGAAGCGGAAGCTTGCAAAAAGGCTTGGACATTACCCGGCGAGCGCAACGAGAACATCTACGCCCGCGGCGCTGTCGACGACAAAGGCCAGCTCTGGATGCAGATGAAAGCGTACGAGTCGCTCTTCCAGGCCGGCGGCGGCAAGCTGCCCATCAACGTTCGTGTGCTGTTCGAGGGCGAAGAAGAAGTCGGCGGCGAGAGCATCGAGGAGTACGTCAAGGCCAATGCGACCAACGGCAAGCTGAAGTCCGACTTCGCGCTGGTTACTGACACCGAGCTGTTCGCGCCCGACCTACCTACGCTCTGCGTCGGACTGCGCGGCCTGGTTTACACCGAGATTGAGGCGCGGGGCGCGAAGACCGATTTGCACTCCGGCGTCTATGGCGGAGCCGCGCCTAATCCGCTCTTTGGGCTGGTCGAGATCATCGGCAAGCTGAAGGACGCCAATGGCAAGGTGCTCATCCCCGGCTTCTACGATGCGGTGCAGAAGCCGACTGACGACGAGCTCAAAGCCTGGGAGCGGCTGCCGTTCAACGAAGAGGAGTATCGCAAGGCTGAGGTCGGCTCCGATGTGCTGACCGGCGAGTCCGGCTACTCGGTGCTGTATCGCACCTGGGCGCGTCCGACGCTGGAAGTACACGGTATCATCGGCGGTTTCCAGGCGCCCGGCGCAAAGACCGTGATTCCCGCTCGCGCCTCGGCCAAAGTGTCCATGCGTCTGGTGCCCAATCAGGACGCTGACGACATCTTCAAGAAGTACAGCGATTACCTGAAGCAGATCACTCCCAAGGGCATCAAGCTCAACATCAAGATCCACAGCAAAGGACCGGCCTGCGTGGTGGACACGAACAATGAATATGCCCACGCGGCGGTCGAAGCGATGCACGAGGTATTCAAGAAGGATACGGTGTACATCCGCTCCGGCGGCTCCATTCCGATCGTCACTCAATTTGACAAGGACCTGAAGATTCCCAGCATCATGATGGGCATGGGTCTGCCGGACGACAACCTGCACGCCCCCAATGAGAAGTTCCACATCCCTAACTTCTATCGCGGGATCGAGTCGATCATTCGCTTCTTCCAGATACTGGGAGAGCAGTAGCTGGTTGCAATAAGAGGCAGTTGCCGGGGTGCCCCACTCATTCGCGGGGTTCGAATGAGTGGGTTCCGCGAGTCACAGCCTTCGGTACATCCCATCACAGACGAGAATGATCTGCCCCGATACTTTCGGGGCATGACGAGAGGTTTGGAGCGCTGGTATGGTGGGCACGATCTGCACTTCATAACCTGTAGTTGCTATCGGCGCCGTCCGGAGCTTGATAGCGGCGAGCGCCGTGACCTGTTCCTGCGTGTGATGGAGCGGGCCCGGCAAAAGTATCGCTTTGTCGTAATCGGCTACGTGGTGATGCCCGAACATTTCCATCTTCTGATAACCGAGCCGGAGGTGGGACATCCTTCTGTGGTGATGAAAGTGGTAAGAGAGCTTGGTGCCCCGGGTTCGCGTCCGCTTTTTGGACGCTAACCTGGGCTCACGAGCGATGCACAAAGCTACTTCACCCTGCCGGCATGCGCACAAGCCCGATCTGGCAAAAGCGTTTCTACGACTTCGATGTTTGCAGTACGGAAAAGCACATTGAGAAGCTGCGCTAACCGGGGCCCCCGACGAGCGCCGTTTTTGCGTTCGTTGGGGTGGTAGATGCACCGGAATCCTGTGAAGCGAGGTCTGGTGACAGCACCCGGGGAGTGGAAATGGAGTAGCTTCTGGACATATGCCTGCGGCGAAGAGGGCTTGGTGAAAGTGAATTGTCAGGAATGGCCGCTCAGGGTAACGTGTTCCGCCTCCCCGTCCCACTCATTCGAACCCCGCGAATGAGTGTGGCCCCCGGCACCCGGCATCCTGGAGCTCAAGATATGAAAAGAAATATCGTTATTTGCTCGGACGGAACCGGAAACACGTTCGACAAAAGCGTGTCAAACGTTACTCGATTGATCAAGTTGCTGGCGTTGAATAAGCCTGAAGAGCAGGTTGTTTTCTACGACCAGGGCATCGGTACCAATGAAAAGCGCCTAACAGCTGTCGGAAACTATGGTGCATCAGTTCAAGGGGAAAAGTCACTGTTCACACTGCCGGGCCCGCCGAAACGGCGACTCTACGCGGACAAACTTGCGCTCGTCCTCGGCCTGCTCGCGGGTTACGGCCTGCAGGCAAACGTTGGCGAGATGTATTGCACATTGAGCCAGCATTGTGGCCCGGACGACAATATTTTCCTATTTGGTTTCAGCCGTGGCGCATTTACCGTTCGTGCGTTGGCAGGGCTGCTCTATCGATGCGGATTACTCCCTAAGGACGTAGCAAATGACACTGCGAAATTCAAACCCTGTTTTAAGAGGGCGTGGCAACTCTTCCAGCCAATTCATGAAGACGAACTAGAGATCACGGCTTTTCGGTGCGAGCATGATGGACCGCCTGATTGCGCAATTCATTTTTTGGGACTCTGGGATACGGTGAAATCCTATGGGGGCTTACGTCCAGTCATGTTGCCGCACTTGCGCCACAATCCAATCGTGAGAACGGTGCGTCACGCCTTGGCACTGGACGAGCGCAGGGCTTGGTTCGATGCGACTACTTGGGGCCAACTCGATTCCGACAGGTGCGGCGCTAAACTGCGGCTCAAGACGAAAGACCTGCCCAAATATCAAAGACAGGACATCGACGAAGTTTGGTTCTCTGGGTGTCACTCGGACATAGGCGGTGGTGATGCGGAGGAAATAACGTCCAACATCGCCCTGCGTTGGATGCTAGGTGAGGCTCGCGCTGCTGGCCTGCTGTTAAACCCC
This sequence comes from uncultured Acidobacteriaceae bacterium, assembly GCA_963785825.1. Taxonomy (GTDB): domain Bacteria; phylum Acidobacteriota; class Terriglobia; order Terriglobales; family Acidobacteriaceae; genus Bog-257. The sequence goes on along the minus strand of CAWAWQ010000003.1, from coordinate 811,001 downwards.
AAAGGCGAAGATGTTGTGACGACAGATGTTCCTGCCAAACCAGTGGAAGTCCACGAATCAATGAACTGGAAGTGGTGGCTAGTCGAGAGAATCCCACGCTGGGAAATCGACAACTCGGGAACGTATCCGATGAGGAGGTTTGCATGGGGCAGCACTGGCCGTCGCAGCCCGCAGCGCTCTAGACGCCAGGATATAATCTCGCTTCATGAGAGTGTCTGCGTAAGGCTCTGTTCGACCAGAAATTCCTGTGGTGAATCTTAGACCGCCGGGTGCCCCACTCATTCGCGGGGTTCGAATGAGTGGGTTCCGCGAGTCACAGCCTGGTGCCCCAGGTTTGCGTCCATCGTTTGGACGCTAACCCGGGCCCGGGAAGGTCGCAGCGCACTGACCCCAGGTTAGCCGAACCTGGGGCACCAGGCTCCTTACTCAAGATCCCGATTTTGTTGGGCGGGGCACCCGCCTTCTAGTCCCACCGGCCCGTTACCCTCCTCCTTTGAGCTTGGGCAGGAAGTCCGTTAGCCATTTGACCAAGAAATTGTTGGGAAAAGCATACAGCAGAAACACTGTTCCCAGTCCACCTAATAGCTTCGAGTTGCTGACGAGCCCCTTGCGGTTAGCTGCGTAAATCGGGCGCTTGATTAGCGGCCAGATAAGCTTATGGAGGAGTAAGAGCGTCATAATAATAATCAACAAGAGTAAGCAAAGTGCATCAATAAGATTGGTCATAGAAATCAAGCTAAAAAGTGCCTTCAGAGAATATGAGTTCCCAGCTGGAAAGGACAACATTTTCGTAATTCCCGGCCCCACGAGTATGATCGTTGAAACGCAGATAGCGAGTAGCCATAGGATCGTGTTCCAAAGGCCGGAAACTCGACCAATTCTTCTTAAGACCCATCGAAAGAAGATCACGAACACCATATCGACAAAGGCTCCAGCGGCGACGAGCAGTGCCATAAGCCCGCCCCTAATGATGATCGTGTCATACGGGGGCTCCCCGTACAGCCCAACTTCGATTCTTCCAAGGTGTCTCAAAAACAAGTATTGTTCGAAAAACCACCCAAAAGATAGCGACACTACCAACGCAATCACTATATAATAATAAGCGCGCTTCTCAGCAATCCAGCAATAACGTCGCAGCAAGGCTTTGTCGAAGCTGACGAGAGCAGGAAGACTGCCAAGGAAGAAAAGTACAAGACCCCTCGACAAGAAGAGGCACGCATGCAAGTAAGAAAAGGTTACTCGCGCCCGAATATTAAATAAGACGACCGACAAATTAGACATGATCCATAAGGATCCCAGCGAGAATGCCATCGAAACCGCGACGAATTGTAGCGACATCAGTTTGTGCCCAAATAGTCGGTCGAGGAATGAGCTTGTTGTTCGCGTGGCCCCGGTCAGGAAGGCTACTTCCTTGGAGATTGCCCTGCTCTGGAGCATGTCGATGCGCTTCCAAATCTGTTCAAGGCGGTTTTGCAAGCGCACCTCCTCGTCCTCATAGAGGAAGAAGGCTATATAGAGGAGCAGTCCGCCCGCCATGCCCGCGAGGATTCGCAAGAGAGTGTGAAGCGCTTGGTGCATCGGTGGTGCCAGAGTGTGCCGGAAAGCTGGAACGATGTCAACGAGCTTCCACACTATACGCGACGCTAAGCCGGGTGCGCCACACATTCGCGCGGTTTGCGAATGTGTGGGAAAGAAGATCACCGGGGAAGACAGCGTGCCGCGTGCCCCGAGTCTGGCGGTGTTCCAGACCAGGGTTTAGCGCTGTTCCCCCTCCCGAGAAACCATAGCTTTTGGGACATGTACCTTCGTAATGCCCACTGGTTGTCGTTGTCACAGACTTCTCCTCTACAACTTCGGTAGCTTGAAAGATGGCCGCTCATCGTCGGCGGCCATGCGGGTCCTCGACAACCGCCGTTGGAGCTCCCCGGAGCGAAGCCGAAGGGCGGTTGCCGGGTAGGGATTATGCGCCGATTCCGGCTTTGTCAGCACACCAAGGACGACGGCGAGCTTTGCGGCTCGCCCGCGATGCGAGCGAAGAACTATTGCTACTTCCATCTGGAGGTGGTTCGGCGGCGCCGGCGCCTGGCCCGCATGGCGAGAGAACGGCGGCTGCTGGCCGAGGCTAAGCTCTACGACGACAGGATTTTAGGTCTTAACTCCTATGCCATGAATATTTTGACCCATTGCTCGCGCGCAAATTCTGACATATCTGAACTTTGCGCACGGGAGGGGGAGGGGGATCAGGTCAAGCTTGCCACGACGATTCCCGAACCTCAGCACGCCATAGTCGTCAAAATTGTGCCGCCCGTCCTGTGCTAACCTCGCTTCAGGATGCCAGAAACGCCTCGCATTTATGTCGGTACCGCAGGCTGGTCCTACAAGGACTGGGAGGGCATCGTCTATCCGGCGCAGCTCAAAAAGTCGCAGCACCCCGTCGAATACATGGCGCAGTACGTCGATGTGCTGGAGATCAACACTTCGTTTTATGGGCACATCAAGCCGGAGTGGGGCAAGCTGTGGTGCCGCATGGCGCGCGCGGCCAATCCTCAATTCATATTCACCGCCAAGCTGAACCGTGCCTTCACCCATTCGCCGGTTGCCGTAGTCGAGAGCACATCGGCCGACACCATCCGCTGCAGCGACGAAGACGAGCGCCTGGCGAAGGAGGGCCTGGAGTCCGTTGCCGCCGAGAACATGCTGGGCGCGGTCCTCGCGCAATTCCCCATCTCGTTCAAGAATACGAATGCCAACCGCGATTATCTCGACAGCGTGATCGCAAAGTTCAAGCAGTTCCCTCTCGTCATCGAAGTGCGGCACAATAGTTGGACCAACGAAGGCACGCTGCGCTACTTCGCGCAGAGTGGCGTCGCTTTCTGCAACATCGATCAGCCCGCGCTGGGGAAAGCAATCACCCCCAGCGAGCACGTGACTGCTCCGCTGGCTTACGTTCGTCTCCATGGGCGGAACTACGATCAATGGTTCGACAGCGATTCCCGCAACGATCGCTATAACTACCTCTATACCGATCCCGAGCTACGAGGGTGGAAGACCCGCATCGATGCCATCGCCGGCAAAGCGCAGAAGACTTTCGTCATCGCCAATAATCATTTCGAAGGCAAAGCGGCGGTCAATGCCCTGCAACTGAAGCACATGATCACCGACAAGCCAGTGCGGATTCCGGATACGCTGCTGAAGAGATACTGGGAGCTGGGCGAAATTGCGGAGCCGAGCGCAGGCGATGCCCGCAGTGAACCGGCTTGAGTTGGTTGCGAGACAGCCGCGCAGCGGCGGCACCGGTCGCGCCACACAGTCCCTGAAGGCACGCTCTACGCGGAAACACCAACACGAAATTACTCTAAAGCGAATTCAAGAACGCGATGAGCTGCTGTTTTTGCTCGTCCGTCAAATTCATGCTAAAACGCCTGTTGTAGAAATTGACCAGCTGTTGCAGGTCGGCAGCCGACCCATTATGAAAGTAAGGGGCACGAGCCGGAATACCGCGCAGCACCGGTCCCTTGCCGCGATTGACGTCGCTGCACTTCCCGCTGATCAAAGCCTTGCCCGGATCCGAAGTGTAGAAGGTCAACAGCCGATTGGGGTTTTGTGGATCGACGCAACCAGTGATGAGGTAAACCGGCACATCCGGAGCACTGAGTTCGCTAAGAGCCCCAGCGATTCGCGGATCGCGCTCGAAGTCCGACGGGTGACTGGTCCCAATGTCCAGAGCCAATGGGAATGAGTGATTGCCGACATTGGGGGTGTCGTGACAGGTGGTGCAGGTGCCATCAATCTCCGGCGGATAGTTCAACGCGGGATTGTCATTCAGCCCTCGGACCCCAGTAATGTGCAGTGGAGCTGTGTTGAAAACCTTTTCGCCCGCCGCAATAATCGCACGTTCCTTACTGTAATCGTCCCCGCTACCGGCAAGACCCTCCCATCCCGCGTAAATCGTCATGGCTGAAGGGTCGAACTGTTTGCCATGAGGATCGCCGCCGAGCGAATCGTTGATACCGGGATAATACGACTGGGTGGACAGGTACTTCGGCCCTCCGTTCGCCCCATCGATGTAGAGCGGTCCGGCTTGATCGCTGGTGATTTGGCCTGTGTAGAAACTCAATTCCAGCTTCACGATTTCCGCCAGTTGCTCCTGAGTGGGAGGCTGTGCAGCTTGCGCATGCCCCAGAATCGCGTCGTTCGCCTGATGGGTCAAGTCGGTTATCAGATTTGCCGCAAAGGTCTTTTCATCGTTAAGCGGAGCGATCGTCTCGCGTCCATCAAACATCACCGCGCTCAGGAAAGCGAGGTTGGTTGAGGGCTGGGGACGCCGATAGACAGAGATAATTTCCCGGCCGGTTATCGAATCGATGGCAATGGCGCAGCCATACGGATCGTGTACAACCGTGAGCGAGAACTCGGGATTCTCCGGCATGACCACCCCTATGCGGATCAAGCCATTGTTCAGCACCAGACTGTGATCCGCCGGATCGCCGACTTTTCCGTCCGGGCAGTTGGCGCCATCCACCGGGGCAAACAATGGATCTTTGCCCTCACTCATCAGGAAACGCTGCTGTATTTTCTTGGCGCTCATGCTGAAAGCTTGATCCGCCTGATGGCAGGTCGCGCATGTGCGGCCGTTGGTTCCCAGACTCTGGAAAAAGGGGTTGCTCTCGTCAATATCTCCAGCTGTGCTATAAGTCGCGATGTACCCCGTGTCATCGCGAAAGGGCTGCAAATTACGGATATATCCGTTGGCGGCGACCAAGCCTACCGAGAGACAAAGCACGAGAAGAGCGTATGCACTGTATTTATAGAACGCTTTCACGCAGGCCTCCTATTGAGGTGCGGCCAGTCACCGGGTGGGAATGTTGGCACAGTTTAGCCAATGTGATCTGCAGGTGCAATGCCAAGTTCAAACCACGGCTGCCGGGAACACGCTCCTCTACTCCTGCCGTCACCTGGACGATGATGAAGTCAGACACACGCCCGCTCGAATCCGGATTTTGCTCAGTTGACTATCTGAATTAGTCTTTGCGACTATCCTTTGGGATACACAGGTGACGCCACGCCATCGACCCGCATGAAATGGCTGAAATTTGGCCTAGTCTTCCCATCCCTGCTCTCCGACGAGCGGGACAAAGCGACAGGCGTCGCTGGTTTTGACGGAGAGTTGATCTCCGATTTTGCGGAGAACCTGCAACTGCTGCTCAGTGCGTGTCCCGACCGGTATGACCAGAGTTCCGCCGTCGGATAATTGCTCGATTAGGCGATCTGGCACACGTGGCGCCGCGGCCGCAACCAGGATTTTGTGAAAGGGAGCGTGCAGCGGCAGTCCTAGGCTGCCATCGCCGTGAATGACGTGAACATTGGTATAGCCCAGTCCGCCCAGAATTTCGCGCGCCTTCTCCGCCAATTCAGCGTGGCGTTCGATCGTCCACACTTCAGCGGCCAGTTCCCCCAAAATCGCCGCCTGATACCCCGTTCCCGTGCCGACCTCCAGGACACAGTCCTCCGGCTGCACGTGCAGGGCCTCCACCATCGCAGCCACAATGTAAGGCTGAGAAACGGTTTGTCCTGCTCCGATGGGCAGCGGGTAGTCACCGTAGGCGTTGCTTGCGTTCTCTATCGATAGGAACTCCTCGCGTGGAACTTTGGACATAGCAGCCAACACACGCTCATCGCGAATTCCGCGGGCGCGAAGCTGCTCCCGCACCATGCGCGCGCGCTGTTGCGCAGGAAAATCGGCGCCTTCGTGGAAGAAAGACATAGGTATTTGGCAATTGGCAATTGGCAATTGGCAATTAGCAATTAGCGATTAGCGATTGGCAATTAGCACTTAGCAGTTGGTATTGCCACTAGCAATTGGCAAAATTAGCAACCATTAGTAGCCATCTCATAAATCGCCGTTGTTTGTGTCAGGGCACCACTTCGGTCGTGCCGAATGAAACGCGCCAAAGCTCAGGCTTTAGCCCCCGCAGGTTAGGGGTAAAGTGTCTGCGTGAGAACGGTGCCGCCCCTCCGGGGCTCCGATATTTTTTCCCACTTCACCCAGGACTCCGCTTCGCTCCGTCCTGGGCTAACTGCAACACCACCCCTTCGGGGTTCGATTTTCGAATGTGACGCTCCACCGCCGTAAGTCAGAGCTAGTTCTCACGCAGACACTACAGCCCAGGTTTATGGCGGCCGTCGCGGCACGTCTAAAGACGTACCCTGACACAACCCGATTTATGAGATGGCTTGCAATTAACGATAGCTAAAAGCTAAGCGCCAAATGCCAACTGCCAATTGTTAATTGCCGCCTCCTCCTCACCGCTTGCGCTTCCGAATCAGCAGGTCGATACTCACCACACCATTTTCGTCGCGTATACCTTGCACGGTGTACTCGCTATTGATGTTGTATTCGAACTGGATCACCTGCTGCGCCGACCGCGCCAGATTTGTGATGTAGGTGAAGGTAATATTATTCGAGACCTGCTGCTCCAGCGTGAGACGCGCATTGGGGTCGTTGTCCGGCCCGCCAACCGACGGATTGATGCGAATCGCGCTCACCCCAAATATCTTCGATACACGGTTCGAAACCGCCTGATTGATCGCTTCGCTGAGAATCGCGCCGGAGGCATTTTCCGCAAAGCCCGGTGAAGGAGTAGTGCCCATGGCGCTCTCCTGCTGGGTACGGCCGAATGCCAGCAGGGAGACGATATCGTCGCTGGAGAGCGGAGGGTCCGATCGATAGGTGGTGTTCAATCTTTCCATCGTGCCGTGCAATCCGATGGTGATGTCGTAATCGCGGACCCTGGTGGTGGCTTCGACGTCGAGCACCGGATCAATGCGTACCGGATCAAGAAAGCTGATATCGCCTCGTTCCAGGTGATACTTGGCGCCGCCCAGCTTAATGTCACCTTCGGCGATGTTGATGCGTCCCAGCAGCACCGGCTTTTCTGCGGTACCACGCAACCGCAGGTCCACATCGCCGGAGAGCTTGGCCAGGGAGGTCTGGACCGTCAACTCAGGCGTGGAGAGGATGCGCACATCAAGATGGACCGTGTTCAGCGGGGACTTAGGATTGGGAATCCTCGCCGGGGTGGTGGCCTGCGCCAGGATTAGCTGCAGATCGCTGGATGGAATCTGCGCAAAGCGGGTCACCGTCACATCCCCGCGGAGCGACGAATTCTGCAGCGTGCCTGCAAACCGAAGCTCCTGATCCGAAGTGACGCTGATTCCCGCGTAGCGCAGCCGAATGTCGTTACCGTCGGCCGTCAAATCGAATCCGATAGTACGACCGTAGGTAATGAAGCCGCCGATGGTCACCTGACCGCCGCCCGCCCGGCCGACCAGCCTTTCAACTTCGAGGCGGTCCTGGTTGAAAACCAAACTCCCGTTCAGATCGCCCACTCCTACGGGAAAATCCACCATCGAGAGACCCGCGTGGAGAATGTCGACCCGCCCGGTCATGTTGGGCTCCGAAGCCGTGCCATTCACTGTGAGATCGATATTGGATATACCGTAGGCGCCGAGATCCGGATTAATCGTCTGCAGCAGCTTCAGATTCAATTGCCCACTGCCATGCAGGTCGAGCCGACGCTGATGGTCCAGCGCAGCTGTGCCGGCCAGAGTAAAACGCGTGTCTTCACTCAGGAATGTGCAGTGCTGCACAGTGACCACCTCGTTTGCCAGGCTCAGCTCGATAGGACCATCGCTGGTAATGGCAATGTGTTGCACCTCGGCGGAAAGCTGGTGAATGCTCAAGCTGCCATGCCATAGCCGGGGCTGCTTCAGCGGGCCACTCACTTGCGCATGGCCATCCAGTAGCGCGTGGCGCGTAACCTGATTCCTTGTTCCCACCGGCAAGAATGGATTGATATCGAGGTGGGCAAATTGCAGCGTGGCATTACCCGGCATATCGCCCTGCAGCGTGACATTGGCGTCAAGCGCGAGACTGGCTTTGGGGAAGCTGGAGCGCGCGGTAAGTTGAAGCTGCCGGCCCCGCGTGACCGCATCGGCAGCGAGGCTTCCGATGGGCTCCCCATTAAGCACCAAGTTGTCGATTTGCAGATGCGCATTGATGGCCGGTTCTTCCAATGTCCCAGATCCCTTGGCCGTGAAGTTCGCCGCCCCGGCAAAGTGCAAACGCTCCGTCTGCGCCTCAGGCATCTCAGAGAGATCGATGCTATGGCCGCTGAGATCGAGGTTGATCGTTCTGTTCCCAAAGTCATAGCCTGCCGAGCCGGTGATCGTACCCCGCATAGCCTGAAGATGAATGTCCTCCAGTTGTCCTGCACGATTCGCGAACAAGATCTTGGAAGTAAGCGACTTGATCGGACGACCGTAGGCTTCTCCATTGCTCAGCGAAAACTGGCCTTGTGCATGAGGATTCGCTTGGGTACCGGCCGCTTGCACGGTGAAATTCAGCGTTCCCGTGACAGGGTAATCCAGGCCGGCGGCGCGCTGTAACTCGCCGACGTCGGCGTTGTGTATTGCGGCCTGCACCTGGAATTGCGAACTCGGACCGAAGCTGCCCCTGTCCAGAGTGGTCTTTCCGTCAAGCTTCAGCAGCGTACTTGCTTGTTTGATCTCCGCATTATGCAGTGCCAGTGCCGACTGCGAGTACTGCACATCACCGGAAAACTCGTCAATATGAATGCGTCGGGGGTGCGGGGCCGCCGGCGAAGCAGGCTCGGAAGGCGCTGAAGAGGCGAGATGAAACCACGAGCGCCGTTTGCTTGGCAGTGCTGCTGCATGGAGCTGAGCCGGTGCAGGCGGCGTGTAAATGTAGGTGAAGTTCGTTGCTTGCAGGTGTCCAGCTATCTGCGGAGTTCGCAACCGGCCACTGAGCGTCCCGTTGAAACCCGCTTGTCCCGCCAGTTCCACCGGCAGAGGCGTATTGCCCATGGCCGCGAGCAGCGGCTCGAACTCGGTAAGGCTGGTGACATTCACCGCCATCTTCAAAGCAGCGGAAGTGGACCCCAACCTGCCCGACGCCTCCACATGCGCGTGCGGTGTGGTCACCTTAAGCGCCGACAAATCGATCACCTCGGCGCGCACGCTGTAGCGACCGCGGACGGTGGCGTTCACCGGTAACTGACTGTCAGCGGGATGCGCCGGCGCCGTGATATCCAGCGCCAGTTCCGCAACACCATCAGCCGGCGATTTCTTCCACGCTAGTTTGACTGGCCCTGTGATGCTGCCCGCGGGGTTCAGCTTATCCAGGGGCAGGGACCGCGTCGATAGGACGCGCGCCAACTCCGACAGAGACAATCCGGTGACGCGCAGTTGCGCCGATCCTTGTTGAAGCTGCGGGGAACCGGTATCGGTACTCAGAGAGGCGACACGGCCCTTTGTAGAGCCTTGCTTGGAACTTCGGGCCGGCGAGACGACCTGTTTGACGGCAGGCTCAGTGGCATTCTGCGGCAGAAGGTTCTTTACCTCGGCATCGCCGGTTATCTGCCCTCCCAGCAGGCGAGCCGCGATGCGGGTCAATGACACATTGTTGTTGTCAAAAGAAAAGTTCGAATTAAGGTTCGCGTTGCGTAGCGCAATTCCGTTTTCGAGATAGTTGAGATCGCGAATCGCGATTCGTCCACGCGTACTGTAGCCGGTACGGTCGGAGTAGGCGCCCGATCCGTCGAGCAGCAGCGTGCCGCCGCGAACTTGAGGCAACCGCGCAACGGCGCCTAATTGGGCGATATCCAATGTGCTGCTGTAGCTAAGCTGAATCTCGGGACGCTGGAAGTCCTTGATTTTGCCGCTTGCCTGCAGCGATGATTTCTCCGATGTGAGCTTGAGAGATTTGATCTCGGCCAGGTTGCGCCACAGACTGAATTGCAGCTCCGCCCGGGCAGCAATATCGCGAAAGTCCTGGTACTTCGCATCCATCTTGCCGACCTGCACTTCGCCGTCGTAGCGCTGAGCGGCATGATCATAGGTCATCTGGATAGCAACATCGTTGGTGGTGAAGTCCAGCGGCAACCGGCGTTCGTTCAACAGCAACATTCCATCGTGGACATCGGCGCGCGCGATCGCCAGATCGAATAACTGTTGCACAGTGGACTGGTTGCTTTGCCGCTTCTGCTTCGGCTCGGGCGCATTGGTGCTGCCATCGGCATAGACGATGAGGTGAATGACGGGATGTTGCAGCTCCAGCTGCTCCAGGCTGACCCGCCGCTCGACGAAGGAGATGATGTGGAGCCGCACCAGCGCCCGGTCTACATGTACGTACGGGAGCTGGTCTGGTCCTTCCAACCCATGAATGGTCAACCCCGTGGCCTCAAATGCAAGTTGCGACAGCTTCCAATGAAAGGAATCCAGCTCCACCCGGCCGCCGGTCGCTTCTTCCAACGTAACGACCAATTTGCCGCGTACGAAGTCCGCAAACTGCGGGCTGCGCAGATACCATCCCAGACTTACTATGATCGCCAGCAACACTACGCCGATCGCCGCCTCAATCCAGAGGCGTTTGTGCGAGCGGTGTTGGTTGGCGGCTTCTGGCATCTTCAGTTGCTTCCTGCCGCTACGGCCGACCCAGCGGGAGCGGTTATTCCCGCAATCGGCACGCTGCTGTGAATTTCCGCTTGCTGGCGCAGGTTGTGCAGCCAGGCATCAAGCAACTCATCCATGCGCTGCTGAGTCAGAAGTTCGTGAATTTTGGGTGCCACCTCATCCAGAGAGATGATTTTGGCGCCATTCTTTTGTAGATCAGGCAATAGCTGGTTTTTGTAGTACGCCTCGACTTCTTCGTCTTGAATATGAACATTGGGGCGCAGACGGACCTCGACAAAGTTCATCACCTGAAATTCGGAGCGGAGGTGCTCTTTCACTAATTCCTCGGTCAAGCCATAACCGGCAAGCAATCTTCGCCAGCTCTGGTCGTCCTTGGCGTCGGGGAGTTGTGCCCGCAACTTATCGACATCTTCCTGAAGCCTAGCATCGGAAGGTTGTAGATTCGTGTCGCCACCCATCTGCTCGCGCAAAAGCTGGCGATCGATAAGCCGCTGTAAGGCGAGCAGGCGACCGGCGTCGCTTATTTCGCCGACGGGCTTCTGCTGCATGAAAGCCTCGAAGGCCACCGCCTCCTCCCAATCGCTGCGCAGCACTGCGTGATGATTGACGGTGGCCACAACGCCATCGATGACCTCACCCGCAAGCGCTGGAAGTGCTACCAGGTGGAGTAAAAATAAAAAGCAAATAGGCAAATAAACAATTCGTCTCATCAGAATGTCTGTCCAATGCTAAAGAATACGTTGATGCGCCGCAGCGACTCGGTCTGATCGGTTTCCTGGATCGGATAGCGCGTCGGGTTCAGGGTGTAACCAAGATCGAAGCGCACCGGCCCGACCGGCGTTTTGTACCTGATCCCCACACCGACCGCCTGCGGATTGTAGTTAAAGTTGCACGGCACCTTGCTGTTGGGCGCAGAGCAGTCCGCGATGGATGGCTGATGCAGCCGCAACATCCCGCTGATGATGTGGTTTGCGGTGTCGAACACGTTTCCCATATCGTGAAAGAAAACAAAACCAAGATTGTTTCCTATGAAGGGGAGAGGCACGGGCGGGGTACGAATTTCCAAGTTGTTAACAAACAGTCCCTGGCCACCGATAGGAAACCCGGTCTGAGTATCGCGCGGCCCGGCCTGATTAATGGAAAAGCTGCGCAGCGAGTTGCTGCCGCCGGCAAAGAACAATTCCGGCAAAGGAATCTGGGTGGCTTCCACCGGTATGGCATTGGGCGGCAAGGTTTGCAGATCTAAAAAGTTGTTCGTCCCGTAAGGTTTTTCTATGCCGATTTGGGTGCGCCGGGCAAATACCCAGTTTTTCTTGAAGGTGTAGTAGGTTGAGTTGTCGAACAGAACTCGTCCAAAGTTAGTTTCCGATCCCAACGCGCTGGTGGCCAGGCCGAGGTTCAAGGCATTATAGTTACCTTTACGCGGATCAATAGGATCATCACGCTTGTCACGCACATAGGTAAAGGTAGGCATCGCGATGAATACAGGCTTGGAATACAATGCAATCAGGATAGGATCGATTACCAGGCTGTTGGGGTCGACAGCTACCCGTTGGAAGGTCAAGCCGTACAGCAGAGTCGTAAAGCGGTTGTATTTCTGCTCCGCCTGGACTGAGCCCTCCAGTCTTTCGGAAGCGAAGGTATTCACGTCGGCCGTATTGTCATAGAAGGCGCTGACGATGATTCGCCAATTCTCGCGCCGGAACAAGCGTGGCGCTTCGTAGCTGACAAGTCCGCGCCGGGTCAGCAGACCAACCCGGGCGCGAAAGGTAAACGTCTGGTCGCGTCCAAACATGTTGAGACGCGTGATTTCCAACACGCCGTTGGGGCTGACGCCGGTCTTGCCTTGCGGATTGTTGGTGGTGGGAATGTTGCCGGTGGCAAATTCAATTCCTCCACCATAGCGGAAGGTCCAGCGTTTTGCTTCCTGGAGATTGAACAGGACATCCTTCGAGGGCTCCTGCCCGTTCGGGTTCTGGACCGCCATATTCACTTCGTTGAATAAACCGAGGTTGTAGAGTCTCCGTTGCGAATCCACCATCCGGCTCTGGCTTAACGGATCGTCATCATGAATTCGCATCTGGCGATTCACAATGTAGGGACGGGTGAAGTCCAGCCCGCTAACGAGGACCCGATCCACAAAGACGCGCTGCCCCTCGGTGATCTGGTAAACCACGTTCATTCGTTGGGGTTCACCCGGAACCGGAGTAGCCGAGGATTCGAACTGTACGTCGGGAAAGCCGTGATCGTAATAAAAGTAGGTAATGGCATCGCGATCCGAGGCAACATTGGCTTCACTGAAAGGCTGGCCTTCCGCCGAGCTCAACAGCGGCTGCAACTGATCGGCGGCAAAACTTCCCGCGCCGGCCAGCTTGACATTGTTCACCAGGGTCTGCGGTCCTTCCTCGATCTGGATCACCACCTGGATCTCGTTCTTCTTCCCTTGATAATCGTCCTTCAGGACTGAGTTAACCTTGACATCCAGAAAGCCGTTGGCCAGGTAGAGGTATTTGATGGAAGCCAAGTCGCCGGTCAACAAGCGCTGATTGTAGCGGCCATTGGACAGTAGGACGCTCGAAGGCTGGATCGCCATGCGCTCTCGGATAGCATCGGTATCGAAGTACTTGTTGCCTTCGATTTTGACTGACACCAGCTTGTGCCGAACCCCAGGGTCGATGTTGTAAATGATGTTGAGGTGGTTATCCTGTGCGGGCCGGCGGTCCACCTCAACCGCGGCGTCGAAGTAGCCTTTGGTCTGGAGGAAGTCCCGCAGATTGCGCCGTCCCTCATTCAGCAGATCGTCGTCGACCGAATTTTCCTGGTAGACGGGAACCAGCTTCTTAAGCTGTCCCTTGCTGATGTGGTCGCCCTCGGCAATGATGGAAATGGTGGGGCCCTGATCGACCTCGAAAATGTAATCAAGCCGATTGCTGTCGGGGTGATAATTCCGCGAAATTAAGGAAACCTGGGCTTCCAGATGGGCATTCTTCTGGTAGTGCGCACGCAATCGTTCCAAGGCCCGCGTCACACGGTCGGCCCTTACTCTGTCGCCGGCCTTGAGCTTGGTGAGGCCCCGGATCTGGTTTTTAGCGACACCCGTATCGCCCTGTATGGTGACTTCACCCACTCGCGCCAGGTCGCCGGGAACGACATGGAATTCAATCGCCATTTGCCGGGTTTCAGGGTTGGGACGCAGATCGTAGGTGATAGTTGCTTCGTAGTACCCATTGTCCGCCATCACCTTCTTCATTCGCTCAATGGAGCGGGTAACATTCCCCTGCTCGAAAACTTCGCCCAAATCCAGCTGACTGGTGGCAACGAGCTGGTTCGGCTTCGGATTGCCTTTTTGCGGGGTCCCATCCACCGTAACGCCACCGTTGAAGTAGTTTTCGGTGGCGACAAAAACCAGCGTGAGCCGGTTCCGCGGGCCGGGTTCGGCTTCTACATCCAGGGTGGCGAAGCGTCCGGTGGCGAAAAGCGCCTGCAAGCTGCTGCGCAATTTCTCGCGATCCAGAGGCTGATTCGTCTTCTGCGCCACCAGTGAGCGCAGCATACCAGGGTCAGTTCCGGTGATTCCCCGAAACTCGATATCGGTGACCATCTCACCCTGGTACTTCCCCAGCACGCCGGTTTCATTGGTTGCAGTGGACTGCGGGAGGGTTGGGGTACCCTGCGCTTGCGCCAATGCCGGCAAGCCGCCCACATCCAACAGGAAGCAGCACAAGGCCAGCTTGCACAAAAATCGCGTAATCGGCGTTGTCAAAACTTGACCTTCAGCCCACCCGCTGCCCGGCAATCCTCTTCGAACTGGGGCTGCCAAGTGTTGATTGCCAAGTACTGGTGTCGTGAGCACCCTGCAACCGCGCGGAGACCTTTCCTCACTCTTCCTCGGAAGGCGAAATTGATGTGGAGTCCCTATAATAAACAAGGAAGCCTTCCAGTGACTAAGCCGGCGGCAGCGGGGCGCGGATGAACCGCTCGCCTGAACCAAATCCGATGAAATTCGCGGAGCGCTATTCGCGCCAGGTGCTGTTTCAGCCGATCGGCGAGCACGGCCAGCAGCAACTTAGCAGGGCACGGATGGCGATTGTGGGCTGCGGCGCTACCGGTTCAGCGCTCGCTTCGCTGCTGGCGCGGGCCGGCGTAGGTTATCTCCGGATCATTGACCGCGATTACGTCGAGCCCAGCAATCTGCAGCGGCAGGTCCTGTTCGACGAAACCGATGCTGCCGAATCGCTGCCCAAGGCGATCGCCGCCGCGCGCAAGATCACGGCCTTCAACTCTGAAATCGCCGTGGAACCACATGTAGCCGATCTTACCCCCGCCAACATCGAAGACCTGCTGGGCGAGGTCGAGATGGTGCTCGACGGCACCGACAACTTCGAAACCCGCTATCTGATCAACGATTTCGCCATCAGCAAAGGGCTGCCGTGGATCTACGCCGCCGCCGTGGCCAGTTACGCGGCGACCATGACGGTACTTCCCGGTGAAACTGCATGCCTGGCCTGCATCTTTCCGGACTCTCCACGTGGGCTGGTGGAGACCTGCGACACCTCGGGAATTCTGAACTCGGCCGTGAATTTCGTGGCCTCGATCGCGGTAACCGAGGCGCTAAAGCTGGCGGTCGGGGTGCGAGATAAGCTGCGGCGCACGCTGTTGTCCTACGACGTCTGGACGAACGAGTACGCCTCGATCGCAACCGGCAAGCCACGCGCCGGCTGCCGCGCCTGTGACCAGCATGATTTTGTGCACCTGGCCGGCGAAGGACGCCCGCACATCACTCTTTGCGGGCGGAACTCGGTGCAAATTCACGAGCGGCAGCGGCCGATCGATTTCGAGGAAATAACCCGCCGCTTGATCCCGCACGGGCCGGTTCGCCACAATGAGTTCGTGCTCAAGTTCTGGCATGATCCTTACGAGATGACTCTTTTCCCCGACGGACGGGCCATCATCAAGGGGACGACGGACACAGCGGTCGCGAGAAGCCTGTACGCCAGATATGTCGGGACATGAGAGCTCGTAGCTCGTACTAGTTACTGGCAGCTAATTGCTTCTTCACCGCCTCACTGACGACCTTGCCATCCACCCGCGCGCCTCCGAATTTCGCCATCACGGCTTTCATCACAGATCCCATATCCTTCATCGTCGGAGAGCCCATTTCGGCGATAACGGCACGCACGGTGGCCGCGATCTCCTCTTCGCCGACGGCTTTCGGCAGGTAGGCTTCAATGATCGTGATTTCCTCGGCTTCTTTCCGGGCCAATTCGGGGCGCCCACCCTTCTCGAACTGCTCGATGGAATCCTTGCGCTGCTTGATCATAGTGCTAAAGACCTGCAGCTCTTCTTTTTCTTCGAGATCGGCGCGCTTTTCGATACGCTTGTTTTGCAATGCCGCCTTCATCATGCGGAGCGTGGAAAGACGCAACTCTTGCTTGTTGCGCATGGCGTCCACCATGTCTTTTTGCACCTGTTGGGTTAGGGTCATGACGCAATTATAGTCACGCCACCGTGTGATTCAGAGCACACCGATACCGCCAACTTGCCGTAGCCTGCCGCGACCGCCACGGCTTATAGTTAATGGGTCGACGCTGGTCGGCGCCGGCAATCAACTGCAGAGGTACTTGTCATGCTTCGTAAGACACGGCTGTTTACTCCCGGTCCAACTCCTCTTCTACCGGCCGCTCAGACGGCCATTGCCAGCGCGGACATGCACCACCGAACGGCAGAATTCCGCGAGATCTTTAGCCGCACTCTTGCGGATCTCAAGACATTTATTGGCACCAACAACGATGTTCTGCTGCTTGCTTCCTCCGGAACTGGGGCAATGGAAGCCGCAGTATCCAATCTCACCTCGCCGGGCGAGAAAGTCCTGGTGCTTACGGCCGGTAAGTTCGGCGAGCGCTGGCGCGACCTGGCCAAGGCCTATGGCTGCCAGATTGAACTGCTGGAGGTCCCCTACGGCGGGACGTTCGACCTGCGCGATGTTAAGTCGAAGCTGGATGGCGTTCGCGTGCTCTACATGCAGGCCACCGAAACCTCCACCGGCGCGCGGCATGACGTGAAGGCGATTGCGCAGCTGCTGAAAGGTACCGACACGCTGTTGGTTGTGGACGGTATCACCGGCCTCGGCACGACGCACTTCGAGGTCGACAACTGGGGCATCGACATTCTGATCGGCGGCTCCCAGAAGGCAGTCATGATTCCGCCGGGGCTGGCGTATCTCTGCGTGAGCGAGCGCGCCTGGCAGCGCATGGAGACTGCCAAACAGCCGCGGTACTACTTCGATCTGCGCAAAGAGCGCAAGTCGCAGACCAAGGGCGAGTCGGCGTTTACTCCGGCAGTCGCATTGATTGTCGGCCTCTCCGCCGCATTGGACTACATTCGCAAGGCCGGCAATGGCAACCTGGCTGACGGACGCGACGCCCTTATTCACAACGCGGAGACCTCTGCGGCGATGGTTCGCGCCGGAGTGCAGGCTTTGGGCCTGAAGTTGTTCGCGCCGACCTGCCCGGCTGCTGCCGTAACCGCGGTGATGGCGCCCACTGGCGTGGATTCCAGCGCCATTGTGAAGGAGTTCCGCGAGCGCTTCGCCATGGTAGTCGCCAATGGCCAGGGCGACATGAAGGGCAAGCTTTTCCGCATCGCCCATCTTGGCTATTACGACTACCTGGATGCAATCGGTGTAATCGGCGCCCTGGAGCATGTGCTGCTCAAGGTTGCGCCATCCCATCATTTCGAACTGGGCGCAGGCGTGCGCGCCGTGCAGGAAGTATTTGCCGGACAACTCGCCGAGGTGGCTAGCGTATGAAAATCGTAATTGCTGACAAGGTCTCTCCCTCCACGCTCAAGGTCTTCGCCGACCTGAGCGACTGGACGGTGGTTTCGCCCGACAAAGAAGCGCTGGCGGGCGAACTCACCAACGCCGACGCCATCATCGTGCGCTCGGCAACCTTTGTTAACGCGGCCATGATGGAAAAGGCGCCAAAGCTGCGCGTGATTGGACGCGCCGGGGTGGGCGTGGACAACGTCGACCTCGACGCCGCCACGAAACGCGGCATCGTGGTGATGAACACGCCCGGCGGCAATGCGGTCGCTGTAGCCGAGCACACTTTCGGTCTCATGCTGGCGCTGGCTCGCCAACTGACGCGTGCTGATTCCACCATGCACGCCGGCAAATGGGAGAAGAAGACGCTACAAGGCACCGAACTCCGCGGCAAGACCTTGGGTATCGTCGGACTAGGCCGGGTGGGCGTGGAAGTCTCGCGCCGCGCTCTCGCCTTCGGCATGAAGGTGGTCGCGCACGATCCGTACGTCGCGCCTAGCCTGGCTCAGCAGTTGAACGTAGTCATGGTTCCGCTCGATGAACTCTACGCGCAATCGGACTACATTACGCTGCACGTCGGGCTCACTCCTCAGACCAATGGCATGATTAATGCTGACGCGCTGCGCAAGATGAAAAAGGGCGTGCGCCTGGTGAATTGTGCTCGCGGCGAATTGCTGAATGAGCCTGCCGTGATCGAAGGCTTGCAGTCCGGACAAGTGGGTGGTGCGGCGCTCGATGTCTACGGCCATGAGCCGCTGAAGGATTCTCCTTTGGCGACCTTGCCCAACGTCATCCTGACGCCGCACATCGCCGGATCGACGCACGAGGCGCAGGAAGCTGTCGGCGTGCAGATCGCCCTGCAAGTGCGCGAGTACCTGCTGAAGGGCGTTATCCAGAACGCGGTCAACGTGCCTTCGATCAGCGAGGAAGAGTACGAAGCCATGCTGCCCTACATCAAACTGGGCGAGCGCCTGGGAACATTCCTGGCGCAGTCCTGCGAGGGAGGTGTGGAGGAGATCGGCCTCAGCTATAGCGGTGAGCTTGCTGAGTGGAAGACCGCGCTCATCCGCAATGCCGCCGTAGCCGGGGCGCTGAACCAGTTAGCGCACGCCCAGGAGCGGGCGAATCTGGTGAATGCCGCTTCCATCGCCGAGGAGCGTGGCATCCGCTTGACCGAGCGGAAAAAGCCGCGCGATTCCGGCACCGTCGCTGCCAACGTGCTGCGCATGACCTTCAAGAGCGGCCAGCAGGAGAACACGGTGGCCGGTTGCGTCCAGCCCGGCGACACGCCCAGGCTGCTGGAGATCGATGGAATTCACGTCGAAGCGCCGCTGGAAGGCAATATGATCTACCTGCGCAACCTCGATGTACCCGGAGTGGTTGGTCGCGTCGGTACGGTGTTGGGACAGCACAACGTCAACATCGCCAACTTCTCGCTGGGACGGGGCGTGGGGGGGCCGGAATCTTCCGCTGTGGCCGTAGTCCAGGTGGACTCCGAGATCAGCGAACCGGTGCTGGAGACCCTGCGCTGCATCGAGACCATCCTCCTGGCGAAGGCCATTCGCTTCCTGACACCGCAGCCGAAGACGGTGCCGGCTTAATCCTGTAACCGAGAGCCGCGCCGGAAGGAATTCCGGCGCGGCTAATTTTTTTGGCCGCCTGGTAGAGGGTCGCTTCAGCCCGGGTTACGGGCGCTGCTAGAGCGCTGCCGTCGCCGTGTGTCCCACGCGGCTTGCCACTTCCAGCCGTATCTCGGCGCGGCGCTGGGCGTAGAGCGTAGCTTCGAAATCGAGATCGGCATGCGGCTGGCGCAGTGCTTCGTCCGCTCTGGCCTTGGCTTCTTGCGCGCGTTTTACGTCGATATCCTCGGCGCGTTCGGCGGTGTCGGCAAGAATCGTGACCTTGTCTGGTAGCACTTCGGCAAAGCCCCAGGCGACGGCGAAGTAGTGTGTGGTGCTGCCCTGCCGGTAGCTGATCTCCCCAATCATTAACTCGGTAATCAGCGGAGCATGTCCGGGCAGCACGCCGAGGTACCCGTTCTTTCCGGGTATCTGCACCTGGTCGGCATCGTCGCGTACCAAGAGCCGGTCAGGTGTCACGATTTGTAGATGCAGCGTCTCAGCCATGGTTTTTACCGGAGTCTCCGGCCAGCGCCGTTTTTGCGCCGGCTGGGGGTCTGTTATGCGTGGGCCGCCTTCATCTTCTCGGCCTCTTCCAATACCTCGTCGATAGAACCCTTCATGTAGAACGCCTGCTCGGGGATGTCGTCGTGCTTGCCCTCCACAATCTCCTGGAAGCTGCGCACCGTGTCTTCGATCTTGACGTAGCGCCCTTTCAGGCCGGTAAACTGCTCGGCCACGTGGAAGGGCTGCGAAAGGAACTTCTGAATCTTGCGGGCGCGCTGCACCGTGAGCTTCTGGTCTTCGCTCAACTCGTCGATGCCCAAAATGGCGATGATGTCCTGTAGGTCCTTATAGCTCTGGAGCACGCGCTTGACCGCCTGCGCCGTGTTGTAGTGTTGCTCACCGACGATGCGCGGATCGAGAATGCGCGAGGTCGAGCCCAGCGGATCGACGGCGGGATAAATGCCCAGCTCCGAGATCTGACGCGAGAGCACGGTGGTCGCATCAAGGTGGGCGAAGGTCGTCGCCGGAGCCGGATCGGTCAAGTCGTCGGCAGGCACATAGATCGCCTGCACCGAGGTGACCGAGCCCTTCTTGGTCGAAGTAATGCGCTCCTGCAACTCGCCCATTTCTGTGGCGAGATTGGGCTGGTATCCCACGGCGGAGGGCATGCGGCCCAGCAGCGTCGATACTTCCGAACCAGCCTGGGTGAAGCGGAAGATATTGTCGATGAAGAGCAGCGTGTCAGAGCCTTCTTCATCGCGGAAGTACTCGGCGACGGTTAGCGCGGTCAACGCCACGCGCAGGCGCGCTCCGGGCGGCTCCGTCATCTGGCCATAAATCAATGCGGCTTTCGACTTGGAGGGCTCCTTGATGTTCACGACGCCCGACTCCTGCATCTCGAGCCACAGATCGTTGCCTTCGCGAGTGCGCTCGCCCACCCCGGCAAACACTGAGAAGCCACCGTGCTTAAGCGCGACATTGTTGATGAGCTCCATGATGATGACCGTCTTGCCCACACCGGCGCCGCCGAAGAGGCCGATTTTGCCGCCGCGCAGGAACGGCTGAATCAGGTCGATGACCTTAACGCCGGTCTCGAACATCTCCATTTGCGTGGACTGCTCGTCGAACGCAGGCGCCTGCCGATGGATGGGATTGCGCTTGGCGGCATTGACCGGGCCCAGCTTGTCCACCGGGTTGCCGATCACGTTGAGCACGCGACCCAGGGTCTCACGGCCCACAGGAACGGTAATGGGACCGCCGAGGTCGGTCGCCTTCATGCCGCGAACCATGCCTTCCGTGGGCTCCATGGCCACGCAGCGCACCCGACCTTCGCCAAGTTGCTGTTCCACTTCCAAAATGACGTCGATGGGCTCAGGAACGTTGAAGCCCTCGCTGGTGACGCGCAGCGCCGAGTAGATGGGCGGCAGCGCCGCCTCGGTGAATTGCACGTCCACCGCGGGTCCCGCGATCTGAATGATGTGTCCGATATTGTCTGCCATAAAACCTCAGTGGTTAGTGGCTAGTGGTCAGTGGCTAGTTAAACCCGACTCACTAAGATCCCAATTTGTGGGATACCACGGTTGATGCGCGTCTTAGTCTAAACTCTGCAGCGGTCAGTCTTTACTAGCCACTATCCACTAGCCCCTGCCTTTACAACGCCGCAGCGCCGCTGACGATCTCGATGATCTCTTTCGTGATCGCCGCCTGCCGGGCGCGATTCATGGTCAGCGTCAGCGAGTCGATCACTTCGTTGGCATTGTTAGTGGCCGAATCCATTGCCGTCATCCGGGCCGCATTTTCGGCGGCAACCGACTCCAGCATCGCCTGAAAAAGCTGCAAAATTACATACCGCGGCAACATGCCTCGGAAGATCTCCTCCGCCGGCTGCTCGTAAATGTAGTCGATGTCGGGAGTGGGAAATTCCTTCGCCTGCCGCTCCTGTTCACTCTCAGGCGGTTCCTTCAGACTGATGCCGGCACCTTTTGCGGCCTCACCCATGCGCTCGCGTTCTTCCAGGGTGAACTCTTCGGTCAAAAAAACTTCTCGGCGGCCGATTTCCTGCACTGGCAATATGCGTTGGGCGATAAGACGTTGCGAGATCACCGACTTGAATTCGTTGTAGATCACATACACCGAATCAATTTCAGCGTCGTCGTAGGCCTTGATGACTCTCTCGACAATTTCGGCAACAGCCTCGTACTCCAATTTGCCAAGCAGGTTCAGGTGCTCGCCAACGACCTGAATTTGTCCCCCGCGCGCCTCTCCCCGCTTGGCTACGGGATAGCGCCGGCGCATGTAGTCGCGGCCCTTGCGGCCCACAGCCGCAATATCGATATTCTTGTCCTTGAATAAATCAAGGAATTTGGAGGCTGCCTTCAACACGTTTGAGTTGAAGGCGCCGGCCAATCCGCGATCGCCGGTAACCAGTACGAGAAGTATGTTCTGCTCCGGCCGCTGCGCTAGAAGCGGATGCTTCGGCTCACCCGTCTTTTCGTCCACGAGATCACCACGATTGACCAGTGAGCGCAAGACGTTGGTAATCATCAGCGCGTAAGGCCGCGCCGCCAGCGCCCGCTCCTGGGCGCGGCGCAGTTTGGCCGCTGAGACCATCTTCATGGCCTTAGTGATCTGCCGCGTGTTCTTTACGCTGCGGATACGTCGCCGGATATCGCGGATGTTCGCCATGGTCTCTTACGCGCTCGCCTTCGCCACCGCCTCATGTTCGCTGGCGAAGCGTTCCTTATATTCCTTGATAGCCCTGGTCAGTCCAGCCCGCAGATCGTCGTCCAGGGTCTTCTTTTCCTCGATCGCGCTGAGCAGCCCGGAATTCGCCGTCTCGACGTAGGAATACAGGCCCTTTTCAAACTCATGCAACTGGTCCACCGGCATATCGTCGAGCAGGCCTTGGGTTCCGGCGTAGATGATCAGAATCTGCTTGGAGAACGGGAGCGGCTGATACTGCCCTTGCTTCAGGATCTCGGTGAGCCGCTGCCCGCGGGCAAGCTGGGCCTGCGTCGCTTTATCGAGGTCGCTACCGAACTGGGAGAACGCTGCCAACTCGCGATATTGTGCGAGGTCAAGGCGCAGCGTGCCGGCAACCTGACGCATGGCCTTGATCTGCGCGCTCCCACCCACGCGGCTGACGGATAATCCTACGTTCACCGCCGGGCGCACGCCGGAGTTGAACAAGTCGGTCTCAAGATAAATCTGGCCATCGGTGATGGAGATGACGTTCGTCGGAATATATGCCGAAACATCGCCCGCCTGGGTCTCGATGATGGGCAACGCCGTCAGCGAGCCGCCTCCAAGATCGTTGCTGAGCTTTGCAGCGCGCTCCAGCAGGCGCGAGTGAAGATAGAACACGTCTCCGGGATAGGCCTCGCGTCCCGGTGGGCGGCGCAGCAGCAGCGAGATTTCGCGGTAGGCGACGGCGTGCTTGGAAAGATCGTCGTAGATGCACAGCGCATGCCGCTTGTTATCGCGGAAGTATTCGCCCATGGCGCAGGCTGCGTACGGTGCGATGTACTGAGTAGGCGCCGGGTCAGACGCCGACGCCGACACGACAATCGTGTATTCCAACGCTCCGAAGTCTTCCAGCGTCTTCACTACCTGTGCTACCGAGGAGCGCTTCTGGCCGATGGCGCAATAGATGCAGATCAGGTCGCGGCCCTTGCTGTTGATGATGGTGTCGAGGGCGACCGCGGTTTTGCCGGTCTGGCGGTCGCCAATGATCAGCTCGCGCTGGCCGCGGCCAATCGGGATCATCGAGTCAATGGCCTTAAGTCCCGTGGCCATTGGTTCTCTCACCGGCTGGCGGTCGATGACGCCCGGCGCCAGGCGTTCCAGGGGAATGAACTGGTCGGTGTTGATGGGACCTTTGTCGTCGATAGGCTGGCCCAGAGAGTTGACCACGCGACCGATAAGCGCATCGCCCACAGGCACGCTCATGATTCGCCCGGTGCGCTTGACCTCGTCTCCCTCTTCGACATCGGTGTACTCGCCCATCAACACCACGCCGACCTGATCTTCTTCCAGGTTCATGGCGATTCCGGCCACGCCGTGCGGGAAGGAGAGCAACTCGCCCGACATGACCTTGTCGAGGCCGTAGACGCGGGCAATACCGTCGCCGATCGACATCACGGTGCCGACTTCGTCCACCGCGATCTTCGATTCGTAGTTGTCGATCTGCTCGCGAATAAGTTTGGTTATTTCGTCTGCTTTAATCTGCGCCATAAGATTCCGTTCTCTGCTATGCCGTGCTCAGCTCTTGCCGCATCTTCTCCAGTTGCCCGCGCACCGAGCCGTCATAAATCGTGCTGCCTACCCGCACCATCACTCCGCCCAGCAGCTCAGGACGGGAGTCGTAGCGCGCGCGAACCTTTTTGCCGGTCATGCGCACCACGCGCGACTCCAATTCGCGTTTCTCTTCTGCCGAAAGCGGGCGCGAACTGGAAATCTCCGCCTCTGCGAAACCAAGCTGGGCATCAAATTCAACTTCAACCTGGCGCGCAATGTCGTCGAGCATCCGAATGCGCCGGTGATCGATCAGCACGGCGAAGAAATTGCGGATCGGCTTCACCGCCCCAATCTGCCCGCAGATGGCGTCGAGCACGGCCCGTTTCTGCTCCGGCGAAATCGCGGGTGACTCCCACACCCGCCGCAGTTCCAGGCTCTCGTGAACAGCTTCCACGATAGTTCTTAACTGCAGGCGCGCAGTATCGGGATCGATTTTCTGTTCGAGCACGACTTCCACCAGGGCGCGAGCATAACGGCTGGCAATCGCGGCCATAATTACCTGCCATCCTTTCCGAGTTGCTCGACGAACTCGCGCACCAGCGCCTGATCGGTTGAGTCATCCACCTGAATCTTGCGGGACGCCAAGTCGACCGCAAGCGACGCTGCGTAGCTCTTCAGCTCGCGACGGGCATTGCGGGCGAAGGCGCTGATTTCGGTCTCGGCGGCCTCTACCACTTTCTTCTTGTCTTCTTCCGCGGCTTGCCGGATGCGTTCCTCTTCGGCGGCGGCATCGTGTTCGGCGGAGGCGCGGATCTCGGCGACTTCGCTGTTCAGCTTGGCCAAACGCGTTTCGATATCGCTGAGACGGCGCGCAGCATCGGCGCTGGCCGCCTGGGCTTCCTTAATCCCTTTGTGTATGGCCGCGGTGCGGTCGCGAAATGCCTGCGGCAATTTGGAGCGCAGCAGCATGTAAAAAAACAGCACCAGCAGCCCGAAGTTCACAACCATCGAAAGCCAGTACATCGCACGAGTGCTCAGCCCCAGATGGCGAGCAAACCACCGCATGGTTGTCGAATACTTAAACTGACCGTTTTCTTCGTGCTCGATCTCACGGGACTCTTCCGAGAGCTCTCCGCCGCTTACCGAATTAGGATTGCGGGGCTCCTGTCGCTGAGTATCCGGGGGTTGGCTTGCGGGCGAGGCCGACTGTTGAGAAGACTGCGCTGTGGAGGAGGCCGTCGCACCGTGCTCCTGGGCGACAACGATTGCGAACGAGCAGCAAAGCAGCGCGGTGAGCGCCAGCCCACGAATGGCGTTGATCTTCATACCCGACCGCCTATCGCCGGGGTGGCGCCTGCAGGCTTCAGGATGGTGCGAATGATCTCAGCCGCCAGACGCTCGGTTTCGGCTTGCAAACCGGCACGCGCTGCCGCCATGTCCTGTTCGATCGCGCCCTGGGCTTCGCGGATTTGCTGCTGTGCCCGGGCGCGTGCCTCAGCCACGGCCTGGACCCGAAGCTGCTGCGCCTGCTGGCGCCGCGCTTCCTGGGCCTTGAAGATCGCCAACCGCGCCTCCCGCAGACGATGCTCGTAATCCTGGGTCTTGGCTTCAGCGGCGGCCACGTCGGCGCGCGCCTTCATGATGGCGCCCTCAGTCCGCTCCCGGCGCTGTTCCAAAACCCGCGCCAGCGGCTTCCGCACCAAAACTTCGTAAATGGCATACAGCAGCAGGAGCATAACCGCCGTAGGGATGGCTCCGAGCAGTAATTCGCCTACCTGTTTGAGAGTGTTATCCATCCCTATGTCGTTGAGTGCCTACCGCTGAAGATGCACTTGGAGGCGCAGAAATACAACTGGAACTATTGAACTTATCAGAGCTTAGCAGGCGGTGTCAACGAACCTGGGGGAGAAGAAAAGCCGCCGCGGAGGACGGATTTTTGGAGGTCATTTGTAATGCATCATCGAGATGATCCGGCCGTCCTGTTTTGAAATCTGTACGACCGCAGCGCCGCCGAAGCAGCGCGGAGCTGGATTGCCATTCTGATCTTTGCAATGCAGTGTGCCGCTAACAATCCATACTCCATTCTCCAACTTGGCCGTGAACGGCCTTTCCGCTTCAATTAGCTCCCTTCCATAAACAGGCATCAGAACTGCTTCCGCAATCTGCACCGCCGTGGCGGAATCAGGAACAAAACCTGACGGCGGGACATAGCTTTGGGCTAAACTCAGCGCCGCTAATGCGATCTGGCAAGCAAGGACACTGGAAATCCTCACGCTACTAGCTCTTCACCTTCGAACCGAAGACAATTTGTCTGCTGAAAACTCAAAACATCACATTAACACCATCCGGCCGTTTGCCTAACTGCCCAGCCCAACTCTACAATGAAAAATTATCCTTCCGCGGACTAAGCCATGATCCATTTTCCTGTGCCCGAGGCGCTGACCTTTGATGACGTGTTGTTGTTGCCTGCCAAGTCCGATGTTGTGCCTGCATTGGCTGACACCAGCACCCGCCTGACCCGTAACATCGAGCTGCGCATTCCTCTGATCAGCGCTGCCATGGACACCGTCACCGAATCGCGCATGGCCATCGCGATGGCGCAGCACGGCGGGCTGGGAATCATCCATCGCAACCTCAGCATCGAGCAACAGGCGAGCGAGGTCGACAAGGTAAAGCGCTCGGAAAGCGGGATGATCGTCGATCCCATCACCATGTCGCCCGACGACAAAATTTCCGACGCGCTTGAGGTCATGCGCCGCTACCGCATCTCCGGGGTGCCCGTCACCAAGAACAAGAAGCTGGTCGGCATTCTGACCAATCGCGACCTGCGCTTCGAGACCCGCACCGATATTCCGATCAGGGAGGTGATGACCAAGGAGAACCTGATCACGGTTCCGGTTGGCACAACCTTGACCGATGCCGAAGCGATCCTGCACCAGCATCGCATCGAGAAGTTACTGGTTGTGGACGATCACTACAATCTCAAAGGCCTGATCACGGTCAAAGACATTCAGAAGCGGCTGAAGTATCCTACCGCCGCTAAAGACGATCACGGCCGCCTGCGGGTGGGCGCGGCAATCGGCGCAACCGGCGACTATCTCGAGCGCGCCCAGGAACTGGTGCGGACCAAAGTCGATCTGCTGGCCATCGACAGCGCCCACGGACATTCCACACGCGTGCTCGAAGCCATCCAGAAGATCAAGTCTTCGCTGCCGGAGGTCGATCTGATTGCCGGAAACGTCGGCACCTTCGATGGTGCTTGCGAGATGGCGCGCGCCGGAGCCGATGCCATCAAGGTCGGCATCGGGCCGGGCTCGATTTGCACCACACGCGTGGTCACGGGCGCGGGCGTTCCGCAGATTACCGCTATTGCCGAGGCTGCCCGTGCCACTCGCGACAGTGGCATCTCCATCATCGCCGACGGCGGCATCAAGTATTCCGGCGACATTACCAAGGCGCTGGCTGCGGGTGCGAGTTGTGTTATGGTCGGCTCTCTCTTTGCCGGCACGGAAGAGAGTCCGGGCGAGACGATTCTGTACCAGGGCCGATCATTCAAGACCTATCGCGGCATGGGATCCCTGGCGGCCATGGCGCAAGGCTCCAGCGAACGTTACTTCCAGACCACCGATGCCGATTCGTCGGTGCCGGTCTTGTCGGAGGACGGCAGCGAGAGCAACCGGCTGGCGAAGCTTGTCCCCGAAGGTATCGAGGGCCGCGTCCCCTATCGCGGGACCGTAGGCATGATCGTGTATCAGCTCGTCGGTGGTGTGAAGAGCGGCATGGGATACGTGGGCTGCGGAAGCATCGCCGAACTGCAGCAGAAAGCGCGCTTCGTGCGCATCAGCGGCGCTGGACTGCGCGAAAGCCATGTCCACGACGTGATGATCACCCGTGAAGCCCCCAATTACCGTGTGGAATAAGTGCCAACCGGGAAAGTCCTTGGTTCCTGCCTGTCCTTGGAGCACTTCGTCTTGCTGAAGCCGACCTTTCGCACGCTCGCTCGCAATTGGTGGCCTGTCCTCGTCTGGCTGGGCGTGATCCGCCTGGAGTCCACCGACATGGCTTCGGCGAGTAATACGTCGACGGTGCTGTATGAGGTCATCTCCGCTGTTTCACCACATGTCGAGCCCTCGTTTGTCGATCAACTCGACGAGGTTCTGCGCAAATCGGGGCACTTCCTGGGTTACGGCATCCTGAGCGCCCTAGTTTTCCTTGCGCTGCGAAATACCAATCGCGACCGGCTGGGCGGCATTCTGAAGCGTGCCTGGGGAAGCTGCTGGCATGATCTCTGGCGGCTGGAATGGGTGATGATTGGCGTGCTGGTCGCGATTGTTACCGCAACCAATGACGAGATTCACCAGAGCTTTATCCCTTCGCGCACCTCGCGATGGCAGGATGTGGTGCTGGATACAATCGGCGCGATTATAGTTCAGGTGCTGGTCTATTTCCTCTGCACACGCGCGCTGAAACGCCGTCGTGGCGCGGTTCCGCAAGCGGAACTTACGTCGGCACGGTAGTAAGAGTTCCAGCCCAGCTTCGCGGAACTGCGGTCCGCGCCAGGTGATCACCTACTTCGGTGCCCCAATCGCCTTCCACTGGAATTCCATCACATCGCCAAAATGGCGGATGACAAACTGCGCATCGTGGCGTCCGGGATAGATGTGAAACTTATGTGGAATGCCGCGCGATTTGAGCAGCTGATCGAGTTCTTGCGCGCCTTGTTCGAAGCCATAATCGTCGCTGCTACCGACATCGAAGTAGATCTTCAGGCGCTTGAGGCTGCTGGCACTGTCGGTGCGGGCAAAATAGAAGACGTTGTTGCGATCGAAATAGGCGCGGCTAAACGGTGAACCGAAGGCATCGCCGAGTACCGCGCCCGGAGAGCCCGGAGTGCCGGCGCTCATATCTTTCGGCAAGTTCGCAATCAGCGCCGGCATTTGCGCGCTCACGGCGGTAAACTCGTTGGGATACTTGAAGGCCAGTCGCAACGCTCCGTAGCCACCCATCGACACGCCGGTGATGCCACGCGCGGTCCGCGTTCCCTCGATGCGGTACTTCTTCTCCATCTGCGGCATGAATTCCTTGAGGAAGAAGTCCTCCCAGCGCACCTTGCCATTCTCGGAGTTGAGATAGAACGTGTGCCCGCCGCCGGGCGCCAGGATTACGAAATCTCCTACTTTGCCCTCACGGCGCAGTTCGGAAACAACGTCCCAACCGCCGAAGTTCAGCAGCGACTGCTCGTTATCTCCCAAACCGTGCAGGTAATAGAGCACGGGGTAACGCCTGGTTTTGTCCTGATCAAAACTAGCGGGCAAGAACGCGCAGTAGCGCACCGAGTGGACAAAGATTTGCGATTTTATGACTGAACACTCGGCGCGCCCCTGGGCGTGAACACAGGGAGCGACAGCAAGAGCAAGGAGGATTGCGATGCCAAGAAAAACTCCCGCCTTGGAGCTCCGGAGGAATACCCGTGGCAACTGGTTCATTTCTTGATTCTCGGATCGAAGGGATACTTCACGGCTGATTGGATGCGAAGTCCCTTAGCTTCGGCATGAAGAGGATTGAGCATGACGTTGAACGTCGCCGGCACCAGGGCACTGGGAATTCGCAATAGGCAGAAGCGCTGTTCATAAAGCCACTTTGTTCCGATCTCGCGCGTGATCTCGACATGATTGATCCACTGCCCAGAAAGCGTACTCACGTGCAATTCTTCCTGTGATACATTTTCGTCCACGGCAATCCCAAGCAGCGTGTACTGTGGAGGGACATCGTTGGCGCTGGTGTGGACGCAAGCCTCCAACAAAGCACCCGCCGGAGTTTCCGCCAGATAAACAACCGGTTGTCCGCGCTCGTGCCATCGTCCGGGAGCGCGCAATCCGCCGGCGCCCAGCAATTCACGATGGCGGCTGACGCGCCAGAGCATCTTCAAACGAACATGCCCTCGTCGATTTGGATGAGCATTTCTTCGACGATACGGCTGCCGGTGTCGGTCCTCGACATTTCCAGGGGTGTGCGATTGCTCAAGCGGGGATGTGATCGGCGAAGCCAAGCCAGCGCACGGTCGCGAGAACCGTAGACGGACTCGGCCTGCGACAGGAGTCGCGCCACCCTCAACACACGATCTGACTCCTCGACCGAAAGCTTCTCGCGGCGCGAGCGCCGGTGTTGCAGCGTTCGCAATGGAATCACCAGCGCATCGATTTCCGGCCGCGTTAACCCTAGTGCGACCAGGCGATTGATCGAGGCAGTTGGGAACTGACGCTCGACCATCTGCAGCATCTGCTGCTCGGTTCGGGGAGCAGGAACTCCTAGCCATTCGCCAATCTGCTGGTGAAGAATGGACATCGGATCACCTCTGTCTACATTATGCCATAAACAAGCTGGCAAATTGTAGTCCCGCAAAGCTTCTGGCTCTCATTCATACTTCAGCGTCTGCACCGGATCCAGTCTGGCGGCGCGGCTGGCCGGATACAGGCCGGCCAACAAGCTCACGATGATCGAGAACGCGATGGCGGCGCCGATCAACCACGACGGCAGAATCCAGACCGGCTCGGCCGGAAGTTGATGGTTGCGCAGATAAACGCCGGTTCCGATGTTGATGGCCTTGCCGATCGCGAAGCCAAGGGCAATTCCCAGCACGCCGCCGAAGAAACCCATCGCTCCCGCCTCGGCGAAGAAGAGGCGCTTCACATCTCCGTCACTAGCGCCGATGGCCTTCATTACCCCGATCTCGCGCCGCCGCTCCAGCACCGCCATCACCAGAGTGTTGATGATCGCCAATGTCGCGACCGCCAGCGCCAGCGAGCCGAAGATCCCGAGGAAAAGGTCGAGCACGGTGAAGAAGCGTCGCAGGCTCTTGGTGGCGTCCAAGACGGAGAACGTGCGAAAGCCCATCTGCTTGATCACGTCCTGCACCTGCGCGACCTTGCCGGGATCTTTGACGCGCACGGTAAGAGTCATGTAGGTCTTGCCGCCGCCGCGAAGCGAGCTGCGCATATCGGTGAACTGCGCCATGTTCAGCTTTTCAGTTAGATCGACGGGGAGAAAGATGCGGCCGCGCGACACGGTACGCATGCCGCCGTAGGGTTCAGCGTCGATGATGCCGACGACCTTTAACGGCTGCATCTTGCGCACGACTGAGAAACCAAAATTATCGTCGCTCGTGGAGTTGCTGCCGCCATTCTGCGCGCCGGAAAGTTGCGGACGGCCGTTAGTATCGGTATCTGACGGCAGCGACTGGTGCTCGCCGTAGCGCAAGGTGACTTCCTGCCCGATGAGCTCCTTCGGGTCCTTGGGATCGAGTTCCTTGGCAAAGTCGTTTAGCAGAATCGCCTCATTCGCATCTGAGCGCGAGAAGAACTTGCCTTGTAGATTGTCAAAAGCCTCGTTCTCGCGCGCCGACATGGGGAGGCCGGTGACGAATCCGAAATGCGTTTGGTCGCCATAGACAATCTCGCCCATGACGCGAACTTCCGGCTCAACCTCGGTGACGTATTGCAGGTGCGCCATCTTGTCGCGCGCAGCTTGATCGAGCACGGGAGCGTTCTCGGGATGCTGGTCCTTCTGATCCTCTTCGCGATCGAAACCGCGGAAATCCTGCTTGGAGGTG
This sequence comes from uncultured Acidobacteriaceae bacterium, assembly GCA_963785825.1. Lineage (GTDB taxonomy): Bacteria > Acidobacteriota > Terriglobia > Terriglobales > Acidobacteriaceae > Bog-257. The sequence goes on along the minus strand of CAWAWQ010000003.1, from coordinate 779,713 downwards.
ACAAAGACGGTGTCGAACATTCCCGAGCCCGCCAGACGGCGCGTCGCGAGTTGCTGCAAGCCGACGCCAAGCGAGAGCATGGCGACCAGCGATGCGACACCGACCGAGATGCCGACGGTCGTCAGTCCATTGCGCAGCTTCGATTGCCGCAGGTTGCGCACCGCCAGCTCGAACAGGTCGTAGCCCTTCATGCCAGCGCCTCCTGCGAAAGAAGCTTGCCATCGCCCAGGAAGATCAGCCGCTGGGCGAAGCGTTCGGCCAGCGCGCGCTCGTGCGTCACCATTACGACCGTCATACCGAGCGACAGGCTCAGGTCGCGGATGAGGTTGAGGATGTCTTCACCGGTGCGGCTGTCGAGGTTGCCGGTCGGCTCATCGGCCAGCAGCAGCGGCGGACGATTGGCCAGCGCACGCGCGAGCGAAACGCGCTGCTGCTCTCCGCCGGAAAGCTCGGATGGACGATGCTCCATGCGGTTGCCAAGTCCAACGCGCTCCAGCGATTCGCGCACCCGCTGCACCCGCTCGGCCCGATCGACCTCGGCGAAGCGCATGGGCAGCTCGACGTTTTCCGTGATCGTCATCGATGGGATCAGGTGAAACGCCTGGAAGACCATGCCTACGTCGTTGCGGCGATAGCGCGCCAGTTCCTCGGACGACATCTTCGCCAGATCGCGGCCCTCGACCAGCACCGAACCTGAAGTAGGACGGTCGAGCCCGGCCAGCAGGTTCAGCAGTGTGGATTTGCCCGAACCGGATTGGCCGAGCAGCGCAATAAACTCGCCGCGCTCGATGGTGAGCGAAATTCCGTCCACCGCGCGAATGCTGCTGCCGCCCATCGGGTAATAGCGGCAAACGTTCTCGGTTCGTACTGCGGGTATTAACTGTGACGTTGAGGAGGAACTCATCTGTACCGGATTCGATGCTGCCATCATGACCCCGGGCGCAACAGCGCCCTACTTCAAGATACGAAGTGGCGAACCAGTTCGCTCACGGATGTGTGTAACGATTTGTAAACGGCGGCGGATGCGGGGCCTCGCTGCCACTTTTTCGGCTGTCATCCCGAGCGAGGCGCTTCGGCGCTGAGTCGAGGGACCTGCATTTCGATTGCCTTGCCCAATCTTACGCCGGGAAAATGCAGGTCCCTCGACTCGCCGCGCTCGCTCGGGATGACAGTAAAAAAACGTGCGCTCGGGTGTGCTTGGCTCCTCGCCTTCGTGAGAGTAATTCCTCGCGTTCAATGAGAGTAAATTACTACTCAGTAAACTTCCGCGCATTAAAACAACCACAAGGGCACGTCAGTTGCCACTCGGTGAGGGATGCTCCCTGATGGCCGTTACCCTTGGGGTGCCTGTCCCGGGCGGATTAGCCCAGAGACAGTGCTACGAATCACGGCCTTGGCCGCAACCTGGGCGCCAAACCGCCATCGTGCTTCCTCGATATCATGCTCAGCCTGTGTCTCGGTATAGCCGGGCCGATGATCGATGCTTAGCACATTTCGCTGGGTGTGCTCGCCACAAGTGCTGGTAATCCACACACGCGTCCAACTGGGATGGCTGGCGTCATAACTGAGCTCCGATAGCACCTGATGATCCCCTATCTTGAGGATGAGCTTTTGGTCTGTCATGTCTTCACCGTGTTGTGATGCCAGTAGCCTACATCTCCGCCGGCATACTGGTGATCGGCATCGTCCTCGCCTTCCAACTCAACGAACAGCACCAATGTTCGGCGAGCGATACGTTCGACCTCAACCAGTGTGTGCCAGCGATCAACCGCCTCCACCGATGCGCCGATCAGTAGCGTTCGCGAGGGCACGTATGCCTGCGCTTTCTCTTCAAAGAAGGTAGCAAAGATAGAGCACTCGACCGCGTCGGTCTCGTATGCCCTCAGCCGCATGATCTCATCTACACGAACCCAGTCCAGACGCTTGATGGCGGTCAACCCAGCTCGCGTACGAAGCTTGATCCCAGACTTTCCTTTCCAGCGATCGAATAACACATTATTCCGAATCACTCCTTCGCTAGTGTGAATGAGACTGCCCACAACGTAGCACGGAGGCAGGCCGCCGCCGCCGCCATCGCCATCCCCACCTGTGCCTCCGCCGCCATGCGCTGGCGTCGTAATGGTGTCAATGAACATGCGGCCGACGTGGCCGGTGAGAAGCCCGGCATTGTCCGTCGCCTGCAGCGCGATGTTGCCGCCGCGAAGATGTGGATCGTCAACAAACACCAAGAGCCGCGTGCTATAGGGCTGGTTGGTGATAGCGCCATCGGTGTAGGAAATGTCGAGATGACCGCCCGGACGGATCACCACTCCGCTGTAATTCACCGTAACATTGCTTCCGGCATCGGTTGCGCTCAGTGTGTCGGAGATCACCTGGTAGCCGGAGTTCACTGGACCAGGTCCTGACCACAGGTCGTCGTTCGGCACAGTCGCATAGCTCTGCACTGCTGGATCGCTGACATCCGTCATCGGCGCTTCCCTGTAGCTGCGCAGCAGCAACTGAATGTATCCGGCATCCTGATCTGCCGGCATCGCCAGCGCGCCACTACCGGAAGGCAATCCCTGCTGCTGAATGGACCCCTGCAGCTGGCTGGCTGCGCCCTGGAATGGATAGAGCCAGCGCTCGATAATCTCGTAGTCGTCGCCAAATTCCCAGCTTGCCGACTGGTCCAAGGTAAGGCGATCGCCGTTCTTTTGCGACTTCAGGAGCTGCCCGTTAGCGTCCACGCTATCGGCCCAGGCACGCAGCGTGATCTGTACTGGTGGCTGCCACGGAGACTGGTCAAGCCCGAGATCGCGATACATCTCATATTTCAGCAGGCGATCAGCCTGATCGAAGGTGCAGTTGGCGAAGTCCAGTTCAACGCTCAGCTTCTTAAAGTTCTTCTTCGCCGCGCCCGGACCAGCAACCTGCCCAGCAGCCTGGGCTGCCTGCTCATGCTGCAGCCGCGGCGTGCGTTGCTGAAAGCGCATCTGCTCATAGCCGACGACCCCGCCCGTTCCGCTGCCCGTCTGTGGATAGAACGGCGCAGCACTGATCACATAGTCACTTGCCGAGATCACCAGATAACGCAGATTCAGGTCCGGGTTGCTGTTGCCGCCAACGCGAATCATGTCCAGCGGCGCACATGGATTCTTCTGCACTGTGTTGATGGTTGCGCTGCTTCCGCTTGCGGTGATCGATGAAATGTCGCAGACAGCCGGTACCTCCAGATCCAGAAAGCTGACGTCATAGGTGTTCGCATTTTGATGGACCTGCTTCTGATCGACAGTCAGAGTATTCGGGACCAGATGCTTCGAGGTGAGGATGAAGGTTGAAGCCCGCGGCTTATCGACGTTGAGAAAGATTTTGCCTCCATACTCCTGCTGATAGCTGCGGCAGCAGATCAGAATCTGTTCGAGGATGGAGACCAACGTCGCCTGGCCAGTGAACGCGTAACTACCTTCGAAGCGCTTGCGTCCGTTGGCCAGCAGCTCGTCATAGTATTGTGCCGCCTCATAGATACTGCCCCAATCGAAGCAGGCCAGGTCGGCCGCTGTGAGCGGGTCCGGCCCGGTGATGGGGTCGATGTTGTACTCACTGCGCGGCCTGATCTTGCGTTTGATGATGGCGTGCACAAAGTGCCATGCCGGATTAGTGGTGAAGCCGTACTCCGTTTGGTTACCGAGGTCATCGAAAATGCGGCAGCGAGTCGTGCGCCAGTCTGCGATGTGCTGCAGTTGCGGGTTGCTGCGAATTTTCTCCGGCGTCCACTACATCATGTAGTAAGCGAAGCCGGAATAGCACATCGGGATCACCGCTGTGATCACCCCGAACAGCGAGTCGCACAACTGATCGCCGCCGCTGTATGTTGTCGTGATGTACGAGCCCACTGGTGTGTCCGTGCCAGGATGTAAGTGAATCACCGGCGGATCGGGTGCTGCCGTGTGCTGGTAGCTACCATCGGCGTAGTTGTAGGCCCACAGCTCGCCCAACCCGCTGATCCCAGGCGCCGTATTCCACAGCGTGTCGAAGCCGTCCCACTCGTCGTCACCCAGCAGCCACGCTCCGTACATGGTTCCACCGGTATCGGTGTAGTTGATGAATTGCGTTCCAGTGGCGCGCACGTAGCCAAAGCACAGTGGCGCTCCCGTTCCCACCGGCGCATTGATGATGTCCTGCGCCATCAGACTTGCCTCCGACGCTGCACGCGACGCGCGCTGACGATGTCATCGCTAGGGATCATGTCTGTGCGCATGATGTTCAGAATGGCGTGAAAGCGCGCTTGCTGCCGGCATGTCGTCCAGCTATGCTCGCACTGATCGCCACCGTGATCGCCGCACGCGGCGCTGGCATAGCGCCAGGTGCAGGTTTCTGAATACAGTTCCAGCGCTTCATCGTTATTGAAGTCGTAAAGCTGTGTCGCGGCAAACTCTGCTTCTACCTCTGTGATAGCAACGATCGTCAGCCGCCCATGTAATTCAAACTCCGGCTGCTCTGCTTCCAGGTTCCACTCGCGATAGGCAAACAGCGCCCCTTCAAAGGCGTCTGTAATCGCCAGTGTCGAGAGGTCGCGCTGCAGCGTGTTGCCGCTAATGTTCTGCACCACGAAGTTGCCAACGTCCGTCTGCATGAGCGCGAAAGATGAAACGGTCCTGCGCTCAGGAGCCATGGCAGGTACGTGTCATCCCAGCTCGCAATGCGAAGTTGTACCGCATTCCACGCCGGAGCACTGCCGGTAAGCACTGTCGTGATTCCCAGTCCAGCAGCCGAGGCGATAGGCCGCGAGGCCCAGTGGTAGGAGATGCCATCCAGCGTCAGAACGTCCAGCAGCATGATGTGTGCATTCCGCTGCGGGCGGCAGCCATGGCAACCAGAGCGTTGTGCGGAATACTCATCGCATCACCTTTAGCGCGCCAAATACTATATTCTCATAGCCCGACGACCCAGCGTTCTTTGTCGTGTGTAGCCTGTAGCTTCACCACATGCTGCCCGAGCGGCACATTCAACTGCTGCCACTGCATGACCTGTCGGGTTGTCCTGCAGCCGCGTACTGATCTATCGTTCCCAGCAAAGCGCCGTCCAGATACATACTGCGCAATGCCGATAGTCTTCCCTGTGTGTGCCCCCAGAATTGAAAGCCGTAGCCGACGTAGGCCATCTGTGCCCATATCGCCTTAAGTACCGCTGCCGTTCCACAGCTCTTCCCTTCCACATAAGTGAGTGGTAGTCATCAAACTCCAGTTCCCCATTCAGCGCAACCTTTAGCTCGCCAAAGTCTCTTAGGCAATAGCGCCAGATCGCATCCTTGTCCCAGCGTAACTCGTATTTCTTCATGTGCACACCCTTGACTTCCTCTAACAACACACCCTGCGCAGCCCAGCGTTATGCCCAATAGGAATGTGCTCTACCGGCGTGGTGAAACGACCGACGTAGTGGCGGCCGCCGCCTTCTTGATCGATCAGTGTGAAGTAGCCGTCGCGATACTGCTCATAAAAACGCTTCAGCAGTCTGATCTCGTCCGCCGACTTCTGTCAATCTATGGTCGTTCCCCAGTTCAGTTGAAACTGTTGTGCCAGGTCGGTCATCTCTCGGAAGTATGCGGCGCCCTGCGAGGCCTTCACCACGACGTGCGTCACCGGCCGCTTCTTCTGCCAACCGTAGTCCGGATTCAGCGGATGCGTCGGCGTCGGATTCAGGATGTCAGTCTCAGCCAAGCGCCACTCCTGAATAGCTCGCGATGTTGGAATTCAGTGCTGCCTGCAGCTTCTGTGCCCCCCCGCTGCGCAGCCAGCATCGACGCTGTCGCCGTCCCAAGCCTGGATTGTGATTGCTACCGGAGAGCCGGAGCTGCTTGTTCCGGTGAGCCGCGGAGCGCTCGCTGCAAGTAGCTGGCAAGCTGCGCCAGGCTGGCGCTGCCGCTCGCATGCGTCAACGTCTCCGCGCGGCTCAGTACATGCTCGCCCAGCTCCGCGTGGATAAAGCCCGTGGTCTGCGAAGTCCATAGATCGCCGAAGTCTCCAATCGTTCCGCCGGCGTGGAACTGTGCCGCGGAAAATGAAACTGCGCCACGGCCCACGTTTTCCATGCGCTCGATCTGTGCCTCCGCTGCGGTGATGTCAGGAACGATGTACTGGCGATAGAAGCGCGCCGCACCCGAGCCCATGGCTTGCGTGTCGCTCTGCGCCTTGGTCATCAGGTCCTGCAGTCCTTCATCGCCTGGCTGTAGCCAAGCTGTCCCGGAGTCGAATTCGGTCACTTCTTTTTGCAGCGCAGTCGTGACCGTGTTCGTGCTGTAGGCCACCGCCTTCTACCAGCCATGTCGCTGGTAAACATCCCGATCAGTCCCGCTTACCGCTCCCACCACTGCCCCAACTACCGGCGCCGATCAGCGTACCTACCGTGCCGAAAAGCGATCCGATTAGTCGCGCCCGCTGCAGCATCTCCCAGTGCGCCGCTAAGATATTCCACCAGCACTATGCTGCTGTTACGCATTCAGAGTTGGCGATGAACACCAGCCGCCGCGCCTGCCGGCAGCAGTCAGCCCTTTGCCTGAGCGAGCTGGTGCCGAAATTGGCGTTCTAAATACACCTGGAGCTCGACAGGATCACTGCCAACTGGGCTCTCGCTGTCCTCCGCTGGCGTCATCTCAGGAACGCCAACCACAAGCGGCACCTATAGCTTCAATGTTTCAGTAGCGGATTCAGGCGGAGACCACGCTGGTCCAGTGGGGCTTTCTATCACAATTTCTGACAACCCAGGCGCGGCGATTTTTTCTGGAGCTACGGTTTCCGGATCAACGGTTCAGTGATGGTGGTATTACTAATTAGTAAAGCGAACAAGTGTTCGATATACACCTTTTGGGTATGTAAAATATCAATGACTTACAACTGCAAATGTTTTCACCGTGCCTATAAGAATCAATCACTTCCAAAATTCGAACACTCGTTCACTATCATGGAACGCGAGGAATCCACAGGTCACTCAAACCCTGTGGAAAAGTGCGTTACGACCTTATAAAACCCGCCATCTCTCACCATCGCCCACTATTTCTCGTCACTCTCACGTAATTCGAGGAATCACATGTGCCGCAACAAGGCGTTCTGCATCCGCCGCGTATAATCAAGGTTTGCGCACTTCATCCTAAGCACACCAGGACTACTCGCGTGGGTTCTCATTCGCATATGCCCGGCCAGCCGCCGGCTGCCCCGCAGCCGCTGCCGGGCGTAGACAGCATCATCGCCGTCGGCTCAGGTAAAGGCGGGGTCGGTAAGACCACAATCGCAGTCAACCTCGCTATCGCGCTGGCGCGCATGGGACACAAGGTTGGGCTGCTCGACGCCGACGTGTATGGCCCCAACGTTCCACTGATGCTTGGCTCCAGCGAGACGCCCAATGTCGTGGGCGAAAACCGCATCCTGCCGCCCGAGCGTTATGGGATGAAGGTGATGTCGGTCGGCTTTCTCAGCCCGGGCGACAAGCCGCTGGTATGGCGCGGCCCCATGCTGCACTCCATCATCAAGCAGTTCCTTGGACAGGTGGAATGGGGACAGCTCGACTATTTGGTGGTCGATCTTCCGCCAGGCACGGGCGACGTGGTGATCTCGCTGGTGCAGACCGTACCGCTCACCGGCGCGGTTGTCGTCACCACGCCCAGCGACGTCTCGCTGCAGGACGCGCGCAAGGCCATCGAGATGTTCAAGCAGGTGAAGGTGGACATCCTGGGCATCGTTGAGAACATGAGCTACTTCGTCTGCCCGCACTGTCATCATGAGATCGACATCTTCTCCAAGGGCGGAGGCGAGCGCACCGCGCAGCAGTTCAGCGTGCCATTCTTGGGCTCCATTGAGCTTGATCCCGACATCCGCAAAGGCGGCGACAGCGGCCACCCCATCGTGATGGAAGGTGACCAGTCCCCCCACGCCAAGTCGCTCTTCGCATTTGCCCATCGCGTCATCGACCGCACGAAGGAAGTGCAGGAGAGCGCGGGCGGGAGTGTGATTGAGATTCGGTAAGTCCTGCCGAGTTCTCTGTTTACATATAACGTAATGCGTTATACGCTCAAGAGGTGATCAAATCCTTTCGCTCGTCTGAGGCGGAGCAGCTTCACGCCCGGCAGCGAGTCGCTCGCTTCCGAGCCATCGAGCGCGTCGCTCAGCGAAAGTTGCGGCAGTTGGACATCGCGGTTGAGCTACGCGACTTGCGATCGCCGCCCGGCAATCATTTGGAAGCGCTCGCCGGAGATCGCAAAGGACAATACAGTATTCGCATCAACGAGCAGTGGCGCATCTGTTTCGTTTGGCGCGACGGCGATGCTTATGACGTAGAAATCGTCGACTACCATTAGAGAGAGGCGACGCATGGCCAAATCACATCGACTTCCGCCGATTCATCCCGGTGAACTTCTGCGCGAAGATTTCCTGAAGCCGCTGGGCATCAGCATGAACCGGTTGGCTCTCGATCTGCGAGTGCCGGTGACGCGGATTGCCGAGATCGTGCACGAGCGGCGAGGCGTCACCCCCGATACAGCATTGCGACTGGGCCGGTACTTCAACACCAGCGCGCGCTTCTGGATGAACGCTCAGGCCAGTTACGACCTTGAGGTCGCGCAGGACCAACTTCAGAACAAGATCGAGCGCGATGTGCGTCCGCTGGTTGCGTAGGGTACCGCCGGGTGAAGCCGGCCCAGATTTTTTCATTACCGCACCCAGGGCGTTACGCCCCGGGCTAACTGCAGTGCCGCCCTGGCGGGCTCCATCCTTCCAGAGCCGAGATCACAGCGCGACAGTCGTTTTTTTCTGCATTCCACGAAACCGCAGATCCTTCGACTCGGACCGAACTCCTCGCTCAGGATGACACACATGAAGGTAACTCGCTTTACCGAAGGTCCTCGCGCGGGATGACACACCAAAAACGTCCTACTTACTGCCCTCAGCCCCTCATCACCTTCTGAAAGGCATCCTGGAACAGCGCCATCTCGTCGCCGGTCCCCACGGTCACGCGCGCGTAAGTGGGCATGGACGGCCACACCCTTCCGATGACGACGTTCTGGCGCGCCATGGCGGCGATCACTTCTTTGGGTGGCAGCTTGGTATCGAGGAGGAAGAAGTTGGTGACCGAAGGTATGTAGGAATAGCCGCTGCGGTCGAGCCACTGGAAGGTCGCGGTGCGCACTTGCTGGTTGATGCGTTTACGCTCGGCCACCAAGGTCGGATCTTTGAGACTGGCCGAAGCCGCGGCCACCGCAGTTACCGGCATGAAGTTGAAGCCGCCGTAATTGTGAATCTTCTCCAGCAGGTCGGGCCGGGCAATCGCGAAACCGCAGCGCAGGCCCGCCATCCCGTAAAGTTTGGAGAAGGTGCGTAGCACGATAACATCTTTGCCGGCCTTGACCAAGTCGACGGCCGACGGCGCATCGCTGAAGTGGATGTAGGCTTCGTCTACCAGCACAATGGAGTTCTTCGGCTTGTTCTCGGCGAGGTACTCGATATCCGAATGGCTGGTCAGCGTTCCGGTGGGATTGTTGGGATTGCAAACGTAAAACACGCCGGCATCGGGAGCGGCGGCTAGCATGGCTCTGACGTCGTGGGCGTAGGCCTTGGTCAGCGGCGCCTTGAGCAGTCGCGCGCCGGCCCTATCGGCGGCAAACAACCCGGCCTCGAAGCCGGGATCGGCGGTTACGTAGCTGGAGTGCGGTGAGCAGAAGGCTCGTACTGTGAAGACAAGCGGCGGAGTCGATCCGGCGAAAATCGACACCTGCTCGTGGCTGACGCCGACACTGTGGGCGAATTGCTTTTCCAGTTCGCCAGTCGCTTCGGTCAGATAACGTCCGCTCTGTGGAGTAACAGCACCTATCGCTTCGCGGGCCGCAGAGCACGGACCCAGCGGGTTCTCGTTGGCATTGATCAGAATGGCGTTGGGCGGATGCTTGGGCGCGGCGGCGTAGGCGAGCATCGGTTCGGTGACGATGCGCAAGGCCAGCGCCGCGGAGGCGGCTGTCGTTGCCTGCAAGAAGGACCGGCGGGAGAAAGGTTGATGGGACATGGCGATCTCCTGCGAAGAATCCATGTTACCGCTTTCCGCCGGCAGGCGTGGTCTGGGGGCCGTGGACGCGAAATGCCACACAAGCAACAGACGATTGGAGCGTTGGCCTATGCTTGGATTCAGTGTACGACAAGCTAGCTATTGCGTGAGCTGCCAGTTCGACCTTCGCTGTTCGCCTTTCGCTCTTCGCCAAGCCCTCTCTACCACTGTCATCCCGTCCGGAGCGAAGCGGAGCGGAGGGACCTGCAGTTTGGAAGACAAGCGCCGCTATTGTTCATTCGAATCCAACTTCTCGCGTCGAAGATCAAAACCAGGCATGACTCTTCTCTATCATTTGCGCCGTCAGTTCGCATACGAATTTTGGGCCAACGCAGAGGTCTTGCGTGCGCTCTCTGCTCTGGCGGATCCGCCCTCAACCACGGTTCGTCGGATGGCGCACATCGTGGCCGCGCAGTGGCTATGGCTCGACCGCCTGCAGAAGCATCCGCAACGCTGCGCGGTTTGGCCGGAGTTCCGCTTGGCCGAATGCAGCACGCAAATGCAGGCAGCCGCAGCAGCCTGGCAAACCTATCTCGAAAGACTTACAGATGACGATCTGGCGATTGGTTGCGATTACACGAATTCCAAAGGTGAGGTCTGGCGTAATAAGATCGTGGATGTCATTAGCCACCTATTGCTGCACTCCGCGTATCATCGCGGGCAAATCGCTTCCGACGTTCGGCAGGCGGGCGGCGTGCCCGCGTACACCGACTACATCCACGCCGCCCGGCAAGACTTGCTTGCTTGAGAGTCGGCGCGTTTCGGCTGTTGGTTCCAGCGCGACCTCTCGGTATAGTTATGTTGGAGCAATTCTGGATTCAGGAGCGTGGATGGCGCTATCGGCAGTTATTGTGGATGACGAACAGCTGGCCCGCGACGAGCTCGCCTATCTCTTGCGCGACCTCGACGTCGATATCGTGGCCCAGGGCAAGAACGGTGTCGAAGCGGTGAATCTCGTCAAAGAGTTTTCGCCCGAACTGCTCTTCCTCGACGTGCAGATGCCTGGGCTGAATGGCTTCGATGTCATCAAGAAGCTGCTGGACCGCAAAGTGCCCTTGCCCCAGATTGTCTTTGCGACCGCCTTCGACCAGTATGCGGTGAAGGCATTCGAAGTAAATGCGGTCGATTACCTCCTGAAACCGTTCGACCGCAAACGCGTTTCGCAGGCGGTGGACAAAGCCCGCCAGAAGCTGGAAAGCGCCGGCTCGCCGACCGACCAGATCGGCACCATCGTCAAGATGCTGGAGCAGCAACAGCGCCCTCCAGCCGCGAAAGTGCTGCTGAAATCCGCCGGTCGCCTCTTCCTCGTGAACCAGAAGGACATCTGCTACGCCTCGATCGAGAATGGCGTCATCACTGTAGTAGCGACGGGAATGGAAGGCCAGTCAAACTGCCGCACCCTGGAAGAACTGCTCGACTCCCTCGATCCGAATATGTTCTGGCGCGCCCACCGTTCCTACCTGGTCAACATCAATCGCATTAAGGAAGTCGTGCCCTGGTTCAAGAGCTCCTACCAGATCCGCATGGAAGACAAGAAGCAGACAGAAATCCCGGTGAGCCGCGCGCAGACAAAAAGGCTGAGAGAGTTGTTTGGATTGTAGGAAGCACTCAGCGTTCAGCACTCAGCGTTCAGCACTCAGCATTCAGCACTCAGCGTTCAGCACTCAGCATTCAGCCTTTAGGTTTCTCGGTGAAGCCCGTGAGTTTGGGTGGCAATCTCTTCGTGAAGTTCTGTCCCGCGCGGGAATGGTGAACCTTGCGTTTGGCTGAAGGCTGAATACTGAGTGCTGATCGCTAGCTCTTACCCGCTGCCTTCTCATGCAGCCTGCGCACGGCTTTGGTCACCACATCCCGCGGGGCGATCCGCAGTATCTCCATCGCCGCGCGATTCCGCCACCCAGGAATCACCAGCCGCTTCCCCTGCTTCATGCCTTCATACCCCATGCGCGCAACTTCGCGGACATCGACAAGCAGCGGACTCTTGAGCAGATTCGACGAAGCTGTGTGCGCGCGCTTTTGAAAATTCGTCTCCACCGGTCCAGGACACAGACACGTTACCGTTACGCCAGTTCCGCTCAGCTCCTCGGCCAGCGCTTCGCTGAAGCTGATCACATAGGCCTTGCTCGCGTAGTACACCGCCATGAAAGGACCGGGCAGAAACCCTGCCACGCTTCCCACGTTGAGCAGCTTGCCTTCGCGGGCGCGAATCTGCGGCAGAAACAGCTTGGTCAGATGAGTCAGGGCGACCACATTTAACTGAAGCATCTCGGCTTCGTTGTTCCAGTCGGTGTTGAGGAACGGTCCGCTGCCGCCGAAGCCGGCATTATTCACCAGCACATCGAGCACGATGCCGGCCTCTTGCAGTTCCTGGTAAAGCTCGCCGGGCGCGGCCGGATGCGCCAGGTCCTTGGGCGAAATGCGGACGGTGGTGCTGTAGCGCGACTGCAGTTCGTCGCCCAGCTCGCGGAGCGCGCCACGGTTACGCGCCACCAGCACCAGGCGATAGCCGTCATGCGCGAACAGGTGCGCCAGTTCCAATCCAATGCCGCTAGAAGCGCCGGTGATCAGCGCCGTCTTGGGAGCCAAAAACGGATTGCTTGCACTCACAATTCAGTTATAGCGGATTCTCGGTCATTGCAGCAGTGACTGTCGCGGATTTCGCGGTCGCGCTCACGTGGCCGCTGCGCATTTGGGCTTATTTGGCGGCCCCTTTTTCCGTCTGCTGCGATTGCAGGAAGGTCACAATCTGCCACCGCTGTGCTTTGGGCAGGCCCGACCACGAGGGCATCCCGGACTCGAGCTTGCCCGTGCTGATAAACCAGAACACTTCGCCCGACTTTGCCTGGCGCACCGTGGCGCGATCCAGAGCGGGCGCCGGACCCATTCCTTGCAGCTTTGCGCCGTGACACTGGGCACAGTTTTGCGCGTACAGCTTTTTGCCGGTCGCAGCCGCAGCGGCATTGCCCTGATATGGGTTTTTCATCTCCGCTGCGGAAGCCGGAGCATTACGAAAACTGGCTTGCTGAGCAACTGCCGTGATACACAACAGGAATATTGCTACGGATATGAGAAGTGCGGTGACATGAAGCCGACCTGGGGCCGTGGTTCGCAAAGTTTTTCCTCCCTCTGGATTATTCCATAGGGAGCGCACCCCGCGACAGCGGCGGCCATGACTACGTCAGTAGGTATCCGCATCTTCGGTCCACTTGCAGACCGCATTGCGCTCCTCCGGCGTGATACGCGCGCTGCGGTGCACCAGTACGTACTTCGGATCGGGCATGTCGCCGTTCGTAATCTGTTCGCAGATCTCTTCCAGCCGCTCTTCCTTGCGCTTGGCGGAATAGCTGCCCCACTCGGAAAGGTTCATCGCCTTGCGCGCGCGATGCACGTCGCTGGCGACCATCCACGATGTCGGCGCGACACAGCTGTACCACGGCCATGCGGTCTGGTTGGAGTGGCAGTTCTGGCACGAGCGCCGCAAAGCCGATTGCACGCCTGGGGGGACCTTCTCCACCGCAAAAAGCGTCTGCGCGGATTCTACGGGAGGATTGTTGTGGCGCACGGGAACCAACTGCGCCGCGATTAGCAAGACTGCGATTGCCAGGCCGATTCTCTTCGCCCAGCGCCACACTCCAGACTCCCGGCCTCCGGCGTTCATCGCGATGCGGTGTCGACGTGCAGCGATTTCAGATAGGTGATGACCTGCCAGATCTGCGGATCGCCCAGCTTCGACCACGACGGCATCCCGTAGGCCATGCTGCCGTTCCTCAGCAGCCAGTGGAGGTCGCCATCCGTCGCCTCCTGTTGCACCCGCGAGCTCCGCAGCGAAGGACGCTTTCTGGTGCCCTCCGCGTCTTCGCCGTGGCAGTGCGCGCAGCGGTCCATGAACACCCGGCGGCCCGCAGCCACCGCGTCAGGCTGGTCTTTGTAGGGATTGGTTTTATCGCGGTCCTGCGCCGGCACCTTCGACAGCCACGCGCCGTTGGAGGTCGCGAACAACGCCATTGCTGGGCTGAGCAAAAGCAAAAGGAAAATCAATCTCGCTCTGGAAATCATTCCGGTTACCTGTGAAAGCGGCTGAAAACCTGTTCGATTTCGTACGATACCGAGAAGCGGAACAAAAATGGAATGCTGTAATTGTTGAGGCCGAACTGCGGCGACAATCCCACCGTCATCCCGTTGGGCGCGGTCCAGTTGATCGTTGGCCCCAGGTATTGGGAAGTAAAGCCGGTGCCAAAACTGCTCGTCGTTCCCAAACCGCCGTACATCTCCGCTCCCGCCTGGAACTTTTCCCGGCAGAACGTGCACTCGTGCGTGCTGGCGGCCAGCTTCAACGGTCGGCTCACTCCCACGGCATAGCCGAACTCCCAGAAGGGGTCATCGAAGTTCTTTTCGGTAATGAGGTTCTCGCTGATGTTCCAGCCGCGAACATCGCTGCCCAGAATCAGCTTGAGCTCCAGCTCGCGCTCATGGTCCATGCGGGCGATTCCGTTGGGCTCCAAAAAGTCGTCGTTGCCGTCGTTACCCACAACCTCGCGAAGAGTTTTGTCGGCGCTGGTGTCCTCAAACTCGGCATAGAGCACAGGATTGATCCGATGCTCGCCCATCCATGGCCGGAAGCGGTTCTCCCAGCGGAAGCCGGTAAAGATGGTGCTCTGGTTGGAGGTGGCCTGTCCATCAAGATAAAACTCGGTGGTCCACCATGTCTTTAACCCGTACTCGAATTCCACATCGGAGCCGATGAACGCGTCGCCCCCCCTGGGATTGCCGACGACATTAAAGGTTTCGAGATCGAGGTTCCCGGGCTCCTCCATATCTTGGGAATAGGTCACGAAATAGGGCCGCTCCTGCGCCTGGACGCGCAGATAGGACGGAAGTATCAGGCAGCAGAGAAGCAGGCTGGTATAGCGGAGCCGCACTAAAGACACTAAGAAATGCAAGTAGCTCATGAATGCTCCACCGGCTTCACTCACTGAGGAATTGACCGGGATCAAAGGATTGTCTATACTTACAATTGCATTACAGTTGCAACAGAGTTGCATAATCTGTAGCCCTATTAAACCCGATGAATTAGCTCAATGCAACTGTGCTGATCAGATTTTGTTGCAACTTGATTGCATCAACGATACAACCAAGGTGGGATGAACATTTATGCCGCTGCCCCAGACCGAAGCTCCCGGAGCCCTGCAAACCGCATTACTAAGCCGTGGAATCCGTATGACGCGCCAGCGCCGCGTGATTCTGGAAATCATTGAAACCGCGAGCCAGCACCTGGACGCGGCTCAAATCCTGCGCAAGGCGGTGAAAATCGACCCCAACATCAATCGGGTGACGGTGTACCGAACCTTGGGCTTACTGAAGCGGCAAGGACTGGTCGACGAACTCGACCTGCTGCACGTGAAGGGCGAGGGGCATTTCTACGAGCGGCGACCACAACGCGATCACATGCACATGACGTGCCTGCGCTGCGGCAAAGTGCAGGAATTCGAAAGCGACCTATTCGACCGGGTCAAGGGACAGGTGGAGCGCGACTGCCATTTTCATATCCTTATCGCGCGCTTCGAGATCGGCGGCTATTGCGCTAATTGCAGGAAGTGATTAACCACAGAGACACAGGGACACAGAGATTCTTACCACGGAGTACACGGAGGGCACGGAGAAATTTTAGGCAGATCAGAGACATGGCGGGAACTCAAATCCGAATTCAGCTGTTGATTGTCAACCTGTTGAGATCCCGGCTTTCCAACGACTACGAGCTATCCGCCAACGGACCAAACAAGTTTCTCGGTGCTCTTCGTGTCCTCCGTGGTGAAACGACTTCTCTGTGTCTCCGTGCCTCTGTGGTGAGTGCTTTATCGCGCCACCGCAGTTTCTTGCACCTCGTAGATGCTGTACCACGGTGTTGCCGCCTTGAGCGCGTCGTTTACGTTGTTGATGTTCTTCACGCCTTCGTCTTTCAACCACGCCTCAAAAGCTTTCCCCCCCTGCTGCGCATAAACAGGAATACCGTCTTTCCAGGTGGCGCGGCCGCAGAGCACGCCGTTGAACTTCACCCCGGATTCGGCGGCGAACTCCAGGTCTTCGATGAACTCGGGATTGCTGACGCCCGCTGACAGGTAAATGAACGGCTTGCTAGTGGCGCTGGCGGCGGCGCGATAGTGATCCAGCGCCTCCTTCTTGCTGTAGGCCTTTGTCCCCTTGAAGGAGCGCGATCCCTCGACGAATTGCATGTTGATCGGAATCTCGACCTTCAGCACGTCCACGCCGTAGCGGTCCTTGGAGAACTCCGCCATCGATTTGCTTACGACTCCGGGCTTCAGCTTGGCGTAGTCGGCGCCCTTCTCGTCCATGCCTTCCTTGTAGCCAACCAACTCGAGGAAGAATGGAATATCGTTGGCGCGGCATTCGTCGCCGATGCGCTCCACCCAGGCATGCTTATGTTCGTTGATCTTCTGCTCGTCGTAAGGGGTGTAGTACAGCAGGATCTTGAGGCAATCGGCGCCAGCTTCTTTCAGGCGCTTGACTGACCATAGGTCGAGCAGATCAGGCAGCCGACCCGGCAGCTGCTTATCATATCCGGTTTTTTCGTAGGCCAGCAGCAGGCCCGAGCCCTTGGCGCGGCGCCTGGCTGCGGGCAGACCCCACTCGGGATCGAGCAGGATGGCGCTGGCGTGCTGCGTCAGGACCTCAGCAACATAGATTTTGAACTCTTCCAGTTGGGCATCCGTGGTGTTGGCGCCGAGCGCTTTTTTCAGCGAGCCACGCTGGTCCATGGCGGCTGCGGCGATCACACCGCGATCGTTGGAGACATTTTTCATGCCCGCAATTTTTCCAGGAGTTGATTTCATGATGAGACCTCCACGGGCGACAAGCCCGGTTCCATAGAAAGGATTGAAGTGCGTTCCCGCAGAATGCGGCTGGGCCCAACAACCGCGGGACTACAAATTCTAAACGAATCCGGAGAAGGGTGCGAGGGTTGTGGCTTCACCTGCTTCCGATTAGCCGCCGGACCTCCGGAACTTTCGCTTGCCCTCCCGCGTACTCTCCACTGGTTCCCTTCCAGAGGCTACGATGGAGAGAATTGCGGCAGCCCCTTTGCCTGGCCACGATCTGCTGCGCCCGGCTCAGATCAACCGCACGGCGCTGGCTCACCGGAATCGGCTCATAGCCCGGATCGCCTTATGAAACATCCCTTCCGGACGATGCTCTGGAACCCAGGGGAGAACCGGCTGCGAGCCTTGGCACGCCTGGTTTGTCAGCTGGCGCTCACGATTGGTTGTGCCTTCACGGGTATTCTCGCACTCGGAACGTTACTGTCTTATGGCCGCCACCACGGGCTTCTGGCGGCAGTGAACAGGCAGACATTCGATCAGATCGGCAACATGATTATCGCGCCGTTTGCAGCCGCGCTCATCTACATTACCCTGAAGATCGGCGCCACAAAGATCGAACGCAGAGACTTTTCGATCTATGGTGTTGGGGACCCTGCTTCGATTCCTGTATCTGAAGAGGAGAGACCGTGAAGCGGTCCGGCCGGACCTCGTGACCACGACGTAGCCGGAGGCGGGTTGACGGCCGTTACTGCCTTAACGGCAGACCGCTCAGCACCGCCTTCTGCCGCTCCACCAGTGACTCGATTCCCTTCCGCGCCAGCGCCATCATCTTTGTCAACTGCGTGTCGTCAAATGGGCGCCGCTCCGCCGTGGCCTGCACTTCGACGATCTTCTTGCTGCCGGTAATGACCAGGTTCATATCGACATCGGCGCGGGCGTCTTCCTCGTAGCACAGGTCCAGCATGACCTCGCCATCGACGATGCCGACGCTGGTTGCGGCGACGTAGTCGCGAATCGGCGCGACGGTGAGGGAGCCAGCTTCAATCATGCTCCGCATTGCCAGCCCCATAGCGATGAATGCACCGGTGATGGAGGCGGTGCGCGTTCCACCATCGGCCTGGATCACATCGCAATCGAGGAAGATGGTGCGCTCGCCTAGCTTCTCCATGTCGGTGACGGCGCGC
The DNA here is from genome assembly GCA_963785825.1 of uncultured Acidobacteriaceae bacterium. Taxonomy (GTDB): domain Bacteria; phylum Acidobacteriota; class Terriglobia; order Terriglobales; family Acidobacteriaceae; genus Bog-257. The sequence goes on along the minus strand of CAWAWQ010000003.1, from coordinate 761,634 downwards.
AGCGAGCGCCCGATCAGCCGCTGGATCTCGTGAGTGCGTCCGCCGGCGCGGCCCTTGGTCACTTCGCGGGGCGTGCGGGTCAGTGTGGAGCGCGGTAGCATTCCGTACTCGCTGGTGACCCAGCCCTTGCCGCTGTTGCGCAGAAACTGCGGTACCGAATCTTCGATGGTTGCCGTACAGATCACGCGAGTATTGCCCAACTCGATCAGGCACGAACCTTCGGCGGTGGAGATGAAGTCGGCCACGATATTGACCGGCCGCATCTGGTCGGGAGAGCGATTGTCGGAGCGAAAGATCATAAGTAGTTGTCAGTGGCCAGTGGCCAGCATCATTATCCGCCCAGGTCGACGTGCTCGACGTGGTCGACCTGGCGCCCCAGGAAGCGGGTGGCCAGGCGCTTGAACTTCTCCACCGAATCGGTCACGTAGAAGCGAAAGGTGCGATGCTCGGCGGCTGGCGGCGTTCCGGTTGTAGGGGTCCTTCGACTGCGTTCGGCCGCTGCCGCAGCCTCACTCCGCTCAGGATGACAAATCACATCCTGCAGCACGATCTCGTCGGGTGCCCCACCTTTCTCGCCTGATCTTGGCGACAGGGTGGGATGTTCTTCGATCAGCCTCTTCACTACTCGCGCCGTCGATTCAGCCGAGTCCACGATCTGCATATTTTCCGGCGCAATCCGCCGCAGTAATGGCGCAATCAGCGGGTAATGCGTGCAGGCCAGCACCAGTACGTCAGAGCCCTCGGGAGCTTGCGCCGTTGCCTCCCCAAGATAAATGCGCGCTACCTGCTCGGTCACAGGATGCTCAACCCATCCCTCTTCCACCAAAGGCACGAACAGCGGACAGGCTTTTTCGTGCGCCTGCAGCCCGTGCTTTCGCAGCGCGTCCCGATAGGCGTGACTGCTCACCGTCGCTTCGGTCGCGATCACGACAGCGGCGCGGTTCTTGCTGACTTCGGCTGCCATGGCAGCGCCGGGCTCCACCACGCCTACCACCGGCACGTGCGCGGCCTCGGTGATATCTCTCAGCGCAAGCGCCGTCGCAGTGTTGCAGGCGATCACCAGCAGATCGATGCGCTGCGCCTCGAGAAAGCGCGTTGCCGCGATTGCGTATCGGGCCACGGTCTCGGCCGACTTGGTCCCATAGGGCAGCCGCGCCGTGTCGCCGAAGTAGACATAGTGGGCAGGCAACTGCTCGGCCATGGCCTTCAACACGGTCAGGCCGCCGACGCCCGAATCGAACACTCCTATGCGGGGTAATGTCACTGCATATCCTTCACGACTTGGCCAAGACTCGCGGCTTCGTAAAATCGCCGCAAGTCGGCGTGCCCGGCGAGGGTGTCGCGCTCCTGCCCGTTGACCAGGATCTTCACCCGCGCGATCTTATTGTCGTTTGCGTTCAGGGTTACGACGATCGACGCTACGGTCAACTCCTCCGCCAGTACCCCCGAGGGATGCGCGTCCGCGAACGCGGAGTTTGTATCGACGATGGCGGTGTCGTCACCCAGCAGGTAAACGTCGCGAACGTCAGCCGCTGCCCCAATGGGGTGCGGCGAAGGCGACTTCAAATATTCGGCCAAGAGCGCCCGCAGCACGGCACGAGCACGCTCGCTGCGCTCGGCCGGGAGCGCGATCGTGACCTGCGTCTTGCGCAGCGTTCCGTCGCTATCGGAGGCCACGTACAAGGTTACCGGCTCGGGCGGTCCATTAGCCGGAGGCGCCATCGCCGTCTGCTGCTCCGCCGCGGCCTGCTCGTCGCGTGCCACCTTTCTCTTCAAATGCAGTGTGTAGAAGCCGAGGGCAATCGCAATTACCGCCAGCCCCGCCAACATTACCAAGACACGGCGAGTCATGGCCGCACCTCCGGCAGCTTGGAGCGCACAGCGGCGATGCCGGCAGCAATCGACTGCGCTACCTGCTCCAGGTATTGCGCGCTGGCAATGTTCTCCACCTTCTCGTCGGGCGGTGCGATTTCTACCGCGATGGCTGGCGCTGCGATGTTGTTCATCGGTCGCAACGGCGCGACCACTGTGCTGTAAGGCAGCTTGCGCGCGTCCAATTCAGCGGCCACCGATCCCGCCACCGAGCCGCTCAAATCGAGGAAGGCGGACTGCGCCGTATCCCAGGGTAGAAATCCCTGGCGCGACAAATTGGCTGCCGGCAGCATCGAGGTGAAGACATGCACGCCTCGACCGGTATTGGCCGCGTGCAAGCTCACGTAGAGGGCGGGTCGCATTGCGTTTGCCGATACCGCCCGCTGATCCAGCGAAATCGCCACATCGGAATTGCGCAGCATTCCAGCGGCGATACCACGACTCGTCAGCTCGCGCTGCACCCGTCGCGCCAGCGCCAGGTCCACGTCTTTCTCCAGCAGCGAAGGTGTGATGGTCGCGCCGGTGTCGGCCCCGCCATGAGCTGGATCAATCAGGACAAGAAAGCGGGGAGCCGCTGGCTTGGGCGGCGGTGGCGCGTTTTGCGGAGGAGCCTGGACCGTCGGCGCCGGGGTGGGCGTGGGTGGTGGCGGCGGGGCCGGAGGCGGCGCCACGATGATGGTTTTACCCCCGTCGGCATAATTGGCCATCAGGGGTGCGGTTCCCATTACATCCAGCTCGGCGAGTCCATCGTGCTCAGAGAAAACTGCTCCCGTGATGATCGGATCGTTGAAGTTGAAACTATCTTGCCCGACGGTGACGACGGGCTCCCGACGGAAGGTGAAGCGCACCCGCCCCGGCTCGGTAGCAATCGAGGGATTCACCGGAGTCGGGAAGCTGGCCACCAGCTTCGGCGGGTTTCCCTTCTCCAGCGACAGATTGAAGCGAATCGGAACGTCTCCCAGGAATAGCCGCCGCGCCGACGGGTGCAACTGAATGGGCATTCCCAACAGCTTGGTCAGCAGCTCCGGAAGCGCGCTCAGCGGAACGTAGCCGCGCCCGTTTTGCAGCGCAAAATTCGCCGGCAGTTCGTAACCGCGGCCACGGATTTTCCCCTTGTTCTTACTCTCGCGAAACTCCGCCTCCAGGGCCCGCCCGCCCGGAGGGGTGAATCGCAACTTGTATTTCTTGCCATCGGCCTTGGCATCGACCGATCCCAGCGGCTCCAGCAAGTCCACCAGTCCGGCATAGGGTTGCCCGTTAAGATTCTGCAGGGCCACCGAGTAGGTGGTCCGGGAGGAATAAACCGTCAACTGCTCCGCTGACTGGGCGTGGACCGTGGCGTGCCGCAGGCCGAGCGCTAGGAGTATCGCAAACGGCACGATCAGGACATAAGTGAGACGGGCGCGGGTTTGGGCCAGTGGGAACTTCGGTCTCATCCAATCGATCCACGAACCATATGCAGGCTTTCCTCAACGATATATGTAATCAACAGCGATGCAAAGGGAGGGGGATGGACGGGATCTCGACCCTGCTCCGGTGAAATGGCTCACGCTTTGTAACGAACGGTATAAATTGTCCTGACCGCTGGCCCAAGCTCTCGACCATCAGAAAGGCTGGCTACAGCACTCATCAGAAGAGACGGCCGCTGAGGTGCGATCAGCGGCCGCTACGCTTACAAAGCCCACTAGCTTCTATGCAGTGGTTCAGACCAACTCAGCAACGCCTTTGGCGCGCGCTGGCCGGTTTGTCGGCTCCTGGCCTGCCTCGGCAAGCGAGTACATGGTCAAGCCGCTCAGCATCTTGGGGTAAAAGTCGGTCGACTTCTGCGGAAGAACCTCACCGGCAAAGGCGATGTCGCGCACCTGCTCCATGCGGACCGGGTTCATCAGAAACGCAATCTGTGCGCCCTTGCGGACTTCTTCCACCGCCTCTTCGGCATCGCGGATGTACTTCAGGTGCTTTTGCGCCCGAATGTCGTCTTCGGACATGCCAAGTACGCCTTCCAGGATTACTTTGTGCAACTGCACCACGTCGAGAGCCCGCTGCCGTTCGGAAATATTCTTAAGGCTGGGTGGCTGGACGTCCTTACGAGGGCGCAGCAAGAAGGTGCTGTGCGCCGTTACGGCCAGCAGCGCTGTACCGTTGTTGCCGGCTTGATGCAGGCGCTGCACAGCAGCAGAAATGTCAGAAACCGGCCCCACGTCTTCGATCTCGAAATACTTCCGCAGCTCCGTTAGGGTTTCGAAGATGCTGAAGTCTTCCAGCCCGAACACCACTCGATGCGTCGGCAGAATGACCAGGCCCGGAGCGTCCATGTTCACGAAAGTCATCATCAGGTACTCCGCCGCCGACTGGCGGCCACCCTCGGGTTTCTGGCGCATCTCGTTCCGGTAGTTCAAAGCCGTCTCGTACCGATGGTGACCGTCGGCGATGATCAGCTTCTTGTCGGCCATGGCCGACTGCACGGCTGCGACGGTGGCGGGATTCGAAACCTTCCACATCCGGTGCAGAACGCCGTATTCGTCGCGTAACTCCACCGTCGGTGGCCCCGGCTGGCGAAGAGTCGCGTCGATCGCCTTCCCCGGGTCACTGTACAGCAGAAAGATCTGCTCGCAATAAGCCTGGGTCGCCCGCAGCAGGTTGAGGCGGTCGGCTTTCGGCTTACTCAGCGTCTGCTCGTGACGGAAGACCACTTTCTGGTCGTAGTCCTCCAACCGGCAGAGCGCAATGAAGCTGCGCCGCTCGGTTTCGGCTCCCGTGGGGTCACCGGGAACTTTGAATTTCTGGGTGTAAAGGTAAAGACTGGGCTCGGAGTCGAGCTTCAGCAGGCCTTCCGCTTGCCATTGTCGCAATGAGGCCGCTGCCCGCGAATAGACGTTGCTGGTTTCGTTGTCGCCCTCCTGAGATTTGCCCAGGATCACCCGCACCAGGTTAAAAGGACTGGCCGCGTAGTACCTCTCCTGCATGGAAGGAGTGATTTTGTCGTAAGGCTGAGTCATCACCTCGTCGGGCGAGATCCGGGAGGTGTCATAGCGAAGAGCACGAAAAGGAAGTATGGCTGCCATAAGAATTTCCTGCTCCCGAAGAATATTTAGGGAGAACGGGGCCTCGGGAAGCTTGATTGTAGCAGCCACAAAAGGAAACCAGAGTGGCGCAGATCACATCTATGTGTGCAGCAAACCGGCACGCTACAATGCGTCGGGCGGCGCGCTTCGGCTTATCCGGCGGCCACCGCCTGTGATATTATTCGCACACACCCCAAGAGGATTCTATGACCCGCGGTTGCAGTAAGGGGTTTCGGTCCAGCGATTCCTTCAGCCGGACCCAGTATCCAATTCGTGGGGCGGGACATTTTTCCCGCCGGCGCGTCCAATCCCCCGTGCGTTCTTGCAAACCGTTACTCTTGCTCGGCTTTTGTTTTTTCCTTGGCTGGATGACGTTGCCGGCGTGGGGGCAGAACGACGATGTTCACATCACCCCGCGCGAGACCAAGAAGGCTGACGCCACCCCGCCGCCCGATCTCGCCGGCGCCAATGGCGATCCCAGTCTCAGGACGCATACCAAGCCTCTGATCAAGGATGTGGATCTGGTGCTGGTCCCGGTGACCGTCACCGATCCCATGAATCGGCTGGTAACCGGCCTGGAGAAGGAAAACTTCGAGCTGACCGACAGCGGCGAGCCGCAGCAAATTCGGCATTTCTCCAGCGAGGACGCGCCGATTTCGCTGGGCGTGATCTTCGATATCAGCGGGTCGATGACGGACAAGATCGACAAGTCGCGGCAGGCGGTGGTCGAGTTCTTTCGCACCGCGAATCCGCAGGACGAATTCTTCCTGATTACCTTCTCGGAAAAGCCCGAAGTCCTGGTCGACTTCACCTCGTCGGTAGAGGACATCCAGAACAAGCTGGTTTACGCCATTCCCAAGGGCCGAACCGCCTTGCTGGACGCGATTTACCTGGGCATGAACCGCATGGAGAAGGCGAAGTACGAACGCAAAGCGCTGCTGATCATCTCCGACGGCGGCGACAACCATAGCCGCTATACCGAAGGCGAGATCAAGTCGATGGTTCGCGAAGCCGACGTGCAGATCTACGGCATCGGCTTGTTCGACCGTGACGCCAAAACTCCGGAAGAACGGGAAGGTCCGGCGCTGCTTGAAGAAGTCACGGAAGTGACTGGTGGACGGACATTTGTGATCGGTTCGCCCAACGAACTGGCGGACGTGGCCACCAAGATTGGAATAGAGCTGCGCAACCAATATGTGCTCGGATACCGTCCAACCAATCCAGCACGGAATGGCAAGTGGCGGAAGATCAAGGTTCGCCTGAATCCTCCCAAGGGCTTGCCGCCGCTGCACGTGTATGCCAAAACTGGATACTATGCACCCACGGATTAAAGGCTACCTGTTCCTCCTCAGTTTAGTTCTTGTAACCGGGAGCTGGCTGGCTGCGCAGAGTTCAACCGCTCCGGCTCAAGCGCCTGCGTCCAATGCCGGTGCTGCGCAGCAGCAGCAGTCGCAACCCAGCGATGCTCAGAACCCGGATGCGGACCAGCATCCCATGCCGAATGCCCCCAATCAGCCGGGCGATACCGTACAGGTACCCGCTCCTCAGGGCCAAGCTCCCGAGGCGCAGTCCGGCGATGTTTATGTTTTCAAGAAGGAAGTGGATGAGGTTACGCTCCACGCCACCGTGGTCGACGATCGCAATCGCCTGGTGACCGATCTGGCCAGGAATGACTTCACGGTATTCGAAGACGGTAAACCGCAAAAAATCACCTCGTTCCGCAGCGAAGACATCCCCGTAGCTCTGGGCATTGTGATCGACAACTCGGGTTCCATGCGCGAGAAGCGGCCCCAGGTCAACGCTGCCGCTATTAACCTGGTGCAGTCCAGCAATCCACGCGACAAGGTGTTCGTGGTCAACTTCAACGAGGAGTACTTCCTCGATCAGGACTACACCGGCAGCGTTCCGAAGCTCAAGGACGCGCTGGAGCGCATTGAGTCGCGCGGCGGGACGGCCTTGTACGACGCGGTGGTCGCCTCCTCCGACCACTTGAAAAAGAGCGGCGAGCTTGAGAAGAAGGTGCTCCTGGTGGTGACCGATGGCGAGGACAACGCCAGCCGCGAGTCGCTGGAGCAGGCTTTGCGCCGCTTGGAAGAAAAAAACGGGCCGACGGTGTACACCATCGGGCTACTGGGGGATGAGCACTCTAAGCGTGCTCGGCGTGCATTGCGCGAAATGGCCGAGGACACTGGTGGCGTGGCATTCTTCCCCAAAGATTTGAGCGAGGTACAGGCGATCACAAGCCAGATCGCGCACGACATCCGCAATCAATACACCATTCAGTACAAGCCTTCCACGCCGCAGAGCGCGGGCGGGTATCGCGCGGTGAAAGTCGAGGCACAAGCGCGCGGCTACAAGAAGCTGCAAGTGCGGACCCGCAGCGGCTATTACGCCGGCCAGCAACGCGCCTCCGCCGGCGGACCGAGCGGAAATCCGTAGGCCTGCGACTCTGCCATGCGGCCTCAATCTCATGTAACGTAGTAAGGCATGGGCCGCATCCACGTTCTCTCAGAAAACGTAGCCAATAAAATCGCCGCCGGCGAGGTGGTGGAGCGGCCTGCATCGGTGGTCAAGGAGTTGCTTGAGAATGCGCTGGATGCGGGCGCGCAGCGCATCCGGGTTAACGTCGAAGCCGGCGGCAAAAAACTCATCCAGGTCACCGATGACGGCTGCGGTATGGTGCGTGACGATGCCATGCTTGCCTTCGAGCGCCACGCCACCTCGAAGATCCGCAACACCGATGATCTGCTGAACATCGCGACCTTGGGATTCCGAGGAGAGGCGCTGCCGTCGATCGCATCGGTAAGCCGCCTCCGGCTAGAGACCCGGGCCGCGGAAGATCCTGCCGGGACGGTCCTCGAGATCGCGGGCGGCAAGCTGCAGACCGTCGAAGAGGCCGGACTTCCCATCGGAACCTGCATCACGGTGCGCGATCTGTTCTTCAACATTCCGGCCCGGCGGAAATTCCTGAAAGCTGAATCCACGGAACTGTCGCACATTGCCTCGCTGGTGACCCACTATGCGTTGGCCCATCCTGAAATGCATTGGGAGCTGCACTCGGCGACCAATGCAATGCTGGTGGCGCCGCCAGTCGCGGACCACTCGCAGCGTATCTACCAGGTGTTCGGCAAAGAGACGCTGGACCAGTTGATTCCCCTCACCGCGCTGCTGTCGCTCGAGCGCCTCGGCCTGCCGCAACCTCCGCCGTGGCGGCGCAATAACGGCGAAGAGCCGGAAGACGCCGTAAAGGGCGAGGTGAAATTGCATGGCTTTGTCTCGCGGCCGGAGATTCAAAAGCTCAATCGCAATTCCATCTTCATCTTTGTGAATGGCCGGCTGATTCGCGATCGCCTGGTGCAACACGCGCTGACCGACGCTTACCGCAACATCATTCCGCCGACGGTCTATCCCGTGGTGCTCCTGTTTCTGGAAATGCCGTTCACCGAAGTCGACGTGAACGTGCATCCCTCGAAGACCGAAGTGCGCTTCCGGCAGTCATCGGTGCTGCACGATTTCGTTCGCGATTCCGTGCGCGCGCTGCTGATGAAGTCGCGGCCAGTTCCCGCATTCATGACCGAGATCCACGCCAACCCCACGGCAACGCCTTCATTAACGCCGGGCGCACGCGATTTCGGCAGCAGCGAGTTACAGGTCACTGAAGCCGACGCCGCTTTCGCGCTGCGGGCGCAAGAGCCTCCTCCGTTTACGGCGTCGTTGCAGTTTGAGGGCGGCGGTTTTCCGGTTGAAGCTAACGCCGCAGTTCCGGTGGCGCGTTTTGCGCCGCAGACGTTCGGCGGCCCGGCAGCCGCAGCGACACTCGCCCGCAGCAATGGCGCTTGCTCGCCGGAACTCGCCATAGAGGATGCGCCTGTCGGCTTGGAGTCGCTCGCAACCTTGAAGCCGGTTGCGCAGATTCGCGACTCCTTCATTTTGGCCATCAACCCGCAGGGTCTCTGGATCATCGATCAGCATGTGGCGCACGAGCGCGTCCTGTTCGAGAAGATCTGCAAGCAGCGACTGGCCCAATCACCCGAGAAGCAGCAACTGCTGATGCCCCTGATCGTCGAATTGACTCCCGGCCAGATGGCGGTGTTTGCCGAAATCTCCGACGAACTGAACCGCAACGGCTTCGAAGTGGAGCCCTTCGGTTCGCGCACCGTCGCGGTGAAGGCAACAGCGGCCGGCGTGCCCGCCGACGATGTCGAGCACCTGCTGCACGAAATCCTGGAACAATTCGAGCGTGAGGAGCAGTCGCTCAATCTGGAAAAGATTCGCACCAGGATTGCGGCCAGCATTGCCTGCCACGCCGCCATTAAGATCAACATGCCCCTGGAGCAGAATAAGATGGAGTGGCTCTTGCGCGAACTCGCCAACACCGATTGTCCGATGAGCTGTCCCCACGGCCGCCCGGTGGTTCTGCGGTATTCTGTCAAGGACATTCAAAGGGCGTTCAAGAGAATCTAGCAACCAGCACTTAGCAGTTGGCACTTAGCATTTGTAGTGATCGCGGAAGTGCCCTTTCTAAGGCACGCCGGGCGGCTTCGTTGCAAGCAGTGCGGTACAGCAACCAAGCACCGCCGCTAACGGCTAAATGGCAAGTGCTAATTGCTGCCTTTCTTATGCACGAACAGCAACTCCAGGATCTTCGGCGCGAAAAGTGGCGCTTGAACGGGCGGCCGGTCTGCACGCTCGACGACGCGCGCGAGTTCATCGACTCGGTGGGCTTCTGTCTTCTCTATCCGCAACGTCCGGCGGTGCTGGCGCCGACTTTTGTCGGGGCGCACGCGGGCAGTGACGGGAAGCTGCCCACATCGCAAATGGCTTTTGCCGATCCCGGCGCGCGCGAGGCCAAGGAGTTGATGGTCCGGCTGCTGCGTGAGAAGGCGGCGTATGAGGCCAATGTTTTTGCCGACAACAACTTCATTGTGTCGGCGTCGGTCTTTCCGTATTTTTACGGCTTGGTGGGCGACCGCAATCCACGCCAAACGCCGAAGCCGGGCGCGCGCTCGGAATATTCGCCCCTGGCAGTCGACGCTTTTCAGCTTATCCAGAAGGAAGGTCCCATCCCCAAGCATCGTCTACGGGAGTTGCTTGGCGGCGACATTTCCGAGGCGGCGCTGGACCGCGCGTTGGACGAGTTATGGGCCCGATTACGCATCACCCGGGTGGACTACAACCAGGACCACGGCGTCTTTTGGGACGTGCTGTTTCGCTGGTCGCCTGACGCGGTGAAGGAAGGCATGCACGTGTCCGTAGCGGAGTCGTTGACGGCGCTGGTGTCAAAATATCTTGACTGTGTTCTGGCGGCGCAGCAGGAGGAGGTGGAGCAGTTCTTCTCGCACCTGATCGGCCGGGCGCGCGTCCGCGAAGCCATTAACGCGCTACAGGCGGCGCGCGAGTTGAGCTTTGTGCATGTAAGCGGTCGCGTCATGCTGCAAGTTTCTTCGCTACAGCCTCAGCCGGTGCGCGAGTTCAAGCCCAGGCCAAAATTCGAAGCGCTCCCCCCACGGCCCGGTATGCCCCTGGTACAACGGCGGCCGAGTTCCGCAGGCCGCGCCAAACCGGCCCGAGGTGGGCCACCAGCCTCGAAGCCGAAGCCTCCCAGGCAGGACACCAGCAAGGAATGAGCGCGCCGCGAAAGTTGGTGATCGCCATCGACGGTCCGGCCGGATCGGGCAAGAGCACGATCGCGGCGCGACTGGCGAAGCGGCTTGGCTACGTCAATCTGGAGAGCGGCGCTATGTATCGTGCCCTGGCGCTGAAGGCTCTGGAGCAGCAGGTCTCGCTCGATGATGCTGAGGCGCTGTGGCAACTGGCGCAGAACACGGCGGTCCAGCTTGAGCCGCAGGGCGAAGGCAACCGCGTCCTCTTAGATGGGCGCGATGTCTCTCGACGGATACGCGAACCCGATGTGACCGCGGCAGCCTCGCGAGTTTCCGTCCACCCGAAGGTCCGGCAAGTGATGGTCGCGCGACAACGCGCATTGGGCGCACAGGGTGGAGTGGTAATGGAGGGCCGCGATATCGGCACCGCGGTGTTTCCTAACGCGGAGGTGAAGATCTTCCTCGATGCCGATACTGCGGTGCGAGCTGAGCGGCGAGTGTTGCAGGATGGATCGCGCTCAGCGGAAGAAGCTCAGCGCGTCCATGATGAGATCCTGGCGCGTGACCAGCGCGACCGCACGCGGGCCATCTCACCCCTCATTCCCGCTCCAGATGCGGTCTTCGTCGATACCACTCACAAGAGCATCGACCAGGTCGTGACCGAGGTGGAAGGAATTGTTAAAGCAGTGATCAGCGGCTAGTGGATTGTGACTAGCTGCTAATAGACAGTGGTTGGAAATAGCAATTAATTTAATTCAATCTGCCGCTGACTCTAGTTTACTCGTAACTTCTGCGAAAGGATCAAGTTGCCGCCAGATGTAAATACCTCCCAGACCGCCAGCTTAACTAAATAAACTTTATAGCTCGATTATCTAAGCGTATTTTCAAATTCTTCACTTCCTAGTGACATCCCCGAGCACCTCTGCCAAGTAGCCTCTGCTCAAAGGTCGGAATTAAGACGTCAGTTGTTCAAAAACTGATCGAGCTTAATCTCCAGCCTTAGATAAGTGATCGGAGGAAAAACCAATGCGATTTGTGCTACAACTTGTTAAATCAGGCAGCAATGCAATGCTTGCCTTGCTTCTTACCACTGGGCTGGCTGGCTCTGTCTATGCCGAACAGCCGCCAGCACCATGCCATCCCAACCCATTTGCCAATCAGGATATGCAAACCGTCCGAAACCGGGGCGATATACGACAACTGCCCGATCCGCTCAAGGACCAACTGGTCCGAATGGCAAGTCGGCCGCACAGCCAGCTTCCCACTCAGGCTTATGCGGAAGCTCAATTCACTGGCACCCCTAAGCCGAAACCGAGTCAACTATTCCAGTATTACCTGTTGGACACCAACGGCTTCGAACCCAACCCGTTTACTGCGATATTTTCCGGCTTGAATGACCAGGTCATGCTCAGTGCAACCGGAGCCGATTGTGGCCTTCCCACGATAGGCGCGGTGCGGCTTGTGCTGGAGCCTAAGCCCGACTTGCCAACTGACCCCAACGATGTGCGCGCATTCATCGATGTGTTCACCGACATATCCGGTTTATTCGTGATCAACAATGAAAGCGGCTGGTATGAAGGGTGGATGATCCACGATCTGAGAGTCGCTCCGGTTAATAAGAAACCGCGCGATGACGGACACGCGCAGTTCGGCTCCCTGTTGCAGGCGGACGCCGACAAACTAAAGGCTATCGGTGGCGGCAACAACGTTTCCGGCAACATTTTCACTGTCGATGGGAACAAGGTGCATTTTCCCGGCGCCAAGGACCACTTCCCCGACCTCCAGACGAACGTTGTTCCCATCCAGCTCAGCCTGGGGGCATGGAATACTTTGCAGCAAAGCGATGGTCATGGCTATTGGGAGTTCAACTACACAACGAATTGGATCCATCCTTTGTATGAACTGCCGTTCACCGGTGGTATTCCGGGTACCTTTGAGGCAGGACAAATCGGCGCCCTGCAAAGCATCATCCCAGGCTCGGGCCCAAACGGGGTAAAGAACGATCCCTTGAAATATGGCGACAATCCCAATACCAAAGGAGTGTTGCAAGCTACCGGTCCTCGCGACCCGGATAAATTCGATGGGGACGATGATTCACAGCGTGAGTTTCGCATGCGGTTCATCCCCAGCGGGCTGGCGAACGAGGTCTTCCTGGATGTTTACGAGCGGTTAGCTTCGTTCGAACCGGGCGTGACCGACTTTAACCAACGCCTCTTTGATGCCTTTGCGGCAGAAGTCGCCAGGGTAGACACCAACGGCGATGGCGTAATTTCCGCAGTGGAAGGTGACGTGGACACCCCATCCGACGGATTCGCCGACAACTCTCGCTTGTTTATTCCAGCGACGCAGTACAATCGCATTGCCGTAACGCGAGAAATCAACGATGGATACCTCGCTCCGAGATTCGCTCCCAGCCAGAGGGCTTGGGTGATGTCGGGAACTCTGGTACCGGTGAATCCCTCGGTACCTGCGTCAGAGGGACAGGATGGTGACGATCGATAACCAGACCATTTTCAGAGTTGGCGTAATCAAGCGACTTCGGGTAGTGCGGTGCTTCAGCGCCGCGTTAAAGCTTACCTTTTAAGCCGGCTTCAGCTCGCTGCCTTGCAGCGAGCTGAAGCTCTTTTTATTAAGATACATCTTGCACGCGGGCCTGAAGGCCCGCACTACCCTAAGCTGAAACTCGTTTACATTAACTCTGAAATCGCTTTAGATGACCTTCTGTTTGCCAATCAAGACAAGTTTGGACTAGAAGCAAATTCCGCCCAAGCAAAAGAAGCTTGGCAAAAGCAGCTTGGGCGGGGCACCTCAAATCCGACTAAGGCTAACTCCTATCCACTATTTACTAACCACATTCTTCAGCCCTTCGTAATCTTGATATCTCCCGTGTCGGTTGTCACCTGCAGTTTGCTGACACCGTTGCCGACGGTGCCGCTGGCCCGTGACGAGCCGTTACTCTCGTCAACTTTCACCGCGTCAAAGTCAGAGGTAATGTCGCCCTTTCGCGTATCGGCTTTCACCTGAAAACCCACGCTCGAGGGCAGTGTCAGGGTGATATCTCCGTGCACCGTTGCGACGTTCACCTTGTCAGGCGGCAGCTTGCCACCGACGGTCAGCGCAACATCTCCATGCTGGGTGGCGACATTCATCTTGCCCGCCTGCTTTCCACCGGTGGTGACTTCCACATCGCCATTGGTCGATTGCACCTGCAAATCGCCTGAGATGTCCTCCAGATGAATATCTTTGGAGCTGGTAATCACGCGGGTAGGTCCGGTGAGGTCGTTGCCCCGCACCTCGTCGCTGGCGATCTCGATCTCGCCCGGCACCGAAGCGATCTGCATGTCAGAACGTGAAGTCTTGAAGATCACGGTCCCGCCAATCTTGCTGAGGCGAATGTCTTCATAGAAGTCGCCGTTCAGCCGGACTGCACCCGTGACTTCATCCACCGTCACATTGTCGACATGACCATCGACCGAGAGGTCCCCCGTGATCTTGGCCACACGAATTGATCCCTTCTCCAGGCTGATATTCGCGGAGCCTGCGATGTCGTTCAGGGCTACGTCGCCGTGTTGCAGCGAAATCTTCACCGGGGCCTTGCGATCATTGATGGTCACGTCACCGCGTTTGCTGGCAACGTCAACCGTGGCGTCGCGGGGGACGAGGATGTCCATGTCGGCTGCCACGCCATGATCGCCAGCCCCATTGGTGTTGGCGTTGAGCAGCACCGAGTTCCCGTTCACCGTAATCTGCGGTTTGCTGCCCTCGTTGTACTTGTTGGCGTCGTTCTGGTTCTGCGCATAGAGCTTCTTGTGCACCACGACCCGGATGGTGTCGCCATCAACGGGCGAGATGTTCAAGCTCCCGCGATCGCACACCACGCGCAAACTTCCATGCGCTGGGAAGGGCTGCTCCAGGGTGTCCTCAAAAGTGAACGGGGTTCCGAACAGGCCTCCCAGGTCATCGTCCATTTGGAGTTGGTCGCGAACATTACCCCAATCGACATCGGAGCTGTAATGTGCCGACAGACCGATGCAGACGAGCACAATCAACAGGATGATGCCGCCCGCCCCGAGATGCCGCGTACGATACCCCATGCGCTGCGACGTAGTGTGCTCAATGAGCGCAATCACACCCCAGAGGATGAGCAGGACTGGCCACCAGTGTCCAAACCAGTGCCAGATGGGAAAACGAAAGCCAAAATTCCGCAGCAAGAACAGTAGCCCGATCACGATCAGAATCAGCGGTCCGGCAATCGAGCGCCGGTACCGGTAGACGGGCGGCTGTGGCGGCGGTGGCGCCGTTGGAGGATACAGATTGGGACTAGCCATGACGCACCTCCTTGTTATCGGCGACAGGTCCGGCCGTGATCGCTCCCGCGGATGGCATCGGCGGCGGCGTGACTACCGGGCTTTGCGGTCCGACCGGATATCCCGAAACTCCCGGAGGAACCGGTTGCCCAGGATTGGGCGGCAATGGAGCGCCGTATTCGCGCGGAACGTGACCGGCTGTGGATGCGTTGTGCTCCAGGAACATGATCAAGCCGATCACGATGAGCAGCGCCGGCCAGGTGCTGCCGAATTCCATGAAATGCGAGTGGCCGAGCTGGTCGAGGAGGAACAGGACGCCAATGGTGATGAGCACAGCGGGCCCCATAAAACCATGAGCACGGCAACGGCCACAGGAACAGTAAGGGTTATACCGGTATCTCATGATGCCCTCCTCACCAGCCTCTCCGCTGACGCTTGATCAGTACGCGAACACCGATCGCGATCAGGATGAGCGGCCAGAAACGCCAGATCCAATCAAAATGCAGCCAGCCAACTTCGTCGAGCAGGAACAGCACGCCCAGACCAATAAGAATGAATGCTCCAATCGGCACCCGACTGCACGATTCTGTCTCCACTGGCTCTGCCGGTACGGTCGAAGGATTACCTGCGACCGGCACCGCACCGGCAGCAACTCCAGGCGATAGGTTGCCCGACCCGAATAGCTGATTAAACCCGAACGGGTCCGGAGCCGGTAATCCCATCTCGCGCGCCCGCGCTGTCTTGTAGGCCTCGATCGGCATGTAGATGATGAAGGCCGCAATACCCAGGCCAAAGATGCCGCTCAGATGGCCGGCCATCCAGATCAGGGTGGCGAAGATGAGTACGTGCACAAAGCCCTTGGCGTACTCCCCGTTGTACATAGCGCCCACACCCGGGATGAATCCCAGGACCGCAGCTAACGCAGGACTGGGTGTGCCGGCTGGCGGCTCCACACCTGGGGCCACGACCGCAGCTCCAGGCGGCGGCATCGTGCCGCTCAGTTGCGAGGCCAAACATTCCTCGCAGTAAATAACGCCACGGACGTCTCGCGCGCACGTCCCGCACAGTGGTTTGCCACACGTGCGGCAGTATGCAACTGCGGGAACATCGACATGATTGGCGCAGTTCATGCGGTTCTCCTGTTCAGCCGGGCCTGATTAAGTGCTAGAAATGCTACCGCCGGGAAGCCGGCCAGCTCAGGCTGGCCCTGCTCACGGCTTTGGTTGCGCTGTTCGTGTTGCTGCTGGTTGTCGCTCTTCGAAGGATTCTTCGGATTAGGCGCGGGAGCCCCCTGTTGCTGGTTGTTGTCCTTGTTCTCGGGAGTCGCCGCTTTGCGCAAATCGCGCACTCGCGACTCGATCTCGTACACCAGACGGATGTTCTCGTAATACCGCATCACCTTCGCCTGGGTGGCGTAGTACGTCTTGGTGATTCCCTTAGAGCTCAAGTCCAGATGACGTAGATCGGCCAAATGGAAGCCGGCAATGCCCAGCAGCATGGTGATGGAGAAGAAGGCCATGCCAAAGGACATGGCAAAG
Organism: uncultured Acidobacteriaceae bacterium; assembly: GCA_963785825.1. Classification (GTDB taxonomy): domain Bacteria; phylum Acidobacteriota; class Terriglobia; order Terriglobales; family Acidobacteriaceae; genus Bog-257. The sequence goes on along the minus strand of CAWAWQ010000003.1, from coordinate 745,249 downwards.
CGCGGCGTCGCCACTGGGGCAAATACCGGGGCGAGCCAACCCTTCACCTTGGCGATCCAGCCTTTGCCGCGCGCCGGGGCAACCGTCACGTGCTCGGACGGGAGTGCCCCGATGGTTTGTACCAGGATGTTGTGAACCAGATTGCGGGGCGGCTCGGCTTCCTCCAGCCCCTTGAGCCAGTGCATGCCGGCGGCAGCCTCTTCTACCTTGGTCCGGCAAGCCGGACAGGACTGCTGGTGCGCCTCGAAGGCGGCCAGCGTCGAGCCGGGCAAAGTGCCGTCGATAGCTTCGGCCAGGAGGGCCTCAACTTCGACGCACTGCATTCCGGATTGGTTCTCGCCTTGCATCACTGTACCTGCCAATAGTTACGTTGCAACAGCCGGGCAAGTTCCGTTCGTCCCCGATTTATGCGACTCTTCACAGTTCCCTCGGGGACGTTGAGGACTTTGGCAATATCCTTGTAGTCCATGTCCTGCAAATCCCGCAAGATAACCGACTCCCGCAGCTCGGGCGAGAGCCGCCGCAGTGCCTCATGGACCAGCTTCTGGGTCTCCTGGCTGCGTACCCGCGCCTCCGGGCTGGCCCCCCGGTCCTCAAGCTGCTGTGCAATCGTGAGCCCCTCCTCCTGGTTGCCGGGTGTGGCGTCCAGCGAGTCGGTGATCCGGTCGTACTTGCCTTTACGGAAGTGGTCCACCAGCAGATTTCGGGTGACCGTGGTGACCCAGGTCATGAACGAAGCGCGCGTGGTGTCAAACGTACTGAGCGTGCGATACATTTTGATAAACACTTCCTGGGTAAGGTCAGCTGCGTCCTCTCCCGCTCCCGAAAACCGGTAACAAATGTTGTAAATCCGCCGGTGATACTGCTGGACAATCTCCTGCCATGCCGCGGCGTCGCCCGCCACACAGCGACGGACAAGGGCATTGACGGCTTGGTTGTCGTCCAATCAGCGCTCCCACGGGGCGTGACTCCTGGCCCAAATCCCACTCACGGCTAAAGAGTTATACGGCGAGGTGAGGCCAGTGGTTCGATCAATCGGGCAGCGGTTCACTTCGCCCCGGCAAGACAGCCCGATTTCGCCAGAATTGTAGCAGGGGCGGAGAAACCGTCGTCGGTGAAACCGTAACCAAGTCGCTAGTCACAGAGAAATCGATTCACGAGGTTCGTGTACACTATCTTCGTATGAAAAATGTGACGCTGAGCGCCGACGAGGAACTCATCGAGCGCGCCCGGCTGGTAGCGCGCTCCCAACATAAGACGCTGAATGCCGCCTTCCGGGAGTGGCTGCAAACCTTTGTTGCTCAATCCGGCGACGAGCGGGAGTTCGATGCCCTCATGCGGCGGCTGCGCCACCTTCGTTCGGGTGGTCCCTACAGCCGGGACGAAATGAATGAGCGCTAAGTTCTTCCTGGATACGAATATCTTCGTTTATTCGCTGGAAGGAAGTGCCTCCGTTTATTCGCTGGAAGGAAGTGCCTCCGCAAAGTCGCGCCGCTCAACCCAGCTTATCCGGCACGCCATCGCAACTCGCAATGGCATTGTGAGTTATCAAGTTGTGCAGGAGTTCTTCAACGTAGCCTTCCGCCGGTTCACACCGCCCATGTCTCTGGCCGAAGCCGAGCAATACCTGACAACAGTCTTCCGCCCACTGCTAGCCGTGCACTCGTCGCCTGCGCTCTATGTGGACGCCCTGCATCTACGAAGTAGATATAAGCTCTCCTGGTACGACTCTCTCATCGTGGCGGGCGCCATTCAGGCAACATGTACCCTGCTCTACAGCGAAGATATGAATGACGGTCAGGCCTTCGGACCAGTGCGGATCGAGAACCCTTTTCGCTGAATGTAAGTGGAGTTTGCGTTTCAGTCTCGCCGCAGGGCTTCCAATGCGACGGCCTGACCCGGTCGCCTTTCCTCGACGCATTATAATGTTCGACTGGGGTGAGGCTTCGTCTCTCCCTGCTTTTGAATCCGCGTCAGATCCCTCGCATCAACGCCAACTGGAGGAAGAATCAGAATGGCACATGAAGTTCCTGCGCTGCCCTACGACTACTCTGCCCTGGAACCCTACATCGATACGCAAACCATGCACCTGCATCATGACAAGCACCACCAGGCGTACGTAACCAATTTGAACGCCGCGCTGGAGAAGGCTCCTGAGCTGCAGAAGATGAGCGCCGAAGAGCTGTTGAAAGGCCTGGGGAACGTGCCTGAGGCCATTCGGAATGCCGTGCGCAATAACGGCGGCGGCCATGTGAATCACACTATGTTCTGGAAGATCATGGGTCCCAACGCCGGCGGTGACCCCAGCGGCGCCATTGCCGACGCCATCAAGAGCACCTTCGGCGACTTCAACGCCTTCAAGGAAAAATTCAACGATGCCGGGCTGAAGCAGTTCGGCAGCGGCTGGGCCTGGCTGGTGCGCGATCACGGCGGCAAGCTGCAGGTCGTCAGCTCCGCCAACCAGGACAATCCCATGAGCCAGGGTTTCTACCCCATCATGGGCAACGACGTCTGGGAGCACGCCTATTATTTGAAGTACCAGAACCGCCGCGGCGATTACCTGAAAGAGTGGTGGAACGTGGTGAACTGGGCGGAAGTAAACAAACGCTTCCAGGACAGCCAGAAATAGCGGGTTGGACAAATTGTTGCGTGACAAAGGGTGCCGCGAGCACCCTTTATCGCCGCATTGAATTCGTCTCTCAGCGATCGCTCCCTACTACCTCCGGTTCCTCACGCGGGGTCTGCAAACTTTCATCGTCCGGCTGATGCCCGGGCGTGGGCGTATCGCCGTTTACCGCATGCTCGATCTCTGCCAGGCTGGCAGGTTTGCTGATGTAGCCGTCCATTCCCGCAGCCAGGCAACGTTCGCGATCTCCCTGCAGGGCGTGCGCCGTCATGGCGAAGATGGGGATGTGACCGCCGCTGCCTCTTTCGAGCTGGCGAATGGCCGCAGTCGCCGACAGCCCATCCATCTCCGGCATTTGTACGTCCATGAAGATGAGATCATATTGCCCTGTCCGGAAGCGCTCGACCGCTTCCCGTCCGTTGACGGCGGTGGTAGGAATGTGGCCCAACTTGTGAAGGACGCGGCAGAGAAAGGTCTGATTGACGAGGTTGTCTTCGGCCACCAGCACCTGCCGCGGCCCGCTATCCGCATGCTGGACCGCCTGCGGCAAAGGCGGCGGAGAAGCCGGCGGTTCCTGGTGTGCCAGCGACTGCAAAACCGAGTTCAACAGTTCGGAGCGGCGAACTGGCTTTACCAGGTAGCGTACGATTCCCAGGCGGCGGCAGCGCGCAACATCGCTGCTGCGATCGGCGGAGCTGAGCATCATGATGATCACGCCCGCCAACGATGCGTCGCTGCGAATGATCTCGGCGACCGCAAAGCCGTCCAGCCCGGGCATCTGGCAATCCAGTAGCACGATGCGGTAAGAGCTCCCGTGGCGTTGAGCTTCGGCTATCATTTCCAGGGCTTCGGCGCCGCCGCAGGCGCTGTGATAGTCCATACCCCAGCCCTTCAACACGGTTTCGAGAATGCGGCGATTGGTGGCATTGTCGTCCACCACCAGCACCGGCACATGCAACAGCTCCGCACGAGGAACTTCCGCCGGCCGCGAAGCTGCCCCCTGCGAGATGCCGAACTTGGCGGTAAAGCGAAAGGTACTTCCTTTGCCCTGGCTGCTCTCAACTGAAATATGGCCGCCCATCAAACCCACCAGTCGGGACGAGATCGCCAGTCCCAGTCCGGTTCCACCGTAATCGCGAGTTGACGTGTTGTCGGCTTGGGCAAAGGCTTCGAAAATGACGGCTTGTTTTTCGGGAGCGATACCAGTGCCGGTATCGGCAATGCTGAACAGCAGTTCGGTCGCGCCTGCGTCCTGGGTCAGGCGATGTGCCTCGATCACGATTTCGCCTTCATTCGTAAACTTGATGGCGTTACCCACCAGGTTGATGAGCACCTGCCGCAGACGCCCAGGATCGCCAATAACCACCGGCGGCACGTCGGTGTCGAGGCTGCTGGCCAGCTCCAGTCCCTTCTGGTGGGCGCGAAAGGCCAACAACTTCACCGTATCTCCAATCAGGTCGTGCAGGTTGAACTCGACTTCCTCCAAATCGAGTTTGCCGGCCTCGATCTTGGAGAAGTCGAGAATGTCGTTGATCACGCTCAGCAGAGAGTCCCCCGAGGCCTTGGCCATTTGCAGATAGTCGCGCTGCTCGGGCGTGAGCAGGGTATCCAGAGTAAGCTCCAGCATTCCAATCACCCCGTTCATCGGAGTGCGGATTTCGTGGCTCATATTGGCGAGGAATTCGCTCTTGGCGCGGCTGGCGGCTTCGGCCGCATCCTTGGCAACGAGCAGGTCGGCGTTGAGATGCTGCAGTTGGGCGGTGCGGGCGGCCACCTCCTCCTCCAGATGCAGGCGGTGACGCTCAAGCTCGCTATCGCGCTTCTGGATCTGCTCCAGCATGTCATTGAAGCCGTCCACCAGTTGGCCAATCTCGTCCTGGGTGTGCGAGACGGGGCGCACCGAATAATCGCGTTTGCGGGATACTCCGCGAGCGATAGCCAGCAGATCGCGTATTGGTTTGGTGATGACTTGCTGCAGCTGGGAAGCCAGCAGCAGGGCCAGCAGCGAGGACCCGAGCAAAACGAAAACAATAAGCAAGCCATAGCTCTGAAAGCGCTGCAGTAGCTCGCCGGGATGGCAGTTCACCAGTATCGTGCCGACGCGTTCCGTGCCCACCGTTACCGGTCGAACCATGCTCACGCCACCTTCAACGTGGTGAATGCCCACCGCGCGCGCTTCGAAGGGACAGGGATACCGATCGCGGGCAAAGGAGGCGAACAGCGAGCCATCCGGCAGGTACAGGCAACTGACCACCACGTCCGGAGCGTAGCGGGAGCCGGCCAGGATCTCGCGTGCGGCCGCGCGATCGTTGAAAGCCAATGCTGCCGAGGCGTTCTGGCCAATCACATCGGCCAGGGTCGACATCTGCTCGACTTGGTTCTCCCGCAGGGCATGGAGGTCATAGGCGATGATCGCAACACATGCCGACAGCAGGACCGCGCTGCTTATGCCGGCGATGATTACGGTCAGTTTTCGTCGTAATGACAAGCGATTCAGCCAGTGCATGTCAGAAGCCTCCCCCGTTTTGGTCCGGGTCGCTTACCACGCGCGCCAGGCGCAGCAGTTTGGAACTGGGATGGAGCCGGGCACGTTCGGCTGCCTTAAGATTGATTTCGAAACGCACGTGGTCGGCTTCCATCCAAAAATTCAGAACGCCTCCGTGGTTGCAGAAGCCAGGTACTTCGCCAACCGTTAAAACGCTGTTGTCTGCCAGGGTGCCGAGATAGCGCAAGGCCTGCGACGTAGCCGACGCGGTGATGAACAAGAGATGGCAACCGCGTCCTTCCTCGACGGCGCGCAGTTGATGTACCTCCACCGGATGTATATCGATCGATTTGCCGCCGACCAGGGGCCGCAGTTGACGAGTGGCCTCCTCATCCCCCAACACGCAGATGACAAATGGGCGGGTCTCGCGCAGTGCCGCCGGAGGCCATTCGAAGAACTTGGCGAAGTTGTACAGGAATGCGGCCTTTACCTGGCGCTCGGAGGGAGCGCTGCTCTGTCCCGGTAGCGGAGCCGGAAACAACAGCATTCCAGCGAGGGTGCAGAGCAGTGTTTTCAGCATCGCTCAGGTCGCGACCGCGAGCTCGGCAGATGCAGCCGAAACTCCCGCTTCATTCGGGTTTCGAAGTCCACACCAGCTTCACCCGGAAGCTGCGGCCATCCTGCCTGAGCGCGTTCTCCAAGTGTTGTTCAGCACCCGGATCGAAATAGGTCTGATCAAACAGGTTGTAGACACTGGCCGAAAGGTCGAAGTGCCGAGTAAGCTTGCGACTCAGTAAAGTAAGGTTGACGACGGTATAGCCGCCCACCGTGCTGCCGTCGAGGGTAAGTCGCTTGCTGGTGTACAGGGCTTCAAGTCCAGCAAAAAGTTTCTGGCGATACAACGGGACGCTCACGTTCAACTTGGCCAGGTGCTTGGGCGACCCGACAGCCCACTGGTTGGTCACTCCGCCCTGGGCGTATTGATAGCTGTAACTGGCATGTCCGCTGATGCCGTTCGGCCAGCGGCCTCGCAACTCCAGCTCTCCGCCGGTGGCCGTAACATCAGGGACATTGCGGAAATTCAGGTCGCCGGTACTGTCGGCGGTGAATTCGATAAAGTTGCTCATCCGGTTGTGAAAAACCGAGGCTGAGAGGGAAGTCCTGGAGGTCAGCTCCTGCTGCCAGGCTCCTTCCCAGGCGTGAATCCGCTCCGGCGCCAAGTTGCCGCTGGAATGAACATCAAGCGATGCATAGTACTGTTCATAGACATTGGCGGAGCGGAACGCGGTTCCGTAGATGAGTTTGAAATTGGTCTTGGTCCAGGGATTGTAGGTGAAGGCCAGTCGCGGGTTGGTACTACTCCCAGCCAGTTGGACATAGTCTTCGCGAACCCCTGCCGTCAGGGAGAGCTTATCGGTAATTCTGAACTCCCCCTGGAGGTACCCGGCAACCACGTAGGCCGGTATATTTACGTTCAGAAGAACCTCCGGGGGAGAAAGGTAATAGCTCGCCATCTGCTGGCGAAACTCGTCACGAAATTCGAAGCCGCCGGTCAGCTTATGCCGGTCGTGAATGGTCTTGGAGGCTTGGAACTCCGCTCCCCATTGCTCCCCGCGCTCGAAGTCGCGATTTACGAAGCCGCGCTCCGCGGGCGAAGCAAGTTCGAAGGTTGGCATGATGTAGAAGCCGTCTTCGCCGTAGCGGTCGTAATACGATCTGGCCATCCATTGCCAGGGACCTTGAGAGTGCTCATAGCGCAGGTCCATATAACCGTGATGGTCGGTCACGCGATTGCGGGGATCATTGAACACAACCTCCCAGGCTCCCGTAGGGTCGTGTTTCTCGCGTGAATCGTACGCTGCCTGAAAGCGGAAGCCTCCCTTCGACAAGGTCGCCAGCAGGTCCATGTACTGGTCGGCGTCGGCGTGGCTGCCAATGCCGTAATTGTCCTGTGGTGTATCGTACTCAGGAAAATACAGCCAGTTGTGGCCCTTGCTGTCCATGAAGGTTGCCGACAAGACGGTGTCGATGCCCAGTAGCCGCCCTCCATAGCTGGCGCGCCCCGTGTAGGTATTGAACGAGGCTGCGTCCGCCGACAGCTCCAGCCCGCTGATCTCTCCCACTTTGCGGGTGATCACGTTGATCACTCCAAAAATCGCATTGGTGCCGTAGATGGAGGACGCTGGGCCGCGGATGACCTCGACCCGCTCGATCATGTCGACATCGATGGGGAATTCGGTGCCGATCATGGCCTGCTGGAAGATGCTGTCATTGAGCCGGTGTCCGTCGACCATCAGCAGAACGCGAGTGTTGTAGTCGCCGGGATTGGCAAAGCCCCGAATGCCAACGTAGCTGTAAAGACGGTCGTAAGGGATAAAGAATCCGGGTACGCTGCGCAGGATCTCGGCCAGCGTGCGGTAGCCATAGCGCTGGATTTCGTCGCGTGTCACGATCGTGACCGTGGCCGGCGCCTCCGCCAAGCGCTGGTCATAACGAGAAGCGCTATAGACCTTTATGTTCATGAGGTCTTCCAGGCTGGCTTCGGCTAAGCCGGGACTTTGCTTATCGGCCGTTGTGGCCGGAGTTTGCGCCGCCGCTTGTGGCGCGAACGGCGCCGCGGCCAGCAGCGCTATCCAGAAGATCACATTCCAGTTGCGAATATTACGGCAAGTGGCGGTCTTGGATAGGCTCGGGGCAGCCATGACGGACTCACCCCGTTCATCGGCGATCTGGGCAAAAAGTTTAGAGCTCTGAACTGAGCCGTTGTACTTGCGCGCAGTCTGCTCGCTTAAAAAGCAGTCACTTTGAGGGTCGCCTGAGAGGTTTGCTGGTGGGACCGTTGCAGATGTCGCCCACTTCGACGCTGTTCAGATCGTCCTGATCAGACCGCTCGCAGAAGGCCGTACCCTTATGAACAACCAAAATTTAATCAGAGTTTCCTTTGCACAACGTGCTCAGCGGAAGTTGCTGCCATCGACCGAATCGAGTGACGCTGCACTGGGAGCGGTAGCCGTGTGGGTGCTTGGCGGATCCTGCTGGTCCAGGTGCTTGGCTGCGCTGTAGGTTGGCGGAGCTGTGGAGCGATGCCGTATTGCCTCCACGCTCATGCGGCCCAGATCGTAGACGCCATAGATGATGTTGGCACGCCAGATGTCGCTGCGGAAGGTAAGAATCTGGCGGCGAAAATAACGGAAGACGTGGTTGCCGGCCTTGAAGTTCGCCGATTGCGGCGCGGCAGCCAACTGCGGCACTGCCGGCTGGCATGACTTCAGCTCAACCACCGCCAGGTCTCCATCGGTGGTGACCCAGTCCCCGGTTGCGTTCTGCGTGATGCTGGCTATGCCCGGCCGGCGTGCCAGGTGAACGGACTGCACGCAGCCGGCAGCAGAGAGATCGCGAATCACCTTGCTGCGCTCCTCGTCGATGTCGGGAGCGATATGGTGCAGAAAGCGGTGTTGCTTCACCGACAGTGCCGCACCCGTGTCGCGAGTCGACGAACTCAGCCATACCGTCGAGTCACCAGCACCCGACCATTGCCACATGCGCAAGTGATCGCGGCGGGCGTAGCTGTTCAGGCTCTTCTGCCAGCTCATGTCGGCGGGCCTGCCATCCAGCAGAAACGGCCGCATCGGCGCCTGCGCGTAGCCGCTGTTATTCAAGAAGGCGTAAAAATCACGCAGGAAGGAATGCTTGGTAAAGGTGTCGCTGTTGACCCATCCGGCTTCGCGGAAGGCATCCTCAACCTCCTGCCGAGAGCCCACGAACGCGAGATTGATCAGGTCCGCATCAACCATGTCCGGCGTCGTAGTGCGATTGGGCAGTGAGGCGGCTTCACTGTCCAGTTCCATACCCTGGCTGCTTTCCACCGGACTCTGGACAGGCTGCAGAACTGCCGGCGCAGGCACGGAAACCGGCTGCATCAGCCTCAGGCGAAAGTCGGTTCCAGCGGGAAAATAAATCTCCGGCTCTGGAAAAATCGGAAAGCTTGCCTTGAAGACAATCAGTCCCACATCGGAGTACGGATTCCAGGTCGGCAGGTGTCGCAGGCGGCTGTTGATTCGGCCCTGCGGAGTGTCGCTGCTGCGAATTCCTTCGATGTTTCCCTTGCTCACCTGCTCGCGCGCATTTTCCACCTCGACCACTGCCGCGGCAATCTCGACCGATGGGGTTGCAATCAGAGTTACGCGGTTGAACTCAATATCCAGGGCCGCGGTCTCGTGTCGAATACCCCAACCTACCTTGCGGACCGAGTGCACCACGCCCGTGATATTCGTGCCGACCGGAAAGACAACCTCACTGCCGCATTCGACGGCTTCCGTCAGAACAGCGCTTACTGTGTCTCCGGGCTTCGCTGTATAGGTCGAGACAGGGGACGTGAGCCTTACCCACAGCGTCTGGCCGGAGGGCACATGATCGCAGCCGAAAGCGTAGCCGGAGCCCAGGAGCAGGCACACGGCGAATAGTCGGCTGCGTACAGCTGGTGAGGTCTTCATCAGGAGCGGACATTCCCCAGATCTTTCTTTCGGATACCCAACATCATAATCGATGCGAACCGAAACTTAGCTCACAATCGTGTGCCTTGGGGTGGATTCACGCAGATGGCCAAAATTGAGGCGAGCAGCAAAGATGAACACAATGTCATCTAGCCGCCAAAGTAGCTCCACTTGCAGCGCCTAGAATCGCATCCATATTGGTACCTGCAAGGTCTGGAGTGAGGATTTGAAAACCGGGGCGGTTTCGACCCAATCGCAATATGCCGAGCATGTCAACCCGCAGTGGGTTCGTCTGCTGGACCTGCTCGACATGAACGTGCGCTACGAGCGCTGCGTTGGGGCCGAGCTATTCGCCGAAAACGGCGACCGCTACCTCGATTTTCTTTCCGGCTACTGCGTCCACAACACCGGCCACAACCATCCCCGCATCATTGAGGCTATGAAGGAAGAGCTGGACCGCTCGGGTCCGGCCATGCTGCAAAGCCATGTTCCCGAGCTCGCAGGCGAACTGGCGGAGCGCTTGTGCAGGCTAGCCGGAGGCAGGCTGCGCAAAGTGTTCTTCGCCAGCTCGGGAAGTGAAGGAGTGGAAGCAGCCATCAAGTTCTCCCGTGCGGCTACCGGGCGAGACGCGCTGCTCTATGCGGAAGGTGCCTTTCATGGATTGACCTGTGGCGCGCTTTCTTTGATGGACAACCACTTTTGGCGCGCTGGATTCGGGTCGCTGCTTCCCAACACCGAAGCGGTTCCGTTCGACGATCTGGCTGCGGCCGAAAGAAAGCTTCAGACGAGGAAGTTCGCTGCATTTTTTCTCGAACCGATCCAGTCCGAGGGCGGGATACGAATTCCGTCGCCCGACTACCTGCGCCAGGTGCAGGCGCTCTGCAAACGATATGGCACGCTGTTCATCCTCGACGAAGTGCAAACCGGGATGTTTCGCACCGGCAAATTTCTCGCGGCGCACCACTTCGATGTGCATCCCGACATGGTGGTGCTGGCCAAGGCGCTGAGTGCCGGACTGGTCCCGGTGGGCGCGCTGTTGATGACGGACGAAGTCAACTCAGCCGTTTACAGCTCACTCAAGCGCGCCATCGTGCATACCTCGACCTTCAGCGAAAACGGTTTGGCAATGCGCGCCGGTCTGACGACCCTCGACGTGCTGGAGGATGAAGAGCTTGGTGAGCGGGCCGCCTACTTAGGCGACACTCTGCGGCGGCAATTGACGGAGGTGCTGTCGGAATATGAAATGTTTAAGGCGGCTCCGGGTGTGGGACTGCTGAGTGGAATCGAGTTCCAACCTCCGTCGAGAATGACTCTCCGCCTGTCGTTCGAAGCCTTTCGCGCGATCCACCCTGGCATGTTCGGCCAGATGTTGGTGATGCGTTTGTTCCGGAGAGAGAAGATCTTGACCCAAGTCTGCGGCAACAATTTCCTGGTGCTGAAGTCGGCTCCTCCACTAATGATCAGCGAAGAGCATCTGGAGCAATTTATCGACGCTGCTCACAGGGTGGTTGCCGGCATGCACGAATCAACTACTTTCTGGACCGATGCCCTTGCCCTCGGGCGTCGCACCATGGATATTTAAGCTGGACGGAACGCAAGCCGGCTGCGAGCTTCCGCTGCCCCGAGCTTGTGGATGAGGCCACAGTGCGACTTCTGGTGGTAGAAGACGACACCGCAATTCGCGACTTCCTGAATCGCGGCCTGAGCGAGGCCGGCTACCAGGTCGACGTCGCGTCCGACGGTAAAACCGCGCTCGCCTTGGCCGGCGAAGAGGTCTACGACGGCTTTATCATTGATTTGGGGCTGCCCGACATGGACGGCCTCGACCTAATCGGCCGCTGCCGCGCCCGGGGTCATAGCGCTCCTGTGCTCATTCTGTCCGCACGACGCTCGGTGGACGAGCGTGTCCGAGGACTGGAACAGGGTGGGGACGATTACCTCACCAAGCCTTTTGCGCTGGCCGAACTGCTGGCGCGAGTTCGCAATCTGCTTCGGCGCAGCACTCCAGCGCAGCCGGAAGCGGTCCGCCTGCGCGTGGCTGACCTGGAGCTCGACCTCGTCCGGCGCGAAGCGCGGCGAGGCAACGACATATTGCAGCTGACGACCCAGGAGTTCTCGCTGCTGGAATACCTGGTGCGCAATGCGGGACGGGTAGTGACCCGCACCATGATCCTGGATCGCGTCTGGCGAATGCGCATCGATCCGGCAACCAACGTAGTGGACGTGCAGATCTATCGCTTGCGCAACAAGGTCGACGCCGACGGCAAGCGGCCGCTCATCCATACCATTCGCGGCGTGGGTTATGTTCTCAAGGAAGCGTAAACCGCCAGGACACTCGGCGGCCTGGCGCATTGCCATCTGGCCGACAGTGGCGTTTGCCGTAGGCAGCGCGGTGGCCTTTGCCATCATGTATTTCCTGGTCGCGCGCGATATCCGTGAGCGCAGCGATGCCTGGCTCATGGGTGAGGCGGGCACGCTGGCCGATGTCTCGGCAAGAACGCCTCGCGATGCGCTCTATGATCGCCTGGTGGAAGAGGTCGCGGAACTGGCAGCCCGCGAGGTTCCCAACACCCAAGATGCTCAGGGATTGCATCAAGCCCCCGTCTTCTTCCTCCAAACCGAGGCAGGCGAGGAGCCCATCTGGGCCGGTCCCAGCCCCAAAGAGCAATTCATCCCAGCAATTGAGAGCGCGGAGTTGGTTCCGGGGGAGCCCGGGAATGTCCGGGTGCCCGGCTGGAAAAAGGTATTCCGCGTGGTGTACAAGGCGCAGGGAAACAATGGCCGGCTGTATCTCGGTTTTGCCGATATCGCGGGAGAACGCATGCTCGGCCGGCTCAATCAGCGCTATTTGCTGGCGTGGGGCGTTACAGTTGCGCTCGGCTTCTTGTTTACATGGATTGCGGCTTATCGCACGCTGGCACGGGTTGACCGCATCAGCGACACGGTCTCGCGCATCGGCAGTGACGACCTTAGCAGCCGACTGCAGGAAGGTCCGCATCCCGACGAAATAACCCGCCTGTCGCGCACCTTCAACCGTATGCTCGATCGTATCCAGTCATCGGTGCATCAGATGCGGGTGCTCACCGACTCCGTGGCTCATGATCTGAAGAGCCCGGTAACCTCGATTCGCGGCAGCCTGGAGGTGGCGCTGTCGAATGGCGCGCACTGGCATGAACGCGTGGCCGAAGCGATCGAAGGGTTGGACCGGCTGGCCCAGCTGCTGAACACCACGCTCGACGTGGCCGAAGCTGACGCTGGGGCCTTGCAGTTGCGCAAAGAGACGATTGAGCTAAGCGAGATGGTGCGGCAGCTGGTCGATTTATATCAGCCAGCCTTGGCAGAACACCGGCACGAAGTCGTCACGGAATTACAAGCTGTTCTTGTCGAAGCTGATGCTTCACTTTTGCATCGCGTTCTCGCCAACCTGCTGGATAATGAGATTGCGCATCTTCCGCCGGGGTGCAGGATCAATGTCTCAGTACTTAGGAAAGACAACCAGGCAGAAGTTGTGCTTGAGGATAATGGTCCCGGCTTTCCGGTTGATATACGCGGCCGCGCACTGGACCGCTTCGTGAAGGGACAGCATTCGACCGGGCATGGCCTGGGGCTGGCATTCGTGGGAGCAGCGATCCAGGCCCACGGAGGCCATGTTGCGGTTGCGGACCGAAGCGGCGGGGGAGCCATGATTGTGCTTACCTTGCCGCGGGAGGCAAACCCCACAAGAGAAGATGGCGGCCATTGATGCGGCGCTGAATTGCCGCCGTACCCAAGCACAGCAATTCGAGACTGCTCTCGCTATACTGGAACTGAATGATACGCATCTCGCGTACGATCCCGCTTCACAAAATCAAGCTGATCATCTTTGATCTTGATGGCACCCTGATCGATTCAGAACGAGACTTGGCGGCTTCCGTTAACGCCATGTTGCTCCACTATGGGCGGAAGGAGTTGCCCATCGACGTGATTGGGACCTACATCGGAGATGGTGCCCCGATGCTGATCCGCCGGGCTTTGGGTGATCCCGCCGATCGCGAGTTCCTGCAGGAGGCGCTCAACTACTTCCTGATGCACTATCGCGAGCACAAGCTCGACAGTACGCGCGCCTATGAAGGAATTGACATGGTCCTGCGGCAGATCGCGGACGTTAATGGTGCATCGAGGACGCTCGCCGTGCTCACCAATAAGCCGGTGAGGGCATCGCACGATATCCTTGCGGGGTTGGGGCTGGCCGGCAGCTTTTTTCAAATCTACGGCGGCAACAGCTTCGCGACCAAGAAGCCTGATCCACTGGGAGCGGACACCCTGATGCGCGAGGCCGGGGTCACCGCGGAAGAGACGGTCATGGTGGGCGACTCGCAAGTCGATATTCTCACCGCGCGCAACGCGGGGTTGTGGAGCGTCGGCGTGACCTACGGATTCGCTCCTCGTACTCTCGAGCAAGTGGTGCCCGATGTGCTAGTGGACACGCCGGAGGAGTTGGCAAAGGCGCTGACGACCCTTTCCGTGACGGCGTGATTCTGACGACCTACTGACAACTGCTTTTTTAGTGCACAGTTTTCGTCTTGCGCGACATGTAATCCATCAGCAGGTACTGTCCCAAAGTGTAGGGTGTGGTGAAGTATGCCTTGCCGCGGCACATCTCCGTGACCTTCTGCACAAACTGCACCAGCCCGTAGTCTGATGCCAGCATGAACGTGTTGATGAGCACGCCCGCTCGTTTGCACTTCGACACTTCCTTTAGGGTCTCGCTGACCACCAGCGGATCCAGCCCGAAGGCGTTCTTGTAAATGCGGCCATCTTCGAGGGTAAGCGCCGAGGGCTTGCCGTCGGTGATCATGACGATCTGCTTCATGTCTTTGCGCTGGCGTTGCAGGATGCGCTGCGCCATCCGCAGCCCTTCGCGCGTGTTTGTGTAGTACGGCCCGACCTTCACCCGCGCCAGCTGTGACAATGGCAACTCCTCGGCCGAATCGTGAAACAGAACCAGCGACAATGAATCGCCGGGATATTGCGTGCGGATGAGATGTGACAGCGCCATCGCGACTTTCTTCGCCGGGGTGAAGCGGTCCTCGCCATAAAGAATCATGGAATGCGAGCAGTCGAGCATGAGCACGGTCGCGCATGACGACTGGTACTCGCACTGATGCACCTGGAGATCACGGTATTCGATGTTCAGCGGCAGGTGCAGCCCTTCGCGCTGGATGGCGTTCGACAGCGTGGCGGTGATGTCGAGGTTGAGGGTGTCGCCGAATTCGTAGGTCTTGGAAGCGCCGCTGGCCTCGATACCGGTGGCGGTGTCGCGGGTATCGTGCCGGCCAAAGCTGGATTTGCCCAGCGAGCCCAGCAAATCGCGCAAGGCGCGGAAGCCAAGAAAATCGAGGCCCTTGTCGGTGATCTCAAATCGCGCCTGGGATTGCGCGTCGCCTACCTGTCCGCCGGCTGTCGACGGTCGCGAGGGATCGTGCGGCTGATCGATGTTGATGTAGTTTTCCTGCTCCATCCGCTCGATGAGCTGCTCGATCATTTCCTCCAATTGCTCGCTGCTCATGTTCTCGATCTGTTGTCGCATCTCTTCGTCCAGCAGGTCGCTATTGAGCAGAGCGTCGGCAATGGCCTGGCGCAGTTGTTCCAGCGTTTGCTCAGCGTCGTCAAGATTGTAGAAATCCATGTACTGCTGCTGGAAGCCGCTCTGAAGCAGGTAGTCGGACAACGCATTGAGCAGGTCCTCCATGCTCATCTCGGAGGCAGGCTCGGGAACGTATTTCTTGTAGCGAATGAATTTCATGAGGAAGCTCCGAGCCGCGAGCTACGAGCAATTAGCTGTCAGTCGTCAGTTCTCAGCTTTGAGCCGTCAGCTAGAACTTCGATTGCCACTATCTGCCGTGTTTGTGCGAATGCGACCGTTCACCGACGAAATAAGCGCCGTAGGCGCGACATAAGTTAGCCCAGCGCTTCAGCGCGGGGTAGTCATAGATTACGAACCCGAGTCCCGTAGGGACGGCCGTGCCGCCGCTAAAGCGGCTCAGATTTTGGCTGAGACCTACCCGCGGCTTGCGCCCCCGGACTAGCTTCATAGCCGCCGCTTTGCGGCTGCTTCATGCCAGCTCCGCGGTCGACGCGCCGCTAACCACGCACCTAACCATTAAACACGACCCACGATCCACGATTGGCTATCCACTATCCACTAATCATCATTCACTAATTGAACGGCCTTCTCTGTCTGCGGAAATCGCGCTCGTCTTCTTCGTCGCGAACTCGCGGCTTCTCGCGTCGCGGCGGTTTCTCTCCGGCGCTGAAGGTCCGCTCCTCGCTGCGGCCGATGCGCTTGTGCGCATACAGCCCTTCCAGGATGAATTCCGCTCCTGACACCAGCACCTCCGACGACTCCTTGCCGCTGAGTCCCAGTCCGCTCAACTTGTCCAGCAGCCCCTGGATGCCGCGCAATCTATGCAACGACTCCTGCGCGCTGGACGAATCGCGCAGCTGGATCTCGCCCCCCAGATCGAACCACTGCACCACCTGGTTCATGCTGCTATTGCCGTGGAAGTACTTGTCATAGGTGCGAGCCACCGCGGCGCGGATGATCTCGCGCACCACGTTGTCGGCGCCCTTGAGTTCGCCCTCGTACTCGAGTTCGAGCTTGCCGGTCATGGCGGGCATGGCAGCGTATATGTCGCCCACTCGAGGCACCACCAGCTTCTCGCCCGAACGAATCGCCCGCCGCTCAGCATTGGAGATCACGTTTTCCAATGCGCTGATCGGCAATCGCTGGCTGACCCCGGAGCGCTTATCGATACGCTTGTCCTCGCGAGCCACGAAAGCGATCTGCTCAATCACCTGGCTAATGAAGTCGGGGATTTGCAGTTGATGACCATTGCGTTCCGTCCACGCCTCCTGCGCCGTGATGGCGATGCCTTCCTCGACAGTGGCTGGATAATGGGTGCGAATCTCCGAGCCGATGCGGTCTTTCAGCGGCGTGATGATCTTGCCGCGCGCGGTGTAGTCCTCGGGATTGGCGCTGAAGACCAGCGCAAGATCCAGCGGCAGCCGCACCGGGTAGCCCTTAATCTGCACATCCCCTTCCTGCATAATGTTGAACAGGCCGACCTGGATCTTGCCGGCCAGATCGGGCAGTTCGTTGATAGCGAAGATGCCGCGATTGGCGCGCGGCAACAGCCCATAATGCACGGTGTACTCGCTGCCCAGCTCGTGACCGCCCTTGGCGGCCTTAATCGGATCGATGTCGCCGATCAGGTCGGCGATCGTGACATCCGGCGTTGCCAGTTTCTCCACGTACCGCTGCTCCGGAGTGAGATAGGAAATCGGGGCGCCATCGGGATTCGTCGCCAGCAGTTCGCGGCAGCGGCGACAGATGGGATCATAGGGATTGTCGTGAATCTCGCATCCGCTCAAGTAAGGAAGCTGCGGATCAAGCAGCGAGGTGAGCGCGCGCAGAA
This sequence comes from uncultured Acidobacteriaceae bacterium, assembly GCA_963785825.1. GTDB lineage: Bacteria > Acidobacteriota > Terriglobia > Terriglobales > Acidobacteriaceae > Bog-257. The sequence goes on along the minus strand of CAWAWQ010000003.1, from coordinate 728,188 downwards.
TGCGGCTCTTGGCCTGCCCGCGCAATCCGAGAAGAATGAAATTATGGCGAGAAAGAATGGCATTGACGATCTGCGGAACGACCGTATCGTCATAACCGACAATGCCAGGAAAAACCGGGGCACTGCCGCGGACGCGAGCGATCAGGTTGTCGCGCATCTCGTCCTTGACGCGGCGGTTTCGGACCTGCTGCTCGGAAAATTGGCTGCTGTGGCGAAGCTCGGCCAGAGTTTGCGGAAGATTGCTCAAGGGCTGGATACCTCCAGGGTCTCGATCCGCCACCCCCACTGCGGCCGATCGAATGTCCGTATTCTACGCCTGCGAGAATCACAGCCGCGGGTCATGAGAGTCACCGCCGCTGCGGTTGATCGTGAAAGCGGAAGGGTATGCTAGTGATTAGAGGTGGACACGGAGGGCAACGATGCGAAAAACTGCACCCCGCAGCAATGCCGAAATTAGAACCGGCCGGCAATCAATCCAGATGCCGGCCGTTAACAGGGCACATCCTATGATGCGGTGGCCATCAGCGATTTAGTAAACCGCGTGCGCGATCCTCGTCTACTGTGGACAAGCCGCGCAAGCGATAGGGGGAATGGTGATCTCCACATTGAAACCAGTAGAGTCGTAGTAGTAAGTGCCATCCTTATTGACGCTGAAAGAGAGCACATCCCCAGCATTCAAGAAAAGCTTCACGAAATAGAAATCCTCACGCCCACCGACCTTGTCGGGATGCTGCGCCGGAGGACCGAGGAGTTGTCCGCTATACAGCAGCGTGCGATTACGGTATATCAATCCCATGACGCCCGAGGGATTGGTGTCAAGTATTTCGAAAAATCCCGCAATCTTATAATGCGCAGTGACGGGAGCCGTAAATCTTACGATTGTGTCTTGACCGGGATCCGGGCCGGGGTGAATAACCAGAATGTCTGGCGGAGCAACTACCGTCCACCAATTAAGCCATTCCCCGGTCGTATTGAGCGCCACGAACGGAACGTGTTCCCACGTTATTTCCGCAGTCCAACAAACGAAGCCTGCTACCCCCTCGTGAGCGCAATCAGGGTTGTAAATTGTGTAAGGCGCGAACGATGTTCCGGCAACCCCCATTCCGTAGCTCCAGTTGCCATTGGGGTTGGAAGGCCGGAAATCCTTTGTAGCATCCCACGTTTGAGCAAGACAAGCGGTTGTGATGGTTCCCGATAGGAGTATCAAAATGGAAATGAACCTGCGAAAGCACATAGAGAATACCTCCTTGGCAGGCGAACAGTTCGTCCGCTCAGGTTGTTAGCATTGAGACGTCCCGTTGCGCACTCGGACGCGGAGGAGAAGAAATCTAGGGGTCTTGTTTCGCGCGCGGACTCGACAGGAGTGGGTGGGGAAAAAGGCCGGGACTTCTCTCCCGCGCTGTGGAAATGATTCTTATCCTTCCGGCGGATGTTTGTCAGTGATCTCTGGCGCACCGGAGAGTGATAAGCAGGAACACCACTTCATTCTCCGGCCACCGAACTCTTCCTTATACCGGGCAGAACAATGCCGGCGTCGTTTTCGACGGGGACTGGCGTTGACCCATTGCCGGTCACTAGACTTGCCACAGTTGAATCAACCGAGCGCAGGCGAAGATCGCGCTGCGGGAAGGGAATCTCGATCCCGGCGTCGTCAAAGAGGCGGATCACCTCGAGCGCAACCTCACTCTTCACCTTGATGATGTTGCTCTCTTGCATCACCCAGAAATGAAGCTCGAAGTTCAGCGAGCTGTCGCCGAACTCTTTGAAGTAGATTGCAGGGGCCGGCGAGGTGAGGACGCTTTCATTGCAGGTTGCCGCCTGGTCAAGGAGTTTGGAGACCAGCTTGGCATCGCTGCCGTAAGCCACGCCTACCGGCAGCTCGATCCGGCGCAACGATTCCGAAAGAGTCCAGTTAATCACCTTGGCGGAGATGAAATTCCCGTTAGGAATAATGACCTCGGCGCCTTGGAAAGTTCTTACCGTGCTGGAGCGGATACCGATGCGTGTGACTTTGCCGGTGGTGCCGTCTACCTCGAGGACATCGCCGATGTGAATGGGCCGCTCGAATTGAAGGATCAGGCCGGAGATGAAGTTGTTGACGATGTTTTGCAGGCCGAAGCCGACGCCAACGCCGAGCGCACCCGTCAACACTGTGAACTTGTTGAGCTCCACGCCTCCGGCGTTAACCGCGAAGAAGAAGACCAGGAGCAAAAGCAAGTAGTGCAGAGTGGAGGAGATCAGCTCAGGGATGCCGCGCGACAGATGAAACCTGCTCAGCAACTCCTCGCGCAGGAGAAAACGCACGGTGCTGGAGAGGGCGTATCCCAGCAGCAGAATAAGAAAAAATCCGATTACGCCACCCAGGGTAACTCCGGCCGAACCGCCGGCAATACGAAAACCGCGTACGTCGTCGATCCGTTTACTGACCCAATCGGCGAGGCCTAGCAGGTTTATGGTGGCAATGAGCCAGATGAGCACTCCGCCCCATTGCAGGACCCGAGGCACCCAGCGAACGATACCGTCACGATAGGAGCGAACGGCGGCGAACTGTTGCGCGCCCGGCATATCGATGCCTTCGAGTAACAGCCGGGTGAAGATGCGCACTCCCATCAACATGCTGATGGCAATAAATGTGCTGTAGAGGCAGACGATCTCCAGAAACTGCGCCAGTTTGACATAGCCGAAGAAGTTCGCCAGCAGCGACATGCCCAATGCCGCTACCGCCAGACGTATGCCCAACAGCCGGAGCCTATGAGACCGACCGCTCTCCTGGAAGGGCGCAATGCGCGAGGGTCGAACGAGATAGGCGAATACGACAAAGACCAAGAGACCGGTGAGGAATTGGACTTCGCGTTTGTGGGCCGGCGAAAAGGCCATCCAGCCTATGAAGGCGCTGAACGTGTAGACGCCGGCAAGGCAGTACAGAACAAGCCGAAACCGGGGTTGGATAAAAGGTGGTAGCAGGATCAGGGTGGGAACAAAAGAGATTAGGATTACCAGTCCGATGAGCTGCACAGGGGCCAGAGGCGCCAGCAAGTATCCACACAGCAGAGGTGGAAGCATGCCCAGGGCGATCCAATGCTTGGCTATATGCAATACCTGCGCCTGTTCTTCGTTCGCCGGCTGCAAGCCGCGGGTGAGGACGTGCAAACGATAAGCGCCAAACAGCGACAGAAGCAGGAGTAAACCCAAAGCGGCCAGGGCGCCTGCCGCTTGCATGGCGAAAGCCCGAATGCCCAGCAGCCGCGTGGATGCGGGGAGATAGGCGGAGGTGTCCTCTCCCATCTGGCGGCGCTGGCTGAGTTGCCACAGGGGCAAGCTGTCGCGCTCGAAGAGACGGCGGTCCATCGATTCGCGAGCTTTCTCCAAGTTATCCAAAACGTCCAGCGCGAGCTGGTCCTGGTCGGCGGCGCGGACTTGCAGGTTCACGATGATGCGCAACTGGTTCTGTGCTTGTGCGATAAGCTTCTGTAAATTCGCAACCGACTGCTTCAGGAGGTCTAATGTCGGACCCAGGCTGGAAGTTGATTCGTTCTCCTCCAGGGTTGCGCTCCACATCGGCTGCTGCGCCTTTAGTCGCTCTGTTGCAGACTGCGCGGAATTCGCCCAGTCCAGCAGTTGCTGACGCAGGTTCGAGGTTTCCCTCTGCTGGGTTTGCCAGTAGTTCTCCTCCTGACGAAGTTCCAGGGTGCTCGGCGTAGCAGCCAACAGCGCCTCCACATCCTTGCGCTTATTCTCCAATTGCTGGTCGCGTTCATCCAGGGTGGCCTGCGCCGCTGCGAGCTGGTCGGAGGTGGGCAGCTGACTGCTGATCTCGCGCAGCATACGCTTCAACTCTTCCGAACGCGCGGCAACATCGGGAAGGGGAATCGCCGTTTGCGGCGGAGGCGGGGCTGGGGCGGTAGCCGGCGTGCCAGACGTTTGCGCCGCCGGTTTCGCCTGCGCAGGATTCAGCAGGGACTTGATGGAATTGGGGCCCTGAGCGGGCGCCAGCGACGCAAAGCACGCCAATGCGAGGGCCAGCGCATACACGGGGCGCCATACGCGACCTCCCGTGCGGAGAGCGCCGGCAAATGCGCGCGAGAAAAGAGCCTGGGGCATGCTGCGCCCATTATCGCCTATCGCCGCTCATGTGAACTCGGCAATTCTGCCAGCCCGTCCGGCCCGTATATTCCTCCGGCTCATCCGCGCTCCATCTCATCCAGCATGCCTTCCATTTCCGCGAGCGCGTGTTGATTGCGGGTGCGCCGGGCAGACTCGATGCCCTGTCGGAGCATGGCCTGCGCTTCTGGGGATCGGTCGGCGCGGGCCAGCGTCTGCGCGGCCATGAAATAGCCGCCGGTGTAGTCGGGATGAGCCGCGAGCAGGCGTTGAAACTCGGTAAGGGCAGAGTCAGTGTCCCCGGCTCCCATGTATTCCAGCCCCAGCGCATAGCGGGCGAAGGCATCGTCGGGACTGGCATTCAGAATTTCCTTCAATGCCGTTACACGGCTTTCGTCAGGCATGCAGATTTCTCCTCCCTTGATTATCCCCCGGACATTGAGCGGCGACAGAGCCGCGCCGGTGGGCTCATTGGTCCAGATGTCCGTAGTAGATCTTGGTGTCGTACTCCAGCACGATCTGCCCGTCAACCACGTGTTCGGCAAACAATCGCGGCAGCTCGCGCATCATGGCGTCATACTTTTCGCCGGATTTGGGGATATAGGACGACGACAGCAATCGCCCGCGCAGACCGTCGAAATCGAGCTTCTGTTCATTATGCTGCTTGATCAGGCTCATTTCGTTGGGCCCGAAAAACCGTTGCAGGGCGTCATAGCTGGCAAGGTACTTATGCGTTACCTGTTCGTAATCCGTGCCGTGCCGGCGGACAAACTCCTCATGGTCGCGCAGGAAGGGGGTGGATTGGATATCGCGATCGTGCCACACCAGCACGGCCCAGCCGCCGGGCTTGAGAATGCGGGCAAATTCCGCCCGCGCCTCCGGTGGCCGGAACCAGTGAAAAGCCTGCCCGGCTACCACGAAATCCACACTGGCCTGAGGGAGCCCGGTGAACTCAGCGCTTCCGTCAACCATGCTGAAATTCGCGCGATGCGCAAGATACTTTTCGCCGGCCAGGCGCATCTCGCGATTGGGTTCTACGCCGATTACCTGGTTTCCATCGTCGAGAAAAATTTCGGCCAACAGGCCAGGGCCGCAGCCGATATCGGCAATCAAATGCTGCGGCGTTAACCCGCACGCATCGCCTAGCGCATGTACGACATCGTGGGAGTAGTGGGGACGGTAACGGGCATAGTCCCGCGCCCGATCGGAGAAGCGCGCTACGGGATCGCGACCTGTTTCGGCCATTTCGTGGAAATGATATCGTAGCCACTGAGATGCCGTCTGTGAGCAAGCTGAAGAAGCCGCTGGTGGCGGCGATTTGTGACGCGATCCGGCGGATTCCGCGCGGACGTGTCAGCACCTACGGCACAGTTGCTAGAGCCGCCGGTTACCCGCGCTGTTCCCGGCATGTGGGGCGGGTGCTGAAACAGGTGGGCGGATTACCTTGGCAACGCGTGCTTGGCTCGGGAGGCCGCATCTCGTTGCGCGGGGAGTCGGCGCTGGAACAGCGATTTCTGCTGGACGCCGAAGGCGTACGCTTCAAGGGCCGGAGGGTGGATATGGCGAATTTCGAGCACCGTTTTACCCGTCCTCCAGCCAAGCGCAGCAAGACGCTGGGGCGGCCAAAGGCAATAGCGCGAAAGTAGTAGGGCAGCTTTCAAAGATCGGCTACCACATTGTCTGATCGTGCCGTAGAATAAATCCAGCTTCAGAATAGTTTTATGTTCATCTCGGGCCGCTTTGCAGTGCTTGCCATCCTCGCTCCTGTTCTCGCAACCGCGCCGCTCTTTGGTCAACGCTACCAGGAACATGATCATCACGTCTTCCATCGTCCGCCCCCGGTTGTCACGCAAAGCAGGCATCAAGCTTCAGGGACCGCGACGGCGGTCAGCCATCCCTCGACAGCCGTTCCGAATCCGGTCGCGCAGAGCGCCGATGCGGCACGCCGCCATGAGCTGCCCTTCGGTGCAGCCTCGACAGCTGAGCCACGCAGCCCAAAATAAGCTGCCTCAGCCGTTTTCCCCTTTCAGATTTGTAACCTTCGTGTAACATAGGGAAACTATTCGCAAGGTGGGTTTCGCGCCCGTTCGTATGGTTCGCCATTCCCTCGATGATCCGTCCCTGGTGTTGAATCGTGAAGCCTCTTGGCTTCGGTTCAACCGTCGTGTGCTCGAGGAGGCGGAGAACCCACGCAACCCGCTGCTGGAGCGGGTGAAGTTCCTCGGCATCACTGCCCGCAATCTGGATGAGTTTTTCGAAATCCGCGTCGGCGGCTTAATGCAGCGCATTGAAGATGGCCAGACCGATCCCGGTCCCGATGGCCGCACTCCGCAGCAGGAGGCGCAACTGGTGGCGCAGCTCACGCACGAATTCATGCGCGACCAGTACCGCTGCTGGAACCAGTCGCTGCGTCCGGAACTCGCGGAACAGGGAATCCGGGTGGTAGGCATGAAGGAGCTGACGGCGGAGCAGCGGTCGTTCGTCAGCGAGTACTGCGCTCGCGAGCTGGATCCGCTGCTCACGCCTGTAACCGTTGATCCCTCGCACCCTTTTCCGCGCGTGATCAACAAAGCGTTATGCCAGGCGCTGCTATTGCGCCGCCGCCGGCGTGCGTCGTCTACCTACATGGGAGTTGTGACGGTCCCGCGCGTGCTGCCGCGTCTAATCAAGCTGCCGCCGCGCAACGGTAGTCAGGATTACATCTTCCTGGCCGATCTGGTGGCTTGGCACACGGTCGATATGTATCGGGGCTACGAGATCATCTCGGAAGCTGCGTTTCGCCTCACCCGCAACAGCAATCTTTATTTGCAGGAAGAAGAATCGCGCAACCTGCTGGAATCAGTTCGCACGGAGTTGCACAATCGCCGCAAGGGCGACGCTGTCCGGCTGGAGATTGAGGCCGATGCCAATCCCGAAATGATTGAGCGTCTGCGCGGCTACTTCGACATGGAAGAATGGCAGGTGTATCGCACCGATGGGCCGGTGAACCTCTCGCGCCTCTTCCACTTCTACGATTCCACCGAGCGACCTGACCTGAAGTTCAAGCCGTTCGTGGCGCGCGAACTCCAGCTCAACCGCAAGTCACAGGACATCTTCGAAGAGATCCGCCACCGTGACATTCTGCTCCACCATCCCTACGATTCCTACAATTCGGTTGTGGGCTTCCTGCGTACCGCCGCGGAAGATCCCAACGTACTCTCGATCAAGCAGACGCTGTACCGCACCAGTGAAGACTCGCCAATCGTTCGCGCGCTGATGGACGCGGCCACGCGAAAAGAAGTTACGGTAGTGGTGGAGGTGAAGGCGCGATTCGATGAGGCCAGTAATATCCGCTGGGCGCGCTCGCTGGAAGATGCCGGAGTGCAGGTCTTTCATGGTGTGGTCGGCCTGAAGACCCATTGCAAGCTGGCGATGATGGTGCGCAAAGATCCGGATGGCGAGACCAGGCTTTACGCTCATCTGGGCACTGGAAACTACAACTCGATTACCGCAACCTACTACACGGATTTGAGCCTGCTGACCGCCGACCCGGAGATGACGTCGGCGGTGCACGGGATCTTCAACTTTTTAACCGCTTATGCCGAGCGCCCCAGCTACAATCCGCTGCTGGTTGCGCCCATCGATTTGGCGGAGCGCTGCATCAACCTGATCGCACGCGAAGCCGATCACGCGCGTCATGGCCGGCCGGCGCGCATCATCGTCAAGATGAATTCGCTGCTCGACCGCAATATCGTTCGCGAACTCTACCGCGCCTCGCAGGCGGGGGCGCACATCGATTTGATCGTACGCGGCATTTGCGGCCTGCGTCCGGGAGTGCGCGGGGTCAGCGACCACATCAAAGTACGAAGCATCGTGGGACGCTTCCTCGAGCATAGCCGCATCTTCTACTTTGCCAATGGCGGTGAAGAAGAGATCTACTTGGGTAGCGCCGACTGGATGCCGCGCAATCTTTATGAGCGCGTGGAGGCCCTGTTCCCCATCAAGGATCCGATGCTGAGGCACCGGGTTCGCAGCGAAATCCTGGAGGCGTACCTGGCCGACAACACTCAGGCGCGGATACTGCAGGCGGACGGCTCGTACGTGCACGCCGCTTCCTTACGCTCGCGTTCCGGCAAGCGCGCGGTGCAGTTCAACGCTCAGGAATTTCTCGTTGCGCTCTCTGAGGGCAAAGTCACGCTGGATGCGATTCCAGAGTTGCCGGCGCCGCGTCGGCGCATCGTTCGCCGCCCGGTTAGGGCAAAATAGTGGTCATGGAAATCTACTTTCTACGTCACGCTAATGCAGGAGAACCAAAGATGAACCCTGCAAAAGACGAAAAGCGGCCGCTGGATAAGCTCGGGATCGAGCAGTCCCACGATGTGGGACGTGCGCTGGCGGCACTGGACGTGAACGTGGATGTCATCCTCTCCAGCCCATTGCGGCGCGCCACCCAGACCGCTGCCGTGGTCGCGAACGAAATCGGCCATGAAGACAAGGTCGTCACCGACCCTGCGCTGCGGCCGGACGCGACCTTCGCGCAGTTCCGGGAGCTGCTTTCGCGCTACAGCCGCAAAGATGCCATCCTCGTCGTGGGCCATAACCCGAGCATGACGGAGTTCCTGAACCAACTCTTGGCTGGAGGCGCTGCCTTCCATGGCGTCGAATTGAAGAAGGGCAGCATTGCCCGGGTGGATAAAGAGACACGCAAGCCCGCGGTGCTGAAGTGGTCCATGACGCCGAAGGTGGTGCGCTCGATTCAGCAGATTTCCGCCAGCAGCTCACGACCAAAGACGGTTTCGAAGTAATTTTTCTCGTGTTCCACCGCCCACAATTCCAACTCGAGTCCTTCCGCCGGGTGAGGCTTGAGCAGCAGCCGCACGCGGCCATCCTGATGCACCCGTACCTTTAGTTCCGCGACCGCGGCCCGCCGTCCCTGATCGAGCGCCCGCGCCAGACGTAACAGAGCAACCGCCTTCGTTACATGAATCTGATCAATGCCGGGCAGGACGCTCATGACCCGGTCACTCGGCGCAGGCAGCGATTTGCCCACATAGCGTGCGCTGGCGGCGATGATGCGGCGCTGCAGTGGCGTGTAGCCGAACAGCTCCGAGTTGGAGATGACGTAGTAGGTATGGCGCCGCCGCCCGGAGCGGTTGATATACGCGCCGACTTCGTGCAGCATAGCGGCCGCCTCGATCCAATCTTCATACTCGGGCGGCATTTGGTGCACCGATTTCAGGCGGCGAAACAGCTGCAACGCCAAATCACGAATACGCTGCGCGAACGGCAGATCGGCTCCGTAGTGTTTGGCCAAGGTCAGCAGCGCATCATGCCGCTCCGATTCGACGCGCTCCCGCATGGCAGTGCTGGCGTTGTAGTCGGCCATCATCTGCCCCAGCAGTCCGTCACGAAGCCCCAGCGGCAGATAGCGGAAGCTGCGCAGTTCGCAGAGCCGCATCAGTTCGGCGAACACCATGGCGCCGGCAATAATGATCTCAGCGCGACGTGGGCCGATTCCCGGCAGGGCGCGCCGCTGCGTAAGATTGCGCCGGCTTAGTTGCTTCACTAGCAGTTCGACCGCCGCCCTCGGCACCGTGTGCGGCTGGCTTTCGTCGTAGCCTCGTACCTTCGTCGCATAGAGTCCAGACAGTGCCGCCGGGGTGCCTGAGGTCGCAATGACGATCTGCATCTTCGCGTCGATGATGCGCTTGCGGATGCGCGAAACCTCACGCTGGATGACTCCGCGCATTTGCTCCAGCTCGGCTGGCCAGGGAGGATCGTGGTGCAGGAAGGTCTGCGTGAGCCGCACTGCGCCGATCGGCAGGCTAACCATTTCATCGATGTGTCCGGAAATGGAGAGCGTCAGTTCGCAGCTACCGCCACCCAGGTCAACGAGCAGGGCGCGGTTGTTCGCGATACGCGCGCCGGAGAGCACGCCCAGGTGGATGAGCCGTCCCTCTTCCAGGCCGGAGATGACTTCGACCTTCCATCCCGTGGCAGTTCGCACCCAATCGAGGAAGGCGCGGGCGTTGCGGGCATCGCGCAGCGCGCTAGTGGCGACGACCCGAACTTTATCGGAAGCATGCGTCTGCGCCGCTCGATGAAAGCGCCGCAGCACTCGCATAGTATGCGACATCGCCTGCGGGTCGAGCACGCCGCTGGCGAAGACGCTCTCGCCCAGGCGGGTGACTTCGCGGTCTTCATGGAGGGTCTCGAGACGGCCGCGCACCGCCTTGGCAATCTTGAGCCGGACCGAATTCGAGCCGATGTCAACTGCAGCAAAGGTTGGCATGAAGCGCTAACAAAGCACCACGAATCTGAGAATTTGATGCCAGGGGCCCGCTCCTCCACAGTACCAGACATGGACAGCGGCCTGGTATCAGACTTCGAATCGGGCAGGCGCAGCCATTCACAATGGCTGAGCATTATCGTTTTGTGGCGGAATGTGGCCGGTTGGCGTGCCGGGCGAGATCAGCTGGCCTCCGGTGATGACCTGGCCAGGAGGAGTCTGTCGGCGAATAGGCGCTGGCACGCGCGATTTTGAGTACGCGCGGTAGGCAAAAATCACCGCCAGCAGCGGGGCGGCCAGCAGCCATCCCCAGAAGCCGAAGATCAAGCTGAGCAAAATGGGCACAATCAGCGAGGCCCAGATGGGCACGCGCGCTGTACGCCGCATGATTACCGGCTGCAACAGCAAGCCATCGATGACGATCACCGCACCATAAAGAATCAGGACATAGAGAAATCCCTCAAAGCCATCCGAGATCAGCTCTGAGACGGCCGGGCCCACAAACCCCAAAACCGGCCCAAAATGTGGAATGAATTGCAGTCCGGCAGCGGCAATCGCCCAGAACAGCGCGAATGGCACGTGCAGATACCAAAGCCCGGCCCACCACAGCGCGCCGACCGCCAGCGAGTCATAGCACTGAGCCACGAACCAGCGCCGCAGCGCTTCGCCGGTAATGCTGAGATGGCGTGAAAACTGCATTTTCCAGTTGGATGCCATCCTGTCGAGGACGGCGCAAAACCCATGCTACACTCGAAAGTCTGGAGTTCGCATTTGGCATTCAGCACTTGGCGCTCGCCTGGTTTCGCTAATTGCTAGCTGCTAACTGCTAATTGCTAACATGAAATTCGGCGTTATAATCTTTCCCGGTTCCAATTGCGATCACGACGCTTACTGGGTCGTTTCGCAAGTGGCCAAACAGCCGGTGACCTTTCTGTGGCACGATTCGCCAGAACTGCACGGCTGCGACGCCATCATCGTGCCCGGCGGCTTCGCTTACGGAGACTATCTTCGCACCGGCGCCATCGCCAAGTTCTCCCCAGTCATGGAGTCGATGCGCAAGTTCGCCGCCGATGGTGGTCTGGTGCTCGGCATCTGCAATGGTTTTCAAATCCTCTGTGAGGCCGGACTGCTGCCGGGAGCGCTGCTGCGCAATTCGGGCTTGAAGTACATCTGCAAGCCGGTCTATGTGCGGGTGGAGAGCGCCGGCACGCCGTACACCCAGCAGCTCAGCAAAGGCGAGGTGCTGCAAATTCCCATCGGCCACATGGAAGGCAACTACTTCTGTGACCAACGCACACTGGCGGAATTGAAAGACCAGGACCGTATCGTCTTCCGCTATTCCACGCCTAATGGCGACATTACGGCGGACGCCAATCCCAACGGCTCACTGGAAAACATCGCCGGAATCTGCAATCCCGGTCGTAACGTCCTGGGCATGATGCCGCACCCGGAGCGCGCCAGTGAGCCGGATCTCGGCATGACCGACGGCGCAAAGATATTTCACTCCCTCGTGGCGGCGATGGCTACGAAGTAGCTGCAGCGGTCACCTGCCGGTCATCAACTCTCAATCAGCTGCAGTTGTCGAGTCTCCCCTTTACGCCTCCATCTCTAACCGGCCTGATCGGATGCCTCAAGTGGAGAATCCGGCTTTCAACACGGTTCTGGTGACGCTGGGATATCAGTGGATGACATCAGGATGGAGGTCGCGAAAGCTCGCGGTTCAGAAAACTGACGGCGATTCGGCGCCAGCCGCGACAAGGACCGCTAAGTAGTCCTCGTCCTGGGGTATGGCCCGCGATAGCCGATCTGCTGCGAGATGCGGCGGGCTGCATCTTTCACCATCTCGGCAATGCGCGGCACGGCATCGCGAGGCACGTCATTAATGGCGCCGGTCGAGGCCAGCGCGGCTTCCACCGAGCCTTGCGCGTTGAAAATCGGCGCTCCCACGCAGCGCGCGCCAAGGCTGTTCTCTTCATCGTCCACCGAGTAGCCGAGGTGACACACGCGTTCGAATTCCTTCATCAGCTTTGGCAGGCTGGTGATGGTGTGCGGTGTCAGCTTCTTCAGCCCCCGCCGGCGGATGATCGCCTCTTGCTGATGAGGATCGAGATAAGCCAGTAGCACCTTTCCCACGGCGGTGGAGTGTACCTCCATTCTGCGGCCAATCCAAGTATCCATACGGATGAAGCTCTGCGGCTCAACCTTCTCCACATAGACCGCTTCGCCGTGATCGAGGATGGCGAGATGCGTGGTGATGTGGATCTGATCGACGAGATGGCGCATGATCGGCAACGCCACACCGCACACGTCGACACCGCTTAATGCGGCGCGCGACAGGCTCAACACCTTCATCCCTAAGCGGTATTTCCCATGATCGCCTTCGCGGCGCAGATAACCGTGTTGCTCCAGGGTTCGCAGGATGTAGCTGGCCGAGCTCTTTGGAATCTTTAACTTACGGCTGAATTCCGCATTCGACGTTCCATCCTCCCGCTGGGCGGCGGCTTCCAGGATCAGCAGCGTGCGCTCGACGGCGGTGGAGGGACTCTCATTTTGGCGGGACATAACGCAACCAGTCTAACAGTGCTGGAATCCCACAATGGTACAAGATTATGAATTTATGTTCAATATCTTGAACAATCGGCTTGCGCCGGCGGAAAGGACTGCTATCGTAGGTGGCCACGATATGGAATTAGTGTTCATTATGCTGAACCGAACGTTCGTTCCATTCCGGCAGCAGTCCAGCAATTCCTTAAGAGTTGTCAGCCCCCTACTCAACGCCAGAATTGGAGAGGAGATCACGTAATGGCGGCGCATCAACCCCCGGCAGAACTCGCAAAATCCTGGAAGACTGATCCCCGCTGGAAAGGCATCCAACGTCCGTATACCCCAGAAGATGTCGTGCGCTTGCGCGGCACGCTTCGCATCGAATACACGCTTGCCCGCCTGGGCGCCGAGCGACTTTGGGAGATGTTGAACAGCGATGAATACGTTCATGCGCTGGGAGCGATGAGCGGCAATCAAGCGGTGCAGATGGTAACTGCCGGCCTGCAGGCTATCTACGTGAGCGGCTGGCAGGTGGCCGCTGACGCGAACGATGCCGGGCAGATGTATCCCGACCAGAGCCTCTATCCCGCCGACTCGGTCCCCAACCTGGCGCGCCGTCTGAACAACGCGCTCACCCGCGCCGACCAGGTCCACCATGCCGAAGGCAAGAACGGCATCAGCTGGTTCGTTCCGCTGGTCGCCGACGCCGAAGCCGGTTTTGGCGGGCCGCTGAATGCCTTCGAGCTGATGAAGGCCATGATCGAAGCGGGCGTAGCTTGCGTGCATTTCGAGGATCAGTTGTCCTCGGCGAAGAAGTGCGGTCACCTGGGCGGCAAGGTGCTGGTGCCAACGCAGGAAGCCATTCAGAAGCTGGTTGCCGCGCGTCTGGCTGCCGATGTCTTGGGCGTTCCGACGCTGATCCTGGCCCGCACGGACGCCAACAGTGCGCATCTGCTCACCAGCGACATCGACGATTACGACAAGATTTTCTGCACCGGCAAACGTACGGGCGAGGGCTTCTACGAGATCCATGGTGGCCTGGATTCCGCCATCGCGCGCGGTCTGGCCTATGCTCCGTATTCGGATTTGATCTGGTGCGAGACTTCGGAGCCGAACCTGGACGAGGCCGAGCGCTTCGCCAGCGCCATTCACGCACAGTTCCCAGGCAAATTCCTGGCCTACAACTGCTCGCCGTCGTTCAATTGGAAGAAGAAGCTGGACGACAGGACCATCGCGCGCTTCCAGCCCGCATTGGCGGAAATGGGCTACAAGTTCCAGTTCATCACGCTCGCCGGATTCCATGCGCTCAACCTCAGCATGTTCGAGTTGGCGCGCGCTTATAGAGACAGCGGGATGACGGCATATTCCCGTTTGCAGGAGAAGGAATTCTCGCGCGAGTACAGCCATGGCTACTCCGCAGTGAAGCACCAGCGCTTCGTTGGAACCGGATACTTCGACGAAGTCACCCAGGTGATCGCCAGCGGCAAGTCGTCGGTGACGGCACTGAAGCACTCGACCGAGGCGGAGCAGTTCGCGGAAATCAAGCTGCCGCCGCTGATGATCGAGGTCGGAGAAGATCCGTCGTGCCGCCCGATTTTAGGCGAGTGCCCGCTGGGCTGCGGACACGCTCACGTCGAACATCCGCACCTCGACATGATGCACGAATAGTTTTTCCCTAGTGGAAAATGCGTGCTAACCGGCACGCCCAAGGCACGGGGTTTCTCTCCTCCCCGTGCCATTTTTCTTGAGGGGATTTTATGCGAAGGCCAGCGCGAGTTTTCGCACTGCCTGACGAATCTGCGCTTCCGAATACGCGGCGTAGCCCAGCACCAGGCCGGGACGGCCACCCGCCTTCTCGCGATATACGGTCAGCGCTGGGGCTTCCACTCCCAGTTCCCGCGCCTTCCGTGAGATCACGGAGTCGCGCTGTCCCCTGGCCAGCCAGGCGACAACGTGCATTCCCGCCTCGTGCGAGTGCACCTCGACCGCACCCGCCAATTCGCGTTGCAGACTCTCCAGCAGCACCCTCTGCCGCTCCTGGTACAAAACTCGCATACGGCGAATATGCCGGGCGAAGTGGCCTTCGGTAATGAACTCGGCCAACACAGCCTGTTCGCCGAGAGGGCAGTGCCGGTCCACCACCGCCTTCGCGCGCAGGAAAGGATCCGCTAACTGAGTTGGAACAACCACGTATCCAAGCCGCAAAGAAGGAAACAACACTTTGCTAAACGTGCCGCAATAAATCACGCATCCGCAGCGGTCCAGACCCTGCAGCGATGCGATGGAACGGCTGGCATAGCGGTACTCGCTGTCGTAATCGTCTTCCAGAATCCAGGCGCGCTTTCGCTCCGCCCATGCCAGCAGCTCCAGCCGCCGGGACAACGTCATAATGATTCCGGTGGGGTACTGGTGCGACGGAGTCGCATAGGCCAAGCGCGCATTCGGCGACAAGCGCTCGCCGGCGACCACGTCGAGACCTCCACTATCGATCGCTATTGCCACCGGCCTGACGCCGGCGGCCGCCAATGCCGCCCGTGCGCCGTTATATCCCGGGTCCTCGATCCATGCTTCGTCGCCGGGATCGAGCAGCAAGCGCGCCGCCAAGTCGAGCGCCTGCTGCGCTCCCGAAACGATGACGATCTGCTCCGCAGCGCAATCAACCGCTCTAGCGACTGACAAATACTCGGCGATCGCCTGCCGCAAGGGCAGATATCCAGCGGGATCGCTGTAGGGCAGCAGGGCCGCAGGCCTGCGCCTCCAATGCTTGGATAGCAGCTGGTTCCATAGCGCGAATGGAAATTCGTCGAGCGCAGGCGTGCCTGGCCGAAACGGCCGGGGCGGGTCGGCATAACGAGCGCCCAGCGAGGCCTGCGCCAGAATTCGGCCGCGCTGCGAGAGAGCAGGCAATCGTCGCGCGGCGGACGCATCGCGACGGACAGGCGACGCGAGACAAATCTGCTCCGGCAAGGTGCGGACCACATAGGTTCCCGAACCGGTTTCCCCTTCGACATAGCCTTCGGCCAGAAGCTGCTGGTAGGCGCCCATCACGGTGTTGCGCGCGACAGCAAGCTCCCGGGCTAGAGCGCGGGTGGATGGCAGCTTCGCGCCCGGTGGCAAGCGGCCTGTCAGGATCGCTCTCCGCAGTTGCTGGTAAAGCTGCTGGTACAGCGAGGCGGTATCGGCGTCGTTGATGGTCAGCGCCGCCGGTCCGATTGAGGCACCTGATTTCTTCATTGCAAAAGTGGCTCCATCTGCATTGACCAAAATGGATCTTTTCGCAGGTCCGATTGCCAGTGATCATAACCCACATAACGGATTTTGGGGGATGAACCGATGAGTAGCACGAGCGAGATGGAAACGGTATGGAAGACCACGGTCCGCCAGCATGCGGAGCGCTCGGTGCCGCAGCGCGCGCAAGAGTTTCTGGCGCAGGGCCAGGTCGTTCACGTGGGTTTCGAGCAGGACGGGAGACCGTACGTCATCCCGATGCTCTATCACTATGCCGCCGAGCGTCCCGACAGCCTGTACGTCCATGGTGGGCTGTCCAGCCGGCTCATCGCGCACTTGGCGTCGGGCGTGCCGGTCTGCGCGACGGTCACCGAACTCGATGGGCTGGTCTATTCGCGCGATGCCAGGTATCACTCCGCCAACTATCGCAGCGTAATGTGTTTCGGAAGGGGGCGGCTGGTGGAAGATGACAAGGAGAAACAAATAGTCTTCCAAGCGATGACGTCGCGCTACTTTCCCGGACGCACTGCCGGTCAGGGCTACGCCGCTGCACCCAAAGCTCACCTTGACGCAACACCCGTGGTGGAAATCGTCATCGAGGAGATGAGCGCCAAGATGCGTGAAGGCGGTCCCAAAGGGCCGCGCGATACCGACGTCGACGCCACCGGTAATTGCGGCGTCGTGGAACTGCGGCGCCCCTATATCGCAGACTGAGATCTGCTTCCACCGCTGGCCTGTTCGACAGAGCGCGCTAGCTTTTTCGCTTCGTCGTTGCTGGATTCATTGCCGAATCTGAAGTATGCTGCGGAGACCCCGATACTAGGAGATTCCCGGTAATGAAGCTGTACACTTCGGCTAAGTTGATAGCTGCGCTCGCCTTGATGCTGGCATGTTCCACAATGAGTTTTGGCCAAGAGGCCATCCTTCCCATTCGCATCGGCACTAAGCTGGATATCACACTGAACACCCCACTCTCCACCCAGTTTTCTCAGGCCGGAGACCAGTTCACCGCCGACGTCAGTGACGGTCCTTACAGGGGCGCCATCATTCACGGCACGGTGCGCTCCGTAAGCCAATCCGGACACTTCAAAGGATCGGCCGAACTGCTGCTTAGCTTTGACCGAATCGTGTTGCGTGATGGCCGGCGCGGCAAAATGCTAGCGGAAGTAACCCAGGTGTATGTGCACGGCGATAAAGTTGGTAACGAGGGCGCGATCGAGAGCTCCGGACAGGGCAAGTACACATGGATTCGCGCAGGTTTGGGATCGGCCATCGGCGCTGGGCTGGGCGGCATCTTCGGCGGAGGTGAGGGTGCTGCGATCGGCGCAGTCGCGGGCGGCGGCGCGGGTGCGGCCTCGAAGGTCGCCAGCGCCAAGCAGCAGGTCATCTTGCAAAGCGGGACCATGCTGACCATCAGCGTCTTCAGCAACTAACGGTTGCTCTTAAGCGAAAGGCAATCCCACCGATGGCTGTTCCTTTTCGAATTGGCGTCCTGCAACTCAGCATGGAGCCGCTGCAACAGACGGTGCGCATGGCGCAGGCCTGCGATCGTGCCGGCTTCGATATCTTCTGGCTGGCGGAAGCCTATCCCTGGTGGCGCAAGCATGGCATGGAGGCGCGCTCTTCTACCGCCATGACAGCCGTCATCGCCAGCCAGACCAAGCGAATTGTCGTCGGCTGGGGAATTATTTCGCCCTACACGCGTCACCCGGTGCAGATCGCTATGGAAGCTCGCGTCATGCAGGATGCAGCCGGTGACGGCCGCTTTCTGCTGGGACTGGGCGCCTCCAAAATCTTCATGAAGGAGATCGGTGAAGGGGAGCAGGGCAAAGACGTTGGCCCGGTGGTGGTCATGCGCGAAAGCATCGAGATCGTGCGGGCCCTGTTGGCCGGGGAGTCGGTTGAGTATCACGGCAAAGCATTCGTCGCCTCCGCTCCGGCATTGAAAGACGAGGCCCATGTTTCGCGAGCGCCCGTTCCCATTTACGTCGGCGCCACGGGCCCAGTGCTGCAGAGGCTGGCGGGATCTCATGCTGACGGCTTGCTGACGGCCAGCATCACGACGCCCGATTTCGTGCGCTATGCGCGCGGGAACATGGAAGAAGGCGCCCGGAAATCGGGCAAGGATCCGGCGTCGCTCGATTTGGGCGCCGTGATCGTCGGCAGCATCAACCAGGATCCGAAGAAGGGTAGGGAAGGCGCACGCGAGATGGCGGCGATGTATCTCGCGAACAAGGTGCAGAACATCCGTGGCTCGGCCGACGTGTTGCTGCAAAAGGCCGGTCTGACGTTCGAGGAGATCGCGCCCATTGCCGAGGCCATGGAGAAGGGCGGGCGCAAAGCGGCGGCGCAGGCCGTTACTGACGATGTGCTCGATAAGGCGCGTCCTATCGCCGGCACCCCTGACGAATGCTGCGCGCGTATCGAAGAATACCGCCAGGCTGGCTGCACCAATATCATGCTGGAGATCTGGGGCGACGATCGCGAGGAGCAGGCAAAGCTGTTCGGCGAAGCGGTATTGCCTCAGTTCCGGAAATAGGCCCGGGGCCAGCAAGCAGCCGGTATTTCCGCCATGGGACGGTTCTGTCTTATATGTAGGCTGCCCAGCCTCCCGGAACTACTCGCATTCGGTTTTCGTCTAACTCGGCGAGGTAACTCATGCCCGAATCCGATCTTGCGCCTTCCCCACAGTCGAGCGGCCGCGTGTGGGTAGTCTTCTATGGACCGTTTGGCCTGCGCGCCGGCTGGCGTGTGCTGATCTTCCTGGTCTTGCTTGCGGTTGTGTTTGGCGCCACCACCCCGCTCCAGCGGAGAATGTTCACCCGTCTCACCCAGCAATTCAGCGCTCGCAACGTAATCTTCGCCGAGCTCTTCGCCTTTGCCGTGTTGCTCCTGGTTACCGCAGTCATGGGCCGCTTCGAGCACCGGAGTCTGAGTGATTACGGACTCCCTTTCCGGCAGTTCCTCAACAAGAACTTTTGGGCGGGAGCGTTGTGGGGATTCGTTATGCTGTCGTGCATCATCGGCATGATGGCCGCCGCACATGCGTACTCTCCCGGCGGATTCGCTATTACGCCCCTCGGCCTCTTGAAATATGGACTGCTATGGGCCATCGCCTTCCTGCTGGTGGGCTTCTTCGAGGAGTTCACCTTTCGCGGTTACGCACAGTTCACGCTGACCTGGGGGCTGGGATTCTGGCCGGCCGCTGCCATTACTTGCATCGTGTTCGCCGTCGCCCACCGGGGCAATCCCGGGGAGACCTGGGTTGGATTGGTGGAAATCGTCCTGATCGCATTATTCCTCTGCATGGCACTGCGCCGCACCGGCAATCTGTGGTTTGCCATCGGCTGGCACATGTCCTTCGACTGGGGCGAGAGCTTTTTCTACTCCACACCTAACAGCGGCATTCATGCCGCAGGGCACATGTTGAACGCCTCGCTGATGGGATCGAAGTGGCTGAGCGGGGGCAGTGTCGGACCAGAGGCGAGCGTCTTCGATCTGATCGTCACCGCTGCCGGGATACTGCTGCTGGCGAAACTCTATCCTGAGGCGAAGTATCCGGCGGCAATGCCGGCACCGGCAGAATTCCTTCCTACCAGCGAGCCGGATCGCGCTGCTGAGCACGTCTCAACCGCAGAGCCCCTTCGGCACCCTCAGGGCAGCCTCCCCGCTCCGCTTCCCTCCGGCCGGGATAACAAATCCGCGGAATAAATCACTGAGTGATAGGCTGCGCTGCCTATTCGATGGCTGCCGTGCAGTAGGGGCAGCGGGTCGCCTTCTTCACGATTCCGCTGAAGCAGAACGGACATTCCCGCATCTCGACTTCCTGCACCCGCCGAAAGCGGTTGACCTGACGCACCAGCAAAAACACCCCCAGGGCGACGATAACGAAATTCAGAACGGCGTTCATGAACACGCCGTAGTTGAGGGTGGGTGCTCCAACCGATTTCGCAGCCGCGAGGCTCTCGAAGTGTTTGCCGGTTAGGCTCACAAACATGCTGGAGAAATCCATCTTGCCGAAGATCGCGCTGATGATCGGCATGATGATGTCTTCGACGAACGAAGTGATAATTTTCCCGAAGGCGACGCCCAGGATAATCCCGATGGCCATATCGAGGACGCTTCCCTTCAGGGCAAATTCCTTGAATTCACGAAAACCGCCTTTGCCGATCTTGGCCAGCGGTGCAGGATTAGCCATATGGGTAGTGAAATTGGCGAAATTGGCGGGATCGGTCGAGTGTGTGTGCTGCATAGCGAGGCCCTCCGCGAACCGTCAGCGTGGCTGGTTATGAGGGCATAGTCGGACGTGCCCGTTGGCTTGTCAAGCCCGGATCACCGCGCCGGGCTTTGATCAGACCATCGTCAGTGTTCGTGTTTGGAATGCGAGTGGAAATGGGGGTGGGAGTGGACATAGGTGCCGTGCGAATGCCGGTGCGCGTGCACCAAATTCGCCCGCAGCAGCAACTCGTGATTCGCGAGAATCTCCGCCGGAGTCCCGCTGGCTGCCACCCTACCTTCCTCCAACACAACCACCCGATCGGCGATGTCCTCCACCATCTCTAACTGGTGAGTCGCGGTAATTACCGTCTTGGACGAGCCCTTCCACTCCTGAATGAGGTCGATGACATGGCTCTGAGTGCGTGGATCGAGCGTGCTTGTGGGCTCGTCGAGCAGCAGCACCTCGGGATCGAGTACGATTACCGACGCCAGCGCCACCCGCTTCTTTTCCCCGCCGGAGAGACGATAGGGAGGACGGTCGCGCAAGTGAGCAATCCCCATCAGTTCCAGCGTCGCGCTCACCTTCGCGAGGATCTTTTCTTTCGGCCACTGGAGTTGCAAAGGCGCGAACGCGACTTCATCGAAGACAGTGGGATTGAACAACTGCACGTCGGGATTCTGGAAGACAAGCGTCACGCGGCGGCGGAACGGGAGCGCAAACTGGTCGCGCTGGAGCAACTGCGGGGTAAGGTCCTGACCGTCGAAGCTCACCGAACCATGGGAAGGGAAGTGTAAGCCGTCAAGCAGGCGCAGCAGCGTGGACTTGCCGGATCCGTTGGCCCCCAACAAGGCAACGCCTTCGCCGCACGGGATCTCGAGCGAGAGCCCCCGGAGCGCGGGAATGCCGTCATAGTGAAAGCTAACATTGCGCACTTTGAAGAGGGGCGCCATGTGAGATTACCTGCCCATCCAAAAGGCAGCAGTTCCGGCGACCAGAAAGGCCAGCAATCCCAGGTAGTCCCAGCCGCTCATTCGGAAGTCTGAGAGGACTTGCACGTCGCCACGAAACCCGCGCGCCTGCATCGCCAGGTAAACGTCGTTGCTCAGCTCCATGCTCTTGCTCAACAGCACACCTGCGGTCCGGGCGGTCATGCGGCGCTGCTCGGCGGCGGGCATCACGCCGACGGTGCGGCTGCGTCGCGAATCGAACATTTGGCTGGCCGTGTCCAGCAGCAGAAAGATGTAGCGATGGGTCATGGCCAGCATGGCAATCGCTTCCTTGGGCAACCGGAACGCTCGCAGTGCCTTCAGGACATGACTCCAGAGCGTACACAGGACCAGTGATGTCGTTAGGGTGACGGCGGTCTCTACTCGCAGGACCAGCAGTCCCGCTGCACGCAACCCTTGCTGGGTGATGTGCAGCGAATTCCCTGCCGAGGCCAGTACCGGCGTGCCCGGCGTCAGGAAGATCGCCGGCAGCGCAATGACCCCGGTAAAAGCCAGCACCACCAACCAAACCCGCTTGGCCAACGTCGCCAGGGTGACGCGCGACAGCAGCGCGATTATCACCGCGAGAAAAAATAAGGCTGCAACCACGACGATCCTGTGCGACAGCGTTACCGCCAAAACCAGCACGAGTATTCCGATCACCCGAACTCGTGGGTCGAGCGCCTGCAACAGCCCCTTGCGGCGCGCGACCTCTTCCGCAGTCATGGCGCGCGTCAACGCCCGAGCGAAGCCGATCACGGTGGTGTCGAGGAAGCGCCGGCTCATTGCGACAATCCAGTGCGGCGGCGCCCCAGCCAACTGCGCGCCAGCAGTGAAAGAACCAGCAGAAATCCTACGGCAAACATAGCGGACAGCAAATATCCGAATGCCGGACTCTTCATGAAAGTGGGTGCATACCTTGGGAATGGAGCGGTCCAAAGATTCGACAGCCGCTGTAGTGCCGCAGGAATGGCCGCGGTTGTAACGGTCGCAGAACTTGCTGCATCGGTGCGCGCCAACTGCGCGGGCGACCACTCACCCCAGGCAGTGCCGGCCGCCAGGATTCCGACAGGGGTCAGGAGCATGAGCACTGAGACGGTCAGCCATAATCGCCGGAGAGAGCCGCTGGCTGGGCGGGCGTCTCCCGCCATCTCGAATTGCGCCCCTGACGTGCCCCGCAACAGCGCTGGATCAGCTACCTGGAGATACGCGACGAGGCCAGCGGAAATGACGGCTTCGGCCAGGCCCGCAAACGTCAGGTGGCCGATCATCATGGCGGGGATGGCGATGTGCAACGGGTAGGGCGCATACAACGGCGTTCCTGTCGCATCGTGAAACAGCATGGGCTGGATGCCGAACTCCACCGCGGCCAGTAGCGCCGACGCATTCACGGCGAGGTAGCCGGCAATCGCCGCCGCCGTGACGCGCCGCTTGGACGACAGGTTTGAACCGGCCGCTATCAACCGATAGCTTCCGTAGGCTACGAGCGAGCCCACAATCGCCATGTTGAAGCAGTTCGCGCCGAGGGTACTGATGCCGCCATCGCCGAAGAACAGTGCCTGGATGCCAATCGCGATGGACACAGCTAGCATCGCGCCTGACGGGCCCAGCACAATGGCGGCGATGGTCACCCCCACTGCGTGACCTGTGGTGCCACCGGGCAGCGGCAGGTTGAACATCATCACTACGAACGAGAATGCCGCGAAGACGGAAATGAGTGGGATGACGCGATTCAGCAGCACACGCCTGAGGCGGCGCAGCGCAGACCACCATCCCGCGGCGGCTCCGGCGTAGAGCGCCGCGCAGGTGGATGGACTGAGGTAGCCGTCGGGAATGTGCATTGCATGCCGCCGGTCGCGTGGCGATTCTCATCCTAACTCATTGAACCGTGGCACAGCCCGGTTCGACGGCAAGATACGGATAGCGACCGGGAAAGCGATGGCTCTACATTATTGACGAATGGCTTTGTGTCACGGCACGTTTTCACAGGCTGCTGAAGAACTCGATGTAATGAACTGCTTGGGTAGTGCGGGCCTTTAGACCCGCGTATGAGTCCTTTATTCTTGTTTGTCCCGAGCGGGCTTTAAGCCCGCGAGGGATCCGGCGCTTCGAGTTTCTTAGCAACTGTTTCAGCCGCGCCCTGATACGAAGCGCTCGTACCTCTAACTTGTTTTAGACACGGCGCCGACGCACCTATGTCACGAGCTCTGCCTGAGATACCGCAAATGTCCAACTCGCCTCAAATTCGTGACCGTATTGATTCGCTGCCATGGCCCGATCTGCGCCAGTCGCTAACCGGATCGGGCTATGCTGTCACTCCTCGCGTGCTCACCGCCGAGGAATGCGTCGAGCTGCGCGACATTTATCCGCGCGATGAGCTGTTTCGCAGCCGCGTCGTTATGGAGCGCTTACGTTTTGGCCGCGGAGATTACAAATACTTCGCCAATCCGCTGCCCGTAATCGTGCACGAGCTTCGGACGAATGTGTATCCGCATCTTGCGGTGGTGGCTAATGAATGGGCGGAGGCACTCGGAGACAAAACGCGCTTTCCCGCTGAGCACACGGCCTTTCTGGAGCAATGTCATCGCGCCGGCCAGAAGCGTCCCACGCCGCTGATGCTGCATTACGAGCAGGATGGCTACAACTGCCTGCATCAGGACATCTACGGAGCGGTAGCTTTCCCGCTGCAAATGGTGTACATGCTGGGCCAGCAGGATCGCGACTGGGAGGGTGGGGAGTTCGTGCTGGTGGAACAGCGGCCTCGCGCACAATCGAAGGCCGAAGTCATTGCCGCAGGCGAAGGTTGTGCCGTAATCTTCACCACGCGCTACCGGCCGGTAAGTGGCTCGCGCGGTTACTACCGCGTGAACATGAAACACGGCGTCGCCCGGGTGCGGCGGGGCAGCCGCTACACTCTGGGCATCATCTTCCACGACGCGGAATGAAGTCTATGGACTGCCCACAACAACTCGGGCCACGGCCAACATGCTGATCGCCTCGGCCGAGGGGTCCTGAAGCCGTTCCGAGCGTTGCAGCGCGGCGATGGGGTCGACCTGGGCAGCCGCCTCGCTCACCTCTTCGACCACCGCAGGCGCACTGGTATTGGAAGAAGCGCGATTCGACCAGACTTCGTTGATAGATGAGAACGCGATGTCGAAGTAGTGATCAGCCATCTTGCGATTGCCGGAGGTCCCGCTGGCAAACCCGCTGGCTGCCGCTTCCCGCGCACGTAGCGAGGCCGGCATTGCCTCCAGTTCGTCGGTGCGATCGCCGTTGTTTTCCATGGCTCGCAGGACGGAAACGCTCTCCTCCTCGGGAGGCGGCACCACCGCGTTCTGCGTAGCCGAGTTCGCTACCTGCTGCGCCATCACGTCGGAGCGTAGCATCTCGTCGTACGCATCTTTGCCCAGGACGTCAGTCAACGCGCCGGTGGTCAGGTGAACGGCAACCTCGCGCTGCGGAGAGTCCGGCAGCTTGGCCAGCCATAACAGGAATTTCAGTCCGGCAGTCTTGACCGCGCCGCGGTCCATGTTGGGGGCAGCGCGCGCAAACATGGCAGCGTAATTGGGAGCCTCATTGGCGAAAGCCGTCGCGTCGGCGGGAAGCGAGGCGAACATCTTAGCGAACATAGCCTGTGACCAGTCGGACTTCATGCCGTCCGCGTCCATCAGGGCGAGGATGGGACGCGCGGCCAGGCTACCCTGCTCCAATCCGGCTTCCAGCTTGCGCTTGGCAGCCTCGTTCACCTGCTTGGGGCAGGCCGTGATGGCGCCAATCAGTGATTGTTCCGCGTCCAGCACGGCAGCCGGAGGAATGGTCTGCACAAAAGTCAGCGCGGAGGCGCAATCGACGTGTCCTCCCGCCAGCATCGAAACCGCGGGCTTCTGGCCCTCAGCCACCAACTTCGTCTCGATTCCTGCGCCTTCTTTGGCGAACTGCTGCGCCATTTTGTTGTCCATGGGAGCAATCACGTTGGCAGCTGCGTACAGGACCCGCAGGCGGTCCTGCGGATCGGGCTGCGGCAACGCTACCGCGCTGTGCACGACATCCAGAACAAACTTTTTGCGCGCATCCTGCTTTTTGGGTGCCGCGGTGTTGGTAGTAGTTTTTGGCGGCGCTGCTTTTGCCGTAATGGTTTGGGCTGCGGCGCCTGCGGCGAGCATGCCCGTTAATAGCAGATGAAAGAAAAACTTCAAATCGAGTACCTCAGGGCTGCTATGCGGCCCTGTCTTCATGATAGTGAAAATCCAGAGCTGGCTGTATAAGGGGAACACTGGAGAGCCTTAGTACCATCGTGCGTGTCCCGTAGAAGGGATGCTGAAAGGGACATGCCAGGTAGCCCGGTTCCTTCCTCGCCAATTGACGGTCGCCGCTATTCATCCCATAATCTTTGTGCCTGACGATTTTTTGCTGCTCACAAGGTGGCTTGCCGTGACCGAACCGAACAAGAACCCTCGCCGTCCTTTCGAGACGGCCGGGCAGAGGCTCGACTCCATGCTGGGCGATGCCTCGCATCGGATCGAGGAAGAGACGCAGTTGCTGATCCAGTACATCAACGACGAACTGGTGCCGGCGATTCGCCAGCACTCGACGACCGCGCTGCGCGTCGCCAGCGAAAAGCTGAAACAGGCCGCCGACGTGATGGACTCCAGCAAACAAAAGAAGGGCTAGCTACGCGAAGGGCGCTGCTTAGCTGCGTTGCCGCGGCCCTGCTGCTGCTCTCGGCGTGCGGCGGCCACAAGACCTCGCGCTCTCATCCCGTGCCGCCTCCGCCGACCCTCACTCCGCCTCAGCCGCAAGGGGCCGCTACCGATGAAGGCACGGCCACGGTTCCCCGTCACGCCAAGCCCATTTATGTCGAAACCGGTTTGGCGAGTTGGTATGGCCCCCCGTATCACCATCGCCGCGGCGCCAACGGCCAGATTTACGACCAGAACGCCATGACCGCGGCGCACCGCACCCTGCCGCTCAACTCCATGGTGCGAGTGACGAACCTCAGCACCGGGCGTTCAGCGATGGTGCGCATCACCGACCGCGGACCGTTCATCGAAGATCGGATCATTGATCTCTCGCTCGCCGCAGCCAAGGCGGTTGACGTGTGGATACCCGGCACGGCGGAGGTGAAGGTGGAGGTGCTGTCGGCACCCGCTCCTATCGGCCAGGGTGGCCGCTGGTGTGTGCAGATCGGCGCCTTCCACAGCGAACGCGACGCTCGCAAGCTGAAAGAGAAGCTGCAGGATCGATACGAAACCGCCAACGTAATCCAGTTCACCGGGCCGACGGGCGAGTGGGTCCGCATCCGCCCCCAAGGCGACGACAAGCGCCAGGCGGAGGAGGTCGCCAGCAAAACGCACGTCAAAGAAGGCGGCGTGTTTCTGGTCAGGCTGGATTAGGGAACCCTGGCGCGCTACACTTCTGATTCAAACTCAGGCAACGTCCCTGTGGAAGCCTCGCTGGGCGTGTGCACCTTCGCGGTTGTTACCAGGGCGACGCCGGCAATAATGACCACCGTACCTGCGGCCATAAAAGCGTCCAGGCGCTCATGCAGTACGAACCATCCCAGGCAGACTGCGACCACCGGATTGACATAGGCATAAGTAGCCACTTTCGCCGTCGGCACATGTTTCAGCAGCCAGATATAGGCGCTGTAGCCCACCCACGATCCGAAGACGACCAGGTACAGCACCGCCGCGATTCCGCGGCGCGTCAACACAATCCGCTGGTACTCGCCGCTGACCAACGCGACGATGGCATTGCCAATGGCGGCAAACAACATCTCCCAGCCGGTGGCGACGAAGGGATCGACTTTCATCTGCCAACTGTGTGAAGCCACCGATCCAATTGACCAGCTCAGCGATGAGATCAACAGCGTACAGGCGCCCAGCAGCGGCATGATACCGAGCGTCGCGCGATGTTCGATGCGCGGCCAAACCAGGATGGCGACACCGGCAATCCCCAGCACCACACCCAGCAGGCCGCGCCGCGATATCCGATCACCGCGAAACACGAATGTCTCGAGCAGCAGAAACCAGATGGGCGTTACCGCCACGATGAGCGCAGCGAAGCCGGTCGGCACCCACAGCTCCGCCCAAGCCAGGCCGAAGTTGCCGCCCACAAGCAAAAGACAGCCAATAGTCGCTAACCGCCCCGCCTCGGGCCAGGTAATGCGTACCCTACGGCCCATTGCCACGCATGCAACCAGCACGAGCGGCCCGGCAATAGCAAAGCGGATGGCGCACATCACTGCCGGAGGCAGTCGTTCCTGGTCGGCAATCCCGATCGCCAGATAGGTCGAACCCCAGAAGACGTACACCAGCCCGAACGCAAGGATTACTTGCAGACGATGATGACGATTGATGTTCACGAAAGGAAGATCATAGCGGAATCGGCAGCGGCACGTGGTTGCTCGGGGGCGGGCGGTACAAACAACCAGGTCAGACAGCACCAGCGGCAGTGCAGGCATCTCACTTCAAAAGGAGAGTTCATGCGTCCATTAGCTTGGATCGGAGTTGTCGTACTGGTGTTGGGCATTTTAGCTTTTCTCGTCCCTATGCCCACCAGCCATTCTCACGGAGTTAAAGTCGGAGACGCGTCCGTCGGCGTGACGACGCACGACCAGGAAAAATTGCCGCCCGCTGTGGGTGGCGTGTTGTGCGCCGCAGGAGTCGTGCTGTTGGTGGCCGGCTCGCGCAAAGCCACGGCGTGAGCTGAAGGGGCGCAGCATTAGCTGCGCCGTTACGCGCTTCTTGTTATTGTCATCACGAGCGGCCTTTTAGCCCGCGAGGAATCTGCTTTTCCCCATCTTCTCCAGCCCGCTAACGCGTGTCGCTCGCGGAGCACTTAGTTTTCCGCCCGCTTGCGCATAAACGCGGGAATCTCAAGATCGTCCGTGTTGTAGCTGATATCCACACTGCTACTTACCGTGTCGATAGGCATCGGCTCTGGCACGCTCTTCTGCCGTGCCAGCGTATCTTCCAGCGGCTCGGCATGACGCACGATTTCGGAATCGATGTCGTCGAGGGGCACATACGGAATGGGCCGCGAACGCTCAGGGACTTGTGCGTCCGGGTCCGCCGGGCGGATTGGCTCTGCCTTGCGCGCTGCCTTTGCGATGTCCGCCTCTCGGATCGCCGATACCTCGTAGGTCGCTTGCACGCTCGCTGCTGTGGCGCGTGCGCTGTGCAGCGCTGACGCCGTTTCCCCCTGCTCGCGGTGGCGCCGGACTTCCTTAAAGCCGGTAGCGATCACCGTGATCTTCACGTCATCTTTCATCTTCTCGTCGAGCACGGCGCCGAAGATAATGTTCGCGTCTTCGTGGGCAGCGCTCTGAATAATGGTGGATGCTTCATTCACCTCGGCCAGCCGCAGGGAACTGGAACCGGTGATATTGATGAGGATGCCGCGCGCTCCATCGATGGCGCCGGCCTCAAGCAGCGGGGAGGCAATCGCCGCTTGCGCGGCTGTGGTCGCTCTGCCTTCTCCCTTTGCCGTCGCCGTGCCCATTACGGCATAACCCATTCCCGCCATGATGGTCTTCACGTCCGCGAAGTCGCGATTGATGATGCCGGGAATGGTGATGATGTCGGAGATGCCCTGCACTGCCTGGCGCAAAATATCGTCAGCCACGCGGAACGACTCGAAGAAGCCGGCGTCTTTGGCGACGGCCAGCAGTTTTTCGTTGGGAATCACAACGGTGGTATCGACAGAGTCGATGAGTTCCTGCAAGCCGCACTCCGCCTGGTTCTGGCGACGCTTGCCTTCGAAGGCGAATGGCTTGGTTACGACCGCAACCGTCAGCGCGCCCATTTCGCTAGCCAGGGAAGCGATAATCGGCGCCGCCCCAGTGCCGGTCCCACCGCCGAGTCCGGTAGTGATGAAGACCATGTCCGCGCCTTCCAGCGCTTCGATGATCTTGTCGGCGTCCTCCAGGGCAGCTTTGCGTCCAACGTCGGGATTGGCGCCCGCGCCTAGCCCATTGGTCAGCTTTACGCCAAGCTGGATCTTGACCGGCGCCTTCGATCCCTTTAGCGCTTGCAGATCGGTGTTTGCCACCACGAACTCCACGCCTTCCAGGCGCGATTCGATCATGCGGTTGACCGCGTTGCTGCCGCCGCCGCCCACACCGATGACCTTGATTTTCGCGCTGTTCAGCAGCTCTTCGTTGAAGTGGATGCGAATATCGTTTTCCGGCTGAGCCTTATCGTTGAAGTCTTCGATCATCGGTTACTCCTGTATGTGAATGCATACGCAACATCAGAGTTGAATCCAGCCTGGTTGTCTCTTGTGCATCTCGGATATGCGAGCCATCACCACACTTCTCATCGAACACTACGCGCCCTGCTTAGCAAACAACGCCTTGATCCTCGCTCCCAATCCGCGATCGAGATTCATGCGCGCCTGCCGCGCGCGGTGTCCGTACAGCACCAGGCCGATTGCTGTTCCGAACTCCGGTTCCAACAGATTCGAAGGTAGCTTGGCAATGGGGACCGGATATCCCTGGCGTATCGGGCGGCGCAGCACATCGTCGGCAATTTCCAGCAGCCCGTTCAGGCGCGACCCGCCACCCGTGAACACCAGTCCGGCTCCCAGCAGGTCCGACATGCCTGCCTGCCGCAGGTGATCGCGCAACAGTTCCATCAGTTCGCGCGCGCGAGGCTCCAGAATTTCGCCCAGCATGCGCTGCTGCATCAGACGCGAGGGCCGGTCGCCTACGGACGGCACTTCAATCTCATTGCCCTCGGGGATACGTGTGACAATCGCACATCCGAACATCTTCTTGATGTTTTCGGCGTCGGGAATCGGGGTGCGGAAGCCTACTCCCACATCGTTGGTGAAGTGGTCGCCTCCGATCGGGATTGCCCCGGTATGGATCACAACCCCCTCGTAGTACACGATTAGGTCGGTGGAACCGGCGCCAATGTCGACCAGGCAGACGCCCAACTCGCGCTCGTCGGTTTGCAGCACCGAGTCGGCGCAGGCCAGGGCTTCGAACACGGTGTCGTCCACGTGAATGCCGGCACGGTTCACCGCCGAGACAACATTCTGCGTCGCTGTCCCTCCCCCGGTGACGATGTGGACGCGCACCTCCAGTTTGCGGCCCATCAGCCCCGCGGGATCGCGCACCCCACCCTGCCCGTCGAGAATGAATTCTTGGGGCAGCAGGTGTAGCGCCTCGCGGTCTTCGGGCATGGCGATGCTGCGCGCCTTCTCAACTGCCAGGCGCACATCATCGCGGCTGATCTCCCGGGAACGCGATCCCAGGCTGATGCCGCCGTGGCTGTTCACGCCGCGAATATGCGAGCCGGCCACGCCCACAATCGCGTGCTCCACCGGAGCTTGGGCGACGTTTTCGGCCTCTTCGACCGCCTTCTTGACCGAGTCGACGGCCTTGTCGAGGTCGGCGATGACACCCTTGCGCATGCCGCGCGAGTCGGAGATGCCGTGGCCGCGGTAACGCAAGGCATAGTCATTCACTTCGGCGACGATAACGCATGTTTTGGCGCTACCGACATCGATCACCGTAAGCAGGTTTTCCGTTTGGCTTCCCATGTTCAGTGGCGTTTCTTCGCTCTATGAGGTGGCGAAACCCTGTTCTTCTGAGCATCGGGCCGCGCCGATACGGGGTTGGTCGCGTTCTCAGCCCCCGCTTCATCAATTTTCGCACCTACATTCGGGGAATCCGGATTGACGATCACCTGGTGCTCGTAGCGCAAATCTACCGATTGCAGCCTTCGAAACTGCGTCCGCCACTCCGCGACGTGAGCGACGTAGAGCTTAAAGCGCTCCAGGAAATTCCCCGAGCCGAGATGGACCAGCACTGCGCCATGCGGGTCGGTGACCGTGGCCTTCACGTCGTCGGGGTCGGAGAGGTCGACATCACTCAGATCGCCTGAGTAATGCGCTCCGCCGGCATCCAGGTCCTTCATCAGTTGCGAATAGATTTTCATGCGTGCCGCACGGGTCGACGCCGGGTCAGCATCGGAGATCCCCACGATCACAGGAAAGGAATAGCGCGCCGCCTGACCCGTCGGGAGTTCCATGATGACGCCATTGGCGTCGATGAGTTCGATGTGCGAGGCGATTTCGACGAAAGCAACCGGGGTGCGCTCCTGGATGACGATCTTTAGCCGATGAGGCAGCAGGCGCATAACTGCCGCCGATTGCACCCAGGGAATCTGCTCCAACTGCTTTTTGCGTTGCTCCAGCGGCACGAAGAAAACGTTGCGATCGATGTCGCTGGCCATGACGTCCATCATCTGCGAACGGCTGACGTTACGATTTCCGGAAATCGCGAAATCCTCGTTGGACTCAAGGCGAAAGCGCCACGACTGGGTGGCGTAGCGATGAAATAGACTCCATACCAGGGCCATGGATACGGCGATCAAGAGCAGAACTAGTGCGATTTTGACCCGGCTTGCAGCCTTGCGAGGTAGCGCTCCTCGCCGCACCGGAACCCGCTTTTGCCCGCGCAGAAACGGCGACTCAGCCTCATCGTCGAGCTCGAGCATCCGGGCGTCAAGCGGCGAATCCTCGAGATCATTCTTGCGAGCAGCCCGGTCGCTCTTGATTTCCTCGAGTTCGTCTTCGGAAATTGCCGATGAGTTTTTCCGCGCCATGAAAACAGGATGAAACGCCCACAACTCCGACTATTCGCCTCACTATAACTGTTTTCTGCGGGATTGCGGAGACGCTTTTGGGCGGGAAACACAACGTTGGGGAGCTGGAACCACAGGAGTAAACGAAAACGCGAGAGACATCAATATCTGAGCTGAATGATGCGGAGTAGCAGGAAGTACTGCATCAGGTTGATCGTTTGGGTGAAGGCGGCGAGGTGGCTCGCCGCCGCAAGCCGCTGGCGGCGATCGCCAGACTCCGATTCCGCAGCTTTTCCAGAATCCTGATTTTTTCCGAAAAACTCAGGGTCGCTAGCTGCTTGCGTCTTGTTGTGTCATCCACCATCACTTCTCCAAATACTTGGTCTGAAACCGCTGCCACGCTGCGATTAATCCATGCCGGCCCAGAATATTCTCCAGCTTTGTCCCGTCCACGGATTCATTATCGAGGAACTGCAAGATTCGCGCATAGTCTTTGGGACGACCCGTTCGAAGCGCAATTGCAACCAGGTGTTCGGCGGTCATGACCCATGTCATTACGCCCTCTACTTCGGTCTGAACTGCCGCATTAAGCGCCTCTCTCTCAAGATCGTCATTGGCAGGCAAGAATTGGACCGGCCAAGTTCCAATGGTTACGTGGGCACCATCGATTTGACAGCCCCGCTCAGTCAGATAGCGATAGATGGGCGTAACGGAAAGAAGCGAACCGCTCTGAGTTTCAGGAAGCACAACAAAGATATCAATGTCGAGGGTTGCGGCAGGCTCGAGATAGAAGGTGGCTCCCACGGCGCCACCGATTGCGTATTTGCCAATGACGCCCGCGGCTTGCATGTCATTGACTATCTCCAGCGTGGCCTTCATGGTTCAACACCTGGTATAAACGTCGCCTGCTTCTCCATCCTGCCTTCCAACCTCTCCAGGATCTGATCCCCAAGTTGCCAGATGCTGCCGGCACCCAAGGTGAGGATCATGTCTCCGCGCTGCGCGGCGCTAATCGCCAGCTCTACGGCCTCGGCAAACGAAGAAACGTAAAGAGCCTCCTGGCCGCCTGCTTCGGTAATGCGGTTGGCCAGTAACTTTCCCGTGATGCCGGGAATTGGGTGCTCGCTGGCAGCATAAATATCCAGCACGAGAAGCGAGTCAGCATCGCGAAACGCGGTCGCGAATTCATCCAGTAACAACTGGGTTCGCGAGTAGCGGTGCGGTTGAAAGATCACATGAATCTTCCTAAACCCGCACTGCCGCGCCGCCGCCAGCGTGGCGCGAATCTCCGTGGGATGATGTCCGTAGTCGTCGACCACCGTCACCCCGCCGGAGTTGCCAATCACCTGGAAGCGGCGATCCACTCCGTTGAAAGTTTCCAACCCGTGGCGAATGTTCTCCAGCGGCACATCCAGGCCGATCCCCACCGCAATCGCCGCCGCCGCGTTCCGAACATTGTGTGCGCCGGGGACACGCAGATGAAACTCGCCCAGTTGCTGCTCTCCATACGTGACCTGGAAGCTGCTTAATGCCGCGCCATTGCGGCAAGGCCCGCAATGCATTTGCGAGATGCGGAAATCCGAACCCTCGCGCGTTCCATAGGTCACGGTCCTACGCTGCACGCCGTCCAGCAGCCGCCGCAAATCGTCGTTGTCGTTGCAAGCGACAACCATTCCGTAGAAGGGGACGGCATTCATGAATTGCAGAAATGTCTGTTCCACATCTTCCATATTGCGGTAGCAGTCCATGTGCTCGCGATCGATATTGGTTACCACGGCGAGAATCGGCGAGAGCCGCAGGAACGAGCGGTCGCTCTCGTCCGCCTCAGCAACCAGGTATTGCGACTTGCCCAGCCGGGCATTCGACCCCATTGCATCCACGCGGCCACCGACCACAACCGTAGGGTCGAGTCCGCCGGCCGCCAGGACCGCCGCAATCATGGAAGTGGTGGTCGTTTTGCCGTGCATGCCGGCCACGGCAATGCCATACTTCAGCCGCATCAGCTCTGCCAGCATCTCCGCGCGCTGGATCACCGGGATGTGGTGTTCATGAGCGGCCAGGACCTCGGGGTTGTCGCGCTTGATCGCCGAACTGACGATCACCACCTCGGCACCGACGACGTTTTCGGGACGATGCTCAGACGAAATGACGGCGCCGAGTTCTGCCAGCCGCGCTGTAACCGCCGACGGCTTCAAGTCCGAGCCAGAAACCTTGAAGCCGAGATTCAGCAGGACTTCGGCGATGCCACTCATGCCGATACCGCCGATGCCGACAAAATGGACGCGCTGAATCTTGGCAAACATGGAAAAGTCGTGTTCTAGGCTATCGCGCCGCGGCTTTCGACGCCAGCCACGCGCGCTGCGAGCGCCGCAATCTTAGCAGCCGCGTCGGGATGAGCGAAACCGCGGGCTGCCTCCGACATCTTTAGCAGGCCGGCTCGGTCGTTCAGCAAGGCAGAGATCTCCAGCACCAGTCGGTCGCTGGAAAGCTCGGATTGCGGCAGCAGCCGCGCCGCCCCTCCCGCGACCAAAGTGGCCGCGTTCTGGGTCTGGTGGTCGTCAGCGGCAGTGGGAAGCGGGATGAAGATGGCCGGCTTGCCCCCGGCAGTGACCTCCGCGACCGTGCTTGCCCCCGAGCGGCACAGCAGCAGGTCAGCCCGCGCGAATGCGCCCGGCATGTCGTCAACGAAGGGCGAAATCTCCGCCGGAACCATGGCGCTCAGGTACGCGGCCTGAGCTTCCACGTAGTCTTTTTCGCCGGTCTGGTGGATGATGTGCACTGCCGGGATCGCCTCCATCAGCTTCGGGAGGGCATCCATCACGGCGCGATTGATGGCATGCGCGCCCTGGCTGCCTCCGAATATCAGCAGCGTCGGAGCGGCGTCCATGGGACGGGGAGGCACACGAAAGAACTCGCGCCGTACCGGCACACCGGTCACATGGCAGTTGCGGAAGTAATGACACGTGCGCTCGAAATGAACGGCAGCCGCGCTGACCATGGGAGCCAGAATGCAATTGGCGAAGCCGGGAATGACATTCGGCTCGAATGCGAGCGTCGGAATGCTCATCATTGCCGCCGCCAGCATCGTCGGCCCGGAGGCGTACCCCCCGACACCAATTACGACGTTGGGCCGAAATTCCACCAGCAGCGTTGCGGCCGTTATCACCGCGCGCGGCAGGTCGAGCACCGTCTTAAGCCGCGTGGCAAAGGCGACGCGTTTCAGCGCACCCACCTCTATCAGGTTTAACTGGAAGCCGGCAGCGGGAACCAGCCGGGTTTCAATGCCGCGACGCGTTCCCACGAACGCCACTTCCGCCTCATACTGCGATCGCAGCTCCTGCGCGATTGCCAGCGCGGGAATAACGTGTCCCCCTGTGCCACCTCCTGCCACGATCACGCGCATGGCTATTCCGTTTGCTGCGTGATATTGAGCAGAACCCCGACGGTCGCAAGGGTGATGAACAGCGATGATCCACCGTAGGAGATAAACGGGAGGGGAATGCCTTTCGCCGGCACAATAGCCAGCACCACGCTGATGTTGAATAGCGCCTGCACCACGACCATGGCGGTGATGCCGGTGGCCAGAAATTTACCGAACATGTCCTCGGTACGCAGAGCCGTCCTGACACCGCGGTAAAGGAAGACGCCGAATAAGGTCACCACCAGCAGCGACCCCCACAGCCCGAGTTCCTCTGCCGTGACCGCGAAGATGAAGTCAGTGTGCGGCTCAGGCAGGTAAAACAGCTTCTGCTTGCCTTCCATCAGACCCAGGCCGGTCAGGCCGCCCGTACTCACCGCAATCATCGACTGGATGATGTGGAAGCCCTTACCCTGCGGATCTTTGAACGGATCGAGGAACGCCTGCATGCGCGCCCATCGCCAGGGCACACGCACGATCAGGAAGTACAACGGCACCAGCGACGCGGCAAATCCGTACCACAGATACTTCATGTTCATGCCCGCCACATACAGCACCGCGGTTGAGATGGCCACGCAAGCAATCGCCGTCCCCAGGTCCGGCTCCTTCACGATCAGCAAGGCAAACAGCAGCGTGGGAGCGGCGGCGGGGAGCAGCACGTGCTTCCAGTCGGTGATCTGCTGCCAACGGGATTCCAGGAAATAGGCGAGATACAGAATCAACGCGGGCTTGGCAACTTCCGACGGCTGAAATGAGAGCCCGCCGAACTTGATCCAGCGATGGGTGTTGTGTGAATCGCGAAACAGGAACACGACGATCAGCAGCAGCGATGTGATGCCGAGAAAAGTGAACACCACCGGAGGGCGGCGAAACTTCTTGTAGTCGATGTTCATGAGGCCGATCATCGCTATCAGCCCAGCGGCCGCCCAGGCCATCTGCCGCACCAGAAACCCATACGGCGAGCCAAAGCGCTCCTTCGCCATCACCGCCGAAGCGCTGAACACCATCACCAGCCCAATGAACACCAGCAACAGCGTGACCGTGAACAGCCACTTATCGACGCTGACGCGCTTTGCCATTATTTATTACCCTCACGCACGCCGCTCCCAACCCGCTCGCGTTCCTGGCTGCGCGCCAACTGCTCGACCAGGCTCTTAAAGACGCGGCCGCGATGCTCATAGCTGTCGAACTGATCGAAGCTGGCGCAAGCTGGCGCAAGCAGCACTACATCGCCTGGCATCGCGGCTTCGCTGGCGCGCTTCACCGCGGACTCGAGTGTGCCGGCGCTGACAATTTCCGTGCCTTGGATTTGCGATTCGATTTTCGTCGCAGCGGCGCCGATCGTACATACCCGCTTCACCCGGTCCCGCAGCAGAGAATTCAGCACGCTGTAATCGCTGCCCTTGTCTTTGCCGCCGAGGATCAGGTGAATCCTTCCCGGAAACGATTCAAGCGCCTTGATGGTCGCGTCCACATTGGTAGCCTTCGAGTCGTTGTAATACTCGACTCCGCGAATGGTGGCGACGTATTCCAGGCGATGCTCGACTGCTTTGAATTCGGCAACCGCGTGCCGGATCTGCTCCGACTGGATACCCGCCAACATGCCAACGCACACAGCAGCCAATACGTTCTCGAGATTGTGCGCGCCTTTGAGGCCAATTTCGCCTGCCGGCATAATCTCGCGTTCACCCCCGCCATCGCACCAGACGATTTGCCCACCCCGAGCGAAGGCGCCGTTCGTTACTTCCTTGATCCGGCTGAACCACCGAAGTTGACCTCTGGCAGCTGACGCCATTGCAGGGCACGGCTCGTTATCGGCGTTCAGAACGGCAAAATCGGCAGCTGTCTGGTTCTGGAAGATCCGGGCCTTGGCGGCAGCGTAGTTCTCGAAACTGCCATGGCGATCGAGATGATCGGGCGTGACATTGAGCACCACCGCGATGTGCGGATGGAACGTCTCGATCGTCTCCAGTTGAAAGCTGCTGATCTCTAGCACGATCCAGGTGTCGTCTGTTGCCTGGCCGGCAAACGTAATGGCGGGAGTCCCGATGTTCCCCCCGACCAGCGCCTTGCGTCCGCCGGCGGAGAGGATTTCGCCGGCCAGCGTTGTGGTCGTAGTCTTGCCGTTCGATCCGGTGATGGCGACGATGCGGCCCTTCAGGAAGCGCGCCGCCAACTCCACCTCGCCGATTACCGGAATGCCACGGGCGCGGGCCTGCACCAGCTGAGGAACATCGAAGGGAACCCCCGGGCTGATGACGATCAGGTCCTGATCGCGGAAGGTGCGCTCGCCGTGCTGTCCGGTTTCCACGCTGATGCCCTGGTCGAGCAGAATAGGAATTTCCTGGCGAAGCTGCTCCGGCGACTTCGCGTCAGACACCGCGACCTTGGCCCCGCGCTCCGCCAGAAACAGGGCGCTCGCCACGCCGGACTTCCCCAGCCCCACCACCAGCACGCGTTTGCCGTTAACATCCATCGCTCAGCGCTATGTCTTCACCACGGAGGCACGGAGAACACGGAGTGAATCAGAATAAAAACACTCCGTGGCCTCAGTGCCTCCATGGTGAGTTCAATCAGTCATCGCCAACCCGCCATTGTGCCACGTTCTGCGCATCCCTATCGTAACTTCAGCGTGGTGAGAGCAAAGAGTGCAAACACCAGCGAGGCGATCCAGAAGCGCACGATCACCTTGGACTCGCTCCAGCCCAGTAACTCGAAGTGGTGATGGATGGGCGCCATCTTGAAAATCCGCTTCTTCCGCAGCTTGTACGAGCCGACTTGCAGGATGACCGACAGCGCCTCAATGACGAATATCCCGCCGATGAAGGGCAGCAGCAATTCCTGTTTGATGATGACCGCTACGGTCCCGATCGCTGCCCCCAACGCCAGCGAGCCGACATCGCCCATGAAGATCTCCGCCGGGTGGGCGTTGTACCAGAGAAAGCCGACCGCGGAGCCGACCATGGATCCGCAGAAGATGGTCACCTCCGATACCTGCGGCATCTTGGAGAGCTCCAGGTAATCCGCGAATACAGCATGGCCGCTGACGTAGGTCAGCACGGTGAGGGCTCCCGCCGCGATGACCGTGCAGCCGATCGCCAGCCCGTCCAGCCCGTCGGTGAGGTTCACCGCATTGCTGGAGCCGACAATCACAATCGCGACAAAGAGAATGAAGGGCCCGAATGCCAGCGGCGCCAAATAGCCGTGATGCAGGCTACTGATGACCAGGTCGGGCCGGAAATGCTTCAGAAACGGGACGATCAGTCGCGTGGAATACAGGCCATGGGTCTCCAGCGCGCTCAGTATCGCCCCAATCCCGATGGCAGCCAGGAACTGGTACATCAGCTTCGTGCGTCCAGTCAGCCCCAGGTTGCGGCGGTGCACGACCTTGAGATAGTCATCGGCAAATCCGATGGCGCCGAAGGCGAGCGTGGATAGCACCGCGATCCAGACGAAACGATTGCCCAAGTCGGCCCACAGCAATGTCGGAATGAGCATCCCTACCACGATCAGGATGCCGCCCATGGTCGGCGTTCCTGCCTTCTTCTGGTGGGCCTTGGGGCCCTCCTCGCGAATGTACTGGCCGATCTGGAACTCGCGTAGCCGGCGCATCACGGCGGGGCCGATGATCAGCCCGATGAAAAGCGCGGTGAGGCTGGCAAAAACGGTGCGAAAAGTAAGATAGCGGAAGATTCGGAACGGGCCGATATGAAAAACGACAAATCCCTTCTGGTACAGCAACCAATAGAGCAAGTTCTTCCTCGTTCAGAATTTGCAGAATCTAAAATCGTCCGATATACGGTAGCTCGGCGCTTTCCCCTTCCAAACTTCCAACGCCCGCTCCAGGCGTACTCCGCGTGATGCCTTCAGCAAAACCGCGTCGCCTGGTTTCACTTCGCGCCGCAGCCACTCGCCGGATTCCTCCGGGCTGCTGACGAATTCCGCTGCCATTCCGGCGGACTTCGCGCCCTCGACCATCGCCCGCGCCAAGCCGCGAACTCCCAGCAGGAAATCGATCCCGCACTGCGCCATCTGCTGCCCGGCTTCGCGGTGCAGCGCTTCCCCTGCGGGTCCGAGCTCCAGCATCTCGCCCGCCACTACAATGCGACGCTGCGCCGCGACCTGCGCCAGCGAGCGCACCATGCTGTCGAGCGCCTTCGGATTGGAATTGTAACAATCGTTGATGACTGTGGCTCCGGCGATGCTGAGGATTTCTCCCCGCTTGTCACTGGGTAATAACGTCGCCAGTGAGTTCGCCGCCTGCTCCAGGCTCACGCCGTACTGCAGACCTACGGCAACCGCCGCGAGAGCGTTAGAGATATTGTGCTGGCCCAGCAGGGAAAGACTGGCGCGTGCCCGTTCACCGTCGGCAACAAGCTCGAACGCCGATCCCTCGGAGCCGCGCGATTCGATGTTCCGGGCGGAAACATCCGCCGGTTTCTCTACGCCGAATGTCACGACCTTGCCGTGGAAGTCGCGCCCGAACTGCGAAACATACTCGTCATCGGCATTGAGCACCGCGATACCCCCAGCGTGCAGCGACTCGATCAGCTCATACTTGGCACGCGCGATCTCGGCAATCGAGTGGAAGAATTCCAGATGGACCGGAGCAACCATGGTCACCACGCCGCAATCGGGCCGCGCCACCTTGGCCAGCGCGGTGATTTCGCCAGCGTGCGACATGCCCATCTCGATAACCGCCAGATCGTCCTCCGGTTCCAGCTTCAGCAACTGCAGCGGCATCCCAAAATGGTTGTTTAGGTTTCCCTGCGACTTCAGGACACGATGCCGCGTTCCGAGCACGTGTGCAATGGCTTCCTTGGTGGTCGTCTTGCCGGCTGACCCTGTGACGCCGATCAGCGGCTTCCCCCATAAGCGGCGCGCGGCCGCTCCCAGCCGCTGCAACGCTGTGAGCGTGTCTTCCACTACCAGCAATCGAGCCCCTGATCCAAACCGCGATAGCTGCTG
This sequence comes from uncultured Acidobacteriaceae bacterium, assembly GCA_963785825.1. Lineage (GTDB taxonomy): Bacteria > Acidobacteriota > Terriglobia > Terriglobales > Acidobacteriaceae > Bog-257. Next base: position 687,861 of record CAWAWQ010000003.1, on the reverse strand, counting down.
GTGGTGGACGACCGCGGCAATCGCGCCATTGGCAAGTGCGGCTTCTACGTAGTCGTGCCCGTCCAGGCGGTCGCCCCGGATGGCGAAGAACAGATCGCCCGAACGCAATGTACGGGAGTCGATGGAATATCCCGCGGCAACCGCGGCAGGATCAAAGTCGCCGGTAGCTTGAATGAATTCGGCGGCACGCGCCAGGGTCAGCTTCATGGTTGGACCGGTTGTACGTGTGCCGCTCCGTATCCGGCAGTGTGCAAGACATGCCGCGCCACTTCGACGTCATCGAAGGGGGTTGTGCCCGCGCCGGTGACTTGCACCTTCTCGTGACCTTTGCCGGCAATGAGAACGATGTCGCCCGCCTGCGCCTCCTGAATGGCAAGCGCGATGGCCTTGTGGCGATCCGGCTCCAGCGTGTAGCGAGCGCCGCTGCGCTGTAGACCGGGAAGCGCGTCGTTCATGATGTCGAGAGGGTTTTCGCTGCGTGGATTGTCGCTGGTCAGGATGACAAAGTCGCTGCCCATTCCCGCGGCCTCACCCATCAGTGGACGCTTACTTCGATCGCGGTCACCGCCACAGCCAAAAACCGTGATCACCCGCCCTCCGCTGCCGCGTTGCGCCAGGAAGTCCTTGGCGACCGCGGTGAGATTACGCAGCGCGTCGTCGGTGTGCGCGTAGTCCACAATCACGGTAAACGGCTGGTCTTCATCGACGCGCTCGAAGCGTCCTGGTACCCGGGCAAGTCCGGCGGCGGCCTCGGCGATCGCGGCTGGCTCAACGTCGCGCGCGTAGCTTGCCGCAGAGGCGGCCACGATGTTGAACACATTCACGCGTCCCAGCAGCGGGCTCCAGATGGGATACTCGCCCTCCGGCGTCACCAGGTCGAAGCGGCTTCCACTCGTCTGGATGCTGATGTTTTTCGCGTGGAAGTCGCCGCTATTAATGCCGTACGTAATCGGCTCTTGCTGCTTTTTGCACAACTTGATCAGGCGCTGACCGTACTCATCCTCAACGTTGATGACCGCAGCCCGCGGCGGTTCGACGCCCGATCCCCGGAAGAGGATCGTCTTAGAAGCGAAGTACTCCTCCATGGCGCCGTGGTAATCAAGGTGGTCGCGCGTGAGATTGGTAAAAATGGCGACGTCGTAGGGAATTCCGTACACCCGCTGCTGTTCCAGCGCGTGCGAGGAGACTTCCATCACCGTCTCGGTGCAGCCGGCCTCGACCGCGCGCGCCAGGAATTCGTTCAGCTCCAGTGCCTCGGGCGTGGTGTGGGCAGCGGGAAGAACCTCGTCCTCGATGCGGTATTCCACCGTGCCGACCAGCGCCGTCTTCCGTCCGCCCGCGCGCAGCATCGCGTTCAGGAGAAAGGTTGTGGTGGTCTTGCCGTTGGTTCCGGTGATGCCAGTGATGGAAAGGCGCTCAGCGGGATGGCCGTAGAAGTTCGCACTCAGCCGCGCCAGCGCACGGCGTCCATGCATGACTTGCGCCCAGGGAATGTCGCCTCGGGGAGGCAGGAAATCGCTAACAATTGCGGCCGCCCCGGCGCGCAGCGCGTCCTCGATGTAGCGATTGCCGTCGCTGCTCTCGCCGCGCATGGCGACAAAACACCAGCCTGGCTTGACCCGCCGGCTGTCGTAATCCAGCCCGGAGACAGGTGGATTACCCTGCTGCGCAAGAGTTTCCGCACCATCCAACAACTGTAGAAAGTCCATTTCTGCCTGAATTTGAATTATAGATGCGCTGGGAGCGCTTGGTCCGAACCGGGAAGGTGGCTTAGTGGATGCTCAGTGGCGGGTGGGACTTTGGGCGAGCGTTGAAATCATCGGCCTTCCAGGTTCTTGACGCGATCTGACAACGACTCCGCTTCCTCGTCAAGAGCCCGTAGAGCGGCTGCATGGCTGCGTTGACGTAGTTCGACAGGTGAAGCCCATTTGTGAAACTCTGTAAGCAGGGTGGCCTCTACCTTATCAAGCTGTTCTCGGACCCACCGCTTGTCATCGTCGCTCAGCCCAGGCCAATTACATGGTTGTTATCTATGGAATTCATGCGGTCAGCGAGGCGCTGAAGTCGGGTGCGCGCAGCTTTGAGTATGTCGGCATCGCGCGCGAGCGCCACGATCAGCGGGTGCAACGGCTGATTGACGACTGCCGCGCCAGCGGAGTGTCCGTCCGCTTTCTGCCACGCGAACAACTGGACCGACTGGCGAACACCAACACTCACCAGGGCGTCATTGCGGTCACCAGCAGCAAACAATACGCCGACGTGGACACGCTGTTGGAACAGCGTCGTGGCGAATATACCTTTCTAGTTGTGCTCGACGGCGTCGAAGATCCACACAACCTGGGCGCGCTGCTTCGCACAGCCGATGGAGCGGGCGCCGACGGCGCTATCATCCCCGAACGCCGGGCTGCGGGGCTGACAGGTACCGCGGTGAAGGCTTCGGCGGGAGCTTCCGAGCACCTCCCGATCGCGCGCGTCACCAACATCTCGCGTACTCTGGACGAATTGAAAGAGCGAAACATCTGGACCGTCGGCTTGGACGAGCGCGGTACGCAAAGCTATGACGAGGTCGACTACAAAATGCACTGCGCCATCGTGCTGGGCGCAGAGGGCAAAGGACTTCACGACCTGGTGCGCGGGCGCTGCGATTTTCTAGTCTCCATTCCCATGCTTGGTCGCGTGTCGTCGCTGAACGTTTCCGTCGCCGGCGCGGTGGTGATGTATGAACTGGCGCGCCAAAGGCGCGCAGCGAAGGGGCCGGGGAAGGCGAAGTCGTCGGAATGAAGCTCTGCTTCGCTCTGCTATTGCTCTGTCTCGGAGCAGCGCATTTCGCGCGCGCGCTCGACCGCGAAGCCTTCACCATCACCCGCTATCAACTCGAAGTGCAGGTGGATCGGACCACGCACGTGATGGCAGTCACGGGAAAGCTTGTCCTGCGCAATGACTCGCCCAATCCACAGAAAGCTGTGGCGCTGCAGGTAACGTCGTCTTTCGGCTGGAACAACATCATGCTGGACGACAAGCCGTTGCAGTGGCTGAGCGACAATTACACCTCGGACATCGACCATACCGGCGGCTTGTCGGAGGCAATCGTTACGTTGCCCAAAGATGTACCTCCCGCGGGAACAATCACAGTCGCGGTGCAATACGGCGGAACCGTGACGGCCGACGCCACGCGGTTGACTCGCGTCGGCACCCCGGCCGATATGGCAGCCCGCAGCGACTGGGACGAGATCAGCGACAGCTTCACCGCCGTGCGCGGACTGGGATATGTTGCGTGGTATCCGGTGGCGATCGATGCCGTAAGCATGAGCGATGGCAATGCAGTATTCGACGCCATTGCAGCATGGAAGCGCCGTCAAGCCCGAAGCGAATTCAATGCGCGAATTCTCGTGGCCGGGGGCGGCACGGAGTCGCTGTGCATCGCCACCAACGCCGGTGTCTCCAATTGTGGCGATTCGCGTGACATCCAGGATTCCGAGAGCGGCGGCAAGCTCAAGGAATTCAACAATACTCTGATCCTCAGCGGAATGGGCGAAACCGTTCCCACCTTTGCCGTCGCGAATTATGTGGAGCTCTCGCGGCCGACGATCACTTTTCTGCACAGCCCCGAACATACGCAGCTTGCCCGCGATTATGCGCTGGCGGCCGAAGCCAACGATCCGTTGCTGCACGATTGGCTGGGCGAGATCCATCAACCGGCGCGTGTGGTGGAGTTGACCGAGGCCAAGGCTCTCCCCTACGACAGCGGATCGGTGCTCTTCACGCCGCTACGCCCCTGGCCAACCGAGACCCTGCAACTATTGCTGATGTCGACGCAAGTCGCGGCCCGTTTCCACTCGCCGCATCTGTGGATACAGGAGGGGCTGGAGCGCTTCCTACAAGCCGTATCGGTGGAAACTCGCTCGGGGCGCAAAGCCGGTTTGGATTACCTCGATGAACTGCGCGAGCCACTGGTCAAAGCTGAAGAAGCGGCACATAACAAGCCGTCGTCAACGTCGAAGGCGGTTTCCGAGTCCAATGCCGCCGATAACACGCTGCTGAATACGAATGACGAACTTTATCTGCGCGGCAAAGCCAGTTTTGTATTCTGGATGCTGCGTGACATGCTGGGCGATCAGGCGATGCAGTCGGCATTGGCTGCCTATCGTCCGGGCGCTGACAAGGACCCTGGATATTTGCAGCGGCTGCTACAGACCAGTTCGCATCGCGACCTGGAGTGGTTCTTCGACGACTGGGTCTATCGCGACCGTGGACTGCCGGAGTTCCATGTGGAGTCGGTGTACGCGCGGCCATTGCTAAGCGAAGCCAACAAGAGTTTTCTCGTGACCGCTACCATCGAGAACCGTGGCCGCGCTGGAGCCGAGGTGCCGGTGCTGGTGGAGACCCCTTCCGGCAAAAAGAGCGTCCGCGTGCTGGTAAAGGCGGGGGAAAAAGGTACGGGGCGAATTGATTCGCCGGTCGCTCCTGACAAGATCGTGGTAAACGATGGGAGCGTCCCGGAAGCGAATACCGGCAACAATGTCTATGACGTCACGGCGCCGCAGAAACCGTGAAGAGTTTGTTATGAGCCGGCACTACAACCGACAGCGATGAGGGCTGCTTGAGCTATATCCAATTTCTAGGCGCGGCTGGGGTGGTTACCGGGTCGAAGCACCTGGTCCATGTGGACGGTAACGGCGGGCGCGGCTTGCAGGTGCTGGTCGATTGCGGCCTGTTCCAGGGAGAGAAGCAGTGGCGCGAGCGCAACTGGCAGGACCTGCCGGTGGCCGCCCGCAGCATCGATGCGGTGATTCTCACTCATGCGCACATCGATCACTGCGGCTGGATTCCCCGACTGGTGAAGCAAGGTTTTCACGGGCCAATCTACGCCACACCCGCAACGGTCGAGTTGTGCAGCATTCTCCTGCCGGATTCCGGGCACCTGCAGGAGGAAGACGCCGAGTTCTACAACAAGACGCGGGCTTCGAAGCACCATCCTGCCCTGCCGCTCTACACCATGGAAGAGGCGCAGCAGTGTCTGACGCTCTTTCGTTCGGTTGATTTTGGCGAAACTAAACAGCTCAGTAAACAGCTGTCATTTCGTTTCGCACGCGCTCACCACATCCTGGGATCATCGATGGCGGAAATTGCTATCAACACTGCAGGCAATACAGCAAAGCTGCTGTTCAGCGGCGACATCGGGCGAGTCCATGACGATGTGATCGCACCCGGCAAGGTCGTTCATTCCGGGCCGGCCGAGGGCGAAGATTGCGACCTGCTGGTGATGGAGAGCACCTATGGCAACCGCCTGCATCCGCGCAACGATCCGCGCCCGGAGATGGCGGCACTGATCCGCGGGGCGTTGGAGCGCGGAGGCAGTGTGGTGGTGCCGTCCTTTGCCGTTGAACGCACGCAGAAGTTTCTCTTCCTGCTGAAAGAGCTGATGGAAAGCGGGCAGGTGCCGAGGGTGCCGGTCCATGCCGATAGTCCGATGGCGATCAAGGCAGTGCAGATTTTCCTGAAGCACAGCGAGGAGTTCACGCCGCAGACCAAGACGCTGATCGAGAAGTACGGCTCGCCACTCGACTGGTCGAATTTCTATTTTGATGTGACGCAGCAGGATTCGAAAAAGATCAATGAATCCAAGTACCCGATGATCATCGTCTCTTCGAGCGGAATGGTGACTGGCGGTCGCGTGCTGCACCACCTGATGCAGCGCTTACCGGACCCAAAGAATCTGGTGCTGTTTATCGGCTTCCAGGCGCCGGGTACGCGGGGCTTCAGTATCAAGAACGGCGCGGCCGAGGTAAAGATGTTTGGGCGGATTGTCCCTATCCGCGCTCAGGTGGCAGCGCTGGAGCAGTTCAGCGATCACGCCGATACGCCCGAACTACTGGAGTGGCTGCGGACGTTTCGCCATCCCCCCAAGCAAACCTACCTGGTGCACGGCGATCCGGAGGCTGCGGCAGCACTCCGCGACACCTTGACACGCGAGTTGCGATGGAATGTACAGGTGGCGGCTTATCGGCGGAAGGAGGAGGTCGAGTGATTTTCACCACAGAGGTCACGGAGCGCACGGAGGAACTTCCAAAGAATGCTTTTGCTGCAGAGTTGGCTTGGCAAAGCTCTTACTAAATGAAATTGATTTGAGCAAATTGGCTGAAAAGAAATCTCATGCAAAGAATTTCTCCGTGCACGCCGTGTGCTCCGTGGTAAGAGAGAATTTTTATGGCGACTTTTGGATTCATCGAATACGCGGACGCCAGTCCCGAGGTGCGGGCGGTGTATGACGACATCATGGCTACGCGCAAGACCGACTGCATCAATAACTTCTGGAAGGCACTGGCGCACGATCCTGCCCTGTTGAAGCGCACCTGGGATGACATCAAGCAAATCATGGCGCCGGGCGCTCTGGATGCTTTGACGAAGGAGATGATTTACGTTGCGGTGAGCGTGACCAACGGCTGCCCCTATTGCATTGCCTCGCATACGGCATCGGCGCGCAAGAAGGGCATGACGCCGGAAACGTTTCACGAGTTGATGTCGGTGGTCGGCATGGCGAATGAGAGCAACCGGCTGGCCAATGGCTATCAGATCGAGATTGATGAGCAATTCAAGTAGGCAGCTGTCAGTTGTTCAACCTCAGGCAACCTGATGGTTGGGTTTGACCGAGCTGGTGGCTGAGAGCTGAGCGCTGAAATCTTATCACGCGCACTCGAACCGCTATAATGAGTCCTTCATGAAAGCCTACGTTTACGTCTCGCTCAAGAAAAGTGTGCTCGACCCGCAAGGCAAAACCATTCACGGCGCGCTGAAGAAGATGGGCTATCGCGGCATCGACGATTTGCGCCAGGGAAAGTTCTTCGAGATCGCACTCGACAGCAACGTCAGCCGCGAAGACGCGCAGGCCGAAATCGAGCGCATTGCCCGCGAAGTCCTGACCAACCCGGTGATCGAGGAATATCGCTTCACCCTCGAAGGGTGACCTGCGATTTCCGCCAATGAAGCTCTAATCTGGCAACTTCCAATACGGGACACTGTTTGCGGCTCTAAAGGCATGTTCCGCACCGACAGCACCCTCTGGAACATCAAATCAGCTACCATTACAATCAGGAACATTCTTCTTTCACGTTGGAGTTGCAAAGGGAGCTGAGCTATGTGCGGCATTGTTGGCTATGTAGGGCAGAAGCGAGTTGTGCCGGTCATTATCGACGGGTTGAGGCGGCTTGAGTATCGCGGCTACGACTCCGCCGGCATTGCCGTTGCCGGTAACGGCGCCGGATTACAGGTGCGCCGCGCCGAGGGCAAGCTACGCAACCTGGAAGAGGTCATTCGGCTTAAGCCGCTCGACGGCACCTACGGCATCGGCCACACCCGTTGGGCGACGCATGGACGTCCCACGGAAGAGAATGCCCATCCCCATCGCGATTGCACCGGCAAAATTGTTGTTGTACACAACGGCATTGTCGAGAACTATGTCAGCCTGAAGAGGAAGCTGATCGATGAAGGCCACAAGTTCAGCACCGAGACTGACACCGAGGTGATCGCGCACCTGGTCGAGAAAAATTTGGGCAGCGACGGGCAGAGAACCTCGCTGGAAGAGGCCGTCCGCAAGACGGTGCAGGTGCTTACCGGCGTCTTCGCGATTGCGGTCATCTCCTCGGACGAGCCCAACAAGATCGTTGCCGCGCGCAATGGCCCACCGGCAGTTATCGGCTTGGGCAAGAATGAATACTTCGTCGCCAGCGACGTTCCGGCGATCCTCTATCACACGCGCGATCTCTTTTTCCTCGCCGACGGCGATCTCGCCGTCATCACGCCCACCGGCGTGCAGCTCAGCGACTTCGAGGGCCAGCCCATCACCCGCGAGGTACAGCACATCACCTGGGACCCGATTATGGCGGAGAAGGGCGGCTTCAAGCATTTCATGCTCAAGGAAATCTACGAGCAGCCGCGCGCCGTCCGCGACACCACGCTGGGCCGGGTTTCGCTCGACTCGGGCAAGGTGTTCCTCGACGAAATGGACATCACCGAAGACGATTTCCGCAAGCTGAGCAAGGTGTACATCGCCGCCTGCGGCACCAGTTGGCACGCCGCGCTGGCGGGCAAGTTTATGATCGAGCGCCTGGCCAAGCTGCCAGTCGAAGTGGATTACGCCAGCGAGTTTCGCTATCGCGACCCGCTGACCAGTGCCGGCGATTTGACGATCTTGATCACGCAATCGGGCGAGACCGCCGACACCATCGCCGCTCTGCGCGAGTCGCGCGCCAAGGGCGCGAAGACACTGGGCATCTGTAACGTGGTTGGCTCCATGATTGCGCGCGAGTCCAATGGCACCATCTACACCCATGCCGGACCGGAGATTGGCGTCGCGTCGACCAAGGCATTCACCGCGCAATTGACGGCGCTGTTTCTCTTCGCCGTCTATCTCGGGCAGGTTCGCGGGACTATCGACGCCGATCACTCCAAGCAGTTATTGGAGGAGTTGACGCGAATCCCGGGCAAACTGGAGGCACTGCTCACGCACGACGAAGAAACCGAGGACCTCGCCAAGGAATATCACCGCGCCCACGACTTCCTCTTTCTTGGTCGCGGCATTCACTATCCCATCGCGCTGGAGGGGGCGCTCAAGCTGAAGGAAATCTCGTACATTCACGCCGAGGGCTATCCCGCGGGCGAGATGAAGCACGGCCCGAACGCGTTGATCGATGAAGATCTGCCGGTGGTAATTCTGGCCACGCGCGACCAGAACGATCCCGGCTCGGTGCTGCGGTACGAGAAGACGCTTTCGAACCTCAAGGAAGTGAAGGCACGCTCGGGCACGGTGATCGCTATCGCCACCGAGGGCGATGAGGAGATTCGGGAAGCCGCCGATCACGTGCTCTACGTTCCGGAAGCGCCGGAATTGCTGGCGCCGATCCTGGAAGTGGTGCCCTGCCAGTTGCTGGCCTATCACATCGCGGTGCGCCGAGGCTGCGACGTCGATCAACCACGCAATTTGGCCAAGTCCGTGACCGTGGAATAAGCGAGGGTATTCCACAACTTGTCAGGCTCCTGGGTATGCTCCGGGGTCCAGAGCCTCTTACTGCATTGCTAAGCCGCTCGCGCTCTTCTTTTAAGTTTTCCTGCTATCGGAGTGGCTGACAGCTGGCTTATGATAGCCGCCGCGCAGTGAGATACAGCAACACCAGCCCGAGCACCAGCACTGAGCCTTCAATTCGAGTCGACCAGACGTGCAGGTGGTTGAATTCGACGCGGCGTGGATCGTCATGAGGAATGCTGTCGATTGCGCCCATCTGCTCGCGCAGCACCTGCATCTTCGAGGCGATTACAAACATGCCGATGAGCGTGAGGATGATCATCAGGTAGACCAGCAGATTGCGGGCGGCGAAGGGCTGCGCGGCGCCGTTCACCTCGCGTGAATCGATCATTGAGGTGATTGCGAACACAACTCCGCAAGTGACCGCCATCCAGTGAAAGACGCCCAGGCTGCGGTTCACCACGTTTCCCGCCAGCTGCCGGGTGGGAAGAATGCTGGGATTGAAAACGGTGGGGGCCAGCACAAACGCAAAGAAAATCAGGCCGCCGATCCATACCACTAACGACAACAGCATCAGATATCGAACGAAAGACATGATGACCTCGACGCGCGCAACAAATGACCGGCGATTGTAATCCCCCACGGTGTTCAAGTCCAAGCTATTGCCCGCCCTAGCCAAGAGCAGGCTGGAACGGGGCACCCACAGAAGCATTTTGAAGCGAGCAACTACAAGCAGGTCATGCGCACCGGCATCGGCAGGAGTGCTGATTGACGGTTTTGTCTTGAGAAGCTGTCCGACGACACAATCCAGGGGCGCTGGGCATCCAGCAGCTCTTTTGCGCGTTAACATGCGCCATCTCTTCGAATCTTCGAAACAGGCATCTCGTTTCTTGCAGAACCCATCGGAATGAAAGCGACCATTTCGGAATTCAGACGAAGGGTGGAATAGGGAAACAATGAAGCGGAGAATGACACTCTTAACAGGAACATTGCTGCTGTGCGGCTGCTGGGCATTTGCCCAGTCGACTGGTGCCCGAGCGGGAGCTGCCGGACACGGAAGTACCAGCCCCAGTAGCACCATGGGATCGCAGAGCACACCAGGGGCGCAGAGCGCCACTCCCGGCACCACAGGCAACACCACCGGCACAATGCCGCGGAGCAACACGCCTGGAGCGAGCACTTCCACTCCAAGTGCAACGACGAATAGCCCGAACGCGACTACCAACACCCCGAACGCGACTTCCAGCACGCCCAGCGCAGGCACAACTCCTGAGGCAAGCCCGAATTCGCCGGCCAGCACTCCGAGTACCTCCCCGACCGCACCAAACGCGGCTCCGAACACTCCGAGTGCTTCCCCCAATAGCACAACCACGTCGCCCGATACGACAGCAACTCCGCCGCCCGATACGATGGGGACGGGCAACAACGGAACCGGGACAAGCTCGACTTCTCCTCAAGGCAGTTCGACGGGAACTCCGCCGCAACTGTAATCAGCAACAGCAACAGCTCACGAAGGGAGCCGCATCATCGGCTCCCTTTTAAATTTTGCGGCCTAATCCGCTGCCACCGCGCTGGCCGATGAGGACTGCCGCGCTGCAAATTCGAAGGCCTGCGCCAGATCCTCGAGCAGGTCGTCCACGTTCTCAGCCCCGACGGAGACCCTGACCAGGTCGGCAGGAATACTCTTCTGCTGGCGCAGATGCGTTGGAATGCTGGCGTGCGACATGTAGTTGGGCAGGCTGATGGTAGAGTTCACGCCGCCAAAACTGACGGTGATTGCGAACAGCCTGGTCGCTTCCACCACATTGCGCGAGAATTCAGGGTCACCGGTGACGAAACTGAGCACGGCGCCATCTCCCGAGGCCTGCGACCGATGAATGCGAAGCTGGTCTTCGTCGGCAAGTCCAGGAAAATACACTCGCTCAACCGCCGGATGCGAGTCGAGAAATTCCGCGATCCTGGTTGCATTCGACTGTTGCCGATCCAGCCGCAACGACAAGGTCTTGATCCCGCGCAAAAGCAAGTAGCTGTCGAACGGAGACAGCACCGCGCCTTCACCGTTCTGGATGAGATACAATTCCTGCCCGAGCTCCTCGTCGGCAACGACCACGGCACCGGCCATAACGTCGCTGTGGCCGCACAAGAATTTCGTCGCAGAGTGCAGGACAATGTCGGCGCCAAGCTCCAGCGGGCGCTGGAGGTATGGTGACATCGTGCTGCTGTCCACGCAGACCAGGGCCCCGCTGCGATGCGCAATGTCAGCCACCGCGCGAATATCGATGATTTGCAGCAGAGGGTTGGTCGGGGTCTCCAGATAGACCAATTTCGTCTGCGCGGTGATTGCTGCGGCAACCGCATCAAGATTCCCGAAATCCACGTAGCGAACATTGATGCCGCGCTTGGCCAGAATGCGGGAAAACAGGCGATACGTCCCGCCATACAGATCGTCGCAGGCGAGAATCTCTTCGCCAGGCGAAACCAGGCGCGTGACGGCGGTAATTGCCGCGAGCCCGGTGCTGAAGCAGAAACCACGCGTGCCGCTTTCCAATGCAGCGATCTGCTTCTCGACCGCGGCACGTGTCGGGTTGCCGCTGCGTGAATAGTCGTACTCGCCGAATTCGGTGGCGCTCTCCTGGCGAAAGGTCGCGGTCTGGTAGATCGGCGTGCTGGCAGGAGTGTAGCGGTCGCCCGGCGCCGGATCGAAGTTCAAGAGTCGAGTGGCGAATTTCACGCTACACCTCCCAAATCAGTTGTCAGTTGCCAGTTGTCGGCTGTCAGTTCCGGATGACCGTGTGCTTCAGGATCGTGGGTTTGAGCGAAAGACAAGCCTACCGAAGCCTTTCGGACAGTTCGCGGCTCGGAGCTCGTGGCTCGCCGGTCATGCGCATCTCGATACTCGCGGCTAAGGTCGAATAGATCGGCCATGACTGCAGCAGTCGTCGGCCATCGGCCTGCACCGCGGCCCGTCCAGATGTGTTGCGACGACTGGCCGGTATCGATCAGCAGGCAGTTCTCTTCATTCCTGATCTGTGCAAAAGGATGGACGGCGTGCACGAGCTTCGGCTTCACTTCTAGACGCACCTTTCCGGTATGAGAGACCGCCGTTCCTACCAGGCGCACCCTCCCGCCGTCGCGAGCAGCCGCTCGTACCCACTCAGGATCGACGGTGTCGATTCCGCACGCATCGATGCAATAGAGCCAAGTTTCGGGGAATGCTAGCTGCGCAAGCAACCGCAGCTTGCAGACCGTGTCGGAACCGGAGACATCGGCGTGCGGATCTTGCTCCGCAAACCCCTTCGCCTGCGCTTCCGCCACGGCTTGCTCCCAAGAACAACCGTCTGTAAGGCGATCCAGAATGTAATTGCATGTGCCGTTCAGCACCCCCGAGAGCGAAACGATGCGGCCGTCATCGGCCAGCGCCTGCACCGCTTCCAGCGCCGGGACCGCGCCGCCGACCGCCGCTGAGTAGCGAAGCTCGCCGGCGTTCTGAAGCGTCGCATCTTCGGCGAGAAGGAGCTTATTGGCAGTGACCACGGATTTGCCCGCCAACAGCGCAGCATGGACCAGATCGCCGGCAGGATCGCATCCGCCGATGAGTTCCACCACCACGTCGACATCCTCGATCACGTCCCAGCAGTCGCGGGTGAGCAGGTGGCGCGGGGCGTGGTCCGCATGATGATCGGGCCTCTGCACCGCGATGCCGGTGACGTCGAAGAGATGGGGATGCTTGCGCAGCTCCTGAAAGACACCCATGCCTACCGTCCCCAGGCCGAGCAACCCAATCTTCAGCGGACGCGGCGCCGCATTGCTGGGCGCAAGCAGCGAGCGATGAGCGCCAATTGTTGTCGCGTAGTCCACGCCCAACGCCGCAACTTCAAACCGCACTCCCGTCTTTCGTCCGAAGGCAGTGGCCTTCTGCTGAACCACCTTGCCCGCGATCGAGAGCGCGTCGGAGAACTCAATCTCGTCAAAGCGCCGCGAGGTCGAGCAGACGGCAGGATCGCTGTTGTAGATGCCGTCCACGTCCTTGATCAGGCGGCATCGCGCGCCGAGCTGACTGGCTAAGAACAGCGCCGAAAGATCCGAACCTCCGCGGCCAAACAGCGCCACACGGCCGCAGCGATCGCGGGCGACAAAGCCCGGAATCACCGCCACTCTGCCCTGACTCAATACTTCTTCGATCGCAGTGATATTGGCGCTGGCGGGTTCGGTGTCGTTGGAGTTGGTATCGGCGATGAGTTGAATCTGACTGGGATCGAGCACCTGCGCGGGAATTCCGAAGCGGTCGAGCTCCAGCGTGAGGAATGCAGTCGCAACTTCTTCTCCGGTGGCTACGATGCGAGCGATGGCCTCCGGATTGGCATCGCGATAATCCTGCACGGACCCCAGCAAGCGATCGGTTTCGCCGGCGAAGGCTGAGACCACAGCCACCACGCGATATTGCCTGCGAATCCAGCGATAGATCTCATGCACCGCGTGCGGCAGATCGGCGCGCGAGCGCAGCACCGAGCTTCCGAACTTGAGGACGATTACTTTGCCAAACATGGCTCGCCCTCCTTCTTGTCGGCGATTACGTCAATGCCGGCGAGCGCGCTCTCCAGATCGGCGATGATGTCAGCCGGATTCTCCAGCCCTACCGAGAGCCGCACCAGGCCGTCGGTGATGCCGGTGCGCTCGCGAATTTCGCGAGGAATGTCGCCGTGCGTCATCGAAACGGGATGGGTGATGAGGGTTTCGGCAGCGCCGAGGTTCTCGGCCAGCAGGCACAGCCGCACCGTGTTCATCAGTTGAATTCCGGCGTCAGCGCCTCCTTTGACTTCGAAGGCGATCATTCCGCCGTGCAACGCCTGTTGCTTCTCCGCCAGCGCGAGCTGCGGAAAGCTGGCCAGGCCCGGGTAATACACGGTCGCGATTTTGGGATGGCGCTCCAGCCATTCGGCGATTTTCTGCGCACTGGAGCAGTGCTGCTGGAGTCGCAGAGGAAGCGTCTTCAAGCCGCGCAACGTCAGCCAGGACTCCTGCGGAGACTGAATGCAGCCCAGGGTTTTGCGGACCAGTCGCAGACGCTCAAGCAGCGCCTCATCGCGGGTCGCAATCGATCCGCCGACCGTGGAGTTGTGCCCTTCGATGTACTTGGTGGTGGAGAGCAGGGTGATGTCGGCGCCCAACTCCAGCGGCCGCTGCAAAACCGGCGTAAGGAAGGTGTTATCCACCACCAGCTTGATGCCGGCCGCATGCGCCACGTCGGCAATGGCGGCGATGTCGGTGAGCTTGAGCGTGGGATTGGCGGGCGTCTCAATGAAGACCAGGCGGGTGTTGGGCTGAATTGCCAGCGCGACGGCCTCAGGGTTTGAGGTGTCGACAAAGGATGCAGTGACCTCGAACTGCGACAGTACTTGCTGAAACAGCCGCACGGTGCCGCCGTACACGACGTCAGAGACAACCACGTGATCCCCTGATCGTAGGATCGCCAGGAACAGCGACGAGATCGCGGCCATGCCGGTGGCGAAGCACACGGCAGGGGGCGTATCTTCCAGCGCTCCTAGCGCAGCCTCGAGCGCCGATACCGTCGGGTTGGCCGCTCGCGAGTAGGTGAAGCCTTTATGTACTCCGACAGCCTGCTGATGATAAGTCGTAGATTGATAGATGGGGGTTAGAACGGCGCCGGTGGCGGAATCGGGCGCAACGCCACCCCGAACGGCGATGGTGGAAAATTGCTCAGCGGAAAAACTCATGGGTATCTCCAATCGGAATTTGCCCAGAAACACGAAAGCCGCCTGATCCTAGGCGGCCGTTCACGATTGGAGATGGCTGATTGGGCTGTCAGACTCCGAACGTGGACATGGCACCGCCTAGGGTGCACATGGCCATGGTCATTCGCTGAGTCTGCGACAACATGCTTGAGACGTTACTTGATGCGGCTCGCACCTGTCAAGGTTTTCCGGACGCGAGTACTACAACCAACCGGGGAGGAGCCGGTTAGCTCATCCCCGTTTTGGCTACTGCGGCAGCAAGCCATAGATATCCAACTCGCCGGCTGTACCGACATACACGTGTCCATCGGCAACCGTCGGCACTGTGAACTTCACCGCCGGACCAGCAGTATCGCGGCTTCCGGCCTGCTGGCTGTTATAGAGCTCGTGAGCCAGGTTGCTGGAGTCATAGGCGTGCAAGATGGCCGGCCCGCCGTTATGCACGTTTGTACTTTCAATCTCCCACAGAATTCCATCGGAGCTGCCGTTGGCCGACAGCGACGAGATCGCTCCATGCGAGCCATACACCACGCTGCCCTGCGAGGTGGGCTGAGTGGAAAGCAATCCGGTATTCGGATCCCAGCTATAGGCTTTCACCACGTCCCGCGCGCAGTGGATGTAAAGCGTGCCGTTCCAGAAGGTCGGGGTGGCGAAGATGTTGTTGAACTCCTGCGTACCCGTCTGGACCTCCTGGATCACATGGTCCGTCAGCTGCCACTGGCCCATATTGTCGCGATTCATGACGAAGATGCGTCCGTCCTTGCCGCCGCCGATCAGTTCGTGCGGGTAGGGCGACGGGTTCTCCGGCATGATGATCGGCGAGCCACTGCCGAAATCGGCATCGTTATCGCGCAGGTATTGTTCGTTGGACGGCTTGAAGTAATCGAGAATGGAGAGATCACTCGCCTTCAGGCGCATGGCCGAGTCGTTGTAGTCCGGGGCGGGATCGCCGATATCAACGCCGCTGATGAGGTAGAGGTCTCCGGTGTTGTCGTCGATGGCCGGCGTTCCTCCCCACAATCCGCCGCCGGCACCATCGGGGGTGACGTTAAGGACGGCCGTCTGCTGTAGCGTCGCTTTGTCGTAGGCCAGCACCCAGCCGTGACTGCAATGTCCAAAGTTTGGTAGTGTCCTAAAGTTGCGTTGATGAGCGTTTTGCCCTTTCGCGCATTTTGGCCTTCTTGAGTTCGGCTCTGATTTCTGACACGCTTGTCACGCTGGGAACAGTGATGAGTTGGATGAAGAATCCGAAGGCACTACAGGCAAATCCGATGAATATGAAGGCGGGATGTTCTGCATTTACGATGGCCGCCGACCTGGCACCTACGGGGCAAGGAAACGTGCCCATCGAGAATCCTTTTCCGCCAGGAGGGTGCACAAAAAATGCCTCGTCATATACGCACATGTAGCTTTTCCCGTCAGCATCTGTGACGAATCTAAAGTTTGAAGAAGTCGCCTGAAATGATAAAAACAGGAGTACCATCCCGAAGAGATTCAAAAACAGTGCGATTCTCTGCCACGTCCGATTTGCGAACAAGGTTTAGACACCTCGACATTTTGGACTGGGCCGCCATTCTAACCCTTATTGGGGGGATTGTCGGTGCCATTTATATGTGGACTCTTCGCCACCCCTAGCTGAGTAGTTCCCTTAAACTCCAGATGTGATTTGTCAGGCCAGCTTCCATTGCTGGCGTAACGCGGAGAGATGTGTGTATCCGGCAGAAATTGTAATACGCGAAGTGCAGCGCGCAAGCGGCTTTGTGATTGTCCAGCTTCTTTGAGAACGCATTGGTCAGGCGAGTGAAACGGCGAATCGCCATCCGAATCGTGAGGTTCTGGCGCTCCACGTAGCTGGTGGACACGTGGCGCGGGTCTGGCCGTCCATCGCGTACCTTGATTATCGTTTCTATCATCGGCGATGGCGAGTAGCGACCGGCAGCGTCTGTCTGTCCGTGATCGCCGTATATCTTTATGACCTGGGCGAAATCGCAGCTTCCAGCGAACACATCCTCGACACCGCCACGGTAGAAAGGGAAACCATCGGTCGAAAGCTGGAAGCGGTGCTCTTCCGCAAGGCGCTCCCGCAGATCAGATAAGAATTGATACGTGGTAGCGCGGTCACGCTTGCCGACGATGTAGGACGGAATCAGCTTCGTCTGTGCATCCATCGCTACAAACACCCAAGCATTGCCAAGCTGGTCGGGATCATCAACTTTCACGTTGCGATCTTTCTTGCCGACGAAGCTCCAGATTTCATCGGCCTGAATCCGCTTGCATTGCAGGTTCCGCATCCGTGTGTCCATGAGAGCTATGCAGCGCTCACCGGCGAGCACCAGCAGCCGCAGAATCGTATCGCGGTGCAGCTTCGTGATGCGCTCGACTGTGCGGACGGAAGTTCCTTCGATGAGAAGCTGAATCGCCAACAGTGCTTGGTCTTCCGACACCGTCATCGGCGAGAATAGCCGCTCATGCTCTTCGGTGTATGTCTTGCCGCACATTGGGCAGCGGAAGCGCTGTAAACCGTTGCG
This sequence comes from uncultured Acidobacteriaceae bacterium, assembly GCA_963785825.1. Classification (GTDB taxonomy): domain Bacteria; phylum Acidobacteriota; class Terriglobia; order Terriglobales; family Acidobacteriaceae; genus Bog-257. The sequence continues at coordinate 670,561 of CAWAWQ010000003.1, read as the reverse complement.
GTGCTTACCAAATTTCTTGCATTCGACACTGCACGCTTGGCAATTCATAAACGCAGTTTACAGCAAGCGCTTGCTGTTTGTCAAGAGGGAGAATCAAGTTATCGACTTGACACGGATAATGGCTGTATAATAATGCTGCAAACTGTGCGGAGGGTGGGAGAGTCGAACTCCATACCCGGGAAGGTATCTGCCGTTTATAAGACGGCTCCTCGCACCAGCGAGACACCCTCCGCAAACTTCAATTTACAATTCGCCAGCCGCCGACAGTTCTTCCGGTTTCTCGAAACAGTTCGTCTAGGCCATGCCCCTTTTCGAGGTGCATGATCTTCATGACTTCTTCCGACGAATATCCCAGATCGCTTGTATGTAACCTCACAAGCTCTTTCAGGCTGGTCGCCTCTTCGGATGCGATGGTAACCGGCTCATGGGTTCGATAGCCATGCTTTCCCATTTGCATCCACAGATACGAACGTGTACGAGGGTTGATGGCGTCAACGTCGCTCGCCCGGTAGAGCAGAGCGTTCATTGATACTCGCCAATATGGTTTCAAGTTCGCCAGTTTCACGAGAGACAAACCCATAAGTTGGGGTCTGATCTCACGTTCAGGCATCAAGAATTCAGCGGCGAACAGATCGGCCTCCCGTTCCATTGTCTCGGTCGGAAATCTGTGCATGACGATGTGCCCCACTTCGTGCATGAGAGTGAAGCGGAGTCTGTCGATGGGAATACGTCGGTTGACGAGGAACACAGGTGGCATTCCGGGGAGCCATTGGCTGAGGGCATCTATTTTGTCCGTGCCGAAATCCATTGCCACGACGATTCCTCCGGCGCTTTCAATGAGGCGAATCACGTTTTGTACCGGGCCAGGTGGCAGCTTCCAGATCGCACGAAGAGCGCGGGCGACCTCTGCTGCACTATTGAATTCGTCCAAATCCAGCATCTCGAAGTTGTACTCAGTCTTAGGAGTGACGGCGCTCAAGAGTTGAGCAACTTGAATCCTGCGAACGTTTACCAATGCAAGCAACTGCCGCACCTTGGTTTCAGGTGCGGTTTTACGCTTGCGATGGTATACACAGCCGGAGCCAAAGTCGCGCATCACTTCGTTCAAGTAGAAAAACGCTTCGGGATAGTGCAGGTGTGAAGCCAGCCTTCGCACCTGCTCAGTTGTGGGAATCCGTAACCCGTTTTCAAATTTAGAGATTTCACCCTGAGAAAACGACGCCTGCTCCGCGAGATCCGTTTGCTTTAACGCACGCGACTCTCGCGCAAGAATCAACATCTCACGGTTAAAATCATCCACTATTCACTCATCCCTTTTCTCCGGCGTTTGCAGCCTTGGCCTTTTTGTTTATCTGTTTTTCTGGCTTGATCTCAAATTGCGGTTTCGGCGGCGTGGCCGGGGTCGGCGGCGGAGCGAGTTCGAGGACGGGAGCAGCTTCCCCCTGTAACCCGATCTGCCATAGGACGTGGTTCCTAAATTGGCAAACGACCATCTTTCGCTGAATCTCTCGTTGAAGGTTGTCGAGGACATAACCTGCATTGACGAGAGTGCCATGCAGCATGGTCGGTAGCCGTAGCTGGGCTTGTGCTCGAAACAACATCTGCTGGCGCGTATCAATCGCGCTGCATCTGCCGTTCTTGCGGAGTTTTTTGAAGCGGAGTGTGATCGACTCGCCAATGTACAGCATGAAACTGTTCGAGTGCCGACGAAACACCACGTCGGGCAGATCGGCGAATTCCTGCTGTGCTCGCCATAACAATCTCGTCAAAAACGATTGCTGCGCGGGAGCGAGCGCCGAGAAGGTGGTGCTTGGAGGTGTATTCGTTCTTCCACGCATCCCAGCCCTCCTGAATGCACTTGTCGAGACGATCTTTATAGGGTTTGATGATCTCCTCAGCCTCTTCCAAGGTGAGGACATGGTTAGGAGGTTTTCCATCGGGAAGGTTCATGAGAGACACTGTAGCACGAAATATGTAAATTCGCGCTGTGAATATTCATACTTTATTCCAGAATCAAGTAAGTTACTGGTTCTAATACCGCTTAGTTTGGCTTTGATTTTGAAGGTGGCCTTCCGCCAGCGCGGGTCTTCCTCATGCTGGCGATCTTGGCGTAATAATCAGCGCCATGCGTTTTAGCGGTCTGCTTTCCGCCCTTAGCTCCCAAGACAGCAGCAGGGGATTCTTCCAGCAGATTGTCGGCCAAGTGGAGTGCAGCGGTGATCAGTTCGTATGCCCGCTCCGAGCGCCGCTCCGGGAGAATCGTGGTGCGGAGAATATCGTGCGCAGCTTTTATCGTGTTACGTAGAGCGTGAAGGTCTTCCGCCTTTTTTGGCATGAGCGAACGGTAGCACCGCAGAGAGTCGATTGCAACCGCTTGCTGTTTTTTATCAACGCAACCTTAGGACACTACCCAAAGTTTATATAGATTGCATTGCTGGCGGAATTCAGTGCCAGCCCATCGCGCTGATAACAGCTGCTTTCCAGGGTGATGTGTCCGTTGCTGCTGTCCCATCCATTGCCCGGGACCGTCCCGGTCACGATCACGGGTCCGCCCAGCTTCTCGTTGCCGGTCGACAGGTCGAGTGCATGGAGGCGAAAGACCTTGTGGCCGTTTTCCGTGCCGTCGGTCACGACGTACATGGTCGAGCTCGGGGCATCAATGACCGGCGTTGAAGTGATTCCCAGCAGTGGCTGGATGCCCTCCGAATCCTGGTTCTGGAATGCGGTTGCCAGGTGTTTCTCCCACAACGCCGAATCCGACAGGCCATCGGCATCGAAGGCATACACTGTGTCGTTTTCCGTGGCGACGAAGACAACGTTGTGGCGCACACCGCCGATGGTGACGTTCGGCACATACAAGGGCTGCGCGTAGATTTGGGCGTCCACCGGCAGCGCCGCGATTTTGCCGAACTGCTGCGGGTTCACGTTCGATTCATTCAGGACGGTTTCGCTGCTGTTCGCGCCATCACGAACGTGGTCGTTGTGATAAGTGAGTACAGAGATGGTGCCCGGCGGTGCATTGACCACCATCGCCGTCGCATTCACGCTGTAGGTGGGCAGGTCGACGCTGGTGGCCGTGACCGTATGCGAACCGAGATTCGCGGGCGCGATATAAAGTCCCCCTGCCGTAATCGTCCCTACTGCGTCATTGCCGCCGGCAACTCCATCCACCGACCAGGTCACCCCGTCATCGCCGGTGCCTTGCACGCTCGCCGTGAATTGCCGCGTGCCAAAGGGAGCTACCGAAGTATTTTGCGGAGAGACGCTAAGGCTAATGATCGTGACCGCGGCGCTCGCGCTCTTGGTCGGATCGGCGGCGCTGGTCGCTGTCACGGTATGACTGCCCACGCTGGACGGCGCTGTGTAAAGGCCTGTCGAGTTAATGCTGCCTACCGTGCTGTTCCCGCCGGCGACGCCATCCACGGTCCAGGTGACAGCGGTATTGTCCGTGCCGGTCACGGTTGCGGTGAATTGCAGCATGCCATTGACCGGCATAATCGCGCTGCTCGGCGAAACGGAAATCGCTACGACAGGCGGTGGGGGCGGCAGGGTTATAGGGTTGACCGTGACGGTTGCGTTGGCCGTCTTCGTGGGATCGGCACTGGCCACCGCAGCCACCGTGATCTGCACAGAAACATCGGTTGTCGGAGCAGTGTAGAGGCCAGTGCTTGAAATGGTCCCATGCTGCGTATCGCCGCCGGCAACGCCGTTGACTTGCCATTGCACGCTGGTGTTGGTCGAACCGGTGACGTGTGCCTGAAATTGCTGCGTCGCGCCCGAGGACAGCACAGCCGACGTGGGAGAAATCGTGATCGAAACTGAAAGTGGCGGATTATTGGAGCCGCCATTGCCACCGTTGCCGCTGCTGCTCGCACTACTACCGCCGCCGCAAGCCGCCAAACCAATCAGAGAGATGAGGACCGAGACTAAAACCGAGGACCGAAGAGCAGACCACCAGTAGCGCGACATTGAGTTCCCGTGACATTTTTAGTGACTTTCAGTCGAGTAGATGAGCAGCAGTTTAGGATCGGTTGCTTCAAAGCAATGAGGTGCAGGAATCTAGGGCCGGATTTAATGGCAGCTTAATACTTTGGACAAGATTCGCTCAGTCCCGAGAACCCGCAGCGGCCCCAGCATCGTCTTTGGCGATCTTGAATCCGCTAGGGCGATAGTTGGCGGGGAGAAATTCTGACGGGATTGCTGTCCGATTTCCGTCGCGCAAAGCGGAGTAGATGGGTGACATGATCTCGACCCCACCAGAGTAGAAGCAATCCTGAATGTTACCGTGCAAGGCCGAATAGATGTTGACCATGTGCGATGGCTGGTCGGTGTAGGTGTTGATTTCGTATTCCACATAGGAATCGTCGAGTGCTTTTTGCAGTACAAACGGCGCAGGCTGTTTCAGGATGTGCTCGGTTTTCAGAGCGGCCTCGATCAGAAGTTCATGCACTCTGCGCCAGGGGGTGTCGTAGCCAATCGTCACTGAAGTGTGCAGGATGAGTCCGTTGGTCTGCGCCAGCAGGCTGTAGTTGGTCACGTGGCTGCTCAGGATTACCGAATTCGGGATAATCACTTCCTCGTTCTTGATGGTCCGTATGTGGGTTGCCAGCATAGTCTGGGACGTAACCTCACCCAGGTTGTCGCCCATCTTCACCCAGTCACCAACACGGAAACCGCGGGTGTAGGTCAGAATGACCCCGGCTACCACGTTCGCCACGGCCGACGTGGATCCCAGGGAGAACAGTACGCCGATAAACAGACCTACGCCTTTGAAAGCCGGCGAGGCCGAACCCGGGAGATACGGATAAATCATGACTAACGTGAACGCGATCAGCAGGAAGCGCACGATCTTGTAGGTGGGCTGGACCCACTCCGGATAGAAACCGGAGATGCGAATGTTGCCGCGCTCGAATTCACGCGCCAAGACCCGGACAAACTTCAGCAAGTAATACACCGCCGCCACAATCACGACAATGTAAAACAGGTTGGGCAGGTAGTTCAGAAATCCGTTTACGACAAACTTCACCGGGGAGAAGATGTAGTCCAGTAGTTGCTTGCCGTGCTCGCGGGTCCAGGGAAAGTAGTTAAACTCGGTTGCCAGTAAGACCCAGGTAAGCAGGAATACCAGCACAACGCGCAGCAGATGGACGATGCCGGACAGCAGGCGCGCGATACGCTCGCCCGCCACAATTTCGGAGCGCTGGATCTTGATTCCCTTAATCCGCGCGGCATCCGGTTGCAGCATCTTCAGGAGCCGGCGCGAAACCACGATCACCAGCCATAGCAGCAGTAGGTAGAAGGCCAGGGTCGCCACCGCATATATCGCGGCTCGGATTAGGAATTTTTTGCTGTGCTGCTGTCGAGCCAGATTGATCGCGTTGCGGATCTGAACGGCGTCGTACTTTGCCAACAACTCGCGGGAGACATGAGAATGTTTGGCATCGTCGTCGGTGACGATGAGCAGCACATTCTCGTCAAGGATGACGGAGGTCCCATAGGCGGAGTCGGCAGTTGTGATCTTTGCCGTATCGGCATCGGGAGCATAGATCAGCTTCTTAAGTCGCTCAGCGGTGGCACTTGCGCGATCCTGCGCGGTGAAGGTACCGATTCCTTCATAAATTCTCAGGACTTCTTGTCCCTCGATCGTGACCGGATACCCGGGATCGCTCCCATCCGGTGCAGGCGTGGGCTGTTGCGCCGTGAGGCTACCGATCACGAAGATCAGCGGGAATAGTAGGGCCAGGAGACGTGCCTTGGCGGGTGAGAATTTGGCGCAGCGAACCATGTGCCCTCCCGGGGTCGCAGACGATGCCGTTACCGATTCGATGAATTTATTACGGGCACATGTTAGGCCAAGCGCGCACAAGACTCAAGAAAGCTCATCGCGAAGGCTGGTGGCGGCGACGCAAAATCGTCGATTGAGCGCTGTACCCATGGCAGCCCGAACGAATCGCCGGAATCGACGCTGTGCAAGCCTCGCTCCGCGGGTTACGCGAGGACCGGCTCCCTCACCAGCGTCTCGGCATTGCTGTTCCGCAAGTTCTCCGCCAGCGCGACCGCGTCAAGAGCCCGCCGAAGATCGGTAATCAGGTCCTCGACATCCTCGATGCCTACTGAGTATCGCACCAGGCCGTCGGTGAAGCCGGCTGCGCGCCGGGCCTCGGGTGACATGCTGGCATGCGTCATCGAGGCGGGGTGCTCGATGAGCGTCTCTACCCCTCCGAGAGATACAGCCAAGGTGGCCAGGCGGACGTGATCCATCAGGATTCGTCCCGCTTCCAATGCGCCCTTGAGTTCGAAGCTGATCATCGAGCCAAAGCCGCTCATCTGGCGAGCTGCCAGCTCGTGCTGGGGATGAGACTCAAGACCGATGTAGCGGACTCGACTTACTTCCGGCTGCCGCTCCAGCCAGCCGGCGATTTTCATCGCGCTGCGCTGTGCGCGCTCGACCCGTACTCCGAGGGTCTTCAGGCCGCGCAGAACCAGGAAGGCCTGGTGTGGATCCATGTTGCATCCGGAGCTGATCATCACCCTGCGGAGGCGGTCATAGATTGCCTTCTGCTTGGCTACCAGGATTCCGCCGACCACGTCGGCATGACCGTTGATGAATTTCGTCACCGAATGGAGCACCACGTCCGCACCCAGGTCCAATGGCCGTTGCAGATAGGGACTGGCAAACGTGTTATCGACGACCAATGGGCAGCCGTGCTGGTGGGCGATCTTCGCGATTTCTGCAATGTCGCTGACCTGCATCGTGGGGTTCGACGGAGTTTCGACATATATCAGCCTGGTATTCGGGCGCAGAGCCTCGCGCACTTGCCTCAGATCGGAAGTATCCACGTAGCTCGACTGCACTCCGAAGCGCGAAAAGTCTTTTTCCATTAGGCCGCGGCTGGGACCGTAGACCGAAGCTGTGCTCACCATGTGCGCGCCGGCTTCGAGTAGCGCAAAGTAAGCCGTGCAGATCGCGCCCATCCCTGAGCTGGTGGCGATACCGCCGCAGCCATTCTCCATCTCGGCCACACTATCCTCGAGCGCGCGGATGGTGGGATTCCCAAGCCGGGTGTAGATGTAGCCTTCCTCTGTGCCTGCAAACAGCGCGGCGCCGTGCTCGGCATTCCGGAACGCAAACGTAGAGGTTTGATAAATCGGCACATTTACCGAGCCACTCGCTTCCGGCTTCTGGCCCGCATGGATCAACTTGCTGTTTATGCCCAGGTGCTTGGTGTCCACAAAATGTCCTTTCGACACGATGGTAGTCTCAAGCCAGTATCAGATATGGGTTGCCGGCGCACAGTGACTGGTGCCACAAGCGTGGGTGACCTTGGACCGCAACCCGCGAGTGATCTGCCTTACATCACACCTCGCGGTGATCAACCGCACACCGGAGTGTGCGGACTCCGTCTATGATTTTTGTCATGGTCCAGTCAGGCCCGCTCTAACCTGATCGGACCGGAACGTCATGAAGGAACAAGCTCTCGATCACCTCCTGGACGACATCGGCTGGAAGATCCTCGCCGAGTTGCAGCAGAATGCCCGGATTCCGTTCGCCGAACTGGGGCGCATCGTGGGCCTGTCCACGCCCGCCGTCACCGAGCGGGTTCACAAGATGGAGGAGGCGGGGATCATCGTTGGTTACCGCGCGCACATCGATCCGGCCAAAGTGGGTCTGCCCATGCTGGCCTTCGTGAACGTCAAAGTGGGCGGAGAAAACCTGGTGCGCTTTATGGAGCTGGCAGCCACTCATCCCGAAGTGCTGGAGTGCCATCGCGTCACCGGCGCGGAATCCTTCCTGCTCAAAGTAGCGGTCGCTGATGTGACCCACTTGGAACGGCTGCTCGACGCGCTGATGCCCTACGTCGCCACCACGACCTCGATGGTGCTGTCGACCGCCTTGGCCTGGGGCAACATCGTCAAGCCTGACAAGCGGCCAGTTGCGGAACTCGCCGAATCGCGGATTTAGCTCCGGCCCTCGCCGCCTAACAATCTCTAACCCGCCACTTCCCTTTGCCTTCAGACTGTTTGTTATTCCCCGCAACAATCAGAAGTTACTCATGTATTTCCCTGGATGGGATTCTTAGGATGGTTGTGTAGCAGCTTGCGCAACCGGCGCGAGGCGAAATGGCGTCCCCAGGAGTTATCGAAAAGAAGTTCTTTGCGTGGAACACTCACGAGGTGGAAGTGAACGACGACGGATTCATTCAGCAGCCGGAGCGTTGGGACGAGCGCGTGGCCATGGCCTTGGCTCGCACCGCCGGGGTTAGTGAGCTAACCGACTCTCATTGGCGGGTCATCAACTACATCCGAAATTTTTTCCACGAGTTTGAGATTGCGCCGACGACTCGCAAGCTCTGTAAGGAGACCGGCTTCTCGTTGCAGCAAATCTATGAACTGTTTCCTTCAGGACCCGCCAAGGGCGCCTGCAAAGTGGCAGGGCTGCCTAAGCCGACCGGCTGCGTCTAGTACCGGGTTTTCAGGACAATGTTGCTGGCGATCTTTCTTTCGGCCGGAGTCGTCTTCCTAGTCGGCAATGCGCTTCGCATTCTCAGGATCCTGCGAATGCCGACCCCCTGGCGCTGAGAGCTATTGATCGTCAATACCATGAGGGGCCTGAACGAGCCGTTTATCGACGGAGAATTCCACGGAGGTATCGCAATGGAAAAGTCACTGATCTACTTCGACAACGCGGCGACGGGCTGGCCAAAGCCGGAAAACGTTTACCGCTTCATGGATGAGTTCTATCGCACCCACGGAGTCAATCCCGGCCGCAGCGGCTATGACCTGGCGATGGAAACCGGCTCGCTTCTCGACCGCCTGCGCAGGCGGATGACGAAATTCTTTGGCGGCGATGAGGATGCCTCCGACCGGCTGGTCTTTGGCTACAACGTGACCGATGCCCTCAATCTCATCATTCCGGGGCTGATTTCGTCGGGCGACCATGTCATTACGACGAATCTCGAACATAACTCGGTCATCCGCCCGGTGAATCACATGGTGCGGGATCACAAGGCCGAAGCGACATACATTCCCTTTGACGGCGCCGGATTCATCGATCCTGACGATATCGCGCGGGCCGTTCGCCCGAACACGAAGGCAGTGATCATCAATCATGGATCCAACGTGATCGGCACCGTGCAGCCGGTCGCGGAGATTGGCCGGATCTGCCGCGAGCGCGGCGTCACCTTCGTCGTCGATACCGCCCAGACCGCCGGCGTCATACCGATCAACATGAAGGAAATGAATATCGACGTGGTTGCCTTCACCGGTCACAAAGCGCTGATGGGTAGCATGGGTATTGGCGGCCTGTGTATCCGCAAGCATGTCGAGGTAAAACGCGTCCGCAGCGGCGGCACGGGGGTGCGCTCCATCAACGCTTATCACCTCGACGAATATCCGTGGCGGCTGGAGTACGGCACGCCCAACATGGTGGGAGTGGCCGCGCTATGGGCAGGGCAGGACTGGCTGGACGAGAATGGCGTCGAGCAGATCCATGCGCGCGAGATGCAGCTGGCACACCAACTGGTTGACGGCCTCCGGCAGATCGAAGGTGTGCAACTCTACTGCTGCGATAGCCTGGAGAACCATCTTCCGACCATTCTCATGAACCTTGAGAACACCGATCCCGGCGACGTCGGCGTGATGCTCGATGTGGATCACAACATCGCCACCCGCACCGGCCTGCACTGCGCGCCGCTGGTGCACATGCAGCTTGGGACCGTGGAGCGCGACGGCGGCGTGCGTTTTTCCATTGGCGCCTTCAACACGGAAGCCGAAGTAGACGCGGCCATTGCCGCCATTGCCGACATCGCGAAATGGACACGCGAGCGCGCGAGCAAGTCGCGACAACTGAAAAGCCATCAGGCTATGGCCTGAATGCGCTGCTACGCTGTGTGGGCAGCCTTCTCCATCGGCACCGCGGATGGCGGCGCAGCGCTGGCCCTCGGTGCCACGCGAACCAACTGTGGCAGCGTTTTCGGCCAACTCCCCAGCAAGCGGTGTCCCAAGCGGCTTCCCGTCTTCATGACGTGATGTTGTAATAGCTCGCGCACCATGGCCTGCTCTTCGTAGTCGCCATCACTCAATGAGCTTGCCTCCACGAATTCAGGATGATACTTCTCTTCGCTGCGGAAGCTCCCATCGGGATCCCAGACGTACACCGTGCCACCGGTCATGCCGGCGCCGAAGTTCTTGCCCGTGGGCCCGAGCACCACGACCACGCCTCCAGTCATGTATTCGCAGCCGTGTTCTCCCACTCCCTCGACCACCGCAGTCGCGCCGGAGTTGCGAATCGCGAAGCGTTCACCGGCGCTTCCCGCTGCGAATAGGTAACCTGCAGTCGCTCCGTACAGCGCTACGTTGCCCAAGATCACCTGTACGCCTTGCGCGCGGGCCAGCTTGCCCGCAGGCCGAAGCACGATTTCTCCGCCGGCGAGGCCTTTGCCGACGTAATCATTGGCTTGCCCTTCGAGCACCAGAGACATGCCGTCAGTCGTGAACGCGCCCAACGATTGTCCGGCAGTGCCACGCAACCGCACTCGAACATCAGGCTGTATCTCAGGCCGGCGACAGCGCAGAAGCGCCAGCTCGCCTGCCAGACGCGCGCCCAACGTGCGGTCTTCGTTCTTCGCCGTTGCGTCGCATTCGAACGGCTGGCCTGCCAATGTCGCTGCGAGTGCCGGTTCAACCCAAGCTTCGTCAATCGGCGGATGATGCTCAGGACGGTTGTTGCGCCGCCCCTCCCAATGCAGCGACCCGCCTCCCACGTTCGCCAGCAGCGATTGCAGATCGAGATTGCCCTCAGAGCGAACTTGCCGCAGAAGATCAGTTCTTCCGATCGCCGCCTCCAGCGAAGGCAGTCCCAGCGCGGCAAGCAATCGCTGCAGATCGTCAGCGATGTTGCAGAAGAAGCGAACAACGTTTTCCGGCTTACCGCGGAACTTCGCCCGCAGGTCGGGACGCTGCGTTGCAATGCCCGTCGGACAGGTGTTGAGATGACATTGCCGCGCCATGTCACAACCGAGTGCCACCAACACCGCAGTGCCGAAGGAAAATTCGTCCGCGCCCAGCAGCGCGGCGATGAGCACGTCGCGGGCATTAGCGAAGCCGCCGTCCACGCGCAGCCGCACGCGGCCGCGCAAGCCGTTATGACGCAGCACCTGCTGTGCTTCCGCCAGACCAAGCTCCCACGGACTCCCCGCGTACTTGATGCTGCTCAGCGGCGAAGCACCGGTGCCGCCGCTGTGTCCTGCAATGTGGATGTAATCGGCGTACGCTTTCGCCACGCCGGCAGCCACGGTACCGACGCCAAGTTGGGCCACCAGCTTCACCCCAACCGCTGCACGCGGATTGATTCGCTTCAGGTCGTAGATCAGTTGCGCCAGATCTTCGATGCTGTAGATGTCGTGATGCGGCGGTGGACTGATGAGCGAAATTCCCGGCTGGGCATGCCGCAGGCGCGCAATCAGCTCCGTGACCTTATGTCCGGGAAGCTGTCCGCCTTCGCCGGGCTTCGAGCCTTGCGCGATCTTGATCTCCAGTTCCTCGGCATGTGCCAGATACTCTGCGGTCACTCCGAACCGCCCAGAAGCAACCTGCTTGATCTTGCTATTGCGCGGCAAAGCGTTTGGCGCGGCATCGGGCTGATGGCGATACGCGAGAGGATCCTCGCCGCCTTCGCCGGTGTTGGAGCGCCCGCCCAACTGGTTCATTGCCAGCGTGATGGTTTCGTGCGCTTCGGGGCTAAGCGAGCCCAGCGACATCGCGCTCGAAACGAAGCGTCGTACTAGAGTGGAACGCTGCTCGACTTCATACATCGACAGTCGCGGGCCGGCCGGAACCATCTCCAGCAGATCGCGAAGCACCGACGGCTCGTCTGCATCGTCGCTGCCTTTGTAAACCGCCCATGCCTCCGAATGCGAGGGAGCAGTTGGAGAGGATTGCACCGATTCCTTGGCCGCGCCTACGGCGAGTTGCAGATGGCGTGTGCGCTGCGGCTCCCAGCGGTGCAACTCCGCCCGATCGTCGCGACGGAAGCGAACCCATCCGTAATCAGGCAGCTCGGAGGTGCGATGTTCCGCCGCCCACGAACCGCGCACCGCAGTCTCGATCTCGGCAAATCCCCACCCTCCCAACGGCGACACGCTGCCGGGGAAGCAGCGCTCGGTAACTTTGGTATCCAGCCCGAGGATGTCGAACAGTTGCGCCGCTCGATAACTGTCGAGGACAGAAATGCCCATCTTCGACATCACCTTCGCCATGCCGGCCTGCATCGCCTTCAGCAGCGCGCCTTCGCCCTGTTCACCGGCAAGGTTGCGCGCCGTCTGCAACATCAGCCAGGGACAAACCGCGCCTGCGCCGTAGCCAATGAGCACGGCTGCATGGTGGACGTCGCGGCAATCGCCCGCTTCAACGGCCAGCCCCACCGTGGTTCGCAGACCCGCTTTAACCAGCGCGTGATGCACCGCGCCGGTCGCCATTGCCATGGGGATCGGCAAGCTCTGGGGAGAGGCTGAACGATCGGTCAGCAGCAAAATGCTGCTCCCTTCTCGCACCAGTTCAACTGCCTTCTCGCGCAAAACGTCAATGGCGTGTTCAAGCGAATCGTTTGGCGCGAACGTGCAATCCATGCCGGCCAGCGGCAAATCGTCGCGCAAAGGATACGTTCCACGGCAGAGTGCCTCCATTTGCCCTAGCGAGAGGAATGGCGAAGGCAGCACCAGACCGGGTAGCGGCGAATGCTTGTCGAGCAGATGCGGCCACGGACCGAGCCGGGTTCGCAACGAGACCACGCAGGACTCGCGAATGGGGTCGATCGCGGGATTCGTCACCTGCGCAAACCTTTGCCGGAAGAAGCCGTAGAGTGGGCGCGGTGTGCGAGCCAGCGGCGCGATAGGCGTGTCGTCGCCCATCGACCAGGTTGCCTCTTTGCCCTCCAGCGCCATGGGTGCAACTACTAGCTTGAGGTCCTCGCGGGTGTAACCAAAGCCGCGCTGCAGGCGCGACAGATCATCCGTTGCCAGTACGGGAGCAGGCTCTGGCGCCGCTTCCAGCGGGATGTCGTCGATGAGCGCGGCGTAGGTCATCAGCTCGTCAAAGTACTGGTCGAGCGGCTCGCCCTCGAGCAGGCATTGTCGCTCCATGTCCAGCAAGATCATCTGCCCCGGACCGAGGCGGCCACTGCGCACAATGGAATCCGCATTGATGTCGGCGAGCCCAACCTCGGACCCGGCGATGACCAAACCTGTGTCGGTGATCACGTAACGGCACGGCCGCAGGCCGTTGCGATCGAGTGCGGCGCCCAGCAGGCGGCCATCGCTGAACACCAGTGCCGATGGCCCGTCCCACGGTTCCATGCAATCGGCGTGATAGCGGTGGAAATCGGTTTCGCTGCTAATTGCGGCAGAGGGCAGAAGCATGCGAACCGCCTCAGCGACGTTACGGTCATAATTGGCCAGCAGCTCGGCAACCTCGTCGAGGCTCGTCGAATCGGAAGCATCGCCGGCGAGGATAGGCTCGCATTCCCGCGGCAACGTCGCCCGGCGTGCTTCCACATGGGCGCGATTGCTCCAGATGGTGTTGATCTCGCCATTGTGCGCGATCATGCGCAGCGGCTGGGCGCGATTCCAGGTCGGCAAGACGTTCGTCGCATAGCGCTGATGAAAAATTGCGAACGACGCGATGAAGTCGTTGCATTGCAAGTCAGGGTAGAACTGGTCGAGCAGCCGTCCAGCGCACAGGGATTTGTACACGATGGTGCGCGTCGAGAGCGAGCAGACATAGGTGTCGGTCTTCTCGCGCTCAAAGGCTTTGCGAGCGAGGTAGAGACGGTGCTCGACTTCCGCCTCGGTCCACTTCGCCCCGTGCGGCGCCGCGATCAGTGCCTGGCGCACGCCCGGCATCGAGTGCAGCGCAAGCTCGCCGAGTACGGAAGGACGCACGGGAACATCCCGCCACCCCAGCCAATGCAGGCCCTGCTTCACCATGCAATGCTCAAAGCGCTGGCAGTCGCGGCTGGCTGCCCCTTGTTCCTGTGGCAGGAACAGCATTCCGACCGCAAGACGCCAGTCATCGGGAAGCGCAATGGCGCTTCGCTTGAGGAGAAATGTGCGCGGGATGGCGGTCAGAATGCCGACGCCATCGCTGCTCTTGTGATCGGCGGCTACGGCCCCGCGATGTGCCAGGCGGGACAGCGCGGTCAGCGCCAGACGCAGAATCTCGTGGTTTGATGCGCCTTGCAGCGACGCAACAAATCCTACGCCGCAAGATTCGTGATCGAAGAGGGAGTTGAGGAGGTTTCGGCCGTGGGCGCCTACCGAGCTAGTTCCCATGCTCCAGTATAGGGTGAGCTGCCGCGAGCTTTGACAAAAAAGATTTCCACAATTCCGAAAGAGGAAGGCGAAGGTGCTGGGTGTGCCACGATACTTCGTATCAGGTGCCCCATGGCGTCCTCCTCTCGGACGCGAACCTGGGGAGGCGTAGCCCGGGCACGGTAATCCCAGTTAGCCCAACGGAAGGACGTGAACCTTTGGCCTACGACAATTTCTAGAAGACGCGAACGGTAAACGGGGGACTATACGACCGCCGGCACCGGCTGGCGGGGAAGAGTGAAATAGAACGTCGATCCGTGGTTCAACTCGCTCTCGGCATAAATGGTGCCGGAGTGCGCCCGCACGACATGCTTGACAATCGCGAGGCCCAGGCCGGTCCCGCCGGATTCGCGGGAGCGTGCCTTGTCCACGCGATAAAACCGCTCGAAGAGCCGCGGCAGATGTTCGCTGGGAATGCCACCCCCGAAATCGCGCACGTAAAATTGCACTCCGGCTTCGGTCTCGCACGCGCCAATCAGGATTTTTCCACCCTGATCCCCATACTTCAGGGCGTTATCGATCAGGTTCGAAAACACCTGGTGAATGGCGTCGCTATCTACGAAAACTGCGCTGGTGGCGGTGTTCATCACGGAAAGTTCGATACCGCGCCCGGCTACCACGTCGCGGAAGGTCTGCAGCGCGTCATCGAGTAGCTCCTGCGGGGCGGCCAACTGAAAGTTAAAATTCTGCTCGCCGGATTCGACTCGAGCCAGCACCAGCAAATCTTCAGTGAGCCGCGCCATTCGCATGGCATTCTTGCGGATAACCTCGACAAACTCTCGCGCGTGCTCAGGAACGTTATGGTTGTCCAACAGGGTCTCGGAGTATCCCTGAATCGACGTCAGTGGGGTGCGCAGCTCATGGGAGACATTGGCGATGAAATCGCGCCGGGTTTTTTCGACGCGTTCAATCTCCGTCTGGTCGTGCAACACGGCAACCGCGCCTCCTCCCGGCATGGGAGCGGCGGTCACGTCGAATATGCGTCCGGAAAAAATCTTGGCAGCGCGTGCCATGGTCACGTCGCGAGTGCTCAAGGCGTTCTGAACGGAGGACAGGATTTCCGGGTCGCGCACCGACTGCACTAAGGGTGCTCCCAACCGGATTCCACTGGGCAACAGGCGCTCCATGCGCTGATTCGCCCACAGCACCCGCTCATCCTGCGCTACCGCAATCACCGCCTCCTGCATGGAGTTCAGCAGGGTCTCCAAAGTCTGGCGGCTGTTTTCGAGGGCGCAAAAGCCTTCCTCTAATTTGCGCGCAGTCTTGTCGAGGGCGGAGGCCACGTGAGCGATTTCATCGCCCGACTCCTCTTGAATTCTGGCTGAGAGATCGCCGGCTGCAACCCGCTCGGCGAAATCGGTGATTCGAACCAGCCTTCGCCCGATCGACTGGGTCGCGATAAAGGCGAGCACCATCGCTAACAGCGCCGCTAAGGCCGACGCTTCTATCAAGTGCCATCGTATCTGGTGCTCGCCTTCGCGGATGGCGCTAAGCGGATAAGCCATGCGCACCGCGCCCCCGGGAATGGGCACCGCGACATAGAGGAGTTCGATCCCTACAGTTTTACTGAGCCGACTGGAGCTTCCCACCTGCCCTTGCAACGCGGAGACAAACTCGGGACGATGGGCGTGGTTCTCCATCTTATCGGGGTCAGCTTCCGAGTCGGCCAGCACTTTGCCGGTGGAATCGATTACTGTGACCCGCGTTCCCGCCGCCGAGGCGCTTTGGCGCGCGATCTGTTCGATGGAGTTCGAAGGAGCGCTTTCCACACGCAAGGCGAACATCTGCGTCTTCTGCCGCAGCGAAGCGTCAATTTCGCTGCGCAACATGTTCTTCCAAGCGTTGCGGATCAGCAAATCCAGGGAAAGGGTGCACGCCGCAATGACGATTAAGGCCGCAAGAAACAACTTCAGGAAGATGCGACTCTTCACGGCTGGCAGCTCATCAGGACTTAGGAATTTCGAAACGGTAACCTGCCCCGCGCACCGTCTTCAGATAGCGAGGGTCATCGGGGTTCTGCTCGATTTTCTCACGAATGCGGCGCACATAAACGTCCACCGAGCGCGGAGTGACGTAATGCGTGTCGCGCCAGACGGCGTCGAGCAGTTGGTCCCGGGTAAACACCCGGCCGGGATGGCGCGCCAGGTATTCGAGCAGGCGAAACTCCGTGGCTGTCGTCTGGGTAAGCTGGCCGCGCACGGTCAAGGTCATACCGCCGCTGTCGATCTCGATATCGCCGGCCTTCACCAGCGACGGCGCCAGCGGCCGCTCGAAGCGCCGCAGCACAGCGCGTACCCGCGCCACCAGTTCGCGCGGGCTGAATGGCTTGGGAATGTAGTCGTCGGCCCCCAATTCCAGCCCGATCACGCGATCCGACTCGCTCGTTTTGGCAGTGAGAAAGATCACCGGGATCGAGGACAGCGACGATGTCTGGCGGATGCGCCGGCACAGCTCCAGGCCGTCCGCGCCGGGCACCATGATATCGAGCAGAAAGAGCGCCGGAACTTGTTTCTCGGCTTCGGCGATCACGCCGCTGGCGCTGGGAAAGGCCCGAACCGCGTATCCCGCGGCTTCCAGGTGGTGACGGACCAGGCGAGCGATGTCAGTATCGTCTTCTACGGCAAACACCGTTTGTTTCACGGCTGTATTGTAGCCGACGGTCGGCGACGAGCTGTCATAAGTGGGAATCACACCCCTAGGGTACATGCACCTTTGTTACAGCATGATGAAAGCAGAGGAAGAAATTCGCTGCCCGCATCCGGAAAGGCTATGGCCATTTATCCCACGATGTGGGATAAGCCACGGGGCGCGAGCAGACTGCTCTCCCACAATGTAGGGGCCCTTGCCTAATGAGAGGCGTACGTCGACCAGCCGCGGGTCAGGTAGTCGGTCATGCTGAGGGTAAACAAGATGAGCAGCCAAAACAGGGCAGCAATCACCGTAACCATAGTCAGCTTTGTGCTGTAGCGCAGGTGCATGAAAAACAGGACTACCAGCGTGCCTTTGATCGTGGCGATCAGCAGCGCCACCACGATGTTGAAGATGCCGAGATCGACCGAGGCCGCAAACACGGTGAGCCCGGTGCACACCATCAACGTAGCCCAAATGGCGACATAAAGACTTATGGGGACAACATGCGATTCCGGTGAGATGTGTTCTTCTGTCGAGGGTGTCATCGCTAGCCGCCATGTTTCTTGCTGATCAAATAGAGCAGCGGGAATAAGTAGATCCAGACCAGATCAACAAAGTGCCAATACAAGCCGACGATTTCTACTGGGGTGAAGTAGGCGGGAGTGAACGCGCCCCCTATACCCATAATAATGATCCAGGCAACCAAACCCACTCCGATCACCATGTGCAGGGCATGCAGCCCGGTCATTGCCCAGTACAGCGAGAAGTAAATTTCGGTGTGCTGCGGATCGATGGGCGGCTTCTTGTTGATGGTCTCGAAGTGGAAGTTGGGCCCGGGGAATTCATGATTTTCCCAGTGCTCGTGATACTCGACTCCCTTAATACCGAGAAAGCCCAAGCCAAACATTATGGTAATCAACAACAACACGATCATCAGCTTCTTATGGCCCGTCTGGGCAGCGCGCACGCCCAAGGCCATGGTGAGGGAACTGCAGATCAGCACCGCGGTATTGGTCGCGCCCAGCCAGATGTTCATCTTCTGGCTGCCTTCGACAAAAGCGGCGTAGTAGGAGGAGCGGTACACCAGATACGTGCAGAAGAGCCCGCCGAAAAACATTATCTCGGTCAGCAGGAACATCCACATGCCGAAGGTGGAGGTTTCCTGCTGCTGCTCCATATCGGCAAAGTGATGTTGCAGGTTGTGTTCCGCGACCTGGATATCGCTACTGGCCAACGGGAACCTCCTCTTGCGGCTGATGTTCGTAGTCGTAAGCTTCCCAGGTCACAACCGGGGTCTCGTCAAAGTTGTGGGTCGGGGGCGGAGAAGACGTCATCCACTCCAATCCGACGGCATTCCAAGGGTTGGGGGGCGCCAGTTCCCCATAACGCAGCGACCACAGGAAGTAAATCATGGGCAGCACGTAACCCACGGCGAGAATCGACGCTCCCGCGCTGGAAAGCACGTTCAGCACCTGGAACTCCGGCGGATAGGCATGATAGCGGCGGGGCGCACCCATGTAGCCCAGAACAAACTGCGGAAAGAAGGTGGTGTTGAAGCCGACGAAAACCAGCAGCGCCGACAATTTCGCCCATCCCTCGGGATACATTCGGCCAGTGATTTTGGGCCACCAGAAGTGCAGCCCGGCCATGTAGGCCATCACCATGCCCCCGACCATCACGTAGTGAAAGTGAGCCACCACGAAATAGGTGTCGGTGACATGCACGTCAATTCCCAGCGAAGCGAGAAACACGCCCGTCAATCCGCCGACAGTGAACAGTCCGATGAAGCCAAAGGCGTAGAGCATCGGCGTTTCATATCGTATGGAGCCTTTGTAGAGCGTGGCCGTCCAGTTAAAGACCTTCACCGCCGAAGGGATCGCCACAAGATAGCTGAGTAACGAGAACACCAGTGCCGCATAGACCGAAATTCCCGCCACGAACATGTGATGGGCCCAGACCAAAAATCCCAGCACGGCAATCGCAATCGAGGCCAGGGCGACGAATTCGTAGCCGAAAGCCCGCTTACGCGAGAAGCAGGTCACGATCTCGCTGATGACGCCCATCCCCGGAAGAATCATGATGTAAACGGCCGGGTGCGAATAAAACCAGAACAGGTGCTGGAAAAGCAGTGGATCGCCACCCAACTGGGGATTGAACACTCCGATGTGGAAGGCGCGCTCCAGAGCGACCAGCAGCAAGGTGATGGCGATGACTGGCGTGCCCAGCACCATGATCAGGGCGGCGGAGTAGTTCGACCAGCAGAACAGGGGCAAGCGCCGCCAGGTGAGGCCGGGTGCCCGCATGCGGTGAATGGTGACGATGAAGTTCAGGCCGGTCAGGATCGAGGAGAAGCCGGCGATAAAGATACCGATCGCCGCTCCGATCACATGCGTATTCGAATAGGTCGTACTGAACGGGGTGTAGAAGGTCCAGCCGGTATCGACGCCGCCGGTGACCATGGCGACCAGCGCTACAATCGCGCCGGTCATGTAGACATACCAGCTGAGCAGGTTCACCCGCGGGAACGCCAGGTCCTTGGCGCCCACCATCAATGGAATAACAAAATTTCCGATCACCGCCGGCACCGACGGAATCAGAAAGAAGAACACCATGATGATCCCGTGCATGGTGAATAGCTTGTTATAGGTATCGGACGAGACCAGATCGCCCGCCGGTGTCAGCAACTCCAGCCGGATCAGCATGGCAAAGAACCCACCGATCCAGAACATGGCGGTGATCGAGATTAGGTACAGCATCGCGATACGCTTGTGGTCTGTAGTCAGCAGCCACGACTTGATGCCGTAGTTCGAATTCAGGTAATTCTCGCGCTCGACGACTTGTACAGCGGTTGCCATGTCACTCACCTTCTAAGCCTGGAGCCATTTTCCCCTTGGGTGTACCCGTTTTGAAAGGGCACGCCTTCAGGCGGGCCGTTAGCGCAACCAGAGAACCCGGCTTTAGCCGCTGCGGGACCGGTCCGGCAGGGCCTAAAGGCCAAATCCTTCGCGCTTCCTTTCGGCACGGCTGAAGCCGCGCCCCTTCAAAATCAGTCCACCCACATCTCAACGCCTCTAACTTCATTGCACGTTCGAAGTGTCGGGAACCGGCGGGCGATTACTCACCGGCTCGTTCTGTTGCGGTTGTGCCAGCGACTTGACGTAGGCGACCAGCGCCATCAGACTCTCTTCCGATACCTGCCCCTGGAAGGTGGGCATGATGGGCTTAAAGCCGGCAACAACCTTGGCGCCGGGATTCAGGATCGATTCGCGAATGTAATTCTCGTCGGCGACCACGGTGCGCCCGTCGTCCAACAACACCGGCTTGCCAAAGACGCCGGTCAGATTCGGCCCGCGGCCCTGGGTATCGAAACGATGACAGGTGGAACACCCCAGTTGCTGAAACAACTGTTGGCCATTGGCTGAAAGCGATCCGCTAGCCCCGCCCCCGCTGAGCCAGGCCTGATAGGCGGCGGGCTCCATCACTACCACCTCGCCAATCATGCCTGAGTGCTGAGTGCCGCAATATTCGGCGCAGAACAGGTGGTAGGTTCCGACCTTGGTGGGATGGAACCAGGTGCTGGTGAAGCGGCCGGGCAGGACGTCGGCTTTAATACGAAACGCGGGCACAAAGAAACTGTGAATCACGTCCTGCGAACTCATAATCATCTTCACGTCTTGACCGACGGGAACGTGCAGCTGATCGATTTCGCGCTGACCGGTTTCATGCTCGAACTTCCACATCCACTGTTTGCCCACGGCGTAGATTTCCATCGCGCCGCGCGGCGGGCGCGCCTCCTGGAAGTAAATCAGCGAGCCCCAGGCGAAAAAGATCATGCAGATGCCCAGGGGAATGAGCGTCCACGCCAGCTCCAGCGGCAAAGAGCCTTCAATCTGTACCGGGTGAGGATGGGCCGACCGGCGGTACTTCACCGCGAAGACGAAGATCAGCACAAAAATTAGCAGCGTGAAGAACGCTGACACCGCGATCAGCAAGAAATAAAGTCCGTCCACCTGCCATGCCAATGCCGAGGCACGCTCAGGAAAGAGTGGGAAGTTCTTCCACATATCGATCAGGCCCGTCCTGTTCCCTTGTTGCTGCCGTGCGTGTTGCTGCCGTGCTTGTCCGCCACCCCAACGCGCAGTAAGGGCTCGCCCTGAGTTTGCCGAAGGGCGGCGCGCGTCGGGGACCCCGATCTATCGCGGCGGAACATCACAATGAGAAATCCGCCGAGAATAAGCATGGTGGCAGCTCCGGCCAAACGCATGATGTTGGTGACCACGGCGCCATATCGCCCGGTTTTCGGGTCATAGTGGTAGCAGTACAGCAGCACCTGGTCCACCACGGTTCCAATCTTGTCGCGCGACGCCTCGATGAGGCCAAGGCGAATATCTTTCGGCGAAAATTCCACTCCGTAGTAATACTGGGCAATTTTGCCCGTCGGCGTAACGATCATGATGCCCGCGGCATGGATAAACTGCCCGGTGCGCGGGTCGCGTCGATAGTGAAATCCGACTGCATCGGCTAATTGCTTGATTTGCGGCTGCTGTCCGGTCAGGAAATGCCAGCCACTGCCATCCGTCTTGTGCTCCAGATGCTCATTGATGCGCGCGATGTAAATCTGCTTCTTGTCCATCGCATCTTTCGGAGTCTCGTCCGGATTGAAGCTCACCGACACGACCTCGTACTCGTTCCCGGGAGTGAACTTCAGCACCCCCAGGGCGCTGGCTTCGCCGGCTAACTCCTCGCCGCACAGCATCGGGCAGGTGTAATACACCAGATTCAGGAGCACCGGGCGACCCGAATGAAAATAGTCGCCTAGCTTCACCGTCTTCCCCGCCTCGTCCTTGAACTCCAGATCGAGTGGCATGGGTTGATTGAGCCGCTGGTCGATGCCCACGTTCGCCAGGTCCGCCGGGCTGACCTGCGCGGAGGGCTGGGAGATCTTTTCCTGAAAGGAAGAGGGCGCCTGGGCAAAGGCCAGGGTCGCCGTCAACAGGATTCCGAGTTGTAAAACAGTTTTCACCGCGATACATCCAACCTAAATCTTTGTTTATGGTTGCTTCTGTTCCGCTTCCGGTTTGTGCTCCCCGCCTGCGGGCTTGATGCTGTTGAGCGCGGCCGGGCCCAGCGGACCGGCTTGCATATCTAACATCTTTGTATTACCTGACTGGGTTTGCGTATTCACTTCCGGCGGCGGCGGATTAGGCCGTACCGGCAAGCCGCGTTCTTCAATCAGCGTCATCGCCAGCGAGATCGGGATGTGTATGGCCCCGCTCGGGTCGGCGAAAGGCTGCTCCGGATTTAATAATTTCTGTTCTGCCTGTAGGTATTCGCTCATATCGACGGCATCGCCCACCTGCAACCGCGGCTCGGGAAAAACCCCCAAATCGACGGGCGGCGTGTTTTGCAGAATCGAATGCTCGATCGGCGCCGCTGGAGGCCGCTGCGCAGCCATCATCGGATTCGGCTTCGGCTGCGGGAATAACACCTCGCTTCGCGCCATGAAGCGGAACATCCCCCACAACACCAGTTCGATAAAGACGCCGGCGACAAATAGTCCGATCAGAAACAGCAGGATGCCACGCGCGCTCAGGTCAGCGCGTTCGTAGTCAACCTGGGGGTTGCGCAAAGGATCGTAATGTGAGTTATCAGTGGCCATGTCCCGATCCTTGGTGCAGGAAACTGGCGACCTGCGGTTCATACAGCGGTATCAGCGGCCGCTGCCGGAAGTTGTAGAAGAAGTAAGCGACCCAAAGACCACCCAGGGCGAAGGGCGCCGCAAGGTACCAGATGCTGAATAGCTTTGCGTCACGGAAGTTGGGTATGACGTACCAGTAGATATCTACGATCCGCATGAACATGATGAAAATCGCCAGGCCGACCAGCCGGCGTCCGGCACGTTTGCGCTCGCGCGAAAGCAGTAAGGCAAACGGCAGCGCAAAATGGAAGACCACGATTGCCAGGATAATGTAGCCCCAACCACCGCGAATGCGCTGTAAGTACCAACTGATCTCGTCGGGCAGGTTCCCCGACCAGATAATGAGCCACTGCGAAAACGAGAAATAGGCAAACAGCATCACGAAAGCCAGCGTCAGCTTGCCGAGATCATGAAACTGCGTCGGCTTGATGATCTCGCGATAGGGGCTGTAGCGAGTCAGGATGGTCAGCATAATGATGCTGAAGCAAAGCGCCGACAATCCTTGACCCGCCAGGAAGATCAAACCATAGATGGTCGAACCCCAGTGCGGATCGAGCGACATCACCCAATCGACCGCCGCAAAGGAGGTGGTCAGCCCATACAGAACCAGGCCAATGCCGCTCAGACCCTGAAAGAGGGGCAAAGGACCGGGGCTATCCTGCTTGTCGCCTCGCCGGCAAAGGCCAAAGCCCAACAGCATCCAGATAACGAAGTACAGCACCCAGCGGAAAATCCACTTCCCCTGGGTCAGGTACCAGTAATTTTCGTGAGTCAGCGCCGGATTGCTCATCCAGGCATAAAGATGGTGGCGCCAGATGAGCAGCGGGAGAAACAGTATGAACATCAGGGGCAGCGTCTTTGTCCCCGCCTCCAGCACCCTGCGAATCGACAATCCCCACAGTCCGCCCGAAAGGTACTGCAGCATCAGCAGCGCTAGGCAGCCTACGGTCAGGCCGGTCCAGAACATGTAGGCGATGAGGTAACCGCGCAAGAACTGATTCAGATTCAAGACAGCTGCGATCACGCAGAACACGATGCCGGCAACACCAATCAGGATCGCCCGGCTTTGCCAGCCTGCGGCATCGGTGGGCACCGCAAATTCAGCCCGATTCAGCTCTACCCTCTGGTCGCTCATTGCTTCTGCGCGCCTCCCGTCGCCGGCGCCGGTTGCGACTGCGGCGGAGATGACGCGGCCGTGGTCGCTCCCTGCGTGTCGTAAGGCGGCATGATGATTATGCCGGGTGGCGGAGTGCTGGCCACCTGCTCGCCGGGAGGAACATCCGCTTCGGTGGCGTGCTGGCTCAGTTGCAGCGCTCGGATGTAAGCTGCAATCGCCCAGCGGTCCGCCGCTGGAACCTGTTCGGCGTAGTCGGGCATGGCCCCAAATCCATTGGTCATCACATCGAAGAAATAGCCGATGGGCGCCTTACGCAAGCGTTCAATATGGTACGACGGAGGACGCTTGAAGCCGCGCTGTACCACCATGCCATTGCCGTCGCCCAGCTCTCCGTGGCAGGGCGCGCAGTAGATGTTGAAGCGCTGCTGCCCCCGCGCCATCACCTCGGCAGTAACCGGGAAGGGCATGTAATCGCCATCGTTGCTGCCGACCTTGCCGGTATAGAAGTAGGTGTCGGCGTCCAGGTGTCCGCGCGCCACTGTGCCGGCGATGATCGGCCGCTCGGAACGGCGATCGGCGTAGAAGTCGCTTTCGCGCAGCGGCCGATAGTAAGGCTGGTCCTGCATGTCGGAGCGACAGCCCGCCAGCAGCAGCAAGGTCACCGCGGCCAGCAACAGAGTCGGCGCTTTATGCGGCAGCAACCGCTTGCGATTTGCGGAGTTGGAGCGTGCCAGCCGGATTTGTCCTGACCGATTAATGCGGCACCTCCGAGATCGACAACGGTTTCAGACTTTCCATGAATTCGTGAGTGCTCACCAGGTCGAACTTGGGATCCGCCGCCTCCACGCAGAGAAAGAAGCGGTCGCGCGTAACAGCGGCAAAACGGTCAACGTTAAATACCGGATGATGCGGCATTGGGAGTCCGTTAAGAGCAAACATGCCGAAGACTCCCGCCAAGCCGCCGAACAAAACCGTCATCTCGAAGGTCGGCACGATAAATGCCGGCCAGGAATGCCACGGACGTCCGCCGATATTCAGCGGGTAGGAGATGCAATTGATCCAGTACTGAAGGCCGTAAGCGCCCGCTCCGCCCAGCAGTCCGCCCACCAGCACAATCAGTGGAACGCGCGTCTTGTGGAAGCCCAGCGCGTCGCTGGCTTCGTCAATGGGGAACGGACTGTAGGCATCCATCTTGCGGTAACCGGCAGCGTAGGCAGCCTTGGTCGCCTCGACCAACTCGGTCGAACTGTCAAACTCGGCCATCAGGCCATAGATCGCGGGTGTCAGCGGCTGTTTCATTCGGCCTTCACCTCCGCTTCCGGCAACAGCTGACGCATTTCAAAGATCGAAATCGATGGCATGATGCGAATGAACAGGAACATGCAAGCGCTGAAGAAGCCGATGGTGCCGAGAAACACGGCCCAGTCCCACCGCGTGGGAACGTAGATTCCCCACGAGGAGGGCAGGAAATCACGGCTTAGGCTGGTGATGATGATGACGAAGCGTTCCAGCCACATGCCAATTAAGACATCGAGCGAAATCAGGAAGAGGAAAACGATGTTGGAGCGCAGCTTGGGGATCCAAAGCAGCTGCGGCAGCGCGATGTTGCACAGGATCAGCGCCCAGTACATCACCGAATACGGCCCAAACCAGCGGTTCTCCAGCATGAAGCGTTCGTAGGTCGAACCGCTGTACATGCCGATGAATGTCTCGAAAAAGTAACCATAGGCCACGATCAACCCGGTGGCCAGCATGATCTTTGCCGAGTTTTGCAGGTGCCGCATGGTAATCAGCGCTTCCAGGTGGTAGTACTTGCGAATCGGAATGGCCAGCACCAGCACCATGGCGAAGCCGGAATAGATAGCGCCGGCGACGAAGTAGGGCGGAAAAATTGTGGTATGCCAGCCGGGCACGATGGCAATCGCGAAGTCGAAGCTTACGACCGTGTGCACGGACAGCACTAGCGGCGTCGCCAAGCCGGCCAGGAGCAGGTACACCGACTCGTAACGCTTCCAATGGCGCGCCGATCCGCGCCACCCCATGGCAAAGATTCCATACACTTTCTTGGTAAGCGGATGCTTGGCTTTTTCCCGCATGGTAGCGAAGTCCGGCACCAGGCCTACATACCAGAAAACTGCGGAAATAGTGGCATACGTCGAGACGGCGAAAACGTCCCACACCAGCGGGCTGCGGAACTGCGGCCACACCCCCATGCTGCTGGGATAAGGGAAAAGCCAATAGGCCAACCAAGGGCGGCCAAGGTGGAGAATCGGGAACATGCCCGCACAGGCCACGGCGAACAGTGTCATGGCTTCGGCAAAGCGGTTAATGGAATTGCGCCAGGATTGTTTCAGCAACAACAGAATCGCGGAAATCAGCGTACCGGCGTGACCGATGCCGATCCACCACACGAAGTTGATGATGCAGAATCCCCAGGCGACCGGGATCATGATGCCGAAAATGCCGACGCCGCGGATGAACAGGTAGGTGACCGCGATCAGCAGCACCATGACGAAGAAACCGGCGATGAGAAAGCCGCCCAGCCAGCCCATGCCGATGGGGCGCTTCAGAACGGCGTCGGCGATGGTGTCCGTAACCGTGCCGTAAGTCTGCCCCGGCAACATCACCGGTGGCTCATCTGGCCACGGCACGTCCTGGAGAACGGTTTTTTCCTCTGGTCCTTGCCTCATCGATTAACCTGGCTCCGACTGTTCAAGTTCAGGGTTGGGATTCTGCACGATCGCCAAGTACGAAGTGCGCGGGCGAGTGTTGAGATCTTCCAGCAGGTTGTAGTTGCGCCGCTGCGCCTTGATCTTCGAGACGCGACTGTTGGGATCATTGAGATCGCCGAAAACAATCGCTCCCGCCGGGCAAGCCTGCTGGCAGGCGGTAATGACCTCGCCATCCTGTAGTTTGCGGTTTTCTTTTTCCGCGGTCATGCGGCCGTGAGCAATCCGCTGGATACAGTAGGTGCACTTCTCCATCACGCCGCGGCTGCGGATGCTAACTTCCGGATTGCGCATCATCTTGAACTGCGGTGTGGTCCAATTTTGGAAGAGCAGGAAATTGAAGCGGCGCACCTTGTAGGGACAGTTGTTCGAGCAATAGCGCGTCCCCACGCAGCGGTTATAGATCATGTCGTTCAGGCCTTCGGTGCTGTGCACCGTCGCGCCTACCGGGCAAACCACTTCGCAAGGCGCGTTCTCGCATTGCATGCAGGGCACCGGCTGGTAGTACATGGCTGGATTTTCCGTGCCGCCCTCGTAATACACATCGACGCGCAGCCATTGCATCTGGCGGCCGGCCATCGTCTGTTCCTTACCCACCACCGGAATGTTGTTCTCCGCCTGGCAGGCCACGATGCAGGTTTTGCAGCCCACGCAGGAGTTCAAATCGATGGTCATACCCCACTTCAGTTCCGTGTACTGATAGTTGGGATACAGCGTCATCTCCGGCGGGATTTTTTCGTTATCCTCCAGGGCGAAGCCGGGCTTCATGAAGTCCTGCAAGGTAGCCTTGCGAATGACATGCCGGCCATAGAGATCGTCAGATTTCCCGGGAGGCAAATCGGAGAAGTCAATGTACTGGAAGCCTTGCGGATGGGCAAAACCGAAGCCCTCGCCCACCTTTTTGATCTTGGTTTCGGCATACCAGGGCGCGTCGCTGCTGCGGATGCGATAGGCGCTGAAGCCGATATCCGTGCCAACTCGGCCGGACTTGCTTCGCCCGTAGCCGAGAAACACGGTAATGCAGTTGTCGGGATGGCCGGGCTGCGGCCAGATTGGGCCCTTTACCTTGCGGCCATTCACATCGATCTCGACAATGTCACCAGTAACCAACCCCGATTTCTTCGCCTGATTTGGGCTGATCAGAACGGGATTGTCCCAGCACAGGTTTGTGATTGGCTTGGGCGTCTCTTGTAGCCAAGCATTGTTCGCTCGGCTGCCGTCGTAGATCAGGGGATCGCGCCGGAAGATCACTTCCATCACTTCCCCGCTGATGCTGTTGGTAGCAGGAATGGCGCCGCCCTTCGGCGCCACCGTCTTCGCGGGGAGAACGGTGTTGGCGATGAAGCCATCGTACAGCGACTTCCGCCAAACCGCGTCGAAGTCGCCGTCCTTCATCTGCCCCTGCCAGTACTTGCGAACAATGTCATAGCCCGCGGTTTCCGACGAGCCGATCAGCGCGAAGATGAACTCGTACTCGCTCTTGCCGTTGTAAAGCGGAGCGATCAGCGGCTGGATGATGGAAGCCGTGCCGTCAAACGCGCGGATGTCGCCCCACTGCTCCAGATAATGGGTGCCGTTGATGTGCCAGTGGACGTGCTCGTAAGTCTCATCCTGGTAGAGGCTGTGCTGTGCCCGAAGCGGGACCTTATCCATGGCATCGGCAAAGCCGAAATCCGCCGGTGCATCATAGATTGGATTTGAGCCCATGATGAGCAGCAGATCGACCTTGCCGGTATTCATCTCGCTCACCAGCTCTTTGAGAGCGGCGGTCTGATCCTGGGGCTTCGCTTCCACCGTATCGGTAAAGATGACGGTGTTCCCATGCGCGCCCAGCGCCTGGTTAATGGCATGAGCCAGGGCGTGCACCGCAGGCGGCTGATTGTCGCCGGGGATCACGACTGCCGCGCCCTTGTGGGCCTGGAGGTCCTTGACTACAGCCGCAACGAACTTCTGATGCTCGGGTTTCGGAGTGCCGCCGCTACCCGCTCCTAAAGCAGCTGCGATAGCGCGCGTCAGTTGCTCTACTTCCGACGCACGCACTGGCAGGCGATGGTCCGCCTTGCCGCTGGTATTGGTAGGCGTACTTTGTACGGAGTAGAAGCGCACCATCTTTTCCCGGAGATCGGGATTACGGCGCGCCGCAAACTGGCGAGCGTAGTACAGGAATCCGGGATAGCCGCTGGAGAGAAAATCGCCGTCGAGCGAAAGAATGATCTCCGCTTTTTCCAGGTTATAACGCGTTTCGACGTACTGCCCGAAGGCCAGTTGCGACCCGGCACGGACGTTGTCGCGGTTGACCGGTTCCCACTGCACCCACTTCGAATCGGGAAAGGCCTGCTGCACCTGGTCCATCAGCGAAGCCATGGTCGGCGATCCCACCGGCCCGCTCAGAATCCGCAGACCACCGCCTTTCACCGCACGCTGCGCATTGAGAGCCCCCCTCAACGCGATCGCATAATTGCTCCAGGTACTGGTCGCGCCGAGATAGGTAATGATCTGGGAGCGGTCAGGGTCGTACATGTCCAGAATCGAAGCCTGCGCGAAGACGTCACTTCCACCTAATCCCGCCGGATGCTCGGGATTGCCTTCAATCTTGGTGGGACGTCCCTCATGGCTTTCGACCAGCACCGGCGTGGCATAACCGCCAAACGGCATGGCGCTGGCGAAGAACAGCGGCTTGCCCAGCACGATCTCCTGGGGCTGGCGCACATAGGGAACGATAGGCTCGAGCGGCTGCTTCACGCAGGCGGAGAGTCCCGCCAGCGCCATCGAGGCGCTCATTAGCTTCAGGAAGTCGCGGCGCGACGCGCCCTCGGGCCAAACCGAAGCCTGGCGCGGAAACTCGCGATGCAGCATCTCGAAGAAGCTTTCGCTCTGCGCCAATTCTTCCAGGCTGCGCCAGTACTGCGGGCCGCTCTTGGCGCGCGCCAGCTTGGCTTGCACATCGGCAAGTTCCATTTTGCTGGGACAAACCGCTTCAGACTTCTTCAGGTTCTCGTTTTCCATGTTCTCGTACATCCGGAAAAGCTCATGCTTCTCCAACGTCACCTCGCCTTCGAAAGCCGCGGCTTACCGGTGACACGTATTGCAACTAGTGATGCCCTCAATCGAACGAATCTTGTAGCGGCGCTTTAACTCGTTGCCTAAGGCAAGCTGATCGGTGAACACAGCGCCGTCGGATAACTTGACCGGATGATCCGAGCTGGGCTGCTGGTAACTCATGTTGAATACCTGGTCGCGCGGGCGCAGGAACTTCTCCGGCGCGCGATGGCAGTTCAGGCACCACTCCATCTGCAGCGAGTTGGCCGCATACATCAGCGGCATCTTGTCCACCTGTCCGTGGCAACTAAAGCAGCCGACGCCCTTGTTGATATGAATGCTGTGGTCGAAGTAGACGAAGTCAGGCAGATCATCGACTCGCGTCCAAACCAAGGATTTGCCAGTGCGAAAGCTTTCGCGAACCGGCTCCAGCATGGGAGCGTTGGTCCAGATCTGCGAATGGCAATTCATGCAGGTCTTGGTGGGAGGAATGCCCGCGAAACTCGATGTCTCGACCGAGGTATGACAGTAGCGGCAATCGATGCCGTCGCCCGCGGCGTGGTGCTGATGGCTAAACGGGACTGGCTGGGCTTCGGCGACGTTCTGATACGTGGCATAGGGCGAGCGCTGCACTTCCAGGGCTGCCCACAGCAGCACCGACACGACCACTACGACTCCAATGATCGAGAGCCGCGCAATTGTATTCGCACTACGATGAAAGATCTGAGCCATTTATGTGAAGCTTTCCACTCTTGCGGCTTCGGGTTCCGACTACCCCATCGGGACCCAGAATCGTGCGGTTACGGCGACTGCTGCCTCAGCCGGGTGTGACGTGCATCACCCAAGCGAGTGATTATAACAACTGAAGTTGGTTTTGTTGCAAGTGAGGATCGCAGTTGGGGAATAAAGTTTCACGCTCCAGCAACAGCACCCAGCGATGGAGGCGCTAAAAACCGCTTGACAATGATGCGAAACGCATCAGCCAGACAGGTTTTGATCGGTAATCCGAAGAGGTCTCGCTTGCGAGACTGAGTGTCGGCGTGTCGGGAGTCTCCTTCTCCACGGAGCGGAAACCGCGATGCCGATGGGGGTTTTGCAGAGATGTGACCTGGAGTTCGCAGAAGCGGCCGAATCCTTCGTTGAAATTCATCGGCGCTTGCTGCTGTCGAGGGCTCGCCGCAGGTCATCCCGGACGCGAAGAGGTCGAACCCAGTTGGGAGCCGAGTTCAACGCCAGGAAGCGGCCGAATGATTAGCGCACTGGGGTGACAGCATTGGCTACGGCCTTGGTGAGCTTCCAGGGACGCGGCTTCGGCATTCCCGGCGGCATCGACATGGCCACCATCTTGATCTCCGCTGTCGCGGGGCCTGTCAACCGCATTACGTAACGATCCGTCTGCTGGCTAGCGGGATCTTTCACCGTGAGCAATAGACCATCCCCTGTCAACTGAGAGGCCTCGACGTTGTAGGTCGTCCTCTCGTCACCGACGCTCTTCAGTTCACCCTGGTCATTGAGCTCTATTTTAGGGGCCCGCTGCAGCGTGCCGATAATTTGATTGCCCTGGAGCGACAAGCGCATGACGAACCACGCATGGCCCTCAAAGAAACCGGTCCACCCTCCGGCATATTCCGCCATCGGCGCCTTGCGGGCCGGAGCATTCTGCATGGCTGGCGTCATCGAAGTCTGGGCCCACCCGGTTAGCGACACAACTGCACCAAATAGTGCGATAGATAAGATCTTCCTCATCGTTTCTCCCCCTGATCTTGCGCTCTGAATTGTACTCCAGCGGGACCGCAATGCTGCTTGATCGCTGAGAGGGCGCGAGGATGGGCAGTGGCGCTATGCCCTGCACCGCGAGGCGTAAGGATGGATGAAAGTGAGCGGACCGAGGCCCTATCGTCAATCCACCGGTGCAGGGGTGAGGCCGTGGCGATCGCCCTTGAACACGCGTGACGACGGCGCCTGGCGGGCACGCTCTTCCTGGTGGCAATTCCAGCACAGCGGCAACATGGTGTCGAGCGAAGCCTGTAACTGGTCCAGCTGCATGTCGCGGAGTTCGAACAGTTTCTGCTGCTCGTTGAGCATTGCCAGGCGGCTGCGGCGCCAGTCGGACGGAGTGAGCGCACGTTCGCAAATCGTGCAGCTCTTGCCTTCGTACCATTTCGTCAGCAGGCGCTCGATGTTCTCGGGCGAGGGTTCGATCTGCTCCAGGCACTCCTGCCCGCAGTCGCCTTTTTCCGGCCAGCGCGAGCACGACTTCAGTCGCGTGTGCTCCTGGCCGCGCAGCGCCGTCCAGAAGGCGAACTTGTTGTCGACTTCGACATCGGCGGGCTCGTGCGAGTCAGGGCAGGTGATGCCCAGACGGCCGCGGTCCTTGAGGTAGTTTTCCAGACTAAGGAATACTGGAAGTCCTGTGACCAGCACCGCACTGAGGAAGAAGAGCAGGATGGGGAAAATGGCGAAGGTGAGCCACGTCGTCAACATAAAGCACCTGCAGCCGCAGGAGCGGCCTGAGACGTTTGTATCGCCATAGTCACAGGAACGCAGTGACGTAGGGCACAAGCGGGTGTGACGAGGTGGGGCTCACGTGCATATCTGGGAGGAAGCTGGGACACAAACGCTGTGAAGTTGAGTTGTCATCGATCCTGTTGTGCGCCGGCGTCACCACAAACATCTATAATTACGGTGTTAGCTGCTGGGCTGGACGGTCGCTGCGGCTGGTTCGCTTGGTCTGGCTTCGGCTAGACCGTTGGGCGAGCGGCAGAGGAAAGTCCGAACTCCATAGAGCGGTGTGCCGGATAACGTCCGGGCAGCGGCCGTGAATCACCCCGCCACGCGCAAAAAGCTGCGCGTGTCCGGGACCCGACGAAGGGCCGTTGACGGAAAGTGCCACAGAAAATATACCGCCTCATCTCGATGAGGTAAGGGTGAAAAGGTGCGGTAAGAGCGCACCGCGCCGCCAGCGATGGCGGTGGCAGGGCAAACCCCACACGGAGCAAGACCAAATAGGGGAGGAGTCCGCCTCTGGCGGACGCGTGCCGGCTCGGTGCGTCACAACTTCCGGGTAGGTCGCTAGAGCTGCGCAGTAATGCGCGGCCCAGAGGAATGACCGTCGTGCCGCTCTTTGTCCTCGCAACGCGCTCGCGTCAGAGAACGTGGCGGGGAGAAGGAGCGGCACACAGAATTCGGCTTACAGGCCCAGCAGCTAAAAAAGCTACGAGCAACTAGCGCTGGCTACTAGCTTGCTAGGCACCTTGTCGATAACCTCACCACGCCAGCCCCAGTGCCCATAGCTTGGGACGCTCCAAACGACACCAGTCCCAAGGCTCCTCGCTACCAGAATTTCGGACCGAAGGCCAGCGCTCCAGCGACCGCACCGGCCAACACCAGGAACGCAGGATTAATCCTCGAGCGCAGCAGAATCACCAACACCGCCAGCATTATGACGACCGTGGCCCAGCCGGTCACGGCGCCTTTCGCCAGGCTCAAGCAGCCGGCCAGCAGCAAACCGATAGACACCGGTGTCAGTCCCCGCTGGATCGAATTGCGCCACGGCCACTTCTCCAGTTTGATCCACAGGCGGCCAATATAGAACGCCAGCAGCGCCGTTGGCCCGAAAAACGCGATCAATACCACAATCGCACCGGGAATGCCCGCCACCCAGTCGCCGATGGAGACAATCATCATCATGTTCGGGCCGGGCGCGATCTGGCCCATACTGTACAGGTGAATCAATTGGGTGAAGGTGAGCCAGCCATGAACATTGACCGTGAGCTGCTTCATTTCGGGGAAGGCAGCCAGGCCGCCGCCGACGGTCAGGATCGAGAGGTAGGAAAACACGCGAATCAGGCCGATGATCTGGTTCACCGAGTGGCCTCCTTCGCCTGCTTGCGCGGGCGGTACCACAGGATGGCAAGGATGCCGACGGCGATCAGGACGCGTGGCACGGATTGATGCAAACGATCCACGCCAAAAACCGTAAGTCCCACGAAGACCAGATCGTAAATATGGGCCAGCGACTTCTTGCCCAACTGAATGGTCGTAGCCAGGATCAGTCCCACCGCAGCCGCTGCCACCCCGCGAAGCATGGCTGTGACCATGGGCTTGTCGCCGTGTACCTGATACAAAATGCCGGCCACAAACATCAGGATCGCACCCGGCAGACATATGGCAATAATCGCCGCCAACGCGCCCAGCGCGCCGCGCAACCTGTCTCCGATCAGCACGGCCATATTGGTCGCGTTCAGGCCGGGCAGCGTCTGGCTGATGGCGAGGTATTCGACGAATTCCTGATCGTCGACCCAATGGCGCTTATCGACCAGTCCGTCGCGGAGATAGGCCACCACGCCGCCGCCGAAGCTGGTAGCCCCGATGAACAGGAACTCAAGAAATATGGTCACCAGCGATACCTTGCCCGGCACGGCGGCCGTGCAAGGGCCGGCTTCAAGTGCGGTTCTGGCGCCGGTATCACTCATGGCTCTGCGGTGGATTGCCTTTCAGGCGGTAAACCATGCCGGTTTTGGTTGTACCCAGAGAGACCCAATCCTTCACATCCTGCTGGAGCGAGATGAAAAACTGTTCCGATAGCTTTTTCGGCTTCACGTGCAGGTCATCTTCCCGATTGAACTTGAGCTGATAGGCGAACTCGCCCACCAGGGGCGTGTGCTCGCCGCGCGTACGCCATAGCGCCACGTTGCAATGACCCTGCACTCCTTTGCCGAAGTCGAGATCACCCAGTTCCAGCAGGACCTCCTCGACAATGGCCTCGTTCACCAAGCCGACCTCTTCGTCCTTCGAATTCTTGAGCACGGCCAGTGCCGGGAAAACATGGGCCAGCGTCCACATTCCCAGCCTGTCGCCTTCGTGCATCTGGCTCAATCCGAAGCCGCAGTTGTGCGAGTACAGCGTGCGTAAGCCGCCGAACTCGTCTTTTAGAGGCAGAACCTCCGCTTTGAATTTGATCTGGTATTTACCGGCGATGTTGGGACGCACATCGAGCGCCGCCGCCTTCTGCTCGTCCGGATGCCGAAATTTGAAGACGATTTCCGGATCGCCAACGGGAAATCCGTCGACATAGGTGATCCGGCGCCGCAAGATGAAAGCGTTGTTATAGAGCCGGAAATCCGGCGTGTCCATAAACACGATTTCCCGGGTATCGGGCCGCCGTCCGGTCTTGGGGTCGGTGATGAAGCCGACTCTCAGATTCTTCGCCATGCGTTGCACCAGCTTGCCAAAGTCGCGGAAGCTGTCCACGGAAACGAAGCGATCCGGCTTCAGGATTAACTTGGCTTCAAGGTATTGCACGCTATCCAGCGGATGTCCGTCGCTGTAAGCCTGCACTCCGGAACTCGGAGCGGCGGCCACCTCCGCCTTGCCATCGTGTTTATCTTTCTTGTCTTTCTTCTCTTTGTCGTCTTTGTCCTTGTCCTTTGACACTGTGGCGCCTCCAGAAACTTCGTGCGGGTGATTATCGACTGAATCTCGCGCCCACGATACTGGAAAAAATTGCAGGGCTCTTATTCAAGAAACCTGTCACGCACTGGAATGCGACCGCCATAGACCAGAGCTAAATCTCCATAAGAGAACGACTTTAGCACGAATGTTGCAAAACTGAGCTTATCAATAGGATATACACTGTCGGCAGGAGAAGTATGCCCTCAAACGCCAGAACAACGCATCGGCCCTTTCCCGTTGCGACGCTCAGGAAGGCAATCTTATGGGCTGTCGTTGTTGTCCTTTTGTCATCCATCACGGCGCACGGTGACGATACGCCGCAAGCGAATTTCATTTCCTACGACGCCGCCAAAGCGGTCATCGTAGGCATGGCTGATTCCCTTCCTCAGGAGCTGAAAGCCCTCGGCCCGCTCGACGCTGCAAAGTGGAATGTGTGGGTTCAGGAGCGTGACCGCGAAATTCGTCAGAGATTGAAACGCGGCGAGGAGGACACACTCACCAACCTTCTCCGCTTCGGGGTGACTTACACCAAGGAATACCGCATCGAGGACGAACACCTTGTCCGTTACGGAAGCAGTTCGTTGGTGAATGCCTTTGCCAATAACCGTGCCGACGACCTAGTTCGTGCTCTCTCCGCGCCTCACTTATCCTCAGGGCTGGCGGAGATGCGCGACTTTCTGCTCAAGCAGGGCTTCTCCTTTACGACGGCGCAGGGCCGCTCCAAAGTCAAGCGCTATTTGCTGGCCAACCTCGCCGCTATGCGCGACGAGTTCGTTAAATATCGCGCAACCAAGAAGGACGAGAGCCGCTTTCAGCTCTTCCAAGACCGCGGCATATCGCTCGACACCAATCTCTGGCCCGACTACCAGCTCGATGTCAGCCTTCGGCAGTTGAAAGCGAAGGCACTGCTCAAGCCCAACAGTGTGCGCCGTGTCGCTATCGTCGGACCGGGGCTGGACTTTGTGAACAAGGAGGCAGGCGTCGACTTCTATCCTCCGCAGACCACCCAGCCTTTCCTTGTTCTGGACACGCTGTTCCGTTTGGGGCTGGCTGATCCTGCCACGGTTGAGCTGTACACGCTTGATATCAGTCAAAGCATCAACCACCACCTCCAAAGGGTGCGCAGGAATGCGGTCGAGGGGAGTGATTATGTCGTCCAGTTACCGTGGAACACCGCGCGTCCGATGAGCGACGAATACCGCAAGGCCTTCGTCGCCTTTTGGCAGCGAGCTGGGGACAAGGTAGGAGAGCCGGTAACGGCGATACCGGTACCAGCCGCCGCTGCCGGAACGGAAACTCGCGCCGTGAAAATTAAGCCGCACATCGTGCGCAAGGTCACCCCGCTCGACATGAATGTCGTGTATCAAAGGATCCGACTGGCCAGCGTTGAGGGCTTCGATCTGGTGATTGGGACGAACATCTTTCTGTACTACGGAAAATTTGAACAGTCGCTGGCCCGGGCGAACCTCGCGGCTATGCTGAAACCTGGCGGCTTTCTACTCTCCAATGACAAACTGCCGGACACGGTTCCTTCCGGTCTCCACAAGGTTCTGGACACGGACGTGGTCAGCTCGGTGCAGCCGCTCATCCGAGACACTGTCTTCTGTTATCAGCGCGAGTAGCCGCCAGTTCCTTACTGCCCTGGCCCGTTGGCGGGTGCGTTGATCGCTTCCTGGCACTCGTGCGCCGACGTCAGAAGCTTGTCAATGTCTGGGTCGGCGCGCAATTTCGCCAGCAGGGGATCGGTCAAGAGATTGGCATAAGAGCAGTAGTTGTTATCGACTGCGCTCTGCAGCAGGTGCAGGGCGGCCTGCTTCTTGCCACAGTAGGCCAGAATCGCTCCCTCGTAGTACCAGGTTTCGGGATCGGGATCAGACGGAAAGCTGGTCGCCGCCTCTTGCGCGATGCGATCCAAATCGGACGCCGGCCTGAGTTGCAGGCAAGCTTCCAGCAGATCACGATGATAGCGCTGAGCGGTGGGCATGCGTTTCACCGCTTCGCGCGCCTCGGCGATCTTTCCTTCACGCAAAAGGATCGACGGCGTGACATACGCAGCCCACTCCGATCCGGCATCGAGGCGTACGAAATCGGCAGCCCGCGTCGTATTTCCCAACTCCATGAAGACCCAGGCGCAAGAGCGGAAGATGTAGTTGCCGGGATCGAGTGCGAGGGCCGTGTCGCACTCGTGGGCAGCCTGTTCCAGCATTCCCGCGTAGCGGTAAACGTAGCTCATCACGAAGTGCGCCTGGGCGCTGTCCGGACGCTGCTTCACCAGCGCCTGCGCAGCCTGATAAGCCTTGGTCAACTCGCCTCGCTCAACCCGATTGGTGATGAGTTGCCCTGCCGCAAGGATACGGTTGGGATCCAGTGCGACGGCCCGCTCGCATGCTTGATTGGAGCGCTGGAACATGGCCTCGCCGCCGTCCGAATAGGTCGCGTCGTAATAGGCGCGGATGCCAAGCTCCTCCCATGCCGGAGCGAAAGTGGGATCCATCCGCACCACGTGCTCCAGCACGGCAATCGCGTCTTTATTTGGCCCGGGATCATGCGGCAAGGCCAGGCTGTGGAGGTAGAGATCGTAGGCCTCAGGATTCTTCGGACGCGTGCCGGTCTCGAGAATGCCGCCGGACACGCCGAGAGCAGGCAGCAGGCCCTGGCGTAGTTGCGCAGCCATGTCCGATTGCAAGGTGATCAGGTCCTGAGCGGGCGCGGTAAAGTTGGTCTGCCAGAGAAGCCGGTCATCGTGAACGTCGATCGCTTCCAGCGTGACCAGCAGGTTCTCGCCTTGCTTTAGGAAATGTCCGGTCAGAACCGTGGCCACATGCAGTGCGCGGCCTGCCTTCACCGGGTCAACATCCTTGCCCGAATAATTCTGAGTTACCGAAGTTGGGCGGACATCCAGAGTTCGGGTGTAGGTCAGCACATTGGCGATTTCATCGGCCAGAGCAAAGCGAAGAAAATCCACACTGATATCGCCGTTTACGTTTTGCAGCGGCAACACGGCAATAGTATTTTTCGGCGCGGCCTCTGAGGCTTCGGAACGATGCTTAAGCCACCACATCGTCGCCAACGTCAGCACCATGACGAGCACACCGCTCATCCCCAGCAGAAGGTAGGTTTGCCAGCGGCTGGAAGTTTGGAAGGTGTTGGTTGAGATGCGATACGGGAACGGCGGGCGCACTTGGCCGCTGCTAGTCAACCCAGGCTCGGTCTTTTTCTTTAGCGCCTGGAGGTCGGCCTTCATGGCCAAGGCGTTGGGATAGCGGTTGCCCCGCTCCTTTTCCATGGCGCGGCCGATCACGCCCTCCAGGTCCTTCGGAAGTGTCGGATTCAGCTTGAGAGGCGAAACCGGCTTCTGCGTCAGGACCGCTTCCAGCGTGGTGACGGTGCTCTTTCCGGCAAAGGGCTTCTTGCCGGTGGTCATCTCGTAAAGCACGACGCCCAGCGAGAACAGATCGCTGCGCGAATCAAGCTCTTCTCCCCGGGCCTGCTCCGGTGACATGTAAACCGCAGTGCCAAAAATATCTCCCGCTATCGAAAGCGGGTCCTCCAGCGGGGTTCCGTTGCCGCTCCAGAAATCGCCCGAGAGCTTCACCAATCCGAAGTCGAGAATCTTGGCCTGACCGCTGTTGGTGAGAAAAATATTGGCAGGCTTGATGTCGCGGTGAATGATTCCTTTCGCATGGCAGGCGGCCAGCGCGTCGGCCACCTGGATAGCGATGTCGAGGATCTGCTCCAGGTCCATCGGCTCCGGCTCCCGCAGCCGGTCCTTGAGGCTGATCCCTTCCAGCTTCTCCATGACGATGAAGGGCTGGCCGTCAACATCTTCGATGTCGTAAATGGTGCAGATGCCGGGGTGGTTTAACTGGGAAGCGGCGCGCGCCTCGCGGACGAAGCGATCCATCGCTTTGCGATCGTTGACCAGGTTGTCAGGGATGAACTTAAGAGCGACGTGACGGCCCAGACGGGTGTCTTCGGCATCGTACACCAGCCCCATACCGCCACCACCGAGCTTGCCCAGGATGTGATAGTGGGAAACTGTTTCGCCGACCATGCCGAGGGCCTCGGTCCCGCTGGCGGTATGTTAGGCTCCGCGCAGAGGTGGGTCAACAGAGTGGGGCCCGGTCCTCGCTATTCACGGTTCGCGCTTAGCCGGAGTATGCCCTGGAACCCTACGTCGGCTGGAGCAAATCCGACGCTTGGCAAATGTATACGGATGGCTGACTGCTGGGTGCTTCCAGTCGCGATTACCGAATCACCGGCAGCCCGGAGGGTGGGCCACCGAAATCGAGATCGAAACCGAGCTGCAGTTTGGCGGCCTCCGACATCAGTCCCGGATGCCAGGGCGGATCGAAGACGATCTCCACGTTGACCTCCTTAACATCCGGAAGATGTGAGAGCTTGCTCTCCACATCGGCTTTGAGCACATTGCCCATGCCGCATCCGGGCGCCGTCATCGACATCTTCACGTCGATCCTGTTGCCGCCCTGCTCAAGAGGAGTGGTTTTCGATTCGTAGATCAAGCCCAGATCGACAACGTTGACCGGAATCTCCGGATCGAAGACGGTCTTCAACTCGTCCCAAACTAGTTGCTCGCTAAAGGGCTGCTGGTGTTCCAGCGCCTGCGCGGTTTCCGTCGACAGTCCGAGGGCGTCGGCATCGCGGGCGTCGATGCGATACATGTAGCCGTATTCGCCGCCGCTCACGGTGTAGCTGCCGCCCAGGGTTTGCATGATCTTCACTACACTGCCCTGCGGCAGCGAGCCGCGGATGCCGCTGGGAATCTCGATGACATCGCACGCGCGATTTAACGTGATGGGTACGCCCGTGTGCATAAACCTTGGTAACCACGGAGACGCAGAGGAAATCAATTCAAGAAATCTCTGTGCCTCTGTGTCTCTGTGGTTGATTCATTCCGTCGAGACCGCTTCCTGTTTGCCTTCCAGTGCCGCCTGTAAAGTATGCCAGGCCAGCGTGGCGCATTTGACGCGCACCGGGAACTCCGAAACACCCGAAAATACCGCTAGTTTCCCGAGTTCTTCGCCGCCGCTCCCCTGCCCCGTTACCAGCTTGTGAAAGCGCTCGAACAGCTCAGCCACCTCTGCCCGGCTCTTGCCCTTTACGCTTTGCGTCATCATCGACGCCGAAGCCTTCGAGATCGCACAGCCCGAGCCCTGGAAGCTGACATCCTGAATGGCGTCGCCTTCAAGATCCAGATACACCGTAAAATGGTCGCCGCACAGCGGGTTGTAGCCTTCGGCTTTGTGATTGGCGCTCTTCAGCTCACGGTAATTACGCGGCGCCTTGCTGTGCTCCAGGATCACGTCCTGATAGAGCTCCCGCAGTTCAGACACTAGGCGAAGACCTCCTTCACCTTTTGGATGCCCTCGACCAGCGCATCGATCTCGCCACGCGTGTTGTACAGCCCAAACGATGCCCGTGCCGTTGCCGGAATGCGGAAACGCAGCATCACCGGCTGCGCGCAATGATGCCCGGTACGAACCGCAATCCCCTCGCGATCCAGGATCGTGCCGATATCGTGCGGGTGTATGCCGTCGATCAGGAACGAAATAACCGCTGCCTTCTCCGCCGCTGTGCCGATCAGCCGGACGCCCGGTATCGCCGAAAGCGCCTCAGTGCCATAGACCAACAAATCGTGCTCATGAGCGGCGATATTTTCGATGCCCAGCCCATCGATGTACTTGATAGCCGCTCCCAAGCCGATAGCTCCGCCGATGTTGGGAGTACCCGCCTCAAACTTGTAGGGCAGATCGTTGTAGATGGTCTTCTCGAAGGTGACGGAGCGGATCATGTCGCCACCGCCCTGGTAGGGAGGCATGGCATCGAGCAGCGCCAGCTTGCCGTACAGTACGCCAATTCCCGTTGGAGCGTACACCTTGTGTCCCGAGAAGACGTAGAAATCGGCATCAAGCTCCTGCACATCGACCTTGATATGCGGGACCGCCTGCGCACCATCGACCAGCACCGGAATTTCATGCTGGTGCGCAATCTCCACGATTTTGCGCAGCGGATTGATCGTGCCCAGGGCATTCGACACCTGCGTCACCGCCAGCAGCTTAGTGCGCGGGGTGATCAGCTTGGGCAGCTCATCAAGAAGCAGCTCGCCGCGATCATTGATCGGCACCACGCGCAGCTTGGCTTCCTTCTCTTCGCACAGGATCTGCCAGGGAACGATGTTGGAGTGGTGCTCCATGCCCGTGATCAGAACTTCATCGCCAGCCCCCACGTGCTCGCGACCGTACGTCTGTGCTACCAGGTTGATGGCTTCGGTGGCGCTGCGCACAAAGATGATCTCGCGTTTGTCGCCTGCGTTCAGAAAGCGCTGGACTGCACGCCTCGCCGCCTCGTGCTCTTCCGTCGCGTGCTCCGAAAGGAAGTGCACGCCGCGATGGATGTTGGCGTTGCCGCGTTCGTAATATTGCGAGATCGCGTCGATGACAGCGCGCGGCTTTTGCGACGTAGCCGCGTTGTCCAGGTACACTAGCGGGTGCCCATGTACCTGCTGCTGGAGAATGGGGAAGTCGTGGCGCACGGCTTCAACGTTGTATGCTGCTATTCCCGCCGCAATGTGCGATTCCCGCGGCATGCTGTTAGCCAGCGCGCTCATCCGATCTCCTCCCAGTTTCTTTTCTTGCTGTCACTGTCACCCATGTTGCCGGAGGACGGCGCCTTTGCCATCTCAAAAAGATGATGGTTGATGATGGCCTGCAAATGCGTGCGCACGGTCTCTTCTTTCATGCGATCGAGGCATTCATTGGCAAACGCCAGCAGCAGCAGTTTGCGCGCCGACACCTCGTCGATGCCGCGAGAGCGCAGATAGAACAGCGCGCCCTCTTCGATCTGCCCGATGGTCGCTCCGTGCGTGCACTTTACGTCGTCGGCATAAATCTCCAATTGCGGTTTGGTATCGATCTGCGCGTCGTCGGAAAGCAGCAGATTGCGGTTTGTCTGCTTGGCGTCGGTTTTCTGCGCGTCCTTGTGGACGATGATCCGGCCATGGAACACGCCGTGCGACTTGCCGTCGAGGATGCCGTTGTAGAACTGCCGGCTTTCGCAGTGCGGCTGCGCGTGCTCCACCAGCATGTAATTGTCCAGGTGCTGGCGTCCGTTCCCGATAAACAGCCCGTTGATCAGGCACTCCGCGCCTTCGCCGGCCAGCACCGGATGCACGTTGTTACGCACCAGGCCTCCGCCCAGAAGAATGGAGTGGGTCGCGACATTGGCACTTCGCGCCTGCTGGATTCGCAAGGTGGAAACATTGAATGCCTCGCGATGTTCGCGCTCAACCATGTAATGCGATACCACCGCGCTTTCACCCGCGATCAGCTCGGTTGCCGTATTGCAGAATGCCTTGCCGCCGCCGAGCGAAACGTAATCTTCGACAATGGCCGCCTGGCTCTGCTCCTCCACCAGGATGAGATTACGTGGATGGCTCATGAGCGGCGCTTCGCCTGCGGTCGATACAAACAGCAGGTGGATCGGCTGCTCCAGCACGGTTCCCCGGCGAATGTGGACGAACCCCCCGTCCTCCAGAAAAGCGGTATTTAGAGCGCTGAAGGCGTCGCGGGCAGTGTCGAGATAGCGTCCGAGATGTGGTTCCACAGTGGCAGGATTGCTGCCGATTTCGTTTGCCAGGCTGTTGACTTTGACGCCGGCAGGCAGCTTGTCGAGTGAAGAGAGCTCACGACGGAACCGGCCATCGACAAATACGAGCTGGCAAGCTGCACCGGGCAGGAGCCATTCCTCAAGCTCGCTTTTGCCGATTCGACCAGAGCCATTCGCCAGACGGAACGCAGCCTTTGCAATAGGGGCGACATTGGTGAACCGCCAGTCCTCGTCATGGGTAGTGGGAAAACCCACTTCGCAAAAACGAGCAAAGGCGTCCTCGCGCAGCTTCGTCAGCCAGGGCAGGTTGCGGCCGGCGGCGGTCTTGGCGAATTCGCTGAAAGTCGCCAGATAGCTCTCAAGTTGTTCGGCAGCAGTGATCACGTTGTTATGCTTTCCTCAATTTGTCGAGGCCATGGATTCAGTTTGTCCACGCCCAAAGGGTCCCAGTGTGAATTGTCATCACGAACGAGAGCGACCGATCTGCTTTCTTGCCCTGCCGCAAAAAACAGATTCCTCGCACCAAACGAGGCGCTCGTAATGACACCTTCTAATTTCACCATCCATGGTGAAGCACTACGCCATCGTGGCTTGCCGCTCTAGCTCGCTGTACCCCGTCTCTTCCAGCTCTTTCGCCAACTCCGGGCCGCCGGAACGAACAATGCGCCCGTTCAGCAGCACGTGTACGAAATCCGGAACGACGTAGTTCAACAGCCGCTGATAATGGGTCACAACCACGAACGACCGATCCGGACTGCGCATCGCGTTCACGCCCTGGGCCACAATCCGGAGCGCGTCGATGTCGAGGCCGGAATCAGTTTCGTCGAGGATCGCCAGCTTCGGTTCCAGCACCGCCATCTGCAAAATCTCGTTGCGCTTCTTCTCACCACCGGAGAAGCCTTCGTTCACGGAGCGGTTCATCAGCTTCTCATCCATCTCCAGCAGCTTCAGCTTCTCGCGGTACATGGGAAGGAAATCCATGGCATCCATTTCATCGAGGCCGCGATACTTGCGCACAGCATTCAACGCCGAACGCAGAAAGTACGCGTTACCGATGCCGGGAATCTCCACCGGATACTGAAATGCCATAAAGACACCTTCGCATGCCGCCTCCTCCGGCTTCATAGCCAGCAGGTCTTTGCCGCCGAAAATGACCTCGCCGGCGGTGACGTTATAGCTCTCACGCCGCGACAGCACCTGCGCCAGGGTGCTCTTGCCGGAGCCGTTGGGTCCCATGATGGAGTGGACCTCGCCGGGATTTACCGTCAGATCGATGCCCTTGAGGATCTCGTGACTGTCCACGTTGACGTGCAGGTTTTTGATTTCCAGTAAGCTCATTCGTTTTGATTCGTCCTGACTTGAAGGGGCACGGCTTCAGCCGTGCCGTCTCGTCACATTTAAAAGTGTCGGCTTTAGCCGCCGAGGTACTTCGCGGTCCTCGGATTTCCCCAGGGGCTGAAGCCCGTCTTGTATTACTCTCTCGCTGCACGGCTGAACAGGCTGCTGAAAAAGTCCGCTTTCGAGCCGTTTGTGTCAGGGCACGACTTCAGTCGTGCCGATAAGCTCTTTATTTCTTGTCATTCCTCGCGGCCTTTAGCCCGCGAGGAATCTGCTTTTCGACTTTTCCAGCGGCTGAAGCCGTGCCCTTTCAAAGCGCGCTTACCCCACGCTGCCTTCCAGGCTCACGCTCAGCAGCTTCTGGGCTTCCACGGCGAACTCCATCGGCAGCTCGCGGAAGACGCGCTTGCAGAAACCATTCACAATCATGGAAACCGCATCTTCGCTGGTCAACCCGCGCTGCCGCAGATAAAATAGCTGGTCCTCGCCGATCTTCGAGGTCGAGGCCTCATGCTCCATTTGCGCCGTCGAGTTCCGCACCTCGATGTAGGG
This sequence comes from uncultured Acidobacteriaceae bacterium, assembly GCA_963785825.1. Lineage (GTDB taxonomy): Bacteria > Acidobacteriota > Terriglobia > Terriglobales > Acidobacteriaceae > Bog-257. Next base: position 626,011 of record CAWAWQ010000003.1, on the reverse strand, counting down.
AAACGTATGCGCTCCGCACTTGTCCCCGATCAGCAGCGAGTCGCACTGCGTGTAATTGCGCGCGCCGGTCGCTCCCTTCAGGATCTTGATCAGCCCGCGATAGGTGTTCTGCCCACGTCCCGCCGAGATGCCCTTCGACACTACCGTGCTGCGAGTGTTCTTGCCGATGTGGATCATCTTAGTCCCAGTATCGGCCTGCTGATAATTATTGGTCAGCGCCACCGAGTAGAACTCGCCTACCGAGTTGTCGCCCTGCAGGATGCAGCCGGGATACTTCCACGTGATCGCCGAGCCGGTTTCCACCTGCGTCCAGGAGATCTTCGAGTTCACGCCCTGGCACTTGCCGCGCTTGGTGACGAAGTTGTAGATTCCGCCGCGGCCTTCCTTATCGCCGGGATACCAGTTCTGCACCGTTGAATACTTGATCTGCGCGTTATCCAGCGCCACTAGCTCCACAACGGCCGCGTGCAGCTGATTCTGATCGCGAATGGGAGCGGTGCAGCCTTCCAGATAGCTGACGTACGCCCCTTCTTCGGCGACGATCAGAGTGCGCTCGAACTGTCCCGTCTCGGCCGCGTTGATGCGGAAATAGGTCGAGAGCTCCATCGGACAGCGAACGCCCTTCGGCACGTACACGAACGAGCCGTCGCTAAACACCGCCGCATTCAACGCTGCGAAGAAATTGTCGGTATAGGGCACCACCGAACCCAACCATTTCTTCACCAGCTCGGGGTGCTTCTGCACAGCCTCGGAAAACGAGCAGAAGATGACACCCGCCTCCGCCAGCTTCGCCTTGAAGGTGGTTGCGACTGAGACGCTGTCGAACACCGCGTCCACCGCCACTCCCGCCAGCATCTGCTGTTCGGCAAGTGGAATGCCCAGCTTTTCATAAGTGCGCAAGATCTCCGGATCGAGCTGGTCCAGGCTCTCCAGTTGCGTTTTCTGCTTGGGCGCCGAGTAGTAGGTAATGTCCTGGTAATTGATGGGGCCGTACTTAATGTTGGCCCACTTAGGCTCCGCGTCTTTCTGCTCGAGCGAGGCCCAGTAGTGATACGCCTTGAGCCTCCACTGAAGCATGAACTCCGGTTCGTTCTTCTTGGCCGAGATCAGGCGGATGGTGTCTTCCGTCAGCCCTTTGGGGACACGTTCCTCTTCAATATCGGTGACAAATCCCCACTTGTAGTCTTGCTCGGCTAGATCACGAAATACATTGACGTTCGAACTCATTGCACTCTCCCGGATGTATAACCAATGGTCGGCAGCAGCTTGCCGTTCGCATCCTTGATCGCTGTCAACTGCAGCGGCTGAACCAGGTCAGAAAGCGTCACTTTCTCCAGCGCTCCCCGCACGACCCGGCTGATCACCCGCTGATTGTTCTTGATCGGGCAGATCCGCTCCAGATCGCACATCCCTCCAACATCGGTGCTGCACTCGGTCAGCGCGATCGGCCCCTCGATAGCGGCAATGATGTCGGCTAGCGACATCTCGTGCGCTTCCCTCGCCAGGTTGTATCCGCCTTTGATTCCGCGGTGGGAAACCAGCAATCCGCTACGCAGCAGTTTTTTCAGCAGCTTACTAACCGTCGGTAGCGGCAGCTGCGATTCAGCCGCCAAATCGCGGGCTGTGTGGACCGGACGACGGCTATTCCGCGCCATTGCGGTCATCAACAACAGCCCGTAATCCGTCAATTTAGCCAGCCGAATCATCGCCTGCCTATTGGATGATATATAGGACCATATCGGTACCATTTAATTCTACGCATCCAGCGCGCGGGATTCAAGCGGTGGTGAAAACAGGAGAAACGGCGTCAGCGGCACGACGGACGCACGCGGCCTGGACTGCCTACCTCACCCATCCCGTTGCCAGCGGAGGCCCCGGAAGACTCCATTCTTACAACAACTTACGCCGCTTTCGCCATCTGCGGTCGATCAGTTCAATGATGCCGTACAGCACAACGCAAATCCAGAAGTCGACGATCAAGCCAAGATCGAGCCGATCCGGCCGGTGCCGGCCTGACGGGGGCAAATGCGGCATCAGCAAGAAGAAATAGAAGAGATTGCCGCCGATTACGGCAATAGTCTGCTTGAGGAGTCGTCGCAACACCGTTCCCACCAGCGGAAGCTTCTTGGATGCCCGTGCAAGTCTAACGGATCGCCGATCGCTAGTCGCTGTTCGCTCTTTGCACTTCGCTCCTCGCTCTTTGCTCTTCGCCAGAGCAGACGTATCCAGTGCAAATCCGCAAGGCTGAATGTCGAAGCACGGTTGAGCGCTTCAGTTGGGAACGTGTCGACGCGGCTGGCGAAAGGCGAAAAGCAAAGGGCGAAACGCGACAGCGCCGTCATTTACCATCGCTCTGTGCTCGATCTCGCCACCAACGTGCAGTACGTCAAGGGCATTGGCCCCCGCTTCGCCGAAATCCTGCTGGAGAAAGGTATCAGCACGGTCGAGGACCTGCTTTATTACCTGCCCTTTCGCTATGAAGACCGCCTCAACCCGCGCGGCATCGGTGAGCTAAGGGTAGGGGAAATGGCCAGTGTGATTGCGGAAGTCCGCACCTTCGGCCTATTCCGTACTCGCCGCATGCCGCTGTTCGAGATGACCGTCGGCCAGGGTCGCGACACCCTCAAGTGCATCTGGTTCAATGCCGGTTACCTGCAAGACAAGTTCCGCGCCGGTATGCTGCTCGCTTTGTACGGCAAGGTCGAGGCGGGCGATCGCGGCGGGCATCGCTTCCAGATTCTCCAGCCGCAATTCGAAATCCTGCACGATCCCTCGCAGGGGTCAGCCAGCGGCGAGGAGCAGAAATGGCAATCGCTGGAGGTCGGGCGCATTGTCCCCATCTACGAAGCTGCCGGCAACGGCAGGCTCACCGCGCGCTGGTTCCGGCGCGTGATCCACGGAATGCTGGAGAACCTCGACCAGGACATCCCCGACGCCATTCCTGCCGCGGTTCGCGGCCGCATGCAGCTGATCGACCGCCGCCGCTCGTTCTGGCAGGCGCACTGGCCCGAGGTCGGCGAGAGCCTCACGAAATTGCAGGCGGCGCGAACGCCGGCGCATATTCGGCTGATCTTCGAAGAACTTTTCTTCCTCGAACTCGGGCTGGAGCTGAAACGCCGTAAGATGCGCGCGCAAACCGGCATTGCGTTTGCGATCAACGATCAGGTGCGCGACGCGGTCAAACGCATTCTGCCGTTCCGTCCCACTGCCGCGCAGAAGCGGGTGCTGAAGGAAATTGCCGGCGACATGACCGAAGCCGCTCCCATGCGCCGCCTGCTGCAAGGCGACGTCGGCTCCGGCAAGACCATCGTCGCCCTCGAGGCGGCCGTGATCGCGATGGAAAACGGGTACCAGGTCGCGTTCATGGCGCCAACCGAAATCCTCGCCACGCAGCACTATCTTTCGGCGCGGCGCATTCTCGAAGCCTCCGGCTATCGCATCGTGCTGCTCACCGGATCGCAGGAATCCGGGCGCAAGAAGCAGGTGCGACGCCACATTGCACAAGGCAATGCGCAGTTAGTGATTGGAACGCACGCGCTCATCCAGGATACGGTTGAGTTCGACAACCTTGGACTGGTGATCGTCGATGAGCAGCATCGCTTCGGCGTATTGCAACGTTTTCGGCTGATGAAGAAGTCCGACGCCCCACCCCAGCAAGCGCAAAACCGGCGCTCGCCGGGGGTCCCGGATTCCGCTGAACCCGATGTCCTGGTGATGACCGCGACGCCCATTCCCCGCACCCTGGCGCTTACTCTCTACGGCGATCTCGACACCAGCATCCTCGACGAGCTTCCGCCCGGCCGCACGCCCATTACGACGCGCTGCGTCAGCGATGAACGCTCTGCCGAGGTCTGGGAGTTCGTGCGCAAGCAGGTGGCCGCCGGACACCAGGCGTACGTCGTGTATCCAGTCATCGAAGAGGGGGCGATGGAGGGGGAACTAAAAGCCGCTATCAAGATGCACGAGCGGCTGCGGTCGCACGAGTTCTCCGGCCTGCATGTCGGCTTGCTACACGGCCGCATGAGCGCTGACGAGAAGGATGCGACCATGGCCACCTTCCAGCGCGGAGAAATCGATGTATTAGTCTCGACTACGGTCATTGAAGTGGGTGTGGATGTCGCCAACGCCAACATTATGGTCGTCGAACACGCCGAACGCTTTGGGCTCTCCCAGCTTCATCAGTTGCGCGGCCGCATCGGACGTGGTGCAGCCAAGTCTTACTGCGTGCTGATGACCGGTGGGAAGGTCTCTGTCGAAGCGCAGCAGCGCCTCGATGCCATGGTACGGACGCAGAACGGATTCGAGATTGCCGAGCTCGATCTGCAACAGCGCGGCCCGGGAGAATTCTTCGGCACACGGCAGGCGGGCATGCCAAATTTTCGCGTTGCCAATTTGCTGCGTGATCGCGACCTGCTCGAAGCGGCGCGCAAAGAAGCCCGCTATGTGCTCGCCGGCCCCAATGCCGATCTCACCAAGAATGAAATCTCCCGCGCCGTGCAGCATCTCCGCAGCCATTGGAACCGCAGATACGGACTGGTTGAGGTCGGATGACGAAAGATCCCGCCGCATGGGAATGCCGGAACTGAAGCACTTCGCAAACTTAGATTGAACGCCGACATCACACTGGCCTGATACCCGCGTCACAGAGATACGTAACACCTAGTCCTTAAAATCTAAAGATGCCGCGGGACGTGATGCGAACATCGTATCGCGTCGCACCGGCCGCAACACCACCGAATCTTGGCATTGGAGTCCGCGTGAAACTCGGCAGAATAATGGCAGCATGCATTGAAGTTTTTCTCGTCCTCTTGATTTGTGCTGCCGCCGTCGCGCAAAAAGCGCCTGAGCTACCTCTGATTCTGAAGGGCGCGCAAATGGGAGCGGTAAAGTTCGACCATGTCGCACACCTGAGAGTCGCCGGGAAATGCGACGTTTGCCACCATGCTTCCAAACCGGAGAAGCCGCTCAAGGCTCCGCAAGAAGTTTGCACCGACTGCCACACCAAGCCTCCTACGCCGCCAGTCACGACCGGCTTGCCAGCGGCATTCCACAATGCAGCGGCAAGCGAAGGGCTGTGCATCGACTGCCATAAGAGGGAAAACTCCGGCGGCAAGGCAGCACCGGTGAAATGCGCGGAGTGCCACCAGAAGGCCAACGGCTAGGATTCAGTACGGTGCCCCGCCCTTCAGAGGCACACCCCGGCAACGCATTGATCTACAGCTTATTCAAACCGTCCAGAGCTGCCACTTTGTAGGCCTCCGCCAATGTCGGATAGTTGAAGACGGTGTCGCGGAAGTACTCGATGGTGCCGCCCATCGACAGCACGGCCTGCCCGATGTGAACAATCTCGGCGGCGCGCTCGCCAATGATGTGCACCCCCAGCAACTTGAGCGTAGTAGGATCGAACACCAGCTTTAGAAATCCCTGGTCGTCCCCTAACATCTGCCCCTTGGCCAGCTCGGCATAGCGTGAAATGCCAGTTTCGTAAGGAATTTTGTCGCGCGTGAGCTGCTCCTCGGTCGCGCCGACCATGGAAATCTCGGGAATGGTGTACACGCCGTACGGAATCAGATTGGGCGGGATGTTGCCGGAGACGCCGAAGATGTGACAGCTGGCAAGCCGGCCCTGTTCCATGGAGGTGCTGGCGAGCGCGGGAAAACCGATCACATCGCCGGCGGCGTAAATATGCGGAATGGCAGTCTGGAAGTTCTCATCGACGATGAGTTTGCCGCGGCCGTCGGGCACCAGCCCAATCGCCTCCAGATTGAGTTGATCGCTGTTGGCGATGCGCCCGACGGTGTACAGCAGCGCTCCTCCATGAACCGTCTTCCCGCTCTCCAGCCTGGCGAAAACGCGATCGCGCTCTTCGTCGAAGCCGACCGACACCACTTTCTCGCCCAGGCGGAATACGGTGCCAAGCTGCCGAAGCTGAAAGCAAAGACTCTCAACAACCTCATGATCTACGAACTCCAGCAGCGTCGGACGCTGATCCAGCAACGTAACCTTCACCCCCAGCGCAGCGAACATCGAGGCATATTCCAAGCCGATGATTCCCGCGCCCACTACGATTAGCTCGCGCGGAAGATCCTCCAGGTCGTGCACCTGGTCGGAGTCGAAGATGCGCTTGCCGTCGATGGGAATACCGGCACTGTGCGCGGGGCGGGTCCCGCAGGCGATGACAAAGTTACTTGCGCGCAGCAGAGTGTAGCCTTCGTCGCTGGCGACTTCCATGGTGTGGTCATCAAGAAAGCGCGCGTTCCCTTCGTAAACCGTCACCCGATTGCGGCGCAGCTGCGCCTTGATTACCTCAATCTCGCGCGCCATGACCGCGTCTGAGCGAAAGATCAGGTCCTGCATCGCGATCGTTTCCTTCAGGGCATAACCCCGTCCGTAGAAGGTGCGCTGGCGCAGACCGCTCAGGTAGAGAATCGCTTCGCGAAACGTTTTGCTGGGGATGGTGCCAGTGTGCACGCACACTCCGCCGATGGTGCGCTTGCGTTCGATGACGGCGACTTTCTTGCGCAGCTTGGCGGCGCAGATAGCGGCCTTCTGCCCGGCCGGTCCGCTGCCGACAACGATCAGATCGTAAACACTGTTGTTGCTGGTATCTTTGATGGCGGGCAATGCAGCGCTCTCCTCCCCAAGTCAACTGCGATGCTGATTTCGTACCGGCAAAAATCAAGCTATCACCAATGTTTGCGGAACGGAAGGGAGAGCGCCATTGAGAACGGTATGGCGGCGTATTTGAGCAAAAATTTATCGCTGTTTCACACAACTGCAGCCCGGAAGTAACCCGCATCTGACCGTTTCTCAAGCTTCGGCATCATTAGCGCTGCGATTCTCCAGCCGACGCGAGTCGAAATAACCGCATCCCATATTTGAGAGCACAAATTTCAAGTGAGGAAGATTTGCCACGATTTGGACTCAGCCCTGGTGTGAGTCGGCATAGGGCGACGGTTTTTTTCTTCTTGCTGATTTTGCTGCTTCCGATGGAAGGCGCCGACACTCAGCCCGTACCGCCCGATAGCGCCGCCATCCTGAATCATCTGAACGCCGCAATCAGCTGGTACCGCCGTCTGGCCACTCTCGATGTGACTGCCGGCCAGCCCAGCGATGTGCTGTACCTGCAAAACGCCCGCAGCTCGGCCAGCCAGGCGTTACAGCTCGCCTTTCAATCGGCGCTGGCTGAAGCGCCGCTGGCAAAGACAAATGGTAAGGCGGGCAGCGAAAACACCGAAAACGGCGCGAATCCGCAAGCGGCAGGCGATCAGCAATCCAACCTTGCCAAGGCGGCTGCTGACACAGCCAATCGCATCAGCCAGGCGCAATCGCAAATCGCGGAGCTGAACAAGCAAATAGACCGAGCGGCCGGCAAAAAGCGTCAGCAACTTGCAGCCCAGCGCGATGCTTTGCAGGGGGAACTGGACCTGGACAAGATGATCCAGCAAGCGCTGCAACGGATCGCGAGCGTGGCCAGCAACAACGAAACCAACACCGGCCTCGCCGGCCAGATCAATCAACTCAAACAATCGGTGCCGGAAGTTTTTGCAGCAACCAACAAGAAAGAAACTGCGGCCCCGGCGCAGAGCTCCAATACCAGCCGCGCTCAAAACTCGGGCCTGTTTGGAGAAACCTCGATTTTGTTCGGCCAAATGCGCGACGTGCACGACATTGATCAACTGGTGGACGAAACGGCGCGCTTGCGCAAGACGGCGGAGCAGCTCGATCAGCCGTTGCGTAATTCCCTGAAGGACCTGGTGCAGCAAGGACGTGCGATCGTCAATCGCTCTCCAACCTCGGACCCCGCACAGCTTGCGGCTACGCGCCAGAACTTCGAACAACTCACCACCCAGTTCAAGCAAGTCGCCGATGCAGCTGTTCCCCTCCGGCAAGAGATCATCTTGCTCGATCAATGTCATGGGGAACTGCTGGAGTGGCGCAACTCCACTGCGACCGAGTACGGCCGGGTGCTGCGTTCCCTGCTGACGCGAGTGGCCGCAATCCTAATTGCGCTCGCCTTGGTGTTTTTCTTCTCCGTGATCTGGCGCCGCGCCACCTACCGCTACATTCACGACGCCCGTCGCCGACGGCAGGTCATGCTGATTCGCCGCTTCGTCACCGGTTTCCTGATGGCGCTAGTCATTCTCATGGGCTTCATCAGCGAGTTCAGCTCGCTGGCGACATTCGCGGGATTTCTTACCGCAGGCATTGCCGTCGCGCTACAAACCGTAATCCTCTCGATTGCGGCGTATTTCTTCCTCATTGGACGCTACGGGGTACGCGTAGGCGATCGCATCACCGTCCAGGGCGTCACCGGCGACGTGATCGATGTCGGGCTGGTGCGCTTATACATCATGGAGCTGGCGGGAACCGGAATCGATCTTTATCCGACGGGGCGGGTTGTGGTGTTCTCCAACTCGGTGATGTTCCAGGCAGCGCCCTTCTTCAAACAGCTTCCCGGAACCGCCTACGCCTGGCATGAGGTGGCGCTGACGCTGGCGCCCGATACCAATTACGCGTCGGTGGAGCAGAAGCTGCTGGAGGCGGTGAATTCGGTGTTCGCCCAGTACCAGCACAGTATCGATCGCCAGCATGCCGTGGTCGAGCGAATTCTCGACACGCATATAGCCGCGCCCACGCCGCACGCCAAATTGCAATTCACCGATACCGGCCTCGAGTTTGTCGTCCGCTACCCGGTGGAGATCACCCATGCCTCCGAGATCGACGATCAGGTAACGCGAAAGCTGATGGAGGTGGTCGGCAGTGATCCGGAATTGAAGGCCGCGGTATCGGGTTCGCCGAAGTTGCGCTCGGCGATCAAGGCTTAGGACAGCCGGTATCGTCCAAATCAGGCGTTCATTGTGGCGCCGAATGCTAAAATCAAGGGTTTCCTATCCCACCTATAAGGATTGCCCTCATGCCTGAAGCTATCGCGCAACGAACCTCCGAAACTCCTGCTCCCCTTATCGCGCTCACCGAAGACGAAATCCTCTTTCGCGACACGATCCGCCAATTTGCCGACGAGAGCGTGCGCCCGCACGTCAAGGAAATGGACGAGAAGGGTGTCTTCGAGCATTCCCTCATCGATCAATTCTTCCAGCTCGGACTGATGGGCATCGAAGTCCCCGAGCAGTACGGCGGCGGGGCCGGCACATTTTTTGAGGCAATTCTGGCAGTAGAGGAGCTCTCGCGTGTTGATCCGTCCGCCGGGGTGGTCGTCGATGTGCAAAACACCCTGGTCAACAACGCACTGCTGCGCTGGACCACGGAAGATCAAAAGAAGCGATATCTGCCGCGCATGTGCAAGGACACAGTGGGCGCTTATGCGTTGAGCGAGGCGGGCTCGGGATCCGACGCTTTTGCCTTGCAGACTCGCGCCGAACTGAAGGGCAGCGACTACGTGCTGAAGGGGCAGAAGCTTTGGATCACTAACGGCAAAGAAGCCGGCGTTTTCATCCTGCTGGCGACCGTCGATCCGTCAGCCGGGTACAAAGGCATCACCGCGTTTATCGTGGAGAAGGATTTCCCCGGCTTCACCGTCGGCAAAAAGGAAGACAAGCTTGGCATCCGCGCCTCCAGCACCTGCGAACTGATCCTGGAGGACTGCCGCGTGCCCAAGGAGAACGTGCTGGGCGAGGTGGGCAAGGGCTACAAGATTGCCATCGAGACGCTGAACGAAGGCCGTATCGGTATCGGCGCGCAGATGCTCGGGCTCGCGCGCGGCGCGTGGGAGTTCGCGGTGAAATACGCGCAAGAGCGCAAGCAGTTTGGCCGCGCCATCGCCGAATTCCAAGGCATCCAGTTCCAGATCGCGCAGATGGCGACCGAAATTGAAGCCGCACGCATGCTTCTCTACAACTGCGCGCGCATGAAAGACGCTCACATGAACTTCGTGAAAGAAGCGGCCATGACCAAGCTCTTCTGCTCGCAGGTGGCCGAGCGCGTGGCTTCGCTCTGCGTCGAGATCTACGGGGGCTATGGCTTCACCAAGGATTATCCGGTGGAGAAGTTCTTCCGCGACTCCAAGATCGGCAAGATCTACGAAGGCACCTCTAACATGCAGTTGCAAACCATCGCCAAGCTGGTGATGGGGAAATAGTCCGTCCCTGCACTGAGTAAGCCATCCTCTAGGCGGTGGCTTTTCTTAGCATGCTGCACTCATTCGGAAAAGCGCGAGTGAGTGGGCACCCGGCAATTCTAGGCGAGCATCATGCGCATCGGTTGTAGCGTGCGGGTAAACGGATTTAACACCCACCCAAGCTCTTCCAGCGTTATCGTGCCAAGCAGCGCCTCATCGCCCGGTTCACCCAGAATGACCGGGGTGTGCCCTTCGCCTTGGGGAAGCGCGAGATGGCATTCGGATACCGGGCGTTCGATCATCGTTCCGTCTGCCAGGCTGAAGGCGAGTGTGCGTTTTGGTTGCAGTTCGAGCAGGCGCGACTCCTCTGCGGGCACGAGCGTGTAGCTCACTCCGCTGTCCACGAGGAACCTGACGATCGTCTGTTGTCCCGTAGGGCCGGTGAGCAGGCCTTCAATATACGTGAGGCCCATGCAACTCCTTTCGCAAAGCTTCGTCCGCGGAGCCGATTGCGAGTGACTCAGGCAATTAGGTCAAGGCGGCGCAGGTCTCCTTCGCTCCAACGAGCTTGAATTTCAATCATGCTTGCGCAGGGTTCCGGTGCGGAATGTGTCCGAAGCATGATGGAAGGAGACCGTCACGCGCCGTCCGTCCGAATGACGGTAATGGCGATGGCTTCCTTTCTGGCGGGCGAATAAGAACCGTCACGTTGAAGCGCGGAAACCAGTTGGCGGGCAGTGACAGACTGCAGCCGGGAATAATCCAGGGTCATAGGCTGACGGCGACGAGCGGTTGATCGGAAACCGTAACACTCGGCGGCAGCGGCTCGCCATCTTCGTCCAACTCCTCCATCACCATCTGGGCCACTTCCTGCATGTTGCGGAGCGCCTCCTCCCTGGTGTGTCCCCAGGTCGCACCACCTTTGTCCTCCAATTCAGGAATGTACGCCCGCCACACGTCTTCGTCGGGTTCAAGAACAACGCGTAGAACAAATGAGCGCACAGATTTCTCGCTTAAAAAACTCGTGCGTGTTCATCGTAGCAAATGCGTCAGACGAAATCCCACCCGAGCAAAGGCGGCTTGGGCGGGGCACCCTCAAGAAGCTCGCCCGGACCACCCGTCCTTCTGTTCGTCAGTCAACTATGAGTGGTGCATCTGGCCACCCGCACCGTCCCGCTCCCGAGGCACACCCGCTCCTTTCTAATCTTCACTTTGAGTTGCGAGCTCTGTTTGTGGGCCGAGAACTTTTGCCAGCATTCTCGAACGAGTTGATACCCCCAATTTTGTCATCACCTGCCACAAGCGCCTCGACATGCTAGCCGCGGTTATATTTAGGCGACTGGCGATCTCTTTGTTACTGAGCCCTTGAACGACCAGTTCCAGAACGGCGAGTTCCTCCGGAGTTAGGCCAAATGTCTTTGCCGCCGTCAGAAGATCAGCTCGGGATAGCGATCTCCCCAACAGTACGGAATAAATCAGGGAAGCTCTTCTCAGGCTCTCCTTAGATTCCGGCTTCCAGAATTCGATGATGTCCAGACCCCGGCGCTTGCGTGCACCAGCATACTGACTCAGGTCCAACATATAAGCCTCGAAGATGCTTCCCCGCCGTCCGCTGACCGTGACCCGTGAACGCACAAGGTGGAGAAGCTTCAAATCAACGAGCTCGTGTATAAGAGCTACCTCTTCCCCTTTTGCATCCTTATCCAGTAAAAAACAGTTGGTCTCGGCTTCTTCAAGGCAGAAGCTTCTAATCTGTTGGAATTGCTGATCAAGACTCTCTTGATCGTCGCCCCCAGTATCGCGTTTAAACTCTTCCCGTTTAGAGCCGTCATACTCACCAGCTGCCACATTCACATCTTCCGCTGTAATTTTCTGGGCTCCAGAACCAGTCAGAAGTCGTTCGCGGGCGACGTCTACAGACCTCCGAAAAATGGATAAAAAGTCTCGGGCGACTCCGCCGCTCGCGAGAACTAATCGGTCTGCTGCGCCATCCGTTAGCAGGTCGCTTAAGTTAGCGCTGCAAAGTTCCCGAGTACTTTCATAAGAAACTGTTTTGCAAGCTCGTACTTCTCCAAGGTGATGTCGAGGTCAATTTCGTCTGCATCATCACCTAGTTTGACCCCAATGGGTGGATCGCCATGGAAGTACCACTCAGTCCTATGCTTGATTGTTCCGGCTTTGAGCCAAAGATGGTGGTCCTTAGCAATGCGATGAAAGTAATCTATGACCTTCGCCTGGTCTGCCCGCCGAATGTGGTACAGATCATCAAGTACTAGGTATGAGTCCCCCCCTGACAGCTCCGCCATCTCGCGAAAGATCTGTTGATAATCCATAATGTGACGGTGCAGAAAATCTGTCTTGTCCTGCTTGAAGTCCTGCTGTACCTCCGTCCCCCGCTGTGTCGCTCCTCTCGACGTCGTTGTTCCGCCGGCTTGAGCCGCAGGGGATTTCACCCCCACCGACAATTCCGTTGTATCTTCGGCCGCGGCCCGTTCGCTCGTCGTCACCTTGACCGCAGCCTTGTCTGCGGCATGCAATTGGGCCTCAAGTTCTGCCATCTGATTCCGTAGAAGCTCGGATATCCTTGCGCTCTCCTTTCGATTGAATGCCGCCCGCGAGGGTACCGTTCCGAACAGTCTTTGCCAGAACGACACTTTGTCAGATCGGTTGACCGCAGCCGTGTCCAGCCATTTCTTGAATTCGCGAAAAGTAGCGATCAATATACTGAGGAGAACGTCAGGGTAGCTGTGCCCTTTGAACGCCTCCAGGTTAACGTAGGCGATCGGGCGTCGATCCACGGTGAGGTCAGCAGCCGCCTTTCGCAGCAGGCTGGATTTTCCCGAGCCTCTTCGCCCGAACACAATGTGGTGTCGTTTACTGATGGCTCTTTCTAGGGTTCCCGGTGCGGGCTCGATGAAGTGCTTGACTCCTTCCTCGGTTGCGCGAGCGGCTTCCTCAACCTTCGTCACCAAAAGGGATACCTCGGGCGAATTGAGTAGATCTGCCATTTTCCGACGACTCCTAGGCGCCAACTGAATCGCTGTTATACGTTCGAGCTGCGCCCTAATCACGTCACCCTAAACTATATGCCTCGTGCTGGTTCGTGTAACCATTCCAATATCGATAAGCGGGGTAGGCTTGCGCCGACCCCGCATGACTACTTCAACCAGTCTTCGGACGCGGGCCTGAAGGCCCGCACTACCGGTCAACTACACCAGTCCCTGGTCCAGCATGGCATTGGCGACCTTGAGGAAGCCGCCGATGTTGGCGCCGTTCACCAGATTGCCCGGGGTGCCGTAGGTTTCGGCAGTCTCGAAGCAGGTCTTGTGGATGGCGATCATGATGTTGTGCAGCTTCTGGTCCACTTCCTCGCGCGTCCAGCTCAGCCGTGCGCTGTTCTGCGACATCTCGAGGCCGGATGTGGCCACACCGCCCGCGTTGGCCGCCTTGGCCGGCCCATAGAGGACTTTCGCCTCCAGGAACAGCTTGGTGGCGTCCAGCGTGCTCGGCATGTTGGCGCCTTCGGCGACAACCTTGATCCCATTGTTGATGAGATTGGTGGCGTCCTTGGCGTTGATTTCGTTCTGCGTGGCGCTGGGGAAAGCGCAGTCGGCCTTGATGTTCCAAAGCGGGTTGTAGCCCAGCTTCAGATCGGTCGGCATGAAGATGGCCTTCTTGAACTGGTCGGCGTAGTCGCGAATGCGGCCGCGCTTCACGTTCTTCAGGTCCATAATCCAAGCCAGCTTTTCGGTGGTGATGCCGTCGGGATCGTAGATAGCGCCGTCAGAGTCAGAAACTGTGACCGGCTTTGCGCCCAGGTGCAGCAGCTTCTCCACCGTGTACTGCGAGACATTGCCGCTGCCGGAGACCAGGCAGGTCTTGCCGTCGAGCGAGTCCTTGCGGCTCTTCAGCATCTCGGCCGCGAAGTACACACAGCCGTAGCCGGTGGCTTCCGGACGAATGAGCGAACCGCCCCAGTGCAGGCCTTTGCCGGTCAGCACGCCGGTGAACTCATTGCGAATGCGCTTGTACTGGCCGAACATGTAGCCGATCTCGCGCCCGCCTACGCCGATGTCGCCGGCCGGAACGTCGGTGTCAGGGCCGATGTGACGGCACAGCTCGGTCATGAAGCTCTGGCAGAAGCGCATGACTTCGTTGTCGCTCTTGCCCTTGGGATCGAAATCGGAGCCGCCCTTGCCGCCGCCCATGGGCAGCGTGGTTAGCGAGTTCTTGAAGACCTGCTCGAAGGCCAGGAACTTCAGGATGCCGAGGTTGACGGAGGGATGGAAGCGCAGGCCGCCCTTGTAGGGGCCGATGGCGCTGTTCATCTCGATGCGAAAGCCGCGATTGACCTGAACATTGCCCTGGTCGTCAAACCACGGCACGCGGAACATGATGAGGCGTTCGGGCTCGGTAATGCGCTCAAGAATGCGGGCGGAGATGTATTCCGGATGTCTCTCCAGCACCAGGCGGAGGGACTCGAGTACTTCCTGGACAGCTTGATGAAATTCAGGTTCTGCTGGGTTCTTGGCTTTGACCAGCGTCATGACTTCATTAATGTAGTTGCCGGGCGTTTTGATGCCGGGCGTGGTGGTCGTTACAGCACTCATAGGAGGTCCTCCTGGAACCTTGTAGCTTTCTTAGGGCCGATACAGAGATAAACGGTTCGCCGGAATGAGGGCGAACTTGTAAATTGAGGCCAACATTATTTCAGTCCCCGGATGGGCGGTCTGGCAGTGACCCCTATCACCCGAACGGGTGACTAACCCGGCGATATGGTAACTCGTCCGGGGCAGGTCGGCGGGAAATTCTTTGGGGACGGCAAGGCGCCCTGAAGACAGGGACTGTCCTTACGAGCCGAGGGATTCGCGATTCTCGAATGCGTTTAGTCGGACCTGGGACGTGCGTTGTGATTCCCGCCGTGATGCGGGCCACGGCTCTGGGCGCCGATGCCGCCGAGAAGACTTGATAGGGCTCAAAGCACCAAGGCTCGGACTAAAGGAACCGAGCACATGACGATTGTAGGCGGCGATCTACACACGCACCGGCCCGGCCATCAAGCGCCTGCGGCCCGCGAAAGCTGATCCGACTCCAAATTCGCTCGCAAACTCTGGAGCATAGACCAACAGGGAATCGGCATCTTCAGGACCTGATCCGCGTCGGCTCCACGTCCCCACAGGCGGCCACTGCAGGATAGTACCCGTTCCCTAAGGTTGATTTCGTAATTCGGAGTGTGAACTTCACGACTGGCTTGCATGCTGCTAAGGGCAAGAATTCCGTCTGCACAGGGGGACAAAGATCTCACCTCAAACCCGTCCGCCCAGCCAAAGGTGAAAGTCATCCAGTTCGGCCGGGGAATTTCGCCCTTCTTGCACCTTATGACCGAGGCGTGCGTGGCACACGCCAAGCCGTGGCTTCCGAATACCCATAAGTAGTTGGGATCGACTTCGATACCGTTGTAGTTATCCCATGGAGATGGCACTTCCTTGTCCCAGTTGTTTAGTAATGCAACCCAGATATTAGGGTTATTGCTGTATCCACAATAAATGATGTCATACAGGCCCGGAGGCATTGCGGCTCCGTCAGGATCATCAAGTAATGCTGTCGGAGGACGGAATACAGCACGAATATCTGTGAGGCGGCTAGAGGTATGAGGCTCCCAGTTAAGCCTCCAGACTTTGTCGTCAGAACCGACCGAGTGGATATTCACATAGCAGTAAGCGCCAGCGTCGTGTGCGGTGTAGATTCTGACTCCTATGGGGGGAAGCCCTGGGTTTGCGGCTTGAGGGTCTGCGAGCGCCCAGGCGTCGACACAAGCTTCAAAGCGCCTCGAGGAGCTGCCGCCCCAGTTGGGATATTCGGTACCATTTTGCAGGAGGGTCGGCCCGTTGCTAAGACCGCCGGTAACCGAATCCACCGAATCGCGAGTTATTCTTGGTTCAATGTCCTCAAACAGAAACAACGCATATTGTGGGGTGAAGGAGTCCCCTTGTTCCTTGGGAAGGACGATTGAGAAGCTTCCCCCACGCGGGCCCCTCAACCATCCAGTGTTTTTCTTGTAGCTCCAGTTGAGGCTACTCTCGGCGTCGGACGCGATGGCAGCATATAGTACGTAGCCGTTACCGCCCTGCCAGTAAGATTTGCACATGTACAGCCCGTGGTTCCGAGCCGCTGGGATGACCGCCTTCAAAGTCTTCAGCGCCTCGAGGTTATCCGACCCCCACGCGTCGCTGAGGTCGTTCGTCAAGCCTTCCAACTCTATCAAGAGTTCATGACACTTTATTCGCGTCTCTTTGGCCAAGGGACTATCTTTTTTGCCTGGCTCAACCTTAGCTCTCTGTTCCCGAATCTTCTGCGGGTGGGCCAAAGACTTCAACATCACGTTAGCGTTGAGCAAATCGCTATAAATATTGCACCAGGTGCCTAAGACTTCAGGCCATCCGGCCTTTACCTGGTTTTCCGGCCTCTCGAGATATCCTGCAACGGTCCAGAGATTGAACTCCGCAATAGCCGTTTTTGCCTGGCTCCGGATAAGGCCCAGTTCCAGGGTCACCATCTCTACCTCGAACTGGTCAGCCTGTTCCTCCGTCTCAAGAGGCATCTCTAAGATTTCGTCGATACTCCTTTTTATTGCCTTGCGAAGGAATTGCTTAGCGGTGGTGGCCGCCGTAGAGGCACCGCTGTAAGCCGATTTCAATGTTAGGGAGCTATCACTGGCGATCTCGCTGATCCGGTATGGCACCTGGGAAGCGTCAGAGTCGAACACCAGCCACTGACCAACTTCCAAAGTTTGGAAGCTTGTGCCGGTTCCGGTGACGCTCGCTAAGTTCGTCGTCAGGCCAACCGTACCGGCGAGCACATTGCGCTCAAACTTATGAGTGCCCATGCATTTCTTTTTCAAATCTCTTGCATAGATGTTGATGGCATGGCCAACCCCAGCCAGTGCCTGTATCTGTGCTTCACTCTGAGCGTGATCGAACATCCTTTGGATCTTTTCCTCCAGAGACGGCTGTTTCGGCGCAAAGAAGGCGAGAATCTGGCCGACGCAGGAGAAGATGGAGCCAACCAACATCCCGATCGCGGTGCCTTCAGGGCCGGCTAGGTCAAATAAGGGAATGATACTTGCGCAGATGTCCATGACCGCTGCCGCGCCGCTTATGTTGTCGCCCTTTTGGAAGGCCTGGACCGCAGATAACGTGCCTTTTGTAATGCCAGGCATGCCTCCGGCCAAGGCTTTAAAGATCCTGTCATTTTGTTTTCGTTGGGCTGCGGTCACGTCTTTGCCGTCGGCTTCTTCCCGCGCCGCTATGTAGTTATTCTGAACGCCGTTGAGATTCTCCAGGAATTCATCCCTATCCTCTGGCGCCATACCCGGTAGCTGTGTTTGTATCAGCAGCTCAAGGTATTGCTTGAACTCGGTTTCCTCTGGTGTCGGCTTCCCCACGATTCAACCCTTCCATTTCAGAATATGGCAGACGGCGCCCTTAGTCGGTTTTGCTTGAGTGGCAGAGCAATGCTGGCTGGAAGCCCCGCGTGCTCGACATTCCACACAAGATTAAGAGTAGGAATCCTTCTTACGCTCGGTTCGAGAGGAGATCAAGCCACTTAGGTGACGAAGACTGTTAATTGCTCTTTTTATTGAGACCAGCGCTGGGTTCCAGTACACTCTGGCGCGCCTCACCCCGGCTACTTTTGCTTATGTCGAATTGTTTCGGATTCGATCCCAGGCTTTCAGCAGCACTTCTTGTCTATGCGTACTCGGTGAGGATGAACAAATCCTACTCCCGATAATGCGCTCCGCCGTGCCGCACGTCGGCGCCGCGCACCCAGAAGATCACATCTTCGGCGATATTCGTGGCGTGATCCGCAATCCGTTCCAGGTTGCGGGCAATAAGCAGAACGTCCAGCGCCTGGCGGGTGCAGGAGGGATCGTCATGCATCCTTTGGACGAGAATCACAAATGCCTCGTCCTTCATGCGATCCACAATGCCGTCCATCTGGAGCACGGCCTCTGCGACTTCGGCCTTGCCGTCGAGGAATGACTCCAGCGCGCGCTGCACCATCGTACTTACCCCATCAGCCATGCGCGGGATATCGACCGGCAACTGCACTTCCGGCTCGCTGATCAGGTCGAGCACGCGTTGCGCGATGTTTACGGCCTGATCGCCTACGCGCTCCAGGTCGGCGTTGATCTTGAGCACGGCGAGAATGAAGCGCAGATCGATTGCCATGGGCTGCTGCATCGCGAGCAGGTCCAGAGCCAACTCATCGATTTCGCGCTCGGCATCGTTAATGGCGGCCTCGCCCGTCAGCACCATCTGGCAGAACTTGCTATCGCGCGTGCGATAGGCCTCAGTGGCGCGATCGATGGCCTGCTCGGCGAGCCCGCCCATTCGCAAAAGCTTCTCTTTTAGCTCGTCCAATCCCTGCTGAAAGCGGCTGCGCATTATCCAAACCTGCCTGTCACGTAGTCCTCCGTCCGCTTGTCGGCGGGGGTGGTGAAGATCTTCTCCGTCTTGTCGTACTCGATGAGGCTGCCCATAAGGAAAAAGCCGGTAAGCTCAGCGACGCGGGCCGCCTGCTGCATGTTATGGGTAACGATAACGACGGTGTAGTGTTGCTTCAACTGAAAAATCAGTTCTTCAATCTTGCTGGTGGAAATGGGATCGAGCGCCGAAGCGGGCTCGTCCATCAGCAAAACCTCGGGCTCGACGGCCAGGGCGCGCGCGATGCAAAGCCGCTGCTGCTGCCCGCCGGAGAGGCTGGCTCCCGACTTCTTGTGCAGGTTGTCCTTCACTTCTTCCCACAAGGCCGCCAGCTTGAGCGAACGCTCCACCAGTTCATTCAACTGCTTGCGGTTGCGGAAACCGTTCAACTTCAGCCCGGCGGCTACATTGTCGAAGATGGACATGGTGGGGAACGGATTCGGCTTCTGGAAAACCATGCCGATGCGGCGCCGCACCTCGACGGGATCGGTGCCGCTGCCGTAAACATCCATCTCGCCCACCTTGACCTCTCCTTCAGCACGGGCGTTGGGGATGGTTTCGTGCATGCGATTCAGGCAGCGGACGAAGGTACTCTTGCCGCAACCGGAAGGACCAATCACGGCCGTCACATGATTGGCGGGCACGCTCATGTCGATGGACTGCAGCGACTGGTTCTTGCCATACCATGCGTTCAGTCCGCGTACTTCGATTCCCACACCCATAGCGGCTCTTAGGCTCCCTTTAACCTTCCGTGAGTGGTCACGATACGGACCGCCGCAACTGCACCTACGATCAGCAGGATCAGGATCAGCGCTCCTGCCCAGGCTTGCTTATGCCAATCCTCGTATGGCGAAATGGCATAGGTAAAAACCTGCAACGACAGGGCCGCGGTGGGCTGATTCAGCTTCAGGTTCCAGAACTGATTTCCGAACGCCGTGAACAGCAGCGGGGCGGTTTCTCCCGCCACCCGGGCAAACGCCAGCATGCAGCCGGTAATCACGCCTGCCGAAGCGGTGCGCAACGAAATGGATAAAGTGGTGCGCCACTTCGGAATGCCCAGTCCGTACGCCGCCTCGCGGATCACATTGGGCACCATCAGCAGCATTTCCTCGGTGGCGCGTGCCACCGTCGGGATCATCATGATGCCTAGGGCCACGCCGCCGGAAAGGGCGGAGAAATGCTTTTGCCGGATCACGATCAAGGCGTAGACGGCGATGCCAATCACAATCGAGGGCACGCCGTTCAACACGTCGGCGGTGAAGCGTATCAGGTCCCCGAAGCGGTTGCGGCCGTATTCCGCCAGGTAGATGCCCGAGCCGATGCCCAGGGGGACGCCGATTGCACTGGCGACGGCCAGGATCAAACCGGTACCCACGATGGCATTCGCCATCCCTCCCCCCACCTCGCCCGGGGGTTTCGGGGTGCGCGTCAGGAATGCCAGATTAACCGAGCCGACGCCCTTAATTAGCAGGTAGGCGAAGATGGCGAGCAGCGGAACCAGCACCAGAATGGAGGCCAGTATGGCGAATCCCGTTGCACCGTGATCGGCAAAGCGCCTCCACAGGCTGAGCTTCGGCGTGGCTGGTAGCGATGAGTTAGACACTGACCCTCGCAGCTCCGCCGGTAATGCTCCATACCAGCAGGCGAGCCAGTGCGTTGACAACCAGGGTCACCAGAAACAGCGCCAGACCGATTTCCACCAGAGCACTGAGATAGAGGTTACCGGTCGCTTCCGTAAACTCGTTGGCCAGCACGCTGGCCATGGTATAGCCGGGCGCAAACAGCGACTTCGCGATCTGCGGTGTATTGCCGATAACCATGGTTACCGCCATGGTTTCACCCAGCGCCCGCCCCAGTCCGAGAATGATCCCGCCCACAATGCCGATGCGGGCATTCCGCAGGACTCCCATGCGGATCATCTCCCAGCGGGTGGCGCCCAGCGCCAATACCGCTTCACGCTGATTCTGGGGTACTGCGGTTAATACTTCTCGCGTGATCGAGGCGATAATGGGCACTACCATGATGGCCAAAATGATGGCTGCCGCCAACATTCCAATGCCGTAGGAAGGCCCGTCAAAAAATCCCGTCCAGCCTAAGGTTTTCGCCAGGAAGGGCTCCACATATACCCGCAGCAGAGGAGCGAGAACAAATATGCCCCACAGTCCATAAATCACGCTGGGAATGGCGGCCAGCAACTCCACCAGGAAGGAGATGATGGTGCGCAAGCGCTGCGGGCACATTTCGGTGACAAATACTGCCACGCCCACCGACATGGGGACAGCCAGCAGCAAGGCGAGAAACGATGAAACCAGTGTGCCGTAGATAAACGGCAGAGCACCAAAACTGCCGCTGACCGGGTCCCAGTCGCTCCCATAAAAAAAGCTGATTCCAAACTGGTGCAACGATAGCTTGGACTTAGCCACCAGTTCCCAAACCACCAGCACCACGATGGCAAATACCGAGAAAGCGCTCAGAATGATGATCCAGCGGAACACCTGATCGGGGACCCGGCTACCGCGGGGACGGGAGCTCCTGATCTTCTCCAGAGCGGCCGACGACGGCTTCCGCGCCAGACGTTCGGTATCCACCTTGGCCAGCGACGGCATGGCTGTGACCGGCTTGGGGAGCCGCTCAAGAGGATCAGGTGCATTCATTGGATCGACGCTATCAGACATGTGTTACATCATTGTTAAACGACGCCGGTTATACAAAGGAGATCTGATTAAGTGCCGCCGAAGTCCCTCAGGGGCTGAAGCCCAGCTTGATTTCAGGCATTTACGGACGGCCTAAAGACCGTCCCCTTCAGAACTTCGACTTAATCAGAGTTTCCCAAAGACCTGCCCTGTCACTTGCGCCAGAGGTTGGCCATTAGCGGTTGGTGTCATTCAGCTATGATTCTGCCCGGTAAAGGTCGCCTTCTCTTGGTCGCTACATGGTTCGAAGGGAGTATAGAACAAGCGATTCCAGCAGAGTGAGCCCCCTGGTCCAGTATGCACAGAGAAAGTTGCCTCAGGATCTTGCGCTCATTCCGGCCTGTTCGAGAAGCCCCCGGCTAGTGGATGTCTTTAATTTTGGCGCGCTCCATGTCCGCAACATGCTTCGGCAGCGGAGCATAATCCAGTTGCGTGACCATGGGCTCGCCCTTGTCCAGCATCCAGTGCAGGAAGCCTACCATAGCGTCCTTCTTGGTCTGGTCTTGCCACTGAGTGGGAATCAGCAAGTAGGTAAAACTGGAAATGGGATAGGCGTCCTTCCCCGAAGCGTTGGTGATCGAGATGCGAAAATCCGCAGGCATGTCCTTGACCGAAGCTGCCGCAGCAGTCGTCGAGGCCAGGCTCGCCTTGATGAAGCTGCCGGCGGCATTCTTCACCGGACCGAAGGTGATTTTGTTCTGCAGGGCATAAATAAGTTCTACATATCCGAGGGCCCCGGGCTGTTGGGTAACCAGTCCCGCAACTCCCTCGTTGCCTTTGCCGCCCAGACCCACCGGCCATTTCACCGAAGTGTTTGAGCCAACGTGTGATTTCCACTCCGGACTAATCTTGGAAAGATAGTCTGTCCAAACAAAGGTGGTGCCGCTGCCGTCAGAACGGTGGACCACGAGGATATTCTTATCCGGCAGTTTTAAACCTGGATTCGCACTGGTCAGCGCCGAGTCGTTCCATTTGGTAATCTTCCCCAGATAGATTCCCGCCAGCGCCTCCGGCGTAAACTTAATCTCGCCCGACACCTCGGGCAAATTGTATGCCGGCACCACGCTTCCCAGCACCGTGGGGAACTGGATGATCGATTTCCCCATTTCCTTCAGTTGCTGATCATTCAGCGGCATGTCGCTGGCGCCGAAATCCACCGTACCTGACTGCAACTGGCGAATGCCGCCGCCGCTGCCGATTGACTGGTAGTTGATCTCAATATTGGAATGTTGGTTGTGGTACTCGCTGAACCACTTGGAGTAGATCGGATAGGGAAAGGTGGCGCCAGCGCCGTTCAATTTCGTCTGGGCGAATGCGCAGCTTGCAAACACAGCGATGCAGAGGAGCACCCTGAAAGAGCGAGTCACGTAGTATCCTCCTGAAATTCGCGAAATTAATCCCACGAAGGTTTTATCTTGAAATTGTTACAGAACGGTTACGCAGGAGTGAAATTCGCGTAAACACGCTGTCCGATGCCCCAAGCGATTCGAACAAGGGGATTAGGAGCTGGGACCGCGATCCCGTCGGTGCTCAAATAGGTGCAGAAGTTCAGCAATAATCACCTGCCTCCAGGCACGGAGCCAGACCAGAAAACTTGGGCTGGGATCTGGCAACTCTGTCTCTTGCCGACTCACGGTCTTGTCAATGGCTTTTGCTGAAGCCTCCTTCATCGCTGCCCCTCCACATGAATTGTTGGATACGAGACAATGCGGTTCGGAGATGAATAGTACATAAATTTACGATATGTCGAGGGTGCGCTGTCTGAACCGTTCTATTAAGGATCTGGTACCGTGGCGGACGGGCTCTACTTGGCTCCTCTTTGCCGCCGTTTCAGATCATCGATAAACATCTGCTCGACCGGCCGATCGTAGCTTCGCAGCACGTGGCGGACGCTGTGCCCACTGACCAGGTGGCAGACTTCCTCAGCCAGGTTCTTGGCGTGATCTCCGGCGCGTTCCAGCGACTGGGTCATGAACAGAACGTGGAAGCTCTCATGGCGAGGAGAGCCGTCGTGATTTTCCAAGTGGCGCAGGAAAATCAGGTTGCGCAGGCGATCAAGTTCAGCATCGGAGCGCAGGACCGATAGCGCGCGGTTCAAGTCACGCTGGCTGAACGCATCATGGACATCGCCCAGCATCTTTTCCAGTCGTGACGCCATGAGCGTAAGCTCGCGAATGTCCTGCAACTCGATTCGGCTGCCCACCGCTGCTGCGCGATTGCTGCAATTCAGCAGCAGGTCGCCGACGCGTTCCAGATCGATAATGAACTTCATGCAGGCCAGCAGTTCGCGGGCCCTTGCTTCATCCACCTGGGTGATGATCGACGTCACCCCCTGATCGATAAGGCGATCCAGGGTGTCGAGTTCTTTTTCCCGCGCGCGAACGCCGTCCAGAACGGAGGGAACTCCGGTAGCGATTCCTTCCGCGACGATTCCGGCAGCCGCGCGCGCCACACGGCAGGCTTGCAGCGTCTGCTCGTGCAGCTGTGCGCAGATAGTATCGGGAGTGGGAAGCGCCGTATCGGCTGAACTCATCGCTGCTGCTCTCACGAACTTGCCACACACACCGGCCTGTCTCCCTGGGCCCGGCGTTCGTGAGCCAGTACTGCAGGTGGGGGCATGGACTACCAGCTCCTAAGCTACGATGTGGCTGTAAATTCTCGATGAATTCCCGATTAAGTTCGCTTGAATTCACAGCCAGGCGTAACAAAATTGCTGGATCAGTATTGCTTCTTGTTTCCGGATGGAGGGGCAACGGTGTCGCAGCTTTTACATCACATTCGCATGCGATTGGACTGATTCGTTGAGACGGAAAAAATCGAACGGTTGCGCCGTTCCAGCCTGCCTTTGGCTGGGGAGGGGTCGGCGAAGTCGTTGCTCCGTCCTGGCGTCGAACAAGCTAAATCCGCCCCGGCGCTAAACAAGCTAAAATGGTTACTTCGCCGTAAACTGCGTTTCGGCGGCAGAATATGTACGAAGTCACCGTAGAGGACACATTTTCCGCAGGCCACTACCTGCGCAATTACCGCGGCAAGTGCGAGAAGCCGCACGGGCACAACTACCGTGTGCGCGTTAGGCTGAGCGGCGCCGAACTGGACCAGGCAGGCCTACTGCTCGACTTCAAAGAGCTGAAAGACGTTTTGCGCCCGGTGATGAATTATCTCGATCACCAGATGATCAATGAGCTGGAGCCATTCACGACCGTCAATCCCTCGGCGGAGAACCTGGCCAAGTACTTTTACGACGAGACCAATGCACGGCTGAAGCAGAGCACCAATGGGCGCGTACACGTGAAAGACGTCACCATCTGGGAGACCGATACGACCGCAGCGCGCTACAGCGAATAAAAAACGCTCGGCTGAAGCCCGTCCCAGATAATTTGCGACTCACGGCGCGGCTGAAGCCGTGACCTTCAAAACTGTGCAGATCATCGAGATTTACAAGTCGTTGCAAGGCGAGTCGTCCTACGCGGGGCTGCCGTGTGTTTTCGTACGGCTGGCAGGCTGCAACCTGCGCTGCACCTGGTGCGACAGCGAGTACACCTTCAAGGGCGGAGAGCGCATGACGCTGGACGACGTCGAATTCGAAGTAAAGCGCCTTTCGCCCGCCGGAGGTTTGGTGGAGATCACGGGTGGCGAGCCGATGCTGCAAGAGCGTGAAGTGGTCCCGCTAATGGACCGCCTGCTCACTGCCGGCTATACCGTATTGCTGGAAACCAGCGGCGAACGATCCTTGGAGCAGGTTCCGCCAGGAGTAGTGAAGATTGTGGATGTGAAGTGTCCCGACTCGGGCGAAGGCGACACCTTCCGTCTGGAAAACCTGGAGTCGCTCGTCCCACAGGATCAAGTGAAATTCGTCCTCGCCAGCCGGCACGATTACGAATTCGCCCGCGAGTTCATTCGCCGGCATGCTCTCAGCTCGCGAGTGGGTTCGGTAATCTTGTCGCCGGCATTTCGCAAGGACGCTGCCGGTACCCGAGACGTCTCGCATTGCCTGCTCGATCCCCAGGATCTTGCGGAATGGATGCTGGCAGACGGAATCAATGCCCGCCTCGGACTGCAAATCCACAAGTTCATCTGGGAGCCGTCGCTCAAGGGGGTGTAGTTCTCGCTATTCGCTACTCGCTATTCGCTACTCGCTATTCGCTATTCGCTACTCGCTTTTCGCTCTTCGCCTGAACGAGATCCGCATTTCTGGCGAAAAGCGAAGTGCGAAAGGCGAAGAGCGAATGGCATAAGGCATGCCCAATCCTACAGCCAAAGTCGTTGTGTCCCTGAGCGGAGGCATGGACTCCGCCGTTTGCGCTGCCCTGGCGGTCCGCGACTTCGGCGCGGAGAACGTCGCCGCGCTCCACATCAGCTACGGCCAGCGCACCGAAGCCCGCGAGCAGGTCGCGTTTCTCGGGATCTGCGAGCGGCTAAGCATTCACCGGCGCCTGGTCGTGCGTACCCCCTTCTTCCGCGCTATCGGAGGCTCCGCGCTTACTGATCATCAAATTGCCGTCCCGGACGCCCCACTGGAGATTGGCGCACACATTCCGGTGACGTATGTGCCCTTTCGTAACGCCCATTTGCTGTCGGCCGCAGTAAGCTGGGCCGAGGTGCTGGGGGCCGAACGCATCTACATCGGCGCGGTGCAGCAGGACAGCTCCGGCTATCCGGACTGCCGTCCCGAGTTTTACCGGGCATTTAATGAGGCGGTTCGCACCGGCACCCGCGACGGGCGCATCCGGATTGACACCCCGCTGATCGCGCTGCGAAAGTTTGAGATTGTGACGCTTGGCCTTGAACTGGGCGCTCCCTTCGATTTAACGTGGTCATGCTACAGCCGGGACGACCAGGCTTGTGGCACCTGTGACAGTTGCATCTTGCGGCTGCGGGCGTTTGCCGCGGCCGGCGCAGTCGATCCCATTTCTTACCTGTCGCAGGCGGAGGTCCAGGACTTTTCATGAATACCACTTTAGACATCAACGCAGAGAACGGTTGCGAGAGAGGTCGTCATCATCCGGTTTCTTGCGCTGGAGGAACCATGAAGAAATGTGTGAGTTTTGCCGCCGTGCTGTTTGCCATCAGCATGTGCGCCGCCCCGTTATGGGCGCAAATGGAAGGCTCGGTGCGCGGAGTTGCGACGGATCAGGCCGGCAAGCCTATCGCGGGCGCCACTGTGCTGATCTACGATACCCAGACCGGAAGAAAGTATCAGTTCAAGACCAACGACAAGGGCGAATACTCCGGCATCGGGGTTTACCTGGGGACCTACAAGTTCACTCTGCTGCAAAACAACAATCCCATCGACGAGCATAACAACGTTCCCATCGGCGCAGGGCAGGAGCGGGTTGTCGATTTCAATCTGGCGCAGGACCGCGGTGCAGGACCATCGGAGGAACAGCGCAAGCAGATGGAGGCGACGCAGAAACGAAACGAAAAGATCAAAGGCCTGAATGCCTCACTGAACCAGGCGAAGGAGCTTGAAGCGTCGGGCAACTACGATCAGGCGATCACGGTGCTTCAACAGGCGGCCCAGGTCGACCCCAGTCAGGACCTGGTATGGGCCTACCTGGGTGATGCGCAGCGTGGCGCCAAGAAGTACCCGGAGGCCATAGAATCGTACCAGAAGGCAATTGCGATCAAGCCTAGTGGCGCCTATCACAATGGCTTGGCAGATGCTTACGCGAAGTCGGGACAAACCGACAAAGCGGTGCAGGAGTACGCCGCTGCCGCGCAAGCGGATCCGCAGAACGCCGGCACGTACTACTTCAATGAAGGCGCAGTCTTCACCAATACTGGCAAAGTGGACGAAGCCATCACGGCCTTCGACAAGGCAATCCAGATCGATCCTAATCGCGCTGACGCCTACTACTGGAAGGGCGTCGACCTGATCGGCAAGGCCACAATGAAAGACAACAAGATGGTGGCGCCGCCGGGGACCGCGGAGGCCTTCAACAAGTATCTGGAGCTGCAGCCCACGGGCAAGTACGCGGATGCCTCCAAGCAGATGTTGGGCACCATCGGCGCTTCGGTCGAAACCAGTTATGGCAAATCGAAGTCGAAGAAGAACCCCGGCAAGTAGTAAGAACGCAGATGCTGATGACAAGGGCGGCTGTCCGCCGCCCTTTGTCAGATCGAGCCGCTGAGATCGAGCCGCTGAGGTTTCGCTCGTCGTCTCCCTCCCGTAGAATTCAGATCAGTGTCTTTTGCCATGGCTAGTGCCGCCGAATCCAAGCTCCTGTCGTTTACCGAGGCGCGACGCCTCGTCGAAAATTACGCCGCAGCGCTCTCGCCCAGCAATCCCCAATTACTTCCGTTGTTGGAATCCGTCGGCCTGGTTCTCGCGGAGGAGTTGCGCGCCGACCGCGATTTTCCGCCATTTCCGCGCTCCACGCGTGACGGTTTTGCCGTACGGGCCTGCGAGGTGGCTACGCCTCCTGCGCGATTGCGCTGCATTGGAGAGATCAAGGCCGGCGCGCCTGTGGAGGAAAGCGACATAATAATCGGGGCTGGCGAGGCGGCGGAGATCATGACTGGCGCGCCCGTTCCGCAAGGTGCAGATGCGGTTGTTATGGTCGAGCACACCGAACGGAAAGGGGACACGGTCGCCGTCCACCGGCCCGTGAAACCGGGCGAGAACATCGTCCCCATGGGTTCGGAGGCGCACAAGGGCTCGGTGATGGTGGCAGGCGGCACACGTGTCACGCATTCCACGGTCGCCATTGCGGCAGCCATAGGACGGCCCGAGCTCGCGGTACATCGTCGTCCGCGAGTTGCCATTCTGGCGACTGGCGACGAGGTGGTCGACATTAATCTCCAGCCCGGTCCCAATGAGATCCGTAACTCCAACACCTACTCGCTGGCGGCACAGGTTTATGCAGCAGGCGGCGATCCTCTCATTCTGCCGGTCGCGCGCGATGAAGCCGACGAAATCGCCCTGCTGATTCGCAAAGGTCTTGAAGCTGACATGCTGCTGATTACCGGCGGCGTCTCCATGGGAAAGTACGACCTGGTTGAGCAAGTGCTCGCCTCGTTCGAGGCGCAAATATTTTTCGCCGGCGTTCGAATTCAGCCTGGAAAGCCTGTGGTTTTCGGCGAAGTTAAATCCGGCGAGCAAGGCACGCCGTTTTTTGGGCTGCCGGGAAATCCGGTCTCGACCATGGTCACGTTCCAGCTGTTTGCCCGGCCAGTTCTGGATGGGCTTTCGGGTTGCAAGCCGCAACCGCTGTCCTTCGCCCAGGCTGTCTTGAAATCCGAACTCACTAGCAAGACCGGACTCACCCGTTTTCTCCCCGCGAAGCTGGGCGGCACGCCCGAGCGCCCCACCGTCGAACTGGTTCACTGGCAGGGCTCCGGCGACTTGATGGCCGTCGCGCGCGCAAACTGCTACATTGTGGTACCGCCTGACCGGGAGCGATTTGGCGCCGGCGAGGCAATGACAATGGTTCTATGCTGATCGAATGGGAAACTGGCCGCCCTAGCCAAAAGAAGGCTAGAACGGGGCGCCCGCTTTCTTAGCTGCGAATGGCTAAATCCACCCAAAACTCGAGAAAATTGTCGCACTACGATGAAGCCGGTCAGGCTTCCATGGTCGATGTCTCAGGCAAGCCGCCCACCTTGCGAGAGGCCGAGGCCAGCGCGTTTGTAGCAATGAGTCCTGGAGTTATTCGCGCTCTGCCGCAAAACCCGAAGGGCAATCCCCTGGAAGTGGCAAGGGTGGCCGGAATCCTGGCGGCCAAGCGAACCTCAGATTTAATTCCCATGTGCCATCCGGTTCCGCTGAGCAAAGTCGACGTCGAACTGAAAGTGCGAAAGGACGGGATCGCTGTCCGAACGCTGGCCCGCACCACCGCGGTGACCGGGGTGGAAATGGAGGCGCTGGTGGCGGCTTCCGTCGCCGCACTAACCGTATATGACATGTGTAAAGCTCTCGACAAGAGCATCGCAATCCGCGAAGTGATCCTGCTGCGGAAATCGGGTGGCAAGAGCGGCGATTATGTTCGCGGCAAGGCGAAATCCGCCAAATGAAGCTCACTTTACAATGCCTTGTCTGGACGAGAACTGCTCATGAGTGCGCCTAGAACCGCCGCAGTCCTCACCGTCAGCGACTCCTCCGCCCGCGGTGAGCGCGCCGACGTCTCCGGCCCGGCCACAGTCGAGCTGCTCCGCCAGAACGGCTTCGAAGTCGCTCATCAGGAAATCGTCGCGGACGATCAGCCGGCCATTGAGGCAGTGCTGGCTCGCCTGAGTGAGCAAGTGCAGTTGGTCGTCACCACGGGTGGTACCGGTATCGCGCCGCGGGATGTCACGCCGGAAGCAACGCGCGCGGTGTGCTCCAAGCTAATCGACGGAATCGCGGAGAAAATGCGCTCCGCGGGATTGGCACAAACGCCGTTCGCAATTCTGAGCCGTGGAGTTTGCGGCGTTCGCGGAAAATCGCTCATCTTGAACCTGCCCGGGAGTCCGAATGGCGCAGTGCAGTCGTTACAGGCTGTTATCGATATTCTGCCGCACGCAGTGGACCTGCTCGCCGGCAAGACCGGTCACGATCTCGGTTCGGGGACTGCCGCGCCTTAGTGCGGCGTGAAAGTTCTTATCTGATTCGCAAAACGGTTCAGGCCGCTGCGGTGCAGCGGGCTGACGCTTGAATGTAAGAATCCCGCTGCTACCGGCCGCGCGAAGAAATAGCGACCGTTGCGCCGTGCGCGCTTCTCTGGCTGGCCAGATATCCAATCCCAAAGAACGCCGCCGTAAACAGCAGATCGGAGATCAGCGCGCTGCGGAAGAACGGTAGCCCGGCAACGTAGCAAGCCATCAGACCGCTGAATGTCTTGGGATACATCTGCCAGACCACCCACACGGAGAAGTTGCTGATCAGGAAGAACGATACCGAGCCGCTCAGCGTGGCCACTCCGATGCGCAATGGCGAGAACCCTTTGATAACCGCCGCGCCGAATAGCACTATGGCGGCGTACCAGGCCCAGGTGACGAAATGATCGGGCGTCAGCGGATAGGCGTAGGTCACGCGGGTGAGATACACGTCAGAGGCGGCCAGCATAGCAACCGGAACCCACATCTGCTTGCGCGGCATACGCGCGCCAAAGTAAAGCAGCGCCGCTAACACCGGGGTGAAACTGAAAGGCAGCGCGACAAAGCGGATGTGCACTGCGGCCGCCAGAAGCACAAATACATAAGCCAGCATGGATCACCTCGACCTATTTGATTCTGTACGTCGTGATCGCTTCCGTCAAGTGGAGGACAGGAATTTGCCAGAGAGCCGGCTCAATCTACTGCCGTCCCGGTGGATGTTCCAGGCTCTCCACCGAAGGTGAACGGCTGGAGTTCATTCCCTGCTGCAGTACGCGCAGGTTGGGGCTGAGCAGCACGAAGCCCCCCAGCGGCGCGCGCCCCCGTGAAGACGGGTAGGTGTAGCGCAAATCCTGAAACTCCACCAGATATCCATTCATGTCGCCTTCAAGTCTTTGCTGCTGTACGTACGGAAAGGCCGCCCAGTCGAGATAGACGCGACCAAAATACGACGCCTTTGCGGCTTGCGTGGCGGCAGTCTCCGGCTCTTTGTAAAACTGAATTCCGGCTCCGGAGTCCACTTCAGGGGCCCGCGAATTGACGGGGACGGTTTCGAAAAAGTCAGCCGTTTCCACTACCCCGTGCCAACGAAACGGATCGATTTCGTAAGGATACGCCGCAACGCGCGTGGGCACGGCTCCGTGATAGAGGAAGGAGTTCATGGCGCTCAAGGCGCGCCGATGCTGGCTGTCACGCACCGCCCAGATCAGAACGACGCATATAAGAGCGGCAATTGCGCCCGCTCGTCCGCGCGGGCCCTTGCTGCGCGCCCCAATTTCCTGGTTGATGAGACCCAGCAGGCCCGGCAGGGCAAGCCCTGCGATCAGCGCCAGCAACATCAGCGGCTCGACGATGGAGACTATATCCCAGGAATACCAGCGGAAATTAAACGGCTCGAACAGCCGAATGCCATAAGCAGTCGTGTAGTCAAGTAAAAGATGGCTGAGCGCGGCCAGCACCGCGCAGAAATACAGGAATCCCCAGCGCACCGGAGGTCGGTTGGAAGAGCCGGCAGCATTCGGACGATTGCTCGACCTGACTCGATGCGCCACGTAAACACATGCCAGCACCGCCGCCGCCACAAACGGCACCCCGACGAAGCTGTGGGTTATACCGCGATGGTGCTGCAGCGCCGCGATCGAGCCTTTGAACTCCCACAGCACGTCAACATCGGCGGCCTCGGCGGCGAGCACCATGGTCACCGTGGCCAGCGCAGTCTTGCGATTGAATCCGGAGCGGCCCATGCACGCGCCGGTCAGCAGGTGAGTCAGCGGATCCAAATCTTGCCTCGCGTGGGCCGGCTACTACATGCCGCGAGAAAAAGGTTTGCTGTTCGGCAGCGAAATGGATCGACCGAAAATCGAGCCCGGAGGGCGGAGTAGTTTAGCCCAGCACGAAGCCGCAGGCGGAGTGCTGGGTAGCTCGGAAAATTGGTTCGAGTCCCGGAGGGACGGCACAGGTTCACAGGCAAACAGTCTTGCGTCTCCATCCTCTACTGGGCCCTCAACATCCCGCCGAGCGCTTCCAGCTTGGCGATGATCTGCGCTGACCATTGCGCCACTTCATCGTCACGGAGCGTACGCTCCTTCGACTGAAATTCCGCGTGTAAAAGCACGGAGTACTTCCCTGCTTCCACTTTCTCGCCGCGGTAGATCTCTGCCGGAACAAAATCCCGCAACTCGCTCAGCCCGAGCTCCGCAACGGCCGACTTGATGCGCTCGAAAGTCACCTCATCGTCGAACATGAAGGAGAAATCGCGCTCGACCGCCGGGAATTTCGACATCCGTTGATAGCGCGGCTCGCGCAGTTCGTGCCGATAAAGACGGTCGAGCATCACCTCGGCAATGTACACCTCCTGGCGAAACTTCCGTGCTGCCGCCTGCTCGGGATGCAACTGCCCGAAACATCCAACCGTCTCCCCATCCATGACCGCGCGCGCCGAACGGCCGGGATGGAAATATTCAGGCACGCTGGTGTCGAAGTGCAGCGACTGATGCTGGAATATCTCCAGCAGCTCTTCCATGTCACCTTTCATGTGGAAGAAAGTGTACGGCTGTCCACCGGCGTGAACGCTTTTGGTGACAGCATCACCGGTGGCCACCAGTCCCAGATGCCGGCGCTCGTCGTGGCGGTCCCCGATCTTCTCGAAAACTTCGCCCGCCTCAAACAGCCGCACGTTCAGGTTGCCGCGATTCAGGTTGTAGGCCACCATGTTCAGCAGTCCGGGCAACAGCGATGTGCGCATGTAACCCGCCTCTTCGCTCAGAGGATTGGCCAGCGCCAGCGGTTCACCCTGTCCAAAAATCTTTGCTTCCTGCTCGGAGATGAAGGTGATCGAGATGGTCTCGTCATAGCCGAGCGCCAGCATGGTATCCCGGATATTGGCATTCTTTCGTTCGTCGGCCAGCTCAACCACCGCTCCGACAAACGCCGGCAGCGTGTTGGGAAACTTGTTGTAGCCGTAGATGCGCGCCAACTCTTCCAGAAGATCGATTTCGCGCTCCACATCTAGGCGCCAGGTGGGAATCAGCACGATGTAAGCGGGGGCATCGGCTTCGCGGCTGTCGTCCTCCGGAGCGAGCGCCGCGCCCGCAACCGGAGCGGCGTGCCCCACGTTAGTGGCGCTAATCTGAGCAGGGGCGACTAAGGAATCGGGGTTGATTTTTTTCTTACTAGTAAGATTACTTGCTTCCATCTTACCAGTAAGATTTTCTGGGACATTCTTACTAGTAAGACGGTCCTCTGAGGCGACCACTCCAAAGCCCAGCCGGCCCAAGATGCGCTCAATTTCCCTTCCCTCAATGTCGATACCCAAATTGCGCCTGACTTCGGAGTGACGCAGTTGGAGCGGCGCGCGCTCCGGGGTGCGGGCAATCGTGTCGATTCTTTCGGCTTGCAGCTCGCCGCCGGCGCTCGCGAGAATCAGCTCGGCCACGCGATCGCAGGCCACGGGCGTGATGCCCCAATCGGCGCCGCGCTCGAAGCGATGGGACGCGTCGGTGTGCATGAGATGCCGCTTGGCCATGCTGCGCACGGTTGCGGGGTCGAACCACGCCGACTCGATCAGCACGTTCTTTGTTTGCTCGGTGATCATGGTATCGAAGCCGCCCATCACGCCGGCCAGCGCGACCGGCTTCTTCGCGTCGGCGATCACCAGGTCGTCGGTGGTGAGCTTGCGATCCACGCCGTCGAGTGTCTTCAGCACCTCGCCGTCACGCGCGCGGCGGACGACGATGGTGCCGCCCTCCAGCAGATCGAGGTCGAAGGCGTGGGTGGGATGGCCAAGCTCGTTCAGGGCGTAGTTGGTGGCGTCGGCAACATTGTTGATCGATCGCGAGCCCAGCAATTCCAGCCGCTTGACGACCTGCTCCGGCGAGGCGCCGATCTTCACGTTGCGCACAATGCGCGCCGTGTATCGCGCGCAGCCTTGAGGATCTTCAATGACGATGGGGAATGCCTCAGCACCAAAGCCGACATCTGTATTGAGTTCATCGTCCGCGAAGCTTGTCATGCCCATCGGCGCACGCCACCTGGGGTCAGCGCTCTTCCTCGTTGTCATCCCGAGCGCAGGCGAGCCGCCTTTGCTCGCCGGAGTCGAGGGACCCCTGTTGCTGGCAGGCAGCTTCGGCTCGACCGGCTTCAAGTCGATGTCGTAGATGGCCGATGCCTCGCGCGCCACGCCATAGTGATTCATGGCGTCGACGCGGTTCGTGGTCAGGTCCATCTCGTAAACGGTCGCGCCGTTCTCTTCTTGGACCGACTCCACGGCAATGCCTGCCGAGGTCAGATCTTCGGCGAGCTGGCGGTCGTCAGCGGAGAGGTCAACGAACTCGCGCAGCCATGCGGGTAGGATTCTCATGCGAACTGCTCCAGGAACCGCACATCGCCCTCGTAGAACAGCTGTATCTCCTCCACCTCGTACTTCAGAATCGCGATGCGCTCCACGCCCATGCCGAAAGCGAAGCCCGAGATCTTCGACGAGTCATAGCCGTTCTGCTTCACGAAGTCGAAGACGTTGGGATCGACCATGCCGCAGCCCAGCAGCTCGATCCAGCCGCTGAATTTGCATTTGCGGCAACCCTTGCCGCCGCAGAAGATGCAGCTCACCTGCATGTCGGCGCTCGGCTCGGTGAAGGGAAAGAACGACGGATAGAAGCGCGTCTTCATCGACGAGCCGAACAGTGCCTTCATAGCGTGATCGAGCGTGCCCTTCAGATCGCAGAAGGTGATGTTCGTATCGACCGCCAAGCCCTCGACCTGGTGAAAGACCGGCGAGTGCGTAGCGTCGAGCGGATCGTTGCGATGGACCTTGCCGGGGATAACGATGCGCACCGGCGGCGGCTGCTGCTCCATGGTGCGAATCTGCACCGGCGAGGTATGGGTGCGCAGCAGCAGGCGATCGCGCGCCGGCTTGCTTTCCTGACCGGCGATGAAGAGCGTGTCCTGAGTGTCACGCGCGGGATGGTTGGGCGGAAAATTCAGCGACTCGAAGTTGTAGTAGTCGGTCTCGACCTCCGGCCCTTCGCCCACCGAGTAGCCCATCGCCTTGAAGACGGCGGCGATCTCGTCCATCACCCGAAGCACGGGATGCTTCACGCCGATGGAACGCTGAATGCCGGGGAGGGTGATGTCGAGGCGCTCGGAGGCAAGCTTCGCGTCGGCGGACGAGGCGTGGAGTTTATCGTGCGCCTCTTCAATTGCCGCTTCAGCCCGCGCCTTGAGTTCGTTGACCCTGCGCCCGACTTCGCGCTTGGCCGGACCGGGCGCGGCTTTCAGCCAGGTGTCGTTCACCTGCGTGAGCACGCCGTTCTTGCGCGCCAGCCAGCGGTCGCGAAAGGCCTTCCAGTCCGATTCGCTGGCGAGCGCTCCGGTCTCGTTATCGAGCGCATTGAACAGTTCGGCAACGGCGCGGTCTAACGCTTCTGGCGAGTAGTCTTCGAGTTTGGGGACGGAATACATGATCGTCTTTCGAAATTGTCGTCCCGACCGACGGCCTTAGCCGGGAGCGGAGGATCTGCGGTCACGTCTCCGTGCCCTCTGTGCCTCTGTGGTGAACCACAAACACGAATGGGCGGCCTTCTGGCCGCCCATTCGTAACTGCGATTCCCCGGGACGAGCGGCTATGCGGTGGCGGCTTGCGCCTGCTTGCACAGCGCCGTAAACCCAGACGGATCATTGACCGCCAGATCGGCGAGAATCTTGCGATCCAGATCGATGCCGGCCTTCTTAAGACCGTTGATGAACTGGCTGTAGCTGGTACCGTTCAGCTTAGCGGCGGCGCCGATGCGCACAATCCAGATTGCGCGGAACTGCCGCTTCTTCTGCTTTCGGCCGCTGTAGGCGAACTTCAACCCGCGCTCGACTGACTCTTTTGCCGAGCGGTACAGCTTCGATTTTGTCAGGTAATAGCCGCTTGCGCGATCCAGTATCTTTTTGCGGCGGGCGCGGCGCTTGGTTCCACGTTTTACGCGAGGCATGTTGCTCCTTTTTCACATCGTCAAGCGGCTGGAGGCAAGAAGTTGACCACGCTCTTACTTCAAGAGGGGCGGGAAAAGCCTCTTCACACGCTGTTGCCCGTCAACTCCCGCTCTAGCTTCGCTGGAACAGGTAACCCGTTGAGGGTTGCTGCCGGGTGCCGCACCATGCGGCGAAATCGCATCTAGTAGGGGATCATGCGTGCGATCTTCTTCTGATCCGCCTTATCCAGAATCACATCGGTATCGAGCTGGCGCTTGCGCTTGGTTGCTTTCGAAGTCAGGATGTGGCGCTTGAACGCGTGACCGCGCTTGATCTTGCCAGTCCCTGTCTTCTTGAAGCGCTTGGCCGCTCCGCTATGTGTCTTGAGCTTGGGCATAGTGATCTTCTTATTACAACATAAAAGGTGCGCCTTAGGCCAGCATACCCAGGCTCAGCGACTCGCCAGCCACTCCAGCCTGCGCGGCTGAAATCCCAGCTCGCGTTTCGCCTTGGCGTTGGATGCGCCGCGCGACCGCGTTCCGTAGTAGATCGCGTCCGCATCTCCGGCCTGCTCGGCAGAGATATGCGGCGGCGGCGGAGCGCCCAACCATTGCGCAAACGCCGGCAGCCACACCCGCACCGGCGACGGATCGTCATCGACAATATTGTACGCACCGGCGCTTCCGCGATTGAGCACGAGAACCGCAGCCGCGGCTGCATCCTCAACGTGCACCCACGAAAATACCCCTTGCCCATCGCCGACAATCGGATTCTGCTGCCTGCGTACCTGCTCGGCGCTGTCGCCTTCGCGCGTGTACCACGTACCCGGACCGTACAGGAATCCGTAGCGCAGGAACATAACCTCGAGGCCACCCATGGCGATCGCAGCTTGCTCCAGGTCGCGGTAGAAGCGGCTGCCCTCGGCGATGTACGGAGAGGCGTTGACTGCCAGGCTCGAGCTTTCGTCGGCCAGCCCCGGGCCCTCCTCGTACCAGAAGGCACACGATTGCAGGATGTAACGCTTCGCTCCTGCCGCTGCTGCCGCCGCTTGCAGGCTCTCTCCACCCTCGCGGCGCACCCGATGGTCCACGGCCCACGCGGCCTTCATGGTTTCCGGAGTGTAGTGCTGGGGAAGAGCCGTGAGTTGATTGATGACAACTTCGGGAGCGCTGCGGGTAACCGCCCCACGTACCGCTGTGGCATCCAGCGCATCGGCGATTTCGGCAGTCGCGCCCTGCTGACGCAACCTCGTGGCGGATTTTTCGTCGCGCGCCATGCCGGTCACAACATGGCCTGCCTCGATCAACTGCGCAACCAGGGGACGGCCAACGGCCCCGGTAGCACCTGCAATAAAAACTCTCATCGCGGTTCCTTCATTTCCCGATCAGGCAGGTTGCAATTCGATGGTGGCAGAAAGCACAAGCAATGTTATTGCGGCTGCGGTGGCGGAGCAGGGCGAGGCGGGGGCTTCGGCCCTGACGGCTTGACAGGGGTCTGCGCCTTCGGCGGAGCCAGGATCAGGTGCAGCGTGTTGCCTTCCTGGCGCGGACGGAATTCCACCACCGCTTTGTCGCCCAAGTCCTGGATCAAGCGGTCCAGGATTCCACGTCCCAAACCTTGGCGGGTCATCTCGCGTCCGCGGAAGAAGATGGTGGCCTTCACCTTGTCGCCCTCGTCCAGGAAGCGCAGCACGTGGTTCTTCTTGGTCTCGTAGTCGTGATCGTCCACGTTGATGCGGAACTTCACTTCCTTGACCGTGATCTGGTGCTGATGCTTCTTGGCTTCGCGCTCGCGCTTTTCCTGCTGATATAGGTATTTCCCGTAATCCATGATGCGGCAAACAGGAGGTTGAGCGGTGGGCGAGACTTCTACCAGGTCAAGAGTCTTTTCGCGGGCAATCTTCAGCGCTTCGTAGGGCGCCATGATGCCAAGCTGGTTTCCCTCGTCATCAATGACGCGAATTTCACGAACACGAATGCGCTCATTCGTGCGGATAAAACGTTTATCGATACAGTCCTCCGCAGTAACTGCAGTACTTCAAAAGTATAGCATGGGAATTATGCAGAAAGTGCCGCTGGAATCGGTGAGCTTTGCTCCCTCAAGGAACCATAGAGGCTCTCCATCGATATGCCGTCGACTATGCTCACGATTCGTTGGTTCGCCTGCTGCAGGCCACGTACTTTCAATTTCAAATAGTTGTCCGTCAGCGCCTCGGCGCATTCCCCGTCAAAGCTAGTCAGCGTGATTGCTTCCACTTCCCTGCCGACGAATGACTCCATAAATCTCCGCTTCTTCTCCGCCGCCAGTTCGCGCAGCACGCGATTGCGTTCGCGCGCGACCTGTACCGGCACCTGGTCCGGCATCTCCGCTGACGGTGTCCCCGGCCGCGACGAATACGTGAAGACATGCAGATAGGTGAACGGCAGGCGCTCGATCAAAGCACGCGTCTGTTCGAAGTCATCGTCGGTTTCGCCGGGAAAGCCGACCATCACATCGGCGCCAATAGCTGCATCCGGCATGGCGCGCCGGATGCGCTCGATGCGATCGGCATAATGCCATGGGCGATACTTGCGGTGCATCTGGCGCAAAATACGATCGCTTCCCGATTGCAGCGGAACATGGGCGTGCTTGCAGATGCGCGGCGACGAGGCGACCAACTCGATCACCTCGTTCGTCCAGTCCATCGGCTCCACCGAGCTGATGCGAAGCTTCTCGATCGCGCTCCACTCCAGAATGGCGCGCAGCATTGCGGCAAAATTCATCGGCGGCCGCAAATCCCGGCCCCAGCGTCCGAGGTTGATGCCCGATAAAACAATCTCGCGATAGCCGTTACTCACCAGTCCGTTGACTTCGTGCAGCACCTGCTCGAGCTTGAGCGAGCGGCTCTTGCCGCGCACGTACGGGATGATGCAGAAGGAACAGCGATTATTGCAGCCATCTTGAACTTTCAGGTTGGGCCGTGTCTTCTCGAGCGAATCGCTGCCGAGCACGGGAGCGGCGATCACTTCCGTGTGCGCGAAGATGTCACCAACAATGACGTTCGAAGCTGAGCTCGCGCCAATTTGCGCCAGTGGGAAGAAATCGTTTGTAGCCGGTGAAAGATAATTGGCGATCTCATGTTTGTGCGAATTGCCTACCACCAGACTCACGCCCGGCAGGGACGACAGCTCTTCCGGCGCTCGTTGCGCATAGCAACCGGTCACCAGTATCTTCGCTTGCGGATTGACGCGATGGATACGGCGAATAGCGGCGCGGACGTCATGGTCGGCAGCGGCGGTGACGGTACAGCTGTTCAACACGACCACTTCGGCGTCAACCGCGGCCCCGGCGCGTTGCAGGCCGCGTTCGAGCAATTGACGCTCGATAGCAGCGCCATCGGCCTGGGTAGCGCGGCACCCGAAGTTCTCCACGTGGTAGGTGTGATAAGCCGCCACCAAGCTATTATACTGAGCAGAGACGCGGGCTTTGCTTTTGCGCCTCCTGCATGAACGGTGTAGGATCACAACACAATCGGGTGAGATACCCGGCAAGAGTGCATCTCAAGCGTGCAGGTCGCGCCGAACCAAGCACCGACGGACGGTAGGTCCCTGGAGTTCCCGATGAAACGACGCATTTTGCTGGTTGATGACGAACTGGCGATCCTTCTGACCCTGCGTGCAATCCTGGAAATGAACGGCTTCGAGGTGGAAACCGCAGCCTCCGCCAAGGAAGCACAACACAAGTTGAGGAACGGCGTCTTCGAAATGGTGATCACGGACATGCGGATGGAAAACGAGACCTCCGGTTATGACGTGATACGGGCTGCGCGCCAGCAGCCGTACGATCCAGCGACCGCGCTGCTGACCGCCTATCCCGCGTTAGGCAAAGAGTGGGAGAACAATGGAGCGCAGTCGTTGCTGGTCAAACCCGTGAACACGCAGGAACTACTGCGCCAGCTCGAGGCACTCTTGATCACCCATCAGGATCAGAAGGTACTCGCGCAGCAGCAGGCACAGAAGCCCGTCGCACGCAAGGCTGCAACTTCCGGCGGCTCACACACCGAGCGCTCCGCAGCGGCCAAACGAGCCGACTAAACTCCCGTCAACCATTCAGCGCGATGGTGTGGTTTTCGCAGTACCAGCTTCGCGCTTCGCGATCGATTCCGACCCTAATGGCAAATTCGGAAGCGGCAAAGCCCACAGCTGGGCTGGATCCAGATATTCTCCTTGCCAACGCACCGCCATATGCAAGTGCGGCCCGGTGACTCGGCCGCTGGCTCCCGTCAGTCCGATTTGCTGACCTCGTTCGACTCGCTCGCCCACCCTGACCTGCACCTGCGAAAGATGCATGTAAACCGTCATGAACTGCTGCCCGTGGTCAATGATGACGCAATTGCCTTCATAGAAAAGCGGGCCCGCCAGCACAACTTCGCCGGAATTCGCGGCGATGACCGGGGAGCCGAACTTGGCGTGATAATCCAGTCCACGATGAATGCTGGCCAGTTTTCCGTTGAAGACACGCCGCGTCCCGAAGGCTTCGGAGATCGAAGTATCGATTGGAGAAGTGAATTTGCCCGACCATTGCGGGTTGGGAAGCTCATGCGAAAAAGCGGCTTTCTTTAGCTGCTTGTCGGCGTCGATCTGGCGGAGCTCGTCGGGCCCGGGTTCGACAAAGCGATCGGGCACCCGCAGGGTTTCCGTCTTGAAGTGGGCGCGTTGCACGGCAACCGTACGCTCCAACCGGACGCGCTTTCCATCCGGCAACGTGGCCTCTAATTTGAGCATATAGTTCCCGGGCTTCGCGTCCAGATCGACGCCAGCCAGCCCATACCAATCGTGATGCGAGTCGGGGAAGAAGGTGATCTCGTGTCCTTGCCATTGACCGGACAAGTTCAAGGCAGGGCCGGCCACGGACACTCTGAACAGGCATGGTGAGCCCGGCTCAAGCTGCCGGGGCACCCAAGAGACGCTAGGAGAATCGTGATGAACGACCGCTGCCGAAGTTACGAGCGATCCCAGCAGAAGTAGCATGCCGAACTTGCTCGCCCGGAGTCTCATCCTCGTCACTCACTCGCTCAAGTCGCCGCTTCGCATACAGACACACCAATTCCCCGGCGTCCAGAGTAAGGGAGCGGCTGGCGCTACAGGATGACAGAAAAACGGCTGGTCAGGCAGTGGCAGCGCTGGTTCGTCGCTGCTGGAAGCACTCCCGACAGAAGACAGGCCGGCCCTGGGTGGGCTTGAAGGGGACGGTGGTCTCCTTGCCGCACCCGGAACAGTTCGTGCGGGTCTCCACTTTGGGATAATTGCCCGGAGTCGTAGTACCCAGAGTGGAAGCCCGTTTGGCTTTGCATGCCTTGCAACGTTTGGGCTCGTTTTTGAACTGCTTATCGTGAAAGAACAACTGTTCTCCCGCGGTAAACACGAAGTCGGCGCCGCAGTCGATACACTTCAAAACCCTATCCTGGAATTCCATGGAGAGTTGCTCCCTTCAGCCCGCGGTACTGAGCCCTGGACGGGGGTCAACTTGCAACAGACATAGGAACCGGACTGACTGTCCCCGCTATCAGCCACAAATTCCAGCGCTCAGGTACATCTCCCTGGGTTCGGCCCACCACGTGTAACACCGTGGCACTACTCATAAAACTGCGGTTCGACTCCACCCACTAATAAAGAACGCAAAGCAAGGGCCGCCATCGAAGCGGCGGCCCAACCATGAATTAGTCCTGCTCTTTACAGGCCTTCCTACGGCTACGCTTGCGCGCCAGCGCCTCTTTCACGCGCTTCTTTTCGCCCGGCTTGAGATAAAAAGAGTGAAGCTTCACTTCCTTAACGATGTCCTCTTGCTGGACTTTTCGCTTAAAGCGTCGCAGGGCGTTGTCTACAGACTCGCCCTCTTGAATGCGAACTTCCGCCAAACAGGAAACACCCCCAGACTCGTCCCAAGTGGACTGTAGTAGTTAGCCCTATGTTACAGAGGGAAGTCAAGCGAAGACTCACGCCACCAGGGCAAACTGCAATCCCTATCGGCGGCACTAAAGTTGGCCCAAATCTATCCCATTAGTACGTAAGTCTCAATGAGAATTGCATTTGCCGCGGTGCGTAGGCGTTGGTCGGTATCAGAAATGTGGAATTAACCAGGAACATGCCCGGATACTGCTTTCTGTTATAGACGGTCGAGTAGGCAACGAACTGACCGGCGGAATTGTAAAAGCCGTCATCGCTGATCTGTACGATCGGGTTAAGCCGGTTGAACATATTGAATGACTCGGCAATGAAATTCAAAGTCGCTCGCTCGCCGCATTTCACTTTGCGCGTGATCCGCATGTCGGTGGTGAAGTAGTCGGGGCCAACGAATGCGTTTCTTCTATAGCCCGGCAGGCGATCATTGTAGATGTTTCCGTCACCGTTGGGATCGCCTGCCATGGTTGCGTTGAGGGGACGCCCCGACCCCATCGTCAAAACGTTGGAGAAGGTCCAGTTGTTCACCAGGGCATTGAGGGTGGATTGTGGCAAATGAAAGCGCGGCTCCAGCACCCAGGCGCCTACAAAGCGGTTCCGCTGATCGGTAACGCTGGGGCCGCGTTCCAGCGATGTGGCATAGGAATCCTGGACATTTCCCGAGCGCCCGACGACGAGCGCATCCGGCCCATCATCGACGGCCTTGGCTAGCGTGTATCCCACCAGAAAATACATTCCGCGGCTCATCTGGCGTTTCACCGAGACGGTCAGTCCGTTGTAGACGCTGCTGGATTCGGTTTCGTACGAATTGATGGCGCCAAGCCTGGGATTGGGCCTTTGCACATCATTGAGGCACGGAGGGTAAGGACAGTTCACCGATGGGGTGGTCTGCCAGGTATTGAACGAAGCTACGTCGTACATGCCCAGAAAGACGGAGCCGGTGTCGTTGTATACCGGGTATTCGGTCATCTTGGGCTTGGGAAGGTTGCGGTCAATTGAGCGAAGAAGGTGCACTCCATGCACGTATTCGTAGGTCACGGAGGCGATGAACTTATGTCCCAGTTCGCGCTGCACGCCGAGGCTGGCGCGAACCGCGTAGGGTGTCTGGAAATTGGGGGAGAATGCTGAGACGTCGGTGGTCAGCAAGCCAGCCACAGACGGTGGCGGGGTGCAGACCAGCGTTCCCGGCGGGCAATTCACCAGGGTGTGCGGGTAGCTAGGAAATAGTCGCGCTTGCGCCGGCACCATCAAATCGAGAAAAAGGTCGCTGCCCTGAAGACCGTTGTTGTTGGCTATCTGGGCCGCGTACATTGCGGGAATCGGCATGTAAAACAGCCCGGCTCCTCCCCGAATCACCGTGGAATGGCTTTCGCCGATCGAGTAGGCGAAGCCGGCCCGCGGCGAAAAATTGTTCAGGTCAGTCGGTACCTTGCCCGTCGGCGGATACAGGGGATTGCTTTCCAGCGTGCCGGGTTCGAACGTCTGCAGGTCCCAACGAACCCCGAAATTCAACGTTAGACTGCTAGTGGCGCGGATCGTGTTTTGCAGGAAAGCGGAGTAGAACCGGGTATTCGGGTGCGAGACCGCATTGCCAAAATCCTGCATATAGTAGCGCGGCACCTCATGAGCATAGG
Organism: uncultured Acidobacteriaceae bacterium; assembly: GCA_963785825.1. Lineage (GTDB taxonomy): Bacteria > Acidobacteriota > Terriglobia > Terriglobales > Acidobacteriaceae > Bog-257. Next base: position 582,652 of record CAWAWQ010000003.1, on the reverse strand, counting down.
CCCGAAGCGGGGTCAGCGGATCGCCGTACTTCATGGGAGCGAAGGTCCAGGGATTCACCTTCACATTGCTGAAGTAATATTCGCCGCTAAACAGATAGGGATAATAGTTGTAGATCCACGCCTGGATGAAATCGCCGCCAAATTTCCAGTGCATGCGACTGGTCTCGTAGCTGATGGTCCCGCCGATGTGCAATTTGTGCTCGCGCGTCTCGCGGGGAAGGATGCTGGATTGGCCAAAACCGGCGATCAGGTTGTAGATCTTAGTCCACGGGTCGTAAGAATTCGGGAACGACTGCTGCACATCCCGCGAGAACTGCACTCGCAGGTTGCTGGCGAGATTGTTGGTCCAGGAGCTGGTAAGCGAAGCTACTGCGCTTTCGGTCTTGACGTTTTCAGTTCCGTTCGCGGTTGCAGCGTAGGCCGTGATGGGGCTGGACGGATCGAAGAAGACGTTATTCGTCCCGCTCAGGCGCGAGGTGCTCACCCGCAGGAAACCCATCTGTTTGGGCGAAAAGGTAAAGTCGACCTTGCCAAACCCGGCGTTGCCTTGCATCTCGGTGGGATAGCTGCCGCCCATCGCGTTCAATTGCTGCGCCGCCGCGAATACCTGCGTTTTGTCGAGGCGGTCGTAATCCGCAGGTTGCGGGACTACCGTGCTCGCGCCGTTGGCAAAAAGCAGCACCGAGGGCACCGTCAACAGATGCTGATCGAAGCCGGCGTAGAAGAAGGCGCGATCTTTGCGGATCGGCCCTCCCAGCGTGCCCCCAAACTGCTGCTGGCGGTCGTTGGGCTGGCTAGGGGCATAGGGCTGTTGCGCATCGAAAGACCGGTCGCGGAGATAGTAAAAACCTGTGCCGTGCCACTCGTTGCTTCCTGATTTAGTCGCGACGTTGAAAACCGCGCCGCCCGCGCGCCCCAGTTCTGCGCTGTAGGAGTTGGAGGAGACGCGAAATTCCTTGATCACCTCGTTGCTGAACTGGTAGGGCGCGCGATAGCGCCCACGTGCCTGGGCATAGAAGGAGTTGTTGTTGTCGGCTCCGTCCACCAGAAAATTGTTCTGAAAGCCGCGAACTCCTCCGAACGACAGGTCGCCGTTAGAGTCCGAGGTGAGCCCGCGTGGGTCTTGCGTCATCCCCGTGGTGAGCAACGCCAGATCGGTGTAACGACGGCCGTTGAGCGGCAATCCCTGGATCGCCTCCTGCTCGACCACATGCGAAATGTCGCCGCTTTGCGTGTCTAGAACGAATGCGGGCGCGCTGACTGTAACCGTCTCCGCAACTACCGCCGGCGCCAGCCGCAGTTGCACCATGGCGCTGCCGCCAACAAAAAGCCGCACTCCGCGACTGGTCTTGGTGGCCATGCCCGGCGCAGCAGCGCTCACGTCGTATCGGCCAGGGGTAAGCATGCCGAAGATGAAAACACCTTGCCCGTCGCTTACGGTTTGCACGCGAAAGCCCCGGCTGGAATCCGTCACCGTGATGCTGGCCTTGGCGATGCGAGCCCCACTGATGTCCTCGACAATGCCTTGCAGCGAGGTGGAGCCGTCCTGGGCCGCGAGCGGCGGTGCGGTCAGGATTAAGCAGATCAGACCCGCGACGACGAGCGTCCAAGAAATACTGGATGTTAAGCGGACGAAGATTACCAGAACGGAGCGGGCGCACATTGGGAATCTCCAGTTGGCAACATCTGTCTTCTATCTTGAAAAAAACGGGAAGCTGTGGTCTGTGACTAGCCGCGATTGGGGCCAGCACGAACGGTCAATGCCGAAATGGGAAGGGATTGTACTTTCGTAAGCTCATTTTTTGCGGCTCGATTTGCAGCCGCCAGGCGTGCGGCAGCGACCTACACGCTGACCTTGGACGAATCGCGACCGGCGCCGTTGACCGCGAAAATCGCGCATGTTACCGTACTTGTTTACACCGACCTCGTTGCCGCGTTCTGTACGCCAAAGGATTCCCTCTTGTCTGTTGAGACCCAGGTGGCCACGCCAATTCGCAAAACTGCCCTCAACGCTGTTCATCGCCAGATGGGAGCGAAAATGGTCGATTTCAACGGCTGGGACATGCCGGTGGAATATCCCTCGGTGGGCGGGCTGATGAAGGAACATCTGGCGGTTCGTAACGGGGTGGGTGTCTTCGACGTCAGCCACATGGGCGACATCCGCATCTCGGGTCCGCAGGCCCTCGACGCGGTGCAGCACATCACCATGAACGACGCTGCCGGCATGGCCATTGGCCAGTGCCGCTACTCGGCCATGCTGTATCCGCAGGGTACCTTCGTGGATGACGTGATCGTCCATCGCCTGGGCGAGCACGATTACATGCTGGTGATCAATGCCGGTACCCGCGAGAAGGACGTGAACTGGGTCACCGAAAACACTCGCCAGTTCGATTGCAAAGTCGAAAACCTCAGCGACGATTTCACGCAGATCGCGATCCAGGGCCAGAAAGGCGTCAACACGCTCCAAAAACTGACTGACGCTGACCTGTCGCAGGTGAAGTTTTACTGGTTTACGCACGGCACGGTTTCCGGCTTGCGGAATATCTTGATCGCCCGCACCGGTTACACCGCCGAAGATGGCTTCGAGATTTATGTTCCCACCGATGAGGCGACCAGCGCGCGGGTGTGGAACGAGGTGCTGGAAGCCGGTGAAGAATTTGGCATTGTTCCTTGCGGGCTGGGCGCGCGCAATACGCTGCGACTCGAAGGCAAGCTACCGCTGTACGGACACGAGATCTCCGAGTCGATTAATGTTTGGGAGGCCGGACTGGACCGCTTCCTCAAGATGGAGAAGGGCGAGTTCATCGGCCGGACTGCGTTGGAGCGCGCGAAAGCGGAAAAGATCAAGCGTACGCTGGTGGGGTTGGAGGCGGTAGATCGCGGCATTCCGCGTGATGGCTATAAGGTGCTCGATCTCGATGGCAGGGAAATCGGTTATGTAACCAGCGGCTCGTACGCTCCATTTCTTAAAAAAAATATTGCGCTGGCCTACGTGCCTATCGAGCAATCGGGGCTCGACAGCGAAGTGGCCGTGGAGATCCGCAACCAACCGGTGAAGTGCAAAGTGGTGCGAACGCCGTTTTACAAGCGTCCGAAGAAGCAGTAGCCAGTGGTCAGTTGCCAGTGGCCAGTTCTCAACGAAGAAAGCTTAAGCGAGCGCTCAACAGCAAGAATTCGGGTTCGGCATTGATGGTCCCGTCGACTGCGCGTCCGTCCCACTCGCAACTGATGCGAGTCGTAAAATGCGGGCGCTCCGCTCGGGATGACAAATCTTACGTATTAGGCTGGGGCGGCGCAGCTAAAGCTGCGCACCTTCATGGCCTGCACTGCGAGGAGAACGACGAAATGGCATATCCCGCGGATTACAAGTACACCAAGGAACATGAGTGGCTAAAGTTGCAGGGCAACACCGGAACCATCGGCATCACCGATTACGCGCAGAATTCGCTGGGCGACATTGTGTTTGTCGAGCTTCCCAAGGTGGGATCGGAGATTACCGCCGGAAAAACGTTCGGCTCGGTGGAATCTGTAAAGGCCGTCTCCGATCTGTTTGCCCCCATCTCGGGCACGGTCACTGAGGTGAATGAGGCGCTGAATACTGCCCCCGAGCAGGTGAACAAAGACGCCAACAAGACTTGGATGATCAAGGTGACGCTGAAAGACCCGAGCGAGGCCAACCAGTTGCTGCAAGCCGCCGATTACGAGAAGTTCATCGCCGAAGAGGGCGCGCATTAAGAGCGCAGTTGGCATTTAGCAGTTGGCATTTAGCAGTTGGCGGTTAGCATTTGGGATTTAGGATTTAGCATTTAGCACTTGGTCAAACACTAGCCGCGGAGCGGCGACATTTGTGTTAGCCGTGGGCGTAAGCCCGCGGTCAGAGTGCAGCAAGAGACGGAGCCGCGGAGCGGCGGTACTGAGTCGCAACCGTTTATCATCAGTGCAGAGATCAATATGGAATTCGGCAGCTTCGAAGACTTCTGGGCGGCCTTGGGCCGTTTATACGACGCGAACGTCAAGAACGCGGAGGAGATTGCGGAGTTGCGCGCGTCCATAGACGGATTTCGCGAGTCTTTCGTCGAGAGTGTCACAAACCTCCGCGATTCCACCGCGAATCTGGCAAATGCCGTTGACAAGCTGCACAAGGTCGCCGACGCCCACGAGCATCGGCTTGATCGGCACGAGGTCACAATTGAAGCCATTCTCGAGGACTTGCGGCGCCATCGCGAAGGGCGCTCGCCACAGTGAGCGCCTCCGCCCCGGCCTGCATCCGGCAGCGCCCCAAGGTTATCTACATAAGGTTCTTTCTCGCCATAGCACCGGCGAATTCACTAATACCGCCCAGGAAAGCTACAGGTACTCATGCGCTATCTTCCTAAGTCGCAGTCCGACCGCGAAGTCATGCTCCGCGAGATCGGCGCGAAATCCATCGACGATCTCTTCGCCGCCATTCCGGCCGAGTATCGCCTGAAGGGCGACCTTAAAATCCCGCGCCAATACGCCGAAAGCGAAATCGTGGAGTTCTTTCGCCAGCGCGCCGCCAACAGCGCGCAGGGCTATGCCACGTTTCTCGGCGCCGGAGCCTATTCGCACTATCGGCCGGTGGTCATCGACGCGCTCATCTCGCGCGGTGAATTCTTCACCGCCTACACGCCCTACCAGCCGGAAATCGCGCAGGGCACGCTGCAGTCGATTTTCGAGTTCCAGACGATGATCTGCGAGCTCACCGGCATGGACGTCGCCAACGCGTCCATGTATGACGGCTCGACGGGCGCGGCCGAAGCCCTGATGATGGCCGCCCGCATCACGGGGCGCTCGAAATCGGCGGTGGCTTCCACCGTACACCCCGAGTATCGCGAGGTGATCACCACTTACGCGCGCTATCAGGGGATGCCCGTCTCGACCTTTGGCTACGCGAAGAATGGGCGCGTCGATCTCGACACCCTGGAGATGGCGATCGATGACGACACCGCCGGGGTGCTCATCCAGTCGCCCAATTTCTTCGGCACCCTCGAAGATGTGGCAGCCCTGGCCGACATCGTGCACAGCCGGGGGGCGCTGCTGATCGTCTCCATCGCGGAAGCGGTTTCGCTGGGCATCGTGAAGCCTCCGGCGGAAGCCGACATTATCAGCATGGAAGCCCAGTCCTTCGGCGTGCCGCTGGGATTCGGCGGCCCCTATTGCGGCGTGATTGCAACGCGCGACAAGTTCGTGCGCCAGATGCCCGGCCGTCTGGTGGGCGAGACACGCGATCGCAACGGCAAGCCCGGATACGTCCTCACCCTCGCCACCCGCGAGCAGCACATCCGGCGCGAGAAGGCGACCTCAAACATCTGCACCAACCAGGGGCTGGTGGCGCTAATGTGCGCCATCTTCATGACCGTCTATGGCCGCGAAGGCCTGAAGGAGTTGGCGACCCAAAATCTCGCCAAGGCGCACTACGCTGCCGAGCAGTTCAAAAAGAGTGGCGCGGCGTTGTTGTTCGAAGGCGCTCCGCGCTTCAATGAGTTCGTGGTGCAGACGAAAACCGATCCGTACGCCATCAACGACAAGTTGCTGGGGCAGCAAATTATCGGAGGCTTTCCGCTGAAGAAGTTTTATTCCGAACTGGATAATGCGTCGCTGTGGTGCTGCACCGAGACGACAACGAAGGCCTCGATTGACGCGGCGGCGAAGGAGGTGGCGCTGTGAACCTGAATGAGAAAATCAAGAAAGCGACCACCCACATCAGCCAGAATGAAGGCCTCATCTTCGAGAAGTCATCGCCTGGCAAGAAAGCCTACAAGTTGCCGCCGCTTGACGTGCCGGAGGTCAAGCCTGCCAAGCTGCTCGGCAACCAGGTCCGCGACGACCTCGGCGAAATGCCCGAAGTAAGCGAGATCGAGATCATCCGCCACTACACCCGCCTGTCCACCTGGAATTATGCGGTGGACCACGGTATGTATCCGCTCGGCTCCTGCACCATGAAGTACAACGCGCGCGTCAACGAGTATGTCGCGCGATTGATGGGCCTGGCGGAGGCGCATCCCTACCAGCCCGAGCGTATCAGCCAGGGTGCGTTGCGCATCCTGAAGATGCTGAGCGAGCAACTGATCGAGATCACCGGCATGGATGCGATCACCTTGCAGCCGGCGGCGGGCGCGCACGGCGAGCTCACCGGCATCCTGATGGTGCGCGCCTATCTGGAGTCTCGCGGGAATCCGCGCAAGAAAATCCTAATCCCCGATTCCGCGCACGGCACCAATCCCGCGACCGCAGCCATGGCCGGTTACAACGTCGAGAATCTGAAGTCGAATGCTGCCGGAATGGTGGACTTGCCATCGCTCGAGGCACAGGTGAATGAAGATGTCGCCGCGCTGATGCTCACCAACCCCAACACCCTGGGCGTCTTCGAGCAGGAGATCCACAAGATCGCCGACGTGCTGCACGCCAAAGGCGCGCTGCTCTACATGGACGGCGCCAACATGAACGCGCTGGTCGGCAAAGTTCGTCCCGGCGACTTCGGCACCGACGTGATGCACCTGAACCTACACAAGACGTTTTCCACGCCGCATGGCGGAGGCGGTCCCGGATCCGGTCCAGTGGCGTGCAAGAAAATTCTCGAACCCTTCCTCCCCGCCCCGGTGGTGGTTGCCAAGCCTGACGGGCTGCTGGGCTTCGATTACAACCGCCCCAAGTCCATCGGCCGGGTGCGGATGTTCTACGGCAACTTCGGCATGCATGTTCGGGCGCTAGCCTACATCATGGCCAATGGCCCCGACGGCCTGCGACAGACCACCGAAGACGCCGTCCTCAACGCGAACTATATCCGGAAGAAGCTGGAAGGCGTGTACGACCTGCCGTATCAGACGCCGACCATGCATGAGGTGGTCTTCAGCGATCGGCTACAAACGCCGAAGGGCATCAAGACCGGCGACATCGCCAAACGGCTCATAGACTACGGCTTCCACCCGTACACCGTTAGCTTTCCGCTAGTCGTGCACGGCGCGCTGATGATCGAGCCGACGGAAAGCGAATCGAAAGAAGAGCTGGATCAGTTTATCGACGCGATGAAATCGATCGCTGAAGAAGCTGAGCAGCATCCCGAGATCATCGCCGAAGCGCCGTTCAACACCCGCGTCTCGCGACTGGACGAAACCGGCGCCGCCAGGAAACCGGTATTGCGCTGGAAACCGCAGAGCGAGGCGGCGGGCGGATGAAGGGGCGCAGCTTTAGCTGCGCCGCACTCAATGTGACGCATTGTTCGGGTAGTGCGGGCCTTCAGGCCCGCGGATAAGCCCCTTTATTTTTGTCATCCCGAGCGGGCTTCAGCCCGCGAGGGATCTGCGGTTCCGAGTTTTTCAGCAGACCGTGAAGGCCGTGCCCCTTCCGCTGTTTCTTACGGGCCTTCTTGTGCAGTCCTCAATAATTCACTTTGCCAGCTCCCGGTAACGGTTGCGGTGCTGTGGTTCAGTCCTGCGGAACGCTTTCACCTGATCCACCGTCTGCTCGCGCGCTGCCGTGCCATTCTCGCTCCCGATTTTGCGCAGCCCGGCTTTCGGCTGTTGGCGATTCCCACGTTTCTTGCCACCCGTCATTGTTCCCTCCCACCTGCGCCTATCGCAGGGGTGCTGCTGTTGGCCTGTCGGCCAAGGCACGTCCGATTCTTGCCACAAAGCATCTACATAAGTAGACACCATGGCAACCCAAATCCAGGAGCGCACCCGGCTAGAGCGCCCGCTGCTGACTGCGCAGCTGAGCAAATCGATTCTGCTGTCGCCACAGACCAAGCATCTTGAGCTCTCGGTAGAAGGCGTCGACGAATTCCGCTTTGTGCCCGGCCAGTTTGTCTCCATCAAGCAGCCCCGGCCGGACGGCAAGGTCCACACCCGCGCCTACTCGATTGCCTCCGCGCCTCGTGGGGATGCCAGTTTCGATCTTTGCCTCAATCGCGTGGAGGACGGTTTCCTGTCCAACTGGCTGTGCGATCTGGAGGTCGGTGCGCACGTGCAGTTTCATGGCCCGCACGGACTCTTCACCTTGCGCCAACCGGCAAAGGATGCCGTGTTCATCGCTACTGGCACCGGAATCGCACCCATTCGCGGCATGATTCAGTGGCTCTTCGAGCGCTCGGAGTGCAATCGCGGCCATGAATTCTGGCTGGTCTTCGGAACCCGTTACGAGCACAGTATCTATTACCGCGAGGAGTTCGAGGAGATCGAACACAAGAATCCGAACTTCCACTACGTTCCTACGCTAAGCCGCTGCGGCGATGAATGGACGGGCTGCCGGGGATATGTGCAGGATCATGTGCGCGAGATCGTCGCCCGCCGCAGTGACATGCAGGCCTACATCTGCGGGCTGTTTCCGATGGTCGAAGCCAACCGCAAGCTGCTCACGGAAGAGATGGGCTGGGACCGCAAGCAGATTGTGTTCGAGCGGTACGACTAAAGTTTCGGGTAGTGCGGGCCTTCAGGGGCTGTTACGAAACCCGTATCGCCGCTCTGCGGCTCGCACTCTTTTGCTCACTTGACCGGGGCCTGCCGGCCCGGCTGCACATTCATCCCGCCGCCGTGCGGCTGGTTTCACAGCAGATTCGGGCCGGTTCTCCCACCACACAATTGATGACGGTAGTTTCGTAACAGCCTCTGAAGCGCCGCACGACCCATGCGCTTGCGTAATCCAATTGTGTACAGCTGCAAGTCTCACAACCCTACTTGTTCTCATCTTGCCTCTGCGGCATGATGTTCGTCATGCGTCCGTGGCTCGCGAGCTGTCTTTGTCTCCTTATCCTGATCTCCGGCGTTTCGTTTGCCCAGAACTGGAAGCAAGTTCACAAGAAGGACGAGGAGAAATGGGCCAAGGCGACCGGACTCGATCCGCTCGTCATTCACAAATTGTGGCGGGCTGCCTCGCGCGTGCCGAGCGAGAAGAACGACGATTCTCGCATCGCCAATCTGGATGCCCTAGGCCTGGCGGAGCGCCATCACGTGCTCCTGGTCACCTATGCAGGTGAAGGGAACTGCCTGACGATCACGGTCTTCAATCAGCTATCCGAAACCAAATTCGAAAAGATATGGTCGGTCGAGCAGCCGCCGGACGGAACCGGTTTCTGCGATACCGAATTCGGCAATGCCGAGGCGGAAGCTGCGAACGGAGTCGTAACCGTTCGCGTGCCTCATGCGGTTTCCGATGGTTCCGTCATCTACACTGTTTACGAATACCAGTGGAACGGGATCAGCTACCGGCTTGCCGCTCAGAAAGAAGTGCAGGGCCGATAGGCGAGGTGAGAACTCTTCTCGTCAACCTCTGTGCCTCGGTGTCTCTGTGGTGAATTCACCTGAGCGCGCCGCTAACAAACCCCGACACATCCTGCTTCAGCCGCTCCAGCGAGTCGCTACGGATATACATCATGTGTCCGGCGTCGTAGTAGTCGAGGGTGATCTTCGCGTGTTGCTGGGGATCGAGGTTCATGTGGCTGAGGGTGTACTGGGTGGCGAAGTACGGCGTGGCCAAGTCGTAATATCCCGACGCCACGAACAGCTTCATGTAAGGATTTTTGACGAACGCCAGCCGCAACGATTCGCTGGTGTCGGGGAATCCTCCTCCCGCCGAGCCCCAGTCCCACTCGCTGATGCCGCCGCCCAGGATGTAATACTCCAGGTCAGTCTTGTAACCCAGATCGCTGCGAACGTAGTTGTTGAAGGTGGCCGTGAACGGTGGGCGAATAATCGACATGGTGGGGTCGTAAAACCCTTCGTCGCTGGACCGCGACAGGTCGGGGCCGGTGAAGCGGCTGTCTAGCCTGCCGACGGTTAGGCGCTGACTCCGCAGCAGTTCGCGGCAAAATACCCACTGCCGAATGCGCAGATCGTTCTCGTCGATCACGCTGCGGTCCAGCCCCGTGAAGCGCACTAACTGGTCGAGAATAGTCTGCCGCTCCTGCGCGCTGAGGCTATCGCCCTTGCCCAGCGCCGCCGCATAGGGCCCGAAAGCAAACTGCTCGGCCTCACGCAACACACTTTGCAGATCGCGCTGCTGCAAATCGGCGGGCAGCTTCTTGTGATACCACGCGGTGGAGGTGTAGCTGGGCAGATAGAGAACGTAGGGCAGATCGTTGCCGCGCGAGAATCCCAGCGTCTCAAAATTCAGCACCGAGGAGACCAGCACCACTCCGCTCAGCGCCACACCTTTGTCGATCAGCTCGCCGCTTAATCCCGCCGCGCGGGTGGTGCCATAGCTCTCGCCCACGAGGAACAGCGGCGAGGTCCAGCGCTCGTAGCGAGTCAAATACAGCCGGATGAACTCGCCCACGGACGAGATATCGCCCTTCATGCCAAAAAATTTCTTGGCGAACTCCTTCTTGGTGGCGCGGCTGTAACCCGTGCCCACTGGATCGATAAAAACCAGGTCGGTCTGGTCGAGCCAGGTTTGCTGGTTGTCGATCAGCTCGAATGGAGGCGGAGGCATGCCACCGTCGGGCAGCATCTTCACCCGCCGCGGCCCGATCGCTCCCAGGTGCAGCCACACCGACGCCGAGCCCGGCCCGCCGTTGAACGAGAACATCAGCGGCCGCTTAGCCCCGGCGTCATCGAGCGTATAGGCGATGAAGAAGATGTTGGCTTCGATCTCGTCGGTTTCGTTGTTGCGGATGGGCATCAGCCCAGTGGTCGCTGTGTAATGCAGGACGCGCCCGCCCACGGTGATCTGGTGATGGGTGACGACCGGCGGCGTTTCCTTTTGCGATTCGGCGGACTTAGGGGGCTCGGATGGCGCCTTCAGCTTGGCCGACTTTTCTACCGTCGGTTCGGCAGCCTTCTGTTCGTTCTCTTTTTGTTGAGCGGAAAGACTGAAGGCAAGCAACAGGCACAGCACAGCGCTGCACAAGAATCGCAATGAGCTACCCCCTGGCCGCCTGCCGGCGGGCGCGTTCGGCCGTGGAGGCTTCGCGCCGTCGCAGCGCGCCTTCATAGCGCCGCTTGTCTTCCTCGGTCTCGGGGATCACCGGCGCTACCTCCAGCTTCCTTCCATGACGGTCGACGGCGACAAAGGTTAGATAAGCTGTGGCAACTTTCTGCCGCGACGAGGAAATATAGTTCTCCACCAGCACCTTTACGCCGACTTCCATTGAGGTGCGGAAGACGCGATTCACCGCCGACTGCAGGATGACCATGTCGCCAACATGTACGGGTACCAGAAAATCGATGTGGTCCATCGAAGCCGTAACTGCGTAGGAGTGCGAATGACGATGTGCTGCCAGCGCACCGGCCAAGTCGATCCAGTGCATCAGCCGGCCGCCCAGCAGCGCGCCAAGAGGATTGGTGTCGTTGGGCAGGACGAGCTCGATCATCTCCGACTTCGACTCACTCATCGGCCGCGGTCGCAAACTTCCGTTGCTTTGGTCGTCCATGTCGTTCCTATGTCACCTGGATCAAGGAGTCGCGTTCGGCCCCGCTTCCACCCGCGCGCCGCTCCAACTGTGCCTGCACGTAGCACTCGGCCATGCGTTGCACACAAGCATCATCATGCGTCTTTCGCCACTGCGCGTGCGTTTTGTCGTAGAGCATCTCGCCATGACTAGCCGGCAGGTAGGCCCGCTCGCAGGCGAACAACACCCGCACAACACCATCGCGCTCCTCTCCCAAGGCAAAGCGCACGGCATCAGCGTGCCGCTCCGCGGGCAAACGGCTGCAACTCCTCGCATAACCCAGGTTGCAACCCGACGTCAGCTCTTCGTCGCTCGGGTGCGCACCCTTGTGGCCCGGCGCCGTACACGTGCCCGCCCAGCCTGCGCCCAGAGGAAGGCGCTGCGGAAACGGCCAGTCAGAATCGAATCGTCGCTCCGGCATGAAAAAGGGACAGGCCATAGGCTCCTCGCGAGATTACAGCATGCCAATTGTAACGGGTGCTCGCCGGTGCATCCACCTGTGAACCGACTATGGCTCGACAAAGACCGAATAACTCGTGAAGGGGTTGCCGAAGACTTCGGCGGCAGTTCACACCGCGGTATTCATTCGTTTGTCGTTCTCCGAGCCGGGAGAAATGGAGGGCATCTCTCCCGGTTGGGCAACCGGAAGCGGCACAGGGTTTGAAGCACCATCACCGCTGGCTGAAGTTTCGGCAGAGTTCTTCTTGCGACGGCTACGCTGGTAGTTGTACTCGAACCACGCAGCAACCGCTCCCAGGATGGTGATGGTGAGCCAGTTCATGGAGATCGGCCGAACTTTAGGTTCGATGCCTATCTGCGGGGTCGCGCTGCCGCCGCCCGCAAAAGAACCAGCAGCTCAGAATCCTGGCCTAACCAAATCCTTCGCACGCTTTTGGTCAAGGCTCCCGGGGCGAAGTCAGCGGCCGAATTCCAGCACTTGAATATTGGCGAATTTGCGAACCTCAGGAGCGCCGAAAATCGACCGCAGCTTGTCTGTCGCCGTTGCGCCGTAGTCGAAGCTGTCCGGCTGAGCGTCCGCGCCGCAGATTACCACCCACACTCGCCGAAACCGCTGCGGATCGTGGTCCAATGCTCGCACCAGTGTGTGGACGTCTTCACCGCCGGCGTAGTACTGCGGGGCGAACACGTGCAGCGGAGGAGGAGGCACGGGATAGTGGTCGCTGTAATAGTCGAGCATCACGCGGCTATAGAAGGGGAAGAAGACCACAGCATCGCCGGGAGAGGCGGATGACAGAATACTGTTGCTCGCACTCCGCCAGTCATCACGCGGCTTGCTGTACTCTCCCACGATGGTCGGAATCGACATGGCGCAGAGCGCAACCACCAAGATCAAACCGGCATGCCACCTGCGCAGAACGGTCATGCCTAATCCCGTCAGCAAGAGGGTTGCCGGCAACGAAAAGATCATGTAACGCTGTAAGAAGATGGGGTGGACCAGCGACACCAGAGCGGTGATCGCCACTGGCACAAGCGCCCACAGCAGGACCAGCATTCCTCGCCAGAACGCATCCGGGTCAGCAGCGTTGCGGCGGCTGCGAACGATCGCAATTACACCCGCGGCCCAGAGAGCCAGGGCAATCGCGACCTTCACCCCCGCGCCGCCGAAGAACATTACCAGATGCCACAACTCCCCGGGGCTGGCTTTCGGCATCCAGGCGAAGTGCAGGTTCTCGGGCGACGCGCGAAAGATGTACGTCAGACCGGGCAGCGCGGCCAGGAAGATTATGGTGGAGCGAATCGTCAGAGACCGCCAGGGGATTGGCTTCTGCTTGAACAACAGCGAGCAGGCTTGCGCCACCAGTACCAAGGCCGCGAAGTCATGGCTATAAAACACAAGGATGCTGACGATCATCCAGCGGGACCAATCCTTGCGCCGGCAACCTTCGACAGCGCGTACAAAGAAATACGACGACAGCAACACCAGCAAGATCGTCAGTGTGTAGCTGCGGGCCTCCTGCGAGTAGTAGACGTGAGTTGGGCTGAACGCGAGCAATGCGGCGGTCGCCAGCGCTGGCCCTGCCTTCATGAACTGGCGCGCGACGACGTACATCAGCGGCACGGAAGCAATGCCGAACAGCGCGGAAGGCAGGCGAAGCACGGCCTCGCTGTCGCCCAGGTGAATCCAAGCCCGCATGAGCAGGAAGTAGATCGTCTGTAGATTGGCTTCGCCGTGCCACCATACCCAGGCAAAGTGCTGCCACGACGCGTGCGCCAGCGCCACCGTTGCGCCTTCGTCAAGCCACAGACTTTTGCTGCCCAGATGCGAGAGGCGCAGCCACGCGGCTGCGGCGGTCAGGACGATCAGGAAGAAGGTGATGGTGCGAGCCGAAATCCCGGTTGCGATTACGTCCGGCCGCTTCGGCGGAGGATCGGCGAGAGAAGGCTCCCGGGCTGCGGGCATAACCAGTAAATGTAGCAGCTAGGGCGGGCTCAGCGCGCCCGGGCCAGCACCAGGGTCACGTCGTCGGGCTGTTCGCCGCCGGCAATCCAGTCGGCCACAGCGCCGGTCACGACATCGCTGATCCGCTCCAGCGGCTGGTGACGGTGTTGCTGAATGAGCTCGATCAGGCGCTCCTCCCCGAATTCGCCAAACTCGTTCTCCGGCTCGGTGATGCCATCGCTGTAGGCGACGAAGATGTCGCCCGGCTCCATCGCAATCGTGCTCTCGTCGTAAGCCATGCCGTCGAACAGCCCCACGACCGTGCCCGACGTTTCCAGCCGAGTGATCCTGCCGTCCCGGCTAACCACCAGCGGCGGCAGGTGGCCGGCATTGGAGTAGATCAACGAGCGCGAGCGCGCGTCATAGCACCCCAGGAACATGGTCGCGTACTTCTCCGGAGGCGTGCTGCGAAAGAGCTGATAGTTCAGCGTCGCCATCAGCAGGCTGGGCGACATGTCGCCGTCGCCGTTGCCGTAGCTGCGGGAATGTATCGCCAACACATCCTCTCCCGACATGCCTTCGCCGAGAGCGACCGACGCCAGCGTGCGTTCCGGCTCCAGCGAGTAGGCGCGAACGAAGGCGTGAACGGTCGCCATCAACAGCGCGGCGGAGATTCCCTTCCCACTGATATCGCCCACCGCCAGCGTGAGCCGGTCCTCGCGTAAGGGGATGAAATCGTAATAGTCGCCGCTCACCGTCCGCGCCGGCCGGCATACCCCATGCACCTCAAGCTCACGCAACCCCGATAAGTCCGCGGGAAAGAGCAGCGCCTGCACCTCGTGGGCGATCACCAGTTCCCCTTCCAGACGCTGCTTCTCTTTCTGCTCAGCGATCAGGGCCGCCAGCGACTGGGTCATCGAATTGAAGGATTGCTCCAGCGCCGCCATCTGGTCGTGAGTGCGGACCCGGATGCGATGGGTTAGGTCGCCGCGATTGACGTGCTCGGTCGCCGTGTAGAGCTCAGCTACCGACTTCGTCATGCTGCGGGTGAGCCGCACCCCGATGAGCAGCGCGACCAGCTCGATCACTCCGAAGAAGATGCCAATTCCCAGCAGTGCCTGCAGGAATATGCCCGCCTTCTCTCCCAGGCTGCTGAACAGCGTACCGTAGAGTATCGACGGCCTGGTATCGACCAGCATCAAGCCGGTCAGCGACTTGCCGGTCTCCCAGTCGATGACGTTGAAGCGCGTACCAAACGGAAACTGCACATCAAGACTGTTGGCTGGCGGTGGCACCTTGCCCGCCTCAACCCGTTTTGCTGCATTTCCATCCTTGCTCGGGGCGTTAGTAGTTGCCCCGCGCAAGTCGTAGGTCACATGAATTCGATCAGAGGCTGATTTGGGGCTGGAGCCCGAAGAGGTGGAAGCGCCAGTCTGACCTTTCTCGACTTCTACGTCGGGAGGAAGCAGCGTGACCGATCCCAAATCCAATGTCGCCTGTCGCAGCAACTCCGGCGTGACGGGCAAATTGGAGATCACAACCAGATGACGGTCGCCGTCATCGATGCGCCTGACGGCACGCAATTGCAGCCGGTTCTCGTCGCGTACGAATCCCGCAAAGTCGCCTTTGATGGCTGGGGATGGCTGGATAGGATGCTTGACTGGCGGCCCGGCTGGACTGGAAAGCACGAACCCTTTGTCGCCGTCCCAGACAGTCACCGACCGGCGGCGGAAACTTTCGTCGGAAGCACCAGCGATTTCGGCGGCGAGCTGTTCATTGAGCTTGCCGGTCTTTGCCAGATCGCGAAACTGCGTGCTCAGCGAATGATTGGTCGCCTCCATGTGATGCAGCTGCGATTGCAGGTCCGACATTGCCACATACGTCGCAAATTGGCCGGCAAACAGGAAGCCGGCCAGCCCCGCCATCGCCAGCAGTAAGAGAACGGGGATTACGCCGATAAAAACATAGGTGACGATGAGGCGGTTGCGCAGCCGCCACATGAGCTGGTGCCGCAGCCAGCGCAGCCCCATGAAAAATGCGCAAATGAAAAACACGATGCTGAGAAATCCGGCCCAGCCACTCAGGGTGCTTCCTGAAGGCGAGCGGATAATCACCTTCAGCACTTCCAGAATCAGAGCCAGCCCGGCAAACCACAACGTCGTACGCCCCAGCTTGGTTTTGGGGCGCAGAATTCGCCGGATGAACGGTCGTACATCGCTCGGCTGGGGTAGCTTCAAGGCCATAAGCAAAAGTTCGCTGAGATCAGCCGCCAAACTGCGGTGCTAACTTTCAACACTCAGTCTCGCAGGCTGCTGAAAAACGCCTTTTCGGAGGCTTTGTGTCAGGGCACGACCTTGGTCGTGCCGATAAGCACTTTATTGCTCTCCCTCGGGCTTCAGCGTCTGCGTGAGAACGGTGCCGCCCCTCCGGGGCTCGGACATTTTTCCCACTTTACCCAGGACTCCGCTTCGCTCCGTCCTGGGCTAATTACAACACCACCCCTTCGGGGTTCGATTTTCGTGTGTGATGCTCCACCGACGCGGGTCAGAGCTAGTTCTCACGCAAACACTTCAACCCGCAAAAGATCTGCCGGCTTCGAGTTCAAGTCCGTTCTGGAGCTAGCAGACCCATGCCACAAAGCAGCGTGAGCTTGCTATCTGACGATTCTAACCGTTTCGTAAATCGGCGCTACTTGCTAGAATCCGAATGGCCTGTAGCTTTCCATGCAAATGACTGATTGGCAAGCCGTTCTGGCCGCAGCCGTCGCCGATTGCATCTTTCGGCGCAGCGCAGAATCAAACCCACTTCTATGCCAGAAAACGTTCGCAATGTGCTTATCATTGGCTCCGGCTGTTCGGGGCTGACGGCCGCAATCTATGCGGCGCGCGCCAATCTCAGCCCGCTGGTCATTGACGGGCACGAACCCGGAGGCCAGCTCGCCATCACCACCCTGGTGGAGAATTTTCCCGGCTTTCCCGATGGCATCCAGGGGCCGGAGCTGATTGACAACATGCGCCGGCAGGCGGCCCGCTTCGGGGCGGACTTTATCCACGGACACGTGGTCAGTGTGGATCTCAGCCAGAAGAGCGTCGATTTGGGTAAGAAGCCAATCGAAGTCAATCTGGGCCGCGAGACCCTGCTGACTCGCACCCTCATTATCTCCAGCGGCGCCTCGGCGCGCTGGTTGGGCCTGCCCAACGAGCATGCGCTGATTGGACACGGCGTCTCCTCCTGCGCCACCTGTGACGGCTTCTTCTTCTCCGGCAAGGAGATCGCGGTAATCGGCGGCGGCGATTCGGCGATGGAGGAGGCGTTGTTCCTGACCCGTTTCGCTTCCAAAGTCACCTTGATTCACCGCCGCAACGAGTTCCGCGCTTCCAAGATCATGCTGGACCGCGCGCGTAAGAATGACAAGATCGAGTTCCTGACCGACACCGTTGTCGATGACGTGTTCGATGCCACGAAGAAAGAAGTCACCGGTTTGCGGTTGCGAAATCTCAAGACCGGCGAGCAGTGGGACTTCCCTGCCAGCGCCATGTTTTTGGGCATCGGGCATACCCCCAACGCGCAATTTGTGGGCGACCAGCTCGATCGCGACGGTGATGGCTATCTCATTCCTGACGGGTATGTATGCTCGCGCGCGCCAGGTGTCTTCATCAGCGGCGATGTTGCCGACCGCCATTATCGCCAAGCCGTAACCGCTGCGGGAAGCGGCTGCATGGCCGCGCTCGAAGCCGAGAAGTACCTGGAAGAGATTGGCAAGTAGAGCCGTTTTGCGGGCGTGAGCACGGCGGGAGCCCGCAGGCGAAAGGCGTGCCTCGTTCTGCTGCGCGAAGAAGAGGTGTTGCAAACCACGGCGCGGGTGCGCGGGAAGTTGATCAACCTGTTGCGAGCGGCGCTGCCCAGGATCGATCACCATTTGCTGAACAAAGCCAGGTGACTAGCGCGACGCTTACGTCGGATCCATCGCAACCCACGACTCGGAGCTTGCGCATGCTTGGCGCTATTTGACGCTTGACCCACCCTCCCCAGGACGGACCATACTGCACAGAATTTCCAGCTAAAGAGGCTCCCGTTGCCCTATGCTCCCGCTGGTTATGCTCCCGCTGGTAACGCTGCCCAATTTACCCGCACCGCGATATGGACAGGAACCCGCCTGCTAATTCAATTCGCCTGCAACAAATGCGGAGCCTCTAAGCTGGTTTCGGTACAGGATGTGCTCTCCATGCCTCTGTGGTGATTCGCCACAGGTGGGGCGCAGGCGCTTGTAAAATTTTGTTCACAACCATCTCCGCCGAAACGGAATCGGGTTATTATGCGTGGCAAATTGTTGGGGTGGGGGTGGCACCGTGTGGGGTCAGTGTTCACGGCTGGTGCGCATCGTCGGGCCTGCCAGCCTGGTTGAGACCGCAAATCGGATCCCCGGGGACAGTAAGCTCCCCAGGATTCTCGCTGGCCCTGGCGTATGCCGATTGCCGTATTCTCTCAAGCTGCTGTACCGGGTAGCCGATAACTCATTTGTGCAGAGGTCGGCGCTCCTCACGGCGGTGTCGCTCGTCTTGGGCGGGGTGACCTTGGCAGGTATCGGCGAGCGCGCCGGGGGCCGCTTCGAAGCAGCCAAGTCCGACAGCGGAGCTCCGACCGCGCTCGCCGACTCGTCCGGCCACGGGGACAACCGTGTTGCCGCCGGCGTGCTTGCATTCCCGGCCCTGCCGGAGGCGGGTGACTACCTTCCGGCGGGCCGCCCGGGATACACCTTGCGCCGCAATGTGCCCGAGGTGCGGCTGCAGTTCACCGTCGCCGACGAACAAGGCAGACCGGTACCGAACCTCTCTTCCGGCGACGTTCGTATCCTCGACGATCAGCTCCCGGTTACGCGGCTCAACGCCTTTGAGCGCGACGACAATCTTCCATTGCGCCTAGGGCTTGTCCTGGATACCAGCGATTCGGTCCAGCGCGTCCTCTCTGTCGAGAAGGCGGTGGCGCTCGACTTTCTGAAGCGGGTGATGCGTCCGGAAACCGACCAGGCGTTTATTATGGGATTTGGCGGAGATGTGCGGGTGTGGCACGCCTCCACCGCACACCGCCCGGAGCTGGTCGCCGCCATTTCGCACATCCAGCAGCCAGGCTGGGGTACGCGGTTCTTCGACGCGGTGTATTCCGCCTGTGCCGATCAGCTCTCGACCCAGCCGGACATGCCCCAGGCGCATCGCGCGATCATTGTGCTCAGCGACGGCGATGATACCGAAAGCTTTCGCGCCTTGGAAGACGTGATCGCAATTGCGCAGCGCAATGAGATCCAGATCTACGCCCTCAGCCTCCGTCCCAGGAAGTCGACGAATCCCGGCGATCAAGTACTCCAGCGCATGGCGGACGCCACCGGAGGCCGCATATATATCGCCCGATCCAATAAGGAGCTGGAGCGGGCGTTTATTCAGATCGAGCAGGAGTTGCGCACTCAGTACTACGTCTCGTTCTCGCCGCAAGCCGCGCCCGGCTTTCACTCCCTGCGGGTTGTAGTCCCCGCCAAGTTGCAGGTCCACGCCCGCCAGGGCTACTACGCTTCGGCGCAGTAGACGCTCACCCCGTGATCGAGTGTTGACTTGTCATCGCGCCCGGAGCGGAGGGATCCGCGGTCTCTCGCCGTTCTAGTGGTCCGATTCGGCAATGAAAAATAATCGGATATACTCGTCCAGCGAGAGGGGCCCAGGTGAGTACTGTTGATGTGCAACCGAAGGAGGGCGTTCGGACCCAGCCGGGCGGTTGGTGGATTTCACTTGGCCAGCGTCCTTACCTCCCCGTCCTCCTGCTGCTGATTATCACGCTTGCGCTCTACTACCCTGTCAAAGACCATCCCTTCGTCAATTACGACGACAACGTTTACGTGACCGACAACCTCCAGGTGCAGTCGGGGCTGAGCTGGGACACCGTCACCTATGCGTTTACCACGTATGACGCCGGCAACTGGCATCCCCTGACATGGCTTTCGCATGCGCTCGACTTCCAGCTATTTGACTTGAATCCCGACGGCCATCACGAAAGCAGCCTTGTATTGCACGTGCTGAATGCGGTGCTGCTGTTTTGGGTGTTGCTGCGCGCCACCGGCTTCGCCGGCCGCAGCTTCATGGTGGCGGCATTGTTTGCCGTGCACCCCATCAATGTGGAGTCGGTGGTTTGGATTTCGGAGCGCAAGACACTGCTGAGCATGTTCTTTTGTCTGCTGGCGCTGGGAGCCTATCGCTGGTACGTCAGCAAGCCGGGCGTGGGACGCTACTCGACTGTGGCGATTCTGTTCGCGCTGGGGCTGATGGCCAAGCCGCAAATCATAACCTTCCCCTTCCTGCTGCTGCTTTGGGATTATTGGCCGCTGCGGCGCATGTCGTTACTGCGCGACAAGCGTTTGGATGCAGCCCAACCGGCAGGCCCTTTCCCAGCCAAGAGCCTGGTCGCCCTAGTGAAAGAAAAGCTGCCGCTGTTTGCGATTGCTGCAGCCAGCGCGCTGATGACCATGAAGGCGCAACGGGCTGCCGGCGCGGTGGGCTCGCTGGGTGCGTATCCGCTGGGTGTGCGTCTGTCGAACGCGATCGTCTCCTACATTCGCTACATCGCAAAGGCGTTTTGGCCACTGCATCTGGCGCCTATGTATCCTCATCCGGGAGACTCGTTGCGAGCCTGGCAGGTGTACGGGGCGATGCTGATTTTGCTGGCCATCACCTTGCTTGTCGCCGACAGTGGCCGGCGATATCTGCTCATGGGGTGGCTGTGGTTTGTGGGAGCCCTGGTGCCCATGATCGGGATCGTGCAGGTAGGCAGGCAGGCGCTGGCCGATCGATACGCTTATCTTCCGTTTCTCGGTCTGTTCATCATGATCTGCTGGGGTGTGGCCGAGTGGTGGAAAGAGGAGCGGTTCCCTGCGGTCGCTTTGCCGGTTCTCAGCGTCTGCGTGTTACTGGCGCTGACCGTCGCTGCGCGGCGGCAGATCGGATACTGGGCCGACAACGTGACGTTGTGGACGCACACCATCGCGATCACCGGGCCGAATTACATTGCGCAGGACGATCTGGGTGCGGCGCTACTCGACCGCGGACGAATGGAGGAGGCAATCCCGCATTTTCGCCAGGCGGCCGCAATCCATCCCGTCGATCCGGTGAGCGCGCTGAATATCGGCTTCTACGATCAGCAGCATGGAAATCCGCGCCAGGCGATCGAGCAATACAAGCGAGCGGCGGTCCTGACCACCAGTCCTCGGGTAAAGGCGAAGGCGCTGACGAATATGGGCATGGCTTACCGCGATCTTGGCGATGCTGAGCAGGCCCGGCAATGCTTTGAGCAGGCGAAGAAGTGGGAGGGGCAGTAGGAAAGCCATTCGACTGTTTCGGTCGAAATCACAGAACGTCAACAGGGTTAGTGGTGTAATGGCCTGATTACAACAGCTATGCTCCACCGATCCCCCAGGATTCGCCCTGGCGGGCTCGGCATTGCCGTTCCTTCCTTCGCGCTTGCCGCATTTGCCGCGGTGCTCGCCTGTTGCTGCGCGAGGCCAACCGGCAGCTGCAATACAGCCAGAACGGACAGAACGGATATTCGCTCGCGCAACATGCGTGGATTGTGGCAACAATTCTTGTGTCCTAGTGTCACTTCCATGGACAACCTTTGCAAATGGAAAATGTCGCAAAGACAACAAATCCCTTTCCCTATTCCCCCGCAAGGTGTTGCGCACAGTAAGTTAGCCAAGGAACGATCCGAATTAGTTTGGGGGCATCACCTCGACGTTGGCGGAAGACCAGATGAAGGGGTGGAGGGCAGTTGGACCAGCTGGACTGCATGACAAGGGCGGTCCGACAGGAGGAGGGTCTATCTGCGGATTTCCCACCTGATTAGGGCCGTCGAAGGTCGGGCAGGTGCACCTGGCGAGAGGAAGCTTGGTAAGCGGATCTATCTTGCCAGTGTGGCTACAGGGAGCCGTCATGCACGCAGCGTAATTGTCCATTGTTGCTGGCGATAGCGGACACGCGTACGGCGTTGAAAGCGGCGGCGGTATCTTATTGTTTTGGCTTGTGTTGTTCCCGATTTCACTGAAGTCGGAGACCAGATCTGCACCAGGGAATATTCCGTTGGGGTTGCTGGTGAGTAGGCCGTCGTTGTAATTGTTCAACAAAGTCCCGCATAAAGTTGGTGCCGGCGTGTTTGAAATCCCCTGATGTACATCATCGAGAGTCAGGCAAGTAATATCGCCGGTTTCTGGGTCCTCGCATTCTGAGACAGTTTGGTCGTAAATCTCCTTGTTCAGAATGCTGGTAATCTCTACGTAAGAGTAGCTGTAAGTCCCGGTTGCAAACGGATTGTTCACATTAATCTCGTAACAGTCGCATTCAGCGGCATTCCCGTCCTGCGACACGGTGCACTTTGGAGTGTACTCTGGGTACCCCGGAACTCCGGAATAGTAGCAAAGTGCAATTGAGTTTCCATTGGCCGGCAGGGGGCAGGCAAGAAAGTACTTTGCCGCGTCCGCCATGGTAGGCACCGTGACCGCGTCAGCCCACGCACAGGAAGGCGAATTCTGATCTATACATTCATTGATGGTTATATCTTGGCCCCCGTAGTAAGCACTGAGATTGAACTGGGGGGTGCAGCTCGGACTCGCCGTGCAACCTTGTTGAGCGACTGCCGGTACCGTCAAGATGCAGAAAATGCCAACCGCCAGGGCATAACAGCGCCAGTCTCTTCTGTTGGTGGAACGTGCTGAGGTGGGGGGCCGAATCGGGCGGGTAGGCATGGGTGCCCTCTTTTCAACCAGGATTTTTGTTCTAGGACAAGGACTATATACCCTTTCGGAGCGTTCCCGCGGGTAATTATCTTTCTAGATCGGCGAAAGTCTCACATCCCTTTCGAAACATCGACTTAGCACAAGTGATCGGGACTGGGGCGGATCGGTTGCTTGTGAAAAGGGCTGTTATCGCCACAGTCGTAACGCATTGGGGCCGGTGCCAGCCACGCCATTCTAGCTTGCGAGCAGGACCGTCTCAACTGTCGATGAATCACGCTGATATGCGGATTCACACGTTCACTGTTGATATATCGCTATATCACCAGTGATCGGCGAATAGGTTTTCCCTCGCCCTCTGCCAATACGTATGATAAAGGACGTTATCATACCTATTTGTGCTGGAGCGTCGCATTACTCGTGCCGCCTTTTGAGGAGGAGTCCGTGTCCCTATTTGCGGAGGACGATTGAACTTGGTTGGCGTGAAATCGGCGGAGGCAGTCCAATCCCCGTCGGGCGTGGCCACGTTTCTCTCGCGCTGGAAGCAAGCGCTCGCCTTCAGCGTTCTCCTCGTGCTTGCCACGGTCGCGATTTACTCCCGCGTCGACGGCTTTCCCTTCCTTAACTACGACGACACGCTGTACGTAACTCAAAATCCCAGGGTGCAGGCCGGCCTCACAGCCGACACCGTCCGCTGGGCATTCACCACCTATCACGTGGGCACGTGGCATCCGCTGACCTGGATGTCGCACGCGCTCGATTGCCAACTGTTCGACCTCGATCCCGCCGGCCCACATGACGTTAACCTGTTCCTGCATGTCGTGAACGTGCTGCTGGTGTTCTGGGTGCTGCGTTGGGCCACCGGCTTCGCCGGGCGCAGCTTCATGGTAGCGGCGCTGTTCGCGCTGCATCCGGTTAACGTCGAATCGGTGGTCTGGATTGCGGAACGCAAGAACACTCTAAGCCTGCTGTTCTTTCTGCTCGCCTTGGCTGCATACGGCTGGTACGTCAGAAAGCCAAGAGCCGGACGCTATGCAGTGGTTGCGATTTTGTTTGCAGCCGGACTGATGGCCAAGCCGCAGGTGATTACGTTTCCATTTGTGCTTCTGCTGTGGGATTACTGGCCGCTGCGCAGAATGTCGTTCGCCGGCGACGCCCGAGGCGAATCCGGGAGCGCATGGCGAAAGTTCTTCTCGCTGCTTTGGGAGAAGGTCCCGCTATTCGCTCTGGCCCTGGCCAGCGCCGTGCTGACCATGCAAGCGCAGCGCGCCGACGGCAACAAAATGTCGTATGCGCTATGGTTCCGTCTGGAGTACGCGCTGGTGTCGTATGTGCAGTACATCAGCAAAGCGCTGTGGCCGACACGCCTGTCGCCGTTTTATCCGCATCCCGATGCTATTGCAGGCTGGCAAGTCGGCCTTAGCGCGATCTTTCTCGCCGGCGTGACCTGGTTGGTCATCGCAGCCCGACGGCGGCGTCCTTACCTGCTCGTAGGCTGGTTCTTCTTCCTGGGAACGCTGGTGCCCATGCTCGGGCTCGAAGGCGTCGGCTATCAGGGAAAACAAGGCATAGCCGACCGGTACGCGTACCTGCCCTTTCTCGGCTTGTTCATCATGATCTGCTGGGGAGTGGCGGAATTGGCCGAGCAGAAGCGCCTCCCGGCAGGGGCATTACGTGCGGTCAGTGCCGCTGTGTTGCTGGCGCTGGGGGTGGCGGCCTATCGCCAGGTTAGCTACTGGCGCGACAACGTGGTCTTGTGGTCGCACGCTCTCCAAGTCACGCAGGGAAATTGGCTCGCCGAAAATAATTTGGGAACGGCCCTGTTGCACGAGGGACGCACCGAGGAAGGCATCTCTCATTTTTACCGGGCAGCCACCATTTTCCCAACCGATCCCGTCAGCAATCTGAATGTCGGTATTGATGAGCAGCGGCGGGGAAATTATTCGCAAGCCATTCAGCATTATCAGGTGGCGGTGGGTGCGTCGAAAGATCCCGAACTCCGAGCTGCAGCTTACGACTACATGGCGGCTTGTTATCGTAAGCTGGGCGATTTCGAGCACGCGCGCCAGAGCGAGGAGGCCGCCGGGGCGTTGCGCCGTTGACGAATCTTTTCACCACGGCGGCACGGAGAGCACCGAGAAGAAAATCAACTCCGCGCTCTACGTTTGCACCGTGGTAAATTCGTCGCGGATGATTATGGTGTTTGCGTGTCACTAACCGCGCCCGGAGTCAGTTTGCTTTGAAATCTTCTCCGTGCTCTCCGTGCCTCCGTGGTGAATTCCCATCTGGCGGAATGCAGTTGTATGGATCAGCAGCAGCACAACTCGGGGAGGGTCGGTGGCCTCAGTTAATCTGAAGCCGGTAAGTCAGGGTGATGCCGGTCTGGCGGGCTTTTTCACTGCCGGACGCCGGCAGAATCTGCTACTCAGCCTTGTCCTGGTAGTTGCGACCGTCGCGCTCTATTACCCAGTCAACTGGCAGCCCTTTGCCAACTTCGACGACGCCGACTACACATTCGACAATCTCCATGTCAAAGCCGGGTTGCAGTGGGAGACCATCAAGTGGGCGTTCACCACCCGTGATGCGGCCAACTGGCATCCGGTCACCTGGCTCTCGCACGCACTCGATTGCCAACTCTTTGGCCTAAATCCCGCCGGCCCTCACGATGTCAACGTGCTGTTGCACGTATTGAACGCGCTGCTGCTGTTTTGGGTGCTGCAGAAGGCGACTGGATGGGTTGGCCGCAGTTGGATGGTGGCGGCGCTGTTTGCGCTGCACCCCATCAATGTCGAGTCGGTAGCCTGGATCGCCGAGCGGAAGAACCTGCTCAGCATGGCGTTCTTTCTGCTGACCCTGGCGGCCTATCGCTGGTACGTGCGCCAGCCGCGAGACAGCCGTTATCTGCTTGTTGCTGTGCTGTTCGCGCTGGGACTGATGTCCAAGCCCCAGGTCATAACCCTGCCCTTCGTTCTGCTGCTGTGGGATTACTGGCCTTTGCAGCGATTCTCTTTGGCGCGCGGTCAAGCTGGGGACAGCAAATCGAGTGCGACATTTTCTTCTCTGGTTTGGGAGAAGGTCCCGCTGTTCGGGCTGTGCGCGGCCAGCGCCTACATGACCATGTTCGCGCAACGCACCGGCGGAGCAATGAGTTCGTATCCGCTGTCAATGCGGCTAGAGAACGCGATCATCTCCTATGCGCGCTATGTCGGCAAGGCGGTTTGGCCAACCCGTCTTGCTGCGTTTTATCCATACCCCACAGGCTCGTTTCGCATCTGGCAAGTGGCTGGGGCGCTGCTCTTCCTGCTGGCCGTTACCGCGTTGGTGATCAAAGCTCGCGATCGCCGTTATCTGCTGGTGGGCTGGCTGTGGTTCCTGGGAACGTTGGTACCGATGGTTGGAGTCGTGCAAGTCGGCACCCAGGCCATGGCCGACCGCTACGCCTACTTGCCGTTCATCGGCCTGTTCATCATGGTCTGCTGGGGCATCGCCGACTGGGCTGCTCAGAAGCACTTCCCTGCCGTTGCGCTGAAAGCAGCCGGAGTGGCCGCATTACTGGCGCTGGCAGTCCTCACTCATCTTCAGGTGGGCTACTGGAACGATCACATTACCCTCTGGACCCATGCCACAGAGGTCACGAAGAACAATTGGCTGGCAGAAAATAATCTCGGTACCGCGCTGCTCAAGGAGGGCCGCGTGGAAGATGCAATACCTCACTTCCGGGCCGCCGTTGCCATCAACCCCACCGACCCCAACAGCAACTTGAACATCGGCACCTACGAGCAGCAGCACGGCAACCTGGCTGCGGCGGTTGAGCGCTATAAGGCAGCCGTCACCCTCGCTCGCAATCCCAAAGTGAAGGCACGGGCCTACAACAATCTTGGTTACGCCTATCTCGATCTGAAGAACTTTTCGGACGCCAAGCAGAGCTTCATCGGCGCTGTGCAGGCGAACCCCGAGTTCGTCGGCGCCTGGATCAGCCTGGGCCTGACGGAGCAGAAGATGAGCGACTTTCCGGGAGCGATTCAGTCCTATTCCCGAGCGCTGGCGATGAATCCTTCCGACTTCGGCTATCTGCTGCTGGCGCGAGCCTTCGAGCAGGACGGCCAGAGTGAGCGGGCCCTTGCGGCCCGGCGCAAGGCGGAACAACTGTCCAACAACATCGTCGAAGCGCAGCGCACCGCGGACCGCCTGCTGGGCCAATAACGTCTTCGCAACTGTGAACTACGTCACAAATTTTCCGAGCGACACTCGGATATAATCGCCGCCACCAAAGGGGGCCGGATGAATACGGCGGCAGTGGCCACGCGGCAGGAGACCGTTTCGCGTCCGCAGAACAGGTTCTTCACGACCCAGCGTAAGCAGGCGTTGGGGCTCAGCCTTCTTCTCCTCATTGCTACTGTCGCGCTTTATCTCCCGGTCAGGAACCATCCATTCGCGAACCTGGACGACATGGGCTATGTGTACGAGAACCCGCATGTCCAGGCCGGGCTGACCTGGAGCACCCTGAAGTGGGCGGCCCGCACACTCGACGACAACAACTGGCATCCGCTTACCTGGATTTCGCACGCGCTCGATTGCCAGATGTTTGGCATCGATCCTGCCGGCCATCACCTGATGAACGTGGCCTGGCACGCCATCGATGCGGTGCTGCTGTTCTGGGTGCTGTTGCAGGCCACAGGCTTCCTGGGTCGAAGTTTCATGGTGGCAGCGCTCTTCGCCCTGCACCCCATCAACGTGGAAGCGGTCGCGTGGGTGGCCGAGCGCAAGACGCTGCTGAGCACGTTCTTTTTCCTGCTCGCCCTCGGGGCCTATCGCTGGTACGCGCGCCAGCCGGGCCTTGTCCGTTATGCCACGGTGGCGTTGCTGTTTCTGATGGGGCTGATGTCCAAGCCGCAAATCATTACCTTGCCTGCCGTCCTGCTGCTTTGGGACTACTGGCCGCTGCGGCGCATGTTTGCCGATAAGGCAGCTGGCGGCTCCGGCGAGTCACCGTCAGCCGGCGACATTCCCCCCATGAGCTTCTCTTGGCTGGTGAAGGAGAAGCTCCCGCTGCTGATTCTGTGCGCCGGCAGCGCGCTGGCGACCATGAAGGCGCAGCATGCGGGACATCCAGGGCAGTGGGGGTACACCGCAGCCATCAGGGTGGGGAATGCGATTGTCGCCTATGCCCGATACCTCGGTAAGGCGTTTTGGCCGTCGAACCTTGCCATCCTGTACCCACATCCGGGAAATTCGCTGCAGTCCTGGCAAGTGGCTTTGTCGGCTGTTCTGCTGCTGGCGATCACCGCTGCCGTGATCATGGCGCGGCGGTATCGGTACCTGCCGGTAGGATGGTTCTGGTTCCTGGGAACGATGCTGCCGACCATTGGCCTGATCCAGGTAGGACGGCAGGCGCTGGCCGATCGCTATGCCTACCAGTCCTTCCTTGGGCTCTTCATCCTCGTTTGCTGGGGAGTAGCGGATTGGGCGAAGCAAAGGCATTTTCCCGCCCCTTTGCTGCCCAGTATCAGCATCGCGGTGCTGCTGGCGCTGACTCTGGTCACCCATCACCAGCTCGGCTACTGGCGCGACAATTTGACGATGTGGTCGCACGCCATCCACGTCACCAACGACAACTGGGTGGCCGAGGACATGACGGCGGCGCTGCTGATGAGCCAAGGACATCATGATGAGGCCATCGCGCACTACTGGGCGGCGATAGCCATCTCGCCCAAGGACACCTTGGCCAACCTGAGCCTCGCCATCGAACTGCAACAGCACGGAGAATTGTCGGAATCCATCCGGCGCTACAAGACAGCCTTGATGCAGATGGACGATCCCCTGGAACGAGCCAAGGCGTACCAGAACATGGCGCTCGCCTACCGCGATCTGGGATACCCGGAACAAGCCATGGAATGCCTGCGTGAATCGGGGAAGCTGCGCGCCCAGGCGCGGCCAGCGAAGCCGTGAAGCGGCGCGCGCAAGAGTAGTTGCACAAAACCCCGGTTCGAGGGAAAATGCCTCAGCCTGAAAGTCCGCCGCCGGCTACGCGCCTGGGGGTGCGGCAACGACAAGAAATTCGCTGTCCAGTAACGAGGGCCCATGATACCGCAGTTGCAGCGGGAAACACCGGTTTCCGCGCCGGAGCAAACAGCCACTTGGTCGTTAGCCACACGGATCGGCTTTCGCTTCGTGTTCTCGTACGCCATTCTGTATTTCTATCCCATTGCACTGGGATCCCGCGGTGGCGCTCCGGGTGATGCGTACCAAAATCCCGTGCGGAGCATGTGGGCTCATGTGGTTCCATGGGTGGGCGCCAATGTCCTGCACCTGAGCGGACCACTCACCGAGAGTTTTAACGGCAGCGGAGATCAACAGTATGACTACGTCCTGTGGTTCTGTATTACCGTATTCGCCGTGGTTGCGGCAGCGGTGTGGTCGTTGCTCGACAGAAAGCGCACGAACTATGAGGTGCTTTACCAGTGGCTTCGTATTTTCGTGCGCTTGTCACTGGCGATAACGATGCTCAGTTATGGGTGGAATAAGCTGTATCGCATGCAGTTTCCCGAAATTAAGCTGGCCAAGTTGCTGGACACCTACGGCCAATCTTCGCCCGAGGGTTTGCTGTGGGCATTCATGGACTTTTCGCGAGCCTACAGCTTCTTCGGCGGAGTCGGAGAAACCCTGGGTGGAATGCTGCTCGTCATCCCCGGCCTGACCACGTTGGGGGCGCTGATTACCGCGGGTGTGATGAGCAATGTGCTCGTCATGAACTTTTGTTATGACGTCTCGCGAAAAATTTTCTCAATTCACATCATGCTGATGTGCATATTCCTGCTCCTGCCTGACATGCGCCGATTGCTGGAATTTTTCGTGTTGCGGCGCCAGGTTCAGCTCGCTGCGCCACGCCCCTTGTTCCGGAAGAAGAGTTACAACACCGGCCTGCTCGTCATACAAATAGGCATCGGAATCTATATCAGCATAGTTTGCGCGAGCCAAGGCCACAGAACCGCAATCAAATATGCCACGCATTTACAGGCTCCTCTTCGCGGCATCTGGGCAGTAGATGAATTTATCATCGACGCCGCTCCGCGGCCGCCTCTCATCACTGATACCCAGCGTTGGCAACGGGTAATCTTTGACAATCCCGACGAATTGACCATCCAACCTATGGACGGCACGCTGCAGCAATATGCCATGAAGCTCGATACCGTCAGCAAGAGCGCGAGCTTGCTGGGTATCGACAAACCCGGATCGAAGGGCACCCTCACCATCAACATCTCCCAGCCAGACCGGCTCACACTACAGGGCGAGATGGATGGACATCAGGTGAGCGCAGTTCTGAGTCGGGTGAATCTGGACGATTCTACGAAATTTGTGCTGACTAACCGCGGGTTTCACTGGGTAACCCCATTCGTGTTCTCACGGTAGGTATCACTTGGCTCGTAGTGAAGATCTTTCAGGGCCGCTGCCCTGGGATGCAGTCTTATACACACGCCGGACTTAAGAACATCTCATCGCACACTGGCATGGGCAGAAAAGCCAGCATGGGAATCTGGCCACGGGAGCCTCCGATTACAGGGGATTCGACTCGTCGGCGACTACGAATTGACAGTACCTCGGCTGCAAGGCATAATCCGTATCACCGGCCCCGAGATCCAATCGTTCCC
Organism: uncultured Acidobacteriaceae bacterium; assembly: GCA_963785825.1. Lineage (GTDB taxonomy): Bacteria > Acidobacteriota > Terriglobia > Terriglobales > Acidobacteriaceae > Bog-257. The sequence continues at coordinate 552,434 of CAWAWQ010000003.1, read as the reverse complement.
CAGACCATCTCGCGATTGTATAGAGGAGCATTTATGACTTGTCTCAAGGTTTTGTTTGTCCTCTCCACCTTATCGTTAAGTTTGCTGACGATCGTCATAGGCCAGCCGGCCCAGGCACAAACCTTCCAAGTTATCTATAACTTCACCGATGGAGTAGATGGGGGAGGGCCCTATGCCGGCCTGACAATGGACATGGCAGGAAATCTCTATGGAACAACCGAGGTGGCGGGCGCCCACAACGGCGGCAGTGTCTTTAAAATGACGCACACGCCGTCCGGTTGGGCTTTCGCCCCGCTGTACGACTTTACCTGGAACGGCGACGGAGCTAGACCTGAGGCCCGGGTAACCTTCGGTCCAGATGGCGTTCCCTACGGTACGGCTACGGCTGGCGGCTTGGGATACGGGGTAGTTTTTAAGCTGATACCCCGGGCGACCTTTTGCCCCACGCCACTCTGTTTCTGGTCGGAAACTACGCTTTATCAGTTCACCGGAACACCGGATGGAAGATTTCCCGCCAGCGAGGTTGTCTTCGATGCAGCGGGTAATGCCTATGGGACCACGGCCTACGGAGGCTCCTCTGGCCAAGGTACGGTCTACAAGCTGGCGCCCTCCGGCGGAGGTTGGACCGAAACGGTTCTTTACAGCTTCGGGGGAGGCTCAGGTTCCAATCCTTTTAGCGGGGTGATCTTTGACAGCGCGGGAAACCTCTACGGCACCACAATGACGGGAAGTGCCGGCTACGGGACGGTCTACCAGTTGACGCCCTCGGGATCTGGTTGGGTAGAGAACACTATCTACACCTTTCAAGGAGGAACTGACGGAGGAGGTCCTTGGGGTGGCTTGATGTTCGATCGCGCAGGCAATCTCTATGGCACAACCTACACGCTCGGCAGAGTTTTCAAGCTATCCCCCGCAGGCAGCGCATGGACCTATAGTGTCCTGTATACGTTTGGTGGGAGAGGGCCGAATGGCAACCTCATAATGGATGCGTCGGGTAGTCTCTATGGCATGACCACCCAGAACACCGGGCATAATTTCGGTGAGGTTTTTAAGCTGACACCCTCGGGCCAAAGTTGGAGCTATACCAACCTGCACACCTTTGGCATTGACGGGCAACTGGATCATGAGGGCGGCGTGGTAATGGATACCAGCGGCAACCTTTATGGCACCAACGAGCTCGGCGGAACACGTGGCGATGGAGTTGTTTGGGAGATCACACCGTAGGTCGCGAACCTGTCCAGTAGCCAGCAAAATGCCTTCGACTATCCCGTCTTCAGCCTAGGTCGCGTCAGCCGATGCGAGTTGCGCTTTGAAGAAACCGGCCAAATAAACTCCTGGTTACACCGGAAAATAGATCAGAACAGTGGCGATTGCCAGCAGCGATCCCAAGCAACAGACTGCGCGTGCGCACTTCGGCCGCCTCAGAACAGCGTGAGCTCTGTGGGATCACCGGATCACCTAGGATGGCGCACTACCCGAAACCACTGAACACCCTCGACGAAGTTCACGCGGGTGAGAATTGCGCCACAATTCTAATCGCAGGCTGGAACTGTTGGACGAGTACTGCTACGAAAGCCCAAGAGAGAATTCCCGAAATGAAAAAGCCGGAGCACTAGGCTCCGGCTCGGAAATGACCTGGGGGAAGGGTCGAGTGAAAATGTTAGAACAGTTTGCGGCGCAGTACGCCAGCCAGGCCGAGGATGCCGGAACCGAACAGCATGATGCTGCTGGGCTCAGGAGTCGTGGTCCTGGGGCCGGTGCGTGGGGCCGGTGCCGCCGCTGATGGTGAACGCTTCCGAAGGAATCGTGCCGATGCCTTCGTTCAGCATACCGGTCGACGGGCAGCCAGCCGAGTGGCAGCCGACGCCGGAGTTCTCATCCCAGAAGGACTGGGTGCCCAACGCGGTCGTGCCGTTCTGCAGGGTCAGCCAGTAGTTGCCAGCCAGCGCCGGGCCGGAGACGTTCCACGACTCGTCGCAAACGTTGTAGCCGTACTGGGTGTTGGTGAAGCAGTTGCTGGTTGAGGGGGCGCCCAGCGTGGTGTCGAACACATCGTTGCCAAACGGGCTGGTGCCGATGCTCAGTTCAACGCCAGTGATGGAATCGCCAGGAGCGATCCAGAACCATCCCTGAAAGCTAGACATGGTGCCATTGGCGGTGAAGCTCTGGGAGTTCTGGAAGCCGCCGGAATAGGCCCACGCGTCTGTGGTGCCGTTTACCGGACCGTTTTCATAAAGCGTCTGCGACATAGCCGGAATAGCAGCCAATGTCAGACACAGTGCGAGCAGTGACAGCGAAGCGATACGCAATTTCAAGGATCGAACCCTCCTTTAGGTTCAGTTCAAATACAGACCCACATTTGCCCCATAGCGAGAGAGGCTGTCATTGAGAGAGCAATCGTGATGCCACCCTAAGTCCCTTTAATCAGTGAGTTTCCGCGACATGGCTGTGCAGGTGTTTGCGACTATGTTCTAGGCAATTTCCCTCCAAATATGGAACCTGCGGCACGACTGAGACTGCAATGCCGCCCATCCGGCACCAGCAGTCCCAATGGACTCAAAGCCTTACGTGTGCAATCTTTTGCGAGATCGGAAGTGGAAATGCCCCGAAGCGGTAGGTTCTGCCCATGTGACTTGCAGCATTACGCCGCGCGCCCCCGCCACGCGCAGGGTGAGCGCGTGGCGGGAGTTAGCGCGGTTCGAGGAATTACTGGGGTGTAATCTGCCAGACGACGCCGCAAGCCCCCACACAGTTGGTGGGATTGCCGATACCGCCGACCGAGGCTGTGCCGTAGAGGTTCCCGCTCGCATCGAACACCAAATTGCTGCGTGGGGACCCGCCGTCGGTGCCCCCGGTAAAGTCATGCAGCGACGCGTAGGTCCAGCCGCCACTCCCGTGAGTCAGCTTGAAAACCGAGCCGAAGTGATAGGGTCCACCGCCGCCTGTGGCCCCGTAGAGGTTACCGGCACTGTCCAGTAACAAATCCGAAACCGGTCCCGCAGATCTTCCGCCGCTCGCCGGAAAGCTGTAAAGCGCGGTATAAGACCAGTTTCCGCCTGAGGGAGTCATTTCGAAAACCGTCCCCCCGTCATGCGAGCCTCCGTACTGGGTGGCGCCATAGAGATCGCCCGACCGATCGAAGATGACGCCGGCGTAAGGATTACTTCCATCCTGCTGGCGTTGAAAACTATGCAGAGTCTTCTGTGTCCAAGCGGAGCCGGATGGACTCAATTCGTAGACCGTGCCGCCACCATAGGCGCCGCCGGCAGAGGTCGTACCGTAGAGGTTGCCGGCCGCGTCGAGAGTTACACCCGCCCAGGGCGATGCTCCGTCGGAGGCTCCGCTGAAGGTGTAGAGCACAGTTTCAATCCAGCTGCTACCCGAGGGTGTCAGCTTGTACACGACGCCACAGCCCTGGAAGCAACTACCCCCGCCGCCCGCGAATGTCGTACCGTAAATATTCCCTGATGAATCGAACACCAGAGTGCCACCGTAAGGGATCGATCCATCTGCCCCTCCACTGAATTTGTACAGCGGCACCTCTGTCCAGGGACAATATAAGACCTCACAAAATGCGATTGTGGACCTCATCAACTTGTACACCGTGCCGCACCCGGTCTGTCCGAAGGATGTGCATGCTCCGATTCCGCCGAAAGCGGTCGTGCCGTAGAGCGAGCCATCGCGCCCGAGAATTGGGGTTGAGTAGGGAATGACCCCCTTATTGGTCACATTGAATATGTATACCGAGTTCAGAGACCAGCCTGAAGTCTTGTGGGTGAACTTGTAAGCAGTGCCTGTACCGGCATCTCCCTCAAAAGTGGTTCCGTAGAGGACGCCGGCCGAGTCTATGGTCAAGCCAAAAGTTGGCTCGGCGCCATCGATTCCGCCGACGAAATTGTGAATCACCTGAAACGTCTGCGCCTCCGCCATTGCTGTGGCGATGGTCAGCGCAAACAGCACCGCCAGCGCGCTGGCGACCGCTCCCATGCTGGTCCGTAGTAACCGTGTCCGATGTTGTACTGGGCTTGCCATACTCATTCTCCATTTTTCCCGAAGCCGAAATTCATTTGGGGGGCGACGGCACTCCTCCATTTCCCAGGCGGCCGAGCGCTTGTCAGACTGCCTCGGAAATGTTTGGATTGCGCGTCCCTTGTCGAAGTGTAAAGCAACAGCTGGCTTTGCAACCGCGCTTAAGCTTGGTCGGGCGATTATACTCGATGATTTTTCCCGAAGCGGATGATGTGAATGGATCGAATAGCGGTAACCCGAAAAAAGCACACATTGATGCCCACAAGAAGGCCCCGGCCGGTGCTATGCCCAAGCAGCATCGTTGTGAATGACGATGTCGAACAACTCGCTGCGGGGCAGCGTTCATGAACCGCCAAGCTTCGTCGCTGCGTCGAGGCACTCTTGCGAATGAGGAATATCGCCGAGTTCAAGATAGGCCTTCGCCATATCTTTGTACGATTGGATTCGCACGAACGGCTTCTCTTTGTCGTCCTTGATCACAATCTTGAAATGCTCAATAGCCTCTTTGAAGTTTCCGTGATGCAGGTTGTAGATACCGATGCCGAGATTGCAGCCGCTGTCCTGAGGCTGCATGGCGCAGGCCCGGTATAGATGCGGCATGGCTTCGGGTACGCGGGCGCGCTTCGCCAGCTCGTTCCCCAGTTCGTCCTCCGCTACCCAATTCGGTGGGGTCACTTGCAAGGTATGCGTCCAAATGCTGATCTCGTCTCGCCAATACCCGAGCTGATGATGCGCGGTCAGCGCCAGCGCCAGCAGTGCGAGACAACTGATCGCAGGCAGCAGACGTGCGGGAATCCGCCTGCTCTCGGCCCAATCTGCCACGCCCCAACAAATCATGAGGAAGAGCCCGATAAACGAGACATAGGCATAGCGGTCAGCCATAGCCTGAACGCCAACCTGGACGATACCGAGCATGGGCACCAGGCTTCCCAGGAACCAGCACCACCCCACAGTCAGGTAACGCCGCCGGCGTCCGACAATTACCAGCGCGGTAATTGCCAGCAGAACCGCCGCCGCAAGCCCTACGAGCCACCAGTTCAACGACTTGTCCGGATGGGGGTACATCGGCGCAAGATTCGCCGGCCATAAGGCCTTTCCCACATATCGCGCGTACGACAAGACCGCGTTGCCCACGCGCGCCGGCCGCTCGAACCAGACCCTCGCGTTATGCTGCGCCCTCATTGTCATCACCGCGCTGGCTGCGGCGATCAGCAACAGCGGCACTTTCTCCAGCAGGAGCCAGCCGAACCCCCGCTCCGGACACGAGCCCGCCGGTTGTGCAACCGCAGGCGACACTCGCCAGTTGGGAAACATCCGCTGCAAAGGCCAGTAATCCCAGAGCAATACAATGCAAGGCAAGGTGATGATTTGAGGCTTGGCCATTAGTCCCAAGGCGAACATCGATACGACTACGGCGTACCGGCGCACGCGGGGCTGGCGCGCATACCAGCGATAAGCGCCCAACGCCAGCAGGAAGAAGAGCATGCTGAGCATGTTCTTGCGTTCCGCAATCCAGGCGACGGATTCGACATTGACGGGATGCAAGGCGAACAGCGCAGCCACCATGAAACTGCGTCCGGCATAGCCGGTGGCCCGCAGCAAGACCCAGAACAGCAGTACGGCGTTCAGCACATGCAGCAGAAGATTTACATCGTGCGGACCAGCAGGGCCCAACCCAAACAGGGTGGAATCCAACTCATGACTGAGCCACGTCAGCGGGTGCCAATTGGCGGCGTACGAGGTGGTGAATGCCCATCGGACGGTGTGCCAGGTCAGCCCCGCCTGGACCTGCGGATTCTGGTACACATAGTCGTTGTCGTCATAGTTTATGAAGGGATGCCGGTGAACCGGATAGTAGACGGCGACGGTGGCAACCGCAAGCAGCAAGCCCAGGATCAGGGGCCGATAAAGCAGACCGGCAACCAGACCTCCGTCCGGACGGGAGAGGACCTCTTGCTTCGGACTGAGACTCACGGAACTCATGGCAGTTTCCGGGATTATAGGCGATCAGTCGCAATCGCTCAGTGATTCGCGCACAGAATGTCCGGGTGGCGGATGATGCGACGGAGCACAGGTTGCAAGCCGGCGCGTTCATCCAAGGAAAAAGCCCCGAGACGAGCTCTGCGCCAGCGTCGTCCCGGGGTGAGCGATCACGATACGCGGGAGTGCAACTCCTGCGTAGCCAAGCCAGCCTCGCTAACCTTTGCTGGGGCTAGCTCCGTGCATTTTCGCGCGCTCAATCAACATCTGTACCTGGTCTTTCTGCGGGTAATCGGGATTGCTCTGGAGCAGCTTTTCCCAGGCCACAACCGCGGCCTTGGGATCTTTCTTGCCTTGCCACTTCACGATTCCCAAGTTAAACAGCGTTCCCGGATGCGTTGGGCTGATCGCCAGCGCCTTCTCAAAATTGGCGATGGCTTTGTCGGCATCGCCGGTATACCAGTAGGCGGTGCCAAGATCGGTGCGCACGTCGGCGTTCTTGGGCTGGATAGCGAGTGCCTTCTCGTAGTATTCGATCGCTTGCGGATAGGCTTGCCCGTCGTAATAGAGATTGCCAAGCTTTTGCAGCGAGTCGAAGTTATTGGGATTCGCTTTCAGCTCGGTGAGCAGCGGCTCGGCCGCCTTGGCCAGCATCTCCGGCGAGGCCGCTTGTTGCTGCGGAGATCCAATTCCGGGAAGCTGGGCCGCACCCATCGGAGCAGTGCCCATTCCAGTGGGCGCCGCTGCCTGCGCGCTCTCGGTGGCGGGCGAGGCGGACGCCGGCCCGCGGGCAAAGTAGCCCACGGCGATTCCGATGGCCAGGGTGATCACCGCCAGGGTGTAAGCCTGCACGGTGGTGAAGCTGGTATTGCTGTTGTTCTTTTGCGCAGTTTCGGACATTCCATTGCTCCTATAAGTGTTGCACTTGGCACTTGGCACGTGGCACGTGGCACTTAGCACTTGGTACGTAGTATCTCTGTCCGTGCTGAGGACTTCCGTGGGTTTTCTCGTGCCTCGAGTTGTACTTTCAAAATCAAGCGATTCAGCATGCGCCGCATCCGTCCAACCTTATTGGAGATCGTCGCATGCGCTTCTTGTGGCAGGTATTCTAAGTCCCGTGCAAGTATGAGAAAGTATGCCAGCTCGCTCGCTGAGCCCATGGCTATCACGAGAAAGCGGCCGAACTCGGGATTACCCACCCGTCCACAACCTTCTGCGATGTTCGCAGGTACCGATGAACTACACCGTCGCAGTTGGCTGACAATTCCGTATGTCTCTTCGTGCGGGAAGTTCTTGGTGCATCGGTACACGGCCAACGTAATTTCGTGTGCTTGCTGCCAAACCTGCAAATCTCGGAAGCCTTCATTGGCCGTCAACTCCTTGCCTGCCTTTGCAGTTAACAATTAGCATTTGGCATTTGGCATTTGGCAACGGCCAAATGCTAAGTGCTAATTGCCAACTGCCCGACGTCAGTTCTTTCCCGCTACCGCTAACCCCGGCTGTTCCAGATGAAACAACCGTCCCACGGCGGCGGTCAGCACATCCTGTTCGGACCGCTCGGGTAACTCCTTTAGTTCGCGAGCCAGAGAACCGGCAATCCGCTGTGTGATATGAGCGGTAAGCGCCGTCAGCGCCTGGTCCTGGTCTTCCGTGAAGGGTCCAAATTCCTTGCGCAGGATCTGCAACTCCTGCTGGCAGAGATCATCGAGACGTTCGCGCAGGGCAATGATGGTAGGCACCACCCGCTCCGCGATCAGTTTGCGACGGAAGCCCTGCACCTCCGCCAGCACAATCTTTTCCGCAGCTTCCGCCGCTGCCTGCCGCCCGACCGCATTGCGCTGGACCACATGTTCCAGATCGTCCATGTCGAACAGGTGAATGCCTTCGATCTCGCGGACTGCCGGATCGATGTCGCGCGGTACGGCGATGTCGATCATCACCATCGGGCGCTGCTCCCGCTCTCTCGCGATGTTGACGGCATCCTCGCGGGTGATGATCACGTGTGGGCAGGCGGTAGAGCTGACCACGATGTCGGCCTCTTTCAGGTGGCGCAGCCGCTCGTCGAACAAAACCGGTGTCGCGCCCAATTTCTGCGACAGCTCCTCCGCGCGCGCCGGTGTGCGGTTCATGACCTTCACATGCTTCGCGCCGGCCTTCATCAGGTAATGGGCCGCCAGCTCGCTCATCCTGCCGGCCCCGATCAACAACACCTGCCGGCCGGAGAGATCTCCCAGCACTTTTTTCGAGAGTTCCACCGTGGTGTAAGGAACCGATACTGCCGACGATCCGATCGCCGTTTCCGTCCGGGTCCGCTTGGAAACCGTGAGGGCTTTCTGCATGACCGCATCGAGGAAACGCCCGGTTGTGCCCGCCTTCTGGGAAAGCGCCCAGGCTTCCTTAACTTGCCCCGTAATTTCCGGCTCGCCTAACACCATGGAGTCCAGTCCTGAGGTCACGCGGAAGATGTGGGTAAGCGCAACATCGTCCATCAGCCGGTAAAAATGCGACCAGTCACAAAGTTTTAGCTGGTATTCCTGAGCAAGGAATCGCAGTACCGAATTGGCGGCAGTGGGCACGTCGCTGGCCCACAGAATGAATTCCGTGCGATTACAGGTGGCCAGAACAACAACCTCTTCCACTCCTTCGGAGCGGACCAACTGGTAAAGCGCGTCAGTTCGGCGGGCCGGGTTGATCCAGAAACGCTCCCGCACCGCGACCGGTGACGTGCGGTAATTAAGGCCGATCACTGCTAACGTCGGTTCCACGAAAGCCTCTCAAACGAAGCGGTTTGGATTTGGTAAGTGCACCGGGCGTGCCAAACTGCCGAGCCGGGATATTGGCTGCTATTCTCTTTAAAACACAGGCGCTTAAACGCAACTCGATGCGCCGGGAAGGGTTTTTGCTGATGGGCTGTAGCGGGATATCACCCCGCTGGGCGGGTTTTTCCCCACTGCTTACGCGTAAGTTGTATGGCAAAGCAGCAAGCCGGGGAGTACAGTGTCATCGCCGCTTTGCGCGGCGCATTGTTCATACTTGGCGGTTCTCTGAAGGAGAGGAAAACGAATGACGATGAAATGGTTACGACTTATTGCTGTATTCAGCTTTGTCCTTGCCCTTGCACTCCCCCCGATGGCAGCAGCCCAAAGCGGCCCTGAGCTGTTTAAGGCGAAATGCGCCATGTGCCATGGACCCGACGGCGCCGGCAAGGCCGCGATGGGGACCAAAGATATGGGCAGCGCAGACGTTCAGAAGATGTCCGATGCCGAACTGACCGGCGCCATCGACAATGGCAAAGGCAAGATGCCGGCCTACAAGGGCAAGCTGACTGACGCCCAGGTCAAGGACCTCGTCTCCTATATCCGGACGCTTAAAAAGTAGCCTCGGCAGTCCACGGCGGCTCCCGGCGGGTCGCCGTGTCACATCTCACGTTTCTCCCTTTAGTTCCTGTCCATCCCCACCTCAGGGCCATCCGCGGAGTTATACTCGCAGGCTGAGTCTGCGTCCCGCCGAACCGGCCCTTTCGTCTGGCGACCCACTCTTGAACTCCGGCAAGCGCGGACCACGGCAAGTTTCGCATTCCTGGAGGCGCGATGAAGGACGAAGATGCGCGCAAGCCTGATCAATCCGCGGGCGTAACGCGGCGCGATTTCATGAAGATCTCCGGCATCGGCGTAGCCGTGCCGCTGGTGCTGGGCCCAACCGTTGTACCCGCCGCAGGTGAGGACGTCGCCGTTCACGGCCCCGGCAAGGTGCCGATCACACTGACGGTAAACGGCAACAAGCTCAGTGCCGAGCTTGAGCCGCGGGTCACGCTGCTGGAAGCCCTGCGCAATAACTTCAACCTGACCGGCGCGAAATCGGTCTGCGACCGTGGCACCTGCGGGGCATGTACAGTTCTGCTGGAAGGCAAGCCTGTCTATGCCTGCTCGGTGCTGGCCATCGACACCCAGGGCAACGACATCACGACCATCGAGGGTTTGGCTTCCGGCGACAGCTTGACGCCGGTGATGCAAGCCTTCGTCGATCACGATGCCGAGCAGTGCGGCTTCTGCACCCCAGGCTTTATCGTGGCGACCACGTATTTTCTGCAACAGAACCCCAATCCCACCGAGGACGACATTCGCCGCGGCCTGAGCGGAAACTTCTGCCGCTGCGGGACCTACAAAGGAATTCGCGAGGTCGCCAATCGTCTTACCAGTAAGACTCAGAGCGGAAATCTTACCAGTAAGATTGCGGCGCTCGATCTTACCGGTAAGACGCTGGAGAGAAACTCATGACCGACTATCAGTGGCCCGATCCCGCAACCCGTCCGCTGCTGGGCAAGAGGATTTCCCGCGTCGATGGCCCAATCAAGTCCTCCGGCCGCGCCAAGTACACCTACGATTACAACCCCAGCGGCCTGCTGGCGGGAAAGATTCTCGGCTGCCCCTACGCGCACGCAAGAATCACCAGCATCGATACCAGCGCCGCCGAAAAGATGAAAGGAGTGAAAGCGGTGCAGGTCATCCAGAAGCCGGGAACGGAGATCTTCTGGGCGGGCGATGAAATTATCGCCGTTGCTGCTGTCGATGAAGCGACTGCCGATGATGCGATCCGAGCCATCAAGGTGCAGTATGACGTCCTGCCACACTTCGTCTCCGACGCGGAGCCGCCAAAGAACATCGCCGCCACCAGTGGCCCGCTTAGCCGCGAAAATTTCGAGGACATGGAGGACAACCAGGTCCCCGATGAGCAGGTGATCGCCGCCATACAAAAGAACGGCATCAGCTTTCATCCCGATGATAAGTATCTGAAAGACGCGCAGGAGTCCGGAGTCAATCGCAAGGTGATCGAGGCGCTGCGCACCGCGAAGTACGCCGAAGCTAAGGGCCCAAGCTCTCCGTACAAGAAAACAGCCGTACAGACGCAGGGCCAGCCCGACAAAGCGTTTGCTTCGGCAGCGGCGGTTTCCGAGGGACTCTACGGCGCCTCCTGCATCACCCACTGCTGCCTTGAAACCCACGGCATGGCATCGGAATGGCCCAGCGACAACGAGTTGCTGGTACATATCTCCACCCAGAATCTCTCCGGTATCGCGCCGCAACTTGCGGGGCCGTTAAGTATTCCCGCGGGCAATATCCAGGTGATGCAGCAGTACATTGGCGGCGGCTTCGGGAGCAAATTCAGCCCGGATCGCTGGGGTGTCGCTTCGGCGCAGTTGTCGAAGGCCGCGGGCGGTAAGCCAGTGAAGATCATGCTCGATCGCGCTGCCGAACAGGAAGTCGCGGGCATGCGTCCGTCGGGATTTGCGCGAGTGAAGGTCGCCGCCGACAAAGACGGCAGGCTGGTGGCTTGGGAGTCGCGCTCCTGGGGAACGGGCGGCATGGGCGGCGGCGGCTCGCCTCCTCTGCCTTACATCTTCGAGATTCCCAACCAGCGCAAGCAGCACATTGCCATCTCCACGAATCAGGGCAGCGCTCGCGCCTGGCGTGCTCCCAATCATCCTCAAGCGGCGATGATCACCATGGGCGCCCTGGATGACCTGGCGGCGAAGATGAACATGGACCCGCTGGAGGTGATCACCCGCAACCTGGAGATCGCCGGGCCGCGCGCGACTATCTATCACGACGAACTGCCGATTGCGGCTGAAATGATGCAGTGGAAGCAGAATTGGCATCCGCGCGGCGACAAGACCGCCGGCCCGGTGAAGCGTGGCTTGGGCATGTCGCTGCACACCTGGGGAGGCCGCGGTCACAACAGCGATTGCGATCTCACCATTCATCCGGATGGCTCCGTCGAGATCAAAATGGCGACCCAGGACCTGGGCACGGGATGCCGCACCATCATCACTATTGTTGCCGCCGACACGCTCGGTATTCCCATGGACCAGGTCAAGCTGCTGATTGGTGACAGCCGCTATCCCGTCTCCGGCGCCAGTGGCGGCAGCACCACTTCGGGCGGTGTGACTTCTTCGACGCGACGCGCTGCGGTGGACGCGCGCAATCAACTCTTTGCTAAAGTCGCTCCCGCGCTCAAAGCGCAGCCGGAAGAACTGGAGGCGGTGAACGCAACTGTACGAGTGAAGAGCGATCCTAGCCGCAGCCTTTCGTGGAAGGACGCTTGCGCAAAAATTGGCGCAATGCCCATGACCGTGCGCGGCAAGAATCCCGACAAATCGAAGCCGCCCGATCTGACCAACAGCGGCGTCGGCGGGGTGCAGATGGCCGACGTCTCCGTCGATACCGAAACCGGGATTGTGCGGGTCAACAAGATGGTCGCCGTGCAGGATTGCGGCCTGATCGTTGACGTGAAGACTGCCGAGAGCCAGGTAATGGGCGCGCTGATCATGGGCATCAGCTATGCACTCTACGAGGAGAAGATTCTCGATCCGGTGACTGGCCGAATGCTGAATCCGAACATGGAGTTCTATCGGCTGGCAGGCATCGCGGATATTGGCGAGCTGAAGGTACACATGATGACCGGCAAGGGCTACGACGAGCGTGGCGTGATCGGATTGGCCGAGCCGCCGGTGGTCTCGCCCGGCGCGGCGATTTCGAACGCGGTGGCCAATGCCATCGGCGTGCGTGTGCCGTTTTTGCCGCTGTCGCCCGCGCGGGTGCTGGAGGCGCTGGAGGGGACGAGCACTGCGTAGACCCTCGTTGAAGGGGCGCAGCTTTAGCTGCGCCGTCGTTATTCTTGTTTTTGTCATCCCGAGCCGACTTTAGTCGGCGAGGGATCTGCTGTTTCGAGTTTTCAGCAGATGGGGTTCCCTCAGCGGCTGAAGCCGAATTTGTAACTCACCTTGACCGGCACGCCTGAAGGTATGCCCCTTCAAGGAGGAGTCGTACATATCTCAGGAGTCGAGCCCCACATTGTGGGAGGGTGTAATGCAAGCTTTCGAATACGTCAGCGCCACGAATAAAGAGCAAGTGGCCACGCTGCTCGCTGACAACGCCGCGATCCTCGCCGGCGGCACCGATTTGCTGGCGCTGATGAAGGACGATGTAGTCACGCCCAAGCGCCTCGTCAACATCAAGCAGATCGAATCGCTGCGCGGCATCCGCTATCAGCCTGGCAACGGCCTGCGCATCGGCGCTCTGACTACGGTCGCAGAACTCGCCGAGGCGAAGACCGAACTTGCCGCCTATCCGATGCTGATTGACGCTGCCAACGAAGCCGCCAGCCCGCAGATTCGCAATCTGGCGACGGTCGGCGGCAACATGTGCCAACGCCCTCGTTGCTGGTACTTCCGCAACGGCATGGGACTGTTTCCCAAGGCGCCGGACGGCAAGTCCATGGTGGTGGAGGGCGACAACCGCTACGCCGCGATCCTGGGCAACAACGGTCCGGCCTACTTCGTCAGCCCGTCAACATTGGCTCCCGTGCTGATCGCGTACGGCGCGAAAATTCGCCTTTACTCGGCGAAGGCTCCCGGCAGCGGTGTGCGCGAGCTGCCGCTGGAGAAGTTCTTCGTGATCCCCAAATCGGAAAATGAGCGGGAGCACGATCTCAAGCCGGGCGAGATGGTGATCGAACTGGTTGTACCTCCGCCCGCCCAGAACACCAAGGCCGCCAATTACGAGGTGCGACAGAAAGCGGCCTTCGATTGGCCGCTGGCTATGGCCAGCGTGACGCTCGAGATGGACGGCAACACGGTAAAGACCGCGTGTGTCGTGCTTGGGCAAGTTGCGCCGATCCCGTGGGTCTCGCCCGAAGCGGCGCAGGCATTAACCGGCAAGAGCATTACGCCGGACACCGCAATGGCGGCGGCCAACGCTGCGCTGGCTGGCGCCAAGCCGCTCAGCCAAAACAAGTACAAGATCACGCTGGCCAAAGTTGCCGTTAAACGCGCGATCCTCAACGCGCAGAGCGGCCAGACCGGAGGTGCCGCATGATGCTCAATCTGGACGCCGAACGCTTCGCTACTGCACGCGACAACCTCTGTCCGGCCCTGCGTTGGAAGGGCCAGTTCATCGAGGCGGAACGCGATCCCAGCGTGCCGCCCTCCAACGACGGCCTGTTCTGGTGCATGCACACCCAGACCTGCATCGGCCCCGACGGCGAAGTGGCCGAGCCGGGCAATTGCTCCTCGAAACTCCGGGCCTGTCATGGGACGGGAAAGTGCGGGTAGGGAGAGCCGGCTAATCTAGGTCAACCAGCAACTCGAAAATGCGCGTCTTCCTCCACCGGTAGTGCAGAAAATCCCGGTCAAGGGTAAGGATGTCTCCCGTGTCCATTTGATCGGCAAGATGTATAAGGCAGGCGTCGGCAAAATCGATAGGATGATCTCGATATTTATGCATGACGCTTCTGACGGGGGCGGCGGATTCCGCAAGCTGAAAGGGAATTTCGAAAACTCCTCGCTCGAGGTTTTCTAGAATCGTCTCGGCTGCACCGGGAACCCGCCGCAGCAAGTAACAACTCTCGGCGATAACAGCCTCGCAGGTTATCAGCCGTCGATCGATTTCAGCAACCGCCCTGACGCAAGCGGAATGATAGCTTTGGGTGCGATCCAAGATGGACACCAGGACGCTGGCATCGAGCAGCACGGGATTCAACGTCCGAACCCTTCCAAATACTTCTTGTTGTGAGCGAGATCAGGAACGCCTGAAGAAAAACGCCCGATGCCAATAAATTTCTTTTTGCCCGGCTGTTTATAGTTAGCGGCGAGGAGACGCACACCCTCACGTACGATCCGTGATGGGCTCCAGCCGAGACGCTTAACCAATGTCTCCAATGCCGTCTGCGACTCGCGGTCCAGGCGCGCCTGTACGACAGTTGTTTTCATGAAACCAATTCTATGCTGTTGTATGACAAAATGTAAACTGTAGGACAAATTGCCGGTCGTCAGCCAGGATCCAGCCGATCCATCCGTCCCTAACGCGTATACTCCCTGATCTTCATGGCCGCGCCGGGATACTGCGCGATCAACTGCTCGCGATTGCCATGTTCGTAATCGGCATAGTCGAAGCCCGGAGACATGGTCGTCCCCATCAGCGCCCATTTGCCGCCGGGCGCCAACCGGCTGCCCTGCCACACCTGCCCCCGCGCCACCACTTGCGGCTGCTGTCCATTGGCAAGATCGGGACCCAGGGTGGCGGTCCGCGACGATCCGTCGGGCAGCAGTTGCAGCATCACCACGGGATCGCCCAGGTAGAAATGAAAAACTTCGGTGCCCGGCAGCCGATGCAGCGCGGAAAAAGTGTCCGGCGTGATCAGGTAGTAGATGGCCGTACCGATGGAGCGTGAGCCTTTAATGCCGTCGGGCAGGTATTCTGCCGAGACATGCCAGTGCGAGCGGTAGGTTTCGTGAAAGAATCCGCCCTCGACGGGCAGCGGCTGCAGTTGCAAAAGCTGTTTAATTTCCTCGGCCGTCATAGCGGATACAGCGTAACACCGGACGATACCATCTGGGGAACGGTGGTGGGAGGTCCCTATAGTTTTGACGGCCAGCAACTTTTTCCCGGATCTGTTTCTTGCCGCGATCCTGATAGAGTCTGAGAGAAGAAATCAATTGCTGCAGGAGGAAAGTCACATTGTTATTCACCGGCGGTTTACCCGGGCGCGAGCAACCTTCCGCCCGGCCAGAAAATTCCGCTTCGGCTTAGGCTTCCGCGCTCCGGGCGAGCGCCTTGCGTAGAAATCGTGTCGGCCGCCCGGCGACGTGCTCCGGCCGGATAATCTCGGGGTTCAGCCATTCAATCACCCCGGCATAGCCGAGGCTTTCCGGATCGTCGCTAAGATAGTGCGTTACCACCGCCAGGACATGAAAGCCTTCCTTGAGTTGGAAGCTTAGCGTGGGGTCGTATTCCACGCCTTCAACCACCGCCAGCACGTACTCTTCCGGGGTCAAGCGGCAGGCGCAGCGACTATAACCGCGCAGCCGCGATCCGGCCCGGATGCGCAGCAGCTTCCGCGACTCCGTCAGGCTGCGCCGGGCAGCATAGAGCTTGTCGCCAATGCCGTGGTGCTGCAAGCTCGCATCGACAATGACCTCCGCCCCATATAACGTGCGCCCCCGCTGCGGGTCGTGATTGGTGAACATCCCGTCGGCGGTGAACTGCTCCCAATTCTCCAGCATGTTGTAATCTTCCCAGTCCACGATCAGGCTAGCTGACATACCCACAACTTTCTCTTCCCGCCCATGCACCGCAACGAACTGTCCTTCCGGAAAAACGCGCAGATGAGACGAAAGCTGCGCCGCATTCCAAGGCGGGGTGTCAGGATAGATTCGCCGGCATAGATCGGTGATCCCGTCGAAATCCGGAGAAGCAGTATTTCGAACCCAGAGCTGCTGAATCTCGTCGCTCATTTTGATTACCGTCGGCTTCCCTTCGTGGTCGGGGTCTTGCGGATGACGAAGGGTATCACGCCGGGAAAGCTGCAACTAACGCCAAGATCACGGCCAATCGCGGTGAATGAATCGCCGGCAGACCGCTGCACGTCAAGCCAACCCACAAATTCAGAGCGAGTGAGCATGTATCCAACATACGGGGGTCGGCACAACGCTGACAAACCGACTGGCCCTCCGCTTTCGCTTATCTCCAGTTCTGGAGGAAGCGGGCTGTGTACCATCTTGTGTACCAGCAAACGATTTTTGTGCGCTAGGGTGCGTCAGGGTATTTTTTGAGTAAGAACAAAACTCGCTGATTTAGCGGACGTTGGCGGAGGATAGTTGGTAGCGCTACCGGGAATCGAACCCGGGTTTGAAGATTGAGAATCTTCCGTCCTAACCCCTAGACGATAGCGCCACTCCAGAAAGGCTTCTGCATTATAACAAATCGCCAGTATTAATCAGGTGCGCAGGCCCTCCCGGGTAATGGTGCGAAACCATCGGACGCGCCAGTATTTTTCTTCCTCGACCGCAATGATGGAGGCTGCATTGGAGTGGGCATGGAGCAGAGCGATGGAGTTCAGGCCGAAGCAGCCCGACGCCTTCGGCTCTCGCCCAGCGAGTCTCGTGCGCGACCGTTCTACTTTTGCAGCTGGCACGCGTTAGCGGCGCACTCCGGTAGGACAAGATTAAACTACGACCCCAATGAAGAGCCAGCTTCCGTCTAGTCGCTATGCTTCCTGCCCTTGCCGTAAAACGTAATCTTGCCGTCGACCGCAACCGCCACAAACTTGTTCGTCACCGCGTCCTTGAACTGCACCACTTGGTGCCCGTCCTGTGCCAGCTTCCCCCATCGGCTTGGCTTCTCGGCATTCTGTTCGATCGCCTGGTATTCGTGCCCATCGATAGTGAAGGCGACGGTTCGCAGGCGCTGCGAGCTGGTGTGGCGAACGGGGATACGCTTTTCTCGGAGAGTAACGAAACTGCCCGTCATCAACTGCTCCGCGATCGCCTTGAACAGCTCTTCGTTGCTCAAGCACTCCTCCTTCTGCACTTCCGCAAAATGCGGGCCTTTGTGCCTGCTTAAGCGTAGACTCGGAACAGGCTGCGCCGCCACTCCGGTCAGCCTAATGCCCAAATCCAACCAGCTGTCGCGCATCGCGAGATGAACTCACTGTTTGGTTTCGATCGCCATGGTACCTCGCTGTCCCGTGAAGTCCTGGCCGGGCTTACCACCTTCACCACGATGTCTTACATTGTGGTAGTAAATCCGGCGATTCTCACCGTCGCCGGAATTCCCGAAGGTCCCTCGCTGGTCGCGACCGCACTGGTCGCAGCCATCGGCTGCTACCTGATGGCCTTTTATGCCAATCGTCCCTTCGCCATCGCTCCCTACATGGGGGAAAATGCCTTCATCGCCTACACCGTCTGCAAGGCGCTGGGCTTCGCCTGGCAAACCGCACTCGCTGCCGTCTTTATTGCCGGAGTGTTGTTCGTCATCCTGACCGTGCTCCGCCTCCGGCAGTGGATTGTCGACAGCATTCCTCTCTCCTTGCGCTACAGCTTCGCGGTTGGCTTGGGATTATTCCTCACCTTCGTTGGCCTGAACGAAAGCGGACTGGTCCGGCTCGGAGTTCCCGGCGCTCCGGTGCAGGCCGGGAACCTGACCTCACCGCCTGCGCTGGTGGCAATGTTTGGCTTCGTCCTGATCTCGGCGCTCACCATTCGCAAAGTCCCCGGTGCGATCCTGCTGGGCATCGTCATTACCACCTTGATTGCGTTTGTCGCTAAGACGGCGACGCCCCCGCCACGGGTAGTCAGCCTGCCTCCCAGCCTCGCGCCCATCCTCTGGAAACTCGACTTTCACGGAGTGTTCACCTGGCGAGCATTTCCGGTGGTGCTCACCCTGTTTGTAATGGCCTTCGTCGACACCATGGGCACGCTGATTGGCCTTTCGGCGCGGGCCGGCTTCCTTGACAAGAACGGCCAACTGCCGCAGATCGAGCGGCCGATGATGGTCGATGCCATCACCACCGCGCTCGCGCCCGTTCTGGGCACCAGCGTCTCCGGCGCTTATGTCGAGTCGGCTACCGGGATCGAGGTCGGCGGGCGTACCGGCTTCACTGTGCTAGTGACGGGGACCTGCTTCCTGCTGGCGCTGTTCTTCACGCCTTTTGCTACCGCCATCGCCGCACAAGCCTATGGCCCGGCGCTTATCGTCGTTGGTCTGTTCATGCTCGCGCCGATCAGCCACATCGATTTCAGCGATTACACCGAATCGGTTCCAGCGTTCGCTGTCGTTGTGCTCATGGCGTTCACCTTCAATATCGCCATCGGGATTTGTGCCGGCTTTGTGCTTTATCCGATTTGCAAGCTGGTCGCAGGAAAGCGGCGTCAACTTAAAGCCGGCCTGTGGGTGTTGACCGCGCTCTCCCTTTTATTTTTTGTATTCTATCCCTACCGCTGAAGCATCCAAGTCACTTTATCCAAGGAGATGAGGTTTCATGCAGAAAATCAGCCCATTCCTGTGGTTCAACGACAACGCCGAAGAGGCCGCAAATTTCTACGTCTCTATTTTCAAGAACTCAAAAATCGGAACCATCAGCCGCTATGGGGACGCAGGGCCGGGTCCCAAGGGATCGGTCATGGTGGTCAGCTTCGAGATTGAAGGCCAGACATTCTCCGCGCTGAATGGCGGACCGCAGTTCACTTTCACGCCTGCCATTTCGTTTGTGGTGAGCTGCGAAAACCAGGACGAAGTGGATTACTACTGGGAAAAGTTGTCGGCGGGCGGCCGGAAAGACCGCTGCGGCTGGTTGCAGGACAAATTCGGCGTGTCATGGCAGATCGTGCCGATCGCGCTGGGCAAGCTGATGAGCGATCCTGATCCCGCCAAGTCGCAGCGCGTGATGCAGGCGCTGTTGCAGATGGACAAGCTCGACATTCAGCGGCTACAGGACGCACGTGAGGGCAGATGATTGCCGGCTCCGCCAGGCGCTTCCACACGTTCGCAAAATTGGGAATGTGTGGAGGCACTCGACGGAAGTGGCTCTAGTCCGCAGCCTTTTTCTCCTGCCGGTTCAGAATCCGTATCACGCCAAGAATTGTGTTCCAGTTGCGTGTGGTAGCCGGTACACCGAACAGCTTATCGATCTGGCCAAGATAACCAATCGTCTTCATGTGGCGACGGTATACTCCAAAGACGAACCGGCCATTTGAAGCGATAACTCGCACGAACCACTCTCCACTCGACGGAATTGTGATCGGAGTGGCAGACGGACTGCGCGCCGCTCTCGACAGAATACTTACGAATCGAACGATGTCGGGGGATGACGGCTCGCTTGCAAACGGATTTTGCATCTCCAGACGGATCAGATCGCGATCGTCGCAGAGCACAATTTCCGCTTCGAAAGGCAGCTTCCGCAGCAGTTCAGCGCGGAAGGTTGCTCGCGATCCAGGGTTGCGAACCACAAACGTGCCTGCGGCCCCTATGTTCACAACGTCATAGTCGCTCAGCGCTCTTGCAAGGATGCTGGGGCGAAACCTTCTGTGCCCGCCAACGTTGATGCCGCGGAGAAAAACGACGAGAGCCATATCTGCCCTTCGTTTGCCATTCGGAGGATCCCTCTCCTTTGAGTCACTTCTAGTCTATTTATCCGCCAGCGGCTTGAGCAAGAAGCAGCTTGCACGACCCCGCGTTCATCTCATTTCGGGGTATCATCTACACCAACTTTCATCGGTGAGGTCGCAAGTGCGAACAGCAGTCCAACGTGTCAACCGATGGCGGCGGGAGTTGGCCGGCGATTCGCATGCCGCTGACGCGCATCCGCTGGACCTCGTTATCGCGCTGCTGTCGCGCGGCGCGAAGGTTTTCTCGCGCGGATGGGGCGATGAGGCTTTTCTGGCGGCATTGTCCAGCCAGGTGTCGCATACCGATCCGCCGTGCGCGATCTCAGTTTCGTGGAGTCCGGTACGAGAGCGTGGCCGGGCGGTGAGACGCGATGGTATTTTCCCGTCGCCCTTGCCGATGTTGCCGGATAAAGCAGGTACGGGACATGTGCGCGCGTGGCAACGCGCAGGCAACCACGATGCTTGCGTAATCCTGGCTGGCTCGAACGACCAGGGTTATCTCGTGCGGGAGCGCGTTTTCGGTTCTCTGACCCAACAGGGACTCGATCTCTACCTGCTGGAAAATCCTTTTTATGGCCGCCGCCGGACGGCGGGAGGTCTGCCCGCGATGACGGTAAGCGATCAGGGCGCGCTGGCCCTCGGAATGGTGCTGGAGGCCCGGGCACTTCTCACATGCCTCAGCCCGCACTACGAACGTCTGGCCGTCGCGGGATATAGCATGGGTGGCCACATGGCTGCGATCACCGCAGCGGTTTCCCCCTTTCCTGTCGCGTGCGCGGCGATGGCTGCGGGGGCCTCGGCCAGCAGCATCTACACCCGCGGGCTGCTGTCCTGGAGCGTTGACTACGATGGCTTAGGCGGCGGAGCGACACAAAGCGCCGCAGCGCGCGAACGCCTGGGATTGTTTTTCGACGCGGCCGACGTCACCCATTACTCATGTCCGATACGTACGGATGCGGCGGTGATTTTGGGCTGTATGCGCGATGGCTACGTGATGCGCAGCGAAACCGAGCGTCTGCACCGGCACTGGCCCGGCAGCACACTGCGCTGGCTGGATGCAGGTCATTTCTCCGCGCTGCTCACCGGCCGCAGGGTCCTGTGCGAGTGCATCATTGACGCCATCGAACGGCTGTGATTCGGCGGTATAGCAGCGTCTAAAACGTTTTCAGATATTCGATGAGCGCCCGCTTGTCGTCATCCGGCAGCTTGGTTCCAAAGTAATGCCCGCGATCCAGGACGAAGTCCGGGCACTTGCTGATCTTCAGCAGATCGGGGACCAGGTTGCTCATGATCTCGCGCGACGAATTGGAATCCAGATGATTCAGCGTGATCTTAACGAGGTCCGCCTGGACCTTTGCGAGCAGTTTCACGCGATCGAGGGCTTTGCCGTGGTGAGACAAATCCAGGTCGGCGTTGGCGACGAGGTCGATAGGCGTTCCGGCTGGAATAGGGCCGATCCGCAGAAAACCGCCCTGTGCGAGCGATTGCAATTCAGCCGGCAAATACGGGGCGGGAATCTGGATGTAGCTGTCCGCCGTCGTGCGTGCCACAGACGCGACACCCAGCCGCTTCTCCGGCCACAGGAGTTTTTCGGCGGCGTCATTAAAGGCCTTCATGCGTCCCGCGACTGAGGGATCGCCGGTATAGATTCCCAGTGCATTGTTGTGCAGGAAGGGCGCCGTCGCCCAGATGCCGATCAGCGATGGCACGCGATAATAGCCGGGGCCGCCGCCGCGCACGCGAAATTTCCGTAACGGCGCAACAAAGGGATCCTGGATCTCGATCTCGCCCGACGAGGGCAAGATTTTGTAAGTCTCGGAGGAAAAATTGTCCCAGACGTGCCCGCGAATGGCATTGGTCGCCAGCGCGCGTGCGGCATTCGTCTGCACCACGTCAATGGGAATGCGCTCTTCGGTAGACAAGAAGTTGTTGTCGAGGAAATCGGGTTTCTGAACCTCGGCGCGCATCCAGTCGAGATACTGCTGCTGCGTCGTGGCGCGGTCCGCCGGCTGCTTGCTGGAGTGGCATTTGGCGCAATTTTCCGCAAAGACCAGCTTGCCGCGCTGCAAAACGTTTTCGTCTTGCGTCAGGTAGGACAAGCCGCCCGGCGCATCGGCCAGCTTCGGCCCCTGCATCTTCATCAGGAATTTCGCCAGGTTGGGCACGCGCTCTGCCGTGGCCTGCCAGTACACCGAGTTTTTCTGCGCTGTTGCGACCTCGAATGGCCGCTGCGGTTTGCCGCCAACCATCAGGTTGTGGTCGCGCAGCCACTCCTGGCTATATTCGCCGATGCTGACATAAACGCGGCTTAGGGCGCCGACCAGCCCCACCGAGTCGGCGCCATCTTTGAGCACGTGCGGCACCGCCATATGCTTCTGCTCGCCGGGGAAGTTCAGCGCGCCGCCCCTAATGTCCTCCTCGTGTGCTACCGCCATCCGCGCCGCCACGGCATAGATCGAATTCATCGCGCCGGGATTGTTCAGATTGTCAGTAGCAAGAAAGGACGTATCCACCGTTCCCGCCGCCCAGGAGTGAAGCAACTGATACACGTAACTGTCGGCGCCCGCGCCACTATCAAAAACGCGGCTGGCATTGAAGTACTGGTTCCCTATCGTCGACGACAGGTTGCGCCACGCCGGCTTTTCGGGATCCTCCGGCGGCTTCAGCGGATTAAATGAAACATGGCAGAAACCGCACGCCATTCCCACCAAGTAAGGCCGCACGAGGTTGGGATCGTTGTAGTAATTGGGATCGGAGTAATAGCGCTTCGGGTCCCAGCGCCGGCGTGCCTGCTCGTCAAATTTGGAATTGGGGTAAAGCCGTAGTCCGACAATGCCTGACGGCCGCCCATAGACGGCGGGATCGACGCCCTCCTCCTGCTCACCGGTGTCCAACCAGAGGCCGAACTGGTCAGGCTGTGTCGCCTGCTGGAATCCCGGCTGGTTCACCAACCCCATGTCTTTGAAGCGCGAGCCGCGCCGCCGCGAATCGATCGTCTTCAGCAGGTCGGCAGTGCCGAGACCGTGCTGCGCCATGCCATCCCAGAAAACCTGGTCCCCCGCCGTCCACAGGATCCAGGTGTTCTTTCCTTTGCGTTCGTCGTCATTCAGAGACAGACCGCCGTCCATGTCGTCGAAAGCGTGCGAAGCCGTCTGCGGAAAATCGGCAACGGTTTTGCCCGCCGCTTTGGCATCATCGGGAGGAGCGGAATTCCGCGAGGACCGCCGGAAGAGCAGGGAGAGAGCGCTGGCAACGAGGAGAAGAAGGGCGAGCCAGGCGAGGGGTTTGCTCATGACATCACTGCGCTACGGAACCCTGCCGTCCCTACGGGACTAGGATCAAATGTCGCACTTCACCAGCACTGCGCCTTCGGCTACGTGCTGGGCTAGACTATTTCGTGCCTACGGCACTCGTTCTTACGATTAAAACGTCTTGACGTACTCGATCAGCGCGCGCTTGTCATCGTCGCTGAGACCCGGCTCCTCCCGGAAATAGCTGGTGCCAAAGTAATGTCCGCGGTTGACCACAAAGTCGGGGCACTTGCTCAACTCAAGCAAGGGCTCTACCAGATTCGCGAAAACCTTTTTGGCCTCTTCATCGCTGGCGCCCTGCGGCAGGCTTTCCAGGTCGTGTTTCATCTTGATCAGCAGGTTCAGCACCTTCTGATCGTGATTGATTTTTTCCTGCGGGGTCGCGGTTTCGCCCAGAATGTCCAAGTTCGCCAGCAGATCGACCGGCGTGCCCGCGGGAATGGGCCCGATCACGACACCACCCTCTCCAAAGAGCCACGGCAGGAAGCGCTGTCCTGGGCTGAGGAGCGGCTTGAGGAAATCAGGGAGATAGCCGGCGGGAATGCGCAGGTAGCTGGTTTGCGTGGTGCGATCGATCATGCCTGGAACTTTGTCGCCCAGCACCTTGTCTTTTTCGCGTTTCTCCGGCCACAACATCTTCTCGATCGAGTCCTGGAACGACTCCATGCGCGCCTGGACCGCTGGGCTGGGATTGAACTTGCCCACGCTGTTGTTCAGCAGGAATGGCGCTGTGGACCAGGCGCTGATCAGCGACGCGGGACGCGTGTAGCCGCGGCCGCCGCCCGGCATCGCGTAGGTGCGCGGCTGGCCGGTCACAGGATCATACCAAGTGATCGTGCCCACCGACGGCAGCTCTTTGTATGTGCGCGCAGCGAAATTGTCCCAGATGTTGTTGGCGATCGCGTTCGTGGCCAGCGGACTGCAAGCGTTCGTCTGAAGAAGCGTGACCGGCACACGCATGTCGGTGGAAAGATAGTTGCCATCCAAGAAGTCGGGTTTGTGGACGATGGCGCGCATCTTGGTCTTGAAATCTTCCGTCTTGGTCCAGACCCAGTACCGGTTCCAGCAGTTCAGGTAATCTTTGCCCGAGCAGCCATGACCGGCATCCATCGCGGGTGCGCCTTCCGGGATTTTGCTGGAGTGACAGCGCGCGCAGCGCTCGGCGAAGACAACCTTGCCGCGCTCCAGCTTGGCATTGTCCTTGGTCAGGTAGGCCTCGCCGCCGGGCGCATCTTTCAGCAGGTGGGGCGCGGTGCTCTTCAGGAAAAACAGCGCCATGTCGGGCGTCTGCGCCTCGGTGGCTTCCCAATACGCGGAGTTCTTGTTAGCGACCGCGATTTCGATCGGCGTAATCGGCTTGCCTCCCACCAGCGCGCGGAAGTGCAGCAGCCATTCTTCGCTGAACAAGCCGATATTCAGATACACGCGATTGAGCGCGCCCAGCGCTCCCACAGAGTCGGAGCCGTCCTTCAAAATGCGGGCGCTCCACACCGTGTTGGGCGGCTGGAAGAAGTCCATCAGCGGCCCCTGGTGCACGTACTCGTTGAACTGCTTGTTGTTGAGCTCGCCTCCGGACAACGTTTCCTTGCCCCAGCGCTTGGCAACGTCAAGGCGCGGCATCAGTCCATAAACCGCATTCATAGTTCGTGGGTTGTTGATGTTGTCGCTCGAGACCAGCGAGGTGTCGAGCGTCCCCGGCCGTGAAGTCTTGAACAACTGCACCGGAAAGCTGCTGGGGTCCGACTCCCACGCGAAGATGCGATCGATCCAGAAATACTGCGCGCCAACATTGGAGCTCAGGTTCTCCCACTTGGGATTTTCCGGATCGGCGGGCGGCTTGATGGGGCTTGGCCCAACATGGCAAAATGCGCACGACATGGCGACGCGGTATGGCCGCACCAGGTTTTTATCGTTGTAGTAGGTGGGATCGTCGTAATAGCGCTTCGGGTCCCACTTCTTCGCCGCAGCCTCATCGAAATCAGGATTGGGGAACAACCGCAATCCGACGATGCCGGTGCCGTAACCGTAGTACGAGCCGACCGGGATGTTCTTGCCGCGCGCGCCAATCTTCACCCCCGGATACTTCTGCTCGTTCTCGAATGGATCGGCCGGGCAATTGGGATCGCGCGTGTCCAGCCACAGGCCGTAGCGATTGGGATCGGGTCCCGTCGCTTTCTTGAAGCACGGTTCATTCACCAGGCCAAGATAATTCCAGCGATTGTCGCGGCTGGCCTTCAGTCCGGGGTAAGAGGAAACGGTCTTCAGCAGATCGAAGGTGCCGACACTGGTGACGGTCATCACGTCCCATAGCCGATCATTGCCGCCCGTCCACACCAGCCACATGTTGCGGCCCTTGATCTCATCGGGAGTGAGCGCCAGGATGCCGTGCGCGTCCTGGTCCATGTCGCGGAAGTAGTCTTCGTCAGCGGCTGGAAACGACGATGCCGGACGATCCGCCCGCCGCGCTTCGTCCTGCACATGGCCGGGACGGGGTTTGTTGCAGCCGGCCAGCACCATAAGCAGCATCAGTCCAAAGCACCAGCACCACCGACACCTTATCTGAGTCATGAGATTGCGCTCCCTTAGCGATGTCGAACCGCTGACGCCGTATTGCCTGGGCATGTCCAAGGAGCTCGATCCAATCGACAGAGTGGCAAGATACGGAAAATACTGCGTCGCGCAATCTGCTCGCGACGAAGGGATTGGTCGAGCGTCGCCCCACATACTTTACGTTTATGTTGTTGTGCACTATAGCGAAAGGCGTCGGGAACGGCCATAGCATATTCGTGGTGAACCAAGGGCGGCCGGTGTTGGCTTGGATATAATTGCCGCCACAAGCTCAACGCCATACTTATTCGCAAGGGAGACCCTTCACATGAAGGACGAGCGCCCCGCGCACGCTGACTGCGAATACATCGTTGTCGGCTCGGGCGCGGGCGGAGGCACAGTAGCGGCTCGCCTGGCCGAAGCTGGGCATTCCGTGGTGCTGCTGGAGGCAGGCGGCGATCCGCGGCAACTGCAAGGCGGCGATCCTGCCCAGCCCGATGTGAACCGTCTCCCTTACGACTACGACGTCCCGGTTTTCCACGCCTTTGCTTCGGAGAACGAGGCGTTCAAGTGGGACTTCTTCGTTCGCCACTATCGCGACCGCGAGGTACAGCAGCGCGATCCCAAGTATGTCGCCGAGTGGGCGGGCGAATGCGTTGACGGCGTTCTTTATCCGCGGGCGAGCGCGCTGGGCGGATGCACCGCGCATAACGCGATGATCCTGATTTACCCCCATGATTTCGATTGGGACAACATAGCCGCGCTCACCGGAGATTCTTCCTGGAGCGCCGGCAACATGCGCCGCTATTTCCAGCGCCTGGAGAACTGCCATTATCGATTGCCATATCGTTGGCTTTCCTGGCTGGGAATCAACCCGACGCGACACGGGTTCCGTGGATGGCTGCACACCGAGAAGGCCATCCCCATGCTGTCGATGCGCAACTTCCGGCTCTTTGAGGTGATTGCCGACTCGGCACTGGTGGCCATGGCCGAAATCGGTCACAAGGTCGATCGCGTTCGCTGGCTCGTCGAGAGCCAACTCGATCCCAACGACTGGCGGACGGTGAAGGAAAACTCCATTGGGCTGCGCTACCTTCCGCTAACCACGCACAAACACGCGCGCAACGGCTCGCGCGAGCGCGTTCTGGAGGTTGCGTCGAAGCATCCGGACCGGCTGAAAATCATGCTGAACGCGCTGGTAACACGCGTGCTGCTCGACGAAAATCAGCGCGCCGTTGGGGTGGAATATCTTCAGGGCGAGCGGCTGTATCGTGCCAGCTCTCGTTCCAGCGTTCAAGCCGGAGAGCGACACGAACTTCGTGCGTCGCGAGAGGTGATCCTGGCTGGGGGCGGCTTCAATACCCCGCAGTTGCTGATGCTTTCCGGCATTGGCCCGCGCGCACAACTGGAACGTCATGGGATTCCGCTCCGCGTCGATCTGCCCGGTGTCGGCAAAAATCTCCAGGACCGCTACGAGGCTGGCGTCGTCAACCGCATGAACTTCGACCAGTGGCCGGTCTTTCGCGGCGCGAAATTCGATTCCAGCGATCCGCTGTTCAAAGCGTGGCAAAGCAGACGCAGCGGGCCTTACACCACAAACGGCGCCGTGCTTACGCTGTTCACCCGTTCGGCGCCGGAAAGGCCCTTGCCCGACCTTTTTTGCATGGCGCTGCTGGGCCGCTTTGAAGGCTACTATCCCGGCTACTCGCGCCAGTTTGCCGAACATCTGAACTACCTGACCTGGGCGGTGCTGAAGGCCCACACCAATAACTGCGCCGGCGAAGTCACGCTGCGCTCCGCCGATCCGCTCGACACGCCGCAGGTCGACTTCTGTTATTTCCAGGAGGGAACGCAAGATCAGGAGCAAGACTTGATTTCCGTGGTCGCGGGCATCAAACTGGTGCGCCAGGTGAGCGCACACCTGAGGAAGATCGGCGTGATCGCCGAAGAAGAAGCGCCCGGCGACGCGGTGCAATCGGACGATGAGTTGCGCGAGTACGTGCGCCGGACGGCGTGGGGACATCATGCGTCGTGCAGTTGTGCCATCGGGCCGCGCGGGCAAAATGGCGTATTGAGCAGCGACTTCCGGGTGCACGGCACACAGGGGCTGCGCGTAGTGGATGCGTCGGTGTTTCCCCGCATCCCGGGCTTCTTCATCGTTAGCTCGGTGTACATGATTGGCGAGAAGGCCGCCGACGTGATCCTGGCGGATGCGCAGCGCCGCGACTAAGCGCCGACGCCGTTTGTTGTGAATGAGTCACATTGCCACAGTGAAGCCGAGACGTCGAAGGCATTAAGTGCAAGAACATGGGTTCTTCACGGAA
The DNA here is from genome assembly GCA_963785825.1 of uncultured Acidobacteriaceae bacterium. Taxonomy (GTDB): domain Bacteria; phylum Acidobacteriota; class Terriglobia; order Terriglobales; family Acidobacteriaceae; genus Bog-257. The sequence continues at coordinate 524,301 of CAWAWQ010000003.1, read as the reverse complement.
TGTCGAAAGGAAAATTATCGACTCTGTGCCTCTGTGTCTCTGTGGTGAACAACTTCTTCGCGCAGGAACCGCGCAAACACTTCGTTCGACAGCAATCGGCCGCGCGCGGTGAGGCGGACGCGACCGCCAGACCTCTCCAACAATCCCACTTCGACCAGTTCGGCGAGGCTCGCGGCATGCTGCTCAACCCGCTCATTGCCGAACTGTCTTGCCAACTCGTCCACAGAAATGCCGCGGCTCAGCCGCAATCCTAAGAAGAATGATTCCTCCAACGCAGCCGTTTTATCGACGAGTGTTCGCGACGGCTTAAGCCGAGCCGCGAGGCCATCCTCGAACGGCCCGCTTGCTGATAACTGAGAACCGACAACTGAAAACTGTTTTTCCAGCGAGTCGGGGGTGGCAAAACGCACAGCTTCAATTCCCTGGGTTTTCAGTTCTGGGCCAGCCGGCAACATCGAATGCGCATCCACACCAAATCCGATATATGACTGGCGCGTCCAGTACTTGAGGTTATGGCGAGAATCTCGCAGTCCGATGCCGTGGGTCACCGGCCGCGCGAAATTCGAGATCTCGTATTGCTCTACCCCGCCACGCTCCAGGCGCTCGCATGCAGCCAGATAGAGATCGGCCGTCAGGTCGTCGTCAGGAACGAAGTGTGCGTGATAACGGCTGCCTCCCGCCAGCAACTCGTTGCCCAAGCGCGAGTCTTCATCCACCTCCAGCATGTACACACTGACGTGCGGCACGCCGGAAGCCAGCGTTTCGGTCAGGGAGAAGTTCCAGCTCTCCATCGTCTGGTGCGGCAAGCCGGCGATCAGATCGATGCTGAGATTGCCGATTCCGGCGGCACGCAGGCGCGCGATGTCGGCGAGCGTGGTGGCTCGGCTGTGCAGTCTCCCAACCGAGGAGCACTCTTTATCGACAAACGACTGCACGCCAAGGCTGACGCGATTGACTCCGCAGCTAAGCAACGCTTTCACAATCTCATCGCCGATCGTCCCGGGAGCGCACTCGACAGTGATCTCGGACGAGGGCTCGACGTCGAAGTTGTCGCGCGCCGCCTGAAAAATTCGCCGTAGCTGGTCGGGCGCCAGCACCGATGGCGTCCCGCCGCCCAGGTAGATCGAGTCCACCTGCCGTTCGAGCATCCCTCCGAGTTGCCGCGCGACATCCTCGGCTGCGGCAATATCCGAGCACACACGACCTACGTAGCGATCGAAGACCGCGCGTGAAAACACCCCGGAGGCAAAGTTACAGAAGCTGCACTTGGTGCGGCAAAACGGAACCGAGATGTAAATTCCTTGTGACATCAATTAGCGACGAGCTGCGAGCTTCAGGCTACGAGCTTTGAGCCAGTAGCATTTCCGAGTGGGGGCCTGGCGACTGGCACTCAGCATCCGGCAACCAGCAATCCGCAGATAGCTGTTAACATCTTAGACTCTTGTGAATTTAGCGCGTTGTAGAGTCAGGACTGGTATCGCCGCTCCGCGGCTCCCGTTGAGTTCCCACTTCGTCCGGGCGCTTACGCACCCGCTAACTTCATCTCGCCTCTTCGCGGCTGGTTGACTGGCTGGTGGCTCGGAGCTCGTGGCTCGAAGCTCCGAGCTAATTGCTAATTGCTAATTGCCAAATGCTAAGTGCTTCCTCCAAAAAGCGTGTCGTCATCACGGGCATGGGCGTGGTCAGCCCTAATGGCATCGGCAACGAGGCCTTCTGCCGCGCTATCCTGGCGGGAACGAGCGGCGTGAGCCGTGTCAGCAGATTCGATCCCAGCGAGCTCCCCGTACAAATTGCCGGCGAAGTGCGCGGCTTCGACGAGTTGGCCTGGGTTGATGCCCACGAACGCAAGCACGTTTCGCGCGTGGTGCCGCTGGCGCTGGCCGCATCCACCGAGGCGCTGCGCGATGCCGGCATCGATACCTCGCGGCTTTCGCTGGAGCAGCAGCGCGAGATCGGCGTGGTGCTCGGCTCCGGAGGCGGCGCGCAGGAATTCTCGGAAGAGCAGGTCCGGCTGTGGCTCACCGGCAAGGTGAAGCAGGTCAGCCTCTTCTGCATTCCCAGCGGAACAATGGGCACGCTGTCCAGCGAAATCAGCATGCGCTTCGGGCTGCGCGGCATGAGCCACGTCATCACCACCGGCTGCACGTCTTCGACCGACGCATTTGGCTATGCCTTGCGGCAAATCCAGTTCGGATTCCTGCCCATGCTGCTGGTGGGCGGCGTGGACGCGCCCATCGCGCCCGGCATCATGAAAGGCTTCACCCTGATGAAGATCATGACCGCTTCGTGGAACCACGCTCCGGAGCGGGCGTCGCGACCATTCTCCGCCGATCGCGACGGTTTCGTGGTCGCCGAAGGATCGTGGATGTTCTTCCTGGAGGAATACGAGCACGCCCGCGCGCGCGGAGCCAAGATTCTCGCCGAGGTCGCCGGATATGGATCGACCTGCGAGGCGTTTCATCGGGTGCGCTTGCAGGAATGCGGCGAGGAGCCGGCGCGCGCCATCCAGATGGCCATGGACGACGCCGGCATTACGGCGAGCGACGTCAATTACGTCAACCTGCACGGCACCTCGACCGAGCTCAACGACCGCATCGAGACGCGCGCACTGAAGCTGGCATTAGGCGACCGGGCGTATCGCATCCCGATGTCGAGCCTGAAATCGCAGATCGGCCATCCGCAAGGGGCCTGCGGCGCCGCCGGAATCGCCGCCACCCTGGTTGCCATGCATCATCGGCTAATCCCGCCCACCATCAATCTGGAAGTGCCTGATCCGGAGTGCGATCTGGATTACGTTCCCCAACCGGGGCGCCACGCCGAGATCGAGCACGCAGTGTGCAACTGCATCGCGTTTGGATCCAAGAATTCGGCGCTGGTGCTAAGAAAGATCGAAGAATAGACGATGGTGAAGGGGCGCAGCTTTAGCTGCGCCGTGGCAAGTTTTGTATGTGTCATCCCGAGCAACGAGCCCGCTTCGGGCGAGGAGTCGAGGGACCCCTGTACTTGAAGAATCTTGCGTTCACTCCGTGGCCACAGTTAGGGATGCTTTCGGCTCAGCTCTGTTGACAACAACTTCGGAACCAGATGAGAAGAATAGGGGTCCTTCGACTCCTCGCCCAGTCGCAAGCGACTGGACTCGTCACTCAGGATGACAAATATCGAGGTGTGTTGCCGGTATAGCAGACGCCGTTTTACACGGTGCTCGAAGGTTCCCTCACCAATTGTTTTCCATCCTGCCCGCGCCGATCCTCGTCTATATGATTTCCGGCATTTGTTTACAATCGATTAGGGGCTATGGCCATTCAGGAAGAAGAGGTATTAGGGAAGGCATACGACGCCAGGCTGATGAAGCGCCTGCTGACCTACCTGCATGCGTATCGCTGGCAGGTGTCGGTGGCGCTGGTGGCGATCGTGTTGAAGGCGGGCGCCGACGTTCTGGGGCCCTATCTCACCAAGGTCGCTATCGATAAGTACCTCGCCAGCCACATCGAAGCCCACTCCTTGCTCGACCCCTTCCTCAGCTCGCGGCCGCTGGTCGGCATCGCGCAGATCGCGGCCATCTACATCGGCCTGCTGCTGTTCAGCTTTCTGCTGGAGTTCGCCCAGACCTACATCATGCAATGGAGCGGCCAGAAGGTCATGTACGATCTGCGCAGCCAGATCTTCCGCCATCTGCAGCGCCTTCACATCTCGTTCTTCGACAGGAACCCGGTCGGGCGGCTGGTCACCCGCGTTACCAGCGACGTGGACGCGCTGAACGAAATGTTCACCGCCGGTGTGGTCTCGATCTTCGAAGATATCTTCGTGCTGCTGGGCATCCTGATCATCATGCTGAACATGAACTGGCGGCTGGCGCTGATCACGTTTGCCGTGCTGCCGCTCATCTTCTATGCGACTTCGATCTTCCGCCGCAAAGTGCGCGAAAGCTATCGCCGCATCCGCATCGCCATCGCGAAGATCAATGCCTATTTGCAGGAGCACGTAACCGGCATCGTCGTTCTCCAGCTCTTCAACCGCGAGAAGCGCTCGTACGAAGAGTTCGAGAAGATCAACCGCACCCACATGGACGCGTTCAAAGACGCGATCATGGCCCACGCGGTGTATTACCCGGTGGTGGAAGTTCTTTCAGCGACGGCCATCGCCTGCGTTGTATGGTTTGGCGGCAACCAGGTGCTGCGCAACATCGTCACCCTGGGCGTGCTGGTGGCGTTCATGCAATACGCCCAGCGCTTCTTCCGGCCCATCCAGGATCTGAGCGAGAAGTACAACATTCTGCAATCGGCAATGGCGTCGAGTGAGCGTATCTTCAAGTTGCTGGACACGCCGGCGGAGATCGTCTCCCCGGCATTTCCCAAGGTGCCGGAGGGCCCAGGGCGGATCGAGTTCGATCACGTGTGGTTTGCCTACCGCACAATTGCGCAGGCTGCGGCCGAGGCGGCCAGCAAAGGTGAAAAGCTGAAGCTGAGCGTGGTGGGCGGCAATGGCCAGCCCTCAGAAGATTACGACTGGGTGCTGCGCGATGTCTCGTTCACCATCGAACCCGGCGAGACGGTTGCGATCGTGGGCCACACCGGTGCGGGCAAGACCACGATCATCTCGCTGCTGCTGCGTTTCTACGATGTGCAGAAGGGCGCGATCCGAATCGATGGCGTCGATATCCGCGACATGGAACTGGACGAGCTGCGTCGCCGCTATGGGGTGGTGCTTCAGGACCCGTTCTTGTTCTCCGGCACGGTGGCGGACAACATTCGCCTGGGCACACGCTGGATTCAGGACGAGATGATTGAGGATGCCGCGGAGCAGGTGAACGTAGCCGACTTCATCCGCTCGTTGCCGGGCGGCTTCGCCGAAGAAGTACGGGAGCGCGGCAGCACGCTTTCCACCGGCCAGAAGCAGCTTATCTCCTTTGCCCGCGCACTGGCACACAACCCGAAGATCCTTATTCTCGACGAAGCGACTTCCAGCGTGGACACGGAAACCGAATTCCGCGTGCGCGAAGCTGTGACCCGCATGGTCGAGGGCCGCACGTCGATCATCATCGCGCACCGGCTGAGCACCATCCAGCGCGCCAACGAAATCATCGTCATGCACAAGGGCCAGGTGCGCGAGATCGGCTCGCACCAGCAACTGCTGGCGCAGCATGGAATTTACTGGAAGCTCTATCAGCTACAGTACAAGGACCAGGAGATCTCCGTGCCTGTGGGACTACCGCCCAGCGAGTATTCGTCCCCGAATGCGCACGTCTCGGCCGACGATTAGGGCCGCAGTGACACAAGCTTCTGCGGGAGCGGCGTTTCGTCCTTAAAGAATTTGGCCTCTACGCCCTCCCGAAAATGTGCTGGGGCTAAATGTCCCGTAAATTAGATACCGGCTGCAACCGCGGCCTGGCACAAGCTGCTGTCCGGACTTCCGTACAATAGAGTTAATCCCATGTTTGAACGCCTAGAACAAATCGAAACCAAATACGAAGAGCTGAACCAGACCCTGGCTTCGCCGGAGATTGTCTCCGACTCGTCGCGTTACCAGAAGACCGCCAAGGCGCACAGCGAACTGCAGCCGGTGGTCGAAAAGTATCGCGAGTACAAGGACCTCACTCGCGGCATCGAGGAGAGCAAGGCGCTGGCCACCGACGAGACCGATCCGGAAATGCTCGCCTATGCCAGCGAGGAACTCGGCAAGCTGCAGCAGCGCCTGACCCAGGTCGAAGAAGAGCTGAAGGTACTGCTCCTGCCGAAGGACCCCAACGACGAGAAGAACGTGATTCTGGAAATTCGCGCCGGCACCGGCGGCGACGAAGCCACTCTCTTCGCAGCCGAGATGTTTCGCATGTACACGCGTTACGCCGAAACTCAGCGCTGGAAGGTAGAAGTGCTGTCCACATCGGAGTCGAGCGTCGGCGGCCTGAAGGAAGTGATCGCCATCATCGAAGGCCAGGGCGTGTACTCGCGCCTGAAGTACGAGAGCGGCGTGCATCGCGTGCAGCGCGTGCCGCAAACGGAAACGCAAGGCCGCGTGCATACCTCGGCGGTGACGGTCGCCGTGCTGCCCGAAGCCGAAGACGTCGACATCAAGATCGAAGCCAAGGACCTGCGCATCGACACCTTCTGCTCGTCTGGTCCAGGCGGACAGTCGGTGAATACCACTTATTCCGCGGTGCGCATCACGCACCTGCCGACCAACACGGTCGTGAGCTGCCAGGACGAGAAGTCGCAGATCAAGAATCGCGAGAAAGGAATGCGCGTGCTGCGCGCCCGTCTCTACGAGATGGAGCAGCAGAAGCAGCAGGAGGCGCTGGCGAAAGAGCGCAAGGCAATGGTGGGCAGCGGCGATCGTAGCGAGAAAATTCGCACCTATAATTTTCCGCAGAACCGCGTCACCGATCATCGCATCGGCCTGACGGTGCATCAGCTTCCGGAGTTCATGGATGGCCGCATCCAGCCGGTGATTGATGCGCTGATCACGCATTTCCAGTCGGAGAAACTGAAACAGGAATCGGCGGTGTTGGCGTAAGCGTCCCGAATTCTTACCACAGAGGCACAGAGACACAGAGGAATCCCAAGCTCGGGTTTGCTTGTTATTTGGTGAATGCTGTAGACATCCCAGCACTACGCGATGCGATGATGGTGTGCAAGTTTGGTTCTGCGAGTCGCAAGTCGCACCTCGTCAATCACAGAAAACTCTAAATTTTCTCTGTGTCTCCGTGCCTCTGTGGTAAAACGCCTTTGCATGCGACTGAAGCAAGCCCTCTCGTCGGCGGTCGATCGTCTGGAAGCCGCCGAGGTAGGCTCGCCGCGCATGAATGCCGAGGTGCTGTTGATGTTCGTGCTCGGCGTCAATCGCGCTTACCTCTATGCACATCCTGAGCGCGAGCTCACAACAGAAGAAGAGACCCGCTACAACGAAGCACTCGCCCAGCGCTCGACGGGCATGCCCTCGCAGTACATCACCGGACATCAGGAATTCTGGGGTTTGGACTTTGTGGTCTCGCCTGCGGTGCTGATCCCGCGTCCCGAGACCGAGCACCTGGTGGAAACCGTGTTGGAGTTAGCGCGGGGCATCGCGCGTCCAAAACTGATTGACGTAGGCACCGGTTCCGGATGCATTGCGCTGGCACTCGCGTATGAATTGCCGAATGCCGAGGTTTACGCCATCGACGTCTCCGCCGAGGCGCTGGAAATCGCCCGCGCCAATGCGGCGCGATTACAGCTCGAAGAGCGAGTGCAATTCTTGCGATGCAATGTCCTTACCCCAGTTTCGGGTGACAGGCCGCATATGGTTCCATCCTTTTCGGCTGTCATCCCGAGCGAGGGCTTTAGCCCGAGTCGAGGGACCCCTGTTTTGGCAGAAAATCATTTCCGCAATTTCGATTTCGTGGTCAGCAATCCCCCCTACGTCGGCTTCAACGAAGCCGACAAGGTGCAGAAATCGGTGCGGGACTTCGAGCCGCGTATGGCCGTCTTCGCCGGCGAGCGAGGGCTGGATGTCATCGGACCGCTCGTGACACAGGCTCACCAGGCGCTAAAGACCGGCGGCTGGTTGGCGGTAGAAATTGGCTACTCGATGCGCGATGCCGTGCTTGCGCTACTGAGTCCCACAATGTGGGATGAGATTAGCGTGGTGCCGGACCTACAAGGAATTCCCCGGGTGGTGGCGGCGAGGAAGCGATGACTACTTAGCCCAGTCCTGGCATGTGAGATCTCTGACGCGCTGAAACTCGGACATATTGGAGGTCACGACGGTCAGGTTTTTGCTGAGACACTGACCCGCAATAAGGGTGTCATACGACCCAATACTCTTGCCACTGCGCGCCAGCACGGCCCTGATCTCACCCGCCCGGCGGGAGTCTTCTTCGTCGAAGGGCAAGACTTCGACCGGGCCGCTGAGAAATTTCACCAACGTCATGGCATTTTCGTCGGGGCGTGAGCTACGGTACGCGCCGTACCAGAGCTCGCATACGACTAATGATGAAACGGCAACCTTGCCCTCTCGTGTGACTGCTCGCTCGAAGCGCGTCGCCACTTCGACAGAGCTCTCGCGCAAAAGCGCGATGCAGGTGCTGGTATCCAGCAAATATTTCATTCGAATACTTTGCGTTCCGGCGCAGCGGGCTGTTCACGTCCCTCTTGCATGAAATCTTTCGAAAGAGGATGGCGCCGCAAGTCTGCCAACCATTCCTTTACATTCGTGATCACCGGCTCCAGCACGACGGTCTCCCCCACCTTTCGAATGCGCACCCGATCGCCTTTGAAGCGAAATTCGCGCGGCAGGCGGACTGCCTGGCTGTTGCCGTTACGAAACAGTTTGGCAATTTTGGTCACGTTGATGCTCTCCCCGGGCAATAATATATACGGATAGTATAGACCCAATTGCGCGGCACAACGCCATGAAGTTAGCGCCGGCTCCTCCGCCAGCCGAAAATCGTTCCCAGGAAAAATCCCAGCATCATGGCGGCTGCCATACGCTTCCTGCCGGTGAAATGCAGGAAGCGGGTCTCGGTCGGGGTGATCTCGATCACGCCGATAGGCTGAACTCCAATGCCTCCTCCGCCCCCTCCACCACCGCCGTGCAAGGGACGGCTCTCTCCATTCTGATCTCGCTTGCCCTCGCCGCCTCCGGCGCCGAATCCATATCCAATGCAGGCCACAGGAACCACCGTCCGGTCGCCGACGGTAATCGGTTCGCCAAAAACATTCTTCACGCTGGCACTGGTCTGAAAGCCTTCGCCGAGCGACTTCAATAGTTCTGTAGGAATGGTCACAACCCACCTCCAACTAGAACTGATTCCTGGTTATCCCGCCGCGTTGCAATTAGCAAACTGCGGTTGGCGTGGGAGAGCTAGCATCGTTGCAACCGTCTCTGCGATTCGCTGGAAAGTCGAGACGAATTGTTACACTACCCAAGCACGTTCTTGACAACTGCCAACTGTATCGCCGCTTATGATCGCAATCCGCTCCTTCGCTAAAATCAATCTCGGATTGAGGATCGGCCCGGCCGGGCCGGACGGGTTTCACGGCCTGCGCACTGTTTATCAGACGCTCGCGTTGCACGACACCGTTCGCGTGGATGTGCAGCCGGGCTCTGGGATTGAGATTCGCTGCAACGATGCGCGCGTGCCTCGAGATAGCACAAATACCTGCTACAAGATTGCCGAGCGAGTATTGCAAGCGGCAGGCCTTCTTAGGAATGGAGCAACCGAAGTACCGCAGGGGCTAAAGCCCGGTTTTGATGAGGACATTTACGGCACGGCTAAAGCCGTGCCCCTTCAAAGCCAGATTGCAACCGAGCACCATCCAAGCGGAATTCGTGAGAGGTCAGATCACGGGAGGGCGAGAGTCATCATCGAAATCGAAAAGCGCCTCCCGGTGCAGGGCGGTCTCGGGGCTGCATCTTCCAATGGCGTGGCAACTATGCTCGCGCTGGAGCACGCTCTGGGCGTGACGCTCAGCCCGCAGGCGAAGCTGCGCATCGCCGCGGACGTCGGCAGCGATCTGCCGTTATTTCTAATCGGCGGGACGGTGCTGGGTGTCGGGCGTGGCGAAGAGGTTTACCCCCTGCCGGACCTGCCGCCCCTGCCCATCGTGATCGTCACACCGGCGGTTGGCGTTTCCACCCCAGAGGCCTTCGCTCGTTGGGACGAGTTGGCGGCGCGAGAAGCTGCATTGACCGGCGCTGGCGCCACAGGTACAATAAACGAGTTCTGCCAGAGCGTTTTCGCTTGGCTGAATCAAGGTTTTCACCCGCAGGGTTGGCCTGCATCCGGTGTTCCCGCTGGTGGCGGGGACCGGGCCGAGACGCCGCTTCTCGACCTCGTCCGAGCCGGGATCGAGAATGACTTCGAACGCGTCGTCTTTCCTGAGTATCCCGAGTTGCGTGAGGTAAAAGAGCTTTTGCAGCGCGCAGGCGCGCAGTACGCCTCGCTGTCCGGTTCCGGTTCCACGTTGTACGGACTGTTTGCTTCCGAAGGCGAAGCGCAAGCCGCGGCCGAGCGCATGCGAGTTGCAGGACATGCGGCGATTGCGACGACAACGCTGACCCGCAACGAGTACTGGAAACGACTAGCTACGAGCTACGAGCCACGAGCTGGGAGCTAGTTGCTCGAAGCTCGTCGCTCGAACTTTACTGGGCGGTCGACTAATGGTAGGTCAAGTGCCTTTGGAGCACTTTGTCTAGGTTCGAATCCTAGCCGCCCAGCCAAAGCAGTTGTCAGTGGCTAGTGGTCAGTTGTCAGGGAAGAAGTTTCGAGTTTCCGGTTTTCAAGTTTCGAGACTGCCGCTCCTGGTCCAGCAGTGTCTGACCTTTAGAGGGATGTAGTCTCCGCGCTTGCGAGAGATTTGGTCGCATGAAAGGCCAGTCCCGCTCGGCGGGACGGGGACAAGATAGCCCAGCACGCAGCAAAGCGGAGTGCTGGGGAGCGGGAGTAAAGATATTCGAGTCCCTTCAGGGACGGCATGGAGTATAGAGGTCCTTCGACTCCGGCGCTCGCCTCGGCGGGGCGCGTTTCCGCTCAGGATGACACCTGGCGGGTGACTTGAGCGAACGGCGAAGAGCGAACAGCGGTGTATTCCGAACCCAGCAGGTAACCAAACCAGGTTAAGCGGGGTGTGACGCAAATGGACTCAGCAGCGAAGACGAGCCTAGTTCCTCCGGTGGCTCCGGGTGACGGCACAGGCGCAGGCGGTCAACAGCAGAAGACCGGCGGCGATCCTAAGGCCGAGCGCAAGCCGGCGCGGGCACGGCAGGATGACAAATGGAAGATCTTCTCCGGTACCGCGAACGACGCCTTGGCCAAGGACATCTGCGACTTCCTCGGATTGCCGATCGGGCAGGCGTGCATCAACAAGTTCTCCGATGGCGAGACCTATGTGCAAATCGAAGAGAACGTGCGCGGCGCCGATGTCTTCATGGTGCAGCCGACCTGCGATCCGGTGAACGAGCACCTCATGCAGTTGCTGCTGCTGATCGATGCTCTGAAGCGCGCGTCGGCACGCCGCATTACCGTGGTCATTCCGTACTTTGGCTACGCGCGGCAGGACCGCAAAGACAAGCCGCGGGTGCCGATTTCGTCGAAGCTGATGGCCGATTTGTTGACCACAGCAGGCGCCGATCGGGCGTTGGTGGTCGATCTGCACGCGCCGCAGATTCAGGGCTTTTTCAATATCCCGGTGGACCACCTGTTCGCGTCGCCGGTGCTGGTGGGTTACTTCCGGGAGAAGCAGTTTCCCGACCTGACGGTGGTCTCGCCGGATGCCGGTGGTGTGGAGCGCGCCCGCTTTTTCGCCAAGAAGATGGATTCCGCGCTGGCCATTGTCGACAAACGCCGGGTGGAGATGGATGTAACCGAGGTGATGCACGTCATCGGTGATGTGAAGAATCGCACCTGTCTCATCCTTGACGACATCATCGATACTGCCGGCACACTGGTGAAGACTTGCCAGGCGCTGCTGGATGCGGGAGCACGCGAGGTTTATGCCTGCGCCACGCACGCGGTGCTCTCGGGGCCGGCCATCGAGAGAATTTCGCAATCAGGTTTGACGGAAGTTGTCGTGACCAACACCATCCCGCTGAGCGAAGCCGGGCGCAAGCAGCCCAAGATCAAGGTGCTGTCGATTGCGGGCCTCATTGGGCGCGCCATTCAGTCGATTCATGAAGAAACTTCAGTCAGCAGACTGTTCATTTAAAGGAACGAAATTATGGCTATAGCAACCGCAGAGAAAAACGTTGAAGCGCAGCCGCGGCAGGGTGGCGGCAAAAATGATGCGCGCCGCCTGCGCAAGACCGGCATGATTCCCGCCGTGGTGTATGGCGCCGGACAGGAGTCGCAGGCCATCGCAGTCGACCCCAAGCAGATGAAGCGCATCCTGATCTCGGAGTCGGGCCACAACTCGATCTTCGATCTCAGCCTGAGCGGCCAGGCGGCCAAGGTGATGATCGTCGACTGGCAATACGAGCCGATCAAGGGCGCGCTGTTGCATGTCGATCTGAAGCGCATTGCCATGGACAAGGTGCTGCGGGTCAGGGTGCCGGTCCTGCTGAAGGGAGAAGCCCCGGGCGTGAAGATCCAGGGCGGCATTCTCGAGCAGGTCTTGCGCGAAGTGGAAATCGAGTGCTTGCCCGCAGACATTCCAGGTCACATCGACGCCGATGTCAGCCAGTTGATGTTCGGGCAGGTGATTCGTGTTTCCGATCTGGCGCACGACGGCAAGTTGAAATTCATCACCGATGAAGGCCAAAGCGTGGCGCACGTCGTGGCGGTGAAGGAAGTGGTCGAGGCTGCTCCGGCCGAGGCTGCCGTCGAAGGCGCGGCCGCTACTGCCGAGCCCGAGGTCATCAAGAAGGGCAAGCAGGAAGCCGAGGGCGAGGCTGCCGAGGGTGGCGAAAAAGCCGAGAAGCCCGAGAAGAAGAAGTAAGCGTTGTGAAGCTGATCGTCGGGCTCGGCAATCCGGGCATCGAGTACCAGTTCACACCGCACAACATGGGTTTTTTGGCGGTGGACCGCATTGCCGAGCAGTGCGGCGTGCGGGTCAACAACCGGCACTGCCGGGCGCAGACGGCGCGGACCAGAATCGCCGGGCACGAGGTCGTGCTGGCCAAGCCGGAAACCTACATGAACCTGAGCGGCGCCTCGGTAAGCGAGCTGGCACGCGAGTATGAGGCGCAGCCGGAAGAAGATCTGGTGCTGCTTTACGACGAGCTGGATCTGCCGTTCGGCACTCTGCGCGTGCGGCCGCGGGGCCGCTCGGCGGGACACAACGGTGTCGAGTCGGTGATCGCAGCGCTGGGTACGCAGGAGATCACGCGTATCCGGATGGGAGTTGGACCCGACTATCCGGTGGGCGACGGTGCACGGTACGTGCTGTCGCAGTTTAAGAAGGCGCAGCTGGCGGTGGTCGACCAGGTGCTGGACCAGGCGGCCGAAGCGGTGCGAGTGATTCTCGCCGATGGCGTGCAGGCGGCGATGAATCGTTTTAATCGCAAGCCGGAAGAAGAGAGGGAGCAGGGGCCAGAGGCTCGGGACTAGAGCTTCGAGTTTGCATCCCTGATTTAGGTCCAGGGTTGCGAAATTCGAGCGAGCGTTTGAGCTGCATCAATCGAGTCCCGCTTTGCGGGACGAAAGAGCTTAGCCCAGCGCTTCAGCGCTGGGTGAGATGGATTAACGAGTTGAGTCCCGTAGGGACGGCAGAGATTAGGCGAGCGATAGGGGTCCTTCGACTCCGGCGGCCAACTAAAGGCCACCTGCGCTCAGGATGACAAAAGAACGAACAAGGGAGCATCGGCTGAAAGCTGACGGCTAACGACTCAGGAGATAACAGAATGCAACGTACTTACGAACTCATGTTCATCGTCCGGCCGGACATGCCGGAAGAGGACCAGGACAAACTGATTTCGAATCTCGAGACCCAGGTAGGCAATGCGGGCGGCTCGGTCAAGAGCGTGGAACGCATGGGCAAGCGCAGGCTGGCGTACACCGTCCGGAAATTTCAGGACGGCCTCTATATGCTGATGGTGCTGGAAGGCGAAGGCGGCATGGTGAAGGAAGTGGAGCGCCGCTTGCGCGTGGCCGAGCCGGTGATCAAGTTCATCACCGTGCGGGTGGATGAAGAGCAGAAGCGGCTAGCCAAGATCAAGGCCATTCGCGATACCAAGGTGCGCGGCAAGGGTACACGCGCGGCAGCGGCAGCCGAAGCTGCGGCGGCTACGGAATCGGCGGCGGAGCAGGCGTCCCCGCCAGAGGCCGCCGCGGCCGAGGCTGCTCCGGCCGAGGGTTCCGAGTCCACCCCGATCAGCGCATAAGTTGCTATCAAGTGGCGCGCTGCGACATGAGGAGAGGTCGATATGACGATCGATGAACGCCTGGATCGATTGGTGGAGCGCCACGAGGCGCTGTCGCAGTCCGTGGAGTTGCTCACCAAAGACATTCGCGAGCTTGGAAAACGCGTAGACGATCTGGGGAAATACACAGGCGAAATTGCTGAAGGCACGGCTCGTCTTTTACATATCGCGCAAATTCATGAACACCGTATCACCCGGTTGGAGGGTGGAGCTAGTGATTAGCTCTTCCGAATACGGCGATGAAATCAAGGGTCGTGAACGGCCCGAAGGAGAAGCATGGCAGACGAACCAGTAAGAACGGCGGCCCCCGCAAGTGGCGCCGCAACCACGGAAGCACCCGCGGCGCGTCCCGACGGCGGCGCCCGCGAAGGCGGTCCCCGCGGACCTCGTCCCGGCGGACGTCCCGGCGGCGGCCCACGTGAAGGTGGGCGAAAATTCTTTCGCCGCAAGAAGGTTTGCAAGTTCTGCGTCGAGAAGATCGACGGCATCAACTACAAGGACGTCCGCCTGCTTTCGCAATTCGTGGCGGAAAGCGGCAAGATTGTTCCCCGGCGCCTGACCGGCGTGTGCACGCCGCATCAGCGTCGCCTGGCCGACGCCATTAAGCAGGCACGCAACATCGCCCTGCTGCCGTTCGGGGGAAGGTAGGAGCAGTTGCCAGTGGTCAGTTGTCAGTGGTCAGTTCTGTGAAGATCACTTTGGGTGCCCCATTCTAGCCATCGTTTGGCTAGGGCGGGGCAGTGGAGGTGAGCCCCACCCTGGCCAGGCGCCCTTGATTTTCATTTCCACCGGTGGGCCACACAGGCCCATGGACGCTCAGGGCAGGCTTTCAGCGCTGGGTAGGGTTGAGTAGGAAACCCTGAGTCCCTTCAGGGACAACACTCGGAGGTGAGGGGCTTCAGCCCCGAGCCCAAACGGAGTTCTACATGGACGTCATTCTGAAAGAAGATGTAGCCAAGCTTGGCTCGCGCGGAGACGTGGTCAAGGTGGCCGAAGGTTATGGCCGCAATTATCTCCTTCCCAAGAAGCTGGCGATTGAAGCCACGGCTGCCAATCGTGCCGTAATCGATCAGATGAAGGCTGCTGCGGTGCGCCGCCTGGCCCGCGAGAAAGGCGATGCCGAGGCGCTCGGCCAGCAACTGGTTGGGGTGGAGCTAGCCTTCACCCGCAAGTCGGGCGAGCACGATCAGCTCTTCGGTTCCGTTACTTCCGCCGATATCGCGCGCGAACTGGAACATAAGGGAATCAACATCGATCGTCGTAAGATTCAGCTCGACGAGCCGCTCAAGCACGTTGGCGACTTCAATGTTCCGGTCAAGCTGCATAGGGACGTCGTAGTGCCGGTGAAGGTCGTTATCCAGAAAGAAGCTGCGCCGGAAGCAGCTCCCGCCGAAACCGAAGAGACCGGCGCGGAAGCCTAGTCTAGCGCGCCACGCCGCGCGACAATCCCTGCGAGCCAGAAGCGGCGTGAGAGCGCTTGTTTCTGGCTCGCGGAATGCACCGATGGCGGACCAAGACTTAGAAATTGTCCGGGATTACCAGCGCCGTAGGCCGATTCCTACCAGATTCGCCGCACTCCATAGAAGTCGAAAACTCGATCAGCGCTGACAATCGGCCATCCTGTCACTTGCGCTTGGGCCGCCAGCATGCGATCAAAGGGATCCTTGTGATGGCCAGGCAGGAGTCCGGCTCGAATCGAATGCACGGAGTCAATCGGCAGTTCGGTGAAGCCCTGTACGTCGAGAATTTCGCTCCAGCGCGATAGCAACACTTGAGAGTCAAATTTTCCAAAATTTGTCTTGATCGCAAGTTCCCAAGGCACTACGGCGGAGATGACGATGGAGTTTGCCCGACTATTGATTACGCCTCGCGCTGGAGCCGATAATCTGATTGATCCGTCCAACCACCAGCGCAGCGCATGCGTGTCGAGCAACGCAGTCATTCAAATCCCAGTTCCCGGAGCTCCTCATCCGTAAGAGGATCGAATGCGTTAGGTGCCGACCATATCTGTCCTTTCAGCATGTCAGGAAGTCGTTTGCTCTTGGTCGGAGTGGCGATCGGGACGATTTTTGCGACCGGCTCTTTACCGCGCGTGATCACCACTTCTTTGCCGCTTTCGGCTTCTTTGATCAGCCGTGATAGGTTGGTCTTCGCCTGGTGGACTGTGTAGCTCATTAGCTAAGTTTACTTAGCTAACCGGCAGCGGTCAACGCCAGCCATGGCCGACGAACAGTGACCAATCTTCCTTGTCCATGATGATCTTGAGCACGGCGGATGCCGCCATAGTACCGAACGCCTTCGTTCCTGATTCCTCGTGGGTCGCACGTTCCCACGAGGAATCACCAAACGATATCGAACTGGCTAGGAAACCGTCCGCAGCTTGCCCGGCATGAAGTGATACGGCGGCCAGGGTCCGGTGATGGAGACGCGGCAATCTTTAAAGTGCCGGGTCGCGGTGTCGTAACGGTTCTGGTACTTGAGAACGGAGCTGGAATCAATCAGGTGGGCAAAGTCGATAAGCATTCCGCCTGAATCGGTGCGCTTGCAGATGACGTCTTCCTCCAGCGGCGAGAACAACTTGTGCACCTGCATCGAGAGAGCGCGCGCCTTGGTCTGACGCTCCCGTTGGCGCGAGGCCTTCTCTTGCAACTTGCGCAGGTACTCGCCGCCTACGCCGTTGGGAAGCTCGGCGACCGCTTCTTCCAACGTTCCATCTTTCACCAGCAGTTTGAAGTGCATCTCCGCTTTGCCGCGTAAACGATCCACGGTTTCGAGGAAGGTCTTGCGATTCGCCCGCACCGCGCGGCGCAGGGCTTCATCGGAATCGAAGATGGTTCCGAAGCGAAAGGGAAGAACGGTGAGCGTGCGGAAGCACTCGCTGACGACCCGCGCGTGATCCACAATGGCTTCCTGAGTGAGGGTTTGGCCGGGAGAATGATCGCTGACGATGACCGCGAATTCTCCGCTGGGATAAGCAAAAACCGAAGCGCCATTTACGCCTCGGAGGTTCTCTATCGCAAAGGGTCGCCGGGCCCGAGTGCCGCCTTGAAGGCCCTGTTGCTCCGTAATACAGTACGCGTACCACGCCATCTGAGTCTCTCCTGGGAATACTCGCACACAGATCTCTGGGCGCTGTGCATGAGGGAATCTTGACTTTCGAACGTGGAACTGCAGATTTCAGGTCTGATTGGAGATGGACGAGGATCCAGCCCCAACTCCTCCATCCTAAGCCCTTTGTGGGGAGAACCGCAACCGGCAACTCACTTCGGACCGATTTTTACGTCCAACACGCTTGGCTGGCCTGGCTCTTTCACTTCTTGCGCGCCGATTTCGCCACCTTCCGTCGTGGCGTCTTTCGGGTTGGAAGTTTGGATTCCACTGCCGCCTCTTCCGCGGCACGCCGCTCCAATGCTTTCGTCACCACGTAAGCCATCTCGGCAATGGGGGCGGGTTTCCCGGTCCAGATTTCAAACTGGCGGGCCCCCTGCTGGACGAACATCTCCAGCCCGGGAATTACCTGTAAGCCTTTGGCAGCCGCCATTTTTAGGAGCTTTGTCTCCGCCGGCGTGTAAACCAGGTCAAACACTAACTTGGTGTTCAACTCCTTCTCTTCCAGAGGTGATTGCCCGTTGCCGTTCATGCCGACAGGCGTGGCATTGATGATGGCATCGAACTCCTGCTTGGCAATCTCGGCTCTTTTCAGGTACTTCGCCTTCGCCTGACGAGCCAGGCTCTGGCCCTTCTCGGGCGTACGGTTGGTGATGAAAACCTCGGCGCCCTTGGCCTTCAATCCGAAAGCCGCAGCCCTGGCCGCGCCGCCTGCTCCTACTAGGAGAACGCGTGCCCCAGCAAGCCGCAGCCTTTGCTCCAGGGGAGCGATGATTCCGGCTACATCCGTGTTGAAGCCGTACAGCTTGCCATCGGCAGCCCGCACGATCGTGTTGCAGGCGCCGATCTGGCGCGTCAGCGGGTCAGAATTCTCCAGCGCCGCAACCATCTCCTGCTTGTACGGCATGGTGATGCTGAGCCCGCGAATCGGTATGTCATGCACGCAGGCCAGTAAGTCCTTCAGGCTCTTAGCGTGGAGCGCCAGGTAAACCGCGTTGACGGTCTCGCGGCGGAAGGCCGCATTCATCATTACCGGCGAAAGCGAGTGCGCGATGGGGTCGCCTGCCACGCCATAAACCTGCGTCGCCTGGTCGACGATATCTATGCGGTAAATGTCCCGCAACTCGCTGACCAGCACTTGGCCGGGAGCGGTTTCTTCGCCGCGCGTTGCCGCTCCGAAGGTGAAGATGCTGCCTGCCCGCACGCCCAAGACGCGGCTGATGATGCCCTGCTCACCCATACACAAGCCCACCATCTCGTACTTGCCGGAGTGGGCTTCGAGAAACTTCATCATTACGACGTTGTCGTACAGGTTGGTCGCCGTCGAAACTACTTTGTAGAAGTCGGCCGGAAAACGGCTCATTTCCGCGAATTGCTCATCTAACTTCTTGGTCGCGCGGAAGTTATGGTACGAAAGGATGATCCCGACCCGGTCCGATAAGTCGCGCAGGTCATCGGCTTTCAGCGCTTCGGCGCTTTGCAGTTCCAGGTCGACCAGCGGGAAGCCAAGATCGGCGGCCTTACGCAGTACTGCCAGCTCCGCCGCCACCGAACCCTTGAACTTGCCCCCGTTGACTGCTCGGCGGCAGGTGGCAATGACTGTCGCTTCGGGATGCATCTCGAGAAAATTCTTCAGCTTCGGGAGCGCCGCCAGCGGTTGCGAAAGATAGTCTAACCTGAACTCCAGGAAGGGGTTATCTCGGACCAGAGACTCGGCGCGTTCGACCATCGTTGGGGCATCGGTACCGACCAGCGCCACGCACAGGCGAGGCAGCCGAAAACGCCGGATCCGGGATGCGTAAGTGCTTGAAGACTCGCGCATGTAGCTGCCCGATGGTACAGGTGCACAATAAGAGTTGCAACACCCTTGTTGCAGAAATGTGAAAGGGGAGCCGCGAAAGTTATGTCGGGCAGTGGGGCTGAAGTGTCTGCGTGAGCGCTAGGCCAGCAACCAAAGGGATCGAGCCTGCAATTGAGCACAACTCAGCGGGCAGTTAAACTTCCTGCGAGTTTTCGAGGGCCGATGGTGGTGTTAGACTGAAGTTGACCTCGAAACCCCTCCGGCCTCTTTGCGCCGGACTCACCGCCCAGTCGGGACGTGGCTCAGCCTGGTAGAGCACTCGCTTGGGGTGCGAGGGGTCGGCAGTTCAAATCTGCCCGTCCCGACCAAATTCCACTGTTGGCTGCGGGAACGGCGTCATGGGCAAGCGTATCAACGTTGTAGGGCGAGCCACCCTCTTCTTCATTCTCGCACTCGTGCTTGCTTATGCAGGTCTCGTCCTCATAACGCGGTACTCCTTGGTTTATCCAACACCCGAAAATCAGAGCGCGTTCTTCAAGACCTACGATCCAGATGCAGTCCTGAAGCCGTTGATCAGCCCCCGGCACGTTGCCCAAAGGTAGCACGGGGGAGGGCGGGAAAGCGGGCCATGATGCTGCCACCCTTCATCGTGAGATCAATAAAACTTTCGCTCTCCAGGGAGAGGATCCCCATACTCTCATGAGCCAGCTGAAGGCGGACATCTTATCGCAACTGCAGAGCTCAGGAGTGCATGTGGAAGACATGACGGGCGATGAGTCTATTGGCTTCCAGTTTCGTTATGTGGAAAGGAATGGGACGGGGAGCGTTTTGCTCAAGCCTGTGCAGGTGGTGGATCCTTTTGAGGTCAGAGCTCGTTCGGCATCGCACCCGGAGATGCTGCGGCTGCCGCCTCTCTGTGCTGGAGAAACTCCGGTTAGGGTTACGGTCGTCATCGACGAGAGATGGTCGAGGCCGGGCGCAGCGAATAGGGTCTCTTCCCTACTCAAACCCGCAAGTTACTCCGCACCAAGCAATGTCCGGTAAACGTTGGAACGTCTAACGAGCATTATTGAGTCTTGCAGAATATAGTGACGAAACTATTGCAATTGTCATCACGAGCGAAGCGAGAAATCTGTTTTTGGTGGTGCGGGCAAAAGCAGATTCCTCGCGCCAAACCGGGCCGACAACACGTTGTTCAGCGTCGCCCTGAACTCGGGAAGAGTTTGTATCCAGAAGGTGGGTATCGCTGGACCAACGGCGGCAGGCCGGGCCTTCGCGACCAGGATGCTGGCTTTGCGCCTGAAGAAACCGGTCGAGTGCATTTACGAGGTCAGCGCGCTCAGCAACCGGACGTTGGCATTTACGAGACTAAGACTAGCTCACAGTCGAATGTCTACAGGCTTCATCATTGGCTCACCATGGAGATCTTGTAGTCGATATACAGCGGCGTGATCTTGATCTGGTTTCCGTGAAGGTACTGCGGGTCGCGAGCTAAACGAATCATTTTAAGCATGGCTCCGGGATTGCCAGCACTGAACTCAACTACTCTCTCCAGAAACTGTGTAAGGTTCTCCGCATGCAGCCCTTCTTGTCGGGCGGATGTCGCCGCAAACTCGGTTGCTACACCAGGATCAAAGTTTCGCAGTGCCAACTTGTCACCGCGATCAGGAAATAACGGCAACGCGAATCCAACGTCCTCCATGTGAGCGGACCGCGCGACGGCAACGACAGGAACCGACCAGTTCAGCATCAGCTCACGAACGGAAGCGGCCAACGCCTGCGACGGCCGCACCAGGTGATCCAGAATAACCAGATACTTCGAATTGAGCAGTGCCTGCCGTACCAAGCCCTTAAGAGAGACAGCGCTTTTTGCCTGTAGTGAAGCTGGACTGTTCGGGCAAGCTCTCGTGAACACCGGATGACCTGTGCTCAACAGCAGTTCGGCCAAGCTGCGGTACATGGCCTGCGGAGTTGCATTGCTGTCGCTATAGAGAATGTCCGAGAAGTCCGGTAGCACAGCGTTTAGCAACAGCGTTTTGCCAACACCGCCCGGACCGTGAAGCAAAAACGAACGTCTTCCCGCCAGACGATCACGTACCAGCTTGAGTTCCTCAGAACGGTCGAAAATGCTTGCGTGAGCATCGGATCGGCTGTCGGCTCCAGTGGCGCGACCAGAGTGGGAATGCGCATTCACGGCTGGGATCTCCGCCCTTCCTGGTGCACGTACTTGATTACTTCGACGTCGGACATTGCGATCAGCCCCTCCTTGACCATCTCATCCAGTGCCGGAAGGAGCCGCTGAATGTTCTCCTCAGTGTCAATGATCTGCACCAGGATGGGCGCGTCCGACGAAAAGTGCAGCATGTGTGAACGACGAATGATTGTGCTGGCGCCATAACCTTCAATTCCGCGATACACGGTAGCTCCCGCAATGTCCAACTTGCGGCAGCGCTCGACAATAGCCTCGTAGAGTGGCCGCCCATGCCACTGATCATCTTCCCCAAAGTGAATCCTCAGCATTTTTGCCCTGCCTTCGAGCTTCATCCCTCCGCCTCCTGCACTTCCGGTAATGGCTGGGCGTGTGAATACTTGATAATGTCAACGTCCGAAAGCACCACCAATCCTTGCAACACCATCTGGTCCAAGACGGGGATAAGCGAGCGCAACTTCTCTTCCGTATCAACCACGGTCAGCAAGATGGGTGCATCGTGCGACAGGTTCAGACTGGACTCTTTGTGCACCCGCCGATTGGCGCCGTAACCGAGGATCCCACGATAAACGGTCACGCCGGCGATGTCGTTTGCTCGAAACGCCTGCACCAGAGCTTGATGAAGAGGTTTCCCATTCCACTTATCGTGCTCGCCGATGAGAAGCCGCATCATTTTGGCTTGCGCTTGCAGCCTGACGGAAGGGACCTCGGGTTGCGATTTCTTGCCGGGAGAACTGGGCCTTATGACAGTCGTGTCGTGGACCTCGATGATTCCGTGACAGGCCATCTCCCCTAACTTGGGCAGCACCTCTTGTACCCGGTCGGGGCTCTCGAGAAACTCGATTTTTATCGGCATCTGGTCAGAAAGATCCACCAGACGGCTGGTGTGCAGCTTGTGGTCTGTGCCAAAGCCGGCCACCCCTCGCACGACGGTCGCATCCGAAATCCCGCGAAAAAACAGATAATCGAGGATTGCAGCATAGCAAGCTGTGCCGTGATAGGTCTGGCCTTCCATCACATAGACGGTCACCTTCTTGGCGGGTCCCGTGTTGAGCATCTGTCCTCCTATCGCGTTAAGCCGCACTGCGACATGAGAAATTCGGTTATATGGCCGAGCACGCCGCCACCGCCGGTTTCTCCACTTTTAATGCGGGCTTCAAAAGTGAGTAGCTGTTTTTCCAGTTCGTCCCGATTTCTGGCAAGCATCTGGCGCACAAGCTCGGATTCAGCCGTAGGCAGCATATCGATCAAGCATCTACCGTGAAACAGGCATACCGTTCCGTACTGCGTCACCCATTTTCGGAAATTATCGCGCTTCAGTTCGCGCACATAGTCCGCCAACTTCTCCTCTTCGTGACGGCGTATGGTCTGACACCAATCACAAGCATGCAACTCTATGGGGCCGCAAGCAGGTGTACCCGGCGCTTCCCGGAGCATGGACCGTAACACTGTCACCGCATCGGCAGCCGGCGAGGCATGGGCGAGCGACCACGCGTGAAAATTGCATAGTTTCGTCGCGGGATAAGAGTGGGCGCTCTCAACCTTTGCATTCTGCAAACTGCGCATCAAGGTACAAATAGGGCACACCCCACGGGCCAGCGCCTGAACCACGGAAGTCTCCGGGGCGACAGGGATAAACTGCTCCTTCATACCAGTACCCGTCCCAGCTTGGCGCCAATCCAGACGGCAATAAAGCCAGTAATCAGGCTAAGCGCCACGTTCAGGAATCCCGTCATGATTTGACCGTCCTGTATGGCACGCAGCGTCTCGTATTCGAAAGTCGAGAAGGTCGTGTACGCGCCGATAAAGCCAATTGGAATCAGGTAACGCCAATAGGCACTCGCCGTAGTCCGCGCCAGCAGTGTCAGGATCAGGCCAATCAGAAATGAACCGCTCACGTTGATGACGAACGTACCAAGCGGAAAGCGCACTCCATAACGGCCGCCAATATAGGTTCCCAGCACATATCGTGCGATTGCGCCGAGAAACCCACCCACACCGACCACAACGTATTTCAGCAAAATGTACGATCCTCACCAACTTAGGCTTACATAGGTTCAGGAAGCCAGGGCTTCCTTGCCGGTCGCAGGCATGTCTGCGACGAACATCCTGGATAAGTCTTTCAGATCGGAGCTGACCCGGTCGGAATCGACGCTGGGCCGATGCCGGTCGAGCAGGAGCCGTTCTAACTGGACCCGATAGCGATTAGCAAAACTGTCAAAACGGCGCTCCAAATCTGAGCTTGCGTCGAGCCCCCATGAGCACAGCAAGCGAGAAAAGCTGTCTAAGGCTTGCTTCAGGCTTGGCTCGTAAGCGCCCAAGATTCGACCCGCCGCCTGCAGGCGAAACCACTTTCCCAGAGCTCCTGAGATCGGCCGACGCACAAATTCTTTCTGCCGATTCATGTGAAACACTGGCATCTCCGCCGGCACCTGAAAATCCTCCTCCCGGGCGAAGTCCGCGGACTTTAGCAAGGTCGCTGCCTTCGCGAGTTCGTGTTGCAGCAGTTCCTGGGCCCGCGACAGCTTGCCACGGACCTCGTCAGCGATTGCCAGAGCTACCTCGGCTGCCATACTGCGCAACACCTCAGCGCAATCCACCTCACGTTCGCTGTTCCACAGATCTGCAACACTTTCCGCCGACCTCTGCAAAATGAAGGAACTGAGTCTGGGGATCTCATCCGTTTTACTCCGCAGCCCCGTTTGAAAAGTCTGCAGGTGACCGGCACTGCGCCGCAATTCGAGATCGATTTTCTCCAACCGAAGGCGGTCCTCGCCCTCCGCCTGCGAATAACGCGCAAAAGCTTCGAGAGTGGAGCGTACAGTTCCGGCCAGCATGAGCGTCTTCCTTGCCAGCGACTCCTGCAATAGGCGTTGCTTGCGCTCGTATAGCGGGGACAGTTCTTCGGCAAACCATTGATCCAGCAGTTGTGCATGGCTCGGCATGACACTCACGGGACGAACTGGCAACTCGGTCTCGAACTCGCTTCGCAGTTGCGCTCTGATATAGCCAATCTGCTGTTCGAGATCTTTCTGAGAAAGAAGGTCGGCTTTACTGACGAGCACGGTCGTCAAGGTGCCGACCTGCGCCAATGCCCGCAGGATATTGAGATCGTCGGGGGTGAGGGTCGAACCAGCGTCCACCAGTACAATGCCTGCATCGCAGCGGGGCAGATAAGCCAGCGTCTCGGTTGCACCTCGGGTAGCCAGCGATCCTACGCCGGGAGTATCCACAAAGATGATTCCCTCGCGCAGCCGCTCCGACGGGTATAACACCAGGATCCTACCCACCCGCTTCCGGTTCTCGGGGTTCAGGCGTTCATCCACGAATGATGGCAGCTCTTCAACTGTGTGCGTGGAGGTACCGATTCCCTCCTGCCACACTCTTACCAACGGCTGTTGCCCATACCCAATCCTGGTGGGTACGGCAGTTATCGGGGTTACTCCTACGGGCAGCAGATCGGCGCCAATCACATGATTCAGCAAGGAGGACTTACCGGTACTGACCCGTCCGAAAACAGCGATTTCCAGCGCTGTTTCTTCCGCACGATCGAGAAGCATGGTTATGATGGGACGAAACTCAGTCAGCCCGTTACGGTCGATGATATTGGCCAATGTTTGCAGGCCTTGAACATCCCAGCCCTGGTTGGCGAGCTTTTCAACGCGCTCTTGCAGCTCGCCGGCCCGAGGCTGGAGGACATAGCGCGTCAGCTCCTTAATTGCAGACTGCAGCTCGGCTACGATGCCGTTGAGATCGGCTGCGCCCTCCTCCGAAACTGGGCCGTATCCGCGCATGTAATGCGGTGCGAGCTCGGCGATGGCAATGTCTACGAAGGTGAGATTGACATGAATGGAATGGGCAGCCGAGATCCGGGGCGGCTCTGGAGTTAGCGACTCTCCGGCCAGCACTTGCAGGAGTTGGCCACGCACGCGCGCGATGTAATCCTCAATCGTCTTCCTCTGCGCCGGTGTCAGATCATTGACGTAGCTCGGGAAAACAGTCTTCGAAGCCGCAGCGTTCAGGGCTGCTTCAACGTCGCCCAGCAGCCGGTCAATGTGCTTACACGTAATCAGTAAACGCTGCCGCTGGGCACCATTCAACGTGATGTGGCCGTCACGCAACTCGGCTCTCCTCGCTCTTGATTTCGGCCTCCTTGAGGACCCAGCGCAGCAAGCGACATCGCCTGGCGTCATCCGCAGCGGACGAGGCCGACCCAACTTCGAGTTGGCGAATGATCGTTTCCCTGGCAACTGACAAATGTTGCGGCAGAAATTGCGCGATTTCGTCGACCAGCACCCAATCCGTCGACGTGAGATGGCTTACAAGGATGCGCAGTGCGGGTTCGGTTCTTCCAAGGCGCAATGCGATCTCGGCAGCGCACGATTGCAGCCATGCATCCCTCTCATGCAACAGGAATTCGAGCGACGGCCAGGCAGGCGCTTCGATTCCTTGCTCCGCCAGTATTCGGATAGCCGTTTGGCGCCGACGAAGGCTGGTAGGGCTTTCCTCGGTGCGCGACGGTTCGGGTGAACGAACGCACTCGACCAGATAAGGAACCGCTACTTCGTAGATTGGCCGGATGCCCTCGACCGCCGCAGTACGGCAGAAGTCGCTCTCCAGGGCAGCCACCAGCACCGGAGCCGCTGCGTCGCGACGAAATTGCGCCAGGGCCTCGATGGCCCCCGGCAACTTCCGTCGCATTGCCAGAGCCCGCAGTACTTCAAAATTTTCGTCCGATGGATCGCGCGCCAACTCGCGGGCGGCCGTATTCTCCACCGCCTCTTCGGCCAGCTTTAGTTCGGCATCGGCAATATTCTTGTCTCGCAGCAGGTACTCGCTCAGTGCCCAAAACGCGCCCAGTTCAGCCAGCGTGCGTACCACTCGCTGCCGTGGCAGGTAGACAGTGCTCGGTTGACCTTCCAGCAAAACACGGCGCAAAGCCGGAACCGCGCGCTCGCCTACGCCCACCAGAGCTGCAATCCCCAGCTCTCCCTCGGTGAGCGAAAACAGTCCCCGCACAAGCCGGCCGATTCCGGCCTCATCTCCATCCAACTGTGAGCCGCGTTCGACGAATTCCGTCATTGCTTTTGTGCGACCTCTCCAATCCACTTCGCGTACACTTCACGTCCTGCGTACTTTGGCCGCAGGCTCCAGCTCCGCCTCGATCTCAAGCAGTCGGTTGTACTTGGCCACGCGCTCTCCGCGACAGGCGGAGCCAGTTTTCAGTTGGCCAACACCAGTAGCCACGGTGAAGTCTGCGATCGTGGTATCGTCGGTCTCGCCCGAGCGGTGCGAAACTACGCAGGTGTAGCCGTGTTTGCGTGCGAGATCGATGCACCGCAATGTCTCCGTCACGGTGCCAATCTGGTTGAGCTTAATCAGCACGGAATTGGAGATCCCCTCACCACTTCACGCGGATTCGGACCGTACTTCACGAGATCCCCTAATACCCAGAGCTCGTCTCCGCTTTCCGCAAGGGCTGACAGTGCCTCAAGCTTCGCATGGACATCCGAAGTACGAGCTTCACTGCGCTCCTCCGGTGTACGACAGCATTCGATCAGTCCGAACGAGAGCTCAACCCCTGGCCCGGAAACCCGAAGGCCTCTCGCCCGCAACTCGCCTCCGACAGGGACAATCATGCACCTTACTCCGCGCTACGCTCGACCTCGGTATTCGGCCGCGAAGAGGCGCACTATTCCCTTCGGTATTGTTACAAATAGTTTCTTGGGAATACTTGCTGGGAGGCGCGACTCCGAGACAAGTTTCCCCGTCAGGAGTCATCATCTGTCCCGGTGAGAAGGGACAGCAGTTCTGGGTGAACTCCTTCACCCTTTATGCAGGTTGTACTCCTCTTTCATAGACCAGGGTCAATGAGAAGTCAAGTGACCGTGGCGGGCGGTAGTGGGCGGTTTTGAAATCAAGCCGCCCTCTTTTTGTAAGGCCCGCGTTTCTTCGACTGCTCGGCGGGCATCAGGTTAACCAATTCTTCCAAGCTCCAAACATGGTCTGTGAGGCCTGCTTCCATCGCGGGCGTAACCCGCAACGTCTGATGCACTCGGCAGAAATTGTAATAGGCGAAGTAGATCGCCACGTGATGACAGTGATTCTCGAACTTCTTTGAGAACGCATTCGTCAGCCGCGTGAATCGCCGGATGCCCATGCGCATATTCAGATTTTGCCGCTCTACATAGCTGGTGCTGATGTGCTTGGGGTCGGGATTGCCAGCCAATACAGCGGTCCGCGTGCCAATACAGGTCGCGGGGCTGTAGCGCGTCTCGGGATTCTCCGAAGGGGCACCGTACAGCTTTATCAGCATCGCGTAATCCACGTCCAGACCAAACGCACCCTCAACGGCTTCCGCATAGGCGCGGTGCCCGTCTGTGGTGACCTGAATCCGAGTGGTTACACGCGACGCTAAATCCTCCATGAATGAGCACGCCCAATCAGCATCTCGCCCCCCGCAGAGATACGAGAGCATGAGCTTTGAATCTGCATCAATCGCGGTCCAAGTCCAGATGCTTCCCGCGCCTTGCGCCTTCTTTTCTTCAGACACGTTCTTGTCTTTCGCGTAGCAGAACGACCATACCTCGTCGCATTGCACGCGACGCGAGTGCACGTTGCGAACGGCGTAGTTGTGGTGCTCTGCACAAGCCGCACCAAGGTCGCCAATCAGCTTGAGAATCGCGTCTTTGGAGACCCCGGTTAGACGCGACGTTGCTCGAACACTGTTTCCTTCAACCAAGGCCGCAATCACGTTTGCGCGTCTTTCACTACCCAACCGATTCATAATACGGCAATAATATGCTTGAGCGCCCACGCTGTCAACATAATAATGCGGATTCGCAAACATTTTCGCCTAAACCGCTTGACGTTAAGGATAGCAACCTTTACAATTATCCTTGTGAGTTGAAGAAGGAGGATAACAATATGGCTGTGGCTAAGACTGCCGAGGATACGAACCAAGAACCGCAGCAAGAATCACAGGAAGACGGGAAGCGAGAACGGTCCTCGATTCTCTTCCCATATCAAGACCTAGACGAGGCGATTGCAATCGCACGAGCGGTCCACCAATTACACGGTGAGTCGGCCATGGTCGAGCAAATCGCCGCTCACCTCAAGCAATCCCCAAATAGCAGCGGCTTTAGAGTCCAGATCGCATCGGCAAAGACTTTCGGGCTTGTTACCACAGCGCCAAGGCTCTGTGACGCTTACGCCGCTCGGAACGCGCATTTGCGACCCGCAGCAGGAGAAAGCGGCAAGGGCAGAAGCGTTTCTGGCAGTGCCTCTCTACAGTGCTGTCTTTGAAAAGTTCAAGGGTGCCACGCTACCGCCATCCACAGGACTAGAAGCGGCTCTCATCAGTTTGGGGGTTGCTCAAAAGCAAAAAGAACGCGCCCGCCAAGTCCTGCAACGCTCTGCTCAGGAGGCTGGTTTTTTTCAATTCGGTAATGACCGCCTCGTTATGCCAGCGATTAAAGCTGGCACCGCCGCACCTGTAATCACGCCATCGGAACCTGAGCCAGACAGAAAGAAAAAATCCAGGGAAGAAGACGAAGATGATCTCCACCCTTTCATTAAGGGATTGCTCACAAAGTTACCCAAGCCAGACGACGAATGGCCGCAGGAAAGCAGAGCTAAGTGGCTGGAGACTGCCGCTAACATTTTCGATCTGCTCTACAAGAACTCGGATGATAACAACCGTGTCATCTCGATCCGAGTAGAAAAGGATTCTGCGAAATAAAGAACCGCCCGTAGCAGAACGGACGGTTCGGAAAGGAAGTGTTATGTGCTGCGGACCTTGAGAATCTCGGTTCAGGTCGCAAGGGTTGTAATCACGATTGGCGTCGGCGATGAAACCCTTGTGATCGTGATTCCGATATAACAGCCACGCGGTGGCGTTTGGTGCAGGAGATTGGCCGTCTCCCGCGCCTCCATTGTAATCGAAGTGTCTCTTCCCCTGGAAGGCGAAAATCAACGCGCCTTCCAGGGCAGTACCCGATCAGTAAAGTTTTATTCCCACAGCTTTTGCCATTGCGCTCAGGACAACTGTGTGGGGATAATCCAGAGTAGACGGCAAAGGCCAGCCCGAGTGATAGGCCAGCCTTTTACTGGTGCCGCCTTGCAGGGCGGCGGATTTCATTAGCGGATGTTCACATTTTACGCCCGCCAAGAAATCCCCGTCAACGCATTTTTACAAGTTTCCCGTAGCCAGCATGGTACGGGGAAATTGCCCCTTAGCAGGACCGGCCACCTGCCGGATATGCGGCGTTGCAGCGTCGCATTGAACGCGGGTAGCCGCCGACTAAAACAACTAACTCCACAGGAGAGTGAACAGTGGACAAGAATCTCGAAGTACCCGCTTCGATGGCGGAAGTAGACCCGTTCGTCCTAATGGACAACGGCAACCGCTTCTACCTGCATGTAATCGGCATCACGCCGTTGAGCCGCCAGCAGTGGCACTCGACGGAAGATGCTAAGCACGCGAACGTTGTCTAGCGCTCCAAGGTAGCCCGTTGCCGCGCACTCTCTGCCAAGGGGGTTGCGCGGCGCGGTTTTTGTGTGCAATTGAAGTTCCTACCTAAGCCCTTGTTTCTAAATGATTCGGACGGTTTGGCTGTGAAAACGTCTGCACAATTTGCCGATCTAGGGTTCTACTGTGCATCTCTTGTAGGAGCAGCCCACCTTACTTTGGCCGCTCGCCTCGCGATCTCGCTCCGCTGTTCCGCAGATAACTTTGCGGCCCTGGCGCGTCCACCCTTCACGCCGCCCAATTTTCCCAGCGCTACAGCAGCCGGATTCTTCTTTTTCTCTGGGAATCTCAGCACGCGCTTCTTTGGCGCGAGCGGTGCGCCTATGGCCTGCTCCACCACGCGGAGGGCGTTCTGCGCGTCATCCTGCTTGCTTGAGCGTCTATGCATGGTAGGATTATAGCACTATGGCCCAAGAAGCAGATTACCGCCCATATGACCCAACCGACAACGATGAAGCCAAAATTTCGAGGGGCATCGCAATGTCCGCCTCCCATGTTGCCGTGTTCTCCCTCGCAAAATCCCCCGTGGCAGGTCGCGCAGTATCGCATCGTTAGGCGTATCCTCCTGAAAGCGTTTTCGCAGATACGGCACGGAACACGGGCGAGGACGTTGCATTCAGTGCGGGCCGAAGGCTACGACCTACTCCGAGAAATCTTCCTAAGATTCAAAACCGCCCACTACCTGGCGGGCTGAAAACGATTCCTTGCTATCATAATTTAACGGTGAAGGAGTACCACCGTTAATCGCTGCTTCCGCAGCTGATGACTCGTGAGGAGACTCGGGAGTTCCCTCCGCGAGTTTCCCCTCAAGTCTAAACAAGAATGCCAAGCGGCTTCGTCGCACTTGGCCTAAACCCGAATGAATATCAAGCAGGCGACCGCGTTGTGAACTTTGTAAGCTGAGGCGAAGGAGTTTCTCTACTGCTGTTTTCTCCCGGATCCAGATTCAAGAAACGCCCGTACCGGCGGTTGGTCTCGGAACGGTTGCGAAATGATCTTTGGAAGAGTTACCTGTTCGGGTCGATTGAAGCCCCTCATCCCAATTTCGATTTCTTGTTGCGAAACACCTAGATTCATCGTGCCGTGGAGCATGTCCCAGAATGTGAATCCACCCGAAAAATTGGTGTTTTCATTCTCGGGAGCATTTGAATGATGAATGCCATGCATGCGGGGTGTTACGACGATCCGAACCAGGAGGTCTTCGAAAAATCTGGGCAGACGGATGTTTGAGTGGTGGAACAGGAACCAGGTGGACGAAAGTCTCCGCCGGTGCGACTTGCGAAGCATAAGTATCGGCATGGAGGGCGTCCCCATGTACCAGCTCACAACCGGCTGGCGCTTTCGATTCCGAGCCCGGCCGCACCAGCAACCGGATGCGATGGCCGCGCCGCAACAACTCCTCGGCCAGCGCACTTCCCATATACCCCGTGCCTCCCGTAAGAAACACTTCGCGTGCTTGCGTTGCCATAACCACTCCCAACCCTTCGCGTAGCCGGCCGCCGATCAGCCGTCGCATTGTAGTACGGTTTTGTCTGAAAATCGGATTCGATTTGCTCCAAGCCATATGCCGGTACCAACCGTTTCCCTGCGCGCTTTCCGCGGAATCTTGGCCGCGGTGTCGTTCATCTAGGGAAGAGTTGTTCTGGAGGCTAGAAAACCATGACACGCGATGCCAAAATCATCTCCGGGATCATCCTCATCACCGTTCCGACGATTCAGTACGGTGGATACTTTTTGCTGACTTCGCTGATGAACAAGAACTCCGGCTACATGGAAAATCCGCTGCGGCAGAATTTTTTTCGTGCCGGACACGCCCATGCCGGCGTGATTGTGATTTTGTCGTTGGTGTGCCAGTTGCTGGCCGATGCCGCCGCTCTTCCGGGCCCGGTCACCTGGATGGTGCGGATTGGAGTCCCCCTCGCCGCCGTTCTGATCCCGCTGGGGTTTTTCCTGTCGATGCCCTCACCGGCGGCAACCCAGCCCAATGGAATGGTCGGCTTCATTTACGCCGGAGCGGTTGTGCTGGCGATCTCGGTCGTAACCCTGGGGATCGGGCTGGTAAGGGCTGCCGCAATAAGCTGAAGAAATGGCCCTGCGCCGTGTTTTGAAAACCAGCAACTTTGTGACCTAAGTCATAGCTCCTTGTGACACTCCTTCGCTAGGCTGCTAGATGGAAAGCGGGAGCGATGGCGGCACAGGCGCAAAACAGTTTCGAGCCGAATGGACCAGTGGATGTGTCAACCGACGGAGCTGATGTTCACGCCGGCGGGGAACCTTCGATTCCGCATTCGCGACAAACGCGCGAATGCTCCGCCCAGGATGACAAACTTCAGTGGCGTCTAGTCGGTGGTCATTTCGACAGCGGTTCTGGCGAAGGGCGAAAAGCTAAGAGCGAATGGCGGCCCAAGAAAAAGCTGGTGCGGCGCATCGGCCGCGACTACTCCCAGCAACTGCGGCTTAGCGTGCAGCTTGCTTTCCTGGCGCTGAATGTCTGGATCGGGATCCAGTTTTACCAGTGGGTACGCTGGGCCGAAACCGCCGGGCAAACGCGCGCGGTCGGGCGTCCCGCAGGCGTGGAGGGCTGGCTGCCCATTGCCGGGCTGATGCAACTTAAGTATGTCGCGCTCACCCGGCATTGGCCCACGATCCATCCCGCCGGGTTGTTCCTGATCACGGCGTTTCTGCTGATCTCGTTTCTGCTGCGCAAGGCGTTTTGCAGCTGGCTTTGCCCGGTGGGCGCAGTATCGGAATATCTCTGGAAGCTGGGCCGCTGCACCTTTCGCCGCAACTTCGCGCTGCCGCGCTGGCTCGATGTCCCACTGCGCGGGACAAAGTATCTGCTGCTCGGCTTCTTCGTTTACGCAGTGGCCGCAATGTCAGCGCCCGCGATCGCCGCGTTTCTCAGCGAGCCCTACGGGCTGATCGTCGATGTGCGCATGCTGAACTTCTTCCGCTTCCTCGGCGGGACAGCGGCGTTCCTCGTACTCGGACTAATCGTGGCGTCGATCTTCGTGCAGAACTTCTGGTGCCGCTATGCCTGCCCTTACGGCGCGCTGATGGGGCTGGTCTCGATGCTGAGCCCCTTCCGCATCGTCCGCAAGGAGTCCGCCTGCATCGATTGCGGCAAGTGTGCGAAGGCATGCCCTTCCGTGTTGCCGGTCGACAAACTGGTGCAGATACGCTCGGCGGAATGCATGGCCTGCCTGGAATGTGTTGCCGCCTGCCCGGCGCAGGATGCCCTGGTGTTCGCGCCGGTCGTGTCCCACCCTTTCGCCGCAAGCGGGCGAAAGGATGGGGCACCGAGACCCAGAGCACTTCCCCCATGGAGCGTGGCCGCGGCAATTGCGGTACTGTTTTTCGGCCTGGTGGGATACGCAAAGATCAGCGGGCACTGGGACACACGCTTGCCGCAGCAGTTGTACTTCCAATTGGTGCCGCAGGCGAACGAAGCCCAGCACCCTTAGGGAGAGTCTGATTAAGTACGACTGAAGTCCCTCAGGGGCTAGAGTGTCTGCGTGAGAACGCTGCCGGCGCTACGCGGCTCGGAATAATTTCCCACTCCACCCAGGATTCCGCTTCGCTTCATCCTGGGCTAACGACATAGCCGCCCCTGCCGGGCTGGATTTTCGCGGGTCATGTTCCACCGCCAAGGATAAAGTTAGTTCTCACGCAGACACTAAAGCCCAGCTTGACTTCATGCACTTACGGGCGGCCCGAGGCCTCCCCCTTCAAAACTTCAACTTAATCAGAGCTTCCTTAGGTCACGATTGCCGACACATTGTTGAAACGGAGAACTGCTGCGGATGTGAACGCGCGGAATCGGGCGAGACAAGAAATAATGAGGAGCACACCCGAAGGCGTGCTCCACCAAAAAACACTTGCGAGCTACTGCGTAATGGTCTTCACCTCGTCGCCGACCTTGAACCCGCTGCCGGAAACAGCGGCGCCGACCGCCGAGATATCGTCCACATCGGTCAGGCGAATGACACCGACATCGGCGGTCATCTTCCGAATCACCTGTCCGGTGGATGGGTCTTTGATTTCCTTGGTGATGCGCTTGACCGTTAACTGATCCCCGACTTTGAGTCCGGCTTTGCCGCCGATATTCAGCACAATCTGCCCACCGTCAACCGCAGCCACGACGCCTTCGACGTTAATCGTGCGCGCCACAAGCTTCGGGGAATCTGCGACTAATTCACTGCTCATCTGGGTGACCGCCTGGTTGACGGCTTCGCCAATGATGGTCTGCTGGAAGTCGCTACTGCCGAAGTCCACGGCGCCGCCGCCCCAGCCGTGCCAGTTGCTGCCGCCGCCCAGCAGCGATGTGCTCTCGCGGCTCGACTCACCCTTGCCCGTAGCGACGCCCATGATCTCAGCGGTATCGATGTTCACGATGCGCGCATCCAGCACCACCACGGCTTTGCTCTTTTTATGGCTGAAGCCGCCCACGCCGAAGCCGCCCCAGCCGCCGCCGCCACCGCCGACTTTAGTGTCCTTGTTGTCGTTGCCGAACTGGGTGACACTGCCCACGATGATGGCGTCAACCCCCAGGATCCGGCCGATCTTGGCGGCGGAATTGGGATCGGCGCGATCGCTGTTGGAAAAATTCTGCTCGCCCAGAATCTTCGCCATCTGCTGGCGCTCGATCACCGAGTACGTGCCGTCTTTCACCAGGTTCCGCACGATCAAGTCGGAAATTCCCCGCCCCACATCGACGTTCGTACCGAACACTGCCGAGGAAGCAGTCTGCACCGTGGCGTAGTCGAAATCGAAGACCGCGACGCGCTTCTTGCGTCCCGCAGGAACGGCCGAAGTAGAAGGCACGGTGGATGCTGCCGGACCGGCGCCCGCGGCTGAGGACGTCTGCGCCCCGACCGGTATCACTGCTACTAAGAAAGAGCAAACAACCAGAATGGAAAACAGGACCCGATACATTTTTCAGTCTCCCCTACCGTTTTGAATTATTTAGAGAGTACAGAAGGGACCCGTGGAAACGGAGCAACAGCGCAGCGGATCGTACGGCGATGCTCCGGGAGCGTGTCCGACGTGGCGCCTGTACTTGAGCCGACGATATGGTACACCGACTTGCGCCGTCTGCAGAGTTTTTTTTGTCAATTCCGCAGTTGTGCAAGCTCGCAACGGGAAGCTCTTTTTCGATACTTTTTACTGCTGATCTTCGGATTGAAAGTACAGAGTCACCAGGGACGCATTACCTGACGGCCCGGCAAAAGCGGTTCCGATCGGCACGCCCGAGCAAAAGGAATAGAGTGAGGTGCAATACGCTTGTCATTCGGTAAAGTCGCTCGGCATCAGGCAGCGTGAGACTTGGTGTCGATCCTTTTATCGCAGTCGCTCGGCCGCTTGAACGCGACCAGCGCACCCAGCACAATTCCCATCAAGGCTCCGGCAACCACATCACTGGTGTAATGATAGCCGTCGTAAATCGCCCCGACGCACATCAGCAAAACCGGCAGCAGCAGCCAGGGCCCGATCCGAGGGAAGTACCGGTAGGCAAACATCAGGACGACAAATGCCAACATGATGTGAGCGCTGGGAAAGGCATTACCGTGCACCCCGGCATGGTTCTGGATGGCGCGCACCAGGTGCTGGAACAGCCCGGGTTGGGCGCTGCCGATCTGTTGCACCCCTACGCGATTGGCCGGGCTCTGTGTCGGGAACAGCAAGTACGTCGTGTAACAAAGCACGTATCCGACGCTGAGCGTGTCGGTGAGACTGCGAAAGGCGTTGCGAAAGGGCGGTCGCTCGCGCCACGCCCAGAA
Organism: uncultured Acidobacteriaceae bacterium; assembly: GCA_963785825.1. Taxonomy (GTDB): domain Bacteria; phylum Acidobacteriota; class Terriglobia; order Terriglobales; family Acidobacteriaceae; genus Bog-257. Next base: position 489,043 of record CAWAWQ010000003.1, on the reverse strand, counting down.
GGCACCTCCAACAGCCGGATACAGTGGATAAAAGGCGAAGTAGCCGAACTCCAGAAATTGAATCAGCCATTGCTTGGCGTGTAGATGCATCCACGCTAATGGCGAGAGGTAAAAAATCAGCGACTCAAAGCCGATAATGTGAGCATTTTGCCAGCCGCCGCGAATGGAGAGCGAGAGGAATGACACCTCTTCAAACACGCTGATGAAGAAGATGGCCGGCAGCCAATCATGGGCAAATTCCCATCTTTCGCTGTCTCCTTGCTTGCGCGCGAGCAGCAGGATCGCAATGATTGCACACGCGTTCCACACAACATAAGCCGGCCAGTGCTCGACACGCTGGTACTGCACGCAGACCAGCAACGTGAGCATCAGGTGCGCCGCGACATAGATGCGGTCGGTGAGATTCATTCCGCTCGCAAGAGAATATCAAGCGGTGAGATCAGAATGTCTGGAATATCGGCACGCCGCCCAGCCCGGTGTCGGCATGACGATCGCGTCGAAAACGATAGCGCCAGGAAATGGGCGTCGGTTTGGCCCCGCGACCCTTTGATAATGGCTCTCGGGCGACTTGAAGCGACCGCAAGGACATCAGGTCCGCGATTGCCAGAGCTCGCAGCATGGCCGCACATACCTACTGACACCGCGACGACGTCGCCGGTTCCCGTGCGTCTATGCCAGCGCGATCACCTCAATCTCCACCAGCACATCTTTCGGCAGGCGCGCTACCTCGACCGTCGAGCGGGCCGGCGGCGTTTGGCTGAAATAGCGGCCATACGTTTCGTTCATCGCGGCAAAGTCGGACATGTTCTTCAGGAAGACCGTCGTCTTCACCACTTGCGCGAGCGAACTGCCAGCGGCGCTCAAAATGCCGCTGACGTTCTGCAACACTCGTTCGGTTTGCGCCGCAACATCGCCCTCGATCAGCTGTTGCGTGTTCGGATCCAGCGGAATCTGTCCGGAGAGAAAAATCAGCCCGTTGGTCTTGATGGCCTGCGAATAGGGCCCAATTGCCTTCGGCCCATCGTTGGTTGCGATCACTTCCCGCATGCGTCCTCCTGGTACAGACGATTCTGATTTTCGCACAAGGCGGCGGCCGGTCGTCATCACCGCGGTGAACCCCGATGTGCGCGGTGAATTGCCTTAGGTCCCGATAGGGTTGGGATCTCTCATGCAAGGCGCCGCTTTGTGCCGGGCTGCTGGAAAGTCGGGATGACCCTCACCCTGCCCTCGTCGCGACCACCGAGATGAGTGGTACTATCCGCAGCATATTTCTGGAAGCTGCTTCTCGAGGTGCCTCATGCGTCAATGCTCGTTGGTGGGCGTCTGTTTCTTGCTGTTGGCTACGCTCGCTTTTTCACAGATGACCAGCAAAGCGACGAAGTCCGCGGACATGCCCGGCACAAGTCCGCTGCCCGCACTGGACAAGTTCGAGCCGTCTTTGGCGGACAAGTCCAAGAACGCCTGCGTCGATTTCTACGAGTACACCTGCTCAAAGTGGATTGCGGCGCATCCCATGTCTCCCGATCTTCCGATCACCAGCACAGTACTGCCGCTGTTCCTCTATAACCAGACCATCTTGCGCAATACGCTGGAGAAGGCCGCCGCCGACAAGCAAGCCACAGGCAGCGAGCGCCAGATCGGCGACTATTGGCAGAGCTGCATGGACGAGTCGGTTCGGAACGCGAACGGCAAGTCGTGGCTGCAACCCAGCCTGGCGACTATCTCTACCTTGAAATCCAGCAGCGACCTGCCGCGAGTTGTCGCCTATTTGCACGTGAACTTCCCCGCGGCTTGGCAGATGTGGAATGACGACGACAATTACGCCAAGGCGCCGCTCTTCGGCTTTGGACAGGCGCAGGACCTGGCGGATGCAAGCATGGTGGTGGCCGGCGTCGATCAGGGCGGCATGGCATTGCCTTCTCTCGACTATTACCTCGACAGCTCCGACCGATTCAAAGAAATTCGCGCGAAGTACGTCCAGCACATCCAGAAGATGTTCGAACTGGCGGGCGATCCCAGCGACAAGGCTGCCGCTCAAGCGAGGACGGTTATGGAGATCGAGACCGCGTTGGCGAAGGCTTCCATGGACAATATCAGCCGCCGCGATCCCAAGAAGATCTACAACAAGATGACACTGGCGCAACTGAAGGCAGCGGTGCCCGGCTTCGACTGGAACGACTACTTGCAGCGGGTAGGCGCACCAGCGGTGCCCTTTTACATCGTCAGCACGCCAGACTTTCTCGCCGCCGTCGAACAGCAGATCAAGACACGCTCCGTCGAGGAGTGGCAGGCTTATCTGCGCTGGTGGGCCATTCATCGCGCCGCCAGCTATGTGAGCGCCGACTTCGAGCAGGAGAATTTCGCCTTCTTCGGCACCACGCTGTACGGCGTGCCGCAAATGCTGCCGCGCTGGCGGCGTTGCGTGGGATCGACCGACCGCAATCTAGGTGAGGCCCTTGGACAGTCTTATGTAAACGCGGCCTTCCCGCCGCAGGCCAAGCAGGAGGCCAATGAGCTGGTCACGCAGATCCGGCAGGCGCTGGTGGCAGAGATCAAGCAACTGGACTGGATGAGTGAAGGCACCAAACAACAGGCGCTAGTGAAGCAGGCGGCCACGCTCCAGAAGATCGGCTATCCGGATAAATGGCGCGACTACAGTTCGGTGAGAATCGTTCCCAACAATTACCTGGCCAACCTGAATGCCGCAAATGCTTTTGAGTTCCACCGCCAGCTCAACAAAATCGGCAAACCGGTCGACCGCCTGGAGTGGGACATGACGCCTTCGACCATTGATGCGTACGAGAATCCGCAGATGAACACCATCAACTTCCCGGCGGGGATTCTGCAAATTCCCATGTTCGATCCGAGCCAGGGACAGGCGGCGAACTTCGGCGCGGTGGGCATGGTGATGGGCCATGAGACCATTCACGGTTTCGACGACCAGGGACGCAAGTTCGATGCCCAGGGCAATCTGCGCGACTGGTGGACGGCGGATGACGCCAAGCGCTACGACGAAAAAGACAAATGCATCGTCGATCAATACTCGCAGGAAATTCCCGAATATGGGGTGAAGCAGAACGGCAATCTGACCGCCGGCGAGGATACCGCCGACAATGGCGGCATCCACCTGGCGATGATGGCCCTGGAGAGCAGCTACAAGGCGCAAGGCAAGTCGCTCGATACTCCCGAAGAAGATGGGCTCACGGCACGGCAGCGATTCTTTCTCGCCTACGCCTTCAGCTGGTGCCGGGACATACGGCCGGAGGCGGCGCGTAATCAGGTGCTCAGCAATCCGCATTCGTTGGCCAAGTTCCGAGTGAACAGGCCGTTGTCGAATATGCCGGAGTTCCAGCAGGCCTTCGGCTGCAAGGAAGGCCAGCCGATGGTGCACACACCGCAATGTCGGGTATGGTGATGCCTGCATGAGTATGATTTGCCGCTTGCGGCTGAGCTGCCCGGCATTCTTGCTAACAACGCGTTGCCGACCGCCTGCGCGATGACCGGACGGTCGGCGAATCGGAAACTGGATTGGCTCAGTTGGCGAAAAATCGCCATTACACAAGTGATCCGGGGCCGGGAGGGCGACTCGGGGGTGTGAGTGTGATCGCTGTTATCGCCATTTGATCGCACCGGTGGAAACGCAAGTTCCATATAATCTCCTGATGGCCCCTCCCAGGCTTCTTTTCGTCGATGATGAAAGCGGAATTAGGTTAACCCTGTCCGCTATACTCCAACAAAACGGCTTTGATGTGACAATGGCGGCGTCTGTGCCGGAAGCGCTGGGCCTGATCGGAAAGAATCGATACGAGGTATTACTCTCTGATCTCAACATCGGAGAACCGGGAGATGGATTCACGGTCGTCAGCGCAATGCGAAGATCGCAGCCCCAAGCTGCAACTTTCATCCTGACCGGTTATCCCGATTTTGAATCCGCACTCCTTGCGATTCGTAATCAGGTGGACGACTACTTCACCAAGCCGGCGGACGTAAAGACCCTCGTAAATACCATCACAAAGCGATTGGCGCAAGACATGGAGAGCCCGGAGGCGGTTCCGCTCAGACGCGTGTCTGACATTCTGAGAGAAAATGCTGAATCGATTTGTGATGAATGGCTCCGGGCTGTCGGCCAAAATGCCGACCTATTGGGAGTCCAGCTTACGCCTGAAGAGCGCAAAGACCACGTCCCTGCCGTACTTCAAGAACTCATCGGGCGTGTGGAGCGGGATTCTGCCGACACCAGTCAGCAAGCGGTAAGCGCGGCGGAGGAGCACGGACGAGTGCGATTCCGGCAGGGTTATACGGCTGCTCAAGTTGTGCTCGAAGCTCGGCTACTGCAGCGCTCCGTCACATCAACTGTGCAAGCCAACTTACTTGGAGTCGACCTCAGCACCCTCATCGTCGATCTCGTTGAGATCGGCGAAAGTCTCGCATCCCTTTTAGAGATTTCTATTCGAGCGTTCCAGGCAGAATCTCAGGCGGATCTCGGCCCTCGATTACAGTCGTAACATCGCCATTACACAAGTGATCCGCTATAAGTTAGTCGCCCTTCACTTCTGCCGCACATAACTAAATACGTCCTCGGTGATGGACCCTGGGTTGGTGACATGCACTGAAGTTTTCAGCGAGTCAGCCAGCTTAGAGGGGGCATTATCAGGCAAACCTTCGTTGGTGACCAGAAAGCCTCCCGGTTTGATCATGGTTGCCAGGTTGGCGCGTGCCAGCGACTGCTCCAGCCCGCCGTAGTAAATGAAAATATTGGTGCCGATGACCAGGTCAAATTGCTTGTCGGGGGGGAGCGGCAGGGTCTCGAAGACGACGTTCATGTCCACCGGCGTCACCCGTTCGACGACGCTGGGACGCACACTGATGGCGCGATTCCAAATGTCCGGAGCGCCTTCGGGTACAGGGATGCGCGGAATCGGTTTTCCGATTTGATCTCCCAGGTGCTGCCAATATTCAAGGAAACCGGCAGCGTACTCCTTGGTCCAATGGTCGGAGGGGCTGGACAGGAGCTGAATCGGATAGGGCTTTCCCGCAGCGGCTTCCTTGCGCGCATGTTCCAGGTGCTGGTTGACCCGGGAACTGATGTCGAAGGTTATCACCTCCACAGAAGCCGGATCGGCGAGGCCCAGGCGGGCAAGCGAGTCGATCACGGCGAAGGGCTGCGTGGATTGCGGCGGGTAGAAATCGGATCCGGAATTCTTGTTCACGAAGTCGAGTCCGGGGCCGACGATGGCCACCCGATGCACGCTACCCGATTTCAGCAGCCCCGCCTTCATCATGCGGCGCAATTGCAACTCGACCATGTAATCGGGATAGAGATTGCTGTCAGTCGAGATGCCGCGATCCTTGAAGGACTGGAAGAGATTTGGGGCATTTTTCTTCTGGTAGACCTCGGCTTGGGTGCGAATCACCTCATCCCGCATGCGCCCGAGGTTGGCCAGCATATAAGCCTTGACCTTCTTCCGGCCGTCAGGAGTTCGCAGGTTGTAGCCCTGCTTCTCCAGGAAGTCGCGCATCTGCTTCATGCCTTCGCTGGGGTGGGGCGCAGCCAGCGCACGCATGAGATCGTCGGCCCGCTTCTCCGCCAGGGAGTTTACGTAGCGGTCTTTCCCGTAGCGCTCCAGATAGCTATAGGAAATACGCTCCTGCTTGGTATAGGTCACGCCTAACCGCAACAAGTTGGTAAGCGTGTCTTCCTCGCCGCGCTCCAGACGGCTACGGATCTCCTTATCCTGGGCGCGAATCCAACCGTCCCAAGCTGCCGCGGTAGGTTGGCCGGAGGGCTTCAATGCCGGCGGCAACGATGACTGCAGCGCTGAGAGCACCGGCTGAGCGGCTGAAAATGGGACATATTGGGGAGTCTGGGCCACCGCGTGGCAGAAAGACAGAACGCAGACGAGAAACAGCAAGATTGTCACTTTAATTTTGCTGGGCATAATTTTTGGGAACAGTTCGGTCACTACTCGGGCGCGCTCCGGGATAGAAGTTGGCAGGTGTCGGTATTGTTGAGACGCTCTGGGATTGGAGCCAACGCCGGCCTTCTCAGTCGCGACCAGAAAAAGACCGGAAGTCCGGCGGCAATCAGCAGACATCCCACAAGCGCAGTCTTGGGCGCGCCTACAATATCGTTCGCCACTATCGCGGCGCACGGAATAACGAATGCCGCCGGCGCCAGCATTTGCAGCCACAGCCTGGGATTGGAGCGCAACTCTTGCCGTCGAGCCACGAACAGGCCCGCGACAGCCGCCCCCGAGGACAGCAGAATGGTGAAGCCGGTGTAGTTCAATAGCTGCTCAAAGCTGCCGGCCGTCACCAGCAGAACGCTCCACAGGGCCTGCAGCGCGATGGCCAGAGCGGGCGTTCCAAAGCGCGGGCTGATCCGCGAGAAACTGGGGATGAAAGCTCCATCGCGCGACATCGCGAAATAAACCCGCGGACCGGCGATGGTCATGGCGCTGATGATCCCCAGCAGGGCAACGATGATCACCGCGGTGACAAAGTTGCTGCCGAATCCGAACAGCGCATGGGCGGCAACATCGCCTACATTCAGCGCGTTCTGCATCGCGGCCGGAGGAATGGCATACAGATAAAGTGCATTGAGGACTACGTACAAGCCTACGGCGATGGAGGTTCCCGTCAGCAGAGCACGGCCGATCGTTCGCCGCGTGTCATACATCTCCTCCGATATATAGGAAGCGGCGTTCCATCCGCTGTAGCTGAACATGATGGGAATGAACGCCAACAGCCAGTTCGTCGGTCGCAGAGGTATGTGCGGCGAGGCAAAATGCGACCAGGATCCACGCCCCAAGGCAAAGCCGAAGAGGCAGAAGCCGACAATCAGGGCGAGAATGAGAAAGGCCAGGGCATTTTGCGTGATCTTGCCTGCCCCCAGTTTGCAGGCGTGCAATAAGGCGAAAACAACAATGATGAAGGCGGCGGTCAGCGTCCGCGGCGAAAAGGTAAATGCGCCAACATAGAAGCTGATCGACAAGAAGCTGTGGTCCGACGCCAGGTTAGGGAAGTAGTGCCCAAGATAGCTGACCAATGCGACTGCATTAAAGGCGACCGCACCGGAAAAACCGGCGATCAGCGATGTCCATCCGGAGAGAAACCCCGCAGTAGGTCCGTAGGCTTTGGAGAGATAGATGTATTCGCCGCCGGCTGCCGGCCACATCCTTCCCAACTGCGCGTACGACATGGCGCCGGCGAGCGCCAGGCATCCGCCAACAACCCAAAGCCCGAGCATCGCGCCCGGCTCGGGCACCAGCTTGGCAATGATGGCCGGGGTAGTAAATATGCCGGCTCCCACGACATTGGAGACGATCAGCGCCACCCCGTCCCGCACCCGGAACGAGCGCCGAAGCTGGTTCGCAGCAGGCGCGTTTGCCGGTACAGCAGCGGCGGTTCGATTTACGGAGATCGCCTCAGTTTTGCCGGGCTGGTTGGGCATGCCTTGGCTGCTTGCTGGGGATTCGGTTCCTCGGTGACATACACTCTACACCAGTTCTGCTGTTGGATGAAGCAGGCTTCGGTTGCGAGATGAGGCCTGCCACCGTTGGAGTTTAGATCACTTGTACTCGCGCACGGTGTCCGGGCGCGGAAGCGAGTCTGCGATCGCGCGTCAGCAGGGTCGCACCTAGACTCTCCGCCAGGGCAACATAGAGAGCGTCGTAGGCTGAAAGATTGTCCCGCAGCTGCCAAACTCGCCGCAGCAGGGGCGTGTGCGGATAACGGCGTACTCGCAGCGCGTGGAAATCGCGCAAGGCTTCCTCGGCACGGTCATCGTCCAAGACCCCAGAACGGCCAAGCCGCCTCACCGCTTGAACGACCTCAATGTCGAGCAGATACGGGGCATGTAAGGTTTCGGAGCGGGTGGAGATGCGACGTGCCAGCCAAAGGCTCGCCGGGCTGCGGAGCACCCATTCGAGCGCCGCTGACGCGTCGACGACAATCATCGCGCGTCGCGTTCGGCACGGATAATGTCGGCAGCAGAAACTGATAACTTAACCGGTTGTCGTGTCTCCAGTTTCTGTTGCCACTCCCGCAGGGTAGGAACATCCGCAATCTCGCGAAGTTCGGACAGCAGGTAATCCGATAGCGACATGCCGTTCAACGCAGCCCGCGCCTTCAGTTTTCGGTGCAGCGCGTCGGGGACATTGCGGATCTGGATCATCTTCGACATGTTAGTAGCATATTTACATGTGCATCACATGTCAACGCAGGATGCCAAAAAAGCACGCGGCCCATCTTCGGCACCGCGTGCTGATTCGCATGAATGCGATCTACCAACTACTGCAATTGCACCGCCCGCAGCAGGTTCAGGAGTCCGAAGCCGAAGGTGTTGTCCTTGATTGCCCCCGGACCACGGCAGTTGCCGATCGCCTGGAAGTTGAACAGGTGCAGGGCGCCGGCTTCCATCGCCGATTCCGTCCTGTCGATGTTCCCTACGAGGCTGGGATTGGCCTGCCACAATAGCGCAACACCGCCCGCGACGTGCGGAGCGGCCATCGACGTTCCCGACCAGCCCGACTGATACCCGTTGCCCGGCACCGCACCGCGGATACTGACGCCAGGCGCCGATAGATCGGGCTTGGTGCGACCACTGCCGTCCGCCGTTACCGGTCCACGACTGCTGAAGCTGGCAATGTGATTGCTGGAGTCCAGCGCACCTACGTCCACCGAACTGGAATAGATCGCCGGCGGATACATGATGGTGGAGCAATTGGGTCCGGAGTTGCCGGCGGCCATTGCAGGGAAGATTCCGGCCGCGCGCACCGCGTCCACGATGGTCTGCAGAGTGCCAGTCGAGCAGCCCTCGCTGGGTGGGCACTCCCAGGAATTGTTGATGGAGTCAGGAGCCTTGGTCGGATCGCCCTGACTGGGATCGCCGCCGATGGGGTAGGGAGCAATCAGGAACTGGAAGCACTCACTGTACTGCGCGGGAGAGCCGTTGCCGCCGGCATCCATATTGCGGCAGGCAATCCACTGCGCGCCCGGCGCAACGCCAACCTGGTTACCCATTCCGTCGTCGCCGACCATCTCGCTGGCCGTAAATGTGCCATGACCATGCGGATCGATGGGAACCGGCGAGTGCTGGCTGGTAGCATCGTGCCAGTTGTAATCGTGATTGACCTGCGTACCATTCCAGCCGCGATAGTGGGTCTTAAGCGCAGGATGGTCCCATTGCACGCCCGTATCGGCCCCGGCGACCACCCGGCCTTCGCCACGGAAGCCGAGCGCCCAGACATCGGGGGCCTTCACCTGCTGCACATTCCATTCGATGCCTTGAGGTTGGAAAGTGCTATCGGTGCCGGTGGCTGACGGCAGAGCGGTGCGGACCATGGGGTTGGCGTCGATTTCGGCAACATCGTCGCGGGCGGCCAGTGCCTCCATCAGGCTGCGGTCACCCGTCACCTTGATCATGTTCGCAATATAAAAGGACTGATAAGGAATGCCGCGCTGCTGCAGCATCGCCAGGATCGGCCCCTGGGTCGAATTGGCAACCGAGCGCAACGTGCTCACTACAAAACGGCCCTTCTCGGCTTTGGTGGGAAGATTGTAGGCGGGGCTGAGATCGGCTTGTCTCCTGAGGACGATTAGGGCTTCGGTCGAGCCTCCATTGGAAGTTTCCGAGAGAACGCGCGAAGAGATTTTGCCGTTGAGGTCAACTGCTTGAGATGACCAACTAAGCGGAACCAGGCCTACCCAAAGCGCTGCGATCAGAGCCTTGAGCAGTAGCTTGCGTAAATTCATGTTTTGATCTCCAAAGAATTGTAGGTCGATGAGATTAAGGTCCAACCGGCAGAGCGCTGGGATAGACAGTTTGCAACTCGCGAGAGGAATGTATTTGTTATCGGGGCGACTGTCAACCTAAGGGCAGCGATAGGGGCTGCCGGTTCCCGGTTCGGTCTCACAGTTCAGTGTGATTGGCATCACAGCGCAGCCGTACATAAATTTGGGATAAGAGGTGCATGACGCGTGCGGGTGCTGAAAGCAAGATATTAAAGTCGTCGCAAGAGTTGAAGAGCTGCCTGGTAGAAGCAGGCAGCCAGGAACATTTTTCGGTGAAGGATTTTCTGTTTCGCGAAGACAGCGATAACGTCGGCGTCTTCCTCGTATTAAAGGGAAAGGTACGCATGGGGGTGAAGAACCTGCCCAAGCTCGACCGCCTGTTCTCTGCCGGTTCGCTGCTGGGGTTGCCCTCCACCTTTACCGCCCGGCCCTATAGTTTGACTGCTGTCTCCGTTAGCCGATTGGACGTGGTGCACGTATCGCAAGAGACCTTCCTGCAGATCATGCGGGAACGGCCGGAACTCTGCCGGGAAGCCACCGAGATGCTGGGCCGCGAGGTGACTTTCATTCAGTCCGCCCTGGCCGAGCGCAGGCGCCAGGCGGCGCAGAAAACCGTTCCCGAAGCCATGCTGGCGGCGCAGTAGGAAGATCGCCCACTTTGTCTGGCACGAACAATTAGAGCAGTTTGGTTTCTGCTGTGACCGGGTAGTGCGGGCCCTTCAGGCCCGCGTCACCGCGCGTTTAAGGCTGAAGTCGGCTTCGGTGAGAACGGACGCGGCTTGTCGCGGCGCTGAAGCGCCGCACTACCCAGCCTACCGGGCTACAGTAATTCTTGAACACAATTAGCTTGGCGACTTCCATAGCGCCGCTCCGAGTACTTTGCCCGGACCGGGTTCCTGTACAAACGCCACCACCCGGACATTCTTTGGATCTGTGCCTGGCTTCAATTTCAATTGCACAGTCTGATCAAAGTTCTTTCCCTTTGACAGCTTTCCTACTTTCGTAAGCTGTTCTACGACCGCCACGTGACTCAAGTGCCGGCCGCCGTTTTCCCCGCGCAGCACTTGCGACTCCACGCGATTAAGTGCGACGGCCACATACACATCGGCATTGTGTTTGTCGGGGGCGCCGTCGGCTTCGATGCGGGCGCGAAGAACAGCGGGGTTGCCGGGATCGACGCTAACGTCAGCGATATGGACCGGAACCGTCGCCTCGCTCGCAGCTTGCTGAAAAATCTTTCCGGCCTGCTGCTGGTTATTGGCGCGCAATTCCATGCTCCCGTCGACGATAAGCTGAGGAGTGTACGGCTCCTTCAGTTGAAGCGCGCGCACATAGGCGATCTGGCGCTCGGTCATTGCCGGCGAGGAATTTGGGTCCTTCCAGCCGTCATGGTCCCAGTAATCCACGTGCTCGCTCAGCACGATCAGCTGAGCGCCCGAGACCGGTTGGGAGCTGTCCAATTTTTCCAGGTAAGCGTCGGCGGGAGGACAACTGGAACAGCCTTAAGAAGTGAACAGCTCAACCAGAATGGGATGGAACCGCGGGCCCGAAGCCTGAGCGGCCCCAATGTCATTCATTAATGCGTGACCTTGTGCGGCAGGAGCTGTATTCAGGAACAACAGCCCGCATAACAGCACCGTGCCCGTAGCAAATTGCGCTGAGATTCCTCGATACATGACAAACATAGTGGAACAGAAATCCGGCCGGTGACAAGAGCCGGCTTAGCGGAAGTGGTGCGAGTTGAAGGTCGTGCCTTGATGCGAGGCCACCACCGACAACTGCCCTGCTAAAATTAAGTATGTTCCCACGCCCCGTCCGCCTGATCGCCATCGATATCGATGGCACCCTGCTCGACTCCAAGTTTCAGGTTTCGCCGGCCAATCTGGAGGCGCTGCGACGGGCGCACGAGGCGGGTATTGAGATCGTTCTGGGGACCGGTCGCAGACATAAATTTGCTCTACCCATCGCCGAGTCGCTTGGCTTCGATCTCTGGCTCATCAGCTCCAACGGCGCGGTCACGCGCTCCACCAGCGGGCGGCTTTTCCATCAGGATCTGCTGCCACGAAGCACTGCGATCAAGATTTGCCAACAGATGTGCGAATTCCGTAACCACATGGTGCTGACCTTCGACCGCGAAGGTATGGGCGCTATCGTTTGCGAGAATCATGAGCGGCTGTACGGTGTCATTCAGCGCTGGATGGAGAAGAACGCACCCTATATCGAGTACGTCAGCCCGATCGAGAAGGCGCTGATCGAAGATCCCATCCAGGCGATGTTCTGCGGCCCAATCGAGCTGATGCGGCGTGCGCAGGAGCACCTGCTGGCTTGCGGATTTGCCGGCGACTTCACCGTGCTGCGCACCCAGTACGATCATCGCGATCTGACGATTGTCGACATACTGAATGCCGGCTGCTCGAAGGGGCACGCCCTGGAGCGCTGGGCGCGTCATCGCGGCATCGACCGTTCCGAGGTGATGGCCATCGGCGACAACTACAACGACATCGAGATGTTGACCTTTGCCGGACATCCGGTAATCATGGGAAATGCGTCTGACGATCTGAAGCAGAATGGCTGGACGGTCACCCTGCACAACGACGAAAGCGGCGTGGCCGCGGCCATCGAGCAGGTACTCGACTCCAACACGGCGAATGTGAATGCGTAACTCGGTTTTTATACGATTGTCATCCCGAGCGAACGAAGTGAGCCGAGGGACCTGCATGTCCTTTTTGGGTGTGCTGCAAATCGCCGTTTTTAGTTTGTTATTCGCGGCGCAGCTTCCTGCCGCCGAGCTGGCGAATCTGCGCAATGGTTTCACCATTCGCCACGAGTATCATGATGTAGTCGGCGCGACCACTCGCCTTTACATGAGCGCCGATCCCGCGAGCGGATACATCGATGTGCCGTCGGCGGAGATTGAAAGCTTCGCACCGGCGCCCCCCGAACCGCAGCCAGCGGCAACTCCATCGCACAACCCGCATGACTTGCAGTCGATTGTGAGCGCGGCCAGCGATCGGCACCAGGTGGATGCCGACTTTATTGCTAGCGTGATCCGTGCCGAAAGCTCCAACAACCCGCAAGCGGTATCGCGCAAGGGCGCACAGGGGCTGATGCAACTCATGCCGGGCACTGCCAGCAAGATGGGCGTGGAGGACAGCTTCGATCCTGCCGCCAACGTCGATGGTGGCGTGCGTTATCTGCGCGAACTGCTTCTGCTCTACAACAACGACATGGTGAAGGCCCTCGCTGCTTACAATGCCGGACCGCAACGGGTGCAGCAATACAAGGGCGTTCCACCCTACCGCGAGACGCACGCTTATGTGGCGCGCGTCATTAAGGACTACAACCGCAAGAAACTGGCGGAACGCAAGCACCAGCCGCAAGCGCCCGCCCATCAAGCCCAAACCGCTAAGGCTGCCCTTGCCCAGAACGCTTCCCATGCGTCGCCGGGCAGCGAGTAGTCGGGTTTGACCCCACCTCCTCGCTCATTTACCTTGACCGTTAGGCTTCGCGGGCGAATCAGCTAGTTCTTCCATGAACAAGAAACGCATCCTGATTTTCGGCATCGTTCTGATCGCGCTCTGCCTGCTGGTCTACCTGCAGGTGCGCGCGTGGAAGACCTTCGACTGGGCAATGTTCTGGAGCCGTACCGAGCACGTGAACTGGCTATACGTGTTCTACGGTCTGGCGCTCACCTATCTTGCCTACGTGTTGCGCGCGGTGCGTTGGCGCATTTTCCTCAAGCCGGTGCGCAAGACGACGACCGCACGGCTGCTGGCGCCGCAATTTGTCGGCTTTGCCGCGCTGGCGCTGTTAGGCCGGGCAGGCGAGATGATTCGTCCCTACATCATTGCCAAGAAAGAGCGGCTTACCTTCACCTCACAGATTGCGGTGTGGGGGGTGGAGCGCATTTTCGATATGGGCTCGTTTGCCGTGCTGCTGGCGGCAAGTTTTCTGTCACCCGACCTGCGCGCCCTCTCCTTCTATCACCAGCTGCGCGCGGCATCGTTCTTCTTGATTGCGTTGATATTGATCCTGATCGCGGGAATGGTTGTGTTGCGGCGCTCCGGCGATCGCGTTGCGCAGTTTCTGTATCACCGATTTGCCTTGGCTCCCCGGTTGGCGCATCACCTGCGCGAAAAGGTGCTATCGTTCAGCCACGGGTTGGAGACCATCCAGGACTTCAGCTCGGCGCTACAACTGATCGCCGTGTCAGTTTTTATGTGGGTACTGATCGCCTTCGCTTATTACGCCGTCACCCACGCCTACCCCGGCGAACTGCAAAGCCTGACGTTGCCGCACGAGGTGGTGCTGATGGGATCGAGCATGGTGGGTTCGATGTTGCAGTTGCCGGCCGTAGGCGGGGGTTCGCAACTGGCGACTATCGGCATGTTGAGCGCCGGCTTCCACATCGAGCATGAGCTCGCCGTGAGCTGCGGGATCCTGCTGTGGGCGGTGACTTTTATGTCGGTGATTCCGACCGGGCTGGCCATCGCCCGCCACGAGCACGTGTCGATTCGCGCCGTCGCTAAAGCTGAGGAGAAGGCCGAGGCGTTGGCGGAGTGAACTCTCGCCACGCGACTTTGATCGGCGATGTTACACTGGGCGTGGATAGGCGAGAAAGCGATGCAAGTATTTCTCAGTTACGATCAGTCCGATAAAGCGTTTGCCAAAGCTCTTGCGTCAGAGCTAACCAGCCGGGGGCTATTCGTTTGGAGGACCGAGGAAGAGGTTTTGCCCGGAGACAACATCGGGCTCAGGGTTGGAGAGGCTCTAAAGAAGTCGAAGGCCATGATTGTCCTCGTCTCGCCCAACTCGATGCGTTCTGAAAATGTACGCCGCGAGATTCAATATGCCCTGGGCGATCTTAGCTATGAGGACCGCTTGTTTCCAGTTGAAGTCCGTCCGACCACCAATATTCCTTGGATACTGCGGAAATTCAAGACCTTCAGCGGTGCTGACAGCGCGGCAAAAGTCAGCGACTCGATTGCCGATGCCCTGAAGCAAGTCGCATGAGTCCCGCGTAATGCTTCCCGCTCGACCTGCGAAGAGCAGGGTCTTCCTCTCGCATTCAGACAAGAACCGCGGATTTGTGGTGAGACTTGCACGGGTTTTGGACCGACACAAGATATCCTATTGGTACAGCGCAAGACATATCAAAGGCGCGAAGCAGTGGCACGACGAAATTGGACGCGCACTGACGGAATGCAATTGGTTCCTCGTAGTGTTGACGCCATCGGCCGTTCGCTCTCAATGGGTAAAGCGGGAGCTATTGTTCGCGCTCGACGAGGATCGATATAACAAAAGAATCATTCCCCTCCTTTGCAAGCCTTGCAAATACTCGCGTCTTTCGTGGACGCTCTCAGGATTCCAATTGGTTGACTTTACACGGACGTTCGATATGGGTTGTCGGCAACTCCTGCGAATCTGGGACATCGGTTACGAACCCGAACCTCTCGTAAGGGGAGCAAAGGGAGAGCGCAAGCAGGCCGGGCGTTCGCAACGGCGCAAAAAGAGCTAACGCTCTAAGCCAAGCCCCAGGGGACGCTAGCGATTGCTATCCCCCTACCATCACGACCCGAAACTCCAATCAGACTCTGTGTCCTCCGTGCCTCAGTGGTGAATCCGTTTCCCCCTGTTACAATCGAAGTGCGGCCCAATCGCCTGCTTTCTCTCGCCCATGAAGTGCCCGTTCTGCGGCTTTGAAAACGACAAGGTAGTCGATTCGCGCGAAAGCAAGGAAGGCGAGTCCATTCGCCGCCGCCGCGAATGCCTGAAGTGCGAAAAGCGCTTTACCACCTACGAGCGGATCGACGAAATCCCTTACATGGTGGTGAAGAAAGACGGCCGCCGCGAAAAATTCGAACGGCAGAAGGTCCTCAGCGGGTTGCTACGCGCCTGCGAGAAGCGGCCGGTTTCCATGGGCAAACTGGAGCAGATCGTCAACGACGCGGAAGGCTTCGTGGTGGATTCGTCCGACCGGGAGCGCAAGACCAGCGAGGTCGGCGAGCTGATCATGAATCGCTTGAAGCGCATCGACAAGGTCGCGTACGTGCGATTCGCCTCGGTTTACCTCGACTTTAAGGATGTGCGCGAGTTTATGGCAGAGCTGAAAGAGCTGCTCGATACGAAAGAGAACGCAACCGCTAAAGCCAAGTCCGGAGATTGATTCCGGCAGTCAGACAGCATTCATGCCACATAAAGTTACTTTGATACCCGGCGATGGTATCGGTCCCG
The DNA here is from genome assembly GCA_963785825.1 of uncultured Acidobacteriaceae bacterium. GTDB lineage: Bacteria > Acidobacteriota > Terriglobia > Terriglobales > Acidobacteriaceae > Bog-257. Next base: position 473,014 of record CAWAWQ010000003.1, on the reverse strand, counting down.
AGGTCGTCAAGGCCACAGTACGCATCCTGGAAGCTACCGGGGTGAAGTTCGAGTGGGAATCGTTCGCCGCCGGCGCTGAGGCTTACGAAAAGTATAAGGAATATATTCCCAAAGAGCTGACGGAATCGATCGAGCGCACGCACGTCGGATTGAAGGGGCCGGTGACAACGCCCATTGGCGGCGGGTTTTCCAGTATCAATGTCGCATTGCGCCGGCAGTTCGAACTCTTCGCCAACTTTCGGCCGATCCGCAACCTGCCGGCTGTTCCCACACGCTACCCTGGCGTCGATTTGGTCGTCATTCGTGAGAACACCGAAGGCCTCTACTCCGGCATTGAGCATGAGGTTGTGCCCGGAGTAGTCGAGAGCCTGAAGATCATCACCGAGAAAGCATCGACCCGCATCTCAAAATTCGCCTTTGAATATGCACGCCGGATGCATCGCAAGAAGATCCATGCCATCCACAAAGCCAACATCATGAAGCTGTCGGATGGTCTATTTATCCGCTGCTCGCGCAACGTTTCCAAAGACTACCCTGAAATCACCTATGGCGAGCACATTGTCGATAATACCTGCATGCAGTTGGTGATGAATCCCTACCAGTACGACATGCTGCTGCTAGAAAATCTGTATGGCGATATTATCTCCGACTTGTGCGCGGCGTTCGTCGGCGGGCTCGGTTTGGTTCCAGGCGCGAACTTCGGACACGGATGCGCCATCTTCGAAGCGGTGCACGGCTCGGCGCCAGACATCGCTGGGAAAGACATCGCCAACCCGACGGCAGTGCTGCGCTCGGGCATTCTGATGCTTCGCCATCTCGGCGAAGAAAATGCCGCCAACCACATCCGGCTGGCGCTGGAAAAGGTTTACGGCGAGAAGACTCACCTCACCCGCGACGTGGGCGGAAGCGCCGGCACCACCGAGTTCGCCGATGCCATGGTCGAGGCACTGCACACCATTCCAGCGCCGAAACCGGAGTTGCAGGAAGTGGAGATCTAGGTCGGCGGGGTGAAGCCGCAATGCTTCCGTACAATGGCGCCGGGATTGGCTAGCCAGATACGGTCAACCGAAATTCCTCGGCCCCGACTCGCCGCCAGCTATACTCCTGCACGCATGGATCGTCGTTCCGCACTTAAGGCAATTGGCGTCCTGATCGGCACGGCCACGCTGAAAGGCTGCGCGGCCAAGCACATTCCGCAAGCTGACACGCCTGGCGCGCCGCCTGAGCTTGCGCTGCTCATCTATACCGCGGCCTAGACCGTTTCCGTCAGCGCCACAACCAATTCCCGCTCGCGCGGGCCGTCCAATTCCACCAGCACAATACGCTGCCAGGTTCCCAGCAGCAGCAGGCCGGTTTCCACCAACAGGCTAACGGAAGTTCCTATCAGCGTCGACAGGATGTGGTCAGGCACATGTTCGGGATTGTGCTGGTGCCGGTAATCGAGCTTCGGAACCATAATGTCGAAAGCATCGAGCATGTCGAGATCGGTTCCCGGATCCAGGTCCGCGGTCGCCAAGGCCGCGGTGGTATGCAGGATGTTGAGCTGGCATATGCCGGTTTTGTCAGGGTAATGCTTCCAGACAATAGCTTCGACCTTTTGCGTGATGTCGATAATCTCGCGCTTCTTATGCGTCTTGATCGTCAGACGATGCATGGCTTACCTATTCTTTCGGCGTGAACAGTTCTAAGCGAACCCGCCAGGTAACCGAGTCTCCCGGGCGCAGCAAAACCATACCGGTATCGGTATTTCCCCAATTCCGATTGTAAGGATCTGGGAGATTAAACTGCGGCTCGATTGCGACAAAATTCTTCTGCGGAGGAGCATACACCTGGATAGACTTGATCTGCGGAGAAAGCGTGATCAGCCGCAGGCCATATTTCGCCGCCGGATCGATGATCTCGGAGACCGTGCTCCCGTCCGGCCTGTAGTTGAGGTTGGAGAAATTATCGTCCAGGTATTGCGTTCCTAATGGCTTGCCTCCTGGCGCGGAGAAGTCGTATGGCGTTCCTTTCACCGGAACACGCTGCCCGGTAGTGAAGGAGTCGTCATAGTTGTTCATTGCCGCGCGAGTTTCGCTGGGCAAGTGCAGCTTCACCTGCCGGCGGTGGCCGCTGGGCAGGACAAAATAAGGATGCCAGCCAATGCCCATGGGCAGCGGCGCCTTGCCGACATTTTTTGCCGTGACCGCCATCTCGAATGCGTTCTGGCTCACCGTGGTTTCCACTCGCACGTCTGTGTCCGAGAGCCAATGGCCGTTGAAGTTTCCGGCATGTAACACGGCAGAAACAGCTGAATCATGAGCGCCATCTTGCTGCTTGACCTGCTGAAATTTCGACCGGCGCATCAGTCCGTGGATGGCGTGCTTCTCCGCCCCGGGATTGTTGCCGCTCCAGTTGGCCGGTAGCGTCACGGTTTGGCCGGCAACTTTCGCGGTTATGGTCTTGCCATCCGGCGACAACTTGCCGCGAATGCGATTGGCGAACGGCAGCAGGATGGCGCCCCCGATCTTGAAGACCTGGTTCCCAAACTCGTCGTCGCCGTTGTCTAGTAACTGTTCCGCCTGGGGCAGGGGAGGAGCATTCAGTAGATCGATCTCGCCTTTGCCGGGCAGATAAGCCTTGATCTGCAGCACCGCCATGCCCCGGCCGGGCAGGATGGTGGCCCCCAGGAACTGGGGTTGGCTGTGGTCGCTCACCGCAGGCCGCTGGAGAATGACCACAGGTTCGCCACCTATCGAGACCGGCGGCTGCGAGTTCTTAGGCGAAGTTTTCTCCTGCGCTCTGACGTACACAACTCCCGCAGTCCAGCCGCAGGTCAGCAGCACGATAGCTAATTTGCGCGAGATGCCTATGATTGCTGACCCCTCCTCAATTTGACGGCCACCGAGCACGGTGGGAGGGCCGATAAAGCCACAAATGGTTACTCTGATCAACCTGGCGCACGATGGCAGCGGCAACATCTTTGGCACGACCTACTGCGGGGCAAGCAACCATTGTGTTTGCGAGCTGACGCCGGAGTGCAGGACGGCATCGTCCAGGGACGGCTCTCACCCCTCACCCGTATTACGCTCCTTGCTTCGCCACGATTGGCTTCCCTATATCGCCACTAAAATCGGCCTCGAGTTTCTTTCCCCCAGGGCTGAACCGGGGCAGATGGGCCAGTCCCCACTTATGAAATGCGAACTGGAGAGAGGTACCCAAAACCCCAAAGCCGTATTTCACGCTGCGGCGGAAGTTGATGGACGAGGCTTCCTCGAAATACTTGGTCGGGCAGGATACCTCGCCAATGCGAAAGCCGAAGTGCACGCACTGCGCCAGCATCTGGTTATCGAAGACGAAGTCAGGAGAGTTTTCCAGCAAGGGCAGCGTGGTGAGCACCTTGCTGCTGAAGGCGCGATAGCCGGTGTGGTATTCCGAAAGTTTGATCCCGAGAAACAGGTTCTCGAAGGCGGTTAGAAAGCGGTTGGAAATGTATTTGTACAGCGGCATCCCCCCGCGCAGAGCCTGTCCCCCGATAATACGCGACCCAAGTACCACGTCATACACGTCGTAGGCCACCATGCTGGACAGGGCTGTAATCAGCAAAGGCGTGTACTGATAGTCGGGATGGACCATAATGACCACGTCGGCGCCGGCGGCGAGAGCTTCGCGATAGCAGGTCTGCTGGTTGCGCCCATAGCCGTAGTTTTTGTCATGGACGAATACGAGTAGGCCCAGCTTCTTCGCCAGCTCCACGGTCCTATCTTTGCTGTAGTCGTCCACCAGGATGCGAATGTCGACCAACTCGGGGATCTCACGTACCGTGGCTTCCAGCGTCTGCTCCGCGTTGTACGCGGGCATGACGACCGCGACTTGTTTACCGTTGATCATGGGTCTTTACCGGCGTCCAAAATACATGATAACCGGAGATGATGTCCACGCTCACGGGACTTCGCCTCTGCTAATCTGAACAGCGCTCGTGCATGCTTCCCTTCCTACCGTTGTAGCCGCGATGTGCGCAGTGTTGGCGGGCTGCGGAACGGCATATTTTCTTCTGTCGCAATGGGCTGCCCAACGCTTCCAGCGCGAGCACGGCGGCGGTCCCGATAAGAGCTTCACGCCTCCGGTCAGCATTTTGAAATCGCTGAAGGGGCTGGACGCGCACATGTACCCGGCGTTTCGCAGTCATTGCCTGCTCGATTATCCGGAGTACGAGGTGATTTTCGGGGTAAGCGATCCTGGCGATCCTGCTTTGTCGCTGGTGGAAAAGCTCCGTGAAGAATTTCCAGAACGGACGGTGCAGGTCGTGCACTGCCCGCAAGCGCTCGGCTCCAACGGCAAGGTCAGCAATCTCGCGCAGATGCTGCCGCATGCGGGTTACGAGCATATCGTGATCAACGACAGCGATATCGTGGTCGAACGCAATTACCTTCAAGGCGTGATGGCGCCGTTTCGCGACCGGCCCGTTGGAATGGTTACAACGCTATATCGCGGAGTGGCGGGTAACACGCTGGGTTCGAAGCTGGAAGCTCTTGGCCTGAGGGATTTTGCCGGTGGGGTCCTGCTGGCGCGCGTGCTGGAAGGCGGCATTCACTTCGCGCTGGGCGCGACCATCGCTACCACAAAATCGGTGCTGCGTCAGATTGGAGGATTCGAATCGGTTGTCGATTTTCTGGCCGACGACTACGAGCTCGGGGCACGGGCCGCAGCCGCCGGGAACAGAATCGAGCTAGCCAATGTGGTTGTCGAAACTGCATTGCCCGACTACTCTTTCCGCGATTTTTGGATTCATCAGATTCGCTGGGCCCGGACGGTGAAGGACCGCCGCCCTCTGCCATACTTCGGAATGGTTGTGACCTGCGGGTTGGCGTGGGCGATCCTGGCCGTCGCCCTGTCCCCCCGCGCCTGGTGGAGTTGGCTGATTCTCGCGGCAGTCGGCGTGGCCCGGCTGAGTTCAGCGCTGGTCATCAGCCGGCGAGTGCTGCGGGTTCCGCGAGCCATGCGAGACCTTTGGCTGCTGCCGCTGCGGGATGCAGTCGCCCTGGCAACCTGGGTGGCGAGCTACTGCGGAAACAGAATTGAGTGGCGCGGATTGCAGTTCAGACTGCGGAATGGAAAACTAGAGAAAATGTAGCCCTCGGGAACTCGATGGCATGCTTTTGCACCGTCGCACAACGAATTCACAAGATTCATTGAAACGAGTGAACAGGTTGCGGAAACACTCGAAACCGCAGATCCCTCCGCTCGGGCTGAAGCCCTCGGTCGGGATGACAAATATTAAGAGTTTGCTGCGACACAACTAAAGCTGCGCCCTTCGGAAGCGCAGTCGCGAAGTTTTCAGAAAGCTGAAGCGTCTTGCTCTGATACGAACCGTTTGAGACTGGAGTTTTCAGCGGCCTGTTCAGTCGTGGGCCTGCGGCAGTCTTTCGCCCACGAACTCGATTGCCCGCTGGGCTGGCGTGATTCGCCCGTTTTCACCGAACTGGTACGGTTCCCCGCGCCAGGAAAATTTGTTGTTAACGAAGCTGCTCGCCCACGTACCAAATCCCAACAGATCGCGCAGGGGATAGAGCCAGCAGAGCCACAGGCATCGCAAGTCCCCAACGATGCCCCAACCTACCGCCGTCGCCAGTATGGCGCGATTAAGCAAGGCAATCAGAAACAGCACGAGGCCAACGCCCATGCGACGGGGATGGCCCCAACTGAGCAGCAGGGCCAATAAGCCGAACGGAACGGCATAGGTTAATCCCGCGCCCACGTGCCCCCAGGGCCGGGAGAAGCGGGTGCTCTTCATCCAGCGCAACTGGTCGCTGAGCGTCTGCCGCAGAGAACGAGCGGCGAGCACATGTGCCACCTTGTAGTGCGACAGAATCACCCGGTACCCTGCATCGGCGATGCGGCTGCCGAGAACGAAATCGTCGGAGTAGAAGTCGGCTGTCTCGCGAACCCCGCCAATGGCTTCAACCGCGTCGCGGCGCACGGCCATCGCCGCTCCCAAGGCGAACTTCATGCCTTCCATCATGTCCGCCACGAGGACGCCCGCCGGCATCTCCACAGAATTACCCAAGGCTTCCAGGTGCGACCACAAGCCGCCGGCAGGAACGCCCTTATACAGGCAAGTGACGAGGCCGACGTTCGCGTCCAGCAGCGGCGGCACGACATTGCGCAGAAAGTCGGGCCCGACCAGTACATCGCTGTCGCTAATCACGAAGTAGGAGTTCTCGGAGGAGGCGATCATACGGGCCAGCGAATACACCTTGGCATTGGGCCAGGAGGGCTTGCCTGCAATGATGATGCGTGCGGGGACCCCAGGATACTTGCCGCGAAGTTTTTCTACGATAGCGAGCGCCGGGTCAGAGACGCTGCGGGCCCCGAATACGATCTCAAAATTGGAGTAGGCCTGCCGGAAAAAACTCTCCAGCGTTTCCTCCAGCCGGGGCTCCATGCCATGGACCGGCTTAAGAATCGTTACTCCAGGAAGCTCATCCGGCGGGGTGGCAAGTGCCCGAGCTCGCGCTCTGGGAGACTTCAACCAATAACGTGCTCCGGCCACCAACACCATTCCTAAGAAGACTGTAGAGGTGACGGAGCCGAGGATCGCCAGCAGCCATAGCGTGTGTCGCACAACTACCCACAGAGGAGCGACTCCTGCTATAGCGAAAAAAGTCGAGCACATAGGGAACATTCATTGTACCTTGCGCACGCGCAAAATCAGCAACATTGGAGCAAGGTTCTAGGCAAAGGCAGCCAGAGCTGCTTGTCCCAGGCTGATGCCGCCGTCGTTCGGCGGTACGGCCTGGTTGGTCCAGATCTCGAATGCAGATGGAGGCAGCAAGTCGCGAATGTCCTTCAGCAGCAACTCGTTCTGGAAGACGCCTCCGGAGAGCACAACCGTGGCAACATTCAATTCCTCGGTGAGAACCCGAATCGCATTTGCCAGCCCTTCGGCTACACCAAGCTGGAAGGCGCGTGCGATCTGGCGATAATCCTTTCCTTTCTTTGCTTCGGCAGCCACGGCAAGCAGAAGGGGGCGAAAGTCGAGTTCGCCGTGCGCAAAGGGAAACGGATAGGACGAGGAAGTGTGGTCGTTTTCGGCGAGATTTTGCAGCCACATCGCCGCCTGGCCTTCGAACGTGATGCCGCGAGTAAAACCCAGTAAGGCGGCCGCCGTATCGAAGAGCCTTCCCATGGAAGTTGTCGCAAAGCTCCGCACTCCTTTTTCGACCAGCTCCAGCGCCTGTCGATAGCGCAAGGGAAAGTTGAACGGCGGCGCCATAAGATCGGGTAATCCCTCGACCTGAACCAGGAATCCCGCTGCGGCCTGCACGGGATGCTGGGCCGCGGCATCGCCTCCGGGCAGGCTGGCGGGACGCAGGTGGGCCACGCGCTCAAAGCCTTGCTTGATGCTCCCCGCGAAGAATTCCCCGCCCCAGATACTTCCGTCGTCGCCGTATCCGGTGCCGTCGAAGCTGACCCCCAGCACTCGTTTGTCCCACTCTCCGCGCTCGGCGAGGACAGAAGCGATGTGCGCCCGGTGATGCTGTACGGAATATCTGCCCTGCGCGGTGAGATCGAGACTGTAGGTTGTCGATCGATATTGCGGATGAGCATCGTGAGCGACGAGTAGATCGTTCCAGCCCACGTCGTACATCGACAGCAGGTCGTGAATGGTCTCCTGAAATGCCTGGAATGCCTGGTAATGATCGAGGTCGCCGATGTGCTGGCTCACGAATGCCTGCCCGTCGACCACCAAGGTGACCGTGTTCTTGAGGTCTGCTCCCAATGCGAGGATGGAGCGCTCGACCGGCAGAGTGGCGACCGCTCCGGGAGCGTATCCGCGCGACCGCCGTAGAATGACCGGACCGAAGGCACCGACGCGGGCGACGGAGTCTTCGAGCCGCCGGGCGATAGGACGCTCGCCCACGAGAAATGCGTCTGCGACACCGACCAATCGCTCGAAGGCATCCTGCTCCTCGTAGGCAATGGGCTCACTCGAACGGTTGGCGCTGGTCATCACCAGCAGCTCAGGCGCTCCGGCATCGAAGAGGATGTGTTGCAGCGGGGTGTAGGCGAGCATAATGCCAAGCTCGTCGTTATCGGGCGCGACGCCGGGCAGTTCAGTCGTTGCGGGCGCCAGGACAATCGGGCGCGGCGGCGAAGTCAGCAGAGCTTCAGCATCCGGCGACAGCTCGACTACGCATCGGGCAACGGCGACGTCCTTCACCATAAGCGCGAACGGCTTCTCCTTGCGATACTTACGCTCGCGGAGGGCAAGCACAGCCGAGGGGTTGCGAGCGTCACAGGCCAGGTGGTATCCACCCAGTCCTTTGATGGCGACAATCTTGCCTTGCCGGAGAAGCTCGGCTGCACGGCGCACCACATGATCGTCGCCCGTGGTCTCGTCGTTTTCATCCTGCAAGAGGACGTGCGGGCCGCAAACAGGGCAGGCGACCGGTTGCGCATGAAAGCGACGGTTGCCGGGATCGTGGTATTGCGCATCGCAGTACTCATCCAGCGGCCACTGTTTCATCGTGGTGTTGGGCCGGTCGTAGGGCAGAGCGAGAATTACGCTGTAGCGGGGTCCGCAGTTGGTGCAATTAATGTACGGGTAGTGATAGCGCCGGTCTTCGGGATCGAACAGCTCGCGCAGGCAGGCAGCGCAAACCGGCAGGTCGGGTGAGATGCGAGTTGTCGGCTTCTGCCGTCGCTCGCTTTCGTGAATGGTGAACTCGGTGAAGCCTTGGGGAGCAGCCGGTTGAACCTCGATCTCCGAGATGACTGCGGCCGGCGGCGCCTCCGGTTTGAGTTGTTGCAGGAACAAGTCGAGGGCGTGCTCGGTGCCCTCGGCATGAATCGCAACGCCTTCTTCGCCATTGAGTACCCAACCGAATAGTCCGTACTCGCGCGCGAGGCGATAAACAAAGGGACGAAAGCCCACACCTTGCACCACTCCACGGACCCGAATCGATCGGGCTACCTTCATCATTCTCTCCCGCCAGCGGCGCTGTGAGTAGCTGCCCATTCACTTCGCGGCTTCTCTGCTCACCACGCACGACAGTATTGTGCAACCGCTTCTCCCAGCTTATTCCCCAGGGCACAGCGCAGCCCGACGCATGATTGTCCGTGCGTCGAACTGATCGCGTGCTCTCGCGATGCCCGGACATCGAAAGTTGCATATTAAAAGCATCCATTGTTGCAACACCAGGCGCCGCGAATAATCTCCGCTCACAGAGGCCGGCGATGAGCTTAATAGTAGTTTGATTTTTACAATCGAACAGCACCTTAATGCCTTGACAACCCAGCGCATCGCCTTCATAGTCAGCCCAACACGTTCCTCAATAAGTCAGCTCCCCGGCCAATCATCGATGCCCATTGATTCTGGCCGAATTCGCGAGGCTGGAAAACTCGCAATTGCATCCATGGGCTGCTTCGTCTCGCAGCGGTGCTGCACAAATTCCTTGTGGGGGAGACGCCCTTGGCGCTACAACTGCCAGATCCGGGGCAACTACGTGACATCTTTTCCGCCTTCGGCTTTGTCACCACGTGTCCCCGCATGACCCCAGTATTACAACGCGCCTACAAAGCTGCTCAGGTGAGCGACACTACGGTGCTGTTGCACGGAGAAACGGGAACCGGCAAGCAGGTACTCGCGCGAGCCATCCACCGTCTCGATGAAAAGCGGGGTCGCTTTCCTTTTGTCACCGTTCATTGCAGCACGGTGAGCGAGAGCCTGGCGGAGAGCGAGCTGTTCGGGCATTGCCGGGGCTCGTTTTCCGGAGCCGTCACCGCGCGCGGCGGGCTGTTCCAGAGTGCCAACCGTGGAACGGTGTTTCTGGACGATGTCAATGACCTCTCACTCCAGTTGCAACCTAAGCTGCTGGACGTCTTGCAACGCGGAATCGTGCGGCCGCTGGGATCTGACCGGGAGCTAGCGATCGACGTGCGGGTGATCGCCGCCGCCAATCGTGCCCTGGAGCCGCTGGTGGAGGAAGGAAAGTTTCGCGCGGATTTGTTCCATCGGCTCAACGTGATCCAGTTGGCGTTGCCGCCTTTGCGTGAGCGCGAGGAGGACTTCGCAGCCTTGATTCTGGAATTTGCCAAACGTTATGCCGGAATGCACGGGCATATCGAGTCGCTCGATCCTGCCTTGGTGCAGCATTTGCAAAACTGCCGGTTCGAGGGCAACGTTCGGGAATTGGAAAATGCGGTGCAACGCATGCTCTTCATGAAAGCGGAAGGCAATTCTCTGACCCGGGACGACTGGTTGCAGCAGGAAGAACAGTCGACAGCCGAGACGCCCCATCGGGATGACATTCTAAAGGCCGCCAATATGCTGTGGCTATTCATGCAAAGACAGGAGGTGCCGTTTTCCGAACTCATGCGGCGCCTCGAGGGTGAATTGCTGCAACGGGCCTTACAGGCCGGAGGTAAGACGCGGCGCGAAATTGCCAAACTGCTCCACACCAGCGAAAGAACGCTTTATCACAAGATGCAGGCGCACGGGATCGGCAGCAGTCCGCGCCGGGCCGCCGGGTAGAGTCGACCTGTCTTGCGCACTGACAGTTCTTGCAGAAATCATGCGCTTCAACGCGGCACCTTACCAAAGTGCGACAACTCCGGTAGAGACGTAAGCAACTGACTTTGCTCGCTTCTCAACAAGTTTGGGGCTTTTCTAAGGGCCGCAGGAACGTTGGTGCGTAACGTGCTAGAGGAGACTGGATTTCCTAAAGCCGCTTAGAAACTAGGATGATATTTCCGGGAGTGAGCTTTGAAAGGGTGCGGCTTCGCAACGCCGGTATTGAGTGGGCGTTTGGTACGGCAGGGCTCAAAGCCGTGCCCTTTCAAAGCATTCCGGATCACACTATCTCTTGATCCGCTTTAAAATGCGGGCGGTGCAACTGAAGCTTTAAATATCGCATGGCGTCATCGCGGATTCTCGTTGCCAAACCGGCAGTGGCCAAGGCCGCTGCCAAGCCCACCGCAAAGCCGAAGTCCGCACTCCAGTATTTCTCCACCGAGGATACCGCCATCAGCGATTCTTCCGTGCCAACCTACAGCCTGACCGGAATCAGCATCTTGGCGGCCAGCGGTGGCGGAGAATCGCCGCCGCCTCGGCAACCTGTCGCTGGGCCCTTGCCATTTCCCGTGCAGGCGAAGCTGCAAGTCGGAGCTGTGGATGATCCCCTAGAGCATGAGGCCGATCGCGCAGCCGAGCGCGTCATGCGCATGCCTGATCCTGGGGCTGCGCCGTCCTTGAGTCGCGCGGGTGGCTTCTTGCAGCGGAAGTGCTCCTGCCGCGGTTCCGGGGAAGAGGAATGCGAGGCGTGTAAGGAAAAGCACGAAAAGGAGCAGATCCAGCGCAAGACTGACGGGAATGCGGGGGCGGCCAGGGCCCCGGCGCTGGTTCACGAGGTCCTGCGCTCGCCGGGGCAGCCGCTCGACGCCGCAGCCCGCCGTTACTTCGAACCGCGGTTCGCCTACGACTTCAGCCGTGTCCGGGTGCATCGCGATCAGCGCGCCGCCGAGTCTGCCCGTTCTGTACACGCTCTCGCATACACCGTGGGCGATCGCCTCGTTTTCGGCAGCGGACAATACGCGCCGCAAACCGAGACCGGCCGTCACCTTATCGCCCATGAACTGGCCCACACCATACAACAGGCATCAGGTCCCAACCCTTTGGTGCAGCGCGCCGTCAGCAAGGATTGGGACAAGCTTAAGGATTACCTAACCTACGGGCTATTCGACTGGGCCATCACCGATGCCGATGCCCACAAGGCGCTGATGATTCTGAAGGCCCTCAACCCCACCGACTTGAAGGATACGGTCGCGGCGATGGAGAAGGAAGGCTGGGTCAAGAGGCTGTTCAGCAATGTCAGCGATGACGACCAGAAGAAGGAAAGCGACCTGCTGGAAAGCATTAACGACGTCCGGGTGCACAAGGGTAAGAAAGGAGAGGCGGACCTGGTGGGTCCATGTGACCAGAAGCAACGCAAAGCAATCGACGATCGGGTGGGTGGTACGAAAGATTGGGCGCGGGAAGCCAAGAACCGGGTCAACGCCTTCGCCGCCGATCCCGCCAAGCACGCGGACACGCTCAAGCTGCTGGATACGCACTTCTTCCATCAGAAGAACAATGGGCCAATGCCTCCGGCACAGCAGGTCGCAAATGCCCGGCAAATTGCCAATAACTTCCAAACCGTCGAAGTTCAGCAGAATCCGTTGCCGAACCTGTGCGCTAGTCCCTTCGATCCGCTTTGCGCCTCGCTGGCATTAGCTTACGTCAGCAACAGGAAGGGCCGCGTCGTTTTCTGCTCGTCCTACTTCGAAGGCAAGGAACAGCGCCAGGTCTACAACCTGCTCCATGAGTTCATGCATGAATTTTCCGGGGTGGACGATCGGGGCTACGGAGACGAGCGCATCTTTGCCTATCTAACGCCTGCGGATGCCATTAACAACGCTGACTCCTACGCGCTGTTTGCGGTCGACGTGAATGACAAGGAAGAGACTTCCGCAGACATCCGGACGGCGCCTCGCGACAGCGTTTCCGATTGTGGCGGCAATGAGCCGGAGGTCCGACGGCGTTTTGCTTTCGCCGCCCGCATGATCACCAATGCCCTCAACGTGATCGGCGATCCGCACACTGGCGGTGCGCAGGCTCAGACCCATTTCAAGACCCAGGACCGCGTCAAATTGCAGCAGGTCATCGACCGCTTCAAGAAAATCGGAGATCAATTCGCCGGCGGCATAAACTTTGAATGTGAAAACAAGTGCGACGGCGGGACCGGTTATTGGCGCAAGTGGGGCTGGACGGTCCACCTCTGTCCGGCCTGGTTCAAGCTCCCCAATGCCGATATGCGCAGCGACGATATTCTTCTGATTGCCATAGCAGAGGAACTGGGAATGGATTATGGCCCCACCGTCGGCAGCCCTGCGTATGTCAAGCTGAGCGAGAAGAAGGCCTACGATAGCGCAACGGCTTACGTCGGCTACGCGCGTGACGTAACGAAGACGTTCTTCCCATGAACCCGCAGATCTGGCCGTTTCGCCGCAAGAAAATCTCCCATCCGCCCGGCGCCGGCCTGACCTACTGCGCCGGCTTTGATCTCGCGGTGCGAGCCGAGAGTGCGACCGATTTGGTCATTGAAATCGAGCAGCGGCGCTGGGGAGGAACGGATCTCGACCCGCCCCGGAAGTTGGCACGTCACCAACTGCAAGCCTCGTGCGATGGCGTAACCTTGCATGTGTCTACCGACGATGGGGTACTAGGCCATCCCTGCGCCGAACTACTGCAATTCGCGATCGGGTCAGACGCGGTGGAGCAAGCGCTGCTCGAGATAACGGAGACGCAAACCTTACGAGTTGCGCGGGTAATCAGCGGCATCGGGTGGAGCGCCGAGTACCCGCAATTTACCGGTCCCAATGGCCTGGTAATCGAGTATCGTCCGCGGCATGGCTATCTGGATTAGGCACCGGCCGGAACTTACGCGCTGCCAATTGTTGCAGCCTATGGCGGGCGGCCGGAAGGCCGGTCTCCGGCATAAACCTGCCAGGACGCTCTAACGTCTTGATTCTTCGGCTCGCGCCGCCGAATTGTCCTTCTTGAATCGGCGGACAGCCGTGGACTTTAGCTTGCAAATAAGACTTAGACAGGCTGGCTGCCTGTTCTGCAGAACAGGAGTGTAAACAAAGCCAGACTTCGAAGGCCGCATGATCTCATCCCGGGTTCACGCTGAAACACCGCGCTCGGCCAACAGTGGCACTAAACCGGCGCCGAAGTCTGGCCGACCCAGCGCGTATTTCTCGACTGAGCGCTGCCAAGCCTCCTCGTCATGGCCGGCCTACGATCTAGCCGGAGTTCATCCGTTTGCGCCCGGCGAGGCAGGGTCGCAGTTGCACCCGAAGCCGATTATGCTTCGACCGATTCAGGCGAAGCTGGAAGTTGGGGCAGTTGACGATCCGCTGGAGCACGAGGCGGACCGCGTTGCAGAGCATGTGATGCGCATGCCGGAACCGGCGGCCGCTACATCTCGGTTCTCCACCTCCGCCTCGCGCATACAGCGCAAATGCTCCTGCGGTGGGACGTGCGACAAGTGCAAGGCGGGGCAGGATGAGGAGCACGAAGCTATACAGCGCAAGCCCGCCACCAGGGGTGGGTCGGGGCCGATCCCAGCAACATCGGCCGTCCACAACGTGCTGCACTCGCCCGGCCAGCAGCTCGATCCTGCGGCCCGCGCGTTTTTCGAGCCTCGCTTCGGGTTCGACTTCAGCCATGTGCGGGTGCATGCCGATCCTACGGCGGCGGCTTCCGCAAGAGCTCTGGGGGCACGCGCTTATACCGTCGGCCACCAGATCGTACTCGGATCAGAGCCATATGCCCCCACAAGTGCCGAAGGCGCCAGAGTTCTCGCGCACGAACTGACGCATGTTGTCCAGCAATCGAACGCTAGTAGAAACGGGACACTCCGCCGCGCCCCCGCGGCACAACCCGAAGTAAAAGCCGACCCGGGCGCAACCTGCAGCCTGAAGCAGCACCAGCACATCGCGCCGGCGGCCTTTAAAGCTAACGAATGGCTCGCGATCACACTGGGCGCAATCAACTCCTTTCTCAACGGCGCGAAAACGCAGGGTGCACAGACGGCCGCAGCAGTGCTAATGAAGCATTTTCACTCCACCGACCGAAACGTCGTCAGTTACGTAAGAGACCGGCTAAAGACAATTCAGAACGACCTCTTCGGTCGCAAGAACTTCCGTGTCAATTGCCCTCCTGCGAGCGACCATGAGTGTGGGACCAAGCACGGAACTGAGGAGTATGTGGCGGTTGTGCCGACACCTGGAAATCCCAACGAAATCAATCTCTGCCAGCCGTTCTTCGAGCGCGGTGTAGATGATTGCGCCAGTACCATCATTCACGAATTTGGACACACGCAACTGGGGTTGAGCCAAAAGCAAGAAATCGTGGATCGGGGATATAAGTGGGACGCCTATTATCCCTATCTGACCACAGGAGAAGCCCTGACCAATGGCGAGTCATACGCGATGCTGGCGCGGGAGATCGCGACCGGATCCAGCCCGGCCCCGGGACCCATCTCCGACGATATCGGAAAAAGCTGTCCGAAGGACTGGGTCCCGCTGATCATGGACGCGATGGCGAAAGCCCGCGCCTGGAATCATCGTGCCGCCATCAATACTTCCAAAGATCATGAATTTTCGCTGGCGTACAAGAAGATGGATGGCAAGTTAACGTCGGAGATTGCCTTTAAGTGCATTTTGGACAAGGGGTACCACGACCGCTGTGTGGAGGGCACAGCATATTGGCTCTATGCGGGTGACCTGCGCATCTGTGCAAACTGGCGCGGCATAACCTCGCCTGAAGATCGCGCCATAGAGATGTTGACTGCGCTGTACGGATACAAAGGTGTTATGGACGACAGCGCAGGAGCTACCGAGAAGCGCAGAAGGGCCGCAAGAGAAGCTCGCAGACTGCACGCAGCCAACGTCCCATCCGCTGCCGACGTGCTCAGTGGGAAATGAGCCTGGCCCATCCAGGACGGACTCCGCCGGCCAGCTGCTATGGAAGCTCTAATTAAGTCAAGTTACGGGGCATCCGACATCCAAAAAACGGCTCAAGGAGCTAAACGACAAGTGGGGCTACTACGGGGCGCCACCGGAGGTATTCCTACCTTTTGCAGGCCACATGAAGCACAAGGGCGCGATAGCTGCTATGCATATTTACCAGGGTTCCGCCTAACTTAAGCACTGCCACTTCTTGCACTATCTATCCCATTCAAAGCCAGTGAACTAAGCTGCGATAAAAATGTAACTATAAGTTTTCGTGCAATATCCACGGTGTAGCCATCACGAAGTAATGGTGGAATGTAAGTTGCTATAGACAGCTTGGTCATTGTCCGCAAGTTGGGCTCTGCAGGCCGGAGCACCTAGCAGGCTGGGGCCCTAAGGCCGCACGATGCAATCGCGCCTTCTCGTCGCCAAACCCGCACTGGCCAAGGCCGCGGCGAAACCCGCAGCCAAGGCCAAGCCACTCGCACGAGTACTTCGCTAGGAAGAGACCGAGGTATCCGCCTCTCCCGCATATAACTACAGCCTGGCCGGGATGAGCCTGTTTGCCCCCGCCGCGGTTGGAGATCCAGGTTCACCGCCTCTGCTCCCGATGCTGCCGTGGCCCATACAGGCAAAGCTGGAGGTTGGGTCAGTCGACGATCCGCTGGAGCGCGAAGCCGACCGAGTGGCCGAGCAGGTGATGCGCATGCCGGAACCGCGGGCAGCCGCATCTGCCACAATGTCGGATGTTCACTACGACCAGCAGTCCCAGAGAGTCGGAGAGCTCCCCAAGTTCCTGGACTTCCATCCAGTCGCCGCTCCGGCCGGAGTGCAGCGTAAGTGTTCTTGCGGCGGAAGCTGCGACAAATGCAAAGCGGAGCAATCTGACGAGGAACATGGCAAGGTGCAACGCAAGCCCGCAGCCCCTCTGATTTCGCGGGTCGCTTCATCGCCGTCGCCCACGGGGATGGCCGCTCCGCCCATCATCCACGAAGTCTTGCGCTCCCCCGGCCAGCCTCTGGATGCGGCGACACGTGCCTTCTTCGAGCCTAGGTTTGGGTGGGATTTCAGCCGCGTTCGAGTGCACTCAAATGGGCAAGCCGCGGATTCTGCTGGAGCAGTCCGAGCCCAGGCGTACACCGCCGGAAACAATCTGATCTTCGCAAGCGGACGCTTCTCGCCTACAACAACGGAGGGCAGGCGCCTCTTGGCACATGAGTTGACGCACGTGTTGCAGCAGGGAGTCCAAATTGTGGGACTCCAGCGCGCACCGAGCGAAGCGTTAGAGGTCTCACCCAAGTCCGTCGTGGATCGACATATTTTGGGGCTCGCTAAGGATTATGAAGGACTAGCAGCCGAATTGCACGGGTACATCAAGAAGGGCGATTACTCCTTTGTGAAGAAAGCATTCGAACACATTAAGAGCGACGACGAAGACAATGTCGCCGCCGAACTTGTGAATCGTATGTCGCGACCTGGACTAGACAGGATGGCCTCCAGTTATGGGGGAAGAGCTACGCTAACCGTCCTATACGAAGCCATGGTGACGGGCGATGTCTCGCCCTTTCAGAGGGAGCAGGCAAGGCGGATTCTCGTGGCGACGCGCCTCTCGAAGAGCGAGTACATTGCTCAGATGCGGCACGACATAGTGGTTTTTCCGATTCAGGAGCAGGGGCTATTCCACTATTGCAACAGCGCTTTTCGTGCGACGTTGCTACCGAGCGGCAAGGTGAGAACCGAGTTCACGGGAGCGCGAATATGGCAGTGCTACCCAGAGGAAGAGGCCACGTTTCGCCCATACGGTGGAATAGACAAGTCCCAGGAGTTTGAGCCTGATGCACTTGTAGGTGTCAGACTATACGACAAAGGCGGAAAATTCGCTACGATTCCAGCATTAGCGCTCATTGACCTTTCTAATCAGCTAGACAAAAAAACGGGCAGTCTGATGTGGACAGCAATCCTCACGGGACTAACTTTTGGGGTCGGCGCACTAGGCGGTGCTGCGGTGGCAACTCTTGAGGCTCAAGTAGCTGCTGGAGAAGCGACGGGTGCGGTCTTGTGGGGCGCGCGCATTCTGCTTTGGGCCGATCGGGTTGCCGCAGTCCTGCCGGTTTTGACTGAGACAGCTAATGAGAACCGCGATTGGATCATTGAGAAGGTCCCCCATGGAGCTGGGTTCTTGGACGCGTTAGAGAAAGCTAATGCGATTGCTGGTTATTACGGATATGCGCGCCTCGGCTTCGATGGACTAATTTTCATGAAGACTCAAATGGCCGCAGCGTGGGAGATACGAGAAATGGATGGAGTACCAGGAAGTCTTGACGCATCTGAAAGGGAATCGCTCGGCCAAATCGACGTCGAAACTAAGAAGGTCTTGAAGCAGTTGACCGATGCCGAGGCTGCGATTGAAGAAGCGGCTGTCGAATCCGTCAATAAACATCCCGAAAGTGTCAGAGGTGAACCTGGAAAGCGGCATGCCGATGTTGGCGCAGGCCATGAAATTGTGGAGGTACCAGGCGGTGGTTGTGAACTGCGATCGCCAAGTGGAGTATCCGTGCCGTGTCCGAAACCTATGGACACGCACGCAGAACCGTCGCGTAAAGGAGAGCCAGCTGGAATAGGAGCGAAAGCGGAACCAGCTGGAAAAGCAGCGAAAGCAGAAGCGGCCCGGGGAGATCCGTCGGTTCCTGGGACAACTCAAAGGAGGGGTTCACAGGCGGCGGCCCAGACCGCTCCTCCTGGGCGTCAAACTACTCCCCCGGCCTCTCCGCCGCGGAAACAGAGTAGGCCCCGGACAGCAAAGGATGTAACCTCCAGCGGAACCGAACCGCTGCGCCCAGGAAAGAGTGAGCTCGGCCAGTACGGCATCGACAAGTATTCGACATTTTCCAATCGGCCGAGCGACAAATTCGCGGGACACGAGTTGCTGCAGAATCTGTGGCTAGAGGTCAAAGGATACGGCAAGCGCTTGGTTGGGCCGGCATCTCGCAACAATCCGGCCGTTGCACTGACCCAGGCGGAGCATACCGCAGTTGGTCGTGCGCAGAGAAACATGGGTCTGTTCGACCGAAAGAAGCTGGCGGGGATGAGCGCCGAGCGGGTGATCGACGCCAATGCTCAGGCGATGAAACGCGCTGGCATCCCTGATTACGTTATCGAGACCCTCAAGAAAGAAGCGTTGGAGTATGCGACAACCTTAAAGCCACTACGGGGCAGTACGAGATGAATGGCTGGAAAGTTGGGCGTCCCGTGCATTCGCGCCTTTCGAATGTGTGGGATCGAAGAGTTGATTTCTTACGCCGAATTTGATCGGAGCAATGATGCCAAGAAACGTATAGCTGTAATCGCCTACAGTCTGGTTGCAACCGACCGCTTTAACCACGGACGCGATTGTGACAAGGGACACGCTGAACGCGGCGGGTTATGCGGCTTAACTGCTTGCCCAATCGTCGCTGGACGAAACCAACCCTACTCACTTCAAGAGCGCAGCCGCGTGGAAGAAATATGCAGGAATCGTGATCTGCGGCTTCCATTATTTCTGGAACTTGCAGGAAGTGATTCTGTCGCAGCGGCCAGTGATCTGCGCCAAACATTGGCTACGTGGATGACCTCGGTCTGGGTGAAGAACCACAGGAGCATGTTTCCGAGCATCTGTGCAACGTCGTCGCGACTCACCCTATCATCACCGGCGCTGGGCTGGCGGTCGGCGGCCTGGATATTGGAAGCAGCGTCTATCTCGACTCCACGTTCACCCTCGACCATCTGGTGAACGTGCTGATTACTACTCCCGCTAACCGGCCCGTCTTGATAGCGCACAAGACTCACAAGCTGGTGTATTTCGGCTGGTACCGGATGTCGGCTGCCAGCCCGGGAAGCCCCTTGTTCAAGTTGCTGGTGCAATCTGCCAAGTGGGCGTTCTGAGATTTCCGCAAGGCATGATGAAGTGGATGCCACAATGATCCCAGACTCGCCTCCGAGACTGCCAATTGTTGCAGAAGTCACTGCCAAAGTTGGCAGTCGGAAGATGAAGCTCCTGAATCGCCAATCAGCCCGCGCTTCTGCGCCGCAAGGAAACGCATTAGCAAGCTGCTGAAAACACTGATTTCCCAACACGACCTTCGCCATTAATCCACCGTCAGACAGTTCTCTTGCCTCCCGCGCGATGGAACCCGAATTGCCATAGCTCACCCACAAGGGCCATCGCGGATGGATACCGGCGGCAGTGCGCAAATCGGCGACCGGGTCAGCTTTCGGATTTCCGATGTGTTTCTGCCGGAGCCGTCCGAGGTACTGGCGAAGCTGACGGCGGATGTCGCGACCGAAGGAGTGGTGGTGGAGTTTTCCGATTCGGGGAGCAATTCCCGAGCTTATGCGGTGGTGCGCATCACTCCGCAGCAGTCGGTGCTGCTCCCAGTAACCGCGTTGCGGGTTGTGGATTGCGAGTAGGTGGGGGCCTGAGACAGGCCGCTGAAGAGTTGGGAACAGCAGATTCCTCGGCGGCTGAAGCCGCCTCGGAATGACAAAGAGTGATGGGCTGGACGCGGCGCTAAAGCGCCGCTCTTCCACCGAGATGGAAAGCAGGAACGGCGCAGCTGAAGCTGTGCCCCTTCTGAGGATTGGAATAAAGGCGCCTTCAGGACGTTGAAGTAATGGAGAGATGCTTCTATGAGCAACATTAACTGGCAATTTCAAGCCGCGATTCCCGGAGGGCCGGCTGTCACCGTCAATCAGCCGAACGTTGCGGTTGACGCTTATGACGTCGCAGCCGTGACCGTGCCGGCGACGACCAACAATTTCGCGGTGCCGATTCAGCCGGGCACGGGAGCCGGCGACGTGGTGTTTCTGGTCATCAGCTCCAGCCAATACGACGCCGGGATCAGCTACACCGTGGATGCACTTGGTGCCGCACATGTGCTCGATGGACCGCACATGCTGGTGGGCGCCGGCGCGGTAAGCCTGCTCAATAGCACCGCGCCGCCCCAGAAACTCACTTTCAACAACACGCTGGCCAACGACATCAACGTGCAAGTCGTCGTTGGCCGGAAGATTCCATAAGAGCACTCTGCGCGGGTCGGAAGTCACGTCACATTGCGCTTGCTGAACGCGGAAGTCACAGCTTGAGGAGGAAGAAACTATGCCGCCAACATTCACCTTTCCGGGCGTCTACATCGAAGAGCTCTCCAGCGGCGTTCACACCATCACCGGTGTGGCCACGTCGATCGCGGCGTTTGTCGGCTGGGCGCCCAAAGGTCCGACTGACCGGGCCGCCGAGGTGCTCAGCTTCTCCGATTACACCGCGCAGTACGGAGGATTGGATTCCCGTAGCGTGCTCGGATACGCGGTGAACCACTTCTTCGGCAATGGCGGACAACAGGCATACATAGTTCGCCTCGCTGCAGGCGATGCGGTGACCGCAACTAAAGCGGGAATCGGCGGCACGCTGAATCTCTGGGCCACCAGTCCAGGGTTGTGGGGAAGCGACATTCAGGTCAGCGTGATTTTGCAGAACGGTGGCCCGCGCTTCATGATTCAGGTCCTGAGCCAGGCTAGCGGACAGGTCTTGGAAGTATTTCCCAATCTTTCGGTTAACAGTACGGATCCGCAATTTGTGGTGACGGTGATCGACAGCGACTCGCAGTTGATAACCTTCATCGATCCCGCCACCGGACAGCCCAGCAACCCGCTCGGAGCGCCGACGGCAACGGGCTCGCCGGTGAATCTGGCCGGCGGCGCCGACGGAACCCCTCTCGTCCCCGCCGACGGCACCGGCAACTTCGAGACTGCTTTAGTCGGCAACCCTGCCGCCGGTGTGTTTTTGCTCGATCGAGTTGACATCTTCAACCTGCTTTGTGTTCCGGGCGAGACGGACGGCGCAACCATCGGCGCGTTGCAGAAGTACTGTCATGACAAACGCGCCTTCTACATTGTTGATCCGCCGCAGACAGAGACTGTTGCCAACCTGAACACGAACGGTCCTTCGGGCACTGGCGGAGGAAGTTTGACGGGCCAGTTCTCGATCAACTCCGCCTACTACTTCCCCTGGGTGCAGGCTCCCGATCCGCTGTTCGGCAATCGGCCGACGCTCTTTCCGCCTTGCGGCTTTGTTGCCGGAATCTACGCAACGACGGATTCGACGCGCGGCGTGTGGAAGGCACCCGCTGGGATCGATGCCAGCCTCACCGGCGTTTCCGGCTTGCAATTGGTTTTGACCGATGGCGAGAACGGTCTGCTCAATCCGCAAGCGATCAACTGCCTGCGCGAATTCAAGGTGTACGGCGACGTGGTCTGGGGCGCACGCACGCTACAGGGCAACGATCAGGCGGGCTCGCAATGGAAGTATGTTCCCATCCGGCGGCTGGCGCTATTCCTGGAATCCAGCTTGTACGACGGAACGCAGTGGGTCGTCTTTGAGCCGAACGACGAAGCCTTGTGGAGCCAAATCCGGCTGAATGTCGGCGCCTTCATGCAAGGGCTGTTTCTGCAAGGCGCGTTTCAGGGTACCACTCCGCAGCAGGCGTACTTCGTCAAGTGCGACGGGGAGAACAACCCCCAGGCCAGCATCGATCTGGGCATCGTCAACATTCTCGTCGGCTTCGCGCCGCTCTATCCCGCGGAGTTCGTGGTCATTCAAATTCAGCAGATGGCCGGTCAGATAGCGTAAGGAGGCAATCCGATGGCAGTTCCGTTTCCTGTGAATCCGAAGCGACTGGATCCGTACAAGAACTTTAAGTTTCGCCTGAAGTGGGACGGCCAGTATGTGTACGGCGGCAGTAAGCTCACTGGCCTGAAGCGCAGCACCGAGGTGGTCGAGCACCGCGCGGGCGGCGATCCTTCCACGGCTCACAAGTCGCCAGGACGAAACAAATTCGAGGCCATCACCCTGGAGCGCGGACTGACGCAAGACATGGCATTTCACGACTGGGCCGGGCTGGTCTGGAATTTCGGGTCGGCGCTAGGGTCGGAGGTGTCGCTGGCCAACTTCCGCAAGGACATTTACCTGGAGTTCTACAACGAAGCGGGACAGCTGGTGATGGCTTACAAGATCTATCGCTGCTGGGTATCGGAGTACCAGGCGATGCCGGACCTGGATGCCAACGCCAATGCGATTGCCATCGAGCACATCAAGATCGAGAACGAAGGCTTCGAGCGCGACACCAGCGTGACCGAGCCGCAGGAGCCCACGTTGAGCACCGTGGCGACCTAGCATGCAGGCGCTCTCCAATCCCGGCCTCCTGGCTGTGTGGGAGCGCGGATCGGCTTTGCATCCCTTGGATCAAGGCCTGCTCGCGCTCAGCGCCGCGCTTCCCGCGGAGTCGCCGGATAGCCTCGCCGACTGGCCGCTGGGCCGGCGAAACCGCGCGCTGGCCGAGCTGCATTCTTCCTGCTTCGGCTCAACTCTGCAAGCGTGGACTGCCTGTCCCCGCTGTGGAGAAAAGATGGAGTTCGAATTGGACGGGCGGAAGCTGATGGACAGAGAGCCGAGCTCAGCCGCGACGCTTGAGGTGAACGGCCAGTTTTTTCGTCTTCCCACCAGCCGCGACCTGGCAAAGGTGGCGCGGGAGACCGATGCTCCATCCGCCGCTAACCGCTTATTGGAGCTTTGCCGGTTAGGCAGAGGTGACTTTCCGGTTTGGTCTGGCGAAGAATTGGAAGAAGTGGGAGAGCGGATGGCCTTGGCCGATCCCATGGCCGAGACGCGGCTGGCGCTGCAATGTCCGGCGTGTAGCCACGAGTGGGACGAGACGCTCGACATCTCTAACTTTCTTTGGGCGGAGATTGACGCGCGAGCGCGGGGACTGCTCTGGCAGATTCACACCTTCGCCTGCGCCTATGGCTGGACGGAATCGGAAATTCTTTCGCTGTGCGCGGCCCGTCGTGCTCGTTACCTGGAGATGATCGGAGCATGAGCGGCTATCTCCAACGATTGGCGGCAAGGGCGATGCAGCCGACGGAAGCGATTCATCCGGTATTGGGATCGGTGTTCTCGCCGCAATACGCAGCCGAGCAGCAGATGTGCGCACAGGAAGAGAACGAGACGGTCGCTTCCAGCAGCCCAGCATCCTACGCCCGCGTTTCGCGATCGGAGGGTCTCGAAGTTGACGAGCAAACGGTGACACGCGACTCGCGCAGCCCTGCCGCTGGTGTGCAAATCAGACCGCCGGACATTCCGAAAACGACCGAAGCTGCGCGGTCAACAACAGTGAGGAATACGAGCAAGTCATTTGAACCGTTGTTGCCGCGAAAAGAGGAAGAAATACCGACAAGTGTGGAACCGGCACAGCGTCGCGATTCTTCCCGGGGAGAGCACGCACAGCAAACGGTTTTGCAGCATGTTTACACGCCGTTGGTGACTTCGGAGATCCGCTCACCGCAGGAAAAGCCAGGCGGTCAGCCTACGGGGTATGTCTCCCCTGACCGCAGGCCGCAGACGCGGCTAGCAACCGGTGGCGCGCAAGCCAGCGAGCCCGACGAGATTCAAATCCACATCGGCCGTATCGAGGTCACAGCCGTACCGCAAACGCAGATCCGCCCAGCACTCAAGTCTGCCCGCAAGGGCATGAGTCTGGACGAGTATCTCAAGAGCCGGAATAGGAGGGCGTGATGAGTGGCGCCCTCGCCATCCCCGGCGTTACCGCCGTACTGCAGTTTCTTTTGAACATTGTTTACAACGACCCCACGTCGGTCCTGGGCGGGGTAGTGGTTTCGGCGGTGGCGCCGGACTTGGTCCGCATCGGTACGGAAAACTCCCAACTCCAGGTCAACCTGTTCCTGCACCAGGTCACGCCCAACGTCGGCTGGCGCAATATCGGGTTACCGTCCGTGGCTCCCGATGGCGCCACTCGCTTGAAGAACCAGCCCCTGGCGCTCGATCTGCATTACCTGCTGACGGCTTATGCCAATGATGACAGCCAGGCTGAGGCGCTTCTGAGCCTGGGCGTGTTCCTGCTGCACCAGAATCCGGTATTGCCGCGAAACCAGATTCGCGCCGCATTGACTCCGGGAGCGTTGCCTCCAAGTTACTCGAACAATTACACCGCTGCGCTGCTGGCGTCAGGATTGGGCGACCAGATTGAGATGATCAAGATCACCCCTGCAACGCTGGGGCGCGAAGAAATGGCATGGCTGTGGACAGCGCTGAAGGCCGACTATCGCCCCACGTTTCCCTTTCAGGTCACGGTGGTGTTGATCGAGCCTCAGAACCCGCTGATCGGGGCATTGCCGGTGCTGCAACGCGTGGTGGCGGCACAGCCCAACCTGCTGTCTCCGTTTCCAACGCTGATCGAAGTCGATCCGCCCAACGGACAGCCCGCTGCATCGGCAGGCGACATCGTGGTTGTGCAAGGCACCAGCCTCGGCGCTGTGGATGGAGTACTGCTCATCAACTCGATGCGGGGAATTGAGCGGACCCTTCCTGTTCCAGCCGATCCCACTAACACTGCATTCCGATTCAAGCTTCCGCTGCCGCCGGCCGGTCCGAACGAGATTCCCGCCGGCTTTTATTTGTTATCGGCGCAAGCGCTTGCGGCGCCGGATACGCAGCGCTCCAACAACATCGCATTGGCGATCGCGCCCAGAATCGACGCCGGTTGGCCGCCGGGTCCGTTGACTTCGGGATCTCCGGTCACGGTTACGGTTCCGTGTGCGCCCTCAGTTCTTCCCGGACAACAGGCGGCGCTCCTGATCGGTGCGCAGCAGGCGCCGATGGACGTGATCATTAATCCTACAAGTTCGCCGTCGTTTACTTTCGCGACGCTTCAACCCACCGGCAGTCCGGTTCCGGTGAGGCTGCAGGTCGATGGCGTGGACAGTCCTTGCATCGATATGACGCAATTACCGCCCAATCCGCCCAAATTCTCCGGCCCATTCGTGCAGGTGAACTGATGAGCAGCATGAGCGCCAAACTCGCGTGGGCCGAAGCCAACCAGGATTGCCTGATTGCTGAGTTCGCACGCCTGCGACACCTGCTGCAGCCCGATCAGCAGGAGCAGGAGGCGGAGGGCGCTCGTGCCCTGCGCGAGATCGTCAAGGCGCGCGCCGCCATGGAGACACCGTCGGCGATCAACCGTCTGGAGGAACTGTTTGGCCTGAGCAGCTTCGAGCGCGATCTGCTTCTGCTGTGTGCGGGAGTGGAAATGGATTCCAAGATGGCTAGCGCATGTGCGGAAGCGCAGGGACACCCGCAGAGGAACTATGTCACCTTCGGATTGGCAATGGCGGCTCTCGCGGAACCGCACTGGAGCGCGCTGACCCCTGCCTGGCCGCTGCGGCGCTTCCGTCTCGTGGAAGTAGATACGGCCCACGGCCTCTCGTCCGCGCCAGTGCGCATCGACGAACGCATCCTGCACTACCTGGCGGGAATGAATCTGTTGGATGCCCGTGTGGAGTCGCTGGTCCGCTTCAGCCCGTTTCCCGACTGGATTGCCGAAGAACATCGAGGAGTCGCCGATCAGGCGATCCAGGTGATCGAAGCCTGTACTCAATCCTCTGTACTTGTACACCTGTGCGGCGACGATCCGCAGGGGCAGGAAGACGTTGCTTCATTTGCGGCGCAAAGCACCGGCAGGCAGCTGTTCACGCTGCGGGCAGAAGATGTGCCGTCACCCGGTGCGGAGCTGGAGCAACTGGCGCTGCTTTGGCACCGCGAATCTCTTCTCTTGCCGGGCGCTCTCCTCATCCAATGCAGCTCAGCCGGGCTCACTCCTGCGGCATCGCATCTGGTCGAGCGCTTGCCGGGACTGGTGTTCCTGGCCAGCCGCGATCCCGTTCGCATCCATCAACCGTTCGTTCGTCTCGACGTGGAGAAGCCGGGCCCCGCAGGGCAGAAGAAGCTTTGGCAAAAAGCGCTTGGTCCGGCGGCCGCGAATTTCAACGGCCACTTGGATGACGTGTCAGAGCAATTCCGGCTGAGCGCCAGGATGATTTTTTCTACTGGCGCGCTGATGAGCTCAGACGATGGCTCCGTCCGGACGGAGGACCTGTGGAAGGCATGCCGCTCGCTGGCGCGGCCCAAGCTGGAAGACCTGGCGAATCGGATTGTTCCCCGCGCAGGTTGGGATGACCTGGTGCTTCCTGACCTGCAAAAGCAAGTGTTGCGCCAGCTGTCTTCGCAGGTGCGCCACCGCATGAAGGTGTATGAGACTTGGGGCTTCTCCGACAAGGGTCGTCGCGGATTGGGAGTGAGCGCGCTGTTCGCCGGCGATACCGGTACCGGAAAAACCCTGGCTGCCGAGGTGCTGGCCTGCGAACTCGGGCTGGATCTGTACCGGATCGACCTGTCCGCGGTCGTGAGCAAGTACATCGGCGAAACGGAAAAGAACCTGAAGCAGGTGTTCGACGCAGCCGAGGAAGGCGGCGTCCTGCTGCTGTTTGACGAGGCGGATGCGTTGTTCGGCAAACGCGGCGAGGTCAAGGACAGCCACGACCGTTACGCCAATATCGAAGTCGGCTATTTGTTGCAGCGGATGGAAGCTTACCAGGGGCTCGCGATCCTTACCACCAATCTGAAGGGATCGCTGGATCGCGCCTTTCAGCGGCGCCTGCGCTTTACGGTCAACTTCCCGTTTCCCGATGCCGCACAACGGCAAGTCATCTGGAGCCGAGTGTTTCCGGCAGCGACTCCGACGCAAGGTCTGGACCTCAAGAAACTGTCGCACCTCAATGTAGCTGGCGGAAACATTCGCAACATCGCATTGAACGCGGCATTTCTGGCGGCGCAGGGGGGCACACCGGTCGCAATGGCGCACGTGCTGCAAGCTGCCCGGCTGGAGGCGCAGAAAATCGAGCGCCCGCTCTCCGAAGCCGAGATTCGGGGGTGGGCATGAGCCGGATAAGGCTGAACATCGACCGGTTGGTGCTGAACGGGCTGGACGGCGCAAGTGCGAAGGCGCTATCGGAGGCGCTGCAAGGGCATCTGCAGCAGGTTCTCTCCGATCGTGGAACGCGCGCGGCATGGGCACGTTCCCATCGCACGCCAGTGTTGAAGCTGGGCCGAATGGTGCTGGAGCCCGGGGCAGCAGGAGGAAGGAAATTCGGAACGCAAGTGGCACGCGCGGTGGGAAGAGGATTGAAGCTATGAGCCTTCACGCACCTGCAATCAGTGACAAGGAGGCGCAGGCGCCCGCAGCCAGGACACTCGCCGAAGCTGCGCCCGGAGCTTTGCGGATTGGGTATGCTGACGACCCCTTCGAGCACGAAGCCGACCGTGCAGCGGACGAGGTCATGTCCGGTGGTGCGACAGGGCGGGACTGGTCATTCTCCAAGATTGGTGTCGCTGCAGGATTGCAGCGGAAGTGTTCCTGCGGTGGCTCCGCCGGCGCCGAGGGCGAATGTGAAGAGTGCAAGAAGAAAGAGGGCAGCTTGCAGCGAAAAGCCGCTGGGGCCGCGACACCTGCGCAGGCACCTGAGATCGTGCACGAAGTACTCAGCTCGCCCGGACAGCCGTTGGACCACGATACGCGCACCGCGATGGAACACCGCTTCGGTCATGACTTCGGCCGGGTTCGAATCCATACCGATGCCAAGGCCGTGGAATCCGCGCGCGCGGTGGACGCCCTCGCCTACACGGTTGGACCGCACATCGCATTCGCCGCGGGACGGTACTCACCCCATACCCGCGACGGCTCGCGCCTTATTGCCCATGAGTTGGCACATAACATTCAACAGGGGGAGGCCTCAGTTCGCGAGCCACGCATGACTCCTGATGACACGGCAGAACAGGAAGCGCAGCAAGCGGCCAATACAGTGCGGGCCGCCAAGCAGGTGGTATCACGGCCGGGCCAGACTGGCAGGCTGGCACGTCAGGGATCCGGAATGGCCAGAGAGGTACCGGGACCCAAAGTAGAAGAGCCCGAAGACGAGTTCAAAGACATCGGCCATAGCAAGGAATACGGGAAACTCAGCTCGTGGGGATGGGGTGCTCCGGAAACTAACAACGTTTACCAAAAGTGTGATGTCGCGCCGCTGGAGCGTGAAGCGTTCAAGAGGTTTTTCAAATCGCTGCCTCCCGAAGCCAGAATTGCGCACAAAAAGCCGCATGAGGCCGAAGAAGTTCTCGGAGTCACTTCCTACAACCCGGAAGACGCAGTTCCTCCCAAGATTTCTACGGTTGCGGTTCAGGACGAGGGAAAGACAGTCTACAAACTGAAGCCTACGCACGCTGAGATGCCGCACATTCGCTCGGCCTACACGCAGGCGGGCGAGTATGTTGAAGGCTTTGTGCACGATACCACCGAGGAATGCCGGCACAACGACATTAGTAAGAAACTTTTCTGGATCATGACACCCGACACGCCCGCCGCCACGCCCGACACGCCCGCGGTCCCTGGCGGAGCGAGCAAAACCCGGGAGGCCGAACAGGAGCACTGTAACGACATTCGAGCTGCGTTTGACCTGACGCTCGGGTTATATGCGAGCGCCATCAACAACCTTGCGGCCAGTGAGCGCACCTACAGCAAACCGGAACAGGCGATTAAGGAGGGCACTCGTGCTGCGGGAGTAGAACCTGATCAGATGATCTACAAATTTGCAGAGGTGGCAGCCAAGACAAGGCTACGGGACGCTAGTGATTGGCACACGTGCCTGCCTATCGGAGACCCGATCCACAAAGATCGTCCGAAAAAGATCGGCTGCAAACATTTCTACACCATCGACGGTACGTCCTGGCCCCAGGTGGGAACGCATGATTCCAGCGAGGTAATGGGTATGACGAAAGCGGCGAAGCCACGTAAACCCACCCCCCCGTGAGGCCGAAGGGCAATGAGACACCGGGTGTCCCCAACCCGTTGCGCAAAGCCTGCTGCCGGTAAGGCAGATGCGAAGCTCGAAGACGGCCCGGTCGTGAACTGAAAGGAAATGCTGGAAGTGCGAAGACGTATGCCATCTGCCGCGAAGCCATCTGTGATGCCGTCGGGCTCTCAGTCTGGAGGAATCCTGCGCCGCAAGTCTGTTGGCGAAGGCTCGAAGGCAGATACTGCGGAACGAAAACAAACCTCCATGCCTTCCGCGCTTCGCATCGGACAGCCGAATGACTCCTTCGAGCAGGAAGCCGCCCTTGTTGCAGACCAGGTGACAATCGGCGGAACGGGAGGGCCGGAGTGGTCGCTGGCAGGAATGCGAATCGACCAATCTCCACAGGGCAAGTGCAGTTGCGGGGGAGCAGGTACCTGCGACACCTGCAAATCCAAGCCGCGACTGCAGCCCAAATCTGTCGCCGCTGCGCCAGAGGCAGTCGCGCCTCCTATCGTGCACGAAGTCCTGCGTACGCCGGGGCAGCCACTGGATGCGGCTACGCGCGACTTCTTTGAGCCGCGGTTCGGATGGGACCTCGGCAGCATTCGCGTGCACACCGGCGAAGTGGCGGCAGAGTCGGCCCAAGCAGTTAATGCTCTGGCCTACACGGTCGGCCGTGACATTGTTCTTGGTGAGGGGCAAGGCTCGGCCGGCGGAGCGGACCGTCGCCTGCTGGCTCATGAACTGGCTCATACATTCCAGCAGGAGCGCGGCGGTGAGGGAGCACTGCGTCGTCAGCCAAACCCGTCACCGCCGCCCGAAGAGAAGCTGGTTGATGATTTTGCCGCGAAATTTCCGGCGGCCGCCAAACTCATCAAGCCCAATCCAGCGGCAATGAAGCTCGTAAAGGAAGCGTTTGATGCGGGTGCCACCTTTGGGGGGTACGGAGAGGACGGACCGTTCCCGGACGAAGGGAGAGCCTATACCAGCGGCCATGCAGTCTATGTTCCCAAAAAACGTGCGGATCCTCCCGTGCTTGCCATGAGTGATTTCCTGTTCGAACTGAACAATGCGATACGACAACCCAAGTTTGCTGCGCTACAAGCCGCGGCGGCGAAGGGTGCGAAAAGCGATACCGCGGCCGCTAAAAAGTATGCGCATGACACAGTAGAAGGTGAGGTCGAAGGCATGTTGCGGCTGGGAGAGGTCTGGTTTGAGACCAAGGCGAAATATCTGGGCAAAAAGGCTCACGACTTCGATAAATACGATAAGGATTTTTTTCTAGACGAGTACAAGTCATACAAAGACAAAAAGAAAACCAAGGAACAAATAATCGACAATGTTTTGTCGCGCAAGTACGAGACTGGAACATTGGCGGGCAAGACCGTGGAAGAAAACTACATGGAGCAATACAAGGGGCTTGCACAGTAAACGGGTACTGTGTCTTTTTCTGTGCTCGCTTTGCCTTTTGCTCGACGGCTGCTCCACAAATAGGAAGTACAACCAGGCGATGGAACTGACGCAAATGCTAAATGCGGTGACCAACGAGAGGATCGAATTCGTCACCACCCCAGACGAGAGCGCGCCATTACCAGTCGCGGGGCGCAGAGTCATCGTAACCGGACCGTCGGAAGCCGTCAGGCTATCGAACCTGGGCGATGTGCGTGTGTTGCCAGAACTGGCCCAGTTGTTGCGTGACCCTCAGCGAGCATGGGCGGCTGAAGTCATGCTCGCTGCGCTCACTCAGAACGAGGCAAACGTGGTCAATGCTTTTGCCACGCATCCGGAACAGTGGCAGGAGTCGGTTGGCCAGAACGCTTACGAAAGATGGAGCACATGGCTGGAAGCTCGCAAGGGGAAACTGTCATGGGACAAGGAAGCCAATGTCTTTGTGCAGCAGCAGTGAAGGCTGGAGCGATCGACTTGCGATCGCGGCGCCTGGTTCAGACGAATGAATAGGCCCGATCGATGGAATAACGGAGGGTCCTAATGGCAGATGGTTCCCCATTATCGCCGCGGCTGGTTAAGGGCGGTATCGTCACCATGGACCCCGATTCCGCGGCGGTGCAGAGCGTGATCGCCTTGCAGTACAACCCCGACACGCTGACGCGCACGCTGCAAATCCAGGCGGTGCAAGGCGGACAGGATGGTGTGCGAGTCGATGCTCTGCGGCTGCGCGGGCCGGCCGTCGAAACCATCAAACTGGAAGCCGAACTTGACGCAACCGACCAGTTGGAGTTTCCGCGGCAGTTCCCTGTGACGGTGCAATTCGGGCTTCAGCCGCAGCTGGCGCAGCTGGAGATGCTGGTGAATCCGACGGTCGAAACGCTGCTGGCTGACGACAGCATGGCGAACTCGGGCACGCTGGAAATTATTCCGCTGGAACAGCCGCTCACGCTGTTCGTGTGGAGCAAAAGCCGCGTGGTCCCGGTGCGGCTGACCGATTTTTCCATCACTGAAGAAGCGTTCGACCCGAACCTGAATCCGATACGCGCCAAGGTCAGCTTGGGGCTGCGTGTACTGAATGTTGACGATCTCGGCTTCTCGCACCCCGGTGGACGCATGTTCATGACTTATCTCACCAACAAGGAACAATTGGCGTCACAGGCGGCATCGGTTGCAATTTCTGTTTTGGGGCTGGGAGGTTTGCCATGAAGAACCCACTTCAGGCGCTGATCCAGATGGGCGTGGTGCCTTCGGTCACCTTTCCTACGGACAGCCGTTATTACGGGTCGGCCACGCTGTCGTACGTGTCGCCGAACGGGCAGATGATCACGTACTTGGCGCGCAGGTTTGCGCCGCAGCCGGGCGCTCCCAACTTCGCTACGGTCGCGCAGCACACCGTCCGGCAGGGAGACCGGTTGGACTTGCTCGCCGCCAAGTATCTCGGCGATCCGCTGGTCTTCTGGCTAATTTGCGACGCCAACGGCGCCATCCAGCCTGACAAGCTGGTGGAGACGCCCGGAAGAGTTTTGAACATCACCATGCCGCAAGGCGTGCCCGGAGGGCCGAGTGCTCGATAGCGTGCAGCTGAGCCTCATGATGGGGCCATTCGTTCCGCTGACCGTACCACGCGAGGTGCTGGATGCGCTCGCCGAGGTCGAAGTCACGGTCAACGATGTGGGCGCCAGCGGCTTTCAGCTCACCTTCAGCATCGACAAGCAATCGCCCTTGCAGATTCTATTTCTGCTGACCGGGGGCTCGCCCCTGCTCTTCATGCGCGTTGTCCTGGTGGCTACGGTCAACGGCGTGCCCAGCGTGCTCATCGATGGCGTCGTCACCAATAACACCATCGCGCCGGGGGATAAGGGCTCCAACTCCACCCTGACGATCACCGGGGAAGACTTGACGGCGCTAATGAACCAGTCCGATTGGAGCGGATTCCCATTTCCCGCGTGCCCGGCGGAAGCTCGCGTCGCCTTGCTGCTGGCCAAATATGCGGTGTTTGGGGTCATACCCATCATCATTCCCAGCGTACTGATTGATGTTCCATTGCCGATCGACGAGATACCCAGCCAGCAGGGCACGGACCTTGATTACATTCGTGCGCTGGCCGACCGCGTCGGCTACGTGTTTTATATCGATCCCGGCCCGGCGCCCGGAGTAAGCAAGGCTTACTGGGGGCCGCAGATCAAAGTCGGCCCGGTGCAGCCTGCACTAAGCGCCGACATGGACGCCTACACCAACGTCGAGAGCCTGAGCTTCAACTTCGATCAGCAGCAAAACAAGATTCCGTTCGTATTTATCTATAACCAGGAGACGGGCGTATCCATACCGATTCCCATTCCGCCGATCACGCCGCTGAATCCGCCTTTGGGACTGATTCCACCGTTGCCCACCAATCTCTTGGGCGACCTGAAGCCGATTCGCGATGACTTATCGAAGCGGCCGATCCCGCAAGCCATCATGATCGGACTGGCGGCAGCCTCACAGTGGGCCGACGCGGTCACCGCCGACGGCAGCCTCGACGTGACTCGTTACGGCGGCATTCTGAGCGCGCGGCAACTGGTCGGGGTGCGCGGCGTGGGACCGGCATTCGACGGCTTGTACTACGTCAAGAGCGTGACCCACAAGATCAAGCGCGGCGAGTACAAGCAGAATTTCAAGCTAAGCCGGAACGGCTTGGTATCGACAGTACCGACGGTGGCGTTATGAGTCCGCGATCGAGCACCCCTGGCGATAATCCGACGAAGTTCTATGGCAAGTACCGTGGCCTGGTAATTCAGAACATCGACCCGCTGCAGATCGGCCGGGTGATGGTGCAGGTGCCCGACGTGTTGGGCGAGACGCCTTCCAGTTGGGCGATGCCCTGCGTGCCGGCAGCGGGGATCCAGGCCGGCTGCTTCATCGTGCCGCCTATGGGATCGCAGGTGTGGGTGGAATTCGAGCAGGGAGATCCAGACTACCCGATCTGGACCGGCGGCTTCTGGGGCCTGGTGGCTGATGTGCCGATCTTCGCCACTGCGCCGCCGGCCATTCCGCCGGGGCAGAACATCGTGCTCCAGACCACCGGGCAGAACACGCTGATCGTAAGCGATTCCGCGCCGACACCGGTGAGCGGCGGAATCGTGCTGAAGAGCACAACCGGCGCCATGTTGGTGGTGAACGATTCCGGGATTTACATCAGCAACGGTAAGGGAGCCATGATCACGCTGGTGGGACCGACGGTGGACGTGAATATTGGAGCGTTAACGGTGTTGTGATTTGTTCCGCACTCTGTGGGATGTGACACAAAGTGGGATGTAGAGGTTGAATGTTTCGCGATTGGAATTGACGGGTTTGTAACAAGGCACCGCTTCAGGCGTGCCGGAACGGGTCAACAGCGACTTGGCGACTTGGAGGCGATTGCTCTATGCCGGGACCGATTTTACATATGGGAGCGACGGTGCTGTGCGCGCATGGTGGACAAGCGGTGCCCACCGCGCCCAGCCCGCGGGTAACGGTTTCAGGCATGCCAATCGCGACGATTGCCGCGCCCTACACGGTGGCGGGCTGCGCCTTTGTTCCAGCGGGAGGCAACGGCCCATGTGTCACCGGTCAATGGGTGGTGGGCGCGATAAGAGTGAGTTCGCAGGGGCAGCCGGCGGCGATTATGGCTGGAGCGTCCAACTGCGTGCCGACCGCGACACCGCTGGTGCCGGTGGCGGCGCAAACCCGCGTCATCGCTAGTTGAGATGAACAGAATGACGTGGAAGTGAACGGTTATGAACATTAGCTTTCCTTACCAATTCGACGGACGCGGACGCACCCAGCGAGCTGTCTTGCAGGACTACGTCAAGCAACTGGTGGAGCAGGTGTTGTTTACCTCGCCGGGCGAGCGCGTGAACCTGCCCGATTTCGGCAGTGGGCTGCTGCAACTCCCGTTCGCTCCCAACAGCGTGGAAATGGCTGCGGCGACCCAGTTCGCGGTGCAGGGAGCATTGCAGAAGTGGCTCAGCAATTACGTAAAGGTGCAATCGGTGACGGCGTCGGCGCAGGAAGCGGTGCTGACGGTGACAGTGAAATATTCGCTGCTCAATAGCGATGTAACTGAAGTTCAGACCTTCGTCCACGGAACGTAGCTCATGATTTACCGCTGCTGTAACGAAAACCGCAAGGCCGCAGTGCTGAACAATCCCAGCACCATCACGGCGACGCCAACGGTGGATGCGCCGGGCAGCGGCTACGCGCTGGGCGACGTTCTCACCATCGCGCAGGCCGGCTCCAGCGGAACGGCCACGGTCAGCGTCAATGGCATCGATGGAACGGGCGGGGTGACATCGGTTTCGCTGGTACAAAACGGATCGAACTACAGCACGGCCACAGGTGTGCCAACGACCGGTGGTACAGGAACCGGCTGCACGCTGAATATCGCCGGAACGCCCAATGGTATCGATTACCTGGAGGTGCTCGATCATGACGCGATTCCGCTGAACAGCCCGCGCCAGCGAACGCTGCTGATTCACTGTCTCCGAGCCCTGCCGCTCACTATAACCCGCGACAACGTTCTGTTCACCGGTGGGGAGAGCATCACCAATATCACCGCCGACTGGGTGGCGGTAGCGTCCGCGATTCCCGCAGGCCTGGTCAATCCACTGGAGCAGGCATATTTTCAATCCCTCCCCGACGCGCCCAATGTGCTGGTGGTGCGCACCAGTACTGCCGGCGATTTTTCTCCGTACACGCTGCGGCTGGTCAACGACGCGTCTCATGCGCAAGAAGATCCCTTCGAAGTAACGGACGTGCTCACCGGCTTCGATCCGCAGCTGGCCGAAGTTCAGTTTTCGTTTAAGGTGGAATGCGGTCCCGACTTCGACTGCGCTCCGCCGCCTCCCAACTGTCCTCCGGATTTGCCGCCGCCTCCGGCGATCAACTATCTCGCCAAAGATTACGGCAGCTTCCGAAGCATCATGCTCGATCGCATGAATCAGCTGCTGCCGGGATGGGGCGCGACCAGCGAAGCGGACCTGGGAATCGCGCTGGCGGAGCTGATTGCGTACGTTGGCGATCGGTTGAGCTATCAGCAGGATGCGGTGGCCACCGAGGCTTACCTGGAAACCGCGCGCAGCCGTATTTCGCTGCGGCGGCATGCGCTGCTGGTGGATTACCACGTCCACGACGGCTGTAACGCGCGCGCCTGGGTGCAGCTCAACGTTATCGGCAATTCCGGAGATCAGATCTTCCTCGACCGCACCGTCACTCGTTTTTACACCTTTGCGCCCGGCATGCCTTCGTCGCTGGCGGTGGGTTCCGGTAATGAGGAAGCCGCGATCATCAGCGGTGTCCAGGTCTTCGAGCCGATGTGGGATCAGGTGCTCTACCCCGAACTCAACCAGCTGTCGTTCTATACCTGGGGCGACAGCGACTGCTGCCTGCCCAAGGGAGCCACGGAGGCCACGCTCTACGGCTCGTACCCGAATCTAGTGCCCGGCGATGTGCTGATCTTCCAGGAGATGGTCGGGCCGCAAACCGGAGAGCCGGCCGATGCTGATATCCGTCATCGTTGCGCGGTGCGGCTGACCTATGTAGCGACTCAGGATGCGAACGCCAACCCGCTGGTCGATCCGTTATTCGAGGACAAGACCGGCAAGCCGATCCAAGATCCGTCACAACAGCCGACTCCGGTCACTGAGATTCAGTGGTCGCAGGAAGACGCTCTGCTGTTCGCGGTCTGTATCTCGTCGACTTTTGTGGACTCGAACGGAGACAGGCAAACCCTCACCGACGTGAGTGTGGCCTTCGGCAATGTGCTGTTGGCCGACCATGGGTTGACCTTCACCGGCGTGAATCTAGGCACGGTACCGCCGCCGGGAATCTTTCTCCCACCCGATCCCGCCGCCGATCGCTGCCTGGAGCTGCTGCCCACTCCCGTGCCGGTGCGCTTCCGGCCACAAGTCCCGGATAGCCCGGTGACGCAGGCGGTCCCCATGGCCGCGGTTTCGATCGGAATATTGGGCAATCCTCAAACTGCGGGCGTGGTTCATCTGCCGGGTACCGGCTTTGTGAGCCTGCTCAACTCCAGCGGGTTCTCCTGTCTTACGTTGCAAGCGACGAATTCGGCCACTTGGCCGCAGTCGTTTGGGGTGATTGTTTCGGTTAACGCCGGCGATCCCGCGAACTTCGATCTCGCGGTGGTGTATGACCCCGCGAGCGGAGGTACCGGCATTCACAAGCTGGTTGCGGTGGAGAAGTTCACCAACCTGTCGCTGAACACCGCCGATCCCAACTACGTTGTCACGCAGATTAACGGCGTGTCCCAATTGATCCAGGTGCCGGCCAGCTACACGCCGCCGGCTGCTGCCCCTGCCGGATTTCCGTTGACTCCGATGATGCTGTCGAACACGGGGCCAGTGAATCTGCAGGACATGGGCAGTCCCGCCGAGACATACCTGACGCTCGAAGCTGCGAATCCTTCGACCTGGGCTGTCCTGTTCGGGGTGACGGCGCAGCCGAATACGAATCCTCTGTTCTTCGATCTCGATGTCGTGTATGACCCAGCCTCAGGAGGTCTTGGCGTTGCGCTTCCCGTCATTCTGGAGGAATTCAACGCGCTGTCGTTGGCCACTGCGGCGAGCCAGATCAACGGCAACTCGACTTTGATCACGGTCGAGAGCTTTGCCAAAACAGCTGACTCCAGCCTCTCCGCTTTCGAGCTGATGAATTATGACTCGAGCCTGGCCGTACCCGAGATCACGTTGACCGGTACGACGAACGCGAGAACCGATACCTGGAATCCCAAGCAGGACCTGCTGGAGAGCGGGGAGTCGGACACGGTCTTCGTGGTGGAAGTAGAGTCGGATGGCACCGCGACTCTGCGCTTTGGCGACGACACCAACGGCAGGATCCCGGAGACAGGAACCGCGTTCGTCGCCAAGTATCGCATCGGCAATGGCACCGCAGGAAATGTCGGCGCTGATAGTCTGATCTTCCTGGCTGCGAACGATGCGCGCATTCAGTCGTGCCGCAATCCCATGCCGGCGTCCGGCGGCACCGACCCGGAAACAATGGACCAAATCCGGCGGCGTGTCCCCCAGGCCTTCCTCACCCAGGAACGGGCCGTGACCATGGCGGACTACGCCGCGGTCACCGAAGAGAATCCGCAGGTCGACAAAGCGGCGGCAACGCTGCGATGGACGGGAAGCTGGTACACCGTCTTCATCGCCGTGGAACCGCAAGGCGCGGGCAATCTGACTGCTGCGCTTCAGCGCGGTTTGAAGAAAAATGTCGAGCGTTATCACCTGGCGGGCCAGGACCTCGAACTCGACTCGCCGCAGTATGTGCCGCTGGACCTCAAGCTCGAAATTTGTGTCGATCCCAGCTACTTCCAGGCCGATGTGCAGAAGGCGTTGCTACAGGTATTAGGCAGCGGAGTTTTGTCCGACGGACGAAAGGGCCTGTTCTATCCCGACAACTTCACCTTCGGGCAGACCGTGTACTTGAGTCCGATCTACGCGGCCGCGCGGTCGGTGGCGGGAGTCACCGCCGTGAGGGCGAGCAAGTTCGAGCCGCAAGGCACGAATACGTCGCAATACCTCGCCGCGGGAGAGATCAAGCTGGGATCGCTGCAAATCGCGCGATTGGCAAACGATCCCAGCTTCCCCAATCACGGGCAGTTGACGCTGGTGTTGGAGGGCGGGAAATGACGATCGACTGCTCTCAGATGCGAACCAGGGTGAGGCTATGAGCTGCAACGGAAGCCCTAATTGCGAATGCGGTTGCTGCGCCGGCGTCAGCGTGCAAACGCCGCAGGTGGAGACGAACCGTCCCGGACTGCCGGCGATCTCCTACCGCGTGGGCACGTGGGCTACGTTTAAGGAGTCGATGCTGGCCCGGCTCTCCAGCTTCGACTATCCCGCGCTCACCGCGCTGAAGACTCGCGACAACGATGATTTCACCATCGCGTTCCTGGATGCCACCTCGGTTGTGTTGGATATCCTGACCTTCTACCAGGAGCGACTGGCCAACGAGAGCTACCTGCGAACCGCTGGGCAACTGCGGTCTCTCACAGAATTGGCGCGCCTGATCGGCTATGAGCCGGCGCCGGGCGTATCGGCTTCGACTTATGTTGCGTTCAGCTTGAAGACCGCACCGGGTCAGGCGCCCGATCCGTCAGCTCCCGCCATCACCATTCCCGCCGGCACACAGATGCAAAGTGTCCCGGCACAGGGACAGAAGCCGCAGACCTTCGAGACTTCCGCAGACATTCCGGCCAAGCCCGATTGGAACGCATTGCAAGTGCAGACCGGCCTTCCCTGGATCCCGCAGATCGGGGATCTGAGTGTGTATCTGCAAGGCACATCCACTCAACTTCAGCCCGGCGATCTGATCCTCATCGTGGGCGATGAGCGGCTGGGAGCCACTGGCCAAGGCGTCCCTACCAATGCGAATTGGGATATCCGGCTCATTACCACCGTGACGGCTGACACTCCCAACAACCGTACCTACATCGCTTGGAGCGAAGGGCTGGGATTCGGGAGCATCAAACCCGCACAGCAGCACCCCAAGATCTACGCCCTCCGGCAACGCGCCGCGCTATTCGGTTACAACGCCATTAGCCCTCGACTGTTGACCGGAGATGCATTGGGACAGATCACGGATCTGCTAACCGGCGACAAAAAAGAGTGGAACTTCGGAATTGGAAATTTGAGCGCCAGCAGCCTGGTCGACCTGGACGCTGTTTACACCAAGATCGTCTCTCCCGGATGGCTCGCCCTAGTCATGCCCGACAAGCAGTTCACGCGCACGCCAGCAGGCTTCCTCAAGCTCTACCTGATCAAGTCGGTCTCTATCCTCACCCGCTCCGACTTCGCCATGGCGGCCAAGATCACCCGTCTGGAAGTCGACAGCAACGCATTTCTCAGCGACTACTATACGGCGACGCGCAAGACCGCAGCGTTTGCGCAAAGTGAGGAGCTGCCGGTGACCGAGCAGCCCTTGCCCTATCCGCTTTACGGCGGCGCTGTAGATCTTAGGGATCTTCGGGTCGACCTCGGCGATATCTCCGCCATCGCCGTATTCGGAAAACGCCAGAAGCTCAGCGTGAACAGCGCGAAGCTCTCCTTTGTTTCGGATGCTGACCTGGCTTCTACAACTCTAAATCCCGGCGACGTCCTGACGCTGGCCAATCCCTCCAAGCTGCCTCCGCACGGAAGCGATTGGGGCAATGGAGCCAGCATAACCCTGAATGTGGAAGACGCCAGCGGCAGGCCGGGAACGGTGACGGCGGCATTGACCGACTTTCTGCTGGTCGCCTCAGACAAGAACGATCCGCAGGTCAGTGAGATTGCATTGGTGGCGTCGGTGAACAGTGTCACCGATCCTTTTCCTCATACCTCTATCACGCTGAAGTCGAGCTTGCAGACCTGCTACGAGCGCGCGACGACGATCGTGAACGTCAATGTCGCTTTGGCCACGCAGGGCGCTTCGGTCAGTGAAGTGATGGGCAGCGGGAGCGCAGCCACCCCCAACCAGAATTTTGTGCTCAAGCAGTCTCCGCTCACCTACATTCAGGCCCCCACGCCCACCGGCAGGCAAAGCACGCTGGAAGTGCAGGTGAGCGGCGTGAAGTGGAAGGAAGTGCCGACTCTCTTCCAGCAAGGAGCGTCACAGCAGGTCTTCACCACGCTGAATCAGTCCGATGGAACCGCCGATGTTGTGTTCGGCGATGGTGTGGAAGGTTCCACGCTGCCAACCGGCCAAAACAATTTACAGGCAAATTACCGTGTCGGATCGGGCTCCGGAGGCAACGTCGCAGCCGGGGCACTGTCTACGCTGATTGACCGCCCTCTGGGCGTTAGCGGCGTCACTAATCCTCAACCGGCGACGGGTGGGCAGGACGCGCAGTCGATTGACGACGTTCGCTCCAATGCGCCGCAAACCGTTTTGACTCTTGGACGAGCCGTTTCCATCACCGATTACCAGAGTTACGCCAGCACTTTCGCCGGCATCTCCAAGGCGTACGCCATCTGGATTCCGGCGGGTCCGGGACGCGGCGTATTCCTGACCGTCGCCGGCGTCGATGGCGCCGCCCTGCCGCCGGGAAATCCCACGCTCGACAATCTGGCTAATTCGTTGCATAGCTTTGGAAATCCGTT
The DNA here is from genome assembly GCA_963785825.1 of uncultured Acidobacteriaceae bacterium. Classification (GTDB taxonomy): domain Bacteria; phylum Acidobacteriota; class Terriglobia; order Terriglobales; family Acidobacteriaceae; genus Bog-257. The sequence continues at coordinate 432,176 of CAWAWQ010000003.1, read as the reverse complement.
GATCCCTATTACGGCACAATCGTTCCTCGAAACCCTCTTCGGATTTTCGGCGGACGTGGCCTATGACCCCGCGTACGACCAGCCCACGGTGCGGGCCCAGGTTCTGGAAACGCTTTCGACTGCATACAGCTTTGCCAAACGCAGCTTTGGACAGGGCGTTTCGGTGGATGAGATAGCGGCGATTATTCAGGGCGTGCCGGGAGTGACCGCGGTCAACGTGATTGAGATCCATACGATTGCCACGAGCGCCGCAGGCGATCTGGCGAGTCAGGGCGGAGCTTTCACGGTGACCAAGCTGAACAACTGGCTTGCGCAACAGATTTTGCTGCCTCGGCCGTTTTCCGATTCGCCGACACGCATCTGCCCCTATGTGCCGGTGCCCAGCCTTACGGCGGTGCCGTTACCGGCCGAAATCCTGGTGCTGGATCCTGATCCTAAGGCCGTGGTTCTGGGGGTGATGTCATGAGCGCAACCGGATCGCGGCTCTTCGACTTGCTGCCGGCGCTGTATCGGCTGAAAGACGCTGGACTGGCCCAAGCTCACAATCTGTTGACGCTCACCGAGCAGGCGCAATTGCAGGCGTTGCAAGCGTTGCCGCCTCCTCTGACGCCGGTACAACAACAGGAACTCGATGCGCTGCTGGCCAAGGCTGCACAGGGGCCGTTGCAGTCGTTGCTGATGTTGATCGACGAGCAGCTGTCGATCATGGCCGCGGACCTGGATCAGCTCTACGACGATCAGTTCATCGAGACCTGCGCTCCCTGGGTCATTCCTTACATCGGCGACTTGATTGGCTATCAGTCGGTGAAAGGCATAGCCCCCGCAGTGGCCAGCCCGCGTGCCGAAATCGCGCACACGATTTCGTTCCGCCGCCGCAAAGGCACGGTGCTCGTGCTGGAGCAACTGGCCCGCGACGTGACCGGCTGGGGCGCGCATGCGGTCGAGATGTTCAAGGTGCTCGCGGACACGCAATACATGAACCACATCCGCCGGTTTAATGACTATGCTCCGGACTTGCGACGCTGGCAAGCGGGCGAGTACATGAACACCGGCTTTGATCGCACCGCGCACAAGGTCGATGTTCGTCGCATCGCGGTGGAGCGCGGACGTTACAACATCCAGAACATTGGGATCTTCCTGTGGTCGCTGAATGCCTACAGCCTGACCAATGCGCATGCGACGCCAGTCTCTGGACAGCCGCAGTGCTTCCGCTTCAGCTCGCTGGGGCGCGATATTCCGCTTTTCCATCATCCGATCTCGCAGGGCGCTGACATCACCGACCCGGCCGAGCCGCAAAATGTGCCCGATCGCTTGCGCCGCCATGAGCTGTGCCAGGACATCGAGAACACTCTAGTGGGCAAACCGGCGGTGTACTACGGGATCGGCAATAGTCTGGCTCTGTTCGTGGATGGAGCTTTCGCGTCCAACATCCAGGTCTGCGATCTGGAAGGCCCGGACGGCGGCTGGACCAATCTTCCAGGGCCCGGAGGCCTGCCCGCGGTCGATCCGCAACTAGGCCGCATCGCGCTGCCCCCGCCGGCCGTGGGCACCACCCACCAGGTGCAGGCTACCTTCTACTACGGCTTCAACGCGGACATGGGTGGCGGGGAGTATCCGCGCTCCGATAGCTTTACTGCTGCGCCCGAAGAACCCGTGGTCCGCGTTCCAGGAGACTACCCGACGCTGCACGATGCCATCGCTGCTCTGGGCGGCGACGGAGTCGCCGAGATCACCGACAGTGGAACTTACTCCGAACCTGCAGGCCTGACCATCGCCGTGAAGGCGAACGGCCATGTGGAAGTGCGAGCCGCCGATGGCTGCCGGCCCACGCTGATCATCGGTGATGAAATCTCCGCGACCGGAGGAGCGGAAAGCTCGCTCGACCTGAACGGAATTGTCATTGCCTATGCTCCCCCGGCATCGGGCGCGGTGCTTCCCGTGGCGTTGCTCCATGTGCCCAACGGCACCACGAATCAACTCAGCCATTTGGGATTGACGCACTGCACGCTGGTACCCGGCTGGGCGCTGCTGCCCAACGGAGATCCCGATCCCACCTACTTCGGCCTGCCCACATTGCAAGCTGAGTCGTCAGGGGTACAGATCGTGGTGCAAAAGTCAATCCTCGGCGGCATGTGGGTGAATATCGAAGCCACAGCCAAGCTGTCGGACAGCATCGTGGATGCGAGTGACATGTCAGCTGTGGCGTACGTGGCGACCGTCGATCCGGTCACGAACCGTCCGCAGCCCGGGGGAGCGCTGACTCTTATTGGCTGCACCGTGGTCGGGAAGGTCAACGCCTCACTGCTCACGCTGGTGTCGGACAGCGTCATCTGGGCGGCGCTATCGGCAGCCGACGCGGCGCCAACACCGCCTTTGTGGGCCGCGCCCCTGTGGGCCATACGCAAGCAGGAAGGCTGCGTGCGCTTCAGCTTCCTACCGGTGGGCGCGATCGTGCCTCGGCACTTCAAGTGCGTCGAGCAAGCAATAGGGGTGCCTCAGCCTCTCTTCTATTCGTTGCGGTATGGCGATCCGGGGTACATGAAGCTTTTGTCGGTTACGGACGACGCCATCCGTCGCGGCGCCGACGACGGTGGAGAGATGGGAGCTTTTCATTTTGTGCTGGCGCCGATACGAGAAACCGACTTGCGCGTGAGGATGCAGGAGTTCCTTCCCGTGGGGCTGGAATTCGGCGTGTTTTACGAGAACTGAAAGGAACCTGCCATGAGTTTCGACAGCAGCCGTTTCCCATTCGATCCTTGGAACGACTTCAACGGCGTGGTAATGCAGCAGGGGCGAGTCCAACTGGACTCTGACTGGAATGAATGGCTCGCCGAACTTGCTCGCCGCATCCGCGCGGGCACCATGGATACCGTGGGCCGCGCCGTGTATCCCGCGACCACGCCGAATGCATTCCTCATCACCGCCGTACCGGGCTCTGTCACCATTGGAGTGGGCCGGATGTACGTGGATGGCTTGCTGGTGGAGAACCATGGCTTGCCCGCGCCCGAATCGGGGGGATGGGTTCCGCCCAATCCGGGCGCGCCCGGCCCTCAGCCTGCCTGGGATCCTGCCCTGGACGAACTGGTCGGGCAGAACCCGCTAGACTATACCCAGCAGCCGTACTTCCCTGGCGTGGCCACGCTGGCGCCCTTCCCGACAACGGGCGGGCCGTTCCTGGTTTACCTCGACGTTTGGGAGCGCGAACTAACGTTCCTGGAATATCCCGACCTGATCGAAAAGGCAGTTGGGATCGACACCACCGGTCGCATCCAGACGGTATGGCAGGTCAGGCTGCTGGACATAAGTTCCGCCGGTAACGTAACCTGCACCACCAAAGACGGCGACATTCCTCCGTGGGACGCTTTGATCCAGCCTTCGGCAGGGCGACTCACGACCGGCCTCGTGCAATCGGCCGCCTCCGGCCCTTGCTGTCTGGCTCCGAACACCGGCTTCACCGGTCAGGAAAATCAGTTCTACCGGGTGGAGATTCACCAACCCGGAACGGCCTCGTCGAATCCGACCGGCACCTTCAAATGGTCGCGGGACAATGCCTCGGTAGCTACGACCGTGACCGGCATCGGGCAGGCAGGAACGGTGCTGACAGTGCAAAGCACGGGCAAGGACAACGTGCTGCGCTTCTCGCCCAACGACTGGGTGGAAATCACCGATGATTGGCTCGAACTAAATGGGCAGCACGGCGAGCTGCACCAGGTTTCGCTGGTCAATGACGGGGCCAACACCATCACGCTATCGACGGCAATTTCCGCCGCCAGTTTTCCCGTCGACGCCAACGGCAACACCGACGCCACCCGGCATACTCGTTTAGTCCGCTGGGACCAGGGAAGCAAGATTTTCGAGGCCGACGGCACTACCGTATGGGTCGATCTGAACGCGGTCGGAAGCACCGGCGAAATCCCCATCCCGCCGCCGGGCACCTCGCTGATTCTGGAAAATGGCATAACGGTTTCTTTCGATCTGAATCCCGCTACAGACGTGTTCAAGGTCGGCGACCACTGGACCTTCGCCGCACGCACCGCCGACGGCACAGTGGAGAAGCTGGTGGAAGCGCCACCGCGCGGAATTCACCACCACTATGCCCGGCTGGCAATCCTGCCGCTCGGCGGTACTCCCACGGATTGCCGCATCGAGTGGCCGCCCGCTTTCGGAGGAGCTGGCTGTGATTGTGACGCCTGCGTCACGGCCGTCTCGCACAACAACGGCACGCTGACCATTCAGCAGGCAATCGATAGCGTGCTGACGCAAGGCGGAGGCAAGGTCTGCCTCGGACCGGGAATCTACAACATCGCCCAAACCATAACCATCGGAAACTCGCAACAGCCCGCGCAGAACCTCGCCATCTCCGGACATGGGCTGCCGACGCTGGTGCCGCTACAGAGTTTTACTGGCAACAGCATCCTGTCAATCGACACCTCCATCAACATTGCGGTGGAAGATGTAGCCTTTGCGGGCGGAGCGGGAACTGTGAACGCCGCCGGACTCGCGTCTGCCGTACCCGGTATTTTTGTGCAGCGGAGCGCCTATGTGCGCGTGGAACGCTGCTCCTTCGGCCTCGTCACGGACAGTGCGCCGCTCTCGCCTGCGATTGGTATGGACGGGGTGCCCATTCTCAACTTCACGGTTCGTGGAAACTTGTTCAACAATGTAAGCGTTGCCTTAGCACTGGCCTCGACACAAGACTTGTGTTTTCTCACTCAGTGCTTAATCGAAGACAACCAGATGTATTGCATCAACGGCGGCGTCTTCCTATCGCGTTTCAGTGGCCTGTCGTTCAGCGAAGTGCGATTTGCCAATAATTTCGTGCAGAGCACCAGCGGCTTCATGCTGCAGGGCAATGGATTGGATGTCGCCATCGAAGAGAACACCTTCGTGATCGCGGCCGCGACGATCAGCGATACGCTGCCGTATGACGCCGCGATCGTTTGTAACAGCTCGCAAACTCGCATCGCCAACAATCAGATTTCCGGCGTAACAACTGCGCTTGCCACCATCGACGGCGGATCGGGTGGGTTGCTGGGCGTAGGTACTTACATTTGGGTCGTAACGGCGCTCATGCCGGGAGGCCGCGAGGTTGTCGCCACCGCCCCCGGTACTTTGGCTATAACGACAGCAGAGCGCCAGGTCACACTCGAGTGGAGCATCGTCCCCACTGCCGCGAGCTACAACCTCTATCGGACCGTGGCTAACGGCCTCGACATGCGCCTGGATTCCAACGTTCCTCAAGGTACGGGACCGATCATTTCGTTTACCGACACGATGGGTGACCAGCAACTCAGTCAAAACACCCCTTTACCGGCCTTGCAAAATGACGGCATCGTGCTGGGTTTGCCCGGACAAACGGTCAATTCGACGTTGTATGGGACCCAGATTACGGGCAACCGGATCAGCGCGCTGACCGGGACCGGCATGCTTGTCTTGGTAAACGCGCTGATGCTCGAAACCATCATCAGCCAGAATCAATTACTGGCATTGGCCGGAAGCGGGATTGTCGTGAACGGTGTTTCTGTTGATCTGGACATCCGGGAAAATTCGATCGCTTTTGTTGCGCAGGTTGTAACCGGAAAGAAGCAGCTAGTGGGAATCTCGATGCGCGCAGTCATCAACACCAATCTCAGCGAGAACAGGATCGAAAATCTAGGGCCTGGCACCGATGCCCCAGGCATTGAACGAAGAGCTGTCTCGGTGCTCGCCGCGATTGTGCTGCGCGTCACCGGAAATCGGATTGTCGACATCGGACCCACCACCGCTCTATCGATTGGCATTCTGGCCCAGGCTGTTCTGGGCCGGATGGACATCGTAGACAACGAGGTGCGACGCGCTTCTACGGTGCCGACGCAGTTCGACGCCTCCGAATTTGTTGCACTGGGAGCAGCCGGCCAGATTGTTAACGTGAGCGGAAATCTGCTGGAGTCCTTCGGAGGGATCGGCTTGACGGCGGCCCTCACCGCTTCGGTTGTGGCGACAGAGTCCTGTATCTTCGCGGACAATCAGTGCTTTTTGGATAATCCCCCGGCCAGCAGCCCCGTCCTCTTGGTCACGATTACCGCCGGCCAGACCATCATTGCCTCGTCCAATCGCGTGCGAGGGCCGAGAGGAGCGTTTGGAGGAGGATTCCATCCGTCCATGGTTCTGGCCATTCCCGTCACCACCGACACTCCTCCCTTTACCGTGGTTGGAAACATCACCAGCAGTGGAATCGGCTTCACCAGCGGTGGTGGCACGATATTGGCGTTGCCAAACCCATGGGCTCCGCTGAACATTATCGTTGCATAGCTTGAGAGGTGAGCGACAATGAGCTTCGCCATATTTAAAGGTGAAAAGAGCATAAAAGACTTAGTGAGCCGGTTATTTAATCTGCCGGAAAAGAGCACGAAGTCGGCGACCGACCAAGCCGCCGCTGCGCTGCTGAAGGCCAATCCGCAGCTCAAAGACATCAGCAAGGTTCCGGTCGGTTCTGTCATCTCCATTCCTCCGACGGCCCCGCCTATGAAACCAGCAGAACAGGTGCCGACAGGCGGCTCGGCTCTCGTGCTGATTGCTCAACAAGCACAACAATCTCTGGACGCACTCGGCCAGCAACTGGCCCAAATCGACGCGCGTGGGGCCGATGCAGCCAATGCTTTTCTTGCGCTGGCGCAATCCCCGCAGATGAAGACGTTCGCCGAAAAATCTGCGGACTTGAAAGCGGAATTGCCGGCCTTGCTCCAATCAACCCAGGCAATGGTACAGGCGAGCCAGACCACTCAGGCTGCTCGCCAGCAATCCCTGGCGGGGCTGCGGACGAGTTTGCAGTCATTTGGCAGAGGTGCTGAGAACAAAACGAAAGCTTGATATGGAAGCCAGTCGAATGCGGCTGCACGAGGAGACGTGCGGGCCGTAGTTGCTAAAGCTACGCAGAGGCCAACCGAGAGCACGGCAATTTACAGCGGCCAGCAAGCAGCCAACCTCCTTTTACTCCCCGCTGGGGAGCGGAGTCTGCGACGTGCTTTTCGGCAACTCCGGGGCCTTTATGTAACTCATCGGAATCTGTCCGCTCAGCGAATCCATCCAGGTCTGGATCGACTTTACTTCGGCGTTGCTGAGTTTTATTCCACGCTGGTAACCCGCCATGTCGCGAATTGCCTCGTCCAGCGTCGGAACCGAGCCATCATGAAAGTATGGGCCGGTGTTCTTGATATTCCGCAATGAAGGGACCTTAAAGAGCATTTTGTCGATGTCATCCTTACTTACCTGGTAGCGTCCCTGATCGGTTTGGCGGGGCCACGGTTTCATCACTCCTAGCTTCTGATATGCCGACCCGCCGACGTATGGACCGTTGTGGCACCATTGGCAGCCGGTTGCGGCAAAGGTGTTGAAGCCCGATTTCTCGGCATCCGTCAGGGCTGTCTGATCGCCTTCGAGGAAGGTGTCCCAACGCGACGGAGTCACCAGCCCGCGCTCGAAGGCTCCAATCGCCGATGCCATGTTGTTGTAGGTAACCGGATCCTGGTCCTTGGGGAAAGCCGCCTGGAAGAACGCAACGTACTCCGGCATGGACTTGATCACTTGAACGGCTGCGGCATTGGAGGGCATCGCCATCTCAACCGGATTGGTGATCGGGCCCTTTGCCTGCTCCTCGACCGTGGGAGCCCGGCCATCCCAGAACTGCACAAAGTGCCCGGCGGCGTTGTACACAGTCGGTGCGTTGCGGCTTCCCTTCTGGTGCTTATGGCCGGTCGAGACGGGCGTCGACTCCGCGCCATAAGCATCGAGCGGATGACAGGTGTTACAGGAGATCTTCTGGTTCGCTGACAGCCGAGGGTCGTAATAAAGGATTCTCCCCAATTTCACTTTCGCCTCGGTTGAGACATTGTCGGGCGAGCTCATCACCGCAGGAAGGGGAGCGAACAGCTTTAATGCCTCGGCATTAATCTGCACCTTGCCTGATTCCGACAGAAGGTAGGTGACGAAAATGAGGACGAGGGTGAGCAGGAACGCGAGCCATCTAAGCGAGCGTGTACTTGTATAAGACATAGGGGATCCCCGGAATACGTCTCGCCACCGAAACCGGCGGCTGGACTTTCACCTTCTATCTGTATGCCGAGGAAGAGAAACCCTCAAGGATTCGCATCACTCTGGGATGTGATCATGCCAAAGATGGCAATCTGGACAGTGCGGTGCTGCAGATGTGCCGAAGTAATCTGTGGGCTCCCAATACACAGCAGTTATGAGAGGGGCGGGTCTTAAAAATCTTTGTGATACCGTCCGTCGAGGCCGAAGCCACCATTCTGGTCACGCACTCCGGTCACCGACCACTTGCGATTAAGGTGATATTCCATCTGGACCTCTTGGTTCTGGGTTTGGGTTATATCGGTAGCGAAGGTCACGAAGAGCTTGCTGGTGACCCGTTGCTGGATGGTAATACGCGCCCCAGGAGGTTGGTTGCCGTTCTGCTGCAAGATGGGATCGACAGATAAGTGGGAGATACCGGCGGCTTTCTGGACGCGGTCGGTAATCTGGCTAGTCACCTGGGACGCCAGAACGCCCTCGGCGCCCAGGGTGCCAGACTGCGCAGGCGCGGCGTTGGCAGCTTCTTCGGTTTTTCCAAATGCCAGCAGGTGAATAATGTCGGCTGGAGGTAGCGACGGATCGGAGGTGTAATAGGTATGCAGCCGGTCCACCGGGCCTTGGAAGCGCATGGCGATGTTGTATTGCTGAATTGTCGTATTGACCTGCAAGTTGACCACGGGACGTGTCTGCACCGCATTCACGAAGGCAATCGTGCCTCCCTGGATGACGTAGCGGTTCCCCAAAAAGATGAGGTCGCCGCCGGTAAGACTAGCGCGCCCCAGGATCACCGGGTTGGCCGCTGTTCCAGCCACCCGCAAGTTGGCGTCGCCTTGAATGCTGACTTGCGGGCTGGCCGCTCGCAATTCTGAGGTGGAGCGCACCGCCACATTCAGCTTAAGGTTGTCCTCAAACCCTTGGGTCGGCGCCGGAGTCGAAACCCCGGTGAACTGGCCGATGAAGCTGGTCAAGTCGAAATCAGGCGTGAACGATATGCTGTTGATGTTCACCTGGCCCTGCAAGAGCGCAGATTGTGGATTGCCCGTCATGGACAGATTGAGTCCCAGGTCAGTGCGCACAGTTGCTGGATAGAGCAACCGCAAGTCGTTGCCCTTCAGACCCAGGTGAAACTGCACCGCCGGCCGATAGACCACGCCACCGGAGGCGCTGACCGTCCCTCCGCCCACTTCTCCGGTGAATTGGGTGACGTCCACCCGGTCGCGGTGCAACGTCAACACTCCGTTTCCTTTGGATAGGCCGATGGGAGCCTCGGGGGTCGCGAAGCTGGCATTCACGATTCGAATCTGGCCTTCCACATCCTGGTTACTTCGCAAGCCGCCGGCATTGATATCGAACTGGATCTGGCCGCCGCTGGTGAGATCGGGATTGAATACCTGTGCCAACGCCAGGTTTACGTTCCCTTGGACCTTGAGGGTTGATGGCGCATTACTGTTCAGCGGCATCCGCCCTTGGAAATGCACATCGGTATCCGTGCCCTTGATCTCGCCGGGCTGCAGCGAAACCGTACCGTCTGCGTAGTCGGCGCGAATAGGTCTAACTGCTGCAATCTGCACATTCGCCGGCTGTCCGCTGGCGGTTGCGGTGGTGCGATAGCTGACGGCCAGAGTTGGAATGTTGAGGTGAGCTTCCAGCAGCGACTTGTTCTTCAGCGGCCCGCGCAGGCTGGCATGAACTTCGGTCTGACCGCTGATATTGGCCGCCTGTGCCGGCGCATACGTCGCCAACAACGGCTGCAAAGGAATCACGGGCGAGTCAATCGTGGCGTCTGCGTAGTAGTCGCCAGTCAATGCCACTTTGCCGTGCGCTTGTAATGGAGTGTTGGAGATCGACGAGCTCAGGTTAAACGTGGCTTCGTGATTGGCGACATTGCCTTGGAAGTTCACGGTCCGTATCTGCTGCTTCTGCACCTCCAGGTCAGGAATTGTCAGCGAAGCCTGGCCTTGCGGATTGCTCAGCGTACCGTGCCCGCTGGCAGTGAGATCCAGAATTCCCGCCACTCCCAGGTTGCGTTCGCGCAGGGTGCGGATTTGATCCAGGTGAATGTTGGTCGCCTGCAAACGAGCGTCGTACCCTTCCTGCTTTGGATAGTAAGTCACATCGCCTTGCGTCACCCCCGCCGGCATACGGACGTTTAAGTTCGCATGGACGACGTCACCGTTCCCCTGAAAGCGGACATTTGCCGCTTGAATCTGCTCGCCCGAGATGCTGGCATTACGGAGGTCGACATTCCCCTGCCCGATTGGGTTGCGTTGCGTGCCACGGGCCGCGATGTTGGCGTTGAGGGTGCCTGAGAGCGGGGTGGTCACGTTCGCCGCTCGCGCCAGCTCCGCCACCGAGAGTTGCGTCGCCTTCAAGTTCACCGCGAAATTACTCGCAGGCGTGTACGACCAGTGATGAAGCGCCGATTGCGCACTGAAGGTGGCACGGCCCTGTTTGGCAGGCTCGAGAACTCCATTTTGCAGGCTGACGGATGACGGACTCGCCTGCACATTCGCGCGCAGTAACTTGAACCCGCTGCCGCGAACCTTCACGTTGTTTGCGCTCAGCTGACCGGCAATTTGCGGTGCGCTGGTTGAACCCCGAACCGTTCCGTGGAACGAAGCGGTTCCATACAGCCCAAGCGGCTGCGGCGGAGTCGGCCCGCTAAACGCGTTGGCAATGGTTTCCAGCTCATGCAGATCGTTCGCTTGGACACGTACCTGCAGTGCCGAACGATTGCTGACGGTGCCGCTCAAATCGATGGAGGTCTGCGGGGTATGGATGTAGCTCTGTGTCAGTGCGATTTCCTGGCTGGCGTTCGCGTATCGCGCATGGATCGAGGCGTTTACCGGTATGGTGGCTGCCTTGTTTTGCCCCGGCGCGACCTGAGCGTTGGCTGCGGCGTCGACGCGTGCAACCAGATCGTGCAAGGTGCCGCTCCAGTTGGCTTGTGCGTTCACATCACCGCGGCCCGAGATCGCAACCGGTTTCAGCGATGAGCTTTTGGCAAGCGGCTTTAACTGCGCCAGCGAGATCCCTCGCAAGGCCGTCGCAACATGTCCCTGCGACTTACCGGAAATGTCGTGCAAGGTCGCGGTGCCGGTCAGTTCGCCTCCTAGAATCGAGGCGCGCAGATCTCGAACCTCGGCATTCCCGTTCGCCAGACTATAGCGCGCACCCAAATCGCGGATGTCGGTGCGCAGGCTCGATGTTCTCACCTGAAGCAAGGCACTCCTCAGGGTGCCATCGATAGCGGTCGTATCCAGTGCCGCGCGTCCCGGAACGCTGGTGTAGCTCACTGTGCCATTTACGAAGATCATTCCTATCGGCAACGACGAGTTCTTCAGCGCGGTGCGGAACTGGCCGGAGTCCAATGTGATGTCGTAGGTGGCGTGAACCTTTGGATTGCTGTAGTCGTCCACCGAAGCATTCAGGAGAACCTGCGAGGTGCCGCTCTTCAGTACAACATTGCTTAGCTTCATGCCATTTCGGCGGGCGTCGAATTGCGCCTGCAAGTCATGGGGAATCGGCGCATAGGCGCCGTATTGCAGGTGTCCGTCCCGATACGAGATGTTGCCAAAATAGCGGCCGCCGCCGATGTTGTCGTAGTTGGACTGAAAGGTCAGATCGCGCAGGTCAGCGTTCAGGCTGCTCTTGCGATCGTTGTAGTACACGACGCCGCGATCGAGCAGGATATGCCGAATCGCCAGGTCGAAAACATTTGTGCTGCTGGAACTGCTGGTCTTCGGGGTCGGCAAATTGCTTTGGCCGTTCCGCCCCACAAGGAGGTTCACCACGGGATGATCGACCGCCACGTTGTCCAGGTACCACTTCTGGTGCAGCACAGAAAGCAAGCGAACGCCCAAACCGAAGTGCTCGACCTGCAATAAAGGCTCATCCGCGCCGGGTCCGGTGCCGTAAATCGTCAAGCCGTAGAGATCAAGACTCAAGTTGTGCAGGTGCAGGGTGAAATTCTGCAGTTGCACGCGAGTATTCAGCGACTCGGAAGCCGTGCGTTCGACCTTGTTCAATACGTAGTTGTGAAATGCGGCGCTATGCAGCAGGATGACGACTCCAATCACTAACACCAGAATCAGAGCGGTCAGAATTCCCAGCACCCAGACCGCTACGGTTCTCCACCACGGCGGTTTACCAGGAGGCACCAGCTGAGGTCGGCCCGGTTCGTAAGGAGGAAGATTGAAATCCCGAACAGCCATGCTTAGAACGCCTGTCCTAGAGTGACGAACACCTGTGTAGATTTGATTCCCGGAACAGGATTCAAGTTGCGACCAATGTCGATGCGAATCGGCCCAACCGGAGTGGCATAGCGGAAGCCGATTCCCACGGAGTTGCTGTACAGCGAGGTGAAATCGTGGAAACCGATCTGGGGAAAAACATTGCCGCCATCATAAAAAGTGACGATTCCCAGGCCCTCTTTGATAAACGAAAGCGGAAACCGGAGTTCGCTATTCAAGATGAGCAGTTCGTTGCCGCCGGCAGGCACGGTGATCTTGGAGCAGGTGGCCGGGTCCGACGGATTACCGCACGCGGCAATTATCCTCTGCGGGCCGGCGCCGTTCAGCGGAAATCCACGCAAGGTGCTGCCGCCGCCGGAGAAGAACTTCTCGCTCAGAGGCACCACGCTTCCGGCGTAGGCCTGCTCCAGACCCACGCGAATGCTGTTGGCCCAGATGATTCCCGCGCCGATGTTCTTGTAATACGCGGTCTGTCCCAGGAACTGAGCGAAGCTGAAATTCGATCCCAACCAGGCTGGATTGACGCCAATCTGGTAGCTGTCGTAGATGCCGCGGTGGGCATCGAGCGGATTGTCGCGCGTGTCATGGATAAAGGCGGCTGACACGGTGGACAGGTGCACGTTGAGCTGGTCGGGCGGCACCAAGTCAGGGATGAGGAGATTGCTGATGCGGGTGATCTGGAAGTTGTAACGCAGGAACAGGTTAGTGGTTTTCTTGGCATTGAGCGGTCGCTGGAATTGGTATCCCGCATTGCCCAGCCGCGCTGTGAAGATAGGATTCTCGCTGTTGTGTTCGGCGGAGACGAGCGCGCTACCCTGCCATTTGGTCCCGTGGAAATAGGGATCGGTGTAGGTGAAGTTCACCCGCTGGTCGAGCCGTCCGGCATAGGCGCCGACAGTGTACGACTCGGCTCGTCCTCTCACGTTGCGCCGGGTGTATTCGAATGTGCCTTCCGGGCCCCAGAACGTCTTCTCGCTCGTCTTGAAGTTATTCGGCAGCCCTACCGGAGGAATGCCGGGGACAGCGACGGTGCCGCTGGGCACGCTGCCCCCGCGGTTGATCACCTGGAATCCAAAGCCGTACACGATGGTGTTTCGCTTGGCTTCGTGAACTTTGACCACCACATCCTCCTGGTGCTGATCGGTGATAGCGCGCTTGGGATCCACTTCCGCCCAATCGAAGACGTTGAGCTTGTAGAGGTGAGATTCCGAAAGGAGCATGCCATTCTCGCTGAGCGGCTGCCCCGAATGAACCCGCAGTTCTCGGTTGATCAGGGCCTGTTTCGTGTGCTGTTTGCCATCGGTAATGACCGTGGCGGTCATCACCTGCGGACCCTCCTCGATCTTGTACACCACATCGACGTGGTGAAGCTGGTTGGGCACAGCTTTGGCGGTCGCACGGAATCCGGCGTTCAAGTATCCCAGTTCTAAATAGCGCGCCAGGATACTGTTGCGATCCTTGGTGACCAGGTCCTGGGAATATGGTTTTCCCGGACCGAGGTTCAAACCAGGCGGCGCAAACTCCGACTCCGGCAGCGTGTTGTTCCCCTCGATACGGAGATTCTCCACCACATCCAAGGGCCCCTCCGTGACCTGAAAGGTGATGTCGACATTGGAATCGGGCCGTTTGACTTCAGGAACAACCGCGACCTGGCTGTATCCGGCGGCACGATACAAGTTCTCCAGGTTTTTGACGCTGGTGTGGACCAGGGACTCGCTGTACTTCCCATGGGAAAAGAAGTGGGCCTCGGCCACCGGAATGTGGGATTGCAGGTCTTTGTCGCTGAAGTGCTGGTTCCCCTTGAACGAAACCTCCTGAACTTTATGACGGCTGTCTTTGTGGATGTCATAAAAGATCGACATGCCCTGCGCAGTCTCGTTCACCTTCACATCGACCTTGGCGTCAAAGTAGCCCTTCTTTTGAAAATAGGTCAGGATATTGTGCTGGCCTTCCTTGATGAGCTCGTCGTTGACCACGTTCTCCTGATACATGGGTACCAGGTTGTGAACGGTTCTGCCCCACATATGGGCGCCGGCCGTTTCAACCTTCACCACCTGCCCGGTGTCGATTTCGAAAGTAATGTCCGCTCGATTGGTGTCGGGATTGTACTTCGCGGAGACAAGCTTGACATCGCCGGCAACGTAATCCTGTTTGACCAGGGCTGACTGCAGGTACTTGGTGGCACGCTGCAGCCGGTTATAGGAATACCCCTTGCCGGACCTCAAAGACACTCCCCGCAAACGTGCCATCAGCGATCGCAGCTTGTCCTGCAGCTGTTGGGTTTCTTGCGGAGTGGCACCCGCCAGATCGATATTTCCAAATTTTGCGTGGATCCCCAGCTTAGTGTGAAACACAATATTGGCCAGATTGTGGGGATAATCCGTGGATACTTCCGGGCGAACTTCAGCCAGGAAGTAACCGCGTTGGCTGAAGAACCGCTCCAGGGCATCCCTCGCCTGTTGTATGTCGGGTTCGGAGTAGGGCGATTGGGAGGTGTAATTCGCGACCTGCAGCAGCCGCGAGTAGGGAAACTCCTTGAGGGCGCCGGGAAACTCGTACATGCCGACGTAGATTGCCGGCTGCAGGATAAATGTGACCCGCACACCGTCGGCCTGGGGCTGAAGGTCCAGTCGGACCCCCTTGAAGCCACCGCGGTCCTGAAGCTCCTTGATGCTCGAGGTGACATCTTTGGCAGCGAGCGGCTGGTCTTTGCGAACCGAGATCAGCGGTTCGACTTTGTCGAAGGTGACGGTCGGCTGCCCGGCAACATCCACTTGCGAAACATTTTGGCCGACATAAGAGGACATCTGCTGATCGCCGAACTGCTGCGCCCTTCCCGGCAAAGCTGCGAGGCAGACGAATAGCAACGAGAGTACCAGACGAGATACGAGGCGCCACTGTGCCAGAAGATGCTCCATTGCTGAGCCCGGAGGGGTTCAGCTCCCTTGCGAATTTGGATGTGAAATTCTGAGCGGTGTTGTCTCGGAATCAGTGTTTGCGACAGATTTGCCTCTGGCCAAAATGCAACTTTCACCGCTGCCTTTGCGGGTTGGCATATCAGGAGCTAAGCTAAGTTGTTATGACGGTGCAAGAATTCCGCAACTCGTTGGCTCGCGAGGAACCGCCCCGCGACTTCAGTTTCGCTCTCGCCGGCTTGTGGTGGGACGCTAAAGGTGACTGGACGCGCGCTCACGAATCGGCCCAGCAGGATGAAGGTCCGGCGGGCGCTTGGGTGCACGCCTATCTGCATCGCAAAGAAGGCGACGCCGACAATGCCGGATATTGGTATGGGCGAGCGGGCAAGCCTGTCGCCGACGCAGCGCTCGAGGAAGAATGGCTAGCTATTACGCAATCGCTGTTGGCGTGAATCGGCCTGTGGCTGGTTACGAGCCCGCTGCTTTCCTCCGCTTCCCGATGAAATAAATCGCGACTCCCACCCCTATCAGCACGGCGCTGAGCACCACGATCTTGCCGACGGCCAGCAATTTATCGGGTTCGCTGGGGTCAGGGATAACTGATCCCAGAATCACCCCCGAAGTGGTCACGAACCCCAACCCTGCCAGCAGAATGGAAACCGGCTTTCCCCCTGGAATACGTACAACTTCCACACTTGCCGGCTCGCGCTGGAACCGAATCAGCGCCGCGAACATGAACAAATACGGAATGAAATTGGTGATGATGGTCATACTAATCAGTACCTGGTAAGCACCGCGCACCGTGCTGCCCAGCTGTCCCAACACGACAAAGAGGACGCAACAGAAAGCCTGCGCCATGAGCGAAACGTGTGGCGTTCCCCATTTCGCATGGATGCGGCCGAACGCCGGAGGCAGGTAGCGATCAATACCGGCCACAAAAGGAATGCGCGAGAGCGCTGCCAGGTATGCCCCGACTCCGCCTAAATTGGACATGCAGATCAGCAAGGCCACTGCCGGCCCCAAACCATGCCAGCCGACCCGTTCCGCACTGCTGGAGATCGCCTGCATGATGCCTTGCAAGCTGTTGAGCTCGCCATGTGGCAGCACCATCAATACGGCGATCGTGCCCAGAATGTATCCGGAGGTAATCAGCACGCCGGCAATGAGGAGCGCACGCGGAATTGTGCGGCGGGCATTCCTGATCTCGCCCCCCATGAACGAAGCCGACTCGGCTCCGGCGAAGGCGTAGAGTACCGTGGACCAGACGCCGATGGTGCTCCAATGCAGCGCTGGCGTCATGCTGCTTGCGGTGAAGTTGGTGGCCGAACCGAACTTCCGCCACGCCACCGCTGCAACCACGCATAACAATGCGACCGGAAGCCAGGTACCGACCGCTCCCAGGTTGCTCAGCCACTTGCCAACCCCAAGTCCGACAACGTTCAGCGCCAGCGCCACCCCCAGACCGAGCAACGAAAAGCTAAGGAAGAAAGCGGGGCTGCCTTGCAGACGGTTCCACCTGCTGCCGCCCACGTACAAGGCATTGCTGGCAGCGAAATACAGCACTGCTGGAAAATACGGCAGGTTGCTGGTCCAGTAGATCCAGCCCGTCAGGAAGCCGGCAAAATCGCCAAAGGCGCGCTTGCTCCAGACGTACATGCCACCTTCCTGTGGATACCGTGAGGACAACTCCATCACGCATAGCGCGAGCGGGAAAAAGATGGTCATTACCCCGATAAGCCAGATGACGATGGTGCTGGGTCCAGCCGCTGCCGCCACCGCAATCCAGCGCAGGCTGAGGCTGGCGACCACGTAAAACATCACCAGGTCGCGTAGGCCCAGCACCCGCCTGGGTTGTGGTTCGCCGGGCTCCGTCGCGCGCGATGTTGGATTGGAATCAGTCGAAGGCTGCATCAGCTTTGCCGACTAGCTTCCGGTTCGCGAAGCTTTCTCATCCCACAACCCTCACACCGGCAGATAATAGCGGTAGAACTGCTGGTCGCGTTTCCAGCCGAGACCTTCGTACAGCCGCTGCGCAGGCAGGTTGTCGCTGGCTGTCTCCAGCGTGAGGCAATTGGCGCGCGTGGATTCTGCCAACTGCTGCGCGCGCTGTAGCAGGGCGCGCCCAATGCCCAGTTTGCGCACCTCGGCAGCAACGTAAAGATCGTTCAGGATCCACTGCCGGGTCAGTTCCGTTGACGAAAAAACCGGATACAAATGAACGAAGCCGGCGGGTTTCCCGTCATGGCGCGCCAGAAAGAGGACGGACTCGCCCTTGCTGAGACGCGCGAAAAGAAAACGGCGCGCGGCTTCCATGTCGGAAGGCTTTTGGTAGAACTGACGATAAGCGTCGAATAGTGGTACGGTCTCGCCAACGTCCGCGGGCGTGGCCTGCACAATTTCCAGCGATCCTTGCAAGGAATGCATGGGGACAAGTGAACACGGCGGCGGCTGGCCGTCAACCGTTTTGTCGAATGCTGCCTGCTATGATTTTCCCGCGGCCGATTCGGAGCTTGGGATGGATTCTTCTCTGCGCGACATTCTTGCCTCCTACAACGAGCATGCGCCGCTGGAGCAGGCACACACGATTCCTGCTGCGTGGTATGTCGATGAGCGCATCGCCGAGCTCGAACGGCAGAATGTCTTTGGCCGCACCTGGCAGCTCGTGGCCCGAGCCGATCAGTTTAAGCAACCTGGAGACTTCGTCACGGCCGAGTTAGCGGGCGAGCCGCTGGTCATCATTCGGGGCAACGACAATCAGCTTCGCGCCTTCTACAACGTTTGCCGGCACCATGCCGCCGCAGTGGTAGCCGAGGAACAAGGCCAAGCCAGCATCTTTCGTTGTCCCTATCACGGCTGGAGCTATGGTCTCGATGGATCGCTGAAGGGCGCGCCGGAGTTCGAAGGGGTGTGCGACTTCGATCGTTCGCAGAATGGATTGCTTCGGGTAAGGGTGGAAACATGGGAGCAGTTTGTCTTGGTTAATCTCGACCCGAATGCCGTCTCGCTGGCCGACTCTCTCGGTGGATTAGTGCGCCGAGTTGCGCCGCTGAACATCAGCTCGCTGCACTTCTTCGAGCGCCGCTCCTACGATCTGAAATGCAACTGGAAGGTCTTTGTCGATAATTATCTTGATGGCGGCTACCACGTCCCGCACCTGCATAAGGGATTAAACAGCGTGCTGGAGTATAAGCACTACACCATCGAGAACGAAGATCGCTATTGCCTGCAATCGAGCCCGATGGTCGCGTCGAGCGACGATGCGGCGACCGCCGCCACCCGCACCGGCGATCGCGCCTGGTATTTCTGGCAATATCCCAACTTCATGATCAATCTCTACCGCGGCTACATGGATACGAATCTGGTGCTGCCGGACGGTGTCGACCGCTGCACCGTGATCTTCGACTTTTATTTCGACGACGTGAGCGAGGCGGCCGCCGAGCGCAACCGCCAGAGCATCGCGGTGGGCGAGCGGGTGAACGATGAAGACGCTGGAATTTGCGAAGCCGTGCAGCGTGGCCTGCATTCACGGGCGTATAACGCGGGACGGCTATCTGTGCGGCGCGAGGCAGGAGAGCATCTGTTTCATCGATTGCTGTCGGCAGACTTGAAGAGTGGTTGCAGCGAGCCTGCAAACGGCGCAACCAACCTGTCATCCTGAGCGGAGGTTTGCGCCTGCATCGCGTGCGACAGTTGCATGGTTGGTGGCAGATCGAGCAGCAGGTGCACGTGATTGGCGCTGCCTCCAGCAGCCATCCGGGGAATCTGCTCGCGCGCGCAATTCCGGCAACATATTGCCAGAACGTCAGTGGCTCTCGAATCCAGAGCTCGGCATCTATCGTCGGGTGTCCGTGTTTGCGTTCGTGGGCTTCCGCTCGCGCCTTATGGGATTTAAGATGGTGAGTTCGCTGTAGCAGCATCCGCGCCCTTTCTTAAATCCTCGATATCAGTGCAGAAGGGATTCATTCATGAACAGCTTTGGTAGTCGTTCCGTCCTTCGCGTGGACAAGCGCGAATTCGAGATCTACCGTCTCGACGCGCTCGAAAAGCAGGGTTGCGCCGTCGCCCACCTGCCGTACTCGCTGCGCATTTTGTTGGAGAACCTGCTGCGCCGCGAAGACGGTAAGACGGTGAAAGCCGACGATGTGCGGGCGCTGGCGGCTTGGCACGGCAAGCACACTCCGTCGCAGGAAATTGCCTTCATGCCCAGTCGCGTGCTGTTGCAAGACTTCACCGGCGTGCCTGCCGTGGTCGATCTCGCCGCGATGCGCGATGCCATGAAGATGCTAGGCGGCGATCCCAAGCTGATCAATCCGCTGCAACCGGCCGAGCTGGTGATCGACCACTCCGTGCAGGTCGACGAGTTCGGCACACCGCAGGCGTTTCAGTTCAACGCCGATCTTGAATTCCAGCGCAACAAAGAGCGCTACGCCTTCCTGCGCTGGGGCCAAACCGCATTCCAGAACTTCAAGATCGTGCCGCCCGACACGGGCATCGTCCACCAGATCAATCTCGAATACCTGGCGCGCGTGGTCTTCGTCGGCGCGAATGGCGAGACCGGCAAGCCGCTGGCCTATCCCGACACGCTGGTCGGCACCGACTCGCACACCACCATGATCAACGGGCTGGGCGTGCTCGGCTGGGGCGTCGGCGGAATTGAGGCCGAGGCTGCCATGCTGGGCCAACCGGTCTCGATGCTGATTCCGCAAGTCGTCGGCTTCCGCCTGAAAAACGAATTGCGCGAAGGCTCGACCGCTACCGACCTGGTGCTGACTGTTACCGAGATGCTGCGCAAGAAAGGCGTGGTCGGCAAGTTCGTCGAGTTCTTCGGACCCGGCCTGCACAAGCTGCCGCTCGCCGATCGCGCCACCATCGGCAACATGGCGCCCGAGTACGGCGCGACCTGCGGCATCTTTCCTGTCGATGAAGAGACGCTGCGTTATCTGCGCCTCAGCGGCCGCAGCGAAGAGCAGGTCCGGTTGGTCGAGGCGTATTACAAGGAGCAGGGACTTTTCCACACTGCGCAGTCGCCGGAGGCCGAGTACTCCGACGTGCTGGAACTCGATCTCTCCACCGTCGAGCCGAGCATCGCCGGACCGAAGCGACCGCAGGATCGCGTCGCGCTCTCGCACGCCGCCAAGTCTTTCGAAGAGGCGCTGCCGAGTTTGTTGAAGCCCGGCCAGCATGTTCCACCCAAGCAGGAGGAGCGCTGGGAAGCCGAAGGCGGACGCCCGGCCGGGATGGACTCGCAACAGGATTCCGTCGAAGAACACGTGCAGTTGGACAAAGCGCTGAACCACGGCAGCGTGGTGATTGCCGCCATTACCAGTTGCACCAACACTTCCAATCCGTACGTGCTGGTTGCCGCCGGACTGCTGGCGAAGAAGGCGGTGGAGAAAGGCCTGACGGTTCCGTCGTGGGTGAAGACCTCGCTCGCGCCGGGCTCGATGGTGGTGACCGAATACCTCACGCGCTCCGGCCTGATGCCGTATTTGGAGAAGCTGAAGTTCAACCTGGTGGGCTACGGCTGCACGACGTGCATTGGAAATTCTGGCCCGCTGCCGCAGGAGGTCTCGAACGTCGTCGTAGAAAAAGACCTCGTCGTCGCTTCCGTGCTCAGCGGCAATCGCAACTTCGAAGGCCGCATCAACTCCGAGGTGCGCGCCAATTACCTGATGTCCCCACCGTTGGTGGTCGCGTACGCCCTCGCAGGCCGCATCGATCTCGACATGCACAAGGAGCCGTTGGGCTATGGCCACAACGGCAGCCGCACGCCGGTGTACCTGAAGGACATCTGGCCGACGACCGCAGAAGTGAACGAGGTGGTGCGGAAGTACGTCACCGGCGATCTCTTCCGGAAAAGCTATACCGATGTTTTCCAGGGGGACGAGCGCTGGCGCAGTCTGCCCGTACCGAAGGGCGAGACCTTCGCGTGGGATGCCGGCTCGACCTACGTCAAGAATCCGCCCTACTTCGAGAGCATGCCGGCGAAGCCCGCTACCGTGAAGGACATCTCCGGCGCACGCGTGCTCTGTTACCTTGGAAACAGCGTGACCACGGATCACATCTCGCCCGCAGGGTCTATCAAGCACACCAGTCCGGCGGGGCAATACCTGATCGAGCACGGCGTAAAGCCGGCGGACTTCAACTCTTACGGATCGCGACGCGGCAATCATGAAGTCATGATGCGGGGAACGTTCGCCAACGTGCGGCTGCGCAACAAGCTCACACCACATCGCGAAGGCGCCTTCACCCGCCACCTGCCCGATGGCGAGGAGATGTCGATCTTCGATGCCTCCGTGAAATATCGTGCGGAAGGAACTCTGCTGATCGTGCTGGCGGGTAAGGAGTACGGCTCGGGCTCCTCGCGGGACTGGGCGGCCAAGGGGCCGCGACTGCTGGGCGTGCGCGCCGTGCTGGCCGAGAGCTTCGAACGCATCCATCGCTCGAACCTCGTTGGCATGGGCATTCTGCCACTCCAGTTTCTGGAGGAAGAAAGCGCCGACATCCACGGCCTCACCGGCGAGGAGAACTACGACATTGTGGGACTCACGGATGTGCTGGAGAATTTCGCTCCCGGCAAGACGGTGAAGGTGCGGGCGACCAAGCCTGACGGTGTGGTACTGGAGCTGCATGCCACGGTGCGTATCGACACCCCGCAAGAGGTGCTCTATTACCAGCACGGCGGAATCTTGCAGTACGTCCTGCGGCAGCTGAAGAGCAAACCGGAGGCAGCGAAAGCGTAAGGGGGGTCGAAGAAAAGAAAACACCGGCCTGCAAAGCCGGTGTTCGCGGTCGCAGTGCCGCCGATCATGCCGCCTTCTTGCGTGGAACCTTCGCGCCCGACTTGCGCGCCTCGCTGATGCCGATGGCGATGGCCTGCTTGCGGCTCTTCACCTTGCGGCGGCCGGCCGACTTCAGCTTGCCATGTTTGTACTCGTGCATCACCTTGCCGACTTTCTTCTTCGCCTTGGCGCCGTACTTGCGATGGCCGCTGCTCTTCGAGCTGCCGCTGCTGGACGAACGATGGCTTCCGCTCTTGTGCGAACTGCTCGAGCGCCGCTTGCCGGAGCTCGATTTTCGTGCTGTCGCCATAGTTGCTAGCCTCCTCTGTTAATCAGACGCTCACATGCGCCGCATAGGTTGTGCGGACGATGCCGCCGTTTGTTCGCCTTCACCGCAAATGCCGATTCGCCTGCTAATCTGATTCGCATGTCGCGACTCGCCATCGTCACGCTTCTTAGTTGCTCGGTGCTCTTCACCGGATCGTTGCAGGCCCAGCAGCCTCAGCCCAGGAGCAAGGTCAAGACGCCGCCGGGATACGTTCCCGGCGTCACCACAATCACCTCGTTCGACAAAGACCACACCGTCATCGGATGGCTGGAGATCGTTCCCTTCGAAAGCAAGATCTTCCATAACACCCGCATGCTGCGCGTACTGCTGCCCGCAAATTACTTCTCGCCGCACAACGCGCACCGCACCTATCCCGTGCTGTACATGCAGGACGGCCAAAACTTGTTCGACGAAAAAACCAGCCATAGCGGCGAGTGGCACTTGGACGAAACCGTCGAACACCTGGTCGGCGGCTTCAAGATTCCGCCGATGTTCGTGGTCGGCATCGACAACGCCGGCGAGCAGCGCAGCGCTGAATACCTGCCCTATCCCGATCCGCACAACAGCAAGGACAACGTCGCGGAACAGAAGAATGTGCGCGGCAAGGAATACGCGAAATTCCTGATCACCGAGGTGATGCCGTTCATCGAGAAGCACTATCGGGTGGCGCGCGGGGCGATGAACACCGGGCTGGGCGGCTCGTCCTACGGCGGAGACATCGCCCTCTACACCGTGCTCGAGCACCCCGGCCTCTTCGGGCATCTGCTGGTCGAGAGCCCTCCGCTCTGGATCGGCGATCGCCAAATGCTGAAGGACGCCGAACAAGCGAAGCTGCTTCCGCAGAAGATTTACCTGGGCGTCGGCACCAACGAAGCACCTTACGACGATCCCACGCGCAGTGCTGAGGCAGTGAAGGATGTGCAGCAGTTGGAGTCGATCCTCCGCAAGAAAGGCATCGGCCCGACACGGCTCAAGGTGGTGGTGGAAGAAGGTGGCCAGCACAACGAAGCTGCCTGGTCGCGGCGCCTGCCCGATGCGATGACGTTTCTGTACGGAAAGGAGGGCAAATAGCAGGTAGCACTTGGCAGTTGGCACTTCGCAGTTGGCACATGGCACTTTGGGAACCTCTGATTAAGTCTCGTCTTTGAAAGGGACGGCCTTCAGGCCGTCCGCAAAACGCCACCGGTAAACGCGGCTTTAGCCGCTGAGGTAGGTTCGTCAATACTTGATCAGACTTTCCTTGGCACTCAGCGTTTGGCGCTTTGCAATTGGCTGCCTTGTAGGTGCCAAGTGCTAAATGCCAAATGCCAAATGCCAAGTGCTCGCCGCTCCCCGCTGCTAAAATCAACCCACATGTCCGACGTCAAGACAATCCGCCTGACGGAGATGGTGAAAGCCGCCGGTTGAGCCAGCAAGCTAAGTCCGGCGGTGCTGGACTCGGTGCTTGGGAAATTAGCCCGGCAACACGATCCCAACGTTCTCATCGGCTTCGATACCGCCGACGACGCCGGCGTGTATCGACTTACGCCCGATCTGGCGCTGGTGCAGACCGTCGACTTCTTCACCCCGATCGTTGACGCTCCCTACGTCTTCGGCCAGATCGCCGCTACCAACTCGCTGAGCGACGTTTACGCCATGGGCGGCCGCCCGATCAGCGCGCTTACCCTGGTTTGTTTTCCGGAGAATGGCGATCCCAAGATTCTCGAGGAGATGCTGGCCGGCGGCCTCTCGAAAATGGTGGAGGCGGGCTGCACCATCATCGGCGGGCACAGCATTCGCGATGAGGAGATCAAGCTCGGCTACTCCGTCACCGGCACCATTCACCCGCAGAAGGTGCTGGCTAACAGCGGTGCGCGTGCCGGCGACCGGCTCATCGTGACCAAGGCGATCGGCACGGGCGTGATTTCGACTGCCATTAAGCGCGGCAAAGCCGATTTCACCTGGATTCGCGCCGCCGTGCGCTCCATGACCACCCTGAACAAGGCCGCGGCAGAGGTCGTGATCGCTGGTGAATTTGCGGTAAGCGCCATGACCGACATCACTGGCTTCGGCCTGATCGGCCACGCCCGCGAGATGGCCATCGGCTCGGGCGTCAGCATCAGGGTGCATGCTTCACGCGTGCCGCTGCTGGAAGGCGCGCTGGAGTGCGTCCGCGCCGGATATCTTCCCGGCGGCCTCAAAGCCAATCGCCAGTTTGCCGAATGCTGCGTCGAGTATGTTGAGGACGTGCCGCCGGAGGTCGCGACGCTGCTCTACGACCCGCAGACCGCCGGAGGGCTGCTGATCTCCGTCGCGGAGAGCGACGCAGCGCGTTTGCTTGCAGAGTTGCGCGACGGTGAAGTCGACGCGTGGGAAATAGGCGAAGTCCTCCCCAAACAGAAGCCGCTGATCGCGGTGTTGCCATAGAGGTTGAGCGGGAACGTGCCGGTTATGATACGAGGGCGCGCAAGCCCCGCTGAATCAAACGATGGCTACTGAACCCAGGCACATGCCGTATTCCTGCGAGCACGTGGTTGAGATCGAGCACGAGCCGCGCCATCATCTCGTGATCGCGAATCAATTCATTCGCGCTTTCGCGGTCGAGATCGCGCCGCACGATCGTACGCTCTGCCATCATCATCCCCATGATTACCTCCTGTACGTGGCCGGCGGAGCCGAGATTATAAGTGCCGCCCACGGTGAGGAGCCGAAACAACTCAACTACAGCGAGGATGAGTGCGAGCTATCGCCAGCTGGGATGACCCATGTCGTCGAGAACCTGAGCGATACGCCATTTCGCAATGTGGTCGTCGAGCTGTTACCCGATGTCGCGGGCCTGCGACGCGGCGCCAGCCCGCAAGCCGCTGCGGGCGAAGCCAGCATTACCGAACTGTTTACCGACGCTCGCGCCGCTATTTTTGCCATCAATCTTGAACCGGATGGCGAGGTTCTACTGCGTGGGCCGGTGGTCGTCGGCTGTCCTGCCGATGCCGCCGACCTGGAGGAGCCAGGAGACAGCACGACAAGCCTGCACCATTTCCGAAGTTTAGTCTGGCTCCCTCCTGATCGCAGCGCACGGCTCACGGGTAGCGCAGCACCATCCAAAGTAGTGCTCTTCCAGGTGGGCGTCGAGTGAGCCGAGTGCGGAAGCACATGAAAAATCTGCTTGTATCTTGACCGGAGCCTGAACCGGCATAGGGGGGAGAGTCGCCTCTCCTCCCCTGCCACACCACCGTACATGCGGGTCCGCATACGGCGGTTCGATAGGTGAGTCCCCCGATGAATTGGCAGGCTGGGTGTTCGCGGTTTGGGGACGCCGTGTGGGTTTCACTTCTCGCGTTAGCATCCATCGCGGGCTTCACCCGCTCCCTGCCTACGGAGGCCCGCCGAAGCGGGATGGCTAGTGCAATACCCTCATCGAGACCCAAGCACTACTGACCCTTCCTATCGTTCGGGCCTTCCTCACTCTCGTGAGTACTACGCCCTCTGCTGACTTCTGCCATGCGGTCAGACCACCTTACGATGGCCTCAGTCACAATTCCGTGACGCATAGCAGATCTCCCGTGATAAGCTCGACCGCCTTCCACGCACGACCGCCGGATTTACCACCAGTGCCCTTGATGGATATGGGCTTCGCGGTTGCTTGCCCGCTCGCCCGGCACCGTAGGCCTCACTATCCGGTTCTTGTTCATCGGCTCGCGCTTTTGCTCCACGCTTCTTTCAGACCTCGCCTCACGACGACGCCCTTGCGCCTCGCTAGACCTTCACCTCCATCAGGTTGGCCGGAGGACTTTCACCTCTAAGCTGTCGAACATGCACGGCGTACAGACGGAAAGCCCCACCTTGCGGCGGGGCTTTCGGTTTGCAAATCGTTAAAGGGTCCCTTGGTGCCACTGGCTGACGATTAGCTTGGCACCAGTCGATAAGATGCTTCGCTATACCCTGGGTTGCCAGCGCGCGCCTGTGGAAATCCGAACCAGGTGCGCTGCTCATTCCGTACAGGTACCGCCGCTCCGCGATGTTACAATTTCGCCGCATCTCCAGCAACCATAAGCGGCTCGTCTGAGCCGAGCCTGCATGAAGAGGAGAACCCGATGAGTTCTGCCGCCCCTGTCATTCCTGCCGAGCAAAGTGCACTTTCGGAAGTTGAACGCGTAGTCGATACCTTTGTTGCTCCAAGCAAGACGTTTACCGATCTTCGGCGCAGTGCCAACTGGGTCGTGCCATGGCTGCTGCTGTCGATCGCCAGTCTGGCCATGGTCGTAGTGGTCGATAAGAAGCTTGGAATGCAGAAGGTGGCGGAGAACCAACTGGCGCTGCAACCCAAACAGTCAGCCAGGCTGGACCAGTTGCCGGCTGAGCAGCGCGAGGCGCAGATGCAGACGATCATCAAGTTCAATCGAGTGATCGCCTATGCCTACCCGGTGGTGATGCTGATCATCCTGGCGATTGTCGCTGCGGTGCTGCTGGCCACCTTCAACTTCGGTTTTGGCGCGGAGCTGCGCTTTAACCAATCGATGGCCATCTGCACTTACGCTTCGCTGCCCGGCATTGTGAAGGTGCTGATTGCCATCCTGGCCATCGCGGTCGGTGGCGGGGAGAGCTTCACCTTTCAGAACCCCATAGCCAGCAACTTGAGCGGACTGGTGGATCCCAGCTCCCATTTCCTCTACGCGGTCGCGACCTCGGTCGACATCATCACCATCTGGACACTGGCACTCACCGGAATCGGCTTTGCCTGCCTGACCAAGGTAAAACGTGGAACCTGCCTGGGCGTGGTTTTCGGCTGGTGGGCAGTGGTAGTGCTGGCCGGATCGGCAATCGGGGCGGCATTCTCCTGAAGCAAGGCGTCCCCCGAAGCGAGATTCTGCATCTCTGATGATGGGCTCGGACGTGCCTCCGTGCAGGCTTGCCCTAAACGGGAAGTTTGCGAGCGTCCATTGCAGAGCGGCAGCAGCACCTGTCCCAAACTGATATATACTGCCGCTACTCCGGTTTTCGGATATTTTTCGTATGCGAGACCGGGGCGGGGCACGATCTTTTCATAAGCCCCGAAAATGATTCTTAGCGAAGTGGAGTGATCGAGTCGAGGCCGCTTGTCGTGTCTAGGCCACAGGAGTGGGTCGCCGGCATGATCTTTGCTCTCATACCCCCGGCGCACATAAATCTGACCGCAGACCCCCAGGACTGGCCGTGGGAGGTGTCGCGTGGACCTTGTACTCATACGTGTTTTATTCGTTTTCGTTACTGCGCTGGCCTGTTACGAACTTCAACCTCTGGGATTAGGACGCTGGCCGGCAGCCGGAGTCGGTGTGCTGTTCGGGTGCGCCGTTGTCCTGTTTGAATTCCGTCTGCGCCAGGTCAGTCTGAAACGCCTGATCGGGGCGGTGATCGGCAGCATCCTGGGCATTGTCGGCGCCTATCTCTTCAGCCTGGTCATCCGCAATAGCATCAAGCCGGGTCCCACACAGGGCTTCCTTCAGCTCTTCGTCATGCTGTTGATGGCCTACGTGGGATTAGTCGTCGGCGCGGGCAAGGGCGACCTGCTGAACCTGGCCGCCTTGGGCGGAATCTTCGGCGGCGAGAAAC
The DNA here is from genome assembly GCA_963785825.1 of uncultured Acidobacteriaceae bacterium. Taxonomy (GTDB): domain Bacteria; phylum Acidobacteriota; class Terriglobia; order Terriglobales; family Acidobacteriaceae; genus Bog-257. The sequence continues at coordinate 404,263 of CAWAWQ010000003.1, read as the reverse complement.
AGTCGCGCCGGAGCTACAAAATTCTCGATACCAGTGTCATCATCGATGGCCGCATAGCCGACATCGCCGAGACCGGTTTTCTCGACGGCACCATCGTCGTTCCCCAGTTCGTGTTGCGCGAGCTGCAGCTGGTGGCCGACTCCGCCGATTCCATGAAGCGCAACCGCGGCCGTCGCGGACTCGACATCCTGCAGCGCATCCAGAAGATCGCGGTGCTGACCGTGCAGATCGTCGAAGACGATTTTCCGGCGGTGCGCGAGGTCGATTTGAAGCTGATCGAGTTGGCCAAGCTGTACGAAGGCAAGATCGTCACCAACGACTTCAACCTGAACAAGGTGGCACAACTGCAGGGCGTCGAGGTGCTCAACATCAACGAGCTGGCCAACTCACTGAAGCCCATCGTGCTGCCCGGCGAGATCATGAAGGTGTTCATCCTGAAGGAAGGCAAGGAGTACAACCAGGGTGTCGCCTACCTTGACGACGGGACGATGGTCGTGTGCGACAATGCGCGCAAGATGATCGGCAAGAACATCGATATCTCGGTGACCTCGGTGTTACAGACCACCGCCGGCAAAATGATCTTCGGCAAGTTCGACGAGCGCGCCATGATGATGCAGCCGCGGGCGGTGGAACCGCGTCCCGAAGTGCGCAAACCGGTGCCGGCACAGCCTGTCCCGGTTACAGAAGCGAGCAAGCCGGAATAGCTGCGGTTCCTCGGGCACGACCGCTTGCACCTCGCCCCCATGGTTCCAGGCCCAGCCGTGGGACAAAATGCTAGAAAAGCGGGTCGTAAAGGCAAAGCGGAAGCTACGCTCAGGATGACAGCCGTAAAAGAGCGGCACGGCTGATCATTTGTGCTGAGGCTCGGCTGCCGTATATACTGCCCCTCCCGACATGAAAGTTGTCGTCATCATCCCCGCTGCCGGTCTGGGCACGCGAATGGCCGCGGTTTCCGGTGGTCCCAAGAGCAAGAGCAAACAGTTCTTCGAGCTGCAGGGTACCCCCATCCTGGTGCACACCTTGCGCAAGTTCGCGCAATGCGACGCCGTCAGCGAAATGGTTGTTGCTCTGCGCAAGAACGAAACAGCGGGATTCCAGAAGTTGATCGAGGCAGAACGCTTCAACAAGCCGTTGCGCATTGTCGAAGGCGGCGAGCACCGGCAGAACTCGGTGGCCAATGCGCTGGCCGCGATCAACGCTGCGCAGGACGATATCGTGCTGGTGCACGATGCGGTCCGGCCCTTCGTCGACCAGGATACGATCGTGGGCGTGATCGAAGCGGTGAAAAAATATGAGGCCGCGATTGCCGGCGTGCCCGCCATCGACACAGTCAAGCAGGTAGATCGCACCGCCGATGGCGCGGTGGTGATCGCGACCGTCCCGCGCGAGCGCATGGTCTTGGCGCAGACTCCACAGGGCTTTCGATTCGGTCTGCTGAAGAAAGCCTTTGACGAAGCCATGGCAGACGGCTTTATGGGAACGGACGAGGCATCGCTGATCGAGCGCAACGGTGGAGCGGTGCACGTGGTGATGGGCTCGCCGCGTAACATGAAAATCACCACCCCAGCCGATCTGGAATTGGCGGAGTTTTTTCTGTCGCAGGAGAATCGCCGCAAGGCCAGCCTGAGCGGGTGAAAGAAAAGCAGCGAGCAACGAGCGATCAGCAATTAGCAATCAGTGTGGTGTCCTGGATATTCGCGACAAAAATCCAGGCACGATCTGTCGTTCAGCATCATGGAACCTCAGGGGCTAAAGCTCGAGTTTTCTTTAGGCGACTTTCCGGCACGGCTGAAAGCCATGCCTTTCAAAGACCCCCGGAGTTATTCGACGAACTTGCGGGACGCCAAACTAGCCATTAGCGACTGGGGCTCACAATCGATTTCGAATCGCGGTATGGCTTTATACGCCGCTGAAAAGAAACTCAAGCTTGTTGTGTTTTGAAGGGGCGCAGCTTTAGCTGCGCAGTTACGAATCTTTTATTTTTGTCATCCCGAGCGGGCTTTAGCCCGCGAGGGATCTGCTTTTGCATGTGGTGCCAACACCCTTGTCCACTTCACCCATTCTCCGCATTCCGCGTGTCGGCTACGGCTGGGACTCGCATGAGTTCAAGCCCGGCATCCCGCTGAAAATCGGCGGTGTCTTGCTGCCGCATCACAGCGGCCTGGCCGGCCACTCCGATGGCGATGTGCTGTTGCACGCGCTCACCGATGCGCTGCTGGGCGCGGTTGCCGCCGGCGATATCGGAACTTACTTCCCGCCCAGCGATCCCAGGTGGAAGGGCGTCGATTCCGCGATCTTTATCCGCGAGGCATTGAAGCTAGTCGACGAGGCCGGCTATGCAGTCGGCAACGTAGACAGCACCCTCATCCTCGCGGCGCCGCGTATTGGCCCCCATGCGGGCGAAATCCAAAAGAAGGTTGCGGCGCTGCTTGGCGTCGAGCCGTCGCGCGTCGGCATCAAGGCCAAAACTCCGGAAGGCATGGGCACCGACAATGCCGCCATCGCGCATGTAGCCGTGTTGCTGGTTGAGATCAGCTGGCCGTGAGCGCTACAACCAGCGCCGCACGCGGTTTTTGTAGCTGAGGTACTCCGCCCCGAAGCGGCGTTCCAGGTAGGCTTCCTCACGCCGAATCTGACTGGCAATGGCGAACAGCACCAATGGCAGGAAAATCAGCGGCCACACGGATCGGCAGAGAAGCGCGATCCCGATGTAAATGACGGTGAAGCTGACATAGATGGGATTGCGCGATATGCGAAAGGGCCCGTTGGCCACGATGAGTGTGGACGGCCGAATCGGAACTACGCTCGTGCCGCGAAGCAGGAACAGCAACCTGGCCCAGGCGCCGAAACCAAAGCCAGCAGCGACAACCACGATACCGGCAATTTGCAGAGGCCAAGCCGGCAGCGAAATCAGCGGAAACCACCTCCCGATCAGAAGTCCAGCGATCAGCGGCACAGCATAAAGCAGCGGCGGTGGGATGGTCATACCGGCCGCATCAGCGCGAGGTTTCGGGACCATCTCTGACCCTGACATATTGCGGATTGTATTCGGCATCGATCCCCTTGGCCAACCGCTTTGAACCGTGCTGCCGCGTAGAATGGGATTAGTGCGAACTGCGGCCGTCGCCGTCGTGTCGCAATTCATAGAGGCAACGCTCTTATGTCAACTTCTGCCCCGGGCGAGGAAATTGCCGCCGCTACAGCCGCCGAGCCGGTGAACCGGCCGTCGAACTTCATTCGCGACATCGTCCTCGAAGATCTGAAGACCAACAAGTACAACGGCCGGGTGCATACCCGGTTTCCGCCCGAGCCCAACGGCTATCTCCACATCGGCCACGCCAAGTCCATCTGGCTGAATTTTGGGCTGGCCGCAGAGTTCGGCGGCAAGACCAACCTGCGCTTCGACGACACCAATCCCGAGAAGGAAGAGCAGGAGTACGTGGACTCGATCATCGCCGACGCGCGCTGGCTGGGCGCCGACTGGGGCGATCGCATGTTCTACGCCTCCGACTACTTCGACCAGCTTCACGCCTGGGCGGTGCAGCTAATCAAAGCGGGCAAGGCGTATGTCGACGATCTTGACGCCGAAGAGGTCCGCAAATATCGCGGCTCGCTCACCGAACCGGGCAAGGAGAGTCCCTATCGCAACCGCTCGGTCGAGGAAAATCTGGATCTGTTTGAGCGCATGAGAAAGGGCGAATTTCCTGACGGCTCGCGCACGCTGCGCGCCAAGATCGACATGGCCTCGCCCAATCTGAACATGCGCGATCCGGTGATGTACCGCATCCTCCACGCGGAGCATCATCGCACCGGCAACAAGTGGTGCATCTACCCGATGTACGACTTTGCGCACGGGCAATCCGACTCGCTCGAGCAGATCACGCATTCGGTTTGCACCCTGGAGTTCGAAGACCATCGCCCGCTGTACAACTGGTTCATTCAGCAACTGAGCATTTTTCCCTCGCAGCAGATTGAGTTCGACCGCCTGAACCTGACCTACACACTGCTGAGCAAGCGCAAGTTGCTGCAACTGGTGCAGGAAGGGCGGGTGCGCGGCTGGGACGATCCGCGCATGCCGACCATCTCCGGCATTCGCCGCCGCGGCTATACGCCGGAAGCGATTCGTAATTTCTGCGCCGCAATCGGTGTGTCGAAGACCAACGGCATCATCGATCTTGCCATGCTCGAGCACTTCGTCCGCGACGACCTGAACAAGCGTGCCTTGCGTGCGATGGCCGTGTTGCGGCCGCTGAAGGTGGTCATCGATAACTATCCCGAAGGCCAGGTCGAGGAACTGGAGGCGGTGAACAATCCCGAAGATCCCAGCGCCGGGAGCAGGAAAGTTCCGTTCTCGCGCGTGCTCTATATCGAGCAGGACGACTTTCGCGAGGAGCCGCCGAAGAAGTTTTTCCGGCTATCGCCGGGGCAGGAGGTCCGGCTGCGCGGCGGGTATTTCATCACCTGCACCGGCGTGATGAAGAACGACGCTGGCGAAGTGGTTGAGGTTCATTGCACCTACGATCCCGAAACCCGCAGCGGTAATGCTCCCGATGGACGCAAAGTGAAAGCGACGATCCATTGGGTCTCGGCCGAACACACTATCGTTGCCGAAGTCCGGCTGTACGAGAACCTGTTCGCGAAAGAAGACCCGAGCGACGTTCCCGAAGGGCAGGACTTCACCGCGAATCTGAACTCGAACTCGCTGGAGGTGATTGCGGATGCAAAGCTGGAACCGTCGTTGGCTGAGGCGAAACCGGGTGACCGTTACCAGTTCGAGCGGCTGGGATACTTCTGCACCGATCTGGATTCAAAGCCACGCGCGCTTGTATTTAACCGCACCGTGCCGCTGCGAGATACCTGGGCGAAGATTGAGAAGCGGGACAAGGGAAACACGACGCTACCCTGATATGCAAATGAGGACCAACCGAGCAGATGTTTGATTTGGACGCAGTGTCATTTCCATTTGATTGTCCGAGCTGCGGCTTTACGAATTCCGCAGTTATCAGAGACGTACGACTGATGAGACGGATAATTTGCCGCGGGTGCGAGCAAGACATTCAGTTGCTTGACCAGAAACATTCTGTAAGGAGAGCTGCCCGTATAACCAAACGAGCTTTAGACGAACTCGAATCCGTTCTTAATATGGAGGTGAAATTCTAAATGGATGTTATCCAGGACCTGCGCTATAAGCTACAGAAGCGCATCACGAGAGTACTTCGCGCCGACGCAGAAGGTTTCACGCCGGAGATAATTCGATTTTGGGACTACTTCGACGGCAACTCTACATTGGCTTCCATCGGCAAGGAGCTAGTTCAACAATTTCCCGCGATAGCGGCAGAAATTGATCAGATGAGTAGCAACTCCACCATTTACGGCGCGACGGAAACAGAGACTGCCGCGATCGGCTGCGAGATTTTACGAAGATGCGCCAAGGTGGATGGACGCGGTTTTTCGTTTATGAACTATACGAAGTTTAAGGGATCGCTTAACGAGACATTGGACGACTGTCGAACCGCTTATCTTGAGCCATTTTACGAGTGGGTGGATGAGCATTTGCAGGACAAAAGCTTAGTTCTGGGATATCTGATTAGATTCAAACATCTGGCAGAGTGGTTCAGGCGCGACCAACTATGGGCCACATACTCCAGCGAGAGCCGCTTCGGTGAAAAGCGCCTTGCGCTCAAGGTCTACGAGTATCTCTATGAACAGGGTATCTCTTTTAGCATTGAGCCGACCTCGGCCTCCGGGGAAGCCGACATGGTAGGGATTCAGGATAAGAAAAACCCTCTGATTGCGGACGTTAAGGTATTTGATCCTTCGGGCGGACGCGGCCCCAGCTACATAGCCAAGGGATTTCACCAAGTCCATCGGTATTCCAGGACTTCAATAAAACAGTCGGCTACTTGGTGGTTTTCAAGGTCGTGGACAGGAATATAAAGGTTGAAGGCGCGGAAGGCGACTTCCCTTGCGTTCGGATCGGCCAAAAAGCCATATTCATGCTAGACATTGACATTTACCCACACTCCGAATCTGCCAGTCGTCGGGGCTTATCGGATGAGGACGTGATTCCATCGTCAGAATTGGACGTCCAGGGGACCGTGACGAGCGATTAGAAGATGCCGAACCCCGCCCCTGTCTAGCCTCATACCGCCGCTGCGAGGCTGGTCTGACGCATTACAATGTGACTAATGAAGACCGTCACGCCAACCGAGTTACGGAAACATCTCTCCCGGCACCTTCGCTTCGTCGGCTCCGAAGAAGAGATCGTCATTGTCAGTCGCGGCGTACCAATAGCGCGCATTCTCCCGATTCCCGCTTCAATCTCGGAGCAAGATCGCCGGCTTGTTGCGGCTGGGGTATTAAAACTGCCCAGAAAGCCCGTGAAGGATCGAAAGAAGTTTTGGAAAAACTTCTTTGCCATGCCGGGCCCTAATCTCAGCAGGGAACAGTCAATAAGGGCCATCCTCGATGAACGCGTGGAGTCGCGCTAGGTGCAGGCTAGTGTTTCTTCCCCCGTTCGGCTCCGTTTCGCGCCCTCGCCCACCGGCTATCTGCACGTGGGCGGGGCGCGCACCGCTCTGTTCAACTGGCTCTTCGCGCGGCATAACCAGGGCACGCTGGTGCTGCGTATCGAAGACACCGATCTGGAGCGCTCTACGCCCGAGATGGTGGAAGGCATCCTGGTCGGACTGCGCTGGTTGGGTCTCGACTGGGATGAAGGGCCGTATTTCCAGACCAATCGCATGGAGCTGTACCGCTCCGCCGCAGGCCGCCTGATCAACAGCGGCCATGCCTATTACTGCTTCTGCACCAAGGAAGAACTGGAGCACCAGCGCGCTGAAGCCGTTGCCCAAGGCCGCGTCCCACGCGACATCAACTGCCGAAACCAGCCGGTCGAGGAAGCGCAGCGCCGCCGCGAACAAAACGAAGGTTGCGCGATTCGCTTTGCCGTTCCGGAGGCAGGCAGCACCGCGTTTGATGACGCCGTGTTTGGGCGAGTCGAGTTTGCCAACTCCGAAATCGAAGACTTCGTGCTTCTGCGCTCCGATGGCGTGCCGACTTACCACCTCAGCGTCGTAGTGGACGACCTCGACATGCGCATCACGCATGTTCTGCGCGGCGCTGACCATCTCTCCAACACGCCTAAGCAGATCATGCTGTACGAAGCGCTGGGGCAGCCGCTGCCGGTGTTCGCGCATGTGCCGCTTATCCTCGGCCCCGACAAAACGCGGCTCAGCAAGCGCCACGGCGCAACCAGCGTGATCGCCTACAAGGAAGAAGGCATCGTCCCCGAAGCCTTCCGCAATTTTCTCGCGCTGCTGGGCTGGACCCCGCCCGATTCCTCGCAGGAGATCCTGCATGATCGCGAGCTGATCGATCTGTTCGACCTGAGCGGTATTCAGAAGTCGAATGCGATCTTCGATCGCGACAAACTCGACTGGTTCAACACGGAATACCTTCGGGCCACACCTGCATCGCTTCTGTTGCCGCTCATTGAAGAGGAGTGGAAGAAGATCGATCTCATCGCCTTCCAGGCCAGCCGCGAGGCAATGGAGGCGACGGTTGAGCTGGTGAAGCCGCGTGCGCGCAATCTGAAAGACTTCGCGACCTTGTTCCGCGGATATTTCAGCGATTCCTTCGAGACCGACCCGGCTGCGGTGGAGAAATTCCTGAAGGACGATTCAGTCCGCGAGATGCTGGTGGAGTTGGCATCACGCTATGAGCAGGAGGGCGAGTTTTCCGAGGCGAGCACCGAGCGCGTGTTGCGCGGATTCGCCGAGGAGAAGAACGTGAAAGCCGGAGCGCTGATCAACGGCGCACGTGTGGCGCTTACCGGGCAGGGCGTTGCGCCCAGTCTGTTTGCGGTGATGGCGAATTTGGGACAGGAACGCACGGTGGCCAGGCTGAAACGGCTGCAAAGTACCCGTGAATAAATGGTGATAAGGCCTGATAACAACAATAAACGTGGAACTAAGCGGCGATTGAGCGTAGAGTGCTGGCCGTGAAACACTCTGCCAAGCCCTTCCCGATCGCCCTCAGTGCGGCGGTTGCTCTGATTGCTTCTCTTGTGGCGGTTGTGTTCACCAGCGACATCGTTACCCTGCTGTATCTACTTGCCGTATCGATCCTTGACATGTTCGCGCTGTTGCTTGCGGCGATTGCTCTTCGGCGAGGCCGGAAGAAAGCCAAGGTGGCGGTCGCAGCTTTTGGTGCGTTCCTCCTTGTTACGGCTGTCATAGTCGTCAACCAACGGCACATCCGACCACACCTTCGTTGGCTGGTCTGGTCCCAGCGATATAAAAGCGAAGTTCTCGAAACTGCCCCGGGCAACGGTGAATTCAAGCATGTTGAATGGGATGGGGATGGTTGGGGAGATGGGGTAACCGGCGACTGGATGGGCTACGTCGTGTTCGACCCGTCAGATTCCCTCTCAGCGACGACCAAGAGCGGTGTTCCCGCAGATTACGATGGCATTCCGTGCAAGGTCATATTGGTACGGCGCTTGGAGAGACAGTGGTACTCCGTAGTGCTGGACATGAACCAGTTCTGGGACAAAATGCATTCGGACTGCGAGCACTTCCACATCACTGGCGAAACATCGCCTTAACACAAGTGATCGGCTGCGAGGTCCGAGCCGGAAGCTATCTCGCTACCGTTACCTGAAACTGCACTGGGATCGAGCGCGGCGGGTAGCAGGCGCTGTGATCGCAGGCCTGGAAGCGCAACTCGCCTTTTACGGGATAGGTTCCCGGGGCAGCATTGGCGGGCGCCTTCAAAGCGGCAGTGATGCTGAAGTCACCGCTGTAGACGCTGAGCTTCTCATCGGGCGAGAAGGGAAAGCTCATGTCCTGTCCCGCGGGATACTTCACATCTGCCACCGTCAGCGCCTGTGGCGGATTCAGCTTCAACACGGTAGGAATCAGCAGCGGCGACTTCGGGGTGTGCGAATTGATGTGGTATTCGGAGCCCACCCTGAAATCGAGGGGGACATTGGTGCTGGCGCCCGGCCGCAACTGCACCGGCCCCGCCGGCGCCATGATGACGTAAGGCTGATCAGGCGCACTCTGCCCTGCGACCGCGACGGTCAGCAGCAAAGTCAACAGCGCAAACCAAACGGTACTCTTCATTGTGATGTTTTCCTGGCGACGGTGGTCTTCGTCGGCGCTTTGGTAACGGTATCGGCCTGGTTTTGTGGCGCGGTCACCGGCTGATAGGTAGTATTGAGCGCCTCTTTCACCGCCTTTTCCACTTCCTGGTTATCCACCAGCCCGGTCATTTTCTGGAGAATGACGCCGTCGCGCCCAATGTAAAAGTTAGTCGGCAGATACTGCACATCACCATATTCGTCGGAAACCTGGTCGTTGCCGAGCAGCACCGGGTAGTTCACGCCCATTTCGCTGGCGAACTCCGCAATCTTGTCCGCACTTGAATCATCCATGGCCACGCCCAGCACCACCAGGCCCTGGCTGGCATAACGCTTTTGCAGATCGGCAAACCACGGCATTTCGACCTTGCAGGGTGGGCACCATGTCGCCCAGAAATCCAGGAGAACCGCCTTGCCGCGATAATCGGAGAGTTTTACTTTCCTGCCGTCCAGCGTCGGCAATTCAAAATCGGGCGCTTTAACTCCCTTAACATCGCCCACCAAGATAAGCGGGCCATGCTTGCGCGCGCGCGTCAGGTATTTGCCGCTGGCCAGCATGGCCAATATGGCGACAAACAGGACGACAAAAACCAGAGCATTTCGTTTCAAAAGCAACACCTCTACAGGGCGAATCGGTTGAGGAACGCCAAATAACCGGAAAGCAGTCGCAGGTTGTTCAGGAAAATCAAGACGCCGATCGCGATCAGGAGTATACCGCTCAAGACCTCAACCGTGTGCAGATGCCGCCGGAAGCGGCCATAGAAGGCCAGGAAGCGATCAACGCCCAACGACGTCAACAGAAAAGGTACAGCCAAGCCGAGGGAATAGACTGCCAGCAGCACGATGCCCTTCAGCACGGTTTGCTGTGCGCCGGCCAGCACCAGAATGGTTGCCAGAATGGGGCCGATACACGGCGTCCATCCGAAGGCAAAGGCGAAACCGACAGCAAATGAGCCCACCGCACTGGCGCCGCCCTTCACCTCGTGCAGGCGCTTGTCCGCGTAAAGCGCATTGATCTTCCACAGTCCGGTCAGGTGCAACCCGAAAATAATTACGATGATGCCGGCGATCTTCGACAGCAGCGAATGATATTCATTGGCGAATTGCCCGATGCTGGTGGCCACCGCACCCAGTGCGATGAAGACCACGCTGAAACCCAAGACGAACGTAAGGGAATGCAGCATCACGGTGCGCAGTACGCGGCGCTCGGGTGATTGCAAGTCTTCAACGCTGGCTCCGGAAATCAGCGAGACGTAGCCCGGAACCAGTGGAAGCACGCAGGGCGAAAGGAAAGATAGTATTCCCGCCAGAAATGCGGCGAGGGGGAGCGGGAGATTATGCATAGCTTAATTGTAGCAATCAGGACGGAAAGCCGGCGTCCTGGTACAGCCGGCGGGCGCTCCTCCTGTGAGCAGACTCACAAAGAGCAAAAAGTTACACCAAAGTGCTCGATTTCGTGGCAGGCCGCTGCGGCAAGATGATGGTTGGCTTGCGCAAACCCGACCAGGTCTCGGAGATGACGATCGAATCGCCGGGATTGCGCGGATCGTATTTCACCGAACTCGGCAGGCCCAGGCGGCAGGAATACAGATCGATGAACTGGCGCAGATGGGTGACATCCTGCGAAGCCTCGTAGGTCACGCCGGCAACATCGTAGGTATAGACCAGCAGGATCATCTGCCGGCCGGTCTGGTCATCCTCCAGCTCCAGGACATCGATGACATTGCCGTCAATGATTCGGCCGCCGAGCGCCAATTCCGTGCGGCGCTCCCGCTCCAGTTGTTCTTCGGATTTCTTGTTCTTGCGCGAGAGCAGCGCGTAACCAATGATGGCGGCGGTTGCGCCAAAGGCGAGGATGGGATAGAGCCGGAATGAGTTCATGGGATGCCGGTGTGAGGGTCACAACCTTTGACTCAAGAGTAACGGCAGGCGATGCGCTGGGGAACAAGAAAATTTACCCGGCGGCACCTTAGTTGGCCTTCATTTCAGGTCGGTGACAGTATTCCGGAGTGTGCCGACCCCATCGACGCTCACTTCGACCGCATCTCCCGCCTGGAGAGGGCCCACCCCCGCAGGAGTGCCGGTGGCAATCAGGTCGCCGGGTTCGAGGGTCATCACCTGGGAAATAAACCGAAGCAGCAGATCGAGCGGAAAGAGGAAATCGGCCGTGGTGCCATTTTGGCGGAGGTGCCCGTTGACGCGGCTTTCGACCCGAACTCCCTTCCAGGGATCGAGGCCCTCGGCCACCACCGGCCCGACGGGACAAAACGTGTCGAAACCCTTGGCGCGGGTCCACTGGCCGTCCTTGTTTTGCAGGTCGCGCGCAGTCACGTCGTTCACGCAGGTGTAGCCCAGGATGTACGGCCGGACGTCGTCGCCTTCCTGCAAGCGGTAACAGCGCTTCCCGATGACAACTCCCATCTCGCCCTCATAGTCCACGCGCTGCGAAAGCGCGACCGGGCGGCGAATCTCATCTTCCGGGCCAATCAGCGAAGACGGCGGCTTGAGAAAAAACAGCGGCTCGGTCGGAACGGGATGATCCAACTCCTTGGCATGCTCGCGATAGTTTCTGCCGATGCAGACGATCTTGGTAGGCGCAACCGGCGCCAGCAGCCGAACTGTGCTTAAGGGCAGGTCGCTAGCTTCTCCGCGCTCAAAGTCACCGAATGAGTGGGGCGGTGTCGCGAGCGTGCGGGTAATGGTTGGTTCGCCTCGCGTGCTTTCGATCATGCCGTAGCGGATGGCAGCATCGTGTTGGAAACGGCAGTACGGCATGGAGGGAGCCTCTTATGAGAACTGGCGAAACAACAAGAAAGCATATCAGCCTGAGACATCGGTATCCGGGCACCTTGTCGGGATGCCGAAAAACTCGGAGCCGGTTACGGAACCTGCCCTGAAAATCCCCGGACGGCAAAGCTACTTTTTTTTGACGCTTTGTACCAGGGCACGACTTTTAGGTTGCTGAAAAACTCGGAAGGGCAGATCCCTCGCGGACTAAAATCCGCTCGGGATGACAGAAATAAACGGCTTATCGGCACGGCTGAAGAGGCCGCTGAAAAAGTCGAAAAAGCAAATCCCTCACGGCCTGAAGGCCGCTCGGGATGACAAAAATAAAGGACTTTTCGGCACGACTGAAGTCGTGCCCTGACACAAGGCGCCGATGGGCGGACTTTTTCAGCGGCCTGTGAAGCCGTGCCCTGATACAAAGCCTCTCAAAACGGAGTTTTCAGCAAACCGTGAAAGTCGTGCCCTGATACGAACCAGAACGTGAAATAGCTTCTAGCCAATTAGAGCGTTTTCAATTTAAGTGTTTACATAGCCGCATGATTTGAAGTAATTCATGCATTCGCCGGCAGAGACCGATTTCAGGAGTTCTCCAATCTCTTGCCAGAGAGCATCCTGGGATCGTGTGGCGGCCTTTCGGAGCAGCGCCTTGAGTTTGGAAAAGAACTTTTCGATGGGGTTCAGGTCGGGCGAATACGGTGGCAGATAGAGCACGCTCGCATGGCTCGCCAGGATGGCCTCTTCGACCCCCTCCACTTTATGGCTGCTGAGGGTATCGAGGATGACGATGTCTCCCGGGGCCAGGGTGGGGCACAAGAAGCAACGCACATAGGCCACAAACACCTCCCCGTCCATGGGGCCGTCAATCACCATGGGAGCCGCGAGTTGACGATGCCGCAGAGCGCCCACAAAGGTTGTGGTTTGCCAATGTCCGTAGGGCGCAGAACCGAGGCAACGCTTGCCTCGGAGGGCCCGCCCGTAGCCTCGCGTCATATTGGTAGAAGTCCAGGTTTCATCGATGAACACGAGCTTTTCGAGGTTCATCGTGGGCAGGGCCGCGAGCCATGCCCGGCGCGCCTGCTGCACGTCCTCGCGCTCTTGCTCGCTGGCGTGCAGGGTTTTTTTTAAAAGTGAGATTCCACTTGTTCAACTGATGCCACAGCGCCCCGGTCTTGATCGTCACCCCTTGCTGGCGTAGCCGATCGCACATTTCCTGCAGCGCAAGATCCGGCTCGGCTTCGATCCAGGCGCGCAGCTCCGCTTCCAAATCGGCCACCCGGGAGCGGCGACGACCACCGATTTGCAAACTGGTGCGCACCCCCGTTTTCTGCTCCCGGTCACGCACCTGATAAATCCAGACTCGACTTACCTCCAGCCGCCGTGCGATGGCCGAAGGTCCTTCCCCGCGCTGCAATGCCCACAGCACCCGATCACGCAAGTCTTGCGAATAGGATTGCATCCGTGCCGCCTCGAACCGGCAGGGATATCATCGCATACAGGTGTATATACTTAAATTAGAATCGCTCTAGTCTAGAAAAGTACCCAGCAGAGGAATTTACGATCGTACGCGCGAATGGCAAGACGGAGGGATCGAGCGGCCTACTTGAAAGCCGTTGCCGAGAACAAGAGCCGTGGGCGCGAAGCAAGTGAGGTCGAAATACGGCTGCCGGATAATCGCGCCGAGCTCACGTGTTGTGTGACCACAACACGTACTCCAGATGGAAGCCCGTCCCAAGGTAGGTTCTGGAACACACGATTGTTCCAGTGGCGCAACGGGCATTGGCTATGCACAGGCTCGGCAAGTAATCTAAGCCGACAAGAACTTATGGCGCAGATCATCCCCATAGGCTCTCGCCATAGTGTCGTTTGCCGCATAGTCTCGCCAACGGAAAATGCTCTAATCGTATCCCCGCAGACCCGTTCAATCCACTTTCCGTCAGTCCCAACATTGCAGCCGTTGTAGGGCTTGCCCGGTGCGTTACTTCCTTCGGCTTCCGACTTGCCATGCGTAATTCAGATATCTCCGGTGACGCGCTGTCGCCGTCCTTCCCGCAACATCAGCGGCGGCATTCTGACTCCGATGCAGGCGGAAGTCAATACGCGCCGCGCCTCTGCTGTCCCAAAACTGAGCAAACGGCTAGGATAAGAAAAGAAAGTGCTTGGCGAGGGTGTCAAAACTCTCCTCACAGCAGTCCAACTTTACGGAACTTTACGTTTCTTTCTGGTGAAATAGAGACGGAAACGAGATCGGGTCCACCACCGAGGTGATGTTGCTGACCGATTTGACCGACGAGCAACTGCTGGCGCGGGCTCTAGCCGGAGACGAAGAAGCGTTCACTCTGCTGTATCGCAGGCGGCAAGGACCGATCTTTCGCTTTGCCTTGCACATGAGCGGCTCCGCGCAGTTGGCCGAGGAAGTGACGCAGGATGTCTTTCTCTTCCTCTTGCAGCGCGGGCACGATTTTGACGCAGAGCGTGGAGCGCTGGGGGCTTACCTGTTCGGCGTGGCCAGGAACTATGTACGGCGCGCGCTGGAAAAAAGCTACCCGGAGAGCGTACTGGGTACTCCGGTGGAGGACGAGGCGGCGTCGCTGATGGTGGAGAGCGATCCCACCGAGGGAATCGCCCGGCGCCAGACGTCGGTGGCGGTCTGGAAGGCGATACTTTCGCTGCCGGAACATTATCGTGAGGTGGTGGTGCTGTGCGATTTGCAGGAGCTGAGTTACGCCGACGCGGCGGAAGCCGCGGGTTGTGCGATCGGCACCATCCGTTCGCGGCTGCACCGGGCGCACGAAATGCTCGGCAGAAAGCTGGAACACTCGGCAGCGGCTCCGGCGATCTCAATGTTGCGGCGAGGTGCTTGTCATGACATGCCGTGAATTTAAACAATCCGCAGCATCTCTCACATTGTGGGAGTTGTCGCGGGCCCACGACCAGGAGATATTGCGCCACGGCAATGAATGCGAAGTGTGCTGTGCCTGGTTGCAAAAACAGCGTGCCCTGGCTGCGTCCATGCAGACGCTACAGGCGCGAAACGCCGGCCTGGAAGCCGGCCCCGATGTGGAACGGACGCTGCTGCGGGCATTTCGGCAGCGGCACTGGGAGCCGGCGGAACCGCTGGCAGCGCCCCGTTTCACGCCAGTTGCCATGCGGCTGCGCCGCTGGTTCGAAGTAGGCGCCTATGTTGCCGTCGCAGCGGCGCTCGTGGTGGGAATATTTCTCGGAATCCGGCTTCTGCAATTGCGGCCCAAGGCAGGTGCGGTGCAGAGTCAGTCTGCCCCGGTAAGGACCGGGCCGGCAATGCAGAAGCCGGCCATTGCCACTTCGAACACAACCGGCAGCCTGTCCGGTAAGCGCCTAGCCGGCCCTGTGCCGCAGAACAAGAAACAGGCGACTCGCCGCGCACGCCCAGAAAGCAGCGCAATCGCACAGGTGGCTTCTGCTGAACAGGTGCAGAGTACGGTTGATCCCAGCTATACGGCGTTGATGTTCTGCGATCCGCTGAGCTGTTCCAGCGATTCGCAGGTGGTACGCGTCGAGTTGCCGGTGCAGGGCAATCCCGCCGGCCAGGACTCTGCACCGCAGATTGCCGACGTGGTGGTGGGATACGACGGAGTGGTACGAGCTGTCCGATTTGTGAACTGAACCGTAATAAGAGAAATCGAGTGAGGACGAATCTATGAGTCTGATGAAATCTGTTCGCGCCATCTCGCAGTGGCTGTTACTTGGGCTAATGATCGCCGGATTGTCGATGATAGCGGTAGCCCAGGACGAGCCTGCGCCGCCCCCACCGCCGCCGGGAGGTGGACCGGGCATGGTGATGACCATGCAAGGCCCCGGCTTCGGTGGCGGCTTCTTCCATCGGGAGCTTGGGGAGGGCAATAAAATCGTCAAGGGCGCGCCGTTGACGGCGACCATGATGATGACCCATGAGACGACGCTCTCTGACGGCAACCGCATCCGTAGCGAAAACCAGACCACGGTCTATCGCGACTCGGAAGGCCGGGTGCGCCGTGAGGTAGGCTTCGAGCTCAATACCCCAACGACCGGCGCCACCAAGCACACCATGATCGTGATCATCGATCCGGTGGCCGGCACCCGCTACATCCTCAATCCGCAGACCAAGACGGCGCATCAGATGCCGCTGCATGGCCCCCGGCCGAACGCTGTGACCACCTCGATCGGCGGTCCGGAGGGAGCGCCTCACATGAAGGCCATGGGTGGTGAGGTCAGCACGCAGCAACTTGGCGCCAAGACGATCCTGGGCTTGCAAGCTGAAGGCACACGCGTGACGCGCACTATCCCTGCCGGCCAGATCGGCAACGAGAAGCCGATTGAGGTGGTGACCGAGCGTTGGTACTCGACCGAATTGCAGATTCCGCTGTCCATGACCCACACCGACCCGATGATGGGGACGATGACCAACAACGTCACCAGCATCAGCCGCGGCGAACCCGATGCGTCACTGTTCCAGGTGCCATCGGATTACAAGGTGGAGACCGGCAACGGCGGTGACGTGTTCTATATGAAAGCTATGCCATAGCGACAAACTTCCCTTCAGGCAACGGAGGTCCGCCATGGACCTCCATTTTTTATGCCTTACAGGTGCTGCCCCGCCCGGGCCCCCAAGAGAGAAATGGGTGCGCACCCCGCAAGTCACCCAGGTTAGCCCAACAGAAGGGGAACCCTGGGGCACCGAGCTGACGGCCCCAAATGGCGACATTTCCCTTCCTGCCCAGTGGTCACCCCGCGATGTGATGCAGGACACTGAGTTCCGGCCTGGATCGGCGGAATCTGGAGAGGAAAGGGGCTGGTCAGCGCTCTGCTTTCCCGTTCCCGTCGAGCCGAGAATTGCGCTGAAATGCCCCGCAAGGTGCTGGTTTGTCTCTACTAGGAAAGGAGCGCCAGGCACATGGCAACTGCGCAAATCACCTCCGAAAACGCCGAGCAGGCGTTCATCGACCAACTCATCGCCAGACACCGCGGACAACCCGGCGAACTCCTGGGCATACTGGAGGCAGTCCAGGAACGAAATCCCCATAAGTGCCTTGCCCCCGAGACGTTGCGCTACGTTGCCAACCGCCTGGAGATCCCGCTCTCGCGCATTTACAGCGTGGCGACATTCTATGCGTTGTTCAATTTGCAGCCACAGGGTGACAACACCATCTGCATCTGCCGCGGTACGGCCTGCCATACCCGTAATTCGCGTGCGCTGCTGGAGAGTCTGCGTCTGGAGCTCGGCTTAGGCCGTGAAGACGGCGACGAGCCCAACGATTCGGACAAGCTAACGCTGACCACGGCCGACCAGAAGTTCACGGTGCGCACGGTGGCCTGCTTTGGGCAGTGCGCGCTGGCCCCGGTTGTGGAGATCAACCATCGCATCTGTGGACATGTGAACGAACGCACGCTACAGCGTGAGGTCCGCGCGCTCGAACGGGAGAATGACTGATGCCGCGTATCGAGGACATTGGCATATTCAATGCCGTTCGCGAAAGCGGGCTGGCGAAACTGGTGCCGTCGGTACCGCGCATCGCCGTCGGGATGGGCACCTGCGGCCGCGGCAACGGCGCCGAGGGCCTGTATCACGCCTTTGTGGAAGTCATCGAGCGCAGCGGAACCGATTTTTATCTGACCAGCGTGGGCTGCTTCGGCGCCTGCTGCCAGGAGCCGCTGGTGAATATTCATCTACCCGGAGGCCCATTGCTCATCCTGCGGCGCGTGCAGGCCAACGATGCCGGCCGTATCGTGCACGACATCGCCACTGGCAGGATCAACTCCGAGTTGGCCTATTGCAAGATCGAGGAATGGGACCACATCACCGGCGCCGTCCGCTACGGACATGGCTACCCTGAGGTGCCGGCATGGGAGGACGTGCCCTTCTTCAAGGGCCAGAAGAAGATCGTGCTGCGCAACTGCGGGCTTATCAATCCCGATGACATCGAGGAGTACATCGCGGTCGGCGGCTATCAGGCCTTATACAAGACGCTGATCGACGAAAAGCCCGAAGCGGTGATCGAGCAGATCAAGGCCTCTAAGCTGCGCGGTCGCGGGGGCGCCGGCTTCCTTACCGGCAACAAATGGGAGTTCTTGCGCAAGGCCATCGCTGACCAGAAGTTCATCATCTGCAACGCCGACGAAGGCGATCCTGGCGCCTACATGAATCGCAACGAGATCGAGAGCGATCCGCACGCGCTGCTGGAAGGCATGATCATCGGCGGCTACGTGATGGGCGCAACCCAGGGCATCATCTACGTGCGCGCCGAATATCCGCTGGCGGTACATCGCCTCAATCGCGCGCTGGAGCAGGCCCGGGACTACGGCTTGCTGGGCGACAACATTCTGGGCCGCGGATTCGAGTTCGACATTCAGTTGGTGGAGGGCGCGGGAGCATTCGTCTGCGGAGAAGAGACGGCGCTGATTGCATCGCTCGAAGGCGAGGCGGGACGGCCCCGTCCGCGTCCGCCCTTTCCGGCGCAGAAAGGGCTTTGGGGCAAGCCCAGCAACATCAACAACGTCGAGACTTGGTACAACGTCGCCCCCATCGTCACCAAGGGAGCCGCCTGGTTCACCGAGACCGGCAGCGCCAAGAGTTCCGGCACCAAGGTCTTTTCGCTGGTCGGCAAGATCCACAACAGCGGGCTGGTGGAGATGCCAATGGGAACGCCGATCAAGACCTTCATCTACGACATCGGCGGGGGCGGCGTTGATGGCCGCAGCATTAAGGCGGTGCAAACCGGCGGCCCCTCCGGCGGCTGCATTCCCAGCGAGATGTTCGACACTGCGGTGGACTACGAAAGCCTGGCGCAACTGGGTTCGATCATGGGCTCCGGCGGCATGGTGGTGATGGACGAAGACAACTGCATGGTGGATGTCGCCCGCTACTTCGTGGAGTTCACCAACTCGGAATCGTGCGGCAAATGCATTCCCTGTCGCGTGGGGCTGAACAAATGCCTACGCATCCTGAACCGCATCACCGAGGGCGCCGGCCGCAGGGACCACCTGGATCGTCTGGACGAGCTAAGCCGTTACATTCGCGACTGCTCGCTTTGCGGACTTGGCCAAACCGCACCCAACCCGGTGCTGACCACCATGCGGCACTTCCGCCAGGAGTTCGAAGACCACATTGTGTCACATCGCTGTGTCGCCGGCGTCTGTACCGAACTGGCGCTGGCGCCCTGCGAGAACAGTTGTCCGTTGCACATGAACATCCCACGCTTCCTCCAGCTCTACAAGGAAGGGCAGACCGAGGAAGCCTTCGAATCGATTGTTCTCGACAATCCTCTGCCTTGCTCGACCGGGCGCGTCTGTCAGCATCCTTGCGACGAGCGCTGCCGCCGCCAGACGGTGGACGATGCAGTCAACATGCGCGAGGTGCATCGCTTTATCGCCGATTACATCCTGCTCGGCGACCACTTCGAAGAGGCGGTGAACCGCGTGCTCTCGCACAAGCTGGAACCTACCGGACGCAAAGTCGCGGTGGCCGGCGCAGGTCCAGCGGGTCTGACTGCCGCCTTTTATCTGGCGCTGCTGGGACACGACGTGAAGGTGTTCGACTCCCTGCCTGAGGCCGGCGGAATGTTGCGCTTCGCTCTACCCGAGTATCGCCTGCCGAAGCCGGTGTTGCGGCGTGAGATCGAGTTGATCGAGCGGCTGGGAGTGCAGTTCGTCTTCAACACGCGGGTGGGTTTCGACATCCCGCTGAACGACCTCGATGAGCAGTTCGACGCGGTGTGCCTGGCAATCGGGACCTGGAAGGAGTCGTGGGTGTACTTGCCGGGCACCGAGCTCAAGGGGGTGTTTCCGGCGTTGCCGTTCCTGGAGTCCGTTGCCAAAGGTGAGCAGGTTGAGCTGGGCAGGAAAGTCGTGATCATTGGCGGCGGAAACGCAGCCATTGACTCGGCACGGACCGCCTTGCGCATGGGATGCAATGTAACCGTAGTGTACCGCCGCGAGCGCAAAGACATGCCGGCGATTGAAGAGGAGACGGCGGCTGCCGAAGAAGAAGGAGCGCGCATGGTGTTTCTCTCGGCGCCGCATCGCATCATCGGCGACGCCAAAGGGAATGTGCGGGCGCTGGAGGTGGTGAAGACCCGCCTGGGAGAGTACGACCGCTCTGGGAGGCGCAAGCCGATCATGACTGACGAAGTGCAGCGTTTCGATTGCGACTCAGTGGTTCTCGCGGTGGGCGAAACGGTTGATTTGGATTTTGCGCGCGCCTCGGGGTTGCAGATCAAGGAAGGCGGAACCGTCGAGGTCAATCATTTCACGCTGGAGACCAGCCGGCCGCGTTTTTTCGCCGGAGGCGACCTGGTGACCGGCGCTTCCAACGTTTCCAATGCGATGGCATACGGAAAACAGGCGGCCAAGTCGATCGACGAACAACTGATGGATGCCAAGCGCTGGGAGATGCTTTTCCGGTCGATGAACTACAGCCAGCGACCGCCTAAGGAGCCGAGCGAGAGTCGACGCCATCATTCGCGAGCGCTGCCGGCGCGAGAACGCGCGCGAACTTTCGACGAAGTGGTGTTCGGATTGTCCGCGGAAGAGACGCACGAGGAGTGCTGCCGCTGCCTGCGCTGCGACGCAGGTGTGGCGGTCGCGCGGTAGGTGGGGTTGGATCTTTGGATTGCGAGTGCTCCAGTCCCGCAAGGCGGGACGGTAGAAGATAGCCCAGCGCTTCAGCGCTGGGTAGGCTGGAAATAAAAATCCGAGCCCCTTCAGGGGCGGCACAAAATGACGAACGGAAATAGGGGTCCTTCGACTCCGGATCGCAAGAGACGCGATCCTCCGCTCAGGATGACACAGATTTGCGGTGATCCCACCCTTTCGCCCAAGGGTGCTGATCCGGCAGAAGGAGTTACATCTTGCCGCAAAAGAAAATCTCGATGCGTATCGATGGCGAGCTGGTGAATGCGCTCGAAGGGCAAACCATCCTCGAGGCGGCGCGCGCCAGCGGGAAGTCGATCCCAACCCTCTGTTTTCTGGAGGGCCTGAGCCCGGTGGGCGCGTGCCGCCTGTGCATGGTCGAGGTCTCGGGCGTCGAGCGCCTCTTCCCCGCCTGCACCACGCCGGCGCAGGATGGCATGTCGGTGACGACGAACTCGGCGCGGCTGGCGCGTTATCGGCGCATGACCGTCGAACTGCTGCTGGTGGAGCGCAACCATGTGTGCGCCGTGTGCGTCGCCAATGGACACTGCGAGTTGCAGGACATGGCCTACAACATGGGCATCACCAGCGTGCGCTTCGCCTACAACTTCCCGCGCCTGCCGGTCGACCTCTCCCATCCGCGCTTCGTACTCGACCATAACCGCTGCATTCTGTGCACGCGCTGCGTACGCACTTGCGCCGAGGTCGAGGGCGCGCATGTATGGGAGGTGGTCTCGCGCGGCATTCACGCGCGCGTCGTCTCTGACCTAAACCAGAAATGGGGTGAGGCGAGCACCTGCACCAATTGCGGCAAGTGCGTGCAAGCCTGTCCCACCGGCGCCCTGGCGGAGAAGGGTAAGGCGGTCGAGGAGATGGTGCGCTCCAACGCACCCATCACCGCGCTGGCCCACCGCAGAGGAGTCCAGGCATGAAAAAGCTGAAGCTGGCTACCGTGTGGCTGGACGGCTGCTCCGGGTGCCACATGTCACTGCTCGACCTCGACGGCGCGCTCATCCCCATTGTCCGCAAGGCAGACATTGTGTACGGCCCGCTGGTGGACGCGCAAGAATTTCCCGAGGACGTCGATGTCACCTTGCTGGAGGGTGCGATCAGCACCCAGGAGGACATCGACAAGTTGCATGAGATCCGGGCGCGAACCAAGCTGCTGGTAGCGCTCGGCGACTGCGCGGTCACCGGCAACGTGGCCGGACTGCGCAACGTCGTTCCCGTGAACAAGCTCCTGCAGCGGATTTATGTCGAGGGCGCCGATGTGAATGGCTGCATTCCTCGCGATGGGTTACCACATCTGCAAAAGCTGGCCCGGCCCGCGCAGGACTTCGTGAAAGTGGACCTTTGCCTGCCTGGCTGCCCGCCGCAGACCAAGGTGATTGCCGGGTTGCTGAATAACGTGTTGGAGGGCCGCAAGCCGGAGGCCAACCAGAAGATTAAGTTCGGATAGCGACAAGCTGCGTCGGATAGGGATGGAATTTTCACCACGGAGGCACGGAGATCACGGAGTTGAATTTATCTGGTAATCGACCCCGGAATCCATGGAACCTCATGTTATTCGTAAGCAAATCAACGGAGCAGTGCGTTGCGCAGTATTCGATTCAAAAACTCCGCGCACTCCGTGCCTCCGTGGTGAAAATCGACGAACATGGTTGAAGGGCATGGGTCCCACAGGAAGGATTATGAAGCGCATTACAATTGAGCCGGTAAGCCGCATCGAGGGCCACGCCAGGATCACCATTCAGCTCGATGACGCGGGGAAAGTGGCCGACACCAACTTCCAGGTGACGCAAGTTCGCGGCTTCGAGAAGTTCACCGAAGGCCGGCCATTTTACGAGATGCCGGGCATTACCTCGCGCATCTGCGGCATCTGTCCCATCAGCCACCAGCTTGCCTCGTCCAAGGCATGCGACGCCATCATGGCAGTGCGCATTCCGCCTGCTGCGCAACTGCTGCGCGAGATCATTCACTGCGCCCAGGTCGTGCAGTCGCATGCGCTGAGTTTCTTTTACCTCTCCGCGCCTGACCTGTTGCTGGGCATGGACGCCGATCCTGCCACCCGCAACGTCGCAGGCCTGATCGAAGCTAATCCCGAGCTGGCGCGGGCCGGCATCGATCTCCGCAAGTTCGGCTTGCAGGTGATCGAGGGACTGGCCGAGGAGCGGGTGCATGCCTCGTGGATCGTTCCCGGCGGAGTGAAGTCACCCATGACCGCGCAGGCCCGCGACCGCTTCCTGGCGGCCATTCCAGCGGCCATGGCGACGACGGAAAAAACCTTCGGCGTCCTTAAGGGCACGCTTGACTCATTCACCGAGGAGATCGCCAACTTCGGTTCGGCCCCGACGATGTATGCCGGGCTGGTTGATCGCCACGGCAACCTTCAGCTCTACGATGGGCTGCTACGATTTCGCGCCGCCGACGGAAGCATCGTGCAGGAAGGAATTGCGGCCGAGGACTACAAGGCTTTCGTCGCCGAAGCGACGGTCAGCGATTCCTACCTCAAAGCGCCTTTCTATCGTCCGCTGGGGTATCCGGAAGGTATCTATCGCGTGGGACCGCTGGCCCGCATCAACGTTGCCGATGCCTTGGGCACGCCGCGTGCCGATGCCGAGTTGCAGGAGTTTCGTCAGCGCTTCGGCCGCATGGCGCACAGCGCGTTTCTCTACCACTACGCGCGGCTGATCGAAGTAATGTACGCCTTGGAATGCATGCAGGTCCTGCTGCAAGAACCGGACGTGCTTGACACTCACGTCCGGGCCAGCGCCGGGGTCAATGCATTGCAAGGGATCGGCATCATCGAAGCGCCGCGCGGCACGCTGATTCACCACTACAAAGTGGACGACAACGGCGCCATCGTCTGGGCCAACCTGATCGTCGCCACTGGCCATAACAATCGCGCGATCAGCAACGGTGTACGCCAGGTCAGCGAGCACTTCATCAAGGGCAATCGTCTGCAAGAAGGCATGCTGAACCGCGTCTCGGCCTTGGTCCGGGCCTACGATCCCTGCCTGAGCTGTTCCACGCATGCGCTTGGCGTTCCCGCGCTCGACATCTCGCTTGTGAATGCGAATGGCGTGGTGCTAGACCGGCTCCGCAGCCAGTAAAAGATGGATGGGATTTGGTAGGCCCGGCTGGGATCGAACCAGCAACCCTCAGCTTAGAAGGCTGATGCTCTATCCAATTGAGCTACGGGCCCTCGAGTGCGGAGCACATCTGCGCTTCCATTATCGCAAAATACAGCAAATTGGTGCGCAGGGATACGTCGGGTAATGTTCTAACTTGCGTTGCTGCTAAACAGCAAGCGGTTACAATCGCATCTCCGCGGTACGTGTCAACGTGCCCCCTGCTCGATCAGCGGAATGCCGCCTCGAGACGCAATGACTCCATCGAACGCGAGCAGATAGTTGGGATGCATGAGCTGGATACCGTCCTCGAGTATCTTGGTTGGGCGCTGGAAGGTTGCGGCTGCGCGTGCCTTGTGCTCGGCAATCTGAATAGAAGCGAGCATCGCGCCGTCCATTCGTTGAAAGGCCCTAAGTTACCGCCGGAATCGGCTACTGCTACGTTCATCTTCCAATTCCGCTTCCTCGCCTCTGCCATGGGGGCGCCAATAACCGCCTCGGCTCGGTCTTAGAGATATCGGGAGCCCCAGGGGAGCTCTGATTAAGCTGAAGTTTTGAAGGGGGCGGCCTTCAGGCCGCCCGTAAGTGCCCGCAGTCAAGCTGGGCTTTAGCGTATGCGTGAGAACTAACCTTTATCCTTGGGTGGAGTGGGAAATTATTCCGAGCCGCGTAGCGGCCACACCGTTCTCACGCAGACACTTTAACCCCTGAGGGACTTCAGTCGCACTTATTGAGTATTGAATAATATAGTGACATTTTCAGCTTTGTGTGCTACTGTGTGGCTATGGGAAACCCGGCAGGAGTGCGCAGAGACTTCGAAGCCTTGGAGCAGCGACGTTTGCGGGCGGCGCGGCTGCTGAAAAAGGGAGTCCACCAGTCCGAAGTGGCGCGGCAGGTGGGCGTACACCGCCAATCGGTAAGCCGGTGGGCGGCGGAGTTGGAGGAGAAAGGCCGGGCCGGGCTGAAGCAGGCCGGCCGCGCTGGACGCAAGCCCCGGCTGAGTGCGGAAGACCTGAAGCAGATTGAGCGCGGGCTGAAACGTGGACCGCAGGCTCTGGGCTATGAGACGGCGCTGTGGACGTCGGCGCGCGTGGCCCAGTTGATCGAGGCCGAATGTGGCGTTCGCTACCATGCCTCGCAGGCGTGGCGCATGCTGCGGCAGTTGGGCTGGAGTTGTCAGCGGCCGACCGGACGGGCGCTGGAACGGAAGGAAGAGAAGATCCGGCAGTGGAAGCAGAAGCGCTGGCCGGAGTTAAAAAAAAGGCCAAAAACGAAGGCCGGACGATCGTCTTCATCGACGAAAGCGGATTGAGCGAGCGTCCGCACCGCTGTCGTACCTGGTCGCCCCGCGGCCAGACCCCGGTGCTGCAGTATCACTTCAACTGGAAGACCTTGTCGGCGATGGCGGGGGTGACGTGGTGGAACTTCTATTTCCGGCTGTTTCCGGGAGCCATTCGCAGCCCGCAAATCATCCAGTTTCTGGCCCATTTGCAGCGTCACATTCCGGGCAAGCTGCTGATCGTCTGGGATGGTCTGCCGGGCCATCGCAGCCGTGCAGTATGGGATTTCGTGCGCCAGCAGAAAGGACGTTTGTGGCTGGAGTTTCTCCCTGGTTACGCTCCGGAACTAAACCCGGTGGAGTACCTGTGGTCGCACTGGAAACAGCACGAACTACCGAACTTCTGCCCCCAGACTTTCGGGCAACTGAGCCATCACGCCCGCAAGGCGCTGCAGCGAATGCGCCGACGGCCTACTCTGGTAATGGCCTTCTGGGAACAGGCGGAGCTATTCCCGTTGTAACTATATTATGCAATACTCAATAATCAGACTCTCCCTAAAGGCCACATCGAATGGTATTGGGTCTGGGACAACATCAAGAGGATTCGACGTGAGCCGTGCTTCGCTGGCGGCTTCTGTTTCGTTGCTTGACGTACATTCCCCTCCGAAGGGTCAGAAGTTATTTTCAAAGACCTGTCCGACACTCATAATTCAACTGAGCAAACAACTGGTGCCGGAATGAAAGCAGCGGTCTGGCGGCTACCAGCGGCGAGCAGGAACAGCACCGTCCACGTGGAGTATCTCTCCGCTTACGTGATCTGCCTGGGCCAGGTAGAGAACAGCGTCGACAACGTCTTTTACAGTCGCCTTTTTCTTCATTGGCAACGTTGAGTCCTTGGGATCTTCTTTATGCATCGGTGTGTCCGTTTGGCCCGGGGCTACGGCGTTGAAGCGGATACCCTCGTTCGCGTACTCGACTGCGAGATTCTGGATGACTGAATTTATCCCGCCCTTCGTCATCATCGGCACCGAGCCGTTTGTACCGGCGATCGGCCGATCGGCAAGAGCCGCAGAGATGCTCACAACGCTTCCCGATTTCTGTTTCAGCATTTGTTTCACGGTAAGCTGAGTAATGTAGAGGAATCCCAGCAGATTGGTCGACACCAGAGAATTGAAGTCCTCGGTAGTAAAGTCCGTGAAAGGTTTGGTATAGAAGATTCCAGCGTTATTCACCAGAACGTCGATACTGCCGAACTGCTTGATCGCGGCTTCGACAGATTTAGCGGCCGTCTCCAGCTTGCCGATATCGCCATCGACGAGAACCAGGCTGGGTGAGGCAGTTAACTTTCGGCTGGCGTCAAGGGACGTTGCGACGACGTTATAGCCCTCCTTGAGGAAGCCTTCGACCAGGCCCGCACCAATCCCCCCCGTTGCTCCCGTAACGATTGCTGTTTTCTTGTCTGACATGCCAATTTCTCTTGCGCTTCCCAGCCAGTTGGCAACCGATGGCGAATGATGCTGGCTACTTCTGCTTGCTCATAAACTGCCCTACTAGCGTCGCAATCTCTTCTGCGTTGGTATCGAGAGCGAAGTGGCCTGCATCGAGAACGTAAACCTCGGCGTTCGGCACGTCCTTGCGATAGCGTTCCGGCTCGCCGAGATCGAACGAAAGGTCGTGCTTGCCCCACAGGACCAGGAGCTTTGGCTGCGTCTTTTGCATCCAGGTTTGCCATTTGGGATAGGCAGCGACATTCGTGCGGTAGTCATAGAAGAGATCGCTTTGTATCTCCACCTGCCCGGGCGCGTTCAGAAAAGCGTTTTCATCGGACCATAGATCCATGTCATACAGCTCAACCTTCGGGTCGTCTCCGACATGGCGCGTCTTGGTGGTTGCAAGCGACATCAAGTTTGTGCGCAATGCTTCTTCATGAGCAGGCCGGTCTGCCCAGAATGCCCGCCGTGTTGCCCAGTTCGCGCCCAGCCCTTCGTTGTGCGCAACCGCATCCTGGACGATGAGCGCCTGCACCCGCTCCGGATGCGCCAACGCCATACGGAAGCCAACCGGTGCGCCGTAGTCCTGCATATAAAGCGTGTAGAGCGACAAACCCATCGCTTGCGTGAAATCGTTGATCACGGAAGCGATGTGGTCGAAGGTGTAATCGAACTGCTTCGGGTCAGGCCAAGCGCTGTGTCCGAACCCAGGATAATCGGGTGCTACAAGGTGGTATCGATCGGAAAGCCGCGCAAACAGCGGCTCGAACATCCGCGAGGAAGAGGGGAATCCGTGCAGCAAGAGGATCGCAGGGGCGTCTTTCGGACCGGCTTCTCTGTAAAAAATAGAGAGCCCATCGATCTGAGCCGTGCGATAAAAGGTCGGATGTTCCACCTGGCGCTCCTTCCCTTGGCCTTGGGCCAGCAATTGAACGGATGCGAACATCACAGAAACCAATGTCATTCCGGCGACCTGCGAACATCGGTTCCAACAGAAGAGGTGTCGTGTCATAAATCTCTCGTCGTGAGCCTCACGATGCGTCTTCCGATTTGCACTTCGCCCGGTTACTCAATAACCCATGACGCCTGTTGTCTTCTTGTCTGGCACATAAAGATGTTGTGCGAAAATCGGAGCCGGCACGCCTTTAGGCGGTCACTTCGAAAATGACCTCCAGCTCGACCGGCGTGCCCAGTGGAAGGCTTGCCATGCCATACACCAGGCGACAAGGGTTCCGGTCTTTTCCGAAGACGTCTTGCAGCAGCTCTGAAGCGCCGTCGGCAACTTTCGGCTGATCGCGGAAATTTCCCGAA
Organism: uncultured Acidobacteriaceae bacterium; assembly: GCA_963785825.1. GTDB lineage: Bacteria > Acidobacteriota > Terriglobia > Terriglobales > Acidobacteriaceae > Bog-257. The sequence continues at coordinate 376,477 of CAWAWQ010000003.1, read as the reverse complement.
GTTGCCACCGACACGCCGAGCCGGACAACTCGCGTCACTTTATCGAGCGATCCCAAATGCTGGCGCGCGACAGCTAGCTAGGACGTTGAGACCCGCCAAGCGAGCCGCCTGGCGCCCTGCTTCCACATCGAGCTCCGCGCCGACATGTCCTATGAATCTCGCCTCATGGCCTTCCGTGGGAAGCATCCCGCTCAAGAAAAGAAGATTGCCCGTCTGCACGGCCTCCGCATAAGTGCCGAACGGCTCGGGCGGCGCGGGGAGTTGAATACCGAGCTCTTTCAACCGCTGCTCGGCACTGCCGGCCCGCGAGCCTCCGGGGCTCACCACTTGCTCGTTTGAAACTGAATTCATTTATCTCACTCCTGTGCCGGCCGTATGCCACCGCTGCTCGCGCGGCGTTTTGAACTCAGTGCCAGGAACGCCGGAGGACAAAGCAGTAGGCTAGGGTGATTTCGTTCGAAGCCCAGCACCTATAGGATGCCTGGCGGGAATGGTGCGGCGAATTTCCGCCGCTATTCTTCAAAAACCATACCCAAGAAATGGACATCCCGTGTCTGGAGACTCACCGAGCTTTGGGTTGACCAGAAGCGACCGAGCAATAAACTAGTCGTACACTAGTCGTATATGCAGTCGAGAGAGGATCAGTTGCTCGCAGGCTTAGCCTAAGCCTAGCGACCTCCTTGCCGCCGATCGATGTACCACCTCCCGCGGCCTCGTTTGAAATAATAGACAACGGTGTTATGCACATCGGGGATTTGGTGTCGGCCTTTTATGACATATCGTAAAGTCTCGGTGCACATCCACTCAGCCGTATCGCCGGAAATCATGGGCAAACCATCACAATCGTCGTTCAACCTGAGCGACATCAATCCTACAAAAGTCGTCTCTATCGCGTCTGACTGTATCTGAGTCAGCGACGGCCATTCCCTTCGCAGTGCATTGATATCCATCGAATCATAGGCCCCCTTAAGTCTAGCCAAGGTTTGGCTGATGGCCTCCACATCCGTGGGGTTGGGTTCGACTGCGATATATGTTTCGGCGGTCGCCTTTCCGCCGCTTCCCTTTGCGGTTAGCACGTAAGTAGTCGCTTTGGCCGGCGAAACATCCAGCGCACCGCTTGGCAAAACATCGCCTATCTCGGGGTCAATCCGCACCGCTGTAGCATGTTGGGTTGTCCACTTCAGGTTCGCCGTCTGCCCCGTTGTGATCCTGGCCCGGCTGGCAGTGAATGACGTGACCACGACCGCAGATGGCTTCAGATCGACGACGAGGTACGTCGTGCCCTTCGCTTTCACCGGCACACTGGAGGAATATGGCTGATATCCACTAAAACTAGCCTGCACCAAGTGTTGTCCGGGATCAACTTTGACCGGGAAAGTGCCATCATTAGCCACGATACCCGACACCTTTCCATCAATGCGAATTTCCACTCCTGGTTTGGACCTGATAAGGAGGTACGTGTTGGCCACACTTAATTCTGGACCCCCAGAGGCCGCCAGCGTGAAAGCGATCTGGTTCTGCTTTTGGGCAAGGATTTCGACAGGCTGGTCCAGAGAATCCTTATAGCCGGATTTCTTGAGCTGCACGTTGTAAGTACCTTCGTCCAGCTCCGTCTTGAAGGTGTTGTCGTTCCCTATGAATCCCCTCAACTGCCCATTGACAAGAACGTCTGCTCCGCGGACATTGCTCCGGACTGACAGATTTCCCGTGCGGGCGGGCGGGGGCAGCGGAGGCGGTGCAGGCTTCATCTCCGCGATCAGACTCCTCACCTCGCCGTTGTTTATGGCAACGCTAGTGGAATATAGCTCGTAGCCTTTTAATCTCAACTGTACCGTGTGCTTACCAGGAGGCACCTTGAGTGTGAGTGTCCTATCCGGCCCCACCGTGCCCGACACTTGCTCGTCAATGAGGACCTGTGCTCCGGAGTTGGTTTGGATTCTTAGTTGGGCGGCCTCTACTCTAACGGCTGCAACTCGCCACCACAGTGTCAGACTAGCTGCCACGATGATTGTCACGGCGGCAGCGGCAAGAGACAGCCCTCTTTTTTTCTGCCGCCTCGGCGGTTCCACCGCTGGGCCGGCAGCCGATCTGGCCGGCTTGCGCGCAACTTGTGGTAAGGTTTCGGTCGGGTCATTACCGGCTACCAGCAAAGAAGGCGAGAAGTATAAGTCAGATCTGATGCGCTGCAAGTCACTGCTAAGATCAGATGCAGTCTGATAACGGAGATTGCGGTCTTTTTCAAGGGCCTTGGTGATGATGAATTGCAGTTCTGACGGTATAGCCGAGTTAAACCTAACTGTCGGCAAAGGCGTCTTGTGGAGGATCGCGTCCACCGTCCCGGCTGCAGTGTTCTCCCTAAAAGCCTGTTTGCCGGTCGCAATCTCGTACAGCACCGCCCCAAAGGAGAATAAGTCCGTACGAACATCCAAGGGTTCTCCCAATGCTTGTTCCGGCGACATATAGACCACGGTGCCCAGCGGCTCACCTGGCACGGTCAGGTCCCGCGCGACCGCCTCCTCCGGTATCGCCCCCCCCGCCAGCGTCTCCATCATCCCCTTACGGGGTGCGCTAAGTTTGGCCACGCCGAAGTCAAGTAGTTTCACATAACCGTGGGTCGTGACAAATATATTTGCCGGCTTGACGTCACGATGAATAATTCCTTCCGAGTGGGCCGCCTCGAGCCCGCTCAAAATTTGAATTGCAAATTCTATTAGCTGATCGCCCGGAATTATTCCGCGCAAGAGTCGATCTTTCAGGGTCACGCCCTTCAGCAGTTCCATGGCGATGAAACGGTCGCCGTTAAACTCGTCGATCTCGTAAATGGTGCAGATATTAGGATGATTGAGTGCCGATGCTGACCGGGCCTCGCGTTGAAAGCGGTAGAGTGCAACCGGATCATGGGAGTATTCTTTCGCTAGGAACTTGAGGGCTACTTTGCGGCCGAGTTTAAGATCCTCGGCGGCATAAACTACACCCATTCCGCCAGAGCCCAGCTTCTCCAATAGACGGTAGTGCGAGATTGTTTCGCCCATCATGTGCAGATCCGTTGCGCGAATGTTAGCCGGGCCTCGGATACAGGTCAATAGATAGGGCCCTGTCAATGCGGTCAATGCGGGCACACGTGGACGTCGCTGGCTTGGCTCTAGCGGGCTTACGGACTTGGCCTAACTTACTTGAATAAATGCTCTTCCGCACCAGCATTCACGATAGTACCACCTTTATGCTATCCCCAAATGCCCTTGACAGAGAAGAGATTTGGGATAAAATCTTTGCCTAACTTTTTTGCGAATTACTGTGGCCTCTGGTTTCGTTCTTTTCTCCGCGTGCGAGATCCGGAACGACAGTTGTTGAGAGAGACAAAGTATGCCGTTCGGATAGTGCGGCTATCTCATCGGATATGAGAACCACCCGGCTGTTGCATATTTGAATATCAGTCACTCGACCTAACTTCTGAACTAACAGTGCGATGCAATCAACCTTGCGCAATTTGCAAGTGGAATTCGAAGTGCCACGAAGATTGGCATGCAAGCAGGTAACTTCGGGAGATCGGGTGCCGATAGGGTAAGACCATTGCTCACTGCGACAAAAATGGAAATCGATTTCGGTTAAGACTTTACAAAGATTGATGTAAATGACGACGGCGTCGTTTTCGAGCTATTAAACAATCCTATTTCGGACGCTCGCTATTACTCGACGCTCAGGTTCCTATTTCCGAAAGGCTCTCCTCCCCCGGTTGATACGGCAATGAGTATGATCGCCCAAGTGGTCAAAGCTCAACTTGCAGACTATTTTGCAAGGTCTAGCGGCGAGACGAAGCAGTCGCCGCTTCGTCCGACCCATCCTCAGCAAACTGCGGGGACAACAAGGGGAGCAAGTCCCTCTGCCACCGATTACGCCACCGCCGACGGATGAGTCACCAGCGGCCCTCAAGGAAATTGCAGCCGGGCAGACGAGAGAGCACGTTTTCTTGGTGTTCGGCAGCCCGCGAAGGTAATTAAGTTGGCGGGTAAGGATATTGATGTTTACGCTGACATGAAGGTCACTTTTGTCAATGACAACGTTACGGACGATCGGTAGCTTCTCAGCGGGTTGGTACTGGACAGTTATAGAAAGAACCGAGAAGAGGTGATTGCCATGGTCTACTCATTCATTCAGACCCTTAAGTCCATGAGATATCTGGCAGTAGTCTCTGTCGTTCTGGGATGTGCCTGTTTAGCGGTATCCAGCGACAACAAAAAAACATCGTCGGCCCCGGCAAAGCCCGCCGGCTCTGCCGGCCACGCTTCAACTTCCGGCGTTTCCCATGGCCCAAGCACCAGCGGTGCATCCCGCGGCCCAACGACCAGCGGCATCTCCCGCGGGCCAACCACCAGCGGCGCCTCCCATGGCCCAACGACCAGCGGCGCCTTTCATGGTCCGACCACCAGCAATCCCAGTGGAACAAGAACCACCACTACCACTACTGCCAGTGGCGCTGCGATGCATGGTTCAAACAGCAACACGCATGGGTCAACGACTAGGACCACCGCAAGTACGTCGACCCATCGCACGGGGCCAACATCGACGGCCGGCGAGATGGGAGCCTCTAGGCCGTTCCAGGGGGAGCGACCCGTTCCAACTTCAAGCAGGGTGGTGGCCACTCGGGACGGCAGCAGAATGGTCACCCGCTCCAATGGCAAGGTCAGCGAGGTACACGATGCCAAGCGGAACATGGATATTCGTAGCGGGCTGAATGGCAACCGGCGTGTCTCCATAGAGCGGGCGGATCATTCTCGCATCGTAGCTGAACGAGGCGGGCGCGGATATGTTGAGCGCGGTTACAGATATCACGACCATGAGTATGGCCGTCGTACCTACTATGCCCGCGGACGCTACTACAACCATTATTATCGAGGGTACTCTTACCGCGGTTATTACGCGCCTGTATACGCTCCAGCTTATTACTATGCACCTGCTTTCTACGGCTGGGCGTACAATCCGTGGTCCGCGCCGATAGCGTACTCGTGGGGATGGGGGGCGTACCCCTGGTATGGATATTATGGGCCTTACTTCGCACCATATCCCGTTTACCCGAGTGCAGCATTTTGGCTTACTGACTATCTAGTCGCGACATCTTTGGCCGAAGCGTATCAGGAGCAAGTCGATGCTCAGATTGCTGCAACCGCCCTTCCTCCTGGACAGACGGTCTTGACGCCCGAGGTCAAGCAATTGATCTCAGACGAGGTGGCACGCCAAATTGCACTGGAGAACTCGGAGGCGCAGGCGAATGCGCAGAATCAGGATATTGATCCTGCATCCAGCGGCATCGCAAGGATCTTGAGTGACAACCAGACCCATGTGTTCGTTGCTGGAAGCGATCTCGATGTGGTCCAGGTCTCGGGCCAGGAGTGCGCGATCAGTTCGGGGGACGTGTTGGAAGTAAACTCGGCGCCTCCCGCCGACGCCAACGCGGCGACCGCAACTATGCTGTGCAGCAAGGGTGGAAAAGAATGCCCGAAGTCTGCCCAAGTGCAGGTGCCGTTTACGGATTTACAGGAAATGCAAAACCACATGCGCGAGACTATCGATCAGGGTCTGGGAGAATTGCAATCCAAGCAGGGACAAGGAGGACTACCAGCCGCGCCTCCATCTACCCAAGCGCCACCGGTTCAGTCGACCTTTGTAGCGGCCGCTCCTCCGCCGGAACAGAATGTGGCGACCGACATCCAGCAGGAGGCCCAGGAGGCGGACCAGGCTGAGCAGGAAGTAGCCAAAGAAGTACCTCCGCCGGTTCCTGGAGTGGCAGGCACGCCTACCCCAGCTCCGACGGCCAGCCCGATAACGATCTCCCAGGGACAGACGGTCAAGCAAGTGACGACAGAGTTGGGACAGCCCAAGAGTGTGGTTGATCTGGGGGCGAAGAAGATTTATATGTACCCAGACATGAAGATCACCTTCAGGGACGGTGTGGTGAGCAGCGTTCAGTAAGCCGAAAGGACCGTCCGAGACGTGTGATTACTCGCGGGGGTGGGAACCGATGTTTAGACATGGTTTGTTGGCGATAGGCTTGTGTTTTCTTTTCTCGCAGGCGCTTGTCCAGTCTGGTAAAGCCGCCGCGTCCTCCGCTGAAAGTGGAGATCAGAAAGCATTACTTCAGGAAAAGCTAAATTCGGAATTTAAGCTGACCAAAACAACCGCGGATAAGAGCGATATTGTTACTGCCGGTTCCATACTGGTGTTGCAGAAGGACGGACTATTGATGTGCAGCTTTGATACCAAGGCTCCGCCAACGAGCACCTATAAGAACGGCAAGATCTCCATGGGCTTTGGAGCCACCCTCGCATGGGGCGTCGAGGCAGGAGTCGACCTAAGCCAGGTCCCGCAGCGTAAGTTTGTGGCGGGAGAAAAGTTCTGGGTCACTGGCTTCAATATTCAAGATGACGGCGTGGTATTCCAGTTTTACAGCGATCCCTTCCAGGATGTTCGCTACTACGGGCAATTAAAGTTCCCGTTTCCAAAACATGTCATGCCTGCTGCCGCCGAAGAGGTGAAGACCATCGCTGAAGTGCTGACGGTGCAACCTGACGAAACCGCAGCCGCCACCCCGTCGCAGCCGCCCGCGCCCCCCCAACCGCCGGTCCAGCAACAGCAGGCGATGGCCCCGATCCCGCCCCCTCCACCGCCGTCCGATGCGCCACCGCCACAGCCCAAAACGATTTCCCTGGGCCAGACCAAGGACCAGGTCGTGGCCATCTTCGGGCAGCCGCAGAAGGTGGTCAGCCTCGGCACCAAGGAGCTCTATTACTATCCAGACATGAAGGTGACATTCATCCGTGGCAAGGTTACAGATGTCCAGTAGTTACAACGGATAAGCCAGTCACCAAGCCAGGGCCTGCTACTCGACGTCCGCGGAGGAGGCGGCAAAGCCGGCGTCCATCAGTCCGTGCTTCCAGCCTGAGAAGGGCATGCAGAAGAAAAGCAGATAATGAGATTAAGATGTGGGACCAGTCGCAAGTGAGGGTGACGCGGGGACGACACTGCCCCAAGTGCCAGGCACAGGCTCGGGAGCGTTGGCTGGCGGCGCCGGAACGCGAACTCCTGCCTGCCAGCTACTTCCATGTCGTGTTTACCGTGCCCCATGAGGTCAACCTGCTGGCTTTAGAAAATCCAACTCTCTTTTACGAGTGTTGTTCACCGCCAGCGCTCAAACTTGGCTCGAAACCGCCGCCGACCCCAAACACCTGGGAGCGGAGATAGGCATCATCAGCACGCTCCACACCTGGGGACAGAACGTGCTCCTGCATCCCCACATCCACTGTGTCGTTCCCGCCGGCGGACTCGCCCCGGACCATCGTCGCTGGGTCCGCCCGCGCTATCGTTTCTTTTTGCCCGTGAGGGTCCTCAGTCGCGTTTTTCGTGGCAAGTTCCTCGCCGGTTTGAAACGACTTCATCACCGTAAGAAACTATGCTGCTCCGGCCCCTCTGCCGCTCTCGCCGCCCCCCAGCAGTTCTCGAAGCTCCTCGGCCGCGCGCGTTGCCGCCGATCGAGTACGGGTCGATTCAATGGCGATTTGAAGCATCGGCGACGCGGGCGTGGCTTCAGAAGCATCGCTCATTGGGAATAGCGTCTAAAACACCGTGAGCGGTACGACCAAGCTGCCAATTCTGCCGGTCAAGTTATCGCGTACTACGAAGTGGACTTCATAGTCTCCGGGACCCAAGTCGAAGAAATTTCGGTACAGTACGCCGTCGGTCTTGAGCTTGACCAGAGTCTCGGGGACGATGTTTCCTTTGAACTGGTGTGACACCGTACCGGCAACCGCGCCCTTGTTCATGGCTTGGGCGACGAATTCCAGATCGACATAGTTTTTGTCCGCTTCGTCGATGATCCCGGTTGCAGGCACGCGCAGTAAGAAACCAACCTCTTTCTTCTGGCCCTTCGTCCGAAATCCCTCCCAGCGTTCTGCAATGGGGATGCCGGTGCTCTCAAAAGGAGACTGCAGCGCTAAATCCAGGTCCGCTTTCTGCGTGAGCTGGGGATTGGCCGAAACGTTGGTCACCAGGAATCCGGCGCGGGCGCGCACTTCGGCGTCTTTGCGCGAGACCTCGACCTGAAGTTTCCGCCAGCCCATCTTGTTGTCGCGGTGATCAAGGTAGTAGCTCAACAAGTAATACGACGAGGAATCCTGAACGGCCCGCCCGTAGGCTCCCGACAAATCGTTCGTGTTGTGGTAGGCGACACCACCGGTCATCGCGGCGAATGTCTTCAGGCTGGCGATGCTTGACTGGAGCGCCGAGTCGGAAGCACCCGCCGGAAGCAGCGAGCCGGTATTCTCTCCCGAGAATGTCGGGTCGCTCAGCACGCCGCGCGCGTCGACCGGATAAATGGAAATCTGCGCATCGTTGAGCGCCTGGAGCGTCCGCTCATAGAGCGCCCGCAGGCTGTTGTCTCCGGGAACCGAAGTAAAGGAGTCGAGATAGAAAGGGAAGCTGCCCGTGACCCACACCAGCGACTTTCTTCCTGGCGTGCCGGACAATGACCATGCGATTTCCAGGAAGGCTCGCAGGGTGGTCTCGATGGCGCGCGCCTGGTTGTAAGCAGCATCGGGCGCTTCCAGGTCCAACATGAACCGCCGTATCACCAGTTCCGGAGATTCACCTGGCCTGATCCCATGCGACAAGCTGTCCGGCGCCTCTCCCGTTGCAGCAATCGCCTTGGCGTCATTGCTGTAATTCTCCATCGTCGAGACGCGGCCGCTGGCCTTCTTTAAGGCGGCCATCAGCGCCTGTGGATCGCTGTCGAACCCGCTCAAGGTGGTCAGCCCCTTTTCGGAGAGTGACATCAGGCCAACCGGCTGCGACGGCTGGAGGTGAGTGGCCAGGTACTTCACTAGCTGCTGGCGCGCGTACGCCTGGTCGAGAAAGGGAGTGTTCACTTCATCCAGCAGGATCACGGTAAGCGCACGCGGCTTGTTATCGTCGGGGCCGACGTTGGTGAATGTGCCGGCCGTGGAAATGGCAGACGGCCGCGCGATGGCGGCGGGAATGATCTCTTCGAAGCTGGCGATTTTCTGCGGCTTCCCGTTTTCCAGAATCTTGAAGTCCGCTTTGGTAAGCCCATGGATATGATTGCCCGCTTTGTCCGTCACCACGACCGGGACCTGAACAATGGTCGTCTGAGACTTGAACTGAAGTTTTCCTTGGTCCGCATGGCTGGAAAGGCTTTCCGTATCGGCAGCTCCGGACCGCGGCTGCAGACCGGTTGCGCCCGTTGCCGCTTCATTGTTGTAGGGATCGGTTTGCTGCACCTGAGCGCTGACGTATAAGGGGATCGCGAACGCCGCCAGCAACAGAACCAGTCCCTTCCGCCTAAGTCCCGCACCGAATTTCATACCTTTGTCTCTCATGGCTGCATCTCCACGGGCATTAGGCGCGTTCGGCATCAGAACGCCAGCCACCAGACAGCAGCCTCATCTAACATGACTGGAGCAACAGTAGCATCCGCCTGTCCGGCACACTATGACCTTTTGCGCCAATCAGCCACTGCGGCATCATGGCATCGAAGCTGTAAGAGATAGTGCTGGAGCGGCAAGGGTATTGACCGTCACCCCACGTTCTGTGGCCAAAATCGCGGCCTTGGTAGGCGGAGAAGAAACAGGCTGTGGGACGGCTGCCGATGCTTGGGCGCTGATGGGGGTCTGACGCCATTCGAATATCACCTGATCGGCAGAAAATCGCCTTGCGACAAGTCCCCCTAGCCCAGAGTTAATCGTCGGAAGCGACAGCTTACCAAACGTTGGCGAGTGACGTCGACTGTGATGGCGGGGTGGGGCGGAAGGAACCTTCCAATCTTCCTGCCGAGATCTCCACCGTCTTTTTTCCAGCGACGCTTGATCCCTGATAAACTCCACGCGCTAGAGAGCCTGGTATCATCCGCCAACTTATGGCAGCACTGAACAGTGCAAGAGCAGCACAAACCGACATGACCAGCCGAAAACTAAAGACGAACGACGAGCGAATAGCGGACTCGATAGCCCTCTCGGTCGGGGGCGCCAGTCCGTGAGGAGGCCTTAGGGCAGCCAGTCCGCTCACGTCCGACTGCAACTCGGCTCGTATGTCGGCAGGAAGCTGCACACTGGTCAGGCGACGATGCAGTTGATGACTGAAGCCGGCGACCATTACAACCCCGAATATCGCGATTGCCAAAAGCCCAGCGACCCGGGCAATGGCGTTGTTGATGCCCGACGCGGTGCCTACGCGATCCGGGTCAACGGCCCCCATCACTACCGTTGTTAAGGGAGCGACGCTGACAGCCATTCCTAAACCGAGCACGACCACTGCCGGGAAAAAGGTCTTCCAGTAGCTGCCACCGATATCCGGCAGCAGAAACAGGAGGAACCCAACCGCTGATATCAAAGGGCCGACGATCAAGGGCAGTCGCGCGCCATAGCGTGCCACCAACCCTCCGGACCAGCGCGACAGCAGAAACATCAGCAGGATCAGCGGCAAAACCGCTCCCCCCGCAGCCGTCGCGGAGTATCCCTGTACTTGGATGAGATTCAGCGGCAGCAGAAAGAAGAAAATTCCAATCGCGGCATACAAGAACAACGTCAACAGATTGGCTCCGCTGAACGCCCGCGAGCGAAACAGCTCGAGCGGCACCATGGGCGACGCCGCTCTCCGTTCAGTATGTTCGAACACGAACGATCCGACGAAACCAGCGACGAGAGTCGCTATCACCAGCGGGTGCCCCCACCCGAGTCTCGTGGACTCAATGAAGCCGAACACCAGCCCAGTCAGGCTGAAGGTCCCTGCAATCGCACCTTGCCAGTCGATCTGTCCGTGCCGTCTGCTGCGGCTCTCGGGGACGCACCAGAAGCTGAGCGAGATCACGGCAATGGCTAGAGGCACGTTGATGAAGAAGGCCCAGCGCCAGGACAGATGTTCAATGAGCCATCCCCCGACAACGGGCCCAATGGCGGTCGTGATCGCGGTCGATCCCGACCATGTGCCGATGGCCCGTCCTCGCTCCTGTTCCCCGAAAGACGCGCTGATCAGAGCAAGGCTACCGGGAACCAGAAATGCCGCGCCGATTCCCTGTACTGCCCGCGCCGCGATTAGTTGTCCCAGACGGGGGGCAAGGCCGCAGGCGATTGATGCGACCGTGAACACGGCAACGCCGAGCAGAAACATTCTCCGCCGGCCAAACAGGTCCCCCATCGATCCGCCGATCAGAATTAGCGCGGCTAACGTCAGACCGTACGACTCCACCACCCATTGAACGCCAACCACGCTCGCGCCAAAACTGTTCTGTAACGCCGGCAGTGCGACGTTCACGACGGTGCTGTCAATGAATGCCATGCTCGATGCAATGATGGTTGCCACGAGCACCCACATTCCCTGATGTGGACGACAAGGCCTGGCTGCGGAGTGCGAACGGATTACTGCTTCATCGCACGGCGGTTTCATGCGAGTGATAGATGTATATTTCGGGGAAACGGGTTCTAGAGAACTTGCGTTCGAGGCTTTGCCCAGCCGCCACGGAATAGTGCACGCCACAAGCCCCTTCCCACCGCACCGCCCCCCGACGTAAAGTAAAAGTGATGGAACTGCGCAAGGATCCCATCACGCGTTCGTGGGTCATCTGCGGCGACGAGCCCGAAGGTGGTCCTGCTCCGGACTACTTTTGTCCTTTCTGTCCGGAGTCGGGACAGCCGCTGCAAGTGATTGCCACCGCGCCCACCGTCGACGCCAGTCCCTGGTCGGCGCGCGCGGTGGTGCATCCCCGGCCGCTCTACGGGATCGACGGCGATCCCGGCCGCTCCGGCAATGGGCTCTACGACACCATGCGTCCGGTGGGCGCGCATGAAGTCATTGTGGAGAACGCCCGCCACGATCGCCAGTTGTGGAATGCCGACGATCGCGAGATCGAGGAGTACCTGGCCCTGTGCGGGCGGCGCATACAGGACCTGAAGGGCGATACCCGCTTCAAGTACATCAGCGTGTTCAAGAACTACGGCAGCCTGTCGGGACAGGAGTTCGATCATCCCACGTCGGAGATCGTGGCGACCACGTTTGTCCCACGCCGGGTGCTATATGAGCTGCGTGCAGCGCGCCAACACTACCAGGTAAAGGAGCGCTGCGTTTTCTGCGACATCCTGCACCAGGAGCAGGAACAAAAAGTCCGCGTCATTGAGGTGCGCGGCGATTACATTGCGTGCTGCCCTTATGCGCCGCGAGTCCCATACGAGACCTGGATCGCTCCGCGCAGCCATGAAGCCTACTTTGAGCGCACTGCTGTCAAGTCAGGAGCGACACGCGATCTGGCGGCACTGTTGCGGCGCACGCTCTTCCGCATTCGCACCCTCGCCGACGGCTTCCACATGGTGCTGCACACCTCACCCAACACCGTGCATCGCTCCGAGACGCTGGGCTTCTGGAAAACCATCGAGGATGACTACCACTGGCACATCGAGATCCTGCCCATCGTCGGCACGAAAGCGAAGTCGTATACCTTCAAGGAGGTGTACTACTCGCCGGTCAGCTCCGAGACTTCGGCGGCGATCCTGAGGGAGCGGCCAACGGAGTAGCCATGGAAACTCGTTCCACGCAACGGCTGAAAATAACCACGGAGGCACGGAGATCACAGGGAAAATTCTTTAGCAGGATGCCGAAAAACTCTAAGAACTGCGGTTTTGAAGGGGCGCAGCTTTAGCTGCGCCGTAGCAAACCTTTTATATTTGTCATCACGAGCGGGCTTCAGCCCGCGGGGGATCTGCTGTTTCGAGTTTCTCAGCAACCTGTTAGGGAAGCTCTGACTAAGTTGGCGTTTTGAAGGGGACGGCCTTCAGGCCGTCCGTAAGTATCTGAAACAAAGCTGGGCTTTAGCCCCCGGAGGGACTTCGGTCTCACTTAATCAGAGTCTCCTTAGAAACAAACTTCGTGTCCTTGGTGTCTCCCTGATGAATAATCTTCAAGAGTGAGCGACTCCGCGAAGAAAGAAAAAGACATCCTTCGTCTGCTGCCGGCGCCCAAGCGCCCGCCGAAGGAAACGTCACGCCGTATCGGCATCCACACTTCCACAGCCGGAGGGGTGCAGTATGCAGCCGAGCGCGCCTATCGGCTGGGCTGCAACGCCTTCCAGATTTTTTCCTCCAGCCCGCGTCAGTGGAAGCCCTACGAGCTGGCGCGTTCACAGTGCGAGGAGATGGGCCGGCTCCGCCAACAGTACGGGCTTCATCCGCTCGTCATTCACGCCAATTACCTGGTCAATCTCGCTGGCGGGAATAGCGACTTCCACGCCAAGTCGATCGCGGCGTTTCGCGGCGAAGTCGAACGGGCGCTGGCGCTCTGCGCCGATTTCCTGGTGCTGCATCCCGGCTCCTTCCGCGGCAGCAGCCGCGAGGAAGGCTTGCGGCGCATCGCGCTGGCAATCGAACAAGCCGTGGATGGCCTCTCGCTGCATGCGGGCGGCTTGCGCATCCTGATCGAGAACACCGCCGGATCGGAATTCTCGCTGGGCGGCAACTTCGAGCAGGTTGCCGAACTGCTCTACTTGCTCCGCGATTACGTTCCGGCGGGCGCTTGCATCGACACCTGTCACACCCATGTTTCCGGGTACGACATCGTCAGCAAGGAAGGTTTCGCCGACACGCTCGACCAGTTGGACCGCACCGTTGGCCTGCAAAATGTCCATGTCTGGCACTGCAACGATGCCAAGGCGGCGCGCGGATCGAAGCTCGACCGTCACCAGCATATCGGCAAGGGAAGCATCGGGCTGGCGCCCTTTCGCTGGTTATTAAATGACGCGCGTCTGGCACACGCGGCCTTCATTGCCGAGACCCCAATTGACGAACCGCTCGACGATCTGACCAACGTGAATGCGCTGAAGAAGCTGGTGAGGACGCGGGCACAATGAGGTATGTGGGACGGCTGAAGGCTTTGAAGGGGCGCAGCTTCAGCTGCGCTGCCGCAACTGCATTATTTGTTGTCATCCCGGGGAGGCCTTCAGGCCAACGAGGGATCTGCTCCTTGTATTTTTCAGCAACCTGTTCAGCCGCGCTCAGGAACGTCCCGAGGAGGCCGGCGCGGGCCGCCGAACTCCAACGCACCGACTTCTACGCCGGGAGCGATCCCGGCATTCGTATTCTCGTACGTGAGGGTCCACACGGAACACGCACCGCCGTCCGAACCGCCGGTCTTATTGATCCATGGCGCGCGCGTATCGGGCATCGCCTCCTTCGATCTTCCGGTTGAGGGCGGGGTGCTCGCGGCCACGCCTTCTTCGACGCGGACGCAGGCATTAGCCAGGCTGCTGAAAAACTCCGTTTTGGTGGGCTTTGTGTCAGGGCACGGCTTCACAGGCCGCTGAAAAACTCGATCTAATGAATTGTTTGGGTAGTGAGGGCCTTCAGTGTATGCGTGAGAACTAACCTTTATCCTTGGCGGTGGAACATGACCCGCGAAAATCCAGCCCCGCAGGGGCGGCTATGTCGTTAGCCCAGGATGAAGCAAAGCGGAATCCTGGGTGGAGTGGGAAATTATTCCGAGCCGCGTAGCGGCGACACCGTTCTCGCGCAAACACTTTAGGCCCGCGTATAAGTCCTTTATTATTGTTGTCCCGAGCGGGCTTTAGCCCGCAAGAGCCTGCCCTGACTTTGCCGAAGGGGATCTGCTTTTCCGGGTTTTTCAGCAGCCTGTTAGTCTAGCCACAGCAGCTCGGAGCTAGCGGCTCGCAGCTCGTTGCTAATTGCTAACTGCTGATTCCTTCCTCTATCATCAGCCTTCCCCATGTTGCGCTTCTCTACGGCCGGTGAATCTCACGGAGAGGCATTGGTGGCGCTGCTTTCGGGCGTGCCTGCCGGTGTCGCCGTGGATCTGGAGTTCGTCAACCGCGAATTATGGCGACGCCAGCAAGGCTATGGCCGCGGCGGGCGCATGCGCATCGAACTCGATACCGCGCATATCCTGAGTGGCGTTCGACACGGCAAAACGATCGGCTCGCCCATCGCGATGACGCTTGCCAACAAAGACTGGGACAACTGGAACGAAGCGCTGCCGGTCGAGCCGGGTGATCCCGCAAAGCACAAACGAGTGGCATCACCGCGGCCGGGGCACGCCGATCTTGCCGGGGCAGTGAAGTACAACTTTCCCGAAGCGCGTTACGTCCTGGAGCGGGCTTCGGCGCGCGAATCGGCGGCGCGTGTCGCGGTCGGAGCGATCGCCAAGCTGCTGCTGCGCGAATTGGGCATTGAAGTACTGAGTCACGTCATAGCAGTTGGAGCTCAGAAGTTGGACACAGCGGTCGCTTGGGAAGCAATCGCCGCCTTGGCAGGGAAGCAGGAGGTCCTGCTGGGCTGCGCTGATCCTGACGCCGAGCAGCGCATGAAGGAGCAGGTGGATCTTGCGCTGCGCACCGGCGATTCGGTTGGCGGTATCTTTGAAGTAGTCGCGCACAACGTTCCGCCCGGACTCGGCACCTACGCGAATTGGGACGAGCGCCTGGATGCGCAACTGGCCGCCGCGGTGATGTCATTGCAGGCCGTAAAGGCGGTGGAAATCGGCGATGCAGTCCGGGCCGCAAGTTCGTTGGGATCCTCCGTGCATGATGAAATAGGATACGAGCGGAGCGATACCGGCTCATTCACCGGGTTCACCCGCCGGTCGAATCACGCCGGCGGATTGGAAGGCGGGGTTTCCAACGGTCAGGAGATTCGCGTGCGCGGCTATCTTAAGCCGATTTCGACGCTGCGGCGTCCACTCGCTTCTGTAGACTTCGCCAGCCGCGAGCCGGTGAAAGCCGCCTATGAGCGATCGGATGTCTGCGTGGTGCCGGCCGCCGGAGTCGCCGCCGAAGCCATGGTGGCGCTCACCCTGGCACGCTGCGTGCTGGAGAAGTTCGGTGGAGATTCGATGCTGGAGCTGAAGCGAAATTTCGAAGGGTACTGCCAACAGTTACGAAACTTCTAAATGATCTATCCAATCGTGAAATTTGGCGACCCGGTTCTGGAGAAACCGGCCGCCCCTATCACAAAGTTCGATGAGGAGCTCCGTAAGCTCGTCGATGACATGTTCGAGAGCATGTACGCCGCTCACGGGGTTGGCCTGGCGGCGCCGCAGATCGGCATCAGCAAACGCATCGCGGTCATTGACGTTACCTTCAAAGAAGATCCCGATGCCAAGATCGTGCTGGTCAACCCCGAGATCGTTCACACCGAAGGCCGGCTGACTTCCAACGAAGGCTGCCTTAGCCTGCCGGAGTTTCGGGAGAAGGTAACCCGCCCGCGCAAGGTCACGGCACGAGCACAAAATCTTGAGGGCAAAACCATCGAGGTCACGGGCGAAGAACTGCTGGCCCGCGCCCTGTTGCACGAGACAGACCACCTCAATGGCAAGCTCTACATCAGCCACATCAGCGCATTGAAGCGTGACTTGCTGAAGCGAAAGATTCGCAAGCTAATGAAGCAGGGCGAATGGTAGGGATTTACCACAGAGACAAGAGAATTCTTTTCACCACGGAGGATACGGGGAGCACGGAGTTTTTTTATTGACGACTCGCCTCACCAGTGATTCTGCTTTGTGCCAGGGCAGGGCTTCGCCGTTGCTGAAAAACTCGTTGTCGCATGCTTTGTATCAGGGGGCACTCGAGTCGTGCCGATAAGTCGCTTAAGTTTGTCATGCCGCGCGAGGACTTGAGTCCGAGTCGATGGATCTGCTGTTCTGAGGCACCCGGGCTTTTGCAGAGTCTGAAGCATGGCCCTTGCTCAATTTGTTGCGGCACAGTAAAAGTCGTGCCCTGTTACAAACCACAGCCATTTATATCGAAAACCCCGTGTTCCCCGTGTCCTCCGTGGTGAAAAGGATTCTCTGTGCCTCTGTGTCTCTGTGGTGAAAGGGTTTATTCGTGATGGACCTGGTGTTCTGCGGAACTCCGCTGTTCGCGGTGCCTACGCTGGAGAAGCTGGTCGCCGCCGGCTTTCGCGTGAAGCTGGTCGTCACCCAGCCCGACCGGGCCCGCGGCCGCGGCATGGAAGTTGCCGCATCACCGGTAAAGCGGACCGCGCTGGCGTTGGATCTGTCTGTTACCCAGCCCGAGAAAATAAAGAATAACGAAGAATCTCGCCGGCAGCTCGAAAGCCTCTCGCCGGAGGCGATCATCGTCGTCGGCTATGGCCGAATCATCCCGCAATGGATGATCGATTTGCCCCCACTGGGGAACATCAACCTTCACGCGTCGCTGCTGCCGAAATACCGCGGGGCCGCGCCCATCCAATGGGCGATTGCGATGGGCGAGACTAGGACCGGCGTAACCACCATGCGCATCAACGCCGGTCTCGATACCGGCGATATCCTGCTGCAAGCTGAAGAACGTATCAAGCCGGAAGACACCGCCCTCACCGTTGCACCGCGGCTGGCGCAGACGGGCGCGGAATTGATGATTGCCACGCTTGCCGGGATCAAGAACAACACCGTCGCGCCGCGTCCGCAGGACAATACGCAGGCTACACATGCGCCGATTCTGACCCGCGAAGATGGGCTGATTGATTTCTCGCGAATTGCGACCGACACTTGGAATCGCCTGCGCGGATTTCAGCCGTGGCCGGGGGCCTTTACCCGCTTTCGCGGCAAGATGCTACACCTGCACGCAGCCGCACCCGCCCCTGAAGTCGGGGTGGTTGCTGCCGGACATTTTGCAGTTGAAAACGGACGGCTGCTGCTCGGTTTTGCGCACGGCACGGCGCTGGACATTCACGAGCTCCAGATGGAAGGCAAAAAGCGGATGACAGCGCGCGATTTTATGAATGGGTACAATCCGCGCAACGAAGAAGCGCTTGGGGCGTAGCGCTTCCGGGTCGAGCATCGGCGCACGATTTTCCCGCGGCCCCGGCGGTAGGCTTACGCCCGTATTTCCCGGCTAAATCTCTGCTCGCGCGATCGCCAGCGCTGCGATGGCCGCGGTTTCGGCTCGCAGGATGGTGCTGCCCAATGAGGCCGCAATCCAGCCCGAGCTCTCAAAACTCTGCAACTCTTCGGGAGCCCAGCCGCCCTCCGGACCGATGGCAAGGGCGAGGGATGCCACATCTTTCTGCGACCGCAGCACCTCTGCGAGTCCAATTTCGCGCTCCGCTTCGGCCAGCACCACGCGCAGCGCGCTGTCTATCGTGCGCGCATCCTCAAGCCTCAGTGGATCGGCTATTTCCGGCGGCGCGACCCGGCGCGACTGCTCCGAGGCTTCGCGCGCGATGCGTCGCCAGCGTTGCACGCGCTTCCCGGCTGCAAGCGCGAGGTGCTTCTCTGTGCGGCGCGCGATGACCGGAACGATCGTACTGACGTTCAGCTCGGTGCACTTCTCGATCGCCCACTCCATGCGATCGAACTTGAACACCGCCAGCAATAACGTTATGGGAACAACGGCAGCGTTAAGGACCTCTTCGCCGAGCGCAAACTCCACCCGGTTGTCAGCAAGGCTGGTGACCGTTGCATGGCGGACCTGGTCACCGCAGGCGACCTCGAATTCTTGGCCAACACGGGCGCGCAGTGTTCGAGAAAGATGCTCCGCGTGCGCTCCGATCAGGGCAGCGTGATCGTCCGAGAACTCATCGGCAATCCAGCGGCGTCGGGTCATCGGGTGAAGAGCAGCAGTGCGGTAGCGATGGCCATGGCGGCATAAACCCCACCGAAGGCGCGGTTCTCGCGGGCCAGCGCCTCTTCGTCGAAGAGCCGGCTGTTCAGCAGAAACTCCAGCGCCGACACCATGCCCACCAGCACGGCCATGACCAGCCAGCGCTCCTGTCGCATTTTCGCTAGCAGGAGAAACGGAATAGCGAGCAGCGAGAGTCCCAAATAGATTATCCCGCCAATGCGGGCGCGTTTGCGGCGCTTGGGGTTTTGATAGCGGATCATCAGGATGCGCGCCAGCTCACGTGGCCGGGCCAGCCGCGCCGCCGCGGGCAACGCGGTCACGATCAGCAGAAACCAGGCGTAGATGCGGAGGGCTTTGTCCAAGGAAGGCCGCTGTTCGCTCTTTGCTTTTCGCTACTTCTTCGACAACCGGGACTAGCTGCTGCAGCACAACCATACCAGCAGAGCCAATTGCGTCAGATCTCTTCGGTTCGGCGAAAAGTGAAGAGCGAACAGCGAACAGCGACTAGACGCCTACCCGAAGATTTCTTTCACTTTGCCCAGCAGCGAGCGGCTGACCGGCTTGTTCTCCACCGAGATCGTCGTGTGCAACTCCTGCAGCAGTTCGCGCTGTCGCTTGCTCAGCCTGGAAGGCGTCTGCACCTTGACTTCGACGAACAGATCGCCGCGGCCGTGACCGTTCAGCACCGGCACGCCTTTGTTCCTCAGCTTAAAAGTCGATCCGGTTTGTGTGCCGTCGGGAATGCGCAGCGTTTGCTCGCCTTCCAGCGTCGGCACCTGAATTTCGGCGCCCAGCGCCGCCTGCGAGATAGAGATCGGGACCATGCAGTACAGATTCTTGCCTTCGCGCTCGAAGAAGGAGTGCTCCCTGGCGTGCAGCACGACATAGAGATCGCCCGGAGGTCCGCCAAAGGCGCCGGCTTCTCCTTCGCCTGAATAGAGGATACGCGCGCCCTCCTCAACCCCCGCCGGCACTTTGACCGTGACCGTGCGATCGCGCGTGACCCGTCCCTGGCCACGGCACTTATCGCAGGGGTCGACGATCAGCTTGCCTGAACCGCCGCAAGTGCTACAGGCGCGGGTAATGGAAAAGAATCCCTGTTGATAGCGCACCTGCCCATGACCGCCGCAGGTCGTGCAGGTGATGGGCGCCTTGCCCGGAGCCGTACCGCTCCCTTTACATTTGTCGCATCCTTCCATGCGACGGATTTGCACCTGTTTGGTGACACCGAACACCGCCTCTTCGAATTCGAGAGTAAGGTCTTCGCGCAAATCGGCGCCGCGCTGCGCCCGTGAGCGGCGGCGCCCGCCCTGGCCTCCGAACAGGTCTCCGAAACCGAAGATGTCGCCAAAGATGTCCTGAAAATCGTTGAAGACGCCGGGGTCGAATCCACCGAAGCCGCCGGCGCCATTGGTCACTCCGGCGTGACCGAAGCGATCATAGCGCGCGCGCTTTTCGCTGTCGGCGAGAACCGCATAGGCCTCGCTGCACTCCTTAAAGCGCTCCTCCGACTGCGGGTTATCGGGATTGCGGTCGGGATGGTACTGCAAGGCGAGCTTGCGATAGGCGCTCTTAATCTCCTGATCGTTCGCTGTACGCGAGACGCCCAGTACCTCGTAATAGTCGCGTTTCACCGTGGTGGCCAGTGTGATGTACCTCGTACGAAATGGCGCGCAATTGGCGCGCCGAAAACTTGGCGCCTGGCTTGAGGCACCTGCAAACGTGTCGTCCCTACCGGACTCGAATTTGGTTTTTCACCCCACCCAGCACTCCGCTGCGCTACGTGCTGGGCTATCTTGTCACCGTCCCGCACGGCGGGACTCGATTATTCCTATTGCTGCAGCTCGCTTTTAGCATCGACATTCTCAGTCTCAGCAGTCGCGGGCGGCGCCATTTCGCGCGCCAGGGGTAATGGTCTCTATCCATTCTTAGGATTGCGAGCGACACGCACCATGGCGGGACGCAGCAGGCGGTCCTTCAGCTTGTAGCCTCGCTGAAGCTCATCGATTACGTGATTGTCCTCGACTTCGCTGGTGTCGACCATTTGAACGGCCTGATGTTGCGTGGGATCGAATGCCGCTCCTTCCGAGGCCAGAGGCTGCACGCCCAATTTGGCCAGCGCATCGTGAAACTGCTTGTCAATCAGCTCGATGCCGGAGCGAAAATCCTCGAGCGATGCGGCATCGGTCTTCAGTGCGCGATCCAGGCTGTCGAGTATGGGAAGCAAGGTCTTGATCGCATCCGCCAGCGCATAGTCGCGAAAATCCTGCTGCTCGCGAGCGTTGCGTTTACGGAAGTTGTCGAACTCAGCTTGCAATCGGGCGGCGCGGTCCAGATACGAGGCCCGCTCGGCGCGGACGCGCTCCAACTCCGCCTGCAGTTCTGCAACACTCGGTTGTGCGGCACGGTCGCCGGGCGCCCCGGCGCCGGCAGCCGAAGTCTCTTCGTTTTCCGCTGGTGGCAATTCGTGGTCCAACTCCAGCTCCGCCTCGCTGGCGCTTCCATTGTTCTTCTTGTATGGCATTTTTATCTTCCTGAACAGGCGCGCGACGACCGGAGCGAACCTAGGTTGAGTCGTTCCAAAGTTGATCGAACATTCGCGCGATGTACGACACCGCGGTGATGGTGTGTTCGTAATCCATGCGCGTCGGACCGATTACGGCCAGCGAACCCATCACTTCGTCGCCTACGCGCGCCGGCGCTCCAATCAGTACGAAATTATTTAGATGCGGCATGGCCTCTTCCAGACCCACAACCACGCGTACGGCTTCCTGGCGCGTGTCCAGATAAGCCGAGAGCAGATCGACGATGCGCTGCTTCTCCTCCAACGTGGCCAGCAACTGCCGCAGCCGCTCCTTGTCCTGCTCGGTGAGCACCAGGTTCGATGTGCCTTCCACATACACCGATTGCGCCGCTCCTTCAGCGGCCAGGGCTCCCTGCGAGTAGAGTTGCTCGACCGACTGCATCAGCCGGTCATACTCGCTGCGCTCCTGCTGAATGCGCCGGGCGATCTCGTTGCGCAGCGACTCCATTTCCCAGCCGCGAAAGTTCCGATTGATGTAGACTGCCGCCGCTTCCAGATCGCCAGCGGAGAGATCGTTGGTCAGGCGCAGAACCCGGTCGCGCACTAATCCATTGCGCGTAACCACGACCGCAAGCACTTTCTTATCGGCCATGCGCTGGAAATACACATGCTCCAAAGCATTGCGCTGCCCCGGTGCCGAGCTGACAGTCACGCCGACGCCATGCGAAATCAACGAGAGCACGTGCGAGGTGCGCTCCATGAACTCCTGTACATCGTGAGCGCCTTGCAGATTCCCCTGGATCAGACTTTCGTCGGCAGGCGACAGCCGCGCTTCGCCGGTCAGTTGCTTTACGTAAAAGCGGTACGCCTGGGGAGTGGGCACTCGCCCCGCCGAGGTGTGGGGCTGCTCCAGAAAGCCGGCGTCGGCCAAGTCCGCCATAACGTTACGGATGGAGGCGGCGCTGAGGTTTTCGCGATTGCTGCGCACCAGCGTTCTTGAGCCCACCGGCTCACCAGTGGAGATATAGGTCTCCACAATAGCCGTGAGGATCTCGCGCTCGCGCTTGCCGATACCCGTGGGTGCACCCATGCTGGTCTACCTGAGGACTGTAACTATCGCTTCTTCAATAGCTTGTAGCAATCGAAGATACAATCCCGCACATTTATTCTAGGGAGCAACCGGATCGATGTCAATATTGGCACTCGCAATCCAAGAGTGCCAAACAACGAGCCATTTTGATGGCTTCTGAGCCTCAGTGGGTGAATCGGACGGTGATGTGCTGACCGGAAGGCAGGTGGCTACCTGGAGGGGGCCATTGCTCGCGCGCTATTCCGCTGCCAATGGCGTCGATTTCCAACCCCGACTGCTGGGCGGTCTCCACCGCCGATCGCAGCGGCTTGCCGAGGAAGGACGGCACGACAACGCCGCTATCCACGTCCAGAACGACCGTTCCGTCCGCCGCCGTGGTCGGCGGCTGAGCCGGTGAACTCGCCTGCGCCATCTCGGCAACCGAAGGCGATGGGGCTGCCGCAGGAGCGCTGGTCTCCGCTGGCGCACTGGAGCCATCTCTATTTGCCGGCTTTGTTGCGGCCGCTACGGCAGGGGAGTTTCCGGCTGCAGTAGACTCGTCCTGCAATGGAGCACCGAGGTGGTCTGACGATTCGTCCAGATCACTGTCCTTGGCTGACGCGAGCAGGGCGTCCCGCTGTGGGTTCTTCAAATCCAGGTCGTGCGGCACATGCAGATACTCGAGCACCTGCTGAGCGATACGCTTGAAAATCGGCGCTGACACCTGTCCGCCCTGGTGCAAGCCGATCGGCGAGTCGAGAATGACCGCAATGGTAATCGCAGGACTGTTGACGGGCACGAAGCCGATGAATGATGCCACGTATTTTGTCTTGGAGTAGGCGCCGGTTGCCGGATCGACCTTCTGGGCGGTGCCGGTTTTGCCCGCCACCGTGTAGCCGTCGAGAATGGCCCGGCGTGCGGTCCCGAACAACACCACGCCTTCCATCATTTTCTTCATCTGGGCCGCGGTCATGGTGGAAACCACGCGATGCTGCTGGGCGGGATGAAAGACCACTGGCAGCGCCTTGCTGTCGGGCGGCAGCTCGCCGGCCACGATGCGCGGCGGCGTGTACACGCCATCGTTGGCGATGGTGGAAAGCAGCGAGATGGTTTGCAGGGGAGTCACGCCGATCTCCTGCCCCATGGAGATAGCGCCGATTGACACCTTCGACCAGCGATTGACTGGCCGAGCGAGGCCGCGAGTTTCACCGGGAAGCTCGATGCCGGTTTGCTGTCCGAAGCCGTAGTCGTGAATGTAGTGGTAGAGCCGCTGGTCGCCGAGTTTCATGCCAACCTTGATTGCCGCTACATCGCTGGAATGGGCAAGGGCCTCGGCAATGGTTACCACACCCAGAGACTCGTGATCGTGAATTTTCAAGCCGAACACGTCGATGGCACCGTGCTGGCAATCGACGTGATCATCCGGGGTTATCAGGTGCTGGTCGAGTGCGGCGGAGTACGTAACGATCTTGAAAACGGAGCCGGGCTCGTAGATATCGCTGACCGCCCGGTCCTTCAGCGACTCAACAGGCACACTATTGAAGACGTTGGGATTGAAGGTGGGACGATTTGCGAGTGCTAGAATCTCGCCGGTGCGCGGGTTTTCCACTACCACGGTTCCTGCGATCGACTTGGTGTCCTCCATCCCCTGGTCCAGTTCTTTTTCCGCGATGTACTGGATCGTCTGATCGATAGTGAGCACCAGATTCTCGCCGGGATCGGGCAGCCGCTCAACCCGGCTGAACCATTTGCGCCGGGCATCGATTGAGATCAGCTCCTGTCCCGGTATGCCGCGCAGGTCGTCGTCGAATTCGCGCTCCAGGCCGCCCAGGCCTTCGTCGTCCATCCCGACATAGCCGAGTACCTGCGCCGCCAATTCACGCTTCGGGTAGAAGCGCTTCGGTTCTTTGCGGAAGTAAATGCCCCGGAGGTTTAGCTGGCGAACTCGATCGGCGGTTTCGGCGTCGATCTTTCGCTTGATAAACGCGAAGTTGCGAGAGGACTGGAGGCGAGCAACGATCTCCTGCGGATCCATGTCCAGCACCTTGCCCAGCACAGCCGCCGTGCTTTCCTGATCATGGATTTCGCTGGGAACGGCGAAAACTGAGTCCACGTCGATGGACATGGCCAGCGCATAGCCGTTGCGATCGTAGATGTTGCCGCGGCGAGGCTCGACCGGGATGGTACGGTTTTGCTGGCGTTGGGCCCGCTGCATGAAGTCGCCGTACTTCACGACTTGCAGCCGCACCAGGCGGAAACAGATGGCCAGGATCCAGAGAACGAGCAGCGCAGCAAAGATGTAAAGCCTTCGCGTTGGTGTCTTGGGGGCGCTCGCCCGCATTCCCTGTGAGCTCCGTTGTACTGCGGTGCTGATGTTGCCGTCTGGAAAGGGCTCAGCTAAAGAGGCTGCTACGAAACTGTGCCGTCCCTAGGGACTCGGATCAAACTTCCCCCCCTGACCCAGCACTCCGCCTTCGGCTCCGTGCTCAGCTAGGCTATTCCGTGCCTCCGGCACTCGAATTTGCTCGCCTTTGTTCCACCACCAACAAGCAATGCCGAGTTCGTAACAGCCGCTAATACTGCGGCTCCCTCACTGCAGAGCGGAAACGACCATAATGGGGTTCGCCTTGGCCATCACTGGGGTGGAGGGATCGGTGGCCGCGTTGTCCATGGGCTGCCATTGTCCATCCACCGGTCGCTGCATGCCCAGCTCGCGTGCCATGCGGTCGATACGGGAAAGATCCTTCAGCGAGGCTTCTTCCAAGCTCAATGCGCGGTTCGACTCGGTAATGGTGTCGCGCTCCGACTTGAGCTGCTCGATTTTGTAGCCGTACTCGATGGCGCTGAAATGCTGCCATAGATACACCATGACCAGCAGGAAGAGCACGCCCAAGGCGATACCGAAGGTGATCATCTCGCGGCGGCGCTTGGGATCGGTCACCTTGACTACGCGCGAGTTGTCGATGCGTTTGGTGAAGTAGATTTCCGGCGTGCCGATGAACATGCCGCGCGGTTGCATTGCCGCCTGCTCGGGCCACTCACCAGCTTGGGCCATGGTCGGGTAAAGAACTCCGGCTGCCATCACGCTCTCCTGCCGAACGGATTACCGCTTCGCCCTCGTTCGGTTCGCAATTCGTAGACACACAGGCCGAATTTCAGGGGCCCTGAACTTATTCACATTCCTCACAGCTTTTTCCGCAGCGATTACGATGCGGAGGCTTCAAAAACGATCAAATCTCGATTCGCCAGCTTTTGAAGGGGCGCAGCTTCAGCTGCGCCATAGCAAGCTTTTCCAAAACCCGAGCCGGCTTTAGCCGGCGGCACAGCATTTATGCCCGCTCTGCGGCGCGCAATTTCGCACTGCGCGATCGCGGATTACGATCGATTTCGTCCTCGTCGGCAGTCGCTGGCTTCTTGGTCAGCACGCGGTATAAGCCCTCGCGCGCTCCATCGCGCAACGCATCTTTCACAATGCGATCCTCCAGCGAGTGGAAGCTGATGATCACCAACCTGCCGCCCGGTTTCAAAACCTGCGGCGCCACCTTCAAGAGGGCCTGCAGGTCGTCGAGTTCACGGTTCACCAGAATTCGGAGTGCCTGGAAAGTCCGCGTCGCCGGATGAATGCGCCTCTCAGCCCGGTTCATTGGCCGGGCCGCGGCCGAAATCACCTCCGCTAGTTGTGCGGTGGTATGAATCGGCCGCGCCCGAACAATGGCTCTGGCGATTCTCCGCGACCTCCTTTCCTCACCGAATTCGTAAATCGCGTCGGCAAGCTCGCGCTCGTCGAAGCGGTTTACCACTTGTTCGGCGGTCAGCCCGGAGTGCGGATTCATCCGCATATCCAACGGGCCTTCCGCCTGAAAACTGAATCCACGCGCCGCATCCTCAAACTGCATCGAGCTGACACCCAGGTCAGCCAGCAGTCCGTCCGCCGATGCCGCCGGCGCATGCTGGGCGAGTTCGGCGAACGAGGCATGTATGAACTCGATCTTCGGCGAATCGTCAGCCAACTCTGTCGGGGGCTGCATCAGTCGCTCGCGTGCACGCTCCAGCGCTGCAGGGTCTTTATCGAAACAAATCAGACGGCCATGAGCCCCCAGTCGGCTTGCGATTTCCCAACTGTGCCCGCCCAAGCCAACCGTTGTGTCGATGTAGGTCCCGCCGCGTCGTACGGCCAGAAATTCGATCGCTGGTTGTAAAAGAACCGGTACATGGCCAAACTTCTTTTCGCCATGTTCGCGCCCGGGGGCGCTATTCCCGTCTGCGTTGCCCATTCACCACCGCGAATGGAGCCTTAAATCCTCGTCTCGTGGCTTGTTCGTCTGCCGTCCCTACGGGACTCACGTCTTTTAGGGCGCCTGACCCAGGGCTCACGCCCTGGGCTAAATTTGTTCCGCCCTCCGGGCTCGATTGGTAGCCAACCCCGTAATATCTGTCTTTGGCATCCATACTCTCAGGAATTTACCGGGCCCGATTTTTCTCCGTGTACTCCGTGCCCCCGTGGTGAAAACGACCTTTAAATGCCTAACCCGCTGAGGATGTTCTCGTCTTCCTCGGTGAAGGGCTCAGCCACCGATTTGCGAACTTCGTCGGCGTTGCGCACCACCAGGTGCTTCAGGTTGCCCATCACCGCAACCTCGCCCTTCAGATTGGCGGAGTCGCGCAGGATCGACGGCATCAGCAATCGGCCCTGGCCGTCGAACTCCACCACCTGCCCGTAATAGCTGGTGCGCTCCAGCAGCTTCTGCTTGGTCTTGTGCATTTCGGGCAGCGCCGCCAGCTTGCGCTCGATCTCCTCCCAGGCCTGCATGGGATAAACTTTGGCACTCTTGCCGTCCCAACTTGTGATATAGAATTGCGCGCTGTAGTTCTCGTCGATTTCGCGCTTGAATTCCGCGGGCATTTTCAACCGCCCTTTGTCGTCCAACCGCGTTAAGTGCGTGCCGCGAAACATCGACGTCAACTTTCAGCATGGAGGTGAAGCCTTGGGGGCCCAGGCGGTATCGGCGATCGCATTGCATGCCATGATCGGCGCCAAAAAACATTGCGACCAAATACTCCTGCGAGGGGCTAGGGTTACTCCACTGCATCCCACTTCTTACCACTTAGGACGTATCCTACTCCTAAACTGTTGCCTGTCAAGAGGAAATTGGGGGTTTTTGCGACCAAACTGTATCCGAAAGCCCCAGCGCAATTCGTGGTGGATTTCGGGTCGGGCTGACCCAAGGAATGGCGTTTACTGTTCTGGTTCCGAAGGAAATGCGGGGATCCGGCCTGGAGAACGGCAATCCCGATCGAGGACCTTGCAGCACGACGTCCATCTCTAATCTGCGCGGTTGGCCAAAGTGGAGCAGGCAAGCGCATCCGGGCTGCAAGCTGAAGCTTCGATCATATTCCGCTATTCTTCACAGATGGACGTCTTCGCCCTCACTCGCAAGCTCATCGACATCGAGTCCACCACCGGCATGGAAGGCGCGGTTGGCGAGGCGCTTGCCGATGAACTGGTACAGCTTGGCTATAACGTCGAGCGCATCCCGGTCGAGGGAGATCGCTTCGATATCTGGGCGACGCATCCGCAGCACCCAACCCCCGAGCTGGCTTTGTCCACGCACATGGACACGGTGCCGCCCTTCGTCCCGTCGTACGAGACAGCGGACCGAATCTATGGTCGCGGTTCGTGCGACGCCAAGGGCATCATCGTGGCCCAGATTGCCGCAGCGGAAAAGTTGAAGAGCGAGGGCATCCATGTTGGCCTGCTGTTTCTGGTGGGCGAAGAGCGTGACAGTCAGGGCGCGCAGGTTGCAAATCAACAGCCGCGCCGAGTGAAGTTTCTAATCAATGGCGAGCCCACGGAAAATAAGCTGGCGATCGCGTCGAAAGGAACGTTGCGGGTAGAGCTGGTGGCGAACGGACGCATGGCACACTCCGCCTATCCCGAGCTGGGCGAATCGGCAATCGAGAAGCTGCTGGACGCACTGGAATTGGTCCGCAAGCTAAAGCTGCCCACCAATCCCAAGGCTGGTCCGTGCACCCTGAATATTGGCCTAATCGAAGGCGGACGCGCCCCGAATGTCATTCCCGACCGCGCGGTCGCGCACCTGCTGTTTCGGCTGGTGGGACCTGCAGATGATTTACGGCGGCAGATTACGCAAGCGGTTGCGGGCAAAGCCGAAGCCGTATTCCCGCTTGAGATTCCCTATCTTGAGCTCGAAACTGTTCCTGGCGTCGAAACCATGGTCGCCGCCTTCACCACCGACATTCCAGCGCTCACCCGCTGGGGTAAGCCGCTGCTGATAGGGCCGGGCTCGATTCACGTGGCTCATACCGACGCTGAATACATTGAGAGGAAACAACTGCTCGAAGCGATTGATCTTTACGCACAGATCGCGCGCGAGCTGTTGAACGAAAATCCAGTCCCATAGCGGCCAACCGCATTGCTCCGGTTCTGAAACGATGCCAACTCAGGACAATAAAGTTCCCTGCCAGTGCAGAATTTTGGGTTCGGCGAGACACCCCATTTTTCCCGCTGTCAAACTTTTTGCTGTTCGAGTTTGCCGGCTGTGTCGGACAATACGACGCAGCTATGGCCATCAAGCTCCCTGCCAGGAAAACGCCAAGGAAGTCCACTGCCCCCCAGCCGAGTGGCTATCGCGTGAGCCGGGGAAGCCCGCTCCCGCTGGGCGCATGGCTGCGCCGTCAGGGCGTTAACTTTTCGATTTTCTCTAAGCACGCCACGGCATGCACGCTCGTACTCTTTCAGCCGGGAACGAAAGATCCCTTCGTCGAACTCGCACTCGATCCGCTCTCCAACCGTACGGGACAGGTGTGGCACGCGTTTGTCGAAGGCTTGGAAGCGGGAGTGCAATACGGCTACCGCTTCGACATGCAGCCCAATCCCGATCGCGCGGTGTATCGGTTCGATCCCGCTCGCGTTCTCCTCGATCCTTATGCCCGTGCGATTTCCAACGGCGGGACGTGGGGTGAATATCCGCCCGGAACGCGTCCCTACCGCAATGGGCTGCTGGTGGAAAATTACTTCGACTGGGAGCACGACCAGCCGTTGAATATTCCGCTGGTTGATAGCGTCATTTACGAGCTGCATGTTCGAAGCTTTACGTGCCACCCTTCCTCCGGGGTTGCGCATCCGGGGACGTTCGCCGGAATCATAGAGAAGATACCCTACCTGAAGAAGTTGGGCGTCACCGCAGTTGAGCTGCTTCCGGTCAATGAATTTGAGGAGTCGGACACAAACCGAGTGAATCCCCTTACCGGGGAGCCGTTGCGCAATCTTTGGGGTTACCAGCCCACGGCATTTTTCGCGCCCAACGCCGCGTACTGCTCCAGCCCTGCCGACGGCGAGGAGATTCGCGAATTCAAATACCTGGTGCGCTCGCTGCATCAGGCGGGAATCGAGATTATCCTCGACATGGTCTTCAACCATACCGCCGAGGGTGACGAGCATGGCCCGACTTGGTCATTTCGTGGCATCGATAATTCCACCTATTACATTCTCGAGCCCGAGACCGGCCATTATGTGAACTACAGCGGATGCGGTAATACCGTGAACTGCAATAACCCCGTGGTGCGCGATTTCATCGTCGATTGCCTGCGTTACTGGGTGACCGAAATGCACGTGGATGGATTTCGCTTCGATCTCGCTTCCATCCTCGGGCGCGGAATGGACGGTTCGGTGTTGAAGAACCCTCCCCTGCTGGAGAGTCTGGCCTACGATCCGGTGCTGGCCAATACGAAGCTCATCGCCGAAGCCTGGGATGCTGCCGGCCTGTACCAGGTCGGCACGCTTCCCTCTTGGGGGCGCTGGGCCGAGTGGAATGGTGTCTTCCGGGACGACATTCGCAAGTTTGTGAAGGGCGATGCGGGAATGACCTCTCCCCTGGCAACGCGGTTGTTGGGCAGTCCCGATCTTTACTTGACCAGCGCGCGCGAACCTTATCACAGCATCAATTTCGTGACTTGTCATGACGGATTCACACTCAACGATCTCGTTTCCTACGACAAGAAGCACAACCTGGCGAATGGTGACAACAACACCGACGGCTGTAACGCCAACTACAGTTGGAACTGCGGCGTGGAAGGGCCTAGCGACGATGCCGCGATACAGCAATTACGTTTGCAGCAGCAGAAAAACTTCGCCGGTATCCTGCTGGTCTCGCACGGCGTTCCCATGATCCTGAGCGGCGACGAGATGGGACGCACGCAGCAGGGCAACAACAACGCCTATTGCCAGGACAACGAGATCAGTTGGCTGGATTGGCGCACGGCCGAGAGCAATGCCGGCCTGCTGCGCTTCTTTCAGCATATGATCGCCTTCCGCAAGCGCTGCCCACTGCTGCGACGCGCCAGCTTCGAACTAAACGGCGAAGGCGGGTTCCACATTTCCTGGCACGGCGTGAAGCGTATGAAGCCCGACTGGAGCAATGCATCGCGCACCGTCGCTATGCAACTGACTCAGTTGTACGACGGCGGCGAGCGCGAGGACCTTCACTTGATCGCCAACGCGTATTCAGGCGATCTCGAGTTTGAGCTGCCGCAGATCGGGGTGCGAGAGTGGTTTCGGGTGGCCGACACGGCATTGGCTTCGCCACTTGATATCGCGGAGGATGGGCAGGAATTTCCGCTGCTGTCGCAGGAAGCATATTTGGTGCGCGCGCGAAGTGTAGCAATCTTCGTGGCGAAATAATTTCAGTTTCTATTCCCCGGGTGCGCCGCCGAGCATCTCGAACTTGCCGCTCTCGGGGTCAGCCGCTCGGATCGAGCCCGTACCGATGTCATATACCCAGCCTTGAACTTGCAGTTCCCCGCTCGACAGGCCTGCGGCGACCGTGGGATGGCTCTTAAGATTTTCGAGCTGCGTCAGGACGTTGTACTGGGTCAGCAGACGGAGCTTCTCGTCTTTCGATGCATCGGAATGTTCCCGCAGGATGCGATCACGGGCGTCGAAGGCATGGCGTATCCAACTTTGCAGCGCCGGCATTCCGGCCGTACGCTCCGGCTCAGCGAGGGCCTTGATTACGCCGCAATCGGTGTGGCCGCAAATGATGATAAGCGGCACATGCAGGACGAGCAGGGCGTATTCCACGCTGGCGGTTATGCCGCCGACATGCTCGCTGTATTTAGGGACGATATTGCCGGGAGTGCGCTCAGTAAAGATCTCTCCCGGCCCGGTTTGCATCAACAGGTTGGGAAGAATGCGGGAATCGGCGCAAGTGAAGAACATCGCAATCGGCTCCTGGCGATGCTTCAGCTCCTCGAAAATTCTGCGCTGCGCGGGATAAATTTCCTGCTGGAATTTCGCAACGCCCCGCGCGATTTTGGCCAACGCTTCTTGACTGTTCATTCGCGCCGGTTAGCCGTTCACCACTTCGGCCTCTCCGCCTTCCGGTCCGTAGAAAAATACCCAGGTGGCGAAATCGTCGGTGAACTCGATGAAACGGTGCTTGTCGCCGGCGGGTACAAAGATGACGTCACCCGGTCCGAAGCTAGTTTCTTGCGGGCCGTGCTGGAAGCGTCCCGTTCCGCTGATGACCACGTAGATCTCGTCGCGCGAATGCGGTGTCTGCGGATCGTCGCCACGCGGAGCATAGAGCTCTACCGCCAGGGTGCCGTGCCGGAACAACTCAATGAATCGCTCACCACGCGGGCCCGGAAGCTGCTCGATTCCGGTGAGTACTTTCAAATATCCTGATACGATTTTTCCCTCGATCTTCATCGTGAAGCTGAGGTCACGTGGCTCAGCTCACCGCTCCCTTTCGGCTTCCAGATGCCGATAATTATTCCCATCACGATGCAGCCCAGCAAGGGATACGCGGCGGCAATCAAAACGAAAGAGCCGGTGCGAACCTCAAACACCATCTCGGTCACCATGGCCACAGCGGCCGCCAATCCTACCAGAATGCCGACCCCGATTCCGCGGAACAGGCCTTGCGTTTCGGAGCCGCTCACCAGCCTCGCAATAACATACGCGATCAGAAAACTGCACAGCAGCGCGATGAGGTACGGCCAGTAGTTAGGATGCGACGTATATCCATGCCACTCTTCGGGACTCATGCGCAGTCCCGCGGTCCAGGATTTGGAGAACACGGTAAACCACACCGCACCAAGAATCCAATCCACAGCCGCGGCCACGACGATCGCGGCCCAATTCAAGCCCATCGCTCACTCTCCTTGCTATGGGCGAGAACGATATATGGTTCTGACCGGATGCGCAATTGGCTTTACCGCCCACGGCATATTTGTAGTACCTGTTGCGGCGTGTGACCGCGCCCGCGCCAGGCCCGCAGGCTGAGTGCATCGTGGCGCTTGGCCAAACGCATGCCGGCTTCATCCCGTACCAGATCGCAGTGGTAATAAACAGGAACCGGCAGCTCGAGGGCGCGAATCAACAGCAACTGGCGAGCGGTGGACTTCAGCAGATCGGCGCCGCGGACGACTTCCGTGATCTGCATGGCGGCATCATCGGCGACCACTGCAAGCTGATACGCGGGAACGTCGTCGCGCCGCCACACGACGAAATCGCCAAAGTCCTTTCCTGCAACAAACTGTTGCCGTCCTTGGCGGAGATCGTCGAACGCAATCGCTTCGCCATCGGGCGCGCGAAAGCGCCAGTTCACGCCGGCAGGCAGTTCGAAGTTCTTAGCGTCACCGATTTTCTCCGGCAGCGGCCTGGGTAAAGTGGCTCATCGTCAACCTCGTTGGGGGCGGCGGCCGCGGTCGCAAGGTCCTTTCGCGAGCACGTGCACGGATACACGAAGCCCCGGTCGCGCAGCTGCTTCCAAATCGCCAGGTACAAATGGCGACGCCGGCTCTGCTCATAGGGTCCGTAGGGCCCGCCGATGTCGGGGCCTTCCTGCCAGCGAATCCCCAGCCAGCGCAGGTCTTCCATCATGGCCCGCGCAAACTCCGGCTTCGAGCGCTGCGGGTCGAGATCTTCATTGCGAAGAATCAAACTGCCGTCGTGTTGCAGCGCCCGCTGATATGCGGTCCAGAATGTGCAGGCATGGCCGAGGTGCAGCAAGCCTGTCGGCGAGGGCGCAAGGCGTCCGCGATATGGAGAATATTGCGATGTGGACGCAGCGTCCATGAGGTGATTGTAGAAGTTGCGCTTGGAATCACCACAGAGCACACGGAGGGCACGGAGGAGAAGTTTCTAATCATTCTTCCGTGCTCTCCGTGTGCTCCGTGGTGAAATTTGAATCCGTTTCAGCGGAAGGGTTCCGCTCCCACCAGCTCCGGCTCCAGGTACGCGGTCACCACCCAGGTGCCTTCTTCGACGGTCGCGCCCAGGTTTCCTGCCATGTGCGGCACGGAGACATTGACCACCGTGGTGTCCAGCACTTCCATGAACGTGGCCAGCATGACCGCGACGGTCACG
The DNA here is from genome assembly GCA_963785825.1 of uncultured Acidobacteriaceae bacterium. Lineage (GTDB taxonomy): Bacteria > Acidobacteriota > Terriglobia > Terriglobales > Acidobacteriaceae > Bog-257. Next base: position 342,870 of record CAWAWQ010000003.1, on the reverse strand, counting down.
ATCCAGGGATTCACGGGGGCTGCGGCACGCTTCAACATTGCTGTCCACAGCATAGGAAGGCGACGGCACAAGGGTCGGTGATGTAGCTCACAAGGTAGAGGTTTCGCGCATCCATGCCCGTCAGCAGCATCCAGTTACTTCTGAGATACAATGTGTCTCGGGGTCAAAGATTTATGTCCACTACGATGGTCCACATTCGGGTTGACCAGAGGCTAAAGAACCAAGCCACGAAATCCTTGGCAGCAATGGGAATATCGCTCTCGGATGCGGTGCGGATGTTGCTGGTGCGAGTAGCCACAGAGAAGGCGCTCCCCTTTGAGGTCAAAGTGCCGAACCCTACTACCGTGAAGGCAATGCGGGCCGCCGATCGAGGCGAAGGGAAACGTTACAAATCTGTGGACGCTCTGCTGGACGACTTGGGTATTTGACAGTTGCGAAACGTCACGAGCGGCGCTCAGTTCCGGCGGGATGTAAAGCTTGCAAAGAGACGTGGCAAGGACATGACCAAGTTGCGGGATCATCTTGTTCCTAACGCAAGGTATCCCGCTGCCGCTGCGCTACAAAGACCATGCGCTTGGAGGAGACTGGCAACACCACCGGGATTGCCATATTGAACCCGATTGGCTGCTGATCTATCGATTGATCGGCGGCGACCTATACCTTGTGCGTACCGGGACGCATTCAGAGTTGTTCGAGTAGCCCGGCGGCTCCGTCCGCAAAATCAAGCGTGCGTGCAACTCGTCACATACCCCGCTACGATCTCGAATGTTAGGATAATCGCTTATGTCCGCGCCCGATTCCCTTTTCGTACGCGCCTGCCAGCGGCTTCCGGTGGAAAGCACTCCAGTCTGGTTCATGCGGCAGGCCGGCCGCTACATGCAGCAATATCGCGATATCCGTAAGCATCATTCGCTGATCGAAATCTGCAAGCGTCCGGAGTTAGCTGCCGACGTCACCATCACCGCCGCGGAATTCCTCAAGGTAGACGCCGCCATCATCTTCGCCGACCTGCTGCTGCCGCTGGAGGTGATGGGGTTGCCGTTTCACTTCGCCGCCGGCGAAGGGCCGGTCATCGAAAAGCCGGTCCGGACCGCCGAAGATGTTGCGCTGCTGCGCACCGATCGCGCCGCCGAGCTTGGCTATGTCTCCGACGCCGTGGCATTGGTCGCAAAGCACTTCGATACCAAGCTGCCGGTGATCGGATTCTGTGGCGCTCCCTTCACCCTGGCCAGCTACATGGTCGAGGGCGGTGGGTCGCGGCACTACCTGGAAGTCAAAAAGCTGATGTATAACTCGCCCGAGGTTTGGGACGAGCTGGTAAGCAAGCTGGTGGATGTGCTGGCAGAATACGCGGCCGAACAAGTGCGGGCAGGGGCCGACGCGCTCCAGATCTTCGATAGCTGGGTCGGCTGCCTGAGCGTCGAAGACTACCGCCGATACGTTCTGGTTCCAACGACCCAGCTGATTCAGCGACTGCAGAAGCAAACCAAAGTCCCGATCATTTACTTCGGCACAGACAGCGCGACTCTGCTGCCCTCGATGTCGGAAACGGGCGCGGAGGTAATCGGCCTCGACTGGCGTATTCCACTTCATGAAGGCTGGCAAACTGTCGGCTATAACCACGCCGTGCAGGGCAATCTCGATCCGGTGCTGCTGTTCGCTCCCTGGCGGGAGTTGAAGCAGCGCGCGGCTCAAATTCTCCGCATGGCTGGCGGGCGGGCCGGCCACATCTTCAATCTCGGACATGGCATCCTGCCGCATACTCCGGTGGACAATGTGAAAGACCTGGCTCATTTCGTCCACGAGTTCACGGCCACCCCGGCGGGAAACCCATGAGTAAGCAGGCGGTGCTGCTGATCGCGCACGGCAGTCCGGAGCGAGTGGAGGATATTCCCGAGTTTCTGCAAAATATTTCCCGCGGCCGTCCTATGTCTGACGCTGTGGTACGCGAGGTACAGCACCGGTACTCGCTGATCGGCAGTTCGCCCCTGACCCGCATTACCCGGAAACAGGCCGACGGAGTCGCCAGCGAACTGGGCTTGCTTGCTTATGTTGGGATGCGCAACTGGCATCCATTCATTGGCGATACATTACGGCAGATGGCCGCGGACGGGATCGAGCAGGCGGTTTCCATATGCCTGGCGCCCCACAATTCGCGGACCAGCGTCGGTCTTTACAAGCAGGTGCTGTTCGGCGCGGACGCGGCTTTTGCCATCGATTTCGTCGAGGAATGGCATGATCATCCGTTGCTCATCGAAGCCTTCGCCGAGCGACTGCGGTGCGGATGGCGCGAGGCGCGGCAGCAACATGGCGCGGCGTTGCCCGTATTGTTTACCGCACATAGCGTTCCACAGCGGACCATCGTGGAAGGCGATCCTTACGAAGCCCAAACGCGGGAAACCGCTGCCCTCGTCGCCGCACAGGTTCCCGAGATCGGTCAGTGGCACTTTGCGTTTCAAAGCCAGGGCATGTCGGGGGGCGAGTGGATTGGTCCCACAGTGGAGGACACCATCACGCGATTACGTGATGCGGGCCACAGTGGGGTGTTCGTTCAGCCTATCGGTTTCGTTTGCGATCATGTCGAGATTCTTTTTGATATCGATATCCTGTTCCGCCAATTTGCCGCAGAGCGCGGCATGAAGCTGTACCGGGCGGAATCGTTGAACGATTTTCCTCTATTTGTGCGCGCCGTAGCGGAGCTGGCGCGCGCTCGTTTCCAGGCGCTTGGTTCGCCTTGCGGCAGTCGCGTGGAAGCTGAGAAAATTTTGTGAACATAGCCGCATGAAGCGGATCGCCATCATCGGTGGAGGCATCTCCGGGCTGAGCGCCGCCTTTTACCTCGAGAAGGCGCGCGCCGCCGGGGCCGAGTTGAAGTACACGCTGTTTGACAGCGGGCAGCGGCTGGGCGGCTCCATGTACTCCGATTTTGTCGAAGGCTGCCTGGTTGAAGCCGGCCCCGATTCCTTCCTCACCGAAAAGCCGTGGGCCCTCTCCCTTTGCAAAGATCTCGGCATTGCCGACCAGCTCATCGGTTCTAACGACTCGCAGCGCAAAACCTACATTGTGGTGAACGGGCGTCTGGTGGTCATGCCCGACGGGCTGATGTTCATGGTGCCTACGCGCCTCGTACCCACGGCCTTATCGCCGCTGTTCTCCTGGGAGACGAAGATTCGCATGGCGCGCGAGTTGCTGCATCCGCCGCGCCCAATGCAGGACGACGAAACGGTTGCCCAGTTGGTGGAACGCCATTTCGGCGCCGAGGTTGTCGATCGCCTGGCCGATCCGCTGCTCTCCGGCGTGTACGGGGGGGATGCCGCCAAGCTCAGCGCGCGCGCCGTGCTGCCACGCTTTGTAGAGATGGAAGAGAAGTACGGCAGCCTAAGCCGTGCCATGCTTGCAGCCCACAAGAAGATGGCCGACCTGACTCGCAACCAGCCTGCGCGGCCCTTATTCACTTCGCTGAAGAACGGGATGCAGCAGATGGTCGACGCCGTTGTGGCCAGGCTCGATTCCGCCTCGATGCATTTGCGTCATCACATCCGGCGGGTATATCCGGAAAATGGAGGCTGGCAAGTCTCCATCGAGATGAACGGCGATGAGCGCTATGACGCCGTTATCCTGGCTACGCCCGCCAATGTGGCGGGCATGTTGCTCGACGGCGTGGATCGCAGTCTTGCAGGCAACTTGCTCGACATCACCTACAGCTCTTCGGTGACGGTCACGCTGGGCTATTACAAGGAACAACTCGCGAAATTACCTCCGGGTTTTGGGTTCCTGGTGCCGCGCAGTGAAGGCACCCGGCTGCTGGCCTGCACTTTCGTCCACAACAAATTTCCGCATCGCGCTCCGCAGGGCAAGGGCATTCTGCGCTGCTTCCTCGGCGGCTCGCGCGACGAAGCGATACTTGGCCTGACGGACGAGGAAATACTCGACACGGTTCACCGCGAGCTTCGCGATATCGTAAAACTTGACGCGCGACCGATCTTCGCGCGGGTGTACCGCTGGCGCGAAGCCATGGCGCAATACGAGCCGGGACATATTGCGCGGGTGGCACAAATCGAAAAGCGCGTATCCGAAATTCCTGGCCTGGCGCTCGCCGGCAATGCTTACCACGGTATTGGCGTCCCCGACTGCATTCGCTCTGGGATGGAAGCGGCGAACGCGACCGCGCAGTTCACTCCTGAATCGCAGCCGGCCAGGTATTAGTCACAGCACCCATGCGCCCCTGAGCCGATATCGCATTCATGCGTTACGATGGAAATGCGGTGCGCTGCAGTGGTGGGGCCGTCAAGTTTGTCAGCGTTTGGGAAGGAGTTGCATGGCGGAAGTTCGCCGCGGATTAATCATGGTCAACACCGGCGCCGGCAAGGGCAAGACTACGGCCGCGATGGGCACTGCTTTGCGCGCGGTGGGCAACGGTATGAAGGTGCTGATGCTGCAATTCCTCAAGGGCTCCTGGCACTACGGGGAGCTGGACGCAGTAAAGGCTTTCGGCGATAACTTCGTCATGAAGCAGATGGGCCGCGGGTTTGTGAAGGTTGGAGGCGCTGAAACCGATCCCGAAGACATTCGCATGGTGGAGGAGGCCTGGAAGGAAGCCGAGCAGGCGATCCGGTCAGGACAATGGGACCTGGTCATCCTGGACGAAATCAATTACGCCATCAGCTACAAGATGCTCGATCCGCAGAAGGTAGTCACGGCCCTGAAGCAGAAGCCCGAGATGGTGCACGTTATCCTGACCGGCCGCAACGCTCATCCCGACGTCATTGAAATTGCCGACACCGTCACCGAAATGCGGCAAGTGAAGCACGCCTACGAAAAGGGCGTGGAAGCTCAACGCGGCATCGAGTACTGAGCCGGGCGACTTGAGGGCACCCTTCAGCCGTGCCACAAGGCCGCTTCTGTTTCGGGCTTCGCCCCTGCAGACGCAGTACGCCCACCTGTCATAATCCCAAACGTGCGAATTTTGATCTCCGCGGGAGAAGCCTCGGGCGAATTCTACGGCGCAGAGCTGATCAAGGCCCTCCGCCGACAAATCGCTCCCGATACCGACATCGAGTTCTTCGGCGTCGGTGGAGAGCAGATGCGCGCCGCCGGTTGCGAGCTGCTGGTGGACGCGAGAGAGATCGCCGAAGTCGGCATCGTCGAGGTCATCAAGCACATTCCCACCATTTATCGGCGCTTTCGCCAAGTCGTCAACGAGGCGGCGAGGCGGCGGCCCGCTGCCGTGGTGCTCATCGACTTCCCGGACTTCAACCTGCGGCTGGCGCGCGCGATGCACGATCGCGGTATTCCGGTGATCTACTACGTCAGCCCGCAACTGTGGGCGTGGAAACAGCGACGGATCGAGCGGGTGCGGCGCTATGTGCGCGAGATGCTGGTGATCTTTCCCTTCGAGGAGCAGTTTTACCGCGAGCGCGGCATTGCGGCGGAGTTCGTCGGACACCCGCTGGCGGATTTGCCGGCGCCGGCAATCACTCGCCAACAGTTTGCCGCCGAGTACAAGCTGGATCCTGGACGTGAGTGGATCGCGCTGCTGCCCGGCAGCCGGCGCGGCGAGGTATCGCGGATCTTACCCGTGCTGCTGGAAGCAGCGCAACTTCTAGGCCCCAATTACGTTTACATAGTGCCGGTCGCGTCCACGCTGGAGGCGGACTGGGTAGCTTCCTTCCTGCGTGGTTACTCAGGGCCACCGATTACGTTTACCCGGGACGCTCGCGCAACGTTGTTGCACGCCAGGGCGGCCGCGGTCGCCAGCGGTACTTCCACCCTTGAGGCGGCGCTGATTGGCACACCCTTCGCCATGGTGTATCGGGTTGCTCCGCTTACCTGGAGCCTGGGCCGCCGTCTAGTTAAAGTAGACCGCTTTGCCATGGTGAACCTGATTGCGGAACGAGATATCGTGCCCGAACTGGTGCAGAGCGACTGTACGCCGCAACGGCTCGCAGCCGAACTGCGCCGCATCATTCCCGACGGCGAGGAGCGCACAGCAATGATCGCGGGTTTTCACGATGTCAGGCGCCGCCTGGAGCCACACGCTTCCGGCGGCACCGCATCCGAACGGGCAGCGGCGGCCGTACTTACCATAGCTGAACAACATGCTTAAGCTTCCAGCCGCGCCTTTCCCTGTATCATTAAATATTGTGAAAAGTTGTAACCGAAATATGAAAGCCAGCCCAGTCCTTCCTGTGAGACAAAACCTGAGCCGAACCCTGTGGCTTTGCCTAATTTCACTTTGCTTTCTTGCTTCCACCAGTTTCGCGGCGGAGAAGCAGAGGATCCAGGTGGATGATTACATCATCCACGCGGTCGTGAACCCGCAAACCCATCAGCTCAAGGCGCAGGCTCGCGTCAAGTTCACCGCGCTGGAAGATGTCAATATCGCCACCTTCGAGCTGCACAACGCGCTGCGCCCGACCCGCGTAGTGGACGCCAATGCACAGTCTCTCTCGGCCGAGCGGGTGAGCCAAGATTCAACAGTGCGAATCTCGCTGCCCAGCACGCTCACTAAGGGTAGCTCCGACACGCTAACCTTCGAATATGAAGGCGCGCTGCAGTCAGCCGACGACAGCCCGGTGCAAGGATTGAAGCTCGCATACATTGGCGACCCGATCACCTATCTGCTCTATGCGGGAAGATGGTTTCCCATGGTGGGCTACGGAACCGATCGGTTTACAGCGACCATTAGCGTCACTGTCCCGGCTGGCTATACCGTGATCGGAAGCGGTAAAGAGAGTACCGGTCCAGGCGGCGATACGGGAGAGGACTCGGGTGCGGCGCGCAAGGGCGGCTCAAAAAATGCCACCGAGCGACCGGCGGGCGGCCAGACCTACACTTTTACCTACGAAGACAAGCCTAGCTTCCCGGGGACAATCCTGATCGGAAAGTATGTTCAGACCAAGAGCACCGAAGGCGGCTTGAACATCAACGTGTACACCACGCCACAGCATAAGGACGCGGCCACACAGTTCGCCGACACCGCGGTGAAGGAGTTTTTCTTCTTCACGACTCTTTATGGACCGCCGTTTAGCCAGAGGCTGAGCGTAGTCGAACTGCCCGATGATACCGTCCCGTCGGCTTGGGCGCCGGAGATCGCGGCCGTCGCAGGCCGCTCGTTCAACGGCAAGGGAAACTATCGCCTGCTGGCCAATACCATTGCGCATCAGTGGTTCGGCACGATGGTGAGTCCAGCAACCAAGAACGACTGGTGGCTGAACGATGGCGGCGCGCGCTTCTCCGAGGCGCTCTACGTGGAGCACGTCGCCGGAGAGGCCGGCTTTCAGGAAGTAACCAAGGACATGTCGGTGGGCGCGCTGGCCTACGTTTCGGTGCCGCTGGCCGACGTGGGCCGGCTGGATACCTTCTCGCCGGAGTTTCAGTCGCTGGTCACCGATAAAGGCGGAATGATCCTGCAGATGTTGCGCTGGGTCATCGGCGAGGAGCCCTTCGACAAGACCATGCGAACGTTTATGTCGCAGTACGCTGGAAAATCGGCGTCGGTGGATGACTTCCGCAAGATCGCCGAGCAAGCCTCGGGACAGCAGCTGAACTGGTTCTTCACCCAATGGCTCGATTCCACCGGCGCGCCCGAGTTCAAGAACAAGTACACCGTGTATCGCACGCAGAAGGGCTTCCGCGTCGTCGGCGAGATTTCGCAGGACATGGACCTGTTCCGCATGCCGGTGGAGCTGCGGATCGACACCGACGGCAAAACCGAAACCAAGCGGATCGAGGTGGAAGGCACCAACTCCGCGTACTCGGTCGATACTTTCGGCAAGCCGCGCCGGATTTCCATCGATCCCAACAATGACGTGTTGCAGAACTCGCAGGACCTGCAGGTGCGGACCTCCATCATGCGCGGCCAGCAGGACGTGGAGCAGGGTGACCTGACCGAGGCGCTAAAGGAATACCAGAAGGCGCTCGACATCAACCGCAACAGTTCGCTGGCGCACTATCGCATCGCCGAGGTCTTCTTCTTGCAGCACAACTACCAGTCGGCGGCCAATGCCTATCGCGAGGCGCTGAACGGCGATGGCGAGCCCCGCTGGACGGAAGTCTGGAGCCACATCCAGCTGGGAATGATCTTCGATCTGACCGGGCAGCGCGAGCGCGCGACTAACGAATACCGGCAGGCGCTACAAACTAACGACAACACGCAGAACGCGCTTGACACCGCGCGCAAGTATTTGCAGAGCCCGTACCAGCCGCAAGGCAGCAGCGACAAGCCTGGGATGTAGGAGCGGAGGGTAGAGCCGGCCTTCAGTGTCTGCGTGAGAACGAGCGCTGACCTACGTCGGTGGAGCATCACCAACAAAAATCGAACCCCGAAGGGATGGGGTTGCAGCTAGCCCAGGACGGAGCGAAAGCGGAGTCCTGGGTGAAGTGGAAAAAGTCGGAGTCCCGGAGGGGCGGCGCCGTTCTCACGCAGACATTAAAGCCCAATTTAATTTCAGGCGCTTACGGACGGCCTGAAGGCCCGCGTCCAGTATGCCCTATTTCTTGGTCGTCTGACGCGGCACTGAAGCCCGCTCTACTACCGCGCCAGCTTCATCCCACCCAGTCCGGCGCTCTTTTCTTTTGCCACATTGTGGGACATCAGCAACACCTGGAAAGTCTCACCCATTCCCGTTGGCGAGATCAGGTGTTTGAGTTGCAGCGCGACCTTGGCGCGCTCCTGGTGAAGCACGCAATCCTGGAAAGCGTCGGCGAATTGCGTCTCCTCGCCGGTGCCAAGCAGAAACTGCGACTGCGTGAGCAAGGCGAGTGACTGGAGCCCGCGTTCAGTCCCGCGCGCTTGCAGCGAAGTGAAGTTCACGTGCGCGGTGATGTCCTGCTCGCCGGGCGCTTCATAGGGTGAGGCGCTGGCGGTGTGCTCGCGGTAGGTCATTAGGGTGTCGCGATGACGGCCGGCGAGTTGCTCCTCGCGCGTGTAACCGTAGTCGACGAGGATGATGAAGCCGCTGCGATTCTCGAATGCATCGGCGATGCGATCCATCCATGCCAGCGACGCAAGCGGTGCCTCGACTCGCTCCTCCTCCTCAGGATGAACCCCGTAACGATCGAGGAACTCGGTCTCGGCTACTGATGCTGGAACGAAGCTTTCCACGAAGCGGCCGTTTTCGAAACCAACACGTACCGCTCCGCGGTGATCGATGACTTCCACCGGGAGCGCGTCGAAAAATTCATTCGCAAACAGAATGAGGTTGTCATTGGGCGCCCCGCTCCCTCGACGAGCTCTGTCGAAAATCTCACCTGGGGGCACCCCGTGATTCGCGGACAAGCTGTTTCGTCCTTCGTTGGCGAAAGAGCGGGTTAACGAAGAGCTTGCCGACTCGAGCGAATCGAAGACCTGGCACTGCTCTGTTGCGATGTGCTCCGCCAGCCGTTCCTGCAACTTAGCGCGCAAATGCGCGGACTGTTCGACTAGCGAGTAGTGCAAGGCTTTAGAGAATTCGGGAAAGTGTTTTGCCGACCAGTCAAGCACATCGCGCGCGAACAGCCCGCGTCCCGGGCCGAGTTCCACGACGTCGATACGCGGCGGTGAATCCAGCACCCGGCACATCTCTTCGAACTGCCGCGCCAGCAGCCGTCCAAACACTGCATGAACATCGCTGGAGGTATAGAAGTCTCCCGCCTTGCCGAATTGCTCGCGCGCGCGCGAGTAGTAGCCCAGCTTAGGCTCGTAGAGGCAAAGCTCCATGTAGCGCGAAAAAGGGATAGGGCCGTTACGGCGAATCTCGTCGGCGATCCGCTCGCGCAGGCTGGGCTCCCGGCCAGCGCCCATCGGATCGGCGCCTGTGAACGTCGGTGCGTCCTGTCTTTTCGAGCTGGCAGGGCGCTGGTCGGGACGTAGCGTCACAGCTTGCCCTCGCGCTCCATCTGCTGATGCTCCTTGCGGTGTTGCGGGGTGCGGATGAACATCTCGACCAGGTAATCGTGCAGGCAATCGAAGACCTGCCGCTGGAAGGTCCACTCGAATTGCGGATCATCGAGATCGCGGGGATGCAGATCGAAGTAGTAGGTGTGGATCGGGGGCTCGCTGAAGCGCGGCCGAATGATGAACTCAACGCCTTCGCCCTTTTCTCGCGCGTCGAATACAACCAGCGGATGCTCATAGAGCCGCAACTGCTGCTGCACGCGCTCGAGGCGGGAGGAAGGCATGGGGAGATTGTAGTGGATAATGCATAGTGGATCGTAAATAGTGGATCGTGGGACGGGGGAGGATCGGGATCAACATGCACCGCTCATGATCACGGCCCACGATTCACGACCAACTCCACAATCCACGGTTCCCGCACCCAGGGTCTCGGACACCGCGAGACCTGGGGCACGCGTCCGGATTAAGCTACTCAAGTCTGCAATCGAGCCATCAAGAGGTGGTCCATGTCGGCGAAGGTCGATCTGTATGACAGTGCGTATGCCAACTATGGATCCGAGGTTTACCAGAAGGTACGCACGGAGACCTATGGCCAGGATTTGGGGCAGACGAGCTGGGTCACGACAGAAGAGTCCAGCGAGATTCCCAAAATGCTGCGCTTGCAAGCCGATTCCTCGGTGCTGGAAATTGGATGCGGATCCGGGAGATATGCTTTGTACCTGGCGAGGAACCCAGGTTGCACCATCCTAGGCGTAGACGTGAATGCACCAGGAGTCCACAATGCCAACCAACTGGCGACCGCCAGTGGTCTCGCAGAGCGCGCACACTTCGAGCAGTGTAACGCTTCGAAAAGCCTCCCGTTCAACGATCAGACCTTCAACGCGGTGTTCGCGAACGATGTTTTGTGCCACATTCCAGGACGGCTCAAACTGCTGGCCGAGATGTTTCGATTGCTGAAGCCGGGCGGGCGAATGCTCTTCAGCGACGCGCTGGTCGTTGGCGGCGTGATTTCCAACGAGGAAATCGCCACACGCAGTTCGATTGGCTATTACGTGTACAGTCCGCCGGGAGAGAATGAGCGACTGCTTGAGCAAGCGGGATTTCAGGAGATCCGCGCCACCGACACAACGGAAAGTGCAGCCCGCATCGCCGAGCGGTGGCACCACGCGCGAGAGGGCCGAAGGAACGAACTGGTTGCGTTGGAGGGAGAGAGCAACTTCGCAGGCTTGCAGGCGTTCCTGGCCTGCGTTCACAGCCTGACCACCGAGCGTCGCCTGTTGCGCTACCTGTACCTGGGCGAGAAGGGCCACTGAATACACTGAGTGGGGGTCCCGCGAAGTGGCGCCCACAACGTGGGATCTCCACATTCTCGGAGCCCCACTTGGCGTTCGGGCGAGCGACCGGTCCTGTTACGGCAATTTGATGTGGAATTCCGTCGCGCTGCGATACAATCCTTTGCCAATCCACTCAGGAGCCACTCGTGAAGCCTATCCAGACGGACGTCATTGACAATGGACAGTACGGATCGCTGCTGTATGCCGCGGAGTTTGATCAGTCGCCCAGCGTCCTTCCTCCCGAAGCCTTGAACGGCCGCGATGAGCCGCTCCCCAAGCGCGTTACCCTGCACAATCTGCCGGCCATTGCGATGCAGGGAACGCCTGCGGGGCTGGGAAGTCCGGGATCGTGCGAGGCGCAATCGTTTGGCTATTGCCTGGGCTCCTACACCGCCGCCCGTAAGCCGGACGGCTCCGTGCGCTGGAATCCCGAACTGATCGAGAACCAGATCAGCGCGGCCTATCTTTATGCCTGGGCACACCAGAAGGAGGGACGAAGCTGTCCCAAGGGTTCACTAGCTATCCCGTACCTGAACCGCCTCATCGCGGTAGGCGCTCCGGACTTCTTTCAGGTTCCCTATTACCCGGTGTGCTGTTATCTGAGCGCCATCGATCCCAAAACGGAGTATCCCAATGCCGGGCGCTTCCGCCTGGGCAGTTTGGCCGCGTTCAACATCAGCAAGGATCCGACTGCGGCGATTCTGCTGATCAAGAAGCTGGTGGCCGCCGGACACGCCGTGGCCTTCTCCGGCCCGGTCTTGACCGGCTACAGCAATCCGCTTCTGGAAGACGGCGTCTTCTGTGTCACCACCACGATACCCAACAGCGGTCACGGACAAACCGTGGTGGGCTATGACGATGAAGTCGGGCCGAAAGATAACCGCGGCGCGTTCCTCATTCAAAACAGCTTCGGCACAATATGGCCACCGGATCCGACTACCTCGATTGCTCCGCCGGGACGGCTCTATTGGTCGTACACCACATTCCAGACGCAGTCGCTGGCGGCCACGGCGTACCCGCTGAAGACGGGACCGCTCACCGGAGTGCGTCTGACTTCGGCCGGCGAGCCCTCCGTGTCCGTTAATCGCGCTTACCAGTGGGCGCCCAAGAATGGAGCGGGTGTCTGGCTGATTGTGCTATTGCAATTCGAGTGGGCGGTCACGCTAAACCAGGTCATCCTTACCGAGCCCAAGACCGGCACCACCATCACTGGCCAATACAACGCCAACATCAATAACGGCTACGTGTACTTCCAACGCACCGACGGCAATCAGTTCGTGGCCGGCGACTGGCAGCTTCAGCTGATTGCCGAAGACCTGAGCGGTACGGAGGTCAGCTATGCCGGCACGTTGAAGATTGAAGCCTCCAGTCCGGCTTCACCCCCCGCCGCCGTGGTGAACGTCAACACGCCTATCACCGACACCACAGGAGCGGCGGCCAGCATCATGCCGGGATTAACGTAGAACGCACGACAATACGATGGGCGAGTCGCGCGGGTGAGCTCATCACGGCTGGAAAGGGCCGGCTCGTGCTGTGATTGGTAATCGATGACGGAATTCCCGGGTCTCGAACACCGCGAGACCTGGGGCACCCGAGCAGTTGGAGTGGAATAAGTGGATCCCCTCGACTTCATTCGAGTCCTTGCCGTTACATTCGTGACGTTGTTCCCGGTAGTCAACCCCATCGGGGATGCCCCCATCTTCCTGAGCCTGACGCGGCGTTACCCGCAATCGGCACAGAAGGTCCTGGCGCGCAAGATAGCGGCTTACGGATTCATACTGCTGGCCGCCTCGTTCCTGTTCGGCAGCGAGGTACTGGCATTTTTCGGCATTACTCTTGTCGTCATACAGATCACCGGCGGTCTCATCGTCGCCGCGATGGGTTGGAAGCTACTGAATGAGGAAGGCAGTACTTCTCTCGAACGACAAGAGTCAGGCAGCCTTGAAGACGCCCTGCAGCACGCTTTTTATCCGCTAACCCTGCCCATCACGATCGACCCGGGCTGCATCTCCGTCGCCATCACTCTTGGCGCGCACCTGAGGCACCAGGCGGGTCCAGGCTTCGTGCATGGGTATCCGCGACATTTCCTGGCGGCCTTAACCGGGATATTTTTGGTTTGTGTTCTGATAGGACTGTGTTACGGCAGCGCCGACCGGCTGATTCGGATGCTGGGTGAATCGGGCACAAACATCGTGACTCGACTATCAGCGTTTATCCTGATGGCCATCGGGATACAAATCCTGTGGAATGGATTGAGCTCCGGCTTGCCAGAACTGCTCGCCCACACCGCTGGGCACTGAATCTTCCTGTAGGCGCAGTGCGATCTCCCAGATCTCGAGCACCGCGAGTCCCTTCGACAAGCTCAGGGCAGGCTCTGGGCACCCGCGAGCCCCCTACTCGTACCGCAGCGCCTCGATCGGATCCAGCCGCGAAGCCTTGATGGCCGGCAGCATTCCGCTCACCAGCCCCACCACGGTCAGAATGATCGTGGCCACGACGACGGTTGAAGGATCGATGATGAGACGGATGTCCGCAGCCTCGGCATTCTTGGCGACGGCGCTGTAGAAGGTGATCCGGCCAACGCCAATGGAAACGGCGTAGGCCAGCACGATTCCGGCAAGGCCTCCAACGAAGGTAATAGCCAGCGCTTCCGCCAGAAACTGGAAGAGAATGTCGCGGCGGCGTCCGCCGAGGGCCTTCTCCACGCCAATCTCGCGGGTGCGCTGGGTCACGGAGACCAGCATGATGTTCATCAGTCCGACCCCGCCGATTCCCAGCGTCAGCGTACCAATGAACGCCAGCAGCACTTTCAGTCCGGTGATGATGATCTCGAACTGCTTTAGCTGCTTCATCATGTTGTAGACGAACACTGCGCGCTTGTCGTCGGGCTTGAAGTTGTACTGTTGGGCCAGCGCACCGCGCACCTGGCGCTCGACCAGCTCGTAATCGTTGCCTTCATACGACATCCAAATGCCGTCCAGATAATGGGTGTCCTTGAAGTCGCTCATGGTGCTGAACGGAATGTAAATCGTTTTATTGACGCTGTCGTCGCCTTCCTGCATGTGGGGCGAGAGCACGCCCACCACCTGATAGCTGATGCCCTGAATGCGGATGTGCTGGCCCAGCGCATACTCGCCAGAGAACAGCTTGAGCTTGGCGTCGGAGCTGATCACCGCTACCCGCGCACGCGAGGCCTCATCGTCTGGGTTCAGCAGCCGGCCTTCGCCTAGCTTCAAGGCCAGGATCTGGAACATGTTGGGATAGACGCCCTGAATCGGGAGATCGTAAGTGCGAACATCGCGTTGCACACTGACCTGTTGCTCTTCCATGGGAGTAATGCGGTTGACCAGCGGGGCCGCAGCCAGGATGCGGTCAACATCCTCGAGGGTGAACTTGATCTGGGTGCCGGCCTTTTGTCCGCCCGCCTGTTGCGAGGTGCGGCCGGGAAAGACTCCGACGATACGCGTGCCCCAATTGGCGAAGATCACCTCGATGGCGCGGCCGAAACCCGCTCCGTAGGCGAGCAGGAGTACCACCGTCGCGATACCCCACGCCATGCCCAGCATGGTCAGCGCAGTGCGACGGCGGTTGTAGCGCATGGCGTCGTAAGCTTGCGTTAGCAGATCGCGCATCATAGTGAATATCCCTTATTCGGTAATCGTCATGCGCTATTCGCCTTTCGCTTTTCGCCAGAAATCGCAATCGGTGTCTCTGGCGAAAAGCGAAGAGCGAAAAGCGTTAATACCTACTCCTGTCTCAAGGCATCCACCGGCTGCAACATAGCCGCTTTGCGAGCGGGATAAATGCCCGCCACGATGCCGGCGATCGCCAGGGTTCCGATGGCCAGTGTGGCCGACATGAACGACATGGTGGGTGGATCGAACCCAGGCACCTCGCCCACGCCGCGCATCATGTACATCAGCCCGCCGGCGCCGGCCATGCCAATCGCGCCGCTCATCAGCGTCAGGAACGCGCCTTCGAGGAAGAACTGCAACAGGATGCTGCGGTTGGTCGCGCCCAGCGCCTTGCGCAGTCCGATCTCGCGGGTGCGCTCGCTGACAGCCACCAGCATGATGTTAATGATTCCGATTGCTCCCAGCGTCAGCGTCACCAGCCCCACGCCGCCGAGGAAGATATCCATCGCGTCGAAAATCTTGCCGACGGTCTCGGAGTTCTTGATGGTGTCCCAGTCCTCGAAGGCATCTTCGTCATGCCAATCGAAGCCATGATTGCGGGCGATGATCTTGCGGACTTCTGCGCGGGCCTCGGCATGTTCCTGACGAACCCGAGGACGGTAGTTGATGAATGAAACCGCGTCCTCCTGACCTTCCTTGGTCAGGGGGAAGAACTGCCGCATGGTGCTGAAGGGCAGAAAGACGCGGTTGTTGGTCGAGTTGTTATCGCCATGTCCGACACGCTGCACCACGCCGACGACGTTGAAGCGGATTCCGTTCAGCAGGATGGTATTGCCGACCGCGGGCCGACCGGGGAACAGGTTCTTCAGCATCTCGTCGCCGATTACAGCGACCAGGCGCTTCTGGGATTCATCATCCTGGTTCAGCCAGCGGCCAGCCGCCAGCGGCAGGTAGCGGATGCTGGCGTAATGGGGAGGAACCCCGCTGACTTCTCCATTGGTGTTGCCGTAATCGCTGACTTCGCGGATGTCCATGCGCGACAGCACCGGAGCGACCGCGCGCACGTGCGGCGCCTCGTTCTGAATGTCGCGATAATCCTGAAGAGTCAGGTTGTAGCTACGGGCGGAGCTCATATTGCCGGCGATAGCGGGTGCGCGTCCGGGAAAGACGAACATGATGTCTTCGCCCAGCGAGTTCAGCTCGCGACGATTGCCGGAGCGAAAACCTTCGCCCAGCCCGACCAGCAGCAGCAGCGATCCCACGCCCCAAGCGATGCCGAACATCGTCAGGAATGAGCGCAGCTTATGCGCCCACAGGGTGCGCAACATCTGCCGAAGAATCTCGAAGAACATCATGGCGGCAGCTTCCTTTTAGTTATACGCACCTGTAACGAAGTTGGTTCCGGCAAGGGCCGACGACAACATTAATTGGACACCTTTAAGTCGAAAATCGATAGCCAGTTGCGCGGAAATGAGATGAGCGGCAGTTACTGGCTACAAAGTTCGTGAAATTTGGGGAGACGCGCGCTTTGGCTCCCAAAAGTCGGCGAAGTTTCGTTATATTGGAAGGAAGGCATCTGGCAACGATGATTGCAAGTGGTCGGCGAGGTGCCAATTTTGTAAAGGGTTGAGGAGTCGAGTACGATGTCGAAAGTACCTCGGGACAAGGAAAGCACGACCTCCAAGAAGCGGAGCCGCAAAGCTGTTGCCACTACGATAGATAGCATCCAGCCGGAGAATGGTAACGGGGTTGTACATAGCGTTCAGCCGGAGAATGGTAACGGGGCCATCGCGCAAGCCGCAGCCTCCCCCGTAGCGGTTAGCCAGCCAGCCAACACCCTGGAGGAGCAGATCCGGGTTCGTGCCTACGAACTCTACCTGCAGCGGGACGGAAACGGCGGCTCTCCGGAGCAGGATTGGCTGCGCGCACAGGAAGAAATTAGCGGACAGGGTTCCGTGTAGCTGCAAATTGGCCTTTCGGCCATTAGGGTTGTGGGGTTGTGATCGGGTTGTCCGGATTCGTCTTGGGCAGTTCGCCCACTTCTGCGGTTAGGTCAACTAGATCGGATGAGGCATTTTTTTGTCGAATTGCGCCAAATCCGTGCTAGGGTTGGCGACCGGGAAGTGTCAAGCTGGATCGGGCGGCAACTTAAATGGCGTAAAGTAGAGGGCGTGAATGGCATGAGCCAGGTTCTGCTGGTCGACGATAACCCTTTGCAACTCAGTGTCCGCGAGGCGGTACTGCGCAAGGCCGGCTTCCAGGTCGCCATTGCCACCACGGCGGAGAGTGCGCTGGCCACCCTGCGCGTGCTTCCGGGATACATCGGCATCCTCATTACCGACCACCTGATGCCGGAGTGCAGCGGATCGGAGTTGGTCCGGCGGATCCGCAGCGGCAATAATTGGCTGCCGATCATTGTGCTCAGCGGTCTAGCGGAGGCGGAACCCGAGTACGAGGGGCTGGACGTCACCTTCCGCGTCAAGCCGCTGGATCCCACTGAACTGATCCAACTGGTCCAGTCGAGCCTCGACGCCAATCAGCGCCGAGGGGCGGCGTAGCTCGCAAGTTTCCAGGCGGCAATTCCCCAAAGACGGCAACCTAACTGTCTGTGACTAAAGTCACATGGCGTTGTGCGTGCAATCGCGCTATGCTTGAGAACATCCGGTCAGCCGCAAGGCCTGGAGAAGAAGGGGTGCTGTTCGAATGTCTGAACAGGGACGCAGGTACCTGCGCTTTGGCGCGGTGATGGCGGTAATCGTGGTGGCACTCGGCTACCTCGCCTACACCGGCGTGCAGGACAGCAAGAGCTATTACGTTACGATCAAAGAACTGAATGGCATGGGCAACAGCGCCTACAGCAAGCGCTTGCGGGTAGCGGGCAATGTACAGCCGGGTTCCATCAAGCGCCAGGGGACACATCTGGAGTTCCTGCTGGTTGAAGAGACTCGGACTCTGCCCGTGGTTTACAGCGGGACGGAAGCTCCTCCCGACACTTTCAAGGACAACGCGCAGGCGCTGGCGGAGGGCAAGTTTGGCCGCGATGGCGTCTTTCACGCCAGTAATATTCAGGCCAAGTGCGCTTCGAAGTATGCTCCCAAGCAGCCGGGTGCTGCGCCGGCAATGCAAGGCACTGCGCAGAAGGCGGCGCTGTAGTCGCACAATCCTGGAGGATAGAGCGACATCATGACTAATGCCCAGTTCTTTACCGCGCTGTGCATGCCGTTGGTTGTCTTCTTGGTGGGCTTTTACTTTCAGAACACTGGGATTCGCGACCTGCACCCTGAAATGAATGTCCTACGCCCGGACATGAATCTGCGTTTCACCCGCTTCGATCAGAAGTTCGACGATCTTACGAGCAAAGCGATTGAAATCGACAACTGCCTTATCCGGGTGGAAGAACGGCTGAAGCTGTGAGCAGGTAAAGGTCGCCGATTAACTAAGAACCTCTCGGAGTGCCTATCAGCAAAGCGTACAATCCGGCCACAGCAACAGATCCTTCGCCTCCGCCCGTAATCATTCTCGAAAATTTGGTGAAATTCTTTGGCCGGTTTGCTGCCATACGCGGCATCTCGGATAGCTTTACGCCCGGCCGGCTATACGTCGTGCTGGGCGACAACGGCGCCGGAAAGAGCACGCTACTGCGCATTATTGCCGGGCTGATGGAGCCCAGCCAGGGCAGCTTCACGATCCTGGGCGCGAAGACAGTTCGCGAAGTCGCCCATCGCGTCGGCTACATGGGTCACGCGCCCCTCCTCTACGACGAGCTGAGCGGCATGGAGAACCTGCGCTACTTCGCCGGGCTCTACGGAATTCACGACGACCAGGTCTGCCGCAGCGCGATGCAGATGGTCGGACTCGATCCCGATCTGGCGCGCCGCATCGGCCAGTACTCGCAAGGCATGCGGCAGCGGCTGTCATTGGCACGGGCCGTGCTCCACGATCCTGAGCTGATGCTCCTGGACGAGCCCTTTTCCAACGTCGATATCAATTCCGCCCGTGAGATGGCGGCCGTGCTGGGGCGAGTTCGCGACCAGGGAAAGACCATCTTTGTCGTCACCCATCAGGCCGCCCTCATGGAAGGTGCGGCCGACGAGTGGGTGCGCATGGCGGCGGGGCAGATCGTCGCACGTGAAGAGGTCTCGCGCAACGCAGACGCCGCAAGCTCCGAAGTGAGGATGGCTCCATGACCACCCTCTCCGTCACCCGGGCAACGCTGCTGAAAGATCTGCGCATGGAGTGGCGCTCCAAGGACGCCATCAACTCCATGCTGTTCTTTGCGCTGCTGGTGGTGGTGATCTTCAGCTTCGCCTTCAACCCCACGGCCGAAGAATCGCGGCGGATCGCCGGCGGCCTGATCTGGGTGGCATTCCTGTTCGCTGCCGTGGTCGCGCTGAACCAGACCTGGGCACGCGAGCTACGCAACCAGGTGCTCGACGCCTATCGCGTTTCGCCGGCGCCTGCCAATGCGCTTTTCCTGGCGAAGACCGTCGGGAACTTTCTCTTCGTCACCGTGCTGGAAGTCCTGATGGCGCCGCTGTTCGTGGTGTTCTACGAGCTGCGTTCGGTTGGGCCGGTGTGGCAGTTGGTGGTGGTGGCGCTGCTGGGAACCTGGGCGCTGGTCGTCAACGGCACGTTCTTTGCGGCGCTGTCGATTCGCACCCGCAGCCGCGAGATCATGCTGCCACTTATCCTGTTCCCGATTTCGATACCGGCGCTGCTGGCCATGGTCGACGCGACAACCTCGATCCTGACCGGCGACGCCTCGCCCGACTTCTGGATCAAGCTGCTGGCGGTTTACGATATCGTGTTCACCTTGATTTGCTTGTTGCTGTTTGAGACGGTTTTGAACGCGGAATAAAAGCTCTTCGCAGTTCGCTATTCGCTATTCGCTATTCGCTATTCGCATTTCGCTCTTGGCCAGAAAGCGATGTAGCAGTTCTGGCGAAAGGCGAATAGCGAACAGCGAAAAACTCTGGAAGCTGGAATGAAAAAGCTCGCAATATTTTCGATTTTGCTAACGCTGGTCCTGCTCGGCGTGACCAGCTACCTGGCGCTGGCGGTCGCTCCCACCGAGCAGACCATGGGCGACGTGCAACGCATCTTCTACTACCACGTGCCCTCCGGGTGGGTGGCATTCCTCTGCTTCTTCCTCAACTTCGTCGCCTCGGCGTGGTATCTGTGGAAGCGCAGCCTGGCCAGCGATGCCATGGCAGCGGCATCAGCCGAGGTCGGTGTGGTCTTCTGCACCGTCCTGCTGATCACCGGCCCGCTGTGGGCGCGACCGGTTTGGGGCATCTGGTGGACCTGGGACGCGCGGCTGACTACCACCCTGGTGTTGTGGCTGATCTATGTGAGCTATCTGGTGCTGCGACGCTTTGCCGCCGGAGGCCAGACGCAGGTGCTGGCAGCAGCCTTCGCCATCTTTGGCTTCGCGGATGTACCCATTGTCTACATGTCGATCCGCTGGTTTCGCACCCAGCATCCTTCGCCGGTGATCGGCGGCGGACAGGGCTCGGGACTCGATCCCGCCATGGCGCACGTCTTCCTGTTCAACTTGGCGGCGTTCACCCTGCTGGGGATTCTGTTTGTCTGGCTGCGTTACAAGTTGCAGATGAAGGAGGAGGCGTTGGAGTCGGCGCATGCGCAGGCGGCGCTGAGAGGAGTTTCGCAATGAATCCAATTGCATTCTTGAAAGCAGCGTACGCTGTTGCGTGGGTTGTGTATCTGGGATATCTGGCACGAATTCTGCTGCGCATGCGGCGAGTGGAAGAGGAGATAAAAGATTTCACCACAGAGGCACAGAGACACAGAGAGGGCGTGGGCAGATAGCAGTTGGCAATTAGCAGTTAGCAGTTAGCACTTAGCAATTAGCCGTTTAGCAATTGGAACTGGCAAGTAGCAGGGTGCCTGCTGGGTTACCATGAACCCGTCTGTCTTGATGCCACGATCGCAATGAAATTTTCGCGGAGTAAAAGCTGACGTGCGGTGGACACTGCGCAATGCCGAGATGCAACATGTACAGCGCCTGGCGCTGGAGATGAACTTGCCTGCGTGGCTGGCACGCCTGCTGGCGGTGCGCGGTATCGAGACCGCCGAACAGGCACACAAATTCCTGAACCCTTCTCTGCAAGACCTGCACTCGCCCGATCGGATGATGGGATTGCGCGCGGCGGTCGAGCGTCTGCGCGCCGCCATCGAACATGGCGAAACCGTATTCATTTACGGCGATTACGACGTAGACGGCACCACCGCCATCGTTATTCTCAAGACCGCGCTCGAGCTGTGCGGGGGCAAAGTCGATTATCACGTGCCGCATCGCATCCGCGAAGGCTACGGCATGCGCGATGAAGTCATCGAGCAAGCCGCCGATCGCGGCATTCGCGTCATCATCAGCGTCGATACCGGCATTCGCGCCTTCGCTGCCGCCGAGACCGCGCAGCGGCGGGGCATCGACTTGATCGTTACCGACCATCATCTGCCGCACGCCGGGGGCGTGCCCAAGGCGTTGGCGGTGGTGAATCCGAATCAGCCAGATTGCGACTATCCCTGCAAGTCGTTGTGCGGCGCCGGAGTGGCATTCAAAATTGCGCAGGCGTTACTGGAAGAAAGTGACCGCGCCCGGCTGCTGCCGTCGTTTCTGAAGATGGTAGCGATCGCCACCATCGCGGACGCCGTGCCACTGGTTGGCGAAAACCGCGTCTTCGCCAAGCTCGGGCTGGAAGGCCTGCGCAAGCCGGTAAATGCCGGTCTGCGCGCGCTACTGTCCAACTGCCAGCTCGATGGCTCGCGCCCGCTGAGTGCCGGAGATATTGCATTCCGCGTGGCTCCCCGTCTGAATGCCGCCGGGCGCATGGATATCGCCGAGCGGGTCATCCAGCTGTTCACGGAAAAGGATGCCGGCAACGCGGCGGGGATGGCCATGCAGCTCAACGAGCTGAATGGCAATCGCCAGCAGGAAGAGCAGCGCATCCTGGAGGAGATTCAGCAGAAGATCGAATCGTCGCCGGAGCTGAAAGACGCCTACTGCCTCGTGGTCGATGGCCAGGACTGGCATCGCGGCGTGATCGGCATCTGCGCCACACGCATTGTCGAACGCTACCACCGGCCCACGCTTATTCTCGCCTGCGAAGGCGAAGAAGCCCACGGCTCCGGGCGCTCCATCAGCGCATTTCATCTTTTGGAAGCGCTGGAGTCCTGCCCCGAGCTGTTCACGCGCTTCGGCGGGCACTCGCACGCCATCGGTTGCGCGCTGCCAGTGGAGCGCGTTCCCGAGCTTCGCTCGCGGCTCGACAGCTACGCCCGCCATCGTTTGACGCCGACGGATTTCGTTCCGGTGCTGGAGTACGACGCCGAGGTCGACCTGGACGACATCAAGCACGACTTCTGGCTCGCCCTACAGAAGCTGGAGCCGTTTGGCGTGGGTAATCCCGTTCCAGTGTTCGTCGCACGTGGCGCCAAGCTGCTTCAGCCGCCGCGCGTCCTGAAGGAGAAGCACCTGAAGTTCCGTGTGCTGCCCGGAGATCGCGGCGTCAATGGTGAGCGCTTCCGGCGCGCGCACGACGTTCTCGCCTGGCGCATGGCCGATCGGGTTGTTGAAGGCTCGTTGCTGGCCGGCGATCTCGTCGACCTGGCGTTCACGGTGGATTACAACCAGCACCCCGACTTCGGCGGCGTGCAGTTGAACCTGGTGGATTTTTCGCGGCAGCCAGCGATGGTATCGGCGGCCGCGGCACTCTTGCGGCGATAGTTTGTCAGTGACGCCCGACGCAGAACGACGTGACAAGCCGAAGCGAGAGCCGAGCCGAGCAGGTGATCGCTTCCAAGAACGGTGTCTGGGCCAAACCCGCCAGACAAAGAAATGGCCGGTACCCAATCGGGATGCCGGCCGCTGTTGAGCCGCAGGATGTCACTTACGGTGTGGTGTTAAAGCCGACACCGCGACTGGCTGCTGGAGAAAGACAGCAACGGTGCCGTCGCTCCAGTTGCTGATTCCAAGATCAATGCGGCCGTCGCCATTGAAATCGGCGGGCAGAGGATTCCACGGATGGTTGCCTGTCGGGAAGGACAGAGGCGCCTGAAAAGTTCCGTCGCTATTACCCAGAAGAATGTCA
Organism: uncultured Acidobacteriaceae bacterium; assembly: GCA_963785825.1. GTDB lineage: Bacteria > Acidobacteriota > Terriglobia > Terriglobales > Acidobacteriaceae > Bog-257. The sequence goes on along the minus strand of CAWAWQ010000003.1, from coordinate 319,913 downwards.
ACGCCGTTGGGACCCGACACAACCAAGTCCAGGGTGCCGTCTTGGTTGAAGTCCGCAGCGTCCGCTCCGCCCGAGTGCGGAGCCTGATAGTCCACGTGCGGACGGAACGTACCATCCCCATTGCCCAGCAGAACCGAAACCGTACCTGAGGCTTGGTTAGGAATCGCCAAGTCAAGGTTGCCATCTCCATTCAGGTCCGCGATGGTCAGCACTCCGGGGCTGTTACCAGTGGCGTAGTCGACGTGAGGCTGGAACGTGCCGTCTCCGTTGCCGGGCAGAATGGAGACAGTATTAGATCCCCAGTTCGCCACGGCAAGGTCGAGCTCGCCATCACGATTGAAGTCGCCGGCCATCACACCCGTTTGTACGTTTCCCACCGGATAGTTAACGTAGGGTTGAAATGTACCATCCCCGTTGCCCAGCAGGACGGAAACCCCTGGACCAAAGCCACCAATTGCCAAATCGAGCTTGCCATCTCCGTTGAAGTCCGCCGTAATGCCTTGAATCGGAGAGGTGCCTATCGGATAGCTAACCGCAGGCTGGAAGGTGCCGTCCCCGTTGCCCAGCAGTACGGAAACCCCGGAGCAGTTCGGCACAGCGAGGTCGAGTATCCCATCACCATTGAAATCCCCAACAATCGGTATCTGAGCACAGGGACCGGCGTAGTAGTCTCCTGGGCCCTGAAATGTGCCATCTCCGTTCCCCAGGAGTATGGAAACCATGCCGGTGCCGTCGTTGGCGACCGCTAAGTCCAGCTTGCCCTCCCGGTTAAAATCGCCCGTTGCTGTGTACTGAGGATTGCCGCCGACAACATAATCGGTCCGGCGAAACGAGAGTGTGGAACTCGGATTGTTGATGGGTAGGAACAAAAGGTTCGAAGTACCGCCGCCCGGCGCAGGATTCAACACCGTGATCCAAGCCGTGGTCGGGACAGCGATATCCCGCGAAAGAATGTACGCGATAAGCTTCGAGTTGTTCACGAAAGCTGTAAACCGTGGACTGCCGTTCCAGTTTACGGTCGCTCCCGGGACAAATCCCGTCCCATTCACGGTAAGCGTGAGGGTAAGTCCGGGTAGTCCCGGGGCGATGGCGTCGGGTATGAGAGGTTGGTTGAGGAAGGGCACAGAGTTCTGCGCCACGAGCATCGACGAGATGAACAGAACAACGATGCTGAAGATGCACCTCGGAACAGTGGACGTGTGTGTCATGGGATCATCTCCTCTGGGAACTTTTGGGGGTTCCCTATGGTGCTGGGAGAAGAAAGGTCGAGAGGGTCTTGTTTCTCGCCGCTGAGACGCGATCCGAAAAGGGTGGGAAAAGGCCGGGAATCTTCTCCCGAGACACCCGTTGGCATTTCATAATCTTCGTCAACATTTGTCAGTGATCTGTGCGACAAGGCGCGGTGACAAGGCGAGGCAGCAGCTGGAAAGAAAGCTGTTGTTGAGGCAAACAGGCGATTGCACAACCAACCCCGTCGCAGGCGGTCGTGCCGGGTAGCGGCAAATCACCCCGGGTTCAAATCGCAATAAAGTAATCTGAATCAGACCGTTCAGCTGGGGATCACCCTGCATGACGCCGGCAAGCGGCAGCCGTCATCTGCCGGGACTCAACGACTTGAGATAAGCCAGCACCGCCTCAGCGTCAGAACGCGTCATGTGAAATTTTGGCATGGGGTCGCGAAGAGGCGCGCCGGTGATCCACACTGCGGTGGTCAGCAAGGTAATCATGCCGGCATCCGTAGTCGGTGGCAGACCGGCAAGGCGCGGCGCCACGATCGGCCAATCCGGCGTGGGCCGGGCGGGCAGGTACGGCACCGGGGCGCCTGCCAGCCACCGAGAGCGATCGAGCTCACCGTTGGAAAGCCGGGGCGTGTGGCAGGTGCCACACATTGCGACGTCCTCTACGATGTATTGGCCGCGAGAAACAGGAGATGCGGTGCTCGTTGGCGCACTCGCGACTGCCCGTTTCGCTTGAGCCTCCGTTGTTGGAGAGCTATCCAGGATGAGAGCACAGATCACGAGGGACAAGCAGCCGATCAAATTCCTGCGTACGTCAGTCCCACTCCAGCCCAGCAATGACATCGAAAACCTCCAGGGTCCCGCTTCTCGATCTTAATCCTTCGAGCGCGCGATTTCGAAAGACACAAGGGCCTGCCCGGGAAGGCTCCGGGCAGGTTTTGCACTTCTATAGCAGTTTCAGCGTCGGTGTAGTCCGGGTAGAGTTGGCCTTCAGGCCAGCGTCAAAGGTGCATCCTACTGAAGCAGGGGGCCGCTACTTCCCATGCGGCGTTCCGATGTAGGGGAACTCCTTCAGAATGTCGGTGTGGGGCTTGAGACCTGTGGGCGGACACTCATTCTTGGTCAGGAAAGCGAGGCGGTAATTGATCACGTCGTCAGTGAAGACGCGGCCGTTAGGATACTTCGCGGGCTTGGACGGATCGAAACTCAGCACGTCGGGAAGGGTGCGCTCCGTGTCGATGGCGGCAATTGCTTCCTCGCGTGTGTAGTTGCCGGTATGTCCCATCAAATGCACGAACTGGTCGAGCCATCGCTTGCGGTCGTTGACCGGTTCGCTGGCGTTGTATTCCAGTTTGGTGTCGTCGGTATTGAAAAAGCTGCTCACGCTCGGGTGCCCGGCGCGATCGGCGTGAACCAACTTGCCGTTCTCGCGCACGCTGCACCGTCCCCAGATGTGGATCTCGGGCTGAGGATTGAGTTCACTGGTCGGCAGTTCGATCACAGTCGAAAACACGTTGGCTTCCGTATTCGAATCCACGCCGGTCCAGGGCGACTTGCCGCCGAGATGGGGTTCGGTGAAGTTCCGTTTACCCCTGGTGTCGAACAGGTTCTTAATTCCGTCGAAGTCAAAGAAGAACGCGTCGCTGCGGCTGCCGGAAAAAAACGTGTAGGGGCCCGACTTGATGATATTCGGAGTGGCGCCGAAGGAGACCTCGCCATCAGCGATGATCTTCGTCCCTACCGCTTCGACCGAGCGCGACTCCGCCCCCTTCGCCAGAAATACGTTAACCGTCTGCTTGCCGTCCTGCGGCTTCGAGAATAAGTAGCTGAACGCGATGTCCGTCAGGTAATCGCCGTCGTTATCGATGTTGAGGCGATAGATTGCGTCGGGATGGAGCGCGTCCGCATTCGGATTTGCATTGAGGATGATCACGGTTCTGTTGTTGTCAGCGGGCGACTGGAATGCGTACAGGTCGCACAGGTCGAGTCGTTGATCGCCCAGCGGCGGGCCGAGACTGAGTCCAGTGAAATGGTTTGACATCGTTTTCTCTTTCTAAATTAATTAATCAGAATTTTCATCTTGGGGGTCCCGAGTGCGCAACAATATACACCCAAACGCTTCCGCTCTGCCCTTTTTCGCCTGACACGGGGCGGTGCACCAGGAGGACGTCATGAGTCGAGAACGGGCGCTGAAGATTGTGCTGGTGTTGGTAGGACTCCTCTTCCTGGCTTTGGTTTATCCCTTGACGATGTTTCTGCGGCAAGAGCCTGCCTTGGCGATGATGCTTAGCCTCTACGTCACCCTCGGAATTTTCTTGCTGCTGGCGACGCGTAACCCATCGGCGAATCGCAGCCTGATCGCCTTCACCGCATGGTCGAGCCTGGCTCACGCCGCGGTCATGGCGGTGCAGGCATACGAGAATGTGATCCGACGCGGAGAACTGGTGGGTGTGGCTGTGCTCCTCATCATCGGGGTAGCCTTGATCGCACTAGCTCCTGCACGGCCAGGAGAGCGGACGTCTACAGCCAATGCTTAAGCTCGCTCTGGAAAAAATGTCCACTCCGTTACTGTCTCGACAAGGACTGGGACAGGCTTAACAGATTTTGGGGAGTTACATGGACAAATCCCCCGCGCGGGCTATCGATGTCGGCAATCAGGAGAAATGAGATAGAGATCACCAGCGGCAGAACCAGCCGTAAGCTGAATCGGTTAGTCCGGTGCGCATACCCAACCAACACATTCGCACAGACGGCAATCGCAATCATCAATGTCCATGTCGAATCTGGAATCCGGTTCCACCATACCGCCTGCGTGTATCCCTGCGAGTTGAGAACGTCGTTCATACCGGAAACCGCAAGGGCGATGATGGGGGTTGGTTGCGCCATCGCTTGCGCTTGCACCCTCGACCACATCTCCGCTTGCAGTTGCGCGGTATCGGCGTTGATCTGCGCAAGCTCCTGCTGATTGCGAGTTCGGTAGAACGAAATCCGCAAGTCGAGATATTTTCTCAGTTGGCCACGCACCGCTGCGGCATCGGCCACCGGCAGCAACCCCGCCCGGACATATTCGGTGCCAATGGCATTGGCCTCCGCTTCCTCGTACGTCTTGCGCAGATCGTAACGGCTGATGGCCATGGAGAAGCTGAAGCCGATGATGAGGGCGAGCAAGGTCAGGGTAGCGGCCTGTACCACACCGAAATCGTCGCGTTCCTCATCCTTCAGGGGCCGTCGCTGGCGCATAAAAGCGCCAAGTTGGGCTGCCAGCCACAACACGACCAGCGAGAACAAGAAGAAAAGGCGTGGATAGTTCAACATTCGGTTTGCTCCTATAAGGGGGTGTCAAAACGGACGAGGATGCGTAACCCACAGCAACTATCAGGGTCTACAACAGTTATGACGTTGCATCACAGGGGACGAATTGGCGCTCGCCGCTGCCGATTATCGGCTTAACGGCGAACACTTGTGATAAGGCAATTTTACGCAAGTCATCATCTTGCCGGGTTCAGGGGCTCGAGTCTTTGCGGGAACCGACTATTGCCTTGCTCCCGCTCTTCCAACCCTCACTGTAGACGTGGGCGCCGAGAAGCGCGACGATCAACGCGCCGAGGATCAGCATGGTGATGAGCCGCAGGTCGCTTTTGCTGCGTCCGAAGGCGAGCGCCAGCACCGCCCAGAGGATCGCGGTAGCGATAGCCCACAGGACGCCCGTCACCGAGGCGAGTAACCACTTGTGCGTGGCGGATGGTTTCATCGTTTCTTCCGATGGCCATGATAGAGGGTTTGCGGCGATCGCGGAAGTACCCCAAGCAACCGCGAGCAGGATACGCCGCCCCTGGCCGCTACGTCATGTGGGTTGTTTATGAAATGGCGATATTGTTCATCGCCCACCCGCCCGCGCCACTCGACCCGGCCACCCGTCCACTAATAACGCTTGACATGGTGCGAGGAAGTTTTGAAGCACCCTTTGTCGCGCGAAACACAAACCGATGGTCGCATTCGTTATTGGGGTCCTGTGCGAGAATTGGGAGGTCGAATTCTCCGGGTGGTGACACTTGAAGATGGTGAGACGATACACAACGCGTTTCCCGATCGAAGTTTTCGTTTGAGTCGAGCAGACGAGGAGCAAACATGAAGCTGCATTATTACCCCGAAACAGACTCGCTTTACATCGATTTGAATGCGAAGCCCAGCACCGACTCGCGCGAAGTGGCCGAGGGTGTGGTGATTGACCTGGATGCGTCGGGCCGAGTTGTAGGAATTGACATCCAGCATGCTTCGCAAATCCTGGATCTGGATACGTTGGAAACTGAATCCCTGCCGGCCAGCAAAACCAGAACAGCCTAGAACTTCATCTCCAATCGCTTTATCTCAGAGCGCGGCTTCAGCCGTGCGGCCATAAGCCACTGCCGCCCGGATGTCTTCTCTTGTGATATGCGGATAGTCTTCCAGCAGTTCGTTCTCGCTGGCGCCCTCGGCGAGCTTGCGCAGGATCAGCTCGACGGTGATTCGGGTGCCCCGAACCACGGCTTTCCCATCATAATGGCCGGGTCAATTTCGATTTGCTCGGTCGTCATTCGAACCCTCTTTGCAAATCATAGCGCCCCGGCATGATTCAGTCATCCCAAGTTAGCGTCCAAAACAAGGACGCGAGCCTGGGGCACCGCGCACCGGGCTTCAAGACTTGACATGCTAGGCCGGGCGACCTGTCCCCCCGCCTACGACGAAGGAGCCCAATGGTATAATTTCTATACCGGTGGCGGCATTGGAGTTCGAGTTCGATCCAGCCAAATCGGCAGCCAACAAGGCAAAACACGGAATCGACTTTGTCGAAGCGCAGCAGATTTGGACGGATGCCGACCGGCTGGAGATTCCGGCGCGAACTCTCGACGAACCGCGCCATCAGGTGATTGGGCGCATTGGCAAAACGACGTGGTCTGCTTTTATCACATACCGCAATGAGAAAATCCGCATCATCTCGGTCCGCCGCGCACGCGCAAATGAACAGGCGTGGTACTTCGCGGAATAGGGCGCTCAGCGCCGCTCGCCTTGATGAGATGCATGATGCCGGCGAGGACCTTAGCGCCCACCTTCGTCTGGCGAAAGCCAGGCGTCCCGGTCGCGAGGTGCAACGCGTGAACGTTGACTTTCCGCTCGACATGCTGCGCGTGATCGACCGTGAAGCGAAGAGAATCGGCGTGACAAGGCAGGCGTTCATCAAGTTGCGCCTGGCAGACACTCTGGCATCACGCTGACCACCCGCTTCGCCATCGGCTTAGGCAATAATCAGTCCACTCCAGCCGCCGAAGACTTCAGCCGCATAGCACCCGCGCGAATCAGAGCCCGGAGGGCGTGGCATGACAGCCCAGCACGGAGCCGCAGGCGGAGTGCTGGGTAGGCGGATTAGAGAGGAGGTCGTAGTGCCTCGGGCACGTCAACCAACCAGGTATCGTGAATCGTATTTCACGCCCGATTTGCGAACCAGCGTCTCAAATTCCTGTTGGTACCTCCACTTCCGGTGATGTTCGGCCTGGGTTGCGATGTAATCTAGCACGCTTTGACGCTGCGATTCGCTTACCCCGAATGCGCCGTAGCCCTCTTGCCAGGCGAATGCCGGGGCGTCTTCTTTCATCCATCGGGAAGAGTGCGCCTTTAGATTTTGAATTGCATTCGCCAGGGTCATCACCGGCGAAAGCGCGATCAGCGGGTGTACATGATTCGCCGTCCCGCCGGCGGTGAGCAAGGAAATGTCCTTTGCCCGTGCGATCACGCCAAGGCGCTTCCAGAGGGCTTCGGGGTCACGGATCGAACCAAGCCGGCCCTTCGTGCTGAAGACGCAATGGACCAGGTTGCGGGCCAGAGTGTGCGGCATTGGAATACACTATGACACCTTGGCACCGGACTCTGTGAGCCAGCACACATGCGGGTGTGATGTGCTCGTCCCCGAGGGACTCACCGCCGGAAAACCATCCCTACCCAGCACTCCGCCTGCGGCTCCATGCTGGGCTGTCATGGCACGCCCTCCGGGCTCTCATTCGCGCCGGTAAGGCGATTTCGGCAATGCGACGACCACTGGGTGTGATCGATTCGGCACCGATGAAGTGTGCCGGGCCAATCGGGCTTTCCTCTGCCCAGATTACCGTCAAGAAGTCGAGAAGAGGACACGAACCTGGGGCACCGGGCAGACTATTCGTCATTCCTCGTCTCTTGCTCAAAGAGTGACGGATACAGCTCGCTTACAAATGCGGCAATGCCCGTGCGCGGCAACACCCTCTCAATTAGGAATTGGTCAATGGCGCTTACCGCTAGTCCGGTGATGATCCCTGCGCCCCCTGAGAGAAGCGTCGTGCCTGCTCCAACCAGGAAGCGAACCGTTTTGCCTGTCGTGCTCTGAGCGAAGACTCCCAGGCGCGCTCTTATGCCGCCGACCCTCTGAAGTATCTCTTCCTCGGTAGCTGAATCGGTCGTCCCGAGCCAATCTCGGAATTCCCGCAGTTCCGAGCTGGCCCTGATTTCTAGTAGTTTGTCAACGCTGATCTTGGTCCCCGAGTCTAGTGTCAAGCTGGGGAGAGCTATCGAGATTACCCGCCTGAATCGCGCTTCTGAGTTCGCAGAAGTCGCAAGCGATCCCAAAGATGCTAATTTTGCCCTGAATAGCGGAACATCATCATCGCCAAAGCCGGAAAGCGCCTCATAAGCTTGCATCTCCGCGAGCCTTTGCTGCAGTTCGCCAACAGCAATAAATGCCCCTTGGAAAGCCCCTTCGCAAGCGTCGCCTGAAAGAGCGCATCTTTCGGCGAGGTCGGTCGTCACCGAAAACGTATCAGTGTCAACTTTGTTGATTTCAAACGTGAATTGCGGTGATGCAGACTGCTGCATTCTCGCTAGTTGCAGCCTGAGAGCTGTTTCGACCAGAACTCTGTTGTGAAGCAAATCTGATTCCAATGCAGGACTGATTCTATCGCGAACCCTGTCAGAGTCGCTCTCTCCATGAGGCCTTTGAATCGCCTCTACGACATCCCTCTTAAGCCTTAGAATTTCCCGATGCGTCAATCCCGGAGAGTCATGGATGTTCTGCAAGCACCTGTGTACGTAATATTCATGGTCGTGTGCGTCAAGGTACAAAAAGTGGTAAGTCATCGGCGGCAAGGACGGCCCCTGCAGCTGCCCCCGGGCCAGTTGCGCGCATTCGCACCTAATCTTCAGTGCACCGTTCCTGAGGAGTTCGCGTAATCCCTCGTACCCAAAATATGGCACTAACAGCGGTATCTCCCGTAATCGCACAGAGTACAAGATGAAGGTCTCGGAGAGTAGCAGGCGGTGTAGGAATGTCTTGACGTCAATCTGAAGCTGGGTCAGACTATCTCCCTTGTTTCGGGGTAGTGCTATAGGGCCCAGCACTCGTCTCGTGATGTCCATGAATAGCTTACAGTCCTCGCAGCCGCTATTGCCGGTGTTGCCCCACCCAAGCTTCCTTTGCTTGGGTGGGAATCAACTAACCCTGTGCCTGAGCCTTGCTCCGCAGCACTTCATCCACGGTGCTGATGTCCACCATACCGAAGCACCCATAGATGGCCGGCAGCACGCGTTCGGCAGGAAATGTCCGCCGCAGCTCTGCCACTTTTTCGGTGCCCGCGCGATACGCCGGGAGGTACATTCTGCCCAGCAGCGGATGACGTCCCCATGCCCCGGAGAGCTTGTCGGCACGCTCTTCGCTGACCAGGAAATCCTGGCGTAGCGTCTTCGCGATCTCGGATTGCGGCTTGCCTTCGCCCCAGGTCAGATATGACGACTGGTTCTTGGCATCGTCCTGCAACAGCGCCAGCAGGACGCCGATCTGCATGTCCTCGTCCGGCAACTGATCGATTTCGTTCACTCCGTGAGCAATCAGGATGGCACTGTTGGCCAAGCCCTCGAACAGCGTTGCCGCGCGTGTATTCATGGTGAGGACGGTGGCTTCAAAGCCGGCCAATCCGCGCGCATAGAGGTTCTGGAGATAGGCAAACGTGGTCACATGTCCCGGCACCACTTCGTGGCTGACCAGTTGCTGAAACTCGGGGAAGCTGATTTGCAGCGAGGCGTTGATCTCGTAGCTGGCTTCGTATTGTGGCGAGCCGTCCGGATTGCGCTTGCGACCCAGGTAATTCATCGAACCCGAGAACCAGGCATCCTTAATCGGCAGGAAGTCGATGTTGGCGCGCGGCACGCTCGTCAGTTCCTTCGGCAGATACGGCAGCAAATTCGCGGCGCTCAGGTTATCGAAGTAAGCGATCACCGCACCACCCAGCGCTTTCACCGATCCCATGGGAGAGATCCGCTCCCGACGCCAGGCATCCACCGCGCCCAGCAGTCCGCCATTGCTCGTGGATGAATATCCAGCGCGGGCTAGCAACTCGGCAACCCTCTCGCGCTTGGCTTCCGGCTTCGACGGCTCGGGCGGGCGGCCCGTCGACGACTCGACCGAGCGCGCATAGGGGACTGCCGGACCTTTGCCTAGGATCTCCATGGCAAGGTCCCACATAGTTTCCAGGCAGTCCGCCAAACCTGTAAGATACCGGCCCCGCAGCCCGCCCATGCCATCCGCTTCTTTACGCACACCTGCAATAGCAGCCAGCAGATTCACCTGCCGCAGATAAGCCTCGACCGCCTCACGATCGATGGTCTTGCCGCCGACGCCGCCGGTTTCGCGCACTCGCGCGGCCGCCGGTGTGGTGTAAGCCGCCGGCAAGGGTTCATCCGAAAACCACGAGTCCGCGATAAATCGTCCCGTGCCCGACGGGCACATCACGTCTCCCCCCCAAAGTGTGTCGATGCCTAGCACTGCATCTGCAACAAATTTTCCTGTTTGATCCATTACTCAGCCTTCTTTCCTCTCATTGAGCCGAACCATACATAGACGCAGAGGGCCACAAACATGATTGCGGAGATCGTCTGCGATACCGGCTCGTTGTTATAGAACGGGGTTTGAATTAACTCTTCTTTATATTTTGGCAGCAAACGCAGGCCGGCTCCAAGTACTCCGCCCAGCGCTCCTCCTGCCATCAGTCCGCCGGCGACGATGACGCCACGCTCGCGTATGGAGCGGCCGCGGTCACCGCCGGTCTTGTCGGCGCGCTTGTTCACCAGGTGCGAAAGGAATCCGCCGGCCAGGATGGGCGTGGTCAGTTGCAGCGGGAGATAGATTCCCAGGGCGAAGACCATGGACGACACGCCAAGCATCTCCAGGACTACCGTGATCAGCGCGCCGATCCCTAACAAAATATAAGCGACCGGCTGACCGCTCATGAATCCTTCGACAATGGCTTTCAGCGCGGAAGCCTGGGGCGCGACCAGCACCTGTCGCAGGTCTCCGGGAGCAGCCTCTCCGAACTGAAACGCCTTCGCCAGCAGCACGATGGTCAAGCCTGCGGTTATCGCCGCGGCAGCCACCCCGATGAACTTGACCTTCTCCTGCGCCGAGGGCGTCGAACCGATCCAGTAGCCGGCCTTGAGGTCGGTAATGAATTGTCCCGAGACGCAGAGCGCAACGCATACCATGCCGGCGAGCGCCATCACAAAGAACATGCCAGTGGTTCCGGACAGGCCGAACTTCAGCAGCACCACCGCCGAGACGATCACGGTAAGCAGGGTCATGCCCGAGGCGGGGTTGTTCGCTGTGGCAGCAATGGCGTTGGCTGCGACCGTGGTGAAGAAGAAGGCGAAGAGCAGCGTCAGCACCAGTCCCACTGCCACGATTGTCCACGTGACATGCAGTTGCCCGAAGAAGGCGGCCACGGCAATCGCGCCCACCACCACACCGAGCAGTATGGCCATGATTGGAATATCGCGGTCGGTCCGCTCCGTGTGCGGGGCCTCGCCGTGGCGGAAGGCGTGCAGCGCGATGCCGAACGATCCCGCCACCACACGCAACGATTTCAGAATTCCGACGAGGCCGGCGGCCGCAATCGCGCCCACGCCGATGAACCGCACGTAATTGCGGTAGATTTCGGCAGCCGTCATGTGCGAGATGGGAATGGTGGCGGGATAAACCGTCACGTCGCCCATGTGGCTGCCGATGAACCAGATCATGGGAACCAGCACGAAGTTGACCAGTACGCCGCCGGCGCAAAAGATCATCGAGATGCGCAGGCCCATGACATAGCCCAGGCCAAGGATGAAGCCGATGGCGTCGAAGTTGAACACCATGCGCTGGCGGTCGGCCAGCGAGCGCATGAGCGGCACGAATTGGAAGTTCAGGTACTCCTTCCAGACGTGGAAGGTGGTGACGAAGAAATCATAGATCGCCGCGATTACCGTCGCCTGAAGCAGCAGCTTGGCCTGCGCACCGCCTTTCTCGCCGGTGACCAGCACCTCGGTGATGGCCGTGGCTTCGGGGAACGGCAACTTGCCGTGCTGCTCGCGCACAAAATAGCCGCGCAGGGGAATGAGGAAGAGAACGCCGAGGCAGCCTCCCGCCAGGCAAATGAAGACGGTCTGTACCGGATGAGGATCGAGGTGGAGGATGTAAAGCGCCGGAATCGTGAACACCGCTCCGGCCACCACGCTGCCCGATGCGGCGCCGATACCGGTCAGGATGACGTTTTCCAGCACGGTAGAGCGGCGCTTGTACAAGCGCGCCAGACCGATGGCCAGGATGGAGATGGGAATCGCCGCCTCCATCCCCTGCCCGACCTTCAGCGCGGAGTAAGCCGAAGCCACGCTGAAGACGATGCACAGCACCGTGCCCCAGAGCACCGCGCGCAGTGTGACTTCCGGCGCGCTCGCGCTGGCGGGCACCAGCGGCAAATAAAGTTCGCCCTCTTTCAAGGGCTGATAGGCATTCGCGGGCAGGGACTTGGTTTCGAGCTCAGGTGCAGTTGTAGCCATGGATACAGCCTCGGGGCAGTTTAGCAGCCGAAGGCATTGTAAATGGCGGGATCAAGAGAGAATGTGATGCCGGTTGCGAGCTTCAGTGATCCCAGGTTGGCGTCCAAAAGAGGGACGCGAACTTGGGCACCGGGCAACAGACGTGGCTGCGCACGACCGAGTCCCGCGAAGCGGGACGGCGACAAGATAGCCCAGCACGGAGCGGGGTCCCCGATTCGCGCTGCAGTTGCGCGGATTGGGGAGGCGGAGTGCTGGGTAAGCCGTTGTTGGAAATTCGAGTCCCTTCAGGGACGACACTGCCGGGCAACGAATCTGCACAGTCGCGCCGCAATGCAGCCCGAGACCAAGAACCCACCCAAGCAACACCGGCTTCGCGGGGCAGCCTCAACATGCTAGGCTGGTGCCACCCGGCTTCACGTGGACGAGGTGCAAGTCGGTCCCGCTGGCATCGTATCCGGGACTGTTCCATGCCACTGCCGAGCAACGCCGCAACTGGAAGATCGCCGGCGGCGGATACGGCATCCACTGGCCGGACATCGAGGAAGACCTCAGCACCGAAGGCCTGCTGCGCGGAGCGCCCGCTCCCAGACCCAGTCAGGTAACATAATCTTAAATATGAAGCCTTAATTCCGGTGCCCCACTCATTCGAAAACCGCGAATGAGTGGGGCACCGGCTTTTGGAACTTAGGCGCAGGATTGGTTAGGCTATTATTCCTGCCTCCTTCAAGAGCTCATCCTTGTACAGGTCGCTGACGGTTCGCCTTACGGACTGGTAGCAGAGTAGGTTCGTCGCCACCTTCTTCGGAGCGTATCCTTCGGCGACTATATGCGGCATGTACTGCTCGCATATTTCTATTGCATGTTTTTGCCAGAATTGAGCTGGATCGCGTTTCCAAGTTATCTGGCCGGTGACTGGGTCCGGCGCAGCCAGAAAACGAAATGCAGCGAACAAGGGATACAGCCAGCCGGCAGGGTACGAGTACTTCATCTCCTGTCCCAGAAACTGCGTCTTAGGAACCGTCTTCCTGTACTTCTTGTTCCCGCGTTCATACCGGCGCTCATCGTAAATCTGTACTTCGTTAATCTTTCCGAACGAACCGCTGTAGTACTTAGGGAAGTCCATCTGAAGTTCATCGAACAGCCTCAGCGTGATCGGCAGAATCTTGATCCATCTTTCGAGCTGTTCTGGCTCTTTTTCCGCGTACCCCAAGAAAGCATCCAGGCAGCGCTCCTTGTGACCGTACGCATTGCTGGGCTCCCCACCGTCTGCGGCTTGGCAGAAGCTCGGGTAATACATCATAAGCAGCGTAACGATTTGCTGTGCATCAATTGATCCTGCCTGTCCCTCGTGCCAAGAGATCTCCGAGAAATACGGTTCCTGCTGCAATGTAGCCTTCAGGCTCTCGAATAATCGGCGCGCGTCGGCAAGTGACTTCGTCTTTACTTGTACACTCGTATTTCTAGCTTCCTTGATGTCGTTAAGCAGATCGACCATGTCGGGCGAAGGTTCGCTTGCGCCCTTCAAGTGTGGGATTAAGATCTGCATGTTGACGAAACTTTTTGGTAGCTTTTCATCGACTTGCTCGTCTGGCAGCGACTCTCGCCAAAAGTTTATTCGCGCATTTGTGTTGCCACCATCGAGAATGCCATAGAGACGCTTCTCCTCCTCGCTCTCATCCAAACGAAGTCTCATCCGCCTGGAGTTGTTGTCGAAATCCATTGACTTCGCTACTACAGTTATTCCCCTGTTGAGGAGATGGAAATTCTGCCAATTGTCATCGAGCGTCTCCTGAATTCTCTTCGAAACGGGGGATGTAAGGACGGGTTGTCGCGGGTTTGGTCCCAAGCCGAAATCGTGTGGATACTGATCCAGGGAAACCACAACCTCCTTCCGGGCGACCTGCCCACTCGGGTCTTCGACATCCTTCATCGAATGTACCTTAAACCAATCGGTACAATGCTTTAGCGTATCGAGTTGCATAGTATTTCCCTTTCCCCTTTACGGGTGAAATGTGACAGGCTGTCGCGTTGCGAGCAGCCGACTATGCACAATGTGGAGGGAAGGATACCGGACGGCTAGCAGATCGGTTTTCTCGCAAGAATCTTTCGATTGCTTTGCTTCCAGCAGCCTGGCGTCCACCAGGTGCACTGAAATTAGAATTAAGCTCGTTGGAGAAAAAAGTCAAGACTTTTCTTGAACCAAGGCTATCGGAGTAGTGGAATGAGGCTGGCCCACCCAAGCACATCGGACTCCCTCATGAGGCAAGGATCTGGAGAGTGCCCCACCCGCCGCTTAGACTAAGACGTCATAGACGTTGTGCTCGCCAATCCAAAACCACAGGTACTCATTTGAAAAGCTTGAGGGCTAGGGCGCGATATCAGCGTCACTCGCGCGGACCAAATCTCCTGGCCGTTGCGGACGCCCAATTTCCTAAAGTGCAGGGAAGGGTGTTGCGGGTTTGCTTTCAGCAAGGCGAACTGTTTATCAGCGCGAGCGCGCATCTCGGCTGGCAATCTGCGATAGTCGTTCCAGAAATCCGCATTCGCGCGATGGATCATGCGTCCCGGCGCCACAGCGGTCGTGTTCTTCCAGCTTTATGGTCGGCCAGAGCGCATTGATACGGTCGTCGAGCCGGCCCGCGTCCAGGTCGGACTTAAGCTGCGCGTCGATCGACTGCGCGTAGTGCTGGTCAAGCCACGAATGCAGTTCTTCTCTCTGCTGCGAGCGACCAGCGCCTTTAAAACGGCAGCAGGTGGTGCTTTTTCTTCTTCTTCGAAGAGCTTTCCGTGTTGGAGTTGACCGGAGGAGCCGGCGTGGAACTGGTAGCGGACGTCGAACTGCTGCTGGAAGTTGAGTTCGCCGCGTCGTTGACCTGAGTAGGCGGAGGCGGCGGAGCAGGCTGATCGCTTCCCGCCGCAGGCAGATCGTTCTTCATGTCACTGCCCGCCGGTGCGCCGGTGCTTCCAGGAGCAGCCGCATCCGTGCTGGGCGCGCTCTCGGTTGCGGGTGCGGCAGCATCGGAGCGGGGAACCGCGGCATTCTCCGGTGGTGGCGTGCCGTCATTCACCTGCTCGACCGTAATCGTATTCACGCCCGCGCCTTGCAGAATGGCATTAACGCTGGCGCTGGCAGCACGGACCATGTCGGGAGCACTCGCTTGCTTGGGATCGACCAGCGTCGGCTCGCCAACCTTGGTGGCCTCGGAAACGTCCGGCCCTTTGTGGAAGTTCTCCATCACCTTGCCCACCGTGCCCAACGAGCCGCGGCTGGCGATCTCGGCTTTGTCCTGGGCAACAGCTTCCGGTGTGGCATGGGGAACAGGCTGCTTCATGGCTTCAAGCCGCTTCTTCGCGTCTTCGGCCCGGTTTTCCAACGGGTAGCGGGTCAAGAGACGGTCATAGGCGGCAATCGCGCCATCGTTGTATTGCTTGATCAACTTGCCCTTTGCAGTCTCCGGCAAGCGCGACCGACGAACTATTTCCACTTCCCGCTCGTACGCGTTGCCCAACTCGAAAAGGGCCTCGTCGGCGTCGCTGTACAGGGGATACGTATCGACCACCGATTTCAAGCGTGCAATCGCCGCCGGATAGGTTTCGCGCAAAAAGTAGAAGTGCCCAATCATGTATTCCCGGCGCGCGAGAACTTCCTGCACTTCCAACAGCCGCTGCTTGGCCTGCGGCACCAGGGAACTGTCGGGGAACTGCAGGATCAGCTGTCGATATTCCTCCTCCGCCCGTAAGGCATGGGTGGGATCGCGGTCCGCCTTCTCCATTTCCCGGTAATGGATGTTGGCAATTTTCATCTGCGCTTCGGCAGCTTCCGGCATGTTGGGAAAGAAGGTGATGAAGTCCTTATACTCGCTCTCCGCCTGAGCGTAGGCGGCCGCGCCGCCTTCCTCGTACCAGGAATCTCCAATCGCCAGCTTGGCACGCGCCACGTATTCGGAATCAGGATAGGTATTGATCAAGGTCTGCAAGCTCAGGCGCGCGACATCGTACTTGCCATGCTTCATCGCGTCCTCAGCGCGGTCGAACAACACCTTGTCGGGCTGCTTGGAATCGACATCGGCAATCGGGTTCTGGTTCTTTTTCTTCTTTTTCTTTTTCTTGTTGCTGCTGGCCTGGGGCTGAGCACTGCCGCTGCTCTGCGCCGGATTGGCACCCGCGCTCGGAGCCTGGCTGCTGGTATTTTGTGCGACGGAGGGCAGTAGCCACAGCAGAAGACTCGCCATGACCGTAATGATTGCGCGACGAAACATCCTAACCACCTCTGGACCTAACCTAATAACCCGGCAAAAACGGGGATGATTCTGGCCGGGACTGATCTCTGATGCCACTTTTCAGGCGCTCTGCAATGTGGCTTCCTGGGCCGCTCGCAGCAGGACCTCTACGTTGCGTGCTGGATCGCCCTTTCCGAAGACGTGGCTGCCGGCCACAAAGATTTCTACCCCCGCGCGAGCAGCAGATCCTACGGTCTCCAGGTCTATCCCGCCATCGATCTCGATGCGAAAGTCCACGCCCTTCGCATTACGCATGGTGGCCAACTTGCGTGCCTTTTCCAGTGCGCCCGGAATAAACTTCTGACCGCCAAAGCCGGGATTTACCGACATCACCAGCACGTGGTCCACGATGTCCAGCACCTCCCCGAGGGTCTGAACGGGTGTAGCGGGATTGATGGCCACGCCCGGCCGCATGCCGTGGCTGCGAATCAGCTCCAGCGTCCGGTTCAGGTGAATGCAGATCTCCTGGTGCACCGTAACCCAATTGGCCCCGGCGTCGGCAAACGCCGGAATATACTCGTCGGGATTTTCGATCATGAGATGACAGTCCAGGGGAACGTCCACGGCTTTGCGTAGCGAAGCGACCACAGGCGGGCCAATCGTGATATTAGGCACGAAATGGCCATCCATTACGTCAACATGGAGGAGGGTGGCGCCACCTCGCACCGCCGCATTGGCATCCTCGGCCAGGCGGGCGAAATCGGCCGACAGAATTGACGGCGCTATCTCGATCAAGACAAACTTCTCTCGCGAGTAATCAGAAGAAATTCTATCACGGGGACGCTAGCATCCGTCCCCAAAGCGATACCCCTACTGGATTGCAGTACTCTGCCTCTGAGCACGGCCAAGTTCCTCGCATGGTTCAAGTTGCGGGAGCTTGAAAGGCGATTACCGACCTGAGTCGCGGAGCGGCGGCACCGGTCGCGACAGAGTCTCTTTAAGGGCTACCATGAGATGTCAACAGAGCCAGATGAGTTTAAGAGGCCTGTCCTGGCGGGTCCAAAGTTCGATGGCAGGACCATGGTTAATGAGCCGCCTTTCGGCGGTGATACAGCGTCAGCCACAGAATAAAGAGGGGAGTGACGATCTCGGCATAAAGGAAAACCCCGGAGTTATTGGGCGCGTGATTGTTGTAGAGAACCAGTTGCCGGATGTGTCCAAACGCGTCGCCCAGCAGCCAAAACGCATTGGCGATGGCGGTGGCGAGCCAAAAGCCGCCCCGGAACCAGAGGCACAGAATCCCCAGCGCCCCTACGGTCAGATCGGCCATTCCAACTTCATATTCGTATGGGCTCGGCGCCCAGCCGATTGAAGCCGACGTCTGGGCGGAACGGAACACATGCGCGTAGGCCGTGAGCACCCCCATCACGCCGACGTAGATCACCAGCAGGTAGAGAAGGTAGGTTTCGGCAATGGCTGCTGCACTGCTTCGCCGCCTGGCCGATATTGCGAGGTGCACCGAGGCGGCCACCACCGCCAGCAACGCGAAAAACAAATTGAACATCGTAACCTCTGGGATAAGAACCTTATCACTCTGCCGCGGCTGAGCATACCTCGTATAATCTCATCTTCGCCGGCACACAAGCGCGGTGCAATTCTCCCGGAAACAAAAAACCAACATGACGAAAACACCTGTTGTCTCCATCGTGATGGGAAGCGACTCGGACCTGGAAATCATGAACGAGGCTGCCAAGGCGCTCGCCGAGTTTGGCGTGCCGTACGAAATCGATATCACCTCGGCGCACCGTTCGCCGGCGCGCACCAGCGAGTACTCGCGCGGGCTGAAGGCGCGCGGCGTCAAAGTAGTGATCGCCGGCGCGGGCGGAGCCGCACATCTGGCGGGCGTGATCGCCGCCGAAACCACGCTGCCGGTTATCGCGGTGCCGATTCCTTCCACCGCGCTACTCGGCCTGGATTCATTGCTGGCGATGGTGCAGATGCCGGCGGGAATTCCGGTCGCTACCGTCGCTATCGGTAAGCCAGGGGCCACAAATGCCGGCATCCTCGCTGCGCAGATGATCGGGTTGTATGACGATGACGTGGCCAAGAAGCTTGACGCCCACAAAGAGAAGCTGGCCAATGGCGTGGAAGCAAAGTCCCGCAAGCTGAAGGAAAACCAAAAGGGGTGAGTGCAAAATCGAAAGCTAGGTTTCACCACGGAGACACCGAGACCACAGAGAAATGGCGATAAGGAAACTCCGTGGTCTCTGTGCCTCCGTGGTAAAACAGGCGAAGGCGCTGATCTAACACGGAATTAGATCAGCGCCCAGGCGAAAGGAACCTGTCGCGCCGGCTATCTTTGCCGTCGTTCCGCCCAAGCCCCGACCAGGCGCTCCTGTTCATCACCTCCCGAGGTGTCCTCCGGACAAAAGTGTCAGTGTGCCGTTGACGAACATGAATGTGTAGTTCTGTGCCGACAGTGTGCCCTGGGTGGCGATGATGGGATAGTTGCCGACGGGCGACTGCCAGGTCGCCGTCGTGGTCAGACTTGGGGAGCCGCTCAGCACGCTTTGGGTGTCGCCGTTCACGAAGCCGCTGACCGTGTATGTTAGCGGTGGCAGCGGCTGTCCGGAATGGGCGGTGATATTATTCGCCGTGACCGTCAGCACCGCCGGGCTGATGGTCAGCGTGCCGTTGACGAACGCGAAGGTATAGTTTTGCGCCGACAGGGTGCCCTGGGCAGCGATGATGGGGTAGTTGCCCACCGGCGACTGCGAGGTCGCGGTCGTCGTCATGCTGGGGGAACCGCTCAGCACTCCCTGGGTATCGCCGTTCACGAAGCCGCTGTAGCTGGCGGTGAACGTCGGCAGGGTGCCGCCGTAGGTCATCGCGGCGTTGTTGGCCGTCACCGTCAGCACTGCCGGGTTGATGCTCAGTGTCCCGTTGACGAACACAAACGTATAGTTCTGTGCCGACAATGTGCCCTGGGCGGCCGTGATGGGATAGTTCCCTACCGGCGACTGCGAGGTTGCGGTCGTGGTCAGACTGGGCGAGCCGCTCAGCACTCCCTGGGTGTCGCCGTTTACGAAGCCGCTGTAGCTGGCGGTGAACGTCGGCAGGGTGCCGCCGTAGGTCATCGCGGCGTTGTCGGCCGTCACCGTCAGCACTGCCGGGTTGATGCTCAGCGTCCCGTTGACGAACACGAAGCTATAGTTCTGGGCCGACAGCGTGCCTAGGGCGGCGGTGATGGCGTAGTTGCCGACCGGCGAGCCTGAGGTTGCGCTTGTGGTGAGGCTGGGCGAGCCGCTCAGCACTCCCTGGGTGTCGCCGTTCACAAACCCGCTGTAGCTGGCGGTGAACGTCGGCAGGGTGCCGCCGTAGGTCATCGACGCGTTGTTGGCGGTCACTGTCAGCACCGCCGGGTTGACCGTGAAAGTGTCGTCCACCGGAGGCGCCGGCAGCCACTGCTCGTCGCCCGCCTGGTTGGCTTCTACCGTCACCGAGCCCGCGCCCGTGATCGTCAGCGTGCTGCCATTGACCGTCGCCGGTCCCGAGATCACCGTGTACGTCACCGGCAAGCCCGAGCTGGCCGTCGCCGTCAAGTTGATCGGCGCTACTCCATAAGTCTGCGTCCCCGGATTGGGGAAGGTGATGGTCTGCTCCTGCTGCCCCTGCGTCCCCGTCCCCGTCAGGTTCACCGTCTGCTGGCTGGCCGGATTGTTCAGCGCGTTGTCGCTCAGCGTCACCGCGCCGTTCAGCACACCCGTCGTGGTCGGCGAGAACGCCACAGCAATCGCGCAGCCCGCGCCAGCCGTCAACTGCGTGCTGCCGCTGCAGTCGCTGCCGCCCGACGCCTGCTGCTGATAGTTCTCGGCGATGGTCAGCCCGCTCACCGTCAGCTGCTGGTTGCCGCTGTTCGATACCTGCAGTGTCTGCGCCGGACTGGTCGTGCCTACTCCGACATCTCCGAAGTTCAGCGGCGCCGCCTGCACCCGGTTCACTGCATACACCTGGCCGCTGTCGGAGACGTACACATTGCCGCCGGCATCTACCGTCAGCCCGTGCGGCGCCGTTAACCCGCTGACCGGCAGCACCGACTGCTCCTGACCGCCCGCCGCTACCTTCACCGCCCGCGCGTTGCCCGTGTCGGCCACGTACACCGTGCCCGAGGCGTCTACCGCAACTCCCTGCGGCGTGCGGTAGCCCGTGCCCAGCGGAATCGCCGTCCCTCCGCCCGCCGGATACTCGTTCACCTGATTGTCGCTGGCCACGTACACATTGCCCACCGCATCCACCGCCACCGCGTGCGGATTGGTCAGCCCCGAGGCGATCGTCTGCGGCGTTCCGCCGCCCAGCGCCACCTCCAGCACCGTGCCCGTACCGCTGTCGGCCACGTAGAGATTGCCGTTGCCGTCCGCCGCCAGCCCTTGCGCCAGCCCCAGCCCTGAGATCTGCACTGTTGTCTGGTCGGCCGCGTTCAGCGTCCCATTCTCGTTGGGCACCAGCACCACCCCGCTGCTCTGGGCTATGTACAGATTGCCCGCGCCATCCAGCGCCACCGCCGTCGGCGCACTCAACCCGCCGGCCACCACCGTCTGCGTCTCGGTGCCCGCGGCGATCTCCACCACCTGCCCGTTGGCCTCATCGGCCACGTACACATTGCCTGCTCCGTCCACCGCCGAACCATAGGTCGCCGCATTGGTGATCGTCGCCAGCGTCGTCTGCGTCCCCGGATCGATGGTCACTGCCGGCGACTCGCCTACCCCGCTCACGTACCAGGTCATCAGCGGCTGGTTACTGCCTTGCGCGAACAGCGTCACCGCCCCGGCTCGCATCCCCGGCGCCCGCGGCGTGAAGCCTACCGTCACCGTGCAGCTCTGCCCTGCCGTATACTGCGTGCCCACCTGACAGGTGCTGCTGCCTCCGTCGGTGTAGTCCAGCCCTGCCACGCCCATGGTCAGGATGTCGATCGCCGTCAGCCGGGCATCAGCGCTGAACGTGTAGTTCAGCGTCTCCACCGGCGCTGCCGTGCCCACACTCACCGTCCCAAAGCCTTCCTCCGAACTCAGCAGCGTCACCGTAATGGCCGGCGAGGTCGACGCCTGATAGTTGCTGTCGCCCGAATACACGGCCGTGATGCTGTTCGGCCCCAGCACGAGCTGTGAGCCCTGCAACTGCATGCTGGCGGTGGCATCCGTGCCGTCCAGCGGGCTCAGCGTGCCGGTGCCCAGCACCGTCGTCCCCAGCATGAAGTTCACCGTCCCCGTCGGCGCCCCGCCCCCGCCCGACACGCTCACCGTCCCCGTCAGCGTCGTCGACTGCGTCGAGTACAGGCTCGTGAGTCCCGAAGTCAGCAAGGACGAGGTCGACGCCTGCACGATGCTTAACGTGCCGTTGACGAACGCGAAGGTATAGTTCTGCGCCGACAAGGTGCCTTGGGCAGCCGTGATCGGGTAGTTGCCCACCGGCGACTGCGAGGTCGCGGTCGTGGTCAAACTCGGGGAGCCGCTCAGCACCCCCTGGGTGTCGCCGTTCACGAAGCCGCTGTAGCTGGCGGTGAACGTCGGCAACGTGCCGCCGTAGGTCATCGCCGCGTTGTTGGCCGTCACCGTCAGCACCGCCGGGTTGATGGTCAGCGTCCCGTTGACGAAGGTGAAGGTATAGTTCTGTGCCGACAACGTGCCCTGGGCCGCCGTGATGGGATAGTTCCCTACCGGCGACTGCGAGGTCGCGGTCGTGGTCAGACTGGGCGAGCCGCTCAGCACTCCCTGCGTGTCCCCGTTTACGAAGCCGCTGTAGCTGGCGGTGAACGCCGGAAGCGTGCCCCCGTAGGTCATCGCCGCGTTGTTGGCGGTCACCGTCAGCACCGCCGGATCGACCGTGAACGTGTCATCCACCGGCGGCGCCGGCAGCCACTGCTCGTCGCCTGCCTGATTGGCTTCCACCGTCACCGAGCCCGCGCCCGTAATCGTCAGCGTGTTGCCGTTCACCGTCGCCGGCCCCGAGATCACCGTGTAGGTGACCGGCAAGCCCGAGCTGGCTGTCGCTGTCAAGGTGATCGGCACCACTCCGTAAGTCTGCGTCCCCGGATTGGGGAAGGTAATGGTCTGCGGCTGCTGGTTCTCGGCTCCGGTGCCCGTCAGGTTCACCGTCTGCTGGCTGGCCGGATTGTTCAGCGCGTTGTCGCTCAGCGTCACCGTGCCGTTCAGCACCCCCGTTGTGGTCGGCGAGAATGCCACCGCAATCGCGCAACCCGTGCCCGCCGCCAGCTGCGTGCTCCCGCTGCAGTCGCTGCCCCCCGATGCCTGCTGCTGATAATCGCCCGCTACCGCCAGGCTGCTCACCGTCAGCTGCTGGTTGCCGCTGTTCGATACCTGCAGCGTCTGCGCTGGGCTGGTCGTGCCTACCCCTACATCCCCGAAGTTCAGCTGCGCCGCCTGCCCCCGGTTAACCTCATACACCTGGCTGCTGTCGGAGACGTACACATTGCCGCCGGCGTCCACCGTCACTCCATGCGGCGCCGTCAACCCGCTGACCGGCAGCACCGACTGCTCCTGCCCGCCTGCCTCGACCTTCACCACCTGCGCGTTGCCCGTGTCCGCCACGTACACCGTGCCCGCGGCGTCCACCGCCACCCCCTGCGGCGTGCGGTAGCCCGTGCCCAGCGGAATCGCCGTCCCTCCTCCCGCCGGATACTCGCTCACCTGGTTGTCGCTGGCCACGTACACATTGCCCGCCGCATCCACCGCTACCGCGTGCGGATTGGTCAGCCCCGAGGCGATCGTCTGCGGCGTCCCTACTCCGAGCGGCACCTCCAGCACCGTACCCGTGCCGCTGTCGGCCACGTACAGGTTGCCATTGCCGTCCTCGGCCAACCCCTGCGCCAGCCCCAGCCCGGCGATCGACAACGTCGTCTGGTCCGCCGTGTTCAGCGTCCCGTTCTCGTTGGGCACCAGCACCACCCCGCTGCTTTCGGCGATGTACAGGTTCCCCGCCCCGTCCAGCGCCACCGCCGTCGGCGCGCTCAGCCCGCTGGCCACCACCGTCTGCACCTCGGTGCCCGCCGCGATCTCCACTGCCTGCCCGTTGGCCTCATCGGCCACGTAAACATTGCCCGCTCCGTCTACTGCCGAACCATAGGTCGCCGCATTCGTGATCGTCGCCAGCGTCGTCTGCGTCCCCGGATCGATGGTCACCGCCGGCGACTCGCCCACCCCGCTCACGTACCAGGTCATCAGCGGCAGGTTGCTGCCCTGCGCGTACAGCGTCACTGCCCCGGCTCGCATCCCCGGCGCCCGCGGCGTGAAGCCCACCGTCACCGTGCAGCTCTGTCCCGCCGTGTACTGCGTGCCCACCTGGCAGCTGCTGCTGCCGCCATCCGTGTAGTCCAGCCCTGCCACCCCCATGGTCAGGATGTCGATTGCCGTCAGCTGGGCGTCAGCGCTGAACGTGTAGTTCAGCGTCTGCACCGGCGCTGCCGTGCCCACACTCACCGTCCCAAAGCCTTCCTCCGAACTCAGCAGCGTCACCGTAATGGCCGGCGACGTCGAGGCCTGATAGTTGCTGTCGCCCGAGTACACGGCCGTGATGCTGTTCGGCCCCAGCACGAGCTGCGAGCCCTGCAACTGCATGCTGGCGGTGGCATCCGTGCCATCGAGCGGGCTCAGCGTCCCCGTGCCCAGCACCGTCGTCCCCAGCATGAAGTTCACCGTCCCCGTCGGCGCTCCGCCCCCGCCCGACACGCTCACCGTCCCCGTCAGCGTCGTTGACTGCGTTGAGTACAGACTCGTAAGTCCCGAAGTCAGCAAGGACGAGGTCGAGGCCGGCACGATGGTCAGCGTGCCGTTGACGAACACAAACGTATAGTTCTGCGCCGACAATGTGCCCTGGGCGGCCGTGATGGGATAGTTCCCTACCGGCGACTGCGAGGTTGCGGTCGTGGTCAGACTGGGCGAGCCGCTCAGCACTCCCTGGGTGTCGCCGTTTACGAAGCCGCTGTAGCTGGCGGTGAACGTCGGCAGGGTGCCGCCGTAGGTCATCGCGGCGTTGTCGGCCGTCACCGTCAGCACTGCCGGGTTGATGGTCAACGTGCCGTTGACGAACGCGAAGGCGTAGTTCTGTGCCGACAACGTGCCCTGGGCCGCCGTGATGGGATAGTTCCCTACCGGCGACTGCGAGGTTGCGGTCGTGGTCAGGCTGGGCGCGCCGCTCAGCACCCCTTGGGTGTCGCCGTTCACGAAGCCGCTGTAGCTGGCGGTGAACGTCGGAAGCGTACCCCCGTAGGTCATCGTTGCACTGTTGGCCGTCACCGTCAGCACCGCCGGATCGACCGTGAACGTGTCATCCACCGGCGGCGCCGGCAGCCACTGCTCGTCGCCTGCCTGATTGGCTTCCACCGTCACCGAGCCCGCGCCCGTAATCGTCAGCGTGTTGCCGTTCACCGTCGCCGGCCCCGAGATCACCGTGTAGCTCACCGGCAGCCCCGAGCTGGCCGTCGCCGTCAGCGTAATCGGCGCCACTCCGTAAGTCTGTGCGCCCGGATTGGGGAAGGTAATCGTCTGCGGCTGCTGGTTCTCGGCTCCGGTGCCCGTCAGGTTCACCGTCTGCTGGCTGGCCGGATTGTTCAGCGCGTTGTCGCTCAGCGTCACCGTGCCGTTCAGCACCCCCGTTGTGGTCGGCGAGAATGCCACCGCTATCGCGCAACCCGTGCCCGCCGCCAACTGCGTGCTCCCGCTGCAGTCGCTGCCTCCCGACGCCTGCTGCTGATAGTCGCCCGCAATCGTAAGGCTGCTCACCGTCAGCTGCTGGTTGCCGCTGTTCGATACCTGCAGCGTCTGCGCCGGACTGGTCGTGCCTACTCCGACATCTCCGAAGTTCAGCGGCGCCGCCTGCACCCGGTTCACTTCATACACCTGGCTGCTGTCGGAGACGTACACATTGCCGCCGGCATCCACCGTCACCCCGTGCGGCGCCGTTAACCCGCTGACCGGCAGCACCGACTGCTCCTGCCCGCCTGCCTCGACCTTCACCACCTGCGCATTGCCGGTGTCGGCCACGTACACCGTGCCCGCGGCGTCCACCGCCACTCCCTGCGGCGTGCGGTACCCCGTGCCCAGCGCGACCGCCGTCCCGCCGCCCGCCGGATACTCGTTCACCTCACTGTCGCTGGCCACGTACACATTGCCCGCCGCATCCACGGCCACCGCGTGCGGATTGGTCAGCCCCGAGGCGATCGTCTGCGGCGTTCCTACTCCCAGCGCCACCTCCAGCACCGTGCCCGTGCCGCTGTCGGCCACATACAGGTTGCCGTTGCCGTCCTCGGCCAGCCCTTGCGCCAGCCCCAGCCCCGCGATCGACAACGTCACCTGGTCGGCCGCGTTCAGCGTCCCATTCTCGTTGGGCACCAGCACCACCCCGCTGCTGGCGGCGATGTACAGATTGCCCGCCCCGTCCAGCGCTACCGAGGTCGGCGCACTCAACCCGCCGGCCACCACCGTCTGCACCTCGGTACCCGCCGCGATCTCCACTACCTGCCCGTTGGCCTCATCGGCCACATACAGGTTGCCCGCTCCGTCCACCGCCGAGCCGTACGTCGCTGCATTGGCGATCGTCGCCAGCGTGGTCTGCGTCCCCGGATCGATGGTCACCGCCGGCGACTCGCCTACCCCGCTCACGTACCAGGTCATCAGCGGCTGGTTGCTGCCCTGCGCGAACAGCGTCACCGCCCCTGCCCGCATCCCCGGCGCCCGCGGCGTGAAGCCCACCGTCACCGTGCAGCTCTGCCCCGCCGTATACTGCGTCCCCACCTGGCAGGTGCTGCTGCCGCCGTCCGTATAGTCCAGATTCGCCACGCCCATGGTCAGGATGTCGATCGCCGTCAGCCGGGCGTCGCTGTTGAAGGTGTAGTTCAGCGTCGCGACCGGCGCTGCCGTGCCCACGTTTACGGTCCCAAAGCCTTCCTCCGAACTCAGCAGCGTCACCGTGATCGCTGGCGACGTCGACGCCTGATAGTTGCTGTCGCCCGAATACACGGCCGTGATGCTGTTCGGCCCCAGCACGAGCTGCGAGCCCTGCAACTGCATGCTGGCGGTGGCATCCGTGCCGTCCAGCGGGCTCAGCGTGCCGGTGCCCAGCACCGTCGTCCCCAGCATGAAGTTCACCGTCCCCGTCGGCGCCCCGCCCCCGCCCGACACGCTCACCGTCCCCGTCAACGTCGTTGACTGCGTCGCGTACAGGCTCCCCTCACCGGAAGTCAGCTCCGTCGTACTCGCCTGTTGCAGGCTTGCCCAATCGATGCCTGCCACTTTGCCGTCTGTGGTGTCTGTCCAGTAGGGCGACTGCAATCGGTAATCGCCGTTGGCAGGATCTTGGTAGACGAACGGAACACCGGTCGCGAAATTGTGCGGGGGCCAGCTGGCAATTTTGTCGCCACTCGGCGCGAACATCGCGTTTCCCCAATAGCGCGTGCCCACCGGTGCCGGATCGCTCATGTAGTAGCCCAGACCGGTCAGGCCACCATAGCCACAGTCGCCGATGGGCTGGCGGGCCAAGGCATTATCGAGAATCCAGATATTGTGCGTTGCTGATGCCTGAGTCGGCGGGCAAGTCACCGGCGATTGGAGTTCGAAGACATAGGGCCACATCGAGGAGCCGTCAATCATCAGAGCCGTATTGTGCTGGAAAATGTAATCTGTCAGACCGTCGCGGGGGTAGGTATTGCCTCCATCGATAAAAGCCCAGGTGTGTTGGTAGGTATCTTGGTTCGCGCTGAGCAGAATAAGGTTGTCGTGTGCCCAAACTCGCTTGCTTTCGCCCGCATTGGTGCAGGAATTGCCCCATTGAACACCGCAATAGGTATCCTGCTCCAGCGTCGAGAAACCGCTATCGACGTTCTTCAAGAGATTGTTTGCGAATTCAATATCATCCACCACGGCTATATTGCCGCTCTGATAATTGCGAGGCGTAAACAGCACTGACCGGCCCGTCTGCCCACTGATCCAGGTATTTTCCAGTGTGTTTCCCGTCACGATGACGCGCTGAGCACTCTTGAATTCCAGGTTGTTTTTCACAACCCACTGGTAGCCTAGAAGGGGCGGACAAGGTACGCCATTAGGCTGGAGTTGTCCCGTTGCCAGAGTGCCGTGCGCGCCGCAGGCATCCCAGGCGAGAGGCTTGAACATGTGATTGTTGCGGATCTCGATGTCGCTGGGAACATAAGGATTGTCGGCACCGCCAGCCCCGCCGAACATCACCTCCTCGGTACTCGCCGAGAGAAAGTTGTTCACGATCTTGATTGGCCCTGGGGTCTGCCATGCCTCAATAGCTTGCGAATCTGAGCTGCTCTGATGGATATCCGAGATATAGCTGTCGATGACTGCAAAGTTTGTTCCATTCGCGTCTACTGCTTCGCGAACATCGTAGGTATCAGAACCGTGTAAGTAGCAGCGGTCTACTGTGATCGAATCGACTAGATGGCCCGACTGTCCGTCCGTTACCGGGGGATAAATCAGGATATAAGTAAAGCAATTGATTGGGGGGGTGAAGAGTGGCCTACAGCCCTGATTGGATTGTGAGGTGACTTCGAGGCCGACGAAACGATAATGATTGGCGTCCGGCGCGATCGTGATCGCCGAATTAGCATTGGGGGTCGCGATCTTCGGCATGTTCGGCGCATCGGTCGGCCCTACTCTTGTACCCGGGGGCGGCAGATTTGCCAGCGCTGAGCTCTCAATGTAAATCCACTTGTTGGCGGGGTTTGTCTTCGCCGGTAAATTGAAGTTACCGGTATAGACCACATGGTTGTCTAGAATGATCGTGTCGCCGGGTTGCGAAGCGTTTAGCGCCTGCTGAAATGTTGTGCTGGTGTTAACGTTCCATGTATTGCCAACCGGCGGACTCCAAGTAGTGTCGATGAAGACGCGGGGCGCTGCTGGGAAGGGCTCCTGTGCCGCAACCGAAATGGCACACACCGCAGTGATGAGTAACAGTAAAGTAGTTAGGAATCGGCGCTGATAAACAAAAAATGGCCATGAGACGAATCGGGAGACTTTCATCTAGCTTCTCCTGTGGCGCAGGATGTCGACGCAGACCTTCCCAAGCGCCGCATCCGGAGAGTTTGGGTACCTCCTGAATATTCGCCAGTAATGCAACTAGCAAGAATTTAATGGCCGAGTAGAGCACAAAAGTAACCAGTAGCTTGAATTACTAAAGTGGGGAAACAGCACCTTGTTCGGCGGCCTATAGGTAACCTGCTTCGAACTTTCTGGAGCAGAAACGCTGACAAATCATGTCAATTATCCATGCTCGGGGTACAAACGAGCGCCACAGGGGGGAATCATTACGCAGCTACTATCTCAGCGCCAGGAAATTAAAGCTTCAGGATCGTTCACCACGACGACGTCATATCTTTCGAGCATCGGCATTAGAACGTTGTCCAGTTCGCTCTTCCAGAGTTCGCCTTCGTAAAATTTGGCTTTCATTGGCTCGCGCGACTGCAAATCGGGAAATCCGCGCATGAAGAAGAAAACGTCGGGATCTTCGACCGAGAGGAATGGGCCGAGTATCTTCATTCCGATCTCTGCATGGGCCGGAACAGACTTGGACCGGAATATCTCCAGAAACTGGGAACGGCAACCAGGCTTGGTCTTGTACGTACGCATCTCGACGATCATGCCGAATACATCCTCATCCCAATCTGAAATCAGGCCTCGCGACCTGGTTTCTTGCTCGGCCACACGGCTTAGACAAACGGAAATTCGCGAGGGTATGCGACGCCTCGCAACACCTGTAGTGCTCATTCGAGGCGCCCACACCGCATCATTTTCGGCCTACAGGTTACTGCAAGCTTGGCCGCATTACGGTTCCGTGGAGTGCAGCGCCCGGCTGCGCCCAGCTCCTTCGCAAATATCGAAGATGTAGTCGTGCGCAGCGAGGGCCGCCCGGTCCATGGTTCCAGCCTCCACCCGGTTGACCACTTCCTCGCGCGAAAGGTTAAACAGGGCGTCTAGGATCTGTGAACGTTGAGCATGGTTCGCCTGCGCGATCACGAACAGCGCACGCGCACTATGCTGGATGTACCTGGGCGACAGCAGTTGCCGTTCCAAGAGTTCCATGATCAGCGGCGCCTTGCTCCGATCGAAGCGGCCCGGGTCCGCACTGCGATCCAGCTCAGCGAAGAATGCCTGCGTCCATTCATTATGGAGCTCCCATACCTTCTCGAATAGCTCAGGGGTGAAATGCGTACCCGCCTTCACGGCAAACACGTTTCTTGCCGGAACCACGCCGTCCTCGGTGATCTGGGGGCCCTTGAGGTAGCCGTCCTTGGTGATCGCGGCCTGGTGGCGAACAAGACTCCACAACCAGGAGACGTAGATTCGGTAGGTCGCCAAATCGTTCATGAAGCGCAGTCCGAGCTCGTAATCGTCAATGGCGGCTGCGAAGTTGCCGTTGAGAATTTGATAGCCATAGTTTGCCGCCATATAGAACGAGTGCTGGATGTGCTCGATCGTGACATCGCCCTTGGGTACGCCGTAAATCGCTTCCCAGCGTTCCCGGCTGAGGAGCTTCTCCGGCACATCGACCGATTCCTTTGCTACGACAGACGGCGTAATCTTCCCCTGCGCATTCAGTAAGCCGCGCGCCTGGAACAGGCTGCGCTCCGCGTCGGTAAGCCCGCTGGCCACCGTCGGCACCGGCTTGCCGTTCACGTCCACGGTTTCGCGCGGTACGTCAATCATCGCTTGCAGCTCATTCAGGGAAGCGCGAAACGGCACATTACCGGCTTCAACGTACGCCGGCTCTGGACTCGCTACCCAGCTCTGCCGGTACGCGTCATACAGCTTCCCTTTGGCGTGGCCTGTGAGAATGTCTTCCAACGCCGGCGGCTCGCCTATGGCCGCCGACTCGGGCACAAACATGAGCCCCAACAGACGCTCGCGCAGCTTGTCGATAGCCATGGCGCGCAAGGCGAGCGGGTTGTAGCGCGCGCGGCCATAGGGATCGCCCTGCTGGTAAATCATCACCGCTGCCATACCGCCGATGGGCGCAGCGTTGCTCAGCTCGCCATCCTTCATACCGCTCATCAGCATGACCAGCGCATTGAACCGCTGATAAGCAATCATGTTCGGAGTCGCCATGCCGATGGACTGCGGGTCGGGAAAGATCCCGCGCGGATCATCCTTCCAGATCTCGATAAGACTGCCGAGGTAATCCCAGCGTCCGACATTGGTCCCCAGGAGGCGGCGGCGCAAGACCCAGGCAATCGCCGGCAGATATCGCCCCGCATTGCCTTCCTCGTACAGCATCTTGATCTTGAACGAACCCAGCGGCACCCCAACGGCGGCTTCCACCTGTGACAGCAGCCTCTCGAAGATCAGCGCTTCCTGCGGAGTCTGAATTTTGGGAAGGTAAAAATACACTCCGGTGCCGAGCTTCTTGAGAGCGTCATAGTTATTCAGGACCCACAGCACGACTATCGCGATCAGACCGGGTGCCGGGCGGTCTTCGACAACGATGTGCTCATAGAGCACGTGCAGACTGGGCGGCCGTATCAGGCGCGTGGGCCACTTCGAAGGAGAATTGTTGATCTGGTATTCGCGTATTTTGCCCTTCTTCGCCACTTCGTACTTGCGATCGGTCCAGCGACCCTCGAAGATCTCCTTGGCATTCTGTATCGCTGCGAACACT
Source organism: uncultured Acidobacteriaceae bacterium (assembly GCA_963785825.1). Lineage (GTDB taxonomy): Bacteria > Acidobacteriota > Terriglobia > Terriglobales > Acidobacteriaceae > Bog-257. Next base: position 288,907 of record CAWAWQ010000003.1, on the reverse strand, counting down.
CCTACCGGTTCGTTGCCGGCCGATCCATCAGGACGGAAGTGGGGCGGCGAGGCGTCTTCGAAATCCGGCATGTTCATCGGAGCTGCGCTGTTGAGCGCGTTGAACGCCATATCCAGCGGATGCCACGGCCCGGTCAACTCCAGGCCGGGGTTATTCAGCGGATGGACGTCGCTGGGAATCGGCGCTTCCTCATTCAGGCGCCAGCGCCACTCAGTTTCCTTTCCCAGGAAGTTGTCGATCATTCCCTGCACAATCTGGCGGTACGTCCAGAAATTTCCGGTGAAAGGGTCTTCGAATTTCTCCTCCCAATCGGGCCAAGCATAGCGTTCAGCAACCGGTTCTGGAGATTCCAGCAACTTGCGGCGCGCCGTCAGGGCAGCGGCTATCGCGGGACGCAAATCATGCGTCAGCCTGACAATCAGCTCTTCCACGTCGAGTTGCCGCCCGTTTACTTTCTTCATGCCAAACAAATCCGGAAAATTCTGGAGAATGTCGTCGCGAACCATGGTGTCCCCGCTCCTGGTAAATGTCCGGTAAACCGCGCGGACGAACAGATTTCGTCGGCTGGAACCGCGTCCTGCGCTGACAAAGGTTAACAAAAAACGTGAGCGGGGATAAGGAAACTACAGATCTGGATGGAAGTCGTCTGTCCCGTTTTGGTACGCGCGACAAACCTACCGATTTCCATCACAGCAACTCACAACTGGATTGTTGTGCTAATACGACCGGCTGCGCTGGCGATCACGATGATAGCGAGAACTCCCAGCCACAGTACTTGCCGTCTTCCGAATCGGGTGGGCAGTGGAGGCAGGTGGTATGAATTCTCGCGTCGACGGCGCGGGCGAACGCCTCGAACTCGACCGTGCCCACGCTTTTGCAGGGGAAATCCGCAAGGCCTTTGCGCCGTCGCGTTTCCTGCACCCGGCAAATATCCATAAAGAACCGCAGACGCTTGCCGTCTTCCGACCATTCCCTCCGCTGCGCGTTAATCAGGCTGTATTGCCGTAATCCCAGAGCTTTCTCGAGCGCGGTCAATCCCCCTGCGGGCGGGATGTTGAAGGTCTTCATGATTCGGCTTGCCTCGGTCACCGCGAATCGCTGCCATGCCTTGGCATCCAGCTCGATGGCGGCATCCATCCCGAGACGCTCTTCCGCCGCAAGAAACCAGCAGCCGTCATGCGCCAGCCAGTTTTTCGCGAACATCTCAAGCGCCCGTAGCAGCTCTTCTCGAGTCATGGAGTGAAACGCGCTGTTACCTGTTTGCACTGGAATCTCGGTTGCATTTGACATGGATCGGTCCTAGGCCTTCGGTTTGACACCATCCGATTTTAGATACGTCGGACCCGGTTGTGGTGTGACGAGCGTCACCGCGGATGGAACGCCGTCTCTGGCGAAGCCGTTTCGCACCTGATCAAGATTTCCCACTCCCAGGCAGAAGGCTCGAGCGCGATTTCCCTGATGTTGGCTGGCGTTCCTTCTTCCAGCCCCAGCGCTCACTCAAATATCAAAGGCGACTGAGGGAGCGCCCAGTCGCCGCCAGCTTGAAGTGTTGATTATCGCGGCGGTGTTGAAGGTAAGCGCTAGCGGCCGTCGCACCCGATGTTGGCTGAGCGCCAGCCGCATGTCAGCAAGGGAACTTGCGATGTTGGCGTTGGGCGCTCTTCAAGATCGGGCAGCGGGTTAGAGGGTGGTCCAAGCCGTGCGAGCCAGCAATGCACCCGCAGCACACAAAAGATGCTGTGTACGGCTGCCTGACAAGTGGAGGCCGAAATCGCACTTGCTGCTCGAAAGCCGTTCCCTTCCTCCGATGCAAAGCGCAGCAGGTAAGTGTCACGTCAGCTTGAAGTTAAATGGTGAGCGCGGTAGGAATCGAACCTACAACCTACTGATTAAGAGTAGTCGAGGGTCGGAGAAACGAAGTGTTTCTTCTCATCGCAGAATCAATGACTTGCTCACAACCCAGCCCGCACGGAAGCGTTTTGACCTGGTATTGCAACGAAGGGCTTTAGCTCACATAGGACCGAAGCGTACGGCACACTTACGGCACACCTGTTGCCCATTCTCTGTTGGGGTGACCCCTTCTGATGAAACAGTTTTCAATGACACACATGCTATTTGTGACGTTCATTATTCAGCCAGGGAAGGGGTCCGGGGAAGGGTTGGCACTTGAATCCCCTTCCCCAGTATCCGTGTCGAAGCCTTCTCTGGGTTTTTCCAAAATTCCATTGTCACACCTTGATATCGTGCTGTGTCATCCCGATCTTGCGCTTGTTGCTCGAACTCCTCGGGAGAACGGTAGCCCAACGAAGAGTGCAATCGCTGCCGGTTGTAATAGATCTCGATAAACTGTTCCACATTGCTCCGCAAGTGGTCTAGATCCACGTACTGATTGGCGTAGATTTCCTCTCGCTTCAACGTCTTCATAAAGCTCTCGCAGCTGGCATTGTCGTATGGGTTCGCCGGCCGGCTCATGCCCGGCACCATCTCATGCTTGTCCAGCACTGCTCGGTATTCTTGACTGCAATACTGCACGCCACGATCAGAATGGTGGATTAGGCCCGGAAGCGGTTGTCGCGTCGCGATTGCCTGCGCCAATGCAGCCAGACTCAATCGGCTCGCCAGATTCCGATCCAGTGACCAACCGACCACCCTACGAGAAAATGCATCGAGGATCACCGCCAGGTAAACAAACTCCGTCTTCAGTCTGATGTAAGTGATGTCCGCCACCCACAGTTGGTCCACCCCGGTCAGCTTTGCGCGCCGCGCCAGATTGAGATAGACCTCCAGTTGGTGGTTCGACTTTGTTGTAACCACGAACCGACGAGGCTGCACGCTTAGCAGGTTATCCTCCCGCATAAGCCGCGCCACGCGCTCACGGTTTATGTGCACTCCTCGCCGGCAGAGCTCGGCGCAAACACGCCGATACCCATAGCGCCGCCGATGCTCCACCCAGATCCGCTGGATCAGTGATCGCACTTCGATCTCCTCTTCGATCAGCGGGGACTCTTGCAACCATCGATAGAAGCCTATCCGGCTCACCTGGGCGAGCTGGCACATACGCTCGACACTTAATCTGCCTTGCAATGGCATCACTTCCTGGATTTGCTGGTAGATGCCTGCGCGCCAGATTCTCTGCTCTGCTGGCGTCGAGCCTCGACTTTTTGCAAGGCACTTTTGAAAAAATCCACCTCCAGCGTCTTCTCTGCAAGCACGCGCTTTAGGTGATTTACTTCTTTACGAAGCGTGGAAGTTCGCGCCTCCTTCGGCCCTACGACGTCAATCGCCGATTCTTCTGGGTCCAGCTCGTCGCGCCATCGGTATAGTTGCCGTCGCGCAACGCCGAGTTCTGCGGCTAGGGCAACGATGTGCCCGCAGATCCTCATCCGTTCGACCGCTGCCTGCGTAAATTCCTTCGAATATTTTTGCTTGCCCACTCGCAGATCCTTTCCTGCACAGTGTGTCACAAGCAACTGTTTCACTTTAGGGGGTCAGTCCACTGTTTCGTGACATCGCAAGAGAGTCGGCGTGCTAGGTTGGCACCGGTAAGGTCTGCCTTAATCGCAGCGATCTTCCACTTACAAATGCACAGATCGGACGAAACGCGATTGATGACAAATCCGATAGTAGCCGAAAAACCTGCAGCCAGAAGTAGTCCTGCCCCCAAACCGCAATCTCTAGACAATGCAGGAGCGGGAGAACGGCAGCGAAGCGTAGCAGGATCCCATTGGTGCGCGCGAGTTAGGAAGCGGTACTGCCTTTCTTCCCCAAGAATCCACGGCGGAATTGCGGTAGGTACTCACACCGGGGATGGCCTACACATGAGCCGAAAAGCAGCAGAGCAAGCAGAACTTCACGCCGCATCAAGTACCCCCTCCCTCAGGCTCCACGGTGGATTGGCCGCCCGGCGCTAAGTTTGCGTTGCGAACGCAACGGCAACCTCCTCCCGCCCGCGCCTCTTGGTCGATGTCAGTACGGGGCTCCCCGTCTGTGAAAGTAGAACGCTGTTGTGAATCCAGTGGCATTGGTGTAGCTTGCCGGCGTGCTGCTCTTGTTGGAGCGTTCGTAGCAGGGCGTAAACTCCAGCCACATCTTGATCAGGAACGTCGCGCCAACGTCGCCGAGAAACTGGTTCCATGACTGCGCAGTGCTCGACGAGATGATTTCCCCGTCAACGTAAGGAGTAAACGACACCCGCCCGATCTTGAAACTCTTCTCCAGCATCAGCCGATTTCGATATCGCCACGAGAATGGCTGTCCCTGCACCCACCGCAGGTCAACCAGGTTGCGATCGGACAAAATCATCAACCACCCGACTGGAAAGCGCGACATCCCCTGCAAGATCACTCTGCTCTCGGAAGGTTGACTGGTTCCCGCTAGGTAGTGATATCCGGTCTTAAGTGTTAGCAGCTGCCGGCCGGCAGTATTGTTCGTCTTGATTCGATCTGCGACGAATGGTCTGAAATAGAACTCGATGTCGGGTCCCATCTCGACGGAGTCGTTATTTCCTCGGTCCTGCGACCGGGCGACGATGAAATCGCTGGGAGCCTTCGGACTCAATTTCAAGTAGAAATCCGTCTCCGGCCAGAACGGCTGAACGCGGTAGATTTCAGAAGAGCAAGCAGCAGTGTTCTCATTGACTCTGGTTCGTGACCGGCGTTGCGTCAAGACAAGGTCCTTTATCGCCGATTTCCCGCCGCTCCCGGCTGGTTCACTCCAGGGTCGCGAGAGCCGCCAGTGTTGCCGACTCGTCCGGGCTGGTTGATTCCGGGGTCGCGACCAGGGCCGGCGGCGACGGCACGCGTCTGAGCAGCCCCGCCTCCGTAGCCGGTGTTGCCGACTCGTCCGGGCTGATTGATTCCCGGATCGACGCCGCGGTTTCCGGCAGCGCCGGGCTGGTTCACGCCTCGGTCGCGAGCTTGCAGACTCGGTACCGTAACCGCGAGAAGAGATGCCATCGTGAACGCCACGACAAAGCAGCGAAGTGTTTCACTTACACGTTTCGTTTTCATGATCCTGTCCTCTTTACTCAAGTTGTTACTTGGAGGGCGTGGCCGGGCCGATGGTTCCAGCAGCGTCAGGCGAACCCGTGGTCGCCCCAAAAATCCCTCCAACGAAGTCCGCAAACGCCACGGGGCTGCCACCCGCCGGCGGTTGGAAGGCAAAGGTCGCGTCCGTAACCGGCACGTCGAGTTTCCAGTTCAGGAAGTTCACGGTTGACGTCAGTGGCATAGGGGCTTTCTTGTAGGTGATCGCGACGCGGCGAGGCAGGGCCAGCCCTGAAGACGGAATCCACAGCTTGACCGCTACGATATCATCGGCGTAGTCGACGACGGCGTAAGACAAGCCATCAATGGTGTCGCGTCCCACGAACCCGCCCTTCGAGCTCTTCCCGAGATAGGCATCGTACGGCGACTTGTACATGACGTCGGCGATCGGTACTGGCAGGCCATATTGAGTTGCGACCAAATTGAACATTCCGTCGAGCGTGTCGGGCACCGGTGTCTGCGCATACACACCGGTCTTCGTATTGCTCAATGTGGCAGTCTTGCCGTCATAGAAGGCGACAATGTCCATCCCGCCGTCGCCCTTTCCATGAAGCTGGAACGTTACCGCATCGGGCCGCCTCACGATGACCTTGCGCGTGAAGGCCATTTCGCGCCTTTCTCCTGCTGGCGTCATCAGCTGCACCTGTTCGTCGGTGTCGAAAGTAAACGTCTGTGCCGTGACAAGTGCATCGCTCATCGCGTGCATGTATTTGTCGCCTAGCGCGGCAGCTTCGGGCGTGTCGCGCTTAGGATCGCGTGCGCACCCGGTGACCGTGATGAAGATCGCAGCCGCCATGAGTGCAAGTAGCCGTGAAGTTTTCATCAAGCCTCTCCTTCTCTTTGCGTACAACAGCTCATCTCAACTGGACCGTTACTTCGGAAAACCAAAAGTCCATGCCCCCCGAACACAATCGTTCTTCCTTGGGGCCGCGCATACGCCAGGTACTCCGGCTCGAACTTAACCAGAAAGCTCAATGAGCGTGCCGGAATGATGAAGTTGGACTGCACTCCGATGGCGTGCGACGAGTAGTACGGCACCTTGCTGGCCGGAACACCGGGCGCCAGCGTCCCGGCATTGGCTGTTATTTGTCATTGGTCGTAACCCACCACGCCCAATTCCAGAATCTTGCTCATCTGTTTATCGAGCAGAATTAGTTGTCCGATGCCCCACTGCTGAGTAAAGGTCTGCCCGGGCGTGAAATTGCTGCCTTCCTTCTGGCCGTGAATCTCCCAGGAGGTGGCATAGTTCCCCATCGCGGCTCTGCTCTTGGTCAGGTACACCGTGGTGCCGCTCACGATGTCATTGCCCCAGTAGCCCGAGCCAATGTTGTCGTCGGCGCCAGCGGTGTAACGGCCAGTTGGGGCATTGAAGCCGTATCCGTTGATGACCCATTGCACGGTGGTGACGTCGGTGTGGAGGGAGGTCTCGATCGCGGGAAGCGCCACGGAGAGCGCAGTGAAGTCGTTGGCGACAACCAGAACCGCGACACCCATGGCGAACATGCCCATAATTGTCGCCTTGCTAAGGCGATCGTCGGTCATAGCTATCCTCAACCCCGTGTTGGTGCCGCACGAGTTTCGCACAAAACAGCCATAGAGCGATATGTGAACGAGTAAGAGCTCAGTGGGTATTACGGATACAACCGGTACAACATTCGAGGAAAGGGAATGGTCTCGCGAACGTGCTCGAGGCCGCAAATCCAGGCCACCGCACGCTCGATTCCCATGCCGAAGCCGGCGTGGGGAACGCCACCGAATTTACGCAGATCGAGGTACCACTTGAACGCCTCTTCCGGCAAGCCATGTTCGTGAATGCGCTGAAGCAGCAGTTCGTGGGACGCCATACGCTGCGAGCCGCCGATGATCTCGCCGTAGCCTTCGGGCGCCAGCACGTCCACGCACAGCGCCAGTTCAGGGCGTTGGGGATCGGGCTCCATGTAGAAAGCCTTGACCGCCGCGGGATAGCGATGGATCATCACCGGCCGATCGAATTGCGATGAGATGTAGGTTTCGTCGGGCGAGCCCAGGTCACCGCCCCACTCGAAACGGTTCTCCAACTCGCCTTTGGCATGTCCCTCTTGCAGCATTTTCACAGCATCGTCGTAGGTAACGCGCGGAAACGGGGTGTCGATTTTCTCCAGCCTGGCAATGTCGCGGCCGATGGTGTCCAACTCAGGGCGGCGGCGCTCCAGGCAGCGTTTGACGATGAAGGTGATGAACTCTTCCGCCAGGGCCATCAGGTCGTCCAGCGTGGCATAAGCGACCTCCGGCTCGACCATCCAGAACTCGGTGAGATGCCGGCGGGTCTTCGATTTTTCCGCACGGAAGGTCGGTCCGAAGCTGTACACCTTGCCCAGCGCCATCGCGGTGGCCTCGATGTACAGCTGGCCGGACTGGGTGAGGAACGCCTGCTCGTCAAAGTAATCCACGGGAAACAGCGTAGTCGTGCCTTCGCACGCTGCGGGTGTGAGGATGGGTGGATCGGTGAGGGTGAAGCTGCGGTCGTCGAAGAAGTCGCGCGCCGCCTTGATGATCTCGGCGCGCACGCGAAGAATCGCTGCCTGCCGCGGTGAGCGCAGCCACAGGTGACGATGCTCCATCAGAAAGTCGACGCCGTGCTCCTTGGGGGTGATGGGATAGGGATCGTCAGGACTGACGCGCTGCAACACCTGGGCGTCGCTAATATCGAGTTCGTAGCCGCCGGGGGCGCGCTTGTCGGCGCGCACTTTGCCGGTGACGATCACACTCGATTCCTGCGTCAGTCCTTTGATGGACTCGAACAGCTCGGGCGAGACGGCATTCTTGGCGACTACGCCCTGAATGATTCCGCTGCCATCGCGAAATATCGGGAACAGCAGCTTGCCGCTCTCGCGCAGGTTGTAAAGCCAGCCGCGGATGGTGACGGTTTCGCCTTCATGGCGGCCAATCTCGCGAATGGTGGTGACGGGGGCTTCGGTGTGAGTTTTGGTGGATGAGTCCATAAGTTTACGTATCAAGTATGCACGTTGCGCGCAGAAAAGTCAGGCAGCCCGAACGGCTTTCAAACCTGAGCCGCGGAACAGGGAGGGTTTATCATGCCATTAACGCTAATTCGCGGAGTATACGTATGAGCCTTGATTGGTCACAGTGCGATGCGGTGGAAAGCGTACCGGGAAGGGTAAGTGGCGCCTGGGTTTTCCGGGGAACGCGGATGCCTGTTTCTGTTGTCTTCGAAAACCTCGAGGATGGAATGACGATCGACGAGATCATGGAACAATTTCCCGTCACCCGCGAACAGGTAAAGGCTGTGCTCGAGTTTGCCGCGCGAAGTCTGGATCCGGCGCCCGCTGGCCATAGATAGATGCTCGTCCTGCTGGACAACGCGGTTCCCCGCGGGATTGCCCAGTTCCTCAGCCGCCACACCGTGACAGAATGTAGAGAACGAGGCTGGGACACCTTGTCGAACGGCGAATTGCTAACCGCGGCTTAGGCTGCCGAATTTGACGTGCTGGTGACAACCGACCAAAACATCCGCTACCAACAGAATCTCCAGGGGCGGAGGATCGCAATTGTTGTATTAGGTAAGGGGCGGTGGCGCGTGATCAGAGCGAAGCTTGCGGAGATTTCAGCGGCGGTAAACGCCGCCACGCCCGGCAGCTACACCGAAGTAGAAATACCGGGTTGAAGTTACGTCTTCTCCAAGCTCCCAAATGCCTCCGCCATCTTCTCGCTGACGTTCTCGCCCTCCACGCCTTCGATCTCCAGCAAGAGCGGCGGCACGTGCGGAGCGGAACCCAGTAGTGAGATGGCTTCCTTCCAATCGATGCTGCCCTCCCCCGGCCAGAGATGCGAATCGTGCTCTTTCTTGTTGTCGTGCACGTGGGTGGAGTGAATGCGGTCTTTCAAAACTGCGAATGCCTCCGACACCGACGACATGATGTGCGCGTGCCCTACATCGAAGCAGACATCGATATCGACGAAGCGCCCGGCGTGCAGCAACTCCATCAGCTTCTCGGGAGTGGACAGCTCGTTAGGGATGTTCTCCACCAGCAGTTGCACGCCCAGCGGCCTGGCGAAGGCATGTAGGTGCTCCAGGGAATTGATCGCCGCTTCCATCTTGTGCTCGTTAGCTTCTTCGTTGCTGATGCCGACATGTTGCACCAGGAAACGAAACGGCGCCTGCTCAGCCACTTCCAGCGCCCGCTTGATCTCGTCCATGGCGGCGATGCGATCGCGCTTCTCCACGGCCGCGATATTGATTGGCGGCGTTCCGCTCCGGCCCCAGTCTTCATCCCGGTACATGGGGGAATGCATGGAGTGAAAGGTTACGCCGGTGCTGCGAAACCAGTTGGCGATCTCGCGAATGTGCTGCCGGTCGGTGTAGTTGAAGTGGCCGCGGGCGGCGAAGATCTCGATGGCTTCGGCGCCACCCGCAACGAATTGATCCAGCAAGCCGGGGTGCAGGCGCTCGCGGCGCGCGTAAACCAAACTGGACATCGCGCGGCGCATCAGAAGCCCACCGCCTTCCCATTATTGCGTCCATCGCTGGCGCCCAGGAGTTCGCCTGTCTTTTCATCGACGGCGATACATTCGGCATCGCCCCAGTATCCGCGGCTGATTTTAATTTTGTGCCCCATATGCTCGAGGATGCCAATCGTATCGGGCGAAATGCCGGTTGCTTCCACCCTGATCTCGTCCGGCATCCATTGCTCATGAAAACGCGGCGCATTTATCGCCTGCTGGATGTTCAGTCCGTAATCAACCACGCCCATTAGAACATTCGCGACAGTGGTGATGATGGTGGGGCCGCCGGGTGAGCCGAGCACGAGAAACAGCTTACCGTTTTTCAGCACGATGGTCGGCGTCATTGCGGAGAGCGGACGTTTGCCCGGTCCGATAGCGTTGGCTTGGCTCTGGATCAGCCCATACATGTTGGGCACGCCGGGCTTGGAGGTAAAGTCGTCCATTTCGTCGTTGAGCAAAAATCCGAGTCCTTCGGCGGTAACGCGCGAGCCGAAGCCGTCGTTCAAGGTCGTCGTAACCGACACAGCGTTGCCCTCTGGATCCACAACGGAGTAGTGGGTCGTGTGGTCCGGTTCCTGCACCGCCTGCGGCTGCGGATGGGATTTGGCGTAGCTGTCGAGTTGCGAAAAGATCGAGGGCCGGCGGAGCTCGGCGGCAGGAGTCGCACGGCGGACGGCAATGGTTTCGCGCCAAGCATTGCCGTAGCGCTTATCAATCAGCTGCGCGACCGGAATCTTAGCGAAGTCGGGATCGCCGAGGAATTCCGCGCGATCGAAGAACGCCCGCTGAAACGCTTCGGCCGTCAGATGAATGCTCTGCGCGGAGCGATCTCCCTGCTTCGCCAGATCATAGCCTTCGAGAATATTGAGAATCTCGATTAGGGCGATGCCGCCGGAGGATGGAGGCGGCGCGCTGATCACTTCATATCCGCGGTAGGTGCCGCGAATCGGCTGGCGCTCTTTGACCTCGTACTTGGCAAGATCGTCGGCGGTGATCAGACCACCGCCCTTCTGGATCGAGCCGGCGATCTCTCGCGCCAGCGAGCCGTGGTAAAAGTCATCAGGATTTTCGGCAATCCGCTCCAGCGTTTTGGCCAGCTCCGGTTGCTGGAAGATCTCGCCCGGCTGGTAATACTTTCCGTCACGCTGAAAAATACGACGCGACTCGGGGACCTGCGCCAGTTGAGCATCACGAAACGATTTCGCCTCGTCATAATCCAGCGTGTAACCATCGCGGGCCAGCCGGATCGCGGGCTCCATCACCTGTTTGAGTGTCAGCTTTCCCCAATGCTTCTGCGCATACACCATGCCGGCTACCGAACCGGGCACGGCGATGGATTTGTATCCGATCGTGCTCATATCGGGCACGACGTTCCCCTGCTTGTCCAGATACATGTCCGCCGTGGCCTTGGCCGGCGCTTTCTCGCGATAATCCAGGAAGTGCACTTCGCCATCGTGCCGGCGGAAAAGCAGGAAGCCGCCACCGCCGATGTTGCCGGCTTCGGGGTAAACGACAGTCAGCGCGAAACCAACCGCGACTGCGGCATCCACGGCATTGCCGCCGTGCTGCATGATCGACACGCCTGCCTTCGAGGCCTCTGGTCGTACGCTGGCGACCATCGCCTTCGGCGCGTGACTCGGTGAAACCGTGTCGCCAGCGATCGCCGGCGCGCAGCAGGCGACGACAACGATCCAAAGCAACCATCGGCGGTGCAGTGTCATAGAAAGCGGCGGGAAATTCCGTCTTCGGTCCACGAAATTGTGAGTCGAGCTGAAGCTTGCGCTTACATTAAGTACAAAAATTGAGGCTAGACCACGCCCGAGTGGGAGTCAAATAGCAACATCACCCTGATTGGCGGTACATAGGGCGGCACGTTTCGGTAGCTACACTTGTCCCAAAGCGCCGAACGTTATATATCTAGAGTGCCTGGGAGCCGCGCCGATGCAGACCTCTATCTTCTCCGTCGATGTTGAGGACTGGTTCCACATCCTGGACGTGCCGAGCGCTCCGGCGATTTCGGAATGGAATGGCCTGCCCTCGCGGGTGGAGAAAAACTTCTCCAAGCTCCTGGATATTTTCAGCGAGGAGAAGGTGCAGGTAACGTGCTTCTTTCTCGGGTGGGTGGGCGAACGATTTCCTCGACTGGTGAAAGATGCGGCGGCGCGGGGTCACGAGATCGCATCGCATGGTTATGGACATCGACTGGTGTACGAGCAGGGCCGGGACGACTTCTACGAGGATGTGCACCGCGCCCGCGGGTTATTGGAGGATATAGCGGGGGCGCCGGTTGTGGGCTATCGTGCTCCGGGCTTTTCCACCACCGAACAGACGCCGTGGTTTTTTGAAGCATTGGCGGAGGCGGGATACCAGTACGATTCCTCCGTCTTTCCGGCCTCGCGTGGGCATGGAGGTATGCGCGAGGGCCGCCGTGATCCGCATCGCACCGGTGATGGTGATGGCATCTTCGAGGTGCCGATCACGGTGGCCAGCGTAATGGGCACACCTTTGTGCTTCTTCGGAGGCGGATACCTGCGGCTGTTTCCCTATTGGCTGATCCGGAAGATGGCCCACCAGGTGTTGACGGAAGGCCGGCCGGTGGTGTTCTACATTCACCCCCGCGAGATCGATCCGTCGCATCCACGCTTGCCGATGAGCCGCGCACGGCGATTCAAGACCTATGTCAATCTTGAAACTACCGAGACGAAAGTACGGCGCGTGCTAAGGGATTTTCCCGTGAGCACGTTTCGCACTGTCCTCAGCACTTATCCCCAATTGGTTAATTCCCATGTCGCCTGATCGCACTCAAACTTTCTTTCATCAGTACGCCAACGATTTCGACGCTATTTATGGCAATCAGAACGGCGTCTTCGACAGTGTTATCAACCGTCTGTTCCGCAAGAGTATGCGGTTGCGTTACGAGAAGTCCATCGAGGGCTGCGAACCGGTGCAGGGCAAGAGCGTACTCGACATCGGATGCGGACCCGGCCACTATTCCATCACCCTGGCCCAGCGCGGCGCAGCGCGGGTAGTGGGCATCGACTTTGCCGACGGCATGCTGAAGCTCGCGACCGAGCATGCGCGCAAAGCCGGGGTTGGAGATCGCTGCACCTTCAAGGTGGCCGACTTCTATCAGTACCCGGCTGATGAGATGTTCGACTACGTAATCGTAATGGGCTTTATGGATTACATGCCCGATCCGGAAAAGGTGGTGGAGAAGGTGCTCTCGCTGACGCGCAGCAAGGCATTCTTTTCCTTTCCGGTTGCGGGCGGCATTCTGGGCTGGCAGCGAAAAATGCGCTACCAGAAGCGCTGCGATCTGTTCCTTTATACCGAGGAGCAACTGCGCCGGATGTTCGCGAAGTTTCCCGAAGTCAAGGCTACGATTGAGCCAATCAGCCGGGACTTCTTCGTTACCCTCGCGCGCAATGGGAGCAAGATGTAGGCGTCCGGCGACCTGGTGCGCTTGCCGCGGCTCTTCCGGCTGCACGTCTTACGTTCGCGACTGACTCTATGCCTGCCAGCCAACGACGAGCCGTTGTCATCGGAGCAGGTCCCAACGGGCTCTCCGCGGCCATCGTTCTGGCACAGGCGGGATTGCAGGTGGAAGTTTTCGAGGCGGAGCCGCAGCCTGGCGGTGCTGCGCGCACCCTTCCGCTCACCCTGCCCGGTTTCCTACACGATTTCGGTTCGGCCGTCTATCCTACGGCGGTCGCCTCGCCTTTCCTGAGTTCGCTACCGCTTGGCAAGTATGGTTTGGAGTGGATTCACCCTTCGGCTCCGGCTGCGCATCCGCTGGATGACGGGACGGCGGTGATTTTGGAGCGCGATCTTGGAGCAGCCGAAGCCGCTCTCGGCGAAGATGGCAAGAACTGGCGACGCCTGTTCGGGCCATTTGCCGAGCATTGGACGGAACTGGCGCCGGAGATTTTGGGGCCGGTGTCGCTGCTTCCCCGGCATCCTTTTCTGATGGCCCGGCTGGGCCTGCTCGGGTTCCCTTCCGCCTCAGCGGTGGCGAAGCATTGGTTTCGCAACGTGAGAACGAAGGCACTCTATGCCGGATTGGCGGCGCATTCCGTGCTCGCGCTCGATGAACCCCTGACCTCGGCGTTTTCCATCATCTTTGCCGCGATGGCCCACGCTGTGGGATGGCCCATTGCCTGCGGCGGGGCCCAGTCATTGACCGCCGCGATGTGCGCGCACCTGGCCAGCATGGGCGGAACCGTTCACGTTTCGTCGCGCGTCGATGACCTCGCGTCGCTGGGTACATACGATGTGGCGCTATGCGATTTAACCCCGCGCCAGTTGGTCCGCATTGCCGGCAACCGGCTTTCTCCTGCCTATCGGCGGAACCTCGAGCGCTATCGCTACGGGCCAGGGGTGTTTAAGGTTGACTATGCTTTGTCCGAACCCATTCCGTGGAAGGCATCCGAGTGCCGCCGCGCCGCGACGGTGCATGTGGGCGGCACCTTCGAGGAGGTTGCGGCGTCGGAAGACGCGATGCGGCACGGTCATCATTCCGAGCGGCCCTTCCTGCTTCTCGCCCAGCCAAGCCTGTTTGACCCATCACGCGCTCCGGAAGGGCGTCACGTAGCCTGGGCCTACTGCCACGTTCCCAACGGCTCTAGGTTTGACATGCTGCCGCGCATTGAGGCGCAGATCGAGCGCTTCGCGCCCGGCTTTCGTGAATGCGTGCTGGCGCGAAAGGTCTTCTCTCCCGCGAGCCTAGAGGCCATGGACGCCAACCTGGTGGGCGGAGACATTGGCGGTGGCGCGGTGGACCTGCGCCAGTTTCTGTTTCGTCCCACGCGACGTATGTATGCCACATCGGCGCGCGATATCTATCTCTGCTCTTCCTCGACCCCTCCCGGCGGCGGCGTGCACGGCATGTGCGGTTACCACGCCGCCAGGCTCGCACTTAAACGACTGTGAGCGACGCACCCGAACTCGGAGCACGGGGGAAGCTCGCGACTGCGTTTACCCTGACCGCGGTTGGCGGTTTTGTCGATGCCGTCGGCTACATTGCACTGTTCGAAATCTTCACCGCGAATATGAGCGGCAACAGCGTGCATGTCGGGATGTATCTCGGCAAGGCAGACTGGCCGGACCTGCTGCGACCGCTCTGCGCCATCGTGTCCTACGTTGTGGGAATGGGGATGACGCGCGTCACGGTGGAAGCAGCCGGGCGCGCAGGAGTGCGACGGATCGCCTCGTTCACCCTCGCGGTGGAAGCGGTGCTGCTGATCCTGTTCGCGCGCGCCACTCCGGCCATGCACCTGGGCCAGATCGTCGATCTGCAGTCTCCGGTTTATTTCATGCTCGTGGCCCTCCTGGCCTTCTCCATGGGAGTGCAAACCGCAACCCTGACCCACATCGGCGCGCTCACCATCTACACTACCTTCGTAACCGGGACCCTGACCAAGCTGACCGAGTCCTTCACGCGATCGCTTTTCTGGGCCTATGACCTGTGGCGGCAAAGTCGTCCCATATCCGACATCGTAGGACTAGCGCCCCGGCAGCGGGATGTGCAGGACGGTGCAACGTTGCTTGCTACTTGGGTCTGTTATGTCGCGGGTGCGGCAATTGGAACCGTACTCAAGCAGCGCTGGGAGTTGCGCTCGCTTTATGTACCTGTGGCCGTGCTCTTGGTCTTCATTGCCGTGGACCAGTTTCGTCCTATTGGCGTCGAGGAAGAGCGCCATCAGACTGGTCAAACGCCAACGTAGTGAACTACTGCTAACCGAACAGGTCTCTCCTTCCCAACGGTGCCGTCAGCAGAGTTCGCGGCACGTTTTGCGACTGCGAGTTAGCGTTATATCAAAAACAGCTTATTTGTTCGAAAAGCATCATTGGAAGAAAATGCCACGAACTTTGGCGCAAATGCTTGCACGGGAGAGCCGCGGCTCTGGACCTAAGTGCTTGCAGTTACGGGCTGAGAGCTGGACTTCCAATTGCGTTAAGTTGGCCAACCCTTAGGGGCAAAGGAGGTCCGACGGTGAAAAGACGTGTTGCTTGGGTCTGTGTGTTGTTGGCTGCCGCGCTGAGCTTGGCAACTTCGGCGTGGGCGGGCCAGACGGTCCTGAACTTTGATGACATCGATACCGGTGGTGGCGTGGTGGATCTACCGGCCGGCTATGGAGGATTTTCCTGGCCGGGTAACACCGGGGTGTGGATAGGCCAAGGTACCTATCCGGCCCAATCCCCACCGAATGTCGTTCTGTTCAACAACGGCACCGGAACCGGCGTGGGAGAAACCGATATCTTCACCCTAAGCGGAACCGTGGTGTTCGATGGCGCCTACTTCTCCGGTCCATCGATCGGCGGTCCGATCTACTTCAACCTATATGACAACGGCAGCCTAGTGTGGACATCTGACCAACTGACTCCCGACCCGGCCACTCCACAGTTCCTGGCGTCGGGATATGCCGGGGCGGTGAACGAGATCGGAGTTGTCGGTAACGAAGGCTTCTTCGTGATGGACAATTTCACGTTTGAGCCTTCCGGCGGCGGTACAACACCGGAACCCGGCAGCCTGGCTCTCCTTGGAACCGGCGTCGTGGCAGTTGCAGGCGCCCTGCGCCGCAAGCTGCACGGCTAAGCGCCGAGTACAGGAACAAGACAAAGCCGGAGGCGCTGCCCTCCGGCTTTTCACTCTAGAGTTACATCCGTAGCAGCGGTTGCCGAGAACGGGTACACGCCTGTTATAGTGTTGCGGCGAAACTAAGGCTGCAGCTCCACGGAGGCACTTATGTCGTCCTCTGCTACATCGCCCGGTTCTCCGCGTTCGCACATTACCGTGCTCTGTCTGGCCAGCTATTACAAGGGCCTGGACTTCATCCGTGAGTGTCACCGGCAAGGCTGCCGTACCTTGCTGCTCACCTCGCATAGTCTGGCGAATGAGGATTGGCCGCGGGACAGTATCGACGAAATCTTCTACATGCCCGACGTGGAGAAGAAATGGAAGATCGAGGATGCGTTGCTGGGCGTCAGCTACATGGCGCGAAATGAGAACATCGAGCGCATTGTCCCGCTGGATGACTTTGACGTAGAGACCGCTGCAACCTTACGCGAACACCTGCGCGTACCCGGTATGGGCGATACCACCGCACGCTACTTCCGCGACAAGCTTGCCATGCGCACCAAGGCACGCGAAGCGGGGGTGCCAGTTCCCGATTTTATCCACGTATTGAATTATGCGAGGCTCAGGGAATTTCTCGATCGGGTACGTCCTCCGTGGGTGCTCAAGCCGCGTTCGCTCGCCGGCTCAATGGGCATCAAGAAGATCCATTCTTCAGAGGAGCTGTGGGCGGCGCTGGAACAATTGGGCGATCAGCAATCGTTTTACTTGCTGGAGCAGTATGTCCCCGGCGACATCTATCACGTGGACTCGATTCTTTACCAGGATGAAGTGCGGTTCGCGATTGCCAGCCGCTATGGGCGCCCTCCCATGGACGTGTCGCATGAGGGCGACGTTTTCACGACGCGCACACTGCCGCTAGGCTCGGAGGAAGCGAATCCGCTGATCGCGTTGAATGAAAACGTACTGCACGCGTTTGGGCTGGTGCGCGGCGTTTCACATAGCGAGTTCATCCGCGGACGCGATGACGGTACGTTGTATTTCCTGGAGACCTCGGCGCGGGTTGGGGGCGCCCACATTAACGAGCTGATCGAAGCCGCCACCGGCATCAATATGTGGGCGGAATGGGCGAAAGTAGAGATTGCCGGCGGGCAGACGCCTTACCAGCCGCCGCTCCCGAGTACCGATTCGGCAGGCCTCCTGGTGTCGCTAGCTAAACAGGAGCATCCCGACACGTCAAACTACAACGACCCGGAGGTCGTCTGGCGTATGACCGAAAAGAAACATCACGTCGGGCTGATTGTGAAGTCTCCCGATCCGCGGCGGGTGGAGGAGTTGATCACGGCGTACGCCGGGCGGGTGCGGCAGGATTTCTGGGCGTGGCAGCCGCCGCGCGACAAGCCGAACTACTAAGGAGAGTCTGATTAAGTGCGACTGAAGTCTCTCAGGGGTTAAAGCCCAGCTTGATTTCGGGCACTTTTGGGCGGCCTGAAGGCCGCCCCCTGCAAAACTTCAACTAATCAGAGCGTCCCTAACGGCTGCGATCACTGGCCCGATTCGCGCAGCAACTTCCCCAAGGTCGGCTTGTGCTTTTCGGGCTTGGCCTTTCGCTTCTTGTCGGCGGGTACGGCCCGGGTCGGCGGAGGCGCGCCGATGGCTTCGCGGGCCGCGGCTTTGACCGCTGAGGCTACGCGGAACGGTTTCGGCTTGCGAATCTTCGATGGCATGAAAAGCTGGCCCCGCTCTACTCGCCCGGAACATTGACAGCACGGGCAAAGCCAGAACTACTGCGCCTCATTCGCTGTCCTGGAACTCTCCGTCTTGGAAAATGCGGCCAGAGCACTGGCTTCGTCCTGCTTGACTTCGATCACCAGCGGATCCAATCTGGTCAGGCGCAGAAGTTTCTGCACGACCATATTAGGATTCACCACCTTCAAATCGCCGCCCTGGTTGCGGAGTGTGGTGACCGAGGCGACCAGTTCTCCGATCCCGGAGCTGTCGATGTAAGTCACGTCCTTCAGATTGAGGACGACGTTGTTCTGGCCACGCTGCGCCAGATCGCGAACCACCTCGCGCAACGGCTTCTCCCCGCCAGAGCCAAAGGCGAGCGGGACTCCAAGATCAATTCGCCCGGAAACATCCAGGACGGTGACATTGCCAAGCCTGCGCTCTTCGTAGCTCATGCTCATGGGACACACTCCTCGGCGGCCGCAGCGCCTATCATAATCCCATTACTCGGCAATCGAGCACAGCTTCCAGCCCTGGGTACTGTCTTACTTCATTATTAAGACAGCACCCAGCCCTGTGTACCGCAGCGGAAAAGCATGCGGGTGCTGGACTCCATGAGCCCAGCGCCCGAACTGCGAAATCGAGTTGCCAGTGAGTCTCAGGCTCCATTCGAAGCGTGCAGAACCCGGAAGGTGCTGCCGCCGTTGGCCCAGATCAGCACCAAGGCATCCTGTCCTTTGGGTACGCTGGCCAGCGCCTTCTGCACATCGGAAGCGCTGGGCGTCTGGTGGCGGTTGACGCCGAGGATGACCTGTCCAGGCTGCAAGCCGGCATCGTCTGACGGGCTGCCGGGTTGCACTCGCTCGATGACTGCCCCGTGCAGATCGTCGGGCGCTCGCAGTTGTTCGCGCACCTCAGGAGTGACATCGCCAATGCCCAGGCCCCAGCGCGGCTTGCCGTTGTTGTTGTCTGCAACCTTGGTCTCGCCATCGCTGCTGTCCATGCTTTCCAGCGTGACCGGCACGGAAATTGACTTACCATCGCGCATTATTTGTAAGGCAATTTGGGTTCCGGGGGTCATCTCGCCAACTTCCATCTGGAGCTGGCCGGCATCGGTGACCTTCTTGCCGTTAAGCTCCTTGACGACGTCGCCCACGCGCAGTCCTGCTTTGGCGCCAGGCGAGTTCGCGTCCACCTGGGTTATCACCGCGCCAGTGTTGTCGCGAACATCAAAGAACTTCGCATTTTCCGGGGTCACGTCGGTAATGCCGACTCCCATGCGCGCATGGCTCACCTTGCCATAGCGCACCAGCGACTGAACCACGGGATTGACGATCTGGGTCGGAATGGCAAAGCCCATTCCGGAGAACGATCCCGAAGGTGATACCAGAAAGGTATTGATGCCGACAACTTCGCCACGCGCGTTCACCAGCGGCCCACCCGAGTTGCCGGGGTTGATGGCGGCGTCGGTCTGGATGAACTGTCCCGGCTTGTGGGGATCATCGGTGTAGGGACTCGGACGATTCAACGCGCTGACAATACCGCGGGTGACGGTAAAGCGGAAGCCGAACGGATTACCGAAGGCCAGCACAGTCTGTCCGGGATGCAGAGAGGACGAGTCGCCAATCGGAATGTTGGGCAGATTGGTGCCGTCAATCTTGATCACCGCCAGATCAGTCAACGGGTCGGTGCCAACCACTTTCGCCGGCAGAATTCGCCGGTCGCTGAGGGTGACCTTGATCTCGGTGGCGCCATCCACCACGTGATTATTGGTAACGATGTAGCCATCCGGCGAGATGATGACGCCGCTACCGATGCCGTGCTCGATGCGCGGCCGCGGCTGCATTCCCTGGCCGAAGAAGCGCTGCACATCATCCGGCAGATCACCGGACACCGCTTGCGCTTTGGAGCGCGAGGTTACTGCGACATTCACGATTGCCGGGGTTACGCGGGCGGCGACCGCTTCCATTGCCTGGTCGAGCGAAAGCAATGCGCCGACCTGGTTGTTGTCCAGGGGCGCGGTATTCGATGAGACTCCGGCCCCTACGCGGCCGAGTGAAACGTAGCCAACCAAGAGTGCGGCTAATGTAAGCGCCAGCACTGCGGCTACACGTTGCTTATGTACTAGCTTCCATCCACGGGAAATCCAAGCGTTCATGCTTCTCTTTTCTCCTCCCGAATCGAAAAATTGCTGTGACCGACAGTTCTGCACACTTCCGGCGGCGCGGGGTCCCCGAGATGATGAACGCGCAGATTGTCTTCTGAATCGGCTTGGCCTGGTCTCGACGAACGTCTTCCCGAATTCCCGGGCTTGGTCCGATATGTGACTGGGGAGGTTACAACACCGCTTTGGACGAATTAGCGGTTGAAAGGTAAGCAGGCGATGGTTTAGCATCTCGGGCGCAGCGTAAATTTCCAAGGAGCCCGGGGCCCGAGGCGCTATCGATACAGATCTGTCATGCGGCTGTTCAGCTCGCCTGAGGGGCACGCCGTTCTCGCCCTTTTGTTCCCATAAATCGTGATTTTCCAGTTCGGGAACGCTTCGATCCTATTTTGGACGCTGGTCAGGCCGCAGCCATCCTTTACAATCAAGCTTTTCGTCACGGTGCTCCATTTCTCACTTCGCCAAGGGTCATTCGTCACTGACAACCGAGCTGCCAGAGGAGTGACATTTTGCCGAGTGTGTCGGCGGGGATTTTCGGTTCTTCTGCATCTCCTCTGGGCCCGGGCACCTCCTGGAGATTGCGCATGTCAATACCCGGCGAGCAAGGCGAAAATGTCAGACAAGGAGTCCGGTTATGAGTTCATTCGAAGACAGAGTGCGCGAGGTAAGTGAGTGGTTCGCAAGCCCACGATTCAACGGCATCGTTCGCCTGTACTCAGCGCGTCAAGTGGTCGAACAGAGAGGCACGCTGGGTGCCGAGTATCCGATTGCGAGAAGGGCGGCCGAGGCATTCTATGCGCGCCTGAGAGAGCTGTTTGAGGCCGGCAAGTCGATCACCACCTTCGGTCCGTACTCGCCAGGGCAAGCCGTCACTATCAAGCGGCTAGGAATTGAAGGCATCTATCTCGGCGGTTGGGCGACCTCCGCCAAGGGAAGCGTTAACGAAGACCCAGGCGCCGACCTCGCCAGCTACCCGCTCAGCCAGGTACCCGATGAAGCTGCGGCTATGGTTCGCGCTCTTCTGACGGCCGACAAGAATCAGCTTTTTGCTCGTTCACGGATGACAGCCGAACAACAAGCGGCGAACCCCGAAATCGATTATCGGCCGTTCATCATCGCCGATGCCGATACTGGTCACGGCGGAGACGCTCACGTTCGCAACCTCATCCGTCGATTTGTCGAGGTGGGCGTTCCGGGGTATCACATCGAGGACCAGAAGCCGGGAGTAAAGAAATGCGGCCATCAAGGCGGCAAGGTGCTTGTGTCGGAGAATGAGCAGATCCAGCGCCTTAATGCCGCACGCTTGCAACTGGACATCATGCAAGTGCCCGGCATCATCGTGGCCCGTACCGATGCAGAGGCGGCCAGCCTGCTCGATGGGTGCGCGGACGAGCGCGATCAGCCTTTCATTCTTGGAGCCACCAACCTGGATGTGCCGAGCTATAAAGCCGTGTTTCTCGCTGTCCACCGAGCATTGTTTGAGGCCGGAGTGCATGAGGTGAGGGGGCAGTTGATGTTCGCCATGCCGGAGGCGGAACATGCGGCAGCGACCGCGTGGCTCGAGAACAAGGGAATGCTTTCTCTGATCAAGAACAGCGCGGAGACGTTCAAGCAGAGCCCCAATGGAAATGTAGAGGCCATGCTGGACAAGGTTGTGCAGCGTGTTTTGGATGCATGGCAAGAGGAAGCAGAACTCAGGACCTATCGCCAGGCCGTCGCCGAAGAAATTGCGTTCCGCGCCAGCCACGGTGAGTCATTTGAGTTGAGCCCGGAAGAATGGCTCGAGTTCTCTCAGCGTGCCTCGTGGTTTGGCGCTCGCAAGAAAGCGAAAACCATGGAGATCGACGTGCTTTGGGACTGCGAACTGGCAAAGACTCCCGAGGGCTATTATCAGGTGCAGGGCGGTCTCGAGTACGCGATCGCCAAGTCTTTAGCTGCCGCGCCGTTCGCGGACATTCTGTGGATGGAGACGGCGACGGCGAATCTTGAAGAAGCCAAGGCATTCTCCGATGCTATCCACGCTCAGTTTCCTGACAAGATGCTGGCGTATAACTTGTCGCCCTCATTCAACTGGGACACCACGGGAATGAGCGAGGAGCAAATGAAAGGTTTCCCGGAAGAACTGGGCAAGCTGGGCTTCGTTTTCAACTTCATTACTTATGGCGGACACCAGATCGACGGGCTTGCAGCCGAGGAGTTCGCTACCGCGCTGAAGCAGGATGGAATGCTCTCGCTGGCGCGCTTGCAGCGCAAGTTAAGGCTGCTTGAGTCGCCGTACCGAACTCCCCAGACCCTGGTTGGCGGCCCCCGTTTGGATGCGGCGCTGATGGCGGCCTCCGGACGCACGGCGACGACGAAAGCCATGGGGAAGGGATCGACCCAGCATCAGCATCTGGTGCAAACGGAGCTCCCCCCAAATGTGCTCGAGGAATGGCTCCAGATCTGGGCGGAGCACAACAACCTGCCTCCCGCATTCGGAGTGCAGTTGCGTCCGGTTGCCGCAGGTTCGGACTTTCTGGAACTGCGCATAGGCAACGGCCCGAAAGGGAAGGTCGCGAACCTCGTATTTGCCGACGTTCACGACCGGCACGGCCACAAGCTGCTTTCGATTCGCGACATGAACACCTTCGATCCGTCCTTGCAGAAGAAGCGACTCATGACGCTGGCTCATCTGTTTGTCCTGCATCGCTACAAGGCGGGATTAGTCCACTACTTGAGTCCGACGGAGGATAACCAGCACCAGGCCCAGAAGATGAAGAGGTTGGGTATCTTCAGCAAAGTCGATACCGAGGCTGCGCTGATTATCGTGGCCAGCGTGAACGCAAGTCGCATCGCCGATCTGCTCAATCCGGATCGAGTTGCCCTGCGAAAGCTGATCGCCAAGCAGGATTAATTTCTGCGTTCGCAATTTTGCGAGCGCATTCTGGGTCGTAAGGAGTCATTATGCGAAAGACCGCTATATCGCTTGCACTTTTTCTGTTCGTGGTGGCGTCGACTTTCGATTTACCAGCCTCCAGCCTGGCGGGAGTTACCCTGCCGGACACAGCACAGGTTGCGGGTAAAACGCTGGTGCTCAATGGCCTGGGGATACGATCGAAGTACATGGTAAAGGTCTACGTCGCGGGGCTCTATCTTGAGCAAAAGTCGTCCGATCCCGGCGCCATTATCAAGGCCGACCAACCCAAACAGATCGTGATGAAGTTCCTGCATGGCGCGAGCAAGAGCCAGATGACCGACGCGTTTGAAGAGTCGTTCCGCGACAATACGCCAGATGCGAGCAAGACGATGAAGCCTGACATCGACCGGTTGCTCGCCGCACTCGAGCCCGTCAAGGACGGCGACCAGATGGTCTTTACCTATGTTCCGGGCACAGGCACGAGCCTCGCTATCAATGGTAAGGACAAGCTGACCATCGCCGATCCGGCGTTTGCTCCAGTGCTCTTCTCGGTGTGGCTCGGGCCCAAGCCGCCCAATGCGAATTTGAAGAAGGGGATGCTTGGGCAGTAGAGCCTGGAGCTTGAGCCAAACACGATGTTCGCGCAACTGCAGACGTCAGCTTCGGTGTAATCCGTCACTCGGGATCCATCGCTGCGTCATTAAACGGTGGTGCAAACGACTGAACCCTGTTCCGGCTGAGTGTTGTTGGGACTCATTGTTATCTAACGAGCTGCCGGATCGCGTTCTCGCTACGGTGTGATCTCAAAAATCACTCCCTCGTGGTAGGCGCCGCCCATGTACGCAGTGCCGTAAACCTTCCCGGTTGGGTCCACGACTACACTGCCCCGAGGCCCTGCACCGTCTGTGCAAATACCGCTGGTGCAGAAGTCATGCAGTGATGTATACACCCAGCCGCTGCTGTTGCGTGTCAGCTTGAATACGTTGCCATAAACGATCCCGCTGCTCTCGTAAGTTGTGCCGTAGAGATTGCCGGCAGAATCCAAGGCCAAGCCCGCCGCCGGTGCTTCCCACGGGTCGTCGAACGCATGCAAGGAAGTGAAGCTCCATCCACCCTGGACGGGTTGCAACATGAACGCAGTGGCCTGAGGTGCGGGATACCCTCCCGTCGTGCCAAACAGGTTCCCTTGCCGATCAAAAATGAGCACGGATTCCGGGCTGGCTCCATCCGATCCTCGAAAGTTGTGCAGTGAAACTTCTGACCACTGCACTCCTGAGGGTTTCAATTGGAACACCATCCCCGCGCCCCAATCGTCCGGTGAGACTTTGCCCACCGGGGTATCCCACCGGTCGCCGGTAATGGTGGTTCCATAGAGATTCCCTGCGCTATCCAGACAAACACCAGACGTCGGAGCTCCGCCGTCGTTAGAAGGCCCAAAGCTGTGAATCACTGTCTCAAACCAACCATTAGTGGACGGTGCGAGCCTCACCGCGGCGCCCCAATGTTCTTGCCCGCCCCATTTCGTCGTGAGGTAAATGTTGCCGGCTTGATCGAATGTCACGCCGCTGCGATCCGGTTGCTCGGCGTCGGGATATCCTCTGAACCGATACAGGATCGTCTTTTCCCAGTTTCCAACTGCATTCGGCGATGGGTGCGGCGGCGGCGTTAGTTTGAAAACTGTTCCACAACCAGCAAAGCAATTGTCCGCCGGTAAATACCAGTGCCCTCCCCCGCTCGGCATATCGCCCTGCGCTACGTCCGTCGTTGTGCCATAAAGTGCGCCATCAGGCCCGATGGTTAAGTTGGCTTGTGGATAGCTGCCATCATCTCCACCTTGGAAAACGTACAACGGAACAATAACCCAGCCGCTCGCAGTGCGCGCTAACTCAAAAACGGTGCCGCAACCCACTTCATTGAAGAAATCCACACACCTCGCCGAGCCTCCAAATTTGTTAACCCCGTAAAGATTACCCGCTTGATCCATCACCAAGCCAGCGTCAGGATTGGCTCCGTCCGGTCCGCCGGTGAAATTGTAGATGACCCGGTATGTCTGGCCCTGTGCTGGTGGTGCAGTGACAGTCACGAATAGGAGCAGAAACAGCAGCGTGACCATGATAGCCAGCGTTGCGCTCGCCGTATCCCAACTCATGCCGAAGTTGAAATGATCAGATCGCCCCTTGGTATGCATTGATTTGTCCTCCTGCCGTGTGGCTCAAATGAATTGAGTTTGAGAGGAAATGGGCACGGGTGAGGTGGGGAGAAGAAGGGTGCCCGGTTCTGTTCGCCGCCACGCGAAGGATAGGTCCTGTGAGGGCCGGGAATCTTTTCCCACGCACCCATCAGAATTTCACGCCTGCAGCTAGGTCGTTGTCAGTGATGGCTGTCGCAGCAGGACGTGACACGCCATAGAAGCTAGAGGGCATGAGACGGCGAGTCGCACGCCGGGAGTGGTGGCACTAGATTGCTACTTGCAGTCTGCCTAGGCAAGCCGGCTTAAGTTATTAATAAATTGGCGGAAGCGTGTGCGAGTCGAATCCGCGTACAAACGTAAACGTAATAACTTACAGCGCAGCAGATGGCACGTAATACCCCGTTTTCGATCTAAAACAGTGCGAACGGCACGCAAACGGCACGGACGCACACGCCTTCAGAAGCGTGTGCAATCCGGCAAAGAACGAAGGCGCAACAGGACATTTTGGACGGTGATCTAGTGTGGGCGTGGAACAAATAGCTGAGTGTCCAATGCACGGGAGCGTGGCCAATCAGCGCAAGGATTTTCGGGCGCGTTTTCTCTCTTCAGCACGTCTCTGCTTTTTCTCTTCGTCTCGCTTTTTCCGTAGCGACACAAGGTGCCCGCAGTATGGCTCACAGTAATCGTGCTTGTGCTTGGTCTCAATAGGGAAGGGCTTCCGACAGTCTCTACGTTTGCACGTTTTGAAGCGTATGCCGCGTGCAACGTCCGCCAGCACTGTAGCAAATAGCATGTGACGCGCATTCGTGAGGGTCACCACTCCGCCCGGCACTTTGGTCAGTTCAAAATGCAGAGGGAAGTTGTTAGCCGGTTGGTGCGAATACAAATCAAGCCACGTCTTTGGCTTGGAGATTATCGGCGTGACTGTTTCCTTGAACCATTTTCTATTACCGTCAAGAAGAGCGTCCTTGAGGTCATCACGGAAAGACCACACATCCTCGGGCTGCACAATCGCAGGAAACATCAAGGCATGACCCGGAGTGTATGGATTCGGGTCACCGGACGAGGGCCACGCACCGACTTCGTTTAGGAACGCCACAAGCCGGTCAAGGTCGTCCGCTGGAAGACTGAAAAATTCATGCCTCCAGTGCCAGCCGTTTATCTCTCTTAGAACTCCCGATTGCGCGGATTCTGTTTCCTTCAGTTGTCCATACAGGACCGGCCCTGCCGGAGTGCTTCCTTTCATCAAGTCCCGCAGTTTGTCGGAAGACAGTTTCTTCCCGTGCTTTGTCGCGTGAGCCTTGAATTGTGCGGCCAGTAAGCCCCGCAGTTGCTCCCCGGAAAGGACCTTCCAACTGACTGGCAACCGCACAAAAGTAAATCTTATTGGAACAATTTGTTGTGCCATGTTATGTGCCCTTGTTGTTGGCACATGCAAAGGCTAACATTTCTGAGTATGGGAAGCAAGCAGGAAATCGGGACGGCGTATTTGACAGTGGAGGAAGCGGCGGAGCTGGCAGGTCTTTCCCACTGGACTGTGCGGAGCTGGCTGCATAAGGGGCTTTTGACGCGCTACAAAGCAGCATCCCGCACGGTTGTAAGCCGGACTGAGCTGCTAGCACTACTCCGGCCTAAAAAGGCTGACCCGGCCGGAGAATCGGCCCGGCAAACCGGGGCAGCCGCCCCACTTTCGAAGGACAAACAATGATTCCGCCTCTATCAATCGACTGTTACCCCGTCAACACGCTGGAGGGCATGATTGCCCGGAAGTGGGTCCAGATGATTACCGAGTGTGAGGACCACACGATTAACGAAGAGCCGATTCGTGACGTTATCACCCGCACTCGGGCCGTAATGCAAGCGGCGGGATGGTCGCCAACGTATCAGCACCTCTTTCTATCGCAGCTCCGTGGGGATTTGACTGAGCTAACCCGGTGTCACCCGGTCACGCGGCAGTTTGTTTCGCTCTTATCAAACGAATTGGAAGGAAACTGAGATGCAAGCCACAACTTTTCGCTCTCCATATTTCGCGCTGCTTGAAGCATACGCGCCGCAATTGCTCGCCGGACCTGATGGCCGGATGCCACAGCCCAAACCTCCGGCGACGTTAGCTGCCGGGCAAGTGGGTGTGTTCGGTGTGCTTGGTCAAAACGATTGGTTCGCGGACACAGACTACACAGCCATCCGAGCGGCTATAAAACGCGGCCTTGCGGACCCATCGGTCAGGACCATTGACATCTTCGTGGACTCGCCGGGCGGCAGCGTGCTTGGTCTGCCGGAAACGGCGGACGCGATACACGCGGCCAATCGGGTCAAGCCCGTCCGTTGTTTCGTGACCGGCATAGGCGCATCCGCCGCATATTGGCTCGCTTCACAGGCAAGCACGATCACACTCACGCCGTCTGGCGAAGTTGGGTCTGTGGGCATTCTGGACTTGCACGCTGACATTACCGGTGCGCTGGAGAAAGCGGGCGTGAAACTCACCGCCGTGACAGCGGGTGAGCACAAAGCAGAGCGAGCGCCGTTCGTCACCTTGAGTGATGAGGCCAAAGCCCACATGAAGGTCGCGGTTGACCGCTGGTATGGCGACTTTCTCTCCGCTATTCGCCGGGGCAGAGGTGCCCGCGTGAATCCGTCCAGCAACTACGGCGGAGGCCGGATGCTCAGCGCACGGGAAGCCTTGAGCGCGGGCATGGTGGATTTTATCGGAGGTGTGCTGTGACCTTACTCGAATTGTCCTATCAGCGGCGCAAGGCAAAGGCTGAAGCTGCGGGACTGCTTGACCGTGCTGTGACCGAATCGCGCAGCCTCACGATTGCCGAGCAAGTACATTTTGACGCGCTAACCGCACGCATTCACGAGCTGGACGCCGCTTATGCCGAGCGCGAATCCCTCCGAAAGTTGGCTTGACATGGCACTCATCAGTCTGAATCTCCCTAGCCCCGCCCTCCCCACTGGCAAGAGTGCCGAATTGCCCCTTGGTGCTCCGTACAATCTCGGTACTCTCGCGTCACTGCTCACCGGCGTGCGAACCAACAGCGGGCAATTTGTCACGCCGGAGCGTGCGATGCGCTCAGCGGCGGTGCTCGCTTGCATCCACATTTTGTGCTCGGACCTTGCATCGCTCCCGCTCAACCTCTTCCGCCGCACCCCCCAAGGTGCTGTGCTGGCAACCGACCATTCGCTTTTCCGCTTGCTGCATGACACGCCTAATCAGTGGCAGACCTCAATGGAGTTGCGGGAAAGCATGATTCTGGACGTGCTGTGCTTCGGACAGTGCTTCACAGAAAAAGTGATCGGGCCTGATGGCATTGACCGGCTGTACCCGCTCAGCGCGGGCCGCATGACCTACGTTGACCCGCTCAGCATGTACCTTCCGGCGGACCCGCCCTTGCTGTGGCGTTATGCGGACCCGCACATCGGACAGCGGATTTTCTTGAGTGACGATCTTTGGACCGTGCGGATGCTCGCACCGGGCGGAACTATCAACGGACAATCACTCATCTTGCTAGCGCGTGAGGCTATCGGGCTGGCGCTCGCAGCGGAAGAGCAAGGCGCAAGCCTCTTCAGGCAGGGCGTGCAAACGGACTTCGCACTCTCGACTGATGACACGCTTGATGAGGACGCCAAAAAGCAACTGAGCGAAGCGTTCCAGAAAAGGCACGCCGGGTCCACCAACGCCTGGATGCCGCTCTTGCTGGAGGGCGGCTTGAAAGCGTCACGCTTGGGGCTTACCGCGCAAGAGTCACAGTACATCGAAGCCCGCGCTTTCCAACTGCAAGACATTGCTCGCATTTTCCGAATCCCGGATGTGCTGCTCGGAATTTCCCAAGGCAAAACTGCCACGTTTGCGAGTGCTGAGCAATTCTTCTTGAGCTACGTCAAGTACACGCTCGGGCCGTGGTGCCAGCGCATAGAGCAGTCCATCACGCGAGACCTCTTGGCCGCGAGTGAAACAGACTTTTTCGCCAAGCATGATCTGGACTCGCTCACGCGGGCGGACCTTCAAACACGCTATGCAGCGCACGCGGCGGGCATCTCAGCCGGTTTTCTTACGCGCAACGAAGCCCGGCAGATGGAGAACCTGCCCACACTGCCGGGCCTAGATGAGCCGTTAAGGCCCCTCAATTTAGGGTCAGGCAGCAAATTATCTCCGGCTCAAGGTGCCAGCGCTCGGCTAGCAAAACAGCTCGCTCAGAACTGCGCGACCCATGAGCAGAAACTACTCACGGACGGCAAAGAGCCGAGCGAGATTTACGGGCGATTACTGCCGTCTTTCCTCGCAGCCAAAACCGGACTATCCGCGCCGAGTATCGCTGAATACTGCCAAGCCCGGTTAGCACAGCCGGAGCAAGGCGGCGTGGAGCTGCTGACACAGATTTTGCTGAGGTCTGCCGAATGAGGTTCATGGCGTGGCAGGCGAGGCGTGGTTAGTCACGGCAAGGCTTGGCCTGGCCCGATGGGGCTAGGTCTGGCAGGCAAGTCAAAGAGTTTGATTGCGGGCCGGACCCGCGTTTCGCTTAATCAACCGGCTGGACCGGCATACGAGCGGAAACCAATCAGCGCACCGCGCTTAATACGGAGTTGCAATTATGACGTTAGCTGAAATTCGCACCATGCGGCAGACCTGCCGGGCGAAAGTGGAAGACCTGCTCGGTCGTACGTCTAGCCGTGAACCGTCAACCGAAGAAAACCAGATGTTCGCAGACCTCAAAGCGGAGGGCGAGCGGCTTGCCAGCCTAGAAGCCCGCTACGCTGTTCTTGAGTCCTTCGACACGGGCGTGTCACAGCCCATCATTCACCGGCCCATCGCTCCAACCGAGACAGACCGAAAAGCGGCAATCGTCAAGGCATTGGACGGTTTCTTGCGCACCGGCGTGATGGCAACCGACACACCTTTGCAGATTCAGCAAAGTCCAATCAGTGGCGCGGCTGCCGCTGTGCCAACAGATGTTATTCCAACCATCATTCAGGGCATTGATGACTTTGACATTCCCGGTCGCTTGGGTGTTATTGATTATCCGCGTGAGACCACGGTTCCGCTAGTTGTCACGATGATGACCGCTGCCCCAGCGTCCGCCGCGTTCGTTGAAGGTCAGGCCCCGAGCAGCTCAACACCTCCAACTTACGCAACCGTGACGTTAGGCGGCGCTCGCTATGGCAATTTGACCAAGTACTCAATCGAATCCCGCATGAATCTCGGTATTCCGATTGTGGCAAGCGTCCTGAAGGCTCTTGCACTCGGTCAGATTCAAACTCAGAACGCTGCTTTCATGGCCGCATTCAAAGCCGCAATGCAAGCTAACAGTGCGGCCCTGGTGGATTCCGGCGACGATAGCCCGGCAGACGCCTACACCTTCATGTCCCGCCTGAAGTACGCGCAAGGGTATTTCTGGCAGAACAGCCCCAACAATCGCTATCTGCTGAGTCCTTCGGACTTGCAGAAAGTGAAAAACTCGCGGACCACCTACAATCAGCCGCTGTTCGATGACGAATCGGACACGATCTTGGGCAAGCCCTACGTGGTTCACCCCGATTGCGACCGTGTTTATTACGGCGATTTTGGGGTGTCCATTTGCCGTTCTCGCACGCCTTTGTATATTCAAACCTTCCTCGAACTGTACGCACAAGCGGGACTGATTGGCGTGTCCAGCTATCAGTTTGCCGATTGGAAATTCTTTGCGCCGCCAACGTTCCAGCCTGTGATATTTGGCAACCTGGACGCGAGCGGAGCATAACCGAAATTGGCGCGGGATTTGCCTTTCGCTAGCTAGCAGCGTCCTGCATGTGGCCGCGCCGCCCTCAGTTTCAAGGGTATTCATTCCACATGCGGGAAGGGCTAGAGGCGTCTCAGTGGTACGCCGAGTGAAAACCGCTGGACACGGGGCTGCTGTTTGCCGGGGAGTACAGACGGCAGCCTCAATTCAAGATTCGTTTGCGGGCCTTTGTGGGAACGTCCCGGTTACTGTGCCCACATCAGGCGGCTTGAAAGGATCAGATCCGATGAAAGAGCGAGAGTGGGAAGACATTGGCAAGGGCCGTCTGATAGACGACCTC
Source organism: uncultured Acidobacteriaceae bacterium (assembly GCA_963785825.1). Classification (GTDB taxonomy): domain Bacteria; phylum Acidobacteriota; class Terriglobia; order Terriglobales; family Acidobacteriaceae; genus Bog-257. The sequence continues at coordinate 257,749 of CAWAWQ010000003.1, read as the reverse complement.
TACTACACCGTCCGCCACAAGCCTTGCGGCACCGTGGTGAATGTCCAAGGCGGATACGTGACTGTGTGCCCGAAGTGCCAGCCGGAAGAATATGCCGAACGGGAGCGCAAGGCTGGATTTCCGAAATGGTCTGCCACCAAGAAACGCGTGCGGGAGAGCGAATGAGCCGCTTTGAGGCAATCGCTCTACCCCTTGCCGAGCGGGGATTCCGTGTCTTCCCGCTGATACCGAAGACCAAGCGCCCGGTTGCGCTGAAGGGCGAAACTGACCACTTCGATGCCGCTACCACGGATGCGAGCCAGCTTCGTGCCTGGACTACGCAAGAGCCTAACGCCAATGTGGGCATCTCGCCGGATGAGATTTTCTGCTTTCTGGAAACAGACGATGAACGGGCGCTGAAGCAAGCGTGTGCGGACCTTCCGCCCGAAGTGTGGGACACAACGCGCGTGAGCGCACGTGACAATCGCTGTTATTACATCTTCCGTCAAACCATGCGGACCAAGCGGGCCGGGAACATGACGGCGGAGCGCGAAGGCAAGGAAAATCTCTTTGAGTTTAAGCAGCACCGCCTGTACGTTACCGGGCCGGGCAGCATTCACCCGAAGACCGGCAAGCCCTACAGCGTGGGATGGCAGCCCATCCCCGCTATGCCGGACGTATTACTCAACCGGCTGTGTGAGCTGTACGGCAAGCCCAAGGCGAGCGTCTCTCACGCAATGAGTGAGCATGTGAAGCGCGAGACTGCCACGCTGGACCGTTTCCTTGTGTGCTATGAAGTGGCAGTCACCGGCGATTGGCTCAACAAGGGCAAGCAGTGGTACAGGCCGATTGAGTGCCCGTGGAAAGACGATCACGAAAACCCAAATGAGGGCACGTCAACGTGCATCGTGTACACGGAGGGCGGCGGCTATGGATTTGACTGCAAGCACCGCTGCTCATCGAAGGGATGGAAGGAATTTCGAGCTGAGCTAGAGCGGCGATTCCCGGAGCGCAAATTTTCTTTTGTCAGCGATGCCGAAGTCACGATTGGCAGGAGCAAGCCGGAAGAGCCGGAGCAGCCGCGTGATTGGCGCACGCGGTATTTGACCTTCGAGCAAGTCAGAGACGCGAAGCCCACCTCATTTCTCATTGACGGATTCTTGGCTCTTGAATCAATCACCGCACTAGCGGCTCCCGTAGCACAACGCAAGAGCCTAATTGCGCTCAATGTGGCGCACGCACTTTGCACGGGCGAGCCTCTGTTTGACTACTTCAAAGTGTCCAAGCAGCCGGACCGCGTTGTGTATCTCTGCCCGGAAATGGGCGTCACTTCGTTTTCAACGCGCATCAAGCAAATTGGTCTGCTGGACTACGTGGGCCGCACATTGTTCTGTCAAACGATGGATGACCACTCCGTCAAGCTGTCCGATCTCAACGAAGAGCTGCCCGGCGCGGTCATCATCATTGATACGCTGACCCGCTTTGTGGAAGGCGACCAAAACTCATCGGAGGACATGAGCAAATTCGCTCAGGAGGTGTTCCGGCTGAAGCGACTCGGAGCAACGGTGCTCTTGCTACATCACAGTGTCAAGGGCGCGGCAAACTCTCAGGCGCTCACGCTGGACTCAGCTATGCGCGGCAGTACCGAGCTGGCCGCATTCGTCAGCTCATGTTGGGCGACGCGGCTAGTCAGTCCAGATGAGCCGTATAGCTCGCCATCGCTGCTTGTGAATGTCAAACAGAGGGACTTTGAGTCTAAGCCGTTTGAAGTGACCTCCGATGCAACGTGCCGAATGCACATCATTGGCGAGCCGGGACAGATTGCGGAAATCAAGAGCCGCAAGGACGCGGAGGCGGAGCAGGTACTAGCCGCCTTGCTCAAGGATTCGCCCGACATGGGCATTAACAAGCTGCGGGACGCTCTGAAAGCAGCAGGATTCAAGAAGGGAGCCAGGTGGGTAACGGTGAAACGGGCGGAGCTTGCGGGCACGGGCGTGACGCTCGCGGCGGAATGACCCGTATCCTGTACTCGTACCCTTAAGGATAAACATAGTATACACACCCCCCTACTAAGAACTTCGTTCTTCGTAGTAGGGGTGCGGTTCGTGTGCGGGAACGAGATGCCCGTATCCGCGAGGGGACAGGGCGAAGAGATCAAACCGTGCTATGCTGCGCACATGGAACTAACTACAGTTGCGGCGGCTCTAGGAGTAGTCGAAAAGATAGCGAAGGGATTTGATTGGGTCCAAGAGCGAGTAAAGACATCCAAGGACGTTGATTTGAAGACGAAGATCATTAGTCTATATGACAGCTTCTTGGATTTGAAAGCGAAGGTTTCACAGCTAACGGACGACAATGCAGAGCTACAACGGAAACTGGCAGCGCAAGCCGAAAAGCCTGAGATTCGGCAAGTAGGCGAAACCAACTACTACTACGCTGGCGACAAAGGCCCGTATTGCCAGCCGTGCTATGACCGCAACGAGAAGCTAGTTCAACTCTCGCCACCCCGTCAACATGAAGGTGGAACCTGCCGGGGCTGTTGCGTCTGTAAAGAGGTTTTCTATGAGGAAACGAAGCCTAGTTCGCCAATTCGTATCGGGCGGCGCAGTTCGTGGATGGATGGATACACGCGGTAATGAGCACGCGGCAGCAAGTCCAGAGGCTCAGCAATGGGGGCGGTCTGCGATCTTAACGGCCATCCGCAAAAAGAGCGCCGCCACTGGTAATTCTACATAGACGAGGAATGTTGCATTTTGCAACAGTTGTTGAAAACAAAGTAGATTTTACACTATGGGTGCAGGGGAGGCACCGGGAAGATGAAAACGAGATGGAAAGCATGTGGCTCACCGCAACGGAGGCGTCCCGCTACCTGAAAGTCAAGCCCCGAACTGTTCTGAAATGGGCAAAGGAAGGCCGCATCCCCGGCCATCCCCTCTCCGGCTCACAGCGCATCACTTGGCGATTTCTCAAGGCCGAGCTGGATGCTATGCTGGTGCTGCCATCTGCTGCCGAACACGGGAGGGTTCAATGCGCAGCAGAGTAAGAACAGGAAGTGTAGTTCAAGACAAGAGGGACAAGGTTTGGCGTTTCTATTGGTGGGAGAACGGCAAGCGGCGGGCAAAAGCACTAGGACAATTTGCCAGCAAGACGGCAGCTATCCAGGCCGCCGACAAAGTACGGGATGAGCTACGGAAGGCGCGGACCATGCAAGACGCCCCGGCAGCACCAACCGTGGCACAACTGATTGAGGGCTACCGAGCGGAGAAGATGCCAAAGCGTTACAGCACGCGACGGTCATACGATGTTTGGCTAAGACTGTACGTGCAGCCGCGCTGGGGCGATTTGCCGATCACAGACCTACAGGCCCGTCCCGTAGAGCTGTGGCTGTTGTCTCTCACTCTCACGCCCCGCAGTAGATCATCCATCCGATTCTTGATCGGGCTGCTGTGGGACTTCGCTATGTGGCGCGGAGATGTTCCCACGGCTCGCAATCCCATGACCCTCGTCACGATTCCAGGTGCATCCAAGCGCACGCGAAAGCCCCGCAGTCTCACTGTAGATGAGTTCCGCAAGCTGCTTGAGCACATGGAGGAGCCTTTCCGCACGATGGCCTTAGCTTGCGTGTGCTTCGGGTTGCGAATATCGGAAGCACTCGGGCTGAAGTGGTCAGACGTGGATTGGCTAAACGGCACACTCCGTGTTCAACGCAGCATAGTCCGGCAGCGAGTAGGAGAAACCAAGACCGAATACTCGGATCGGGCCTTGCCGATAGATGCCGAGATGCTGGACGTTCTGAAGAGGTGGAAACAAGCCACGCAATTCGGAGCGGCTGACGATTGGGTCTTTGCATCACCGGCGCAAATTGGCCGTCTGCCTTGGGCAGCCGACAGCCTCAATCGGGCATATCGGAAAGCCGGGAAAGCATCGGGAGTGGGCCGTGTGAGCACGCACACGATGCGCCACACCTACCGAAGCTGGTTAGACGCTGTGGGAACCTCGATAGCGGTCCAACAAAAGCTGATGCGTCACGCAGACATCAGAACCACCATGAATGTCTATGGGGATGTGGTCACGGATGAGATGTCAAAGGCTCAGAGCAAAGTAGTAGCTTTGGCTCTGAATTCGGCACGGTAACGGCACGGACGCCTAGCTAAGTGGTTTGTTTTGGCGGAAGCGTGTGCGAGTCGAACGCACCATCGACATCGAAGATGCCGATCGCCGGTTTTGAAGACCGGGAGAGTCACCGGACCCCCTTCGCTTCCGCAAACCAAACAATGTGGATGCGCACCAAAAAAGCAAGCGCCTCTCCGCCAGGCGCTGCTTTTGGCTGACATCGCTGCGGCGATCAGGACCTCGGCTGGGTCACGATACGCAGGTACGGCCGTGGAGCCTTCCAGCCTTGCGGATAGATCTTCTTGGCCTCGTCATCGGAAACTGCGCCGGAGATGATGACGTCATCGCCCTGCTGCCAGTTCGCCGGTGTTGCCACTTTATGTTTTGCGGTTAGTTGCAGCGAGTCGATCACCCGCAAGACCTCATCAAAGTTTCTTCCCGTGCTCATAGGGTAGACAAGGATGAGCTTAATCTTCTTGTCCGGTCCGATGACAAAGACATTGCGGACGGTCATGTTGTCATTCGCTGTTCTTCCCTCACATGTGCCGACGGTCGCGGCGGGTAGCATGCCATAGAGCTTGGCGATCTTGAGATCGGTGTCGCCGATCATGGGATAGTTTGGGGCATGTCCCTGGGTCTCCTTGATATCGACCGCCCAGCGCGTGTGGTTTTCGACGGGATCGACACTGAGCCCAATGATCTTCGTGTCCCGTTTGTCGAACTCAGGTTTCAACTTCGCCATGTAGCCGAGCTCGGTCGTGCACACTGGTGTAAAGTCCTTGGGATGGGAGAACAGCACGGCCCAGGAGTCGCCGATCCAGTCATGAAAGCGGATGTGGCCCTGCGTAGTTACGGTTTCAAAATCGGGTGCAGTATCGCCTATCTGAAGCGTCATTCGATCACTCCTCTAGTTGTATTTTGAGCTCCTGCGCATTCTATTCATTGGCGGGCCGGGCGAGCAAGTGCAGCACAGATGGCCGGCAACGCCGGCGCCACGTTTTCAGGACAAATGAAGGGCGAAACGGGACGGTTCGGCAGCATTGCAAGAGATCCTCCTGATACATTGGTGCACATGCCGGGCCGTAAATTTTCTTTTGTTCAGCTCGATGTTTTTACTTCTCGTCCTCTGGAGGGCAACCAGCTCGCCGTGTTTACCGACGCGCGTGGTCTCAGCGACGAGGAGATGCAAAAACTGGCGCGCGAGACCAACCTCTGCGAAACAACGTTTATCCTGCCGCGCGAAGCGGCGGTCGAACGCGCCGAAGGCCACAAGGTCCGGATCTTCACCGTGAGTGAAGAGCTGCCTTTCGCGGGACATCCGACGTTGGGTACGGCGTGGTACTTGCGCCAGCAGTCGAACGCAAGCGAGATTGTGCTCGATCTGAAGGTCGGCAAGATTCCCGTGCGCTTCGAAGAGCGTGATGGCCTACTGTTCGGCGAAATGCGCCAGGCCGATCCGCAATTCGGGGCGACCCATCCGCACGATGTGATCGCCGGTGTGCTGGCCGTACCAGTCGCGGAGCTCGACGAGAACCTGCCGATCCAGACGGTCTCGACGGGCATGCCGTTCACCATCGTCCCCTTCCGCTCGCTGGCTACGCTGCAAAATCTCACCGTCGGCTGGAACCAGATGGCGCCATATCTCGCCACGATCGGGACTCCCGCATTCTTCTACTTTGTTTGCCGCGAGACGATCAATGCCAAAGCAACGCTGCACGCGCGCATGATTTTCTACAACGGTGAAGACCCCGCTACCGGCTCAGCCGCGGGCTGTTGCACGGCTTGGGCAGTACAGCATGGCGTGCTTGCGCCGGAAAGCCAGGGGCTGATCGAACAGGGCATGGAGACCCGGCGTCCGAGTCTGATTTACATTCGCGCCGCCAAATCCGGGGACACGGTTATGAATGTTCGCGTCGGAGGTAACGTGGTGCAGGTGATTGTCGGCGAAGTTACGATGTGAATTTTCCTGCGGATATCCTGTGTATGCTCAAAAGCCGCGTCTGGCAAGCTTTTCCGAGGAATCTGCCAAGTCATGATTCACCGCCTGCGGTGCTGTTTTCGGTGATGCCCGCGACGAAAAAATTTCTCCACATTTGATCTTCGCAATACTTGTGCGGCAGCAGCACCGGACGTAGTATCCGGAACACGCTACTGCTCTGGCGTACTGAAACAACAAGCCACTTGGTGCCTGCCGCGCGTCTGCCTTCCAGGTTTGCGCGGATGCGGTCGTGCAGCGCTTCCGAGCAAGGCCAATGTGGGGATTAATGAAACCAAAACGTACGATTCTCTGCGTCGACGATGACGAACGCTCTCTCTCCGTTCGCAAGGTCATGCTTGAAACCCGCGGCTATCGGGTTATCACCTGCTCCGATCCGCAATGTGCCATTGAAAGAATGAAACTCGGCGGCATCGACCTGGTGCTCACCGACTTGATGATGCCCAAGCTCAGCGGCGCAAAGCTGATCGATGAGCTGAAAGCCATCTCCCCCGGAACGCCCGCTTTGCTGTTCTCCGGCTGCGTCAACTGCTGCAACGAAGAAACTTTGGCGGACGGGTGGCTCCCGAAAGGCCAGTTTGCGCCGATGGAGCTGCTGGAACGCATCCGTGTGATGCTTATCCGCAAGCGCGGTCCGAAGCGCGCCGCATCCATGCCGCAGCGACTTGCGTCCTGAACCTCACCACGCGATGTTGACAATGTGACAGGATGGATGCCCGGTTGAGGCGTCCAGCTTTTGGCGGCCCGAATTCGGAAAACAGCTTGCGATCGCCCTTTCCTCTGTTGCGCGACGGAGCGATAATAGGGGTATGTGGCGCCGGCTGTTCATCGCGGTTGCGAGCGCGGCCCTGCTGGCTACACCAGTATCGGCGCAGCGAGGCGGCGGCCACGGCGGCATGTCCATGGGCGGCGCCCGCGGCGGCGGATTCGCGGCGCATGGTGGCGGCGGATTCGCAGCGCATGGTGGCGGATTCGCGGGGCGTCCTGGGGGTTACGCGGCGCGTCCCGGCGGCGGATACGGGGTTCGTCCGGGTCGAGGGTTCGCAGCACGTCCTGGTATTAGCTATGGCTATCGCGGCTCTGCCGGGTATGCCCGAGTCCCGATGTATGGTGGGGCTGCCGGATATGCGCGGACGCCGAGGTATGGCGGCGCTGCCGGATATGGCCGAGCTCCGGTATATGGCGCCGCTGCACGCCCGGGTACCAATTGGTCAGGTGCGTCCCGCGGCTGGAACGGTAATAACTGGCGCGGCAATGGGTGGCATGGTTCCGGTTGGCACGGTTCCGGTTGGAATGGCAACGGTTGGCGTGGCTCGGGCTGGGGTGGCAACGGTTGGCGTGGTAACGGTTGGTGGTGGCGCGGCAACGGCTGGGGATGGGGCTGGCGTTGGGGAAATCCGTGGTGGTCCTGGGGCTATGCCGGTTGGGGCTGGTATCCGTGGTGGGGCGGGTATGGCAGCGGTTGGTACGACCCGGCTTACGACTATTATCCCGACACCTACACCGCCCAGGCGTACACTCCGCAAACTTATCCCGACTATGTGTACGTCAACCCGAATAGTTCCTCTGACTACTCCACGGACGACCGCACGCAGCAGGAAATCGATCGCCTGAACAGCGAAGTGGATCGCCTGCGCTCCGAACAGGAGGCGCAGAGTTCGCCACCTAAATCATCCTCCAAGGCTGAGATCCACGCCCAGACCGTGCTCGTCTATCGCGACGGGCACACGGAAGAAGTGGACAACTACGCTATCGTCGGCAAAACGATCTGGGTGTTCAACGAAGCTCGCGCCAAGCGAATTCCTCTCTCCGATCTCGACCTCCCCGCTACCAAGCGCGATAACGACGATCGCGGCATCGACTTCGCTGTGCCCTCCACTTATCGCTGAGGGCGACCTGAAAGCGGCACTTAGCGGCACCGAGCAAGGTTCCTGCCGCTTCCCATCTACCGAACACAATTAGTACGCAAACTCGGTCAGCGCTGGCCTACCCGCTCGCGCGCCGCACGAGCCGTAACTATCGCTATCGGAATTCCCACGAAGAATACGTGCGAGAAGATCAAGTTCAGCAGCGCGAACCGCTCGATGGGCGGCTGCCTGGGAGCAGCCGACAGCGGCACGACAAGATAGTGCATGAAGAGGAATACGCCAATGCCGTAAGCCGCGCCAGACAGTAGAGGCCTGCGAAGCAGAGTAGGAAATCTCCGGCTGATCCCGTAAAACACGGCAGCGGCCGAGACGGCGATCAGAAAGTGAAATACGACGCCTAGTGACGCGGTTGCCCATCCTCCTTGGAACAATTTCATCCCGAGCGCGCCGCTGGCGATGAACTGAAACACGCGCATCACGGCAATGCGGTTGACCAGTCCAATGAAAACCGCAGCGTCCAGTCCATCCAGGAAACCCGCTAGCATTCCAGCCACCAGGATAATTCGCAAGGTGCAGGCCGGATGCTTGGGAATGATTGTTGGCGCAGTAGCCATAGCGAAACCTTACTTCATCAACCAATGCTTCGGAGCAGCAGTGTGACGAAGCGCCGCTGTCGTTGCTCGGCGGGCAGCGCGACGGAATAAACATCAAGCCCGTAACCGCGGCCGTTCCCTTCCTGATGCACTCCCCGGGATTTATGCACAATTCATGTGGCATTTACTCGTTCGTCAACATGCTATGGCACACTGCTGCCATAGCACGCAGCAGCAACATGCGCATCGCGTGCGCGCGAGTTGGCAGCCATGGCGACGCTCGGTACTGATCTGCTATTCGAATCGGCGGACCTGCGAAGCGGGGCGGCGATTCCGATTGATCAGATCCCCTTCGCCGCTCTCGATGCGACCGCCGGCAGTGAAGACGAGCTGCAAGCCGTTGTCGTAGGCCAGCCTAATTGCTGCGATCTGCCGCTCAGCATCCGCGAGTCGCGATTCCTCCGCAACATCGCGCGTCGCAGCGCCAGCGGGGAAGCTCCGCGCCGTACCTTGCTGGAGCTGGAAACTTTCCTGAACGACAGTTCCGGCGTGTGGGAGAACAGTTGGATTCGATTTCCGGAAGCGCGGCTCAGCCAAACCGCCCTGCAGGTGTTTCATGCCGATCTCCGGGTCTTACGCAACGGCGCGACAGCCGAACGCTCGGACGCCTTCCGCTTCCACTTCAATCAGAAAGGCGAACGCTGGCTGCGCATTCCCATCAGTTATGCCCTGAAGCTCGCACTGGCCGACCTGGTGGGAATGCAGCCGCACATGCCGGAGCAGATGCAGCAGGAAGCAGCTCGCCTGATGCGCCACTTCCTTAACGACAACACCTCACCCGAGACTACGTCGTTCCGCATTGTCGCCGGAAATTCCGGGCGGTCGTTGGGGATGCAGGTGGCTCGCGAGGCGGCGCAGCGGTTTCTGTTTACCTCGCTGCTGATCGCGTGGGCAAACCATCGTTTTGGACTGCTGGAAAGCGGGCAACGCGCGCTGGTTTATCACGCCCCGGTGCCTTCGGTGCACCAGGAAGAGCTGTCCTCCTGCATCTCCGATTCTTTTTATCGCGAACTGTTCATGAGTCCCTGCCTCTCGGGCTGGCGCGATGGAGAAGAAAAATATCAATACATGCACCTGTGCCACCAGGTACTGAGCCGGAGCCAACTCAATGCGATAGGTAAGCTGCGCGAGGCGGGCATTATTGCCAATGACCTCATCGTGCTGCCCAGCCTTTCCAACGTGAGCCTCGCGAATAATGGCGTACACATCAGCATCGGCAGCCGCTTGCTCGACCAGCGGCTGCGCTCCGGTACGGACTTTTCTCCCCAGGATGAGAAAAACCTGGGCGATCTTGCTATCAAGATTTACGAGCATTTCCTTCCGTTGTTTGTCGGCACCTACACGGCGGCGCCTTATCGTATCGGATTTCCCCAGTTTCACCCCGAGCGCCTGCTGTCGTTCCTTCCGCACGAGTTGGATTTCACCCATTTGCGCCTGCTGTGGCGCGAGTGGAAGGAGAAGGCGCGACTAAGCCTGTGCGGTCGTCCCCTGACGCCTTACGGCCCGCGCTGGCTCGATAACGGGGTGGCAAAGCTGTTGAGGTTACGCGGAGACTGGGTTCCCGACGCCCGCCTGCTCACCTATCCCGTAGCCTGGTTGGCGAGTGAGCACGCTTCCGCGCTGGATGGACTTTCCGGCAATGTTCAGCGCTTGTCATCGGAGCTGGACGAACTCGGGATCGTCGATCAACGGATGTCGTTCTACATGCCGCTGCGCTTGCGCGAGCGGCGGCGTGATGGCTACTCCGGCTTTGAGGCACGCTATTATAGCCTCTTCCCCAGTTACGACCGGGACATGGCGCCCGCCGCCGCGCTGCAGCAGTTTTTCCTCGCGCTGGCCTACCGCCTGGCAATGCAAGGCGAGGTGACGCATGAGCAAATTCCCGACGATCCGACCTCGGAAAGCGAACGCCGGCAGCCATTTTTCTTCTCGGCCGCGGGAGTGCCGGCGTTCTACGTGCATCGCGACTCGCGCAACCAATTCCTGCGCACCCTGTTGTTGAACTGCAAGAAAACGCGTCCCAGCCGCCGCCATCCTCAGTATTTCCGCATCTCCATTCGCGACTATCGCCGCGCGCTGCTTGTCTATGTTTGCCGGACCGCCGGCGACTTGGCCGAAGCTATGAATATGCGCGATACCCTGGCCGAACTCGCAGCCCGTTGCGACGACAAACAGCAGGAAGCCAGTTACCGCCTGCTGGCGGGCATTCTCGGCAATAGGCCCGGTCACCCGATGCAGTTGGATGCTCGCGAGTTCAACCGCATGTCTGAGGGTTTTTACCGCAACAAACTGCGTCGCGAACAGCTGCGCGAAGCCCTGCAGCACCTGCGCGAGGATGTCACCCGGCTGGAACGCTCCGCGGACAGCGAAGCCATGGCAGCATTGCGGCACGCGGTCCGGGTACAGAACCTGCCGCGATTCTTGGATCATGTCGAGGAGCGCTTGTTGGACGACACTCTCTCATTACACGAAATCATGGCGCTGCTCAATCTACTGTTGCTCCTCATCAACCAGGATCGCGAGCGAGAGGCGAAGGTACAATCATGAGCCCGCCCCCCCACCAGTACATCGATCGCGTCACCGGTAATGTCGTGCGCGAGCAATTGCTGGCAAATGCCGTCATCAGCGCCTTGTACTCGCCCGCGCTGGAGAAAGCGCCCCTGCTAACTCGCCTGGCTTCCAGTCGCTACCTCTCCAGCGTGCTTGGCTATTTGAACTACGACAACCTGCTGTCATCGCGGGCCACGGGTATGTTGAAATTTCTTCGCGACTCCGGTATCCCGCTCTCCGAATTCGTCGGCAATCTGCCGGAATACGACACCGCGCGCAAGATCTTTGAGCGTCAGATTCGCTACTGGAGCTGCCGGCCATCGCCGCCAAATCCCCGCTGCGTGGTCTGCCCGGCGGATGCACGCGCCTTGATAGGCTCGATGGCGAAATCCTCCGGCCTTTTCCTTAAGCAGAAGTTTTTTTCTTTCCCGGAGGTGCTCGGAGATGGTTCGCCCTGGCAATGCTCCTTTGAAGAGGGCGACTACGCCGTGTTCCGTCTGACACCGGAGAAGTATCACTACACCCACAGCCCGGTCTCGGGTCGCGTGCTCGATATCTACTCCGTGGCAGGCCGCTATTATCCGTGCAATCCCAACGCCGCCGTGCAGCTCATCACACCAGTCTCGAAGAACCGGCGTGTGGTGACCATCCTCGAAACGGATGGTCCCAACGGGTCCCGGATAGGGCGCGTAGCCATGATTGAAGTTGTTGCCCTTATGATCGGACAAATCGAGCAGCGCTACAGCGAGCACCGCTATGAAAATCCCCGTCCCATCGACAAAGGAATGTTCTTGCGGAGAGGCGCTCCCAAGGCTGTCTTTCGTCCGGGAAGCAGCACGGTAGTCCTGCTTTTTCAGGCGAACCGGATTCGTTTCGCCCAGGATCTCGTCGAAAACCAGCAGCGCTGCGGTGTCCAGAGCCGGTTCTCGCTCACCTTGGGCGAGCCGCTCACCGAGACCGATGTCGCTGTGCGCTCGCTGTTGGCGATGCCGGCCGAGGAGGAACCATGCTGAACTTTGCTTTTGTTGCTGGGCTTGCTGCCGGCCTGTCGGCGCTGATTAGCTGGGGCGTGCGCACCTTGGCCGCCGAGGACTGGCAAATGCTGGCCGCAGTGCCGGTAACGAAATCGCCGGACGGTTCCTGGCGCGGATTGAATCTCACCTTCTACGGCTTCTTCAGCGCCACCGGAATGACCTTCGGTCTTGCGATGATGATGCTGCTGTTGGGCTCGGTCGGAATTCCCGTCCTGGTTAGCCTGGGACTGGTGCTGCTTGTGCTGCTGCTTTGTGTTCCGGCATCGCGACTGATCGCCGGCCTCGTCGAGCGGAAGCGCAACACCTTCACCATTGCCGGCGCCGCCTTCGTTGCCACGCTGGTTTTACCTTGGCTGGTGCTGGCTCTGCGGCCGCCCGTGTCGCGCTTATTGCATCGTGAACTTCCCGCGCTGCCGATCTTCGCAGCCGCGATTATCGCCTATGCCCTTGGCGAATCGGTAGGACGGCTTGCCTGCCTCAGCTTCGGATGCTGCTACGGAATTCCATTGCGCGATGCGAAGCCGGCGATAGCGCGGCTCTTTCGCAAACATAATCTTGTGATCCGCGGCGCAACTAAAAAGGCCGCGTACGCCTCCGGCTTGGAGGGAGAACCGCTCATCCCGGTGCAAGCTATGACCTCGGCGGTGTTTGCGGTCTCCGGAATCATCGGAGTGGCGCTCTTCCTGGCTGGGCAGTTTCGTTGGGCGGCGCTCATGCCACTGATCGGAAGCTGGGGATGGCGGGCCTGTTCTGAGTGGCTGCGCGCCGACTATCGCGGCCGCTCGCTCATCTCGGCCTACCAGATGATGGCGTTTTTATCGATCCTGTATCTCGGCGCGTTCCTCGTCCTCACCCCGGAGGGTGCGCCGATCCTGCCCGATTTGTCGGCAGCCTTTACGCAGATGACTTCGACGCCCATGGTACTGCTAGTGCAGCTCTTCTGGGTGACACTGTTTCTGTACTACGGCCGCAGCCGCGTTACCGCTTCGACCCTATCGTTCCATGTCATTACGGAGCGAATTTAGCGGCACATTTCTGAGGGGATAGCTCCGGGTCACTTTTCTACTTGAGGTTGGGATGCCGCTTGTGCCAGTCCGTGCGCGACTGGAACATCTCTGCCGTCGCGATCACCGCACTATCATTCAGCACCTGGCCGAGGAACTGGATACCAATCGGCAACCCGCTCTTGGTGAATCCGCACGGGACGCTCTGCGCCGGTAGGCCACACAGGTTGCCGATGCCGCCGACCGGGTCGGAAAACGATAAGCCCGTCTCCAGGTTGGTATCGAGGGTAGAGGCTGGGATCGGTTGCGAGGGCGCCACCAGCACATCGCATTGCTGAAAGATGCCGTCCGTCTTCTGCTGCAACACTCGGCGAATGCGCTGCGCGCGCAGGAAATCCTGTCCGGAAACGGTTTGCGCCACGTACCCGCCGATCTGGCTTAAGGGATCGCTAAGTTGAGCTACGTCACCCGAATCGATCAGCTTGGAGAACGCCCCCGCGGCTTCCACATTGATCACGATTCCGCCGGCAGTTTCGAACGGCCCCTCCGGCAGCTCAACGCTGCTGACGCTCGCTCCCGCCTGCTGCAACACGCCGAGCGCCTGGTCGAAAGCGGCAGCGATTTCGGGATCGGGTTTCTCCCACGCCTTCTCGATGCGGCCTATGCGGAGCGGCTTGGCCGGACCGGCGTAGGTGAACTGCGCTTGCGATTCGGGCAGCGACCCGGCATCGCTCGCGTCGTGGCCGCTGATGGTGGTCAGTACCAGCGAGCAGTCGTCGGCTGTCCGGCACATGGGACCAATCTTGTCCATGGAGTACGACAGCGCCATCGCGCCGCCGCGTCCCACGCGGCCATACGTCGGCCGCAGTCCGGATACTCCGCAGAATGCCGAGGGGCAGACGATCGATCCCCAGGTTTCGGTGCCGATGGCAAACGCCGCCAGGCCAGCCGCCATGATCGCGCCCGAGCCGCTCGACGATCCGCATGTCCAGCAGTTCATGTCCCACGGATTCTTCGCCGCGCCCGTCCAGGATGCCGACGCAAAGCGATAGCCCAAACCGCCGGCCAACTCGATCATTGCCGCCTTCCCCAACAGGATCGCCCCCGCATCGTTCAGCTTGCGTATGACCGTGGCGTCGTAATCGAAAACCCGGTTCTTGTACGGTCGCGCGCCCCACGTTGTGGGATATCCCTTGACCGCCAGCAGGTCCTTCGCGGCGTAAGGAATGCCGTGCAGCGGGCCGCGATACTGTCCGGCATTGATTTCCGCCTCAGCCTGTTTGGCCTGCTGCATGGCGAACTCGGGAAGGAGGGTGGCGAACGCATTCAGCTTGGGCCCGTACTTCTTGTCGCGGTCGAGATAGGCCTGCGTCAGCTCGACCGGCGACAGCCGACGATTGCGAATGCGCTCGCCCAGTTCTCGTACAGAGAGATAGAGCACTTCTTCGTCGATCATTGCCGGCTCCCCCTGCCGGAGAGTTCTTCATCGGTAAACTTCAACACTGTGGCCGGCTGGTCGGAGTTGTCGAGAGGGAATGCGCGAAATGCCGCCAGCGGCTTCTGTCCTTCCATGATCAGCCGATGAATGTCCTGCTTCTGAGCGTCAGTAAGCCGTTTGCCATAGTTTTGCATTACCCACTGATACTTCAGCTCGCCTTCGGCTTGCAGCTCAGACGAAAGCTCAGTCGAAGATTGCGGCAGCATGTCAGGCGAAGCGACCGGCTTGGGTGCGCTTTCCTGCGACATGAGTGAGGCAGGCAGCACAACCGCAGTAGTTGCGGCGAATGCCGCGTGCCATGCAAATTCGCGGCGGGAAAGTGAAGTTGATAGAGCGGGACGTTCGTCCGTTTCTGACATGCAGGTTCCTTTCTCTACGACAACGGGGACGCGGAAGAGTAGCGAATGCGGGACGGGTGAGTCAATCGGAGGGTTCTGAGCTGCAATGTTGTCCGGTCGATTAGCGATCGGACTCAGGCTCTTCCGTCCTGCGTCCGGCACGCCGTTTTCTTAGGCGCCATATCCACCATCCAATCAGGAATGCGGCGGCTACGGCTGCGATCACGTACCGCAGATGATGATGCACCATTCCACCGACGAATCCGAGGATCCCGGGCCCGTAGCGGATCACGATGAGCGACACCAGCGAAAAGCGCAGCAGCCGCCCCAGGAAAACTGCGCCCAGGAAGTGACCGAAGCTCATCTCGGCGACGCCCGCCGACAGAACGAAAAGCTTGAATGGGGTCGGCGGCGGCAGCATGGAAGGCAGCATGATTGCCCAGAACTCGTGGCGCTCGAAGGAGTCGCGGATCTTATTAAACCGCCGCTCCCCGATGCGCTTGACCAGCAGCACCTCGCCACCTTTGTAGCCGATCAGGTAGATAATGATGCTGCCCAGAGCGGAACCGGCGGCTCCCATTACCGCGTACAGCAGAAACCGCCTGGGGTTGGCATAGGCATATCCTGCGACAATGGCATCCAGCGGCATGCCCAGAAACGCCGCGTCTACAGCGGCAAAGCCCATCACGCCCCAGACCCCCAGCGGCTTCAGTAGCGCCAGGATCAGCAGGCTCCACTTGTTGAGAAGGTGTTTCAAGAGAGTGGTTAGCGGTCAGGGCCTCGTTGTCGCTGCCGACGCCGGCCGGCAACGCCACAACAATTGATTCTACGCGAGGCGGCTTGGATGGGGTTTGCGGCTCGAGGGGCCGATTGCAGTCGTTGCCTCGGCTTGCAAAACTTCACAGAGACGGCTTTCGTACGATGTGTTCCGCCAACTCCCCGATGTCGTGTACCTCCAGATCGGCGCGTGCTTGAACCAGCTTGCTGGCGGATGCTGCTTTGCCCTGTCTGCGATTGACCCACGCCGTTGCGATGCCCAGCGAGCCGGCAGGAGCCACATCGTGGTACAGGCTTTCGGCAACGTGCAACAGGCGATCGCGGGGTACCGCCAGCCGTTCGAGGAGATTGTGGAAGTTGTCAAGCGAAGGCTTATAGCTGCGTACTTGCTGTGCAGTCACGACCTCATCGAATGTGACTTCGAGCTTACGCGCGGAATCCGCGAACAGATCGTCGTCGACATTGGAAAGGATGGCAAGCCTGTACTCCGAGTGCAGTCGCCGCAAGCCCGGGACCGTATCCGCGAAGGGCTGCCAATCGCGAATCGATTCTGCGAGGGCGGCCCGTTCGGCGGCCGTCGCAGTGAAGTGCAGTTCGCGTGCGAAATCCTGCACGACATGGGCCAGCACCTCGCGATAACTGCGGTATTTCCCGGCTTGCTGCCGCGGCTCGAATTCCGAATACAGACTCAGCACCTGGGCATCAAGAAGACGGCAGCCTTTCCTGTGCAACATCGGTTGCAAGCAGCCGAGAATGCCCGATTCCCAATCGATGAGGGTGCCGTAGCAGTCGAATGAAAGCCATTCGATTCGCGACAAGTCGAGCATTGGCTTAGTTGGACTTAGTGGTTGCAGCCGTAACTTTGTGCGCTTCGAACTTCTGCTGTAGAGCGTCGAGCGGCGAGAGTATCGGCTTCTCCGCTGGGGGGTCTGCGGCGGTTCCGGCGGAGTTCTGCGCTTCCTCGCCCGCAGCAACCCCGTTCGCCTCTTCGCCCGAATGGCTGGCGCTGCTTGCCGCTGGGGGCGTGGCCGGCTTAACCGCTTCGACGATCCGCGAGGCGGCCAAGCCCTTTTCCACGAATTTTCTGCTGTTCAGCAGCGGCCGCGTCAGGGATGGATTGTAGCTGGTCCACGGGCTGTCGAGCTCCGCTTCCCGCTCGAATTGTGCGCGCATGCTCTCCATCTTAGAATCCAGATCGTCGAGGTAGTGCAGCATGAGCGCTTCGGGGAACATGGGTAGTTTGGGCGATCCGAATTCGTATTGCCCATGATGGCTGATGATCATGTGCTCCAGCAGGATCTTCAGCTCCTCGGGAAAACCGGGCAGGCGCGCGAGTTTGCTGTGCAGCATCTCCAACTCGATAATCATGTGCCCCAGGAGCTGTCCCTTCGTGGTGTAAGCGATGGAACGCTGATAGGTAAGCTCGTGCAGCTTTCCAATGTCGTGCAGGAAGGCGCCGCTCAACAGCAGATCGCGATCAACCTGCGGATAGTTGCGGGCCGCCAGATCGCAAACCGTAAACAGCGACACCACGTGGTCGAGCAGACCTCCGACGAAAGCATGGTGGAGAGTTTTGGCCGCTGGCGCTTTTTTATAGGCAGCGACGATCGCCTCGTCGGAAAGGAACTCCTGCAGCAGCGACTTCAGCCAGGGGTCCTGGAAAGTGTCGATGAAGCCGCAGAGCGTGGCCCAAAGCTGCTCGATGTCCTTGGAGGTCTTGGGCAGGTAATCGGTGTAATCGATCTCCGACTCGCCCAACTTGCGTATCTTGTGGATGGTGAGCTGCCAGCGCCCGTTGTACTTGTGGATGATCCCTTTCACCTTGACGAAGTCGTCCTGCTCGAACGCGGAGATGGCATCCTGGACGTTGTCCCACATGTTCGCCTGCAACTGCCCGCTCCGGTCGGCCAGGATCACCGAGAGGTAGAGTTCGCCGTTCTTCTTCGACTTCACCTGCTTAACTGCGACCACGAACAGCGAGGTAATGGTCTGGTTCTCCAGGCGGCCGCAATCGCAAATGTAGAATTCCTTCATCTCAGAGCCTGTGGGAGCGCATCAACAGCAAGCAATGCGCCCGAGCGCCTATGGTATCGGAGAAGCACGCCCACAGGCCAGCTTTCAATTGCCAGCCGTGCCAAATCGTAACCTGCAGTTTTAGTGATGAATTGCTTGCCCGCTTGCACGCCGAAAAGGTTGCTCAGCTGTGGCGAGAGCCTGCACCCCCCTGCGCGTCCTTCGGATATGGTTAGCACTGCTGGCGGGCGCAGGCAGCACAAGGGAAATTCCGTTCTAACTCGGAGCACGCCTTGCCAAAAGCTCGCAGCTAGTAGCTCGTCGCTCGTCGCTAAAACAGCCCCAGCTTCTTCTTTTTCTTTTCCTTCGAGTTAGAGCCTTCGGTGGTTGCCGTGGTGTAGATTGGCTTGGTTTCGTTGGGACTGGCACCAGTGTCCATGAAGCCGGGCTTAATGTCGATGTAGGCCTCCTCGCGCAGCTTGGTCAGGTAATCGCGCAGCGCGGGCTGCATCTTCGTCATGTACAGCTGTTCCTGGATCTGAGTTTCGGCATCTTTCAGCGGTGGCACGCCCGAGGTCTGGTGCTCGGTGACCTTCAGGATGACGAATCCCTGGTTGGTGCGAATGGGCTCGGTGTATTGCCCGGCCTGCATGGCGAACACCTTCTCTTCCAGGTCCTTGGACAGAGTGCCGCGCTTGAAGTACTCCAAATCCCCGCCAAGCGCCGAGGTCGGGCCGTTCGAATATTGTTTGGCGAGATCGTCGAACTTGCCGCCCTTCTTCAGCAACTCGTAAACCTGGTTGGCCTTGGCCTGGGCCTGGGCGACAACCTCCGGGCTGGGAGTCTCCGGCAGCGCCGTTTCGCCCTTCTCATTCTTGATCGCGGGAGCAGTCTGGGTGGAAATCAGGATTTCACTGAGCCGGACCTGCTCCGGCCGCGCCATTTCCGCTTTGTGCTGCTCGTAATACTGTTTGATCTCCTCGTTCGAGACGGTGATGTGGCTGCCGACTTCCTGGCTGATCACACGCTGGGTGATGATGTTGTTCTTGAGGTTCTGTTTGAAGTCCTCGAACGAAATGCCCTGAGCCTGGGCAGCCTTCTCCAAGTCCTCCATGGAATCGGCATGCATCTGCTTGCGTAATTCGTCCAGCCGCTTCACTACCTCGGTATCGGCGCTGATGCCCAGGTCCTGCCCCTTTTCCAGCAGCAGTTGCTGGTCGATGAGATCGCGCAATACGTCTTTCTCGTGATCTTTGATCTGCTGGTCGGCGGTAGCGGGATCCTGCTGGCGAATTTCCGACGCCACTTGTTCGCGGGCGCGCCGCAGGTCCGCTCGGGTGACAATGTTGTTGTTAATACGGGCGATGATCTCTTCGACAACGGTGTCGTCCTGGCTGGTCTGAGCCAGCAGGAATGGGGCGGCGAGAAATAGAATGAACAAAAGGGCCGGGAATCGTCTCATCAAATACCTAATCGATCGGGCGCAAACACGCGGGTTACACCTGGATCCGAATTGAGTTGTGCTTGCATATATTCTACCGCTTCCGCAGCGGTTCTGCGCCTGAAAAGCCGCTACTCTCGCCGCCCACCTTTAGGCGTATGGCGGCTGCCGGGAGGTGTCGGAATCAGGCAAAGGGCAATGCCGGTGCCGGACGTTACGTACTGCGTTGATTTCCCGGGCGCGCTATGATGACCAGTTTGCCTGTTCCGACGCGGCCGTCACCAACCCGCCGTGCCGAGGAGAGTCCTCCTTATGAGATACCTGGTGTTGCTCGGAGTTCTTGTCATATTTGGTTTCGCTATCTCTACCGCGAGTGAAGAACTCGCTAACAAGGTTCCCGATCTCGCGCAGCTCCAGCAGATGACCGCCCGCTTCGCACCCACGGAGCTCAAAGTCGATATCAGCGCGCTCTCTCCCGGCGATCGCAAAGCGCTGGTGAAGCTGGTGGAAGCGGCGCGCGTTATCGACGGCATTTTCATGACGCAGTATTGGAGCGGCGATCATGCTCTCTACACGAAACTCCAGAAAGACACCTCACCGCTGGGCAAAGCCCGCTTGCATTATTTCTGGATCAATAAGAGTCCCTGGTCCGAACTTGACGGCAATACTGCTTTCATCCCCGGCGTGCCCGAGCACAAGCTGCCGGGCGCGAACTTCTACCCCGAGTCGATGACCAGGGAGCAGTTCGAAAGCTGGGTGAAGACACTGCCGGAAAAAGAGCAGCAGCAGGCCACGGGCTTTTTTACGGTGATTCGCTCGGACGGCAAGAACGGCTTCAAGATTGTTCCCTATAGCGAAGCCTACAGAGACGATCTCCAGCGCGCGGCGAAGTTGCTGAATGAAGCCGCTTCTCTCACCGACAATGCCACGCTGAAGCATTTTCTGACCACCCGCGCGGCGGCCTTCCTTTCCAACGATTACTACGAGAGCGACCTTGCCTGGATGGACCTGGATTCCCCATTGGACATCACCATCGGCCCTTACGAAACATACAACGATGAGATCTTCGGCTATAAAGCGTCGTACGAAGCCTACGTTAACATTCGCGACGAGCAGGAGAGCGCGAAGTTGGGCGCATTTTCCCAGAAGCTCCAGCTGATCGAAGATAATCTCCCGCTTGATCCCAAGTACCGCAATCCTAAGATCGGGGCGCAGGCTCCGATCCGCGTGGTCAATGAAGTAATGAGCGCGGGCGACGGTGCCCACGGGGTGCAGACCGCCGCCTACAATCTGCCGAATGACGAGCGCGTCGTCGCGGAAAAGGGCAGTAAGCGCGTCATGCTGAAAAACGTGCAGCAGGCAAAATTCCAGCAGGTACTGGTCCCCATCTCCAAGCGCGTGCTGGCCACAGATGAACAGGCGGATGTAAGCTTCGATGCATTCTTTACCCACATCCTGACCCATGAACTATGCCACGGACTGGGACCGCACCAGATCACGGTCAACGGGAAACCGACTACCCCACGCGAGCAGTTAAAGGAACTGTACAGCGCGATCGAGGAAGCCAAAGCTGACGCCACCGGATTGTTCGCTTTGCAGTACATGCTCGATCATGCGCAGCAGATGGGCTTGGCGGAAATCCTAAAGCCCGATGCCAATTCCGAGAAACGGCTGTACACAACCTATCTGGCATCGTCGTTCCGCACCTTGCGTTTCGGGTTAGGGGATGCGCATGGCAAAGGGATGGCCGTGCAGGTGAACTATCTCATGGATAAAGGTGGTTTCCTGGTTCGCCCGGATGGAACCTTTGCCGTCGACTACGCGAAGATCAAAAATGCGGTCCGCGACCTTACCCATGATCTGCTGACGGTGGAAGCGGAAGGGAACTACGCCGGGGCCAAACAAATGTTAGATACTCTGGGTGTGCTTCGTCCCGAATTCAAGCAGGCATTGAGCAAACTGGGCGATATTCCAGTCGATATCGAGCCCATCTTCGTTACAGCAGATCAGGTTGCC
Source organism: uncultured Acidobacteriaceae bacterium (assembly GCA_963785825.1). GTDB lineage: Bacteria > Acidobacteriota > Terriglobia > Terriglobales > Acidobacteriaceae > Bog-257. The sequence goes on along the minus strand of CAWAWQ010000003.1, from coordinate 236,469 downwards.
CCTGAACCTGAAAAATAGACGGAAGGCACCGGTCGCTAGGGAGCCATGCCTTCGTCTATCCACAGCTTGAATTTCGTAACTTGCTCCTTCGGCCAGGCGTCGTCGCACGGCATACTACCGTCTTCAAGACGGGAATAGATCGCCTCGGCGTGTGCCTTCACATCCTCGTAAGAGGAAAGGTCGAGGCCGAAGTTCTTCATCGAATCCACGTCGGGAGAGTCGCGAAACAGTGGACGTATGTCGGTCGCAAAACCAAGAGTCATAAAACACCTCGCACAAAATGGGTGTCGAGAAAAGTCCAGCAAAATAAATACTAGTCCGAAACACTGAGCCACTCCGGTCAGCCCGGATCAGCTTCGGACACCACCGCTGACTACCATAGTAATCCGACTACACAATCGCTGCTACGTCCCGCCTATGGCACTGCTGCTGTGCTGCAGGGGAAGTGAGAAGCAGGAAAGCAAGCGGCAGATCTGAATTTCTGGAGGAGGTGATGCGGCGAAATGAGCACTGCTCAGGATGCCCTCTCATCCGGGCCAGGAACCTATGCCATGATTCTTCGTTGCCTCCGGGCCGTTCATGTCCAGATGGACGACTCGGCATCTTCCGAACGACCACAGCATCGAACTCCGGATGATGAGTGTCCGTCGTTAGCCGATTTTTCTTCGCAGGTTGCTGCTTTCCCGCTACCGCGGCGAGTCGCCGCGTACCACAGGCTGCTTCGCCGCGCTCCACTCGCTGTATGACCCGTCATACATCGCGGCATCGTACCCGAGATAACGGGCAAGGAAATAGGTGTAGGAAGCCTGCAAACCCACCTCACAGTAGGAGACGACCTTCTTATCCTTGGTGACGCCTGCGGCTTGGAACTTCTCCCTCAGCTCCTGGGGCGACCGGAGCACAGGATTGTCCTGGCTGACTAAAGCTGTCTCCCAGAACATTGGCTGGGCCCCAGCCAGATGTCCGGCGCGATATCGTTTCATCGGCCGTGCATCTACGATCACGACGTTGGAGGCGCCAGGTTGCTCTGCCACCAGTTTCGTCATCCAGTCCATTTTGGCGACGATCTCGGGATGCAGGTGAATCGTCAGCGCGCCCGGCGTAATCTTTGGTTCGGCGGTCGATGTGGGGCGCTTCTCGGATAGCCATCGGTCCATACCGCCGTCTAACAGCGCGGCCTGATCTCCGTGGCCGATGTAGTCGAGCGTGAAAAAGAGCCTGGTCGCCATGGGGTCCCAGTCGGGAGCGTAGTAGACGACCCGCGAATCGTCGCGGATGCCGATTGCCTCAAGGTTCTTCTTCAGCTGCTCAGGAGGCAGCAGTTCGGCGCCCGGATCTCCGTTGCTGGCAAACTTATCCATCGGCAGGAAGATCGCTCCCGGAATGTGCGCGGCCTGGTAGTCGCCGCGATCATGGCCGATGTGCACGATGACCAGTTGCGGATCAGACAAATGGTCCGCGAGCCACTGGGTTGAAACCACCAGGTTAGAATTGCCTGTGCTTTTCTGCGCCGGTGTGTCTTTGGGCTCCGCAGAGCTGGCAACCTGCAACGAGGCAATGCCGCAAGCGAGTACGATCAAAGCAACGTAAACTGCACAGCGTTTCATTCTTATCTCCACTGCTTTTTGTCGAAGCTCATTTCTGGGCCGGGGCTCCGTTCGGAGACGGGGTTGAGACCACGAGACCGTATCCCGCGCGGTTGACCCACTCGTACACCGAGCCGTCGTACATCGCGGCGCGGTAGCCGAGATACTTCGCAACGAAGTAGGTGAACGACGACTGCATGCCGGTTCGGCAATAAGTCACAACCAGCTTGTCGGGTTTGGCGCCTGCGAGAATGAATGCCCGCTGCAACTCCTCCCTGTCCAGCAACCCAGGAACGGGGCCGGACCGCAGCAATGTCTTCCAATAGAGGTTTTGCGCGCCGGGCAAGTGGCCGGCCTTTGGGACGGCTTCCGACATGACGGTACCGTCAAACTCTCTCGGAGAGCGCGCGTCCAGCAGTACGTAATCCGAACTGGAGCTCGTAATCTCGCGCCTGATCTGCCGCATCCGCGAAGTAGTGATCAGAACATCGCTTTGAGGATGTGGGATGAAGTGCGTGGGTCTGAAGGGTAGCGCCTCGCGATCCACTGGCCGCGCCTCCGCCGTCCACTTTTCCATTCCGCCATCAAGTAACGCGACGCGATCGCCATGTCCCAAATAATCGAGGCTAAAAAAGGCGCGCGCGGCCGGCAATCCGCCACTGTGATCGCAGAGAATGACTCGCGAGCCATCTCCAACGCCAAGGCTCTCGAACACGGCTTGGAGTGTCGCCACGGACGGCAGGTCGTTGAGCGAATCCTTGTGCTGCTCCAGCAGTTCGTCCAGTGGCAGGAAACGCGCACCCGGGATGTGGCCCGCTTCGTAGTCGCCTCGGCTTCGACCGACATAGAGAACGACAAGACCAGGATCGTTGAGGTGCTGCTCCAGCCATGAGGTCGAGACCAGCATCTCCGAACGCGCGTGCCCCTGGTTAGCCGCGAGAGCAACTCTGGGAACTTGGGCCGAGAGCGCCGCTCCGATCAGCCCCACCATCGCGGTTCGAGTTGCCAGATTCACGTCGTTTGCCTCATCGGAAGAATTCATCACTCCGCCCTCAACAACACCGTGGGATTGAGCTTCGCAATCCGCATCAGCGGAAGAAAGGAGGAAAATGCCCCAACCAGCACCAGCAACGCCGACGATGTCGCGAAGGTTACCGAATCGCGCGGAACAATTCCGTAGATCAGCTTTGACATCGGAACCGACATCATCCAGGCCGCGGCGAAACCGCATCCCAGGCCTGCAGCAATAATGGCCAGCACTCTCGCCATCATCGAGCTCATCACTCTGCCCGGAGTTGCGCCGAGCGCGATGCGAATGCCGATCTCATGTTTGCGTTCGGTGACTTCGAGCGCCATCAGTCCGCTGATCCCCGATGCAGTAATGGCCAGCGCCAATGCCGCGAAGATAGTGAAGAACAAGGCGGTGTTGCGCCGCGGCGCGAGGGAATTTTCCCGCACCTCCGTGAGTGCCTGCATGTCGGCAATAACAGCGTCCGGATCCAGATCGTGCACGATCCAGGAAATTTCCGGAGCGATCTCGGAAGTCGGGCGCGAACCCCGCACCAGCAAACTCATAGCGGGATTGTGGGTCTGGGCAAACGAACAGTACGCCTCATCGACCGGCTCTTTATCCAGACCTTTCTGCCTGACGTCACCAACCACTCCGATCACGGTCGCCCGCTCTTCGGGAGAAAACCTTACTTGCTTTCCCAGCGCGTTGCCGCCAGGCCAATAATGGTTGGCGAGATGCTGGTTCACAATCACAACCAGCGGGTGCTGGTCATTGTCCTGGCGAGTGAAGTCGCGGCCGGCGAGGACGCGCATGCCGATCGTCTGGAAGTATCCCGGCGTGACCGCGCGCCCGGCGACTGTTCCGCGCTTCAGGGTAAGGCTGTCCTCGCCCGTCTCCATCGTGGATTCGTTGTCGTCACCTTCCGTATACAAAGGAAAGGTGTAGGCGAGAGCCACCGACTGAACGCCATCCAGCCGTCGGGTGCGTTCCAACAGCGCGTCGTAAAACTTGAGATATCCCGATTTCATCCGGTAAATTCGGGCGGTCGTGACGCCGCTCGGCCGGAAGCCAGCATCCAGATGCTCGAGCTCAAATACCGTTCGCAATGTGAGTCCCGCTGCTACCAGCAGCACAACCGAGAGAGCTAGCTGGGCTCCCACCAAAATGGCTCGTGTCCGCGAACTCAGCCGCGCGGGATTGCTGGGGTTTTCCAATTGAGCGCTAAATAAAGGGGTCTGTCGGAGCCCGACAGCGGGCGCCATCCCCACAAAGAAGCCGCAAACAATCGACAAGGCAAAACAAAAGACGACGACCTGGGGCCCGATTCGCAATTCGGTAGCGAGTGTGGTGAACCGGGAGGTGAATGGAACCAGGACGTCGATGCTCAAGAAAGCAAGCAGCAATCCGAGCGCTCCACCCAGGCAAGCCAGAAGCATTCCTTCGGTGATAAAGCTGCGGGCAATCCGCACCCGGCTGGCGCCCAATGCGGCGCGCACGGTCAGTTCCTTCGATCGGGCCAGAATTCGCGACACCATCAACCCGGCAACGTTAGAGCAAGCCAACAGCAGCAGGATCAGAGCTGCGGCCGCGAGGGCGATCAGCACGGGACGGATCTCGTGGGTGAGTTCCTCATGTACGCGGGCGATGGCGATGTCGTAGCCTTTGGAAGGCGGATACGCCTCGGGGTAGGTGGTTTGCAGTTGCTTTGCGATCGCACGAAGATCATCCTGCGCTTCGGCTGGTGTGACTCCGGGCCTAAGTGTCGCAAACACGCTCATCATCCTGTCGGTGCGATGCTTCATGAAGTCCGCGCCGGAGCGGGTGGGGCAAGCGCTGGTGGGCATGTACACGTCCACCGCGCTGGGAAACTGCGGAATTGGAGGCAGCACGCCTACCACCACGTGCTGTTTGTCATTCATGGAGTAAGTCCTGCCAACGACATTGGGATCGCCGCCAAAACTGCGTTGCCAGAACTCATAACTCAGGATGAGTACGGGGCGCGCGCTTAGGCGATCGTCTTCATCCATGAACGTCCTGCCGAACAGCGGCGTGACTCCCAAAACGCGGAAAAAATTAGCCGAGACCACGGCGGTGGTTACGCGCTCGGGTTCCCGCCCTCCTAACAGACTGAACATCATGCGGTGGTACTCGACCACTGAATCCAGGGTGTGATTCCGGACACGGTAATCCTCGATCTCCTTCACTGAGAACGGCAGATCGTTCAATCCCACCGCGGGCTGCGATTGCTTGAGCTCCACCAATCCATTACCGCCGGCAAATGGCAGTGGACGAATAAGGATGGCGTTTGCCGCACTGAACGCTGCCGTACCGGCGCCAATGGCGAGCCCCAGGATAACGATGGCGATGAATGTGAAGCCGAGGTCTTTTCGCATCATGCGCAGCGCATAATCCGTGTCCTGGAGAAGGATTTCGCCGTGTTCACGGACCGCCGTAAGCAGCAGGCCGCTGGCGGTGTCCCACCAGAAGCGCGCATGAGCCGCGCGGCCTGCACGCCGGGCATCTTGCCTCTGATCGTCGAAAAGGCTCTTCATCTCCCCGCTAAAGCGCTGGCGGAACTCCCCGGGCAACAGGCGCAGCAGCGCTTTAAAGAACCGGTCGGCAAAGGGTCTGGACGCATTTTTATTCGCGGGCATTGGCTACTCACCTCATGCGCTTTCTGGACCCAGGATGTGTTTCGCCCTTGCCATCGCCAGCACGCGCTCCATTCGCTCGGCCTCAGCTTCGGCCAGCGCGCTCCCAAGCTTGGTCAACCGGTAGTAGCGGCGGCGCTGGTCATCAAGACTGAAGTCCGGCCGCTCGTCGGATTCCTCAATGAAGCCGTCCTCCAGCAATCGCTTGATGATGCCGTAGAGCGTGCCCGCGCTGAGGCGCACTTCGTTGTTCGTCCTGCGCGCGATTTCCTTGCTGATCACATAGCCGTGCTTTTCGCCGTCAGCCAGCGACAGCAGAACGTGGAAAACCGCCGGGGTCAGCGGCAAATACGATTCAACGGCTTTTTTCTTGGCCACGATTCGTTCCTCGTCGTTTCACCGTCAGAACTGCTTTTCGCAAACATTTTCTGCCATCTTGCTCAAGTCTCTTTACAGTCGTACGTTTCTATGCATACTAGTACGTTAGACGATGTATACGCTCGTGGCCGGAGTGAGTCAAGCGAAAAGTGAGGAGGAGTTATGGAAACTGCATTGTCATTGGGGATCGGCATTGCCATCGGAATGGTGTCGGGGATGATTGGCCTGGGAGGCGCCATCTTCCTGATACCTATCCTCGTGTACGGCTACGGCATGGATCAGCACCGGGCGCAGGGCACGTCAATCGCAACCCTGCTTCTGCCGATCGGAGCGCTGGCATTCTGGAAGTATTACGCCGCCGGCAACGTGGATTTGAGGATAGCTGCACTGGTGGCGATAGGCTTCTTCGTGGGAGGATACTTCGGTGGCTCATGGGCGCAAGCGGTCCCTACATTGCTCTTGCGGCGCATTTTCGCGGCTTTTCTGGTAGCGATTGCGATAAAAATGCTCTTACAGAAATAGTTCAGCTCGCGGCCGCTCGTGCGCGCCTGAACTCCTCCAGCAGTCTCGCCCAATTGGTCAGCGACTGTCCGCCGGGCGTGAAGCCCACTTCGAGGAACACGTCTTCCAGGCCGATCTTCTCGCAGGCGGCGAGGTTTCCGCGGATCTGACGAATCGAGCCGATGAACACGTTGCGGTTTTTCTCTACCGGATTGTCGGTGATGAACAGGCTCGCGCGTACGATCAATGACAGAGAGCGTTGACAAATCTTAGCCGCAGCCCGATTTCTTCGAAAATCTCAGCATTTCTTAGTAGCTGCAACGCCATCACCTCTCGGAGTTAATCCCGCTTATCGGTAAGCCGAACCGTGACGGAAGCCTCAGGGCTGTTATAATCAATTCGCTCGCAAGAGTATCCCGCCAAGCCGGAGAGGTGGCCGAGTGGCTGAAGGCGGCGGTTTGCTAAACCGTTATACGGTCAAAAGCTGTATCGGGGGTTCGAATCCCCCCCTCTCCGCCAGAAATCCCGCAATCCCAATCACGTAGCAGCATAGAGCAGGGTTACTGAGTCGCGTCCGACTGGGGTGTCGCACGCTCGGTTAGTGTCCCGAAAGTGTCCGTTAGGGATTTCGAGGCAGTTACGTCGCGTTCCGGTTTCGACATCGCATCGACATCATCGGCAGCGGTCTTGATGTAGTACGTTGCCGTGGTGCGCACGTTCGCGTGGCGGAGAATGCGCTGAATCACCATCTCCGGCACGCCCAGCCGATACAGATTGCTGCCGAGTCCCCGCCGTGCAGCGTGCCAGCCATGCCATTCGGGACAGCGCGCATCCCGCTTGTATTCGTAATCTGCCGTTGCCTCGTGCGCTGCTTCTTCTTTTCGGCAGACCTCGACAGCGATTCAACGAAGGCAGAATGACCCGATTCACCACACTGGTAAGCGAGAGAGGGTTACCCGCCGCGTTGGCGAAGATCGGGCCGTTCTGCGGATTGCCGTAGCGTAGCCGATGCAGCTCCAACCGCTCTGCGAGCTGGCGAATGACCGGCACAGGCGCGCGGCCCTTGCGCGTCTTGGGGTCACTCACACGGCCATTCCAGATTGAGCGTGAGACGTACTGCGGTTACCCTAACCGCCAATCAAACTCTGTCATCCGGCGGATTCTCAATCCGCTGGAGCCGCCAATCCGTGGAGAGCATCCAAATATGGGTATTGTCGTGTGGTGCATTCGTCCGACCTGAGTCGAACACCATGCATCGTCGGTGTTCCGTTGTTGGTGAAATGGCCAAACCCACACCAGGCCCTGACACCACCCCCCAGAGCAGATCGGCCTCCTTGTGGAGGGACAAGGAAGGAAGCTTTATGGACATAGCAACGCAATCTTCTCGGCAGGTGCGGTTCGGCAGGTGCGGTCGAAAGCTGACCCAACGCATATAGGCGTCAGCACCGCGGCACAAGGAAGTGAAGCAGTGTCTACTCTCACAACCGAAATATTGGCTGCGCGGGATGTGCGGGCGAAACTGTCGCCCTATGCGGCGTTCCCGCTTCGATTGATTGTTGGTTACGGATTTCTGGCGCACGGCCTGGCGAAATGGTCCAGGGGTCCAGAAGTATTCGCCGGCATTCTTCAGGCGACGGGTGTTCCTCTGCCGCACCTCATGGCTTGGGTCACAATCGCCACTGAGATCATCGCTGGCATCGCTTTCCTGCTCGGAGCCTTCGTTCCTCTGGTGAGTATTCCGGCAATCATCCTGCTTGCGGTTGCGATCTTCACCGTCCATCTGCCATATGGCTTCATTTCGATCAAACTCCTAAGCGTCAATAACGGAATGGCACGGTTCGGGCCGCCCGGATACGAATGCGATCTGCTCTACATTGCTTGCATTCTGGCGCTTGTGCTGATTGGTCCAACTCCTTGGTCCGTCGATAACTATAGATCTCTACATAAGTAGCAGCATAGGTCGTTGAACAACTGAACGGAGAGACTGTCATGGCAACTTATCATCACGCCAACGTAAGAGGGCACAAGCTCTTCTACCGCGAGGCCGGATCCAAGGATTTGCCGGCTATCGTACTTTTGCACGGATTTCCCAGTTCGTCGCACATGTTCCGTGACCTGATACCGCAATTAGCGGACAAGTTCCACGTGATTGCTCCGGACTACTTGGGCTTCGGCTACAGCGACGCTCCCAGCGTGCAGGAGTTCGAATACACCTTTGACAATCTGACAGCACACGTCGAGGAGTTGCTATTCAAGAACCTGGGTCTGAAGCAGTTCAGCATTTATGTCCAGGACTACGGTGCACCGGTCGGCTACCGGATTGCTTCAAAGCATCCAGATGCTATTCAAAGCATTGTTGTTCAGAACGGTAATGCCTACGCTGAAGGTATTGGTGGTGCGTTCGATCCGATGAAGCCGTTCTGGGCCAACCGCAATTCCGAGACCGAGAAGCCTGTGCGCGACCTCCTGACGAAAGAAATGACCATCTTTCAGTACACACATGGTGTTACAGACCCTGACCGAATCAGCCCGGATTCCTATACGGTGGACCAGTTCTTCCTCGATCGTCCGGGGAACGCCGCAATTCAGCTCGACCTGCTTTACAACTACCAGTCGAATGTTGCGCTCTACGACCGTTGGCATGAGTATTTCCGCACTCGACAACCGAGAATGCTGATTCTCTGGGGGAAGAACGATCCGTTTTTCACCGTGGAAGGGGCTAAGGCCTACCGAAGAGATGTGCCGAACGCGGAACTGCACCTGATTGATACCGGCCACTTTGCACTGGAAGACTTCAGCCGTTTCATCGCAGAGCGGATTCGGCATTTTGTAAATTAAGGCGCTGTGTGAGGTGAGTTCTTTCACACGGAGAGATGGTCTGTTGCGTGCTGCTCATCTATCTGAGGTCACAAGTCCAGGCGAGGGTCTGGAACGATATGCTCACAGAGCGCATTCGAAGTCGATCGATTGACCGAGCCCGATGCGAAAGAGGAGACTGCGAAATGTCTTGCTGGTCTGCGCATAGCAGGAACTCGAATGGGTTAAGGTCGTGGCTAATTCCGAGGAGGCGGTACAGATGGCGCGGTTGCTCTCAGTAAATGTCGGCCTTCCACGGGAAGTGACATGGAACGGTAAGACTGTCCGAACGGCGGTCTGGAAACTTCCGATCGAGGGACGGCGGATGGTTCGCAGGCTCAATATTGATGGCGACGGGCAAGCGGATCTCACCGGTCACGGTGGGGAGCAGCGTGCGGTATTCGTTTACCAGATCGATAGCTACCATTACTGGGAGCGCCTTCTGGGCCGCAATGATTTTAGCTTCGGCCAGTTCGGCGAGAACTTCACCGTTGAAGGACTTGCTGATGACGAGGTCTGCATTGGTGATCGATACCGCATTGGTGATGCGGTATCTGAAGTAACACAACCGCGTGTAACGTGCTACCGCGTCGGCATCCGCATGAACGAGCCCCGCATGCCTGCCCTGCTCGTCGCACACCGAAGGCCAGGATTCTACTTTCGCGTGTTACAGGAGGGAGAAGTCGGTGCCGGCGATGACATGGTAAAGGCCGCCGATGGTCCAGAACGGATCACGGTCGCGGATATGGATGCTCTGCTGTATTTGCCAGGACATTCTCGCGAGCAAGTAGAACGAGCGCTCCGGATTCCCGCGCTTAGTAAAGGCTGGCAAGCTTCTTTCCAGGCGATCCTCCAACAGGGGTCGAGCGCGAGCACCATAGAGGGAAATCCCGGGCTCGCAAACGAGGAGCAAGCTCCGGCATGGCCCGGATTCAGACAGATGAAAGTCGCGCAGATTCGTAAGGAAAGCGATAGCGTGACCTCCTTCGTTCTGGGCCCGGTCGACGGACAACCTCTTCCTGCTTTCCAGCCGGGTCAATTCGTTGTCTTGCGGTTGCTTGTCGATCCGGACAAGCCCCCAGTTCTTCGAAGCTATTCTTTGTCTGACCTTCCAGTAGCCGATCATTTCCGCATCAGCATCAAGAGCGAATTGAACGGGATTGGAAGCTCATTTTTGTGCAACCGCACGCGAGAAGGCGATGTATTCGAGGTCAGCGCACCACGAGGAAGTTTTACTCTCCGGCCTGGCGAGAATCCTGTGGTCCTGCTAAGTGCCGGAGTCGGTGCAACGCCCGTCATGTCGATGCTGCACGCCCTTGTTGCCGAAAAATCACACCGGCAAGTGTGGTGGATCTATGGAGCGCGCAATCGCGCCAATCATCCCTTTGCGGAAGAATCGCGTTCTCTCCTGAAACAGCTATCCGGCGGACGAAGCTGCGTCGTGTACAGCGGGCCCGCCGCAACCGACCAATTCGAGATGGACTTTGACGCCTCCGGGCACGTTGACGTTGCTCTGCTCGAGGGGATTGGTGTACCGCGAAATAGTGAATTTTACCTATGCGGCCCATCGTCATTTTTGCAGAGTATGCGCGAGGGACTTCGAGGCTGGGGCGTGCCTGCCGAAAACGTGCACATGGAAATCTTCGGCGCTCTGGATGCCATCACACCCGGTGTGGCGCAGGCTGAGCACACTCCGCACCTGCCGCCGGGACCCGCTGGGCCCGGTCCTTCCGTATCATTCGCGCGAAGCGGGATCAGCGTGGCCTGGGACGCTAGGTTTGGGAGTTTGCTTGAACTGGCGGAAGCCTGCGATGTTCCGGTCCGATGGTCATGCCGCACCGGAGTGTGTCACACGTGTATGACTGGTCTAATTGGTGGCTCGATTCGTTATCAGCCCGAACCACTCGAGAGACCCGCTTCGGGCAAAGTGCTTGTCTGCTGCTCGCAGCCAAACACAGATGTGATGATTGACCTTTGACATAAATGAGCTCGCGACATCCGCGTGAGCCAATTTGCCGCAGACGGAGCTGCTGGCTTCAGAAGTCTCTTACAACATGCAGGAGCATTTGCAACAAGCAGTCAGGGAAACAGCGAATCAGGCATCGGTTCGCAAACCGGGCATCCAGGAGCGTGCCCGATCCCTTCGACGTAGCGAAGGACTCAGCGCACTCGGCAGCTTGCGGCTGCACTGGCCCGAGTACCTGATGGAACTCGGCGAGTTGACCTTGTACATGCTTCTTACCTGCGCCTTCGCCACGCTAGTCCAGCACCCCGCCTCACCGGTCCGGCAAGCGATCTCGAGCGGCATCGCTCGTCGTGCGTTGATGGGAGCGGCAATGGGCCTTGCGATTATTGCGATCATTCTGTCGCCATGGGGCAAGCAGTCGGGAGGGCACTTCAATCCGGCCATTACCGTTACGTTCTATCGCCTGGGAAAAGTAGAGTTCTGGGACGCCTGGTTCTACGTCATCGCGCAATTTATTGGCGCCGTGGCCGGTGTTGCCATTGCGAGGTACGCTTTTGGCGCCACACTGGGCGACGACATGGTGCATTATGCCGTGACGACCCCGGGCATGTATGGCAAAGCCGTGGCTTTTCTTGCGGAACTTGCCATTTCGTTCATCCTGATGATCGCCGTTCTCTTCCTAACCAATCGTCCGCGGCTGGCCCCCTATACCGCATACTTCGTCGGCATACTCATTGCCTTTTACATCACATTCGAAACGCCGCTGTCGGGAATGAGCACGAACCCGGCGCGAACGTTTGGCTCGGCCTTTCATGCCGATTACTGGAGCGCGCTCTGGATCTATTTCCTTGCTCCGTCACTCGGCATGCTGTTCGCGGCAGAAGCTTTCCTAGGCACTCGCGGGGGCGCGCCTCCGTTTTGCGCAAAACTCCACCATGACAACAACAAACGCTGCATCTTCCACCACGGATAACCGGGACGTTCAGATGGCCTCTTCATTGGCGTGAAGAAAGGGGACATTCTGACATGGCAATTAAGACGACCGATTAGTTCCGGCTACGGATTCGCACTTAAGGGCGCGTCCGCCGCGGACCTGGTCAAAGTCAATGCAAGCCAAGGGTGAGCAAATCGCTCGGAAAGGACAAGTCCTATGAACGATATGGGGAAGACTTCATTCGCCAACGCACCGACGAAAACAAATATAGAAGAGTTCGACATCCTAATTCTGGGTGGTGGTACGGGTTCTACCGTTGCTGCATGGACATTTGCTGGGGAAGGGAAACGGGTGGCAGTCGTCGATCGCAAATACATTGGCGGATCGTGCCCGAATATCGCCTGCCTGCCAAGCAAAAACATCATTCACAGTGCGAAGGTCGCATCGTACTTTCGTCGAAGCAAGGAGTTCGGCATTGCGCACGGCGGTTTCACGATTGACATGTCGGGCGTTCGCGAGCGCAAACGCAAGATGGTAACCGGCCTCAACGAGATGTATTTAGAAAACTACAGGAACACCGGGGCGACGTTGATTTTGAAAGGAAGCGGGCGGTTCATAGCTCCGAGGACCGTGGAGGTCAGTTTCCCCGACGGGACCACGCGTCAGTTGCGTGGAACGAATGTGATCGTCAGTACCGGTACGCGGGCCGCGCTAGGGGCAATCCCTGGTCTTGCTGAAACACAGCCTCTCACGCATATTGAGGCGCTCGAACTTGACCGGGTTCCCGAACATCTCCTTGTGATCGGCGGCGGCTATGTCGGAGTGGAACTGGCGCAGGCGATGCGCCGGTTCGGCAGCAAAGTGACTGTGATCGATCGCAACCAGCGCTTGATGTCCAGAGAAGATGAAGACGTGTGTGAAGCGCTTAGCAGACTCCTGCAGGATGAGGGCATCGACGTTCTTCTGGCTGCGCGAGTGAAACGAGTGTCAGGAAAGTCTGGCCATGCGGTGAGCATCGTCGTTGACCAAGAAGGAACTGAGAAGACCCTGAACGGCAGCCACGTGCTGGTGGCGGCTGGCCGCACCCCAAATACTGAGGGCATTGGATTGGAGTTAGCCGGAGTGGAGTTGACGGACCGCGGATACATCAAGGTTAACGAGCGACTGCAGACCACTGCGCCCGGGGTGTGGGCAATCGGGGAGGTCGCGGGTAGCCCGCAGTTTACCCACATCAGCGTGGACGATTTTCGCGTTGTCCATGCGAATCTAACCGGCGGCGACCGTGTGACTACGGGCAGGCAGGTTCCATATTGCCTTTTCACGGATCCGGAATTGGCCCGCGTTGGATTAAGCGAAATGGAAGCCCAAGCGCGGAATGTCGCGTACCGCTTGTTCAAAGTTCCAATGGAAATAAATCTGCGTGCACGTACGCTCTCGGAAACGCGAGGATTTCTCAAGGCGTTGGTGGAGGCTGCCAGCGATCGCATCCTGGGCTTTACGGCTTTCGGGGTTGGTGCGGGCGAAATCATGTCCGCGGTGCAGGTGGCGATGATCGCAGGATTGCCCTATACCGCCCTGCGTGATGCCGTCCTGACTCATCCCACGTTGGTAGAGGGACTGATACCGCTGTTCTCGTCGGTGCCATCGGTCCACGATGCTGTCGAGGCGGCCTCAACGACCACGGCGTCGCGGCGTATCGCTTAAGAATTCCCCGCGAGGAAGAGACATGTAAGCCTTCCGTATCTTCTCGGGAATCGTCGTCTGCCCTTTGCTCGTCACGGTGGATTGAAGCATCGCTTCTCCTTACGGTGAGAAACTTCCTCACTTGATTATTTGCCTTACCATCGGAGAGGGTGCAAGCTGGGGCGAGACCAGTCTTCCCCAAAGCAGATTTCAGCGGCCAAGGGCGAAAAGCCTGACCAGGGGTTGCGGAGGAGGGACCGCGTTGTCCTATCAAAGAGGACTACCAAACTGCTGAAGTAGTAGCCTCAAATCGTTTACTACCTGTGGTAGTAGTCTGCTGCCTTCAGTAGGCTTTGTCGGTTATGGCCACTGTCCTCAGGATTACTCGTCTCGCTGTCCTTGTGCTGTTTGCAGGCTGTCTAACCTCTGTGTATGTCTTAGCTCAAACCAATCTAGGCGCGGTGCAAGGCCACGTTCAGGACCAGCAGAACCGTGCTATTCCCGAGGCCTCGGTCACCTTGCGGAATCCGACTACCAGCTTCGAACGCACGGTGAAAACCGACGCCTCCGGCAACTATTCGTTCATAGGGGTTCCGCTGACCGGTCAGTACGTTCTCACGGTCAATGCACCACAATTCAAGCCGGCCGAGCAGAGCAACATCCTATTGAGGGCGGGTGGAACCGCGATTTTCAATTTCGCCTTGACCGTCTCTGGGGCGCAGACGCAGGTGAACGTTTACGGAACGACGGAAACGGTGCCGACCGAGTCGAATCAGGTCTCGACCCGTCTGAGCCAGGAAAAAATTGAAGCCACTCCGGTGTTCGAGCGCAAGATCACAAGTTTGCCGCTGCTGAACTCCTCAGTCCGGCCGTCGCAAACCACCGGCGATCTGTTCCTGAACGAAACCCTGTTCGTCATCAACGGAACTGGACGCCGCCAGACTACTTATGAGCTGGACGACAGTACCGCCAATGATGCCTGGGGACGCCAGTCGATGTTCGCCGGGGTGCCGTTCTCGGCAGTGCAGGAGTTCACGGTGTACACCAATGCCAGTTCGGCGGAGTGGGGATGGAATGCCGGCACGGCAGTGAACGTCGTCACCCGTTCGGGGTCGAACGACTGGCACGGTGATTTCGTGGGCATGGGCAGCCCTTCCTTCTCAAATGCCAGCATTCCTCTAGCCGCGGCGCCGACCCAGCAGACGCTGGCCCAGGGCAGCGGGATGTTGTCCGGTCCTATCGTCAAGGACAAAACCTACTTCATGGTTTCTGGCCAGTACACCAATCAGAACCGGCCTGCGGTCATCACTTCACCGGTGGACAAGGGCGCGATTTACAACGGCACCTTTAGTCAGAGCCTGTTCTTGGGGCGCCTGGACCAGCAGTTGGGCCAGAACAATCGGCTGACGCTGCGTGGAAACTTTGATCGCTTCAGCGACAGCAACCCGCAGGATGCGGTCAGCGGCGCCAATCTGCCCACGGCGGCCCGTGTATTTACCCGTAATACCTATCAAGCGGCCGTCACCGATACTGCGATTATCAACAGCAACACCCTGAACGATGCGCGCTTCGAGTTCCTGTTGGGCGATCCCGTCACCCAGTTCACGCCCGTGAACTTCAGCCCGCAGTTGTTCGTCTCCGGCTATTACACCTCCGGCGAGTCGCGAACGGCTAACCTGATGAATCACCAGTACGAATGGGCCGACACCCTGAGCATGACTCGCGGCAGACATCAGTTGAAGTTCGGGTTCGATGTGATCAACTCCTCCTCCGGAGGCTTCGGCCAGGAGTTCGGAGCCGGCTACATTGACGGGCGGTTCCAGATCAACCCCTTGTACAAAACCATTCCGATCGCGACAGTGTTGACCTACAATCCCGCTCTGCCGCCACCGGGGGCGCCCGCGGGAGCCCCGCCGCTCGCCAACAACTTCAACCAATCGTTCGGCAACCAGAGCTACCACCTGACCGACACGCTATACGGCCTGTTCGCGCAGGACAACTGGAGGATACTACCTAGCCTCACCCTGAACCTCGGCTTGCGCTGGGATGGCGAGACCTTCACCGGGCAGAACGCCTTGTTTTCGCCGCGCGTTGGCCTGGTCTGGAAGCTGCCGAACAGCGACACCGTCATCCGTGTGGGTTACGGCATTTACTATTCGGAGGAACGTACGGATTTATATGCCGGTGCGGCTTTGGGCGGCCCGCAAGGAGCATTTAATTACACCGCAGTTCCCGGCGGTCTGGGATTTCCCAGCACTTTCGCGCTGATCACCTTTCCAGCCGGCGCTGTGCTGCCGGCGCGCAGCATAACCATCCTTGCCGGGCAGTGCAATTACTTAAACCAATTTCTGCCCGTAGACCAACTGCATTCCTGTAGTAACAATTTCCAGAACCCCTACACCCAGCAGTGGGATCTTGGTTTCGAGCATGATCTAGGCAACAACTGGCTGCTGTCGCTGGACTACATTGGCTCGCATACCATCCACATCGAGCAGCCGGTCGATTTGAACGCCCCTTCCGCCTTCAACCGCACCGCGCCCGGACAAACGCGCTCGGTGAACGCGGCGAATGCGACCCGGCCCATAGTTCCTGTCCCTGGCGGATATCAGCAGGTGCTGCAATACGTCAACGACGGCGCCGCCTGGTATGACGGTCTTCAGGTGCGAGTTACCAAGCAGCTCACCCACAGAGTCTCGCTTCTGGCTACCTACACCTG
Organism: uncultured Acidobacteriaceae bacterium; assembly: GCA_963785825.1. Taxonomy (GTDB): domain Bacteria; phylum Acidobacteriota; class Terriglobia; order Terriglobales; family Acidobacteriaceae; genus Bog-257. The sequence goes on along the minus strand of CAWAWQ010000003.1, from coordinate 220,186 downwards.
GTCGCACGATATCAACACGGTGGAATGGGATGGGACGCAGCAAAATCCCAACTCGTACAGCTGTCTGGTGGCGTGCGAGAAAGCGACCAGTGTACTCAACCAGACCAATCGCGCCTCCGTGAGCGCCACCTATAATTTGCCCTGGGGCTTCATGCTGTCAGGTTGGATGGAGGCCGGTTCCGGCTTTCCCTTTAACGTCACCACCGGTGTCGACAACAACGGGGATGGCAACAATTCCGACCGCCCGGTGATCGACGGCGCCGTGATTGGGCGCAATGCTGGACAAGCCCCGGCAACGTATGACTTTAATTTTGCGCTCCAGAAATCGATCCGCATGACCGAGCGTGCCAGCTTGATCCTGCGCGCTGAGTCCTACAACACGACGAACCACCTCAATCTCTATACCTTGAACGGCGTCTACGGCAACGCCGCTACCCCGGTCGCAACCTTCGGACAACCGATGGGCGGTCTGGCCAACGTGGGACCGCCGCGCATGATGCAGTTCATGGCACGAGTCGTCTTCTAGGAGCAATTCACCACGGAGGCACGGAGAGCACGGAGGGAAGCAAGCCATCCTTTCCCGCGTGCCTCCCTGGTGAGTTGTCGGTGTCGAAAATTATGGCTCAATCTGCGGTAGCAAGCTGCAATAAAAACTCCGTGTGCTCCGTGTCTCCGTGGTGAATTCTTCTTCTTTATTCCGCATAGCCGGCTGCACCTGCTTTTTCCTTTTCTGCTCCTCAATGCTTCTCGCGCAATCGGCGGCATCCAGAGGCGTGATCAGCGGTACCGTTACCGATCCGCAGGGTAATGCCATAGCCGGGGCGCAGGTCACGATCCGCAGCGCCGACTTCAGTTCGGCGCGAACCCTGGTCACCTCCGATGACGGCAGCTTTACCGCGCCCATGTTGAATCCCGGCGCCTACACGGTCGAAGTCATAGCTCCCGGTTTCAAGCTGAAGAAGCCGGCACGCGTGAATCTCTCGGTTGGCAGCACTGCGCAGATCGCAATCCAATTGGGCCTGGCCGGCGTTTCGCAGGATGTAACCGTCTCCGGGCGCGGACCTACGGTGGAAGGCAATACGCTGCCGCCCGCCATTAACAAGCAGGCTCCGCAGGTGAGCAACACGCTTGCCGGTCTCACCGTTACGTACCTGCCGAATCGCGATCGCGACTTCAGCCAGTTCGGGCAATTGGCCGCGGGCGTGGAGCCTGCTCCCAACTATTCCGGCTTGGTCGTAGATGGCCAGCGTCCCAGCGCTTTCAGCGCGGCAGTTGATGGCGCCGATTTCACCGACCCATTACAGGGTGGCGAGCGCGGCTCGCGCGACGGATCGCTCTTCTTCCCGCAAACCGTGGTTCGCGAATTTCAGGTAGTCCACGCGGGTGCTACGGCGGAGGTCGGAGGTACCAACGCTGGGTTCGTGAACATCGTCACCAAGGAAGGGAGCAATAAGTATCACGGCGAGGCGTTCTATATCGGGCGTCCGTCGGCGCTCACCTCAAGCGACGCGTTCGGCCATTCGCTCGACAACACGCAAAACGAGTTTGGCGGCTCGATTGGCGGGCCGATTCGGAAGAACCGCTCATTCTTTTATGTTGGGATGGAGCAGGATTACCTTAACGTCCCCTACTGGACGCAGTTCGAGCCTCAAGCGCCGGGGACGGTGATCCCGCCCACGCTGGCGGTACTGCAGCAGCAGATCGTCGGCAAGAGCGATCCAACCTCGGTTTTCGCGCGCACGGATTTCCTGCTGAACCAGGCGAACACGCTCAACCTGCAGTTCAATTTCAATCGTGTTAACGCGACGAATATCGACGACGGCTCGACGCGGAGCATCGCCCCCATCGACAATGGCGCATCGTTGACCGGCAACAGCTACTGGGTACGCGGCAATCTGACCACCCTGTTCGGCTCGCAGAAGGTGAATCAGCTTCTCTGGCAATGGGCCCAGGACCAGCGCGACTTGGTTCCGAACTCCAACTCTCCCGAACTGGTGATTAACGGATTCGGCGTGCTGGGCGGCAATGCCCTCGCAAACCAGGCTTATACCTCGAACATCAACCGCGTCAGTGACGACCTGGCGATCACCCGCGGCGGAGCAATTCTCCACGTCGGCGTCAGCTTCGGCTACGATCCCGCGCAGCTTCGCCACGAAGCTAATTTGAACGGGCGCTTCGATTTCGACTCGCTCGCCGCTTTCCTTGCCGGCGACCCGCGCCGTTATCAGCAGACCTTCGTAACCGGCAATCCCTTATACGACGGCGCCGTCCGTGAGCTTGGGCTGTACGCTGACGCCCGGCTGCCGATCACCAAGCAACTGACGATAACGGTCGGGCTGCGCTGGGATGGGCAGTGGAATCCGCAACCGACGCGTCCAAATCCCGCCATTCCGCAGACCACCTTCGTCCCGAACGATCTGAGCCAGTGGCAGCCTCGGTTGGGCCTGGCCTGGAATCCGGCGACGAACACCGTGGTTCGCCTATCGGCGGGACTGTACGACGCGCCCACCCCGGCATACTTCTTTCAGCGCGTGTTCACCGATAATGCGATCAATACCGTGGTCGCCGACAGCTACTTCGATCCGCAAGTTCTCCCGTTGGCGACGTCCGGCAGGCAGTACACCTCGCTCTCCGCGCCGCCGCCGAACCTGACTACTCCGGCGGCCCTGGTGGTCGGCATCGCGCCGGGCTTTCACAATCCGCGATCTTTCCAGGTGGCCGCCAGCGTCGAGCAGCTGCTCACGCCAATGATTTCGCTGACCGCCGGCTACGTCCGGAACAGCACATGGGACCTGCAGCAACTGCTCAACAACAATTTGGAGCCGCCAACCTATGACACCGCCGGCATGCCAATCTTTCCGCCCACGCGCCCCGATTCCGCTATCGGACAATTGCTGATCAATGAATCCTCGGCACATTCGTCGTACGACGGAATGCTGCTGACCGCGAACTTCCAACTTCCCCTCCGCTCCCAGCTTTCAGCCAACTACACACTGGCGCGGGCGCGCGACGACAACTCCAACCTGGGGCCGTTCACGCTTGTTCCTGCGCTGAACCCTTTCAACCTGGCCGCCGAGGCGGCGTATTCCTCGTTCGACGTCCGCAACAGCTTCAACCTGAGCGCCATCACGAATTTGCGCTGGGGACTCAAGTTCAATCCCGTCTTGGTGGCGCGTTCCGGATTGCCCTACACGCCGGTGATCGGCTTCGACACGCAAAACGATGCCAACGACTGGAATGATCGCGCCATTCTCAACGGCAAAGTCGCGCCACGAAACATTCTGCGCCAGCCGTCGTTCTTCGATCTCGATATTCGCTTTGTTAAAGACATCACCTTGCGCGGGGAAGGGCACCACCTCGATCTTTTTCTGGATATCTTCAACGTAACTGGCGCCGGCAATCGTGATTTCGGAGCGGAGGCGATCAGCGTCTTCGGCACCCCGATCGCGCCGATCTTCAGCGCAGGGCAGGCGCTCTTCGCGCCCGACACCAATCACTTCGGCAGCGCCCGGCAGGTGCAGTTCACCGCGAGAATTACCGCGTTCTAGGCTGCCTTTTTCCAAGAGGATCGGCGTCGATCTCCCACTGACATTGAACACCGAGACATGCGACCAGGCCGCGATTCCCATTACGGAACCGGAGTCCCAAATTATCTTCCTAAGCACTGACTCGCATTCCTGCTTGCGATACGCTCAAGCTGAGTTGATGTCTTTGAGCAGGTAGGCAACCAGGAGTGGCCGCCGATTGAACCGGCAGCGTGTCCTGATCTGAATTCCGCAGTCTCCCTCCCGCCGGATGCTTGAACTCCGGCGCCTCAAGATCCTCCCAACAACGTACGGGCACTTTCAGCCGCTGTCTCGTTGAGGCTCGAGAAAGTGACATCCGTACGGCGGAGGTTCAGTGCAAACGGCGATCAGCGAGAATGAGAGCAGGGAAAGCCTGCACACAATCCTGTGCGCTTGCGGGATCGCCTGCATTTTGAGCTTCGCGGCGGGGTGCCCCTTGCTCGCGCAGAGCGTCCTCGATACGGTCATCGTTGGATCAGGACCGGTTGCGGTGGCAGTCAACTCGACAACCAACAAGATCTACGTCGCCAATCAGAACGGCAACAACGTCACCGTAATCGATGGCACGACCAACTCCACCTTCGCGGTAAGAGTGGGATTACGCCCGGTCGCGCTGGCGATTCATGCCGGCACCAACAGGATTTACGTAGCCAATCAGAACAGCAGCACGGTGACCATCATCGATGGCGTGAGCAACAGCACTTCCACCGTGAACGTGGGATTCGGCCCCAGCGCCATTACCGTAAATCCTATAACCAATAAGATCTACACCGCCAACTATGACGGCACCGTGACAGTCATCGACGGTGCTACCCGCTACACGGCAACTGTGCAGGCAGAAAGATTTCCAGCCGCAATCGTAGCCAATTCGGTCAGCAACAAAATCTATGTCGCCAACTCGGGAAGCAATACCGTTACGGTGATTGACGGCGCCACCAATCACACCAGCACGGTTCCGGTCGGCAGCTACCCTGAAGCGCTCGCGGTCAACCCGATCACCAACAAGATCTATGTGGCTAACGCCGGCAATGGAGACGCGAACGGCAGCATAACCATCATCGACGGGGTAAGCAACTCCACTGCCAGCATTGACGTCGGGAGGTCGCCAGGCGCCATCGCAGTGGACACGACCGGCAGCCGGGTTTACGTCACCAACAAGCTCGACGGCACGGCAGCAATTCTCAATGCCGATACGCTTTCCAGTACCACCATCCCGGTGGGCGGATTTCCCGAGGCAGTCGCGGTGAACCCGGTAACCGGCAAGATCTACATCGCAAATTATCTTTGGACCGGCATGACCACCATGATCGATGGCATCAGCGACTCCACCACCGCGATGTATGTAGGACGTTATCCCACAGCGGTTGCGGTCAACATTCTGACTAACCGGGCTTACGTCGCTAACTCAAACTCGAATACGGTGTCCGTGATCGCCGGTGCCGCCTCTCATGCGCTGCAATTTGTCCCCGTTACGCCCTGTCGAGTGGCGGACACGCGGTGGCCGCAGGGGCCCTTTGGAGGGCCTTCGCTGGCTGGCGGCAGCACGCGCGATTTTGCCATTGCCGGGAGTTCATGCGGCGTCCCCGCCGGAGCGAGTGCTTACTCGTTGAACGTAGCCGTTGTTCCCTATGGATACTTAGGCTATCTGACCGTCTGGCCGATGGGAGAAGACAGGCCCACGATCGCCCTGATGAATTCATGGGATGGCCGAATCAAAGCGAATGCCACGATTGTTCCCGCAGGATCGGGCGCAGCGATCAGTATCTTCGCCACCAACGCGACCGACGTCGTACTGGATATCGACGGCTACTTCGTCGCTGCGCCCGGTCCCTCCTCACTGATGTTCTATCCGCTTTCGCCTTGCCGTGTGGCCGACACCCGTAAGGCGAAAGGACCACTAGGCGGTCCGTACTTAGGCCGGGGCAAATCCCGGGAATTTCCTGTGCTAGCGGCCGCGGGCTGCGGCATTCCCTCCAGCGCCCAGGCCTATTCACTGAATTTCGCCGCCGTGCCGCGGGGCGGGGCCCTTTGGGTGTTCAGCAGTTGGCCTGCGGGACAGGCGCAGCCCGGCACCGCCGTCTTGAACGCGCCGACCGGCACCATTACCGCCAACGCCGCTATTATCCCTGCTGGAGACGATGGCGGGATCGATGTATGGGCCAGCGACGACACCGACCTTGTGATCGATATCAACGGGTATTTTGCCCCGGCGGGAGTTGGCGGGTTATCGCTTTACCGGACTATATCGTGCCGCGCTCTCGACACACGCCGAACCATTGGTTTGTTCACCGGTCAGATCGCAATCAATGTGGGGGGGACGGCGTGCGGGCTACCGGCCACCGGCGCAGCCTATGTGTTGAGCGCAACTGCGGTGCCGTCCGGGCCCTTGTGGATCTTGAGCTTATGGCCGTATGGCCAACCGCCGACTCCAACTTCAACCCTGAATGCGCTGGACGGAGCGGTGACCTCGAACATGGCGATTGTGTCAACCACAAACGGCTGGATCGACGCCTACGCCGCAGGTTCGACGCAGTTGATCCTGGATATTTCCACTTACTTCGCGCCGTAGAGCAGGCACAACTGTGGTCGGTAGCGCTGCGCGTAAGCGTGCGCTCTACCTCGACCACGAGAACGAAACTGCTCTTAGCAGAGCGTCCTGCTATTTCCCAGACGTCCCGGATTGCAGCGGGAACTCCTGTGCCGCGATCGGCGCGAGAAAGGGTATTACGTATCCTTGTACGCCGAAGTTGCCAGCCTTGAGCGCTTCTACCGCGAATTTATAGCGGAATTCGCCGCGTTGGAAGGCGTCGGCCTTCAGCCGAAAGATGTAGCTGCCGTTCTGGGAATCGCGGAATGTGACCAGCTCGGGAGTCAAATTCTTGATGACCACCAGGACTTCTCCGCCGCCACCTTCTTCCTGTTCACCTTTGGCATCCGCGTCGGACTTCGACTTGGACTGCTGCTTCTCCCTGGCCTCTCGCTTCTCTCGCGCCTCCCGATCCATTTGCGGCACTTGAAATCCAGGCACCAGCTTCTGGGCTTCTTGAAGATTGGAGGGAGGGTAATTTCCCGGAACCCATTCCGCGTCCGGCACCTCCTCAGGCCCGGCCACAGTCGGGAACATCAGGATCTTGTCCCCTTTGGCCAGATTGCGGCGACTCGGCTCGATCGTGAACGACGCAACTACCATAGGAAAAGCGATCGCCTTCGATCCTTCGGCGATCACAAGCGGACGGGGACCCGCATCAACACGATCGGGGATCGCAATGTACGCCGAATCGGAAGTCTCGGCAACAATCTTTGCGGGCTGTTCCTCGAAGGCGGCGAAGGTCTTGCTGCTTTCGCCGTTAAATGGCCCACGGACGATGCAGAGCTGTTCCTTAACGCAGACCGCGGGAGCCTGATAGGATCGGATTGTTTCCGCTTTGGCGGAATGGGCGCGAGAGAAGGGGATCGCCTTGGAAATCGTGGTGCCGCCCTCGCCGCTCTGATGGAAAGCGACCGCTACATCAATCTGTCCCGGCGGAACTGTGAGGGCGATAGGACCATCCGCGCGCTGCGGTGGCTCGCCTGACATGTCGAGCGTCCACCCCGCCAGGGTCGAGGCATCGCCTGACGCAGCGAACGGTAGTGCAACACGCGTGACCATCACCTCAGGCATACCTTCATACCTGCCGGGATCCTCGACGACACTGCCGGAGACTCGCTGGCCCGGGCGAATTCGCGCCGGCAGCACTAAGCCAACCTCTTTGACATTTGTACCGCTGGGCTGGCCGGACGTAGCGGGAGCCGCTTTAGTCTTGAGGGGCTGACTGGCCGCCTGGCGGGCATGCTCCAATTGCTGCAACACTTCCTGCTGCGTGAACTTCTTTACTTCTTCGGGAGCACCGGAGGACTCCTCGGCGGCCGGACATTCCTGCTCTTTATAGTCCTGCGCCGCTACGTTCCACTCGTAGCAGCTATAGACGCCGGTCTGCGGATCGTGGGTCAAGCGGTGACCGGCAATCTGTTTTCCCGATTCATCGAATACCTGGATGTATTCGCCCGTGAAGTTTGCGTTGTTATCGTAAGTATCGCGGGTAACTTTATGCACCTTGCCACTGGGCCAGTAGAAGGTAGACGTAGTATCGGGAACATACTCTCCCTGACGATGGTCAAGCGTGTCCTTTTGCAAAAGCTTGCCATCCGCTGAGAGAGTTCGCGTCTCCGTAACGTCGCCGGCGGCGTTGTACTGCAGTTCGATCTTCCTGCCACCTCCTGCATCCTGCACCGCAGTGTGCTGCGCCATCGCGGGCGCTGCACCAGTTCCCAGCAGCAGCGCGAAGGTAAAGATTCCAGAGATCGAAGAGCTCAATACGCGATGAATTGGTTGCACAGTCTACCCCCTTGATAACAATCCAAAAACGAGAAATAAGCTGGATTTGGGAGGGGCCCCGACAAGTGGAGCACCCGTAAGATGCGTAATCCCAGCAGGCAAAAAGTGTAACACGCCGTTCATGAACGCCGATGCATGAGGTTAAGTGTTGAGTGAGTTGATAAGTGGCGAATGTTCAAAATGGAACAGATTTCCCAAAATGCAGCTATCTACTACCGTTTCCGTTGACAGCAGCTGACGTACAAATTACATTGAGTTCGCCTCGACGGTGGCACCTCATCCACTTTTATCCGGCCCAATGCACTCGTTCGGTGCTCAGAGTGGACAACCGCCTCAATTTTATTCAAGAAGGAAATCCCTGATGAAAAAGATGTGCTCGTTTTCCTGCCGCGGCATCGCCCCGGCAGCAATAATTATTGTGCTCGCAATAGCTGTGGGCATTGTCACCGCCGTTCCCGGCAGTGCGCAAACCCTCTTTCGCCAACTTAGCCAGGACAGTTACACCAACGGAAGCAGTCAGCACCAGACGGAAGTCGAACCAGGTGCCTTCGCTTACGGATCGAAAATTGTTACGGCATTTCAAGTGGCACGTATTTCCAGTGGGGGCGGTGCCGATATCGGCTGGGCGACTTCGACCGACGGCGGGTACTCCTGGACCAACGGCTATCTGCCCGGGATCACGCAGTGGCAGGGTGGAGGTCCGAATAGCGCGGCCAGCGATGCTGCGGTCGCCTATGACGCCAAGCATGGGCAGTGGCTGATTTGCAGCTTGCCCATCGGTAATTACGACACGGTTGCGGTCAACCGCTCCAGCGACGGCCTTCACTGGGACAACCCTATCTACGTGATTACCAACCAGGACGCGGACAAGAACTGGATAACTTGCGACGATACGCCGTCCAGCCCCTACTATGGCAACTGCTATGTGGAATGGGACAATCCCGACCTGGGCGATGTCCTGTACATGAGTACGTCCAGCGACGGTGGACTAACGTGGGGAGCACCCAAGACCACCGCCGGCCGGGATTACGGAATTGGCGGCAATCCCCTGGTCCTGCCGAACGGAAACGTCGTTGTTCCGTTCGCTGACTTCTCCGGTGGGATGTCGTCTTTCATGTCGACCGATGGCGGCCAGACCTGGACCAGTGCGCTCAGCATCGCAAGCGCCCCCAGCCACGGCGAGGCCGGAGGGCTCCGCAGTGCAGGCCTGCCCTCGGCGGCCATTGACGGTGGCGGCAAGGTTTATGTGTCCTGGCCGGATTGCAGTTACGAAAGCGGTTGCTCCGCCAATGATCTCGTCTACAGCACCTCAACCGACGGCACTCACTGGAGCGCCAAGACCCGCATTCCGATGGACCCGATCGGCAGCGGGGTCGACCACTTCATCAATGGCATGGGCATTGACATCCGGACCTCGGGAAGCACTGCCCGGCTGGCGATGACCTACTATTACTATCCGGTCTCAGCCTGCGGAAGCTCCTGCCAGCTCTTTGCCGGCTTCACTATCTCCAATGATGGCGGACAGACGTGGACTCGCGCCCGCCAGGTTTCAGGTGCCATGCAGTTGAGCTGGTTGCCGCAAACCTTCTCCGGCAGGATGGTTGCCGATTATGTAGCAACCGTGTTTGCGCCCGGAGCAACCGGTGTGGCGCGCGCCTATCCACTGTATGTCATCGCCCACCAGCCCACCGGCGGCTTGTTCCACCAGGCGGTCTTCACCACTGCGAACGGTTTCAGCCTGAGCGAAATGACGGAGCCGTTGTTTAGCTCGCAAGGCGAGAAGCCGATTCCGGGCATCCAGTCCGATCACCCGCAGCGGACTTACTTCGACTACGACAACCAACCGCCTCGCGTCAGGCAAGGCGAGAAACCTCAGCCCGAGAACAGGTAGGTTCAAAGCTCGATCAAAACCTATTTCCAATTGCATTTCACGCCGCCGGCTCCCGCGTCCGGCGGCTTTTTCATTCTCGACAGACACCCGGGCTGGCGTTTCTACATCGCGGGCACTCGGTCGTTTGGCGAACCTGGCGCAAGGCCGCAAAACGAAGCATTCGTCTTCAATGCACGTAATCCTATTCCCGGAAGGTAAAATCAGCTCTTGCACTGCACAGCACCTCCATGACCTTGAACCTTTCAGCACTTTTGTGCGTATTAGACAGAGATCCCAGAAGCACACGACAATTTACAGAAGCATTTACGGAAGTGTCAGCTCCAGGAGATGAGGAAAATGTTCGTTTCCACATTCGTTAAGTCGGCGGCTCGAAGCGCGCTTGCGCTGTTATTGGTGGCACTGCTTGCGACGGCAACTCTTGCTCAAAGCGCAGCTCCGCAAAGCACGCCGGCAAGCGTGCTTCCCATCACAGCTATGCCGCAGGCACCGGCTCCGCAGAATAATGCGCACTTGTATTCCGGCAACCAGAACTTCGCGAAGCCGCTCTCCGGATTCCCCAATTTCACTGCGCCTTACACGGTTCGCCATGTTCCCCCGGCTAATTTTATTAATTCAGCCATGACCGACAAGCTGTTTCGCGACGGCAAGATCTATTTGTCCATCAACGACGCGGTGGCCATGGCTCTGGAGAACAACCTCGACATCACCTTGCAGCGCTATAACCTTTCGGTTGCCGACACCGACCTGTTGCTGACGACGACGGGCCAGTCGGCGCGCGGCGTGAATACCGGCATCGTGAGCGGAACGCAGGGAGGAACGCTGGGAGCAGTCTCGGCCGGCGGAACGGGTAGCTCCTCGACGGGGGCGAGCGGTACGGGCGCTGGAGGCACGCAGGTCGGTGTGGGTGGTGCCGGCGCCGGCGCTGCCGGCATTGTTGTCTCGACCCTGGGCAGCGGCCCGCTCATCGACAACTTCGATCCGTCACTGACCGGAACGGTACAAGGTGAACGCGCTGCGATTCCGCAAACCAGCTCGGCATTTGTCGGCGTGCCTACGCTGACGCAGAACACCAACACCTACAACTTCGGATATACCCAGGGTTTTTCCACCGGCACGCTGATGAGCCTGACCTTCAATAACAGCTATTACGCCAGCAACAACGCCTTCAATCTGGTGAACCCGACTCTCACTCCCACGTTCCGCTTCGAGTTGCGGCAGCACCTGCTGCAGGGTTTTGGTTTCGATCCCAACCTGCGCTGGATCCGCATCGCGCGCAACAACCGCGAGATCTCCGATGTGGTCTTCCGGCAGCAGATCATGTACACGGTTTCGCAGGTGGAAAATATCTATTGGGACCTGGTGACCGCGTACGAAGCTGTAAAGGTGAACCAGCGCCAGCTGGAACTGGCCAACAAGACGCTCTCCGACGATCAGGAGCAGGTGAAGATCGGCACGCTGGCTCCCATCACCCTGGTCCAGGCCCAGAGCGGAGTGGAGAACGCAAAGCAGAACCTGATCTCGGCACAGACCAGTCTTCAGCTGGAACAGCTGCTGATCAAGAACGCCATCACCAAGAACACCACCGACCCGATGCTGGCGGCGGCGCCGGTGATCCCGACCAACACGCTGCAACCCAACGAGCAGTACGAAGTGCGGCCGGTGGAGGACCTGATCCAGGAGGCGTTGCAAGGACGTCCGGAGATCGCGACGGCGCGCATTCAGCTGACCAACTACGAAATCTCTCGCAAGTCATTGCGCAATGCGCTGCTGCCGAGTCTGGACGTTTTTGCATTCTACGGCGCGAATGGGCTGGCAGGACCGCAGAACCTCGCCGTTCCCACTTGTCCCCAAGTCAACCAGTTTGGGGAATGCTATCAACCGGGGCTGGTGCCGACGAGCTATGGTTCCGCATTCGGTAATCTGTTCAACAGCACCGGGCCGGACAAAGGCATCGGGGTGAATCTGAATATTCCGATCCGCAACCGCGCGGCGCAGGCCAACCAGGTGCGAGGGGAGCTGGAGTATCGCCAGCAACAGGTGGCCCTGCAGCAGACGGAGAACACCATCACGCTGCAGGTGCGGCAGGCGCAGTTCGGGTTGCAAAACAACTATGCCGCACTGCAGGCGGCGATTGCCGCCCGGGACTACGCCCAGCAGAGCCTGGATGCCGAGCAGAAGAAGTTCAGCTACGGAGCATCGACGCCAACGCTGGTGTTACAGGCTTCGAGCAATCTGACCCAGGCGGAATCCAATGTGCTGAATTCGGCTGCCAACTACGAAAAGTCCAAGGTGTTGCTCGACTACTACACCTCGGAAACGCTCACCAAGCTTGGTATCGACGTCGCGGATGCGGAATCTGGGCAGGTCAAGCACATGCCCAACGTGCAGGGCGTGGTGCCCGCCAATGTGGATAACGTAAACAGCCCCGTCCCGGGCCCGCAGCCGCAAGCGCCGGGTGCAATGGGGATTCCCGCGCAACCGCCGTCGCAGCAGCAGACGCCGCCGCAAAACTGAGGGGAGCCAGCGGAGGGTAGCAAGCGCTTGCGGCACGATCTCTAGCCCGCCGTCTTGGGTTGTTCTTTGCGCAGGCGATGCCCGGTAAGCAGGACGTAGTGAACTCCCGAGACAGTTGTGAAGGTGAAGGTCGCATACAGAAAGATCTTCACCAGTAGCCCGACCCAAGGCTCCTGCCACACTTGCGCCAGCACCACGAAGAACACGGCGGCAATCTGGCAGGCGGTATTGATCTTGCCGAAGATGCTGGGGCGGAAGTCGCGAAAGCCCACCGTCGCATAAAGCACCACGGCGGTCGCCACGATGCAGGCATCGCGGCTAAAAACCAGCACCGTGTACTTCCAGGGAATTTTCTTAACAAACGACAGCACGAGAAAAAGCGAACTCAGCAGCAGCTTGTCGGCCAGGGGATCGAGGTACTGTCCCAGCATGGTCTGCTGATGCAGCGTACGTGCCAGCAGGCCATCGAGAGCATCGCTGAGCGCGGCCGCCAGCAACAGCCCGAGCGCCCAGTTCCAGTCGCCGTCGAATACGGCAATGATGACGAAAGGGATGAAAATTAAGCGCAGCAGGGTAATCTGATTGGGCGCCGTCCAGAATTGGTTTTTCACCCGCGTGCTCTGAAGAAGTGGCATGTTTCCAGGCTAGAGCCAGGTTGTTGCGCCTTCTGGGTCACGACTGCATTTCTATGGCGCAGATTTTGATTGTGACGGGTTTACCGCACGCTGGCAATATCAAAGGGGAACCGCTCACCGTAGGCAACTACTGTCCTTGGTGAGATATCCTGTTGAGCCACTGCTATGGCTAATAAGAAAGCTACGCAACCCGCAACCTTCGTCGCGCTGCTGCGAGGCATCAACGTCGGCGGCAAGCATTTGCTCCCCATAAAGGAGCTTGCGGAGATGTTCGCGAAAGTGAACTGCGCCAACGTTCGGACGTATATCCAGAGCGGCAATGTCATCTTCAACGCGTCCCCGGCGGTTGTCGACGGTCTTGCGCAAGGCGTGGAGAAGAAAATCTTCGACCGCTTTGGATTCCACGCTCCCGTGATCCTGCGTAACTTTGACGAAATGGCGCGGACGGTTCGCAGTAGTCCCTTCCTCCAGGCAGGCGCTCCAGAGAAGGAGCTCCATGTCTATTTTCTAGCCGAGGAACCGAGTGTAACCGCGATCAATACTCTCGATCCGGACCGCTCCGCTCCCGACGCGTTCCGCGTTTCCGGCCGCGAGATTTACCTGCACCTGCCCAACGGAGCGGGTCGCAGCAAGCTGACCAGCACCTACTTCGATTCCAGGCTGGCCACCGTGGGAACGCAGAGAAACTGGGCGACCGTGCTGAAAATTCTCGAGTTGATGAAGGGCTGAAGCTCTTGGCGTGAACTCCCGGCCCGCCACACTCGCCGATTGCCGCCATTCCTCTGGAACGATACACTAGGCGATTACAAGGGGTTCCCATGCTTATTGTGATGAAGGCGCACGCCAAAGAAGAGGACGTGCGGAGTGTCTGCGAACGAATCGAGAGTCTGGGCTTTCGCGCTCACTCCATGCCCGGAGCGCAGCGCACCGCCATCGGCATTACCGGCAACGAGATGGAGCTCGATCCCGGTAGCTTCGACGAGATGGCGGGGGTGCAGGAAGTCATTCGCGTCAGCAAACCCTACAAGCTGGTCAGTCGCGATTTGAAGGAGGAAGACACGGTCGTGCGCTTCCCCAATTCCGAGGCGACCGTGGGCGGAGATGAAGTGGCCGTCATGGCCGGCCCTTGCGCCATCGAAAGCCGCGAGCAGGCGTTTACCACCGCCGAGCACGTCGCCCGCGCCGGCGCCCGCTTTTTTCGCGGTGGCGCGTATAAACCCAGGACATCGCCCTACACCTTCCAGGGCCTGGCGGAGAATGGCCTGAAGATCCTGGCCGAGATTCGCGACCGCTTCGGTCTGATGATCGTTACCGAAGCGGTGGACAACGAATCGCTCGACCTGGTGGAGAAGTACGCCGACATGATTCAGATCGGCGCCCGCAACATGCAGAACTTCTCGCTGCTGAAGCGCGCCGGCCGGGCGAAAAAGCCGGTGCTGTTGAAGCGCGGAATGTCGGCAACGCTGGAAGAGTTTCTCATGGCGGCCGAGTACATCATGAGCGAAGGCAACTACAATGTCGTGCTCTGTGAGCGCGGCGTGCGCACCTTCGCCGATCACACCCGCAACACCCTCGACCTCAGCCTGGTGCCGGCGGTGCAGCGGCTCAGCCATTTGCCCATCATCGTCGATCCCAGCCACGGCACGGGCAAACGCAATAAGGTGACGCCGCTCTCGCGCGCCGCTGTGGCGGTGGGTGCCGATGGACTGATCATCGAAGTGCATCCCGACCCCGATCGTGCCTTGAGCGACGGTAAGCAATCGCTTTATCCGGACCAGTTCGACCAGTTGATGGTTGAGGTGCGGCAGATCGCGAATGTGCTGGGCCGTTCGGTGGCCGAGCCGGTCCCCAACCCCGGAGCGCGCCCTCCCAGCCCGGTGAGCGCTGGCGCTGGACAGGCTGCCGCTCGCTGATGCATGTGCCGCAGCGGCAGCGTGGGATGTGGCGATTCACCGCGCAGCTCACGTTTCTGCTGTTCTGCGCACTCGCCACATCAGGCTGCCGTCGTAGCAACACCGTTGCGCCCGGGTATCACGAATATGCCTACGTCAGCAATGGCAAGAGCAACTCCGTCAGCGTAATCGACCTGCTGCAACTGCGGAACGTAAAGACCATTGCGGTCGGCGCTGGCCCCACTGGCATCGCCGCCAGCCGCACGCGCAATGAGATCTATGTTGCCAACGCTGACTCCAACAACATCAGCGTTATCAATGCCGAGCACAATCAGGTTGTCGCGGTCATTGGTGTACACCGTGCGCCCTACAGCATCTCGGTCTCTGCGGATGGCAAGCGCGCCTACGTTGCCAATGCCGGTTCGGCCAACGTTTCGGTCATCGATTTGCTTGCCCGAAGGGTAATCGCAACCATTCCCGTCGGCGGCGCACCGGGGCTGGCGAGGGTCTCTCCGGATGGCAAAATCGTTGTGGCGAGCAACCGCGCCAGCGACACCATCTCGATCATTGATGCCGGGCAGCTTACGGTGCGCACTACCGTGCACGTCTGCCGAGAACCGCAGGATATGGCGATTGTGCCCGACAACAGCAAGGTGTTCGTTGCCTGTCCGGGATCAAACCAGGTTGCAGCCGTCGATCTCAAGTCCGACCGCCTGCTGACCTACCTCGATGTTGGAGAGCTTCCGGTGCAGTTGGCGCTGAAACCCGATGGCGGCGAGCTGTTCGTATGCAACTTCGGCAGCAACAATTTTTCCATTATCGAAACCGGCACCAACGAAGTGGGAGGCAGTTACCTGATCGGCGACAAGCCCGTGCACGCAATCGTCACCTCCGATAACAGCCTGCTCTATGTGAGCAATTTCGGATCGGACTCGGTCAGCGCCTACTCTATTGACGATGGCGTCGTGCTTGGCACGGTGCAGGTGGGCCGCCATCCTGATGGCCTGGCGCTCACGCCCGACGAGGCGCACCTCCTGGTGCTGGATTCGGCGTCGGGCGATGTCGCCGTGGTGCGTACGGTCAAGACGCGGGATAACTCCAAGATCAGTGCCGACCGAGCGCTGGTCACGCTTATTCCCGTCGGCAATCAGCCGAACGATATCGTGATCAAAGCGTTCACGGTCCGTGGGCAGTAGTCAGTACCGAGTAGCCAGTAGCCAGTTGTAGCCAGTAGTCAGTGGCAATCGGGAATGGTATCGATGGTTCCTGGGCATAATCCACGGATGTCGACTTGCCCGGTCCGACAGATTGCACGAGTCAGAGGCTTCAGAGCTGCCGTCCGGGTGTTATATCGCCCGTCAACAAGCGCTGGCAACTGAGTACAGGCAACTGGCTACTGGCCACTGGCAACTGCCTTCTTACTTCCTCTTCCAGCGCACGCCGTCTTTGGTGTTTTCCAGGATGATGCCGTTTTCGCCTAGCTGAGCGCGGATCGCATCGGACCGTGCGAAGTCCCGCGCCTTGCGGGCTTGCGAGTGCTCCGCCACCAGCTTCTCTACATCGGCGTCAGACAACGCCGCAGCCTTCGCCAGTTCGGCCGTCTCCGGACTGATCTTGTCTTCCAGGCCTTCCGCTTTCGCCCAGTCGACCGTCGCGCGCACCTTGTCCGCATCGTCATCTTTCAGCACGGCAAATATTTCTTCGAATTGCTCTAGCGGCTTCAGCAGCGCGGGGATGTCCCCCTTGCGCACCTCTCCCGCGTCGGCGGCAGCATTGACGTCGCGCACCATATCGAAGATCGCACCCAACGCGCGCGCGGTATTCAGGTCGTCATCTAACCCGGTGCGCATTTCATCGGAGGTCTTCCTCGCGATCTCCGCGATGGCATGGTTCGAGCCATTGGCAAACTGCTCCGTCTCCAGGCGCAGCTTGAAATTGCGCAGCCGCTCGACCGAATTCGCCGCCTGGGTTAGGCCGTCGAAGGTGAAGTTGAGCTGCTTGCGATACGGAACCGACATCAACAGGAAACGAATGGATGAAGGCTTGTATCCCTTCAGGATCAGGTCACGGACGGTGAAGAAATTGCCCGCGCTCTTGGCCATCTTCTCGCCCTCGACCAGCAGAAAACGCGAGTGCACCCAGACGTTGACGAACTTCTTGCCGGTCATGGCCTCGGACTGCGCGATTTCATTCTCGTGATGCGGGAAGATCAGGTCCTCGCCGCCGCAATGGATATCAAAGCTCTCGCCCAGGAACTCCATCGACATAACAGAGCATTCGATGTGCCAGCCCGGACGTCCCGGGCCAATCTCGGTTTCCCAGATGGCCTCGCCCGGCTTCGGCGACTTCCATAAGGCGAAGTCGCGAGCGTTGTCCTTGTCGTATTCGTCCACGTCCACGCGCGCGCCATCGTTCATTCCAGCAAAATCCTTCTTCGACAGCTTGCCGTACTCGGGAAATTTGGCGATGCGGAAGTAATACGAGCCATCCTCGGTGCGATAGGCGTAGCCCTTTTCCACCAGGCCTGCGATGAAGTGCGCCATCGCCTGGATGTGGTCAGTTGCGTTCACCAGCAGCTCGGGATGCTGGATGTTCAGAGAGTCGGCATCCTCCAGAAACGCCTGGCGATACTTCTTCGTGTATTCCTGCACGGTCACCCCATCACGCGCCGCGTTGCGAATGATCTTGTCGTCCACGTCGGTGATGTTCATGACGTGCTTGAGGCGAAAACCGCTCTGCTTCAGGAAGCGCCGCAAGGTGTCGACCACAATGAAGGTGCGAAAGTTGCCGATGTGTCCGTAGTCATAAACCGTCGGCCCGCAGGCGTACATGCGGACCAGGTTGTCCTCCAGCGGGTGGAACTCCTCGACCTTGGCAGACAGGGTATTGAAAAGCTCAAGCGGCATGAATTGTGTCCCGTATGGAACCTCGATTGTAGGGGTCGATAAGAAAGAGGGTCAACCGAGGGCGTTAGCGGCTGCGAGGTGTCAGCTCTCGCATTTCAGCCGTCAGTCGTATGTGTAGGTGACGTCATGTTTGCGAATGGTTTAATGTCACACAAGGTACTTGACGCCCCTTCTGATTCGCGCTAACGTTGCGCTCCACTCCAGCCTATTTTGGTAGTTAGTAGCGGCATTTAATGGGTATGCGCCAGCCCATTTTAGCGCTGTCTGGCTGCGCCTCTGCCCTGGGTAAACAATTGAAATCGAACGCATCTGGCGATTTCGAGATCCTGGGTGTGCCGCCCTGGAGCCGTCGCAACCGCCAGCAAATTTCTGTGACGGCACATAGCCGGCTCGAGGGCGGACTCAATTAGCCGCTCCTGAGCGCCTTTCTTCTCACCGGAGCTAATGATGAAGACAATCGCCACTTATCGTCTTTTGGCCGGAGTACCCACTCTGATGGTGACTTTGCTGCTGACGACTACTTTTCCCCAAGCGGCCAAGGCCCAGACTTGGACCGCCGTCAATGCTAGCTCCATCAAAACCGGGACGAAAATCAAGTCAGGAAGGGTGAACGCCGCAGGGCAGAACCCGTCGAACCCGAACATCGTGTATCTGGGTACCGACGGAGGCCGGCCTACCGGCAGCATGGGAAATCCCAATGGACACTCGACTGTCGGCCTCTTCGATACCGGCGGCGGAGGCGTGTGGAGGACCACCAATTGGCTCGATGCCAATCCAAGCTGGACACCGCTTACTGATTCCATGCCGAGCCTTTCGGTCGGAGTGCATGGGCTGGCGATGGCGGCCGGTAATCCCAAACTCCTCTATGCTGCCGCGGATGGACCGGCAGGATGCATTCTGAAGACCACCAATGGCGGCGACACCTGGACGGCCCTGGCCACCGACCTGTTCGCAAATGTAAAATTTGGTGGAATTGCGATCAGCCCCAACGATCCGAATACGGTTTACGTCGCGGTGTTTCGTGGCAGCGGGTCGACTTCAGGCGGCGTCTACAAAACCACCGACGGAGGCGCGCATTGGAGCCTCGCCGGCGGAATGGCGGGCGATGTATCTCACGTCGCAGTCAATCCTTCCCATCCGAATATTGTCTATGCCGGATTTGTCGATCCCGGCAACCCGTCCCAGCAGGGGGTGTGGAAGAGCACCGATGGCGGCGGCAGTTGGCGGCAGCAGAATGGCAATTTTCCGCTGGGTACTTTCTCTTCCACGCTGTACATAGAATTCGCCATTGCTCCCTCGGCGCCCCAAATTGTCTATGCGGTGGTGATGCAACCTCAGAACAAACCCCTACCCCTTTTCTATAGAACCGCCGATGGCGGAGCGCATTGGACGAAATTGTGTGTCACGGCCACTAAAGGCCGCGACAACCGTTACTGGCATCAGGTCCTCACCGTTAATCCCAGCCGCCCCAATCTTGTATATGCAGAAGGCGTCAACCACTTTGGGGTGCTTACCACGCGGGGAGGCATGCCGCAACCAGGCGGATCCTGTTCGGGAGTGTGGAACAATTTCTGGACGGGCGATGATCCGGCCGGTGTGGAATTCTTCTCCAACCCTGGAGTCCCAGGTGGCCGCACCATGGCAGCCTTTGGAGATCGCGGTGTCTATGAGGTTACTCACCCCGACCATCCAAATCAAAAATCTGATTTCTTCGGCAAACAGGGGAACCTGGCCAATCTACTCCTCGTTAGCCTCGCGGTCAGCCCCGTCGATGCAAGCACGGTCTACGGTGTTGCAGTCGATCAATCTAGCGCACTGAGGACGTCCTCCGCCATGGCGCCTTATTGGAGCTACACCAACATGGGCGGTGAGTTTGGAAAATATCTGACTACGCCCGGTCATCCGAACATCGTCTACCACTTGAAAGGACACTCTCTGCCGGAAATGTTGCAGCGGTCCACAGACGGTGGTGCGACATGGGCGTCGATTTCTAAAGGACTCACCGACGCTGATTTCCCTTCTAACAAGTCTCTTATTACCGACGCGGCCGTCTGGAAGGCCTTCGAAATAGACTCGTCTAATGCGGATGGTCTGCTGCTGGGCACGCTTAAAGTTCACAGCTGGAATATGACCAGCAACAACTGGACGACCATCAGCCCCTGTCTCATGCCCGGGCAATGCGTCGCCGACGCCAATTCATTCATCTCGGCGCTTGGGGTCACTCCCGCTGCACCCCGGCAGATTTACGCGGCGACCTCGCAAGGTACGTTGTTCGTAACTCAGGATCGCAGCAGCTGGCCGGCGATCACCAGCCTGGCGCTGCCGGCCGGATCGTTCATCTCCCGCATTGAAGTCAGTCCGGCAACCGCTGCGACCTTGGCGATCGCAGTACAGGGTACGACCGGCTCCGGCCGCGTGTGGACGAGCACGAACAGTGGAGGTTCGTGGACAGATCTGACGGGCAATCTGCCGTCGGGCTTGCAGGTTTACACGGTTGTGGTGGACTGGGCGGCAAATCCGGCACAAATTTTCGCCGGGACTGACCGCGGGGTGTATCTCGCACCGCTATCGGGCGGAAGTTGGCAGATCTACGGAACCGGCCTCCCGAATACGCTGGTTAGCGATCTCAGGATCGATCCGGCCGGTACGCTGACCGCAGGTACACTGGGACACGGTGCCTTCCAGGTAAGCGTGGCCACACATTGAGCAGCGCGGGGCATGGGCGCACGCACGCTCCTCTGTCCCGGCGAAGCCACCGACTGGACGACCGCGGACGCTTCGAGCACAGCTCCTGGGGAGCTGTGCTCGTGGCTTGCTGTCGTTTCTCAAACTGAACCGGACTTCCCTCATTGACAACTTGTGCTGACCATCTTGAGGCTGCTGACCTTGAGATCGCCGGCAGGCTGGCCACTGCCCGCCTCCGCCTTCTCGTCCTTTTCCATCTTCTTTTCTTTCGACTCCGACATCTTCATCGCTTTGCCGCTGACGGTCACGGTATGGCCGACATGTTCACCCAGGTTCTTGCCGCTCAATTCATATGTCTTGCCGTCCTGCCCGACAATGTAATAGCCGCCAGTGTCAGTGCCCTGTTTCAGGCAACCGGTGACGGACATCTGGCTGTTGCTCATGCCCATGTTCTCCTGCGCACTGAGTACCATAGGCAGGAGAGTGAAGAACACCAGGAGAGCCAAACAGAGGGATAGGTTTTTCAGGGACATTGGTAGTGCTCCTTTCAAGTCCGCTAGATGCGGAAGCACTGAATTGGGCTGTACGAGCTCATGCAAGCTGTTGAATTCGTTTCCCCTAGGGCGGGGACTGGCCACCCCACGCGGCATCTACTATCGACGATAGTACATTCCTCCGCCGGCTGCCGTCGAGCGCCGGATGCTCCAGAGCTGCCCCGTAGCAGTTCGGCTCTTTGGGACACAAACTACAACAAAATTGGGGGTTACGGCTGGCTCCCCGGCTGGTTATAATCGAAGCAGGAGCACCGAGTTGACCGGCCGGACCAGCACGCCCAACGCAGTCGCCTTCCACGCGGCGAAGGGACTAAGTGTTCGTATTGGCTCGCCGGCGGCCTGCCACCTTGCCCCAGTCATAATGGGCGCTGCTTGCGGCTCCCGCATTCGCTCCAAACTCGCGCCGTACATGGCGCGTCCCAACCTCTTCTCCGGCGACTAGCTTTTCCTCCGCTGCCAAGCTTCCCGCGAATTTGGCCCAACTGGCTGAATTTCGCGGGCTGACAGAAGCTCGGGCGTCCGCCGCGGCGGACCGCTAGCCTTTCGGAGGAAAAACATCATGTCTGCCAATATTCTTACTCCCGTCGCCGGTCCCAGCATCAAGACGGCTTTGCCGGGACCCAATGCCCGTCGCATTCTCGAAGGCGATCAGCGCTACATTTCGCCCTCTTACACTCGCTCCTATCCGATGGTCGCCAGGCGCGGACGCGGCGTCATCGTTGAGGACGTCGATGGCAACGAGTTCCTCGACTTCTCCGCCGGGATCGCGGTCACCTCGACCGGCCACTGCCATCCTGAGGTGGTAGCTGCCATCCAGAAGCAGGCTGCCGAGCTGATTCACATGTCGGGCACCGACTTCTACTACGAGAGCATGGTCACCCTGGGCGAGCGCTTGTCGAAGATCGCTCCCATGAAAGGGCCGCATAAGATTTATTACGGCAACTCCGGGGCGGAGGCGATCGAAGCGGCGCTGAAGCTGGCGCGCTATCACACCAAGCGGCAAAACATCATCGCTTTCTATGGGGCATTTCACGGGCGCACCATGGGCGCACTTTCACTAACGGCATCCAAGCCGCAGCAGCGCCGCCGCTTCGCGCCGCTGGTTCCCGGTGTGACGCACGTGCGCTATCCCGACGTGTATCGCGGATGTGTAGGCGGCAGCCCTCAGGAGGCGGATGCGTTTGCGCTGGGCTGCGCGCGCTTCATCGAGGAGAAGCTGTTCAAGACCACGCTGCCTCCCGAGGAAGTGGCGGCGATCTTCGTTGAGCCGATCCAGGGCGAAGGCGGCTATGTGGTCGCGCCGACCGTGTTTATGCAGGAGCTGCGTCGCATCTGCGATCGCCACGGCATTCTGCTGGTGGCCGACGAAGTGCAGTCGGGCGCGGGCCGCACCGGCAAGTGGTGGGCGATCCAGCACACCGGGGTCGAGCCCGACATCGTCTGCAATGCCAAAGGGATTGCCAGCGGCATGCCACTGGGAGTGATGATAGCCAGGGCCGACATCATGGATTGGGTGCCGGGCTCGCATGCTTCCACCTTCGGCGGCAATCCGGTTTGCATCGCGGCGGCCTTGGCGACGATGAATGTCCTCGAACGTGAGGCCATCAAGAACGCCGATGTGGTCGGACACCACATCATGGAACGTATAGCCGATTGGCCGCGGCATATGGAGCTGGTGGGCGATGTGCGCGGGCGCGGCTTGATGATTGGAGTGGAGATCGTTACCGACAAGCAAACCAAGGCCCAGGGCGGAGCCGAGCGTGACCGCATCGTCGAGCTGGCGTTCGAGCGCGGCGTTCTCTTCCTGGGCTGCGGTCCTAACAGCATCCGGATTGCGCCGCCGCTCATTGTGACGGAGGAGCAGGCCGACATCGCCCTGGATGTGCTGCAAGAGTGCATTAACCTTACCGCCGGCGAGCATCGCGCCAAGTTGTCCAGCAACGGAAAACAAGCCGGCGCGTAGCCGATTGAGCATACCGCTGACAACAGCCTGGGTCATTGGCCCAGGCTTTGCCATCAGCGATATTGTGTCTTGCGAAGTCGCGTCAGACCCGTTCCACTGCATCACTTGAAAACCTCAGCCCCCGGCTGCAGGAAGGAAACCACGAAGTCGGTCATGGAGGGGAAGAGCGTGGTCAATAGGCCGATCAGCGGACCCACACCGAAGGCAAACATCTTGCTCCAGAAATCGAAGCCAAGCTGGCCCGGTGTCGTATTGGTGATGTGGCTGAGGGTGGCGTCCCGATGCATTTCCGCGTACACAAAAACGATAATGGCTCCCACCATCACAAACACAATCAGAAAGATTGCGCCGATCACCGATAGCGGATCGAAGGGATAGCTGGACAAGGCCAGCGTGGCGGCAACGAACAGCCCAAGGATTCCCAAAACGATGGTACGAATCCGCCCTAGGATGTTCTGTATGAACCCGAGGTAAGGCAGAACGAAAAACTCCTCCGCAGCGCGCACGTGCGGCTTCACCGTTTCGGCAGGGGCATTGGGTTGGTTTTGCTCGCCTGAAGCAGATGCGTCCGGCTGGAGGACCAGAGAGTGAATTTCGTTCCGCCAGGCGGGAGTGATGACGGTGCCCATAACGTTGGCGGCGGTAGCCGCGAGGGCTTCCTGGAAATTTTCCAGCGGCTCTATCGTGTCTGTCTTTTTCTGTGCCAGAAGCTTGATGTACCACTCGACAAATAGATAGCCCTGTCTCTCGCATTCGTCCAAGGCACGGCATGCCGCATCGCGCTGTTTGGCCTCCTCAGGGGTTGCAGGCTCCCATTTCTTCAGCGCGTTTTGCAGGTTTCGGGCGCTTTCGAACTGCCTTGAGATCAGCCGATATCGCCCCGCCAGAACGTTCCCACTCATCGCCAAAACCGATCCCCACGAAAGCCCTTTTAGGCAGCTCAGGGTTCGGCGCAGCCGGAACCGGTCTAGATAGACTAGAAGCTCGCGAAGACGCGCCCATGTGCGCAGCAATTGCAACGTGTCCGCCAGGATCAAGGCAATGCAGACAGCCACCCAAAAGAAAATCAAAGTGCCGAACCTGCGGTCCCCGAGAGTTCGGTAATCGAATCCGCCCAACGCAAGCCCGGATATAAATATCGCAATAACGAAAAACACCAGCAACGATCGCAGGTAACTGGGGCTGAGAGGAAGGCCAGAGCGCTCAGTCGGATTGCCCGCATCCTCCCTGCTGAGCATGCGAAAGCCGTCAATCGCGGATACTTTGCTGCCATCGCTGTCAATATTGAATTTGGGGAGGTCCTTAAGGCGGGGCAGCAGCGGCCGGTCATCGCCGAACAGCGCCATGCCTTGAAGGCTGAACCAGAACCAGGCGTACATTCCTATCACCAGCAGGATCTGTGGCAGAAGCGGGGAAACGCCGCTGCGCAGATGCAAAGCTCGCCAGAAGGTAGCGAATTCGTTGGCCAACAGCATGTGCTGCCTAAGGAAATGAAACCGCAGCCACGCCAGCAAAAGCAGCGACAGAACCCAAATGAGCAGGAGAGGAATCGGGTTGAGGCGTCGTTGCGCAACACGCGCTCGCAAAGTGCGGGGCGGTCGACTGGGAGACTGGCGCCCGGCTAGCGGCACCAGCTTGTAATTCGATCTGAACCCCAGTAAACCCGCTACCACAATCACCACTACCGTTGTAATCATTAACATCGCCCATGCTGGGGCAAGGAACTGCCTACTGAAAGCAGAAAGAAAAAATAATGTGACGCCGAGCATCCCGAGAATGAGGCTGCCCACGAACACAAGTAGCACCTGCTCCGCTCGGGCGATCGGCGCGAAGTAGGCTCTTGCTCGCGGTGAACCAATGATGGAGCCTCGCGCACAGCAGTAAAAATGCCAGCCGGCAAGAGCAAGGCTTAAAATGACGACACCGATCATTTCTCCCGGAAGCCCGACCCCTCGCTTCCACCCATGTAGCAGGCCCTTCTTTTGCCCGGCGGAGCCGCCTGCCGGGCGCTGTTTGGCGCCGGCTTGTGAGCCCGGGTTCTCGTCGGCCAGCTTCTCCGCCCACAGCAGGGAAATGTCATGGGTAGGAACCAGCGCACGATGTTCGGGATCGTCGCTCGGCCTGGTGGTGTTCGGGTTCAGCACAGCCAGGGACCAAAATTGCCGATGTCCTACGACCGAGAGCCAGGTAGCCGGGCGGAGATCATCGTCATTTATGCCCCCGCCAGGTTCAGAGGTGCGTGCCAGCCGAGGCGGAGCATAGTCGCTGATCGGGATCATGCTCGGGGTGCCAGGCGCATGGAACAAGTGCCGCGCTGCTATGTATGTGCCCTCCGCCAGGTCTTGGCTGAAGACCCGGTAGGAGCGCCCCCCTCCCGAGGCTCCGGGATTCTGAAAATAAAGCTTGTATCCTTGACCGTCGGTGTCGCGAAGAATGGGAGCCCGGCTTTGGGTCCAGCTCATGAGGGGATAGCTCGACAGCAGCATAACCCCCCGCAGCGAGGCCCCTTCCATTCCCCGGCGCAATAAGAGGTCGCTGCCATCCAGCACGATGCGCCCTCCGGGATAGGAGCGTCTCAGGAACTCGCTGAGGAATAACTGGTCCAGGGAGTTGCTGCTGCGCACGATAATGAACTCGATGTTTTGGCTGTCAAGCATGTTACTGATGCCAAACAGTACTGATTCCTGCGCCAGAGGGGTCAACTTTCCGGCGTAAGTGCGTACCGTGTCGTGTTCGCCCCCCCCTGCCTCACTCAGGTCGCCACGCAGAGCGGTACTCGAAGCATTGGCCTGTTTCCCGGCGCTGAAGATCGACTGCTTTTCATAAGCCGAACGAAGCGTTGCTATGTCGCGGGGATAGTACAGGTAGATCGGTGAGGATTCCGTCGCGTGCCCTTCGCCACAGAGTTGAGTACTGGCGGCTCGGTTTGCATCCCCGGCGCGGCCGTTTGGCGCGGCGGCTTGCCCGAATGCAGTCTCGTCCTCAGAAAGGATTGCGACCCGCTTCAGATCGTATCTCTCGTACTTGAGGTAACAGAGAAAGCGGTCGGTCATGAGCGTGTCGCTTTCCAGATAGGTGCGAAAGCTCAGGCTCTGGGGATGCGCAGTCTTACTGAGATCCTGCTGCCGTTGCCTGAGGTGGTCCTGAAACCAATGCACGCTGGCGTCGGAATTCGCTGAGCCGCTCTGTATGTTGACCGCCGAATATTGCGCCACAGCCTCGCTGTGGAGCTGCCGCTGCAGCGAGGGCAACGACCCGGAAAACGTGGGGCCCAGAATCAGCAACGGCTCGGGGCGGCCAGCAGGCCGCAGGACTTGCATCCACTTCAACGCATTCTCAAATTGATCGTCGCTGATTCCGCCGGTAGGTTGCTCTCCTACCACAAACACGACCAGCCCGCCCCGGTACGGCTCCTCGACGTAGCTGCTGACTCCATCCCGAAAGACGAGGACGCCTGGCCAGCGCTGCTGCTCCTGTTCCAATTGCGCCGCCTTGCCCTGATCGTCGAACGAGCCGTAGCTCTTCTCGGTTTGTTCCCAAGGGAACCAGGAATCGTCGTAGGGATAGCCTTCGTCTTGCGCCGCCTCCTGGATGGCCTCGATCGCACGATCGAAAACCAACGGCAAGTGCGTTTCGACAGGATTGGGAACGATAGCGATTGCAAAACGAACGCCTTCCCCCGGCGCTGCCTTGACCGGTTTGCTGCCGCTTACCGGACAACCTTCGGGCGCCGGGACTTCCACGGGGAAGAACCGTTGCAGGCGGCTGGAGATTTCCTGGCACGCAGAAGACGCGAGCGCCGCCTTTGCGCCCGCGGAAGCCCGGGCGGCGGTCGTTGCCCTGCTGCCGCTTTCGGAGCCAGCCGAGGATTCCGCGCCTTTGCGGGGAACGTACGAGATGCCCACCAAGGCTGCAAGCAACACTGCGACGGTAGCTGCCGTACCCTTTTTTTCCATGCGAAACCTCAGCCCGACGAGGAGTTAATAACCTGCGCTTCAGATGTAACCGAAAGTTCGAGGGCTCGGGCAGGCGAGTATGAGCCCGTAACGCCATAGGCGGCGTATGAAAACCTGAAAAGTGACGTGTATGTTAGAGCAGAACGCGACCGCGACGCAATCACCAAAAGTGCTAGCTGAGGTGCAGAGCCTGATGCCGTTGCGTGCCGGGTTTGCAACCCGCCTGCCGTTACAATGAACTCCTATGATTCGATCGATCGTCTTTCCTCGCGTGCTGGGAAACTCACTCGAGCAGTTGCAGCCTGCGCTGCAATTATTCCGCGCGTTAGGATTCGCGCCCGGCAACGAGTGGCATGAGGGCGGAAGTCACGGCATCGAGATGCTGGCGCCAAGCGGTGGCATTGAGTTTATTGCCGCCCAGGACGCACCCAGCGTGGACGCGATGGTCGAGGTTCGCGACGCGGATCAGGCGTACCGGATCGCCAGGCAGCAGGCAGTGACCATCCGAAAGGAGATCGGCGATACGCCTTACGGCGCGCGCCTCTTCGAGGTCGACGTGAACGGTTTGCGGGTCGGCCTCCTGACCTACGCCAAGAAAGCGGGTGAAGCTCGCGGCATAGAAGCTCCGCTGGACGCGACTGGCAAGCGCTTCGCTTTGGTTGTGAGCCGGTTCAACTCGTTTATCACCGAGCGGCTGCTAGACGGCGCATTACAGGCATTGCGCCAGTGTGGAGCGAAAGCCGAAGGCATGACCATCGTGCATGTTCCGGGAGCATTCGAGATCCCGACCGCCGCACGGCAGTTGGCCGAGAGCAAGCATTACCACGCGGTGCTCTGCCTGGGATGTCTGTTGCGCGGCGACACCCTGCATTACGAGGTGATCGCAAATGAAGTCACACGCGGCATCGGCCAGTCGGCCCAGGAGACCGGTGTGCCCCACGCATTTGGGGTTCTTACCTGCGACACCTTACAGCAGGCAATCGATCGCGCGGGACTGAAGTCCGGCAACAAAGGCTTTGAGGCTGGGCTTACGGCAGTGGAAATGGCGTGCCTGCATCAACAAATTGCGGGTAGCTCTGCGGCCACCAAGGATGGCGAGCGATGAGCAAAGTCGGGACTCGACGCAAGTCGCGGGAACTCGCACTCCAGATGCTGTTTCAGCTCGACATGGGAGGCCAGGATGCCGAGCAGGTGCGGCAGACCTTCTGGAGCGAGCGCAAGGACCTGGACGAGAAGGTGCGCGGTTTTTCCGACGACCTGTTTCGCATTGCCGGAGATAGACGAGAAGAGATCGATCAGCTGATCGAACGCAATGCCGAGCACTGGCGGATGGACCGCATGGCGGCGGTGGACCGTAATCTGCTTCGTGCCGGAGTGGCGGAGTTTCTGGGCTTCCCCGACACGCCGCGCGCGGTCATTATCAATGAAGCGCTGGAGATCGCGCGCCGCTTCTCTACGCCGGAATCCGTACAATTCATCAACGGAGTGCTGGACAGCGTCGCCCGCGAGCTGGGTGAAGCGAAAAAGAAACAGCGACTATAGTCTCCGCATGGGCAAAGGAGCGCCACTACGCTGGCTGGAGAATCGAATCCTGGCGCGGCATCTGCGAGGAAGAGGCATTGAGATCGGTGCGCTGTGGCGCAAGTTTCCTGTTCCTGGTCGTGTCAAGGCTTATTACGTTGATCGCATAGCCGATGAAGACCTCCATCGCCACTATTCAGAAGTCAGTGGGGCGATCGTGGCGCCCGATGTCGTCGCCGATGCCATGCGCTTGCCGTTCCGCTGCGGCGGCCTGGATTTCGTGATCGCCAGCCATGTTCTGGAGCATCTGCCGTTTCCGTTGGCGGCACTGCGGCACTGGTACGAAGTGCTGCGACCGGGCGGCATCCTGCTGCTGAAAATTCCGGATAAACGCTACACCTTTGACATCAAGCGCGAGCGCACTTCGCTACAACACCTGATTGCGGAGGAGGAGCACAGAGACACCTTCGACAAGCGCAAGCATTTTGAGGATTGGGTGGAAAACGTAATCGGACAATCTCGCGAGAGTAGCGACTTTGAGCGCGATATCACCAATCTAATGACGGCCGACTACAGCATTCACTACCACGTCTGGATCGACGAAGACATTCGCGCGATTGTCGACTACACCCGCGCTGCGACAGGCCTTCACTGGCAGCCTGTGGTGTTCTGGAAGGCGCACTTCTACCGCAAGGAATGCGTTCTCATGCTGCGCCGAAACACGCCGATGTAGAGTTCCACGTTACCGCCTACTGCGCCACCGTCACAAGATTCGGCGGCGTGACATTGCCGTTCGCGTCCTTCAGGCTGACGGCGATCTGCGCCACATCGGAGGCGGTGCCAGTATCGATGCGATGCACAGTGCCATCACTGGCGCCGATGTACACATGAGCATTGTCCAGTGTGGCGGCGGCATACACGGGCGTAGCGCTCCCCGCTAAGGGGATCGTGCTCGGCGTCAGGGTTGGCAGGTAGAAGGTCAGCAGTTCCGGCAAATCAGAGACAATCCACGCACGTGTGCTGTCGGTACTCACCAGGATTTGCTGCGGCGTGAAATTTCCCGCACCGAGATCGTAACTGGCAATCGTGCTTTGTGTAGTGACCGGACAGCCGGCGCTCAAGCTCCCCGGTGTGGATACAACGTCGATTGAGGGAGGATCGACCGCTACGGCGCCGGTTCCGTTCGGCAATGCCTTCATTAGGGTGGGACCGTTCGCTGCCAACATCTGGAGCTCGCTCTGGTCACAGGTGGAGCGCACGTCAACTTCGCGGCCTGTGCTGCTGGTGATATACGTCAGCCCGCCTTGTCCGCTTATATCGAGAGTGTTGGCCGTGTACGGTAAAGTAAACAGTCCGGACAAAGACGTAGGTATTCCCACTCCAAGCTGCGTCCCACTCACCCACTCGTTAAATTGGCTGTCGGGCGTGTAGACCGCAGAGCTTACAGTTGTACTGGGTTGTGTGAAATCGACAGCCAGCGTAGACAGGTTGAAGTAATACAGGTTGTTGGCCACGCTGTCGGAAATCAGCATGAATTTTCCGTCGGGCGAGATCGCCACGATAGATCCGTTGACTGCGGCAGTGGCCACGGTGCCGGAAGCCACGCTTACCGCCATCAGGCCGCCGCTCGATCCCAGATAGATGGCCGCACCTGATGGATCAACTACGATGGAGTTGGGGTAGTTGGGTAGCGAGATGGCGGTGCCCGGCACATCCGTCGCGATATTGAACGGCACCAGCATCTTCGAGTTGGTACTTGCCGCGTAGACCGTAGTTGTGGCCGAGCCGCTCACATTCACCGTAACGACGTTCCCGCTGTACTGCGCGGACACGTTCTTGTTGCAGCTCGGATAGTTGCACGAGGCCGTAATCGACGCGGTTCCCTGCGAGACGGCGGTAATTGTCCCTGGGTTATTCGCGCTACCTGTGGCCGCGACCGTTGCCACTGCATTCGACGACGAACCCCAGGTGAGCGTCGGCTTGATGTATCGATTATTGCTGTCGTACACATCGGCCGTCAGCGATTGCGTGCCACCGCTGGCCAGCGAAAATGAAGTATTGGAACTGCTGGCGTCATGTACCCGGATGGTGGCAACCGGGCAGGTAAGATAAGGCACGCCTACGCTGTTCACTGCGGAGACGCCGGCGAAGACGGTAGTCGCTCCCGGCACACCGGCAGTCAGGCCGGTGAAGGCTGTGTTGGGAATGGCGATTGTTATGTCGTTGCTGCCGAAGTTGAACGGTCCCACGGTGGAGGTAATGTTGCAGGGTGCGGCAACGGAGCAGCCCGGAGCCGAAGTACTATACGCAAATCCCTGGATGAATATGGCTTGGGCCATGCTAGTGCAGTTGTTCGGAACAACGGCGGTGACTTGATCCACTCTTTCGTGCACGTAGACGGTCGCCGTGGCGCTAACGTTATTCGACGTGGCAGTGATGGTCACCTGTCCTACGCCCGCCTGCCCGTTGGTGGCATTGCAGTTGATGATGCTGGCGTCCCACTTGCCGCCGCAAACCAGGCCGCCGCTGGATACAGTCGCGATGTTCGTATTACTGCTGGTAAAGGTAATGTCGGCAGCGACGACGGCTCCCACTGAATTCTGCGCGACCGCCGACAACGTGGCCACAGTGCCCTGGTTCAGAGAGATACTTGTCGGTGCTAACACAATCGTTGTCACTGTGGTGTTCGCGGTGTTCCCGCCACCACCACACCCAGGCAAAAAAGCGAGCAACATAACTGCCACTACAGCAGCTAAAACATGGACCACCGGAACCCGCTGCATGAATCCTCCCCGCCGACGTACAAGGCCGGCGGACGTGCCAGACAAAAGTATCCTTACCGGAAAGCCCTAAGTGTAGAAGCTGGTTTACAGTTTGGGCAAGCAAGCCGCGAGGTACAGGTCGTGCTTTCGAACGCGCACTGTGAAACCCGAACCGGGAAGCGGAGTTGTGCGAGCACTCGACGGAGCCCCGGGGCGGCACCGTTCCGCGGAGACCACGGAAAGGCCCGCACAACCCTTAGCGTCTTCCCAGAGTTCAAAGTGAGACGCTACCCAAAGCTCTGAAATTCTTTCCAGAACTCAGGCCAAGGCAAGAGGGGGCTACCGCACACGAAGATGTCGGGATGGTCTTCGCTCTCCTCGTTCTTCACGCCTTCGGCATTTCCGTTGTGCCCTGCCAGCCGGCACGAGTCAAAGGTGCGCTCAACATAGTGTCGCGGCAAGCCGACAACGATAAGCGTCGAGGGTGGAGGCTCCGGATAGCCGCGCAGCCACGCCGAGTTGGTGCCGCTGATGGGCGGAAGCAAATGGTAGCGCGGCCCCAGGATCTCGATCGCGCCCTGCTCGCCGTAGTTGCCCACCAGCACTCCCAGACTCTGCTGTTGCTCCGGAGGCAAGGAATCGCGAATGCCGGCGACCGTCTTGACCAGTTCGTTCCAGCCGATTTCTTCACGCAAATCGCCGTTTTTTTCCAGAGCAAAGCGCTTCAGTGGACCATGTGCGGCAAGCGGAAGCACGATCGCGCTGATGTACAGCGCATACGCGGCCAGGCCGGCGAAGAACACAGTCTCCACCGCTCGCCGCGGCGGCGGTCGTAGCGATGCCACCCACCGTTCGCCAACCGTCGCTCCCATGGCGATCAACATCGGATAGGCCGCTGCCAGGTAGTAGCCTCGTCCCTTCCCGAACCAGAAAAGCGCCAGCGGGATCAAATACATCCACGACAGCAAACGATAGCGCCTGTCACGCAGGAAAGCCCATAGGCCCGCGATCCACAACGGCACCGAGAATAGGTTCGTGCACAGCCAAAACTGTTGCAGCAAAAAGCCCTTCGCTCGCCCTTCACCCACATCGCGCCGATGAATATATCGCAGGAAATGCACCGAGATGAAGTCATGCCGCAATTGCCAGATCAGGTTAGGCAGGAAGATCAGCAGCGCCAGTGCGACTCCGCCCCACAGCCACTTGCTTTTGAGAAAACGGCGTGCGGGAGTGAGGACAAGTCCCGCCAGAATACCCGCGAGGAGAAACGTGATGGTGTACTTCGTTTGAAGGGCGATGCCCACGGTCGCGCCAATGGCCAGCCACCAGCGCGGGTTTTCCGTCTTCAGGAGGCGGATCATGAAATAGGCGATTAGCACCCACCACAAGAAGTCGAAGCTGGTGTACTGGAATTCCGTGCCCTCGAACAGAGGCAGTGGCGAGAGCGCGACCGCAAGGGCCGCTGTCACCTGGGCCAGCCGTCCTCCGCCGAGCTCGCGCGCCATCAGCCCGCTGAGGTAGATGGCAAGCGCTTGTGCTATGACGGAAAACAGCCGCAATCCGACCAGCGAGACGCCGAAGATTGCAAGGCCGATGCGCTCCAGAAATGGTGTCAATGGCGGATAGGGAACGAATCCCCAGTCAAGATGATGAGCATCGCTCAAGACCTGAAGCTCATCGCGATGGAAGCCGTAGCGGTTATTCGTGAGCAGGTGGACGACAACGACGATGCCGGCAATAGCCAGCAGCATCCACGTGGCGGTTCGAGAGTCACTCTCCAGTTGGTGTGCAGTTTGGCTGGAACTCAGCGATGCCATCCCGGCTGCTCCTTCGAACTATGCTGCGGCTTGTCCGAGAGATTAGTACAACATGCTAAAACCGCAGGCAGCAAACATTGCGTGGTGACCGCAATCACGGCCAGCATCCTTGCGGGTTGTTACGATGCTGCTCGGTACGTGGGTCGCTGGTGCGGCGAAGCAGGCCCGTCGGTCGCCGCTGATCCGGTTTGCCGCCGTGGTCGGTTTTTTTCGGGCTCCCGTTCGCCACCGTCGATTCGTGCGTCACGAGTAGTGCATCACAGCCTGGCTACCGAAGAACTGTCGGATCAAGCTTGCCGCTTCCAGATCAGGCTGCTCAAAATACGAGAATCAGAAAGACGAAGGTAAGAAAATGAAGCTGCGCGTCGGCAGACTTCTGCTTGCGTTGTTGTCTTTCGGTCTAGTCGTGGTCATTGCTGTTCCCTTGCTGTGGACGAGCGATGACGGAAGCCCCACCGAAGGCTATTCGATCACCTTACCCTCTCCGAATTCCCCCCATCAGTCGCGTCCGTTTCCCCGGTTGGTTCTGCAGAACGGGGCTGCGTTGCAATACCTGGGCATGTTTCCGGCGGATGCAAAGTTCCGAGCGCCATCCAAGCACAACCGCTTCTTCGACACGGCAAACGGACCCCGCCCTGAATCGCTGGGAACCATGGTACCCCCGCAGTTGCTGCACTCTTATTCGCGGTTTCTGCAGGACTATGCTCCGCCCGCGCACGCGCTCGCGACACCGGAGGTGCATTCGCTCGCTGGCAGAGCTTTGTCTTCGCTCGCAACCCTGGCTTACGGGCATGCACCGGTTCTACGCGAACCCAAGCACGTGACCAGCGACTCCAGGCAGCGGATTATCGTGAGTGACCCCCTGATTCCTGCCGTTCACGTTATTGATCCCGCAAGGAAAACATCGTTCAGCATTCTGGGCGGCCCGGCTTCCCGCTTACGGCTTCCCGCCGGGGTGGCCGTCGATGCGGACGGCAACATCTACGTTGCTGATTCCACGCGCGGCATGGTCCTGGTTTACGACCAGAATGGCCGATTCCTTCGCCTCATCGGCAACCTCCACGGTGAAAGCCTTTATCAGCGTCCGACCGGAATTGCCATAGACCGCGAGAAAGGCCGCCTTTATCTCGTCGATACGGATCGCAACGCGGTAGTGATGCTCGATTTACAAGGAAATTTGCTGAAGCGGGTGGGAGCTGAGGAGAGTGCCGGCGCAGACGGCCTGATGCGCAGGGCTGGTGCCAGCGCATTCAACGCCCCCACGGAAATTGCGGTGAGCAGCGGGGAGGTCGCGGTTCTCGATAGCCGGGGCCGACGCATACGAACGATGGACTTGGACTGCAATCTCCGACAGACGTTTACGGTAGGAGAGGGCGATTACCGCCACGAAAACACCGAAAGCGGGCTGACCATTGACGAAGACGGCAACATCTATCTCTCCGACGTAGCTACTTCCCGCATCATGGTGTACGGCCGGGACGGCAGACTACTGGCTTCGTTCGGGCAAGAGGGTTCACGGGCAGGGGAGTTCGTCGGCCCCACAGGTCTTTGGCTCGATTCCAACAGCCGGCTGTATATAGCCGATACGCAAAACTCACGGGTGCAGCTGTTTCAACTTAGCCGGGCAGGACTAGCAGGCGATCATGCCAAGTCGCGCCCGCTGCCATAGACAATTCCGTGGGCAAGGCACGCCCCCATGCCTCTTGTAAAGACTTGGTGGGAGTTGCAAATATCGTCAAGTGGTTGACGCGCGGCGATTCCGATTGCTATATTAGGAGGGTTCTGCGAGTTATATTTGGCCTGCCTGTAGTGTCTGGCTGTGCTGCTTTGCTCTCCATCCTGTAGAATTGGATTGCAGGATCCTCGCTGAAACGTGTCTGCGCTTCCGCCGGACTTTCCGGTGGGTATGCAGGCCGAGGCAACGAAACGGAGCGCCCTCGTTCCCGATCTCCGCATCCGGCAATGGCTGGTTTGCGGAACGACACGGCGCCACCGTCGTTAAAGCCTAACCTGATCGGAAACCAAGATTCCCCGGATACCGGCGGGGAAGTATGGGCATGCGGACTTGCTGCCCAGTCCCCAGGTGGGATCGAGATTTTTGCGCCGCGGCAAGCGATTTCAAGCACGCTGCCGGGTGGCGAGATAGTGCGGCGTTGCGACGCTATGAGATTTGAGTGCGGTTGCTGCCGCAGATGCCGGCCAATCCGGCGCAAGAACGAAGGAGCTGCAAAGAGTGCCTACATTTAATCAACTGGTGCGCAAGGGTCGGACAGCGCCGAACTACAAGACGGCCAGTCCGGCTCTGCAGTCCTGCCCGCAGAAGCGCGGTGTTTGTACCCGTGTTTACACCCAGACGCCGAAGAAGCCGAATTCCGCGCTGCGCAAAGTCGCCCGCGTGCGGCTGACCAACGGCATCGAGGTGACGACTTACATTCCCGGGGTCGGCCACAACCTGCAGGAGCACTCGATCGTGCTGATCCGCGGCGGCCGCGTGAAGGACCTCCCGGGTGTGCGCTATCACGTGGTGCGCGGGACGTTGGACTCCGTAGGCGTCGCCAACCGCAAGCAGAGTCGCTCCAAATATGGGGCGAAGAGGCCGAAGGCGTAGGGCGGTTTGGGTAGAGCTGGCCTTTAGGCCAGCGTCAAGGTTGGCAAGCAATTTTCTTTCGAGCCGGTTTTGGCCGGCGACAGAATTTGAAGGTCGTAGGTTGTTCGAGGTTCTATGCCGAGAAAAGGACATATAGCGAAGCGTGAGCCCCTGGCCGATCCGGTCTATCAGTCCACGCTGGTCAATAAATTTGTGAACTCGATGATGTGGGACGGCAAGAAGTCGACCGCACAGTCGATCTTTTACAACGCCATGAAGAAGCTGGAAGCAAAGGGCGGCGACGAGGCCATCAAGTTGTTCAAGAAGGCGGTCGAGAACGCCAAGCCCGTCCTGGAAGTGAAGACCCGCCGCGTGGGCGGTGCCAACTACCAGGTGCCGATCGAGGTCAATGCAGATCGGCGTACTTCACTGGCGATTCGCTGGATTTTGCAGTACAGCCGCGGACGGGGCGAGAAGGGCATGGTCGACAAGCTCACTAACGAGCTGCTCGACGCTGCGAACGGCAAGGGAGCGGCGATCAAGAAGAAGGAAGATGTGCACCGCATGGCCGAGGCCAATAAGGCGTTTGCGCATTATCGCTGGTGAAGGTAGAGCTGGCCTTCAGGCCGGCGTCTCGCAGGACGAAAAAGCAGATCCCTCCGCCTGGTCGGCGCGGCGACCTCGGTTGGGATGACAAAAATTAAAGAGATTGCATTACGGCGCGGCTGAAGCCGTGCCCCTTCAAAGGGCGCATTAAACGATGCGACCAGGCAAGAAACGGAAAAGATTGTGCCCAGACAGGTTCCATTAGAGCGTTGCAGAAACATCGGCATCATGGCCCACATCGATGCCGGCAAGACCACCACCACGGAGCGCATCCTGTTCTATACAGGACGCACGCACCGCATTGGTGAGGTCCATGAAGGCACCGCGACGATGGATTGGATGGCGCAGGAGCAGGAGCGCGGCATCACCATCACCTCGGCTGCCACTACCTGCTTCTGGAAAGATATTCGGATCAACATCATCGACACTCCTGGCCACGTGGACTTTACGGCCGAGGTGGAGCGCTCGCTGCGCGTGCTCGATGGCGCCTGCGCCGTTTTTGACGCGGTCCATGGGGTTGAGCCGCAGTCGGAGACCGTATGGCGCCAGGCCGATAAGTACGGTGTGCCGCGCATTTGCTTCATTAACAAGATGGACAAGATGGGTGCCGACTTTGAGCATGCCATCGACACCATCCGCAAGCGCCTCAACGCCCGTCCCGTAGCTATTCAGTTACCCATCGGCCAGGAAGACAAATTCAAGGGCGTCATCGATCTGATGGCGATGAAGGCAATCCTGTGGAACGACGAAACCATGGGCGCTGAGTATGTCACCGAAGAGATCCCGGAAGAGTTGAAGAAGAAGGCCAACGCCTTCCATCAGATTCTGGTCGAAACTGTGGTCGAGAACGATGACCGCGACGAGTTGATGCACAAGTACATCGAAGGCGAGCACATCACTGAGGACGAACTGAAAGCTGCCCTCCGCCGTGCCACTTTGAAGATGAAGCTCTTCCCGGTGATCTGCGGCACCGCCTTCAAGAACAAGGGCGTCCAGCCTCTGCTCGATGCCGTGGTGGATTACCTGCCTTCGCCGTTGGATGTTCCTCCGGTCACGGGCAAGAATCCCGATACTGGCGCGGAAGAAGAGCGTCCCGCCGAGGACAAGGCTCCCTTCGCAGCGTTGGCGTTCAAAATCATGACCGATCCGTTTGTCGGTCAACTGACCTTCATCCGCGTGTACTCGGGACACCTGAAGCAGGGCGACAGTGTCCACATCAGCGCGCGCTCTCGGTCGGAACGAATTGGCCGGCTGCTGAAGATGCACGCCAACAAGCGTGAGGACATCACCGAAATCTATGCCGGCGATATCTGCGCTTGCGTCGGCCTGCGCAACGTCACTACGGGCGATACCATTTGCGATGAGGACCACCCCATCGTGCTGGAGTCGATTGAATTTCCAGCGCCCGTGATCTCGGTTGCGGTTGAACCAAAGACCAAGGGCGATCAGGAGAAGATGGGCGTCGCGCTGGGCAAGCTGGCGCAGGAAGACCCGACCTTCAAAGTCGCCACCGACCCCGACAGCGGCCAGACCATCATTAGCGGCATGGGCGAGCTGCATTTGGAGATCATCGTCGACCGCATGATGCGCGAGTTCAACGTGCAGGCGAATGTCGGCAAGCCGCAGGTGGCCTATCGCGAGACGATCCGAAAACACTCCGAAGCGGAAGGCAAGTACATCCGACAGACCGGCGGCAGCGGCCAGTACGGACACGTCAAGATTCGTCTGGACCCCAACGAGCCGGGCAAGGGCTACGAATTCGTCAATGAAGTGGTGGGCGGCGTAGTTCCGAGGGAATACATCAAGCCCGTCGACCAGGGCATTAAGGAAGCGATGGAAGGCGGCGTTCTCGCCGGCTACGAAATGGTCGACGTGAAGGCGACGCTGTACGACGGCAGCTATCACGAGGTCGACTCGAACGAAATGGCCTTCAAGATTGCCGGCTCGATGGCCTTCAAAGAAGCTGCTCGCAAGGCTAGCCCGGTGCTGCTGGAGCCGGTGATGTCGGTGGAAGTTGTCGTTCCGGAAGAGTATATGGGCGTGATCATCGGCGATCTAAACAGCCGCCGCGGACGAATTGAAGGAATCGAGCATCGCGCCGGATCGCAGGTGATCAAGGCGATGGTTCCGCTGGCCGAGATGTTTGGCTACGCAACCAACATGCGCTCGAACACCCAGGGGCGCGCGACCTTCAGCATGCATTTTTCGCGCTACGAAGAGGCGCCGCGTTCGGTGGCCGAAGAGATCGTGGCCAAGGTGCAGGGCAGGAGCCCTGCAGGAACGAAGTAAGCCCTAGCCACCGTTTGACGATGATTGCTCTGGGCTGACGTAGGCAGCACGAAAGACGAGCGCCGTAGGCGCGGCGTCATGATAGCCCAGGACGGAGCGAAGCGCAGTCCTGGGTGGCGTGAAAATTAGATGAGAGTCCCGTAGGGACGGCACGGGCTAAAGCTTAGTCATCATCAAGGCATGCGGCACGTCTGAAGTGTGCTGATAAAAACGATTTTTGATTAGAGACACACGGAGCTCCAATGGCGAAAGAGAAATTTGACCGCAGCAAGCCGCACGTAAACGTCGGGACGATCGGGCACATCGATCATGGCAAGACCACGTTGACGGCGGCCATCACCAAGGTACTGCAGAAGCACAATCCCAAGATCGTGTTTCGCTCGTTCGACTCGATCGACAACGCGCCGGAAGAGCGCGAGCGCGGCATCACCATTGCCACCGCGCACGTGGAGTATGAGACCGCCAATCGGCACTACGCGCACGTGGATTGCCCCGGCCACGCCGACTACATCAAGAACATGATCACCGGTGCGGCGCAGATGGATGGCGCGATTCTCGTGGTCGCCGCGACCGACGGTCCCATGCCGCAGACCAAGGAGCACGTGCTGTTGGCGCGTCAGGTGGGCGTGCCTTACATCGTGGTGTTTCTGAACAAGTGCGATGCGGTGGAAGATCCCGAGCTGATCGACCTGGTGGAGATGGAAGTGCGCGAGTTGCTCACGAAGTACAACTTCCCGGGCGACGATCTGCCGGTGGTGCGCGGCTCGGCGCTGGGCGCGCTGAACGGGGAAGCGCAGTGGGAAGCCAAGATCGACGAGCTGATGGATGCGGTGGACAAGAACGTTCCGCTGCCGGCGCGCGACATCGACAAGCCCTTCCTGATGCCGATTGAAGACATTTTCTCGATCTCGGGGCGCGGCACGGTGGTGACCGGGCGAATCGAGCGCGGCAAGGTGAAGGTGGGCGAAGAAGTCGAGATCGTCGGCTTCCGCGAGACCCGTAAGACGGTGGTCACCGGCGTCGAGATGTTCAAGAAGCAGCTCGATGAAGGCCTGGCGGGCGACAATGCCGGTCTGCTGCTGCGCGGCATTCCTAAGGAAGACGTGGAGCGCGGCATGGTTTTGGCCAAGCCGGGATCGATTACGCCGCACACCAAGTTCAAGGGCGAAGTGTACGTGCTGTCGAAGGAAGAAGGCGGGCGGCACACACCGTTCTTCAAGGGCTACCGGCCGCAGTTCTACTTCCGCACCACGGACGTGACCGGCGTGGCGACATTGCCGGCAGGTACGGAGATGGTGATGCCGGGCGACAACGTGGCCCTGGAGATTGAGTTGATCACGCCGGTGGCGATGGAGAAGGGGTTGCGGTTCGCGATTCGCGAAGGCGGACGCACTGTAGGCGCCGGCACCATCAGCGAAATTATTGCGTAGAGTCAGTATTTAGCATTTGGCACTTAGCCAATAACGAACATCGAGCTGTTAGCTTTTCGCTTTTAGCCGACAACGTGAACAGCTCGGTTGCTAAGAGCTAAAAGGCTAACAGCTAAAAGCCCCGCGAACTCGGCCTCAAGTGGGCCATAACAATTGCTCTTTGAGAGATAACTATCGTGATTGGTAAAGAACGAATCCGCATCCGGCTTAAGGCATATGACTATCGCATTCTCGACCAGTCCACCAGCGAGATTGTTGACACGGCGCGGCGCACGGGCGCGCAAATCGCGGGACCGATTCCGCTGCCCACAGTGAAGAACAAGTACTGCGTGCTGCGCTCGCCTCACGTGGACAAGAAGTCGCGCGAGCAGTTTGAGATTCGCACCCATAAGCGCCTGCTCGACATTCTGGAGCCCACTCAGCAGACCGTGGATGCGCTGATGAAGTTGGAGCTCCCGGCCGGTGTGGATGTCGAGATCAAGGCATTCGGGAAAGAGCATAAGTAGCGGCGAGCTTCGAGCGCGCGAGCTATGAGCTGAGAGCAACTAGCAACTAGCAATGCTCTTCCTTAGTGTGACTTTAGAAATTGCGGAGATCGAGCGCCGTAGGCGCGAAAGATGGTAGCCCAGCGCTTCAGCGCTGGGTCGGCCGGAGAAAGAAACTAGAGTCCCGTAGGGACGGCAGATGATCAGCGGGGCTTCAGCCCCGCGCAAACAAAGCTTCCGTGGTTGATCCCACTCATTCGAAAAGCGCGAATAAGTGGGGCACCAACCCCCGATGCAACCAACACCGGAAATCAGGAAGCGGAGTGAGGAAACGAAGATGGCAGTCAGTGGAATTTTGGGCAAAAAGGTCGGCATGACGCAGCTCTTCGATGACAAGGGGGACGTTCACCCCGTCACCGTTCTGCAGGCCGGTCCCTGCGTTGTGACCCAGCGCAAGACGGTCAACAAGGACGGCTACGACGCGGCGCAGATCGGGTTGGTGGAGTTCGTAAAGGAGTCGCGGCTGACCAAGGCGATGAAGGGACACTTCGCTAAGAATAATCTGCCGCCACTACGCTTCCTGCGCGAGGTCCCGATTGTGATCGATCCCGAAACCCAGGACGGCACCAAGGTCGGCGACAAAGTGCTGGTCGACATTTTTGAGGGCGAAAGGTTTGTGGACGTCGCCGGAACCAGCAAGGGTCGCGGTTTTGCCGGCGTGGTCAAGCGTCACAAGTTCGGCGGCGGCGCGGCATCGCACGGCTCCATGTTCCAGATCACTGGTTCGATTGGCTCGTCAGCATTTCCGTCGCGCGTCTTTAAGGGCATGCGCATGTCGGGACATATGGGGGTGGAGCGTGTAACCGCTCGCAATCTGCGCGTGTTGGGCGTCGACAAGGATGAAAACCTGCTGGTAGTGGAAGGCGCGGTTCCCGGACATAGAGACGGTTACGTGGTCATCACCAAGGCCAAGAAGCCGCCGAGAGAGCGGCGTGGGTTCAGCGGCGCAGGGACAGTCGATCCGTTGAAGGCGTCGAAACGCCAGGCGGCGAAGAAGAAGTAGTCGCGCATTCGCGGGCGTCTGAGCCCGCGGCGACTATCCCGAGCGAGCGCAAGCGGTCGAGGGTCTCATTTTGAAGAGCTGGCGGTCGGTAGCCGACGAGAACTGACAACCGACAAGTGGATAAAGATATGGCGACGATTGATGTAGTGAATCTGGGCGGCGAGAAGGTAGGTTCCCTGGAGCTGGCCGACGAAGTATTCGGCGCGGTGAACGAGGACCTGCTGTGGGAAGCGGTGAAGCACTACCGCGCCGGGCAGCGCGCCGGCACGCACGCCACCAAGAACAAGAAGCTGGTGAGCGGCGCCGGCAAAAAGCTGTGGAAGCAAAAGGGCACAGGACGCGCGCGCGTGGGTTCCATTCGCTCGCCCCTGTGGCGGCATGGCGGCACAGTGCATGGACCGCAGCCGCGCTCTTACGACTATGCTTTTCCGCGCAAGAAGCTGCTGGGCGCGTTGCGCTCGGCGTTGGCGGCGAAGCTGGCCGACGGCAAGCTGGTGGTGGTGGAGAATTTCGAGCTCAGCGAGCCCAAGACGAAGGAATTTCGCAAGACGCTGGACAAGCTCAACGCCAAGAGCACGGCGTTACTGGTGGAAAATTCGGCGAGTGAAAACCATAACCTGCATCTGAGCTCGCGCAATCTGAAAGGCGTGGAGCTGCTGGCGGGAAACCAGGTCCATCCTTATCACCTCTTGCGATATGAGAGCGCGATCTTTGTCCGCCCTGCTCTGGAGAAATTGCAGGATTCGCTGAAGGCGTCGGCGCCTAGGCGCAAGCATGCGGAGGTGGCGTAGTGAAATCGGCTTATCAGATCATTCGCCGCCCCGTGATCACGGAAAAAGGTCTGGGCGTAAAGGAAACAGAAGGAACGCTGGTCTTCGAAGTCGCGGTGAAGGCGAGCAAGACGGAGATCAAGCAGGCGGTGCAGAGTATTTTCAACGTGAAGGTGGACTCGGTGCGCACGGCAACGTTCGAAGGCAAGGAGCGACGCCGCGGCAAGTTCACCGGCTATCGTCCCGACTGGAAGAAAGCGTACGTGCGGTTGAAGGCGGGCGAGAAGATGCCCGAGTACGCGGAGAACCTGTAGAAGCAGTGGCTAGTGGTTGGTGGATAGTGGATAGAACAGCTGAAAGACGTCAATCGCGGTAACTGGCAATATCGAGCGCCGTAGGCGCGAAAAAGGTTAGCCCAGCGCTTTAGCGCTGGGTAGCCGGAGTAAGAAGGATCTGAGTCCCGTAGGGACGGCAGAGTTGGCAGGGGCTAAAGCCCGTTTGTAAATGCATC
Organism: uncultured Acidobacteriaceae bacterium; assembly: GCA_963785825.1. Lineage (GTDB taxonomy): Bacteria > Acidobacteriota > Terriglobia > Terriglobales > Acidobacteriaceae > Bog-257. Next base: position 177,408 of record CAWAWQ010000003.1, on the reverse strand, counting down.
GTTTGGCACGACTGAAGTCGTGCCCTGATACGAGGCGTAGAGAGCATCAACATGGCAATCAAGACTTACAGACCGGTAACTCCGACACGGCGGTTTACGACCACCACGGTCAACGATGACCTGACGACGAACCGGCCGTACAAGCCGCTGACCGAGCCGAAGCAGCGCAGCAGCGGACGCCGCAATTGCGGCGACTTGACCATCTGGCACCGTGGCGGCGGACACAAACGCAAGCTGCGCATCGTTGACTTCAAGCGCGACAAGGCGGGTATACCTGCCACGGTCGCCTCCATCGAATACGATCCCAACCGCTCGGCACGCATCGCGTTACTGAATTACGCCGACGGTGAGAAGCGTTACATCGTATATCCGGTGGGATTGAAGGTAGGTGCGAAAGTCGTCAGCGGTCCCGATGCCGACATCCTGGTGGGCAACGCGCTGCCGCTGCGCAACATTCCTCCCGGCACCACGGTGCACAACATCGAGTTGAAGCCGGGCAAAGGCGCGCAAATGGCGCGCTCGGCGGGAGCCCAGGCGCAGCTGGTGGCCAAAGAAGGCGATTATGCGCTGCTGAAGCTACCTTCCGGTGAGACTCGCAAGGTGCTGGTGGACTGCATGGCGACGGTCGGCCAGGTGGGCAACGTCGATCACGAGAACGTTTCCATCGGCAAGGCCGGGCGCACACGCTGGCTGGGAATTCGCCCCACGAACCGGGGTGTGGTCATGAACCCGGTCGATCACCCGCACGGCGGCGGCGAAGGCAAGACCAGCGGCGGACGTCATCCGGTAACTCCGTGGGGGCAGCCAACCCGCGGTTACAAGACTCGCAACAACAAGCGGACCGATAAATTTATCGTGACCCGCAGACCGAAGTAGGACTGAGACGATATGGCACGTTCGACAAAAAAAGGTCCGTTCATCGATTCGCACCTGCAGGCCAAGGTGGACAGCATGAACGCGCGCAACGAGAAGAAGGTGGTACGCACCTGGTCGCGCCGCTCGACCGTGATCCCGGAAATGGTGGGACACACCCTGGCAGTGCATAACGGAAAGAAATTTATCCCGGTGTATATCACCGAAAACATGGTGGGCCACAAGCTGGGCGAGTTCAGCATGACTCGCACCTTCAAGGGCCACTCGGTGAAAGCGGCAACAGAAAGCGCGGCCAGGCCGGCGCCGGGGAGGTAGGAACTGAGATGGAGTTCACAGCCAAACTGAATTACGTGCGAGTCTCGCCGCAGAAGGCTCGTCTGGTGCTGGACCTGATCAAGGGCCGCCGGGTGGAAGAGGCGCTCGACACGTTAATGTTCACCAAGAAAGGCATCGCGCCTCAGCTGTACAAGCTGCTGCGATCGGCGCTGGAGAATGCCAACTATGTCAGCGCCGAGAAAGGTCTGGACGTTGACGTCGATCGCCTGTTGGTAAAGCGCGCAATTGCCAACGACGGCCCGCGCATGAAGCGCATCCGTCCCGCGCCGATGGGGCGCGCGTACCGGTATCAGCGGCGGATTGCGCACATCGAAATCGCGCTGGCGGAGAAGGTGGCAGGTAATGGTCATGCCGATCTGGCGCACACGGTTGGCGAGACATCGCCGGCGAAATCGGCAAAGAAAGCAGTAAAACGACTGCTACCGAAAAAGTCGCAGGCCAAAAAAGCGCCGGCGAAAAAGTTTGCGGGCAAGAAGTCCGCGGGCAAAAAGTCCGCGAAGAAAAAGTAGGAGACTATGGGACAGAAGGTCCATCCATACGGATTTCGCCTCGGCGTCACCAAGCCGTGGAGGTCGCGCTGGTTCGTGGAGCGCGACTACGACAAGCTGTTGCTGGAAGACGTCAAGCTGAAGGCTGAGCTGAAGGACAAGCTCAAGTCGGCGGGAGTCAGCTCTATTGAGATCGAGCGGCCCGGCAACAAGCTGCGCATCATCATCCGCACCGCGCGTCCTGGCATCATCATCGGCCGCAAGGGAGCGGAGATCGATAAGCTGAAACAGGAGATCCAGAAGCGCACCAATCGCGATGTCTATGTGGATATCCAGGAAGTGCACAAGCCGGAACTGGATGCGCAACTGGTCTCGGAGAATATCGCTCTGCAATTGGAGAAGCGCGTGGGCTTCCGCCGCGCCATGCGTAAGTCGGTGGATTCGGCGCTGCGCTTTGGCTGCAAAGGGATTAAGGTTCGCGTGAGCGGACGCCTGAACGGCAACGAAATCGCGCGCTCGGAATGGTACCTGCAAGGGCGCCTGCCGCTGCACACGTTGCGCGCCGACATCGACTACGGCTTTACCGAGGCTCGCACCACGTACGGCGTCATCGGCGTGAAGTGCTGGGTGTATAAGGGCGAGATTTTCAAGGAACGCAAACGCGAACCGCAGGGTGTGCAGTCGGGAGCGTTTTAGAAGCAGTGGTTAGTGGCTAGTGGCTAGTGAAGAGAAGGCCCTAGCAACTATCGAAGTGAAGAGATCATTTTGGGGGATGCTGGCGGTAGCTGGACAAAGTGGAAGAAAAACTAACCACTAACCACTATCCACTAGCAAGTGATTTTCTATGTTGATGCCAAAGAAGGTAAAGTACCGCAAGCAGCAGCGCGGGCGCATGACGGGTAAAGCCTGGCGCGGTGGAGAGTTGTCGTTCGGCGACTTCGGCCTGAAGGTCATGGAGCCGGGTTGGATCACCGACCGGCAGATTGAAGCCAGCCGTGTCGCCATGACGCGCTTCGTCAAGCGCGGCGGCAAGATCTGGATTCGGCTTTTTCCCGACAAGCCGGTAACCAAGAAGCCGGCTGAAACCCGTATGGGCAAGGGCAAGGGAGCGCCGGACCATTGGGTAGCGGTCGTACGCCCGGGCAGGATCCTTTTCGAAATGGAAGGGGTGTCGTCCAGCGATGCGGCCGAGGCTATGCGCCTAGCCTCGCACAAGCTGCCGCTGCGTACCAAGTTCGTGCAGCGCGAGGGCATGCACTAAAAGCAGTTGCGAGTGGCCAGTAGTCAGTTGCCAGTTAGCTGGTCACGAGAGGTTGTGGAGGCAAGGAGCGGTCGTTGCTAGTCAGCCGGTCAAACTGACAACTGGCCACTGGCAACCGACAAGTGGATTTTCACAATGAATGTAGACAAGATCCGTAACCTTACCGATATCGAACTGGTACATCAGCAGCGCGAGCTTTCGGACCAGCTGTTCAAGATGAAGTTCCAGTTGAAAATGGGACAAACCGAGAGCCTGAAGAAGATCCGGGAGCTGAAGAAAGACATTGCGCGGGTGAAGACCGTCATGCGCCAGAAACAGCTTGCTGGAGACAACGGAGCGGCAGCGCCGAGCCCGGCGGCAGCCGAAGCTCCGGTAACGAAGAAGAAGGCGGCCACGAAAAAGGCTGCGACGGAGAAGAAGTAAGCCATGGCCGAAACGACAGCAACAAAGGCATCCGCCGGTCACCGCAAAACGCTCATTGGCGAAGTGGTCTCGACCAAAATGGCCAAGACCATCGTGGTCGAAGTGCGGCGGCAGAAGGCGCACCCGTTCTACAAGCGCGTGGTGGCCCGCAGCAAAAAGTTCTACGCGCACGACGAGCAGGGTACGGCGCATCTTGGTGACTTCGTGAAGATTGAGGAGACGCGTCCGCTCTCGAAGCTGAAGCGCTGGCAGTTGAAGGAGATTGTGCAGCGCGCCGCACTGGTTGCGCCGGTCGAGGACAATCCCGCCGTGGCCCAAACCCAGGGCTAGAATGGGCACCCGGGTGGGGTAACGAGGAGAGAAGATTATGGCAGTGATGATGAGAACCATGCTCGACGTCGCCGACAACTCCGGCGCGCGCAAGCTGCAGATGATCCTGCCGCTGGGCGGTTCCACCGGACTGGTTGCCGGATTGGGCGACATCATAACGGCGGCTGTGAAGGAAGCCTCGCCTGACGGCACGGCCAAGAAGGGCACGGTAGTGAAGGCGGTGATCGTGCGCACGCGCAAGGAACATCGCCGCCGCGACGGCACCTATATCCGCTTCGATCAGAATGCGGCGGTGCTCATCAACGACGTTCACGAGCCGGTCGGGACCCGCGTCTTTGGTCCCGTGGCCCGCGAGTTGCGTGAGAAGAAATTCTTGAAGATTGTGTCGTTGGCGCCGGAAGTCCTGTAAAGGGGCGGTTAGCAATTGGCACTTAGCCTTGCACTTCCGGTTCGGAACTTAGACCGTGAACTTGAGCACAGCAGCAGTATTAGGCGCGTGTTTTGGCCAAGTGCTAAATGCCACGTGCAAATCGCACGAAGGATTGGATAGCAAATGCAGAAAGTAGTCGAGATTCGCCGGAACGATCAGGTGCAGGTTATTACCGGTCGCGACAAAGGCAAGCGGGGCCGCGTCTTGCGGGTAATGCCCGATGAAGGCAAGGTGCTGGTGGAGCACGTCATGATGGTGAAGAAAAACGTGCGTCCTAACCCGCAGCGCAACATCAAGGGCGGCATCGCGGAGCAGGAAAGCCCAATTTCCGTGAGCAACGTAATGCTAATGTGCAACTCCTGTAACCGGCCGGTGCGCGTAGGGCACGAAGATCGCGGCGATCGTCCTGTACGGGTATGCAAGAACTGCGGAAATACGCTGGAGAAATGAACCGCGCATTTAGCACTTGGCATTTAGCACTTGGCCAAGTCAACTGATGAAAGCATTTGCTAAATGCTAAGTGCCAATTGCCAAGTGCGGAATTGAGTTCCTCACGAACCGGCTGACCTGACGACGCCGAAACCGTGAGAAAGGTAGAAGCAGGAAATGGCAGACGAGAAGAAGCAGAAGGGGCAGCAAGCAGGCGGACAGAAGCCGCAAGGCAAGCCTCAAGGCAAGAAGGCCAAACCGGAGCAGCAAGAGGCGGCAGGCGAGCAGGCCACAGGCAAACCGGCGCGGCCGAAGGCGACGAATCGCGCGACCGCTCGCATGCGCGACCGCTATTACAAGGACGTGTTGCCCGCGTTGATGAAGGAGTTCAGCCTCGACAATCCCATGGCCGCTCCCAAGCTGGAGAAGATCGTGGTCAACATGGGTGTGGGCGAGGCCACGCAGAATGCCAAGCTGATCGATCCGGCAGCTACCGAAGTCGGCCAGATCACGGGACAGAAGCCGGTGATCACCAAGGCACGCAAGTCGATCGCGGCGTTCAAGGTTCGCGAAAATATGCCCATCGGTGTGATGGTGACACTGCGCGGCGATCGCATGTACGAATTCTTCGATCGCCTGGTGAATGTGGCGTTGCCGCGGGTGCGTGATTTCCGCGGCGTGCCAACCAAGTCGTTCGACGGGCGCGGCAACTTTACCCTGGGTGTACGCGATCAGTTGATCTTTCCGGAGATCGATTACGCCAAAGTCGAAAAGATGAAGGGCATGAACATAACGATCGTGACCTCGGCCGGAACAGATGACCAGGCACGCGCATTACTGAAGCACATGGGAATGCCGTTCAGGCAGTAGGTCTCAAATTTCAGAATAGCAAGGCTTCAAAGGCAAAGGATTCGAATGGCAACGACAGCAAAACGAGTTAAAGATGGCGTTGGACCGCATCAGCGGCAGGTGAAAAGGCCGGATAAAGCGTGTAAGGTTTGCCGGGGTAAGGGCGCGGTGGATGGCAAGGCCTGCGTTTGCAAGAATGGAAGGACCTTCACCACCCGGCAGCATAATCGCTGCAAGATCTGTGGACGTCCGCGCGGCTATCTGCGCAAGTTCGGGCTTTGCCGGCTACACTTCCGCGATCTGGCCCTGCGGGGCGAGATTCCTGGAGTCGCAAAGTCGAGTTGGTGAAGCGCCACCCTGTCGCGCGCAAAGTCGGCGCGTGCCGGGGACCACGGCAAGCAGTGGCTAGTGAGTAGTTGTTAGTGGCTAGTGAGTACGTTGCGGCTGGTTCTTATCGTCTCACCAAGCGCAAAAGCGGCGTTTGGCGGGGTCCTGAAGCGAGCAAGTCAGGGCGGCGGTAAGCGAACGGGCGACGATTTGAGGAGAAGCAAAGCATGAGTTTGACCGATCCGGTCTCGGATTTTTTGACGCGAGTTCGAAACGCCATTAAGGCGCGGCAGCAGAAGGTGGACGTTCCGCATTCCAAGCTGAAGGTTGAGATCGCCCGCATTCTGAAAGAAGAGGGCTATATTTCGAACTTCAAGCCTACGGAAGAAGATGGTCACAAGGTCCTGCGGGTCTATTTGAAGTACAGCCCCGATAACTCGTCCCCCATTTCGGACCTGAAGCGGGTTTCACGCCCCGGCTGCCGCGTGTATGTCGGGCACACCGAGATCCCGCGCGTGCTGGGCGGACTGGGGATCAATATCCTGACCACGCCGAAGGGCGTGATGACCGGTCGCCAGGCACGCAAAGAAGGCGTAGGCGGCGAGGTGTTGTGCGAGATCTACTAGCGCGATGAGCGCTCCGGGCGTGGGGAAAGCAGGTCCCTCGAATCACCGCTAAAGCGGTTCGCTCGGGATGACAAGATTTTTTGGCTAATTGCTAAAGGCTGGTTTTACATGTCTCGAATTGGAAAGAAACCGATTCCGTTGCCCAAAGGCGTGACCTATGCCGTCGAGGGCAACACCGTTCGCGTGAAAGGCCCCAAGGGTGAGGTCGTCACCCACATGCCGGGAGGCGTGAAGCTGGAGCAGAATGACGGCAACCTCCTGGTGGTGCGTGAGGACGACTCCAAAGCCGCGGTGCACGGACTGGTGCGCGCGCTGGTCAACAACTCGGTAGAGGGCGTTACCAAGGGCTGGACAAAGGAGCTGGACATCGTCGGCATCGGATATCGCGCCGAGATGAAGGGCAAGGGCACGGTGGTCTTCACGCTGGGATATTCCCATCCGATCGAATACCCGCTGCCGGCCGGTATCGAGGTGACGATCGATCCCAAGCAGACGCACTTGGCGGTGAGCGGGATTGACCGGCAGAAGGTAGGATTCGTCGCCGCCGAAATGCGCAGCCTGCGTCCGCCCGATCCGTATAAAAACAAGGGCGTGCGTTACAGCAACGAACGCCTGAAGAAGAAGGTCGGGAAGACCGGAGCCAAGTAGCCAGTTGCCGGTAGTCAGTTGCCATTTCTCGGTGACACACGTGCCCGGTAGCTGACTAAGAGCGAATAGCCAAAGGCGAAAAGCGATTTACGACGGCATGGCGCATGAGCACACCGTTGCCCGGTTCAGAAACCCGGGATGAGGAAGAGAAGAGATGATTTCGAAGACTTCAAAAGATCAGACTCGGCAGAAGGTACACAGCCGAATCCGCAAGAAGGTGCTGGGAACGGAGCAGCGCCCCCGGCTCAATGTGTATCGATCGGTGAACCACATTTATGCGCAGGTCATCGACGATGCGCAGGGCGTCACCCTGGTATCGGCCACCTCGGTGGAGAAGGGCAAAGGGATCAAGGGCGACAAGCGGCCCACGGGTGGCAACCTGAGTTCCGCCAAGGAAGTAGGCAAGCTGATCGCCGAACGCGCCAAGCAGAAGGGCATCAGTAAGGTGGTCTTCGACCGCGGCGGCTATCTGTACCACGGACGCGTGAAGGCGCTCGCCGATGCGGCAAGGGAAGCCGGTCTGCAGTTCTAGAAGAGGTTAGTGCAGCGCTTCAGTGCTGGGTGGGCGAGCACTCGAGAATTATCCCGTAGGGACGGCAGAACAGCAGGTCCCTCGACTCGGACTGAAGTCCTCGCTCGGGATGACAAGATTGAATGGTGCCGCACTTGGCGCCGGGAGAAACAACGGTAATGCCAACAGTAAAGAAAAAGCTTGACGCCGGTCAGTACCAACTGAAAGACCAGGTGGTCTCGATCAACCGGGTCACCAAGGTCGTGAAGGGCGGCAAGAACCTGTCGTTCGCGGCGCTGGTGGTGGTCGGTGATCCGGGGTCCGCGGTTGTAGGCTATGGTTCCGGCAAGGCCAAGGAAGTTCCGCAGGCCATCCGCAAAGGCATCGAGTCAGCCAAAAAGAACTTGCTGCGGGTTAACCTGACACAGACCACGATTCCCCACCAGGTGCTGGGGCGTTATGGCTCGGGGATGGTGCTGCTGAAGCCAGCGCCTGAAGGAACTGGGGTGATCGCCGGCGGCGCGGTGCGCGCGGTGATGACCTCGGCCGGAATCCAGAACGTGCTGACCAAATCGATTGGGACCACCAACCCGCACAACGTGATCAAGGCTACGTTCAACGCGCTGGGCAAACTGCGCGATCGGCAGGACGTGGCGGCGCAGCGCGGGAAAGCGGTCGAGGAGCTCTAATCATGGCGCGTACTCGGAAGAAAACAGAAACGGCAGCCGCCAAACCCGGCGCCAGGATGCAGTTGAAGTGGGTTCGTTCGGCGATCGCCGCCCCGATGAAACACAAGCTGGTCATCAAGGGATTGGGATTTACCCGGTTGAACCAGGTGGTGGAGCGCGAAGACACACCCTCCATCCGCGGCATGGTTGCAAAGGTGCCGCACTTGGTAGAAATTGTGAAGTAGTTGCGCTTAGCGCGAGCACTTGGCATTTGGTACTTGGCACTTAGCCAAAGCAAAGTGCGATCGGTTCGGTGTCTCGGAACCAAAATCAGCTTTGGCGAAATGCCAAATGCTAAGTGCCAAGTGCAGAATTTCTAAGGTATCGAATATGAACTTAAGCAATTTGCGAGCACCCCGAAAGTCATCCGAGAAGCGCAAGCGCGTTGGCCGTGGCATGGGTTCGGGCATGGGAAAGACCTCCGCCCGCGGCCATAAAGGCCAGTGGTCGCGCAGCGGTGCGCGCCAGATGCGTGGCTTTGAAGGCGGACAGATGCCGCTTCACCGCCGCCTGCCGAAGCGTGGATTTACTAACATCTTCCGGACGGAATACGAAGTCGTGAACTTGGAGCGGCTGGCGGCTTTGGGCGAGAGCGAGATCACGCCCGAGGTGCTGCGCAAGGCAGGAGTGGTAAGCTCCAAGAACGCGCTGGTAAAGGTGCTGGGCCAGGGTGAGTTGTCGCAGGCCATCACCGTTCATGCCCATAAGTTTTCCAAGACGGCCCAGGAAAAGATCGAAAAGGCGGGCGGCAAAGTGCAGGTTGTCAGTAGCCAGTAGTCAGTTGCCAGTTTCTAGCAACTGTCGTGCTGAAGCTAAGAGAAGAGTTTTGAGTTCTATAAAGTTTGTCGGTAGCGCAGGTCGCAGTCGCCACAGCAGGCAACGGGCAACTGGCAACTGACAACTGAGGTTCAGATGCTCGAGAAGTTGGCCAACGTATTCCGCGTCCCTGATCTGCGCAAGCGCATTCTGTTCACGCTTTTTCTGCTGTTCGTGTATCGCCTGGGCGGTCACATTCCGACCCCGGGTGTTAACGCCGACAAGCTGGCGCAGTTCTTCGATCAGAACCGCGGCAGCTTCCTGGGCTTCGTCGATCTGTTTAGCGGCGGCCAACTGCGCCGGCTGACGGTCTTCGCCCTGGGCATCATGCCCTACATCACCGCGTCCATCATTTTGCAGTTGATGACCGTGGTTTATGAGCCGCTCGCCAAGTTGCAGAAGGAAGGCGAACTGGGCCGCAAGAAGATCACCCAGTGGACGCGTTATCTGACCTTGGGCCTGAGCGCGGTGCAGTCGCTGGGTATTGCCTTTACCTTGCAGCGGCAGCCGGACTTCGTGCTTAACCCTGGCATCGGATTTGTCCTGATGACCATGCTGACCCTCACCACGGGCAGCGTCTTCATCATGTGGCTGGGCGAGCAGATCACCGAACGCGGCGTAGGCAACGGCATGTCGCTGCTGATCTTCGCCGGCATTGTTGTAGGTTTGCCGCGCGGCGTGATGGACCTGGCCGAGAAGGTTCAGTCGCAGGCCTGGGGCGCGTTCACCGTTCCTGCCATGCTGATGCTCGTGGTGCTGATGGTCGCAGTGGTGGCGTTCATCGTTTTCGTGGAACGCAGCGAGCGGCGCATTCCGGTGCAGTATGCCAAACGGGTGGTCGGCCGCAAGATCATGGGCGGACAATCCACCCATCTGCCGCTGCGCGTGAACTCCGGCGGCGTTATGCCGGTCATCTTCGCCTCCTCGGTGCTGACCTTGCCACAGACCGCGGGAGCGCTCTTCAAAGATAATCGGTTCTTTGGGCCGATGCTGCGGGCGCTGCAATGGGGCGAGCCGATGTACACGCTGCTGTATGCCATCGGTATCGTGTTCTTCGCCTATTTCTACGTCTCGATCGTGTTCAACCCGACCGAGGTTGCCGACAACATGCGGAAGTACGGCGGGTTTATTCCGGGCATCCGGCCGGGCGCGCGGACGGCGAATTACATCAACGACATTCTGACGCGCATCACCCTGGTAGGCGCTATATACCTGATCCTGATCTCATTCATCCCTGAGTGGATGATCGCCGGTATCCGGCTAAATCACCTATGGGGCCCGATCGGAGGGTTTTTCGAGCGCCTGCCCGCCTGGGTGACCAACGGTTTGGGCGTGAACTTCTACTTCGGCGGCACCTCGTTGCTGATCGTGGTAGGCGTGGCGATGGATACCATCAATCAGGTCGAGTCACAGCTGGTGATGCGTCACTACGAAGGCTTCACCCCGCGCAGCGGCCGCGTTCGCGGCCGCCGGGCGACGTGGTAAAGCAGCACTTGGCAATTGGCATTTAGCACTTGGCCAAGGCGCGCCACGCGGTGTTCTTCTGTGGTAGTTAGGTTTGGGCGGCACGCGGTGCTAGTTTTGACTAAGTGCTAAATGCCAAATGCTGCCTTCGGAGTACCGGGAGCTCCGACCCTGCGAGGGTACAAACATGGAAGCGCAGACTTCCGCGGCAGTGGGCGTAAAGGCGAATCCGCGCGTGGCTGGTCCCATTATCCTGCTGGGGCCGCCGGCTGCAGGCAAGGGTACGCAGGCCAAGCTGATCGCTGAGACCTATGGCATTCCGCAGATCTCCACCGGAGACATTCTGCGCAGCAATGTGGCCCGTAAGACGGAACTGGGCATGAGGGCCAAGGCGATTATGGAGCGCGGCGACCTGGTTCCCGACGAACTGGTCTGCGACATGGTTGCAGACCGCCTGGAACAGGCGGATTGTGAGCGCGGCTTCATCCTTGATGGTTTTCCGCGGACGGTGCGCCAGGCGGAGTGGTTGGATGCGCACTTGGAGGCGACGAGAGCGGGGAAAGACGGTTCAGCGTGGCAGGCGTGTGCAGCGCCGGTTGTGATCAGGTTGGTAGTAGCTTATAATGTTCTACTGCAACGGATTACAGGACGTCGTTCTTGTCCCACCTGTGGGCTGATTTACAACGTCTACTTCCAGCCTCCCAAAGTCCAGGGCATCTGTGATGTTGATGGCACGCCCTTGGTCACGCGCCCGGACGATGCAGAAAGCGTCTTCACCGAGCGCATGAAGGCATACGAGCAGCAAACACTGCCGCTGGTGGACTATTACAAAGCCCGTGGGCGGCTGGTGGAGGTCGACGGCGATCAGCCGGTGGAAGCGGTGATGGCGCAGGCGTTTAGCGCAATAGAGAATGTCAATCGTTTGTAAGTCGGCTTCCGAAATCGACAAGATGCGCCGCAGCGGGCATATCGTCCGCCAGGTTCTGGAAGCGACAAGAGAAGCGGTGGCGGTCGGACGCTCGACCATGGATCTGGAGCGTGTGGCCGAGCGCAAGATCCGCGATTTGGGCGCCAAGCCTGCGTTCAAGGGATACTACGACTATCCCTGTGTGCTGTGCACCTCGGTCAATAGCGAGATCGTGCACGGTATTCCTTCGGAGCGGCGGCTGCTGAAAGCGGGCGACATCGTCTCCATCGACTGCGGCGTTGTGCTCGATGGCTACTACGGCGACGCGGCGATCACGGTTCCGGTAGGCGACGGACTCACTCCGGAGTTGCAGAAGCTGCTGGATGTAACCCGGGATTCGCTGTCCCAGGGCATTGAGGCAGCAAGGGTGGGCAATACCGTCGGCGATGTTGGGGCCGCGGTGCAGCGCCTGGTTGAGTCCAACGGCTTCAGCGTGGTGCGCGAATTCGTAGGACACGGCATCGGGACCCGACTGCATGAAGACCCGCAGGTCCCGAACTACGGTATTCCGGGACACGGGCCGAAGCTGCGCGACGGAATGGTGCTGGCGATTGAGCCGATGGTGAACATGGGCCGTCCGGGGACCAGGCTGCTCGACGATAAGTGGACGGCCGTCACCGAAGACGGCAGCTATAGCGCCCACTTCGAACACTGCGTGGCGGTGACCAGGAACGGGCCGGTCATTTTGACAGAGTAGTGGCTGGTGTCTAGTGATCAGTGGCTAGCGAGCAACTGGTAAGGCACGGCATCGAAATAAAACTGGCCACTGGCTACCGGCCACTGGCAACTAGGACTGAATGAGTAAGGAAGACGCGATTGAAGTGATGGCAGTGGTAGTAGAGCCGCTGCCCAATGCGATGTTTCGAGTGGAGCTGGAGAACAAGCATCAGGTGCTGGCGCATGTCTCCGGCAAGATGCGTAAGAACTTCATTCGCATTCTCCCCGGCGACCGCGTGGCGGTGGAATTGTCGCCGTACGATCTGACCCGTGGCCGCATCGTGTATCGCTACAAGTAAGCAGTTGTCAGTAAGAACGCAACTGAGAACCGACAACTGATAACTGGCAACTGAGGTTTTATGAAAGTTAGGGCATCGGTAAAGAAGATTTGCGATAAATGCAAGGTGATTCGCCGTCACGGCGTAGTGCGCGTGATCTGCGAAAACTCCAAGCACAAACAACGGCAAGGGTAAGCACTTAGCATTTAGCACTTGGCAGTTAGCTAAAGGCTAATTGCTAACCGCTAAAGGCGGTTTCGGAGCAACTATGGCACGTATTGCAGGCGTGGATCTTCCGCGCAACAAGCACATCAGGATCGCGCTGACCTACATTTTCGGCATCGGAAACTCGCGCGCGGCTAATATCCTCGGATCGGCTAATGTCGAGGCCACCAAGAAGGTGAGTGACCTCAATGAAGACGAGGTAAACCGCATTCGCCAGGTCATCGAGGAAGGCGGCAACGTCGAAGGCGATCTGCGCAAAGACGTTTCCATGCATATCAAGCGGCTGATCGAAATCGGGTCGTATCGCGGATACCGACACCGCCGCAGCCTTCCGGTTCGCGGCCAGCGTACCCACACCAATGCCCGCACCCGCAAGGGACCGCGCAAGGGCACGGTGGCGAACAAGAAGAAAGCGACAGGGAAGACATAATCCATGGCTAAACCAGCAGGCTCCGCCGGCGCGGACAAAAAAGGTAAGAGCAAAAAGTTCAAGAAGAAAGAGCGCAAGCACATCCCTCACGGGCTGGTGCACGTGCAGGCTTCCTTCAATAACACCATCGTCACCATCTCCGACCCGACCGGCAACACCGTGTCGTGGAAGAGTTCGGGGTCGCTGGGTTTTCGCGGATCGCGCAAGGGTACGCCGTTCGCGGCCCAGCAGGCTGCGATGAATGCCGCCAACCAGGCGCGCGATCACGGTATGCGCAGCGTGGACGTGCGCGTCAGCGGCCCGGGTTCAGGGCGTGAGTCGGCAGTGCGCGCTCTCTCGGCTGCCGGACTGGATGTCCGCTCCATCAAGGACGTGACCCCGGTGCCGCACAACGGCTGCCGTCCGCCGAAGCGGAGAAGGGTCTAAGGAGCAGTGAATAGTGGTCAGTGGCCAGTGGCCAGCAAGGTCACGGTCGTTGGTTGCTGACCGTTGATTTTGGTCAAGTGTCGAATTGGTTGGGGCAACATCTAATCACTGGCCACTGACCCCTAACAACTGATTTCGATCGGGACGAAGGGACGCCAAGTCCCGTAAACCGATCTCAAAACGAGCAGAAATCTGCTCCACAGGAGATGACTTGGCACGCTACAAAGATGCAGTATGCCGCCTTTGCCGCCGCGAAGGCATGAAGCTGTTCCTCAAAGGCGCGAAGTGCTTCACCGACAAGTGTCCCGTCGAAAAGCGCAATTTCGCTCCCGGACAGCACGGTAAAGATCGCAAGGCAAAAATCGTGGGCTACGGGCTGCAGCTTCGTGAGAAGCAGAAGGCCAAGCGCATGTACTTTACCCAGGAAGGCCAATTCCGCAACTACTTCGAACGCGCTGCCCGCACCAAGGGCGTTACCGGAGAGGTGTTGCTACAGCAGTTGGAGCGCCGCCTCGATAACGTGGTTTATCGCCTCGGCTTTGCCGTCGCTCGCCGGCAGGCGCGCCAGTTGGTGCGTCATGGCCACGTGCTGGTGAATGGCCGCAAGGTCAATATTCCTTCCTTCCAGGTGAGCGCAGGGGACGAGATCGCCGTGCGCGAAAAGAGCAACAAGCTCGCGGTACTGGAGATAGCGAAAGAGTTTGCCAGCCATCAGGCTCCGCCGGCGTGGCTGGAGGTCGATCGCGACGGCTACAAGGGCCGTGTGCTGGCGCTGCCGAAACGCGAAGACATCAACCTGCCGATCAATGAGCAGTTGATCGTGGAACTGTACAGCAAGTAGCGGACGGTGGGCCCGCGCTGGCAGCGCGGCCCGCATCATGTGCTTCACCCCGGAATCGCGCGATAGCGTCCGCATCGCGTCTCCGACAACATTTGGCCAGATCAGCCCCCCGCTACGGCGGGCGCGCCACACGGCCGAACAGAAACAGGAGTTAAGAATGCTTTGGAAAGGCTTTCAGAAACCGAAACGGCTGGCAACCGATACCGAGGCCTTGACCGACAAGTACGGTCACTTCTGGGCACAGCCGTTCGAACGTGGTTTTGGCACCACCATTGGCAATGCTCTGCGCCGCGTACTACTTTCTTCGATTGAGGGCGCTGCCGTTACCGCCGTCAAAATTGAAGGCGTCTTGCACGAGTTCCAATCGATTCCGGGCGTGGTGGAGGATGCCACCGATATCATCCTCAACCTGAAACAGATTCCGTTCCGTCTCAATGGCGACGCGCCCAAGGCGATTTACCTGCGTGCCGATCAGCCCGGTGTAGTCACTTCCGGAATGATCGAGGCCGATGCCGATGTCGAGGTGCTCGACAAGGACGTTTACATCGCCACCGTCAGCGAAGGCGGCAAGCTGGATATGGAAATGCGGCTGAAGCGCGGCCGCGGCTACGTTTCAGCGGACAAGAACTTCGACGAGGACCTGGGCCTCGGGTTCATCCCAATTGATTCGGTGCACTCTCCCGTACGCAAGTGCAATTACTCGGTAGAAGCGGCCCGCTTGGGGCAGATCACCGATTACGACAAGCTGGCCATTGAGATCTGGACCAATGGCTCGGTGACGCCTGCGGATGCGCTGGGTTTGGCGGCGAAGCTGCTCAAAGATCACATGAACATCTTCATCAACTTCGAGGAGGAGCTGGAGGCGCAAGCCGCCGGCGCCTCCGACAAGCCGGAGATTCGCAACGAGAATCTGAACCGCTCGGTCGAGGAACTGGAGCTTTCGGTGCGCAGCTACAACTGCCTGAAGAACGCCAATATCCAGACCATCGGCGAGCTGGTGCAGAAGAGCGAAGCTGAAATGCTCAAGACCAAGAACTTCGGCCGCAAGTCGCTGAACGAGATCAAGGAGATCCTCTCCTCGATGGGGTTGAGCCTCGGTATGAAGATCGATGAGCACGGCAACGCAGTGCCGGGCAATACCTCGTCGCAGCAGGCGGGACTGGCTTCGGCCACTTACGGCATTGATCAGGGATATTAAAGCAGTAGTCAGTTGCCGGTTGCCGGTTGTCAGTTAGCAACTAACGTTCGGGCGACTGGATACTGGCTACTGAATACTGGCTACTAAGGAAACGGATATGCGTCATCGCAGAGCAGGATGGAAGTTAGGGCGAAACACGGAACACCGGCGCGCGCTGCTGCGCAACCTGGTGACCTCATTGATCGTGGAAGAGCGCATCGAAACCACCCTCACCAAGGCTAAGGCCATGCGTTCTCATGTTGAGAAGATGATCACGCTGGGTAAGCGCGGCGACGTGGCGGCGCGGCGATTGGCTGCTTCCTATCTGCTGACGCGCGATGCCGTGGATAAGCTGTTCGATACCATTTCGCCGCGTTACGGAGACCGCGACGGCGGCTACGTACGGATCGTTCATGCCGGCTTCCGCAAGGGAGATGGCGGCGATATAGCCTTCGTGGAACTGCTCGGCAGCGAGAAGACAATCGACGAGAAGCGCCAAAAGCGTGCCGAGCTTCGCGCCAAGCGTGCTGAGGAAAATCGCAAGGCGCTGGAAGCGGCGCAAGCCGAGGAGAAGGCAGCGCCTGCGGCAGAAGCATCCAGCGAAGAAAAGTAAACCCAGTGCTGACACTATTCCAAACGCACCCTACTTTGCGGGTGCGTTTGGTTTTGCACGCTCTGGATTCGCGAGAGCGCGATTGCTATGATCATCTGCTCATCTCTTCCGGACAACAGCTATGGACAACTGCCTTTTCTGCAAGATCATTGCCGGTCAAGTGCCTTCCAAGAAGGTTTACGAAGACGACAAAGTGTATGTCTTCGAAGACATCGATCCCAAGGCGCCGACTCATGTTCTCATCGTGCCCAAGCGGCACATCGTAAGTCTGAAGGAAGCCGGGCCGGAGGACGCGGAGATCATCGGCTACAGTCACCTGATAGCGGCGAAGATCGGGCGCGAGCGCAGCATCGAAGATGGATATCGGACCGTGTACAACGTGGGACCACGCTCGGGACATTCGGTGTTCCACTTGCACCTCCACCTGCTGGGCGGGCGCGATTTGAAGTGGCCGCCGGGGTAGAGGTAGAGCACGCCTTCAGGCCGGTGTCGAGCGATGGTGCGGAATCACAGCCTCGGCCCGGATTCAAGGCCCGCCCTACCCGAGTTCGCCATCGGGTCTTTCGGAGCACATACAAACCTGACGGCTCCCCGCTAAGAATTGAGTTGAAAAGGAGCGCCGTTCGGCAACAGCCTTAGCTGATTGCTGACGGCTGAAAGTAGAGCATGAAAACCGGCATCATAGGCCTGCCGCAGGTAGGCAAGACATCTCTGTTCGTAATGTTGACCAAGCAGGCGGTAGCGCAGAGCACACACGGCAACCCGCGCGAAGCGCATCTTGGCGTCGCCAAAGTTCCGGACGATCGTCTCGACCGGCTGGCCGCACTCTACAACCCGAAGAAGTTGATCCATGCCAGCGTGGAGTATGCGGACGTAGCGGCGCTCAGCAAGGAGGCGCTGAACGAAACCGCATTTGCCGCCAACCTGCGCAACGTCGACGCGCTGGCCCACGTGGTGCGCGCCTTCGAAGACGATTCCATTCCTCACGTCGGGCCAATCGACCCCCTCCGCGACATCAGGAACATCGACTTCGACCTCATCGTCAACGACCTCGGCCAAGTGGAGAAGCGGCTGGAGCGCGTTGAGAAAGATCTGAAGAAGATGAAGTCGGCCGAGATCGAGCGCGAGCACGAATTGCTGAAGCATGCCAAAGCGCATCTTGAGACCGAGCGCCCGCTGCGCGAAATGGAGATGACGCCGGAGGACGAGAAGCGCGTTCGCGGCTTCATGTTCCTGAGCGAGAAACCCATGCTGTACGTGCTCAACATTGGCGAGAGCCTCACCCTGGGCAAGGACCTGGACGACGCGGTGACGAAATACGGAATTACCGAAGTCGCATCACGGCCCAACACGGGCGCCCTCGCCGTCTGTGCCAAGGTCGAAGCCGAGCTCGCCGAAATGAGCGACGAAGACGCCGCGGAGTTTTTGGCCAGTTATGGACTGAAGGAAAGCGGCCTGGTGCGCCTGATTCGCAAAACCTACGAGCTGCTGGGCCTGATCTCGTTCTTCACCGTAGGGGAAGATGAGTGCCGCGCGTGGACCGTCGAGCGCGACTCAAAGGCCGTCAACGCTGCGGGAGCGATCCATACCGACCTGGAACACCACTTCATTCGCGCGGAAACCATCCACTGGGACCAGCTACTGGAAGCCGGCTCCGAAGCCGAAGCCCGCGCCCGCGGCACTCTGCGTTTGGAAGGTAAGGAGTACATCGTGAAGGACGGAGATGTGATGCATATAAGGCACAGCGGCTAAAACGGATCACACATTTGACTCATATCAATGAGTCAAATAAACTCATATCATGCCTAAGCGATTACAGGTGATCCTGCAAGATGCGGAGTACCGGGAAATCCAGCGAGCAGCCCGGTCGCGGCACATGTCCCTTGCAGAGTGGGTCCGACAGGCGCTGGAGGGGGCACGGCGGGAAGAGCCTCTCGGGAGCAGTAGCCAGAAACTCGAAGCGGTTCATCGCGCCGCTCAGCATGAGTTCCCGACCGGAGACATTGACCAGATGCTCGCGGAAATTGAGGCGGGCTACAGGGCAGGGTAGCCGCCTGTGATTCTGGTCGATTCCAATGTTCCGATGTATCTGATCGGCGCGCCCCACCCTCACAAGCTCGATGCGCAGCGCCTGATTGAAAAGCTCATCAGGAACCGTCAACGCTTGGTCTCCGACGCCGAGGTTTTGCAGGAAATCCTCCATCGCTACGTCGCCATCAATCGTCGCGACGCCATCCAGCCCGCTTTCGACACGCTGCTTGCGGTCGTCGATGAGGTTCTGCCGGTGGATCTCTCGGCTGTGGAGCGTGCCAAACAAATCGTCCTGGAGTATGGGCGGCTGTCAGCTCGTGATGCGGTGCACGTCGCGATTGCCGAACAGCACGGCATTGTCGAAATCCTGAGTTTCGATGCAGGCTTCGATTCGGTGCCCAGCATCACGCGACTGTCATGAGCGTTCCAGGAGGTTGGTTCACCTGGGGCCAAATTTCTGGCTACTACACTCTGCTATTCTGCTTGCTACAAATGTCCCCCATCCTCATCAGCATTCTGCTCGGGCTGACCGCCGCGGCCGCCAACGTGTTCGGGGGCACGGTCATCGTGCAGAAGAACTGGGAGCGGCGCTACTTGCGCTACTTTGTCGCGCTGGGCGCGGGTTTCATGCTGGCGACTGCGCTGGTGGAGATGGTGCCCGAGAGTCTCGAACTCGGCGGCCACCAGGCTGCCCTGCTGGTGCTCGGCGGATATCTCCTGGTCCATTTCTTCGAGCACACCATCACACCGCATTTTCATTACGGTGAAGAGACCCACTCCGGCGAGTACCTGCACTCGCACCGGCGCGTCTCGGTGCTTTTTGGGCTGATGATCCACGCCTTTTTCGACGGCATCGCCATCACCGCCGGGTTTCTGGTTTCGTCCTGGCTGGGCTGGATCATTTTCCTCGCCATCTTCCTGCATAAGATCCCCGAGGGCTTTACCGTGACTTCGGTAATGCTGGCCAGTGGGCTGAGCAAGGGACGGTCGTGGTTTGCTTCTGTATTGCTGGCGCTGGCGACCATGGCCGGCGTGCTCACCATGGCGATTGGCAAACATGCCGTGAGTTATGGATTGCCGGTAGCTGCCGGTGTGACCATCTATGTGGCGGCATCCGACCTCATTCCCGAGGTCAATCGCGAACCCGGCGTGAAGATGGCGCTGGTCGTCTTCATCGGAGTGGCGGCGCTGTTCGCGCTCGACCACCTGGTGCACGCGCACTGAAGCGCTCGAGCGTTACCTGAGTTACCATTCGCACCATGGCTCGGAAAAGACTAAGCGCCGCCTTAATGCTTGCAACGTGCCTTCCTGGCATTGCCTGCGCGAAGCATCGCTCCTATGCATCCGACAACGCTCCCGGCCAGTTCGATTACTATCTGCTGACGCTCTCCTGGGCGCCGGAGTTCTGTGCCACGCACTCCGGCAACGCGAGTTCCACCGAATGCGATCCCGGCCGCCACTACGGCTTCGTCGTGCATGGCCTATGGCCGGAGAACGATGACGGCTCATATCCGCAACACTGCGCTCCCGCTCGTCCGGTAGCGCAATCAGCCGTTCAGCAGATGCTGCCGATCATGCCCGATCGCGGATTGATCCAGCACGAGTGGGCAACCCATGGCACTTGCAGCGGCCTTGAGACGAAAGAATATTTCGAGGATATCCAGAAGGCATTTCGGCAGCTACAGATTCCCCAAGAGTATCGGGCCCCAGCACAGGCGATGAGTGCCAGCCCCTCCGGTATCGAACAGAAGTTTGCCGACGTCAATCATGCGCCGCGTGAAGCCTTTCGCGTTTCGTGCAGCAGTTCGGAGTTCGTGGCGCTGGAAGTGTGCCTGACGAAGGACCTGCAATATCGTGACTGCGGTGGAGCCCTGCGCGACTGCCGCGCTCCCCAGGTGCAGGTCAGGTCTACGCCGTAAATCACTTCAGGCGAAGCGTTCGCTCCGTGTCCAGCCCACTGGTTGGAAAGAAATAGAGTTTATCTTGATACACGACGACCAGCACGGCCGGGTTCAGCGTCAAGTCGAGTGTCGTCGTGCCCTGCTCGTTGGTTGTTCCCCAATGCTCGGAGCTGGGGTTGGCGTCCGCATCACGCACCAGCACGCGCGCGCCTTCCGCGGGCAGTCCGTTGGCATTCAGCACATGCACGGTGAGCCGGCCAATCGAAACCATTGTGTTGTCCAAGCTCTCTGCTCTGGATAGACGCAGCGTCACTTTGACGGGCTGGTCTCGCACCAGGAATTCCTGCACAGCGGTTTGCCATTGGCTGTAAGGATAGGTCGCAATCGCGCGGTAGAGCCCGCGATCGAGCGTTCGCGCCGAGATGACTCCGTCCTGATCAGTTAGCGAGCGAAATAGTTCCCGGTCGCCATGCTGCAGGTCCTGCACAATCACCAGCGCTCCTTGCAAGGGTTTCCCGCTGGAAGTGACCACTGCCACCTGCACTTGCACAGCCAGGCACGGGATGCTGCAGAACAGCCACACGGCCAGAATTCGAATGGTCGGAAGGAGCATCGCAGGCGTTCTCGAGGCGGAAGAAGAAGCGCCGGCCCGGCTGGCATCGAAGCGGCACGCCTCAGTCGAACCCGTTCGAGTATATCCGGCACCCATGTAAAGAGGCCAATTTCCCAACCAAGCATATTTGCGCGCATCCCGATATTGCGGCAGGTAATTTATATAGCCTCGAAAAGGACCATCGAGCGGTAACCGCGACCCGTAGCCGGTTGGTATCGAAAACATGTGTGCCGGAGCATCGGACAAACGCCAGGGGCCATCTAACTTATGGGCCCGTACGCTTAGATGCTGTTGAGCGACGGAGCTTGCGATCACCTTCGCACGTGAGCACGAACCTTGCCTAGACCAGCTTTCATCGTTGCCGAGCCAGAGCCTGAACAGGCACTCTCTACCCGCAAGCTCTTATTGGAGACCTTCAAGTTCAACGTCATCACCGCCCATTCGGTACAGGAAACGCTGGAACTGGTTCGTTTATTCTCCAATGTCAACGCGTTGATCATCCACTGCGGATTGCCGAATTTCGACACCGAGCGGGTCGTCAAGGTGGTAAAGCAGACCTTGCCTGAGCTTCCGCTCATCGCTCTCACTCCGACGGACCGCGAGTTGAAGTGGGCCGACCATGTCGTCCAGAGCCACTCCCCCCAGGACCTGCTGAACCTTGTGCAGCGGTTGTTTGGAGATCCCCGAAAATACCCAGGCGAGTCGGCCTGAGCATGTGAAGCTGGCGGCCGATTCGCTGGAAAAACTTGGTGCCTTCTGCAGCCAGAAGCTGCTAGCATATAAGAGAGTGCCCGCATCCGCTGAGCGAGAGCGGGACACAGAGAGGAACTGCGAGAACCATGCGATGGATGTTGCGGTCAAAAATTCATAAGGCTACAGTTACCGAAGCCGATCTGCGATACGTCGGCAGTATCACGATCGACGAAGAACTGATGGAGATGGTTGGACTGATACCTGGCGAGCGGGTGCTGGTGGTGAGCAATACCAGCGGCGCGCGGCTTGAGACTTACACTATTCCAGGCGAGCGTGGCTCCGGCGCGATCTGCATGAACGGAGCGGCGGCCCACCTCATCAAGAAGGGCGACGAGATCATCATCATGGGTTTCGAACTGGCCAATCGCCCGGTCGAGTCGAAACAGATTGTGCTGGGCGCGCACAACGAATTTGTGCGCTGGCTGGCTGCCGAAACCGCCCATAGTCGCCTGTCGGAAGACACCGAACCGGCGCTGGTCTGCGGCTAAACCAGTAGGTGCAGAATTTCCCTAGCGCGGTCGGTGGCCTGCAGGATTAAACGCGCCGCCCTGCGCGCCCGCCTTCTGCGTTTGCACGGAGGCGACGAGCGGTCGTCAGCAGCACGATTCCGCAAGCCAACCCCCTTCCCAGGAGCTCAGTTGGGCGTGATCTCGTAAACAATACCATCGCCTCCTCCATAGCCCGTGCCTCCCAAGTAAGTGGTGCCAAAGATATTTCCGTTGGCGTCAAGCGTCACACCTGCGTACGGGAATTGTCCATCCTGTCCATCGACGTCATAGATAAACGAATGAAGTAAGGTGTACGTCCAGTTGTCGCCGTTCGGAGTTAGCTTGAACACGCTGCCCCGGCAATAGAGACCGCCCATATTGGTGGTTCCATAGAGATTGCCGGCAGCGTCGATAGCAAGGTCGCCTAGCGGACCGCCTCCGTCGGAGAAAGAATAGAGCGTCGTCAAGATCCAACCGTTCTGAGAGGGAGACAGCTTGAAGACGGTGCCATTTCCGCCATCTCCTCCAATCCAGGTTGTACCGTAGAGATTCCCGGCCTGATCAAAGATCACTCCACCTTGCGGATAACGGCCGTCACTGTCGCCGATGAAACTGTAGAGGACGGTTTCGGTCCATCCATTTTGCGACGGGGTTAACTCGTATACGATACCGGCGGCTCTGCTGCCGCCGCGATTGGTAGTCCCGTAGAGATTGCCGGCTTGATCGAAGACTAGACTCGAAATTGGGTCCCAGCCGTCCCCATCTACCCCAGTAAAGCTATAGATAGTCTTTCGTGTCCAGCCTTCGTGGGAGGGGCTTAATTCATAGACGGTTCCACTTCCCGCCGATCCACCTCCGCTTGTGGTGCCATAGAGATTGCCAGCTTGATCGAAAGTGAGGCCGGCCTTGGGCGACGCACCATCATCGTTGTCGTCGCTGGGCTCGAAGGTTGAGATCACGGTCGGTTTCCAGACTAAGTCAGTCTTCCTGCAGACCATATTCCCGCAGAATGATATCGGCACGCTATAGACCACGCCGCAACCGAAGCCGTCGCATAAGTTGATGTCTCCTCCTGCATTAGTAGTGCCATACAGGGTTCCGTCCGAGCTTATAATCACAGGAGCATAGGGATTGGCGCCATCTTCATAGCCTGAAAAAACATAAAGTGAGGTCAAGTTCCATAAGCCATTTTCGTTCGAAAGCTTGAAAACAGTCCCCGCTTGGGGAAAGCCGGCGCTTCGTGTAGTGCCGTAGAGATTTCCGGCACGATCAATGATTAGCTTGGCGCTGGGATTAACTCCGTCGCCTCCGCCGGCGAAATTGTGGATAATCGAGTATGTCTGGCCTTGTGCAGGTGCCGCCAGCACGAGCAGCGAGAAAGCAATTTCTAGCGCCATGGCGATATTGATTGCTACACGCGTAATTGCGAAATTCCACGTCCGGCATGTTGTTCGGTTTGTCATGCTAATTTTCCTTTTTGAACCGCCTTCCTGAGAGTGGTTCTGAGATCCCTTGGGAAGAGTCAGCGGCCTGACGGTGCTTCTAATTTTCCCTTGCTTGTCAACTGGGCCATGACTGCGTTCGCCTCTTGTTCAAGCAGCGGCGTGATGATGTCTTCACCGTCGGACTTGGCTTTTTGCATTAGAGTGTTGCTGAGCAGCGGCGTTGGGGAACCAGTTGCCGACACGTGATACATCAAAGTGATTTGGCTCTTTGCGGTAATAGCACTGGAGAGTTCGCCCACTTGCGCTGCACCGCCCGCCACGGTGGCGATGGTTCCAGCGGCCGCGGCCACACCGCCGACCATCGGTATCATCCCGAGCACGCTGCGCGCATTCTTCAGAAATCCCAACCCTGCGCCGCTCTTCTTATAAGTAAGGCTGTCGTAAACCAGGAAGTCGCATTGCTTGGCTTGTGCTTCGGCTTCAACCTGCTGTGGCAGCAACGCCGCTATTGGAATCACCTCAGTCGAGGGTCCAGTTAAGTATCGAGCCAGAAGGCTTCGCAGGGTCTCGCCAATAGCGGGGTTTTGCGACCCTTGTCCCATCTCAACCGTTGGCATCACGACTCCGACTCGATACACCCCCGGCTTTTTGGCGGCGGCGGCGGATGCGAAACCAGCCGCTGAGGTGGACTGCGATAGTGGGGCTGAGGCAGAATCCGTCGCACCCCCCGCCAAGGCGCTCGATGCCTTGGCTTGCATTGCGGCAACCACGGATTCAGGAACTCCCCGCTGCTTCAACTGTTCGATATCGTTCGCAGCGAAAGAGTAATTACCTGGCTGGCTCTGAATCATCTGGACCACCTTGTTCGCGTCCATGTGCGCGGCCACCATCTTTACCACGTCATCGTTGGTCAGCGCTTCGCTATTGTCAGTTTGTTGCGCCAGCAGGATAGTGCCGGCAAGCAGGACAAAGCATACGGTTGCGATCCTCACAACTTGCTTCTTCCTCATGTGTGTTCCTTCCGCTCGAATGCAGCCGGGTGATTCCTGGCGAGCATGACTGAACTATCCGGCATGCAAGCCTTGTCATAGCAAGAAATCGCAAGCGAACTGGAAATAGCGATTGCCAAATGCCTTTTCAGTTGCTACCATTTCGGCCCGCACGAATCACACTTGGGCCAACGCTCCCTGGCTTGCGCTTCCGGCCCCCGCCGGTTTTGCCTTCACTTATCCATTACGTAAATTGGAAAGAAAAACCGTCATGGCATTTCCGGTACAGAAGAAAAAATCACCTGAGGACGATGAACAGCCGGTCATGGAAGCCAGGCGCGAACTGGATGACGTCTTCAGTCTGGTCTATGAAGAGCTGCGAAAATTGGCATCGTTTGTGCGGAGGAACGACGGTAATGGCAGCCTCAACTCCACTGCGCTGGTTCACGAAGCATGGTTAAAGCTCAAAGACTCGCCGCGACTGGCGGAGACCTCGGTGCCGCACTTCAAGGCCATCGCAGCCAAAGCCATGCGGCAGGTGCTGGTTGACGATGCCCGCCGGCGCAGCTCGCAAAAACGGGGCGGAGGGGGTAATGCCTTCTTCGTCACCCTAGATGATTCGGCTGAAGGACTCGCCTCCTGCGATGTGGAATTGCTCGCCCTGGACAACGCCTTGGATGAACTGGCGCGCCTGAACCCTCGCCAGGCGCAGATGGTGGAATACCGGTTTTTCGAAGGTCTCAGCGTGGCCGAAACGGCCGCCCTATTAGGAGTCTCCGAATCGGTGGTCGAACGCGATTGGCGCGCAGCTCGAGCCTGGCTGGCGGCCAGGATACGAGTCCGTAAGGAGTAATCGAAATGCAACTCGAGCAATGGGAGCGCCTCCAGTCGTTGTTTCATGAAGCTCTTCAACTGCCACGAGAGCAGCGACGAGCCTTTGTGGAATCCGCCTGCGGCGATGACCGGGAACTCGCCGCGGAGTTGCTCGTCATGCTGGAGGAGGATGGCAATCATTCCTCGCTGCTCGACCGGGGCTTGTCGGGTGTCGCTTTCCAAATGCTGGACTCGTCGATGGCAACCTTTCCTCCGGAGGAGTTTGGCTCCTACCGGCTCAAGAAGATCCTCGGCGAAGGCGGGATGGGCGTCGTGTGGCTGGCGGAGCGCAAGGATGCCGGCAACCTGGTAGCCATCAAGTTCCTGCCGCATGCTGCGTTTTCACCCGCCCGGCGCGAACGCTTTACCCGCGAGATTAAAACACTCGCCAAGCTCAAGCACGCTTACATAGCCCGGCTCTACGATGCGGGCACCGCGCCTGACGGAATCCCATGGTTTGCCATGGAATACGTGCAAGGGCTGCCGGTTACTGATTACTGCCGGGAACATGCCCTTCCGGTTGAAGAGCGGCTGCGTATTTTTCGGTGTATCTGCGAAGCTGTGCAGTACCTGCACAGCCAGGAAGTCATCCACCGCGACTTGAAGCCCTCCAACATCCTGGTGGAGAAGGATGGAACACCGCGGCTGCTGGATTTTGGCATCGCCAAGGAACTGCACGCCGCGGGAGAATCGGCCGACCTAACCAAGCCCGGCATGCGCTTCATGTCCCGCTACTACGCGGCGCCGGAGTGGATACACGATGGCAGCGTCGGCTTCTCAACCGACGTGTACTCGCTGGGCATCATTCTCTACGAAATGCTGGCCGAGCGGCTGCCCATCGATACGTCAAAGGGGACAACGTTGGGTATGGATGTAATCGACGATACCGTGCCTCGTCAGCCTCCCGAACCACCCTCCCGCGCTGCGGTTGAGGCGGCCCAACGTAACGGCCGCAAAGCTCCGGGCGCACCGGGAAAGGCCGAATGGCGCGATCTCGATGTGCTCTGCCTGAAAGCCATGCACCGCGACTCGCAGCAGAGATACCCATCGGTGGAAGCCCTGCTGCGAGATGTCGACCATTACCTGAAACGCGAGCCCCTCGAAGCTCGGCCTGATAGCCTTCGCTACCGTGCCGGAAAGTTCGTCGCCCGCAATCGCAAGGCGGTTTATGCGGCGTCGGCAAGCCTCCTGCTCGTGTTGGGATTAGTGACGTTTTATACGGTGCGGCTGGCAAACGCCCGCGCTCGCGCCGACCGGGAAAGCGCCATAGCCGTCGCAATGAATCGCTTTCTCGCCGATGACTTGCTGGGGCGAAGCGATCCGTTCAAGAGCGGCCAGGCGAAAGAGTCGTTTGTCGATGTGGTGAGTCAGGCTTCTCCGCAGATCGACTCGCAGTTTGCCTCTGAGCCGCTGCTGGCTGCGCGGCTGCATGCCACCATTGCCAAAGCCTTCGATAACCGCTCCGATTTCGCGCGCGCCCGCCAAGAGTACGAGCAGGCCGACCGGCTGTTCCAGCAGGCTGAGGGTCCTCTTTCGCAGGAGGCAATCGTGCTGCAATTGCAATGGGCTGCCATGGAAGCCCGCAGCTACGAGCCCGGATCGCTGGACCGGGCGAAATCGCTTCTTGGCCGGGCGGAGCAATCGACTTCGCGAATACCTCATCCTGAAGACGATCTTTCCGTCTGGGTGCTCTCAACCCGCGGCGTGATTGGCATCATCTCCAACGATGCTCATGCTGCCAATGAGAACCTCTCGGCAGCCTTGCAGCGGGCGCAGGCCATTCCGTCGTTCAACCCGACTGCATTGCTCCAGATCAAGCAATTTCTGGCATTCACCTACATCCGCATGGGCGATGGTGCTAAAGCGGAGTCGGCACTGCGCGATCTCATCCAGCAATATTCCCGCGCAGAGGGTCCGGACAGCCCGCGAGGGCTGAAAGCGCGCGTCAACCTGGCACAAGCGCTGCTGGTGGAAAAGAAGTACGCCGAGGCGATTGACGAGGCCAACCTTGTGTACCCGGTTTTGGTCGCCAAGCTGGGAGAGGAACACGAAGTTCTGCTGGGCATATTGTCCACCCGAGCCGCCGCCGAAGGCTCTCTGGGACGCTGGAACGATGCCATTCGCGACGATCTGTCGGTTCACGCGATTGCGGTACGAAAGCAGGGGCCGGTGTCGTTTTATTCGCTCTCTTCGCTTTCCGATGGCGCCTTGTCGCAATGCCGGTCGGGCCGATTCGCCGAGGGCGAGACCAACGCCCGCAGCGCCTATGAGCAATCGTCAAAAGCGTTGGGACCGCGCTCGGGGATGACCGGCGGAATCTCCTATGCCCTCGCAGTGTGCCTCATCCGCCGCAATAAGCTGGATGAAGCCGAGGAACTGCTGCGCAACATCGACGCCAAGGCGGTGAGCCAGCTCAGCGGAGAGCCCTCGGTTGCAGCCAGCATTGCCCTGGCTCAGGGCGAGATTGCATTGCGCCGTGGAGACTATCTGCTGGCGCAGCGCTACGCTCAAACCGCGGCTCCGGCCTTCGAAACTTCCGACGCCGGCGCAGGCGAAAAGCAGGCTTACCAGGAACTGAGCCAAGCGCTCGACGCGCATTTGCATGCTCGTAAGTAAGTCGCTACGCACGGGCAGATTGGACATCTGACAATCAAAGCAAACTGTAGCCGGAAAGCCAATCACCGGAGGGGAAATCCATGTCAACCAGTAGCCTGCACGAATGTCGCGGTGACCGCTTTCTGGTGGGTCTTGCTGGAACTTGTTCGTTCCTCCGTAGACGGGGCGCCGGCCATTGGCGTCGCGCAGAAAGATACCGGAGAGGCGGCAACCGATTTCTCTCGCCACCTCAAATAGCGTCCTGTAGTTTCCCGAGCCGGTCGGACATTCGACTCTGAAGTCGTCGTCAATCCAGACTAACTTTCGCTGGCTGCACACCCCGCACCACGGACGGAACTAGTCTTGCTCAGGCGATTGCTGGACAATGAGTCGATCGGGCTTTGTCGAGCATTCTGTCGGCCGGCGAGAAAGAAGATCGCTGGCCATGAGTTGTCAGTGTACCCACTCAGGCTATTCCTAATTCGGCGAATGACGGTGGCCCGTTTGAAGGTGCGAAGCTCATGACTGAACCTATCCCCAATTCACCGCCTGCCCGGTTGCACATTGAGCAGACGATTGGGGAGAAGCCCTTCGAGTTACCGGGAATGCAACCGCAAGGTGCTACGGAATCGTTCGACGATCCGGCGGTATACCAGGCGTTCGTAAACTCATTATTCAGCAACATCAAACCTAAACTTGCGCATTCCATCCAGCCTGAGATAGCGGCCGAAATCGCCGGGCTTACAAGGCTGCTGAGCATTATGCCGCGCAAGGTCGTTCAGCAGAATCGCGTTTTCTTCGAACTAGCCTATAACCTGCTACAGGCCGCCGAACCCAACATGCTGCTGCTAAGGAGCATTCGTCGAGATTTGGCCGCCGTGAATGATCGATACGTTGGTGGCCTTTCCAGAATTTTGCTATTCGTAAGCGGCAAGACTCTGTTGAATGCCGTTTTATCGGCCTTGGCGACGATCTTCCTGATGTCCTTCTTTTTCGTGCTCTTGATGAGCGGAGGAGTCAAGCTGATGTTTCGCGCTGCCGGCACACTTGCGGCAGATGTGCACCTGTCGGACATGGCTAAAGGTGCAGCGTTCAATCAGCTTCTGCTGACCCAGCACGGAGCATTTCTCGGCAGCATCGTGAGCATAATGGTCAGAATCAAGTCCTTTCTTTCCGACACAGCGCTCACGCCCCTGATGGCGTACGTATCGGTGGTAACCCGCCCCTTGGTGTCGGTGCTTGTCGCAGTGCTTGCTTTCTGCACCATCCAGGCCGGAATCGTTTCATTTCACGGTTTGGATATTGTTGGACCGAACGGATATTACGTGGCGTGGGCACTTGGTTTTCTATGCGGGTTTAGTGAACGCCTGGCGCAGAATTTCGTGCTTGGCGCCAGCAGCGCCCTGCCCGAATCCACGCCGAACCCGGCTCAAGGGCCTAAGCGGTGATGCCATTCCAAAGTCTTTGAAAACCTTGGCCCGAAGCGCCCTGTCTTTTGGGAGCTTCCCTAAACACCACCCTTGGCTCCGCCGGCTTCGCAGAATGATTGGCCGAGGCACCGCAAGACCCTGTCGGCCTCAGTTCGGCTTCCGCAGTAACTCAGCGCTCCCGGTTATCGGAGTACGAATCGCTGTTTTCTGCAAGCGCAGACCGCGTAAGCAAAAGCGGCCACATGGCTGGCCTCACACACATCTGTGATGGCAATCACGGAAGCAGGTTTATTCCCAACTCACAATAGCGCCAGAGGTGCACTATGCCAGTATTGGTGATTGCGGTGGTCTTTTTGGCGATTTTCCTGGTGATGGGAGTTATGGGAGTGACAGCGATGGTGGCCGAGCATCGGGGCCATCTCTTCAGCTGGAAGTGGAGCGACGAACCAAAGCCGGTCAAGCGCTAACCCAAAATCTCAAGCGGTGAGAATCTTTGCGGGTCACGTGGGGGTCGCGGTCAGCATTTCAAACCGCGTCCAGCACCCGTGCCAGGCAGTCTTCGCAAAAGCCGCTGTCTTTGATGTCGATCCATTCCACTGCATGGGAAGGCGCCATGGCGCAGCGATAGTCATGGCAATGGGTGAGGTTTAACGTGTGCCCCAGCTCGTGCACCGCCTCGATGAGAAGACGATTGGCCAGTATGTCGATATCTTCGGGTAATCCATAAAACTCCTGCTGCAGGCGATGGTAAGAAACGACGGCGGCCCGGCCACCGAGCTGCGCCTCGCCAAAAACAAACGTCAGAATTGGAATGTACAGGTCTGACTGCGTAATTCCCAGCAGCCGCCAGGTGCTGTTGGTAAGGTAGCGTTGCATGCTGGCCAGGATTTCCGAGGAGTGATACTGCTGCCGCTCGGCATGCAATGCGAACGAAGGATCGAGCGGTGGCGAGAGGATCTCCGCCGGAACGCGAAACTTTTCATAGAGCGCTTGCCGCAGCCATTCCAGCAGCCGAGTATCGGTGAGACCAACCGGGAGTAGTTGGAGATGCTTCATGGCAAAGCGGAGATCGGCCGTTAGCAGTTGGCATTTAGCAATTAGATGATGGCCGACTCCGCTGATTACGAAACAATCTTTGGTAAGCTCGGCACGAAGTCGCGATTGCCAATTGCCGAATGCCAAATGCCAAATGCTAGTTACTAGTCGCCAGTTGCTCCTTCTCTTTCCTATTCCAGCCGTACTTCTTCAGCTTGTGATGCAGCGTGACACGGTCGATACCGAGTACCTCTGCACTCCGCGTCTGATTGCCGCCGCACTCGTCCAGGACGCGCAAGATGTGCGTACGCTCCACGTCTTCCAGGCTACGGACGTCGCCGATAGCTACCCCAGTTCCATTTCTCGTCTTGAGCGTGAAGTCCTGTTCCCGCAATTCCGGTTCCTGCGCAACCACCATGGCGCGTTCCACCGCATTTTCCAATTCGCGCACATTGCCCGGCCAGTTGTACTGCTGTAAGCCGTTCATCGCCGCGGGCGAAACGCTGGTGATCTTCTTGTTCATTTCAGCCGAAAACTTGCGGACAAAATAATTCACCAGCAGTGGAATGTCTTCGCGGCGCTCGCGCAGCGGGGGAATCTCGATATGGAAGACATTCAGGCGGTAGTACAGGTCGGGACGGAACTTCCCTTCTTCGATCAGTTGCTCCAGGTTTTTATTCGTAGCGGCAATCACGCGAAAATCCACCTTGATGGTCTGGTTCCCGCCTACCCGCACGATCTCGCGCTCCTGCAGCACACGCAGCAGATCGGTCTGCGTCTTCAGACTGATATCGCCGATCTCGTCGAGAAAGACACTGCCGCCTTCGGCAATTTCAAACTTCCCTTTCTTACGATATTGCGCTCCGGTGAACGCGCCTTTTTCGTGGCCGAAGAGCTCGCTTTCTAACAGAGTTTCTGTCAGTGCACCGCAGTGAATGACGACTAGCGGATGAAAACGGCGAGGACTGCCGGCATGAACCGCGCGTGCGACCAGCTCTTTCCCGGTACCGCTTTCGCCGGTGACCAGCACGGTTGCGTCGGTGGGAGCGACGGTCTCGATAGCATCGAAGACATGCTTCATTGCCACACTCTGTCCCACAATGTCAGAGGGATGAGCAATCTCCGCGACTGTCTCTTTTAGCCGCGTGTTCTCCTGCTGGGTTCGGCGGTGCGACATGGCCTTGCCAATAAGGTGGGCGAGTTCGTCGGGATCCAGCGGCTTGTTGACGTAATCATAAGCGCCGTTCTTGAGCGCGGCGATGGCCGTCTCTACGGAGGCATACCCGGTCATGATGATGACCAGCATGTCGGGATAAATTTCGTGCAGCCGGCGCTGCAGCTCGATCCCATCTGTGCCGCGCATCTTGATGTCCACCAGAGCGACATCGAAGGTCTGCTCGGCGACACAGGTCAACGCTTCGTTGGCGCTTTCGGCCGTAGCTACCTCGTAGCCCTCTTCGATAAACCACTTGGCCAACGAGTCGCGTACGCTGAGTTCGTCATCCACAATTAGCAATTTGCCTTGCGTCATTTTTCTACCTCACCTCGGCCAGGGCGTGGTCCGCCTCAACAGCGGCCGCAGGCCTCTGGCTGTCAACTGGCAGCACAATCTTGAAAGTCGTTCCTTGTCCCACGATGGAGTTCACCTCGATATTCCCGCCGTGGCGCTCCACGATGTTCTCGCTGATTGCCAAGCCTAGCCCCGAACCGCCCGACTCCTTGGTTGTATAAAACGGCTCGAAAATATGGGGGAGGTGTTCAGCCGGGATTCCGCCGCCGTCATCGCTGATCACCAGCTCGATTGCCGACTTCTCATTCACTCGAGTGCTGATCCACAGGTTGCCTTCCTGGGGAATTGCGTCGATAGCGTTAATTACCATGGCGAGCACCACTTGCTCGATCTGCGCGGGATCGCAATGCACCATGGGGAGCCCGGCAGCCAGGTCGAGATGAAGCTGGATTCCTGCCAGTTCCATCTTGTGCTGTACCAGCCGCATGCAACGGTCGATGACCTGACTCAGGTCGCACCACGCGAGGTTCATCGGCGATACCCGCGAGAAACTCAGCAGGTTTTTCACCAGCTCGCCGCAACGCTTGCTTTCACTGGCGACCAGGTCGAGCGATCCCTTCATTTCGTCTTTCTTCGGAGAAGCGGCGGCGTTTTTGTCGATCCAGCGCTTCACCAGCTTGGAGTAGGTCAAAATTCCCGACAGCGGATTATTGATTTCATGAGCGACAACCGCGGCCATCTTGCCGATCGTCGCCATTTTTTCAACCTGCAGCATGTGCTGGTGCGCCTGCTTCAGTTCACGGGTCTTCTCGTCCACCCGCTGTTCCAGCGTATGTGCCCAGGCGGTAATTTCCACCTGCGCCACCTGAAGCTGATTGCTCATCTCATTGAACGATTGCGCCAGCTCGCCGACCTCGTCCTGCGAGTGGACGGG
Organism: uncultured Acidobacteriaceae bacterium; assembly: GCA_963785825.1. Lineage (GTDB taxonomy): Bacteria > Acidobacteriota > Terriglobia > Terriglobales > Acidobacteriaceae > Bog-257. Next base: position 144,598 of record CAWAWQ010000003.1, on the reverse strand, counting down.
AATCTGGTAGCCGAGCTTTCCGTTAGCAATGCGCTCAGTCCCCGTCTTCAGCTCCTGCAATGGGTTCCGGACGACGATCCAAACGAACAGGCCGCTGAGCAGGACTACGGCCAGTAAGGCCAACGCAGTACCGGCGAACATCTCACGGCTTTCGTGGGCCAGGCTCTGGTCCACCTTGGCGAGTGAGAGATTAGTGTCGAGCACGCCTAAGATTTGGGTGCTGGCGGGATGGGCATGACAGGCGGCATTCGAACACGCAGGCTGGTTTTCGATCGGTGTAATCACGCCCAACACCCGGGTGTTTTCCGCGCGATACACGCGGAAACGATCGGAGCGGTTCAGCCGGGCCAGTGGCTTCGACTTCTCATGGCAGCCGTAGCAAGCCTCGGCACTCTTGTCGACCATGTTGCCGACCTCCGAAGGCGCAGTGGAGTAGCTGATTACGCCTTGCGGATTCATGATGCGGACCCGCACCATGCCAGGCTGGTCGGCCATGTTCAGCATCATCTCGTACAGCCCGTCGCGGTCGTTGTGCAGCATGTAACGCGAAGCGCTGCGGCGAAGCACCTCGCTTTGCTGCTCGGCGCTCACCAGCGCTGCCTCTTCCAAATGCTTGCGCTGGCTCTGAATGCTGAAATACCCCAGGAAAGCGAAGATGACGATCAGGACAAGAAAAATGGAGAGCATCAGCTTGAAGCTGACGCTCTGTCTTAGCCGCTGAAGCCAGTGCTGCGGCGCCCCGGGATTCCCTCGGTCACCTGTGGAGGCACTCCCGAGCGAGTTTTCAATCGCCAGCATGGACAGGCACCGCGAGTTCGCTTGCAGAAACATCCGGTTCGCGGAGTGCCGGGATGTGCGCCCTCTCCTCGGGGAAGATGGGCAGGTACTTCGCGACCACGCCAAAGATGGCGAACCCGAGCGCGACAAACATGGCGGTGATCACGACCTCGGTCCACTTAGGGGTATAGCGCGCGCCTACCGCGTTCTCCACGCCGGTAATGGCCACGTTCAGCCGATTGGTGACGAACCCGAGCAATGTCAGCACCGCCGCCAGATACAGGCCCTGCGCGCTTTGCCGGATCTTGGGAACCAGCAGGAGACCCAGCGGAATTAGCACCGAAAGAAAGATCTCCAGCAAGAAGAATCGCTGCTCATAGCCGGAGACGAATACCAGGTTCAGGACGCCACGACGATACAGGTCTTCAAACTTCAAAATGCCGTACAAGGCGAGCACAACCACCAGCACGCGTCCCAGGTCGCGCAGAATCGGCAGCTCCAGCTCACGGCCGAAGTACTTCGAACTCATCGACGACTCGAAGATCGTCATCGCCAGGCCGACCGCAATGGCCGAAAGGAAGAAGAACACAGGCAACAACGGGCTGTACCAGAACGGGTGCAGCTTGTTGGGCATGATCAGGTAGAGCGTGCCCAATGACGATTGGTGCAGAGTGGAGAGCAGCACTCCCAGGATCACGAACACAACCATGATGCTGCGGACGATCTTCAACGCCCTGTGCAGGTGAAAGTGTTCTAGTACGATCGGCGAAAACTCCAGTGCCAGCACCGTGGTGTAGAGCATCACGCACCAGGCAACCTCGAACATAACTGAATGCGGATTGCGCATGACCAGTGGGTGCCATATGTTCCACGGCAGTCCAAGGTCATACATCAGCGCCGCACAGACCAGCAGATAACCAAGAAAAGCGGTCAGAATGGTGGGCCGCACGATGGAATGAAAGCGCTTGATGTTGAAGATCTCGACTGCGGCGGTCAGGGTAAAGCCGCCGGCAGCCAGCATGACACCGCACATCACATCGAAGCCGATCCAGAGTCCCCAAGGGAACTGATCGCTCAGGTTCGTCGAGGCGCCCAGGCCGCGGAAGAAGCGGATGAAGGTACAGTAGACCCCCGCCGCCATCATGACGAGGAAAACTGCCTTCCAGAAAGTGAATCGTACGCGGGGAACTGTCATCGGGCACCCCCTTTCGGTTCTTTCTCCCTTGCCTCGGCTTCCGCCACATCCTCGCGACGGTGGGTGATCCAGTAAACGCCGCCTAACAGGGTGCCGAATAGCGGAACAAAGTCAGGAATGCGGGACAGCACCTGATAGGTGTACATCGGGAGAGCGCGCTCGGTGAGGTCGGTCCGGAAACCGAAATTGTTGAAGCCGATAGACGACAGGAGCAACACCGATGTGCCGCCGACCTCGGTCTCTCCGAAGATGTGGTGGAGGTAGGTGTCCGGACTATCGTGAATGCGCTTCTTGGCTTCTTCCAGCAATTCGTCGCGATCGCCAAACTTGGTCGCGCCTGTAGGGCAGATCTCAGCGCAAGCCGTCTGTTTTCCTTCGGCTACGCGCTTGCTACACATGATGCACTTGCGCACGCCCGGTACCGCTTTTTCCCATTCGTACTTGGGCACGCTGAAGGGACACGCCGCCATGCAGTAGCGGCATCCCATGCACTTGCTCTTGTCGTAAGTGACGGGGCCCAGGGCGGTCTTCTGCATCGCGCCCACCGGGCAGACCGAGGCACAGGCCGGGTCATCGCAGTTCATGCAAAGACGGCGCATAAACTTGTCATCCTTGGTGAGGACCGTGGTGTATTTATGGGCGGACGTTACTTCTTGCGCTGCGATCTTGTCGTCGTACGGCAGGCCGTTTTCGGTGGCGCAGGCCTGCTCGCACTGCTTGCAGCCGATGCATTTTGTGGCATCGTAGAGGATTCCCTTGCTCATGAACTTTCTCCAACTCCCCAATCCATCCCAGGTTCGGGACCGTTGGGGGTGGATCGCCCGGACAAGCCCCACCTCTAAAACGTCGCGTTGGCGAGCGCCCGAGGGCGATTCGGAATCGGGGGAGGGTCCGCGTTCCAAGCCGGCTCGTTTTGCAAGCCGGCCTGGACGGAACTCATTGTTAACGTGAAGTTACTTCAGGGTCTTCACGTAAGCGGCCAGCTTGGCAGCTTCAGCGGCGCTGACGCCCTTGTTGGCAAAGGCATGTGACGCCTTCTTTTGCGGCCCACCGTTCTCGATGAAATCGGCGAGCTGAGAATCGGGAGCTTTTTGCACGGCTGGGGACGAAAACTCCGGAGCTCCCATCTTTTTGCCGGCAGCGCTGCCCTTGCCATCGGCGCCGTGGCAAGCGGCACACTTGGCCTTATAAATGTCTTCCTGCGCCCAGGAGAGGTTCGGAAGCGCTAGAAACAGCGCGAATGCAATAACCAAAATTGCCAGAATGACTTTCTTCATGACATCTCCGTATGTAATAAAAGTGAACCCAAGCGACTCACGCTTACGCTCCCGCTACTCTGGGTTGGAGTCGCGCCTGATGCCGCGACGCCTATGAGTACGATTTCATTCTGGTACAAAGACTTAGGCGGTGCTGTGATACCAGTCACCCGCGTTGGTGATGGATTTCGCAACGGTTCCGGTCGAACGTTCGAAATGACGTGAGGCGATTTGCTACACCGGGTTGCGAAACACCGCAAGCGCGCTACTCAAAACGTCAACATGGCATCGGCTAAAACCCGGGCGATGATGAATTCTTCATCACCCACACAGCGTCTCGGCTATGCCGCTGCCGTGTACCGCTCAGCAATAGCAGACTCGTATGCGCAATCGCTCTTTGAAGGCCGCGGACTTTGGCCGATTTCGATGGCCTCAGCATGGCGGGAGCGGCCACTTCCGGATGAACAGGTAATCATCGTGTGGTCAACCATGGCTTCCCGCATGGTGGTGCCGGCAGAAACAGCGGCGAGTAACAGGTGTCGGGCCGCATCCAGCTCCTACAAGCTGCTTAGTCTCCGCTTGTCGTCGGGGCCAGAGCCGGTGAGCTGGCAGGCTTGCGTCGAGCGTTGTGGGGATCGAAGAAGCTGAGAAACCCGCAGATTACCCAATAGCCTGCCGCCACGCCGAATACGAAAGCTGCAACGATCGTGAGCAGGAGCAGGATAGAAAGCAGAAAGGTCGTCATACGTAATGTCTTTTCCGATGCGGCGAAATTCGCTTCGGATGTTCCAATCGGAAAGCGTTGAACTCTCCTCAGGCGCTGAAGGTTTCCGCTGTCGCAGCGCCGATCAACTACTCTGATGTTGCCACTTTAGCGCGCGTTGACGCCAGCCGGTATTGACAACTAAGATACGTGAGTAGATTTGCGTTTTCAGCCTTCCGGGGTTTTCAGACAGCTCATGGGTCAGTTGGACCGGCTTTTGGGGTCTGTTCGGAGCCCCCGGCTCAGTTTTTGCCCTGACTCCCAGAGGAGGCAGGGTCGGCACAGGTCGGGTTGGCAGCAGAATTGTTCATGGGGATCACCAGCATCAGCGTTCGTGGGGCACGGCAGCACAATCTTAAGAACATTCACGTCGAGATACCCCGCAACACCTTGACCGTCATCACCGGCCTCAGCGGCTCGGGCAAGTCGTCGCTCGCCTTCGACACCATCTACGCCGAGGGGCAGCGCCGGTACGTGGAGACTCTCTCCGCCTACGCTCGCCAGTTCCTGGATCAGATGGAACGCCCCGACGTGGACAGCATCGACGGCCTCAGCCCGTCCATTGCCATCGAGCAAAAGACCACCAGCCGCAGCCCACGTTCTACGGTGGGGACCATCACCGAGATCTACGACTATTTGCGCCTGCTGTATTCCTCGATCGGTGTTCCTCATTGCCCGCAATGCGGACGTCCAATCTCGCGCCAATCGGCCGATCAGATTGTCCAGCAGGTGATGGAACTTAAGCCCGAAGATCGCGTCATGATTCTGGCGCCCATCGTCCGCGGTCGCAAAGGCGAGTTCAAGAAGGAGCTGGACAAGCTCGCGCAGCAGGGATACACACGCGCGCGCATCGATGGCGAGCTGCGCAATTTCGCCGACGAAGAGATCAAGCTCGATCGGCGTAAGAACCACACCATCGAGTTGCTGATCGATCGCTTGCTGGTGAAGCCCGGCATCGAACGCCATTTGGCGAACTCGGTCGAACTGGCGATGAAGCAGGCGAATGGACTGGTGCAGGTCGTCGTGGTCGGTGGCGAGGAACGGCTCTACTCCTCCAAGCTCGCCTGTCCCGAGTGCGGCATCAACGTGCCCGTGCTGGAGCCGCGCTCGTTCTCCTTTAACAGCCTCTACGGCGCTTGTCCGGAGTGCAACGGACTGGGCAGCAAGTATGATTTCGACCCGGCGAAGGTGATCAACGACTGGTCAAAGCCGCTGTTGGATGGAGCGCTCGGTCCTGGGTCAGCCTCGCAGAACCTTATTCGCATCCTCCACCTCGCCGCGCACGCCTATGGATTTGACCTGTCAACCCCGTTCGAGCGACTGCCCCGCAAGACCCAGAACCTGATTCTCTACGGTCCGGAAAAGCGCGAGGCCAAGCGCGGCGGGTTTCTGGGCATATTCGCTTATTTGCGGCAAAACATGGAGGAAAGCTCCTCCGAAACCTATCGCGAGTGGCTGTTGGACCACATGTCCGCTACCGTTTGCCCCGCATGCCATGGCAAGCGTCTGCGGCCGGAGAGCCTGGCGGTAAAGGTGAACAGCATGTCCATTGCGGATTTCACTGCGCTGCCGGTGGCGCGAGCGGTCGAGGCGGCTGCGCGCATCAAGCTCTCCGAACGCGAGGAGCGCATTGCGGGCAGAATCTTGAAAGAGATTGCGGAGCGGCTGGGATTTCTGAACGCCGTTGGTCTAGGCTATATGTCCCTCGATCGCTCGGCGGCGACCCTAAGCGGCGGCGAGGGACAGCGCATTCGGCTGGCTACCCAGATCGGGTCGAAGCTACGGGGGGTGCTGTACGTCCTGGATGAGCCCTCGATCGGGCTGCATCATCGCGACAACGACCGCCTGCTGCACGCTCTGGAATCGCTGCGCGATCTGGGCAACACTGTGCTGGTGGTCGAACACGACGAGGACACCATTCGCAGAGCTGATTACGTGATCGATCTCGGGCCCGGCGCCGGACGCCATGGCGGCGAAGTGGTGGCCAGCGGAACGCCAGAGCAAATCGAAACTGCGCCCCATTCGCTCACCGGGCAGTACATCTCGGGGCAGAAGCAGATCACTTACCGTCACGCGCGCCGCCAGCCCAACGGCAAAGCAGTCACAATCCTGGGCGCGCATGAGAATAATCTCAAGAACCTGGACGTCACTTTCCCGCTCGGCGTGATGACAGTAGTGACGGGCGTCTCCGGTTCGGGGAAGTCCACACTGGTCAACGACATTTTGTATCGTGCTTTGGCCAAGGCGCTCTATCGCTCGCGCGAGGAACCCGGCGCGCACAAGGCGATCACCGGCACCGAACACATTGACAAGGTGATTCGCATTGATCAGTCGCCGATTGGGCGCACACCACGGTCGAATCCAGCGACCTATACCGGTGTGTTCACGCAGATCCGCGATCTCTATGCCATGTTGCCCGAATCGCGCGAGCGCGGTTATAAGGCGGGGAGGTTCTCGTTCAACGTTGCCGGCGGACGATGTGAGGCTTGCCAAGGCGAAGGCGAGCGCCGCATCGAGATGAACTTCCTGCCCGATGTTTATGTGCTCTGCGAAACATGTGGTGGCAAGCGCTACAATCACGAGACGCTGGCGGTCAAGTACAAGGGGTATTCCATTGCCGACCTGCTGGAGACGCCGGTTGCGGACGCGCTGCCCATCCTGGAAAACATCCCGCAGATCCGCCAGAAGCTGCAGACCCTGGTCGATGTCGGCTTGGGATATATTCACTTAGGACAGTCGGCGGTTACCCTGTCCGGCGGAGAGGCGCAGCGCATCAAACTGGCGCGCGAGCTCAGCAAACGCCAGACGGGAAAGACTTTATACCTGCTGGATGAACCGACGACCGGCTTGCATTTCGACGATGTCAGCAAGTTGCTGGAGGTTCTGCACCGGCTAACCGATCTAGGGAATAGCATCATCATTATCGAGCACAACATGGATGTGATTCGCAACGCGGACTGGATTATCGATCTCGGGCCGGAAGGTGGCGAGGACGGGGGGCGCGTGGTGGCAACCGGCACACCGGAGCAGGTCGCCCGCGTGAAAAAGTCGTACACCGGACAAACATTAGCCAAGGTGCTGCCTAACGCGTCCAATGGAAAGGGCAGTCGAAGCAGAGAGGCCGCCTCGGCGGCGCCTGCAGATATCTAAACAGCAGCTAGTGGACCGCCCTGCGACATTCGGCCATGCCATAGGAATTCATGTCACTACCGCCAAACCCGCTAACCGATCCCAAGGAGGGCCAGCCTCCCTCTCCCTCTACTCCTATGTTGGGTGATCTCGGTCCAGCCCCGCCTTTCGAGCCTATCGTCCAGCCGCGAGAAAAGCCTTCCCCACCCTGGTCGACCTGGGACCTGGTCGCAGTCGTGGTCTTCACGGTTGTCGCGATCTTTGTCTTCAGCATGATCGCCTTGTTGGTGGCGCGCAGTTTTCCCGCATACCGGAGTATGTCTTTTTCGGATCTTGCAACCAATGCGCGCATTGTTGTGGGCGCGCAGGCCGCGGCTTATCCGGTTGTCTTACTGTTCATTTTCCTGCTGGTGCGTACACGCTCCAGTCGACCTTTCAGCGAAGCAATTCAGTGGAACTGGCCGGGCGTGTCGGCGCCCGCTTTCGTCGCTGGCGGGATTTTACTGGCGGTGGTTATCGAAAGCCTGTCCCGCTATTTACCAATTCCGAAATCGCTGCCCATGGACAATTACTTCCACGACGCAACCAGCGCGTACATGATGGCGGCGTTCGGGCTGACGCTAGCACCGCTGCTGGAGGAGCTATTCTTCCGTGGTCTGCTCTATCCCCTGTTGCGCCGCTTCTTTGGACTGGTGGTGGCCATCGTGCTGACGGCAGTGGCGTTCGCAGCTATTCACGGAACACAGTTGGGCTATGCCTGGGCGCCGATTCTCAGCATCTTTGTCGTCGGCGTGGTTTTCACGGTTGTACGGGTAAACAGGAATTCGGTGGCAGCTTCCTTCCTCATGCATTGCGGCTACAACTTCGCCCTGTTTGGTTTGTTGTGGCTGGCCAGCGATCACTATCGCCACCTGGAGAAGGTGGCCGGCTGAAGATGTTATGGTGAGGCGATGGCGGGCGCACGCGAACAGCTCTTAAGCATGCTGGCGGAAAAGTCGTTTCGCCTGGCACTACCTTTCAGATGATCAAAACTTTGGAATGGACGGACGCTGGCGTGCGCTTCATCGATCAGACGAAGCTGCCCACCGAGGAAACCTACGTCACCTGCAAGACTTACGCGGAAGTCGCTGACGCGATACGCACCATGATTGTCCGCGGCGCGCCGGCGATTGGCGTCACAGCGGCGATGGGGCTAGCTCTTGGCATTCGCGATTCCAAGGCGAAGGACCTGACGGAACTGCAATGCGACCTGGCTCATATTTCTGACGTCCTGGCCGCGACGCGCCCGACAGCGGTCAACCTCTTCTGGGGCATCCGACGCATGCGCGACAAGTTTGATGAGGTCAGCGCCCGGCCTATCCCGCAGATCAAACAGGAGCTGATTGCCGAAGCGCAACGTATGCTGGTGGAAGACATTGCCGCCAACCAAGCCATGGGCCGACACGGCGCCGCGCTGCTGCCCGCCAGCGGCGGCGTGCTCACGCATTGCAATGCCGGCGCGCTAGCGACCTGCGGCTATGGAACCGCGCTGGGCGTGATTCGCGCCGCCGTGGATTCGGGGAAGAAGCTCCAGGTTTTCGCCGACGAGACCCGGCCCTTCCTTCAGGGCTCACGTCTGACAGCGTGGGAGTTGATGAAGGACAACATCCCCACCACCGTGATCTCCGACAATATGGCGGGAGCCATGATGCGGCAGGGAAAAATCGCTGCCGTTGTCGTTGGCGCGGACCGCATCGCTGCGAACGGCGATGTCGCAAACAAAATCGGAACCTATACCGTCGCGGTGCTGGCGAAGGAGCACGGCATTCCGTTTTATGTGGCTGCACCGACCTCGACGGTTGATCTCGATACTCCCGACGGCAGCCAGATCCCAATCGAGCAGCGTGCTGCGAAAGAAATTACGCACGTCGCCGGCAAGCAGATTACGCCCGATGGCGTGGGCATCGAGAACCCGGCGTTCGATGTCACGCCGCATCAGTACGTGTCGGCGATCATTACCGAACGGGGCGTGGCCCGCGAGCCGTACGCGGAGTCGTTACGTGAACTGATGCAGGTGGGAGTGATCGCGTAGGTTTTACAGCGCAACGCCCATCCCGGTCCCTTGTTTCAGGAATTGCTTGTGATATGGCCTGATAGCGTCAAACTATGAACGCGGGACACTAGTAGTTGGCGAAGCACCACCAGAACCGGCGACTTTTGCCTCACCCCTTTCGGCCTGCACCCGCCGCAGGCTTAGCTTTCCCTACTCCTCCGGCTCGACGCAGAGGCGCGGGCAGAATCATCGAAACTTGTTGGCGGTAATGCGCATACGCTTCTCCGTGGAAACGCAACAGGTCCCGCTCTTCAAGCTGAATCGCGATCAAGATGTAGCCCGTTGTGGCGATGGCAAAGAACAGATGACCTGCCGTCATTGCCGGAGTCGACCAGAAAGCCAGCAAAAATCCAAGATAGATGGGATGCCGGACCACCCGGTAAAGCCACGGCGTCTTGAATCCCACCGGAGTGTATTCCCGCTCTTTCCAGTTCAGCCAGACCTGGCGAAGGCCGAACAGGTCGAAGTGGCTGATCATAAACGTGGAGAGCAACACGATCACCCAGCCCAGCCAGAATAGTACGCGCAGCACGACTTGCCCGGCAGGGTTTTCAACGTTCCAGATCACGCCCAGCATAGGCCGCCACTGCCAGTAGAGCAGCAGCAACGATAAACTGGCCAGCAAAACGTAGGTGCTGCGCTCGATCTGTTTGGGAACGACTCGTGTCCACCACGCCTTAAATCCCTGCCGCGCCATTCCACTGTGCTGGACGGCGAAGAGGCCGAGCAAGACGGTATCGATCAGGAAAGAAGGTCCAAACGGTTGTGCGGATCCAGAGTCCACCGATTTTGGAACCATTACATTCCCCACGAACCCGATTGCGTAGAGGAATGTCACAAAGAACACCAGATAGCAGACTGACCCGTAACCTAGCGCCAGAATCCTCGACATTGCGAGCCTCCCTTTCCCACCGCGTGCCGATCCGCGCGGTGCCTCACTTCCGCTAAAGCCGGGCCAATAACTGAAGACTTGAGATTTCGAAAGCCCGTCGAATTTTACACTCCATGGGAGTGGTTGACGTAACATCGCCTTAGCACAAGAAAGCTCAGAACAGGGCTGTGTATCTCGCTTTGCTTACGGCGAGACCATGAAACAACAACTTGTAGTCCACTTACACCGCATGTACACACATTCGCCCTTTTCTGCGATTTCTGATGTTTTGGCGGTTCTGATTTCGTAATAACATATTTGGAATCAGTGAACTTACGGCGCCACGCTCAGGCTGCACAGGAACGCGCTTCCCCAGATCAGCAATCCCGCACTCCCAACCAGCAAGTACAACCGTCGTTCGAAGGCATTGTGGAGAGTTGGCAGCGGCAAGGGCGATCCCAAGGCGCGGTGAAACGACGTGACCAATAATCCGCCGAAACCGACGAGGGTCACTGAACCGCCAAAAGCCAAGCCGGCCATCACCAGCACATAACTGAGGCTGAACACAGGGCACCCCACTTCTTGCTCAACAGGCTAGACCCCTCCCCGAACTTCTGCAAGCGGCGAAAAGCCGCAACTCCCGTTATCGCCGCAGAAACGTCCAAGTCATTGGTCGAACGTGGTGGCTAACGCCAAAACGGCCCGCTTTCTTGCAATCCGTCCTTGGACCGCTTCATCTAAGTCTGAGTGGCCGCGGCCGGCACGAAAAATCAGGGCCGGCGAAATCACTATATCGAGATGGGAATGAAGAAACTTGCCTTCACGCATCTAGCACTGATTCTCTTGCTTTTGTTTGCGATCGATCCGGCGTGCCGGGCGAATCCGGAATCGGCTCCTGGGCCAAAGCCACCGTTCACCGATTTCCGTTACGAGAAGCCAGGCGCAACCCGCAAGATCACTGCTCAAGAGCTGCCGGCGCCCTATGCCACAAAGTCAGCGATTAAGGGCCCGGACGTGGTGGATCGACCCAAGGATGCTTGGCCGCAAGCACCGGCCGGCTTCAAGGTAGAGCTGTACACAACCGACGTGCATGAGCCGCGTAAGATCATCACCGCCTCGAATGGCGATTTTTTCGTCGCGGAAAGTCACAAGGGCGATATCAAGGTCTTTCGCGGCATTACCGCCGATGGTAAGCCGAAGCAAACCTCGGTGTTTGCCACCGGGTTGAAGCAGCCTTATGGCATCGCCTTTTATCCGCCCGGCCCGAATCCGCAATACGTTTACGTCGGCGACACCGATGCCGCGCTGCGCTTTCCATATCGCAACGGAGATCTGAAAGCTTCCGGCAAACCCGAGCACTTGGCCGACTTGCCGGCTGAGGGCGACCACTGGACGCGCGACCTGGTCTTCTCGCAAGACGGCAAGCGGCTGTTCGTTGGAGTGGGCTCGGACTCCAACGCGGATGACCCCGACACTCATCCGGACGAGAAGAACCGCGCCGATATTCTGGTGATGAATCCTGACGGCTCTAACGCACGCATTTACGCGCACGGGATTCGCAATGCCGGAGGCGGGCTCGCCATCAGTCCCAAGACCGGCGAGCTGTGGTGCTCGGTCAACGAGCGCGACGCTCTGGGCGACAATCTCGTACCCGACTACATCACACATGTGCAAGTCGGCGGCTTCTATGGCTGGCCGTATTACTACATCGGCGGCAACCCGGACCCGCGCCTCAAAGGCAAACATACGGAGTTGAAAAACAAGGTGATGGTACCCGACGTGCTGCTGCAGGCCCACAACGCTTCGCTGGCGATGACGTTTTACGAAGGCCAGCAGTTCCCGACGGAGTACCGCGGCGATATTTTCGCGTCGCAACACGGTTCCTGGAACAAAGGCACTCGCGTGGGCTACGAAGTGATTCGGGTGCCGCTGCACCAAACCGGCCGTGCCAGCGGCGAATATGAGGACTTTGTAACCGGGTTTGTGCTGCCCAACGGCGAGGTCTGGGGGCGGCCGGTCGGCGTCACAGTGGCTTCGGATGGTTCGTTGCTGATCACCGATGACGCATCGAATTCTATCTGGCGGGTGAGTTACACCGGAAAATAGAGTCATGAGCGTAAGTCGTAGAGGCTTCTTGAAGGGAGTTGGCGCTATGAGTGTCGCGGCCAAATTTGGAGGGGATCTCAACGCCAGCGATTCGGGATTTCCCCGGCGGACGCTGGGCCACACCGGCGAGCAAGTTTCGATCCTGGGTGTCGGCGGCTACCACCTCGGAAGGCCGAGCGAGCAGGAGGCGATTCGAATTGTCCGCACCGCTCTGGACAATGGTATGAACTTCCTCGACAACTGCTGGGATTACAACGACGGCGTCAGCGAACAACGCATGGGCAAGGCTTTGCGCGACGGCTACCGGCAAAAGGCTTTCCTGATGACCAAGGTCGATGGCCGCGATGCCAAGACCGCGACCAAGCAACTGGACGATTCACTGAAGCGATTACAAACCGACCACCTCGATCTGCTGCAGTTTCACGAGATCATTCGCATGAACGATGCGGAGCGTATCTTTGCTTCGGGAGGCGCCCTGGAGGCGGTGGTGAAAGCCCGCAGCGCCGGCAAGCTGCGCTACATCGGCTTCACCGGGCACAAGAGCCCGCACATTCACAAGCACATGCTCGAGGTCGCCGACCAGCACAAATTCACCTTCGACACCGTGCAGATGCCGCTGAACGTCATGGATACCCACTACGAAAGCTTCGCCAAGATCGTGCTGCCCATCCTGCAAGAGAAAAACATCGGGGTGCTGGGCATGAAGCCGATGGGCGATCCTTTCATTTTGCACAGCGGCGAGGTCACTCCCATCGAATGCCTGCGTTATTCGCTTAGCCTGCCTACCAGTGTGGTGATCACCGGCTGCGATTCGATGCCGATACTGCAGCAGGCGCTCGATGTGGCACACAGCTTCAAGCCGCTGAGCGAGGCGGAACGCGTATCACTGCTGAAGAAGACTGCTGAGGCGGCGAAGAGCGGAGAGTTCGAACTCTACAAGACCAGCCATCACTTCGATGGGACCTATCATCATCCCGAGTGGCTGGGATGAAACGAGCATCCCGCCCTAGCCGAAGGCAGGCTAGAACAGGGCACCCGATGCGGTTGGCCGCGCCACCTGCGTATCGCTCCTCCCTGTTAGACTGAACCCTCATGTCTGGCGCGACCAACTCACTGGCGCACGCGTCCTCCGCCTATTTGCGTTCGGCGATGCACCAACCCATTCAGTGGCACGAGTGGGGCGAGAAAGCTTTTGCCACGGCGCAGCGCGAGAACAAGCCCATCCTGCTCGATATCGGCGCGGTGTGGTGCCACTGGTGCCATGTGATGGACCGTGAATCGTACGAAAGCGCCGAAGTGGCGCAGATCATCAACGAGAAATTCATCGCGGTAAAGGTCGATCGGGACGAGCGCCCCGATGTGGACAGCCGGTACCAGCTCGCCGTCTCTGCCATCGCCGGCACCGGCGGCTGGCCGCTCACCGTTTTTCTGACGCCGGACGGCCGCCCGTTCTACGGCGGCACTTATTTTCCGCCGGTCGATCAGTGGGGCCGCCCCAGCTTCAAGAAGATCCTGCTGGCGATTGCAGACGCCTATCACGACCGGCGCGACGAGGTGCTGAAATCAGCCGACGAAGCCATGAACGTGCTGGCGAATGCGGAGGGCTTCTCTGGCCGCCAGACGGAGTTTTCCCCGCGCATCGTCGGCGTCATGGTGCAGTCGGCACTCCCGATTTTCGACGAGAAGCACGGCGGCTTCGGCAGCGCTCCAAAATTCCCCCATCCCGCTGCGCTCGATCTGCTGATGGATTGGTACGTGCGCACGTGCGAAGAACGCGTCGCCACTGTGGTTACGACTACTCTCACCAAGATGGCCCAGGGTGGCGTTTATGACCAGCTTGCCGGCGGATTTCATCGCTACTCGGTGGACGAGCGCTGGATCGTGCCGCACTTCGAAAAAATGTCGTACGACAACTCGGAGCTACTGAAAAACTATGTGCACGGATACCAGGTCTTCGGCTTCGAGTTCTACGCGCACGTGGCGCGCGACATTATCCGCTGGATGGATGAGTGGTTGAGCGATCGCGAGCATGGCGGCTTCTATGCCTCGCAGGATGCCGACATCAATCTTGATGACGACGGCGATTACTTCACTTGGACACGCGATGAAGCGAAGGCGGTCCTGAACGAGCAGGAGTTCGAGGCGGCGGCGCTGCACTATGACATCGAAGCCGCGGGCGAGATGCAACACAATCCCGCGAAGAACGTGTTGTGGGTAAGAGCGCTTCCGGAAGAAACTGCCTCGCGCATGGGGATCGATATCTCGCAGGGGCTGGACCTGCTGGCATCGGCAAAGACCAAGATGTATGCCGCTCGGCTGAAGCGGCCCACGCCATTCGTGGACAAGACTGTCTACGTGAGTTGGAATGCCCTGTGCGTTTCGGCCTATCTTCAGGCGGCGCAGGTGCTGGCCCTCGTAGATGCACGCAAATTCGCACTGCGTTCGCTGGACCGCATTTTGTCGAAGGCTTGGGACAAGGTGCGCGGCTTAGCGCACGTCATAGCCTACGCCGACCCCGGGGCAGAGGTGCGGTTTGTTCGCGGCATGCTCGACGATTATGCCTTCACTGCACTGGCCTGTCTGGACGCCTACGAGGTCACCGGCGCAATGAGCTACTTCAACTTCGCCCGGCAGATTGCTGACGCGATGATTCGGCGCTTCGGCGACGCCAGCGGCGGCGGCTTCTTCGACACCCAAGTTTCACTGGAGGAGAAGCTGCAACTCGGGGCGTTATCGGCCCGGCGCAAGCCGTTTCAGGATTCGCCCACCCCGGCAGGAAATCCCAGCGCAGCGATTGCGCTGTTGCGGTTGTTCGCCTACACCAACGAGCCCAGCTATCGCGATCTCGCCGAAAAAACGCTCGGCGTTTTTGGGGGAGCGGCAGAGCAGTTCGGGATCTACGCCGGCACGTTCGGCATTGCCGCCGCATGGTTGTCGCAGCCGCATACGCAGGTGGTTGTCGTGGGTGAAGACGAGAACGCCAAGGCGCTGCTCAAGGCCGCTATCGCACCATTCGCTGTGAATAAGTCGGTGGTTTGCCTGACCGACAGTGAAGCCGTGGCGCAGAACCTGCCGCCGGTGTTGGCGGGAACTGTGCCGAATCTGCCCGCGCTGAAGCAGAAGCAGTCCCTCGCCATTGTCTGCACCAATTTTGCCTGCCAGCCGCCGGTTGCAACTGCGAAGGAGCTATCGGCATTATTGCGTGAGACGATCTCCGTGAGATAAACGCACCGCTAGTGTCCTGAGTCAGAAAAGCGTTGATCAATTACGCCAACCATGAAGAATCAAATTCCGGATGGCGCAGGGGCTGAAGTGTCTGCGTGAGAACGGTGTCGCCGCTACGCGGCTCGGAATAATTTCCCACTCCACCCAGGATTCCGCTTCGCTTCATCCTGGGCTAACGACATAGCCGCCCCTGCGGGGCTGGATTTTCGCGGGTCATGTTCCACCGCTAAGGATAAGGTTAGTTCTCACGCACACACTGAAGCCCATATTTTCGAAAGCGTGCTTTCGGCACGGCTGAAGAGGCCGCTGAAAAAGTCGAAAAAGCAAATCCCTCACGGCCTGAAGGCCGCTCGGGATGACAAAAATAAAGGACTTTTCGGCACGACTGAAGTCGTGCCCTGACACAAGGCGCCGAAGGGCGGACTTTTTCAGCGGCCTGTGAAGCCGTGCCCTGACACAACCCTTTGATTTACGCAACTAACCTCTGACTCGGGACACTAGTATCTCGAAAATACGGGAACTTACATTTCCCAAAGACATTGTCCGGAGCGATACATCGAGATCAGTCCGTCTTCGCTGATCTTCAGCACCGTGCCAAACTGCGACGCGGCAATAGCCGCCGTGGTGCGGCCGCCCTCGACGGTACGGTTCAATGCCTCTTCCGTCGAGTGGTGATGCAGGATGGCTCCGAAAGCCAGCAGGTCCGCGTCCGGACAAAGCACCACCGCACCATCAATGCGGGCGATGTTCTCCAGCACGGTCGAAGGAACTTCGAGAATGCTCTTGTCGCGCAGCAGATAATGAAGTTGATCCTTGCTGGTGATTCCCTCCTCCAGCCGATCGCGATGCGCATGCTCGAGCAGATCGGGTTCGGAGACCAGCATGCGTACCGAGTCGCGATTGTCCAGTACGACGAAGAGAGCGCCTCGGCGGCTCTCGGTGAGATTCAGCGCGACAGTAAACAGACGCTCGGCCAGATCGGTATTGCCGATGGCTTTCTTCCACATCTCGTATCGGTGGCGCGCATCTACCAGTCGCCATTTGCCGTCGATGAAGCGAAACACCGGCACGCCATCGGAATAAACTTTGATCTCTCCATTAGGTGACAAAATGAGGCAGATGTGGCCGCCACAAAGCGTGGCGCGGCAATGGTCGGCATAGGCCACGGCTGGGGGAACGGCGAGAGGCAGGTCGCGATAGGGCTCAGCCCATTCATGGACATCGATCAACTCGGAGAGCAGGCCGTTCTGGTCGACCAGGGCGAGTGTGCGCAAACCATCACAAAGGCGGTGAAAGCTGCGGATGCTGGTCAACTGATGCGAGTAGCGCAGCGCGTGCTGGGGAGTTTGCGGCGGTGCGTGGCAAGGCTCGGGCATGGAGCCGAAGAGCAGCACCCCGGTCGCGATGCGGCGGTTCTCGTAGGTGCTCATGCTGCTGGTGCGCAGCACCTCGATGGCGTCGGCGACACGGTCCGGCAGCCCCGCGATGGCTTCAGCGCTGGTGTGCGGCGTGGGATCGAGAAATGCCGAGACGAAGCGGTCCTCGGGAAGCCCGCGAAAAAGTTCAAAGCTTTGCGCTGCCAGAGCTTCGTTGGTCAGAAGCTGATAACGCGCCGAAAGCACCATGCCGATGCTGCGCAGCAACCGGCGTTCGTGGTCGGATAATTTTGAGCTTGCGGTAAGCGAGTAGCCGCTGCCCATCCATTCGAACTCGACCTGTCCGCCGCTGGGCACCGCCCCCAGAAGTCCTGGCATTCCCTCGCTACCGAGCGAAACTCGCTGCAGAGTGGCTCCAGGGAAGAAGTAACGAATGCCATTCTCCAGCAGGTCGCTATACAGGCCGCTCAGAAACCGGGTACGATTTTCCGGCGACTGCAAACCGATAGTGGAGGGATTGCCCACCCTTTCAGCTTACATCAAAATCACCGGGCATTTGTGCGCGGATTGACTGTGGAAGAGGACCTGACACATGAGTCACATTGAAAGCGAACGCGACGGCGCTGTGTTGCGCATCACCATCAACCGGCCGGAGAAGAAGAATGCGCTGACGGCAGAGATGTACGGCCAATTATCGGATGCGCTCGAGGGCGCCGAAGCCAATTCCGCGGTACGCGTGATTCTGCTCGGTGCCAGAGGCGATACATTCACTGCAGGCAACGATCTAGAAGACTTCTTGAAGCAGCCGTGGAAGGGGCAGAAATTGCCGCCGGCGGTGCGGTTCATTAATGCCGTCGCACGCGCCGCCAAGCCCATGGTCGCCGGGGTGCGTGGTTTGGCGGTTGGCATTGGTACAACCATCCTGTTGCATTGCGACCTGGTCTACGCGGCCGAAGACGCGAAGCTCGTCATGCCGTTCGTAAACCTGGGCATCGTTCCTGAAGCAGCTTCGACCGTACTTTTGCCTGCGTTCATTGGATGGCAGAGGTCGGCAGAATTGTTGATGCTGGCGGCCCCCGTCACCGCGCAGCGCGCCTATGAAATGGGGCTGGTCAATGCGGTCGTGCCGACCGAAGCACTACTCACGGCGGCGGAGGTTGCTGCTCAGCAATTGGCGCAGAAGCCGGCGGGCGCATTACGCGCGTGCAAGGAACTGATGAAACGCGCCTACCGCACAGAAGTAGAGCGCGCATTGCGTGAGGAGGTCGAGGTCATATCCGAACGGTTGGACTCGCCCGAAACGAAGGAAGCGCTGAGCGCGTTCCTGGAGAAACGGAAGCCTGATTTTTCCAGGTTCCGATAGCTATTCAGCACACCGCCTAGTTTTTAGCCATCGACGCTCGCGAGTGCCTATGCAGCCGCTCGCATATTCATCGCTTGACGCCAGCGCTTAGAAGGATTACCTATGAGATACTCGACTGTCATTTGGGGTAGCAATTCTAACGATTGAGGCTGCGATGATTGACCGCGACGTTTTTGAACGTCTGCGGCAGACTACAGCCGGGGATCCCGCAATGCTGGCTGAACTTTGTCGCGACTACCTTACAGAAGCCCGCAGCACTGTTGCGCAACTGAGAAGCGCCGTGGCCCGGAAAGATGCCCACGCGCTGCGCGAGCGCGCACACTATTTGCGGGGTAGCAGTGTCATGATCGGGGCGACGAAATTGTCAGAATACTGCGCAACCATGGAACAAATGGGGCGCAATGCTAACTTTCAGCAGATCGACGAATTGCTGGAGAGCGCGGCTGCGAGTCTTAACGCCGTGGAGGCGGAATTGGCGAGCGAACTCGGTCCGACAGTACTTCCGGCCGAAGGATCGGCAGCCTAAAGAGACCGTCCCTCATGGTGAGCAAATAAGATGGCGACTACCCCTATTAAAGTAGTAATTGCCGACGATCACCCCGTAGTACGTGTCGGGTTGCGTAATATGTTGCAAGCCGACGGAATGATCAAGGTCATCGCCGAGGCCAAAGATGGCGTTGAAGCCTTGCACATGGTGCGAACGTTGCGGCCCGATATCCTGCTGCTCGATTTGGCCATGCCCAAGATGCCCGGTATGGATGCGTTGCGCGAATTGACCGGCGACACGGCCGATACTCGCACCATTGTTCTCACCGGGCAGGTTGACAAGCGGCAAATTCTGGAAGCATTGCAACTCGGCGCTCGCGGCGTGTTGCTGAAAGATGCGGCTCTGGCGCACTTGTCCGCCTGTATTCGCGCTGTGATGCAGGGACAGTATTGGCTGGAAGGCCGGCCGGTACAGAACCTGGTACAGGTGCTGCGGGACTTGACGGCACAAACCGCGCCCCCACCACGGAAAACCTTTGGGCTGACCTCGCGCGAGCTCGAGGTTGTCGCGCTCATTACTGAAGGCTCCACCAACAAGCACATTGCGCAGACTTTCGGCATCAGTGAGGAAACCGTAAAGCGTCACCTCACCAACATTTTCAACAAGCTGGGAGTAGGCAATCGCCTGGAGTTAGCCCTTTTCGCCCTCAACCACAACCTGCTTCCGCAAACTCCCGACGCATAGTTCCCTTCCGGCATTGGATGGTGGGCCGTTACTTTTCTGCTTCCTGCACTAGAAGGTACTTTCCCAAGCCCCGGCCACCAGCTACCGTTTAAGCACGGAATATTCTATGGACGACGGTCGAAAATGGGCGCCGACGCTTAGTTCTGTACCCCTGCTGGAAGCCGTTCTTTGTGCCGATTGCGAAATCATCAGCAACAGCGCAGGTGAAAGCTGCGAGGTTTGCGGCAGCCGTTCGCTGCTGAGCCTGGGACGCGTGCTGGGGGGATGCATTGAAGGCGACCGCGCTATACTCATCGAAATCGACCCTAACCAGGTGCACCATGGCTTTACCGTGCTGGTCAACCTGGATGCCGCGGGGGTGCTCCAGCGGCGACGGCGGAGGAATTCATAAACGCCGGGCTGGCTGGAACGCAGAACTCTGCAGCACGAATTCCAGCTCCTGCGATTTGCGATGGCGCTAACTGACCTTTTTTACTGAGTACCTTTGCCACTACCTTCAAAATTAAATCCGCATTGACCGCTTCGACATCACACTCCTCATACAGTTCATGTATGGGGGCCCTTATGGATCACGATAAATTGCTTCGGCAACAACTTGCAAAAGCGCTGGACTGGCACGAGGCGCACGCCGACTTTGCCGCCGCAGTGCGGGACTTCCCCGCGGAATTGCACGGCCGCGTGCCCGACGGTTTTCCCTACTCAGGCTGGCAACTGCTGGAGCACATCCGTATCGCATTGTGGGACATCGTGGAGTTCTGCCGCGACGGGCGGCATAAGTCGCCCAAATGGCCGGAAGGTTATTGGCCGAAGACGCCGGCTCCGCCCGACAAGGACGCATGGAACAACAGCGTCAAATCAGTCGAGCAAAATCTCGAGGCGATGCGGCAGCTAATCAATGAGCCCAATGGGGACCTGTTTACGCCCATACCGCACGGCTCAGGTCAGACCCTCTTGCGCCAAGCGCTGCTAATTGCCGATCACAATGCTTATCACATTGGACAGTTGGTGCTGGTACGTAAGGCGCTGGGAGCGTGGTCCGGCTGATAGGCAGTTCCGTCGCGCGAGATAGCAGGGGTTCAACCCTTCACCGCCGACCGCTCGCATCTACTGAAAGTGAATGTCGTCCCCGCTCACGACCGAGTGCTTGTGAAACTTGGCGTCGTTCTTCAGCGGATAATCAAGGCGGTAGTGTGCTCCGCGGCTTTCTTCCCGGGCCAGCGCTGAGCGCGCGATTAGCAATCCCGCCTGTAGGATATTCGCAGCTTCGTGGGACCGCCTATCTGCTAACGCGGGCGCTTGCTTCTGCAACTCGCGCAAGTCCGCAACCACCTGTCGCAGCGCCTTACCGTCGCGCACGACGCCGACGTTCTGCCACATCAGCGACTGCACTTTCCTGATGAACTTCTCCGTCTCGCCCGATTGCCCGCTGCCACTGATCACAGGTGCAGAGTTCGCACCCGTCACCGCGGGCTCGTGCTGAGCCTCTCGCAGCTGTTCACGCATGTTCTGCGCTGCGCGTGCTCCGTACACCAGACCTTCGAGCAGCGAGTTGCTGGCCAGCCGGTTGGCCCCATGTACTCCGGTACAGGCAACTTCGCCTGCCGCGTAAAGCCCGGGGAGAGACGTCTGACCGTATAAGTCGGTGCGCACACCGCCCATCGCGTAATGCGCAGCGGGCCGCACCGGCACCAGCTCCGCCGCAATGTCAATGTTGTACTGCATGCAGGTAGAGTAGATCGTCGGAAAGCGCTTGCGCACGCGCTCAGCACTCAGGTGCGTGAGATCGAGATACACGGCAGCGTCGGGGCGCTTCACCATCTCCAGTTCATGGGCGATAGCGCGCGCCACCACGTCGCGCGGCGCTAGCTCCGCCAGTTCGTGATATTTCGGCATGAAGCGCTTCAGCTCGAAATTGCGCAGGTAAGCGCCCTCGCCGCGCAATGCCTCCGACAGCAGGAATCGCGGCGCCCCCTTCAAGAACAGCGCCGTCGGATGGAACTGCACAAACTCCATGTCGCTGATTTCGGCGCCGGCCCGATGGGCCATTGCCACTCCATCCCCGGTAGCCACGGTCGGGTTAGTAGTATCGCTGTAGACGTGACCCAGCCCGCCGGTTGCAAGCAGCACCGCGCCGGCATAGATGTCGTGGGTCCGGCCCGCTTCATCGAGCACGCGAACCCCCGCCACTCTGCCCTCCCGTACCAGCAATTCGGTGGTGAACTCGAATTCGCGGAAGGTGATCGATTTCTGAGCCGAAGCCTTCAGATAAAGGGCGCGTCCAATTTCCCGCCCGGTGGAATCTCCGTGAGCATGCAGCACTCGGTTACGGCTGTGCGCGCCTTCACGGGTGAAAGCGATCTTGGCTCCGGCGCGGTCGAATTCCGTGCCCCACTCGATCAGCTCTTCAATGCGTGCCGGCCCTTCCTCCACGAGCACGCGCGCGGCCTCTTCGTTGCACAGACCGTCTCCGGCCTTCAGCGTATCTTCCAAATGCAGCCGGACTTCGTCGTCATCGCTCAGCGCCGCCGCGATACCGCCTTGGGCGTACTGCGTATTCGATTCTGTCACTTCGCGTTTAGTGAGACAGAGAACACGGCCTTCCGACGCAAGCTCCACCGAAGCGCGCAAGCCGGCTATGCCCGCGCCAACCACGATGAAATCGCTCTCGACAGGCAGGCTATCCATGAACAGAGTTCATGGTAGCACGCAGTTCTGGGAGAAAAGGCTTCTCCAATGCCCAGCTTTCCAATGCGGGAATAGAGGGGGTTGGCGGACTGTCATGATTGGTTTACACCCGCGCATGAGCGCCTGGCGAAGTTACGACTTAGCTGACTCTTCCAGTACACTAGAGCCTTGATTCGCATCCCCGTCCAAACCCCATCACGCTCTTATGAAGTGCTGGTTGAGCGCCGTTTGCTGCGATCGGCCGGAACCGTCCTTGAGTACTTAGTTCCATCCGATGCGCGGGTGTTCGCAATTACTGCGCCGCCGATTCGCAAAATTTGGGCTAGCGCGCTGCGCAAGAGCTTCAGCCAGACTGGACGCAAGCTCGAGTTGCTGGAAATGCCGGACGGTGAGCGCTCCAAAACTCTGGCACGGCTTGAAAAGCTTGCCGCGGAACTAGTGAGACGCGGGGCTGACCGGCGCTCGGTGTTGCTGGCGCTGGGCGGTGGTGTGGTCGGCGATGTCGGCGCATTCCTCGCGTCCATCTACATGCGCGGCATCCCTGTGGTGCAAATCCCGACGACTTTGCTGGCGCAGGTGGACTCGGCGATCGGCGGCAAAACCGGCGTGAACCTGCCGGAAGGCAAGAACCTGCTGGGGACCTTTCATCAGCCAATGGCTGTGCTCGCCGATCCCGACGTGCTGGCGACCTTGCCCGAACGCGAGTACCGCTCCGGCTTGTTTGAAGCGATGAAGTACGGGGTGATTCGTAATCCAGCCATTTTCCAACTGATGGAGTCGAACCGCGCGGGTTTGCTTGGGCGCGATGGTTCCCTGCTGGAGAAGTTGATCGCGGAATGCATCCGGGTGAAAGCCGAGGTAGTCAGCGCCGATGAGCGAGAAGGCGGAGAACGGCGCATCCTCAACTTCGGACACACCATCGGCCATGCGCTGGAAGCGGAGATGAAATACAAGAACCTGCTGCACGGCGAAGCCGTCGGCTGGGGGATGATCGCCGCCGCCACCATCGGCGCCGGCATGGACATAACGGATCGCCAGACGGCAGAACGTATCGTTTGCCTGGTGCAAGCGTATGGGCCATTGCCGAAGTTGAAAGTCGAAGGCCGGCGGGTCATGAAACGGCTGCTCTCCGACAAGAAGACTGTGGGCGGAGTGCCGCATTTCGTGCTGGCCACAGGCATTGGCAAAGTCGAAGTGGTCAGCAATGTTCCTGCGCGAACCGTGCTCCAGGCCGTAAAACGGATTCAGTTTTTTTCGAAGGGATAATTTTTGGGCGAGCAGAACAAGGCGGGTGAACGCATTGTGGGCGCCGCGCCCACTGGCGCGCGCGATGAGCAATCGGCCGCTAAAGCCGTGCGCGAGATGTTTACTTCCATCGCTCCGCGCTACGACCTGCTCAACCACGTGCTGTCAATGAACATCGATCGCCTGTGGTGGAACCGCACCGCCCGGGCATTTTCGGAGCTGTTGCGCCGTCCCAATGCGAAGGTGCTTGATCTGTGTTGCGGGACAGGCGATATGACTTTTGCGCTGCATCGCTGCTTGAACGGCGCGCCCACAAAGCTGATCGGAACCGATTTTTCTCATGCCATGCTGGTCCGGGCGGAAGAAAAATCGCGCGGCCGCGGCATTCGCTGGATCGAAGCGGATGCTTTGCATCTGCCATTTGCTTCCGGGCAGTTTCAACTGGTCACGGCGGCGTTTGGCTTTCGCAATCTAGCTAATTATGATCGCGGGCTGGCGGAAATCTGCCGCGTGCTTGCGCCTGGCGGCGAGGCCGGCATCCTTGATTTCGGCGAACCGAAAGGCCTGATTGGCGGGATCTATCGCCTGTACTTCCGGCACGTGCTGCCCGCCATCGGCACGCTCATCTCAGGAGTGCGCGGCCCGTATTCTTACCTTCCCGCCTCGGTACTGCGCTTTCCGTCTCCAGAAGAGATGCTGCAACGCATGCGCAGCGCCGGCTTCGACGTGGTCTCGTGGACACCGTACACTTTCGGGATTGCGGGGCTGTATCGGGGAAGGAAGAAAGTGGATAGTGGCTAGTGACTAGGCGAATTACGGCTCGTCAAAAAATCGAGAGAAGGCCGTACTGGCGACGAAGCCGGTTACACTGAGGGCGCTCCGATCTGCAACGACATCAACTAGCCACTAACCACTAGCCACGGTTTTGAAGCTATCCCGCAGCGCGTCCTCCACGGTGTACTGAATAACCTGCTGATACTCGGAGCCGAGGAACTGCTGCAAGCGGACGGTATCCATCGTGTACGAGCCAATCATGTAAGGCACGGCATCGGGTGGGATGGACGAAATTCCGAACTTCCATAAAAAGGTCAATACGGAGCGAAAGGCAGCGCGCGTGGGAACGCGTTTGATGCTGGCATGCGCAATCTCAGCGCAACGCTGGATGGTAATCGACTCGCCCCGTCCGGCAACATTCATGATGGTGATGGGCGGATCGGATTCCGGCCGCATCAGCAGAGTGCGCAACAGCCGCGCCATGTCGTCCAAATGCACGAATTGCAGCCGCTTCTGGAGATATTTTTCGCCCCGCGGAAGCATCAGCGGAAGCCGCTTGCCTTCGGCTCGCATCCGGGCGGCGCGCTTACTCTTACCGAGCGGAGTTCCGCGCAATGCTCCAATTATGTAGTTCTGCATGGTCGCGCCCACAAAGATATGGGGACGCAGGATATAGGTGCGACAATCGCCCAGGCTTTCGGCGCGATAGCGCACTACCTCATCACTTTCCCGCTTGTGGATAGCGTACGGCAGCGTGTGGGCACGAAGCGGAGCATCCTCCCGCACCGGACCGGCGGTCTCCGGCCCGTAGACGGCGACACTGCTGGGAAAGATGAATTGTTTGATGTTGCCGCCGGTGCGGTTCACGACACTCACCGCCTCCATCAAGCGTGCGGTTCCGGCTACATTGATCTGCCACATAGGCTCCAGATCGAGCACACCGGTGTGCTGCGGATCCAGCACAAAGGCGAGATGCAACACCGACCGCACGCCCGTCTCCCGCAGCAAGTCAATCAGCCGGCGGCAACAGGTCTCGCGGCCCAAGTCCATCTCCTCGAACCGGAAGAGGGAAGAGGCTTCCGATGGGGGGCGCAGGTCCACGCCCACCACCTGGAGGTCGGAGAGCAAAGGAAGCAGTCTGGTACCCAGGTTGCCCGAGACTCCGGTTACCAGAACAGTCCTTCGCAGGGGCATAGTTACTTGGGTGGAGCTGCCGGGTTGGGCGCCGTGGTGTTGCCCGGCGGCGGAGGCGGAGTACGAGCCGCAGCGGGTGGCGTTTCGCCATGACGGATGATGTTGGTCGGCAACCCCGGCGGTGGCTCCGGACCAAAGTAGGCCTCATTCAACACCGGTGTAACCGAACTCTGCAATTGCTGAATTTTGTCGCTGTACAGCTGGTGCTGCAGAGTGCCGGAAATGCTGCTCTTCACATCACTCAACGGCAGCTCGCGAGTCGACAAAACTTTGTAGATGTAGGACATGGCAGGATCGGAAAATATTTGCGAATACTCGCCCGCCTTCAAATCAAAGACCGATGACTGCGCATCCGGCATGGAGCCCGCTCGACGCGCACCCACGTTGACGTCAGGAGCACCGCTGCTGACTCCGTTGTGGTCCATTGCTTCCTTCTGCAATTTGACCGGATCCTCACCCGCAATCCAGCGCTCCCTGATCTTCTCGGCGTAGGCTTTTTGCTCGGCCTCGCTGGGCGCCGGCTTTTCGCCGCCCGCAGGAGGGCGCGGAATGACAATGCGCTCGAGCGTGACTTCCACGAATTTCTTCGGATTCTGGTTGTAATAGTCCTGGATAGCCTGATCCGAGGGATGGGCGTACTCCTGCGCATAGTGCTGATTCAATGCCTCTGCCAGGATCTGGTTCTGGGCGAAGGTAAAGATCTGCTCCACCTTGGGGTCGTTTTCCAGACCAAGCTGGCGCGCGGCGTCGGCGAAAATCAGTAGCTTGGCATATTGATTGGCAAACTTGCGCTTGATTTCGGGCGGGACGGGACCACGGTCGGCAGGCTGGAGTGCGTTCGTCAGTTTCTCAAACTGCTCCCGGGTCAGGCTGCTGACACAATCCGGGGGCGGGGTGCTACCCGCCTTGCTCTCACATGCGCCCTTCAGGGTGAGAACGGGTTCATTCATCGGAACGTTGCTGGCGGCCGGAGCGGGTTTGGATGCAGCCGTGGCACCGGCTGCGGGGGCCTCCGCATTCTGGCCGTTGGCGCCGGACGCGGGCGGCGGTGGCTGCTGGCCGTAGCCAGTACAGGTGATGGCACACGAAGTCGCAAGCACCAGGATTAGAAAACGTGACATGAACTGGTATTCCTCCGGAAAAAGTACCGCCTAGGGCGGAGCAGGTGTTCAAAAAATCGTACCACATCGTGGTAAAGCGCATGGCCGGCGCCTCTCTGAGGCCAGCCCACCGTTTGGCGGATTCACGGCAAACGTGAATAATCGCACTATATGGCGGAAGCGGTCAGCATAGCCGAAATGCAGCGCGAGAAGAAAGCGGTAGCGCTCAATTCCATTTTCGCCGCCATCGGCATCACCTTCCTCAAAATTGTGGTGGGCCTCAGCACCGGCAGCCTGGGAATTCTCTCCGAGGCTGCGCATTCGGGCCTGGACCTGGTAGCAGCCGGGGTCACCTACTTTTCCGTGCGCGTTTCCGACAAGCCCGCCGACGCCGAGCACCAGTACGGACATGGAAAAGTCGAGAACTTCTCAGCGTTCATCGAAACCGGACTGCTGCTGCTGACCTGCGTCTGGATTGTGTGGGAAGCCGGCAAGCGCCTCTTCTTCCATGCCGTCGAGATCGAACCCAGCATTTGGGCATTTGCGGTGATGGCCACATCGATGCTGGTCGATTTCTGGCGCTCGCGGCGGCTGCGCCTGATCGCCGACAAGTACGACAGCCAGGCGCTGAAGGCTGACGCCCTGCACTTCAGCACCGACATATGGTCGAGTGGGGTGGTCATCCTGGGATTGGCATTGGTCATGGCCGGCCGGCATTATGCCCAGCCCTGGCTGGCCAAAGCCGATCCCATCGCCGCTCTGGTTGTCGCTTGCATCGTCGTCTATGTTAGTTCCCGCCTGGCCCGGCAAACCATCGACGCCCTGCTCGACGCCGCTCCCGCAGGTATTCGCGGTCGCATCATTCAAGAGGTCTATCGGGTTGACGGCGTACTGGAGGTGGAGCGCGTTCGCATTCGCCACGCCGGTAGCCGCTACTTCGTCGACGTCACGGTGGCCATGTCGCGCAACGTCACTTTCCAGAAATCGGAGCAGGTCGCAAACGAAGTGGCTGCGGGAATACGCGCGTTGCTGCCCGATGCCGACGTGGTCGTCAATGCGGTGGCGCGCGCCAGCCGACAGGAGAGCCTGTTCGACCGAATACGCGCCGTGGCCACCCGCAACAACCTGAATGTGCACGATATCAGCGTGCAGGACATGGGCGGCAGGCTGCACGTCGAGCAGCATGTGGAGCTCGATGAGCGGCTCAGCTTGAAGGAGGCTCACAATCGCGTGACCCGCCTGGAAAACGAAATGAAGCGGGACTTGGGCGAGATTTCCAGCATCATCACTCATATAGAAAGCGAGCCGGCGACCATCGAGACCAGTGAGGGTCCGGTGCCCACCAATAACTTCGAGCGGCGGCTTCAGGCGGTGAGCGAATCGTTTCCCGAGGTAGTGGACATGCACGATCTGATGTTTAAGCGCGTCAGCGGCCGGCTTTATCTGTCGCTGCACATTACCATGCAGGACGATCTGCCTCTATCTCGTGTGCATGACATCCAGACAGCTGTGGAAGGCCGCTTTCGCCAGGAGGTGCCGGAACTGTTCCGGGTACTCATCCATCCCGAGCCGCAGACGGATAACCGGCGATAGGCATGGCCTGAGCCATTACAACTACTTCGGATGTGTCATCCTGAGCGTAGTGAGCCCGCCACGTGCAGCGGGCGAACGGAGTCGAAGGACCCCTATTCCGCAAACAAATTTGCGAATTGGATTGTCATCCGAACGGACTTCAGTCCGCCAGGGATGTTCTTTTCCCGATACCAGTTCTCGCCGTCCGCCACACGCCATTGAGAAGCGTCTCGCAACACCGATTCACTCCGAACCAATAAGCTAGTTCCCGATAGTCCTGCACATCGAAGATGGCAATATCCGCGTCTTTGCCCGGTTCAAGGCTTCCTTTTCGTTCTTGCAGCCTAAGTGCGCACGCGCCGTTGTAGGTTGCGGCCACAATCGCCTCGGCGGGTAACATCTTCATATGCGTGCAGGCCAGAGACAAAACCATGGGCATAGATGGCGTAGGCGCCGTGCCGGGGTTGTAGTCGGTGGCAAGCGCCACCGCGACCCCAGAGTCGATCAGCTTTCTGGCCGGGGGAAAGCTCTGTAACCCCAGGAAGTAGTTGGCTGCGGGCAGCAGTGTGGCAACGGTATCCGACTTCGCCAGCAAGGCGATATCGTCGTCGCGGACGAAATCCATGTGGTCGAAGGATGCGGGATAAAAGTCGAGCAACGGTCGCAGCTCAGTGGGCGTGAGCTGGCACACATGGGCGCGGACACCGAGACCGTGATCGACGGCGGCGCGCAGGATGCGCTGCGACTGCTCTAGGCTGAAAGCGCCCCGCTCGCAGAAGACGTCGACGAAGTCAGCCAGCCGGACGGAGGTCTCAGGCCGCCTTTCTTCAGATTTGTTTTGAAGGGGCACGTCTTCAGCCGTGCCGTCATCAGCCGCTCTTGGGTTGCGAAGGGGCGCGCCTTCAGGCGCGCCGCCAAGCCCTACTTTGAACTTGTCATCCCGAGCCGACTTCAGTCGGTGAGGGATCTGCTTGTGGCATCCATTGGCATGATTCAGAGCGCCTGCAGCAGCCGGAATCATCTCCTCGCAGACGATCCTCACGTACTTTTCCGGGTTGTCGCGATATTCGGGCGCTATCACGTGCGCTCCGAGTAACGTGGGGACCACTGTTCCTGCCCATTGGCGCGACGCATCGCAAATCGCCTCCAATGACTTCATCTCGGCCTCGAAGCTCAATCCGTAGCCCGACTTGGCTTCGACGGTCGTCGTCCCCTGCGACGACATCTCTTCCAGTGATCCTACAATGTAGGAGGCTAACTGCTCGCGAGACGATTCGCGGACTCCGTGCAGGCTGGCCCGAATGCCGCCTCCGGCTTCGGCGATCTCTTCATAGCTGGCGCCGGCAATGCGTTTCTCGAAATCGATGAGGCGAGGGACGGTAAATACAGGATGGGTGTGCGAATCGACAAAGCCCGGCAGCACCACCTTGCCGTTACAGTCGATCTCCTGAGCGTCCTTCGCCAGCTCGTGTTTGGCAACTTCGTCGGTCTTCCCGACGGCGGCAATTTTTCCGTGCGCGATGAGCACCGCGCCATCTTCGACGATACCCAGCTCACGCATTTGTGTACCGCGGCGCGGGCCGGGGTTGCCGCGCAGCGTCAGTAGCTGAGGGGCATGTACAAGCAGAATTGTTGGCGATTTCGATCGGAAGCTATTGCGCAAGCGAGGTGATGCTTTGACCTGATTATCCAATAGGATTTCTGCCCAATGCAGACCTCAACCGCAGATCCCTCGACTCGGACTGAAGTCCTCGCTCGGGATGACACTTCAATTCAACTGTGCCCTGATTAGGGATCCTTCGATTCCGTTCGCCCGCTGCTCCGCAGCGGGCCTCACTACGCTCAGGATGACAACACGTGCACAGAATGACATCTCGCCTAGACGTTGTCTTGAATGCTGACGGCTGATGGCTGTTACCTATTCCGCCATCGGCACCTTAATCCCTTTCTCCTTCGCGAATTTCTTCGCCTCCTCATACCCCGCGTCCGCATGCCGCGCGACGCCAATACCCGGATCGTTGGTCAGCACGCGCTCGATGCGCTTGGCCATGGCATCACTGCCGTCCGCGACTGTCACCTGCCCGGCATGCTGCGAGTAGCCAATACCCACGCCACCGCCATTATGGATCGACACCCATGACGCGCCGCTTGCGGTATTGAGCAGCGCATTCAGCAGCGGCCAGTCGGCGATGGCGTCGCTGCCATCCTTCATCGACTCGGTTTCGCGGAAGGGCGATGCCACCGAGCCGCAGTCGAGATGATCGCGGCCCATCACGATCGGCGCCTTGAGCTTGCCCTTCTTCACCATGTCGTTCATCGCCAGTCCGAACTCCGCGCGCTCGCCGTACCCGAGCCAGCAGATGCGGCACGGCAGCCCCTGGAACTTGATCCGCTTGCGTGCAAGGCCGATCCAGCGGCTGAGGATCTTGTTGCCGGGGAACATCTCCAACACCAGATCGTCCGTCGTGTGAATGTCGGCCGGATCGCCGGAGAGCGCCGCCCAACGGAACGGGCCGCGTCCTTCACAGAACAGCGGACGAATGTAGGCCGGCACAAACCCCGGGAAATCGTACGCGTTCTTCACCCCGTGCTCGAAGGCGAAGGTGCGAATGTTGTTGCCGTAGTCGAACGTCACCGAGCCCATCTTCTGCAGCTTCAGCATGCCTTCAACGTGTCGCGACATGGTATCGAGCGAGCGCTCGACATAGGCCCTAGGATCGTTCTTGCGCAGCGCCATCGCGTCTTCAAGCGACATGCCGCTCGGCACATAGCCATTCAGCGGATCGTGCGCCGAAGTCTGGTCGGTGAGAATGTCGGGCACCACGCCGCGTTCGGCCAGCTCGGGAATGATATCGCCACAGTTGCCGACCAACCCAACCGAGATGTTTTCCTTCTTGCGCACAGCATTCTTGAGGATGCGCAGTGCCTCGTCCAACGAATTGACCATGAAGTCGCAATAGCCGGTGCGAAGCCGCTTCTTGATGCGCTCAGGATCGACTTCGATGCCGAGATAGCACGCGCCGGTCATGGTCGCGGCCAGCGGCTGCGCGCCGCTCATGCCGCCCATGCCGCCGGAGACGATCAGCTTGCCTTCCAGTTCGCCGCCGAGGTGCTTTTGGCCCGCCGCCGAAAACGTCTCGAACGTGCCCTGGATGATTCCCTGGGTGCCGATGTAAATCCACGAGCCGGCGGTCATCTGCCCGTACATGATTAGCCCGAGTTTTTCCAGCTCGTTGAACCTCTCCCAATTCGACCAGTGGCCCACCAGGTTCGAGTTGCAGATCAGCACACGGGGCGCGTATTCGTGAGTGCGGAAGATGCCAACTGGTTTCCCCGATTGCACCAACAGCGTCTCGTCATTCTCGAGCGAGCGCAGCGAATTGACGATGGCGTGGTAGCACTCCCAATTGCGGGCGGCGCGGCCGGTGCCGCCGTAAACGACAAGATCCTGCGGACGCTCGGCGACATCGGGATCGAGGTTGTTCATCAGCATGCGCATGGCCGCTTCCTGCGCCCAACCTTTGCAGGACAGCTGATTGCCGCGCGGCGCTTTGACCGGCGTATAGGCGTAAGTAGATGTATCTGTTAGGACTGGCATGACAAGAGAATGGTAGTGCGGCGGAGAGGAGAGTGCAAACTTCAGTTGTCAGTGGCTAGTGGTCAGTCAGCTGGAGTCAGATGTTATCTGCCGAAATAGGCCGCCAGCGCGGTTGAACGTCGTGAATGTGCGTTTTCTGGAGTGCATACTGAAGTGGGCGTTCGCATGGTCAATCGCCAACTGACCACTGACGACTAAAAAAACGGGGAGCGGCTGTTTGGCCATCTCCCCTCTTTCTCCGATCAGGTTTGCAATTGAAAACAGCTTACGCGAGGCGCCAGCTTCTCACATCAGAGGCAGATTAATAAATTGTAAAAACTTTGTGACCAGTCGGCTGAGGCTAGAATTCTTTCTAGTCTGTCATTGTGGTACTACATTGTATGGCATCCGTCAATGTGGCAATGCTGCCTACTGTCACGCCTCCCGCAAGCGGGTTGAATATGCCCTCAGGTATAGTCTCAGTCTATTTGCACAGGTGACTCATGGCTTCGTTTACCGGCACCAAAACGCCTGCTGGACTTTCGCGCGATCTGGGCGTCAGCCACGCCAGCGCGATTGTGGTCGGCACCATCATTGGTAGCGGGATCTTTCTGGTTCCCGCGGAAATGATGCAGGCGGTAGGTTCCGCGCGATTGGTTTACCTGGCGTGGATTGTCGGCGGCATACTCTCCCTATCAGGTGCGATCACCTTCGCAGAACTGGGGGCTATGAAGCCCCAGGCCGGCGGCGAATACATTTACATTCGCGACGCCTATGGGCCGCTGCCCGGCTTTCTGTATGCCTGGACGTGGTTCGCCATTGCCAAACCTGCATCGGTGGCGACGCTCACAATCGGGCTGGTGCGTATTCTCGGCACATTTCCCGCGCTCGCATTCTTTAATGGGGGTGCGGTGCTCGTTCCGTTTCCCGTCAGCTATGGACAATTGGTTGCTATTGCGGCTGCGGCGTTCATTACCGGTCTGAATTATATCGGGATCAAGCGAGCAGGGGAGTTCCAGGTAGTGTTCACCCTATTGAAAGTCGTCATTATCGTTGCGGTCGCGCTGCTGGCATTTACCGCTTCCAGCGGGACCTGGCGCAATTTCGCCACCAGCTTCAGCGGCGCTATGGGCGGTGTTGCCGGATTCATGGCCGCCCTGGTCGCGGCACTGTGGGCCTACGACGGATGGAACGATCTCAACATGGTCAGCGGCGAAATCCGAAATCCAGCGCGCGTGATTCCTATCGCCCTGATCGCCGGCGTGGGAGTCGTGGCCGCGCTATATATGCTCACCAATGCCGCAGTGCAGTATGTGCTTCCCGCGTCACTCATTGCCGCGTCACCGCGTCCGGCCTCGGAAGCCACTTTGATCGCGGCAGGAGCCTGGGGGGCAGCCATCGTTTCGGCGGGAATGGCCCTGTCCATCCTTGTCTCCCTCAACGGCACCATCATGAGCGGAGCGCGCGTCCCCTTCGCCATGGCGCGCGACGGGTACTTTTTCCGTGCGCTGGCTGAGGTGCATCCGCGCTTTCATACACCTTCAGTAGCGCTGCTGGTGCAACTCGGGCTTTCGATTGTACTGCTGCTGTTTGCGGGAGATTTCCGGCAACTGTTTTCGCTGGCGATTTTTGCGGAGTGGCTGTTTTATATGGTCTCCGCCAGCACGGTTTTCGTTCTGCGGCGCAAAGAGCCGAACACGCCGCGACCCTATCGTACCTGGGGCTATCCCGTCGTCCCGGCGCTTTTTGTCGTGGCAGCCGCAGTGCTGCTCTACTACACGTTTACGCAAAACATCAGGAATTCGGCCTGGGGTTTGGCGGTGATTGCCGCCGGAGTGCCGATTTATGCCTATTTTGCCAGAATGAAGAAAGTGGTTGGTGGCTGTTAGGTTCGAGCTCCTAGCTTTTAGCTTTTAGCTGTCAGCGAAGAATACTGCGCTCCCACGTTTGCTGATTGAAACAACCAGAAGCGAATCGCACGCGAAATCGCGCCGGCGCGCGTCGCTTCTGAATGCAAATGGTTAGCAGCTCGTGGCTAGCAGCTCGTGCCTCGCAGCTGGTTGCTACCCGCCCGCTGCTCCCTGCTGCTTTACCTGCTTCGCCCGCTCATACACTTTCACGTACTCGCGCGCGGAATTGACCCACGAATAGTCCTGCGCCATGCCATTGCGCATCAATGCCTGCCATGCATCGCGATCATGGCGATAAAGCGTAATTGCTGCCCGCACCGTCTCCAGCAAGGCTTCTCCGCTGTACTCCTTGAATTTGAAGCCCGTTCCTCGGCGGATACGGGGATCAAATTGCTCGACTGTATCGTCGAGCCCTCCCGTGGCGCGCACGATCGGCACAGTGCCGTACTTCATGCTGTAGATCTGGCTGAGGCCACATGGTTCGTAGTGCGAAGGCATCAGGAACATGTCGCTGCCCGCCTCGATTTTATGGGCGAGCGCGTTGTCGTACGCGATCTTCACCGCGATTTTCTGCGGATATTGCTTGTTCAGCCGGCGAAACATTTCTTCGTACTCGCGGTCGCCGCTGCCCAACACGCCGATGATGAGATCTTCCATGGCGAGCCGATCGGCAACCTGATGGATAAGGTCAAAGCCCTTCTGCGCGGCAAATCGCGACACGATACCCAGCACCGGCAATTGCGTCTCTGGCGCCAGACCAAATTGCTGCAGCAGGTCGGCTTTGCACTTCGCCTTACCACTCAGATCGGCGGCCGAATAATGTGCCGCGATAAAGGCGTCGGTCTCGGGATTCCACGCAACATAATCGACGGCGTTGAGGATTCCTGCGAGCGTGTTGGATCGCGCGCGCAAAACGCCTTCCAATCCGAAGCCGTACTCCGCCGTCTGGATTTCCTGGCTGTACTTCCGGCTGACCGTGGTAATGAAGTCGGCCATGGAGATGGCCCCCTTCAGAAAGTTCACCTTGCCGTAGAATTCCAGCTTTGAAATGGTGAACAGGTCCCAGGGCAGCATGAGCAGCGGCAGGATCTCCGGCTGAAACAAACCCTGGTAGCCCAGATTGTGTATGGTGAAGACACAAGGGGTAGCGGCAAAGGCGGGATCGCCCTCGTACAGCGTGTTGAGCAGAATGGGAATGAGTGCCGTTTGCCAGTCGTGGCAATGCAGCACGTCGGGCGCCCCGAGAATCTTTGCCGCCTCCAGCACGGCCCGCGAGAACAACGCAAAGCGCTCGGCGTTATCGTGGTAATCGCCCAGGGCGGTTCCGTACAGGCCATCACGATCGAAGTAGGGCGGGTAATCGATGAAGTAGAATTGCACGCCGGCACGCACGCCGCCATCGAGGACGGAGCAAAAACGGTAGCGATCGTCGAATGGCACCGTAATGCTGGAGATGACGGTCCGTGGATTGTCGAGCTTGGTTTGGCGGTAACGGGGCAGGAACACCGTAGCCTGATGGCCGAGGCTGACGAGCGCGGGGGGCAATGCGCCAATCACATCCGCGAGGCCGCCGGTCTTGGAGAACGGAACGCATTCGGACGCCGCAAAGGCGATGTGCATGAATCCTCCCGGCCTGGCGGAAACGCCGACCTGCGGTTTTGAAAATGCAGCTGCGATGGGCTAAGAGATCGGAACAGTTGAGTCTAATTGTGGAGTCGAAAGAGGGTCAACGTGGTTAGAGCCGCGGCGAAAAAACCCACTCCGTCTGGCGCGAAACGGAAGCCAAAACTCGGACAAAACTTTCTTACCGATATCGGTGTGGCGCGGCGAATCGTCGATGCGCTGGGCGATGTCTCCGATCGTACCGTCATCGAGATTGGCCCGGGCCGGGGCGTTCTGACCGACCTCCTGATTGTGCGCGCGCGCCGCGTGATCGGCATCGAACTGGATCGGGTACTGGCGGCGCAGCTCCGCATGAGGTACACGACCAAGCCCAACATCGAAGTTCTGGAATCGGACTTTGCCACCGCGGAATTTCCGTCGATGGTTGGCCGCCGACCCGGTCCGCTGCACGATCTCCGTCCTACGCAGCCGGAAACCGTGGACGTAGTTGGCAACTTGCCCTACTACATTACCTCCGACATTGTGTTGCGAATTTTGAAGCTGCATCAGAACATCGAGCGGGCGGTCATCATGGTGCAGCGCGAGGTGGCCGATCGCATTTCGGCAACGCCCGGCAGCCGCGAGTACGGCTTACTCTCCACCACCGTCCAGTTGTTCGCCAATGTCGAGAACCTGTTCACCGTTCCACCGGAGGCGTTCTCCCCTGCGCCGCAGGTGCATTCGGCAGTACTGCGGCTGACCATGGCGCCTCGCCTGCAAGAGTTGCAGGTGGAGGAAGAACCCTTCCTGACATTCCTCAGATTGGCCTTCGCGCAAAAACGAAAGACCCTGCTCAACAATCTCCGCGGTACCTATGACCAGGCTGCCATCCGCGCGGGCCTCAAGTCCGCCGGGCTGCGCTCTGACGTACGGGCCGAGGCAGTGCCGCTGGACAAAACAGCAGCCGTGTTTCGCGGCCTGCAGCAGGCGTAAACTTTCTGTATTGGGCGAGGAGGAGTGGATTCCTCGCAACTTGGCCCAGCATTTGGACCGAAGGAGCAGGGGTATGTTGGCCGCGATTCGTCCGCCAGCCGTGGCAGGCCGCTTTTATCCTGCCGATCCACAAGCTCTTCGCTCCGAGGTGGAGACCTATACCACCGCTCCTGCCGCCGCACCGCCCCAAGCTCCCATCCGCGCCGCCGGTTGCATCGTGCCGCACGCCGGATACATGTATTCGGGACACGTTGCCGGGGCCGTTTACCGCCGCCTCGACCTGCCGCAACGCTTCGT
Organism: uncultured Acidobacteriaceae bacterium; assembly: GCA_963785825.1. Classification (GTDB taxonomy): domain Bacteria; phylum Acidobacteriota; class Terriglobia; order Terriglobales; family Acidobacteriaceae; genus Bog-257. The sequence goes on along the minus strand of CAWAWQ010000003.1, from coordinate 108,265 downwards.
CATTCTGTGCCCCAACCACACCGGGATGGGCGAGCCGTTGGCCATCATGAGCGAAGGAGCGTGGCAGACACCGCTGGGAGATGTGCCCATAGCCGAAGAGTTGGCGGCGGAACTGAAGTCGCATATGCCATTGCTGGCCGAAGATCAGGCAGCGCATCGTTTCGAACACGCGCTTGAGGTGCAGCTTCCCTTCCTTCAGGTGCTGGCCCCGGGATTTCAGTTTGTGCCCATCACGGTCGGCACCAGCAACTTCGAAGCCCTGAGCGCGCTCGGCGTGGTGATCGGCAACATTCTGGCAAAACAGCGGGGGCGCTGGCTGGTCATCGCTTCTAGCGACATGAACCACTACGAACGCGATAGCGTTACTCGCGTTAAAGACCGCCGCGCCATCGAGCAGGTGCTGGCGCTGGATCCGCGCGGGCTCTACGACGTGGTACACGACGGCAACATCAGCATGTGTGGCTATGGACCGGCAGTCGTTATGCTGACTGCAGCGCGAAAGTTGGGCGCGACAAAAGCGGAATTGCTTCGCTATGCAACCTCCGGCGATGTCTCGGGTGATAAGGACATGGTCGTCGGCTATGCGGGAATTGCAGTGTATTGAATCGCCAGCGCACGCTATAGCGATTTTCGGGTTAATGTGAACCAGTTTACGTATAGGGTAGTGCGGGCCTTCAGGCCCGCGTGCAGGATGCATCTTCATAAAAAGAGCTTCAGCTCGCTGCAAGGCAGCGAGCTGAAGCAGATTTGAGAGGTCAGCTTTAACGCGGCGCTAAAAGCGCCGCACTACCCGAAGTCGCTGGACTACGCCAACTCTGAAAATGGTCTAGTCGCTCTCCAGTCGCTTGTTATTCCGCAGCGACAGCCGATTGGGCGCGGCGATGCGCTGGAACTGCGCTTGTTTGGAGTGCTGGCGGAAATCCGGACCGGTGATCTCGACTTTCTTGCACATTTCATGTAGCCGGGAGCGCATGCGTTCGCCGATGCGGTCCCCCAGAGTCTCGCGCCGGGCCGCACGCTCGGCGTCTGACGGGCTGCGCAGATTATCCATCTCGGCCCCCGTATCCTCCGGCCCATCGGGAAAGTTGGTGGTGATGATCGTGGTCTTGTTGTCGTTATAACGGCTGTTAAGAAGGTAGTTGACGGTATCGAACACCCACTCGGTACTGCGCACTGCGCCCAGTTCATCCAGGACCAGCACCTCGGCATCGAAGATCGGGCGCAGGATCTCCATCTCGGTCACCTGGACGGACGGGCTATAGGAATTTTGGATATTCTTAAGCAACTCGCGGTAATCGCGAAATAAGCAGTGAATGCCCTTTTCGCGGATCAGGTCTTTAATAATGCCAACCGAGAGGTGAGTCTTGCCCACCCCTACCGAGCCCACAAGCAGCAGCCCAGTTTTGTCCGTCGGATACTCCTCGACAAAGCGCCCGGCGAGGAAACGCGCATCGCGGATGCTCTTCTGGTGCGGGTCGTCGGGCTCGTAGTGGAAGTTGCTAAGCTCGCAGTGTTCATAGCGCGCCGGAATTCGAGCGGCTGCCAACAGTCGTTCGCCGCGGTCCTGGAGCCGGCATTGGCAGCGCACCACTTCGCGCTCCTTGCCGGTGGCCACGCTCTGCCATCCAGTGCCGCCACAGAGGGGGCATGTCTCGGTCGGGGTGATCACAACGAGGTCCAGAAATCGAATCTACTCATCCCACGCCGGTCGCGCAACTGCCGCTCCAAGCCCTGACGTAAAGAACCGCAGGAAATTCTGTGCGTAACTGTGCAAATCCGGCCCCGCTATTGCCCCGATCTGCGGAATCACGTTTCTTGCTTGACATCCGGCAGAATTCGCAAGTAAATACTCGCGCCAAAAGTAGCAACCTTGCGAGGGACGGGTATGAACAAGGGGGACTTGGTTGAGAAGATCGCAGCCGCCCACGGCATCACCAAAACTGCCGCTGGTGGCGCAATTGACACCTTTATCGATTCTGTCACGGCGGCGCTGAAGAAAGGCGACCGCGTGACGCTGGTCGGGTTTGGCAGCTTTTCGGTTGGCCAGCGTAAAGCGCGCAACGGGCGCAACCCACAGACGGGAAGCGTGCTGAAGATCGCCGCGCGCAAGGTCGCCAGGTTCACCCCTGGCATCGAGCTAAGAAAAGCAGTTAACCGGAAGTGATCGCTTGGCCGTGCCTGTGGCGCGCAAGGGGCACGCGCTGCGTCCAGCTATGGCCGATAAATCCACGCATTGGACACGGCCCCGGCCATTGGATCTCTGCCGTAGCCGCCGGCGATCAAAGCACGACCGTCGGGCAGCAGCGTGACGGTCGAGAAATACATGCCCTGTCCCACGCTTCCTTGCACGGGCTGAAATCTATTCCTAGCCGGATCGTACACTTCGGGCCGCTCTGCTCCGCCGGCGATGAGTACCCGGCCATCGCTGAGCCGGACGGCGCCCTTAGCAAGCTTAAAGCGCTTGAAGTTCATGTCTGCCACCGTGGTGAACCGCCCTGTACGTGGGACCCAGAGCTCGGCCGAGGCATATTCTCCGCGCCAATCGCGGTTGTCCGAGCCGCCCACAACCAGCACCCTGCCATCCGACAACAGCACCGCTGCAAGCTTATGACGGGCCGTATTGAGGCTGCCGGTGGTGGTGAACTGGCCGCTTCGCGAGTCGTAAATCTCTGCGCTTGCCTCAATTCGCGCGTTGGGATACCGCCCCGCGCTGGAGCCCCCGATCACCAGCACGCGGCCATCCTGTAACAGAACCGCGCCATGCGTATTGCGGGGGACATGCATGCTACCGGTTGCGGTGAAGCGCCCGGTCGCCGGATCGTACAGCTCGGCACTTGCCAGCCGCTCGTCCTCATGCAAGCCGTCGCCACCGATCAGGAGCACTTTGCCGTTTTTCAAGAGAAGCGCGACGGCGCCGCAACGGGAGGTCGTCAGATTTCCTGTCGAATGAAAGCTCCCGGCTGCCGGATCGTAGACCTCAGCGGTCGCCAGATTGACGCCGGAACCATTGGAGCCGCCGGCAATGAGAACTTTGCCGTTGGGCAGCAACGTCGCCGTGTGACAGGAACGAGCGGAAGTCATGCTCGCGATGGGGGTGAACGTCCCGGCTCGCGGATCATAGAGTTCGGCGGAAGCATCGTATTTGCCATTCGCCTCCATGCCTCCGGCGATCAGAACGTTGCCATTGGGGAGCAGCGTTGCCGTCTGATCGAAGCGCCGTACGTTCAATTTTCTGGTCGGGGTGACAACTCCAGCCGATCGATCGCCATTTGAAAGACTCGGCGATCCGGCCAACGAGATTGCACCCGCTGCGACAAGCACCAGTAGCCCAAGAAAGCCCACAACCGGGATATGCTCATGATGCCCCATATTGCCTCCTACAAACTATAGCTGCAGACGCATTGGAAGCGCCTGGGTGAGCGCGGGCCGGGGGTGAATCGTTTGCATACCTTGCTGAATCAAAGCTAAGCGGTCGTTTTTCGCTTGCCCCCATTTGCTGCGATCGCGGCATTTCCGGTAAAATCAACGTTCTGCGACAAGCGAGTCAGGAGTTTCTATGAAGGCAGCCATTCATCCGGCTTACGACGAAGTGCGCGTTCATTGCGCCTGCGGCAATACGTTTACTACCCGCTCCACCCACCGCGGCGACATCAACGTGGAAATCTGCTCTGCGTGCCACCCGTTCTTCACCGGCAAGCAGAAGTTGTTGGATACGGCCGGCCGCGTCGAGCGCTTCCGCCGCAAATACGCCAAGGCCAATGCCGCCAAGGCCGATGCCGCCAAGACAGCCACGACCGAAGCCGCCAAGAAATAACCACCTACGGTTTCCCAAGCCTCTGCTGCGGCGGAGGCTTTCGTTTGTACGCCGTGCATGTTCGACAGCTTAGAGGTGAAAGTCCTCCGGCCAACCTGATGGAGGTGAAGGTCTAGCGAGGCGCAAGGGCGTTACCGCGAGGTGGGGTCTGAAGGAAGCGTGGAGCAAACACGCGGGCCGATGAACAAGAACCGGATGACGAGGCCTACGGTGCCGGGCGAGCGGGCAAGCAACCGCGAAGCCCATATCCATCAAGGGCACTGGTGGTAAATCCGGCGGTCGTGCGTGGAAGGCGGTCGAGCTTATCACGGGAGATCTGCTATGCGTCACGGAATCGTGACTGAGGCCATCGTAAGGTGGTCTGACCGCATGGCAGAAGTCAGCAGAGGGCGTAGTACTCACGAGAGTGAGGAAGGCCCGAACGATAGGAAGGGTCAGTAGTGCTTGGGTCTCGATGAGGGTATTGCACTAGCCATCCCGCTTCGGCGGGCCTCCGTAGGCTGGGAGCGGGTGAAGCCCGCGATGGATGCTAACGCGAGAAGTGAAACCCACACGGCATCCCCAAACCGCGAACACCCAGCCTGCCAATTCATCGGTGGGACTAACCTATCGAACCGCCGTATGCGGACCCGCATGTACGGTGGTGTGGCAGGGGAGGAGAGGCGACTCTCCCCCCTATGCCGATTATTTTTCCTGTGCCGACAACGCGCGATCAATCGACAACGCGCCCGCGCCCTTGATCAGGATCACCAGGCACATCGCGATCGCCAACAGGTGATATTCAAATCCCTCGCCTTTTTGCTGGCCCGTCCAGTTCATGAAGAACCCGTTGAAACGATGGACGGTGGCGATCGCCACCAGCATGTTGACGATGATTCCGAAAGCGGCAATGCGGCTGAGCAGCCCGACGAGCAGTCCCAGGCCGCCGAAGAACTCGGCGCAAATGGCCAGAAATGCGAACGGAGCGGGAATGCCCATCCGCTGGGTGAAGAAGCCCATGGTGCCGTGGAAGCCGTAGCCGCCAAACCAGCCCAGCATCTTCTGGGCGCCATGGGCGAAGAAGACGACGCCAAGCACCAGGCGCACCATGGTCAGGGTGAAGTCATTCGGAGTCGAGAAAAGCTTACGCAAGATGTCCTCCTGGAAGAGCGAACCGCCGGCGGATTCGCTCCGCAATGCGGGAAAACCCGGGACCCTGTACATCCAGAAAGATGTTTGTTGCAACACACAAGTTGCAGAATTGTTGCTTTGCCCTCGAACCTTACTGCTTATCGCTGGCCGTGAATTCCGTCCACGGATTGCCCTTCATATCCTTGAGAATGGGGCGTTGCCAGTCGAATTCGGGATGCTCTTTCAAAAACTTTTCGGCGATGAAATCTTCGCCGCAAGGCCGTCCCGCCCGCGCCTGCAGCATCATGCTCTTCGCCATCGTGCTGTCGGCCGCCTGCGCCGTCACCGCACCGCTGGGATTGTAAGGAGGCTCGGCCCAGGCTGGCTCTCCGGTGGGAGAACTGTCCCCATGCCCGCATAAACCGCGATAATTGCGGTCTTCCTTGCCTTCAAAGGTGTCCCAATGGTCGGCCAGGAACTTCTCGCCCAACTGGACATCGATCTGCCCTTTGTTCGCCGGCAACAACTGCTGCCAGCGCACACGGCGCGCATTGGGCGAGCTGGACATCAGGTTGGGATTGAAATCGGTCTCCGCCTTGGTCAACGCGGGGTCGCTGGGAAAGTTTGAGCCCTCGAAGTAACCGTCTTTGGTGCGCCAGACGCGATGCATCTTCAGGCCGATCTCGAAGCGCGCAATCTCGCCAGTATTGTTGTCGGCCAGCAGCCAGTCGTTTGCGTAGCCGCCATTGTTGCCATCCAGCATGATCTGAACGTACTGACCGATGGAACTCGCGTATTGCAATGCTTTGCGGGCGCGCATGAACTCCGGCTTGCCGTTGGGATCGAACAGCGAAAACCCGGCAATCGTGGTCTCCGTCACCATCAGCCCCGCGGAATTGATACCGAAATCGTCGTCGCTGACGATAATTCCGGGGAAGCCATCCATCAGCATGTGATAGCCGTGGGTGGGCACAATATCGAAGATGATGGTCCAGCGCGTACCGGTGGCGATGTCGGTCCAGTTGCTATGGACGATTACCGGCTTGTGGTCCTTGGTCCAGGAGCCGGTCGCGACGAAGGCGCTGCAATTGCCCGGCGCCTTCAGTTCGGGGGCATTGGCGCGCTTCTGCTGGCGGTCAAGCCAGGGCACGTAATAATCCGGGATTTCTTCCATCGCGTTCAGCGCCACCACGTCCCACAAATCCAGGGTTGAGCCGCGGGCCTTCAGGCCATCGGCGATGCCTTGCAATTCCTGCTGATACTCGGTGTCAATATGTGGCCAGAGGATGTTCTGCGCGGTCGCGCGATAAAAATCCCAGTCGCGCTTAGTGCGATGCACGTCTTTGAAGCTTACCGTCTTGAAAGCGTCTTCGATTTCGGGAGCGAGAAGATATCCATGCTGGTAGCCGATGTCGGCCGGCGCACCCTCTAGGTGCACGTAGACCCAGCCACCGCGGTCGAAACGATAAGCGGGCTTCAGCCGCGCTTCGTCGGACTTGGCGGTGTCCTGCTTGACGGTAGCCGCGTTTGCGTAGCCGCATAGCAAACTCAAGGCAAGCAGAAACCAGATATGAGCTCGGACAGAAGACATCGTTTCCTCCGCGTCCGTCAACTGGCAGGACAAAAGGAGCGTATCACGAGTTATCGCCAAAAGATGCGAACAGCATTTCGATCGGTTCGAACGCGATTCAGCGCCCCCAATCTTGTTCGGTCGCGGATTGCCGGGCTGGCGGCTATTAATTATCATCGCGAAATCATGCCGAACAAGCTTGCGGCAACCCTACTGCATCTGGTCATTTTGACCTCTACTCTCTCTGCGGTCCTTTCGGCGCAAAATCATCCCGCTCCAACCGGCACCTGGAAGTTCGCCGTCTCGGGCGACTCCCGTAATTGTGGCGATATCGTGATGCCAGCCATCGCACAGGGCGTGCGCAAGGACGGCGCCGAATTTTACTGGCATCTGGGCGACTACCGCGCCCTTTCCAACTTTGACGAGGACTACCGTCGCACTCATCCGCAGGCCAGCATCGCGCAATACTTTCGGGACGCATGGCCGGACTTCATCCAGCATCAGCTTGTGCCGTTCGGCGATCTGCCAGTGTTTCTGGAGATCGGCAATCACGAACTGGTGCCGCCCAAGACGCGCCCGGAGTATGTTGCTCAGTTTGCTGATTGGCTGGACACCCCGGTGCTGCGGCGCCAACGTCTGGCCGACGATCCCGAGGACCATCTGCTAAAGACGTACTATCACTGGAATCAAGGCGGCGTCGATTTTATCAGCATGGACAACGCTTCTCCTGAAATGTTCGATTCGGCGCAGATGGCGTGGTTCAAGAGCGTGCTGGCGAACGATGCCAAGAATGACGCGATTCGCAGTGTAGTTCTGGGCATGCATGCTGCACTGCCCGACAGTTCTTCGGCCGGCCACAGTATGAACGATTCGGCTCAGGGAGTAGTGACAGGAAGAAAAGTCTATGCCCAATTATCTGCTTTTCAAAAGAAGGCGAAGAAAAATGTCTACATCGTGGCCAGCCATTCACATTTCGTCATGAACGATGCTTACAACACAGCCTGCCACAAAGACGACGTGCTCCGCGGATGGATTATGGGCAGTGCGGGAGCGGTGCGCTATCGGCTGCCCCCAGACCGGGCGCTGGCGACTCTCGATAAGACCGACATCTATGGTTACCTGCTGGGAACGGTTGCTCCCGACGGAAGCATCACCTTCGAGTTCAGAGACGTCCATGAGGCTGACGTTCCCGCCAGCGTAGTTAACGAGTTCTCGCAGGAGCAGGTTAACTGGTGCTTCGAGCAGAACAAGTCCAAGTACACACCGGGGAGTCCGGTATGTGATGCAGAAGGAAATGTGAAGGGCCAGTAGTTCGCGGTTGGCTATTTCGACCAGCGCGCCGAGGTGTAGTTGATGGCTTCCTGGACGTTTAGTTCGCGGGTAAGGACACCGGTGCGCACATACAATTTGGGAATGTCGCCGTCCTTGACGTAAACCGGGCGATTCGCCGGAGCTACGATCACGCGGCAAACGTCCTTGTTCTCCAGCAAGTGAAAGACGATTTGCACGGCAAGGCAGGCATCCGCCCCAATCTTGCTAGCGATCGCGATCATGAGCGCCTGCTCAAAGCCGTCGCGGTCCTGCTTCTTCAGCGTTCGATAATCGTGATCGAGCCCGACCACCGCGCCATCATCGGCCACGCCGATAAGCAGAGTGCCGCCGTTGCCATTCATGTATCCGGCAACGGTCTTCAGAATGACGCCTTCCAGCACGCGATTGACTTTGTTCTCGCGCAGGTCCCAGCGGAACGAAGACTTGAACTCCAGGTTGGCGCTCTCGCCCTGGGCGATCAACGTCTGCAGGTCGCTTTGCAGCGCCGCACTCAACTGCTCAATGCGTTCCGAACGCCGATGCATGCTTGAGTACAATCCCGCTCCAGAGACGCTCAGGATCATGCCAACGATGGCGTAGAACGCGGTCTTTTTGGGGGTCTCGCCTCGTAACGAGCGATGTAGTTGCAGTGCGGTGAACGCTGGGGCGGTCGAATTTCCCGGGCGATATTCGTAGTAATAAACGAACTCATTCGTCGGGTAGAGGACAAATATTCCAACGGCAGCTCCCAGCAGAAGGGCGATTCCGAAGAGGCGCAGCCGCGACCGCAATTTCCAGAAAACCTGCACCGGAGTCTTCATTGCCACCTAGCTTCTCCAATGCAAGATTACGGGGCCATCCATGGGATGGCGCATGGGTTTGCCGGTAGCCTGTGACTCCAGGCGTGCCTGCTTCAGCTCGAAATACCACTTCGCCGGACGGTCGGCATCGTCAATGAGCATGAGGCTGGGATTGTACTTCAACCCCTCGGCCTGCTGGATCATGGTCAGCTGATCCTGCCGCACAAATCGCCGGCCGAAGAATGTAGCGATCGGAGTCAAAAACGGAACATTCAGGAAGACGTTCCAGGCGGCGCACACGTCGATACGGCAGTGGTTCTCGAGGGTCGGCGTTACCGTGGTTAGGCTGGCAAACCATTTCTCGCCGCAGCGAATGATTTCATAGCGCCGGTTGGGCAGCACGAAGTCGATGGTTGTCGTGATGGGCTGCCCATAAACCCCCAGCAGCTTGTAGGGCGCACTATTGGCCGAAGGCTGATGGGCGGTCATCCGAAAGCCGCCTTCGATCGGCTCGAAGTGCTTTTCCTTGTCGTGGATGCTGGCCCGTGAGCGCCACCACCACGCCTGGTGTACGAACGGGCCGTGCGCCGGATCCATGAGTCCGATGATGCCGTGATCGATATTGCAGGGCAGATCGGCGCTCAGGTGGGCCTGGCGAAATCGACCGCTGAACTTGGGCACCTCGGGCGCCGGCGGCAGATGCGACGAGTCCCCAGCATCGACTCGGGTGCCCTGTTCTAGCCCTTCTTTGGGGCTAGGGCGGGAAACCTTTCCTCTCCCACTCTGTGGGACATACACCCAGATATGCCCGTCCCGCTCCTCACACGGGAACGCCGTCGCATAAATGCGGCAAGGGTCCAGCGAATCGCGCTGCGTCAGCGAAGGTATGTCGCGGCACTGCCCAGAAGCCGGCTCGAAGGCCCAGCCATGATATTTGCAGGTCACCCGCTCGCCATCGAACCAGCCGTAGGAAAGCGGAATACCGCGATGCGGACAGGAATCGCGCATGGCAAAGTAGCGACCCTCCGCGGTCCGTCCCAACACCAACGGAATGCCGAGCAAGATCGCCTTGGCCATGCGCTTGCCGCTGATCTTCGAGGTGCGTAGGGCTGGGTACCAGTCGTCGTAAATTAACATGGTGCTGGGGGTGGAGGCGGCAACTGGAGCGCGAGTGACTTCGCCAATCATCTTCTTGAAGCCAATACTATAGTCAAATCGCGAGGGCGGCTACTACACCCTTTCGGCCCCGTGCGCAGCAAGATATACGCTGCAAACGAGTTCTTCGGTTACGCGAAGGACTCTGTCGAAGTGGCCACGGGCACTGGGCACTCTCGACATTCCGGACTAGGAAGTTCGGTCGCAATTGAATAGACTGCTCACTCGCGCAACCCAGAGCGCGCGCCGAAGAGGAGAGGTATGGATTATCGCAAGCAGTTCGTGGTCGAACCCGGAACCCGGGTGAAGTTGAGCAAAATCGATCCCGCCTACACCGGCAAGCACGTTTCGGAGAAGGCGGCGCAAGCCGACACCCAGAAGTATCGCGAAAAGCTTTCGAAGCTCCAGCATCTTCTTTATTCGGAAGGCACGCGCGCCTTACTCATCGTGCTGCAAGGAATGGATGCGGCCGGCAAGGATGGAACGGTCAATCATGTGATGAGCGCCATGAGCCCGCAAGGCACGGTGATGGCCGGTTTCAAGCATCCCAGCACGGAGGAAATGCAGCACGATTTTCTCTGGCGGGTGCACCCGCACGCGCCAAGCAAGGGCATGGTCGCGATCTTTAACCGCTCCCACTACGAAGAGGTACTGGTGGTGCGAGTCCATCGACTGGTTCCGAAGGAAACATGGTCCAAGCGCTACTCGCTGATCAACGAATTCGAGAAATTACTGGCGCGCGCCAATTTTACTCACATTCTCAAGTTCTACCTGCACATCAGCCCGGAAGAGCAACTGGAACGTTTCAGGCTGCGACTGGACGATCCGAGCCACAACTGGAAAATCAGCGAGGACGATTACCGCGAGCGGGAATACTGGGATGCCTACACCAAGGCCTATGAGGACGTGTTCGATCGAACCAGCACCGAGCACGCGCCCTGGTACATTATTCCCGCCAATCACAAATGGTTTCGTAACCTTGCGGTCTCGCAAATTGTCGCGGCGACCATGGAAGATTTGGGAATGCAGCTTCCGGAACCCAGGGTCGACCTCGAGTCGATCCGCCTCGAGTATCACCACGCTGCGGAAGAGCAAGGTGAGCCAAGCACGAAAGGCAAAGCCAAGAAGGCCGGCAAAGGCTAGCATTCGGCGCCCTTTGCAGAAGAACTGCCGATTACGGATTTGACGCTTGCGAATATTTCATCCTCAATCCGCGATCCGATTAGCGCAGGTGAGCGTCTTGCCCAATCTGTTGTCGCTGCTGCAAAAAATTCCCGCCGAGTTCAAGCCGTTTGCTGCGTTGGGCATCGGCGCACTCATTCTGGTCTGCCTGGTGCTGTTTCACGGGGTATGTCTGCACCGCATTCTGATCCAGTACAAGCGCGCGGACATGCGCTTGCGTATGGGACGACCCCATTTGGGACACGCTGCCTTTCTGTTCGGATGGTCGGTCTTCCTCATGCTGGCCATTCACATTGTCGAGATCATTGCGTGGGCCCTCAGCCTCGTGTACCTGGGGCTGATTGTGCGTACCTCCGACGCCATCTACTTTTGCGCAAACGCCTATACCACGCTGGGGTACGGAACTGTGGACCTGGGCGCCTCCTGGCGAAACATAAGCCCTATCATCGCCATCTCCGGCCTTTTCACCCTCGCCTGGACAACCAGTATGCTGGTCAACATTGTTGGTATGTACGTTCAGCTGTTTGAGCAGCTCGAGACAGAGCGACTGAAGGAACTACAGATACGGGCCGCTGCACGCAATGCCGAGTGGAATGCCGTGGCGAAGGAAAGAACGGACGAGAGTGAAGCTAAGGTGGAGACCCGAGGGCGGGCTGCAGGTCTCTCATTCTTTGCCAGGCGCAAACTCCGGCGGGAAGAAAAGCAAAACGTGGAAACAATGCGCACGGCGATGAAAGACGAACTAGAGAACCTCCATCGCCAGGAGCGTTTGGACGAGGACAAACTGGGGGAGGGGCCCACGCCTGGAAATTCCGGGGATCCCGCAACCAGAAAATGAGCGAAGAACTTATCTCTTGGGCGATGCCGCGAGCTGGGCAACGGCTGCCGCTGCCGCAAACTTGACCGCCGCGTTCTGGTCGGTCAATCCCATGGCAGCACTTGACAACAGAGAAGGATCGCCCCGCCGGGCGATACTATCGTAGGCCGCGGCGCGGATCACCCAATTCTGGTCCGTGCTTGCCGACACTAGGGCCTTGCCCGAACGCGGATCGGGATCGGTCGCCAGCATCTTCAGAGCGGTTGCCTTGACCATGACCTGGCTGGACTCGTTCTTGTGAATCGCCTGAAAGGCTCCAAAGCCGATACCGCCGAAGGGCACAAACCCGATGCCTTGCTCAAAGGCCGTCTCCGCCAGGTCCTTCGGATTGTGCAGAATCTGGTTGAGTTGCTTCTCCTCACCGCCGACCAAGCCTGCTCCCGACTTCATTTCGCCGGTCGCAACCGCATAGTACACGTCGTAGCCGTCCTCGTTGTGCATGTCGACCAGGGCTTTGGCTGCGGCCATGACTACATTGCCCTCGGGATCCTTGATGGCTTCGATCAATTGGGGAATGGAACTCGTTGCCTTCAGGGTCCCGAGCGTGACTGCCGCCGCTGCACGAACATCGGCGATCTGGTCCTTAAGGGCCGGCTCCGCCATAGTCACTGCCTTCGGATCGTTGGAGATGACCGCCAGCGCGGTGATCGCCGTCACACGCTGTTGGCTGTCCTTATCAGTCGCGCCCGACTGGAGCGTGCTCCATGCCAACTGCTGTGGGTTTTGAGCGAGAGCGGCGCTGGCAGCAGACAGCACCAGAGAAATGATTACGACACGGCCAATTGTCTTACAGGACAACCTCAAATGAATCATTCGCAATCCTTTGCGTGAGAGTGGCGCTTATTGCAGATTTTTCAGCGTCGAGATTGCATGAGAGTACCCCAAGCAGCGGCGCAGTGAAACGAAAAAATTACCGGGAGGGCTCAAGTATCTGCGTGGGAACCGTGCCGTCCCTACAGGACTCGGGATATTTTCCCACTCTACCCAGCGCTGAAGCGCTGGGCTAAACTCTTTCGCGCCTCCGGCGCTATCTTTTTGCCGAACCGGGTTGGACTACTGTTGCAAAACCACTTTCACCATCTTCTTCCCGGCACGGAGAGTGAATTCGCTCCCCAGCATCACGGTCACCACCAGCTCGGTCTTGAGCTCTCCGTCTAACTTCACCGCATTCTGCTTTACTTTTCGCAGTCCATCCGTAACCGAGGTTGCAAGACCTGTGCGCGCGAGCAGCTTATCGAGTTTCACCTGAACGGTCCCGTTGACAGTGGATGCATTGGGCGCGGCCACATCCTCAAAGCGCACAGCCATGACCGGCAGGTCTTCCGGCGCCTCATCCTTCTGGAACATGCGCGACCAATCGTGCGCTGCCTGCTCGGCTGCGGTGGGCGAATGGAAATCGGCGACGATGCGCTTACCGAGTTCCTGCTTCACCTTCATGGGGTGCGCCGCCCCGCTCGCGACCTCGCGCTTCATGCGCTCGATGTCGCCCATGCTTACGTCTGTCACCAGCTCGTAATAGCGCCACATCAGGTCGTCAGAAATTGACATCACCTTGCCAAACATCTCCTGCGGCGCTTCCGTGATGCCGATGTAATTGCCGTAGGATTTCGACATCTTCTGCACGCCGTCAGTGCCTTCCAGCAGCGGGGTCGTCAGCACGATCTGCGGCGGCTGGCCGTAATGGCGCTGCAGTTCTCGGCCCATCAGCAGGTTGAATTTCTGGTCGGTGCCTCCGAGCTCCACGTCGGCCTGAAGCGCGACGGAGTCATAGCCCTGCGCGATGGGATAGAGCAACTCGTGCATGGCGATGGGCTTTTCTTCCATGAATCGCTTGTGGAAGTCCTCGCGCTCCAGCATCTGTGAAACCGTAAACTTGGCCGCCAGCCGGATAAAGCCTTCGTAGCCCAGCTTGTCCAGCCATTCGCTATTGAAACGAACTTCCGTCTTGTCGCGATCGAGAATCTTGAAGACTTGCGTCTTATAGGTCTCGGCGTTCTGGTCGATCTGCTCGCGCGATAGTGGTGGCCGAGTCGCCGAACGCCCCGTCGGATCGCCGATAAGGCCGGTGAAGTCGCCGATGAGGAAAATCACCGTGTGGCCCATGTCCTGGAAGTGCTTCAGCTTGCGCATGAGGACGGTGTGCCCCAAATGCAGGTCGGGCGCCGTCGGATCGAATCCGGCCTTCACCCGCATGGGGGTGCCAGACTGGCGCGACCTCTCCAGTCGCTCGCGCAAGTCGCTCTCACGAATGATCTCCGCCGCGCCCTTGCGCAAGTAGGCAAGCTGTTCGTCAACCTCAGGAAACGAGGACATAAGCTTCGATTATAGGAGTTTCGAGTTTCAAGTTTCGAGTAGGACTTGTTAGCAGGACAGTTTCGAGTCATTCGATTGTCATCACGAGGAAGACTTTAGTCCGACGAGGAATCTGCTCTTCGATCCAGAAGCCCTCCCCGTGAGGGAGCTCAATTTTTGACACCACAAGTATTCTGAAACGAAGCAGGACCAAGTGTGCTACAAGTTCTGCATCAGCCTCCGCGATGAAACTCCTTTTGCCAGCCTCGATATTCGTGCTGATGGTTTCCGTTGGCATGAGTCTGCAGCCGAGACAAATATTTGCCAACTGGCGACGCTACACCTGGCAGGGCTGGCTGCGCCTGCTGCTGGCCACCTTCGTCGTACCGGCCACAGTTGCGCTGATTCTGGCGCGGGTGTTCTTCCTGAGTCTTCCGAACACCGCGGCTCTTTTCATGGTGGGAGCCACGCCTGGCGCGCCCCTGCTCACCCGCAAGCTTGCCCGCCGCGGCTTCGACATGCAACTGGCGGCAAGCTACCAGGTCTGGAGCGGCGCTCTGACGCCGCTGATGATCCCCATCATGTTTTTTGGGGCTGCCAAGCTTTATAACCGCACCATTTGGATTCCCCCGCGTATCCTGCTGGGGCAAATCGTGGAAAAGGAATTCCTGCCCTTGCTGGCGGGCGTGGCTTTGATGTACTTTTTCCCCACGTTCTCCAGGAAAGCCCAACGCGGGCTGAACCTGGTCGGCAATCTCGTGCTCACTCTTGTGTTCGTAATTCTTCTGTGGAAGATGGGACCGGAGTTGGCCACAGTCACTCCCCGCGTGGTATTGGCGGCATTTCTTCTCCTGGTGGCCTCCGTTGTCGCTATGCACTTGCTGGTGCGTGCCGACGCGGTCATCGTACGAACCCTGGCGGTCAGCAATGCGAATCGCCATGTCGGTCTGGCGCTGCTGCTGATGGGGAGATTCAAGCGCGGTCACGAAACGCTGCCGGTAATTGCCAGCTACGCGGTCCTGGTCGCGGTGCTTGTGGTCGTATCGCCAAGAATCTTCCGCTTGCGAGAGCTGAAGGAGAAACCGGCCACGGTATAACAGAACTGTGAGGGATTGCTCGATCGGGCTGGATGCAGCAGTCGTTTTCCGTCAGAATCGAATCATGTTCGCACGCAAAATCCGTGTGGAGTACGAAGCGGCCGGGCAACATTATCCCTGTCCGCTGAAGTGGTTAGACAGCTTCAGCATGAGAAATTTCACCAACGACCAGGTCTTCGATGACACGATTCCGGTGGGAGACGGCCAAATGGAAATCGGCACCCGCGTCCCGCTGGAGCGTCTGCGCGCCGCCATGGAAGATTGGTTCCGGCGCAAAAGCTACTTACCCAAAGACTCCCGGCTACTGGTGAAGGAAAGCCACTCGGCTAGACTAGCGTCTTGAGATACTCCCGAAACTCTCCACCCAAATCCTCGCGCTTCAGCGCGAACTCGACTGTCGCCTTCAGGAATCCCAGCTTATCGCCGGTGTCGTGCCGCTTGCCTTCAAAGACGTAACCATAAATCTTTTCATGCTTCAAAAGCTGCTTCAGACCATCGGTCAGTTGCAGCTCACCGCCTGTGCCCAGCGGTGTTGAAGCTAGCATCTCGAAAATCGCGGGAGTCAGGATGTAGCGGCCGATGATCGCGAGGTTAGACGGGGCCTCTTCCTGCTTGGGCTTTTCGACGAGGCTATGGACCTCGAAAAGCCTGCCATTCCATTTGCCCGGCACTGGTTTCGCATCCAGCACGCCGTAGGAGGAAATCGCTTTGCCTTCGACCACCTGTGTTGCCAGTACCGAGCATCCGGTCTCGTTGTATATGTCGATCATCTGCTTTAGGCAGGGGACCTCAGCGTCGATGATGTCGTCGGCGAGGATCACGGCGAAGGGCTCGTCGCCGACCAGTTCCCGAGACATCAGCACCGCATGTCCCAACCCCATGGCTTCTTTCTGCCGGGTGTAGGCGATGTGGATCATGTCGGAGATCCGGCGCACGACCGCCAGCAACTCGGTCTTGCCGCGCTCCTCCAGCATTTTTTCCAGCTCGTAGCTGACGTCGAAGTGATCCTCAATCGCCGTCTTGCCGCGCCCGGTGATGATGATGATCTGGTCGCAGCCCGAGGCCAGCGCCTCTTCCACTCCGTATTGAATGATGGGCTTGTCCACCAGCGGCATCATCTCTTTGGGTTGCGCCTTGGTGGCGGGCAGAAAACGCGTGCCCAGGCCAGCGGCAGGAAATACCGCCTTACAGACTTGCTTTCTTGCCATCAATTCCTCTCGCCCAGTTGGCGGGTAATCACAACACCGGGCTGTCGTTGCCCAGCATCTTCTCGCGAATGATTTTGACCGGCGGATATCCCTGCTTCATGAACTCGTCGTGAAACTGCTCCAGGTTGAACTTGTCGCCCATCTTTTGTTTGTAATCGGTGCGCAATTTCATGATCTCCAGCTTGCCCAGCGTGTACACGAGATAGGTGGGATCGGAGGTGCCACGCTTGGCTTCCCGCTCCGCCACCGCCGGCGTCTGGTGCCCTTCCTTGACGAAAAACTCGGTTGCCTCCGGCAAAGTCATCTTGCCGGTATGCATTTGGATGCCGACAATGTAGCGCGCGTCACGCAGCAGCGCGTCTTGCAATTGGCCGATGCGCAATTTCGGGTCGCCGTTGCCATAGCCCTCATCGAGCATCATCTGCTCGCTGTAATGCGCCCAGCCCTCGGAGTTCGATCCGCACCCGATCAGCTTGCGAACCTTCGACGGCGCCTGCTTCACCCACAGGAATTGCGTGTAGTGCCCGGGATAGGCCTCGTGCACCGCGGTGCTGATGATGGTGCCGCGGTTGAAGCCTTCCATCCAGCTCTTGGTCTTTGACGCTGACCAAGTCGGTTCGGGCAAGGTTACATTGAAGAACGCTTCTGTCGCCTTGTTCTCATAGGGCCCGGGCGTGTCCATCGAGGCCGAACTCAACGCGCGGCCGAAGGGCGGAGTCTCTTCCACAATGGGCTTTACGGTTGACGGAAGCGTGATGATCTGCTTCTCCTGGATGAAGGTGACCAGCCCGTTGAAAGTATCGCGGAAGGTTTGCAGCAACTGGTTGGGCTGCGGATGGTCTTGCTCCAGTTGCTCCAGGATTTGCTCGGGCGTCTTGCTGGGATCGATTTGCGCCGCCACCCGCTTCAGCTCGGCCTGGTTCTTGTGCAGGTCGTCATAGCCGATCTGCAGCAGACGATCGAGCGGAATATCCACCATCTCGTCGTACAGCAGTTTCTTGCGATAGGTTTCTGCGCCCAGGCGAAAGTCGCCGTTAGAAATGGGAAGCAAATCGCTCTTCAGAAAGTCCTGATAACGTTGCAGCTCCGAGATCACCTTATCGTTGGAAGCCTTGAACTCCGCCAGCAGCTTTGGATCGGTAACGCTCTTGAACGCCGTTGGCACATCATTCTGAAAGAATCCGATGATGGCCGGCATCTGCTCCAGCGTGATTTCGGTGAAGACTTTCGGCACATCCTTCAAATTCGCCTTCGCCGCTGCCAAGTTCGCGGGGATCTGCTGCTCGTGCGCGATCACTGACTTCAGCCGCTGTTCGGGAGGAGCAAAGTTGCGGCTCATGAGAATGAAGATGCTGTAGGTCGGACCGCTGGAATAGCCGTCGGGATTGTGCTGCCAGTTGCGGATGGTTTGCAGCTCCAGCAGGCGCGCCTCGATGGCATTGATCACCAACTCCCGGTCCGCATGCTGGTCTTCGTCCAGATGAGCGGTAGGGAAGGCCCCGAATTTCTGTTTCTCTTCCTCCAGGAAGGCGATCTCGGCCTGGCGCGACTTCTCCGACGCATCTTCCAGCATGTTGTCGTACTGATGAAATCCGTCGGCCGTGCCTTCCGTGGGATGGAAGGTGAAGTACTGATCGAAGTACTGGTCAATGAGCTTGTCGTATTCGCTGGGCGAAGCGGTGGACTTGGGAGTTGAAGCGGCTTGGCTCATGGCAAAAGTTGAGAGAACCATAGGTGCGGCGAGCAGCACGAATAAAGGCAATTTCATCAATCTGCGTCCTTCCCCTGAGGAAGATCTGAATAAGTGAGGGTTGGAAGGGGACGGCCTTAAGGCCGTCCGTAAGCGCCTGAAATCAAGCTGGGCTTTAGCCCCGGGGGGACTTCGATCGCACTTAATCAGACGCTCCCTAAAGTAAATTTGAGAACAATCGCGGAGCCACGCAAGCTACGCCACCGGCTGCTGCTCTCCGGCTAACTGCTCGAGCAGCAATTTTAGCCTCGTCAGCACCTGCTCCGCTTGTTTCTCTTTAATCGTGAACTTCAGAATGCCCGCCGGCGTGAACTGACTCCCGGGCTCGCCTGCCACAAAGCGCGCCAGCCGCTCCGGCTCGACAGCGGCCTTCTCGGTGAAACGAATGCTCACCGCCTCATGCCGCCGCTCGATCTGCGCCACCCCAATACGCTGCGAAAGCAACTTCAGCGCGGCATAGTCCAGCAGGTTGCGTACCGGAGCCGGCGGCGTGCCATAGCGGTCGCCGAGCTCGCCCGCTACATCCTCGAGTTGCGCCTCCGTCTCCACCCCCGCGACCCGTTTATACATGCGCAGCCTTTGGTTCTCCTCGGGGATATAGTCCGCCGGAATGCGGATATTCAGCCCCAGGTTCAACTGCGTCTCCAGGGCTTCTTCCTCTACTTCTCCCTTCAGCTCGCGGACGGTGCGCTCCAGCATGGTGGTGTAGAGCTCGAATCCCACCGCCTCGATGTGACCGCTCTGCTCGCCGCCCAGCAGATTCCCGGCTCCGCGCAGCTCGAGGTCAAGCGCGGCAATCTTAAAGCCGGCACCGAGGTCGCTGAATTCCTTCAGCGCGGCCAACCGCCGCCGCGCCAACTCGCTCAACTCGCGGTCAGGCGGAATCAACAAATAAGCATAGGCGCGGCGATCGGAGCGGCCCACTCGTCCGCGTAGCTGATACAGCTCCGACAAGCCGTGACGATCGGCGCGATTGATGATGATGGTGTTGCACAGCGGGATGTCGAGGCCATTCTCGATGATTGTGGTGGCTACCAGGATGTCGGCCTCATGCCGCATGAAGGCGAGCATGATGCGCTCCAGTTCGCTCTCTGGCATCTGGCCATGGCCAATCAGGATGCGCGCCTTGGGCGCCATCTCGCGCAGCTTGGCGGCAATGTCGTAGATGCTGTCCACGCGATTGTGCACGAAGTACACCTGCCCGCCTCGTTCCAGCTCCTTTTCGATGGCCGAACGCAGCAGCTTCTCGTCCCACGCGGCAACCACGGTTTGTATCGCCATACGATCTTTGGGCGGGGTCTCGATGACGCTCATGTCGCGCAGTCCCAGCAGCGACATGTGCAGCGTTCGCGGAATGGGCGTAGCCGACATGGTCAGCACGTCCACTTCGCGGCGAAGCTGCTTCAGCCGCTCCTTATGGCGGACCCCGAAGCGTTGCTCTTCATCGACGATCACCAGGCCCAGGTCGCTGAATTTCACGTCTTTGGAAAGCAACCGATGGGTGCCAATGAGAATGTCCACCTGCCCCGCTTCGATCTTCGCAACGGTTTCCTTCTGCTGCTTGGACGTGCGGAAGCGGCTGAGCATCTCGATCTTGATGGGAAATGCCGCGAAGCGCTGGCGAAAGGTGTTGTAGTGCTGGAAGGCGAGCACAGTGGTCGGCGCCAGCACCGCAACCTGGCGATTGTCGCTGACCGCTTTGAAGGCCGCGCGCATGCCAACTTCTGTCTTGCCGTAACCGACGTCACCACATAACAAGCGATCCATTGGCGTCGACGCTTCCATGTCGTGCTTCACATCGACGATGGCGTTCTGCTGGTCTTCGGTCTCGCTGAACTCGAAGCTGTCCTCGAATTCGCGCTGCCATTCGCTGTCGGCGGCGAAGGCATGACCTTCGGCGGTCTTGCGAACGGCATAGAGCTTCAGCAGTTCTTCGGCCATGTCCTTCATGGCCTTCTTGACGCGCGCCTTGGTCTTCTGCCATTGCTGCGTGCCCAAGCGGTTCAGTACCGGCTTCACACCTTCGGAGGAGCGATACTTCTGCACCAGATCCAATCGAGTCAACGGCACATAAAGCCGAGCGCCCTCGGCATATTCCAGAATCATGAACTCGGTACTACCGCCGTCGTCCTGCGCAATTTCCTTCAGCCCCTGGTACTGGCCGATGCCGTGTTCGACGTGCACAACATAGTCGCCGACGGCGAGGTCGCGAAAATCGGAGAGAAATGCCGAGACCTTCGATTTTTGCCGCTGCGGCCGGCCAGGCGCGACTTCCGCCTCGTCGAAAAGGTCACGCGCGCCGAAGAGCACGAGGTTGGCTTCCGACAGCACCACCCCCGCCGGCACATACCCTTTCACGACCGTGACGGCCGTCACCTCTTCTGCGAAGTACGCCGACTCATCCACGTAGGCTTCACTGCCCGGCTTGGGAGCGCGGCTGCCGATGCGAAACGACAGGTTGTACTCGTTGAAGACATCGGCCAGGCGCTCGACCTCCCCGGTGCTTGCGACCGCAAATAACACCTGCTTGCCGGCGCGTGTCAGGCTGGCCACCTCCTCCGTCATGGCTGCGACCGAACCATGGAAGCGTGTCGTGGGCTGGGTTTGCAAAACCAAATGCTCGCCGTGCTCGTCTCCCTCGATGCCAAGTTGCTCTACCGCAACCGTGGTTCCCTGGCGCAGACGTTCCTGCCATTGCTCAGGCAGCAGGTAGAGGTCGTCAGGGCGAACCAGATTTCCGACAAGACTGCGCTCATGTGCCTCGGTGACTTTCGTCCACCAGCTGTCGTGCGCTTCCTCCACACGGTCGGGCTCGTCGAGCACCACGGTCGCGCCCGGCAGCAGATCGAAGAAATTTTCTTTGGCGCCGGCCACGGGCGCATACAATTCCCAGCCGGGAAAAACCGCAACTCCTGCCGCTCGCACGCTCGCCTGGATCACCTGCCTGTCGCCCACCACGCGCTCACCGGAGAGCCGGGCATTGATGGCTGCCAACGTCTCTTCTTCCACGGGAGTTTCGGTCAGCGGCAGCAGGGCAATTTCGTCGGTGGATGCGGCCGAACGCTGGGTGCCGGGATCGAACTTCCGTATCGACTCCACCTCATCGCCGAAGAAGTCGATACGAATCGGGCGGTCCAGCTCCGGCGGATAAACATCGAGCAAGCCGCCGCGGTGGGCGAATTCACCCGGCATCTCGACTACGTCCACCTGGCTGTAGCCGACGATTCGCAGGTGCTCGATCAAGCGATCCGGATCGAGCATCTCTCCCCGGCGGATGACCTTTGCCAGGTCGGCATAAAAGCTGGCTTGGCGCAGCCGCATTGCCGTGGCCGCCAGCGGAGTGATCACAATTTCCGCCGCACCTGTCGCTATCTTCCACAGCGTGACCGCACGCTGCTCCTGGATCTCCGGATGCGGCGAGAGGTTTTCGAAAGGCAGAACGTCATAGGCAGGCAGGCCGAGCACCGCATCGGGCGAGACCGCGCCCGTCAATTCAGCCAATGATCGGACCAGCGGCAGGCTTTCCTCGACCGCACGGTTGTCGCTCACGATCACAATCAGCGGTCGCGAAATGGCCCGGTGCAGCAGCGAATAGAAGATTGCCTTGGCGGTTGGGGTCAGTCCGGATACACGTATCCGCCCCGCGCCGCCCTTGACCTGGGTAACAGCACGCGCAAACGCGGGCGCCTTTTCCACGTCCGCAAAGAGTTCGCGGACGAATGGGAGGATCATTGCCCTATCATTCTATCAAGGAAAATTTCGGGCAAGTTTGACCGTCCTCTTAGGACGACTTGCGTTTGCCCGCCGGCGCACACTCCTCGTAGCGCTCCCTGGCGGAGCGCGTACTTCGTCGATGAGTATAGGGCCGGCAACGCAGCTTTCGGAGACTACCGGTGCGTTGCACCCGGGTGCAGGATCATACCTCCTGCTAAAATCGGGGTTCCGCGATGACCGCACCGGAGCACATCACGCACTCGGCCGAAGAGACGCTGGCACTGGGCCGCAAGCTGGCGCCCACTCTGAAAAGCGCCCGCATGGTGATTCTGCGCGGCGATCTGGGCACCGGCAAGACCACGCTGGTGAAGGGCATCGCCGAGGGGCTGCAGGCGGCCTCGCAGGATGACGTCACCAGCCCCACCTTCACCCTGATCCACGAGTATCGCGGTCCGGAGGTCAACCTGTTTCACGTCGACCTATACCGCATCGATACCCCACGCGAACTCGACACCCTCGGACTCGACGAGCTCTTCGCCGAAGAAGGCAACCTGGTACTGCTGGAGTGGGGAGAGAAGTTTCCCCGCTTCGAGAAGGAGCGCGACGTGGAAATTTCCATCGAGCGGAGGGGAGACCAGGAAAGAAGGATTGTGGTGAAGCGGAAGTAAAGGGTGCAATCGTGTCCGCGCTAAAGGTGCTTACCTGGCTTTCAGCGATTAGGTCTGGGCGCCTGCGGGGACGAATCGGCACGTGACGGTCAAGAAACCATAACCCTGTTCGAGGTCTTACAAACGTCTACGAAGTCGCGTGGATTAAAAGTCACGAACGCATCGATACGCATACTCCTGTCGGAAAGAACTCGTCGAATCACGCGATCTACGACACTCAGATTACGTGATTGGGGGAAAGGCTTACGAAGCTCCTCGAAGCATTCGTCGAGGACTCGGTCGCGGAACGGTAAGTCAGATAACAACTCCAACCGTTTTTGTGAGGCGAGCCGTATCCAATCAGTTCGCATCAGAAACATAGCCGGTCTGTTCTTCACGAGCTGCGTCGAAACGGCCTCGTAAAGTATCGGCCAGCAGATGATCAGTCTGTTTCCCGTAGTGCCGAAATACTCAAGAAAGTATTTTCGCGCCCTTTCATGATATTGGTCCCTACTGTTATACAACCCCAATAGAAAGCCGGTGTCGACGAGAATTTCACTCATCAGCTTCTTCCACTCCGGGTTCTAGTGCTTGTGCATAACCGATCCAAGGAGCCACCTTCCTCTTTCCAAGAACAAATTTTCCACCATTCTTCATCGTAATGACATAGACCCTGGGATTCCGCTTGAGATCGAGAGTGTGTAAAAGTTCTTTCGCGACTTCCTCGCGCGACAGCTTTGACTGGAATGTCGCAACGCCTTCACCGCACTCCTTCGCAGCGTTTTTGTCCAACCATGCGTAGAGCTGCTCGTATTCCCCGTTCAGTCCAAGGTCATATGAAATCCAATACCTCATGGCAAACCTCTTTTCCAATGTTATACCCTCGATCTTCAAAACCCCATAATGTTGTATCCGCAATCTACGTAGATCGTCTCGCCGGTAATTCCGCCAGCCGCGTCGCTGGCGAGGAATACCGCGGTCGAGGCGACTTCATTCACCTCCACGTTGCGCTGCAAGGGAGCGCGTTCCGCCTGGGTCTTCAGCATCTCGCCGAAACCGGCAATGCCACGCGCCGCCAGCGTCTTGATCGGCCCCGCGGAAATAGCATTAACGCGAATCTTGTTCTTGCCGAGATCGTAGGCAAGGTAGCGTACGCTGGCCTCTAACGCCGCCTTGGCCACGCCCATCACGTTGTATTTCGGTACCACCTTCTCCGCCCCGTAATAGGTCATGGTCATGATGCTGCCGCCCTCAGTCATCAGCGGGCGGGCGGCATTGGCCAGCGCAACCAGCGAGTACACGCTGACGTCCAACGCAATTCGAAAGCCTTCGCGGCTGGTGGTAACGAACTCTCCCTTCAGGTCTTCGGCGGGAGCGAAGGCGACGCTGTGCACCAGCGCATCGAGTTTGCCGTAGCGCGATTTCACTTGCTCGAAGAGCTGGGCGATCTCCTCGTCGCGGGAAACGTCGCACTGGAAAGCCTGCGAGTTCGGCAGTGCGGCAATCAACTCGTCGGCCTCCTGCTTCAGACGCTCATTCTGGTAGGTGATGGCCAGTTGCGCCCCGGCCTGCTGCATCTGCTGCGCAATGGCCCACGCGATGCTGCGTTTGTTGGCCACGCCAAATACCACCACGTTGCGTCCTTCCAGGCTGTTCGACATTCGTGCCAGTCCTCCGAGCCGCTCGCCGGCAAACGCTTGAGGATATCAGCCGCGGACGCGGAATGTCGCGCCTGCCGATGCGCGGCAGCGTCCAAGGTTGCCACCCAGCCGCATTTTTCCAGCTCTCAAATGTTCTTCCCATTTAACGCGGATTCGGACTATACTCGCCTCCGCTCCTCGCTCCCGGGGCAGGCGGGCCGCTGGCTGGGCCGGTAAGCGCTGCTTGCGTTGGTGCCGGGTCGCGGAGACCCAAGGGATTCGCCTATCGGGCGATCGATGCGCCCTTCAGTCCACGACCTCCAGGAGGCACTATGGCGTCTATCCGGGATCTCCTACTCAACCGCACCATTCACTACGTTCAACCTAACCAGACAGTATTCGAGGCCGCCAGCTACATGGTGGATTGCAATGTGGGCGCTGTGCCGGTGCTGGACGATACCAAACTGGTGGGCATCTTCTCCGAGCGCGATATCATGCGCCGGGTCGTGACCGAGGGGCGCAATCCGCAGACCACGCGGATCGCCGAGGTCATGAGCACCGACCTGCGTACCGTCGATCCCGGCGCCAGCTCGGAAGAAGCCATGTGCCTGATGCAGACCCATGGTGTCCGCCATCTGCCGGTGTGCGAAGGTCGCACTCTCGTCGGTTTCCTGTCGCTGCGGGATCTTCTGCGCTGTCACCTCGACGAGAAGTCCAGCGAGGCCGACTCCATGCGCGCCTACATCCAGACCTCGACCTGACCTGCTGCCGCTGCGACCCCATGGTGGCCGCGGCCCGGGCGCGGAGATTTAGATGACGCGGGTGCCACCGGCTCTGCAGCGTGGGCGCCGGAAGCAAGTTCGTCATGCTCCGGGTTTCGCGGACCTCACAAATTCCAGTTCAGTTCGTGCCTCCTGGAGGACAAGACTTCGCCGTTCCGGTGAACTTTCCGTTATTCGAGTACCAACCCGGGATGCCCAAATTCAGGGTTGGCGGCCAACTGTCGTAGAACCACCCGATGAAGGCCATCTCCTGGGGATGGTAGGTGTACCCGTTGAGGGTTATGGGTGGATATCCAGTACCGCTCAATGGATCTCCCACTTCAAAGTTGCTCTGACATCCAATCCCACGTATTCGGCAACTACGCGAATACGAGGGGCACGCCCGGCCCTTCAGCCTATTGGCACCGCGACGGTCCACCCAGAGGGTTATAGTCGAACAAGTTGTCGGGCTCCATGTCGAATCCACTCCAATGCGCCAGGGTAACACCGGACGAATGGTCGGAGGACCCAATCGCATTATCGAGATCGCTGGGCTCATGATGGGCTGACGAGGTGTACCAGACAACCACGCCGTTCCCGGTCGCACCGATCGTTTCGCTATTCAAGTAGGCGGATAGATAGTCATCCGGCGAGTGCCAGATGAATCGCCAGTTGTTGGGAAAGGTGGTTCCAAACCCATCTTCTCCCGGGTTATCGTTCGTCACCGCGAAGTCGAAATTCACCCAGAACTCTGTGTCACTGCCTCCATCGAGTTTTTGCGGCCGCAGTCTGGGTGTTCCGGTGCGATTCCAAGGCACAAAGTCATAACCCATCTTATGGCCATAGCTGTTGTTCTGCGAAGTGCTCCTGACTGTCAGTTCGGTAAATTGGAGAGGATCCCAATTGACAGCGGCCTCGGTACTGAGCGAGGTGTCGATATCCTGTGCTGATTTTTGGTCCGACGCTGTTTTATGGCTGAACTGCAACGCCTCATTGTCGGTCCGGCTCGAACAACTGCGTGCTCACTCGCCATACGCCGTTGTGAATGTGCGATGTGGTAGGATGGCTCGAACTGACCGCACCGGTAGCACCATAACGGAACCCCACGCTGCCATCTTCTCGAAAGCGATACTCGATTATGTTGTCGTAGTTTCCCCCATCGTAAACCGCCCAAACTACAACCTCATAAACGCGGCGACGAATGTTCTTAGTGGCGTCCCCTGAGTTCTTACACAACCAGGCAATGCCCGATTCCCGACATTCAACAGCCACTCTCGGAACGTTATCTCGAATGAACTGCAATGGGTGCCCATCAACAAAGTCGAATAAGTACCCAGACCTCAAGTAGACCAAGCTGCTCAGTTGAGCTGGCAGATCCCCCTGATTCATCTGATCAAGATTGGTATACCCATACCGCATGTCATAAGGATCGAATGAACCATCATCATAGGGAACAAAAATATCTGCCAATCCCCCATGCTTGATGATGTACTGCGGGGCGGTGAACTGTCCCGCCTGCAGAGACACATCGACCATGCTGAGACCCTTCAGTCCGGCATTGCGCAGTCCAAATCGCCAATGCGAATCCGGAAAGTCCACTCGCAGGTAAAGATCATTGACTGAGGTGGGCGGCAGGTAATAGTCGGAGGACGTCGGCACGTCTTCTTCTGTCACCTTACACGAGCTACCGTTGATAATGATCCGATCGTCTGCAAGGGCGTTGCAAACACTGAAAAGCGCGATTAGCATCGTGATGCATAGCAGCAGCTGCGATGCCCAAATCTTCCAATTCTTGGTTCCCATCATAGGATCTCCTTTTTCAGCTAGCTCCGGTGTCTTGCTTGATGTTGGATTGAACGCTCACACTATCTTGCTTGGAAAAAATCCCGGGGCGGGACTCTAGAGTAGAGTTCCGCTTGGTGGGCATCCGGCAACCTCCTATCCCACGTATTCGCAAAGGACGCGAATACGTGGGGCTTCGGTGGTTCGCTTTTCCGTGAGCAACACCGACAGCGAGAGGAAATCCCCACCCAAGCTGGAAAGCTTGGGTGGGGTGCTCGCCCGAATCACTACGGAGTTACCGAAACGGTGTCCAGCGCGATATAGGCTGGATCGTCCCGGAAAGTGAACGTGAGGGTGTCTGTGCCTGTTCCGGTCACAGGGTACAAAACATATTCCTTCCATTGGGGGACGCCTCCAACTCGCGTATCGGGGGTAGTGAGGCTGAGCAGCTGAGGTCCATCCCAGAAGACGCTAAAGTCGCTCGGTATGTCCCCAACCGCGCTCAGCCAGAAGCAGACGGTGTACTGGTGACCGGGCGTTGTTGCAAATGTCTGGCTAAGGCTTCCATCGCTGCCGACCGGGCCGAGAAGGGCGTAAAATGGGGGGCTTTGGGCGCCAGAATAGGGGAAATAGGGACCACTCCAGACGAACGTGTGTCCAGTATTGCCACCTTGAGTCCAGCCAGAGAAATCGCCGCTCTCAAAGCCGCCGTTGGTGAGGAGATTACGGCCGAAGCACCCCCGCGGCGGTGCCTGGGTATCCGTAAAATCCACTTCGGTGATACCGCTGCCGATGGTGACAACAACGCTATTGGAAGTTTGCGTGCCGCCCCGACTCTGGCGGTTCAACTGTGATGCCCGCCACAACAACGCCGGGCGGAACAGTTTCCGCAACGGTGATAAGGCTGTTAACCGGGAAGGAGCCGACAATCTCGCATGAGCCGCCCGGCGGCGGGCCGGCCGGTACCTGGAAGGGCGGCAGGCCGGTCGCCGTGAAGGTAAATAGCGTCCCGACCGTAATACCCGGGCCGGCAATCTTGCAAACCTTCAGCGTCCCAGGAGGAGCAGCAAAGTTTGTATAGGTTGCGACGGTTTCCAGTTGGACGCCACCAGGCATGACCGTCACAGTCGAAGTGGGGCTCGGCGGAGTCCAGCTATCCAGCTCATCGATATAGTTTCCGAGAGCATCGTACGAATACGCGGTCACGTCTTCGACCGCGACGCCGATCTGCGGCACTTCGTTGATCGTGATCTCGCCGGAAGGAACCTGGATAGGCGGTGAGCAGGTGCCCACGGCAACGTGATAGGGACCGGCGTTGAAGAACGGCGCGCTAAGGTTGAAATCAAATATGCCGCTCACCGGGTAATCCGGGTCCGACTGCTTACAAAGCTCGATGTAGCCGTCGATAGGCAGGATTGTGACAGCCGGCAAACCTGATGTTCGCGATCTGCGTGCTCCAGTCGAAGCGCTGCGTCAGCATGTAGTACTCGGTGGTGTACCAGAAGGTGCAGCCATCGGGATCGAGTCGCATGGCGCTGTAATCGCCCCAGCGGTTGGAGGTGTCAGGTTGCGAGCCGGTGCCGGCGACCACCGACACTTCGGCTTGCAGCTTGCCGAGCCCGAGCGGATCGTTTTTCACGCGTCCGGCAACCTCAATCGAGGGATACACGGTGGAGCTCGATAAGCTGTAGCCCACCAGGATGTCATTGTTGATGTCGGCGGCGATGGAGCCCATCCACCGGTAATTCGAATCGGGAGCATAGGTGCCCTGCTGGAATGGACCGGTCAGGTAGGGCGGCGTAATCGCTATCTGCGGCGCCTGGAACTCGTACCAGCGCACGCCGATCTGGCCACCCGAGGCTTGACGTCATGGTTGACGTACCAATGCTGCTTAGCGTTTCCTGCCCCTCCTGGCGGATCGTTGAAGTAGGCGAAGCGATACATCAGGCGATCGCCAAGGGAGTCGAGCAGGTCGCTGGGGACCTTTTTGCGGGACGCAAGCGCCGCCGAAACCACCGCCGCAAGGTACGCTGTACGTTGCCACGGTGGTGAGCTGAGAGTTGTGATTGCCGGTCATGTACGCCAGGCTGGGATGCAGCCAGTCGATGCAAGCCGAATACAGAGATAGGGTAGAGCTCGTCACACCAACGCTGCCGATAAAGAACTGGCATTCGGTGGAAGGCGGACTGGTTGGCGAGTCAATGTCGGCAGGCAACAGGCTGTCAAATCTTGCGGCGAGAGCTGGAAACACACCTGTCTGGCCGCGCTTCCTGCCAGCAGCTTGCTCCGTTCGTACAAGCAAACTTCGGGCCCGACAAAACCGCCGCCGAAGGGGCCGAAGTTGTTCATGGTCTGGGCCCAGGTATTGATCCAACGGCCCCACTTGGGATAATCGGGGAAGCCGTTGCCCGGGACGGGGAATTGGTACAGGTAATAGGAACCTAGTGCGTTGGGACCGGTCGACACGGCGACGCACACATAGTACGGGGAGACGGAAACACGTTCTGGGCCAGCACCCATCGGTGTGCGGCATTGTCCCACTGCGCGATGATGTCGCCGCATTGTTGCCCACGCAAGGACCGCCCAGAGGCTCCCAGAGGTCTCCACCCAAGATAGGTCCGGCGAAATTGCTCGGGTTGAACTTGTTGAAGATTGCAAAGGAAACGTTCACCCATTGGATGATCTGGGTATCGCCCACCGCCATATTTGTGTCCGGAGGAGCGTCGGGGACGGTGTACCCGGGAAAGCCGTTGCCGACCCCAAGAAAGTCCAACCCAATGGTGTAATTCACCGCTGGCGGTCCGAAGGTTAGGCTCTGTTCGACAGGATCGACCGCCACGCCGAAGTCGCGTTTCGGGATCCGGCGAACCGGTGGAGCTTCATGAAAGCCATACTGGGGCGCTCGAGGCATCTTGGCTATCTCGCTCAGCGGCGGCGACACGGCAAAATGAATAGCTTCGTTCACGGTTGGCGTGGGTGAAGCGCTATCCTGTGCGGTTAGCGGGCTGCAAAGCAGAAGCACGCATGCTACCAGCACGGACAAAAACAAGATTGTGGTGCTGGTTTCGGTGGCACGTAGACGGCGCATAGGGAATCCTCCATAAGCAGGGTTTGTTTTCGGGGCCTGTGCCTTGGCTCGAAGAGGAGGAGGGTTGCCATTACAACGCTGAACCAAGGACGACGAAGGTGGTGCAAATTTCAGTAGGGCCCGGGAAAAAGGCTTCTTTACTCCTGCTGGACCGCCAACGTGTCAGCGGACGACATGCAGGAGCTCCCTGCCTGATTTCGCAGATATACGGATCGTCGCACTACTTCCGAATTGTTGCTTTCAACGACCGCCAGCCACAGCTTGGCCGAGTAGCTTCTATTAGGGAGTGCTTATTGCTTCGGCGCTTTGTCCCAATAGTGCTAGTTAGATAGATACTTACGAGAGTCGCCCCACAAGCACTTACAAGGGAAGAGGAACGCATCGTTGCACTACTTTAGTCGAATGTCAAGACAAATTTTTACAAAACCTTAATACTCCTTTAACAAACTGTAATATTTTCCATAAGTTGTCAGGTACGCCTCGATAAGAGCGAAGGTGGCAAGTGGCTGGTTTTTCAGGTGGTTCTGGTGCCGCCGTTTCATTTGTCGGTTCAGTCGTCGCCTAAGTACCACGCCGAGACCACTTTGCATGTAACTCAAAGTATGAGAACACTTTAGCTGGGGAAAATCCATGATGGCAATAATATACCTGCCTGAATGTTTGTGTTAGGCTGGCGTTGCCGTGACAGGGCTTAACATCAGTCTTTGGAGAAGATCGACCATGCGAGCGCACCGCCAACACAGCCTAAGCCAAGAGCCACCCACAAGCCGAGAATGCCGCGTACAATCTGGCCGCTTCTAATGTATCCAACCGAGTACCAGGCGCAGCCGATTGCACCACCAAGCAGCAGGACGCCCCAGTAAATCCCGCCGACCAAGTAACGCCGATTAACCCTCACGGGCTACGATTCTACGCTGCTATGATTCGGCGGAATGACGCTACCATTCCAAACGTGCTGGGATCGTGTTGCGCGGGCGGAGTTCCACCGCCAATCCCTCATTAAGATTTGGAATGGACTCGACACAAACAACGTTTATGCTGCTGAGGCCGAGATAGACCACGACGGGAACGGTAGGTTCGTTCTCCGCACAGTTCAGAGGGATTGGCTTCTCCCGTTTTCTCTCGAATTCGGAGAGCTGCTGTATCAACTCCGAAGCGCACTCGACTCCTGTGTGTACGATGCCGCCGTTCTGGAGTTCAAACAAGACCCTCCCCCCGATAAAGAGAAGTGGGAATTTGTCTTCGGAGCCGATCCCGGTAAATTCGAAGAGGTCATGCGGCGCATGAAGAAAATCATCCCGCAGCAGATAAGGGACTTGGTTGAAGCCGTACAGCTTTACAGAGGTGCTACCGGACGATACGAGGGTAAGGAGTGGGATATCGGCGCTACGCTGATGGTCTTGAACGATTGGGCGCGAATCGACAGACATCGAAAACTGCATTTGATTGGGACTGCAATTATCAGCGGCAACCTGAGAATCATTGTTCCTCACGGAATGACTCTTGAGTTCTGCAACTTCGAGACCCACGGGCAGATTCTCGAACACGGCCACAATCTCGCGAGCTTCAAGATTGGAAACTATGTTTCGGGTGCGAAGATACACATGAATCCCGAGTTCTCCTTCGAGATAACGGTCGATGAGACTCCCCGAGTTCGTTTGCAGGAGATTGCTTCCGCAATGCTGATGAGCGTTCAGATCGTGCGGGAGAACTTCGAGAGGCACTTCGGAATAGAGCGATAGGTTGGACACGTCCGCTTGCCCTCCGTGATAGGATTTTCACGAAGGGTTGAATGCATCCGCACTGGGCCGACTGAGAATCAGCCTTGATGCGCGGTTTGGGCCGTATCCGCACAAATCTTACAGCGGAGCGTGTGTGCGATGCAAGGCTCATTTGAGGAACGCATTGTGAACGACATAACACCAAAATGGATACGCGACCTAAAGGAAGAGGACGAGGGAGTAGAGAGCGCGCGTGAACGCGAATCACAAGAAAACCAAATCGCCACTCTCAAGATTAGGACTGAAGCCCCGGATTTCTGGAAGCAAGTCCTAAAGGAAATTCAGATCAACGTTGATGGTTTAGCACAGATCGGACTCCGCGCTTCTGTGTCTCCGGCGGGTCCCAACGGGTGCCATGTCGAAGTTGCCAGAACGGGCACAATGCCTAAGATCGACTACACAAACGTATTCTGCTCAGAACAGCCGTCGCCTCGTATCAGACTTCACGACATGGAAAATGCAATGAGCGACAACGAAATCCATCTCCTATTCGGAGTCCACAATGACCAGCTTATCGTAATGTCGCCGTTGCCTCCCCGACAGATGATGAACGCTGAGCAAACCGCTGAATATATCGTGAAAAGACTCGTCAGGAAAGTACGACAATGAGACAAAAGCCGTCGCCTGAGTACACGAATTTCGAGAACGCAATGCGGGCGATCTTGCGAGCACCAAAGGCTGACGTAGAGCGGGAACTGGCAAGAGAAAAAGCAGAGCGAGCGACAAAGCCGAAGCGCGGTCCTAAACCGCATTCTTCGGCTTCCTGCCACGCTTCCGGCGATAAGGGTTAGAAACTCGCCTCTCCCTCCTTCCCCGTCAGTTCTGAGTAAGTCAGGCGCTTGCCGACGATCTTGGAGAGGGCGAACACAAAGCGGTCAGCATCATTCAACGGATTATCCTTCGTGGCGCGATTGTTGAAGCGGAACACTTGCTCATCAACGTATCGCTGTAAATGGCACTGGCTCAACGGCCACGTAAGTACCCTTCAAGGTGCGCTTCAATAGACTCCAAAAGTTTTCGATTCCATTCGTGTGAACCTGCCCGCGCACGTACTCGTCAACGTGACTGACGACCTCGTGAATGTACTTGTGCGGAAGTGTGCCGCCGTAGCTGGTAGCATCGTCGGTGTAGACCTTTGAGCCGAGCTTGATCTCTTTCAGGATTCGATTCAGCAACACTTCGCGCTTCACGTTCGGAATGACGCTGGCCCAAACTTGTCGCAACTCACGATCCAACATTCCCATGACGGCTGTTTTGCCGGGATACTGGTCGGCTTCTGAGTTGCGCTGTTCGCTGCGAATCTTCTGAATTGCTACGCGACGGCCCTTGTGCATGTTCTGCACTTTGCCGCCGACAAATGTCTCATCCACTTCGACTGGCCCACCATCCGGCCCGCCGAGCTTGGTGCTAACCCCAAACCCTCCAGACTTGAAAGCAGCGCGAATGCGATGCAGCATGAACCAAGCGGTTTTCTGCGTCACACCCAAAGCGCGATGCAGTTCCCAAGAGGAAATCCCATTCTTATCGTTCGCCAGCATCCAGATTGCAGGTAGCCACTTCTCAAGAGCAATCGGGCTATCTTCGAGGATGGTGCCGACCTTGAGCGAGAACTTGGCTTTCTTGTGTCCGCCGTAGCAAACGTACACGCGGGCCTTATCCAAGTAGCCGACCTTCTCCGAGCCGCAGCGCGGGCAGGTCATCTTGCCTTCCGGCCAGCGCAGCAGAGTCATAAACTGGCGGCAGTTCTCGTAAGTCGCTGAATATCTGGATGGCTTCTTGGAGGGATTTAGGTGATTCCATTGGGCTTACCTCTTACTGAAACGAGCGTAGCCCAATCGTTACATTCTGTCAAGTATATTATTGCCTCCATGATTATGGAAGAGGAGGAGGCTTGCTAGGTACAACGCTGAGCCAGGGACGACGAAGGTGGTGCAGACTTCAGAAGGGCCCGGGGAAAGGCTTCTTTAACTCCTGCTGGACCGCCATCGTGTCAGCGGACGACATGCAGGAGTTCCCTGCCTGATTTCGCAGATATACGAATCGTCGTACTACTTTCGAATGCTACTTTCGTCGACGACAGCCACAGCTTGACCGAGTAGCTTCTATTAGGGAGTGCTTATGCGCTTTGTCCCAATAGTGCTAGTTAGATAGATACTTACGAGAGTCGTCCCCACAAGCACTTACAAGGGAAGAGGAACGCATCGTTGCACTACTTTAGTCGAATGTCAAGACAAATTTTTTACAAAACCTTAATACTCCTTTAACAAACTGTAATATTTTCCATAAGTTGTCAGGTGCGCCCCGATAAGAGCGAAGGTGGCAAGTAGCTGGTTTTTCAGGTGGTTCTGGTGCCGCCGTTTCATTTGTCGGTTCAGTCGTCGCCTAAGTACCACGCCGAGACCACTTTGCATGTAACTCAAAGTATGAGAACACTTTAGCTGGGGAAAATCCATGATTCTGATTGTTTTCAGCAGCTTACAAGGCTCGAGAGGGGGGAGTAACGAAAGTAACCAGCACGAAACGGCCCGGTTCCAGGTTCCAAATCCGCCGTTGGCCGACGTGGTTGGGAGCGGGCTGAAGCCCGCTGAACCCTAAAAAAATGTCCGCTGGGACGCTGACCTGAAGGTCAGCTCTACCAAGTAAGCCGACAAACACGCTCGTTGCTCGTGAGAAATACTGACTAGCTTTGTCCCGAGATCTTCAGCCGCAGATCTTCGGGGATGCGATCGCGAATTTCTTCCGGCAGCCTTTCCAATCCCATGCGAGCGCCCAGGAGCGCAGCATCTTTCACCACTAGGGGAGCGGGCGTGGCCACGGCGACCAGCAGCCACAGCAGCATGGAAAGCAGGAATCCGGCGAGGGCGCCGACCTCCAGCCAGAAGGCGTGGCTGGGACGGAAGTAGCGGATCACCCCGTAGGCAAGAAGGAAGACGACCATCGACGCCGAGGCCAGCGCCATCAGCCCAATGTCGATGCCACGGTGCAGGCGCTGACGCGAGCGGCAAAAAGCACATTCGGCAAGGTGGGCCTCGTAGTCGCCGCGCATTTCCAGGGCGATGCCGGAGATATCGTACCGCCATCCGGCCAGGATCTTGCCGACGACAGGGTCAGTGCATTGTGACATCGAGTGAACTTCGAACGTCGCGAAAACTCTGGAAGACCGGCTCGCGAAACTGCCTGCTACAGCCTCACCGCCGCCAGCGGTTGGTGCTGGGCAGCCAGCAGCAAGCGATTACTTAACAGGTTACGCTGCTCCCCCAAGGCTCGTTCCGCCGTCATGCGCGCAATCTCCGGATGATTATTCTGCTCCGAAAGATGCGCCAGAATGAGGAACTCAGCTCCTCCATCATAGTCGCTCGTTAGGAAATCTGCGAGCGCGTCATTGGACAGATGGCCCACCCGGCTCATCACGCGCTGCTTGACGCTCCAGGGATAAGGGCCGCCGCGTAGCAGCTCGAGATCGTGGTTGGACTCGATCATCAGCACATGACAGCCGCGCAGATGGTGGCGAACGCTGGCCGGCATATAACCCAGGTCGGTGCAGATACCGATCTTGATCCCGTCACTACGCAAGGTGAAGCCGACCGGATCGATGGCATCGTGGGGAATGGTGAACGGCGTGACCGTGATGTCGCCGATCTGAAAGGTGCTGCCGGAGGAGAAGATCTCCAGCCGCGCGAGCGAAACCCGGTTTCCGGCGCTGTCGCGCTCGCAGCGCTGGTACGCGTGGTAGGTTGGCTCGGTGATGTAAACCGGTATCTTGAGCTTGCGCGCCAGCACACGAAGCCCGCTGATGTGGTCGGTGTGCTCGTGGGTGATGAGGATGGCGTCGAGCGAGCGCGGGTCTTGTCCGCAGAGCACCATGCGCCGCAGCAACTCGCGGCAGGAAAGGCCGACATCGATCAGCAAACGTGCGCCCGAGCTGGCGACCAAGGTGCAGTTGCCTTTGCTTCCGCTCGCCAACACCGTGACCGACACTGCCATAGCCGGGAGCATAAACCGGTGCGGCGATTCGCGATAGTAACAAACTCGTCAACCTGCGCGGGGATGCATTCGGCGTCCTCGGTTGCTGGAATTGGGTACGCGATTTGCACAGCAAATATGGGCCTTGCACACAAAATACACAGCGGGATGATTTTTGTGCTTGTGAGTTGCACGACTTTCAGGCATTCTGTCACGCATCGAGGCACAGGCTTATTCGCGTGCCGCTTCCCGGTTGAGACGACCATTCGGCGATGAGAGGTGATCCGAGCTTGCGGATTTCGCGGCTCGGATCTGATTCCGAGCGCCGTCCTTAGGCTCTTGGGAACTTGCCGCATGCTGAGTTGTCGCAGCCGTAGAGGCAGATTGGGCCCCGCGTGGCTTTTGTATGGACTACCCTCGGGCCCCAAAGCTCGAGTGGCGTTCCTCCGAGTCCATACTCCAAAAGCATGCCGCTGCGCAACACGCGGACGTCCGTTGCCATTGCTCTGGGCTGAGCGAGGAAGCCACGCTTGTTGCGCGTCACACGACGCGGGAGCCGTGCCTCTGCCGCGACCCGGGGTGGCTGGCCTCGGGTCGCATCGTTTTTGAAGCAGTTGCCAGTGGGGAGTTGTCGGTTGTCAGTTCTCAGTTGTCGGTGCCAGGCCCCAGCTTTCGGCTATCAGCCCTCAGCTTTCAGCACTCACGCGTAATCAAGAACTGTCATCCCGACAGCGCCCGCCGCGGAGGGCGAGCGGAGGGATCTGCGGTTGCCTTTCTGGCAATCGGCAACTGACAACCGTCTTTGCCATCCTGAGCGGCGCAGCGGGTCGAAGACCCTATTCTCACGAGAAGCCTCATCTTCCACAGCGTCCCACAGCTTTTCGAACGAAATCTGTTGCGCGCTCACCACCGAACCTCATTCGGCATTGACCACCGTTCCCCCTGAATGTCTAAATTGTTGGGACAGCTATGGCGACCACCGACTACAGTTTGGAGCGTGGGCTTCCGGTAAGCATGGAGGCCGAGCGCTCCATCCTGGGCGCGATCCTGCTCGACAACTCGCTCTACGATCAGGCCGCCGAACATCTCACCTCCGACGACTTCTCGCTCGACGCGCATCGCCGTATTTACTCACGCATGCGCGATTTGCAGGAGACTGGCCGGCCCGTCGACATGATCACGCTGGTCGAGGAACTGGACCGCCGCAAAGAGGTGGAGGCCATCGGCGGCGTTGCCTATCTGTCGTCGCTGATTGACGGCGTCCCCGAGCGGCCCTCGATCGAGCACTACGTGCGCATCGTGCGCAACAAGGCACTGCTGCGCGGCCTGATTAACGTCGCGCAGAACGCCATCGCCGAGGCCATCGAGCACGCCGACGAAGCCGAAGAGGTCCTGGGCCGCGCCGAGCAGGCCATCTTCCAGCTCTCCGAAAACCGCATTGGACAGGGATTCCTGAACATCCCTGACATCATCAAGAGCTCGTTTGGCTCGCTGGAAGAGCTGTACAAACGCGGCCAGGAGATCACCGGGCTGGCGACGCATTACATCCAGCTCGATAAGTTGACCAGCGGATTGCAGAAGTCGGACCTGATCATCATTGCCGCGCGGCCCTCGATGGGCAAAACCGCCTTCGCCATGAACATCGCCGAGAACGCTGCCGTGCTCGACGGCAAAGTTGTCGGCGTCTTTTCGCTGGAAATGTCGCGCGAGGCGCTGCTGATGCGCATGCTGGCGTCGCATGCGCAGGTCGATTCCAAGGACCTGCGCCAGGGCTTCCTCACCAAGGACGATATGCGCAAGCTGACGCACGCGGTGGAGCAGCTTACGCAGTCGAAGCTGTATATCGACGACACGCCGGGCATTTCCGTCAGCGAGATGCGTGCCAAAGCGCGCCGCTTGCGGCAGACGGAAGGCCTCGACCTGCTCATCGTCGATTACTTGCAACTGATGTCAGCGGTGCCCATCGGCGGCAAGCGCTTCGAGAACCGCACCCAGGAAGTTTCAGCCATCTCCCGCGGCCTGAAGGCGTTGGCTAAAGAGCTGAAGGTACCGGTCGTCGCGCTATCGCAGCTGAGCCGCGCGCCGGAAAGTCGTGGCGGCGACCATCGCCCGCAACTCTCCGATCTGCGCGAGTCCGGTTCCATCGAGCAGGACGCAGACGTCGTCGCCTTCATCTTCCGCGAAGAGGTTTATAAGAAGGACGACCCTGACCTCGACGGCATGGCCGAACTCATCGTGGCAAAACAGCGCAACGGTCCCACGGACATGATCAAGATGGCGTTCATCAAGCGGTACACGCGGTTTGAGAATTTGGCGCGGGAGGGCGAATGATTCTTTCCAGCGAAACCAAGCAGCTTCTTGACGGAGCGAATTTCGCACATTTCGCGACCTTAATGCCCGACGGCTCGCCGCAGAGCGTGCCGGTGTGGGTAGGCCGCGAGGGAGATCGCATCATCATCTGCACCGGGGAAAACTCTTTGAAAGCTCGCAACGCGGCGCGTGACCCGCGCGTGGCGCTCTCAATTGTGGATTTCCGGGATCCCTACTCGGAGGTGCAGATTCGCGGACGAGTGATCGAACGGCGGCCCGATCCGGATTTGATGCTGATGGATCCCATCTCGATCAAGTACACCGGAAAGCCGTTTCCCTTCCGCAATCCCGAAGAACGAGTGGCCCTTGTCATCGAAGTCGACAAGGAGCGCTACACCAAGCTGCCGTTCGAGCACACGCCGCCAAGGCTTGGAGCAACTCAGCAGTAGAGGAGCCCCAAATTCGCTTCACCCGCCGATGAGAATCGTCTACTGGCAGCCGGAAGTAGTTTGATCAAAACCGGGCGCCGGTCCTTGAAAATCCCTTTGGGATCTCCATTGATTTTCGGCTTACTCTCAGCGAAGTACTATCTCCAATAGTCGAAATAAATTGTTGAACTCTTCCTGCAACCTGTTACAAGCATCTGCGAAGGTTGCAAAACGAGCTAGTTGCCGAGCCATGCTGAGTTTCCTAAAATCGGTACCAAGATAACCGTCTTTGGCCAAGCAGATGCCCACTAAGAATTCTGAAAGACTGGATGCTTCATCAGCTCCGCAGCTGCATGTAGAGATAGCTGTTTGCAACAGTTGCGGAAGGTCGCAGCTCTATTTGCAATAGACATTCGATGCCATCCAGCCGCAAGTATTGCTGCACTCTCACTTTCAGTATAGGATTCTCTCCGCTTTCGTTCTTGTCTTCCTGAGGTTCCAAACGACCATGAGATTCAAGCTAAGACTGTTTCTGACTGCCGGCGTGGTGGTTTCGTTCGCTGCACTTTGTGCGGCCCAAAATTCTGCTTTTCCGTCACAGCCGATTTATGTCCTGACAAACGATGACGGCCTGCTGCACACCTATGTGAGCTTTTTCCTGGCAGGGATGAACCAGAACGGACCGACACTGACTTTTGCGGCGGACACCAATACTCAAGGCACGGGAATTGCTGGAGGCTATTTCGCGGCCCCGCGCGTCAACCTGCTGCCCGACTCGTCGACGCAATGTGTTTATGCTTCCAATGCCGGCACCGGCAATATCTCGGGAATCAATATTCAAACCCAGCAGTTGGCAGGGCCGTTTGCCGCCTCGCCCACGGATGCGGGCGATGCCAATGGTATCGGGCTGGTGGTGAACGCTAATTATCTTTATGCCGGCTATAGTGCGTCGAACACCATCGCAACGTTTTCGGTCCTGCCGGGGTGCCAGCTCTCGTTTCTGAGCGACGTAACGGCTGCGGGTCTGAATGGGGGATCGGTAGCGGGCATGGCCCTGCATGGAACCATACTGGTACTTGCTTACGCCGATGGCTCCATCGAGTCTTTCGATGTATCGAACGGTATACCCATGTCCAACAACGATGCCCAGAACTCGACCGGTTATGTGATCGCGAGAAGTAACTTTCCCGAGGGGGTCGATATCACCCAGGACGGACACTTCGCAATCTTCGGCGATTCTTCCATACCGACCACAGTCGAGGTTTCCGATGTCTCTTCGGGCAAACTGACGCCGACCGTGTGGTACACCGTCGGGGGTGGCGCGAACGCAGTTGGTCCGGGGGTTAATTCCGGTTCGGTCCGCCTAAGTCCGGACGAATCTCTGATCTTCATGGGGAACAACGATGGCGGCTCAGTGAGCGCCGCGTTTTTCGACAAACGGACCGGCAGAGTTTCCGGCGGCTGCAGCTCGCCGAAGCTTGGGGGCTTCTACAATCCGTGGGCTTTTGTGGGTTCAATCGCTACCCGCGATAACACCGGGACCGGCGGGGTTCTCTATGTCGCCGAATACGGTTTCACCGGATCCTATCTCGGCATCGTGAATATCAACGTAGGCAGCGATGGCAGAAGCTGTACTTTGACAGAGTCAGCCAACTCCGAAGTTC
Source organism: uncultured Acidobacteriaceae bacterium (assembly GCA_963785825.1). GTDB lineage: Bacteria > Acidobacteriota > Terriglobia > Terriglobales > Acidobacteriaceae > Bog-257. The sequence continues at coordinate 68,321 of CAWAWQ010000003.1, read as the reverse complement.
CTGACTTGCTGAGCGATGGCCTGTTATCCATCGCCGTGTTTCCGCCACGGCCCTTCTAATCACCCAAACGTCTGGAGCAACGAATGCACGCAAGGCTACGAGTGGTGTTACCTCTGCTGATTGGCGGAGTTTTTCTGCTGAACGCTTCCGCCCAGCAGCCGACCTGTCCCGACCGGCCGGTGCCGGGCAGTCCTGTGAACAATCCGCTGGATCTCTACAGCCAGAACGGAACCCTGACGGTAGATCTCACGCTGCAAAATGCCGTGGACGTCAATGGCTTTATGCACTATTGCTACATCTACATGTATCAGGGGCAGCAGATCGAGGCTCCGACGCTGCGACTGAATCCGGGCGACCGCCTGGTCATGAACGTCACCAACAACATCCAGGCTCCGTATGACCGCAAGAGCGGGAAGAAACGGGCGCAGCACATGCATGCCATGCATCATGGCAAAGACCCGGCGGATAACTGTAATGGCGACGAGGTCCTGCCTTCGTCAACCAATGTCCACTTCCACGGGTTGAATGTTCCTCCGGTTTGTCACCAGGACGATGTGATCAACACCGTCATCGAGTCTGGCGATCCGCCATTCCAGTACTCGGTGCAGATCCCGGCTAACGAACCCCCGGGCATGTACTGGTATCACCCCCATATTCATGGCAACACCACAACCCAGGTGAACGGCGGGGCGGCCGGCGCCCTGATCGTCGAAGGACCCACGCCTCCTGGGCTAACCGAACGCGTGCTGATTCTGCGCGAACAGGACAAGCAGGGCCCGGCGCGCGATCCCGACGCGAACACCCAACTCACGATGAATTTTCAGCCGGCGATTTATCCCGAGGGCGGACCTCCGCCGGTCATCACGGTGCAGGCCGGCACGCGGGAATTCTGGCGTTTCCTGAATGCGTCGAGTAAGCAGTTTGTCGCATTGCAATTGACCTACGATGGCATCCCACAACAGCTGGAAGTGCTCTCGATTGATGGCGTGCAGCTACAAACTCCCATCTATACCGACACCCTGAACATCCCTCCGGCAGGACGCATGGAATTTATCATCCCTGGGATGACGGCAGGGCAGGAGGTGTACTTCCGGACGAACGGATATGACACCGGCCCGGTCGGTGATCACAACATTCCCCAAGTCCTGGCGCAATTGATCGTGGGTGGCGGTTCCAAACACCAGGCAACGCATACCTTTAAGCCTCCTACCCAACCAGTGCGCTTCTCCGGGCTTTCTACGCAACTACCGACCGCAACCCGCAAGCTCTATTTCTCCGAACAAAACGTTGGCACGAACGGCGGAACCCAGTTTTACATTACCGTCGACGGGCGGCAACCGAAGCTCTTCCAGATGGACGATCCGCCCGCCATCGTAACCAACGTGGGAGCAGTCGAGGATTGGACGATCGAGAACCGCTCCGGCGAGGTGCACGCATTTCACATCCACCAGATTCATTTCCTGGTGATGGCGATGGACGGAGTGCCGGTGCAGAATCCTGACCTGCAGGACACCATCATCGTGCCCAATTGGAGCGGGCATGGAGCGTACCCGAGCGTCACCCTCCGCATGGATTTTCGCGATCCGAATATTGCGGGAACCTTCGTCTACCACTGTCACATCCTGGATCACGAGGATGGCGGCATGATGGAGAAGATACAGGTGAACCCGGCCAATTAAGAGCTGTTGCTGAGCCCTCGCCGCCGAGATGAGGCCTATTTTCGGCGGCGATTTTTTTATCCGAAATCGGCGGCACGCGGTCTTTTGCTCGCGACCGCGGAAGAAACCCCGTCACGAACATCGTGACGGGGTGAAATGCCAGCGCAAAGTTTAGCTTTACCGGTTTGTTCCTCTTCCCCGTTCAGCCTGTTCACTGGCGAGCGCCCGCTCGGCTTGCGGCGTCGTAATGACCTCCGCCGGCAGTCGCACCACTCCATAGATTGCGGCCGCGATTACGGCTCCCACCAGCGGCGCAATAATGAAGAGCCATAATTGCTCCAGGGCCCAGCCGCCCACAAAAATCGCAGGACCGATGCTGCGGGCAGGATTGACCGAAGTATTAGTGATGGGAATTCCCACCAGGTGGATCAAGGTCAGGACCAACCCGATCGCCAGCCCCGCAAAGCCCACCGGAGCTTTGATGTCGGTGGAACCCAGCACTGTGAATACCAGGAACATGGTGAGAATGACTTCAGCCAGGAAGCAAGCAGCGAGGGAATACTGGCCCGGAGAGTGCATGCCATAACCGTTCGCTCCTAATCCCGCGGTCACGGGATCGTAGCCGGCCGGATTGCCCTTTGCAATAGCCAGGATGAGAGCGGCGGCGATGATCGCGCCTACAATTTGCGCGACGACATACCCGATAGCATCTTTCAGGTTAATCTTCTTGGCTACCAGCACTCCGCAGGTAACCGCCGGGTTGATATGACAACCCGAAATTGGTCCAATGGTGTACACCATCGCCAGAAGAGACAGACCAAAGGCGAAAGCCACACCCTCGTATCCGATGTGACTGCCGGCAAGAACGGCGCTGCCCACGCCACCGAAGACCAGGACAAATGTGCCCACCAGTTCCGCAATGTACTTTTTCATTGGGCTATCCTCCTTACGCCACAGGAGTATATCCGGAAGCCGGGCTGCCAATCATTAAAAGTTTGTGGCGCGGTGATTGATCGCTCAGGAACCCCGGATGGCGACGAGGTGCTGCGGCGTGAGACGTGAAAACCCAGCTACGGCTCATCGTTGCTATCTCTCAAAAGCCGCGCCATGAGAAACTTGTGCGTACCACGAATCTGTGGTCGAACAATATTGGAATCCGCCCGTTCATGGGAACACTGAGTCAGGACTTTCGCTACGGGGTTCGAATGCTGCGCAAGAACCCTAGCTTCACGGCTGTAGCGGTCCTCACGCTGGCGCTGGCCATCGGCGCCAACACCGCGATCTTCTCCGTGCTCTACCCGGTGCTGCTGCGGCCTTTGCCTTTTCGTGATCCAGATAGGCTGGTCACGGTGGGCGAAACTCGTCATCAAACCGCCTGCTGCGCTTATTTCGCCTCCTATCCCGACTTCCTGGATTGGTCGCGGACGGCAAAGAGCTTCCAATCGCTGGCGGGATATTCGCCCGATGCCTTCACCCTGACGGGAAATGGCGATCCCAAGACCATGTTCTGCGCCATGGTCACGACCAACTTCTTTTCGACATTGGGCGTGACCCCGATCCTGGGTCGCGACTTCATGGCGGGCGAAGACTTGCCCGAAGGCTCGGGGCCGACGGTGGCCCTCCTGAGCTACCAATTCTGGCACAGCGACTTTTCCGGCGATCCGAACATCGTCGGACGCACGATTCGTCTCGACGGCAGGCCGGTAAGCGTGATTGGCGTTCTGCCGCGGAATTTTCAACTGGCGCCTGCCGGAGACGTGCCCGTCTGGGTCCCGTTGCACAACAATCCGTATCTGACCACCACCCGCAGTGCGCGCTGGCTGAACGTGATTGGCCGATTGGCGCCGGGAGTGACCCTGGAACAGGCGCGCGCAGAGATGAACGGCATTTCCACACAACTGGCGCGAGAATATCCGCAACAGAATGCGGCCGTGATCGTTACCCTAGGGAGCTTGCGCGAGCAAGTGGTAGGAAGGATTCGTCCTCTCCTGCTGGTGTTGTTTGGTGCGGTGACGTTTGTCCTGCTCATCGCATGCGCCAATGTTGCCAACCTGCTGATGTCCCGCTCCATCGACCGCCGGCGCGAATTCGCCATCCGCTCCGCATTAGGCGCCAGTCAGCTCCATCTCGCAGTGCAGCTCTTGATGGAGAGCCTGCTGCTTTCCGCGATGGGAGCGATCATCGGCCTGGTTGGTGCAGCCATTAGCGTGTGGGTCGTGGTCCGCGCTATACCTGAATCGCAGCTCGTGCTGATGCCGTACCTCAGCGACATCCGTATCAATCTGCCGGTCCTGGGCTTCGTGTGCGCGGTCACAGTGCTCACTGCGATCTTGTTTGGACTGGGGCCGGGCCTCTCGGTTCCGCAAATGCCGATCACGGAAGTATTGAAGGACGAGTCGCGCGGCGGCACGAGCGGCACCCATGCCCGGCTGCGAAACATTCTGGTCGTCGGCGAGATTGCTATCTCCCTCGTCTTGCTAGTGGCCGGCGGCCTGATGCTGCAAAGTCTGCGGACCCTGTTGCAGCAAAATCCCGGCTTCGAGCCCGACCACGTGCTCACCTTCCTGGTCAATCTTCCGGGTGCATCCTATCCTGTGGCCAAGACATGGCCCTTCAGCAATGTGAATGGGCTGCGCTTTGCCCATGAATTCATGCAGCGGCTCGCAGCTTTGCCGGGCGTGGTGGGCGTATCGGCGACCAGCGCGCTTCCCGTTAGCGCGAACCGTAACAGCAACCGCTTTGTTATCGAGGGACAATCCGTAGCCGCCGGCGAGGAAGACGACAGCATTACCCGCCGCGTTGAGCCAAATTACTTTGCGGTGATGAAGATCCCCTTGATCAGCGGGCGTTGGTTCACCTCCGGGGATACGCAGCAGGCTCCCAAGGTCCTCATCGTGAACCGGGCATGGGCAAAGCGCTTCCTGCGGGGAGAGAATCCCCTCGGCAAGCGGGTGCGTCTGACCCGTGTCGCCGAGGAGCCATATGGGGAGATCGTCGGGGTGGTCGGCGACGTGGCGGAAGAGGACTTGGCAGTCCAGCCGGCGCCCGCCATGTATTTTTCCGTAGACCAGGATTCCGGCTACACCTCGTATCTTAACTATGTGATTCGCACTCAGGGAGATCCGGCGGCGATGGTGAACTCGGTGCGGGCGACGCTGCGGAGCATCGACCAACAATTGGCCATTATTCAGCCGCAATCGATGGAGGAATTCGTCGACCGTTCGTCGGCGGTTTTCCTGCGGCGCTATCCCTTCTACCTGATTGGCAGCTTCGCCACGCTCGCATTGTTGCTGGCGATGATCGGACTGTACGGGCTGATTTCGTATTCGGTGCTACAACGTACACGGGAAATCGGTATCCGCATGTCGATGGGCGCGCAGCGGAAGGACATCCTGAAGCTCATGCTGCGGCAAGGCGCCGTTGCGTCGATCGCTGGAGTGCTGATCGGCTTTGCCGCGGGGCTGGCGTTGACGCGGGTGATGGCTAGCCTCTTGTATGGCGTCAAATCGAGCGATTGGGTGATCTTCGCCACGGTCTCGCTTCTTCTGCTGCTGATCGCGCTCGCCGCTTCCTACATTCCCGCTCGCAAAGCCACCGCTGTGGATCCCATGGTGGCGTTGCGGAATGAATGAGCATGAAAAGCTGATGCACACGATGGGGTCGCTCGGACGCCTACAAGGTCGTCACCGCCAGAAAAACTTCGTGGGAACACTCGATTGCCATTGCCCGATGGCCGGGAATATCTTGCGCTGCGTGGGACGCTGGCCTGACGACATTTGGAGCTTCACCGTAACCACTGATCGCATGACCGGCACACTCACCCTCGGCACGTACAAGCAGCTCTTCCGCAGGATCGAAGTCGGCCGCCAAAAGTAAGCTTCGCGTTAATGCCCGAATCGATCAGTTCTCAACTCCTGGAACCAGCCCCAAGGTTAAGAGGCGACTTTCCATACAGCTCACCACTTCCTCACTACCAACGTACCAAAACAGGTATCCCGATAGAGCACGCCTTTCCCAAGCAAAGTATCTTTCTCCTGAAGAAGCAGTACAACATCGGGAGAGTTGTTCGTGTACTTACATACCTCCGCGCCAATCTCTCTATAGGTTCGAGCCGCCGCATAGGGCGGGACATTAAGCTCGCCAAACGCCCAATCCTGAACTTTAAGAAAGTTGCCAGTTCCCGGAAGTTCTTTCACGTACCTGCGGACGTACTCCGGAATTTGATTCTTAACCGCAAGGCTCACATATATATTTGCCTCCGGTAGGTTTGCGGAATAAAGTGACGCAGATAAATCGGAATCCCACCAGCCGAAGAAGCTGAGGAATGGCAATATTCCGAACAGGACAAGAACAACCTTCTGATAGACAAAGGAGTTTCGCCACAGTACTTCCCGGAACGAAAAATCCGTATTCCAAAACAGCAGCACCAAAAAAGCCATCATGGCAACATTCCAGGGCCATACGACTGTGTTCCAGCTCATGATGATTGCGAAAGTGAATAGAATGAGTGAGTGCATCAAAAGGCCACAAATGACAGCTAGATTCCGGCCCTTACGGGTAAGAAGACCGATACCAATACTTACTTCAACACAAGCGGCGAGCCAACCCCAGAGGTGTAGCAGGGGCAGATGATTGCCCAATGCGCCCAGCATCGAAGGAATGCCGATTACAGCAAACCGGGGGTTCATCTTCTGTAATCCGCTATAGAAGTAGGTGGTTGCAATAATAAGGCGGCATATGTTCAGTGCATTTTCCTGCCCCACGCTGTCACTAGCTTTCCAGGAGAAGCACCCCAGCGCCAGTAGCATAAACAAATATAAGTAGACCCATGGCTGCCAGCGGGTCTGGTCGAATAAAGCCAAAAAGAACAACAAAGCAACAAAACCGAGGATATAAATGCGAGGCTTTCGAGCCACCCCTGCCAGCACAAGCAGTAGGAACAACCCTCCAGCCAATATGTAATCCAACGGGAACGGAATACGCGGCAGGCTGTGGATTAAAGGAGTAAGCGGATAGAAGCGCGAGCTGATCCACAATTTAGGGGAAAACAGAATGCCGCTCGCCATGCCCAGAACCAGAGCCGCTCTTGTGTAAGCAATTCTCTTGGCGGGATCCAACTTGAAGGTTGTAACTGCGGCGACAAGAAACCTCGCAGTCCACTTCTTCCGTCGATTCTCCTCAGCGCTGGACACAGGAGCCGGTCCTAGCTCAATTTGAGTGCCACGCGTATCCTCCGCGGGTTTCGCCCCGACTTTCGCCAAGTATGCCTCCATCAGCCCTGTGGAGTTCGAGCCTGGCCAGGCGCACCGCTGCGGGTGCGGCCCGAACAATCCAACGAGCTTACTGCGAAATTGATGTTTTGTCAGGTGGGACCGCCGATAGTCTCACGATCGAAATCGAGCGACAACAAATCGCAAGCACGAGGATCCGTCAGGGTCTCCGCACTAGCGCGTCCCGTTCGGATAGACCAGAATCTTGCTCGCCTCGCCGGTCTTGAGGCGCTCCATCCCGGAGGCGAAATCCTTCATGGCGATGCGGTCGGTGATCACCGGGTGCAGGTCCAGCTTGTTGGCCTTGAGCAGCGCCGTCATCTGGTACCACGTCTGATACATGCGGCGACCGTTGATGCCCTGCACGGTTGCGCCCTTGAAAATAACTTCCTCCGCGAGATTGAGTTCGACTGGGCGGGAAGGAATTCCCAGCAGCGACATGCGGCCGCCGAGACGCAGGATCTTGAAACCTGTTCGAATCGCTTCTGTTCGCCCGGCCATCTCCAGCACCACATCGACCCCGGTGCCCCCGGTATTGTCCATCACGATGCCGTACACGTCGTCTTTGGTGGGATCGAGCACGAAGTCGGGGCCCATCTGCTTGGCGATCTTGCGGCGATGCTCGTTCACCTCCAGCGCAAAGATCTGGGTCGCTCCGCAGGCGCGCGCGACAGCGATGGAGAACAAACCTATCGGCCCGCAGCCGGTGATCGCGACCGACTTCGCAGCGATGTCGCCAGCCAGCACCGTGTGCACCGCATTGCCCAGCGGATCGAGGATAGACGCGTACTCCTGCGGAATGGAAGGATCGAGCTTCCAGATATTGGTTTCGGGTATGACGACGTACTCGGCAAAGGCGCCGTTGGCGTCCACACCGATGATTTTCACGTGCTGGCAGATGTGGGCTTCGCCGGTGCGGCATTGCAGGCACTTGCCGCAGGCCACATGCATCTCGGCGGAGACAAAATCGCCTTCCTTCACGCTGGTGACTTCGTCGCCGACGGCTTCGACGGTGCCGCAAAACTCGTGTCCGGGAATGAGCGGCGGATGAATGCGGCGTTGCGCCCACTGGTCCCACTGATAAATGTGCAGGTCGGTGCCGCAGATGGAGGCCATCCTGACCTTGACCAGAACGTCGGTCGGACCGAACTTGGGTTTAGGAACTTCGCGGATTTCCGTACCCGGGGCGGGCTGCGCTTTTACAACGGCAATCATGGTATCGGACATGAAGATGGCTCTTTCTCATCGAGCGCGACGTGCGTCGCTCAGTATGAACACAACGAGGTAGGCAAACCAACAAGTTTAACATGTGCAGCAAGGCCACGATTTGGCCACACCTGGCACTTTCTGCGGCGGGAATGAAGTTCCGTCTTGAGTTCGCAAAGCCCGAAGGGCGTGTCATGACAGCCCAGCACCAAGCAAAACGCGGTCCTGTCTCGATTCATTTCACCGGCTTCGCCGAGACATAGGGGTTTCCCGCAATCAAAAACCGCAGCGGACGCTCGACCGCTTTGGTTATTCCAATGCGGGGTGTGGCGGCAATGCGCGCCGGACGAAAACCGTCGTCGGCGAACCACAAGTCCGAATGGGGTGAGGTGACGTCCTTGTTGTTGTCGCGCAGACGCGTTATGCCGAGCGCTTCCGCCATGCGGCCGGGGCCACTAGAGATGATGCGCAATTGCGCAGCGCTCGGCGATGCCGGCAGATTCATGCCGCGCGCCTGTGCCATCGCCTCCAGACCGAACACCGGCTCCATCGCGCGAAAGAGCACGCCTTCGCCATATCCCTCGGGCATACACGAGACATTCAGGCAGTAATGGTTCCCATAGACGAAATACACATAGGCATGACCCGGGGGTCCGAAGAGCACAAAATTGCGCGCCGTGCGTCCAGCGAAGGCGTGTGCCGCGGGATCTTCCTGGCCAAGGTAGGCTTCGTCTTCGACGATGCGGCCCGCAAGCAGAGTGCGGCCTTCACGCCGGATGAGCAGCTTGCCCAACAATTCGCGCGCCACCGCGACCGGATCGCGATTGAAGAACTTCCGCGGAAGAACAGGAAAGCGCCGTAGAGTGGCCGCGGCGAGTTGACCGGAAGCGCGATCGCCCCGGCTCACAGTTTCACGGCCACCAGTCGCAGCCGCTTGTAGTCGATGGTCCACACGCCATTGTGCAACAGAGCAGGCGCAGCATACTTTTCGGCCAGCTTGATGAACTCCTTGCGCTGCTCCGTCGCAATTGCCTCGACGGCGAACCTGCCGAACATCTCCAGCCACAGCTTCAGCCCGCGCTCGCCACCTTCCAGAATCGTTGCCCGATCGAACAGCACCGCGAAATCCACTTCCAGCCCTTGCGACTCCAGCAGTGCGGCATATTCGCCAATCGAAGGGAACGACCACGGCGAAAGCTGTTCAGGATTGGCAATCCCAAGATCGCGCAGCGCCTGGTAGATTGCGCCGAGCAAGTGGCGAAGGTTTCCACGTCCTCCCATTTCGAACACCAGGCGTCCGCCGGTCTTCAGCGCCCGCGCAATCGATGCTATGGCGCCGGGCTGATCGCGGACCCAATGCAACGCGGCGTTCGAGAGCACGACATCGAACTCATCGCTATAGGGCATGGCGGAGGCGTCAGCCACTTCGAAGCGCAGGTGAGAAAAGTTGCTTTGCGCGGTGGCAATCATCTCCGGCGAGGAATCGATACCCACCACCTCAGCGCCGAATTGCGCGATCTCGGCGGTCAGTTGACCGGTGCCGCAACCCACGTCCAGAATTCGCTCGCCCGGCTTGGCATTCAGCAATACCAGAAGATCGCGCCCGTACTGCCACACGAACGAGTGGCTGGACTGGTAGAGTTCGGAATTCCAGGAATCCGGTTTTGCGCTCATGCAGGAATTGTAATCAAGACTTTGGCAGATTTTCTGTGATACCGGCCTCACGAGCGCGGAACTTCCAGTAGTCGCCCGCGGTTTCGCTGAGGTCGCCGGCTGGCTTCTCGCCGCGGAAGACACGCGAGACTCCGCGCACCACCCGCCGCATGGGCAGCTCGCCATTGCCATCGGTCAGGAAAAGTTCGCCGGTTTTTGCGCTGCGGTAGTACCAGCGCTTCAGCAGCGCGAGATGCTCCATCCACTCCAGCGCGCCGCGGATCTTCGCAGGCTCAACCCCGGCGAGCGCCTCGGTGATGCGCGATTCCATGGATTGCGGTTTTGTGGCCAGGTGCGAGGCTTCAGCTTGCTTGCCGACATTGAGCGGGACCGGATCACAAATCCGCCCACCGGCAATCTTGAACAGCGCTACCGATTCCTGCTCAGCCGAAGGCTGCACCATCACGCCATTCAGTTCGTCGATACGGCGCACGATCTCCGGCAGCTGCGAGGCGGCGCCTTTCACTTTCTCCAGCCGCGCATGCAGCGCAGCAGCGCCTTCGAAGTCCAGGTTGGCGGAGGCGTCGTCGCGCTGCCGCTCGATTTCACGCACCAGGGATTGTGCCCCGCTCTCCAGGAACTGCTGCACGCGGCCGACTTCAGCAGCGTACTCTTCGTCGCTACAGCCCTTAAAGCAGGGCGCCAGGCACATCTTCATTTCGGAATAAATGCAGCCGGGGAAGGCCGGATCGGGATGGAGATCGTCCACGCAGCGTCGCATCTTGAAGAGATCGAGCGAATCGTTGGCGAACTTCTCCGCAGCCACCCGCGTGGGAAAGGGACCAAAGTATTGCGCCTTACCTTTCATCCCACCGATGCGGGTTGTGACCGTCGCCCGGGGGTATGGATTATCCAGGATGAGCTTGATCAGCGGCGCAAAGCGCAGCCGCAGGCGCATGTCGTAGCTGTTGGGAAACTCGCGGCGCAACGTCTTGTAGAGCTGAAAGGAGCTTTCGAAATCCGAACCGGCAGGTACCCACTCGACCCAGCGCACGCGGTCGCGCAGGTTCAGCTTGCGACTTTGTCCCTCGGCCGCTCCCAGCAGGCGCTGCAATCGGCGTCGCAGGTTCGAGGTCCTGCTGACATAAGGCTCACTGCTTTCTTCGCCACCCAACACGAACACCGCCGCGCTGGCTGGCGCAACGGCGAACAGCTCGGAATCGCGATCGGGGACGAACTCGATGCGCTGGGAAGGCACTAAAGAATTCTAGACTAGAACGCCGCAGTACCCGTTTTCAGGCTGGTGGAAAGCGCATGTCGCCTCTACTTTCCTGTTATTCGCGCCTGCTTCAGCCCGCGAGCCGCAATGTCCTTACGATAGTGCATGCCGTCGAAGCGGATCTTCATCACGGCATCATAGGCGCGCTCCACCGCTTCAGGTAAATCTTTGCCTCGCGCGGTGACCCCCAGCACCCTCCCTCCAGAGGTGTAGTACAAGCCGTCGCGGCAATTCGTGCCGGCGTGAAAGACCTTCACCCCGTAGACACGGTCGGCATCTTCGATTCCCGTGATCGCCTTGCCTGCTTCGAATGCCCCCGGATATCCGCCTGAAGCCATCACCACGCAAACGGCGGGGTCCGCCGACCAGCGAAAATCGCCTTCGCTGACACGGCCCGCAATGGATGCCTCCATCGCCTCCAGCAGATCGCTCTCCAGGCGCATCATGATCGGCTGGGTCTCGGGATCGCCGAAGCGGCAATTGAACTCCAGCACCATAGGGCCGCGGGCGGTCATCATGATGCCGCAGTACAGAATACCTTTGTACTCGGCACCCTCACTCTTCATTCCGGCGATTACTGGTCGCGCGATGTGCGTCACCAGCCACTCGCGCATCTGCGCGTCGACAATGTGGTCGGTGGAGTACGCGCCCATGCCGCCGGTGTTCGGGCCCTGATCGTTATCGAAGACGCGCTTGTGGTCCTGGGTGGCAACCAGCGGAGCCACGCGCTCGCCGTCGCTCATCACCAGGAACGACAACTCGTCGCCCTTCAGGCATTCTTCCAGTACCACGCGCGCGCCGGCTTCGCCCAGCATCTTGCCGCTTAGCATCTCCTCGGCGGTACGCTGCGCCTCATCCTTGGACTGCGCCAGCACCACGCCCTTGCCCCCCGCGAGTCCGTCTGCCTTAACCACGATGGGAGTGTGAAACAGCTTCAGCGCTTCACGCACCTCGTCCTTGTCACTGCAAACGGAGTACTTCGCGGTGGGAATGTGGTGCCGCTGCATGAACTCCTTGGCGAAGCTCTTGCTCGACTCCAACTGTGCAGCGGCGCGAGTTGGTCCAAAAACAGGCCAGCCGCGCTTCTGGAATTCGTCCGCCACGCCCAGGGTCAGCGGCAATTCGGGACCTACCACGGTTAAATCGGGATTCAGCTGGTTGGCAAGCTGCACCAGCGAGTCCATGTTCTTCAGATCGGCGGCGACGCACTCGGCGTCATTGGCGATTCCGGCGTTGCCCGGCGCGCAATACAATTTGCTAACCCTCGGCGACTGCCGCAGCTTCCAGCAGATTGCGTGCTCGCGACCTCCGCTACCGAGAACCAGTACCTTCATTGGACAGAATCCCTCATCCCGCTTGGCTGATGAAGATTGGACGTTAAGCGATAGAAAAGAGTAGGGGCGCAGTGCGACCTATGTCAAACCGCGCGCAGATCGCTTCCATTCCTGGCGCGAACGTCACTCCAAAAGCAAAAGGGCACACCGGCGTCGTGTGCCCTTTCACAAATTCGGATTGCCGGCTAGCGGCCGAAATACTTGGCGTTGCGCTCGGTGTACTCTTTCCATTTTTCCGGCAAATCGTCGAGGGCGAAAATCGCCGAAACCGGACACACCGGCACGCACGCGCCGCAGTCGATGCATTCAACCGGATCGATATACAGCATCTCCTCGGCTTCAAATTTCTCGCTGTCCTTCTTCGGGTGGATGCAGTCCACCGGACAGGCATCGACGCACGCCGTATCCTTAGTGCCAATACAGGGTTCCGCGATCACATAGGCCATAACACAAGTCTCCCTCTATCTCTTTTACTGGAGAGTTCCGCGCAGAGTCGTTATATCGATACTATCAAAAACGCTCCGCTCCCGTGGGAGCGCCGGTCAACTCGCCCAGGCAAGTGCGCCCCTAGACCACGCCGGCGGGCTGGCGCTCTCCGGCGGGTTCGTATTCCACGATATAGCCCGCGACTGCGCTGGCCGCCACCGTCAGGGGACTCGCCAGATACATCTGTCCGGGGCCGCTGCGTCCGGGGAAGTTGCGGTTTTGGGCGCTGATCACCACCTGGTCGGGACGAGTAGAGACTCCAGGCCCGGCATTGATACAGGCGCCGCAACTCGGCTCAATGACCTGCGCTCCGGCGCGCTGAAAGACGTCCAGATAGCCCTTGCTCACGCAGTATTCGCGGGTCCGCTGCGATCCGAACTGCAGGTAGAACTTGCAGCTCTCGGCAACTCGACGACCTTGCTTGAGGGCTTCACTGAGCACCAGGGCATACATATCCATGTCTTCGTTCTTCCCCGCAGTGCAGGTCCCGCCATAGGCGATCTCCACCGGCACTGGGGTGTTCAGTTCGCGGACGAATTTGCCGTTACCGGGATCGCCGGGCGTGGCAATCATTGGATAAATATCGCCTGCGTCCAACTCGATCACGTGCGCATAATGCGCCTCGGGATCGCTGTAGAGGCCTTCGATCAGTGTCTGCGCCTCGTTCTCGCTCATGCCGCGGCGCTCCATCAGGAACTCCACCACCTTCTGATCGGGAGCGACGATGCCGGTGAAGCCGCCGATCTCGGCGGCCATGTTGGTCATGGTGGCGCGCTCGTCCACGCCCAGCGCCTCGATGGCTTCGCCGGAATACTCCATCACCTTCGCCAGCGCGTTGCCGCTGCGAATGTACTCCATCGCCAACAGTTTGAGGATGTAATCTTTTGCGGTAACGTTGTTGCGCTTTTTGCCGCGAATGATCACCTTCACCGACTCGGGCACCTTCACCCGCACGTCCTGGGTAAACCACGCGTTGAACACGTCCGTCGTGCCGATCCCGAAGGCAACGCAGCCGACCGAACCCACATGCGGCGTGTGCGAATCGCTGCCGACGTTGAGCTGGCCGGGCAAGGCGTAGCTTTCGGTAACGATGGAGTGGCAGATGCCCTCCGAACCTTTGCGATCCCGCAGTTCGCCATGCAGCTTAATGCCTTGGGCCTTGGCGAACGCTTCCTGCTTCAGCTTCAGTTGGCCCGCAAGATCGAGCAAGCCCATCTTGCGCTTCTCCTCCGACAGCACCTCGTCGAGAAACGTGAGGTGATCGCGGAAGAACATGATGCTGCTCGGGTCCGTCACCTTGGCATCCTTGCCTAGGAAATGCTCGAAAAAGATCGACGCCATCGGTGTGACGTACTCGTGGCTGAAGCGCAGGTCGGTGCGCGCGAACCCAGTGTCGCCGGGCTTCACCGCTTCGACTCCCACCTGGTTGACGCTGTGCAGCATGTGGCGGGCGAAGATTTTCTCCGCAATCGTCATGGGGCGCGGCTTGGTCGTAATCGGCGGCAGGAACACCTTGCCCTGCATGCGCGCTACGTTGAACGGAAACAGCCCGCCGTATTCGATGACCTGGCGCGTGATTTCATCCTCACCGGCGGTGAATTCGCGAAGAGGAATTTCGTCGCCGCGGCGGATTCTGTCGATCAGGCTGAAGTCGGTCGAGGTCAGGACGCCGAGGTTCTGGCAATTCTGCTTGTAAATGCGCTCGATGTTTTCAGCGATCACCAGTTTGATGCCCGCGCACATCTCGGCATACGGCGAGGCCTCGCGGCTGGAGCCTTTGCCCCGGCGTTTGCCGCTGACCGCGCACACGAAGCCTCCGCGCTTCACGTCGTATCGCTTGATCGGCGTCTCGTTGCCGCACTTCAGGCCGGTATAGGGGAATTCGCCCAGCGTCTCATCGAAGAAGAAACAGATGTGCGCCGGCGTAATCTCGTCTGTCGAGATGTCGTCGCGCAGCTTGGGATTGCGCTCGGGATGCTGTGTGTCCCAGGGCAGGTCTTCGCCCGCCAGTTGCCGCCTGATGAGCTCAGGGTCTTCGGTCAGGAAAAGAATCCGGCCCGGCAGTCCGACCATGTCAGGGCGCTTCTCAACGGTTCGGTTCAACAGGGAGTTGTTCACAGCTCAATTTTAACGCAGTCACAAGAGGTTGTGACGAAGCCCACGAGCCATTGAGCAAGGTTCGGCAGGGCTGCGCAATGCCATGATCGGCCGGGCTCACAGGCCCTCTTTGAATGGGAAGAACTCCATCAGGATGGGAACCAAAGGGAGCTGGCCATCGTAGCTCTTTGAAAGAGCGGGAGTGTAGACTTACTGCGGCAATGATGCAGTGTTGATTACGGCGTCGTAGCCTGCAAGTCGGCTGACAAAACGCCAGGCGCTGCGTCGTGCGCTGCTCGGTCTATACGGAAGCGCGGGCTGGGAGGTCGTACATGAAGAGTCGTCCAGTGCTTTGGATTTGGACAATTGTGATGCTGTGCTCTGTTATGGCGGCGGCACAGAGTCCGTTTGCGCCGAAGGTCACGGGACCGCTGTCGCAGCGGGTCGTAGCCTACCAAATCGACGCCAAGTACGATCCGCCAAAGCACACGGTTGAGGGCACAGAGACGCTGACCTATCACAACCTCACCGGCCAGCCGCTGGATACCTTTCCTTTTCACCTGTACCTGAACGCCTTCCAGCCGAAATCGACGTGGATGCACGAAGCCCATCGTGACGGGAATTTTCGCAGTACCGAGATGGATGAGTGGAAGCCCAAAGATTACGGTGCGAACGAGATAAGTTCGTTCGAGGTTGTCGGCATGGGCGACCTGACCAAGCAGATGAAGTTCATCTCGCCCGACGATGGCAATCCGGATGACAAGACGGTTTTCCAGGTGAAGCTGCCGCGTCCGGTCGCTCCTGGACAGGATGTGCAGTTCAAGATCAGGTTCAAGGCGACTTTTCCCGAGGTGATTGCCCGCACCGGATACAAACGCACATTTTTGCTCGCCGGACAGTGGTTTCCCAAAGTTGGGGTGTGGTGGCACGGACAGTGGAATTGCCACCAGTTCCATGCCATGACCGAGTTCTTCGCCGATTTCGGCACCTATGATGTGAAGGTCACGCTGCCGAAGAATTACGTCATCGGGGCAACCGGCGTGCAGACCAGCGATACCGATAACGGCAATGGCACCAAGACCGTCGGCTTTCACGCCGAAGATGTCCACGACTTCGCCTGGACCGCTGATCCCAATTTCAAAGTAGTCGAGAACCAGTTCGACGGCAGCGTTGGACCGGTGCGCATCCGGCTGCTCACGTATGACAGCCATAAGCGCGAATGGCAGCCATACATCGATTGCGTGCTGGCGAGCATGAAGCGCTTTGACGAGTGGTACGGCCCCTATCCCTACGCGCAGCTCACGGTCGTCGATCCTCCTCATGGCGGCGGCGAGGCCGGCGGAATGGAGTACCCGACCTTTATTACCGGCGACAGCGGCTGGTTCATTCCCAAGGGAATCCACCTTATCGACCTCGTGACCGAGCATGAATTTGGCCATCAGTACTGGTACGGCATGGTAGCTACCAATGAATTCGAAAATGGCTGGCTGGACGAAGGCATCAACAGCTACACCGAAGTCAAGGTGCTGGACAACATGTATGGCGAGGACGCCAGCATTCTCAACTTGCTGGGAGCACAGGTAGGCGAGCGCGACCTTCAGCGGCTGAACTACTTGTCGGTAAAGAGCACCGATCCGCTCTCCCGCATCAGCTACAAGGACATGAGCGTCGGCTCCTATGGCGGCATCACCTACGGCAAGACTGCCACCATGCTGGTGTCGTTGGAAGCGATTCTCGGTGAGCAGACGCTGAAAAATGCGCTGCACACTTATTTCATGAAGTACCGCTTTACCCATCCCACGCAGGAAGACTTTATGCACACCGTGAACGAGGTCGCCGGGCGCGATCTCAGCTGGTACTGGAACCAGGCGGTCTATGGAACTCAGGTGCTGGACTATGAAGTCCAGCGCGCTGACTCTACTCCGGTGAACTGGTACGAAGACAATGCCAATGCCAAGGAGAAGAAGGGCGAGACACAGTACGAGACGCAGGTCATCCTGCACCGTAAGGGGGACTTCATCTTTCCGGTCGAGACGGAAGTGAAGTTCGACAACGGCGAGAGCACGCGAGAGCGCTGGGACGGCAAAGACCGCTGGGTGCGATACGTGTACCGAAAGAAGGCCAAGGTACAGTCGGTGCAACTCGATCCCGGCTACCGCATCACGCTCGACGACAATTACCTGAACAACAGCCGGGTCACCGAGTCGCAGCACAAAGCTACGGCAAAGATTGCAACCTACTGGATGTTCCTGACCCAATTCCTGGGTCAAATCCTGAGCTGGCTGGCATAGTCCGACGGAGGAGATGATGGCAGACAACGAGAAAGGTCTGGTAGCTGCCGGGTTCGGGCTCCTCTGGAGGAGGCAAGGAATCCTGTGGTGGGTCTATGCGGTGAATTTCGTTTGCGGAGCGCTGGGCACCATTCCTGCCATGATGCAACTGAGTCGCGCGCTGCATCATTCGCTGGCGGGCCAAAAGCTCAGCCGAGGTTTCGACCTCGCCATGTATTTCGAGCTGACCCGGGTGCCCGACGTCAGCCTCATGCGCTCAGCCGCCAGCTCCTACCTGTTCGCGTTTGTTTTCTTCCTGTTTATGCTCTTCGTGAGCGGCGGAATCCTGGAAACATATCGCCAGGACCGGCGGCTAAACACCGGCGAATTCTTTGCCGCCTCGGGCGCGTTCTTCTGGCGCTTCGTTCGGCTCTTGCTGCTGTCGATCATTCCCTTCGCAATTGTAGGCTTGATCTATCAAGGGCTCGATTCATTCGCTCATTACGCCGGAGACAAGGCCATCGCCGATCAGGTTGGAATCTTCCTGGGGTGGGGTGCAATCATCGTATTCCTGCTACTGATGCTGGCGGTACGGCTGTGGCTCGACGTCGCGAAAGTGCGGGCCGTGACGCAGAACGAGCGTCGCATGTGGCGCAATCTCTGGCGCTCATGGCGGATCACCTGGCATGAGCTGGGACGCCTGTTCTGGATGTACTTCCGCATCAGCGTGTTCGGCTGGGTCGTCCTGATTGTTGGACTCATCATCTGGGCCGAGCTTCCGCCCACGGCGACGCCAGTAACCTTTGTGTTGCTGGAACTGATCCTGCTGGCGCAACTGGCGACGCGGCTATGGCAGATGGCGAGCGCGATGACGTGGTACCAGCGGCATGCCGAAGCCGTCCCCGCCGACGCGGTGGACTACACCACGCCTCACCCTGAAGAGGTGGCTGAGCCGACGGCTTCCACAGAACCGGAGTTGATATCCGATCCCAGCCCGGAGTTACCGCCGGCCGATGCGTAAGCGATGTGTGCGGATTGTTATTTTGGCTTCGCCCCGAAGGTTATGCCTAAGCCTGTCGTCAGTATCAAGTCGTTGTTCCTCTTGCCCGCTACCGGCTGGCTGTTGTAGAGGTCACCAAAATTGAAATTCCATGTCAGCGCGCGATAGAACTTGCTGGCTACCCCGAAGTTAAATGTCCCGCGATAGTTCCCCGCGTCATTCAGATAAGGGAAAAAGTATAAGTTTTCCGTGATTGCGGTGCTCTCTGTGAAATTGTGCGAGAACTCTTCCCCTATAGTGGCGTTGATGAAGTTGTGGACCAGGCCGGTGGAATAGTTCTCGTAGGTGTAGCCGATACCGCCAAGCACATCGAGTGTGGTTACCTTGGAAGCGATGACATGAAATCCCAGACCGCCGGTGGGGCTCAGCCGCTCATTCAGGTCCTGAGAGTCGTCATACAGCCCGGCAAAAAGTCCGAACGCAAACAAGCGGGGGGTAAGGTTATGGGAATAGCGAATCGATCCTCCGAACAAGTTGGCCCCGGTGGTAGTCACATTGTTGGTGGTGCTGCTGCTGTAAAGCGAGGCGGCGAGGATGGTCCACTCATCGGTCGTGGTCTTGCGATCGGCGTTGAATCCCAGCGCGATGTTGGTCGTATCAGAGTTGCCGCGAGCCAGACCCAGTCCGAAGCTACCGCCGCCCGCCCAGCCTTGGAGCATTCCGGGATGAAGCGACTTCTCGTAGGCAGCCTGGTCCGCGACCGAACGTATCGTGGTCACGTCCGTCATGGGGACGGTCTGGCTACCCGAGGTGCTGTTGACCACTACCGAGGAATCCTGGGTGCTGATCGCTCCGGTGACGACCTGCTTATCGGTTTTCGTCACTACCAGGGGCTTCTCGGAGGAAAACTGCGCCACCGCAGCCCAATCAATGGTAACGTCGCCGGCATAGTCGGTTTTGACGGTGAGCTTCTTGTCGTCGAGGCTGACAATCGCTCCAGTAATCCGGTCACCGTTCTTGAGGGTCACCTGCTCGGCATTCAAAATCAGACAGCAACAGCAAATCATCGCAACGCAAACACCCTTATACATGCTCCAGCTCCCTTTCTCTCTGAACCTGCGAGGGTTATGCGCAAGATTCGCGCCCGACAAGATCATACATGTTGTGTGATTAGAACCCAGTCTATCTCTCTTGCAATTAGGGCAATTGTGAAACCGCCACAGCTTCACCGACTTCAACGGATCACCACTTGGCGAACCGGTGAGATGATCTTAATCGCAGCCCTACTTGTCGGCGAGAAAATTGAAACGATCCAGGTTCAGGAGTGCAGAAGTGGGATATGCAAAAGCTGCCCACGGCCGGACATCGCTACACTATTATCCGACGCTAACCGGCTGTTTCGTTTCTATCTTTGCTTCGCGCAGATACTTTGCCGCCTCTTCCGGCGGGGTGGGATTCTGGTAGAAGCCCGTACCCCACTCAAAGCCGGCGATCTTGGTCAGCCGCGGCATGAACTCGATGTGCCAGTGGTAATGCTCCATCGCCGCTTCCTGTACGGGAGCGGTGTGGATGACGAGGTTGTAGGCCGGATTATCCAGCACGTAGTCGGCACGTAGCAACAGGTTTTTGAGCGCCTTGGAGAGGCTCTCGTACACCTGCGACGAGGAGTTTTCGAAGGCGGACTCGTGCCGCTTGGGTAGGATCCAGGTCTCGAAGGGAAAACGCGGAGCGTAGGGGGCGACGGTGAGGAAGCCATCGTTTTCGGCGACCACGCGCACGCCCGACTCGGTCTCCTGCCGAATGATATCGCAGAAGACACAGCGCTCCTTGTAAGTGAAGTATTGCTTGGAGCCTTCCAGTTCTTCCACCACATGCTTCGGGACAATAGGCAGGGCAATCAGTTGCCCGTGCGAGTGCTCCAGGGTAGCGCCGGCCAACGCCCCATGGTTCTTGAAGATGAGGATGTACTTGAAGCGCCGGTCTTTCTTCAGATCAAGAATACGATCGCGATAGGCCCAGAAGACATCTTCAATGCGCTTCTCCGGAAGATCGGCAAGGGTCAGGTCGTGTTCCGGAGTTTCGATGATGACCTCGTGGGCGCCGATGCCGTTCATCTTGTCGAACATGCCTTCGGCTTGCCGGCTCAGACTGCCTTCGATGCCCAGCGTGGGAAACTTATTGGGGACCACACGCACGGTCCAGCCCTGGGCATCGCGGCCTGTTCCATTGGGACGATAGGCCAGCACCTCGGAAGGCGTCTTGCTCTCGTTGCCGGCGCAAAACGGACAAAAGCCAGTCTTCTTTTTTACCGGCTCGCGCATGAAGTCGGTTGGGCGCTTAGCGCGATCGGTCGAGACAATCACCCATCGGCCAACAATCGGATCCTTACGTAGTTCAGGCACGGGAGACCTTTCCCAGGAACCCTTTACATTTCTATGTTACCGCGTCTGCCGGCTGGCCAGAGCCGTGGACTACTTTAGCGGCTGAGGAGCTGGCGCACTGCCGACCAGCTTCTCCACATCCGCCATTTCCTTGGGAATTCCCGACGACAGCACCTCATTGCCGGTAGGCGTTATGAGAACGGTGTCTTCCACTCGAAAATGCCAGTGCTTGTCGGGGAACTCCAGGATAGGCTCGACGGTTACCACCTGGCCTGCCTGGATCGGTCCCTTCGGCAGCATCACATCATGTGTTGCGAGCCCGACGAAATGTCCCGGAAACCCCCGCCACTGCGAACCCACACCTTCGCGCTCATAGACGTTCTTGCCCGCGGCGTCGGCCTGCTCGTAAGTGTTACCCGGGCGCAGCATATCGATCACCGCCTTCTGGGCCTCCAGATCGACGCCATACCACTTGGCCTGCTCGGGAGTGAACTTGCCGTCGATATTGAAGGTGCGGGTGATGTCCATCGTCATATGGTCGAGATCGGCGCCGAAATCGAATACCACAATACTGCCCGGCTCGATCTTGTCGCGATTGAAGAAGTAATGCCAGGTGTTGGCGTGAACTCCGGAGCCGACAATCGCCGGATAAGCCAAACCCTGCGCGCCGGCATTGCGGAAGACATATTCGGCTTCCGCTTCGATCTGGTACTCATACATTCCCGGATGAGCGATGGCGATGGCCTGCTTGTCGCCTTCGGCGCTGATTTTGCCATTCCGCCGCAGTACTTCAATCTCCTGCTGCCGTTTGATGTTGCGCATCGCGTCCATCGTGGGAGTGATGTCGCGGAACTGTGCCGCAGGATAGCGCTCGCGCAGCTTCAGCAGCGCATCGCGGTCGCCAGGCAAGTTCTGCCCGTAAGGATTGTTGTATTCGGCGGCGTAATCGCGACCGGTTTCAAAGCGCGCGCCGTCCGGCTTGTCAGCAAATCCCAGGCGTACCCAAAGAGTGTTTTCTGCGCCACCGCTGAACAGGAAGCTCAAAGCGGAATCGAGACTGCTCAGCGGCATCACGGACGTATAACCTAGCTCCTTCTGCTGGTCCTTCGACATGGACAGTAGATTGGCGCCGTACACCTGGACTTCGCGCGCATTCTGCTGCGGCTCGAAGATGGTTATCTTTTGCGAAGAGACGTCCATCAGTAGAATCGCGCCGGGATCGGAAAGGCCGGTGTAGTAGTAGAAGTCGTTGTCTTCGCGATAATGGTCCGCAGCGGGAACCTGCGTCTTGGCAAAGAGCAGCACGTAACCGGTCTTCAGCTTCTGTGCAAGTTCCGTACGGCGGGCAGCAAACTCCTGCGGACCGCCCAGATCCTGCATCGCCTGGCGGTCCGTGTACTGTGCGGTTGCTACTGCGGTCTGGACGATTAGAAGAAAGAAGAGAGAAATGCGAGATGGTCGGGTCATTCCGTACCGCAGTGTAGTCCCTTAACAAACCCAATCGCAAACCCGGTAGGGGAGGGAATAGATCGGCTGGGAGCTACCAGCTGGTGGGCAGCGAGTCGCCTAATTCTGTGCAGAGGGCCCACTCGATGGCCCGCATTCTCTCGGGCGTGAGCTTTTTGCCCTGGCAGGTGACGTAGAAGACATCATGCGCCACCGGGCCTTCGGTATCGATCAGCGCTACCTCGATGCTGCACTCTTCCTGCGCCAGGCTAGAGCTGATGGTATACAGCAATCCCGGCCGATCTTGTGTCACCATTTCTATCAGCGTGCTTCGCGGCGAGCACTGGTCGTCATAACGCAACCGGGTCTCAACCGTGAGCTTCACCGGCTTGTGATCGGCCCGCAGGCGCGATTCCAGCAGTGGGTCGAGCGGCGCTTCCCGCATCAGGATCTCGCGAATGGATCGCTTGAAGCGCTTTGCCTCCGGCGGATTCAGCTCCAGAGTACGGAAGCGGTCTTTGAAATAGAAGCTGTCAACCACCACTCCGGCTTGATTGGAGAAGGCGGTAGCCTTGGTGATGTCCATGCCCCAGCCATAGAGAATGCCGGTCACGGTCGAGAACAGGCCGGGGCGGTCGCCGGTAATGACCGTCAGTTCATGCTGGCCGCTGGTGGCGCGTAAGCCGAGTTGTACCGGCTCGGAATCCAGGTGTTCGGCCATGGTGAAGTGCTGGGCCACTTGTTCAGCGGAGCAGGAGAGCAGGTACCGTTGCGGCAATCCCTCGAGGAATTGCCGCGCTTTCGAGCGGTGGTCCGGAAGGAGAGCCAAAATCTTATCCACCGGCTCGGCGCCGGCGTTGACGCCCGCTCCGGGCTGGTCGGCATTCTGATCGAAGTAATTTGCGGTTCGGGTGTAGAGCCGCCACAGGTCCTCGGCCTTCCAGCGCGTCAACGCGTCGGGGTTTACCGCCTTAATGTCCGCCAGCGTCATCAAGGTCAGCATCTTCAGCCGCTCGGGAGCGCCCACTTCGCCGGCCAGCTCTCGCACCGTCTCCGGATCGTAAATATCGCGGCGCCGCAGGGTGGCGGAAAGCTTGAGATGGCTGCCCACCAGGAAGCCAACCGTCTGCGCGTCTTCGTCGCAGAGCTGCATACGGCTCACCGCCGAGGTGGTTAATTGCAGGCTGCTCTCCACGTGATCATCACCTTCCAACCCCTTGCCGGTATCGTGCAGCAACAGGGCGAGGAACAGCAGTTCCGGGCGTTCGAGTTCTGCGAAAAGCGCCGCAAACGGCTGTAGCCACTCCAACTCATCATTCTTGAGCCGATGCAGCACCTCGATGGCCATGAACGTGTGCTCGTCCACCGTGTAGCGGTGATAGAGATCGCGCAGCACCAGCAGATCGATGGCTTCGAACTCGGAAACAGCATGGGTCAGCAGCTTGAGGGAGTGCAGGATTCGCAGCGCGTCGGACGCACCGGGCTGCACCAGGAGCTCGCGCAGGTGCTTCCACAGGGTTTGGTCTTGCGGCATGCTGGCCGCCAACCGGGGGTAAGCGTCATTCAGGCGGCGCTCGGTCTCGGGACTAAGCGCAACTCCGTGCCGGGCGACAAAGGTGAACAGCCGCAGCACAACCACTGCCTCGCGCGCATCGGCAGCTTGTTGCAAGTAGACCCGGCCGTCAACGACGGAGAATTCCTCGTTGGAAACGCGCGAACGCCAATGCTGGAAGGATCGGTACAAGGACGAGCGGCCACGCGAGATCTGGTCCAGCAGTTGGTTGCAATTGCGATAGACCGTCTTGGCCTGCCGGAAGTACAGGCGCATCCACTCCGCCGGCGACACCGGTCCGGACTTCGTGGCAATGCCGCGGGCCGCCAGCTCCTCCTGCATCGTCCAAGCGACGGTGTTATCGTCCCGGCTGTGGCGGTAATGCAGATGGCAGCGGCTGGAGCTGAGAAACTCGCGCGCGTCGAGCATCTCGGCATAGTCCGAGTTCTGTCGCATGCTGACCAGCTCCGGCTTGCCCCCGGACACCAAAGCTAGGATCATGGCTGTCCACTGCGATACATGACAATCACGCAGCCCACCCGGACCATCCTTCAGATTGGGCTCCAGATGAAAGATGGTGTTCCCGAATCGCTGATGTCGAGTGCGCGTAAGTTCCACCAGGCCCTGAAGCAGCGTGTCCGACTCGCCCGCAATCAGTTGAGGCAGCGTCTTGCCGTGCAGGCGCTCAAAGAGACTTTCCTCCCCGGCGAGAAAGCGGCAGTCCAGCAGCGATAGGGTGAACTCCAGATTGTCCTGATCGAAGCGTCCGCAGTCGGCGACGGTGCGAGTTGCCGGGCTGACGCGCAATCCGGCATCCCACATCTCTTGGCAGACGCTGCGCACGGAGTCCTTGATGCGATCGCGACCGGCTTCGTCCTGTGCAAGAAATAAGAGATCGATATCCGAGTGCGGAAACAGCTCGCTTCGTCCAAAGCCGCCCAAGGCGATCAAAGCGCAATCCTGGTGGGCGGGAAAATACTGCTCCCAAAGGGTCACCGTGAGTGAGTCAACCAGGCGAGTGCGATCACTCAGGGATGCCAGACCGGAGCCCGTTGCCTCGAAGCTGCGCCGGATGCGGTCAAACTCCTGCCGGTAATACGTTCGCAGCGCGTAATCGGCGGCGGGACTTGCCATGGCTCTCCTGGGTCAGTTCACTGCGGTTCGTGCGCTGTCCGCTGTTGGTTCGTTAGTCCGAGCGAGCGACTGCCTTCACAGCGCGTGCTCGCCGCGCTCATCGTTGCGGATGCGAATCGCCTCATCGATCCGCGACAGGAAAATCTTGCCGTCGCCAATCTTGCCCGTGCGGGCAGCATTGCTGATTGCCTGCACCGCCTTGTCGACCAGATGGTCCGGCAGAACGGTCTCGATCTTCACCTTGGGCAGCACATCAACCGTGTACTCGCGGCCGCGGTAAAACTCGGTGTGGCCCTTCTGCCGGCCATGACCGCGCACCTCGATTACGGTCATGCCCTCGATTCCGATTTCCAGCAGGGCATCTTTGACGGCGTCGAATTTTGCGGGTTGGATCACTGCTTCCAGCTTCGTCATGGGTTGATTATTCGTGCCGCCGACCTCACCAGCCGCGCCAACAAAACAGATCGAGTGAATGAACTGCAAAAGCTTTGCAGAGCGTCCGCGGAACACGACCCGCAAACTCTGTGGAGTGAAAAAACCTGCCGACCTGCCGCGACCGCCGGTCTGTGTTGTTGCCTTGGTATTTCCTTGATACCCGCTTCCGCCAGGAATGAGAAATTCAAACTATTTATGAGTGGGATTAGTTTCGGTTATCGGCAGGCAGCCACAAAGACGCCGGGGACCACGAACAGCCTCCGCGCAGTTCAGTTCCGGGCACCTTGACAATCGGAGCCCCGCGGTACACGATTCGGGATAGGTCGGGTGCTCCATGGCGCAGACCGCCAACGTAGTGCAGTTGAAGCCGCGAACCTTGCAGGCTTTCAATACTTACATCCGCGAAGCGGAAGAAGCGATGGAGCCATCGCTGAAAGGCCGCGGCCCATTCCTGTGGTCCGAGGCCAGCGGCGAACGCGCCCAGCAGATTCGCCAGGGCCAAATCGTTGCCCAGCTTTGGGAGGGCGATGGACCGGTCAAAGTTTCGAATGGCTTGATCCACGACTGGATTGGCGGCGCATTTGTTCCCAACACCACCGTCGCAGAAGTTTTAGCGCTCGTCCAGAACTACGACAATCACCAGAATATCTACAAGCCGGAAGTGATCGACTCCAAGTTGATCAGCCATCACGGCAACGATTTTCAGATCTTTCTGCGGCTGCTGAAGAAAAAAATCATCACCGTAGTGCTCGATACCGACCATGACGTCCATTATTCCGCCGTGGATGACAGTCGCTGGTTCTGCCGCTCCTACACCACACGCATTGCTGAAGTGGAGGACGCCGGCACGGCGAAAGAGACAATCCTCGAGCCCGATACCGGGTATGGCTTTCTGTGGCGGCTGTATTCCTACTGGAAATTCGAAGAGAGAAAGGCGGCGGCCGCACCGGCTGAGGAACGGCGTGCTTCTGCTCGGCAGCGGGATGGAGCTTATATCGAGTGCCGTGCCATTTCGCTGACCCGCGACATTCCGCTGGGTCTGGGCTGGATCATCGAGCCCATCATCAAGAAGCTGCCGCAGGAGTCGCTGATCCACACCCTGGAATGCACCCGAAAGGCGCTAACCGCGGGATGAAGTTCAGGCCGGGAAAGGCACCTTCGATCCCCCTACGCAAATTGATTCTGAGCGCGATTCGGAATATCGGCCTAGCGGCCGACTGCCGCTTGCGCGTGTTTGCTGGCCCACAGCTCGGCGGCCGCGATTCGCTTCGATATCGACGGATGCGAATGGAAGAGCCACTCTATGAATTTCGAGGGTTCGCGCTCGGCGAGGTTCTGGTCGGCGAGCTTCTGCATGGAAGTAATGAACGGCGAAATGGCGGGGGTGTTTTCCCACGCGTAGCGATCCGCTTCCCGCTCATGGTGACGTGAGAGGGCGTTCAGTGCCGGCATCAGCAGAAAGCCCAGGATTGTGGCTACCAGCACAATCAGCGGCAGGTTGGCAAAATCGTAGAGCCGCGGATCCAGCGCCGGAAACCAATTCTTCGCAATCACAAAGCGCAGCACCAGGTTGATCAGCCAAAAACCGAAAAATGTGATGCCGACCTGGGTCAGGATGCCTTTCAGAATGTGGCGGTGTACGTGGTGCCCGAGTTCGTGGGCGAGTATCGACTCGATCTCGTCATCGCTGTAATGCTGGAGCAGCGTGTCCGACAGGATGATGCGCCGGGTCGATCCCAAGCCAGTGAGCGCGGCGTTGGCTTTGTTCGATTTCTCCGACAGCTTCCATTCATACACGCCGCGCACGCGCGTGCCGGCCCGCTGGCCCAGCCTGGTCAGCCGCTCGCGCAGGTTGTCATTCGCCAGCGGCTCAAATTTATAGAAAATGGGCATCAGCACCACCGGCGCAAGCTGCGCCATCAGCAGGAAGAGTCCGGTGAAAACCGCCCAGGCGATAATCCACCAGCGCTGGGGCGCGATGCGGATGATCGAGTACACCAGTTCGACCATGATGGTGCCGAGCACCAGCGAGAGCAGCCAGCCTTTGCATTCGTCCCACAGCCAGCTGCGCATCTTCTGATTGGAAAGGTGGTACTGGTGTTCCAGGCGAAAGCCGACGAAATCGAATGGGCTGCTTAACAGCTTCGCAATAACGGAAAACATCAGGACGTAGAAAAAAACGGCGAGGAAGTAATGCTGGCTGGCGCCCTGGTAGGACCAGTCCCGAAGCGTGCCCGTCCATCCCGTGACCAGCAGCACCACCAACAAGGCAAAGCCGATCACAGCGTCGGCCATGCCTAGCCAGCGGTGAATACGGTTATAACGGCGTACCTCGGGCGAATCGGCCGGCTGCGGGTTGGAAGTTGTTGTAGCCATCCTGCGGAGACAGGGAGCGTTCGCCCCGGATATTGCGCGAAGTAAGTATAAAGCAGGGGAGAAGATCAGAAGCTAGAGGTTAGGGACTAGGGGCCGGGGCGGAGGACACCTATCAGTGGGTCGCCTTCCCCTAACCCACGGGTGGCGCAGGCGGAACATCCAGCTCCCCCAGCTTTTGCTCGAAAGGCAAAAAGACCGAGAACGCGGTTCCGCTCTTGCCCGGACCCACGCGACTGCTCACGTGAATGGTGCCTTCGTGCTTGTCGACAATGCCGCGACTCACCCAGAGCCCCAGTCCGGTGCCCTTTTCACCCTTCGTGGTGTAGAACGGCGCAAATAGATTCTTGCGGACGCCGGCGGGGATCCCCGCACCATTGTCGAGCACCGTGACCCGGACTCCTTTGCGCCCTCCGTCCCGAGCCAGTGTAGTCGACTCGTAGGCGTGCAGCGTCAGCTCGCCTCCGTTGGGCATGGCCTCCAGAGCGTTGCCGATCAGGTTGGAGAAGACCTGGCGCAGTTCGCCGGGAAACCCGCGAACGCTGCGCTCGGTTTCGAAACATGTCTTCACCGCAATGTGAGACTGTCTGATCTGGGGCGCGAACAACATCAGCACGCTTTCCAGCACCTCCCTGAGATTCACTGCCACCGGACTTCGGGCTTCGCGATGGAAGGTCAGGAGATGGCTGGTGATTTGGGCGATGCGCGCCACCTCATCGCTGGCCATCTCAAGATACTGCGCCGCCACTGGGTTGGGATTTTGCTCGTGCTGCAGCAAGTAGATGAGATTGGTAACGGTATCGAGAGGATTGCGGATCTCGTGTGCGATGGTGGCGGACAGCCGTCCCGCGAGAGTCAGCCGCTCACTGCTGCGGAGCGTCTGCTCGGTTTGGCGGCGCTGCGTCACATCGCGAAACACCACCGCCACGCCCACTAGATTGCCGAGGTTGTTGAGAATGGGGGCGCCGGTCAACTCGATGGGATACTCCTTACCGGAGCGGCTGGTCAGAATCAGGCTATTCGAGAACCCGATCACCTTCTGCGCCCGCCGCACCGCCTCAACCGGGTCCTCGACCGCGCTTCGAGTCCGCTCATCCTTGACCTGCACGACTTCAGCAAACGCTTGCCCATGTGCGGCCGTGTAGTCCCACCCGGTGAGTTGCTGAGCGACCGGGTTGATGAAGGATACGGTGCCCGACTGATCGGTGGAAACCACGGCTTCACCCAGGCTCTTTAACGTGATCTGGAACCATTCGCGGCTTTCCTGGAGTTGCCGCTTCTGCTCCGCCTCGTTTTGCAGATGGCGTTCGTAGCTTTCCGATAAAGCGGCGAGCTCTCGCTGGGTGAGGGTAAACAGCAGGATAGCGATCAGCAGGGAGAGTCCCACGGCGGAGCCGATGACGCTCGCATTCAGCCAGGTAGCGCGTTCAGAGCGCTTTTGCCGCAACTGTTCTTCGGCGCTGACGAATTCACGTTGCCGGGCGCGCATGTCCCTCATCAGGTCCTGACCGGCGATTTGATCAACTTGCGAGCCTGTCGCCTCTCGCGGTTGCGCCAATTGCTGGTCGGCCCAATTCAGCCAGCGCAGATCCACTTCGCGCATCTGTTGCAGGCGCCGTTGCTGGCTGGGATTGTCGGCCGTCAGCCGCTGCAGGGACTCCAATTGTTCGGGTACTCTCGATTTGGCCTCGGTGTAGGTATCAAGAAAACTGGGATCGCGGGTGAGATGGTACCCACGAAGGCCGGTGTCCATCTCCACGACATTGCGCAATAGCTGGCGCGCGCTGGCGATGACCTGATCGGAATGATCGACCCGGCGCAGCGACCAGTTGAGCAGCAGGATCTCGCTTCCCAGCACGACGGCCAGCAGCACCAGCAGGGCCACCGGTATAGCAACCATACGGCGCAGCAGCCTCTGGAAACTGCGTTGGTCCATAACGATCGTCAGCGGTCGCCTTCGCTGAAGCCTCGATCATACCGCAGCGGTCCGCGGTACAAAAGAAGCGCAAACTGCCGAGAAGGACCGCGATGGAAAGCGTCCCCTACCTCCCTACTGCGACTTCGATCCCGCCAGCGGATCAGGCCTGCCCGCAAACGATATACTGCATTCATTCGATAATGAGACGACGAACTGAAGTTTGCTTCGCGCTTTACGTGCTCCTCTGCCTTGCACTTCTGATAACCCTATGTGCGCCTGCGGCGGCGCAGGATGCTCCCCAGCCCCAGCCCGCGCCTGCCTTGACACACCAGCAGCCGGCGCCACCACCGGATAACACGCAGAAGCCATCCGCTGCGGTGCAGAGCTCGCAGGAGAAGGGAAAAATCATTCCCGCCGGCGCCGAGCGCCATTTTCATCAAGGAGTTTCGTTCGAGCGCGACGGCAACGCGGAAAGTGCGATTGCCGAATACAAGGACGCGATCCGGGAATATCCGGACTATTTTGAAGCCCATTACAACCTGGGGCGCGTCTATCTGGACCGCCAGGGTTTTAGCGACGCCATCGCGGAGCTCAAGATCGCCGTCCGCCTCGAGCCCGATAACGCCAATGCCCATAACAACCTTGGACTGGCATTGAAACACAATCGCGATTACGCCGACGCGATTGCCGAATACAGAGAAGCGGTGCGCCTCGACCCCAAAATGGCGACCGCGCAGAATAACCTGGCGAACGTCCTATATGCCAAGCACGATTACGCCGGCGCTATTCAGCACTACCGCGCCGCCCTCGAGTTGAGGCCGAAGAGCGCCGAAACGCACATGAATCTGGGTAGCGTGCTGGACGACGCCGGCAAGCCCGACGACGCCATCGCGGAATACAAGCAGGCCATTCAGCTCGACCCGAAGAACGCAAGCGCGCACTATAACCTCTCCATTGTGTATCAGAAGAAGAAGGACATGACTGCGGCGATTGCCGAACTGCGGCAGGCGGCCAAGTTGTCGCCCGACTGGCCGACGCCGCACATCATGTTGGCCAAGCTGTTGAAGGATTCCGATCCCAAGGCCGCCTTGGACGAATGCGTCATTGCCGATGGCCTGACCCACGACGCCAAGTTGCACGACGAATGCTCGGAGTTACAGAGGAAGGCGCGATAAACGTGGCAGTTAGCATTTCGCAATTAGCAGTCAGCATCGCAGTTGGCGCTGAGCGAGCCTAAGAGGCAGATACGAAAGGCAAATTGCTAAGTGCCAACTGCCGCCTTCACATTAGCTGGTGAATCTTCTGGATCAGCACATCGGGGGGGTCACCCTTGGTGATGAAAGCGTTGGCCAACTCCAGGGCCGCGGGAGGAAGCGAAAAGTAAGCGGACAGGAAGATGATGGGAACCGAGGGCCGGCGACGGCGCATCTCGGCCGCAACGTCACCGCCATTCAGGCCCGGCATGTAGTAGTCGAGCACTACCAGGTCAACATGATGCTCCTCGAAGATCGAAAGCCCCTGCTGCCCACTGGAGGCGGTCAGCACGCGGAAGCCATGGCTCTCCAGCATGATTTTGCGCACGCGGAGGCCGATTTTCTCGTCGTCGACGCACAACACAGTTTTGGCTGCGAGGCCCTTCATCCAGTTCACCGTCGATTCCTGGGGTTCGAACGCTAACTGCGAACTGCCATCCAATACTGCTGCTCTGCTTTCACACACGTTGGACTCGCGAAGGCTCATGCCGTTTCACGGCCTGAAGGCGCATTGTTTACTTGTACTGCAATAGGAAAGAATTGCCTATGCCGACAAAGTCGTAGATCACGCAATGTACTCATAAATACAGTAGCTTAGCCGGTTGGCGGATCGATCTACGGGCGCCGAACGGTGGTTCCCACGCAGTAGGAAGCCCCGCCAGCCCGGTTTCGGCGCCTCTTCCTGAAAGCCCTTGACCATTACTTTCGCTGCTAACGGCGGGCGTGGTATTTTCAATGACTTACCAGCTTGTTCTGGGGCCCCTAAGTCTGCCCACGGCGAAGCTCGGCGGACCGGCAAGGACCACCCGCCGAAAAAGGATTGGCAAGAGTGACGAAACGATGATCCGCTCCTACCGTGGCATCACCCCGACCATTCCACCCTCCTGCTATGTGGACCAATCGGCCCAGTTGATCGGCGACGTAGTGTTGGGAGAAAACTCCAGCGTCTGGATGAATGCAGTGCTGCGCGGCGATGTGCATTTCATCCGCGTGGGAGCCAACAGCAACATCCAGGATTGCAGCGTACTGCACGGCATGTTGAACAAATGGCCGGTGATCGTGGGCGATTGGGTAACCGTGGGCCACTCGGTCACCTTGCACGGCTGCGTCGTTGAGGACCGCTGCCTCATCGGTATGGGGGTCGTCATCCTCAATGGCGCGCGGATCGGAGCGGGTTCCATCATCGCCGCGGGGACGCTGATCCCGGAGGGTACCGTGGTCGAGCCGGGCTCGCTGTGGATGGGAGTGCCCGGCAAGTTCCGCAAGAATCTGACGGACGAGGACCAGGAGATGATCCTGCGGTATGGAAGAAATTACCTGGGGTACAAAGAGCAATATCTCGCAGAAGTCTGGACGTGACATCGCAGTTGCCAGTTAGCACCTGGCAGTTGGCGAAAACCGTATTGGCCAAGTGCTAACTGCTAATTGCCAACTGCTGAACTCGGAACTGGAAACTGTCAAATGATTCGTGCCGTCCGTGGAACCCGTGACCTGCTCCCGCCCGATACCGGCCTGTGGAACCGGGTGGACGCGAAAGTGCGCGATGTGTTCGCGCGCTACAACTATCACGAGATTCGCACGCCCATCTTTGAGGACACGCAACTTTTCTCGCGTAGCGTGGGCGAAGAGACCGATATCATATCGAAGGAGATGTTCACGTGGGAGGACAAGGCCCGCGCGCAAAGCGAGAAGGCGCAGTCGCTGACCCTGCGTCCGGAGAACACCGCCGGCGTGGTCCGCGCCTACATCGAACATCGGCTGGGTGACAAGGGCACGCTGCAAAAGCTCTACTACATCGGCCCGCAATTTCGCCGCGAGCGTCCGCAGAAGGGGCGTTATCGCCAGTTCTTCCAGATCGGGGCCGAAATCATCGGCCCGCCCGCTGCGGGCAGCGAATCACCGGCGCGCGATGCGGAAGTGCTGGAGATGCTGGCCACGTTGCTCGACGAAGTCGGCTTGCGCGACTGGAACTTGCAGTTGAACTCTGTCGGTTGCGCCGACGACCGCGCGCGCTACAACCAGGCACTGCGCGAGGCGTTGCAGCCGGTGGTGCACCAGATGTGCGCCGATTGCCAGCGGCGGGCGGAAACCAATCCGCTGCGCGTGCTCGACTGCAAGCATCCCGAAGATCAGCCCATCATCGAGAAGCTTCCGAAGATCGGCCAGTACCTCGATGAGCCCTGCCGGGAGCATTTTGCAGCGGTGCGCGCGACGCTGGATGCGGTCGGCATCGCCTATGCCATCAACGAGCGGATGGTGCGCGGGCTCGATTACTACACGCGGACCACATTCGAGTTCACTCACGGCGGTCTGGGTGCCCAGAGTGCGGTGCTGGGCGGCGGCCGTTACGATGGATTGTCGGAATCGCTCGGGGGGCCAAAGGCGCCGGGAATCGGGTTTGCTATGGGTGAAGACCGCCTGATCCTGGCATTGCAAACCCAGGGCGAGCAGGCGCCGGAAAGGGTGCAAGCCTATATTGCCCCGCTCGGAGCCGGGATGAACCTGCATGCGCTGAAACTGGCTCGCGAGCTACGCCGCGCGGGGATCAGCGCCGATTTGGGAGAGGAAAACTTCCGGCTGAAGAAATCGTTTGAGCTGGCGGAGAAGGTGGGCGCGAAGTACATCGTGATCGTCGGAGAAAACGAAGTCGCCGCCGACCAGTTCGCCGTTAAGAACCTCGCGAGCGGCGAGCAGGTAAAGGTGCGACGGATGGAATTGGCTGATTTCCTGCGAAGATGAAAAGGACGTCGCTCCAGATGCCAACGCGACCATTTCCGTTCTGGGTCGCATCACAGCACATTGCTCGAATACCTGCGAAAATGAAAGCAGCAATCTGCATTCAGCCGTCAGCAATCAGCCGCTGAGGCGCAAAGGCTGGACACCAGGTCCTAGGCGGAGTGGCGAAATACTGCATTCAATGTTCCGCTGCTAGCCGTGCAAGGGCGGGAGTGCTGACTGCTGACTGCTTCCACAAAATTATGCTCGACTTTCTGGGTGATCTAAAACGTACTCATATGTGTGGCGAGCTGCGCGCCGCCGACGCCGGTTCCAAAGTTGTTCTTATGGGCTGGGTCAACAAGCGTCGCGACCTCGGCAACCTGATCTTCCTCGACCTGCGCGACCGCAGCGGCATTACTCAGATCGTGGTCACGG
Organism: uncultured Acidobacteriaceae bacterium; assembly: GCA_963785825.1. GTDB lineage: Bacteria > Acidobacteriota > Terriglobia > Terriglobales > Acidobacteriaceae > Bog-257. Next base: position 34,423 of record CAWAWQ010000003.1, on the reverse strand, counting down.
CGGACGCCGGCGCCGTGGTTCACGAGAAGGCTAACGCTGTGCGGACGGAGTTTGTGCTCGCCGTGATCGGCCACGTAAAGCTGCGCGATCCCGGCACCATCAACAAGAACCTCCCCACCGGCGAGATCGAAGTGGTAGCCGACGAGCTGCGCCTGCTGAACGACTGCAAACAACTGCCCTTCACCCCTGCCGACACGGTGCTGGCCAACGAAGAGGTGCGCCTGAAGTACCGCTACCTCGACCTGCGCCGGCCGCAGATGCAGTACAACATTCAACTGCGCCATAAAGTCGCGATCGCCATCCGCGACTACCTGAACGCGCAGGGCTTTTACGAAATCGAGACGCCATTCATGACGCGCTCCACGCCAGAGGGGGCGCGCGACTACCTCGTGCCCAGCCGCGTCTATCCGGGCGAGTTCTACGCACTGCCGCAGTCACCGCAGCTGTTCAAGCAGATCCTGATGATCTCGGGCTTCGACAAGTACTTCCAAATTGTGCGCTGCTTCCGCGACGAAGATCTGCGCGCCGATCGCCAGCCCGAATTCACCCAGATCGATCTGGAGATCAGCTTCGCACGGCCGGAGATGGTCTTCAAGGTAGTCGAAGGCTTTCTGAAGGCGGCATTTGCAAGCTCGACGCTAGGGCGTATAGCGGCCGGCATCGGCGTCGAGCTCGAAACACCGTTTCCGCGGATGAGCTATGACGAGGCGATTCGCAGCTACGGTATCGATAAGCCTGACCTGCGGCTGCCCCCGATGACCGACGTTCGCGAGGCGTTTGCACCAGAGAACCTCGACACGCTGCACGTCGATGCTGAACTTCCGGTGGTCGCCATCACCATTCCGAAAATCGGCGAGCTCTCGCGCAAAGAGCGCGACGACATCAAGGCGATGTTCGGCGATCGTAAGGAGGCCAAGGTTTTCGAAGACATAAAGCGGCTGGAGAAGTCATTTCCGGACGCAGTTGCGAAGATTCGCGATTCAGCAAAGCCAAATCCGGAGGACCTGCTGGTGGTAGTCGCGGGCGCAAAGCGAAGCGAAGCCGCCACCCCAGCGAAAGCACGCCAGCAGGCGTATGGGATTTATGCGGCAGCGGGACAGTTGCGTCTGGCACTAGCCCACAAGTATGCCGAGCGCCACGGCGCCTTCGAGCACGGCAACTTCCGCCTGCTGTGGGTCACGGACTTTCCGATGTTCGAGTGGGACGAGACGGAGGGCCGCTGGAACGCAGCGCACCATCCTTTTACCTCACCGCACGAGGAGGACATGGACAAGCTGGAGAGCGATCCCGGCGCGGTGCGGGCGCTGGCCTACGACGTGGTGCTGAACGGAACCGAGCTGGGTTCGGGCTCCATTCGTATTCACCGCCAGGACATTCAAAGCAAAATCTTCAAGGCGCTGGGCATGTCGCCCGAGGAGCAGCAGGCCCGCTTCGGCTTCTTCCTGGAGGCGCTGCAATACGGCACGCCGCCGCATGGCGGCATCGCGCTGGGGCTGGACCGTATCGTGATGATCCTGGCTGACGCCGCCAGCCTGCGGGAGGTAATTCCGTTCCCCAAAACTGCCAAAGCCGTTGACCTGATGATGGATGCGCCTACGCCGGTCAGCGAGCGGCAGCTAAAGGAGCTGGGGATCGCGGTGCGGAACAGCGGCGCCTAGCCGGGGCGAATTCACCACGGAGGCACGGAGAACACGGAGTATTCTTGTCTTTGTCAGTTCCGGTTTAGAGGCCTGCGATCGTTGTTCCGACCGGAGCGAATCGATTGCAGCATATGGCGAGAGGATTTCGCAAACTGTTCCGGGGTAACTGATCGCTTATGCTACGCTCAGAGGGTACTCTGACGCGATGTAAGCGGGTGGCCGAGGCAGGTCAATCCCTGCGATTGTCTTTGTGGGGTGTATCCGTCTTACGCACGAGACGGGCATCAATCCGGCGGTTTCCTCGGAATACAACCTGCGAACCTGCCGGATTAGGGCATTTTGTTGAGTGCGCACCCGCTCCGCTTTGTCATACACTGTAGCTAACCGCTTAAACTAGAAAGAACTAGCACGTCAATGGCATCCAACGGCTTTCATAGCAGTTCCTCCGGCTTCAGCAACATGCGCTCGCTGTTCAGCATGTTCTCCAGCGATCTGGCGATCGATCTGGGGACGGCGAACACGCTGGTCTATGCGCGCGGCAAAGGCATCGTGGTCAACGAGCCATCCATCGTGGCCATCAACAAGAACACCGGTGAAGTGGAGGCCGTGGGCAAAGAGGCCAAGGAGATGCTAGGCCGCACGCCGGGCAACATCGTCGCCATCAAGCCCATGAAGGATGGCGTCATCGCTGACTTCAAAGTCACCGAGAAGATGCTGAACTACTTCATCCAGAAGGCGCACAACCGCAAGATGCTGGTGCATCCGCGCATTGTCATCGGCGTGCCCTCGGAGATCACGCAGGTAGAAAAGCGGGCGGTGATGGACTCGGCTTATCGCGCTAAGGCCAGCGAAGTACACCTGGTCGAGCAGGCGATGGTGGCGGCCATCGGCGCCGGGCTGCCCATCACCGAACCCAGCGGCAACATGGTGGTCGATATCGGCGGCGGCACCACGGATATTGCGGTCATTTCGCTTAGCGGCATCGTTTATTCACGTTCCGTCCGCATGGCCGGCAACCAGATGGACGAGTCGATCATGAATTACCTGAAGCGCAAGTACAACCTGCTGATCGGCGAGCGTACCGCCGAGCAGATCAAGATCGAGATCGGCTCCGCCTACCCGTTGGACAAGCCGCTGACCATGGAGATCAAGGGGCGAAATCTGATCGAGGGCGTACCTAAGACCATCACCATCGACGACAGCGAGATCCGCGAGTCGCTCAGCGAGTGCGTTTCCACCATCATGAATGCGATCCGCGTGGCCCTAGAGCGTACGCCTCCGGAGTTGTCGGCCGACATCAGCGATCGCGGTATCGTGCTGACCGGTGGCGGCGCGCTGGTGAAAAACCTGGATAAGCGCATCCGCGAAGAGACCGGCCTGCCGGTTTCCATTGCCGACGATCCGTTGTGCAGCGTGGTGCTGGGCACAGGAAAGATGTTGAGCGATTTCAAGCTGCTGCGAAAAATATCGATTGACTGAAGGGCGCGAGCCTTCGAGGCGGCTTCGGGCAGAGCCGTGGTGGTCTCTTAATGGTTGTCATCCCGAGCGGGCTTCAGCCCGCGAAGGATCTGCTTTTGTGTGAGCCGCGAAAAAGCAGATGCCTCGCTTCGCTCGTCATGACAACTCGTGAATTGCGTTTCGATTGCGCAGGGCCGGCCTCCAGCCGCCAACAGTATGGATACCTTTCTCGGCCGTTATAAGAACCTGATCGTGCTAGCGGCCATCTTGTTCGCCCAGATCATCGCCTTGGCGGTCCAGGTACGCCGCCCGGCGCAGGAGGGCGAAACCCGCCTCATTCGCCTGTGGGCCGTCTCCGCCGTTACTCCCCTGGAAAAAGCCGTGGTGCACAGCCAGGAGTGGGTGCAGGGTTTGTGGACCAACTACGCCTACTTACGCGGCGTGCGCCGTGAGAATCGGGAACTGCGCGCCGAACTCGAGCGCATGAAGATCGATCAGGCGCGACTCAGCGAAGATGCCCAGATGGCGCGCCGCGTTCAGGCGCTGCTGCGCTTCAAAGAGCAGTACGTGGAATCGACCGTTGCCGCCCAGGTCATCGGAACCAGCGGCAGCGAGCAGTCGCGCGTGCTCTACATCGATAAGGGATCGGCGGACGGCATCAAGCCTGATATGGCTGTAATCACCCCGACCGGCATCGTGGGCAAGGTGGTGCAGGTTTTCCCCGACTCGTCCCAGGTGCTACCCATCAATGACCAGTTCAGCGGAGTGGGCGCTGCGCTGAAGGACTCGCGGCTGCAAGGCATCCTCAAAGGCGGCCCCAACGGGACGACCACCCTGCAATACATCATGACCGATGAGAAGGTCGTGCCCGGCGAAGATGTCATCACCAGTGGGGGCGATCGCATCTTTCCCAAGGGATTGCCGGTGGGCAAGGTGGCTTCGGTGCAGCCCGGCAAGGACCTGTTCCTCAATATCCGCGTCATTCCGTCGTGCCGGCTGGATCAGTTGGAAGAGGTGCTGGTGGTGACGCACATGACGGAAAAGCTGCCGGACACCAAGGATCTTGGTCCGCTGCGCGCTTCTGACATTCTCTCCGAGCGTCTGCCCGGCGTTCCGAACAAGACGGAAGTCGATGCTGCCGGTAATGCCAAGCCCGGCGGCGCGACGGCGACAACCCCGGGAGTGGCGCCGGCTGGAAGCACCGCGGGAACCGCCGCTCGCAACGCTGCCCCGGCCACGGCGAACAAGCCGCCGATCGGCGCGACTGCTAACAAGAACCCTGGCGCGAGATCAACTCCGCGCGCTGCCACACCTGGCGCGGCATCGACAGCCGGTGGAGCGGTGAAGCCGAAACCGGCGCCCGCGACTGGGACGCATGCGCCAGCTATTACCGCCAAGCCTTCAAGTCCGGAAGCCCCAGCCGCAGCGGCTCCGGCTCCCAGCGATACCGCGGCTGGAGAGAATCCCTCCACGGCTGAGCCCAAGTCAAGCAAACCTGCACCGGAATCGGCGCCTGCGGAGCAGCCGACCACTCCTCCGGCAGGAGTGCCGCCACAGCTATGACCACCCGGGTGGCGCCATTCCGCGAAAGTCTGACATCGCGCGAGCAGGTTTCGGTTTACGAATTCAGCTGGGCGGCGACCATCCTCATCCCGCTCGCCGCCATCCTGATCCAGATCTTCATTCCGGTGAAGGTCCGTTTCCTGCCGATCATCGATCTGCCGTTCATGGTCACCATCTTCTTTGCCATGGCCCGGCGCAATCCCATCAGCGGATGCATTACCGGCTGTATCATCGGCCTGGTACAGGACCTGTTCGCCGGCCCCATGCACCCGCTGGGAATGTACGGCATTGCCCTGACGGTTATCGGCTATCTCGCCTCGTCGCTGGGGTTACGAATCGACATGGAAAACCCCGGCTCTCGCTTCCTGATCACCTACGTTTTCTTCCTGATCCATCAGGGTGTGTACTACGGTGTGGCACATGGTCTGCTGCGCCAGGGTTTGCAGTGGAGTTGGAGCCACACCGCGATTTCGGCGCTGGCCAACGCTGTCATTGCACTCTTCGTATTCCACTTTCTCGACCGATTCAAAGAGCGATAGCCTGCCGACGTCGTACCGCTGGATGGTTGTAAGCGCGACAATGTCGGAATACCGTTGCGATCCGGTCGGAAGTGGATAACGTTACTTTCGCAGTTTTGCATCTAAGAGCAGGTATGGTCGCAAGCAATGCCCAAGAAGCCTCTCATCTTATGCGTAGACGACCGGGCTGACAGCCTGGTGGTGCGGAAGCGCCTGCTAGAGCAATTTGGCTGCGAGGTGATTAGCGTCGGCGACGCTCAGTCCGGCCTGGAGGCGGTAAGGAAACACGTTATCGACCTGGTTTTAATTGACTACCATCTCGGTAAAGGAGCGTCGGGCGAAGACCTCGCGCGCGCCATCCGCAGATTACATCCGAAACTTCCCATGATCATGTTGACCGGTGATCCCCAATTTCCCGATTCGGCGCGGGAGACGGTCGATGCTGTGCTGATTAAGGGAGCCAGTAGTCCAGTCGATATGTTGGACCTGATTCAAGATCTGCTTCCGGATGCTGAAGTGCGGCAGCGTCGGCCCAGCATTATTCCAGGAACTTTTGTAAGAGAAACCTGAGTCTGCTCAGGCGGACTCGGCAATGTTCCCTTCGCCCTGCACCTCGCGCTCTTCCTGGCGCAGTTCCTGCTCGTCGTCGACGGAGTTGACCTGGAGCAGGAAATCGCGCAGCACCTTGGCATGCTGTTCCTTACCGGCCGCGCGGTCGCGATATAGGTCAACAAGTGCGGATTGGTGCGAGTCGCTCGCCCGCTTTTCCATGCGGTGCGAGAGCGAAATGCTTTCTTCCAGGGCGCGCAGCCCCGCCCACAACGCGGCTTCTACCGCGTGCCGCTGTTGCGCCTCCAGATGCTTGGCAGTAAAGGCGTGGCCCACCCGGCAGCGGAAGCGCAGGAAACCGTGCTCGTCGATTTCCCACAGTACGCCGCCGCAATCGGGGCAGGCGAACTGGGAAGGTTTCCCAGCATAGAGCTCATCTTCAAATCCAGACATCTCGGGTTCCGCCCTTCTCGCATCAGTTGTCCCGGAACTCGGCGGGGTCATGGCTATTGCCCTGAGCGGCAATTCTTCGCTGGTCAGGCGCTTCAGAAACTCGGCCATGTTCTCCACCCTCATGACGTAGGCGTCGGGCACGTGTTTCAGGGCGCTTCTCGGCATTGAGGGGAACAATGCCGTCGCGGGATCCTGGACAATGGCTTTGCCGCCACTGGCGCGTACCATCATCAGGCCGGAGGTGCCGTCGTCCAGGGCGCCGGTCAGCACGATGCCAATCACCCTGGGACCATAATGCACGGCCGCTGTCCGGAATAAGGGATCGATGGCCGGCCGGTGAAGGTTCTCCCGCGGGCCTTGGATCACCCGCACAGAACCATCCTCCACCAGCATGTGGAAATTGGGAGGAGCGATGTAGATGTCGCCTTTGCGGATTTGCGTTCCATCCTCGGGATGAAAGGCGGGCAGAGGACCGGCGCGGCCCAGAATGCGCGGCAAAACGCTGTCCACGTGATTGGCGGTGTGCAGTACCACCAGGACCGCGGCACCGAAATTGCGCGGTAACCTGCTTAACAGAGTTTGCAAAGCTTGCAATCCGCCGGCTGATGCGCCAATCACCACCAGGTTCCGATTCGCCATGATCGTCCAACCACCCCTCATCAGGTCAGATGTACAAAGCCTCACGCCAGGATAGCCCGGCAATCTGTAATTTGGCCCAGCTCAGGGCCGCCGGAGCCTGCAACGAGCAGCTCCGGTTTTCTGACTTTACGAAAGCTTCGCCGAGCCGCTGATGGCCTTGTCGCAGTTGTTTAGAAGAAGGGACTATAATGAGTAGCCTTGCTCGCCTGTATTCGGACCAGCAAGCTGCTACTGCGGGAATCCGCTATGGCTTTCCAGTAGCCGGGCCTGCGGCCCACATCTTTACTCCTTCTGACCAAGGTTGCTATGAGTCCCTCCCGACCAGTCCGCAAGGCATCCGGCGGCGCCAAGCCCAAGCCCGCACCTGAAAAAAAAGACGAGGCTTCGGCGCGCCCGCAATCGAATTCATTTCCCATCGTGGGGGTCGGCGCTTCGGCGGGTGGTCTCGAAGCCTTCACCATCTTCCTGAAGGCCTTGTCCCCGAGGCCGGGAATGGCATTCGTTCTGATACCGCATCTTGATCCCTCGCGGGAGAGCGCCTTTACACAAATCCTGGCGCGTACCACCGCCATTCCGGTCATAGAGGCGAAGGACAAGATGCCGGTGCGGCCCAATCACATTTACGTCATTCCGCCGAACTGCGACCTGACGATTCGCCACGGCGTGCTTCAGTTGGGGGCGCGCAGGGAACCCCACTCGGTCAATACTACGATCGACATTTTTCTGCGCTCGCTGGCGTCCGATCAGGGCCGCAACGCGGTTGGCGTGATCCTGTCGGGCACGGCAACGGATGGGACGCTCGGCCTCGGCGCGATCAAGGGAGAAGGCGGCATCACCTTCGCCCAGGAGCCCCGCTCCGCCAAATATGACGGCATGCCGGCCAGCGCCATTGCCGCCGGCTATGTCGATTTCGTTCTGCCTCCGGAAGGCATCGCCCAGGAATTGGATCAAATTCGGCACCATCCGTACGTTGCCGGGACGCTTGTGGAACCTGCCGGCGAAGGGCATGAGCAGGACGAAGCTTACCTGGCGCAGATCTTTCGTCTGCTGCGGCGGGCTACGGGAGTGGATTTTTCGGAGTATAAGCCGCCCACGATTGGACGCCGGATTCAACGCCGCATGGCGCTGAATCGCGTCCACAGGCTCGGCGAATACGTTGCCTTGCTGCACCGCGATCGCAGCGAGGTGAACGGGCTTTATCAGGACCTGCTCATCAACGTCACCAGCTTCTTCCGTAATCCCGAGGCTTTCGAGGCGCTGAAGCAGGAAGTTTATCGGCCGATACTGGAGGCGCCCAAGTCGCCGGGCAATTCCATCCGCATCTGGGTTCCGGGCTGCTCGACCGGCGAAGAAACCTATTCCCATGCCATTTCGCTGGTGGAATTTCTGGGCGAGGGGAGGTCCGAGATTCCTATTCAGATTTTCGGTACCGACCTGAGTGAAACTGCCGTCCAGCGGGCGCGGGCGGGCATGTATAAGGAGAGTATTGAAACGGATGTCTCGCCGGCACGCTTGCGGCGCTTCTTTCATAAATCCGATGCGGGATACCAGATCAGCAAGACCATTCGCGACCTGTGCATCTTTTCCACGCAAAATGTTTTCAGCGATCCGCCGTTTTCCCGGATTGACCTGATTAGCTGCCGTAATGTAATGATCTATCTCGGCCAGTCGCTGCAGAAGCGGGTCATTCCTATTTTTCACTATGCGTTGAATTCTGCCGGTTTTCTCATGATTGGAAGTACAGAAGGCCTTTTGGGTGCGGGGTCCGAGCTGTTCGATATGGTGGACAAGAAACAGAAAATCTATCGCAAGAGGATGGTTTCGACGCCGATGGCGTTTGGCTTTCCGGCGGACGGCACCGCGCACGAACTCCCGGCTCCGGGAGCGACCCCTCCGCCCGCTAAACCCGCGGAACCTGCAAAGCTGCCGTTCGAAGTACAGCGCGAGGCGGACCGCCTGCTGCTGACCCGATATGCGCCGCCGGCAGTCGTGGTCAATGAACAGCTCGAGATTATTCAGACTCGCGGCCGTACCGGCGGCTTCCTGGAATTGCCGCACGGCAAGGCAAGCTTGCACCTGCTGAAAATGGCGCGTCCGGGGATGCTCTCGGAGTTGCAGAAGGCGATTGACGAGGCCCGCACCAGCAATCTTGAAAGCAAGCGCCACAACGTGTGCGTCCAGAGTGACGGCAAGAGTTTTGAAGCGACGATCCGGGTGATTCCCTTCAATGCCCCAGGTCATGAACAACACAAGAATTTGCTGATCGTATTCGAGCCTGTTGTGCCGGAATCCAGGCAGGTGGCGGTGCTCACCCCGGCCGGCCCTATGAGCGACGAGGAACGCGCGGCGAAGGACGATCAAATCGCGCAGTTGCGGCAGGAACTGGCAGCCACCAAGGAGTACCTCCAGGCCATCATCGAGTCCCAGGAGGCGACCAACGAGGAACTGCAATCGGCCAACGAAGAAATCCAGTCGGGCAATGAGGAGTTGCAAAGCACCAACGAGGAACTGCAAACCTCCAAAGAGGAATTGGAATCGGCCAACGAAGAGCTGCACACCGTCAACGAGGAGATGCAGCATCGCAACGAGCTATTAGGCCAACTTAATAACGATCTCAATAATCTGCTCAACAATGTCAATCTGCCGATGCTGATGATCGGTCCCGATCTCACCGTTCGCCGCTTTACTCCCCCGGCCGCTGTCGTGCTGGGGTTAATGCCGACCGATATCGGGCGGCCAATTCCGCGCCTCAAGCTGAACCTGGATGTGGCGCAGCTGGAGCAGATGACATTGGACGTTATTCGCGATTCGCAGCCTAAGCACTATCGGATCGAGGACAACGAGCACTTCCGCTATTCGCTTCGCATCAGTCCCTATAAGACCCTGGACAACCACACCGAAGGAGCGGTGATCAGCGTTGTGGAAGCCGGGCAGGCGGAGGAGCGGCGCAAGAGCCCGGCGCGAAAATCCGCACACAAGAAAGCCTGAGTGAAGTTTTACCACCATCGCCATTGCATGCTGAGCGGAGCGGTCGCCGCACTGTGCGGCCCTCTCTCCGCGATGCCAGTCTGAATTTTGGGGTGAATCGCGAGTCCCCAGAGCCGTTTTCCTATCTAACAAAAAGACGTTAGTGATTGCGGATGAACCGCACTTTTGTCACGGCACGACTGAACAACAGCAGCAGATCCCTCGCGGGCTGAAGCCCCGCTCGGGGTGACAAAAATAAGCGGCTTATACGCGGGCCTGAGGGCCTGCGCTACCCGAACCAAACGAACGCTATCATCAAGTGGAGTAGGTGCACTGCACATGGCCAAACCCACGCTGTTAACTGTCGATGACGATCCCAATGTGTTGAAGGCGATTGAACGCGACCTGCGGGCCCGCTATGGAGAGAACTATCGCGTGCTCCGCGCCGACTCCGGTGACGCGGGCTTGCAATTGCTTCGCGAGCTAAAGGTGCGTAACGATGCGGTCGCGCTGTTGCTGGCCGATCAGCGTATGCCGCATATGGACGGCGTTGGATTTCTGAACGAAGCCCGCAAAGTTTACCCCGGCGCGAAGCGGGCGTTGCTGACCGCCTACGCCGATACCAGCGCCGCCATCAACGCGATCAACGAAGTCAATGTTCATTACTTTTTTCTGAAGCCGTGGGACCCGCCGAGCCAGCATCTTTATCCCGTGCTCGACGATCTGCTGGAAGACTGGACCGCGTCGTACCGTCCAGCCTATGAGGGAATCCGAGTCCTGGGCACGCGCTGGTCGCCGAAGGCGTACGAGGTACGTGATTTCCTGGCGAGAAATCATGTTCCCTATCAGTGGATCGATGTTGAGCTGGCGTCGGAAGATCCGGAGGTGAAGCAACTGATCGCCTCCATCGGTGACGATGTCGTGCACTTGCCCCTGACGCTTTTTCCCGACGGCACGCGGATGTTTCAGTCGAGTCCGGCGGAACTGGCGGAGAAGATCGGGTTGAGGACTCGGGCGGAAACGCAGTTCTACGACTTTGCGATTGTGGGCGGAGGCCCCGGCGGACTGGCGGCAGCCGTGTACGGCGCGTCCGAAGGACTGAAGACGGTGATGATCGATCGCGAAGCACCCGGCGGACAGGCCGGTCTCAGCTCTCGCATCGAGAACTATCTGGGATTTCCCTCCGGCCTCAGTGGCGCCGACCTGGCGCGCCGTGCGGTAATGCAGGCGCAGCGCTTCGGAGTGGAGATCATCGCGCCGCAGGAGGTGATTGGTCTTCGCGCCGAGGGCCCGTATCGCATCCTCAAGCTGGGCGACGGCAACGAGATTTCCTGCCATACGGTGCTGATCGCCACCGGAGTGCAATGGCGCAGACTGGAGATGCCGGGCATCGATCGCCTGCAAGGCGCGGGTGTTTATTACGGCGGTGGGAGCCAGGAGGCGATCTCCTGCAAGAATGAGACAGTTTACGTTGTGGGCGGTGCGAATTCCGCCGGCCAGGCCGCGCTCAATTTCGCGCAATATGCCGAAAAGGTGGTAATGCTAGTGCGCGGCGATTCGCTCTCGGCCAGCATGTCGCGATACCTGATCGACCAGATCGAGAAGACGCCTAACATTCAGGTATGGACGCATGCCGCAGTTATGGAAGTGCACGGCGACACGCACCTGGAGGAAATCTCGGTGCAATGTTCCGACAGCAACACCGTGGAACGAGTGCCTGCCAGTTCGATGTATATCTACATTGGGGCGCTTCCTCGCACGGATTGGCTGGAAGGCGCGGTGGCGCGCGACGAGCGCGGTTTCGTACTGGCCGGCCCCGACCTGCTGAAGAATGGCAACCACCCCGCGGGATGGAAGCTGGACCGCGAGCCCTTCCTGCTGGAGAGCAGCATGCCCGGCGTTTTTGTCGTGGGCGACGTGCGCTACGGCTCGATCAAGCGCGTGGCTTCAGCAGTTGGCGAGGGCGCGATTGCCGTTCAGTTCATCCACCGTTACATGGCGAAGGTGTAGCCGATGGCCGTCACACGAGAAGAATTGCGCCAGGTAAAGGTTTTTGAGGACCTTCCTGACGAACAACTCGACTGGTTCCTGGAGCATTCCACTGAGTTCAATTTTGCTCCGGGCGAGGTCTACGTGCGTGCCGGCGAACCTGCCGACAAGATGGTCGTGGTGCTGGAAGGCGAGCTGCAATCCCGCTTCGAGGGACCGGAGAACCAGGTCTTCACCACCATGGCGGGCACGGTCTCGGGTATCCTGCCTTACTCGCGGATGAAAATCTTTCCCGCTACCGGCCGGGCGGTGCAGCCTTCGCGAGTTCTGGTCTTCCCAGCCGCGCTGTTCGACGAGTTGGTCGTCCACATGCCGGAGCTCTGCCGCAGGCTGGTGGGCACCATGGTCGATCGCACCCGCGAAGTCACACGGGCAGAGCAGCAACGCGATCGGCTGGCCGCATTGGGTAAACTCTCCGCTGGACTGGCTCACGAGTTGAACAATCCCGCCGCCGCCGCCCGGCGTACCGCGGAGCAACTGCGCAGTGCGGTGGGCGAGTTTCGCAAATCCGTCAGCTATCTGGAAGGAATTCAGATCACCGAGCCGGAAAAGGCGGCCATCGAGACCTTTGAAGCCTCATGCTGCACTGCCGAGCCGGAGACTGATGTGCTGAAGGCGAGTCAACTCCAGGACGACATCGAAGCCGCACTGCACCAGCATGGAATCCAGGATGGGTGGCAGTATGCCTCCACTCTGGTTGACTCCGGTGTGATGCCGGCGCCGCTCAACCTCATGCTCGACGGCGTGCGGCGCGACGTTGCTGAACCTGCGTTGAAGCGGGTTTCGGCGCTGGTGGAGATCAACGATCTGCTGGCTGAGTTGGAGAACAGCACCACCAAAATCTCCGACCTGGTGCGCGCCATCAAAGAGTACTCGTACATGGACCAGGCGCCAGTGCAGGACGTCGTCTTGAAGAAGGGCCTGGAAGATACCCTGACCATCTTGGGCCATAAGCTGAAGAAGGGCGTAAGCATCAAGCGCGAGTACCACCCCATCCCGCTACTGGTGAACTCCTACGGCAGCGAGCTGAACCAGGTGTGGACCAACATCATCGACAACGCTGTCGATGCCATGCAGGGCAAAGGCGAACTGCGGATCAAAACCTTTCTCGAAGGCGACTGTGCGGTAGTGGAGATCGGCGATTCCGGCCCCGGCATTCCTCCGGAAATTCAGTCGCGCATCTTCGAACCGTTTTTCACGACGAAGGGAGTTGGCGAAGGCACCGGGCTGGGCCTGGACACAGTGATGCGCATCGTGCGCAAGCACCGCGGCTCGATCAGCGTAACGTCGGTTCCGGGAGATACCCGATTTCAGATTCGTCTGCCCGCGGCTGGATTACAGGCTCACGATTAGGGCGGCAGTGCACGGAAGTTCTAATCGACTGGGTGCCCCATTTAGCCATCCTTTTGTATCGAGCCCCAAAACATGCCTTACATTCGTCGCGACACATCCTTTGCAGTCTTGAGTTAGAGTTCCCCGGAGCTCCTGGATGAGGTTATAAGTCGCGAAGATCGTGCTCCGAAGATGATTTTTGGCGTAGGTTTTGGCAGACTAAGACTGGCAACTGATTCATGTACGTGGAACTTCACGCCCGTTCAGCATTCAGCTTTCTCGAGGGAGCTTCAGTTCCGGAGGAAATAGCCTCTGTGTGTGCCGAGCATCAAATGCCGGCCATGGCATTGCTGGATCGCGACGGGGTCTATGGTGCGCCACGTTTTCATCTTGCCGCCAACAAGCTCAACATCCAGGCACACATTGGAGCGGAGATTACCTCGCTATTTCCGGTCCGCTCGGATGACTTGATCACACCGCGGCTTCCTCTGCTGTGCGCTTCCCGCGAGGGCTACCAGAATCTCTGTCGCCTGGTAACTCGGATGAAGCTGCGGGCGCCAAAGTATGCGGCTGCGCCTTCACGCCGCGTGAAGATGGGGTCGGATAACGATGGAATTCTTGCCACTCAGGCAACAGCCTCGCTGGCTGATCTCGGCGAGTACGCCTCAGGACTGATCTGTCTCACCGGCGGCGAGGAAGGCCCGCTGGCTCATGCGCTGGCTCATGGCGATAGGGAAGCCGGCCGGCAGGTACTTGAACAGCTCATCGCGATCTATGGCCGGGAGAATGTTTATGTCGAGTTGCAGCGTCACTACGATCGAGCGGAGGAAGCCCGCAACCACGCGGCCATCGACCTGGCGCGAAGCCTTGGGTTGCCGCTGCTGGCAACGCAGGGCGCGCAGTATGCCAAGCCGGAGGAGCGGCAGATCCTCGATGTCTTCACCTGCATTCGCAATCACTGCACGCTGGATACCGCCGGGCACCTGCTGGCGAGCAATGGCGAGCGTTATCTAAAGACGCCGCAGGAGATGCTGCGACTATTCGCCGACCTGCCCGAGGCCACGGCAAACACTTTGGAATTGTCAGCGCGACTGGAATTCACGCTGAACGATCTCGGGTACGAGTTTCCCCGATACCCCGTGCCCGAAGGCGAGACCATGAATTCTTTTCTGCGGGCGCGGACGATGGAAGGGGCGCGCGATCGCTACCTGCGTCCGGGGCAAAGCGGGTTGTGGCAGCGCGCGCAACGTCAGATCGAGCGCGAACTGGCGCTGATCGAGAAGCTCAAACTGGGGGGATACTTCCTCATCGTGTGGGACATTGTTCGCTACTGCCGCGAGCAGGGCATTTTGGTGCAGGGACGCGGCTCGGCGGCCAACAGCGCGGTCTGCTATTCGCTGGGAATCACGGCGGTCGATCCCGTCGGCATGGACCTGCTGTTCGAGCGCTTTCTCTCCGAGGAGCGTGGCGAGTGGCCCGATATCGATCTCGATTTGCCCAGCGGCGATCAGCGTGAGCGCGCGATTCAGTACGTTTACGAGCGCTACGGCAAACTTGGCGCGGCGATGACGGCCAACGTCATCACTTATCGCGGGCGCTCGGCCGCGCGCGAGGTGGGCAAGGCGCTTAGCTTCGATGGAGAAACCCTCGACCGGCTCGCCGGCCTGGTGAGCTCGTGGGAGTACAAAGACCCCGGCGATACGCTGGAACGCCAGTTTCGCGATGCCGGATTTGATCTGCGGCATCCGCGCATGCGTAAGTTCTTCGAGCTTTGCCTGGCGGTGCAGGACCTGCCGCGCCATCTGGGACAGCATTCCGGCGGCATGGTCATTTGCCAGGGACAATTGGATTCCATCGTTCCGCTGGAGCCGGCGACCATGCCGGGCCGCGTAGTAGTGCAGTGGGACAAAGAAGACTGTGCCGACATGGGCATTGTCAAGGTTGATCTACTGGGATTGGGCATGATGGCGGTGCTGGAAGATTCCATCAAGCTTATTCGGGATCATTATCGCGAAGAAGTTGATTTGGCCAAGCTGCCGGCGGATGATCCGGCAGTTTACGACGCGCTGCAGAAGGCCGACACAGTTGGCATGTTCCAGATCGAGAGCCGTGCCCAAATGTCATGCCTGCCGCGGCTGCATCCCACCTGCTTCTACGACATTGTGGTACAGGTCGCGATTATTCGTCCGGGGCCTATTGTAGGCCAGATGGTGAACCCGTTTTTGCTGCGGCGGCAGGGAAGACAAGCGGTGATTTATCCGCATCCGTCGCTGGAACCGGTACTGCAGCGCACGCTGGGCGTGCCCCTATTCCAGGAACAGCTTTTGCGCATGGCAATGATCGCCGCCGGATTCAGCGGAGGTGAGGCGGAAGAGTTGCGGCGGGCGTTCGGCTTCAAACGCAGCGAGCGGCGCATGCGCGATATCGAGGTAAAACTGCGCGAGGGCATGGAGCGCAACGGCATTTCACCCGAGGCGCAGGAGCAAATCATACAGTCGATTACCTCGTTTGCGCTGTATGGATTTCCCGAATCGCATGCCGCCAGCTTCGCACTGATCGCCTATGCCAGCGCTTATCTCAAGTGTCATTATCTGGCGGCGTTCACGGCTGCTTTGCTCAACAATCAGCCGATGGGTTTTTATCATCCTTCCACCATCGTCAAAGACGCGCAGCGGCATGGATTGCGGGTGAAGCCGGTGGATATTACCTGTTCGGAATGGCTGTGCACGCTAGAGCGGGAAAACCCCACAATGTCAGACAAGAGAAGCAGTCTTTCTGGAGATTCTGCCGAATTCCTTTGCATGGAGGTTTTTGAAGGGGCGCGGCTTCAGCCGCGCCGTAGGGAAGGTGAAATAGAAGCGGCTTTAGCCGCTGAGGGAATTCACGGCGATGAAAAGAACGAGAACCCTCAGTGGCTGAAGCCACTCCGCAAACACGGGCTTTCCGGCACGCCTGAAGGCGTGCCCTTTCAAGGCTGCGATGACCAGCAACCGAGATTCGCCCTCCGCATGGGCCTTCGCTATGCGAAAGGGCTGCGGGAAGAGAGCGCACAGGCAATTCTGCGGGAGCGCAACAAGCGGCCGTTCGAGTCCATTGCCGACCTGACTTGCCGAGTACCCGAGTTGCGCCGAAATGAGTTGGTTTTGCTGGCTTCGATTGGCGCGCTCAACTCAATTGGATGTAAACCGGCTGAGGCAGCCTTGGACGCTAGAGCGGCCCTTCGGGCCCGCTCTACCAGCAAGCAGCGTCTCCATCGCCGTGATGCGCTGTGGCAGGTGGAGCGCGCCGCGCGTTTTGCGGGGCCGCTGCTGGAAAGTATTCCTGAAAACGATACCGCCTCGCCGCTTGCGCCTATGAGCTCCGAGGAGCGTCTGGTGGCCGACTTTCACGGCACAGGTCTAACCGTCGGTCCGCATCCTATGGCGTATCGGCGGGCCGATCTTCAGCGTGCCCACGTGCTTTCGGCGAAGGAGTTGGCACAGGTTCCGCACGGTAGTTATGTCCGCACGGCGGGATGTGTGATTGCGCGACAGAGGCCAGGGACGGCCAAAGGCTTCGTCTTTCTCAGCCTGGAAGATGAAACCGGAATCAGCAACGCGATCATCACGCCCGATCTGTTGGAGCAGAACCGCATCCTGATTGTGTCGGAGAAGTTTTTGTTGTTGGAAGGCGTGCTGCAAAATCAGGAGGGCGTGATTTCCGTGCGAGTTGAGCGGGTTGCGCCCATGCGCGACGCCTATGCCGCCGCAAAGGTCGACGTGACCGATGCCGAGGTGCGGTCGCACGATTTTCATTAAGATCACTCTTCCATTAAGCTTATCGGCACAGGACGAGACTGTTCTGACGTAACCAGCTCGATACGTGTAGCAACATCAGAGCCATCCAGTACCTTAAAATCTGATGCCCTAAATATTGCCTGAAAGAATGGCCGATCTGCTCTGAGCCCAATGCAAGATTTCAATTTCTGAAGGTCAGGAAGCGAAAGAGCAGTAAACAATAGCTCGGCCGCGCGTGTGCCCGGCCCATGCAGTCCCGCTAGTACTGTATAAACCGTACCCGCAACTGGTCCGGGAACCCGGGTCACGAGAAGGTAATCATCCCTCTGCCAGTGACCTGAAGCCTCCGCCTGAATGATGCATTTTCCGTCAGCTTTGTAAACCGCCAAAGCACGCCGTTTGATCTCCTCATGGTACTGCCGACGCTTCAACTCCCCAGAGCCCATTCCTATAGAGTAAGTGAGTCTTGCGGCCGCATTACCGAGTTTGGAAACAAAAACCGGCTTGGCCGGCTCACCAATAATCGTGCGCGTCGCCAAATTCGAGCTTCCAGACGCCAACATTACCTGTGAACAATCTTGATGAGCTACCCACGAGCTCTTGTTAACGTCCCACGTAATGAGTGGCACCGACGAGGAGACGAAATTTGCAATGGCCCTTAATACCTCGGCTTCGTGTCCGTAAGTCTTTCCTCCGCCGGGCAAACGGACATTCGGCATCCTCGGGCCCCAATTTGTGGGTGGAATGAACTCTGTATCGGTATAAGCACTCAAGAAAAGTTCGTAAATGAGGGAAGCTCGCTCAACAACTTCGGTTGGGATCGACATGCGAGATGCGGCACCCGTCCATTCCAAAAACTGGTCCACAACCTTAACCCGGTAGGCTTCCTTTGCGGCCTCCCTCGCCAGATCCTTGCCTATCTCTTCCGCCGCCCTAAGAAAGGGGTATCCGACAAGGCTTCTCCCGAGTGTGCCAGCCAACTTCAGGAATGACCTCTTCCCCTTGTTTACTTCATTGTCGTCGGCTTCCCGCTTTTGTTTCTGATTCTTGTCATTGCCTCGCATCGCCACGTCCTGCTTCCTGTCCCGGGTATTCATACACCCCGCGTCCGGCTTTGCGACCCAGGCGCCCCGCCTTTACGTACTGCACCATCAGCGGCGCGGGGCGAAACTTCTCGCCCAGCGTTTTGTGCAAGTATTCGAGGATGTGCAGGCGAGTATCGAGGCCGACCAGATCGACCATCTCGAAGGGCCCCATGGGGTGATTCAACCCCAACTTTAGGGCCTTGTCGATGTCCTGCGCAGAAGCGATGCCCTCCTGCAGCATGTAAAACGCCTCGTTGCCGATCATGGCATTGATGCGGCTGGTGATGAATCCCGGCGACTCCTTGATGGCAACTACTTCCTTGCCCATGCGCTTGCCCACTTCGACCGCCGCCGACAGCGTCTCATCGTCGGTCTCCAGCGCGCGCACAATCTCCAGCAGCTTCATTTTGTGAACGGGATTGAAGAAGTGCATCCCCACGCATTTCGGCGCGCGGTAGGTCACGGATGCAATCTCCGTAACACTGAGCGACGAAGTATTCGAAGCCAGGATGGTGGTCGGTCGGCAGACTTTGTCGAGCAAGGTGAAGATCTCGATCTTGGACTCCATCTCCTCAGGAACGGCTTCAATCACCAGATCGGCTTCGCGCGCGGCCTGCTCCACCGAAGCGGCATACTCCAACCGGCCAAACGCTTCGTCAGCATCGGTCTTGGCGACTTTTCCGAGTTCGACAGCCTTTTCCAGATTGGCGCGGATTTCCACTTCCGCCTTACGCAGTGCTGTAGGCAGAATGTCTTCCAGGATGGTACGATAGCCGCCGAGCGCCGCGGCATGGGCGATGCCGCGCCCCATGATGCCCGCGCCGATGACAGCGATGGTGCGAACCTCACTCATCAGCTCGCTCCCTTTTCCAGTTGCTCGACGACCGAGACGAAATTGGGATCCGATTTGCGCATGTACTCGGCCAGTCGCCGCTTTTCTTCGCCGGTAATCAGGTACAGGCTGGCATTGATGCGGCGAAGCGTCGCCGCAATGTCGTCCACATAATTCATCATTCGGATCAGTTCACCAGTGGCGGCCATAAGGTCCTTTCGCGAAATAAAGTTGCAGAGAGAATGCTGTTGATTCAACAATCGCCGAGATGCAGGCTGAACAGAAATTCATTGCAAGAGAAGCGTCGGTCAATTTCTTATTTTCGCCGCGGCTCACGATTAAGTAAAGCAGCGCAAATGCGTCGGAACAGCACGAGACCTGTTTTTGGCATCTAATTCATTGCGGCGGGGGCCACGATGTCGCCGTGCATGCAAATCGAAAGCTCATGGCAAGAAATTCTCCGGTCCTAACCAAACAACCTTTCGGGTTGTCCCACTGCTTGGAGCGTCTCGCTGCCGAGAAGCATAATGCGGTTCCGTTTTCCACGTATCGCCTGCAGCTCAATAACAGCTTCCATTTCACGGACGCGCGCAAGCTGGTGCCGTATCTGTGCAAGCTCGGCATCAGTCACTGCTATTCGTCACCCATCTTAAAGGCTCGGGCCGGCAGCCAGCACGGTTACGACATCATCGACCACAACCAGCTCAACCCGGAAATCGGCACGGAAGAGGAGTTCCGAGCTTTGGTCGCGGAGCTCAAGGCCCGCGGCATGGGTTTGGTGCTCGATACCGTCCCCAACCACATGGGAGTAGGACACGGCAGCAATCCCTGGTGGCAAGACGTGCTGCAGAACGGACGCGCGTCGGCCTACGCCGACTTCTTCGACATCGAATGGGACCCTGTCAAACCTGAGCTGCGCAGCAAAGTCCTGATTCCAATTCTCGGCGAGCCTTATGGCACAGAGCTGGAGAACGGAAGAATCAAGGTTCATTTCGAGTTCAACGGTTTTGTGGTGCAGTACTTTGACAAAATCCTGCCGACTGACCCGCAAACCATTCCGCTGATTTTCGCGTCAGCGCGAGACCTTCTGCCGGCGAACGGAGAGAAACCGGGGCCAGCCTTAGCAGAGTTGACCGCACTCATCAACGCTCTTGGCCGGCTGCCCGGAAATTACGTTACCGATCCGGACCAGGCGAGGCGACGCCGGCGGGAAATGCCCCCTTTGCTGGATCAGCTGCGACGGCTGGCGGCGGACTCAAGCGACGTCCGTTCGCAGATCGATCATGCCGTGCAGGCGCTGAACGGAATACCCGGAGATAGCCGGAGCTTCGATGCGTTGCACGACTTCCTGGAAGCGCAGGTGTATCGGCTGGCATTCTGGCGCGTTTCCGGCGAAGAGATCAATTATCGCCGCTTCTTCGATATCAACGATTTGGTTGGGCTTCGGATGGAAGATCCGCGCGTCTTTGCGGAGACCCACAAACTCATACGGAAATTTCTCGGAGAGAATTTGATCTCCGGTCTGAGGATCGATCATCCTGACGGATTGCTGAATCCTTCGCAATACTTCGTCAGGCTGCAAAGGTTGCATGCCGCCAGTCAGTGCCTGGGCTCCTCTCCCGAGGCTCCGCTGGCCGACGATGGCATCGAGATGGCAATCCACGAGACCTTCGGGAAGCGGAGCGGGAGCAATCAGCCGGCGCCTCTGTACTTGCTGGTGGAAAAGATCCTGGAGCCAGGGGAGAATTTGCCCGATTTCTGGCCGGTCGATGGCTCAGTAGGCTACGACTTCGCGAATTTGGTGAATGGAATTCTCATCGATCACCGTAATGAGCGCTTCTTCACCAATTTCTACCAACGGGTGATTGGTGGAAGCATTCGTGTCGACAAGCTGATCTACGAAAGCAAAAAGCTCATCATGCACCGCGCGCTGGCCAGCGAAGTCAACGTGCTGATTCACATGCTCAACGAGATCTCCAGCCAAGACCGACGCGCCCGCGACTTCACCCGCAGCGTGTTGCGCGATGCGATCCGCGAAACCATCGCCTGCTTCCCGGTGTACCGCACTTACATTGATGAACGCGGCAACGTGTCGGACCACGACCGCCGCTACATTCGACAAGCCATTGCGTGCGCCAAGCGAATGAACGATGGCCTTGCAGATGCGGTTTTTGACTTTTTGCAAAGCATCCTGCTGCTGGAAGACGCCGATGGCGACGCCACCATCTACGGCTATCGCAAGCCGCTATATTTTACGTTGAAATTCCAGCAGCTCACCGGTCCGGTTATGGCTAAGGGCCTGGAGGACACCGCTTGCTACGTCTACAATCGCTTTCTTTCGGTGAACGAAGTCGGAGGCTCGCCGGGCAAGTTTGGAATTACCCTTCCCGATTTTCACCAGGCCAATCGTGCGCGGGCAGAGGGCTGGCCGGACTCGATGTTGGCCACCTCGACGCATGACACTAAGCGCAGCGAGGACGTACGCGCCCGCCTCGATGTGTTATCGGAGATGCCGAATAGCTGGGCGGCCCAGGTGATGAAGTGGCGCCGGATCAATCGCAATCGCAAGCCCGAACTTTCTGACGGTCGAACCGTGCCCGACGATAATGAAGAGTATTTTTTGTATCAGACGCTGGTGGGCGCCTGGCCGCTGTCGATGGAAAGCGAACACGAACGCGCCGAATTCGTGGGCCGAATTCAGCAGTACATGGAAAAAGTCGTGCACGAATCCAAGGTCAACGTGAGCTGGCTGAATCCGAATCCTGAATACGTGGCCGGCATGAACGAATTTCTCGAGAAGATTTTGTCACCGAGTTATCGTGGCAAGAACAATCTTTTCTGGGAGTCCTTGCAAAAGTTTCTGCCTCCTGTCATCTACTTCGGTGCTCTCAATGCGTTGAGCCAGACTCTTCTGAAGCTCACCCTCCCCGGCGTGCCCGACATTTATCAGGGCCAGGAGATGTGGGATTTCAGCCTGGTGGATCCCGACAACCGGCGGCCAGTCGACTTCGGCCTGCGCGCGCGTGCGCTGGACGGTCTGCATCAGCGCGCCCAATCGGGGGACCTCGTCGCACTCTGCCAGGAGTTGCTGCACGATTGTCGGGATGGGCGTATCAAGCTGTGGGTCACCACCCAAGCTCTGAATTTCCGCCGCGACCACAGGGAGCTATTCCAGAGAGGGAGCTACGTTCCCCTGGAAGTGGCAAAAGGGAGGGAAGAGCATGTCGTGGCTTTCGCACGTATCCACCAGGGAGACACAGCCATCATCGCGGCTCCCAGACTGAGCTATACGTTGATGAGAGGCAAGGAAGAAGCGCCCACGGGGGCCGTCTGGGGCGATTCGGAGTTGTCGTTGCCACCCGAAGCCGGCGGGCAACAATTCCGCAATATCTTCACCGGCGAGGTGCTTTCGGTTGGGCAAGCAATATTATGCCGCGAACTCTTCGCCAGTTTTCCTGTCGCGTTGCTCGCTCCCGCCTGAAGGCTTCTTCACGCATTCGTCGCGATCCGCAACCTCCACCAGAGTGGCCAATCTCTCCGCAAGCTCAGGAGTGAGCAAACCGGCCCGCAGCCGCCACGACCAATTGCCCGCGCTCTGGCTGGGAACATTCATGCGCGCGTCGCTATCGAGTCCCAGCACATCCTGCACGGGAATGACGCTCAGGCTTGCCACCGAGCTTAGGGCCGCCCGGATAAATGCCCAGTGCACGCCGTCTTCGCCTATCCCCAGGTAAGTGGAAGCCAGCTTTTTTTCTTCCTCAGTAGCGCCTTGCTTCCACCAGCCAAGGGTAGTGTCGTTGTCATGGGTGCCGGTGTACACAACGCAATCGCGACCGTAACGATGCGGTAGATAAATGTGGGCTCCGCGATCTCCAAATCCAAATTGCAGAATCTTCATTCCTGGAATCTTGAGCTTCTTGCGGAGATCATGTACTTGCGGAGTGATGTAGCCAAGATCTTCGGCTATGAAGGGCAGAACACCAAGAGCGTTGCGAAGCGCCTTAAACAGATCCTGGTTTGGTCCGTCAATCCATCGGCCGTGAACGGCTGTCGGTTCGTCAGCGGGAATTTCCCAGCATGCCTCGAACCCGCGGAAGTGGTCGAGCCGAACAATGTCACAGGTGTCGATCGCCCACTTCATCCGCTCGATCCACCAGTCATATCCTCGTGCCCGCAAGGCTTCCCAGTCGTAAAGAGGATTGCCCCAGCGTTGACCGGTCTCGCTGAATGCATCTGGCGGAACGCCGGCTACCACCGTCGGATTGAGGTCCTCGTCCAGCCGAAACAACTCCGGATGTGTCCATACATCGGCGCTGTCATAGTTCACGAAAATGGAGACATCACCTATTACCCGGATGCCACGCTCGGCGCAGTAAGCGCGCAATGCAGACCACTGCTCAAAAAACGCGAACTGCAGGAACCGCTCCTCAGCCAACGGGCGTTGCAGTTCAGAGCGCAGTTGCGCCATGGTTGCCGGATCGCGGCGGACGATCTCCGCCGGCCAGGTGTTCCAGGCGCGATCGGCAAAGCGCTCGCGCAGAACGCTGAACAAAACGTAGTCTTCCAGCCATGAAGCGTTTTCCCGGCAGAAGCGTTCATAGCGCGCATGTGCGCTGCCGGTCTCCGAACCTAGGAATTTGTCCGCTGCCTCCCGCAAAAGGGGTAGTTTGTGGGCGCGTACGCCGTCATAATCGACAGGTGTAGCTCCCTCAGGAACTTGTCCCACCCGCACCGGATCTATCAGGCCGCGCTCGGCCAGTCGCTCCAGGCTCACCAGCAGGACATTGCCGGCGAATGCCGAGGTGCAGGAATACGGCGAGTTACCATAGCCCAGCGGCTGCAGCGGCAGAATCTGCCATAGCGTTTGCTTAGCCGCAGCCAGCCAGTCCACAAAACTGTAAGCGGCGGGACCAAGGTCACCGATGCCTCCACACGAGGGAAGCGATGTGGGGTGCAAAAGGATACCGGATGACCGTTCGGAAAGCATACGTTAAAGGTTCGGGACGGTTCGAAAGTTGATGAGTCAGGCTATACACAGCCGGCAAAAACAAAGGTGGCCAGCAGAACGCTCCTGCTGGCCGAAGAAGCAATTTTCAGCTCACTTCTAACTTCCCTCCGAAGAACTAAACAAACGATCCATTTCTGCCTTGTTTATCTTGAGCTTGCCTTCTTTTTCCAACCTGGTACGCAGATTCTCCACGTAGAGACCTTCGTACTCCTGGCGCTTTTGCTCGAGCAGCGCCTCTTTGGCCTTGTCCCAGCCCTGCTTAATCTGCTCGGGCGTCGGCTGCTGGGTCTCGACCACCTTCAGTACCACGCCATTCGGTCCACCCTGGAGAGGACCGCTGATTTCCCCGGGTCTCATGGTGAAGGCAACACTCGCCGACCCCGACATGGGGCCGAGATCCGGCACCTGCGAGCTCGCGTCGACCAGATCGCTGGTCTTTACGGTCGCGCCCACTTCCTTGGCCGCTTTGTTCAGGTCGTGTTCAGCGTGTGCGCGGTCCGACAACTCTTGGGTCTTCTGGGCGAGCAAGGCTTGCGCACGCTGCTGCCGAAACTGCTCCTCCACCTGCGCCTTGATCTGCTCAAAGGTCGGGGTCTGCGGCGGTACGACGTCTGTCACCTGGTAGACAGCATATCCTGTCGGGAGCGGAGCGATCGCCGCAGGATCGTTCTTCCTTGCAGAAAACAGAGCACTCGTGAGATCGGGAGCGCTGGTCACACCCGGCAACGGATCGGTCTGACTGATCAGCCCGGTAGTGGTAACGCTTAGGCCCTTCCCGGCAGCAGCCTTGTCCATACCAGCGGTACGCGAAAGCGTTTGCACCGTGTTCGCCAGGTTTTGTGCCTCGCTGGCGGCCTTCTGCTTTTGCAGCAGCGGCTCGATCTCCGATTTCACCTCGTCGAGCGGCTTCAACCGCGCTTGTTGCTTTGCCTCGACGTGAATGATGTGAAAGCCATAACTGGTGCGAATGATGCCGGTGGTCTGTCCGACCGGCGTGTTAAACGCCGCTTGCTCGAACTCCGGCACGGTGCGACCGCGGGTCAGCGGCGGCAGCAGGCCGCCATCTTTGGCGCTCCCCGGGTCTTCCGAGTACTTCTTCGCCAAATCCCCAAAATTCGCGCCAGCCTTCAACTGCTTAAGAATGTCTTCTGCCTTGGCGCGCGCCGCGTCCACCCCTTTCTGATCTACCTTCCCGTTGGCATCGGGTGTCGGCGTCTTAATCAGAATGTGGCGTACCGTGACGGTTTCGGGAATACGGTATTCGTCCTGGTGCTGGTTGTAATACTGCTGAATCTCCGCCGGTGTAATCGCGACCTTGTCCGCCAGCTTCGCGGTGTCGATCAGGATGTACTTGGCTTTGATTTTCTCCGGGATCGAGTTTACATACTGCTGCTTGTTCTGATCGTAAAACGCCTTGAGCTCAGCATCGGTGACCTTGATCTGCTTCTTAACATCGTCCATGGTCAGCACGGCATAGTCGAATTTGACTTTGGTGTCTTCCTTCCTGACCTCGTTAGTGATGTCCTTGTCGCTGATGCTCATGGCGCCATTGATCAAGGCCAGCAGTTTGCGTTGCGCAATCTCCGCTTTGATTTCCCGCTCGAACTGTTGCACGCTCAGGTTGAACTGGTTCTCAATGAACTGCTCGTAAGCTTGCTGCCCGATGAAGGTGCCGTTGGGGAATAACACTTGGCCCATCTGGCCCTGGTGGAGGGTCGAGCGAAGTTCATCGTCGGTGACTCCGAGGCCCAACTTGTCCGCCTCATAAACGATGGCGTTCTGGGTAATGAGGTTTTGCGCCGCCCGCTGCATGAAATACGGCATGATGCTCGGGGGAACCGGTTGGCCCTTCATTTGCTGGCGCGCTTCCAACCTGGCTTGCTGGGTCACCTGCTGAATTCCGATCTCCTGATCGCCGACCTTGGCGATGACGCCCTGTGTAGTCAGGCCGCCGCCCAGATAATCGCCGAACAGGCCGCCGGGAACGAGAGTGATGACCATCATTACGCAGATGACGATCAGGATGCCGCCCAGCACAACCTTCTTGATCGGGCCAGGCTTTTGCAGAAACTTAAGCATGCTTTGGGACTCCAGAGTGGATGGCTAGATCTTTCATTATAAACCAGCACTGATCGAAGCTGGTGAGCCTGCCGGACAGTGCTTTCAAGTAAATTCGGACTTCCGTTCGGACCTCAGAGCGCGCCTTTGAGCTCTCGAAAATCCCCAAACAGGGCTAGCCGCTGCTCTCGGCGACCGCGGATGTGTTGTAATAGATAAACGTTCGTATGCCGAAATCGTCATCAGGCATTCACCGGCGTGCGTTGGCTTCCAAGCGTCGGATTCGCGAGTTGAAGATGATCGCCAAAGGGCTGGCCTCGACCGACCACCCGGTGCTGGCGCATGTCATCCCTATTCGCCGCTGCAACCTCTCGTGTGAGTATTGCAACGAGTACGACGATTTCTCCAAACCCGTGCCGCTGGAGACGATGAAGGGCCGCGTCGCACATTTGGCGCGACTGGGCACGAGCATTGTTACCTTCAGCGGTGGCGAGCCGCTGCTGCACCCGCAACTCGACGAGATCATCGCGCACGTACGCAAGTACCCGATCCTAGCCGGGCTGATTACCAATGGATACCTGCTCACCGCCGATCGCATCCAGCGCCTGAACCGCGCCGGTCTCGACCACCTTCAGATCAGCATTGACAACGTTATGCCCGATGAGGTCTCCAAGAAGTCGCTGAAGGTGTTGGACAAGAAGCTGCAACTGCTGGCCGAGCATGCCGAGTTTCACGTCAACATCAATTCTGTTGTCGGCGGCGGCATTCATAACCCCCACGATGCGTTGGTAGTCGGGCGACGCGCCGTGCAGCTAGGCTTCACTTCCACGATCGGCATCATCCACGATGGCGACGGACAGTTGCGCCCGCTGGGCGAGACCGAGCGCGAAGTTTTCATGAAGATGAAGAACTTAGAGAAGCGACACTACTCGCGCTTCAATTGGTTCCAGAACAACATCGCCAATGGTAAGCCGAATGATTGGCGATGCCGCGCCGGAGCACGGTACCTCTACATCTGCGAAGACGGGCTGGTGCACTATTGCTCACAACAGCGCGGCTACCCCGGGATACCGCTGGAACAGTACACGGTGGCAGACATTCGCCGTGAATTTCTTACGGAAAAGGGTTGCGCCCCGCATTGCACCGTCTCGTGCGTGCACCAGGTGTCGTACATGGACCATTGGCGCGCGCCCCAGACCATCCGAACCCCGCAGTCGCCGCTTGGCGCCGGGCAATTGGTGCAAATCGAATAGCCGGTTGACAGTGCTACAAGCACGCTACATTCACCGCGAATGTTATAATTTCCCCTGTCTTCGAACGGACTCCTCACAACCGGGCGCGTAGCTCAATTGGCAGAGCAACTGACTCTTAATCAGTAGGTTGAAGGTTCGATTCCTTCCGCGCTCACCATCTTTTCAACAACTTAACTGGCTTTGCGCTCTGCTTGCGCTCCGTTTAGTACCAACCCCACTACTTTTCCGTGAGCTTCTGTCATGTCTGCCGCGTACGCATCACCGTAGAGCATTGTGGTGCGAACATCGCTGTGTCGCATCAACTTTTGCATCACACCGATCGGTGTGCCCACGGAATCCAACAGCGCGCGGAACGTGTGCCGCAGACCATGAGTGCCCAAGCCGCCGATACCAGCAGCCTTCGCTGCTTTCTGATAAACGCGCCACACCTGGTCATAAGACCACGGAAGCCGTCCTAGTTGTACCGGCGAGGCGAAGATCCAATCCTCCGGCGCGGAGAATTGGGTCGTCTGCTTCCAACTCTGCAAGGCGATGACGATCCCACCGGCAATAACCAACTGCTTGCGGGATTCGGAGGTCTTCACATCATCGACATTTTGACAAACAATGCCTCGCTCAACCAGCAGCTTGCCATTGAGCCAGTCGATGTCTGACCACTTCAATGCAAGACACTCACTGATGCGGAGTCCCAAGCAACAGCACAACAACGCCATAGTGCGGAATGGCTCTTCAAGCTGCTGCGCGAAGTTCTGGAACTCCTCGACCGTGAGGCTTCTAGGCTGTCGGGTCCGCTTGGTCACGCCCTTCACCGTGACCAGCTCCATGGGGTTACGTTGTGTGGGCACGTCTCCGCGCCACATAGCGTAATCCCAGATGACACTGAGCAACCCTCGTATGTGGGCTTTGCTCTTAGGCGAGAGTGCGAGGGCGCGAAGCCATAACTCCGCCGGACGCGCTTGCATCTCTACCAGGGAGCAATCACCCCACTTCGGCAAGATGTGATTCCGAAACCAGACTTCATACGATCGTCTGGTGTCAGTGCGCTTCGGCATCTTCTCTTCCCGGTAATGGGTCACAAGCGTGTTCACGGTAAGCACGTCGCAAACGGCACGCCGCCGCTCAAGAGTCGCTGTGAAGGTCTTGACGGCCTCCCAAGCGGCCGCCTTTGTCGGATATTCCTGCTTGGTTCCGATTAACTTTGACCGACGGGTTGCGCCGTCGTACCAAAGGTAATTCCAGGTCCCGCGCCTTTTATCAAACCGCACGGATCCTGTTGTGTGTCGCTGAACTCTTCTCATTGCTGCCTCCCGTCAGCAGAGTCAGCGGATGACGGTCTCAAGATAGCATTGTCCAACTCGCGCCTCAAGAATCGCCAAACGCAACGATGCGTGCCAGACAGCCTGTGCGCGGGAATCTTCCCTTGTCGCGCCCACAACAACAGCGTGCGAGTTCTCACTCGGAGATGTTGAGCCGCTTCTTTTCCCGTGAGCCATTCGATTTCCACTTTTGGAACTCCATTCGCGGGTGCCTCCCCTGCACCTAGAGCCATATTTGCTTTAACGTTCAGTGAGAATGCCTGACAACAAGTCTCCCTGATTCTTCGGGGCTGCTACAGCGGGACCAGATACCAAAATGGTGAGGACCTCGATGCAATCGCTGCGTAGCGCGTCCAGGCTCTTGCTGGCCGGGTGTGCCACGATGCCGATCGCGAGGCGGCATAGGCAAACAGCGTCAGGGCATTGCTCTTGATGTCCGCCGCGAGCTCGGTGCGTCGGAGTGATCTGCAAACCGGACGCGTTAATCTCACCCATTAGCCGGTCCCACTCAGCGGAGGCCGCATCGGACAAGTGGAGCGGCTTTTGCGGGGTGCCGAAAACTGGAGGCGTCTTGCTGCGTTTCGGTCTGCCCATGATTCCTTTTGCCCTCAATAACCTAAGCAAAATCGTGTAAAAACTACACTGTTTGCAATAAGAATATGAATTTTGGAAGTTTCTTGTTCATGTAGCAAAATGGATTGCGGCGGTCTTTTTAGGGATCGGCCTCAACATTTGACCCACCCCGGGTGCGCCTAGCTGCCATTGATTTGCGAATTTCCCGGTACCTGCTCCGGGCTTCGTGTGCAGTTGCGGCTACGCACATTACCCGCTCGCCATCCAGCCCGACCCACACCGTCAGCCCGTTGCGGCTGATGCTCTCGCCATAGGGCACGGTACTGGCCTGGACCTTGCGAATGGTGGGCGGGTGCTTGTCCGGGCTGTGACGGTTGATGCGGTTGTCAAAGCGCTTGGCATGATTCACCCCTTTCGTCGTCGCCATTACCAGAGACTTAGGCACATTGCGCAAGAACAGTTTGGGTCGACCGCGTGTGCCCTATGTCCCGACGCGATTAGTTCGGCCGGGACTTTGACGCCCGGAATAGGCCATGGTGCGCCAGGGGCAATTGGCGGGTGTGAGATTGGTTGACCGCAGACACATCGTTGCGGTGCTGGCTTGCGTCGTCGTTTCTTCATCGTTACCTCTCTTTCTGCCGGTAGGAACAGCGGCCTAAAACCCATCACAATCACACGAAAGCCCTAGATTGCTAGCGGTGGTGGATGAATCTTTCCTTTCCCTCCACCACTATCTAAATTAGTCATAGGTTTTAGTTATCTCCGTGAAAACACAGGGCCAGTTATGCGCGCGAACGGGCAAAAATCTGGAGTTGGACGGCGGTTTTTCTTCATCCACCCTCCAAATTTTGCTCTGCTGGTTCGCTGCTCAGCCAGCATCCGGTACGCGATGCAGCCATGTAGTAGCCGTCACTGTGCCTCACAACCGTGCCCGCGTCCACGGCGTCATCCCTCCACCGATTGAACGTGCCCACCGAGCCTAGGTCCTTCGTATAAACAACACGCTCGCCGGGCTTGAACTTGGCGCGGCAGTTCCGTTCCATGTAGTGCATCGCCTTCGATACCTTTTGCACCGGCTCCGGGTCCGCTGGCTTTTCGGTCAGCACTAGCCCCTGGGAGCGGTCCCACTTCATGTACATCTTTTCTGTCTTGCCATTCCGAGGCATCACGTCATACTGCCGTACGCTGTCTCCGTCTTCCCGATTGGTCAGCGAAATCAAGATCACCGTCTCCACCTTGCGCGCCAGTGCAGAACTGCCGTATAGCGCATCACGCCCGAAATAGCGGTCATCCCCTTTCATCTTTGGCGACCCCACGGTGCCAATGACGCAGACGTTGTACTTCGTGGCAACGCGCTGTAGGGCATCAATCACCGGAGCGAGTACTTCCATCTTCATCATGTTGGGCGACCATAAGTCCAAGCCCTCGATAAGCCAGACTTGGACGCCGGGATCGTCCAGGATGAGTGATTCCAGCGCATCCGCCGGACTCATGGCTTGCTGAGACCTGGTTAGGCGGATGATGCGGTCCCGGACCTCTTGCGACAACTGCATGTGACGGATAGTCCGTCCCATCGCTTTCTTGCTTCTGTCATGCAGCAACGCGCGGTATTCGCGGGGTGTGCTTTTGTGTCCCCACACCTCTCCGGCCCGGTCCCTTTTCCAATAAGGTGAGCGCAAAATATGTCTTGCCCGCGCCCGATGGCGCACCGATCAGCGACACCTCGCCAAGGGGGCACCAACCCTCGTGCGCTTCCGACAAGGCTTCTACGAGGTATTCCGTGGGTCCGTCTTCCTCCATCGGCTCATCGTCCCTGAAGGCCACAGCCTCCGCGCCCTTGATGACTTTCCCGATAGTGGACCATTTGTAATCCAGGCGGTCCCACTTCTCCCGATACAAGCCGGACCTGCAAAACTCCGCATCAATTAGGAATGGGTTGTTGTTGAATCGCCGGGCAAGAATGCTCACCAAGGCCATGTCCGCAGTGCTGTGATTGTCTGCGTAGTCGCTCATGTCGCCAGCCCACAGCTTTGCAAAACGGGCGGCCTCATCGGGCGGGGAAACTGATAGCCCACTTTTCGTGACCGCGGCTACCTTCGCACACAAGGCGTCCAGTTGTGCTTGCCGGGGCATTAGAGTCTGCAGGCGTCTTGCCGATGTGTCGCGCCGTGTAGACGAAATAAAATCCGGCTGACTTAATCTCAATCTGCTTACAACCGGGTACGGTCTTGACAATGACCTTGCGCTTGTTCTTCCGGTACTTTTCGTCCAGGTCACCGATGCCCAAGAGGTGACAACCGTCTCCTGAATAGCTGTACTCCGTGTAGGTGTCCAGGCCGATGACAATCTCGCGTGACTCGGGCGTAAATTTCCCGGTGACCGCATCACAGCACCCGTCAATGTCCACGCCGAAAATAAACACGCCATTTACTTCACCGAGCGCACAGCCAACGCCGGAGAACTGTGACGCCGCGACTTTGCACTCGGCGTATGTGCTCCAGGTTGCGGAGTCATCGGCGGCGGCCTTGCGACCGTTCGGCATGTAGGGTACTTTCGTTGGCTTGTCTCTGCCGGGAACCCTCGTCAGTTTCCAGCACACCCAACGCTTTGCTGTTTCAGCTCGTCAATCGTGGTCATCTGTGCCTCCCGCCTCACCCGGGCAGTTCCAGGTCGCTTCTAGTCGATGCTAGATATCAATATGCATTCACGTCTAGTATAATGACGTCATAGCCCGTATTGAGGCAACAAGGAAAGGGCATGCAACGAAACTCACCCGAGAACATTCGCGATCAAGTTCTAGGAGTGCTTTCAGTCGATAAGGCAAGGGACTTTCTTATGGACTCTCTGAATCTGCCATGGAGAACGGACAGCCCCGAAGGGCGCCCACATTTTGAGCGTTGGCTAAGGCGCTGGCAGCCGTTCTTCACATTTAACGTTGAAGTGGAGATCGAAGTTGAGGCAGAAGACGGGGCTGTGGAGAGTCATGCAAAATGGGAAGCAGCACAAATTCCACGCGAGCAGCTTGAGCGGTTTGCACCGAAGGTGTCCGCAGCGTTACGGCGAATCTGGCATGAGAAGGACCCACGCCAGCGGGATTGGTATTTCTATCGCCTGCGAGATGAGTATCACCGCATGATTGTGCGGGCAGAGAGTCCGTATCTAATAGACGTCACAGACCCGAATGCTGCTAAAAGCTTACGTCACCTGGAACGTATGTCGCGAGCACGCGGGATGTTGACTCGAGTCAGAGGGCTCGATTTTTTGAGGTGTGGGGTGAGGGAGCGGACCAGTTGGACGAGGCGCCCAGGGTGTGCCCGTTTGAAGCCGCTGTGTATTGGCTCCAGGTGAACCAAAAGCTTATGGTCTACTGTGAGGGCCCGGTATGTCCCACTCCCTATTTTTTCAGAACAGAGAAAGGACAGAAGTATTGCTCACCCGAATGTGCGGATCCGGCGCGAAGAGAAGCAAAACTGAAGTGGTGGAATGAGAATCGGAAGGATCAGCGCAAGGAAACCTAAGAGGCCCCTTCTCTGAACGTTGTTTTTCAATTTTCACTGACCGAGTGCCGGTGATGGCGGGATGTACTACGGATGTCGCCCTGCCCCAGTGCTAACATTCTAGCACGAACGTTGACGAGATTGTGGAACAACTCAAACAACATCGCAGCAAGCTTGACGCTGCGATCCAGGCCCTGGAGGGCATCAGCGGCGGCGGTAAACGCCGAGGCAGGCCTCCAGTAAGCGCTAACAAGCCGGACGGACGGCGTGACGTGCCCCGATTTTATGTACCAGCGTGAATGATAGTCTCCGTTGATGTTTGCTCTTCAAAAGCAGGGGATGGGCTGGAATCCATCGGATCCGCCGTCGCTGTCGAATGCGCATGGTCAGCCCTTCCTCGTAATACAGCCGATACACCCGCTTGTGGTTGGCGGGCCTTCCTTCCCGCGCCAGCATCGCGGTCAAGCGCCGATACCCGAACCGCATGCGCTGCGCCGCCAACTCCCTCAACCGCGCTCGCAAGGGTCCATCTCGCTCGGCCAGGCAGGATCGGTAACGATTCGTCGATCGCGCCAATCCCATCAGCCTGCAGGCGTGGCGCTCGCTCATCTGGTACTCGACCATCACGTAGCTGCGCGGCTTCCCGAAGTCCCACAGGCGCTAGAAGTTTTTTGAAAGCACGTCCTTCAGCGCCCGGTTGTCCAGCGTCAACTCGGCCACCACGTGCTTCAGCTTCGGTTTTCGTCCTCCAGTTGCTTCAGCTTCTTGGCATCCCCAGTTTCCATTCCGCCGTACTTCGCCTTCCAACGATACTGCGTCTGTTCCGCAATACCATGCTGCCGGCATAAATCTGCCGTCGCCAATCCTGTTTGCCCTGCTTCAGAATCGCGATGATCTGTTCTTCGCTGTGTCTTGTACCTTTCACTCTCGCTCTCCTTCCTGTGGTTCGGAGAACTAGCATTCTAGGTGGTCCAGTTTTCGGGGGCTACGTCAAGCGGAAGAAGGCACAGAACTAGGCTGGATATGCAGGATTTACGCTAGCCAGAACATCTGGTTCACGCGTTATCAGGAATCAACTTCGAGTCAATGCCAATTTGCATTGCCGTCATTAGCAAGTCAGGCCAAGGCTCGCAACCGCACCACGCTGACGAAAGCTCAACCTCGCGGTTTGAAATGATGGAAGTGCGTCCAAAACAGCTTGAGGGGCCGGGCATGGGACCGCATCCTGGCGTGTGGCTAACCAAGCCATCACAGCTGGCACAACGGTGCCAACCGTTCCGTCGTGTACGCTCGGGTGATAGTCCGCTAGGTCGGAAACGAATCGTTTGTAAAGATGGCCCTCTGGAACAAGCAGCAGCCAATCGTGTTGGTCCTTGATCTGGGCTTCCGCAAAACGCTCCGTGATAGCCATGCCAAGTTCAAGCGGCATGTTAAACCTAGCGAGGTTCGTCTCGCACTCTCCGCGACAACGAGACAAATCGTGGATTGAGTACTTTGACGAATGAATGGCTTGCACAATGCGATCCATCCGAGATAGCGAGGCGGTGCCCGACTCGATTGCGCAGCGAGGGATGAACCCACAACAAATTGTTGAGAAGACCATTGCGTCAAATAGTGGCCGAAATTCATTGTCATAGGGACAGTTGCTTTTGGCAAGTTGGTTTGGCCCACTTCGGCGGTTTAATCTGGCCCACCTTTGGGACGTTGAAGGTTAAGAGGATACAGTTTCGTTCTGCTGGAGCGTAGCCCGTAGGGCGAAGCGGAAGCAGAATGGAACGGCGGCCTCCAGAGATCACTCTTTGCGTTTCTTCCGCAAGGTTCTGCGAAAGCGGTACGACTCCGAACCGGTTTCGATAA
>CAWAWQ010000002.1:0-312154 GCA_963785825.1 uncultured Acidobacteriaceae bacterium | reverse complement strand
GGCGGAGAGACAGGGATTCGAACCCTGGGTACCCTTTCGAGTACACACGCTTTCCAAGCGTGCGCCTTCAGCCACTCGGCCATCTCTCCGCGGGGAAAGCGTCTTGCAGAAGCGCCGGAATTCAGCGCCTTTCCATTGTAACGTATCAGGTAGATGCATCCCGGAAGACGCGGCGTACAGCCGCCGTCGCCGTTCACTGGCTCATTCGTCTTTTTTGAGCTGCTGCGCCAGGTAATTGGCGATGCCCATCTCGCTGATGGCGTGCAGCTGCGCCTCCAGCCAATCGATGTGGTGCTCTTCATCGTTGAGAATCGTTTCGGCCAAGGTCTTCGAAGCATTGTCGCCCTGGGCCACGCATAACTTGATGCCGTCGTTCAGGCGCTTCACGGCGTCGTACTCAAGCTGCACGTCATTCTTAAACTGTGCCTCGACTGTGGCTCCGACGTTGACCTTGAAATAGTCGGTCATGTTGGGAGTGCCATCGAGGTACAGAATGCGCTCAATGCATTTTTCGGCATGCACCATCTCCTCGATCGATTCCTTGCGGACGATCTTCGCCAGCCGCTCGTAACCCCAGTTCTCGCACATTTCGGCGTGTAGGAAGTATTGATTGATGGCCGTCAGTTCTGCCTTTAGGACCTGGTTAAGAAACGCAATGACCTTGGGATCGCCTTTCATATCGCCTCGCAAACCTCAGAAATAGAGCGCTCACCGGCGCTCAAACCACTGCAAAAACTGTACTTGGATCGCGGGATCATTGTAGCTGGAAGCAGAATTGCCGCCTAGCGAAAAGAAGCCACCGCTGTGGGCTCGTCGTCCTCGACCTCAAAAATGGTGTACAGTTTTGTGATCTGAAGCAAGTTGTGGACGTTTTTGCTGAGGTTCATGAGTTTGAGCGCGCCCCCCTGACTCCGCACGCTGGTGTAGCAGCTCATCAGTTCGCCGACGCCTGCGCTATCGATGTGGCGAACGTCGCGCAGGTTCAGCAAAATGTTTTTATAGCCTTTGCCGATCAGCTCTCGAACCAGGTTCCGAACCACATCGGTTCCCTCGCCGAGCCTGAGCTCACCAATGATGTCTACGATGATCACCCCGTCTACCAGACGGGTGCTGGTCTTGATATTCACGAAGATTCGCCCCTGTGAGTCGCCGGTGCGCTTGCTCGATCGCGAGCTCGCGGCGGAATTAAACCTGGTACACGTAATCAGGCGTCCTATCCTACAACGCAGGCGAAATGATAGGAAACAAAAAGCGACCCGGCGGCTGCTTTGGCTGGCTTATCCACGGCTCATTGAAACTTGAATAGCGCAACCAAAAGGAACACGGCCTCCGCGGCGGCGAGCGAAATCCAAATCTTGCGCCGAAAGTTGGTTTTCCCAATATCGCTGACCAACTGCATGCGCGCGGCAAACAGTCCGCGATCCACAGCAACTGCTTCGGAGGCGACCGGTGCTGTCGCGGGCTGATAGCCCGTGTTGCTTGCCGCAGGCGGCGGAGGTATTTCGGCCTGAAATACTTTCGGCCCGGCGATCAGGTCAGACCAGTCGAGGATCTGAAGGCTCGATTCGGCGCCGAAGCCCGCTACCGGCTGCGAGGTGAGTTGAAGGGGCGGAAGCTTTTCAGGTGCGAGATGATCCCGAATGCCCTGCAATAACGAGTCCCACCATCCATGGCTGAGCTCGTCAGCCAACAGCTCGCCAACATCAACCGGGGTCGATTCCAGCTGCAGCGGAGGCAAGGTCTCAGGAGAGATGACGTCGCCCAGGTTGCTGAAGACGGTGCGGTACCAGGGCAGCGACAGGAAGTCTCCCTCCAGGATGCCGACGTCGACCGGTTTGGCGGTGAGCTGCAAGGGCGGCAGGCGCTCCGGCGCAAACCGATCGGCAAGATTGATCAGCAGCGAGCGCCACAACGATATTTCCAGCTCTTCCGGGGGAGAAAAATCGAGATCGTACATCCAGTTTGTCGCCTGTTCCTTT
Source organism: uncultured Acidobacteriaceae bacterium (assembly GCA_963785825.1). GTDB lineage: Bacteria > Acidobacteriota > Terriglobia > Terriglobales > Acidobacteriaceae > Bog-257. The sequence goes on along the minus strand of CAWAWQ010000002.1, from coordinate 310,175 downwards.
ATTATTTAACACCGGCAGTCGCAGGAGTCGCTTCTTTGACGGTGTACTCCGCGGGGATTTGAAACAACTCAGCGGTGGGTTCGGCGCGCACGATGTTCACCACCTTCATCGTGCTGTGACCCGCGTGGCCATCGTCGGTCTCGCTCAGAATCATCATCTGCAAATCGGGCGAGAACCACGCTTCGGTGACGGAAACAATTGACTGCTGGCCCCCTTTAGTCGCTGCCCGTATCGTCCTGGTGGTACGCGTTCCGGTTACGTTAACCCCCTCGATTGACTTTGCCCCAAGCGACTCGGTCCTTACCGCCGCAGGATTGCTTACTGACCCGACCGGGACCGACACGCTCGAAGCCGGAGGTTGGCCATCTGGGGTCGTCGGCCTTACCGAAATGAAGCTTCCTCGATTGGCAGGAGGAGGCGCCGTGCTGTTGGTCGCAGTCGCTGAGGTTTCCGCAAGATGATAGACGTTGGCGGTCTTGTTCAGGGGATAGAGGCGGATGACAACGTGCTGAACCGGGTCCTGAATGGTGATCTGTTCAGCTTTTGCAGCAGAGCCCACCGCGCTGGCGCTTTCCGTTTCGGTCCGCACCCGACCCTGGCTGTCGCGGTACACCATCTCCTGCGTCTCCGAACGGACGTGATTACCGTTCTGCAGGACGCGATCGTATTGGGTGATTACGTCCGCCGAAAACGGCGCATTCTTAATGTTACCTGGAATTGCGGGAGCTAATGCGAAGGGATGGGCGGCCCCACCTCCGCTGGCCTGTGCGTTCAACAAACCGCTCGATGCCAAAAGTAGGCCTACCAGAAAAATGCCCGGCCATCGCATAACAGATACCCCCTGGCGCGGGAACGTAATTCCCGCTCTGCCAAGATGTTCTATTGTGTGCCGGATTGAACGGCAATGCAACTCCTGAGCGGGGTGGTATTTGATCAGGTAAGAGCGGCAAGTGTCCTCTATGCGAAATTCGTTGCTCACACCGCGCCGCATTGGATGTCTCCGTTGCCATCAAGCAACAAACCTGCGATATTTTCGTTTCGGCATTTTGCGAAGCTTCGGAAATCCATGCTCACACTCACCGAAACCGCCGAACAAATTCGCTCTCGCCAGCTTTCTCCACTGGAGCTGACGCGCGACTGCCTGGAACGTATCGACCGCCTTAATCCCCAGCTGAACGCCTTTATCACCGTGACTGCCGATCTCGCGCTCAGCCAGGCTCGCCAAGCGGAATCGGAGATCCAGGCAGGAAATTATCGCGGCGCGCTACACGGAATCCCTATTGCGCTGAAGGACCTCTTCGACACCGCTGGTGTGACCACTACGGCGGGCAGCAATCAATATCGCAACCGCATTCCTGCCGACGATGCCGAGGTGGTCCGGCGGCTGAAACAGGCAGGCGCGGTCATGCTCGGCAAGCTAAACCTGCACGAGTTTGCCTTCGGGATGAGCGGCGTGGTCAGCGCTTTTGGGCCGACGAAAAATCCCTGGAATCTGAAGCGCATCAGCGGCGGATCGTCCTCGGGCGCGGGCGCAGCGGTTGCCAGTGGCATGTGCGTCGCGGCGTTGGGAACGGATACCTCGGGGTCGATACGGTGCCCCAGCGCTCTGTGCGGCATTGTGGGACATCGGCCCAGTCGTGGATTGGTTAGCGTGCAGGGCCTGGTGCCGCTTTCAACCTCGTTCGACACCGGAGGGCCCATGGCGCGCAGCGTACGCGATGCCGCCGTGCTGCTCGATGTGCTGAGGGTTGCGCCGGCGGAGTCCGGTTTCGTGTCGCTGCTCGACGAGGGCGTCTCCAACCTGAGGATCGGAATTCCACGAAAGCATTTCTACGACGATCTTCACCAGGGCGTTGCCGCCTGCATCGACCAAGCCTTGCAGGTGATAACGAAGCTTGTCGCCGGGGTTCACGAGGTGGAAATCGCCGTCGATGGATTTCGCACCCTCTTTGACGCGGAAATTTACGAGTATCACGAGACCATGGCCGAGAAGAGTCCGGAGCTCTACGACCCCCGAACCCTCTACCGTGTCCAGAAGTGCGCCGGAATCAGCGCAACCGATTACATCCGCGCAGGGCACCGGCTTGCCGAATTCCGAAGCACGGCGGAACAGATTTTCGAGAATGTGGATGCGGTCATCACCCCCACCGTTCCCGTCGCCGCTCCAACCCTTCAGGAATTGGAAAAGCTGGATGTGCCCGACGTCCGACCTTTCGAAGTGAAGTATCTTTTGCGCAATACATCGCCGTTCAGCGTGCTCTTCTGGCCCAGCACTTCCCTGCCCTGCGGCTTCACCCAGGAGGGACTTCCGGTGGGAATGCAGATTTCCAGCCGTCCCGGCGCCGATTCCATTTGCCTGCGACTGGCGCACGCCTACGAGCAGGCAACGGACTGGCACAAGCGCCACCCCGCAGATTAAGGCTCGTCGGTTCGAAACTAAACACTGAGCCATGATTGCTGAACGATCCACTCTCCAACACATTCGCAAAGACCGCGAATGCCCGCAGGTTTCGATCAGTGCGCCGTTATTTCCCAGACGAGACCGCAGCCGGCAACGCCACACGCTGTTCCTGTGCCGCCCCTGCCCGCCGTGCCGAACAGATTGCCATCAGCGTCTATCACCACATTGCTGATCGGATAGGCTCCATCAGCGCCGCCGGTGAAGTCGTGGAGATCGGTATAGGTCCAACTTCCATCCCCGTTGGGACTCAGCTTGAAGATCGATCCCATATCAAGGTCGTGGTCGGCGTCAAAGTAATTTGTCCCATACAGATTTCCGCTCGCGTCCATGGTAAGGCTGGCATACGGACCGTCATTGCAGTCACAGTTGCCGAGAGAGTACAGCAAGTCGAAGTTCCACTGCAGGTAAGGTGTCAGCTCGAATATGGTTCCGCTGTACAGTGGGCCGTAGTAGGAGGTGGCGCCATAAAGGTTCTGCCACTGGTCGAAGATAACGCCGGCAACAGTGAGCCCTCCATCCAAGCGCCCGCCGGAGAAGGTGTGAAGGACACTCTCTCTCCAGGGCGGCCCTGCTGGCGACAACTCAAAGACCCCTCCATATCCTTCGCTGCCCGACTGGTGGGTCGTGCCATAGAGGTTCCCGGCCTGATCGAAGACCACGCCGTTATACGGATACACCCCGGCGGGGTCATCCCTGCTAAAGCTGTAAAGAGCAGTTTCCGTATAGTGGCCATCGGACGGCGACAGTTCGAAGACCTCGCCGTAATCGTAGGCGCCCCCAGACATGGTTGTCCCAAAAATGTTACCGGCCGAATCGAAAACCAGGTCACCGTACCCGGGATGTGATAGATCTCCGGCAAGCGTGGTAAGCGTCCACAGGCAGATTGCCGTTTTGCAAAAGCTGGCTGGAGGTCTCAAGTTGTAGACAGTCCCGCCATAAGTCGTGCCGTACAGAGAGCCGTTGGGACCAAAGACTACTCTGGCAATGGGGTCGTTACCGTCGCCGTTGTCTTTGAAACTGTACAACGGGGAGAGCGTCCAACTGGAACCTGAGCGCCTTAATTGGAAGACCGTCCCGTGGTCATGAGAGCCGCCCAGCGTAGCCGTGCCATAGAGATTTCCTGCGCGGTCCAGGGTCACGCCTGCCGAAGGTTGTGCACCGTCCAGACCGCCGGTGAAGTTGTGGATCACCTGATAGGTTTGCGCCTGGGCTGTGGCCATCGCAAGGTTGATTAAGATAAACAGCACTGATACTGTAAGAGCGATTTTCATCGCCTCAGGACTGGGCTGCACCGTCGAATTCCTGCGGCGCTTGAGACTTCTCATGGCTCTCCTCCTTCTCAGACAGGCTATTTGCGAGTCCGCAGCCGCGAAATGCTCTGCGGTTTGCGCTCCGTGAGCAGCCACTCGATTTTCGCCTTCACTTAAGAATTGCGTAAAACAGGAAGAAAAACCGTCAAGAAAAAATTGGATTTTGAAGGAGACGCTCTCTCGCGCCGCCCTCGATCCCCTCTGCCCGGGTACTGCCACCACAGCCCGATTTTGTTCGCGTGGGTATTTTCCGAGAGCTCAGCGGCCACGCATCAACAACTCTGTTGACAGGCGGCGGTCTTAGTCCGCAGGAACTAAGGCCCGTGTTCCACAAGTAGTAAGTCGATTTCCCCCTGTGTTTATACGGCGATTCGCTTCAGATCGACACCTCGGACCCATATAATCGAGTTTCGCATCATTTCATCGCACCCGCGTCGGTTCGTCGCTAGATCCCCAATACATACGGAGAACGTTTGTAGAATGCATTTTCGCTGGTCACGCAAATCTGATTCGTTTTTGTTTTGTCTTCTTCGCAATCCCTGGTCACCTGCTCTCTTGCTCCCGCTCCTGCTTGTGCTGACAGGTTGCGGCGGTAGTACTTCCAATCCTTCGTTGACATCGCCGTTGCAGAGCGCCGGCACGCCGACATCAGATCCAGCGCCGTCGAATCCTGCGCCTACGCAGCCGGCCAGCGGATCGTCCTCGGATTCTTCGTCGGGATCTTCCTCAGGATCTTCGCAGCCTTCCCAGCCGCCGCAAAGTCCTGCGCCGAGCGGGATACCCGGCGTTCCCTCCGGAGCTCAGATCACTTCCGGCATCCAGAAACTTGCCGACTGGCAGTGGTGTACCGCCAAACTTAACGGGCAGCCTTGCGCCAGTGGCTTGGGCGATGCCACGTCCAGCATGACCCGCGATCAGACGAGGCCATCGCTGAGCGGCAAGTCTTCGGTGTTCACCCTCGGTGGCCCCACCCAGTACTCCAATGCCTTGTGGTGGAAATCGTTTGGACCTAACCGCACGCCGGCGCACTTCGTTTATGACGTGTACTTCTACATAGAAGATCCAAGCGCGCCCGAGGCGCTGGAGTTCGATGTCAACCAGAGCTGGTCAGGAACGCGCTACACCTGGGGCACAGAATGCAGCTATCGCGACACCGGACATTGGGATATCTGGAATCCCAAGACAGAGTCGTGGGAGACGACTTCGGTGCCCTGCCCGCAGGTTTCCGCTAAGACGTGGCACCACCTAACCTGGCAGATGGAGCGCGCGAACGGGAAGGTCCACTACATCAGCGTGACGCTGGACGGGAAAGTAGCCAAGGTCGATAAGTTCTACGACCCCCAGGACGGCTGGCACGGCGAAGGCGTTAGTGTTGCGTTTCAGCTGGATGGCGACTACCGCCAGGACCCGTATTCTGTGTGGCTCGACAACGTCAGCTTGGCGGCGTGGTAGATGTTCTGGACGTTACACCACAGAGGCACAGAGACACGGAGGCCCCTTCGAATCGATCGCGGGCTCGTTGCCTCTGTGGTTAGCCGGCTCTTCGAAGCGCATGAATGCAATTCCAGCACGAAATCAGGCGGTTTCAGAATGAAGAATTGATCAAAACATCTCTGTGCCTCTGTGCCTCTGTGGTGAATTCGCACTGCCCTACGCGGTGACTGGCTCCGCCTTCAGTTTTTGCTTCAGGTCGGCGGCGATAAGCTGCCCGTGAAAGCGCCCGTTCTCGATGAAGATCTCGCTGGTGCGCATGCCGGCGACGATCACGCCCGCCAAATAGATTCCAGGGACATTGCTCTCCAGCGTCTGCGGATCGACGAGAGGCCGCTTGTCGGCCTCGCCGCTCAGTTTGATGCCCAGGGAGCAGAGAAACTCGAAATCCGGATGGTATCCCGTCAAAGCAAAAACATAGTCGTTCGCCAGTATCACTTCGCCATCGGGAGTGTCCAGCACGACGTGCTCCAGCGTGATTTCCCGTACGCGAGTGTTGAAATAGGCGTTGACCTGCCCGGCCTTGATGCGGTTCTCGATGTCGGGCTTGATCCAGTACTTCACTGACGGACCGATTCCCGGACCGCGATGCACCAGAGTCACATGCGCGCCGTGGCGCCATAATTCCAGGGCGGCAATCGCCGCCGAATTCTTGCCGCCAATTACCAGTACGTTGAGCCCGAAAAAAGGATGCGGCTCACGGTAGTAGTGCATGACTTTGGACAGTTCTTCGCCCGGAATATTCATGTAGTTGGGGCGGTCGTAGTAGCCGGTGGCCAGGATCAGCTTGCGCGCGTGGTATTCGCGCTTGTGACCATGCAGGTTCGTGGTGTGGACGACGAAATCATTGTCGCTGCCTTCCACCTTCAGCACGGGCTCGTACTGGCGTACATCGAGCTGATAGAACTCGGCAACTTTGCGGTAGTACTCCAGTGCTTCCTGGCGTGTGGGCTTCTGATTGGGACTGGAAAAAGGAATGTCCCCGATCTCCAGCAGTTCCGGCGTGGTGAAGAACGTCATGTTGCTGGGATAGTGGAAGAGCGAGTTGACCAGACAGCCCTTGTCGATGTTGGCGACGGTGAGGCCGGCGCGCTTGGCGTCGATCCCGCAAGCCAGGCCGGTCGGGCCGGCGCCGATCACCACGACGTCAAGGGAAAAACTGTCGGAAGCGTTACGATCCATAACCACAGGATAGCGTGCGGGCGGCGCAGTGTGAAATTGAGCGGGCGGCCCAGGTCTCGCGGCTTTCGAGACCTGGGTGAGCACGATGCAATACACAACGGTTGCGGCGCAGATGGGCGGGTCGCGTCACTCCCCGGTCTCGAACCCCGTGAAGCCGCCCACCCTTGCCTTTCGAACTACCAAACTTTCCTAGACTCCCCTATCAATGCGGTGTAACCACTGAACCCTGGTTGCCGCCGGCCGGGTTTTGCGGTGGCATGAAGGGCACCACAACCACCTTCTGAAATTCCACTGCCTGATTGCAGCGCAGGTAGGGCGTGAACTTATACTGCTGCACTGCGTCGGTAGCGGCCGTGTTGAGATCCGGATCGCCGCCGAGCACTGTCGCCTTAGTAACCGATCCGTCCTTGCCGACTTTGGCCATAACCCATACCAAACCATATTTGTTTGCTTTCTTCGCGGCGTCTGACATTTTCGGCGGAACAGACTTGCTCACGCGGGGAGCGGTGAAGTTCTTGCCCACCTCCGCACAGGTGGGAAAATCACTCGTTGTGCTCTTGTCCGGCGCGGCAAACAGCTTCTCGTCAAATTTCTCGCCGCGGGTCACCGTCACCTTGCCGTCTTCCAGCAGGTTCTTGGCGTAGTAGATTTTGATCATCTGCGGATAGGCGGCGCTTCCGACCGTGGTGTAGTCACTGTATTCAAACGAACCGACTTCAGCGGGGCCGATTGTCGTGAGGACGGTCAATAGACGCCCGGACGCCGGATCGATGCAGAACGTCTCCTTTGGATCACCCAGCGCCATGCATTTGGCATCGACATTGTCGATTTTCTTCTTGCTGGTGTCGATCTTCGATTTTTCCAGGTCGAACGGTGGAAGAGTGTAAGGACCAGCAGGATTGCCTCCGTCGAGCGCTTCGATAGCAGATTCAAACTCCAGCGGCTGGACGAGAGGGTTGGGCTGGCTGCTGAAATAGGACAGCTTGCCATTATTGAGCACGCTCACCTGATCGAAGCCATTTGCCGTCCACTCGGCGCGCCATTTGTCCGGGCCTGCCCAGGACAGCGTGTAGTCGAAATTGATATCGGTTCCATCGGGTTTGGGCATGCGCATGTGCGCGACCAACTTGACCGGCCCTTCGGTCCATAGGTTCGCCTGTTGGAACGACTTCGCCAACATTTCGCGTGAACCTTCTTTGCTGCCCGCGAATGTCGCCGGAACCAGCAAACCGGCAACGAGTAGATGAAATGAAATTTGTTTCGCAAATCGCTTCAAAATTGCCTCCAGGTATTGGTCTTTCCAGACTCAGGTATTCAGCCTTCCAGACTAATGAGAATGTCATTGCCCCGCAGTGTCGGATGTCACTGCTTTCAGGTACAGGTAGTAGAAATCGATTCCCTGATAAAACGAATCCACCCGCACGCGCTCGTCCTTGCCATGGGCGCGAACATCATCGATATCGATGGCGACGCCCGTGACCCCATAAGTCGGCATGCCCGCCGCATTGGTGTAGATGCCGTCGGAAGCGCCGGTGTTCATTCCGACAATTACCGGCGTTCCCGACCATATCCGGGCCGAGATTTCTTTCAGCGGCTTCATGACCTCGGGACGCAAGGCCGCCGGCGGCAGCGACTTTTGCATCGGCGCGGTGTCGTGCACCGTCCCATCATTGGCCACATAGCGCACCGTGATCTTCGGGTCCGCCAAAATAGCAATCAGCTTCTGTCGTACCTCCTCCCGCGAATGGCCGGGCAGAATTCGACAGTTTACATTGGCAATGGCCCGTTGTGGTAACGCGTTATTGGCGTGGCCTGCATCCAGACGGGTGGGGACGCAAGTGGTGTGCATCATCGCGTTATAGAGCGGGTTCTCCGACAATCGCCGGATCGCGGAAGCCTCGGGAGGATTCCCGAGAATGCCTCGCATGTCGGCGGCGGTCTGTCCTTTTTCGATTGTGGACATCTGCAGAAAGAAGGTACGCGTCACCGCGCTCAGCTCGAAGGGAAATCGGTAGCGTTGTAGCCTGGTCAGGCCGTCGGTCAAGCGATAAATGGCATTGTCCGGCACCGGTTCCGAGCTATGCCCTCCAGGACTGGTCACCTCCAGCTGGTAATCGGCATAGAGCTTTTCGGTCGCGTCCATCGACACCATCAAAGGCTTTCCGTTTACCGTGTCGACGGCGCCATTATCGGCATTGAGTACGAATTCCGCATCAATCAGCTCGCGATGGTTGCGGATCAGCCAATCGACCCCGTTCGATTCCCCGCCTTCTTCATCGGCGGTCAGGGCCAGAATGATGTCGCGGTCCGGCTTGTAACCCTCTTTCATGAATCGGATGAGGGTAGTGACGTAGATCGCGTCATCGGACTTCATGTCCTGCGTGCCGCGCCCGTAGAAGTATCCATCTTTCTCGACGAGCTGAAACGGATCGGTGGTCCAATCCTCCCGCCGCGCCTCGACTACGTCGAGATGCCCGATCAGCAGCACCGGCTTCTTTGCTCCGCTTCCGTGCAGCCGCACGACCAGGTTCTTCTTGCGATCGTTGGGGCCGAGGACCTGGATGTCGCTGTCGGCAAAGCCGGCCGCACGGAATCTTTGCGCCATCGCCTCGGCTGCGGTAGTGACCTTGCCGACGGAGTCGGTCGTGTTGATCTCGACGAGTTGCTGCAGAATGCCGCGTGCCAGTTGTCGAGTCGCCTCATCCACCTGCGCCGCAACCGACGTGACAAGCAGTAGCACGGCCAACGAACACAATCCGCTCCTGCGCTTCATCCATACCAACGTGGAATTCAGCAGCGCGTATGCCACCCGCGCCGGGGCATCGATCGGATATTCCTTTAGATGGTAGTGGGCCCGGGAGCCGGACCGATCCCGCCCCCGAGTTCGGGATCGCGACAGCTTACCGCGCATTCAGCAGCCGTATCGTCTCCAGCACCACATCCCCGGTAATGGCCAGCGATTCCGGGCTTAGCTTATCGACGGTATCGTCTGGGGTGTGCCAGAAGACGTTGTTGTATCCGTAGGTGAAATCGATCAGATCCACCGCGGGCACGCCGATCTTGAGCAGCGGCGTATGATCGTCTTCCATCGCAGCCTGGAGCTGGTAGAAGCGTGACTGATATCCGAGATTGCTGGCGGCGCGGTAGACGAGCTCGCTTAGCCAGGGCGTGGAGTTGGTGACCTTCAGAATGTCGAGATCGGCATCGCCAATCATATCGACCAGGATGAATGCCTTGATCTTCTTAGCCGTGCCATCCTGCTGCCACTTCTGCGCCAGATGACGCGTGCCATAGACACTGTCGGTATCCGTCCAGTGCACAAAGGCCTCTTCGCCATCCGTCCACACCAGCCAGACGCTGTAGCCGTCGAGTTGCTTACCGCGGAACTGGTCCGCCAGCGCCAGCAGCAGCGCCGCCGAGGACCCGCCATCGTTGGCACCAACATAGCTCTTGGGGAGGTAATGCGGGGTGTCGTAGTGTCCAGCCACGACAATGATGCCGTTCTTCTTTCCAGGAAATTTGGCGATGATGTTGTTGATCGGAAACTTCCCGACAAGGGTTTGCGCGGTGAACTTATCCTGCTCGACGTCCACGCCCTTTAGTTTCGAGAGGATGAACTGCTCAGCCTTGGCGTGCCCTGGGCTGCCGGCGGGACGCGTGCCGAACGCGACAATGTCCTTGACGTATTGCATCGCCTGATTGCCGTTGAGGTTCGGCTTGGGAGAGTTGTCAGGGGAAGCGGACCTGGATACTGTCGCGGAATTCGTGGCTGCTGCCGGGGTCACCTCAGCAGGTGCGGCGGACGAGACTATCGTCGGTTCCGGCTTGCTGCAGCCCCATGACACAACGCCAACGGCAATCAGCAAAACGGCAGGAATGAGAGAGCGCAGGCGTTGGGAGACCTTCATGCTGGAGTTATTGTAAATGGGGTAGCTGACGGCTGAAAGCTGACGGCTTCCCTACCCCGCCACCTCTTCCAGTTGCTTCTGATCGATGTCGAAGTTCGAGTACACATGCTCGACATCGTCGTTATCTTCCAGCGCCTCCAGCAGCCGAATCATCGTGTTGGCCTGCTGGCCTTCGAGTTTGGTGTAATTCTGCGGCACCATGCCAATCTCGGCCACCTCGGGCTTGATGCCGGCCTTCTTGACCTCTTCCAGCACCGTTTCGTAGGAGGAGGGGGCGGTCAGGATCTCCCAATTGTCGCCATCGTCCTTCAGGTCGTCGGCGCCCGCCTCCAGCACCAGATTCATCAGGTCGTCTTCCTTGGCCGCCGACTTGGGAATGACGATGTCGCCCTTCTTATGGAACATCCAGGCCACCGAGCCGGCTTCGCCCATGTTGCCGCCATTCTTCGAAAACGCATGGCGGAGTTCGCTGACCGTGCGATTGCGATTGTCGGTCGAGACCTCCACAAGAATAGCGACGCCGCCGGGGCCATAGCCTTCAAATGTGATTTCTTCGTAGGAAACGCCGGGCAGCTCGCCGGTGCCGCGCTGAATGGCACGCTTGATGTTATCGGCCGGCATGTTCTCGGCCTTGGCCGCAGCTACCGCACCGCGTAAACGCGGATTTTTCTCCGGATCACCACCGCTTTTGGCTGCAATGGTGATTTCCTTGATTAGCCGCGTGAAGATCTTGCCGCGCTTGGCATCCAGCGCGCCCTTTTTGTGCTTGATTGTTGCCCATTTAGAATGGCCTGACATGAGGAAACCTCGGACGTTGAATGACTTGGGATGAGTACTGCTTGCCCCGATCGAGGGCTCGGCGTTTAGCGGTGGATTTAGAGACAAGCCAAGCCGGCGCGCCCAAGCACCGCAGACACGGCAAAGCCCCGTCTCGAATCGCTTCGAAGCGGGCAAAGCGGAATTATAACATCGAGGTTACAGCAGGCTTGATGATTTCAACGGCTATTCCGGAAGGGATTCTAAGCGGAATGGCCATTGCCGCTGCGATCCAGGAAGCGCTTCAGTGAGTCCTCGGTTCTCTTCTGTGCTTCAGCGAGGTCTTGCATGGCGCCATAGAGCCGGGTTTCCGAGTCGGCAAGCGCCGACATCTTCGTCTCCATTTCCACCAGCATGCGAATCCCCGTTTGCAGCAGGTTTCGGATTCCAGTCAACGTCTTATCGTGAGCAATGATCTTTTCATCGGACAGCTGTAGCTCGATTTTCTCGAAGCGCTGCGACCCCGGTTCCATACTCCGCCATTTTGACTGCTAAGGCTGGTTCGCTCACCTCAAACTGTGTCCACTCTGCATCAGTTCACTGCAGCAGGGCAGAACCAGCCTCTTCGCGGGTGGGCCGGCCGCCCGGGATCCCACCGTAAAGCAGTTGGAGTTACTTCTTCTCCGCGCCCGCCGTGGCCTGCTGCTTCTTGGTAAACTCCTTGGCCCGCCTCTCCAGTTCCTCCGGGGAGACGTCCTCTACGTGCGTGGCAATCCACCAATTGTTCCCCTGCGAATCGCTAACACCTCCCTGGCGGTCGCCGTAAAACTGCGTTTGCGGCTCGCTCAGCGATGTTCCACCTGCCGCCAATGCTTTCTTGTACATTGCGTCGCAATCTTCCACATAGAGGTAGAAATTGCCGGGACGCGACTTCCACTGGTCGTGTTGCGCACCCAGCATCACCATGGAGTTGCCCACCTTCACCTCGGCATGATGAACCACGCCGCGTTCGTCGCGCATGGCATAGGTTTCCTGCGCGTCGAAGGCTTTCTTCAGGAATTCGATCACCGGGACGGGGTCGTCCACTGTGATGTACGGAGTGACTGTATGGTATCCATCGGGAATGGGTTTAACTGCCATCGCTGTTGTCCTCCACATTGAAAATTTTCGAATACGGGCACCTTGCTCGGTGCCGGCCACATCGCAGAAATTTCCGTGATTGTACACAAGTTGCGAGTTTCACGTTTCGCGCGAACGTCACGCCCAGTTTCTGCTGGGGCCCTTCCCGAGCGATCAGCGTAGCCGCGCCTCCCTGCGGCTGAAACTATCGCTTGAAACTTGAAACTTGAAACCCGAAACTGTCTTTATGGACTTATTCATCAACGGCGAGAAGAAGAGCTTCCCCGAGCCTCTCTCCCTCGCCCAACTCATCGAGCAACTGGGTATGAAAAGCGATCGCGTCGCCGTTGAATTGAACCGCGAAATCGTTGCGCGGCAGCAATGGGCGGAGACTTCGCTCAATGACGGAGACCGCCTGGAGATCGTCCATTTCGTGGGCGGGGGATAATACCAGTTTCGAGTTTCCAGTTTCCGGTTTCAAGTGCCGGTTAGTTTGAACAATGGCAGCCGCTCGCACCCAAGCACGCCGAGATCCCGGGCGGCAACTTCCGTGATGCGAAAACCTGAAACTTGAATCTATCCTCGTGAATTGCGCTCGAAGCTCGAAACCAGAAACTCGAAACTGTCTTTGTGAATTGCGCGTGAATCGCTGCTCCCGCTCGGTTGACATGTCCGCCACGCAAATCTAAACTCGAATGTTTACCCGTTGTTGCGTGCTGTTTTCTGAGCGTTAGCGCAATCATGCCGGATTTCTACTTCGCCCGATATTTGCCGTTGTTGATTCACATTCTGGTCGCCGGCGGCATCGCTTGCGCCATCGTGCTGCTCTCCTACTTTATCGGCCAGCATAAATACAATTCCTCCAAGATGTCGCCCTATGAGTGCGGCATGGAGCCGGTCGGCAACGCTCGCCAGCGCTTCACGGTGAAGTTCTACCTGGTGGGGATGCTGTTCATCCTGTTCGATGTCGAAGCCGTCTTCCTCTATCCTTGGGCCATTGTGCAGCGCAATCTGAAATCCACCGGCCAAGGCATGTTCTGGTTTTGGGAAATGTTGATTTATATCGGCATCCTGCTCGCCGGTTTCTGGTACGTCTGGAAAAAGGGCGTGCTCGACTGGAACAAGCAGGGCAAGGCGGAGAAGCTCTGATGGGACTTCGACCGGCTATCACTGATATCGAGCAACTGAAGGACCGCCCCGAAGTGGCCGCGTTGCTGGCCCACAAGGCGGTGGCCGTCACAGCCGCCAAGTTCGATCGCAACGAACTCACAATATGGGTCGATCGTATCGCTCTGCGCGACGCGTGCCTCGCGCTCAGAAACGATCCGCAGCTGCAATACAACGCCCTGGCCGATATCACTTGTGTCGATTGGTATCCACGCGAGCCGCGTTTCGAGGTCGTCTATCAGCTTTTCTCAATTCCCAATAAGAGGTACCTGCGGTTGAAGGTACGCCTGCAGGGAGAAGACCCCAATATCGATTCGCTGACTCCTATCTGGCCGGGCGCCGACTTCTTTGAACGCGAAGTTTTTGATCTGTTCGGCGTTCGCTTCGACCAGCATCCCAACCTGACGCGCATCATGATGCCCGACGATTGGGAAGGCCATCCGCTGCGCAAGGATTATCCCGTCGAGGGCTATCGCTAATCATGGCTCACATGACTCCCACTCCGGTGCTGGATCCGTCGCAAGACAAGACGATGGTCCTGAACATGGGCCCGCAGCATCCCTCGACCCATGGTGTCCTGCGGCTGCTGCTGGAGATCGATGGCGAGACCATCGTGCGCCTGATGCCCGACATTGGGTATCTGCACACCGGAATCGAGAAAACCTGCGAAGCCAAGTTCTACCAGCAGGTCGTGCCACTCACCGACCGTATCGACTATCTCTGCCCCATGACCAACAACCTCGCCTACTGCCTGGCAGTAGAGAAGTTGCTGGGGCTGGAGATTCCGCCGCGTGCGCAGTGGATTCGGGTGATGCTGAACGAGCTGACCCGCATCAACTCGCACCTGGTGTGGCTGGGCACACATGCCCTGGACATTGGCGCCATGACCGTCTTCCTGTACTGCTTCCGCGAGCGTGAAGATGTGCTGCGGCTGTTCGAAGCGGTCAGCGGTCAGCGCATGATGACTTCGTACTTCCGCATTGGCGGCCTGGCGCTGGAACCGCCTCTGGGCTTCTTCGATCGGGTCAAGAGGTTTCTCGACCGCTTTCCCGCCAATGTCGATGAATACGAGAGCCTGCTGACCAGCAATCCGATTTGGATGAAGCGCACCAAGGGCGTGGCTTACATTTCGGGCGAAGATGCGATTGCGCTGTGCGCCACCGGGCCCACGCTGCGCGGCAGCGGCATCGATGTCGATCTCCGCCGCGATCTGCCGTATAGCGGCTACGAGAATTTCAAGTTTAACGTGCCCATCTCCAACGCTGGCGACGTGTACGCACGATACATGATCCGAGTGGCCGAGCTGCGCGAGTCGCAGAAGATCGCCATGCAGGCGCTGGAAGGCATGCCCGAAGGGCGCGTGAAAGCCGATGCGCCCAAAGTTGTGCTCCCCGATCGCGAGAAGATGAAGACGCAGATGGAGGCGCTCATCTATCACTTTAAGATCGTGACCGAAGGCTTTACCGTACCTGAAGGCGAGGTGTACATGCCGATCGAGTCGCCCCGCGGCGAGATGGGCTACTACGTGGTGAGCGACGGCACGGCGAAGCCGTACCGCGTGCATATGCGCTCGCCGTCATTCGCGAATCTGCAGACACTGCGCAAGATGTGCGAAGGCCGCCTGATCGCGGACGTGGTCGCCGCCATTGGCAGCATCGATATTGTGCTGGGGGATTGCGACCGGTGAGGCAATTAGCAGTTAGCAATTAGCAGTAACGGACTAGCAACTGAGAGATAGTTTCTTTAGCTACAGCTTCTTTGGGCAATGCCCAGCCGCAACGCGGCGGGATGGGTTTAGGCGGGGGCGTAAGCCCCCGCTGTGGCGAAGTAACGGGAGGGCCGCAGAGCGGCGGCAGCGGTAATCATGTCGCTGTAGGCTGCGGTTGAATCAAAGCGCTGGCCGGCACTAAGTGTTAGGAAAGCTCTGATCAGGTCGAAGTTTGAAGGGGACAGCCTTCAGGCCGTCCGTAAGTGCCTGAAATGAGCCTGGGCTTTAACCCCTGAGGGACTTCGGTCGTATTTAATCAGACTAGGGACGGCAGATCTCTAAAGCGACGATTATGGCAACGTGTACACAAAACGTCATCGCGGACGAGAAGCGCGGATTCCTGCGCCATGTGCTCGCGACCATTGCCTACCGCGGCGGCAAGGCGCTGCGCGGCGCGCCGCCTGAGTTCGGCGATTTCCATCCTGCGGAGACGACGCGCACGGCGGGACAGATCCTGGCGCATATCGGGGACCTGATGGACTGGGCGCTATCGATGGCGCGCGGCAAGGAAGAGTGGCATGACTCGACTCCGCTGCCGTGGAGCGATGAGGTGCGGCGGTTTTACGCGGCGCTGCAAGAGCTGGACGACTGTTTGGCTTCGCAGCAACTGGCGTGTGCGGCGGAGAGGCTGTTTCAGGGCGCACTGGCGGATGCTTTGTCGCATATCGGGCAGATTGCCATGGTGCGGCGGATGGCGGGATCGCCCATACGAGCCGAGAACTATTCCCGCGCCGAAATTTTCGCGGGGCGGCTGGGTCCAGAGCAGACCGCACCCAAGCGCGAATTTTGAGTAGAGGCAGTTCTGCTGGACGGCACGAACTGCAGGTCCCTCCGCTCCGGCTGAAGCCGCCGGTCGGGATGACACTTGGGGTTTTGGCGAAGTAGGGGGGTCCTTCGACTTCAACGCGCAACTGCCGCACGCATGACTTACGATGACGCCGGTTTTGGGTTTGGCTAATTGCTAATTGCTAACTGCTGATTTCATGAAATTCTCCGATCAACTCGAACAGCGTTTCGCCACCATGGTCACGCATTATCCGACCAAACGCTCGGTGCTCGTTCCCATGCTGCTCTACATCCAGGACGAGATCGGGGCACTGACGGAGGAAGCGATTCACGAGATCGCATCCCGCATCGAGCTGTCGGACCTGGAAGTGCGCAACGTCATCAGCTACTACTCGATGCTGCGCACCCACCCGATCGGGAAGTACAACTTCCAGGTTTGCACCAACGTGAGCTGCCTTTTGCGTGGCGCGGACGATATCTTTGAGCACTGCAAGAAGAAGCTCGGGGTAGACAATAAGCAAACCACTGCGGATGGGCTGGTTTATCTGGAAGAGGTTGAATGTATTGGAGCCTGCTCCTGGGCGCCGGCGATGATGCTGAACTACGAGTTTGTCGAGAACCTGACGCCGGAGAAGATTGACGAATTGATTGAGGGGCTGAAGAAGAAGGAGCAGCAATAGCAACTGGCACTTGGCACTTGGCACTTGGCACTTGGCATTTGGCAGTTAGCAGTTGGGCTTTTAGCGGCGAAGCACTTGAGCGACAGATGTGGACGCAAAAGGCGAAGACCGCATGACGGGGACCACCGAATCGGGGGACTTAGCGCGCCTGGTCTCGTTAATGGAGGCCTGTCGGCGCGACACGCTAGATGTTCTGGGGGGCGGAGCGGCTGCACGATTGGCAAATTGGCAGAGGCACGAATCCGAGCTAACCTCGCTTGTCAGATTCATTCAGGATCGTTTGTTGACTAGCAGGAGAGAATGGCTACCGCTTAGAGCAGCGAGGCAGGGTAAGTTTGGAATCCATTGTGGTAAGAGAGCTACCGCACCTGTTTCGCCGGGAAGACATCGAAATTGCCACCGCCACACTGGGAGGTGTGATTTAAATCCGTCTTTGGCTAAGTGCCAAATGCTAAGTGCCAAATGCTAATTGCCAAATGCTAATTGCCAAGTGCCAATTGCCAAGCGCTAATTGCTAGTTGCTTTTATGGCTTATCTCGTTTCCCATCCCGATGAAGTAAAGGTCGTCTCCAAGCGGTTTGGTAAGGGTGCGACCAACCTTGACCGCTATCTGGAACTGGAAGGCTACAAGGCGGTGCAGAAGGCGCTCACCATGCAGCCAGACGCCATCATCAACGAGGTGAAAGCGTCGAACCTGCGCGGTCGGGGCGGCGCGGGCTTCCCCACCGGGATGAAGTGGTCGTTTGTTCCCAAGCAGTCGCCCAAGCCGAAGTACGTGCTGTGCAATGGCGACGAAAGCGAGCCCGGCACCTGCAAAGACCGGCTCATTTTCGAGCATGATCCGCACGCGGTGATCGAAGGCGTAATGATTGCAGCGCTGGCGGTGGGCGCAAAATCCGGCTACATCTATCTGCGCGGTGAGTACCGTTACCTACTGGAGATCATGGAGAAGGCGGTCGCCGAGGCCTACGCCCGCGGCTTCATCGGCAAGAACATCTTCGGCTCGGGCGTCGATCTCGACATCTTCACCCACTCCGGCGCCGGCGCCTACGAGGTAGGTGAAGAGTCGGCGCTCATGGAGTCGCTCGAAGGCAAGCGCGGCGTGCCGCGTATTCGGCCTCCCTTCCCGGCTGTCGTCGGACTGTGGGGTGGACCGACCGTCATCAACAATGCCGAAACGCTGGCCAGCGTGCCGCACATCATTCTCGGCGGCGGCGAGTGGTTCGCCAGCCTGGGAACGCCGCGAAATGGAGGAACGCGCCTGTTTTGTATGAGCGGCGAACTGGAGAAACCGGGCGTTTACGAACTGCCCATGGGCTACAACCTAAAGAAGATGATTTATGACGTCTCCGGCGGCATGGTGAAGGGGAAAACCCTGAAAGGTGTCGTCCCTGGCGGGTCGTCGGTGCAGATTCTCACGCCGGACGAGATCGACGTTGCCATGGACTTTGACTCGGTGCTGAAGGCCGGCTCGATGCTGGGCTCCGGCGGCGTGATCGTGATCGACGATCAGATGTGCATCGTCAAATTCGCGCTTCGGGTCACGCAGTTTTATCAGCACGAGAGCTGCGGCTGGTGCATTCCCTGCCGCGAAGGCACCGACTGGATGAAGAAGACGCTGACCCGCATGCATTCGGGCGGCGGGGTGATGAAAGACATCGACAATCTGAAGTACCTGGCGGAGAACATGCTGGGACGAACTTTCTGTCCTCTGGGTGATGCGGCGGCGATGCCGATCATTTCCTACATACAGAAGTACCGGCAGGAGTTCGAGGACCACCTCGACGGCAAGCCATGTCCGTACGAGAAAACGGCGGAATTGGAAGAAGCAGTGGTCACTGGATAGTGGCTAGTGACGCGTCAGTGACAATCAGTGACCAGAAGCCAGTCAAAGTCGGGCGCGGCGCCTCCCCAGTGGGATTGAGGTGCGGTGAGATTTCGGGATGCGAAAAACGATTGCGACTCAAGAATAGAGTCCCGCTCGGTGGGACGGCGACATGATAGCCCGGCGCGGAGCGAAGCGGAGTGCTGGGTACGCGGATAAATAAGGCCCGAGTCCCGTAGGGACGGCACGAAATGCGGGTCTCTCCGCTCGGACTAAAGTCCTCGGTCGAGATGACAACCTTATGTTGCGAGTCACTGAGCCGAACCGTATAGGGGTCCTTCGACTCGCCAGCGCGAACGGCGTGCTGGCTGGCTCAGGATGACAGAAGTTTTGGTTTTGTTGCTAAGAGCTAAAAGCCAATAGCGAAAGGCGAACAGCGAATAGCGGTTTTTATGGCTGACGTAACTCTCACTGTCGACGGCAAGAAACTCACCGTTCCCGCGGGAACGCTGCTCATCGAAGCCTGCAAGAGCACCGGGATCGAGGTGCCATCTTTCTGCTATTACCCCAACCTATCCTTGCAGGGCGCCTGCCGCATGTGCCTGGTGGAAATCGAAAAGATGCCCAAGCTGCAGACGGCGTGCACCACGCCGGTTGCCGAGGGCATGGTGGTCACCACCGAGAGCGAGAAGATCAAGCAGGCGCGCAAGTCGATGCTTGAGCTGCTGCTCGCCAACCACCCTCTCGATTGCCCGGTCTGCGACGCCGGAGGCGAGTGCGAACTGCAGGACATGACCTTCAAATACGGCGCCGCCGAGTCGAAGTTCATGGACCTGAAGAACCACCGCGAGGAGCAGCAATGGTCGCCGGTGGTGTACTTCGATCGTCCGCGCTGCATTCTCTGCTATCGCTGCATTCGCGTCTGCGGCGAAGGTATGGATGTGTGGGCGCTCGGTATCCAGAACCGCAATGTCGGGTCGGTGATCGCGCCCAACAAAGAAGATCACCTGGAGTGCGAAGAGTGCGGCATGTGCATCGACATCTGCCCGGTCGGCGCGCTCACCTCCGGGGCCTACCGTTACAAGACGCGGCCCTGGGAGATGAAGCATGTGGGCACCGTCTGCACCCACTGCGGAGACGGCTGCAAAACGACGCTCGGCGTGCGCCGGGCTGATACCGGCATGCAGATTGTGCGCGGCGACAATCGCGATAAGAGCGGCATCAACGGTGACTTTCTTTGCATCAAGGGCCGCTATGCCTTCGATTTTGCCAACCACCCGGACCGCCTGACACAACCGCTGATCAAGCGCGACGGCAAATTTGTTTCAGCGACCTGGGAGCAGGCCTTCGAGTTGATCGCGAAAAACTTCCAGGACGTGCTGACCAGCGATGGCCCAAGCGCGGTGGGCGTGATCGGTTCCAACCACGCCAGCAACGAAGAAAACTATCTACTGCAGAAATTCGCGCGTCTGGTGCTGGCGACGAACAACATCGACCACCACCGCACCGCGGATTTCTCCGCGTTTGCTTCTGCGCTGGCCGGCAAGTCGAAGGCCACTGCGTCCATGCGCGATGTATTCAATGCGCCGACAATCCTGCTGATCGGCAATGATGCGACCAATCAGCATCCGCTGCTGGCGTGGCAGATCCGCAGCAACGTTCGCCTGCATCGCGCCAAGCTCTATGTGGTGAATTCCTCGCCCATCAAACTGCGCCGCCAGGCGGCGGCGTTTGCGCAAATTGCGCCCGGCTCCGAGGGGAACTTCGCGCAATTTCTTGCCGGTAACGACAGTGCAGCCGATGCCGTGCTTTCCGCAGAGCTCGATCGTGACGCGCTTACCCAAATGCGCGACGCGCTGAAGAACGAGAAGGACTTGGTCATCATCTTCGGCGCCGAGCTGCGCGGCGATAGCGTCAAAGCGCTGGTCGATTTCGGGCTAGCCCAAAGCGCGAAGTTTATCTGCCTGGGCGATTACGCCAATTCGCGCGGCGCTGCCGATATGGGACTTTATCCCGACATGCTGCCGGGTTATGCACCGGTATCGAGCGCCACCAGCTTCCACGAAGAATGGCTGGACGAGATTCCAAAACAACCCGGCCTTAACTTGCTGCAGATGATGGACGCCGCAAAAGAAGGCAAGTTGAAGGCGCTTTATGTCGTCGGATCCAATCCCGTTGCACGCTACAACATAGATCCTTTTGCTCTCTCGAAGAGCTTCGTCATTGTGCAGGACATGTTCCTGACTGAGACGGCGCGCATCGCCGACGTCGTATTGCCCGTCGCTAATGCCTACGAAAAGAGCGGCACCTTTACCAACACCTGCGGTGACCTGCAGATGTTGAAGAAGGCGGGAGAGTTTGCCGGGGTGCGCAACGATTTCGAATGCATCATCCGGATCGCCGCCGCCATGGGATACGACGTGCACAAGCTGGTGCCCTTCGGCGGCCGAGGAACGCGCGCCGACATGGGACAGACGCGCGGGGCGCAGTCGGGCGAGTCAGACCGCCATGCTGTTTGGCTGGCGAGTCACAACCTCGAGCCGAAAATGAGTCCGTACGATCCCACGGCTATGCTCGACGAAATACAACGGCTGGTACCGGGTTACGACATCTCGCGACTGGGACTACTCTCCGGCGGCGATGAGCATACCCAACTGGTGCAGATTACGGGCGCGACCGGAGCGGGAGATCCGCAACTCATCATGCCGTCCAATGACACGCTGTTTACGTCGGGAACGCTGGGAGGATTCTCCGAGACCTTGAGCACCGTAATGGAGCGCTACAGTACCGGTCCGTCGGACCTGGAGAGCGCGGCGGATTACGATCCGGCGGCAAGAATGGAGTGAAAACCAGGGGTCAGGGGCCGGGGATCAGGGATTACAGAGTTCCGCATTTCCAGTTTTTCCGGTTTGCGTTTGAGGTTTTCGTTTGCGGTAGGGGTCCTTCAACTCCGGCGCGCAAAGCGCGCCTTCGCTCAGGATGACAATCTGACAGTAGTTGGAGTCGGCTCTGGCAAAAGGCGAACAGCGAATAGCGATTCACTGAGAACTAATACCTAATGGGCATTGGAACGTACATCCTGGTTTCGATCGTCAAGATCCTGATTGCGGTCTTTGTTCTGCTCACCGCCGTTGCCTACACCGTTTGGCTGGAGCGTAAGGTCGTCGGTCACATGCAGAATCGCTGGGGACCGACCCGTGTGGGACCCTTCGGCTTGCTGCAGCCGCTGGCCGATGGCTTAAAGTTCATCTTTAAGGAAGACCTCACACCGCCTTACGTTAATAAGCCCTTATACCTGCTGGCGCCGATCATTGCGGTGACCACGGCGCTCACTTCCATCGCAGTCATCCCCATCGGTCCTTGGATCAAGATAGGCAGCATCTCCACCCCCCTGCAAATCGCCGACGTCAATATCGGGCTGCTGGTGATTCTGGGTGTCACCTCAGTCGGGGTCTACGGCGTGGCCTTGGCGGGCTGGTCTTCCAACAGCAAGTATTCGATGCTCGGCGGCCTGCGCGCGTCCGCACAGATGATAAGTTACGAAGTCGCTCTGGGATTGTCTCTCATCGGCGTTCTGATCTATACCGGCAGCTTCAGTCTTAGTGACATCGTCAACCAGCAGGCGGGCACCTGGTTTGGCTTTATTCCCAAATGGAACTTGTTCAAGGGACAGTTCGTCGCCTTCTTTATTTACATCATGGCGGCTTATGCCGAGACGAACCGCATTCCCTTCGATTTGCCGGAAGCCGAGACGGAGTTGGTCGCCGGCTATCACACCGAGTACAGCTCGATGAAGTTTGCCATGTTCTTTATGGCCGAGTATGCCAACATGGTCACGGTTGCGTGCCTCGCGTCGGTGCTGTTTTTGGGAGGCTGGACTGGCCCAACCTTCGGGCCACCGCTTTTGCAGTCATTGTTGCCGGTGTTCTGGTTTGGCTTGCGCGTCTTCGCGTTCATGTTTCTGTATATCTGGGTGCGCGGCACGTTGCCGCGCTTCCGCTACGACCAGCTCATGGCCTTCGGTTGGAAGTTTTTGCTGCCGCTGGCGATTGCCAATATTGTGGTGACGAGTTTCGTGGTGGCGATCCGATAAGCAGTTGGCATTTAGCATTTAGCAGTTGGTGAAAAGCACAGTTCAACCGCGGCTGTTTGGCTAACTGCCACATGCTAACTGCCAACTGCCCAAAAAATCATGTTGCATCTTGTGCTGTTCTTCATCTTCGGAGCGATCTGCGTAGGAGGCGCCATTAACCTCCTGGTGCAGAAGCACCCCATCAACAGCGCGCTGTCGCTGATCGTGGTGATGGGATCGCTGGCCTTGCTGTATCTGCTGCTGGGGGCCGAGTTTGTCGCCGCCGTGCAGGTCATTGTCTATGCTGGCGCGGTGATGGTGCTGTTCGTCTTCGTCATCATGCTGTTGAATGCCGGCGCAGAAGAGCGCCTGCCGCACGGTAGCCGCGTCGCCATGATCCTCGGCGTTCCAGCCCTGATCGTAGGTTTCGGCATCACGGCCGCGGTGGTCAGCCATCTGACCGGCCTTGATCGGATCGCCATCGGCGGTCCGGCCGTCATGAACGGCGGTAACGTGTTCGGCAACCCGCAAGCAGTTGGGCAACTGTTGTTCCGAGGTTACCTGCTGCCCTTCGAGGTCACCTCGGTGCTGATCCTGGTCGCGATCATGGGCGCGGTGGTGCTGGCGCGGAGGGAGGAATAAATGGTCCCTCTTTCCTATTACCTGGTGCTGAGCGCCATTCTCTTCGCCTGTGGCGTCGCCGGATTTCTGATCAAGCGCAATATCATAACCATATTTCTTTCGATTGAGTTGATGTTGAATGGCGTGAATCTTTCATTTGTCGCCTTTGCGGCACAGCTGAAATCGCTGGACGGCCATATTTTCGTTTTCTTCGTGATGGTGGTCGCGGCCGCCGAAGCGGCGGTAGGGCTGGCTATCATCATTGCCGTTTTCCGTACGCGCGAAACGTTGAACGTGGATCGTGTGAACCTCCTCAAGCTATGAGCATGCACCTTTGGATCATCCCGCTACTCCCGCTGGCGGGCGCCGCGATCAACGGTTTGCTGGGCAAGCGCTTTCCCAAGGCGCTGGTCAACACCATCGCGCTGGGCTCCACGGCGGCGTCGTTCGGAATGGCCTTGTGGGTTGCGGCCCAGTTCGCCGGCTTGACGCCTGAGCAGATCCCGCACATCGAGCGCTATGCCACATGGTTAAAGGCGGGCTCGTTCTCGGCGGAGTATGGCATCTATCTCGACCAGCTTTCGTTGATCATGATGCTGGTGGTAACCGGCGTCGGGTTCCTCATCCACATTTACTCCGTCGGTTACATGGAGCACGAAGGCGGCTACTACCGCTACTTCGCCTACTTGAACATCTTCATGTTCTTCATGCTGACGCTGGTGCTGGCGAACAACTACTTGCTAATGTTCGTCGGCTGGGAAGGCGTAGGACTGGCGTCGTATCTGCTGATCGGCTTCTGGTTCCTGAAGAAGACCGCCGCCGACGCGGGCAAGAAAGCATTCATCACCAACCGTGTTGGCGATTTCGGTTTCCTCATTGCGCTGTTTCTGCTGATCAAGCACTTCCGCACACTGCAGTATGACAGCCTGTGGAAACTCCTCAGCCAATATCCAATTGAAACTGCCGGCGCTGGCTTACTGACCGCGATCGGCCTGCTGATGCTGGTGGGCGCGACCGGAAAGTCGGCGCAGATTCCGCTTTACGTCTGGCTGCCCGACGCTATGGAAGGCCCCACGCCCGTCTCCGCCCTGATCCACGCCGCGACCATGGTGACGGCAGGCGTTTACATGGTGGCGCGCTCCAGTCCCATCTTCCACCGGGCCCCCGATGCACTCATGGCGGTGGCGATAATCGGGACGCTGACTGCGATCTTTGCCGCCTCCATCGGCATTGTGCAGACGGACATTAAGAAGGTGCTGGCCTACTCGACCATATCCCAGCTTGGCTACATGTTCATGGCCTGCGGCGTCGCGGATTACGTCGGCGGCATCTTTCACCTGATGACCCATGCCTTCTTCAAGGGGCTGTTGTTTCTGGCCGCCGGGTCGGTGATTCACGGCCTCGGCGGGGAACAGGACATGCGCCGCATGGGCGGTCTGCGAAAGTATCTTCCTTACACCTTCTGGTGCATGACGGTTGCGACGTTCGCGATTTCGGGACTACCGCCGTTCTCCGGGTTTTTCTCCAAGGACCGCATCCTGTGGTCGACCTGGAGCAGCGGTGCTCACGTTCTGTGGTTAATCGGCGTGATCACCGCCGGCATGACCTCGTTCTACATGTTCCGGCTCTGGTTCCTGACCTTCTTCGGCGACTACCGCGGGCCGAACCCTGAGACCGCAGGGCATAATCACGACACCGATGCCCAGCATGCAGGCCGCACCGGCGCAATTCACGATGCGCAGGACGCCCACGCAGCAGGCGGTAGTCACGGCCACGGCGCCCCCCATGAAAGCCCATGGGTGATGGTGGTGCCGCTGATGATCCTGGCCCTGCTCTCGTTAGCTGGCGGCTGGGTCGGGGTGCCGCACTCTCTACATGGCTCGGATCGCTTCGACGCATTCCTCTCGCCGGTGTTCCATGCAGTCGGCGCGGAAAATGCTGGACCTGCCAACGCGGCCGAGCCGGAGACAGCAGGCCCCAGCACGGAGCTGATGTTCAGCGCGATCTCGGTTGCAGTTGCTGTGTTGGGATTCCTGCTCGCCTGGTACTTGTACTACAAGCGGCCCGAGTTGCCTGCGCGAATGGCCAAGTCTGCGGGCGGCCTCTATACCTTTGTTCTGGAAAAGTACAAGGTTGACGAACTCTATGGTGCGGTCATTATCCATCCCCTGATTGCGCTCTCGACCAGCGTCTTCTGGAAAGGCATTGATCGCGGGCTGATCGATGGCGCCGTCGACGGAGGCGCTGCTCGGGCACAAGAGACCTCGGACGCGATGCGCCACATGCAATCGGGCAATATTCGCTCCTATGCGGGATGGGTTGCCGCAGGGGCGGCCGTCGTCATCGCCTTCATGGTGTGGAGGGGCGTGCGATGAAATTCATCAACGACAACATCCTCACCATCGTTGTTTTTCTCCCGCTTGCCGGCGCGATTCTGCTCGCGTTTTTCCCCCGCCGCCATCGTGACATTCGCTACTTCGCGCTGGCCGTCTCCCTGGTCACGCTGCTCGCTTCCCTGCACCTGCCCTGGTACTTCGTCCGCGGCCAGAACGGCTTCCAGTTCGAAGAGAACGCTCCCTGGATTCCCCATCCGAATATCCACTATCACCTCGGCGTGGATGGCATCTCGCTGTGGCTGGTCATCCTGACCACGTTCCTGGTGCCGCTGTGCGTGCTGATCTCATGGAAATCGATCGGCGACCGGGTGAAGGAATTCTTCATCCTGATGCTGGTGCTGGAGACGGCGATGATCGGCGTTTTCGTGGCGCTCGATCTCTTCCTCTTCTACTTCTTCTGGGAAGCCACGCTGATTCCCATGGCGCTGCTGATCGGCATGTATGGCCATGGGCGAAAAATTTATGCGGCGGTGAAGTTTTTCCTCTACACCATGATTGCCTCGATGTTTATGCTGGCGGCGATCATCTGGCTGTACGCGCGCACCGGCAGCTTCGATTTCGTCGCCATTCAAAGCGCGATCCAGACCGGGCAAGTCAGCGGATTCGGGCAGGCCGCCCTGTGGCTGTTCCTGGGATTCTTCGTCGCCTTCGCAGTAAAGGTGCCGCTGTTCCCGGTCCACACCTGGCTGCCTGACGCCCACGTGGAAGCGCCGACGGCGGGATCGGTGCTGCTGGCCGGCGTGCTGCTGAAGATGGGCACCTACGGTTTGCTGCGCTTCAATCTCGGACTCTTTCCCGAGCAGGCGCGCCGCAACGCCCCGTGGATCATCGCGCTCGCCATCATCGGCATCATCTATGGCTCGCTGGTCGCGATGATCCAACCGAACATCAAACGGCTCGTCGCTTACACGTCGGTCAGCCACCTGGGTTTTGTCGTGCTCGGTATCTTCAGCTTCACCCAGATCGGAGTCGACGGCGCCGTGTTCCAGATGCTGAGCCACGGCGTCTCCACCGGCGCGCTGTTCATGCTGCTGGGGATCGTTTACGAACGCCGTCACACCTACGACATCACGGAATACGGCGGGTTGGCGACGCCCATGCCGGTGTATGCGACGTTCTTTGCCTTCATCATGCTCTCGTCAGTTGGGCTGCCCTTGCTGAATGGCTTCATCGGCGAGTTCATGGTGCTGAGTGGCGCATTCCAGGCGAAGCAACTTTATGGAATTCTGGCCGCGACCGGCGTGATCTGGAGCGCCTGCTACCTGCTCTGGATGTATCAGCGAGTCTTCTACGGGAACGTGACGAATCCGGCGAACCAGTCTTTGCGCGACCTGGATGCGCGCGAGCGGGTTTCCTTGTGGCCGACTGCGATTGCGGCGCTGGTGATGGGCGTCGCCCCCATGCTGTGGCTGCACTCCATCGATCCCGCTGTTGCTGCCGCGCTGAAGCAATTTTCGGCTCCGCTGCAGGCTGCTGCGAGCTTGCCGGTGGAAGGGCACGGCTTTAGCCGTGCCGCAATGCCGCAATCTGACTTGGGCTTTAGACCCGGTCCGCCGCGGCTAAAGCCGTTTTTGAAAGGACCTATTTTCGCCGGGCTAAAGCCCGGCGCTTTCACCGTCGATACGAACCCATCGCTGAAGCCCGGCGCTTCCACTATCGACCTGTCATCTGCCGCTGTGAACAAATCGGCGGAGGTGATTGGACGATGATCCCCGGCGTCGACTACATCCGCATCCTCCCTGAGCTGGTACTGAGTGTTTTCGGCATCCTTGTGATGCTGGTGGATCCGTTGCTCCCTGAGCAAAGCCCCAAGAAGCCGCTGGGCATCATTGCCGTCATTGGTACGCTCCTCGGACTCATTGCCACTGTTTACCAGACCAATTACTACGGCAGCGCATTCTTTAACACCATCAGTGTCGATACTTTCAGTGTCTTCTTCCACGTCGTGGTGCTGCTGGTCGCACTGGTTGTTATCCTGACTTCATTCGAATACCTCGAAGTGCAGCGCATTCGCTCCGGCGAATACTATGGCCTTATCCTCTTCGGTACCGTCGGCATGATGCTGATGTCGGCCGCCGTCGAGTTGGTATTGGTCTTCATCGCGCTGGAAATTTCCTCCATCTCCACCTACATACTTGCCGGTATGCGGCGGCGAGCCGCCGAGAGCGCCGAGGCCTCGCTCAAATATTTTCTGCTGGGCTCCTTCGCCACGGCGTTCTTCTTGTACGGCGTGGCCTTAATCTTCGGCGCGACTGGAACGACCAACGTGTACGGGATTGCCCGGTATCTTCAGGGACAGCCTTCGGTTCTGGCCTATCTCGCAGTGGGACTGATGTTCGTCGGTCTGGGCTTTAAGGTGGGGTCGGCTCCCTTCCATGTCTGGACTCCGGATGTCTATGAGGGTTCGCCTGCACCGGTTGTGGCACTGATGTCCAGCGGTCCCAAGGCGGCCGCATTCGCAGTGCTGCTGCGAGTACTGTTTGCCACTGATGCGCCCGGCTGGTTCTGGATAGTCTGGGTCTCCGCCGTCCTTTCGATGACGCTGGGCAACATCGGCGCGCTGGTGCAGCAGAACGTCAAACGGCTGCTGGCATACTCGTCCATCGCGCACGCCGGTTATCTGCTGGTCGCCTTCGCCGCAGCCAGGGAGGTTGGTATCTCTGCTGCGATCTTCTATGCAGCATCGTATGCAGCAATGAACGTCGGAGCGTTCGCCGTAGTCAGCCACTTCGCCTCCGCCGAAGAGAAATACGTTACCCTGGACGACTACGCCGGGCTGGGACGTCGTTCGCCGTTGCTGGCCGCAATTCTCACCATTTTTTTGCTATCGCTGATCGGCATCCCCGTCACCGGCGGGTTCTTTGCCAAATTCTATGTCTTCTCGGCAGCGCTGCAATCGAACCTGGTCGGACTCACCATCATCGGCGTGATTAACAGCGCCATCGCTGCTTACTATTACCTGCGGGTCATCGTCTATATGTACATGCGCGACGAACGGGTGGAAGCTCCCGTGGCCCGCATCCCGGCAGGACTGGGAGTCGGGCTGGCGATCAGCCTCGTCGCCACCATTTATCTTGGCGTGCTGCCGGGCCGCGTGCTCGATTATGCGATCCAGAGTGCGCAGGACCTGCTGAAGTAGCCTTGAACCGCTTGTGGGTTGAATCGACTCCCAAGTGATGGGACAATCGAAACCGCATGACTTTTCGCCGGCATAGTTTCGTCGCTTTTGTGGTGATCGCCGCCGTGGTATCGATTTTCTGCTCTCCCCTGCTGGCCGCCAGCGGACACGCCGGACGTCATCATTCACGAACGAACCTGGTTCCGTGCACTGCAGTTGCTAGCACTTCGTTTGTAGCGTGTCCATCTTTGCTTTCTTCTTTCTCTTTAGCAGCAACGAACGCGCACACCGCACGGTCGGGAAACCGGATTGAGCTGAATTGCGCGCGTCTTTGCTAGACATCCTGATCAGCCTTCCAAGCCAATTGCACAGCACTGTCGAGGGACAGATGCGCCGTATTCTCGGAACCACAGCTTTCTTTCAACGGAAGGAATTCTTAATGATGCATTTTCATGAGGGAAGACGATTGAATCAGGCACAATACCATGACTCCGACGCTGGCAACCCAATCACTTCATTAGGATCACAACCGCAGCAATTCACTTGCGGCCGGGATAGCAGTCACCCATTCGTCCACAGGACGGCTCCCGCCGATTGGAAAACCGAAAGCGCCCTCGATTCCGCCAATAACAAATTACAGGAACTGATGCAGTTGCTATATCTGCTGGGCCGCGACCCGCGGGTCCCGCAGGATGCGCGTCATCATGTTACGGTGGCGCAGTCAGAGATCGCTTTGCTGACGCGACTGATGCAGAACAGCGCCGAGGGGAACCAATCCCCAGGAGCTTTGCCCGACACTGCCGTCCCTCCAGTCCGGCCGTAATAAACTGATCCGGCGGCGGGGTCACTCGACTGGAACAGCGATATCCCTGCGGTTGAAGACCACCGCCGCCAACATCCAGAACAGCACCGATTGCAGGATCGCGATCGTCATCACGCTTGCGCCTGCACTCCATCCAGAACGAAAGCTGAAGTGCACAACCTCCACCAGCAGGGGCAATCCCGGGAACCAGAAAGACCAGGAGTGCTGCTGGGCATGCATTAATCCGGGCGCTGCAAAAAAACCGAACGTCAACGCGACCGCAACGTAGGGATTGAGGAACGTCGAGAAAAACAACGCCACGCTGGCGGCCAGAGCGGAACCAGCCGCCACCAGAAGCACCATCGACCATATGGGTCCGCTGGACACGGTGGCGCGAGCGGTAAGCCACACGCCACACAATCCGAACAGTAGGGTGTAGGCGATCGCCATCGTCCAGGTCCCCACTAATATTGCCAGCAGGTATTCCCACAGGCTTACCGCTTTTGAAAGCACCAGCAGGATGCGGCGCGATTTGCGTTCGTTATGGATGGCGTCAGCGGCCAGGAAAGCGCTGAAAACACAGATGTAAATTGCCTGTTGTTCCACGTAGAACACTACGTCGTCGGCAACCACACGGTCCCTGCCGAAGCCGCCGGCAGCCAGCGCCGTCAGGACAATCCAGGCGAACATGATCAGCACCGGCCAGCGATGTTGGCGCAGAAAATTTGCGGCGATCAGCAACATCGGCTTCACGATTCCCCGCCCTTCCTGGTCACCTCCACGAATACCTCTTCCAGCGTGCGCCGCACGGGATTGACGCTGACGACTTCGCCACCACGTGCCCACACTCGCTCCAGAACTTCGCGCTGCGACACGGCAGGCACGATGATCGTGAAGCAACCATCTCGCAATTGCGACCCTGCAAACTCCGCCGTCGGAACCCCTCGCGCCACCACCTCGTATCGGTCGTGCGACACCAACAAGTCGTCGGTGCGTCCGATCTTGATCAAGCGCCCGTGGTCCACAATTCCGACACGATGGCAGATCAGCTCGATCTCCGATAGCAAATGGGAACTCAAGAAAATGGTCTTGCCGTTGCGATTGGCTTCCAGCAATAGCTCGCGCATGGCCACTCGCGCCAGGGGATCGAGCGCCGAAGTCGGCTCGTCCAGAATGAGGAGTTCGGGGTCGTTAATCAGCGCCTGCGCCAGCCCGATACGTTGCTGCATTCCACGAGAAAACTTGCCGACATTGCGACCGGCTTCCATCTCCAGCTCCACCTGCCGCAACACTTCACGGCAGCGAAGCTGAAGCCGCTGCGGTCGCATGCCGTTGAGCGCCCCATAGAAGCGCAGCAGCTTGCCCGCAGGCCGGTGATACAGCGCGACATTCTCGGCCAGAAAGCCCACGCGCGCACGTGTCTCTGCGTCGCCAAACGGTTTTCCCAGTAACTGGCCCGTCCCCGATGACGGCCGCATGAATCCCAACGCCAGATGAATCGCGGTGGTCTTCCCTGCCCCGTTGGGGCCCAGGAAACCGAAGATTTCGCCGCGCTCCAGCGAAAGCGTGAAGCCGTCGAGCGCGCGCACTCGCCGGCGTGACCACGGAGCGCCATAGTCTTTGGTCACAATTTCGTAATCGAGGACACCAGGCATAAAAGCAACTAGCGCAGCTAGCAATTAGCAATTAGCAGTTGCACAACGCCAAATGCCAAGTGCCAACTGCCAACTATTAACTCAGCAAAAAGCCCCATCCGCGGATGGGGCTGGCTTTGCGATGACGAAAGCTAAACGACTTTCGCGAAGATGATGACCAGCGTGAACAGCACCAGCGACTCGATAAAGGCGAGTCCAAGAATCAGTGCCAGCTGGATGGCCGGACGGGCAGCCGGGTTCCGGGCCATGGCTTCGCAGGCGGCAGCTCCGACGCGCCCCTGGCCAAGGCCGGCCAAGCCAGCCGCGATGGCGATGCCAAATCCCGAAGCAATGGCGACCCAGTTGGCGCCTCCTGCAGCGGCGGTGCCTCCGCCCTGCGCGTACGCCGGCATGGCCATGGTCATCAAGGCCAGCAGCGCAATAAATACCATCATCACTTTCCGCATTTCGTTCTCCTTATGAATCCGCCAGGAGGTGGTTGGCGTTCACCGTGCTGACGCCCTCACGCTGGCAGGAAGTTTAGCGACGAGCCGCGAGCCAAAAGCTCGTCCATGCAATCGAATGTCTACTCGCGTCCAACCGGTAAACCCACTCCGTCCCTATGAGCAATTTAGCCGGTTGCGTGGCTCGCAGCTCGAGGCTCGCGGCTCGAAGCTGCTTAATGCTCGTGCGCCACCGCTTCGCCAATGTAAACCGTCGCCAATAGCACGAAAACATACGTCTGAATGACTGCCACGCCGATATGCAACAAGATGAAAACTACCGGGAGAGCGATCGGGACCAGGGAAAGGAAAACCAGGATCACCATATCGCTGGCGAACATGTTGGCGTAAAGACGGATGGTCAGCGAAAGAATGCGCGCAAGATGGCTGAAGATCTCGATGGGAAACAACAGTATTGCCAGCCAGGGCTCCGGTCCAAGAAAGTTCTTGATGTAGGAGAAGCCGTTTACTCGAATGCCTTGGAAATGATAGTAGAACCAGGTGACGAGTGCGCATCCCAGTGGGACGGACGGAGCAGCCGTGGCGGTTTCGAATCCAGGTATCACACCAATCAGGCAGCCGGCCAGAATGAATATGCCTAAAACCGACAAATACCCGATATACCTTTGGTATCCATGCCCGATCACTTCATGGCTCTGATTGGTGATAAATGAATTGAGGCTCTCTATGACGTGCTGCAAGACGTCCGGATCCTCCACCGAGAGTCGCAAGCGGAGGGCTGCAAAGAACAACACGAGCAGCACGAAGACCACCAGTTGCATGGCGACATAGTTCGCGATGGGCGCCTGGGGGTGGACTGAATGCAGATGCAGGGCGTCCAGAATTGTATTCGCCAGTCCGCCGAAGTACTTGTTCAGAAGGGCGGTAATCCAGAGTTGCTCAGGCATGAAGGCTAGCTCGTATGACTTCAGGGCTCGCTGACACACTGTCGGCTGTGGCCGTTAATGAGTCAAACTGTGATTAGGAAAATCAGAATCCGCGTCGCAGCGTGACGAATAGTTCCACTGCAACTTCGCAGGCGATGGCTGCAATAGGAAGGCACACGCCACCCAAAAAGCCGTAAAGCGCCGCCAAGGAAACATTAAATATAACATATGCTCCGCCGGCGATGAAGCCATAACGCAGCACCGCGCGGAGCACGATTCCCCCGCCGCGCTCCCCGCTTCGGCCGGTCGCGATGCGTTCCCCCAGCGCATTTACCACCCGCTCCAGCCAAACGTGATTGATGTAGGAGACCGCTGCGCCTACGAAGAAGCCTACGGCCACGGGCCAGCGAAAGAAAATGGCGGAGGTCCCCAGCCCGAGGGCCGACAGCACAATCAGTATCTTGCGAATCCGCGGTAAGGCGCGGTCGTAAAAATTGTCGGCCGCCGATGATGTTGATTCCGTGGTCGCCATGGATTGAGCCGTGTGTGGCACTGAACCGGGCAGCCGGGTGAAACATTCGGAGAGGCGCGCCGATTCAACCCCGTTTTGCACTTCAGCTCTTCTGCCGGGTGATGGCGCGAATAATGTCGATGAAACCCGCGATCGCTCCGACGATGATGCCGACTAGAAACAGCCAGCGCGTGTGCAGCCAGTGATCGAGCAACTTGCCAATCAGAAGGCCCACCACCACCGCCGCCGGAAGAATAAATGCCAGTTGCGAATAGCGCGCCCAGACCACCGCGGTGCTCTGCCGATGGTGACGATCATCATCCGCCATGAACAGAGCCTATCATTCCGCGCCACCGCGTGCATGCTTAGCCGGCGAAGGGGCGGTGCGCCGGCCGCGCGTCTTATTGGGTCGTAGAAGTCGAAACTGGTGCCGCTTACAGGAACCAGGGACAGGTTTGACCTGCTGTTCACATGACGGTATCATCGAAATGCGGGGTGGAGCAGTCTGGTAGCTCGTTGGGCTCATAACCCAAAGGTCGGTGGTTCAAATCCACCCCCCGCAACCAAAAGATTCAATCGGTTACGAGGAATCGCCCCAAGCGATGTGGGGACAATAGGGAACATTAAGAGGCCGCGGGCTTGCGGCCTTTTTCCTTTCCCGCAGCCGTCGCGACATCAGCGACGGGCATCCAGCAGTTCGGCGCGACTGATATGGCAGCTTATAACTGTGTGCCCGGTGGGGATCTCCTTCACACGATGATTCAGGAGCAGTTCAACGATGCCATAAAACTCAATCCCCTATCCGTGACCCTGGAGATGCAAAGTCGTTCCAGTGGCTTTGGGATGTGTTGTGCCGTGATATTATCCCCTTACTTTTAATTAAGAAGAGCCGCCGAAAGTACGGCATCCTGGCTAGGAATGTCTCATTTTTGTGGACGAACAGTCATCATGCTCTGCATGCTGGTTGCGGAAGGGGTCTCGTTCGCTCAAAAGGCGCCCTCTGTCCCCGACCATCCATGGGACGTTTCTACGACGAATCAGCAATTCAAGCTTCCGCCGCGACCGGCGTCGTCTGCTGTTCTCGATCCGAAAATGATCTACAGCTTATCCGACCTGGTAAACATCGGCGAGCAGAATAATCCCGAGACGCGTGTTGCCTGGGAAAACGCCAAGGCCCGAGCCGCCGACCTGGGTATCGCCCGCTCCACTCTGTACCCTACCATGGCCGCGGCCGCGCTGGCCGAAAGCGGACGGAACGACATCTTCTTTGGCCCGTTCTTCCAGCGGCAAACAGTAGAGACGTTCTCGCCCGTCTTCATTCTGGACTACATCATCTTCGATTTTGGGCAGCGCACCCAGGAAATCGCCATCAGCCGGAACAATCTGCTGGCTGCCAATTTCCAATTCAACGACACTCATCGCAAAGTGATCTTCCGGGTGATGCAGGCCTATTACCGCCTCCTGGATACCAAAGGACTTCAGGAAGCGGCAGAAGCGAACTTGAGAAACGCGCAAACGGTGGAGCAGGCGGCAGAGGCCCGGCTGCAGAACGGACTGGCGACCTTGCCCGACGTCCTCGAGGCCCGCAGCGCCGCCGCACAAGCCGATTACAATCTTCAGGCGGCGATCGGCGCCACCGAAATTGCCCATGGCGATCTGGCGAACGCACTTGGCATTTCGCCCACTACACTGTTTCAAGTGGAAAGCATTCAGACCATCAAGATGCCCGACAGTATCGCCGATACGGTTGAGACTTCGATTGACAAGGCGCTGGCCCAGCGGCCCGACCTGCTGCAACGCGTGGCGGAGTTGCGCGCCGCGGGAGCGGAAGTGGGCGTGACGAAGAGAAATTACTTTCCCACCTTGAGCATCGACGGAAGCGCCGGCCTGGGACGCTCTTACGGGCAGCAGGAGCAGCTGCCCGGAGTCTACTCGCCGACGCAGGAGACATGGAACGCCCGCCTCAGCCTCACCTGGACCATATTCGATGGACTGGCGCGGGAAAACCGTCTGGCTCGCGCCCGAGCCAATCAGAAGCAGGCGGCCTCCAGCGTGGAGGCGATCCGTGACCAGGTAGAGAATGAAGTGTGGTCCGCATACTCGACCGCCCGGACCGCTCTTCGCCAGCAGAAAGCGGCGGCGGCACTGCTGGAAGCGGCAACCGAGTCCTACAATGCGGCACTCGAGTCCTACAATTACGGCGTGCGCAGCCAGATCGACGTGGTTTCGGCGCAGCGGACCCTGGCCGATGCGCGCACCGCGGATGTGACGGCCCGTACTCAGCTGCTGACTGGCCTGGCAGCTCTTGCCTATCAAACCGGCGGCCTACTTTATGCGAAGACTCCGTGATGTGAGGACGAGAATGAACGCCGCAACGTTTTTAGTTACGTTCCGTGTCGCTTCGGTGGCGGCGTGCGTCGCCGTGATGGGATTGGCGACAGGATGCTCGCGCGCACCGACCTTCAATATTCTCGGATCGTTCTTTCCGGCTTGGATTCTGTGTGGAGTTATCGGCATACTGCTTACGGTTGGGGTGCGAATGCTTTTTGTGCGCTGGAATTTTGAGCAGGAGCTTTCGCCGCTGATTCTCGTATATCCGTGTTTGGCAGCATTTTTCACCTTTACGATCTGGCTGTTGTTCTTCAGCTGAGGAGAGAAACGCAATGCCTGAAAACGACACTCCCGCTCAGCGCAAACGTCTTGGCCGAATCGTCGCTATTGCGATCGTTGCCGCCGCATTGATCACCGGCCTGATGGTGGTGGCTGAGACAACGCTGTATCCCCGTACCGACGACGCCGAGGTATTCGCTAACTTTATCGGCATCGCTCCCCAGGTCGATGGCCCAATCACCACCCTCGCGGTAATGGACAATGAGTTCGTGAAGCAAGGCGGACTGCTGTTTGAAATCGATCCCCGGCCTTACGAATACGCGCTGCAGCGGGCACGTTCTGACCTACACACGCTGGAAGGCCAGATCGTCGATGAAAGCCGCACCATCGCATCGCAGCAAAGCGCAGTAGGAGCGGCGCAAGCCTATACCGGGAGCGCCGCAGCGAATGTCGACCGCGCCGCCGCGGCAGTTAAGGAAGCGGAAGCTAATGTCGCCAGCGCCAAGGCCACGGTCGACCGTGCACAAGCAGAACTGCTCTATACTTCCAACAATTTTCATCGCATCGAGCCGTTGCTGGCCAAACAGTTCGTCACCGTCGATCAGGTCGACCAGGCGCGGACAGCGGTGACCGCGCGGCAGCAGGTGGTCGACGAAGCGCGTTCCCAACAGGCATTGGCGCAGGCGCAGGTGCTCTCGGCTAAAGCTCAATATCAGCAGGCGAAGGCCTCGATGCATCAGAGCCATGAGCAACTGGCCCAATCGCAGCACAGCGTCCTGACCCTGGAGCCGCTTACCGCTCAACGCGAAGCCAAGGCGGCAAACATTCGTACTGCCGAATACAACTTCAACAATTGCAGAATCTATGCCCCGTTTGACGCGAGGGTTACGAATCTCACGATTTCACAGGGCGCCTACGCTCACACCGGCCAGCAGGTCTTCACCTTGATCGACACCCGCGTGTGGTGGGCCGTCGCCAATTTTCGCGAAACGCAACTGAGACATATTCACCCCGGAATGCGCGCGTGGGTGTATGTGCTCTCTCGTCCCAATGTGCGGTACGACGGAGTGGTGGACAGTGTCGGATTCGGAGTTCAGCCGGATTCGACACTTGTGGGCTCCTTCTCACCCGGCCTGCCCGATGTGCAACGTTCGCTGAATTGGGTGCACCTGGCCACCCGTTTTCCCGTGCGGGTGCGTATCCAGGCTGCGGAGACAGAGCCCTTCCGGCTGAGCGAATCGGCGGTCGTCGTCATTCGGCGTGGCTCTGAATCCGGGACAAAGTAAACATGTCTGCGCAGGACCAGGCACTCCCCGCGGTGGCTCCATCCAGGAAACTGGATAGTGCCGGCTTGTGGTTCTGGCAATTTCTTAAGACTGAACTTTCTCCCTATCCCGGACGCGCCTGGGTAGTCGGTCGCATGACCATAGCCGCCACCATCGTCATGGCGCTGGTGATGACCTTCCGCATCCCCAACGGATTTCTTGGCGCCATCTACACCCTGTTTCTGAGTCGCGAGAATCCCACCGTAACCTTGCGAGCCGGGATTCGAACTGCGGTGGTCTATTCCATTGCGACCGTCTATACCATGCTCGGGGTGATGACGCTGGTTGCCGATCCGCTCACACATTTTTTGTGGATTATGTCGTCTCTGTTTCTGGCTTTCTACGTGATCCGGATTGTTCCCGATTATTTCACCGCGGTTGGTTTCGGCTTCACCCTTGCGGGCGCGATTCCGTTGTGGGACGAGACCTTCCGTACGGTCAACGCGCGGACGGAAAATACGTTATGGCTGGGATTCTCCGTGCTCATCGGCTCGGCAGTAACAGTCGTGGTGGAATATGTTTTCCGCCGCGTGCATCCTACGACCGACCTGACCCTGGGTATCGAAACCCGGTTGGGGTCGGTAGAAAACTTGCTGCGACAGATTGCCGCCGGCGAGTCTTCCTTCCAATTTCAAAAGGAGCTCTCGCTCTATGCCAGCGTGGGCACGTCACGGCTTAGGAGAATCGTGCTGCGTTCCGGCAGCAGCCGGCAGCTCATTGCGCAAATGGCGACGGCTGTGGCCCTGCTGGGCCGTCTGATGAGCCTTGCCGCTAGCCTGCAGATTGCGCGTTCGAATCGTTTCTTTGTAACCAGCGATGCGGACGGCGAACGGTGTTTGAATCTCGCCCGCTCAATTGCGAAGCTTAGGGACGATCTCCATAAGCGCCTGCTCCCGCGACCGATAGAAATTCCTGCTTCGCTTCAGACCTCGGAGTTGCCGTTTCTCCCGGAGATGGAAAGAACCGTCGCCCTGATGTCCCATTCTTTTTCCGGCTCGGGTACGGTCGCAGAAATGCTAGTGCCGGCCACCGAGCGGGAAGAACAGCAACGTTGGCTGGTGCCCGACGCGTTTTCCAATCCCGCGCATTTGGAATTCGCCTTGCGTGGTATGGCGGCGACCATGGTTGCCTACATCACTTATACGGCAATCGATTGGCCAGGCCTGAGCACTTCAGTTGCTACCTGCATCATCACGGCTCTTTCCACTATAGGTGCATCTCGGCAGAAGCAATTCCTGCGACTTGCGGGAGCCATCATCGGAGGCTTCGTATTCGGAATGGGTGCGCAGGTCTTCGTGCTCCCTTATCTGAATTCCATTGCGGGATTCGCGGTACTGTTTGCGATCGTTACCGCCATCTCAGCCTGGATCGCGACTTCGACTCCCAAGCTCTCGTACCTGGGAATACAGCTGGCGCTCGCCTTCTACCTGATCAACCTGCAGGAGTTCGCGATCCAGACCTCGCTTTCCATCGCTCGCGATCGTGTGCTTGGCGTACTGCTCGGGCTGGTGTCGATGTGGCTCGTCTTCGATCGCCTCTGGGTACGAAATGCTCTGCAGGAGATGCAGGATGGATTTGTCCGCAATTTGAGGCTGCTCGCTGGGATGACGGAACAAACCTGGAAGCAGCAACCCCGAGAGGAAGCCAGCAAACGTGTGTTGCAGTTGCGTGACGAGATCAATGATGGATTCAATGCTGTGAGAGCTCAGGCCGATGCCGTGGTTTTTGAGTTTGGGCCATCGCGCGAACGAAAGCTGAAGATCCGCGATGACCTTAGGAAATGGCAGCCTACGCTCGGCACCTTACTGCAGGTGGAAGTGACCGCGGCACAGTACTTGCTCGAAACCTCCTCAGCGGGGATACCCGCAACCGTAGAAGCCCAGCGCGATTTCCAGAAGGATCTGGGCTCAGCACTCTCTGCGATCGCCGACGAGGTCAGCGGGAAACGGCCAGGCGTTCCATCCGACCTGCAGGAATCTGCGGTAAAACTGCGGCAGGCCATTGAAACCAGTTACGCAGGGCTGCCGATTCCCTCGCAACTAGCCGACGTGATCACCCTCACACAAAATCTAGCCTCCATCCTTGGGCCGTTGTACGCAGACATACACTCGACATTTACCCGTCCTCAGCTGGAAGCGATGCAGCATCCCCATATGCGATGGGAAGAGACTTGATTTCCAAACGTTTTTCAAGGTATGTAGCCTGGGCGAGTTTGTACTTCTTCACAATCTCACGCCGCTCCTCAGGCTTGGCCTCTGCGTTAGAGAGCATTCATGCTCTTAATCACCTGCGGGGGACACACGCCAATCGGTGAGCCTGCTCCCACAGAACCGCGGACCTTCGAGTGCAAAAGAGGCTGGCGAGTGTGGCTCGCGATACCGAATGAAATACTTGGGGAAGCTCTGATTAAGTTGAAGTTTTGAAGGAACGGCCTTCAGGCCGCCCGTAAGTGCCTGAAGTCAAGCTGGGCTTTAGTGTCTGCGTGAGAACGGTGTCGCCGCTACGCGGCTCGGAATAATTTCCCTCTCCACCCAGGATTCCGCTTCGCTTCATCCTGGGCTAACGACATAGCCGCCCCTGCGGGGCGGGATTTTCACGGGTCATGTTCCACCGCCAAGGAGAAAGGTTAGTTCCCACGCATACACTTTGGCCCCTGAGGGACTCCGGTCGCACTTAATCAGACTCTCCTTAGCCTGGTCGGAGTTGGGCTACCCGATCGCAGCAACGGCAACATTCGCGGAGCGAACCAGCGCCAGCGCGGTGACATCGTTATGCTCGGGTGAAGAATGCAGAAAGTCGCGCACGCCATCGAGGATCGCGCTAGCGATCTCGCTGGCATCATCTTGCGGCGCGCGCTCAAAATGCTGCTTCACGCGATCCAGCCCGTACTCTTCGCGCTTAAACGCAGCCTCCACCACGCCGCGGGAGACCAGCAGCAGGGACGCGCCATGTTGCAGAGCAGCAGTCGGCGCTTCGTAGGTGGACGCGGAGAACAAGCCGAGAGGCAGTCCCGTAGCCGGGAGCTCGGTAATACCAGACGGGTCGCGCAAAAGGCCCGGGGTGTGTCCGGCGTTGGCATAGCAGATGGTGCCGAGCTCCTCGTTGTAGCAGCCGAGGAAGGCGGCGCAGGAACGAACTCCGGAAGCCGCGCGGCGGATGCTGAGGTTCAACTCCAGGCAGAATTCCATCATGACGTCGGCTTCGTTGATGTCTTCGCGCGCGAACCGATCGGCGCCGAGTTGCTGGAAAGTGCGGCTCGCAGCTTCTACGATGGCATGGTTCTCTTCGCGGCGTCCGGCAATGTCCAGAAGGCCGAATACCACGCGGCAGCGGTTCGCGCGCAGGAAATGATAGAGATCGCCACCTACTCGCTCCCCGTGAACCATGCCGGCGATGTCGGCTCCCGATAAAGGCGGAAATTCGGCTCGTTGCGGAACTAGCGGCGGGCTGGGGCGCTCAGTATGGAAAGATAGCTTCATATGGGTGGTGGCAATGATAGCGAAAATCCAGCAGATTGCAAGATTGTAAAGGTGCCGTCCGGTCTCCCTCGCAAGTGGTGAACCCGGCCTGGCTCATTAGGGTGGACGACGCGGGCTGGGGAGGCGTGGTCAGTATAAGATCTGCTAAGCGATGCCTGTCAGGCGCGTGGCCGTCAGGCGACGCACATTGAGAGCGCAATGCCGTCGCTCGAAAGCCTTCGCGCTTCCGCGCTTCTCGCCTGATGCGCCTGCAACGTTCGGACTTGATAAGGAATTCCCAGCGGCTCATAGATCGACGCTAACAATTTCGCTACTGCCTCCAGATTGCTTTCTGCCAGCGCAGCGATCGAGGGCCCCGAGCCGCTCAGGCACACGCCCAACAAGTCACGATGCTCCAACTCCAGGGCTTCCGCCAGACCGGGCACCAGCTTCTGCCGGAATGGTTGATGCAAACGATCGCTTAGCGCCTGCTTCAGCAGCGAAAAATCGCCGCTGTGCAGCGACTGCAACAACAAGGCCATCCGTTGCAGATTGAAGATGGCGTCAGCGCGCGGAACGGAGTGGGGAAGTACGCTGCGCGACTTCTCGGTGGACAGCGGGACTTCCGGAGTCAGGACGACGAAGACTAGCGACTCGGGCCAGGGGAAGCTTGCCGCGTACACAGAGCGATCCGGAAGCTGGCAACTGGCGGTGAGTCCGCCCAGCAACGAAGCCGCTGCGTTGTCGGGATGGCCCTCTAGAGCGCAGGCAGCGTTGAGAATCGCTTGCATCGGCAGCGGGCCAGCTACGGCGTCGTAGAGCCGCAGGCCGGCAACGGTGGCGGCGGCGCTGCTACCCAAGCCGGAGGCCATGGGAATCTCGCTTCGCACTGCAACGGACAGCGATGGCAAGGCTTCAGAATTCTGCTGCGCCAGGAGGCGATAGGCGCGCTCAATGTAGTTTTCGCCGCGAAGCTGCTCCTCGAAGCGGAATTCCAGGCGTCCATGACCATGAAGCCTCGTCACCTGCAGACGAAGATACAGTTGGACTGCCACGGCCAGCGTGTCCAAGCCTGGTCCCAGGTTGGCGATCGACGCCGGCACCTCGATTTCGAACGATTCTCCGAGCTTGTTGGCGAGTTTGCATTCGGCGCCGGCGATCATGAGTGCACCTCCTCGGCCAGAATTGGTTCGGCTTGCTGCGACTTGATGATGAAATCGGTGTCCTTGAGAGCATGGCCGGTGAGGACCGCGACGATGGCAGCATCGCGGTCGATTTTTTCCCCCGCGCGAAGCTTGCGCACGGCGGCCAGCGTGGTTGCGGATGCCGGCTCGCAGCCGATTCCGTCGCGCCCGATCATGGCTTTGGCTTCGGCAATCTCTTCATCGGTCACATCCATGACGAAGCCGTTGGTATGCCGCAGCGCGCGCAACGCCTTCTTCCAGGAACGCGGATTACCGATGCGAATCGCGGTTGCCACCGTCTCCGGCTCCTCTACTGGAGTAAGCTCGTCCGCACCCGATCGCCACATTTCAGCCAGCGGATTCGCGCCCGCGGCTTGCACGACGACCATTCGCGGAAGCTTGTCAATGAAGCCAGCCGCCTGCAATTCCATCAGCGCCTTGCCAAACGCTGAGCTGTTGCCCAGGTTACCGCCTGGAACGATCAGGTAGTCGGGCGATTGCCACCCCAACTGCTCAAGCACCTCGAACATCACGGTCTTCTGTCCCTCAAGGCGAAATGGGTTAATGGAGTTGAGGAAATACAGGCTTCTGTCTTTGCTTTCGAGCAGCCGATTCAGCGCGAGGTCGAAGCTGCCATCCACCTGCACCACTTCGGCTCCGAAATCGAGCGCCTGCGCGAGTTTATTGCGGCTGACTTGTCCCGCGGGAAGGTAGACCTTCGCGCTCAGTCCAGCGCGCGCCGCATAGGCGGCAAGCGAAGCTGCCGTGTTGCCGGTTGAAGCGCACGCAACCGCCTTCGCGCCAACGTGCAGCGCCTCGGTGACCCCAACCGTCATCCCCAGGTCCTTGAAACATGCCGTGGGATTCCACCCCAGGTGCTTGAAGCGGAGGTTGCGCACTCCCGCCCATTCGGCGGTCCGGCGGCCTTCCACCAGCGGCGTGTTCCCTTCCCCCAGGGTGACGATCTCGCGATAGCCGTTGGGTAGGAACTCGCGAAAGCGCCACACGCCACTGGCATCCTGCGGGTGATAAGAGGTCCGCCGCTCCAGCCAAAGGCGTTTCAGGTCCTCTGGAGCGCAAGCGATCAGGTCAATGACCACCTCCAGCAATTCAGCGCATTTGGGACAGGACAACGCGCTATCGTGCAGGTCCAACGTGGCAGCACAATCCCGGTTCGTACAACGCAGATGCATCGACCGACTCCTGTTTCAGTATTGGCATGG
This sequence comes from uncultured Acidobacteriaceae bacterium, assembly GCA_963785825.1. Taxonomy (GTDB): domain Bacteria; phylum Acidobacteriota; class Terriglobia; order Terriglobales; family Acidobacteriaceae; genus Bog-257. The sequence goes on along the minus strand of CAWAWQ010000002.1, from coordinate 267,378 downwards.
TGAAAGGTTTCTGGACGAGGAAGTCAAACGCCTCGATCTCCGCCAGCGCCTCCTCGACCTGATTCTGCCTGGCAGCCTCCAGCGTAATCACGAACGGCAGCTGCGATTTCGGATAGCCCGGCCTTTGCAGCAAAGCGTCGATATTCAGGTGGTGGCGCGCGAGCACTCCGGCCAATGAGGCGACGATTCCTGGCCGGTCTCGGACGACGAATCGCATGTACTGCGGCGCCTCCATCTCGGCGGTGAGCTCACAACTCACCGCCGGACAAAAGGAGGGGCCGGATTCTGCAAAGCGGTAGCCGGCGGCGTGCAGCAGATCGGAGACAACAGCAACAGCCGTTGGATCTCCACCAGCACCGTGGCCGCCAAAGCTGGTGTCGCCGCCGAATTCTCCGGTGCTCACAACCAGGTTCTGACTTCCCGAAACACCGGACAGGGGCGAATCTTTTGGAACCAGCGATGGCTCGACTGCGACGTGGGCTTTGCCGTCCTTCACCTTCGCAGTCGAAATCTGCCGGATGGCGCAGCCCAGCTCATGGGCATATTCAAAATCGATGCTTCGCAGCTCTCGGATTGAGCGGCAGCGTACCTGTTCGGGCAGCACGGCGACATTCAGGCCGACGCGCGCGAGGATGGCCAGCTTAGCGCCGGCATCCAGGCCGTCGACATCATCGGAGGGCTCGGCTTCGGCAAAGCCCGCCTGCTGCGCCTCGGCAAGCGCGTCTGAAAACGAGATGCCGGCGTGTTCCATCCGCGTCAGAATGTAATTGCAGGTGCCATTGAGAATACCCTGGACCTGCGTCAGTCTGTCACCAGCCAGCCCGGCCTGCAATCCGCAGAGCACAGGAACGCCGCCCGCGACACATGCTCCGTAACCAAGGTACTGGCCGTTGTCGCGCGCCAGTTTTTCCAATTCCGGCCCAAAGCGCGCAATCACTTGCTTATTGGCAGTGACAACTGCTTTGCCCGATTGGAGCGCGCGGCGCATCCATTGATGGGCCGGCTCCAATCCGCCCAGCAGCTCGACAATGACATCCGCATCGGAGGCCAGCACCTCCTCGATGTGTTCCGTCCAGGCGACATCGGGAGCAATCCAGTCCACCTTCTTGCGCGAGACTCGCCGGTTGCAGATGTGGGTCAGTTGCAGCGAATGCGTATCGCCTCGGGCATACAGCAGGCGCGCCACGGAGCGGCCCACCGTGCCGAATCCCAGTAGCGCGATTTTGTAGTTGCCGGGAGCAAAATCTCTTGCCTGCTCGATGCCTGAAATGACCGTGGCCATGGCTAGCTCACCTCCGCGTGCGCGACGAACTCATCGGGGAATGGTTTGAGGGTGCGGATAGGGCGAACAAGTTCAGCCGCCATCCGCTTTTCAGCTTCGAAGAAGCAGTTGTGGAGCCGCCTCACCGCCTCGGGTACGTCGCGCTCCTCCACGACAAAGCCGATGTTGATTTCCGAAGCGCCCTGGGAAATCATGTGCACGTTGATCTTGCCCGTGGCGACGGTTTCGAAGACCTTGGCGGCAATGCCGGCGCGACCGCGAATGTCTTTCCCCACCAGGCAGATAATCGCCTTGTCCTGTTCCATCTCGACTTCTCCCAACTTCTTCAGGTCCTGAAGCAACGGCGTGCCGGCGCGCCCCGAATCAAGCGCTACGGAGACGCTCACCTCCGACGTGGACACCAAGTCGGCGGAGCATCCGTGGCGCTCGAAGGCCTCGAACACAGCGCGCAAGAAACCGTGCGCTTTGATCATCCGCGGCGAGCGCACGCTGACAACCGCCATGCTTTTCTTGGCGGCAATCGCACGAAACGTGGTGCGACTGCGGGGCGCGCGAGCCCGAATACAAGTGCCCTTGCGCTTCGGCTGACGCGAGTTCAGCACGTAAACCGGAATGTTTTTTTCAACCGCAGGGATCAGCGTGGCGGGATGCAGCACCTTGGCGCCGAAGTAGGCCAGCTCCGATGCCTCGTCGAAGCCGATCACATCGATGCGTTCCGCCTGCGGACACAGCCTGGGATCGGTGGTCATCATGCCCTCGACATCGGTCCAGATCTCGATTCGGCTCGCCTTCAGGGCGGCACCGACAATCGCGGCGGAGAAATCCGATCCACCCCGGCCCAACGTCGTTGCCACGCCTTCCATCGTCGCGGCGATGAAACCGCCCATCACCGGGACCCGGCCAGCCAGCAGCAGAGGCTTCATCCGGCAACGCAGGCGCTCGCCGGTTTCGTCGAACAGCGGAGCTGCATTGGTATGATTCGCATCGGTAATGATGCACTCGCGCGAGTCCACCAGCTCCGCGTCGATTCCGCGCGCTCGCAGCGCAGCGCAGACGATGCGGCTGGAGAGCAACTCGCCCGCGCAAAGAATGTTGTCGGTGGAACGCGGACTCAGCTCGCCCAGTGCCGACACGCCGCGCAACATATCGTGCAGGGCGTCGAGGACGGCGACGATCTCTTCACGTTCGCTAGCTTCGTCTTCCGGTGAAACTAAAGCCGATAATGCGTTCAAATGGCGATGGCGCAGCTTGCGCAGCATCTTAAGCGCTTCGGTAAGTGAGCCGGCCGCCGCCACTCGCGACATCGCCAGCAGCGAGTCGGTCACACCGGCCATCGCGCTTACGACTATGACTGGCCGCTTGGGCAGCCGATCGGTCACAATATCGGCGACTCGCCTGATGGCCGCTTCGTCTTCAACCGACGTTCCACCAAATTTCATTACGATCATCTTCGGCTCCACTTGAAATCGCCGCGCAAACAAAAACCCACCAGCCGTTCGGGCGGTGGGTCTCGATCTCTTTGGCTTAGCTTGCCTTAAGAAGTATTGCTCATGACCCCCCGCCCGATTTGTTCAGGCATGTGCTTGTGCACACACTTGTGCCGGAGCATGTCGAGGTGAACGCGCCGGTTCCGAGGCGAATTGAGGTCATGTGTTGAACGACTCTAGAGCATTTTGCTGAGCGCGTCAACGAATTTCTGCGGAGCCTGTAGATGCTCCAAGATAATGTCACCCCCTAACTGCAACGAGACTTTGTCACCCTCTCAGGATGGTGACGATGAGTCAGAAAGAGCTCCAGCGAGTGAAAGTGATTGAGAATGCAGCGGGCGGGCGGCTGAGCGTACGCGAAGCCGCCCGCCTGCTGCAACTGAGTGAGCGCCAGGTGCAGCGCCTCAAGCGACGCTATCAGCCCGATTCCATTGCCTGGATCCAGCACGGCAATCGTGGACGTCCCGTGCCTTGGGCTTTTCCTCTTCCCCAGAAGCTTTTGATCTTGACCCTGGCCCGCACCAAGTATCAGGGCTTCAACGATTCCCATCTCTGTCAGAAACTCAACGCCGAGGAGAACCTGCCGGTCAGCCGCGAGACCGTGCGCCGCATCCTGCGCGCCGCCAAGCTGGCCTCGCCGCAGAAACGCCGGCCCCGCAAGTATCGCTCGCGCCGCCCGCCCCGCCCCCGTTGCGGCATGATGGCGCTCACCGACGCCAGTACCCATGACTGGCTCCAAGGCCGCGGTCCGCAACTCACCCTCATCGGCTTTCAGGACGACGCCACCAAGCAAATCCTCTCCGCTCATTTCCAACTCGAAGCCGAAAACACCGTCGGCTATCTTCGCGCTCTACACGCCATGATCACCACTCATGGCGTCCCCCTCAGCCTTTACCGTGATCGCCACAGCATCTTCCAGCGCAACGATTCCCACTGGACCCTGGCCGAACAACTCGCCGGGCAGCAGTCCCCCACCCAGCTCGGACGCGCCCTGGAGGAACTCGGCATCCAGCAGATCCCTGCCTATTCTCCGCAGGCCAAGGGACGCGTCGAGCGCCTCTGGCGCACCTGCCAGGACCGCCTGGTCAGCGAACTCCGCCTGGCTCATGCCACCACCGTGGAGCAAGCCAATGCCGTGCTCGACACTTTTTGCCGCGACTACAACCAACGCTTCGCTCGCCCCGCCGCCGACTCCGCGCGCGATTTCCGCACCCTGCCCCGGCGCTTCGATCTCGCCCGCTGCCTCAGTTTTCGCTACCAGCGCATCGTCAGCCCCGATCACGTCGTCACCCTCGGAGCCTATGCCATCGCGCTGCCCCGACGTCCCGGACAGCGGGGCTACGCCGGAGACTTCGTCGAACTCTCCCATCAACTCGACGGCTCGCTCCTCGTCTATCGCGGCGATCAGTTGCTTCTCACCCAAGCTCTGCCGCTCCAGGAACACACCAATCGCCGCCCCGCTCGCCGTACCACCGCGCAGAAAAGAAAGACGCTGCCGCGCATCTATAACCTCTCCGGCCGCCCCGCGGTTGCGGCCGTTACTTAAATGACAGGGGGTGACAAAGTCTCGTCGCAGTTAATACGACATTTTCTGGTTGCAACAACACGAATTTCTGCGGAGCCTGACCCATCGCCCCAGAAAGTCGCCAGACCGAGATGGGAAGGCAGTCGCAAATTTCTGATGGCATTAGTGTTGCGCTGCCCTGCTCGTCTCCTTTCCTATTCTGGTTCACGTCACTTGCACGGGTGTGCTGGCTCACTGATCTGACGCAGACAACGCAAGAAAATAGAACGTAATAGTGAGAGGGGTAGCCTTTCGGGGAGTCACGCCAAAAGACTGCCTGCGTTGCGGGCCGCCAGAGCTGCAGGCTCGTACACAGCTTTAGAGCTAAAGCAACACACAAGGAGCAAGACATGTCCCGAGGACCGCTGGCGCCCAGACCAGATGTTCCCCGCCGCGCGGATGTCACGCGCGCAAATGGCCGCTGCAAAATAATTACTGCCGCCGAGGCGGCGCGCCTGATTCGCGATGGCGACACGATCGCCACCGGAGGTTTCGTCGGCATCGGCTTTGCTGAAGGCATCGCCTGCGCGCTGGAGGAGTTGTATCTGTCTCCGGAGATTGATCCAGCCGAGAAGCCGCGCAATCTTACTCTGGTTTATGCGGCGGGGCAGGGTGACGGCCGGAACCGGGGATTGAACCACTTCGGCCACGAGGGTTTGTTGAAACGCTTGATTGGCGGCCATCAGGGCCTGGCCCCGAAGCTGCAAAAGCTGGTAATGGCTAACGAGATCGAAGCCTATAACTTCCCTCAGGGCGTGATCTCGCATATGTTTCGTGACATCGCGGCACATCGCCCAGCGCACCTGTCGAAAGTAGGACTGGGAACCTTCGTCGATCCTCGCTACGGCGGCGGCAAAGTCAATTCCCGCACCAGCGAGGACTTGGTCGAACTGATGAGCGTCGGAGGCGAGCAGTGTCTTCTGTACAAAACATTCCCGATCGATGTTGCCATCCTGCGCGGCACAACCGCAGACCCCGATGGCAACGTCACCATGGAGCGGGAGGCGCTCACGCTGGAAACGTTGGCCCTCGCGACTGCGGCCCACAACTCGGGGGGCATCGTCATTGTGCAGGTCGAGAGCATCTGCGAAAGCGGCGCGTTGAATCCGCGCCAAGTCAAAATACCGGGCATCCTGGTGAACTATGTGGTGATCGCCGAAAAACCGGAGCAGCACTGCCAGACATTCGCAACCCAGTACAACCCGGGCCTCAGCAGCGAAATCCGCTGCCCGGTCGATGACATCCCGCCGATGGAGCTGTCGGAGCGCAAGATCATCGCCCGTCGCGCCGCCCTGGAACTGAAGCCCTACAGTGTGATCAACCTCGGGATCGGCATGCCCGAGGGCGTTGCCGCGGTCGCCAATGAAGAACACGTCATCGACCTGATCACGCTGACGACCGAACCAGGTGTCATCGGCGGAGTGCCGGCGGGCGGTTTGGATTTCGGCGCAGGTATCAACCCCCAAGCCGTCATCGATCAGCCTTACCAGTTCGACTTCTACGATGGCGGCGGGCTTGACTTGGCCATTCTCGGGATGGCGCAAGCTGACTGCGAGGGCAACCTGAACGTCAGCAAGTTTGGGTCGAAACTGGCCGGCGCGGGCGGATTCATCAACATCAGCCAGAATACGAAAAAAGTCATTTTCTGCGGCACCTTCACTGCCGGTGGGCTGGAGGTCAGCATCCAGGGCGGCACCGTCTTCATCGATCGCGAAGGTGCGTCGCCGAAGTTCGTCGAAGAGGTCGAGCACCGTACCTTCAGCGGGCGCCAGGGAATTCTTCGCGGCCAGCAGGTTCTGTACGTCACGGAGCGGTGCGTCTTTCAATTGGTGAAAGATGGACTGGAGCTGATCGAAGTAGCGCCGGGGATCGACATCAAGCGCGACATCCTCGCTCATATGGGCTTTGTCCCCATCATCCGGCGCCCGGTGCTGATGGATTCGCGGCTGTTCTTGCCTGGGCCTATGGATTTGAGGGCGGAAATGCTGGAGCCGCGCCCGCCACGCGCAGGGATAGCAGTTGAGTATGAGCCTGGCCTTGTCGCAGAACCCGTACTCATCGGTGCGATGGGGTAGCATGCACGCCGATTGAAAGCTGTTGTTGCAAGCTTTGTGATCAACCTCACTGAAACGCCGGGGTCCTCTGGGCGACGATATTCATTATGTCCATGCCTACTGTGCAAACCAGAGCCGTAGCAAGTCTCGCTGAACTTCGCGCCTGTGCGCAGCCGCTCGGGCCGCGGCGGCTTGCGGTCGTGGTTGCCGACGACGAAGTCGCCTTAACGGCAGCCGACGCCGCTTTGCGACTCGGAATCGCGCTCCCGGTCCTGATCGGCAACGAATCAGCCATTCGTGCAAAAGCGGAAATACTTGGGCTGGGTGAGTTGATCTCCGGAGCTGACTTCGTCAATACCGATAACGCCGCAGCCGTAGCAGTGAACTTGGCGCGCAACGGCAAGGTGGACGTCCTGCTGAAGGGCCACCTGCGCACCGACGAACTCCTGCGCGCGGTGCTCGACAAGACCTATGGCCTGCGGACCGGACGCTTGCTCAGCGACGTGCTGTTGTACGAAGACATGCTGGCGGGCGAGCCGCGCCTGGTGGGCATCAGCGATGGCGGACTGAATGTCGCGCCGAACCTGGAGCAGAAAAAGCAGATCGTAGAGAACGCTATTGAGGTCATGCGCTGTCTGGGACTGGAGCGCCCCAAGATCGCGATCATGAGCGCCACCGAGGCAGTGAGCGAGTCGGTACCATCCAGCGTCGATGCCAAGTTTCTCACGGAAATGGGCCAAGCCGGCGAGTTCGAAGATGCCGAAGTGTTCGGGCCGCTGGCGCTCGACTGCGCGCTGCTGGCATCGGCGGCACGGGAAAAAGGCATCAAAAGCCCGGTAGCCGGTCATGCCGACTGCATGATCGTTCCCAATATTGAGGCCGGGAATCTGCTTGGCAAATCGGTGAAGTACCTAGGCGGCTCGCAGTGCGCCCACGTCGTGGTTGGCGCTCAGGTCCCCATACTGATTCCGTCGCGAGTCGAGAGCGTAGACGACAAGGTGAACTCGATCGCACTGGGGGTGATCTTTGCCGCTCGGTGAATTCAGGATTCTCGCCATCAATCCCGGCTCCACTTCGACCAAGTGCGCTCTGTTCGTGAACGAGCGCCCCGAGTTCATCAAGAATATTCGGCACAGCGACGAAGAGATGGCGCAGTTCCGCGGACGCCCCATCCTCGATCAGCAGCAGTTTCGCTCTGAGCAGATCGAATCGGTCCTGCGCGCGGCCGGCCATGACGTGCGTGACCTGCATGCGGTGGTCGGACGCGGGGGATTGCTGCCTCCCCTGCCCAGCGGTACCTATGAAGTAGACGAAGCAATGCTCGAGGAGTTGCGCGTGGCCCGGCGGGGAGAGCACGCTTCGAATCTCGGCGCCTTTCTGGCGCACAGCATTGCAGAAAAGGCCGGCGCACAGGCCTACATTGTCGATCCGGTAAGCGTAGACGAATGGCCCGAGCGCGCCCGTCTGTCGGGATCGGCGCTGCTGGAGCGGCAGTGCTTATCGCACGCGCTGAATTCCAAGGCGGTGGCCAAACGGTTCGCGCGCGAGCGCGCCGAGCCGTATGAATCGCTGCGGCTGATCGTCGCCCATCTGGGCAGCGGGATTTCGGTTTCAGGGCATGAAAACGGCCGCATGGTGGAGGTCACCAACTCTCGCGAAGAAGGCGCGTTCTCCACCGAGCGCGCCGGCGGCGTTCCCATCATGCAACTGGTCGACCTCTGCTTCAGCGGCAAGTACACCCACAATCAGGTGGAGACGCTGCTGTTCCGCGAGGGCGGGCTGTACTCCTACCTCGGCACGAAAGATCTCATTGCGGTCGAACAGCGGATTGCATCCGGCGACAAGCAGGCGGAGATCGTCTTCGATGCCATGGTCTACCAGATCGCGAAGGAAATTGGAGCGATGGCGGCGGTCCTCTGCGGGCGTGTAGACGCCCTGCTGCTTACCGGCGGCATGGCTCATTCCGAGCGCCTGGTTGCGCAGATGACACAGCACGTCAGTTGGATCGCACCGGTTGTGACCTATCCGGGTGAAGACGAGTTGCAGGCGCTGACGGAAGGCGTCTTGCGGGTACTTCGCGGCGAGGAGCAGGCCCGGAGTTTGTCCTCGGATCTTCTCTCAATGGCGACAGTTCCTTAATGCGGTTTAGGTCGCGCCATTGTGCAGGGTGAGGGTGGCAGACTCGTAAGTGCGAACTTTGGGAGTTCCATCAATCGTCTTGGCGAGGATCTTCAACACCTGCGGATAGATGCTGCGCTCGTAAGCCGCAGCATCGGCGCTGTTTTCCCACAAGCTGATGGTCAGCTTCTCCAGGCTTCCGGGATTGGCCAGGATGATTTCGCCTACGAAACCCTTTTGCTTGCGAAGCAACGGCAAAACCTCCTCCTGGAAGGTCTGCTTGAATTCAGAAGCGCGGTCGATGGATTTCAGGCGAAAGAAGGCATTGCGTCCAAACATCGTGAACCTCGTCCTCGCAGCAGCGGCAAGAGCGCAGCAGGGCCACTCGCTCCCGCTCAGTTGTTGCAATCAGACTGGGGGATTCTACTCGCGTTCTTTGCAATTCGAAAGCGCGAAATTGGCTGTATGGGCGAAATGACGGGTTCTGTTCCGAAGTGGGTCTGCTGCTGCTGAACCCTTCGGAACCCCGCCTGTCAGCCGCGAACAGAATCCGTCAGAACCGGAAATCGATGCCGATGTTTTGGGCGATCTGCCGAGTGGCATTGCGGAATTGGCCGGGGCCGCTGATGAAGTCGGAGCGTCCGCCGGTGCCCGAGGACGACGAGATTGTTGTCGTAGCTCAGGATGAAAGCCTCGTCACCACCGCTTTGTCGCCTATGGCGGTCCTGAGGGTTAGCTGAACAACAGCTCTTTGGCGCGTTGCGAGGCCTTGACTACCGCCTTGATCAGAGTCACTCGCAGGCCACCCTCTTCTAATTCGAGGATGCCATCGACGGTACAGCCCGCCGGCGTAGCTACGGCGTCTTTCAGCAGCGCTGGATGGTCGCCGGTTTCCAGCACCATCTTGGCGGAGCCGAGTACGGTTTGCGCGGCCAACTGCGTCGCAATATCGCGCGGCAGGCCCATCTTCACGCCGCCTTCAGCCAACGATTCCAGCACCATATAGATATAGGCTGGCCCGCTGGCCGATAGCCCGGTGACCGCGTCCATGTGCTTCTCATCGACCCGCACCACCTCGCCAACGGTGGAGAACAAACGACGCACCACTTCCATGTGCGCCGGCTTGACCGCGCTGCCGCAGCAGAAGCCGGTCATGCCCGCGCCCACCATCGAAGGAGTGTTGGGCATGGCGCGAATCACCGGAACCTGCTCCGGCAGCCGCTTCTCGATGTAGCTGGTGGGGACTGAAGCGGCAATCGATATGACAAGCTGGTTCTCGCCGAGAGCACCGGCGATCTTTTGCACGACATCGCCCAGCACCTGCGGCTTCACGCAGAGCAGAACAATATCGGCATCGGCCACGGCGGCGCGGTTATCGGTGGTCACCTCGATTCCATGCTTGGCCGCCAGACTGGCGGCGCGCTCCGGATGCTGCACCGTGGCGTGAATGTCTTCTGCGCGCACGACGTTCTGCTTGCGGAACGCCTGCATCAGGATGCTGCCCATCTTTCCCAGGCCAAGTATGGCCAGGCGCTGCCGATTCGTTTCCTCGCTCATGGATAACTCCTCATGTGTCCACGTTAGTGCCACGCAAAACAGGTTGAATTTCGCGAGTTTGTCACTTTATTCCTAGCGAGATACTGCTAAGATGCACCTGAAATCCGACTGCAAATCTAATAGACGTCAGCTAATCTGTGCGTTTTGTTATTTAACGTGCTGCCCAGTTGCAGCCTGCGAAACTGCACAAATGATACAGAGGCCAACAATCGGCGGCGCCAAAGCTAAGGAGAGTCTGATTAAGTGCGAACGAAGTTCCCGCAGGGGCTAAAGCCCAGCTTGATTTCAGGCACTTACGGAGGGCCTGAAGGCCGTCCCCTTCAAAGCCTCCGATTGATCTGATCTTCCCTGATGCGAAATTCCGGTTCCGTGTTAGCTACGACGGCCTCAGCAATCAGCAGACTGGTCCACGAACGAGTATGCAGCGATATGTGGCAAGCGTCAGTGACTGCGGTCACGCGATGAAGTAAGTCATTAACACTCAGTCGCCAACGATGAGGAGGGAAAATGTTTGCGATCACACATCAGCCGCAGTTGCTGGTGAAAACCAGCGGCGCTGTGGCCAAAACGGCCTTCCGCGCAAACAAGACGCAGTTCCGCCTCGAACCACTATTCCAAAGCATTCAGCAGAAGCCGCGGCTGGCAGCGACGGCTCAACCGAATTGGTTTGTCATGTCGGCGCAGGCTCCGGCAGAGGAAGTCAACGCCTGGGACCTCTGCCATCAGTTGATGCAAGGCGGCCTCGGCATGGCCGGCGCGCCGCCAGTTCAGTTTGCCGAACCCGACGTTGAGCAGCAATGGGTCTTCGGAACCGCTACGCAACATGCCATGAGGCTGGCTGGCGGTTGCCAAGCTCCCGCGCCGCCGGACGCGCGACTGCCCGTCGGCACTGGGCCTTTCTGGTTTCGCGACGACAAGCATTCGGAGCTGGAGAAAGCGCGCACCACAATTGGGGAGCCTTCCGATCGGATACGCATCGCGCACTTCGATACAGGCTACGATCCGAACCACATTACCAAGCCCAAATTTCTTCGCACCGACCTGCAGAAAAACTTCGTCGACGACCAGGACCCCAACGATGCTGTAGACCACTCTTCCGGGCTGGTCAACAACCTCGGTCACGGCACCGGCACGCTGGGCTTGCTTGCCGGCAACGCGGTCAACGGCGTTCCGCTGGGCGGTGCTCCCTTTCTCGATGTTGTACCCGTGCGCGTTGCCAATGCAGTGGTGCTGTTTAAGAACAGCGCCATCGCGAAGGCGTTCGATTACGTGCACAGCCTGTGGAACACGCCCAATCGCGTGCACGTGATCACCATGAGCATGGGAGGGCTCGCGTCGCAGGCATGGGCGGAAGCGGTGAACGCTCTCTACGATCTCGGCGTGTTTATCGTGACCGCCGCCGGCAATAATTTTGGCAATCTGCCCACGCATAACATCGTGTATCCGGCGCGCTTCAAGCGGGTGGTTGCGGCCTGTGGGGTAATGGCGGACGGCAGGCCGTATGCCGATCTTCCGCTCACCATCATGGCGGGAAATTACGGGCCGGATAGCAAGATGCAGACGGCGGTGTCGGCGTTCACGCCCAATACTCCGTGGGCGAAATTCGGTTGTGCCAACATTGTCGATCTCGATGGCCGGGGAACCTCGTCCGCCACACCGCAGGTGGCTGCTTCGGCTGCTCTGTGGCTGCAGGACTTCAAAGCGCAGGTGGATAAATATCCGCAAGGCTGGATGCGAGTGGAAGCCGCACGCAAGGCGCTCTTCGACTCAGCGCACCTGACATCCTCCGATCTGGGCCACCGGTTAGGCAAAGGCATCGTGCAAGCCAGCGACGCGCTTGCGCAGCAGCCGGCAAAAGCAGCCGCTGTGCAGCAACAGCCTGAGGATTCGGCCAGCTTTCCCTTCCTGCGAGTGATCACCGGTCTCGGTCTGGCGGCCACGGTAACTCCACAACACCGGATGCTCGAGATCGAGGCGCTGCAACTGACGCAGCGCTCGCGCGAACTCGAGCAACTCTTGCCGGATCCGGAAATTGATCCGGCGAAGATCGCTCCGGCTGAGCGGACGCGGATCATTGAAGCTCTGATCGAAGCCCCGGGCGCTTCTGAGACGCTGCGCCAGGCGCTGGGAGGCGCGAGAAAGCAAGCGCGAACCACCGTCCCGGTTCCAGTTACCGCCGCAGTCGACAACCGCGCTTTGGCAATGGCCATGAACCCGGCTATGCCGAGCCCCGTCGCGCGACGGCTGCGGGTATTTGCGTTCGATCCTCTGCTCGGCACTCGCCTGGAAACAGTTGGCCTGAACCAGACGACGCTGGCGGTGGACTGGGAGAAGAACCTTGAACCCGGGCCTTGCGGCGAGTACATCGAAGTGGCCGATGTCGATCCGGCGAGCAACTGCTGTTATGCGCCGGTTGATTTGAACCACCCGTCGTTGCTCTCACAGGATGGCCTGTCGCCATCGGAGGGCAATCCGCAGTTCCATCAGCAGATGTGCTACGCGGTGGCCATGAAGACCATCGAGCACTTCGAGCACGCTCTGGGACGAGTGGCGCTGTGGTCGCCGCGGTGGAATCCCGCGGCGGAAGAAAAAGAGGAGTACGTCCGGCGGCTACGAATCTATCCTCATGCCATGCGCGAGGCCAACTCGTTTTACAGCCCGGACAAGAAGGCGCTGCTGCTGGGTTATTTCCCTGCGTCGGGCAGCAGCCCGGGAGACAACTTGCCCGGAGGCACGGTGTTTTGCAGCCTGTCGCACGATGTGATCGCGCACGAGACAACGCACGCGCTGCTGGATGGCCTGCATCGTCGCTTCCGCGAAGCCACCAATCCCGACGTGCTGGCGTTTCACGAGGCATTCGCCGATATTGTCGCGCTGTTCCAGCACTTCACAATGCCCGAGGCCCTGCGCCAACAGATTGCGCGTACCCAGGGTGACTTGGCCAAGCAAAACCTGTTGGGCGAGTTGGCGCAGCAGTTTGGGGAAGGCATCGGGCAGTTCGGAGCACTGCGCAGCGCGATTGGCGGCGTCGATGAAAAAGGACAATGGCACGCCGCCAAACCTTTGCCGACCGACTATCAAAATGCCACCGAGCCGCATGATCGCGGAGCGGTGCTGGTGGCCGCGGTCTTCGATGCCTTTCTCGCCGTCTACAAGACCCGCAGTGCCGATCTCATCCGTCTGGCGACCGGAGGCACAGGGGTTCTGCCGCCGGGAGCAATTCCCCATGACCTGGTGAATCGACTGGCCGACGAAGCCAGCAAGACCGCCGATCACGTGCTGAATATTTGCATTCGCGCTCTGGACTATTGCCCCACAATCGACCTGACCTTTGGCGAATATCTACGTGCACTGGTCACCGCCGATCTTGACCTTGTGCCCGACGATCCCTGGGGGTATCGAATCGCTTTTATTCAGGCGTTTCGCCGCCGCGGCATCTACCCCGAGGGCGTGCGCAGCCTTTCCGCCGAGAGTTTGTGCTGGGAGGGCCCGGATTGCGACATCAATCTCGACAAGATCCTCGACTTCGAGTCGGGCGATCCGAAGAAGACACTCTCTCTTGCCTGGGACCTGCGGGCTGATCGTGAAGGCGCTTACGAAACCTCTAGAAAGAATGCTCGCCTGATGCACGACTGGCTGCTCACGCCCGACGTAAGCGACAGCGCAACCCAGTCCCTGGGATTTTTCCGGGGCAAGAACCTGACCCGTGAAATCAATGGCGTGAAGGGACATCTGTCCGCCTTCGAAGTCCACTCGGTACGACCGGTGCGGCGCGTCGGTCCCGATGGCCAGCAGCGCATGGACCTGGTGGTCGAGATCACCCAAAGCTGGACAGCCGATGGTCCGGACCGAACCCCGTACCGGGGAGGTTGCACGCTCATCGTCGATCTGGATACGCGCCGCATTCGCTATTGCGTGCGCAAGCGCGTGGCCAATCCCGATCGCATCGCCGGCCAGCAGGGATTTCAGCTTGATGCTGCCGGTTACGCGCTGTATGAAAACTATTTCGACCAAAGTGTTCCCGGCAAGGAACCGTTTGCCATGTTGCACCGCGGGGTGTGATTGGAGGAAGAGATGCCTACTAAGAAATCCAAAGCGAAGGCGCCAGCCAACTCGAAGACGGCGTCGAAGAAGCGTCGGCCGCCGCGGCCGCCTCAGCCGAGCCCGAGCACCGGCGACCGCATTAGGGTGCGGATGTACAAGCAAGGACTCGGCGACTGTTTCCTGGTCACGCTGCCGCGCGCGGGTGGCAAGCCGTTTTACCTGATGATCGACTGCGGCGTCATTCTGGGAACTTCGAATGCCGGGCCGATCATGCAGAAGGTGGTGCAGGACATCGTCGACACGACTGGCGGTCACATCGACGTGCTGGCCGCCACCCATGAGCATTGGGACCATCTTTCCGGATTTGTCCAGGCGCAGGAGCTTTTCACCTCCAAGCTGCAGTTCGGCGAAGTGTGGCTGGCGTGGACGGAAGATCCTAAGGACGACTTGGCCAACAAGCTGCGAAGTCAGCACCAGGCGCTGCGTATGGCGCTGGCCGGGGCTGCGGCCCACATGGGGCTGGCGGGAAATACGACCGCCGCGCAAACTGTCACCGGCATGCTTGAGTTTTTTGGCGCCGCCGGTTCGGGTACAACGACCGACGCGCTCAACGTCGTCAAGAAGCTGAGCACCAATATCCGCTTCTGCCATCCCACCGACCCGCCGATCGAACTGGACGGCGTGAAAGCCAGAGTGTACGTGCTTGGCCCCCCGCACGACGAGACGCGGATCAAGAAGGTCAATCCGTCATCGGCCCATCCCGAAACCTACGGCCTTGCCGCCGCCGACATGTTCCTCGGAGGAGTGGGACCGGCGCTCAGCGACTCCGATACTGCCGCGCCCTTCGATCGCACTTACCAGCTTCCGTATCCCGCAGCGCAGCAAATGAAGTTTTTCCAGGACCATTACTGGGGAGAGCAGGCCGGAGATGGGGAAAAAGATCAGTCGTGGCGCCGTATCGATGACGCGTGGCTCGATTCCGCTTCCACTCTGGCGCTCCAGCTCGACAGCGCGACCAACAACACCAGCCTGGTGCTCGCAGTCGAACTCGAGGACACGGGCGACGTTGTTCTATTTGCTGCCGACGCGCAGGTCGGCAACTGGCTTTCCTGGCAGGACCTGAGCTGGACTGTCGATGGCCGCAAGGTTACCGGGCCGGACATTTTGCAGCGAGTGAAGATCTACAAGGCGGGCCACCATGGCAGTCACAATGCCACCCTGAAGGAGAAGGGCCTGGAAATGATGACGGCTCTCGAGCTCGTGCTCATCCCAGTGGACCATGCCATGGCCATCAAGAAGCGATGGGGCAACATGCCGCTGCCTCAACTCGTGGACCGCATGGACCAGCTGGCAAAGCATTGCGTTCTGCGGATCGACCAACCGGTTCCTACCGAACTCAAAGGGAAGACAGTTGAGGGAGCGAACTACTACGAGGTAGGATTGTAGTCCGCCTCCTTGACGAAGACGTTGTTTTATCCCGGTTGATTAATGTCGTATATGGGACTTTTGCTGTCGGTTTTCGTTTCAATGCCTATCGTCGTGACTGCTGAGGCAACTACGCCGTCGCCACGCGGCATGTTTTTGAGGGTCTGCGAACCTTTGTTAATAGGCGTTTGTGCGTTCTGGATAGTCCAGGCGGGGGAATGACCGGCGTCCGATGGAAGAAAGGTTATGTCCGAATTGTTATTTTGTTGGTTGGCAGTATTCCACTTCTGTATCCCATTCTGGATCTGAGTTTTCTCTGATCCAGAGATGTTGCTATTAATAGAATAATAGACAGTTGAGCCTTGGCGCCAACCCGTGCCGTCGGTCCTCGCACATTGCGTTAGCGAGTAGGTAGCAAGCACAACAAGGCAGCAGGCATACCCTACGACGTGCTTCATCGGCTGCCTCCACTGTCGAGTGCTCCTCCAATTCCTGCGCACGGGGCGGTCACTGCAGCCATCACTTCGGTCAAAAAGGTGTTTTCTGACTGAGCGCTCTCAATTCGTAAGGCGTCTCCGTATAGATCCGCCGGTTTAGGTTCTAAAGAAAACGATCCGACATTGAAAGTTCGGTAGGACTTGGGTTCTGATAGGTTCTGTAGGAACAGAAGATATCGAGTACCCACTTTGAGCATCGGGAATCCGCCCACTTCGGCGATAACCGAGTGGCCGTTAACGGTTCTTTCACCGCCGGGTCGGCTCACGACAATGTTATCGCCTGCGGATAAGCCTGATCCCTTCATGACGGCTTCAACATTTACCAAAGAGTCCGTGTACAAGAAGCCGCCCGTGGAGATAATGCCGGTTTGCGATGCCATCACCCTTCCGACGACAATCGTGTCGGAGTGACAAGCGAGCCTGCGTAGATCGAGATCCGGATACTTAGGCAGGGTTTCTTCGAAATCGCTGACCGCATTGTGATGGGGGTTATCCGACATGTTTAGTTTTACGTCTCTGCCGGCCAATGTCTCGGCAGCAATGTTTACGTCCGTGTGATACTGAGAATACAAGCTGCTGTCATGCTCAAATACGGCTTTGGGGATCGTCGACTGAGCACCACAGGTGGGTGAATATAGTAACCCCAACACAACCACAACTGTCAGTTGGCTGAGTACTCGAGTTAGCTTTGCGTCTAAAGCCATAGATAGTCTGCTTATGTTGTGGAGCAAGCGTTGAATAGGTAGAGCATATATTCGTCGAAAGGGATTCGCGAACAGCTAGCCTGCATTATTCATGAACTCTTTGGTAAGTGAAGCAGCAGTCTTTGAAAGGGCACGGCTTTAGCCGTGCCGAAATGCGATTTCATCATCGATGGCTTTAGCCACGGAGGGATTTCGGTGTTGACACGAAGTGCGAGCTCCCTCAGGGGCTGAAGCCCAGTTCTTTCCATGACGCGGACGGCACGGCTGAAGCCGTGCCCCTTCAAGGCACAAGGTCTTCATGAATAATGCAGGCTAATTGCAAGGAAGGCCTCGCAACAACAAATCCCATGGCAAGAGTATCCGTACAGAGTGACATCAGTCTAGCGAGAATTGAGCTACTATCAACATAGTGTGTCAATTCGGTACAGGTCGGCACGAAAGTGTACTCACACCAAATCTCGGTCAGCAACCTCATCGCAGTAGGCGGCAACCACAGCGTGGTTCTGAACACATCGATGTCAGTTATGCGAACGAAACGGATTTGTAACAGGCACAACTTCAAAGGCTGCTGGAAAACTCTTCCAACAATGTGTGCCGCCAGCTAAAGAACCGGCCCGGAAGGAAAAATAACCACTTGTGGGTGCCCTGATATATCAGGGCATAAGGAAGCTACCGGCTATTGTTGCGTTCCGGGGATGTCAGCGAGGGCGGCCTCGGCACGCGCCAATTTGTCTTTGAAGCCAGCGCCTACCTTCACTGCTTCTTCGGACTGGTATTCCGTCTTGAGCCGCTGCGCCAGAGCCTGCCGCTGCTGTTCGGCGCCACTTTGTTCCAGCGATTTGATACTGGCAGCGACTTTGGGCAAAAGTTCGTGCAGGTGTTGAATCTGATCGCCGGCGAGCTCCGGGTGATAGGTGAGGCGGTCGCCGGTTTGCATGGCATCGATGAGAACGTCCGGCGACCAGCCCAGAGGCCAGGTCTGATTCAGCGTGTCATACGCCTCGCGCAAGCGCGTCATGGTTCCCGCAAAGTCGTCCAGCGCGGCGCGGCGAGGGACCAATTCTTTGGCGCGGCGGATGTGAACGCTAACGCGCGACGAAACTGCCGTGGCAGATAGGTTGATGACCGTCGTCAGCGTATTGCCTTCGAAGCGCCACCCGGGAGTGTGGCTTTCGCGCGAGTACAGAATTGGCTTGCCATTTACTGTGACTGACTGCGGCGGCCAATCGCCGGGCAATAGGATCTGATATCCGCGGGTTGAGGTCATGCCGGGATAGCCGCCGCGAACGGGTGCGATCTCCACGTTCAGGTCGCCGTCCTTCTCGCTGGCACTCAGATCTGTCCAGGCCGCCTGTCCCTGCTGATAAGCGCGTGAGTCACCGGCATCCTCATACAGCGTGTAACGCGAGCTCTGCCCATCGTCTAGCGGAAATATCTTCACGATCAGCGGGTCGAGCGGCTTCTCGCTGGTGTGGCGCATGGGAGGAGCCATGGGAAGGATCGCACCGGCGCGAACGTACACCGGCACCTGGCTGATCGAGAAGCGGCGGTTCACCATTCGCGGACCGCGCAGATGTGCGCCGGTTTCTACTTCGATCCAATCGCCGGGCGGCAGCCAAACCCTCTCGTCGACCAGCCCGGTAATCTTGTCGCCGGGTGCGACCACCGGATCGACCATCATGCTTTCGCCGAACATGTATTCGTTCTTTTCGCTGTAGGCTTCGGATGCTTCCGGCCACTCGTAGTAGAGCGGATGCAGGAGTGCCAGACCTGTGTCGTAAGTGCGCCGCGCCTCGGTGTAGATGTACGGCAGCATGGCGTAACGCTGATGATAGAGGCCGCGCATGATGTCGGAGTAAGGCTCGGGATATGCCCAAATCCGGCGTTCAGCGTCGGGGTTTTTCGTGGTATGGGTGCGCAGGATGGGGCTGAAGATGCCGAATTGGATCCAGCGCGTGTAGAGTTCGGGATCGACCACTCCCGGCATGTGCCCGCCGATATCGTGGCTCCAGTAGGCATAGCCGACGTTGGCCGCGGTCGCGGTGAACCACGGCTGAAAAGCCAGAGAATCCCAGACAGAGATGGTGTCGCCGGAGAAGCCGATCTCGTAGCGATGATTCCCCAAGCCGCCCCAGCGATGAAATAGCAGCGGTCGCTTTCCCTCGCGCGCCTGATCGGTGAAGTGCACGTAATTCAGCCACCACGTCGGGCTCACACCGGGCATCTTCGTACTGGGCTCCTGCTGCCAGTCGAGCCACCAGAAATCCACGCCTTCCCTTTCCAGCGGATGGTGCAGAATGTCCATGTAATTAATTGCGAATTTCTTGTTGGTGATGTCGAACGGAACGTATTGCTTCGTTGCCGGGTCAATGCCCATCGCGCGGGCCATGGCGGGATAAGCATCCTCCCACGGCTGCACGCCCGAGGCGGGATGCAGGTTCAACGTCACCTTCAGCCCTTGCTCGTGGATATCTTTCAGGAACATCTCAGGGTACGGAAATAGCAGGCGATTCCAACTGTAGCCGGTCCATCCCTTGGTGTGACCCGATGCGTCCTTCTCCGGAGAAAACCAGCTCAGGCCAAACGTCTTGTGCCATTCCATGTCGATGACCAGCACGTCCAGTGGTACATCGTTTTCGTGGAAGCCGTGCACCAGGTCATCGAGTTCCTGGTCGGCATACGCCCAGTAGCGCGACCACCACGCGCCGAAGGCGAAGCGGGGCGGCAACGGAATGGGTCCGGCAACTTTGATGAAGTCGGCCAGCGCCTGCTTATAGTTATGGCCGTATCCGAGGAAGTACCAGTCCTGGCGCTCTCCCGTTTGGCGCAGCATCACCCACGGCCAGGGACTGTTCTCGCCTTGAAGGAAACGGAAATCGGTTGAGTCGAACAGCGGGCGCGCAGAGTCGTCCACCACAACCCAGCCATCGCGCGATATCAGGCCCGGATCCATCGGCTCTTTGGTCTTGCCGCCAAGCGCGCCATCAAGGGTTCGCGTCGTGCCTTGCAGATTCCCGGTATCCGGCATTCCCGGGTGCCAGGTGACCGGCTTGCCATTCAGAGTAAACGTGATCGCCAGATCCTCGGGCGTAAATCTGCCGTCGCTGCTGGATCCGGGCGTGTAGCGGAGTTCGAGCGCGTCAGTGTTGAGCGTCAACGCTTCCCCATCTTCTCGATGGACCTTGAATTCTGGTACCGGTAGCCGGCGGTTGAGGAACACCAGCGAGGCATGGTCCCCGAACTTGCCATCAGCGGCCCACTCCATCCGTATGAGCTGCGGGGTAAGAACGGTGAAGCGCGCGTGCCCGGCAACGATGACCGCCTGCGCATCGGCCACGGGATGGTACAGATTCGGCGTGTTTGCGGGATTGCGAGGCGGAGAATCCTGGCCGACACAGGGCCACGCCAGCAGCACGAGAAAAAGCGCTACGACGACCCGCAGGCTTATCCCTCTTGCAGCAGCAGATACTAGGTTTGCTTGGTAACGCATCATCTGGTGGGGCACGGCGGAATCATAATCTGTTCTGTGCATGAACGTTCATCGCTGGGTGGTACCTCAGCAACTCCGCTGCGCTCTTCTCAGGCATTACGCAGTCTAGCTTCCGATCGGATGCAGCGTTGATTCGATCGGCAGATGCCAGCTTGTATAACGCAGACAGAGTTCTTGGCCCGTGCGCCACTGGCGCTCCTGCGAGCGGGTCGCTTGAGGCACGAATCGGTGATGTTTTCAGGACGGCCCAGCTTCCGCGGCAAAGGAAGCTGCCGCGCGGGTCAGGCGATCGCGTACGGACTCCCACTCCGGAGCGTCCTCGGGAGCATCCACGGCGATCCAGTCATAGTGGCGCGAATCGAGATCGTGCAGCGTTCGATAGAGTTGCGCGGCATAGGCTGACACATTCCCAGGCATGCGGACGATATGTTGCACCTTGGCCTTGGGAGGAAGATGCAGTTGCAGGTAGGCTCCCTTACCGGAGCTGGGGATCTCGCCGTTCTCGACCAACAACAACTTCGTGCGCGGGCTGTAATGCCGGGGATGCATGCCGGGGGCAGGATGTGAACCTGCCGGAGTTTCCCTCTGCTGTGTAATGGGTCCGATCACATGCTCGATCTGCTCACGCGATATTCCACCCGGCCGCAGCAGCACCGGTACGCCGTCGGCGAGCGACAACACGGTTGATTCGATTCCCACCGTGCAGGGCCCGCCGTCGAGGATGCAGTCCACGCGATCGCCCAAGCCCTGGCGAACGTGCTCGGCGGTGGTAGGCGACAGCTGTGTGAAGCGATTGGCGCTGGGTGCGGCGACGGGAAGCTGCGCTGCCATGATCAGCGCCAGCGCAACAGGATGGGCCGGCATGCGTACGCCGACCGTGTCCAAACCAGCGGTGACAAGGTCCGGTACTCTGGGTTGCTTCTTCAACACCAGCGTCAATGGCCCGGGCCAGAAGGCTTGGGCCAACGATTGCGCCTGCTTTGGCCAGTCGGCAACGACTTGATGGACCATTTCCATGCTACTGACGTGCACGATAATCGGGCTGCTGAAGGGCCGGCCCTTGGCTTCGAAAATGCGAGCGACCGCAACGGGGTCCAGTGCATTCGCGCCCAGCCCGTACACGGTTTCGGTAGGAAACGCCACCAGCTTCCCTGCTTTCAGCAAACGTGCTGCCTGTTGAATTTCCTCTGGCGAAGAAGTGTGTGGCGGCGCGTCCATGCGACTAGTGAATCCTCGCCTGCGACGGGTCGGGAGAGTTCGCGGCGTCGATATCCACATGAACACCTGACTCGCGAGGCATCTCAGGCGGATAGCAGTTTCCGTCTGTGGCGTAGGTCTCGCGGCAAGCCGCGGTCATCTCCGGACGTCGAGGAGATTGTGCGAACTGCCACACATCGGCAAACGAGACGCCGCTCTCCCCCGGAGCTGGTGCTGGTTTGGGAAAAACACATCCCGGCGATGGGCCGCACTGGTCATTGCTGACGAAAAAATGCAGTTGGCGACCTCCGGCATGATCGCGAATATCATTGGCCGTGATCACGGACACATTGCTTGATTCTCGAAACGCGATTCCCGAGGAGTAAATGCCTGCTCGATATCCGCTGCGAACCACACCGTCCACCCAGGCATGGATGTATGCCCGCTGCTCGGGCAACATGCGCCCTCCCTGCTCCTGGTCAAGAAAGAGGATCGCGCCTTTCGGGAAGCCTTCGTGCTGCGCCGACTTTGCCGCAGCCGCCGCATCGGTTGTACCCACATGCGCCGCATTGCCGGAAGCTTTCAGCTGCGCATACTCGCGGCCGTTGAACAGCAGCAGGAAACCATAGCCCATTTTTTGTAGTGCAACGCGCTTACCATGCCAGGTGTTGCGGCTTGCGCCCGGAGGATTGTTCAGCCAATATCCGGTAAAAGCGAAGGTCTTGCGCATTGCGGCCATGGCGGCGTCGCCGGGATAGTCATTGCGGTCCATGCCCAGATAGGTAGGTGATGTTTGAGCAGGCGCCGCTGTAATCGAGAACAGTAGCACCGCGATGGAAAAAGATGGGAGCCAGAACTTCACTGTATCAATATCGCACGTGGCACGTGGGCGAATCTACGATGCGAATTTTTCTTGAGTGCGGTTATGCTCCCGATCCGACACACATGCAACACGACAGGGCCCGGATATTTTGGCCAAGAAAGGGACCCTTCGACTCCGGCGTGCAAAGAACGCACGCCTCCGCTCAGGATGACACAATCTTCTTCTTCTTCTTCTGGCGAAGAGGGAAAGCGAACCGGCGAAGGGCGCTTCCGGTTGAATGCTAATCTGATAGCTGACGGCTTCCCATGATCCTCGACGCCCTGCACAAAATCGCCAATCACTGCTCATCGCTTACCCGCGAAGAGGCCCGCCAGGTGATGTCGCAAATCCTGGGCGGCGAAGCCACGGACGCGCAGATCGGAGCACTGCTGGTAGCGATGCACATGAAGGGCGAGACGGTGGACGAGATTGTCGGCTTTGCTCAGGCAATCCGGGCCGAAGCGACTCCGTTGAAGAGCGAAGACGGCGAAGCGCTCGATCTCAGCGGCACCGAACGCGATGCCCTGGTGGACACGTGCGGGACGGGCGGCGATACCAGCGGCACCTTCAACATCTCTACCGCAACCGCGCTGGTCATCGCGGGCGCGGGGGTGCGGGTGGCAAAACACGGCAATCGCAGCATCAGCTCGAAATGCGGCTCGGCCGATGTGATGGAGGCGCTCGGAGTCAACATTAACCTGCCTCCGAATCGCATTGCGGCATGCCTGCGCGAGACCGGCATCGCATTTCTGTTTGCCCCCGCCTTGCATTCGGCGATGAAGTACGTGCAACCTGCGCGGCGCGAGTTGCGGCTGCGCACTGTCTTCAATCTCCTCGGTCCGCTGACCAATCCAGCCCGCGCGTCGGCACAAGTGGTTGGGGTGTACTCCTCCGAGCTGGTTGAGAAGCTCGCCGAGGCACTCAGCGAGCTTGGGCTGCGGCGCGCGCTGGTGGTCCATGGGCGCGACGGCTTGGACGAGATCACCATCTCCGCGCCCAGCAAGATTGCTGAGGTGCGGAACAGCCAGGTGCACGTATACGAGATTACGCCGGAGGACTTCGGTCTATCACGCGCACCTCTCGACCAGATCGCCGGGGGCGATGCGCAGCAGAATGCGGCGATCATTCGTGCGATCCTGGAGGGCGAGCGCTCGCCGCGGCGCGACGTGGTGCTGCTCAACGCGGCCGCTGCGCTCGTGGCGGCAGGACATGCCGATCACATCAGCGGCGCTGTTCCGCTGGCAGCTTACGCCATCGACAGCGGCCACGCCCGGCAAAGACTGCAGTTGCTGGTGGAGTTTACAAAATAGGGGTCAGGGGCTAGCGGTTAGGGGCCAGGGCGCCTATTGACTTGGCACCCTAGCGGCCTAGCGCCTTCTTGGCGCCTTCTTCGCTGGGGCCTTCTTGGGAGCCGGCTTTTTGGCGGGAGCCTTCTTCGCGGCCGGTTTGGCTTGCTTCTTCGCAGGCTTAGCCGGCGCAGTCTTCTTGGCAGCAGGTTTCGATGGCACTGCTACCTTCTTCGCTGGCGCGGGCGCAGTTTTCTTTTCAGCCGCGGCCGCTGCGGGCGCTTTCTTCCCCGTCGCTTGCGGCTTCGCTTCCGGAGTCGGCGGTTGAATTGGGACTTCTGGCGGAGCGGCAGGCGTGGCTGCCGGGGCGGCTGCGCCCTTGGGCTTGCGGCCACGTTTTCCGGTTGCAGGCGCCTCTCCTCCAGCCGCAGCCGCGGCAGCTTTGCCGCGACCGCGCCTTGGCGCAGGCGGCGGAGGCGGTGGTGGCGGCTCATACGGCTTCAGAAAGTTCACGATCTCCGTATGCGAACGCAGCTTGCCATCCAGCAACAGCAGGAACGCCTTGTCTGTGATCTCCCGGTATTCCGGCAATTGAGGCGTGATGCGTAATTCCGCCATTTCCGGGAATGGCAACTTGTCTTTCACTTGCCGCCATTTGCCGAAGAAGTTCTTTAGCTTCGCATCGACAGCTTGTTGCCTGGTAGTCAAGCTCAGAAACAGGATGTTCTCCGGAGCAGCCTGCGACAGCATCTTCCATGCTCCCGACGGCATGCTGGCTTCCCTGCCGGTCAACTTTTTCGCCAGATCATGGGCTCCGCTCTCCAGGTGCTTCCATTTGTCGACGAAATCGCGGCGTGGAATCATGCGCTGGATTTCGGCAATGTCTTTATCGCCCATCTTCCGGGTGAGGAAGTACATCACGATCGGGCCGGTCTCGACGGAGTAGCCGAGATCGTTCATCATCTGGCGGGTCTTCACCACCTGCCCCAATTCCCCGGCATCGATCTTGGCCATCGTCCAGTGCGGATGCAGCACCTTCAGCCAGCCTTCCTTATCGAGCGCGCGCATGATGTTGAGCGGGTCGTCTTCGTGGACCAGTTGCTCCAGTTCG
Source organism: uncultured Acidobacteriaceae bacterium (assembly GCA_963785825.1). Taxonomy (GTDB): domain Bacteria; phylum Acidobacteriota; class Terriglobia; order Terriglobales; family Acidobacteriaceae; genus Bog-257. Next base: position 242,700 of record CAWAWQ010000002.1, on the reverse strand, counting down.
TACCCGATCATCCGTTTGCCGAGATACTCGATGTAGTTGTTTTCTTTCGCCGAGTCGTAACGTGCCTGGGTGCGGTCCTCCAGCGGCCAGTGGAAACGCGCGCTCAAGCGCGTGGCGCGGATCAAACGGACCGGCTCTTCCAGAAAGGCGTAATTGTGAAGCACCCGAAGTACCTTGGCCTCGATGTCGGCGGCGCCGTTGAATGGGTCGAGCAGCAGGCCGCGCGAACCGGGGTTCAGCGACAGCGCCATCGCGTTGACCGTGAAATCGCGGCGTCGGAGATCTTCGTTGATGGTGGCGGGCGCGATGGCGGGCGGCTTGCCCGGCTTGTCGTAAGTTTCCGAGCGCGTCATGTTGAGCTCGGCGCGCACGTTGCCCGGCATCAGCAGTTGCAGCGTCCGGAGTTCCTCGTCCACACCTTGCACGGAGATGCCGGCCTTCTCCAATTCTTTCTGCAGCTTAAGGGGGTTACCCTGGATGGAAAGGTCGATGTCGCGGATGGGAAAGCCGGTAACGAGGTCGCGGATGGTGCCGCCAGTCAGGTAAAGATTCAAGCCGGCATGACGGGCAATTTCCTGTACCAGGTTCACACCACTTTGTTGATCCGGTGTGAGCCGGGTTTCCATGCTATAGATGTAGTCTGCCATCTAAATGTATGACTCTAAAGGCAAAACCAGCAGGTAAACCAATCCAGACGAGGATGCCGGAGCGCGGAACCATATTTGCTCCCCGTCAACGGTAAAAGTATCGGCAAGCGCCAAATTGCCGACCATCCGCCCGGAAAAATCGGCAAGTCACTGTAAATACGCAAGTTATTGGAAGCCTGCACCTTGACCGCTGCAATGTCGAACAATACCACATGGTTGACGATTTGGCTACAGAGTAGCTTGGCAGGGGCGCATTTTCAGTAAAAGTGCGACAATCGGGCAGGTCGCCGAACCGCCTAAGCATCATGGCAACTACGCACAAGAAGGTCATCGTTCGCAAGATAGATCGCGACAGCGTGAATGGCTATGTCACCAACGCGTTCATCTCCGATGGCAAACTGGAGCTGCTGAACACCGCCGGCAACGTAGTTGCGATCGAGCTGCGCGAGATAAAAGGGGTGTACTTTGTGCGCGAGTTCGGCGACTCGGAATCGCTGACCCGCAAGACCTTCACCTCGCGGCCGCGGGTCGAAGGATTGTGGGTACGCTTGCGGTTCCGCGACAATGAAACTATCGAAGGCATGATGCCGAACGATCTCTTGCACGAAGGCAACGAGGGCTTCTCGATCATCCCGCCGGATACCCGGTCGAATACGCAGCGTATTTTCGTGCCGCGCGCCGCGCTGACCGACATGACGGTGATCGGCGTGATCGGCGAGAAGAAGTCGGGGCGTCGGGGGCGGCGTCCGGAGGACACGCGCCAGGTGCCGATGTTCACCTGAGCTGCGAAGGTTGCGCATAGTAATCCAAAAGCTCACCTATCATGAAACTTGCCGATATCGCGGCCGCCCTAGGCGCCACCTTGGAAAACGGGAACCCCGATGCCGAGATTGCCGGCGTTGCCGGAATCGAAGAGGCGGCAGCCGGGCAGATAACCTTTGTCGCCAATCCCAAGTACGCGCCCGCCGCCAGGACGACTGCGGCTTCGGCCGTGATCGTCTCCGACGACTTTCCTGCTATCCCGACCGGCATTTTGCGCAGCAAGAATCCTTATCTCGCCTTCGCGCGGGCAATCGACTTGTTCTATCGGGCTCCGGCCTACGCTGCTGGTGTGCATCCAACGGCAGTGATTGCCCCGACAGCCAAGGTCGGCAAGAATGCCCATGTCGGCGCGTATGTTGTTATTGCGGATGATGTCGTCATTGGCGATAATGCCGTGCTCTTGCCGCATCTCGTCATCTATCGCGGGGTGCGAATCGGCAACAACTTCTTTGCTCATGCCCATGCTGTCGTCCGCGAATTCTGCACCCTAGGCGACAACGTGATCTTGCAGAACGGCGCCATCGTCGGCTGCGACGGCTTTGGCTTCGCCCGCGATGGCGATCATTGGGAGAAGATCACGCAATCGGGGCCCACCGTGGTCGAAGACAATGTCGAGGTGCAGGCGAACTCCTGCGTCGATCGCGCCAGTGTAGGCGAGACCCGTATCGCGCGAGGCGCGAAGCTCGATAACCTGGTTCAGGTGGGACACGGATCCGCGGTCGGTGAGCACACTTTGTTATGCGCCCAGGTGGGGCTTGCGGGCTCTACCGTAGTCGGCAAGAACGTCATTCTGGCGGGACAGGTTGGCGTCGCGGGCCACTGCAATATCGGCGACGGAGTCATCGTTACTGCGCAGAGCGGTACTCATGGCGACATTCCCGCGGGCGCCATGGTAAGCGGCTCTCCCGCGTTCGAGCATAAAGAATGGTTGCGCGCGGTCGGCATCTTCAATAAACTCCCAGAACTTGCCCGCACGGTGCGGAAATTGATGGCCAAACAAGCCAGTAGCACCGGCCCCGGCGAGAGCGAACCCCAATAGGCGCCTGCGAACTGCCTCACTTCGAGCGACAAATTGCGTAGCAATTGTTCTAATTTAAGTTACCTGAGCGAGCCAAGCTGCTTCTAATGGCTTAGCGATGAACGAAGATCTCTCGAATCCCGCACAGCGTCCCGCACTGGGTCCACAGCCCGTTTCCCCCGCGCCCATCCGCGTACTGCTGCTGGACGATCGTGAAGAGAACCTGATTCTGCGATCGGCGATACTGCGGCAAAAGGGTTATCAGGTAGTAACCTCCAGCTCAATCGAGGAAGCCGAGTCGAAGCTGCAGGGCATCGACATCGCAGTGCTCGATTATCACCTGGGCGCAGGCAAGTTCGGGACTGACGTAGCGGAGACGCTGCGCCGCAAGCGTCCGCAAGTCCCCATCATCATTTTGTCAGCCACCCTGGAACGCAGGTTCGGCGGCATTGCGGACATGCACCTGCTGAAGGGCTACAGCTCGGTAGATGACCTGGTTGCTGCCTTGCGATCGTTCGAGGCGAAAAAGCGCGGACGTCCGGTGGTGGTCGATGCCCGCGATTTTTACTACTCCCGCATCTCGATGGCGATGGGCGACGACATTGTGCTGGAGATTCTCGACCGCGACGGCAATTGGCAGTTCGTCAACGATTATTTCGCCGCGATGAACGCTCACAAGCGGGGGTGGTTCGTGGGCAAGAATCTGTTTGAGTTATTCCCCCAACTGGGCGAGGAGTGGCGCGAGATCGTCCGCACCGTGGCCGACACGCGTGAAACCTACATCGATCGCCGCGGATTTCGCGGCGCCTCGCACCTGCCTGACAAGAGTCCGCACTGGACCTGGAATGTGCTGATCTTCCCTATCAAGCTGCACGACGACCGTGACGGCGTGGTGCTGACTGCGCGGCTAATCGAGAAGAAATAGCGAGAACCCAAGTCTCAATGAACGGTTCAGGGACGTCGTTCCGGCGGCAGCGCGCTTGCGATGCTGCTGACAACCGCTTGCATCAAGGCATCGCGATCGGAATAGTCGCGTGGATCAATGGCCGGATGGAAGACGACGGTTGCCGTTCCGGGTCGCAATGCCAGCCGCGTTTTGGGCCAACTCTCGTAGGTTCCCAGCATCGTGACCGGAATCACCGGCACGCCCGAATCCATCGCCAGGTGAAATGGCCCTTTCTTGAACGGCAGCAGCCGTCCATCGGGAGAGCGGGTGCCTTCAGGATAGGTCACCATGTGCAGCCCATGCTGGAGTGCGCGGATGCCAGCGTTTATGCTTTCCACCGCCGCCTCATGATGGCGGCGATCGACTGGCACCAACTCACCCAGCCGCATCCCGGTTCCGAAGATTGGCACCCGAAACAGCTCCTTCTTCACCAGCACCGAGCAGCGACCTGGAACACTGGGGATGAGCACCGGCGGATCGAGATTGGAGACGTGGTTCGACATGAAGATGTACGTGCGCCCCGGTTGCAGATTCTCAGCGCCTCGAAGCTCGATCTTCACGCCTGCCATCCGCACCCCAAGCTTGCCAACGCCTATAGCGCCGTAATAAAGCGGGTTGGCGTTGCCGGCAAGAAATGCGTACAGGACGAGGGGTGGGCCGATCACGAGAATGGAAACTGCCCAGAAGCACACCAAAAGCACGGCGCGGATCATCGCGCGCCCCGAGCCTCGTCATCACCGCGAATCCACGCTGAGCGGTGGGCACGTTGCTCTGCGGTGACATTCGGCAGGTCTTGCAACTGGTACGACTGTTCTTCGCGAACGCCCAGCTTCAAATCCAGCTCCCGCTTACCCCTGCGGTTTTGCAGTTGAAGATGAATGGTAGTTCCGGGGGGCATCCGCGACAGTTCGCCATCGAGATACGCGTCTGCCGGTTTTCCATTTAGGGCAGTCACGCGATCGCCAGGCGCGATGCCCTGTCGCTGCGCATCGCTATCGGAGTCAACCTGCGCGACCTCTGGCAGACCGCCGAGATTCGCCGTCGTGCTGAAGCCGGGCGTCGCAACCCGCACCACACTCGAGACCACGCTCAGGCCGACAAACTGAAAGAGGTCGTCGTACGGAAGCTCCTTCACCCCGGCGACATAATCGCGGAAAAAAACAGTAAAGCTCTGACCCGTGATCGCCTCGGCGGCCTGTTCGACCCCGGCTGAGTCGGGGAAAAAGCGATGTTGCCTGGCATAGTGGCCGTTCATCCACTGAAATAGATCGCGCAGCGACTTCTGGCCGCCGGTGAGAACGCGAATCCGCAGGTCCAGCAAGGTTCCGAGGATGTCTCCCTTGTTGTAGTAGCTGATGCTGCGCTGCGGCGAGCGGTAAAAGGTGTTGCCTTCGAACCACGCGTCCAGGCTCGACTCCTCCGCCGATTGCCACGTATGCGCCGGACGGCGCTGAAGTTCCGTGATTTCGGCAGAAACACGCCGCAGATACTCGGGCTCATCGATTAATCCGGCGCGTGCCAGCAGTAGCTCGCCGACGGTACTGGTGACGCCTTCGCTGAACCACAGGGCGCGCGTGTCGTTTCCGCGCTGGTAATCGATGGGCTCCAGCGACTGCGGCCGAATACGCTTGACATTCCACAAATGAAAGAACTCGTGCGCACTGACCCCGGCCAGCGGCATCAGATTGCTGCGCAGACGATCGACATTGACCTCGATGGCGGTACCGTAAGCGTGCTCCATACCTCCGCCGCCGGGACCGCGCGGGAAGTAATACAGAAAGGTGTACTCCTCGTAGGGGCGGTCCTGCATCCAGTCCACCGCGGCGTGGACGATTTTGGCCAGAATGGCGTCAACTTTCGCCATGTCATGGTCGGCTGGATCGCCATCTACCACAACGTGGTAGGTCGCTCCGTCCTGCTGAAAACTCGAGTGCTGAAAAGTGCCCAAGTCGGCCGGGCTGTCCACCAGTTCGTCATAATTATTGGCGATCCCCACTGCTTGGCCAATTTTTCCCGGTGCAGCAGCCCCAAGCACATGCAGGTCACGCAACTCCCACGCTGTGGGAGAATCCAACACTTGAATCCTGATAGGTTGTGAACGCAGCGCCGGCGCGTACATCAACGCCATCGCCCAATTGAAGAAGCCATGCCTGGCGTCCAGCGCAGCACCGAAGGGTCCAGGCGAGTCGAGATGAACGTCGTAACTGACTACGACACAACCGGCCGGAGCAGTAATCTCCCATTCGCTCGGCTTCGCGTTACGAACCAAGGCGGGGGCGCCTGCTGCGTCCTCCGCGCGAACGTTTTCCACGTTCGCAGCAAAGTTGCGGACCTGATAGAGCGCGTTCCACACCGGCATGTCGAGCATACGGGGCCCCTCGCCCTCGCGGAGCCGAATGCTTACATGAGCAACATGCTGCTCATGGTCCGCCAGAGAGACGAAGTACTCTGTAGGTTCGGGCTGCGCCCTTTCCGGCGAACTGCAGGTGACCGGTGTGCCAGCCGATGCACGGAGGCTAACAGAGATAAGAAAGCAGGCAAGAATCACGAGCAGGGTTGGACGCAAGCGCCTCACGCGGTAGTCGCGACCTCTTGCAGCGCCCGGAGCTTGGCAGGTAATTTTTCGTAAATGCCGCCGAAGCCGCCGTTGGAAAGAATGGCGACCACGTCTCCAGCCCTGAGCTCGGAGGCGACGGATTCGACAATGCGATCAGCGGTCTCGAGCAGCCGCGCAGGCTTGCCGGCCGCGCTCAATTCGGCAATTACTGCCGAAGGATCCAGCCGTTCCTGCTCAGGGATGGCTTCGGATTGGAAGATGCCCGCGACGACCACTTGGTCAGCCACCGACAAGCTTCGCGCCAACTCATCCTGAAAAACTTTGCGCCGAAGCGTGTTCGATCGCGGCTCGAGAACGGCCCAAAGCCGGCGTCCGGTATAACGGGTGCGCAACGCCTTCAGTGTTTGTTCGATCGCGGTCGGGTGGTGCGCAAAGTCATCGATAATGGTGATGCCACGAATTTCGGCCCGCACTTCGAGCCGACGCTTGACGCTGCGAAATTCCCTCAAGGCTCCCGCTATGGCATCTTTGCTGATGCCGTAGTTTGTCGCCATGGCGGCAGCCGCGGTGGCGTTCAGCACGTTGTATTCGCCGGCAAGAGAAAACTCGAACTCCGCCCACTCCTCGCCTTCCCGCAGCACCCGCCAGCGAGTGGAGGACGGCGCGTATTCGGCGCCGGCAATCTGCCACATCGAGCTCTCTCTGAAGCCATAGCGCTCCACACGGCAAAGAGCCCGGCTCACGCATTCATCCACATTGACGTGGCCGTCCCACGCGATCAGCAGCCCGCGGCGTGGAACCAGGTTCACCAGCCGCTTGAACGCAGTCTTCACCTCGTCAAGATTCTGATAGATGTCGGCGTGGTCGAATTCCACCGAGGTCAGGATCGCAGCATCCGGGAAGTAATGCAGGAACTTCGGACCCTTGTCGAAGAACGCGGTGTCGTACTCGTCTCCTTCCAGGATGAACTCTTTTCCCGAGCCCAGGGCGAAGGAGCTGCCGAAGTTCTCCGGAATACCGCCAATCAAAAAACTGGGATCGCGTCCCGCATGGTGAAAGATCCAGGCCAGCAGCGAGGATGTCGTTGTCTTTCCGTGCGTACCGGCCACCACCAGCCGCTCCTTGCCCGCCAGGAACTCGTCATGAAGCACTTGAGGCATTGACTGAAACGGGATCCGCTGATCCAGCACATACTCGATCTCGACATTGCCTCGCGACATGGCATTGCCCACGATAACCAGGTCAGGACGAAGTTGCAAATTGGACTCGCTGAATGGCTGGGAAATGGGAATGCCCATTGATGCCAAAAACTCCGACATTGGGGGATATGCCGCATTGTCAGAGCCAGTGACGTGAAAACCGCGCTGCTTCAGCATTCCCGCCAGCGACGCCATTGCGGTGCCGCAGATACCAATCAGGTGGATGTGCTTGGGCTTCATGATCGGGAACGCAGCGCGGTAACCGGCTCGACCTGCACTGCCGCGCCATAACTCAGGGCAACGGTCCTGCCTATGGTCAACTTCGCGGGTACGCCAAACGGCAGCGTCAAGCTCTTGCCTGAGACGTGCCCTGATTTCAAGCCGAATGCGATCGGCACGCGCAGGTCGTCCAGGATTCGCAGAATCACCTGTTGCAAGGTGTAGTCCAGCGCGCCCGGCTCGTTGCAGTCGACCATCTCACCGAACACGATTCCCCGCACGCCATCGAACTTCCCTGCCAGCTTCAATTGCATCAACATGCGGTCGATGCGATAAGGCCGTTCAGCGCGATCCTCGATGAAGAGGATCGTGTCCTCAGTTTGAATCGCGTACGGCGTACCCAATGAAGCGCACAGCAGCGACAAGCACCCGCCGTAGAGCATCCCTTCCGCGCCGCCTTCCGCCAGGGGCTGCACTTCCTCGGGTGAGAATTCGCGCTGATACCTAACGCCGGACGTCACTGCCGTCCGCCAGCCTTCCTCATCCAAGCCGCCGGGACGGGCAATGTCACCCGCCAGCATCGGCCCATGAAAAGTCACCATGCCGGCAGCGTCGCACAGATACGTTAACAAACTCGTCACATCGCTGCAGCCGACAACAATCTTAGGATTGGCGCGTATGAGATCGAGATCGAGGTGCGGCAGCAGGTAGTTGCAACCGTAACCGCCGCGCGCACAGAGCACCGCTTTCACCTCCGGCCGGGCGAACATCTCATGCAACTCGCGTACCCGCCGCTCTGGCGGTCCGGCAAAGTACAGCTCGCGATCGAAGATTGAGGGCAAGTAGAAGGGGCGATACCCCAGACGCAGCAGCTCAGCACAGCCGGCTTCGAAGTCGTCGCGACGAAAGCCGCTCGACGGGGCAATGATCCCGACAGTGTCGCCGGGCCGCAGCGCGGACGGACGGATACGCTCAGATTGGCGCGAGCTGGTCATCTGAACGACCATCTTAAATGAAGAACTCTCCGCGACAGAGTAATGTTGCCGGGCCGGTGAGAAAGACCTCGCTTGCCCACTCCACCGTCTGCACCCCCCCGGGGGCGTGCACCTGCACTGGGGCTTTCACCTTGCCGGCGTGGATCGACGCGACGGCAGCGGCACACGATCCGGTGCCGGATGACATTGTTTCCCCTACCCCACGCTCGCAGAAGCGCACCTCGATTTCATGGTCGTCCAGCACTCTCACAAATTCCACATTCATCCCATGCTGAAAGTCATGATGCCTTGAGATCTGCTCCGCCTTTGCCTGCCAGCCCAGCTCGAACTCAGGAACAAATACCACGTAATGTGGGTTTCCCATGGAAATCGGCGTGCCGATGATCTTGCCGTAGGTAAACTTGATAGAGAAATCATCTCCTATCGCGGGTTCTCCCATCGAACTACGAAACTCGGATGTGTTTCCCTCGCGTGCGACAAGCTCACATCGTTTCAACCCTGCCCCGGTACGAATGACGACGCAATCGCGCTGCTTTTCCGCGCAGAACCAGGCGGCAACACAACGCGTTCCGTTGCCGGAGATCTCCGCCTCTGACCCGTCCGCATTCAGCAATCGCACGCGCAAGTCAGCATCTGTGGCGGGAAGCACCCACTCCACACCATCGGCGCCCACACCATTATGACGATCGCAGATATGGCGCGTGAAACTGTGAATATCGTTCGGGGCATGGACGAAATCGACTATCAGGAAATCGTTGCCGCAAGCGGTCGCTTTCACGAAGGGGAGAGTCGGCATCTCAGTCGTGTTCAACGATGGTTTGGGTGATCGTAATAACTGGAGGAAGCAGAGCGCCAGGCTTCCTGCGGGTAGCCGGAAAGGGACCGCGAAGCCGGACAGCGCGTTCAAGAGAAATAGGCATTATTACTGCGCGGATTCTAACAAAGGCACTGGGACATAACTATTAACTTGCAGTATGCGGCCGGTACACTGTGCACCTCGACTGCCCAGGCGCGCTGACGGAGAGCACTTCCGTCAGCTCGGAACGCCGCCTCCGCACCGCCGCCTGAACCGGGTCGCTATCGCAGGCGACAATGTAGTCGGCATGATGTGCTGGGTCGAGCAGCGCCCACTCCCAGTCGGGATGCTCCGCCTCCGAGATGACCCGGTGGAGAGGAATGCCGGCCATCCGCAATGCGCCCGCATGTTCGGCTTCATACATCAGCAGAGTGGCTGAGGGCGGCACGCCAGCAAGAGCGCTCGCCAGGGCTTGCTCCAGCGCGATCCGTCCACGAGAGTTGACCTGCGCCTCGCGAAGGGTAATTGGCGTCTCGCGATAAACCGCGACATAGCTCCCCGCAACCATGACAGCTAAGACGCCCCAAGCGCCGAGTCTAGCGGGTGCGGCCTTGAGGTTATCGGCGATATAGGCTGCGAGTATCGCCGAGAAAGCGGCAAAGACGGGTAGCAGTTCCAGTCCGTAGCGCACGTTGTAATAGGAAAACGGATACCACACCGGCAGGTAAATCGGCACGCTGCCGTACGCGATCGACAAAGCATAGAACGGCAGCGGCAGCCAGAGCAGTAAAAGGGGCCCATACCGGCGAAAGCGCCAGATCGCCAGTACGGTCCCGAGCATGGCCAAGCCGAGTAGCACACGGCCCCAAGTCGCGGCACCAACGTTGAGCTGGGCAGCTTTCAGAAAATACAGCGAAGCCGTGAACAGATGATGCTGGCCGGGATAGGGCGCCGCTCCCTGTGCAGTCGAGCGTAGCGCGATCGCTTTGGCCGAGTAGGGACCCGTGATGAAGTCGAAGGCGCGCCCCGAGACGAAATAGGTATAAATGAGCCAGTAAGCTGGAATCAACGCGTTGAGCAGCAGAACTTCCAACAGCGACTTCAGCATCAAATGCCGGCGCCGGGGATCCGACGCGCGCCGCCACCAAAGCACGAAGACATACAAGAGGAGTAGGCCCAGAATGCCGGCGGTGAACCAGCCGTCGTAGCGGGTGAGCGCTCCGCCAGCCATGCAGATTCCGCAGAACTCGAGAGTGCGCTGCGGCTTCATCTGTGCCGGGCCCACCAGCGAACCGGGTTCTGGCGGAAATGTCGCACGCAGAAATTCGTCCAGGTAAACCAGCGACCAGACGAAGAAAGCCAGGAAGATCGGCTCATTCATCGCCGTCACCTGCATGTAGAGCAGGTTGGGATTCAGCGCGTAAATCGCCGTAGCTGCATAGCCGGCAAGGCTTCCGGCGCGGGCGCTCACCAGGCGGAAGATGCCGAGCCCGCCGAGCACATAGGCCACCATGCCGGGAATCGAGCCGGCGACGCCGCTCCGCCAGAGGGCGTCATTCCACACGAAAGGCAGCATGGCAATGTGCTGCAGAGGGAGCCAGACCGTACCCAGCTGGCCGTAGGATGCCAAGGGGTGGCGATTGTCCACCACACGGCGTGCGATGTTCAGATGGGCAACGGCGTCGCCATAGAGCAGCAGTTGTTGATGGATGTAGTAGTAAATCAGGGCTGCGATGGAAAACGCGCCGAGCAGCAGGGTGAGGCGGGCTTCGGTACGCTGCCGCAGGAAGCGCTGCTCGCCAACGCTATGAGGCGTACGGTTCGTCACCAGGCCACCACGCCGCCGAGATTCCGGCTTGCCTCCGGACCCCACTCTTATGGCCACCTCTGCGCTCCATGCACGATGTTGAGGACCAACACTCGTTCGGCAAACACGCGATAGATGATGACGTAGGGCGTTCGTAAAACCGGCAGCTCGCGGGTGGCCTCGACACGGCCGGAACGGCCGCGTCCCGGCATCTCTGCCAGGCTATGAACAGCGTCATAGATGATTCGTATGATTCGGTTGGCAGTATCGAGGTCGCGATCGCGCTCGATGTATTCAGAAATTGCCTTCACGTCCGTGACAGCATGCAGCGACCACTCGACTCGCATTCAGCGACGTTCCCGTTGCTCAATCCAGGCACGTACATCCTTGTCCGAAACCGTTTCGCCTCGGTCCGCGGCCGCCTGGCTATTTTGCACCTTGCGCTCCAGCCATTCGTTGTAAACGAGCAGGTGATGCACAGCCTCTTCCAGCAATTCGTCTTTGCCCCGTTGTGTACGCCGAGCTAGATCATTCAGCTTGGCTTCGGTTTCAGGGGTCATGTGCAATTCCATAGCTCAGAGTTTACCTCTCGCAGCGGACTCAATGCGAACTACCGAACGCGATACTTCATCCCTCCACTCGAACTACACTTCCAGGCTGGATATCGCGGAGCGCGGCCAGAGGGGCTGGAATGATGGGTTCCAGATCTTCGATTTGATTTGATTTCGAATTCAGCACAAGCAAAGACATCTTGCGATTCGCAAAGTTCTGCTCGTGTTCCATACCTTGGTCAACGGTGACGAGAACATCAAATTCCGCTTCCGCCAGAGTGAGTAGCGTTCCGTTCTTTTGCCGGACCACCCCATCTCGCGCACGGTTCGACAGTCGTGCTCCCCGAGCAAGCGCTTCAATGCACGCGGCAAGCACTCGTCGATCAGCACTCTCATCTGGCCTGGGAAATAACCAGATGCTTGGCGTGTTCCAGAGCTGCGATCGCTGCCTCCCGGGTCACCGAAGGAAACTGCTCCAGGAATTCATCCAGCGTATGGCCGCCTTCTAAGTAGTCGAGCAGATTCTTAAAAGGCACGCGAGTTCCGCGAAAAACCGGCATTCCTCCGAGGATCTCTGGATCTGTGACAATGATCTCACTAGGGTGGCACATTACACGCCTCTAGCAGCAGTGTACTATCTTCCTGTCTTCGGCTCGACACTGCAGGGTCAGTCCAAATGCGTTAGCTCGCGGAAGACGTTGAAGCGCTCGTCAATCTCCTCACGAGTCAGTGACTGTAACCGCTCGGTGCCGAAGCGCTCGACTGAGAAAGATCCCATCACGCTGCCGTAGAACATGGCATGCTTCAGCACGCGGCGGTTTACCTCGCCCTGCGAGGCAATATAGCCCATGAAGCCGCCGGCAAAGCTGTCGCCGGCCCCGGTAGGATCGCGCACTTCGTCCAGCGGCAGCGCGGGAGCGCGGAAGGGATGATACCCTCCGGCAAACTCGCCGTCGCGGAAAAAGATGGTCGCGCCGTACTCACCATGCTTGATAACCAGCGCGCGCGGACCCATGTCCAGCACCTTGTGCGCGGCCCGCGGCAGGCTGCTGTCGCCGGCCAGCATCTTGGCCTCGTTGTCGTTGATCAGCAGCACGTCCACGCGCTTTAGCATCTTGTCGAGATTTTGACGATGGCCTGTGATCCAGTAGTTCATAGTGTCGCCGCCCACCAGTTGCACATTTTGCATCGCATCGCGCACCCTGGTTTGCAATACGGGATCGATATTCGCCAGGAACAGGTAAGCAGAATTGTGGTACTCGTCCGGAATCGCCGGCTGAAAAGTCTCGAAGACGTTTAGTTCTGTATTTAGCGTCTTTGCCTCGTTGACGTTATCGCCATACTCCCCCGTCCAGTGGAAGGTCTTCCCTTTGGCGTGCTGGATGCCGCGGGTGTCAATGCCGCGCTTGCTCATGACGGCTTCGTTATCAGGCGTAAAGTCCTCGCCGACGACGGCGACTACGCGAACATCGGTGAAGTTACTGGCCGAGAGCGAAAAATAAGTGGCCGCGCCGCCCAAGATTTTCTGGCGCTCGCCGTAAGGAGTTTTCAGGGTATCGAATGCGACGGATCCAACAACAAGAATGGACAAGTTCTATGTTCCCGCTTTCTGTTCGGAATCGAAATACTTGCCGACCAGCAGCTGTAGCTTTTGCAGTGTAGCCGCGGGCACGGCATTTTTCTGGGTGATGATGGCGCTCTTCAGCGCTGTACCACATTTGCAGGAGCGAGTCTTTGGCATGGCGGCAACCGCTTCGCGCACGACATTACAAGCATGCTCCGCGTTCTTCAACAGCACGGCGACGATCTGATCGACGCTGACGTGATCGTGCTCCTCATGCCAGCAGTCGTAATCGGTGACCATAGCAACGGTGACGTAGCAAAGCTCAGCCTCGCGGGCGAGCCTCGCCTCCGTGAGATTGGTCATACCGATGACGTCGAGCCCCCAACTGCGATACAGGTTGGACTCGGCCTTGGTGGAAAACTGCGGGCCTTCCATGTTCAAGTAAGTCCCGCGCGGCTTGACATTGACGCCGGCGCGGCGGCAGGCTTCCACGGCAATCTTGGCTACTTCGCCACAGATCGGCTCTGCGAGGCCGATGTGTACCACCAGGCCATCGCCAAAAAAAGTATCGACGCGATGGCGGGTGCGATCGATGAACTGATCGGGGACAACGAAGTCCAGCGGGCGATGTTCTTCCTTCAAGGAGCCGACAGCCGACAGCGACAGGATGCGCTCCACCCCGAGTTGCTTCATGCCGTAAATGTTGGCGCGATAGTTGATTTCGGTGGGCATCAAGCGATGGCCGCGTCCGTGCCGCGACAAAAACGCCACGTTGCGGCCTTCGAGTGTCCCCAGCACGAAGGCATCGGAAGGCGCACCAAACGGGGTTTCCAGCGATACCTCATGTACGTCGCTGAATCCCGGCATGGTGTACAGACCGCTGCCGCCGATGATGCCAATTTCCGCCTGAGGCAAAGAAGCTCCTAGGAAGGTGAATGCAAAGGGACGATTATACAGGCTGGGTTACGGGTACAGCCTACACACAGCAGTAACCGCTTTTCCGCTTCCATCATCGCTTGCTTCTGGATAGGAGATGTAGCGCTTCGACCGTACACTGAGAAAGCGGCGCCGAGGTTTTGGGACAAAGTTCAAAGGGCGACATTTGTGTTAGCCGTGGGCTTAGTTAGGTGTATGCATGAGAACTAACCTTTCTCCTTGGCGGTGGAACATTGACCCGCGAAAATCCAGCCCCGCAGGGGCGGCTATGTCGTTAGCCCAGGATGAAGCGAAGCGGAATCCTGGGTGGAGTGGGAAATTATTCCGAGCCGCGGAGCGGCGTCACGGCCGGAGCTCATCGCCAAAGCTCACCGCAACAGCGCCGCCATGTGTTGCGAGCCCTGCACGAGGCCCAGCGACCAGTTCGCCGCGTTGATGAAGAAGTTGGGGAAGAGGCCGATCCCAACCGTCGCGACAGCCGTGATCGTCAAGGCGAGTTTCATAGCCGGCCTGATGCGCACCGGCTCGGCTTCCACCGGCTGTCGCATCAGCATCGCGTTCGCGATCCGCATGTAGTAGTACAGACCAACCACGGCATAGAGCACGGCCAGCGACGCCAGCGCGTAGTGGCCCGTCTGGATGAGGCTGAGGAAGATGAAGTACTTGCCCCAGAAGCCTGCCAGCGGCGGAATTCCGGCCAGCGACAGCAGGAACACCAGCATCAGAATCGCTTCTGTCGGCGCCTTGAAGTACAACCCGGCGATGTCGTCGATCTCGTCGCCGATGATGTTGCGGCGGCGTAGCGAGGTGATCACGGCGAATGCGCCGAGGTTCATGAAGGTGTACACCAGCAGGTAAATCAGGATCGCCATGATGCCGGTGGAGTTGGTCTGGCCATCGCTGGCAATCAGACCCAGCAGCATATAGCCGACGTGCGCGATGGACGAGTAGGCCAGCAGCCGCTTCAGGTTGGTCTGCGTGATCGCGGCCAGGTTGCCGGCGGTCATGGTGGCGATGGAAACGAAGATCAGCAGCGGAACGTACATCGAGCGTAGAGGATAAAGTCCGAAGAGGAAGATGCGGAGCAGCATCGCCCAGCCCGCGGCCTTGACCGCGACTGACATGAAGCCAGTAACGCTGGTAGGCGCCCCCTCATAAGCGTCCGGCGCCCATTGATGGAACGGCACCGCCGCAATCTTGAATAGCAATCCCGTCGTGGTGGCCAATAAGGCGAAGATGACGACCGGATCGTTTGGACGCGTCGCGATGATTCGTTGCAGCCCCAGAGCGATTTTGCCCAGATTCGTGCTGCCGGTCAGCCCATAGAAGAGCGACAAGCCATACGCGAATATGCCGGACGAAAACGCGCCCAGCAGCAGATACTTCAGTGCGGCTTCGTTGGAGCGCTTGTCGCGCCGCAGGAAACCGACCAGAACGTAGGTCGAGATGGCCATCAGCTCCAGGCCGATGAATATCAGCACGATGTCGTAGCCCGCCGCCATGCACATCATGCCGACGACGGAGAACAGCAGCAAGGCGTAGAACTCGCCATGGTTCTCGTGCTCAACCTCGAGATAGTGCATCGACATCAATACCGCGATCGCAGCACCCGCCAGGAACAGGTAGAAGAAGTAGATGGCGAAGGGATCGACCAGCAGCGATCCCATGAAGCCGGTATCGACGAATGCCAGGCCCTTCTGTTGCGCGACGTGATAGGCCCAATGCAGCTTTCCGACCGCAGCAGCGGAGAACGCCAGGCCTATCAAGGCGGTGATGGCGTTCACCTGCTTCCACTGTTTGGGGAGCAGGAGATCGATCATGAGAATGCCGAGCGCAAACAGCGTCAGCAACAGCATCGGCAGCGCCAACAGGTAATCGGTGCTGGAGAAGGAAAAGTATTGTGCGAGCGAGGTGGTCACAAGTTCCTCACTTGGTGTTGGCCAGCGGCACTTGAGCGTTCGCCGTTGTTGCAGGTATCTCCGCCTGAACCTTCATTGAGGTGTCATCCTGAGCGGAGCGTCCGCGTCGCCCTTCCGGCCCGCCGGTTTTGCGAGGCGAGTGGACGCGCAGTCGAAGGACCTGCTGTTGTGGCGGAGGCTGATGATCGGCGGCCGAACAGCAGGTCCCTCCACTCGGGGCTGAAAGCCCTTCGGTCGGGATGACACCTCTGTAGGATTCGACGGATCTGATAAAACCACTCTGCTGCGCCTGGGGACCATTCGCCGCTTGCGGAGCCGCGGTGGGCGTCTCTGACGGAGTAGGAGTCGTGGGCTGTGTCGCCAGCACCGGCTTCTGTAGTCCGGGATAATCGGGCCGCACGGTCGCCACCAGGTTGTTTACCGGCGTGGCGAGAATCTGGAAGAACGGCTTGGGATACAGGCCGATCCAGAAGGCGATGGCCACCAGCGGAATAAAGGTCGCCAGCTCGCGTCCCGACAAATCCAGCAGCTTCTCATTCTTGGGATTGTTCACCGGCCCGAAGAACACTCGCTGATAGAGCCACAGTAGGTACGCCGCGGCGAGAATCACGCCCGGCACCGCCCATGCCGCCCAAATCTTGTTCTCCATGAAGGTGCCTTGCAGGATGGTGAACTCGCCCACAAATCCGTTCAGCAGCGGCAGTCCCATCGAAGACATGAACATGATCAAGGTGATGGTGGCGTAGATCGGCATCACGTTGGAGATGCCGCCGTATTCAGAGATCTCGCGCGTATGACGGCGCTCGTAGAGGATGCCGACAATCAAGAACAGCGCCCCGGTAGAGATACCGTGGTTGATCTGCTGTAGCACCGAACCGCTCAGCCCCAGCGGGCTAAGCGCGAAGATGCCCAGCGTGCAGAAGCCAAGGTGGCTGACGGATGAGTACGCCACCAGCTTCTTCATGTCCTTTTGCATCAGCGAGACCAGCGCGCCGTAGATGATAGCGATCAGCGAGAGCACGATCATGAACTCGCGCACCCACGGCGTCATCGCCACCGCTGGGAAGAACGGCAGCGAGAAGCGGATCAGTCCGTACGTTCCCATCTTCAGGAGAACGCCGGCCAGAATAACTGAGCCTGCGGTGGGCGCCTCAACGTGCGCGTCCGGCAGCCAGGTGTGGAACGGGAACATCGGCACCTTGATCGCGAAGGCGATGAAAAAGGCGAAGAACAGCCAGATCGCCGCGTGCCCGCCGATCTTGGGCGCGGTGGCATACAGATCGGGCAGGTAGAAGGTGTACACGCCGGTCAGGGTCTGGTGATGGAAATACAGGAACAGGATGCCCAGCAGCATCAGCACCGAGCCGAACAGGGTATACAGGAAAAACTTGATTGCCGCGTAGAGCTTGCGCGGGCCGCCCCAGATGCCGATGAGCAAGTACATCGGCACTAGCATCGCCTCCCAGAAAACGAAGAAGAGGAACATGTCGTTGGCCATGAACACGCCCAACATGCCCGCCTGCAGCACCAGGAACCAGATGTAATACTCTTTCACCCGCTCCTGGATTGCGTTCCACGACGACAGAATCGAGATCGCGCCCAGCAGCGTGGTCAGCATGATCAGCAGGAACGAAATGCCGTCGATGCCGATCACGTAGCCTGCGCCGATCGAGGGAATCCAGTTGTTAGGCGCCCCTTCGACGAACTGGAAGCCGCCACGCTCCTTCAGCGCCCAGAACCACGGAATCAGCGGCAGCGAGACTGCGAACCCGAGGAAGGCGAAGATGTTCGCGATCCAGCGGATCGCGTCCTTGTTTTCCTTGGGCACCAGCAGCAGCAGGATGGCCCCCACAAGCGGCGTGAATAAGATGATCGAAAGAATATGGTTGTACATGTATTAGCTCTCAGCCTTCAGCTATCAGCCGTCAGCTTTATAAACCTGTTTTGCGATTCGCCTCTGACTTGGCTTTTCGCTCTTCGCTTTTCGCCAGAACAGCAACAACTGTCATCCTGAGCGGAGGATCGCGTCTTTAGCGATCCGGAGTCGAAGGACCCCTATAACTTCCTGCCCTCTCACATCCCGAGCGAGGACTTTAGTCCGAGTCGAGGGAGCTGCTCTTCGCTCCCCTGGCACTTGTGTTACCCACGTGCCGAGGGCCGGCCTCAATCTGCGCTCGCCGTGGCGGTTATGCTTTTTGTCTCCGCGACACGCGGCGGACGGTTCGCTACCACCGACCAGCCAAACCCCAGAATCGCAACTACGGCCACAATTGCGGCAGCAGAGATGAACCAGTGCACGCCCATCCAGTGCCACACCGACTGAGGCACGAGGTAGTACGCGCTCAGCCCAACCAGGCCGCCGACCATCACCAGGGCGTACCACTGCACCAGTCCCCACTGCACCAGGCGCACGGGATAGGAGGCCAGCCGCGTTACCATGGCAACTCCATTCACCAACAAGCCGTCGATGATCCACTTATCCCAGAGCACGGACAAATTCCCTGTCATTCGCGTTGTCCAGCCGGCTCCGTTGACGGCGCCGTCGATCACGTCGGCATCGAACTTCCACATAGCGTCGCCGAGACCCATTGCGCCCAGCCGTACCTTACCGACCTTCGCTCGGCCAGTGAAGATCCAGTCATAGATCTCGTCCACATACCACTTGCGGAACAGCGTCTTGTAGAATCGCGGCGCGACTTCCTGGATCGGCTCCTTGTAGCCCTTGTCAGCATTCTTGTAGGCGCGCTGCGCCAGCCACCAGCCCAGCACCGCCGCACCCACGGAGGCAAACATCAGCACATACTCGATGGGAGTGGTGTGCTCCTCCTGCTTTTCGCCGGCGGCAACCTGCGCTTCGGCTCCGCCCTGTTGCAGCACGACAGCCTCTTTAGCGAACACCGGCTCAAGGAACTTCTCGAAGCGGTTCGACCCGCCCAAGCTATGCGGCAATCCCAGGAAGCCGGCGGCAATCGAACAGATCGCCAGGATCACTAGCGGTACCGTCATGGTCTTAGGCGATTCATGAATGTGGTGTTCGACCTCATGGTTCATGCGCGGCTTGCCGAAGAACGTCAGGTAAATCAGCCGGAACATGTAGAACGAAGTCAGCAGCGCAGTGAAGAATGCGATGTACCAGAGATAGCGAAACGCGCCGCCTTCGCGCGACCACGTCTCCCACAGAATGGCGTCCTTGGAGAAAAAGCCGGCAAAACCGGGAATGCCTGAGATGGCGAGCGTCGCCACCAGCATGGTTCCAAACGTGGTCTTGATCTTGTTGTGCAGCCCGCCCATGTGCTGCATCTCCTGCTGGCCGCTCATGGCGTGGATTACCGAGCCGGCTCCGAGGAACAGCAGCGCCTTGAAGAAGGCGTGGGTGAAGACGTGGAAGACGCCGGCGGCGAACGCTCCAACACCCAGCGCCAGGAACATGTATCCCAACTGCGAGACGGTCGAATAGGCCAGCACGCGCTTAATGTCGTTTTGCACCAGGGCAATCGTCGCGGCGAAGATCGCGGTCAGCGCTCCGATGATGGCGACGGTCTTCATCGCATTAGGCGCCAGCACAAACAGCGCATTCGAACGCGCCACCATGTACACGCCGGCGGTAACCATGGTGGCGGCGTGGATCAGGGCGGACACCGGCGTAGGACCTTCCATCGCGTCCGGCAGCCAGACATACAGCGGGAATTGCGCAGACTTGCCGCAGGCGCCAACAAACAGCAACAGGCAGGCGGCGGTAATCACCGGATCGCCGATGCTGAACAGGCCACTACGCGCCAGATGATTGATGGCGGTGTACTGCACCGATCCGAAGTACCAGGCGATGGTGAACATGCCCAGCAGGAATCCGGCGTCGCCCACCCGGTTCACGATGAATGCCTTGTTAGCAGCGGTCGAGGCCGAGTGTCGTTGGAAGTAGAATCCGATCAGCAGGTACGAGCACAGGCCCACGCCCTCCCAGCCCACGAACATCAGCGCGTAGTTATTGGCCAGGATCAGCGTCAGCATGGAAAACATGAACAGGTTCATGTAGCCGAAGAAGCGGTAATAGCCGCCTTCATGGCCCATGTAGCCCATCGAGTAAATGTGGATGAGCATGCCCACGCCGCAGACGAACAGCAGCCAGATGCTGGAGAGCGGATCGAGCAGGAAGCCGGCATCGGCATGAAACGGAGCCGTACCGCCGTGCGTGGGATAGCTCAGCGAGTCGCTCCCCGTTCCCATCCAGGTGAACAGCACCTTCTCGAAGGGCTTGCCCGGATGCGCAGCGGAGTATCCGGTGTACTGCCAGACTGCAAGGCAGGCCCACACGAACGCCAGCACGACGAGACCGACGCAGATGCCGTTTACCGCCTGTTTCGACAGCTTGCGTCCAAAGAAGAACATCGCAGCCGCGCCGATAGCGGGAAACAGCGGAATGATCCAGATGTGGTCAAGAAAGTACATAGCATTTAGCCGTTAGCAATTAGCAAAACCCAAAATGCAAATCCAATGTCTGTCATCCTGAGCGGAGGATCGCTTCTTTGCGATCCGGAGTCGAAGGACCCCTATAACGCGACTACCATTTCAAAAGGTCCACCTCGTCCACATTCACCGTCTCCTTATTGCGGAAGAAGGCGATGATGATGCCCAGTCCGACCGCGGCTTCCGCCGCAGCGTCGGTGATGACGAAGATGGCGAACACCTGCCCGTGCAGCCCGTAGAGCCGCGAGAACGCTACCAGGTTCAAGTTGACGGCATTCAGGATCAGCTCAATCGACATCAAAATAATGACCACGTTGCGCCGCGTCAGCACGCCAATGGTGCCGATGATGAACAGCGCCGCAGCAACAACCAGGTAATGCAATGTGGTAATTTCCGCCATAAATAGCACTCAGCAATCAGCATTCAGCCAATCTCAAAACTGTTTCCCCAAGCCCGTTCTGGCCACCGGCCACTAGCCACTGACCACTACTTTTCAAATCCTCTTCTTCGCCATGACGACGGCGCCCACGATAGCGACCAGCAGCAGCAGCGAGGCAATCTCAAATGGCAGCATGTACTGACCGTAGAGCGCGATGCCGATCTGTTGCGTGTTCTGTCCCTCGGGCAGTGCCGCAAAATCGTGGGGGAAGATATTGTGCCCGCGCTGGTAAACGAACAGCAGCAATCCGCCAAGCGACAGCGCCGCAATGATGCCGACCAGCCACTGCTTGTTGAACTGGTATTCGCGGATGTTCTGCTCCAGATTCACCAGCATGATGACGAACAGGAACAGCACCATGATGCCGCCGGCGTAGAGCACAATCTGCACGCCAGCAACGAACGGCGCGTACAGCATCAGGTAGAACCCGGCGAGCGAAAGCAGCGTCACAATCAGCGACAGTGCCGCGTGTACCGGATTGCGCCGGGTGATCACCGCAATGGCCGAAACAATGGCCATGATCGCCAGGAAGTAGAAGAAGAACGATGTCGCGATAGGAGTCATAAAAGCAGCAATTAGCGATTCGCAAAACCTTGTCATCCCGACCGAGCGGCTTCAGCCGCGAGCGGAGGGACCTGCATTTCTCTTCCGCCGGCTAAAGCCGGCTCGGCAATTCGGTTCTCTGTTCGGCGCGGCTAAAGCCGCGCCCCTCTTCTTAAACGAACTGTCTCAACGCTGGCCTGAAGGCCAGCACTACCCCAACCGCCAAGTCGAAACCAATCCCTCGCCCTTGCCTTCTGCAACTGACAACTGGCAACTGGCAACTGCCCTACTTCACGTACTGCACCGGCTCCTGGCCGCGTTCGAGCGCCGCCTGGTCCAGCACCATGCCTTCGCGGCTGTAGAGCGCCATCTCGTAATCCTGTGTCAGCTCCAGCGCATCGGTCGAGCAGGCTTCGGCACACAGGCCGCAGAACATGCAGCGGCTCAGGTCGTAGGTCCACGAGACCGGCTCTTTGCGCTTGGTCGCCGGGTTGCGCTCGCCCTTCACTACAATCAACTGCTCCGGACAGGCCAACGCGCACAGATTGCAGACGATGCACATCGAGTTGCCGCTCTCGGGATCGACCTTCAGCCGCGGCTGTCCGCGATAGCGCTCAAAGATGACCGGCCGTTCCAGTGGATACTGCTCCGTGATTGCCTCATTTGGCGCTTGATAGTTAAACGTCACCTTGAGGCCCTTCACCAGGTCCACCAATAAGATCTTGCGCAGCAGCGGCGTCAGACTCACCTCAGCACCCCCAGGATCGCTCCCGACAATTGCGGCAGCAGTCCCCAAATCGCGGTGGCAATGAGGACGCCCAAGCCGGTCGGCAGCAGTACCTTCCAGCCCACCTTCATGAGCTGGTCAAAGCGGTAGCGCGGAAACGTCCCGCGATACCAGATGTACAAGTACATGAAGAACGCAACCTTAACGACGAACCAGTAAATGTCCTGCACCCGCTCGCGCACGCCGGGGATGATTAGCACCAGCCCGATGAATCCCAGCAGCAGACCGAAGATCAACAGGCCGACCGTCTGGATTTTCATCTGCGGGATTTTGGGCATGCGCACCGTGCCCAGCAGGCATAGGCCGGCAAGCACAAAGAACGTCAGTGCCGGGAACAACGAGAACGCCAGGTCCCAAGTTGATCCGCCCAGCCACGTGGGGAACGGCCGCATCCATCCGCCGAGCCATAACGTGACCGCAATCGACGAAACCGCCAGCATGGCCGCGTATTCCGCCAGGAAGAACAATGACCAGCGGAAGCCGCTGTACTCGGTGTGGAAGCCCGCGACCAGTTCCGACTCGGCTTCAGGCAGATCGAAGGGCGCGCGGTTGGTTTCGGCCACCATAGCGATGGCGAAAATCGCGAACGCCATGAATCCCAGCGGGAAGAACTTAAAGATGAACCAGGTGTGTTGCGCCGCCTGCGCTTCGACGATGCCGATCATGCTCAGCGTCCCGGTGCCGGTTTGCAGGCTAGTCATCAGCACGGCACAGACAATCGCCAACCCCATGGCGATTTCGTACGAGACCATCTGGGCGCTGGAGCGTAGCGAGCCCATCAGCGGGTAATGCGAGTTCGACGACCAACCCGCCATGATGATGCCCAACACTCCCAGCGACGAAACGCCCAGCATGAACAGGATTCCGATGTTCATGTCGGTAACGGCGTGGGTGCGGCCGAAGGGCACGACCAAAAACGTTGTGAACGCCGTCATGGTTACGACAACCGGCGCGCTCCAGAAGACCAACTTGTCGGCTTCCTGCGGAATGATGTCTTCCTTGATCAGCAGCTTCAGGGCGTCGGCGAAAGGTTGGAGCAATCCGTGCGGGCCGACGCGCATTGGGCCCAGGCGAATCTGCATGTGGGCGAGTATTTTTCGCTCCAGCCAATTCATTGCGATGACGGCCAGCGAAATCCCGATCGTGATGATCAGGATGTAGATCGTCGCCCAGAGCATGCTGCCGGCTTCGCCGGGCGTGGCGCTCGAACCGAGATATTTTGTTATTGCGTCAAGCATTAGCGGTCCACCTCGCCCAGCACGATGTCGAGGGTGCCGATAACGGCAACCACATCAGCCACCAGCAGGCCGCGCACCATCTTGTCGAGAGCTTGCAGATTGACGAACGACGGCGGCCGCACGCGTACGCGATAGGGCTGCATGGAGCCGTCGCTCACGATGAAATATC
This sequence comes from uncultured Acidobacteriaceae bacterium, assembly GCA_963785825.1. Taxonomy (GTDB): domain Bacteria; phylum Acidobacteriota; class Terriglobia; order Terriglobales; family Acidobacteriaceae; genus Bog-257. The sequence goes on along the minus strand of CAWAWQ010000002.1, from coordinate 219,084 downwards.
CCAACTCGCCTTTCGGCGCCTCGATTGAGACATAGACCTCGCCGACCGGCGGCTTCAGTACCTTGGGAATTTTGGCCATGATCGGCCCCGAAGGCAGCCCATCGACCGCCTGGCGAATGATGCGCACCGACTGGCGCATCTCCTCGATGCGCACCAGGTACCGGTCGTAGGTGTCGCCGTTCAGCCCCGTCGGGATATCGAAATCGAAATTCTTGTAAGCCTCATACGGCTGCGCCTTGCGCAAGTCCCATTTCACGCCGCTGGCGCGCAGCACCGGGCCGGTTACGCCCAGCGCAATGCAGTCTTCCGGCTTCAGAATGCCGACGCCCTTGGTACGCCGCACCCAGATGCGATTTGTGGTCAGCAGCTCTTCATACTCGTCAAGCTTGGGAATGAAGGCATCGCAGAACTTCTTGCAATCCTGCTCGAAGCCGTCATAGGTCTCGTAAATGCAGCCGCCGATGCGGAACGCGTGCGTGGTCAGGCGCGCGCCACAATATTTCTCGAAGATTTTCAGAATCTCTTCGCGATCGCGGAAGCAGTAGAACAGCGGCGTTAGCGCCCCGATGTCGAGGGCGTGCGTGCCCAGCCAGACCTGGTGGCTGGCGATACGGCACAGCTCGGTGAGAATCACGCGGATATGCTGCGCGCGTGGCGGGGCTTCGGTATTCAGCAGCTTCTCGACCGCCTCGCAGTAGCCCAGCCCGTTGGAGACCGCCGCCACGTAATCCATGCGATCGACATAGGGATTAAACATTGCATAGGTGCGGTTCTCGGCAATCTTCTCGACCCCGCGATGCAGGTAACCGATGACGCATTCGGTGCCCAGAACTTTTTCCCCGTCCAGCTTCAGGATGACGCGCAGCACGCCGTGGGTCGAGGGATGCTGCGGCCCCATGTTGAGGACGAGCTCGGTCGCGTCAAGAAAGGTTTCGTCCTTGGTATCGAGGTCGAGGTAATCGGTGCGTTCGCTCATTGTCCACTCTCGATGCCCAGGTTGCTCTTCACCCATTCCTTGTCCTGCTGCAGAATCGGGTAATCCTTGCGCAGCGGATGGCCCTTCCAGCCATCGGGCAACAGAATGCGCTTCAGGTCGGGATGTTCGTCGAAGACGATGCCGAACATGTCGAAGACCTCGCGCTCCAGCCAGTTGGCTGTCTGCCAGATGCCGACGGCGCTGCGGAGATGGTCGCCGTCCTTGATCTGCGTCTTGACCCGGATGCGCTCGTTCTTATGGAACGAGTACAGCACGTAAATGATGTCGAACTGCGTCTCGCGCTTGGGATAGTGCACCGCGGTGATGTCTGTGCAGTAGTCGAAGAGCTCGTCGTCGCGCATGCGCAGCAGGATTTCGTACAGAATCGAGCTGTCCAGCACCAGATACTTCTGGCCGACGTAAGTGCTGGCCTCCCTGATGCCCGAGCCGTACTGACTTTTCAGACTGCGAACCAACTCCGAATCCCACGGCTCCGGTTTTGGGCCTTCGGCCTTGGGGGCGGGCTTGGCGGCGGGAGCGGCAGGTTTAGCCGCGGCCGGGGCAGCGGGCTTAGCGACGGGTGCGGCCGGCTTCTCTTCGGTTGCAGGAGCGGTAGCCTTTTCGGGTGCGGCCGGCTTGGCTGCCGATTCGGGTGAAGGGCTCACAACCTGCTCATTCGCCGGCTTTGCGCTGGCTGTCTCGGATTTTCCCGCCGAAGCCGATTTGGTCTCGGCTGGGCTGCCTGCTTCAGGCAAGAGTGGGTTCGGCTCTTTGCTGTCGTCGGGCATTGCCATGCCTCTCTTCTGGACCTCTAACTGTTCGACTTGGAACTTCTAGTTCTAACAGTCAGAGGCGGTCACCTTCTTGTACGCGAGTCACGTCGCTCTGTGATCCGAATCACATCCGTATGGCAACCCGCAACAATGGCGGGAGTTCTCGCGCATTTCAGCATACAAAAACCCCATCCGCACCGGGACGACGCGAATGGGGCCGATCTATTCCTTGTCCTTGCGCTGGCGTTTACGGCTACACCCATTCCAGCGCGCCCTTTTTCCAGATCCAGATGTATCCCACGATCAGGATGCCGAGAAAGATCATCATCTCCAGCAGTCCGAACAGGCCCAGCAGCTTGAACTGCACCGCCCAGGGAAACAGAAAAATGGTCTCCACGTCGAAGACGACGAACAGAATGGCCACGATATAAAACCGCACCGTATAGCGGCCGCGCGCATTGTCAAAGGGCGTGATACCGCACTCGTAGGGCATCAGCTTGGTTTTGAACGGGTTCTTGGGGCGGATCAGGGCAAAAATCGCCACCGTCCCGGCGGCCACCAAAAAAGCTACAAAGGCAAAGATGAAGATTGGTACGTAGTTCTGCGGCATAGCTCGATTATCTCGCCGGTCGCGGGCGAATGCGAGGTGATCTCTATCACAGCGCCCGGTGACCTGATTGCGAAGAACGCGCCAATATACCCCGGCGGCAGGCGCTATTCAATGACATACGTCACAAATTCCGCGATTCGCCGTACGCTCTTCCCTCTTCGCTCTTCGCCATTCGCTTTTCGCCAGCCGTCAACTACCAATCGTCAGCCTGGTGAGACCTTGTACAGCCAGGTGGTACGCTGGGTGCGCCATTGTTGATCTTGCTGCTCATTCAACTGGCAACATTCTTTCGCGGGTCCGTTCTTCACGTAACCAATGGGCTGGGAGCAGATAACTGATGCTGACACCTGAGAACTGATGCCTATGAAGGTCCAGAAAGTGCGGGAACCGCGATGGCCTGCGTTCGTTGCCATGCTGGCGGATGCGCTCATCCATTTTGCATTGCCGGAGCGGCTCTCCGTAGGCCCGCGATGGCTCCTTTTCGCCGTCATTTTTGTTCTGCTGGTCCCCATCGTTTTCAGCTACCGGGTTGGCCGCCACAACCTTACGCGCATTCTGACGTTTGTCGCCCTCGCCGCTATCACGCTGGCCTTGGTTGGATCTTTGGGTCTCCTGATCCAGGGTCTGCCAACTCATAAGGACTCGCCTCGCACCCTGCTCAGTTCCGCGACCTTGCTTTGGCTTACCAATGTTCTGGTGTTTTCGCTGTGGTATTGGAAGCTGGATGCAGGCGGACCACTAGGTCGGGATGAGCCTGGCGGCGCGGCCAACAGTTCGTTCCTCTTCCCGCAGGCTGTCCGGCAATCTGACTCGGACCAGCGCTGGTCACCAGTCTTCATCGACTACCTTTTTCTGGCTTTCAACACCAGCACGGCGTTCTCGCCTACGGATACTGCCGTCTTGTCGCGCTGGGCCAAGGTGCTCATGATGTTGCAGGCGATCATCTCGTTGTCGATCATCGCTCTGTTGGCAGCGCGCGCGGTCAATGTCCTGTAATCGGTCAGCATGGCAGGGGTGGCCGCCCGGAAGTACTCGATGGGTACGCGAACCGCAAAAAATTCTTGCACCGCACCGGTATGATGATGGCACTATAGCTGGTTCGATTGGGTTACGCCCATTCGGAGGAGGTGTAGTGAAGATCGCAATTCGGGTTGCGGTGTTCGTGCTGGGAGCGTCCTTGCTGTTTTTCGCTTTTCACAAGGCGCACAACGAAGTCGTCAATCTGCAGAGTTCGAGTTCTTCGAGCACCAGCGGCTCATCCGAGGTTCTGGGAATTGTTGGCGGATTTCTGGCGTTGGCAGCCTTCGCGCCCTCGTCGGAAACCTTAGGAAAATGGATGTCGCTGAAGCGGCGCAAGACCCCAACCCACGCGCGCTTCCGCCGCCGCCATCGGACCTGAGCGCGGACCCGTCGTTATTCCGACCGCAGAGCTTGCATAGGGTCGAGCGCGGCTGCGCGTCTGGCGGGCAGATAGCAGGCCAGCAGAGCCACCGTGCCTAGCAGTACCGCGACCGAGGTGAACGTCAGAAGGTCTGTTGGTTCGACGCCGAATAGCATTGTCGCCATCAGCCGCGTCAGTCCCAGCGCCACAACCAGTCCAATTCCGATGCCAGGCAGGGTCATGCGAGCGCCATCGCGCAGCACCGCCCATACCACGTCCCCCTTGCGCGCTCCCATGGCAATTCGAATCCCGACCTCTCGGGTGCGCTGTCCCACGATGTAGGACAGCACACCATAAATACCCAGTGCCGCCAACAAGAGCGCGCCCGCCGCGAAGATCGAGAACAGCATCATGGCGAAGCGCTGGCGGGCAATAGAATCAGCAATGAGCCGCTGCATCGGATGCAGATTATCGACCACCATCTGGCTGTCGAGTTGCATCATGGCACGCCGAATACTGGGGAACACCGACTCCGGATCCACTCCTTCACGCACCCGAACGAATCCCCTGAATCCCTCAGCCACCAGGGGGACGAGGGAGGCCGGCACCTGATGAAAGGGTTCATAGAATTCCGCCTCAACGATGTTGGACTTATCCGGAGCAAGCCCGAATTGCTTGACGTGTCCCACCACGCCCACGATCTCGTCGGTACGCGCACCGCCAATCGATTGTTCGGAGAAATGCACCTGCTTGCCGATGGGATTCTCTCCGGGAAAGTAGCGGCGAGCGAAGTCTTCGTCGATCACCATCACACGCGAACTGTGCTCGTTATCGGCATCGGTGAAGAAGCGTCCCGCCAGCAATGGCACGCGCACCAGTTTCAAATAGTCAGGCGTGACGTCATACCGCAACGCCAGAGGGAGTTCCGCTTCATGTTCTGGACGGCGCATAGTGTCGGTCCAGAAAGGCTCCTCATCGTCGCTCCACATGGGAGCAGCGCCGGTCTCTAGTGACGCCACCTCGACTCCAGGCACTGCACGCAGGGTCGATTCCATCTGGCGAAATGCGCTGTGAATGGCTTCCGGCGACTGTTTCGAGAGCGACGTAAAAGGTGTGATACTGAACGCAACCACGCCCTGTGCGTTAAAGCCGGCATCGACATTCCATAACTGCATCAGCGTGCGTATCATGAGCCCGGCGCCGACGAGCAGAATCAGTGCCATTGCCATTTCCACGGTGACAAAGACGGCCTGCGCGCGAGCGTGGGAGCCGACTAAGGAGCGTCCGCTTTGATTCAGCGTAGTGTTGACATTCGTGCGGGAGATCCTAAGCGCCGGCGCGAGCCCAAAGACTACTCCCGCCACGACCGCGACGAGCAGCGTAAACAGCAACACCCGCGCATCGAGGCTGACGTTTTCAGCACGCGGAAGCCCTTTGGGAATGGCAGCAACCGCCGCCTTGCCTCCCCAGTACGCCAGCAGCAGCCCCAGCGCGCCACCTGCAAGCGAGAGCGCCAGGCTTTCGGTCAGTACCTGCCGCACCAGGCGGGATTGTCGCGCGCCCAGCGCCACCCGCACCGCAAATTCCCGCTGCCGTACCGTCGATCGAGCTAACTGCAGGTTGGCCACGTTCACGCAAGCGATGAGCAGCACCAACAGCACCGCGCCCATCAGCACCCAGAGCACCGGCTGCACGTCGCCGACGATTACTTCTTTCAGCGGAACGATGGTGGTTTTGATCCCGGCGTCGAGGTTGGGATACGCCGCCTCCAACCCTCGGTTTACGCGTTGCATATCCTGCGCAGCCTGCGCCAGGATGAGGCCCGGCTTCAGGCGAGCGATGGCGTCCAGCCCCCATGCCTCGCTGCGGTCACGGAAATGCGGCTCGCGGTATTCGCCGACCGCTGTGTACGCCTCTGCTGGACGGAAGTTCCACTGCTGTAATTGGAAGCTGCCGGGGACGACGCCAATCACCGTGCGCGGGGTTCCATCGAGAACGATCGCCTGCCCGACTATGTCCTTTCTATCCGCGAACTTCCGTTTCCACAAACCTTCCGAGATCATGACTGTGGGATTGGCGCCCAGCCGGTCTTCGTCGGTGGTGAAGGTTCGCCCCAACAATGGCTTAACGCCGAGAATCTCGAAGAAGTTTGCCGACACCATTTCGCCCTTGAGGTTCTCCGGTTCCCCCGCGCCGGTCATCTTGAAGTTGTCCTGGCGATAGGCTGCCATGGCCTCGAAGCTGCGGTTATCGCGCTGCCAATCGAGGAAGTTGGGATACGAGATGGAGCCCTTTGTGAAGTTGGGTTTGTTATGAAATAGAACGACCAGGCGATCGGAGTGCGGATAAGGCAGAGGATTAATCAACACGCCGTTCACGACGGAGAAGATCGTCGTATTGGCGCCAATCCCGAGGGCCAGCGTGAGAATCGCCACCGTCGTAAATCCAGGCGACTTCATCATCTGTCGCCCGGCATATTTCAGATCTTGAAGAAAGCTGCGCATCCCATCCTCGACAAGTTGTACAGAGGATTTGGATGCAATTGGATGACCGCGCACGAACCCTGCTAACCCAAGCAAACTTCGAGGCTTGCGCGCAATGCAGTCAGGAAAATCAACTCCCATTTGTTCGCTTGCGGACGCCTCGTTCAAAACCGAACAACCGCAGTCTTTCAGCTGTAAGCAGCCGGTTGCGTTGCGTATCGCTTAGGGCGAGGAGATGGGATCGGCTTCGTCCAGATGTTCCTTCCGCGACTGTTCCCCCTTCATGAACAGATGTCCGTTTTCGCAGCGATAGGCGAGCACACTTGGGTTTTTCGTCTCCTCGGAGAAGAGGTGGCTGCGGCGGACTAGCTTTACCTGCGGATTTCCGCACACGGGGCACACCGGTGCTTCCGTCATACCGCGATTGTGTCCGAAATGGCAGGGAAAGTCTGTGATGTGCGATCCGGAAGCGACACCGGCCGGGCGTTTCCCGGATCGGCAGAATGTGATGAGTCGCAGCCGAATTCCGTGCTGCCGGGCCGTTTTCTGGTACTCTGCAACGTTGCAATTTTGCTTAGGGAAGCTCTGATTAAGTCGAAGTTTTGAAGGGGACGGCCTTCAGGCCGTCCGTAAGTGCCGGAAATCAAGCTGGGCTTTAGCCCCTGAGGAACCTCGATCGCCCTTAATCAGTCTCTCCTTAGAACTGGAGCTGCCCCAGCCAATGTTTCATCGAAATTTGCGCATACTAATTGCTCTTCTCACCGTTTGCATTCTTCCAATTTTCGCCGCCGACAAATCCAAAAATGCCCCTGCGAAAACCAGCCCGCCGTCGTACGAGTTGGCTCAACCGGAGCACGAGACGCTGGACCTCGGCATGTACCAGCGGATTCGCGCTGAGGGCCTGGGCCACTCCCATGTGATGGAGTATGCCTCCGCGCTCGACGACGACATCGGCCCGCGCCTGACCGGCTCGCAGAACCTGAAACATGCCAATGAGTGGACCCGCGATCAGTTCACTGCGATGGGCTGCAGCAATGCGCACCTCGAAGACTGGGGCGAATTCGGCATGGGCTGGCAGCAGCTCAACACTTGGGCGCGTATGACTTCGCCCGACACGGCGGTGTTTATTGCGCAGGCAGCTCCCTGGTCGCCGGCCACGAACGGCGCCATCACCGCACCCGCTGTCTGGATCAGCGTGAAGGAAGAGAAGGACCTCGACCAGTACAAGGGCAAGCTGGCGGGAAAGATCGTACTCTACGGCGATATGCGCGATGTGCCACCGGTGGACAAGCCGCTCTGGGTGCGCTTGGATGATGCGGAGCTCAAGAAGCTCACCGAGTATCCCCTGAAGCCGCGCAATCGCGACTTCATCAACCAATACATGAAGCGCCTGGAATTACGCCAGAAGGTCGGCAAATTCCTCGCGGATGAGCATGCGCTGGCGGTGATCACGCCCAGCCGCGATGGCCGCGACGGCGGCGGCTCCGGCGGCACTATCTTCGACGACAGCGGCGCCGGCTTTGGCTGGGAGGCGTACAAGCGCGATCGCGCCGACCCGCTGCCGGTGGTGGTGATGGCCATTGAAAATTACGGCCGCGTTTACCGCCTGCTGAAAGCGCATGTTCCCGTCACTCTGGAGATGAACATCGACACCAAGTTCACCGGCGATCACGAGCACGGCTATGACACCATTGCCGAGATTCCCGGCACCGATCCCAAGCTGAAAGACGAGCTGGTGATGGTGGGCGGGCATCTGGACTCCTGGGCCTCCGGTACTGGCGCAACCGACAACGGCGCAGGCACCGTGGTCGCGATGGAAGTGATGCGCATCCTCAACACGCTGCAAGTGAAGCCGCGGCGCACCATTCGCGTCGCGCTGTGGACGGGTGAAGAACAAGGCGAATTCGGCTCCTACGGCTACGTCAAACAGCACTTCGGCGAAGTGCCGCTGTCCACAGCGCCCGATCAGCTCAAGCTGCCGGAGTGGATCCGCAAACCTGCCGGTCCCATACAGCTCAAGCCCGATCAGCAGAAAATTTCCGCGTACTTCAACCTGGACAACGGCAGCGGGAAAATTCGCGGCGTGTATTTGCAGGAGAATGCTGCTATCGCGCCGATTTTTGCGCAGTGGATCGAGCCGCTGAAGGACTTGGGCGTCACTACGCTTACCCTGCGCAATACCGGCGGTACCGATCACGAAGCTTTCGACGGTGTTGGCATTCCGGGATTCCAGTTCATCCAGGACCCACTGGATTACGGCTCCCGTACGCATCACTCCAACATGGATGTCTACGAGGAACTGGCGCCGCAAGACCTGGCCCAGGCTGCCGTGGTGGAGGCGATCTTCGTATACAACGCCGCCATGCGCGACCAGATGCTGCCCCGCAAGCCGCTGCCGCATCCCGAGCAGGAAGAGCAACTGCGGGCCCCGCTGAAGAACCTGATGCCGGGCGCCGAGGCGGCCGAGAAGGACGCCAAGGAGAAAGCCGACCAGACGCCGCCCCAGGAATAGCAAACACCGCGGGCAAAGTCTCGCAAACGCCTTACCAGTAAGATTGCCGGCTTGCTTCTTACTGGTAAGACGCCGCCTCATGTTACGCGGCCATTGCCAACCCCGATAGCGTCCGATTCCCCTTCCCTTGCTTTGCTACACAACGGCCCCAGATGTCCACGGTAGCCGAAGCAGTCGTTGTGAAGCCGCGGGTGCGCATCGAGTCGGTCGATCTGCTGCGCGGCACGGTCATGGTCCTGATGGCGCTCGATCATGTCCGCGACTTCCTGGGCATTCCAGGCGCCAACCCCACGGACCTGGCAACGACCACGGTTCCATTGTTCTTCACCCGCTGGATCACTCATTTCTGCGCACCCGTTTTCTTCGTGCTGACCGGCACGGGGGCGTGTCTTTCGCTCGGCAGCAAATCGAAGCGCGAGTTGTCACGATTTCTGTTTACACGTGGGCTATGGCTGATCTTTGTGGAGTTGGTGCCGTTGCGATGTCTCGGCTTCCAGTTCAACTTCGACTATCGCGTGACGCCGCTCTTCATTCTGTGGGCGCTGGGCTGGGCCATGATTGCACTTTCGGCGCTGCTTTACCTGCCGGACTGGGCCGTCGCCGTTATCGCGGTGGGCATGATCTGTACCCACAACCTGCTTGACTCTGTCACATCAAACAATCCACTGTTCACTCTTCTGCACAGTCCAGGCGTCATCCTCTCAATTCATGAGCACATCGTTTTCGTCGCCTATCCGCTGATTCCCTGGATCGGGGTCACTGCGGTGGGGTATGTTTTGGGGCGGATTTACGGCTGGCCCGCCGATCGCCGCAAGAGCTTCTTGCTCCGCATGGGAAGCGCTTTGATGGCGGCATTTGTGATTTTGCGTGCCGTCAATATCTACGGTGATCCAAACCGTTGGAGCGTGCAGAAGTCGGCAGCATTCACCGTGTTGTCGTTCCTCAATACCACGAAATATCCGCCGTCGCTGCTCTTCCTTCTGATGACCCTGGGGCCGGCGATGCTGGCACTATGGGCATTCGACGGCTGCACGCCGCAGTTGCTGCGGCCGGTGCTGACCATCGGCAAGGTTCCGATGTTCTACTACGTGCTGCACATCCCGCTGCTCCATGTAATCGCGGTGGTTGTCTGCTATGCACGCTACGGGCATGTGTACTGGATGTTCCAGTCGCCAACACCCGCGCAGTATCCTGTCACCCCTCCGCCCGGGTGGGGATTGTCGCTGCCGGCAATCTATCTCGTCTGGGGAATCGTGGTCGTGTTGTTGTATCCGCTCTGCCGCTGGTTTGCCGGGGTGAAGCAGCGCCACCGCAATGTGTGGCTCAGCTACCTGTAGTTGCGCGTGTTATTCAACGCCGCCGGGCAGCAACATTCTACCTAGGAGGTGTATTGAGGACAGGGCGGTACGCCTCTTCGGAGCGCACGTGTCGCTACATCAGCGCAAGCCGCCGGAGGCCAGGATGATCTCGCCGGTCAGCCATGCCGACTCTGGCGAGGCCAGGAACACGGCAATAGGCGCGATGTCATCCGGCGATGCGTGCCGGCCCAATGGGGTGTTCGCTACCGCCTGCTTTTCAAAATCGCTTCCTATGATTCCACCGTTCTGCGTGCCTTCGGTGTCGACCACGCCCGGATTAATCGAGTTCACGCGAATGTTCTTCGGACCCAGCTCCTTGGCAAGTACGCCGGTGATTGCGTCGACCGCTCCCTTGGTTCCCGCATAGATCGTGTTCAGTGGCGGCGTAATCCGGCTCGCGATCGTGCCGATGTTGATTACGCTTCCGCCGTTGTCGCCAAACAGCTTCACCGCTTCCTGGGTTGCCAGAATGAGTCCCAGAACATTGGTGTTGAACTGGCGGTGAAACTCGTCCTCGGTAATCGTATCGATCGGGTCGAACTTATAGACTCCGGCATTGTTGACCAGGACGTCCAGCCCGCCGAATGCCTTCTTGGTCTCGGCAAACAGGCGCTTCACGTCGGCTGCCTTGGCCACGTCGCCCTGCACTGCGATGGCCTTGCCGCCCTTGGCGGCGATTTCCGCTACTACGCCTTCCGCTCCTGCCTTGCTGGACGCGTAATTGACCACCACCGCAGCGCCCTCTGCCGCCAGGGCCTTGGCGATCGCCGCACCGATGCCCTTCGAAGCCCCTGTCACTACCGCTGCCTTCCCTGCGAGCTTGCTCATCTGCCTACCTCTCCTCACGTCTCGACACTTAGATAAGTGTCTAAATGTCTCAGCAATCAGATGCGGCCGGGCGCTGGAAGATTCAGCGAGAATAGGAGAAATCAAATGTGGGAAAGCTGTTGCAGATATGCGCGCAGAATGTCGCGCTGCAGCATGAGTTTGACAAACTTCCCTTCCCGAGCGGTCTTGATCAGGCCGGCGATTTCCAGTTCCTTTACGTGATGGGACAGAGTAGCCGCGCTGACGTGATGAGTCCGGTGCAACACGGTGCAAGCCAGCGGACCGCCACAATCGCCGATCTGCTTCAGAATACGCAAGCGTCGCGGCTCGGCCAGGGCCCGCGAAATGAGCGCAATGTGCCGTTGGCTCAACCGCAGTTGCTTAGTGGCAGGCATCAATTCAAGTTACACCGGCATTCGATAATCGGCCAGTTATGGAGGTTAAGTCGACACCCAACAATCCCGCGAATTTCTCTCGCCCTCTATAATCAAAGTTTCTACCACTTTCGCCCGCTTCGTATGGGCATCAGGACTTACTGTGGCACTTGACCAGAAAATTTACGAGTTACGCAAAGAAAAACTAACGCAGATTAAGGCGCTGGGGCAGTTGGCATATCCGTATCGGTACGAGACAACGCACACCATTCCGCAGGTTCTCGACGAGTTTTCGGCCAAGAGCGGCCCGGAACTGGAGTCGCCGCGTGTCAATGTCAGCGTTGCCGGACGGCTCATGTCGATTCGCGTGCAGGGCAAGGCCGGCTTCGCGCATCTTCAGCAGGGCGGCAAGCGCTTGCAGATTTACGTCCGCCTCGACGCCGTGGGCGAGAAGACGTTTCAGCTGTATAAGCTGCTCGATATCGGCGACTACATCGGCGTAAAGGGCTATCTCTTCCGCACCCGCACTAACGAACTCACCGTACATGTCGAGGAGATCACCTTCCTCGTGAAGGACCTGCTTCCTTTGCCCGAGAAGTGGCATGGGCTTCAGGACGTGGAGACGCGCTATCGCCGCCGTTATGTCGATCTGACGATGAACCCCGATGTACGCGAGGTCTTCATCAAACGCGCCAAGGTGGTGCAGTCGCTGCGGCGCTTTCTTGACGCGCACGGCTTCGTCGAGGTGGAGACGCCAATGATGCAGCCCATCGCAGGCGGAGCCGTGGCGAAACCGTTCATTACACACCACAACGCGCTGGACGTCGATCTCTACCTGCGCATCGCCCCCGAGCTGTATTTGAAGCGACTGGTGGTCGGCGGCATGGACCGCGTGTACGAGATCAATCGCAACTTCCGCAACGAAGGCATCTCGACCCAGCACAATCCCGAGTTCACCATGCTGGAGTTCTACATGGCCTACGCGGATTATCGCGACATGATGGACTTCACCGCGGAGATGCTGGCGCAGGTGGCGCGCGACGTTCACGGCTCGACCGTGGCGCATTTCAATGGCCAGGAGATCGACTTCGGCGACGTGCAGCGGCTCTCCATGCGCGAGGCCATTATCAAGTACTGGCCGGAAAGCGCGGGCGACAAGCCGGAGATGAGCGACTTCTCCAGCTCGGAGCAGATTGCCGCCATGGTGCGCCGCTACAATGCGGCCAATCACCACATCCCTTACGACCCGGTTGCGCCCGGCGGCAAGACCATCGCTGAGATCTTCGAGTTCGTCGCCGAGCCGCACCTCATCCAGCCGACGTTCATCTACGACTTCCCACTGGCCATTTCGCCGTTGTCAAAGAACAAGCGCGAGCCGGAGGAAACCGCGGAGTGGGTGGAACGGTTCGAGATCTTCGCCGGCGGCCTGGAAATCGGCAACGCCTTCAGCGAGCTCAACGATCCCGAGGAGCAGCGTCGACGCTTCGAGCAGCAATTGGGTGAACGCGCGCGCGGCGACGAAGAGGCGCACCAGATGGATGAAGACTACATCCGCGCGCTGTCGTATGGGCTGCCGCCGGCCGCTGGGGAAGGCGTCGGCATCGATCGCCTGACCATGCTGCTGACGGATTCGCGCTCGATCCGTGATGTGATCTTATTTCCGCTGCTGCGTCCGCTGAAGCGGGAAGAGGAAGAGGCGCTGGAGGACGCGGAAGAGGCGCGGGAGTAGCGGCGGCAGTCGGCCATTAAAGGAAGATCTGATTCAGTCGAGGTTTTGAAGGGGACGGCCTTGAGGCCGTCCGTAAGGGCCTGAAATCAAGCTGGGCTTTAGCCCCTGAGGGTCTTCGACCACACTTAATCAGACTCTCCTTAATAGTTGGCATTTAGTAGTTCGGGATCTTGTACCGACCAATGCCGCCCTGCAGCGGGGAACTTCAGCTGTCCTGCCGTCACTCGGAGCCAGTCACGTCTTGCTGTGGCTCTTGCTCTGAGCACACCAAAAATGCCCCTCTCGCGAGGGGCTCTTGAGTTAAGGAGATACGACCGTGAATAAAGTCAGTGGGCCAGCAACTCCCGCAGGCGCAACCGCGCCTGGTGGAGTCCGCGACAAGATTCTTCTTCACTGATGCCCAGCAGGCGCGCGATGCGCGAATGGTTGTAACTCTCCACGTCGTGCAGCAGGAAGATCATCTTTTCGGTGCCAGGTAGCTGGATGACGGCGCGCTCCAGTTCCACCCGCAGAGTATTGCGCCGTACCGAGAGCACGCGGTTGCAGGGCGCGCAATCGAGAGTTAACGTCGCCAGGGACGTGCATTCGCGCAACTCGGTCACCAGGGCAGTGTCAATGTCGTCGGCGCCGGGAACGACGCTATCGGTAAAAGCGCGGCAGAAGGTGTGGGTCATTAACTCTTCAGCCGCCAATTCGCTTCCTGTCATCCAAAACGCCAGTGCATAAACCCGATGGCGGTTCTGCTCGTAGATCTCGCTCCGATAATCACCGGGATCCTGCAAAACCGCTGGCACGTACGAAGCCGGATCGAACATGTTCGCTTGCTGGACGCTATGGTTCATTTGGAAACTCCCTTTTCGATTCGCTGTAGGTCAGCTGCTCGCACTGGCTGACCTCGATTGTGCTGCTTGGTCCGATCCTCAAGTCAGCAACACCTTAGTACTAAGCAATCCCACTGCCCAAACCGGCGAGCCGTCCTAGGGAGTTCCGAGGAATGTGATGAAATCTATGAAAACAAACAATTAAGCTCATTATGGGCGGTTTTCATCCAGCGACGGCTTGCGAATTGTTCCCCGCTGCGGCCCGAGTAACGGGGACAAATTGGACTTCTGTTGCCCTCAGTTGGTATTCCGGTGCCAAACTGCGAAATCTGCGCTGATGTAAGTTTTTCGACCACGGAATAGATTCTCCCCCTGCCAAACCATTCCCACCTTCGCAACGTACTTGGCTGAAAAGTGCTACATATAAACTTGGGCCAACCCGATACAATCCATGAGGGCTGTACGTCACTTCTCTCTGCGCCGAGTTTAGTTTATGGCCGACGAACGCATATTAGTGGTGGACGATGAAGGAGCAGTTCGCGACGTAATGTGCACTATCCTGACGCAGGCGGGTTACTCCTGCCAGCCGGTCACCTCCGGGCATGATGCGCTCACGTTGCTGCATTCCGACGCCGGTTTCTCCACCGTGCTCTCCGACCTGATCATGGAAGGCATGGACGGCCTGACCCTATTGTCCCGCATACGCCGAGAGCATCCCCAGATTCCGGTAGTCATGGTGACCGCCGTGCACGACATCTCGGTTGCGCTGGCCGCCATCCGCAATGGCGCTTACGATTACCTGCTGAAGCCGTTTGAGAAAGAGCAATTGCTGGCCATGGTGCGGCGGGCACTGGAGAACCGCCGCCTCAAGCTGGAAAACGAGGCCTACCAGACGGAGCTTGCCTCTCTGGTCGCGGCACGCACCGAGATGCTGCGCAAAGCCCTGACCGATCTGGAGCGCTCCTACGACATCACGCTGGAGGCGCTGGGGGATGCGCTCGATCTGAAGGACGCCGAGACCGAAGGCCACTCCAAGCGGGTCACCGCTTTCACCATCGCCATCGCTCGCGCCATGGAACTACTCCAGGACCGGGTACGGATTATCGCGCGTGGCGCTTTTCTTCACGACATCGGCAAGATGGCGATTCCGGATGCGATTCTGCGCAAGCCGGGCCGGCTCAGCCCACAGGAGCAGGTGATCATGCGCGAGCACGCGGTCCAGGGCTACCAGATGCTGCGTAAAATACCCTTCCTTCAGGAAGCTGCCGACATTGTCTACTCGCACCAGGAGTGCTTCGATGGCAGCGGGTACCCGCGGGGATTACGCGGTGACCAGATTCCCCTGGGAGCACGCATATTCGCTATCGCAGATACCTTCGACGCCATGACCTCCGACCGGCCCTACCGCGCAGCGCAGTCCATCTCCGCCGGGCGCCGCGAGATCGAACGGAATGCCGGCAAGCAGTTCGATCCCGAGATCGTGGAAGTCTTTCTATCCATCCCGGAGAGTATGTGGCAGGAATTGCGCACCCAGATCGAGAACCAGACCGCGAAGCGCCGCTATGGTGCCAAGGCGATTCGCGGATCGAACTAACGCCGGCACACCACAACCCAAGTACACCCTGGACGCCGAGGACATTTCGCTATGAGCACCGTTTTGTCAGACGCTGAGATTCAACACGCCCTGCAACAGCTTCTGGGCTGGAAGCAAAACGCAGGCGCTATCGAACGTGTTTTCCAGTTCGATAGCTTCGTGCAGGCGATGGAGTTCGTGAACCGCATCGCAGAAGCGGCGGAAGCCGTGAATCATCATCCCGATATCCTCATCAGCTACAACAAAGTCACGCTCACTCTGGTATCGCACGATTCCGGCGTCATCACCCAGCGCGATATCAAGATGGCGGGCCGGATTAACGAATTGTCCCCGGCGTGAGGCGCGATTGGCCAGCGGGATCGCACGACAAGGTTCTGCCCTGATACAAAGCCTGGAACCGCGGTGTTTTTCAGCAGCCTGCTAGGAGTTTTCCTAGGTGACGAACTCTTGCATTACGCCTATCGTTTACCAGGGACGCCATTCACAAGTCAGTGACCAAGCAGATGCGCAAGGCGCGTTTCAAGAAAATCGGGCCTTGCGCCATGTAACTGAAGTGTCATTACAGATGACTCCATGCGGTTGGCGCAGTTCTTGGAAGTGGTTTCATTTCTTGTTCTTGGGAGCCGGCGGAGAAAACTCGGACTATAAAGTCATCGGCCTACCCGGTTTCAAAGTCGCTGAGAAGGTAATCCTCCAGGCAGGCTGGCGCTATATGGACGTGAACTACCGCAACAGCCCTCCTCAGCTATTTGTTCTTGACGCGGACATGAGCGGGGCGATCATGGGCGTCACATGGACTTTGAAGTACAGGAACGCCTCGTGTTTGTAGCAGCGAGCCATCGATTTGGTACCAAGTTCCCGTTGTTTGCCGTGCGTGGCAGGTTGTTCAGACGCGCGGCTTTACCCGATCAATCACCTCACTGGTTCCTAAGATTCAGCACTCGAAGGAGAGAAAGCTATGATGAAACACAATCCATTCAGGACCGCGTCCATTGTCGTGCTGTCGCTTGCGGTCCTCGCATCCCTAACCACCGTACTTTCTGCCCAAACCCAAAAGGTCCAAGGCATTATTAAGGGACGCAGTGGCGCCACCATGACGCTGCAGACTTCCGATACCCCGAAACTGGTCGTCCTGCTGACCGATAGCACTGACGTAGCCCAAGTGGTTGGAGCATTCAAGGCCCGCAGCAAGAAAATGTCCATGGCTGCTCTCATCCCCGGTCTTCCCGTTCAGGTTGAAGGAAGCATGAACGCTCAAAACGAATTGGTGGCGACCAAGGTCAGGTTTAAGGGCGACGACTTGGAACAGGCCCAGGCCATTCAGGCTGGGGTCCATGAAACCCAAAAGGCGGCTGCGGCCAATCAGGCTGAGTTAGAACAGCAGGCTGCCGCGCTGGCCGCACAGAATGCAGCACTGAAAGAGCAGCAGGCCGCGCTAACGGAAGCAGAGAAGAGGAGCGCCGCCAATAAGGCAGCCATCGCCGCCGCCAGTGCCCGCTTCGGCCAAATGGACGATTACTACATTCTCGACGAGGTGACGATACTCTTCGGAAATGGTAAGACCAAGGTTGACCCGCAGTACGTACCCCAGATCACGGCCTTGTGCGAGAAAGCCAAGACCTTCAACGCCTACATGATCCAGGTGAAAGGCTATGCCTCTGCGACGGGCACTGCCGCCCTGAACCAGCAGTTGAGCGAGCAACGTGCCAACAATGTGGCCAACATCGTTATGCAGCAGGGTCACATTCCCTTGACCAACATGCTGGCTCCGGGCGCCATGGGCGAGAGCAGGCAGGTGGCTACAGACAAGACGGCAGAGGGAGAGGCACAGAACCGCCGCGTTGTCGTCCGCATCCTGCAGAACAAGGGCATTGCTGGTGCTGAGGGCGCGCCGGCTACCGGACAGTAACTCGCATTCGATAATTCAATGGCTGGGACGGGCGTCGCCCGTCCCACTACCACATCAAGCTGTTCAGCAATCTCACGTAACCTCTCGTTCTACGGCAACAGGGACAATCAGCCGCCGCCGCACCCGGCCGGCAGCGATTACGGAAGCAGTTCCGGGCTGGGATGGGCTTTCGGAAACCGCTAGCAGGAGAGTGATCGGCCCCCTTGTATTGGCTGGGTCTATATTGCTGTGTCTGTGTCGAAGAGTGGGTCTGCGAGGCCCTCGCTTCGCAGCAAGGGCCGCCCGAGTGTATTTGAACCAGCATCTGCGGAACGCAATGAAGGCAATTCAGAATGCCGCGTTTCTGACGCATGACCCGCAAACAATTCGACTCCGCGACGAGGCGGTCGCCAAGATGGTGGGCGTAATGGTGAGCACCGAGTCGGGCCTCCACGATCCCAACGAGCGCCTGCCACTCCACCCCGCCAGCAAATACGAGCACGCTTCAGCGCAGCGCCGGCCTGGCGAACGAATCTCTAATCAGAGAGCCATTTGCCATGCACGGTCAACGGTGAGGGCCGTCACCGCATGTGCCAGAGCATTGTGGTATTCAGGCGTTATGGATTGGGTCTGAAGCCACGGGTCCATCCGAGTCACGCTGTTCGCGACGACGCAAAGGAGGTTCGCGTGCCCATTATCACAGTATCCCGGGGGTCCTTCAGTGGCGGCAAGATGGTGGCCGATGGAGTGGCGCAGATGCTTGGCTACCGCTGCATCGATCGCGACCAAATTATTCAGAAAGCTGAAGCCTGGGGCGTGTTGCAGGACGATTTGCGGACGGCCATCGAAAAGCCGCCAACTTTTCTCGGGCAGTCTTCCCAAACAAGATATCGCTACCTCGCTTTCATTCAGGCGGCACTTACCGAGGAAGCCCGGACTGGGAAGGCCATCTACCACGGCCTTGCCGCCCACTTGCTGCTTGGCAAGGGGCCCCACGTCCTGCGGACCCGTATCATTGCTCCCATGGAGTTCCGCATCGACCAGGTTCAGAACCGAACGAGCTGTAATCGCAAGGAAGCCATTGCCTACATCAAGAAGGTAGACGAGGACAGGCGCAAGTGGACCAAGTTCCTTTATGACCTGGATTGGACGGATGCCTCGCTTTACGACATCGTGCTTAACCTGGAACAAATGAGCGTGCAAGAAGCCTGCATCGTTATCTGTTCCACTTCGCAGCTCAAGTGTTTTGAGTTCACCCCCGATAGTCAAAGAGCGATGGACGATCTTGCTTTGGCTAGTCATGTCAAGGCGATTCTAGCAATGGATCCGGCCACGGCTGACTTTCAGTTCGAGGTGGTAGCGAAGGGCGGATGCGTTTCCGTTAAGGGAGGCATCGACAGTCCAGTCCAGGCAAAGAAAATCGGCAACATCGTTCGTAGTCTGCCGGGCGTCGCTGCAGTAGAACTAAACCAGCTGCAATTGGCTGTTCGTATTTGAAGCCCAGCCGCTAACTCAAAAGGCCGCACACTGTCGAGGGGTGATGAAGCCGACCTTGGCCGGTGATGCGCGTCACACCGCGGATGGCCCCGCAAAATTAAGCTAGATGGTTAGAGGAGCGGTTCCGGCCAGATGGCGCGGAATGGCCGGAGCTTGCGATCAGCCGGCCGGTCGTCCAGCCGTAGGTAACGAGAGGAAGCATGCAGCCGTTGAGTACGGAAGAACGCTCGCAGGCATTCGCTTCAGTCAAGAAGCCTCAGATAATTGGCAAGCAACGGCTGCCGGTTCGCTACCATGTCGAGGACACCAACGTAACCGATCGCCCACGGCGCTTTCTCCGGGCGTTCGCCGCCATTCTAAAACACACCAATTATCGGCTTGCGCTGGACCACTATGTCCGGGTCAGCGCCAAATGCTCGCGCTGCTCGACAAAGTGCCAGATCTACCTCGCCACCCGCGATGCCACTGACGTTCCGTGCTACCGCTCGGAGTTACTGCTTTCGGTATATCGGCGGCATTTCACGATCTCCGGCATGCTGCGCGCGCGGGTGCTCGACGATGCGGGACTGACCGATCATTCGATCCAGGAAATGGCCGACGCCTTCTACAACTGTACGGCCTGCCGGCGCTGCCACTTCGAGTGTCCCATGGGAATTGATCACGCCCTGCTCACCCATCTGGGGCGCTACATTCTGTCGGAAATCGGGATCGTTCCCCGGGCGCTGGCGGTGAGCGTCCGTGAACAGTTGGCAGGCGCAAGCGGCAACACTTCTGCCGTACCGGTGCCCGCGCTGTTGGACACCCTGGCATTTCTTACCGAAGAGCTCAAAGACGGGCTCGGGATTGACGTGCCATTTCCCATTGACCAGCGCGGCGCGGAATACCTGTTTTTTCCCGCAGTTTCGGATTTTCTGATGGAAGCCGAGACGCTTATGGGCAACGCCGCTGTCTTCCGCGCCACCCGCGACCGATGGACGATCGGCACCGGCTGCTTTGACGGCATCAATTACGGACTGTTCTACAACGACCAGATTCTGGAGCACGTGATTCACAAGATCCAGGCGGAGGCGGAGCGCCTGGGCGCGCACAAAATCCTGATCGGGGAATGCGGTCACGCTTCACGTATCGCCAAGTTCTTCTACCCAACATTCTGCGGGGGACGAGAGGCGCTGCCCGTCGTCAACATCATGGAGTACACGTACGGCGCGTGGAAAGCGGGCAGGCTGAAGCTGAGGCCGGGGACAGTCACTGAGCGCGTGACCTACCACGACCCCTGCAATGTGGCCCGCTCCGGCTGGATCGTTGAGCAACCGCGCGAACTTCTGAAGGCGTTCTGTAGCGACTACGTCGAGATGACGCCCAACCGTCGCGACAACATCTGCTGCGGCGGCGGAGGCGGAACAGTTTCGATCGATGAGATCAAGCCGTACCGCACGTTGGTAGGCGGCAGGTTAAAGGCGGAACAGATCCGCGCCACCGGGGCCAAGTATTGCGTTGCGCCATGCGCCAACTGCAAGAAGCAACTCCGGGAACTGGTGGAGGAACACGGCATCGATTGCCAGATTGTTGGACTGCACGACCTGCTGTACAAGGCCATCGATTTCAACGAGGCGAGTTGAGGTGGAATCCTGGGTCGAATTCGGACGCGGACCGCTGTTCCGCATCGCGTTCTCGCTGATGCTGCTCGGGTTGCTGCGTGTGTTTGTCCTCACGATTATCGGCGTCGTCGAAGCCTATCGTCGCAACTCGGACAAGATCATCAACTGGCGGGAAGTACGCAGGCAGACGCTCGCATGGCTTTTCCCCGTCAACCGGTTGTGGAGAGCCCGACCGGTTTACAGCGTTCTCTCTTTGCTGTTTCACGCAGGTTTGATATCGGTCCCACTGTTTCTTGCGGCCCACGTGCTGCTGTGGAAACGTTCGCTCGGGTTTGCGTGGCCGGCGCTCCCGCAGAGCGTATCCAACGATCTCACCCTGCTTGTTGTAGTCGCGGGGCTGGCTCTTTTCGCCGGGCGAGTGGCAAACAGTGGCGCTCGCAAGATCAGCCGATGGCAGGACCTCGCCTGGCCTCCCCTGCTGGTGATGCCCTTTATCACCGGCTACATTGGCGCGAATCTAGCCATTGGCCCGAAAACCTACCAGACGATATTGCTAATCCACGTATACACGGCGGACCTCATCATGGTGATGATTCCGTTCACCAAGATTGCGCACTGCATTCTCGCCCCACTCTCGCAGATGGTTACCGCTGTTGCCTGGAAGTTTCCCGCCGGCGCGGGAGATCGCGTAGCTGCCACGTTGGGATACGCCGATCGCCCAGTATGGCTGAAGGACGCGAGACTTGCTCCGCCCGTCTCCTCCGATGAGGTGATTGCGAAATGAAGGCCGCGATCCTCACCGATACCACCAAATGCATCGATTGCCAGCAATGTGTGGCGGCTTGCAAGCAACAGAACCATCTTGCCGCCGATGTTCCCCGACGCTGGACGCTGGGGGATGGCCTGTCGGCGCGGAATTGGACCTCGATTGTCGACGGTCCGAACCGCAGCTTGGTGCGGAAGCAGTGCCGCCATTGTCTGGAGCCGGCGTGCGCCTCGGCATGTCCGGTGGGCGCGCTGCACAAAACCTTCATCGGGGCGGTGGTCTACGACAGCTCCAAGTGCATGGGATGCCGCTATTGCATGATGGCCTGTCCCTACGGCATTCCGCGCTACGACTGGCAGACGGCCATACCGTACGTCCGCAAATGCATTCTGTGCTACGACCGCATTGTCGGCGGCCGCCAACCCGCGTGCACCGAGGCGTGCCCGACGAAAGCCACAATCTTTGGCCAGCGCGACCAGCTTCTCGCCGAAGCCCACCACCGCATCCGCGAGAATCCCGCGTTGTACCTGAACAAGGTTTGGGGAGAGGAAGATGTCGGTGGCAGCTCTGTGCTTTACATCTCCAACGTCGATCTCTCATTCCTTAGCAACGAAGAAGGGCTCGGCACGACGCCCTTGCCCTCAACCACCGCTAAGGCGATGGAGACGGTGCCGTTTGCCTTTTGCTCCGTGCTGGCATTGATGGGAGGCGTGAGCTGGATTATCGATCGGCGCATGCACAAGCACGAGGACGAAACGGATGAATGATGAATAGAGTCCACGCCTTGAAATTCGTCCTCTGGCTGCTGCTCGGCCTGGCAGCATCGGTCGCGGTCGCGCGCTTCCTCCTTGGACTGGGCGCGAGCACGAACCTCTCGGACGCAAATCCATGGGGATTTTGGATCGGTTTCGACGTGATGGGCGGCGTCGCCCTGGCTGCGGGCGGCTTCATCGTGACGGCTACGGTGTATATCTTCCGGCTGGATCGCTTTCATGCCATCGTTCGTCCCGCAGTGTTGACCGCGTTCCTTGGTTATATTGCCGTCGCCATCTCGTTGCTGTTCGACCTCGGCTTGCCCTGGAACATCTGGCACATGACCGTGTTCTGGAACCCGCATTCGCCGCTGTTTGAAGTTGGCTGGTGCGTGATGCTGTACCTTTTGGTGCTGGCGCTGGAGTTTTTCCCCGTGCCCGCTGAGGAATTCCCGCGGCTTACCCGAATTCGCACCAGGCTGCTAAAGATTCGTTTGCCCCTGGTGATCCTGGGAATCGGTCTGTCAACCCTGCATCAATCGTCGCTGGGCTCGCTGTTCCTGATCATGCCCTACCGGCTGGCGGCCCTATGGTACTCGCCCATTTTGCCGGTTCTCTTCCTTATCTCTGCAATCGCGCTGGGAGCGGCGATGGTGATTTGCGAAAACCACGTCACTGCGTATTTGTACCGCCGTAAACCCGAATGCGGAATTCTCGCGTCTCTCGGGCGCGCCTGCGGGTGGGTATTGCTGGTCTATGTGGCCGTGCGCTTCGGCGATTTGTTAGTTCGCCATCGGGGTGGACAGCTCATTGCAGCTACCTGGCGCACAGCTTTGTTCTGGATCGAAATCGCACTGATGGCGATCGTCCCAATCGTGCTGTTCTCCATACGGCGCGTGCGCGAGAGTCGCGCGGGCCAGTGGATCGCCGCCTCGGCGGTAGTTTTCGGTGTGGTCCTCAATCGCATCGATGTCGGAGGTCTGGCCCATCTGCGCCCCGAAGGCGCGTTTTACCTGCCTTCATGGACCGAGTTCGCCATCAGCTTCGGCGTAGTAGCGGGAGCGGTTTTGACTTTCCTGTTCATGGTTGAGCACTTCAAGGTCTGGGAGCAGCGTCCCGCCGATCCCGAGCAGGACCCGACGAAGCTGCCGGAGTTCGTTGCCGTCGGCAACACCTGGCTGGGTGTGCCGCAAGTCGCATCGCGCACCGTGTACTCGATGGCGTTCATTTTCGCCGCTGCATGTGGATTCGGCTTCCTGCACGTGCAAGCGGCCGAGTATCGCGGGGTTGAGCCGACGCCCGTTCGTCGGGCGCGGGGCGGCGACATTCTCTGGATCGATGGCAACCTCGATGGCATGGGCGTCGCATTCAAGCACGCCGAACACGAGAAGCGTGAAGGCGGCAAAGAGTCCTGCGTCAAGTGCCATCACATGAACTATCCGCATGACGAGGGCACGGCGTGTGTCCGCTGCCATTACGACATGTATCTTCCGAGCGATGCCTTCCGGCATGACTGGCACGCCTCGCCATCGGGGGCGCGCATCGCGTGCTATCAGTGCCATGCCGAGGGAAAGGTGCGAACGGCAGCCAGCGCCGTGAGTTGCGACCAATGCCACAAGAACATGGTGGCGCCGGGATCTTCAGTCAAGGTGAAGGGATACGAAGCCGTCTCCTACACCGAGGCCATGCACCGGCTTTGCATCGGATGCCACATCCAAAAGGCGAAGGAGAAGAACAAGCCGGAGATGACTCGCTGCGCCTGGTGCCACAAAGACAACCCCGAGGTCCTGAATTCTCGTGACCTGATGCTTCGCCGCTCCGGATTGAGCCGTGGCAGCGTAGTGCTGCCGCCGGAGAACCTGGATAAACAATAAGATCGAGTTACCGTGGGATGAAATTATCGCGCCAACTGCGCTGCGAACTTGCTTGCCGCCTGAACTATGCCGCGCGCCCACTCGGGTGTGGCCAACGAGTGCAGGTGGGTGTAGCCAGCCCACGAATTCTTCGCGATGGCGGCATCGCGGCCGTGAAAGCACCCTGTACCGCGGCGGACTTCGCAGGCAGTTGTACCCCAATCCGCTTGCGGCACGATGCGAGAGTAATGAAACTCGTGTCCCCGCAATGAGGTTCCCACGGCAAAAAAGGGATTGGTCGTATCGACCAGCAACTCGATATAGCCGTGCCCCTGGGCCGTGTCTAGCACTTCGACCTCGAAGGGAAAGACGCCGGCCATTGGGTAGCGTGCGCCCTTCCACCTCAGCGCGCGCGCGAGCAGGATCAGTCCGCCGCACTCGGCATAGATCGGCATTCCCGCTTCTGCTGCGGCGCGGATGGAAGATAGCATCGTTTGATTTCCAGCCAGCGCCGGCGCATGAGTCTCTGGAAATCCCCCGCCGATGTATAACGCGTTCAAATCTTCAGGCATTGCCCGAGCCGCCGGAGAGACCCGCGATGAGCAGGCGCGGCAATGTGCGCATCGTGCTCATGGTCCCTATTGCCCTTCTTTCGGCGGAAGCTGAATGAAGGACCCTCCCAGATAGCTATAGATACAGCGTCCCGAATCGATCAGGATGCGGATTGCCTTCTTGCAATCGTTTTTGCTGCAGGCCTGCTCGCCGTGCTTGGCGATCATGGCCTTCGCCAGGTCACCCGCTTTCAGGTTCTTCTTGCCCATGCATTCGGAGATGAGCTGATACATCTCGTCGGCCAAAGTTTCGACAGGAACAACAGTTGTTTCAGTCATACAGACACCTCTTCTTCCACGAAGATTTCGTTTACATGCGCAGCACTCAGTTGCTGCAAGCGTTCGCGCAGCCGCACCACTTCTCCGATGACCAGTGTGGCCGGCGGCTCAACGTCCTGGCGATGTATCTCGTCAGCGATCTTCGCCAGGGTGCTGATCACGACGTGCTCGCCGTCCCAGTACGACATCTGAATCGCCGCTGCCGGAGTATCGGCAGCACGCCCGGCCTCGATCAGGTTGCGCGTAATCGAACCGACATTGTGTACGCCCATGAGAAATACCAGGGTGTCGATCTTGACCAGGGCCTTCCAGTCCGTGTGGTCCCCATGACCTGTGGCGCAGTGACCGGTGACGATCGCCACCGACGACGAAGCATCGCGGTGGGTGACCGCGATATTCGCGCTCAGCGGCGCCGACAAGCAGGCCGACACGCCGGGCACCACTTCGAACGGGATGCCGTGCTCGGCCAGGTACTCGACCTCTTCGCCACCGCGGCCAAACAGGAACGGATCGCCGCCCTTGAGCCGAATCACCGCTTTGCCCTGCTCGGCTGCAACATTAATTGGGTACTGGAGCCCGGTGGCCAACTGCTTTCGGAGCGGCGACACTCGGTACATTGGTAGAAGTAATAGAACCACTCCTTGACGACGTCCTCGGTCAACTCACGGCCGCCCGCGAGTCCGCGGAAGATGCGGCCGGTCAGGGTGAAGTAGCGGCGGTAAACGGAGCGCATCAACTCGGCTCGCAGAACCGGCAGGGTCTTGGGGTCGCTCGAACCGATGAAGAAATGACACTTGTCGGCACATGCGCCGCAGCGCACGCAGATGTCCATGAACAGGCGGAACGAGCGGTATCTGTCGAGCCGCTGTTTCATGCCATCGAGCAGAATCTGCTTCCAATCCGGCGGCAGCTTCCAGTCGGCGTCGAACGGCTGCCACTCGCGGGCATTGGGCAGGCCGAGATAGTTCAGGTTTTTGGCCGCTGCGCTATAGCAGAAGACACCCTTGCGGAACTCGACGTGGGGGTCGCGCCAGTCGCCTTTCGGAGGAGCGGGTTTAATCTGCAGTAGTGCTTGCGACATTTGCAGTCTCTTCTTGGGTCTCTTCGCTATCTAGCGGCAGCCCCGCTGCGGTGATCTTGCCGCGGAACTCTTCTTCCCACTCCGCGTACGTATGCGTCTTGACGGGATAGTTCCAGGGGTTGACGTAGCGCTGGGCGCGATTGTTGTTGGCCAGATTGCGCGTGGGGCTGAGGAAGATTCCGCCCATGTGCATGAGCTTGCTGAACGGGAAATACGCGGCCAGAGCGCTGACCAGCAGCAGATGCACGAGCACAACGGGGCTCAGGGCCGCCGGCACGGTGGGATGGAACGTCACCAGACCAATCGCGAATTGCTTCACACCGGTGATGTCGGCGCGCAGAACGTAGCGCATCAACACGCCGGAGCCAGCGATACCGAGCAGCAAGAACAGGGCGAAATAGTCGGTGAACAGCGACACATAGCGCACCAGCGGGTCGCGCAAGCGACGCGCCAGCAAAACACTCGCCGGAGAGGAACGCCGCCGACGCGCTGGGATACGATGCACTCGTCTCCGCAATCCATTGCTCCAGGATGGCTGCGCGCGCGTTCATAGGACGCCTACACGCAACCCGTCGGTTTGGGCAGCCCGGCCAGCTTGCACGCGCCTTTGGCCGGCCCGGAGGGAAAGAGGTTATAGATTTCCTTCAACGGGAGGCCGGTCTCCTTGCACAGCTTGCGAATCATGGGAGCAATGCCGAACTGCGTGTAATAGTTGCGGATGTAGTTGATGACCTTCCAGTGCGCGTCGGTCAGTTGGGTGATCCCTTCGCTTTCGGCGAAATCCTTGGCCACATCCTCGTTCCACCGCTCCGGTTCCTGTAGGAAGCCGTCCTCATCGACCTCGTAGCTCTTTCCATGTACTTCAAACGTCGGCACAGTTTCACCTCGTAATCAGGTCATTTCCAGATAGCCGCAAGGACACGCGTCCGCGCACTTCTTGCAGCCGTTGCACAGCTCAAGTTTGACTTTGTAGTGTTCGTCCTTGGGCAGCCGGACGAAGCAGTTGTTGCTGCAGTACATCCAGCAGGTTTCGCAGTCCATGCACATGCCGCAGGACATGCAGCGCTTGGCTTCCTCGATGACCTCTGCCTCGATAAGGCCAAGCTCGACTTCGGTGTCGGCGCCACGCTCGGCGACGGCGACGTGCGAGTTGATAGGCACAGGAAAGGCCAGCCGGGCTGGAGCAGTTCGGTTGGCACGCTTTCCGCCACACGTACCGCGCGTGGCTCAATGACAACGGGACGCCGCCCGGCGTTCAGAAAGATTTGATGCGGCACGCGAACATCTCCACCACTGCCAACGTGTATGGCGCGGCAATGGACCCCTCAATGCGCGAGGCGCACAGCAAGATTGTGAAGATGGTAATCCAGTGATTCGGCAGCGGCCTAGGAAACTTGGGCTGAAGGCTTTCACTTCTCAATCATGTTCGACGAGAATAGATCCATGAAGCCATCGGATTCTCATCTGCCCGTTAGCGACGAAGAGATTGTCGAGACCCTGCACCGAATGCTTAACGCGGCCCGCAAACACGAGGCTGCAACTCTGCTTCGTAAATGCCGGGTTCGGTTCGATGAGACAGGGTATGACAACTGGAATGGCGGAACGTACTTCATAACGATGTTTGTCCAAGTGGCACCGGAGGTCTACGCGCTGCTGGAAGACCGGCGAAAGAACGTCGAAAAGGAACTGGGCGAGACACTTGCGGCGGCTGTAAGGCAGATGAGCGGTGACTCGTTTACGGTGAGCATTGTTCCGCTGATAGTTGGCTTAAGAGGTCGGCCGGATCTCCAAGGGAACCCTCTTTCCAAACGAGCGAAACGGTCGATAGTAGCTGGGTTGAAAAAGGATGGTGTGATCTGGCATGGACAGCTATCGCAGCCCGAATTTCTTCAGGAGATCTTCGAACTAAACAAGCTGCCTTCGACAGACAGCCGTTTCAAGGATGCCCGCGGCGACATCTGGCAACATACGGTGAACAACGACGACTGGCCGCTTGAATGGATTTTCAGTGATCCCCGGTTCAACCTTCTCGCGGGAGAGGATTCAACGTTCCTCGCTTTTCTGGAGCGCTGCCTGCATCAAGAGGTTCGCTCTGGACAAGAAGCTGCAGAGCTGGCGGCGATGTTCAACGGTTACCTGCGCCAAGACGGATGGAGCCTAGAGACGATGGAACTGCTAGGGGATGAGGACCAGTATCGCATTGGACCTTGGAACCCAGCTTACGGGCGTTCAGCCGATTCGCTTCAAAAGACGGCTCTGATCTTGAGCAGCACATGGATGTATCAAGAAATTCAGCGGATTGAGGCCTCGATTGACACAGACCCCGCGCTCGCCATTGGAACAGCAAAGGAGCTGGTGGATACCTGTTGCAAGCACATCGCGGATCGAATGGAATTGGAACTGCCGAAAAAGCCGGATACTCCAGATCTGGTTCGAGCAGTACTCAAAGGGCTCAAGTTGCTTCCTGAAGACATATCTGATTCCGCAAGAGGCGCAGACTCTATACGCGGCATGCTCAGAGCGCTCACCATGTTGACGCAAGGACTCGTGGAGGTACGAAACCTCTACGGCACGGGTCACGGTAAGGGGTCGACGCATAAAGGGCCGCAGCCCCGTCACGCCAGACTCGCTGTAGCTAGCGCCGCGACCTTCGTGGAGTTCATTGTGGATACCTTTCGGGACCGTCAAAAAGACGCGATTGCGTAAGGAGCCGACTCCTGTTATGAGAGGGCGCTCGCACTGGGGCGGCAGGAACCGGAGCGCCGTTTTCTCCGGGGGCCGACTCGAGGAATTGAAATAGAAATAGCTCGCCTCTGCTGTCGAATCCCAAAGCCCGCAGGACGCGGCAGCGTGACCGGATATTGCGGCAACAGACAACAACATGAAAAACTAAGGGCCGCGGGGCGAACGGTTACCCCGCTCTCCAGATGGCAATCACTCCGGCTCAACGCGCCGCAGCCGAGCAGCGACAATGGGCAGCGGCTCAGGACAACGCCCCCCAAATCCGTCTCGTCGCAGGGCCGGGCACGGGGAAGAGCAAGACAATTGAGAAACGGGTGGCGCACGTACTTAACACAGGGGCGATACCGCAGCACGTGTACGTCATTTCGTTTACGGTAGCCTCGTCAAAAGAACTTCAGCAACGGATTGCGGCGTTTTGTGCTGGGCAGGCGTGTGCGGCAGCGGCGGCGGCAATACACGTATCGACCATGCATTCACTCGCCCTCCGTATCCTGAGGACGGCAAACTTGCTGGCCGTCCTGTATCCGCACAACCCCGTCGTGCTGGATGACTGGGAACGCAGGACCGTCTACGACTTAGAACTCGCGAATGCGCTAGGACGAACACCCGGACGTGCTGCGGAAATTCGCCTCGCGCATGATGCTGCTTGGCAGACCCTCAATCCGCAGTTCATTAATCAAGCGGCCATCACGCAGCCCGAAATCCAAGGGTTCAATGCATTTCACCCGACCCGTACAAACCTGTACTCCTGCGTATTGCCGGGAGAACTCGTCTTCAGATGCGTTGATGCCATTCGCCTCGGGCAGATTCAGCAGGCGCAACTTCCAAACATCGAACACTTGATCGTGGACGAGTTCCAAGACTTGAACGCCTGCGATCAAGAGTTCGTCTCTCAGTTAGCTGCGAACGGCGCTGTGCTGTTCGTCGCTGGCGATGACGACCAGAGCATATATTCCTTTCGTCACGCAGACCCAAGCGGGATAGTCAACTTCAACGTGCGATACCCACACTCAACGACGCATGTACTGAATGAATGCTTCAGATGCACGCCGAACGTGCTGGCTCCCGCATCGGCGATGATTGCGGCCAATCCGGGTCGTTTAGCCAAGAACATCATTTCGCTTTACCAAAATGCTGCGCCGCCAGTCGCGGGCAGGACGCTCGTTTGGTCATTTCCGACGGAGCAGGATGAAGCAGCAGCCATCGCCGAATCATGCCAGCGGCTAATCAATTCTGGGATGGCAGGGCGCGAGGACGAAATCGTCATTCTAATCTCGGACAGCGGTTTGCAACTGGGAGCCGTCGCGCAGGCGCTCGGCAACCTTGGTCTGCCCTATGACCCACCTCGCGGCGCAGCTCTAACCGACGATGACGGGATTCGGGCGGTCTACTGCATGCTTCGAATCGCAAAAGATCTCGCGACCGCGCAGCCCGATTATGTCGCGCACCGTGCGCTGCTTGGCCTCTTGAATGGGGTTGGTATGACCACCGCGAAGGGCATCGCGGATGCCTGCGTGGTGCACCAGCAGAACTTTCACGATTTGTTTCGCTTACCCGCTCCGCCGCATTGGCTGACCGCGAGACAGGCTGCCGCTGTGGGTCGCATCATCGCCATTGGGAACGCAGTCGCTGGCTGGCAGATGGCAGATACCTTGGCCAACCGTGGCGCTGATATCGCTCAGCAGCTAGCTAACATCTTTAATGGCGCACAGGGTCAAGCGAGACTGGATCCTTGGAATGCACTCATTGGGGCGCTGCCCGCGGGCATGACGCTGGATGAACTGCTGAGCTTTTTTGGCGCGGATACCGACGCTGATCGCAGGGTGATACTCGACTTGGTAAATCAGAGGATCGGTGCTGTGCCCGCTCCGGCGGCTCCTTCCCCAAAGAGGCTTCGCATCCTCACAATGCATGGCGCCAAGGGTCTAAGCGGGAAGGTCGTGTTCATTCCTTCGGTCGAACAAGGGATTATGCCGAGCTTTCGTGCGATCCACGCAGCGGGATTGCTTATAGAACATCGCAGGTTGTTTTATGTGTCCGTCACCCGTGCCATGGCGGCATGCATAATCAGTCACTCAGCTTCGCACGCCGGGGCGAGCGCCTTTCGGCTACGCCAGCAGCCCAGAGTGATGCTGCCGCGTTCACAGTTCCTGAACGAAATGGGTGTGGCGAGCGTAAATCGGGCGAATGGTCTCACTGTGGCTGAGGCGAATCAAATCGTCGCAGACATCGGAAATCTATGACAGTTGCACCCTGCAAGCGAACCATCCGCGCAAGCTTGCGTTACTGACCGCGGCACTGGGCAATGAAAAACCCGCCCACTGGCGGGTGACATTCTCACGAGCATGGCTTATTTACCGGAACGATCACCGGAACGGCGTCTAAGTTATTGATTTTTGGCTGCCCCCCAGGGATTCGAACCCCGATATGCTGATCCAGAGTCAGCTGTCCTGCCGTTGAACGAGGGGGCAATCCCCCTAATTATCCGGTACGCTCACATTTCAGTCAAACGCGCGGCACTGATACGGCGACATTGAACAGTACCACTATTTTCTACGCGACAATTGCCGGATGAATCGCGACGGCTTCAAGTTCCACCTGCTGCCCGCACCTACAGAAAACTCCTAACAGCTTCCTTCAGCCCAGCCGATCAGGTACCCTGATTTCACCCGCAACAACTGCTCGCCAAGGAGGTCTTTTCCATGCCGGAAACTGGAGGAGCCAACATCGAAGTGGCTCATCACCTCAGCGAACATGAGCACTCTTCTCCCTCTGTCGCTCATAAGGTTCTCGAGATAACGGAGGCCATCCTGCTCGCGATTGTCGCCATCGCCACCGCATGGAGTGGATATCAGGCCGCTCTCTGGGATGGACACCAGGATGAAATGTACGGCCAATCCTCCAAGCTGCGCGTTCAAGCCGAAGGGGTTGCTAATACCGCCAATCAAGAGCGTTTGTACAATGCGTCCACCGTGGTGGAGTGGCTGAAGGCCGAGGCGCAGGGCCAGAAGAAGCTTGCCGATCTCTTCGAGCGCCGCTTCCTTCCAGAATTTCGTCCGGCATTTGGAGCCTGGAAGAAAACTGACCCGCTCAACAATCCTAATGCCCCGGCGGGTCCGCAGTTGATGGCGGAATATCGAAACTCCAAGACGGAAGAGGCCGTCAAGCTCAACAACGAAGCAAGTGAAGTGTTCGAGCAGGGCACGAAGGACCGCGAGCGTTCCGACGATTATGTTCGAGTGACCGTGATGTTGGCGACGGTGCTGTTGTTGACCGCGATAGGTCAGCGCTTCACTACCCACAGCGTAAGGGTTGGCTTGGCGGTGATTGCTGTCTTGCTGTTGTGCCTCCCGATTTATCACATCCTGACCCTTCCCAGGGCGTAAGGATCGGTGGGATTCGAGGCAGGGCCTGAGGCATCGCCCGCATCGATTACTGCAGGGTGGCAGGCCGCATGGTCCAGCCGCACGCGCTAAAATAAAAGCACCGCTCCGAGGTAAAAGCTCATGTCATCGACCATAGGAACTGTCGCATTCTCCGCCGACTCGACCGAAATCGCGCGGCTACCGCTCGAATCCGAGCGTTGCGCACTGGTTGTCGTCGATATCCAGGAGAAGCTGCTGCCCCCAATCTTCAACAAAGACAGTCTTGTCAAAAATTCGCAACTACTGGTGCGGCTGGCCAGGATCTTGTCTATTCCCGTGCTCGCCACCACCCAGTATCGCAAGGGGCTGGGCGCTCTCGTCCCGGAGATCGCTTCCTTGCTGACGGACGTGCCCGCCCACGACAAGCTGGAATTCGGTTGCTTCAGCAGCAAGGGTTTTCGCTCGGAAGTGAAGGCGTTGCCTGCCAGTCGTAACACCCTCTTGCTGTGCGGCATGGAGACACACATTTGCGTGATGCAGACTGCTCTGGGTGCGCTGAACGAAGGCTACCTGGTGCACGTTGCGTCGGATGCGGTGGGCTCGCGGGGGGAGTGGAACTGGCATGTCGGGCTGGACCGCATGCGCGCTGCCGGCGCGGTCATTTCCTCCACCGAGATGATGATGTATGAGCTGTTGCGCTGCTCAGGGACGCCCCAGTTTAAGGAATTGCTGCCTTATCTGAAATCCTAGTCCCGTTCAAGAATTACCGTAACCCGGTAGGCATGGGTAATGCGGCGCTTCAGCGCTGCGATAAGCCGCGTCCATTCTCACTCTGGAGTTGGCTTCAGCGGGCGACACAACTACCCTCGGCTGAAGCCAACTCCAAAACTTTATACGCGACGGTGACGCGGGCCTGAAGAGGCTGTTACGAAACCCGTATCGCCGCCTGCGGCTCGCACTCTTTTCCCACTGGACCGGCGCCTGCCGGCCCCGGCTAACTTCATCCCGCCGCTGTGCGGCTGGTTTCATAACAGATTCGGGCCAGTTCTCCCACCACCCAATTGATAACGGTAGTTTCGTAACAGCCTCTGAAGGTGTCTGCGTGAGAACGGTGTCGCCGCTACGCGGCTCGGAATAATTTCCCACTCTACCCAGGATTCCGCTTCGCTTCATCCTGGGCTAACGACATAGCCGCCCCTGCGGGGCTGGATTTTCGCGGTCATGTTCCACCTCCAAGGATAAAGGTTAGTTCTCACGCATACACTGAGGACCGCACTACCCGGTCACAGCAAGAACTAAACTGCGCTAGCCCTGGCAGAGTGAACCCGGTCGTCTAGCCTGCGATGGAGCCTGCTTACTCGTGCCGCAGGCTTTCGACGGGATCGAGCTGCGCTGCGCGGGCCGCGGGCGCAGTACCGAACAGCACGCCCACCAGGGTCGAGACCAGCACGGCAATGATCACCGACCAGCCGGAGATGGGGACGCGATAATGGGTGATGAAGCGAACCGAAAACGGCAGCGCCAGGCCGATCAGGATACCCACGCTCCCGCCTGCCAGCGAGATCAGCATTGCCTCGGTGAGAAACTGCGCGCGAATCTCGGAGTTGGTAGCGCCTACCGCTTTGCGCACACCGATCTCCCGGATGCGGGAGTTCACCGTTGCCAGCATGATATTCATGATGCCAACGCCGCTTACAACGAGAGTCAGCACGGAGATCAGCAACAGAACGGTGGTCAAGGTATTGGCCATCTTCGACGCGACCTGGAGCAACTGGGTCAAGTTATTCACCCGGTACACCGACTCGGGCCGGTGCCGCGATTGCAAGACGTGAAGAATTTGCTGCGTAGCTCGCGGGACTTCCGCGGAGTCGCCTACCGAGAAGAAGAGCTGCTTGACTTCATCGCTGTTGGTGAAATAACGGGCGACGGTGTACGGCACCAGAATGGTGTCTTCGGAAATCTCGGACTGTCCCAGGGTGTCCACGCGCTCCCGAAAAACCCCGATTACCGTAAAAGGAAGCCCGCTGAGCTTGATCTCCTGACCAATCGCCGAACTCGCCGAACCATACAGGGTATCGGCCAGCTTTTGGGTGATAACGGCGACCTTGTTTCGCGCCAGGGTGTCGGGGTCGTCGAGAAAGCGGCCAGCCAGCACGTCGAGGTTGCGAATGTATAGGTATTGCCACGATACTCCGAGCGCCAGGATGTCGCGTTCCTTGCCGCCAGGGACGGTAATCCGGTCGTGGAACTCGATCATGGGCGAGGCATTGTTTATGCCGGGAACCTGCTCGCGTACCGCGTTCAAGTCGTCGAGCGTTAGGAAATCGCTGGCCGACTCGCGCCCGTAGATGCCGCCACCGGAATATTCCGCCTCCATCATGTTGGAGCCGATGTTTTGGATCTGCTGCAGCAGATACTGCTTGCCGGTGAGACCGATGGTGACCACCAGGATCAGCGAGCCCGTTCCGATGACCATGCCGAGCGAGGTGAGGATGAAGCGGACTTTGCTGGTGCGAAAGGTCTGAATGGCGACGCTGATGGTCTCCCCCAAAACCAGTTTCGGGTATGGACGACGCGCGACCTTGGCCTTTGCTGCCATGCCTTAGGAATAGACTAATCGCTGAGGTCGCGGGCTTCAAACGCTTGTGTTTGAAAGGGGTTTCCGGCGCGAGGACGGCTGTCCCACCACCCGTCATTGTTGAATCAGCCGCTCGGTGTTATCGTCGCTAATACTGCGGTTTTTGCAGCCATATCGGATGCTGTCGCGTTTCCATCGGTCACTCTTCCCTGCCACGCTGCTGGTATGTACCATGCTCGGCTCCGCCGCTGCACAGCAGACTCTCGGGGAGCTCTACGCCAGCGATGCCAGTGTAAAGGGGTCGGTGATCCTCGCCGGCTCCGGCACCAGCGTCCTAAGCGGATCGTCCATTCAGGCGGGGGCACAAGCTGCCACGCTGAAGCTGGAACGCGGTGGGAGTGTGATGGTTTGCGAGGGCACCAAGCTTTCCCTTACCGCCTCGCAAAATGGCCGGGAACTGCTATTCAGCTTGAATACCGGCAATCTCGAACTGAATTATCCGCTGGGCGCGGAGGCCGACACCTTGCTCACCCCCGACCTGCGGCTGCTGATGCCGGGCCCGGGGACGGTACATGTGGCGGTGCGGGTCACGCCGCAAGGCGATACTTGCGTGCAATCGCTGCCTTGGAACGTCTCGGCCATCGTCGTTTCAGAGTCGATGGGCGACGCAACCTACCAGGTGAAGCCCGATGAAGCAGTGCTTTTCAAAGGCGGACATGTGAGCGAGGCAAGCCGGTCGAAGCAGAATTGCGGCTGTCCGACATCACGACTGACCCAGGTAGCCAAGTCCGCTCCTCCGCCCATGCCATCTATCGCCCCAGCACCTGCGCCCAAGCCGGCGGAACCCCTCGCCGCGGCTGCCCTGCCGCCGCCCGAACAACACTTGGCGGTGGAGGCACCCTTCATTTATCGGGCCAATGACGTGGTGCCGGATTTGTCAGAGAATGTAGCCGTGCTGAAACTGGACAACACCAGAATGGTGCAACTGGAGCCGACGGTGCTTCCGCCGGCGCAAGCGAAGAAAGAGAAATCTGCGCCGTCAGCCCGAACGGCCAATCGGCAACAACATGGGTTTTTCAGCCGGCTGGGTGCGTTTTTCGCTGGGATCTTTCATTAAGGAGCTGTTAGCTGCTGCTATTTGCGGTTAGCAAGCTGCACCAAATACTAAGAGCTAACAGCTAAAGGCTAAGCGCTGCAAGCTAAGCGCCGACGTCTAAGCGCCGACGTCAAACCCAACCCACCCTGCTACACTTACTTTTCCCTTATGTCCGACCAGCCGCGTTCCCGCCTGTTTCTGTGGGTTGTCTTGGGTGGAGGTGCGTTTTTCCTCTTCCTGGTCGCCATCTTCGCGTTGGTCTACTTCAGTGTTCGTTCGCAGCAGAAAGAGAGCTTTGGCGGCTTCGGCGACAAGATCGCGGTGGTCGATCTGGAAGGCGTCATCCTTTCGCCGAAGGATGTCGTCGAGCAGCTCCGGAAATATGCGGATGACAGCTCCATCAAGGCGATCATTCTGCACGTTAACTCGCCCGGTGGAGGAGCGGCAGCCTCGGAGGAGATCTATCGCGAGGTACTGCGGATTCGCGATCAGAAGAAGAAAAGGATTGTGGCGTCGATTGAGACCGTCGGCGCCAGCGGCGCGTATTACGTCTCGTCGGCGACCAACAAGATCTTTGCCGACGAGGCCAGCCTCGTCGGCTCCATCGGCGTGATCGCCCAGTCGTACAACTACGAAGAGCTCATCAAGTGGGCCAAACTGAAGGCCATCACCCTGAAGGCGGGCGAGTTCAAGGATGCCGGCTCGCCGACGCGCGAGATGACTCCCGAGGATCGCGCCTACTTGCAGGGCATCGTCGACGACATGCACACGCAGTTCATCCATAGCGTCGCCATCGGCCGCAAGATGAACGACGACCAGGTGCGGCCCCTGGCCAATGGCAAGGTCTGGACTGGCGAGCAGGCGATACCGCTGAAGCTGGTGGACCAGATCGGCGATTTCCGCGCCGCTATCGACGACACCGCGAAGTCCGTGGGCATCAAGGGCGAGCCGACGCTGGTGTATCCCGAGAAGGACCGCAAGAGTCTGCTGGATCTGATGTTTGGCGACGTCTCCGACTACCTGCCCAACCCGGCGAAGCTGATGCAAAGCAATCTGGGCTTCTACTATCTGTGGAAGTGACCGGCAAATAGCTCTTAGTGAATTTCTGAAATTCGAGGCAAACTTATACTTGCCAACAGCTTAGCAATTTGAGAGTATCCGTTGTGCTGCTAAGCTGGAGTGGAGCCTCAACTCATATTCGTTCTCGCGAGTTGGGGAATGTGATCTGTATCGCAGCAAGGGGCGGGCGAGATGACCAAAGCAGACCTGATCGACGAAGTTTCCCGGTTGACGGAGTTGACGCGTAAGGACAGCGAAGTCATTGTAGAAACGATCTTTGAGAGTGTGGTGCGCTCGTTGCGGGCGGGCGATAAGATCGAAATTCGCGGCTTTGGCAGCTTCCGCACCCGCCAGCGCAAGCCGCGCGTAGGACGCAATCCCAAGACCGGCGACCGCGTCGAGGTCCCGGCCAAGAAGATTCCCTTCTTCAAGCCCAGTAAAGAGCTGAAAGACATGGTGAACAGCTATGCGGAACAGCATCCGCAGGCGCAGGCCGCCCAGGCGCCGACTGCTGAGGGAAATAATAGCCAGGGATAGGTTTTCGTAGGATGCTCGAACGTACCCAGCCCGCGCGGCTGGGTTTTGTTTTTGTCACTCCCGCAGAGTCCGACATACGCGTGAATACTCTCGGGATGAAATTCGGTTTTTAAGCCCGGAGGGCGCGTTATGACAGCCCAGCATGGAGCGAAGCGGAATGCTGGGTATGGGAATTAGTAGAGAACCCAGTGCCCCGGGCACCCATTGCGAACACGTACCACGAGGTGTGCCGTCCCCGGAAGGACTCGAACGGTGCCCTGACACAAGGCGCCGAAGGGCGGACTTTTTCAGCGGCCTGTGAAGCCGTGCCCTTTCAAAGCCGAGACACAGCGACTCTGAAAATTCTCTAGTGACGTGTTGGTTCAGCGGTCATTTTCGAGAGAGACACCTGGCCATGAAGACCGCA
This sequence comes from uncultured Acidobacteriaceae bacterium, assembly GCA_963785825.1. Classification (GTDB taxonomy): domain Bacteria; phylum Acidobacteriota; class Terriglobia; order Terriglobales; family Acidobacteriaceae; genus Bog-257. The sequence continues at coordinate 181,537 of CAWAWQ010000002.1, read as the reverse complement.
TTGCCACAACAGGGATTCCGAACCTAACAAATGAACATCCCTTTGAGTTCCGCGGAAGAAGCTAGTGTTTAATCAGCCACATCGCCCAGGAAGCGACGATCACGCCGCCGACAAACAGCACGAAACAATATGCTCCGTAGCGCAGCATGTCGCGCGGGGTGTTGCGCTGGGTGATGCCGAACACGGTTGATGCGCAGAGTGCGAACACCAAGGCGGCGTTGAAATGTGAAAGCTCAAAGGTCATGGTTTTTTGCCGATCGCGATGTGATAGGCATCGACTGCAGCCACGACGTTCAGCAGTCCCGCGACCACGATGTACTTGGTGCCATAATCGGCCACGGCCCGATGAATGTTGCCGATGCCCCAATCCATCATGCGGGCGAGAAAGTACAGCGCGCCCGTCCCGAGATCGCCGACGAATCCCAGTATGTCGAGCAGGTCGCCGGTATTGAACGAGTAGACCTTGCCCTGCATGCCCAGGCCGGCGAAGAACATGATAAAGATTGCCGACATCAGCAGCAGGCCACGAATCCAGCGGCGCTGAATGAAATGTCCGAGACCGGGCAGCAACCACGCTGCAATGGGGGCAATGGTCGCCATGGAATTCGACTGCGCTGTCATCGCCTTGCCCGAGCGCTGCAAGGTAGCTGTATTTTGCGGATTCGCCATCAGATGAGCACCAACTCATTCTGAATCCTGCCGGTCACTTCGCCTCTTCCGTTGCGGATCATCATGTTGATTTCGCTGCGCACCCCAAATTCCGCCAGATAGATGCCGGGCTCGACCGAGAAGCAGGTATTGGGCAGGATCTCGCGGTCGTCCTTGGTCTCCAGATTATCAAGATTGGCGCCGTTACCGTGAATGTCGCTGGTGATGGAGTGACCGGTGCGGTGGATGAAGTACTGGCCCCAGCCTCTGTCGGCGATGAACTCGCGCGTGGCCTTGTCGACTTCCCAGCCGCGAATTTTCTGCTTCGCGTCAAAGGCCTGCTGAACCGTGCGAATGCCGGCGTCGCGGGCGCCGCGCACAACATCAAAAACTTCGCGCTGCTTGTCGTTGGGCGTGCCGACCACGCCCGTCCACGTGATGTCGTAATAGACGGAGTCGGGCTGGTTGCACTTTGCCCAGATATCCAGCAGCACAAAATCGCCTTGGCGAATGGGCGACGACGTCGCTGACGCCGGCTCGTAGTGCGGATCGCCGCTGTGGGCGTTAACGCTCACGTTCGGCGGATCTTCCGTGACCAAGTTTTCGCGCTTGAAAGCTTCCAAGATCCACTGCTGCATCTCAAACTCGTGCGTACCGCCGTTGCGGGCGCGCCGGCCGACCTCCTGGAAAAACGCCGCCGTGATCTTGTCGACGGCGTCGCGTGCTTTGAAGTGCGACGCCATCTGAGCATCGCTCAACGTCGCTTCGAAGAGCGCCACCAGGTTCGCCGAGCTGACGATCTCCTTGCCGAAGCTGCGCACCAGCTCCAGCATCCCGGCATCGACCAGCGAGATATAGGGAATCTGGTTGTTAGGCGAGTACTGCATGGTGACGGTGTGATACGGCTTGAGCATGGCTTCCAGGTTCTGCCATAGCTCCTGCCACGCCGAGTACTCCATCTTGCTGCCGGGCAGCGAGTCGAGGTGATGGCTTTCGATGCGGTGCACCAGCTTCACCGGTTCGCCCAACGCAGGGACCAGATAGAACCAGCGCCGGGTAACCATCATGTTAGCCGGCAGCCCGAGCACACGATAAGCAATTGGGTCGCGGTGATGGTGGTCGTAGAAGAGCCAGCATTCGTGACCGCCATCACGCAGCGCAGCTTGAATTTCGGGGAGATTCATTGCGTGATCCATTGTAAATGAAGAGCGATTCACCACGGAGACCACCGAGTCCACGGAAAAAATCAGAATCAACTCCGTGCTCTCCGTTTCCTCCGTAGTGAAAACGACTGTTTCAACGCGGCTCAGGCTTGTTTGCGGATAAGCATGCGCTCGCGAGTCGCTTGCGGCAGCGTTTCGCAAGCCGTGCGCAACACCAGTCGCGGTGTGCGCTCGCGGATGGTCGTCAGGTATGCGACCGTCTGCTTCGGATTGGCTTTCGCGGCTTCGCGCAGCAGCCAGCCCAGCCCCTTCTGCACCATGTCGTCTTTGCTGGGCAACAGCATTTCGGTAACGCGCTGAATACTATCGAAATTCTTGTGCCGGCGCGTGCTGTGGATCAGGCTCACAGCCGCTGCGCGTTGATGCCAACGGTCTTTCGACTTTGCCCAGCGCGGCGGGCGCGACAACAGGCTTGCATCAGCCGCAAGAATCGGTCCAATCAGGTAATGCACGAGCGCATCGTGATCGGCCCAGGTGCTGACGCGGTCGAGCCAGGTTTCGAACAGCCTGAACTCGCGCTTGCCGAAGTCTTGTACCAGGCCCTGAAGCATCACCACAGCAAAAATTTTCTCTTCTAGAATGTCGCGGCGATACAGCTGGTCGGCCACCTGCAGGAGAAACGGCAGATCGTTTTCCGCCAGGATGGTCCGGCGAAAACGCACCGCCAGCTTCCGCAGTTCCCCGGTGTACCAGCCCCGCGACTTCACCTCATGCTTGAAGAACCACTGGACTTCTTCCGTGTGCGGCGCGGAGCCGCCATGCTTGAGCACGGTGCGAATGTGTTGTGCGATGTAGGTAGGCGATTTCTTCATTTAGCAGTTAGCACTTAGCACTTAGCACTTAGCATTTAGCATTCCCCTGACCGCGAACGGAAGTCTTCGTGACCACCAGTATCACTAAGCGATCGAGTGCCAATGCTAAGTGCTAAGTGCCAAATGCGGCTTCTTTCGGCCGTACCAGCCGGTCATATGTCCACAGCAGAATGGCGGTCAGGATGCCCACTCCGGTGATGACCCACCACATCCTTCCCGGCCGGTGTTGCACCTCGCCATAGTGATGAATGAGAAAGCCGCCAAACTTTCCGCCGACCAGCGAGCCGATGCCCAGCGGCAAGAACGCGAATCCCATGTAGGTTCCCTGTTGTCCCGAGGGCGCTAGACGAGAGATGTATTCGTAGTAACGCGGGGACTGCGTAATCTCGCCGAGCGCGACCGCGATCAGCGTCAGAATTGCGCCCATCACGGTTGGCCTGACGATCAGGATGATCCACGCAAGCGCGGTCACCAGTGTCCCCAGGATTATGGCGGTGAAAGCGTGGATCTTCTGGGTCAGAAGATTGACTACCAGCGTCAAAGCGATCACTACCAGGGGGCCGGTGATCAGCAATAGCTCCGTATCAGTGCGGGGATTGATGTAATCGTGAATATAGATCGGCAGGGTGATGAACTCCTGCCAGTAGACGATCCAGTAGCCGGTGAAGATCAGCAGGAACAACATGAAGCGCGGGTTAGTAAGGACGGTCCAGAAGTTCCGTGCGGCTTGCGAGAGGCTGGTCGTCTCCACTTCGTCGTGACGGCGCGGTTCCTTGAAGAACAGCAACACAGCGATAAACATCAGGAAGACGCTGACGGCGGCAACGCGAAAAACGTTCTCCACCCGCATGCGCTGGTGCACGTAGGACGCGACCAGCGGCCCGAAGAAGCCGCCGATATTCACCAGCGTGTAGTAAATGGAGTAGCCGATGGAGCGCACGTTTTCCTTGGAAGCGCGCGCCGTGGTGCCAACCACGCTGGGTTTGACCAGCGCGACGCCCAGCGCCGGCAATGCCAGTACAACAGTCACCAGAACCACCAGCGGTACGTTATCGCGCACCGGCGCGAGCCATGACGCTCCCAGCGATCCCAGCAGGAAATAGGCACAGCTCAGGATCAGATAGGCCAGCGACAACGCGCGGCGGAAGCCCATGCGATCGGCCAGGGTCCCGCCAAAAACCGGCAGGAACCACACCAGCCCGCCGAAGAAGCCGGTCAAGGTGCCGGTCTGCTCGACCGGGAAGTGCAGTGACTCGTGCAAATAACGCGCCAGCGAAGCGAAGGCTGCGTAATAGGAAAGCCGTTCGAACAACTCGCTGAGATTGGCGACCCAGAAGGGACGCTCGAAGCCGGTGCGGATGTCGCGCCAACGTTGCGCAAAGGTCATAGAGTTGCCAGTCGGCCAAGGGACGAGTAGCCAAGCGTACCGAGGCTAATGGTTTGTATCACGGCAGAACCGAACAGGCCGCTAAAAACTCGATCAAGCAGATCCCTCTCTGACTTAAGTCAGCGAGGGAGGGCAAATTAGAGGACTTGCAAGGGCGCAGCTAAAGCTGCGCCCCTTCAAAGCCGCAAACCATCCATTTTTCCCAGCGTGTCGCCGGGCCGTATAAAACAGCAAGCAAGCTCGGGGCTTAGGCGAGTGCCCAAGGATACTCTATCTTGCTTCACGTTATGATGGATTTGATCGGTTGATTCAACCGCTGAAACGAACTGGGGTTAATCTGTCGAATGCCTGACGCGTTTATTTGTGATGGGATCAGAACGCCCTTCGGCCGTTATGGTGGGGCATTATCCACGATTCGCACCGACGATCTGGCTGCGATTCCGATCAAGGCGCTGATCGAGCGTAACCCGACGGTCGATTGGGGCGCGATCGATGACGTCGTCCTCGGCTGCGCCAATCAGGCCGGCGAGGACAATCGCAATGTTGCGCGCATGGCGCTGCTGTTGGCGGGCTTGCCGCAGAGCGTCCCCGGTGCGACCGTGAACCGTCTTTGCGGTTCCAGTCTGGACGCCATTTCCATCGCGGCGAGAGCCATCAAGACCGGCGAGAATTCGTTGGTCATCGCGGGCGGGGTGGAGAGCATGTCACGCTCGCCGTTCGTCATGGGAAAAGCCGACGCCGCTTTCTCGCGCGGCATGAAACTGGAAGACACGACCATCGGCTGGCGCTTTGTGAACCGGCTCATGAAAGCCCAATATGGTGTCGACTCGATGCCTGAGACCGGCGAGAATGTGGCGGGAGAGTTCAGTATCTCCCGCCAGGACCAGGATGCGTTTGCCTACCGCAGCCAGCAACGCACCGCGGCAGCCGTGCAGAACGGCATATTGGCGGGGCAGATCGTCGCAGTGACGGTTACTCCGCGAAAAGGCCCGCCGGAGGTCGTCGACAAGGACGAGCATCCCCGGCCAGAGACGACGATTGAAGCTTTGGCCGCACTCAATCCTATCGTCAAGCCGAACGGTACCATTACCGCCGGCAACGCTTCCGGCGTGAACGATGGTGCATGTGCTTTGCTGCTGGCGTCCGAGGACGCGGTGAAGCGCTTCAGTCTCACCCCTAAAGCGCGAGTGGTGACGGCTGCGGTGGCCGGAGTTGCGCCGCGCCTCATGGGAATTGGACCAGTTCCGGCCACACGTAAAGCGCTGGCGACAGCGGGGCTCACGATTGGCGACATGGATGTTATCGAACTGAACGAGGCATTCGCTTCCCAGGCGTTGGCGGTGCTTCGCGACTTGGAGATTCCTGACGATGCTCCGCATGTGAATCCGAACGGCGGAGCCATTGCCTTGGGTCATCCTCTGGGCGCCAGCGGAGCGCGGCTCGTCATTGCCGCAGTGCAGGAGTTGCAGCGGCGTCGCGAGCGCTACGCGCTGTGCACCATGTGCATCGGCGTCGGCCAGGGCATCGCGATGATCGTAGAGAGAGTGTAAGAAACGTTTGCCCGCGCATGCCGCTTTATGTCTTCCAAATTCGAACGGCGGAGTGATACCGCAGATGGAAGTCGGCAGGAATATGGCGCACGTTCCGCTCGTAGGTAATTTCGACCTTCAGGATCCATGCGCCAGCCGCCAATACCAGCACCAGAATGCTCCACAGTAAACGCCTACTAAGCAACTTTCCTCCTACTGTTTTAGCTCTTTGTCCAGGAAGTCGGTGGTCAATGCCCATGCCTGCTTGGCATCGTCCGCCCGGTATCCCTGCTGGTTATTGGGGTTCTCGAAAGCGTGACCGGCGTCGGGAAAGATATGGATTTCGACCTTCTTGTCGAGCGCCTTCATCTGGGTGTCGAATTTGTTGACGTCGGCTGGGGGGATGCCGCGGTCTTTTCCTCCAAAGATGCCCAGAACGGAGGCGTGGATCTTCTTCAGAGTTTCATCGTCGCTCGCCAGGTGGCCATAGTTGATGACCATGGCCTTCAGCTTGGGGTCGTCCACCGCCAGGTCCAGAGCATAGCCTCCGCCCATGCACCACCCAATTGCGCCAACGCGCTTGGCATTGACCGTGGTCAGCGAGCGCAAATACCTGGTCGCGGCCAACAGGTCGCGGTTGGCGCGGTCCTCGGGTACGCCGCGCATGATCTCGTGTGCCTCATCCGGCGTGGTAGCGACTTTACCGCGATACAAATCGATTGCCAGCGCGATATAACCCTGGTGCGCCAGGTTCGAGGCTTGCTGCTTCACCCAGCCGTTCAGCCCCCACCATTCATGAATTACCACGATCGCAGGAAACGGTCCGTGGCCCTTCGGCATATAGATGACAGCATGTACGGTTTCATCTCCACTCCTGTAGGAGACGGGATGCGCCTCGCCGGCAACCGCTGTCATTGCGAATACTGAGCTTAGGGCTATCAGCAGCAGCAGCAATCTCACGCGCTCCTCCAAGTGAACATCACCTGTTTTACCTTCGTCATTGCCCCTTGAGCAACTACCAATTTGCATGTTGGCCCTTCGGGCATGATTGGCAAAGCCGACTATGGCTTGCCGCGACTACTCGCAGTTGCGGTAAGATGTAGATGCCGTTTGGGCGGGAGTAACTCAGTGGTAGAGTCACGGCTTCCCAAGCCGTTGGTCGCGGGTTCGATCCCCGTCTCCCGCTCCAAAATTTTGGATTCCATTCGCGGCTATCGCGATTCTGCCAACCGCGGAATGCAAGCTGCGTCGGCTGATCGGCAGATTTTCGAAGATCCGTGCTCGATCCGCGAAAGGATCGCGCCGGTCGCAGGTTACTGCGGGCGCCGGGGAATTCCCACCGCGACGAGGATGTGTACCGGCCGCCAGGACACAAGAGCCGGCAGTCGATTCCTGAGCGGAACTTAATGGCGCGAAGAGCTATTCCCGATCGCCCCGCTTGCGGCGATGCCAGCGCGGCGCTAGCGCCGGATCATCAACCGATCGCCGATCTGCGTTGCGCTCTGCCTTATGGCCCCTACCGGCAGCTCCAGCACGCAGCGGGTCTTCCAGCTCAGGCCGGCGATGCGGAAAGGGCCGAGGTTCTCCCACAGCCCACATACCCGCAGATCGCGATCCAGGGCCACGATGTCCAGCGCAAAGCGCATACCGAAGGTGTGAATCCCGGAAGAGGGATCGATCAGCAGCCCACAGCCGGGATTCAGACCGGTTTGCCCCAGCAGCCCGATGGCCCGCGACAGGGCGTTACCGGCCACGCGTATACGCGTGCCCAGGACCGTTCCCCTGGCCGGGTTAACTACTTCGACTGCGTCAGCTCTCAGGCCAGCCTGCATCCGGCCTTTAGGCATGCTTTTTGCGCCGCATAATCACCAAACCCAACAACAATACGGCCACGACAGCGGCGATCACGCGAATGACGGTAACGGTATCCATTGCTTTGTTCCTCCTTTTGAAACCGGCGCCGGGCCTGGATTACTTAAAAACTCCTTCCAGGTTGCGCCCGATCAGAATGACCGCCGGCCCCAGCAGCACGATAAAGATGCTGGGAAAGATAAACAGCACCAGCGGAAAGATAAGCTTCACCGTGGTTTTGGCGGCCAGCTCTTCCGCTTGCTGCCGCCGCTTCTGACGTGCTCCATCGGCAAAAACGCGCAATGCCTGCACAATCGGCGTACCAAATCGGTCGGTCTGCACCAGCATGTGAACAAAACTCTTCACCATATCCAGCTGGGTGCGTTCCGCCATGCTCTGCCAGGCTTCAATACGCGGCTTGCCGGCGCGCTGCTCGAAGTTGATCTGGATGAATTCCTCGGAAATATCGGGCTGGCTGAGGGCTAGCTCCTGGCCGGCTCGCAGCAGCGCTTGGTCAATACCCAGCCCGGCGTCCACGCACACCACCATCAGATCAAGGGCGTCGGGGAGGCCCAGCCGTATGTGCTCCCGCCGGCGGCGGGCGCGATAGTTTACCCAGGTATCGGGCGCCAGATAGGCCAGCGCCATCAGCACCAGAATCCACATAATGGTGTTGGGGTGAATGAAGGTCCCCGCCAATACCGCCACGACCGGACCAAGCAAGCGGATCGCGAAATACATGTCCACGTGGGTGCTCTTGCGCAATCCGGCGGAAAACAGCTTCTGCCGCAGCTTTTCGTCCTGTTCCAGTCCCAGCCGAGTGCGCACGAAGCGCACCAACTGGAGAAGCACTTTGAGCAACGCCTTACCCTGCTCCTCCTGCTGTTCCCGAAACCGCAGCGGCGCCTGGGTCAACTCCCGTAAACGCTTGCTCTCGCCCGAGGAGCGCCGCATCCAAAGCAGCACCGGGACAAGTGCCAGCGCGCAGAAGACGGTCACCATGAGGCTGACGGCGAGAACGGGAGTCATGGCATTCACACCTTTACGTCCACGATCTTGCGGATCGCCAATCCGCCCAGCACCATAAGGCCCAAGCCGGTGTAGACCAGTTTCCTGCCGGTCGGGTCCTCGACCAGCACCCGGGTATAGCCGCGATTGGCCAGGCTCAGCAGGAAAAACATGGCTACCGGCAGCAGCGATAAAATCCAACCCGTCAGCCGCCCTTGGGCGGTATAGATCCGTATCTCGCCCTCAATGCGCAGGCGCTCGCGAATCACCGCCGAGGTACGGTCCAAAATCTCCACCAGATTTCCCCCGGTCTCCATTTGCAGCAGCATGGCAGTAACTACAAAGTTGAGCTCGGGTAGGGGAACCCGCCGGGCCAGGTCGGTCAGAGCCTCGCGGGCCGGCAACCCGAAGTTCTGTTGGCGATAGACTTCGCGAAATTCGCCGCGCACCGGTTCAGGACACTCGGCGCCCACGATCTCAATCGAAGCCGCCAGCGAGTGTCCGGCGCGCAGCGCGCGGCTCATCAGCTCGATCGCCTCGGGCAAGTGGGTATTGAAAGCTTTAAGACGCCGGTTCCGGCGGAAGCGCAGCACCAAGAAGGGCGAAGCGGCAAAGACCAGACCCACCGCCAGCGCGGCCCAGCCGTTGGGCAATGCATAGTAGCCGACGGCGCCGCCTGCCATCATCATCCCCAGCGTGCCGATCAGCACCCCGGGAACGCTCCACGAGCTTTCTGCCTGGATGATGAGCAGACGAAGCCTCTGGATCAGGTCCAGCGGTTGCAGAGAGCGGTCCAGCCACGAAATTTTACTGAGCCGCTCCTGTTTAAGGATCTCCGGCGGCTCCTCGGTTAGTTTGACCTGCTCCTTCTTGGCGTCCTGCAGGTGAGCCACGCGCTGCAGAAGCGTGCGCTCCGACGCCGTCGGGCGGGTCATCAGCAGGATGGCAGCAAAGGTTAGCGCCAAAACCAGGAGGAAGACCATGACGATGAGAATCATCCCAGCATCCTCCCCGGTCTGGATCGCACCGCCACCGATCCAACCGCCTTCGCGACCGCTTCCAGCGCTGCCATGCGGCTATATCTCCTCGGAAAAATTTAGCAGGCTGGGGGCCAGCGGAATACCCGCGCCCGCCAATTTCTCGGAGAACTTGGGGACGATGCCGGTGGCATAGAAACGTCCCAGCACCTTGCCGTTGGGTCCCAGTCCGCGCTTTTGGAAAAGGAAAATGTCCTGCATGCTGATCACCTGATCGCTGGTGCCGGTGATCTCGGAGATGTGGGTCACGCGGCGCGAGCCGTCACTCATGCGCGACACCTGCACGATGATGTGAATGGCGGCGGCGATCTGCTGCCGCATGGCCATCTCGGGGAGATTGAGATTGGCCATCAGCGACATGGTCTCGATGCGGGAGAGAGCGTCGCGCGGGGTATTGGCGTGCACGGTAGTGATGGAGCCGTCGTGGCCGGTGTTCATGGCCTGGAGCATGTCCAGCGCCTCCTCGCCGCGCACCTCGCCGACGATGATGCGGTCGGGACGCATGCGCAAAGCGTTGATCAGCAACTCCCGCTGGCGCACTCCCCCCCTGCCTTCCACGTTGGGCGGACGGCACTCCAGACGCACCACGTGCTCCTGCTTCAATTTCAATTCGGCCGAATCTTCGATGGTGACAATCCGTTCGCGCGGGGAGATGAAACCGGAAAGCACGTTCAGCAAAGTGGTTTTGCCGGCGCCGGTGCCGCCCGAGACCACGATGTTCAGGCGCGCTTTGACCGCCTTCTCCAGTACGTCCAGCATGACCGGGGTAAGCTCGCGATAGGAGAGGAGGTCGGAAGCGGTCAGCGGCGAGCTGCCAAAGCGGCGAATGGAAAGGATAGGGCCGTCGATGGCCAGCGGTGGAATGATGGCATTAACGCGCGAGCCGTCGGGCAGGCGCGCGTCCACCATGGGCGAGGACTCGTCCACCCGCCGCCCCACCTTGGAGACGATCTTCTCGATGATGTGCATCAGGTGGTGATTGTCCTTGAACACGACGTTGGTCCGCTCCAACACGCCTCCCCGTTCCACGTAGACGGCGGCAGCGGTGTTGACCAGGATGTCGGTCACGCTGCCGTCCTGCAGCAGGGGCTCCAGCGGGCCCAGCCCGAAGACCTCATCCAGCACCTCGTTGGCCAGGCGGTCGCGTTCGCTGGCGCTGAAGGGAACGCTGTGCTCGGCGACCAGCTGCAGGATGACTCCCAGCAACTGCTGACGGGCATGGGTATCCTGCATGAACAGCAGCTTCTCCAGGTCGACTTTGCTGATCAGCTCGCGATGTACGGCGGACTTGACTTCCTGCTTGGCGCGGGCCAGCAGCGGATTCGCATCCCGTGTGACTTGCCCGGTGAGGTGGTCTTCGCTCAACGCCACAGTTGCAGCCATAACACTCCTTTGCAGCTTCCGTTCTTTAGCCGCCGCTCAACCCCAGAAGGCAAACCTCCGCTTGGGCTCGGGTGTTTCCGCCCCGGGCGACGGAACCAGGCTGGCCGCCCACTTCCGCATCTGGATCGAAAATTCCGATTTGCGCTCGGGAAGAATCGGGTTGCCGGTATTCATGGCCCGGATCAGATCGTTCGAGCTGTTGGGGATGGTGATAGCAACCGGCCGGCGGATGGCCTTTTCGATCTGCTCCAGGGTGAGAGCGCCGTCGGAGGTGTAGCGATTGATCACCACCTTCATCTTGCCGGGCGGCACATTGCTCTGCAGCAGGTGATCAATGTAGCGGGACAGGTCGCGCAGGGCGGGCACGTCGGGGGTGGCAATGAGGTAAACCTCATCACAGCAATCGATGGTGGTCAGGCTTAGATTGTGTACCCCGTGCGGGCAATCGATGACCACGAATTCGTAGTTTTGGCCCAGGAAGCGGATGGCGCGCTGGATGTCGTCGAGCGAGACGTTGGCCGAGTCGTCGAAGACGTCCGGCGAGGGCAGGATGTCGAGACAGCTGGAGTGATGGATGACAAAGCCCTGCAGCAGGGTCTGGTCCAGCCGGGCGATGTTACGTACCAGCTCATAAAAGTGATAGCTGGCCTTGTCCTCGCCCAGGTATAGCGAGACGTGCCCTAACCGCCGGTGCTCATCCAGGATCAGAGTCTTCTTGCCGTGCTGGCGCACCAGAAAGCAGCCAAGATGCACGGCCAAGGTGGTTGTCCCGGCGCCCCCGCGCGCCCCCAGCATGGCCAGAATCCTTCCCTGCGGCTTGGCCGGCGGCGTCTTGCGGGCGTTGAGACGCACCCGCAGCCGGTCCAGCGCTTCGCCGAGTTGATCGGCGGCCAGCGGCTTGGTGAGATATTCACTGCAGCCGGCACGCATGGCTTCCAGAATCAAGCCAGGATCCGCCTTGGCCGAGACCGCAATCAGGGTGCTGCGCCCGTGCAGCGCCTGCTGGAGAGCGTTGGCCGCTTCGGTTGCCTGCCCGCGATCGCGATCGAAGTCGATGACAAAGACCGAGACCTCGGCCCGCTGCAGCTTTTGCAACAGCAGAGGATCGCCTTTATAGCCGGTGTACTCGTCCAGATCGCCGGCGAAGCTTGCATTCTTGCGCACCAGCACCTGCTTGACTGTGGCTACCGTCTCGGCGTCCGCGCAGAGAGTCGCAGCACAAAGGCCGGAACCTCCGTCCGTAGCCACCCGGCCGCTGAACTCGTCTTCCCGTACCTCAGCCTTGTCCGCCAGCATCCTCGTCTCACTTCTTGGGCAGGTTGTGGTCAAAGGTTTGCTGCTGCAGGAACGGCACCGCCATCTCCGGAGGCTTAGGCTGCGGCAGCTCAGGGTTGCTAAGGGTGTCGATGAGCCTGGGGGTAACGATCACCACCAGCTCCATGGTCGAGCGGTTCAGGTTCTTGGAGCGGAAAAGCTGCCCGAGGATGGGGATGTCGCCGATGCCCGGCATCTTGCTCAGGCTGTCGATGGTGCGATGGTCGAGAATCCCCGAGATGCCGAAGCTCTGCCCGTCCTTCAGCTCAACCTCGGTCTCCGCCCGGCGGGTGGAAATCGCCGGCAAGGTATAGCCGGCGATGACCACCTGGTTGGTGTAGTCCAGGGCGCTTACCTCGGGCGCTACTTTCAAGCGAATGGTTCCATCCGAGTTCACGAAAGGGGTAAACTCCAGCTTCACGCCATAGGGACGGAACTGCACCGTAATGGTCGGCACGCTGCCCACGCCCCCGGGCTGGACGATGGGATAGGGAAACTCGCCACCCGCCAGGAAACGTGCCGTACGTCCGTGTAGCGTGGTCAGATTCGGTTCTGCGAGAATCTCCAGGATGCCTTTGGTCTGCAGGTCTTTGATTGTCGTTCCCAGCCCGTGCGGAAAATTGAAATAAAACAGGTTCAGAAAATCGCTGATAAGGGCGGTATTCTTGCCGGTATTGTCGGTTTGAAAGCTGGGAGGACTGAACTGGCCAGTCGTCGACGAGCCGCTGTTCTGGCCCAGGCTGAACAGGTTGATGCCGAAAGCGGTCAGCTTGGAGCGGTCAATCTCCGCAATCCGTACCTGCAACTGCACCTGCGGCAGATGGTGAGGATCGATCACCAACGAGTTGATTACCTCTTTGGAATAGACCCCAGCCAGGCGGGCAGCCTCATCGGCGGAGGCGTCGCTCTCGACCACACCGCTGAGGTGGATGCGGCCCTGCTGCGCCTCGACCTCGATCCGGTCGCCGGGTAGCGCCTGGGCCAGCGAGGCGCGCAGCCCGGCGACGTCCACGTCGGCCAGCACGGTGTACATCCGCGGCGGCGCACCCTCGCTCCATAGCACCAGGCTGCTGGTTCCGGCAGCTTTGGCCGTGATCACCACCTGCACCGGACTGGCGGTCAGCGAATCCAGCACCGCCGGATTGCTGACGTAAACCCGGCGCAGCCGCTCTGCCGAGTCCAGGAACAGCGACCGGCCAACGATGAGGTGCAAGCTCTGAGCGCCTGCTGCAGCTTCTTCCAATTGGGCCGACTTGCCGGAATCTCCAGCCGGAGAATTCGCCGCCGCCAACGCTAGGGGAGCAAGGTGCTTCTGCGGGCTGGCAGCCGCCTCCGGAGCTGGGGTCGGCGCTGCTGTGAGCGTCGGGCTGGCCGCCAGCGCGCTGCCGCTGTCGCCGGATTGCGGTGCCGGGTAGGAAGATGAGGTCTGCGCGGCCGCGACGGTTGCCACCAGCAGCACCGCCGCAGCCAGTATCCGTTGCTTGCGAGGAGAAGGGGCTTTCATAGCGTCACTCGAAGCTCTTGGTGGAGCGCTTGTCACCCAAGATGGTCTCCACCACGTACGGTTCCTTTATCGGCAAACGCCGGCGGGACGTTACTGGGGCTGTCGCCGGCTCGGCTCCGGACAACTGCGCGATCTGTACCGGGGTGGCCTTGACCTGGGTGTGGTCGGCGCCGTTGCGCAGCACAAACTGAATTGTTCCCTGCGTGCTCGCCAACACCACTTTTTGGGCGTCTTCGGGGGTGAGCAGCAGAGTGACTACATTGACGTTCTCCGGCTTACCCTCGGGATCGGGCTCGATCTTCTGTCCCGCCGTCAAGACCTCAACGTTCTGCAGAACGATCTGGGTGGCCGGCGTCGGGAAGCGGTCGGAGCGGAAGGTGACCAGCACATCGACGTGCGAGCCGGGAAACAGAAAGCCCGCTACCCCGACGATTTCGTCCGACTTCACTGAGGTGGCGCGCATACCCTCGGGAATCTTCACCGTCAGGCCAATGCCGGATCCGGGGGCGGCAAGATAATCCTCGAGAATAGGCTGCGAGGCCGCCAGGGGATAAATCACCGCCCGGCCGGCCACATCGGCTACCTTGGTAAAGGCTTTGGGCAAGGGCAGGGACGCTGGCCAGTCCACCAGGCCGAGGTCCTCGGTCTTGAGCACTTCTCCAGCTTGCAGGGCATGGGAGGCGGCCACGTAGCGATGGGAGCTGCCGCTGCGGTTGAGGTTACGGCCGCTGAGCTTGCGGCTGATGATGTAGGTGACGGCGCCGGAGAGCAGGAGCGCGACAATGAGAGCGAGAGCCAGACGACGGGAGTTCATGTCCTCATCTCAATAGAACGCTGCACAAGGACGATCCCGCGCCGGCGGCGATCGCAACCCCATAAGGGAGGCGCAGCATTCTGGGGTTCGTAAGATTCAGGTTGGAATGGGGCCGCAGGCCGGCGCTGCCATGATGCAGGATGAGGCGGCCCAGATTGGCGAAGGTTTCGCGGAGGCGGTGGCGCAGCAGCGCCAGCATGATGGCGAACAGGCCACCCAGCAAAGCTGTTCCCAGCAGGATTCCCGAGACGGCGCCCAGACCCGCCAGACAGCATACGGCGGTAATGAGCTTAACGTCGCCGGCGCCCATTCCCCCGGCCAGGTAAAACAGCAGAAACGCCGTGCCCGCCAGCAGGCCACCCGCCACGGCTCCGCCCATCGAACGCCAGCCGCCCAGTATCAGGTGCAGCAGCAGGCCCAGCAATATGCCGGATCCGGTCAGCCAGTTGGGAATCCGGCGGGTGCGTACGTCGCATGCCGCGCCGATGCTGGCGCAGGCAAACGACGCTAGGGCATAGACCGTTTCCAAGTTCAAGGGGTGCACGTGGTACCTCGGTCCTTGATCATTTATCCGCGAACTTCCGCGCCTTAGCAGGTGCACCGCGGGAGACACAAACCTGCTGGCACGACAGCCACTGCCATGCGGCATGCCGTCGGCAGTCAGGCTGTATCGCCCCCGCGGACACCTTGCGATTAGCCCACAGCACTGCTCAGCTGGCTGCCCACCTTGCTAAACGCATTGCTGATGTTGCTGGCCAGCGTGGTCATGGCTGCTACCGCAGCTAAGGCGATGATCGCGGCCACCAGAGCATATTCAATCAAGTCCTGGCCGGACTCATCCCGTATTAAGTTCTTAACTTCCTGTAACTTCATTTTTGCTTTCCTCCCTGCGCACTCCGAGAGACAGTTCATTCTGTCTGCACATCATGCAGCTACTTAAACTGTCACCTGTTTGTATCGGCATTGCAATGGAATCCATTAGCGATTGCAGAGGGAGGAGTACGAATTTGAAACGTTACTGAAGCGGGAATGACTGTACTTTTACCTGCGGTCGCGTAATGCCGACGATTAACTCACAACCTGCGAGTTGCTGATTGCGCACGGTTTGCAAGTATAGGAGGAATGCAAGAAGTATCAGCGCGACGGCACAGAACCCAGGTGATAAGCCCAGCGAAGGAGTCAGGAAGACAGTCCCTGCTGCCAGAATGGTTACCAGCTTTAGGTTGCCGGCGTCCGGCTGTCGGCCTGCGCTAAACAGGAGCAGAAAGGGGAGCAGCATAAGGACCAGGTCGTGCAGATAAGCATGGTAACTAAGCAGCAGGGCACACAGGATTAGGAAGGAGTAACTATCAGGAGAAAATTTTGGGTATTTGCGAAAGTAAAAGGTAACTAGGAGCAGGAGCAGCAAAGACATTGCTATAGTCAGGCCGAAGAGCATGGAATCGAGCAATGCAGGGTGCATCGCTACATAAATCAGGCCCCTCAGGTTCGGCATGCTCTCGGGATGCTCTCCATACAGCTCGGCAGGCAACTTGCCGAATTTCACCACCGCCCGTGGAAACTCGATAACCATCCGCCAACCCACCAGAGGCATAGAACAACCGGATAGCAAAAGTATGGTTGCGAAAAAGCTAGTAAGTGTCTTCCACTTTGTGGCGACTGCCAAGGCAACCAATAGCGGGATCAGCAACTGCGGCTTAAACGCCGAGGCGGCAAGCAAGGCACCGGCACTCAGCTGTCTGCCACGCTCTAGCTGGAGAAATGCCAGGCTGAATAGCAACAGGATCAGTATGGAAGGCTGGCCTTGGACGAGGCAGATGCTTGCCGGGATGAACAACGGCATACACAAGACCGCGATCGAGATCTGCTGCAAACTCAGGCTGAGGCGCGAACGAAAGAGAAAGGGGAAGACGAGAAGCAGGCAGACATTCAGGCCATACCAGAGCTTCAAGGCAAACGGGTATGGCAGCATTGCCAAGGGTGCAAAGATCAGCAGCGTAAAGGGCGGGAAAACGAACGGCAGCGGCCCATGTCGCGAGGTGAGACTGGCGATCTGCTTTATGAACCCGGCTTGGGCCGCCGCTTCCGCCTGGTAAGAATAAACACTTGACCCCTGCCCGAAGACAACGAGTTTGCCGGCACTATAAAAGCAGGGAAAATCCGAAACCCCGGCCAGCATCGGCTCCGCTTGCTGCTGGAACAGGAAACCATAGAACAGAACAGCGGCAGCGAGGGATGAGAGAAGGAAAGCTTTTCGAACCACCATAACTTCCCTTCCCTTTAAACAAGTAAGCAGCCATCCACCGCCATAGGTTTACAAGTTTCCCAGGCTACTTAAATAACGAAACCTTCAATATGGGAGTCGTCGCAGCCGGATTCAGCGCCATCTCCAAGGCTCCGCTACCGGTAAGCTGCATCTGATCGGTGACTACATTTCCCCACACCAGGGTCCCATTGGTGGTACCACCCGGTATTTTGAAGATGGTGGCGTAGCTGGTGGAGTGAAAATATAAGGTCCCGCTATAGGCCAGCGAGCCGGAGCCCTGCAACTGGGGGGATGCGGTATCGGCGTGGTCCATGAACATCAGCAGTCCGCGAATTGTTCCCACCGAGTCGGTGCTGTCACCGGCTGTGTCCCAATACGAGCCCTTAGTCGTGCACTGCGCCACCATGACATTACTATTCAAGCCACTGCCCAGACCCAAATAGGAGGGCGGAGCGCTGCCATCGCAGGTCAAATCGGTGACAGGAGCCTTATCTACGCGGGGGTAGATACCGCTGCCCGAGGCGCCGCTGATGATAGGTTTGGCGGATCCATGGAAATAGAACATCACCCCATCGGTTTGGTGCCATGTCCAAAGACCTCCGCCGCCGGCGCCATTGGCTCCCGCATTCGTGGTGATCGAACTGCAATAGGTGGTGCCGTTGATCACGCCCAGGGGGTTGGCGCACGGTTTAGCCATGCGGACGGTATCGCTGCCTCCGATGTTTAAATCGCCGTCCATGTAGTACACGCCGGGCAAGAAAGTAATCACGTCGTTGGCGCCCTCGCTGATGCCGCTGGGATAGTATCCCGGAGCATATTCCTTACAGCCGCGGCATTTGTTGGGATCGCCGCTGGGGAGGCTGCAGGTCGGACTCCAACTGTAATAGTTTGTGGGATTATGGTCCGGGCACCCATCGACGCCGTATGCGGTTACGGTGAAGTATCCATGCGACGACTTGGTAAGGGGAGTGACGGTCCTCATACCGGCAGCTGCCGGCGCCCCGGAGTAAGGATCGGGAACCGGGCTGGCCGGCGAAACCCAGTGACCAGTGGTGCCACCGCTGTAGCCGGCGGGTAGCCCGGTATTGCTGTTGGTACCAGAACAGCCGCTTGAGGCGCCGGGCGCGGTACGGGGACCGCCGAATGTTCCCACGTCCGAGCCGGTACGGTCGGGACCGCCTAGCCGGGTGTCGATGACGCCACTGGAGCCGCATTGCACCGCAGTCGAGCTGCTGGAGTTGACCACGATGCTGCGCGGCGGGCCGCCCACGATCGCCAGCGATGCGCCGCCGCTGTAGGACAACGCTCCGGAAATGGTGGGATTAAGAACCATGATAGGAGCACCCTCCATGATCTGGCTCAATCCGCAGGTGGAGCTGGCGCCTACGCTTTGCGTCTGACTGCCCGTCAGCAGCGTGCTGAAATACGTTTTCACCGGCAGCAAAACCGAGACTTTCAGGAACGGATAGCGGGCGACGAAAGTTGGTGGAGGCGTTACTCCCGTTACGGAGCTGGGAAATGTCCAGGAGACGGTGGCTGCCCCTGCCGAGTATCCATTGAAGCCGTTCTTACTGGCATACCAGCACATGGTCGGGCCACCCGCGCTGTAGGTGTTACAGCTGCCGCCGGTGCCGGGCACGAAGCCCATATTGGGCAAGCTGACTCCGGAAGCGGCGCCATAGAGATCCATGGCGCCAGCGGCACAGGCTGCGTCTGCCGCGGTCTGCATCTGCTGGCGTTGAAACCAGATGTTGGTGTAGTCGACGGCAAAGGCCAGGACCGCCAGCAGGAAAAGGCTCAGCATGAGGACCACAAGAATAGCGGCCTGGCCCGCCTCACGCCTACGCCGTTCGACCGGCGACTTGTGAAACAGCGCAGCGGATTTCATGAGCTTTCTCTCCTCCATAGGCCCGCTTGCTGGAGCAGACTCGATGCACGGTCTCGCTGTTCATCTTGGCGAGGCGTGAACCGTCGCCATGCGCCAGTCTTGCCACCGCTGCTAATACTTTCAGCTTATTTTTTGGCCAGTGCAGTGAAATCCAAAGCTATTTCTGGCGCAGTGGAGCCGCATCGGGATAGGTGCCGGATGGGGAAGAATGGAGACCTATGTTAGCGCGCGCAAAACTTCATCGGCAGCTGTGGGAGAAGGACCCGGTATTCCACGCTGAAATGCGCTTTGGATCGGGGCTCGGCTTGAACAGCTTACTTAAAACTGGAAACAGCAGATCCCTCGCGGGTTGAAGCCCGCTCGTGACGACAAAAATGAAAGCCTGATCGGCACGACTCAAGGTCATGCCCTGATACAAAGTCTCAACAAGTATCTTTGCCCACCGGAGATGCGTTGCTCGGAGTCACGTTGGCAGCTTGCATGATACGCCACCGCAAATACGAAGTATCCGACTTTCAGGACAGATTGTTAGCTCCGCCCGAGTTCCGACCGTCAACCGGACTGCGCGTTGCGTGTTGCACGCACGGAATTCAGCAGCGCTACTGCGTTCAGCGGGCTGCGCGGGTCTTCTTCATGCTTAAAGAACGCATAGGTCTCGAGGCCATCATCGATACAACGCTGCACGCGATGCGCCAGCTTCTTCACCTCTTCGGGCGAGTAGCTGGGCTGGCGGAACCGAAAGTAAATGTAGTTCGCAGTTCGCACTTCCGGCGTGTTGAGCTTTTCGGTTTCAGCGACACACAGGGCCGCGCTATGGTCCTGCAGGACTTGGTAGATTTCGTCGCTGAACCAGGATTCGTGCCGAAATTCGAAGGCGGCCTTGAAGCTCCGCGGCAGCAGCGTGAGAAAATCGCGCAATACGCCGGCATCAGCTTTGGAGGTCGGCGGTAGCTGGAAGAGCACTGGCCCAAGCTGCGTCGCCAGTGGTTGCAGTGTCGGAAGGAAGCGCCGGATGGCCTCCTCGACGTTCTGTAGGCGGCGAATGTGAGTGATGTACTGGTTGGCTTTCAGGGCAAAGCGGAAGTTCGGCCCAACGTTGGCGATCCAGGCTGTGGCCGCTTTCTCGCTCAAGCTGCGACGGAAGGTGTAGTTAACCTCAACAGCGGTGATCTGCGTCGCGTAGTACTTCAGGAAATTTTTCGATGAGACGCTCTTAGGATAGAACTCAGGCTTCCAGATGGTGTACGCCCATCCCGAGGTGCCGACGTAGAGGGGCAACGTGGCAACGTCCCCTAAGTTCGACGCGGTGTTCTTATTCGAGATCTGGACGTCGCTATCCACAGAATTTTTTGCCTCAGATTACTCGCGGGAGCAGCTGGCCACTGCTGCCAGTGATCGTATGACTTTACCGATGGCGGGTTGCCATCCGTACAGCCTTCTTCCGAACTGACTTCTTCGGGCGTTCGCTCTTGTTCGGTTCCGTTTTCTCTACCGCCACCCTCTTCACTCCAGCGCCGGGTGCTGAGGTATCCACCGTTTCGAGTGCTTCCAGTGGCGGCAGCTTCTGCTTCAGCTTCAGCACCGGCTCAAACAGATCGCCATACTGCTTCACCCGCTCCAGCACCTGATTCGAATCGAACACCAGCAGATTGAGATCGCCTTTTTTCAGACAGGCTTCAACCTCGCTCCATTTCACCGGTGTCGAAACCGTGGGCTGCTCCTTGGCGCGCAGCGAGTACACGCAGATGGTGGTCTTGTGATCGTCGTTCTGGCTCCAGTCGACAAAAATCTTGCCGGTACGCAACGCCTTCTTCATGTCGGAGACAACCATCTGCGGGTGCTGTCGTTCAAGCAGGCGCGCCATTTCGTGCGCGAACGGCTTGGTGTCATCGTAGGTGACGGCGGTATTCAGCGGAACGTAAAGCTGCAGCCCTTTCGAGCCTGAGGTCTTGGCGAAACTTTGCAGTCCAAGTTCGGCGAAAATGTCGCGGATCCATATCCCGACCTGACAACATTGCACGATGTTGGCCGGCGCGCCGGGATCAAGATCGAACACCAGGAAACTGGGACGCAGGACGTCCTTGCCGAGCGATAGGCTGGTATGCAGCTCCAGATCGGCGAGGTTTGCCGCCCAGACCAGGGTCGGCAAGTCCTGGGCGAGACAATAATCCATCCAGCGGTTGTTGCCTTCGCTCCACACCTTCGCGGTCTGCACCCAGTCGGGGCGATGCGAAGGGCAGTTCTTCTCGTAGAAAAACATGCCGTTCACTCCGTTAGGGTAGCGCTTCATAGTGAGGGGCCGGCCGCGCAGATGCGGCAGCAACACCGGGGAGATGCGAACGTAGTAGTCGATCACCTGCCCCTTCGTGAACCCCGCCTCCGGATACAGCACCTTGTCGAGGTTCGATACCTTCAGGTGCTTACCGGCAATATCCACTACCGTCTCTTTGGCCATCTCGTGGTAACCCCGTGGGCTCTAGGAATGATGCAGTGTGCCTGGGGAAGTATGCAAGCGATAGTCACCGAAGATTCCTCGGCCCCGAACCAGATGTTGGCCCAGCTATCTTTTTAGTCGCCGGCAACAACGCTGAACAGCCTTTCCGTCATCCAACGTAGGCTGTGGCAACTGAGAAGATGTTGCCGGTCAGCAGTTCCGTGCCACCGGATTTTCCTCCGGAGCAGCGGGCACTATTCTGTGAAGTGCTGCAGCATCTGAACCGGGCCAAGGTGCCTTACGTGGTTTCCGGAGCTTTTGCGCTGCAGAAGCATACCGGCATCTGGCGGGACACCAAAGATCTCGACCTCTTCCTGCCCGCGGCGGTGGTTCCCCATGCGCTGCGCCATCTTCAGGAAGAAGGCTTCGAGACCGAGGTCCGCGATCCTATATGGCTGGCGAAAGCACATCGTGACGGATATTACGTCGATCTCATCACCGGAATGAGCAACGCTATCATTACCGTCGATCAATCGTGGATCGATCGCGGTGCCGAATCGACGGTGCTTGGCGTGCCCACCCGGGTGCTCGCCGCTGAAGAACTGATTGCATCCAAACTCTTCGTGAATTTTCGCGAACGCTTCGACGGCGCCGACGTGGTGCACATCATCCACGGAACCAAAGGCAAGCTTGATTGGCGACGTCTGCGGCAGTTGATCGCCGAACATTGGGAACTGCTGCTGTGGGAGCTAGTTCTGTTTCGTTACGTCTATCCGGCGCAACAGGATTACGTTCCGCGGGAGGTTTGGGACGACTTGCTCATGCGCTTCCAGCGGGAACTCGAGTCACCCTCGCGTGGGCCAGCGTTCCGCGGCAGTTTGATTGACGATAAGATGTTTGCCATCGACGTAGAGGAATGGGGGATGGAGAACCTGCTGGACGAGCAGCGTGATCGGCGCGATGGCAAGATCGGCGAGCCCGATACGCCTGTTCCGGCATCCGATTCGAAAGAACAATGAGGATCGCAGCCGTAGCCGATTTGCATTTCAGCCCGCAGATCCATGATCGTGTACGCGATTACTTGAACCGCGTGCGCGAAGAGGCCGACGTGCTGGTTTTGGCCGGCGATCTGACCAACTTCGGCCGTCCGGAAGAGATGGAGTCGCTGCTGAACACGGTGGTGCGCCTGCGCATTCCAACCATCGCCGTCCTGGGCAATCACGATTACGAAAGCGGAAATGCCAGTGAACTGATGAAGATGATGAGCAGCGAAGGCGTCAAAGTGCTCGACGGAACCGCCTATGAGCGCGATGGGGTTGGCTTTGCCGGGACGAAGGGTTTTCCCGGCGGCTTCGGCCGCGGTGCGCTTACCGCTTTCGGCGAGCCTGAGGTCAAAGCTTTCGTACAAGGTGCAATCGACGAGGCACTAAAATTGGAGCGCGCCCTTTCCCAATTGCGCACGCCCAAGCGCGTGGTGGTGCTGCATTATGCTCCTATTGCAGCTACCGTGAACGGGGAGCCGCCGGAGATCTATCCCTACCTGGGAAGCTCACGACTGGCGGAGGTGGTTGACCGCCACGGAGCCGACCTGATCGTGCACGGCCACGCTCATGCCGGTAGTCCCGAAGGCAAGACCACAGCGGGCTGCCCGGTGTACAACGTAGCCATGGCCATCAACCAGGCACACTCCAATGGCAGCGTGTATCGCGTGTTCGAGGTGTAAGCTGGGTGAACCCTAATCGGCGGGACGCCAAGTCTTGTCGGGATTGTACTCGGTCATCGCAGCCGCAATTTTTTCGGTGTCCGCACCAAGGTCCTTCTCGTACACGTTCCCGTCCTGGTTCACGATGAATGTCATAACCCCGGAATTGCGATACTGTGCGGGATAGGCGACGAAGGCGAAACCGCGAGTGAGCTTGCCGTTCGCAACATAGTCGCGAGCACCGCCTTTGGCTGCAGCTCCCTGCTTAGTGAGTATGCGGTAAAAGTAGCCATGGTAAGGCTCAGGCTTTCCCTGTTGCGTGGCGTAACCTTCTCCGGCGGCCTGCACGATTAGCGGGCCGATAGGACTCGGCGGTTGGTTGTCGCTGGTCTTCCAGTACAGTCCGTTCTGCTTGCCCTGGTCGCTGATGAATTTCATCGCGTACTGGTTGGCGGCACTCCCGTCATGAGCTTCCGAGGCGTACTGCATCTGCGCGTCGACCAGCCCGTGCAGGATGTCGATGGCGTCGTTCTCGTTCCTGCCCACGCGACGGTAAAGAATTTCTTTTTTGCCAGCCGCGGTATCGAAGTACCAGGCTCCGCTACCGTTCTTGACGATAGGAATAGGAAAGGGCCAGTTCTCGGCGCCAATGTACAGGGTCACCGTTTGATCAGGCTCGATCACCACTCGATGCATTTTGTCGTACCGCTGCATGAAATTCGTGACCATGTTCTTATCGGCAACGGAGTCACCCGTGTGCAGAATCTCGTCGGCGCTCGAGCCAAAAATGGCAGCCAGTTCCTGGCTGTTGCCGGACTTGGCGGCGTCGTAGAGATCCAACACGGCAGCGCCGGGCGAAGCGAAGGTCTTCTCCCCCTCACTTTGGGCAAGACACGGATGCATACCCATCAAAACCACCAGTACAGCCGCACTCAGCAAGCATTGCCATTGCACATATGGTCTCAGCTGCATGAACGTGTTCTCCTGCCTTAAACTGGAAGTGCTGGTATAGCCACCCCGTGGGATGGTGGTCATCGTTTTCCGCGGCCTCCGCTGAAGTTGCCACGGTTCTGGGCTGCGCGATCGCCTCCACTGCGATTGCCTTGCAGGCTCTGCTGCCCGCGAGCGCTGTTGGTCCGGGCATTGCCACCCTGCCCATAGTTACTGAAGGCGCTGCCGCCGGTGCCGCGTTGCGCTTGCTGACCATAGCCACGGGCCGCATCGTTTCGGGTGTTCTGGTTGAAGTTGGGCTGCTGCCGGTTCTGATTGGAATTACCTTGCTGGCGGTTCTGAGCCGGGGCCGACGTCTGGCGATTTTGACCCAGGTTGCCCTGCTGACGATTCTGGTTCAAGTTCCCCTGCTGGCCACCACCGGGTTGACGATTGTTCTGCGCCAGATTGCTGTTTCGGTACTGTGACTGGTCGTATTTTTGATTGAAATGCGGAGTACTGTAGCTTCCGCCGCCGAGATTGTTGGCGCGATTGTTGCCGTTGAAGTTGTTCCGGTTAACGTTGTTGGCATTCACGTTATTCCGGTTGAAATTATTCGCGTTGACGTTATTCCGGTTGACGTTGTTGACGTTCACGTTATTGCGATTAAGGTTGTTGTAATTGGCATTGCGTCCGTAATAGTTGTTGCGATTGACGAAGGTATTGGAATTGGAGATGTAGGTGTTGTGGTTGTAAACCACGGTCGAGTTATGCCAACCGCATCCCCAGGAATTCCATCCCCAGCCGCAGCATCCTCCGCCGCCGCTGATCGCGGCGCCGACTGCGATACCGACTCCGAAAGAAATTACGCTGGCAGCAACCATGTCGCCCGTGGAGTAGCCAGGGTAGGCAGGTACGGGAGCTCCATAGACCACCGTCGGATTGTAGGTTGGAACATACACGACGGTGGGCTGTGCCGGCTCAATAATGATAGTCTGCGGCGGCGGCGGAACTACTACGGTGGTCTGCGGCGCACCTCCGGTGGCTGCCGGCGGAGGCGGCGCCTCAGCGGGCGGCTGGTTCTGCACCGTAACCTTCTGCTGTTGGTTGCTCTTCAGATTGCCCGACTGTTGCGCCCGCTGGCGCATGACTTGAACCGCGTTCATCACGCTCTGCGGAATGTTGTAGTAGGCATCGCCCAGCGCTGATGTCCATGACAAGTTGGTAGCCATCTGGTTCAGGACATCGGGAAACTGGGTGAGACCTTTGACGCTGGCGTCCCAAGGCTGCTGGTTGGCAGCCTCCATCAGTTGCTGCCCCTTCAGGCTGCCGTTCTGCTGCAGCCAGGTGTAGGCAGCACTGACCTGGTCAGGAAAGGTCGACGCCGCGAGGACCTGAGCAACCAGATTGTCTGGAAAGAGCGCAATCGGCGCTACCAGCTGATAGAGCTGGTCCGCTGTGGGGGCCGCATAGGTCGTGGCCGGCGCCTGCTGTCCCTGTTGCGCCTGGTTGGGTTGAGACTGCGTTTGTCCGGACTTCTTGCAGCCGTCAAGCCCGATCACGCTGAAGGTTACACTGATGCTGAGACAGACGGAAAGTGTTTGCTTGTAGCCTGTCATGAAAACGTCTCCCTTCGGCTACCGCGAAACTGCCGAATTTTCCCACGAGAGGGTGCTCCGGCGGAGCCCATCGCTCGCAACCTTCAAATTGCTTTCGCACGCCGTGGAACGACCCACCTACCCGCCGGAAGGATCACGGCTGAAAATCCGGGGAGAAGGCGCCAACTTGTTTGCTATTCCGCTACAAGGTACGCGCTGCAAGAGCGGAATGGCAAGACAAAATTGGCCTCATCGTGGAGCCGAATCCTATTTTGGATAGCACAAAAATGGGAAGAGATGAGATGTGCCATAAGCTTGGCTTCGGCGGTTTGGTTCAAGCTCGACTTCAGGTGAAGTGCGTTTCTACTCAATTCATGCTTCGCATTTCGAACAGCTTGCAACCTGACTGCGGCCGCTTTGGATTGCAAATCGCATTGACATGCCCTGCCGCTTTCGAGCAAAATTCTCCAACTCCGTTTTACGATCCAACGCCACCTTGCAACCGTTCCACACGCGAGCTTTCCGCGTTGAAACTTGCGCGGGTCAACTGGGCGATCGGGGCTCCCAAACTGTAATTTTGGCCACTGGCAAAGTGGCTACTTTCAGGAAAAGAGGCTTGTCTTGACGAAGAAACTGCTGTTTGCCGTAACTATGTTGTTGCTTACTGCGTCCAGCATTGTGCTGGCACAAACTTTAACATCTCTCGCACATCAGGCTCCCGATGGGGCAGAACTCACTTTTCAACTGACCGACGGAACGGTGTTGGCGCAGGGCTTCAACGACTCCGACTGGTGGAAGCTCACACCGGATATCAACGGCAGCTATGTGAATGGCACCTGGACGCAAGTTGCCAGTTTGCCATCAGGATATTCGCCTTACGCCTTCGCTTCGGCCACTTTGGCCGATGGCAGAGTCTTGATCGAAGGCGGCGAATATAACTTCGGCGCCTTTTCCTTCACCAACCTGGGCGCGGTGTACGATCCCCAGCTCAATACCTGGACGCCTCTGACTCCCCCTCCCGGCTGGGACTACATAGGAGACTCTCCTTCGGTAGTGTTGCCCAATAAACACTTTCTGATTGGACGCAAGTTTGATATGCAGATGGCGGAGTTGGACCCCAGCACCATGACTTGGACCGCAATGGGATCCTCGGGCAAGAGCGACTGGTTTGCCGAAGAGGGCTGGACGCTGATGCCCGATGGCACCGTCCTGACCGCCGATGTGCTCAACAGTCCAAATTCGGAAAGGTACCTCCCTTCCCTTCAGCAGTGGGTTTCCGACGGCAGCACGATCGCGAATCTAATGGGCCCGCCGGAGGTAGGTTGCATTCCTTATGGCGGCGGCCAGTATTGTCCTCCCGGAGAAATCGGTCCTGCCATCCTGCGGCCGGATGGCACGGTGTTTGCCACGGGAGCACGGCACGTAGGCGCGAGCGCTGGACACACCTCGGTCTATCATCCCGGTGCGCATTCTACCGACCCCGGCACCTGGATTCCCGGACCGGACTTCCCCAACGGGGATTACTCGGACGATACCTTCGCCGTGCTCCTGGTCAACGGCAAAGTGCTCGTGGAGGGCGCTAGCGGCCGGCTCTACGAGTTCGATGGGACCAACTTCACTCCGACGCTGTTCGGTAACGGCGCTAGCCTGATGGTGCTGCCGACGGGTCAGGTATTGCTTGGCGGTACGGAGGTGTACACTTCGGTCGGACACGGCATACAGCCTTGGGCGCCCTTCATCACAAACTGCCCCAGAACTCTGACTCGTGGTCAAAGCTACCTCGTCGAGGGCCAGCAGTTTAACGGCTGGTCGCAGGCAGCAGCCTTTGGTGATGAATTGGAAACAGCAACCAATTACCCGCTCGTGCGGATCAAGAACACTGCCACCGGACACGTTTTTTATGCCAGGACCCACGACCACAGCACGATGGCGGTGGCGACGCGCGGGGTCCCGACCTTTACTCACTTCGATATTCCCGCTGGAATGGAGACGGGAGCGAGTTCACTGGCGGTGGTTGCCAATGGCATTGCATCCCTACCTATCCAAGTCACAGTTAACTAGAACTCCGGTAGCCTAAATGAGCTTCCTCTTGCGATGCTGAACTCAGCGGATGCGGGAGGAAGCTTTCGTTTCCCTGACGTAAATAGGCGCCAGCCTCAACTCTACTCGCCCGAGCCGGCTGTGTTTGCCTGCCCGCCAAAACGTACCGCGGACTGCGATCCTTCAAAGTCAATTTCAGCGATAGCTGCCGCACCGCCGCTAGTGTTCACCGTCACAGCCGTATTCGCCGGCTTCCTCGGCAATTGCACGACCTGACCGGTCGCGGTCGCGACCTGTTTACCGTTTCTCAGGAAGCTGACTGCTGCGGTCGAACCGCTCTCATTCACGGTCACTTTGTAGGTGCCCGGTTGTAACGTAGCGCCGCTAATCTGCGCGGGCTGATAGATGTCAATAGTTGCGGATTTTTCTTTTGCCAAGGCGGCAACAGACAAAATCAGAGTTAACACAAAGAGTGCGGTGCAAACAAACCTATACTTCACGTGATCTCCTTGGGAATAATTTCCTGCAGATATGGATAGCATCGATGGTCCACTCGATTCACCTCCGCTATTCGGAAGCTGCCGTTATTCCTGAACAGGCCGACGCAAGCGGAAATAATATAGCGGACGATTATGGCTGAAGCGCAGTGACACTCAGTAATGAAGGCCAGCAGAAGCTTATCCGGGTGCGGGACGATGACGTCTTCCGCCGCTGTTGTGCTGTGCGCAGCACGCGAAAAAAGGGGAGCCTCCATGCCCCCCCTTGCCATCGGTTGATAACGCCGGTTATTGACGGGCGGTCATGCTGGCCGATTCAAAGCTGACACCGGTGCTGCTGTGCCCGAAATCAATTTCGCTGATCGCGGGAACACCGCCGCCATCCTGTGTAACAACCTGGTTGAACTCGGGTGTGGTAGTGAGTTGCTTCACCTGTCCATTTGCGGTTGCTACCTCCTTACCGTTTCTCAGAAACCTCACCTGGGCGGTCGATCCCGTGGTATCGCACTTAACGGTGTACTCCCCGGCAGGAAGAGTTTTGCCGTTGATCTGTGCGTCCTGAAACAGGGTGACGGTTTGCGATTTGGAGCCGGCGAAAGCGCTCAGCGACATGGTTAGGGCAAAGACAAATACGGCGACACGGGCCAGTGTGCGAGTCATTTCCAATCTCCTTCTCTTTTGACTGTCGTTCCGGCGGCCCGATGCGGCTGGGAGGGCTTGCATTTCCCGCCGCGTCGCATAGAATGTCACCCCGGGGTTAAACAGCACAGGGATGTCTCAAAGACCTCCCTCTCGTTTGTCTCGCCTGGGCCGCCAAACCGCTGGCGAAACATTCTGTTTAGCCCCTGATTGTTTTGTGCAACTGGAGTGCCACGCACTCCTCAGCGTCTCCCTCTCGGATGTACGCCTGACGCGATCGAAAAGTTCACTACAGAAGAAATCTTTCGCGTCGTGGCTTGGACGATACAGTTCTGTCGACGTGAGCGCAGCTTGTCTCAGCGCACACACGAATTCCTTCAGCATTCAAAAACCGTGCGCACACGACGGCTAATGGTGCGTTTGTCCCAAAAGAACTTGCGAATTTTTATTTTCTAATGTGCGGCAGCGCGCTGATTCCATCCCATGCGTTCGCGCAGCGAAGCGATATGCGCAAGATGATGAGCAGAATGCCACGCATACATGGCAAGCATTCGATCAAGATTAAACATTCCGTGTTCAGGATGGTACAGTGTTCGTCCAAAATCGGACGGTCGCATGGATCGCAGAATATCTACCCAGCGTGAATGCAAAGCTGCCAGTAACTGAAGCGAAACCTCGATGGGTGTTATCTGATTGTCGGGCAGCTTCGCCCACTCTGCTTCGTTGTAGGGTTTGATCTGAGGCTGCTCCTCGGTCAACGCGAGCTTGAAGCGAATGTAGGCGTTCATGTGACTCTCCGGCACGTGATGAACCACTTGCCGTACTGTCCAGCCATCGGGACGGTAAGGGGTATCAAGTTGCTCCGCATTCAGACCGCGCACCGCCGCGCGCATCTCAGACGGCAGCTTCGAAATGGTTTCGATGTAGCGGAGGCGACCGGCTGCAGCATCTTCTTCGCTCCTGGGCGGCGCCCATTCGAATTTTCCAATCGGATAACGTAAATCCGTCATTGCCGCTCCTCGTGTAATTACCCGTTGATCAGCCCCTGTTACTCCAACGACCGGACCTCGGAAGCCGGAAGCAACTCGAAGGTGCACGGCCCCGCGCTGCCGTTTCCGCAGCGGACCACAACGCGACGCACAACGTGTCCTTGCGATCCGGGCGGAAACTTCATGCCAATGTCCGCCTTCTGCAAAACATCCGTGAAGGTCTTCAGGTTGTCATCCCCCTTAATGAACTTCACTTGCTCGACCTTACCGGACGAGACCAGCAGGTAAAATTCGGCCGTGCCCTTCTCCGATTTATCGAGCGGCGCAGTGCGTTCGCGATGAATTTCGGCGCGAGCGGCGGCGATCTTGCGATCGATATCGTTGACTCCCAGCGCCGCGAGCCGAGCACGCGCGTCGGGACTGGCGCTTTCCGTGGTTAGCGAGTAAATGTAGTAGCGGATCGCCTGGTCGCGCTTGCCGCGTTTCTCATAGATCTCGCCCATGTGCTCCGCGGCGTCACCGCTCCCGCCCGCCTGCCAGGCCGGCAGGATGTACTGCTCCGCCGTGTCCAGCTTGCCGTCCTTGAACTCCACCCAGCCCTTGGTGTCCCACACCGCGAACAAGAGTTGGGTCGCGCCGAGGTCCTGGATGCGCAGGTTGTCCATATTAATGTCGCGCAACTGCGTTTCAATTGCGGTGATCGCTGTATCCGCATATTGGCCTGCGCGGTCCAACTGGACATTCTGCTCTGACAGCGAGTACGCGATATTGTTCCAGGTGAGCGGGCTGGGCGACAGACTGACTGCCTTCTCAAACGTTGCCATACCCTTGTCGGTCTGACCGGTCGCAATGTACGCCTGCCCCAGCAGAATTTGCAGCAACGGATTCTTAGGCTGGATGTCTACCGCTTTCTCCAGCTCCGGAACCGCCTGCGCAAATTTCTTCTGGTTAACATACAGTCCCCCGAGGCTGGCGTGGGCATACTGGTCCAGGGGATTCACTTCGATCTGCTTTTGGAACTGCTTGACGGCGTCATCGTAACGCTGCTGCCGCTCATAAGCCCGGCCCAGGTTGTTATAGGCATACTCGTCGTACGGATTGATCTCAATCTGCTTCTGGAAAGCCTCGGCCGCCTTGTCATACTGCCCAAGACCAAGGTAGGCACCTCCCAGGCTGTTCCAAGCAGACTTATGTTTGGGCTCCAGCTTCAAGACGCGCTGGAACAGTTCGATTGCCATCTCATAATGCTGGTTCTGCAGCGCCTGCACCGCCGACTCGTTGAGGTCGTTCGCCGTCTCGCCCCCCGCCGTTCCTGCGGTGCCGGGCTGCGTGTTCTGCAGCGTGATCTGCTGCGCTTCGTCGGCCAGCACGGCGCGGCGAAAGGCCGCGAAGTCCTCGCTTCTTTGCTGGGGAATTTCGCGCGTCAGAATCCTCAGTGTCCGTTTGCTGGTGAACTGGCCTGCATCGTACTTGTATGTGGAATGGAACTCCGCGTAATCGCGCTTCACGTCGACGCCGATGGGCAGGTGCACCTTGTACTTGGCGGGAATCGTCAGCTTCAACTCCGCGTCGCCCTGCTGCACCGCTCCCAGTTTGATGGGCTCGCTCGAAGCGCCCGCCTCGTCATTGTCATCAGCATCGTCATCGGCGGGCACTGCTACGGTCGCCAAAGGTAGCGGGAACTTCGACTCCGCCGCCGACCAATCGAAATAATTGCTCGCCACGATATCGAGATCCACCTGCAATGGGTCGTCAGTCGCGCTGGGATCGGTCGCCTTCACATTGCTGATTTCCGCTCCTTTGAAGTTCGCGCGTTGCATCATGTAATCAAAAAGATCTTTCCAGCGATTACTGGGCATGCGGCGCAGGGCGTAGCGCAGCGCGATCTCGCCGTCGCCACGTGCAATCATGGTGACGTGCGCTTTAAATGTCCCGATTTCGTTGATGCTTCCGGTTACAGTGGTGCGGTCATAGGCTACGAACGGCAAGTCGCTGGGGGTCCATACCAGCTCGGCTTTGCCGCCGGGAGGAATCGCCAGCGCCTGCTTGTTGCGTAAACCCGCGCTCAACATACGAAACGGCGCCACCCCGGGCGTGCTGTCCAGCCAGATCTCTTTACCGTCAACCGGAACGCGCGTGATGACGTGATCGAACTGCGAGGGCGACGGCACTTCGGGATCGAGCTTGAGCTGCGAGCCGATCAGCACTGAGGTCGAGTGAAACCCTTCTGCGGCCAGCAGCGCAGCCAACAGCGTGTTTTTGTCTTTGCAATCGCCGTAACCGTTGGCCAGCACTTCGCTGGCAGCATGAGGTTGAATGCGCCCCAATCCAAACGACAAGCTGACGTAGCGAATGTTGCGCGACACGTAGTCGTACAGCGCCTTCACCTTCGCCATGTCATCCGTCTTGCCCTTCACCAGCGCATCGGCTTCGGCCTTCACCTTCGCGTCGGGTACCCGCCGGTCCTTTTCCAGTGAGGCATACCAAGCGCCCAGCTCCTCCCAGCTCTTGTAGGTGGTCAGTTCGACGGAGGGGATCTGGTCGCCGCGTTTATGCGGATTGGTCTTCTTCTTTTTCTTTGCGGCTTCATCATCGCTAAGCCGCGCATGCGTCCAGACATAGATCCGGCGATCGCCCTCATCCCTGACCTTCGCCTCGAAGCCGGGCTTGGTCTTCAGCTTGATCTGCCGGTCTTTCGGAACATCGATCTCCAGCTGCTCATCCAGCACGATTCCCTTATCCGCGAAGTTGTAGCTGGTCCAGAACTGGCCAGGTGTGATCGGATCGGCAATGGTGCGAATGAAGCGGTATTCCAGCACATCGCCCGGACGAAGCGCGGGCACGCTGATGTGCTTCTCGTGATAATCGGTGTACACCGGCGCATCGGGGAAGGTGAGGTCTTGCACTGCCGACTCTTGCGCCGTAACCACGGTGCCGTCGGGCTTACGCACCCGCACGTAGGCGATCTCCAGCTTATCGCTGAGCGCACTGTAGCCCACCTTCAACTGCCCCAGCGCCTGCACCCCACTCTCGCTGATGATCTTGATTTGTGCGTCGGTCTGAATGCGTCCCGTGCCGTCGTTCTCAAAGCGCATTGATTGGTTGTAGCGCTCGACGACATAGGCCTGCTGCGAGTAATCCGGTGGCGTGGGAGACTGAGCGGGGCCGGTTTGCTGTGTAACTTTATCGGCGCCGGATTGGGCAGCATCTTTTTCCGGCGTCTGAGTTGATCTTTGCGCGGGAGGTGTCGGAGCAGAATTCCTCGCTGGCAATTGTTGGGCTGGAGAAATTGCAATCGTGAAAATAAGGAACAGGACATCGGCGAGAACTGTTTTCATGGCTGTGCAGCTGGGCTGAATACCTCATGGTACGCGAAGGCGCCGAGCGATTCCAATTGAAGCCGGGATAAACGGCTTCAGGATCCAACAAAAAACGGCTCCGGCTCCAGCACGATTCCAAACTTTTCTTGCACCCGCGCTTGAATTTCGTCCTTCAGTGCGAGGATCTCGGCGACCGTCGCGCCGCCGCGATTAACGATGGCCAGGGAGTGACGCCGGGAAATTCCGGCACGCCCCTTCACGTATCCCTTGGCAAAGCCGGCTTGTTCGACCAACCACGCAGCCGACAATTTGCGAAACCCATCGGCAGCCGGATAACTCGGCAACTCCAGCCTGCGCTCAGCCAAACGCTCCGCCAGATTTTGAAAAACAATTTGCGGCACAACCGGGTTCTTGAAGAAGGACCCAACGCTGCGCGCGTCTTCATCTCCGGGAACAATAAGCATCGCCTTGCGACGGCGGATCTCGCGCACCGCCGCCCTGACCTCGGCCAAGGTAGGCTCGCGCGGTTGACCGGCAAAGTAGTTTTGCAAGTCCCCGTAGGCAATCGTGGGCTTGCCACCCGGGCGAACAGCGAAAGAGACGCGCAGAATGATGTATTGCCCGCGCTCGCTCGTGTTGAAGATGCTGGAGCGATAGGCGAAGCCGCATTCCGCAGCCGACAGCGTTCGCAACTGCATCGTGCGCAGATCGAGTGCTTGCACCTCCTGGATGCTCTGTGAAACTTCCTGGCCGTAGGCGCCGACGTTCTGAATCGGTGTGCCCCCGACCGTCCCAGGGATTCCGCTGAGACACTCGACCCCAGCCCAGTTGGCTTCGACCGTTTTTGCCACCAGCGCGTCCCAATCGTGCCCAGCGCCGACATCGAAGATGGCGATAGCAGGGGGAAGCGCGCGCTGGATTACATCTCCGATACCGATCTTCAACACCATCCCGGAAAAACCTGCGTCTGCCACGACAATGTTGCTGCCACCGCCGAGCACGAACAACGGTAGCTGCCGCGAACGCGCGAAATCGACCGCTTCGACGATCTCGGCCAACGTGTTGGCCTCGACAAAGTAATGGGCCGCCCCGCCCACGCCCAATGTGGTGAAGGGGGCCAGCATAACGTTTTCGCGGATCAACATTAGTGAGTCACTATAAATCTTCGGACCAAGCCGGCAAGCACCACCTCACAACCGGCTGCGGCACCGGTCACATAATCATGAGACGCTGTGATCGAGATCACAAATGCTTGGCCACTCGGAAAGCTATGCTCGATAGCGTTTGTTTTGCCAGAACACAGCCGCCCAGGGATGGTGCATCAAGAAAACAACGGCCAGATCCGTTTTCTTGACTGTGCTCTCGGCGAACTTGATAATGAAATGTTTGCTTGTACGCTCCGCACTCATAAGGAGTTGGCTTCGTGGCTTCTTCAGCCAGTTCTATTGAAAGCAGCACCGCCCGAGTTCGAAAAGGAGTAGCTCCCCTGCGGGCAGGCGAGGGCTACTCCTTTATTCTGCGCCGCTTGCATTCACTCTCCGGCATTGTGCCTATCGGCGCGTTTCTGCTGGAGCACTTCATCTCCAATGCCGAGGCCACCAAGAGTCCGCAGGCCTACAACGACCAGGTGAAGTTTCTCACCGGGCTGCCATTCGTGCATTGGATGGAGTGGATCTTCATCTTTCTGCCGCTGCTCTATCACGCGCTATACGGAATCTACATCTGGTATCGCGGCGACTCCAATGTTAGCGAGTATCCCTGGAGCGGCAACTGGCTTTACACGTCACAGCGCTGGACCGGCATCATCGCTTTCCTCTATATCGGCTACCACATTTACTTCATGCGTTTCGCCGGTGTCTCGCTCATGGAGAACTACAGCGCCGGCTTCTGGAAGGTGCAGCAGGAATTCCAGAATCCCTGGGCGGTCGCCGCGTACGTGATCGGGATCGTTGCCGCTTCCTGGCATTTCTCGTACGGAATCTGGCTGTTCGCTGCTAAGTGGGGCTTCACTGTCGGCGATAGCGCGCGGCGAAAGTTTGGAGTGGTTTGCGCTGCGCTGGCGGTGGTGCTGATTGCCATTGGGCTGGTGACGATCAGGGCGTTTCTGAATACGCCACCGGTTCCGGCGCCCACTGCGGTGGAATCGCCGTATAACACGACCCAGGTGCGGTAACTCGGCGGCACGGACCGCTTTATTTCTTTTGCGAAAAGATCATCTTCGATATGGCTCATCCTAAGATCATCGTTGTGGGTGGCGGACTGGCGGGACTGGCGGCCACCATCAAGATTGCCGAGATGGGAGGTCATGTTGATCTCTTCTCCATCGTCCCGGTCAAGCGGTCTCACTCGGTGTGCGCCCAG
The DNA here is from genome assembly GCA_963785825.1 of uncultured Acidobacteriaceae bacterium. Classification (GTDB taxonomy): domain Bacteria; phylum Acidobacteriota; class Terriglobia; order Terriglobales; family Acidobacteriaceae; genus Bog-257. Next base: position 146,363 of record CAWAWQ010000002.1, on the reverse strand, counting down.
GGCGGCATCAACGCTGCGAAGAACCTGAAGGGTGAAGGCGACTCCTGCTGGCAGCACTTCGACGACACCATCTACGGCGGCGACTTTCTCGCGAACCAGCCGCCGGTAAAGACGATGTGCGAGATGGCGCCCGGCATCATCGATTTGCTCGACCGCATGGGAGTTCCCTTCAACCGCACTCCGGAAGGGCTGCTCGATTTCCGCCGCTTTGGCGGCACGCTCTACAATCGCACCGCCTTCGCCGGCGCGACTACCGGCCAGCAACTACTCTATGCCCTGGACGAGCAGGTGCGCCGCTACGAGGCGGAAGGCAAAGTCACCAAGTACGAAGCCTGGGAGTTTCTCTCCGCCGTGCTCGACGAGAACCGCGTATGCCACGGCATCTGCGCGCTCGACTTGCGCAGTATGGCGGTACATACCTTCCCGGCCGAAGCCGTGATCGTCGCCACCGGCGGCATCGGCGCCATTTTCGGCAAGTCGACCAACTCGGTCGTGTGCACCGGTTCGGCGCAATCGGCCTTGTACCAGCAAGGCGCGTTCTACGCCAACGGTGAGTTCATCCAGGTACACCCAACCTGCATTCCAGGCGAAGACAAGTTGCGGTTGATGTCGGAATCAGCGCGCGGCGAAGGTGGCCGCGTCTGGGTACCGAAGCAGCCGGGTGACAAGCGCGATCCCAAGAGCATTCCCGACAGCGAGCGCTGGTACTTCCTGGAAGAGTGGTATCCCAAATACGGCAACCTGGTGCCGCGCGACATCGCCACGCGCGCCATCCATAAAGTTGTGTACGAGCACCACCTCGGCATCGACGGCCAGCCGATGGTCTATCTCGACCTGACCCACATCGACCGCAAGATCCTCGACCGCAAGCTGGAAGGCATTCTCGAGATCTATGAGAAGTTTGTCGGTGACGATCCGCGTGACACTCCAATGAAGATCTTCCCCGGTATGCATTACACCATGGGCGGGCTGTGGGTGGACTTCGATCAGCGGACCAACATTGAGGGCCTGTACGCCGCCGGTGAGTGCGATTACTCGATCCACGGCGCCAATCGCCTGGGCGCCAATTCACTGGTCTCGTGTATCTACGGTGGATTTATTGCCGGGCCGAACGCCGTCAAGTACGCGCACAACATCATCAAGACCGGCCGGCATCCGGCGGGACATGTCTTCGACTCTGAGCGCAAGCGCCAGGAAGAGATCAATGCACGGCTGATGAAGAGCGGCGGCACAGAGAACCCGTTCCTGCTGTGGCGGGAGCTGGGCGACATCATGACGAAGAACGTCACGGTGATTCGCTACAACAAGAACATCAGCGAGACCGACGCCAAGCTGGTGGAGCTGCTGGAGCGCTATCGTAACGTCAACCTGAGCGATCGCTCGATGTGGGCCAACACCTCGTTCGTTTTTGCGCGCCAGCTTTACAACATGCTGCAACTGGCGCGTGTGATCGCGCAGGGCGCGGGCCTGCGCGACGAGTCGCGCGGTGCGCACTACAAGCCCGACTTCCCCGAGCGTGACGATGCCAACTGGCTGAAGACGACGAAGGCCTATTTCGCCGCCGATGCCGACGAGCCGCGCTTCGAATTCGAGCCGGTGGATACTTCGCTGATCAAGCCGCGGCCGAGACGATATGATGTGGCGACGTAAGAGCAGTTGCCGGTTGTCAGTTGTCAGTTTCATACCGCGAGTTGAGCTGCATTGATGGTCGACAGCTCTGGCGGGACATGAAGATCCAGTCCCGCAAACCGGGACGGAAGAATGTAGCCCAGCACGGAGCCCGCCGCAGGCGGGCGGAGTGCTGGGTGAGCGGGACTTTGAAGCTGAGTTCCATAGGGACGGCAGAGGTTGGCCCAGCCTTTCAAGGCTGGGTTGGCCTGATTAACAGCGACAGGGGTCCTTCGACTCCGGCGCGCAAAAAGCGCGCCTCCGCTCAGGATGACAAGAGCTAAGGCTTGTCAAGCTTGATGCGAAAGGCGAAGAGCGAAGAGCGAATAACGAATAGCGACAATGGCAAACTCTAAAACTGTACTCATAAAAATCAAACGTCAAGACACTCCCGAATCCAAGCCGTACTGGGAAGAATTCGAGCTGGCGCATCGCCCCGGCATGAACGTCACCTCCTCGCTGATGGACATCGCCGCGAATCCGGTCACGCGCCAGGGCAAGCCGACCACGCCGGTCACCTACGATTCCAACTGCCTGGAGGAGGTCTGTGGCTCGTGCGCCATGATCATCAACGGCCAGGCGAAGATGGCCTGTTCCGCTCTGATCGACCAGCTCAAGCAGCCGATCAGGCTCGAGCCCTTCTCCAAGTTTCCGGTCGTTCGCGATCTCGCTGTAGATCGCAGCGTGCTCTTCGAGAACCTGAAGAAGGTGAAGGCCTGGGTCCCGGTGGATGGGACGTACGATCTTGGCACCGGACCGCGCCAGTCAGCCGAACAGCAAGAGGAAGCCTATCCATTATCGCGCTGCATCTCCTGCTGCTGCTGCATGGAGGCCTGCCCGCAGTTCAACGAGAACACGGGATTCGTAGGCGCTGCCACTATCTCGCAGGTGCGGCTCTTCAACACCCATCCCACCGGAAAGGCGCTGAAGATAGACCGACTGCAGGCGCTGATGGGGGACGGCGGAATCCAGGAATGCGGCTACGCGCAGAATTGCGTCGAAGTCTGTCCCAAGGACATTCCGCTCACCAAGTCCATCGCCGACGTCGGCGGACAGGTGATGTGGCAGGCGATCAAGGGTTTCTTCCGGACGTAGCACCCAGCTCGTTGATATCGGGTGGAGCACTGCTTTAGCGGTGCATGGAATACAAACTTGGCGGTCCGGCTTTAGCCGCTGCGGTAATCCACGCCAATCCACAGGACAAATTACCTCAGCGGCTAGAGCCGAATCCGAATGGTTGACGCCGTTGCACCGCTGAAGCAGTGCTTTACCCGCTGCGCCGCACCCGTCAGCATTCTCGTCTTTGGCTCATTTACAATCCAAGGGCGGCAATATTCGCTGCTGGGAGCTTCAACTCATTGAATCGCACTCTGTTCCGGGTTCTACTCTCTGCTCTGCTCTTCCCTACCCTTGCACTTGCCCAGTCCTCCACCCGCGGCACGGTGGCTCCGCCAGGGTCGGGACATTCCGGAACTCAGGCTGCAGCAAAGCCCCAAACTGCTGCTCCCCAAAACTGGCGTGCCCTTCACGACGCGGCCATCGTCATCGACACGCACGCCGACACGCCCGGCCGCTTCGTGGACGAGAATTTCGATCTCGCGCAGGACGCCGGCACCGGCTATCTCGACTTCAACAAGATCAAGGCCGGCAACCTGGGAGCGGAGTTCTTTTCCATCTGGGTTGAGCCCAAGGCCAACAAGGGACACGAAGCCAAGCGCGCGCTCGACATGATCGATTCCGTCTATGAGCAGGCGCGCCGCCATCCCGACAAGATGATGATGGCCTTCAGCACCCAGGACATCCTTACCGCGCATCGCGAGCACAAGCTGGCGGCGCTAATGGGTGTGGAGGGCGGGCACGCCATTGAAGGCGATATCCGCATTCTGCGCGATTATTATCGTCTTGGCGTGCGCTACATGACGCTGACCTGGTCGAATACCAATCAGCTCGGCGACTCCAGCGGCGACATCGACGACAAGAGCGTTCAGCACCACGGCGGGCTGACCGACTTTGGACGCCAGGTCGTAGGCGAAATGAACCGGATGGGCATGATGGTAGACATTTCGCACGTCGCCGACTCGACCTTCTATCAAGCGCTCCAGGTCAGCCGGGCGCCGGTGATCGCATCGCATTCGTCGTCTCGCGCGCTTACCAATGCGCCCCGGAATATGACCGACGACATGCTGCGAGCCCTGGCCAAGAATAACGGTGTTGCGCAGGTGAACTTCTATTGTGCGTTCGTCTCGGAGAAGTACCGCCAGACGGCGCACCAACTCGCGCTGCAGCACGACCCCGATTACGAGAAGGTGCAGGAGTTGTTCATTAAGCCAAACACGCCCGAAGTCAGGCAGCAGTTGGAGCAGGCGAAGGCGCGGCTTGCACCCAAGCTGCCGCGACCGCCGCTCAGCGATTTGATCGACCACATCGACCACATGGTGAAGATCGCAGGTGTTGACCATGTCGGCCTGGGCTCGGACTTCGATGGCATCGATTGTTCGCCGCAAGGCCTTGACTCAGCCGCCGACCTGCCGAAAATCACGCAAGCGCTCTACCAGCGCGGCTACAAGGCCGCCGATATTGATAAGATTCTTGGCGGCAATCTGCTGCGGGTTTTCGGCGAAGTGGAGAAAGTTTCGAAGCAGATGCAAAATAGTGAATAGTGGATGGTGAATCGTGAGTAGTCGCTGGATCATGGCATCGCGGGACCATAATTTCTATTCACTATCCACTAATCACTATCCACTGTTTCCGGAGGTTTTATGCGTAATGTCCTGACCGCAATTCTTTGTCTCAGCCTTACCGGCGTAGTGGCCGCCCAAAGCACCGGCAGCACGACGTCACAGCAGCATGCGAATACTGAAAAGAGCGCTCAGACTCCGAGCACCGAGCCGACCGCGATCTTCGAAACCACCGCGGGCAACATCACTTGCACACTGTTTCCCGACAAGGCCCCGCTAACGGTAGCCAACTTCATCGGCCTAGCGACGGGCACGAAGGAATGGAAAGACCCCAAGACCGGCAAGATGATGAAAGGCGTGCCGCTCTACAACGGGACAATTTTCCATCGCGTGATTCCGAATTTCATGATCCAGGGCGGCGATCCTCTCGGCACCGGCACCGGCGATCCGGGTTACAGCTTCAAGGACGAGTTCAGCCCCGACCTGACTTTCAATCAACCGGGCCGCCTGGCGATGGCCAACAGTGGGCCCAATACCAATGGCTCGCAGTTCTTCATCACCGAAGTTCCCACGCCTCACCTGAACGGTCATCACACGATTTTTGGCCAGTGCCAAGACCTGGATGTGGTGAAGAAGATCGCACGGCTTGCGACGAATCCACAGAACGACCGGCCCTACGATCCGCCTAAAATCATCCGCATCAAAATCATCGAGCCGCATCATGCGGCCGCGACAGGAACTACGCACAAGAGCGCAGGAACAGCCGCAGCCGGCACGAAGCCGAAAAGCGGCCCCCCTAACCAGTAGCGGTTCACAAATGTCGCGCGCGTGACCACCTGCCAGCACTTCTTCTGCTCATGAAAAGGGCCGGAACTTGCAAATCCGGCCCACAACTCCTTGCGCGTAGGGGCGCCCGCCGCGAGCTGTATTCGCCGCGCAAATCCCGCCGTTTTCCACAGGCTCCGGTGCTATATACTCGCGCGGTCGTTACGCAGGGATTCCGAGCGATCCCGCGGGAGCATGGCGTTTCCCAGGCTACTGGCCGCTCTCCGGCTCCGTATCTCGGAAGTAAGCAGCATCTGCGGCTCCTGGCCAACATTACTCGTAAAATGGAGATAGCGCCGTGATCCAGAAATTCGGCGTTCGCAGTATCAGGCTGGGACACTCTCTCATGGACAAGTTTGTAATTCGCGGCGGCAATCCGCTGCTGGGCACGGTGCGCATCAGCGGTGCGAAGAATGCCGCCTTGCCCGCGATGGCGGCTGCGCTGCTTACTGACGAGCCGGTCATTCTGGAAAATATTCCCCAGGTGCGCGACATCGAGACCGAACGCAAGCTGCTGGCCGCCATGGGGGCCGAAGTAGAGTTGGGTTACGGTCGAGCGCAGCATCGCACCACGATCTGCTGTCGCGAGCTGGCCAATCCTGAGGCTTCTTATGCGCTGGTTAAAACCATGCGCGCGTCCACGCTCGTCCTGGGGCCGCTAGTCGCGCGCATGGGAGAGGCGCGCGTCTCCGTGCCCGGAGGCTGCGCCATCGGAGCGCGTCCCATCGACCTCCACCTGAAGGGCCTAGAAAAGCTAGGCGCAAAAATTACCCAGGAGCACGGCTACATCGAAGCACGCGCCCGGCGGCTGAAGGGAGCGCGCATCGTCTTCGAGAAGATCACCGTTACCGGAACGGAAGACCTGCTGATGGCAGCCACGCTGGCCGAAGGCGAGACCGTTCTGGAGAACTGCGCACGCGAGCCCGAGGTGGTCGATCTGGCTGCCCTGCTCAACAAAATGGGAGCGCAGATCGAAGGCGCTGGAACGCACGCAATTCGCGTCCGCGGAGTGGAGAAGCTACATGGCGCGCGCCATCGCATCATTCCCGATCGCATCGAGGCGGGAACCTTCATCGTCGCGGGCGCGCTGACCGGAGGCGATCTGCTGGTCTCCAATTGCGAGCCCCTTCACCTCGATGCGCTGCTGCAAAAGCTGGAGGAATGCGGCGCGACCGTGCAGCCCAACGGCGATTCCGTGCGCGTGATCGGCAACGGGCCGCTGAAGGCCGCTGATCTTAGCACCGAGGAGTATCCCGGCTTCCCTACTGACATGCAGGCGCAGTACATGGCCTTGGCGACGCAGGCCGAGGGCACCAGCATCGTCACCGAAAACATCTTCGAGAACCGCTTCATGCACGCGCTGGAATTGGTGCGGATGGGTGCGAACGTCAAGATTGAGGGCAGCCGTGCGGTGGTGCGCGGCCGCACGCCGCTAAGCGGCGCCGCGGTGCAGGCCAGCGATCTGCGTGCCTCGGCATCCCTGGTCCTGGCGGCGCTGGTGGCCGATGGCGAAACCATCATCGACCGCGTCTACCACATCGATCGCGGCTACGAGCACATCGAGGAAAAGCTGCGCGGGGTGGGAGCGCAGATTCGCCGCATCGGCGAACTGCTTCCCCGCCGCGCAACGGCGCCGGCAGTAGCAAGTTGAATGCTTCCAAGCAACGCCCCGTCCTTGTTCGACCGCGCGCTTCAGGACTCGCTTCGCTTCAGCTGGGTCTTTCGGCTCGCCCCAGATGCCCGGGCCAGTGATTCGCATCGCTCCGAAACCCAGCCGGTTTACTTCGAGATCGCCACCGATTCTGAATGTCTTTGCTGCCATACTTACCCCTCCGAAGAATGCGTCCACTGCGATGGATGAGAGTTTTCCGGCCCGGCATTCGACAGGCAGATCCAATACCTGCGAAGCTCGGGGAATTAATGTCACTGACGTATGTGACGCATCTCGCAGAGTTCCCTGCGTCGTTCCGCGACTCTAGAAGCAAGGAGCTTCTAGATGAAGGGAAACGAAAAGGTCATCGAGCGCTTGAACCAGGCGCTGCATGATGAATTGAGCGCGGTGGTTCAGTACATGGTGCAGGCAGAAACTTGCGAGAACTGGGGCTACGGACGGCTGGCCGGCATTACCAAATCCCGGGCCATCGAAGAGATGAAGCACGCGGAGGCGCTGATCGAGCGCATAATCTTCTTCGACGCCGTGCCCGAGGTGAATGTCTCGCTGAAGCCGACCCTGGGCAAAGATGTGCCGCAGCAATTCGCAGCCGGACTGGCGGACGAAACCGCTGCCATCCGCGAGTACAACGACGCCTCCGAGACTTGCCGCGAAGCGGGCGATTCCGGCACCAAAGATTTATTCGAGCGTCTGCTCCACGACGAGGAGCGGCACGCCGACTACTTGGAAGCGCAGTTGCATTCCATCAAGGAGATGGGTTTGGGCGCCTATCTGGCGCAGCAAATGAGCAAGTAGTCCGAGCAGCCGATCACAGTTTGTAGGGTCATCCATACATCTACACGAACCCAATGGGAATGTGGGAGAACTGCAAACCGCTCTCGCCTATCGATTCTTCACCGCTATCACATTGTCTTCAGGGCTCTACTTCCAGGGAGGGTTAAGTCCCAAGACGAGCAGCTTCGATTCAAACTCGCTGCCTTCGCGACTTTGAAGGAGCTTTCCGCGCGGGTCGAAAGCGAGTAATCCCACAGATTCAGCAATTTTCTGTGCCTCTTCGGGCGAATTCGCGATGAGCGCTCCGACAATCTGTGTCTCCGCGCGTGACAGAAGAAGCGCATTTCGCCGGTAATCGAGAAATGCCTCCCAAGCAAACGGCACCCACTTGGAGACGATTTCCTGTCCAATCAGCTCTGCATAACGCCGAAGCTCGTGGAGAGCATGGTGGTCCATTCGAACATGCAGAAAATGCAGCAGGTTGTGCAGATCGATTTTCCAATACGCCTCGGTGTAGGTTGAAAGCGGGAGGTCCTTTCTGGCTTGCTCCCTCACAACCCCAGCCGCCAAACGTTGTTCATACACCTCGCGCGATGTTTTCTGAAGCTCCAGTTCGCCGGCGGAAAGGAGTTGTCCCTCCTCGACCGGGAGAAAAGCTCCATCTGGCGTTTTACCCTTTGAGGGCTGAGCACGCCACTCGCTTGCTGTTGTTTTGTGAGCGGAATCGGCGATTGAGAATCGGGTTGAATATTCGTTGACGTTCGCCGTGCGATGTCGAATCCATTGCTGCCAAACACTCATCGGGGTTCGTACATGAAGCTTGATCTCGCACATTTCGAACGGTGTGGTGTGAAGATGCCGCATCAAATCGCGTATGAGCGCCCGATCTTCGCCGGGTTTCTTGGTTCCCACGCCGTAGGAACCGCGGGCGGCTTGCACGATCGATGAATCTCCACCCATGTAATCGATAACCCGTACGAAACCGTCTTCGAGCACGCGAAAGCGACGACCAAGAATTTGGTCGATTGCAGGCACAGTACACCTGCGTAATCGTTCTGTTTTGAGGAATCTTTCAGATTCCCCTGACTCTGCGTGTGTTTCGCCGGCGTCGCTGGCGTTATACATGACAACCCCTTGCTGAGGCGCGGTCCTCGGGACGAGACAACGTTTTCATGATGCATCAAGTAGAGTTCACTGGCTGCGTTCCAAATCTCCAGCCTTTGATCCTCGCTAGGTGCTCTCGATCTGGCGCCCTTCAAGGGTACTATCTGGGTCAAGTCAAGAATAGCTGGTGCCCGATACGAGCTGTGCGACAACACGGTAAGGTCTTCATATCATCGTTCGGCCTCTGGTGGAGCACTCGGATCCGCGTCTTGCCTGGCCTCGACGGACGCCAAGAGATTCTCAGGTCGTCATTGCGGGCCGTGAAGTCCGGTAGAGCTGCCAGACAAACGCTCCTAACCCGAAACAAAGCACCGCAAAATGGACTACCGCGCCAAAATACGGAATGAAGCCGATGATTGTGAGGATGAACAGTCCGACCAGTAGTCCCAGCAGCCAGTCGCCTTTCTTCGTGCCCGCCGGCTTCACAAGTATCCGCCCCAGGAAGGCTCCAACCCAGAGTTTTGCCAGGTAAAGCGCAATCAGATACGCCGCCAGCACGATTAACGAGGCTGGAAGGCCAACTAGAGTGATGGCGCATAAAACTATGGCCAGCGGCACGCCTGCGAGGACGGCAATACCCAGCCCCAGGCTGCGCCAACCCGAGCCCACCGCCTGAGCGCTGGCTTGCAGGAAGCCGGGAAACAGAACCAGGCACAGCCATCCCACCAGCATAGCGGCTGCGAGCCAGATCGCCTGGTGGAAGTAGAACTTGGGGCTGGTGAAGGGATTCTTGCGGGCGCGCAACTGGACGTCGCGCTTCCCGCCAATGGTCGCGCCATCGGCTATATGCACGTTCTTCAAATCGCGTACGCGAGCGGTCAAGTCGCCGCCGATGCGGGCGGTGTTCGTCACCGTCAGGCTATCTCCGGTCATGGTCAGTTCGCGGCCGATACTGCCGCTCACATCCGTATTGCCGGCATATGTCGTCAGGCTGCGATTGACTGCCCCTTCGACACTGACGTCGCCAGCGCCCGTCAGGATACCGCCGCCCACGCGGCCCTGGTTCTCGACCCGCAGGGACTGCACAAAGGCATAGATATTGTGGCTCAATTGCCCTTCGACATCGAGCGAATGCGACGCATTGTAGATGTTGCCTTCCACCGTTCCGCTCACCACCGTGGTATTGGCAAAGCTCACCAGATCGCCCTTCACCGTGCCGTGCACTTCCACGATGCGTCCAAAGGCCAGCAAGTCCCCGTTGACAGTGCCGTCCACGCGCACCGTGTTGCCGGAGACCAAGAGTGTGTCGTCCACGGTCTCGCTGGCCGGTATGGTGACGAATTCAGCATGGCGGCGCTCCAGCGAGAAGCCAGGCAACACCAGCACAAGCAACACGATCAGCAGGCGCAGGCCAGGTTGGTGTAGCCGAAAGCGGCGTCCCAGCAGCAGTGCGCTGCCGCCCAAGAGCAACAGCAACAAGATCTTTCCGACGACAGCAGCGTAATCCGCCAGCATGGCAGTGCCTCCGTGTGCAACGTAATAAGAGAGATTAAAGATCAGGTTCGTGCGGCCGCTTAAGTTGAAAGGATTCAACCATTGCACCGCGTCCGGAATGCTAAGCTGATCGATCCAGGGGACGACAACCGAACCCAGCGCCAGTACCGCGGCCACGACCGCGACATCGCCCCATCCCAGAGGCCTTGGCAAACCGGAGAAGCCCGCCGGGCTGACGGCTTCTTCGGGAAGCTCTTGCAGGGTTTCGCTCAGAAGGCGGTTCTCAGCGCGCAACGCATCCACCAGTTGGCGGCAGCGTCGGCACGTGGCCAGGTGGTCGCGCAGGCGCTGCGCCTCGCCCATCTCGAGTTCGCCGTCCACGAACATAGAGACGATCTGTTCCGAATAACACTGCATGGTCACTTGCTCCTGTGGGCCAGCTTGCGGCGCAGTTCCTGCTTGGCCCGAAATATCAATGCCGCTACGTAGTTCCGCTGCAGCCCTAACTGCTGCGCGATTTCGTCGTAGCTCAGCTCGCTGTAATAGCGCAGAACCAGGGGCAGGCGATAGTTCTCCGGCAGGCGTGCGATGGCGTCCCGCACTTGCGCCCTCTCCTCCTGACCCAAAACAGCGCCCAGCGGCGACGGCCCCGGGCTGGCTGCCTCGACCACCGCAGCTTCCTCTTCCCCTTCCGCAATCACCTGCCGTCCACGCTTCCGGCGCCGCAAAACGTCAATGCACTGATTGCCGGCGACCCGCAACAGCCAACTGGGAAACGGTATCGAGCCGTCGTATCCGTCAATGGCGCGTTGCAGCTTGAGGAAGACTTCGCTGGTGGCATCTTCTGCGTTCTCGCGTGAGTCCAGCATGTAACGGCACAAACCGAATACCCGCCGGACGTAGCGGCGATAAATCTCCCCCAGCGCCTCGGCATCGCGGGCTCGTGCGCGCTCGATTACGCTCTCCAGATCCTGCCCCTCCATGTGTCTGGCTTCGCCCTCGCGGGGCTGCGATCCTTTCGCATTGTTTTGCTTGGCGTCCATGAAGCACTACGCTGCGGACCGAACAAAGTTACACATCGATGGGAATAAACGGAGGTTCGGCGGCTCATTGTAGTTGCAACCGTCGATCCTCCGACAAGCACCGCCCTGTGGTGGAACTGCCAGCGGCCGGACGGTCCGCTTCGGCAGCATTCGAACACGACCCGCTCCGAATCGCACCTCGACTAAAACTGCAGTAGCCCCATACTTCACAAACATTGATGATCACGGCATTCTGCTCATACAATGGAGCCCTGTGGCTCCTGGCATCTTCCAAAAACTATTCGGCGGCCGGCGGGGCGGGGACGACGAAGCAGTGCCCGGGCAGAGGATCAGCCGCCGCTCGACCGGCTTCAACGAATTCATTCGCGCCATCTCGGGCGAGGAAGGCTTGCGCGTCCTCGACCTGGGCTCGACCTCGCCGGCGAATATTACCTTCATGACCGGTCTCGGACATCGCTTTCACCAGGAGGATATTCTGCGCCTGGCCGGCGACAAATCGCTGATGGTCCCGAACGGCGACGGCGGCACCGCCATCGATGTGGAGCGGTTTCTGCGCGAAAACCTCAACTTCGGCCGCGAAGAACTGGACGCGGTGATGTTCTGGGACCTCGCCGATTTCTTGCCTGAGCCGCTAGTGAAGCCGCTCATCGAACGAATCCAGGTCGCCATGAAGCCTGGCGGCATTATGCTGGCGTTCTTCCATACCAAGGACGCCGGCCCCGAGGCGCCGTTCTACCGCTACAATATCGCGGCGAAGGATACGCTGGAGCTCCAGCCCGTGCGTGCCTTCCGCCTGCAGCGGGTCTTCAACAATCGCCACGTGGAGAACCTCTTCCGCGAATACGGTTCCATCAAGTTTTTTCTCGGCCGCGACAATATCCGCGAAGTGCTGGTGATCCGCTAGACCCCGCTTTGGAAGCTCGACTGAAGCTTTGCCCATGGAACCGGTTTATACCCCCAAGCGCGGTGTTATCCTACTTGCAACGGGTTGCAACAGCGCGGGAGACCCCTCCAGGGCAACCGGACTATGCTTCAAAAGCGCATTGACGATCAGCCTACGATCTCGCGCCAGATGGTGCGCGAAGCGGAAGGCGTTTTTCACAGACACCTGAAACAGGTGGGGCTAAAGCGTACTGGCCAGCGCGACGTCATCCTGCGTACGTTCCTTGACACTCGCGACCACCTTTCCACGGACGAGCTTTACCGGCTGGTCAAAAAGCAGGACAAGGGAATCGGCTTCACTACGGTCTACCGCACGCTGAAGCTGCTGGCCGAGTGCGGCCTGGCCAGCGAAGTTGCGTTCAACGACGGTATCGCGCGCTACGAGCATCAGTATCAGCGGCGGAACCACCATCACATGGTTTGCACCGAATGCGGCACCTCGGTCGAGTTCTTTTCGCCGGAGATCGAGCGCATTGAGCAGGAAGTCGGGCGCAAGAACAAATATCTGCCCACGCGCCACACCTTCCAGATCTACGGCATCTGCGCCAAGTGCCAGAAGAAGGCCAAGCGAGTAATAGCATGATGCATACCAATCGCGCAGCTGGGTAGCGCGATGTGGCTCCGAGCAAGGCGGCTGGGCTGATCCGAACCGTCGCGGTCCCCTCGACTCCGCTCGGGGCAGGCACTTCGACGCGCGCGCAAAATCGACGCGGACTCGCTCAGGATGACAAGACTATGTGCGTGACCGTCTCTACCCTGCAGCGGCAACGCTGCTGTGCTGGCCCGCACGACTGACCTGGCACTGGAATACGTTGTACTGCCACGGACCTAGTTCCACATACAAGCCGGGCGATACCATTTCGCTTCCACTGCGCTCATAGACCACACCGGATATGGCGTCAACCAGCCGGCAGCTCTGACCCTGCACGTCTTCCCAAGGCACTTGCACCAGCGCCTGAATCGTACTCTCGCTGAGGTTGACCACAATCAAGCATCGGTCGTCGTTGTTGCTCCAGCAGCAGGCCACCACATTTTGAAAGCTGAAATTATCGGGCCAGCCGGAACGCTGACAAAGGCTCCATTGGCCGTCATGAAACGCCGGTGACTTGATGGTCTCCAGAAGCTTGCGGTAAAACGCCTGCAATCCGGGGTCAACCGGTTCCTTGGGGCGTCTGCCGAGAAAAACTGGCAGCTTGATTTTGCGGCCCTGCAACTGTCCTTCATGAAAGAGTCTGGCACCGGGGACAGTCGATGTTGTGACGGCCGCGGCTTGCTCTTTCGCCGCAGAGAACGTCGCGGCGGCACGCGGCTCATCATGGTTCTCGATGAACCGCAGCAGGTTCTGCTGAAATGTCAGGTCGGCGCAGAGATGGAGACGAACGCTCTCCGCGTTATCGTGCTCGAGCCGGTCGTAGAGGCGCTTGTCGTAGCAGAAGTCGAAGCCGAGCTGTTGGAGTTCCCACTCTAAATCCCAGTAAGCCTCAGCGATAAAGAGGAAGTCGGGATACGCCTGCTTGACGGCGGGAATCAGGTCCGACCAATACTCCGTTGCCGGAGGTTGTCCGGCGCGAGCGCCCCAGGTGCGTTCGAAGACTGTACTCAACAACAGCATCGCCATATCGCAGCGAACGCCGTCGCACTGGCGAGCAATCTCCGAGACGGCTTTTAGCACCGCTTGCCGTAGTGCCGGTTGAAATGCATTCAGCTGCAGAACGTCGGGCCAGGCAGGAAAGTAAGGGTCTCTTCCGCAGGCAAAGACGGTCCCTTGTACCTCAATGTAGGACTCGGGAGCTTTTCTCGCGTCTTCGGCGCTTCCCTGAATGAAATATTCGGGATAATCGCGGGCCCAAGGATGATCGGGCGCGACATGGTTGGGCACAAAGTCGAGGACCAGCTTCATACCCCTCATTGCCAGCTCTCTGCGGGCCGCAGCCAGACCCGCGGGGCCGCCAAAATGCCGATCGACAACATAGTCGCGCACACAATACGGCGAACCCACATTGTCCTCAAGGCGGAAATCCGGAAGCGTTCGCCGGAAGTCATTCAGCAGGCTGGGGTTACGATTGGCAATGGCGATACCGGCGGGACTGCGCTTCCAAACTCCCATCAGCCACACCGCGTCGAAACCCAGGGCGGCGATAGCGTCCCATTCAGCGGTGGAAACGGAGCCCAAGTCAACCGGCGTTCCGGCGCGACGGCTGAGTTCACCGAGCCAAACCCAGGTGTTGATCTCATACAGTGTGGGATAGCGTGGCCACTTTGTCATGACTTGAACTTTCCTCAAACATCCCGCAGCGATTCGACAGGATCCAGCTTGGCGGCATTGTTGGCCGGCGTAATGCCGAAGATGATCCCAACCAGGCACGACACCAGAAGCGCGATTACTGCCGCCCAAACGGAGACCGGAACCTTGTAATTGGTAAACAGCTGGATGGAAATCGGGATACCCAGTCCGACGATGGTTCCCACCCCTCCGCCCAGCAAAGCGATGAGCACCGCTTCCGAGAGAAACTGCAGAAGGATCTCACGCCGGGTCGCGCCTACCGCTTTGCGTACACCGATCTCATGAATGCGCGAATGCACCGTCGCCAGCATAATGTTCATGATGCCGACGCCGGCCGCCACCAGCGTTACGGCCGTAAACAGCAGGAGCACGGAGGTGAATGCCGTAGCAGTCTTGTTGGCCAGACGCAGGACTTCTGTCATGTTGCTGACGTTGTACACCGACTCCGGACGGTGCCGGCTGGCGATCACCGCGGTAATTTCTTGCGTCGCCATCGGAACGCTGGCGGAATCGAAGGTGGAGAAGTAGATCTGGTTGACGGCGGTGGTGCCGGTGAGCGACTGGGCGACTTTATAGGGAATCAGGACGGTGTCGTCCTCGATCTCGGAGCGGCCAAAGGTGTCCACGCTCTCACGGAAGGTGCCGATGATGACGAACGGGACCTCCTGGATTTTGATGGTCTGGCCCAGGGCCAGATCCAGGGACCCAAACTGGCGCAAAGCCAAGCTCTCGGTAATGAGCGCGACTTTGGCCCCCGAGTCCGCTTCCTGCTGATCGAAAAATCGCCCGGCGCTTGCGATAATGCGGCGGATCTGCTGATACTGCGGAGCCACACCCAGCACCAGGATCTCGCGTTCCTTACCTTCGCCTACGACCATACGCTGATGCATGTTGAGCACCGGCGAGGCTTGCTTCACTTCCGGCACCTGCTGCTCGACCGCGGTCACGTCCCTGACCGTCAGGTAATCAGCCGTAGCCACATTGGCGCCCGCGCTCGACACTCCAGCGTACTCGGCCCAGATGATGTTGGTGCCCACATTTTCGATCTGAGTCAAGACATAGCGTTTTCCCGTCAGGGCGACGGTGACCACCAGAATCAACGCCGTTGTTCCCACGGCCATGCCCAAAGCGGTCATGGCGGCCCGCAGCTTGTCGGCCCGCAGGGAATCGAGGGCCAGCGACAGAATTTCCCGGAAAACTAACGCTCCGGCGACGTCGAAGCGTGACACGTGCGAACGTGGTGCGGCGAGTTGCGGCATGAATGCCTACTTACTGCCCATAACGACCAGGGTGACCCCGACACATACCAAGGCAATCCCGATCCAGCGCTGCGGGCTCACTCGCTCCCCAAGGAAGAAGACACCTCCCAGGGCGCCCACAAGATAACTCAGTGCCGTAACCGGAACGACGAAGCTGACGTCTTCAAATGATAGCAACAGGAGGAGAGAAAAAAACGCCAGCGCCATCATGGCCACGCCAATCCAAATCCATTTCACCCGCAGAACCCGCAGCAACAGCTCAATGACGTGCAAGGGGTGGAATCTTTGCAGCTCTCCGGTCTGCTTCATGGCGCGGCCCAGACAGAGTTCCCCGCCGGTGCCGACGACGATGATCAGGACAAATAAGATGAATTCCAGCATCAGTTGAGATTTTGTGTGGTCCGAGGATTGGTATTGCGAATGAAAGAGACCCCCACGCAAATGACCGCAATGCCCGCCCAACGCAGCGGGGTGACTGTTTCCTTCAACATGGTTGCGCCCAGAACTGCGACGACCACGTAGCCCAGGGCGGCAGCCGGCTGCACAAAGCTATAATCCGCCAGCGACAGCGCCAGCATGTAGGCCACGATGAACGTGATCAGGGCCGCGATGCCCACCCAGATGGTCAGCGAACCGAAGACCCGGAAGAATACCGGAGCCAGCTCGGCCGGCGGCCAGATCTTCACTTCGCCCACTTGCCGCATGCCCTTGGCGATCAGCAGGTTACCGATGGGCCCGGCGACGATCATGATGCCAATCAAGATGTAAGTTTTCAGATGAAGTCGAGAGTGCATGCTGGTCTTGGTTGAGTTCGGGACTGCCACAAGTTGATTATGCTACACGAAGCACTTCGGCTCCTCTCGTGGGGCATGGCGCACACAGCCGCATGAATGAACCGTCATGCATCTGACAGTCATGGTTCATTGCGGGCAAGTAAAACGGTCATTGGCGACTCAGGCTCCAGCCGGGGCGGAGTCCAGCAGGTCTCCCTGCCTGTTATGTTACTTTAATAATTGGGGTAACTAAGGCTTCTCTTCGTGTGTGGAATCGTCGGCTTTACACATAAGAACAGGGCGCCGCAGCCGGAGCGCATCGCGGCGGCCACGGCGACGCTGGTCCATCGCGGGCCGGATCAGCAAGGCGTGTACGAATCGCCCTGCTGCTCGCTGGGCGCGACCCGCCTGAAGATCCTCGACCTCGAGTCGGGCGACCAGCCTCTTCGCTCGGAAGATGGCGACACCGTCATCGTCTTCAACGGCGAAATCTACAACCATCTGGAGATTCGCGAGGAGCTGGCCAAGTCGGGGCACCACTTTCACACCCACTGCGATACCGAAACCGTACTCCACGCCTTCCAGGAGTGGGATACCGCCTGTTTCCAGAAGCTGCGGGGCATGTTTGCCATTGCGATCTGGACGAATTCTGCGCGACGGCTGGTCCTGGCGCGCGACCGGCTCGGCATCAAGCCGCTGTACATCACGCGGCTCGGTGAGGAGCTCTTCTTCGGCTCTGAGTTGAAGGCCATCCTGATTCACCCCGAAATCGAGCGCAACCTGAGCCTGGCGGCGCTGGATTGTTATCTGGCGCTCAATTACATCCCCGCTCCGTGGACCATGGTGGAGGGGATTTTCAAGGTGCAGCCCGGAACCTGGATGGAGTGGCGGAACGGGTCGGTGCATTCGGAAGCGTACTGGAGGCTTCCCGAGCCGCAAGTCACGAGTATCAGTCTGGCTACCGCTTGCGAACAACTCGATGACCTGTTGCAAAAATCGGTACGCGAGCACCTGATCTCCGACGTTCCCCTGAGCGTCTGGCTGAGCGGCGGGCTGGATTCGTCCACCATCCTGCATTACGCCTCGCAGGCTTCCTCCTCGCACGTCAAGACCTTCTCGATCTCCTTTCGCGGGCGCAGCTTCGACGAGAGCGGCTACATCCGGCAGATGGCCGAAGAATACGGCACCGAGCACGAGGAGCTGGACCTGAATCCGGAGCAGGACCTGGAAGGTGCCATCCAGGAATTCGCCTACTATTCCGACGAACCGAGCGCCGATGCCGGGGCCCTGCCGTTGTGGTTCCTGGCGAAGCTGAGCCGCAGCCGGACCGAGGTCGCCCTGAGCGGCGAGGGCGCGGACGAGTTGTTCGGCGGATATCTGACGTACCGGGCGAGCCGGATGGCATCGCAGCTTCGCAAACTGCCCTCGAGCGTCCTGTGCCTGGGACAGTCGGTCTTGCAAGCCTGGCCTGTCTCCGACGACAAGATCGCCTTTGAATACAAAGCAAAACGCTTGCTGGCGGGGAGTCTTATGCCAGCCGCGCGCGGACACGTGTTTTGGAACGGCACTTTCTCCGACGCGGAGAAGGCGCGGCTTTTGTGGCAGGAACCTCCTGCCGCTCTCGATGGAATATTGGCGGAGCTGGCAGCAAGACTAAACGGGCGCGGTAACGATCTTAATACATTGCTCTGGTTCGACCAGAAGTACTATCTTCCCGACGATATCCTGGTGAAATCGGACCGCATCAGCATGGCGCATTCGCTGGAGGTCCGGCCTCCCTTCCTGGACCACCGGATTGTCGAGTTCGCCGCCAGAATTCCAGCTGCATTCAAAATTTCCGGCTCGCGGCAGAAAATCGTTCTCCAGGAGCTCATGAAAAATAAACTGCCGAAATCGATTCTGGAGAGGCCGAAGGTTGGATTCGACATTCCGGCCCACGATTGGCTGCGTGGCCCGCTACGTTCCTTGGTTATAGAGACTTTGCGCGGCGGGGCCGCCGAATATCCCGATATCTTTCGTGCGGAGGTAATTGAAGGCCATCTAAGTGACCATTTGGAAAGGCGGGTCAACATTGGCTATCACCTATGGGGATTAATGATTCTGTTCTTGTGGATGAGAAAGTGGAGCATTCGGGCGCCCAAGCCCGCAGCTCCAGCCCAGGTACTCTCGACCGTCGGCGTTGGAGCGTTTATCTAGGGCTGCTGCTGATCGCGGGCGTGGTGTACCTGACCGGGATCATCTCCCCCCCTGCGCTCTCCGACGACGTTGACGCGGTGCAGGCACAGATCGCGCGGAACATGCTCGTTTCCGGCGACTGGGTCACCGCTCGTCTCGACGGTATCTCCTACCTGGAGAAGCCTCCTCTCATCTACTGGATGATTGCGGGCACCTACAAAGTATTTGGCGTGCACGATTGGGCGGCGCGCATTCCCGTCGCGGTGTTCTGCATCGGACTCTGCCTGCTAACGGCGGCAGTCGGGATATGGGCGTTCGGCAAAAAAGCCGGTTTCTACGCGGGCCTGTGCATTGCCACGTGTGTTGGCCTGTTCCTGTTCACGCGGGTGCAAATTCCCGACGTAATCCTGACGTTCACCATCACGCTGGCGATGTGGGCATTTCTGCGCGTGTTGGAAGAGGACGAGCCGCATCCTCGCGCCTGGGCCTACGTCCTGGCCGCCAGTCTGGGCACGGGGCTGCTGCTTAAGAGCTTGATTGGCGTGCTCTTCCCCGTGGCGGCCGGCCTGATTTATCTGGCAATCACGCGTCAGCTTTTCGTGGCGAGGACTTGGAAACGGCTGCATCCCTTCAGCGGTCTGGCAATCATCCTTTTGATTGCGGTTCCGTGGCATGTGCTGGCGACGCTGCGGAACCCGCCGTACTGGTCCTGGTCTATGCACAGCGGCCCCGGTGAGTATCACGGCTTCCTGTGGTTCTTCTTCATCAATGAGCAACTGCTTCGCTTCCTGAACCTACGCTATCCGCGTGACTACAACACGGTGCCCTGGGTCTATTTCTGGCTATTTCACCTGGTGTGGCTGTTCCCCTGGAGCGTTTATTTTCCGGCTGTGGCGAAGCTGTCATTTCGCCCGGTGGACCGCGCCGGTCGCGCGCGCCTGCTGGCGCTGTGTTTGACCGGATTTGTCCTGGTGTTCTTTACGTTCTCCACCACACAAGAGTATTACTCGATGCCTTGCTATCCGGCACTGGCGTTACTGCTGGGATCGGCGATGGCAATGGGAGGCTCCTGGATTCGCCGCGGGACACAGGTGTTGACTGTCGTGGCCTCCTGCGCGGCGCTGGCAATTATCGCGATCTTGATTGCTGACCGGAACGTGGCCACGCCGGGAGACATCTTCAGCGCTCTTACCACGCATCCCTCAGCCTATACCTTGTCCCTGGGCCACATGGAAGATCTCACCCTGCAGTCATTTGCGTATTTGCGAGTGCCTCTGATATTGGCGGGTATTGCCTTCCTGATCGGCGCGATTGGCACATTTCGCGCTGCAGGACGTCGAGCCTACTGGTGCGCGGCGTTGATGATGGTGCTGTTCTTCCAAGCAGCGCGGGTGGCACAAGTGACCTTCGATCCTTACCTGTCGTCCCGTCCGCTAGCAGAAGCGATTTTGCATGCGCCGGACGGCAAGCTGATTGTGGACCGCCATTATTATGCGTACTCGTCGGTATTCTTCTATACCAATCGCAATGCCCTGCTGCTAAATGGCCGCGTCCTGAATCTTTCGTATGGTTCTTATGCTCCGGGAGCGCCGGACGTTTTCATCGACGACTCGCAATTGAAGACTCTGTGGGCGACGCCGGAAAGATACTATCTGGTGGCAGGCCAGTCGGCGCTGCCACGCCTTGACAACCTGGTCGGACGCGACAAGCTCAACGTGGTTGCCGCGAGCGGTGGCAAGTTTGTCTTCACTAACATCCCTCTTCCCAATTCGGTAACGCCGAACGCCGGCGCTCGTATGCTTCCCGGCGAGAGGGTCGAAGCTCGTCAGTTAACAGTCATGGGCGGCGCCCGAACGATGTTGCATCAAGCTGTTTCGAATGGAATCCAATCAGTTTCACCAAACCTGGGCTTCAGAAACCCTGCAACCGCAGCGCAAACCCGGTATAGTCTTTTAAGGACGTGGTTGGCACCGCGGAGAGCCAAAACAGGCGGCTGCTCTAGTATCCGGGTAGTGCCTGCCGTGCGGGATCTTGCATTGCTGGGCGATGGCAACCGCGGTCAAGAAGCCTCGCTGTACTGTACAAGCCCTGAGGAGGATGCATGAGAATTGCAGTGCTGGGAGGGGATGGATATTGCGGCTGGGCAACCGCGCTTTATTTGTCCAACAAGGGTCACAAGGTCGCGATCGTGGACAACTTTGTCCGCCGGCAGTGGGACTTCGACCTGGGTGTGCAGACCCTGACGCCCATTCGCTCTCTCCGCGATCGGTTGCAGGTCTGGAAGGACCTCACCGGCAACGTTATCGAAGTGTTCGTCGGTGACATGACCGACTACGCGTTCTTGTCGGGCCACATCCGTGATTTCGAGCCCGACACGGTCATCCACTTCGCCGAGCAGCGTTCGGCGCCGTATTCGATGATCGACCGCGAGCACGCCACCTTTACCCAAGTCAACAACCTGGTCGGCACACTGAACCTGCTGTTCGCCCTGCGCGAGCATAAGTCCGACTGCCATCTGGTGAAGCTGGGCACCATGGGCGAATACGGCACGCCCAACATCGACATTGAAGAGGGCTACATCCGCATCGAGCACAATGGCCGGACCGACTCGCTCCCATTTCCCAAGCAGCCCGGCTCGTTCTATCACCTCTCCAAGGTCCACGACAGCCACAACATTCATTTCTGCTGCAAAGCATGGGGTCTCCGGGCCACGGACCTGAATCAAGGTGTGGTGTATGGCACCACGACGGATGAGACGGCGCTGGATGAAGCGCTGATCAACCGCTTCGACTACGACGAAATCTTCGGCACCGCGCTGAACCGCTTCTGCATTGAAGCTGCGGCCGGGCATCCCATTACGGTTTACGGTAAAGGCGGCCAGACGCGCGGCTTCCTCGACATTCGCGATACCATTCGCTGTGTCGAGATTGCCTGCCTCAATCCCGCCGACCCCGGCGAGTTTCGTGTCTTCAATCAGTTCACCGAGCAGTTTTCGGTGCTGGAACTGGCGCAGATGGTGCAGGCGGCCGCCAAGAAGCTGGGACTCAAGGCCGAAATCGATCATCTGCCCGATCCGCGGGTCGAGGCGGAGACGCATTACTACAATGCCAAGCACTCGAAGCTCATTGATCTTGGCTTGCAGCCGCACCTGTTATCGGACTCGCTGCTGGACTCGATGATCGGGATTGCGCTGAAGTACAGCGACCGCATCGACCAGTCGGTCTTTATGCCCCACGTGAACTGGAGAAATGCCAGCAACAATCGCAATGGGCGGATGCGCACACCGGCGGCGGTTTCGCTGATTTCGTCCGGCGTGTAGGAGCAGCGGCTCCCGTCTTTTCCTCTCGGTTAGCATCATTTGCATGCCCCGCTTTGGCCAGCTTTGGCCTGGGCGGGGCAAGTGCCTGTTACCGTTCGGAACTGCCTTTTGCGCGAATCCTCACCCTTGCTGTCGCCGTCCAATTCGTTATGCCTTTACAAGCAGAAAAGGGACGTATCTTCCGTTCGCTGCACGAGCGCGATCACGCCTTCATCATTCCCAATCCCTGGGACGTGGGTACGGCACGAATCCTGGCCCGCATGGGATTTGAGGCGCTGGCCACCACCAGCATGGGTTACGCGTTTTCAGTGGGCAAACGCGACAACACGCTTGAGCGCGAACAAGTGATCGAGCACGTGTCAGCGCTCGCCTCAGCCACCGATTTGCCGGTCAGCGCCGATCTGGAGAATGGATTTGGAGACGTGCCGGAGGCAGCGGCGGAAACCATTCGCCTCGCGGCTGCGGCGGGCGTGGTAGGCGGCTCCATCGAGGATGCTACGGAGCGGGCCGACAATCCCATTTATGATTCGCAACTCGCGACTGATCGAGTTCGCGCGGCGGCGGAGGCAGCGCGCGCGCTTCCCTTCCCCTTCACCCTCACCGCACGCGCGGAGAATTACCTGCACGGCCGTCCCGACCTGAAGGACACGATCGCGCGACTCCAGGCGTATCAGGAGGCAGGCGCCGACGTGCTCTACGCGCCCGGGCTCGCCACCAAGGAGGACATTGCCGCCGTGATCCGCTCTGTGGACCGTCCGGTAAATGTGTTGATGGGGCTGCGAGGAGTGCAACTCAGCCTGGCCGAGTTGTCGGCCATGGGAGTTCGGCGGATCAGTGTGGGCAGCGCCCTCAACCGCACTGCCCTGGGGGCCTTTCTTCGTGCCGCCCGCGAGATGCGCGAGCAGGGCACGTTCACCTTTGCCAAGGATGCCGCCAGCCCCGCCGAGATCAGCGCCATGCTGGACGGCAAGTCGTAAAGTTAACGAAGTGTCTTGGAAAGGCCTGAAATAGTGGCCCAAGTATAGGGATCCTTCGACTCTGCGCCCGCCCGATCCGCAAAACAAGCGGATCGGAAAGGCAGGGCGGGCGCCCCGCTCAGGATGACAGGGTTAGGGTTCTTGCGACGGTGGCGCGCGGGTCCGCTGAGCTGTGGTTTTATCCCTGCGCAACCCGCTCGCTGACCAGGCGCGCGGCCTTTACCGCACTGACTACCTTACCGGAGAAGATGTGCAGCTCGCCCGGGGCGGTCTCCTGCACGTAGAGCGTTCTGCGATCTTGTGCGGGATTGTTTTCCACGACGCGAATGGTGAAGCGCGAGCCCAGGTATTGCGCTTCTGCGGCAGCGGGAACCGCCAGGGCGGCATCCTTTCGCATCGCGTCATGCCGCGTCCAGGAAATCGGCTGGAAGCCTGGGCCGTTCAGCAGCGACTTGTATTGCTCCGGAATCGGCTCGTTGGGATCGGTGGTGGTCCAGTGGTTGGTGTGCTTCGCCGAACCCCAGAGCGACCGCTCCGAGCTGCCATAGGGATCAAAGGCGGTGAACGGGCCATCGACAACCACCAGCGAAATGCCCTGCAGTTGTCTCGGCAGCTGAATCAGGATTTTTTCCGCAACCTGGTACTTCACCGACTTGAATAGCCCACGCGAAGGTCCCAGGCCATAGGTCGCCCATACTACGAAGTCGTACTCGGGGCGCATTGCAGCAGAGAATTCCCGCTGCGCAAAGTTGATCCTCAGGGACTGGATTTGCTTGGTTAGAATTTCGCGCAGGATGTCGGGATCGTAGATCTGTTCTTCTACCTCATAGCACTTGTCGATGAAATCGAAATTCATCCACTCCGGACGGCAAGGCTGTAATCGAAACTTGTACTCCGCCATCACGCGCTCAAACATCTCCGGCGGCGTCTGTGAACCCTCATGCGGAATTGCGTAGTAATGCCGGCTGTTGCGGACGATCGCGGGGGCAAAGGTCGTCAAGAATTCTTCCCGCGCCCCCATCGTCTCGCGAATGGTCTCGGGGCTGCGCGGGTAGTGATATCCCGAATGAATGCGGAACTGGTTGATACCCGAGGCCGCGTTCAGCACGCCCAGCGGGTCGAAGAGGTGGACGTCGTGGCCTTGTTCCGCCAGGCGAATGGCGATCGTCGCGCCATAGATGCCGGCGCCGGCAATAGCAACTTTGGTTTTATGCATGATAAGAACGTCCGTTCGAAGTTTCGAGTTTCAAGTACAAACGGCGCTGATCATTTCAGACGAACGGCATATGTGAGATTAAGCTCTTTGGTTCGCTCCCTCGTCATCGCTTCCAAGCAGGCCAGGTATGCCGGTGGTGCTGCGGTGCCGGGCTCATACAGCGACCGCTCAGCTGAACAGTTTGCCTCGCGATACTTAAGCCACAGGTGCTGGGCCTTCGTTAGTTGCTCAATCTCGCCGCCGGCGAGTGTTTTCCTGATTTTCTCGTAGAGAGACTGCATCTTCGCATCGGATCTGGTTTGCGCTTTCCAAAGGCACGCCACCAGATCACTGGTACCCACTACGCCCGCACATGGGGAGTCCGGCTCGTTCATCTGCTGTCCACGTGCAGGCAACAAGGTGACGGCGAATAGGGCAATCGACAGCCGCAGGGAGAATCGTAGTTGAGACATGTGCCGCTCTTACTCGGAACTTGAAACTTGAAACTCGAAATTTACTTTCCGAACGGCGTCTTGGCCGGATTCACTGGCACCAGGATGCCGTCGCGAATGTAGTAATCGAAGCCGCGCCAGCGGATCGTGCTCCGTCCGAAGCTGGCAATCCAGATGAAGAAGGCCACCAGGTCCCACAGCGGAATCAACGGCATCTTCTGCCAAATTTTCTTCTGTTTCATGCCGTGAATCCCGATCACCCACGCCATTAAGACGCGAAGGACCACATAGCCGCCGAGATATCCGATCACAACCGGCCACGTGGGATGCGTCGCCACCGCGATCAGCGCCCAGATCAGCCCCCAGGTGAAGATCAGGCCGCGGTGTCCTTGCCGCCGGACCAGCCGCATCACCGTCATCCAGCGCACGCGCTTATAGAACAGGTCCTTCAGCGACTGGAAATCCGCCACGGTCTTGACGATGTAGGGCAGCAGCTTGACCTCGGCTTGCTGGGCGACGAGCCGTCCTACGTTCAGATCGTCGGCCGGTCGGTTCTCGATGGACTCGTAGCCGCCGAAGCCGGCAATGCGCTGCTTAGTGGTAATGATGGATTGCCCAAACATGAACTTCACGCCATCGAGCTGCCAGGCGACGAAGATCCCCGCAAAGAAGTCGGAGATCATCGCGATCGATTGCAGCTCCTGGATGAAGCTGGTCTCCTCGGTGGAGACGTAGAGCACGGTGGCGCCGCCGACCTTGGGATCGCGGAACGGATGCGCCATGGCGCGCAGGTAATCCGGCCCGACTCGGATATCGCCGTCGGTGATGACCAGCAGGTCGTATTGGGCTTCGCTGACCAAACGGACGAGGCGACCGATCTTGTCATTGATGGCATTGCGGCCGGAGCCGTACAGCAGGCGAATGTTGCGCTCGGGAAAATCGGCGACCAGCTTCTCCAGCACCGGCAGCGCTGGATCATCGCTGTCGACGCAAAACAGGATTTCGTATTCGGGATAATCCTGGCGGCAGAAGCTGGCGTAGTTCTCGTAGGCGTCGTCGTCGAGGCCGCGGATCGGCTTCAGGCAACTGATTGGGGGAAAGAAATCGTTGTTAGGCGGATTCTCGCGGCGCGCAACCCGGAAATAACGTAGCGAGCTGTAGATCGCCAGCAGGTAGTAAATACCAGGGATGGCCGCGACGAATAGGACGATGTAACCCACGATGGTCAACGTCCTGTTCCCCGATGCGTGCGAGTGGACTGTTTCATGGGAGCGAAATCACGAATGGCCCGGAACGAAATTGCTGGTGATTTCCAGCGCCATGAATTCGATGGGCAAATGAAAGTGTAATCTAACATACGAAGAAAATCGCGGTCGAGGGCGGGTTACTGACGGATCAATAGGGATGTGTGCCTTTCGCGCGCCGGCGCGAATCGGCACGCCCAGATCCCTCGCTTCGCTCGGGATGACAACTCGCTGTGCGCAACTCTGCGCGAAGCTGACCCGCTCCAGGTACATCTCCATGCGCGTGTGCGTAACCGGTGGTACAGGATTTCTGGGCGGATTTTTAGTGCGCGACCTGTTGGCCAAGGGAACGCAAGTGCAGGTGCTGGCGCGGCCCTCCCGCCGTTCCGACGAGCTTGAGCGCGCTGGCGCCGAAATCATCCGCGGCGACCTCAGCGACGCCGAGTCCATCGCTCGCGCGGTGAAGGGATCCGAGATTGTGTATCATCTTGCCGCGAAACTCGGTACGGGAACAGACTTCTTCGCGGCGAACGCAGCCGGTACCGAGCGTGTGCTCAATGCATGCGCGCAGCAGGGTGTCAGCAAGTTGATTTATGCGAGCTCGCTCGCGGTGTATGGAGCAGTGCAAGAAGGCGAGCGCATCGACGAAGACAGTCCCTTCGACCCGCGGCCCGATCTCCGCGATCCTTACTCCGCATCGAAGATCGCCGCCGACCTGATGGTAAGTTCCTTTGCCCAGCGCACCGGTTTGGCAACGGTGATCATACGGCCGGGCATCATCTTCGGCCCAGGAAGGCCGCTGCCCAACGGCATCTTTGCCTTCAGCCTCGGTAACGCCAATATCGTCTTCGGCAAGCCGCAGAATCGTTTTCCATTGAACTACGTCGAGAACCTCGTCGACGCGATGCAGGCAGCGGCAGCTGGCGGCGAAGGGCTGCGGCAGTTCAATGTGATTGACGACGATTCCCTAACGCTGGCGCGCTATCACGAGGTCAAGAGCGCCGCCGATCACACTAGCACACGATTCTCTTCCCCCTGGCCGCTCCTCATAGCGTTCCCAATTACGGAGACGCTGCGGCCAATTGTGCCCATGGGAGACCTGCGACTGTCGCGCCACCAACTGCGACGCAACCTGCAGGACCGCTGGTACGACACCCGCCGCATTCGCCAGGAGACCGGTTGGATTCCGCGGGTCTCGTTGCAGGAGGCTGTTCAACGCACTTTGAGCGCGCAAGCTCGGCCCGGTGATGGATGATCAAAGGAATGCGCCGCTCATTTACCTGCTACCTTCATTTTTCCCAAAACATCTCTCTTACCCAGTTCGAGATACTGCTTCTCATCCAGGCGGCCGAAGATCTCCAGCAGCTTGGCAATCAGACCAGTCCAGCCGGTCTGATGGCTGGCTCCCAATCCGGCGCCATTGTCGCCGTGGAAGTACTCGTAAAACAGGATGTACTCCTTCCAGTAAGGATCCGTCTGAAATTTTTCGGTGCCGCCGTAGACGGGCCGGCGTCCGGACTGGTCCCGCAGGAAGATTCGTGTCAGGCGATTGCCGATCTCGCGTCCGACTTCGAAGAGGTTCATCAGCCGGCCAGATCCGGTCGGACACTCGATTTTGAAGCTGTCGCCATAGTAAAGGTAGTAGGTCAATAGCGCCCGAATGATCAGGGCATTCACCGGCATCCAGATGGGGCCGCGCCAGTTGGAGTTGCCGCCGAACATCCCGGAATCCGATTCTGCCGGCAGATAGCCCACGCGATACTCCTGGCCCTCCACATGGACCACATAGGGATGCTTCTCGTGATAGCGAGATAGCGCCCGAATGCCATACGGGCTGAAAAACTCTTCCTCATCCAACATGCGCGTGAGAATGCGGCGCAAGCGCTCCGGGTTTACCAAAGCGGCAATGCCGCGGCCGCCATAACCTAGGTGTCCCGGTCCCGTCGGATGAATGCTGTCCCGCAGCTCCGGCATGCGCGACATGCGTTCCTTCAGCAGCGCGTTGGCTTTGGGTACCCGTTCGCGCTGCCAAGGTTCGATGACCGTGGTCGCGCAGACTGGCAGCAGCCCCACCATGGACCGCACTTTGAGTCGCTGTGCCGAGCCGTCGGGAAGCCGCAGCACGTCATAGTAAAACCCATCCTCCTCGTCCCACATACCGCCAGGGCCAGTCTGGTTCATGGCACGGGCGATCCATAGCAGGTGATCGGCAAACTTGATCACCATGTCTTCGTAGAAAGGATCGTAGCCCGCTAGCTCAATCGCGATTTCGGCCATGTTCTGCCCGAACAGCGTCATCCACGCGGTGCCGTCGGCTTGCTCAAGGTATCCACCGGTGGGCAAGGGCGCACTACGATCAAAAACCCCAATGTTATCCAAGCCTAGAAATCCGCCTTCGAAGACATTCTTGCCGAAACGGTCTTTACGGTTGACCCACCAGCTGAAGTTCAGCATCAGCTTGGCGAACGAGCGCTTGAGGAAATCGAGGTCGCCGTGCCCGAGCAGCGCCTGCTCCGTGCGGTACAGGAAAATCGTGGCCCAGGCGTGCACCGGGGGATTCACATCGCTGAAGTTCCATTCGTAGGCCGGAATCTGCCCAGTGGGGTGCAGGAAAAACTCCTGCAACATCAGATCGAGCTGCTCCTTGGCGAAGTCCACGTCGACAACGCCAAGCGCCATGGTGTGAAACGCCAGGTCCCACGCGGCGTACCAGGGATATTCCCACTTGTCGGGCATGGAGATGACGTGCTCGTTCACCATGTGGTACCACTCATGGTTACGAATCTGCTTGGCGCCGGGAGACACAGAAGTGGGATCGACCCCATGCTCTTCCAGCCACTTATCAACTTCGAAGCCGAAATACTGCTTGGTCCAGAGCATTCCAGCCAGCGCCTGACGCATTACCCGTCCTTCATCTTCACTGAGCGTCGCGGGGGTGACGCTGCGATAAAACTCGTCGGCTTCACCTTTGCGATCGCTCAGGGTTTGCGCAAAATCCTTGAATGGTGCCACGGGAGACTGATCGCTCAACCGCAAGCGGATCGTCGCCGTTTCGCCCCCGCCTATCTTCAACTCGTAATGGGCGGCGGCTTTCGTCCCACTGTGTTGCGGGTTAATCGCATCTTGCTGCCCGTGTATTACGTAATTGTGAAAAGAATCTTTGACATAGGGCGTCGCATTCGCTGTCTTGAAAATGCGCGCGTTGTTGGTCTCGTTTTCGGTGAACAGAAGCGGGGCAGAGCCCTCGCAATATAGATAACGCAGGCCCAGCTTGCCGTGAGACGCTTCCATTACGGAGCAATCCTTGACGCCATCGAGCTGTTTCATGCCAGGCTTTGCTGCGCCGGGCCACCATGTCCAGGTATTGCGGAATAAAAGTGTCGGCAATACGTGTATGCTCGCCGCCTCAGGCCCGCGATTGCATACCTCGATCTGGATGAGAATGTCCTCGGCCGTGTGCTTGGCAAACTCCACAAACACGTCGAAGTAGCGATCGTCATTGAAAACGCCGGTGTCGAGCAGTTCGTACTCCATATCGCTACGGCCGCGGCCTTTGTTGGTCTCGACTAGATCCGAGTAAGGAAATGCCGCCTGCGGGTATTTGTACAGGTACTTCATATACGAATGAGTCGGCGTGCTGTCGATGTAGAAGTAGTATTCCTTGACATCTTCCCCGTGGTTGCCTTCGCTGTTGGTCAGGCCAAAGAGACGCTCTTTCAGGATGGGATCTTTGCCATTCCACAGCGCCAGACTGAAGCAGAGAAACTGATTGTCGTCGCTGAATCCGGCGAGCCCATCTTCGCCCCAGTGATAGGCGCGCGAGCGAGCCTGGTCATGGCTGAAGTAATCCCAGGCATTGCCGTCTTGGCTGTAGTCCTCGCGGACGGTGCCCCACTGGCGCTCGCTTAGATAGGGTCCCCATTTTTTCCAGGCAGCTTTATCGTCACGCGCTTCTTGTAGCCTGACCTTTTCTGCATCGTTGCTCATTTTTGTCCCATCCTTCGTTTGGTAATAGTTGCTGCCTGGCATCGCAACATGCGCGACCTTGAATCCCACCGATGTCCACCCAAGCTTATCGGAAGAGGTTAATTTCGAAAGGCTGTTTGTAGCATATGCTCGCGGCGGCAAAAGCTTGCCGGTGCGGGCCCGCCTGAGCCCGGCTTAATCGCCTGGGTCGGACCGGTGCCGACTTGTTGCCATCGACTGTGACATCATAGATCACTGGGGCAAGCGCAAGCCGCAGGCAAGCGCAAGCCGCTTGAGCCTCGGCATCCTGGAATAGTAGTCTGACGGCTGACGTAGAGGATGGAGGCCCTGGGCAGAGTCGAACTGCCGACCAACGGTTTAGGAAACCGCTGCTCTATCCATCTGAGCTACAGGGCCACTAACAGTAAATTCCTGAACAGTCAGTGGTTTTGGCGCTCGTCGCAGTTTGACGCCAGAGCGTCAACCCCACAGAACCCCACAGCATCTTTGCGATCTGAACCCACTGCCTGACTCCTGAACACCATTCTAACAACGCTGGCATTCGCTTTTCGCTTCTCGTTCATCAGCGCCGTGCGGTAGCGATTCATAGTTGTGGAAAGCTGGGCGTGCCGCATCAGCTTTTGTTGCACTCCGATGGGCGCCCCAGCCGCATCCAGCAATGACCGCTACGTATGTCGCAATGTGTGCCAGCCCATGTTTTCGAGTCCAATCTGCTGGCCGACAACGCGAAGCTGCGTCTGTTGAATTGTTCCTGGCTCATAAGGCCGATCGGTTACCGGACTCGGAAACATCCAGTCCTCCCCGGTCGAGGGGCACTTCTGTTTCCAGTCGCCGAGCTGATGCGCGAAAGCGGGATCTAGCGGAAGCTCATCGTATGAGTATTCCGTCTTGACCTGATCCGCGATTCCGCGAACCGCCCCTCTTGAAGCGTTCATCAGAAGCTGCGCGAAGTCCACGTCGCTCCACTTGAGACCCAAAATCTCGTTGACTCTCAACCCGGTTGGCTTCGGTCCCCGGAGGAATCGTGCGCGGGACCTCCGCGACTTCGGGAGGAAGAGGAATATAAACAGGTGTGCGCGTCTTCGCTTGGTACAGGAGTAGAGTGTCGGCTCCAGCGGTCGCGCGTTCGCGCATCAGCCAAAGTATTCTTGGGCTGCCTGTTCGACTTTGATGGCTCTTCTTTTGGAGGGGGCGGGGCCGGATCGTCGGCTGTCTCGATATCGCGAGCCTTGGCAACTGCCTTTTCCCAGCTTTTGGTTTTGAGACTGCGCCGGATTTAGGTGCCGTCAACGGTTCCTTCTGCCCACATCGGGCAGGTGGCAACGTTTCCAATAGCGCTCAGGTTATCGTACAGCTTGCAAGCCAAAATTAGTAAGTTGCTGCTAATACACAACTTGGATATGGTGGAGGCGGCGGGAGTTGAACTTTTGCGCTGCATTGAAAACAGGGAACTTATTGAATTCTTAGGGGCGCACAAAACGCAAAACACTCGAAAGTGGGCAAATCGTTGACCGTCTATTGACCACACGAAACGCGCGACCCTCGCCGGTCCCCTCGCTCAAGAAGTCATCCATGACCCGACAGGTCGGCACAGATCGTCGGATGACTTCCTGCTTTCCGACGATCCAGAATCAGCGACCCGATCGTGAAGACCACTGTCTACGGATGAGACGTATTGAAATATAGAAAAGCCAGGGGATTCCGATAAGGACAAACTCAGCCCCGCAGCAGCGAAAGAAGTAATCCGCGATCGATGGCAGCAAGGACAGCCCTGGGATCGGCCTGACCCGTGCCAGTAGTATCCCAAGCGCAATATTTCCTGCCAAGAGAGCTTCCCAGAAACCATCGGAAGTCCACCGCGACGAAGGCACTTTCGTCTGCTCCGCAGGCTTTAGTTCGCCGCCGGTTAGGAAGTCTGCGACTCGATGGATTACCAAATCATTTTCGTAGTAGGCGGAATGTCGAAGATGAATCTGCCGCGAGATCTGCTCCTTGACCTCCTGGATCGAAAGGGGAAGTCCGGCCAATTGTCGGGAAGCACCCAATTGGTTCCCGACGGCATGGTCTGGCAGAACACCTTCTGCCGACATTGAAAGCTTCTTTGGCGAAATGTCGATCTTTTCTTCCACGAGAAGATTGGGAGGGTAGTAAGGCTGGTGTTTTTGGGAAGTGGCGTCGAAATCAAATAGGAGTGCCTTCCACCACGGGACTCCGAGGGAAAAGACCTCAAGCAACCACTCCGTTGTTTCCAAGAAAATTCCGTATACAAGCGGACGCAGAAAAAGAGCTTCAAGCAGCCGCTCAAATTTTGAGAGGCCCTTCACATAGTCCAAGTAAAGCGTCTGGGGCGAGCAACTGATCTGGAGCAGGAGGCCCGCTTCATCGTTGTGGCTGGTAAGCAAAAGGATCGGTTGTTTGCCAAGGCTCTTCGCAAGCGTGCGTTGCGATGGGCCATACACTAACAATGAATCCTTCCCGCCAAGCCACTCGGAGATCATGCGAAGTCGGCAGGGCAGTCGCCACAGGTGTCCAGCAGGTTACCAAGCAGCCAGAATATCCACGCGTATCCGATCAACAACGGGATGACAAGGGCAAATATTGATACAGGATGTCCGAGTATTGGGACCGTCGTCTCCGGGATTGTCCCCCGGCTAAACGCCAAAACGAAGGGCATGGCTACCATGCCTACAAGTAAGGCACTCAATAACACCGAGAGGAAAGGGCGTGCCAATCGAAACGCCGGACGGACCTTGATCAGTGGGGTTCCTAGCAGAGCGATTCTGCCCACCTGCACCGCCGGGTTGAACCGTCGAAGAGCTTCGAGGACTACGTTTCCGCCGTGAGAGTGCGCGACGAAATTCACCACCACCGGCTCATTCGGATTTGCATGGACACGCTCCGCGAAGGCGTTAAGAGTTGCGCTCAACTGCTTCGCTGCCTTGACGCGGTCTCTATGTCGGTTTTGTCCGGTCCATGCGATCGCATCATAGTCAAATCCTTCCGACAGCAAAGGTGCCCAGACTGTGCCCGAGACGCCGCAGCGCGTCATCTCGCGTTCCAGTTGATCGGCGAAAGTTACATTACCATCGGCACTGAGGCGCCACCACTCAGCCTCCTTTGCGAACGTCCCATGGACGACCAACGTGAGTGTCCGTTTCATTGCTGACTCCGTCCTTGGCGATTTCCAGATTTGACTTGAACTACCCTTGACGCTCTGAACTCTTTTAACATCCATGCCGCATTAGCGAAGTGACATGCGACGCTTATAGCGGTGACAAGGCTCGTCTGCCGATTTCGAACTCAAGCGTGTATTCCAAGCGGGTGACGGGGCCATCCGGGAGCAATCCGCTCAACCTCTACGACGCGCGAGGAGGCATACTGCCAAAGCCAACAAGTGCGCGCTAAACGGATTCGTTTTGGAGGATTGAAATTAGCGGGGCTGGGACCCGTTGACTTACGTCTAAGTTATTGAAAATAAATTGGTTGATGGAGGCGGCGGGAGTTGAACCCGCGTCCGAAAATGCTGTCAGCAAAGAGCCTACATACTTAGTCACGTTCATGCGCCGGTGTTAGACGGCACTCTCGCCGGCCACGCTCAGAGCGGACAAGAAACGCGGCCAGCCAGCCTGATGATCTCGCCGCGAACTCACAGACGGAGAGTTCGCAGCCAGCTCACTGTGCGACGCCCTTTCTCAGCCCGCGAGCAAAGCCGAGGAGGACGGCAACTTAATTAATTAAGCTGCGTATGCCATTTGTGGTGTGGCAATTGTGTTTTTGCACGCGATTACGGATGCATGCACTCCGGTATGCCTCTTTACCGCAATCACTTCCGTCGAAGCCGTGACGCCCCCGTAGTGTAAAGCGGATCAACTTCACTGTACCAGCCGGGGCAGAGAAGTCAATCACTGATATAGATGCGGGACGCCGGCTCGGCGACTCCAACTGCCGATTGTTGCATCCCTGTGGCAGGCGAATCATCCAAACCTTTTGCTTACCTGCTAGTCTCATATCCGTTGCCCGAAGGGCTGAATTCATGAAGCAACCGTCCGCAATTATCTGTGGGATTCTCGTCACTGGCGCTGGCCCGCTGCGCGCCTGCTGTTTGTGTTGTCGGGAGACTCTCTCGTGATTCCCGATTGCATCTCCTTCAATGCCATTCCCCACACAACCCGCATTTTCAGCGATTTTCTTTCGTATTCCCCGGCCATACGCAAGTTTTATCCGACTCAGCCGGATGCCGAGCACGTCGCAGCTTTCGCCAAGGCGGTGCCACGCGATCTGCTGCGGCAGGCTGGCGTTGCCGACGCACTGGAGAAACAGAACCGCGCCTGGGGAGCGTCGGACGCCACGCTAAGAAATATCCAGAGGCTGCGCGAGGGCGCCTTCGCCGTGGTCACCGGGCAGCAGGTGGGACTGTTTGGCGGGCCGCTGCTGTCGCTGTTTAAGGGTACTTCTGTTCTTGCTCTGGCAAAGCAGGTCGAAGCGCTGGGAGTCGATTGCGTTCCCATTTTCTGGCTGGCGAGCGAGGATCACGATCTGGCAGAAGTCAATCAGGCGCTGTTCCTGACCCACGATCTGCAACTGGCGCCGGTTTCGGCTCAGACACGCGGCGTAGAAGGATCGCCCGTTTCGACCATTCGCTTTGCAACCGGTACGAATGAACTGGTCAGCCAAGCCGCGCAGTTGCTGGGGGAATCCGTGGCGGCGGATTTCCTGCGCGAGAGCTACGTTGAGGGCGAGACCTTCTCCAATGGCTACGCCAAGCTTTACACCCGAATTTTTCGCGCGCACGGCCTGATTTTTCTCGATCCTTCCGATCCCGAACTGCACCGCATTGCC
The DNA here is from genome assembly GCA_963785825.1 of uncultured Acidobacteriaceae bacterium. GTDB lineage: Bacteria > Acidobacteriota > Terriglobia > Terriglobales > Acidobacteriaceae > Bog-257. The sequence goes on along the minus strand of CAWAWQ010000002.1, from coordinate 111,659 downwards.
GCTCCGCTGTTTGTGGATGCAATCAGCCGTGCCGCTGAACTCGACGATGCGCTGCTGGCGCGCAACACACAACTGCAAGCCGGCCAGTATCACGAGCAGGTGAAGGTCACCGGGCAATCGACTCTGCTGTTCGCACAGGTTGGGGGAGCGCGCGTACCGATCCATCGCGCCAACGGCGAGTTCTCGATTGCCAAGCAGCGACTGAGCCGTGATGAACTGGCGAAGCATATTGAAGCGGCTCCGGAAAACTTCAGCGCCAATGTGCTGCTGCGGCCTGTACTGCAAGATTACTGGCTGCCCACGCTGGCTTATATCGGCGGACCGGCGGAGATTGCCTACTTTGCGCAGGCGGCGGTGGTTTACCAGATCTTGCTAAAGCGCATCACGCCGGTGCTGCCACGGATGAGCGCGACCTTAATCGAGCCGCGTATCGAGCGTTTGCTGATGAAGTATCAGGTCGACCTGCCGGAGCTGTTTCATGGCGAGTGCCAGCTGCGCGACTGTCTCGCGGCCCACGCGCTGCCGGCGGAGCTGAAAAGTAATCTGCAGCGAGCAAGACAGGCAGTTGAGGATGCGATGCAACAGGTCAGCAGCTCCTTGCGAATTCTGGATCCCACGCTCGTCGAAGCTACCGTCAGAGCCACCAGCAAGATGCAGTATCAAGTGAGCCGGCTGGAAAAGCGCGCCGCCCAAGCCGAGCTGCGACGGACGGAAATACTTATTCGACATGCGGCGCAGATCGAGAATGCCCTCTATCCCAACAAGTCACTCCAGGAACGCGAGATCGCAGCCCTGTATTTTTATGCGAAGTATGGGCCTCCGTTGCTGGACCGGCTCGTCGAGCTGGCGCAGGCACGCTGCCCTGAACACAAAGTGCTGAAGCTCGGCGAGTGACTCCCGGTTTTGGCTGCGGTGTCGTTCGGAACCTCTGCCGTCCCGGCGGAGACTCAGCATAAACGTCTATCCTGAGGAGTGTGCGACTTCGATGGCAGCTTTGGCAGCATTCAAAGTTGCCTGAGTGTCGCGCGCGATCTTGCCCTTCGCAATTAGGTTGAGAAGCTTGGCTTTCAGGCTTGTCGTCGAGTAATAGTGGCAGATCTCCACCTTGGTTAAAGCATCGCCCAGCTTTTGAAACGTCGTTTCCACGGTGTAATCGCTCAGAATCTTACTTATACCGAACGTGTCCTCCGGCAAAACGGTGACGATCTTCTGCAGCGGCACGATTTCGATGTCCTTCTCGATGCAGGTATGCTTCCCGCCTGAAAGATGACATTGATACGACACGCCTGGTTCGCGAAATGCTTTCCCATCGATAAGATCGACCTTAAAGACGCGAGGATGGAACTCTGGGATTTTCGTCAGATCCATGCTGAACGACCACACTGCTTCCAGTGGCGCGTCGATGATGACCTCCTGCTTGGATCTGAACGGTGGTCGCAATCCTGCCTCCTAATCGCTGGCCGGGCTTCGCCGAATCACGCGAACGAGACTACATCGGCGGTTACCAATACCGCAGCATAATTTTCCTGCACCCGAGCCGAATCATGCCGAGGGAGTGTTTCGCATGGTACTCACCTCCTGGAGAAAACTGCGAAACTGAAAGTCTTATTTTTCTTGGCAGCTATCGTGGAGTTGGGTATGCTTCCCCAACCGGAGCCTTGCCATCTTCCGCGGTGTACCTCAAGATGCGTAAACAATCCACTGCCGGGCTCGATTCCCCGCGTGCCTGGGTCGTCGTCTTTGCCGGTTTTATAGGCGCCTTTGTCACCTTCGGCATCACCTACACCTTTGGTGTTTTTTTGCGGCCCCTGGCAGTGCACTTCCACGTCAGTCATGCAGCCATGTCGGCGCTGTTCGCGACCGTCACGGCATTGTCATTCTTCGCCGCGCCGTTTACCGGGAAGATTGCCGACCGCTATGGCGCTCGCCCGGTGGTATTCGCGGGCGCGGTGCTGCTCGGCGGAGGCTTGGTTGCCACCGCGCACATTCAGTACTTTCCCTGGATGTTCGTGAGTTACGGGGTAGGTTTGGGTGGAGCGCTGGCCTGCACCTACATCCCTTGCATTGCAACCGTAGGCGAGTGGTTCAAGGTTCGGCGCGACATTGCGCTTGGCATTGCGATCAGCGGCATTGGCTGCGGCACCCTGGTGGCCGCGCCGGTGGCCGCTGTACTGATCGAGCGTTACGGATGGAGAACGGCATTCGAAGTTTTCGGCTGGGCCGGGGCCGGCCTGCTGGTTATGTGCGCGCTTCTGCTGACTCCAGCACCCTTAACGGCGGAAAAGAAGAAAGTGGATATTGGCGCCAAACTCCGTACTCGCGCGTTTGCGTTGCAGTACACATGCTTGCTGTTCGCAGGGGTCGCGGTGTATGTGTCGTTCGTTTTTTTGCCGGCGTACGCCACCGACATCGGCGCCAGCCGTCTGGCCGGGGCGGCCCTCATCGGCTACATCGGCGCGTCCAGCGTGGTCGGCAGGCTGGGCCTGAATGCGCTGGCGCCGCGATTCGGGCTGATCCGGATGTACCAGGTCGCCTACCTCGCGTTACTGGTAAGCTTCGCCGCCTGGCTGACGGCGCACTCTTATGTTTCGCTGGTAGTCTTTTCCCTGGTGATGGGCGTCGGCTACGGAGGAGTGGCCGCGATGGCGCCGGCAGTGGCCGCATCCATCTTCGGAATTGAGGGATTGGGCGAATTGCTGGGCATCCTGTTCACCGGCTTCGGGTTCGCCTGTCTCGTTGGTCCACCCATAGCGGGCGTTTTGGTAGACCATTTGCACGGCTACAAATCGCCTGTCTTTCTGGCGGCTGGCGCAGCTGTTCTGGGATTGGTTTTCGTGATCCCGATGAGAGGCTATGAAGCTCGACGGGAGAGCAGATTGTCAGCCGCGGCCGACTGAGCGACGCATCTCCGCGTTTGTTACTTGACCACGTGATAGCGGTCACATGCTAGTGTCGCTTCCCTCGCTATACTTAACCCACTGTAGGTGCGATATCTGTTCGTGGTAGCCCCGTGGTTCCGGAAGCATGCGGCTACGAAGATGAAAATTTCTCTGGCCTTACATCTCTGCCTGATGATGTGGCTGTTGGGTGCACTTATCCCTGCCAATTTGCTGGATGCTCCAGATCCCGTAGCGACGATCGGGCAGGCGAGCGCTAATTCGGTTCACCTCACACCGATTCTTTCAATCCACAATTTGTTCCCTCCCAGGAGCGCATTGCGACCTTCCAGTAAGTATCCCCCGGCAGAGCCGGGGGCTTTAAATTGTGAGCCGCTCAAAGCGGCTGTGCGGGGTCGCTAACGCGGCCCCGATTTCTGGGACCACCTTACGGTGGCCGATTAGCGCCACAGGTTGATTTGGTCCAACCGCTTGTCCTCTTGCTCCGGCTGCCGGATGTAGTCTCGGATCTCCGTCTCGTCCCGCCCTACCGTGGACACGTAGTACCCGCGCGCCCAGAAATGCTGGCCCACAAAGTTCCTCTTCTTCTCACCGTATACCCGCGCCAGGTGAATCGCGCTCTTCCCTTTGATAAACCCAATCACTTGCGACACCGCGTACTTGGGCGGAATCGCGATCATCATGTGCACAGGGTCGGGCATCAAGTGCCCCTCTTCGATCCGACTCTCTTTCTGCTCCGCCAGCTTGCAGAATACCTCGCCCAAGTGCCGTCTCAGTTCTTCATACAATGTCTTTCTGCGGCACTTGGGGATAAACACCACATGGTATTTGCACTCCCACTTGGTATGGCTTAGGCTTTCCATCTCGTCCATCGCGAACTCCCTTTCGTGTGCTTTGGCGGCTCCCGTCTGGGAGTCTCCGCGATGGACTCCGGTATCTGTCAAACTTCTACTGCCTCCCCGGCAGAGCCGGGGGGTCTCCCAACGGACTAGTCCCACTCATTCCAACGGCAGGAATGAGTAAGGCACCCCGCACGATCGCGACCCGAATGAGGGGTGAAGGGGCTTTGCGCTTTCGGGTGCAGCTTAAGGTTGGTACCCGTCCGCCATCCATTTAGCAAATAGTTCAATGCGAGGTTGAGGCCATGGACCATCCCCGGTCGGCGGTGGGGGCGGCATTACCGCGCCACCGATTCCCCGAATGCGATCGTAGATGGCCGCCGCGTGCGCTTTCACGTCAGCATAACTCGTCAGGTTGAACCCCTTGCTCATGCCGCGGATGTCAAGCTCGGTGAAAAGCGGGCGAATGTCGGATTCAAAACTCGTCAGTCTCGTCATGGCACCTCACAGGTAATCGAGGACGTATTCCTCTCCGCAGAGAGCAAACGCGGCGCCGAGAATCAAAGAACCTCAAAGCCGCTGTACAGGGGCGGTCCGCGAGTCGGTGGCCCGTATCCGGGCCGAGCGTTAACCGTAGGTGAGATCGGTGCTCTGGCCGACTTCGATAATGTAACCGTCAGGATCGCGGATGTAGCAGCGAATCTCGCCGTACTTGGGTATCGGTTCCGTGATGAATTCGGCTCCTCGACTTTTCCATAATTCGTAGCACGCTTGAATATCCGCAACGCGGATATTCATAAAGCCGTTGATCTTATCGGGGTCGGGCACGCTGAGCGTTACCGTCGGTTTGTCGGGGGTCGGCCCGCCCCCGACGTTGACAAGCAGCCACGTATTCGCGATCTGAATGTACGCAGGCGCCCCGTCGCTGTCGCCTCTGCTCAGAATGCGGCCGCCGAAGACCTTTTCATACCACCGAGCCGATCGGTCGATGTCGGCAACGGTGAGAAAATGTGCGACGGTGAACCCCTCCCGCGGGGGCATCTCATAGCTCTTCTGTTCGATTTGTACGCTGTTCATTAACGACTCCAATTCCGATACGGTTCTCATCAAAAATAAGATGTCACGGGCTCCGTCCGGTCGCAGAGGGGTGCTCGCCTTAGCGCGGGATTTGGCCGATGTAATATCCGAGCCGATTTTCAACATCACCCGGCTTGTGGAAGCCGCGCGCCATCAGCTCCTTGATGACACCCTGGGCAGCGGGTCGCACGAGCGAAGCGATGCAGGCATTCCAGCCGGCGTCGAGTTCGACGTCCGGCGGCAGGCTGGTGTTGACCAGGCGCTTGGTGTTGGCGATCGCCCATTTATCGAACTTGGAGATCCGCGTCGCGAGCGCTTCTACGTAAGCGTCTAGCTCGGCGTCGGGCAGGGCGCGATTAACGTAGCCGTAGGCCTCGGCCTGCTCGCCCCTGATGTCTTCTGAGGTCAAGAGCACTTCAAGGGCGCGGTTTCGGCCGATGAGTTGGGGCAGCCGGGCCATAGGACCGCCGCCGGCGACCATGCCTACCCCCACCTCCCATTGCGAGATGATGGCCTTTTCGCGGCTGGCAAAACTCATGTCGCAGGCGAGCGTGATCTCGCTGCCGTTGCCCGTTGCGCGACCGCGTATGAGGGCGATGGAGACGACGGGGGCGCGGGTCAGACGCACCAGAAAGTCCGGCCAAGGCGGCAAGCCTGTGGGACCAGCCGGCAGTGCAGTCAGGTCCTCAAGCTTGGAGTTGAAATCGGCGTGATTCAGGAAGTAGTCGTCGACCGCGCTGTCGAAGACCACCACCCTGACATGCTCGTCGGCCTCCAGAGCGTCGATGGTTTCCTGCCACTGCCGAACCATTTCCGGGCCCATAACGTTGATCGGCGGGTTATCGATTGTTACACGCCAATAATTGGGCGACCGCCGGGTCAGGCGAATCTGTTGGGTTTTCGCAGGTGCGTTCATTTGAGCGGTTTTAGTAGGGTTCAGGGCTGTCATGAAGTCTCCTCCGTATTTGTTCGTCTCGGAAACTTGGTTATGGAATCCGACAATGTTTAATCAATATGCATTAAGCCTGCGGGGATCGAGAATGTCGTCAACTGTCAGGCCGCGATGCTCAGCACGATCTTGCCGCGCTTGTGCGGCAGACCTCCAAGCATCTCGTGGGCAACGCGAGCTTTTTCCAGCGGAAGCACTGTCCCCACGTCTGTAATTAGTTTTCCGCTATCGAACAGTTCTGTTATTTTGTTCAACCGCGCTGTCGTCACATCCACATAAAAGAACACCGCTCGAACGCCATAACGTTTTTGTGCCGTGTCGGGAACCGGTGACACGACAGAGACGAGAATCCCACCTGGCTTCAGTACTTGCAGAGACCGCTGCTGCGTATCTCCTCCAACTGTATCCAGCACGACATCCATTCCACTCAGCAACTCTTCGAATCGCTGTGTTTGAAAGTCCACAACTCTTTCGGCACCCAGGCTTCGGACGTACTGCAAATCGGCCGAGGCGGCGGTAGCGGTTACATGAAGACCAGCTTGGCTGGCCAGTTGTACGGCATACGCACCAACATTGCCTGCGGCCCCGTGGATTAGTATGGTCTGCCCGGCGGTTACGCGGGCATAGTCAAAGAGCATTTGCCACGCGGTAACAGCTACAATTGGCGCCGAGGCTGCCTCGATGAAATTCAGAGTCTGTGGTTTTTGCGACATCATTTTGGCCGAAGGCAGCGCATATTCTGCGTATGCCCCGGTGAATTGCTGGTTCGTTGCCCCGTAGACTTCGTCGCCAGTCTTGAACCCCGAAATTTCCGTCCCGATTTGTTCGACGATTCCAGATAGCTCGGAGCCGAGAATGAAAGGCAAGGGTTGGTGGAGCTCACTCTTGCCCTCACGGACGAGCGCGTCCCAGGGGCCCACTCCCGCCGCCTTTACGCGGACTAACAGTTGCCCGGCGGCAGGTTCGGGCCGAGGCAGGTCATCGTTTTCGATCACGCTCGGCGGACCATATCGCAGAATTCGTGCTGCTTTCATCCGTCTTCCTCGTTAAATCGGTCGAGCGCGCATTTCAACACTTTTTCGATATCTGAATTACTTCTTCGTCGCCGGGGGTTGGTTAATTACTGCTGCGCCTGCCTCGCTGACGATCTCGTCCTGGGAATCCGTGCCTCCGGAAGAACCGATTGCGCCGATAATCACTCCCTTGTCGATCAGCGGAATACCGCCACGAGACGCAATGACTCCATCGAATGCAAGCAGATAGTTGAGATGCATCAGGTTGATACCGTCTTCGAATACCTTGGTTGGGCGCCGGAAGGTTGCGGCTGCGCGCGCCTTGTGCTCGGCAATCTGAATGGAGGCAAGCATCGCGCCGTCCATTCGTTGGAAGGCGACTAAGTTACCACCCGAATCGGCTACTGCTACGTTCATCTTCCAATTCCGCTTCTTCGCTTCTGCCACGGCGGCGTGAATAACCGCCTGCGCTCGGTCTAGTGATATCGGGAGCCCATAGGGCACATCGAATGGTATTTGGTCTGGGACGACATCCAGAGGATTTGACGTGGGCCGTGATTCCATCGCGACTTCTGTTTTATTGCTTGACATACATTTCCCTCCCAAGATCAGGAGTTATTTCAAGACCTGTCCGAAATCCCTGTGGTCCATTTGAGTGGCCGAGGCGGGGAATAGCTCCATGAATATCTTGACGGTTGTCGCAAACGTGCTCGTAAGTTGACCGGATTTGGACTAGGCAATTATGAGTCGTCCAGTGTTTATGAATCAGCCATTTCACTTGGCCGAATAACGCCCATGCCGGAGACGTGGTATGGCCTCAGGTCGCCAACTCACTCCGTTCAACCGCTCTTGGAATGTAGGTGCGTAGTTGATCCGCGAACGGTCGGTTCTTCATGGTACTCGGCGGATGCGGCTTCTCCGGTGGGAATTAGGCAGCCTTCTTGATGAGTTGAATGTCCGGCCATTCAACGACGCCATTGTGGGCAGGAAACGCAAGCTTCTTGCTGCGCAGCCCCTCCGAAGCAGCGCCAATAATTCTTTCCGCTTGGCCTTCACAGCGACTCCGGCATATCCAAAGCTCGGAAGAGGCTGAATACGCTTTTGCTGCTGCAATTGGGAAATCATCCACGGCCCCCATTCCGGCGTGGCCGGTAAGCCGTAATGACACACCAGTGAGGACCAGATGAAGGAATAGTCGTCACATACCAGGAGCAGCTTCCCATCGGAGGTGGTGTCCGCCAACTCCTGCGAACAACCCACAAGGTGCCGCAACGGCCGCTTGCGCCAGCGAACCACGATCGACCCTCGAAAGCACAACGGCTTCTCGCCCAACGAGACGATACTATCTGCGCCCTATGGATCAACCACGGTGAATGAGTCTCCATTGGCGAACGCTGCAGCCAGGGCGCCTATCTCCACGTCGCCGCCGACAACCGAGACCAAGTGGGCTTTGGCTCGTTCCTCTCCTACGAAGGCATCCAGGAAAACGCGAATGTTGGTGGCAGTCTTTTCTGTACTGCGGCGGTAAGCGAGTTTGCCGAATCGTTCATGAGCATTTTTCATCGCAAGGCTTAGCCTCCTTGGTCTCCTTCAGCTCGATGATCTGTCCACTCTCATAGGCGAGGGTCAGTTCATGGCTGAACCGCTCCCGTTTGCGAATGATGGTCTCGCCCTCGGCCTCGCCTTCCTCGTTGAACTCGTCGACATACTTGACCGATCGCCAGTGGGCGATGTGCCGCATCTCGCCTTTCCCGAAGAAGCCGTTCAGCATGCGCTGCAGGCCAGCAGACCCACGTGGCCCTTGTGCAATGGCGTCACCGGCCGGCCTGTCATCTTCTGCTGCTTGCGCACGAGAATGCCGCGGGCATTCTGCATTGCTACAGAACTCTGCAATGCATCCTCAATCGCATCCAGCGGCAGCCCCGTGTGAGTGATCGTCGCAGGCGATGACGGCGGAATCGCGAAACACTCGGCAACCTCTTGGTTCAGTACGGGAAGCAGATGTGGCTTGTACGCGATCCGAAGCAACTCATCCGCGCCCTTGGGATCGCCGCGAAGGTGCGCTTTCTTTCGTCTGCCAAACACCACCACCTGGTTGAACCGGACCGACTCCGGATGTTGAAGTCGAAAGACGCTGAGTCGGTCAAACTGGGCAGCCAACAATCGCGCGCAGGCACCCACCGCAGGAGCCGGAACTACGAAGACAAGTACACCCTCACCGGACACCCAGCGATAACAGTGTTCCAGGAATACCAGCTCCATCCTTTTATTAGTGTGCGGCTTATTAGTGTGCGGCCCAAACTCGCTGTTGTAGGGCGGATTCAGGTACAGAAAAGAGCAGGTTTCCGCTAACACCCGGCACTCAAAGGCGCTGCCGTGGACGGTCACAATTCCTTTCGATGCGGCTGCCGCGGCCCGGTCAGCGTCGAGTTCGATGCCAGCCAAATGGGAACCAGTATCCTTGGTGATTTCGATCAACGCACTTCCGTCGCCGACACATGGGTCGATGGCTGCGTACGGCCCAGACGGAACTAGCAGCGTCCGAATGTTCTGGGCTTCTTCGTTGGGCAAGGGATAATAACCGAGTTTGAGCCGACCCGCGTTTCGCATGGATCCTCCCCAGAGGCTGCTGTGTAAGTCTTTGTGACTTAAAGCACAACTTTGCCGTTTGGCAACGTTATGCTTTAAATGAGGTTCATTTGGCTGATTGGAAGAGCTATTGGCCGCTCATCGAGATGCCCAGAGCCGTCCGTGCTTGGTGAACAGCTGCATTGAGAGCCATCCACTCGCGGCGAAGCCCCTGCGGAATTCGATCAGCAATTCCGGCTGCGGAGGGATAAAGTCCGAGACTGTGGATCTCTGCGGCAATGCGTAAATGAAGGGCAACTCGACGCGGTGGCTCTCAAACTGGATGGTGACGCCCATTTTCCGACTCGGAAAGCGGCCGGTGACATTCCGGCGACCGCCTCCGACGCAGCGCGTGGGCCGCCCAGACCGGATCGCGGCAATCGCCTCGCGCGCGGCCTGGGTCAATCTGAGCCGGGAACACCAGTCGCGAAAATCAGCATCGTCGAGCAATTCCCCTCCTTAACCGGAGGATTTGAGAACCCATGAACCTAATTTCGGGCCTGTAAATTACGCTCGTTAACTGGCCATGTCTTCGGCTTTAAAAAAACACCTTGGGTTGCGCTGCGGAATGATAAAAAATCTATCAGCGCCACGGAGGCTCGCGAGAGGCTGTCAAGAACGCCGTCATAGCGTTCGCAATCGTCCCTTAGTGTTCTCGCAATTGCTGCAAGACTCCGCTGACGCCACATTAATGACAATTCAACACGAGCGACTAGCGGCAATTATTGAATTCGCCCAACACTCAGCACGGTTGTCGACCAAACCAGTCGCAAGCGTGAGCCAGCATAACAGTTTTGTTCTCCACGAAGAAAAAGCCCAAGGCCGCCCCGGCTTGCACTTCAATCAGACGGACGATGTCGCCGGATTGGAAGTTTGGCTCAGTGTTGACCGCCTACATGAAACCCACCCGCCCGAGTGCACGAATGAGTTGTTGAAACCTTGGCTTGCTTCGTCGCAAGGGCCAGAAGAACCCCCGTCTCTCAGGGCGAGTGCGCCGGTGTTGCAATTGGAACAAGCAGAGAAAAATGCGTCCAGCAAATCGAGACCCCTTTCCCCTCAGCCGCAGCAAGGGGCACCATCTGCTGTCATGCTCGAAAGCTACCCACGGAGAGACGAGGTTCGAACTGCGTACCAGAGATATACCGATTCGCTCTGGAGGCCGTGGGCAGAGGAAGAAAAGAAGCGACGCGAAATCATCCGACTGTATGCCCACCTGTTCACCCTGAGGCAGCAGCTTGAAGGAGGGCTCGTCGAGACGCCGACTGAGCTTGTATGGGGCGTGGGGATCGGTATCTGGAAAACTGGGGATGTCTCGATCCAATACCCGATTCTTACTCAGGCTGTAGAAGTCTCTCTGAATCAGGTCACTTCAGCGATAGAGATTCTCCCACGGGACACAGAACCACGGCTCGAAACGGATTCCGCGATTGAAGAGCCGCTCAATTGGAGTTGTCTCTCTGTTGGGTGACAAACAAGCTTTTGACGTCTGGCAGAGGCTGACCGAGGAGATCGGTCCAGAAGCTATCGAACGTCATCAAATCGCTTGCGGCGACGCTCGCACGTTTCAAGGGAAGGAACGCAGCATCATGTTTTTGTCCATGGTTTGCGCTCCCAACGAAGGGCGCATCGCCCCGCTGGTCCGTGAAAGCTTCGCCCAGCGATTCAATGTGGCTGGGAGTCGTGCTCAGGATCGCATGTACCTGGTCAGGTCGGTGGAATTGGAGCACCTCTCAGAAGCCGACCGCTTGCGGCGCAACCTGATCTCGCATTTTTCTTCTCCGTTTATGCGTGATGAAACAAAAGTTGAAGATTTGCGGAAGCTGTGCGAATCCGAATTCGAGCTAGATGTATACGACTGTCTCACGGAAAGAGGCTACTGTGTCATCCCTCAAGTCCCAGTTGATAGGTACCGGATCGACCTGGTGGTCGAGGGAGCTAACGACGCCCGACTCGCAATCGAATGCGACGGAGACCGCTATCACGGTCCAGACAAGTGGGCGGAGGATACGCAACGGCAGAGGGTGCTTGAAAGATCGAACTGGATTTTCTGGAGGTGCTTCGCTTCTGCCTGGATACGTCGCCGTGAGGAACTACTCCAAGATTTGCTGAATAAGCTTTATCAGCTCGGAATCGAGCCACTGCCTCAGGGTTCTTTGCCGAGAAGTATTTACACCGAGCACCGACGAGTGAACGCACTTGACGTCAGGGGAGCTGTTGAAGCGGTTACGGCTGCTGCGGCCAATCTCTAGTGCGGTGTTCCACATGCCTTCGTGAGGCTCTGTGCGCGTAGTTGTTGGCGCGTGATCAGACCCCGGTCAACAGCCTGCAGCAGGGCCTGGCGAATGAATGTCCGCTCGACCGCCCCAGCCTCGATCAGATCGAGAATCGTCCGGAGTGGCCGGGTGAATTTGTATCCCGGTCCGCCCTGCATATCGCTCTTGGGCAGATCGCGGTAATGAAGCACCAGGATGCCGGGAATATCGCTATTGCGCCGGAAGTGCGCCGGAACTGTCATATGGAGCTTTGCCGGGTTCAGGTCCGACAGATCATGCAGACCCAGGGCGGTCTGATGACTGTAGACCCCTTCGATCTGTTCTTTCCGGTTCCTGGACCAGAGCGACCAGAGGACAAGATCGGGACGATCCGGCGTCGGGAACAGCGCCAGCCGGTAGATGCCACGATGCTCGCGGATCCAGTTCCCGGCCTGCACATGATAGGGATGCGTATTCTCGGCGAAACCGGCCGCCTTGGCCTGCTTCGTCGTAAAGAAGCCTTGCTGTTGCTCGGCGAGTTCGAAGAGACGCCGCGACGCTTCTCGGTGAGACTGGGCCATGACACAATACTACAACTTTATTGACGTTATGTCATTACCGGGAGCAGGTGCAATTTCCGCTTTTTGTCCGTCGTGCTCCTGGCAAGGTTATGCTTTCAGGGCCTGATCTCCCTGGAGACAAGAACAGCCCACGTTTGACGGATTTGTTGGGCTTCGAGCGGCAAGGTTATGCTTTCCAAGCGGCAAAGTTATGCTTTAAAGGACAGTCTTAGGCTGCGTGGTGTTGATTCGGATCGACGAGTTCTTCCAGCCCTAGGACGACGTTTTGCAGCGTCTTGATGTCGGTAATCTCGTTCAGAGGCGGAGCCTGCAGCTTCTCCAAGAGTGCCTTAACCGTGTTCGGGTCAAGCCGTTTGGTGCCAGCGTCCAGCCGATCGATCCCGCGCACAACCGCCTCCAGCATCCCCAGGACTTTCCGTTTGACGGCTGCATCGCGGATCAGCTTTGGCTGATTGACGCGCCCGTACTCCCGCAGGATGTTGCGGTATAAAGAGGTGCCGACGGCTTTTTCCAGTTGCAGAATGCGCTCGTCGAGATCATCTCCAGAGTCAGTAGCAGCCGAACCGTTCGACTTTCCGGCTTGGCCGTGACCATTCCCGCTGTTGGCATTTGCTGGGCGGGCGCCTGCTTGACCGCGGTTGCCGTTGCTCCCTCCGTTCGGAGGCGCAGCTTGGGATCCTGCGTTGGCTTGTTCATTGCCGTTCTTGCCCTGAGGTCGCATTCCTTTGCGCCAGTTCTCCGGGAGCGCCCAGCCTGAGAAGGCGGGGATTCTCACTGGCTGGCGGTTTGGATCTAGGTCGACCCAGATTGCGGAGATGTCGTAGAAGTAGCGGCCCAAGCCAAAACAAGAGCACGCCCGCTTGAAGGCTTGTGCATCGGCCGAGGTCATGCCGTTGTCATCATCAGCCCACTCTTCGCCGGTTCCGGAGTGCGACCCCAGTCCAAGGATGGTGACTGTGCAGGTAACCAGCACCTTGCCCGAGACGATGCTTTCGCCCCTCTTTACCCGGGTGATGTTGCTCATCGTCTCGACCTTGTACTGGCGCGTCCAGCCTTGAGGAGAAAACAGTGCATTCAATCGATCGGTGTAGGCGCGCGGATCGGCGTAGGGTACGACCTGACCCCTTTTCTTGTCGTTCGTGGTATTGGTAACGCGCCACTGGACTTGGTCAGAGGAAGACGGAACCTCAAGCTCCAGAAGGAACTTCCTGACGTTGAGTTCCGAGGGACACTTTGATGTGTCTTCAGTTGGCATGGCGAAGCGCCCTCCTTCAACGCTTGAGGTGCTGTTGGTTGATTTGTGGGGGAAAAGAACGGAATCGATTTACTGCTTCCCTACGATAGAGTCGACAAAGGCTTTGCTTTGGTACTTAGCTTCCACAGCATCAATGTGGGTGTTGGTAGATAACCCGGAATATTTTTTCTGTCAAACGGCCGCTTCGGGCGAGCAGAAGACGATCCAGGAACGCTGTGCCAAGGCGCTTCAGCAACAACTTGGCGAAGGGCTCCAGGCCGGCTGGCAAAAGGAGTTGCAACGAATCATCCTGGACTCCCATAACTGGAAGTTGGACAGCGAAGGCCTTACCGTCATTCTGGATGATGAATCGATCTCACCACACGCGGCTCCCGCCAATCCGGTAAAGTTCCCGTGGACCTCGCTCAAGCCCTTTTTGCAGAGCGGGTGGGGGAGCACACTCGAAGTGACGTAAAGCGATCGTGCGGCACACGGGGTTAGCATGGACGTTTTCCCATACCTGTTCATCGCAGCAGTCGTACTGTTCGGGCCTTGGGTCTTGCTGTTCTCGACCCGCCGGCGCATGCGACGGGAGAGACAGGAATACGCCCGAAGAGTGGCTGGCCTTACCCGGCGAGTCTATGAGGTTGAGAGTTCGCTGAAGGAGCTTAAGCTCGCCATCCTTAGCAGTGAGCGGGAGCAGCAACATCAGTCGCCAGGGCCTGCGTTCCCAGAGGAGCAACAGCCCACGGTGAGTGCCAAACGAATCAACGTTCGCCTGGAGACGGTAGCTACCGTTGTGCCGGCCCCTCCTACGCCGAAACTTCTGGTATCAACCGAGCCTCAGCCCGAGCATGTACCCTCCGCACCTCCGCCGACTGCGCCTGTTGCGCCGCCGATCGCCGCGTCACGCAAACAAGGGCCTCTGCCCTCCTTCACCCAACCTGCGCCCTCGCGAGGCTGGTTCGACAGCGTAAAGGAAGGGTTCAACCTTGAAGAAGCCCTGGGCGCGAACTGGCTAAACAAGGTCGGCATCGTGATCCTGGTGGTTGGCATCGCCATCTTCCTGGCTTACCAGTTGCGACAGGTGGGGACCTGCGGGAAAAGTGTTGGTAAGAGCGCTACAGCAAGGAGCAGGAACTCGAGGCCGACCGCGAAGGCGCCAAGCTTGCCGTTGCGGCGGGGTATTCGGCAGAAGGCGCGATTAGTCTATTTCAGCGATTTCAAAAACTCGAGGCCGGACGGCAACGCTACGAGACGCGACGTCGGCAGCAGCCTTCCGCTGTAGAGTTGCCCGTTGACATTGCAAACGCCGCCATCCTGCAAACGCTGGAAGGATATTTTCGCTCGCACCCTCCGGAGCAGGAGCGCATCGCCCAGATTGAGCACCTCATGGTAACTGAACGCTGGCCAAAAGAGCAGAAGCAGCAACCTTTGCAAGTTGGCTACCTATTGCTGACGGACGAAGCCGCGGCCCTCGTGATGAGATGGAGAAGGCCTCGGCAAAGGTCAAAGACGCCTTGGCCGTAAGGCCGACTACGTTTCCGCGATTAATGTTCTGGACCGCTGAACTCAGCGGCTCGCCTCCGCATGGGCCAGTATCACAGCGGTGGTGGAAGCCAGCGAATCGTAATACTGAACCAGGCGCTGGGTTTCAGGCGCATTGTAAGGCGCCAGGTTATGCGCCCAGCGAAATCCAATGGGTTGGTACCAGAGCTCAGCCTGAACCTGGAATGGACCTTGCGCATTACCGAGCGGGACGGAGTATTCCACCCGATCACCGGCATCGGTAAAGTTTGGATCGCTGGCCGCATCGCCGAAGACCGCAATGTCGTGCTCGGCGCCTTCCTTCTTAAATCCAGATGGCAGCAGACGATTGTCCTTCAGATAACCGACGGCTGTGAGCAGGCCGGTGGTAACGTGGCCGGCCGAGTCGCCCATAATCGGCTCATAGATTTCAACCTGGTCGGGGCGAGCGATTCGTCGATAGTGCGGCTCGAAGCGCGCGGGATCGGAATCGTTATCATTCCCCTGGATAGAGCCGTCCGGGTTGAGAGCGCCCGATTCGAAGATGGCTTTACCATTGCCGTCGCGAACCACGAAGTGTAGCCACGCGCGGCGCGAGGGAAAGGCAGTCGGCAGCTTGTGGCCGGTGAGGTTCTTCACCAGCACCTTCACATCCAGGCTGCCGGAACGCTCATCCATGCTCTCGATGTTGACCTGTGCTGCCTGCGATTGCAGGAAAGCAATTGTGCCGTCGGAGGCATTGCTCAGCTCCTGCGGCAAAGCGGCCACACTAAGCTCGTTGCGATAGGTGTTCAGCATCCGCTGCATGAAAAAGTTGCCGCCAACAAATACGTGCTGGCGAACACCGAGTCGATCGACGCCCAAAACCGCGGCGATCGGCGCAGGCCCTTGCACTTCGGGCATGTGACAGGACTGGCAGCTCTGCTTGCCGGCGTAGTCGCTGCGCAACCATTCCAGGTACGGCATCTGCTCCGGAAGCTGGCCAATGACCTTTCCGCCGGGGCCCCGTGCCGTGGTGTAGAGCGTGTGGCAAGTGCCGCACAGCGCCGAGTCGGCTATGTGGTCGGCGAAGGTGGGACGGAAGCCGCCGGTGGAACTTTGCATCACCAGCGCCTGACCATTCTGGATCACGTAAGGACCGTACTCAGGGTGGTCGGTCGCCGATTGCGGCGTGTTCACTACAAAGCCGCCGTTGAAGCTATCGTGGCTGCCCAGCTTTTCTTTGCCGATCTGGTGACACACCGAACAGGTGACGCCATCCCCAGCTTGCGCTGCTTGCTCTCCCGTCTTCTGACCGAAGGGAAGGAACGTGAAGATCTCGCCTTCATGGCCCTGCAACTTGGCTTCGTAGCGGGTGACGGGCATATGACACACGGAACACTCGTCCTCGATAGCGGCTTTCGAGTCTGGATGGTCGGTCACTTCCCGCCGCACGCTTGCCTGCCAATAGGGATCGCGCGACGAGTTCGCCATAATACTGGCTCGCCAATCGAAGCCTATGGAGACGTCCTTCCCCTGGGGCGTGGTAAGCCCGTTGTGACATGCCAGGCAGCGATCGGAGGTATGAAACGCAAGCTTGGGCGAGTTATCTCCCGCACCTGCGCTCAGCGGCACCAGAAGCCACGCGAGCAGCAAAAACCCGAAGGCAAGATAACTTATCCTTTTCATCACCAACCCTTGAGTAAGCTGCCTTCCTGCCAATCCCACAAAATGTAGAACAGCACCTGGACCGGCCGCCCGCGCGTATTGTTGACCGGCACCCGCACGCCAACGTTGCCGCGGACGTGCTGCCGTTTGCTGAGCGTCACCTGCATCTCCGGCACCACATCCCAGTCGGTGGTCGCATGGTTCACCAGGTCGCGGCTGCCCAGGATTTCGAACATCGGTGACCACAGCCGTCCCAATCCTCCGCCCTGCGGTATCATCTGCCCGATGGTCGTGTACCAAAATACCGACTGCGGAGCCTTGCTGGTATCGACCGGCAAAGTTGCGCCGCCCTGAAATTGCAGGAATGTGTTTGTCCGGAAGAGTTGACCGGCCTCGGCAAAGGTCTCGAAGGCGGTCGTGCCCGCCCCGAGTCCGTGCGCGCTGTTGCCCGTCGGTGCGACCACGCCTCCCTGAAGGCTGAAGATAGTGCCGGAACCCCAGCCTTCGCTGGAAGTCAGCTTGGAGTACATCACCCGCTTCACACCCAACGAGACATCGCCGACGCCGCCGTACCAGGTGCGATCCGGCTGGGTGACGGTGAACGGCACGTCCACTTCAAGCTGGTTTTCCACCCCGAAGCGCTGCTCGTAGATCACGTGCGTCGTCACCTCGCCCGGACCGGTGGCGTTCACGGATGAGGTGGAAACGACTTCGTCTTCGGGATAGGCCTTCTCGGTTACCAACGCCAGCGGCAGATTCAGCTCGCCCCTTGGCCAGTGCGAATTCCGGCAGAAGCCCCGGATGTAGTGAATTACTTCGTTGATCTCCTGCGGCGTCAGCGCCTGTTTGAAGGACGGCATGATTTGCGAGAAGCCGCGATATGGCCCGCCATTGGTGACTACCGCGCGGTAATCGTTGTCAAGCTCGGAGGTGGTCTGGTCGCAGCGCGTGAAGTTGGGGAAGGTGGATGGCTGCTCAAATCCCCGGATCTCTTTCGGCATCCCCTTGCCCTGGGGGCCGTGGCAGGCTATGCAGGCAGTGTGGTAGATCTGCTCGCCGGTGGACAACGGCAAGCCCTTTTCGGTTTGGGAGGGTGCCGAGCGTGCAACCGTTGGAATCCAGGCACAGGCAAGAAGAAGAGCAAGTGCAAATCGCGAATCCCGGCGACGGTTGCTTTCACGCGTGCAGGATTTTTCTCGCATTGCCATCCTAAAGTGGCGAAAATCCGAACCGATGTTATCAGCAGGCTCAAGAGATGCAGGTATTCTGCACCAAGATTCCGGCAGGCGTCATTACTTTTGCGTAAGGAAGCTATGCCCACGAGGGAGGAGCTTTTTGATTTGCTGAGTCAAAGTGAGAGCAAGCAATTGACTCTGTTTGCCAGTCGGGTTAGGCTGCTGCTCGAATCCAAGAGAGCCGTTCTTTACAACACATGACGCCGACGGTTTCGCATCCGATCGACAAGCAAGCGCCTTCCGGCACCGTTCTTCGCCTGCCCACCGGGCACCTCAGGTCCAAGGGGTGGCTAGGACGGTTCTTCTCCGCGCATGATCTTTCGAAGGCGACAGGCCAGCCCGAGCGCACCTATCCCTGGTACCTGGTCATGTGGCTAACGGGGGTTGACTACTTTTCCACGTTGGGCTACCAGCCGGGTATCGCACTGCTTGCCGCGGGCGCATTGGCCGTGCCGGCAACTGCGGTGCTGGTTGCGGTCACTCTGCTGGGAGCCGTGCCCATCTACGCCGCCGTAGCCAAGCGCTCCTACGCAGGGCAAGGTTCGATCGCGCTGCTGGAAAATCTGCTTTCCGGATGGACCGGGAAAATTTTCGTCCTGGTGCTGCTGGGATTCGCAGCAACCGACTTTGTCATTACCATGACCTTGTCGGCGGCCGACGCTGCCCGTCACGCGGTTGCGAATCCGTATTTGCACCCGTTCGCCGGCGACTCGCGCATGCGCGTGACGTTGGGCTTGCTGCTGCTTCTCGCCATAGTTTTCCTGGCGGGATTCCGCGAGGCCATTCGGGTGGCCGACTTCGTGGCGATTCCTTACCTCTTTCTGAACCTGATTGTGCTTCTCTGGTGTGGATGGAAGATCCTCTTCCACCTTGAGCTCATGTCCCACTGGCACGCAAAACTTGCCATGCATGGAGACTGGACCGCGATCTTCATCGTCTCGGCGCTAATCTTTCCCAAGCTGGCGCTGGGGCTCAGCGGATTCGAGACCGGCGTATCCGTGATGCCACTGGTGTCGGGAGCCGAACCGGGCAAAACGGAAGAGACGATCCCCGGTCGCATTCGCGCCACTCGCCAACTTCTGCTGACCGCCGCTCTCATCATGAGCGTGATGTTGCTGCTCTCCAGCTTTGTGGCGGGGGCGCTCATACCAGAAAGCGCCTATCGCGTAGGCGGTGAAGCCGATGGCAGGGCGATCGCCTATCTTGCACATCTTTACTTGGGAAATGGCTTCGGCACGGTGTACGACATTTCCACAATCCTCATCTTGTGGTTCGCCGGGGCATCGGCCATGGCTGGGCTTCTGAACCTGATTCCCCGGTATCTGCCGCGCTACGGAATGGCGCCCGAGTGGGTAGCCTATCAGCGCCCGCTGGTACTGGTGCTGTTGGCAATCAACATCGTGGTGACGCTGGTGTTTCGCGCCTCGGTGTCAGCGCAAGGAGGCGCCTATGCCACCGGCGTCTTGGTTCTGATGCTATCGGCGGCAGTGGCGGTGACGATTTCCTTGTGGCGGGAATCCAGTCTGCGCAAACCGCGTACTTTATTGCTCTGCTTCTATTTCTTCCTGGTCAGTCTTGTCTTCTTGTACACGGTGATTTCCAATGTCATTCAGAGGCCGGACGGCGCGATCATCGCCAGCATTTTCATTTTCATGCTACTCTCCGCCAGCGGCTTAAGCCGCATCATGCGTTCTACGGAGATGCGGATCTCGCAAGCGACACTGATGGACCGAGACTCGGCGCAGGTATGGCAATCGATGGTTGACAGGAAGGTGAATCTCATTCCCCACCATCTCGCCACCCCGGAGCACCGGATGCAGTTGTCGAGCAAAGTGCGAGCGCATTACCAGATCCAAGGCCCGCTTGCGTTCCTGCACGTCCATCTTATGGACAACCGCAGCGAATTCCTGGCGCCCCTGCGGCTGCGGGCCTTCCGCGAAAATGACGACTTTGTGATTGAGGCTTTCGGGGCCGTCGCGGTCGCCAATTCCGTTGCGTATGTCAGCGAGCTGCTGAATCCCATCAGCATTGTGCTCGGCCTGACTCGCCGCACGATGATGAAGCAGTCGCTGGAGTACCTGATCTTTGGGGAGGGCGAAACTGGTTTGCTAGTCTATTCGATTCTGGTTCGCTACTGGGACAAGATTAACCGAGTCGCCGACCTTCCGCTGATACTGCTGGTGAGCGAGGCGGCCTACGCCGACGTCTCGGGCGCAGCCAAGCCCACACATTAATCCGCCTTGCGATCAGGCAGGAGGCGAGCGATAGCATCCAGCAGACTGTCCGGCCCCTCGCCCTTGGAGAGGAAACCATCCGCGAACTCCATGCCGCTGGGCTCTTCGGATGCAGCCGACACAATGAGAATCGGTACTTCCGGCTTCAATTCCTTCATTTCACGGGCAATTTCCGCACCTGTTTTGTCGGTCAGGAAATGGTCGGCAATCACCAGATCAACGTCGTGATGCCTGAAGAGTTCAAGTCCCGCTTCTCCGGAGCTCGCCGTCAGAACCGAATATCCTGCACTGGAAAGCAGCAGCTTACGCACGCGCAACGCGATCTCCGCATCGTCAATGCATAATACCTTTGGCGCATCTGAGGGCGCAGAGGTCATGGGATGCTGCTTAGTATAGCGCGCATTGCAAGCTGATTCGTGGAACGCAACTCCGTTGCTGCGCTTGGAAACGCCCCGCTGTAGCCAAAGGCAGTCAAGAACGGGGCCCCGCGGAGAGCAAGCTGAGAGCTGGTGGCTGACAGCCGACAGCTTGGTCAGTGCCAGGTATATCCGAGCATGAACTGCAGGTTGGCATTCAGCCCGGGATTTTTGTTGCCCAGCGAGGCATTCGACAGGTGATAGGCCTTCACCGCCAGGTTCCACGAGTTAGTTCCCTTGCGAAACATTTGCGCGCCGATCTCCGCTCCGCTGGTGAAGTTGACCTGCGAAGTATCGCCGGGCGGCAGATTGTGATTGCTGAAGAGCACTCCGCCGACAATAGCAGCGTAGGGCGCGAGCTTGCAGCCACTGGTGAAGTTCCACTTGAATACGATGGGATCGATGCCGCCGGCATATTGGCCGCCGTTGATCCAATACTCATCCAGCGGAACGATGTCGATCGCCATCTCATAGGTGCCGCGCAAGATTCCCGGGCCATGCTCGTGCGTAAGAACGCGGCCCAGACGGTAGCCGAGTACAAGATTCTGCCCGCTGGGTGAGCTGTCGACCGTGGTGCCCCCGCCAATAAACAAACTTTGGTTCCATTCCGGATGCCGCAGCGCGTCGACCGGGCTGTCGGTGGGAAGTTGCGCCAATAGCGGCGCAGCAGCAAGGCAACAGAACAGTGCAGTGCGAATGACTGTCTTCATCATGTTTTTGGGCGTAATGGCAAAAAATATCAGGTTGTTCGCCGTCACGCAAACTCAGCAGGCTGCCCCTTGCGGTGGTTTTTCTGCCTCTCACTGGAATTTTCGTCTCCACTATTGGGCAGCAGAGATCCCAGCGGACAGCTTTCGCACTTTGCCTCATTTTTCAGGCAGTAGCGTTTTCCGATTTGCACCAGCAGCCCGTGCATTTCGTTGTAAACCTGGGCAAGCGGTGAGCGCTGGGCGCCGCTCATGAGCGATGGCTCATGAACTGGTGGACTCGGCGTACCTGTTCCGCGTCGGCGATCTGATGCCACCGGACGCTCACGCTTCAGTGCGCGCTCCATTAATTCGCGAATCTCATCGTATTTCGCTCCCGGCGCGATCGCCTGATGACGCTCAAGGATGCGGCGCGTGTAGGCATCTACCACGAAACTCTCGTGATTGCCGGCATAGAGCAGGATCGCGTCGGCGGTCTCCGGCCCAATGCCTTTCTGGCTGAGCAGTTCGCCCCGCAGCTGTCTGGTGGGAGTGGCGAACATCTTTTCCAGTGAGCCGCTGTAGCGAGCGTCGAGGAAACGGACGAAGTCCTTTAGCCGCTGCGCTTTTTGCCGGTAATATCCCGAGGAGTGAACCAGTTCTTGCAGCCGCAGTAGTGGAATTTCGCGAATGCTCTGCACGCTCAGCACGCGGGCAACTCGCAGGCTGGCGATGGCGCGCTCCACGTTAATCCACGATGTGTTCTGGGTCAGGATCGCGCCGACAATGACCTCGAACGGCGTCTCTGCCGGCCACCAGTGCTGGCGGCCCCAGGCACGTGCCAGCTTGCGATACATCGCGCGCACCAAGGCTTCCGGCCTGGTTGCTTGGGTGGACTTCATACGGAGGTTGCTCACCGGTCGAGAAGTTTGCCAGCGGGGCCGAACCGCCGTGGCCCCGCCGCTCCGCTAGTCCGTTGGGAGACCCCCCGGCTCTGCCGGGGAGGCAGTAGAAGTTTGACAGATACCGGAGTCCATCGCGGAGACTCCCAGACGGGAGCCGCCAAAGCACACGAAAGGGAGTTCGCGATAAATGAGATGGAAAGCCTAAGCCATACCAAGTGGGAGTGCAAATACTCATGTGGTGTTTATCCCGAAGTGCCGCAGAAAGACATTGTATGAAGAACTGAGACGGCACTTGGGCGAGGTATTCCGCAAGCTGGCGGAGCAGAAAGAGAGTCGGATCGAAGAGAGGCACTTGATGCCCGACCATGTGCACATGATGATCGCGATTCCGCCCAAGTACGCGGTGTCGCAAGTGATTGGGTTTATCAAAGGGAAGAGCGCGATTCACCTGGCGCGGGTATACGGTGAGAAGCAGAGGAACTTTGTGGGCCAGCATTTCTGGGCGCGCGGGTACTACGTGTCCACGGTAGGGCGGGATGAGAGGGTGATACGAGACTACATCCGGCAGCCGGAGCAAGAGGACAAGCGGTTGGACCAATGTAGATGCTCCAAGATAATGTCACCCCCTAACTGCAACGAGACTTTGTCACCCTCTCAGGATGGTGACGATGAGTCAGAAAGAGCTCCAGCGAGTGAAAGTGATTGAGAATGCAGCGGGCGGGCGGCTGAGCGTACGCGAAGCCGCCCGCCTGCTGCAACTGAGTGAGCGCCAGGTGCAGCGCCTCAAGCGACGCTATCAGCCCGATTCCATTGCCTGGATCCAGCACGGCAATCGTGGACGTCCCGTGCCTTGGGCTTTTCCTCTTCCCCAGAAGCTTTTGATCTTGACCCTGGCCCGCACCAAGTATCAGGGCTTCAACGATTCCCATCTCTGTCAGAAACTCAACGCCGAGGAGAACCTGCCGGTCAGCCGCGAGACCGTGCGCCGCATCCTGCGCGCCGCCAAGCTGGCCTCGCCGCAGAAACGCCGGCCCCGCAAGTATCGCTCGCGCCGCCCGCCCCGCCCCCGTTGCGGCATGATGGCGCTCACCGACGCCAGTACCCATGACTGGCTCCAAGGCCGCGGTCCGCAACTCACCCTCATCGGCTTTCAGGACGACGCCACCAAGCAAATCCTCTCCGCTCATTTCCAACTCGAAGCCGAAAACACCGTCGGCTATCTTCGCGCTCTACACGCCATGATCACCACTCATGGCGTCCCCCTCAGCCTTTACCGTGATCGCCACAGCATCTTCCAGCGCAACGATTCCCACTGGACCCTGGCCGAACAACTCGCCGGGCAGCAGTCCCCCACCCAGCTCGGACGCGCCCTGGAGGAACTCGGCATCCAGCAGATCCCTGCCTATTCTCCGCAGGCCAAGGGACGCGTCGAGCGCCTCTGGCGCACCTGCCAGGACCGCCTGATCAGCGAACTCTGCCTGGCTCATGCCACCACCGTGGAGCAAGCCAATGCCGTGCTCGACACTTTTTGCCGCGACTACAACCAACGCTTCGCTCGCCCCGCCGCCGACTCCGCGCGCGATTTCCGCACCCTGCCCCGGCGCTTCGATCTCGCCCGCTGCCTCAGTTTTCGCTACCAGCGCATCGTCAGCCCCGATCATGTCGTCACCCTCGGAGCCCATGCCATCGCCCTGCCCCCACGTCCCGGACAGCGGGGCTACGCCGGAGACTCCGTCGAACTCTCCCATCAACTCGACGGCTCGCTCCTCGTCTATCGCGGCGACCAGTTGCTTCTCACCCAAGCTCTGCCGCTCCAGGAACACACCGATCGCCGCCCCGCTCGCCGTACCACCGCGCAGAAAAGAAAGACGCTGCCGCGCATCTATAACCTCTCCGGCCGCCCCGCGGTTGCGGCCGTTACTTAAATGACAGGGGGTGACAAAGTCTCGTCGCAGTTAATACGACATTTTCTGGTTGCAACAACACAAGCGGTTGGACCAAATCAACCTGTGGCGCTAATCGGCCACCGTAAGGTGGTCCCAGAAATCGGGGCCGCGTTAGCGACCCCGCACAGCCGCTTTGAGCGGCTCACAATTTAAAGCCCCCGGCTCTGCCGGGGGATACTTACTGGTCAGGTGAGCATCGCCGAACCGACGATCAGCGCGAAACCATGACCGCCAAGGCTTTGACACTGTTTCTCAACGGCTGCTAGTATCAAGCTTCGACGCGAGTTTCCCGGCCCGCAAGCGTCCCCGTCGTCTAGCCCGGCCTAGGACATCGCCCTTTCACGGCGGTAACACGGGTTCAAATCCCGTCGGGGACGCCAACAAAACAAAGAACTTAGAACAAATTGGCATTTTTCCCGAGGGTTCGAAAGGGTTCGATAACAGAAAGTCACTCTCCGGACGCGTGCTTCTCTTCCACACGCTTGCTCGGCAGCAGAATCATTTTCACTAACTTCGTCTGTGCCGCGCGCTTCGTCGGAGTGACCGCCTGCGTGTACGTATCCGCCGTCACCTTGTAGTTCGAATGACGCAACAACTCCTGAATCGTCTTGATGTCCTCGCCATTCGCTTTCATCAAAGTGCCAAACGTGTGTCGCAACGTGTGCCATCCCACATTGCCGGAGATCTTGGCGGCCTCCAACGCAGGTTGGAGATGAGCCCGAAAGAGCGCACCAGGCCAATACGGCTGGTTGCCTTTCTTGTGCGGACTGGCAAACACCCAATCGCCGAGTTCCGGATACGGAGATTGGAGCTTCCAATTGAGCAGGACTTCCGCCAACTCCGCATCCAGCGGAATTGGCTTGCGTGAAGCCTCCGTCTTGCAGCGGGTGATCTTCTGCTTGACTACCGAACGAGTGACGTTGACCTCTAATCCTTCGAAGTCCACGTCTTCCCATTTCAGCCCAAGCAACTCTCCCACTCTGAGGCCGCTCGATGCGCCGAGCATGACGGCGGTGCGGCAGGGTTCTTCCAGATGAGAAAGAAATGCCTTGATCTGTTCGATCGTCAAAACAAACGGGGTCTTCCTGCGCTTGGCACTTTGCCGGACGTGAGTGATGGGGTTGTGTGTTGCCCATTCCCAGCGAATGGCATGGCTGTACCGACGACGACCTTGCGGTATCTCTTCGATCCGTCGGGTTGGATTTCGTACCATCGGAATATCCAAACGTTCTGACCTGATTTACGCTTTACGCGTTGAAGACTTCCTTTTTGGTGTCGTGCGCGCCTGAACATTTACTCTCCCTTTTTTTCGGCGGCACGGATCGCTGGCGACAGCTTAGCGTGACTCGCCTGGCGAGTCGAGCGGCGATTCAACTGACCATCTTGTGTTCAAGCCAATCGTTCAGAACTGAGGCGCGGAAGCGCCACAGCCTTCCGATTTGCACGCCGGTGATCTGGCCGTTGCGCGCCATTTTTTGGAGAGTTTTCGGATGAATGTTCAGCAGAGCCGCCGCCTCGTCGTTGTCGAGGATCCGCTCAAAGGTTATTTCGCGGCTCTCAACCCGGCGAACCGGTTTGGAAGCAAGATCGGGCATGGCCGTTCTCCGTGAGTGATTTTTCGCAGCCTCAGAGCTGCCAGAGCAGCTTCACGTTAGTTTCGGAAGAGCAACGGAGTCCAATTCATTTTCGGAGAGCAGTTATGACTGGTAGGAATAACAGAGTACCTGTTGAATGATCGCCAGGATGAGCCTCACCCAGCAGGATTTCTCCTTTTCGGCTTTTGATTAGACAGGAGCGCCGTTTGTGTGCACAAGCGCATTTCCGGGCAGTTCTCTGGACTACAAGTCTCGATACCAAATGAGCAGAGGCGATAAACTTGTCAGCCAAGGCGTGGACCTGCCTTTCGCATGTGCGCTACACAACCACCCATCAACGATCTCGCTGCTCTGGACGCGGCAGTCTCCGGTTTCAATCGGATCGACCTCTTGTCTGCCGTTGCCGGACTTCAGCTCTTGCCGGAGAATGCAGAGCGTATCGTTCGGCTTGTGGCTTTGGCATACCGTGTCGCTTGCGGACAATCCAATCGATCTCGCAGGATTGCGCCTCGCTCGCTCCGCAGCCTTTGCAATTCGTTTGTACTGGGAACGATTGCCCACGCGGAAGACCCCTTTGACAGCGTCTTCTGCGAAGAGATGTCCTTTCATGGCGGCGCGTACAGAGTTCTTCCTGGAATCAATGAGCATGCCACATTCATTCTGAAACGGATTCTGGAGTCGCTGTTCTTTCACCGTGACGACTTCCCAGATCGCGAGTACGCGGTACGCTTCAGCCGTGAGGGGTTCGGACTTTTCCTGCTAAATCTTGGTCTGCCGGTCGATTGCCTGCTCACGGCGTCAGCGCAGGACTTGCAACCCGATGCAGATCTCCAAATTAAGTGGTCTGTTATCCCGAATGCCCATCGTCGCAACGACGACGGATGTGATCGTGGCCTCGCCGACGGAGTTGTTACCAGCGCTTCGCAACGCACTCATCGCACTGGCTCAGGATATACGCCGAGTTCATCGATGCCACTGCTTACTGGCTATGGCAATTTGCGGTGGCGATCTCACCGGTGTTGCAGGACATCCGTAGGAACCTCAAGATCCTGCGCGTGATTGTGGAACTGAACTCGGCGGCCGATGACGTTGAAGAAGCCGGCGGGGAGACGGATGCCGCACAGCCGTTGGTTGTCGCCGAGGCCGACTGGGAACGAGGTGTGATCGTCGTTCGGTTCGAAAGGGCGATCAAAGACGCCCTCGCGACGGTAGACAACGCCGGAGAACGGCTCTTCATGCGCGAGATTCTGCTCGCCATACGTCGGTTGACGGACCACGATGTTGCGCGAGCGCTGCGAGATCATGCTCTGGCGATCACCATCGATACCTTGGCGCCGTTGGGTTTGAAAAAGAAGGTCTTCTTCTTGAGTGCCGGGAATGTGCCGCAACTCGATGGTCGGGGTCTCCCGCAGCCACGCCCTGTGCAGGAGGTCGACAAGAACCTACTGCTTGATCCCATCGGCGACCACTTTCGACATGACCAGGATTTCGCGGTCGGGCCTATCGATCGGGCAAGGGTTACGGAGGCGCAGTAGCCGTGTCCAATACTCAGAAATGGGGACGCGAGGAATCCTTCATCTGGCCGCCACGAGGCTTCTATTACACCTACGGAGCCATCTTTCTGGCCGTCTTTCTGGCGGGCTTTCTCGTTTATATGCGTTTTGCTTTTGGTCTCAGTCCGCTCGAAAAGTACTATCTGCCGTACTATCTGCGAACGGAGGTTGCCGGCTTGGTACATCCGGCGAGTGACTACCGATTGATCTATGTTGTGGATACCCATCGGACAGCTCGACTGGCTGTTGATAGGGACGTTCAGACCGGGCAAACGAGGCAGGTCACGGGCGAGACTCTGCCGTTCCAACTCTCAACGCACGCCCTGGAAAGAGGCGATCGTTCGCTATGGAGAGAGACCCCTCGGGAATACCAGAACAAGGCGCTGCACGAGTTCCTCGTGCAATGGGTCTATAGCGGTGCACCGCTGTTCGACCTGTTTGAAACGCCACTGGTTTGCGGATTTCTGGGTCTGCTCCTGCAGTTGCCTTTCTCTGTTCGTAAGGACATTCGGCGGAGGCAACAACTGCGTTACGGCCGACGGTTGAAGGGCCCGATGCTCATGTCGGGGAGCGAATTCTCGAAAGCTCTTGACGGCGACGGGATTGGCCTTGCCATTGATGGGGAGAAGAAGCCGCTTCGAATTCCGCGGGCAGCAGAAAACAAGCACATCCTCACGGTCGGTGATACTGGCGCTGGCAAATCAACGATCATTCGCCAGATACTCCTCCAAGTGGAGGAGCGCGGTCACAGCGCCATCATTTACGATCCGGCCTGCGAGTTTATCCAGCAGTTCTACGACGAGCGACGCGGTGACATTGTCCTAAACCCGCTCGATGCCCGCTGTCCGTTCTGGAATCCGTCGGACGAGTTGCAGCGTAAGGCGGAAGCCAAGGCGATTGCGGTTTCGCTCTTCCAGCCCGCCGGAATTACGAATCGATTCTTTGTCGAAAGCCCGCAGAAAATCTTTGCCCACCTCCTTACCTTCCTGCCCACACCAACCCAATTGGTCGAGTGGATGTCCCACCCAGAGGAGATCGATCGGCGGGCGAAAGGGACGGAGTTGGCGGCCATCATTGATCTCCGTGCTCCCAACCAGCGAATCGGCGTTCTAGGCTCGCTCAACATGATCGCCGATAGCTTTCGGCTGCTGCCGAAACGGGAGGAAACAACTTCGACATGGACCGCGACGAAGTGGGCGGAGACGCGACGAGGTTGGATCTTCATAACCTCTCGTCCCGCACTGCGGGATGCCCTTTTGCCGCTGATCAGCTTGTGGCTCGATCTCTTGGTGTTACGGTTGCTAACCGAGCCACATCCGCATCAGCGACCGGCGTGGTTCGTCATTGACGAACTGGCAAGCTTGCAGCGGTTGCCGCAACTGCACACGGCTATCACGGAGAACCGGAAATCGAATAACCCGATCATTCTGGGATTCCAGGGTCGCAGCCAGTTGGAGTCCCGCTACGGCCACGATGCGGAAGC
Organism: uncultured Acidobacteriaceae bacterium; assembly: GCA_963785825.1. Classification (GTDB taxonomy): domain Bacteria; phylum Acidobacteriota; class Terriglobia; order Terriglobales; family Acidobacteriaceae; genus Bog-257. The sequence continues at coordinate 82,962 of CAWAWQ010000002.1, read as the reverse complement.
CATGCTCTCGCAGCCGGCCACCAAGATTTTCTTGCGTATCAGCGAACCGCGGGCCGCTAAGTGGGTGAGCGAAGCCATCGGCGAGGTCGAAGTCGAACGCCTGCGAGAGACGCATTACGACGGCACTCGCGCGGGAAAGAACTTCGCCCTCGACCGCCAGACGGAGCCGCTAGTCCGTTGGGAGACCCCCCGGCTCTGCCGGGGAGGCAGTAGAAGTTTGACAGATACCGGAGTCCATCGCGGAGACTCCCAGACGGGAGCCGCCAAAGCACACGAAAGGGAGTTCGCGATGGACGAGATGGAAAGCCTAAGCCATACCAAGTGGGAGTGCAAATACCATGTGGTGTTTATCCCGAAGTGCCGCAGAAAGACATTGTATGAAGAACTGAGACGGCACTTGGGCGAGGTATTCCGCAAGCTGGCGGAGCAGAAAGAGAGTCGGATCGAAGAGGGGCACTTGATGCCCGACCATGTGCACATGATGATCGCGATTCCGCCCAAGTACGCGGTGTCGCAAGTGATTGGGTTTATCAAAGGGAAGAGCGCGATTCACCTGGCGCGGGTATACGGTGAGAAGAAGAGGAACTTTGTGGGCCAGCATTTCTGGGCGCGCGGGTACTACGTGTCCACGGTAGGGCGGGACGAGACGGTGATCCGCGACTACATCCGGCAGCCGGAGCAAGAGGACAAGCGGTTGGACCAAATCAACCTGTGGCGCTAATCGGCCACCGTAAGGTGGTTCCAGAAATCGGGGCCGCGTTAGCGACCCCGCACAGCCGCTTTGAGCGGCTCACAATTTAAAGCCCCCGGCTCTGCCGGGGGATACTTACTCAGACGCTGGTTCGACAGGTAGGAATGCCCAGATTGCTTTCAGTAAATGTCGGTCTTCCGCGCGACGTGACATGGAACGGTAAGACTGTCCGTACCGCGATCTGGAAGAGTCCAGTTGAGGGACGACAAATGGTGCGCAACGCGGGTGGCCTCGGCCGTCGGCGAAGGAGCTACTTCCGTGAGTTTGGTGCATCGAGCTCTCGCGGAGCTTTAGTGGACCCGACATAAACAAGCTTTTCAAAAAAAAAAACGACCATAAGCGACCTGAGGAGCACGTCGATTAGATGTAAATGACGTGCCAAGTGCCCGGAACTTTCTTGGATCGCGACTGGTCGACCAACCGGAAACCAATCCAGTTGGTCGTATAGTCGGCATCTTGCTGAAGTATCCCCACCATGTCAGTTGTCTTTCGTTTTCAATCTGCGGTCATTTTTCCAACTTAACTTTTGCGTTTCAGCTGTCGGAATGACTCCAGATGCCAAAGTCCGTCATCTGTCGATGTTTCCCGGCGTAAGATATAGAGATTGCCCTCATCCGCACGAACTTTGAAGAAGATATTTGACGGGCCGTACCACTGGTCCAGTAGCTCCTCGACCATGTATTCGTGCCCGTCCAGTCGAAAACGAACTGGCCTTTCGTCCGCCATCCGCCCGGAATAGCAATCCACTTCCAGATTCATCTCACTCGCTCTCTTCTCCGGAGAAATCCATGCAAAACCTCGACACCCATTCACGATTATCTCCAATTATGTTGTGCTCAACATAAGCGAAAGTATGTTGCGAGGTCCGTTATGTTGTGCTGCTTCACGAAAACACCTTTTTACTGGGCCGCCGCGTGTGCGGATGGCCACATAACGTGGATACTTGGCTGATTTCACTTTCATTTCAAAAAGTCAGCTATATGTTTGATCAGCTAATGAAACGCAGTAATTGGGTGTGCATTTACAAGATGGGCCGCTTTGCCGAAGAGCGACGTGCCTTTCTTTGTGACTTGAACGATCGGGGCCATAGCGTGCCCACGCTCCGAAACGTCAACAGACACTTGCTTGCAATCGCGGAGCGCGTGAACGTGCGGCGAGCGAGGGAGATCACGGAAGCGCAGATTGTATTGTGAGCCGCTCAAAGCGGCTGTGCGGGGTCGCTAACGCGGCCCCGATTTCTGGAACCACCTTACGGTGGCCGATTAGCGCCACAGGTTGATTTGGTCCAACCGCTTGTCCTCTTGCTCCGGCTGCCGGATGTAGTCGCGGATCACCGTCTCGTCCCGCCCTACCGTGGACACGTAGTACCCGCGCGCCCAGAAATGCTGGCCCACAAAGTTCCTCTTCTTCTCACCGTATACCCGCGCCAGGTGAATCGCGCTCTTCCCTTTGATAAACCCAATCACTTGCGACACCGCGTACTTGGGCGGAATCGCGATCATCATGTGCACATGGTCGGGCATCAAGTGCCCCTCTTCGATCCGACTCTCTTTCTGCTCCGCCAGCTTGCGGAATACCTCGCCCAAGTGCCGTCTCAGTTCTTCATACAATGTCTTTCTGCGGCACTTCGGGATAAACACCACATGAGTATTTGCACTCCCACTTGGTATGGCTTAGGCTTTCCATCTCGTCCATCGCGAACTCCCTTTCGTGTGCTTTGGCGGCTCCCGTCTGGGAGTCTCCGCGATGGACTCCGGTATCTGTCAAACTTCTACTGCCTCCCCGGAAGAGCCGGGGGGTCTCCCAACGGACTAGAAAGGTAATTGTTCAACCACAGCGGCACAGAGCCCAGGAAGACAATCCCTTTACCCCATCGCTCTCTGTCCATGCGGTGAAAACAACGATCCACGACTCTGCTGGGGCTGGGCAAAGTTCCGAAACGGACCGTTTTGCCAGTGGCGTAGCAGCATTCAAGCGCTTCAGCGGCTCCGCGACTTCTTGATCAGTTTCATGGCCAGGTCGGCGTTCTTGCAGCCGAGAATCCGGAATTTCTTTCCCCGCGCCTTGTTGTAGGCTGCGAAAAAGCTTTCCAGTTCCTGAATCATGTTTCCGTTGAGGTCCTCGGGATCTTTGATGTCGGCGTGAACGTGCGAGTTGGTGGCCACGGCCAGCACGCGGTCGTTACGCACGGATTTGCCATCTTCGGTTTGCTCCGCCTCGATCACGCCCACAATCCGCGACTCCACCACGCAGCCGGGGAAGGCAGGCTCGTCCATCAACAGCAGAACGTCGAGCGGATCGCCGTCATCCGCTTCGGTTTGCGGAACGAAGCCGAAGTCATACGGAAACACCATTCCCTCCGAGAGCACACTGTTGAGGCGATAGGCGCCGATCTCGGGATCGAACTTAAACTTATTGCGGCTGCCCTTTGGAGTTTCGATGATGACCCGCAGGCTCTTGCGGCCAGTGCTGAAAGGATCGATTTGGGTAGGAGATTTGAGTTTGCCTTTGTTAGCCATGATCTTCCATCGCACCCTCCAGGCACGATGCCATGTACGATGCTACGAGCGCGCCAGCGGGATGTCGGAACGAAGCTCGCATGGCCGATGAGGTCCGTAAGTTCGGGATGAGAGAGTTCGTGGCAACACAGGTCCGAAAGACACGGCGGCTGATGGTGCTGCTGTGGACAGCGTTCGACGGCCTCTGGCAGCATCGCCTGCTGCCGCGCAACGCCTCGCGCGTAGACTGTGCCGCCTGGCTGCACGAAACCTGCGCGCGTGGGTTGTGGGCTATCGATGCTGAGCTGGCGATCGAAGGCCAGCCGCCAGCGGGTGGACTCATCGTCAGCAATCATCTCAGCTATCTCGACATCCTTGTCTACAGCGCGGCCGTACCCTGTGTCTTCGTCTCCAAGGCAGAGGTCGAGCGCTGGCCGATCTTCGGCCGATATACCCGCTGGTCGGGAAGCGTGTTCGTGCGGCGACACGATCGGGCGGATGCGGCACGGGCAAACGTCAGCGTGGGCGAGAGCCTGAAGGACGGAGTGCCTGTAGTTCTCTTCCCCGAAGGCACGACCACCAACGGAGAAGATGCTCTGCGCTTCCATTCGACCATGTTGCAGCCGGCAATTGATGTTGGAGCTCCAGTTACACCCTGCGCGATCGGCTATGAATTGGACGACGGAGACGTGGCGACGGAAGTTTGCTGGTGGGGCGACATGACGTTTCTGCCGCACGTGTGGAATTTGCTAGGTAAGAAGAGCGTCCGCGCCAGAGTTGTGTTTGGCGAGCCGGTCGCGGCTAAAGGCGACCGCAAAGAACTGAGCCACCTTCTGCATGACAAAGTGGTGCAGCTGCAGGAAGGCCTTACAGGAAGAACGAGCAAGCAGGGCGCTGCGATTGTTCAGGAGTAGAGATTGGGTTTTAGGCTCGCACCTTCGGCAGCAGATGTTAACCGGTCAGTAATTGATTGTCCCGGATTGCCGTGTTCCCCATTTTGAAGCGAAATCTGAGGAAAGCTGCTCTACACCCCCTCCCCTTTGCCATCATAAGTTAGGGAAAATTAAATGTCTTATTTGAGATGTACCCCGCAAAGTGTTCTCTGGAAAAGAGTTATACGTTAAAGTATTCCATCGAAAGAGGGTTACGGGCGAAGATTTTCCCCGTTTTGGAACTTCCTGGGTAACCAAGCGGTAAACGTTGCGCTATCTCCAATCTGCCATCCGCTACGAAAACAGTGGTCAGTGGTCAGTGGTCAGTGGTCAGTTGCCAGTTGCGTAGTCTCCAATCTGCCACCGGCCAGGAAAATAGTTGTCAGTGGTCAGTGGTCAGTGGCCAGTTGCCGGTAAACGTTGCGTAATCTCCAATCTGCCACCGCCACTGCTCTTGCACGTCTTTCAAAGAGCTTTCCGGCGCAATTGCCGTGCGGAGCCACTGGGCCTCACATGCCAACTCTAGCGTCATGCCGGCCAAAGTCAAATTACGAAAGTACATGTATGGGCGGAATTGGCGAAAGAGGTTTCGATACATTAACGGATGAGCCGTGGCGCCAGTAGCTTCCGTGGCGCTGCGGATGAGATTGGAAAAGCGTGGCCAACAAATTACAGCTTCGCCTGCGGCGGTTTCTCTCGCACGCCGTCGTCGGCGCGTAGTGCTCGGATGACGTTCTCCACCTGGGTCTCGAACTTGTGCGGATCCTGCCCCCAGCCGGTAAAATCCGCTGCCAGGCGCGAGAGGACGGGCTTCGCCTTTCCGCTTTGCCAATTTCCGCTGAGCAGGTAGCCGTCAAGGTTCAACGGAATCAGGGCCAGCACCTTCTGCTTGCGCTCTTTCATCAGGAGGCGTTCTTTTTCGAAGGCGGTGTCAATCTCGTTGTCCACCCACCAGCTCGCCAGCGAGTGCTGGGAGCAGCAGAGCAGGACCTTGTCCCACATCCGAATGCCATGGTCCACCTGTTCGTAGATGTCGTCGCCGGGCAGGAGCTGCTTTTCGTCCAGCCAGCAGCGGATGCCGCGGCCCTGCAGCGTGTCGTGCAGGCGCCGGGCAAACAGCTTGTCCTCGTGACTGTAGCTGATGAAGCAGGAATAGAAGTCGATGGGGCTGACCACCAGCGAGTGCATGTATTCGATAAAGTTCTCGGGCACGCCGCACCCGCGCAGGAAGACCTCGGGAATCTCGCCGCGCGATTTGTAGATGGTATCAAGGCCGATGGTGGAAGGCCCGTGATGTTCGACAGTTTCGAGGCCCTTGGCAACGCTCAGATCGACATCGGCGAAGATTATGTCGCTTATGTAAGCTTCGGTGAAGTCCGCTCCGCTGAGTTCCGTCCTGCCGAAGATCGTGCGGTAGAGATACGCCCTGTTGACCTTGGCGTCGCTGAGGTTTGCCCTGTGGAAGTTCGCGTCCTCGAGTTTGGTGTCTTTGAGGTTCGCCGCCTTGAGATTCGCCCTGCTGAGGTTTGCCCCGCTGAAGTTCGCCCCTTCGAGGTTCGCCCCGAAGAGCCTAGCCTCCCTGAGCTTCGTTAGGGTGAGGTTTGCCCCGAAGAGGTTTGTCTCGTGGAGGTCCGCCCCAGTGAGGTCCGCATCAATGAGGTTCGCTGCGTTGAGATTCGCCTTGCGCAGGGTTGCCCCGACGAGATCCGCCTGCCTGAGGTCCGCCAGGCGGGCGTCCGCCCCGCGGAGGTCCACCCCGCTGAGGTTCGTATCGCTGAGGACCGCATAACGCATGTTCGCCCGCTTCAGATCGGCCCCGCTGAGGTCTGGCCACACCTCAGGATTTTCTTTCCTCCATTTATTCCACTGCTCGACGCCTTGCTTGACGATTTCGAGATGTTCAGGGTTCGCCATGGCCGCGTGACCTCGCTTACTTCCGGATGCTACGGATGATGTTGGAAGGCCACACTCTATGCGACAGTCCCCGGCCAGTCAACGCGTCTTTCCCGGGCAATTACTTGCTGGCTTCAGCTTTCAGATCCTTCACCAGCCGCTGAAACGCTGTCTGATACGAGTCGTGGTTTTTCCAGTTGCTGAAGTCGGGAATGAAGTACTCGCGTATCTCCTTAGCGGAGTCCTTGCCAATGTCAGCATCGAAGCACTCCCAATCTTTGATCACGGGATCGTACGGCACCAGCGCCACTGGGAACAGCATCTGCCGTTTCTCCTGCGCCTCGCGTTTGCGTGTCTTGGCAATCTCGGTCTGCACCCAATTGCTGCTCATGCTGTGCTCGGAGAGGATGAGCAGCAGCTTGTCATGCAGACGGATGGCATCGTCAATTTGCTCGTGCAGCTTGCGACCGGCTTTCATTTCTTCTGGCGCGAACCAGCAGCGCACGCCTTTGGCTTGCAGGTCGCCACAGAGTCGGTCCGCGAACTCCTGGTCAACGCTCGAATAGCTGATGAAGCAGGAGTAGAACTCGATTGCACGCCTTGTCATAGAGCGGATGAAGTCAATGAACTCGTCGGGCACCCCACAGCCACGCAGGAATACCTCGGGGATCTTGCCGCGCGATTTGTAGATGGTATCGATGCCGATGGTGGAGGGCCCGCCGTGTTTGACGGTTCCGAGGCCCGTGGTCCCGCTCGGATCAACGCCCTCGAAGCGGGTTCCATAGGCGATCGCCTCAGTGAAGTCGGCCCCGCTGAGGTCCGCCCTGCTGAGGTCCGCCCCCCAGAGCTTCGCCCTGCCGAGGTCCGCCCCGGTGAGGTCCGCCCAACTGAGGTCCGCCTCGCGGAGGTTCGCCCGGCGGAGGTCCGCCCCGGTGAGGTCCGCCCAACTGAGGTTCGCCCCGTCGAGGTTCGCACCGCTGAGGTTCGCGAATTTGAGATCCGCCCTGTTGAGTTTCGCTAGGCTGAGATCCGCCCCACCGAGGTTCGCCCTGCCGAGGTTCGCTCCCCTGAGGTCCGCTTTGCGGAGGTTCGCCTCAAGGAGCTTGGCCTTGGCGAGCTCCGCCTCGCGGATGTCCGGCGCAACGTCAGGATGTTCCTTCCTCCACTTGTTCCACTGCTCGACCCCTTGCTTGAGAATTTCGAGATGTTCAGGGTTCGCCATGGCCGCGCGACCTCGCTTGCTTCCGCGATGCTACGGATGATCTTGGAAGCCCACACTCTATGCGACAGTCTCCAGCCAGTCAATGTAGACGGCGCGGCCACGTTTCGATCCGTGCTGCTGTGGAATAGCGCGCGGATCGCGATTCCCTCGGTACGGAAAATCCTAAATTCCGTTGGAACAGGGCCGGATGTCCGCTAAAGTGACGCTGAGTCAATTTAATTGACAACAAACAACTCTGCTTGCTATGCTGATTTTGCAAGGGGCCGTTGTTACGACGGTTCTTAGATCTTTGACAACCTCAAGCTGCGAATAGCTTCCCAAGGCCGGCAGTTAGCGGCGACAGCAAGGCAACAGCGATGCTGCCTTGCCCTTATGACAGGCGAATGCGTGTCCGGGCGAAGGCCCGAAATCTGAGGCGCTGGTGCGTGTGCCGTATATGCAAAGAAGTACGTAAGTGGACGAGAGCCCATGACGTAGTACTTGAATTGGTGGCACACGTGGAATGGCTCGTTAGGATCCAATCGCTCCTTAACGGGAAGTGCGCTTCGTGGCACGGTGCAACCAGCACCGTTGAGGAGGCCAGAATGGCCAGAAAAATCAAGGACCTAGATGCCTGCATCGCCGAACTTCAGGCGATGGAGCGCAGAAGCGAATTGGATCCGGAGCAGGGGAAGTATATCGAGGCTGCCATCGGGGAGCTGAAATGGTTAAGGCGAAAGCCGCATCTAAGTCAGCAGCAAGCCGCTGCGTCGGTGCGGAAGATAGCTGAATGCATATTGAAAGCCTTCGTTGATGAGTAGCCAGGATAACTTTGTTCGATGATGAGCCATATCCCAAAAACATGAATTACGGAAAAGCACTTAAGATTGGTCGAGCCGTGGCAGGAATTAGCCAAAAGGATCTCGCCAAAAAAGCAGATCTAGACCCGAGTCACGTGTCGCTTATCGAAAAAGGTGAGCGAAAACCGAGCGTCGGCGCGGTTCACAGATTGGCACAGGCACTAGAGGTTCCGGAGCATTTGTTTACTCTCCTTGCCGCGGAACCGAACGACATAAAAAACATTGATGCCCCGGAGCTGAGCAGAATCTCTGAAACCTTGGCAAGGTATCTAATCGGTGAATCCCATACCAGAGGGAATCCTAGAAGAAGAAATCCGGCGGCTTGACATTCTCAGTTGGCGCCATCTGGAATCGGTCCTTGGGCTGAAGAGGGGCCCTTTGCGGGCGCTTGCTTCGACGGCCGGGCGATACTACCGGCCGTTTGAAAAAGGCAAGAAGCGGCGGCCTTTTCAGAAGCGTTCCATATCAAAGAAAGTCCGACTAATCGATAATCCTCAAAACCCGCTGAAGGCCGTTCAAAGGCAGATCCAAAAGAAGTTGCTGAGTTCGCTGACCCTTCCTGATCACATGATGTGTGGGGTTTCGGGGAAAACGATTCGCGACAATATCATGATTCATTTGGGTGCTCCCCTCATCGTCGCGGTAGATATCAAGAGCTTCTTCCCGAACGTAACTCCGAGGCAGATTTACGCAGTTTGGCGAGACCTCCTCGGCTGTTCTCCCCGAATCTCCAAGGTCTTGACTAAGCTGACAACATATCGGGGGAAGCTACCGCAAGGTTCTTCGGCGAGTACAATGCTCGCTAATCTTGTGCTGTCATTCGTCGACGACAAGATCCGTGGGGAGTGTATGGCTCGCGGAGTTACCTATTCAACGTGGCTGGATGACCTCGCTTTTTCGGGCCGAGATGCAAGAGAGATTATTCCGATAGCTATATCCGTATTGGGCCAAGCCGGATTCGCGGTCTCCCACAGAAAGATAAGGGTCATGGGATCCGGCGACGCCAAAGTGCTCCACAATATCGTAATTTCTCGAACACCGCGAGTCTCGGGTGCCTACCTTTCGCAAATCCGCTCCGGCATACATAAGCTAGAAAGCGGGGCAATACCGTCCAAAAGAAACGCGAGATACGTGCGAGCTCTGCGGGGCAGGATACGATATGTGGCGGCATTCAAGGAGAAAGTAGGAAACGTGCTCGAGTCAAAGTTGGACGCGGCGGTATCCCAAGGCGCATCTGCACGTGGGGAACAATTCTGATCGCAAAGTCCTAAGGGGAATTTGTCGGGCGGGTGGCTCGGCCTTTCCGTCTCAGAATGTATCAAGAATGGATCTGGGGTGCCCCATTCCCTCGGCTGCGCTCGGGACGGGCTCTTCTCGCGCGCTCTTGGCGAGAGGGGGGCGCCATCTGCACCCGCAACGGCATCCCTATACGCTCACGTTTCCTTGCTGTCCACTCCGATTCAACCTCCGCTACGCCCTCGACTCCACAGGCTGCTGAAAAAGTCCAACCCGCACATTCCTCGCGGACTGAAGCCCGCTCGGGATGAGAAGTGTAAAGGACTTAGTACGGCGCAGCTAAAGCTGCGCCCCGTCAAAACCGGAGTTCCCCGAGTTTTTCAGCGGCCTGTCCGGTCGCGTAATGACGAAAGCTGCTCCACTCCCAGTCTTCCGGTTTCTCCACCAATCCCGCTTTCAACGTCTTGCGCGAGTGCCCCGCGCTTTCGAGGCTTTCACGAAACCCGTGTCGCCGCTCTGCGGCTCGGACTCTTTTTCCACATGAGCGGGGCCTGACGGCCCCGCCTAACTTCATCCCGCCGCTGTGCGGCTGGTTTCATAGCAGATTCGGACCAGTTCTCCCACCTCACAATTGATAAACGGTAGTTTTGTAACAGCCTAATTCGCCCTGGGTTGGCGAAGGTGGAGGCAAGGCTGTGCCGGCCCCGGGGGACTCGGGTTCCTTTTTCCACGCTTACCCACCGTTGAAAACTTGCCCTGAGCGAAGTCGAACGGGCGGGGGGCTATCTTCATTTCGCGCCCGAGGCGCTCGGGTTGCGCGCGTCCGAGTTCCGGTCGCCGAGAATGCGGGCTAGGGGAGATCCACGGGACTGCAGATCCCTCCGCTCGGGCTGAAGAGTCTCTGTGAGAACCGTGCCGCCCCTACGGGGCTTGGGCATTTTTTCAACCCTACCCAGGACTCCGCTCCTCCACCCCAATTCGCACAAAAGAGGTGCGAATTGGGGGCCCCGGATGCGCTCCGTCCTGGGCTAACTGCACTTCCTCCCCTTCGGGGTTCTATTTTCGTGTGTCATACTCCACCGCCAAACCCCAACTGTGGTTCTCACACATACTCTGAAGCCCTCGGTCGGATGACAATTTGACTTTAATGCCCATGGGCAAACCTGCACACCATGTGACACCCGGGCTGCGCCACGTCGTCTGCTGAGCCAAGTTCCCTCAGGCTTTCGCGCGATCGGCTTTTTCGCCGGCAAATTCGGGAGCGGATTCTTCTTCCCCCTGCTCCCAGTCTGGCGATTGCAGCTCGAAGGGAGCCTTGTCCAACTGGCTGAGTTCGGGAAGTGCGGCGGCGGCGAGCGAGCGATCATGCTCGGGAAATTTCCGTGCGAGCGGGAAGACGCGGCGCTCCATCGATCCTAGTAGCTCGTTGTAGGCGGTGACCGCGCCTCCAAGCTTCTTGCCCATCTCCTGAAGGTGCCCGGCCATTGCGCCCAGCCGCTTATAGAGATCGCGGCCGGCCTCGCTGATCTCGCGCGCACGTTCGGCGAGGTTCTTCTGGTTCCAGCCATATGCGACGGCTTTCAGCAGCGCAATCAGCGTGGTCGGCGAGGCGACGATGACTTTGCGGCTGACACCGTACTCGATCAGCTCCGCGTCGCAATCCATGGCCGCGCGAAAGAAGACTTCGCCGGGCAAGAAGAGCACAACAAATTCGGGAGTGCATGGCAGTTGCGCCCAGTAGGAGCGAGCGGCGAGGTTGTCGATGTGGGTGCGGATCTGGCGCGCGTGGTCGGCGAGACGGGCAGTGCGGGTGAGCTCGTCTGGGGCCTCGAGGGCGGCAAGGTAGGCAGCCAGGGGAGCCTTCGAGTCCACCACGATTTGTTTGCCGCCAGGCAGGTCCACGATGACGTCGGGACGGAAGCGACGTTCGCTGCCGGTAATGGTTTCCTGCTCCTTGAAGTCGCAGTACTCGAGCATCCCCGCCAGTTCGAGTACGCGATGCAGTTGCAGCTCGCCCCAGCGGCCGCGCGCCTGCGGCTCGCGCAAGGCTTTCACCAGGTTGCTGGTTTCCGTCTGCAAGATCTTCTGGGTGTCGAGCAGCGAGGCCACTTGCGAGCTGAGGGTGCCATAGGCCTCGGCGCGGGACTTCTCCAGCTCTCGAACCTGCTCGTCCACCTGCTTGAGCGAATCGGCGATGGGTTTGACCAGCGTCTCCACCGCTTTCTCGCGGGCCTCCAGTTCGCCCTTGGCGGCGGATTGGTATTTCTCCAGCGTGCTGCGGGCGAGATCGAGGAAGCTGGCATTGTTGTTCTGGAGGGCTGAGGCGGCCAGCGCCTGGAATTGAGTTTTCAGTTCGTCGCCGGCCTGGGTGAGCAGACGGAGCTTTTCCTCGGCGGCGCGGCGCTCGCCGGCGAGTGTGGCCTCCAGCGCAGCCTTCTGCTCACACAGCGATTTAATCTCCGCTGCCTGTTGCGCGAGGGTGGCTTGTGCGGTGGTCAGCTCCCGCTCGAACGCGCGGTTACGTTCCGCGAGGGCGGCCGAGCGCGATCTCGCCGCCAGCCAGGCCAAGGCGGCGCCTACAACGAATCCGATTAAAGTCAGAAAAATGGGTGCAGACAGGTTCATGAACGCGGTCCTGGGGCGCTGTTGTCATTGTATGGTCGGCGGCTTCAGGGCGAAAGTAATGCAAAAGGTGCTCCAAGAAAATGCCGGTCAGCAGCTGTCAAACCAGCTCCCAGATCATTGTCACATTTTATTGACATCAATGGGGCCATAAGGTATTGACCTGATCCCTTGCAGGGGTGTACGCTCCCTAACCATTGGGTTGGTTCCACGGCCTCCCAACTGTGGTGTGGGTCCATCATGCACGACCTCGATTTCTCAACTCGGGGTGTTCTGCTTCCTTCGCCGTCATCTCTGTCTTTCAGCAATTATTCGACTGTAGCCGTTGGCCTTCGGTCATGGAGGACCAGGTTATGGATGTTTCGCGACGTGCATTCGTCAAGACCGGCCTAGCCGGTGCTGTCGGACTTTCGGTCTTCGGCTTCGATCTCGCGCCGCTACAGGCGCAAGCGCACTCGCTGAAGATTTCTCGCACCACAGAGACGCGCAGCACTTGTCCTTACTGTTCGGTAAGCTGCGGCGTCATCATTCACACCATTGGCGACAAGGCCAAGAACGTGACGCCGCAGGTCATCCATGTTGAGGGCGACCCCGATCACCCGATCAACCGCGGCACACTCTGCCCCAAGGGCTCGTCGCTGCAGCAGGACATCCAGAACGAGCGCCGGTTGCTGAAGCCGCAGGTGCGGCGGCCGGGATCGGACCACTGGGACGACATCTCGTGGAACCAGGCGATCGACGAGATCGCCCAATGGACGAAGAAGACGCGTGACGCAAGCTTCGTGGAGACCGACGCCAAGGGCAACACGGTCAACCGCTGCGAATCGCTCTTCTTCAGCGGCGGCTGCACGGATACGAATGAGTTCAATTACCTGGTCGTGAAAACGATGCGGGCTATGGGGGTGGTGCGCCTGGAAAACCAGGCGCGGGTTTGACACGGCCCCACGGTCTCAAGTTTGGGACCAACTTTCGGACGCGGGGCGATGACCAACGGCTGGATCGACATGAAGAATGCCGACATGATGCTGATCATGGGCGGCAATCCGGCCGAGAACCATCCTTGCGGATTTAAGTGGCCGGTCGAGGCGAAGCGCAACCGCGATGCCAAGATGATCGTGATCGATCCGCGCTTCACCCGCACCGCGTCGCAAGCCGATCTCTTCTGCCAGATTCGCGCCGGTAGCGATATTGCCTTCCTCGGCGGGGTGATCAACTACGCCATCCAGAACAACCGCGTTGCCCACGATTATCTGGTCAACTACACCAACGCGGCGTTCATCATTAACGACGGTTTCAAGCTACCGGAGGACGGACTGTATTCGGGCTTCGACGCGGCGACTAAGACGTACGACAAGGCCACCTGGAATTATCAAGAGGGCGGCAACGAGACCGGCAAGGCTGTCGCCGCGGCAGCTACAGCAACGCAAGCAGTTCCCAAGGGCCAGCAGCCGCAGGGGAAGGTTCCATCGGGTTCTCAGGGCAGCGTGACGCACCAGGGGCCTGAAGGACAGGGTTATCAGGCGCAAGGGCCGGCAGGCGCCAAGGCCATGGGCGGCGGCCCCATTCCGCCTCCTTCTCTGCCCCCGAACGTGGCTTACGATCTGTCGCTACAGCATCCGCGTTGCGTCTACCAACTCCTGAAGCAACAGTACTCGCGCTATACGCCGGAGATGGTGGAGCGCATTACCGGCATCCCCAAAGACCAGTTCCTGAAAGCGGCCGACATGTACACCTCTATCCGCAAGGATGGAGACATGAAGAAGGTTGCGACCATCATCTATGCGGTCGGCTGGACGCAGCACAGCTATGGCACCCAGATCATTCGCACCGCGGCGATGTTGCAGTTGCTGATGGGCAATGTTGGACGCGCAGGCGGCGGCGTCAATGCGTTGCGCGGACACTCCAATATCCAAGGCGCAACCGACATGGCCGGCATCTTCGACATCCTGCCCGGCTATCTCAAAATGCCCGTGCCTGCCGACAAAGACCTGAAGACCTTCCTCGAGCGCACCACGCCCAAGCCCTCCAAGCCCGGCGAATGGGAGTCGTTCAACTATTGGTCGAACACGCCGAAATTCATGGTCTCGTTCCTGAAGGCAATGTACGGGAATGCGGCTACGAAGGAGAACGATTTCGCGTTTCAGTATCTGCCCAAGATCGACCGCAAGTACTCCTGGGTCGAGAACTGGAATGACATGTACAACGGGCAGGTGAAGGGCGTCTTCGCCTTCGGCATGAATGGGGTCATGATCGGCCCCGATTCGCAGAAGAACATCGACGCGCTGAAGAAGGCCGACTTCCTGGTGGTCTGCGAGATCTATCCCGACGAAACCAGCGCCTTCTGGGAGTCGCCAGGCACAACGCCGGAGGAGATGAAGCAGATCAACACCACCGTCTATCGTCTGCCGGGAGCGGGCTTTGCCGAGAAGGACGGCACGTTCGTCAACTCGGCACGCTGGCTGCAGTGGAAGAATATTGCGTTACCGCCGCCGGGGCAGTGCCGCCTCGATCAGGACATCCTGGCGCAGATCTTTCTGAAAGTCCGCGAGCTCTACAAAAAGGAAGGCGGCAAGTTGCCTGATCCGATCCTGAACGCCTCGTGGACGTACACCATCCCGACCAGCCCATCGCTGGCCGAGGTGGCGAAGGAGATCAATGGCAAAGCGGTCGCCGACATCACCGATGAGAAAACAAACGTTTCGTTGAAGGCGGGGCAGCAGCTGCCCGGTTTCGCCATGCTGCGCGACGACGGCAGCACGATGTGCGGCAACTGGCTGTATAGCGGCTCATGGACGGAAGCCGGAGCCATGATGCAACGTCGCGGCACCGAAGACCCATCCGGCCTCGGGATTTATCCCAACTGGGCGTGGTCCTGGCCGGCCAATCGGCGTGTTCTGTACAACCGGGCCTCCTGCGATCTTTCGGGCAAGCCCTGGGACCCGAGCCGCAAGCAGGTCTGGTGGAACGAGACGGCGCAGAAGTGGGTGGGCAACGACGTTCCTGATTTCAAGCCCGATTCCAAGCCGGAAGAACATATGGGACCTTTCATCATGATCCCGGAAGGCGTCGGGCGAATCTTCGTTCCCCTGGGGGCGATGGCGGACGGCCCCATGCCCGAGCACTATGAGCCCATCGAGAGTCCCATCACCAATCCGCTGCATCCGGACCAGTCCAATAATCCCGTGGTGAAGAAGTTCAAGACACCGATGGACAAGTACGGCACGCCGCAGGAAGGCTACAACATCATCTGCACCACGTACCGCCTGACCGAGCACTATCACTACTGGACCAAGAACAATCCCATGAACGTCGAGCTGGTGCCGGAGCCATTCGTCGAGATTCCGGCCGAGCTTGCCGACCAGATGGGCATTCGGGGAGGCGAGAAGGTGAAGGTGACCAGCGCGCGCACCGATTACATTGCCAAGGCGATGGTCACCAAGCGCATTAAACCTATGAACGTGGACGGCAAAAAGCTCTACCAGATCGGAGTTCCCATTCACTGGGGGTATCGCGGCATCTCCGAAGACGAAGGCAGAACTTCCAAGATGCCTGCCAACCGGCTTACGCCGACCGTGATAGATCCGAATGCATATACGCCGGAGTTCAAGGGATTCCTGGTTAAGTTGGAAAAAGTGTGATCGGGTAGTGCGGCGCTTTCAGCGCCGCAATCTGAATGGGCTGAAGGGGCGCGGCTTTAGCCGCGCCGTAGGTGCGCGGAGAAATCGGCCTTTAGGCCTTGGGGTCTTCGATCCCTCAGCGGCTAAAGCCGGGTTCAAGACCGCTTGTAATGGCGCACCTGAAGGTGCGCCCCTTCAATGCGTACTTATCCGGGTTTTTCAGCACCCTGTGAAGGCGTGCTCCACCGGGCCTATCAGAATGAGGCTGCCATAACGGAGGCAGTAGATGAGCGATCGCGGCACATTACGAATCCAGCAAATCTCGGGTCATCCTGGACCGGTACCGGGTGCGGGAACGCAGCGCCAGGACAAGGTCTGCAAGCTGATCGATACCACCACCTGTATCGGCTGCAAGGCGTGCGAAGTGGCCTGCGTGGAATGGAACGACATGCCGTTCCAGACCACCTACTTCGATAACACCTACCAGACGATGCCCGACACCGACTGGAATTACTGGAACCTGATCAAGTTCAACGAAGATGAGCACAGCGACGGCAGCTTTGCCTGGCTGATGCGCAAGCACCAGTGCATGCACTGCGCCGATCCCGGCTGCCTGCGAGCTTGCCCGGCTGACGGCGCTATCGTCCAGTATGAAAACGGCATCGTCGATTTCCAGCAGGAGAACTGCATCGGCTGCCAGTTCTGCGTCTCCGGCTGCCCGTTCAACATTCCGAAGTTCAACCCGAATACCAAGAAAGTCTACAAATGCACGCTCTGCTCTGACAGAGTAGGAGCCGGGCTCGAGCCTGCCTGCATCAAGGCCTGTCCGACGGGCTGTCTACATTTCGGCACGAAGGATGACATGAAGTTCCTTGCCGAGAAGCGGGCCACGCAACTGCGTGAGGTCTCCGGTTTCAAGGATGCAGGAGTGTACGATCCTGACACCATCGGCGGTACGCACGTAATTTACGTGCTGCACGACGTCACTAAACCGGAGCGCTACGGGAACCTGCCGAAGAATCCCCGCATTCCGGCGTCGTTCACCATCTGGAAAGACATCTTCAAGCCGATTGGACTGTTCGGCGCGATGCTGGGCTTCGTGGGCGTGGTGATGCACTACGTGTTCGAAGGACCGCGGCACGCGCAGCCCATGCCGCCGATTAAGCAAATCGATCCGCCGCAACCACCGCCCACCGGAAAGGAGAGCTAGATGGCGACCTCAGCAGATCGTTTCGTTCATCGACCTAACGCCATCGACCGCATGGGAAAAACCGTGGTGTACACCGGCGAACTTTTGCGCCATCCCGTGTACACACGCTTCCTCCACTGGATGGTCGGCATCTTCTTCTTTCTCGCTCTGCTGTCGGGATTTGCCATTTATCTGCCTTGGATCTTCCGCTTCTTCGCGCCGCTGTTCGGCGGCGGAGCTATGACCCGCTTCCTGCATCCCTGGTTCGGCCTCGGCTTCGTGTTCTTCTTCACTCTGCAGGCGATCAACTGGTGGCAGGTGATGACTTGGACACCGGGGGATTCGCGCTGGATGAAGCATATTCGCCAGTACGTCACCCGCACCGATTCCATGGAATCGCAGGAGACCGGTTTCTTCAACGCCGGCCAGAAGCTGCAGTTCTGGGAAATCGTCTGGGGGTGTATCGCCTACCTCATCACCGGCGTGATCATGTGGTGGCCGGAGATCTTCGGTCGAATCCTGGTGGCGATCTCGTATGTGATTCACGACATCTCCGCGCTGATCATGCTGTTCGGCATCTTCTTCCATATTTACCTCAGCACCTTCGGCGAGCCGGGGACAGCTCAAGCGATGACCCGCGGCACGGTCAGCGAACCCTGGGCATGGACTCACCATCCCGCGTGGTACAAAGCCGTAACCGGCCGCGATCCCGAGCTGGCACTGAAGCAAGAACGCGAGCGACTGGATCGGCGGGAGCGGGGCACGTAACGGTACAGCCTTTTCAGGTTGCTGAAAAATTCCAAGCCGATGTGTTTTGAAGGGACGCGCCTCGAGAGGCTGCGCTAACTGCCTGTGGGCCTGTGGCCCACCGATGAAGCAAGAATCATGGGCACCCACCCATATCTATTTGCCGTACCTTGGTTTGACACTGCCATAGGCACTTCATATGATCGGCAAGAGATCGGGCCCGACTTAACTTGGACCGGGAAAGAGGTGGAAACGAGTGGGTGCATTTGGCGAGCGGCTCCGTCGGGAGCGGGAGATGCGCGGCATCTCTCTCGACGAAATCGTTGCGGCCACAAAGATCGGGACTCGCCTGTTACGTGCGCTGGAAGATGAGCAGTTCGACCTGCTTCCGGGTGGCATCTTCAACAAGGGATATGTCCGCGCCTATGCCAAGTATGTCGGCATCGACGAAGAGCAGGCGGTAGCCGATTATCTGGCGGCCGCCGAGGAAACGCCGCCCGAGGCGCGCGTAATTGCGCAGCAGCATGCCTCAATTTACGCCGATCGGCCAACCCAAACGGGCTTTCCTTTTGTCCCGGTCCTTATCCTGCTGGTGGTAGTTATCGCCGGCGCTGCGGGTTGGAAGCTATACCAGACGCGGCAGCGTGAGCGCGAGCAGCGCCCTACACCGGCAGCTGACACAACTGCACAACCAGAAGGGCCAGCCGCCGGCGCTTCCACTGAAACGAGTGAGCAGCCGGCGGCCGCGAGTTCAGCGCCCGCGACAAACTCGAATTCGCCGGCAGCGGTGCAACGCGCTCCCGCGAAAGCGCAGGCCTCTGCCTCTTCTCAGACCGTCAATACCGGAGCCGGAACTTCATTTGAGCTGACCATCCGCCCCAAGGACCGCGCCTGGGTGGCGATCAAGTCGGACGGTGAGTTCGTGGTGCGCGGTATCATCAAGCCTCCCGATGTGAAGACCATTCGCGCCTCCGACCAGGTGATCTTCTGGACCGGCAATGCCGGCGCAGTAGAAGTCTCGTTCAACGGCAAGAACGTACCTTTGACGGGCGGTCCAAATGACGAGCAGATGCTGGTTTTCAACTCGCGTGGAGTGCAGCCGAAAGCACCGGCACAATGAATGCACCCGCCCGTGACCCGGCACAACTACCGATGAAAAGTGTTGGCGAGAACGTCGTCCGCATCGAAGCCGAAGCCCTGCGCGCCCTGGCTGATCGCTTGGCTGGGCCGATGTCGGCCAGCTTTGATCGCGCAATCGAGCTGCTGTATTGCTGCGCCGGACGCATCGTCGTTACCGGGATGGGCAAAAGCGGACTGATCGCTCGCAAGATCGCCGCCACCTTAACATCTACGGGAAGTCCTGCGCTGTTTCTCCATCCCGCCGAAGCCATGCACGGCGATTTGGGCATGGTGGTACGCGGGGATGTGGTTGTCGCGCTCTCGGCCAGCGGGGAAACTGCCGAGATTCTGCAACTGCTTGCGACCGTGAAACGGCTCGGCGTGCCGCTGATCACGATGACGTGCGACGAGATCTACGCCACGGCCGACGAGCCTCGCACCGTCTCCACCCTTGCGCAGGCCGCTGACATCGCGCTCGACTGTTCGGTCGCACATGAAGCCTGCTCGCTCGGCTTGGCACCCACGGCTTCGACTACCACGATGCTGGCGCTGGGCGACGCGCTGGCGGTCGCGTTGTCCGAACGCCGCGGCTTCAAGGAAGAAGACTTCGCCGACCTGCATCCCGGAGGCAAGCTGGGCAAGCGCTTCGCTCGCGTAGCGTCGCTGATGCACAGCGGTAATTCGGTACCGCGAGTGGAACCCTCCGCCCCCATGAGCCAGGTGATCTACGAGATGTCGCGCAAGGGTTTGGGAATGACGGCCGTGGTGGAAGGCGAGAAGCTGGTGGGGCTCATCAGCGACGGCGACCTGCGCCGCCTGCTGGAACAGCACGGCAAGGAACTGCTGGAATTGACTGCCGCGGAATGCATGACTCGCTCACCCAAAATCGTAGGCCCGGAAGTTTTCGCCATCGCCGCCCTCGACATTATGGAGCAGAAGAAGATCACCTCGCTGCCTGTGGTCGACGAAACCGGGCGCCTCGAAGGCGTATTGCATCTGCATGATTTGTGGGGCACGCAGATGCTGTAATGGCTTGCGAGTTGCGGTCGGACGGCAGCTGGCGGTAAATTGAAACGCGTTGCATCTAAGTTGCAACCACCTTATGAACCTACGCCATCCGCAATCCCGATACTCGCTGCTCCCT
Organism: uncultured Acidobacteriaceae bacterium; assembly: GCA_963785825.1. Taxonomy (GTDB): domain Bacteria; phylum Acidobacteriota; class Terriglobia; order Terriglobales; family Acidobacteriaceae; genus Bog-257. The sequence goes on along the minus strand of CAWAWQ010000002.1, from coordinate 63,153 downwards.
CGGTTCTTAATTCTTGTCTTGGTCTTGTGCATCCCGGCCTTGGCCAGCGACTGGCAAAAGAAGGTGCCGGAATCCGATCGGTCTGCGAAGAATCCGCTAGCCAATGACCCCAGCGCCACCACCGCAGGAGCTAAGACCTACGCGGAGAAGTGCGCCAAATGTCATGGAGAGAATGGCGAAGGTAAGGGGCATCATCCCTCGCTGCGCACACAGAAGATGCAGGAGGCGACGCCAGGCGAGCTGAACTGGGTCATCACCCACGGCACCGGATTGCACGGCATGCCGTCGTTCCACAAGCTGTCCGACACGGAGCGTTGGCAGCTGGTGTCGTATATCAAGTCACTCCAGACGAGCGCAGGCGGAGTGGGAACAACTCCGAATAGCCGCTGACTACTGGCAGTTGATGACTGACGGTCCGGTTAGAACGGTATATCTTCGTCGGTGATCTCCGGGCCGCCGCCGCTACTGGCGGGCGCCGTCTGGGGCGCTTCGGATTCGGGGGTACGCTGGTCGAAGCCTCCGGACTTCCCTGCTCCCGAGCGTCCACCGCTGTAGCCTCCGCCCTCGCCTCCGCCCTCGCGCGGGCCACCCAGCAACACCAGGTCGTTGATGATGATCTCGGTGCGGTACTTCTTCTGCCCGGTCTCTTTGTCGTCCCAGGAATCGCTATGCAGCCTGCCCTCGATGTAGACCTTGTTGCCCTTCTTCAAGTACTCCGCGGCAATTTCGGCGGTGCGCTGAAAGGCAACCAGATTGTGCCACTCGGTGCGGTCTTGCCAATTGCCGTCCTTGTCTTTGACACGGTCGGTGGTGGCCACGGAAAAGCGCGCGACCGCCATGCCGGTTTGGGTGTATTTCACCTCGGGATCCTTGCCGAGATTTCCAATGAGAATGACTTTGTTGACACTCTTCGCCATGAGAGCCGCTCCTGTGAAATTGCGATGAAAGGGCAAATATAACAGAAAGGCAGCATTTGGCCGTTAGCACTTGGCAGTTGGCCATTAGCATCCGACGCTTACCGTCATTATTTCAGAGGAACCGTAGACGCCAACCCCGAGGCACCATGTGCCAATCCTGAACGCCACGTGCCAAGTGCTAAGTGCTAAGTGCCAATAGCTACTTCACAAAAATCTTGTACAGCATGAGATAAATCACTACGCCGGTGACCGAGACATACATCCAGATGGCAAACGTATAGGGCGCGATGGCTTTGTGTCTTGCGAAGCGGCCCTTCAAGGCGCGTGCCAGCGTGATCAGCACGAAGGGTACGACGACGACTGCCAGAATCGTATGGGAGATCAGGATGGTGAAATAGAGGGGACGCGAAAAGCCTTGACCTTGGAAGTGGGTCACACCGGCCCGCAGGATCAGGTGGTAGTAAAGATACGAAACCAGAAACAGCGATGAGGTGACGAATGCCGTCAGCATCATGCGCTTGTGCGCTTGCGGGCGCCCGCGCTTGATAAAGTACAGCCCGGACCCGATGAGGACGGCGCTGGAGCCATTGAGAAAAGCGTCGAGCGCGGGGAAAAACGTGGGGCTCACTTGCATCAGGCAGCAGGCTTGGTGGTGCGGCGGTTGGCGATCAGGAAGGAGAGCGCAAACATCACCATACTAAACAGGATCATCACCAGGAAATTGGTGCTCAGCGACAAATCGGTGGAAGCTGAACCGGGGAACAACAGCGAGCGCAACGCCTCCGTGCCGTAGGTCAGGGGATTAATTCGCATCAGCAAGCGAATCCAAAGCGACGCTCCGGAGAGCGGAAACAGCGATCCCGACAGCAGCCACAAGGGAATCAGAAAGAGGTTGATAATGGCATGGAACGCCTGGGTCGAATCCATCGGCCAGGCGATGATGAAGCCCAGCGCGGTCAGCGAAAACGCAACCAGGAAAATAGTCAGCACGGTCAGCCCAAAGCTGGCAAGGGTGAAATGTACGCCAACGGCGGGAGCGAAGACCAGGAAGATCACTCCTTGTGCTGTGGCCAGGGTTGCGCCCCCCAGCACCTTGCCCAGCACGATTACCGAGCGGCTCACAGGCGCGACCAGCACGGAAAGCAGGAAACCTTCCTTGCGGTCTTCAATCACCGACATCATGGTGAAGATGGCGGTGAACAGAACGATCATGATCAGCGCGCCGGGAAAGAAGAAAGCCAGGTAATGTTGGCCGCCCGCGCCGCTGGAGCGGAACGAGGTGCCGAAGCCGGAGCCGATTACAACCCAGAAGAGCAGGGGCGACGCGATGACGCCGATCACGCGCGAGCGCTGCCGGTAAAAGCGTACGATCTCGCGCCACCAGAGCGAAACCGAGGGGAGCAGGGTTCCTGGGGCGGCAGGTGTTGGTGTCGCGGGAAGAGCTTGGGTGTTAGTAGCCATAAATCAGTTGTCAGTTGTCAGTTGTCAGTTGCCAGTTGCCGGCACGATCGCAACTCTCTGTGCCTCTGTGTCTCCCTGTGGTTCAAAAAAACTCCGTGCTCTCCGTGTTCTCCGTGGTGAATCATCCACCGGATTCGCCATCGATCTCTTCGGTCCAGAAGCGGTGCCCCGTTCTGCGAATGAAGACGTCCTCCAGGCTGGGCTTGTGCACGGAAACTCCTTCGATCTCGCCGGGGAAGGCTTCCACGACATCGGTGACGAAACGATGCCCGCTCTCGATCTCCAGTCGTACGCGATGGTCAAGTACCGTAGGCTGAAGGGCAAACCGCTGCGCGATGCGCTCCGCCAGGGTACCGGGATGCTCCGACTCCAGCAGAATCACGTCACCACCGATTTCGCTCTTCAACTCCGCCGGCGTGCCCAGCGCAACCACGCTGCCATTGGCGTAAATCGCCAGACGATCGCAGCGCTCGGCCTCTTCCATCAAGTGGGTTGTGACCAGCACGGTTACACGTTCTTCGTCGCGCAGAATCTGGAGGTATTGCCAAAGATCACGGCGCGCTCCGGGATCTAGTCCCGTCGTGGGCTCATCCAGCAGCAACACCGAGGGGTGATGCAGCAGCCCCTTGGCCAGCTCCAGACGCCGCTGCATGCCGCCGGAAAACGTCTCGGCCTTCTCTTTGGCGCGATCGGCCAGGCCAACCCGGCTCAGCATTTCGGAAACACGCTTCTTTAACGCACTGCCACGCAGACCGTAAATGTGACCGACCAGCCTCAGGTTCTCTTCCGCTGAAAGCTTGATATCGATGCTCTGGGCCTGAAAAACCACGCCAATGTTGCGGCGCACCAGCGCAGGCTCCCGCGCGACGTCGTGGCCCAGGATGAGGGCGCGGCCGCCGGAGGGCAGCATCAGCGTGGAAAGAATGCGGAAGGTCGTCGTCTTGCCGCTGCCGTTGGGGCCCAGCAGTCCGAAAATCTCGGCCGGTCGGACATCGAACGAAACACCCGCCAGCGCCACGCGATCTCCGTATTGATGACGAAGTGCCTGGAGTTGAATGACAGTGGATGCAGCAGGGGCAGCGTTGTCCAGGATTGGCTGGTGAAGTGTGTCGGAAACGGTCATGCGAGGACCAAAGCTAATTCTAGTATGTCGTGCGCGCGCCGTCGAACCGACCCAGGTTAGCGTCCAACGGAAGGACGCGAACCTGGGGCACCGAGATCATGCGCGATTGATCATCATCAGCGCGAACAGCAGAGGCAGATAGATCACTGAGGCTTGCAGCACATGGCGCGCGCGCAGCTTGGATTTGGGAACCGCGGGCGCCAGCTTCATCGTCCACATGCGCAAGCTGAACCACAGCATCCCCAGACCGAGCAGCAGAGCGCCGGCGAAGTACGTCCATCCTGACATGCCCATCAGCGTGGGAGCCAGCGAGACCGGCACCAGCGCCACGGCATACATCACGATGGCGAATGCAGTGGAGCGGCCGTCGCTCTCGACCACCGGCAACATGCGGATGCGGGCGTTCTCGTAATCTTCGCGATACAGCCAGGCGATCGAGTGGAAGTGCGGGAATTGCCAGAAGAAGACGATGGCGAACAAAACCAGCGCCTCAGCATCGAAACGTCCACGAATCGCCGTCCAGCCGAGTACCGGAGGCATGGCTCCAGGGAAGGCGCCAAGAAAGGTGCAAATCGGATGCACGCGCTTCATCGGCGTGTACACAGCGAGATAGCTGAGCGAGGTGAGAAACGCTAATGCGGCAGTCAGCCCGTTCGTCGTCGCCCAAAGATAGAACACACCGCCGATGGTCATACCGAAGGCCACGATTGAGGCGTGCAGCAGGCTCATGCTGCCGGTTACCAGCGGACGGCGCGCGGTGCGGCGCATCAGTGCGTCCACATCGCGCTCCACGACTTCGTTTATGGCAGCGGTGCCGCCGCTGACCAGCCCAATGCCGATCAGCGCGTGCAGCAGCGTCCACGACAACGACGACACCCCCGACTTGGCGGCGGCGAAGTAAGCACCGGCCCACGCGGTCATCACAATCAACGTGGTAACTCTTGCCTTGGTCAAGGTGGCATAGTCGCGCGCCAGCGAGGCGACGCCTTCGCGGGGAATGGCCAGGGGCTGGGTGACGCTGCTCATGCGGTAAGAGCCTTTTCCGGCGCGGTCTGCGTCGCCGGTTGAGTGGCGTGGACGTTGATCATACGCCGCGCCTGGATTGCCAGCACAACGCTCACGGCCAGCACCAGCGCGCCTCCGGCAACATGCGAAACCGTGCTGACCACCATAACCTGCCCCGGCTGTACGGCACTGTGTCCCCAGCGCAGGCGCGTCAGGTACGCGCAGAAACCAAGCCCGAGTTGCAGCATTAATAGCGCGAGCAGAAGCTGCGCCGGTTTGCGCAGGTGATCAATTTTGCCATACTGAGTCAAGACCCGGACGACGGTCCAGCACAAAACCGCCGTCACCACGCATGCCCCGATGAGGTGCGGCAGCAGTTTCATTCCGTAGTGACGGAAAGCAGCGCCGAGAATCAACTGCACCCACACGCAACCCGCAGCCAGCGCAGTTAGAGCCGGTGTGTTGGGCCACAGGCCATGTTCGGGAATAGGTTGGTAGTCCTGAAGCCAGGCCCGGCTGGTGAACAGGGCCATAGCCACTACAATGCAGAAAATCATCTGGCCGAGTGTCGCATGGGCGGTCGACACGGACCAGGGAAGGAAATTCAGTACGGTGATGCCGCCGAGCACTCCCTGGGCGACAACCACGGCCAGCGCCGTCCAGCCGAGAACGCGCATCCATTTGCGACTCTCGACGCGCTGCGTCCACACTGCCATCACGATGATCAGCAACCCGATGAACTCGGCGATCATGCGGTGAGTGTGCTCGTACTTGATCCCGCCCACCATCGGCGGCAGCCGATACAGCGAACCGAAAGAAGTCGGCCAATCGGGAACCGAGAGACCAGCATCGTTGCTGGTTACCAGGGCGCCAGCGACGATCAACAGAAATGTTGCCCAAGCGAGAAGTACGGCGAACCGGTGGTGCTGCGGATTGTAAGCGATGAGACCAGATCGCGACGTCAGAACAAGCTCCCTATAACGTTGCGCAAGCGATTGGTTTCGCTTGTGGGGCGATGTTTGCCCAGCCCGCGCGGCATCGGCGCGAATTAAAACAGTTAACGAATTCAGCAGGAATTGCGGCTCAATCTGCGGCGAACACCTGATCCTCACCCGGCGTTCGATCTGACATTGTATCAAATCATGCGGCGGGAGCCTCTTTATCGCGGCCTTGACGCGGAGACGGCGGCCCTCATTGCCCGCTGTTGACTTCCTCTTCCAGCCAGGCAAGATAGTCATCGCTTCCCCCCGTGGCAGCGATCTCCAAGCACTCTGGCAGGTCGTAAGAGTGCAGCTCTTTGAGCGCGGATTGCAGTTCAGTCGAGTGAGCGGCCGTGGTCTTGATCAGCAGCAGGTACTCCTGTTCATTCTGCACTTTCTGCTTCCAACGATAAACTGAGCGGATAGGACCGACGATGTTCACACAGGCGGCCAGCCGGCGCTCCACCAGTTGTTGAGCAAGCTTCTCCGCCGATTCTTTCAGCCCCACAGTCGTAATCACGATGCGCGCGTTGGTCATTGGAAGCTCCTCTCACGTTTTTCTCGCCGGAAACTTTACCACCGCGGCAGCGTTCGGTTTGGGAAACAGCAAGGGTCAAGGGCGAGTTTTCTTCGCCTATTCATCGCTTATCGAGATTGGTTCGCAGCGGAAATTGCAACTGAACTCGCCTTGACCGGCTGCAGAAAGCGACGTTCACTAGAACTGACGCAGTGTGCGAGTGAATCTTTAAGCTTTAGTCGCCAAAAGCTGCCGCCGCATTGCCTTAGTCCATGAGCGTTACCATTCGCATTGCCGGGGGCTGGGTGTATCGCATGCGTCGCGTGCTGGCGACGCTGTGCATTGGCGTGCTGGCGGTCTCCATCGGCTACAAAGTGGTGTTCGGCGCCAACGGCATGAAGATCTGGCAGAGCAAACGCGCCGAAGTGCAGCGACTGGAGCAGGAGATCACACGCAAGAAACTCGAGCACGAACAGCTCCAGCATTACGTGGAGGGCCTGCAACGCGGCGATCCCAGCATCATCGAAAAAGAGGCCCGCGAGCAACTGGGCTACGTCAAGCCGGGTGAGGTGGTCTTGTTCGAGCAACGCGGCAAACCCGATCCCAAACAGCCGGCCGCGGTTGCGGAAAACAGCAATCAGAAATAGAAAGCGCCTTCCGCTGGGGAGCCTCTAATCGCCCGTCTGCCCGGTCATTCCCGCAAAGCTTCCCCGCACCTTGCCATTGGACTAAACTTATCGGAACGCAAATCTGGAGTGGGGTCCGCGCCGTACATAAGCTGGGATGGAGTTGTTCTCGGATGAGTGTGCGAGTGTTGTGTCCGAAGATTGTGCTGACTGACCTCCGTCCTGTCGTTTAAGAATCAGCCGGCTTTGCCGGCGATCCCATTTAGAGGAGAAGAAACATGAAAAAGAGAGCGCTTCTGGTGATCGGACTTTATCTGTGCAGCATGACTCTGCTGGCTGCGGCCAAAGACAAAACCTGGGACGGTTGGATCAGCGACTCGAAGTGCGGCGCGAAGGGCGCCAATGCCTCCCACGAAGCTTGCGCTAAAAAATGTGTGGCCGCCGGCGAGAAACCGGTCTTCGTCAGCGACAAAGATCAGAAGGTTATTCCTGTCGATAACCCCGATGCGCTGCAGGAGCATCTCGGACATCACGTTCAGGTCACAGGATCGATGACCAGCGGTGGGTCCATGCACGTGGACGGTGTTAAGATGCTGGCGCAGCAAGGCGGTAGCGGCGGCGGCATGAGCGACATGCACTGAGCTGAGTAGTTATGCAAAATGTCCGAGGGCGGCTATTCGGCCGCCCTTGCCTTCTCGGCACTGCTCATCTTCCGATCGCCAATGCTTCCCTGAAAGCCTGCCTCAGTTGGCGAACTGCTGACGTTTATGTGAGCGATTGCCCCCGCATCGCAATCGACTCGCCCGAAGCTCGAGGTTGATCCGCGAAAAATTCTTTCACAAACCCGATATCAGTCACTACAATGTGCCCATCAACACATGTCTAGGCAGTTCTGCGATGGCTTCGGCTGGAGCCGGCGCCATAGATTGGAGCAAATGCATCATGGTCCGCCTGAAGCAGGTCTTGGCGCTGGTGCTGGTTTGCGGAATAATTTTTGCCACCTCCCCGGCCAATGCAGCTGCGAGAGCTAACCCGGAGCTAACGTTGGACGGAATGCAGGAAGCTGCGCCGGCCAATGTTTCCGCCAGTCAGATCGATGCGCTCGTAGCTCCGATTGCGTTGTATCCCGATGCGCTGGTGGCACAAATCCTCGCCGCCTCTACCTATCCCAACCAAGTGGTGGAGGCCGATCAGTGGCTGAAGGACCATAGCAGCCTGCAAGGCAACGCTCTCGCCGAGGCGGTGAACCAGCAATCGTGGGATCCCAGCGTTAAAGCCTTGACGCAGTTCCCTTCCGTGCTCGACAACATGTCGAACAATTTGTCGTGGACGTCGGCCTTGGGTGACGCATTTTACAACCAGCAGGCCGACGTGATGGCTTCCGTCCAGAGACTGCGCCAGCAAGCCAAGGCTACGGGCAACCTGAAATCCACCTCGCAGATGACGGTGGTACAGGAGAGCCCGCAGACGATCGTGATCCAGCCTGCCAATCCGCAGGTGGTTTATGTCCCGACCTATAACCCGACCGTGGTTTATGGCACGCCCTACTACCCGCCCGGCTACAGTACCGGTGCGGTGGTTGCTACAGGGCTGATTTCCTTCGGCGTGGGAATGGCAGTGGGCGCGGCGATGAGCAATAGTTGCTGCGGATGGGGATGGAACAACTGGAACTGTGGCTGGCGCGGGGGAACGGTGGTTTACAACCGCAATGTGTATGTTTCGCGCAGCAACGTGTACGCGAACGGCAACCGTTATAACAACGGAAACTGGACCCGTCCGGGGAATTATCCGGCAAACAACAATATCAACCGTTCGGGTAATCGCAATACCAACATCAGCGGCAACACAGTGAACATCAACGGCGGAAATCGCAACAACGTCAATGCCAACAACGGCAACCGCACCACCAATGCGAACCGCAATAACAACATTAATGCCAACAATAACGCGAATCGCGGCAACAACAATGTCAATCGCGGCAATATGCAAAACAACCGGCCGCAAAACACCGCGAGCCGGCCAACGAACTCGCCGGATCGTGGATACGGCAAGAGCCCCTCGAGTGGGACCAAGAGTGGCGCATTCAGTGGCTACAGCGCAGGCGGCAACGCGCGCGCCGACAGCAATCGCGGACGCGCCAGTTATGGAGGGGGCGGCGGCGGCGGTCGACGACGCTGAACTTGAGGTGGAGTTGGGAAACGGGATGGAGGCTGCTCGATGTTGGAAAAGGATTGGAGGGCAAGCTCGATGAAATGGCGTGCATTGCTGCTGAGCGCATTTGTGCTGCTGTTCACCTTGGTGCAGACGGCGACCTTGGCTTCAGCCCAGGAACCCGGAGAAAAGACCTTCGCCACGCCTCAGGACGCAGGTAAGACGCTGGACGAGGCGGTGCAATCGGGAGACAAGGCCGCCATGCTGTCGGTTCTGGGACAATCCGCTTCCAGCGTCGTTTCTTCCGGCGATGAAGTACAGGACAAGAACAACGGGGAGGTGTTCCTGAAGCGCTTCCAGCAGATGAATCGCTGGGGTTCCGAGAGCAATGGCGACCAGACGCTTTACCTCGGCGCCGAAAACTGGCCCTTTCCCATTCCGCTGAAAAAGGATGCGGCTGGGCAGTGGTACTTCGACAGCAAAGCCGGGGTGGAGGAGATTTTGTTCCGCCGCATCGGCAAGAATGAATTGGCCACGATTCGGGTCTGCGGCGTACTTGTAAACGCGCAACAGGACTACTTCCAGCAGACCCACGATGGCGACACGGTTCACCAGTATGCGCAGAAGTTCATCAGCGGCCCGGGCAAGCAGAATGGGCTCTACTGGAAGGTTGCCGAAGGACAACCGGAGAGTCCCATCGGCCCGCTGGTGGCGTACGCCACCGGTGAAGGATACGGCGGCCAGAATAACTCGGCGCAGCCGTTTCACGGCTATTTCTATCGCATTCTCACTGCACAGGGTAAGAACGCGCCCGAAGGAGCGAAAAGCTATCTGGTTGACGGAAAGATGACGGGCGGCTTTGCGTTCGTCGCCTATCCGGCAGAGTATCGCAATTCGGGAGTCATGACGTTTCTTGTCGATCAGAACGGTAATGTCTATGAAAAGGATTTGGGCCCCAATACAGCCGAGATTGCCAAGCAGATGAAGGATTACAATCCGGACAAGACCTGGACGGTCGCGGGGACTGGCGACGAAACGGAACAGAGCGCGGCTACGAACTAATCTACTCCCTCAAAGTCGCATGGCTCACGACCCGAATGGAGTTCCTCTGTATTGAAGAGTTTCGACGAATTGCTGCACGATGCGGAAATCGCCCACGGACACTTGTGCGCCGGGCAGGTCCTTGGGGTGCGGCTGGCGATGCTCGGCCTCGAGCTGCTGGGCATTGATGATCCTCACGGCAAGGATCGCAAGCGGCTCATCACCTTTGTCGAGATCGATCGCTGTGCGACGGATGCGGTAGCGGTCGTCACCGGCTGCCGGTTGGGCAAGCGAGCTCTCAAATTTCGCGATTGGGGCAAGGTGGCAGCCACCTTCGTCGATTTGGAATCGAATCGGGCGGTGCGCGTGTGCGCCCGCGAGAGCTCGAAGGCACTGGCGCGCCAGATGCATCCTGAGATCGAGAACAAGAACCGGCAGCAGATGCTCGCCTATCGCGAACTACCGAATGAAGACCTGTTCACGGTGCAGTGGGTGAAGGTGACGCTACCGCCGGAAGAACTGCCGGGCTACAAGGGCGAGCGCATCGTCTGCGCCGAATGCGGCGAGGGCATCAACTTTCAGCGCGAGGTGCAGCGGGACGGCAGACTGTTATGCCGGGCGTGCGCGGGAGAGCGGTACTACGATATCGTTTCGTGAGCAATACTCACAGCAACAGACAGCGTACAGGGTAAGACACGCCACAGATTAGCAGCCTCATCGTTCGCCGCTATCAGCGGCCAAGCTGGCTATTCCTCCAAAGACTCCGTACAGAAGGAAATTCCCACCAAAAATCACGATGGCTGTCGCCGTTTTATCAATCAGTGTTTTCGGATCCGCCAAGCCCACGATCGCGGTAGGACACAGGAACAAGATGAGCGCGGGATTCGCAGGCTTGATTATCAGGAGGACGATCGCCACCGCCACACCGATACAGCCAGCCATTAGGAACCAGCGCACACTTTTCTTCTTAAGCATGGTGAAAGTAATACACCCGGGACCTCACGCCACCCCCCCAGCCAGTGCATGTTCCGCCACGTGCGCCACACGCAGCACGGTGGCTTCGTCAAAATGCTTTCCCAGGATCTGCATTCCAATTGGCAATCCCTCGTTGCTTTTGCCGCAGGGAATTGAAATTCCAGGGATGCCAGCGAGATCCGCTGTTACGGTGAAAATGTCGGCCAGGTACATCGCCAGGGGGTCGTCCGTCTTTTCGCCGAGCTTGAACGCCGGTGTAGGCGTGGTGGGAGTGACGATGACATCCACGATGGCGAACGCCTGCTCGAAGTCGCGCGCCAGCAGGCTGCGAACCCTCTGTGCTTTCAGGTAATACGCATCGTAGTAGCCGGCGCTCAGCACATACGTTCCCAACATAATGCGGCGCTTCACCTCGGCTCCGAAGCCTGCATCGCGGGTGCGGCGGTACATCTCACTCAGCGTCTTACCCTCGGCGGAGCGCAAGCCGTAGCGCACGCCGTCGTAGCGGGCGAGATTGGAAGAAGCCTCGGCGGTAGCGATGACATAGTAGGTTGGTATGGCGTAGGAGGTATGCGGCAGCGAAATCGGGATGATCTCCGCGCCGGCATTTTTCATCTCCTGAAGCCCGAACTCCACCGCCGCACGAACTTCGCCATCGAGCCCTTCCTCGAAATACTCCAGAGGTACCCCAACCTTTATGCCTTCTACGGCCCGTCCGATGTGCTCGCGATAATTGGGGACTGGCACGTCGGCAGAGGTGGAATCCATGGGATCGCGCCCAGCGATCTCCTGGAGCATCAGTGCCGCGTCTTTCACGGTCTTGCCGAAGGGACCGGGATGATCGAGGGATGAGGCGAAGGCGATCAGGCCGTAGCGGCTGACACGCCCGTAGGTGGGCATCAGCCCCACCACGCCACAGAAGGCCGCCGGCTGGCGAATGGAGCCGCCGGTATCGGAGCCGAGCGAAGCCACGGCAGTTCCCGCAGCGACTGCCGCCGCCGAGCCTCCAGACGAGCCTCCCGGCACCCGCGAATGGTCGCGTGGATTGCGCACGGGATGGAACCCCGAGTTCTCGTTCGACGAGCCCATGGCAAACTCGTCGCAGTTGGTCTTGCCCAGAACGATTGCGCCCGCTTCTTCCAACCTGCGCACCACGCTTGCATCGTAAGGCGAAACAAAGTTCTCCAGGATCTTCGAACCGGCGGTGGTCCGAACGTCCTTGGTGGTGAAGACATCCTTGACGGCAATCGGCACTCCCGCCAATGGAGGCAGCTCGTCACCCTTATCGGCGAGAGAATCGACGCGGGAAGCCTGCTGGTAAGCACGCTCCTTGCACAAGGCCAGGTATGCGCCGATGGCACCGTCTTCCGCCTCGATCCGTTCGTAGAATGCATCGACCAGCGCCGTGGCCGTCATCTGCCTCTCAAGCAGGGCCGTGCGGGTGGAATCAATGGTGAGTGAATCGATATCCATGTGGGTTCAATGCGGAAATTGCTGCCTATCTTTCGATTACCTTCGGCACTTTGAAAAAAACGCCGTCCGCAGCAGGGGCGTTCTGCAACGCTTGTTCGCGGGGCAGACAAGGACGCAGCTCATCGGCCCTCATTGCGGATGCGATACCGTGAACGCTCGCCACTTGCGCCATCGGCTCCACTTTGCTGGTGTCGAGCTGATTCAGGCGGTCGATGTAGCCGAGAATCGAGTTTAGGTCCTTTAACATGCGCGCGCGCTCCTCTTCAGTCAGTTCGAGGTTCGCCAACTCGGCAACGTAAAGAACATCCTTTTCGGAAACCATATTTGCGGTCTTTCAGAATTCGTGTTGGCCGCGCTCCGCAGGAACGAAGATGATGCTGTTCACCGGCTCGGCGCTGATCTGGTTCAGCGCTGAAATATATTGGCCGCTGAGCCCCTGCAACTGCTGCTGCCAGATTCGGTCAGGCACCTCGACCGTCAGCACGCCTCTGTCGAATCCTACAGCAGAGGTCTTTTCCGCCGTCCTCGCGCCGCAGGCCAGCGGCCACGCCAGCACGGGCGCGTCGTTCCCTTCTCGGCGGAGTCTGTCGGCAAAGATTTTTTTCAGTGTTGCCCGTGCATGCTGCATGTTCTGAATACCGATTCTAGCATTGCATTAGGAGGGTCCGCCGTAACATAGCAAACTGAGTTAACATGGCCCGCGAGGCTCAATATGCGACATTCAATCGTTGCCGTGATGCTTCTCCTGTGTGCCGGCACAGTTCTGAGTCCCACACGGTGCAACGCACAAAACCCTGATTATTGTGTAGCCAACGTGGTCTTCGAAGACCACGGTCACTTGACTCTTGAAGAAGCGGCATCAGCCAAGTTGCGCATAGTCGGAAGATGCTTTGATAATTCTGAGATCGAAACGCTGCGCAATCTCATAGTGCAGGCGCTGCAGGATTTCGGTTATTTCCACCCCACTGTGCAAGAGCCAGTCATGCGAGTTATGGATGAGGCTCGTCACCCGATGCCGGTGTCGCTCACCTTCGGAATTATGCAAGGGCAACAATACGTGATCGAGTCCATCGTCTGGTCTGGCGTCAAGGCTTTCACTGCCGATCAGCTTCATGAGTTGAGTTCCGCACAGCCGGGAGACATTTTCAGTCTCAGTAAAGTTTCTCAAACAGCGGAAGGCATACGAAAATTTTATGCCGCCAATGGTTTTCCCAATGCGGCGATAGTTTCCCAAGTCGTCCCGACCAATGGCAACCGTCTCGAATTGCGATTTGATGTGATGGAAGCCGGCCCAACTCCCTCCAATTGAATTTCGCGGTTTCCGTTTTCCGTTCTTAGCTGGCCAGCGGAAATTCCCGGGTCACGAAACTCAGGGCGTCTTCCCGGTTGCGCAGCGATCCCTCCAGTTGCGCATCCTCCACCGCCGACAGCATCTCGCGAAACTGCGGCCCGGGCCGGTAGCCGAGCTGGATCAAGTCCTGCCCGCTCAGCAATGGCTTCGGTCTGATCTCTTCCTCCGAACTTTGCTGCAAGCGCTCCCGAACAAAATTGTAGAGCCCCAGGTTTGCGTGGCTGCTGAGGCAATCGATGCGATGCAGTTCCAGGTGCTCATCGAATTTGGGCAAGCGCAGAAATCGCTTCAAGGTCGATTCCTTCATTCGCTCCGCGTCCGCGAAACGCATGTGATTGGCCACCAGCGCGGTGATCTGCTTGGTGTCTTCATTGGAGAAGTGCAACCGGTGGCAGATTTCTTCCGCCATACGGATTCCGACCTCGACGTGTCGGTCGAAGCGAATGCGGTCAGGCGCGACGCGGAACGTGGGCGGCTTGCCTACATCATGCAGCAAGCTGCCCCATGCCAAGGTGCGGGAGCATCTGGGAGGAAGTTTCTCCAGCAGAAGCAGGGTGTGGATCCATACGTCGCCCTCGGGGTGAAATTGCGGAGGCTGCTCGACGCCATGCATGCGATCGACTTCGGGCAGAACCTGCTTCAGCAGGCCGGTGCTGTCGAGCAGTTCAAAGGCGCGCCGGGGGTTGCCCTCGGTGAGCATCTTGGTCAACTCATCGCGCACACGCTCGCGGCTGACCTGGTGAATCTGCGGCGCCAGGCGCTGGATCGCCGCAAAGGTCAGGGGCTCGATGACATACCGGAAGCGCGCGGCGAAGCGCACCGCGCGCAGCATGCGCAGCTTGTCTTCGCTGAAACGGAGTTCCGGGTCGCCAATGGCGCGGATGATACGTACTGCCAGATCGTCGCGCCCGCCAACAAAATCGAGCACACGATTATCGTCCAGCGGATCCATGAGCAGGCCGTTGATGGTGAAGTCGCGGCGCTGCACATCCTCGCGGGGATTCCTCGAGTAGCGAACCTGGTCAGGGTGCCGGCCGTCGGAGTAGGCGCCATCGTTGCGGAAGGTCGCGACCTCGACATAGTTGGGGTGCTCGGAAGGAGTCGCTGGACGCGGAACGTCTTCCGGCGCCGGAACCAGCACTACGCCAAACTGCGCGCCCACGGCATAGGTCTCGGGAAAGATCCCCATCACCTGGGGCGGCGTGGCATCCGTGGCAACGTCGTAGTCGGCGGGAGTCAAGTCCAGCAGCATGTCACGCACACAGCCGCCGGCGAAGTACGCCTGAAAGCCGTGCCGACGCAGCTCACGGACGATATTGGTGGCGTGTTGCTGCATGGGGAAAATCTGATGATAACGCCTGGGAGACGGAGAAGCTTGTGGTTCCGTGTTTTGGATCGACGGCTGGAAAGGAGGTCCAAAGCTTATCGTCTTATCGGGCTTAGGAAGAGTCTGATTAAGTGCGATCGAAGTCCCTCAAGGGCTAGAGTGTCTGCGTGAGAACGGTGTCGCCGCTACGCGGCTCGGAATAATTTCCTACTCCGCCCAGGATTCCGCTTCGCTTCATCCTGGGCTAACGACGTAGCCGCCCCTGCGGGGCTGGATTTTCGCGGGTCATGTTCCACCGCCAAGGATAAAGGTTAGTTCTCACGCATACACTAAAGCCCAACTTGACTCGGGCACTTACGGGCGGCCTGAAGAGACTGTGTCGCAACCCGGTGTCGCCGCTCTGCGGCTCGGCTTTTCTCCGCTTGGCGCGTGGGCTTACGCCCACGCCTAACATCATGTCGCCGCTGCGCGGCTAGTTTGGCCGCGCCGCGAGTTGTTTGTTCCACCACGAAATTGCGAGGGCGGTCGCGACACAGTCCCTGAAGGCCGCCCCCTTCAAAACTTCAACTTAATCAGATCTTCCTTAGCTTGAGCCGGCTCTATGACTGGGCGCAAAGACAGCAAAAACGAGAAGCGATCTACTCTTCCCTATCGGAATCCGGGCCGCCGTCGTCCGTGTACTCGGTACCCGTCATGCGTTCCAGTTGGGTGCGCCAGTCGGTTTCCTGCACGAAATCGCGCGAGTCGCGCCAGCCCGGCCGGACTTTAATGAATAGCTCCAGGAAGACCCTGGTGTTGAGCAGCTTTTCAATCTGCAAGCGGGCGGCAGTACCAATCTTCTTGAGCGTGGAGCCTTGCTTGCCGATCAGGATCGCCTTCTGACCGTCGCGCTCGCAATAAATCGTAGCCGCGATACGGGTCAGCCTTTCGCCCTCCTGATACTGGTCAATCAGCACGGTGGTCGCGTAGGGTACTTCCTGTTCGGTGGCTAGGAGCACCTGCTCGCGAATCAACTCCGCCACCAGGAAGCGCTCCGGCTGATCGGTGATCTGGTCCTTAGGAAAGTATCGCGGCCCTTCGGGTAGCGCCTTGATCACCGCATCCAGCAGCATATCCAAGCCTTCCCGCTTGAGCGCCGAAATTGGAATCACTTCTGCAAAATCGTGCAACGCTTGATACTCCGCGATCAGCGGCAACAGCTTCTGTTTGTCCAGCGCGTCGATTTTGTTCAGCAGCAAAAAGCACCGCTGGCCGGTCTTCTTGGCAATGTCGAGTACGAACTTATCTCCGGTGCCGAACTTCGCGGTGGCATCCACAATCAGCAGGAGAAGATCGCAGCCTTCCAGCGCGTCATACACTTCCTTCATCATGCGGCGATTGAGCGAGTTGATGGGCTTGTGAACGCCGGGAGTATCCACCAGGACGATTTGTCCGGCGGGGCGCTTGCCTTTGCGTTCCACGTTTACCATTCCCTGAATGCGATTGCGGGTGGTTTGCGGCTTGCGGGTGACGATGGCGAGCTTTTCGCCGACCAGCGCATTCAGCAGCGTCGACTTGCCTGCATTAGGACGGCCGATGATGGACACGAAGCCGGAACGAAAGGGCATATTTTTCTCGGCGGCGCGTGGAAGTCGTCAGGCCCCAACCTGCTTCGGCTGCAAGCTGACTCGTACGCGATTCACCCGTCGTTGGGTGGACTCCAGCACCTCAAAGCGCAGTCCGTTCTCCTCGAAAACCTCGCCGGCCTTGGGGATGTGCCCGGCTAGCTCGCTGACCAGGCCGGCGATGGTAGTGGCCTCTTTCTCCGCCGGCCGGACACCGAGCAGCTTGTCCAGCAGATCAATATCGGTGTTGCCGGTGAAGATGTAGGAGCTGTCACTTTCTTTCACGACTTCCGGTTTCTCGTGCTCGTCACGAATCTCGCCGATGATCTCTTCGACCAGGTCTTCGATGGTGACGAGACCGGCGACTCCACCGTACTCGTCGATAACCACTGCCAAGCGTGTATTGTCACGCTGCATTTCGCGCAGCAACTCGCTGCCCAACTTTGTTTCCGGAACGAAGTACACCTCGGGCTTCATAAGGTCGCGGACGGTTCTGCTGCGGGCTTCGATATCGGACACCTGCAACACGTCTTTGGCGTACACCATTCCCTTGATGTGATCGATATCGCCCTCATACACCGGTATACGCGAGTAAGGGTGTTTTTTCAGTAAATCCGTCAATTCTTCCACCGTAGCGGCCATCGGAACGGCAATGATTTCGGGCCGTGGAGTCATCACCTCGCGGACCGTCTTGTCGCCGAATTCCACCACTGATTGGATGAGGTCGCGATCGCTCTCCTCCAGTATCCCTTCTTCCTGACCGGCCTCAATGAGGGCATCGACAGCCTCTGAGGGATGTTCCGGCTGCTTCTCGGGGTGCTCTTTGGAAAGCGAAGCGACTGAGAGCCCGAAGCCGAGAATCAGGGTTGCGGGCAACGCCAGGTAGATAAGAGTGCGAAGAACCGGGACCCAACGTGCAAGCCACTCGCCGCGCGTGCGAACGAAGAAAAGGTAGGGCAGCAGTTGATGGAAGATGACGATGATGAAAATCAGGCTCACCGCTGCCTGCACCAGGTCGAGTACCACCCAGCGCTTCTCCATGAAGAGCACATAGCCGATGAGCACGCCGATGCCGGCCATGCAGAGCTGCGTCAAGACCGTCATGGAAAGCGCTGCACGTTCACGGCCCACGTGCAGGCGGGGTTCCACCCGCTCCTCGTAAGCGTCGATGTTCTCCTGGAACTCGCGCGCCAGAAATTTGCCCATCTCCGCGTAGAGCCGATCGACATACGAAACGAGCGCCAGCAGCGCCATCAACACCAGCAGCACGATGGCTAACGGAAGGCTCATCTCCGGACTCCTCCGCGCTGGCGAAGGCTACCAGGGTTGCCAGATGTACGACGAGCGGCGTGAGTGCGCTCGATCAGCGACGCGGGTAATTTCAGCCGGCGGCGCAGGTCGGATTCCAGCGTCCGCATCTCACCGTTGTCCGACTCGTGATCGTGTCCGGCCAGGTGCAGCATTCCATGCAGAATCAGGATCTTTAACTCGGTTTCCGTGGAGTGGCCCAGTTCGGCAGCATTGCTGGCGGCGATTTCTTGGGAGATCGCGATGTCACCCGTCATGTCCTGCAGGATCGATGGGAACGAAAGCACGTCGGTGGGCTGGTTTTTGTTGCGAAAGCAGCGATTCAGTTCCCGCATTTCCTGGCTGGAGGTGATACGTACGGTCACTTCGCCAGCCAACTTGACCGCACGCTGAGCCCGCATCGCGAATCGGGTTAACTCCCGCGCGCTAACATCTCCGCTCTCGTGCTCCAGGATGATCACTTTCGTTTCAAGAATAAAGGGAGGGCACCAGGCCCTCCCTTACTATGGTATCAAGTCTCTATTCGGAAACGCGATCCGGCGGCGGCGAAGCCTCCGCGGGAGGCATTTCCGCCAGGGGAGCCTCGCGCGCAACGCTGGTGGAGTGTACTCGGCCATCGCTGGTACGGGCCGTGGCGAAGCCGTTGCCGTTCTTGATTTCAAGCGACAACGACAGCTGCTCGTTGCGCCCCTTATAGTCCTCGTAAGCGCGGATGATTCGCTGCACCAGGTGATGTCGCACCACGTCGCCTTCGTCGAAGTAGCAGAAGCGAATACCTTCCACCTTGCTCAGAATCTCCACCGCCTCAACCAATCCGCTGCGATTGGCATTGGGCAGGTCGATCTGCGTGACGTCGCCGGTGATCACCGCCTTGGAGTTGAACCCCAGCCGGGTTACGAACATTTTCATCTGCTCCGAGGTGGTGTTCTGCGCCTCGTCAAGAATCACGAATGCGTCATTGAGGGTGCGCCCGCGCATGAAGGCAATCGGAGCAATCTCGATGACATTCTTCTCCAGGTAACGATCAACCTTGTCCGGCTCGAGCATGTCGTAGAGGGCGTCGTACAGAGGGCGAAGATAAGGATCGACCTTCTCCTGCAAGGTGCCCGGCAAAAAGCCCAACCGCTCGCCGGCTTCGACGGCCGGGCGCGCCAGCACGATGCGGTTCACGCGCTTCGACATCAGGGCGGCGATTCCCATGGCCACGGCAAGATATGTCTTCCCAGTTCCCGCCGGTCCTACGCCAAAGACCATGTCGTGCTTTTCGATGGCTTCGAGATAGCGCCGCTGGTTGATGCTTTTGGGCTGCACACTGCGCTTGCCAAACGAGCGCTGCTTACCGGCCTCGGCTAATCCACGCAAGCTAGCCGTATCGTCGGCAGTCAGGACGCGGATCATTGCGCCCAAGTCGCCGTTGACGAAGCTGTAGCCATTGCGTACCAGATATTCGTAGTCGGTGAACACCTGCTCGGCGCGCGCGACATCGGCAGCGCCTCCAATAATCTCGATCGAGTCCGCCCGCAGGTTGATGGTGATGTTCCAACCATCTTCGAGCAAGCGCAGGTTTTCGTCTCGGGTACCAAACAGGGTTTCGATATTGGGAGTTATTTCGATGTTCTTCTTCATCTAGAGTCGGGAGACAGCCTCCAGTTGTTTCGGGGCAAGCCGCCATTCTTGCGCGGACTGGAATGCATGAGAAGCGATGTCCCAATAGCTCGATGGGAAGCAACCGCTTCGGCCTGGGTTACGTGAGCATGGCAGAGATGTGCAGGAGAGCAACAGATTGCGGCCGGAAGTTGGTCCAAGCCAAAAACTACTCTCATTGGCCGCTAGCGTACCCCCGAATCGGGGCGGAGTCAATCCTTCAAGCAGGCAATTCGGTGCTGGTCGGGTTACGTTCGTGGAACTCTCTATCAAATTCCCCTTCCCTTTTATTGGATGGCTCCAGCCGGCCAAAGGGAGCACTCAATAGTCGATTCCATCCGGAGCTGCGGGATGCTGGGACGGGCAAAAGGGAGAATACCTGCTCCAGGTCAATGGCAGGTAAATAGAGAAGACCCGAGGCAAAAATTCACTACCGTGAAGCGAGCGGTGTGGGCTGGCGTGCAGCTTTGCTGTGGGGCTCGAGGAAGGCAGCAGGGTTAGTCGGCGGCCACTTTCCTGGCCTGGGGTTCGTCATCGACCGCGGTAAACAAGTGGCCGTTGCTGCAACGGTAGGCCAGGACGCCCGACAAAGCCGCAGTGTCACCATTTCCGGGTGACATCGGTTTACGCATAACAGGCACAAGTTCGTCGGCTGCGCATACGGGGCAGACCTTCGGCTTCAACATGTTGTCAGCATAGGAGAGGGCGCGATAAGCCTACATCCCCCTAATGCGTCAGGAGCGTCCCACAAACGGGTGAGATGAAGGTGAGTGTTGTTGCAACCAGAAAATGTCGTATTAACTGCGACGAGACTTTGTCACCCCCTGTCATTTAAGTAACGGCCGCAACCGCGGGGCGGCCGGAGAGGTTATAGATGCGCGGCAGCGTCTTTCTTTTCTGCGCGGTGGTACGGCGAGCGGGGCGGCGATCGGCGTGTTCCTGGAGCGGCAGAGCTTGGGTGAGAAGCAACTGATCGCCGCGATAGACGAGGAGCGAGCCGTCGAGTTGATGGGAGAGTTCGACGAAGTCTCCGGCGTAGCCCCGCTGTCCGGGACGTCGGGGCAGCGCGATGGCATAGGCTCCGAGGGTGACGACGTGATCGGGGCTGACGATGCGCTGGTAGCGAAAACTGAGGCAGCGGGCGAGATCGAAGCGCCGGGGCAGGGTGCGGAAATCGCGCGCGGAGTCGGCGGCGGGGCGAGCGAAGCGTTGGTTGTAGTCGCGGCAAAAAGTGTCGAGCACGGCATTGGCTTGCTCCACGGTGGTGGCATGAGCCAGGCGGAGTTCGCTGACCAGGCGGTCCTGGCAGGTGCGCCAGAGGCGCTCGACGCGTCCCTTGGCCTGCGGAGAATAGGCAGGGATCTGCTGGATGCCGAGTTCCTCCAGGGCGCGTCCGAGCTGGGTGGGGGACTGCTGCCCGGCGAGTTGTTCGGCCAGGGTCCAGTGGGAATCGTTGCGCTGGAAGATGCTGTGGCGATCACGGTAAAGGCTGAGGGGGACGCCATGAGTGGTGATCATGGCGTGTAGAGCGCGAAGATAGCCGACGGTGTTTTCGGCTTCGAGTTGGAAATGAGCGGAGAGGATTTGCTTGGTGGCGTCGTCCTGAAAGCCGATGAGGGTGAGTTGCGGACCGCGGCCTTGGAGCCAGTCATGGGTACTGGCGTCGGTGAGCGCCATCATGCCGCAACGGGGGCGGGGCGGGCGGCGCGAGCGATACTTGCGGGGTCGGCGTTTCTGCGGCGAGGCCAGCTTGGCGGCGCGCAGGATGCGGCGCACGGTCTCGCGGCTGACCGGCAGGTTCTCCTCGGCGTTGAGTTTCTGACAGAGATGGGAATCGTTGAAGCCCTGATACTTGGTGCGGGCCAGGGTCAAGATCAAAAGCTTCTGGGGAAGAGGAAAAGCCCAAGGCACGGGACGTCCACGATTGCCGTGCTGGACCCAGGCAATGGAATCGGGCTGATAGCGTCGCTTGAGGCGCTGCACCTGGCGCTCACTCAGTTGCAGCAGGCGGGCGGCTTCGCGTACGCTCAGCCGCCCGCCCGCTGCATTCTCAATCACTTTCACTCGCTGGAGCTCTTTCTGACTCATCGTCACCATCCTGAGAGGGTGACAAAGTCTCGTTGCAGTTAGGGGGTGACATTATCTTGGAGCATCTACAGTGAGATGAAGGTGAGTTGCCCGTCCTGCGGGATTCCGGTAAAATCAACTATTCGGCTCAGGTCGAGATTCCTCACTAAGGACCAACAGAAAAGTATGGCGAATCATTTTTCGGCGCTCAAACGTGCGCGTCAAACCGAGACCAAGACGACGCGCAATCGCGCCAACAAATCACGCCTACGCGGCGCTCTCCGTTCCCTGCGGCAGGCCATCAGCAAGGGTGACAAGGAAGCCGTTCAGGGCGCCTACCGCGCCACAGTATCCGTCGTCGACAAAGGGGTGCAGAAGGGCGTGCTGCACAAGAACACCGCCAGCCGCTACAAGGCGCGCCTGAGCGCTCGAGTGAAGGCTGTCGCGGCGAAGTAACCAGGATTGTCGGTTCTTACGAAGGCGGGTAAGTTGCCCGCCTTTTGCTTTTGGATTGTTAACCACAGGGACACAGAGGCACAGAGGGTCTGAAAAACTTTTCTTTGTCTTTCTCCGTGTCTCTGTGGTGATTCCCCTCATTCGTTGCGCAACGCCTGCATAGGTTCAATCGACGCCGCTTGCCGAGCGGGCAGCATACTGGCAATCAGCCCGACAGCACCCAGAGCCACCGCGACCAGCGCCAGAGCGAGCAGGTCACGACTGGTCTCGACCGAGATGATCGTACCCAGCAGTCGCTCCGAGGCGATGCTGCCCAGTACGCCCGCCGCTATACCCAACGACATCAACAGTCCCGCGCGCCCTAGCACCATCCGCACGATATCGGACCGGTCGGCCCCCAAAGCGATGCGTACGCCGATGTCACGGGTTTGCAGGCCAACCTCCTGACTAAGCACGCCGTAGATGCCGATCAGCGCCAGCACCAATGCAATCACCGCGAAGATGCTGAAGAGCCAGCCTTGCATGCGGTTAAATACAAGTGAGTCGGCCAGGATGTCATCCATCGATTCGGGCGTGGGAAAAGGGACGGAGGGCGCGACCTGGTGCAAGGCCTGTCGAAGCTGAGACACGATGGTTTCCGGGGGCACCGTGGTGCGTACAAACAAAGACATGTTGCCCAGCTCGTCAGCGCTTTCCTTCGTTGACACCTGTGACATGGGATAGTCCGCCTCCGCCAAAGGCGGCTGTTCTATCGACTGGCGTCCGTTGCTGACTACACCAATGATGGTCTGGTTGTCGCGGTCTTGCTTGATCTGTTGCCCGATCGGCTCCTCCCCGGGAAGAAACGTGTCGACAAATTTCTGATTCACAATCACAACCTGGTGCGGGCCAGGCTTGTCGATGGCCGGATCGGACAGGCGCCCTTTCAGTAATCGCAATCCCATAGCCTGGTACCAGCCAGCAGAGACTGTGCGAACCTCAGCTAATCGCTCATGATCGGGCGGATCGGGCGGCTTGCCCACCATGTTGATGCCGCTGTTCCAGCCCCAGTTCAGCAGCGGGACCAGGCGATTGTAGCCGGCTGCTGTGACGCCCGGAATGGCGCGCACCTTCTCTTCCAGCGGACGGTAGATCGCGGCATCCAGATCTTTGCCGGCATACTCGCCGGGCGAAACATTGATCTCAAGCGTGAGCAGGTGATCCGTCGTGTAACCGAAGTCCACGTGCTGCATGCGCCAAAGCTGCATCAGGACTAAACCGGTGCAGACCAGCAGCATCAACGACAAGGCAATCTCGGTGACCACAAAGGCGGAGCGGAGGCGGTAGTCGCCGCGCTCCGTGCCAACCGCTGCTCCCGACTTCAACGAACGCGTGGGGTCGGTCACGGACAACTTCCGGGCAGGCAGAATCCCGAAGAGCAGGCTCGAGAGCATTGCCATGACGAACGCCGCAAGAAAGACGGGCAGGTTGATGTGGATATCGCCGCCGCGCTGGAACGACTTTGCCAGGAAGTGACTCATGGCGACGGTGAGAGCCCACGCAATCAGTAAGCCTGCGGCGGCGGAAATCAGTCCGAGAACACAGTTTTCCAGCAAGACTTGCCCGACAATGCGCGTCCGCGCGGCGCCAAGCGCGGTCCGGATCGCCATCTCGCGCTGCCGGGCAACACCCCGGGCCAGAAGCATGACGGCCACGTCTACACAGGCGATGAGCAGAACGAAGAAGACGCCTGCGGCCATGATCCACAGCGCCTGTCGCTGCTTTTCACCGGTGATGTGCATGGTCAGGGGCAGAACGCGCGCGGTGCGGCCTTTGTCGCTATCGGGATAAGCCCTGCCGATGTTGGTCAGGACGCTGTTCATGTCGGCCTGCGCTTGTGCGGCGGTTATGCCGGGCTTCAGGCGGCCGATGACTTGCAACCAATGATCGCCGCGCGCCGTGCGCAACTCTTTGGGGACGCGGAGGGGCGTGTAAACGATATTCGGAACGCCGACGGGAAAGCGAAAACCTGCGGGCATGATGCCGACGATGGTGTAGGGAAACCCATCGACTCGGACGGAGGTGCCTACCACCCTCGGGTTACCGCCAAAATTCTGCTGCCACACTTCATAGCTCAGCACCGCGACAGTATTGCGCCCATCCTGCTCTTCGCCGGGAAGAAAGGTGCGTCCCAGCAGCGGTTTTACGCCGAAGACGTCGAAAAAATGATCGCTGGTAGCGGTGTTATGGAGGTGAAGCACCTGCGAACCGGTGTCGAGGTTGATGCCCGCATAGCCGGCAAATCCAGCCAGCGCCTCGAAGCTTTGGTTCTGCTGGCGCTCGTCCAGATAGCCGGGCCAGGAGGCGGGCTGAACATAGCTGGCGGCGGCGTGTGTTTCCACATACACGATGCGATCAGGATCCGGAAACGACAGCGGCCGTAGCACCGTGGCGTAGATGACACTGAACATCGCCGTAGCCGCACCGATACCGAGGGCGAGCGTGAGTACAGCAACTGCGGTGAATCCCGGCGATTTGCGCAGTTGGCGTAGGGCAAAGCGAAAGTTCTGTCGAAATGAATACATGGGGGTCCCCCGGCCCGAAAAGGCTGGGATGATAGACGGAAGGAGGAGGAGTTTGGTTCCCAGCGAGGAGAGAATTTGGCAAGGCTTGGGGGTGGCCACGGCAGAGGTTCGGGACAGGCTAACGCCCGGGGTTAGCGCGACTGAGGGGTTCGGCTGAACAGGTTCGTGGAAATTCGAAACAGCGGACTGCGAGCGGGCTGAAGCCCGCTTCGAGAGAGCAAGAATAAATGACATATCGGCATGAGTAAGATCATGCGCCGATACAAAGACTCCCAAAAACTGGTTTGTGGCGCCGCGTGCCGGGTTCAACAGTGCCCAGTTCCCGCTCTACAATGGAGGTCGGCAAACCTTATCAGCTACCCAACGGACCTAAACCCCGTACCTTCCGGGAGACGTGGCGGGAGCATTTATCATGAACACTCTATTTGGCCCCGTGGAAGTGGGTGGCGCCGTCGGCAACTACGGCCACCGGAGTTCTTCTTCCAAGTAGGCCGGTTTTCTGATGTGTGATCCATGGCCTATTCATATCACTCGGTTGTGACGCAGGAAGGTCCGCAATTTGATACGGCTTCGTAGGATCGTCGTTGCTTGTGCAACTATTGTTGCTGTTGGCTTCACCGCGTGGGCCGCAGCCGCTATCTATTTCGACTCGCCGCTGAGCTCATTGCGGGTCTTCGCCGCAGTCGGCTACCTCATTGTGTTACTCGCGGGGATGCTGTTGCTTCGTCGTCACAATATTGGCCTGCTGGTCGCGATCGCTGGATTCGCTGTCGTCGCTCTCTGGTGGTTCACGCTCAAGCCCTCGAACCATCACAACTGGCGACCCGACAATGCCGAGAGCGCCTACGCCGACATCAATGGCGATCAGATCACGATTCACAACTTCCGCAACTGCGATTACCGGACCGAAACGGACTACACCTGCGCCTGGGAGACCCGTTTTTACAACTTGGCAAACCTGCGAGAAGCGGACATCTTCATCACCTGGTGGGGCTCGCCGTGGATCGCCCATCCCATTGTCAGTTTCGACTTCGGCAACCAGGGACATGTCGCCATGTCCGTTGAGACCCGCGATGAAGTGGGCCAGGACTACTCGGCCATTCGCGGATTCTTTCGGCAGTACGCGCTTACCTACATCGCCAGCGACGAGCGCGACGTGATTCGCCTGCGTACCAACTATCGCAAGGGTGAAGAGGTCTACCTGTTCCGCACTACGGTTCCTCCGGCGTTGGCGCAGAAAATATTCCTGGATTACCTGCAACGCGCCAACGAACTGCACAACCATCCTGAGTGGTACAACGCCATCACCAACAACTGCACCACCAACATCGCCGTCTCCGCCGCCGAGGCGCAAGACATACGTACACGCATGGATTGGCGCATTTTGCTCAACGGCAAGATGGACGAGATGATGTACGAACGCCATGGCCTATATACCGGCGGATTGTCGCTGCCGGCATTGAAGGAACAGGCGCACATCAATACCGCAGCCAAAGCCGCCGGCGATAGCCCTGAGTTCTCCAAACTCATCCGCCAAGGACGGGTGGGATTTGTGCCGCAGTCATCGGCTTTCGCGACTTCCAGCAAGTGAGCGAAAGCTCTCGGACAGAGGAATCTGGAAGCTCACTTTCGCAGCGTCGCAAGCCATCGCTTTTTTTATCAAGCGGGGAGACGTCCTTTGCGGATATTGGGATGACCAGGCGCAAGCACTTCCGGCCATTCTACGACTACGGGACCGTAGCTGCAGAAAACCGATTGAGTAAGTGGACTGGAAGGCGCTTAGGGCTTTGCGGACGGCGGCTGCCAGAGCTCAATCTTATTCCCATCCAGGTCATAGATCCAGGCAAAGCGACCGTAGGATTCATTCATTCGTTTGGCGTCAATCTTTACTCCCTCTTGTCTTAAGCGGTCGAGCAAAGCATCCAGATCGTCCACGATGTAGTTGACCATGAAGGGTGCGTGGCTGGGATCGAAATAGTGAGTGGAGGCAGGAAAAACAGTCCAAACTGTAACGTGTTCCTTTCGCGGGTCGTCGTGTTCTCGCCACGGAAGCATCACACCTTGGCCTTTGTCAGCGAGTCCAAGATGCTTCGAATACCATTCGCGCATCTGATCAGGATTAGCGGATTTGAAGAAGACACCGCCGATTCCAAGGATGCGCCCGCGCTGCTCCATTTTGACAGGCGGCTTCGACTTTTCAGGTTGCGGAGATTGCACTTCCTGTCCTCCTCTTGAGTAGGCCGAGATGAGCAACAGCGAGCCGAGCGCAATTGTGCTCCAGGGTATCCCTTGCATGGGTGGATTATACAAGTGTCGATTCGAATGGAGAGAACGGTTCGAGCAGCAGAGGAGAATTCCGCTCAGGCGTGAATCGCTAATTCTCCACTTCAGCAGGGCCTCCCCGCCACCCCTGCCGAACACGCCAAGGATGTCGTCTATCTTTCCGATGCACTCGACCGGCGTGCCGTACTACAGGTAGTCGGCAAGCGCGTCGACATTTCGCTACACGATGGGTGGGGCGAACGGCCGCGGCGGACTCGAATCGTGACCATCGGAGCTCCCAGCGGCACCGATCCGGCAATTCTCCAGGATAAGTTTGAGCAATGCTTTAGCATGGTTGAGTGACTTATGTCTCGGTCAAGCCAATTTCCTTCAGGAGAGTGAGCAATGAGTCCGGCAAGTGAAGCAGCTCCGGCCAAAGCCAATCGTCCGAAGTCGACGCCTTCGAAACAAAGCCCCAACGATATTCCGTATCCCGTGATTCCCGACGACGTCGATTTATCCGGCATATTCATACCCGCAGACGGCGTTGCGGTTCGCCTGCGTGAGTTCGACCACCCGTGGCAGGCCCGACACAAGATTGGCAAAACTCTGCGCGAGCACACGCCACGCGAAAGTCACGCCGAATTACATTCGTCTCTGAATCGTCCCGATCCGCTCGATCTGCTGGCCACCAGCAACGTGGGGCGTCAGAAAGATCTGATTCCCCTACGCATGGGACGCATGGCAGCCTCTCCCTTCACCTTTCTGCGGGGCGCTGCTTGCGTCATGGCATGGGACCTTTCCCGAACGCCTAACAGCGGGATTCGGGTCATCATCGCCGGCGACGCTCACATCAATAACTTCGGTATGTACGGCACCCCGCAGCGCGATGTCATCTTCGACCTTAACGACTTCGACGAAGCCACCGTTGGTCCCTGGGAATGGGACCTGAAACGGTTGGTGGCTAGCGTCAATGTTGCCGCCCGTGAAAACGGGATGAACAAGTCAGAGCGAGCCGCGGCTGTTCGGAGTGCAGTCGGGGGTTATCGCTGGAATCTTGGGCGGCAGGAACGCATGGGAGTGCTCGATGTCTGGTATGAACACGCCTACCCCGACACCAAGAACCCCTTGCTCAAGCGCGACCCGAAAGCGCAAGCCGTCATCGAAAAATGCGTGGCCAAGGCCAAGTCGCAGACCAACGCTACCCTGGTAAAGAAGGTTGCCGAACAGGACGGGCATGGCAGCTGGCGCTTCCGCGAGGATCCGCCGATCCTTACTCGGGTGGACGATAAAACACGCGAAAAAGTTATTCAGGGACTCGAAGAGTATGCTCCCGGCCTGCCCGCCGAGCGCTTTTTTATGCTTAACCGCTACCACGTGGTGGACGTTGCCCACCGCGTCGTCGGCGTGGGAAGCGTGGGCACGCGCGCTTACCTCACTTTGCTGATGGGCAACGACGACAACGATCCTCTTTTTCTGCAAGTCAAGGAAAGCGTGTCCCCAGCCCATGCTCCGTACACCGTCACTCTGCCTCCTCAGTATCAACATCACGGGAGGCGGGTGGTGTTCGGACAGCGCGCGTTGCAGGCCAGTGGCGACATCATGCTGGGACCGACCACCGTCGATGGGCGCCCGTTTTTCGTGCGCCAGATGAAGAACATGAAGGCGTCCATTCCCGTGGAGTGGCTTGCCGGAGAAGCATTTAACTTCTATGCCCAGGCCTGCGGAGCGTTACTGGCGCGGGCCCATTCCCGCGCCGGGGACGCCGCTGCGATCGCCGGCTACTGCGGAAAGTCCCCGGTGCTCGACAAGGCCCTCGTCATCTGGGCCGAAGCCTATGGCGATCAGACGGAACAGGACCACGACCGACTGGTGAAGGCTATCAACTCCGGCAAGGTAAAGGCGATTCTGGACGTGTAACTGAATTCCGAATTCCTGCCGTCTCCGTAAGGCCCTTGCTGCCGCCTGGATGGCCTGGGCCTGTTCCAAGTCGTCGCCCTTAAACTTGACCTTGGTCGCCACCAATTCGTTTTGAGCGTTCATGCTTCCTTCGACCTGAACGGGAAGACCGGGGATTTTCTTGCTGCGGGCCTTGAATGCTCCAACCACTTGGGCTACGTCAGTGCTGTCGGTCAGCAGGACGACCAGTTTCGGGGTATCGGAAGTCTGCAGCGTCATGGTTGCGCCACCGTTGAAGAAATGAGTAGGGCAATAGCGAGCCGGTAATCACGGAAGGCCTTGCGTTGCATCCAACAAAAAATCGGGTCGAAAGCCCGACCGCGCGGGTTTGTAATTCTGCAAGACGGGTGCTAACATCCGGACTCGCGGAGCTTTTATCCCAAGGAGGCAATCATGTCGGATCGCGACGGTAGTGGTTTCCTGTGGTTCTTAGCGGGTCTGGGCATAGGCGCGGCAGTGGGGATTCTATATGCGCCAAAAGCGGGCGACGAGATCCGCCAGCAGTTGCGTGATGTTGCCGAGGAGAGCCGCGACAACGTGAAAGAGCGGGCGCGCAAGGCGAAGGAACAGGCTGGAAGCTGGGCCGAGAAGGGCCGCGATTATTTGAGCCAGCAAAAAGAACAGGTTCGTTCCGCCTATGAAGCGGGACGGCAGGCTTATCGCGAGGCGACCAGCGAAACTGCCGAGGGCACGACTCCCAACGTTCCGTAACTATTGGTCAATGCGGCTGAGCTTACGAGCCTTCCACCTGTGTTCCGGCATGGTTTGACATGGATGACAAGCTGACCATCTTCATTGCAATTACAGCAGCTGCGGTTGTGCTGCAGATGCTGATCTTGTTGGCGATGTACCTGGCCATCCGCAAGCTTAGCAGCCGAATGGAAGCGCTGGCGGACAAACTGGAAGACACGACCGGCGTGGTGCAAGCCAAGGTGTTGCCGGTGCTGGAAAACGTGAAGCAGTTCGTGGAGAAAGCCCGGCCCAAGATCGACCAGATTGTCGAGAACGCAACCAGCATAAGCACAACAGCACGATCGGGGGCGGAGCGCGTTGGAGCCACCGTCAATGACGCGGTTGACCGAGTGCGGCTGCAAGTCATCCGCGGTGACGAGATGCTGACCCGCACCATCGACCGAGTGGAGGAGACGACCGAGAAAGTGCAGCACACGGTAATGTCGCCGGTGCGCCAAGTCTCGGGAATCGTTCAGGGGATCAGTGTCGGGGTAGGAGCTTTCTTCAACAGCCAGAAGCGCCGGCGGAATGGCGGTCCGTCGGACGAGATGTTCATCTGAGAAGCGGTTTGGATTTAAAGAGCAGCACTGCGGTGCTGCTCTTTTGTGTTCAGGCTACTTTGTGGCGCCGGGCACGGCGATCGGGACGATGTCGGTATTCTGCAGCGCGGTGATCAGCCAGCGGCCTCCCTGCTCGATGAAGACGGCAGTCAAGACTCCGTTTCGGAGCGGCGCGAAGTTCACGCCTGGCGGAGCTTCGTGTCCGGTCATCTCCCATTGGAGATGTGCCAGCACAACGTTGGCTGATAGCGGGCGCAGCGACCAATCCACAGTCCGCAAACTGCTGTTGCGAAAAAAGGTGCGATGGACTTCAGCATGGCGCGCTTCGATCTCGGCGCGTCCGCGCCAGTGCATGCCGATCACATTGATGAAGTCGGCGTCGTCTGTAAACTGCGACGCGAAGGTCGCCATGTCATGACGGTTCCAGCTCTCAGTCAGCTCCCGGAGCACGCTCTCGATTTGCACTTTCGCTTCAGCGCTGGTCTGCACATCAGCAAACATAATTGGATCTCCTGAACGACTCCCAGCATGATGCCACGTTTTCCGCGATGGCGCTAAACGATCCAGCCTCCGCCCGCCACGGCATCGCCGTCGTACAAGACCACGGCCTGGCCGGGGGTAATCGCGCGCTGGGGCTCATCGAAGGTCACCAGCACCTCATCCGGACCGGTCTTCTCCACGAGGGCCGCGGCCGGCTCGTGGCGGTGGCGGATCTTCGCATGAACTCGCATGGGCTCGCGCAACTCATCGACGGCAATCCAATTCACGCCCTTGGCTCGCAAGGCGCGCGAGAACAGATCGTCGCCGCTGCCGACGACGACCTGGCGGCGGTCGCCGCGAATCTCCAGAACATAGAGCGGCGAGCCGGTGGCTACACCGAGCCCCTTGCGCTGGCCAACCGTAAAGTTGTGAATACCGCTGTGGGTGCCAACCACCTCACCGGTGGTGGTGACCAACTCGCCCGCGGTGTCAGGAATGTCCTCACCCTGCTCGTCGAGATAAGCATCGAGAAACTTCTTATAGTCACCGCCGGGGACGAAGCAAATCTCCTGCGAATCGGCCTTCTCGAAGACACGCAAACCGGCCTGCCGCGCCTGCTCGCGCACGTCAGGCTTGCGCATCTCCCCCAGCGGAAACAGGGTCCGGCTCAACTGCTCCTGGGTCAGTCCGGAGAGGAAGTAGGTCTGGTCCTTGCTGCGATCGGCGGGGCGCTTGAGCACCCAACGCCCACTCTCCTCGTCGAACGCATTGCGCGCATAATGGCCGGTGGCAAGCATCTCGGCGCCAATCTGGCGCGCGGTGATCAGCAACTGATCGAACTTGAGATGGTTGTTGCACAGGCTGCACGGAATGGGCGTGCGCCCGGAAAGGTACTCCGCGACAAAGGGACGCACCACATCGTGCTCGAAGCGCTCCTCCTGGTTGACGACGTAGTAGGGAATCCCCAGCGTCTCCGCGACGCGGCGGGCGTCGTACACGTCATCAATCGAGCAGCAGCGTCCCTGCACCGACTCGGGCATGCCATCGTGTCCGGCAAGGCGGCGCTGGTTCCAGAGCTGTAAGGTAAGGCCGATTACGTTGCAGCCCTGCGCGCACAACATCGCCGCTACGGCGGAGGAATCCACTCCTCCGGACATGGCTACGGCAATGGTGTTATTTGGCTGCATGCTCATTAATTACGTCTTCCACGAACGCGCCATTCACTCCTCTTTCCTCCGAATGTGAACGGCTCTCTTCGGTCGAACGAGCACAAGATCGGGCTTGTTCTCGTGGGGTATGGCCGCCACCGTTGGCAGATCAGATGGTCCTAGATTTATCCCTCCAGGACCAACTGCTAGGACTGTATCGTCCGGCATGAAAAACAACCAGTACTCATCGCGCCCGTCGGGATCGTCAAGGTAATCTGCGGGCGACACTACCAACCGAAAGTCGCCAAACATGAATTCTGTGACCAAATTTTGCGGATTGAACTTGACCTCCCTCAATTCAGAACCACGACATTCGAGTCGTCGAACTGCAACCTCAATCGTCTGCCTCTCCGAATCGGAATCTGCGATCTTGCGATCACCATGAACCAGTGACCACTTGGCCTGATAAATCCAAAGGTGCCATTCGCCACGGAAGTGATGATCTTCTTGGATGCGGCGGCCAAAGTCGAACGTTAGAAAACTCCCTACGCCCACCCGCGCGCGCCAGGGGCACTGCCCCACGATAGGCTTGAAGTACTCCCGTATGTCAAGTGCAACTGTTCTCATATCAACTATCCAAACATGCCAAGCCCTATGTCAACGATCACTTCAAAAGAGTGGCGTTGTTTACTTATTTCCCTATGTAGTCGGCTGCGTTGTTTGTGTGTGAGCCTCCTACCGAGAATCTGTTCGATCTCGCGTACAGCCGCTCGAAACTGGCGATTCTGTTCTCGGTTGCCCAATCCCGGACAATTCTAGCCGAGACTGGAGGTATTCCCAACAAATGCGGTCACGCGTTCCAGCGAAGAGGAAAAAGCGAAGCGCGAATAGCAAGCTTCAGCTGCGTGCCGGCGGCTATCTGATGACAGCTTTCTTGTGAAGCGGGGATAGTTCCCGCAGTCGCGCCACAGCTTCTGGAACCAAGCTCAGGGCGAAACTCACATCGTCCGGCGTGTTCTGCTTGCCCAGGCTGAAGCGGATGCTGCCGCGGGCGCGATCCGGCGAGAGCCCCATTGCGGTCAGCACATGTGAGGGCTCAATTGCTCCCGACGAACACGCAGCTCCTGTCGATACCGAGAGTCCCTTCAGATCGAGCGCGATCACCATCGCCTCACCTTCGATGCAGTCGAAGGAAATGTTGGCGGTGTTGGGCACGCGCGGCGCTCCGGCACTGTTGACGCTGACCTGCTCAACCGCCCCGGTGATAACGCTCTCCAGCCGATCGCGCAGCACTGCCATTCGCGCGACGCTGCCATCGGTAAAGCCCTGGCGCGCGATTTCCGCTGCTTTGCCCAATCCCGCAATGCCCGGCAGGTTCTCGGTTCCGGCGCGGCGCGACCGTTCGTGGCGCCCGCCGTAGAACAACGGTTGAAGCAGCGTTCCCTTGCGCACAAAAAGCGCTCCCACTCCTTGCGGCGCGTGAATCTTGTGGCCGGAGATGGT
This sequence comes from uncultured Acidobacteriaceae bacterium, assembly GCA_963785825.1. Lineage (GTDB taxonomy): Bacteria > Acidobacteriota > Terriglobia > Terriglobales > Acidobacteriaceae > Bog-257. The sequence continues at coordinate 29,919 of CAWAWQ010000002.1, read as the reverse complement.
CAACAGGTCGCAACCGATTTCCTTCACATCGAGCGACACTTTGCCTGCTGCCTGCACGGCGTCGGTGTGGAAATACACGTCCGCTTCCGCCGCGATCTTGCCAATCTCGCATACCGGCTGGAGCACACCGGTTTCATTATTCGCCAGCATGATGCTGATCAGCTTGGTCTCCGGACGCAGCGCCCTTCGAACATCATCGGGGTCAACCAGCGCGCGGCTATCCACTGGAAGATACGTGACGCTGCATCCCAGCCTCTCCAACTGCTGACAACTATTCAGCACCGCGTGGTGCTCGATCGCCGAAGTGATCACGTGATCGCCGGGCTTCGCCAGCCCAAACAGCGCCAGATTGTCCCCTTCCGTGCCGCCGCTGGTGAAGACAATCTCCGCCGGACGGCAGTTCAGCAGCTCGGCAACCTGCTCGCGAGCCTGCTCCACCGCCGCACGCGCCTGCTGGCCCTGCTGATGAATGGAGGACGCGTTGCCGAACTTCTCGAGGAAGTGGGGACGCATCGCTTCCAACACTTCAGGCAAGAGCGGCGTCGTGGCATTGTTGTCGAGATACACGCGATGCATGGTTTTCTCTATTCTAGAGTTTATTAGATTTATTAGATTCAGCGGGGACTGAGATAGATTTCGCGAGTTTTCCGGAGCACCTCACCCAGCCGGATCTCTGGATCGAAGCTATCCTCGGACCCGAGCACGCTCCACAAAACTTTTTGCACGGCGCGATGAGGATGTTCAGCAACCGGCAGCCATTTGCGCGCTCGTCCTGTCACCAAGCGAACCACATGTTCCACCGTCCGCAGAAACCTTGCGGCTGCTGCAAGCTGCTCGTAATCGTCCCCTCTTAACAGTCCGTGGTGGTGCAGCAGTTCCAGCCTCTGTTGCAGGTTGCCAGACAGCCAAAGTTGGCGCCGGGCCTGCATCGAACCAGCCAGGTAATCCATATCGTAGCTTCCACCCGGCCCTGTCTTGAAATTCTGGGTGGTTTCGCTGCGTTCCAGACGAGCGCGAATCTCGGCCAGAGCCGACTCGAATTGCGGACGGCTTGCTACCTCCGCAATGCCAGCCTGAACCGCTCCCAGGGCCCGGCTGGCGAGCTCACGATCGCCTGCGACATATCGTAGTTTGAGGTAGGTCAGCGCTTCCCACGGTTGCGCCTCGTCCCGGAAGTAAGCAGCCAATTTTGCCGGGGTGACAATCAATTCGCCTTCACGTCCGTGCGGACGCAGGCGAGCATCCACCGGAAAAACCGTTCCGTCGCGAGTGTATGCGGTCAACGCCTCCATCAAGAGTTCGGCAACGCGAAGCATGCTTTGTTTGTCGGCGTCTTCCTGGCATACAAAGAGCACGTCGGCATCGGATAGCAGGTCGAACTCGCGCGAACCAAGACGGCCCAGACCCATGACGCTGAATCCGGCCGGAGCACCGGCAATCGCCAGGGCAGCTTGAATGGCTGCGTCGGCTGCGGCAGTGTTTTCGCTCAAAGACGCGAAGACTTCCCGCCGGTGAAACAGGTCCAGTGCACCGGAGAGAAACACGCGCCGGCGGTAGTGCCGGCGCAGAATCGACATCGCCTCGGAGCGATCAACCTGATTGTTACCCAGGTAGGCAAAGACCGGGTCCGACGCCGGATCGTCCGTGGTATCTTCCGACGGCGCATCAGGGGCGAACAAATCGTGCGCTGGGGCAGTTGATCCATCGCGCACCCTCTCCAGCAAAGCAACTTCCCCAGGATGACGAACCAGGATATCGGTCAGAAATTCGCTGGACTCGAAGATGGTCAGCGCCCGCTCCACCGCGTCCGGCGACCGCAGCACCGCGCCATAACGGTCCGAGGTAGTTCCCGCCGAACTGAGAAAGCGGTCAAGATTACGACGCGCGTGTTGCGACAAGTCAGGGCGTCCGGCGATCTCCCGCAGCTGCGGCGAATCCGCCGCCAGCCGCTGCATCATCTGACTGTAGGAGTTTTCATGGGTGGCGGCGATGGCAGGACGTAACTGGAACTCCAGCGCGCTTTGGTCCTGGCTCTGCTCGTGATAAACAACGCGCTGATAGATTTCCGCGACGGCTGCCATGCGCCGTTGCACATGCGCCAGGAATTCCTCCGGCGCGGGGGCGGCGCTGCCTTCCCGGGTAAGACTCCGCGCCAGCGCCTGCAACTCGGGGCGCGATTCCGGCAGGCGGTGCGTCTGCTGGCCTTGCCGCAATTGCAGCCGATGTTCCAGGTTTCGCAGAAATTCGTAGGCGTTGGTCAGGTTATGAAAATCTTTGCCGCTGATGTGCTCCTTGTCGTGAAGCTTCTGCAGCGCAAACAGCGTGCCGCGCGAACGCAGCCACGATTCGCTGCCGCCATACACCCGTTGCAGGCATTGCACCAGAAACTCGATATCGCGAATGCCGCCGGGATCGAGCTTCACGTCGATGCCGCTCTGGGCCACTTGCTTCAGCAAATTGCGCCGCCGATGATTGCCAATTTTCTCGCGCGACGCTAAGGCCGTTTTAATGGCGACGAAATTCAGTTCCGGACGATACACGTAAGGCTGAACCGCGCGCACGAACTCCCGTGCCAGCCCCACGTCTCCCGCCGAGTGACGCGCCTTGATCATGGCCTGCAACTCCCAATCGTGCGCGACGTGCGAATAGTAGTGAACCGCGTGCGGCAACGGGACTGCCGGCTCGCCCTCACCTCCCTGGGGCCGCAGGCGCAAGTCAATGCGAAACACCGGACCTTCCCGGGTGTGCCGCGACAGCAGTTCCGTCGTCTGCTGGGCCATCCGGATGAAATATTCGCGATTGGAAATTTCCGCTCCGGCCGGCTCCGTGCCGCCGTCGTACAGGTACAGAAGATCGATGTCGGAACTGTAATTCAGTTCATTGCCGCCAAGCTTGCCCAGCGACAGCACTGCGAATCGGGCATGGACCACGCGACCTTCGGCATCCAATCGTTGCGGCGTCCCGAACCGATGCTGCAGCTGCGCGTGTACAGCGCGCAACGCCTCTTCAATCAGCACATCGGCCAGAGCCGAAATTTCCGCCGTGGTTCCGGCCAGGGTGGCAATCCCCAACACATCCCGCAGCATGATGCGCACATATTCCCGGCGTTTGAAGCGCGCCAGCAACCCGGCTGTATCGTTCTCGAAAGAGCGCGAGTGCATCCGCGCAAAGTCTTCCTGGAACTCCTCGCGGGAGTGGGCGCGGTCCAGCGTGCGTTCCCGCACGAAGCCGTGAAACAGATCGACATTGTGGATCAGGGTCTCGCCCAGCCAAGCGCTGTAGCCGAAAACTACCATGGCGTAATGCACCAGCGAAGGGTGCTTGTCGAGCAAGCGCAACAGCTCAGGCGAGGCCGTCTCCGCCAATCGCTCGAACAAGTTCACCACCACGTCGGGATTCGGCGAGGGCAGCAGCAAAGCGCTCAGCGACTCGTATACTCCGACGGGCAGCAGACGGCGGAGGTGAGCCAGGTTGCGCTCCGCTGCCTCGATATCACGAAAACCAGGAATGGCAAGGCTGGGCAGCGACTCGCGTTGGACCAGATTCGACACGGATGCTTGGATTCTATCTTTTCGTAGCAAATATCCGCTGGGATTGTGTGCCGGCAGGCGAGGAGGACCCGGTGAGATTGCCGCAAGAATCGAGGCACCCGACTGGGTGCCTCAGGGTTGAATCGCTGTGACCCTCGAGAGTGCGAACCGGTGTGGTTCGTACTCGCAAAAGAGTTATAGGCTAGCCGCGCATCTTCCGGCGAATCGCTCCGCCGATGGCGAGCACGCCAGATCCGAGCAACAAGAAGCTGCTGGGCTCCGGAGTGGTGCCAGCCGGCGTTACCGAGATGTTATCCAAGGCCATCCACGATGGATCATCTCTGCCATTGAACGTAATGGTGTCGCTCCCGGTTCCCGTGACCATGAACGAGAACTGGGTGTAGTTCACGCCGGTGTTGCAGTCGGTACAGCTGAACAGCGTATTGCCGTTCCACTGGGCGCTGAAATCGCTAGGGCTATCTCCAACTGAGGCGAACCAGAAGCTGAAGTTGTAGGGTTGGCCCGCAGTGTCGGAGATTGTCTGGCTAATGAATCCATCGCCGCCGATGTTGCCCCAGACGCTGTACCAATCGCCTTGTTGGGCGCCACTATAGGCAGAAAATGGACCAGTCACCACTTCTTCTAAGCCACTTTGATTCCAGCCAGTGAAGTCGCCGGTTTCGAAGCTGCCGTTGTTGACGAGTTGGGCGAAGGCTGCCGACGCTCCCAGGCTGGTAAAGACCACCAGGGCGGCAACAACCATCAGAGTCTTCAATCGCATATTTCCCTCCGCTAGCAAAGGTTTGGATCCAGTTTGGCAAACGCATTTCGGCTGCCAAGCGTTGCAGTAATGAATTCAGTTACTTAGCTTTGACATTGTCACCGTGAGGTGCAGAATGTTGCGACCAAAGTGGGAAAACTCTTAGATCATCGAGGCCAGTGTGCCAGCCCTTGGTGTTGTGTTTGCAGGCCGCACGTATCGGAAAACCATGCCCTACCCTGCCCCTGTGGTCGGGCTCACTGAAGGCTGCCGGGCAAAAAATGAGGCACCCTGGTTGGGTGCCTCAAAATACAAATTGCGCTGTGACGCTCGACAGTCCGAACCGATTCGGTCGTAGTCGCAACGGGTTATAGGCTAGCCGCGCATCTTCCGGCGAATCGCTCCGCCGATGGCGAGTACACCAGACCCGAGCAACAAGAAACTGCTGGGTTCCGGAGTCGTGCCCGTCTGCGGCGTCACCGAAATGTTGTCCAGCGCCATCCATGCCGGATCATCTCTGCCGGCGAAGGTAATGGTGTCGCTCCCGGTTCCTACCACATCGAACGAGAACTGGGTGTAGTTCACGCCGGTTGCGCCCGGAATGGGAAAACGTTTCCAGAGAAACGAACCGAAAGTCACCGCAAAGGTGCTGCAATTGAGACGGCGAGTTGCGCAGTCGCGCGATCGGAACTCCCTTGGTTTCGAGATCAGAACGTCGGCGACGCCGCTGCCATTTCCTTTCGAAACCGCCGTGCTCCGCCCGAGAACAGAATCGCGCTCACCGCCAGCACCCCAAGGATGGTTCCACTGGTGACCCTCAGCACGGCTCCGCCCCGCAGCCAGTGCAAGGCTGCGGTTAGCAGAATGGCGGGGAGCAGATAGCGAACGGAGTCCCAGCCAAATCCGCTTCGCTGGGTGCTGATTTGGAAGCTAACCAAGGCGCAGACCAGAAACAATAGCTCAGTCAAAGCAGTCGCGATGGCGGCGGCGGTGAAGTCGTAGTAGCGCAATGCCACGGTGTTGACGACAGCATTGACTACCAAAGCCACAGCGCCAATTACCAGCAACAATTTCTCCTTGCCATTAGCCAGCATGGCGGCAGTCAGGACAGTCGTCATGCACACCATGCCGAGAGCCACCGACAGCCAGCGAAACGCGTTTACGCAGGAGAGGGGTCCGGCGAGATAGTGGCCCCCGTACAAGAGCGAGACCAGGTCCGGCGCGAGGATGGTGCCGGAGACCAGGGCGCAGGCACCTAATCCCATAGCCAAGCCGCTTGCCCCTTGCACCTGGCGAACAAACAGGTCGCGGTCCTTCGCTGCGGCTTCGCTTAGGACGGGAATCATCGGCACCATCAGCAACCAGGGCAACACGAGTAGGGGGTTGATAGGGCGGAACGCAGCCGCATAGGCGCCAAGTTCGGCGTTGCCGCGAAGCGCATACACGCAGAAGACATCGCAATGGAAGTAAACGGTGTAAACCAGGCTGGCCAAGCCGAAGATCAAAGCAGGCGCCACAAATTGCCGCAGGGCACGGCCGCGAAAACCAGGCTTCGGATGATATCCAAGCAAGCGGTCCGCCAGCAGCTTGGTGAAGAGCAGAAGCAATGCCTCACGTGCGACCAGCAGCCAGGCGTAGCTCGGTGCGCTGGCGGCAGACCGGCTCAACAGAATGCTTCCGCCAAGGACAAATGCGGCGCCGATGACATTCAACAGGGCGGGACCGCCCTGGGCTTGCCGTACCTGGAAAACCGGATCGAGCGCAGCGGGCTCCGTGAATAAAAGAACAACTCCCACTCCCAGCAGCACGTAGCGCTCCTGCTCGCCCTTCTGCACGAAGGCAAAGATCAATAGCGCAATCGCCAGCACCACGCCCGCGAGCCGGCGATAGGCCATCATTCCTTCCAGGATGGGCCGTTCGCGAGCGGGGTCGCGCGCCGTCTCCCGGGCTGCCACATTGCTCAAACCGAGATCGAGAAACTTGCGAGCGAGGATGAAAATCGTGCTAACGAGGGAGAAAAAGCCGAAGCCGGATGGTGAAAGGTATCTTGCCAGATAGACCGTGATCAGCAGCGCGAGTATCAGTTGCGCCAGCGTGCTGCCCAACAGGACCGCCTGTGCGGCATTGGGACTGCGACGGGGGGGAAGCGCAATCCGATAGCCGGCGTCGGTGGCGGAGAGCGCCGCGCCTGGGTCGATCCCGGCGGCAGCAGAATTGTCCTGCAGCGACATCTCGTGTATTGGTGATTCTAACCACTGGCAGAAGAGGATTCTAGGGACCTCTTGCATTCAGAAAAATGCTATCCGGGTCGTTGACTACCACCAGGTTGACTCGCAAGATCGACACGCATCAAAAACTACTGCTGTTACAAAATGTCGGGCCAGCGCTGGCGACCCTGAAAGACTGCGATGAGTTCGATCCGCTCACCACGCACGCGGTAAGGAACAATGTAAGGTGTTTTGGGCACCACGAGCTCACGTGTGCCGGCGATGCGGCCTGGCTGACCGATATTGGGATAGGCATTCAGCAGTTGAACAGCATCAAGGATCTGCGTCGCGATGTCGGCAGCCGCACTGGGATTCTCACGCGCGACATAGTCTCGAACATAGGTGAGATGCCGAATGGCGCGGCGCGTCCAAAGGATCTTCATCGTGGCGGTTTGCGCTCACCCCTCTTGCCCCACGATTGTAACCAGCCTCGGACTTCCTCATGCTCAACCGTCCGGTCGGCATCGAGGTCCTTGATGCCTGCTTCCACCTCGGCCAATTGCCAGGTCTCCGAGGCGACGAAAGCCTCGATTGCCTCTGAGGCCAGGAAAGACTTAGAACGACGCGAGCTTTTTGCCAGCGCTTCGAGCTTAGCTTTGGTTCGCGTGCTCAAGCGAACCGAAAGGGTGGTACTAGATGACATTGTGCTCACCTGTATACATTTTAACACAATCGAGTTGCCGCCAACCGAACTCGGACTTTGGGGATACCATCCTAAGCGGGCTATTAGAGCATGAGCTTTCCACGATCCAGCGGCATCTTACTGCACCCCACTTCCCTTCCCGGAGCTTACGGCATCGGCGAGCTGGGCCCCGAGGCGCACGCCTTCGCTGACTTCCTCCGCGATTCCGGGCAACGCATCTGGCAGGTTCTGCCGCTCGGCCCAACAGGCTATGGCGATTCTCCCTACCAGTGCTTTTCCGCGTTCGCGGGAAATCCTCTGCTGATCAGCCTTGAGCAACTGGTGGAGCGTGGATATCTTGATGCTCGCGATCTTAGCGGCAAGCCACCGTTCCCTGCCGACACAGTCGACTTCGGCGCGGTGATCGCGTGGAAGCTCCCGCTGCTGCGCAAAGCCTTCGAAACATTTCGGCAGAGCGCGCCCGGCGCTCGCGAGGCCTTCGAGGCTTTCTGCGCCCGGCATTCCTCATGGCTCGACGAGTACGCACTGTTTATGGCGTTGAAGGATACTCACGATCTGGTGATCTGGTCGGAATGGGAGCGCGAGTTGGCGCTGCGCGAGCCGGAGGCACTGGAACGCGCGCGCCAGCAACTCGCCGATGAGATCGAGTGCCAAAAATTCATTCAATTCGAATTTGAGCAGCAGTGGTTTGAACTGAAGGCGCATTGCACCCGCAACGATATTCACATCATGGGCGACTTGCCGATCTACGTGGCGCTCGATAGCGCCGACGTCTGGGCGAATCCCGCACTCTTTGAACTCGATGAAAACGGCAAGCCGCGCGTGGTCGCGGGCGTGCCTCCCGATTACTTCAGCGCCACCGGGCAGCTGTGGGGCAATCCCATCTATTGCTGGGACGCACACGCCAAGAGCGATTACACATGGTGGATCGCGCGCTTCCGCCGTGCGCTGGAGATGCTGGACATGATTCGCCTCGACCACTTCCGCGGCTTCGAGGCCTACTACGAAATTCCCGCCGGCGAGGTCACGGCAGCCAATGGCGCGTGGGTGAAAGGTCCGGGAGCGGCGCTCTTCGAAGCCCTTCAGCAAGCCTTGGGACAGCTGCCGATTGTGGCCGAAAACCTCGGCGTCATCACGCCGGAGGTGGAGGCACTGCGCAATCAGTTCGGCTTTCCCGGTATGGCGATTCTGCAATTCGCCTTCGGCAACGACCCGCAGGCGCCCGACTTCAAGCCACATAATTATTCCCATCATCTTGTCGCCTACACCGGCACGCATGACAACGACACCGTCGTAGGCTGGTGGACGAGCAAAGCCGGGGCAGGCAGCATCCGATCCGCTGCCGATGTCGAGAAAGAGATGGCATACGCGCGACGCTACTTAAATACCGACGGCAGCGATATCAACTGGGTGATGATCCGTACCTTGATGGCGTCAGTGGCCGACACGGTTCTGTTTCCGTTGCAGGATGTCCTGGGAATCGGCAGGCAAGGCAGGATGAACCTGCCGGGTACGTCTTCCGGTAATTGGCGCTGGCGCTTTCGATCAGAGCAATTGACGACAGAGATTAGCGGTCGGCTCAAGCAATGGGCAGAGACGTACGACCGCTAGTCTCTGCTGGTTCCCGCAGGTATTCACCACGGAGGCACGGAGAACACGGAGGAACGAAAAACAAAGTCGAATTGGCGCACGATTGCGCCCGAGCTCAAGTACGAATTGGCTGCGTCTACGATTGCCTGAAATTCAAATCTTCTCCGTGTTCTCCGTGCCTCCGTGGTGAAATGTAGTGGTTTTATTCAGGCAGCGGTATGATGGTCGTCGCCTGTGGAGGGTTTATGTACTTCGAACAGTTTTACCTTGGATGTCTGGCGCATGCATCGTATTTGTTCGGCTCGGAGGGTGAGGCTGCCGTGGTCGATCCGCAGCGCGATGTCGAAATCTACCTGGAGGCGGCGCAGAAGCAGAACCTGAGAATTCGTTATATCTTCGAGACACATCTTCATGCCGACTTCGTCTCCGGACACAAGGAACTGGCCGCGCGCACCGGCGCCACCATCTACATCGGCAAAGCCGCCGAAGCGACCTTCCCTCACGTCGACGTAAGCGATGGTTTCGAGGTGCGGGTCGGCAAACTACGAGTGAAGACGCTGGAGACCCCGGGGCACACTCCCGAGAGCTGTTGCTTTGTTCTCACCGACGAAGAGCGCTCGCAGACACCTTGGGCGGTGCTTACCGGCGACACGCTTTTCATTGGAGACGTGGGCCGTCCCGACTTATCGAAGGCACACACTCCGCAGCAGCTTGCGGGATTGCTGTATGGCTCGCTGCATCAAAAGCTGATGACCTTGCCCGACCCGGTGCTGGTCTATCCGGCGCACGGAGCGGGTTCGCTGTGCGGACGCAATATGCGCGCCGAGCGCTCCTCCACCATCGGAACGGAGCGACTGACCAACTACGCGCTCCAGATCACCCAGCGCGACGAATTTGTCCGGCAAATGACGGCGAACCTGCCCGCGCGGCCTGACTACTTCCTGGAAGACGCCGCCATCAATCGCGCAGGAGCTACGCCGCTGACGGAGCTACCGGAACTGAAGCCGATATCTGCTGCCGAGCTGAAGAAGATGCTGGAGGGCGGCGCGGTGGCTCTCGATGTTCGACCCGGCGATGAATTCGCCGCCAGACATGTGCCGGACTCGATCAACATTGCGCTGTCAGGGCAATTCGCTTCATGGGCGGGGGCGGTCCTCGGGCTGTCGGCGCATCCCGTGCTGATTGCAGAAACAGAAGAGCAGCTCTCCGAAGCACGCCTCCGCTTGGCGCGCGTGGGTATCGAAGAGCTGCCCGGCTATCTTGACGGCGGGGTGCAGGGGTGGAAACAGGCCGGGTTTGCGCTAGCCAGCCTGCCGCAGATGACGGTACAGGCACTACATGAGCGGATGAGCGACGTACAGGTGCTCGACGTGCGCCGCCAGGGTGAATGGGATGCCGGGCACATTACCGGCGCGGACTGGTATCCGCTTGACCGCTTCAAGGCCGCGCTGCCGCAGCTCGATCGGCACGCAACGATTGCGGTGCATTGCAAGAGCGGATATCGCAGCATGATCGCGGCCAGCCTGCTGCAGCGTGCCGGCTACCACGTGATCAACGTGAGCGGCGGCTTTGATGCTTGGGAGCAGGCAAAATTGCCAGCCACGACGGCAGCCGCTGTCGGAGCCTAAAAATCCAATGTGGCGTCCGAAGTCGAACTCTCGGAGTTCGACTTCGGACGCCTTTCTCTTTCCCTCAACCCGGAACGCTGGCCTAAAGGCCAGCGCTATCCAAGCTGCCACGACTCCAGCACTCGCCGCTAGTAGCCGTGCTCGCTACCTTCCTCCAGTCGCACCTTTCCGCGAAACATGCGATAGACGAAAACGAAATACGTCACGGCGAGGATCATCCCAATCGTCCACCACACGAGACCCACGCTCAGGCCGTGCGCACCGGCGGCGGTGTTGTAGATGGTCAGGCTGTATTCCGCACCGGTGCTGGCGGGCAGCACGTTGGGATAGAGCGCGAATGCCGCTCCCACCAACATGCCGACGATATACGTGCACGACGCCAGGAATGCGCCTTTCTCGTGCCGCCGCGCATGTGCGAAATACATGTACGCCAAACTGCCAATCACGAGCGCGGGGATCAGATAGCCAATGGGCCAGCGGCTGTAATTCTCGAGCACATGAGGCACCGCATAGATAGTCGCAATCAGGCTGAAGATGGTCAGGAGCACCTGCACCGGCCAGAACCAAGATGCGACCTTGCGCGCGCGGTAGTTCAGCCCGCCTTCCGTTTTGGTCGCGAGATACAGAGAACCATGCACCGTAAGCGTCACCAACGCGACCACCCCGCACAGCACCGTGTACCAGTCGAGGATGCCGTTCTGCGCGCCGACGCGCCAGTTGGTCCATAGCGGCTCAAAAAAGTATCCGTCAGAATTAAGGGGAACGCCGCGTACTACATTGCCCAATGCCGCGCCGAAGAAGATTGCTAGCAGAATACTCGACACGCCAAAGATGGTGTCGAAGAAGCTCTCCCACACGCGTTCCTGAATGTGGGTGCGGAACTCGATGCCGATGGCGCGCAGCATCAGCAGCCACAGCACCATCATCAGCGGCAGGTAGAAACCGCTGAAGCTGGAGGCGTAGAGCAGCGGGAAGGCGAAGTACAGCGTGCCGCCGGCGGCCAAGAGCCACACTTCGTTGCCGTCCCATACCGGGCCGATGGCGCGAATCACGGTGCGGCGCTCTTGATCATTCTTCGCGATGAAGAGATGAAGCGCGCCTGCGCCCAGATCGAAGCCGTCGAGCAGCACGTAAACCGCAACCATTACTGCCACGATCATGAACCAAAGCGTTGACATGGCTATCGCACCTCCATGGGAGTCATGTGGGCTGCGTCGATCTGCTCGCGAAGCTTGATGGGAACGACGGGCTCAGGCCCATGCTCGATTTCGCGCCGCACCAGGAACAGGAACAGCACCGACAGCAGGGTGTACATGCCGAGGAAGCCCAGGAAACTGAACCAGCCGTTGGCGGCCGACACCATCTTGGAGTAGCCATCCACGGTGCGAAGCAGTCCGTACACTAGCCAGGGCTGCCGGCCAAGCTCGGCGGTCATCCATCCGGCGGTGTTAGCGATGTAGGGGAAGGGGAACATCAGCAGCAAGACCCATAGCATCCAGCGGGCCTGGTAGAGTTTCCTTCGCCACAGCAGTAAGACGGCAACCGCGCTCACCGCGATGAAGATCGTCCCCAATCCAACCATGATGTGGTAAGCGTAGTAGAGCAGCGGGATGTTGTCCGGCCAATCCTGCTGCGGAACCGAATTCAGTCCTTTAACTTCAGCGCTCCAACTGCGCCAGGTGAGGAAGCTCAGCATCTTCGGCACCACAATAGGGTTGTCGATGTGGCGCGAGGCAACATCCGGCTGGCCGAGAATGACCAGCGGCGCGCCGGGCTGCGTCTCCCATAAGGCCTCCATGGCCGCGAGCGTTACCGGTTGATTACGCGCCAGCATGCGGCCTTGAGCATCGCCCGTCGGCACGATCTGGAAGACGCTGACCACCAGCGAGGCAATCACGCCCAGCTTAACGAAGATGCGTCCCTGCTCCACGTGCTTTTCGCTGAGCAGATAGAACGCGCCCACTGCAGTCATGACGAACGTCCCGGTGATGACCGCGCCGCTCATGTTGTGCGCGTACTGCCACCACGCCCAGGGATTCAGCACCAGTTGCCAGAAGCTGGTGAGCTGCAGCGAACCGTTGGCGACGCGCTCATAACCGACCGGGTGCTGCATCCAGGCGTCGGTGGCGACAATGAAGTAGCCGGACAGCCACGAGCCCAGGAACACCATCAGCGCCGAAAACCAGTGCATCCTCTTGCTCAGGCGCTTCTCGCCATAAAGGAAGAGTCCGAGAAACGCGGACTCAAGAAAGAAGGCGAAGAGGCCTTCCATGGCCAGCGTCTGCCCGATCACGCCACCGGCAAAACGCGAGAAGTGCGACCAGTTGGTGCCAAACTGGAATTCCATGGGAATTCCGGTGACCACGCCAATGACAAAGTTGATGCCGAAGATCTTGGCCCAGAAGCGGGCGGCCTTGTCGTAGCGCTCGTCTTTGGTCTTGAGCGCAATGGTTTTGAGGATCACGATCAGCGGCGCCAGCCCCATGGTCAATTGCGGGAACAGATAGTGGTAGGTCACCGTGAACGCGAAGTGCAGGCGGTGGATCAGAAGTGCGCTATCCATGCATGAACCTCGGATGAGAAACGTTTCCTGAAGGAAGGGTGAGGAGCCTGGACCGCAAACGACGACAGCGGGTCAACATGTCAGTATTGTTGGTTATCGCACGCACGGAAAGCTGTGATCGAGGTCACAGCGGGGCGTACAGGATAATGCCGCGTCTGGACAGTGTCTGCGATTTTTCGGATAGGAGCAGAAGAGGATCTGGAGCTGATTTGCGGCGCTTCCGGACAGGAAATATCATGCGAAGAGAGCCGCGCTGTAATATGCGCCGGCTCGCTTCGGAACTTCCAGGTTCTGATCTTAGTGCCGGGATGGCGGAATTGGCAGACGCAGCGGACTTAAAATCCGCAGACCCGAAAGGGTTGTGGGGGTTCAAGTCCCCCTCCCGGCACCATCTAACTTATTGTTGGCTAATGCTTTAGAGTGACGCTGTGTTCCGCGGGGTGTCTCTTTGGAAGCTCGTCGTAGACCCTCAACGTGACGTAAACGTGACGCACGTGAAGAATTTCCCGCTAAATTCGCCTTTTTCGCCCTTTGGATTTCATCTGAGGAATTACGGTCGTTAATTACTACGGGCCGGCCACGCTTGGCTGCGAGCGTTCGTTCCAACTCTTGACGTTGTTGGTCCTGGCTTGTTTCCAACATGTCCATGGCGCGGGCGATGTCCTGATTGTCCACAATCGCATACCGATGAAAGACTGAGGTTGTCTTCCAGCCTCCAATCTCCATAGCCACTCGCTCGGAGATGTGCCCACGTCGCATGTTCCGCGCAGCTGTGCGCCGCAGATCATGGAAGTGTAATCCCGGCACGCCCGCCTCGGCGCAGGCCTTCCGCCAACTGCGACGGAAATCTCTAACCGGTGTGCCGTTCGCTCGCGTAAACAGGCAATCCTCGGGCGCCTTGCCGTCGATGCACTCGAGCAACAGCTCCCTCACGCGTCGTGGCATCGTTACCTCTAAGCCTTTCTTGTTCTTCGTCGTCCCCGGTTCCAGTCGAATGACGTTGGCGTGCGAATCGACTTGCTTCACGCGCATCTTCAGGAGCGATCCGTGCCGCCATCCGTAGGTACAACCGACTTCAAACATCGCGAGCATCCACTGTCCGATCCCGCCGCATGCCTGCTCAAGCTTCATCCGGGCTTCGCCCTCCAGAAAGCCAGTCCGCACGTTGTTCTCCTGGAGCATTGGGATGTATGGCACGGTCTGGACTTTTGGCGGCGTGCATTCGGTTGCCAAGTGGAACATGCGTTTGAGCGCGGCCAGCGTGCGATTGATCGTCGAGTCAGCCAGGCCAGCTTTCTGGCGCCAAGCGATGTAACGCTTACACAGGTCTGTTGTCACGTCGGTAGCGGTCATGTGACCGAAGAATGGTTGCAGATGCTTGACCCAGCGATCCTCGAGATCGTCGATCGAAGCGTAGTGGTTTATGCGGTAATCCTCGACCACGTCCGCATATAACTCCGAAAGCATTACGCGTCGGGAAATGGGATCGACGAACTTGCCCATTCTCAGTTGTGCTTTTTTCAGGTCGCGAAACGCGGCAGCTTTCTTGGGCGAGTTAGTTTCAGCCGACTCCCGGTAGTTCCTCCCTCGGTACCCATAATGGATCCAAAGGAATTTCGAATCTTTCCTACGGTACACTCCGGGTGGAAGTCTTTCTGGGCGTTCCATGCTCGACCTCTCTGTAGCTTTGCCTTCAAACTACGCGCTTGTTTCGCTCGATAAAGCTGTCCAAGTCGCGAATGTCAAGCCAGAATGGTCCGTCTCCGTCTTGAACGAATGGAATACGCCGGTCCGCAATGAGCTGGCGGATCTTCCAAGGGCTCGAACCCAAGTACTCGGCAGCTTCCCGGACCCGAACCAACCGCCGACCAGGAGAGGTTCTCTTTTGCACGACCGCGCGCTCGGATTTTGGGCGCTGCAAGTCCTCGGTTTCGCTCCCGTCGATCGAAGGAATGATTTTCAACCCTCTGTTCATGTCTCAGTGATCCTTTCTTTAAACAGCTTCTGCGACTCGAAAAATAGGCCGTCTCGAGTCTGTGTCCACATACTTCGAAACCACGTTGATTCCTTTGCGGAAGGCCTCAATCTCTCAGACACTTGGCGCGCCGTCTTCCTTCTCATCGCTCGGCATCCAGCCGAGCTCTTGAAATGAAGGCAAGTCCGTCGCTGAAAGAGCCCAAGAAGCGGAGGACCGCACCGGGACTGACACTCAGCCCACCATTTTTTCAAGCCAGTGATTCAGCGTTGAGGCACGAAACCGCCACCGCCCTCCGACCTGAAGAGCGGGTACCAGTCCTTTACGCGCCTTCTTCCGCAGCGTCCTGGGATGCATCCTCAGGAGAACGGCGGCCTCATCCGTGTCCAGCAGGGGTTCGAAGTCCACCCTCGTCTCCACGAGTTGTGGCCCGTTACCGTCCCTATGTGTTGTTACATTTCTCGGACTCGCGTTTTCCAGCATCGGATTATTACCTCCCCATTTGAAATCTCGCGTCCTCGCAAGGCCGATCATTGATCCGTTCTGGAGCTGCCCCTAACTGCGAAGGGCACCAGAAACGGCACCCCCAGCGCTCTTGTTAGCTTCAAATTGTGGGGCAGTCAAACAGGAGGAACAGGCAATGGCTTTCGTGGACCCGTAGACGTCGTTGTGAGCTTCCATGTAACGTTGCGCATCTGCTTGGAACTTGTTGCGAAACCGGATCTCTTCGCTTGGCCCTCGCACATCCAAAAGCGACACCCGGGTGCCGTACGGGACCAAAATCGTCAACAGCTTAATTTCACCAATCACACTGTGACTGGAGAGAGCGGCAAGGTATGGGCCGAGCCATCGCGAAATCGAATGCCACGAAAGTGCTCGCATGGTGTTCGCGTTTCAATCTGTCATCGCCTCGGCCACATCAGTTCCCTCCCCCAAGCGCTGCCGGATTTCTTTGACCCAGGCACGCGGATTCGCACCGTGAATCACGCGGCCCAGGAATCCGAGCCTCTCGGCTGCATTGTCTCGGTTCCGGCGGATGTGATCTTTCGTGGTCGATGTATATAGGGCGAGAAAACGTTCCATAGTGCGAGGCTTCGCGAAAATGTAAGTCGCGTGGCCCAGCTGCGGGGTTTCCACGACGACGGCTTTCTCAACGTCGAATATGTATTCCTGCCGAAACAGATAGATCCGGCGTGCCCGGCGCGCGAGCTGGCGATAGAAGAATGGATGGTAATCCGGACGCCAGCTGATTTGGGCTACCTCGAAGTCGCCCGGAATTCGTAGCTCTGCGCAGATTCGTTGGAGCTCCGTGCGCTCGACCGCCCGATGCTCCAGAAGCAGCCGAACCTGGTCCAGTGCTCGCGAGTACTGGCCGAAGCGATGATAAGTGGCTTTCGCAGACTCCATTTGTGCGGGGAAGTCGGCCGGCAGTTTAACCTCCAGCCGGCTCGGCAACGCAGTTTCCCGGGTCACGAGTTCCCACTCCTGTCCGCGCTTACGGTACTTGCCGCTCCGGACGAATGTGCCCGAACTTCGATCTTGCTTCCCAATAAATGCTTCCATTGGTTCCAGGTGCGATCCCAGTGAGTTTGGAGGGCGACAGGATCGAGCCAGAACTCAAGTTTGCGACGCGCATCGCGGCACAGTGCCCGGTCGTCGTAGAAGTCACATTTACGCAGTGAGACGTGGAACCGCCGGCGCTGGAGATTCGGAGAAAACGCCAGGATGCGGCGGGCAAAGAACGTCTTGCCGTCGCGTGAAGGCTCGCCGCCCACGAGAAGAGACCCAAACCCACCATAGGGAAATATGGCCGGAGCTTCACGATCTGCCAGCAGAGAGTCATAGCAGGCACGCAGCTCGGGCTGACCGACGATGTTGAACGCCCGCTCCAGTGCCGCTCGTTCTGCGTATGGCACGCCCATTGACTTGAGCTCCAGATCGCGCAGCTTGAACGCAACGCGCAGTTCAGATGGCGCTGCCATAGGCGGAATATGCAGCAGTTCGTAGAGGGTGGGATGCGCGGCGGTTTCGGCCGTATGTGGCAAGCGGTAGAAATACTCTCTGAGGATTTCGCAAGGCAGGAAAATCGAGCCGATCCCAAAGCTTCCTTGCTGAACCTCTGCAGAAACGAAGTACCGGCTGCGGTTGTCCTGCGTGGGTTGACTCACGTATCCGACGGGGGCTTGGTATAGGCAACGCATCCGGAAGGCTGCGAATTTCTTGGCGACGAGTATTTCCGGGCCGACCGCATCAGACTCTGGAATCGGAAACCTGATTTCATCACCGACCGTAACTGCCTTCGCAAGAGTATGGGACAACAGCAGCTTGGTTTGGTTGGCTAAGACACACGCCGCGGATCGTTCCTGTACATGCAGCTTCACCACGCGCTCGCTACAGATTGTCGACGTGACCGCCATACGATGGGCGGCAAGTGTAGACGACCTTTAGTTACTGGTCGAACGCAGCTAGAGTACAAACTCCACTAGATCTTGCACTGTCGCGGTAGTTTCGCGTTTCCCAAAATGGGAATAAATGAGATCAAAGGGAACAATTGGGGTCGATAAGACACTCATCGTTGAGGCGAATATAAATCGTTCACGAGAAATCATTTCTTTGTGAATCCAGAATTGCGACACTCGCATCTTTCGTTCAAATCCTCTGCGCTCCGCCCGGGAATTTCCTCTAAGCGGCGGCTTCTTAAGTTGCAGAGGTTCCTTCATACGATGTGTCCTTCGTCCGGTAGGCTGGCCAAAAGCTAACCTGCTCTCGCAAAGTTCGATGGTTGCGGAGCTCAACCAAGTAAGCGCCCAAGGGAAAACAGCGACCAAAATCGCTGCGGGTTGAGTTTGGGTGATCCCAGTACGCGAGGGGTGTTCGAGGCCCGCAACTCAGGCCGCGCGATCGTACGGGATCCTGCCATGCGCCAGACTTTGCATCGATCCGGGAATTTGGCTACTAAGCGATTAGCAGCCATCGATCAATTACTGACCGCTGGAATTAAGCTCGGCCCCGCCAAGAAACACGCTGCCATCAACCGAGTCTTGGAACTGGTTCCGGAGTGGACCCGCGGCGATTGCTGGCGACGCATCCGTGAGTTGCGAAAGACCATTGGACCAGCTTCCTCCGGGCAACGCCAACCAGCCCCGACACAAAAGCCAGGAAACATTGCCGTTACCTCACGGCCAGTGTCCAAGCCGTGGACACCGGCGGATGACGATCGTCTGCTAAACCTCGGCGGATACGAGCCAGTCCCGAAGATCGCTCAGCGCCTAGCGCGTTCTGTACGTGCCGTCCGCTTCCGGATGGGAGCGCTGGGAATGAGTGCCAAGGTCACCGATGGTTGGTCGCTCAGGGCTCTGCAGAAACTATTGCGCGTGGGTCCAGACTCGGCTTAGGTATCTCATCGGACATGGTCTGCTGAGAGTGCGTGATGCGCACATAACGGCAGCCTCGCTGGCGGCATTACTGCGAAAAGAATAGTGAGACTTGGGAACCTTCCATCATGGCGACTGTCACGATCGGGCTGCGCGAGGATGACGCGTTCTCGTGGGAGAAGGTTGCGGATCTGTTGGCTATCGATATAGCGAAAGTTCAGGGTCTGATTGCCGCTGGCGAACTGAAGCTTGCCGATACCTTTGTTACCGACAGGGCGTTTGAGGAGTTCTGCAAGAAACACAGCGACGAGATCAGCATCGCCCTGATCGATCCGGCCACGGCAAAGTGGCTGGTCAAGGAGTACGGGGTTTCACCATCGGCCACCAATGCCACCAGCGTTCCCCGTGCTCTGAAGCATGCCTTGGTAGTCAGAGCCTGCAAGTGTGGAAGGAAGATAGCCGGCAACCCGTACTTCCGGCATATCAAAACCTGCCAATCGATGAGAGCATCGCCTGCCCAACATGCGACGTCATCGTCGATGGACCAATCGGCGGATTCGATGGAGGGATAGGCGCGGCTTCAATTCACGGCTTGGTCGACGTACGAATCGGCATCCCGTCGCCATTCCTCAAAGGATGGGTACGGAGCCGGCAGTTTCGAGCCCCAAGTCTCGCCGCAGTAGTCAGAGAATTCCATGGTCCGAATGGCCCGCGGATGGCTCCGCACCTGAGTGAGAACAGCGTCAAACCACCCTTCCGCTTTGGCGTCCTGGAAAAGATGGTCAGCAATCCAAAGCAACAGCCGCTGGGAGGCTTCAGCAGGTTTTCTTGACTCCTCCCTTCGAGCTTTCAGTTCGGCCTCTAGGTACCCAGGGCAACCACGTTCCAACTCCCGTACAACTTCGGCAGGCAGTTCTGATCCGCTCTCCAGGACATGTCGTGCCCAGTAGGCAAGAGCTTCACAATCCATACAGCGCGTAACCGCCTCACAGAAGCGTTCGGGATCCACAAGCCGCGCCGAAGCTCGCACTTTGCGCTCTCTGGCGGTAAGACGGGCAGTCTCGTCACACTGCCCCGCCATCACCTTCCATTCCTCGAACGAAGGGTACTGTGCCGGTTTGGCTTTCTTCCATTTCTCAACGCACTCCGACCAGCACACTTCGGCTCGCTGATAGCGCGCGTCTCGAACCGCGTAGTAGGTAATTGCCGCGAACCAGCCTCCCTGCTTGGCGAAGCCGAAGATATGATCGTCAATCCAGTCTTCCAGTCGGATGGCGAGAGGACGCTCCTTGATTGCTTTTGGAGGGAGTGCTTTCGTGGTTTCGAGGAAGCCTGGACATCGGCTGGGTAGGATCTCGGCTAGGAAATCCGGAATACCCCTCTCGGCTTCGAGGATTGAGCGAGCCCAGAGATTGAATTCCTGCCAGTCGATGTATTGACTACGCGTCTGATGAAGTCGCTGCCACGGTATACGGCGAGCCTGTTCGTCCGCCCGCTCACGGGCGGACCGTTGAAGTCGGCCGGCGGTGGAGTCGCGCGCGGATTGGCCTCTGGATTTCTTCAAGCCAGACTGTCTCGGAGGGGTACGCAGGGCTGCGTGTCCTCGATTGTCGTTTCGGGGGCCGTCGGATGCCGCCCTATTTTAGTCGATTTGCTGATTCTGGAAGCAACTACTCATCTGCACTACGCCTCGCCGGAAGCGTCATGATAACCCGCCTAAACCGGCCGGATCTGGCACTCGGATTATCGATCTAAAACCCTCATGTCTAGCCAATGACGAACTATAGTTCCTCAATCATTCAGCGTCAAACGACAACTATGGGGTGTGCCCAAAAAGGTTGGTGCTGATAAACACCGAGAGTCCCGCACCTTAGGTGAGGCCGTGGGGGCTGAGATTACCCGGTTACGGGTCGATCGGGGATGGAGCCAGGCAAAATTGGCGCACGATCTGGGATATACGGAGCGCTACATCGGCCAACTGGAGCGCGGCACCAAGAGCCCAACTTTACGAATGCTCGCCGATCTCGCGAAAGCTTTCTCATTGGAAGTCTCCGCAGTAATCAAGGCAGCTGAGCGGCGATACCAGAACAGCGGCAAGCGCTGATTACCGGTCAACCACTGGTGTAGGCCCTCCCTGGTGTGTGATGTGCCGGAAGGTCAGGTTAATCCGCGGTAGCGCGATAGTAGGTTCTTTGGGTACCTCGTGCTTGAAGTTCTTCTGGGTGTTTCCCGCCATGATGAGCAGGCTTCCGTGGGGCAGTCGTTCCGAGAAGACAACCGCGCCATCGTTTCCTTTGAGACGAAATAAACGTTCTGCACCTAGACTGACCGAAGCAATCACCGGCCCCATTTCCGGTTCTGCATCAGCGTGCAGGCCCACACTGTCATTTCCGTTCTTGTACAGGTTGATGAGCACAGCGTTGTAGCCGATTCTCGGCCAACTCAAATTGGAATAGGCGGTTGCCGGCGTGGCCTCTGCCACGCGATTCCTCAGAGAGAGCAGTTCCGGAATCCATGTGAGCGGCTGGTATGCGCGCCGTGAATACGTGTAACTGGTGCCCGGATCGCCATAGTAGGCTTCATCCCGCGGGACTGGGTATTTGAAGGAAGTTCTGTGCCGCTGCCAGGCACACTTCGTCAGCAGGATATTGAACAAGTCCGTCGCTTCCTCGGGTGGGAGGAAACTCTCGTCGTAATAGATCTCGGCACCGGGGATTGAAATCGCTTCCATATTGTTGCTACTCGAACAGGACCGGTTGAGCAACAGTGTCTTCGCGTTCCTGAAAGTTGCTCAAGCCAACGCCAACGAGCCGATAGCGTTGCTGCGGACTGAGATCAACCCGTTCTCGCAGCTTCAAGGCAATGTCCGTTAATTCTTCGCACGACGAGGGTGGCGAACCCGGCGTATGGCTGCGAGTGAGAATCTTGAACTCGCTGGTCTTCAACTTCAAGACAACCGTGCGTGCCGTCCGAGGTTCTTTGCGCGAAGCAGACCAAAGCTTTTCTGCAAGGCCTCGGATCATCGGCTCAGTTTCCAGCAGCAGCACGTCATGCTCAAAAGTATCCTCGACGGATATCGATTGTGTCGGCCTGTCGGGGACAACCGGGTTTGTGTCGACACCGAGTGACAGCTCATGCAGCCGCTGGCCATAGCGGCCGAAGTGTTGTTCGAGTACGGCCAAGTCGAGAGCTCGTAGATCCTTCACGGTCTGTGCATTCAGCTTTGCCAGCTTCTCTTCCGTAACTTTGCCGACACCAGGCAGCCGTCCGACAGGCAATGGCAGCAGAAACGTGTCTATTTCTTCCGGCCTGATGACAAACAGCCCGTCTGGCTTGCGCCAGTCCGAGGCGAGCTTGGCCAAGAACTTGTTGGGCGCCACTCCGGCAGACGCGGTCAGATGCAACTCCTCGCGGATTTGTTCACGGATCTTTCGGGCCACCAGCGTGGCTGTCGCTAAGACCAGTCTTGTTCTCGGTGACATCGAGATAGGCTTCGTCGAGGGACAGTGGTTCTATCAGGTCCGTATGACGCTGGAAGATCTCCCGCACGCTGCGCGAGACGGCGCGATAGCGCGTGAAATCCGGAGGCACGAATACGGCATCGGGACACAAGCGTTCCGCTCGTTTTGCTGGCATGGCGGAATGCACACCGAAGCTCCTGGCCTCGTATGAAGCAGCGCAAACGACAGAGCGATTGCCCAGCCAGGCAACGATCACCGGCTTGCCGCGCAGCTGCGGATTATCGCGCTGCTCAACCGAAGCGTAGAACGCGTCCATGTCGACATGGATGATTTTTCGCACGGCTGTGTGGCGACGTCCCTTAACTTCTTTCCCAGTCAGTCCACTCAACATCATGGACGGCCAGGTAAGCCTTCACGGCCTCTCCAATTGTGGCGAAGAACGTTCGTTCGCCGAACCGAGCGAAGAGACCGAAGCGCTTCAGCTTGTCTTTGACTGGATCCTTCATCTCGGCAAAATATAACTCGATTCCGGCTGCTTCGAGGTTGTCAGCCAGTTCGCATACGACATCGGCGGCCGTGACGTCGACGCTGGTCACTGGCTCGGCGGTAACGACCAACCAGCGAACACGACTGGGTGAACTTGCCACCGCGTCAAGTACTCGCTTGCTGAACAACTCTGCATTGGCAAAGAACAACGGCGCATCCCAACGGAACAACACTAAACCTGGTACCAACCGGGCCTGCGGGTGGCGACTGATGTCGTGATAACCCTTTACATGGTCGACTCGGCCCAGAACGGCCGAATGGGGGCGCCAGCCATCCCACAGAAACTCGATGACCGCGATGACGATAGCGAGTCCGATGCCAGGAATGGCTCCGAGAACAGCCACGCCAGCAAAGCAGACCATCGATAGCCAGAACTCCCATTGCTGTATGCGGTAAATGCGGCGCAGATCGGAGACTTCAAATAGCCCGATGGCGGAAGCGATAACAACGGCGGCAAGCGCAGTATTCGGAAGATCTTTCAGCAAGTTGGGCGCGAACACCAAGAGCAGCGCAATCATGATGGCGCCGACTACACCCGTCATCTGGCTCTTCGCACCGGCCGCTTCCGCTACGGGTGTCCGGGAGGAACTACTGCTTATTGGGAAACCCTGAAAGAACGCCGCCGCCAGGTTCGCCATACCGAGTCCGACCATCTCCTGATTCGGATCAACCGGGGTGCGCAAACGGACGGCATACGTTCGAGAAAGCACGCTCGTATCTGCAAACGATACCAGGGCGACCGCAACACTACCCATCAGCAAGAGGTGTCCAGTCGTCGAGATGGACAAAGGGCAGCTTTGGCGAAGGTAAGCCGCGTGGCAAAGGCCCCAGTACCGTCACGCCCGCACTGGACAGCTTGAAAACCGCCACTACAACCGTGGCCGTCACGACCGCTAGCAAAATTCCAGGTACACGCGGCCAGCGTTTCAAAAACAGGATCAATACAAGAGTGCCGAGTCCGATCGCAAGCGTCACAGAATTGGTGTTGCCGGCGACAACCGCTTTAAGAATGCCCCAAGTCTGACGCAGAGGCCCTTCCGCTTTCACCGGAGAAGCCGAGGAGCTTCGGAATTTGGCTCAATAGCACTGTCAGCGCTATGCCGTTCATGTATCCGTATCGAATTGGCTTGGAGAGCAGCTCGGTTATGAAGCCTAGGCGCGCCAAACCAGTGGCGATGCACAGCAAGCCAGAAATCAGGGCCATCATTCCGGCAAGCGCGACTGCGCGGTCCGGCTGGCCTGCCGAGAGCGGCAGCACAACCGTCAGTATCACGGCCGCCAATGCGGAATCTGGCCCCAATACCAAGATGCGACTGGGACCAAATAATGCGTACGCGAGCAGCGGCACGATTGTCGCGTAGAGGCCGTTAATGCCCGGTAAGCCGGAAGCCTCGGCGTAAGCGATGCCAACCGGAACCAGCATCGTCGTCATTACCAGGCCAGCAACAAGGTCACGGCGAAGCCAGCTCGGTCTGGTAGGAGCGGACAGTATTCAGTCCCGGAAGCCAGCGCATCCAACGCCGCCCTACCTGCTGTGCGTCCGGGCCAGCCGCGCCTGCCGAGTTGGTACCAATCGAGGACATACTCTTAATGGTTGCTGCTAAACAGAGCCTAGTCCGGCTGAATCCAGTCGAGCGATTACGCCGAATACGAGTCACGCCGATTCGCCCAATTCCATTACATTATTACTTGACCTGAGGAGTGCGCGATGTGTGGCCGCTATCGTCTGTCCAGACGCAAGCAAATGATCGAGGAATACTTTGAGACCGAGAACGAAGTCGATTGGGAGCCTCGCTACAATATCGCCCCGTCTCAGCCTGTCGGAATCATTCGCCAAGATCCATCCAAGCCGGAGCGGCACTTCTCGCTAGCTCGTTGGGGTCTGATTCCGTCCTGGGCCACGGACGCCAGCATCGGATTTAAGACCATCAATGCCCGCGCGGAAACGGTCGCGGATAAACCCGCATTCCGGGATGCCTTCGTTAGCCGTCGCTGCTTGCTTCCTGCCGACGGGTTTTTCGAATGGTCGCGACGAGGAAAAGAAAAGCAGCCGTTTCACTTCGGAATGCAGGACGATTCCCTGTTTGCCTTTGCCGGTCTGTGGGATCGCTGGAAAGATCCGAGCGGCACAGTGATTGAGTCTTGCACGATTCTGACGACCACTCCAAACTCGCTGTTGGCGGACGTACATGATCGAATGCCAGTAATCCTCCGCCGAGACAACTACGATCGATGGCTCGATCCGGGCTTCAACGATGTGAAGGCACTTGCGGAATTTCTGGCGCCGTTCGATGCGGCAAAGATGAGGAGCTTTCCGGTTAGCACTCGTGTTAACGCGGTGGCGAACGACGACCCGGATTGCGTTGTGCCTTGGCAGAGTTCTCCGCCAGCTCAAAGTGCGCTTTTCGGGTAGCACATCTGCTTTACCCTTCACGAGCCTGCTTCACCATCTCAACGAACACCTCTCTGGTTTGTGAGGGGTTGCTCACTTCCCGCAGGAAAGCGATCCGAGTTCCCTTCATGCCATCCTGGGTTTTCAGGCGCAGGTGGAATCCTAGACGATCGACCGCGGTCATCTCCGCCTGCTGGGCTTCGATGCCGGCAAAGCGTTTAGCGAGAAGAATGAGCGCATCCTTGTGGTCGGCATTCATGTGCTGCATGATGTCTCGCTTGTCGTCAGCCAGCGGGTCGGCTTGCGCTTGCGAGTAGTCCGAAGCCGCCACCCACCCCATGACTCCGAAACCGCCCACGTAATACACATCAATTACGTCCAGCCGATAAAAGAAGAAGTCCTCGAAATCAACCCAGTACTTGCTATCTGGGTAGCCCGTCAGATAGGCAGCACGAGCATCCGCCAATTCTGCTTCCGGTATTTTGAGGGCGCTACCTATCAGTGTGACTCGGGATGAGCCGAGTGCGTCGCCACCTGAGTCAGGCTCGGTCACGAAAAGGCTGGCGCGCGGATCGGCCTGCAGATTCTGCGTATGCATCGCCATAGTGCTTATAAGGAAGATGGGCCGGCCTTGGCTATCCAGCCCGTAAGGCATCAGGGATCCGAAGGGGAACCCTGACTGCTTCCGCGAAATGGTTGAGAGGCTGCCGATACGGCACGAGTGCATCAGCGTGCGTGCCCTCTCGGCAAACGAAGGCTCGGGAACTGCGGGCTGACTGCTCGTCGCTCCACTTGCGTGTTTTCCAAGGGATGGGGAAGACATCGTTGATCACTCCTCGGCTATTCAACCGATCCTGTGATGATATCTCTCTGTTGCGACTTGGGTCTCGAATGGGCATGCCGCCACATGCACAGAAGCGCTCGCAGTCTTTGCTATGCGTCCATTACATCGAGCAGTGTCCGACTGGCCTTACGTTCGAGACGCGACATTCGATGCTCGAACCTTGCCTTCGTGCGGCCGTACGTTGCTCCCGCCAGCGTGCCTACTGCTTTCGCCCGGGACAGTTGGTTAAGCGCCTCACGTGCAAGCGTCAGCGCCCGTCGCGGATCGCGGACTTCATGTTCGTAATAGATCGCTAGTTGCTCATAAGCCTCATAGCCCTCGCGAGAGTTGCCTAGCGCGTTCTCCCAGAGTTCACGCGCACGTGAGAGGTCCCCGTCACGCTTCGCCAGTCGTGCGAGGGCGGCGCATGCGGCACGATTAGTTTCCTCCGGTAGCACGGAGACGATCGACTGTTCGTACAGTTTGCGAGCCCGCTTTACCTCTCCGCGTCGCTCGCAGATGCGCGACACACCGTACAGTTCCAAGCCATCCTCCGTGGCTACATCCTCATCGCCCAGGAGTGACAGGATGCGGGTCGAGAGTCCTGCCAGTCCGCGGAGATCCATCTGGTTGTGCTGGAACACAGGAATTAGCGGTTCGGCATACCCACCACGCACGAAGTCAAGATAGATCCTTGGGATTAGCTCGGACGGCACATCTGCACCGCGGTCCCATCCCAATACATGACGTTCGAGCTGCGAAAGCCTTACGGAGCCGAGGCGCAAACGCCAGAGGTTCCTTGCTGGGTGAAGGAAGTCCAAGTGTGCTAAGGGTTCGGGAGGAGCGATGGTTCGCGTCATCCGATAACGCGTCTCGAGCAGCGGCCAGTCAAAGGATTTGCCGTTGAATGTAACTAACACCGGACGTTCTTCTAGTCGTTCCGCAAGTGCAGCGAGCAGCGAGCGTTCCTCGCTGTACTCGCGCATGAACAGTTGCTCGACTTCGAGACCTCCGCCTTCCCACCATGCGAGACCGACCAGGAAAGGATATGTACCGGTCCCACCGGCAAGCCCGGTTGTCTCGGTGTCCAGAAAAAGCCATTGCTGAGGGTCTGCCACGCACTCATGGGCACCCGGCGCTAAAAGGCGAAGTGCCGCTGCGTTTGGGATATACGCGGCGTGGTCACCGTGCCAGCAGTGCACCGAGAGATGTTCGCCATGGCAATTCCGTTTAATCGAAGCGCCTAAAAGTTGGGCGAGCCTATCTGATCCAACGGAGCAGCGCGAAGCGTCGCAGGCCGGATACATCCTCGTCACAGCTCCCTGCCGGCTCGACGTCATGTCGTGCCAAGGGAAGCGCTAACGGTCGCTGTAAGGCCTTTAGCCGAGCGAAACGATCTGTTGTTGTGTGATTCACGATGAGTTAATACCTGCGGTTCTTTTAAGCGTGCTCGCCCTTCAGGCACAAAGTCGTTCAAGGATTGCCAAAGCCACTTCCTTGGCGCGCTCGCACTTGTCGCCTGCAGGGCCAACACACGACGGGCATCCGTTCTCACAGGGACAGGCTGCGATGAGTTCCCGGGTGCGCGTCAAGAGCTCCTGACACGAGTGGTAAAGCGGTTCACTGAATCCAATACCTCCTGGGTATGAGTCATACAGGTACAGGTTCGGCTCGAACAGTTCTTTCTCGACATCCGCAGCATGCGAGAACTCCTGCCATTCCATTTCGGCTCCTCCGAATGGAGGGCGTTCTCCCACAGCCGTACCAAGGTCTCGCCGATCGCACATCAGCAGCAGGGTCGCCATGGACGCGAGGGCGTACACAAGACCGAAGATCCCACTCTGGCGCTCGGACAGCGTGAAAGGAAGTCCTGCAAGCAGTTCGTGCTGGAGAGTCACCCAGAACGAAGTGGTATGCATTTCGTTCTCAGGCAGCTCCAGTTTTCCGGAGCCTACGTTCTCGTTGGTGAAGAACTTGATTTTCTTGAAACCAACCACCTGAGAACGCACGAGCACCTCGCCGTGAGCTCGCGATGCCGGTCCAGGAATTCTCTGCTCTTCGGCGATTTCCAGCACGCGTACCTGTGTGTAGCGGATAGCGTCGGTAAAGTAGTCCACGTCAACGCGCTTCACGTACGCCTTGCGATGGTTGAAATCCAGCCGCTCGACGTGGAACTGCTGGCCTTGGTGAATGTAAATCGCCTTGGGATGGACCGTGGTGAGAGCGGACGAGAAATCCACCTCGCCAATTACCTCTGGCTTTCCGTTCTCTCCGCCGGTGATATCGATAATTACGAAATTGTCGGATGTTACCGAACGCAGGCTGATGGTGTCTGCCGGATAGCTCTCCTCTACCCAGTGCCAGTTTCCTCCGCTCCGTTGGAGAAACCCCGCTTCAGCAAGCCGCTCGCAAAGCTCAGGCAATTCCACGCCGCCGAACCGATCATCGGGCGAGAGCGGCAGTTCGAAGGCCGCACACTTCAAATGGTTCACAAGAATCTCGAGGTTGTCGGGCTGAATGTGGGCGTGCTCGGGAGAACTTCCGAAAAAGTAATCCGGATGCTGCACGATGAATTGATCGAGTGGCGCCGAAGACGCAACAAACACTACGCAGGAGGCTCCACTGCGGCGTCCCGCACGGCCCGCCCGCTGCCATGTGGAGGCAATCGAGCCCGCGTAGCCCGCCATCACACAGGCATCTAGCGATCCAATATCAATCCCCAATTCCAGTGCATTAGTAGTCACGACGCCCCGAATCCGGCCGTCGCGCAGACCTCGTTCGATCTCGCGTCTTTCGCCCGGCAGATATCCGCCGCGGTAACCACGCACCGGCTCCGCTTGGCCAGGTTTTGGCGGATTCGCCTGTTGCAAATACGTGAGCAGGACTTCCGTGTGTAGCCGGCTGTTGGCGAAAACAATCGTCTGCAGCTTGCGTGCCAGCAGTTCCCTGGCGACACGTGTCGCTTCATTGATATAGCTGCGCCGGATGCCAAGGTTCCGGTTGACCATTGGCGGATTGTAGAAAGCGAAGAGCTTTTCCCCGGACGGTGCTCCATTTTCCTCGATAACCTCAACTTCTCGCTCGATAAGTTGCGAGGCCAATTCTCGCGGATTTGCGATCGTGGCCGAACAGCAGATGAACTGCGGATTCGAACCGTAGAATTGCGCAACTCGCCTTAAACGTCGAAGCACGTTCGCAAGATGGCTTCCGAAAACGCCGCGATAGGTATGCAATTCATCCAGGACGATGTAACGCAGGTTCTCGAACAACCGCATCCACTTGGTGTGGTGTGGCAGGATGCCGGTGTGCAGCATGTCTGGGTTCGTCAGGACAATATGTCCGCGCTCTCGGATTGCCTTACGAGCGTCCTGCGGTGTGTCGCCATCGTAGGTGAACACTCCAAAGCGGTCTTGGAGCCGCGTGGCCAGATCGTGCAACTCAGCAAGCTGGTCTTGGGCCAGTGCCTTGGTCGGAAACAGGTAGAGCGCACGGGTGTCGGAATTCTCCAGCACCGCATTCAACACCGGCAGGTTGTAGCAGAGTGTCTTGCCGGATGCTGTCGGCGTCACGACGACAACGTTCTTGCCGCCGTGTACCAGTTCAGCCGTGGCAGCCTGGTGCGAATAGAGCTCTGTTATTCCCTTTCCCGCGTAAGCCTCAACGAGTTCCCTGCTCACCCAGTCCGGCACGGGACGAAACACTGCATCTCGGGCTGGTATCTGTCGAAGGCAGGTGAGCACTTCGTCGGTGCGGTAGCGGGCGACCAGCGTTCCTAAAATGTCGTGAACGGTATCGAGAGTCGTGCTTGAGCGAGGAGCCAAAGCTTGCTGGGACGAGGTCATGTAAACCACCGCGAAGAATGTTCGCCATTTCTTCGCTCCAGCCTAGCAGGCAAATACGCGACAGCGCAATGCACGAATCCAGACAGGCAACAGGGCCCGGCGTTTGGTCCGGACCAGAAACAAAACGATCATGTAGAGGACCCAACCATTCCAGTAAGCGATTGTTAGGTAATGATTTAGATTGACATCATCGATCGCTATCGCAAGCCGAAACAGCTAAGGACTGGCATTTTGGCGGGTGAAAGCCGCCAAAATCCAGGGTGAAAAACTGGGCGAACAAAAGACGAACATGAGGCTATAATCCCCGTGTGGCTCGCTGTCGCGTCTCATTCACCGATCAAGATGGAATTCTCCACGGCGTTGAGGTCGAGGCGGAGTCTTTATATGAGGCTGTCGCTCATGCGGTCGCCGAATTTCGCACCGCCGCTCCAATCAAGGCGGCACCCGGTCCCACGACCGAGTTCAGTGTCACTGTTTATCGGAAGCCCGTCGAACACCGCATTCGTCTGGCTCAAGTTGAGAAGT
>CAWAWQ010000001.1:625000-664278 GCA_963785825.1 uncultured Acidobacteriaceae bacterium | reverse complement strand
TCACCGACGAGATCGGCCTGCTCAAAGTGGCGATGTTCCCTGGTGCGATCGGGATCGATGTGGCAAAAGACATTGATCGAGGGATCGCGGCTCTGAACGGCTGCAGTCGGCTGATTGTGGACTTGCGTGGCAACACCGGCGGAGGAATCGGCGGTCTGCGGCTGATGAGCTACTTGACTCCCGGGAAGTTGGAGGTGGGCTACAGCCTGACTCGCAAGCGTCGCGAGCGTGGCTATCGAAGAGAGGAACTGACTCGTTTCGGTCAGATCCCCTCCCGCAAATCTACCCTGCTCTGGCTGGCGGCTCGCTATGCATTCGTGGACAAATCGATCCTGGTCGTTACTGAAGGGCCTGGGTCCACGTCGCTTCCACGGACGTGTTGTGCTGATGGTGAACGAGCACACCGCGAGTGCTGGCGAAATGGTGTCGGCATTTGCGGAGGAAAACAATCTCGCAACCATCGTTGGGACCAAGACGCCCGGCCGGTTGCTAAGTGGTGGAGCATTCAAAGTGGGGCATGGGTACATCCTCGGGTTGCCCGTTGCCGCCTATCTGACGTGGCAAGGGAGAATGCTGGAAAACGACGGAATCACTCCGGCGGTATCAATGGAGCTGTCACGAGAGGCCTTGCGAGACGGCAGGGACACGCAACTGGAGATGGCAATCGAGGTCGTCAAAGCGCTGTAGGGGGCAATAACTGTGCCCGCCCGAGCGCTTCCAGCTCGAGTACGTCGGCGAAGTCGGCAAGCGCCACCAGCCGCTCATGGTGCATCGCGCCCTCTATGGCTCCATCGAGCGCTTCTTCGGCGTGCTCATCGAGCACTACGCCGGAGCCTTCCCCGTCCGGCTCTCACCGACGCAGGTGGCCATCATCCCCATCGGCGAAAAGCACCAGGCCTACGCCAACGAAGTCGGCGAGAAACTCAAGGCCGCGGGTGTGCGCGTCCACGTCGACGCGCGCAACGAAGAGATGAACGCCAAGATTCGTGAGCACGCCATGCAGAAAGTTCCGTTCCAGTTGGTTCTAGGCGACCGCGAAATGGAATCCCACGAAGTCAACGTACGCGTGAGAGGCCAGGAAAAAGCCGAAGGCTCAGTTCCGGTGGATGCGTTCGTGGAGCGGGTCAAGAAGCTGATTGAGACGAAGTCGGCGACGCTGTAGGGCTCGGACGGCCGGGCCACCGCCTCGCTTCAGTTCACCCGAAGATTTGTTTCCAGAGGGAAGCCTTCTTTCCACCTGCCCGGGAACCGTTGACTTGCTGGGCCACCGACACCCACTCGCGAATTTTCCCCTGGTTCGCGCCGAGGGTGGCGGAATTGCGGTCGAGCAACCACAGCAGTTCGCGCTCAAGTACGGCGCGTGCTGCCTCGCGCTCACCCATGTCACGAAGAGTTGAAAACAGATTCCAGGCGGAGACGGATGTATTCGGGTGTTCGGGCCCTAGCTCGCGGCGCTGGATAGCAAGCGACTCTTCCTGCAGCTTGCGCGCCCCCGCGAAGTCTCCTTGGGCGTAAAGCGTGGCAGCTAGATTATTCATCGATGTGAGCGTATCCGGGTGCTCGGGCCTCAGCACCCGGCGGCGGAGTGCGAGTACCTGCTCTTCCATCTCGCGCGCTCCCGCCAAGTCACCCATCCCGCTAGCTGCCGCCGCCAAGTTAATCATCGATCTGAGCGTATCCGGGTGCTCGGGCCCCAGCACCCGACGACGGGCGTTCACCGTTTCTTCCCAAAGCTTGCGCGCCCCCGCCAAATCCCCCTGTTCGTAGAGTGCATTTGCTAGGTTGTTCATCGAGATGAGCGTATCTGGGTGCTCGGACCCCAGCACCCGGCGGTGGAGTGCCAGTACCTGCTCCTCTATCTCGCGTGCCGCTGCTAAGTCACCCTGTTGTGTCAACGCGCTAGCCAGATTGCCCATCGATTCGAGCGTATCCAGGTGGTCGGACCCTAGCACGCGGCGGCGGGCGGCAAGCGTCTTCTCATGTAGCGTGCGCGCACCTGCCAAGTCGCCCTGCGCCTCTAACACAACAGCCAAGTTGTTCATCGACGTGAGCGTGCTCGGGTGCTCGGGGCCCAGTTCGCGGCGTGAGATGTCGAGCATTTCCTCGTACAGCTTCTGCGCTCCCGCGAAGTGCCCCTGGGCACGCAGGGTCTCAGCTTGGTTGTTCATCGAGAAGAGCGTGATGTCGGTTGAGTTGGCCATCGTCACAAACGCGTGAGGCGGTTTGAGGCATACTAGCTTGGGCTATCGCGAATTGTCCGTCACAAATTCATTTGCATCGCAGCGAGGCTCGGGCCCGGGCATCAAAACTAAAATCTACGGGGTGGCGGGTGGCCCAGAGAACCACCTCCCCGAACCAAGAAAACAAGTAGGTCGGGTTTTTCGTTTGTATCACGACGGCGGGTGGCTGTGGTTTATCAAGACGTTGTACCGGGAGGATCGGCCCGCCTGATAGGCGGAGCGCGTCCGATGCCTGTGCTTGGCGACTAGGCTTGCTCTCAATGATCATTGCCCACCATGTTGCCGCAGCAAATCCGCAACCTTCTTGTGGCCTAAGTTCGTCGCATACCGTAGCGGAGTGGCTCCGTGTTCATCTTGTGCACTGACATTCGCATTATGACCTAATAGTAGCTCCACGATTTCTGCCCGACCTTTTCCTGCAGCGGCGTGAAGTGGGGAAATACCACGATCCCCCTTTGTATCGATCTTGGCGTTGACTTCCGCTCCTTTCGAGATCAGCAAGGCCACTAGTTTGTCCTTAATATAATCCAGCTCGTTCGTTAATATTGCCGCAAACAAGGGCGTTTCACCATCGTTACTTCTGGCATTCACATCAGCGCCGTGTGCGATCAGCAGCGTCACCATGTCAACGGCACCCGTTCTGGCTGCAAGATGCAGCGGGGTCTCCCCACCTTCGGATTTCGCTTTTACGTTGGCCTTCCTGCTCAACAACAACCTTGCGGTTTGGCAGCTGCCTTGGGCTGCGTAATGGAGCGGTGTGAAGCCTTTGTTGGTTCTTGCCTCGATCTCCGCACCCCTTGCTAGCAAGAATTCGGCGACCTCCGGATGAAAGCAACGTGCCGCGGCGTGTAAGAGTGTCAGGCCGTCTGCGCTCTTACTGCGGAGCAGACGGGGCTCACCCTTAACCCAATGCTCGACTACTTCAAGGTTCCCTCCCATCGCGAGGTCGTAAAGGAACTCCAAGCTATCTGGGGTCCTAGGTGATCCGAATAATGTCCTCCAAAAGCTCATGCGGCACGAATTATCTGGAATTTCCTGTTTGAGCTCGAAACCGGCACCATTCTACGCCTCTCTTGGCCGGGTGGGCGGGCTGGTTAGACAACCGTGTCGGCTCCCAGCCGCCGGGTACACTTGGTGCGCTCAAGCATCAAGGCTCGGAGGAAAGGAGCCGAGCACATGAAGATTGTAGGTTGTGATTTACACACGCGCTACCAGCAGATCGCCATGCTGGACACCGAGACCGGCGAGCTGATCGAGCGTCGTCTGGAGCATGCCAACGGCGAAGCGCGAGCCTTCTACGCCAGCTTGCAGGCACCAATGCGAGTAGGCGCGAAAGCCACCAGGCATACGTGCCGGTTTGAGCGCTGCGATACGGCCCTGGGCCAGTCATGGCCGCCAGGAGTCGGTGGATCTGGGTGATTGGTTCGAGTACTCGCTCAAACAGCACGTAGTGCAATCGAGAACCGTTTCTTATCCGTAGACGCCGTCGATCTTCTTCATGATCCTCTCGGCCCATTGAACAGCCGAAGCAACCAAGGATTCCGTCCTCGGGCTTGGCTTGGAATCGAAGAGATCCTCGGTCGTCTTCAGATGGCGGGCCACCAGTATTCCCGCCACAATCGCGAGCACTCGTTTGCGACCTTCATCCATGGAGTCAGCGTAGCATATTCGCTTTTTGTTCGCCTAGTCTCATCCGCGGATGCGATCAAAATACGCGAAGGGGATACCTCGTCCATTCCGTGCCGGGTTGGCGAAGGGCGAGAAAATATAGCCCTGACGGGACTGTTTCAACGTTGACGTCAGCCCGCAAGCTGACGATGTGATCCTGCAACTGCGCGGTGCCGGTGGCCCCCAGAATCTGAGCGCCCGATTCACTCAGTATGGCGATATCGTAGGCTCCTTCTTTGCTCCCAATAGGCAAGTCCAGAATCACGTGCTTGGCTGAGCGATGGATTTCGAGAGATCGTTGATCCGTTTGAGTTGTGTTTTGGCCGCGCCCCACAGAAAACTCACGGAGGTCCAAAACAGCAGTCTCGGTTGGCTGCACCGGATGTTGGGTTCGCACCCACAACCATCCCGCCACCGCGAAGATGAGAACCGCAGCAACGGCGAACCACGCCAGGGTGCGGCGTCGTTGACTCGTGGCTTGCTTGCGCAGTTCGGTGAATTCCTGAAAGCACGGACTGCAGGAACCGAGGTGCTCCAGCCAGGGTTCGACCTCTGCCAGGCGTAGCTTTCTGAAAGCGATGCCTCTGAGCACGGCAGAGTCAGGGCACCCGACGCGCTGGGGGTTCGGAAATTCGCGTGACAGACCCTGCGTCAGCAGATCCAAGACGCGCTTTTCTTCATTGTTGAATTCTTTCTGTTCGCTCAGACCCTGCCCGCCCTCGTTGAAGTTATTTTCCCCGGAAGTGCCAAGTTTACCTTCGGGATCAGCATGCAGACCACTTGCTCGTCGTTGTTCGTTCATTTGCCGTACCCCAAGCGAGCCGCGAGCCTGCGAAGAGCATGATGAAATCGAACTTTTGCAGCCTGTTCGCCCAGGCCCACGTGTTCTGCGATTTCTCGCCAGGAATATCCATATTGCCGTGCGGTCCATACCTTGCGTGTCCAGCCGTCCATATTCTGGACGACCTCTTTAACCTGGATGGAATGCTCCAGATCACGCGAAGACTTTAAGTCCCGAGCCCCTGGAAGTTGCTCAAGATCGTTCTAATGCGTCCAGCCTGAGTGCAACATTGCTCAACGGTAACGTCCCATCCGTGGACCAGCTCCCCCTATTCTCTCGATGAGATCGATTTGCCTTTTTCATGAAGAACCTTGGACAAGATCTTGACTGAACGAGTCGATTCCTAAGGTCTTCCCGCCTTGGTTCCCAACAGCGTAAGCGTCCGGTCTTTACCGCCTGTTCTGTTTCCTAGCTAAGCGCGATCATCACCTGAGTAGTTTGTGTTGCGAGGTGATAGTGGACGGCGTAGCGATTGCGAAGGTAGAAAGACAGAAACGGCAGCGGCGAAGCATCGCCGAGAAGCGCAAGATCGTGGAGCAGGCGATGCAGCCAGGTGCATCGATCGCCCGTATCGCGCGGGAGCACGGCGTCAACGCCAACATGGTGCACTACTGGCGCAAGCTTTATCGCGAGGGCCGCCTGGGACAGAACAACACTACCAGCGTGCACCTGCTGCCGGTAAGCGTGAGCGAAGCGGCTCCGAGTTCGGTGGTGCGATCGCCGACGATGTTGTCGGCCGCTGCTGCGGTCGTGCCAGCATCTACTGCGGGCAACATCTACATCGAGTTTCCCAAGATCCATCTGCGGGTTGAAAACGGCGCTGATGCTGCGCTGTTGCGTGTAGTTCTGGAGTCGCTGCAGCGATGATGACGCTGCCACCGAAGACGCACGTATGGATTGCAGCAGGCGTGACCGACATGCGACGTGGCTTCGATGGGCTGAGTGCGTTGGTGCAGACGAAGCTGGAGCAGGCTCCGTTCTCCGGGCACGTGTTTGTCTTTCGCGGTCGGCGCGGTGATCTGATCAAAGTGCTGTGGTGGGATGGCGATGGGCTTTGCCTGTTTGCCAAGCGACTGGAGCGTGGACGCTTCGTGTGGCCGCAAGCCTCCGAAGGTGCGGTTTCACTCAGTCGCGCTCAGCTGTCGATGCTGCTGGAAGGCATTGATTGGCGTCGTCCCGTACGCACGGCGGAGCCGCAGTTAGCAGTCTGATTCTCTCCGCACGTTTGCACAGCTTTTGTGTGCGACATAGTTTGCTGCATCCAGAGTTGATGGCATACTCCGCTTGTGACTGCCTCGCCTGCGACGCTGCCTGACTTGGAGCTACTGGATCACGCAGCTTTACGCGCCCTGCTTCGGGTCAAGCAGGAAGAGCTGATCGCAACTCATGAACAGTTGCTCTCACATCAGAGTGAGATCGAGCACCTGAAACTGCTCATAGCCAAGCTGCGGCGTATGCAGTTTGGTCGTAAGTCGGAGAAGCTGGAGCGGCAGATTGAGCAACTGGAACTGAAGCTGGAGGAACTGGAGACGGCCAAGGCAGGTCGCGCCAGTGAGTCCTCTCCTGTTTCTGCAGCTGCTTCTAACCCAATCGCCACGACGAAACCTGCACGTCAGCCACTGCCCGAACATCTGCCCCGCGAAGTAAAGACCTGCCCACCGAAACAACAAGCATGTGACGAATGCGGCGGGCGATTGCGGCCGCTGGGCGAAGATGTCTCGGAACTACTGGAGTGGGTACCCGGCAGCTTCAAGGTGCTGCGCATTGTACGGCCGAAGCTAAGCTGCGCTGGCTGCGAGCGCATCGTGCAAGCGCCTGCGCCGAGCCGCCCCATCGAACGCGGACTGGCAGGACCGGGACTGCTGGCACATGTGTTGGTGGCGAAGTACTGCGATCATCAACCGCTGTATCGCCAGGCGGAGATGTATGCCCGCGAAGGTGTCGAACTGGAACGTTCGACGCTGGCTGACTGGGTGGGCGGCACCAGTCGATTGCTGGAACCACTGGTGGAAGCCTTGCGCCGCCATGTTGTGAGCGCTCAGAAGCTACATGCCGATGACACGCCGGTTCCGGTGCTCGCTCCTGGTAATGGCAAGACCAAGACTGGTCGGCTGTGGACGTATGTGCGGGATGATCGTCCTGCGGGCGACAGCACGCCGGCAGCGGTGTGGTTTGCTTATTCGCCCGATCGTCGTGGTGAGCATCCGCGAGAACATCTGCGCAGCTTCAGCGGCACGTTGCAGGCCGATGCCTACGCTGGGTTTCATCATCTTTATGAGGGTGGACGGATACAGGAAGCGGCCTGCTGGGCGCATGTACGGCGCAAGTTCTACGACTTGCAGGTAGCCCATGCCTCGCCGCTCGCTGGCGAAGCCCTGAAACGCATTGCGGAGCTGTATGCGATCGAAAGTGAGATTCGAGGCCGGCCACCGGACGAGCGACGGCACGCTCGAACCACTCGTGCTCGTCCCTTGCTGGAGTCGCTCCATGAGTGGGTGCACTCGACATTAGCTGTGGTGTCCCGCAAGTCAGAGATCGCGGCGGCGATTCGCTATGCGCTGGGACGCTGGCGTGCGCTATTGCGTTACTCGGAAGACGGCACCATCGAGATCGACAACAACGCCGCCGAACGAGCGCTGCGGGCCGTTGCCCTGGGACGGAAGAATTATCTCTTCGCGGGATCTGATGCTGGTGGCGAACGGGCCGCGGCTATTTACAGTCTGATTGGCACGGCCAAGTTGAACGGTATAGATCCGGAAGCCTACTTGCGTCTGGTGCTGCAGAACATTGCCGACCATCCAATCAGTCGGATCGTCGATCTCCTGCCCTGGAACCTTGCTGCCAAACTCGAACCCGTCTCTTCGTAGCAGCCCAATCCGGATCACTCTTATCGTAAGTGTCCATCTATTTTAAGTGGACACTTACCCCCACACTTATCTCACTAAATCAATGTGGTTCTGGCCGGACGGTTACCCAACAGCAACGATTTGAGAACTAAGCTGAGGATACTTGTGGGGGACTCGGCTCTTGTCCGATGCAGCAGTTTGTCAAGAAATTTGCAATTGTGCGATATCAAGAAACTGTAATCTAGCGGTGATCTGTGGCCGTAAAGTCCTAAATCCAATAGCGGCGTCTCTCAGTTTCTCAGTCAGGGCAATCGATGTTACGTCCAGTGCAGTTAAACTAGATCCGGTTCTCGAAGCTTCGTTTGAACCACGAGAGCCAATAATTGACGTGATTACGGACATCAGCGATACGGACCACGTCGTCTTCTGTTATGCCCCGACCATGATTGTCATTTGCGATATTGAGGGCTTCGTCGAGCTGAGCCTCGGATTGTGTCAAGTGGCTGAGGATCACTTCGTAATGGTGCATTCGAACTCCTTTGGGTCGAAACAGAAACGCCCGCTAATATGTCATTTGGATCAAAACCTGCGGTGCTCTCGGACATTGTCGTAGCTCACAGCTAGCTCTTGGCCGAGATGCATATCTGTAATCACGATCGGGTAGGAGTCCAATTGTCCGAACACAACTCGCTCGACATCGTCGCAGTGCTCTACGAGTAGCCACATCCACTCGCTCTCGCCGGACTCCTCGTTTACAACCTCGATTTTTACGTGGTCGCCGTTCGCGTATTTTCCCATTCGAATCCCCTTCATCAGCTGCGTGGTTCGCATGCACCTTGGTGATTACGCGGCAGCCAGCAGTTTAGAGTTTGGCGGCAGTCTTGGCCGATGGCCTTATTCTGCTGATGCCACCAGTATTGGTTGGCCCTCATCGCAGCATCTTTGGCCGTCGTTTGCACCTCAAACTCACGGCGAAAATCGAATGCCCATATCTTTTGCCAATCTTCCATCGGCATATTGATCGAGGACAGCGCCTCTTCCACTTCCTTCAGCCAAGTTTCGTATGCAGTCGATGTCACAGTCATTTCGTCCTTCCTCAAAATGGTAACTCGGGATCAGATCGAGCGATACAGGATCCACCCTCGCGGCACTGGCAAGTGTTTGAGCTGCCGGGCTCCAGCGTGGCACCAGTGTTTTTCAACCGGCAGACACCCGCAAATGGCAGGCATCGACCTGAAGGAGCTGGGCGTGGCCGGGCGTTCTTCGCAGAGTCCGATTTCTAGACCGAGCCCCGCTTACGTTCCAGAGCGGGCATTCTCTTCACTACGTGGGCTCGCAAGACGTTGGTTTATGCATTGTTGGCCTCATGCATCAACTCGCCGCGCTCATTCCATGCCCGACCATTGTAAGAGATATGAGCGATCACCGTTCCCGTGGAATCGTAGACGTTTCCGCAGTTGGGTTTCATGTCCGACGCGCCAAGCCCATAGGAGTCACGGTATCTTGCGAACAGTAACGATGCAGACTCGGAGTCAGGCACACGAATCCGCAAAGTTGGACATCCTTTTGCTGCCAAGTAAAGCACCCACGTTTCCTGATGAGTTAGTTGCGTTCCGTCCATTTGCCCTCCTGTGCAAATTTCTTGGCAATTAGTGGTCCCTTCGTAGTGGGGAGGCACACGACGTACTGGCCGAGATTGCCTGCAGCCGTCCCCGGCATGCCGAAGCTCAAGTATTGCCAACTGAACGTGAATCTCGACCCCACCAGATCAACCGGTGTATATGCCAGCTACGATCAAACAGCTCGTCTGGGACATAATCGTCTCGACCCCTTTTGGAGGTTGCACCGCCGATGGACTGCCTGAACATTGTCCGGGGAATCGTCTCGCCAGGCCCCTCCCATCCCTTTGGGCTCGATGTGGTCGGGCACAATCTCGTTGTAATCCGTGAAGGCTACGCAGCAGATTGAACACTTTCCGTCTTGCTCAATGATTTTTCGGTTCAGCAGCTTCCGCATCTCTGCTGGCGACCGAACTTCGCGGTATCCCCTAGGATGATGCGGATCTTCGATGCGCTGAACACCAAGCTGAAATCTGCGTTCTTTCCGCGCCTGCTCGCGACCGCAGCAGAAGAGTGATCTGTGGATTGGGCAGAATTCATTCCGACGGAGTTTCATGGGGTTGCTCCTGAGTGGCGTTCACTGGCGTTTGCCGGTTGATGTGCGATGCGCGGTTCCACGTACTGCCTCGTAATCCCGAGGACGGGAACGAGGGTGCCAGGCGGAACCGCACATCGACGTTGCTGTTGGGGATTACGAAGGTCGGACTGCCTGCAGAAAGCCCGCCAACTTCGCCGTTGCCTTGTACTGAGGTATGGGCTCCAGTTCCTTGAAGGCGCTGGTGAAGGCGTTGGACAGGCTCCACATGGTCCGCGGCTGGAACTCCTCGTGGACGGGCTGAAAGTACAGATCATGCACTCGCCGCGCCAGGTGCTTGGGAAACCCAGACTCCTCCTCGATGAACGCCTGGTAGATCAGCAGTTTTGCCGAAGCTGTTGACAGTTGCAGTGCCTGCCATTCCTCGACTTGCTGCTTCAGGGGCCCAAAGTTCCTTTGCATCCGGTCAACCCCGATGGCCAGGCTGTCTTCCAGCGAGAAGTGCTTGGAATGTTTCGCGAGCACGGGAGTGTATTCCCCGTGAAACGCGAGGTTCTCGCAAACAAAGACTCTCAGGCCGACGGTGCAGCTAAGCCGAAAGCTCTTGTCATGGCTGTTCCTCAGGCCGATGGCGAAACGGCAGCCATCGAAGCCGGAGCTCAAGTCCATTACTCCGAACATTCGCATCCCGTCGGATGAAACGGCGTATTCCTCCCGCACCACACCAATCTGGCGGAAGCCCAACGCTTCGATCAGCTTCTCCACCACGGCGATGTGGGGAATGGGTTTGTGGGTTGCTGTGGCCGCTGGCGTCGCCACCCGGGCGAGTTCTTCCCGGGTCAGCTTGGTGCCGTAAGAGCACAGTGTTATGGTCGGAGCTGGGGCCGGTACGGGGCTGAGAATTGCCCCAACTGGCAGGTCCTGCTCGATAAGGGTTGTCTCTTGCATGGTGATTCCTCCAAGAATGGAAATCGGGAAAGCCAGCAGCCAAAGACGTCTGCGACTCTCCCGAGTTGGTTGTGCCGCTTCCGGCGGCGCGGCGCCTGACAGCACCAAACCGTTTGTTCGTGCAATCAGGCAGTTAAATGGCTATGAATCTCAAGCGGCGCGGACTAAGCCGCTGGTAATGAGATCGAGGAACCAGATTTGGTCCACCTTGCGCAGATCAATTTCGGTTGGGTGTTCGAGGATGAAGCGCCGGACATCCTTCTCTTGGATCAGGTAGCTGTCGCCGTTCTGCTGCGGACCTCGTGCCGTGCCTCGGAATTTGGCCTTCAAATGGCCGCTCTTGATCCAGCGCGTCACGGCGTGAGGGTCGATCCCCAGCGCTTGCGCAAGACTGTAGGCGGAGTAGAAGTTACCGTCATGCTTGAAACGCATCCGCTTCAGCTTCAGGTGGATTCCGGTTACAGTGCGAGAGTATCCGGCAGCTTTCAGCTTCAGCCGGATGCGCTCGTCGCTCATCCACGCATACCGGGCCAGAATGCCCAATTCCGCCTCGCTCCATGGCAGCTCTTTCGTGCGGGCAAGACCCAGTTCACGGGCGCGCTTCTTCAGCGCCCAATGCGGCATACTGACCTTCTTGGCCAGAGGCCGGATGCCGGGTCGCGTCTTCGCGTCTCGATGGTTGAGATAAACCTCTCGGATGAGCTGATCGATCTGATCCGTGAAGATGTATTTGCGCCGGCTCTGAGCTTTGACGCGATCAGGCCCGACGCAGAGGATTGCGTTACAAACCGGCTGAGACTGGCTCGCGTATAACTGTTCCATGGCAATTCCTGATGCGCAGGTTCTGAGTTCTGGGACCTCGCTGAACAACGGGTAAACAAGGGATGACCGACTGGAAGACCACAACGTTGGGTAAGACAGGCTGGAGAGTCGGCCGTCTCGGCCTGGCATCCAGTTATGGCGCAGACGAGCGTTGCGTCCAGGTGGCGTTTGAACGAGGCATCAATTACCTGTATTGGGGCTCGATGCGTACGGCCAAGTTCGGTGCTGGACTGCGCAGCCTACGATCGCGTCGCGATGAGTTCCGCCTCGTAATCCAGTCTT
Source organism: uncultured Acidobacteriaceae bacterium (assembly GCA_963785825.1). Taxonomy (GTDB): domain Bacteria; phylum Acidobacteriota; class Terriglobia; order Terriglobales; family Acidobacteriaceae; genus Bog-257. Next base: position 652,477 of record CAWAWQ010000001.1, on the reverse strand, counting down.
ATTCGCGCGTGGCCACAATGGTTCCGTGGAGTCTGGAGCGCGCCCTGAAGTCGCTCGGCACGGATCACGCTGACATTCTCCTGCTGGGGCTCTGGAACAAGGACGTGAGTCCTGCAATCTTCGACCAGGCGTTACGGCTTCGGGAGCGCGGTCTGATACGCGCTATCGCCGTCTCGACCCACAATCGGCCGCAGGCTGCAGCAATGGCTAACCATAATGGCAATATTGATGTTCTTCATGTGCGCTACAACGCGGTGCATCCGGGCGCGGAACGAGACATATTCCCAAAACTGCCGGCGCCGGCGGTCAGACCCGGAATCGTGGCGTTCACGGCTACCTGTTGGGGCGACCTGATGAAACCTGACAAGGTGCCCGCGGGAGACAAGATTCCCTCGGCAGACGATTGCTATCGGTTCAACTTGACGAACCCGGCGGTTGACCTGTGCCTGACGGGTCCCAGATCAGCCTCCGATCTGGCGGCGGCGCTTGACGCGTTGGACAAGGGCCCAATGACTCCAGAGGAAATGGACTGGATGCGGCGGGTCGGCCAAGCCAAGTACAAAAAGCCAAGCCTGTTTTCCATCAAAGGCTAAAGGCGTTGGCCGTGCTGTCCTACAATGAGCTTTATGGCTGAGAATCCGAAACGCGCACTTTTGGCTATTGACGTCCAGAATGAGTACTTCACCGGCAAGCTGCCCATTAGCTATCCCGTAGGGAGTCTGGCGAACGTGTTGTCTGCCATGGATGCGGCGCGCGACCATGGGGTGCCGGTGGTCGCGATCCAGCACGCGTCACCACAGCCTGACGCCCCCGTCTTCCGCAAAGGGAGCAAGGAGTGGGAATTGCACACGGAGGTGGCGGCAAGACCGCATGATGTACTGATCCACAAGTCGCTGCCCGGCAGTTTTACCGGCACGGAACTCGAAACGTGGCTGCGTGAGCGCGGTGTGGGAACGGTTGTCATTGTCGGCTACATGACCCAGATGTGCTGCGACACGACGGCACGCCAGGCAATGCACCTCGGCTTCGGAGTGGAGTTTCTTTCCGACGGAACCGGTACCTTGGCAATCAAGAATGGTGCGGGAGAGGTTTCCGACGAGGAGTTGCATCGGGCAATCTTGGTCACCCAGCAGATGCGGTTCAGCCGCGTCATGAAGACGGGCGACTGGATAAAACAGCTATGAATCCAGCTTGGCACCAAGACACCCCAGGTTGACAATTTCCAAGAATGCTTACCGACCGACCTCCGAGCACAGCAGGGTTACGGGCAAGGTTTCTTGAGAGCGACCGGCTCACAGCATTGGAAGTCCCCGAGGACGACCGGTTGCAGGCGTCGGCAAAGTCTATCGCTTCGGCCATGCAGGGCAACACTGCCTCATCCGTTCGCAATGCATGTGCAGAGTTTCTATCGGTTGCATCTGATTTCTACCAGGTTCGGCCGCCCGGGATCCGAGTACTTGCAGCCCGCCCGCTTCGAGTCCGCGAAGGCGGTTCGGCTATTGAATTGTTCGGGGACTACCATCCCGAAACCCTATTCATCCGTCTCTGGATGCGCACCGCCATCCGGAAACAAGTTACCTCCTTCGGCACGTTCCTCAGCACCCTTTGTCATGAGTTCTGCCATCACCTCGACTGCCAGCGTTTCGTTTGGCGCGAGTCGTGGCATACACGCGGCTTTTACGGGCGCACTGCTGCGCTCTATCACCACGCACGCGGCACTCCGCTGAAACCCCTTTTCTGGGTGCGAGCGCCTGGCGAGCGTTGGCGGATCGACTGGCCTCGAACAAATCGTGGGGCATGACTCTTCGACGAAATATCGGTGCCCAGGCGTGCAGAGAGATATGCCAAAGGTGGTTTTGTCAAACGCGGCGAAACGAGTATCACCATGATCGCCGACGATAAACTCGAACTACTTTAGCGCCCCGGAAGCGCGTTTCCCGATACCAATATTTGGCCGGGGCCTGGAACTGCGCTTGACGTCGCGGGTAATCTTGAGACGTGCCGGAACAAAGAACGTTGGAATCCATCGTCGATCCCTTTGTAAAGCGGGTGGGCGGTAAACGCATCTCGGAGATTGTCGGGAATACCAATCCGCAATCGAGCGCGGACTATCTCTTTCAACGTCACGGCGTCATCGCAGAATTGAAATCGTTGCAGGCTGGAACATTTGTCGAATCCTTCCAACGGAAGATGACGGACCTCATGGGCCGATGGCGGCGTGAGGGCAAGTTGATTGTCTTCGGAACGGCGAGGGTGGATAGCAATCGACTCTCTCCGGCGTGCCGGGAAGAGATGTTCTCGGTCATGGCGGAATCCCTGCAAAAGCATGTCGTCGCCGCCGCCAACGCGCAAATCAAGAGCACGAAGAAGCTGCTAAACCTGCCTGACGCGTTAGGCCTGCTTTGGGTGGCCAGCGATGGCAATGAGTTCCTGCAGCCCAACATGGTCTGGTACTTACTTCATCGCATTCTAAAGAAAAGGAAGGCGAACGGTGATCCAGCTTATTCAAGCATCCACGGGCTTGCGTATTTCAGTCCTCGTATGCTCGGACAGACCCCCGCGGTCGCGGACCCGGCTCTTATCTGGTTTAGCGGCTACCGTCAACGAGACCCGAGATTGCAGGCCTGCCTCGATCAGCTGTCGAATGAGTGGCCGAAGTATGTGGCTTGGGCTCAAGGAGTATTCATCCGTAATGCAACGGGCACAGTCGATGATGTGCGGTTCCTCGGGGTCAAGGAGAAACTGATGCAGATTCGCCTCGATGAGGATAAGAAGTGACTTATCCCTCAAGCAGTCACAGCTACGTGAAGGTCACGCCGTAGACACGTGGCGATGACGAGTACACCGCGTGATGGCACTGATAGATAACGTTCTGGTTATACCGGGCGAGGGCGGCGAGATCATTCGTAAACGGGACGACTCGGAAGTTCTTTGGCTGGGTTTGATATAACTCAATCACTCTCGTCGGCACGTGCGGCAGATTCAGTTCTTCTATCGATGCGAAGAGATAGACGATGAACACTGTTGAGCATAGGTTGAAGCTGAACGAGAGATGTGGCTCCCGAGGCAACGGCGTAGCGTAGCCGCGGTCGGATAAGAGGCATCTCTTGTCCGATGCTCGTCGCTGTATCGATAGATACATACCAAAGGGAAACCCGACGGTCTCTCGACTAAGTGTTTGACGATGCTCTCCATGATGTTTGCTTCGTTCGGAGCGGGCCGGCTGAGCATCAGGAAGAGCGCCGAGAGCCACATTTGATATTGTTCTGCGCTGATGTCCAGTTGTGCGCAGAGATGCGCCTGATGGGGTTTGCGTCCAGCGAGTACGGCGTTGTATCGGGCCAGAAGCTCCGGATCGGTCGGATAGAACTGCAGGACGCTGCCGCTAGTGTTCAGGACCTTCTTCACGGAGTATGGGTTGCGTAGGAAGTTCATGAACTTCGCGACAAAGATCTCCAGAACTTCTTTCTTGAGGTCTCCGGAGCCCTGGTTAAGTTTTCGTAGAAGCGCGACGGTATTGGATTCCATGTCCGCTTCGTACTGCTGAAAGAGAGTCTCGAAGTTGAAGCGTGAGGTATTGTCGCGAATCACATCAAAGCTGAATAGATCGCGAAGGGCAAGGTTCTTTGAGATTAAGCGGCCCTGAAAGGAATCGAGCGATAGAGCAAATGACTCCCTATCGACGAGCGTGAAGCAATAGATGCGCCGATTGCGCAGAGCTGCATGCGGATTCAACGAATTAAGCCGTTGTTCAACTTGCGAGACGTAATGTTGATTCGCACTGTCGTTCTGCTGCATCCTCGACACCTTTTCGTTCACGACTGCTTCTGCACTCTGAGGGCGCCGCCAACGGTACCGCTCACTCGTTCGCGATTTGGATTTGTGCCGAAGGACATCGTGGATGCCAGCCTAAATCTCTAATCCGAGAGCTGAACCGATTGAAGCATTGCCGTCGCATCCTGAAGAGATTTAGCGATCTCGTCATAGACACGGTCGAGCGCAAGTCCCCAGCCAGTTTTAGATTTATCGGGTTCAATATCGAATACCTTCAGGTTCGACGCCTGCGCCGTCGGATCGCCAACCGATAACACATGCGCGTCGGCCAGCCGCAGACCGTTCAGAGCAAAAATTGGTTTGTAGAAGTCGAGACGGGCATCTTTGTCCCAGTTCTTGACGACCTCTTCTGCGTCGCCAATGAGGCTCCAGTGTTCTTTCTTGGCAATCGTTGCCAGTTGGCAGAGAAAGGCTGAGAGCTTGAGTCCTTCTTCCTTGATGTGATCTTTGGGTATACCGAGTCTGCGTAGCAGAGACCTCAATGGACCCGATTTCAATCCTTCGAATACGGCAAAGATGTCCTTGCAGCGGGCCAGGAATTGCTGATAGGTCATCGTTAGAGGTGCGACATTGCCGAGCCGTCCCAGCTCCGGAAAGGTCCACCAGCCCTTATAGTGGATCTCAGCCTCAGATAGGCCGCCAATCTCTTCGGCCGTGGATGACAGCCCAGCGGCATCGCATATCACTTCGATGGCCTTCATGTAGTTGAGGCAGCCGTGGATGACCTCACGGGCTCGAATACCAATGTTCCGTTTTTCGGCGTCACTTTGGGGCACTGGTACGGAGCTTTCTTTGACTGCGTACTCCCAATAGTGTTTGATGACGAAGAACTGCGCGCCTTCGTAGAGCTTTCGCAGCTCAAGAGCGATGTGGTCTCGACCAACCCGCCTGCAATGTCCCACGGCCCACCAGGTACCGTTGCTGACCGTGCCGGACTCGGGGTGGATGTCAAACTCCGGGCGATTTTCGTAAGCGACAAGAACTTCGTCCTTCACGAATGCCTCTTCCATTACGCCGAACCCACCCATACGCCCCGATCCTATGATGGGGCCGTGATGATCCGGCCATTCGAGTTTCTGGTCCGAATCGAGTGGCTTCTCCGGTTTCATGACAAGCCGTGTACACCAGGCGTCTGAGTATTGATCGCCCTCTTTGAGATGCTCGACGCGCTTCAGCCAGACCTGCCGACCTTTGAGCTCGGCACTAAGTCCCTTTTGCTTACCCACCACCGAGTCGAACGCCGGGTCACCTGTTGAGTATCGCCCTTCCCACTGGGTCGCGAGAGCAACGCATTCGTTGGCGAGCAGGTAATCCTCCAGATATTCGCGGAGAATTTCGACGCGAGCGGCGGTCGCGAACTCAGGTGATTTGCAGACCGCCAGAGGACTCACCCGGACGACCTCGAATGCAGGAATCGACAGATCGTCCCAAGAAATGGCCATGCCTGGAAGAACTCGCGGGGAAAGTCCGTAATGCTGCAAGAGACCGGTGAACGGCAGCAGAATATGGCGATCGTGTACCTGCCACGATTCGACCAGCGATTGATACCGTTTGTGATCGGGGCGACGCGACTCGACCCAGAAGGCCGCCGATGGGCTACCACCAAGAGGATCGTAGACCAGCTGTCCCTTGAGATGGCTGATTCCGTGGCCGATTCCGCCTGGACGGGCGAGGCATTCATCTGCCTCGTCCGCCGGCACCATGGCCGTATACAGAAGCCTCGTGCCGGGATAGTTGTTTACGGGCTCGCTGCTGATCTCACCGATGGTGACATACTGCGACGAATCGCTGAGGTAAGGCCACGTCAGGTGAACCAGCGAGGCGGGCCAGAAGTCGTCATCGATCTGGGCCATGAGCTGACTGTAGATGGTCAAGGACAGCCAGTTCAAGCGAAATGACTATCGTGAAGCATTGATTCGAGTCGTTCGTCGGTGGCAAGACCGACAAGACCTCGCTGCTGAAGTGGGTCACGGGACTGATCGGCAGGTCGGGACATGCGTCCCATAAACGGACGAGTCGGTAGTTCGGCTCCCATCGCTCGCGAGAAGGCGTTCCGCTACTCATCCGCGACCACCAAGGATTCCTGTCATGGCAGGGGCGATGGAGCAATTTCCAATGCTGAGGTACTCTCGAAGAAGGCTAATAGTCGTAGCGACGCAACGGTAGCTGGAAGCGTCTTACCATCTCCGTGACCCCAACAACTTGATTTTTCGAACCCTGACGGCGAGACTTCTCCTAATGGGAGACACAGCGACGCCTTTGTCCGTACGGCGCGAACTCAACGAAAAGTTCGATGCGCTCCCCATTTTCAAAAGAGATCGCGCGACAGCTCTCTACCATCTCTGCTCTGCGGTCGAGATGAGTACAAATCCCTACACCGTCGATCCTGACATTGTGATGGCCGCCGGTCGGCGTGCTGTAGAAGCATGTACGAGGGCTGTCCCAGCGATTTATCGGAGGTGTCCCGTGGTTCCCATTGCACCTCCGGTGCCGTTCAACCCTGCAGCTTTCGCTGAAGCCATGGAGCTGGTTGAGTTTGCGTTTCTCTACGATCAGATCATGTATTGCTTCGAATTGGTGGACCGCGGACAGTTCGAGGTTCGTTATGACCCGTTGGGTCAGCGTACGATCTTTAGCTACACCTCCGGTGACGAGAGCGCGGCAGACACTCTCCTACGAAGCCACGAGAGAGATTCAAAGATTGAGAAGGCCACCGAAGCCGACAAAGCAACCGTCATTCAACTCGCACAGGAAGCACGGCGAGAACTCGAGCAAAGAATCCTTTTTGTCGCTCCAGATGCGATTTCATACTCCTTCAGCCCAGTTTTGTTAACCGTGGCGAGACGATGGGCTGAGGTTTTGGCGAAGGCACGCAGGTGGGAATTCCCTCCGAACCTCCCTATCGGTAACGTGACATTCGGGGACGTGCGTAATTTCTGGGGAGCTGTAACAGCGCTCGCTTGCATCCATGATGTGGCGCACCTAATCGTCGCTCAGGGCAAAACGCAAGCCCGTCCACGCGGAAGCATAGTCGCCGTGAGGAGCCGGGACGAGTGGTTTGAGCTGATCGGTGATCTTGCCGGTATTGGTGCGGCGGCGGCGGCGGAGCTGCTCTGGTGGTATACCTTCGATGCCAAGGTATCCGAAGCGAGTGCGCCCGTTCAGCCATTCCTTGAACTTCTGCCGGGCTACCTCTGCATTCCTATGAGCCTGGTGACCACGACCAATATCGAACGCAACCTGCAGAAGCTCCTCAACCGACATCCCAATCTGAGATCGTTCTATGAGAAAGTGAAAGGCGCGAAGGAGAACATCGCGTTATCGCACCTCAGCAGCCTTTTTCCAAACACCCAATTCTCGGTCAAACTCACCGTCATCCTCAAGGGCATCACTGATGCGGACCTGCTGGTCTGCGAGCTTGCCTCAGGATTCGTGCTGGTCATTCAACATAAATGGCTTGTTGCGCCGGAGACCGTTTCCGAGTCGAGTAGCAACGACGAACAGCTGCGTGAAGGCGCACGACAGGCAGTCGAGGCCAGAGACGTGTTTCGTGGCGACCATGCGCTCCTCCGAAACCTGCTAGAGCTCGCCAAAGATTATGCAATCGGCCAGATTGAGGGGGTAGTTATTTGCCGCGGAGCAGAACAGACCGGTTTTCTTGGGCGGCTCGCCGTCCCAGTCGTGCTGGAGCGCGCGTTTGAGGAACTCTGGAAGCAATCGTCGCCCTCTCTAGCCAAACTCTGGGACAACATGTCTTCCCGGCCCGACCATGCGAGTGCGGCAGACCGATATGGAGATACCTCGGCAGCAGTGACCGTCGGGGGTCTCAGCTTCTCGATTCCGGCGCTCTCGCTGCAAGTACAACCGTGAGTGGCCCCAACAAAGCGCATCCACGCGTGCTGTTGAAAATGGGCTAAATAGGCGATCATGATCAAGGGAACTCTTCGCCATGACCTTACTCGAAGCCCAACAGAAGGTACGTCAAATTCTGGATGCTGAACGCGCCGCACCAACCGTCAACTACATGTCACCGGCTCCGTTCGCCAACCACGCCGCGATGGCAGCCTGTCCCCTCGCCCAAAAGGGTTGGCATCCCAGACCTGTGTCCGAGAGACCCGGTGGCTACTTTCTTCAGAGCCGCAATTATGATCTTTTGAAATCTTTTCTGGAGGAAGTCGATCCAAGCCAGCGTCCTTTGTTTTTCGGCACGCTGCGGCAGCGGCTATCCGAACCGAATGCGTTCAGGATCATCGGACAAGAGGTCCTGGGCGCTGGAAAGACTGACAGAACGAACTCCGAGCTACCCCTCGTTGCAGAGTTCCTGGTTCGATTCGGTGATGCTTCCGGCCTCTTGAGTGCGCTTGCGAATGCTCCTTTACGACCGGGGTTAATTCGGGGCCTGCTGCATCTTGAGGAGATGATTGCGCTCGATTACCGGCTCTTCTCCGATGATGAGTACGACCAACTCGAGAGCTTTGTATCGAGAACAAAGCTGCGGCTCCAGGAGCTGAGGCAGCAGCCGCGCATCTCCAACGCTCTCGAATCCAACTATAGATTTCATGTTTGTGAAGAGGGACCGATACTCTGCGATTCAATCGCGGAGCAGTGCCAGAAAGCGAAATATCTACGCCTCGCTACGGCAACAAGCCTTCGGGAATCCGGACGCCTTGAAGGAATCGAGTCGCTTCAACCAAATGGAGACGACGAGAACTTCGACGTCTTGGCAAAGCAGGTTCGATCAGCAATTGAGAATGGCACACCAGAGCTTGGGCTCGACCGCCTCCATACATTCGCCCTCAAGTACATAAGAACGCTCCATGAACGGCACTTTGGGCGACCGCCAAATCGAGCGGCCACAGCAAACAGCCTTCTGGGAGAATTTGCGAATGATATTCGCCAGAAGCAAATCATTCAGTCGAAGATGGCCGCGGAAATTCTCAAATCCTCGGCGAGGGTGCTCGACGAGTTCAATTACGTGCGAAACAACCAGACCCTCGCCCATGACAATCCCGAGCTCATCAACACGGAGGAGGCGTATTTCATTTACCACAGTGTCGCTGCATCGATCCGCTTCCTTCGAGCTGTTGAGGAGGAGATAAAGCAAGCTTCCCCTAATAGCTAAAAGCCGTGCGACTCATGGAAGCATGGAGGGCGTCTTCGCCATCATCCATGCCGCCAGCGACGACATCCTGCCAGAGCTTCTCGCCTATGGACGATCCGGGCAAGAGTCTCGCAGCGATGGCGGCCGGCTGGCTGTCCATCTTTCAGCACCTTGCGTTTCCGTGATGTGGCGAGACTCATTTTCAATACCGCCAAGTCGGCGTGGGGGAAGTTGATCGCGAATCCGTTCGGAGCGATTGACAGGCGATACGGGAATTATCTGCCGACACCTTTCTATTGGTTTCATGGCCGGCAGGCCAAGTCCAGTCGGAGCGCCGATGTGCGGGTGGAATTGCAGACACCAAAACCTTAATTGGAGCAGAACCGTGGTTTCGGTTGGCATGTCAGAAGAGCGACAGTTGACTGGCAGCTGCATCTCTGCGCGGGAAACGGCGCGATGAACTGTCCGCCTCGAAGAGGGCTGCACCCGGAACCGACTCGATCGACAACGGCAGCATCGCTGGGGCATCAATTTCCCCTTGCTCAATCGCCGTGTCTTCCGCTTCCTCCTCTGGCTGCGTCGACGTCGAGGGCCGTAATTGGCCAAGCGCTCGCCAGACACTGTCAGCGCTTTCGCCAATCCCCTTGTTCTCAACCAGCTCACGCGCCATCGCCGTGAGCATGTCGTCATCTCCATCGATTGCCTGGAGGCCTTCGGAAGTAAACTTCCCCTCCATGGCTAACGCGACCAGCAGCTTCTTCCCCATCAAGCGGAGACAGACCTCCTGCATCGTCCCCGCGTAGGCGAAAAACTTCACCTCGACCGGCCGTCTCTGTCCGATCCGCCACGACCGGCGGCTGGACTGACGTAACGTGTGTAATGAATAGCCCGTCTCGTGAAACAGGATCGTCGGAAAATCCAGAAGATCCAGCCCGGTCTCGACGATCTTGGGATGGCAGATCGCAACATCGATTCCACGACGCAGCTGTTCACGGTACCAGGCTTCCCGCTTGTGAGTGGGAACGCTGGCCCGCAGGATCGACGCCCGTATTCCCTCAGCGCGAAATAACTGCTCCAGACGCGCCGTCACGTCGTGCTTGTTGGTGTAGACCACAAAGACCTGGCACTTACGGCCACGAGCGAGCTGGGCTTTCACTTCTTCGATGAGTGCCCGCTCCTTGGCATACGTCTCGTTCTTGTCCAGATCAACCGTTTCTGCAATGACAAAGGTTTCGCGGCATTTGGTTTCCGGGTCGAATTCAGAACCGTACAAAGTGCCGAAGCCATACGGATGGTCCGGCCAGGCCAGCAGAGCATTCAGCATGGTGCTTGCGACGCTCCTGTTTCCGCGATGCTCCTTCAGGCAGGCGGTGATCTCCTCTTCGAGCTCCTCATAAGCTGTCTTCAGAGGCTCTTCCATCGCCACCGGTACGACTTCCTCCCGGTAGCTTGGCAAACCGTCCGAGATGTCCTCCAAGCCAATGAACGCGCAGTGGTCCATCAGATACTTGCCGAACAGCAGCGGCGAGGCGCCGGGTTTGCGCTTGATCGTGACCGTCCTCTTGGTTTTCTTCGAGCAGGCGTTGTCTTCGACTGTGATGCGCTCAATGGTCTCGATCACCCCGAAGTCGCGGGTGAATCGTTCCCGCCCGGCTGAGCCCCATTCGTAGCCGTCCTCGGTCATGCGCTTGGCATCGGTGCGAAACAATGTGTTGAACAGGTCGTCGGCGTAGCCAGAAAGCAGGGTTCCCGTGAGTCCGAGGAACCGTCTTGCCGTTTTGTTGAGCACGCCAAGGGCATTCCCCTGGGCCGTGTCGCCCGCCAGTTGGTGAATTTCATCCGCGATGGCGTAATCAAACCATTCGGGCATGAAGCGTCCCATGTATTCCGTCGGTGCCATGCGAACGATCTTGTTGCCGTCCGCCTGCCAAAGCGCGGAGTACTTGGTCCTCCCTGCCTTCGAGTCCTCTACGATCTGGTGCAGGCGCTTCTTCTCGAAATCGAACGCGCTTAGCCGCACTCCATCCGTCTCGACAGGACAGCCGGTGTCCGGGTTCGTAAGCGACCCGAGGTACCTTCCCGAGCGGCTTCTGCCGTAACAGTGCTTCCAGAAATATGAGAGTTTCGCCTTCTCTCTGCCAATGCAGAAGATCGTGGTTCCGGGACAGAGACTTCGCCACCCTTTCCGCCCCAGACGCCGCAATTCAGCCAACGAAGTGTGCAGCCCTTCGCGCACGATTTCACCACGACGCAACCGGACTTCGTTGATGCCATGCGGCTCTTTCGGATCGCCGCCATTGCGCATGTCGTCGATGAGAAACACCCGCACTTGAGGCAGTGTTAAGAATGTCTCCCGCGCCCATTTCTCGACCAAGTGCGGTGGCGCCATCAACAAGCCCGAATATGGCCTGCCGGCGCTATGAACCAGCATGCTCCCCAGTGCAATCAGCGTCTTGCCAGAGCCGCACTCCGCCACGACATTGGCGTTGCGCGCAAAAAGCCATCGCTTACTCACGCCCATGATCGCCAAGGTTTGCGCCGGATATGGAACACGCACCATCCGGGAAAGCAGTGGAGACGGAGTTTCGTCGACGCCATGCAGGGCGGGGTACGATGAGAGGATCCGTTTCCCGAGTTCCGCACTGTGGAGCTGCATATACGTGTAGATGTCGACAGGGGTTTGCATGAGTCTCTCCGGACAAGGTCTGTGTGGCAAGTACAGTTGCGGCGATCAGTTGCTTCGGTTCGGCCGTGTCGGCCATCGAACGAGGATTGAGTCAGGTTGTTTGTCTTCGGGCACGCGCCAAGGAAGGGATGAGGAGAGGAGATGAATCTGGAGGTAGATTGCTATTCCGGTCGAACAGCGGACGAAAGGCCGGTTCGTTTTCGACTCGACGGGATTCAGTACCTGGTCGAAGAGGTGCTGGACCAGTGGTACGGCCCGCAAGATGCCTTTTACAAAGTACGCGCGGACGACGGCAATCTCTACATCTTGCGCCGGTAAACGTCGACGCCCGATGGGCCTTGGCATCTGGTGTCGTTCCGGCAACTGCCACGCCAGAGCTGATTTGGGAAGTTGATCGTCGTCAGCCGCTGCCATTCGGCCACCTCCCTCAGAGATGCACGGCGTTCAATCTTCCTCCGGCAACATGAACGTCATCACTGGTTCCCCATCATCGCCCGGCCCAGAGACCGCTTTCAGAGTTACGAGCCGCATCCCCTCTGGCCCACTCCTGGCAGGCGCGTCGATCCTCTCGTTTGACGACAGTGCTGGATCAGTAACGATGCAGTAGAAGTCGAACAGCAGGTTGCACGGGTCAATGCGTCTGGCCAGGACTGTCCCCTTGACGGCGGCATGGAACATCCAAACCACATCCCAGAACCGGCCTTCCAAGCTCTGGTCTGGTGGCAGGTTCGCATCTTCACCTATTGCCCACACGTAGCGATGAAATGCCGTGGTGGTCATTGCAAGCGGCCACTTCATAAGCTGCCGCCGCATCTCGCCCATTGGAGCTTGCTCGCAATCGACCAGAATGCCGTCGTCTATCGCTTGCTGGCGCGAGTAGACGCTGATCACCTCAACAGTGTCGTCGCCAATGCACCCCGGCCGATGTTTGCCGTTCATGTCTCCGCACGACGCACAAATGCGGTCGCCCGTATGTAGCAACGCCATAAGTCAGGTCCTCCCAGAACTCTTCAGAATGTGGGTGTGTAGTGCATCCCCGAGTGGCCGGTCTCCGGTTCTCCGCAGCAGTCGGCGAAGGCCCTTGTTCACGCGGGAATCAGGCAGTCTTCTTGATGAGCTGGATTTCGGGCCATTCCACGGCCCCATTTCGGGCGGGAAATGCGAGCCGATTACTGCGCAGCCCCTTCCGAAGCAGCGCCAATAACTCTTTCCGCTTGGCCTTGACGGCAACTCCTGCGTATCCAAACGCGAGAAGTGGCTGAATACGCTTCTGCTGCTGCAATTGCGAGATCATCCACGGTCCCCATTCTGGCGTGGCTGGTAGGCCGTAGTGCCGCACCAGCGAAGACCAGATGAAGGATTGGTCGTCGCTGATCAGAAGCAGTTTTCCATCGGAGGTCGTGTCCGCCAATTCCTGCGAGCAACTCACAAGATGTCTGAGCGGCCGTTTTCGTCCGGGAACCATGATGGAGCCGCGGAAGCATAACGGCTTATCGCCCAGCGAGACGATACTCTCTGCACCGTACGGATCCTCCACGGTGAATGAGTCACCGTTGGCGAAAGCAGCAGCCAGGGCGCCGATCTCCACGTCGCCACCAACTACCGAGACCAAGTGGGCTTTACCCCTTTCCTCTCCCAGGAAGGCGTCGAGGAATACGCGAAGGTTGGTTGCCGTCTTTTCTGTGCGCCGCCGATAAACGAGTTTGCCGAAACGTTCATGAGCGTTTTTCATCGCAAGGCTTGCCCTCCTTGGTTTCCTTCAATTCCACAATGCGGCCACTCTCGTAAGCGAGGGTCAGTTCGTGGCTGAACCGTTCCCGCTTGCGAATGATGGTCTCGCCCTCGGTTTCCCCTTCCTCGTTGAACTCATCCACGTACTTGACCGACCTCCAGTGGGCGATGTGCCGCATTTCACCCTCGCCGAAGAAGCCGTTCAACATGCCACTGCAGGCCAGCAGTCCAACATGTCCTTTATGCAGCGGGGTCACTGGCCGGCCCGACATCTTCTGCTGTTTGCGGACAAGAATGCCGCGCGCATTCTGCATCGCCACGGACCGTTGCAGCGCATCTTCGATTTCATCCAACGGCAGCCCCGCGTAGGTAATCGTTGCCGGCGATGATGGTGGAATCGCGTAACGCTCACTCACTTCTTGGTTAAGTACCGGCAGCAACTGCGGCTTATACGCAATCCGCAGCAACTCCTCCGCTCCCTTAGGCTCCCCACGCAGATGGGCTTTCTTTCGTCTGCCAAACACCACGACCTGGTTGAAGCGGACAGACTCTGGATGCTCCAGTCGGAAGACGCGGATACGGTCGAACTGGCTGGTCAAAAGCCGCGCGCATGTTCCGACTGCGGGAGCCGGAACCACGAACACCAGCGCGCCCTCGCTGGTCACCCAGCGATAGGTGTGTTCCAGGAAAACCAGTTCCATCCTCTTATTACTGTGTGGCCCAAACTCGCTGTCGTAGGGCGGGTTCAGATACAGAAGTGAACAGGTTTCTGCCAGCACCCGGCACTCGAATGCGCTGCCGTGGACGGTCGCAACTCCTTGTGCTCCCGCCGCCGCAACTCGGTCCGCATCGAGTTCAATGCCCGCGAGGAATGCGCCGGTTTCTTTGGTGATTTCGATCAACGCCGTACCGTCACCGACACAGGGATCGATGGCTGCATACGTTGCTGACGAGACCAGCAGCGAACGGATGTTCCGGGCCTCTTCGATTGGCAGGGGATAATAGCCGAGCTTAAGGCGGCCAGCGTTGCGCATGGTGCCTCCCAAAGGTTGACGTGTGTTTCTTTAGGCCGCGTGTGGCTGGGTTGGACCAGCGAGGTCTTCGAGTCCGAGGACAACGTTTTGCAAAGTTTTGATGTCTGCGATCTCGTTCAGCGGCGGGACTTGCAGCTTGTCGAGCAGCCCCTTCACCGTGTTCGGGTCGAGCCGTTGGGTAACAGCTTCCAGGCGGTCAAGGCCGCGCGTTGCGGACTCCAGCATCTGTAAGACCTTCTGTTTGATGGCTGCGTCGCGGATTAGCTTAGACTGGTTGGCGCGCCCGTACTCCCGCAGAATGCCTCTGAATAGCGCCGTACCGACGGCCTTCTCCAATCCCAGAATGCGTGCGTCCAGATCGTCGCCGGAGCCAGCCGCCGCCGACCCGTTAGACTTTGCGGTTTGGGCGTGACCGTTCCCGCCGCCATCGGTTGGCCGAGTTTGGCTTTTCGTAGCCTGGCCATGATTGCCGTTGCGTCCTCCGTCCGAACCAATGTTCTGGTTCGATGCGTTGGCTGTTCCGTTCCCATTCCTGCCCGGTGCCCGCATCCCCTCGCGCCAGTTCTCCGGCAGCGCCCAAGCTGACAACACCGGTGTTCTGACAGGCTGGCGGTTCTGGTCCAAGTCGACCCAGATCGCGGGGATGTCGTAGAAGTACCGGCCAAGGCCGAGGCACGAGCACGCCCGCTTGAACGCCTGGGCGTCGGCTGAGGTCATCCCGTTGTCATCGTCGGCCCATTCTTCGCCGGTCCCTGAATGCGACCCAATGCCAAGGACCGTGACCGTGCAGGTGACCAGCACCTTGCCAGAGACGATGCTCTCGCCCTTCTTGACGCGGGTGATATTGGTCATCGTCTCTACCTTGTACTCACGGGTCCAGCCTTGTGGCGTGAACAGCGCGTTCAGCCGGTCAGTGTAGGCGCGGGAATCGGCGTACGGCACGATCTGACCGCGTTTTTTGTCGTTGGTTGTGTTGGTAACCCGCCACCGGACTTGGTCGGGTGAAAACGGGACTTCGAGCTCCGAAAGGAGCTCGGTCACATCCAGTCCCGAGGGAGATGTTGTTGTGTCTTCAGTTGGCATGGCTATGCGCCCTCCGTCGGCGCTTGAGGTGTGATTTGGTGCAGTTTTGCGAGGGAGACAAGCGAAGGGATTACAGGGAGTGAAAGGGTTGGATGCCGCCGCCTTTGGCTTAGAACGGCACTTCTTCGTCGGTCAGGTTTGTCGCGTCTTGGTCGCTCCGGGCCGGTCCATGAGATCCGTTTCCCTTGCCCTTGGAATCGAGGAACTCAATCCTGTCGACGTAGACGAGATCCCTGTAGTGCTTGGCACCCGTTTGTTTGTCGTCCCAAGACTCCGTGCGCTTCCGGCCCTCCACATAAATGCGGGAGCCTTTGTGAAGGTGTTCGCCGGCGATCTCTGCCAGGCGATTGAAGGCTTTCACGGCAAACCATTCCGTATGTTCCTGCGGTTCGCCGTCTTTGTCCTTCCATCGTTCCGTAGTGGCGAGCGAGAACCGTGCGATGGCCGTATCCTGTTGGCTGTATTTCACCTCAGGATCACGGCCGAGATTTCCGATCAGTAGAACCTTCTGCATGGCGTTTAGCCTCCTTATTGAGAATTGAGATTGATTGCGAAGCTGGTAAAGCGAGGCCTTTGACAACCAAACAGCGGCACTGACCCGAGGCATTTGGCCGTGGGCTTCATAGCTGGCCCGTCATGCGGGCCAAGACAGATCGGGTGCAGGAGTCAAGAAGAGAATCAGGAAGGTTGGATCTGACGGAATTCTAGCTGTCCGTTCCGTCCGTAAGCGGGATTTCGTATTCCTCTATTTGTGCCGTTTCGCCAGACAGGGTGATTTCGACGGCGCGATTTACGAGATCGCGATCGCCGATGTAGTCCAACACGGTTTCAAGCAGTGCACGCTGGATTGCCGGAGCTACGCTAGGGACGAAAATCACTAGGCCAAGGTGAATCTGCTCCTTCCGAAACAGCCGCCGGAAATCGATGGCGTTGTTGGTAACGAGAGTGAAATCCTCATCTCGAATTCTGAGCATGAGTTCGCGGTCTTTTAGACCGCTCATGCCCAGATGGGCCACGTGGTAAGCCTCATAAAGTCGGTCGGTTGCTACTTTAACCAGGCTCGTATGCAGGCATTCATCGATCAGTAACTTGACTCTACGCGACACGCCGTAACTTGCCCTTCTTGCGCCCTACCGGCTTCGTCCCAGACCAGGGCTGTATGGGCGGCCGTCCGCGTCTAGGATGGGTGATCGCGTAGATGCCCGCATACTCCACAATCTCGCGAGTCAGCGATGGGTACCCCTCCAGGATCTCGTCGATCGGCGTCCCCTGTTCGATCATGTCGGCAATCAGGTAAACGGGGATTCTCGTCCCACGAAACACAGGCGTGCCCGCCATAATCTCTGGGTCAGATTGGACCGTGCCCGAGACCTTTTCCAGGTTCTGAAGCTTGCTGCTCATTTTCCCTCTTGCCCCTCCCACGTCGATGATCAGCGCATCGGTGTACTTAAGTTGCTTCTGCTGTGGCTCGCTCAACACCCGGCGAAACACTTCTCTTCGCATGCGTAAGGGCAGCCGCTTTAGTCCCTCTGCATGAAGCTGCAAACAGAGTAAGCTGGCGTACGGAACATAGCGGCGGCGCACTCCACCTGCGCGGACGATTCGAATTGGCACAGCGGCGTCTTCGATCGCTTTATTGACTGCCTTCACGGACAAACCCGTCACCCAGGAGGCTTCCGCCACGGTAAAGTCAGCAGCGTGCATGATGCTATTAATATACCCTGTATAGGGACGACTTACAATTTGAGCGCTTAGCTAAGAACACCCGCTCGTGCTCCCACACGTCATGCAGCGGTAGCAGGTTCCGCTACGTACCATGAGCGAACCGCAGATGTTGCATGCGGGCGCATCTCCCATCTGGATAAGTTCTCCGAGCGCTCCAACCGGATCCGTACCATTGGCATCCCTAGCTGGCTGAATGGACATCGGAAGGGCCTTGAACAATTCGCCCTGGTCACCGGTGATGAATTTCCGTTCGAGCCACCGGAACACGTAGTCCACAATCGACTTCGCGTAGCCGATCTTGGGATTTCCGGACCAACCGCTGGGCTCGAAGCGCACATGCGTGAACTTGCCGCACAGAACTTCGAGCGGGACACCATACTGCAGCGCCAGCGATACCGCAGTTGCAAACGAATCCATGAGCCCCGAGATGGTCGAGCCCTGCTTTGCCATGGTGATGAAGATCTCTCCTGGCAGGCCATCCTCGTAAACTCCGACCGTTAGGTATCCCTCCTGCCCGGCAATGGAGAAGTGATGGGTGAGTGCCCGCCGCTCGTCCGGCAAGTGCCGCCGAAACGCGCGTGTGGGTTCGGAACGCTCTGAACCGGCGCTCTCGTTCACCGCGACTTCACTTTCGTCAATCGGAGTGATCCGATTTGTCGCTGCCATAGATAACCTCATTTCCTACACGCTGGGGTGGCACATGCTCTGGCCGGCAATCCCCTTTGGACTTGCGATTGAAGGCATAAATCATAAGGGGCGTGCCGGTCGCTGCCGCAAGAAACGCGCCGCCTGGATTCAGATGCAGGCCACCGCCGATGATTAGGAACAGAAACACAAACAGACAAAAAACCAGAGAGTAGTTCTTGACCTTGCTATGCATCGCAATTCACTCCTTACCTTCGGCCATGTCAGGCTGTGACACGTTCTGCGGCGCAAACCTGTTCCTCTTCCTTCTGCGGCGGCCTGACATAGTGGCAATGGAAACATCCGTCGCAATGAACCGCACCGGTTATCGCGCGCACCGACTGGCGAAACCGCTTCGGTACCTCGACTTCCTCCCCGGCGCGCGAATAGAACGTCGGGAGAACCGTGCCAGCTTTGTCCTTGTCCTTTCCGGACAAATCCAGATCCAAGCGACCGTGAATGCCACGAAACAGAACTTTTGTCTCCAGCGGCGGTCGCTTTGCATCGTTGGTCGCACCCGGTCGGTGCTGCGTAATCAGTAGTTCGTAGGTCCGTCCCTTTCGTAGCATCTCAATTCGCACCAGTACCGGCGCAACCACGATGGCGTGTACTCCGTTAACTCCGATCGCCTCAACCGGATGCAGCCACTCGATTGCCTGACCATCTTCCTGGGTGAAACTGACGTATCGCCCAATGTCTCCGACCGCACCGCCCGTCTCCAAGCCGCGCACCACATAGCGTTTCGCCAGGTGCTGGTGTTCCAGGCTTACCGGCGAATGGGCGAAGATGCCTCGTTCTTTCAACACGCGCAATGATTGCCGCGTTAGCCTCAGGCCCAGTACATCTGCCAATCGGTTCTGCTTCATGACAACAAAACTCTCCTTCTCTTAGGCGGAATGCCGTACGCGAATCGGGCAACCGAGGGCAGCCCGAATCATCTCTTTGGTGCAGCCAGCCCAGCATTTATAAAATCGGGGATCTTCGATCAGGATGGCCAGGTTGTCGCCGCTCCGGTCGTGGCCACAATCCGCGCATGAGGGACAGCGCGCGACGTAATTCCGGCCGACCTTCCGCACGGTACCCACGTGTTCCAAAATGCGGAATTCTGATCGTCCGTTTCCAGTCTTTCGTTCCGTTGAAGCGACCCTCTCCGGACGTGGTGAGAAATCCGGCTCTGGCCTCTCCTTGCCGGCGATGAACCTCCCCAATTCTTCCTCAGTGACCTTTCGCAGGCGTTTGAGGTATGCGATCTGGTCCTCCAGCGTGTAATCGGCGCCGTAAAACCAAAATCGGCGATTGGCGCCTCGGTGGATTCCCAGGGGTCCGCGAATGGCGTTGCCAAACTCTCCCGCGCCGATGGCGTCGTGCTTGGGAAATACCTCGATGCCGTCGCCCATACCCGCACCCTTGACCGGGACGCTCAGCTTCATGGCCAGATCATGGATGTAGATTCGGCACTCTTTGGCCAGCAAGGGCGTTGCCAGGAAAATCCAAAGATGCCCACCGCGCTTGCTCATCTCCAGCGCCGGCTCCACCCTGTCCTGCGTCAGGTGATACTGCAGCTTCAGCAAGTCCTCCATGGAGTTCTTGTAGTCGGCGTCAATGGCGACCCATTTACAGCGCTGGGTCGACGGGTTGATGGCATACAGGCCGACGGTGATTTTGCCTTCCAGGTGTTGGCGGATGGTCGCCTCGGTCAGCATCAGGGGTATGTCTGTCCCTTTCTTGCTTGGCCGGAAGTAGTAGTGCCGCCCTGATTCCGAGTGCGGCCGCATGGACTGCATCGTGTACGCACGACGGTTCACGAACAGCCTTTGGTAATCCTCGATGACCTGCCGGGTTGCCGTGATTGTCGCTTCCATTAACCCGTCACCTCCTTCTGGCAATTTCGCGAGTCCGGGGGTCGTGTTCGCCATTTCCCCACACGGTCTTCGGATGTGGGTGTCGTTAGATAACTCGGAATATTTTTTCTGTCAAACGGCCGTCTCAGGCCGCCTTCCGGGCATTACCACCCACTGCAACCCTGCGCGCCAAAGTCCTGGCCGCTCAATGAGATCGAGGAAGTTACAGTCCTTCAGGAGCATTTCGAGCTGGTCTACGCTGTACCCGCCGAATTGTTCGTCCTCGAAGTCCACGGCGTACCAGATTCCTTTCTTACGGTCCAGGACATAGACCGCCCCAGAATCGGGATCTCCGGGCACGAGCAAGAACAGCAGAACCGACGCTGGCAACTCGATCCAACGAACGATCTCGACGTTTTCGGCAACCTTTATTAGTGTGGCTATCGCTGTCTGTAGATCGACGCCGGGGCCGAGCTGCACAAGGGGTTCAACCGTCATTTGTCCAAACATTGCAGTGATCCTTTCCGGGCAGTCCGCCCAATTCGTGTGTGTTAAAAGCCAAGACGCCACCGATGACGCACACGTCAGTTGGCGGAGGAGGGGAAAGTGTGTTAAGTGTCTTGTTTTGTTGGCAGTACTAGGGTTGAGAGTGGCGCGGTGCAGAAGAGAAGATCGCTAGGCAGGACGATGTCTATATAAAGGATGCAAGTCGCAATCTCAGATCACTTACTGCCCAGCGGCGGAGTTGGCGGGCACATGTTTGAGTATCGATAATCAGACAAAATCGAGAACGTCTACTACGCGCGAGGTGGGAGTCGCGGCGTCGCCAGGGCAGATAAACGACGCGAACTCGGAGCCATCATGAGATTCTGAAAGAAACCACTCGGCGACAGGGAATCGCTGATTGCGGTCCTCCATGAGGCGGCCATGGATTGCGACTTGCGAAAGCTCAATGCGCTAGTCGAAGACTGCTGGTCGCGTTGGCAAGAAGCAACTTTACTCGCACACTGCTAGTCCCTACCTCGCTGCCCAAACGGCAAGTATTGAATTTCAAAGAAGCCCGGCCAATGGCTGGTTTGGTGCGTTTCAAGTGTCTGACTCAAAATTGGACCGCATTGCGCCCGCACCAGCATCGACGACCAGGCAAACACCATGACCTATTAATGGCCGCCGTGCCGGCGCAGCAATTCCACAACGTCCTTGCAGCCCATTATCGTCGCCCAGTCCATGGGCGTCATGCTGCCATGTTCGGCGCTGGCTTTGGTTTCGGGATTGACGTCTGCGCTGTTGGCCAGCAGCAATTCCACTATTTCCTTGTGGCCATATTTCGCTGCCAAGTGCAAGGGCGTAAACCCGCCTTTGTCCTCTGCATTGACCTCAGCCCCATTGGTGAGCAGCAGTTCCGCCGCCGCCTTGCTGCGAAGATTCGCCGCAAAGTGCAGCGACGTGTAATCACCTTTCGTCTTGGCATTGACGTCTGCCCCGTTTGCCAGCAGCAGTTCCATCACTTCCGTGTGGTAATTTCTCGTTGCCTCGTGTAAAGGCGTATGGCCCTCGTTGTTCTTCGCATTGATGTCCGCCTCATTGGCCAGCAGTAGTCTTGCCAACGCCTTGTGACCTTTGGACGCCGCCAAGTGCAAAGGCGTCGTGTTTCTTGCTCCGCTAGCCCTCGCATTTACCCAACCTTTGTTCACCAGCAGCAACTCCACCATCTCTGTATGGCCATACTCTGCTGCCAAGTGCAACGGTGTTTGAAGGTTGTAACTTTCGTCGGAGTTGACATTTGCCCCGTGGGCTAGCAACAACACCGCTAGATCCGTCCTGCCGCGCGCCGCGACTGTGTGCAGGGGCGTATTACTGTACGCATCGTAGCCCTTCGAATTGACGTCGGCCTTGTTGGCTAGCAGCAATTCGACCATCTTGTAGTGGCCATTCGCCAAGGCTAAATGCAAGGGCGTATCGCCGCCATGCTGCCTGGCATCGATGTCAGCTTTGTTCGCCAGTAGCAGTTCCGCTATTTCCTGATGAGCATTCTTCGCCGCCTTGTGTAAAGCCGTCTCGCCTTGGTTGTCTTTGGCGTCGACTTTAGCTTTACTTGCCAGTAGCAGTTGCACCATGTCGTTGTAGCCCGCCTGCGCAGCATAGTGCAATGGCGTCGCGCCGTATTCATAATCCTTGCTGAAGACCAGATCAGGATCGTTTCTTAACAGTGTCCTCACTTTTTCTAGGTCGCCACTCTTAGCTGCTAGGTTAACCTCGCCGGAGTCGTCACCTCCGCGTTCGAACAGCCATCTCGCCATGTAAGTCTTGCTCTGGCTTTCCGCGAGTTGCAAAGGTGTTCTCCCGTCGTTGTCTTTAAGGCTGACCTCGGCTCGGTTTGACAACAGCAATTCTGCAATATCTCGGCAGTTATATTTCGCCGCCGTGTGCAATGGCGTTTCGCCGTTCTTGGCTCTGGCGTTGACATCAGCATTACCAGCCAAGAGCAACTCCACCACCGGCTTGAATTTATGTGCAAATGCCGCCGAGTCAACCGCCAAGTGCAAAGGCGTCTTGCCGTTCTGGTCCTTAGCGTTCACATCTGCGTTATTGGCCAGTAGCAATTCCGCCATGTGCCGGTGACTTATTGCCTGATGCAAGGGTTTCGATCCGAACTTGTTCTCGGCGTTGACGTCGGCTTTGTTGGCGAGCAGCAACTCCGCTACATCACTGTGGCCATTCTGCGCCGCCCAGTGCAAAGGGCTATCGCCGTTTCGGTCTTTGGCATTAGCGTCAGCCAGTCTAGACAGCAGCAGATCTACCACGTCCTTGTGACCTTTCTCAGCAGCGAGGTGCAAGGGAGTATTCAGGTGTTTGGTGTTGGCATTGACATCGGCTGCGTTGCCCAGGAGCAACGCCACCATCTCCTTACGGTCATTAGCCGCCGCTTTGTGCAAAGGCGTGTAGCCATCTACACCCTCAGCATCAATCCAGGCACCGTTGCTCAACAGCAATTCCGCCACGTCTTTGCAGCCATCCTTCGCCGCCCAATGCAGCGGCGTATAGCCGTATTTGTCCTTGCCATTGACATCCGATTTGTAGCTCAGCAGTAATTCTGCGACTTCCCTATGGCCTCCTGCCGCCGCGAGGTGCAAGGGCGTCATGCCTTTGTCATTCCTGCAGGAAATCAAACTGGGATTGTCATTGAGTAGCGCCTTGGCGTTGTGCAAGTCGCCTGCCGCGGCTGCGTCATGAATCGTGGTGTTGGTGGTCATCATGTGCTCGATGCCTTGCGGCCCGGGTGTCTGACCTTGGCGGGGCGCCCACGAAAGGCCGCTTCCCACTGAGTCATGGATCCGACTAGTTCCGTAAAACAGACTGTTTGTGGCTGCCACCGGCGTCGAACAACCGAAGGCTCGCGATCTTGCATAGCCTATCAAATTCCGAACCGCCGGACTTCACTTATGGTGGCTAACTGCACAACACAGCGCCGCGCCGCTCGAACGATAGCCGTGTACATTCATCGCCCAAACCAAACCACTGCTGTGCGCAGAATCCACGCGTATCGCCGCACAGTTTGTGCAACTCGCGCGCGCACAGTTTCGCCCAAGTGCCACAACACCTAACCGGAACAAGCTGCTCAGGATGTACAAGAACTGCGTCATCATAGCTGCACACAATGCATCGCAATAGCGCGCGCCAATGTCACAACTGTTCGGTCGTTTTACAGGCAAAACCTGCATGAATGGGGGAGTAGGGCCCCGGTTAGCGCAGCTTCTCAACGCGCTTTTCCGCACTGCACATATTGAAGTCGAAGAAGCGCTTTTGCCAGATCGGGCCCGTGCGCACGCCGCCGTGGTGAAGCAGCTTTGTGAATCGCTCTTTCACCACTTTCATCACCACGGAGTGATGCCCGAACATTTCCATCTTCTGATAACCGAGCCGGAGGGAAAAGATCCTTCTTACTTTAATGCGAAGTAAGTAAAGTAAGATTTGTAAAATTATCTTACGGGTAAGAAAATCTGCAGGGTTGGCCGGGCGCCGTCCGGAGGGTGGAAGGCCTGAGGGGTTTCTCGGGAGGCACGGAGAAAACCGCAGATCCCTCCGCTCGGGCTAAAGCCCTCGGTCGGGATGACAAGGTAGGGCATTTGCGGCCGCAAAAGGAAACGGCCACCAAGATTTCTCTTGATGGCCGTTATTTATGTCGGCGACGACCTACTCTCCCACACACTTTCGCGTGCAGTACAATCGGCCCAGCGGGGCTTAACTTCCGTGTTCGGGATGGGAACGGGTGTTTCCCCCGCGGTAAGATCACCGGCTTCGTCGGCGCGTGCATTTCTGCATCTTGGTCCCAAGCGTGGGTTGCACGCGGGACCTTTAGCGCCAATGTCTAAAGAACTCTTGCCATTAGCAGTTGGCCATTGGCATTTGGCAAAACCAAGTGCTAACGGCCAAGTGCCAAGTGCGGCACAATCTCTCACAACTGAATAGCATCAGGACTTTTCTACAATTCAAATTTAAGGCTGGACCTCCGTCGAGGTCCGCACGCTGGCTAGTTCTCCAGCGTGCACGGGGTTTCTCTATGGCGCACCAGTTTCTGCGCGGAATAGAGGTAACACGTGTAGCCAAGTAAATTTTATGGTCAAGCCGAACGGGCGATTAGTACTGGTAAGCTTCATGCATTACTGCACTTTCACATCCAGCCTATCAAACACGTAGTCTTCGTGTGCCCTTCTTTTCCCTTTTGGGTTGGGAGATCTCATCTTGAGGTGTGCTTCACGCTTATATGCATTCAGCGTTTATCACAACCGAACTTCGCTACCCAGCCGTGCCATTGGCATGACAGCTGGAACACAAGAGGTTCGTCCATCCCGGTCCTCTCGTACTAAGGACAGGTCCTCGCAAATCTCCTACGCCCACATCAGATAGGGACCGAACTGTCTCGCGACGTTCTGAACCCAGCTCACGTACCGCTTTAATAGGCGAACAGCCTAACCCTTGGAACCTTCTACAGCTCCAGGATGCGATGAGCCGACATCGAGGTGCCAAACCGGAGCGTCGATATGAACTCTTGGCTCCGATCAGCCTGTTATCCCCGGCGTACCTTTTATCCGTTGAGCGATGGCCCTTCCATACAGAACCACCGGATCACTAAGGCCTGCTTTCGCACCTGCTCGTCTTGTTGGACTCGCAGTCAACCACGCTTATGCCTTTGCACTCGACGGCTGATTTCCAAACAGCCTGAGCGTAGCTTCGCGCGCCTCCGTTACAATTTAGGAGGCGACCGCCCCAGTCAAACTACCCGCCTCACTATGTCCCCTCCCCGGATCACGGGGATAGGTTAGAACCACAGAACTCGCAGGGTGGTATCTCACCGTTGGCTCCCTCAAGCCCAAAAGCCTGAGTTCAAAGCCTCCCACCTATCCTGCGCAGCAAGTGCCATAGTTCATAGTGAAGGTATAGTAAAGGTGCACGGGGTCTTTCCGTCTAGATGCGGGTAACCGGCATCTTCACCGGTACTACAAGTTCGCCGAGTCGCTCGTTAAGACAGTCGCACGATCGTTACGCCATTCGTGCAGGTCGGAACTTACCCGACAAGGAATTTCGCTACCTTAGGACCGTTATAGTTACGGCCGCCGTTCACCGGGGCTTCAGTTCGAAGCTTCACCTTGCGGTTGACCTCTCCCTTTAACCTTCCGGCACCGGGCAGGCGTCAGCCCCTATACGTCGTTTTCGACTTTGCAGAGACCTGTGTTTTTGTTAAACAGTCGCCGTGCGCGCTTCACTGCGGCCCCCTCGGCCTTGCAGCCTAGCGGGGCACCCCTTCTCCCGAAGTTACGGGGTTAATTTGCCGAGTTCCTGAACGAGCGTTCTCCCGAGCGCCTTTGGATATTCTCCTCGTCTACCTGTGTCGGTTTGAGGTACGGTTCCCGTCGGTTCTCCTTAGAGGTTTTTCTTGGCAGCGTGAACTCAGTGCGTTTCGTCCATACGGACTACTCCTTTGCGTCTCACCGTTAATGTCTCTCCGGATTTGCCTGGAGAAACCGGCTTACACGCATCGAACCTGATAGCCATAACAGGCTGCACCTATCCTTCTGCGTCACCCCATCGTAATAACGAACCAAAGGGAGTTCCGGAATATTAACCGGATGTCCATCGACTACGCCTTTCGGCCTCGCCTTAGGGACCGACTAACCCTGAGCGGATTAACCTTCCTCAGGAAACCTTAGACTTTCGGCGCGGAGGGTTCTCACCTCCGTTATCGCTACTTATGCCGGCAGGGTCTCTTCCCAACCGTCCACGGGTCCTTACGATCCCGCTTCAAACTGTTGGGAATGCTCTCCTACCACGCATGGCTTGACGCCATGCATCCGCTGCTTCGGTGCTCAGTTTAAGCCCCGTTGAATTGTCGGCACCGGACCGCTTGACCAGTGAGCTATTACGCTTTCTTTAAAGGATGGCTGCTTCTAAGCCAACCTCCTGGCTGTCTGGGCGTTCCGACATCCTTTCCCACTTAACTGAGACTTGGGGACCTTAGCAGGCGATCTGGGCTGTTTCCCTCTCGACAACGAAGCTTAGCCCCCGCTGTCTGACTCCCGTACTAGTTGTCCACGGCATTCGAAGTTTGGTTGGATTCAGTAAGCTGGAAAGCCCCTTAGTCCATCCAGATCTCTACCACCGCTGCAAATCATACGAGGCTAGCCCTAAAGCTATTTCGGAGAGAACGAGCTATCACGGAATTTGATTAGCCTTTCACCCCTACCCTCAGCTCATCCGAGCTTTTTTCAACAAACACCGGTTCGGTCCTCCAGTGGGTGTTACCCCACCTTCAACCTGGCCAAGGGTAGATCATCCCGCTTCGCGTCTATTCCTGCCAACTGAACGCCCTATTAGGACTCGCTTTCGCTACGGCTCGCTTACGCTTAACCTTGCTGACAAGAATAACTAGCCGGCTCATTATGCAATAGGCACGCGGTCAGGCATTCCCTTGCGGGCATAGCCCTCCCACTGCTTGTAGGCACACGGTTTCAGGTACTATTTCACTCCCCTCGCTGGGGTTCTTTTCACCTTTCCCTCACGGTACTGGTTCACTATCGGTCAGAAGCTAGTATTTAGCCTTACGGAATGGTCTCCGCAGATTCCCGCAGGGTTTCACGTGCCCCGCGGTACTCAGGTACCCGCTTCGAGTCCAGTTCGTTTTCGTCTACGTGGCTATCACACTCTATGGCTCCTCTTTCCAGAGGGCTTCGACTAACGACTGGATTGGTAACTCTACTATTGCGGGCCCTACAACCCCTATTCCACCCGAAGGTGAGATAGGTTTGGGCTGTTCCGAGTTCGCTCGCCACTACTATCGGAATCACTGTTGTTTTCTTTTCCTCCAGGTACTGAGATGGTTCACTTCCCTGGGTTCGCTCGCACCCGACTATGAATTCATCGGGCCGTTATACGGTTTTGCCGTATAGGGTTTCCCCATTCGGAAATCCCCGGATCAATGCCTACTTGCGGCTCCCCGAGGCTTATCGCAGCTTGCCACGTCCTTCATCGCCTGCTTCTGCCAAGGCATCCACCATGCGCCCTTAGTAGCTTGACCACAAAATTTACTCAGCTCACACCCGCCTTGCGGCGGATCCGCGCCAAAATGAATTTCATGATGCTTTTGTTTCTGCTCATCGCTCCCTGCGGTTATTGCGGACCGCGGAGCCCCAGCAGAAATCTAAGGCACTCATAAAACTTACTCTTTACTCGCCTTGTAGTTACCCAATGCTATTCAGTTGT
>CAWAWQ010000001.1:0-620000 GCA_963785825.1 uncultured Acidobacteriaceae bacterium | reverse complement strand
AGGTGATGGCTCGGACCGCATTCACACTGCCCTCCACCTGCGGCGAGCTGCCGGTAAAATCGACAATCACGGGGCGTGGCCGCGCTTTCGCCGAATTGCGAGGAAATGTTATTCGCACCGCAATCCGGATCGGACCGTCGCTGATGCCGTCGTCATCGAGAAAATCTTCCGCGGCATAGGAGCCGGGAGGCACAGTCACCAGGAACGCGCGCATCATCTGCTCGGAGTAATCGAGCAACGCTTGGGCCGCTCGCCGCACGCGGACGATACCGTAACGCGCACAGAGTTCTTGAATACGCGTGACCCCGGTGTGGCATGCCGCGAGCTGCGCGCTCAAATCGCCCTCGCGCTCCTCGGCGGTGCGAACATTGTTGAGCAACAGGGCAAGGATGTCGCGATCGATCGCTCCGGCGCGCACGATCTTCACCGGCGGAATGCGAAAGCCCTCCTGAAATATTTCGCGGCAAGGTCCCATCGATCCAGCGTAGGCGCCGCCCACATCGGCGTGATGAGCGCGCGCAGCGACCAAAAAATCGGCAGCCGGCTGAGGGCGCCTGCGGCTTTGAAGGAAGACCGGAGAAACAACGGTGATATCAGGCAAATGCGTACCGCCGCGGAAGGGATCGTTCAACATGGCGACATCGCCGGGAGCGAGCGCCAGCTCAGCAACAGCGGCGCGCACCGACATCGGCATAGAGCCTAGATGCACGGGCATGTGATCGCCCATCGCGACAACCTGTCCGGCAGAGTCGAAGAGCGCGCAGGAATAATCGCGGCGCTCTTTGATATTTGGGGAGAAGGCGGTGCGACGCAGCGCCGCTCCCATCTCTTCGGCAATGGAGCGGAAGAGATGCTTGAAGACCTCGAGTTCGATGGGATCGAAGCGCATTGGGGGAGTGTAACCGAGCACGACAGGGTCTGCGCTCCGGGATCCAGTACACGGCGGCGCACCACTCCCGAATCACCAAAGAGAATTTGGCGCAATACTTTTTTCAAAAATTTTTGTTGACATTCCAGCGAAGTAACCGCAATATCTTGCGATAGGCATACTGCTCGTGCAACATCTTGGGCAGCTATGACGAAATTGGGCCTCGAATGCTCAACAGCCTTCAAGGGAAGGTTCCATCAAGGAGGAATATCCAATGGCAACGAAGAAGAAGGCCACGAAGAAAGCTGCCAAGAAGAAAAAGAAGTAGCCATCGCGGCGAGGCAAGCGCCTCGCTAATTTTTTGTCTATAAGCTGGGCCTCCGCAAAGTTATTTGCGGAGGCCTTTTCGCTTGTCTTACGATCCCGGATATCCCTCCAGGTGGGGGTCGCACGTTCCGGTGGTCGGCTGAGTCGGCAGCGGCGGCACCTGCAACAAGTGGGGCGCGCTGAAGTCAAAGAAGCCGCTCGCCGGATCGGTCATATCGCCGGCGGTTGCGTCGCGCTGGGTGAGCGCCGGCACATTAAAGCGCGTCTCGATCAGCTTCAGGATCGCGGTGTAGTCCATCGGCGTGTGCGAGACGGACTGCGGCTTGGCCCACGGCGACACCACGATCACGGGCACGCGGAACCCGGTCACGTTGAACAATCCTTGTGTGTCGTGCGATCCCAGATCTTGCGGCGCCAGATCATCGGGCGGCGTTGCCATGATGGGCCCGACATGATCGAAGAGCCCACCGCCTTCGTCGTAGGTCAGGATGAACGCCGAGTCCGCCCAGACAGTCGGGCTGTTGAACAGCGCAGTGAGGATCTGCTGCACGCGTGCGGCTCCTTTCTGGATATTGTTGTCCGGATGTTCGTCGTAGCCCGTGTCGCTGGCCCGTTCGATGAACACCACCTGCGGCAGCTGGGTATCGGCTTGTGTACTGGACAGAATGCTGTACCACTCCGAGATGTTGCGCACCTTGTCTTGGATCGCCGGATCGTGCCAGTCTGCCCAGTTCGCCAGGAAGACGCTGTTGTCCTGGTAGTAATAGCGCCAGGTGATTCCCGCCTGGTTCAGCGCGCGGAAGATCGTGGGCCGTTGCCACGCCGGATCGTTGGGGTCGTTGGGCGGAAATGCGTGCCCGTACGAGGTGGCCGCGAACAGGTACATGCGGTTGGGAACTGTATTCGCTGGATTCGGCGAGTACCACTTATCACTCGTGGCAAACTGCGTCGCCAGCTCGTAGTAGAACGGAAGATCGGTCTGGTCGTAATATCCCAGCGGGCGCGTGTGGTTGGGATCATACTGATCACCCGAGCCGCCTGACAAGGTGGTATCCAGGAAGCGGTCCATCATGTATTCGGAATTATCGGTCAGATGCAGCCAGTCACCGCCCACCAAGTCCATGTCATAGTGAGTCTCGTCCCACGACGGCGACAGATTCTCAATACACTCCGTCCGCTGATGATACGGCGGATACGATTGCCCGGCCGGATTCTTGATGGTGTATCCCGGAGGCAGAGTGTGCAGATCGTTCACGTCGCTGAGCTGCGCTCCCTGAATGGGCGGCTGATGATTGACGCGGTATTGCGCCAGCACGCCGAAGTAGTTATCGAAGGAGCGATTCTCCTGCATCATGAAGATGATGTGCTTCAGGTTGGAAACCCCGCCCGTGCTCACAGTGACGGTCGCGGAAGCCGGCAACTGATCGTTGAACTGGTCGGTTGCGGTCGCGGTGTAGGTCGTGGTCTGGGTCGGGTGAACGACGTAGCTGCCCATTGGCACCTGCGCCGGCGGAATCTGACCGATTCCTTGATCGATGCTCAGGGAAACAGCGTTGGTCGTGGTCCACGACAAGGTCGCAGCGCCGCCCGGATCCACCGTCTGCGGATTGACCGTGAAAGTCAGCGTCATCGCGCCAACTACCGTGATACTTACCGCCGGCGAGACGGCTTGTCCGCCATCCGGGCCAGTGGCGGATACGGTAAAGCTGACATTCGTGCCGAGCGTGCCCGTGTCATACGTGGCGGAACAGGTATTTCCGCTGCATGACGGCGTCAGCGGCGTCTGGGTGTTGGCCGGCAGCGTGTTTAACACATACGAGCTGCCGTTGTTCGGTCCGGAGTAAGTCAGAGTCACCGATTGCCCGGCCGGGATGGTTGTGGGCGAAGCGCTCAGGGTCATGGGAACCAGGGTCAGCTTCGCGGTCGCGGCCTGCGAATTGGTTGAGCCATTGGTGGCGGTAGCCTGAAATGTCGTAGTCGACTGCAGCCCGTTGGTGTTGTACGAGTACGCCGTGGACTGCAACGGTAGTGTCTGATCTTCAGTGGCGATATTGGGGCTGGTGGAAAACGAGGTTGCGTTGGCCGTGGCCCAGGAAAAATTGACGAATTGGCCCGCGCTGGCCACCGCAGGGGTTACCGCAAAACTGGTGATTGTGGGCGCCGAGGTACCGCCTCCTCCGCCGCTGCCGCTTCCACCGCTTCCACCGCTGCCACCGCTGCCACCGCTGCCGGAGCCAGAGCTAGAGCCAGGGCTGTGCGAACCTCCGCCGCACCCGGTCGCGATCAGTAACAACAACAGACCCGCAAAAGACACAGCACTGCGTAACCGCACCATAGAGATCAACCCGTCGCTGAATCTGGAGTGCCCCAACTATTCCTCGCTGGCTTGAAAGCAGGAGCCAGACTCTAGGATTCGGCTGTTCGCGCCGGAGTTGTTCCGGAACAGCTGCTGCTGCGGAGAAATGCGTTGGCTGGGCAAGTGCTGGGACGTGACGGTTGCATGGCAGAGTCTGAAGGCTGGATGGAATACTACGACGAGGGCGGGACATGGTGCCGATGGCCGAGATGTCCTTAATTAGCGTCCCGACGCAAGCAGTCGTTCCAAGTTCAAATACCACGATGCGGTGGGCAACGCGACCTCGGGCTCCGGTGAATATTTGGCTAAAGCCGCCTACCCGGGCGACTCGGGCACCCAGCACTCGTAATCCCGCAGTTGAGCTACTGCATCGGCCCGTTCATTCTTTCAAAGTGCTCAGGGTCGCTGTTTGCTCTTAAAAACCTAGTGTGGTGTTCCGGATATTCGCGGAAAAAGCCTAGGCACGATCTGTCGTTCAGCATCATGGAACCTCAGGGGCTAAAGCGTCTGCGCGAGAATGGTGCCGCCCCTCCGGGGCTCCGATATTTTTTTCACTTCACCCAGGACCCCGCTCCTCCACCCCCAATTTGCACAAAAGCAGTGCGAATCGGGGACCCCGGCGTCGCTCCGTCCTGGGCTAACTGCAACACCACCCCTTCGGGCTTCGATTTTCGTGTGTGATGCTCCAGCGCCGTAAGTCAGAGCCAGTTCTTACGCAGACACGAAAGCCCGGGTTTCTTTAGGCCACTTTCCAGCACGGCTGAAGAGGCTGGTGAAAAGTCAGGGCAGCACATCCCTCGCCGGCTGAAGCCGGCTCGGGATGACAAATATAAAGGACTTGGTACGGCAAATATATACTTGGCTCACAATTTGTGCTATCTTGTTGATTGCCGTGACAGGGCCGGGAATGGCGTGGCTACCCACTCCAAAAGTACGCATCTGGGATGTTGGCGCTCGTCAAGAAGCCTTCGGGCTGCGGGTCAGACGCGCCATATGGAACCCAGTAAATATCGCAGAACCCGGTTACATATTCAGCCGCCCCAATGCCGCAATAATGAACAACTCCATATACATACAGGAACAGTTCCCTGTTTTGGACGGCAGCCCACTCCTCAACGGTGATATTAACGGGCATTGGCTCGATGCCGGTATCTGGTCTTATGAAGCATCGCTTTTCTACGGATACGCCGCCAGAATAGTCGGGCTTTTCTGGCAAGGGCGGTGGTGCCGGGAAGGGCAAATTGCTATCCGACGGAATGAGGTGCGCCTTAAAGACAACCCACTTCGTTCTTACCGGAGTCCTTCCAACGCTACATATTCGCGGCCAGATATGAACGAATGGCTGAGAAGCGGAGTGTGGCAGCGGGGGGATCTCGACTCTGCTGGTGAGCACCTGAATCCACGGTCTTTCGATGTTTATGAGTGCATTGGCGCTTTTCGTGGCCGCCTCCGCGCTTTCTTGGGCAGCACTAGCAGACGACTGTCCGGCTTTGGCATTTTGGGTGGCTTGCTCTATCAACTTATCCAGTTGGCTGCTCGTCGTCTTCATCTCCGCGAGCTGACCCTGCATCGTTCCAAGTTGGTTATTCATTGCCTTCCATTGCCGATGGAAGATGATGGCTTGAGCAATCGCCATCGCGGCAATGACTCCGGTAAAAATAAGCGTTACACAATCTTGTGTCATATGTGGCACGGTATTGGTTGGGCGTTGGGCATATTCTTGTGCACTATCGGGGTGCTGTGCTGGTGTGAAGGAAATCTAATTCTCGGGGTCTGTGACATGTTGGCGTGGGGTATCATTTGTGCGCAAATCATCAAATAATCCGAGTCGAAGATTGCAAAATGAAACGTAAAGCAGAATACACCGAAGGGCCGAAAGCAAGAAAAAACTTTGAGGATGCGATGCGCTTCGCGTTTCAAATCCCAAGGGAAAAGGCTCCGGCAAAGCCGAAGCCTAAGCGGGTGAAACCACCCGGCAGGGATTAGAACGGTTCCGCTTGCCCCGTCCCTGCCGCCGAATGGTGGAGCGAGTCAACTCCTTTACCTGTCAGTTGGGCGTAGGTCAGACGGCGACCAGACGCTTGCGACATGGCCCGAACGAAACGCTCCGAATCGGTAATGCGCTCTTCGCGCTTCTTGCCGCCACGATTGTTGAAACGGAATACCTGTTCGTCGAGGTAGCGATCAAGATGGAACGGCTCGACACTCACGTAAGTACCGCTCAGATTGCGCTTGAACAGGCTCCAGAAATTTTCCAGCCCGTTAGTATGGACTTGTCCGCGCACGTACTCTTGCGCGTGGTTAACAACTTCGTGGATGTAGGTCTTTCCGAGGTTGTCATAGGTGACTGCCGCATCGGTGTAAACCCTGCTGCCGTATTCGATGTTCTTCAGGATTTCGTTTTGCAAGGTTTCACGGCGGACGTTAGGAATCACCGCAGCGCGAATTTGCCGCGAATCCCGATCAAGCATTCCAATTACTGCAGTCTTGCCGATCGCGATGTCCCCTCGGCACTGCTGACCGCGAATAGCCTGCAACTTGACCCTGCGAGATTGGTGCAGGTTCTTAGGGTTCGGGCCGATAAAGCTCTCGTCACTTTCCACTGCTCCACCAGTACTGCCGAGTTTTTCCACGGACTTGCTCTTCAGAACCTCGCGGATTCGATGGAGCATAAACCATGCACTCTTTTGGGTGATCTTGAGAGTCCGCGCCATCTCCGCGCTGCTGACTCCATTCTTGCAGTTGCAGACCATCCAGAAGGCGGTCATCCACTTGTCCATGCCAAGCGGCGAATCCTCAAAGATAGTGCCGACTTTGACACTGAATTGCTTCTTGCATCCCTTGCAGAACCACATCAAGCGGGTGCGCAGAAACGAATGCTCTTGGCCGCCGCAGCGTGGACAGGTTACTTGCTTTCCCGGCCAGCGAAGGTTGACCGCATACACGAAAGTACGCTCAGGATCGGAGAAGTAAGCAATCGCTTCTTGAAGGGACTTGGGCTGATTTACTCTGTTCGCCATTTCTTTGCCCTCTCGCTTGATCTGATGCAAGAGTAGCAGAAAGGATTTTGTGTGTCAAGTATATATTTGCCCTTGGTACGGCACAGCTAAAGCTGCGCCCCTTCAAGACCGCGGTTGTCCGAGTTCATCAGCAGCCTGTGAAGCCGTGCCCTTTCACAGATGTCCGGAGTTACTCGACAAACTTGCGGGACACCACACTAGCTCCAGCGGAACCAGCGTAACGCCAGCACGAACGATACCCCGCCCCAAACTACCAGCACGGCAATACGCGCAATCTGGGAATGCAGCGACGCACCTTGAAGAATGATCGATCGCAGTGCATCGTTGAGGGCGGTCAGCGGCAATGCCCTGATGGCCGGCAGAAAGATTTTAGGGAAGCGCTCATAGGAGAAGAACACTCCCGAGAAAATCCACATCGGCATCATAACTAAATTGATCAAGCCGCTGACGCTCTCGATCTTCTGCGCGCGACTGGCGGTCAACAGGCCGATACCGCCGAACGAGACCGCGCCCAGCGCGCCGACCAGCAGGATCGACAGCAGCGCGCCCTCCACGCGCACGTGAAACACCAGTACGCCGAACGCCAACAGCAGCCCCACTTCGATCAGCATCAGCACCAGCCGGCTGCTGACCAGCGCCAGCAGAAAATCCGACCGCCGCATCGGCGTAGCGATGAACCGCTTGAGCAGTTTGCGCTGGCGCATCTCCACCAGCGCGAAACCGATGCCCCACATGCCGGAGTTCATCAGGTTCATGCCCAGCAATCCCGGAATGAGGAAGTCGATGTAGCGCGCGCCCGGCTCGCTGGAAGCAGTGGCCGCTGAGTTGACCGGATTTTTGCGGCCGGCGGCGGTTTGTAAGGCGTCATCGACCTGGGTGCGCGCCAGCACGCTCTCCGGCCGCGCCGGGTCGTAGCGGTAGCGAACTCCGGAGTCATCCATGCTCACCACCAGCGCATACTTGCCCAACCGAAAGCCGTCCGCTGCCGCCGGAGCGCTAAGCACCTCGGCGTGAATGCCGGCGTGTGCGGGCGAGCCTTCCAGCCACTGCAGCACCTGCTGCGATTTCGGTCCATTCACAATTGCAACCGGAGTAATGTCGGCCGGCTTGTCGCGAAAAGCGATCCCCAGTCCTAGCGCCAATAACAATGGGAAAACAAAAACCCAGAAGATGACCTCCGGCTCGCGGCGCAACTCCAACATGCGCATTTGAAGCAGGCGAAGATAACCCGCCCAGCGGCCGTTGGTAATCACGGCTTCGTGCGGCTTTGAAATCACCGGCGGCTGCTCCAGGGTCGCCATCATTCCTCCCGCAAGTGCCGGCCGGTCAGCTTAACGAAAACATCTTCCAGGCTGGCCTGTCGCGTGGTGAGGTGGAGCAGTTGCGCGCCCTGCTTCTGTACTTCAGAGAGCAGCGCCGGAATGGTTTCGTGAGGCTCGTTCACCTGCAATGAGTACAAGCCATCGTCCGCGCGCACCGCCTGCACTCCCGGCAATCTGTTCCACACATTGCCGTCAGCAGTTGTGTGCGACACAGCGAATTCAACCACGTGATGACCGGTGAGCCGCTCGATCAGTTCAGTCGGCGTTCCCGCCGCGATGATCTGGCCGTGGTCGATGATGGCCAACCGGTCGCAAAGGCGCTCCGCTTCGTCCATGTAGTGCGTGGTTAGCAGCACCGTCCCGTTGCGCTGCTGGAACTGGCGAACGATGTCCCATAATTGCCGCCGGCTTTGCGGGTCCAGTCCGGTGGTGGGTTCATCAAGGAAAAGAATCTTGGGATTCGCGACCAGCGCGGTCGCTACCGCCAGGCGCTGCTTCTGGCCACCCGACAGCTTGCCGACCCAAGTGTCGGCTTTCTCCTGCAATGAGAGTTCTTCCAGCACAGCCTCAACCGGCGCGGGATGGCGATAGAAGCTGGAAAATAACTGTAACGTTTCCCGAACCGTGAGCTTTTCCGAGAGCCGGGTCTCCTGTAGCGAGATGCCAAGCCATTCGCGCAGTTCGCGACCGTGCGTCTGCCACTCGCGGCCCAGCACTTCCACTTCCCCTGAAGTCGGAGCAAGCAGCCCTTCGAGAATCTCGATGGTGGTTGTCTTTCCTGCTCCGTTCGGGCCCAGCAGCCCGAAGCATTCCCCGGTTTGGATCGTGAGATCGAGCCCGCGCACCGCCTCGACCTTGTCGTCGTAGGTCTTGCGCAGACCTCGACATCGAATAGCGACTTCCATAGGGAAATCATACTGGAGAAGCCAGCGGCAATTTCGGCGGGGCGAGGTGAAAAAAACGCGGCTCTCTGCCGCGTGTCGATTGTTGCGATGTGAATACAGGACTACAAAAACGTCTCAGCGCGAACGTCTTCGTCCGGGAGCATCAGAAATCTGTGCCCGTTGGCGCAGCAGTACACTACCCTGTCAGTCAGCAAGAATTTCCACTTTCCTAGCTGGTCGGGCATCTCCAGGGGCTCACTCTTGATCTCGTCCGATTCGCAGACTGGGCAGCGATTAGCCATAATGCGACGCTATCCTGTTTGAGGGGACCACTACTATTGGCAAAAGGTTCCTGAAGTCACTAGCACGTTGGAGCTAGCGAGGCTCAAACTGACGCGCCGTTCAGTACCATGCCCCCCCACCTACATTCCTGCGCCAGCCAAAGCTTTACAATCGCAGGGTGTATTCGCTCTATAGCGTGCTGGTGTTTTTTGCGCTTGGGTTCAGCGCGCCATGGTGGGTGCTGCAAGCCGCTCGTCATGGCAAATACCGCACTGGCTGGCGCGAGCGGCTGGGCCGCGTCCCAAAGCGGCTGATGGGTCCAGTCGCCGGGAACATTATCTGGATTCACGCCGTCTCGGTAGGTGAGGTACTTGCCATTTCCCGCGTCGTCGACGAGCTAAAGGCGCGACTTGCTGGATGGCGGGTGGTGGTCTCCACCACGACCGATACCGGCCAGAAACTGGCGCGCCAGCGCTTTGGCGAAGAGAACGTGTTCTATTTTCCCCTGGACCTGCCCTTCGCGGTGCGCGCCTACGTGGAGGCGCTGCGCCCCAGGCTGCTGGTTCTGGCGGAAAGCGAATTCTGGCCAAACCTGTTGCACTGGGCGCGAACATCCGGGGCTGCCGTCGCTGTGGTGAATGCGCGCGTCTCCGATCGTTCTCTACCGGGCTATCTTCGCTTCCGAAAGCTGCTGCGGCGCGTGATGCGGGATGTGGACCTCTTCCTTGCCCAGAGCGATGAAGACGCGCGGCGGCTCATACAGGTTGGCGCGCCCGCCGAACGTGTGCAGGTCAGCGGGAACCTGAAGTTCGAAGTCAAACCGCCAGCCAAGTCCCCGATTGCGGCGGCGCTTGCCGCGGCCATTCAAGGCCAAGAAATTGGATCTGTGCTCGTTGCGGGCAGCACCTTCGAAGGCGAAGAAGAGATGCTGTTGATGGCGTTTCGGCAGGTGCTCCGGCAATATCCGAATGCTCTGCTCGTACTGGCGCCCCGGCATCCCGAACGCTTCGATGCCGTGGCGTCCTTACTGCAAGCGACGGGCCTGCGATATTGCAGGCGCTCGCAATGGAACGGAAGTGTCCCTCTCGCCGGCACAGTCTTTCTGCTCGACAGTATCGGCGAGTTAGCTGCACTGTACGAATTTGGCGATCTGGCGTTCATCGGCGGCAGCCTGGTTCGGCGTGGCGGCCACAATGTATTGGAGGCGGCGCAGTTCGGAACGGCGATCCTGGTCGGCCCGCACACCGAGAATTTCCGCGAAATCGTTGACGTGTTTCGGAAAGCCAACGCGTTACGAGTTGTCACTCCTGAAACGCTGGCGCCGACCGTGCTGCAGCTGCTCGAAAACGAGGAGGAGCGCGTCGCTCTGGGCGCTCGTGCCCGTGAAGTTGTTTGCGCACAACAGGGCGCTACCAGAAAAACCGTCGAGGCATTGCTGCAGTTGCTGCCGCAACATGCGCCGCTGGCGGAAGTCTCCGCGGAGAAGCACGCATGAACCCGCTCTCCGGCCTGTATGGGGCGGTAGTGAGCGCACGGAACCAGCTCTACGAGCGCGGCGGGTTGAAGGTTCGCAGATTGCAACGGCCCGTGGTAAGCATTGGCAATATTGCCGTCGGCGGCTCGGGCAAAACGCCGTTTCTGATCATGCTGGGTGAGATGCTGCGCGAACGAGGGATCTCCTTTGACGTGCTCTCACGTGGTTACGGTCGCGCCAGCAAAGGGGTGAGGATCGTCGATCCAGGCGGCACGCCGCGGGATTTTGGCGACGAGCCTCTGCTCATCGCCCGCAAGCTGCGTGCGCCTGTAGTCGTCGGTGAGGACCGCTACGCTGCGGGAAGATTGGCCGAAGAGAGCTTCGATTCACAACTGCACTTGCTGGACGACGGGTTTCAGCATCGGCGGTTGGCGCGGGATCTCGATGTTGTGCTGCTGACCCCAACAGACAGCGAGGATTCGCTGTTGCCGGCAGGGAGACTCCGTGAGCCGCTGTCGTCCCTGGCTCGCGCCCATGTGGTGGTGCTTACCGATGCCACGACGAGCGAAGGTCTTCCGCTGAAGAGTCAGCCAGTGTGGCGGGTGCAGCGCAGGATTGTTCCCCCGGAGATAACCGCGCCATGTGTGGCGTTCTGTGGAATAGCACGTCCGCAGGATTTCTTCGTGCGATTGCAGGCAGCGGGCATTGTGCTGGCGGCCACGCGAGCTTTCCGGGATCATCACTCGTACGGCGACGCAGATGTACAAGAGCTGTTGCGCCTACGCCGGCAATCCAGTGCGGCGGCATTCGTTACGACAGAGAAGGACGCCATCAACCTGGGCCAGCATCTTGCCCGGCTGGAACCCATACATGTAGCCGCTCTCCAGTTATCGCTGGAGGACGCCAGGGTTGCCGTGGACCTGCTGCTATCGGCAATTCGAATCCGACCGCGACAACCCGCATGAGACAATTCAGAGTTGCATTGCGCCCGGTGGCCCTCTCCAGGCACCGGGCATTTATGTGAGGTATGAACCAGCACCACAAAGACGCAGAGCGATGGAAGAAGATTGTCCGCAGCTTTTCCGAGATCTCCATTACGGTTATGGCCGATCTGGTCGCCGACGAGTTTGTCTTTGGCGAGATCGCGCGCGTTTCGCGGGAAGCGCCGGTGTTGATCCTGAAGCACCGGGAACGCACCGTAATACCCGGGGGCGGGGCCAATGCGGTGATGAACCTCGCATCTCTGGGCGTCAATGTGCTTCCGGTCGGTGTGGTGGGGGTCGATGAAGCGGGCAGCCTCCTCCTGGAATGTTTTCGCGAGAAGAAGATCTCCACCAGCGGGATCCAGCGATTGAAGGCCCACACCACCACGACCAAGACGCGGATTCTGGCGGGCATGTCGCATACCAGCCGGCAGCAGGTAGTACGCGTCGATCGTGAACCCGAGCCGCTGCACGAAATGCATCCCGCGCTGCTGAACCTGGTGAATGCTTCCCGGGAGTACGCGACCGCTTCGGATGCGCTGCTGGTGTCTGACTACGGATACGGAGCGGCGACGCCACGTCTGCTGACCTTTGTCAGGTCGAATGGCTGCCTGAAGAACAAGCCCATCACGGTCGATTCGCGTTACCGAATTCTCGAATATGAGGGTGCGACGGCGGCGACTCCCAATGAGCCGGAGGTGGAAGAGGCGCTGCATATCCGCATTGGCCATGATGATGAGAAGCTCTTTGGCGCCGGAGAACGGTTGATGAAAGAGATGGCACTGGAGTCGTTGGTGATCACGCGCGGGCGCGACGGCATGGTGGCATTCGAAAAAGACGCCGAGCCGCTGACCATCCCTATCTACGGTTCCGACCAGGTAGTGGACGTCACCGGCGCGGGCGACACGGTAATTGCGACCTTCACCGCCGCATTGGCCGCCGGCGCCAACACCGCAGACGCGGCGCGGCTGGCGAATTTCGCCGGCGGCATCGTGGTGATGAAACGGGGTACGGCGACCGTTTCCAGCAAGGAATTGCTCGCCGCTATCGAGCAATACTCAGCGGCGACATCGGCGTGAGCGATAACAAACAGAAGGTCGTGGATCGGGAGCTGCTGCCCCAGAGAGTAGCGCAATGGCGGACGGAGGGGCACCCCATCGTGCTGGCCAACGGCTGCTTCGACCTGTTGCACGTCGGCCATATCCGCTATCTACAGGGAGCGAAGGGGTTGGGCGGCAAACTGGTCGTCGCCATGAATTCCGACGAGAGCGTCAAGCAGATCAAGGGCGAGGGGCGCCCCCTCATGCCCGCGCAGGAGCGGGCGGAGATCGTCTCGGCGCTTGAGTGTGTGGATGCGGTGGTGATCTTCGACGAGCCGGACGTCAGTGGCTTGATTGGCGAGATCCGTCCGGATGTCCAGGCCAAGGGCACTGACTATACGCGCGAGAACGTCCCTGAACGCGACGAGGTGTTGGCTTACGGAGGGCGAGTGGAGATTGTAGGCGACCCGAAGGAGCATTCAACCAGCGCCTTTCTAACGCAATTGCAGTCCCGCAGTGGAGGACGCCGGTTACGGTGACTGTGCCGCAAACTACGCAGGGCCGGAAGCAGTTTTCCCCGACGGCAATTGCACAGCCCGCAACCCCAGTTGC
The DNA here is from genome assembly GCA_963785825.1 of uncultured Acidobacteriaceae bacterium. Classification (GTDB taxonomy): domain Bacteria; phylum Acidobacteriota; class Terriglobia; order Terriglobales; family Acidobacteriaceae; genus Bog-257. The sequence continues at coordinate 606,832 of CAWAWQ010000001.1, read as the reverse complement.
CGGTCGCGTTCTGGTGGTGCGCCTGAGCGCCATGGGCGACATCATCCACGCGCTGCCCGCGGTCGCGGCATTACGTGTGGCCCGACCCGAACTCCAGATCGGATGGCTGGTCGAGGAGCGATGGGCTGAATTGTTATGCGCGCGCGCCAGCGAGTACATGACACCGCGTTCGCCCACCAAGCCGCTGGTCGATTGGGTGCATTTGGCGAACTTCACCAGCTGGCGTAAGGCCCTGTTTTCCGGCGAAACTTGGAAAGAGATGGCAGCCCTCCGCCGCGACGTCCGCGCGACGAACTACGGTTTGACGCTGGACCTTCAGGGCGCGATACGCTCGGCGCTGGCGGCGCGGGTCAGTGGGGCTAAAACGCGGGTGGGCTCGTCGCAGCCGCGTGAGGCACCGGCAACGATGTTCTATACACGGCAAGTCGACGTGACGGGCACACACGTTGTCGAGCAGGCGCTCTCACTTGCGTCCGCCGTTGTTGGGGAAGAATTGCGCTATTCGGAGCCACCCTTCCCGCACGACGCCGAGACGGAAGCCTGGGCCGACCGGCTCTGTGGCGGTTTGGGTGGCAGGCCGCTTGTCATTCTGAATCCGGGCGCGGGTTGGGGCGCCAAGTGCTGGCCGGCCGAATCGTTTGCCGTGGTCGCGCGCGCCTTGGCCGAACGCGGAATGACGACGGTGGTGAATCGCGGTCCGGGAGAACAAGCGCTCGCGCATGAGGTTGAAGCTGCAAGCGGCAAGGTTGCCGTTCCGGTGAAGTGCTCGATCGGGGAATTGATTGCACTGACGCGCCGTGCCGCTCTGTTTATCGGCGGCGATACCGGACCGATGCATCTGGCAGCGGCTTTGCGGGTTCCCGTGGTCGCGCTATTCGGGCCAACGCGCCCGGAGCGCAATGGGCCGTACGGCACCAGGAGCGTGGTCCTGCGTAATCCCGACAGCGTCTACAACAGCAGTCATACGGATCGTCCGGACGAAGGCCTGATGTCACTCCAACCGCAGGCCGTGGTCGCTGCCGCAGACCGGTTGCTGGGAGACAGCTGTGGCTGATGCCGGTAGCGCCAGATCACCCGTGACCTGGGCCCGCATCGCCCGCCGCATCCGGGTGCCGGTGGGGTTTCTGTTCGCCGCTTTCTACATCTGGCGCGCCAAGCCGACGTGGAGATCGGTAGCTGTCGCAGCGGCATTGACTACAGTGGGCCTGGTGATTCGCGCGCTCTCCTCCGGACACGTGAAGAAAGACCGCGAGCTCACCACGACCGGACCGTATGCTTACGTCCGCAATCCGCTTTACCTGGGCTCGATCATGATAGGCATTGGATTTGCCATTGCTGCCCGCGACCTCTGGGTGGCACTCGTGCTGGTGCTGTACTTCGTTCTTGTGTATGTGCCCGTCATTCGAGCCGAAGAAGTCTATCTACGGGCCCACTTCCCCGCTTATGCGGAGTATCAGCACCGGGTACCCAGCCTGGTGCCGCGCTCGCTGTGGCTCTCAGGCGTGACCAGCGGCTTCTCGCGTGAGTTATACTTCCGCCATCGCGAGTACAACTCCCTGCTGGGCGCCGCTGCGATGCTGGCGGTTCTCTTTGCGAAAATTCTCTGGTTCCGTGGGTGAAGGTGAGCTCCAGCGCACGCTGTTTACTGCTTTTGGCAATCCTGCTGCCCTGCTTTGTCGCGCCTGGAACCAGCGCGCCGACAGACATGCTTCCCCAGGCGACCCGCCCGGTCTCTCCACCCTCATCGGAAGCGAAAATCGGCACTGCATCGCATGTTCAGCCGTTGCGGCCTGGATTCCATTTTCCCTACGACCAGACCTTCCACTATGAAGGCGAGTGGCGCTTCTGGACCGCGGGAGTGGCCACGTTGCACATCGAGCGCTCCGGATCGCAGAACCACGTAGCGGCAACGGCCGATTCCAGCGGCTTCGTTGCCCTGTTGTATCGGGTGCAGGACCGTTTCAATACGTATCTCGATGCCAAAACTTTGTGCTCCTACAAGGTGATCAAGCATACCGAGGAGGGCTTGCATCGGCGGGACACGGTGATTACCTACGATTATGGCCGGGGTAAATCCGTCCTTGAGGAACGCAATCTCAAGGACAATCAGCAGAAGAAGGTGGAAAACGATATTCCCGGATGTGTGACCGACGTTGTCTCCGGGATCATGTATGTCGCCAGCTTGCCGTTACAGCCGGGAGCCACGTACGTGTTTCCTCTCAACGACGGTGGAAAAACCGTCACCGTGCAGGCACATGTGGAGGGAAAAGAACAGATCGTGACCCCGGCGGGAACTTTTCAGACGTTGCGCGTCGGACCGGAGGGAGATTCCGGCACGCTGCTGAAGAATCGCGGCCGTATATGGATCTGGTACACCGATGACGACCGGCACTTGCCAATCCAGATGCGCGCCAAACTCTTCTGGGGAACGTTGACCATCTACCTGACCAGCATGGGCAAATAAGCTGCTATTGCAGGCGGAAGCGCTCGGCCATCAGCCGTTGCAGCCTTGGCTTGTAGAGAATGTCGTAGGCGAACTCTTTATCGGGAAACATGGCCAGCGCAGCGCGCTTGGCATTGGCCGCAAGTTCGGAAGCTTCTTCCACCGTGAGTTCCGGGTCCTGCCCGATGACCGACATGACCATATTCATCATGACCTGTAGCCGGCGCAGCTTTCGCCGCTCTTCTTCCTGCTCGCGTGCTTCGATGCCGGTGTGTGCTGCCACTGATTCGTTGCGTTCCGATAGCCCCATGCGACTCCCTCTGGCGACAACCAGCTGCCCGCCGGTTATTCGCACCGTTGCTGGCTCGCTTCCGCTACAATTTGATGTCCGCCGTCGCCCCACCGTTGCGCTAGATTGTAGTTGGGCGGCATCATACACCCAATCGGCACGATTGCAGCCCGCAAACCGCACGATCATTGCATTGGAGGAAGCATGGCAGAAGCAGCAGAAGGACACGAGGAGCTGGTGAAGGTTTTCGATACCGACGAAGAATCGGAAGCTATGGTGGTGCGCGGCCTGCTGGAATCGGCCGGCATCGAGGCCATAACCCAGAACCGCGAAGCTCCCCAGGACATACTGCCGGGCGTGGGCGGCGTAGTGGTCATGGTGCGACCCGACCAGGCGGAGGAGGCACTCCAGACCATCGAAGAGTACCGCAACAACCCGACGACCGATGAGGATGAGGCGATCAGCGAGGAACCTGCTTAGCTGTCACAGTTTTGCCATCGAGATAAAACGAAACCGCCCCTGCAAGATCGGTGCGATAGGTACAAATGTGGGCGGCGGCATATCGCTGCATCACATCCGACCGAGGCAGCCCAAACACGTTGTAGAATCCCACCGACACGACGGCGAAGCGCGGCTTCACCGCCTCCAGGAAGGCCGGCGAACTGGAGGTCGCACTGCCGTGATGGCCAATCTTGAGCAGATCGGCGTGCGGAGTCTCCTGTATCAGGAATTTCTCGATTCTCTTATGCGAGTCGCCAACCAACAAAGCTGCAGTGTCGCCGTATTGCATGTGTAACACCAGGGACTCGTCATCCTGCGGCGGGTCCCGCGGCTGCCACTCCGGCTGGGGATTCAACACGCGCACCGCAACCCCGCCAAACTCAAACGACTGGCCTGCTTTGTACGACTTGAGCTGCACGTGAAATCCGCCGGCAGATTGCTTCAGTTCCCCAAATGCGCGGCTGGGAGAGTCCACGCCATACCACAGTTCACGCGGCTGGAAATTCGCGATCACACTGCGCATTCCGCCCATGTGATCGCTGTGAGCATGCGAGATAGCCACCGCATCCAGCCGGCGAATGCCGCGCGACCAGAGATAGCGCGAGACCACCTCCTCGCCGACATCGAAATCGGAGCGCGCATTGCCGGGCATGCCACCCGCATCGAGCAGCAGCGTCTTGCCTTGCGGTGTGATCAGCAGCAAGGAATCCCCCTGCCCAACATCGATTGCTGTGATTTCGAAGATGCCGGGTTGCCACCTCGGCTTTGGGGGTAACAGCACGAAACATGCTGCCGTTATGAGCAGGGCGACGATTCCGCCCGCGGCCCAGAGTCGTCGCCGCGCCAGCAGGAGTGCGAGGGCAAACGCAATCGCCGCTGCACCACAAATGACGAGTGACGGCGTCGGCACACGCATGTCGGAGATTCGCAGGTGCCCGATAATGCGTACCGTCCCGGTGAGAGCGTCGAGCGAGTACGTGGCAACAACGAAAGGAACGTATGCCAGCCACTGCGATACGTACGAGAGCGAAACGGCCAGCACAGCGCTGGGCAGCAGAACCCCCACAATTGGAACCACCAATACATTGGCCGGCAGTGACATCGTCGTGGCGCGGTGAAAATACCATGCCATCGGCAGAGCCAGCGCAAGCTGGATTACGGTCGAGACGAAGAGCAGCTCCCCGGCGGCCAGCGCCAGGCCGGTGCCACGAACCACGATGAAATTCGCAATGCGATAGCCGATGTGGCGCTCGAGGGCTTCACGTACGAGTCGCAGCTCGACACGAAACTCCGCCGCACGTGTAGGAGCGGCGAAATCGTATTCCGGGGAATCGATGTTCTTGGCGGCCATTTGCAGCGGCTGAACCGTGCGGCGCAGTATGGGAACCGCGATGCCGGCCACGGCAATCACTGAGAGGAAGGTGAGCTGAAAACTCGCCTCAAATAGCGCCCGTGGATTCACCAGCAGAATGCCGACAGCCGCAATGCCCAGCGCGTTGAGCCCGGCGCGATCGCGGAAGAGCAATCGCGTGACCAGGTAAATGCCGAGGGTGATGGTCGCGCGCACAATAGGCGCACCGAGATCGGCGACAAACGCATAGCCCCACGAAAGCACGATGGTAAGGATGGTAGCCCACGTCTCGCCGAAGGGCAGCTTACGGAGCGTCCAGAAAACCGCGAAGGCGAGAATGCCGACATTGATGCCTGAAACGACCAGGATGTGATAGGTGCCGGTGCGCTGGAAGTCGGTTTTGATCTCGCGGCCGAAAAATGCGCGGCCGCCGATCAGGGCAGCCTGCATCAGTGCGCCGCGCTCGCCGGGCCACAGGTGCACGATATGGGCCAGCGCACTGCGCCGCGCTGCACTGCGCCACAAACCGATTCGGCTTCCGGCGAAACCTGGTAGGACTTCCACGCTGCTGGCAGGCGCCGAACCGGTCAGGCGAATTCCTTGTGCGGCGAGATAGCCCACCAGGTCCATCGCTCCCGGATCGCGGTACGCGCGCGGCATACGCAACTTCGCGACAAGATGCAACCGCTGGCCGTAGGTGTAAACGCGAAGCGGTGACGCGTCGCCGGCAGCGCGCGCTTCGTCTTCCTCCGATTGCTTGCTATAGATCGTCAGCCGAACACCAACTGCGGCTGTGCTGACCCGGTTCCCCACTCGCAGCTGTTCGGTCTCGATGTCGACCGATTCCTGCTTGCCGCCATAGGGACTGTCGCGCACCAGTCCTTCGCGTAGGACATGCGCGGTGACATCAACCGCGTCCTGCCCGGTCGCGAAGGGCTGCAGGTTTTCGGCAACAGCGGGCTGTGCCGCATCGCGGACTTGCAGGTAAAACGCACCGAGAGGCACCATCGCCAGCAGCATCAGCCCGAAGGCGATTGGAGGAGAGCGGCGGATGAAGAACGCCGCCCCTGCCGCGGCGATGAAGAACGCGAATAACCATGCAAGAGGGGAGCGCCACAGGAAGTTGGCGGCAAGGATTCCTGCGCAAAATGCCAATGCCGCCAGGAATACTGGCTCCTGCCCACCGCAGTACAGCCTGGCCGGCGGTCTGAATGCAGCAATGCTGGTTGGCGAAGCTAACGCTACGGACACGTCCGCCGCCGCTACCCCCCATCAGCCGTCATCCGGCGGACAAGGGGCGGTTACAAGCGGTCCAGGTCCTCCGCTCCAATGCCGGCGGCCCAGGGCCACATTTCGTATTGCGCGAGCCCGAACCGCGTATACGGATCGTTCTCACGAATACTGTCCAGCGTCGCCTGTACTTCGTCATCGGGCACCCGCAGCAGCAAGGCGCCACCATGGCGCGGCACCAGAGGTCCGGAAGCGATCAGCAGCCCCTCCTGCTTCAGGCCCTGGAGGTAGGCGCGGTGAGCGTCCGTATGCTTTGTTACGTCCTCCAGCGGTTTGCGATAACGAATGATGGCGATCGCGTACATAGAGTCTTCCTCCACGTCATCGCGCAAGAAGGCCGCGATTTGGACCTGGGCTCCTTCACCTCACGATGCGTCAGATCGACGCGATGGGGATCCGGAGATGCGGGCGAGGTTTCGAGCTAGCGTGCCAGATGCAGGACGGTTTCCATGTGATAGGTCTGCGGAAACATGTCGACCAAGTGCGCCTGCTCGACCCGATACCCGAATTCTAGCAGCACTCGCAGGTCGCGCGAGAGAGTTGCCGGATCACATGAGACATACGTCACATACGAGGCGGACATGCGTCCCAGGGCGGCAGCAGCCTTTTCGCCCAAGCCGGCGCGGGGGGGATCGAGAACAACCAGATCAGGAGCGAGTTTCGCCGCGCGCTCAGCGAGGAACTGCTCAGTCGTGGCGCGGATGCATTTCACGTTGACCGGAACATTGCATCGCAGATCAGAAAACGAATGCGGCGAGGCTTCGACCGCTAACACCTGGTCGAAATTGCGTGCCAGCTGCTGCGTGAACAAGCCTGCGCCGGCATACAGATCCAAGGCCGCCCGTCCTGTCCGGTTGGTGATCGTCACCTCGACGAGCTTGTCGATGAGATAGCGGTTAGTTTGAAAAAATGAGCCTCCACTGACGCGGTAGTCGTGTCCCGCAGCATGGTAGAGCAGGGATTCTTCACCGATCGCCTGCGATGCTTCGCCATGAATCGACGACAAGGGAGCACGCTGGCGGGCGTCATCCTCAACCGAGGACGTAGCGAACACGATCACTCCGGCGATCTGCGGTAATAGGCTGTGCAGCGCCGCGGCGAGTGGCTGGCAGTCTTTTGCGCCGGAGCCGGGACGAACATAAGCCTCCAGCAGGATGGCGCTATCGTCGTGATTGGCGAAGAACTGTAGCCCGTGCAGCGCATCCGGACCTGCGCCCTCGCGGCCGAGCGCCCAGATGGCGGCGATAGCTTGATTGATCAGCGAAGAACTGATCGGACACGTCTCCACCGGCAGCAATGTATGCGAGTTGTGCTGGAAGTATCCGAGCGCGAACTCGGGCTGATGACGTACATGCATTCGCGTCCGGTTGCGGTACCTCCACGGCTCCGCCGCGTGAATCTGAATCTCCTGCTGTAATTCATATTTTGCGGTCCGCCGCAGGGTCTCGCGCAGGATCTCCGACTTGTGCCGCAGTTGCGCAGCCGGGTTCATGTGCTGATAATGGCAGCCGCCGCAGCGGCCGAAGTACGGACACTTCGGTTCGGCGCGCTCCGCTGAAGGCTCAAGCACTCGGTCGGGCCTGGCGCGTGCGAATCCCGGACGGCTCTCGACCAGTGTGGCTTCGACCTTCTCGCCGGGCAGGACGAACGGCATGAATACAGTCATGCCGCGGCCATGCTCGTCGGCGGGAAGGCGCGCCAAGCCCTCGCCGCCATAAACCAGCTTTTCGATTTCGAGCTGCAATGCGTTCTCCCAAGTGTCTCTACACATAGTTGTACACGGCTTGCCGGATTTCCATGTACCGGCTGTGTGTTCCCGCCACCTTTCGCAGTAGTCCAGACAAGCGATGATGGAAGCACTCATTTACACTCTTGTGCATGGCGGCGCCGCAAGAAGTTGAAATCAAATTTCTGGTTCCGGACCTGAAAGCGCTGGAGCAAAAGTTGCGCGATCTGGGATTCCAGCAGGAAACTCCATCCACTCACGAAGTGAACACTCTATACGACCTGCCGGGGCAAAAGCTGCGCCGCAAGGGCGAGCTGTTGCGGTTGCGGAAATACGGCGACAAATGGAAGCTCACGCACAAGGCGAAGGGAAAAATGGGCCGGCATAAGTCGCGCGGCGAATTGGAGACCGGCGTTGCGGATGGCAAGCAGATGGATGCTCTACTGCGTGCGCTCGGCTTCGCGCCTTCGTTCCTCTACGAGAAGTTCCGCTCCGAGTGGAGCGACGGCCAAGGCCATGTAGTACTCGATCGCACTCCCATAGGCAATCTCGCGGAAATTGAAGGTAAGTCGCGCTGGATCGATCGGACCGCGCGAGCGTTGCGCGTTGATCCCAAGGACTACATCACGAAATCGTATGCTGAACTTTTCTTCGACTGGAAACGTAGAACCAAGTGTAAGGCAGAGAACATGACGTTCCGGGAAGTGCGTGAGCAGAGGCTAGGGATTAGTAGCTAGTGTTCAGTTTCGAGTTTGGTCCTGACCGAAGCTTTTTCCACCGGCACCCCGGATTGACAAGATTCCGCGGAAGCCTGCGCCGGCTCCGGAGTTTAGACCTTGCCGGGCCTGAACCGGAGCCGGAACGGTGCTACGAAGCAGCAGCTCGATTCAGCGGCGCATCTGGAGTGCGCGCTCCTCATGAGTCGCTGCGCATGACTGGTGACTCATATCTGGTGGCGTATTTTCCGCTCGCTGCGCATGCTCCATGGAGGCGACCGGAATCGCGCTGGGGGCGTGGGTGATCAGCCGGGCGGCGCGCTCATACGTCAAGTAGCTCCATGCCCACTGAAAGATCACCACGATCCGGTTGCGAAATCCCACGAGAAACATAATGTGGATGAACAGCCACGCCAGCCAGGCCAAGAAGCCGGAGATATGCACTTTCCCAAACTGCGCAATCGCGGCTGCGCGTCCAATGGTGGCGAGCGAACCTTTGTCGTGGTAGTGAAAACGTTCGCGCGAGCGTCCGGCTAGATCGGCCGCAATCTGGCGTGCGACGCACTGGCCCTGCTGCATAGCTACCGGCGCTACCCCGGGCAGCGGTTTGCCATGCTTATCTTTCATGCTGGCCAGGTCGCCGATGACAAAGACCTCGTGGTGAGCGGGAATGCTGAGGTCGGGCTCCACAAAAACCCGGCCTGCGCGGTCGATAGGCCCTCCCAGAACGCGACCCAGCCGTGAAGCCGATACGCCCGCGGCCCACAACACGACCTCGGCGGACACGGCCTCGTTGCCCATGCGGATCTCGCCGGAGCGCACATCCGTCACCGGCGACCCGGTGCGCACCTCGACTCCGAGATGCTCCAGTTGCTTCACGGCACTGCGCCGCAAATCCTCGGGATAGGTACTGAGAATCGAAGGCCCGGCTTCGAGCAGCAGGACCCGCGTTTTAGCCGGATCGATATTGCGAAAATTTTCTGCCAGCGATTTGCGCGCGATCTCCGCCAAGGTCCCGGCCAGTTCGACTCCGGTCGGTCCCGCGCCTACAACAACAAAATTCAGCGGCCGATGCTTCCCGGTAAGAGCGGCTTCGCGTTCAGCAAGCTCGTAAGCCAGAAGGATTCGCCGGCGAATTTCCAAAGCATCTTCAATGGTTTTCAGTCCTGGCGCCAGTGGCTCCCACTCGTCATGCCCGAAGTAGGCGTGGGTCGCGCCGGCTGCAACCACCAGGTAGTCATACCGGAGCTGGAATCCGCGCAGCTGGACGATACGCCGTTCCAGGTCGAATCCCTCAACGTCACCCAATAGCACTTCGATGTTCTCGTGCTTGGCCAGAATCTCGCGGATGGGCGCAGCGATTTCTGCCGGCGAGATGCCGGCCGTCGCCACCTGATAAAGCAGCGGCTGAAAGGTGTGGTGGTTCTTGCGATCGACAACCGTGATCTGGACCGGGAGACGGGCCAGCGATTCCGCAGCCTTCAGGCCACCGAACCCGGCTCCCACAATGACGATTCGCGGACGGGCTTTGTCGCTCATGGCTCTCTATCCATGAGATGCGGCGGCAGGACTATCGGCGGCAATTTCAAACGAAAGCGGCGGCAGCGACAATCTACATTTCAGCGGATGAAGTATCCGGAGACCCTCCACGTATTGTCCTTGTCCAGCATGGGAGTGACGGTCTCGACCGCAGACTTCTTATTCGCGAAGCTGCTGTCGTACTGGATCACCACATATTGTCCATCTGACGCTCCTGGAAGTTGCGTGGTGTACTGTGCCGACTTCAGCTTGCGGGAGATCAATGTTCCCAGGGGTGCATGCGCCGCCCGCATCTGCTCCTCCCATTCGTTCTGACTGACAGCACCTTTGAACAACGTAGCCGCTTGCCGCCAGCTCTGCGCATAATTTCCTGCATCGACAAGAGCCAGCCAATCGGTGGCCGCCGTTTGCGCGGGCTGAGTCTTATCCTGGGTTGTACCCGGCAGGCAAAACACAAAACAGCAGATAAGAACCAAAGAAACGCGCACTCTCATACGTCCTCCAAAGAGAATTGCATTTGCACCGTGGCCTGTACTGAAAATGAAACATTGGCGAGTCGTGGCACGCAATGGGAATGCCGGATGTGCAGGGAAAAAGTTTGAGGGCTTCCCAAATCGGTGCGCCAGGTGAGCGCATTTTGCTGTGGTAGATTATGAATGTGGGCCCGTAGCTCAGTTGGTAGAGCAACGCACTTTTAATGCGTGGGTCGCAGGTTCGATTCCTGCCGGGCTCACCACAACGGCACTTGGCAATTAGCACTTCGTCTTTACGCATCGCCCACTATGCTAAGTGCCAAATGCGAACTGCCCGCCTTTACTCCTTCTCCACGTACACCGCGGTTCCATACGCCAGAACTTCCGTCACGCCCTGCATCACCTCGGTTGCATCGTAGCGCATACCAATCACGGCGTTTGCCCCCAGTTCGGCTGCGTGTTGCAGCATCAGGTCGAAGGCGTGCTCGCGCGTTTGCTCACAGAGGTTAGTCAGCAGCGTGATGTTACCGCCAATCAACGTTTGCAACCCCGCTCCGATGGTTCCGACGATGGAGCGCGACCGCACGATGATTCCGCGAACCAACCCAAGATTGCGCACGATTCGATATCCATCGAGCGTGAAAGCCGTGGTCACCATGCTGTGGGGGACCGCAGTTGCGAAAGCAGTAGTGGAACCAGCCGTGCTGGTGTTCATATTCGGCCTCCAGAGCGGATCACGCGCAGCATAGCATGCGGCAGGCCCGGCGGTCAGTGCGGTCGGCGCGAATGCGCACTACACTGGGAAGACAATGAACAGCGGGAGGCAGCCGGCAAAATACCAAGACTACACATTCATCATGGTGCTTGCCCTCAGCTTTCTGCTGGGGATGGCAGTTGCCTTGGCGGTGTATCTTCTGTGGAGGTTCCATGATGTTCCATCGCAGTTTGAGCATCTGTTCACGGGAGTAGCGTTGTTTGTTTGCCCGCCGTTCATCCTAACGATTGCCCTCGGCCCCGCACCGGACGTCGACCTGGCATTTGTGCTCGCCGTAGGCACGATCATCTTTGCCAATGCGTTTCTTTATGCCGGTGTTGCCGCAGGATTGTATGCAGTGTTCAGAGTCTTGTGGAAGAAGCGGCGCGACGGTCGCATTCCATAGGCCTTCGGAACGAGTGGCGAAGGAGCAGGGGATGAGCAAGGACAGCCACAGCTCATCCTGATAAATCCCCAGCGGACCAAAAGCGATTCTCAGGGGCTGAAGTGTCTGCGTGAGAACGGTGTCGCCGCTACGCGGCTCGGAATAATTTCCCACTCCACCCAGGATTCCGCTTCGCTTCATCCTGGGCTAACGACATAGCCGCCCCTGCGGGGCTGGATTTTCGCGGGTCATGTTCCACCGCTAAGGATAAAGGCTAGTTCTCACGCAGACACTGAAGCCCTGTTTAAGCGGCTCTCACCGGCACGGCTGAACAGGCCGCTGAAAAAGTCGAAAAAGCAAATCCCTCACGGCCTTAAGGCCGCTCGGGATTACAAAAATAAAGGACTTTTCGGCACGACTGAAGTCGTGCCCTGACACAAGGCGCCGAAGGGCGGACTTTTTCAGCGGCCTGTGAAGCCGTGCCCTTTCAAAACCGATTTATGAGAGGGTTTCTAGTCACTAGCCCTGACCACCAGCCCCTGTTTTCACCCTGCCGGCTGCTGCTGGGTCATGCAGTGCAGCGCGCCGAGTCCCCAGATGAAATCACGGCAGTAAACGCCCACCACCTCGCGCTCGGGGAACAACTCCGCCAGGATATTCAGCGCGCCTCGATCGTTGACATCCCCGAAGACCGGCACCAGCACCAATTTGTTCGCGATGTAGAAGTTGGCATAGCTTGCAGGAAGCCGCTGCCCTTCGAAAGAGACGGGAGCGGGCATGGGCAGCTTCACCACCTTCAGCGACTTGCCAGATTGATCGGCGCTTTTCTTGAGCCAACGAAAATTTTCGCGCAGCGGCTCGTGATTGGCATCGTCGGGATCGGGCTCATACGCTGTCACCACGGTGCGCGGGCCGACAAAGCGAGCGATGTCGTCAACGTGCCCGTGCGTATCGTCGCCTGCAATCCCGCGCTCCAGCCAGATGACCTTCTCGATGCCGAGGTAGTCGGCAAAGAGCTCCTCGAGGTGCTCACGTGAAATCCCCGGATTGCGCTGTTGAACGTCGCTCAGCAGGCATTCTTCCGTTGTAATCAGAGTGCCGCGGCCATTGACGTCGATGCTGCCGCCCTCCAGCACAATGTGATGGAGCTCGCCATTGGTCCTGAGTGCCGGCTGCCACAGTGGAATCCGCAAACGCCTGGCAATCTCGGCCCCTATAGGCGCATCCAGCTTCCAATCGTCGTACTTGGCCCAGGCATTGAAGCGCCACGCCGTTGCGGCCACGGCAGGCAGCTTGCCCTTGCGTGAGTCGCGCTGCACGAAGATCGGGCCGTAGTCGCGCGTCCAGCTCCGATTGGTCGGGAGCTGCCAAAACCGAACATTGCCGGCGGGCCGCCCCGGATCGGAGGCCTTTTCCCGCAGTACATGGGCGCGCACGAGTAGCTGGCGAGCCTTGGCTTCGGCGGCCTGGTCGTTTACCAGAATGTGGACCCGCTCCACGCGCGCCAGATGGCGCACGATTTCGGCATAAATCCAGGGAATCGCTTCGAATTTTCCCGGCCAGTCGGAGCGGTTGTGCGGCCACGCAATCCAGGTGGCTTCGTGCGGCTCCCACTCCGCCGGCAGGCGATAACCCAGTGCAGCAGGGGGTTGCGAAGTTGTAGTTTGAGCGGTCATGGTTGCCGATGATTCTTGCAGTGCGAAAGTTTTCGAATGGTTCGAACTCGCGCTCATCCCCAAGGTGTCATTCTGAGCGAAGCGAGGTCGCCACCGCGACCGAGTGAAGTCGAAGAACCCCCCCTATTGCTGCAAAAAACATTAGCGGAGTATCGGGTCCTTCGACTTCGCTCAGGATGACAGCCGGCAATTTTCCTGTTCATTCACACCATGAACCGCTGTGTGATCGGCGCGTACGCATCCACGCGGCGGTCGCGCCAGAAGGGCCAGTTGCGGCGAACATCTTCCATGCGGCGCAAATCCACTTCTGCGACCAGCACCTCCTCTTTGTCGTGTGACGCCCGCGCGATCACCTGGCCGAAAGGATCGGCGATGAAAGAGCCGCCCCAAAACTCCAGACCTTTGCCGGGCGCCTGGTTACCGCGAATATTGCCGGTCTCGAAGCCAACGCGATTCGGCACTGCCACATAGAGCCCATTGGCAATCGCATGCGAGCGCTGGATCGTGCGCCACGCATCGTACTGGGCTTCGCCATACTGCGCCTTTTCGTCGGGATGCCATCCGATCGCGGTGGGATAGAAGAGCACGCTCGCGCCTTGTAGCGCAGTCAGCCGCGCGCCTTCGGGGTACCACTGGTCCCAGCAGATGAGCGTCCCAAATTTGCCAAAATCGGTTTCGAAGGTTTTGAATCCGAGGTCGCCCGGGGTGAAATAAAACTTTTCGTAATAGAGGGGATCGTCCGGGATGTGCATCTTGCGATAGATGCCTGCCAGCTTGCCGTCCGGGCTGAGCACAGCGGCAGTATTGTGATACACACCCGCCGCGCGACGTTCGAACAACGATGCAATGATGGTGATCTTCAGCTCGCGCGCCAACCCGCCAAGCCGCTCAGTCGTCGGACCGGGTATCGGCTCCGCCAAATCGAAGAGCGCCACATCTTCCCGCTGGCAGAAGTACTGGGTCTGAAAAAGCTCGGGCAGGCAAACGATCTCGGCGCCTTGAGTCGCAGCGTTGCGGATGTGCGCGATGGCACGCTCCATGTTCTGCTCCGGCTCCGGCGTGCACGACATCTGCACAACGCCGATTTGGAAGTTGCGTTCCGGCAAGCTCTGCTCCAGCTCAAACTCCGATTTCAGCATAGCATTGTGCGGCGAGTAACCTGCGGCACCTCGATTGTTAATTGACGATGACAGTGGTGATGATGAAGCGGTGCGCATTGACGGAAGCCGCGAGCAACCTGTAGCTTCGATTGTTCCGCATTCCCAATCCATTGGGTAGTTCGAGGTGAACTTTGGGCGACGGGCAACACACGGGCCACGGCGAAGGTATTGATCGCGCACTCCATGATCCAATTTCCGACAAGCTGGTGCCGCTGGATCCGCTGGATCTTTCCAGGGTCCACAGCGTCGATGACCTGGTACGCGCGATGGGCCGCACCGCATTTACCGGGCGGCAAGTGGGCGAGGGAGCCGATGTCCTGGAAGCGATGGCGCGCGACCAACAGTGCTTTATCGTGATGACGCTTGCCGGCGCCATGACCGTTGCCAAACAGGGATTGATTATCACCGAGCTGATCGATCGCGGGGTGGTGAAGGCGGTCATCTCGACGGGAGCGCTGATGGCCCACGGGCTGGTAGAAGCTGCCGGGCGCTCGCACTTCAAATACGATCCCCGGATGGATGACACGGAGCTGTACGCGGCCGGTTATAACCGGGTGTACGACACGCTGGAGCCGGAGACCAATCTCGATTTTGTCGAGACGATCGTCGCTTGCATTTTGAAGGCCTGGGACCACAATGAGGTGCTGTGCTCCTATAAGCTCAATCGCGAGATCGGCCGCTATCTCAGTGAGCATGTGGAAGAGCGCGGCATTCTAAAATCGGCCTTCGAGAAGAATGTGCCGGTGTTCGTGCCGGCCTTCAGCGACTCCGAGATTGGGCTCGATGTTGCGCTACACAATCGCTCACGCCGCAAGAACAATATCCCAGCGCTGCACTACGATCCGTTCGAGGACCTGGAATTTTACGCTGACACCTTGCTGAAGCAGGAGCGGCTGGGCATCTTTACCATCGGTGGCGGGGTGCCGCGCAATTGGGCACAGCAGTTCGGACCGTTCATCGAACTGCGCCACCGCCGCGGCGGCGAAGACCTGCCGCTGAAACGCTTTCATTATGGCGTGCGCATCTGTCCGGAGCCGGTGAACTGGGGCGGGCTCTCAGGCTGCACCTATAGCGAGGCGGTGTCGTGGGGCAAGTTCGTTCCTCCCCAAGAGGGCGGGCGCTTCGCCGAGGTGTTGCTGGATGCGACGGTTGGCTTGCCTCTGATCGCGGGAGCAGTTCTGGAGAGGCTGAAGAAATAATCTGACGTTTCTCCAAAGGAACAGGCCGCTCTGCGGGTTTCCTCCGTCTGTGGAGTTCTTAAAGACGTAGATGATGTTTTCAACCACTCGCCCGCCGAAGGCGTGATCTCCATCACCATTCCCTCGTCATGAGGCACACACCTTTCTGCAGCAGCTGCAATACTCCACTGCTGGCGCGACTCCATCGCGGAGGATTGTCTAGCTACGGCGAGAGCTGCCAGACCGTGCCTGCGCCGTAGCTTCCGCAGTCCATGGTGGTACCGTACAGGTTTCCCTGCGCATCGAGCGCCAAATCACCGGCGGCGGAGAAATCCTGATTGCCGAGGAACACGAGGTCCTGGTATTGCCAACCATCGCTTCCGTGGGACGCCTTGAAGGCGAAACTGTAGAAGGAATAATCTGTGGAGTCTGCTTTCCCACTACACTGGCCGGGGCCGCAACCCTCGCCGCCGTATCCCGTGCCGTAGAGGTTCCCTGCCGTATCAATGGCAAGATTGTTCAGGACGCTGAAGTTACCGTAAGGATGTTGGATTAGATACTCACTGAATACCCAGGCGTCCCCCGACTTTGACAGCATAAAAATCGGGGCTGATGTGGAGAAACCATATTGGGCAATGCCGTACAGATTTCCGGCGTCGTCCTGCACCAGGTAGCTGGGATAAAAACCGTCGGTTCCCTGAAAGCTGTGCAGGACGCTCTCGACCCAATGGTCGCCCGACGGCGTGAGCTGGAAAACAATTCCTCCTGTGCCATCAGCACTCGCTATTCCATAGAGGTTGCCGTCATTGCCGACCAGCACTTGGGTAGGGCTGTAGCCGTTGCTGCCTCCCGTGAAGCTGTACAGGACGCTCTCCGTCCATCCTCCGCCGCTAGGCGTCAGTTTAAAGACCGTACCGCAACCCCAACCGTTCTCGCAGGCCCCCGTCCCACCGCGTTCCGATCTTCCATACAGGTTGCCCTTGCGGTCAAATGCAGAGACGGTAATCGCTTTCCAGTTCGCTCCCCAGGCGTCGGTGCCCCCCTCAAAAGCATAGGGTACCGCTTCTCTCCAACTGCAGCGAGCGGTGCGACAGGCGGTAGGCGGAGCTGTGAGCTCGAAAACCATTCCGCAGTACCGGAGATATTCATCGCAGTTCGGGAGTCCTCCCTCGGCTCCGCCAAACAGATCCCCATTCGGGCCTACGATAACTTCCGGGGACGGGAAGAATCCGTCGTACTTTCCCCTATACTGTGGCCAAAAACTATACAGCCGCTCCAGGAACCAGCTAGGCCAATTATTCAGCTTGAAAACAAGACCGGCACCGTAATCTCCGCCTGCATAAGTGGTTCCGTATAGATTACCGGCTCGGTCAATGGTGACACCGATGGGGCCGGGCCCTCCTCCTCCCTCCTGGGGCGTGAAATCGTGGATGATCTGGAGATTACCTTCGGATTGGAAGCATTGCGGTGGTGGAGGGGGCCCGCTGCCACCGAGCGTGAAGGCTTCCGAAGGAATGGTTCCGATACCGTTGTTCAGCATAGCCGTCGAGGGGCAACCGGAAGAGGTGCAGCCAACGCCGGAGTTCTCGTCCCAGAAAGGCTGCGTGCCAAATGCGGTCGTACCATTCTGTAGCGTCACCCAATAGTTACCAAGGTATAGGCCCGGGCCGTTGACGGCCCACGTCACTTCGCAGACGTTGTAGCCGTACTGGTTGGTGAAGCAGTTGCTGGTTGTGGGAGTACTGAGCATCGCATTGAAGAGGCTGGTATCGAAGGGCCCGGTGCCGACACCCAATTGGACTCCCGTCAAGGAATCGCCAGGTACTATCCATACCCACATGGAAAAGCTGTTGACGGTGCTTCCCCCGCCGCTGACGGTCAAGCTCTCAGTGCTTTGGAAGCCACCCGAGAAGGACCAAGCATCCGTGGTGCCGTTGACCGGGCCGTTCTCGTACATCATTCCGTAATCCTGGGGAGACGACGGGTGCCTGTTTGCCCCTTGTCGGGTTGCCGGCAGTATCGGTCGCGGTGTCGCCGGGTGCGCCAAGCGCGACGCAACTGCGGGCGATTTTGCCGCCTCCCGCGCATTGGGAAACACTTGCTGCGCCCAGGCGGGAAGGGCACCCATGGCCAGCGCCACCATGGTCAGTTGTGAGAGCGTGTAGAAAATTGCCTTGTAAAGATGATTTTTGCGGTGCATGGTTGCTCCTCCTCGCCAGTGCGGCTCGAGCGGAATGGGGACCGATGGATGGGCGCAGCTAGATCTCTGGGGAGAAGGAGGTTCCAGGTCTTTTCTCACCGCGCGAGGGCAATGGAATGGAATGGGAAAAGGCGGGGACGCTTCCCCCAAATTACCACGCCAGTTTCGTGCACCGTGTACAGCTTGTCAGTGACGTCTGATACCGGGAGAGGTGACAAGATGAGCGAAGCAGAACCGGCGCCCATTCGAAGCGCCGGCCACTGTGAATTGAAAATGCAGGGTTCAAACTCTAGTGCGGCAACCTCCACAGAGTCCCCCATCCGTGGCTGCCACAGCTGTATGTTGTTCCATAGAGGTGACTAGCATCGACGGCCAGCGGACCACCCGGATCGAAATAGTCGCTGGTCCACCAGTCTACGTTACCACCTACTGCAGTCCAAGCATAAGTCTCGGCCCATCCTGGCCAAGGCTGCCAGTGAGTATAGGTGTAGTAGTAATTCCCCGCCATGTCTGTTGCGAGGTTATTAACGACGGTAGAGACTTGGCCGTAATCGAGATCATCAATCATTCTGAATACCCAGCCCTGACTCGAAGGCGAGAGCCGGAAAACCATATCGTACATATGGGCGCAATCTACATAAAAAGACGTATTGCCGTAGAGATTGCCGGAGCTGTCCTGATGAAGGTTCTCCGGGCTTTCTCCATCCTCGGGGCTGTTCTGGGCGGAATAGAGGATGCTTTTTGTCCAACCATCCGCCGACGGCATCAACTGGAAAACAGTACCGGAGCCATAGTCGCCACCTCCAGCAGTGGTGCCGTACAAATTACCGTCTCTACTCGCTAGTAGGCTAATAGGATAGCCGTCGACATATCCCGTGAACGTGTAGATGATTGTCTCCGTCCAGCCGCCAGACGAAGGCGTGAGTTTAAGAACCGACTGGCCGAGTGTCCCGTAGAGATTACCGGCCTGATCGAAACTGAGATTCGCGGGAGCCCCTCCGGTGAAGCGATATAAGACCTGCTCTCTCCAGCCGCATATGACCGTGGGGCAGGGGACCGGCGACGAGATCAGTTTGAATAGCAAGTCTCCTGCCGTGCCATAGAGGGCCCCGTCTGAACCGAGAATGACAGAGGAGGGCATGCTCCCGTCGCTGCCGCCCCTAAAATTGTAGATGGGAGTAAACAGCCAGTCTTCTCCTCTCCGCGCCAATTGGTACACCATACCTGCTCCGTAGGTGCCCCCGGACGTTGTTCCATAGAGGTGGCCTGAGCTATCTGCCGTCACACCATTTGGCCCGTTTCCGACTTCCTGCGGCGTGAAATCATGGATTATTTGCATGGTTCCGTCGGAGTGAAAGCAGGGAGGAGGCGGAGGCGGGGGGCAATCGAATGTGCAGGGGGCGCCACCGAGCGTGAAGGCTTCCGAAGGAATGGTCCCAATGCCTTCGTTCAGCATCGCCGTCGACGGGCAGCCCGGAGAGGTACAGCCGATGCCGGAATTCTCATCCCAGAAGGGTTGCGTACCGAATGCTGTTGTGCCGTTCCAAAGCGTCACCCAGTAATCGCCATTCACGGTCGGACCACTGAAGGTCCACGTCTCATAGCAAACATTGTAGCCGTACTGGGTGTTAGTGAAGCAGTTGCTGGTTACTGGGGCGCCGAGGGTGGTGTTGAAGAGATCGGAGCCAAAGGGTGAGGTGCTGATGCTTAGCTGGAGTCCCGTCAAGGAGTCGCCAGGTGCGATCCACACCCACATCGAAAAGCCGGTGACGGGGCCCCCACCCCTAAAACTCTGGGTGTTTTGGAAGCCGCTTGAGAAGGCCCAAGCATCCGTGGTGCCGTTGACGGGGCCATTTTCATACATGACGCCGGAATCCTGGGGCGCGCACGACTCTTTGGAATGTTTGCGTGTCTGTGGTCGTGTTGTTTGCGGCATGGCTGGTTGCGTCGCCTGTGGTAATGCGGGATGCGCCAAGCGCGACGCAACTGCCGGCGATTTTGCGGCTTCGCGCGCGTTGGGAAACACTTGCTGCGCCCAGGCGGGAAGGGCACCCATGGCCAGCGCGACCATGATTAGTTTTGAGAGTGTGTGGAAAATTGCTTTGCCAAGCTGACTTTTGCGGTGCATGTTTTTCCTCCTCGCCAGTGCGGCTCGAGCGGAATGGGGGCCGATGGATGGGCGCAGCTAGATCTCTGGGGAGAAGGAGGTTCCAGGTCTTTTCTCACCGCGCGAGGGCAATGGAATGGAATGGGAAAAGGCGGGGACGCTTCCCCCAAATTACCATGCCAGTTTCTTCCTCAATGCGCGGCTTGTCAGTGATGTTTGATACCGGGTGGGGTGACAAAGCTAAGGGCACTCTGATCAAGTTGTGAGAAAGTCCTCGGCGGCGCTAAATTAGGTTGCTGAATAAGGTCCGAGAAGCAGATCCCTCGCGGGCTGAAACTGCTCGTGATGACAACACTAAAGGGAGGTATAACGGCGCAGCCAAAGCCGCGCCCCTTCAAAGCTGCGGGCCTCCGAGTTGTTCAATCGGCTTCCTTGGCGGCCAGCACCTCATCGGCCACGGCCGCGGCCTCCACCGCCGGCTTCACGTCGTGAACGCGGACGATGTGGACTCCTGCCAGGATGCTGGCGGTCATCGCGGCGAGAGAGCCATACAGGCGATCTGCGGGGGAAGCTTCCTGTCCGGTTCGCTCCGACACGGTGCGGCCGACGAACGACTTGCGCGAGGTTCCCGCCAGCAGCGGAAATCCCAGCCGATGCAGTTGTTCAAGATGCGCGAGCAGCGGATAGTTCTCTTCGAAGTTCTTGCCGAAGCCGAAGCCGGGGTCGAGCACAATGTGCGAACGCTTTACCCCGCGCTCGAAGGCGACCTGAATGCGATTGGCGAGATCGTGTTCCACCAGCGAGGTAAGGTTGGCCTTGCGGGGCAACTTCCGCCATTGCTCGGGCTGGCCGCGCGTATGCATCAGCACCACGCCACATTGCAATTCCGCGCAGGCGGCGGCCATCTGCGGGTCCCATTCAAAAGCGCTGACGTCGTTCACAATTTCGGCGTCGGCGGCGATTGCGGCGCGCGCGACGGAAGCCTTGTAGGTGTCAACCGAGATCACCGCTTCCGGGCGCGCCCGCAGAACTTGCTGCAACACCGGCAGGACGCGATCCAGTTCTTCCTGCTCGCTCACGACTGCTTTGGGAGCTTCGCCTGCGGCCTCATTTGCCGATGCGACTCTCGCGCCCGGACGAGTCGATTCCCCGCCGATGTCGAGGATGTCAGCGCCGTCTTCCAGCAGGCGCAAGGCGTGCTCCACTGCCCGCTCGGGCGCCAGGAAGTTTCCGCCATCGGAAAAGGAATCGGGGGTGACATTGACCACCCCCATGATGAGGGTTCGCGCGCCCAACTCCAGCGACCGGGAGCGTAGTTGCCAGTGATAGCGAGGCCGCATCAGGAGATTGTACTTGGGCACTACTGTGGCGGGAGGCGCTTGCATAACAGTGCTAGAATCCAGAGAAGTAGTCCTATGGCCCGGGCCCGCTATTTCGCCGCATGTTTGCTTTGGCTTGCGCTGCTCGTTCCACTCTGCGCCGCCGGCAACAAGAAGCTTGAGAAACCAGAAAGCACTAAGAAGCTCAGCCACGACATCGAGCAGATTCTCAGCGATCCTGATACCGCGCGCGGATTTTGGGGAGTGTATGTCGTCGCGCTCGACAGCGGCCACCCGATTTTTGCGCTCAACGAAGACAAGCTTTTCACGCCCGCGTCCAACACCAAGCTCTTCACCACAGCTGCCGTTTTCGGACTGATCGGTCCCGACTATCGCTTCAAGACCACGGTGGAGACAATGGGTACGCTGGACAAGTATGGCCGCTTGAACTCCGACCTGGTGCTGGTGGGCCGCGGCGATCCCAATCTTTCCGGACGGACGCTGCCCTACAACATGCGCACGGAACGCAAGGCGCCGCCCATCCAGGTGCTGCAAAATCTGGCCGACCAACTGGTGCAGCACGGGCTAAAGTACATTGACGGCGACGTGGTGGCCGACGATTCCTATTACGTTTTTGAGCGCTATGGAGAAGGCTGGTCGCAGGACGACCTGGCGCGGGAATGGGGCGCTCCGGTATCGGCGCTGACGGTCAACGACAATGTCATCTTCGTGAACATTATGCCCGCCGACCGGCCGGGCGAGCGCGCCTTCCTCAATATCACGCCGTTCCCTGAGTACTACAAGATCGACAATCGCGTAATGACCACGCCGTCGGGCAGCGAGCCGCGCACTGTTTCGATCAATCGCGAGCCAGGCTCGAACCTGCTCACGTTCTGGGGCAACATCCCGCAGGACGATCCCGGCTTCGGCGAGGCGCTGGCGATCGAGGACCCCGCCGACTTCTCGGCGCGACTTTTCCGTGAGTTGCTGGAGGAGCGTGGCGTCACGATTTATGGACGGGCGCGAACGCATCACACCGAGTTGGCGTCGACCCAGACCTTCAGCGTGACTTCCATGGCATCGGGGGGCGGCAACTCGACCCGGCCTCCGAACCCTACTCCCATGGTGCTGGCCAGCTACCAGTCGCAGCCGGTAACAGAGGACCTTCGAGTCATCAATAAAGTGAGCCAGAACTTGCACGCCGAGCTGATGCTGCGCCTGTTGGGCAAGGAGAAAGGCACGTCGGGATCGATCGAGGGCGGCCTCGAGGTGTTGCGCGGGTTTCTGGTGAACGCCGGGATCGAGCCGAAGCAGTTCGCGTTTTACGACGGCTCGGGATTATCACGCGAGGACCTGGTGACGCCGGAGGCGATTGTTGACATCTTGCGCTACTGCCATCAGCAACCCTGGGGGAAGAGCTACGAAGACACGCTGCCGGTGGCAGGTGTCGACGGCTCGCTTGCCGATCGCTTCCGCAACACGCCGGCGGCGGGAACGGTACACGCCAAGACGGGATCGCTGTCGCACGTCTACTCGCTGGCGGGATACGCGACGACGCAGTCGGGCCAGCGCATCGCGTTCGCGGTGATGACCAACAACAACAACATGCCTCCCAAGAAGGCGCTCGACACCATCGACCGTATTGTGGTTCGAGTGGTGAGCGACAAGAAATAAGCCTCCCGGCCCCGCCCGCAATTCACCGGAGCTCACATCTCGCAGTGATCATGCTCACTGTCTCATTGTCTACCGCCCAGAGATACTGAATAGCGGTACGTTGACGAGCTCCCGGAGAGATGCAAGGTCCGCGAGAGGAGCCTTCCTCAGGCGCAGCTCTATTGGGCAGCCGCAGCCAAATCGTCGCATGACGATCACCTTGGGCCGATAGAAAGGTCAGGAGTATGACAGATAAAGCCGCAAGCCTCAGTGAAGAACGGATTGCATACCTGGAAGGCTTGGTGAGTCAGGCGAGAGGCGCCGCCGCCGTCTTTACCCAGTACACCCAGGAAGACGTCGATCGCATCGTCAAGCCGATGGTCCTGGCCGGATTGGAGCAGGCGCAATACCTCGCTCGCCTGGCCATCGAAGAGACCCGGCTCGGAGTGGTGGAAGACAAGGCCATCAAGAACATGGTAGCCACCGAGTTCGTGTACAACTACGTCAAAGACAAGCGCACGGTCGGCGTCATCAACCGCTTTCCCGAGCGCGGGCTGGAAGAAGTGGCCGAGCCCATCGGCGTGATCTTCTCGCTGTTGCCGATCACCAATCCCACCTCGACGGTCCTGTTCAAGTGCATCATGGCGATCAAAACCCGCAATGCCGTGATCTTCAGCCCCCATCCAAAAGCCGCTCACTGCTGCTTTGAGGCGGTGCGGATCATGTACGAGGCGGCGGTGAAGCACGGCGCGCCGGAAGGGGTCTTCACCTGCGTGGAATCGGGGAACTTGCAAGACAATGCCTACTTGATGCACCACGAGGACGTTGGCCTGATCGATGCCACCGGCGGCCCAGGCATGGTAAAGGCCGCCTATAGCTCCGGCAAACCTGCTTTGGGTGTGGGCCCGGGCAACACGCCGGTCTATCTGGAGAAGACTGCCGACCTGAATATGGCGGTGGTGGACATCATCACCTCGAAGACCTTCGACAACGGAACCATCTGCGCCTCCGAGCAGACGGCTGTGATCGATGACGAGATTTACGATTTGGCGCTGAAGAAATTTGCCGAGCTGGGCTCACATATTTGCAGCGAGGAAGAGGCGGAGTTGCTGGCGCGCACGGTGATCGATCCTGTCACCGGCTTCATGCAGCCGATGGCAGTCGGACAGAAGGCAACCGACATCGCGCGTTTCGTCGGGCTTGCGGTAGAACCGAATACCAAGCTCCTGATCGCGCCCATTCACGGTGTGGGCCGCGACTATCCGTTATCCGTAGAGAAGCTATTTCCGGTGCTTGCGGTCTATCGCGCATACTCCGCTGAGGAGGCGCTCAAGGTGTGTGTGGACGTGAACCACTCCGGCGGAATCGGGCACACGGCGGTTATCTTTTCGCGCGATGACGAGATCATCCGCAAATTCGGGGAGGTGATCAACGCCGGCCGCATTATCGTGAATTCGCCCGGGTCCATCGGGGCGCTGGGCGGCGTGTACAACGACATGGTGCCGACCTTCTCCTTCGGCTGCGGCACCGGCGGCGGCAACAGCACCACCGACAACGTAAACGTCTACAACTACCTCAACATGAAGCGCATGGCGCGGAGGACACAAGCGCATATGTGGTTTCGCGTCCCCAATCAAATCTACTTCAACATGAACGCGGTGGAGAACCTGCTGCATTTCCCGTCGCGCTCGACCATCATCATCACCAATCCGTCCATGGAGCAGATCGGGCACGTGAACACGGTGCGGCGCTACATTCCTCCGCAAACCCTGGTGCATGTTTCGGTGATTCCCGACGAGGAGCCCAATGCCAAAATCGTGGCGCAAGGCGTGGAGGCGCTGAACTTCTACAAGGCCGATCAGATCATCGCACTGGGCGGAGGCTCGGTCATTGACGCGGCGAAGATCATGAAGCTCAAGTATGAATCGCCGGAGGCTGACCTGGAGGAACTAGCGGCGCCATTTCTGGATCTTCGCAAGCGTGTGATCCAGTACCCGACGGAAAAGACCAATCGGGCGCGCCTGATTGCGATCTCCACCACCAGCGGAACGGGCAGCGAAGTCACGCCCTTTGCCGTACTCTCCGACAAAGAACGCCGCCGCAAAGTGACGCTCGCCGACTACTCGCTGACGCCGGATGTGGCGATCGTCGATCCGCAATTCGTCATGTCGATGCCGAAAGGACTTACCGTCGATACCGGCGTCGATTGCCTGACCCACGCGCTGGAGGCGGGAGTCTCGATCTACGCTTCACCGTATACCGACTCCAACGCCGTGCAGGCTATTCGACTGGTGTTCAAGTACCTGCCGATCGCCTATGAGAATCCGCGTGACGAAGAAGCGCGCACCATGATGCACAATGCCGCGTGCATTGCGGCGATTGCGTTCTCCAACGCATCGGTGGGCGTCAATCACGCCTTGGCGCATGCCTTTGGGGCGCGATTCGGCGTGGCCCATGGCCGGGCCAACGCGCTGATGTTGCCGCATGTGATCGCTTACAACGCGTCGGTGCCCACCAAATTCATGCCGTCGCCCAACCAGCGCGGCTACATCGCTCACAAGAAATACGCCATGATGGCCGATTTGCTGGGCCTGGGCGGCCATACGGTGGAAGAGAAAGTGAACAATCTGGTAGCGGCGACAGAAGAGTTACTCGACCGCTTGGCGGTTCCGCGCTCCATCGCCGACCTGGGGATCTCGGCAGAAGAATTTGAGCGGGCCATGCCCGATTTGGTGAAGATTGCGTTTGACGATCCATCCGGGCGGTCCAATCCTCGTATGCCGCTGATCAGCGAGTTGGCCGAGTTGTTCTGGGGCGCTTATCGCGGACGGGGCGTCGCCAAGGCGATTAGCGCCTCACCCAAACAAACTGTAGATGAATGGTTGTGCGTATGACAATGACTCCCGTATGCCTGAAAATCGACGGCGCGCGCGCAGTTGAGGCCTTGCAAGAGGTTCCCGAGAAGCTGGACGGCGCCGGCGGCGAAATGATTCTGGACTTTTCTTCCGTGTGCCGGATCGACCCGCCAACCCTGCGGGCTCTGGAAAAGCTGGCCGATGCCGCTGACGAAAAAGCAGTGACGGTGTCGCTGCGCGGCGTCAACGTGGATATTTACAAGGTGCTGAAGCTGATGAAGCTGGCGGAGCGGTTCACGTACCAGAGCTGAATTGTGGCTGGTTGACGGTGCTGTCTGCGCCCGACCTCGCCACTGCCCAGCGTTGAAACGCCGGGCTATCTTCTTACGCGCCTATGGCGCTCGGATGCGTTGGTTCAAGCGTACCCTAGCAACGGTATGCCACATCGAAATTAACGGGAATTCAGCCTGTGGGACGGGCTGAACCTCCCGAAACAAAACGCAGCACACAGACTGGAAGCGCCGTTCTACCCGTTGCCACTTTCAGTGGTTGCGTTCGCAGTTGGCTGGAATCCCACCAGCTTCATCGCCCGTTGCGCCTCGCGGCCCTTCATGAAGGTTTCCCAGATAAACCCGGTGCGATAGTTTTCGACCATCAGCATCGTGATGCCCTGATCGATGCCGAGCACGTCCACGTCAGTCCAGGGTGTGATGGGGTTGAAAGCGTCGACGAATCCATAACGCTTCCAGGCGCGTAAGCCGTGCTGATTGTAGAGATTGGCGAGGCACGCGATGGTCTCCTTGGGCTGGAAGGGCACCGATCCCCCTGCGGCACAGGGCACGACCGTCCCATCGATGTAGCCGATTTGCGGCGGCCCTCCCCAGGCCTGGTACCCAAGCTTGGAATCGGAAGCGGTTATGCCCCAGGTGTTCTGCTTGTATTGCGGAAACCGCCAGCGGATGGAGAGACAGAATTGCTTGTGCGCCTGGGTAGCGACAGCTGAGTTCTGGAAATAGTTGGCGTACTGGTCGCGCTGGTTGCGGAAGTCGAACCACGCGTGAGCATATTGGTGCACAAACAGCGGATCGGCGGCGCTGATGTAGGTTAATCCTTCAAACTCCATAGTGGGCCGCGAGAATGCGTTCCAGGACGCTGGGGTAATGCCGTAAGTGGGAGCTCCGATGGCCAGCAGGTACATCATCATCAGCTCGCAGTAGGTGTCCCAGCGTGCGCCGATGAACTTGTACTCCGGCGTCCAACCCATGGCAAAGGCCTTGCCGCCGTTCAGCATCCAGCGCCAGTTCACCCGCCGGTAGATGGCGGTGGCCAGGTGCGAGATCTTCGCATCGTGGAAGTACTCGCGCGCGGTGAGGGCGCCGCACAGCAGGATGGTGGTATCGATGGGAGAAACCTCCGACATGCGCGCCCGCTTGCCGGTGTTGATGTCGAGAAAATGATAGAAGAAGCCATTCTCGTGCTCGGCGTGATTGAGAAGGAAGCTCAAGGTGGCAACCACGCGCGCGCCGATCTCATGGGGCGGGAGATAGCCGCGCTTGTGGGCGATGCAGAGCGCGCTCAGGCCGAAACCAGTAGCCGCTATGCTGGCCACTTTCCGCGTGTCCGGGGCGCCGTCAGCCAGGGCGCGGTCTCGAACCAGGCCAGTATGTTTGCCCGCCTCATTCCAGAAGAACAAAAAGGCGCGGCTGACGATCTCTTCCAGGAGTTCCTCATCGGTGAGTCGCCACTCCGGGGGAACGGCGTCACCCTGCTGAGGAGGCGAACCGGTCGCGGCGTACACTCCCGCACCCGCAAAGGGGACCGCCAAGGTCCCTTTCGCCAACATCGCGAGCATTTCGCGGCGAGTCAGAAGACCCGCTCGATTTTGTGGATCCCCAAGATGCTTTGAGCCTTGCGGTCCGAGTCTTGCCTTACCCAACATGCCTCCGCATGTGATCTGAAGTGGCCAGCACAACTTGCAGTTCTGATATAGAAGTCTATCGGCGAGCGGGGGAAGCATCAAATTGCAGCGAGGACGACGCAGCGCCGATTTCCGATAACGTCTGCCTGCTGGGCCGATCACCGAGTTGGCAGCCACCTTTGTCGCTGTACTCTGATCTAAACGCTTCTTGGAGAAGACCCCTTTTTGCCAGATCGACCCACCGGAACAACGTTGGTGCTGTAGTTTTGAAGCTGCCGTGGTGTCGCCGTGTGGCACATTTCGGGGCTTTATGCTAGCCGAATGGGGAAACCTTTGGGCACTATACTGCAACCCCTTGCAGCTACATCATAAAACTACGTTTGTTTTCATTTAGTTATCGCGGAATTCCAATTGCACTGAGAGCACTTGTCTTTGTCCGTGTTCCAAGAGCGTCTGCTGGGGCATGGACTGTTCCGTACAAGGGGAGATCCGTTAACCGGCTTCTCTCTTGTGCGGTTTCGGGCCTGCGAATCGACATCTCGAGATGTTGCGAAAGACAACGGAGGAGGAATTCCCTTGAGCAAAAAGCTTCTATGGTCAGTCTGCCTACTGGTCCTCGCCCTCGGCGTTAGCAGTCTGCCGGCGATGGCCGATTCAACCTTCTACACAAACCTTGGACCTGCAGGGAACGTGTACAACTGCTGCAGTGGCTGGACGATTTCCGGTACGGGGACCGTCGGCACGAGCTTTACGGCTGCGAACCTGTTCACCTCTGGGATGAGCGGCAACGTTACCCAGATTGACTTGGGCGTCGGCTACGTGACGGGTGTGGATACCTTCTACGCCGCCGTCTACAGCGACAACGGTGGCCTGCCCGGCAGCCAGCTTTGGCGGCAGGACAACCTGACCAGCACCCAGCAGTTCGGTGGCTGCTGCGGCCTGGTGACCGTCACCGGAATTTCCGGACTGAGCCTGACCTCAGGCACCCAGTACTTCATGGTTTTGGGTCCGGAGAGTACTTCCGATACCAGTTGGCTGGCGTGGAACTGGAACAGTCAGGGCGTCAACGGGCTGGATCTGTACTCCACCGACGGTGGCTCGACCTGGAACTCGAATGGCACGGGCAATCCGCTCGGCGCGTTTGATGTCCTTGGCGGCGGGGTTGGAACTACTCCGGAGCCTTCTTCCCTGTTGTTGCTGGGAACTGGCCTGGTCGGAGCGTTCGGCAGCATCCGCCGGAAGCTGCGCCGGTAATTCCTGACGTTTTCTGTGAAAGCCGGAGCGATTGCTCCGGCTTTTTTATTATGCCAAGCGAAAAGAAGGTCCCTCCACTTGGCATCTAAAAGCCTCCGGCTGGGGTGACACTTCTGAAGGACTTTCCGGGACAAGAAGTTGCTTATGCAATCCCCTAAAGAGTGTCTGATAAAGTGCGATGGAAGTCCCTCAGGGGGCTATAGCAGGTTCAGAGTTGGTGTATCCCAATCGCCTGGGTAGTGCAGCGCTTCAGCGCCGCGTCCGCGGAAATCAAAGGAAACCGCTTCCCAAACGCGGGCCCAAAGAGACTGTTACGAAACCCGTATCGCCGCTCTGCGGCTCGCACTCTTTTCCCACTGGACAGATTCGGGCCACTTCTCCTACCACACAATTGATAATGGTAGTTTCGTAACAGCCTCTGAAGGCCCGCACTACCCAAGCCATAGCTACCCTGAAAGCGCCCTAAACGCAGAATGCCCGTCTCTGGCGTTCAGACTTAGAGTGTTTTGATGACAGGCATTGCCAGTCAGCATAGAAAGCGGATCGGACCGCGGTTGCTAACCCTTTCGTTGGCGGTCCTTTTTGCTCCGAATCCGGCGACGTTTCCATTTCCGATATAGAGCGAAGGATCGAGCGTTTCAATTCAGCAACAGTGTTGCGGTTGGGAAGCTGCGACTGCTCCAGTTTGATCGATGTGCGGCGAAGAATGTGGATTGCGTCGGGTGTGTGCGGCATGAGTGTCAGCTATGATGCCAAAACTTGGCGCACCCTCGAACTGCGACTCGTCTGACAGGGCATCGTTCGCGTGGTCTAAGCTCATATTGTCTCCTTTACACGGTTTGGCGCTCGCCTGCGTTCAGCTGTCGCAGATTTTTCTGTCACTGTTTCAAATAACGAAGCGCAACACATCCTGATTTGAAATTCTTTGACTCAACAAGCTTTAAGTGCAATCTCTCCCGCAGGCTGACGCCTTCCAACAACCGTCTGCCTTCTCCTACAATGACTGGCGAAACGACAAAACGGTATTCGTCAACCAGACCAAGCTTCATAAGTTGTGAAGGAATGTCTACACCGCCGACTAAAATATTCTTGCCTGGTTCTTGTTTTAATTTGGCTATTTCGTCGTGAAGGTCCGTCCGAACAATTCTCGTATTCCTATCTTCGACGCTGTCTAATGATCGTGAAAAAACGATCTTGTCGGTAGCGACAAATGCTTGAGCAAATTCGTGGTCTGCTTTCGTCTCAGACTGGTTTTTCGCGACTTCGGGCCAATACGGAACCATCAATTGATAGGTTTTACGCCCGAAGACTTGCAGGTCAATGTCTCGCACGAGGTCCGTAAAATATTCAAGTGTTTCTTCGTCAGGAATTATCTTGGTGTGGTCGCAGCAGCCATCTATGGTGATGTTGATTGCGAAGATTACATTCCTCATTTGCCCCCTTACCGGCTGGATCGTTCATCCTATAGTCACCGCGGTGCGTGTTTCAAAGTCGCGGTGCCCAGGTTGTTTACCTAAAATATACCAAGACACTGTGTCGCGAGTTGGTGTCGCCGCTCTGCGGCTCGGCTTTTCTCCCACTTGGCGCGTGGGCTTACGCCCACGCCTAACATCATGTCGCCGCTGCGCGGCTGGTTTGGCCGCGCCGCGAGTTGTTTATTCCACCAGGAAATTGCGAGGGCGGTTGCGACACAGTCTCTCAAGGCCATCCCCTTCAAACCCTCGACTTAATCAGATCTTCCCTAAGGGTTATCGCTGGCGGCTACTGAATTGCCTGCGGTTTTTGCGCCATTAGCTCCGAGAAGCGCTTGTCCATGCGCAGGTTGGCAAACTCGGAGTCGGTGTAGACCTTGTTGATGCCTTTATAGCCGTTTTCCATCGCCTTCCGCAGGTACTCCAGCGACTGATCGAAATCTCCGGCCTGCGCGTACATCTTGGCCACCATAAACGAGAACGCAGCGCGATCTTCCGGGGAAGTGGCCTGCGCCATGATGCCGGTGCGCGAGACGCGGTCGAAGATATTGGGATCAAGCACGAATGCAGCCTTGTACGCCTGCGCCGCGTGCACGTAATCGTGCTTGCCAAAATACGAGGAGCCGATGTTGAACTGGAAGACGGCGTCGCTGGGCCGCAGCTTCACGGCTTTCATGTAGTACTTGATGGCTGCGTCGTACTTCTTCTTCATCTGCTCGATGTAGCCGCGGTTGTTGTAGCCCTCGGGAGCATACTTGTCAGCTTTAATGGCGCGATCGAAACACTTAGCGGCCTTGTCGCGGCGTTGCAGCAGGAGGTACGACATGCCCTCCTTGTTCCACAGTAAGGCGGTTGGCTGCTTCTTCAGGGCGATGTTGTAGTAATCGATGGAATCGAGAAAACGCTTCTCAGCGCGCAATTGATCGCCCTGCGCTTCCAAGTCGGCAGCCGAGGCGTTGGGATCCGGAATCGGCGGTGGCGTGATTTGTTGAGGCGCCGGGGCCAATTGCTGAGGACCTGACGCCAGGACGCAAAGCGCAGAGACCAGCAGAAAAACAAGAGCGCTGCAGACGAGGAGCAGTAACCGCGACGATGGGAGACGCGCCATGCCAACCTCCAGCTCTGGGGCCCCGTTGCGCACGTCGTGGCTGCGCGTAAGGGGGCCGACTGAGCCCCTTACTGCCCATATTAGACCTATTTGGGATTGGAATTGTTCCCGTTTTGCCCTGCGTCCGTCCCATTATTTTGCTGCTCGTCCCCGCTGTCGCCGCGACCGAAGAGCCGGCTGAAGAATCCTCGCTTTTTCTTGGGCTGCTGCGCCTGTCCAGCCTCACCATTGGCGGAAACTTGTGCTGGAGCAGTGCCGGCGGCTGCCGGCTGGACCGGTCCATTGGAGGTAGGAGGTGGAGGCGCTACCGGTGGCGAGCCCAGTCCAAATATCTTGGTAAAGAAGCCGCGATGATCACCGTAGGCCTGGTCGCATGTCTCCTTTGGTTCGGTGCCGGCAATGAAGGCGACGGTGTAGTCCTGAGGGCAGGAAGGTGTCGCCAGGCGATTGGTCACTTTATCCAACTGCACCTGAACAACGCCTGAGGGCGGGGTGAAATCCTTCACGTCCGCGTACTGGGGTAGCGTGACGGCGCGCTTCATGAACTCGGCCCAGATAGGCGCAGCCGCCGCGCCGCCAGCCAGCTTCACATCGGTGTAGTCGTCGTTGCCGACCCAGACAATGCACAGCAGGTTGCTGGTATAGCCGGCGAACCACGCGTCGTGCGATGTTCCGGTCTTGCCCGCTGCGGGAGCCTGGAATCCGCGGGCGCGCACCGGATAACCGGTGCCGCTGTTGACGACCGCCTCCATCATGGTCGTCATTACGTAGGCTACCCGCGGATCCAGCACCGGCTTGCTGTCGGTGCGATAGTTGCTGAGGACGTTCCCCTTCGCATCACGTACCGACTTGACCATTACCGGCGATAGGCGTGTGCCGCCGTTGGCGAAGACGGTATAGGCTCCGGCCATCTCGATGGGAGTAGCGTCATAGGAACCGAGGGCGATAGACGGCGTTGCCCTCACGCTGGTAATGCCTGCCGCTTTGGCCAAGGCTGCAACCTTATCGAAACCGACTTCCTGCCCGAGACGGACCGTGGCGTTGTTCAGCGACTCCGCCAGGGCATAGCGCGCCGTCACCTCTCCGTGGAAGGTCTCGTGATAGTTACGAGGCTCGTACACCTGGTCGCCATTTGCGATGCTGACCTGGGAGTCGTCAATGAGGCTGGCCGGGGTGAAGACGCCATCATTGTTGGTGATGACCCCGGTATCGGGATCGGCCTTGGTGCTGGCAAACAGAGTCTGTCCGGTTACCGCCGTATTAACCGCCGCGGCGTACACGAACGGCTTGAAGATCGAGCCCGTAGGGCGCTTGGCGATGGCGTGGTCCAACTGGCTCATGCCGTAGTTTCTGCCACCCACCAGCGCCAGCACCTCGCCGGTGTGCGGGTCAATTGCCACCAGCGCCACCTGCGGCATCGGGCCCGATTCAACTTTGACCGTCGTGACTGCATTCTTGCCGGTGCCGGTCTTGATCTTGCGCGTTCGCCGCTTCAGCACCTGCTCGTCGACTACCTTCATGCCTTCGTCAACCGCCTCGGCGGCAGCTCGCTGTAGATCAGGGTCGAGGGTGGTATAGATGCGCAGCGCCTGATCGTTCAGTTCGTTTTCGCTGAACGGGCCGGAGAGTTGGTCTTTCACCAGATCAACGAAATAAGGAGCATCGCTGGCTTCCACGTTGGGGGTTGCCAGCTTGAGAGGGGCGGCTTTGGCGTGGTCGGCTTGGTCGCGCGTGATGGCCCCGGTCTCCACCATGGAGTCCAGTACCAGGTTGCGGCGTTCCAGCGCGCGCTTCGGATATTTGTATGGCGAAAGATAGTTGGGCCGCTGGATCATGCCGGCGAGTAACGCGGCCTCGGGAAGCGTGAGGTTCTTGATGTCCTTATTGAAATAAGCGTGTGAAGCCTCGCCAAAGCCGTTGATGGTGAACGAGCCGCGCTGGCCGAGGTAGACCTGGTTGGCGTACATCTCGAAGATGCGCTGCTTGGAGAATTTTTGCTCCAGTTCTACCGCGATCATCATCTCGATCAGCTTGCGCTTGACCGTCTTCTCCGGGGAGAGGAAGAAGCCGCGCGAGAGCTGCATGGTGAGGGTCGAACCGCCTTGCCCGTGCCTGCCTTCGCGCACGTCCACCGCGGCGGCTTCCACCAGCCGAAAGTAATTCACGCCGTTGTGCTGGAAGAAACGGCGGTCCTCAATAGCGAGCACCGCATTGACCAGCACCGGTGGAATGTCCTGAAACTTGATGAGGTCGCGCTTGGAACGATCCTGCCCCTCGAAAAGAGCGGTGACCAGTTGCGGTTCCAGTTCGTAGGCATCCAGCTTCTGACCCGCGCCGCTTGACTCCGTAATTGCTGCGACCTTGCCGTTCTCGAAGTGAATGACCGCGCCCTCGGACGCATGGAAGGATTGCGGCCCGGGAACGACCTGGATTCCGTCGCGGGTGACGGCGTAGTGGCCTACGGGGGATTGGCGATCTCTGCCTTCTTCCGTATATCCCGCCCGGCGCAAGTCGCCCGCGACGTCGGCAATACTCGTTTTGTCGCCTACGGAAACGAGGCGAGGCCGGGCATAAATTTTCGCCGCATTGCTGAAGACGCCGCCTGCCATGCGACGGTCCACGACTCGCTCATATTTGACGTAGAAGTAGGTGAATACCCCTGCAAAGAGCGCGCAGGCGATGAGAAATGCCGCGAAAAACAGCTTTACCAGCGGATCGTGAAACGAAAAATGACGGACTCGCGCCGGGCGAACCGCTCGCGAGCGGCGCTTCGAGCCCCGACGAGTGACCGGGCTACGATCAGGTACTTTGACTTTAATTGCCACGTTTATGAATACGCAGAGAAGCCGCTAAGGTCCTGAGAGTTAAGACGGCAAAGTGGCATCTTTCGTTACCTTAGATGCGGCTGTTGCCGTGGAAATGCGCACAACCTTTGCCTGCCTTCGTGGCGCAACCTAAACTCAGGCGCGATGAGACAGCGCCCAAGCAGACGAGGGTGAAAAATGTCCCGCCAGAGCAGATTTCATTGTAAAGCACGGGAGGGTCGGGCGGTAAGCGGCGTGAATGGATGGTCACGAGAGGTTGGCCCAAAAGACATTGCCGCTTCGGATGAAGCCTTGCGCAAGTCCTTTATTTCCGGTTCGATCTCAGACTCACCCGACTCGGCATCATTTCGCCGCGAGCTTTCGCCATGGTTGCCGGTCTCGGCTACCCCTCCATTGCGCACCCGGATTAGCACACAGGTGGAATTATCCTCGCCCCCAGCCTCATTAGCAGCCTCGATCAACATGTCACAGGCGATTTGCAGCGAGGGCAGCTGAAGCAGAATGTTGCGGAGCTCGTCATCGTCGACGTGTC
Source organism: uncultured Acidobacteriaceae bacterium (assembly GCA_963785825.1). Taxonomy (GTDB): domain Bacteria; phylum Acidobacteriota; class Terriglobia; order Terriglobales; family Acidobacteriaceae; genus Bog-257. The sequence goes on along the minus strand of CAWAWQ010000001.1, from coordinate 572,108 downwards.
GGAGCACTCCGTCGGTGGTGAGCAGCAGCATGTCTCCGCCCTGCGCGGGAAACTCACCCAGGTCGGGCAGTGTGCTTTCGTCGGTTCCCAGGGCGCGGGTGATGATATTTTGCGCGGAGGAGCGCTTGGCCTGCTCCAGCGTAATCATCCCGCGGCGCACCTGCTCCATGACGAGCGAATGATCTTCGGTGAGTTGCAGCAGTTGGCCTTCGCGAAACAGATAAATACGGCTGTCGCCGACATTGGCAATGCTGAACACGCCGTCGGCGAACCGCGCCGCGACCAGGGTGGTGCCCATGCCGGAAGTGTTCTTGTGCTCTTCCGCGTAGCCGAGGATCGCGTCGTTGGCCTTCTTCACCGCCTCTGCCAGCAGGCGCGCCCCCAGCGGCGCATCGTCGAGATAAAGGTCCTTGTCCAAGGACGGCTGATGGCTGCGGAAATAGGAGAGTACGGTTTCAACCGCGATCTGGCTGGCAACCTCGCCGGCCGCGTGACCTCCCATTCCGTCGCAGACAACGAATATGCCGAGCCGCTCGTCGTAGCCGAAGGAGTCCTCGTTCGACGCACGCACCCGCCCCACATCGCTGCGGCCAGCCACCTCAAGTGTGAGTGCCATTCGGGCAACAGTTTACCCTGCTGCGCGAAAAGGTGCGAGTGGATTGGAGCAGGGGACAGGGATTGGTGGCCAAAGGTCGATAAAGCAGTTTCAAGTTTTGAGTTGCAAGTTTCGAGTTTCGAGTGGATCCCGGGACGGAAAGGGAATACTGCAGCTTAAGACCTGGAGTGGAGGGGAAAGCGGCTTACGGTTTCGGTCCCGCTGGGTTGATCGATCTGTCGGATTGGAAGGTACGGCCCGAAACAGAGCGGTGAAAAATCGGAAGTCATAGCTCGTCCCTTACTCCGACGTGAAGTAATCCACGGTGATGGGGTTCTCGAACAAGGAATAATCACGCGTGACCACGGTAATTCCGCTGTCGGTGACGTGATACTTCTGGCGGTCGGCTTCGGTGTCGTAACCGATGACCGTCCCCTCAGGGATATGCACATCGCGATCGATGATGGCCTTACGGATGCGGCAGTGGCGTCCAATGTTCACATGCGAGCAGAGAATGCTGTTATCGATCTGCGCATAAGAGTTCACCCGCACATCGGGCGAGATGACGCAGTTCCGCACCGCGCCTCCGGAAATGATGCAGCCCATCGAGACCATGGAGTCGAGCGCTTCGCCGGTGCGTCCCGGATCATTGAACACGAACTTGGCCGGCGGATACTGCCGCATGTGGGTGCGAATCGGCCACGCGGCGTCGTACAGGTTGAAGACCGGAGCCACTGAGACCAGGTCCATGTTCGCTTCGTAGTAGGCTTCCAGCGTTCCCACGTCACGCCAGTACAGCGCTTCTTTCCGGTTCTCGTCGATGAAGTTGAAGGAATAAACTTTATAGTCGTCCACCATGCGGGGCAGAACGTTATGCCCGAAGTCATGGCGTGAGGTGGGATCCTCGGCATCCTTCAGCAGCGCCGGGATCAGCACATCGGTGTTGAACAGATAAATTCCCATCGACGCCGAGACCATGCGGGGGTTGTAGGGCGAGCGCAGATCCGTCTCCTCGGGCTTCTCCTGGAAACCCACTACCCGCCCGGTGCGATCAATTTCCACCACGCCGAAGTGCTTCGTCTCAGCCGGATCGATGAGGATGGTGGCCAGCGTCACATCGGCACCTGAATCGCTGTGCTGCCGCAGCATCAGGTCGTAATTCATCTTGTAGATGTGATCGCCCGATAGGATCAGCACGTAGCGCGGCTGCTCGGAACCGATGGAGTAGATGTTCTGATACACGGCATCCGCAGTGCCCATATACCAATTCTCGCTGACACGCTTCATCGGGGGCAGGATCTCGATAAACTCACCCAGTTCGCGCCCCACAATATTGCCCCAACCTTCGCGGATATGGCGGTTCAGGGAAAGCGCCTTGTATTGCGTGAGAATGTAAACGCGTCGTAAATCGGAGTTGATGCAGTTGGAGAGGGTGATATCGATGATGCGGTAAATGCCGCCGAAGGTGACCGCCGGCTTGGCGCGATCGCGCGTCAGCGGGTAAAGACGTTCGCCCGCTCCTCCCGCCAGCAAGACTCCCAGGGTCTCTCTCATCTGCTGATGTCTCGGATCCGGTCGCCCCTTGCGGGGAGATCGGTGCTAGTTTTCAGGAGGGTGGAGCGCCCAGGCGGCGCAGGCCAACCCAATGGCGAAGTCGAATATTAGCATACGACGGTGTTGCCTAGACTGCAGCAACCCCGTATCTCGGAAGCTACTCCGGCTCATCTACCCGAATGCGGAGTGACTTCAGGAACTTCACATCCTGGGACGTGACTTCGAACCTTGCCGAGGAACGCCGGGTATTGATGTGCGTCGTTTCCGTCTCCTCGTCGTCGCGCCGGTTGAAACCAATGGTGGCCTCCAGCACGAGCACTACGTCATAGCCTCCAGCCTTGATGCGCGAGATCACCTCAGCAATCTGCTCGGAATCGGAGAGCGAGTTGTTAATGGCATCGCCCAGTTCCTTCATCATGTTTTTAAGTCGCTTATCCACGATTTCACCTTGGCCCCTGCCGGGCTGAGGACAAACCCTTGGCACTATCCTAGCGCCTGACCAGAAAAGGTTCCATCGGTTCGCCCCAACTGTCTCCTAAATCATTGGATGCCAAGCCTTGAACGCGAGTTTTGCCGCGGTTGTGCTCTCGCCAGAAGCCGAAAATCAATAGCTGCCGCTGATAGAATGGCTAGTTAGCGGTGCCGAACATCGATGCTTACAGGTGAATTCGTGGTTTCGGTGGGCACAAAATCTTGATAAGGAGTGCACGTTGCCATCCCGCGATCTCGGCACCCACGGACGTGCGCTGCTACGCATTGCCGGACGAAAGAGCGGCGAGAGCCGCTGGGTGCGAGCGTTCTACAACGCGGGCAGCGTCACTCTGCGCAGCGTTGGCCGCGTGCTGCATGTGCTGTGGCTGGAAATAGCGGGACTGTTCTTTCTGGTGCTTGCGATTGTTGGCGCAGGAGCAGCAGTTCGTGAGTATCATCGCTATCATTCAGGTGCTGGATCGCCAGGTAAGACGCTGCTGGCCGCCGCTTTTGCGCTGCTGTTCGCTTATTTTGGGGTGAGTTCGTTCTGGCGCTCGCGAAAAAAATAGTTCCGGGTGTCGAATTTCGAGCTCGCTTTTGAAACCTGCCTCTGGAAACTTGAAACTGAGGCATGTGATGCGTGTCATAGCCGCATCTTGCCGGCTGGCCGATAATAAATCATCTCTTCTTATCGAGGCCCGACTCATATGGCCGACACGAAACAAGCGGTAATGAACAAGCCAGCGGACACTCAGGAAACTTCTTCGCACATTCCGGTTCATCCGCTTTATACGCCCTCCGACCTGGAAGACTGGGACTACGATCGCGAGGTCGGCTACCCGGGACAATTTCCCTACACGCGCGGTGTGCAGGCCACCATGTACCGTGGCCGGCTGTGGACCATGCGGCAGTACGCCGGCATGGGCGATGCTGAAGAGTCCAACCGCCGCTACAAGTATCTGCTGAGCCAGGGCACGACCGGCCTGAGCGTGGCCTTCGATCTGCCGACGCAGATCGGCCTCGATTCCGACAATCCGCTGGCCATGGGCGAAGTGGGCAAGGTCGGTGTCGCCATCGACTCTATCGAAGACATGATGCGGCTGTTCGACGGCATCAACCTGGAGAAGATTTCCACGTCGATGACGATTAACGCCACGGCTTCGATTCTGCTGGCCTTGTACATCGTGGCGGCGCAACGCACCGGGCGCGACGTGCGCAAACTCTCCGGCACGGTACAAAACGATGTGCTGAAGGAGTACATCGCGCGCGGCACGTACATTTATCCGCCGGCGCAGGCGATGCGTATCATCACCGACATTTTTTCCTATGCCAACGAGCACGTGCCCGAGTGGAACACCATCTCCATCTCCGGCTATCACATGCGGGAAGCCGGTTGCACCGCCGTGCAGGAGGTGGCGTTCACGCTGGCGAATGGCATAACGTACGTGCAGGCGGCGATCGATACTGGGCTCGACGTGGACAAATTCGCCCCCCGTTTGTCGTTCTTCTTCAACGCGCATAATAATTTTCTGGAAGAGGTGGCGAAGTTCCGTGCCGCGCGACGCATGTGGGCGCGCATCATGCGCGAACATTTCCACGCGAAAAACGCTAAGTCGCAGATGCTGCGCTTCCATACCCAGACCGCGGGTTCGACGCTGACCGCGCAACAGCCGGAGAACAATATCGTTCGCACCGCGTTACAAGCGATGGCGGCGGTGCTGGGCGGAACCCAGTCGTTGCATACAAATTCCTTCGACGAAGCGCTGGCCCTGCCGACGGAGCAGTCGGCGCGCATTGCGCTGCGCACTCAGCAGATCATCGCATACGAGTCAGGCGCGGCCCAGACCATCGATCCGCTGGCCGGCTCATATTATGTGGAGACGCTCACCAACCAGATCGAGACCAATGCGCTTGGCTATCTCGACAAAATCGACGCTATGGGCGGCATGTTGAAGGCCATCGAGCGCGGCTTCGTGCAGCAGGAGATCCAGAACGCAGCCTACGAATACCAGCGGGCTGTGGACCACAAGGAAGCCCTGGTCGTCGGCGTGAATAGTTTCGCGCTGGAGCAGGAGAAAGCGATTCCACTCTTGCATATGGATGAGTCGCTGGAGCGCAAACAGGTGGAGCGGCTGCGGGCGTTGCGAGCCAAGCGCGATCAGGCAAAATGGCAGGCTTCGGTGAAACAGGTGGAAGAGACCGCGCGCGGTACGGGCAATCTGATGCCGGTGATTGTCGAAGCGGTCGAGGCGAGCGCCACCGTCGGCGAGATCTCCGACGCTATGCGGCGGGTCTATGGCGAATACCAGGAGACGGTGGTGATTTAGCGGATTTCAATCACCACCGAGGCACAGAGAAATCTGTGCCTTTGCTTATGGCTGTTCAAAGCAACGAGATTGCATCCACGTCCACGATCACATTAGTTCTTGGGATTTTTTGCTGCATCGCATGCTGCAGCATTTCGCGCAGCACGTTGTTCATGCGCTCGCGGCTGGCGGACTTCAGAACAAAATGATAGCGATAGTCGGTCTTCAGGCGCACGATGGCTGCCGCCGCCGGTCCCATCACCCGCACGCCTTCGAGTCGTGAAGCGGCAAACCACTTGCCCAGAATGCCCGACCAGGCCAGCGCTTCCTCCAGCTTCGGGCTGCGCACCAGTACGTTACTAACGGCATTGAACGGAGGGTAGTGCATCCAGCTGCGGAAGCGGACCTCCTTCTCGTAAAAGCCGTGATAGTCGTGCGCCGCGGCAAACTGGATAGCGTAGTGATCGGGAAAATAGGTTTGCAGGACGACCTTGCCTGGGGTATCGCCACGTCCGGCGCGACCCGCCACCTGGGTCAGCAACTGAAAGGTGCGCTCCGCCGCACGAAAATCAGGGAAGCTTAGCGCAGCGTCGGAGCCCACTACGCCTACCAGTGTGACGTTTGCCACATCGTGACCTTTGGCAATCATTTGCGTACCAACCAGCAGATCTATCTCGCCGGCGTGCAGCGCGCCTAACATGCGCTCGAAATCATCGCGACCGCGCACCGTGTCGCGATCCAGTCGCGCGATGCGCGCTTGCGGGAACATTCCGGCCAGAATGTGCTCCAACTTCTCCGTCCCGGCGCCCAGATACTGCACGTATTCGCTGCCGCACTTGGGACAGGTCTTCGGCGCGGGACGCATGTAGCCGCAATAATGACAGACTAGACGGTGCTCGCGTTTGTGGAAGGTCATGGCGATCGCGCAGTTCTTGCATTGCACCGATTCGCCGCATTCGCGACAGAGCACAAAAGCGGAGTAGCCGCGCCGGTTCAGCAATACCATAACCTGCTCGTGGCGAGAGAGCCGCTCGCCAATTTCTTCCACCAGCTTGCGCGAGAGCACTTCGTCCTTCTTGGTGCGCTGAAACTCCTCGCGCATGTCCAGGATTTCCACCTCCGGCAGCAGACGTTTCTCGATGCGCTCCGGTAGCTCCAGCAACCGATACTTTTGCTCTACCGCATTGTGGTACGTCTCCAATGAGGGCGTGGCTGAGCCCAGCACCACCGCGGCTTTGCACATCTTGGCGCGCATTACCGCTACATCGCGAGCGTGATAGCGCGGCATCTCCTCCTGCTTGTAGGAGTGGTCGTGCTCTTCGTCGACTACGATCAGCGCAAGGTCCGGAACCGGGGCAAATACGGCTGAACGGGTTCCTACCACAATGTGAGACTCGCTATTCCGAATGCGTTTCCACTGCTCGGCCCGCTCGTCGTCGCTCAGACCGGAATGAAGAATTGCCACCTCGTCGCCGAATATCTGATGCAGGTCGGCAGCAACAGCCGGCGTGAGTCCGATCTCCGGCACGAGCAGGATAGCCGAGCGGCCCTTCGCCAGCACTGCCTGCATCGCCGACAGGTAAACGGCTGTCTTTCCCGAGCCGGTGACTCCATGCAGCAGCATGGGCAGGAACTCGCGCTTGTTGGCAGCGCCCGTGATCGCTTCGAGAGCCAGCTTCTGTGCGGGAGTGAAGAGAAACTCGAGCTTGCGCGGCTTGAGTCCTGAAAAATGAAAGCTGGCGGGTTCCTCACTGAGGGTGACAATGCTACGTCGCACCAGCGTTTGCAGGGTAGTACGTGGAACGGCCAACTCACGAAGGGCATCCAGGGAAGCGCGTTCGCCCTCCTGCCCATGCAGATAATCAACGATGGCCTGCTGATTGTGATTCAGTTTGCCTTCGACCGATGTCAGCGTGGCAAGAGGCACTGTGCGACTGGCGTCCCGCACAGAGCTGAGATCTTCGCGAGCGACCCACTTCTTTTGCAGCAACGTTTGTAGCACTGCACGGGGCGCGCCCGAAGCGGAGCGCAGCGTCGCTTCGCGCACAACTTCCCCATCCGCTAACCGGTTGAGCACCGCATATTCCAGCATCTGGTGCCCCGGCTCTTTGCGCGAGCGCAGAGATGAGCCAATCGTGGACGCGGCGTGCAGCGCCTCAGTTCCTTTGTCCGTGATGCGATAACCGATCACCCGGCGAAACTCGGCGGAAAGCGGCAGCATGGTGCGCAGGACTTCGCCGATGGGCGCAATGTAGTACTGGGCGATCCAGCGGCCCAACTCCATCAGCTCGGGAGTGAGTGCAGGAGTAGTGTCGAGGACGTGGCTGATGCGGCGTGTGGTGAACTCTGGCTCGCGATCGTGCAGCTCGGTAACCACGCCGCACAGGCGCTTCTCGCGAAAGGGAACAATCACACGCCCGCCGACGCATGGCTCGGCATCGGCAATGCGGTAGGTAAAGGTGGCCTCGAGCGGGACCGGCACAGCCACTTCGCAGAATTGAGGCATTGCAGCTTAGCTGCCCTCAGGCGCGCGTTGCGGCATGGGGAGGTCGAGATAGCGCATCACCATCTGCAGGTCCTTCCAGGCCTCTTTTTTCTGCCGCGGATCGCGCAGCAGAAACGCCGGATGGTAGGTGACTGCCAGCTTGCACTCGAACGGTTGGCCGGCATCGTCGAACACCCCAGGAGGCGAGAAGTCGTAGAAGCGCCCACGCATCGACACCATCGAGTCGTTAATTCCGAGCAGATTCTTCGCGGCAGTCGCGCCCAGAGCTACGATGATCATGGGCCGGATCACGCCGATCTGCCGCATCAGAAATGGCGAGCAGGTATCGCACTCGTCGCGTTCGGGCGTGCGATTGCCCGGCGGACGGCACTTCACGATGTTGGCGATGTACACCTGCTCGCGCTTAAGCCCCATCGCGGTGATCATGTTATTGAGCAGTTGTCCGGCGCGCCCAACGAAGGGCAGCCCCTGGGCGTCTTCGTCGGCGCCGGGGCCTTCGCCGATGAACATCAGCTCGGCATGCGGATCTCCGGTGCCGAAGACGATCTGTTTGCGCCCGAGCTTACCCAGATTGCAACGCTGGCAGTTGGGGCCGATGTCATCGAGGATGACGCGGAGCTGGGCCTCGCGATCGGCGGGCGCAATAGAAAGCAAAGCAGAGTTCTGATTCGTTTCGAAAGCGAATTCGACGATCGGGATGTCTTCTGCCGCGATTTGCGCCGATTCGCGAACCGCCAAAACGTGAAATTCACGGCGATATAGCGGGCCAATACCCAGTTCGCGATAAAACTGCAGACGCTCGCGCAGAGCGGACTTGGTGTTGGAGTCGAGGGCCATCGCTGAGAAGTTAGTTTACAACGTGCGCTCAGGGGCCGCGCTTGCGAATTCAGAAATGCAGGTCTCTCCGCTCGGACTAAAGTCCTCGCCCGGGATGACAAGCATAGAAGCTTCAAGTTGTCAGGATTTTCGAACTCGCCTTAACTGATGTTGGTACAGTTGCCATTTGTTGTTTCCGCAGGCGCAACGCGGCTTCGAGAATCTTCTGAGCGATATCCAGTTTGCTGGCTTCGGGCACGGCGAGTTCATCGGTCGCGGTGACAATCGTGACTTCGTTTCGATCGGAGTTGAAGCCGATGCCGGGGCGCGAGACATCGTTCAGCACCATCATATCGGCGCCCTTCTTGACCAGCTTGGCGCGGGTATTTCCGAGCAAATTCTCAGTTTCCGCCGCGAAGCCGATTAGCAGGGGAAAGTGCTTCCCGGCGGCGCGGCGCAGACCGCCCAGGTCGGCAAGGATGTCGTCGTTCGGCTCGAGCTGCAGCTCGATCGCACCGCGGCGTTTGATTTTTTCCTGCGAGATGTTCTTGACATGGTAGTCGGCAACCGCCGCGGCCATGATGATGACGCTGGCCCGCTCCCAGCGATCAAGGACTGCGGCACGCATCTGCTGCGCGGTTTCGACGAAGATGGTTTCGGCGGCGCTCGGCGGTTGTAACGCTGTCGGGCCGCTGACCAAGATGACGTGGGCGCCCCGTCGCAGCGCGGCTTCGGCCAGCGCGTATCCCATCTTGCCGCTGGAGCGATTGCCCAAATAGCGCACCGGATCAATAGGCTCATACGTCGGCCCAGCGGTGATAAGCACGGTCTCGCCTGCAAGATCCGGTGCAACTCCAAGGCGCCCAAGCGTAGCAGCAACGATCTGCTCCGGCTCCGCCAGTCGCCCGGCGCCGACCATGCCACATGCCAGGTAGCCGCTGCCCGGCTCAACAATCTGCACACCACGACGGCGAAGGATCTCCAGGTTGGCCTGCGTTGCTGGATGCTCCCACATGTTGACGTTCATGGCGGGGGCGACAACGACCGGCGCGGTCGTGGCGAGGTAGAAAGTGCTGAGAAAATCGTTGGCGATGCCCTGCGCAAACTTGGCAAGCACGTCGGCAGTGGCGGGTGCAACCAGCAGGCAATCGATCGATTGCGCAACCGAGATATGTTCGACCGCAGAGTCGAGATTCGGCTGCTCGGCGGAGGAGCCGAACATGCTGGTGATAACTTTCTCACCGGAGAGGGCGGCGAAGGTCAAGGGCCGAACAAATTCCTGTGCGGCCGCGGTCATGATGACCTGCACGTGGACTCCGCCTTCCTGGAGTTGGCGAACGATCTCGGCGGCTTTGTAGGCGGCGATACCGCCACTCACGCCCAGTGCAATCTTCATGTGGTGCCTTGTAGAGCTGATGCAGTGCAGCGCTCGCGCGATTCGTTACGCATGCCGCTGAACCGCCGCGATAACTCGCCCGCGGTTTAGTCGTCGGCGTCGCTGCCCGCCGGCTGGCCGGGCTCCTCGCCAGCGACCTCGATCGGAGTCGGACCTTGGCTGACTGGCGGAATCTCCCACTTCACCCGGCCCGCATGGATCTCTTCTTCGGCAATGCGGCAAGGTTTGCGCGAGTGAGGTTCTACGACCGGACGGGCGCCATTCTGGATCTGGCGGGCGCGGCGCGCGGCCACCAAAACATAACGATAATTGCTATCGAACCCTTCAACCAGTTTCATCGTTCACTCCGTGACGGTGGGAAAGCGGGAAAGATCAAAGGTCGCGAGTATGGTCTCGACCTGCTCCATCATGCGCGCGCGCAAGGCCCGATCGGCGACGGTCAGCACCGTCTGATCCCTCATCGTTCGAGCGGCGGGAGACCGCTTCAGCCGCTCTGCCTCCACAATCGACTGCAAGACGTCGATGGACTGCTCCAGCCGATCGTTGACCAGAATATAGTCGTACTGGCAGAAATTCTCAATCTCACGGGAGGCGGTCTGCAGCCGCCTCTGGATGATCGCTTCGGTGTTGAACAGCCGTGCTCCGTCGCCCAGCAGTTGCCGCTGCAGGTCGTCGTCGGCCTCAGCCCGGCGGCGCAGTCGCCGTTCAAGCTCGCTGCGCGAAGGCGGGAGGATAAAGATGCTCACCGCCTCGGGCATCTTCTGCTTCACCTGGGCTGCGCCCTGCACATCGATGTCGAGCAGCAAATCGTGGCCGCGCGCCATTGCCTCACGCAGAAAACGCCTGGCCGTGCCGTAGTAGTTGCCGAAGACTTCGGCATGCTCCAGGAACTCGTCTTCGCGAATCATGCGCTCGAATTCTTCACGGCTGATGAAGAAGTATTCGCGCCCTGACTGTTCGCTGCCTCGAGGCGGCCGGGTCGTGTAGCTGATGGAAAACTCGAGATTGGGAACGACGCGGCGCAGCTCATTGGTGAGCGTAGATTTGCCCGAGCCCGACGGCGCCGAGATGATGAACACGATGCCGCTCATTCCAGGTTCTGCACCTGCTCGCGCGCTTTTTCGATCTCCGACTTCATGGAGAGACCCAGGGACGTGATGCGCAGCGCTTCCCCGGCAACACCGGTGGTCTTCGACATCAGTGTATTGGCTTCGCGATTCATCTCCTGCAGCAGGAAGTCGAGTTTCTTGCCGACCTCGCCCCCGGCGTCGAGCAAGGAAAGAAAATGCTGGATGTGGTTTTTCATGCGCACCAGCTCTTCCTGAATGTCGCTGCGCTCGGCCAGCATGGCGGCTTCCTGCAGAATCCGGTCATGATCGACGTGGGTGCCGAGCAGCTCCTGCATCCGGCCATGGATCTTTTCGTGATAGGCCTTGAGCACCTTGTCGCGGAGGGTATCGACTTCCTGGGTGGCGGAGGATAGGTGCGTCATCCGGTTGCGCAGCTCCGCAACCGCACCCCGTCCCTCCTCTTCGCGCATATGGTTCAGGCGCTCGATGCAAACTTCCAGCGCCGCCGTGACATGATTTTCCAGCGCGGCGATCGCGTCTCCGTTTTCGGCTGGGTTCAGCGCGCCTGGCAACTTCAGCACGGCATTCAGATCGGGCTCGGCACTGACGCCGAATTCCTCGGCCACTTCGCGGAAGGTCCGCAGGTACCCGCCCACCAGATCACGATTGACGGAAAAAGCCGCCCCGCCACTTCGTTCCAAGCTCAAGGTGACTTCGATATGCCCCCGATGCAGGCGCTCTTTCAGAACGCGGCGCACCCTCATCTCGACGGGATCGAGTTCGGACGGAAGCCGCAGATGCAGGTCGAGGAAACGATGGTTCACCGACTTCAGGCTCAGGGCCAAGGTGAGCTGATCGTCGACGTGCGACTTCACCTGCGCGTACCCGGTCATGGAGCGGATGTTCATGCGCCTCGGTTTACTAGGTCTCGGAAGCTGCCTCGATGTCTTCGAACTGTAAATCATACAGCCGGCGATAGGTGCCAGTATGGGCAATCAGACACTCGTGCGAGCCCTCATCGATGATCATGCCATTCTCCAGCACCAGAATACGGTCGGCGCGCCGGACGGTGGAGAGCCGGTGAGCGATGACGAACACGGTGCGGCCGGTCATCAGGTTCTGCAACGCGGCCTGCACCAGCGCCTCGCTCTCCGTATCGAGGGACGAGGTGGCCTCGTCGAGCACCAGGATAGGGGCATTCTTCAAGAGCGCGCGTGCAATCGAGAGCCGCTGGCGCTCGCCCCCGCTTAGCCGTAAGCCGCGCTCGCCGATGATGGAGTCGTAACCGTTAGGCGCGGCCATGATGAAGTCGTGCGCCAGTGCCGCTCGCGCCGCCTCTTCCACCGCACGCTGCGAAACCTCAGGCTGGCCGTAGGCAATGTTGTTGCGCACCGTGTCGTTGAACAAAATGGTGTCCTGGGTCACGATGGCGATCTGCGATCGCAGCGAAGCGACCGTAAGATCGCGTACGTCATGGCCGTCGATCAGCAGCCTCCCCCGGGTCACATCGAAGAAGCGCGGCAGTAGATGGACCAGCGTAGTCTTTCCCGCGCCGCTGGAGCCGACAATAGCCAGCACCTCGCCCGGGGCAACCTCCAGGTTGATGTCGCGCAGGACCTCGCGCTCCCCGTTTAACTGCGAGTAACCGAAGTAAACGTGTTCGAAGCGAATGCTGTGGTGAAAGGGCGCCAGTTTGACGGCACCGGGCCTCTCGCGGACATCGTCTTGCGCGTCGAGGAAGCCGAAGATCTGCTCCGAGGCGCCCAGGGCCTGCTGGAAGTTGTTGTTGAATTGGCCGAACTTCCGTACCGGCTCGTAGAGCTTGAACACGGCAATGATGAAGGCCATGAAGGAGCCCTCGGTCAGGAATCCATGCTTGATGTATTCGCGTCCGAGGTAGATCAGCAGGGCGATGGCGACTGCGCCGAAAATATCCATCAGCGGCGAGCTCACGGCGAAAGCTGCCGCCGAGCGCAGATTGGCCTTGAACAGACGTCGCGCTGCATCGCGGAAGCGCCGCGTCTCCCACGCCTCCATGCAGAAGGCCTTGACGATGCGTACGCCGGTAATGGTTTCGTGCAGGATGTTCTGGATTTCCGCCAGCTTGTCCTGACCTTTGCGGGTGGTGGTGCGGACCCGCTGCCCGATTCTCCGCGCCGCCGTCAACACGAATGGAACAAAGATGATCAGCACCCAGGTGAGGCGGCCGCCCAATCCGATGACCACCAGCGCGGTGAAGATGAAGGTAAAGAACTGCTGCAGGAACTCGGCCAGCACGCTGGACATCGCGAACTGCACGCGCTCAACGTCATTGACGATGGCGGACAGGAGCGTGCCGGTGGCATGTTTCTGGAAGAAGGCAATCGAACGCCGCAGGGTGGCAGTGTAGAGATCGTTGCGCAGATCGGTGATCATGCCGAAGCCGGCATAATTCACCAGGTATGTGCCAACGTAATCGAAGATGCCCTTCAACACGGTGGAGACCACCAGTGCGAAAGCGACGATGGTCCAAACGTTGTGAAAGTGTTCCGGGACAAACCAGCCGAGTTCGAGGGTGCGGCCACTGAGCGGAATGCGGATCAGCGGCAGCTTGTGTCCCTGCGAGGCCGGATTCAAGACACGGTCGAAGATCGGGCCGATCAGCAGCAGACGGAAAGCGTCGAACAGCCCGACCAGCGCCATAGAGATCACGGACGCCAGCAGGTAAAACCAGTAAGGTTTGACGTACCGGAGTAAGCGGTTCAATCGACGCATAAGTTCCGCAGATAGCGGCAAAGCACTGGAGAGCGCAGCGCAGGCCAGGGCCCGTTCGGACGAATCAAGTGCAAGTCACGATTCTACTGGAATTGCAGGGGCGAGGAAATGGCGGACAGCTGCCCAGCCGCCGCAACTTTCAGCTTTCCACCGGCGAATCGCGATGTACCACTTTGACGTTGTAGCCAGCCTTACCCAGCCGCTTCTTCACATCTTCGGCGATCATCACTGAGCGATGCTTGCCGCCGGTACATCCAAAGGCGATGGTCAGGTAACTCTTGCCTTCGCGAATGTAATGCGGGATCAGATAAATCAAAAGCTGCGAGATTCGCCGGATGAACTCCTTGGTCTGCGGAAAAGAACGAATGTACCTCGCCACCGCCGGATGGCGTCCGGTGAAAGGCCGGAACTTGGGTATGAAGTGCGGATTGGGCAGGAAGCGAACATCGAAGACCAGGTCGGCGTCCTCCGGCACGCCCTCGCGGTAGCCGAAGCTGACACAGGAAATCAGGATGTTCTTCTCTTTGTTGCCGCCCTGAAAGCGTTCGATGAGCAACGCCCGCAACTCGTGCACGTTAAACTTCGAGGTGTCCACCACCAGGTCGGCCAGGGCTTTCACTGGGTGCAATCGCCGCCGCTCCGCGCTTAGCGATGCTTTCACCGAGATCTCTCGCCCCAGCGGATGGGGACGACGCGTCTCGCTGTAACGGCGAAGCAGGGAATCCTGGTCGGCCTCCAGAAAAAGCAGTGTCGTCTTTATCTGCCGGCGCAGCGTGGCCAGGATCTGCGGCAGCTTGTCGAGCCGCGCGCCTTCGCGGATATCGACTACCAGCGCGGCCCGTTGCACTTCCTGAGTGTCGAGCACCAGGTCAGCAAAGTTGGCCATCAGCCCGACGGGAAGATTGTCCACACAGTAATAGCCCAGGTCTTCGAAGGTCTTCAGCGCCGAGGCCTTGCCGGCGCCGCTCATGCCGGAGATGATAACCAGCTCGTGCCCGTCGCGTCCCCGCGCAGGAGAAGATTTCGCTTCCAGCTTGTGGCGAACTCGTTTGGCGGACTTGGGAGCAGTTGGCATTCGGCAATTGAGAGTAATCGTTAATTGCTGATGACGGCGCAGGGCACATCGGTACAAGAAAAGTCATCGCCTTTGAATAAAAGTGTTTCCCCGGTCTCTTTTGCCAGGGCATAGGCGAAGCAGTCGCCGAGATTCAGTCGCGCGGGGTGCCCGCTTCCTTTGCCAAAATCGCGGTACGCCTCTCGCGCAATGCGGGCCTGCACTCTGGTGACCGGCTGAATTTCGATTTCCGCATGCCGCAGAAAATCATCGAACCGGCGGCTGGCAACGGGGTCGTGGGTGCTGTCGATGATAGCGGCGGTTTCGACATAGTTGACTGCAGAGATTTGACATCGCGGCGCGCGATCGATGATTTCGATGAAGCTCGCTGCCTCCGGCTCGCCTCTTAAGACGGCGATCAGGGCGGAGCTGTCGAGGATCATCGTGGTAACCCTTTCTCGTCGTAGAGCCATTCACCGTGGTCGACCGATCTAAAGGGCTCCTTCAAATGTGCTGCGCAGTCCTTGGCAATTCGCAATAGTCGCTCGGCGCGCGTGCCACGCTGGGAATCGCGGACTCGCTTCAGCCTTTCCCGAAGCGCTTGCGTCACCGCTTCCGTCATGTTCTCGCCTGTGCGACGAGCGAGCTCTTCTGCAAGTTTGTAAGTTTCAGGATTCTTTATGTTCAGCGCCATTATCCACCCGTCTACCGGAATTGTATACCATTCTACCCGTGGGAGTCACTGGACAGCTACCTCGGCATTGGACACGATGTCGCGACCTGGCGTACAAGCAAAAGCATGACCCTGCGCTTTCGGGCTGCCATAATCATGCTTATTCTCGCCGCAGTTTGTGCCGTTGCCTCGGCCGCAAACTTCGCTTGGGATTGGCACGACCAGGATGTCATCGGGCGCGACGATCCCAGCGTCGCCAATGCCGTCAAGCTGAACGAATCGGAACGCTCCGCGTTGATCGATGCCATCGCCGCGCGCCTGCAAAAGCCGATGAGCGACCAAGGCTACGCCGACGATCGCATCCGCGAGGTCGCTTCCCTCTCGCGGATTCGTTTCGTAGACCTGAGCGGCCAGGGAAAGCCAGTCATCCTTGCCACTTCGGTGAGCCTGGAAGGCGGCTGCGACGCCAACAACTGCCCCTTCTGGATCTTCCAGAACTCCCCTGATGGCTACGTGTCGCTACTGGATACTGTGGCCGCGAGCTATACCATCCAGCCGACCAGCAGCAACGGATTCTCGGACCTGGTGATCATGCGCCATGTCACCGCCTCCGAGAGCAGGCTCACGCTCTATCGCTACGAGGACGGCAAGTTCGTCGATTCCGGCTGCTACACGGCGACTTGGGCGCCGGCGAAGGATGGGGAGATCCAGGATCCGGAGATTACGGCCTGCAAAGGCGGAGAGTCGGAGCCCGCCGGCCAGTCCAGCCGGCCGGATGAGGTCAAGTCGCCCGATCAGCCAAATGCGGCGGAGCAACCGAAGCCACCGGACGAGCCGAAATAGAGCGCCACGGTTTGGGTTCTTGGTCGGCCCGGTGACCGGCAGTGAGCACTGGGCGGCCGTCGCGCACCCGCAAAGTTGTAGCAAGCTCCCCCACAAATCGCGGTGTGGCTCCCTGCCTGCGAGTAGAATGGCTGCTATTGGATGGCTTGCCGGAATAGTCCGGCCCTGAACGCTTTACAGGTACTAAGTCTTCATGCCACAAATTGGAAGTTTCACGCTCCTGCTAGCCCTGGCGCTCGCCGCCTACTCGTTTGTCGCTGGCGTGCTGGGGCTGTTCCGCAAAGACGACCGCCTGGGCGAAACCGCGCGACGCGCGGGTATTGCCTGCTGGGCTGCGGTCACCATCGCCGGCTTGGCGCTGGTAATGGCGGCGCTGGGAAACGACTTTTCCGTCGCCTACATCTTGCACCACAGCAATCGCGACCTGCCTATCGCCTACAAGTTCGCTGCGCTGTGGTCGGGGCAGGAAGGCTCCCTCCTGTTCTGGGCCTGGCTGCTGTCGACCTATGCCTTGGTGCTGCGGCTGCGCTACAAGGTCGACCCGCAACTGACCGCGCATGCCTCGGTGATTATCGCGGCCGTGCAGATTTTCTTCCTGCTGCTGGTCAATTTTGCGGCGAACCCATTTGGCCTGGTCAGCGGACAGATTCCCGCCGACGGCAACGGCCTCAATCCGTTGCTGCAGTATCCCGAGATGGTGATCCATCCCCCCATGCTCTACCTGGGATACGTGGGCGTGACCGTGCCGTTCGCCTTCGCACTGGGCGCCCTGATCATGAAGTATCCCGGCGAGAAATGGATCCACATCACCCGCCGCTGGACCATGGTGGCATGGCTCTTCCTCACTTGCGGCATCTTCCTGGGCGCGCATTGGGCCTACGAGGTTCTGGGCTGGGGCGGCTACTGGGGCTGGGACCCGGTGGAGAACGCGTCGCTGCTGCCGTGGCTCACCATGACCGCCTTCCTGCATTCGGTGATGATGCAGGAGAAGCGCGGCATGATGAAGATGTGGAACATGTGGCTGATATTCACCACGTTCCTGCTGGCTATCTTCGGGACGTTTCTGACGCGCAGCGGCGTGGTGAGCTCGGTGCATGCGTTCGCGCAGTCGAGCATCGGCACATGGTTCGTGTGGTTTCTGGCGATCAGCTTCTCCACTTGCGTGTTCTTCTTCGTGCGCAACCGGGACACGCTGAAGAGCGAGCACCGGCTGGAATCGCTGGTGTCGCGTGAATCTAGCTTCCTGTTCAACAACCTGGTGCTGCTGGTGTCGTGCTTCGCGGTGCTGTGGGGAACGCTGTTCCCGGTGCTGTCGGAATGGGTGACGGGGTCGAAGGTCACGGTCGGGCCACCATTCTTTAATCGAGTTAACGTACCGATTGCGATTTTCCTCGTGCTGCTAACCGGCGTGGGTCCTCTGCTGGCGTGGCGCAAAACCTCGCTGGATAGCCTCAAGCGCAATCTATTGTGGCCGACACTCCTCGCGGTGCTGACCGCTATTGGGTTGATGATTGGCGGGATGAAGCCGTGGGAGGATTCCGCTTATTTCTATTCGCTGATCGCAATTGCGCTCTCGGTGATGGTTACTGCCACCGTCATTGGCGAGTTCTGGCGCGGCGGCCGCGTCATTGCGCGGCAGACGGGCGTCAATCTCATGCAAGGGATGGTGACCATCACTCGCCGCAACACCCGCCGCTATGGCGGCTACTTGGTGCACTTCGGCGTGATCCTGATCATCATCGGCTTCGCCGGGCTGCCGTTTAATCAGGACAAAGAGCAGGAGATGGGCTTCGGCGACAAAATGCAGATCGGCCACTACACCCTGGTCTGTGAGTCGTACACGCAAGACAGTAAGCCGAACTATGACAGCGAATGGGCGGTGATGGACGTGTACAAAAACGGCAGGTATTTGGGCAAGATGTATCCCGAGCGCCGCTTCTACACAGCCAGCCAGCAGACCTCGACCATTGTCGCTAACCGCTCGCGGCCGAATGAAGATTTATACCTGGTCTATACCGGGCGCAATCAGGACACCGGCAAGCCGATTATCAAGGCGCACGTGAATCCGCTGGTGATGTGGATCTGGATTGGCGTGCAAGTGGTGCTGATTGGGACGATTATTGCGCTCTTCCCGAATATGAAGCCTGGGAAGACCGGCAGTGTGAAGGAGAAGGATCGCGAGACGGCAGAGGCGGCGGTGCGCAGCGGCGCGGTGGGAGTGGGTGGATCGTGAATCGTGAATAGTGGATTGACGTAGGCCCTTCAGGCTCGCGTTAATCATCGCGATTCTTCCTGTCATGCCGAGCCAGGACTTAGTGCGAGCGGAGGGACCCGCAGTTCGAAAAAAAACAGAAGGTTTTTTGAGGACAACGATTATGAAGCCGTGGACCTACCTGGCTATTCCCTTGATGCTGCTTCCGGGGACGACGTTAGCGGCCACCCAGGAACTCTATCGCGATGCGGATGCCTATGCGGTGTACTCGGTAGTCCTACCGCACGAAGACGAAGGCCAGCGGCTGGTACTTCGCGAAACCACTGGCATCGATCCCGAGCTATGGCCGCTGGAACGCTGTTACTCGCTGAAGGACGACGAGAATAAAAAGCTGAAACCACTCTTCGACAACTTTGAGCAGGTCAATAAGAAATCGTGGATCCTGCTGCCGATGCTGACAATTGGGAAGCCGTATGACCTGGTGCCGAAGAGCAAGGTGTACGTTCCCGACGTCAGCGGCGATGCAGACAAGGCATGGGAGGCGCAGCACCCGGGAGCGTGGGGATATCTCTGGGTGTCCGCGGTCGGCTTCAATGCCGAGCACACTCGGGCGCTGGTTTCCGTCAGCCACATTTGCGGGAACATGTGTGCCGGCGGCCATTACTACGAACTGGAGAAGAAAGACGGAAAGTGGCAGTTGTCGGGCAAGACGGGAGTCTCATGCATGTGGGTTTCGTAGTTATAGAAGGGAGTCCCGGAGGGACGGCAGAAAGGCAGGGTCCCTCGACTCCGGCGCGCAAAAGAAGCGCGCCTCCGCTCGGGATGACAGAAAATAGAGAGACAGCTGAGCGGCGCGGCTAAAGCCGCGTCCCTTCAGAGACCACAGATTGGGAATGACGTGATGAATGGAATCCAGTACGTAACTGACGAGAAAGGCCGCAAGGTCGCAGTCCAGATCGATCTTAAAAAGCACCGTGAGCTTTGGGAGGACATAGAGGATGTGCTTGTCTCTCGCTCACGGCGACATGAAAAACGAATTCCGCTGGAGAAGGTCAAGGCCGGACTGAGGAAGGCGGGTAAACTTCCGGGTGGCTAGCTATCGCGTCACTTTGACTGCGAGCGCGGAACGGGAGCTGCACAGGTTATCTGCTCAATTGGTTGCTCGAGTCGTGCCGCGCATAGAAGCTCTTAGCGAGGATCCGCGACCACACGGCTGCAAGAAACTTAAAAGCGGCGATAAGCAGTGGCGGATTCGAAGAGGTGACTACCGCATTGTGTACGAAATTAATGACAAGGCTAAAACCGCTGAGGTAACGCGCATCGCTCATCGACGTGAGGCTTACGACTAGGACTGGTGTTTTGAAACTCGAAACTGGAAACTCGAAACTGCTCGCGAAAATTGAAAACTCGAAACTCCGTATCGCGCAGCTCGCGCTCCTCGCGCTGCTGGCCATGCTGTTCCTCGGCGCCGACACCGACGCGCGCTTCAACAAGCTGGGTCACCAGCTGATGTGCGCCTGCGGCTGCAATCAGGTTCTGCTGGAGTGCAATCACGTCGGCTGCAAGTATTCCGACCGCATGCGCGACGAGCTGGCGGCCGGCATTGCGCGCGGCGACAACGATTCGCTGATCCTGCAAAGCTTCGTGCAGAAGTACGGCAACACCGTGTTGGCCGCGCCCACCTCGACCGGATTCAACCGTATCGCATGGATCATGCCCTTTGCAGTATTCGCGGCTGCGCTGGTACTCGCCGTATGGCTGGTGCGACTGTGGAAGTCGCGCGCCGTTGCCCAACCCGTGCCGCGTCCCAATCTCAACGCGGAGCAACTCGACGACCTTCGCAAGAAGGCCCGTCAGGAGACTGAGTTCTGATGTACGCGCTCGCTTTCGCTGTTATGACCAGTGACACCGTATTTGTGCTGTTTGGCTGCACCTTGTTCGCTGCCGCCCTGTTCGTCTACGTTTTCTACCAGCCGGGAGAGGTGGAGACCGGCGAAGCGAAGACCCGCCACATGTACCTGCTGGAACGTAAGGAAGCTACGTACGAGAATTTGCGCGACCTCAACTTCGAGTACAAGGCCGGCAAACTGAGCGAGCAGGACTACGCCGTGCAGCGCGCCTCCTTGGAAGACGAAGCTGCGGCGATCCTCGCCGAGATGGAATCGATCGAAAAGGCGCGGTCGGTGGTGCGGCACGGTACGCGGCGTACTGGCGTGCGCCCCAATGGGGGGCGAGCATGAGGATCGGTTTCGCTGCACATCATCGAAGTAATCAAAATTGTCATCTCGAGCGAGCGCATCGAGCCGAGGACTCTGCGTTTGCTGCGTTCCAAACGAACCGTGCGTCTGGGAACCACAGATCCTTCGACTGCGCGCCCGCCCGACCCGCAACAGAAGCGGGTCGGAAAAACATTGCGGGCGCTCCGCTCAGGATGACAGTCATTACGGTGATGCTCTGCTTGGGTTTTGGCGTCAGTGTTGCCGCCGCGCAGAACATCACCGGCACGGTGACGAATGGCACCACCGGCAAGCCGTCGGTTGGCGATGACGTAAGCCTGCTCTCGCTCTCGCAAGGCATGCAGGAGATCGGCAGCACCAAGAGCGACGCTCAAGGGAAGTTTTCGTTCCCCGCGCCGAAGGACGCTCAAGCACCGCACATGGTCCGGGTCACACACCAAGGCGTCAGCTATTTCCCGCAGGGCGGGCCAATGATGCCCGGCAGCACGACGGCCTCGATTACGGTGTACGATTCGGCAGCGAAACTCGACGGCCTCAGCCAGACCGTCGAGGTTGAGCGGTTGCAGAGCGACGGCAAACAGCTTCAGGGAATCGCCCTCTACGCTATTAGCAACCAGTCGCAGCCGCCGCGCACCGTGGCCAACGACAAGGGCACTTTCGAGATTGTTTTGCCCGAGGGCGCCGAGCTCGAATCCGCGCAGGCGCGCGGTCCCGGCGGCCAGCCAATCGCGACCGAGGCCAACCCTGGCTCGCAGAAGAACCATTACACGCTGAATTACCCGTTGCGCCCGGGCGAGACGCAGTTCCAGATCTCGTATCACCTGCCCTACAGCGGTGAAGCCAGCTTTTCGCCCAAGCCGCTGCGCGATGTGCAGCACTTCGTCGTCATGATGCCGAAGAGCATGACGTTCACGGCGAAGGGCCCGCAGCAGTTTCAGTCGATGGCTGACCCGCAGTCCACCATTATGGTGGCGACAAACGTCAAGCCGGGGGCGGACCTCAATTTTCGGGTCGCGGGAACGGGAATCTTTCAAAACAACCAGCAGGCGGGGCAAACCGCGGATGACTCTGGCGGCGCGATGGGCGGATCGCAGGCTGCCGCTAACGACAATCGTCCCGGCGGAGGACTGGGGGCTCCCATCGACGCTCCCGATCCGCTGCACGATTATCGCGCCTACATTCTAGGCGCATTCGCGCTTGTGCTGGTGATGGGCGGAGCGTATGTTGTTTCGCGCTCCAATCGGCCGCATACCGCTGCGGTCGCCGCGGGAACGGGGAACGTGGTGGTCAATTCGCCCGAAGCTGCCGCGGATTTTGCCGATTACATCGAGCCCACGGTCCCTGCCCGCGACCGCAATGCCCTGCTGCTGGAGGCTATGAAGGAAGAACTCTTCCAGCTTGAGATTGATCGCCAACAAAGCAAGATCACCCCCGAGGAGTACGCCAAGGCGAAGTCCGCACTCGACGAGACCATTAAGCGCGCGCTGGCGAGGAGCAAAAGCAGCTAGTAAGCAGAAGTGACTCCGAACTGCGGAACAACAATTGGCGAGCACGTGACGGTCTGTGCGTGGCTATAGGGGTCCTTCGACTCCGACTGAAGTCCTCGCTCAGCATGACAATCGGAAAAGCATTGGGACCGTACCCGGCTGTACGATCGCTTCCGACAGCGTGAGATCATGGCGGCTGCGCCAACTTCGCTTCCCACATCGGCATCACTTAGGGAGACGCCAAGCACCGTTGGCGGCTAAAATCGAGCGCGCGGTACTCTCGTCCATTCTCAGTGCAATCGAGGTCCGTTATGCTGCTGTGGCAAATAGGAATGCGCTTCGCCGCACGCAGGATTCCGAAGATTATCAAACCCCGAACCCATGCTGTACTGGATTACGCAGTAGCGGGCGGGTTCCTGTTGATGGCAGCGCGTTTTTGGAAGAGCAATCGTCGAGCCGCCGTGGGCTCGTTGATCTGCGGCACAGGAGCCGCGGCCAATGCTATGCTCACCGATTATCCGGGAGGAGTCTTCCGGCTGATGGACTACAAAAGGCACGGGCGAATCGACTCGGGACTGGCTGCCGTCACCGCCGCTGCTCCACGCTTTCTGGGCTTCGACGATGAGCCGGAGGCTCGGTTCTTTGCTCTGCAGGCGCTGACCGAGACGGCAGTCACCAGCATGAGCGACTTCGATTACTACGAACGTGGCGACGATATAATGCGAAGCCATGAGCTGGATGCCCGCCTCGGCCATCCGTCGATGGTTCGCACCGGAAGCTGAGCTATCGGACCGGCTCATTCCCCGCTGGATTTTCCTGCGGGCGCTTGGGCTGATCTATTTCTCTGCGTTCTTTTCCCTGGTGTTTCAGATCCGCGGGCTGATCGGTCCCGAGGGAATTCTTCCCGCCGGGGACTATCTCCAGGCAGTGGCGCGGCAATTTCCGCAACAACGGCTCTGGTTTGCTCCCACCCTGTTCTGGCTTTCCAGCAGCGACCACATGTTGACCGCCGTGTGTTGGGTTGGGATGATTGCCTCCCTGCTGCTGGTCGCGAACATTTGGCCACGGGCAACTCTGCTCATCTGTTTCATCTGCTTTCTGTCTTTCGTTGCCGCGGCGGAAGATTTCGCCGGCTATCAATCCGACGGCATGTTGCTGGAGGCAGGATTCATCTCGCTGTTTTTCGCTCCCGCCGGAATCTGGCCGGGGCTGGGCCGGGCCAGCCCGCCCTCGCGCGCCAGTTTGTTCCTGTTGCAGTGGGAGTGGTTTCGCATCTACTTCGAATCCGGAGTGGTCAAGCTGGCCAGCCATGATCCCGAGTGGCGCAACTTCACCGCCATGGATGAGTACTACCAGAATGGCCCCCTGCCGACGTGGATCGGCTGGTACGTGCAACACCTGCCGCACTGGTTTCACGCTTTCACCACCGGGGCAACCCTGGTGCTGGAGCTTGGCCTCGTATTCATGCTGTTTCTGCCGCGGCGCTGGCGAATCGCATGTTTCGTCATCGTGACCCTGTGGCAGATCCCGGTGATCGTCACCGCGAACTATACCTTCCTGAACTACCTGGTCCTCGTGCTAGGGTTCCTGCTGCTCGACGACCGATTTGCTCTGCGCTTTTTGCCGGAGCGATGGAGGCAGCGCCTCAGCGCGCCTGTAGCGCCAGCTCCGGCGGTCCCTCAGGAAGCACCCGAGCCGCAGCCGCAATTACCAGCCGTCCGGCAGAGGCCGCATCCCTGGGATGCATTCAAGCTGGCGGTGACTAGCGTAGCTTTGCTCTGGATCTTCTACGCCACCACGGTTCAGTTGGTCTGGATGCTGTTCCCGCGCTTACCGCTGCCGGTGCCGCCGGTCGCTGCGCTGGAGCCGTTTCGCATTGCGAATCGCTACGGTTTGTTTGCGGTGATGACGCGAGGGCGTTACGAGATTGAGTTTCAAGGTTCCAATGATGGGCAAAACTGGGTGGCCTACCCCTTCCGCTACAAACCGCAAGACCTGTACAAGGCGCCGGGCATTTACGCGCCGTATCAGCCGCGTTTCGATTGGAACCTGTGGTTTGCCTCACTGGGCTCGTGGCGCGAAAACCTGATCGTGCCCAGCACCGAGGAGCGCTTGCTGGCGGGCGCGCCCGATGTGCTGGCCCTGTTTGCCGGCAATCCGTTTCCCCAGTCGCCGCCAAAGCAAATGCGCGCGGTCCTCTGGCAATATTGGTTTACGAGCTTGGCCGAAAAGCGTGCTACCGGCCGATGGTGGCGCCGCGAACTGATCGGCCTTTATGCCCCCGTGCTGGAACGCGCGCCCGACGGCAAAGCCGTTGTCCTACAGTTGCCGGAGCCGTTGCCGCCGCGCCAGTGAGTGGCGTGCTCCAATCGCGTTGACGTGTTACCGTTAGCTGTCCGTCGCACGGCGTCACGATAGATGAGAACTCTCCTGATCCTGGTCGTCATCGTTGTCCTAATCGGTGCCGTGTGGTTTTTTCAGCCGGGCGGATACCTGATTGTCAACAACCCTGAAAAATCAGACGCCATCGTCGTGCTTGCCGGGGACCAGGCCGATAATCGGTACTGGCGCGGTCTGGAACTGCTGCGCGCCGGCTATGGGCAGCACCTACTGGTGGATGCCGGCACCGGCAGCGTCTACGGCCGCCCCTACACGGATTTGGCAGCCAATTACATCGCGCAAACCGCGGGGGCGAGCGCTTCGCAGGTGAGTGTTTGTCCGGTGGCGGGAGATTCGACCAAGGTTGAAGCGCCGCAGGTGAATAAATGCCTGCTAAAGTTGCAGCCGGCGCCTCATTCCGTCCTGCTGGTCACCGACAACTACCACACGCGCCGCGCATACTCCATCTTCCGAGATGTGCTTCCGCAATATCACTGGAGGGTGGCGGCGGCCAGCAACGACTTTTTCTTCGGGGTCCCCTGGTGGAAGCATCGCGAATGGGCCAAGACGTATCTGACGGAGTGGGAGAAGCTTGTGTATTGGGAGTTATGGGACCGCTGGCGAAAGTGACTGTCAGCTATCCAGCTATCACATAATTCGTTTTGTATCAGGGCACGTATTCACAGGCCGCTGAGAGACCCTGGATTTCGCCGTGATCGGGTAGAGAGGACATTCAGGTCCGCGTTCAAGCCCTTTATTTGCAACCTCCGGAGGGCGGTCGGCGATGTAGGAGTTTTTTGGCAGCCTCTTCAGACGTGCCGTTAGCAGCCGATTACCGCTCGGGCTGCGTGAGAACGGTGTCGCCGCTACGCGGCTCGGAATAATTTCCCACTCCACCCAGGATTCCGCTTCGCTTCATCCTGGGCTAACGACATAGCCGCCCCTGCGGGGCTGGATTTTCGCGGGTCATGTTCCACCGCCAAGGAGAAAGGTTAGTTCACACGCATACACTGAAGCCCTTACCGTGAACGCTGCCCTAATCGGCACGACTAAAGATCATGCCCTGACACGAACCAAGATTGATTGATGAGATGGACTGATGAACTCTATTGGCCATGGCCCATCGCGCTCGGCAAATACTGCATCCTTTGGGAGTAGCAATCGATGGGGTGAATGTATGCCGAGTACTAAGCCGAAACGATGGGTCGCCAAAGTCAAAACCGATTCGACGCATCCTCCTGAGGGACTATTTACCAAGAGTGCCGCGACGATCGCCAGAACCCTGGCGTCGAAGAAGGTATCGCCGAAAGGACCCGCTTCTGGAATGCGTATGCTGACGTATTACATCAACCGCGCCGGGCACAACCTGAGCGCCGAGCGGCGCGCCGAGTTGGACAAGGCGAAATCGCTGCTGTCGAAGCGCATCTCAGGGGAGAAACAGTCCAAGACTCGGAGAGCGGCCTGAACCAGCATTTCCGAACGTCAAGATCCGAACTTTTCTCTAGCGGAATGCGGGCACAGTAAACGAAAGCCGCTCTAGACTTCGGTTCCGGTCGGCAGCTTCGGTTCCGGCGAGTGCGCCTGCTCCGCAATGGAGGGCCGGTACGAGGCTTCCTTCCACAGGCTCGTCGGCTGCACAAAGTAGACGCGCACGGCGGCAAGCGAGGCTGCCATCAGAACCACAAATGTGCGGATCGGCGAGGTCAGCCGCTTTAGGAACACGCCGTCGGGAACAATCGTGTCCAGCACCGCAAGCGCATAGAACAAAACTTGTCCCCAAGCCGCCGCCGCTCGCCAATACGGAGGCAATCCGATCGTCGCCAGTGCCACCGCAATCATGCAATAGGGAATGACGATGCGGCCGTACTTCGCTGACAGGAAGTGCAGCCGCATCCGGTTGCGCGAACTCAAGAGCTCGGGCATGATCTTGAGCATCTGATACAGACCGGCTTGTAGCCGCACCTTGCGCCGGAACTCCGACTGCAGCACCGTAGGAAAGTCATACATTGTGGCAGTCGGTTCCATGAGAATGCGGTAACCCTTAAAGAAGGCCACCAGCGGCTCGTAGACGTCGTCGAGCAGCGTGCCCGGCGGAAGCGGCGTCCACAGCGACCGTCGTATGGCGGCAAATGCGCCGCTATAGCCGAAGGTCGAATCGATCCGCGTCAGGCGCTGACGAATCCACAGCTCATACCGCCAATAAAGGCTGGTGGTGGTCTCCTCGTGAGTCTCGCCTTGCACGATGATGGTCTGCGGGCTGACGGCGCCCACTTTGGGATCGCCGAAACAGGCAATGATGTTGCGCAAGCAATCAGGCTCCAGCGTCTGGCGGACGTCGTTGAGTACCAAAATCTCGCCGGAAACCAAATGCACAGCTGCATTCAGGGCCGCCGCTTTCCCGCCATGAGGTACCCGCAGAAAACGAACCCCCTGGCTGGCGAAGCTTTGCGCAATCTCATCGGTGCGGTCGGTCGATCCGTCGGAGACGACCAGGATTTCCATCAGCTCGCGGGGATAGTGCTGGGCGAAGATGGCCTTCAGTTTGCGCTCGAGAAATTTTTCTCCGTTGTAAACCGCGATCACAAACGAAACACGGCGTAGTTTGTTGTCCTTGTGAACGGGATTGTTGGCGCGTTTGGCCAGCCAGTTAAGCAGGAGTGGATACCCAAACAGCGCATAGAAGATCAGCAAGCACGCGACTGCGAACACCGCAATTGAAACAATTTGCATGGGCTCTGTTTTCGAAAGGGCACGCCTTAACAGGTTGCTAAAAAAACCGATGTAATAAGCCGTTTGGATAGAGCGGGCCTGAAGAGGCTGTTACGAAACCCGTATCGCCGCTCTGCGGCTCGTACTCTTTTCCCACCTGACCGGGGCCTGACGGCCCCGGCTAACTTCATCCCGCCGCTGTGCGGCTGGTTTCATGGGAGGTTCGGGCCAGTTCTCCCACCACACAATTGATAACGATAATTTCGTAACAGCCTTCTTTGGGCCCGCAATAAGTCCTTTATTTTTTGTCAGCCCCGCGAGGGATCTGCCGTTTCGAATTTTTTCAAAAAAGCACGGCCAGCGAATCCGTTTTCAGGGTCGAGAGTAGCCCACGGGCGCAGGTGAGTCAATTGGCCCGGAGTACCTATGTATCGTTTGGGCAGTCTGGCTCATCAATAAACACGGTTTCCCTCATTGCTCCACCATCGGCCCCTCAATTTTTAATTTTGGAGAGTGACTTCATGAAAACAGCCGTCATTCGGCAACCGAACACTTCCGTTATCATCGAAGACCGCCCGATCCCTGAACCCAAAGCGGGCGAAGTGGTCATCCGGGTCCACGCTTGTGGTGTGTGCTATAGCGATCTCGACGTACTCCTTGGAGTTTTTCCTTTTGCGAAATATCCCATGGTGCCCGGTCACGAAGTTGCCGGCGTGGTCGACAAAGTGGGGCCGGGCGTCACCTGGCCCAAGGTGGGGGACCGGGTTGGCATGCCGTGGTTGTTCTCGTCGTGCGGCCATTGCAAGTACTGCGTGCGAGGCGATGAGATTCTTTGCCCAGAGGCGCAGGTCACCGGAGTGACCCGCGATGGCGGCTATCAGGAATACATGCTGGCTCCCGCAGCCTACGTTGCACCGGTTCCCGACTCGCTGGATTTTGCCGAAGCCGGGCCGTTGATGTGTGCCGGCTTGACGGTCTTCAACGGACTATGCCAGGCAAAGTTTGAACCCGGCCAGAAAGTTGCCGTGATTGGCTTGGGTGGTCTGGGACATCTGGGAGTGCTCTACGCCAAGGCGATGGGCGGTCGGGTAGCGGTGATCTCCAATACACCAGACAAGGAAGCGGAGGCACGGGAACTGGGCGCAGAGTACTTCATCAGCACGCAATCGAAGAAATCCGCCGACGCGCTGCAGGAATGGGATGGAGGCGCAGACATCATCCTGGCGACTGCCCCCAGCACGGAAGCCGCGACCGATGCTTTTCCTGGCTTGGGGCCAGACGGAACGCTGGTCCTGCTGGGCCTTGGAGCGGGAGAAGTCAAGACAGCACCCTCGGATCTGATAAGTAAGCGGCGCAAACTGATGGGGTCGCCGTCGGGCAGCCGCCACGACCTTCGCGCGACACTCGACTTCTCCGCCCAGAATCATGTCGTGCCGCGAATCACGAAAATCCCCTTGCAGGATGCCGGCAAAACCCTCGATAAGATGCACCAGGGCAAGCTGCGCGGTCGCGCTGTGATCGTCTTTGACTGAGGTATGGGACTGGGCGCCCTTCCGATGCTGATTTGACACGATATAATCAGAGGTTTGCTGCAGTGCTCAGTGCTAGCCAGATACTTCGCGGAAGGAAAATATGCCGACAGACGTAATCATGCCCCAGATGGGGGAGTCGATTTTCGAAGGAACGATCACCAAGTGGCTGAAACAGCCTGGGGAAAAAGTTCAGCGCGACGAGCCGCTGTTCGAGATCTCCACCGATAAGGTTGATGCGGAGATTCCCGCTCCCGCCTCCGGCACGTTGCAGGACATTAAGGTGCAAGCGGGTGCGACGGTGCAGGTCAACACCGTGGTCGGAACGATCGCAGGCGAGGGTGAAGCTTCGGGCGCTGCGGCGTCTGCTCCCGCTGCCGCTCAGCCGGCCAAAGCAGCCCCTGCCGGCGGAGACGGCAGCCGCGCCACGCAGACCGAAGCGGCGCAGCCTCCCAGTGGTGAAGAACCGAAAGCTGCGCCGCAACGACCACAACAGCTTTCCCCCGACGAGAAGACCGGACTCGAACGGCAGCAGCAGGGCACAGTCGCTGAGTATCCCGAAGCAGGTGAGCAGGAGCGGATCCGCTCCAGCCCGCTGGTGCGCCGTATCGCGAAAGAGAACAACGTTGATCTGACCAAAGTCCCCGGAACCGGCTTGGGGGGGCGCATAACGAAAGACGATATTGAGGCGTTCATCGCGAAACACGCGGCGGGCGCGCCCGCTGCGGCAGCGGCTCCGCAGACTCCTTCGTATGCGCCGGCTGCACCGCAAGCCCCTGCTGCTCCGGCGATGCCTGCGGTCACGACGCCGCTGCAGCCGGTAGGCGGCGTCACCCCGGGCGAGGTCGTGCCCCTGTCGGTGATGCGCAAGAAGATTGCCGAGCACATGGTGATGTCGAAGCGTACCAGCGCGCACGTGCACGGCGTCTTCGAGGTCGATGTAACCCGCATCGTCAAACTGCGCGAGAGGATGAAGGGCAAATTCGAGCAGGCGACAGGAAACAAGCTCACGTTCACGCCGTTCTTTGCGCGGGCGGTTGTCCACGGCATTCGCAAGTGGCCCATCATCAACTCGTCGATTGAAGGCGACAATATCCACTATCATGCGGCGATCAATTTGGGTATCGCCGTGGCGCTTGATTGGGGTCTCATCGTCCCGGTCGTTAAGAGCGCCGAAGAGCGCAGCTTCGTCGGCTTGCAGCGCGCCATCAGCGATCTCGGCGAACGCGCCCGCACCAAGAAACTGAAGCCGGAAGAAGTCCAGGGTGGAACCTTCACCATCACCAATCCGGGGACATTCGGAGCTATGTTCGGCTTGCCGATTATCAACCAGCCGCAGCTTGCCATCATGGGAGTTGGCGGAATTATCAAGCAGCCAGTGGTCGTCACCGATAAAGACGGCGCCGACTCGATTGCCATTCGCTCCATGGTGCACCTCAGCATCGGTTACGACCACCGAGTCATCGATGGCGCGGTCGCCGACCAGTTCATGGCTGAGGTGAAGAAGTTCCTGGAGAACTGGAACGAAGAGCTGTTGTAAGGAGCTGTCCGGCTTCAAGCGTTAATGGAGGCTGTTCGCTTTTCGCTTTTATCCAACGGCAGGATTCGCCCTGCCGTTTGTCTGTTTGCGAGAAGCTTCCGGGCTTTGAGTGACAAATTTGTAACCTCGGTTTGCGCTGTGGAGGTCGTAGTATCCTGAGGAGTCGGAGGCGCGCGTGCTGGGGATGTAGCATTCCATCGCGTGGGAGGAGTTGACCGCGCTGTTGGGTGTCCGCGAGCGCAGGGGCAGAGCATGAGTTCGTTTTCCCAAGGACCACAAGACGGAATTCGCCCGGAGGATGGCGGTCCGATCTTGGTGATGCCGCCGCCCCGACGGCATACCAAATGGGAGCTGTGGAAACGCCGCATCACCCTGATCGTGTTTGTGCTCTTTTGCCTGGAGATCGGCATCCTACTTACCGTTCTTCCGTGGACGCGGGTTTGGACGGAGAACTCGCTCTTGTCGGGATTTTCGCCGATACGGGAGTTCCTGATGCTCGGCTTCGTGCGTGGGGTCGTCAGCGGCCTGGGCCTGCTGGATATCTGGATGGCAATTGCGGAAGCCGTCCGCTATCGCGAGTCCGTGGACTAATCAAGCGAGCTCCCTTTGCCCGCCGCGTCCCCGGCGACTGTTGCGGAAAGAACAGGCTGCATGGCTGAGAAGAAAGACGACGGGCAACCGCGTCATGAACGGGCGTTACTTGCCTACGAGAATAAGAAATTTCTCAATGGGCCGGACGGGCGCATTCTGCGCATTTTGGCGGAATACCAGGAACCGCTGTCGCGCTTCCGGCGGGAACGCATTCAGGACACCATCGTTTTCTTCGGCTCGGCGCGGTTCCATAGCCGTTCGCAGGCGGAGAAAGCGCTCCAATTGCTGGCCAAGCCGGGTTCGGCCACGCCCGCTCCTCCCGAGGAGCAGGCACGCATTCGCCGCGCCAACGCGGACGTGGAGATGGCCCGCTACTACGAAGACGCGCGCAAGCTCGCATTTCTCATCACCAGCTGGACCAAGTCGATTGGCCAGCCGCGTCATCGATTTGTGATCTGTACCGGCGGCGGGCCGGGAATCATGGAAGCCGCCAACTTGGGCGCCTCCGAAGCCGGCGGCAAAACCATCGGCATGAATATCAATCTGCCCTTCGAACAGATCCCGAACCCCTACATCACACCCGACCTGGATTTCGAGTTCCATTACTTCTTTATGCGGAAGTTGTGGTTTGCGTATCTGGCCAAAGCGCTGGTTGTCTTCCCCGGCGGCTTCGGCACCTTCGATGAGCTTTTCGAACTGCTGACGTTGACGCAAACGGAAAAACTCGCCAAGCGCATCTGCATTGTGATTTATGGCAAGGAATACTGGGACCGGGTCGTTAACTTCCAGGCCCTGGTCGATGCCGGCACCATTTCTCCCGAAGACCTGGAGCTGTTTCGCTGGGCCAACACCCCGGAAGAGGCGTTCGAATGCCTGCGTGCCGACCTGATCAAACATCATCTGCAACAACCCACCGGGCACGACAAGGAGCCGGATATTGCGAAGACCAGGCCCTGATGAGGCGGTTAGGCGCGACGGCCCAGGGCCTGAGCTGTCAGCCTTCAGCCATCGGCTGTCCGTCCTAAGTCGTGAGTGATGAGCTCTCAAAATTTCGTCTTCTCATTCTGAGCGAAGCCGAAGCGTCCCTATAGCTGACCAGACGTATTCAGGGCTGCGATAGGGCACGCTTCTGCCGAATTGTCCCGGAAGACGCCATAGATCTCCATTGGAGTTGTCGGTGCTACATGTTTTGCATATGCCGTGAAGCCGATGAAGCTGGTTGTCATATAACGATGGGCGGCACGTATTTGTGGACGCCAGTCGCCGACCGCTCCGAGGCCGATAACCCTCCCATTAGCAACTACCACAATGTAGGATGGCGCATGGCGCAGGTTCCTGCTCCATGCCCAGCCGGCGATCCGAAGCGATCGCCCTCCCTCCGGCACCGTACTTACCGACTGCAGTTCTCCCTCGCATTCTCCGTGCGCCACAAGGCGGTATTTCGAATTCAATTCGCTCCCTAACTGAGGCCCGGACATCCCCGCAAAAACCGACAACCGTTTCTCGCGCATGTACGGTACCACGCCGAGCGCGGTATCCGGATGCGACGACGCGCTGGCGATCTGCTCTCGATCTTCTACCCCGGTGATCAGCGCGACACCGGCGGCGCGCATCTGGAAGGCATGTTCGCGCGCATCTCTCATGGGGAAGCGCGCCAGGGTGGCTCCTCGCACCAGGATCGCAATCAACGCCAACTGAATCAGCACAAGCGAGTAGCGGAAACCTGCATGAGCTGAGACTTCCAGCAGAAGCAGTCCCAAACAGCACCAAAACAACAGGGCGACAGTTTGGTATCGCGATGCGAACGCCTGCACGATCCCGAAACTTATGCGGCCGGGAGCGGTGATACACGCCGTACCCAAACAGAAGCACAGAATTAGCGTCAGTTGAATGGCAAAAAGGCGAACCGGTCTTGCGAATGGCCGCACGCACCAGAGAAACGCAAACGCAAGCAGCAGGCCGCCGATCCCCAAAAAGACGGCCCAGCCCACGCTCTGCCGGACCCAACTGCTGCCGAAGTAGGCGGCAACGTACTCGATCAGTCGGGCCGGTTCCGTGATGGAACTCAGAGGATCGGAGTTTTGAGCGGGCCGCGAGTAATCATGGAAGTACAGTAACGCGCTGAGCGTTCCAGTGATGCCGTAGGTCAAGATGGCGCTTTTGCGCAATTGCAACAGCCATGCTGCCAGCACCAGCAGCGGCCAAAGCAACATGCCGTTCGCTAGCGAAACCGTTGCACCGAATGCAGCCGAGACGGATAGCAACAGGAACATCCATGGCGCTCGCGTTTTGGGCTGCTGTGCGTTTCTTTGATATAGGAGTAATGCTGCGAAGGACAAAGTGGCAAAGAAGCCCGGTAGCACAAAGCAGGTTTGGAAGCCCCAGACCAGGTTTTCCCATTGAGAGGGGCAGAAGAGGCAGAAGGCGGTCACGCCCAGGCCGGTCCGCAACAACGGACCGCACCAGCCGCCGAGCGCGCGCATGCTCCAGCCCAGCAACATCCAGTGGAAAAGCTGAATGGCAAAGATGCTCGCCAGCAGAAAAGCCTGGCGGGCATGAAACCAGCGCAGATCTGCAACGAGAAACAGTTTCGGAATGAGCAGCCGGTGTTCATTATGCTGGCGCCACAACCAGGAGAGCGACAGGGGATCCTTGCCCTCTGCGCCAACCAAGATCTGGATCCAGCCGTCCGACCAGGGAAGCCTCGAATAGGTGATGAAGACCAGGTAAGCGGCAAGTGCAAGGGTGGCAATTCCGCCGGCAAGTACAAAGCATGACAGGATCGCTGCCATTCGGGACTGGGAGAAATCCCGCAGGTGAAACCCGCCTTCCCGACTGAAATCTGGCGCGGCGCCGCTCACTCCGCTACCATTCTCGCCTTTGCCGTGATCGCGCCTACGCACCATAACAGCGCATCTTCCACATGTTCGCGCAGAGAATGACTGGTGAAGATCTGGCCCAACGACGCCCGCTCGGTGAGGCGAGCGGCCAACTCGGTCAACAGCCCCTGATAGCGGTCGGGCATGTGGAGCTTCGTCGCCCGCACCAAGTCGTCGAGGACCAGCAGGCAATCGAGTACCACGCCGTCGGGGTCGGAGTTCTGGGAATTCACCAGATGCAGCGCCTCGGCAACATCGCAGAAAGTCTCTAACTCTTGCGGCGCAGGGCCAATGCCGGCCATACCCGGATCGAGCGCCAGTGCCTTCGCGGCCAACTGCAGACGGGTGAAGAAGACCAGTCGGCCATCGCTGGCGATAGGGCGTTCGTTATCTCCGCCTACCGCCAGCACCGTATAGAACTGCGGGCCGTCATGCTGTCCATCTACGCGAAAGCCGACCAGGACCAGCTCTTCGTGGGCCGTGTGGTGCTGCGGGTGAATCGGTAGCTCAGGCATGCGGAGATAGTACAGCAGTTGCTAGTGGTCAGTGACTAGTGGTTTGCGGCTAATCGCCAGTGGCTGTGAGGAGTTCGTTAGATCAGCGGCAACGGATGTAGACCGGACAAAGGGCTGAACTGAATACTGATAACTGGCCACTGGCCACTGATTTTCCGCAACTCTAGAGCTGCGCTATCATCTACTTAGCAGGTATGGGAAACACTTTTAAGACAGCGTTATTGTTGACCGCGTTAACGCTTTTCCTTCTGTTCATGGGGCAGATTTTCGGCGGCCAGCGTGGATTAGTGCTGGCCTTCGGACTCGCGATCATCATGAACTTTGCTTCGTATTTTTTCAGCGACAAGATCGCGCTCGCCATGTATCGCGCGCAGCCGGTCACGCGCGAGCAACTGCCTCGCGCCTATCAGGTCGTCGAGCGACTGACGCAGAAGATGGGCATCCCCATGCCCAAGATGTATGTCATTCCATCCGAATCGCCCAATGCATTCGCGACCGGCCGCAACCCGAAGCACGCCTCCGTGGCGATGACCGAAGGCATTTTGAATCTGTTGAACGACGAGGAGCTTGAGGGCGTCTTGGCCCACGAGTTGGGACACGTACGGAACCGCGACATCCTCATCAGCTCGGTTGCCGCCACCTTGGCGGGCGCCATTACCATGCTGGCGCGGCTGGGATACTGGGCGTCACTGTTCGGAGGCATCGGCGATCGCAACGATCGCGACCGCGGCGGCGGATTTGTCGCGCTGCTGATGTTGATCCTCGCGCCCATCGCGGCAACCTTGATTCAGCTAGCGGTATCGCGCTCTCGCGAATACCAGGCCGATGCGACCGGAGCGCAGCTCACCGGTAATCCTTATGCACTGGCTAGCGCCTTAAAAAAGCTGGATGCCTATTCGAAGCGAATCCCGCTGCAAGCTTCGCCGTCGACCGCACACCTGTTTATCGTAGCTCCCCTGCTGGGAGGCATCAGTTTTGCGAACCTGTTCTCCACACATCCGCCCATCGCGAAGCGGATTGAACGGCTGACTGGCCGTCCCGCGGAGTTGGACTACTAGCCCATTTGAGCCGCCTCGACAGCATTGGCTGTATTTAAGCTGGCCATCCTTCTCGGGCTTTCTATCCTGCCTGCTGCACCGCAAAATGGGGTATTCACAGACGCGGTTCCGTGAGAAGGCCGGTTCTCTTTCGATGCAAGATTTTGCACATCGACCGATGGCCGCTGGTATCCAAATTATTCAGATTGTTATGCTTAGACTGGCGAGAAAATTGCCCATTTCTCGTTAGAGCATTTCGCCCCGGGGAGGGGTGACGACAGTGATCGCGAGACTGTTTCGCATTTCTCTATTGGCTTTTTTTGCGCTGGCTATGACCAGCTTGGTTTATGCCGGTCAGGTTAATAATGGCGGTTTCGAAACCGGAGACTTTACCGGCTGGACGGTTTCGGGTGATACAGCGTTCGTCGGCGTGTGCGATGTTTCGACCTGTCCGGGTAGCTTCGCGCCCTTCGCCGGCAATTTCGCGGCTTATTTTGGCCCCGTAGGCGACACTGCCACGATTTCTCAAGAGATTGCTACCACTCCCGGACAGGAGTACAACCTGACGTTCTATCTGGCTGACCCGCAGGGTGGAACCCCAAACTTCTTCTCCGTCACGTTTGGCGATGCGACATTCAGCATGACGAATTTTGGCGCTGCCTTTGGCTGGCAGCAGTTTTCGTTCACCGATACGGCGACCGCCAGCCAGACGTTGCTCTCGTTTGCTTTCCGTAATGATCCGGGCTACTGGTTCCTGGACAATGTCAACGTAACGCAAGGCGGAACGACTCCGGAGCCGAGCACCCTGCTGTTGTTCGGTAGCGGTCTGGTTGGCATGGCCGGCATCGTCCGCCGCAAGTTCCGTGGCTAGACAAGCTGGTCTACGAATCGCGTGAGCGATTTTTGATGTAACGATATTTCACCGCTTCGCCATTCGTGGTTAGGATGGCGAATTTTTTTTGGTCTGCCGCTGAGCTGCGTCCCACCTGGCTGGGAGTATGGCTCCGCATGCGAAAAAACGCCAACGCCACGGTTGGGGTATGCTTTTTGGCATCTCTCTTGTGGGGAACGATATGAAATTCACTGTTACCGCTACTGCGATCCTGCTGATGAGCGTCGCACCCGCTCTGATGTCGCAGACGAAGCCGGCGGCTTCGGCGACCAGCAATCCCATCGTCACGACCGTGCGCCAGATGGAAGAGCGTTACTCCAAGAACTTGATCGGCGCGGCCGAAGAGATGCCCGCCGATAAATATGCCTACCATCCGACCGAGCAGCAGATCTCTTTCGCGCACCTGATGATGCATGTGGCGCAGAGCAATAATTCGCTGTGCGCGGCGATTGCCGGCGAAAAGCCGCGCGAAATGAAGCTCAGCGAGACCGACTCTAAGGACATGCTGACCAAGGTGCTGGAAGACTCCTTCGCCTACTGCGAACAATCGCTGGCCAAGGCTGACGACACCGAACTGGGTCAGCCGGCAACGCTGTTCGCAGGCCACACCAGCACCCGCGGAGCTGCAATGGTGCATCTGGCCGCGGACTGGGCCGACCATTACAGCGCCGCAGCCATGTATCTCCGGCTGAACGGTCTGCTGCCACCCAGTGCGAAGAAAGCTGAAGGCAAAGAGAGGTAGTCGGAATGAATGCCAGCGGTGCCCGTGATCAGGGGAGACAGGCCCGGCTGCTGCGCACTCTCAGCCGCCGATGTGCACCATGGTTCGCGAGGCGGGGACAAAGCCGGGCTCCCCGATATGATGTCGCTCTTCTTTGTGATCGACAGCATTGCGGATGAAATCGGCCATCTCGTCGTCGCTTGCGCCGGATTGCATTTGAGCGGCCAGGTCGTGCTCGAGGACAGAGAACAGGCAGGTGCGAATCTTGCCATCGGAAGTGAGGCGCACCCGGCTGCAATGGCCGCAGAATGGGTGCGACACGGGCGCGATAATTCCAATCTCGCCTATACCATCCTCGAATACATATCGGCGCGCTGTCTCGCTGCGAGCATTACCGAGTTCACGTAACGGCATGAATTCGGCCATACGGCGCAGGATCTCGTCGAGGGGCACCACGATCTCCGGCGACCAGACGCGGTCCTCTTCCAATGGCATGAATTCGATGAAGCGGACGACTACGCCCTCTTCACGGGCGAAGCGGCCGAAGGCGGCGATCTGGTCGTCGTTGAAGCCGCGCATCAGGACGCAGTTGATCTTCACCGGATTGAGCCCCGCGCGTTGTGCCGCTCTGATGCCGGCCAGCACCCGCTCATAACCATTGGCCACGCGTGTGATGCGTGCAAAAAGCTCAGGGTCGACTGCGTCCATCGATACCGTCACCCGCGACAGGCCGGCATCGGCGAGCGGTTGCGCCATCTCGGCCAGCAGGTGTCCATTTGTTGTGACAGCGATGTCGAGTTCGCCGCCTTCCAGGGTGCGCATTTTTGCAAGCTCGCGCACCATCCCAACAATGCCGTTGCGCAACAGCGGCTCCCCGCCGGTGAGACGGACCTTGGTGATTCCCAAGCCGACGAAGACCCTCGCCATGCGCAGGTAGTCAGCGATCGGCATCTCCGGAAACTGCGGTCCGTCAGTACCTGAGCGGCAGTAGACGCACTTGTAATTACAGCGGTCGGTGATGGAGATCCGCAGATCGCTGATGCGCCGTCCGAATTTGTCGGTTAGAGACACGCGATTCGCTGTTTGCTCCTCGCTCCTCGCCGTTAGCTCTTGGCCTTTAGCTTTTAGCAATCAACTGCCCGTGTCATCCTGAGCGAGCGGCCCGCTTTCGGCCGCGAGTCGAAAGAACCCTATACTCGCGAGACGCTCTCTTTCAAATGTGCGAGGAAAATGAGACGAGACGCAGGCGTGGACACGCACTGCCGGTCGTTTCCTTTCCAAGCACGGGAGGCGTAGACGTTTCCCTCCACACCCTCGGTTCCGCAGCATTCGCAGAACACCGCCGCCGCAGCCATTGGTATGCCATCAGGCTGCGGAGGTCGGAAACAATGAACTCATTATACGATGCGCGACGAATGAGAAAGCAGCAGAGATTGAGGTGAGCAAGTGGCAGTTGGCAGTTAGCACTTGGCAATTGGCTAGGCGACTGCATCCGAGGAGGGTAGCGCGATCCGCAGATCCCTCCGCTCCGGCTGAGGCCGTCGGCCAGGACGACAAATATATGACAACCGCCGCGTAAACAGCCACCTTGACTGTCTGTTGCGACTGAGGCCGAAATGCCAATTTGCTAGTGCCAACTGCTAACTGCTAATTGCTGGCTGCTAATTGCTGCCCTTCTACATCCCCTCGTAATTCGGGCCGCCGCCGCCCTCGGGCGGTACCCAGGTGATGATCTCGTAGGGGTCCATGATGTCGCAGGTTTTGCAATGCACGCAGTTCGAGGGGTTCAGGTGGATTTCCAGACCGCTGGGCGTGTCCTGCGCTTCCACCATCTCGTACACACTGGCGGGGCAAAAGTTCTTGCAGGGATTGCCATACTCGGTGACACATCGCTCGTTGCAAATGGTGGTGTCGTGGATGACCAGATGTGCCGGCTGGTCTTCCTCGTGCTTAGTGCCGGAGTGATAGACGTCGGTCAGCTTGTCGAAGGTGAGCTTGCCGTCGCCCTTGGCGGCATTGATGATGTGCGACTCCGGACCGCCGTTGGGCGGGAGCCGGTGGAGCTGTTGCATGCGATGATGCCCGGGCTCGTTGCTGTAGCGCGCGCGCAATCCGCGTCCGCCGGTGAATTGCTGGATGCCGGCATGAAGCATTCCCGGCAAAAACCCATTTTCAAATCCCTGGTGAAAATTCCGCACCGGCCAGAGTTCGGTCTTGATCCAACTGTTCTCGATACGGCTCTGGAAGGTCTCCAGCATGCGCAGGGAAAAATCCTGCTTCACCATGGCCTCAAAGGCGGTCTCGGCGGCCAGCATGCCGCTCTTAATGGCAAGATGGATTCCCTTGAGCCGCTGCGAATTGAGAAAACCCGCGGAGTCGCCGAGAATCATCCAGCCATCGCCGGCCAGCGGCGGAATGCACCACCAGCCGCCATAAGGCAGCGATTTCGCGCCATAGCGGACCATCTTTCCGCCTTCTAGTAGCTTGGCGATGAAGGGATGCTTCTTGAACTCCTGCAGCACATGCTGCGGATCGATTCGCGGATCGCGGTAGTCGAGCCCGGTGACGAAGCCCAGGGACACAACATTGTCCTTCGATCCGTAGATCCAGGCTCCACCATACTCATTGAAGGTCAACGGATATCCCAGCGTGTAGATAACTTCGCCGGGAGCGATGCGGCCCGCGGGCAGCTCCCAAAGCTCTTTGACGCCGACGCCGTAGGTCTGCGGATTGCGGTCGCGGTCGAGTTGAAACCGGCCAATGAGCTGTTTGGTCAGCGATCCGCGCGTGCCCTCGGCGAGAATCACGACCTTCGACTTAAGGTCATAGCCGGGCTCAAAGTTCGATTTCTGCTGGCCATTTTTGTCTACGCCCTTATCGTCGGTGCGAACGCCGGAAACGCGCCCGGAGTCAAACAGCAACTCGGAGCCGGCGAATCCGGTGAACACCGTGATTCCGGCCTCTTCCACCTTGCTGCCCAGCCACTTTACGAACTTGTTGATGGAGATGACGTAGTTGCCATGGTCCCGCATTGGCGGAGGCGTGATGGGCAGCTTGAACTTGCCTGATCGCGTGAGGTAGTAAACCGCCTCTTTGGTTACTTCGGCATCGAGCGGTGCCTCTTTTTCGAAACCCGGCAACAGCTCACGCATGGAGCGTGGATCGAGCAGCGCGCCGGAGAGGCAGTGCGCGCCAACTTCGCGGGCTTTCTCCAGGAGATAGATATTCTCTTTGCTTAGTTGCACGTCGGGATGCATGGCATTGTGCTCGTCGATCAGTTGCGACAGGCGAAGCGCGCACGCCATCCCAGCGGGCCCTCCACCGACAATGACGATATCGGCTTCCATGGCCGGGCGATCAACATCTGGGAGCGGTTTCCGAAAGACGATCATGGTTTAGTTCCAAAATTCCGGGGCATGCATTAGATCGGGCTGGCGAAAGCATGCGACATCGCCATCTGGGCAATCGGCATGATACGACAACCAGATTTACGCAAGAAGAAAGGCGCGAGTTCGTGCGCCGAACTAGAGCAGGAACCACAAACCCTGATGGCGTGAGTGCTCTTCAGGCACCCTTTGCCTTTTTCACTTCTTCGATGAGCGGAGGCACAATATCGAACAGGTTGCCGACGACGGCTACGTCAGCAATCTCGAAAATCGGCGCCTCGGAGTCCTTGTTGATCGCGATAATCGTGCGCGCCCCTTTCATCCCGACTACGTGTTGAATGGCGCCGCTGATACCCAGCGCCAGATAAAGCTTAGGTGCCACGGTCTGCCCCGACGAGCCGACCTGCCGGTCCATCGGCAACCAGCCCGAATCGCAGATGGGGCGGGAAGCTGCAATTTCACCGCCCAAGGCCTGTGCAAGCTGGTTGGCAATCTCGATGTTCTTCTGCTCCTTGATCCCGCGGCCGACGGCCACAATGATCTCGGCCTGGGTGAGATCGACTGCCTGCTTGGCCTCTTTGAAGGGGGCTTCCGGCTTGTTGCGCACTGTCCCATCGGCGACTTCGATTGCGACGGTTTCCACCGGCGCGGCAGCATCGCCTTGCTGGACCTGGTCACCACGAAATGCGCCATTCTGAAATGTCGCGAAATAAGGCGCCTCGCCGACAAAGGCCACGTCAGCCGCAAATTTTCCCTGGAACATCTGGCGGGTGAATAACAACTTGCCGCTTTCGTATTTGTAGCCTACCGCGTCGCTGATTAGTGAGCGATTCAGCGCAGCCGCCAGCTTGGGAGCGAAGTCGCGCACCTGGTAGGTGTGGGGCATCAGCACCAGCTTGGGCTGCCTCTGCTGGATGAATTGTTTTAGCGCGGCCACAAAGCCGTCAGGCGTGTAGGGCTCCAGCTTCGGCGACTCCACGTCATAGACTTTCGCGACTTTCTTTGTCGCGATTTCCTTGGCGATGTCGCCGACGCCGCTGCCGGCGATGGCTGCTTCCAGTGTCCACCCGGTTTCCTTAGCCAGCGCCTGCGCGCCGGCAAGCGTCTCCAAGGAGACCCGATTCAGCTTGCCTTCCCGTTGTTCGACTACAACCAGAATAGTGTCTGCCATTTTTTCCCAATCTTCAGCCGGAATGTCACTAGCGCTCCAGGCGCAGCTGACCCTCCACCACGGCTGCAGAGCAATGCAGCGCCGAGTAATTAGTATCCAAACCCGACTGTTCGCATTCGATCGAGATTCAGCGATTGTGCGCCCGAACCATTGCGCCGCCAAGACTCAGGGCCATGCCTAGCACCGCCAGGCAGCCAGCGATGACGTCGATCCGTGCTTCGCCCAGCTTGATTGCCGCTGGATGGAAGAACATTACGAGGAATGCGAAAAGTATCAAGACCC
Source organism: uncultured Acidobacteriaceae bacterium (assembly GCA_963785825.1). Taxonomy (GTDB): domain Bacteria; phylum Acidobacteriota; class Terriglobia; order Terriglobales; family Acidobacteriaceae; genus Bog-257. The sequence goes on along the minus strand of CAWAWQ010000001.1, from coordinate 530,503 downwards.
AGCCGATCACCATCACGGCCGAGCCGGTTTCCTGCTTATCCAACGATGACATAGCCGCCTCCTTACCCGCCATCGGCGGGCTTGCATTGCGACTTGCCACCCTCACTTCTACCCAAACTTCCGCCGCATTGCTAATGCCACGCGGCCATTTAGCTTACCCGGCGATCTTCCGCTTCGTCCTGCCGTTGTTGCGCCAGCGTATGCTTCAGGTCTCGCTCTCCTAATGCGGTCGCACCAACCGCTCGGCGATAATGCGTGCCCATCATCACGAGCGCCAGCCCGAGAATGCCTTCAATGCCCAGCCAGATCGGCCAAAACCACGATCCGTTGCGCAGGCTGATGAAGAAGAAGATTCCAAGAACCGCGTCCCCCCAAAGCAAGATCCAGCCCACCGTCAGCAGAACCGAGCCCAGACGGCGATTCTCAACCGTGTTGTCAATGGCGGCCTGATCAAATCCTGGCATAACGAGCAGAGCTCCTTTTCGAGAATATGAGCTACCCGGTTAGATGCCGATGAAAGAAAGCAATTAGCAGTTGGCATTTGGCATTTGCCGCCGGTCACTGCCCAAGTCAAAGTCTAAACCACCGACGATTAACGGAGAACGGTGAAATTCGAACTGCTAAATTGCTAAGTGCCAATTGCTGACTGCAAAGTGCCTAAATCACCCTGATCTCGTTACGCAATTTTTCCGTGAGCTTCTTCGCCACCTCCGCCGGAGGTCCTTCCAGCACCTCCGTTTTCTTCGTTTTCTGTGGGATGTACAGCTTTTCGATCTTCTGCAGATTTTCGCCCAGCGCGGACTTGATCTCGTCGAAGCTGACTTTCTTCAGCGGCTTGTTCTTGGCCTGCTTAATGCCGATCAGCGTGGCATAGCGCAGCTTATTGATGCCCGATTGAATGGTAAGCACCGCCGGCAAAGGCATATCGACAAACTGGAAGAAGCCGGCTTCCAGTTCGCGCTTGACCCGGATGCCGCCATCGCTTTTCTCGATCTGCATGATGATGGTGGCATGCGGCCAGCCGAGTAATTCGGCCAGAATGACGCCGGTCTGGGCGAAGCCGTAGTCGTCTGACTGCAGTCCGGTAAAGATCAGGTCGAAGCTCTCGTCCTTGATCGCCGCTGCAAACGCCTTCGCAGTATTAAAGGCGTCCAGGGTGACAAAGCCGTCGCCTTCCAGGTGAATGGCGCGGTCCGCGCCCTTGGCCAGAGCCTCGCGCAGCACCTGCTGGGCGCGCGGTGGACCGCTGGTGATTACCACCACCTCGCCCCCATGCTTCTCCCTCTGGCGCAGGGCCTCTTCCAAGGCGTAAGCATCGGGCTCATTCACTTCGTAAGAAACATCGTCGCGAATCCACGTGCCGCTCTCATTGAGCTTCAGCGGCGCGTCTTTCTGCGGCACCTGCTTCATGCAGACCAGGATCTTCACAGGACTCCTCGTTCAACCAAGTGCGTGCAACTAGGGCGAAACAAGCGAGTATAAATGAGCGGCGGGGTGATAGGAAACGGAAGTGATCACACGTTCCGAAACGGGACGCAGAATGAGGAAAAGGGAAAGTGGATGAATGCTTCCCTAGAACTCACCTGACTAGTGTAATGGCTTCTTGAGAGGCGGCTTTGAGCAGGTCACCGTCACCGGTTGCAAGCGGCAGCCCCTTGCGAATCGCTAATTCCAAGTATGCTGCATCGTATATTGTCAGTCCGTATCGTTTCGCCAGAGCAAGAGCGATCTTGGCTTGAGGGGAGGACAGGGCGGGTTCAACTTCGATGGGCAAAATTGAGAGGGCATCCCACAATAGCTCTGGCCGCTCTGGTTGGATGCGTCCTCTGCGTACAGCCATCAGCATTCCATTTAACACTTCCGTGGGCCAATGCGCTGGGACGAGCACGCTGTCACCGGTCCGAAGCCGCTCCAGAAGCTTGTCTGCCCACGCGTTACTTTCATCTTCAAAGCACCACGCTAGAGTGACTGAAGCGTCTGCTACAAACCTAGCCATCAGTATTGATGGCCTTCGTGGATAAGATTCTTTAACTTCAGACCCGCCAGTTTGTTTCCTTTACGTAGCTCTCGAATGTGCTCGATAGTATCCCCAACGGAATCCCGGGCCGCGGTTGCGGCAGCCCCCTTTGCCTGCCTTTCCAGCAATTCTCGAACGTAATCTGAGAAAGTGACGCCACAGGAGTCCGCCTGTGCCTGTAACCGGTGCTCGATCTCGGGCTCTAACTCAATGTGAATCATAATGCTCGATCTCGTTGGCCGACATCTGCTGCATGATAGCACCCAAACGTGCCATTGGACCTACATAGCGCGAGGGTCAGCTTCGCGCTCCAGCAGCTTCTTTTTCCGCTCCACTCCCCAGCGGTATCCGGCCAGATCTCCGTCGCTCCTGACGACCCGATGGCAAGGTACGGCCAGAGCCACGGGATTTGAGGCGCAGGCGCGAGCCACGGCGCGGACGGCGCTTGGCTCTCCGATTTCGCGCGCGACCTCGGTATAGCTGCGAGTCTCGCCGCGTGGAATTCGGCGCAATGCCTCCCATACCTTGCGCTGAAAGGCTGTGGCGCGCACATCCAGTGGCAGGTCGATGGTGGTGTTCTCTCCGTGAATCGCCGACAACAGCGGTTCAACGTACGCGCGCATGGCGGCATCGTCCCGATGCAGCACGGCGGCATGGAACTCCTCCCGAATATCCTGCTCCAGATCAGCCGCGCTCTCGCCAAAGCGGACGGCACAGAGACCGCGCGCCGTGGCCGCAATCAGCAACCGGCCAAGCGGACTGGACGAAATTGCATACGTGATCTTTGTACCCGCACCACCGCGGCGATATTCGCCCGGCGTCATGCCAAGTTGTTGAGGAGCCTTTTCATAGAGGCGGCTGGGCGAGCCGAAGCCGGCGTCGTAAATTGCGGTGGTCACATCTTCTCCTTCGCGTAGATCGTGCTTGACCTGCTGTATGCGGCGCGCCGACTGATATTCGCGCGGGCTGAGCCCGGTGGCACGCTTGAACAACCGTTGCAGATGGAAGGGGCTGAGTCCGATTTTTCTGCTGAGCTCCGCCAGCGTGACCACCCCCTCTGCGTTATCGAGCAGCTGCCGCGCCCGCATCACATATCGCGCCTGGGACGAAACTTCTGTCGGCCTGCATCGCAGGCAGGCGCGGTAGCCGGCGCGCTCCGCTTCGGTTGGGCCGGCAAAAAATTCGACCGAGTCGCGCCGGGGCCGGCGGCTCGGACACGAGGGACGGCAGTAAACGCCTGTGGTCCGGACCGCGAAGACGAAGCGTCCGTCCTGGCGGGCGTCGCGCGCCATTACCTGTTGCCATTTGTGCTGAAGTTCGCTTTGCATGCTCACAGGTTAGTACCGCCCTCGACAGTCCCGCTATCCGGCGCTTGCGCGCAAAGTGAAACAGTTGTCAGCAACTCAGGTGGCCATTGGCCAGTTTTCGAGCTTCCGAAGACTGGGTCAGAGCGGCCGAAAGACAGCAGCATTCACGGAACCAGTTCTGTGATCTCCGAGCGCGGCACGCACGATGGCTCGCGCCTGGCCGGCCGACTCGAAAACATGCGCCTGCATTCCCACCTGGCGAGCACCCACGACGTTGTTGGGGCGGTCGTCGAAAAATAAAGCGCGATGCGGTGGGCAGCCTAACATTTCGAGGCAAACGCGATAGATTGCCGGATCGGGTTTGATGATGCCGTGCTCGCAGGACCAGATCTGCACCTCGAATTCGTCCAGCCAACCGAAGCTCTGCCGCATTTCGCGTAGCAGGTCGTGGGGCATGTTGGACAGAATCGCCGTCCGGATCCCCTCAGCTTTGACTTGCCGCGCCAGCGCGAGCGCATCGGGATTTACCCGCAACCACATGCGGTTTTCCATCTCCAGGATGCGCTCGACCTGACCGGCGGAAAACGTTACTCCTGCCGCGGCAGCAAAATGTTGCCAGTGCTGGTGACAGTCGTGCCGGCCGCAGTCGTACTCATCGCGAGTTTCCGAGTAGATCCGAAAGAAGGGCGGCTCGGTTATGCCGACCAAGGCCGCGAATTTCTCCCGCTCGGCCAGGCTGGGTGAGTTGCTCAATACCCGCCCATAGTCGAAGATAACGACATCCCAGGGTTTGGATTGCATTGCTTCCATTCTCACATAGGGTTGGCGTGGTCGGCAGCCTTTGCCGCCCTGGCATTCGAAGATGGGATAATGGCACCTCGAACGAAGAGTGAGGAAAGCAATGAACACTAGCGCGGCGAACGGACTCATCCATCTGGCGAGCCAACCCTCGGTCGAGGAAACCATGCGGCGCCTGGAGGCGTTGCTACTGGAGCGTGATGTCACCATCTTCGCGCGCGCCGATCACAGCGGCGAAGCCGCGAAGGTGGGCTTGACGATGCCACCAACCAAGCTGCTCATCTTTGGCAGCCCCAAGGGAGGTACGCCCCTGATGCAAGCCTCGCCCACTGTCGCGATTGACCTGCCGCTGAAAGCGCTCGTTTGGGAAGACGCTGAGGGTAAGGTCTGGCTCACCTACAACGATCCGGCATACCTGCAGCAGCGGCACAGTCTTCCAGCCGAATTGCTGCCCAATATTTCCGGGGTAGCTGCTTTGTTTAGCAAAGCTGTGGAGTAGGCGCTTGCTAACCTGCTTTCAGCAGCATGCAGGTAACATCATCGTGCTGTGGGGCACTGCCGACGAACCGGTCGAGATCGACCATGACGCTGTTGAGCAGCATTGCTGGCGTCAGCATGACGCCTGGGTGCAGCATGGCGATAAAACGCTGCTCCCCGTATTCTTCCTGCCGCACATTTTCGGCTTCCACCACGCCGTCGGTAAAAATCACCAGCCAGTCTCCAGTTTGCAGAGTCACGGTACCTGATTCATACGCGGCGCCTTCCATGACGCCGAGCGGGAGGCCGCCGGCCCCTAAGCGTTCGATGAGACCTGATTGCCGGCGCAGAATCGGATCGTTGTGGCCGGCGTTCACGTAGCTCAGCGTACGGGTGCGCGGGTCGTATTCGGCCACAAACGCGGTGGTGAAGCGGCGACCGTTCTGGCTATTGGTGCAGGCGTAACGGTTCATCCTCCCGATCAATTCGGTGAGCGGTCCCGGCGTGGTGGAAAGCGTCTTCAGGCTGGCTTGAAAGGTCGCCATGAGCATGGCCGCAGGCACGCTTTTCCCCGCCACATCGGCAACAGCAATCAGGAACGTCTCACCGTGCGGTCCCGGACGGGCGAAGACATCGTAGTAATCTCCGGCCACGGTGTTGGCCGGACGGGTGGCAAACGCGATCTCCAGGCCAGGCACGGCTGGGGGACTTGCCGGAAGCAACCACGCCTGAATCTCCTTGGCGATCTGGAGATCGCGCTTCATCACCACTCGGTCGGCGACCTCCAGGATCAGCAAGGCGAACATCAGCAGTCCGCCATAGAAGTGAAAATCGAGGGCGAAAGCCTTGATCTCGCCGGAGTTGCTCTGCCAGGTCCACTCGCCTCCGGGGATCACAATCAGCACGATGGCAATCAGCAGCAACACCCGCCGTGCCGGGGTTAGCTTCTCCAGAATTGCCCAGAAGAACTGGCTCACCACGTTGAGGAAATGTCTTCCCCTGGGCACTCCCGCTACCCAGGTGGAGTCCACTTCCTGCGAATACAGGCGGTAGCTGGTGCGGGCGTCGGTCTGAAATTGTGACCAGAGCTGGCTGAGCCGCATTCCCTCGGTGACGCGCTGCCAAAAGCGGTCGACGCGCTCCATGAAGCTTGCGACTCGGGCGGTAAATTCGGCCTTCCGCGGCGGTGGACCGGCAGGTTGTGCTTTGGTGGACATGGAAGCTGATTCCCACGCAGAATCGTGAGCTGCTGGTCACCCCAAGCCGTTCACAATCGCAGCCCTTCGCATTCGAGATTGGAGCAGGTGGCCGAGGAGGCTGAACAGTCGTGACCCCGTAGAACGGTTCGCGTGTCGGCAGAGTAGCCGCATGATGGCCGTAAGTCCCTGCCCACGACCTCGGAAAATCTATTGCAGCCGCTCCGGTCGAACCTGTTCGTCCAGGAACGCGACTGACTGGACGCCGGACACCTCGAACCTCTTCCGGCAGCGCAGATTCTTGCACGCGACCATATCATCGCGCCGCACCATGTAGGATCGAGCCTTGGCGAACTTGGCGCGGTCGCGCTCATCAGCCCTGGGCGGCAACTGGCGCTTCTTGGTGCGAACAAACCAACCAAGGTCATACTCAGCGGCTTGATGACAATGCGGGCAGGTCAGGGTGGCCCGTCTGTTCTCCTGCCGTTCCTCGTAAAAATCGCGCTCTTCCATTACCTCCTCCGCCTCAGAACCTGCACTCTCTACATCTCCTGCCTGTCAGCAGCATTAGAACACAGTCGGGGCCTATGCGGAGTGATGCGACTCTTGCGTTCCGTTTATCACTCAAAGCTTGCAGGGGTGAGCAAACTATCCGCCTTCCCCACTGCATCTACTTACCTTTCATGAAGCTTGCAGCAGCACCGGGCGGGACCGCAAGCAAATCGGAAAAATCAACAATGGAAAATAAGCAGTCTCTTCGGTCAGTGCTGATCTTTGGAGGAGCTGGGTTTATCGGGTCGAATGTCGCTCAGCATCTGCTGCAAGCCAGCGAGGCCAAGGTTCATATCTTCGACAATCTCTCGCGCCAGGGCGTCCGTCACAACCTGAACGCTCTGGAAAAGCTTGCCGGCCGTTCCAGGCGTCTGCAAATCACGATTGGGGACATTCGCGACGCAGAGATGGTGGAGCGCGCGGTGCGGCACGCCACCGAGATCTACCACTTCGCGGCGCAAGTCGCTGTTACCAACTCAGTTGCCGATCCTCGATTCGATTTCGAAGTCAACCTGCTGGGCACGTTCAACATCCTGGAGGCAGCGCGACAATCGGCCAACAGACCTTTTCTGCTCTTCACCTCGACTAACAAGGTTTATGGCAGCGCCAGCTCGGGCGAGACCTGGCCCGACAAAACGCGGTATCGCTGCTCCAACCCGTGCGGTACCAACGAGTCGCAGCCGCTTGATTTCCACTCTCCTTACGGGTGTTCCAAAGGCGCCGCTGACCAGTATGTGCGTGACTATGCTCGCATTTACGGGCTGAACAGCGTTGTCTTCCGGATGTCGTGCATCGCTGGGGCTCATCAGTTCGGCAACGAGGACCAAGGCTGGGTAGCGCACTTCCTGTATTCCGCGCTTACGAAAACGCCGGTAACAATTTTTGGCAACGGATTGCAGGTTCGCGATGTACTCAATGTTGCTGACCTGATACGCGCAATCGAGGCGGTCAGGGTGTTACCCGCTTCACCGCAGGGCCGGGTTTACAACCTCGGCGGCGGCCCGGCCAACACCGTGTCCCTGCTTGAGTTGGCCGCACTGATCGAGAACATGACGGGGCACAGGATCGGCCTGAGGTTCGACAGCGTCCGTCCCGGGGATCAGGCGGTATACATCACTGATTTCAGCAAGTTGCAGCACGATACCGGCTGGCAGCCGGTCATTGGTGTGGGTGAAACGGTGGAAGGAATTCACCGCTGGTGGAAGCAGAACCGTGATCTGTTCGCCACGGTTCGTGTTGCGGAAGATGCGGTGCCGGCTTCCGGTATGGCGCTTCCGCGAACGGCATAGTCATGAAATTTGCGCTCGTCAATCCGAACTGGACGTTTGAAGGCTCTACTTATTTCGGGTGCCGCGATCCGCATTATCCTTTGGAGCTGCTATTCGCGCACGATCAGATCATGAGTTCCGGGCACCAGGCCCTGCTCATCGACGCACAGATTGAGAACCTGGACGTGCGGCAAGTCGGCCAAGAGCTGGGTCGCTTTGCTCCCGACTTCCTGGTCATGCCGACAGCTCCTTCGTATCTGTTCTGGCGGTGTCCTCCACCCGAGCTGCGGGTCCCGATGGAATGGTTTGCGGCATTGGGTGGTGGCCTGACCACGGTGGCGATCGGTCCTCATGGCTCCGCCACCCCGGCAGCGACTCTGCGCAAGACCGGTTGCGACGTCGTGTTGCGGGGCGAGCCAGACGAGACTTTGGCCCAGCTCGCGATGCATCCGTGGGAACAGATATCAGGCTGCTGCTTCCGGCGTCCCGATGGCAGCTTGTACCTCACGCACGAGCTGGGGGTTGCGAACATGCAGGCCTTGGGCCCACTGGATTTCCGCAACTATCCGGTAGAATCCCACGCCCACCGTCACCACGTTTTCACCGGCGACGGCCGTGGCGCGGAAGTGGAATTCGCGCGCGGCTGCCCCTGGGCTTGCAACTTCTGTAACAAGACGCTGTTCCGCAATAAGTTTCGCGAGCGCAGGCTGGATGCAGTGCTTAGCGAAGTCGATCGCCTGCTGGCCCGCGGCGTCGATTACATCTACTTCATCGACGAGATCTTCGGTGTCGGCAAAAACGTCCTGAAGCTCCTGGAAGCCCTGGCGGAGCGCAGGGTGAAGATCGGCTTACAGACCAGGATCGATCTCTGGAACGAAGAGACTCTCGACCTGCTGGGCCGGGCTGGTTGCATTTCCATGGAGGTCGGTATTGAGTCGATCACCGACGAGGGGCGCGACGAGCTAAACAAGAACTGCCGCATGACGACGCAGCGGATTACCGAGCTGCTGATCTACGCGCGCACAAGAATACCCTGGGTGCAGGCGAACCTGATTCTCACCGAGAAAGATGACAAAAGTGAGATTCGACGCTGGCAGGAGCACCTGAAATCACATGGCGTTTGGGTGAGCGAGCCGGTGCCCATGTTCCCCTTTCCTGGCAGTCCGAGCTATGTGGAGATATTCGGAACGCCGCCGGACGACCAGGCTTGGGAGCGGGCCCACCATTACTACACATCGCTATTCAGCGACAAGGGATTCAGCGACATTCAGGAGCAGCAGCCGCTGCCGCTGGAGGAGCTCGAGTCCTTGAAGTCTGCTGCGTAGGCGTGTTTGGCAAGGAAGTGTTCCGGGCAGGCTAGCTTGCGTACCGGCGGGGAAGGTAAGTAGATCGTCATGCAAATTGCCGTCGTAGGCTCTGGGTATGTGGGATTGGTAGCGGCGGCGTGCCTGGCCGAGATTGGCCATCACGTCGTCTGCATCGACAACGACACAGGCAAGATTTCGGCATTACAACGTGGCGAACCGCCCATCCATGAGGAATTGCTTCCCGTCCTGCTGGAGCGGCATAGCGGAAGACGGCTCCATTTTACCACCTCGCTGGAAGAGGGGGTGCGCAACGCGTCCATCATCTTCATCGCCGTCGGCACTCCGTCGAGCGAGTCAGGCGCATGCGACCTATCCTGCCTGGAGCGCGTCTGCTGCGATATTGGCCAATGCATGACGGGATACAAGCTGGTCGTGGTCAAAAGCACGGTTCCGGTGGGGACTAATAAGTCAGTCCGTCGCGTGCTCCAGCGTAGCGGCGCGTCTCCGCAGTGCTTCGCCGTGGCGTCGAATCCCGAATTTCTCCGCGAAGGCACAGCGGTTACGGATTTTCTCTATCCTGATCGGATTATTCTGGGATGCGATTGCCGGCACAGCACAGAGTTGCTGCGGCTAGCTTATGGGCCGTTGCTGGAAGGCAGCTACGCTGCCCAGAGGAGTGCGATTCCCAGTCCCGACGACTGCATTATCCCCGCTCGCCTCATTCTGACCAGCTCGGCCAGCGCTGAAATGATCAAGCAGGCGTCCAACGCATTCCTGGCAATGAAGATCTCGTTCATCAATGCGGTCACAAATATCTGCGAGGCAAACCACGCCGATATCGAGGAGGTGGTGCGCGGGATAGGAAGCGATCAGCGCATCGGGCATAAGTTTCTGAAGCCGGGAATCGGTTATGGCGGCTCCTGCTTCCCGAAAGACCTTGCCGCCTTCCATGCCGTTGCCCGTGAGAGCGGTTACGACTTCCGGCTTCTGGAAGACGTTGTTCAGATCAACCGAGACCAGCAGCGTTCGTTCGTCGCCAAAGTGCGGAGAGCGGTTGGAACCCTGAAGGACAAGCGGCTGGCGGTGCTGGGACTAGCGTTCAAAGGTGGTACCGACGACATACGGGAGTCGCCTGCAATTACAGTCGTCCGCGCCCTGTTGCGAGAAGGATGCGAGATCGTCGCCTACGATCCCGCTGCCACAGCACGGGCCCGAGCCGAATTTACCCAACGGGCAGATATCACTTTCGCGGAGAGCGCATACGAGGCAGCGACCGATGCCGACGCTCTGCTGATACTGACGGACTGGGAAGAATTCTCCTCCCTCGCTCTCGATCGACTACGCGGGCAGATGAAGCGCCCGGTGGTGGTTGATGGGCGAAACCTTTACGACCGCGAGCAGATGAAACAGGCTGGATTTGCGTACTTCAGTATCGGACGTCCCGACGTCGTGCCGGTATTGCGGCCCGCCGTTGAGAGCGCCGATGCCGCTGCCTGAGGCTTAAGCTCAGCGGAAACATGAAGGCCCGGCGAAGGAGAACGCCGGGCCTTTGGCCTGTGTGTCTGCCCAGGAAACCAGCCAATCCGCAGGTGTATGGGTATGAGGAGAATGTACCTGCGTTGCTCGCCGTAGTTATCGCTTCTCTAAACGGCCCGGTTTCACTGCTGTGATCTGGACGAATCATGCCACCGTCTCATTTCCAGCAACAATCCCCTCATGGGCGTACGCCCCTGCCGCTTTAGTAGCAGACCCAGAGCTTCTGCAGTTCATCCCAATCCGGCTGCTGGCGGGTGAAACGGTGCTATGATTCGCTTAAGGAGGGCTAAGTCATGCCTCTCGCGAGCCTCCTCCTGCTTTCGATGGTAATGGTGGCGCCCGCAAGCCAGACCCCAGCCATACAGCCGCACGGGCCGGATCAGTCCGCCGATTTCTTGAGCCAAAGCGGTGCACTGCCCGCGCAATCGTTTGAGTTGAGCCCGCTTGCGCCGATGCCCGACAGCGCGGTAACGCCGTCCGACGACATCTGCTACAAGATTCGGGCATATATCTTCAAACGCGACGATGACCACGCGCCCGAGTTTGTGCGGAGTACTACCTGCGGTCCTCGTAAGCCGCACACCAAGAGCATCGATGAACCAACGTTCAGGTTAGTCCCTGCGAACTAGGCCGGCAATTAAGTAATCCCAGTTGGAATGCGATCGAAGTAAGGCGGGCCCGTTGGCCCGCCTTTGTCGCACAGGCGATAAAATCAAGCAAACTAAGCGGCCTTGGCCTCGATGTTGACGCTGCCGGCAATCTGATTCAGCTTGTTATCGGCTTCTTTCTCTTCATCGAGGGTTTGCTGCAACAGCCGGGCCATGTCATCGCGGCCCAGCAGCTCAGCGTAGGTGCGGACGGTGCCGTAGCCCGCCATTTCGTAGTGCTCCACCCGTTGTGCAGCGCTGATGATGCCGGCGTCCAGAGTGCTGGGATCGCCGCCTTGCGAGACGATCTCGTCACCTTCCTTGATAATGCCCTTCATCCCTTTGCACGTTTGGCCCGTCGGCTTTTGGTTGAGGGTCTGGAACATCCGATCCAGCCGGCTGATTTGTTGTTTGGTGACGTTAAGATGTTGCTGAAGCGCACTCTTCAGCTCGCTGTGGTGTGCGGCGTCGATGAGCTTAGGTAGCGCCTCGGTGATCTGGTTTTCGGCGTCGTAAAGGTCGCGCAACTCCTTCACAAAAAGCTGCTGCAGATTTTCCAGCTTCATTGAGAACAGGGCCATACTGCCTCCAATTCTAAAGATGAGTTTTGCTTAGTGTGATGGCGAAGGCGGGCCAAGTGTTGTTCCCATCGGCAACGGAACGAAGCTGCCTGACGATCAAGCCGTAACGCGGGTGCGCTCGCGTGGCGAGTACCTCAAGAATGGGTTTGCGCTCAGAATTGTTGCAAAGAATTACTCTGCGCCGCTCACTTTGGGTGCATAGGGATTTTCGTCCACCACCTGCCAGACCGTATCGAGCACGGTACCGTCCACCCATTTCACGATCGCAACCGGGCGGTCGAGCAAGCGTGGCTTCGCGGCCTTGCCGCCGCAGATCTTCTCCACCTCCGCCTTGATCTCTTCGATCGGACGGATTGGCAATCCCTTTCCTCTGACCGCATCCAGCAGGTCCTGCCGCTTGGGATTGATGGCGATGCCGCGTTCGGTTGCGACCACGTCAATCAGCTCGCCCGGCCCGGTAATGGTAGTCACCTCGTCGACGATCACCGGAATGCGGTCGCGAAATGACGGAACCGCGAGAATGGTGCAGCCGGCGAAAAGGCAGTTCTGCCAACCGCCGATGCCGTGCAGCAGCCGTCCATCGGAATGGGTGACCACGTTGGCATTGAAGTTGACGTCAACCTCGGTGGCCCCCAGAACACAGGCGTCCACCATGGAGGCGAAGTTGCCCTTGCCATGGAAGTTGTACGAGGTGAAGGGGCTGGTAGGCACGTGCCGGGGATCACCGGCAATCGAGTGCACGGCGTCAAGATCGAACGTCTGGCCGTCGAGGATGTAGCCGATCAGTCCTTCCTTCAACAGATTCACCAGGTACTTGGTCGAGCCGCCGCGCACAAACCCGGCTTTGACGTTGGCCGCCTTCATCATGCGCGCGAGATAGTCCACAAACGCCAGCGCGATTCCGCCCGCGCCTGCCTGGAAGGAGAATCCATCGCGCATAATGCCGCTGTCGCGCAGGAAGCGTGCCACCATTTCGGAAATTCGCAGGCGGTCGGGGCTGCGCGTGATCTGGGTGGTGCCGCTGACGATCTTTTCGGGATCGCCGATGGAATCCACCTCGACGACGTGATCCACATTGTTGCCCTGGATCTGCCAGGGAACGCAGGGAAATGGGACGAGATTGTCGGTGACGACGATTACGCGATCAGCGTAGACGGAATCCGCCAGAGCGAAGCCCAGGGATCCACAGGCTGACTTGCCGTGCGAGCCATCCGCGTTGCCAAAGAAGTCGGCGGTGGGCGCCGCGATTACTGCGATATCGATGTGAACTTCTCCATCTTGCACCGCCTGCCAGCGGCCGCCGTGGGAGCGTAGCACGCCTAGCCCGCGCATGTGCCCATGCGAACAGTAGTCGCCCAGCGGGCCATTCATGCTGCCTTCGATGTGGTGCACCACGCCGGATTTCATCAGCTCGATGACTGGCTCCTGGCAAGGAAACGACGCGCTGGGGAACCACCGCAGGTCTTTAACTCCCATGCGGGCGGCGGTTTGCAGCGCGGTCAGGGCGACGCGGTCTCCGTTGCGCAGATGATGGTGGTTGCTGATGGTCATGCCATCGCGCAGGCCGCAGAGCCGCAATGCCGTCTCGACGTCGGGAACGCGCTTGTCGCCGTTCGCCGGATAATCGCTGTTGCTGCGAATCGGCGGTCCAGTTTTGTGTCCGGATGGCCGATGGCCATCCGCACCCTTGTACGGCTCCTGCTCGCGACCGTTGACCATGGCCGGCACGCGACGCCCGATCGCATTCGTAATCAATCCGGTTGCAACGCCTGCGCTCATCATTGTCCTGCTTTCACACCGCCGGGCTGATCGGCAATGATGCCCATTTGCCTGGCGCGCGCCACCAGCTTCACGGCTCGTTGCACCACCGGCGCATCGATCATCTTGGAGCCGAGACTCACCACTCCCAGTCCGCGCGACTGCGCGTCTTCGTAGGCGGCGACGATCTTTAGCGCTTTCTCCAGTTCCGCCGCAGTTGGCGCAAAGGCGCGATGGATGATCTCGATCTGCATGGGATGAATACAGCCCATCCCTTCGAATCCCATCGCCCGGGAAGCTTCGCCCCAGCGCAGCAGGCCGTCATTGTCGGCAACGTCGCCGTAAACCGAGTCTATGGCCTGCACATGTGCGGCATGAGCCGCGTTGACAATCCGCATGCGCGCGTACAGCGACTCGCTTCCGGCCGGCGTTTTCGCCACACCGAGGTCGGCCGTGTAGTCCTCCAATCCAATGGTGATGGCGGCAATGCGATCGGACGCTGTGGCGATGGCAAAGGCGTTCTCGATGCCCAGCGCCGATTCCAGGATCGGCATCAACCAGATAGGACGAGTGATGCCATTCTGTTTTGCAATCGACTCCATGGCTCCTACAACGTGGGACATCTGCTGGGTGGTCTCGACCTTGGGGATCAGCACGAGGTCGGGCGTTTGCGGAACGATCTCTTCCAGGTCTGCCAGCCCGAGCGGAAGCTGGTTGATACGGACCATTCGCTCGGCCGGGCCGAAATCCACCGCGCGCAGGGCATTGCGCACCAGCAGACGAGCGGCATTTTTTTCGGCGACATGGACCGAATCTTCCAGGTCGAGGATGACCGCATCAGGAGCGTGCAGTCCGGCGTTGATGAAGTACTTTGGCTCGTTGCCGGGCAGATAAAGACGCGAGCGCCGCAGGCGGTCTCGTGCTGTGGGCGTGGGCAATCGAACAGCCACAGGAAGCGCGGATTTTCCCTGGCCAAGTCCGGCGCGCCGAACGGCCGCTTCGACTCGCGCGGCAATTACGAACGGCAGTGCGCCTTCATCGGTAATGGCGATATGAGCATGCTCGACGCCCAGCGCCTGAAGCACATCTCTTACCTGTTGGCGGATGCTCGCACCGTAATAGAGTTCGACACGCGAGCGCAGATCGATCTCGATGCCGCCGCTGCTGCGCTCCTCGAAACTGACATGCAGATCGGAGCGGACATCGCCGCCTGCACGGCCGGATTCGCCTCGCCGCAAAGCGCTGGTCTCAGCGGCTGCCGGCATACGCCTTCTCCACACCGACGCCAAGTTTCGCCAGGATGGCGTCGGTCATCTGCGACGTTGAAGCTGCTCCCTGGGCCAGCGACTTCGCGCCGCCGGGAATGCGTAGCATGTCATAGGTCCGCACTTTGCCTTCGGACACGACCGCCGCAATCGCGCTGCGAATCTTCTCCGCCTTCTCACTCTCGCCTATGTGATCGAGCATCATTGCCGCCGAGAGGATCATGGCAATGGGATTCACGATCGGCGGATCGAGCTCAGCGTACTTCGGCGCCGAGCCGTGCGTCGGCTCGAAAACCGCAACCTCGGCTCCGATGTTGCCGGACGCGGCGAAGCCCAGACCGCCTACAAGCCCGGCAAACGCATCGCTGATCACATCGCCAAACAGGTTGCTAGCCACGATCACGCCGTAATCTTCCGGATTTTTCGTCAGCCACATCGTCTGCGCATCAATATTGGTGGACCACAGCGGGATGTCGCTGTACTGCTTCTGCACCTCTTTCGCGGCCTCCTCCATCATTCCCGAGGTTTCGCGCAGCACGTTGGGCTTTTCGCAAATGGTGACCGACTTGTAACCGAATTTGCGCGCGTGCTGAAACGCGGCTTCGCAAATTCGTCGCGCCGCCGGGCGGGTGATGACGCGGATCGAAATCGCGAGGTCTTCCCCAGCGACGTTCTCGAACGGCTTGAACTTCGGATGGCTGCGCAGGGCATCGCGGACCGGCTCCGGGGGATTGCTCCACTCCACACCTGCGTAGAGCCCCTCGGTATTCTGGCGAAAGACGACAACATCGACCCTCGGCTCTTCGAAGCCGCCGGCTGGCTTCTTGCGAATGAAGTTCAGCGGATTGCCGGGGAACGACAGGCAGGGCCGCATGCAAACATCGAGATTGAACTTCTGCCGCATGGATACGATGGGGCTGAAGTACTGATAGCCCTTGCCCTTGAGCGCCGGGCTCAACTCGGCCTCGGCTTCCTTCTTCGGTTTGGAGGTAATCGCGCCGAAGAGACCGATTTTGTGCTGCCGCAGAAGCTCGATGGTGCGCTCCGGTAGTGCATTACCTTCCTTGATCCAGCACTCCCAGCCGATATCGGCGTGCACGTAGTCGGCCTCGAAGCCGACAGCATCGAGCACGCGAATCGCCTCCCGTAGCACCTGATTTCCAATGCCGTCTCCCGGCATGGTTACGACGGTGTGTTTTGCCATGTCTGAACTCCGTATCAATTCACCATGCATCGGAAGCCCGACGCTGGTAGTCACCTGAATAGAGCCTTGCGCCAGGAGAAACGCCTTGTATCAGGGCATGGCTTCAGCCGTGCCGTAGAAGCCTCTGTATTTACGCGGGCTCTAGCCCCTGCACTTCAGCGGCTAAAGCCGTTCACGTCGGCCGCAACGACGGCACAACTGAAGGTCGTGCCCTGATACGAATCAAACCTCCGCTGCAAGGGCACTCGCCAACTTGCGGCTTACCAGGTTTTCCACTCCTCCCGCGATCACCAGCGATTGCGGTACGCTGCCCAGTGCAGGAAAGACGAACTCTTCGCCTGCATAACAAATCGTGCTGGAGGCGAAGTCAACCTCGATGATATCTCCGGGGATGATGGTCTTCTCCCTGCGTCCCACGGCATCGGCCAGCCTGCTGCGCAGCCGATTCACCAGCTCCGGTGTCTCGAGGCATAGAAAGCCGTTGTTGAACGCGTTGCGCAGGTATGTCTGAGAGAAGCTGCCGGCAATCACCAGCGGAATGCCCTTGCACTTGAGCGCCGTCACCGCTTGCTCGCGACTGGAGCCGGTACCGAAATTAAATCCGCCGACCACCACATCGCCCTCAGCCGTGCGCGACGCAAATTGCGGATCGTAGTTCTCCATCACCACGCCCGCCATCATCTCCGGCGTCATGTCCTCGCGGTAGGTGTAATCCTTGCCATAGATGCCGTCGGTGTTCAGGTTGTCCTGCGGCAGGAAAACCAGCCGCCCCCGCACGCTCGCCGGAAATCCGGGAAGAATCTCGACCTTCTCCGCTGCGCCGGAACTCAGCACATATTCTTCGAAGCGTCGTGTCATTTCGCGCGGCTCTACTTCTACCGGCCCGCAGATATAGCCAGCAACGGCCGAGGCGGCGACCACCTCCGGGCTGCCGAGATAGCACTGCGCATCGCGCGAGCCCATGCGCCCCTTGAAATTACGATTCGTCGCCGAGATGCCGACTTCGCCAGGTTCGAGCAACCCGGTACCCAGGCCGATGCACGGGCCGCATCCTGAAGGCAGCGGTTGCGCGCCAGCATCCAATAGCGTCTGCCAGATACCGCGTTTCTCCACTTCGTCCTGGACGGCACGGCTGGCCGCGGCGAGATAGAACTTCACGCCCGCAGCCACTTTCTTTCCTTGCAAAACCTCGGCAGCGGCGGCGAGATCTTCCAACCGCGAGTTCACGCAACTAACGAGATAGGCTTTCTGGATCGCAACTTTCTGTCTCGCTATTTCGGCGACAGACTGCATGACCTGCACAGTGTCGGGGCCGGAGACGTGCGGCGTGACCTCCGTTAGGTCGAGAACGATTCGCCCGGCATATGGCGCATCGGCGTCAGGAGCTGGGGGATTTGCACGCCATTCCGCAAACTTCTCTTCCGGGATACGCGTGATGCCCTGCGCCCGCAGTTCGCGATTGCGAACTTCCAAATATGCCAGCGCAATCTCATCCACCGGGAAGCAGCCCACCAGCGCTCCCCACTCGGTGGACATGTTGGCGATGCTCAGGCGCGCGTCCATACTGAGCGAAGCCACGCCCGGGCCAGTGAATTCGACCGCCGCGTTCAACACCTGTTCCTGGTTGTACAGACCGCAAAGCGTGACAATCACGTCCTTCCCGGTCACGCCCGGCGACAGTTTGCCCTCAAGCACAACCTGCACCGTGCGCGGAATCTGCCACCAGAACTCGCCCGTCGCCCAGATGGCAGCCGCGTCGGTGCGCACCACGGGCGTGCCGATCGCTCCCAGCGCGCCGTACATATTCGAGTGCGAATCGGAGGCAACAACAAAGCATCCAGGCAGCACATAGCCTTTCTCCACCATGATCTGGTGGCCGATGCCGGTGCCCGGGGGGTAAAAGTCGATGCCCTGCTCGCGCGCGAAGGCCTCCATGCTGCGATACTTCGCCAGGTTCGACTCCTCGCGATTCTGGATATCGTGATCGGCGGTGAACACCGGCTGTGCAGGATCGTGCACCCGTTTGGCCCCAATCGCCTTGAACTTTTTCATGACCGCCGAGGTATTGTCGTGGGTCATTACGTGGGTGGGGCGAATGGAAAGGAAGTCCCCAGCGCGCAACGGGCGGTCCGGCCCTTCTGCCATGTGAGACTGCGCGATCTTTTCAACAATGGTCTGACTCATACACTACCCTCGAACGAGCAACAGCAGGAGTCTTGAAGTAGTGTCATCCGAGCGACGAGATCGCCGCAGCGACCGAGGAGTCGAGGGCCCACTACACGGGAAGAATGATCCTGGTTGCTATAGGGGTCCTTCGACTCTGGTTCGTCCGCAAAGCGAACGAACCTCCGCTCAGGATGACAGCACTGGATGGAACACTGCGATGAAGGAGCGACATCGAGAGTCGATTTCATAGTTTTACTTCCGCTGCGGACGGTCCTTATCTCACACCCTGAACAGCTTCATCAGCTCGCTTACGCTGCGCTGCTTCTCCAGGTTCCAGATAGCGTCAATCGCACGACGGCGCTGCTCGTGCGACATCACCGGCCCAGCCAGCGCCTCGAATTTCTCCTCCACTTCCTTATCGGTCAGAGGATTGCGCGGATCGCCCTTGGGATAATCCAGTTGTTGTGTGAATTCACGGCCGTCGATGGTGTGAATCCTGACAATCACCCGCTGCAATACTGGAAAGACCTTCTCGATCTCGGAATCGGCTGACACGACAATCTTGTTGAGCTGCTCGCGAATCACGGGATCCATGATCTTCGCCGGCGTGAACTGCAACGGCGTCACCTGGCGCTCGGCAATCGCCGCAGCGATGACATAGGGCAGCGAGTGATCGGCTGTCTGCTTGGTATGCGGATCGTACTTGCTGGGATCGCTGAGGATGTCGGCGCCGCGTGCCGTGGTGCGGATGTGCACTTTGGCAATATCATTGGGCCGCAAGTCATTGTCCTTCACCAGGCCCAGTACAGCCGAAATCGGCGTGTGCGTCAGCGCCTCGGTGGGGAATGCCTTCATCCCACATTGTGTGATACGCCACGATTCGCCCAGCCCCTCGGTAAGCAGCTCCAGCTTCCATTCCGGCCCCAGGCAATGGACCAGTCCTTCTTTGCCGTCGATGACGTGATCCGGGCCGGTGTATCCCTTCTCCGCCAGCAACGCGGCCAGTACGCCGCTTTGCGTCGCCAGGGGATCGGCCGTGTTTTTCATCATGGTCAGCTTGCCCGCCGTGACCGCTCCCAGCGTGCAGCGCGCGCTGGCGCTGATTCCGATGGCATGCTGGATTTGCTCGGGACTGAGATGCAGCATGCGCCCGGCAACGATGGGCGACACAAAAGCCGTCAGCGTTGCGTGATGCCAGCCGCGTTCGCGAATGCCGGGGAAGGCCGCCTCGCACAGCCGCATCTCGAACTCATGACCCAGCACAAGGCCCACGATCAACTCGCGGCCGTCGCTGCCGGCGCGCTCGCAAGCCGCCAGCGCCGCCGGGAAAACATCGGAGGGGTGCGAGGGGTCCTGCTTCCAATAGATATCGTTGTAGTCCATGCAGCGGATCATCAGCGCGTTGGCGAGCGACGCCGAAACCACATCCATCTGTTTGCCGCTGCCGATCACGGTTGCTTTCCCGCGACCCGCGATCTCGTCCAGCACCTCAAGCGCGATGATTACGTCGTGCTGCTGATACCCGCCAAGGGCGCAGCCAATGCTGTCGAGTAGAAAGCGTTTGGCCTGATAAACCGCATCAGCGGAGAGCTGCTCGAAGCGGAGGCCCGCTGCCCATTGCGCCATGGCCGCGGTAACAGTGGGCTTACTGGTCTTTGCTGCTGCTGTCATGGTCGCCATAAGATTCTTTCCTTCCGGGCTAAAGTGTCTGCGTGAGACGGTGCCGCCCCTCCGGAGCTCGGACATTTTTTTCACTTCACCCAGGACTCCGCTTCGCTCCGTCCTGGGCTAACTGCAACCCCACCCCTTCGGGGTTCGATCTTCGTGTGCAGTCCACCGCCGTAGGTCAGAGCCAGTTCTCACGCAAACACTAAAACCCGGTGTTTCTTGACCGAACCAACGCTGGCCTTAGAGGCCAGCCCTACCTACTTCCCCAAATTCTTGAACGGCAGAAACGCCATGAAATCGGCGTGATGCACAATGTACGCCTCGGTGGTGCGCTTCACCAGATCTCCCTCGGCAGCATGGGTAGCGATGATGTGGCAGACCGCGTCGGGCACACCGCACTCCATCGCCAACGCTACTCCAGTAAAGGGGTGGCGCAGCATCTCGCCGCGCTTGCTTTGCCGTATCTTGCCGTCTACCTTCTCATACTCCAGCAACTTGCCTACATCGGCGAGGATGGCCCCGGCGATCACGGTGTCCATGTGGATAGGCAGCGCACGTCCCATAAACTCGATCATGGACTCAGCCGCCTTGCGCGCAATGTGAACCACGCAACGCTTGTGTTCCATGAAAGTCGTCGGGCAGTTGGGCACCAGCAAGGTGAAAGGAATGCGATTAAGATCATCGGGCGTTAGCGGACTGAGTTCCAGAGCCCGCTGCCACGTCCTTGTAACCTGTCCGCGAAGCTCGGGGGCCTTGATCCAGTCGATCTCGGGCCATAGTCTGAGAACTGTATCGCGCATCGTTTTCTCCGCAGACACCGCACTACGCACCCTGCCATCCGCAGGGTGGCCCCCGGGAGCAAACGAATATTGTTACCACTTTTGCCCAGGGAGGGCTATGACGCGCGTCACAACGACTGTGAGTGTGGAGAAACTTCGGATGCGGTCAGCAAGTCCGTCGCAGCCTCACTTTACGCCCTTCTCCGGGTTCCACGAACCCTGCTCCTTGCGGACGTACACGATCTCCCCTATATGGTAGGCATTGTGGGCGCCGATGTGCGCGATGGTGGACGCATTGGCTTCGATCTTCTTGTCGTTGGCGGCTTCCACCGCTTTCTCCCACTCGGTTAGCACTTCATCGAGCTGCTTCACTGTCTGATCCCACTTCTTTGGATCGAAATCGGTGAACGTAGCGTCGTTGTTGCCGTTGAATTTCGGCACCTTCTCCCCCTTGAACTCGGCCAGCGTCCGCTGGTCCCAGTAGAGCAGGTGATACGTGAGCTGCCCGACGGAGTGATTGCCCTTGGCATCCGTCCAGCTAGCCTGCTCCGGCGTCAGCCCCTCGACGGCAATCATCACCGGCACAAACCAGTCTTTCTGGTTGTGGGTAGTGCGCAACTGCTCCAGCAGAACACCCTTGAGCGTGGTCGGAGCCTTATCTTGTGCGAAACCATGGCTGGAGAGTGCCAGGACCAGAACGACGAGAAGCTTCTTCATACGCAGTTTGCTCCCTTGCGAAACGGTCAGCCAAACGCAGCGTGACACGGCGTATGCCTGCCCCTTCGCATTGTAAGTAATACGGACGTGGCTCTAAGCCAGGCCGTGATCAAACGCGGGGGGAATGAGACCGATCGCAAGTTATTGTGCCGGACAACGCCGCCGACGAATACAAACGAATACAAGAAGAGAATGCCAACCGATTGGCCCGGTAGCCTTACATCGTCCACGTGACGTGTTCCACCTGATTGGTGATTTCCTCGGGTGGTGTTTCGGGCGGAAAGCTCATCGGTTCACCGATCACGACCTTCAACTCCCCGGGACGTGCGATCTTGTGGCCCTTAATCTTCATTTCCCAGAGCCCGTATATGCGCAGCGGGAGCACGGGAACGTTCAGCCGTGACGCCAGCATCCCTAATCCCGAACGGAATGGCGTCGGCTTGCCGTCGGGCGTGCGCTGGCCTTCGGGGTAGACAAGCACGCTGTAGCCGCGGTCGACGGACTCACCGGCATAAGCGAAGCTCTCGCGCACTCCAGATTGCTGCGGCAGGGGAAACACATTGAACAGCGCGATCACCAAATAGTATCCCGCTTTGTAAGACAGGCGTAGAAGTGGATTCCAGTCGGCTGGCGGCCGCCACATCTCCCACAGCAACTCGCCCCACATGCCAACGGCCAGCTTGCGGCGCAGGCGCGGCGGCAAGGCAATCAGGGCGAAGCCTACATCGATATAGGTAACGTGATTGCAACTGATGAGCAGCGGGCCTTCGATGCCGCGCAGATGTTCGCGGCCAATGACCTTCGGATGGGCCATGATCATGGTCGCCGGCCAGGTGAGGAGGTAATAGACTGCCTCGCGAATCCAGGTAATCGGCCAGCGCTGCGCCCATCGCGGATAACGGTAGGCGCTCTGCCGCGATTTCTGCGGCTGATGCAACAATCGCTCCAGATCGCCGACGGTACTGACCTGGGTGAAGTCGGCCTGGTTCAGATCGATCTGGTAGCGGTCCTCCAGCGCGCTCATCAGCTCCACCCGGTCCATCGAGCTGAGGTTGAGATCGCCTTCTAGCCTGGCATCCGGCACAAGAGTGCCGACGTTGCGGCCGGTAATGCGCGCGATCAAATCGCCCAGCGACCCTTGTGAAGTAGCAGCTCCGCCATCGCGGCCGGCAAAGTACTCCTGCACAGCCTGCTGAATCGCGGCAGTCTTCGGCTTCTGGGTCGGCGTGCGGGGAAAATCCTCCTCCGGCCAGACGATCCATCGCCGCATCTGCTGATATTCGGCGAGCTGACGGTTGGCGCGCTGGACAATCGCCTGCGGATCGGCCGAATCGCGTAGCACCAGCACGGCGCAGGGTTCGGCGTTGCCGCCTTGCTCCAGGCCCACGACCACGCAATCGCGTACTTCCGGCTGCTGGCGAAGCGCCGCCTCCAGGTCCTCGGGATAGATGTTCATCCCTTCGCGCGTAACGATGACGTTTTTCTTGCGGCCCTTAAAGTACAGGTTGCCTTCGCTGTCGAGCTCGCCGATGTCGCCAGTGCGAAACCAGCCTTCTTCGTTCAGGACCGGCTTCAGTTCTTTGCCCTGCCAATAGCCCGCAGCCACATTGGCGCCGCGCACCAGGATCTCGCCAGTTTCATCGAGCTTGATCTCGCGACCTTCCAGCACTTTGCCAATCGATCGCTTGCCCACGCGAAAGGGATGATTCAACGAAATCAGCGAAGTTGTCTCAGTCAAGCCGTAGCCTTGAATCACGACGAAGCTCATCCGCCGCCAGAACTCCTCCGTCTCCGCGTCGAGCGCAGCGCCACCGGCGATGAAGGCCCAGAACTTCCACCCAAACTGATTGTGGATCCTCCGGAATCGCCACCAGCGGAGCAGGAAGTGCTGATTGTTGGCGGCTTCGAATTGGCGCCGGAACCACTGGAGTTTGCCCGCCGCTTCCAGGTCGCGCTCGATCTTGTCCTTCAGCGATTGCATCAGCCGCGGCACCGCGACCACCACCGACACCCGCTCACGCTTGATGACCTGCATGACTTCCGTGGGATTGAGCGTGTCCTGGAAGATCACGGTGGCGGCCAGCAGTTGCGGAAGGAAAATTCCCAGAAACTGCCCGAACACATGGCTAAGCGGCAGCAGATTCAGAAATCGCAGCGGATGGAAGATCCGCTCGTAGCGCCGATACTTGCCTATCTCGACTTCCAAGGGCTCCAGGTTCGCAAGAATATTGCCGTGCGAGATCACGACGCCGCGCGGCTCGGCGGTGGTACCGGAGGTAAAGACGATTTGCACGATGTCGTCTCGTGTGAGCGGCGGAAGAGGCAGCAGCGAATCAGGGTAATTCGCGATCTGCTCGCGCAAGCCCTCGAGAGGAAGCGCGGCAATTCCCGGAAGCTGGTTCTGCGCCGATACGACGCAGAGTTTCGCTTCCACCTGCCGGGCGACGCGCTCGGTGAAATCGGGCGCGGCAATCTTATCGATGGGCACGACGATTGCACCGCGCAGCAGGCATCCGAAAAAGACGCTGACCCACTCGGCGCAATTTTCACCCCAGATCAGGACCTTATCGCCTTTTCCGATGCCGCTGGCCTCCAGCTTGCGAGCGAAGCGATAGGAGTCGGCGAGCACGTCGCCATAAGTCCAGCGCTGGGTGCGATACCCACGACGGTGGACATATGCGACCTCGCGTGCATGGCGGCGAAAATTATCCAGATATTCAAGGATGGTGGTGCGTGCCATCCCCCACAGTGTAACTGCTGGCAAGCGACGGTCGATGCGGCCTATCGTGGGCAAGGGGAAGGCATAGGTCGCGGATAGCTATCAGAGGGAGGCGGAGTTGCCATGCCGATCTGCGACCGAATTTCGGCGCAATTCGCTCTAAAGTTCTTCGGCAATCAGCCGATGAGATGAACGGACAAGGAAATGGCCTCCTGAGTGAATCATCCGTGCTGCTTTCCCAGCCGGCATCCCGTGCTTCTGGCTGGGTTTTTTCTTGTGTGCAGCGATGTCGGGGCACTCGCCGCGCTACGATAATCAATATGGAAGCCACCTCTGGCGTGGTCTCAGCAGCCGACCTGGAACGCCTGCTCAAGAATCTCGAAACTCCTGCGGGCGCCCACGGCATCTTTGCCCCCAACTCGGCGAGCTGGAAAATTAACCGGGAGTCTGCACTCTTCCTGGCGGCAGGTCGCGCCACGTTGTTGCAATTAGCTCATCCCTGGGTCGCTACCGCCATTGCGGAACATTCCCGAACGTTGTATGACCCCGTCGGTCGCTTCCACCGGACTGTTCGCACCATGTTTGCCATGACATTTGGCACAGTGGAGCAAGCCAAGGATGCGGCGCGGCATCTGCACCGGCGTCATGCCGGCATCCGCGGACGATTGCCGCAAGATGTCGGGTGCTTCCCCGCTCAAAGTGAATATCTCGCCAACGACCTAGCCGCCCTTGTCTGGGTATCCGCCACGCTGATCGATAGCACGATCATTGCATACGAGCTGGTGCTTCCTCCTCTTACTGCCGCCGAGCGCGAGCAGTATTACGAGGAGAGCCGAAGAACCGCCGCGCTCTTCGGGATTCCACGCGAATGCTTACCGGAAAACTGGCGCGCTTTCGGGGCGTACATGCAATCCATGCTGCAGTCGAACACCTTGGCAGTGAGCGACGCCACTTGTGCCATGGCGCAGCGACTTCAGGCCGGTGCGGGCCGCCGCATCCGCACACCCTTCTGGTATCGAGCGCTCACCGCTCGCCTAATGCCGGCGCACCTGCGGCATGAGTTTCGGCTGGTCTACGGCGAACGCGAACGTCGCTCGGCCGAGCGTGCCATGCGATGGCTGCGTCGGGTATATCCCCGACTTCCGGCGACACTCCGTTTCGTCGGGCCGTACAACGAGGTCTGCTCCAGGTTGAACGGCAGGCTGCGCCCCAGCCTCGCGGTACGGTTGAGCAATCGCTTGTGGATTGGCGGGCCCTCCTTGCTCGACCTGGAACTCTAATCAAAGCCTTTCCGGCGATTTCGGTGTAGCATGTATGCAATTCTGTTGTCCCGTGGGGAACTACCGCATCTCAGCAGGAGCTAGCTTATGAATGTTCTCCTCCTATCCATGCCCGACTCGTTCGAGCACATGCCAACCGTCGCGGTACGGATGCCTAACGGAGCGCTGACTTCGCTGGCGGGGAACATCGACAGCCACCATCATGTCGCGGTGGCAGACCTCATTCTGGTACAGCAGAATGTTCGCGAGACGGTTGAGCGCCTGGTACGCGAGCACGCGCCCGATGTGGTTGGCCTGTCCGTAATGACCTTCCAGCGCAAGACCGCGTTGCGCATTGTTGACCTGGTGCGCTCTTTGCGTCCCGGAGTCCGTATCGTGGTGGGGGGATACGATCCCAGCCTGGCCCCGGAAGCTTACATGGGCCGTGACAGCGGCGTAGACTTCATCGCGCGCGGAGAAGGGGAGATCACCTTTCGCGAACTGCTGCGCGCCATGGAAAGCGGTGAGGGCTTCGGCAAGATTTTGGGACTGTCCTACTTGGCTGATGACGGCTGGCGCGAGAATCCTTCGCGTCCGGTGCACAGCCTGGAAGGCGACGAGGTCCGGCTGCCCAGGCGCGACGCCCGCGTGTTAGACGGTTACACCATGATGGGCCGGACGGTAGATGTGGTGGAGACCTCGCGCGGGTGCACTTTCGATTGCGGCTTCTGCTCGATTATTGAAATGCGCGGCCGCAACTTTCACACCTACGCCTTCGACCGGGTGCTGGCCGACATTCGCGATGCGCGCGATCACGGCGCACGTGCCATCTTCATCGTGGACGACAACATCAGCCTGAACATCAAACGGTTTGAAGCGCTGTGCCGTGCCATCATCGATGCTGGATTGAACGACATCGTATATACGGTGCAGGCGATGACTTCGCCTATTGCCATGCATGGCGAAACGCTCGCGCCTCTGATGCGGCAGGCGGGATTTCGCTACGTGTTCCTGGGCATCGAAAACGTTCTGGAAGACGATCTGCAGTACCTCAAAGCAGCGGCCAAGAATGAATTTCGTGAGCAGGGGCGCCGGACGGGTAACGCCACGCTGCGCGCCATCGACTTCTTGCACCGGAACAAGATGTACGTGGTGGGCGGGCTGATCGTCGGCAATCCCGACGACACGCATGAATCCATCCAGGCGAACCTGGATTTTGCCAGCAAGTATGTGGACTGGCCGTATATTCAGCATCCGACGCCATATCCCGGAACGCCCATGACGAAGGACTTCCGCGCGCGCAATCTCATCATGATCGAGCGTATGGAAGAATACGATGGCACCACCGCCGTCGTCGCGACTGAACATCTGCAGCCGGAGGAAATTGAATATCAGCGCTGGCGTGCCGAGCGCTGGATGAAGACCCGCCATATTCCTGCCGTGATCGCGCACGAGCCGCTGTTCGTGCTGCGAAACTGGTGGAAGATGCTGACCCACACCTTCCGCGGAAGCAGCCTGCGCTCGGTTCTCGGATTGGAAGATGGTCGCAAGGTCTTTCGCCGGTATCGCCACATTCGAGATGCGGAGCGGGTATATCTGTAGCACCCGAAGCAGCCAACTTACTTCACGCGATTTCCATCGTTTCGTGCTCGACAAAATCGCTGTATAACTTCAACAGGTTTCTTTTCATGCTGCCAGCCTCCCACGCTCACGAGAAGAAGGCGGGGCTCGCCTATTGGGCCAATCGCGTGGCGGAGGAGTGCGACAAAGCCAGCCAGGATTTTGCCGCCGATCCGGTGCACGATTTGCGGGTAGCGATTCGCCGCTGCCGCTCGATGGCCGACGGCTTTCTTTCTGTCGATCCCGATCCGCAGTGGAAGGAGATGAAGCGCCTGGCCAAGCCGCTGTTCGCCAGCCTGGGCGAACTTCGCGACACGCAGGTAATGTCGGAATGGGTGGCCAAGTTGTCGGAATCCGACGATGAGGTGCGGCGCACTCTGCTGGACGCGTTGGGGCAGAAAGAGGCAGCGCTTAAGGGTGCCGCACAGCAGTCGCTGGGCAGCTTCGACCGTAGGCGGTGGGCCTCGCTGAACGCCCACCTGGCCCGGCGCACCAGCCGAGTGCCGCTGGAAGGGCTGGTGTTTCAGCACCTCGCGCTGGAACGTTGGATGGAAGCCTACGCGCTGCATCGGCGGGCCATGCGCAATCGGAGCCCCGGGGCTTATCACCAACTGCGCATCGGAATCAAGCGCTTTCGCTACACGGTGGAGAATTTTCTTCCTCAACGCCACGCGAGCTGGTCCAGGGACCTCCGCGATCTTCAGGATGCGTTGGGCGAGGTCCATGACTTCGATGTTTTGCGCACCCTGATCCGGACGCATGCTGGATTGCCGGCTGAACAGCGTGTGCGCTGGCGCCAGCGGATCCTCGACGAGAGGCAACAGCGGCTGGATTTTTATCGCGGCAAAATGTTGGGAAAGAACTCGCTCTGGCAGGTGTGGCGGTCCGAGCTGCCCAGTGGCGCTTTGCTGGAAGAGGCTGCGTTAGAAAAACTGCGGAGCTGGGCTTCGTACCTGGATCCCGATGTTGCCCATTCCGCGCTAGTCAGGCAAATCGCTCTACAGCTTTACGATGGTCTGTCGCAAAACAGTGTGCTGGAGTGCAAGTCGCGGGACCGCCGTATCCTGGAAGCGGCCGCCATACTTCACGAGGTAGGACGGAGCGGTGGCGCAAAAGCACATCAGAAACGCACTTACCGGATGATTCGCAAGCTCAAGCCGCCCCTGGGATGGACCTACGAGGACTTGTGCGGGACTGCCCTGGTAGCGCGTTATCATCGTGGGGCGCTGCCTGGCCCCGAAGAGGAGTCCCACAATGTAGGACTTATAGCCAAACGCCGTTCGGAGCTATTGTCGCTGATCGGCGTCTTGCGGCTGGCCGATGCCTTCGATTTCGCGCACGACCGGCGCATTGGCAGCATCTCGCTCGAGCGGCGCGATGGAGCCGTTCTGCTGTATGCGCAAGGGCTGGAAGAAATAAGCCCGAGCGCGGAACGCATCGCTCGGGCACGGTATCTTTTGGAGGCGACCTGCGGACTGCCGATTATTGTCCGCTCGCTTTCCGCCAAGGGTACTGCCTCGACGCCAAGTGCGAGGCTACGCCGCCGCGCCGCCGGAGCTCCGGGGTAGGAGAATTGAACTAGGCTGCGGAATTTCTCTTCGCTTTCTTGTAAGGATCGCCCACAAATACGAAAGGATATTTCCGCAACGCTTGAACATCGCCGGCCTCGGCGTAGCGCTCCACTTCGGCCATCAGATTGGTCGCTTCGTCTTTGGGCATGTTCTTGGTAGCTTGCCAAAACTTGTCGGGGAAAAACCAAATACGTTCGCGATGGTCTGCTTCTGTCGTATTGTCCAACGGCTGCATAAGAACGCTCCTCCCACGTTGTGAGACGTTGTGGGGCTGCTCTCCTGTTAGATGAAATGAATGCCTGATCCGACACATCATTACAACGCACCATTATGGACCTGCCAGGGAGCCTTGTAAATCGCCACTTGCGTGCGGGCAGCACGATTTTCTGATCTGGTAACGTAAAAATTTATAACTCTCTCAGACTCAATGATGTACCGACAACGTTCAGGGTGTCTTCTGCTGACCGGCTGCAAAATGTTTGTTACGTCTTTCTGGAATGGGAGCGCGTTTCGAACATCTCCCGGACAGGGGGTTGGACCTAGAGTCTAGGTAGCGCGCTTGTTTAAATGCGGTCAGCGGGGTTATGTCACAATGTGGGATATCCGGATTGGGGCCTTACGGAACAGCGGGGGGTTTGAACTAGACAATCAGATCTTCACAGTGCCTGCATTCGCTGCAGCAATTCCAGGCTCGCCCGTTCGGGATCGCTACTTTGGAACCCGCTCTCCAGCAGAACCGTTTTGGCAGTCGGGGCGAGCAGCCTGAAGCTGTCGAGCAGGTTCTGGGATGGTTCTTGGCAACTGTCTGGCCCCAGGACGATGTAGTCAATTTTGCCTGCCTTCAGCAGGGTCTTGGCGTCGTGAATGCGGCAGGTAGACAAGACGTCATACCCGTGATGATGAAGCAAGCTGCGAGCAAAGGCGCACAGGTCGGCCGACTGATCCACGAAGAGGACCGTGGGCCCAGTATTTCTGATCACGGGAGTGCCGGTCGGGGCCTCCTTCATGAAGGAAACGATTGCGGCTTCCTCGGAGTCATAGGTGCGAAAAATGGTGGACAGCTTCGTCAATTGCAGAAGCGTGGTGAAAAAGGGCTGTGCAGCCGCCAACCGCAAGTCGCCGCCGCGGTTGCGCGTATGCGAGAGAAAACGCACCAGCAGACCCATGCCGGTGCTGTCTACGCGCGTGACTTCCGCCGCGTTCAACACCAGGCGCACGAATTCCACCAGGCCGCGATTAATCGCCGCCTGGAGTATGGTGGCCTCTTCGCCGGTGACGATCCTGCCGAAAGCTTTAATCACGTAAATCTGGCCGCAGGGGCGGCATTCGACGGAAAGCGACATTCGGCCTCCGTTGCCATTGCAAATTGGTGTGACACTTTATCATTCGCGGAGAAGGCGGCTACAGAAATTTCTCGCCTTGCGGCAGTCGCTCAGCCGCGGGAGGGGCGGGCGGCTGCAATGCCGCGGCCGGACTGGAGGTCTTCTCTTCCAATTCGATCTTGAGCAGCTCGCTTTCGAATTGCCGCTTAAGATCGTCTCGCATCATGCGGAATTGCGCGACAACTTTCGCAATCTGTCGGGCGATCTCCGGCAATCGCTTGGGTCCGAAGATAATTAGGACCAATAACAGAATGAAGAGGACATCAGGCATGGAAAGAAGGCGCGGCTCGGGCCGTGCTTACCGAAAGAGGTGCGCCAGGTAGATCTTCAGGCCTTCTTCTGTTCTTCTGCCTTCGGCGCGGCATCGTCTTTGCCGTTCATGGAGTCTCGGAAACTCCGGATGCCTTCGCCCAATCCCTTTCCGAGTTCAGGCAGCTTCTTGGGGCCGAACACCAGCAAGGCGATGAAGAGGATCACCAGCAGGTGCATGGGTTGAAAAAGGTTATCAAGCATTACAACTCCTTGTAGAAGCATAGCGTGTCAGCGCCCGAAATAGAAGCTCGGTAGTGTCCTGAAAGTAGGAAGCACAGAAGCTGCACTACTACCGTCTGTCTGATCAGGCGTTAATCGCCATGCCGAACACTGCGTTGGCGGCGTCGAGCATCGCCTCCGACAATGTGGGATGTGCGTGGATGATGTTCGCCAGTTCTTCGGCCGTGCATTCCATTTCCAGCGCGACCACAGCCTCGGCAATCAACTCTGTCGCATTCGGTCCGATGATGTGGACGCCGAGAATCTCGCCGTATTTCGCGTCGCTCACGATCTTGATAAAGCCCTCGTGCTGCCCCACAATGCTGGCCCGCGAGTTTGCAGTGAACGGGAACTTCCCGATCTTTACGTTGTAACCCCGCTCTTTGGCTTTTGCTTCGGTCAGGCCCACGCTGCCAATCTCGGGATGACAGTAGGTCGCATTGGGAATGCGCAGCGGACTGATCTGCTTCACTGGCTTCCCGGCGATGTGCGTAACGGCGACGATGCCTTCCATGGCTCCCGAGTGCGCCAACTGGGGATAACCAACAACGATATCCCCGATCGCATAAATGCCGGGTTCTGCCGTCCGCATGTACTCGTCGATCTTCACGAATCCGCGGTCGAGCTGAATCTTCGTTTTCTCGATGCCGACGCCTTCCGTCCGCGGGGCACGGCCAACCGCCACCAGCACCTTCTCAGCTTCCAACTTCTGCTGCTTGCCATCGACTGTAAAGGTCACGGCAACGCCGATCTTGGTCTTTTCTACCTTCTCGACCTTGGCGTTCACGAATCCATTGATGCTGCGTTTGCGATAAACCCGCATCAGCTCCTTGGAAACGTCCTCATCTTCCACCGGAACATAGCGCGGCAGCATCTCAAGAATGGTCACGTCGGTCCCAAAGGACTTGTAGATGCTGGCGAACTCCACCCCTACCGCGCCGGAGCCGATCACGATCAGCGACTTGGGAATGTCGTTGAGGCTGAGGACCTCGATATTGGTGAGAATCTGCGAGTCGGCCTCCATCCCCGGCAACATGCGTGCGACCGAGCCGGTGGAGAGGATTACGTTCTTGGCCTTGATCGACTTTTGCTCGCCGCCTTCGAGAGCAACGGTATGGATGCCGCCGCTGGCCGGCCCCGTCAGCTTGCCGTAGCCGCGAATAACGTCAACTTTGTTCTTGCGCATCAGGAATTGCAGGCCCTTGGCGTGCTTGTCCACAATTCCTTGCTTGCGTTTTTGGATAGCGCCCCAGTTCAGCGACACTCCGGCCGTGTTCTCGAGGCCGAGTTCGGTGCCTTCCTTTACGTGGTCGAAGACTTCCGCGTTGAACAGCAAGGCCTTGGTCGGAATGCAGCCTACATGCAGGCAGGTTCCGCCCAGCACGGGGTCTTTTTCGATGAGAGCGGTTTTGAGTCCTAACTGTCCGGCGCGAATGGCCGCGGTGTATCCGGCAGGTCCGCTGCCGATGATGGCGACGTCATAAATGGTGTCTGGCAAGTGCGTGCTCCAGTTCTACGCGAATTTACGGACGGGGATGCAGCCCGCGCACAAAAGCGTGCGAGCGAAAGTCAACCCATCTGGATGGAATAATCGCGACAACCAAATAGATGATTGTAAATCACTGAAAGTAGCAAAGCAGAGCCCGGGGTAAGAATCCATCTGATCGAGTCAATCTCTCAGTGCTATGCTTTCCATAAGCCCCAATGAAGCGTGATGTAGCCGAGCCTGAAGTCGCCGCCAGCACAACCCAGCCGCCGCGGCGTACGCGCCTCCGCCTGGTAGGCAATGCGGTTTTCGTCCTGCTGATCATCATTGCGGCTCTGGCGGGAGCCATCTCCGGCCTGTTGCTCGTCTACTCGACCGACCTCCCGCAGGTTACGGAACTGGAGCACTATCGTCCCTCCACCATCACCCAGCTTTACGACGATCAGGATCGCGTCATCGGCCAATTCGCGCTGCAGCGGCGCGTCATCGACAGCTACAACGATTTCCCCAAGGTGCTGCGCGATGCGCTGATCTCCACCGAGGACAAAGAATTCGAGAAGCACTGGGGCGTAGATGTGTGGCGCGTCTTCGGTGCGGCCTGGCGCGATGTTTTGCTCGACAGCCGCGCACAGGGCGCTTCCACGCTAACTATGCAGCTGGCGCGCAACCTGTTTCTTTCGCCGGATCGCAATTTCCGCCGCAAGATGCAGGAGGTAATGCTCTCCATCCAGATCGAGCGCCGCTTCACCAAACCGCAGATCTTCACCTTGTACGCCAACCAGATTTATCTGGGACATGGGGTGTATGGCTTCGAAGCGGGCGCCAACTATTACTTCAGTAAGAAGGCCAAAGATCTGACGCTGGAAGAGGCCGCGGTGTTGGCAGGATTGCCCAAGGCGCCGAACTACTATTCGCCGATTAATAATCCCGAGCGCGCGCTGCGCCGTCGCAACCTGGTGATCAACAATATGCTGGAGGACGGCAAGATTACCACTGCCGAAGCGCAACGGGCGAAAAATGCGCCCTTGCAGCTCAATATTCAGGCGGAGGCGAACGATATTGCGCCCTACTTTGTGGAGGAGATTCGCCAATACCTGGAGAAGAAGTATGGCGCGGAGGAAGTGCACGAAGCCGGCTTGCGGGTTTATACCTCGCTGAATCTGGAGATGCAGCAGGCAGCCCAGCAGGCCGTGCGCGACGGGCTGGCCGCTTATGAGCGGCGCCATGGATGGAAGGGCAACCTGCTGAACGTCATAGCCAACGGCGATTCGCTTGCCAGCTACCATCATGTGGATTGGGACGGTGCGATTGCGCCCGGCAGCTACATCCACGCACTGGTGACGGAAGTCGATCCCATGGCCGCGACGGTGAAATTCGGCAACTACGAAGCGCGCCTGGGGCCGCAGGAGATCAAGTGGACCCGGTACACTTCGCCGCAGCAGTTTCTGACGCGCGGCGACCTGGTGTATGTCAAAGTCATTGATCTGAACGGCACGGCCAGCCACGTGTCACTGGAGCAGGAGTCCGGCGTCCAAGGCGCGCTCCTGGCGTTGGACAACTCCACCGGCGACGTGAAGGCCATGGTCGGCGGACGTGACTTCCAGCAGTCGAAGTTCAACCGCGCTGTCCAGGCGCTGCGCCAGGTCGGCTCGTCCTTCAAACCCTACATCTACACTGCCGCGATCGACCAGGGCCTCACGCCTGACGACACCGTACTGGACGCTCCGGTAAGCTTCAGCACTCCCTCGGGCCCGTACACCCCGCACAATTACGACGGCAAGTTTGAGGGCGTGATCACTTTCCGCCATGCACTGGCGGAGTCGCGCAATATCCCGGCGCTGAAGGTGACAGAGAGGGTCGGCGGCATCAAGACGGTGATCGAATACGCGCGAAAGTTTGGGATCACCTCGCCTATGCCGCCGTATCTGCCGGTTGCGCTGGGTGCGGCCGACATTACCCTGGCAGAACAGACCGCCGCTTTTACCACCTTCCCCAATGATGGCGTGCGCGTGGTCCCGCGCTACATTCGCAAGGTCACCGATTACGACGGCCGCGTGCTGGAAGAAAACTATCCCGAGGTCAGGGACGTGGTGAGCGCGCGCACGGCTCGCATCATGACCAGTATGTTGCGCGAGGTGGTGCTGCACGGCACCGGCTTCGCGGCCAGCAAGCTCAAGCATCCCCTGGGCGGGAAAACCGGCACCACCAACGACTTTACCGATGCGTGGTTTGTCGGCTTTTCGCCCTCGCTGACCTGCGGCGTGTGGGTGGGGTACGACGAAAAAAAGACCTTGGGCAACAGGGAAACAGGCGCCGCCGCGGCACTGCCCATCTGGATCGACTTCATGCGCGTGGCGCTACAAGGGCGCGAATCGGAAGACTTTCCTGCTCCTCCTCCCGAAGCACGTACTGCCGTGGCCCGGAAAGTAGACACGACTGGCAGCACCGGCGACAGCGAGGCGCATTAGTGCGAAGCTTCTTCCGGTATCTGGGCCGCGTGTTGGTGTTGGTCGTGGTGTTCATGGCAGCGGCGCTCACCGCTATGCGCTTCGCGATCCATGGCCGCCAGACCAGCATCCCAAAGCTGGTGGGCATGACCGTAACCCAGGCGCAGCGCACGCTGGCTGACCATGGCCTGGTAATGGACGAAGGCGATCGCTTCTTCAGCTCGGAGGTACCGGCGGGCAGGATCATGTCGCAAGCTCCGGCGCCCGGAATGCAAGTGCGGCGGGGATGGCACGTGCGAATCGCGCAAAGTATGGGACCGCAGCGCGTCGTGATACCGGATCTGAAGGGCGCCAGCGAGCGGGCGGCGGAGATCAACATTCGCCGGCGCGGGCTGGAACTGGGAAGCATCGCCACCGCGATCATTCCGGGCGCACCCATGGGCCAGATCGTCGCGCAGAGCCCGCCCGCAAACGCGCTGAACGTCTCGGCTCCGAAGGTGAGCGTGCTGGTGGCCGCCCCCGAGGAGCGCGATGCGTTTGTCATGCCCGACTTGGTGGGCCGCAGCGAAGATGATGCCATCAACGAAATCGTCAACAGCGGATTGCACGTCGGTACGATTGCAACCCAACCAACTCCCAGCGGGCAAACGAATTCGGCCGGAGCCGTCCCTTCAGGAACTCGGATGGTGGTGAAGACCATACCCGCCGCCGGCCAGAGGGTTTACCAGAACCAAGGCGTCGGGCTGGAAGTAACGCAGTAAGGCCGCGGGAAGGCCGCTGGTCGATTTTCCCCTTTCACCTTTCGCTCTTCGCGGTCGGTGTTGGTATTAACCAGTGCGCAATCCGCGATCCACGATCCACCATTCACGATCCACCTTCCCCAACAATCGCATCCACTTCGATCTCCACCAGCATGTCAGGTGAAACCAGCGCCGAGACTCCGACCATCGTCGCGGCCGGCCGGATGTCGCCGAAGACCTCGCCGTGTGCTTTGCCGACCCGTTCCCACTGACTGATGTCGGTTACGAAGGTCCGCGTGCGCACCACATCGCGGAAGCTGGCCCCGGCCTGCTCCAGCGCGCGGCCGATATTTTTCAGCGTCTGTACCGCTTGGGCGTAGATGTCGCCCTTCCCAATAATCGTGCCGTCAGGACCAGTCGCTACCGTTCCAGCCACCATTACGAAGGCTCCGACCTTCACCGCGCGCGAAAATCCCACGATCGGTTCATACGGCGAATTGCCTGCAATATTGTTGCGCTCCACGATTCCTCCTTCACTCCGAGGATTGTGCCACAAAGCAGTTTTATGGACGCCACAGCGCCGCCGGCGAAGAGCGAAAAGCGGCTTCCAGAGGGCTGCCTGTCATTTTGGCAGTCAACGCTGCTGTTTGCTGATAACGCCGGAAAGACGCTCTTCCAGTACCTCCGCGAGCAAACCAAACCCGCTTCAACAGCGATCCAAATCAACATACTCCCCTGGCGGAAGACCGATCACGAAACCCTCATCTGGCCTTGGGCGTTCACGGGAGTGAACCTCCGAGGTAACGATGTTCGCGAGAAAGGCTTGCACTTGAAAAGAAAGTGCGATAAGAACTCGCATCACATCTGATCAGTAGAGGGATAGAAGGAGAGAAGTTCAGCGAGGCTATGATTCCCGAATCGCATGCTTTACAGGAATTGTTTACCGATCTGATCCACGAGCATTTCGACCACGACATCGGGTTGCGCGACTCCGAGGTCCAGGACTACATCGTCAATATGCTGGGCGAGTTCTGCGGGTGCGAGCAACTGTTCAAGATCTGCAATGCCGGCGGGCGGCCGCTCAGCGATGTCGGCGAGATGCTATTGGAGGCCGATCCGATTTACGGCCCGGCTCCTTCTTTCGATCGCGAACGCCAGGTGCGTAAGCATATCGGTGACTACATACTTTTCCTCTCCGGCATGTTTCCCGAGAGCATTAATCATTACCGTTTGCGCCGCCAGCGGCTGGAGAACTTCGTCGACTTCATGAAGGCGGGCAAGGAGAGCTATTACATCGTCTCCAAGTTCGACCAGTTCGAATATGCCCGGCTGGCGCCGCTGTTCGCCAAGCTGGCGCGAGACTTCGAGTCCTGCGTGTATGGACTCAATCAGGTAAAGAGCACCCTGGATGAAATGCAGCACCCGATTGCGCGGCGGGCGAAAGAGATCGTGATGTGAGACCCACAACCGGCAGAAGGGCACGGGGAGAGCAGCCGTGCCCTTGTATTTAGCGCGCAAACGACCGCCTTGTCCTATGTCATAGAAACCGTAGGCTCTTCCGCAAGACCCAAGCATCGCCCATCTCTGTCTGCCAGGTATTAAGTCTCTGCTCGTAGTTCCGGATAAGGCCTCAAGCTCAGCAGAATAAGTAAAAAACCCGCTTCGATATAAGCCCAACCACGGGTTTCTCCAGAGTAGATGCGTCCCTAGTCTGCCTAAGTACAGCAGCACGACACACTCTCAGGAGGAAAAATATTTTGTTTCAGAAGGCATTTGGGATCGCAGCGCTGGCATGCGCGCTGTCTACAATCTCCCTGGCCGGGGTGACCGTCAGTTCTCCTACATCAGGCAGTCAGGACTCATCTCCCGTTCATTTCGTCGCATCGGCAAGCGGAAGTTATCCCATCACCTGGATGGACGTCTATTCCGACAGCACTGTTGTGTATGGCGTGGGAGCAAGCAACATCAACACCAATGTCAGCCTCGCAACCGGCAATCACTGGATCGTGGTGCAGGCGTGGGATTCGCACGGCAATGTCTATAAAGCGCCCGGCTTTAATATTTCGGTAAATGGTGGCAGTGGCGGCGGGGGTGGCGGCGGCGATCCGACATACAGCATGATCCAGGCTATGTCAGGATGGCAGACTTGCGATACCTGTGCCGGCAGCGGGTCCACCTCTCACTCAATCACACAGCACGTCGGCAATCCGTCGATGACCGGCAACTCCACCAAGTATTGGCTGGGCGGCAGCTCTCCTTATCACAATGCCATCTGGTGGAGGCAGCTCGGTGCAAACCCCAATGTAGGCCACTTTATCTACGACCTGTACTTCTACATGACCACACCCGGAGCGGCGCAATCGCTGGAGTTCGACATGAATCAATCGGTCAATGGCCGCAAATTCATCTTCGGCACGCAATGCAATATCCGGGGGGCGCATCAGTGGGACGTCTGGGACACTGCGGGCGGCAGGTGGGTCCATACTGGCATCGGATGTTCGACTCCACCGGCTTACAGCTGGAACCACGTGGTGCTGGAATTCAAGCGCAGCGGCAGTCAAACCTCCTTCATCTCGGTGACGCTGAACGGCCACAAGAGCTACATCAATCGTAACTTCAACACGTTTGGCGTGCATGCCTCAGAGCTGAACACCGCGGTGCAGCTCGACGGCGACTACAACCAGCAGAACTACTCGATGTGGGTGGATAAGATGCAGGTTACCGCCTGGTAAGCTCTCTCTCCTTGCACTACCAAGAGGCGTCCCTACTTGGGGCGCCTTCTTGTTGATCGGGTTTAGTGGGTAACCCCAGCGCCGGCTGCAGTCTGCCCAAACTGCTTCGGATCGAATAGATCGTTCTTCAGAGGTGGGTTCACCTTCACGTCGCTGTAGCGCTCTTCGAATACCAGCTTGCCATCCGAGAAGACTTCGACGTGCTCGGCCAACCAGCCTCCGCCTTCGACGTGCTTATAGTCGCCGAAGCGGACGTCTTGGATTTTCCCGGGCTCCTTCTGGCTGGGCTCAATCATACGAACAAAGTAGAGGCGCTCCTTGTCCACCCAGAATTGCAGAGTGCGCAAATCGCCGGGCTTGGCGCCCACCACGTAAGTTAGCCGGCCGTCGAAGCTTTCCTCGTGGAGCAGAGACAGATCGAAGTGCAAATCTTTCAACTGCTGCATGGTGGTGTCGACCGGCTGAGCATAAACGTCGAAGCCCAATACCAGCAGGGGGTGAATATAGTCACGCTCCTGCGCCAGCTTTCCCGAACGGAGGATGTAGATGCGATTGTTGGTGAACAGCATGGCATTGCCGGCACTGCGATCGCCAATGTCAACCCGGAGGTGGCCGGGCAGCAGGAGCGCCTCATGCCAGAGTTCAGTGAATTCGCTGCCATCCGGCTTATGGGTTATGCTCTGCTGTTCGAAACTGAGACTGTGATACCAGATATTGGCGTAGCGATCATGCATCGCCTGAACCAGCTGCGCCGGAGTAGAAATACTCTGGGAGAAACCCTGAGCCGCCAGAAACAAGAGAAAAAGCAAGAGAAGAAATAAATTTCGCATGATTCTTTCTAATAGCGTGGCCAGCGGCAGCTTCTGGCGCAGTTTTTGAAGAGGACAAAGAACGAGAATGCCACCCCAGCGGCGCGGCATTCTCAGAAAACTCTATTATTGATGGCCCGGTTTCGCGAAAACCGCGGAGCTACGATTTCGCCTTCCGCTTACGCTCCGCCCAACGCTGCTTCATCATTTCCGAGATGCGTTTGCGAGCAGCTGCGCTCATATGACGACGGCCGCGCCGCGGAGCATTGACGCTTCCTGCCGGTCTTCCACGACGGCGGCCCTGGCCTCCAGTTCCTTCCAAAGCCGCTATTGCTTTATCGATACTGTCGCGTTGTTTTTTCAGGTCTCCAAGTATGCTCTGAATATCCATGCTTCTCCTTTCAAGACTCCGAAAATCCTGCCATAGTGTAACAGTATGCTTACAGCAATGCTCGCCGATAAATTGCCACTACATTATCGGTGGTGTAGCGGCAACCATGAAGTGGCGGTTGTAGCTAGCACCTAAGGAAGCCTGACCACATGCAGTTGAGCATTCTTATCGGTCATGTAATCCAGCCGCCACGTTGCAGTCAGGATTACTGAGGGCTTTGGGTAGGGCAGGTCTTTGACTCACCAGGATTGTGCCTGGAACGGCATTGCCGCTTTCCGTTCAGGCTAGAGAGAGGGACTCGCAGTGCCGGAGAAGAGTTATCACATGACCCCGGAGCAGTTTCGAGAATATGGTCGCGCAGTAGTGGACTGGATTGCGAACTACTACGAAACGATCGAAAGTCTGCCGGTGCTGTCGCAGGTTCAGCCTGGTAAAATCCGCAGCATGCTGCCTGCGGAGGCTCCCCGGGAAGGAGAGACTTTCCCCGACATTTTGCGGGATATGAACAGCGTGGTCCTGCCCGGAATTACCCATTGGCAGTCGCCAAATTTCTTCGCCTATTTTCCCGCCAACGCGTCCGGGCCGGCTATCCTGGGCGACTTATTGTCATCGGCACTAGGCGTTCAGGGAATGCTCTGGGCGACGAGTCCGGCTTGTACCGAGTTGGAGACCCGTGTTTTGGACTGGCTCGTGCCCATGCTGGGTTTGCCGGGAAAATTCCTTTCCACCAGCACCGGCGGTGGAGTTATCCAGGACACAGCTTCGAGTTCGTCGCTCTGCGCGATGCTGGCGGCACGCGAACGGGCCAACAACTATCGCAGCAACCGTCAGGGCGGCGATGGTCGCCTGGTCGCCTATACCTCGAACCAGGCCCACTCCTCGATTGAAAAGGCGGCGATGGTCGCCGGCATAGGAGTGGACAACCTCCGGCTCATCGACGTTGACGAGCGCTTTTCTATGCGAGCGGACATGTTGGAAGCGCAAATTGCCCGTGATCGCCAAGCTGGGCTGCTGCCCTTTTTTGTCTCGGCGACGGTGGGAACTACCTCTTCCAACGCCCTTGATCCGTTACCGGCGATCGGTGCTATCTGCCGCAAACACCAACTGTGGCTGCACGTTGACGCGGCTATGTCAGGGACGGCCGCGCTCTGCCCCGAATTCCGTTACATCCAGGATGGAGTCGAGTTTGCCGACAGCTACACCTTCAACCCGCACAAGTGGATGTTCACCAATTTCGATTGCAATTGCTTTTATGTTGCCGATCGCCAGGCGCTGATTGATACCCTAAGCATTTTGCCGGAGTACCTGCGCAACCAGGCAACCGAGTCGGGAGCGGTATTCGATTACCGCGATTGGCATATTCCCCTGGGACGCCGCTTCCGATCGCTGAAGCTTTGGTTTGTAATTCGCCATTACGGAGTAGAAGGCCTACAGTTTCATCTCCGACAGCACGTCAAATTGGCCCAAGAATTTGCCGAGTGGGTAAGGCAGGACTCGCGCTTCGAATTGGCTGCCCCGGTGCCCCTGAACCTGGTGTGCTTCCGGCATCGGAGAGGCGATGAGAGCAATGAGCTGCTGATGAATCGTCTCAACCGCAGCGGTGACTTGTTTCTCACCCATACGCGCCTAAATGGGCTGTTCACGTTGCGCTTATGTGTGGGCCAGACCAACACCGAGGCGCGTCACGTAGAGAAAGCATGGAAACGAATTCAGCAGGAGGCCGATAAATTGTAATGGACCCAGCCATTGCCATCGCGCTGGGTGACAGGAGTGCCGCCCAGCAATATTTTTGGGTCTGGCCTACTGAATGTTGAAGACGCTCTTGGTTAAGCCCGCAGCGGACGCGCCGGTGCCAATCCAGGGAACGATGCGCTCCAAGCGGTGAGCACCATGCCGGTGCAGCAGCCATCCCACACCGAGCGCGAGGCCTACCGATCCCGCTTGCCAGGCCGCGATGCCGCCACACGATTGAGTCGGGATCCAATCCTCCACACCACCGTGGGCAAGTGCCCTGCAGGTTTTGATAGTATCGGCCACCCGTACTCCGCTGTGTACATACAGCGCCAGCAGCTGTTGGTGATCGAAGAACTTATGAGGCGCCGGCGCTTCCGCCAGAGTTAGCGGCTGCGATTTGACGGCGGACGGCAATGAACGTTCAACCAGGGCTTGCGGAGCATCCTGGGCGAAAGCTGCACAGGCCATGGTCATCACCAAAGCGATGGCGAGAATCTTGTGGCGAATCATCGGCCTTTGAACGATAGCAAGGGTAAGCAGGACGCGAACTCCGGTAAATACCGCAGATTCCAGAGTTGCTGATACTTAATCCTGGAAAGGCAAAAGGGGCCGGCAGGTCCCCCCTTTTAGGCCTGCCAACCCCCTTGTCAGCTACCAGCATCGGTAACTGACCCGAGCGTCCGCACTGCGGACTAACTCACGACCAGAACCTTGCTGGAGCCGCTGCTGCCTGTCTTTCCAGGCAATCGCTCCAAACTCTGCTCTCAGCTGCAACAGTAGAGCGCGGGCGCTCCCGCTGCTACTGGCCTGAAGTTCGAATTTGGGGAGGCCTCCTAAGCTGTTCTTGCCTGACCTAAGGTACAGGGCATCGAGTGAAGCAGGGTGTTTGGCAAGTCGCTCTAGAGTCCGGGTTGCGGTAAAATCCGCAGCGGAGCAACCATGCTGGCCGCCAGCAACTTCGAGTTCAAATATCGCTTATGGATTTTCGGCGCGCTATTTTGGCTGGCTTTCTGGAGCTACTCCGTCGACCACCAGAACGCTGGCGTAGCTCTGGCCGACTGGTTCGCGCACCTGACAGACACGACGGCGATCGATGCGGCGTACCGTGCCGTTTTTGCTGTTGCAGCGCTGTTCTGCGTATCCGCGGCGCTGCTTCGCACCTGGAGCACCGCCTACCTCAACCCCGAGGTGATGGTCGACATGCGACTGCACACCTCTCGATTGGTTGCCGACGGGCCTTACCGCTTCGTGCGCAATCCTCTTTATTTGGGCAACATTCTGCTGGCCATCGGCTTCGGTCTGATGGCCAGCCGCCTCGGCTTCTTCATTCTGGTTGGCGGGATCGCGTTCTTCAGTTATCGGCTGATCCTTCGGGAAGAGCCGGGGATCGCCGTTGGCGTCGGAGAGCAGTATCGAAACTACTGCACGGCGGTTCCTCGGCTGCTGCCGGCCATGCGCCCCAGAGTACCGTCCGGAGGCGCCGCACCCAAGTGGGCAGACGGATTCCTCGGTGAAGCTTTTATGTGGACGCTGGCGGCATCCGTGATTGCGTTCGCGATCACGTTGCGGCAGCGGGTATTCTTCGTTGTCCTGATTGCCGCATTCGCGGTGTATGCCGTCTGTTTGGCGGTAATCAAGCTACGCCAAAAACGAAGATCGGCAGCCGTACTGCAATCGAGTGCAGAACGTCCGCCGAGGCAGGCTGAACCCGGAG
Source organism: uncultured Acidobacteriaceae bacterium (assembly GCA_963785825.1). Lineage (GTDB taxonomy): Bacteria > Acidobacteriota > Terriglobia > Terriglobales > Acidobacteriaceae > Bog-257. Next base: position 488,125 of record CAWAWQ010000001.1, on the reverse strand, counting down.
AGGGAAGGCGCTAGAGCGATTCTAATTTAAGTATATACACCTGTATGCGATAATATCCCTGCCGGTTCGAGGCGGCACGGATGCAATCCTATTCGCAAGACTTGCGTGATCGGGTGCTGTGGGCATTGCAGCGCGGGGAAGGACCTTCGGCCATCGCACGGCGGCTGGAGGTAAGTCGAGTCTGGATTTATCAGGTGCGTGACCGGGAGCAGAAAACGGGGGTGCGCACCAGTTTGCAAATCGGTGGTCGTCGCCGCTCCCGGGTGGCCGATTTGGAAGCGGAGCTGCGCGCCTGGATCGAAGCCGAGCCGGATCTTGCGCTGCAGGAAATGTGCGATCGGCTACGCCAGCAAGGGGTGACGATCAAGACCGGGGCGCTGTGGCATCAGTTGAACAAGTGGAATCTCACTTTTAAAAAAAACCCTGCACGCCAGCGAGCAAGAGCGCGAGGACGTGCAGCAGGCGCGCCGGGCATGGCTCGCGGCCCTGCCCACGATGAACCTCGAAAAGCTCGTGTTCATCGATGAAACCTGGACTTCTACCAATATGACGCGAGGCTACGGGCGGGCCCTCCGAGGCAAGCGTTGCCTCGGTTCTGCGCCCTACGGACATTGGCAAACCACAACCTTTGTGGGCGCTCTGCGGCATCGTCAACTCGCGGCTCCCATGGTGATTGACGGCCCCATGGACGGGGAGGTGTTTGTGGCCTATGTGCGTTGCTTCTTGTGCCCCACCCTGGCCCCGGGAGACATCGTCATCCTCGATAACCTCAGCAGCCATAAAGTGGAGGGGGTCGAAGAGGCCATCCTGGCGAGCCATGCGAGCGTGCTCTATCTGCCACCGTATTCGCCCGACCTGAACCCCATCGAAAAGTTCTTTTCCAAACTCAAGGCGCTGCTCCGAAAGGCCGCCACACGATCCCAGGATGCTCTCTGGCAAGAGATTGGAGAACTCCTGAAATCGGTCTCTGCCGGCGAATGCATGAATTACTTCAAATCATGCGGCTATGTAAACACTTAAATTGAAAACGCTCTAGTCGGCTTCGTTGCTGTAGACGGGCTCTTCCAGTTCCAAGGGATCGTCCAGACCGCCCGTCATGCCAAAGGCCGCTTCGTCGGCTATGTTTTGCATCTGCTGCTCGAATTCCCGGCTGCGCCAGTGCACCACCAGGAGCTCCTTGCGTTCGTGACCATGTCCGTGGCAAAGCGGGCAGAGGATTTCATCTTTTTCGGATTGCATGACGATTCAGTACCTCGCGAAAGCGTCCGGGTAGTTCAGGCCCGCGTTGGAGCGATTTCCTTTTTCTTGCCGAGTCGGCTTTTCAGCCGACGGCAGGCCCGTGTCGCCGGCTAGTCTAAAGGCGACTCTTCCGGAAGCCGGCACTGCTATTGCAGCGCAAATTGCGATGCTCGCGCAGTGAGCCCAGTCACGCAAGAGTGTGAGTGAGCGTGCGTGAACACCTGGGTGGGCAAGAATCCGTGAAGAGGGGTGTGGCACCGGCAGCGGGCTGCATACCCCGTTCCAGCCTGCCTTTGGCTGGGGCGGGGCTGTGCGTGAAGATCTGGAATGGCAGCAATCATCGGAACAGGCGTTTGTAGTGGCCGGCATAAACGCCGAATCTGCTTGACTTCAATTGCGCTTCGGAGTGAGGTGAAGAGTATCGGAATTTCCCGCAGCACCTGTCGCCGATTCGGTCCGACGGCGAAGGTGTCCCGCATTGCGCTCGTAAATGATGCGCAGCCCGTCGAGCGTCAGCAGGTCATCGACCTCGCGAATGTATTTCGAGCCACCGCCCATCAGCGCGGCGAGGCCGCCGGTTGCAACCACCTTTACATTGTCACCCAGCTCCGCAATCAATCGTTCGAGAATGCCGTCAATCAATCCGATATAGCCGTAATACAGCCCCGACTGCAGGCTGTTGACTGTATTGGTAGCCAGCACGCGGGGAGGTTTGCGGATATCCACGCGCGGCAAACGGGCAGTGCGAGCGAATAACGCGTCAGCAGAAATTCCGATTCCCGGCGTGATCACGCCGCCCAGGTATTCGCCCTTAAGGGAGACAACGTCAAAGGTGGTTGCAGTACCGAAGTCGACCACGATGCAGGGCCCCCCGAACTTTTCGAACGCAGCTACGCTGTTGACGATGCGATCGGCGCCCACCTCGGCGGGGTTGTCGTAGTGCACCGGCATACCGGTCTTGACGCCCGGCTCGATGAATAGCGGGCAGCTTTGGAAGTAGCGCTCGCAAACCTCGCGCAGGGTGGAGTCGAGCGGAGGTACTACCGACGAGACCACCGTGCCTTGCACCGAGCACACATCCAGCCCTCGCATGGCGAAAAGATTACGGAAGAGTACGCCGTATTCATCCACCGTCTGGTTCTTGATGGTGGTGACGCGCCAATGTGCAATCAGCCGGCCGTACCGCGCGCCCGCTTGCTCGGCTGGATTGGATTCGAAGACGCCAAGAACGGTATTGGTATTGCCGACGTCCAGCACTAGGAGCATGGGTTACTTTCGGTCCCGCGCGCGAACCATTCCGGAGAGCACAGTCCGCAGCCCTCCGTCGGTGCGCACCAGCAGGAATCCACGATCGTCCAGGCCTTCGGTGACGCCCTCGAAACCGCCCTGGTCGTCCACGTGTACCCGGCGCGAGCGGACGTAGGAGGAACGTTCCTGGAAGCGGCGCAGGATATCGGCTCTCGCAGCGGCGCCACCTTCCACCAGTTTCCGGTACTCGCCGTGGAGCGATTTTAGCAGAGCGGCGGTGAGTTGCACGCGCGACCATTGCCATCCGGTTTCCATGCGCAGCGAGGTTGCAATCGGTTTAAGCTCGCCGGAGAATGATTCGTGATTCACGTTTACACCCATTCCGATCACTACGTGCCGCACCCGTGTCGCCTCGGAATTCATCTCGGTGAGAATGCCGCAGAACTTGCGCTCGCCGATCAGGACATCGTTGGGCCAGCGCAGATCGGGATGGAGACCGGTGATGTTCTCAACCGCTTCAGCTACCGCCACGCCCGCGATCAGCGACAGTAAAACCGCCTCACCGGGAGCAAGTGGCGGACGCAAGACCACCGAACAGTAGATGCCCAGCGACCGCTCCGATTCCCAGCTGTTGCTGCCCCGGCCGCGGCCGGCGGTCTGCTGCTCGGCGAGATACACCGCGCCTTCTGGCTCCCCCCGAGCAGCTTCCTGAAGTGCGGTCAGGTTGGTCGAGCCGATCCGGAAGTAATGGTGAATACGCTGGCCGAAGATGGTGCCGGTCAACAGTGGAGCAAGGCTCTCGGGAAGCAGGAGATCGGAAATGGCCCGCAGTTGATATCCAGTAGATGGATGGCCGACGATTTCCACGCCCAAATCGCGAAGTTGCTGTACGGCTCGCCAAACTTCGGAACGCGTTGTGCCCAGTTCCTCTGCGATGCGCGTACCGCTAACGACAATGGTTGCATTATCGCTGAGCAGGCGCACAATGCGGCCCAAGCGCTGGTCGGTAGGACGATCCGATTGCACATCCATGCGATTCTTCCCTGCACCGGATAACAGGACAGATTACGCGGAGAAGCGCGGATACCACAACCGAAGTCGAGCGCCCTTGCTGGGGCCCTCGCAACGAGAAGTACAGTTGGTGGACTTCTTTGGCTGATGCTGACGGCTGACAGCCTTCTTACGCGGGACCGATTCGCATACTGAGATCGACCGCCGGCACAGAATGGGTGAGCGCTCCAACAGAGATAAAATCAACACCTGTTTCGGCGAAGGCGCGGACGTTCTCCAGGGTAATTCCACCTGAGGCTTCCAGCGGTACCGGCTGATTGAGTCGACGCACGCGGTCCACTGCCTGTCTGACCTGCTCCGGGGTCATGTTGTCCAGCAGCACGGCCTCGGCGCCATGCTCCAGTACCAGGTCAAGTTCCTCGAGCGAGCGCACCTCGATTTCCACCAGCTGCGAGCCGCGACGATTCGCCAGAGCGCGCTCCAGCGCCGGCACCACGCCGCCCGCCAGCGCGATGTGATTGTTCTTGATCAGCACGCCGTCGCTGAGATCGAGGCGATGGTTGTGGCCGCCGCCGCAGGTGACCGCATATTTGTCGAGCAGCCGCAAACCGGGAGCGGTCTTGCGCGTGTCCAGGATGGTTGTCTTGGTGCCTTCCACGGCGTCGACGTAGCGGCGCGTGAGGGTGGCGATGCCGCTCATGCGCTGCATCAGGTTGAGGATCACGCGCTCGCACGACAGCACCACGCGCGCGTTGTGAATGATGACGGCAACGGATTGCCCCTTGCGCAGGCGGACGCCATCGAAAATCTCGGTGTGGCTGATGACCTCGGGATGCGAGGTGACCGTGCCGTCAAGCGTGGCGAAGACATCCAGGATGCGATGAACGCAGCCGACGCCGGAGAGGACGCAGTCCTGCTTGGCAAGAATCGTGGCCGAGGCGCGCTGGTTCACGTCGATACAGGCGTAGGAGGTGGCGTCGCGCGTGGCGCGGTCCTCCTGCAGCGCGTTCTCCAGAATCGCCGTGATGCGGCGAGTTGTCCAGTCCATCGACCCTCAGCAGCTTTGCGCGCGATGAAGGCGCGCAGCTTTAGCTGCGCCGGTGCTGCTATTCATAATCGCATAGTGTGGAGCGGGTTCTGCGAACCCGCTCCACACAATTTCATTGCGTTTAGACGGCGCACCTAAAGGTGCGCCCCTTCGCTAAGCCCCAGTTCGCCTAGCGCTTCATTGGTTTTTTGCAGCAACACCTCGACTTCCGCCTTGCGCTTCTTGAGGCCCTCAACAACCTTGACCGGTGCTTTCGCCAAAAATGCTTCATTGTTGAGCTGTCCGGTCGCACGTGTCAGCTCCTGCGTCAACTTCTCCAACTCCTTATTGAGGCGCTCGCGTTCGGCGCCGACATCAATCTTGCGCTCGTAAATCACGCGAACGTCAAAGCGAGCCGTGCTGCGCGCCCCAGCAGCCTTAGCCAGCGACTGTTCGACAAAGTTCACACCTTCCACATTGGCCAGGCGCTCCACCGCGCCACGATTGCGTTCGACGAGCGAACGCACGTCGGCAGCAGCAAAAATCTCCACCGCCAGCTTCTGCTTAGGCTCGATTTTCAATTCCGCGCGAATATTACGCACGCTGACGACTAGGTCCTGCAAAATCGCCATCTCGGTTTCTGCGTGCGCGTTAATCTGCGCGGTATCACCCTGGGGATAAGCCGCCAGTGCAATCGACTTCACCGGTGGCTTGCCATCGTGCACCGCGTGCCAGATCTCTTCCGTGATGAACGGCATAAAGGGCGACAGCAGCCGCAGCGCGCCTTCGAAGATGCTAATCAGATTTTTGTACGCAGCGCGCGCGTGCTCGCGATCCTCGGCGGTCAGCCGTGGCTTGATCAGCTCCAGGTACCAGTCACAGTACTCGCCCCAGAAGAAGTGATAGACCACGTGCGCTGCTTCGTGGAAGCGATAGCTTTCCAGCGCCTCATTGATCTCCTGCGCGACGCGGTTGAAGCGCGAGAGGATCCAGCGGTCTTCCAGGGTTTCAGCCTTCAAGCCGGGGATTCCCTTGTTCCCACCCTCTCGCCCAAAATCAGGTGAGAAGGGTGGGGCACCCGTTTCCGGGACCCACTCTATGGCCACCTTCATTCCATCTGCGCCTTCCACGACCGGTGGAGTGACCGACGAGTCCGGGATACCATCCCCCAACTTTCGCAACGTGAAGTCGCTCAGCCACCATAACCCGTTCTCCTGCGCCCGATCCACGTTCATGAACAGAAAGCGCGCAGCGTTCCAAATCTTATTGGCGAAGGCGCGATAGCTCTCGGTGCGGGTCTCGGAGAAGGCGATGTCCGTCCCCGGCGCCGCCATCGATGCCAGCGTGAAGCGCACGGCATCGGTGCCGTACTGCTCGATGATCTCGATCGGGTCCATCACGTTGCCCTTGGTCTTCGACATCTTCTGCCGTTCGGCGTCGCGCACCAGTCCGTGGATGTACACGTTGCGAAACGGCACGTCACCGTGCTTGTGACCGCGCATGAAGTGGCAGTTCATCATGATCATGCGCGCCACCCAGAAGAACAAAATGTCGAAGCCGGTGATGAGCAGCGTCGTGGGATAGAACGCGTCCAGATCGGGTGTGCTGTCCGGCCAGCCCAGTGCGGAGCACGGCAGCAAGCCGGACGAGAACCAGGTGTCGAGCACGTCATTGTCCTGCTCCAGCTTGCCGCCGCACGTGCACTTCATTGGGGTCTCGCGGGCGACGATGATCTCGCCGCACTCCTTGCAGTGCCACGCCGGGATGCGATGTCCCCACCACAACTGGCGCGAGATGCACCAATCGTGAATGTTGCGCATCCACTCGAAGTAGATCTTGCTGTAATTCTCTGGGACGATCGTGACCTCGCCCTGTTCCACTGCCTCGATGGCGCGATCGGCCAGCGGCTGAATCTTCACGAACCACTGCGTTGATAGCCGCGGCTCGACGATGGTCTTGCAGCGACTGCACTTGCCGAGCGGAACCGTGTAGTCCTTGACGCTGACCAGGAAACCGCCGCGCTCCAGGTCCTCCAGCACCTTCTGTCGCCCCTCGAAGCGATCCAGCCCCTTATACGAGCCGGCGTTCTCGTTCATCTGCGCGGTCTCGTTCATCACGTCGATCTGCGGCAGATCGTTGCGCAGGCCGGCTTCGAAGTCGTTGGGATCGTGCGACGGCGTCACCTTCACCGCGCCGGTGCCGAACTCCGGGTTGGCCAGGATGTCGTCGGTGATGATCGGAATTTCGCGATTCATCAGCGGCAGCAGAACGTTTTTGCCGTGCAGATGCCGATAGCGCTCGTCACCCGAGTTCACCGCCACGGCGGTGTCACCCAGCATGGTCTCGGGCCGCGTGGTGGCGACAATGATGTACTCATCTTCGGCTTGCGAGCCAATCACCGGATAGCGAATCTCGTAGATCTTGCCCGGCGTGTCCTCGTGCACCACTTCCAGATCAGAAACAGCGGTAATGCAGCGCGGGCACCAGTTGACAATGTACTTGCCGCGATAGATGAGGCCTTCTTCATAGAGGCGGACGAAGGCTTCGCGGACGGCGCGCGACATGCGCTCGTCCATGGTGAAGTATTCGCGCGACCAGTCCACCGAGGCGCCCAACCGCTTCATCTGCTGCAGGATGACGCCGCCGTAGTGCTGCTTCCAATCCCACACACGGGCGACAAAGGCTTCCCGACCGATGTCGCGGCGGTTCTTGCCTTCGGAGGCCAGTTGGCGCTCGACCATTAATTGGGTGGCGATGCCGGCGTGATCGGTGCCCGGCAGCCACAGCGTCGGCAGGCCGCACATGCGCTTCCAGCGCACGATGATGTCGATCTCCGTGTGCTCCAACATGTGTCCCATGTGGAGGTTGCCCGTAACATTCGGGGGCGGAAGGGTAATTGTGAAGGTTGAGTCGGGGCCGCGATCCGAGGGAGTCTCTACGTGGAACAGCTTCTCGCGAACCCAGTACTCGGCCCAGCGCGCTTCGATGGCGCCCGGTTCGTAAGCCTTGGGGAGATCGTGAGGCATGCCAGTCCGTTCAGGAAGTAAAAGACTAAACCTTGATCTTACAGGCGCGGGAAAACGAGGGTCAAACGATAGGAGAGACTCCGAGGTGCACGGTCTACGAGTGCCGTCGGAGCACCAGGTTGACGGTGTGAGAGCTAAGATGGACCCAATGTGAATTTCCTGGATCGGAAGATCGAAATGATGGCTTCGCACCGGCTGTGCAAACGCTCGGAGATAGAACACATCCGCAGTTTCATTGCTTTCGCTAAGTTGCGCTTGAATGAAGCTTGGTATTATCCACCGCTTAACGGCTATCGATATATGGTTGCACTGGCACTCTACTCGAAGTGTTTAACCACGGCGGAAGCTATCCTCGTACTTTTGGATGCCAATTTCAGCGAGGAGGCTTTTGGTATGACACGGACACTGGTGGACATCTTCATTACACTGCGCTATATCTCCAACAAGGAGACCGAAGAAAGAGCGAAGCGTTACACGCAATTCTCGGCTAAGAACAGCGAAGTATGGACCGAGCTCACAAGAATCTATTGGCCTCAAAAATTGCAGCCGCTTGATGACCGCACTAAGCGCATTGCCGCCAAGTATCCTTCACCACACCAATGGTCAGGAAAAACAGTACGAGAAATGAGCTTGGAGCCCGACACCTTTGAGGTCGACTCGGTGACGGGTCAGCCCGCTGTGCACGATTTCGATTACCGCGTAATTTATCGCTGGACGTCGCACTACGTACACCCGACGATTGGTGCTCTAAGGAGTCACCTAGTGCAAGCGGGGAGGGACCATTTCGTCGTACGGAGCGGGAGCGCACTGGACATGCGCCACATGACTCTGTTCAATATTGCTAGCTACGTCGTGAATACAATGATTTGTTTTTACCGCTGCATGGGCGACCCACAACCACCACGACTGAGCAGTTGGGGAGGTTCTCTGGTAGCACACATCGCGCGCCGCCACAATTAAGGCCTGGTGCCCCAGCCGCCGCTCGACGCCGCCTGAGTTGACGCCGTGTCCGCCCTATCCCGTATGATCTAGTCTCACCCGGATGCGAAGCCGCAGGAACATCTTGTGGGCCGCCGTCGCCATTGTGATCATTGTGGGCGGCATTGTGACCGCTGTCCTGCTCCGCAAGCGGGCTGCCCCCGACGCGGTGCGGCTGCTGCCCCCCTCCGACGCGGTGTTCTACATCAACCTGGAACCTGTGCGGTTGCTGACCGACGTTGGCAAGTACCCTCCCAAGGAGCGCGATCCGCAGTACGAAGATTTCGTTCGGCAAACCGGCTTTGAGTTTGAGCGCGACCTGGACAAGGCAGCCTTTGCCATCCACTACGGGGTGCCGGCCGCAGGCAAATCGGCGGACAAGGGTAAGACGCAGGAGACGCGCTACAGCGAAATCCTGCAAGGACGCTTCGACAATGCGCGGGTCAGCGCCTATCTGCGCAAGTTGGCCACCCGGGTGGACCGCTATCGCGATTACGACATCTACGTTATCCCGGTGGAGAACCGCACCGTCCGGGTTGCACTGCTGGGCATCGACATTGCCGCTGCCTCAAACGTCGATGATCCCGACGTGATCCATGGCATGATCGACCGCTACCGGCAGGCGGCGCTGCCCTTCAGTGGGCCGCCGCTGGTCAGCGAGTATTACCATCGCGTGCCCCTGGGCAGCATCGTCTGGACCATCGCGCGCCCCCCGGCAGCCGGCGCGCCGCAGGAGCATGGCGAGCTGCTGCTTCCCGGCGGCTGGAGCGGCTTATTACCCGCCGGAAGTGTGGTCATCGCCTCAGCGCGGCCGCTGAACGACGTGCACCTGCGAGCGGTCGTCATCACCCAGAGTGAAGATGAAGCCCAGAAATTCACCCAGCAGGTCGGAACCTACCTGGCACTATTCAAGTCGCTGGAGATTTCCATCGAGACTGGCGGACCGGACAAGGACGTGAAGGCCGCATTCGACAGCCTGGAGGTGCATCAGGACAAGAATGAAGCGGTGCTGACGGCCAAGGTGCCGTATGCGTTCTTCAAGAAGGTGCTGGCCGAGCCGCCGGTCCAGTTGGGACCGGAGCCGCCAACGCCGCAGCAGCAAGAGGCGCCATTACCCAAGGCAAAACCTCCGCGCCGAAAGTGAAAGGAATTTGATTACCACGGAGAACACGGAAGGCACGGAGTTATTTTGATCTTTTTGGCAGACTCGTTGTTTCCGTCTTAGTTTAGGCGAGAATAGCCGTCCTTCGAAACGCCTTAAGCCACCACAGCTATCTCGGAAAACCCGGGGCTTTTGCCTCTGTGGTGAACACGGGGTCGGTCTACGCGCCCGTCGCCAAGCCGAGTTGGGCAAAGGTGGTGCGCAGGAATTTGTGCGGGTTCACCGGTGTGTCGTGGATGCGGACCTCGTAATGGAGGTGCGGCCCGGTACTACGTCCCGAAAGCCCGACATAGGCGATCACCTGCCCTTTGTGGACGGTCTGGCCATCGCTGACAGCAAAGCCCGACAGGTGGCCGTAACGGGTGGAAATCCCGTTACCGTGGTCGATCTGGAGCATGCGTCCGTACCCGCTGTAGAAATCGGCGTATGTAACCACGCCATCGGCCGGAGCCAGCACCGGCTGGCCGTAGTGGCAGGAGATATCCACCCCGGAATGGAACGCGCCTTCGCCGTTGAACGGATCAATGCGTTCGCCGAAAGCCCCGGTGATGGGCCCAATGACCGGCCACAGGGTGGGCGCGCTGGTCGCCCGTGCCCATTCCGACAGGGTGGCCTGGTGGGTCAATCCGAGCCCCAGGCCAGCCGTTGCCGCGCCGGTAAGCGCGGAATTGCGCAAGGCGTAAAGCTGGTCCATGGAATACTTCACTTCTTCCGGTTGCACCGTCCCGTCAGCCGCGCTCATCAGCTTGCGGTTAGGCTTCAGCCCGTAGATGACGGAGACGTCGTTGGCCAACGACCCAAGCGAGGCGACCTGGATGTCCTTTTCGCGGGTGACCTGTTCCAGCTGCGCATATCGGGTTTGCAGCGCTTTTTTCTCGGAGCGTAACTGATTGAAGCTAGCGACCTTCCACAGCATGCGGGTGTAGGAACCCGCCATGCCGGTAATGGTGAACATGCCGATCATAGCGCCGGCAAGGAAGACGTATAGGTAATGAATGGGGATTGGAATCTTTCGTAGCTGGCCTTCCGCATCGCGGGCTACGAAAAGGATATAAAAACGTTTTCGCAAAACTGTGGCCCTCTTTTTAAGAATGGTTCCGGGGAGCGACTGCAACAACTATGAAATCCGGAACGCAAGCCTTGCTGGTCCGAACTGCCTTAATTCGGGTCCCTGAAGCCGTGGGTTAACGGCCTCCCAAGCGGAAAATCCTGCTATTCCGCCCGATGCCTGGCTGGTGTTATGAATGACATCAAACCGTAACAGAGCGGCCCGCCTATGTCAACCGAATCCGGAACACACATCTACCACTAAGGTACTGTAAATAATCGCGATATCTCGCTAAGGGTAGGTCGCTGCCACCCGGCTGAGTGTAAGAGATGCGGCGGAATGTGGTGTGGTTTCCCTCGCGGGCCAAATTGGGTCATATCGCGTATAGTGTCGCTTGCGATTCTGGCGAGGAGAAGATTTCATGCCGCTCCGAGAGAAGCAGATCATCCAGCGGATTCGTCGAGCCGCCGGACCGATAATGGGTGGGCGTGGGAGCGGCATCGGCGACGATTGTGCTGTCCTGCGGCTCCATGGCGGTCACGAGGCCCTCGTCACTACCGATTTCAGCCTGGAAGGCGTGCATTTCCGCCGGGAGTGGCACCCGCCGGACTCGGTGGGACACCGCAGCCTTGCTCGTGGACTCAGCGATATTGCCGCGATGGGCGGCATACCGCGGGCGGCATTCCTTTCCCTGGCGCTTCCAACCGATCTCCCGCAGAAATGGGTGGACCAGTTTATGGCCGGACTGCTCAAATTGGCGAAGCGGTATTCGGTTCGCCTTGCCGGCGGGGATACGGCGCAATCGCCCGACGGCATTCTGGCGGACATCGTGGTGGTTGGATCAGTTCCTGCAGGAAGCGCCGTATTGCGCTCGGGAGCGCGTCCGGGCGATTTGCTCTACGTTACGGGCACCTTGGGCTCGTCCGTGGCGACGCTGGAGCAGCTACGTCAGGGCACGAAGCTGCGGCCCAACTCATATCCGAAGCACTTCTATCCTGAGCCGCGGATCGAGATTGGCCGTTTCCTGCGGGAGAAGAAACTGGCATCGGCGATGATCGACATCAGCGATGGGCTGTCAACGGACCTCGGCCACATCTGCGACGAGAGCGGAGTCGGAGCAGCGGTCTATGCGGAGGCTCTGCCGGTTGCAGGGGAGCGGCCAAAGGCGAGGGGATCCGCCTCAGCGCAGCGCCTCAGCGGCCGGGTTGCAACAGAACAGGGTCTGAGTGGGCGCTTCGCGTCAGAACATGGCTCGACCGAACGATTTGTGTCAGGGCACGGCTTTAGCCGTGCCGAAAGCGGACCAATTATGAGTCGGGCTTCAGCCCCTGCGGGACTCTCACTCGCCCTTCACGGCGGCGAGGAGTACGAGTTGCTCTTCACCGCCCGACCTGACCGGCGCGTGCCGAACATGATCGCCGGAGTACCAATCACACGTATTGGGGAGATCGTACGTGGAAAGAAGATGAAGCTGGTCGACTGCAAGGGCAAGACCGAGTCACTGAAGCCCGCCGGCTGGGAGCACTTCGGCTAACCGAGGATCGAGCTTGGAAGATGGCGCAATAACAACCGCTACCGAAATCGAAGTTAAGTTGTCTTTCGCCAGACTCGGAGAGATAGCCTCGGCCAATCACGCCGCATGCGGTCGACCTTGTAGCGTTTCCGAAGTGATGATCGCTCACTCGGCGTTCGAAAACCGCGAGACCCGGCGGTCCCCGCCCAGGTTAGGCCAAAAGAACGCCCGAACCTGGGCGCCGGACCGTTCAGCGTTCCGTTGACACGCAGTGAGCTGCACAGATAGAGTGTGGCGTCAACTTATAGGCTAGACCACCATAATAAGTGCCCCCTAACTCCGTCGCGCCATAGAGATCTCCGAAGCGGTCCATGATCAGCCCGCTCGTAGGATCCGCTCCGCTAGTGAGTTGGTCGAAGCTGAACAGCACCGTTTCGGTCCAACCACTCTGCCTGGGTGATATCTCGAAGGCCGTTCCATAATCAGCACTGCCTCCCTGCGTCGTGGTGCCGTAGAGATTTCCGGCAGCGTCCAGAATCAAGCTGGATTCAGGAAGTGCTCCGTCGGGCTGCTCTTTGAAGTTGTACAAGGTCGTCTCCGTCCACCCGCCGCCCGCGCTGGGCGACAACTCAAATACTGTCCCGCAACCGAAGGGAGCACAATAAGGGCCGCCCTGAATAGTCGTGCCATAGAGATTACCGGCAGCGTCCATGACGAGGCTGGCGTCGGGTTGAGATCCGTCGCTGCCATTAAAGCTGTACAACACGGTTTCCGCCCAGCCGCCGCCGTCGCTAGGCGACAACTCGAACACTGTTCCGCAGCCGTAGCTCTGGCAAAAACCGCCGCCCTGACCGCCCTCCTCGGTTGTGCCATAAACATTACCGGCGGCGTCCATGATTAGACTGGCACCGGGGTAGGCTGCGTCGTTGCCATTGCCAAAGTTGTGCAGCACGGTTTCCGTCCACCCTCCGCCTTCGCTCGGCGACAGCTCGAAAACTGTACCTTCGGCATAAATACCGCCCTGCATCGTCACGCCATAGAGATTGCCGGCAGCGTCCCTGATGACACCACCATCGGGGTAGGCTCCGTCGTTGCCATTGCCAAAGTTGTGCAGCACGGTTTCCGTCCAGCTTCCGCCCTGGCTGGGGGACAACTCGAAGGCGGTTCCGACGCCACTAATGCCGCCGGCGTTCGTCGTGCCATAGAAATTACCGGCAGCGTCTATGATTAAGCTGCCATTGGGGGTGGCTCCGTCATTGCCGTTGCCAAAGTTGTGCAGCACCGTTTCCGTCCACTTGCCAGCTGTCGTGGGCGACAACTCGAACACGGTCCCGCAGCCCACGCGGCAGTAAATGCCGCCCTGATACGTCGTGCCATAGAGATTACCGGCAGCGTCCATGATGAGGTTGCCAGCGGGGCTGGTGCCGTCAGGGGGGTTGCCGAAGGTGTACAACACGGTTTGGTGGTCGGCCGCCCGAGCGCTGGTCAGAAAAAGGGCGATAGCAAAGATTACGGAAACAGCGCGTAACCAGGCGAAAGGATTCTTGGCTTGCATGAGGTCCTCCTGCTCATAGAGGAGAGATTAGAGATTGGGGATTGGGGACAGACCCGATGGCGCGGCGCGATTCTATCCCAATTTCAGGCTGAATGGACGAACTTTCTGTAACAGGTCACTAACCGGCGCACAATATCCGAATCGGTCGGATGCCCACTGACTTTGACATTGGAATAAGTAGCTGCCAGCCGGTCTGGCTGATTGGCCTGGTTGGCGAGAAATCGCCATATCACCACCGATCCCCCCGGCGGGGCGGCAATGGCTCATCCCATCCCGTCTTCCGGACTAGCTAGATCAATTCGGATGGCTGCCGCTGACCGGCTATTTATAATCCCTCCCATGAACCTGCAACAGAAATTGGCGGAGTTGAAGCGGCGTGACTCGCTGGCCGAGGCCGGGGGCGGGGCAGAGCGCCGCGCCCGCGAGCACAAGCAGGGCAAGATGTCGGCGCGCGAGCGCATCGAGTTCCTGCTCGACGAAGACACCTTCGAGGAGACCGACAAGCTGGTCACCCACCGCTGCACCGACTTCGGCATGGAAGAGCAGAAGTATTACGGCGACGGCTTTCTCACCGGCTATGGCCGCATCGAGGGCCGACTGGTCTTCGTCTTTGCCCAGGATTTCACCGTCTTCGGCGGCTCGCTGTCGGAGACCAACGCCGCCAAAATCGTCAAGATCATGGACATGGCGATGAAGGTGGGCGCACCGGTGATCGGCCTGAACGACTCCGGGGGCGCGCGCATTCAAGAGGGAGTGCGGTCGCTGGCGGGCTATGCCGATATCTTCCTGCGCAATGTGCTGGCCTCGGGAGTAGTGCCGCAGATCTCCGCCATCATGGGGCCGTGCGCCGGCGGCGCAGTCTATTCGCCCGCGATGACCGACTTCATCCTGATGGTCAACAACACCTCGTACATGTTCATCACTGGCCCGGACGTCATCAAGTCGGTGACTCACGAGGAAGTGACCAAGGACGAGCTTGGCGGCGCCATGACCCACAACGAGAAGTCAGGTGTGGCGCACTTTATGGCGCACGACGATGCCGAGTGCCTCAGCATGATCCGCGAGCTGTTCAGCTTTATGCCGTCGAACAACCTTGAGGACCCGCCGCGCAAGGCCTGCACCGACCCTATCGACCGCGCCGACGAGCACCTCGACACCATCGTTCCTGCCGAATCCAACCAGCCCTACGACATCAAGGACGTGATCAACGCAGTGGTGGATGACAGCTACTTCTTCGAGGTGCAGGAGCATTACGCGAAGAACATCGTGATCGGCTTCGCCCGCCTGAACGGGAAGCCGGTGGGGATTGTCGCCAATCAGCCGGCGTTTCTCGCGGGCGTGCTCGACATCAGCGCCAGCATCAAGGGCGCACGCTTTGTACGCTTCTGCGACTGCTTCAATATTCCTCTGATCACCTTCGAAGATGTTCCGGGATTCCTACCCGGCACCCAGCAGGAGTACGGCGGCATTATCACCCACGGCGCCAAGCTGCTATTCGCCTTTTCCGAGGCAACGGTGCCGAAGATCACGGTGATCACGCGCAAGGCCTATGGTGGCGCGTACTGCGTGATGGCATCGAAGCACATCCGCACCGACGTGAACTACGCCTGGCCTACGGCCGAGATCGCGGTGATGGGGCCGGAGGGTGCGGTGAACATCGTCTATCGCCGCGAGTTGGAGAAGTCACAGAATCCCGAGGCCGATCGCGCCGCCAAGATCGAAGAGTTCCGTGAGCGCTTCGCCAATCCCTATGTCGCCGCCGAGCGAGGATATCTGGATGCGGTGATTCGTCCGCGCGACACGCGCCGCAAGCTAATTCAGGCGTTGGAGATGCTGGAGAACAAGCGCGACAAGAACCCACCCAAGAAGCACGGGAATATACCGTTATAGAGAGCTGCTGTCAGCGCCGTCAGCCATGAGCTAGTCTTTCAACGCCACTGGCTGCGGCTTTCTTGCCCGGATAAAGGCGCTCATAAACTTGCCGTCCACCTGTGGCGCGAGGGCGTCTACGTCAACCCCCTGCTCGGTCAAAAACGCGCGCGCGGCTTCCGTCTTATAAACGCGGGTGGTTTCAATCTCGATGACTTCGAATCCTGCATCGGCCAGCTTCGACGTATATTCCGTGTCCTGTAGCGCGCCGGCAATGCAGCCCACCCACAACAGCACGCTCGCGCGCACCTCAGGCGGCACATCGCCATGTACCACAACGTCGGATACGGCAAACCGGCCGCCAGGCTTCAACACGCGAAAAGCCTCGCGCAGCACGCGGTCCTTATCCGCCGAGAGATTAATCACGCAGTTCGACAGAATCACATCGACCGAGTTGTCGGGCAGGGGAATGTTTTCGATCTCGCCTTTGAGGAACTCGACGTTCTCCAGGCCGGATTTGAGCTGGTTTTCGCGCGCCAAGGCGAGCATCTCGTCGGTCATGTCCAAACCATAGGCCTTCCCAGTCGGGCCCACGCGGCGCGCCGAGAGCAGCACGTCAATGCCGCCGCCCGAGCCCAGGTCCAGAACGGTCTCGCCGGGATTCAACTGCGCCAGCGCTGTGGGATTGCCGCAGCCCAGCGATGCCTTCAGCGCCTCCTCGGGAATCTGCGTCGCCTGCGATGCGTCGTAGAGGTTCGTAGTGATGGGATCGCAGCAGCTATCCATCGCGGTGGAAGCGCCACAGCAGGAAGAGCCTCCACTGTGCACCCGCAACGCAGCCTGTCCGTATTTCTCTTTGACCACTTCCTTGATGCTCTCGGTACTCATGGCGTCCTCCTATTTGCAAACCGCAACGATTTTCTCGGGTTGGACAGCTCTATTACGGGTGCAGCACTCGGCGAACAGGAAGCTGAGGAGTTCCTGCAGCGTCTGCGTATTGGCGGTGTACCAGAGGAACGTGCCTTCCCGGCGCACCTTCACCAGATCTTCATTCTTCAGCTTATCGAGATGATGCGACAGCGTGGAGCTGGGAATTTGTAGTTCGCCACCGATGTCGCCCACCACCATCCCCTCGGGATGGGCGGATAGCAGCAGCCGTATGATGCGCAGACGGGGCTCGGTCCCCATCGCCGACAGCATGTCGGCGAAGCGGGTGACCTGCTCGGTTTGCTGATTTCTAGGCAACGCAACCCTCCGATATTTCTATAATTGTGGAAATATGGAAGATTGTCAAGCCCCAAATCGGGCAAATGGCCAACCGCAAATTCTTGTGAGTTGTGCCGGCGAAAAAAAGGCAGGCGATTCGTGGTCACCTGCCCAAGCAGAGGATTGCGCTAGGAAAGCTAAATGCCGCGCGCGTCGGGGGAGCCGCTCTCGGTGCCGGTAGCCCGAGTGGCTTCGCCAACGGTGGAGCGTACTTGGCCCATGGCCCGCTCGGCGGTGCCGCGAATAGTCTCGACACCTCGCTGCACGCGATCGCGATTCTGTTCATAGGTCTCGCGGGCCGAATTCGCCAAATCGTTGGCGCGATCGGCGAGATTGGTGCGAGTCTCTTCCCCGCTCATCGGAGCAAATAAAACGCCGAGACCGATACCCAGCCCCAGCCCAACCAGGAAACTCTTCATGCCGTCCTCCAGAAAGTAGGATTTTGTGCCATTCAAAAGCGCGCGCCGGAAAGCGAGGGCAGACACAACCTTGCTATCTCCAGATGCCGGAGGACACGCCAGAGTTTGCCATGTCGGGCTGAGGGGTTGTGGAAAACTATTCCGCGTTACGGGCAACGAGTCTTGTTCTCGGAGCGCGGTCCACGACCCGTTTCAGTAGACGTGTTACGGAAAGCCTAGTCCTTGAAGCGCCCAGAGCGTCTGAGCCCAGAACGAATGCTCGCCGCAGCCCCAGGTCGCGGGCCGCGCTCAACGGAGTCTGCAGGAACGGCACAACCCCACCTCGAACCTGTCGCCCTCAAACCTCATGCGGCCCGTAACGAAAAGCCCCACCCAAGAAGACAAACGAGCTTGGGTGGGGCAGCCGACAAAAACAGAAGACAGTTATTCCGTGTCAATGGCCCTGGTCATGTGGCACAAGCACCATGACCGAGGCATTGCCCACATTCCCTGCATTGTCCTTGGCTTGCACGGTGATTGTGTAGTGCCGCCCGTCCCTGTCGGTTCCATACCGAGAGGCCTGTAGCGAAACCGTGATGGTATAGGTGCCGTCAGAGTTGATGTTGAATGCGCCTGAGGGCTCGATCAGGCCATATTCATCATCGACGACAAACGTACCGCTGCTGAGGTTGACGCCTGACTGGGTATCGACCACAGTACCGGAAACGGTGACCGGAACCATGTCTCCATTAGGCGGCCAGAGCGACGACGGGCTTGCCGCCGCAGTGATGGTCGGCGGCATGGTGTCCCCGGCTTCGGAGATCACTTCATACGTCCGCACCGAGCTATTGGTCACAGCGGGATTCGTCGTGCTGGTGGCGACCAGCGTAATCGAATCCTCTGTGCCTAAAGTCGCCGACAGAGGAATGAACAAGTTGACGGTAACATTACCGCTACCGCCGGTGCCCAGCGAGAGCGAGCCCGGCGTGACCGAAGCCACGTAGGATTTGCCATCGCTGCTGGTCAGCGTGAAGGTGTCTGCCGGTCCTACGTTCTGCACCGTGTAGGTCAGCAATACGTTCTGCCCCTGAGGCAGACCGTCGGGCTGGTTGGTTGGGGAGACTCTTACCGTCTGCGGATGGAAAAGCGCAGGGATGGTCCTTTGGAAGGGAACTCCTGAGGCGTCCTTTCCTGTGACCACTACCCGGAAGGGCTGACTGGGAAGCGGGACGGTGCCAACGTAATCATCCGGCGGGGCATTGGCATCGCCTTGAGCAAGTACGAGGCTCTGAAGCGGATCCCCAGCTTCCGTCACCATGCTGAAGCCAACATTCGTAACGGTGCCGCTCAGACGACCGACCACCGTCTGCGTATCGCCTACCACCGGCTGACCAGGAATGGGGAAGTAACCCTCATGCCCGATGCGCCCGGTGAGGGTGACGAAATCGAAGGAGCTGAAAATCGGGAACTGGGTCAGTTGATCGCGGGTAGTCTTGCCGCGTACATCCACGGAATACTGGCCGCTACCTTGAACGTTAAGGTCCCAGGTTCCAGACTGTGGCGACGCGATCAGATAAATGGCTCCGGTCGAAAGGCCGGTGAGGGTGACGCCTGGGTCCCCGGCATTTACAACTGTGCCATCGGGCCGTTTCAGCGTGAGTGAGGTTACAGCATCCAAGCTGACAGAGACGCTTAATAGGGTATTCGCAGAATCGACCGGGAACTGAATGTCACGAGATGCCGACAGCGTGCCCGCATCATGAACAATGATGACCTGCGGCGGGCCAATCTGGGAACTGATCAAGGGGAAGATGGCTCCGGTTTCCGAGCCGCGGTTCAGGAAGAAGACCTGGCCGCCCGTGGCAGCCGCTACTGCCTGGAATCCCGGGTCAATAGGAGAACAGCTTCCGAAGAGGATGAAGTTAACCTGAGTCCCTTTGGACATGGCTACGGCGTTCACACTGGAGTACAGGTCGGAGTCTTTGGCGCTGGCGTCAGTGAACAGGTACAGGGTCGAGTCGTCGTCTGCCGCATTCACCGCTTCCAGTAATCCGCTCATCGCGTACTCTGGGCAATCGCCTCCGCCATCAGCATAAAGACTGTTGACTTGCGCGAGGAAAGTGGGAGCATCCGCAGTCTGGGTTGTAGGTCCCCAGTACGGATCGTTAAAGGGCTCCAGCAGATATTGGTTTGGTTCATCATCGGTGCCTACCACGCTGTTGACGATGGCTCCGATATTAGATTGAACGGAGGCAATGACGTCGTACATGCTGCCGGTGTCATCCACCACCATACCCAACGTATTCGAGATTCCCATCAGCGCTTTGACCGCCTTAGCGTTGTTGGTGATAGAGGAATCATTCAGAATCAACTCATTCACAAAGCGAGTCGTCGCCGTCACCGCTAGATCGTGCGCCGCCTGAAAGTTGGGCCGGCCAGCATAATCCTTATTGATGCCGTTACAGTTGTGGAGAATCGAGCCTTGATAGCCATGCCGACACTTGCCGGCCGGAATTGAGCTGGTGCAGGGCTCGGGCAGAGGAAAATATCCCGAGGTCACCAGGCTGAGACCCTGTCCACCCAATGTCGCTCCATCGTTCAAGCAGGTTTGGGCAGTACCAGGACCATTGAAGGTGCTGACACCGAGCAAACTGTCGTAGCTGCTCTGCCCGAGTTCGACGCGCGTACTGTGAGCGTAAAAGTCTTGCAGAGTGTGGAAGGCCTGCCCCAGGTGCTCGCGCGCCTTCTTGCCGTTAGGCGACGAGCCCGAAAGATCGCTCAATATCTGGTTCTTGAGAGTCACCAGACGCTGCGATGCGCCGGCGAAATCCTCGTCGTCAAAGTGATATTCCGAGTGAAACTGGCAGGAGATACATTCGTCCGTATTCTGGTTGGCCTTCATTACTTCCTGAATGGCCTTATCGGTGAATTTGTAGGTGTGACTGCCAATCGCCTTGGAGATTCCCCTCAGTACTGTTTGGGTAATCTCCAGGTGGACGGGCACCATGAACGCGAGCACCGGCAGCGAAAATAGCGCCACGGCCATCGCTACACGGGACAGTGATCTGCGAGAGTGGATCATGGCTCTTTGTCCCCTTGTTTCATTGAATGTCGAAGGTGTGCGGCTGTAAGTCTGATTACCGACCAAATGGCGAAGTAATATAGAAGCTGTCCGATTGATCCCAGAAAAAATGTCAGATAGTAAACTAGTCGCGATTGCCCGGATGGGAACCACGCGGTAAAAACGCGGTCTACCAATACATAGGGCAGAAGCAAAGCCATACCGACATTCCCCCTCCAATCCGGCATGTGGACTTGGAGCAAAGCGAAATACCAGCCGGTAAGGGTGAGCAGTATGGTCACTACAACGAACAGCACCGCGGCGGCCAATCGTTTCGTTGTAGTCATTGCTCGCGAGCGCAATTCTCTGAGGTCGATGACTAGTTGTCTGTGATGGATGTCACCCGATCTTGTTCTATAACGCCCGCCACCACACTTTTGTGCAATGTGAATTTCGGATCTTGGCAGAAGTGTTTGCCACCCAACTGAATATTCCCTCGTTTAGGGACCGTGACAATGTGCCCACGGCGCTAAGAGCGATGCTTTTCACCGAGCGCTTGTGGAAGTTTAGCTAGCTTAGGCAACCGTATTTAGGGAACGAGGCGAGTGGCGAAGCTGAAGCTGCGCGCCTTCGAAACCTGAGATGCCGACCGAAGGGCAGTAGTAGCTGACACGCTTACAGCGTCCGCTTGAACAATGCGGTCGCAATCGTGATCATCACCGCCGCCGCAACCGTCAGGTACAGCAGATCGGCGCGGATCGCCACAAAACCCGCGTCCTTCAGCAGCAGCGCCTTGAAGCCGTGCACCGAATAGGTGAACGGATCGATGTAGGCGATGCCGCGCAGCCACGCGGGAAACGCCTTGATGGGGTAAATCGATCCGCTGGGAAAGAATAGCAGCGTGTTCAGGATTCCGAAGGTGGCGCGCGGGACCAGCGGGTCCTCCACTCGCACCATCATCAGGAACATCATGGTGTTGAAGGCCAAGGAAGTGACCACGATCATCAGGAACACGTAGAAGAGATTCTGCAGGGTAAAGATTGTGCCCAGACCGGCCAGCAGCGATCCCAGGACAGTGATCACAACTCCGGCCATGATGGCCTTCAGCGCGCCGGCAATGTTCAGGCCGGCAACCAGCTCGAATTTCGTGATCGGCGTAACCAGATAGCCTTCGTGCACCCCACGCGCCTTGTCGTCGATGTACAACATGCCGCCGCCAATCATCACCGAGACAAACATAGCGAGTGCGATCGACCCCGGCAGCAGGTACTTCATGTACTCGACGTAGGGATACAGTTCGACCGTATCCAGCGAGATCTGCTGCACGATGCGAGAGGGCTCCACGTCGGGATTATTCAGCGCCTTGGTCAAGTCGCTGAACTGCTGCTCCAGGGTAGAGCTCATGAAGTTGTCAGTGTTATCGACGATCAGCGCAATCCGGGGATGGTTCTGTTCATAAACCCGGCGCGAATATTCCGGAGGGATGATGAGGGCGCCATCCAGCCGGCCGTTGCGCACATCTTGCATTGCCTGCTGATCGCTGTCGTACGGTATCGGGATGAACGTGTGCGCGTTGGATTGCACCGCCGCCAGAGCTTCGCGGACCTTCACCGCCTGTGTACCGTGATCCTGATCAACCACTCCAAGGCGAGCGCCCTTAATCTTCCCGCCAAAGGCATTGCCCAGCACGATTAGTTGCACCAGGGGAAATACCATCGCGACCAACATCAGCGCCGGAGAGCGAAAGAACTTGCGGAGTTCCCGTTCGACGATCGCCCACATTCGATTCATGGCCGCATTCCTGGACGGTCCGGCATGACGAAGCTGAAGGCTTTCACCTGCTCATCGCGCAGCTGCCGGCCGGTGAAGTGGACGAACACGTCGTCCAACGTAGTGTTCTGTACCGAGAGCGACTTCACCTGCACCCCAGCGCGCACGGCCAACTCCACCAGCTCGGTGGTGGTCTTGGATCCGTTGCTGCTGAGGATGCGATACATGTTCGCGGCCTCGGGCTGTACTGAGGTTACGTCTTCAATCCGCTGCAGTTCGTCTTGCCAATTCGCCGGCGCATTCAGAAACTGCGCTTCGATCACGTTGGTGCCCGGCACGCTGGCCTTCAGCGCCTGCGGCGAATCGAGCGCCACCAGCTTGCCGTGATCGACGATGGCGATGCGGTCGCACAAACGGTCGGCCTCGTCCATGTAGTGCGTGGTGATCAGGATCGTCAGGGCCCGCTGCTCCTTGATCTTGGTCAGCATTTCCCAGACTGCGACGCGCGAGACGGGATCCAGGCCGGTGGTCGGCTCGTCGAGAAAAAATATCTTAGGGCTGTGGACCAGGCCACGCGCGATTTCCAGACGCCGCCGCATGCCGCCGGAAAGCGTCTTGGTTTGCGCATTGCGCCACTTCAGCAGGTCCACCGTGGTCAGCAGGTCTTCGATGTTGCGCTTGCGCTCTTCCACCGGGACGCCGTACAGCTTGGCGTAGATGCTCAGATTTTCCTCGACCGTCAGGTCGATGTCGCTGGTCAGTGCCTGCGGAATGACGCCCATACAGTTCCGTGCCGAGTCCGGCTGTCTTGCGACATCGAAGCCGTTGATCAGCGCGCGCCCGCCGGTAATCGGCAGCAGCGTAGTCATCATGCGGATAAGTGTCGACTTGCCCGCGCCGTTGGGACCCAGCAAGCCGAAGATTTCTCCCTGGTGCACGCTGAAGCTGACATCATCGACCGCAGTGAAATCGCCATACTTCTTGGTGATGTGGTCCACCACGATCGCATCGCCGCTCACCGGCGCATCGCAAGCCGCAACCGGCTTAACCTTTGGAGCGAACCAGCTCATTGCCTGCCTTTCGCCAGATCTCGTGGCAGCAGCACTTCCGCAGTCATGCCGGGAACCAGCGCGCCGTCGGGATTGTCGACCTTCAGCTTTAGGCCGATAGTCTTGATGTCGCGCTTGCGGCGGCTGACGTCCCGCTGAGTAGCGAAATCCGTTTCCACCGCTTTGAAGATGACCGTGCCCTCAATCGGCTTACCCGCAGGCAGACGTACCTTCAGCCTGTCGCCCACGGCAACAAAGCGGCCTTCGGTCTCCGGAGCTTCCGCGCGTACCCAAGTGTCGTTGAAATCGATGATGGTGACGATCGGCTCCCCCGGATTCACCACTTCGCCTTGGCGCGTCGCGCGGACGGAGACCGTACCGCTTACCGGAGCGTAGATTTTCGTATAGCTAAGCCGGGTATCGGCCTCGGCCAGCTGTGCGCGTGCGTTCGACAACTGCGCTTCATTCATTGCCACATTGCTGGCGGCTGCCCGCTGTTGGTGAGTGCGGGCGACCGCCGTGTTCAGGTCGGCCTGCGCGGCATCCACGTTCTTCTGCGCGCTCTCGACTACCGCTTTTTGCGCATTCAACTGCGCCTCGGCCCGTACCCGGTCCTGCTCGGATTGGATTCCTGCTTTGGATAACGCGATCATGCGCTCCGAGTCGCTCTGCACTCGCACCAGGTCGGCCTGCGCCTGGAGTAGCGTCGCTTTGGCGGCTGCCAATCTGGCTCGCGCATTCACCACCCCGCTGTTGGTCTCGCCTAGAGTTTGTGCTTCAGTGGCGCGCGTCGAGGCTACTTGCGAGTTGTAGGCGTTGATCGTCGCCTGGGCCGCGCTCTTTTGCGCTTGCAATTCGGCGGAGTCGATCTCAGCGATCAGGTCTCCGGCTTTGACTTTCGAGCCTTCATCCACGTACAGCTTCTCGATGCGTCCCATGATTTTCGAGCTGACGATAACCTGGTTCGCATCGACGATGCCGATCAGCACGGTGTCGGTGGTGCGATCGGTGGAGTAGAAGTAATAGCCCGCCGCGATCCCGAGAAGAAGCAATAGGAATACGAAGAATCCTTTCGGCTTCATCGCGCCCCTTTTCTCAGGCGGTTGCCCGCATTCGGTTTTTTCGGCACGATTGGCGCAGGGGGCGTGCAAGATCCCTGGCGCGCCACTTCTTTGGCCAGTTGTATGCCTGCTTCGCGATCGGAAAACAACGCGGCAGCGATGAAGTCCAGCACTGCCGCCCGCCGCCGTTCCACCACCTTTTGCGACAATGGGTCCTCATTCTGAAATTTTCGGCGCAGCGGTGCGGTGAGAAAGAAGTGGACGATGGAGCCTACCGTGCTGGGCAGGAACTGGTTCGCCTGCAGAGCGCGGAATTCTCCGCTACGGATGCCCTCCTGCAACAGTGCGAGCACCCGCTCTCCCAGTGGTTGAATGTAAGTTGGAAAGATCCGATCCAGGTGCCCCGATCCGCCGCGGCTGGCGCTCATCATCTCCGCCATGAAAATGTGCGCATAGTAGGGCGACTCGGCAATGGAATCGAAGTGTGTCCTGGCATACCAGAGAAAGCGCTCGCCGGCGGTACCGGGGCGGTCGCAAACTGTCAGCACGCGCTCGAGCAGCTGCACAAAGAAGCCCTCCAGCACCGCGCCATACAGCGTTTCCTTGTCGCGAAAGTAGTAATAAAGCAGCGCCTTGTTCACGCCCGCCGCCGCGGCAATGGCATCCATGCGCGCGCCCGCTAAGCCTTCCTGGGCAAATTCAGCAAGCGCCGCTTTGAGAATGGCGGCGCGGCTGGCCTCGGGCTGACGACGGCTGCCGCGGCGGAGGCGCGACGGAGGTTTGACTTGGGGCATGGATTTAATTAACTAGTTAGTTAGATTAACATCCCTGAGCACCCCCCGGCAACTCCGCTGGGGTCAGCAAATCGCTTGTCAGCTTTGACCGCGCACACCGCCATTGCCGATAACGCCACTTCTCGCCTATAGGTGGGGAGGACAGGCGATACGCAGGCCGTGTGGCACAGCCGCGGCAAATAGAAAAGGGTTAGATCGCGGCCGATGCTTCTTTGATGAGGCTCGATTCCGCCCCAATCCGCGGCCTGAAATACCAAGAGCGCTCTACGGAAACCGCAGAGCGCCCGGAAGGCAGCCCTCCCCCAGAACTGCCTAACTGCAGAAACGATTGTGCCGCTATTTCGGATTTTTGTAAATACGTCGCGTGTGATTATTTGGTTAATCAACGATAGCCGCTAGTACTACCCACAGCATTTCGATACTGCGCATCCGCCTCGGCAAACAGTAAAAAGCACTGACCGGTGATCGCATAACCATGCGGACGGATGCGATATCGCGCCATTCCAGGCGAGTGTGGAGCCGCGTCATGCCGGGCGGCGAGATTGCAGCTCAGCTAATTAATTCCGTCCTTGATCTGGCCGCTTTGCCGCACGTAATATGGCGGCGCCGGGGACGCAGCACACGTGGAAAAAGAAACCGCGCGACTGGAAGCCTTCAGTGACGGCGTCTTCGCCATCGCCATCACGCTGCTGATCCTCGAGATTCATGTACCTGCGCTAACCAAGGTCGGCAATCGCGACCTGCTGGCTCATCTCGGCCAGCTATGGCCGTCGTATTTTGCCTTCGTGCTCAGCTTTTTCGTGGTGCTGTTGATCTGGATCAACCACCACGAACTGTTTCGCATGACCCAAGGGGTAGACCGCCTACTGCTGTTCGCCAACGGAGCGCTGCTGCTCATGGTAACGTTCGTGCCCTTCCCTACGGCGATGCTGGCCCGTTACATCGCCACTCCGGCGGCAAACACCGCGGTCGCTTTTTATTGCGGAACGTTTTTCGTAACCAGCATCTGCCACAACCTGCTGTTTGAGTCGGTGGCCCACAATCGGCGGCATCTGCGCGCCGACATTGGTAACCAGGAGATTGTGCGGGTGCGCCGCTCCTATCATCTCGGCTTCCTGGTGTACCTGATCTCGACACTGGTGGCGATATGGAGCGCCATCGGCGGACTGCTGATCACGATCGCACTGTGGCTGCTGTGGGCGACATTGCGCTATCAACCACGGCGGGCGTGAGAAGCCGCTGATCCTAGGTTCCGCAGTAGCTGGCTTTCATAACCCGGGACGGCACAGAGTTGCAATAGGAGTCCTTCGACTCCGACGGCCAAAAACAGGCCGTCTACGCTCAGGATGACACACTAACGGTTCCGCAGGAGCCGGCTTTCAGAACGCTCCAATCCCGGTTCATCGCCGCTGATCACCCGTCTCGACCCACCATTCGCGATCCGCGATTCAGGAATCACGATCCCCTTTTTCCTGATTTCCCTAGCCATCGTCGCAAATCCCGTGCATGATTACTGACGCACTTCAAACGCTTCATACAAACAAGGAGCTGGCTTCGGCATGATTGAACGACTCAGGGAGAGTTCGGGAGGAGTACTGGGTTTCAAGGTCACCGGAAAACTGACGGCGGAGGACATCAAGGAATTCGAGCCGCAGATTGAGTTTCTGCTGCGCGAGCGCAAGCACAAGCCCATCGGCATCCTCGCCGACCTCTCCGAGATGCACGGCGCGGAACTGAAAGCGCGCTGGGATGAAATGCGCTTTCTCCAAAAGCACACCACTCACATCGCCCGCATGGCGGTGGTCGGAGCGGATAAGTGGGAAGAAACCATGGCAATCCTGACTGCGGGCGCGGCAGTGCTCGAAGCCGAGACCCGCTACTTCGACAAGTCCGAAATGCTGCATGCCTGGGAATGGGTGAGGACCGCAAAACACTCCACAGACGTTCCCGTCCGCCAGATCTCCGCCGGTACCGGAATATGGAAGGACTACCATCCGGAGTGGATGGATTTGTAGCATTTGGAAGGTAGTGTTCGGGATACGCAAACTATCGCTGCGGAGGGAAGTTATGCAAACCATCCCGGTTCCAGTTCGCTTGCGATTGAAGCAGACCTGCCTGCTGGCGGTGCTGCTGGCTACGCTTGGCTGCGCCGTAAAGCTGACGCCATACTACGATCCGGTCCTGGACCAGAATGTAACTGCCTTCCAGACAAGCACGGAAACCTATCTTACGAAGCTGGAAAATCTCCAGAGTCCGGCTTGTACTTACCAGAACAATGTAGATTTCTACCAGCAGGCGAGTGTGCAACTGGCCATCATGCGAACCCGGGTAACCGCTTCCCCGCATCCAACCCAGCTTCTTGAGATCTTCGATTCGCTGGACAAGACATATCAGGATTTGAAGAAGCTACAGCAGGACGCCGGTGACAAATGCCTGAATACTACGGTCATCGAGATCAGCCGTCAGGCATTCGAGAGGGAATTTGAGTCGTTACTCGCTTACGAGTTGGCGCTCAAGGCGAATCAGCCACCGGCTACTCCGCATTGAGCCGAGTGTCCTAGGAACAGCCTGACAAGGAGGAACAAACCATGCCTCTCGACGTAGGAGCTATTGTGGAAAGTATGGGGACTTCGGCCGCAGGAGTATTGAAGTCGAAGTGGCCTGGCGTTCGATCATTCGCTACCACTGAATTTCAGAAAATTGCACAGACGGTGGTTGCGATCGGCGAAGGCGTGGCCTCCGGACAGATAACCGAAGAACAAGCTCCGCTGTTACTGGATATGCAAAAGAATGCGTCGCGCGCGGTGCTCGCCGCATTGGAAGGTATGACTCTGATCGCGGCCGAACAGGCTATCAATGCCGCTCTGAATGCAGTAAAGGGACCGATTAACGCCTTCGTCGGGTTCGCGCTGCTGTAATGAGTTAAGCGCGGCTGCGGGCCTTGCGTTTGGTGGCCTCGGACTAACGCCCTGTTATCTCCGCTCCCTTTGCGAACTAACACAAGCATCAATGCCGCCGCAAGTGAGAAATAATCTTCTGTGCAACTCACTTGCGAGCTATTGACATTGTTGCGATCAAACTCTACATTCGCACCACTCTAGAGAACCTTGGCTGAAGTGGAGCACAGGTCCACAAGAGCTGGGCCGGGTAAGCTGCCATTCAATCCAGTGAGGCCGGCCTGATCTGAAATATGGTGGCCTCATTCGGCGAGGAGATGCGGATGAAGCGGGCGGAGAAGTTCCTGGTTTCGGCAGCGGTTCTGTGGTTTGTAGTACCCTTACCGGCTACCGAGCCGACAACGCCCAGTTTTGCCGACTTGGCAAAGCAGGTGCAGGCACAACAAGCCCGTTGCCAAGAAGCCAGCCCTTCCGATCGCGCCTCCTGCCTTAAAGAACTGTCGAATACATCTGGAGCGCTTTATCAGGCCGTCGTCGCGCTGACATCGCAAAGCATTCCTGATCCCAACAGCCCGCTTGCCCCTTTTGCAAAAACCGAGTTGGACCGCTATCAGAGCATCAAGAGCTACATCGAAAGAAACGCGCTGGAGTTCATGAACGGGACGGCCGCCATACCGGACGATTGGATCAGCGGAACCAGCTTTGCCGCGACGACACCTCCTGAACCGGTGCCCGTACCTCCCGCCGCACCGCCTGCTCCCCTCCTCGGAAAGGCGCTACAGGGGTTCGGAACGGTTGACGGGATTGCTACACCCCAAGCCAGTGTCACGGTTTCGGTTGACAAGACCCCTCTTCCTCCTGTGACAGCGGCTGCCGACGGTGGCTTCTCCGCGAGCTTGCCCGACAAACAGACCTGGCACTCAGGCCAAACTCTCACCGCTATCCAAACCGTAAGCAATATTCCGTCATCGCCCAGTGCGGAGCGAAAAGTGACAACTCTGCGGCGCAACGGCCTCGAGTTCCGAGCCATACTAGGCTTTCAACAAGCTGGCGCCAGCGCCGCCCAGTCGAGTCTCAACTGGTTCAACGACATCTATTTCAGCAATCCATTGCCCATCGGGCCTACGACCAGCACCGTCAAGTGCAGTAAGGATGTTCCACACTGCCCAGACGAAGGCAGGCAATACTTTGATCCTCATTGGCGTTGGTGGGGCAACATAAGGGTAGCCAGCTACCCGCAGCAAGGCGACGTGCCCGTCGCAACTTTCGCCTCCAACTTCATCCAGGAGTTCGGACAAGTTAACGTCAACAAGCTGGTCGAAGGTGGGGAATACACGACCGGTTTTGAGTACCGGATCGCGAATTTCGGTAACAAAGCACCGGTGGGGCAGAGCGAGAATTCGCGCCAGCGCTTCTCCCTCGGATTCACAGGCAGCATTGGCGCCACCAGCCCCTTCAGCCCGCAAAATTCGGTTAGTATTTTCGCCACGCCCTCGAAATCGTCGCCGCAATACATGCGTTTTGCAAGCACCTTTCCTACGGCAGCCAACAGCCAATACATTGCGTTTCTTTCTCCCGACCGCGATCAGTTCTTCCGTCAGTATTTCTTTGGCTTGCGAATGACTACCCATTTCGCAGACATCAGTGACAAAGGGGCCCTGCTCACCGCTCCCGCCATGGCATCGGTAAGCTTCGGACAAAACGAACTTGTCACCGGCGGCCGCCTGCATGGCGTCGTGATGCGGGCTGAAGGGTTCTATCCGCTGCCGATCGGCAAGAGTGCCGACAGCGGGCGAAACTCAGCGTTTTCGGGCATTTACCTCTTCGGCAACGTTCAGATGTGGCTGAAGCGGGGTCAGAACATTGATCCGTTCATTTTGGAACCCGCAGCTAGCGACGTTCACGCGTACGATGCCAACGTTGCGCAGGTGACGGTGCCGTCAAACCGAGACATCTATCGGATTGGAATCGGCATAGACCTGGTATCGGTCATTAACGGTCTGAAGCAACCGCCGGCACAGCCGCCTGCCAAGACCGCGACCAGTACACCAACCCCGACTCAGTAGGCCTCTGGAAAGCGTGTAAAATAAATGGTTCCCGCGGCGCTCCGCATCTCCGTGGATTGCGCCGCATCTACTAAGAGTCGCCGAATTCCCATCAATTCCTGAAAGGACGCACTTATGGCAACAACCACTACTCCCGCACGCGAGGGTACGCGCATAGCCGCGACCGTCAAGACTCCCCGTATTCCAGACAAGTTCAAGAACGAGCCCTCGATCGACTGGAGCAATCCTGAGAACACACGCCGCATGCGCGCGGCGATCGAGAAAGTCCGCAACGAACTTGGCCGCGAGTACGACCTGGTTATCGGCGGCCGCCGTGTGAAGACTGCCGAGAAGACGCAATCGCTGAACCCGGCCAAGCCGTCCGAGATCGTAGGCGTGTTCTCGGCTGCCGGTGCGGCGGAAGTCGAACCCGCAATGCAGGCCGCGCTGGAAGCGTTCGAAACCTGGAAGTACACCAGCGTCGAGGAGCGCACTAATCTGCTGTTCCGCGTCAGCCACCTGCTGCGCGAGCGCAAATTTGAGCTGATGGCCTGGATGGTCTTTGAGGTCGGCAAAAACTGGGCCGAGGCTGACGGCGACATCGCCGAACTCATCGACTTCACCGATTTCTACGCGCTGGAAGCGCTGCGCCTGGCCAAGGCCGAGGCGCCCGTGCAACTGCCCGGCGAGCGCGATTGGCTGCGCTACATTCCGCTCGGCGTCGGCGCGGTGATTCCGCCGTGGAATTTTCCCGGCGCCATCATGGGCGGCATGACGCTGGCCTCGATCGTCTGCGGCAATACGGTCATTCTAAAGCCCTCGGGTGACTCGCCCGCCATTGCGGCAAAGTTCTTCGAGATCCTGGAAGAAGCCGGCTTGCCGGATGGCGTGGTCAACTTCTGTCCCGGTCACGGCAGCAGCTTCGGCAACGCCATTGTCGAGCATCCAAAAACGCGCTACATCGCGTTTACCGGATCGAAGGAAGTCGGCCTGCACATCAACCAGCGCGCAGCGGTGCAGCAGCCCGGGCAGCTTTGGATCAAGCGCACCGTCCTCGAGATGGGCGGCAAGGACTCGATCATCGTCGATACCGACGCCGATCTGGACGCGGCGGTCGAGGGTGTAGCGAGCTCGGCCTTCGGCTTCAGCGGCCAGAAGTGCTCGGCGTGCTCGCGTGCCATTATCGACGAGCGCGTCTACGACAAGTTCCTGCAGCGCCTGAAGGAGCGGGTCGAGAAGATCACCGTCGGCGATCCGGCGCTCAACCCCAACATGGGCCCGGTGGTCAACGAGAAGTCAATGAACTCGATTTTGGGCTACATCGAAAAGGGCGTTGCCGAAGGCGGCCGGCTCATCACCGGCGGTGCACGGGCGACGGACGCCGGCGACGGCTACTTCATCCAGCCCACCGTCATCGCCGATGTCGATCCCATGGCGACCATCTCGCAGCAGGAGATCTTCGGCCCGGTGCTGGCGGTGATCAAGTCGAGCGGCTTCGAGCACGGATTGGAGATCGCCAACAACACCGAGTTCGGCCTCACTGGCGCGGTCTATACCACCTCAGACGACAAAATCGAGGCAGCCAAGCAGCAGTTCCACGTCGGCAACCTGTACATCAATCGTAAGTGCACAGGAGCGATGGTGGGCGCGCATCCCTTTGGCGGCTTCAACATGTCGGGAACCGACTCCAAGGCTGGCGGCCCCGATTACCTGCTGCTGTTCACCCAGGGCAAGTCCATTGGGGAGAAGATCACCAAGTAGTGGTTGGTGGTCAGTCGATAGACGCGGCCGGAGTGGCAATCGCTCCGGCCGTTTTGTTGGTGCAGGTATACTGGTCGGCGGCGATCATGTCGCGTGCACGCAATGCGACCAGCCGGGGACACGACAATCCGGCAACAATCCTTCTAATCGGCCCGCGCTCGCCCAACCAGGAAGCTCTATGGCAACCAGTCCCATTACCAAACCGCTACAGAACATTGAGACCAAGTACATCCGCATCATCGGAGTGCCCCTCGATCTCGGCCAATCGCGGCGCGGCGTTGACATGGGGCCATCGGCGATGCGGGTTGCCGGACTCGAGTCCAAGCTCGAGGCCCTGGGCTATGACGTGGAGGACGGCGGAAACGTTCCCGTCGCCATGCTGGAAACGGAAGCGGAAGGCGACCCCCACGCGAAGTATCTCGAAGAGATTACCGAGACCTGCTCCGCCCAGGCCGAATTGGTGATCAAGACCCTCGAGGCAGGAAAGATCCCACTCTCGCTCGGTGGAGACCACTCGATTGCGGCAGGCACCGTTTCCGGTGTTGCCGAGTTCTACCGCCGCAAGAACCAGCGCGTCGGGCTGCTGTGGATCGATGCCCACAGCGACATCAATACGCCCGACACGTCGCCCAGCGGTAATGTACATGGCATGCCTTTGGGAGCGATCATGGGACTGTTCCACTCTTCCCTGAGCGACATGTACGGTTTCAGCCCGAAAGTACGTCCCGATAACTGCGTTTTGGTCGGCATCCGCGATGTGGATGAACACGAGCGCGTCAACATCCGCAAAGCCGGGGTGCACGTATTCACCATGCGCGACATCGATGAGCGCGGCATGCGCGCGGTCATGGAAGAAGCGCTGCGCCTGGCCGGCCGCGGCACCGTTGGCTATCATGTCTCGCTCGATCTTGACTGGATCGATCCCGAAGATGCGCCGGGAGTGGGGACACCGGTTTGGGGCGGCGCGACGTATCGCGAGGGTCACCTGGCCATGGAGATCATCGCCGACCACGGCCGCATGCTGAGTTTCGAACTGGTGGAAGTGAATCCTGTGCTCGACGAGCGCAACCAAACCGCCGAGTTGGCGGTTGAGTTGGCGCTGTCGGCCTTCGGCAAGAAGATTCTGTGATTAGCGCGGTTCGCTAGTCGCTGTTCGCTTTTCGCTTTTCGCCAGAGTGGAGAGCTAACCCAGGGGATTGGCGATAAGCGAAACCATGAGCAGTGGCCCATCTCCAGGCTTGGTGTTGCCGCCGCTGCCGGAGTTGCGCAGCGTCACCGTCTTCGGCCGCGCAATCCGTTACTACGACGTAGGTTCTGGTCCTGTCCTGGTTCTCATTCACGGCATCGGCGGCGATGCCGATGAGTGGGCCTTCTGCCTGGAGCCGCTCAGCGCCTCGCATCGGGTGCTGGCGCTTGACCTGCTGGGCTTCGGCCGCTCTGACAAGCCCCTGATCGAATACTGCATCGCAGGATTCGTGGAGGTCGTCGAGCGCTTTCTGCGGGAGCTTGGGATCGAGCGGGCTTCGCTGATCGGAAATTCCCTGGGCGGCTGGATTGCCGCCGCCTTCGCGCTGCGTTTTCCTGAAGCCGTGGACAAGCTCGTCCTGGTTGACAGTGCCGGGATCGGCGCCGATCCCGCTGATTTGCCCTTCGATCTGAAGGTGTCAACTCGCGCCCACTTGCGCGAGGCGTTTGAGCGCGTGTTCTTTGACCAGCGGCTGGTAACCGACGAACTCGTCGATTTGGCTTATCAGCAGCACTTCGAACGGGGCGACGGATACACCATCCGCAGCCTTCTGCAGAATCTGCACGATGGCCGCGAGCGCCTGGATGAAAGCATCGGCAAGCTCACGGTTCCGACCCTGATCGTCTGGGGCGAGCAGGATGCATTGATTCCCCTGGCCCTCGGCCGGCAGCTTCAGCAGCTGATTCCGGGTGCCAGGCTTGAGGTGATCCCGGAGTGCGGGCATTTGCCTGCTTTGGAAAAACCAGCCGAGTTCACGCGGTGCGTCGTCAGTTTCCTGGCAGAGCCTGCAAGTCTCGGACACTGCCCCGAGGTCTATCGCTGATTACTATTCAGCAAAAGTTTCGGCGTTAAGATCGAGGAATGAGGAAACTCCGGGTGGGTGTTCTGTTCGGCGGGCGCAGCAGCGAACATGAGGTGTCGTTGCTGTCGGCGGCCTCGGTCCTGAACGCGATCGATAAGAGCAAATATGAAGTAGTTCCCATTGGCATTACCAAGGAAGGGCGCTGGGTGACGGCTACTCACGCCGAACGTTTGCTCAAAGGAAAATCGGCAGAGACCGGCGAGTCGCGCCACCTGCGGGCAGGCGATCCGCAAACCACCTCCGCTGCGGCGGTGCTGGCCAAAGGCGAAGGTGTCGTGGTTCCACCCATGCCCGGCGAGAACCACTCCGCTCTGCTGCCCTTCGAAACGGCTGCCCACCAGCTTAGTGCCGCGGTGAATCCCGTTGACGTGGACATCATCTTTCCCGTCCTTCACGGCACTTTTGGCGAAGACGGCACCATTCAAGGCCTGCTTGAACTGGCCGACATCGCCTATGTGGGCGCGGGCGTTCTGGGCTCGGCTGCCGGTATGGACAAGGACGTGATGAAGCGGCTGTTTCGGGACGCGAGCCTGCCCATTGTTAAGCATGTGACGGTGCTGCGCAGCGCGTGGTGCGAGCAGCCGAAGAAGGTCCGCAAACAAGTCGAGAGCGCACTGAAATATCCCGTCTTTGTGAAGCCCGCGAACCTAGGGTCATCGGTGGGCATTAGCAAGGTGCACAACTCCAGCGAATTGGCCGCGGCCATGGACGAAGCGGCGCGCTACGACCGCAAGCTGGTGATCGAGCAGGGAGTTGGCGGCGCGAAGGGCAAAGCGCGCGAGATCGAGTGCTCGGTGCTGGGAAATGACAAGCCGATTGCGTCTTTGCCCGGCGAGGTCGTGCCCATCAAGGAGTTCTACGATTACAGCGCGAAGTACCTAGAGGAAGGTTCTGAACTGATCATCCCGGCAAAGATTGGAAAGGCGAAGCAGAAGGAGATACAGCAGCTCGCGGTGGCGGCGTTTCAGGCGGTGGATTGCGCCGGACTGGCGCGTGTGGACTTCCTCATGGATCCGCGCAGCCACAAGATATATGTGAATGAGATCAACACCATTCCGGGATTCACCTCGATCAGCATGTATCCCAAGCTGTGGGCAGCCACGGGAATTTCGTATCCGGAGTTGATCGATCGCCTCATCCAACTCGGCCTGGAACGTTATGCGGAGAAGAAGCAGAACCAGTACAGCCGGTGAGCTGGCAATCCGGCGAGAAAAGATGCGGCTCCCGGAATTCGGCCAGTGATATCATGAGCGATCGAGAGCCAAATCATGGCGGAGAAGTTTGCCAATTACAACACCAGAATCGTTCGTGAGCCGCAGATATGCGGTGGAGAACTAGTGTTCCGAGCTACCCGGGTCCTGTTGCGAACGGTGCTTGCAAGCTTGGCGGCAGGAGATACTGCGGAAGAAATCCTTGCGGATTTTCCCAGCCTTAAGCCGGACGATATAAAAGCTGCGATTGCGTTTGCCGCGGCTTCGGCAGAAGAGGACCTACCAGTACCGGCAGTGCCCGAGATCCGATGAAAATTAAGCTGGACGAGAATCTTCCCTATCGTCTGGTGAACTCCCTCAAGAACCTCGGCCACGAGGAATGGAAGCAAGAGATTGCCCGCCGAATCGAAGAGCTGGATTCCAGCAAAGTAAAGCCAATCGCTTGGGCGGAAGCGCGCCGGCAGATCTCCGCGATCCTGCATGGCGGGTAAGCGACTGATGCGACTAGATTTCGCCGACTCAAATCTACACCTCGAAATTTCAGTAAGTGCGCTCGACTCCTCCGCTAACCCTTTTTTCTGAGCCTCGTCTATCTCAGCAAGCAGGGAGCGATGCTCATGAGGGGCATGCGGGACGTTCCACTCCGCTAATCGCATGCCCCGGGCACCGCAAATTGCCCTCCTTATTCTCCTCATTCGCGACGGAACTTGCAGCCGCTCCTTCTCGTACCACTACGAGGAGGAGCGCTGTGAGCAAACGATCTGTGATTCTCCTGCTCTGTTTTTCCCTATTCAGTATTGCGGCTCTGGCCGAGGAATGGACCAAGACCTATCAGGTCGGCAACAACCCCAACCTGCGGGTGGACACGAACGATGCCGCGATCGAGGTCACCCAAGGCGTCAGCAGGACCATTTCGGCACGCATCATCAGTGAAGGAGTCAGTATCGGCAACGGCGGGGTACGGGTGACCGAGCGGCAAGATGGCGACAAAGTCGACTTACAGGTCCACGTTCCCAATGAGTGGGGAATTCACTTCGGCACGCACCGCGGTGTCCGGGTCGAAGTCCAGGTGCCACAGCTGACGGCTTTGGACCTGCACTCCGGGGACGGCCACATCGCGCTGAACGGCCTCACCGGACAGGCTCGGCTGGATACCGGCGACGGGCACATCAGCGTGCAAAATTTCACCGGCAACCTTCGTGCCCATACCGGCGACGGGCACATGAGCATCGACGGCTCGTTTTCCGATCTTGACCTGCGTACCGGCGACGGGCATATCAATCTCGCGGTGCATCCTGGCTCGAAGATGGCCGGCGGCTGGCTGATTCATACCAGCGATGGCCGAGTGGAAGCCCGCCTGCCACAGGACTTGGCTGCCGAGCTTTATGCCCACACCGGCGACGGCCATATCGATTTGGATATGCCGGTTACGGTCAACGGTTCCATCGAGCGTTCACGCATTCGCGGCAAGCTGAACGGTGGTGGGCCACTGCTGGAAATCACTACCGGGGACGGCAGTATCCGCATCGCGAAGTACTAGGTTGCGCTTCAAGATTTGGGGGGCTTTAGCCGATAGGGAAAGTGGACTGATACCTATCAGCACATGCAGCCCCTGACCTGCCACCGGAACAGCGCGCGCCATCGCAAGGGCACAATCTACCTTTTCTGCAGCCATCCCATTGCCCAGCAGCGATTCACCCATCTGCTGGAACGGACGGAGTTGCATGTCGTGGTCAGCTGCGAATTGCGACTGCCTAAATCGGACAACGACGTCGTCAACCGGCCGCAACTCTGTGTCGCGGTCATCGACAGGAGCGATCTAAGCGGCAGCCTCGAGTTCGTCCGCGAACTCCATATCAAAGAGCCTGCAATTCATGTTCTTGTGCTGCTGCCGGCGCTGGACGATTCCACAACCTATCCGCTGCTGCGGCTCGGGGTGAAAGGGCTGCTCACCTACGAGCAAGCTTCGCGCGAGCTGTCTCGCGCCGCGCTCCAGGTTGCAGAAGGCGGCTATTGGGTCCCTCGCGAACTGCTGACGCGCTTTGTGGAGTCGATTCTGCCCGAGTTGCGCGGGGCGAAGTCGCTGGACAGCCAAGTCGAGATCAGCCGCCGCGAGCGCGAGGTGCTGGACCTGCTGCTGGACAATCTGGCCAACAAAGAGATCGCCAGCAAACTCTTTGTTTCTGAACGGACGGTGAAATTCCACGTCTCCAACCTGCTAAGCAAATTTCACGTACAGCGGCGGTCGGACCTGATCGTCCTGTGGATGCAGCGCACCAGCAGCTTTCCTCCCTTGGGTCGCGAGCTGGGAAAAACCCTTTCGGCTCAAGTAAATTAACGGGCTTCCCGTTTGACCCACGATTCCGCGCGCTGATAAACTTACCTTTTCCCACCTTAGTGACATTCCAGATAAGGACCACCCGTGCGCAGTTACGCTCGACATCAACTTAAGCAAGACTCATTTACGACTTCCACAGCCGAGACCATCTCCTGGGCGGTCGACAACCGTAACACGCTCATCGTTACCGGGATTGTGGTTGTCGTGATCCTGGCCATCCTGGGCGGCGGTTGGGCCTACATCAGCTACCGCGACCAGCAGGCCAGCGCAGAGCTGTCCCAAGCCATCGAGAAGTACAACGCTCCCATCCGGCCGGCAGGAACTCCGGCCAGCCCGGATCTGCTCTCTTTCGCTTCGGCACAGGAACGAGCCAAGGTTACCAACGCCGAGTTCACCCGGCTTGCCAATAAGTACACCTTCACCAACTCCGCTGATGTGGCCCGCTACTTTGCCGGTGTCACGTTCCACGATCTCGGCGATAACGCCAATGCGGAGAAAGATCTCAAGAAAGTTGCCGACAGCCGCTACAAGGAAATTGCCAGCCTGTCCAAGTTGGCGCTGGCCTCCATCTATCGCGACACCAATCGCAACCTGCAAGCTATTGAGATTTACAAGCAGCTGATCGAACACCCGACGAATTCGGTGGGCAAGAGCACGGCCCAATTGCAATTGGCTTCGCTCTACGAGGCAATGGGACAGCCGGATGAGGCGCGGCGCGTCTACGAGCAGATGCAGAAGGAGAACCCCGGCAGCATCGGAGCCCAAGTCGCCGCCCAGCGGTTGCAAGGCCTTTCGAAATAGCCTGCGGTTCAATGCCGATTCGGCATTCCAACGGCTCCACAGGACCGGTCGCCAGCGCGACCGGTTTTGCTTTTCAGCGCGGGCCTGATGCCGGTTGCGCCCCAAGCTGCTGCTCCCGCGCGAAAACGGAGTCTTCAGTTCTGGCCTTGCGAGCGCCCGCTTGCTTTGGTTGGCAACCCAGCGAGTAAACTGTATGGCGATGACTCTGTTCGAAGCCCAGCCCTACGATCCAACGCGCGCGCGCAGGAAACGCAATCGCATTGTCGCGCTGGTCCTGATCGTCCTTGCCATTGGAATTGTGTGGTGGCACCTACGCTTCTGGCCGGAAGAACACGCAGTCGATGGCTTCTTCGACGCCTTGCAGCAGCAAAATTATGAGCAGGCGTACGGCATCTGGATGCATGATCCCAATTGGAAGCAGCACCCGGAGAAGTACTCGCGTTACCCGCTAAGCGATTTCATGAAGGACTGGGGTCCCAGCGGCGAGTGGGGCATCATCAAGAGCCATCATGTCGATGGGGCCGCCGTCCCGCATGGCTACAGCGGAAGTCCGTTCGCCACTCCCAGTGGCGTAGTAGTTGTCGTCACCATCAACGACCGAGTCGCCGATAAGGCGCACATCTGGGTGGAAAAAAGCGACAAGACGTTGGGGTTCTCGCCGTACTAGCACGGCCCCTGTTCGCTCTCCGCTTTCGCCTTTCGCGCCTGCAACCCTGCCCCATCCGCATTTCCTACCTTTGCCGAGTGCCTGTAGGATAACTTTGCAATCGTTGCAATAAGAAACTGGGTAGAAGGCTGCTGTTGCCGAGTCCCATTGCTTACCAGGAGCGATCATGAAGGTTCGCACCGTGGTTTTCGCTTTCCTCGTGTTGCTTGCGGCACCGCTCTTTGCCCGCGAAAAAACTGACGTGCTGGTCATGAAGAATGGCGATCGCCTGACTTGCGAGATCAAAGGACTCGAGGACGGCGTGCTTTATGTCAGTCTCGACTACATTCTTGGCACCTCGTCGGTGCAGTGGTCCAAAGTTGCCTACCTGGAAAGCAAGCAGCTCTTCATCATCAAAACCCAGGATGGCTCCGTTTATACCGGTACGCTCAGCACCGCGGAGGCCGAGAAGAAACGCCCGGTAAATATTCAAGTGGTCGAGTCGCCCGAAAAGCAAACCGTGCTGCCCCGCGTCCAGATCGTCAAAATGGGCGAGACCTCGGACAGATTCTGGCAACGTTTCAGCGGCGATATCAACTCCGGAATCATCTTTTCTAAAGCCAATCAAACCACCCAATACACTCTCGGCGCCGATGTCGAATACCTTCGTGAACGCTGGTCAGCGGAGGCCAGCCTCAACTCCACACTATCTGACAGCAGCGGCACGACCTCCGCCGCAACCCGTAACCAGGTCAATCTCAGCGGCCTGCATCTGCTGCCTTGGAAGAATTACTTCTATACGGGTATCGGGAGTTTTCTGCAGAGCTCGGAACAGGACATCGAGCTGCAGACGAACTTGGGCGCCGGCATCGGGCGCTATCTCAAGAACACTAATCACGCCACGATCGCGATTGTCGGCGGCCTTGCCTGGCAGGGCACCCGCTACAAGCAGGTCTCTCCAGTTCCCACGCAGAATCTTGCTGCCGCGCTCCTGGGTGCCGAGATGAAGTTTTTTCGCTTCAACAAGACGAATCTCAGCGTGACCGCCACTGCGTTTCCGGCACTGACGGAGCCCGGCAGGATCTTTTACAACACCAATGCCACCTACTACATCAAAATCACTGGCGACCTGTCGTGGAATGTTTCCTTCTACGGCAACTGGGACAACCAGCCGCCGGCGCACTTCTCGGGCAGCGACTACGGCACCAGCTCGGGGCTGAGCTTTACGTTCGGGTTGAAATGACCTAAAGTAAGCACTTTGGGCTTAGCACTCGCCCCCGGGCTCCCCTAACTGATGGACGGCGCCACGTCCGACGAGCAATCGGCAAGCAAGACAATGCAACCACACCCCAACACGAAAGGCCGTGCTGATGCGCGTGCATCTGGTAAACCCTAGCGATAACTCATTCGGAACCGCCGTCATAACTCCCCGTTGGCTCTTCGTGCTCGCGGCCGCAACTCCCGATTCGGTAGGCAATCCCATCCTGGTGGATGAAAGCCTGGAGCCGATGAACTTCGACACCGTTCACGCTGGAGACATTGTCGGGATTAGCGTACACACGGGAAATGCGCTTCGCGGTTATGAAGTCGGTCGTGCTGCCAGGGCTCGCGGCGCCTCGGTCATCTACGGCGGGATTCACGCGACTCTGTACCCCGAGGAGGCTTTCGAACACGGCAGCGCCAACTGCGTGGTCAAAGGCGACGGCGACGTGATCTGGTCCAGAGTTGTTCGCGACTGTATTGCGGGAACTCCAGGCAGGATCTACGAGGGCGGCAAGATCGCAGGCGATGAATTCATTGCCGCGCGCTGGGACCTAATGGACGTGGACAAGTACATGTGGGCCTCGGTGCAGACCATCCGCGGCTGCCCTAAGCACTGCTCCTTCTGCTCGGTGTGGCGCACCGACGGCCAGAAACCCCGGCAGCGCAACTTTCAGACCGTGATCGATGAGATTGTGGAGCTGCGGCGCAGGGGCATTCGCTTCATCGCTCTCGCCGACGACAATTTCTATCCTGTCACTCTTACTGACCTCCGCCTGGCGCGACAGCAAAACAACACTGCGCGTGTGCGTGAGTTGGAGCAGATACGCGAAGAGCGCTTCCAGTTGATGTCTGAGCTGGCCAAGCTTCCGAAAGAGATGGTCTTCTATACCCAGATCACGATGGAAGCAGCCGAGGATACCGGGTTTCTCGACGCCATGCACGCCGCCAACATCAAGGGTGCCTTGGTGGGAGTAGAAGCCGTCACTCCCGAAGGCCTGAAGGCTGTGTACAAGGATTTCAACTGTTCGGGCGATGGGCTAGTCAAGCAGTTACAAGTCTTCCGCGAACACGGAGTGCACGTACTCGGTTCCTTCATCTTCGGCCTGCCGACCGATAAGCCGGAGACGTTCTCCGCCACTGCAGAACTCGCGCTGAAAGCAGATATCACGTTCGCGCAGTTCGTCATGATGACGCCTTTTCCGGGAACCGTCGATTTCGAACGGTGGGAGAAAGAGCAGTCGAAGAACCCGACCTATGTGGACGGAATTCCGATCACCCGATATTGGCTGATACCGGCGAGTGTTCGGCCCAGGATGTTCACGCCGCACCCCAGCATGAGCCCCGGAGAAATCGGCGATCGGACGCAGGCTGTTTGGGATCGCTTCTACAACATGCGCGCTGTCTGGAAACGCTCTGCCTGCACCCCGACGTTGCGCGCACGCCTGGCTTTCTGCTTTCTTTCGAAACTCTACCGGCAGATGTACGCCGGGACCGGCATCTCGAGTGACAGCGCTCGTCGCAGGAAGGCGAAGCTGTCGGCGCGATTCATCGCGCGCCAGTGCCGGAAGCTGTTCCAGTCGAAGCCCTTGCCCGAGTTGCGTTCCCCTGATTGGGATTTACGATCGACCGTGCCCATCGGAGCTCGCGAAATCACCAATCCGCTTCAGATCCTGGACTAGCAACGCTGGCAGGCAGCTAAACGGCGGCAACATCATTTCGTTGCAAACACGGAATGCGGATGACAATTCCCCAACTTGTGATCCCTCGGCGGCTTTCAGCCGCCGAGGGATCCGCTTCTCGTTATTTCCAGCCGAACTAGCCTTTCTCCCCCCGCGCTGCCGGAAACGGTCCTAATCCGGTTTTGACGACGCTGCGCTGAAGTGGGTCACGACTTTCTGCAACGAGGCTTCATCCTCAACGTTGAAGCAGGTACGCGAGCGATCGATCTGTTTCATCAGCCCGCAGAGTACTTTACCGGGACCGGCTTCGACAAAGTTCTGCCCTCCCAGTGCGATGAGCGCCCGCATGGATTTGTCCCACTGGACCGCGCCGGTCACCTGCCGGATCAACCCTGCGCGGGCTTGTTCGGCTG
This sequence comes from uncultured Acidobacteriaceae bacterium, assembly GCA_963785825.1. Taxonomy (GTDB): domain Bacteria; phylum Acidobacteriota; class Terriglobia; order Terriglobales; family Acidobacteriaceae; genus Bog-257. Next base: position 445,888 of record CAWAWQ010000001.1, on the reverse strand, counting down.
TCGTGACCAGCGCCGCTTCCACATTGCACATCACTGGAATCTCTGGCGCATGAAAATCCAGCGCAGCCAGATCGGCAGCCAGGCGATCTTGCGCCGGCTGCATCAGCGCGCAATGGAAGGGAGCGCTCACCGGCAGCATGATGGCGCGTTTTGCGCCGCGTTGCTTTGCCAGCTCGGCAGCGCGTTCCACCGCCGCCTTGTTACCTGAAATGACGATCTGGTCCGGCGAATTAAGATTGGCCGCCTGGCACACTTCCCCTTGCGCGGCTTCCTCACACACCTGCCGCACTTTGTCTTCTGGCAGGGCAAGCACCGCGGCCATGGCGCCCACGCCAACCGGCACGGCTTCCTGCATGTACTTGCCGCGATTGCGGACGGTTCGGACCGCGTCGGCGAATGAAATTGTCCCCGCCGCTACATGGGCTGAGTACTCTCCCAGGCTGTGCCCCGCAACGTAGGAAGGCGCAATTCCCTTCGACTGCAGCACCCGCCAGGCTGCGACGGAGACGGTAAGAATGGCAGGCTGTGTGATCTCGGTCAGCTTCAGCCGCTCTTCCGGCCCGTCAAAACACAACTGCGAAAGCTTGTAATCAATCGCGGCGTCAGCCTCGTCGAAAGTCTCTCGCGCGACCGGGTACATGGCGGCAAGTTCCTTCCCCATGCCGACCGACTGTGAACCCTGTCCGGGAAAGAGAAAAGCGATGCCAGCAGTGTGGGAGGCGGTCATGAGTTTTGCAGTGAAAGAACAGGACTGCTGTTACACCAAACGCAAATCGATTTTCGTTGCTCGGATCTCCTGCCCCAGGCTGAACGCGAACTATGCCAAACCGGTTCCAACTGGTCCCGCCGGAGCCGGCTCGGCGGGGTGGTGGTTCAAGTCGCGACTGGCGGCAGCGATGCGTTCTTCGATGGTGTGATTCAGTTTGCTGTTGGCGAATTCCATCGCCACCCGCACCGCATTCTTGATAGCGTTCGCATTGGACGATCCGTGGCTCACAATGCAAACGCCCTTGATGCCCAGCAGCGGTGCTCCACCGTATTCGGAATAGTCGAGGCGCTTCTTAAAGTCGGCGAACGCTTTGCGCGAAAGTAAAGCCCCCACTTGGCTGCTGATGGTCGCCTGCAGCGACTGTTTGAGCAGGAAGCGCACCGTCTCAACCATACCTTCAGAAATCTTGAGAGCCACGTTCCCCACGAAGCCGTCGCACACCAGGACGTCGGCCTTGCCGTTGTACAAGTCGCGCCCTTCCACGTTCCCGACGAAGTTCATGGTCAGTTCGCGTATCAGCTTGTAGGCCTCGCGAGTAAGTTCGTTGCCCTTGGTCTCTTCTTCCCCGATGGACAGCAGGCCAACACGAGGATCATTCGCGCTGGGGAACCTGCCGGCAAAAATGGTGCGGAAGTAGACATCGCCCATGATGGCGAACTGCTGCAAATTTTGTGGCTTGGAGTCGACGTTGGCGCCGACGTCGATAAGGATGGTCGCCGTGCCTTGCGCGGTGGGAAAAACTGCGGCCAGCGCCGGACGGTCCACGCCAGGAATCGCTCCCAGCACCATCTTGGCGGTGGCCATCGCCGCGCCAGTATTCCCGGCGGTAACGAAGCCGTCGGCTTTGCCATCGCGCACCAGGCGAAGTCCGACGCGCAGGGACGAGTCGCGCTTGGCGCGCACCGCCTGCGCCGCTTTCTCCTGCATGCCAATGACTTCGGCAGCGTTGACAATGCTGATAGGGAGCCTGCGCCAGAAGCGGTGCAGGTCCAACTCGCGCTGGATCACTTCTTCCTTGCCCACCAGCACCACTTCTACATCGTAGTGACGTGCAGCAAGGATGGCGCCTTCCACTTCGGGTTTGGGCGCGCGGTCGGCGCCCATGGCATCAAGAGCGATGATCGTGGGCATGCTTGCCTGTCAGACGCACTATTGTAACCGTGAAACCTTGGAAGCTGCTCGCACAGCATTCGATGGCGTCACTGACCCGCCAACAGGGCTCCGCAGACAACCAGCCTTAGCTGGCAGCCTCTTTCATCTCGATCACTTCGCGGCCCTTGTAGTAGCCGCACTTAGGGCAGGCACGATGCGGCAATTTGCGCTCATGGCAGTTCGGACACTCGGACAGCGACTTCGCTGTCAAATGATCGTGGGAGCGGCGTTTGGACGTACGCGCCTGGGAATGACGCCGTTTCGGATTAGGCATGACTACCTCGCAACTGGACCGCCGGCATTGGGCCAGCGATCGGAACTTTAGCTTTGCAGCTTCTTCTTGATTTCGCTCAGCGCATCCCAGCGCGGATCGCTCAGATGCTGCTTACACTGGCACTGCTCAAGGTTCAGATTGCGACCGCAATGCGGACACAATCCCTTACAATCTTCGCGGCATAATGCCCTGACTGGCGTGGCCAGCAGCACTTGCTCGCGCAAAACATCTTCCAGCAGCAAACCTTCGCCCTGATAGTACCCAATCTCGGTCTCGGCTTCGCTGATGGCAACTTCGTCGGCGCGACGGTCCACGCCGAGCGGGCGATAGATCAGATCGAAGTCCTTGTTCACTTCGTGGACGACCGGCTCCAGGCACCGCGCACAACTGAATTCCAACTCCGCCCCAACGTTGCCGACCATCCGGATATCTTCGACATCCTGGTGATGGCCGCGGTGCTCTACGATCAGCTCAGCATGACCTTGACCGTGCAGCACGCCACGCTGGCGGAAATCGGGCCCGAACTCGATCGCGCCGGGCTGATAGCTCTCGTCAAACTCCAACTTACGGAGTTCCAACTCCCGAACCCGAATCAGCATAGCAGCACCAGCCCCGCCTCTTGCACGAAACGCCACCTAATGGCCCAGAAACTCCCGTTGGCTCGGCTACCTGTTGCCACGAAAAAGCAACGCGGGCCGAAGGCCCCGTTGACAGGCCAAGCTCCTGACGGGAAACGCTGGCAGGTACAGACGGGCGGGGATCGTGCTAAGGCAAAAGTTAAGGATAAAGTGTTGAAAGAGCAGTGTCAAGGCAGGGGCGTCGGCGATCCGAGGCTTTGCAGCCGTTGCGTCCTCATGATCAATTCTATCTCCTCCCGCGGGAATCCCCTCACTCATTTGCTATAAACAATTGCGTTCTTGTGCGAACCCGTGCAAAATTCGGGCACACGCGATGGAAATAGTTACGAGGAGAGGGATGATGGCCAGCCAAAGACAATACCGGACTTGGACGATTGTGGTCGGGCAGCGAGCGTCCGCCGGTCGGGTACTGACCGCGATACTTCTGGCAGTTGTTGCGACCCTTGCCGCCCACGCTCAGACATTCAACGTAATTTACAACGTTCCTGGCCAGCTGGGCGGTGAGCCCTGGTCGGGGGTGACTATGGACCGCTCGGGAAACCTCTTCGGAACGACGTTTTACGGAGGCAACGGTCACGGCAGCGTGTACAAGGTCACCCACTCCGGCTCCGGCTGGGTGGCTTCGGTCCTGTACACCTTCACCGGCGGGACTGACGGCGCCTATCCCTATGCCGGAATCACGATTGGCCCAGACGGCGCGCTCTATGGCACGACCTACGGCGGGGGAGGCACGGGCTGTGGCTATGGCTGCGGTACGGTGTACCGTCTGCACCCGCCCGCAAGCTTTTGCAGAACCGCAATCTGTAGCTGGACGGAAACCGTGCTCTATCGCTTTACCGGAGGGCCGGACGGAAGAGCTCCCTATGCTGGGATTGCCTTTGACCAGGCTGGCAATCTGTACGGCACCACTCTGGCCGGGGGACTCAGCACTTGTAACGGAGGCTTTGGTTGCGGCGTAGTTTACAGACTGGCATCCTCCGGCGGTAGCTGGACACAGACTGTTCTACACAGCTTCGCGGGCGGCAATGATGGGGCCGCTCCCCGGGCAGGACTCGTCCTGGATAGCTCCGGTCGCCTTTACGGTACCACGGCTCAGGGTGGTAGATCTGGCCAGGGGATAGTTTTCCAATTGGCCTCCTCGGGCTCTAGCTGGACCGAAAACGTCCTTTACAGCTTTACCGGTGCGGGCGACGGCGGAGGTCCCATTGCAGGTCTGATCTTTGACAGCCTCGGCAATCTCTACGGAGCCACGGCCAATGGTGGATCCGGTTTGTGCAAGGTTTTCGAGCTGACACCCGCAGGCAGCGCGTGGAGCTTTGCCTTGCTTTACAGCTTCACTTATCTGGAAGGCGCCAATTGCGCTGCCAGCCTCACCCTGGACGGCGCTGGCAACCTCTACGGCACGTCCGCCGGCGGCGGTACGTTTGCTAACGGAGTGGTATTCAAACTAACGCCTTCAGGTGGCGCCTGGACTTACAGCGCGCTGCACGAGTTCACCGGCGGCAGCGATGGAGAAGATCTATACAGCACCCCTGTACTTGATGCCCTCGGAAATGTTTATGCTACGGCCTCGCTGGGCGGTGGTGCCGGAGGAGGCACCGTTTTTCAGATCGCTCCTTGAAGAAACATTTTTGAAGCCCAAGTAGTGTTCTCCAGATTTTGCAGCGCCGATCTCGACGAAGATTGAGTCTGCTCCGTGCGGCTACGCTTGTGGGCAACTACGCTCCGGTTGTAGAGTTGCTGCACAACGGAAGCAAGTCCCGCCGGTTGTAAGCTGATCGTGATAAAAGTTGAGGGGTCGGTCTGAATCCATCGGGTGTGACCGGTCACCTCACAGGTCCGTCCCCCTCGCGGAGCGTACGAATGTCGTTGGCCAATGCGCAAGCGCCGGAGCTGGCTGTAGCTGGGAAGAAGAGCGCTACGCGAGCGTGGCCGCTGCTGGCGGCCGGCGTATTGGCGGCAATCTACCTGGTCACGAGCATCGTGATCGCCGCGCATCGTCTGCTTTGGTACGACGAGATTTTTGCCGTCACCATCAGCAGGCTGCCCAGCCTGTCCGCCATTTGGGAGGCCATGGCCCATGCCTCCGACCTTCTGCCTCCAACCTATTACATGCTGTTGCGCCTGTTCGAGCAGCCGATCGGGGCAGCGGAGATTGGGGCGCGGTTGCCCTCGGCGCTGGCGATGGTCGCCGGCATGTTGGTCACTTTCGATTGCGCGCGACGCCTAACCGACGGATTGCACGGGCTGATTGCGTTCGGCGTACTCGCCTGCTCCACGCTGCCGTACTACGGCTATGAGGCGAGGCCATACTCGCTGTTTTTCCTGTTATCCTCGCTAGCGCTGTGGATTTGGATTCACGGGCCTCGCGGCAAACTTTCGGCCGTGCTGTTCGGGACCGCGATATTCCTTGCCATGCTGGTGCATTACTACGCTGTGCTGTGCCTGGTGCCCTACGCGGTGTGGGAGTTCTTCGCGGACAAGACATGGCGCATGCCAAGCCCCAAGTTAATGGCCGGCTGCATTGGCGTCTTCTGCGCGCTGGCTTTGTTTTTCCGGCAAATCCAGGCACTGCGGCAGATCGCCGGTAGTTTTTGGGCAACGCCTACCCCCGCCGGTCTGGCCGCGCTGTTCACCGACTACTTTCCGTATGGCGGGCTGCTGATCACCGGCGCAGTTGTCTGGGTTGCACTCGCGGGGCGGAAAAAAGGCAGCAGTGTTGTGCCTGCCATGTTTCCCGCCGAGCGGCTCGGGTGGTTCTTCACGCTCATTCCGCTTGCCGGCTATGGGTTAGCGGTATTGGTCACGCATGGCTTCTATCCCCGCTACTTCATCGGACTGCTGCCGGGCATCGCCGTGGCAGCATCCTGCCTGATGTGGCGGTATTTCTCGCATACTCCGCGAGTTTCGGTGGGAGTACTGCTCTTGCTCCTGCTTATCGGGCTGGGCCAGCAATTCAGCACCGTCCAGCACCCGGAGAGGATCGATCCCTGGGGTGGCCAGCAGACCAAGACCAAGGCAATGATGCGCCTGGAGCCTTCGCTGGAGCTGAGCGGTAAGCAATATATTGTCTTGCCGGCAAACGGTCTGCTTTCCGTGGAAGCTCATTATTATGCGCGGCACCCGGAGCGGTTTGTCTTCCTCATCGATCCCAATCCGAATTCAACTGCTACCGTGCTGATGAATCTAGGCCAGCGAACCGGCCTGCGCTTCTGGACCGTCAGCGAACTGGCCGCGCACAGGAAAGATGCCGTTTTGATTGAGCCGTCGCGCGAGTTGCTGAATGCATTGCAGCGGGAGGGGCTGCGCGCGAACGGGTATTTTGACGAAGGTCTGGAAGTCGTCAATCTCGACTAAGAAACTGGGATGCGGCTTGGAAGGGAACGGCCTTCAGGCCGTCCGTAATTACCGGTAGAGTCATTGCGGCTTTAGCCGCCGGGGTATCTTGCCGTGACTTGATCGGAGTTCGTTAACCACAACCGTGCGTCCCGGGTTACATTTGGGCCACACTGGATGCGCTGTGGAGCGCCGCCCCAAGGCAGACATGGTTTACGGCACCGTCCCCCAACCGGCCCTCTCCGAGCAGGCTATCCCGTACACGCGTACGCGACGGTTCCGCGGCCTGCTCTACGGTCTACTCCTGATCGCCTTTGGATTCTGGATCTATATCGCTGCTATCTCGGTTGCGGGTATCAACCATTTCTTCCTTGGCTATCCGAACTCATGGGTGCGGCAGGTGATCTGGTGCAGTGGCTTGTCGGTGTTCGCGGGAATTTTTCTTTGCGCCTTCGAGCTGTTTGTACTTTTGCCACGATACCCGCGGCGCGTCCACGTTCCTTTTGATCCGCCCAGCGAACAACACCTCACCGTTGTGCTCACCGCGTACAACGACGAACAGAGCATCGCGCTGGCGGTGGCTGACTTCCGGCAACATCCGGCGGTCCGGCGTGTCCTGGTTATCGATAACAACAGCCGGGACCGCACGGCGGAGGTGGCCAGGCAGGCAGGCGCCGAAGTCGTGGTCGAGACGAAGCCCGGCTATGGGCGCTGCGTATTTCGCGGACTTTCCGAGGGGGTTCAGTACCGCGATACGGAATTGACCCTGCTCTGCGAAGGCGATATGACCTTCCGCGCCTACGATATCGACAAGTTCATGGCCTACGTACCTCACGCCGAGATCGTCAACGGCACGCGCATTGTCGAGCAGCTTCGCGACAGCCGGACCCAGCTGACGACCTTCATGTACTATGGCAATTTTTTTGTCGGCAAGCTGCTGGAGGCCAAGCACGTAGGACACGGAACCTTCACCGACGTGGGCACCACCTACAAACTTTGCCGGAATGACGTGCTGCGCCGCCTGCTTCCGGTGCTCGATCCCACGGTCAATCTGGAATTCAATGCGCATTTCCTGGATGTGGCTTTGGGATGCGGAGTGCGTATGGTGGAATGTCCGGTCACGTTTCACCGCCGAGTCGGCAGCAGCAAGGGCGGAAACACCAGCGATCTGCGCGCGCTCAAGGTGGGGCTAAGAATGATGGCCGGGTTGATGATATCGTGGCGTCTGGCGCGCGGTCGCGCATAAAAAAAATCGTGCCAACAGTCCGAGTTGAGGGTTGCAGAACATAGTGTTGGAATTGTCATCACGAGCGAAGCGAGGGACCCGCTTTGAGAATCAAGCAAGAGCTGATGCTTCGCGGCGAGCGCGACGTTCCTGGTCGCACGTCGCCGCCCCGCTGGTCCTCGGCGCGTTGGCGGCGCTGCTGCTCCTGTGGAACCTGAGCGATAAGTATCTCTGGCAGGACGAGGCCCAGACCGCGGTGCTGGCGCAGCGCATGATGCGCTTCGGGCGCCCGCTCGCTTACGACGGCGTCAACCTCATCACCGTCGACCAGATCGTAATGGAGGACAACGCCACCCTTTCGGAGCGCACTGGTGACCCCAAGGCAGCGGTCGATTACTACATCCGGCGCGGCGATCTCAAGGCGGACACCACCTGGCGCTGGCAGCCCTGGGGGCAGTTTCTCATCGAAGGCATCAGCCTGAAGCTGCTCGGCGCGACCACCTTCGCCGCCCGCCTTCCGTTTGCGCTGGCCGGCATCCTCACCGTCCTGATGCTGTACTGGTTCGTCCTAACGCGCTTCCAGAGCCCGGTGATGGCCTGGATCGCCGCGCTGCTCCTGGTCTTCAACAGCTATTGGATCCTGCATAGCCGGCAAGCGCGCTACTATTCGCTGTCAAGCCTGCTGCTGGTGCTCACGTTGATGGCTTATGCCCGCTGGCAGTGGGGCGAGCGCTGGGGCGCGACGGCATTCGTGGTCGCTGCGTGGTGCTGGTTCCAGGTGGATTACGGAACCCTGTGGCCCGTGCTGCTGGTGCTGTTCCTGGACGCCCTTGTGGCGCAGCGTCGCGCTTTTTGGCGGCCGATCCTGGTCGGACTGGCGCTGGCGGCGGCCATGGCGCCGTTCATTTTGTACTTTCAGTTATGGCATCGGATGTCGAAGCCCGTTGGCACATGGGGCGAGCGCTTCCAGGCCAATCTCTTCAACATGAACGAGTATGTCGTGCCGGCGCTAATTGTGCTCGCGGCGGTCGTCCTGCTAGTCGAGCGCTGGCAAGTTATCGGCGAGAGCGAGCGGCGGCTGGTGATCATCGCGCTGGCTATCCTGGTTGCGTTTTCGCTCTGGGTACCGCTGGCAGTGCCGACTTCCTTCCTGCGCTACGTCATCATGGTGACCCCGGTCGCTTGCGTACTGATGGCGTGGGTACTGGTGCGAGGCTTCGGCTCCCGGCTTGGCCTGATATGGGCGGGAGCCGCCGTGCTGATCCTGACTCCATGGCTGAGCAAGCCGCTCCACCTGTTCCTTCAGCGGCCGCCGTGGTATCGCAGCGGCGCGATCCTCAAGCCGGAATTGGCGACCATGACATCAGAGATCTTCGAGCATCAGCCCGATCCCAATCGCATGGTCGTGGAATGGCTGAAGCAAAACGCCGCGCCCACCGACGAGATCCTCATCAACTACGAGGATGTGCCGCTGATGTTCTACTTGCCCAATCCCATCCGCGGCGGAGTGGCAGCGTTTCGCGTCGAGGACGATTCCAAGTCGCCGCCCGATTTTGTGGTGTTGCGGCGGTCGGTGCACTTTGTCCATTGGCCGGTCTTCCAGCGCGAGCTGCAACGCTACTCCTGGGCGCCGGTGCCTCTGGAAGTTCCCGACGTGATGTGGGGCAACAATCCCGATCCCATGGCCGAATCGCAGGACCCAAGCACCGCCGATTCGCTCTACATCGCGCGACGGGTGAAATAGTAACGGCGATGCTGGCAATATGGGCGTTTGCACTCTCAGTTCTGGTCTGGCGAACGGCCTGAACTCGGAGACAGTGTTTCAAGATCCTTTTCGCTTGTACACCCGGATGAATGATCGCGAGCGCGGCTGATACGCCTTCCCCTCATCGGCCCACACATAGGTCGTGCCATCGAACATGTCTGCGACGCCCACTGCCTCGTATTCTTCCGGAACATAACGATCCATCCAGCTAAAGATGTGCGGGTCCGAGTCCCGCAGCCGGCCAAATGACTCGGGGACGTTGACCAGCACGACGTACTCGGGACGGGCGGCTTCAATCTCGCCGATCATCGCCTTCTGCATTTCGACCGCGTAGGGCTGCGGCTCCATCAGGCTGTAGGTGTAGATATATCCCGTCGCCGAGCGGCGGTCGGCATAAAAGTAGATTTCCGGCTCCGAACCCAGCACCGCGATCCGCGCATCCGGAGGGGAGTGGCTCTTGATGTAGTCGGCGACCTTGACCGCCTCGGGAAAAGGATTCAGTCCATAAACCGCGCGCGAAGCTGTGATCGGATCCATCTCGAACAGGTACACGCGCTGGGCATAGATCGAGCTGATGAAAGCGACAACAAAGATCGCCGCCGGCAGAAAAGACCACGCCCTGCCTTCCTTGGAGTGGTCCAGGGCTTCAGTAGCGCGGCTGACGGCCGCACCGGCCAACAGCGCTACTGCCGGCAGCAACAGAATGAAGTAGTGCTTGCGAAAATACAGCCCAGGACAAACCGCCAGCGCCGAGAAGACAAGAAAGGTGATAAGAACGAAGCGTCGCTCGCGAGCGGCGCGGTCCCACGCGATGGCAGACAGTCCAACTGCAGCGAAGATCCAAATCCAGATTGCCGGCTGCACTACCTGCGGAAAGTTCAGCCGCAGCAGATCGAAACCGTCCCCGAGAGGGATCGTGGTCGCATACTCGCGTGCGTATAGGAATGTCCAGAACCAGAATCGAGTGAAAGCGCCACAGGCGACCATCGCCAGGCAAGTAACGAGGAATGGCAATACCACGCCGCCGGCATAAGTCACCACTCTCCGCAACGAACTGCGCCAATCGCGCGGGGCTACCCCCCATTCGACCTTGAGCAGATACACTCCGCCGAAGATGCCGAACATTATTCCCGGCTGCTTCATCAGAAACGCCAGCCCGAACAGCACGCCGCTCCAGAAACAGCGCCAGGCACCACGCCTCTCGACCGCGCTCAGCAAAAGCAGCACGCCGCCGACTGCCGGTAGCACTACAAAATGCGTGGCATGTCCCGCGAGTCCGATGACGGACGGGCTGGTGGAAAGCAGCGCGTAGCTGGCGGCCGCCACCACTCCCGCGAGCGGCCCAAACAATCGCTTACCCAGCAGAAAGATCAGGAACGTTGTCGCGGCGTTGATCACCAGCACCCCGAGGTGAATGCCCGCGATGGTCTGCCCAAAGATGGCCATGATGGCGGCATATCCGGCAAAGGAGCCCGGCAGCTTCATGCTGTAGAGAAGCGTGTAAGGAGGAATGCCATGCAGCATGAGCTGCCCGGCGTAAGCGTATTCGCCCTCGTCGCGCTCCAGCGGGATGTTTCGCAGATGCCAGCGGACCAGCGCGAAGAAAATAATGACCAGCAGCAGCAATCCGAGATACAGGTATTTTGAGGTGCTGCGGCTTGCCGGTTCCATGGGATCAGTCATCTTACGATATCCAGCATCGGCGAACATCCTCAAGCGGCCCGTCACTTTTCCCGGGAGCTACGCGCTCGGCCAGACGTCATACGTGTAAGCTAAGCCACGGAGCTCCTCAGAATGAGGGTTTGGCAAGACCTTCGCTACGCGATGCGGCAACTGCGCAAGTCCCCCGGCTTCACCTTGGTCGCGGTGCTAACGCTGGCCTTGGGAATCGGCGCCAATACCGCCATCGCCAGCGCAGTGTATGCGCTGTTGCTGCGCTCGCTGCCTTTCCGCGATGCGGGCCAGTTGGTGCTGATTCGCGAGTCCCATCCTCAGGCGGGTATCATCTCTGCCAGCTATCAGGACTTCCTCGACTGGCGCGCGCAGTCGAAAAGTTTTCAGGCGATGGCTGCCTACAGTGACACCCACCATGATTTCGCCCAGCTTGTGATCGACGGCCAGGCGCAGCCGGTGCGGGCGGCATTTGCCTCGGCCGACCTCTTTCCTCTGCTCGGCATTCAGCCGGCGCTCGGCCGTGGCTTCGCTGCCGCCGAAGATGGCGACAGTGGAATTCACGTGGCGGTGATCAGCCGTCGGTTGTGGCAAAGCCGCTTCGCCGGGGACCCTTCGGTCCTCGGACGGATCGTGCAGGTGAATGGGCAGGAGTTCAGCGTTATTGGAGTGATGCCCGCGGGGCAGCAGTATCCCGTCGAAACCGATCTTTGGCTTCCACTTGCGCAACTGAATCAGGATGAGCGCAGCAACCGCCAGTATCACGCCGCCGATGCTATCGGCCGGCTGCGTCCGGGTGTAACGCGCGAAGAAGCTTCGCTGGAGCTGAACGCGATTGCGGCGCGGCTGGCCGAAGCTTATCCGGCGACCAACCGCAACATAGGAGTGCGCGTCACCTCGCTGCGCGAGGCGCTGGTCGGCCAGTTGCGTCCTACGCTGCTTGCGTTGTTCGGCTGCGTCGCACTGGTGCTGTTCATCGCCTGCGCCAACATCGCCAACCTGTTGCTGGTCCGCGCGACGCATCGCGCGCGCGAGATCGCCGTTCGCATGGCCTTGGGAGCGAGCCGGCGTCAGCTGCTGCGGCAATTCCTGGTCGAGAGCCTGGTGCTGTCGTCAGTGGGAGCGCTGGCGGGTGTCTTGCTGGCGATTGCAGCCATGCCGCTGCTGGCCTACGGCCTCGCTCATGCCGGCAACCAAGCTGCTGCTGTCGGGCAGGACATCGCGATCAGCCTGCCAGTCCTCGCCTTCACTGCCGCGCTTGCGATAATCACGGGCGTGGCGTTCAGCGTCTTCCCGGCAATCGGGACCGCGCCCGATCTGAACGATAGCTTGCGCGATGGGCAGCGCACGGCCACCGGCGGACGCAATCCTCTGCGCAGCCTGCTTGCCACCGGCGAGATGGCGTTAGCGGTTATCGTGCTGTTCAGCGCGCTGTTGCTGTTGCGCAGTTTTCAGAAGCTGCTGGCCGTCGATCCCGGCTTTCGCACCGACCACCTGCTGGCCGCGAATATCGATCTCCCCGGGAATTTGTACGCAACGCCTCAGCAGGTCGAAAGCTTTTCCACGCAACTCCAGCAGAAGATTGAAGTCATTCCGGGCGTCATCTCCGCTGCAATCACTAATGCGCTTCCACTCACGCCCTCGAAATCGCTGACCCGCTTTGCCGTGGAAGGCGCGCCGCCTCCCGCTCCCGGCAATTTTCCCGTGACCCAGGTGCGTTTTGTCAGTCCCTCGTATTTCCGGACGCTCGGCATTGGCCTACAAGCCGGACGCACGTTCGAGCAGAAGGACGTCGATGGCAAGACCGGTACATTCATCGTCAACCAGGCTTTTGCGCGCCGCTATCTTGGCGAACGTGACCCTTTGGGCAGCCGCATCCTGATGGATGTGGTAACGCTGCATCCCACCGCGGTTCCGGTGATCGGCGTGGTCGCCGATGCGAAGGACCTCGGGGTGGATGCAGGAAGCGAGCCCGTTATCTATGCGGCGGGCTATCCCAACGGCCAGGTTCTGCTGGTGCGCACAAGCCTGGATCCGCAGGTACTGGCGCCGGCGGTGCGAGAGGCGGTGTCATCGCTCGATCGTAGCTTGGGGGTCTCCGCCGTGAAGACCATGGACGCGGTGCTTTCCGATTCCATTGCGCGTCCGCGCCTCTCCGCCATGCTACTCGGCTTCTTCGCCGTGCTTGCGGTTGGGCTGGCGGCGATCGGGGTATACGGAGTGCTGGCCTTCGTGGTGACTCAGCGCACGCGCGAAATTGGCGTCCGCATGGCGCTAGGGGCGGAGCGCGCCCAGGTGCTGCTGCTCTTCCTCAAGCAGGGCGCACGGCTGGTTTTGACGGGAGCGGCGATCGGCATGGCCGGCGCCCTCGTCTCAGGCCGCTTGCTGCGATCCATTCTCTTCGAGACCATGCCCGCCGACCCGGTCTCGGCGCTCGCTACATTGCTGGTGCTCATCGTGGTGGGAATTGCGGCAGTGTTCCTTCCCGCGCAGCGCGCCAGCAAAGTCGATCCCATGCAGGCGCTGCGGGCGGAATGAACGCAAGGACGACTCCCGGTGTTTTCAGGAGCGGCCGCTTCATAAAGACCGTGCTGGGCATCGTGTTCGGAATTCTGTTTTGCTGCCTGCTGGCGGCGACTCAAGCCGAGCAAGGGATCTCTCGTGCCCTGGTCAGGCACACCCTGATCCTGCGAAATTTCTACACCGGGCAGAAGCTGAAATTCGACATCAACGGTGCGCTGCTCAGCGGAGGGACCCCGGGCTTCGCTCCCTCCGACGGCCGAATCTATGTGAAAGATGTGCAGCATGAAGCCAATGGGTTAGCTATTCGCGGAGAGCGGCCGATCTCGCTATTTAATCCCGCAACCGGAGAGGCGACATTACTGGGACTGCACCAAAAAGTTGAAGTTGAGGTTGCGTTACCGGCGAATCAACCGTGGAGCGAAGTTAGCAGCGCGATCTTAGACCGGATCTTCTTGAGTTCGTCCGAAATGAACGCGCTCACTTGTTCAGCAGACGAGGCGAGGATATTTCGTGAACGAATGCTGCGGTCTAAGGATTTCATCAGCGCGAACGGAAATCGTAAGAAGCCACGCGACGAGCCTCGCCAACTCTGTTTCCCGGATGGCGCCAGAGCCTACGTCGCGGTCGACGGCGTCGAACCCCCGAAACCGCTGAAGACGTCCGACCCCGGTTATCCCGCTGCCGCGTTCGGAACGCATAAGAGCCAGATTGTCGTGCTGGGTTTGATCGTCGACCCCGACGGCAAGCCGTCCAGCCTGGTGGTGATCGGGCCATCACCTACCATCTTCGACGTGGCTGCGGTGGAGGCGGTGCAGCAGTGGAGGTTCCATCCTGCGACGTATCAGGGCAAGCCCGTTCCCGCTGCTATTAATGTCGAGGTCAGTTTCCACCCGCGCTGATTTACGTTGCATATCGTGCCGAGCGCCTGACCCGTTCACATGCTGAAGTAGGTCTTCTTGTGCAGCAGACTGTTTTCGTCGCCGATCAGCACTTGCGAAGGAAAGCCCGCAATAAAAGCTAGCAGCCGGGGTGAGCGCATCGCCGGCGGCGCATCAAAGATGAACGCCGCTTCGGCCGACTCACCGGGCCGCAACGGGCTAAACAGGTAGGGCGACCCTCCATGCAGGGCATCCCAGGCTTTCTGGCCGCTCGCCGAGGGCGGGACCGCATCTCCATGTGCATCCACCAGCATGAAATTCAGCGGATCGGGAGTTAATGGCACATCCCGCGGACGCCAGGGCGCGGTGGTGGTTTCGTCGAAGCGGACGCGAATCGTCACCACATAGAATTCGCCACTAGCGACTGTGTCGCCAATCTGTTTGACGCGCTCGACCTGCTGCACCGAATACGCCAGGTGGCAGTCGAGTTCGCAAAAATATTTTTCTTGTCCTCGAGCCAGGGTGCGCTCATGGCTGAACACGGAGAACCCCAGCAACAGGCTGCCGTAGCCGATCAGCAATAGCAATATTGCACCCAGCGAATAGCGCAGCCATTGCCGGCGCGAGAACGATAACCCCACGCTCGCAACGGTCAGGACCAGCAGCAGCCCGGCCGTGCCCAGAAAGAGCAGCGCGCTCAAGTGAGGCTCGAAATTCGTGTTGAAGTACATTTGATTACCCTGTCCTCCCGTCCCAAAGTACTTGCCTTTGCAAAGCTCCTCTGCAAAAAAATTTGCCGAGCTGACTATCGGTAATGCTCCAGGTAGAACAGCGCCCCAAACGCCAGCACCAACGCGGCGCCTGCCACAGCCAAAGGACGTGCGCTACGCGACGGCCGCTTCCAATCTGCCGTGCTCAGAAATGCGAGGACCGTTGGCGCCAGCGCCACAATCGACAGCTGAAAAATGTGGGCTGCCGTGCCTTCATCCGGTTGCGGCGGCTGAAAATACCCGCTGATCACGCTCACCAGTGCGATGAGAGACAGGAAGATCATGATCCTGCCGCTGACCCGGTTGATCTGCTGCAGCCGCATAACGACAGCTCCCTTTGCCCAGGACTCTAGAGGCCGCTGAAAAAATCCGCTTTCGAGCGGTTTGTGTCAGGGCACGACTTCAGTCGTGCCGATAAGCTCTTTATTCTTTTGTCATTCCGCGCGGGCTTTAGCCCGCGAGGAATCTGCTTTTCGACTTTTTCAGCGGCCTCTCTAGCCTTGTCTGGCCGAGCGGATCACCGACTCCATCTGCTCCAGGTACGACTCCAGCGCGCGCCGTCCCGCCGCAGTCAGCTTGAATTCGGTCCGCGGTTGCCGCCCGACGAACGACTTTGTGCAGCGCACGTAGCCGGCATCTTCCAGCTTGCGGGCATGCACGCTCAAGTTGCCATCCGTGATCTCCAGCAGCTTTTTCAGGTCGTTAAAACTGAGCTCCTGGTTAACGGCCAAGGCACTGATGATCGCCAACCGCACTCGCTCGTGAATGATGGGATCGAGCCGCACCGCCTGAGCGCCAGTCGCATGCCGAGGGCCGGCTGTCCGGCGCATCCTCTCGGTCGGCTTGTTGTCCTGATTTACTGCCTGCCTAACCACCATGCCTCCTGGCAATGACGAATCCGAAGCCGATGTGCAACAGGCCGAAGCCCGCGGCCAGTACCACGTTCGCCCAGAACCACGGCAGCGGCAGCGCCACCGCGCCTACTGCAACGAACGCCCCTCCCATCGCTGGCACGATTCGCACTGAGAAAGCGCCCGCCTGCATCACTGCTACTCCGTAGAGCACCAGCCAGACACCGGGAATCAGGCGCACCGGCCCGCTCCACATCAAGGCGATGGTCAGCAGGCCTCCGGCCGCAAGAGCGGGCAACAGTCCGATGAACAACCTACGCCCGGCGATTGACAGCATGTCGGTTCGGAGTCGCGCGGCCTTGAGATGCATTGTGACCAGTGCAATGGTCGCCGCCAGCAGCGCTTCCGCCAGCCAGACCGCTAACCATCCTTGCGAGGTGGCTTGTCGCAACGCGATCGGGGCGGCGAGGAGCGCCGTCGCTCCCATAATGCAGAACCCCCAACCCGGCACCGCGGTGAATGCCGAGCTGCGCTCCATGGTTTCGCGAATGACCTGCAAGTGCTCCAGTGGCGACGGGTCTTCGGCAGACTTAGGCGTGACAAACTTGCGGCGGCAGGGGCGGAAATCGGGCATCGCCCATAAGCTATATGTAGACTGCAATTGATGTCAAGTACTTTGCAATATAAAGTTTCGGGAGATGCGGCTCAGCCGCCCTCTTTGGCGGGTTGGGGGACAGCGGTAAGCTTCATAGGCTCACGGTGTTCTTAGGCGGGGTGTCGGAGGTCGCCAGGTCCGTCAATGCGTCAGCGGTATGCTTCGCGGCGGTGCAGGACACGGCGAACTTGAATGCTATCCGCAATGGCGACAAAAAAGAGCCGGTAATCGCCGATGCGGAGCCGAAGTTCGTCTCGCCCATGCAGTGCCTTCACATCGCCCTCGCCGGTCTCGGCAAAACGGTGCAGAACAGCGAAGATGTGTGTGGCAGTGGATTTATCGAGGCGGCGACATCTGCCTTGGCCGGTTCAGTCCAGAGAATCCGCGTCATCGTTCTTTGCGGTAGCGATCAATGTCGTCCTGAGCGATCCCGAGTTCCGCCAGAACCTGCTCGTGCGGAATGGGCTTGTTGTGTGTCAGCCACTCGCGAGCTTCATCGAGCGCCTTGATTACTTCCTCGCTGATCAGCTCGTGTTCGAGGGGGGCATTGGCGATGGCGCGGGCTACAGGATCAGTCATCACTTCCAGCAGATGCACCACTGCATTCAGTTGACCGGCGTCAAGCCGGTCCACCAGTTCGTGGGCGTGCTGTTTTTGCTCCGCAGGCGACATCTCAATATTTTACCAATTGGACCTGATGAGGACGCAAAAGTGGTTCCGCTGCGGCCATCACAGTTGATTGTGATAAACGCCGGATTAATAACAAATGGCACTTCGCTCGCGGATAATATTGCTGCTGTGAAAATCCGGCTTATCGTTTTGCTCTTAGCAATTGGTCAGTACGCTCCCGCTCAGGCTTCGGATCAGCCCGACTCGTGGAATGCTCTTAAGCAGGTCACCCGCCGTGCAGCTTTCATTTTTGTTATGAATGATCATCATTGCGCGCTAGGTGACATCAAAGACATCACTGATTCTGCCGTCACGATTAAGCTTCCGGCAAATCCGGCTGTAACGATTGCCCGCAAGGACATGTTCCGCATCACTGCTGGAACAACCGCGGATAGCGTTATCTACAGCGCAAGAAGCTCCTGGTCTGACGTTGAAGCCCTCACTGGGCACAAGTGGGCTGAGAAAGTCAGCGTCTCGACCAAATCTGGCACTCAGGCGGAAGGCAAAGTGACGAAGGTGTCCCCCGATGCAATCAATCTCGAAGCGTCGGGCAAGGACATCAAGATTGCCAAAGAAGAAATTTCAAGGCTTTACTATCTGCGGCAAAAGCCGCCGAGCACCTCGGCAGAATACGCAGATCAGGAGCTCGTCTTCATGAAGATTTTCGATCCCGAGCTATGGCCATATATGTTCCACCTTGAGGGATCGATTCCGGTGCTCCTTTATGATTCATCCGTCCCCGAAGACAATTCACCTGTAATTTGCCAGAACAATCCATGGCTCGCTGACGGCAAAGCGCCAGTAGACGTTACGAGGCGTTAACGAAGGCCACGCCGTTGATTAGCTGACTAAAGCTCCTGGTCTTTACTTCGCTGCGACCGTTGCGGGCTCGCCCACGCGCTTGGCCACCTTGAAGGTCAGCTTGTGCTGCTTCTTGTCGGCGTCCACGATGACGTGATCGCCGTGCAGCACCTCGCCATCGAGGATCTTCAGCGCCAGCGGATCCTGTACCAGGCGCTGAATTGCCCGCTTCAGCGGACGCGCGCCGTAGTTCGGATCGTAGCCTTCGGTGAAGACCATTTCCTTGGCCGCCGGCGTCAGCTCGATCGAGATCTTGCGATCGCCTAGCAGCTTCCGCAAATCCTCCAGCCGCAGGTCGACGATCTTCGTCAACTGTTCCTTGCCGAGCGGGTTGAAGATGATGATGTCGTCCACGCGGTTGAGGAACTCGGGCTTGAAGTGCGCCCGCAGCGTCTCCATTACTTTCTGGTGCGCCTCGGCCAGCTGCTCGGGTTCGTGATGCAGTCCAAGGTCCTGCAAGTAAATCGACCCGATGTTCGAGGTCATGATGATGATCGTGTTCTTGAAATCGACATTTCGTCCCTTGCCATCCGTCAGACGGCCATCGTCCATAATCTGCAGGAAGATGTTGAAGACGTCGGGATGCGCCTTCTCGATTTCGTCGAACAGCACCACCGCGTAGGGACGGCGCCGCACCGCTTCGGTCAACTGCCCGCCTTCGTCGTAGCCGACGTATCCCGGAGGCGCGCCGATCAGCCGGGACACCGAGTGCTTCTCCATGTACTCCGACATGTCGATGCGCACCATGGCGTGCTCGTCGTCGAAGAGAAACTCCGCCAAGGCACGCGCCAACTCGGTCTTGCCGACGCCGGTCGGGCCCAGGAAGATGAACGAGCCAATCGGACGCCGCGGATCGCTCAACCCGGCGCGCGAACGCCGAATGGCGTTGGCCACGTGCTGTAGCGCCTCATCCTGCCCAATTACGCGCTCGCGCAGCCGCTCTTCCATCGTCACCAGCTTCTTCACTTCGCCTTCCAGCATTTTGGCCACGGGAATGCCGGTCCACTTGCTGACGATCTTGGCGACGTCTTCCTCGTCCACCTCTTCCTTCAGCATGCGCGACTGCTTGCCGTCCATCGCGGCGCTCAGCTTCTTCACTTCGGCCTCGAGCTGCGGCAGCTCGCCGTACTTGATTTGCGCGGCGCGATTGTAATCGCCCTTGCGGGTGGCCTCCTGCTCTTCCAGTCTCAGCCGCTCGATGCGTTCTTTGGACTCGCGCACCTTGGCAATGGCTTCCTTCTCCTGCTTCCAGCGTGCCTTAAGAGCATTCGCGTTCTCCCGAATCTGCGCCAGCTCTTTTTCCAGCGCGGCCAGCCGCTCGCGCGAGTTGGGATCGTCTTCCCGCTTCAGGGCCTGGCGCTCGATCTCGAGCTGCGTCGCCCGACGCTCGAGCTGGTCGATCTCCGTCGGCATGGAGTCGATCTGGATGCGCAGCGAAGCTGCGGCCTCGTCGATCAGGTCGATCGCCTTGTCCGGCAGGAAACGGTCGGAGATGTAGCGATGCGACAGGGTCGCCGCCGCCACAATGGCCGAGTCCTTGATGCGCACGCCGTGATGTACTTCGTATTTCTCGCGCAGGCCGCGCAGTATGGCGATCGTGTCCTCGACGTTGGGCTCGCCCACGAAAACGATCTGGAAGCGCCGCTCCAACGCAGCGTCCTTCTCGATGTACTTGCGGTACTCGTTTAGGGTGGTGGCGCCGATGGCACGCAGCTCGCCGCGAGCCAGCGCCGGCTTCAGCATGTTGGAGGCGTCGATCGCGCCTTCGGCGGCGCCCGCTCCCACCAGCGTGTGCAGCTCGTCGATGAACAGAACGATCTGCCCTTGCGACTGCTCGATTTCCTTCAGCACCGCCTTCAGGCGATCTTCAAATTCACCGCGGTATTTCGCGCCGGCAAGCATGGCGCCGAGGTCCAGCGAGACCACTCGCTTGTTCTTCAACTGCTCGGGGACGTCGCCGGAAATGATACGCTGCGCCAGACCTTCCACGATCGCGGTTTTACCCACGCCGGGCTCGCCGATCAGCACCGGGTTGTTCTTGGTCCGGCGCGACAGCACCTGCACTACCCGTCGCACTTCTTCGTCGCGCCCGATCACCGGGTCGAGCTTGCCCTGTCGGGCCAGCTCCGTCAGGTCGCGAGCATAGCGCTCCAGCGCCTGGTACTTGGCCTCGGGATTCTGGTCGGTAACCTTCTGATTGCCGCGCACCGCAGTCAGGCCGCGCAGGATATTGTCGTAGGTGGCGCCGGCCCGCGCCAGGATCTCCTGCGCCGGGTCGCGCTTCAGCTTCGTAATTGCCAGCAGCAGATGCTCGGTGGAGACGTACTCGTCCTTGAAGTTCGACGCCTCCTTGAAGGCGTTCTCCAGCATCTTGGAAGCGGGATCGGAAAGATGCGCCTGGGTGGCACCGCTGCCGGAGACCTTCGGCAAACGGTCGATTTCGCGCATCGTCTCGGCTTGGACGGTGGGCACGTGCAGTCCCACCCGTTCCAGCAGCGGCGCGACAATGCCTTCATGATCTTCCAGCAGCGCCGCCAAAATGTGGACTGGCTGCAACTCGGGATTGCCGTGCTCGCTGGCCAGGTCGTTCGCCCGCTGCATCGCCTCCTGCGCTTTAACAGTTAACTTGTCCCAACGTATTGCCATGTGAAACTCCAGTTAATAGTGGAGAGTGATCAGTGGCTAGAACTCTCAAAAGCCTCCCAGTTGTGGCTAAGATGTTGCCTATAATTCAACTACGGCGGTAAGGAAGCCACCACAGATTTAGATTTGTGTTCTAGCCACTGGCCACTATCCACTGACCACTTTACTGCTTCCGCCCCCCGGGGAGTTCCTTTCGGTAAACAAAAGGGAGGCAAGAATGAGCCCGCCTCCCTTGAACTCCCCAGTTCGTCTCCCTTCGGGATCTCCCCCGAGGAGCGAAACCTGGGTCAGGCAGCATGGGTCTTACTCTGACCCTGCGCCTGACTCTCAACCTTTTTGCCTTCGATGGTCTTCTGGCCACCGATATTGACCTTGATTTGCTTCGGCTTCGCCTCGGCCCGCTTGGCCAGGCGAATCTTCAGTACACCGTTGTCATAGTCGGCCTGAATGTTTCCAGTGTCGATTGTGTTCGGCAGCGTGAACGAGCGAGTAAAGCTGCCATAGCGGCGCTCGACACGATGGAAGTTCTCTTCCTTCTCTTCCTTCTCCAGCTTGCGCTCGCCACTGACGGTCAGAACGTTATTTTCGACCTTGATATCGAGGTCCTTCTCCTCGATGCCGGGCACCTCCAGCTTCAGCTGAATGTTGTGCTCGTCTTCGTAAATATCGACCGGAGGCACAAATGCCCCGGTGGTCAGCTCTTCGCGTCCACCGTACTGCTCTTCGAACAGACGGTTCATGCGGTTCTGCAGAGCGGCCACATCACGGAATGGATCCCAACGAGTCAAAACAGGCATGGTTCACATCCTCCAAGTTCGGATTCAACAGATCTTGTTTTTGGGCCTTCCCAGGCCAGCTAACGTTTAGATGCGTTTATTAGCGCAAAAGAAGCATAAAATATGAGTTGTATATTGTCAAGTACCAATTGGCCTCCCCCGAACGAGAGCTGACGGCGTTCGGCACCGTATAGCGGTTTTGGTTGTAAGTTAAAGAGCTAAAGCTGCTTAGGTTGACTGGGGAGCGACTGTGCGCGAGTGTATGGCAGCCGTCATAACGCCCTCCAGTCGCCAACGGTTGGGATTGGGCAGGAGGTCAGGGTTAGACTGCCCGCTAAGACTGGGATTCCGACTCCAGGCAACGGCGATGCCCGGCAAAAGACCTTGGAGGGAGAAAATCGAGCTCCGGCGTGCTCCGGGCTTTGGCCGTACTGCTCTCGGCCGCTGCGCCATGCGACCCGGCTGAGCGCCGCCTATCTTCCGGCCCAAGGCGATGCCGCAGGATTTGGCGCGCTCGCTGCCGATTCGGCCTACTCAGCCTGCCAGCTGGCAAATAATGCACTTCAAGTATGCCGTCTCGGGTACGTTCAGCAACATGGGGTGATCGATAGCTGCGCCGCAATTCTCGAGAATGCGGACCCGCCTTCCAGCGTCGGCCGCTGCCGAGCCCAGCATGGCGAGAAATTCCGACTCGCTAACGTGAAACGAGCACGAGCAGGTGACGAGAATGCCGCCGGGGCGAAGCATCTTCAGCGCCCGCAGGTTCAGCTCCTTGTAGCCGCGCACTGCGGTGGGCACAGCTCGCTTGCTTTTGGCGAACGCTGGCGGGTCAAGCACAACCGTGTCGTATTGACGTCCGGCTACCGCATAATCCTTCAACAGATCGAAAGCGTTGGCCTCGATCCATTCGATCTCGCCGCAGCGGTGCCGGGCTCGATTGAGCTGTTCGTTCTGCTCGGCGACTTCGAGCGCCGGCCGCGAAGAGTCGGTGGCCGTGACCTGATCGCAGACACGCGCCAGGTGCAGGGCAAAACCTCCCTGATAGGTAAAGCAGTCGAGCGCTTCCCCATGAGCATAACGTGCCGCCGCCGCGTAGTTCTCGCGCTGGTCGAGAAAGGCTCCGGTCTTCTGCCCGCTCAGCCCGTCAAAGTGAAAGCGCACACCGTTCAGCGTGAACACGGTGCGCGATCGCTCGCCTCGCAGCAGTTGCGAATCGCGCGGCGGCAACTGCTCCAGTTCGCGGATGTGGGGATCAACCCTTTCAATCAGGCTGGCGTCCGGAAAATGCTCGACTAGCGCACCCATGAGCACCTGCCGCAGATCATCTCTGTTGAAGGCCTGGGTCAGCGCCTGCAGCGAGACAAGGTCGTTGTACTTGTCGGCAATCAGCCCGGGTAGCAGGTCGGCTTCGCTGAAGACCAGCCGGTAGGAATCGGAATCGTGCGCCAATCGCCGGCGGAACTCGACCGAGTTGGCGATTCGCTCGCGCAGCAGCTCAGGCAAGACGGCTTCGGTAATTTCGTGTTCGGTGAGCAGGCGAATCGCGATTTGCGAAGCGCTGCTGTATAGCGCCGATCCCAGGCTCCGGCCGCGTTCGTCGCGGACCTGTACCAGCGCACCCGCGGGCGCTTGGACCGGCGGCACCAAGTCCGAGCGATAAACCCACATATGCCCTGCCCGCAGACGCGCGGCGCCACGGCGGTTCACGGTTATTGCCGGGGGCGAGTCGGCCAAAGCATCCTCTCTGGAATCAAAGGTTTATCTTACCCGGAATGCTGGTCCCGCGAGGCAACGCCGCGATCCATGTCGGTATTGTCAAATATACTTGACATTGAGTATGTTGTAGTTTACATTTTGTCTGCAATACATTACTCGACACAGGAGATTGGGTCATGGATCTGTCCTACCAGGAAAAAAGCATCCTTGGATCGCTGCTGTCGATGGTGGTGGTCTACGGTTACTACTTCTCCCGCGCCTTAAACGATATAGGGCGAGCGGACTTCGCTAGCCGCACCATCGGGCGCCTGATATTTACCGTGGTTGCCATCGTGGTGATCGAAATTGTGTATCACATCGTGCTGGCGCTCGAGACCGGTGTCGAGCCCAAGGATGAGCGCGACGTTCTCATCGAACGCAAAGCGTACCGTAACGCCTATTTGTCGTTGGCAACGGGAGCCTGGTTGATGATCACTTACGCCATCGCAGCCGGCCTGCTGAGTGACACCGCCCAAAGTATTCTGACGCCCTTTTTGACGGTGAACCTCTTGCTGCTGGCAATGGTGGCCGCCGAACTAACGAAGCTGCTCACCCAGTTGTTCTATTACCGGCGAGGCTTCTGAAATGACCAAGGGGCGCATCCGCAACAATATTCGCAAACTGCGCTTCCACTCGTCGGAGATGACGCAGCAGCAGTTGGCGGAAAAAGTCGGCGTGACCCGGCAGACGGTGATTGCCATTGAGGGAGAAAAGTATTCGCCGTCGCTGGAGGTGGCTTTTCGCATCGCTGGGGCTTTCGGGGTACCTCTGGAAGAGGTGTTTCAGTATGAAACAAGCGGCGATAGCACTGGCAGGGCAGACCTCCCAACTACTCAGTAAAAGGCTAGCTCTTTCATTGGATAGTGCTTGCGCTTGCGGGTCCACAGTTGGGCTCCATTCAGCACCGCCGCAGCGGCAATAAGTGCGTCCCCCAGCTCAACTCCGTGACTCTTGCGATACAGCCGCAGATACTCGCCCGCCTGACGGCTGGTCTCGCGCTCAATCGGAACGCAAAGCAGCACCTGGAAGATATCGTTCAGTGCTTCGTATTCGCGGGAATGCGCTCCTCCCCAGACTTCGGCGGCAGTGACTGGGGAATAGAGGATCACACTGTCCGACCGGCTCAATTGTTCCCATCGCGACAGGATTTCTCCGTTCCGGCCGCGCGACACCTCGATGAGAATGTCGGAATCGATAACGACGCTCACGGCTTCTCCAGCCTGTCGATGCGACTGCCCCGCCGCAAGCTTCGCACGTATTCGGCGGTGTCGCGCATTTCCACGCGGTTTCGTCTGATGCCGACGAGGGCCTGCATCGCCGCACGGCGCTGGTCCAGGTTGCCCAGATAGCGCTCGCGGGCAGCCTGACGCACTAGCTCCGAGATGCTGCTCCCCTCACTCCGCGCGCGAACGTGTAGTGCCTGCCACAAATCATCATCCAAGTAAAGCTGGGTTCGTCGCATGATGTACAGGATACATCACAAATTGGCGCAAGAGTATAGTATCTCGATCTACCTGGTCGGAGCTGATCCGCGGAAGTGTTCCCATGAGCATCGTGCGCGCTACTTGCTTTCTCACCTTCGTCATCTTGTCGACGACAACCTCGTCGGCGCAAACACCGCCCAACCTGCAAAGCAATGTGCCCATCACCGGCAAAGCGGCGCCGGGATTCGAGCAGTTCGAGAAGGCTGTTGTCGATGTAATCCAGCGAGATCACATTCCCGGCGCGGCCATTGCCTTCATCAAGGACGGCCGGTTGGTCTATGCGCGCGGCTTCGGCTGGGCGGATGAAGAAAACAAGAAGCCGATTGAACCGACCTCAGTCTTTCGCCTGGCCAGCATTTCCAAGTCGTTCACCGCGATCGGCATTCTGAAGCTGATCCAGGAGAACCGGCTCTGCATGCAGCAAAGGGTTTTCGCTGCTCCGAGAAGCCCCGCGAAGAACGCCGGCGGTGAACCCTGTTCGCAGCCGATACTCCACCTCGATCCCGTGAAATGCCGGGGATGCCAGAACGAGCCGCGCATTTATGACATTACCGTGCAGGACCTGATGCAGATGTCGGGCGGCTGGGCCGACGGTCACGGCCCAACCGAAGTTTGCGGCATGGCGACACGCGCCTATCCCGACTGGACCGGGCAGTTTCCCGAGACCCGGCAAGCGTTGCATCTCGACCGCATGCCCAATCGTGCCGAGTTGATCCGCTATGGCATCAGCCACAAGCTGAGCTACACGCCAGGCACCTGCTTCTTCTATGCAAATTTCAACTTCACCATCCTCGGCCAGGTAATCGAGCAGATCACGGGAACGCCGTACGAGGAATGGATGCTACAGAACATTCTGGGGCCGATGGGGGTGAAGCAGGCGCACATCGGGCTCTTTGGACGGTCGCTGCCTAACGAGGTGAACTATTACGCGGTGCTGCCGGATGGCGAGAACCGGCGCTGCTGCATTGACACCATCCGGCCGCCGATCGGCCCGGCCGGCGGATGGGTAGCCAACATCATCGACTTGGCGCACGTGCAGGCCAGCCTCCGTAGCGGTATCCCCGCACCCAATCCGCTCAATGCGCAGAGCATGGCGCTGATGGTTTCGCGGCCGGCCAATCCGAAATTTGCCGGCAGGTTCCGCTATTGGACGGATGGTTGGGACAGCGTCTGGTGTCCGCCGGAGTCGGGCGGAGCGAATGGCTGCACCATGCAGAATGTGAGCTGGGAAAAGGGTGGCGACTTTACCGTCGGGACCATTACAAGCTATTCGTCATGGTCCAATGGAGTCGGCTATGTCCTGCTGTTCAACTCGCACACGCCGACCAATATGCCCGACATCAATCTCAGGATCATCCGGCCGATGGTCCGAAGCCGCACCGACTGGCCGGCATGGGATTTGTTCAAGGATTACGAATAACGAATCGAAAAATTTAGCTGCGCGTTTCCGGCTGCGCCGCGGGCCGGTCGACCTGCACAGCATCTTCGCTCTGCGGGGTCGCAGCGGACGCTTTGGCTTGCTTCGCTTCCTCCTTGGGCGGAGGTGGAACAAAGTACAGGATGCGGTGACAGGAGTCGCAGTAAACCGTCGTCTCGCCCTTCATCACGTCCTGGTAGACCTGGGGACGCACAATGACACGGCAGACCGAGCACATCTGGTCCTCATGAACCGCCGACAAGGCTGAGCCCCGCAGCTTGAGCACGCGGTCGTAGTGGCGCAGGGTATCGTCATCGATGCCGGTACGTAGTTGCTTGCCCCGCTCGTTCAGCTCGGTAAGCTGCTTCTCATCTTCCGCGGTTTGCCGGCGAGCGTGTTCCTTCTCTTGCTCGTTCTCGACGGTGGCCGCCTTTAGTGCCGCCTCAGCCTGCTTCAAGTCTTCCTTGCGCGTGTCGGCGGCAACCATGATCTCCAGGATCTTATCTTCCAGCTTGCGGATCTCCGCCTCGGCAAAGCCGATCTCGTGATTCAGTGCGCGGTACTCGTCGTTGGTTTTGACCTTCAGCGACTGGTCGCGGTACTTGCTGATCTTCTCCTGCTGGTCCTTGATATCGGATTCGTGCTTGCGGCGGGCGCTCTCGTCGGCTTTGAGTGCCGCCTGCACCCCCTCGACTTTGGCCTTGGAGCCGGCGAGCTTAGCCTCGATCTGGGCTACCTCTTTGGGCAGGGCCGCGATTTCCGCCCGCAGGGCAGCGATACGCGTATCGACCTGTTGCAGGTCAATCAGCTTTTGCAGATCGGAATTCATGGGGACTGCTTGGATTCTAGCACGCAAGAACAGGCGCAGTTCTGCTTGCATTCCGGGTTGCGCACTAGCCGGGCTAAGGTGTTCGGCCTATTGAGTGGCCCTTCCGCGCGCGCTTACGATTAGCCTATGCCACTCGAAATTGCGCGACTTCTTCTCGGGCTGCTCATCGCCGCCTGCCACCGGCGTATTGCCGACTTCATCATGGATCGCGAACGTTCGCTGGTCTTAGCATTCCGTCAGCGCGGTGTGCCCCTGCCGCCTGCCCTCAGCACCGAAACCGCGCGCAATCTCTACTTTGGAATCGGCATCTTTATCGTTCTGGTGGAATTGCTGCGGATTTACCAGATGGCGCACGGAAGCTAACGCCAGCTAATCGCGTCAGCCTGCCGCTCGACCCCGTTTTGGCCATCCATCAGCTCTCCTGATATACACTTTTCCCGACTAAATTCTCTCTCCGGGAGATCCCGTGAAAGCACGTATCGCTGCGCTCGCCTTTCTCGCTCTTTCTTCTTCCCTTCTCATTGCACAAGCCGCGACACCTTCCAGCACGGCGCCCCAAGGCCAGAAGGAGCTGACCATCGAGGACATCTTCCAGCCCGGCGGCATCCTCGGCCGGGGCCCGGAGAGCGTGAAGTGGAGTCCTGACGGCACCAAGGTTTCGTTCGTACAGCGCGACGACAGCGGCGAACACGGCGAGCTCTATTACGTCGACGTCGCCACCGGCAAGTCGGCGGTATTGGTGGCAAGCGGCAAACTCGCGGCGCTGGCGCCCCCCACCAGCTCCATTAAGGACGAGCGCAAGAAGGAAGCAGCGCAACGCTATTCCATTGCCGCTTATCATTGGTCGCCCGACTCCAAGAAATTGCTCTTCGATTCCATGGGCCAGCTCTGGCTTTACACCCTCGACACCGGCACCGCAGTGCAGCTTACCTCCAGCGACGATGGGAGCGTGGATCCCAAATTCTCGCCCGATGGAAACCGCATTTCTTATGTCCGCAAAGATAACCTCTACGTACGCCCGGTAGGCGGCGGCAATGAGCGCCAGTTGACCAAGGACGGCAGCGAAGACCTGCTGAACGGCGAAGTCGATTGGGTCTACGAGGAGGAGCTCTACAGTCGCAGCAATTACTTCTGGTCGCCCGATGGCAAGCAGATCGTATTTCTGCAGATGAACGAGAAGGATGTGCCGACCTATCCCATCACCGATTGGATTCCGACGCATCCCACCGTCGATCAGGAGAAGTACCCGCAACCTGGCGATCCCAATCCCGGCGTGCGCCTGGCGGTGGTGAACTCCGGCGGCGGCAAGACGAAATGGATCAGCTCCAGTGGAAGCAATGGTGCCCTGCCGCTGGGCAACGATCCCAACGTCCTCATTCCGCGCTTCGGGTGGGTGCGCAACGGTCTGCTGTGGGCGATGGCGCTTAACCGCGTTCAGGACCGGCTTGACCTGTACTTTGTCGACGTCAACAGCGGCAAGTCGCAGGTCATGATGACCGAATCAAGCGATGCGTGGATCGACATGCATCCTGAAACCGATTTCAAGCTCCTGGATTCCGGCGATGGTTATCTATGGACGAGCTGGCGCGACGGGTACAATCACATCTATCTCTATCGCTTCGATAAGCAGAATCCGCTGAGCGGCCCGGCTCAGATGGCGGCGCAGCTGACCCACGGCGATTGGGAAGTGGAGAGCGTCGATGGCGTTGACGAGCAGCAGGGGATCGTTTACTTCTCGGCCAACGAAGGCGATTGGCGGCAGCGCAATGAATTCGCTGTGGGATTAAACGGCCAGAACTTCCATCGCGTGTCGCCACAGGCTGGGTCGCATAGGGTCGATTTCGATCCTAAGAACACGAAGTATTACGTGGATGACTACTCGGCGCTGACCACCCCGCCTACGGCGTCGGTCTGCTCCGTCGGTGGTTCCTGCAATGCGTTCTGGAAGGCGCGTAGCGTCGAAGCGTACAACCTGCTCACGCCCAAGTTCGTGGACTTCAAGGCAGCGGATGGAACTACCACGTTGCAAGGCGTGATCTTGTTGCCGCCCGGCGGCCCGATGATCGCCAATGGCAAGGCGCCGCTCATCGTTAATCCCTACGGCGGTCCGGGAGCGCAAACCATACGCGATGCTTGGCTGGGCGGCGATCTCTTCGACCAGATCCTGGCGCGCCAGGGATTTGCCATTCTGCACGTGGACAATCGCGGCATGGCCAACCGTGGAAAGGCCTTTGCTCTGCCCATCAAGCACAACTTCGGCCCGATCGAACTCAGCGACCAGATCGCCGCGGTAAAACAGGCTTTGCAGCAATTTCCCCAACTCGACGGAAACCGTATCGGATTCTGGGGATGGAGCTACGGCGGCTACTTCACCCTGTACGCGCTGGAGCACTCGGACATGTTCAAGGGAGGTGTGTCGGTGGCGCCGGTTACGGACTGGCACAACTATGACTCCATTTATACCGAACGCTACATGGGACTGCCGAAAGATAACGAAGAGGGATACCGCAAGAGCTCACCAGTAAATTTCGCAGCCGACCTGAAGGGCAAGCTGTTGGAGGTGCATGGTACCAGCGACGACAATGTTCACATGCAGAACACGATTCAAATGATCAATAACCTGATCAACTCCGGTAAACAGTTTCAGGTGATGCTTTACCCGCGCAAGACCCACGGCATCGCCGGCACCACGACACGTGTCCACCTGTTCCACATGATCGATGACCATTTCCTGGAGATTCTGGCGCCGGGCAAATAGGTCAACAGCGTTTCACCACAGAGACACAGAGGCACAGAGAAATTTGCCCTCATTTTCACGCGGTGAATGAAGGAATGTGCTCACCTGGAGACCGGAGCGAAAGGACCAACCCTCATTTTTAAAAATCTCTGTGCCTCTGTGGTGAATTGGTTTTGCCGACTTGCCCGATGTCAGCTGTTTCTGTTTGAATTCGGAGTACGGATTTCACCCCCCGGAGCATTCACCTGGCGAACCAACTCTTCGCATGCAAGTCCATTGACAAGCTGATCTCCGAATCGGAGGAGCCGGAACATCGGCTGAAGAAGACGCTCGGCCCTTGGTCGCTGACCGGCCTGGGGATCGGTGCGGTGATCGGCTCCGGCATCTTTACCGTCATCGGTACAGCCATCGCCGGGCAGAAGTTCAGCACCGCATCAATTCTCAATAGCCCGCTTGCCGATTACATCGTGCACCACACGGCCACGCTGGGGCGTCCGGGGGCCGGCCCGGCGCTGGCGGTCTCGCTGGTGCTGGTGGCGATCGTCTGCGCCTTTACCGGACTTTGCTACGCCGAGCTGGCTTCCATGATTCCGATCGCCGGCAGCGCGTACACCTACACCTACGCCACCATGGGCGAGCTGATCGCGTGGATCATCGGCTGGGACCTAATCCTGGAGTACGCCGTCAGCAACATGGCAGTCAGCGTTGGCTTCGCCGCGCACATTGCCGCGACTTTCGAGTGGTTCGGTTGGCATCCCGCGCTGCGCTGGATCACGCCGGCCTATCTGCCGGGCGGGCTCACCGATCTGCAAGGCAATGTGCTGTACACGCCGGGCTGGCACTTCGGCTTCAATATTCCGGCGTTTCTCATTGTCATGCTGCTGACGATGGTGCTGGTGCGCGGCATTCGCGAATCGGCCGAGACCAACAACATCATGGTCCTGCTGAAGATCGCCGCCATTCTGGCCTTCGTCTTTGTCGGACTGCGCTTCATTCATCCCGCGAACTACCATCCGTTTGTGCCTGAAGGCTGGTCGGGCGTGCTCACCGGCGGTTCGATCATCTTCTTCACCTACATCGGATTCGATTCCGTGTCCACCGCCGCCGAAGAAGCCAAGAACCCGCAGCGCGATATTCCAATTGGCATTATTGCCACCCTGATCGTCTGTACGCTGCTCTACATCGCGGTCGCCGTGGTGCTCACCGGTCTGGTGCCGTGGCACACATTGATCGACAATGCCGCTCCCGTGGTGAACAGCATGAGCATGCTGGCGGGCACAACCAAGTCGGCGCTGCTGCACTGGACCGAGTTGGCAGTCCTGTTCGGCGCCATGATGGGCATGATTTCGTCGCTGCTGGTCTTCCAGCTGGGGCAGGCGCGGGTATGGTTTTCCATGTCGCGCGACGGATTGCTGCCCAAGATCTTCAGCAACGTGCATCCGCGTTTCCGTACCCCGGCCGTGGCGACATGGATTGCTGGATTCCTGGTCGGTATTCCTGGGGGCATTCTCGACATCGGCACGCTCTCCGATTTATCGAACATCGGTACGCTGTTTGCGTTTGTGCTGGTGTCTTTGGGCGTGATCATCTTGCGCTATAAGCAGCCCGACCGCCATCGCGGCTTCCGCGCTCCGGGCGGTTTGGCGGCGCCGATTCTTAGCGTGATATTTTGTGTCCTGCTGATGGCTGGTCTACCGATTCTAACGTGGCTGCGGTTTTTCGCCTGGCTGGCAATTGGACTCATGGTGTACGGCCTCTACAGCCGACATCGCAGCGAGTTCAGTCCTCGTAATTCCGGCACCGTGCTGGAAGCGGCGACCAAGAGATGAGCAAGCATAGCGAGTTTCTACGGCCGCTTTCGACTACGCTCATCATTATTGCGATTTGCTGTTCCCTCTACGGCTGTCGAGGCAATCCTAGGACGATTTGGTCGAAGGAATCCCGATCTTCAGACGGGCTCTGGGTTGCGGCGGCTCAAACTGACCAATACAGCGGACCCGGCAATGCCGGTCTCTACACTAGCGTCGAACTGAAGCGTACCAGGGGACGGAGGGATGCGACTCAGGTTCTGTTGTTTGACTTTAATTCGGTTACTCCGGATAAAGCGACGGTGGAGCTGAACTGGCTGGCTCCTACACATCTGGAGGTGACTTACGGTGGAAACGCGATTCTCGACTTCCAGGCCGTCAAGTGTGCCGGTATCGATATCTCCGTTCGAGACATCTCAAGCCATGCTGCCAGCGACAACACTTCGAACTAGGCCATCGCTCCATGCCTTTGATAGATGAGTTCATCAAGACACTTCCCAAGGCCGAGCTCCATCTCCACCTGGAAGGTACGGTCGATCCTCCCACATTGTCGGAGTTGAGCCGTCGCCATCCCACCCCGCTGCAATCCACCAACGGTCGCTACACCAATCTGGAAGACAGCGGTCGCGTCTTGTCCGAGGAAGAGGCCCGCGCGCTCTATCAATACAAAGATTTCACCGGCTTTCTGCTGGCATTCAAGGCGGTTACCGAGCGGCTGCGCACCGCTGATGACTACGAGCTGGTGACCTATCGGATGATGCAGAAGCTGCATGCGCAAAATGTCGTGCATGCCGAGGTCTACATTTCGGTTGGCGTAGTGCACTGGCGAGGACAGGAATTTGCACCGTTGTTTGAAGGTGCGGAGCGCGGCCGCCAGCGCGGTGAGCGCGACTTCGGCATGTCGCTTTATTGGATCTTCGACGCGGTCCGTCACTTCGGAGTCGACGAAGCGCAGCGCGTGGTAGACGAAGCGATTCGACTGCGCGGAAGCAATGTGGTCGGAATCGGCCTTGGCGGCGATGAGCGTCGCGCCGGCCCCGAGCGGTTCCGTGAAATCTACGAACAAGCGGCGGCGCACGGCCTGCGCCTGACGGTCCATGCCGGCGAAACGGTTGGGCCGGAATCCATCTGGAGTGCTTTGCGCGAGCTTAAGCCCGATCGCATCGGTCACGGGCTGCATGCGACGGATGATCCGGAGTTAGTGCGGCACTTGGCGGAGAAAAAGATTCCGATCGAGGCGTGCATTACCAGCAACATAATGACCGGCTGCTGCAGCAAGGTGCAAGAACATCCCATAAGAAAGCTCTTCGACGCCGGCGTCCCGGTCACGCTGAACAGCGACGATCCCGACATGTTCCGCACCAGCCTGGTTCGCGAATACCAGATCGCGCAGAAAACCTTCGGCTTCACGGAACATGAGCTGCGCGAGCTCGCCAGAAATTCGTTTCGCACCTCGTTCCTCCCCGCCGAGCGCAAGCGAGAGCTACTGGCTACGATCTGACATGGCCGCGCCTCCGTGGTGAATTCGAACCTGACGTCCTTCCTAATTTAGGATGAGCGATGCAAGCGCCGGAGTTTGCAGCATTCCAGAGTGGCGGCCCAGCTCCGCCAACTGCCGCAGCTCTCCCGACATCTGAGAAGTAGTGCAGCTCTTTGACGCCCGCGCAGCAAGAGTTCTGGCCACGATCTGTGCCTTCGTTGCCGTGGGCGCTTTTCTGTACGGGGTCCGGCGTACCCTGGTTTTGTTCCTGTTTGCCATCTTCTTTGCTTATCTGCTGGAGCCGGTCGTCAGCCGTATCCAGAGTTGGCCAGTATCGCGAGCCTCGCGCGGATTGGCAATCGCGGAAACCTACCTTTGCCTTGGGGTATTAATAGGAGCTCTCATCGTCATCTTCGGCCCGCGTTTGGCCGATGACAGCCGCGCCCTTACACAGTCGCTTCCGGCCCTGCTGGAGAAGGTGGCCAGCGGAAAGATTGTCTGGCAATTCGGGAGCAAGCACGGTTGGAGTTATGAGACACAGTCGCGGCTGGAACAGTTCATTGCCGCGCATCGCGGCGAGATCCTCGACTGGTTTACCCAACTCGGCGCCACCGTAGCGCAGTCCCTGGAAAACGCCGTCTGGCTGGTTCTCATCCCCATTCTTGCGGCGTTCTTCCTCAAGGATGGAGGTCGGTTCGCGCAGGCCTTCATCGACACATTTGATCGCCGCGACCAGCGGCGCCTGCTGCGCGGCATTGTTGAGGACCTCGACCGCATGCTGGCCCGCTTCATCCTGACGCAGCTCGCCTTGGCGGTGATTTCAATGGCGGCGTACACCGGGTTCCTGACGGCGATGCACTATCCCTACGCCTTGGTGCTCGGCCTGGCAGGGGGAATTATGGAATTCATTCCTGTTGCCGGCGCGCTCATGGCCGCGGTGGCAATCATTGGAGTGGGGCTTCTGACCGCTTATTCACCACTCTGGGCCGTGCTTCTCTTTTTGGGAGTATGGCGACTCTGCCAGGATTACGTGGTGAGTCCGCGCCTCTTCGGCCGAGGGCTAAAGCTGCATCCGCTGGTGGCTATTGCCGCGGTGCTGATGGGCGGCGAGTTGGGCGGGATCCTGGGGGTGTATTTGTCTATCCCGCTTGCCGCGACCATCCGGCTGCTGTGGACCCGGTGGCAGAACTTTGTTCCCGAGTCCGACATTGCGGCACAAAGGAAACTGGCCGAGATATCGCCTTCCCATCCCAGAAATCGTGTTGCCGGATAAAGCCGGCTACTCGCCCGCCACCGTCATGCCATCAATACGCAACGTGGGCGATGCAATCGAGCTGCGGAACTCCAAATCGCTGCCGATTTCCGCGATGTTAAAGAACATGTCTTTGAGATTTCCCGCGACGGTAATCTCTTCCACAGGAAACGTGAGTTCGCCATTTTCGATCCACAATCCGCTGGCCCCGCGCGAGAAGTCACCCGTAACCAGGTTCACGCCGAAGCCCAGGAACTCGGTGACGAACAATCCTTCTTTGATGTCGGCGATGATTTCTTGCGCGCTCTTCGCCCCCGGCTGCAGAAAGAAGTTTCCCGGCCCAATTCCGGGAGTGCCGGCCAGGCCGCGCGCGGCGTTGCCGGTGGTCTGCAATCCGAGCTTCTTGGCCGTATACGTGTTCAGCAGGTACGACTTGAGCACGCCGTTCTCGACCACAATGGTTTTGCGGCTGGGCACGCCTTCGGAATCGAACGGGCTGGTGCCGAAGCCGCCGCGCATGGTGCCATCGTCGACCACGTTGATGTTGTCGCCCGCGATCTTTTCGTTCAGCTTGCCGGTAAGAAACGAGGCGCCGCGATAAATAGAGTCGCCATTGACCGCCTCGAAGATGTGCCCCACCAACGCACCGGCCACGGTGTGCTCGAATACGATGGGCACTTTCGCGGTCTTTACCTTGCGGGCCCCCAAGCGGCGCAGAGTACGCTCGGCGGCAATTCGCCCAACCTCCTCCGGCGACTCCAGCTTCTGAAGCGAGTTCGCCACCGAATACCAGTAGTCGCGCTGCATCGCCGAGCCCTCGACCTGTGCGATCGGGACAGCGGAAACCGAGCATGACGACCGCCGATAATCGCCGACAAAACCATGCGAATTGGCCAGCACCTTGTAACCTACTGCGGCATCGAAGCTACCGCCCTCGGAATTGGTGATGCGGGGATCGACATCGAGCGCAGCCCGCTCCGCGCGCCGCGCATAATCGATGCGATCGGCAGTGGAGAGGGAATAAACATCGTCGTAATAGAGGTCGAGATCGCCTTCCAGCTTGCCCAACTGCGCGGGCTCCGGAATGCCGGCAAACGGATCTTCGCTGGTGACTTTGGCCAGAGCGAGCGCCGATTCCACCATCTGCTTCACGCCCGCGGGCGAAAGATCGCTGGAGTAGGTACTGGCGGCGCGCTGTCCGAAGAACACGCGCACT
This sequence comes from uncultured Acidobacteriaceae bacterium, assembly GCA_963785825.1. GTDB lineage: Bacteria > Acidobacteriota > Terriglobia > Terriglobales > Acidobacteriaceae > Bog-257. Next base: position 410,454 of record CAWAWQ010000001.1, on the reverse strand, counting down.
CCGATGGCTTTGGAGCCTGATTCCTTCAGGGTCTCGACCTCACCCAGTCGAACCACGGTGGAGAACTCGCTGCCCTCCATGGCAACCGCTTCGGCGGCGGTGGCTCCGCCCTGCATCGCGCGGCGGACGACGTCGGTAGCGATTTGCGTCAGGTCGATGGCAGGCGGTTGTACGGCGACGGCGCGCTCTTCGGCAGAAACATTCATATCGTTAGTCCTACTATGTCATAGTCCCGCAATGTGGGGTTTATAAATTGCAAACTCGTTTTAGGCTTGTCATCCTGAGCGGAGGCGTCGCGCAATTTGCGACGCCGGAGTCGAAGGACCTCTATTCCAGCATTGAATTAGTCCCCGCTGGTTAGCTTTATCCGTTGGGGTACGCTCTTTCGGCAAGGGCACTGCTCCATCCAGAGTAGAACTACCCGCCGGTGCCCCCCACCGTAAGCCGGTCTACCTTCAACGTGGGAATACCGACGCCCACCGGCACCGACTGCCCGTCCTTGCCGCAGGTACCAACGCCCTCGTCGAGTTGCAGATCGCTGCCCACCATCGAAACTTTCGTCAGCACATCCGGGCCGTTGCCGATCAGGGTCGCATTTTTTAGCGGCGAGGTAACCTTGCCATCTTCGATCAGGTACGCTTCCGAAGCGGAGAAAACGAATTTGCCGTTCGTGATGTCCACCTGCCCGCCGCCAAAATTCACCGCGTAAACGCCGTACTTAACCGAACGAAGAATGTCCTCCGGCGAGTCCTGTCCCGCCAGCATGTAGGTGTTAGTCATGCGCGGCATGGGAATGTGCTGATAACTCTCACGGCGTCCGTTGCCGGTATTCGGAATGCCCATCAGCCGCGACGACAGCTTGTCGGAAAGATAGCCCTTGAGGATGCCGTTTTCGATCAGCACCGTGTTCTCGGTCTGGTTGCCTTCGTCATCCACATTCAGCGAGCCGCGACGGCCGGGCATGGTGCCATTGTCCACCACGGTGCATTTGTCGCTGGCGACGCGCCGCCCCAGCATTCCGGAGAAGGCCGAGGTCTTCTTGCGATTGAAATCGGCTTCCAATCCGTGACCGATGGCTTCGTGCAGCAGGATTCCCGGCCATCCCGGACCCAGAACCACCGGCATTTCGCCCGCGGGCGCCTCGCGCGCGTCCAGTTGAATGATGGCCTGCCGCGCTGCTTCCTTGGCGAAGTGCTCTGGCGAAGCCTCACCCTGGAAATAATCCAGCGACACGCGGCCGCCTCCACCCGCGCTGCCGCGGGCCGAACCTGCGCTCTCGGATTTGGCGATGCAGAATACGCTCATGCGCGCCAGCGGCTGCGAATCCTCGGCAAAGCTTCCATCCGAACCGATTACCAGGATGCGCCGTAGCTCGTCGGCATAGCTGACGCGCACCTCGTGAATTCGCGAATCGTACTCGCGCGCAGCTTTGTCGGCCCGCTGCACCAGCTCGACTTTCGCCATCACATCGGCTTCCACCGATGGCAAAGGCACGGGATAGAGATTTTGCGCCGGCTTGTCGGTCAGCCCGACCACCGGCTGCTTCGCCGGTCCGCTGGCGATGAGGGCCGCGGTGCGCGCCGCATGAAGAATTCTTTCCGACGACAGGTCGTCGGTATAGGCGTACCCGGTGCGCTCGCCCGACATCACACGTGCTCCGCAACCGGCGGAGATACCTTCGCTGGCGGACTTCACCATGCTTTCGTCGAGCGACACCGAGGTAGAAGTCTGATATTCGAAATAAAGATCGGCATAATCGCCGCCGGCGGAGAGCGCCGCGGCCAGGTAGCGCTCGACCTCAGCTTCGCTCACGCCGTAGCGCTGGAAGAAAAACTTCTTGTCCATAGTCACACTCAATTGGATGTTCTGAAGGTTGGCGAAGGCGCAACCTGCCAAACCCGGTCATCGCGGGACCTGATTGCAAGCTGAAGACCCCGCTTGCGAACCTCCATTATCACACAGGCGTGTGCCGCCGGTACGTGTGCGGCGTGCTGGGTTCCGCTAATCTCCCAGTGGATACCCCTGCTGTGACAGTTGCATGCACAGTTTCCGCCGGTCTGCTCGCAGCCATGCTGGAGGACCTCCTGGCTCAAGCGCCGCGAGCGGTCGCGGTCGAGAACGGGGAAGTCCTGTTCGATTTCGGCGCCGCCCGGTATTCCGTCTCAGGAGAGGACAAATGCGTTCTGCACCTCTGGTCAGAGGAGCGAAACGTTGTCCGGCGGGTGGTGGATGCGCAAATGAAAGGCCGGACACTGCGGCTCCAGGTGCTCCGCTTTGGACAATCCCGGCCGCAGTTGATGGAGATTTGCGCCGATAACGACCGGCGCACCGGCGCCGCCAAACGCACCGCGCGCGCCTGCTACGAGGGTCTGCTGGATCGTGTGCTGCGACGCGAATATCCCGGTTTCAAACTCGAGCAGCTGAGCAGCAGCCCCGATCTGGAGCATTCGCTAAGTCCGGTTTACACGCGCGGCCTGTTGCGGGCGGGCCAGTCGGCATTCGCGGTCTTGGGAGTGAACTCCAGCGAAACCCAGACGTGCGTGGATGCGGTGCTCTCCTTCGGAATTCTGTGGATGGATTACCAACGCCAGCGGCTTGCCGGCCGCTCCGTACTGGAAGGTCTGAAGCTGTTCCTCCCGCCGGGCCGCTCGGAAGTCGTGCGCCAGCGCATTGCCAGTCTTAATCCCGAGGCGGCGAAGTGGCAGGTGTTCGAACTCGACGAGCGCTCGGAAATTTGTGAGCCCCTCGATTGCGACGACAGCGGCAACATCACGACCCGGCTTACCCGGGCTGTCGATGTCGAAGCTGCCAAACAGCGTTTTGCCGATTCCATTGCGCGAGTTCGAATGCTGGCCCCCCACGCCGAGATCACTGTCGACTGCAACTCCGAGATCGTCTTCCGGCTTTATGGCTTGGAATTCGCCCGCGCGCGCATCACGCCCATGGCAGGATCGTTTCATAACCGTGAGAGCATCTTTTTCGGCCTGGGCTCGGCGGAGTATGTCCTGGCGCCCGAAACCGAGGCATGGTTTGCCGAGTTGGTGCAGCGGATCACCGAGCAGCGCCAGCCAGGGGGCTCGCCCACCAATCTCTTTTTCCGCATGGCTCCCGAGCGCTGGCTGGAGAGCCTGCTGGTCCGCGACGTTCGCGCCATCGACGAGCGTCTTGATCGCGCCTGTGTCTACTCCCAAGTGCCGGCATTCGCCGGCTGCGACCGTGCCATGCTCGACCTTCTTACCTGTACCCTCGACGGTCGCCTGGTGGTGCTGGAGCTCAAAGCGAACGAGGACATGCACCTGCCGCTGCAAGGCGTGGACTATTGGGCGCGCGTGCGCTGGTTGCAACAGCACGACGAGTTCACCCGCAATGGCTACTTCCCGGGACGTCAGCTCTCTCCGGCGCCGCCGCTGCTCTTTTTGGTCGCGCCTGCGCTGCACGTCCATCCCACAACCGACATGCTGCTGCGCTACTTGTCTCCACAAATAGAGTGGACACTGCTCGAGGTGGATGAACATTGGCGCGAGGGCGTGCGCGTCATCAACCGCAAGCGCGCCGGAAATCTCTCCCCCGTGCGCCTCGCCCGATTTTAGCCGCTACTGTTTCGGCGCATTCTGTGGAGTCTTCGGGCAGAACCTCAGCACATAATTCGGCGGCTGGGTGCATTGGAACGTGGACGTGTGGTCGTCGAACTGTGCGCTATAAGCGCTCGGGCAGGCGGTTTTGTAAATCGTCGCATACGACGAATACGACTGCCCGTTGGGACTTGCCGCCGCAAAGAAGCTCTGATTCGTGGCATTTCCCGCGCTGGATGCGGGACACACGACCTGCGCCATGGGCAGGGGATTGCCGGGCCGGTGTTCTTCGGAAAGCAAGCTCTTTTTCTTCCTCGCGAACATTGTCATCCCGACCGAGGGCTTCAGCCCGAGCGGAGGGACCTGCGGTCCTCTCGCATCTCGCTACCGCGTTTTCGGGGGAACGGAGTTCAATCCGCTGCTTTCAGTTTTACAGCAGCCCAAATTCGTAGCAGTGGATAGGAGTCGCCGGTTTCGAATAGACCAGTCCAGGCTAGCGCCCGCCTGTCCGCACCCGCATCCTATACAATCGAGCTTTTCGCCATGAACCGCATGATTCTCGCCAACCTGGTGCACCGGCCGTTCCGCACGCTGATCAGCGTTGTAGCGGTGGCGGTCGAGGTCACTTTGATCCTGCTGATTGTCGGAATCATGCTCGGCATGTTGAATGACAGCAAAAACCGTCAGGCTGGCATCGGCGCCGACATCATGGTTCAGCCGCCCGGTTCCTCGCTGCTGATGGGCGTGAGTGGCGCGCCAGTCTCGGTGAAGGTAGCCGATAAGATCCACCAACTGCCCCACGTGGTCGCGGTCGCGCCGGTGGTGACGCAGATCATGACCTCGGGCGCCGTCGAGGTCCTTTACGGCATCGACCTGCGGTCATTCGATGCGGTCAGTGGGGGCTTCCGCTATCTTTCAGGCGGGCCGTTTCAGGGTCCCTACGACATGATCGTCGACGACCTGAAGGCGGGTTCCAAGCACCTGAAGGTCGGCGATACCATTGACGCACTCAATCACCAGTTTCGCGTCTGCGGCATTGTGGAGCATGGCAAGGGCGCGCGCGAGTTCATCCCCATGTCCACCTTACAGGACCTGATTGGCGCCATGGGGAAAGCCACCATTTTCTATGTGAAGCTGGACAATCCCAACAACGCCGACGAAGTTGTGCACGCCATCAAGAGCGTCCCCGGCATGCAGCAGTATGGGGTGCATTCGCTGAAGGAGTATCTCAGCCTGATGACCTCGGCCAGCATTCCCGGCCTGACTACGGTAATCGACGTGGTGATCGGCATCGCCGCGATTATCGGCTTCATCGTGATCTTTCAGGCAATGTACGCGGCGGTGATGGAGCGCACGCGCGAGATCGGCATCCTGAAATCGCTGGGGGCGGGCAAGCTCTACATTGTGAACGTGGTGCTGCGGGAGACGCTGCTGATCGCCATTGGCGGCATCATCCTGGGCATCGCAATCAGCTACGGTGCGCGCGCCGGGCTGAAAACGCGCTTTCAAACCCTGCCGGTGCTCATCACCTGCAGTTGGCTGATCAAGGCGGCGATCATCGCTCTGGTCGGATCGCTGCTGGGGGCCTTCTATCCGGCAATGAAAGCCGCCCAGAAAGACCCGATCGACGCGCTGGCGTATGAATAGTAGGCATCTTAGATTCGCTCAGTCTACCGAGAGGCATCCTTCGATGGCTTCGTGAACATTCGTGAGCAATTCTTCGAAAGCGTCACCCTGAGTAGCACACCCGGGTAAGGCTGGGACCTCCGCCCAATAACCGCCTTCTTCCGCTTCGTGCACTACGACTTTGATCTTCATAATCCGCCCTCATATCCGCATGGGCATCACCACATACCGGTACTTGAAGCCGTCATCCCCGGTATCTTCCGGCCGCATCTGGCCAGCGGACTGGGCGTCTTTGAACTCCAGGCGCACTTCGCCGCCATTGGAGGCCTTGAGGAAGTCGAGTAGATACTCAGAGTTGAAGCCGATAGTCATGGGATCGGCGGTGTAGGCGGTCTCGATCGAGTCTTCCGACTCGCCAGAATCAGTGGAGGAGGAGGAAATCTTGATTTCGTTCTTTTCCAGCTTTAGGCGAATAGCGCGTGAGCGCTCGTCGGCAAACTGCGCTACCCGCTGGATGGCGGTATTGAGATCGGCGCCATGCACGACGACCGCTTTGCCGATGTCGCGCGGCAGTACGGCTTCGTAGTTGGGGAACTGTCCGGTCAACTGGCGCGAGGTCAGCAGCCGCTCGCCAATGCGGAAGAACAGCGTCGAGTCGTCTTTTGCAAACTCAACCGCATCCACATCGCTGCCTTGTAGCAGTGAGTAAATCTCGCCCATTGCTTTTTTGGGGACGAGCGTGCGGTTCTCCCCGGTCACGTCGAACTGCTCGCCCTGTTTTTCGATATGCGCCAGGCGATGTCCGTCGGTCGCCACCATGATGATCGACTCCGGCTTCAGCACCATCAGACCGCCATTTAGGGTGTAGCGCGATTCCTCACTGGAAATGGCGAAGATGGTCCGGGCAATCATGTTGCGCAGGACCTGGGCCGGAATTTTCACGCTGCCGGCTGCTGGAAACGTCGGCAATCCGGGAAAATTCGCCCGCGCCATGCCGACCATCTTGGTATTGGAGCGCCCAGAGCGAATGTTCACCCAATGGTTTTCCAGCAGCTTGATGGAGATATCGCCGTCGCCCAGCAGTTTCACGTAGTCATACAGCTTCCGTGCGGGAATGGTGCAGGCGCCTTCGCGCTTCACCTTGGCCGGACAGGAGGTGCGCAGGCTGAGATCCAGATCGGTAGCCGTAATCGTCAACCGGTCATTGGCCGCTTCGAATAAAAAATTGGAGAGGATGGGAATCGTGGTCTTGCGTTCGACGACTCCCTGCGTGGCAGTGAGTTCCTTCAGCAGTTCGAACTTGCTCACGCTGATTTCCATCGCTGTACTCTGGATCGTTCCCGTTGCTTCGGCAGCCATAAGTCCCACCTCGACAGTCCGCTACGGCGGATCGGCCCTCTTTTACTGCTAATCCTTATATCAAATCAAAAACATATAAAACCAGTAGTAACAGCAGGCACTCTGGAAAAGTGGAAAATCGGACAAAAATCGTGCAGGCGGCGGGGCTGAAGAGCTGAACCTTGTACAAAACCGCCGGTCAGCGTTGCGGAGCGGAGTTGAGAATTGGGTGACGTTCGAAATTTCATCCACGACTTCCACGCCATCCACATCGCGTCCACAACCTGTGCCAAGAAAACGCCGCCCCAAAGTGAAAAACCGCGCTCGAGGCGCGGTTCATAAGCCCAAGCTCTCGCTAAGCTTGTTGATCACCCTGTTTAAATCCTTGTCGGCTTTCCGCGCCTGCTCAATTTTGTCCACCGAATGCAGGACCGTGGTGTGGTGCTTGCCGCCGAACTGGCGTCCGATCTCCGGCAGGGACGCATCCGTAAGGTGCTTGGCCAGGTACATGGCGATCTGCCGTGGGTACACGATCACCCGCGAATTATTTTTTGCCTTGATATCGGTAACCCGCAGTCCAAACTGCTCCGATACGGCTTTCTGGATCGATTCGATCGTAATCTTGCGCACCTGGGAATCGATCAGGTTCTTCAGCACGTCCTGCGCGGTCTGCAGATTGATTTCCCTGCCGCTGAGAGAAGCGCAGGCGGTGAGCCGGATGAGCGCACCCTCCAACTCGCGCACATTGCTGCGAATACTCGACGCGATGAACAGCGCTACATCGATGGGCAGCGCCACATGCTCCGATTCCGCCTTCTTCTGCAGGATGGCGACCTTGGTTTCCAGGTCCGGCGGCTGGATATCGGCAATCAAGCCCCACTCGAATCGGCTTCGCAGCCGGTCTTCAATCTCGGCCAGCTCTTTGGGCGGTCGGTCGCTGGCAATCACAATCTGGCGCATACACTCGTGCAGGGCATTGAAGGTGTGGAAGAACTCTTCCTGCGTGCGCTCTTTATTGACCAGGAACTGAATGTCATCCACCAACAGGACATCCATGTTGCGATACTTGTCGCGGAAGCCGTTCATCTTGCTGTAGCGCAACGCGTTGATCATGTCGTTGGTGAAGCGCTCGCTGGAGACATAGCAGATCGACTTCTCCGGCTGTCGCATCTTGATTTCGTGCCCGATGGCCTGCATGAGATGGGTCTTGCCCATGCCGACTCCGCCGTACAGGAACAGTGGGTTGTACGCTTTTGAGGGACGCTCGGCCACAGCTCGCGACGCCGCATGGGCAAACTGATTGCCGGCGCCGATGACAAAGTCGTCGAAGGTGTATTTGGCATTCAATTGCGCCGCTCCATCCCAGTCGAAACGCTGTTGGGTCACCGGTCCAACCGAAGGCTTGTCGGGTGTCGGCGAAGGTTCCTTCCGCGGCTCATGGCCGTGGGCGCCATTGCCGTTGTTGCGCTGCTCCTCGTCGGTGACGAATTCCACGTCCTGGAATTCCAGCCCCAGATTGTCGATCGCTTCACTGATCAAATCGCCGTAGCGTTCTCCGATCCCGCAGAACTCCGGGTTGGGAACGCGCACAAAAAGAATCGGTCCCTGGGCGTGATCGAAGCGAGTCGGCTTGAGCCAGGTCTCGTAGGAGTTGCGGTTGACTTTTTTTTGCAGTGCGTCAAGAACCAGCACCCACGGATTGGGAGAGGCAGTGCCAAACGTAGACATAAAATAGCAGTCCTGAGGCGAGGAGCCTCGCAGCGAACAAATCGTTACTTAGAGGGAAACGGAACCGAACACCGAGTGAAAACTGGGCGGCACAACCTGATCGGAATCACCATCTCGCAAACCCTACAGCAGCGGTACAGGGAGTGATGCACCGCATTTGTGCAACCTGATTTCTACTTGGCTGCATGGGATACTAGCACGAAAAAAAATTCGCGCCAGACAAATTATCGTGCGCAAATTTCTCTTTTGACGCGACTGATTGATTCGCGGAAAGTTACCGCGCAAATTTTTTTTTGAGCTGCAGCGCGCGCGGTGCAGCTTGAAATCGCCAATCCCGCCGGCGCACCTCAAACGGCACCAAATGCCGATACAGGCAAATCACCTTCATGTCGCGACCACTGGCAATCTCGTGCGTTGATCTGCGAAAGTTGCCAGCAGTGCGGGCTGACCGTTATACTTTTTGTTTGCTCAATTCAATTTTTGTGCCAGTGAGGAGCGCCGTTTCCGAATGCCGAAGCGCACATTCCAACCCAACCGTCGTCACCGCTCGAAGACGCACGGATTTCGTTCTCGCATGAAGACCAAGAGCGGTCGTGCGGTGCTGTCGCGCCGTCGCGCCAAGGGACGCAAGCGCGTTTCCGTGAAGCCTGGCCATCGCGAGTAAAGCCAACAGCACTGAATCCTGCGCGATCGTAGCCTATCCGAGGAAGCCATAGGTCGCCGCAAGAGTTGACCGCAGTAAACGGGACCCGGCGGCCCGGCGCCGAGCGCTGAATGTCTGGTAACGTCTCCGCCGCGATCCATCCGTTTTCCAAGTCGAAGCGCCTGCGGAAGCACGCGGACTTCCAGCGGGTGTACCAGAATGGACGGCGGCAGTTCACCGGAAACATGACGGTCTTCTTCCTGCGGCGTCCGCTCCAGTCCGAGGACCTTACCTTGAGCGGACCGCGGATAGGGTTCACCGTAGGAAAGGTGCTGGGCGGAGCGGTGGAGCGAAACCGCATCAAGCGGCGAATGCGGGAAGCCGTGCGATTGTCTTTGCCGGCCTGTGTCGCTGCGGTGGATGTGGTGTTCAATCCGCGGAAGAGTGTTTCGCGATTGCCGTTCACCGAGTTGCGGGACGAAGTATCGCGCGGTTTGCGCTTGGCTGCACAGCGCGCGCGGGAAGCGGAAACGAAATGAAGCAGGCGGTGCAATTCGTTCTGCGCGTTTACAAGCGCTGGGTTTCGCCCTTGCTGCCGCATTCCTGCCGGTTTGTGCCGACGTGCTCGGAGTACGCCAGCGAGGCGGTTGAGCGCCGCGGCGTGATCAGGGGAAGTTTGCTGGCGGCTGGGCGGCTGCTGCGCTGTCATCCATTTGCCCGCGCGGGCTTGGATCCGGTGCCCCAGCTGGAGCGGCAGCACCCTAGGGATGTCAGCAGCTTGGGATCCTAGCTCTTAGTGTTTAGCGCTTAGCAAGAAATGGATTCTCGCTTGCTAAGAGCTAAGAGCTAAAAGCCGCCGCTCCCGGCGACTAGACTTGCACTCGCAAACAACGACGTGAACGGACCTAAACTTGGCTGAATATCGCAATCCCCAGCAGGAACCCGGCGGCGGCGGCGACAAGCGCATGCTGATGGTCTTCGCCGTCACCTTTGCGCTGATCATCCTCAGCCAAATTTTCCTGTTCAAGAAGAATCCTGCCTCACCATCCAAGCCGGCTCCGGCCGAGGTTACCCAATCGAGCCAACCGGCGCAGCCGGCCACAACACCGTCGTCGGTATCGAAGGCTCCGAGCGCCACCGCTGCAAAGGCACCTAGAAAGCCGGTAACCGGCAAGTCCGCTGGCAGCGAAGTCGACACCACAGTCGAGAACGAGTTCTACAAAATCGTCTTCACCAACCGCGGCGCACAGGTCAAGTCCTGGGTCCTGAAGAAGTACAAGGACGATGACGGACGTCCGCTTGACCTGGTGAACAAGGAAGCGATCAAGTTCGGCTCGCCGCTTAGCCTCTACACCTACGACGAGAACCTGCGCAACCAACTCAATTCAGCTCTGTACGTACCCAGCGCGAGCGGCGCCATCGACGCTCCCGGTGAGCTGACCTACGAATACGCCGCCGGCGACCTGACCGTTCGCAAAAGCTTCCAGTTCGGCGAAACGTATGTGATCTCGATCGAGACCGCCGTTACCCAGAACGGTAAAGCGATCCAGGCATATCCCATGTGGCCGGCTGCGCTCGGCGATGAAACCAGTGGCCCGGGCTACGCTTCGGAAAAAATCGAGTACATGGCCGATGGCAAGGTGGAGCGTCTGGCGGCCAAAAAAGTAAGCGGCGGGAACACCTTGCGCGGGCCCTTTAGCTGGGCGGGAACGCAAGATCAGTTCTTCGCCGCGATCTTTCTGCCCGACAATCCCGACACCGTCGCGATGGTCACGTTTCGCAATTCCATCAGCGTTCCCAAAGACCCAAAGAAGCCGGACCCAAATAACGTAAACCGGTACGAGGTGCTGGGCTCGGCCGTAGGCGATGTGAACGGCGCCACGCGCGAGCGGATGTTTGTCGGCCCGAAAGCGCTGAACGTGTTGGAGTCGATTCGTTCCAATACCGCGCCCGGGCAGATGGATGGCCCCGACCTGCGCGGCATGATCGATTTCGGATTCTTCAGCATCATTGCGCGGCCGCTGTTCATCTGGCTGAAGTGGACCCATGAGCACATGGCCAGCAATTGGGGCGTGGCCATCATCATCCTGACGGTGATCATCAACCTGGCGCTGCTGCCGCTGCGCATCACCAGCATGAAGTCGGCGCTGAAGATGCAGAAGCTCCAGCCGCAGATGAAGGCCATCCAGGAGCGGTTCAAAAAGTACCCGATGCGCGACCCCAAGCGCCAGGAGATGAACGCGGAGATCAGCGCACTCTATAAGCGCGAAGGGGTGAATCCTGCGGGCGGATGCCTGCCGCTGCTGATCCAGATGCCTTTCCTGTGGGCGTTTTACACCATGCTGGGGAATGCCATCGAGCTGCGCCAAGCCCCATTTCTATGGCTGCACGACCTCTCATCACCGGACAAGTTCTATGTCATGCCGGTGATCATCGTCGTCAGCACCTACCTCATGCAGAAGATGACGCCCAGCTCCGGGATGGACCCCAAGCAGCAGCAGATGATGACCCTGATGATGCCGCTGATGATCGGCTGGTTCAGCGTGAATCTGCCCTCCGGCCTCAGCGTCTACTGGGTGTTCGGCAACATCATCGGCATTGCCCAGCAGTACATCATGAACCGTACCGGCCTGGGCCGCGAGATGCGCGAGGAGATGGAGAAACGTGCCCGCAAAAAAGCGAGCAAATAGTTTTCACCATGGAAGCACGGAGGACACGGAGTTTTACGGATCGGTGTAGTCGAGAGCTGGAATCTTTAATGAAGTTCAATTATTTCTGTATTCGTTAGTGCGGAATTCCTGTGTCCGGGTAGTGCGGGCATTCAGGCCCGCGTAAGGAATATTGATTAAGGGGGACGGCATTCAGAGACTATGTCGCGACTGGCGGAAAAGTGTTGCTTGGGACAAGAAGCTCGGGTAACGAGCAACCCAGCCGCAAAGCGGCGGGATGACGTTAGGCGGGCGCGTGAGCGCCCGTGCCAAGCGGGAAATGAAACCCGAGCCGCGGAGCGGCGACACGGTTGCGACAAAACCTGTTCAGGCCCGCGTGAGGAAAGTTCTGATTAAGCTTTGAAGGGGACGGCCTTTAGGCCGTCCGAAAGACCCGAAATCGAACTGGGCTTTAGCCCTGAGGGACTTCGGCCACACTTAATCGGACTCTCCGATGAAGACGCTGTGTCAGCCGCTAAGGGGCAAGGCGGTAAAGCCACTGCTCTAGTGTTGAAAATACGGACCGAGATTTGCCTTTGATTTTCGCTGACTCCGTGCTCTCTGTGCCTCCGTGGTGAATAATAATATGCCACTTCACGACAAAATCGCCGCTGCCAAGAAAATCAGCGAACTGCTGAACTCGATATTCGCCGCAGGAGATTTCCGCCTGCGCTACAAGATCACCGTCGACCCGCAGATGGCCGATCGCGAATGGGAGCGTCCCGAAATCCTGGTGGAACTTTCCGGCTCCGATAGCCCGCTGCTCCTGGAAAACGGCGGCGAGTTACTGCGCGCCTTCGAGCACGTCGCCCTGGAGATGCTGCGGCTCGCTCCGGACGAACACGAAAAAATCAGCTTCGATTGCAACAACTTCCGCTCGGCGCGTCTGCAAGAACTTCGTATGGCAGCCGACGTCGCCGCCCAACGCGTCCGCGAGACCGGGATGCCCTACGCCTTTGCGCCCATGTCTTCGCGCGAGCGCCGCATCCTGCACCTGGCCATGCGCGATCTAGACGATCTCCGCACCGAGAGCGCCGGTGAGGCCGCCCAGCGCCACGTCATTGTTTATCCCAAGGACTACAAAGGCAAGCCGCCCGCTCCGCCGGTGTCACGCAGAAGATAAGGCGCTTTCGCTGTTCGCGATTCGCTCCTCGCTTTTCGCCAATCCAACCAGGTGTCATCCTGAGCGACGGTCGCCTCATTTGCGAACCGGAGTCGAAGGACCTCTATACTGGTGAGATTCTCATCTACTACTCGCCTGGGACGTGGTAGTCCACCGAGTCAGAAAAGCGAAAAGCCTCTGTGCCTCTGTGTCTCTGTGGTGAATAATCCCTAACATGCACCTCGACGACACCATTGTCGCCATTGCCACGCCTCCGGGGCGCGGTGGCATTGGCGTGGTGCGTCTGTCGGGTTCCGAAGCCCGAGAGATCGCGCATCCCATGCTGCGGCTAACGCATGGCCACGACTTCGAAGCCGGGCGGGCGCACTTCGGCGAGCTGATCGAGCCCGCCACCGGCGAGCGCATCGACGAGGTTGTGGTTACGTTCTTTGCCAAGCCGCACTCCTACACCACCGACGATGTCGTCGAGATTTCTTGTCACGGCTCGCCCGTCGTGCTGAGGCATGTAGTCGAATTGGCGATGAGTGCGGGCGCGCGCTTGGCCGAGCCCGGCGAGTTCACCATGCGCGCCTTCCTCAACGGCCGCATCGATCTCACGCAGGCTGAGGCGGTGCGCGACTTGATCGAGTCGCAGACGCTCTATCAGGCGCAGGTCGCTGCACGGCAACTGGAGGGCGCCCTCTCGCAGCGGCTCCAACCGACCAAGCAAAAGCTGGTGGATCTGATCGCCACCATGGAAGCGGGTGTTGACTTTGCTGAGGATGACGTCTCGGTCATCGCGGACCGGCAAATCCTCTCGCGTATTGCCGCGGTCCGTGAGCCCCTTAGCGATCTGCTGGCCAGCTTCGCCTTCGGAAAAGTTGTGCATGAAGGCCTGACACTGGCGATCGTGGGCGCTCCCAATGTCGGCAAGTCGAGCCTGTTCAATCGGCTGGTTGAGCATGAGCGGGCCATCGTGACCGCGACCCCCGGCACCACGCGCGATCTGGTGAGCGAAACCGTTTCCATCGGCGGCATTCCGGTGCGGCTAATCGATACCGCGGGCATCCGTCCGGCCACGGACGAAGCCGAAAGCATCGGGGTGCGCAAGTCGATGGAGGCCTTGGCAGACGCTGATGTTGTGCTGATCGTGATGGACGCATCGACTCCGGCGGAGTTTCGCGGTGTCGCAGCAGGAAATGGCAGCCCGGGTCCCGAGTTGCTTGAAAAAACTAAATCCGCCGTGCGGCTTCTCGTTCTTAACAAGATTGACCTTGCCCCGGAGGCCCGCTCCTGGCTGGAAGGGCCTGCAACTTCCCCGCACCTGCCGATTTTTTTGCGAGCTCCCGAGTCCGTAGCTACCTCGGCCCTGACCGGCGAGGGCATCGCGGAGTTACGCGAGAAAATTCTGCAGCTGATTGGCGGCGACACCGCCGTGCAGCACGAGAGCGGATTCCTCACCAACGTCCGCCAGCAAAAGCTGGTCCAAGATGCCGTTGCCGCGCTCGACCAAGCCGCGGCCGCCGTCCCGCTTAAGACGCCGCACGAGATGATTCTGCTCGACCTCTACAGCGCCCTACGCGCCCTCGACGAGATCACCGGCGCCACTACCGCCGACGACATCCTGAACCTGATCTTCAGCTCCTTCTGCATCGGAAAGTGACGATCCCCAATCCCAACTTGATCGTTATCACCGGCGGTCCGGGTGCCGGCAAGATCACCCTTTTGCTGGAATTGGGGCGCCGGAGATATGCTCTGTGCCGGCATCCCGCAATATCTTGACAGTGGCGCCTTAGCTAATTAGATTAGCTAACATGAAGTACCATACCGTCCACGAGGCCAAGACGAATCTTTCCAAGCTGATTGAAAAAGCCTGCGCGGGCGAAGAGGTCATCATCGCGCGGGGGAAAAAGCCGGTGGTGAAGTTGGTGCCGGTCGGCAGCGCCAGGAAGGAACGCGTGCCTGGGCGTTTTGAAGGGCAGTTTTCCTGGACGCCCGACGCATTCGATCCGCTGACCGATGAGGAGATGCGCGAGCTCGGGTTCGACGTCGAATGAGGCTCCTCATCGACAGTCACGTCGTGCTGTGGTGGTTTTCCCGAAGCCGGCAACTCTCAGCTCGGGCACGGGAGAGCATGAGCGATCCGGAAAATCCGGTCTACGTTTCGGCTGCGGCGGCTTGGGAACTGGCGATCAAAGTTAATTTGGGAAAACTGGACGCGCAGAGACTCGTGGCTGACATGCCCGCGTTGTTGTTCGAGGAAGGCTTCCACACCCTGGCCATCTCTATGGATCACGCCCTCCGCGCCGGCCTGCTGCCCCGGCATCATCGCGATCCCTTCGATCGCATGTTGGTGGCGCAGGCCCAGGCGCTGCATTGCCCCATCGTCAGCGCGGACGCGGTGTTCGACTCCTACGGCGTACGCCGTGTTTGGTGAGATGAGCAGGGCCCGCCGGCCATTCACCCTCAAAGCGCAGTCCCAGGATGCGTAACGCCTCCGCCAGCGCAGGATCGTTCTTGCTGACCGGATCGGACTCGGCGTGCCGAATGCGGCAAGGCTCGAACAGCGCCCAGTTTTCCAGATTCTGCCCGTAGCGCGAACGAAAATAGATCCCCGCAAGACCCATGTCATACACCACACGCGACGCCAATTGCGTGATGATGCGCGGAGAAGGGCTTTGCAGCGCCGCCGCGTCCAGGTCGGGGAAGCCCAGCCGCAGACATTCCGACCCAAGCCTGCGGCGCAACGCGGCAATCCATTCTGCTCCGCAGATGTCGGCGTAGTTTCCTTCGGCCGACGCGGTGCCGATCACCCGGTTGTCACACCAGTTCCGCGGCACTTCGCCCACCGGGATGTAGTCGTCCTCGCCTTGGATTGCCTTCAACTCTTCCAGCAGTGTGAGGTCGGGACGAAAGCGCGCCAGCGTTTCCACAAAACAGGAAACCTGCTGGCTGGAGGCATAGAGCACGCGGTAATCGCTCTCGGGATCGTCGAAGCGATTGCCGAAGGTACCATCCTTAGCACGCGACCAGTCGGGCAGTTGCCACGCGTCGGGGTGGCGCGCCACTCGATAGATCGGTTGGGTGGGGTTCTTCGTCTCCAGCGGCAAGCGGCTAGCCCCCCGCTATGAAGGCGCGAGCCGCGGCCAGAACTTCCGGCGCGACGACACCTAGTTCGCCCTCACGCAACAGGCGGAGAGGAACCCGGTCGCCCAGTTCCGGATTGACGCCCATGAGCCAGGCCTGCACTACCTCGCGCGAATCGTGCTCCAGCAGTGTGCGAACTACCTGGAAGGCGAGGCGCAGGCGCGGCTCGACATCGCCGTAAGGCTGGCCGCCGCCGATCCAGCGCTCGACAGCCCGCGCGTCCTTCACCCCGGCAACATAGGCGATCAGCTTGCGCCCGATTGCGTCCGCCAACTGCGACACGAGCTCAGGAAATTTCAGGCTTAGCGATTCGCGATGGGCCTGAAGCCCCGGACGCGGCAGCGCATTGGTAACCACAATCGCTCCTCTTACAACACGCTTACGAGAGATTGGATGCAGTCGTCACCTCGAAATAGCAACAGAATCACAAACAATATACGTCTAATTCCCAAGATTCATCATCGCACATGCCATGCCCTCCGCATAAGCGAATAAAAAGCGAATAAACAAAGGTACTGGGCAGTCTGTTCTTAACGCATTGCCATGAACCAAAGCCAATCGTCAGGACTTAAACACTACAGCCTCTCTGGCGAATAGCGAATAGCGAATAGCGAAAAGCGGCCCTTCTACGGCCTCGTATCCGCCACCGTAATCGCGCGAAACATGTACGGCAGCGCCTCAGCGACGATCATCGCCACTACGATCAGCATCCCGCCGAAGGCCTGCTGCGCGCTCATCGGCTCCTTCAGCCAAAAAACGCTGAGCAGCGCCGCCGTCACTGGCTCGATGCAGAACAGCACCGCCGCTTCTGCCGGACCAAGCTGGGTCTGCGCTATCGCCTGTCCCCAAAACGCAAACACGGTAGAGCCCAGCGCCAGGTAAATCGTCGGGCCGAACACCGTGAGCTTCACCAGTTGCTGGCCGAGGCTCTGGTACCCGAAGGGCGCCGGCAAAAAGCTCGTCACGATCACCGAGATCACGCCGGCAACGATCACCTGCGAGCCGGCCAGCAGCCAGGCATCGGTGCGCAACGTGAAGCGGCCCATCAGGATGAGGTGGATGGCGCAAAGAAACGCGCAGAGCAGGGTTTCAAGGTCGCCGCGGTTCCATCCCGCCCACCAGCCTCCCGGCAGGTGCACTAGCAGGTAGAGCCCAAGGCTGGCAATCACCGTTCCGATCGCGGTTGTCAGCTTCACCCGCTGGCCAATGACTACCGCGATCAGTGGCGTGAAGATGACGTATAGGCCGGTGATGAAACCGGATTTGGCCGTGGTGGTGAAGCGCATGCCGTCGGTCTGCGACCAGAAGATGACCGCCAGCACCAGTCCCAGCCACACGCCGTCGAGCACCCCGCGCCGGATGATCGGTATGCGCTTGCCGCGAATGATGGCGAACATCAGCAGCCCGGCCAGCACAAAACGCAGGCTCATCAGCGCGCCCACGGAGATGCCGCTATCCAGCGCAAAGCGCGTCATGGGGAAGCCTACGCCCCAGATCGCCGCCACGCTGGCGATGATGAGCACGGCTGTACCGTGAGAAATACGGGCGGATTGGCTGGATGTAGCGGACATGCATGCGCGGCGTTCCGGCCCATCCATCCTATCGTGACCGGCAGCGCGCTGTTTTCGCGGGCCGTCACCGCAAATCGTCAGCTACCGCTGCATATTCTGTTGTGACCTGACGAACGGGTACGAACTGACGTGCACCGATCCCTGAAACGGCCGGTGAATGTCAGCAATTGCAATCAGCCCGAGCGCGATGAGCAAGGAGAAGGCAAACACTTGCAGGGTGTGCAACAGGGTGTTCCTGGAACCGAAAAGGCAGGCCGAAGCGACGGTGAGGCAGCCTCCCACGATGAGCACCAGCCAGAGAACCGTTGGAAGGCGGGACTCGCTTTGCAGAAGCCGAGTGCGGCGATGCTCGGTCAGCGAGCTGAGTTCCGTAATCACGTGATCTTCGGCGGTGCTTTCGGTCGCCGATGCGCTCTTCACCGACATGACGGTTTGCCACATTTCCGCCTCGACATAAACGCTGGCATTCGGCAGCTTGGCAGCGACCATGTCCGGCCAGTCCTGCTGAAGGACCACATCCGCGTAGTGCCGCGCCTGCTCCTGCAGCCGGCTGCGCTGAGGTTCCGGCAGCCCGCTGGCCAGCCGATAGACATTCACCAGGCAATTGGCTTCGAAGTCGGCATTTTCTTCTGCCGCGCCGAAACTCGACCACACTGCGAACAGCATGAACCCCAGGATTACGGCGTAGGTAGTGCCCAGCACGCTGAGCTGCCACCCGATCTGGTCAGTGTGCTCGTAGCGATTCTCGCGCGGCCAGACCCAGTTCAGAGCGGCCATGAAGAGCAGCGACGCAATGACCGCAAGCAAGGGAAACAGGATGCTCTGGCTAGTCGTGAGCATGAAGTCGGCGTCTCTCCTGAAAGCCTCACGATTATAGGAGACGCATGTTCATCCGGACGCATGCTTTGTGAATTACCAATCGCCAGAGATCTCGAGACAAGGATCGACCTTAGAGCAGTCTCACTGATGCTGTAGTCTGCTTCGTGCTTTGAAAGGGCACGGCTTCACAGGCTGCTGAAAAACTCTGGATTTCGCCATGATCGGGTAGAGCGGACCGTCAGGTCCGCATTCAAGCCCTTTATTTGCAACCTCTAGAGCCGGGCTTCAGCCGGCGGCACTCGGCGATAGAGCAGTTTTTCATCGGCCTCTTCAGCCGTGCCGTTGGGCCAATTAAGGAATTCGGGCTTTAGTGTATGCGTGAGAACTAACCTTTCTCCTTGGCGGTGGAACATGACCCGCGAAAATCCAGCCCCGCAGGGGCGGCTATGTCGTTAGCCCAGGATGAAGCGAAGCGGAATCCTGGGTGGAGTGGAAAATTATTCCGAGCCGCGTAGCGGCGACACCGTTCTCACGCAGACACTTCAGCCCCTGAGGGAGCTCGGTCTCAAACCGCTCTAGCTGTGGTGCGGCCGATCCAGTCCAGCTCCAGATCTGGAATCGACCGTAGCTCAGGATCTCCAGTTACCAGCGGGCACCGGTACTTTTGTGCGAGCGCCGCGGCGGATGCGTCCGCGTGGGCAATCGGGTATTGCCCTTTCAGGAGCGCTCGCGTCCCAGATTTCATCGGCCGTCGGTACTTCGATGCTTATGTTGTTATCGCACCCATATTTGGATAGGCCGCAAGCCTTGTTGGCGATGCCGCTGGCGATGCGCCCTAACCTTGTCGCGAGACGACTTGGAGTGAGTTCGTGTTCCCATCCTGACCTCTCCGGAGTGGTTACATGTAACCTATTACACTTTGCATCGCAATTAAACCAAGAGGCATTAGAGCGATGGGTGGCCCTCCTCTACGGATTGATTAATGGTGGGTGCCCCATCCTTCTCGCCATCTTTTGGCGAGAGGGTGGGCCGAAGGCTGTGATGGGGGTCACGGTGCGGGGTTCTGTGCAAACCTAGACTTTCATCATGCCCTGGGGACTCAAACGTTATCAACAGACCGGCAATCTCCACTTCATCACCTTCAGTTGTTATCGGCGACAGCCGTTTCTGGCGCTGCCGTCGTCGCGGCGCGTGGTGGAGGAAGCCTTGGAGCGGGGTGCGGCGCTGGTATGGATTGTTCATCACCGGATACGTGGTGATGCCGGAGCACGTTCACCTGTTGATCAGTGAGCCCGAGCGCAGCACGCTCGCGATTGCCATCCAGATGATGAAGCAGATCACGGCCCAGAAACTAGGGCCCACGGTTCGGGTGCCCCATCCTTCTCGCCATCCCCTGGCGAGAGGGTGGGCCCCGAAGCTCGCAACAAGAACGTACGCACGCCCTTCTGGCAGACCCGTTACTATGATTTCAATGTGTGGAGGGCGGCCAAGCGCATCGAAAAGTTGCGATATATGCACCGTAATCCAGTGAAGCGGGGACTGGTGGAAAAACCAGAGGATTGGGCCTGGAGCAGCTTCAACCACTACGCCACCGGAGTAGAGGGAATCGTAGAGATTGAGTCGGAGTGGACGGGGAGGAAACGCGAGCGCATGGGGATGCCGCTGAGGACGAAGGTTCGAACCACAGGCCCAAGTGAGCGGTACAATCAGCGCGCAAAAGGGGCCACCCAGCGCGGGCATATCGTTGTCGTCCGGCTCGGTATAAGATTCTGCCATTATGGGGATAGCTGCCGATGTTTAAGGTGAGTGAAGCTGAACTCGACCTTGCACTAGCTGCACTCGAAAAGCACGGGTACGGGGACTTCTTTCCGGAGCCTCCGGAACTCGCCTTGGTGCGCGTGAACTGGCCCGTTGTCCGAGCAGAACTGACCAGGATCGACCTAGACACATATGAAGGCTACGACGTCCTCACTGCATTCGCACCCAAGTCTCGGCTAAACATTCGCAGGGTGGCGCTGTTGCACCCCTACGATCTACTCATCTACACAACTCTCGTTCTCGGTCTTCGCGATGGGATCAACTCTTCGCGTTTGCCAGCAGAGGAAAGCAGGGTATTTTCCTACCGAGCCGAGGGGGCTGCGAATGGTGTTCTCTACAACGACGAACCAAACTATCGCCATTTCAAGGACAAGATCCTTGAGCGTGTAACAGCGGCTGAGGGTTGTTATGTTGGCATTACGGATATTGCAGAGTTTTATCCGAGAATTTACCAGCACCGCCTTGTGAACGCGTTACAAGCTTCGAATAACGCAACACAGCACGACCGCATCCGGGTGTTGGAGAAGATGCTTAACAGGCTGTCTGAAAATGTAAGCTACGGAATACCGATCGGTCCTCCAGCATCCCGGCCACTCGGCGAGGCGGTGCTGATCGATGTTGACAGCACGCTGATAAGTTTCGGAGTGGATTTCGTTCGCTTTACCGACGATTATGTGGTCTTCGCTGACGCGCCCGAGGAGGCAGAGTACGGCATTCGAGTACTCGGGGAAACTTTATTCAAGAACCACGGTTTGACGCTCCAGACCGCAAAAACGCGAATCCTCAAGGGCTCAGAGTACGTGGAGCACCATCTTACCGCTCACGACGAAAAGGAAGAAGCTAGACGCAAGCTCATGGACATCGTCGGTAGCTACGATCAGAGCCTCAGCTACGAAGATATGGACGAGAGCTTGAAGCGCGAAATCGATGCCTTGAGCTTGTCACAAATGCTGACTGAAGCACTCGCGGAGGGACATAACGTCGATTACAAGGGGGTGTCTTTTATTTTGGGTCGTCTGTCTGCCCTTGAGAAGCCGGAATTGGTTCCTATTGTTCTCGAAAACCTCGAAAGACTCTCACCAGTTGCTCATTCGGTTTCGGCGTTCTTTCGCCAGTTCTCGAGTTTAGACGATGAGACAAGACAGCAAGCTGCCGCGGCGCTGCTCGATCCTATTGTCAAGAACAGCAAGTACGCTTCCGAATACTACGCAATTTGGATTTTGAGCATTTTTTCCGCCGACACTTCTTGGAATCATGCTGAAACATTACTCAGGATCTTCAGAGAAAGCCATTCGGAGGCGATCAGGCGATTTGCAGCCCTCGCTCTAGCTACATCCGGAACGCGGGCTCAGGTCATCAACCTAAAGGAATATTTACAGTACGGTTCGTCACTATCAAGAACTGCCATGATGCTGGCGACGGCGAAAATGGGCAGCGACGAACGCAAATATCTGCGGCAGAGTTTGCGGATTCACGACTCGTTCGAGCTTATCTGTATGAAATCTTAGCGTTGCCGCTACGCCAGCAATACGGCCTTGCTCGCGATCAGACCGGTGATGCGCTCCACGAACGCCTCCACCTTCACCGACCCCTCGGCTTTTTCCTGCCCGCGGACGCGCACATTGACTTCGCCGGCTTCCATCTCTCGGTCGCCTAAAACCAGCTGAAATGGCACCTTCTGCATCGCGTGCTCGCGGATCTTGGCGTTCATCTTCTCGTTGCGCACATCGACGTGCACGCGCACGCCGGCGGACTTCAGCTTGTCGCCGACTTCGTTGGCGTAGGCGTGGTGCTTCTCGCCGATGGGTATGACGACCACCTGGGTTGGCGACAGCCATACCGGAAACGCGCCGGCATAGTGCTCGATCAGCACGCCGAAGAAGCGTTCGATTGAGCCGTACAGCGCGCGGTGCACCATCAGCGGCTGGTGGCGTTTGCCGTCCTCGCCGACATACTCCAGCTCGAAGCGCTGCGGCAGGTTGAAATCAAACTGCACGGTGGAGAGCTGCCACAGCCGGCCAATCGCGTCCACCAGCTTTATGTCGATCTTCGGCCCGTAGAACGCCGCTTCACCGGGAATCAGTTTGTACGGAATGCCGCGCCGCTCCAGAACGTTCTTCAGCGAGCTTTCCGCCAACTGCCACTGCTCATCGCTGCCGATGAAGGTGACATGGTCGTTCGGGTCCCAGGTCGAAAGCTCCACCTGATACTGCTCGAAACCGAAGGTGTGCAGCACCGAGAGCGCAAAATCCATGCAGCCGCTGATTTCGTCTTCGATCTGCTCCGGCATGCAGAAGATGTGCGCGTCGTCCTGGGTGAAGCCGCGCACGCGCAGCAGGCCGTGCATCACGCCCGAGCGTTCGTAGCGATACACCGTGCCCAGCTCGCCCAGCCTCACCGGCAGGTCGCGATACGACTTCAGCGAATCCTTGTAGATGAGGACATGGAACGGGCAGTTCATCGGCTTCATGCGATAATTGGCGTCGTCCAGTTCCATGGGGGTGAACATGTTCTGCGCGTAGTAGCCTTCGTGGCCGCTGATCTTCCACAAATCGACGCGCGCGACGTGCGGGGTGCACACCAGCGAGTAGCCGCGCTTCAGGTACTCGTTGCGCATCCAATCCTCCATCTCTTTGCGGATCAGCCCGCCCTTGGGATGCCAGAAGATCAGTCCCGGCCCCGCCAGCTCCTGAATGGAGAACAGGTCGAGCTGCTTGCCCAGCACGCGATGATCGCGCTTCTTCGCCTCCTCCAGCTTGTGGAGGTAGTCGTCCAGGTCCTTCTTGCTGAAGAACGAGGTGCCGTAGATGCGCTGCAGCTGCGGATTCTTCTCGTCGCCCAGCCAATAGGCGCCGGCGATGTTGAGCAGCTTGAACGCCTTGACGCGGCCGGTCGACGGAATGTGCGGTCCGCGGCAGAAGTCGGTGAACTTGCCGGTCTTGTAGATGGAGATCTTCTCGTCGGGCGCGGTGAACTGCTCGATGAAGTGGCACTTCATGAAGTCGCCTTCCGCCTTGAAGCGCTCCAAGCCCTCCTGGCGCGGCAGAAACTCGCGCGCGTAGGGCAGGTCCTGCTTCACCAGCTCCTGCATCTTCTTCTCGATGGCCTCAAGGTCTTCCTGGGTGAACGGCTTCTCGCGATAGAAGTCGTAGAAGAAGCCGGACTCGGTCGCCGGTCCGTGGCCGAGCTTGGTCTCGGGAAACAGCTCCAGGACCGCCGCGGCCATCAGGTGAGCGGACGAGTGGCGATACACTTCCAGCGCCTCGGGATCGCGATCGGTGAGCAAACGCAGCTCGGTATCTTCTTCCAATGGACGAGTGAGATCGACGAGGCGCGCGCCGTCGTTCGCAGGGGCGTGGGCCGATGCAGGCGCGGCCGACGAGCCGGACTCCGCGCTCCCACCCGGCGCCTCGCCGGCGGCCGGGTGATGCCCGTTGCCATGTCCGTTCGACGACAGCGGCTTGATCTGCGCTGCCAGCGCCGCATCGGCCAACCGCGGGCTGATGCTCTTGGCAATGTCGAGGGCGGAGGTCCCCCGCGGCACGTCTTTCACGCTGCCGTCGGGCAATTTCACATGAATCGTTTCTGGCATAATGAGTCCCGGTTCTATGCGCTTTCAGTTGCGCGATGGTTTCAAGGTTAGTAATGATAGCGGGCCTGGTGGAATCTAATCTGCGCCTCCGAAACCTCGTAAACTAGCCGATGTTCCTGAGTGATCCGCCGCGACCAAAAACCTGCCAAGCCGAACTTCAGCAATTCGGGTTTACCTATCCCGCTAAACGGGTCTTGTAAAACGGCATCGACCAATTCCAACACCCGCAGCGCCGTCTTACGATCCGTATTCACCCAATATGCGAGGTCTTCGAGGAATCTCGATTGGAAGACGGCCTGGCGCTCAGTCCTCCGCATCCAGACCAATCTCCCGGCGCAACTGCGCCAGAGACATGCGTCTCCCTTTTCCTCGACGAGCCTCTTGAATCGACGCCATTAGCCGCTCCGCGTTGCGCGGCGAGCGCAGCAGGTGGGCTGTCTCCAGCAATCCGGCGAGCTCGTCTGCGGGAATCAGAGCCACGTCCTTGGCGCCGCGGCGGCGCACGATAACGACTTCGTGATCGTTCGCCACCTGGTCCAGCACCGAGGCAAGCCGCTCGCGCAGGCTCGTATAGGTAGTTTCGACAGGCATGGTCTTTAACTCCCTAATCTACAGCGTACAGGGTTCCTGTACGCGTTGCAAGGTGGTACGCTTACGATAGCTGCGGAAGGAATTCCGAGGGCGACCGTTGATTTACCGTGATGTTCGCTGGCGACGGGCGCGCACTTCCAGCACCGCCGATCCGACCAGCGCGATCGCGCCGGCCAGGACAGCCGCGGGAATGGCAACGTCTTTGTAGGCGTGGGTCATATCGATCTTGCTACCCCTTATGATGCCATAAATCACGGTTCCGACGATACCCAGAAATAGTCCCGCCCCCATTCCTCCGGCGGCAAACAGCACCGTGATGAACACCACGCGCACGGTGGACGTGAAGGCGATCGAGAGCTTGGAGCGATGAGGCGATGAACTGACGGCTGACCCGGACATCTATTGAGATTGTAACCCTTCAACGTGCGCGCGAAACTGCGTCCTTGACAACCGCCCGTCATCGTAGAAGATTAGCAATACATCTCGATGGAGAATTCGCAATGGCAACGCGAGAAATGAAGCCCACTGGATTGCAGATACCGCCGGGCAAGAGTCTAATTAGCTTCGAAGAGGCGCTCGAGGTACTCTCGCGAGAAGAAAGGTTCATGGCAACCGTTTACGCAATGAACACACTTCTTATTGAAAAGCAGATTTACACGACCGAGGAGTTGGATTTCCATATCCGGCAGTGGGCGCAAAAGCAGCTGAAGAAACCCGAACACGAACGAATCGGGAATCACTCATCCTGAGGACGCCGCTTAAGATCCTTCCAGTGGGGCATGTGACATTCCGGCCGCGAACACTTCTCGTGCTCGCCTGTGTCACAAAGAATGCAGTCGCATTCGCACCAATAATCATACTCTTCTCCATCTTCTTTTTTCCTTGTGCTCAACTGAAACCTCCGCCTGCCGCATTGCACAATGTACGAGGCGACATAGATTTTGTACACAAGCAGCAATAGGTTATGCCAGCGGGTTCGAGTGGGAAATGTGGAAATGCTGTGAGAGGCGTGCAAATCCTGTGTATGGTTGCGAGTTGGTGTGGATTTAGGTGGAAAACCACTCCAATCTAAGTTTTCTAGAATGAGTTTTCAAAGCTGCCTCTGAACGAAGATTGTGTCGCTGACGGCGTCTCCATGCGGGGTGTTCTTGGGGCTGAAGGTGGTCTTTCCCGTGCAGACTTCGACGGCAAACATGATTCGGTAGAAGTCAAAGAGCGGTTTGTCTCAAACTTGCTGACCCTGGGCGGCAGGTCAGGAATGGCTGCCTTGGTGCAGGTCCTCCACTTTCGCAACCACCATCGCTCCCGTCTTCGCCGCTTTCGCGCGCGGCAGCCGGATCAGCGAGGCGTCCTGAATCTTCAGCACGTCCTGCAGATACTCTCTCAGCGCCATCAGGATGAACGCCGACTCGGCGGTGAGGAACATTCCCAGATAGCACACGGTCAATTGCAGGCTGTACGGAATCTCGCGGTAGTCCACGGCTTTCAGGATATCCGTGGTGCTGCTCATTACGCCCTGCTGTGTAAACACCAGAAGCGATTGCATCAGGTAATGATGGTAGAGCGCCACCAGGCCAAGCGAACTCAGGATGAGCACGAGCGGAACAAAGGCGAGAAAAGATCGCAACCGGACATGTCCATCCGCCCGGGTGGCAAACATCAACCGGCCCAGCCAATGCCGGACATAGAAGAAATAACCCAGCATCAGAAAGCAGAACAGCGAGGTGTAGGTGGAGAGAAACTTCTCTTGCGCCGCGTAGGTGGGGATCAGGTGCAGGGCCGCCACCGGGATGGGCAACGATGCCGTCACCACCGACGCCGTTCCCATATAGGCCTTGAAGAACTGTGCGAAGGCGGCAAAGCGCGCAGGCTCGTGCGCTTCCGGTTTGGCGACGGCCTGGCTCACGGCACGGGAATCTCGCATTTCACTTTCTGGTTCTGGAAAGCCGACACGGTTACCGGCGGCGTCTTCACCACCGTGTTGCCCACCTGTTTCGTCGCGTAGACCGCATAGACGCCCGGCGGCACTCCCTTGGTAGTGGGGGTGCTCACCTGTGGGAATGCCAGATCGATCGAGTTCAGCCCGCTCACCGAAACCCACTTGTACATCACCGTCCAGCCTGGGTCGGGCTGGCCATTCTTCAGCGTGCTGGCGATCACCGTCACCAGCCTTCCCGCGCCCCAGTCACGGCAGTCCTTCACCTTGATTTGCAGGTCGTTGGCGATGCTGGCCAGAACCTGTTTGGCCGCTTCCTTGCGGCTGGGATCGGTGTTCAGGATGTTGGCCACCTGCAGACACCAGCCCGCCTCGCGTTGCAGGTCGGCAACATATTCTTTGGGAGGAGGAACCAGCAGCCACTCGCCATTGCGCTGATAGTCGCCGCCCTGGTTGTAGCCCCGTCCTGCCCCGAACTGGTCGTTGGCGTAACCACCTTTTGCCAGGCCGAAGAACAACTGGTCCTGGGCATCGAGGATCTTGGACGAAAGCTCCCGGTCGCTCTTGGAGATCATTTTCCCGCATTTGTGCAGGTCATCCAGAGCGGCCGCAGTAGGCGCCAGTTGCGGAGGCGGTGAGAGCACTTGCGCCGCTAACACCTGGGCGACGAGAATCAGGCAACCGGCAGCGAGCCGGAGTGCTGCTCGGGCCCGAGGTTCCAAGTGCTTTGCGCGAAGCGGGCTGGCAAATGCTATAGGACGACAGCGCAACATTCCCGACCTCCCCGGCGCGAGCCAGTACGGCAGTTTGCAAGATATAGCACAACCTGGCACGAAACGGGATGTTCCTATTCTGGCGAAGTCTGGAAGGCACTCCTGCGCCGCCGGGTCTGCCAGGCGGGACTGCTGGTACTTTTCGCTTGCGTTACAATCAAATCTTAATGGCCTCAACCTCTCAAGCCGTAACCCGAACTCCTGCTGAAGTGGTGCGGATGGCGCCGGTGGCACAGGCGGGCAACGGAATCTGCTACTCGGTCATGGGCGAGATCACCACCGGCACTGGCGACCTGGAGCGCATGGTGAATGCCGTGCCCCGCACTATCGCTGCGGCACTCAACCGCAAAGCTTACTACTTCGTCCCGCTCACCTTGAATATGGGCGACGAGACCATGATCGCCGACCGCTACGACGTGCAGCTCTCCGACAGCGCCGTCTGCCATCGCAACCAGACACTGGGCGACTCGCAGTGCGTCTTCATCTCCACCCGCCTGATGGAAGACAGCTTTGCCATCGCTTTTGAGTTCTTCATCAATATCGGGCATAACTTCGTCGATCAGGTCGGCGTCTCGCAGGAATTTACCGACTTGGTTTGGAAGCAGGTGGAGGACAAAGCCCGCGGCGAGACCTCGCTGGACGCCTACGAGTTGCGCAAAGTCGCGACCACCAACGGTCCCGAGGCGGAAAAGGCCCGGCATGAGTACCTGCTGGCGGTCTTCGCCGACGCCATTGCGGTGTATATGCTCTCGCTCTTTCTCGATGTGGATTACCAGGACCTGCGCGAGCGCGACTACCCTCTGCTGGCTCCCAATGCCATGGCCGAGCGCCTGCGCAAGGTTAATGGGCTTTTCCCCGCGAATCCGGGATTCGAATTTGCGGTCTACCACCGGAGAAGGCAGTAATAACAGTGGATAGTGGTTAGTGGTTAGCGAAAACATTTCTACCTACCGCAGCAGCGCGGATATGCCGAACCGATCTGATCAGTTTAACTATTCACTAGCCACTGACCACTAGCCACTATCTTCATGATTGCTCACCTTCGCGGAAAGCTCATTGCCAAGCATCCCAACCAGGCCATCGTAGAGGCTGGCGGCGTCGGCTACGACGTCACCATCACCATCCCGACATTTTCCGAGCTGCCGGCGGCGGGCGCCGAGGTCGCGCTGCACATCCACACCCATGTGCGCGAGGACGCGCTGGCGCTCTACGGGTTTCTGCGCCGGGAAGAGAAGCAGCTCTTCGAGAAGCTGATCACGGTCAGCGGCATCGGTCCGAAGCTGGCCATCACCATCCTCAGTGGAATGCCGACGGCCGATATGGTGGGCGCGATCCGCGGCAACGATTTCGCCCGGCTGACGAAAATTCCGGGCATCGGCCGCAAGACCGCCGAGCGCATGTGCGTGGAGCTGCGCGACAAGCTGGAGGGCTTCGGCGCGCCGCAGCCGGTGGTGTCGCATTCCGCTGTGGAAGAGGATGTGATCTCCGCGCTCACCAACCTCGGCTACCAACGCGCGCTTTCCGAGAAAGCTGTCGAGCTGGCGGTGCAAGCCGCCGGACGCGAGAACTTCGATGCGATTTTCCGCGCCGCGCTGGGAGCGCTGTCGAAGTAACCTCAAGATGTAACAATTTGTGGAAGTCCCATAAACCAGAAGATGTTGCTGCTAAGATGTGCCGATGGGGCTTTTTGCACACGAGATGACGATTCGGCATGATTCACTGAGGCTCCGGGCGTGACAGTGGACGTTTACTTCTCCGCGGACGTTGAGACGGATGGGCCAATTCCAGGACCGTTCTCAGTTCTGTCGCTAGCGCTCGTCTATGCGGGCTGCTTCGATGGAAATCGCTTTTACCGCCCTAAAGCATACGACCAGACCTTTTATCGAGAAATGAAACCGATATCTTCGTTGTTCGATCCAGAGGCATTACGAGTCAATGGTTTGGATCGAGAACGGCTGACGCGGGAGGGCGCAAGCCCCGAAGTAGTTATGACTGATGCCGCGAAATGGATCAGAGGCGTGGCCGGTGACGATGTGCCAGTGATGGTGGCATATCCACTGAGTTTCGACTGGATGTTCCTCTATTGGTATTTCGTGCGTTTCTCAAGAGAGGGGTCCCCCTTTGGCCATTCTCGATGCTTTGACATTAAAACAGCCTTTGCTCTCAAGGCTTCTGTGCCTATGGCGCAAGCGGGTTTGTCACAGGTGTTCCCCCCTCTTCGGCCCAGCCGATCTCATACGCACAATGCTCTCGATGACGCGATAGAGCAGGCTGAAATTTTTGCGAACGTTTTCGAATGGAGCGGTGTGTATGGGAGAGTTACTCGATGAGCGACGTGCAAAGACTTCACGTCGAATTGGCGAGTTAAGAGAAGAACTCGTCGCAGCTGGAAAGCTCTGTTGTGGCAAAGCGTGCGTGTATGCAACGGGATCATTTGGTCGAGGTGAAGCAAACCCCTACAGTGACCTTGATGTGTTTATAGTGGGTCAGTCCGACAAAGAGGGGAAGAGGCACCTCGGTGCTCTTGACGAAATTTGCATTAAGGCGGATCTCATCGAGGCCACACGGAAGTTTGGAATATCAGATTTTACGGGTGGTGGTGAGTATTTAGAGCACTACACGGTCCACCAGTTGGTGAAGACACTCGGAACTCCAGAAGACGATGCGGAAAACACGTTCACGGCACGTCTACTTCTCTTGTTGGAGAGCTATCCGCTGCTCGAAGAATCGGTATATCGTGAGGTAACCGAAGGAGTTCTGGCTGCGTACTGGCAGGATTATGAAGATCATAAGGCCGATTTCATGCCGGCATTCTTGGCGAATGACGTACTCCGGCTTTGGAGAACATTTTGCGTCAATTACGAAGCAAGAACCTCAAGAGAACCTGAGGAGAAGAAAGCAAAGCGCAAACTCAAGAATTACAAGCTGAAGCACAGCCGACTACTTACTTGTTATTCCGCTCTGCTGAGTTTCTTGTGTATTTATTCAGAATGCCACACGGTTAGCCCCACTGATGCAGCGCGTATCGTTTACCTGTCGCCAACTCAGCGTCTCGAATGGCTTCTGACACAAAATACCGCCGCAGCAGCACACAAGGCAATCTCTCAATTAATCGATCACTACGAAAAATTTCTTCAGAGCACTGCTGCACCGGAAAGCGAGCTCATCAGCTTATTCCTAAACCGTCAGAAAGGACGGGAATTCATGGTGGCCGCCAATAGATTTGGCGATTTGATGTTCGAGGTACTCAACTCCATAGGGTTGCAGAATCGGTTCCACAGATTACTGGTGGTTTAAGATCCTGGGGTGCACAGCGTCTCCTGTCCCTAAGCTCACGTTCTCACGACATGTCCGTTGCTTTACCATTACCCCGTGCGTGAGAAGGTGCTTCACTACATTCGCGACCAGAAACTGATGCGCGCCGGCGACCGCGTTGCTGTCGCTGTGTCAGGTGGCGCGGATTCGGTCGCGCTCCTGCGTCTCCTTCTGGAGCTGCAATCGGAACTGGGCATCGTGCTTGCCGTGGCGCACTTCAATCACGGCTTGCGTGGAGAGGCATCACTGGCCGATGAGGCCTTCGTTGCCGAGCTGGTAAAGGAGCATGCGCTGGACTTCTTTGCCCGGCACGGCAAAGTTCGCGATCACGCCTTCGCCCGAAAGCTCAGCCTGGAGGCGGCGGGACGCGAGCTGCGCTATCGCTGGTTTGGCGATCTTGCCGGGGAGCAACGCTTCGACGCCATCGCAACCGCCCACACCCTCGACGATCAGGCCGAGACGGTGTTGCTAAAGTTCCTTCGCGGTGCGGGTACAAGAGGACTGGCGGGAATTTATCCGGTCCTGACCCTGGGTGTTCTCTCGATGCGCGTTCAAGATGGCCTTCCCAGCCAGGACGAGGTCCGCAATCAAGACCAGTCTCCAAACAAACACCAACCCGCCGATAACCCCCAACCGGCCAATAAAGACCAGCTCGCCAATGAAGGCGAAGTTCGGAATCAACACCAGACTCCTAATAAAGCTGGCCAATTGAATCAGCAGCCTGGAGCCCAAGGAACCGAGGCCCGCAGGGCCGGAAGCGCCGTTAGCCCCGGGCGTAAGCCCTGGGTACAGCCACAAAATGAAGACGAGTCCCGTAGGGACGGCACAGTTTCCTTACACTCGCCAATCCGCGTCGTCCGCCCGCTCCTGCAAATCGCCCGCGCCGAGGTCGAGGCCTATCTGACATCTCTGGGCCAGCCTTGGCGCGAGGATGAAAGCAATCGCGACCGCCGTTTCCTGCGCAATCGTGTGCGTCACGAGCTACTGCCGCTGCTGCTTGAATACAATCCGAACCTGCGCCAGACGCTGAGCGACGCGGCAGATCTGTCGCGTGCCGAAGACGAATATTGGCAGGCCTTGGTCGGCAGGGAACTGGCAAGCCGCATCAACCCTGCGCCCGACGATGATGCCGCCACAGCGAAGCAGTTTTCACTGGATGCCTTCGCCCAGCTGCCGACGGCCGTCCAGCGGCGCCTGCTGAAGCGCTTCACGGAATTACAGGGCCTCACACTCGATTTCGAGCAGGTCGAGAACTTGCGTCGCTGCGCCCTCGGCGAAACAGCAACCGCCGAGCTGCCGGGCGCTGTTGCCTTGCGTATCGGTGGGTCGCTGCAAGTGAGCCCGCCTCGTCAGGAGCACACGGCTGTTTCGAATTACGAATATGTGTTGCCTGTGCCCGGCCAAGTACGCATTCACGAACTCGGCCTGACGCTGCGCGCGCTCACCATTCCGGAACAATTCGTGCGTGAGGCAGCAGATGACTGCTTGCTCCGCGCCGCAGCACTCGCCCCCCACCTCATCGTGCGCAACTGGCGCCCGGGAGATCGCTTTCGGCCGGCGCACCGCCGCTCCGCAGAGAAGCTGAAGCGGCTATTTGCCGAGAAGCACATCCCAACAGACCAGCGTCCCAGCTGGCCAGTGGTGTTGTCCAGCGAAGAAATCGTATGGGTGCGAGATTTCCCGATGGCGCATGAATACGTGTGGAAGGGACAAGGGCCGGCAGTAAAGATCGAAGCGGTGGCAGAGGACAAGGGAAACTTCTGCGGTTGATCTCGACTTTCGGCTGTCATCCTGAGCGAGACCGCGCCGATTTTGCGCGGGCGAGTCGAAGGACCCCTATTGAGCGGACGAACTGATTAGCAAGCAGATGTTCAGCTACCCCTGAGTGGGCTTGCTAAAGCTGATAGCTGACGGCCGACAGCTACAGTTTCTGCACCCGCTGCACGTCGCGCACGCCGGGAATCTTGCGCACCCCAACCACAATCCGCTGCAAGTGCTTGAGATCGGCGATATCGGCGACGATTTCCACCGTGGCCTGATCTTCGGCGGTTTTGGCTTCGATGTTGCGGATGTTCGTGTTGGCATCCGTTATGACGGTGGCAATCTGCTTCAGCATGCCCAGACGGTTATCGCAAGCCACCACCAGCTTCACCGGGTACCCGGCTTGCCAGTTGGGGACTTTGGCCTCGCCACGCCCCCATTCCACCGCAATTTGCCGGTCCGGCTCGAACAACAAGTTCACCACGTTGGGGCACGACTTGGAATGCACTGCGACCCCTTTACCGCGGGTGATGTAGCCAATG
Organism: uncultured Acidobacteriaceae bacterium; assembly: GCA_963785825.1. GTDB lineage: Bacteria > Acidobacteriota > Terriglobia > Terriglobales > Acidobacteriaceae > Bog-257. Next base: position 377,872 of record CAWAWQ010000001.1, on the reverse strand, counting down.
ATGTCCTCGCCGCGAATCGGGCTGCAACAACCGGCGCGATACACCAGCAGGTCGTCATGTCCTCTCACCTTGATGGCGGAGGCGTCGCCGCCGAAGACCCGGCGGACCACGCTGGTGAGCCCGCTCGACCCGTTATTGTCCGCCGGCGGCGCGTGACCTGAGACCGACTGGGCCTCGTCCGGAGGAACCACGCGGGCCAGAATACTGCGGGCGGAGAACTTGCCATAGCCGATGGCCGCCAGCAGGTCGTCGGGCTTGGCCAGCCCATTCTCCTTGGAGACGCGCATCAGCTCGGTGTCGCTGATGTTTTTCATCGCAATGCGATACTTGCGGGCTTCCTTCTCGATCAGCTTGCGGCCGATGTCGATGGCGTGCTCGCGCTGGTGAATACTCAGCCAGTGCTTGATCTTCTGCCGCGCCCGCGATGACTTGGTGAACTGCAGCCAATCGCGGCTGGGATTATGTCCCGGCTGCGTCAGGATCTCCACAATGTCGCCGGAGCGCAGCTTATAACGCAGGGCGACGATACGCCCGTTGACCTTCGCCCCGATGCAGGTGTGCCCCACCTCGGTATGCACGGCATAAGCAAAATCCACCGGCGTAGCGTCGCGTTGCAGAATCACGATGCGGCCCTTCGGCGTGAAGGTGTAAACCTCTTCCGGGTAGAGATCGATCTTCAGGTTCGACAGGAATTCGGTGGAGCTCTTGATGTCGCGCTGCCACTCCACCACCTGGCGCAGCCACGCCAGGCGCTGCTCGTCGCGCGCCGAGACTGGGCCGTCTTTGTACTTCCAGTGCGCGGCAATCCCTTCCTCGGCCATCTTGTGCATTTCCTCGGTACGGATCTGCACTTCGAAGGCGTGCCCCTTCTCCGAGATCACCGTGGTGTGCAGCGACTTGTAAAAGTTATTGCGCGGGATCGCGATGAAGTCCTTGATGCGCCCCGGTACCGGCCGCCATTGATTGTGAATGATGCCCAGCACAGCGTAGCAATCGGTCTCCGATTGGGTGATGATGCGCAGTGCCAGCATGTCGTAGATCTGGTCAATGGAGATGCGCTGCCTCTGCAGCTTCTGCCAGATGCTGTGAAGCCGTTTAATACGGGCTTCCACCCGCGCCTGAATCTTGTTCTCGCGGAGTTTGTCCTCGATGATGCTCTGCACCTCGGCGAGAAACGCCTCGCCCTCCTTGCGGCGCGACTCGACGGCGTCCTTGACTTGTTTGTAAGAGATGGGATCGACGTACTGGAAAGCCAGGTCTTCGAGTTCGCCCCGGATCTTCCCCATGCCCAGCCGGTGCGCGATGGGAGCGTAGATGTCCAGGGTCTCGCGCGCGATTTTCTGCTGCCGCTCCGGCGACAGAAACTTCAGCGTCCGCATGTTGTGCAAGCGGTCGGCCAGCTTGATGAGCACGACGCGAATGTCGTCCATCATGGCCAGCACCATCTTGCGCACGTTCTCCGCCTGCGCATCTTCCGACGAGGCGAACTCGATTTTGCTGATCTTGGTAACGCCCTCGACGATATGGGCTACCTGCTCGCCGAATCCCGCCTTGATATCGTCGACGCTCACGTCGGTATCTTCGACCACGTCGTGCAGCAGACCGGCGGTGATGGCCGTAGTATCGAGCCGCATTTCCGCCAGCAACGTCGCGACTTGCAGCGGATGGGCCAGGAAAGGCTCGCCCGATTCGCGCTCGCTGCCTTTATGGTGCAGGAGGGAAAACTCGTAAGCCTTCTTGATGGCGGCGAGATCGTCGCTGGGGCGGTAGGCGCGGACCTTGCGCAGCAGATCGCGAAACCGGGTGACGGTCAGAACATTCGTCGCAATCTGTTGGCGCAAAGTCGCCATATCCGATTATACGACGAGCAGCTACGAAAATTTTGCGAGGAGTAGTGGCTTTGCACAAATAAGTCATAGGTTGGCCTCATGCACAATAAGTCCGAAGCCTGCACAAATAGTCTCAGACATCGAACACCTCGTAGTGGACGGCGACGGGATTGTCCGACGTGTTCTCCAGAATCAAGTACCAATCGTCCGCCGCGTCCAAAGGAAGTGGTAGCGTCTTATCGAGGATTGCCTTCCTCGCGAATTCAAAGAGGTTGGAACGCCGGTTTTTCCTGAACGCGTCGAGGCGGTCAGCGGCCACGCCGTACACGTTTATGGACGCGCTCGCCTCGACCTTGACCTGAACTTTATCCCGGCGCGGGCCATCGTAGCGAATCTTCGTGAACTTGTGTGGCGACAGAAGCTTGATGCCCACGCTGATCAGCCCCTCTCCTCTGTCGTCTCTTCCCCCTCCGATGCCTCGCGCTTCGCACGCTTCATCCCCCAAGCCTCCTGTACCTCTTCCAGAAACATCCGAATTGTTTGGTAAAACAGGGGGACCATCAGGAGGAACACGACCTTCCAACTCGTGCCCAGTATGGGCACAATCTCCTTTTCGTTCGCCGACAGCGTTCCACGCCACACGTGATATCCAAAGTGCAAAACGACCGCAGTCATGGCTAAGACGATCAAGCGTTCTGCGACCGATACGACTCCATCCAAGCACGCGAGGATTACCCTGAAGATTTGGCGAACCTTCGTCACGCCGCTGATTATATTTGACGCCACTAGCATGACGGGCTGCGCTTACACGTCAAAAACTACTTCCCCTCCGGCGCCGACACGTTGACCTGAAGCCTTATCTTCAGTCTTGAACCTTCCGTCAGTTTCGGCATGGCGGTTAACAGCGCGAAGAAGTCCTCGAAACCTATTCTCTTCTCAGCCCCGTAAAACGCCTCATTGCAATTCGGGCATGTATGAGCAATGCGTACCGGCTGCTTCGGCAACTGGTACAGCAATCGTGCTCCGCAGTGCCCGCAAGTGAACTCCACGCCCAGCAAATCTTCTGGCTCGACGAAGAGCCTCGTCTCGCTTGTCATGGGCCCCCCAATACCCTGGCGCTACGATTTCATCAGTAAGTAAGTAACGATAACAATCACCATCAATGCGACTATCACAATCTCGCCCATAGAGACTTGAGTGCTGGCACGACTCTCGGCAACGCCGGACTCCACCTGTATTGCGTTGGCAGCAGCGGTATCGCGACTCCGCGCTTCTGCCCGCAAATACTTAACGGTGTCTCCCGGCTTGAACCTATTGCCGCACCTCAAGCAAGTTATGTAAATCTTGCTGCTACCGAAGAAGCCGGTGGTCAAACGCCAGCCGCGTTTCTCAGCGTGCACTTGAGTCGAACCGCACTTCGAGCACTTTACAGCATCATCAGTATTGCCTTCGTTGGTCATGGTCATTCTCAGCCGCAGAAAAATTCGCACAATCCGCACAATTACGGCTTAACTAAGCACACCGCTCAATCTTCTCTCTGCCCCGCAACACCTCTATTGACAGGCCTTTTCAGCGCGCGCCGCCGTTGTCGCTAAATAAGGGCTGGACAGTTCGGCAAAAGCTATTCATGCTTTGAAGCAGAGACGCCAGAAGTGTGCCCTCTTGCTGTTATCGGCAAGCGCATCACATCTGGCGTCTTTTTATTGCTGAGGAGACCGGAGTTCCGTGTGGAACGGAGCACTCCTCGCAAGGGCTGCCCATCCGGTTCGACTCCGGCTCCGGTCTCCACAACATCGTATCGCAACTTATGCGCTCTTCTTCTTCAGTTTGCGGGACTTGTTCCAATAGGGGCTCTTGCATTTGGGACAGACGCGAGGCTCGCCAACGGTCCCCTTGCGTGGTACCCACTCGTGCCCGCAACGCGAGCAGCGGTAGCCCTTGAGTGTTTTCAGTGTAGTTAACGCCATATGTAACCGCGTATATACCAATTAGGGTGTTACTGTCAAAGAAAATATCTCGGCTCTGCTGCATATTTCCTCGACTACTATATATCTAATTAGTAATATATCTCTCAGGTAAGCGAGGTACTCATGGAAGACCTGAGAGAGCAGCGCGGAATCGTACTGGCGGCCACGAAACGAATTCAGCAGCACGGCGATTGCTGGAGGAGTAGTTTCGATACATTCGCAGCGGACAGTCACGAAGGAATCGCTGTTGATTATTTCGAAAAACCGGACCCTATCTGACACATCGCTCTGTTTGGTATCATTTAGGGCACGCCTTCAAGGCCGCTGAAAAACTCTGACAACGGCGGTTCCGATGGAGCGCCCCTTTAGGCCTGTCCTGAGCCTGTCGAAGGGTCCGCGTTCATGCCCTTTATTTGCAACCTCCGGATCCGGGTTCAGCCCGCGGGGATCGGCGGTTTCGAGTTTCTCAGCAAACTCTTTGGTCGTGCGGATAACTCGTTCACTTTCTATTCCGAGCGAACTTTTGTCGGCGTGCTGTGACTCCCGTCCCGCATAGCGGGACGGCTCAGTTCAGCCCAGGACGAAGTCCTGGGGTATGATGGCCTCAATCATGAGCCCCTTTCAGGGGCGGCAGCTTCCTCAATCCCGCAGGCAACAGCCCTCGTCGCGACCTTACTCTAAGTCAACAGCGGTCGCATGAACCATACGGAAGGAGAAGAGCGATGGATGAGCAAACTACTGATTACACCAGCCAGGGAGAATACCGCTCCTCAGGAGCGAACGTCAGCTTGGCCATGACTTTATTTTTTGTGGGGCTTGCGGTCGGCGCCGTCACAGCGCTGCTGATGGCGCCCAGGACGGGCAAGCAAATGCGTCGCACTCTCCGCCGGAAGTATGAAGATGCGCGCGAAGCCGTGGAAGACCTCGGCGATCAGGCAGGCGACTGGATTGACCGCGGTTCCGAGTGGGCCGACAAGGCCAAGAGCAAAGTATCCCCGCTCGCCAAACAGTTCCGCCGCTAAAAAGCCAACGCGGCAGGCTGTTACACCTGCCGCGTCTTCCATCTCTCGCGATGGAGAAAAATCAATACAGCCGGAAATTCACTTCCACGTTGATCATCACCGGGACCGGCTGGCCATCCTTCTTGGCGGGCTCGAAGCGCCACTGCCGAACCGCTTCGATAGCCTTCTCGTCCAGGCCCATGCCCAGCGCGCGTTGCACCCGAATCTGCTGCGGCTTGCCTTCCGCGCTCACCACTAGCCACAACACCACCGTGCCCTGATATTTCGCCTTGCGCGCCTCTTCGGAGTATTCCGGATCGGGCTCATACAGAACTTTCGGCGCACTTACTCCGCCGCCGACGCGATAAGCGCCGCCACCGTATCCACCGCCATGTCCCGGACCAACGCCTGGGCCGGTACCCGATCCCACGCCGCCACCGCTGCCGCTGCCGATTCCGCCGCCGGAGCCGGTGCCATTCGAAGGCGGTCCCATGATCCTCGACAACGGATCGCCCAGCGCGCCCACGGTCGGCAGCTTAATGGTTGGAGGCACGACGACCGAAGGATCGACAACCAGCTTGGGATGGTCATTCCGCACCACGATGGCCGGAGGCACGATCTGGTCCTTGGAGAGCTTGGGCAGTGCGCCTTTGGGAGCTTGCAGCTTGTCGCGATCGCCGCCGCCACCACCGCCGCCGGCCCGCGTCTTGGAGACCTGCATCGGCAGATAAGGGCTGATGTCCGTCACCACTCCCACAACCTGCTGCTTGATTTCGTCCCTGTGCTCGACCACCCAGTGTCCCGACCAGATCAGGACGGCCACCACAATCATGTGAAGGACAAACGAGTAGAGGAAGGTGTCCTTGCGCGGCGGATAGAGGCCTCCCTCGCCAAAAAGCGCGGGAATGACCTGGTCCTCAGGCGCGACCTTCGGAATCTCTTCGCTAGCCGGTTTTGGAGGTGCGGGCGTGGCCATCGCTTTGTACTACAGTATAGACCCTGTAACTTCCGAGAAGTTCCACAAAAATTGTAGCAGTACAACGGGTTTCATCCCTAACGGGGCACCGCTCGTCCCCGCGGCTGCCGGACAGCGTTGCAAAGACCGGTTCCCGCGCCGCCAGCGCATCTCCTCGATTTCGGCACCTGTCCCAAAATGGATCGATTTGGCTTCCGCGCTGTCATTCCTGAATGTCCATGGGCCTGCGGCCTCGTAAGTCGAGGGGACCCCTACCCTCCTAAGGCGCTTTCCCGCCCGTTTTGCCCTCCGGCCGCTGCCGCACCATAACCGGGGGAGAAGACCTGTGCTAACTTTTCCTCATCATGATGCTCGAACCAAAGTTGTCGCTGGACGGAGAAGTTGCGCTTATCACCGGAGGCTCGCGAGGAATCGGCGCGGCCACGGTGCGCCTGTTCGTGCGCGCGGGAGCCCGCGTCGTCTTCAACTATCGCCGGGAGCGGGACAAGGCCGAGCAACTGGTGAAGGAGTGTGGTTCTGACGTCTGCCACGCAGTCGAGGCCGACCTCACCGGCACCCCCCGCGCCGAGCCGCTGGTGCGAGCGGCGGTCGAACGCTTCGGAGGTCTGGACGCGCTGGTGGTGAATCACGGGATTTGGCCAGCCGACGACATTGACATCGACAAGATGAGCGACGAGCAGTGGCGCACCACTCTGGCGGTGAACCTCGACAGCAGTTTTGCGCTGGTAAAGCACGCCGTGGCGCAGATGAAGCGGCAGGTTCGCGGCGGCCACATTGTGCTCATCAGCTCAACTTCGGGGCAGCGCGGCGAACCCGGACACACCGACTATTCCGCCAGCAAGGGCGCGCTCATCAGCATGACCAAGGGGCTGTCGACCGAGCTCGCGCCCTGCGGCATCTACGTCAACTGCGTCGCCCCCGGGTGGGTCCAGACGGATATGAGCTCCGATACTCTCAACCATCCCGAGCTCGGCAAGAAAGTCTTCTCTGCGATTCCCATCGGACGAGTTGGTACGCCCGACGAGATCGCCGCGCCCATTCTCTTCCTGTGCAGCAAACACGCCGGTTTCATCACCGGCGAAATCCTGAACGTGAACGGTGGCGCGGTGCTGGTGGGGTGAAGAATGATCCGCCGGGTGCCGGGCAATGCGCGGGTGAGTACCCCCTTTTCCGCCTGGCAGACGGCTGAAAAACTTGGGCCATTTGTGTTGTGAACGGTCGCACCTTTAGATGCGCGTGATGACTCCTTTAGTTCCTGTCATGCCTGGCGGTTTTCAGTGGGTGCGTGAGAACGATCTGACTTACGGCAGTGGAGCATCGCCGGGTGGAAAAAATACCGGAGCCCCGTAGGAGCGACACGGTTTTCACGCACCCACTTCAGCCCACTAGAGATCTGCTGTTTCGAGTTTTTTCAGCAATCTGCCAGTGCGCGAGAACCCCTGAGAGCCGATGATCACTTCTGATATGGTTCTCTAGACCAAAATACCGGCGGCTGCTCATTGACAACTAAGTCCACCGGATGTAGCGTTCCTTCTCCGTTATGCGGTCACCCCAGGCAGCTCTTTGGCTGCTGGACCATCACGGAAGCTTTACCAAGAGGAGCCAATTATGAGGCGATTATTTGCAGCTGTCGCGGTTCTGATTCTAGCTCTAGTTTCTTCCCGTCCGGCGATTGCACAAGCACAAGCTGATAACGCACAAGCGGAACAGCAAGTCCGTACCCTGGTCAACACCCTCAATCAGGCTTTGATGAAGGCCGATGTTGCTACCCTGAACAAAGTTCTTGCCGAAGAGTTCACCCTCATTCGTGCGAATGGAATGATGGTCGGCAAGGCGGTTGCTGTCCGGGATGTGGACAGCGGAAAGACAAAATTTGACTCGATTGAGCAGTTAGACACCAAGATCCGGGTTTATGGCGACACAGCCGTGATGACTACGCTGGAGAAAACGTCGGGGCAGGTCGGCGGCAATCCCTTCAGCAGTCAAAGCCGCAACACCTATTTTTGCGTTAAGCGCAACGGCCGATGGCAACTAGTGTTGCGCCAGATGACGCCGGTAACAACGCCGCGACTTGAGCCGACTGCCGGGAAGTAACCGCCCGCACAAAAACTACGGGGATATTGATCATCTCCAGTTGGGTGAGATTTTGCTCTGGTTAGAAGACGTGATCGCGTTTTGCCTTTAGCAACTATTTCCATGTCGTGTTCACTGTGCCTCACGAACTGAACATGGATTGTTTAATCGTGTGTTCTTGAGTGCCATTCCAAGTGACGAGCAAGAAGTCAAGGGCGCCTTTATTATGTTTGATTTCCAACGGTCGGGCGTCTCAGTGGCAATCATCAAGGGGGTGCTGCTGCGGTCACTGGCCGCAGTGTTAGGCGCGCGCCCAGCGCCGCTCGCGAGACCTTGGCGGCGTACTGGGCAGTGATAGGACGGCTAGGAAAGCCTTGAAGAATCTAACCAGTTTTGTGCCAGCGTGTTCTCTAGGGCTCTGGGACAGCAGCAAATTCCACATTCTGCACCTGGACACCGCCCACCGCGACGCGTCCGTCATTCCAGGTCACGAACGCAGTCCGGCCCAGCGCCGTGCTGTAGTCGTAGTCGCCCGCGTAGCAGTTCATGATGTATGGATCGCTCTGAGTTGCCTGCGGGATGATCACGTTACTGATAGGGAAATTCGCTCCCCAGGTGACCCCGTTATCCGCCGATTGAACGCCGTAGCGCTGGTAGCTGCATCCCGGATCCGTCGCAACGTTGCAGGCGGAGCTGGCTGCGCGGCGATCGTACCAAGAGACCGTTACTTTGCCAGTCTGCACAAAGCTGGATTGGTTGTAGCTGACGGAGAGCGAAGGCATCCACTGCGTCTTGTACAGGCCCCCAGGATCGTCATTGATAACGATGGGAGCGGACCAGGTCTGGCCGTTGTCGGTGGAGCGCACGTAGTAAATGTCCCCGGTGTCGCCGCCGGCCTGTCCCGCGCCGGCGTAGGCATAGTGCACCACCCCGTTCGGGCCGACTCCCGGCTGGCCCCACCCAAGGTACCGCCAGATGGGATTCACCTGCGGAAAATAAGTGTCGGCTGAGCAGAGCCCGTCACCCGGCGGAGCGAATCGCGGCCCCATGGTGACTGAGCTCCAGGTAACGCCGCCATCGAGAGAGCGGTACATGATGTTCTGGCGGGAATGGAAGCCGCCCCCGCCCTCATCCATGGCGGCAATGAAGACTGTGCTGGTGTATCTGGCCTGCGGCGTCCAGGGGGCAGGCGGCGTGCCGGTGATCTGCACTTCGCGGACGAAATTGGACGCCAGTTGTACCGGGGCGCTCCAGGACACGCCGTTGTCCGAGTAGGTGACGAACAGCGCACCTCCGACGCCGTAATCATTGAAGGCGATATACATTCGTCCGTACTTCGCACTAAACGGATTGTTATCCACCCACATTGACGGGCGGTCATCGTCGCTGCTATGAACGCAGACTCCCACGGTCCAGTTTTGGCCGTCGGGAGACACCCACAGACCGACGCCAAGACCACCGCATCCGGTGACCAGATCGCCCGCGAACCATCGGCTCAACTTCAAGTTGTAAACGACGATGGGATCGCCGTAGTTGGTGCCATGGCCGGTGCTAAAAGGCGCTGGTAGGATTTCGATGAAAGAGGCGCCGCCATCGGTAGAAAAGGATGTACCTGAATAGTTGTTATGGTCTCCCACGTCGTCGATGTAGTTGACGACGATGGTATTGTCACCAGGCTTCGCGCTGTGCCACACCATGCTTTCGCTTTTGGTGCAACTGCTGGCCGACGAGCACGTGCGGTTGCTGACAAGGATGTTGGGGGGTTGAGGCTCGTCGCCACTAACTTCATCTCGGCTGCCGATCCCCTGACGCCCCGGTATCACGCCGCATTCTATAAGAGCCCGGCCGGCGCGCAGATTCTCCTGCTGCAAAAGATGGAGCACGGTAATCTGCGAACAGTCAATCCCTGTCGAGGTCATTTGGGCTTGGAGCGGCGACAGCGAACATAGACACACGGTCACCGTCAGGATGGTAATCCCAAATCCCCAGAGCGTTCTATTTCTGCCGTGCGTCTTCATTCTCGCCCGTCACCTTTCCTTCACCGTCTGGCGCGAAGATCTAGGTCTCAATTTAGATATCTAAGTGAGGACGACGCCGCAGGACGCCGCTTTCGACTGAGTCGCTATTCGTCGCTGGGCGATTCCGCGAAACCCATCTCGGCCAGGTGCGCTTCTTGGAGATCGACGAAGGCTTCGTTGGTTCGGCCGGTGGTACGCAACTCTTCCAGCATGGCATCGATCTCGCTCTCCGGCAGACCCCAACTGTGTCGCAGAAACTCATCGAGGCCCTTGGCGTCAAAAACCTGCACCCAGGAATTTACGCCGAGATTGTAGTTGACCTGGTACTGTAGCGGATCGGGCTTGCGGCGAAAGATGTGCAATGTTCCGGGCATAGGGGCGCTGCCAAGTGAAAAACAGCTTGCTCGAAATCAGGATTCCATGGGTGAAGCTTCCGGAAAACGAAGCTTGCATTTCGACAATGACTTGTTGAGCAGGTCCTCGACCTCCGGCTCTTCCCAGTTCTTGGCCATGGCCAATTCGCTCACCAGCAGGTAGCGGGCCCGCTCCAGCATCTTTTTTTCGCGGAAGCTGAGCGGCTTGGCTTGCGCCAGAAGCAGAAGACCCTTTAGAACTACCGCCACATCCAGCAGCGACCCGGTCCGCATCTTGTCGGAGTTTTCCTTGAAGCGGTATTTCCAGTCGGCATGGTTTTCGCATTTGCCGTCGGCCAGAAAATCCAGGATCCTCTGTACCTCGCCATTGCGAATCACCCGCCGCAGGCCGACGCTGCCCACATTGTGAAAGGGCACCATCACCTTCAGACTGCTGGCTTTAATTTTCAGGAGGTAAAACTTTTCGATTTGTGAGCCGATCGTGCGGCTGCTGATCTGCTCAATTACGCCCACCCCATGGTTCGGGTAAACGACCTTGTCTCCGATGCTGAAACTCTGGTTATTCATGAGGGCCGGAGCAACTGCTCCCAGAGCCTTGTCTGGGATGAATGAGGAGACGACTACATGATGTTCTCAGTATATCTGTGTTCCTCGAAAACCGTCAACGGGCGCGGCTTTTGGGTAGTGGGTCAGTTTGATTGTCATCCCGAGCCAGCCTCTTTTGCGCAGTGAGGGATCCGGGCGCGCCGATTCGCGCCGCTGCGCGAAAGGCAGGCATCCCTATTCAAACTGTCCCACTACGGGCTTTTGCCGAATACCACACCCTCTGTACGATGCTGCTGCGCCCTCGCGGGATAACGCGCCGATTTCTGCCTCCCTGTACCCGGATTCTTCGCCACCATCAACGCGTATAATTGTAAGATGTCTCCGGGCGAAGATCCGTGGCCCGCAACATCAACTCCGAAGTATGCCTGAACACATTAAGAAGAAGCTGTCGGAAGAGATTGCTCTTCTCGAACACGAACTGAATCACGAGCTGCCGAAAGAACTGAAGAAGGCTGTAGCCATGGGTGATCTCAGCGAAAACGCCGAGTACCATATGGCAAAACAGCGGCAGGAATTCGTGCGGGCTCGGCTCGGGCAGCTCAAACAGCGCATGGCTGACCTCTCCATGGTCAACATGGCCAATATCCCCCGTGACCGGGCCGCCATCGGTTCCACCATCGTGGTCTACGATTCGACCAAGGATGAGAAGATCGAATACAAGCTGGTGACCAGCGAGGAATCCGATGTCACTAAGGGACTAATTTCCACCAGTTCGCCCATCGGCCGCGCCTTGATGGGCAAGAAGGTGGGAGATGTCAGCGAGGTGATTACTCCTACCGGCAAACGTGAACTCGAGGTGCTGAAGCTGACCACGATCCACGAGGAGGCAGAACCATCACCATGACCTGGACGAGTGCGGTTGGGCGGTCGTGCAAGTGGCTGTTGTACAAGATTGTGCATGGCCTGGCGCTCACCAAAATCTCGCCCAACGCGCTCACCTTCATCGGCTTGCTGATCAATGTCGTCGCCGGTATCCTCTTCGGCTACGCCCACGCCGAGAACCAGCGACGCATGTTCCTCTACGCCGGGCTGGTAATCATCGGCGCCGGCATCTTCGACATGGTGGATGGCCGCGTCGCCCGCGCCACCAACCAGGTCACCCAGTTCGGCGGCTTCTTCGATTCCATCATTGACCGCTACAGCGACGTCGCTCTGTTCTTCGGTCTGCTGGTGTACTATGCGCGCGCCAATCGCTTCTTCTACGTAGTGATGGTCGCCTTCGTGATGGTCAGCTCGGTCATGGTCAGCTATGCGCGCGCCCGCGCCGAGTCGCTCATCCCCAGCTGCAAAGTCGGATTCATGGAGCGGCCGGAGCGCATCGTGCTGGTGATCATTGGAGCGCTCTTCAACCGCATGGGCCCGGTGCTGTGGGTCATCGCCGTGCTCAGCACCATCACCGTTATCCACCGCGTCCGCCACACCTACCAGGTGCTCCGCGTCATCGAGCCGCCCCCCGTTCCCATCCCTCCCGATCCGCTGAAGTTTGAAGAGATGGTGGGCTAGACGCGTCTTCCGCGTTTTTAGACTTGGACAAATTGTACAAATGGTACAATCAGTTTATGGCAAAACAATACACGGCAAGCACTGCACGGGCTGAATTCGCGGAAATTGTTAACCGCGCCGAATATGCCGGAAAGCGTACCATCGTGCATCGCCGCAAGAAGCCGGTCGCCGCAGTTGTGCCCATCGAAGATCTAGAATTGATTGAAAGATACGAAGACGAATTGGACTCCCGGCTGATCAAGAAAGCTCGCAAGGAAAAAACTATTCCCTGGGAACAAGTCAAAAAAGAGCTAGGCCTGTAGATGGAGTCCGGCAAGGTCTACAGCATCCGTTACACTGAATCCGCATCTCGGTTTCTGAAAGAGCTGGAACCTCGTATGCGGGTTCGGATAACTACGAGGATTGCGGCACTGGCTCAAGACCCTTCCCCGCCCAGAAGCAGGAAGCTAAAAACTGAGGAGCGTGCGTTCCGCATTCGCGTTGGAGATTATCGCGTGGTGTACGACGTCTTGCATGATGTGGTCATCGTTCTCGTCCTGCGAATCGGCCATCGCAAAGATGTTTATCGCTAGCCGATATTCTTATTTCAAATGCACGGCCGTCTCTGCCGTCTTCGGGCCTGCTGAGCCGCGGTTGCGCGGCTTGGTCACGACTGCTCCATATTTCGGTGTGATCTGGTGGCATGACGGATCGCAGTACACGCCTTGATGCGTCTTGTCGGTCTCCGGATTGGGCATCGGCGAGGCGACTGCCGCATCACGATCGGCTTCCAACTCGCGCTCCACGTCGTCGATCAGCTTCTGATTATCTTTCGCGGTAAGCCACTTCTTCTCGTTGACCAAATAGTTCTCGAAGCGGGCGATAGGATCGCGTGCACGCCAGTACTCGAAGAGTGCCGCGGGAACATATTGCGCCGCGTCATGAATGGCGTGTCCCTTCATGCGCATCATCTTGGCTTCGATCAGGGTCGGGCCCTCGCCGCGATGAGCACGCTCTACCGCATCGTGAGTCGCGTCGTATACCTGGCAAGGATCGGTGCCATCCACAATCACTCCCGGGATGCCATACGCAATGGCGCGCTCGGCAAGGTCTTTCACCCGAAACTGCATATCCGCGGGCGTGGAGTATCCCCACAGATTGTTCTCGACGATGAGCACTAGCCCCAGCTTCTGCACCGCGGCAAAGTTTAGGCTCTCGTAAGTCACGCCGGTCGACTGGCCGCCGTCGCCGACGTAGGTCAGGCCGGCGACGTTCTTGCCCTGCAGCCGCGCACCCAGGCAGATGCCCGTCATCACCCCGATCAGTTCGCCCAGCATGGAAATCGGCGCGCAGACGTTGCGTCGCTGAAAGTCTCCGAAGTGCGACGAGGCATCGCGTCCCCAGGTCGGCGAATCGCCTTTGGCCATGTACTGCCGCATGATGTCGCGCGCGCTGAAGCCGCGCACCAGCATCGCGCCCTGGTTGCGAATCATTGGCCCCAGCCAGTCGTCGGGGCCCAGTGCGTACGCGGATGCGCACGAGCAGCCTTCCTGGCCCAGCCCGAAGTAGACACCGCCGACTACCTTCCCCTGCTTGTAAAGGTTCTCCAGCGCTACTTCCATGCGGCGGTTCAGCAGCATCCAGCGATAGATCTCGACGCACTGTTCGCGTGAGAGATATTTCGATTCGCGGATGGACGGCGGCGCGGCGCTCAGGTCGCCGTCCACGCGGTACTCGATGCTCGAGCCCTCGCCCGACATGAAGATGCTGAACTCGGGATGCTCCAGACGGTAGTCGGGAATGTTGTAGCAGCGCAGGGCCGATGAGGCGGAGTCGTCGCCCACGTACTTCAGCGAACGCCTGCCCGCGTCGCCGTTCTGCGGCGTGCCGCTTGCTCCCGGCGATGCGTTGGTGTCGGTCGGCTTGGGTGATCCGTCGGCCTGCTCCGAGGGAGCGGGTGTTTTGGAACCTTTGGCCGCCGGAGCGAGGGGAACATTGCTCGATTTTTTCGGCGGAGTGCTGGGATTGGGGCGCTTCTTGTCAGCCATAACAGTGCTGAAGCAACGATAAATGGCTGGCGCGGACGAGGCAAGTTGCGGAGAGGACGCGTACGTCGCGATTAGCTCTTAGCTCTTCGTTCAAGGACCAGCGTTCGTAACAGAGAAGCTGGCCCCCGCGAAAATAAACCTGCGCCGGTCGGCCGTTATTTCGGCTAGAACTACAACGGTAGCTTCATCTTTTCCAAAAGTTGGATGTAACGAGGGTTCCGGTGGAGATTGTTGAACAGGTTGTCGTCTTTGAGGTAGGTCACGCCGGAATCGTGTTGTTGGTAGGCACGTTCCAGCCAGTCCAGCGCCTTGTCGTACTCACCGCGGTACGCATATACTTCAGCGACCTGATACGCCCCATCGCTACCATGGCTGGCGATGAGCTCTCTCAATGCAGCATCCGAAGCCTGTTGACGGCCCAGGGTGTGATAAGCGAATGCCTCCCCAGCCAGCTTCAACCCCTGCTCGGTCTCCTGCTGCATTTCCATCAGGGCTTCTTGCGGGCGGCCTCGCGCCAGTAAGATCTGGCCCCGCCCAAAGTGAACGTATCCCTGCTGAGGGTCCAGCTCCAGAGCTTTCTGCAACACCGCATTGGCTTCGTCGTACTGGCCGGCTTCGTAAAGATCGCTTCCCAGGAATACATAGCAGGAAGAACACAGCGGATCCAGGGCGACCGCACGTTTCCTTAACTCGATAGCTTCGTCCAGATGCCCCCGCGTTTCCTCCAAGTCGGCGCGAGAGGAGAGTAACTCAGCACTTCCAGGTTGCAGCGCCGCCGCTTTGTCAAGGGCAGTTTCGGCGCCTTCCCAATCGAAGTCATGATTCAGTTGGATACTGGCCAAGGACCGATATCCTGCGGCCGAATTAGGGTCCAACGCGATCGCGTGCTCGGCATCTGCGCGCGCCCTGCGAACTCCTTCGTTCAAGTCGATGACAGCGTCATAAGCCATGGTAGAAAGCACGTCCGAGCGCAGCGCCCAGGCGGGCGCGTAATTCGCATCCAGATTGATCGCCTGGTTAGCGTAAGCCAAAGCCTTGTCGTAGTTGGCCTTTGTGAATCCTCGATTCAAGAAATACGCTGCTTGCAAGTAAGCCTGATAGGCGTCGGGATTGGTGACCTGCGACCGCGTCGGGACGGGGGTGGCGTTGGCGCCAAGCAGCTTGACTTGTAAGGCGTCGGTGACGGCGCGCGCGATTTCATCCTGCACCGCGAAGATGTCTTTCAATTCGGAGTTGTATTCGTCCGACCAAAGTTGAAAGCCATCGGATGCCTTGGTGAGTTCAGCGGTTATACGAAGATGATTGCCTTCGCGCCTTACGCTGCCTTCGAGCACGTTGGCGACATTCAGCTTCTGTCCGACTGTACGAAGATCTTCATTCTTGCCTTTGAACTGAAAGGCCGAAGAACGCCCTGCAACTTTCAAGCCCGGCACTTTGGCAAGGTCGTTCGTCAGTTCTTCGGCGAGTCCGTCGGAGAAATATTCCTGATCTTTGCCCGGGCTCATATCGGCAAACGGCAGCACCGCTATGGAGGGCGTATTCGCGACCGTGGCTCCGACATGACTTAGACTTCGCCAAAAGTAAACTCCAGTTACCGCCAACAGGAGCAGAACCACGGCCACAGCGCCCAGTATGCGAGAGCGATTCCTTCCGATCGCTGCCGAGCCTGAGCTGCGGCCGATGTCTCCGCTCCGAATTGGCTGGCTGGTCCCTGATCCGCGCTGCAACCTTTGCAGGTCCGTCTTTATCTCGGAGGCGTGCTGGTAACGCAGCCCAGGATCTTTTTCCAAGGCCTTAAGAACAATGTCGTCCAACCTTGTAGGCATCTCCGGATTCAAGCGGAGGGCGGGCGCCGGATCGCGATTGAGGATAGCGTCGAAGATGGCGGCCGGGGTGTCGCCTCGGAACGGCATGGTCCCCGTCGCCATTTCATAAAGCACAGCACCGAAGGAGAAGATGTCGGTGCGCGCGTCCAGTTCTTTGCCTCTGGCTTGCTCCGGCGACATGTACTGCAGCGTTCCCAGGGGAACGCCCGGCAGGGTCAACGACGAAGGTTTCGTTAAAACGTCGCCCGCGCCGGGCGCAACCACAGTTGTTTGCACCACTTGCGCAAGACCGAAGTCCAGTATCTTTGCGTGTCCGCGGCCGGTAACGAAGATGTTCGTCGGCTTAAGGTCACGATGAACGATGCCCTTGGTATGGGCAGCGTCCAGGCCATCGGCGATTTCGATGGCGAGCGACAAGAGCACATGTGTCTCTAGGGCCCGTCCGGCGATGGAGTCCTCCAGGGTCTTACCTTCGAGAAACTCCATTGCGATGAAAGTTCGGCCATCCGCCTCGCCGATTTCGTAAATCGTGCAAATGTTGGGGTGATTCAGCGCGGAGGCAGCCTGCGCTTCGCGCTCAAAACGCGCCAGGGCGTGCGTATCGTGCGCCGATTCGTCTGGCAGGAATTTCAGCGCGACGAACCGATGCAGGGTCAGGTCTTCGGCCTTGTAGACAATCCCCATTCCGCCGCCGCCCAGCTTTTCAACGATGCGGTAATGCGTGATAGTTTGGCCGATCATTGGCGCGAATCTTACGTTGGGTCAATTGGGCAAGTCAATGAAGCTTCCCTGCGTCGGTGGGGTCACAGCACCAGGCGTTGCCACATTGCCCTATCGCAAGTGTTCCTCAGGCGATTTAGATGAGCGTCACGCCAACTCGCTGCCGTCTCCGTGCAGCTCGCGGAGTTCTTTCGGAGGGCGTGCCGGGATGTCCTGATTCGCCGGAGCTTGCACGGCTTCTGCCTTTGGTTCTGCGCCCGCCTTCTCCGGCTCCGATACCTGGGCGAGCAGATCGTCCAGCGACTCCAGCCACAGCATCTGCGATTGAAACACTCGTCCAAAGTTGCGCGAGGCGGCGGTCGCGACCTCTTCCATGCCCAACGGCTTCTGCAACTCTCGCTGCATCGAGGTCACCTGCTTCCCGGTCAGGCCGCAAGGCACGATCAGACTGAAGAAATCCAAGTCCGTCGTGACGTTCAGCGCGAAACCATGCGTCGTCACTCCGCGCGAGATATGCACCCCGATGGCCGCGATCTTGGCTTCCGGCTTGTTGCGCAAGGCGTAAGTCCAGACCCCGGTCAGTCCCTTGATGCGCTGTGCGCCAACGCCAAAGTCGCCGCAGGTGCGAATGAGCACCTCTTCCAGCCGGCGCACGAACTCCACCGCGCCAACCTTCGGCTCAAAGCTGCGCAAATCGAAAATGGGATAGGCGACCAGTTGTCCCGGCCCATGAAACGTTACATCGCCACCACGATCGATCTCGTGCAGCTCGACTCCGCGCTGCGCCAGAAATTCGGGCGAGGCCAGTACATTGGCGAGCTGCGCATTGCGCCCCAGCGTGATCACCGGCGGGTGCTCCA
The DNA here is from genome assembly GCA_963785825.1 of uncultured Acidobacteriaceae bacterium. Taxonomy (GTDB): domain Bacteria; phylum Acidobacteriota; class Terriglobia; order Terriglobales; family Acidobacteriaceae; genus Bog-257. The sequence continues at coordinate 360,092 of CAWAWQ010000001.1, read as the reverse complement.
GCAGCAGCAGCGTGTTCTCGATACGGCCGGCCTTGCGCAGCTGCTGCAACGTTTTTTGCAGCTGCAGTGCCGTGTCATACGGGACAATGCCGAGATGAAGGACGTGAATCATAAAGCGGCACTTAGCATTTAGCATTTAGCTTACACCGCATTAGACACGCGCCAACGCTGCCAGGAAGCAGAGTTGCACAGAAGGTTTCCGGACGGCGGCCGGTCTAGCGACTTTGCCGATGCCGATTGTGGCGGAGGAAAGGCTAAGTGCCAAGTGCTAAGTGCCAAGTGCCAAGTGCCGCCCTTTGAGTCTTTTTCTCCCCCCACCTCGTATATCCCGTTAGTATGGTCGCCACCGCTTTCAGCTTGCTGCTTCCGATGGAAACCGAAGAGGCCCAAATCGCACACGGGCTCCGGCGCCGCGACCCTGATCTGCTCGACGGGTTGATCCAGCAGTATCAGCACCGGTTGTTGCGCTACCTGCTGCATCTGACCGGCAACCGCGCCGTGGCGGAGGACCTCTTTCAGGAGACCTGGCTGCGGGTGCTGGAGAAGGGCCATCTCTACGACGGCCGCAACCGCTTCGTCACCTGGCTTATGTCGATCGCGCACAACCTGGCCATCGACCACCTGCGCAAGCGCGCGCCCGGCAGTCTCGACGAGATGAAAGATCCGGAGGACGGCGCGCCGTTCGAGCCTGAGGCTAGTGGCCCGTCGCCGTTCGAATTGGTAGCGGCACATCAGCAGCACGAGCGCTTTCATGCTGCTCTGGCCCAGGTGGCGCCCATCTTTCGCGAGGTGCTGGTGCTCCGCTTCCAGGAGCAGATGAAGCTGGAGGAGATCGCCAAGTTGATTCGCATCCCACTTTCTACTGTGAAGACCAGGATCTATCGCGGCGTGATGGCCCTGCGGCCCGCGCTAAAAGGAGGGACCCGATGACCGACCGCGATCATGAACGCGCAATCGATCTGATCACCCGCCGCGGTGCCGAAGAGATTGCCCGCCCTGACGCCGACTGGCTGGAGTCACACCTGGCGCTGTGCTCCGAATGCGTCGAGTACGCCGAAGATTTCGACCAGACCGGCCGTCTGCTGCAATCGGTCGCCATCACCGCCAGCCCATCGCTGGTGATGGCAACCCAGGCGCGGGTTCGGGCGCGCGCGCTGTACATGCAGGAGCAGCAGGCGCGCCTGGTCCTCATCGCCATCTCGTTCTGCATCGGCGCACTGTCCTCAACTTTGTCGGCATGGCTGTGGTGGAAGTTCGGAGGCTGGGTGGCCGCCCGCCTGGGCCTGTCGTCGGCCATCGTCGAGCCCGGCATTCTGCTCTTCCTGTTGTTGCCGGCGGTGGTGATTGCTGTTTTGCTGCTGGCGTTCCCTCATCCCGTACTGGAAGTTCCGCTGGCACTTGGGCTGGCGAGGGAACGTGAAGGAGGTATCCAATGAACGGACAATCACAGTTCGCCCGCGAGTTTGCCATAGTTCCGCGCGTCGCCCGCGTAATTGCAGTGATTGCTTTTGCCGTGGTGCAGGTCTGTTTGTTAGGCCTTCTGCCTCACTTTGTTGGGCAAGTGAAAGATGTACCGCCCATGGCAGCGCTAGTGCCGATTAGCATTGTCGCGGGCATTTTCCTAGCCATCATTGTGCTGTTGATCGGGTATGTAAACGCCGACTCCAAGCGCCGCGGCATGAACTCGCTGCTGTGGACGCTGCTGGTGATTTTTATCCCCAAGGCGCTGGGCTTCCTGGCGTACTTCCTGTTGCGGAGGCCCCTGCTAACCGGTTGCCCGAAGTGTGGTGCCATAATTGGCTCAGAATTCCGCTTCTGCCCGAAGTGCGGTCATCCATTCGCGCCAAGCTGTCCTCAGTGCGGACGCCACATCAGCGGCGATTATGCCTGGTGCCCGTATTGCGGGAAACCCGTGGCGGCTGTCCCGGCGTAGAGCTGGCAGTGTAAGCCTTATGGCTTCAGACACGATTATTGCGCTGCCCGCATTGCGAAAACCGCGGATAACCTGTGGAATTGCGCGGCACAAACGAAAGCGCCATCGGCGCGACATAGGTTAGCCCAGCCGTTTACGGCTGGGTACACGGCGTCCCCCGAATCGAGAGTGCCGTAGGCACGACACGCAACCAAAGCCAGGTGTCGTAGGTCACCGAACCGGCAATTATCGCCCGCTACATTTCATTCATGGCCCACACGTATTCTTCGTTGCTAGTGCACTGCGTCTTCAGCACCAAAGAGCGCATGAACCTGATTCGGGAACCGCAATTACTTTGGCGCTATTTCTCCGGCATAGCGCGAGCGAAGCAGATTCCGCTCATCGCTGCGGGTGGCACTGCAAACCACGTGCATCTGTTACTTGATCTGCCGCCTACGATGCAAGTCGCGCAAGCCTTACAGCACCTGAAGGGCAACAGCTCCCATTGGCTGAATACGGAGAGTGCGCCATTTGCATGGCAACAAGGGTACGGCGCTTTCGCCATCGGTGAGTCCCAACGCCAGACGGTGATCGCCTACATTGCCAACCAGGCACAGCACCACACGAAACGGAGCTTCGAGCAGGAGTTTGTCGCTCTCTTAAAGAAATACGGAATTGAGTATGATAGCCGGTTCGTATTTGGGTGAACCGATGTCGTGCCTACGGCACTCGCGCCCTTAACAATCCCTCGTACCCAGCCGTAAACGGCTGGGCTAACCTATGTCGCGCCGATGGCGCTTGGCAGGCACAGGTCATCACCCGTCGACTTCGGTCGGGGAGGCATCTGCTGTTCCGCGCAAATGATCATCCTCGTTTAGAATCTCACCGAGGGCGGCTTAAACATTCATGGCAGCGGTTACCTATCTGGAAGCGATTCGCCAGGGCATCTGGGAAGAGATGGAGCGCGATCCCGCCGTCTTCTGCATTGGCGAAGACATTGGGATTTATGGCGGAGCCTTCAAGGTCACCGATGGGCTGATCGATCGCTTCGGCCAGGAGCGCGTGGTCGACACGCCCATCTCTGAGATGGCCATCATCAACGCCAGCTTCGGCGCGGCGCTCACCGGCATGAGGCCCATCGCCGAATTTCAGTTCATGGATTTCATCAGTTGCGCCTTCAACCAGATCAACAACATGCTGGCCAAGGCGCATTATCGCTGGGGCGCGCCCGTGCCCGTGGTGGTGCGCGGGCCCTCGGGCGGCGGCGTGCATGGCGGCCCGTTCCATTCACAGAATCCTGAGACTTACTTCGCGCACACGCCGGGTCTGAAGGTCGTCTGCCCGGCCAGCGCTTACGACGCCAAGGGCCTGATCAAGTCGGCCATTCGCGACAACAATCCGGTGCTGTTCTTCGAGCACAAGTTCTTGTATCGCCGTATCAAGGAAGAGTTGCCCGCCGAGGACTACACCGTCCCGATCGGCAAAGCTCGGATCGCACGTGAGGGGCGCGATGTCAGCGTCATCACCTACGCTGCGATGGTTTACACCGCGCTCGAAGCGGCGGAGATCCTCGCCAAGGAAGGCATCGAACTGGAAGTGGTAGACCTGCGCACCGTGCTGCCGCTTGACCGCGACGCCATTCGCCAGACGGTGGAGAAGACTAATCGCGTCATCGTGTTGCACGAGGACACAAAGACCGGCGGCATCGCCGGCGAGGTCGCTGCGATCATTAACGAGGAGTGCTTCGATTCGCTCGATGCGCCGATCACCCGCATCGCCTCAGCCGATACGCCTGTGCCCTTTTCGCCGCCACTGGAAGAAGTTTTTCTGCCGAAGGTCGAGGATGTGGTGCGGGAGGCGCGCCGGTTGCGGCGGTATTGAAGGCGCGGCGGCTAGCTAGTTGTTTGGCACTTGGCACTTGGCACTTGGCATTTGGTCCAAAGCCGATGGCGACTGACGCTAAGGGGTAACGGCCAAATGCTAAATGCCAAATGCCAAATGCCACTACTGCCCCTGACCCCTAATCCCTGACCCTTGCCGCCACCCTCTTCGCCATCGCCCACTTAAGATCTTCGATCCCTTCGCCGGTCACGGCGGAAATCGGATACAGCTCCAGCTTCTTGCGCTTGCAATAGCGCTTTAGCTTGGCCAGCTTGTCTTTGTTCACCACATCCATTTTTGACGCAACAACAATCGTGGGCTTGCTATCAAGGCCGCTGCCGAAGCTCGCCAGCTCGCGAGTGATCACCTCGTAATCTTCAACCGGATCCGACCGCCCGCTGGCATCCGACACATCTACCAGGTGCGCCAGAAAGCGGGTGCGCTCGATGTGCTTGAGAAATTGCATTCCCAGTCCCGCGCCTTCACTCGCGCCCTCGATCAGCCCGGGAATATCGGCGACGACAAAGCTGATCTCGTTGGGCATCTCGCCGGCGACAACCACGCCGAGGTTGGGCTGCAACGTGGTGAAAGGGTAGTCGGCGATCTTGGGCCGCGCCGCCGAGATGCGCGAGATCAGCGTGCTCTTGCCGGCGTTGGGATAGCCGACCAGGCCGACATCGGCCAGCAGCTTCAGCTCCAGCCGGAGCTCGCGCTCCTCTCCGGGCCGGCCTTCTTCATGCTCCCGCGGCGCCTGATGAGTGGATGTGGCAAACTGCGCGTTGCCGCGCCCACCCCGCCCGCCGCGCGCCACCACCATGCGCTCGTCAGGATGCGAGAAGTCGTGTACCACTTCGTTCGTCAGCTCGTCGTAAACAAGCGTGCCCACCGGCACCTTCAGCACGATGCTCTCACCCTCGCGCCCCGTCTTATTGGAGCCCTCGCCGTGACGCCCACGCTCGGCCTTGTACTCAGGATTGAAGCGGAAGTGCACCAGCGTGTTGTGGCGCTCGCTCGACTCCATGATGACGTCGCCGCCGCGTCCGCCATCGCCCCCCGACGGACCTCCACGCGGCACAAACTTCTCGCGCCGGAACGCCATGCAGCCGTTGCCGCCATCCCCCGCTTTGACTCGAATTTTGGCTTCGTCAACAAACATGGAAAGACGGTTGTCCGTGGCCAGTTGGTAGTTGCTTTCCGCTGTCAGCTCTGAGCTTTCCGCTTTGGCTGTCAGCCGCATCCGTGCTGTCATCCTGAGCGGAGTCGAAGACCCCTGTTTATGTAGCGACCTGCATCATCCAACTACGTTTTTCAAAGCAGATGAGGTCGTTTCGGCTGAAAGCTGACGGCTGACGACTGACGACTATAAACAAAAAGGCCCCGACTGGACGAGGCCTGATATCGGAGCTAAGAGCTCGCGGCTCTTAGCTAATTGCTTCTTCCTGCGGATGCACGCTCACGAACTTCCCCATCGTTCCGCGATCCTTGAACTCGACCACACCGGTGATCTTCGCGAACAAGGTGTCGTCTTTGCCGCGGCCGACATTCAGGCCGGGCTTAATGCGGGTGCCGCGCTGCCGCACGATGATGGAGCCGCCCGAAATAAGCTGCCCGCCAAACGATTTCACGCCCAGCCGCTGTGCGTTCGAGTCGCGCCCGTTCCGCGAACTGCCTAAACCTTTTTTATGTGCCATTGCAATATTCCTCAAGCCTTGAAGGGGCGTACCTTTAGGTGCGCCGTCCAATGCTTCTAATTTTGTCATCCCGAACCGGCTTCAGCCGGTGAGGGACCTGCATTTCACCTTCGACAAAGCCGACCCTTACGTCTCCTGCAAATCCGAGTCGCCCACGCGGCGCCGCGAAACCAGTCGCCGCACGGTCGCCGGAAGGTGCATCACGATGGCGTCGAAGCGTTTCATGGCCGACATCAGCGCCACAATCAACTGGCAGGTCAACATCGGCGCTTACGCCTTCAGTTCCTGGCCGTCCACCGTGATGCCGGTAATCTTCACCGCGGTAAACGGCTGGCGATGCCCGTTGAGCTTCTTGTATTGCTTCTTGCGCTTGTAGTGGAAGACCAGGATCTTGTCGGCGCGGCCCTGCTCCACCACCTGCCCGGTAACGAAGGCGCTGGACGACGGCTTGCCCAGTTCGCCCTCGGAGGCGCTGACCGCCAGCACTTCGTCAAACTGCACATTCTCGCCGCCGGCCTGCGGCAGCTTCTCGATCTCAATCACGTCTCCGGGCGCGACGCGATACTGTTTTCCCCCGGCGCGGATCACCGCGTACATGGCATTGCCTCCAATGATCTTATGACGCGCTGTGCGGCGCGAATCGCCTAAACCCTTTGTGCGCTTGCACTTTCCCCTGCGTGGAAGGAGTCCTTCACCAAAGGCGGGGTGTCCCTGACAGGACCAGCTAGTACAGGCAAACCATAGAAGTGTAGCGTGTTTAGCCAACCCAGGTCAACCGGAGTACCGGCCCCCTAAAAGCTTGTTAATACGACAGGGTGCCCATCGCGCATCTCAAAGTCCACAACCATTCCGGGCCTTCGGAAAAAGCAACTGTTGTCTACACTGAGCCCACCGTCCTCGACCCCTATCGCTTTCAAGCCCCTCTCATTAACTTCCAAGCGAACACCTGGTGGGCCAGGGTAGAAAATCGCGTTTATTCGAACAGTAGTTTCGTTCGAAAATCTGACATTAAGCACCTCCACGCCACGGTCGTTATGCACAATGAGGGTAGATTGATCTCCAGTGACATTGAACGTATTGTTAGGATTGACGACAAACCTATTGTCTCTGATCTGCACGGAGATCTTTCCATCTTCGCTAGTCAAGTCGGCGTCCACGCCAATTCCAGATCCCAACCGGTGAACGGCAATCTTGTTGAGATTGTTGACGGTTAGGATATTCCCGGGGATCGGATTCACCCATGCAACTGTTCCAAGCACCAACTTCAAGTCGCCGCTCTTTGCCGTGCAGAAGGGGATGGGAAGAGGGTCAGAATCATTCGCTGGCAGAAGCATGCCGCTTAGTCTGGGAATCTTCGCGTTGATTTCGTCGAGCTCTTGCATGACCGTTTGGGGGTCAATTTGCCGCTTAAGGATCTCATTCAAAAGTGCTGAGTAATTATCTGCTTGTCGCTTGGTTAGACCCCTGCACTTAATCGTCACCTGATTGTTATTCCCGCTGATAGCGGGACTGCAAGCTCCTGTTGTTTCAGCCTTTCCGGTAGTCGTCTGGCTCCAGCAATTCAGCGCAACCATCAGGGACAAAATCAGGCCGTATTTCACGTTTGCGTTCTCTCTACTTCGGGGACTTTGACTTCCCTTTCTCAGGGCCGGATTGGTTGTATTGGACGTTGTTTCCGTTTCCACTCACGGCAGGGCTGTTCGGTCCGCTTGTACTGGCATCGCCTGTTTTGGGCGCAACAGCAGCGGGCGGTGCGACTGCCTGCGCTGGCTTGCCCTTATGAATGGTATGTCCCACAAAATACGCAATTGCGAGTACGCCAATCAAAAGAGAAACCTTTTGTTGGCCGTCCATTTTGAATGGGTTAAGCACTATCACGGTTATTACTATCGCTGCAAGAACAGGCAGGACGAATCTCTCGAGGAAAACAGGCATGTAGTACCTGAATACAGCCTCTCAAATTCCCTTCCTTCAGTATCGTACTCCTGCCCTGCGTCAGAAAGTGAGGCGTTGCCGGTAGGGAGCAACACCGGCGCCGGTCCGAGGTTCTAAAAACAGAAGCGCCGGAATCGAACAGGGCGCAACGATCGGAGAACACTCATGCAGAAGAGAATTACCTTATGGCTCATGGCGGCCGGATTGCTCCTGAGCACATTGGGAATCGCGAAGGCGCAGGACACAACCGCTACTCAGACGACCACCACCGCTACCACGCAAGACCAAAACAGTTCGGCGACCACCGCCGTCAGCCCCGACAACGCAACTGCAATGCCCACTCAGGACGAGTCAGCGACCACCCCCACGCAAAGCGGTGCGAACGAGACTCACTCCAATGTCCGTACCCTTACCGGCTGTCTCCAGAAGGGCGAGGGCACAAGTGAGTACGACCTCACAGCTCGAGACGGAAGCACCTGGGAGGTGCGAAGCGACGCCGTTAACCTCTCTTCCTATGTGGGACAAACCGTGACCGTGACCGGTGCTGTCGCCCATTCCACGATGCACGGCATGAAGGAAGATGCTCGCAAGGAAGCGCAGGAGCACGGCATGGACAAGTCGGGCACCGAGCATGGCCACCTGACCGCAACTAATGTGAGCGTGGTTAGCCAGAGCTGCTCAAGGTAGCCTCACTATAGCCAACTGGAGCGCGCGTTCCCCTCGCGCGCCCTCAAACCCTCCGATCATGTGAGTGCCGGCTGTGCGCGCCTTGGTTCAGTTATTCACTCTTCCACAAACGACTTCAGCCTGGAAAGCGCCTGGTCCCACTGCTGCGACACAAACTCGAGGTACTGCTGCGCTCCTGCGATCGGCTGCGGATCGAATTGGAATCGGCTCTCGCGACCCACGCGGACGCTGTGCACGATTCCCACTCTCTCCAACGCGCGAAGATGTTTGGTAATCGCCTGCCGCGTCAGCCTGGAGCCCTGCGTCAGCTGCGCGATCGAATGAGGCCGGCCGGTGGACAGCCTCACCACCAGCGCCAGCCGCGTCTCATCGCCAAGCGCGGCAAAGACCGGTGCGCGCGCTTGTGCCCTGACCGTCCTACGACGCTTGTGCGACATGGCGCTCGATGTTCTTCATCTGCTCTGTCCAACCGCCTTCATTCCGCGGGAATGCTTCGAGACGGCGCTCGGCGGGAAGCTTGTCAAACCCGGACTCGGTCAGCAGAAGCAGCGTACCGCCGGCGATCTCTTCCAGCCGGAATTCGACCAAGGTGGGCGGCTCGGTCGAGTAATCGGCCTTGGGATCGACGGCATAAGGATGCCAGGTGAAGGAAAACAGCCGCTCCGGCTCCATCCCTTGCACCGTCGCCTCCCATTGCAGGTGCTCGTAGCCGGGATAGGTGATCTGCCCACGCGAAACTTGGCCAGGAACGAAGGGGCCGTTCAATTTCACGCGAAACCACTCGCCAAACTCGCGGTAGTCGGTCAGGGCGCGCCACACCCGCGAAACCGGCGCTCTCAGTTCAATGCGCTTCTCAATGCGATCGCTCATATTCTTGCGCAACCTCCAGGTTGCATAATAATCCGATTTGCAACAGTAATGCAACCTCTTGGTTGCCTTCTTTTGTTGCTTCTTCTCGAGATTTTTCAGAATCACAAGGTGGCAAGTAACTCTTATGTTTGACAATGGAGTACGACTTTTGACAAACCAGCGCCGTAGGCGCGGCGACATGATAGCCCAGGACGAAGCGAAGCGGAGTCCTGGGCAGGCTGCAAAAAAAGCCGAGTCCCGTAGGGACGACAGATCCCTCCGTCAGATATTTTGCTTTGCATAAGCACGGATCCGTTGTCTGCCAAACAGTCGAGCTTGTTGGTGTTTCAAAGAGGCACGCCTTCAGGCGCGCCGAGATCTCCCCTTCACTTTCCTGCCATTCGGAGGAGCGAGGGGGCTTCAGCGACCGAGCGCGACTAAAGGGATATGCATTGACGATCGCCCATCCTGCTAGCATAGCCCTGTGGCCTCGCTGCTCGATGTCCGCAATCTCACCGTAAATTTCCTCACAGCCCAAGGCAATGTCACCGCCGTACGCGATGTGAGCTTTGACATCACCGCTGGCGAGGTCTTGGGGCTGGTCGGCGAGTCGGGATCGGGGAAGTCAGTCACCGCGCTCTCGATCCTGCGCTTGCTGCCGCCGCAGGCGCGTCTTCGTGGCAGCATCTGCTTTCGCGGGCAAGACCTGCTGAGCCTGAGTGAGCCGCAGATGCGCCATATCCGTGGCGCCGGCATCAGCATGATCTTCCAGGAGCCGATGACCGCGCTCAATCCGGTGATGCGGGTGGGCGACCAGATCGCCGAGGCCGTGCTGGCGCACGCGGGGGCTGAAGCCCCGAATCAGAATGGACCGGGAACGGCGCAGCTAAAGCCGCGCCCCTTCAACGCCGAACTCACCAAGTCCGACGCCTGGCGTCTCGCCGTCGAAGCATTGCGCACCGTCGCTATCGCCGATGCCGATCGCCGCGCCCGCGACTACCCGCACCAGCTCTCCGGCGGCCAACGCCAGCGGGTGATGATCGCCATGGCGGTGGTGAACCGCCCGTTGCTGTTGATTGCCGACGAGCCGACCACCGCTCTCGACGTCACTATCCAGGCCCAAGTGCTTGACCTGCTCGCCGAATTGCGCGAAAAATTCTCCCTGGCCATGTTGTTCATCTCGCACGATCTGGCCGTGGTCTCGCAGGTGGCGCACCGCATCGGTGTGATGTATGCCGGCAGCCTGGTGGAGATGGGTACGGCTTCCGAAGTCTTCCACCATCCCGCGCATCCTTATACACGTGGCCTGTTACACTCGGTGCCGACGCTTCGCTCCGATCGCAGCCGCCCTCTACAGACCATCGAAGGCACGGTGCCTGCGATCGCCGCGATGCCGTCGGGCTGCGCCTTTGAGCCGCGTTGTGCCTCGCGCGTGCCGAGCTGCGCCGAAGCATTGCCGCCGCTGCTGGAGGTTGCGCCCGGCCACCTTGCGCGCTGTCCCGTTATCGCGTCGGAGCCTCGCTGACCCATGCGCCTGCTGCTGCTGAGCGACATTCACTCCAACATCGAGGCCCTGGAGGCCTGCCTGGCCGCCGCTCCGGCATTCGATCGCGTCGTGAATCTCGGCGACGTGGTCGGCTACAATGCCTCGCCCAACGAAGTCTGCGAACGGGTGCGCGCCATGGATTGCCCGGTGGTGCGCGGCAATCACGATCGCGCCTGCGCCGGCTTGTCCGACCTGTCGGACTTCAACCTGGCGGCCGCGATGTCGGCGCGCTGGACCCAGACCGCGCTGCACACCGACCATCTCGACTGGCTGCGCAACTTGCCGGCGGGCCCGCTGCGCCAATCGGAGTTGCCCGGCCTGGAGTTCGTACACGGCTCGCCGCGCGACGAAGACGAATATGTGCTGAACAACGCCACCGCCGGCATCGACTTCCAGCTTCCCGGCCATGCCGAGCGAATTTTCTTCGGCCACACCCACCTGCAAGGCGGATTCGTCTTGCGCAATGACAAGACCCTTCCGGTAACGCCACAGTACGAATCCCGCGAGGGCGTGGTTTCGTGCAAGATGACGCTGGCCCCGGGCGATCGCTACCTCGTTAACCCGGGATCGGTGGGACAGCCACGCGATCAGGATTGGCGCGCCGCGTTTGCGCTGTACGAGAACAACGGAGATGCGGCGAGCGTGACCTACTATCGCGCGCCCTACGACATCGAGCAGGCGCAAGCCAGGATTGTGGCCGCCAACCTTCCCGAACGTCTGGCTACCCGGCTGAAGTTTGGGCGATAGCAGTTGTCGCCCGGAAATCTTACCGCGTCTGTCACCCTGAGCAAGCGGCCGCCTTTGCCGCGAGTCGAAGGGCCGCTATTGCCCGAAAATGAGGGTTGGAGCTGCAAACGAACCGCAGATCCCTCGGGCTGAACTGTCTGCGTGAGAACTACCTCTGACCTACGGCGGTGGAGCATCACACACGAAAATCGAACCCCGAAGGGGTGGTGTTGCAGTTAGCCCAGGACGGAGCGAATCCGGAGTCCCCGATTCGCGCGGCTTTTGTGCGCGAATTGGGGTGGAGGAGCGGAGTCCTGGGTGAAGTAAGAAAAAATACCGGAGCCCCGGAGGGGCGACACCGTTCTCACGCAGACGCGTAAGCCCACGCGGCAAGCCGGAGAAAAGACGAGCCGCAGACCGGCGACAACGGGTTGCGACCCAGTCTCTCAAGCCCCAGCGCACCGATCTGTTGCTCCGCAGATGTAACATCCTTATGCACTCACAACTCTGCCTGCCCGAGTATCCTCCGCTACTCCCATGCCACTCCCCGCATCCAATCCCTTAGGGGTACACTGAACGCCATGCCTCTACGTCCGTTCCCAAAAGAATCTCGCTATCACTCGCAGGAGTTCATCGGCGGCCGCATCACCAGTCTTGAGCAGGGCCACCTCGTCGCTAACGTGGACGGCGGCGCGCGCGGCAATCCCGGACCAGCAGGATACGGCGTCATCTTCGAAGACGAAGTTGGCCGGCCCGTCGCCCAACTCAGCGAGTTCCTGGGCCGCCAGACCAACAACTACGCCGAGTACTCCGGCCTGCTGGCGGCGCTGAACTACACTCTGCGCCACGGCTTCAAAGCGCTGAAGGTGTTCAGCGACTCCGAGCTGATGGTGAAGCAGATCAACGGCGAATACAAGGTCTCCAACCCCACTTTGAAAGAGCTGCACGAGCGGGCGATGAAGCTGATCGATCAGCTCGACTATTTCGAGATCGACCACGTGCTGCGCGAGAAGAACCGCGAAGCCGACCGCCTGGCCAACCTCGCCATGGATCGTGGGATCGCGAAGAAAGCGCCCGCCGTCGCCGCGACCGACGTCGGCGGCGTAGCATCGGTCGTGCCTGAGATCAATGGCGTGGTGCGCGACGGCGTCGTGCACTTCATGGGAACCCCGCTGCCCGACGGAACCCTGGTAAAGATCCGCCCGACAAAATCGTAAACCCCTCCGTAATAACGGCGGTGGCGGGTGCAAGTACTTTTGAGGGTGCCCCATCCAAGCCGATTTTGCTTGAGTGAGGATTTTCTTCGCAGCTCTATTTCCGGTTCAACACTTCCAGAATGCGGTCGAAATCTTCCAGCGAGGAGTACTCGATCAGGATCTTGCCTTTGCCGTGGCGGTCGTTGATGCTCACGCGCACTCCCAGCACGCGCTGCAGCATGTTTTCCGCTTCCTTCACATTGGGATCGACCACCCGCTCCTTCTCGACCTTGGGATGAGGCTGGATCAGGCTGGTCACGGTGTCTTCGGTCTGCCGCACCGAGAGCCCGCGGTCGACGATCATCCGCGCCAGGCGCTCGATCTGCTCGGGCGATTCCAGCGCGATCAGCACCTTGCCGTGGCCGAAGCTGAGCTGGTTTTTCTCCACCATGGTTTGCACCGCGGCGGGAAGTTTTAGCAGGCGCAGGAAATTGGCGATCGAGGAGCGCTCTTTGCCGGTCCGTATCGACATCTGCTCCTGGGTGAGCCCGAATTCGCGGCTCAGGCGCTCGAAGGCGCGGGACTGCTCCATGCAATTCAGGTCCTCGCGCTGCAGGTTCTCGATGATGGTCATCTCCATCGCCTGCTCATTCGAGACCTGGCGCACCATGGCGGGGATCGTACGCAGGCCAACGCTGCGCGAGGCTTCCCAGCGGCGTTCGCCGGCGATGACCTGGTAGCGTCCCCCCGACACCGGGCGCACCACGATGGGCTGCATCACCCCGACCGACTTGATGGAAGCTGCCAGCTCGTTGAGCGCCGCCGGATCGAGCGAGACGGTACGCGTCTGATAAGGATTGCGGTCGAGCTGCGACAGCGGAATCTGATGCACCGCCTCGCCGCTGTCGGCGTTGCTCGAAGCAGGCGCGGCTGCGGCCGCAGCATGGGGAACCTGCCGCGAGGGCAGCAACGTCTCCAAACCGCGGCCGAGAACTTTGCGTTTATCCGTGATGGTCATGAAAGCCGGCGACGAGCGACGAGCAATTGGCGAAAGCGAACCTCGACATTATAGGCTGAGGTGACGAGCCCGCGCGCACACAAAAATTTGTGGAAAAGTAGGACCGCTGGCCTCACCCTCTGCGCGAAACGAGACGAGGCATCTTAACTGTCCTCTATCCCGCTCGACCCGGCAGCGCTATGAGCAGGTCGAGCCGCGGCGGGGAGGAGGAAAGCTGGAAGATATATTGGCAGCGTGAGAAGGCATCTGTCAGCCACCGGCTGTCAGTGATCGACCGATGACGGCGCGCTGGCCATGGTTCCCGTACCGAATTCCCTTGGTCGCAGCATCTCCGGTATCAATCCCGTCACCCTCAATCTGCATCTCACGACCATGCGCGCAAGCCTTCTTCTGCTGGCATTTGTCGTCTGCGTTATTCCACTTTGCTTCACGGGATGCAACGCCTGTAGCACCAAGCCTTCCAGCCCCGATCAGGTGCGCGAGAAGACCGCCCAGGCTACAGCGGAGCTTAAGGACAATGCTAAGGCGGTCGCCCAGGGGATCCGCGAGGGACTGAACCGTCCCAGTGCCGACAAGCCTCTCGACCTGAATACCGCCAGCAAGGCGCAGCTGATGAGCCTTCCCGGTATCGATGACGCCGCGGCGGATCGCATCATTGCCGGCCGCCCGTATTCCAACCAGCACGAGCTTCTGGACAAGCGCATCCTCTCCCGCGAGGAGTACAACAAAATCGCCGACAGCATAACCGTGAAACGGTAAAGCGATTTGCTATGCTCACCTTGGTGCTTGGTGCCCCAGGTTCGCGTCCGCTTTTTGGACGCTAACCTGGGATCACTGCCGCGTGCCCCACACCCGCAGTACCGACGCTATGTTTTACGAGCTATCCGCCGGACATTGTTGCGCGCTTCTTTCGACCGAGCAAGCCACGCCAGCCGGAAGTGATAGAACGGGCGCCGATCTTTCGCCAGTACACGCCTGTCCAGTCAACTTTGCGAATAGGAGCAGTGATCCCATGGCTCTTGCGAAACTCATTGACCGCATCCTTGCACTGAGGTAACACTCCGTAGTCGTCGACGAGGATATACCCGCCCGGCTCAACCTTGTCATACAGCGCATTTAGGGCATCCATAGTGGATTCATACAGGTCGCCATCAAGGCGCAGCAAAGAGAGTCTCTTGATGGGTGCCTCGTGCAGTGTGTCCTTGAACCAGCCTTTCAAGAATTGCACCTTGTCGTCCAGCAGGCCGTAACGCTCGAACAGGTCGCGAACGGTTTCGAGATCGATTGCCAACATGGGGTACTTACCCGCGCTCAGATCCGTTCCTTCATCCGGCTTCAGAGTGGGGACCGGCAATCCCTCAAACGAGTCAGCGACCCAAACCGTGCGGTCGCTGCACCCATGCGCCGCCAGAATACCCTTCATGAAAACCACCGCTCCACCACGCCATACACCACATTCCACGCAGTCTCCGGGAATGTTCTCCGCAATGATCTGGCGTAGGCAAACCTCTATGTTTTCAAGACGCACGCGCCCGATCATGGTGTGTTGAAAGCCTAAATTGTCGATCGTGCGACCGTAGTTCATGCCGACGTGTCGTGCCTGAATGTACCCCTTGTACATTTCGGAGCGGTTTCTCCGAATGTCTAGATACACTTTCTGATCGAAGCTTTCCTTGCCTTCCAAACACGAACGCAGGTACAGCAGCCTGATTTCATTCTCAACGTAGAGGTCTTCCAGCACACTCTTCTTGAGCAGGTCAATGTATAGTTCGACTGGCTTGGACTGGATTGCAGTTTTCTCCATCGGTGCATCCTAAGACGATTCCTCTATCAGTCGCAGACGAGAGCAGTCTCGTCCTGCAAAGTTAGCTTGGGCGGAGCTGCATCAGGCACGCTTCCACCGCCTCTCGGGTGTTTTCGAATACTTCCGGCATTCGCTCCGGATGGTTCTCATACCGCTCAAAAGCCATAGGAACGTACTCTGCCACGCAGCGCTCGTACTCTCGCGTCAATATCTTCGAGCGCGAATCGAGATTTCCAACCAGGCACAGGCCAGTTGGAGCAGTTTTGATCATCGCCAACTTCAGGTCAGGGCGATATTGTTTCAAGCACATCGGTACCTTCCATATATCGCCGCTATAAAAGTGCGTCGAGCGTTCGCGGTCAGCCGTGACCGCGTCGAGCGGCAGGCTGTCGTGGATCATGATGATGGAATTTCTGTCGGCCAGCCGTTCTAGATGAATGAAATCCCGTAACGCCTGCTCAAACAGGTGCAAGCCATCGATGAACGCCAGTGAAAACGTTGGAGCTTGCAGGAGCGCGACTACATCAAAGTTCAAGAAAAGCTCATCGCTCGGTATCGGAAACAGCTGCAAATCGTCGGGGAGAGGCCCCGTAAGGGCAGGTGCGGGATCGACGGCCAAACACCGGCACCCGGCATTCACCGCCCGCAGCGAGTCTCCCTGCCGTACACCGATCTCGATATACGTTGCCGGGCGAAGAATCTCATGGATCCATTTCAATACTGTGTAATAGTCCGGCCCAGGCAATCGCCTCTCAGCCTGCCCAACATGCACCAGCAACAGGTCGTTATCGTAGTTGGATGGCGCTACCGGCATGTCATTACTATAAGGATCACGATGGGGCAGGGCAACGAAGTTGTGGGACGCCTTCGCGGACGGCGAGCGGACTTATGACGGTCCTTGCTAACAATCGATGCGCGGGTGAGCGGCTGACGCGCTAGAAATCTGCACATTTGTGCCATGCGAAGGTAGGGAATTGGGGATTCCTGAAGGAAAAAATCGTTTCTGATTCTGTCTTGACCTATTGTATATTCGCGCTTCACTTTTTGGGAAAAGGCACGATTTTCCTTTGCCATTCCGTCACTGGGGCACCTCGCCGCGACCTTCTGGAGAAACGCATCCTCTCCCGCGAGGAGTACAACAAGATCGCCGACAGCATCACCGTGAAACGGTAAAGCGATTTGTATGCCCACCTCGTGATCGCCAAAACGACCGCCGGGCGCTATAAAAGGTGGATGTCGGGAAACACCCCTTCCCTCCGCGGGTGGCACACCCTTTCTCTCATAGACGATGGTTCAACTCAACTTCGGGTGCCCCACCCTTCCCGCTTCAGCGGGAGGGTGGGCCCAGAGCTGTCTGTTTGTCCGTCACGAAACCTAAGCGGTTTGGCGGGTGGCCCAGCCTACCATCTTGAGGGTGCCCCACCCAAGCTTCGTTTGCTTGGGTGGGGATTTTCCTCCGTAATCACAGACTCCCTCCAATGCCGCGTGCTAATCTCCGCCCATGCCTTGGGGACTGAAGCGTTACCAACAAGCCCGCGATCTGCACTTCGTGACCTTCAGTTGCTATCGTCGTGAGCCGCTGCTGGAGTCCAGTCGCGCCAAGCGGCTCTTCGAGCGGGCGTTGGAACAGGCGCGACGCCAATACGCCTTCTGGGTTAGCGGCTACGTGATCATGCCCGAGCATGTGCACCTGCTGGTCAGCGAGCCGGAGCGAGCGACGCTGGCGCGCGCCTTGCAGGCGATGAAGCAGTCGGTGGCGCGCCGGCTGATTGGCAACAAGAAGCACTTCTGGCAAGCGCGATACTATGACTTCAATGTTTACACGAAGGAGAAGCGGATTGAGAAGCTGCGCTACATGCACCGCAATCCCGTGAAGCGGGGATGGGTGGAGAGACCGGAGGACTGGCCTTGGAGCAGCTTTCGCCATTACGCGACGGGAGTGGAGGGCGTAGTGGAGATTGAGTCGGAGTGGACAGGAAGGAAACGTGAGCGAATGGGAATGCCGCTGCGGGTGAAGGTGGTCGAAAACGCCCACCCAAGCAAAAGAAGCTTGGGTGGGGCACCCTCAAAATGCTAGGCTGGGCCACCCGCCTTCAGCAGCTCTTCCCGGGGCAATTGATTCTTGAAATACCTGGGGCAAAGGACCAAGGGGCGAACGCACCCGTCAGAGTCTTTGTTCCAGACGCTCTGGGAGGCTGTCCAACTGGTACCAGTCCCGAGTGAGCCAAGGACAAGCCATGAAATCGACTCTTCTGTTATTTACGTGGTGTATCTGGGGCGTCTATCTCATTGCGCAGACTTACCCTGAGGTAGGTCCCCTTCAGCGCACAGTTGAGGTTCCAGATGTTGGGAAGGCGAACGTCTCAGTTGATATTAGGTCAGTAGATGGCACCCCTCTCTACCGATTGCAGTGCCACTCTGCGGGATACACCGGCGACCCTGACTTTGACTATAGCGGAGACTTTGAGTGTCGGTTGAGCTCGATCAGCGACCATGACACTTACAGCACGCTGCTAACGGAGGATGCTCATCAGAGCAGAGATTGGGAAAGTAGAGGGCGGTTCTTTTCCGCCGATCTTCGTGGGGCATGCGCTCATATAGCTGAGTTCGGTGCGAACAGGACGTTCAAACTCAGAGGCATGATTCTCACATTGCAAATTACCGATCCGAAGTTTACGGATATTGACAAGCTGCGGTCTCTGAAACTTACCGTCACGGTACGCCCCGATCCTGATGCCCAACGACCAATTGCGGAGGCTGTTCCTCTGCCCACAGGAAGTCCGACCGAGTGCAAGCTGGCGGGTGGCCCAGCCTACCATCTTGAGGGTGCCCCACCCAAGCTTCGTTTGCTTGGGTGGGGATTTTCGTCCCCAATCACAGATTCCCTCATCCCGCCGGGTGTTCCACACATTCGCGGTTTTCGAATGTGTGGGAGGCTGTTGATTGGGCTGCACCGTCACGTTCAGCTGCGGCCGGGTTTCCACTTATTCAGGAACGCCAGCAAGTCCTCCGGCGCCAGCGAGCGCGCCTTCTCGAACTCGCCGCCTTGTTGGCTATAGAGCAGTTTGCCGTTGCTGTCGAGCACGGCCAGCGCGGGAATCCCCTTCTTCATCGGCACCCGATACTCCTGCATGATGTCCTGGTTCTTGTCGCCTTCCCCGACATCGACGTGCACCACTTCATAGTTGCGCTGCAAGACTCCGGCGAGATCGGCGCGATGGAAGGCCAGGTCGAGCACGTGGCAGTCATAGCACCAGTTGGCGCCGAAGACGATCAGCACCCGCTTATGCTCCTTGGCGGCCACGCCCAAGGCGCGCTTGATCTCGGCGTGCGCATCGAGACCGGGAGCGTAGATCACCTTGCTGGTCGAGGTAGGCTGCTGCAGCCGGGTTGGATCGCTGCGCTTGCTGGCTGCCAATCGCCATTGGCTTCCCTGCTGCTGCCAAAGCTGGCCTTCGGTGACATACACCACGTGGTCGTGTCCGCCGCTGACCGAGTGCACCTCCGCCTGGAAGACAACTTGCTTCAGACCAGTCCGCGGCGAGGAGGACTCGATCACGTCTACCTTGATGCGGCGCGGTTTGAGGCCGGTCCAGAACGCGGCCTCGACCGCGGCACTGGTTTCACCGCCGGGAGTGATGACCTGGGCAGGAGGATTGCTGCTATAGAGCGCCTGCAACGCGCCCGCGTTGCCGCTGATTGCCGCGCTTTTCCATTGCTCCAGAGGCGCGAAAACAGCGGCGGAATCGCTCGCATGTCCCACAATGTGGGACATCGCAAAAAACAGGCAGAAGGCGAGTAACCGGCGACGATCAGGAAAGCGCATACGGTCGGTCAATGTCCCCCATGATAGGGATGCCCTTTCAGAATGGTGAAGCCGCGATAAAGCTGCTCCAGCAAGACTACGCGCGCCAGCTCATGCGGCAGGGTGATCTTGCCGAATGACAGCACGGTGTCGGCGGCAGTGCGGGTGGAATCGCTCCAGCCGTCGGCTGGTCCCACCGCGAACAGCAGCCCCTGCGTATCGTGAGACTGGTGGTATTCCAGGAAGTTAGCGATCTCATCCGAGGTGAGCTGACGGCCGCGCGCGTCCAGCAACACCAGCACCGGCCGGGTGCGGGCCGCTGCCTTCTCCACCAGCTTGAGCAGCGCACTCTCCGAGGCGAGCTCATGCGCATCGCAGCCGGCAAAGTGCGACAGCCGCTTCAGGTACTCCGCCGTCAACGATTGGATGGCCGCACTCTTGGTCCGGCCAATCCAGGCAATGTGAAGTTTCAAGCTTTAGGATCTCTCGCGCGGAGGCGCGCCGATCGGCATCGCCCGCTCGATTCTTTCTCCGCCATCCAATCATACAGATTGCGCCGCCGATAGAGCGACCGGCCATCAAGAGCAAGACGGTCGTCGAGCGCGAATGAGATCTCTGCGGCATCCCAGCAAGATCGCAGCAGAGCGACAATGAGGTGAGCCGTTTGGGGAAGCGCCCGTTCGCTGAGAAAATCAATTCGAGCCGCAAGCGACGGTACGACTCCATCGAAAAACGGGGGCCCCGGTGAAGCCCTCGATCGGGGATGGCCAATTTCCGTTTTCATCACCGGAGGTGCGCAGGGCCCATGGCTAAGCATGGCCAAATGAAAACATGTCCGCATCATGTTGTGGGAAATCTATGCCATCACCAGGGTAATTTATAGGGCGGAGTGGAAATAATTGTAGTAGTTATTATCTCTAGGCACTTCCTAGTGGAACTAAGCGCTAGTAGTTCTTTGTTTAGGTCGACCCGCTAGTCGTATACGGGTCAGCCGAGCGGGCCAATTGACGGCAGGGGAGTTTGGGCTGCTGAATCTCAGCGACGGCACGGTAGATTCAGTCGGCATCCCAACTTCAGCTCGGTCGGGGCTGATGCGGTTTGACTTGGCGAAGAGTTTTCGGTGGACCTGATCAGGCCGACCGATGTCATGATCGGATACGACAACCCTCGCGAGCTCCCTGGTGGCAGTGGGGACGACACCGGCCATCGAGCCTCCTCTTGCTCGGCACTCGCGATTACATTCCTCAACCAGCCGAAATACAAGGGGCTTGCGCTGGTCGGCCCAGTCAAATTGTTCCACGTGGAACATTCTTGAACCGCGCAGCTTCGGCTTCGGGTAAAGAACGTTCGGCGCCGAACCAAATTGTTCCACGTGGAACATTTGCGACGGTCGAAAACTTTGCTGCCGACGAGTGCGGGGATTCCACAACCTTAGGCCTCGCCTACCGGTTGTCGAATCAGCACGTTGACGCGTGTCTCGGGAGAATTGCACAGCTTTTCCTCGGAAAATCTCAGGCCAGCCCGACTACAGCATTGCTCCCGCCCCTGTCGGCGGTCTAAGCTGCGACAAGGAGCTTAAACTTTCTCCGGCCGCGCCTGAATCGCGGCCCCAGCCGAGCATGGCAAGAGTCATCGCAATCACCAATCAGAAGGGCGGAGTCGGCAAGACGACCACCGCCATCAACCTTGCTGCCTCGCTCGCATCGCTCGGAGCCAAGACCCTGCTCGTCGATTGCGATCCGCAGTCGAACGCCTCCAGCGGCGTTGGTTTTCTGCGCGATCCCGACCGGCCCAGCACGTATAAGGTCATCATGGGCGAGAATTTCGCGGAGGAAGCGGCCCAGCCCAGTGCGATCGAAAACCTCAGCGTCATCCCATCGCATAAGAACCTGATCGGCGCCAATATCGAGCTGGTGACTGTGGACTACCGCGAGTATCGTCTTCGCCACGCGCTTCAGCCGCTGCGCGAGCGCTTCGAGTTCATCGTCATCGACTGCCCGCCGGCGCTGGACCTGCTGACGCTGAACGCGCTGGTTGCCGCAGACACCGTGCTGATTCCGATGCAGGCCGAGTACTTCGCGCTGGAAGGTGTCACCGAGCTGCTGGACACGATTGACCGCATTCGCGTCGAGCTGAACAAAGGGCTCGCAGTCGAAGGCGTCGTCCTTACCATGTTCGACGAGCGCACCAACCTGGCGCAGTCGGTAGCAGCGGAACTGCGCGGCTTCTTCGGTGACTTGATGTGTCAGACCGCAATCCCACGCAATATCCGGCTGGCGGAAGCTCCCAGCCACGGTCAGGCGGCCCTGGCGTATGATCCGCACTCGCGCGGCGCAGAGGCCTATTTGAAGCTGGCCGAGGAGATCATGGAGCGAGTGAGAAATCCGAAGGCGGAGGAAGCGGCGCAGGGGGCGGGCAGCAGTTAGCTGCTGAAGCGAACGCCTTACATCCGGGCCCAAAGGCGGGATCCTTGTCTCCCGGTCACGGCACGGCTGAAGAGGTTGCGTGAGAACTGTGCCGCCCCTCCGGGGCTCGGCAACATTTTTCCACTTACCCAGGACTCCGCTCCGCCCACCCCCAAGCCGCCCGCCTGCGGCGGGGCGCGAATCGGAGACCCCGGCTGCGCTCCGTCCTGGGCTAGCTGCACTTCCGCCCCTCCGGGATTCGATTTTCGTGTGTGATGCCACACCACCATAATCAGAGGTAGTTATCGCGCAGACACTGAGGGTCATCCCCTGGGAAACTTTTGTTGTCCCACAGTGGGGTATATCATACATTGTGGTACGCAAAGACGGCCCTTATGCAACCGGGGCCGACACCGCCGCAGTCGACCGTAGTGGAGCACTCGGCTGAAGCTTGCGCCCATCCTCTCGCCCAAAAGCAGGCGACACGGGTGGGTCAGCAATCTTTGTTGACAGTGGGAAAGCTAGGCGTCGCCGGAGGAAGCGGCGGCGTGGTTGGGGGAGTAGGGAGAGAGTCTGACTAAGTGGGACCGGAATCCCTCAGGGGCTAAAGCCGGCAATGATATCGCTGACTGACTTTCCTTTAGGCGCGAGCAATGCTTCACTTAAAGCAGTGGCATGATTTGGGCTTTTATTTCGGCAAGGTATTTCGTGGCGGATTGCGTGTCAGTTGCCGTGAATCCCGATACCTCGTATCTCGCGTTGTATCCGTAATACTTCAGGTGTGAGTATGGAGAGAAGACTTTCTTCAGGTTGGCTTCTTTACCGAAGTACTTATCTCGGGTTGTATGGCTCCTAATATGAACGCCCCAACGCTTATCAAGGTAAGCCTCAACATAATGGACGGCGGCGTAAAATAGGACAACTAAAGTCCAATCAATTGCAGTCTGATTGGTCGACGGAAGGGTAGCGGCAAATGTCTCATTCCCCTCTGCTTTTTGAATGTGCTCATCCCTAGTTGGCACTTTAGTCGTCCTTGCGGGAATAGATAACCTTGGCGCTGGAGGCAAAGTAATGAGCGCCGCGATTCATCGCAGGTATTACATTGAAGTCAAAATCGATTTCTGGGAAACCTTCTATTAACTCAAGTTCCTTCCGAAACACGCGCTCACGTACTTCCTTACTAGGATTATCGAGTGCTATCCATACTAGGAGATTGTTATCTGCCTTTTCAATGCACACATGGCGCACTTCTTTGACTAGCGCCAAATCATGCGCAAGGGCATCTTCGAGAGGTGACCCAAAAAGTACGCAGAGGTCCGCCCCCCTAACAGCAGTGAGGGTCACGGCGTCGCTGGACTCCAAACGCAGAAATCGTTCACCGACCCCGCACTTTTCGGGAGCGCGAGCCAAGACAACACATAATACCGCTGTTTCGACCAACATATCTCACCTATTGGGTTTTGCGCTTGAGTGAGTCAGGAGATACGGCGGCGACGACTTGTTGAAACTGGAATTGATAAACAGGCTCGCCTTGCTCGTTGAATTCATCGAGTCGTGCCACGTTCAAAAGAACCATCTTCGCTTTCATCTCTGTGCCATCTGCAAGTTTGTATTGGCTCCAAGGTTCTGATGTCGGCTCAAAGTCGACCGGCTCCCCCGCAACCTGACGACCCAAATACGGATATGTTTTCTTGGCGGACACGGTGTTTCCCTCCCTTGGTGACGTGAGAAGGGTAACACACCCTTCGTTTAGCTCAATGCTGTCGATTGGCTTTCCGTTCCGAGTGAATCTTTTTTTGGAATCGTTGTGCAGTGTTTCGATTTGACTTCGGGCACACATCAGCATACGCTCCAGTCTGAAGCGTTATGTCGAATCGCCCACAAACCCGCGCCAACGAGGTCAAGGGCGATTTCGCACACTTCACCGAATTTATGCGGCGTCTAGTCTCTGTGCCTCACGACAAGATTAAGGCACAACTGGACGCCGAGCGGGAAGAGAAGAAACAGAAACGCGCTTCCGAGTCCAAAGACTAGAACGGCGTTTCTCCCACCTTGCCGGTCAACTCCGCATAAGTCAGACGCCTGCCGACAATCTGCGCAAGCACCGCATGAAAGCGGTCGGAATCGTCCAGCGGATTGTCTTTGGTTGCGCGGTTATTGTACCGGAACATCTGCTCGTCAAGATACCGCTCAAGATGGAACGGCTCCACAGCAACGTAGGTGCCTTTCAGGGTACGCTTGAGCAGTGACCAGAAATTTTCTAGCTAGGCGTCGCCGGAGGAAGCGGCGGCGTGGTTGGGGGAGTAGGGGAAAGTCTGACTAAGTGGGACCCGAGTCCCTCAGGGGCTAAAGCCCAACATGATTTCAGGCACTTACGGACGGCCTGAAGGCCGTCCCCTTCAAAACTTCGACTTAGTCAGATGTTCCGTGGCTGCGAGCCGATAGCAAATCGCGACAGAGCCTCTTAGCAGCCGAACGAAGGCTGCTGCTAGATATCGTCGGAGGAAAAGGCGGCGCGGCTGGCCGGCGTCGGAGTAAAGGACGCGCTGTGGGCCGAGGGCTCGGGGGCGACGCCTTTCGGCGGCGGGATCAAGCCTTGCAAGGGATTCTTGGCCATGCGCTCTTTGCGGCGGCCCAGCCACCAGACAACTCCACCGACGGCATAGAGGACAACCCATAAGGCTGCAATTAGCGGCCACGCCAGAAACTTGTGCAACTCGAGCGAGCAGAAGTAGATGACCAGGGGTGCGCATAGCACTAGGGGCGAGCCGACAGCAACGAATCCTACCCACTGCATCCGGTTCTTCAGCCATTGCCGGTGATGCACGGCGCGCTGCCAGACAGGCAAACCGAACACCGCCAGGGCGGGGACTCCTAAGACTGGATCGCCGCCCGAATGGAAGAAATAGGTAGTGGCAAAAGAGAAAATGGGGATTGCGGCCAGCACCACTAGCAGCTTCCACCAGGCGAATAATGGTGGTTGCAGGACGTGCGTCGCGTAAAGGCAATAGATCCACGCGAGCAGAACGCCCGAGCACAGTAGCTTCAGGAACAGCATGTGTCTGCTCTTTTCGAACTCGAAGACGGTGGGCTGGAAGATGCGCAGCCAGTCGTCACGCTCGGGCGGGCGCAGCTTTTCGATTCTTTGCTGCAACTCCGGCTGCAGTTCTTCCGGCAGGGCCTTCATAAAGATTTCCCGGAGCGATGGGACTGTTAGCCAAGGCTGGGCTGGATCCAGCGTCACCCTGTCCCCGACACAGATATACAGAGGCAGGGCAATACGCGGATCAATGGTGCCCAGTTCGTACAGCCGCACGTCGTCGGTGAAGGCACCGTCTCCGGGAACCACCGAAACCAAGTCCTCACTATGGGTGTCCAGCACGTACACAATGCGCGCGGCGATTCGCGGCAGCGACGAGGTTGGCGGCTCTTGAAAGGGTTCCCACACCCACCGGTATTCGCCCGCGGACCCAAGGGCGGGAGCGCGCACATCGCGCAGCATGGCTTCGATGGCGGGCTCGGCCAGACGTTGCGCCAATTTGGCCGCAGCCTCCAGACAAGCCTGCTCGTCCCACAGTAACGACACGGCCGCCTCCAGCGCGGTTGGCGTGCCGATCTTTACCAGCAGGGCAGCTTTCTTGGCTTTGAGCAGCGGACGCGCGGCCACGTCGCCCATCGATTCCAGCGCCACCAGCGCCTCCGGGCTACTGCGGGCAAGCAGCCGATTGGCGGCTTCCTCCAGGTTCGAAGACGCTAGCGCGAAGGCAGCCGCCAGTTGGGTGTCAATATTGCCGCCGATCAGCTGCTTGCTCAGCCATGCCAGCATAGCGGCGCCCCGAGGGCCGGGGACGCTAGCCAATAGTCCGAGGGCTTTGCCCACCGAAACTGACTCCAGCGCCTTGATGGAAAAATCCAGCGCCCGGATGCCGGTTGGATCGGACTCGCTGCGTACCATCGCAGCCGCTACCTCCGCCGCGCTCGTGTGGCGAGGGGTCAACAACTGCTTCGCCTGCTCCACGATTTCGTCTGCCACCTCGGTCTTCACGTATTTGGCATCGGCCAGGCACTCCATTGCGGTTACGAGTTCCGTCTTGGCGAGATCGCCGATCATCTGGGTGGCGTCGGAAGCCTGGCCGCACCACAGCTTTACCACCTCGCGCCAGGTGTCACGGTCAGAATGGAAGTTAGCCAGCAAGCCGAGGCGATTGTCGGACAGCGCGGCGGCCGCGAAGTATTCCTGCATGGTGAGGTGGTCGAACTGAAAACGGGTGCCGCCATCGATGCGCAGCAGCAGTCCGCTGCGATCGACAATCTCGTCGAGGAAGTCGCCCGCGTTCTCGAGCTTGACGGTGGTGCCAGGCAGGACCTCGCGCACCAGCTTTAGCACCTCAGACGACGGCAGGCTGCGGCGGTCCTGGTCTTCGGCGGGTTGCGCCTGGAAGAGCAGTGCGAGCTTGCTGAGCACGGCAGACTTGGCCGGCTTGCCGAAACGATTGAACGCTCCCTGCCATTTGTCCAGCAGAACATCGGTGGAGTATGCATAGAACTCGGCGCGCGAGTGGGGCAGGGCGCGGTGCTGGTCGGCGTACAGGTAAGCGATCATGGTGAGCAGCAGAGGGTTGCGGGCCAGCGCCAGGATGCGCGGCCGGTCGCGCAGGGTCTGCATCAGGTGCTCGACCGACTGGCCTTCCGTCATATTTGGGGTCCACGGGTTAAGGAAGCGAAAAATGTCGCTATCGGCGAACTCGGCGACTTCCAGGGTACGATCAGCGGTGGTGGCGAATTCGTCGCGATAAACCTGGGTGCGACAGGTGACGACGTAGCGGCAGCCAGCCGTAGCAGCGAGATCCTTGATTTCCTGAACGACGATTGATCGCCGGCTGGTATTGGTGTCGGGATTCAGCTTGGCATTGACTTCGTCCAGCCCGTCCAGCAATAGCAGCAGCCCATCGTGCTCCAGTGCCCAGGTGACGAACGATTCTGCATGGGGAAAGCCGTAGCGCCCGAAAGCCTCGATCACTTGCTTCAGGAGGGTGGTGTCGGGATCGTTCAGCCGCGACAAGTCGACCAGCACCGGAACCGGATCATGCTCGATGCCGCTGAGCCGGCCGTCGGCATAGGCCAGCAGCAGCCAACGCAGCAGCATCGACTTACCCGAACCCGGCACGCCCTTCACCACCAGGCGCCGGTAACTGCGAATGGCTTGAACGGCGTCGGTGGGCGCGACCGAACCTCTTTCGGAGACGCGCAGCGGCACGTAGACCTCGCGCATGGGCAGGGGCGTCTCGCGGAAGGGAATCTTCAACTCGCTGTGCAGCTTGTCAATGCAGGCGCGATACCTTCTGAGCGCGCGGCCGCGAAACAGCTTCGCACCGGCATAGCGCGCGAAGAGAGTTTCGTACGAGCGCTTGAGCGCCTCTTCGATGGCATTTTTCAGCGGCCGCCAGAAGATGGCGAGCACGACCGCAATGCCATAGAGCCAGCGTGGCACGCGGTCCCAGAAAGGCTTCTTTTTGTCGACGTCGTCCAAATAGCGCTGGCGATAGATGTTGCTGATGTCGAGGGCGGTAAGGCCGGACTGGTTGTTCTGGAAGAGCTCGATGACTTCCTTGTCGTTAAGCGGGGCGCCACCGGCCACATCGCCGTCAGCATAGGACTGGATCTGGCGGACGAGCTCGTCGCGCGAGGCGGGAGGCTTCGCCTGGGGCCAGGCGCTTGACGCGAACACTACCATGCCGGCAGCGAGAGCCAGCGTGACGCTTAGCCGACGAAGCCAGACTGGGTTGCTGCGGCGAAGGGCTGGCATGGCGGTCATCACCCCAGGAAGGCGTAGCACATTGTTATCCGATTTGCCGCCGAGGTAAAGAGGAATTCGCGCGGAAAAACGGTGGCGCCGGTCTTTTCGAGTAGCCGCGGACGAAATCTGGTGGGACCATGGACGCGGCGAATTGACGTGGGATGTCGCGGCGCGAAGAAAATGCAGGTCCCTCGGCTCCGCCGCCAAAAGCGGGCGGCTGCGCTCGGGATGACAACTGCGACTAGGCCAGCCACTAACAAAAATGCAACGGTACCAGATTTGGCTC
This sequence comes from uncultured Acidobacteriaceae bacterium, assembly GCA_963785825.1. Lineage (GTDB taxonomy): Bacteria > Acidobacteriota > Terriglobia > Terriglobales > Acidobacteriaceae > Bog-257. The sequence goes on along the minus strand of CAWAWQ010000001.1, from coordinate 332,554 downwards.
TGTTGACATGCTTGCCTGCCGCCCCTGAAGGGGCTCAGGGATTGGTGAGGGAATTCGCTACCCAGGACTTCGTCCTGGGCTGAACTGAGCCGTCCCGCTTGTGCGGGACTGGGGCCGCACCTACCCGAGTTTCCGTAACATCCCTGCACACGGCTGCAACTCAGAGCATGTCAACAAAAGCAGATGAGTTCCAGATGGGAGCCGAGATTCCGGCTCGGGTATACTCGTGAACCTATCTCGTCCCGAAGGCAGGGCCATGGCTCAACCACCGCTCCCGTTCACGCTGCTTACGGAAGAGTCGACGAACACAACCATGGCGCTGCCGGGCGGCTTTGATCCGATGACGGCATGGCTGCTGGCGCAGTGCTCCACGCCGACCTATCAACAGTACGACACTGCAACGCCGCCGGACCTATCCAGCTTGACTTTGACCGGGGCGACCATCACATCCGGCACTCCGCAATTGCTCACCGTATCCGAAGCCAATGGGCCGGATGCCTCGCCAAATTTTCCGGGGAGTTACACCACCCTGCCGGTCGGTTTCGTGGTGGCCATCAGTCAGAGCGGAGTGAGTTCGAAGAGTTCGCTGCCGCCGCAGTTTATTGTGGTAACGCTCCGCGGAACGCAGACCTGGGACGAATGGATGGATGACGCGGAAGCGTTTCCGGATTTTTACGGAAACACCGGCGGGTTAGTGCACAGCGGAATTTATGGCATGTATACGGTTGGCACTCTCAGCGTGCTCAGCGTACCGACGGGAAGTTTCCTCCATCCCTATCAAACCAATGTGCCGAACAGCTTTCGCATCGTGCATGCCTGCGACATCATACCGATTCTGCCGGGCACAACCGTAATCAGTAACTCTCTGTTGGCCATTGACGCCGCCCAGGTCACCGACCCCTACACCTATGTGGGCCAACAATATCCCGGGCTGCCAGGTAATGTGGTTTCGTTCTGTGCGCAAACGGGGGACATCGGCGGAAATCACTCCTGCCTCAACATCTACCTGCCATACACCACATGGCTGGCAGCGGCGTGGCTGGGAGAATAGTGTCTGCGTGAGAACGGTGTCGCCGCTACGCGGCTCGGAATAATTTCCCACTCCACCCAGGATTCCGCTTCGCTTCATCCTGGGCTAACGACATAGCCGCCCCCTGCGGGGCTGGATTTTCGCTGGTCATGTTCCACCGCCAAGGATAAAGGTCAGTTAGTTCTCACGCATACACAATAAGCGCTCCGACTGGCTGTTGTTTTTGAGGTGCAGCTTCGCGGAGACTTCTCCGGCCGCCAGCGCAGAAACTTGGTGCCGTGACGGAAGCGGCTGCCGGAGAAGTGGTCGTATCGTACCTCGCAAACCAGCTTCGGCTCCAGCCGCTCCCATTCGCCGCTGCGTTCGGTGCTCCAGCGGCTGGGGCCGCCCGGCGCGTGACCGGTGAATCCCGAGCCTCCCATGTAGGGCTGCAAGACTTTCTTAAGCTGCTTGCGTTCCGCGGCAGCAAAGCTCGATGTGAAGCCGACGTGATTCAGCGCGCCTTTGTCGTCGTAGAGTCCGAGCAACAGCGATCCGACCTGGCCTCCCTTGCTGGCGTAGCGAAAGCCGCCCACAACGCAGTCGGCGGTGCGAATGCGCTTGATCTTTCGCATCGCGCTGCGCTCGCCCGAGGCGTACGGGCAATCGAGTTGCTTGGCGATGACGCCGTCGAATCCGCTGGCCGCCAACTCCGACATCCAGCGTTGGGCGGTGGCGTAGTCGCGGGTAGCGGGCGACAAGGAGATCGATTTCTGCTTTCCCAGGGTTTTGAACCAGCGCTCCAGTCGCTGGCGCCGGTCGCTGAGCGAAAGCTCGACCAGTGACCTCCCTTCCTCATCGACCAGCATGTCGAAGAGCAGGTACGTCACCGGAGTCTCGCGCGAAAGGCGTTGGATTCTGCTGGCTGCGGGATGGATTCGAAGCAGCAGATCGTCGAACGACAGCTGCCCATCGCTGAGGATCACGATCTCGCCGTCGAGAACGAATTTCTCGGCGTCAAGCTTTTGCAGTGCAGCGACCAGCTCAGGGAAGTATCGCCCCAGCGGCTGGCCGGCTTTCGACTGGAGCAGAACTTTGTCGCCTTTGCGGAAGCTGAGACAGCGAAAGCCATCCCACTTGGGCTCGTACTGCCAGTTCGCCCCGCGCGGAATCTCGTCCACCAGCTTGGCTTCCATCGGCGGATAGGGCGGGCGCACCGGCAGCGCGATTCGCGGGAATTCCTGCTTCAGCTCGTCGGCGGCAACAGCACCCTCGGCGACTTTGCTCGTCTTTATACTTTTGCGCGGCATGTCCGGTTAGATGCAAGGGAGATTGCCGATTCACCACGGAGGCACGGAGAGCACGGAGGAATTTCAAGTTCTTGTTTCGTTTGCAGAATAGGCAGTTGCGCAGTAGGCGGTTTGTCACATGGAAAATTGTCATCACGAGCGAAGCGAGGGATCGTAGCGAGCTGCGGTTTTGACTTGCATGGAATCGCTATAGAATTCAATTCAGCACTGAAGATCGCCAACATCAGGAGTAATCAGGTGTCCGGCAAAGCCCGTTACTGGTCCATCGTGTCGTTTGTGTTTCTGCTCTCCGCCTCAGCCCTTGCCATCGAGCGCGGAATCATGTTGCGGGAGGGCGTCATCTACGTCGCTCCCAACGCGCAGTCGGCAAAGATTTCCAACATCGGCCGCGGCCGCGAAGTGGCCGTCATGGAACGGACGCCCGGCTGGGTGAACGTGGTGGGTACTGTGGAGGTCAGTCCCGACCCGGAGACCGAAGGCGACCGCAACGTCACCGGCTGGATGCTGGATAAAGGGGTGATCACTACGTCCACGCCGGATGGTGACAAAATTCTGTTTGGCGAGGCGTTCGACTGCGAGACGGAGGCCAGCCGCCGCGGTGGACGCCGGGGCGCGGCCCAGGACGCTATGCGGCTGTACGCGCGCGTTGTCGAGTACTTCCCCAGTTCACCCTTGGCTGCCGAGTCGGCATATCGAGCCGCCGATATCCGCTGGCAGATCGAGGCTGCGGACGCAGCAAGCCGGCCCTCCGCCAAGATGCGCGATCCCGATCTCCGTTATCACATCGACGAAGACCACATGAAGCAGGTGATGAAAAAGTATCCGCACACCAAGTGGGCCGACCTCGCGGCGTATCACTTGATCGACAACAAGTTGTGTGGCGAATGGGAGGCGGAGGCGAAATGCCCGGAGATGGAAGCCGGGCTCTATATGAAGTATGCGGAGGAGCATCCCCAGTCCCCGAAGGCTCCCGAGGCGCTGTACAAGGCGGCATGGCGGTACTCGGCGCTGGTCGTGATTTACACCACCGACAATCAGACAAAGAAGGCGGACGACTCGGCGGCGCGCTCGCTCAGCGTTGCCAAGAAGCTAATTGCGCAATACCCCGACGACACCGACTGGTCCAGTCGCGGCCAGCGTCTGGTATATATGGTGACGAACAAGATTCCAACCTTTGGCAATACAGTGGAATAGGGGAGCGTGCTCCTGTCATGAGAGAGTCCGCCCCGGACGAGTGAAAGCGCCGCTGTAATCGAATTTAGGGTTGCTATAGCGGCCCTTCGACTCTCGGCAAAGGCGGCCGCTCGCTCAGGGTGACATTCGATGAGGCAGGTGCCCTAGTAGGCCCATCGTTTTGGCATTTATCCGCCGAAAGGTGGGAGGCGAACTCGCTAGAGGCGCCATGTTGCGAATTCTGAACTATCCTGCGGAGGCGACTTGAACGACTACTTTCTGGCCGTAGTCCTGGGAATTATCGAAGGTCTAACCGAATTTCTTCCCGTCAGCTCCACCGCGCATTTGCGCGTTTGCGAGGCGTTGCTGGGCATTGATCTGGGCAATGGCTACTGGAAGATGTTTGCCATCGTCATCCAGTTGGGCGCGATTCTGTGCCTGCCGATTTACTTCTGGAGCCGGATCGTCGAATTCGTGCACGACTTCCCGCAAGGAAAGCGCGGCGACCGCACCATCCTTACCCACCCGCTCAGTCTCACGATCATCGCGTTTGTGGTCACCGCCATCCCCGCATTTCTGCTGACGAAAATTATCGGCAAGCACCTGGAGAGCCTGGAGATCATGGCTATGTCGCTGATCATCGGCGGCATCGTGATGTGGATTGTCGATTTCATCTACGAACGCTCGCAGCATCGCGCTTTCGCCCGCGGCAAGCTCACCGACGATATGGAAGACATGTCGGTTGGCCAGGCAGTATGGATCGGATTCTGCCAGATCTTCTCGGCCCTTTTTCCCGGCACTTCGCGCTCGATGTCCACCATCACGGGAGGCCAAGTGGCGGGTATGAGCCGTCCGGCGGCGCTGGAGTTTTCGTTCTTCCTCTCGATTCCGACCATGGTGGTCGCGACCTTCTACGATCTGTTCAAATCGCTGCGGCCGCATCACGGGGAGCCGAGCGCAATCGGCTCCATGCCCAGCGACGCGCACTCGTGGATTGTGCTGGCGATCGGGTTCGTCGTGTCGTTTATCGTCGCCTATGGGGTGGTGGCGTGGTTTATGGCGTGGGTACGCAAGCACGGATTCACAATTTTCGCGATTTATCGCATTCTGGTTGGGCTTGCGGTACTGAAGTGGATCGGGCACTTGTGAGAAGCCAGCGGTGGTGCGAACCGCTTCTGCCATAGAGACATGCGATTTCCGACGCTCACCTGCTTCGTGCTATCGTTCCTCGTCTCCCTGTGCGCCTGCAGACCCCGAAAGGACGGCATTCTCCTGCTGAACGAACACTGGAGCGTTACTCAGGCGATTGCTGATTGTCAATCCAGGGCCTCAGAGGGAGTTCCTCCCTGTACGACCGATCCGAGTGTGGAAATCAGGCATTTTGAGGCGCGGCTCCTGCAAGCGTTTAGAGCCGAACCGTTGTGCAGTGACGTGACGTTCGTGACGCTAAATGCCTCGCATGAACAGCAAGTCTTGAACTCCAGACGCACATCGTGGCTATTTCTTGAAGTTAGCCGCGGGCTTGGGCCTGAGGAGAAGAGATTTACGTTATCCGATGCCAACAATCCTCAAGCCCATGGTCGAGTAACAGGCCAAGGCAAGGCTGATTTCATAGCGAAGAGCGCGTGTGACTTCGTTCGGAATGGACCACCACCTCCCTAGAACAACCTTGCCGATGACACGCACTATCGCGATCTACTTCAAGCAATGCAAATGTGTCATCCCGACCAAGGGCTATCAGCCCGCGTGGAGGGACCTGCATTCGCATCTATTCCAGTAACGTAATGTGATCGCTCAACTCAGTTCCAGCGAGCGTGCTGATTCCGCGATCCAGCGTCACCAATTTTCCCCTCTTCACCACGGCCAGCCCCAACAAGTAGGCGTCGCTTACTTGCTGATGGCCAAAAAGCCGTTCCTTGAAGGGCTGCACAGATTCCAGGAAACCGACGTCCGAAGTCCAAAAGCGATGCCCTGGGAGCTTGAGCAGCGTAGCGAGCATCTCCAATGCTTCGGTAAGGTCGAGAGGGTCCTGAGAAAACTTCGGATTAGAGACGATCCTGATGAAGCTTGTCTGGGTGAATGAGCAGGTGGCCCAATGCTTATCACCAATGTGCCGAAACCACCGCTTTACCACCTTGTGAGAGGCGTGGTCTTGGCGGATCAACCCAATCAAGACGTTAACGTCGAGCAGAAAGCCGCTCATGGCTCCTCGAGTTCCAAGGCCTTTACCTGCTGGGTTGTCAGGGGTGACTTTGCTTTGGGTAAATCAAAAACCGGCAGTCCGTCCACGAATTTGATGCGCGATTTTCTGCGCGTGCCACGCTTGATCAGCTCCGCAATAGCTTTGCTCAGAGAGAGGTCTCTACTTTCGGCATATTGGGCGGCAATCGCAGCTACGTCGTCATCCAGAGTTATTGTCGTTCTCATATGGATATTATGCCGAGTTTGGGATTTTGATGCAAACTTTAGCGATCTGCATCTTCTACAGAATTTTATGCATGGTCATATCGACTGCACCGGCATCGCCAGCAAATCCTCGACCAGCCCGACTTCCTTCTGCACAAACGGCTCGGCGTACTGAACCCCGGCGAGCAGCCCGTAGTAGCCGGCCATGGCGGCGGTGCGCTCGCGGATTTCCGCCTGGCGTGGAAATACCCTGCTACCCGCCTCCTGGTCCTGATATTGCGAGCGATAGGCCATCAGCGCGGCAAAGCGCGTCTCGAATTGCGCGGAGATGTCCACCACGAACGTCGGGCGCACATCGGCATACAAGCTGGCGTAGATGATTTTGAACGGCCGGTGAGGCGGGCTTCCGAGATCGAGCTTGGCCAGCCCCGATAGGAACGCCGCTTCGTAGCCGAGTACCGAGGCGGTGGCGTGATCGGGATGGCGGGCCTGCCAGTACGGCAAGATCAGAACCCGCGGACGCAGCTGGCGAATGACGCGGCCCACCTTCAGCCGATTGTCATAGGTGTTCTCGACCCGGCCATCCGGGATATCGAGGGCCTGCCGCCAACTAACTTTGAGGATGCGAGCGGCCTCGTCCGCCTCGCGAGCGCGGTCTTCGACGGTGCCGCGCGTGCCCATCTCGCCTTGCGTGAGATCGAGGATGGCAGAGCGGTAGCCACGCTCGGCCATCTTCAGCAGCGTGCCGCCGCAGGTCTGCTCTACGTCGTCGCGATGCGCGGCGATGGCAAGGATGTCGTACTGCTCAGGCGCTGCCACGCGCTACAGCCTCATGGCGACGGCCACGCCATCGCGCAGCGGAACGATCGTGGTGAACCAGTCGGGCGACGAATAGAGAAGGCGATTCAACTCGACCACGCCCTGGGCATACTTGTCCGGCTCCGTCTTCGTCTTCGGCATCTCCGGATTTCCCGCCGCGTAGCAGACCTGGCCGCTCCACAGGCTGTTGTCGGTAAGGAAGAGTCCGCCCTTGCGCACGTGCGCCGCTGCCATGGTAAACACACGGGGATAATCGTGCTTGTCCACATCGTTGAAGAGGATGTCGAACTGCTCCTTGCGTTCGGAAAGCAGCTCCAGCGCATCGCCGACGTGGACCTCGATACGATCGGCGACGCCGGCCTGATCGAAGTAGCGCTGCGCTTCGTCGGCGTTCTTGCGACTGCCGTCGGTGTAGTGCACCTTGCCACCCTCACCTATGGCCTTCGCCCACCAGATGGTGGAATATCCGATGGCCGATCCCATCTCGAATACGGTTTTGGCATTGATCAGACGGGCATATTGATAAAACAGCCGACCGACCGCGGGGCCGACAATCGGAATGTCCCGCTGCTTGGCCTGGCGCTCCATCTCTTCGAGCACCGGCTCGCGCTCGGGAAGCATGGCGTAGAGGTAGTTGTCGACGGGTTCGTAGGTAATGTTGGGCATAAGAAAAGCACTTGGCACTTGGCAATTGGCACTTAGCAATTAGCATCTAGCAATTAGCAATCAGATGTGGCCGGATGGAAGCGAGTTTTGGCCAAATGCTAAGTGCCAAGTGCTAACTGCCAACTGCGGATTTCACAGCGTTTGTCCCGGCATCATCTCCAACACTTCAGGTCCGGCCGCGGCCAGCAGCCTCTGCAAATCCGCAGGACGGCCAGTCAGCATGGGAAAGGTCCCGAAATGCATGGGAATGACTGTCTTCGGCTGCAGCAGCTTGCAGGCGTAGGCGGCCTCGCGCGGGCTCATGGTGAAATGATCGCCGATGGGCAGCATCGCAATCTCCGGCGCGTAAAGGTCGCGAATGATCTGCATGTCGCCGAATACAGCGGTGTCGCCGGCGTGGTAAACCTTGACTCCGCCGGGCAGCTCCAGCACATACCCACAGGCCTCGCCGCCGTACACGATACTGCCATCGTCGTCCTGAATGCCGCAGGAGTGCACCGCGTGCGTCATGGTGATCTTGATACCCGCAACTGTCTGGGTTCCGCCCTTGTTCATGGGCGCGATCTGCTTGGCGCCTTTCTTCTCCATCCAGCCGCAGAGCTCGAAGATGCCGACCACAACCGGGTTAACCTGCTTGGCAATGCGCACCGCGTCGCCGATGTGGTCGAAGTGCCCGTGGGTGCAGATCAGCGCGTCGGCCTGCTTCACGTCCTTCTCAGCTTCCGGACAGAGCGGGTTATTCAGCCAGGGATCGATATAGACGGTCGCGCCATCTTTGGTCTCGATACGAAAGGTCGCGTGGCCCAGCCAGGTGATGCGATTGCCTTGCAAGTTCATTTTTTCCTCGCGCTAAGTTGCTAACCGCTAAGGAGACTCTGGTTAAGTGCGATCGAAGTCCCTCGGGGGCTAAAGCCCAGCTTGATTTCAGGTGCTGACGGACGGCCTGAAAACCGTCCCCTTCAAAACTTCGCCTCATCAGATGTTCCCAAATGGGAGACATTCTTTTCACCACCAAGCACACGGCGCCTTTCACCACGGAGCACACGGAGTTTTCTTGGTATTTATTCGGCTCTTCTCTGTGTTCTCCGTGTTTTCGGTGGTGAGTAATAGAAGCTTCGTCTCTGTTGGAGTTGGAGCTTCAAGGCAGCTATCGCGTTTCCGAATCGCGCCAGCCGCGGTAGCCGCCGGCCAGCGAGATCACCTTGCGAAATCCCATCTTTTTCAGATTGAGCGCGGAGAGTGCCGAGCGGCTGCCGCCCCCGCAATAGAGCACCAGCTTGCGGTCCTTGTCGGAAGTGATCTGGTCGAGGTTCACTTCCAGAATGCCGCGCGGCAAGGCCACCGCACCGGGGATCATGCCTTTGGCCTGCTCATCGCGTTCACGAACGTCGATCAGCGTGAAATCCTCGCCGGACTGTTGCATATGCTTGAGCTCGTCGGGGCCGATCTCGCTGATCTGAGACTTGGCCTCGTCCACCAGTTGCTTGAACTCGGGCAACGGCATGTTAGTCCTCCTTCGCGCAGGCAAGAATTCTATTGGCTGCGCGCGGCAGCCGCAACTTGGGTAGCTCGTTACGACTCACGAAAGGGCGAACGGCGGCTGGTATCATGAAGGGCAAGAGCTCCGTTTTCATGTCATCTGCCACTCCAGAAACTTTGACCTCGCAGTCGCTCGATTCCTACCTGCTGGAGGTCGCCGACGCGGTCAATACGACGCTCGACCTGAATACTCTCCTGCAGCGGGTGGCGGAGATGCTACGGCGAGTCATCGACTATGAGATCTTCGCCATCCTGCTGCTCAATGAGAAGACCCAGGAATTGAAGGTGCGTTTTCAGGTGGGACATCCGCCGGAGGTCGCTGAACGCATTCGCATCAAGGTGGGCCAGGGAGTAACCGGGCGGGCGGTGCAACGGCGCGAGGCGGTGCTGGTCAACGACGTTGCTGCGGAGGAGAACTTCATTAACTCTGCGCCGGGGGTTCGCTCCGAGCTGGCCGCCCCGTTGATCACGAAAAACAAAGTCATCGGCGTAATCGACGTAGAGGCCGATCAGCCCGGAGCTTTCACCGAAGAGCACAAGCGTCTGCTCACACTGTTTGCCTCGCGCATTGCCGCCGGCATCGAAAATGCGCGCCTGTATACTCGGGTGTCGCGCCAGGCTCGGCAACTTAAGCTGCTAACCGAGATCAGCCGCGAATTGACGTCGATTCTCAATGTCGATCAGTTGCTGAAGCGCATTGCCGACCTGCTCACCCGGATCATCGACTACCAGATGTTTTCCATCCTGCTGCTCGACAGCACGGGCAGCGTTTTGCAGCACCGCTTCTCGCTTCGCTTCAAAGAGAGCGTGCAGCTCAAGCACGAGATCCCGTTAGGCGTCGGCTTAGTTGGCTACGCCGCGCAGCATAGGCAGGCCGTGCTGGTGCCCGACGTCAGCAAGGATCCGCGCTACATCAAGGCCAATCCTGAGACCCGCTCCGAGCTGTGCATTCCGCTGATCTATAAGGACAAGGTCATCGGCGTACTCGACATTGAGCACACGCGGCGCGGGTACTTCAACGAAGATCATGTGCGAATTATGAGCACCATGGCCGCGCAGGTGGCGATTGCGATCGAGAATGCCACGCTGTACGAGCGCATTGCCCGCCAGGAGAAGCGTCTGGAGCAGGACCTGGCGCTGGCGCGCGAGTTGCAGTTCCGGTTGCTGCCGCAGAGGCTGCCGGTGTTCAAGAACGCCGAAGTCGCTTCCCGCTTCGCTCCGGCGCGCCAGATTGGCGGCGACCTCTACGATTTCCTGAAGTACAGCGGCCAGGGTATGACCGGGATCGCCGTGGGCGATGTGAGCGGCAAGGGAGCGCCGGCGGCCATTTATGCCGCACTGGTAAGCGGCATCGCCCGCTCGCACGCCAATGAGGAACCGAGCGCAGCCGGCATGCTGGAGGCCATCAATCTTTCGCTTTCCGAGCGGACCATCGAAGGCCAATATGTCTCGATGATTTATGCCATCTGGGACGATAACCAGCAGCAGCTCCAGTTGGCAAACTCGGGGTTGCCGCGGCCGATCCATTGCCACGACGGCAAGGTTGAGGAGATCCAGGCCACCGGCCTTCCCATTGGGCTTTTCAACGATGCGACGTACGACGAGCTGAATTTGCGCGGTCGCAAAGGCGACATCTTCCTGTTCTTCAGCGACGGCATTCTCGATGCCACCAGCTCGGGCGGCGCTATGTTTGGACGCCATCGGCTGGAAGAGGTGGTGAGGGCCAACGCTCATCGCAGTGCCGAGGAGTTCGTAGATGCGATCTTTACCGCCGTGTCAGACCATGCCGAGGGCGTGGAGGCATTTGACGATCAGACGCTCGTCGCCATCAAGGTGAAAGGATCGTCTTCCCGCAAGTGAAAGCCGACCGTCCGCCACAGCGTCCGCCGGGCTTCACCTACCAGCGACTCTCAAAACAATCCAGCCATGAGTTGTACGCTGACTCGATTCCGCTAAGTCGCCTCGCGGAGCGGTTCGGGACACCGCTGTACGTTTACTCAGCCTCGACCATCCGCGAGAGATATCAGCAGTTCGACAGCGCGTTTGGCGGCTGCGAGCACACGATTTGCTACTCGGTAAAGGCGAATTCGAACCTGTCCGTTCTGCGGCTGCTGGCCGGCATGGGTGCGGGGTTCGACATCGTCTCCGGCGGAGAACTGGAGCGCGTTCTGACCGTCAGCCGCAAGAGTGCGGGCAAGGTAGTGTTCTCCGGAGTGGGCAAGCTCGCCGCGGAAATCGACTTGGCCATTGCCGCCGGCATCCTTCTATTCAACGTCGAAAGCGCCGGCGAACTGGAGGTGCTGGCGGCGCGCGCAGCTCATCATCGCATGCGGGTGCAGTTTGCCATTCGCGTGAACCCCAATGTCGCGGCCAAAACTCACCCTCATATCTCAACCGGCCTGCACCAACACAAATTCGGCGTGCCGTGGCGCGATGCTCCCGCGCTTTATCGGCGTGGCGCGGAAGAGAAATATCTGAAGCCGACGGGCGTCAGCGTTCATATCGGCTCGCAGATAACCGATATCGGTGCATTCGGCGAAGCGATGGAGCGCGTCGCGTCGCTTGTGCTTTCGCTGCGGCAGTCAGGGCTGGATATTCGCTATGTCGATGCCGGCGGGGGCTTAGGCATCTCGTACGAAACCGCGGTGGCGGCAGAAGCCCGCACCCAGATGAAGCAGTACGCCCACGCCGTGCGGCGGCCGCTGAAAGAGATCGGAGTCCATCTGCTGCTGGAGCCGGGACGCTCGATCATCGGGCCGGCGGGAGTGCTGCTCACCCGCGTGATCTACCGCAAGCGCAATAACGGCAAACACTTTGTGGTTGTCGACGCGGCCATGAACGACCTGTTGCGGCCCGCGCTCTACGACGCCTATCACGAAATCGTGCCCGTCGTTCGGAAGCGAGACCGCAGAGCAGAGAGGATCGATGTTGTCGGCCCGGTGTGCGAGACGGGCGACTTCTTTGCGCGTGACCGGGAAATGCCCAGTCCCGAGCAAGGCGACCTGCTGGCCGTGCTCGACACCGGCGCTTACGGAATGTCTCTGGCGTCGAATTACAACAGCCGCGCGCGTCCGGCCGAGGTATTGGTCGATGGCCGGCGGGCTCGTCTGGTACGTAAGCGGGAATCGATCACCGATCTATTGGCACCTGAGCGCCCGTGATCCCGGCACTTCGTTCCCAAGTAACTTGACTCTTTTGGTTCCGCGATTTTGCCAATTGCGTTTAGCGGCGAGTTGGCCTATGCTCGCAGTCCACTGGAGAGCCCATGCAACCAAATCGATCTGACGCAGCCACTTCCACGGCAGTCTGCCTCTGGTGTAATTCCCAATATCTCAAAAGCACAAGCCGGGCTCGTGACGGGCATACTTTCTGCAGCAAGAAGTGCGAATTTGAAGCGCGCAACTGGCTGCAGGAAAGTGTGAAATCCGCCAGCGAATAAACCACAGGCGCGGCTGATCCCGCGCCTTTTTTTTGTTGCTATTTCGCTTTTTCTCAGCAACATAGCGGCGGTGAAGCAAGTGCAGCCGAAGATGCCGGTCTGTGTATGCTGCGGGACAGCGCCGACGTGCACGCCGTCTTACTGGTAAGACGGTGTTCCGTAACACTCCGCAATTGCATGCCTGCTATTATCCTGCTCGCAATGGGTAAACAACTGACCTTTGCCGCGCGCATTCGGCTTCCATTAGCCGTGCCGCAGCGGGTGATTCGTTGGCGAATCACGTTTGCGCAAGTTTTCTGCTTCTGCCTGTCTGTGACCATGGCATTCGCCCAGGAATTGGACGGACCCAAGCACATCTTTCACGATCCGCTTCTGGAGAACATGGTGGGTACATGGAAACTCAACGGCAGGATCGCGGGGCGGGAAGCGAATCACACAGTTGACGCGGACTGGGTATTGAATCACCAGTTTTTGCGAATTCATGAGAAGGACAATGGCGCCAGCAAGGATGGCGCGGTGCCGTATGAAGCCATCGTCATGATCGGCTACGACAATGCCAGCGAACACTACATGGCCCACTGGACGGACATCTACGGCGGCCGGTTTTCCGAGACACTCGGCTACGGCACCCGCTCCGGCAATGAAATTCGTTTTACCTTCGAATATCCTGACGGACCGTTCCACACCACCTTTCGCTGGAAACCCGATTCCAGCCAATGGCAATGGCTAATGGAGGGCAAGAATAAACAAGGCCAGTGGACGGAGTTCGCTAACGTTTCTCTGATACGGACCACGGCAGGGGTATCGCCAAAATAGGCACCTAACAGGTTGCTGAAAACTGGAAACAGCAGATCCCCTTCGGCAAGCTCAGGGTAGGCTCTCGCGGGCTGAAGTGTCTGGGTGAGAACGGTGTCGCCGCTACGCGGCTCGGAATAATTTCCCACTCCACCCAGGATTCCGCTTCGCTTCATCCTGGGCTAAACGACATAGCCGCCCCTGCGGGGCTGGATTTTCGCGGGTCATGTTCCACCGCCAAGGATAAAGGTTAGTTCTCACGCATACTTCAGGGCCTGCGTGAGAACGGTGCCGCCGCTACGCGGCTCGGAATAATTTCCCACTCCATCCAGGATTCCGCTTCGCTTCATCTGGGCTAACGACATAGCCGCCCCTGCGGGGCTGGATTTTCGCGAGTCCATGTTCCACCGCCAAGGATAAAGGTTAGTTCTCACGCATACTTCAGGGGGTCTGCGTGAGAACGGTGTCGCCGCTACGCGGCTCGGAATAATTTCCCACTCCGCCCAGGATTCCGCTTCGCTTCATCCTGGGCTAACGACATAGCCGCCCCTGCGGGGCTGGATTTTCGCGGGTCATGTTCCACCGCCAAGGATAAAGGTCAGTTCTCACGCATACCCTAAAGGCCCGCACTACCCAAACAGCTCATTGCATCGAGTTTTTCAGCAGCCTGCTAAAGCCGTCGCCCTGGCCAGAACTCACTCAATTGAGCAAAATGCTGCCACGCCGGCCAGCCCCTACATTGGGTCAAAACTGGCAGGATCTAAACATTTCTTAACCTACCTCCTATTGACTTGAGCTTTTCCGAAGACAAGAATTATGCGGTGTAGAAGAAGCAACATCAGTACACGATGATGAGGTGGCGTCCATGAAACGGCTCATATGTTCTTTGGCTTTTGTTCTGATCGCAATTTCGGTCTGCCTTGCACAAGGCACTCCCGCTCCACAAACTTCCTCAGCGTCACCATCCGCTGCGGCCAGCGATGAGAATGCCTTGCACGGGGTGATTCCCGTCTCGCTGGCAAAATCGATCGATTCCAAGAAACTGAAAGAAGGTGAAGAAGTGGACGGCAGGACCGTCGCTCCTTTGCGTACCGGCACCGGCATCATGATTCCGAGCGGCACCAAAGTTATCGGCCATGTCACCCAGGCCAAAGCTCGCTCCAAGGGTGACCCGGAGTCGTCACTGGCAATCGCCTTCGACAAGATCCAAATGCCCGGCGGAAAGGACATACCGATTAAAGGGATCATTCAGGCCGTCGGGCCCAATCCCAGCGAAAGCTCCGGCCCTGATACGGGAGCGGCTGGCGGTGGAACGATGGCAGCCCACGGCGGCGATCCAACCACCATGGCTAGTCCGGTGTCGGGTGCGGGTATGGCACCTGGGCAAAAACTGGACAAGCAAGGCGGAAGCAAGATGCTGAACGCAAAGTCCACAGGAGTGGTGGGCATCAAGAATTTGCAGCTCGATGAGTCCGGAGTGCTGACGTCGCCAAATAAGGAAGTGAAGCTGGAGTCGGGGTCGCAGATCCTGATCAAAGCTGAGTAGCCTCAGTCGCGCATCTCGCGCATGGTGTGATTAGGGGTTAAGGAGAGTCTGATTAGGTGGGACTGAAGTCCCACAGCCTTCATTATTCATGAGCAGGTCTTGCTTTGAAGGTGCGCGGCTTTCAGCCGCGCCGTAAGCGGCCCTTCTTGACAATGGTTTTAGCCACTGAGGGGTCTCGCTGTTCGTGACAGAGTGCGAGTGCCCTCAGCGGCTAAAGCCAGCCCGCATTTGCGCATAACGGCGCGGCTGAAGCCGCGCCCCTTCCCTGAGATTGTGCGGGTCTCATGAATGATTAAGGCTCAGGGGCTAACTAAAGTGTCTGCGTGAGACCGGTGTCGCCGCTACGCGGCTCGGAATAATTTCCCACTCCACCCAGGATTCCGCTTCGCTTCATCCTGGGCTAACGACATAGCCGCCCCTGCGGGGCTGGATTTTCGCGGGTCATGTTCCACCGCCAAGGATAAAGGTTAGTTCTCACGCATACACTGAAGCCCATCTTCATTTCAGGCACTTACGGACGGCCTGAAGGAGACTGTGTCGCAACCCGGTGTCGCCGCTCTGCGGCTCGGCTTTTCTCCCATTAGCGCGTGGGCTTACGCCCACACCTAACATCCTGTCGCCGCTGCGCGGCTAGTTTGGCGGCGCCGCGAGTTGTTTGTTCCACTACGAAATTGCGAGGGCGGTCGCGACACAGTCTCTGAAGGCCGTCCCCTTCAAAACTTCGATTTAGTCAGAGCTTCCTTAAGGCTACAGGCCACGATCAAGGTCATATCGTCAGCCTGTGAGCCGGGGCTAAAGCTTTCTACCTCAGCAACGATGCCGTCGAGGATTTCACCCGCAGATTTTTTCTGGAGTCGTTTCAGGGTCGCGATCAGCCGATCCTCGCCAAACTCTTCGCTATCTTCCGTCGGCGCCGCCTCGGAAATGCCGTCGGTATAGATCAGCAGCACGTCTCCCGGCGACATTTGCCGCTCCGCGACCCAGCACTCCCATTGCTCGAACAGCCCCAACACTGTTGCCGTGGCCTCCAATCGCTCGACACTACCTTCGGCCCGCAACAGAACGGGAGGGTTGTGTCCGCAATTCACATATCGCAGCACGCGCGTATGGTCGTCGTAAACCGCGAAGAAGGTGGTAGCGTAGTGCTGGTTCTCCGTGTTCTTGTAAAAAAGTTGGTTCACCGAAGCCAGCAGCCGAGGGATATCTTCCACCGCGATTGCATATTGGCCGCGCAAATTGGCCTGGAGATTGGCCATTAAGAGTGCGGCCGAGATTCCCTTTCCGGCGATGTCGGCCAGGACCAGCCCCAAGCGGCCGGAGCCGAAATCGAGGAAGTCGTAATAATCGCCCCCCACGGCGCGCGTCTGGATGCATCTGCCGGCGCAGTCCAGCGTCTTCAGCGCGGGCGCCTGCTGCGGCAGTAACCGGCTCTGCACCTGCCGGGCGATCTGCATTTCCTGCTCGCTGCGGCGCTCGGCCTCCATCCGTTCGGCAATAGTTTCAGCCAGAGAGATGCTTCGCATGGCAATCCCTGCCTGGCTTGCGACCGAGGCCAGCAAGCGCTTATCGCCGGAAGAGTAGGGTTCTTCGGAAAGCCTTGGGCCCAGAACCGCGAGTCCCTGCAACCGCCCTTCGCTGGATCCACGAATCGGCACCAGGCATTCCGGGTGCAGAATCGCCAGCGGGGTTTCGCGTATCGCTTCCGGATTAACCTCCAGAGGCTCGGTCCTGGCAGTTAATGCCGTCACCTGTTCGCCATCGCCATCGAGCGTGCTGGCTTCCGGCGGGGGATGACCCGCATAAGCGCGCAGCTCTCCGTCTGCACTCTCGAGATAGACGGAGATCGACTGCGGGAGCAGGGCATCACGGATTTGATCGTGCAGCAGCTCGGCCAAGGTCTCGCGGCTGGTAACGGTACCGATCTTGGAGGCAAGGTTCTCCAGAATCTCGCGCGCGTCATAGGCGCTGCGAAAGAAGGCGCGGTCCAGACGAGTCCTTACCTGCCGATGCACCTGGGTCGCGCCGGTGATCAGCAGTACGCCGAGCGTCGCGCCGATGGGAATCGCAGCCTTCGAGCCTGCGCTAAAGCGTTCGGCAAATGCTTGCCCGAACCACACCGTAACGCCAATGGAAATCGCTACGATCAGGATGGCGAAGCCGCGCTCCACCAGCAGATATCGTGCGCTGCGCCGCAGCAGCACTGGAATGTCCATCACCCGGTGCTTGACTACGGCGTAAGCGAAGGATGCGGGAAAAACGAACAGGAAAACGACTTCGGTGAAAGCCAGCCAGAAAGGTTTGTCCCGGTGCAAAAGATCGGACGTCAGACCAATCGCCAACGCGGGGACAACTCCCAGTACCGTGCCCCACAGCATGACCTTGAGTTTGCGCCGCTCTTCCGCACGGGTGACGCTAATCAGGTTGGAAAGCAGCGAGGCAATGCCCAGGGGAATGCTCCCCCAGCCGGTAATTGTTCTCGTCAGGTCCAGAGTTTGGCGGCTGAAAAAATGGTCCAGGAACGGCAATGCTTCCGCGGGGCCGTCACCGAAGTTACCCCATCTCAGGGAAATACCGATGACTAACAGGACCCATTTCAGCCACGGCAGCTTGCGGTCCATCGGCGAGCGCGTGGGAAATACCGCGAAGAAAAAATAGAAGAGGCCAGCCACCAGGCCCGACAACAGGGCGTTATACCCGTTCAAAAACTCTCGCAGCCATTCGGGTGCGATTAGGCAAGCAAACGGCGTAGACGGTACGGCGATGAAGCCGGCGAACATCGATGCCAGCAGCCAGGCCTTACGATCTTCCAGCCTCAGGAACAACACCGCCAGCCCGACCACCAGAAACGGTAAAGGATAGAGGAGCATGACATGACTTGCTCCCCGCTCGGCCAACGAGATGTCGCCACTGCCAACCGGACGGCGAAACACAGGGGAGAACGACAGGGACGTTGCCTCTCCCTCTCGGTGCACCGTAAAGTGGACCGTCTCGCCGGGATGCGAGCGCAACCATAGCCGGTTTAGAATCGTGACGCCGTCGTTGGGCCTCGCAAGGCTTTGGCCATCGAGCGTGAGGATGATGTCACCGGCCCGCAGACCTGCACGCTGCGCCGGGCTGTTCGGGTACACATCCCTTACCAACAGGCCGGTGGCCACCTGGGCGGTGTCCATGCCGATCTCGACCGGCGCCCCTCCCCGCGAGGTGTAATACATCCAGCCAGCGCTATAGACAATCGTCGCCGCGGCAAACACGATTGCCAGTATCAGCAACAGCGGGCCGTAGTTCCTGTTGGGGGAGGGACCGGCTGCCATTGGTGCGACAGCTCGAGTCGAACTTGGGCTTTCCCGGATTGCTGCACCGGTCGTCAACTAGCTCTCCCTTACCTTCGGCCCACGAATCGCGAGCCTTTTCTAGTTTAGTCCATCCCACAGCTTGGGTATTGCATCTTCATTTAGCGCCGCGCAGTTGACGCGAGCCCTTGCACCAGGAGGAGAGTGTATGCCGGAAAAACAGACACTGGAACGCGCCCGCGAGGACGCTCGCGAAGGCAAGTCGCCCAGCACCCAGGCTGGGGAGTTCGTCAAGGAAGAGATGGACCACATCCGCGAAGGCAAGCATGGCGCACGCTCCACCAAGCAGGCCATTGCCATCGGCTTGTCGAAGGCGAGACGCGCGGGAGTGAAGCTGTCGCCGCCCAAGAAAGGCAAGACCTCCGAGGCGACCCGAACCAAAGCCCAGCGCGATCTGCGCAAAGGCCAGTCGCCGGCCAAGAAGAAATCCGCAAAACGCTCCCGTGCGGTCGAGGGCGCGTTAAAGCGTGAAGGACGCTCGGCAGCGTCGCGTTCGGCATTGTCAAAACAAGCGAAGCAAGCGGCGCGGCAGAGGAGCAGCGCCTCGCGCAAACAGGCAGCCAAAAAAGCGGCCCGTACCAAGGGAGCGGAGGGGCGCAAGCAGGCGGCTCGCAAGGCCGCCCGGACTCGCCAGCGCCGCGTCGCCTGAGCCTGATCGCAATCGGCACGATCGACGTGCGAGCGGTCGCCTCGAACGCAATCCGCGACGCCGCCAACCCGCGTGTATAATTTTTGCAGCGCGCCCGTAGCTCAGCTGGATAGAGCGAATGCCTCCGGAGCATTAGGTCGGGAGTTCGAATCTCTCCGGGCGCGCCAGATTTCTTCCCTTGCCTCAATAACTTGCGGCTGCTCCGCTGCGCTCCCGATTTCCTCCAATTTCGGAGTGTGCCCAATTTTGTGCCCACCCCCTGACTCTCCCACGTGCTCCGAACTGATACGGGCTGGTCAGCACCCACAAGAAAGCCGGAGCGAGGTCCCCGGCTTAATCTTCTCGTCAAGTCAAGAATCAGCGTAGTTGTTCACTAGAACAGTCTCCGGCGCAGAAGGCCAGCAAGTGCCATGAGTCCTGAGCCGAACAGCAGTATGCTACCGGGCTCGGGAGTAGTAGCCGAATAGCTGCCGACGATATTCTCAACCAGAAGGCCAGTCGGTCCGGTTGACTCTGCGTTGTAGACAACAAAATCTAGGGTGTTTACGCCTGAAACGAAATCATCCGGATTTGAATCGCTGAATGGCACAGTAGTGAAATAGCCGAGGGGGCAGCCTATCGTCGTGATTGGATGCAGGTTAAGGTAAACGGTGCCGCAGTTATCCATTGACATCAATCCGCTAATCATCGGGTCGGCGAAGCCACTCGGCAGGGTGAATGTCGTCTGAAAGTCGTAATATCCCAGTGGCATATCAAGCTTTTGATAGTTATAGGGAGTGATCCATTGCCAGGGAGAGTTAGGCTGAGCCCACCCGTCGAAGGCGGACCAGGAATAGGCGGGGCCGGAGCCGATCGGACTGGACACAAGCCTGTAGTAAGGGTCCTGCGAGTATGGAGGACCACCGAGACCGGTACCGAAGAGGTCGGTGATCGAATCTCCGAAGGCTGGCGCGAGAGCCAGAAGCACAACGAAGAGGGTAAGCAAAACGTTTTTTGCGTTAGTCATGTTTTTCTCCTCTCTGGCCAGGCGGGCGTGATAGTGGTGGTGGAAAAAGAGCCGGGAGTCCTCACCCGGGCTATCGAAGGGATTGTCACTTTTGCGATTGGCGGCTGTCAGTGATTTCTGCTACAGGGGCGAGTGATCAACGGGCATAACGAGAAAAATGCAGGTACTCAATTACTTCATCGCGCCCAAACACCTTCGCTCAGAACAACGAAGGATCAGCGGATTTCAGGGGCCCACCAGCGTTGACGGAACGATCTTTTTCTCCTGGGACGGAGAAAAGCTAATCGCGATTATCTCGGGGTGGTATGCGGTCCGAGGTTACGCTAATCTGACATTTCTGGGATTGCGCATCCCGGTTTCATCCCAACCCACGTGGCCCGCGCCCGACCCCAACCCGCGCCCAAAACTTGATTCCCACCAGTCCGAAGGGTTCCAGCAATTCACGGCGCGAAAGTGAGACGTATCCCCGCCGGGGTATCCCCTCCGACTGTGCCCAATTTTGTGCCTACCCCCTGACTCTTTCACGTGCTCCGACGTGATATGGGATTCATCGCAACCCGCTTCAAACCCGCATGGATACTGCATCGTGACACTTTGTGATACTCTAGCTAAGTTGTTGATTTCTCGTGCGGCGAGTCCTCCGGAGCATTAGGTCGGGAGTTCGAATCTCTCCGGGCGCGCCAGAGTTTCCGATTCTCTTCTTGCGATCCCTTATGTTCTGGACAAGAGTTGCCGCGCTATTGCTGTGCTTCGCGCCCGCGCTGCTGGCGCAGACTTTGCCCCCCGGCACCGCGCTTCCGGTTATGGTGAGTTCCACGCTCAACGCCAAGAGCAGCAAGCCGGGGCAGAAGATCGAAGGCCGCCTGATGCAAGAAGTGCTGTTGCCTTCCGGAGCGAAAATCAAGTCGGGGGCGCATGTGAGCGGACACGTTATTAACGTCACCAAACCTTCTGGATCCGGCTCCGCGATTGTGGTCAAGTTCGATACCTTAGACGACGGGGAATCCATTCCACTCAACCTCAGCCTGCGCGCCTTGGCGGCCTCGGAGAGCGTCTTTCAGGCAAAAACTCCAGTCGACGCCACCTCGACTGAAGAATCCTCGAATCAGTGGGTCACCAAGCAAGTGGGTGGTGAGTACGTCTTTCGCGGCCGAGGCTACGTGGCGTCGGACCAGGGCAAGGTCGGCATCTGGTCGGGCTCGGGTGTCTTCGGAAAGCTGACCGCTGGGGGAGATTGCCCCGGCGCCGATGGCAATGGCGAGCAGCAGGCACTTTGGATTTTTTCGACAAGCGCGTGCGGCGTCTATGGCTTCGAACACCTGAAACTTGCCCATGCCGGGCGCACCGCTCCCCTAGGCGAAATCAAACTGGAGTCGGAGCAGAATGTGCTGGTGCGCGGCGGGAGTGGATGGCTGCTGGTCGTCAATGCCGCCTCCTCAGAAACATCCCCAAGCCATTGACGCCGATGTCAGGTTGCCCTTCCACGTACAACGCCAGACCTGCGGAATTGCTCTAAACTATTCGTGGCTCGCCCAGGGCTGCCTGTGAGGTGAATACATGCAAAGCTGGAAGAAAGCACTCATATTCGGATCGCTCGGCGCGGGCGCAGTGCTCATTGTTACAGGCCGCCGGCCCGTGGGAATGGCGTTCGCCGCCGCCGGTCTGGCAGTGCTGGCGTCGGAGTATCCCGAAAAGTTTGAAGCGGTGTGGGAAAACGCCCCCGAGTATTTGCAGAAAAGCATGCAGATTTTTTCGACGCTGGAAAAGATGGGGGAAACTTTTGCCGAGAAAGCCGAGCGGCGTAGCGTGACCGCCTGGCGAGACATCCGCTCCGAGTTTGGCTCTTAGGGAGAGTCTGATTAAGTCGAAGCGTTGGAGGGGACGGTTTTCAGGCCGTCGGTGGCGCAAATCAAACTAGGCTTCCGTGTCTGCGTGAGAGCGGTGCCGCCGCTCCGCGGCTCGGGATAATTTCCCACTCCACCCAGGATTCCGCTTCGCTTCATCCTGGGCTAACGACATAGCCGCCCCTGCGGGGCTGGATTTTCGCTGGTCATGTTCCGCCGCCAAGGATAAAGGTTAGTTCTCACGCATACACTTACGCCCCGGGCTAACTGCGCTTCCGCCGCTGCGCGGCTGGTTTGTTAGGAATTCGGAGCTTTTGTTCCACCACCAGGGCTCTTTGCCGGTTGCGACACGGCCTCTTTAGCCCTGAAGGACTTCGAGCGCACTTAACCAAACTCTCTCTAAAGCCGCGTGGCCGATGTTGCTTTCTTCCTCCCGCCTACCTTCTGGGCGGAATCCTCCAGCCGCGGTCCGGGATGGATGGTCTCGATGCGGCGCTGGTGTTCGGCATTGCTGGGCACCGTCCAGCCGTTCTCCTGCTCGACCACGCGAACAATCGCCATGCCGGTAGAGGACTGTGCGTTTGCCGTCTCTGTGTCCTTCCGCCATACTCGCGCTAGCATCGCGCCGCGCACATTCGCGGTCATCTCGGGAGCTTCGCCGGTTGCGATGACCACTCCGCGATCGGCATGTTCGGCGGGCGTCAGGGCTACGAAGCGCGCACTGATAACTTGCTCGTTGAACTTTCCGAACACAAACTGGAAGGCCTCGGAGTGCTCCGCAATTCCGCCGTCGCCGGTGTAATTGACGACGTACTCTTCCTCAATTGCATCTCCGGGCAGAAGACTGGCGGGTGAAGCGGCTTGCGTCCGCGCGTCACGGAGAAGCGGCGACGCCGTTCCATCAGCGTGCACAATGCGCAATTGCAGCACCTGCGCATCCTGCGGAACATCAGTTTTGAACCACTCCCCGCCATCGGGATTGACCACGCGCTTGACCGTGTGCACATAAAGCGACACGCTTCCATCCGGGCGCGAGATGGCCACATGATCGTCGAGCAGCAAGACTGAAAGGGCGGAGGAGCTGCCGTCCAGCCGGGCTTGGCGGACGACCTTCAGCGCGTCGCGGCGGTAAGGCAAGTAAAAGTTGGTTGAAGCTGGAGAATTTTCCTGGGCATTCGTCTCGGCGCCCGCAGCCAGCCGGTGGTAGCTCTCAGCGTTGGGAGCAACCCGCAACCACTCGGCGGCGGCATGTTGGGCCGCCACATCGTCGCCGCTGAGTTGCAGCTCCCGCACCAGCATGAGGCAGGCAGCGCGGTCCAGTGGCGAAGCGGCCAGCAGTCGTTGCAGGGCCTGCACGGCTTCAGCATGACTTCCCTGCTGCGAGAGGGACTGGGCATAGGCCAGCGACTCAGGAGCGCAGCCCTCGAGTTGGTGTTGCACGGAAGCCGCTGCCGCCAGGTCGGCGTGAGCGCGGTAAGAATCCGTCGCTTCCTGCAATGCGCGGCAAGACGGATGTGCCGCGAGGCGGCGCGACCAGATGTCCCGTGCGCCGATCGTGTCCAGTTTGTCACGCGCGCCAGCCGTCTGCGACTCGGTTAGGATCGCGAGCGCCGCGGCGTTGGTCGCGCGCTTGCTCAAAACCTGATGCGCCAGGAGTGCTGATCGCGCAGCATCGTGATTTCGCAACCCGATTCCGGCCAACGCTACGTCGGCAACCAGTGCACCGTCAGCTAGCGATTTCAGGTTGTGCCACGCTGTGGCACTATCTGACGCTGTGGGATTACGCTCTTGCCAGGATTGTGCCAAAAGAAATTGCAGGGCAGCAGAGTCCCGCGCAAAGGAGACGGCATTGATTTGATCGATCGCGCTGCCAAACTCGCCGTCCGCATAATGTTCCCCCGCTAATTCGTAGGTCAGCTCCGGAGCCGACATCTTGCGGCGCACCGGAGCCTCGGGCTCAGGCGCCGCCGACGCCGAAACGCCAATGCGCAGCGGGGCGGCTGAAGCTGCGAACTTGGCCAGCACCCGATGCGGCCCCGCCGATATCTCGAAGCGAGCGGATGCCCTCGGCCCCGAGCCCATACTTTTCGTCAGCACCCGCCGGCCATCGACATAGATTTCCAGCATGCCGGCGCTCTCCGCGTGCAACGTCCAGCTTCCCGGGGTCAGAGAAGCGAAACCGGCGGCGGCGAAGAAAATCCCACGATGCGGCAGGTAATCCGGCAAGGTAAGCCGGCCATCGGGAAACTGAAAGTTCTCCACCTGGCGGTTATGGTAGGAGGGCAGGGACAACTCCTCGGCAGTTGAAATCAGTGGCTGGTCGAAGTCCAGCAGTGCATTGCGTCCCAGAGGCCCAACCATCCGCCAGTCGGTGAGGATGCCGGCCGCGCGCGCCGCCGCATAGGCGTCGAGGCCGAGAGCACCGTCCATCGCGGCATTCAGCAGCGCCGCATGCAGCTCCGGCCAGGGTTCTTGCGAGTTCGCCAACAGCGCCTGGATCCGCGGTATCGCCTTGCGAAAGTCCGGCGTATTACTGCCCGCTTCGCGGACGCGCACTGAGGCAAGGCGCACACGGGGATCCGTCCGGGCGTTCGTACCCAGCTCGCACAGCCGCACAGCGGAATCCAGAGCCGCCGCATCGTCGGCCTGCATCGCCGCGACCTCCATGCGAACGAAAAGCGCTTCGGCATCGTCGCGATTGTGCTGCAAAGCGCGTTCCGCCAGTACGCGAGCGCGCTCCAGATCGGAATGCACGAACAGCGCATCGGCCGCCGACCGCGAGACGGCGGAGTCGAGCAAAGGGACATATCTTCGCTGCGAAGAAGGAGGCGCGTTGGCCGGTGCAGTGTTGGCGACGCGCGGGATGTCGGGCGTGGTCTCGTGATTCAGACCCGCCAATACCTGTCCGCCAGCAACTGCGGGCGGCCCGAGCGCCACTGCGGCCAAGCACAAGATCGAAGCGAGGAGACGGCGACTCATGGATGTTGACGTGCGGCCCAGGCGATGCCAAGGTCGGCTGTTAGCCGGCAAGGAATGTCATCTCAGGGATTACGTGCAGGGTAGCTCAGATGAGCGAGTTACGAAAGGAGTTTATGCTCACGGCCTACAACTTTTAGGTGCTTAAGGATTCGGGGACGGCTGCGGCGATTTCCTGTTCTGGTCAGCGTGGCGCCGAATTTGTCTGAAGTGACGCTGCGGGGGCCGGAGTTGACGGTATACTTTCTAAACTCATGTCCACCAAGTTGGAGGAGATCGTCGCTGCCGCTCGCCGCAGAGTCGCTGGGGCGCAGGCATCGGCTGACCTGCGCGGACTATGGCGTGCGGCTGAGGATCACGCTCCGCGAGGTTTTCGTAAAGCGCTGCAATCTACAGCAAAATCAGGAGTTGCCGTAGTCGCCGAGCTGAAGAAGGCGTCGCCTTCCAAGGGCCTGATCCGGGCCGATTTTCCGGTCGCAGAGCTCGCTCGTGAGCTTCAGTCCGCGGGCGCGGCCGCTCTTTCCGTGCTGACCGAGGAAGAATATTTTCAAGGCTCGCTCCAGAACCTCGAGACCGCCTCGCGCGCCACGAATCTTCCCTGCCTCAGGAAGGACTTCATCATCAAGGAATTTCAGGTGCTCGAAGCGAAGGCCCACGGCGCCGACGCCATCCTGCTCATCGTCGCCGCGTTGTCTTCAGCGGAGCTGGACGCCCTGCACCAGGAGGCCCGCAAGTTGGAGCTGGATGTCTTATGCGAGGTGCACGACGAGCTGGAGTTACAGCGCGCGCTCGATGCCGGGTGCGAAACGGTTGGCGTGAACAATCGCAATCTCCACACCTTCCAGGTCGATCTGAATACGTCTTTACGTCTCGCCAAGCTGATCCCCGGCAGCGTGCTGAAGGTTGCGGAGAGCGGAATTGAAACCGCGGCGGACATTGCGACTCTGCGGCAGGCTGGGTTCGACGCGTTTCTGATCGGTGAATCCCTGATGCGCGCGGCCTCTCCGGGCGAGGCTTTACGCGCCCTACGGACGCAAGCCGTAGCAGTGCACTAATCATGCTTGCGTGATCTTTATGACCTGGGTGAAGTTTTGCGGCACCACGAATTTGCGCGACGCGCGCGCCGGCATAGCTGCGGGAGCCGATGCTCTGGGCTTTATCTTCGCTCCCAGCTTACGGCAAATCGAAGTTACAGCGGCGGCGGAAATCATCGCCGAGCTGCCGGACGAGATCGACAAAATCGGCGTATTCGTGAATGAAATGCCGGCGCGCGTGGCCGAAGTTGCCGATCGAGCGGGGCTGACCGGTGTCCAGCTTCATGGCACTGAATCTGCGGATGAATTGCGCAGCTTTCGGCAGGCACTCGGAAGGCGCAAGATCATCAAGGCCTTGCAAGCAAGCGAACTCACAAGCACGCCCGATGGCATAGTGCCTGTATGGTTGCGGGCGAGCGATGTCATCGATGCTATTCTGCTCGACTCGGGATCGCCGACGCGGCCCGGGGGAACAGGTATGCCGTTCGATTGGGAAGCAGCAGTACCGCTGGCGAGAGCTATCCAGACGGAAATGCCGCTGATCATCGCCGGTGGTCTGACGGCCGAGAACGTCGGGATTGTCCTGCGGTTATTCAGCCCGTGGGGCGTCGATGTCGTCTCCGGGGTGGAGCGCGAGCTTGGAAGGAAAGATGACACTAAGCTGCGGGATTTCGTCGTAGCCGTCCGCGAATTGCAGCCGGCGCAGAAGTAGAGGGGATGATGGAAGAAACCAGCGACAGCGTGCAGGTGCCGTCGGCAGAGGAACCGATGGTCGCCGAACGGAACTCGCCCAAGCGTTCACGCAAGGTGGCCGGGCGTTTCGGATCTTACGGCGGACGCTACGTTCCCGAGACGCTGATGGCGGCGTTGCAGGAGCTCGAAGTTGCCTATGCCGAGGCGCGTAAAGACAAGTCGTTCCGCGACGAATACCATCGTCTGCTGGCCGACTTCGCCGGCCGCCCCACACCACTGTTCCTTGCCGAGCGGCTGGGCAAAGAGCTGGGCGGCGCCAAAATTTACCTCAAGCGCGAAGACCTGCTGCACACCGGCGCGCACAAGATCAACAACTGCATTGGGCAGGCGCTGCTGGCGCGCCGCATGGGCAAGCATCGCATCATCGCCGAAACCGGCGCCGGCCAGCATGGTGTCGCCACCGCCACTGTGTGTGCGCTGTTCGGCATGGAGTGCGTGGTGTACATGGGCACGGAAGACATGCGCCGGCAGGAGCTGAACGTCTTCCGCATGAAGCTGCTGGGCGCCGAAGTGCGCGGCGTCGATTCCGGCTCGCGCACCTTGAAAGACGCCATCAACGAAGCCATGCGCGATTGGGTCACCAACGTTCGCACTACGCATTATCTGCTGGGCAGCGTGCTGGGCGCGCATCCTTACCCGACGATGGTGCGCGACTTCCATCGCGTGATCAGCCAGGAAGCGCGCAAGCAGATCCTGAAAGCCGAAGGCCGGCTGCCGAGCGCGGTGATCGCCTGCGTCGGCGGTGGATCCAACGCGATTGGCGCTTTCTACGAGTTCATCCCGGACAGCGAAGTCAAGCTGATCGGGGTTGAGGCCGGTGGGCGCGGCCATTCGCTCGGCGAGCATGCGGCACGATTCGATGGCGGCGGCCCGGGTGTGTTGCAGGGTACCTACTCTTACGTGCTGCAGGATAAGGCGGGGCAGATTGCGCTGACGCATTCGGTGTCGGCCGGACTGGATTATCCTGCGATCGGACCCGAGCATGCATGGCTGCACGATCAGGGGCGGGCGGAGTACGTTTCGGCCAGCGACCAGGAAGCCTTGGATGCCTGTCGTAGCCTGGCCCGGCTGGAAGGCATCATACCGGCGCTGGAGTCGGCGCATGCAGTGGCGGAATGTGTCAAGCGGGCCCCCACAATGTCAGACTCCGACATTGTGATAGTGAATATCTCGGGGCGCGGAGACAAGGACATTGGGATTTTGCGGGAGAACCTGCAGTTTTAGATGTCGCTCGCGGTCGCGAGCTTGCTTCGCTCAGGATGACAGGCTCTAGGGGATCTCGCGGGCGAGACAAGACAGGGAGAAAGTTTGGCCATTCGATTCAAGATGCGTCCCGGCCTCGTCGCCTACATCACGTGTGGCGATCCCAACCTCGACACATCGCGTGGGGTCGCACTGGCGGCCATTCGTGCGGGCGCCGACGTGATCGAGTTGGGCGTGCCCTTCAGCGATCCGGTCGCGGACGGACCCGTCATTCAGCGGGCCAGCGAGCGCGCGCTGAAGCATGGGACCGACTTGTCCGGCGTACTCGAGATCGCGAGGCAAATTCGGCAGCAGTCCGACGCTGGGCTGATCATCTTCTCTTACCTCAATCCCATTCTCCAGTTTGGGCTGGAAAAGTTCTGTGTAGCGGCCAAGGCCGCCGGCGTTGATGGAGCGCTGGTGACCGATCTTCCAGTAGAGGAAGCGGGCGAGTACCTGCGCGCGATGAAGGCCCACAAGCTGGCGCCGGTTTTTCTGGCCGCTCCCACCAGTACCGAACAGCGTCTGCGCGATGCGGCAAAGCATTCGCGCGGATTCGTGTATGCGATCTCGCGCACCGGCATTACCGGCACGCGCCAGGAGTTGGCAGGCGATGCGCGCTCGCTGGTCGAGCGCTTGCGGTCATTCACCAAGCTGCCGATCGCCGTCGGCTTCGGCGTCTCTACTCCAGAACAGTTCGCGGAGGTGGGCAGCTTCGCCGACGCCGCGGTCGTGGGCAGCGCCATCGTTCAGCGGGTCGAACAAAACCAGGGACGAGAAGCTGAAGCTGTGGCAGAATTCTTATCTTCCCTTACCGGAACGGCGCAACGGGCCGGGGCCAGCAGCTGAACCGGCTGAGGGAAACCCTCCCCATCGGACAGGCCATGGATATCGAGGATTGGCGCAAGAAGATTGATGAATTGGATCGCAGGCTGGTGCAGTTACTGAACGAACGGGCGCAGTGCGCACACGAAATCGGCAAGCTCAAGCTCAACTCCTCCCTGCCGATCTACGAACCACACAGGGAGAGGATCATCTTCGACAACATCAGCCGCCAGAATCAAGGGCCGCTGTCGCAGGTGCAGATGCGCCAGATTTTTGAGCGCGTGATTGATGTGATGCGGCAGATCCAGCGCGATGAGATGGCGGAAGTGGACGGCACGAAATTGGAGCCGAATGATTAAAGGCAGGAGTTAGTGGCTAGTGGTTAGTGGTCAGTGGGCAGCAAGAGGCTAAGAGCTAAAAGCTAAGGGCGAAAAGCGAACCGCGGAGGGCAAAGGGCTAATCATGATTGTTGCGATGTGGGAAACTGCGACCGAAGACCAGATCCAGGGCGTCACCGACCACTTGGTCAAGATGGGCTTCGCGGTGCATCGCACGACGGGGGCGCGGCAAAGCGTATTGGCGGCTGTCGGCAAGCGCATCGACTTTGACATTCGCGAGCTCGAAGTACTTCCCGGTGTACAAGGGGTGCACCGTATCAGCGCACCCTACAAACTGGTGGGGCGTACCTTCCGCGAGGAGGGCACCATTGTTCGCCTGGCTAACGGGGTGGAAATCGGGGGCAAGGAAGTTGTGGTGATGGCCGGCCCCTGCTCGGTTGAATCACAAGAGCAGATCTTCACCGCTGCGGAACAGGTGAAACGAGCGGGAGCGAAAGTCTTGCGTGGCGGCGCTTTCAAGCCGCGCAGCTCGCCATACACGTTTCAGGGACTGGGACTGGATGCTCTGAAGCTGCTGCGTGAGGCCGGCGATCGCTCTGGGCTGATGGTGATCAGCGAGGTGATGGAGATTTCGCAGATCGAGCTGATGATGTCCTATGTCGACATTTTCCAGGTAGGCGCGCGCAACATGCAGAATTTTAATTTGCTGCGGGAGCTGGGAAAAGTGCGCAAGCCGGTGCTGCTGAAGCGCGGCATCGCCGCCACCATCGAGGAGCTGCTGCTGTCGGCCGAATACATCATGTCGGGCGGCAATTACCAGATCATCCTGTGCGAGCGCGGCATTCGCACCTTCGAGACCTATACTCGCAACACGCTTGACCTTTCGGCCATACCGATCGTGCACAAGCTGTCGCATTTGCCGATTACCTCCGATCCGTCGCACGGCACCGGACTGCGCGACAAGGTGGATCCGATGGCCTGCGCTTCGGTCGCCGCCGGCGCGGACGCCCTGCTCATCGAAGTGCATCCTTCGCCTGACGACGCGCTCTCCGACGGGGCGCAGTCACTTTTCCCGCAGCAGTTCGCCGAGTTGATGGACCGGCTGCGGATGATCGCGCCCGCTGTTGGGCGGACCATCTGACGTGGTTTCGACACAGCCATGGCAATCCGGCAGATCACGATTGTGGGAACGGGCCTGATTGGCGGCTCGCTAGGCTTGGCGCTTCGCCAGGCGGGATTCAGCGGAACGCTCGTAGGCTGCGACAAGCCAGAGGTGCTCGACAGCGCGATTGCACGCGGCGCTATTGACAGCGGAACAACCGACCCACACCAGGCTGCGCTCGGCTCCGACATTGTGGTACTGGCAACTCCGGTCGGCGCCATACTGTCGCTCTTCGAACGGCTCGCACCTGCGCTTTCTCCTAACACTCTGATCACGGATACAGGCAGCACCAAGGAGCAGTTCGTCGAACGCGCACGTATCGTATTTGGCGATAAAGCCGCGGAGCGAGTGCTGCCGGGCCATCCCATGGCGGGCAAGGAAGTGGGCGGCATCGAAAACGCCGATGCTGGGCTGTTTCGCGATGCCGTCTGGCTGATCACGCCGATTGCGGGCGACGAGCTCTACACCGCCCGGCAACAGGAGTATCTGGACCTGCTGCGTTCCATTGGATCGCGCGTAATGGCTTTGGACGTCAAGCGCCATGATCGCTTGTGTGCCTGGATTAGCCACCTGCCGCAGATGATTGCCACCGCTCTGGCATCGATGCTGCGCGAGGAACTGGGCGACGATGAGACGGTCACCCAGATCGGTGGCCGCGCGTTGCGCGAGATGACGCGCATCGCGCATAGCCCGTACTCCATGTGGCGCGACATCGCACTGACCAACCCTCAGAACATTGAAGAGGCGCTGCTCCATTTCGAGCAACAGTTGACGCACTTGCGCGAAAACCTGCGCGGCCCGGGGCTGCGGGAGATGTTCGAAAGCGGAAATCGGTGGCCAGTGGAAGTATAAAAGACTAGACTCAGCAGCATGCGATCAGCCTTGCTCTATCTTGCCATCGCCGCTGTGCTGCCTTCCCTAAGCCAGGCACAAACAGCACCGGTGTTCACCATCACGAAGAACGATAGTTCAATTAAGTTCTATGTGAAGGCTTCCGTTGAGATAAGGGGTTCTTTCGACAAGTGGGACGCCAGCCTTACCTTTACATCTCCCGATGTCACAACCGGCGTTTTGGATGTGAAGATTCAAGCTGCCAGCGTGGATACCGGAAGCGGAATGAAAGACGGTAAGCTGAAGAGCAAGGATTTTTTCGATGCCGAGCAGAATCCGTTGATCACGTTTCATTCAACGAAGATTGTGCAGACTGGTCCGGACAGCTTTGATGTGCCAGGTACCTTCACTATCCGCGGAGTCTCCAAGCCCGAGACCCTCACGCTGACCGTTTCCGGCAAGGGGACAGGCTCAGGGGCGATCAAAGGGACGATGGCCTTTGACCGCAAAGACTACGGGATGAACAAGGGCATTCCGTTCATCAAGGTCGCCGACCGCGTTGAGGTGACGGTGGACCTCAAGGCTAAGCGCGTCAGCGGACCGCCAGTGGCTCTCAAGCAATAACACGAGAGCCGGGCTTCACTTGGAAGCTGGCTCCTGGTACTGTCTTGCCTCAGATGGAAAGCCATTTTGAGGCGGCCTCTTGTGGACAAGGCGCCCGTGTCAGATTTGTATGATGAACTGGGCCTGCGGGCAGGTAAAATCGTCAGTCCTTAAGAATCTCCCATGCCCATGAACAAGGTAGTTGCCAACGCCGACGAGGCCATCCACGATATCCACGAGGGCGCGACCATCATGGTCGGGGGTTTCGGGTTGTGCGGTATTCCCGAGAACCTGATTCGCGCGCTGGTCAAGAAAGGGGTCAAGAACCTCCACACCATCAGCAACAACGTGGGCGTGGACGACTTCGGCCTCGGACTGATGCTGGCTGCCGGCCAGATCACTTCGCACAAGGGGAGCTACGTCGGCGAGAACAAATTGCTGGAGGAAATGGTGCTCACCGGGCGCATCGACCTGGAGCTGGTTCCGCAGGGCACGCTGGCCGAACGCATTCGCGCCGGCGGCGCAGGAATTCCCGCCTTCTATACGCCGACGGGTTTCGGCACCATCGTCGCCGAAGGCAAAGAGACGCGGGAGTTCGGCGGCCGCCCCTACGTGCTGGAGCGCGCATTGATCGCGGAGTTTGCACTCATCAAGGCATGGAAGGGCGATCGCTGGGGCAACCTGGTCTATCGCAAGACGGCGCGCAACTTCAATCCCATGATGGCGACGGCGGCGAAGGTGACGATTGCCGAAGTCGAGCATCTGGTCGAGCCCGGAGAGATCGAGCCGGACCAGGTGCACACGCCCAGCGTCTATGTGCATAGGATTTTCCAGGGAACGGATTACGAGAAGCGGATTGAAAGAAGGACGCTAAGGAAGGTGTAGCCGTCGAGTTGAGGTTATCGCCTCCTCGAGCGAAAAGCCGATCCTCGTCGCCCTGAAGGGCTCCTCGGGATGACAAATTGATAATGGAGTCGTTAGGGTCCTAAGGGCGCGCCCCTTCACCGCACCAGCGAGAACAGGGAGTCAACATGGCGACCTCACCGAACATCGGGAAGCAGAAGGACACCGAAAAGCGCGATCGCATTGTGCGCCGCGTGGCGCGCGAGTTGCGCGATGGGTATTACGTCAACCTCGGTATCGGCATGCCGACGTTGGTTGCCAACTGCGTGCCGCCCGGCATTGAAGTCGTACTGCAAAGCGAGAACGGAATGCTTGGCGTCGGGCCGTACCCGCTCCCTGGCGAGGAGGATGCCGACCTGATCAATGCCGGCAAGGAGACGGTGACCGAGCTTCCCGCGACCGCCTTCTTCTCCAGTGCCGAGTCGTTTGCCATGATCCGCGGCGGTCACATCGACCTCAGCGTGCTGGGCGCGATGGAAGTGGACGAAGACGGCAACCTGGCCAATTGGATGATCCCGGGCAAGATGGTTAAGGGCATGGGCGGAGCGATGGATCTGGTGGCCAGCGCCCGGCGCGTGATTGTCGCCATGGAACACACCACGCGCGACGGCGCGCCGAAGATCCTTAAGCGCTGTACCCTGCCGATCACCGGCTTGCGCGTGGTGCATAACATCGTCACCGAGATGGCTTATATCCGTGTGACGCAGAGTGGATTGGTGCTGGAAGAGATGGCGCCGGGGTTGACACGGGAAGATGTACAGCGCGCGACCGAAGCGCCGCTCATCATCAGCCCAGGGATGAAGACCATGGAGTTTTGAAGGAAGGATTGTTCGCTTCTCTCATAACGGGAGCCTCGCACGTCGTGAACCAAGCCCTGTGACGCCAGTCGCTGACCAACTCCACCCGGCCGACGGATATTGGAATGTAAGGCCATCTGATCTGCGCCCGAAAAGAGGCTGTTATGCGTTCACGTATGGGGTATTTAGCCACGGCCGCGCTCCTGCTATTTTCCATTTCGGTGATGGCGCAAACTGAAACAACCTCCACGTCGCCGCAGAGCACCAAACCGAGGATCAAGCAAGTCGCTCCGATCTACACCAATCCAAACTCCGGCAGGCAGATGTTCGACGCCTACTGCGCCTCATGCCACGGCCAGAGCGGGCAAGGCAACGGACCTGCGGCTTTGGCTTTGAAGACCGCGCCTACGGACCTCACGCAGCTCGCGGCGAAGAACGCCGGAAAATTTCCGGAAGCGCACCTGGAGCAGGTCATCAAGGATGACGACATGACTGCCGCACATGGCAGCAGAGACATGCCGGTCTGGGGTCCGGTGTTTCTCTACTTGTCGCAGCACGATCCCGCGCTGGCACAACTGCGCATTCACAACTTGGCAAGGTACGTCGCTGCCCTACAGCAAAAGTAGGCGGGCTCCGGCGTGGGCGGCGATGCTCCGGGAAGCCCGCCATGGCTCTGTTATGGTTTTGCTTCTTGCGCGTTCAATCGTGGAACCTTCGATCCCGCCGAATGGAAGTGTGTTAGGGAGAGTCTGATTAAGTGCGACTGAAGTCCGTCAGGGTCTAGAAGTGTCTGCGTGAGAACGGTCTCGCCGCTACGCGGCTCGGAATAATTTCCCACTCCACCCAGGATTCCGCTTCGCTTCATTCTGGGCTAACGACATAGCCGCCCCCGCGGGGCTGGATTTTCGGGGGTCATGTTCCACCGCCAAGGATAAAGGTTAGTTCTCACGCAGACACTAAAGCCCAGCTTGACTGCGGGCACTTACGGGCGGCCTGAAGGCCGCCCCCTTCAAAACTTCAACTTAATCAGAGCTCCCTTAGAGGTGCTTAGACAGCTGGCAACCCACGGCAGTTTCTGATTCTCACAAAACTTTACGCCCGCGTTACCAGACTTAACCGTCGAATTTCTAGGATTTGGGTTCCAACGATTGACAGACGGAACTGTCGAGAAGGAGAAACAAACGATGAAGATGAAGTTTTGGAGTGTAGCGGTGGCATTGCTGGCGCTGGTGCTTTGCGGCACGGCAATGCTGTCGTACGCGCAGCAAAGTGACGAGAACGGCGGCACGGCCGCCTGGGCGGGCCATCGGCATAATCACATGGGCTATCTGGCCAAGGAATTGAACCTAACCGATGCCCAGAAACAGCAGATCAAAACCATGATGCAGAGCCGGCGCGCGACCCTGCGTCCGTTGATGCAGCAGCTGGCGCAGAACCGCGTGGCCATGCTGAGCGCCACGGCGAACGGCGCCTTCGACCAAGCCAAAGTGCAGTCGCTCGCTAATCAGCGGGCGCAGATCATGGCCCAGTTGATGGTGCAGAAAGCCTCCATCCACAGCCAGGTCTACAACCAGGTGCTGACGCCGGAGCAGAAGGCGAAGGCAGACCAGTTGCGGCAGAACCAGCTAGCTCGCATCAACGCGCGCTTGCAGAGGCTGTCGCAGCCGGAAGCGGAACCTTCGGCGCAGTAAGACGGGGTCGCTGGGTAGCGCGGTACCCTTCGGCAAGCGCAGGCTTCTAGGACTGCATCTCGCCGACCATATTAATGCGAGTTCGGGCGCTGAGTTCTACAGGCTCAGCGCCCGAATGCTTTCTCCGCCGCTGTACGCAGGCTTAACAACCTGCCCTGAGCTCGCCGACGGGGCCTACCGAAGCCGGATCCCCCCGTGACAGCATGCAGCCGGCAAGTTTTCGTGTATCCGGTGACACAGCCGCCGTGGTCTTCGTATAAGATTCTTGCCGCTACTTTTTATCTTTCAGGAGGTGTTATGAGGACCATTCTCAAGGGGACAATTCTGACCGTAGCGGTTGCATTCAGCTGTGCGGCTCTCGGCGCCCAGGACTCCGCAATGTCGAAGCCGGGCGCCAAACCGGCGCCGCAGATGAGCATGCCCATGCCGAAGCCCGACCCGCAAATGACCAAGCTGATCAACTCCATGTCGGGGACGTGGACCGTGAGCGAGAAGATGAATCCTAATCCAATGTCGCCCACCGGCGGAACCGGCAAGGGCACGGCGACATTTACGCCTGGTCCGGGCGGGACGTCACTGATGGAAAAGTATCATTCCAGCGGCACTATGGGCGAAAGC
This sequence comes from uncultured Acidobacteriaceae bacterium, assembly GCA_963785825.1. GTDB lineage: Bacteria > Acidobacteriota > Terriglobia > Terriglobales > Acidobacteriaceae > Bog-257. The sequence goes on along the minus strand of CAWAWQ010000001.1, from coordinate 297,230 downwards.
TTTAGCGGCTTCGGCGCATTCTGGTGGGACTCCAAAGCCCAGGTTTATCGCGGTCTGTGGTGCGACAACATGACCCCGGGCGGCTGCGATAGCAGCGGCACAACGAAGTGGGAAGGCGACAAACTGGTGGGCACCATGGAAGGCGAGATGAACGGGCAGAAGATGACGACCCGCTTCACCTATTCCGACTGGAAGCCGAACTCTTTTGTCATGACGATGGATTCCGGACCGGACGCGAACTCACTGAAGCCGATGATGACCATCACCTACACCAAGGGGGCAAAGTCGGGGAAGACGGAGGCGATGAGCCACTGACACTCAGAATTGCAGCACGAACCTGTCCACCCTGCTTGGCGCCAAGGCAGGGTGGCATCTGAGAACCGGGCTCTGGGGCGGCTCAGGTGATTGATTGCGACTGGCGGCGCCCGCCCCTGACCCGAGGTCATTCCAGAAAGACTTTAGCTACGAGGTCACGATTCGCCCGTTCGACCTACGCGCACAAAAAAGCGTCCGCTGGACACCGCCCGGATCGGTCGACCGATCGAGTAACTGCGGGGCCAACGGACGTTTTCTGCGCTGCTGCGGCTCTTCGCCACAGGCCTAAGGTGATTGCAACCCGAGGCGAAGCCAATCGACGCGGTCAAGGCAATTGTTCAGCGGCACCGAACCTGGTGTTCAGGTGCTCTACGACGACAGCCATCTCGGCGCCGCGATCAATTATTTCGGCTCAGCTAGTAAGTAACTCGCGAGACATTGTTATCTGCCTGGGTATTGTTGATCGAGCCGTAAACGCCCTGTCGGGTATTGTTGGTGAAGCCAAGATATACTCGGCTGCTTCCGGCCCCCGATCCGCCATGCGCTGCCAATCCCATGTAATCTCCCAACGGATTCTCAAATGGAAAACTGGTTCCATCCCCAGTAGTCGAGTCGTAGCTGGTGGTAATGTTGTTGGCGGAACCGACAGTGGTTGTTCCGCTCGCTATCTGATTTAATACCATCCTGACGTTATTCTTATACAAGTTATAGCTCGTACTGTAGTACGCAATGTTGATCACGTTCTGGCCTGTGTCATACGCGATCGATGGCGAGAACGCATGGCCAGCTTCGGTGTTGACGTGACGGACCGTCCACGACGGGCTATAAATGCTGCTGTCAACGGACATGACGATATCGGCGTCGGGGCATCCCTCGAGGGGAAATTGGAAAGGCAACACTTTGCAGTCGGACCAGACGACAAAGATGGTTTGTCCCGCGGCATCCGTCCTCGCGGCGATGACGGGCCAGGTGTCTATAGCGAACGCATTATCGGTGATCTCGGCGTAAGCGTTGGGGTCCGAGATAACCGTGGAGATGGCGTTACAGGTGGGATGCGCCGGCGCACCGTGAGGGAAACAGGCGATAAATTCGATGCTGTCGTTCTCCACCCAGGAAATCGTAATTGCTCCGGCGTTAGGCCCGCCGCCCAGGACAGCGACGCTGGGAAACTGCGTCCCCGTTTCACTTCCGCTTATCACGATCGGCACGGAGCAGTCGGCGCTGGTGGTGAACGTGGCCTTACAGGCGCTTAGCACGATCACGCTGCGAAGATAACGGAAGGAGGTATCGACGACGTAAATGTCGCCCGCGCCAGTTCCGCTGGTGCGGGGATCTTGCGCAATCGAAACCGCGTCGGCAAAATTATCGAGACTGGCATCGACAATGACGGCATTCGAGCCCGCGCAGGTCGCCTCCTGCATTTGGTTCAACGTACCCGCAGGACAGGTGCTGGTGGACTCCAGGTTGCCGGCGGAAACGCGGCGCAAACCGACGCCTGAGGTTGTACCATCATATCGGAGATCCGCCAGGATGATCTGTTTGTGAGCGGGCGTAGGGTCGGCCAGCAGACGAGCATTTCCCGAACCGAAGAGCTCCTGCCCCTGAACAAAGGGATCGGAAATCGGCGGGTTCGCCATTTCGAAGTCATGGCCGCCATAGCAATCCACAGCTGCGTCGCGGTGTACATAGAGCGCAGTTAGCGAGTCAAACGTGCCCAGTTCGCCGCGCTCGTCAAATGCGTGCTCAGCCACCAGGTCCTTACCAGCGCCCAGTGCGCTAAGCAAAAAATCGACAGAGACCTCGCGCTGGCCTACCGCATTGGCGGCAGGCTCAAAATTCATAACCGTGCCGGAGGCGGTGCCACAACCGCTCACGCTAATGTTTGGATGGATTGTGCTCAGGGGTCCTGGCTGCATCATCGGTTGTTGCGGATACTGGCCCACCGCATCAGGATGGAAGCGGGTAAGCAGAGGCAACGCCAAGCGACTGGGGGAATGTAGTAAGCGTTGTTTTCCTTCTTCCGAGGCAAGGAATCTCAACGTGGACGACACTGGAGCCGAATACTGCTGAAAGATTCCCGGGTTGTGAGGATTCTGCGCGAATAATGGTGTAGTCAATAGAGCGACTGACACCAGCGTAGCATGGGCAAACAGCATCCGTGTTGACAACATCGTACTTCCTCCTGATGAATCGGGTTTAATTTTCGCCAAAGGTGCCGGTGAGGACGAGCGAACAGAATTGTCGAAGCTGCAGGTTCACAAGGTGGTTAGCCCGTAACGCTCGAGAAGTTCCATCCCGCAACAGCAAACAAGTGTGCTCTGCCGATTCGCCTCATCGGAGTCCGTAAAATGCCGGCGAGTACATATGAGTGGCACCAAATATTACTGCAAATCTGTATCCGGAGGAAAGAATTGCCAATAAATTTTAAGTCCCAACCTGTTTGGAGTTGCCGCCTTGCTACTCGTGGCTGAAGTTCACCTCCCCAAGGTGCGCAGCATACCAGGAGCTGCTCAGCCGTTTCAGGCATATCTTTGGCGGGGGCGAATAGCACGAAGGTAAGGCATTCAACCGTCATTTGCGAGTTGATGGCATCACTGACTATCAAGCGCTAACTACTCCGAGGCGCCTGCCCGTCCAGAGCACAGCGGTGAGAGCTGGGTTTCTGCCCATCTGTAAACGTTAAGTCAGGTCGCGGGAGGCTTCAAAAAAGGCCCTGCCAAGGCAGGACCTTAGAAATAGCAAACACTACGCAGTCTTCATTTGTATCCGAGAACGCGGGGAGTACCAACGCCGGTACACTGGTCATAACCCGGGCCTGCATTGTGGCCGCTGCCGTTAGATCCTGTGGTGACGTCGTAATAGTACTTGTATCCGATGTGCGCCTGGTAGGCAGCATAAATGAGATTATTTTCCTCATTTATGTAATAGCCCCCGCCGTAGGGAGCTTGCCCTGACCTGTTATTAGCGGAGTTGACGATACCGGCCAGCGCAGGCGAAGACAAGCTGGTCCCTCCCACCACAAGCCAGCCGCCATATCCATAGGTGTCATAGACATAAGCGCCGCTTGCAGGATCGGCGTCAAAAGCGATGTCAGGCGTTTGTCGCTGAGTCTGTCCGAACAGTGGATACTGGAAGTTGGTCCATGGTCCCATTCCGTTGGCGATATTGACCGGGTTCTGCCACATTTCGTATTGGCTTACACCGCCACCGGAGCCCGACCAGCAGCTCTCATTTAGGAAGTTTCCGCTGACGTCACGATTGATGGTGGTGCCACCCGCGGAGACTACCCAGGGCGAAGAGCTAGGATATTGCGCTCCCCATCCCGAATCGCCTGCCGAGGCGAAATAGCTGACTTGCTGCCAGTGGTAACGGTAGAAGACGTTGTCGACCGGGCCGACTTCGCCGCCAAACTCGCCGCCACCCCAGCTGTTAGTAACATCGCCTCCGCCGTAATTTTCGGCCTCGTGGCCGCCAATTTGCTCAGCAAAGAACAGGTCGCTATTGTAATTGCTGCAAGCCTCTACCAGAATGATCCAGGCATTGGGCGCCATGGCATGTGCCCATTGCACGTCCAACGACTCCTCCAAACCCCAGCCGGTGTCGCCGGGCGGCGTGCCACTGCAACTGGCAGTCATGCCGTTCTGATTCCCCCAGCTGGTGTTGGCATAGATCTTACGGAACTTTGCTGCAGGCAAGCCGTAATAGCTTGAGAAGTACGCCAAGTCGGACGCTATATTCGGGTTGTCATAAGCGTCCACTATAACAATGGCGCCGAAACCACCACTGGCGTGCCGGGTACCGCCGGTTGCCGGGTTACATCCAGCGTAGGTGGGACCGACTTGATAAACGCAAGCCAACGATGCCGGTGTCTCTGCAAATGTATAGTCCGGCTGGACAGAAACCATCGGGCGGCCTTCGGGAACCCAAATCAAGACATTCGTATGGGCGCGAAGACCGGCGTCCTCCGGACGGACGACGCTGCTTGCCGGCGTGATGACCGTTCCCCGAGGCCTGAAAATGGCGGCCTGAACCGCTTCATTAGTCGTATTTCCTTGTTGCGCTGGAACCGCTGTTTCGTCTGGCGGAGTGTGCGCCTCCTGAGCCACCGCCCGTACGGAGGCTCCCAACGCAAATGACAAAACCGCTGCAAATAGCAACATCTTCGATTTCCTCATATTGCCCCTCTCATTCATTTCCCTGATTTGCGACTAGTCCGTGAGTTATGAGCCTGATCCCGCTGGAAATACCAGAAACTTCGTCGATTTCGGTAATCCGAGGACCGGCCAAGTGGCGGGTCACTTATACTTTCACCCAGCCTATTCCAACAACAATCAGTTTTATACATAAAAAACGGCCTGTCACTCTGTTGTGTGACTAAACTGTTCGGAAAGCTCGTCAAGCTTGCTACAGCTTTTAGTGCACGTAGGTTGCCAACGCTGGGTGATGCGCCTACAACGCAAAGACCTTTGTTTTCTAGTAGGAGCGTCCTTCGCGAAGCTGCGCAATCCTCGTGCTTCTTCATCGGACGCTATCGAAATGGATAGCCGCTATCCCCTCGGATAATTGCCTTCCCAGAAAAAGAGATCGAAAAATTTAATCCGTGTTGTGCGGCAGTCGGCGGGGCCATGTCCCGCCTCACGAGCGCAAGCAGCGTTGTATTCCCGGAAGGCTTGCGTGTGTTTCTTCGAGGTCTCGCTTCTGTGCAGCAGGCGAACCGCCCTTTGTCGCCCGCATCTCTTGAGCCTCCTTTTTGCATCTCGCAGAAGCAAGCGTCCTATTTGGGTGTCTGTAACATGGCACGCGTGATGTATGGCTTGCGCTCTCTCGTTTCCTCTTGACCTAAAGACCGGTAATTCATATGCTTATTGCAACTCTGACGACATGGGTCTTGGTAAGAAATGTCACGTCCGCGTTCTGAAAGCGGCGTATCGGTGCCTTTTTCAAATCTCCAGCTAAATCAGCTTGGCGAAGCATTTGTCTGTGGATCTGGTGATGTACCGGGTAGACTTCCATTGCTCTCGCGCCCCTCGGCAACAGAAAAGCGCCTGGGCGCTAAAGCCCTTTAGCAGATGTTGGAGACTTCCCTGAATGAGCAAACTTGTCATTGATGCTCGTTTACTATCGACCGGTATCGGAACTTATACCTACAATATTATTAGCCGCCTTAAAGCCTGTGGATCCATTCACCTTTGTGCGTTGACGCTTGCGGAGCACGCCTCTAGACTGCGGCCCTATTGCGACGAGGTAAGTGTCGTTAAGTCGAACATTTACTCCGTTCGTGAGCAGTGCGAAATCCCCTGGCAGGCGCGGGGATGCGATGTCCTGCATGTGCCGCATTACAACATCCCCCTTTTTCACCGCGGCGTACTACTTGTATCCATTCATGATCTGACGCACATCCTGGATGCCACGTTTCGCCGCGGGATCAAAAGCCGTCTCTATGCCCAGCCAATGTTCCGTCTTGCGGCGTCGAAAGCGGCCCAAATATTCACCGTCTCCGAATACTCGAAGCAGCAGATCATGGAACACCTCAAAGTGCCGGAAGAAAAGATCACTGTCGCCTACAATGGGGTTAGTAGGCAGTTTTTTCCCGAACCACACGATCAAGCCCGAGATGCCATCAACCGCCAACTGGGGTTCAACGGACCCTATGTGTTGTATGTGGGCAATCTAAAGCCGCATAAGAACGTTTCCGGCCTGATTCGAGCCTTCGCTGCCATACGCTCGCGCCGGAAACTGGATCACAAGCTTCTAATCATTGGCGATGACGCAGCCGGCCGCCCCGAAATGATCAAGCTGGCGCAAGCGCATAAGCTGAATGGAGCCTCGGTTTTCGCCCGCGGCATCTCTAGCAGCCTGTTGCGCACTGCGTATTCCGGCGCAGACCTCACGGTGCTGCCTTCGTTCGAAGAAGGGTTTGGGCTTCCCATCATTGAATCAATGGCCTGCGGCACACCGGTCGCGTGTTCGTCCGCGGCTTGTATGCCCGAGGTGGGTGGCGAGGCAGCCGAATACTTCGACCCTCGTGACATGGAATCGATCAGCGATGCAGTGGAGAGGGTTCTGTTGTCAGAGGATCGGCGGCGCGAGATGCAGATTCTCGGGGTCAAACAGGCCAGGCGTTTTAGATGGGAAGACTCTGCGCAGCTTCACTTTAGTGTTTACCAGACCTACCTGTAAGAGTGAGACGGTTTGAAACATAGAACCGATCCAACTACCAGCCGCAAAGTGGACACCAGGGAGTAATTTTCATTGTGCCCTCCAACCTCAAGCGGTACAATTGTGCGATCTCTACGCCAGCCTGAATTCGCGAAACCGCCCAGCCGTTTGCTGACACCAAATTCTTGGCAGGAGAAGGAGCCGTACGCTTTGACCCCGAGGATTCGAAGCTCATTTGCTCTGGTTGCATGTGGAGTTAACTTGCGGAGAGTGCCAGTAGCGCTGTTGCTCGCATGCATGGCACTGACGGGTTGCAGCTGGGCCGAGGTATTCGCCGCCAGCGAGGCAGGGGTACAGAACCCATCGGCACCCGCGCCGGCACAGGCTACGCAGGTACTGGTCACCACCCAGCACAACGATAATGCTCGTACCGGGCAGAATACCAACGAGACCATCCTCACGCCGGCGAACGTCAGTTCCGGGCAATTCGGTAAGCTTTTCTCGGTTGCGGTCGATGGCTATGTGTATGCTCAGCCGCTCTATGTGCCGAACGTAGCTATCCCAGGCAGGGGTGTGCGGAACGTGCTCTATGTGGCGACCGAGCATGATAGCGTGTATGCCTTGGATGCGGACAGGGTTTCACAAAAATTCTGGCGCGCCAGTTTCATCGATCCCGTGCACGGTATTACAACCGTATCCGTCCATGACCTGACGGGTTGTGACGCAATATCCCCCGAGGTGGGGATAACCAGCACACCGGTGATCGACCCCAGCACCAACACCATCTACGTGCTGGCCGAAACCAAGGAACAGGGCCAGTTTTTTCACCGCCTGCATGCACTCGACATAACCACCGGAGCGGAAAAGCCAGGAGGGCCGATAACTATTCAAGCTACCTATCCCGGAACCGGCGACGGTAGCTCGGGTGGGATTCTCACCTTCGATCCTCTGAAGCACTTGAACCGTCCAGGCTTACTGTTGAGTAACGGCGCCATCTACATCGCATGGTCCTCCAACTGCGATGTAGATCCCTACCACGGCTGGATCATGGCTTACGACAAAACCACGCTTGCGCAAAAAGCGGTGTGGGTAGTGACGCCCAATGGCCAGCGAGGCGGAATCTGGATGAGCGGCGCGGGGCTTTCCGCCGATGCCGCGGGCAATCTTTTCGTTCCCACCGGGAATGGGACTTTTGAAGCAATGGGAAACCCGACTGACTATGGCGACAGCGTGCTCAAGCTGGCGCTGAGCGGCACTACGCTCAACCCTCTGGATTACTTTACTCCTTACAACGAGGGCAACCTGGAGAGCGGCGATTACGATATCGCGTCGGGCGGGGCGCTACTGCTGCCCGATCAGCCGGGTGACCATCCGCACGAATTGCTGGCCGCGGGAAAGGAGGGAAGTATCTATGTTGTCGACCGGGACCAAATGGGGCACTTTAATCCTGTCGACAATTCGCAGATTGTGCAGAACCTGACCGGGCAGGTGAGGGGCATCTTCGCAGTTCCAGCCTATTGGAACAAGAACGTATATTTTGCGGGTGCGAATGATACGCTGAAGGCTTTCTCGCTGAACGGTGGCCAGCTATCAAGCACACCGACATCGCAGTCATCCTCGAGTTTGGGATTTCCGGGAGCCACGCCGAGCATATCTGCCAATGGCACCCAGAACGGCATCGTTTGGGTGCTACAAACTGCGGCACGACTGAATGACGGCTACGAAGTTTTGTACGCGTATGATGCGACCAATGTCAATAATGAGCTCTATGACAGCACGGAAAACGATGCCCGAGATAATCCCGGAGCAGTGGTTAAATTCGCAGTGCCGACGATTGCGAACGGCAAGGTTTATGTTGGTGCGGTGCAGCAAGTCAGCGCTTATGGTCTGCTGGCCGGGCAGCAGCCTGCGGCTCAACCCACCTTCTCGCCCGATAGTGGTACCTATACGACCCAGCAGGCCGTAATTATCGAAGCGACGACTCCCGGAGCGACAATCTACTACACGACCGACGGATCGGCGCCGACCACCAGCTCGCCGGTGTACTCGAGCCCGATTCCAGTCAGCCAGACCACCGTGATCAAGGCCATGGCAGCCGCGACCGGCTACCAGAACAGCAGCACGGCGGTAGCTACCTACACCATCACCACAGCCGCGGGCGGCTTCCTCAATTTCGGCAGCGGCTTCCAGCGACTGGTCTTCAATGGCACCGCGCAGCAGACCGGCACGCGGCTGCGACTGACTGACGGTGGCGTGAGCGAGAGCGGCAGTGTCTGGTATCCGATCAAGGTGGATGTTACGAACTTCACCCAGGACTTCAGCTTCCAGTTCACTGACCCAAGGGGTGACGGATTCACCTTCGTGATCCAGAACTTCGGCCCGACAGCGCTGGGACCAGGCGGTGCCGGGTTGGGATACGGCGCGCAGAGTCCCGGCGGCCAGCTCGGCATCCCTAAGAGCATTGCCATCAATTTCGATTTATATAGTAACTTCGGCGAAGGAGTTGACTCAACGGGCTTATATACGAACGGGGCCTCGCCCACCATACCCGCTATCGACATGACGGGTAGCGGAGTGACCCTTCGCAGTCATGACGTGTTCAGCGTCCATATGACCTACGATGGGACCACACTTGCGATGACGATTACCGACACGGTAACGCATCAGGCATTCAGCACCTCCTGGGCCATCGACATTCCGGGCACCATCCAAGGATCGTCGGCGTACGTCGGATTCACCGCTGCCTCGGGCGGAGCTACTGCCGTCCAGGACATCCTGAATTGGACCTACTTGCCCGGTGGAATCAACTACGGCGGCGGCTTTAGCGCAGGCAATCTGACGCTCAATGGCACGGCACTGTACAGCGGTACGCGGCTGCGTTTAACCGACGGCGGCAGCCAGGAAAAGGCCAGCGTCTGGTATTCCACGCCTCTGTGTGTCCAAGCATTTACCCAGGATTTCAGCTTCCAACTCAATAACCCCGATGCTGACGGAATCACCTTCACTATCCAGAATATTGGAGCGAGAGCGCTCGGCTACGGAGGCGCTGGGCTGGGGTATGGCGCCACCAGTTCCGGAGGCGATCCCGGTATAGCCAACAGCGTCGCCGTCAAATTCGACCTGTACAACAACCAAGGCGAGGGAACAAACTCTACCGGTATCTATTTGGATGGTGCGGCACCTACGGTTCCGGCCGTCGACATGACAGGGAGCGGTATCGATCTACATAGCGGCGATGTGTTTGAAGTGCACATGACCTATGACGGGGTTACGTTAAGCATGACCATCACGGACGTCTACACCCAGGCGTCGTTTACCAGATCGTGGCCGATTGACATCCCCGGCACGGTGGGAGCGTCTACGGCTTACGTCGGCTTCACCGCCGCCTCCGGTGGAGGAGCGGCAATCCAGGAGATCCTGAGCTGGTCCTTTGCGTCTCCGGTTGCCATCGCTTACGGTACGGGCTTCAGCTCCACCGGAATGACGCTTAACGGGGGCGCGATCGTGACTGGCAAACGTCTCCGTCTGACGGATGGACAAACCGGCGAGTTTACGAGCGGCTGGTTTTCGACTCCGGTGAACGTTCAGAGATTCAACCAGATTTTCAAAATACAACTGACAAACCCGAACGGGGACGGCATGACGTTCGCCATCCAGAACGCTGGGCCAACGACGCTCGGACCCGGTGGCTCAGGCCTCGGCTACGGCCAACCGAGCCCGGGACAAGGCCAGCAAGGAATCCCCACCAGCATAGGCGTCAAGTTCGATCTGTTCGACAATCTTGGTGAGGGTTGGGACTCGACAGGCTTATATTCAAATGGGGCTTCGCCCACCATTCCCGCCATTGACATGAGCGGCAGCGGCATCGACCTGCATAGCGGAGATGTGCTCAACCTACAAATGAGCTATGACGGAACCACCTTAGCCATGCAGATCACCGACACCGTGACGCAGGCGAGTTTCCAAACATCTTGGAGCGTGGATATTCCGACGATCGTAGGAGGCAACACTGCGTATGTCGGCTTTACTGCGGCAACTGGCGGTGCCACGGCGACTCAGGAGGTGCTGGCTTGGACGTACATTCCTCAATAGAAGCGAGCCAGTGACGGCCCGATGAAACCCAGGGCCCTACACCGACTCTTCGGATTGGTGTTGCTCTTGAGCGCACCACTGTGTGTCGCGCAAAGCACCCGCAACTGCACGGCCCTGCGCTACACCCTCAAAGAACTGCCTCTGCGGCCCTCCGGCATTAACGACGCAGGTGACGTCGTAGGAACCACCGAATCTCATCGCGCGGCTTTGTGGACGGAAGCGGCCGGCCTACAGGAACTGGGCGTCCCAGCGGGATTCACCAGCTCCGAAGGCATAGGGCTCAATCGCCATCGCGACGTCATCGGAATTGCGGTCAATCTCACCACCAACCGGAGGCAGGGCTTTACTTACAAGGACGGCAAGCTGGAGTTGTTGTCCGGACGCAACGCGCGGCCGTTCGCCATCAATGATTCCGGTCAGATTGCCGGAGAATTGGTGAGGCCCGAAGGAACCGACGCGCCCGTGATCTGGCAGGGGGCGAAGACTGTAGACTTGGGTGGATGCTGCGGCGGAGTAGCATCGGGGATCAACCGTCATTCCGAGGTTATCGGCAATCTTTACGATCAGGACGGACGATACCAGGCCTTTCTGTGGGATAAGGGGCGCGGGATGCAGCACATTGGACCGCCTGGTGCGTTCAGCTCAGCATTGGCGATCAATGATGGCGGCCACGTTCTCATCGAGTCATTCTCGCGAGGGGTGTCGCTTTACCGGGACGGCAAGCTTACTCCCCTGGCACTCTCGCCGAAGCTACCGGGTCATCCAAAGTCGATAAATGACTGTGATGTGGTTGTGGGCGCGTTTGGCCCTTTTGCCGATGAGAACCAGGCTTTTGTCTGGGACGCTGCGCAAGGCTTTCGAAACTTGAACGATCTGGTTACGCTCAAGGCCCGCTGGGTACTGCGTGAGGCGACGGCGATCAACAATCAGGGGCAGATTGTTGGCTGGGGCGAGCGGTCGAGAGACGAGGACTTCGGGTTTCTGCTCGTACCGGAACGGTAGTGGATGCGGTCGCTGAAACAATCCAACGCCGATTAAACGGGTTGACTTAAGTTGGCGCGCTCCGCACGTCGCGATTGGCAGCGGCAGCTACTTTGTCCAGAACAGGTAGGCGGTTCGCATCCAGTAGCGAAGACTTGATTTTTCCAGCTTACGATCCACTCGATGGGCAATATTCAAAACGGGGTTGTCGGCCGACATCGGAAGGCACGAGGTAAGCATGGCCAGTGGTGTGCTCACCAGATTGCAAAATCGATGCTCATGTTTGCTGAAGACGCCGTCGGCCCATTCCAACTGACCGCGCGAGAGTGGGCGCTCATCGTCAGTGCGGGCTTTGGAGGTCAGAGCGCGGAACAGCTTGCTGGCAGGATTGTCATAGAGCGGTTCCACGAATAAGGCGTAGCCGCCGGTACGCAGCACACGTACGACCTCTCGTATAGCCCGCTCGAAATCAAGATGGTGCAGAATCGCCCTACCCACCACAAAATCAATCTCACCATCCTTTAGCATGCTCAGGTCATGTGCATCGGCGGCGTAAAAGGTGCCCAGCTGAGGGTAAAGGCGCTTCGCTGTTTCAATTCCTTTCTCGGAAATATCGATGCCAACGATTTTTCGCGCACCTAAAGCCTGATACTTAGGAGTAAGGGCGCCGTCAAGGCACCCGTAGTCCAGAACGGCGCTTCCTTGACAGCATTCTGCCAGCTTTGCCTCGAAGAAGTTCTCGCCATAACGAGTATTAGGACTCTCAAAGACGTGATGAAACCGCTGCTGAATCTTATGCGATTCTTCCCAGACGTTCCCCTCATCGTACGCCGCCCTTTCGCGGGCTACTCTCTCCTGCGTCGCCAAGACTCAGACGTCTCCTTTCGCAACTCTCAGTGCCACTTGCATCTCTTCTCTCTCAAACAGCGGGAACCGCAACCAGCGCCCTGCGTTTAAGGAAAAGGCCTTCATAGACGTAAAGGCACATTGCACCCAAAAAAAGCACCACAACCTTATTGTCGAAGAGGTAGTTCATCCCGAACCAGAACAGGATGCAAAATGCAAACCAGGGATACAGAACAATCCCAAGTGGCCTACCGAGCTTGATGGAGCGCCAAACCAGCCCGCAGAGTAGTCCCTCGAAAAAAACGAATACCGGCGCCAACCAACCAATATCGGCAAAAATATAGCCGAACGTTCCAGCCCAAATGGAATTATCGCTGAGACCGGCAGGCGCCATGGCGGCGAATTCCGATTGCCAGTAGTCCATAAAGCTGGGCCACCCAAGTATGTCGCGAAAGGGGATGATGGAGTTCAGGGCATTGTTAAAACCGAGGAAGCTAACCAGATAGATGCCGTGGCCGGCGTAGGGGTAATGCAGCTTGCCTGCCATCAATGCAGACAGCCGATTATAGGATGCGAGGCTGTAGGCGATCAGATCGCGCGACAGGTCGATGCTGTTGCGGATATACGAAAATAAAAGAAAGAGGCCCAGCACTGCCGCGGCAGAGCCAACCCCAATTTTGAGCAGAAAAGCCGTATTTACTTGTTTTTTTCTGGCCTTCCGCAACATGTAAATCACGACAAGTCCGGCAACGACCGGCATCAGTTCGCCCCGTCCTAGTTTAAGCATGGCGGATAAAACGACTGAGGCGATTGCTACATACTGTACGACCTTAATCCAAAAGCGCGAAACGCCTTCAATATTCAGGTCGTCACATCGCCAGCTCACCCACCACACGAGACCGATCAGAAAAGTATGGGTTAGATTAAACGACCCCCCAAGCTGGATTTCCGATTTGAGCTCCGCGCCTCCCTGCGCAAACAGAAGGAATAAGAGGCTCGGATTATTCTTGACTATGATGAAATTCGATAATAGGGACAGTGTTAAACCCAACGTCAGCGGAGCCAACAAGAAAGCGGTAGGAGAAAATGTGCTTTCCAGCTTGTCGTCCGCGAACGCTTGAACAGGAAATACGATGCCTATGAGCCACACGCCGCAAATGAATGAACCGGCGCACAACAGGAAAAAGGCAAGCGCGCCAAAGTCCATAAACATATAGCTTGGCTCATCCATATAGTAGCTATAGATACTGGGAGGAAAGAAGAAAGCGATCAAGAAGATTAAGGTAGAGATCAGCGCCAGGCCATAGGGGGAAACCCTTCTTATGAGAAATGTGGTTTGCCAGCTGCTCTGCACCGATCTACCTCGTCCCCGACTGCCAAACGGGACCAAACTGGGGGCTGCGGCCGAGCCAGGCGCGTACATATTTGATGATCGCGTCGCAATTGCGTGCCCCCAGGGCATATCCGGCAATACAGTAAAAGTGGAACATGGGGTAGCGGGCCAGCCCCATCCGGCAGAAAGACCGGTAAAGCGAGACAAAGCTCTTCAGCGGAAGGTCGAGCTGCTCCCGAATATAGGGATAAAAATAACTTGCGTAATCCCGCATTACATCGTCGACAACGTCGATTTGCCGGTTCTTTTTCAGTGCGCTCAGAATCGAGAACACTCCGCTGATCATCACCCGCCGGGTCCTGGGAGTGATGGCGCCGGGGACGTGCTTGCCTTTTTCCGCCGGGCTATTGCCGAATTCGTAGGCTTCGCCGGCACGGCACAGCACCAGGACCTTAGGTGTGAAGACGGCATTCTTCTCGACCAGAACGTTGCCGGTAAGATGCATCTGGTAGTACAAGCTGCCGTCGAACTCGTCGGTCGCAAAAGCGGCGGCAGTTTCGCGGTGGACAATATACCCGGAGATCACACCCGAGCGGCGAAAACAGGTGCTGATCGCCTCGCGTCCAGCTCGGAGGAACCGTTCTTTATTAAAGTATCGAATCTCCTGGTTAATGTGATCGGGCTCCTTGTCGAACCAGGCATAACTTTTCAATACGAGGCCGACATTGTCGTAGCGGCAAAGCAGGCCGTCCGCTATGGCTAAAGCATCGGGGCACATCAGGTCGTCGTTGCCCATGAAGAAGCAGAACTCCCCATCGGCCTTTGCTATCAAATTGCGAATATTGGCATCGTAACCAAGGTTGGTTTCGTTCTCGCAGTAAAACAGCGTCCCAGGATAGCGTTCACTGTAGCGGCGAGCCACTTCAGCGATTTGTTTTCGCTCGCGGGATGCGTCCTCGCAGATGACTACATTGAAGTCCTTGTAGTCTTGCGCATAGATGGAGTCCAACAATGGCGGCAATAGCCGCGCGCGATTATAGGCGGGTATACAGATCGAAAACCTAAGGGCCCGTGGAGTCATGCGGGCTCCCAGCAACCGCTCAAGGGTTCGAATCGCTTGATTGGCTTCGCTGGCGCGCCGGCTACGATGGTGGCGGGCGGAACGTCTCCGTGAATGACGGAGTTGGCAGCTAGCACGGCGCCGTCGCCAATTGTGACCGGCCCGACTATGATTACATTGTCGCCGACCCAGACATTTTCCCCAATAAGGACGGGGCCTCCTCCTCCCAGCTTGCGGCGGGCCGGAGGCTCGGATGGGAGACTTTGTTGCTCGCCCTTGTAGATACCATGGCTATGATCGGAGATAGATATGCGGCTGCCCATCAGCACATTTTTCTTTATGACGATACGATCAATGCACGAAATGTATACATTATCCGAGAAGCAGACACCATCCTCGATACTCAGAGAAGGGTGGAATGCCTGCTCGCGATAGCGAGTGATGGCCTCGATCCACAAACCACTTCTTGCCCGGATTCCCTTACCTAACACTATGTGTTTGGCCCCGTGGACGACGCTCCCGCGACCTAGTTGGAGGTCAGAGGTATGCAGCATTGTTCCCCACAGTACCCCCTTTAAGTTCATCAGCATGCGGCCGATAATCAGCCACACCGCCCACATTATAGGCTCCGCACGAAAGCCCTCACGCCGCCTTGCCACAAAGTTGCTCAACATTTCCTGTTGGTAGCTCCGCGAACAAACTCGCCCGCGCAGAGGGTTTTGCCAGCCGAAAATGAAACCATTTGACCTCTTTATTTTGTGGCACAGGCGCCCAAGATGCTGGTTAGGATGCTTGGCTTTGTCGGCATGTAAAGGCGCACGACAACACCTAGCAGGATCTCTACAGCGTCCTGTGCAGCGCGCTGGACTGTACGAGCCACGGATTCGCGAGGAATTTTGCAACCGTACACGGTCACGCCAGAAAAACCGGCACTCAGAATGACGAATTCCAGGCTGCGATCGGTAAAACCAAGGTGATGGGTAAAGTCGGCGTAACGCATGTTAACGCCTGTAATGGGATGCGCAGCATTGGGAACCTCGAGAATCACCTGGCCTTTAGCTTTCAGGGCGCGCCGCACCGCTTTTAAAAATGGAATGACGGTGTCCTTCGAAAGATGTTCTATGACATGGAGCAACAGTATGAGATCGAATTGCTCTTCGTGCTGCTCGAGGAACCGTATCGTGTCCGAAACCAGTTCGGTGCTGCCAGGAAGAATGCGGTTGCAAAACGCAACCACTTCTTCTGAGATATCGACCGCTTTAACGTTCGCGTAACCGCATTGATCATGTAAGAGCTGAAGTATGTTTCCGAATCCGGGTCCAACGTCAAGAATGTCCGCTTCGGGGCTTGGGGGGAGCTTGGAACCATGATTGGCCAGCACCCAAGTTTTCTTGCGTTCCAGACTAGCCGGCGTTGCAACGTGAGCATAGTGTTTGCTCAAGTACTCGCCGTATGCGTCACTCATTAGAAAAACCCTCGCGCTGGCTGATGCGAACAGCGGCTCAAATGTATCCACAGGTGGCTGGGGATTGGGCCGGGGGATGAGAAGTGAGACCGGTTAGTCTCGTGCATCATATTCCTCCCAGCTCCTGGTTGGCTCGCGAAATACCTTAAGGGGTACCGCAGGCATTCCCGCGACAATGGTCCTTGGAGGGACATCATGCCGGATCACAGAGTTCGGACCTATTACCGCTGCGTCCCCGATCCTGACCGGACCAAGAATGACCGTATTGCTGCCGACACAAGCATTTTCACCGATAATCACGGGCCCAGCGCCTGCTAGCTTGCGTAAGGCGGGAGGCTCGTGAGGTAGACTTTGCTCCCGGTTCTTATAAAGGCCATGGCTGCCGTCGGAAATGTAGACATGGCTGCCTATTAATGCGTGACGCTTAATTGAGATTTTCTGGACACAAGAGACGTGCACACCGTCGCAAAAGACTACACCATCTCCGATTTCGAGCACAGGATCGAGTTTCTGTTCGCCGTAGCGGGTCACTGCCTCCAGCCAAAGGTCGCGGCGCGCATAGACTCCTCTCCCAAATGATATGTGTTTCGCTCCGCGAACCAAGCTTCCCGGCCCCAGATACAGCTCAGGAGCTCGAAACAATGTTGCCCACAAAGAGTTTTTTAGTTTTTGAAACAGCTGGGAAGTAGTGAGCCAAGCGGCCCACAAAACCGGATTTGCCGCGAAGAAGTCTCGATTGTCAGGAAAAATCGCGCTGTTACTCATCTCTTGTTCTTCAGGATCCCGTGCTTTGGTTAAGGAGCCTCCTTCCTCCAAAAGATGCCAGACCAATCAACCTTCTGGATCTTCTCGACAATCCCGTGCTGCGCGCGAAAATCTGAAACAGCCTGGCTGCAGCTGTCCAAGGCGCCGTAATCGTCTACGATCACGTAACCTCCGATAGAAAGCTTTGGATAGAGACTGGTAAGGGCGTCCATAGTGGAGGCATACATATCGCCATCCAGGCGCAAAACTGCCAATTGCTGTATTGGGGCATTGGGCAGAGTATCTTTGAACCAGCCAGGGAGGAATTGCACCTGTTGATCCAACAGGCCATACCGTTCGAAGTTCGCTTTAACGTCTTCCAACGCCACGCCCAATTCGTCTTCGTACACATGCCATTTGCTCTGTTTGTCTTGCACAAATCGTCCATCTGGCGGCGGGAGGCCCCGGAACGAGTCGGCCAGCCATACAATCCGACTCCTGTCGCCGAGGGCCTTCAAGATTGCGCGCATAAAAATGCAAACACCTCCGCGCCAGACACCGGTTTCCATGAGATCGCCTGGTATGTCACGGCGCAGGACGTCGCGGACACAGAATTCGACATTCTTGAGGCGCTCCATGCCCACCATGGTTTCCGCTTCCGCAGGCCAGTCACGACCATCTTGGCGGATGGCATTGTCCCACCGCTCCCGGCAGAGCTTGAGACGCATTTTGGACAAGACCGGGTCGAGCAGGGCGAATGCCGCCCAAGCGATGACGCTCTTGGAGCGGACGCTTGAAGCAGTCAGCGGCCGAAGCCGATCTGGAATCACAGACCGCGTGAGTACACCTTTCATGAGATCGAGATAGAGGTCCGCCGTGTCTTCCGATATAGCCAGCACAAGCCCGTCCTGCCTTTGTGGTTTCGCTAATTGAGGTTATGACGAAGATAGCGGTTTGGGCCCGCTATCCTGGGTTATTTTTGGGATCATCAATCGTACCTCACGCCTCTATCAGAAAGCAATCCGTTTCAACGCGCGGTGCTTAGGACGAAGTCCGGTTTTGTATACTCGAATGACCCGGATGAACGTACGCCTGCGATTACTTAAGAATGCTATTTCGAACCTTGGAAGAGGCGGGGCGACCGCAATTGTCGCTCTCTTCCTGCCGCCGCTGCTGGTGCGCCACATGTCGAGTTCTGAGTACGGCGCGTGGGTTCTGGTATTGCAAGTGGCGGCTTACGTCAGCTACCTGGATTTCGGGTTGCAGACCGCGGTGGGGCGCTACGTAGCTTACGCCACTGAAAAGAGCGACTTCGAACAACGCGATTCGGTATTTAGTACCGCTTTCGCGGCACTAGTTGCCGCGGCTGCGCTCAGCTTGATTCTGCTGGTGGCGGCCGTCGCTGCCCTGCCGTCGGTCTTTCCCACGATTCCTGCAGACACAATTCCAATGATGCGGTGGGCCCTCCTCATTCTCGGTGTTTCGCTCGCATTAGGGCTGCCCGCATCGGCGTTCAATGCAGTATTCATTGGGGTGCAGCGCAATGAGATTCCTGCGCTGGTGATCGGTGGGGCAAGGCTAGTCTCAGCCGCCGGGGTTGTGGTGGCGGCGTTTGCCGGAAAGTCCATTGTGATAATGGCAGCCATCATGGCACTCACAAACGTGCTTTCGTATGGAGTTCAATACTGGGCGATGAGACGGGCGGTGCCGGACCTGCAGTTCGAGCTGAGTTTGGTGCGGCGTTCCACCGCAAACGAACTGCTCGCATACTGCTTTGGTTTGACGATAATGTCATTTTCCATGCTCTTAATCACCGGCCTGGATCTCATTTTTGTAGGGCGATTTCAATTCACCGCCGTGACGCCGTATTCCGTGGCGGCCAGCTTGATTGCGTTTATTTCAGGAGGAGCATCTGCCGTCCTAACGGCTATGTTGCCTCATGCTGCTGCCCTCCACGCCCGTCAAGATCCCAAAGCTCTGGGTCGACTGGTGATTATCTCGACAAAAGTGGGAATGATCCTGCTCATTTTTACTGGAATTCCCCCCTTAATCTACGCCGCCCCGATCCTAAGAGCGTGGATTGGCCAGCAGTACGTGGAGACTGGCTACCCTATCCTGGTGATTCTATTAATAGCCAATATGATCCGATTGGTAGGGATGCCTTACGCAGTCATTCTTGTTTCTGCAGGGCAGCAGCAGTTCATTAAAATCAGCCCACTAACCGAGGGCATCAGCAACTTGTTGGCGAGTCTGATCTTAGGTTTAATGTTCGGTGCTATCGGAGTCGCATTAGGGACAATGGTCGGATCGATTTTTGCCATTGCAGCGCATCTTTTCTACAGCATGCCTCGGACGAACGCAGAGATACGAATGTCGCGGAGGAGGTTCGTATTTTCGGGTGTTGTAGCTCCGGTATTGGCAACGGTTCCATTGTTGCTCGCCGCAGCATTCTCGATCGGCGCGAATCCGGCCAATCGTGGGACGATGTTATTGTTTGCGCTTGTGTTGTCGCTCCCGGGCAGTTTGTTCCTGCTGAAACGTTCGGGGCTCTTGACAACCGGAGGCAGCGCTGCGGTCTCTCCTGCAGCATCGGAATAAGCGAGGTCTGTTGAACCTATCGCGACGGAAGGCGTTTTGCTGCGAAAGAAGACCACCGCCTCGACACGGGACTGAATAAGCGCTCCGCCAGTAGGCGACGCGGGTCATTGGATTCCAACGTCTCGTATCCCGCCTCACCCAAAACCCAGATGCAGGCAAGGGCGAAGGAAAGGCAGGTTCCAAGAACGATGATGAATACGCGTGGAGGCCAGGATTTGCTCTCCGGGACCGTCGGTTCATCCAGGACCTTGATGGACGGAATCTCTTTGGCTTCTTCGACCTTCGCCAGTTCGTACTGCTTGGTCAGGATCTCATAGACGGATTCGTTGATCTTGGCGCGGCGAGCGAGGTCATAGTACTGGTTGCCGAGGAGGGGAAGTTGTTCAATGGAGGGGTAAAGTTCATCCGATCCCTGATGGCTATCCGTGTCTTTTCGACCGCTGCCGCTTAGCTTTGCCAATTTACTCCGCAAGACCGCCACCTTGGCGTTGGCAGCGTGAATCTTGGCGTTTTCCGGCCCATAAATCTGCTGCAAGCCTTGTAGCTCTGACTCGGCAGCGATCAGTTCGGCCTGCAGGTTTGACGCAGCTTCGAGCATGGTCTTGCCTTCAATTTGGGGATCGAAGGTCCTGGTTCTGCTGGAGAAATGACTTAACTCCAAAGTGGCGTCATCAAGCTGCTTTTTCACCGTTTGCAAACGCTGTTCCAGGAATACACGCTCACGATGAGCCGCAGAAGTGGTGAGCTGTGAAACTCGGGTGTTCAATTCGTCGATGTAGCCCCTAGCAAGGGCGGCAGCGCGCGTGGGGTCCGAATCCTGCACGCGAATGGTGATGATCCCGCTTTTACGATCTTCCAGAAGGTCTGTCCGTCGCGCAAGGATTTTTCGCGTGGCATCGTATTTCCTCTTGGAGTAGACCGAGCGCAGGTCGAAGCGATTGATCAGATCGTCCTGGACGGTGTTGCTGGCGAGAATTCCCACTAGCGTCGCGGTAGCTGTTTGCGCTCCAAACAGGTCACCGGCTAAGCCGCCGACCGCATCGCCAGCCTTGGCCGTTAAAGTGCCCAGCATCTTGGCACCGATATTGCTGGACTGATCTGGCGGCATCAGACGCGCTACCGCTTCGTATCGGACTGGGATCAAAAAGGCGATAGCAGTCGATAACAGAAACCCACACCCCACAAGGACCAGCAAGAACCTACCCCGTAACGCAACGAGGTCCAATAGGTTCAGAATCTTCGCCGCAGGAGGCGCGTCCCCCAGGGTTGCCAGATCAGACCGATCCTCGGGAACCGGCTGGCGAGCAAACCCGACTGCCGCACTATCGCCCTTCATCATTAGGATCCCACTGGGGAGGAACTTGCGACTCTCATGGCACAGTCTGCAGGAAATTCAAGACAAAGCTTCGCTTTCCTCGGTTAGGTAAGGTTTGCTGATGGCGTACCGAACAATCTCCGCCCGTGGTTGCGACTGGCAAAATACAGGCCGGGTTCCGCTGCTCTCACCCGATCCCATTCTGTGGATTGGAAATTGACAAACAGCATATTGAGCATGGTTGGTTACGTCAAGGAAAAAAGGGTCTGGTTAGCGGGTCAGTTTGAATAGGGATGACAATTTCATACCCGTCTTCCGAATGCACGCGCAAGCAAACTGACCCACTACCAGGGTCTGGCATCTGTTGGACACAGGGCTCCGCCATGGCAATCGCCCCCCTAAATCGCAGCTTCGCCTTGAGTGATCCAGCTTCCTTCGGACTACCGATTCCCCCCGCAGTCTCGGGAAGTGATGTATATCAGAAAGCCACAATGCGACACCTTCGTGCCATTGTTCCAGCATGGTGATATCGCTAAAATTTGCCGAACATTCAAACCCAGTCCATGGCTCTGATTGCTGAGCCTGTCTTCGACTCGACGTCGTTTGTCAGATAAGGAGTCGTGCTTTGACCCCATGCATGTCAAGTCGGCCCGCCCTTAGTGTGCGCAGGGGTCTTCTCCGGCCAGTGCTACTCGCAGGGCTTCTGCTGACGCTCTCCGCGACCCTAGCCGCACAGGTACAAGTCACGACCCAACATAATGACAACTCTCGCACGGGACAGAACCTGCAGGAGACCCTCCTCACCCCGGCGAATGTAAATTCGAGCCAATTTGGCAAGCTGTTTTCGGTTGCGGTCGACGGATATGTCTATGCGCAGCCTCTTTACCTCCCAAACGTTTCCATCCCGGCCAAGGGTGTGCATAACGTGGTGTACGTCGCAACCGAGCACGATAGCGTATACGCGCTGGATGCCGACAATAATATGGCGCCGCTCTGGCAGGTCAGTTTTATCAATCCTGCGCAGGGCATCACCACCGTCTCCACGCAGGATGTGAATTGCTACGACGGCGTGGTGCCGGAGATCGGCATCACCGCCACGCCGGTGATCGACCCGGCCACGAACACGCTGTACGTGGTGGCGGAGACCAAGGAGAACGGCAGCTTCTTCCATCGCCTGCATGCCCTCGATCTGCAAACCGGGGCGGAGAAGTTTGGCGGGCCGGTGACAATCTCCGGCTCGGTGCCGGGCCACGGATCAGGCAGCGTCGGCGGTATTCTCACCTTCAATCCGCTGATGCACCTGAGCCGGCCGGGCCTGCTGCGTAACGGCAGCAATGTCTTCATCTCGTGGGCCTCGAACTGCGACAACAGTCCCTACCACGGCTGGGTGATGGCCTACGACAAGGGCAGCCTGCAACAAAAGACGATCTGGGTGTCGACTCCCAATGGCAATGCGGGCGGCTTCTGGATGAGCGGCGTCGGCATGGCGGCGGACTCGGCGGGCAATCTGTTTGTTCCCACCGGCAACGGCACCTTCGAAACTTCTGGCAGTCCCACCGATTTTGGTGACAGTATCCTGCGGCTGAGTTTGGGCGCTGCCAGCTTGTCAGTCGCCGACTATTTCACGCCGTACGATGAAGCTACCTTAGACCAGCGCGATCACGACCTGGGCTCCGGGGGTGTCTTGCTGCTGCCGGACCAACCTGGTTCGCACCCACATGAACTGGTGCAGGCCGGAAAAGAGGGAAGCATTTATGTCGTCGACCGCGACAACATGGGGCACTTCAATCCCACCGACAATTCGCAAATCGTTCAGAACCTTGTCGGCCAGATTCGACATCTATTCTCGGCGCCGGCCTACTGGAACAACACCGTTTTCTTTGGCGCATGGACTGACTCTCTCAAGGCCTTCAGCCTGAGCAACGGCATGCTGTCGACCACGCCCATTTCCCAAACGTCCACCACCTTCTACTACCCGGGCCCCAGCCCCAGCATCTCGTCCAATGGGAACAGTAACGGCATCGTATGGGTGCTGCAAACTGACTCGCTGGTCAACAACGGCAACGAAGTGCTGCACGCTTACGACGCCACTAATCTGGCGACTGAGCTCTACAACACGCTGCAAAACCTCGACCGCGATGATCCTGGCGGAGCCGTAAAGTACGCAGTCCCGAGCGTCGCGAACGGCAGGGTCTATGTGGGGGCGGCGGGACAGATGAGCGTTTTTGGTCTTATCGCTGCGCAGGTGGCTACACCCACGTTTTCTCCCGCCAGTGGCACCTATACCTCAGCCCGCCAAGTGTCGATCGCGGATCCGACTCTCGGAGCAACCATTTACTACACCACCGACGGTTCAACTCCCACCACCTCTTCCTCCGTCTACACTGCTCCTTTTACGGTCAGCCAAACAACCACGGTGAAAGCCATGGCAGCCGCCGCTGGCGAGTACAACAGCATTGTCGCGACAGCACTGTATACGATTACAACCGCCGGGGGCGGATCGCTGAACTATGGCAGCGGTTTCAGGAGCGATGGGCTCGCGCTCAATGGAAGGGCCGCGGTGAATGGCAGCCTGCTTCGCTTGACTGATGGCGGCACTAACGAGATAGCCAGCGCATGGTACACGAGGAAGGTCAACATCCAGGCGTTTACACAGGACTTTAGCATCCGCTTCTCAAATGCTCGAGGCGATGGAGTGACCTTCGTCATACAGAACGTGGGAACCCAGGCGATCGGTCCCGCCGGTTCCGGGCTGTGTTATGGGGCACAGAGTCCCGGTGGGTCGGTAGGCATAGCGACGAGCGTTGCAGTCAAGTTCGATCTGTATAACAACTACGGCGAAGGTACCGACTCAACTGGCCTTTACGTCAATGGCGCGTCGCCCACCATACCCGCATTCGATATGACGAATAGCGGCGTGAATCTGCGTAGCGGCGACGTGTTTAACGTCCATATGACTTATGACGGCGCGACTCTCGGCATGACGATCACTGACACGACCACGTACAACGTTTATAGCCGATCATGGACGCTGGACATTCCTGCTATTGTCGGTGGCACGACCGCGTATGTGGGCTTCACTGCCAGCTCCGGCGGTGCGACCGCGGTGGAAGACGTTCTAAATTGGACCTTTGCTTCGCCCTACGCGATCGCGTATCAGCAGGGTTTCGAAAACATAGGGCTGTCCTTGAACAAAAAGGCGCAGCTCAGTGGAACGCGACTGCGACTTACCGATGGCGGAACGGGTGAGGCAGGCAGCGCTTGGTTTAGTACTCCTGTCAACGTCCAGACCTTTACCACCTTCTTTACTTTTCAATTGACCCAGCCGGATGCCGAGGGAATGACATTTGTCGTGCAGAGGGCGGGCACGACGGTGGCTGGTCCTGTGGCCGCCGGGCTCGGTTACGGAGCCAAGACCCCGACTGGACCTCCAGGAATTCCGCATAGCGTGGCGGTCAAGTTCGATATCTACAACAACTTCGGCGAAGGACGTAACTCGACTGGGCTTTACACCAATGGAGCCTCGCCGACCATTCCCGCTGTGGACATGACGGGCAGTGGGATTGACCTTCGCAACGGCCACCTATACCTGGCGCAGATTAGCTACGACGGAACCATGTTGACATTGCAAATCACTGACACTATTACTCGCGCGACATTTTCAAACTCCTGGGCAATCGATATTCCATCTGTGGTTGGAGCGCACATGGCATATGTGGGCTTCACGGCCAGTACCGGCGGAGGCACTGCCATCCAGGAAGTGCTGACCTGGACTTATACGCCCTGATAAAAGACAGGCTTGATTTCTGGTTTTGCCCGGCTCTAATCCAAAGCTTGCTGACCCTAAGCACACCCCAATGCTAGTCTCCTCTCGCCCAGCCAGTGAAGCCTGGAAGGAAGCGGAGTGTGACATGTGCCGTCGAGACAACGAAGGGCTTGCGCAAAGAGCGTCATGAGCCGAAGGGCAGCTGGCCCCAGGATGATAATCAGGCGTCAGCAGCCGCCTTCCAATAACTCTGCATGCGGGTTTACGCTGGGCCCTGGCCTTTGTGGCTGTAGTAAGGCAAGCGACGACACGAAATAGCTGTTGCAAAAGCCTGTATTTTAGGGTAAAGTAAACAACTCCAAATCCAAAAAACATAAGCCGCTGTCGCTGCCACTCTCATTATCAAAAGTGGTGCAGTCTGCTTAGCTGTAACGGAGAAAGCTATGGAGACATGGAAGGCGTTGCTGCAGCTGTCGCCTGCACTCCTGCTCAGCATCGTGGCCATGGCCTGTGGAGGTTCGCCTTCCAACTCCCCGGCGTCGCTGCCGGCGCTCACCATTGCGGCAAGCAGCTTGCCTGCTGGGCAAGTGAATACTGCCTACAGTGCTGCCTTGCGTGCGAGCGGTGGCGTTTCGCCATACACTTGGAACATCGCCTCGGGTAGTCTGCCCTCGGGCTTGACTATCAGCCCAACTGGCACGGTCTCCGGCACTCCTACTGCCAGCGGAACCTCCCGCTTCACGCTGCGGGTTGCTGACGCCGAAACGACGCCGCAGAGTGCCACAGCGACCCTAATCCTCACCATTCTGAGCCCTTTGAGCAGCACAACCACTGCGTTGCCCGATGGGTTTGCGAACCAGGCTTATTCTGCCACCCTGACGGCAACGGGCGGACTCGCGCCTTATGGCTGGACGGTGGTTTCGGGCAGTTTGCCGGCAGGATTGTCTTTGAGCGCCGCGGGTGCCATCACGGGCATGCCGAGCTCTGGCGGAGTCTCCAGCTTCACGCTGCGAGTCGCTGACGCCGAAACGATGCCGCAAAGTGCCACAGCGGCCCTAATCATCACCATTCTAAGCCCTTTGAGCAGCACAACCACTGCGTTGCCCGATGGGTTTGCGAACCAGGCTTATTCTGCCACCCTGACGGCAACGGGCGGAGTCGCGCCTTATGGCTGGACGGTGGTTTCGGGCAGTTTGCCGGCAGGATTGTCTTTGAGCGCCGCGGGTGCCATCACGGGCATGCCGACCCTGGTCGGGACCTCGGCCTTCACTTTACAGGTTACCGATTCGGCAGCTGCACCGCAGACGGCGACAGCGCAATCGAGCATCAGGATTTCCTTGCCCTTAAGCGTCACGCCGGGGCTAACCAGCGGCATAGTGAATGTGCCTTACAGTGGGCAACTGGCAGCATCGGGAGGGGTGGCCCCTTACAGTTGGAGTCTGGTTTCAGGCGATCTGCCGTCCGGCTTGAGCTTGAACGCTGCCGGCGCCATCACTGGGACGCCGACTTCGCCCGGCACCTCCAACTTTACGGTGAAGGCCAGCGATGCGGAATCGCCGGCGCAGCAGTCGACCGCGCAGCTCAGCATCACCATCGTTGCCGGCTTGACGATCACGACAAATTCGTTGGCTGTCGGCACGGCTAACGTCGTCTACGTTGACGACCTCACGGCAATCGCCGGCATCAAGCCCTATACTTGGAGCCTGGCATCGGGTGCCCTGCCGCCCGGTTTGAGCTTGTCGGCTGCGGGCGTGATTTCCGGAGTCCCTGCCGGGTCTGGCACTTTCACCTTCACCCTTCAAGTCATGGATTCCGGACTGCCGGTCCAACGTGCCACAGCGCAGCTAAGCATTGCAATCATCACCAGTATGCAGGTGACGACACAACACGATGACAGCATGCGCACCGGGCAGGACCCGGTGGAGACCATTCTTACGCCGTCCAATGTCAACACGGGTCAATTCGGCAAGCTTTTCTCTCAAACCGTAGACGGGAATGTCTACGCCCAACCACTCTACTTGGCCAACGTGAACATTCCAGGCAAAGGGACCCACAACGTCATTTACGCGGCGACCGAGCATGACAGCGTCTATGCCGTTGACGCGGATAGCAATAGTGGACAAAATGCAAACCCGCTCTGGCAAGCTAGCTTCATCGATCCGGCGCATGGGGTTACACCGGTCTCCCCGACTGATTTGGATTGCGATAATATCGCACCTGAAATCGGCATCACCAGCACCCCCGTGATCGACACCGCAACGGGCACGATCTACGTGTTAGCAAAGACGAAAGAGAGCGGTGTCTTCGTTCAGCGGTTGCATGCACTTGATATCGCTACCGGCACGGAGAAGTTCGGCGGCCCCACGCTCATTCAGGCAAGTTACCCCGGAAACGCTCTCGACGGCTCCGGCGGGATGCTGAGCTTCGATCCCCTGACAAACAACAATCGGGCAGGTCTGCTGCTCAGGAATGGGAACGTCTATGTGGCGTGGGCCTCACACTGCGACGTCCCTCCCTACCACGGCTGGGTCATCGCATACGACAAGACCACTCTGCAACAAACTGCGGCCTGGGTACCGACGCCTAATGGCGCGCTTGGAGGAATATGGATGGCCGGTACCGGGTTATCCGCCGACCTGGCAGGCGATCTTTTCGTGCCAATAGCCAATGGGACATTCGACACCACAGGCACGCCGTTCGATTTTGGGGACAGCATTGTCAGATTACGGCAGAACGGCAGCCAACTCGCGGTGCAGGATTATTTCACCCCATACGACCAGGGGAGTCTCGAGAGTGGCGATCTCGATGTCGGCTCAGGTGGCGCCCTTCTTTTGCCGGACCAGTCTGGCAGCCATGTACACGAGTTGGTGCAGGCAGGCAAAGGAGGCGAACTTTATGTGGTAGACCGCGACCAGATGGGCCACTACAGTTCCGTCGATAACTCCCAAATAGTCCAGGATATTACTGGACAAATAGGGATCATGCTCGAAGCGCCGGCTTACTGGAACCACAATGTCTATCTTTGCAGTGGCACATTCTATTCCCTGCAGGCGTACAGCCTGACGGATGGTTTGTTGTCCACCTCGCCAACTTCCCACTCCCCCACCTATTTGGGATTTTGCACTCCGGTCATATCCTCCAACGGAGACAACAGTGGAATCGTTTGGGCGTTGCAGAATACCCACGGCTACAACGGTGATCACGAAATCTTGCACGCCTATGATGCAACGAACTTGGCCAACGAGCTATACAACAGTAAACAGAACCAAGACCGCGACGATCCTGGTCTCCTCGTGAAATTTGCCGTCCCAACCGTTGCCAACGGCAAAGTGTACGTCGGCTCGGCGACGCAAGTAAGCGTTTATGGTCTCTTAGATCAACACTAGCCTCGTGTGATCATCGCGCTGGCCTAATTATTAGTACCGAGGCGGTAGTATCCGAGCGCTGACCACGTACATTCGACGGGTGAAATCCTCAAGGTAACCCTGTAATTTGCGTGGCGAATTTTTCATTCAGCAATATATTGGACTTCAAGAGCGGCTTGCCATTGACGGTGAAGTTCTCGAACTTCACGTTTTCAATGTCACTGCTCTCACTGGCGCCCAGCAAATCGATGCGCACTTTGGCAGTCTGCGGGGAAGTTGTCACCTGAGTATTCGAGAAGACGATATTGCGGATCTTGCCGAGCGGCCGGTTGCGGTCGGCGTTGCTTTCCCACTCGGAGGGCCGGATATAAGCGAATACGACCCAGGTTGCGCCGTTCTTGTCAAAAGCATTTCCGGTGCGGTCGGTACGGGTGTTTTCGAAACGGACGTTGCTAACCGTCCCGCTGCCGGCGAGATAGATGCCCTCCGTCGCCCCTCGAGCCAGATCGCGGATCACGTCGTTATCCGTGAAGGTGACGCCGCTGATGTCGGCGGATACCTCGGTGCCGATCTTCAAGGCGCCACCGGTTTCATTCCAGAGCCGATTTCCACGAACAACAATATTGTTAACCTTGTCGCTTTCCGTAGCTGTGGTACCCTTCCTTAGTTTCGTTTTGACAACAATGACGTCGTCCACCGTGCGAATAAAACACCCCTCTACGGTTACGTCACGACTGCTGGTGATGTCGATTCCGTCGGAGTTGGCTCGGTATCCGAGAATCTTCATGTTCGTAACCGATATCCGATCGGAGTAAAAAATGGGCATGAACCAATTCCCAGAATTTTTCAGGATCAAGTCTTGCAGACTGATGTCCTTTCCTTCGATACTCAGGATGCGTTTGCCCAGACTGGGCGAGCCGTCGAGAATGCCGCGGCCCCGCAATTTGATGTTCGCGCCGGTCAATCGAATCGCCGGTTCGGTGTACAACTTGGAAGTTTGACCTCCGTAAGTAGAAGGAACCCAGGCGGCGCCTTGCTTAATCACGCTCCTGACCACCGCTCCTCCTGCGATGTAGACGGTTTGGCCGCTGCGGACCACGAGGTTGTCGATGGTATGAATCCCCGGTCCAAAGTAAAGAATTGTTTTGCTTTGCGGTACTTTCAGGTCGCTCAGTTGATGCTCCCCGGGCCCAAAGTACAGAACATTTGCATCTTTGGGAGCAGGAGCATCGGTTTCAGGTGGGTTGACGAAGATATGAAGCGTCCGAACCAGCTCATGGTTCACTTCCAAGGTGATATTTTGGGGCGGGCTTACGGTGAAACGTATAGTGCTGCCCTGGATGCTAACTCGGCTGCCTGAGGATGCAGGCAACAATCGCGCGGCTGTCACCGGCGTGGCATAGGTTACGGTTATGTTGACGCTGCCGGCTGCATCAAAATAGGCAAAGCCGGCATCCTCAAAGTTGGTACCCGTTTGTGACTTGTCTTCCACGGCATTGATGCGCAGGGCAGAATTCTGTGGCGACACACGGAGCTGGTACACCGGCACATCACGGCCTTCGACCTGCAACTTGAAAGCCCCGGCGAGCGGCTCGCCCGGAGGTGCGGAATAGATTGTAACCTTCGGCGCAGCGAAAGAAAAAAGAGTCAACAGCAATTCCGCACTTATTAGCAAACATCCCAAGGCAGGCTTTCTCATGGAGGAATCATAACTCTCAAATGCCCGTGTGGCCACTAGAGCAGCAGTATGCGACATCCCAGCCGTTCTCGCCAGCAGGCTCGCGACGCTCTGAGGACGAGTCGGGGCAGCTACCGGATCTGTGCATCGCATGGGTGGCGTGGGGGAGCACGGCAGCATGTCGCGATTACCGCAACCGCTACCAGGATCCAGCCCCATCATTGCATTGAGCACCGACGGAATGCTACATTCAATTGCCGGCGAGCTAGAGAAGAGTTGATGGCGATCCAACCAATGGCGGGTCCATGCATAGCTTGCAACTCCAGGGACAGGTATGTTGTCTTTCGCGAGTTCGACATCCCTGTCCAGCGATGCCGTTCGTGCGGCCATGTAAGTTCCTGCTATGTCGCGGATCAACATTATGACGAATATTTTCACAGCGAGCTTACGGAAGCCGACTTATACTGGTGGGACCGGGCACACAGAGCCATGTATGTGGAGTTTGGGAAGAAGTTTCTGGAGAATCGTAGCGGTAACCTGCTCGACGTAGGGGCGGGGCTCGGATTCTTTGTGCAACATGCGCTACGGTACCCCGGTTGGAAGGCTGTGGGATATGAAATCAGCGTTCCTGCTGTCGAGTATGCGGCGAGTAAACTCGGATTGGCCGATCGGATGCGCGCTGGCGCGGTTGAGGAATCGGGCTTTTCTGCCGGGTACTTCGACCTAATCACCTTGTGGGACGTGATTGAGCATATTCCCAATCCTGACGTTCTGCTGGGATATCTTCGCCGCATTCTGAAGCCACAGGGAATCTTATTTCTAGCTACTCCCAACGCTCCTATCCAGATTGCCAAGGCAAAAGTGAAGGTGCGCGTGATAGGAATGCGTGAGGGGGTTCACTATCTTGACGTCAAGGACCACGTGAATCTCTATACGCAAGAATCTCTGCGGTTGGTCTTGCGACGCACAGGCTTCGACAAGGTCGTGTACACGCATATCCGGCCCATACAGAGCGTCTCCGGCACGCGCAGTTCTCTGTTGCGATCAGTGAAAAATGCTTGGTACCTTGGAGCAAAGGCAGTTGGGGCGATTTCCGGGCAGACAATCAATGTGAACAATAGCTTGTTCGCCGCGGCAACAAGGCGGTAGCAAAGTCCGAAGCCGCCGGTCAATTCTGGGGCTCAGACAAAACGGTCGGGCCAATGCAAATCGCAATTGATGGGTTCAGCTTCTTCATGTCAGATCGGGTTTGCGGGGTCCGATTGTGCACGCTTTGGGATCAGAACAAGGTGCGCTGCCGCGCAGACAAAGCCCTTTCGAGTATCTCCTCGAAACGGCTGAGGAAGTTCTGAGGTGCGAAGTCAGCGGCCCGGTTGCGCAGATCTTCCTCCGCGAAGGTCCGCTTTTCGAAACGGGCAATTGCCGCCTGCAAACCCGTCGCGGTGGCGGTGGTATAGAACTCTGCTGTCCGGTCGGTCATCGAGTCCAGGATACCGCCCTCCCGGAAGGCAACCACCGGACAACCAGCGGCAATGGCTTCCACCGGCACGATTCCAAAGTCCTCAACGCCGGGAAACAAAAGACCCTTGGCGCGGCAGTAATACTTAGCCAGTTCGGAATCCTCGACGAATCCTGCAAAATCGACAGTCGCCCTAATCTTGTCAGCCAAGGCCTTCAGCTTCTTTTCTTCGGGTCCACGGCCGACGATTTTGAGTTTCCTCTTCAGTGCGCCACATGCAAGGATTGCGTGGTCCACGCGTTTATAAGGTGCCAGAGCTGAAACCATCAAGTACCAATCTTCCGGCACACGCTTGACGCCGGCGAATCGCTCGATATCGACCGGAGGCGGCAATACTTCAGCATAGCGCCCATAATGGCGCCTCACCCGGTCGGCCACGAACCGCGAATTGGCGACAAATACATCAACCCGGTCGACTGTCTTTCGATCATACGCCTGAAGACATCTGGCCATCGGGTGAAAGAACCAGCGGGAGGCGAACCTGCCCACGCGCTCCGGTCCAAAGTAATCATCAAAGCGGTCCCAGATGTACCGCATCGGGGTATGAATGTAGCAGATGTGGAGCGGCCCGGATCCGTTACTTTTCTTAACCATGCCTTTGGCCACCGCATGCGACGAAGAAATTACCACATTACAGCCGTTGACCTTGGCCAGTTCGGCCAGCAGGGGAAAGAGCGGCAGGTAATGCCGGTATTTTGTCTTTGCTAGCGGCAGGTGCTGCAAAAGGCTGGTCTTGATTTTGCGATTGGAAATGGTAGAACTCACGGAACCCGGTACATACAGCAAGGTGGATAGTGGGGCGTCGGGAAACCGTTCGCACAAGACTTCCAGCACCTTCTCTCCGCCGCGCATGTTGACCAGCCAATCGTGGACCAGCGTCACTTGCAGAGAGGCAAGAGGCGAAGGCTCAGGGGCGACGAAGAGAGCGGCGCTACCCTCGTGGTGATTGACCAGGGTTCTTTGCAAGTATGACAATGTGCGTTCTCAGGTTACTTGCCGGAATCCGGCGATATCTCCTGGCCGGCGCTGGCACAGGACACGTATACACATAAAGTAGATCCGGCTGCTGTTAAATGGTCGATAGCGCGAAGCCAACTCCTGCAATTACGGAAAGACCTTCGACTCCGCAGAAGACGCTGGAACTTTGGGTTGTCAGCAGCATACGAAGCGAGAGCCAATCGGTCAAGAAGAAAATATTGGCAGCGTCCCACCAAATCAGAAGAGTCTCCAATCTTCTCAACAGCGATCTGGCTCCAGTCTCCCAGGGGGCCGGAAGAAATCGTCGCTTGCGCTTGTCGCGTAAATGAGAACCTCTCCGGCGTGGTTCTCAGGTTATTCAATGTATATGGGCCGCGCGAAACGAATTCGCATGTGATTCCCCGAATTATCGAACTGATTCACCATCGCGACTTGCCAGAGATCCGGATGGGGTATCTCGGCGGAACCCGCGACTTTGTGCACGTCTACGATGTAGTCGCTGCCATATGCGCGGCCCTGTTCCGCAGTTCGAACAAGTTCGACAGATTTAATGTTGGTACGGGAACTGCGACGCAGATCCGATTTGTTTTGGATTGCCTGATGAAAGCTGCCGACGATCACCGGCCGGTGATCGAAGACCAAGCGAGATTCCGTTCGTTTGAACGCAAATCGCTTACTGCCAATAACGTGAAGATTAAGCGGGAACTCGGCTGGCAGCCGTCCATCACGGTTGCGAAAGGGCTGATTCCGCTTCTGCATAAGCACGGAATCGCCGTAACCGGATCAGCTCCAGCTATGCTCCGAACGGAACGCGCCTAGCTAGCGCAATTTCAGGGTTGCTGTAGACCGGAAGAGCCGACCTTTAGGTCGGCGTCCTGGCACCCAGCCCAAGGGGGGCTCCGCGATCATGGCCATGATCGCGGAGAGCGAAGGTCTTCTTTTTCACGGCGGGACGCGGCGCTGAAGCGCCGCACTACCCTTGCGTGAAACTATATCAACCCTGGAAATGCTCTAGCGAATTAAACCTCTGCTGTTTTGCAACCCTTGCGACTTGCGCTGAATCGGCTTTGCGGCGCGGACCTTTATTTAAAACCACGGTAGTATTCGGCCCAGAGCTCAGTCCCACTTTTGGGCATAGCTATTGTGACGGCGCCTACGGAGCCGAAACGACTCGGGGCCGATGCGCTGGCCAATAGGTGACTTGCAGTCCCACGGCAACATTGCTTTTAGGAACTGGGCTCAGCAAGGGGAAGTTATATCGCTCGTATTGGAACATGGGTGAAACCTGGAGATCGCGTTTGAACAGCCAATCGACCTTAGCCGAGACATCGTTCAGTCCGCCGCCTCCCAGAAAGATGGGATCGTTATACTGCCTTCGATAACTTAGCTGAATCTTGTTCTCGCCGGAAAACCAGTACGTGCTCCAGGCCTGTATGCCATCGCCCATTCGCCCAATCCAGCTACCGATAATCTCGCCATACGTTCGGTATCCGTCGGCGTAGTGCTCATTGAAGTAGTAGGGCCCGATCCCAGGATAATTAGGAATATTGGTGTAGATGCCCTCCACCCGAAGGTCGAGATTAGGTAACTTCGGAAGCTGCGGGAAATATACGCCAGGATTCCACGCGGACTGTTTGGGGTAAGCAATAGGGTTGGGCTCGTCGTTTGCCATACCATCGGCGTAGATCAGTAGCCAATTACGCAGGCCAGGAACTCGATAGGAGAAGTTAAAGCCGTTAAAGCGTTTTCCAGGATCGACGGCCTGAGCATTGCCGCGCGTGGACCAGGTATGAAGCCATGTCGACAGGGTAGCCGGCCTTCCCTGCCCCGCAAACATTACTGTGATGGTGACTCCGATCTCCAGGTTTGGCGTCATTTTCAGACCTAGCTTGTCGCCCCACATGTACGGCTGCGGATTAACCGTTTGATAGCCGTTCCCGACGAGTGGAAACTGGGGGTAGGGACCGCGCAGATAGTAGTAGCCACCAGCTCTGCCGATGAAGAGCTGATTTCGTATCATGCCGAGCCAAGCCAATGGGCCAGGCAGCTGAAAAGGGGTGACTCGCCCGACGCGTAGCATGGGCATAGCTTGCGCGTTGTTGGAGAGCATCAGTGAACCACCAGTGTCGGGACCCCACGCCATGCTCTGTTGCCCGAACGACATCTGCCAGTTGGCCATGTTCAGAGCCACATAGGCTTCAATGGAGTTGAACTGGTTGGTGGCAAAGAACGTGGGCACGGAATTCAGCGGAAGTTGATCGACATTGGCGATTGCCTGGGCAGTCGAGGGACTGTAGGGTGCAATGGCCGCCGAGTGCTGATACTCTCCGCGAAAATAGAAGGCCAGCGGACCAGCCTCGGTGCGCATCGATGCCCCGACAATGCTGTTGAACCCCTGCCCATAGGGACGGCCATAATCGTTGGCAAGGGTCTGCGCAAAGTGAAAGCTGTCGCGCAGCGGCATTCCGGCAATCTCGGTCGTGCGTGCGTAAATCGACTCCAATTGCGTGCCGACGTTAGGCGCTCCTTCCAGATTCGCCAGCTCGATTGCGAACTCTCTTCGCAACTCCCCAACCACTCTGGCCGATTCGTTGGCGACTTCCGGATAGCCGACATTCTCCTGGGCATCGAGAGTCAATCGGGCGCACTGCAGCCGAGTCAACGAGCGCACGGCTTGCACATATTTCGGCAAATAGCCCAGCGCAGCGAGCCGGTCCAATGCGGGATACACCCAGCTATCCAGTGGAATGTAGGTCGTTCCCATGTACGCTGGATCGGGAGTTTTGTCCTCCGGTTCCTTGACGAAGGTGCCCCACTGGGACGCAGTGATATCCCGTTCTCCGCGAGCGCGATAAATCTGACGGCCCATGTACCAGCCCAGAGCGCTGCCCAGAACTGCATCCGAGACCCAGTGCTTCTGGCCGACCACGCGAGCGGCGCTTACCATTCCGGCCGTGCCGTACGCCAACAACTTGGTGAGAGGACCCGGATACTCGTGGGCGATCACACTGGCAGCGGCCCAGCTAACCGCTGAAGTATCCGAGGGGAAAGAGTCGCCCCCTTGGAAGAAGCTACCGCGGCCGTTCCCGGTATTCGGACGCTCCCGGCCAGCGATATATTTGAACGCGGTTGCATCGAGGTAGGCGTCGAGGGCAGCTTCTCCCGCCAGGAAACCGGTCTCGCGTTTGTGCTCATCTTTGGTTATTTGGCCCCATAAAAAGAGGCCTCCTCCCGCGCCGAGCAACGCAGCCATTCCAGCGTTCGAAGCATTGCTCGCCATTTTGATGGTGCTGGAGCCCTTCGGCAGGTGCGCTTCAATCGCGGTGTCGCTTCCCACCAGGATGGCGCTGGCAAAGATTCCCGGGACGATGAAGAACAGATTTCCCGATTTCATCCGAAACGGAGTGGTGAAGAAGGCCTGCTGGTCCTGCAGCAAATTCTTCGGCAGAGAGCTCAGCTTGAGTTGCGGGGACAGATCATCGTCGGCAACTGAACTAGATGAGTGACTCGACGCCGCTGGGGTGGTGTCCGGAGACTGGGCGTGCGCGCAGTTCGCGAGCAAGCTAACGCAGAGGAGCACGCTCGCCGGGTAAGACCTGCATAAGGACACGCACGACATTTAGAAATGTACAGCCACACCCGCCGCAACGGCCAGGGACGCCAGCAACTGGGCGGTTTCCAGAGTCGTCTTCCAGGCCGACGAGCCACCCAGCGCCTTCTCCGGAACCACGATAACGTCCCCGGGCAGCAATTTCGTATTCAGGACACCTCCCTTGAACCAACCACTTCCCTGCGACGAGACGACGGAACCATTGGCTCGAATGACGTAGATCGCCTTCTTAAGGGCCAGCTCGGTAGGACCACCCGCACGGCTCAAATACCATTCTGCCGGTTTCCCCGGTGCATAGGTAATAGCAGTAGGGTTATAGACTTGGCCATAGGCCAGAACAAAATTGGGCTTTCTGGGTATCGTAACTACATCGCCAGCTCGCAAATAAATATCTGCCGCCGTATTCTCCCACTCCGAGACATTGCTGGAGATAGTTATTACCAGCCGCCCCGTCGCAGGTCGTGACCGCAACTGATTCAGCGTTTGGGTCTGCTGCTGCTGCAGCGCTTGCAGCATCGCCGCCTGGTCCTGTCCTGTGCTGGTGGGAGCAAAATGTACCGTGGAAGTCGCCGCCTCAACCCGGCGAATCAGTTCCTGTCTTCCCTTCTCCTCCAGTTGACGCACTTCAATCCGCTCCAGCACCGCGCCGCTGGGGTAAGCATTTTTGCGAAACCCACCGGCACGCTTGATCAGAGAGCTCAGGCGTTCGCCTTCATTGATTCCGTACGTGCCAGGGAACATCACCTCGCCACGGACGGCAGCCGAGCTGCCAATATCGGACCACCCTGGGATTTGCAAAATCGTGAGCACATCACCCGGCTTAAGACTCACATCGGCAGAGGTGTCCCCCCCAACGGCGGCGCCGATATTAAGTGTCTGCTGGTTGGTGACGACCTTGGAGCCATTCTCCATTTCGTAGCTAGCCAAATCAGCGGTCTGGGTGTAGGCGCTTCGCCGAAAACCGCCGGCCATTTTGACCAGTCCGGCCGCCGACATCCCACTACTCATCGGGAATTCGCCGGGGCGCAGAACATCGCCAAAAATCGTCACCTTGGGAGCGTCGATCTCGTATCGCCCAAAAACCCATACAGTGTCAAACTGCTGCAGGGTGACCGTGTCGTCCCCGGCCAAGGCGCTGGACAAGTCAACCTCGATGGTCTGTGGCCGGAAATCCGGGGGTTGCATGCGAATAATTTCGGCGTGCGTAGAAGGCTCCGGCAGGACTTCCTGATAGGAATGAATCAAATCCGTGATCTTCATTCCCTCTTTGAAAGCATAGGTGCCGGGCCGATACACGTGCCCCTGTAAGTAAACCGACTTGTCGCTATAAGGAAGGATAGGAGCAACCGTGACCCGGTCTCCATCCTGCACCTGGAAGGGACCGACCATGGCTCTTTGCGATTTTGCCTCTGCACCTGGAGCGAGTTTTACATTCAGGATGACTCGCTTCTCGTGCGCCTCAATCCGCTCGACCTTGATTTCGCCTAATGCCGCGGATACCGATATACCGCCCGCCAAGTCCAGCACGTTGGAAAGCTCGGTCTCATCTCTTAATTCATAGATCGCGGGACGCCGCACCATTCCGGCGACTGCCACCAGCGGTCCGACCGGGGGTACCAGAATCGTGTCTCCGGGCTCGAGATGCTCAATCGACTTTCTGACTCCGCGAATCAACAGCTCATAAAGGTCCATCTGGCTGACCAATTGTTCTCCGCGGTAATGCTTCACCACGCGCAGCGAACCCGTGGCAGTCGGTCCTCCGGCGGCATACAAGGCGTTGAGAGGGGTGGAAAGCGAACTGATGTCGTACGCGCCCGGGCGCTGCACATCCCCCACAACGTAGATTCTTACGGTGTGCAGGCGAGTGACCGATAGCTCCACTCGGGCGTCATGGTACTGAGGTTCGAGAGCGCGCTGTACGACCCGTTGCGCTTCCGCCAGAGTCAGCCCGGAAACCACTACCGGTCCTGCGTCGGGAAGAGAAATACGGCCTTCGCGATCAACCGGGCGGCTAATCCGTTGCGTCACACCTCCCCAAAGATCAATCGTGACGGTATCCCCCGAGCCGAGAACGTAGTCCGGACCAGCCGGGAGATCCATGGGAAAGTTGCTCATCCCCACGACATCAGGACGAAAGATGTCCGAACCGAATCGCTTCAGGGGCTTGGATTGATCAGGAAACTGGGTGTACAAATCCCGCGCGGAAGGAAGACTGGGGTAGGGATTCGTTTTCGGCATGGTCTTCGGGTTCAACGCCGAATCGTCATAACTTTGCTCCGATGGCTTGCTCAGTGTTTCGCCTGGCCGGCTTCTAGCCAGGGCCGGTGTTATGCCTTGCGGTGCAAGGTTTTCACCTTGCATGAGGTTCTGCGCGTTGGCCTGACCACCAAGCAGGTTCTGTGCGTCATCTTCGGAGATATAACCCAGGTCGATCAGGGAGCGGATGCCTTCATTCCTGAACGCCGGGTCCGTTTGCAAGCGTTCGTAGACCATCTGGTCGGTAACTGTTTGCTCATCGACCAGGCTGCCTTCGGCACGAAGCCGCTGCACCAGCAGAAGCTTCAACTGGTCTATGACTTCAGGACGGCTCTGCAGAAAGTTGCGGAGCGCAACCGCGTTGGGGCCGGAGGCGTTGGTTGACGCTGAATTCTGTCCGCCCGCTGTCCTTGGGACGCCCGCAGTACTACCGCCGCTCGGAACCGCAGTCGCAGGCGCCGTCGCAGTTTGGTCGACACTCTGTGCTGAAGCTTGCGCAATGAAAAGGGCACAAAACAAAACAACAACATTAACAGGATGTTTTCCGAAAACGAATCTGCTCATTCAGGTGGTTCCCCGACTTCGATAACAAGTGGCGTGAGTGTGTCTCGGTGAAACAGTCTCCACAACCAGGGT
This sequence comes from uncultured Acidobacteriaceae bacterium, assembly GCA_963785825.1. Lineage (GTDB taxonomy): Bacteria > Acidobacteriota > Terriglobia > Terriglobales > Acidobacteriaceae > Bog-257. The sequence goes on along the minus strand of CAWAWQ010000001.1, from coordinate 258,514 downwards.
TCTGGGGCCAACGTACGACCTGGCAAAGCCGCCGCCCCCTTCGTCGACCATTGTCCCCACGTGCGGCTCTCGTGGTCAGAAACTGCTGTAGCGCCGCCAAAATCGCTGACAGACAGCACGATGCGACCGCCCAACCCGCCACGGATAGAGGCGCCTAAATGCAAAGCACCACTGCTGCCGAAACGGCAGGCAACATTCGGTAGCCTGATAACTGGTTTGTGGGCTGGTTACGTCCGAAAGATTAGGCCAAGCACCCGCCAGCGTCAAGAAAAAAGCCGCGGATATCAAGTTGGATACCTACCGCTCTCGGAAGTTAGTCGCGCCGAATGAACTGCTTACCGTAAACTTCGACGCTGCGGGCCCGCGCAGAATCAACTTTGCCGCCCCAAGTTGCTGATTCTATTGCGGGAAAGTTTGGTGGACCTGGCCGGGATCGAACCGGCGACCTCTTCCATGCCATGGAAGCGCGCTCCCAGCTGCGCCACAGGCCCACTTCGCGGAAGGATGACGTCCGCAGAAGGAACGCCACTGGTATTTTCTCCCACTAAAACAGCTTAGTCAAACCTTGGGCGGGCAGCGCATGCGTCGAAAGGGCCTGAGTACGTTACCAGTTTTCCGATCACAACCACATCTTCGCCGGCGAGGCGTTAATCATCTACTGCGAAAATCGGCGCGCACGGTGCTGTCGTGCAGCAACCGCTTCAAGATCGGTCGGCTATAATGCCGCCGGGTTGTTATGCCGGTTGCAGCAGGCATCAAGCTAGGACCGTACGAAGTTGTAGCTCCCGTGGGCGAGGGCGGCATGGGCGAGGTGTATCGCGCCCGCGATACGCGGCTGAACCGCTCGGTCGCCATCAAGGTCCTTCCCCAGGCGCTGGCCTCCGATCCCGAGCGCATGCGGCGATTTGAGCAGGAAGCGCGAACCGTCGCCGCGCTCAATCATCCCAACATTCTCGCGGTTTACGACGTGGGCGTACAGGACGAAACGCCTTACCTGGTGATGGAGTTGCTGGAGGGCGAAACCTTGCGCGAGCGGCTGGATCGCGGTCCGCTGTCGGTGCGCAAGGCGGTAGAGATCGGGCTGCAAATCGCCCATGGCCTCGCCGCCGCACACGAGCGCGGCATCGTGCATCGCGACCTCAAGCCAGAGAACATCTTCCTCACCAAGGATGGGCATACCAAGCTGCTAGATTTCGGCTTGGCCAAGGCCCATGCATCTCAGGCTGCCGCCGCGCAGATATCGGCAATTACGATGCAAACGGTGCAGACCACCCCCGGCGTGGTGATGGGGACAGCGCCGTACATGGCTCCCGAGCAGGTGCGCGGAGAGACGGTGGATTCGCGCGCCGACATTTTCAGCTTCGGCGCCGTTTTGTACGAAATGCTCTGCGGCAAACGCGCTTTCGCCGGCGACACTGCAGTTGAGATCATGACGGAGATCCTGAAATCCGATCCTCCGGAGATTGATCCCGGGCAGGCGAGGATTCCTCCCGCTCTCGATCGCATCATGCGCCATTGCCTGGAGAGGGACCCGGCGGACCGATTTCAATCGGCACGAGATCTGACGTTTGCGCTGGAGGCTTTATCCGGATCGGAGTCCAGCACCGCGGTGCGGGTGCCGGCGGTCCGACGTAGCCGTTGGCCGCTTGGGGCTGTTGTGGCTGGAGCACTGCTCCTGTTGGCCGTGTTCGGCGTAGGCGCGTATCTCCGATCGCAACGAAATACGCAAGCCGCGCGTATGGAGTTTGCAATTCCCGTGCAAGGTGAAGTGGGCCATATTGCCATTTCGCCCGATGGCACCATGCTGGCCTATGTCGCCATTGATGAAAAGTCGGGCGAAGGCGTGATCTTCGTTCAGGAAATCGGCTCGCCCGATGCGCTGCGGCTGGATGGAACCGAAGGCGCCACCTACCCGTTCTGGTCTCCGAACGACGATTACGTTGGCTTCTTTGCGCAAGGCAAGTTGAAGAAGATTGCCGCGAGCGGAGGCGCTCCTCAGGTGCTGGCCAGCGCAGGCGGCGCGCGCGGCGGGAGCTGGAGCAGCAAAGGGGTCATCATCTACGCGCCTGATGCGAGCGGCCCACTGTGGCGTGTAGACGCCGACGGGACCGACGTAGCGCCGCTGACAGACAAAGTCTTTGTGGTTGCTCACGAGTCGTCACACCGCTGGCCCATCTTCCTGCCCGATGGTGATCACTTTCTATTCTGGGCCGGCGATTTCAACGAGCACCCCGATGACCATACCAGCGGAATCTATATGGGTTCACTAACCGACCGGCAACATAAGCAACTCGTAACCCTGGCCCGGTCCAACCCCGGCTACTCCAGGGATCGGTTGTTTTACGTGGACAATAAGGGCGCATTGGTCGACGTTCGGCTGGAAGTGACGAACGCTAAAGTGGTGGGTAAAGCTAGCATCGTTGCCAACCAGGTCGGACGTCACCCCTCCACGTACTGGGGCGCCTTCACCGTCGCGCTGAACGGCACGGTGATTTTCCACCAGCGGACCGGCTCTTCGCAATCGCAGCTTACCTGGTATGACCGCTCAGGTAAGGAGTTAGGACAGGTGGGCGACCCCGGCATCCTGGCCAACACGGGCATTTCGCCCGACGGGCATCGAATCCTATTCGATGTTGCCGATCCCAAGGCGAAGAACATCGATGTATGGATCTACGATCTGCCGCACCAAGCCTCGACCCGCTTCACCTTCGACCCAGCCGAAGAGACCACCGGCGTGTGGTCGCGTGACGGAAAGACCATAGCCTACAGATCGGCGGCCAATAAAGAGGTGTTGCGGCTGAAAGCATCGACCGGCTTCCAAGCCGATCGCGGCCTGTCTGCGCCTCCGCCGGGAGTCATCGATATCGCGCCAAACTCCTTCGTCCCCGGCGATCAGGAGTTGATCGCCACCGCCCAGCTTGCGACCGGCGGTACAAGCTTGGAGATCGTTTCTCTCAAAGACAACAAGGTGTTGCCTCTCCTTCCGGGCAGAGGCAGCAAGGCCGACGGACAAGTTTCGCCCGACGGTAAATGGGTGGCTTATGAATCCGACGAAACCGGCGAGTGGGAGGTGTACATTTCGCCTTACCCGGCAGGCGGCGGCAAACTGCAGGTATCACGCGGCGGTGGCAAGGAGCCCCGTTGGCGAGGCGATGGTAAGGAGGTCTTTTACCTTGACCCGAAAGGCAATCTCGTGTCGGTGGCCGTGAGCAGCGAAGGGAGCCTTTCTACAGGCGCTCCCACGACCTTGTTCCAAACGCATGCACGTTCCTCGGTTTCTTCCTCCGATTTCTTTAGCTACGACGTCACTCCCGACGGCAATCGCTTCCTGGTGGATCGATACGTGAGGCCGGCGCAGACTCCGCCGTTGGACATCGTTCTACATGCGACGGCCGGAGCGGATTAAGGCAGCGACCAGGGGAGACGTTGCGCGTGCCGGACGATATTGGGATTACGATGCCAGGAATTTCCCGCTAGAATAATCGTGAGCTGTTTGATCACGGCAATGCGAAAGTGGCGGAATTGGCAGACGCACCAGACTTAGGATCTGGCGGGTAAAACCGTGGGGGTTCGAGTCCCCCCTTTCGCACCAAACGACTTGCAGCGGTGCTGCATTTAGCGCTTTTTTGCTGTGCCCAATTTTGTACCTAGTCGAACTGCGATTCTGCTGCGGGTTTATTTGAAAGTGCATGAGGTTGTGGCCATTCCGGTCTTTGCGCGTCCCGCAATGCGAGTAGCGATGGGACAAAAGAGGACACCTACAGCAAAGTCTTCTGTTTGAGGGCATAGCGGACAGGCTTCGTTCTTTTCTCCAGAGTACGCTCCTTCACGAGCGCGTCCAGCCATAGCTTCGCCTGAGCTTTCGAAACCTGCAAGATAGAAGCAACTTCACTCTCACTTTTCGGTGACCCTAACAAGTTGGTAAAAATGTCTCGCACACAATTGATCAGTGTCCGGGCTGGATCGAGCTGTCCGTTCTGATCGGCAGCGACATGCGGGATTTCTGAGTGTTGTTCAGATGGCAACTCTGGCGCTGTAGTCTCGGCAGGGTCACGGCCGACAGTCGCAATTCCGACTTCGCTCGTGCCCTCCGACGTCTCGTCTCCGAGAACAGCCGCGGTCGGTTGGAAAGCTAGCTCTTGATCATCTCTTTCGGGTGGGGCGGCATTGAAAATGGCCAAAAAATCGTCTGCGTCTTGTGGCTCCGGCCACGATTTGGCTCCCATCTTCCTCAGTGCCTCGAGACCTCGACTCGATTCACCACTGGATCTGACATACACGGGAACGAACCGATACTTCTGTAACTGCTCGGTTGCTCCAGCCCATGTTCCGCCTTTCTCGAATTCTGCACTCACCACCAGAGCTGCGTCTGCGAGCGCGTATACAATCCTGTTTCTTTGCATCGCGTGTCCGACGTTAAAGCCCGCGCTTGGATCGTAAGGTGATACCAGAACAAGCTGCTCGTCCAAAAGCCAGTTCCGGTTTTCGCGGTTTAGTACAGCACGTTCTAGGCTGTCAGCCAGCACGCCTATAACCCAACCACCGGATTCCAATGCACCTGTCATAGCTGCGCGATCTATGCCCTGCGCCCCCCCGGAGACGATGCTCCGCTTCGCAACAGCACCTTGCCGTCCTACGGCCTGCGCGTACTCGATTAGTCCCTGATCTACATGCCGTGATCCGACGACGGCGAGGGCGGCGGTTTCAAGAAGTTTTTGCTGTCCGCAGCCAAACAGAACCGCAGGAGAATCCTCTTTAAGGCGATTCTTTATCTTCTTGGGATATTCCGTGTCCGCCCGACTAACCACCCAAATTGCACGCGAGTGCCAACGTTCGATTGCTTGGCTAATCAAGAACCCACGATCCAACAGTCGGCCCACTCGGTCCGCCGGAACGACGTTGTTGAGCTCTTGCAGTAGTTCCGCAGAATCTCTTCCTAGCAAGTCTGCCGGAAAGCGACCGAGATCTCGGAGTTGACGTGCAAGGCGGCGATACTCTCCGGGCGTAAGGAGTTGTTGTTCATTTGCTGCCCCGGTTCGCCCTGTCATCAGAGGCGCGGTCAGGAGCAAGATAGCTTGCGTATTAGCGGAAATGGAAGAGTTCATTACCCTTTACCGGCAAACGAGAGTGCCACTGGGAATACCCTTCCAGAGCCGTGGGTTCGCAGTAACCACCCCGCAACTGTCATCGTCCAACGTGAATCAATAAGATCATCCACCAGCAAAACATTTCCTAGTGGCATATCATTGACGGTCACTCTCAAGGATCCGTCCACATTTCGCGCCTGTTGCGTGCTGTTCGCCATTCCTTTCTGCTCCGGTCGATTATCGGTCTTTTCGAGGACTATTTCGAATTTCAGACCAAGCTCAGTCGCGAGTCGTTCAGCAAAATTTCGCACAAGGGTTGGATGACGAAGTGAGGGGACGCAGGTCACCCAAGTAGGGGATGGCTGGGGATTCCAGGACCTCACCATGTCCGCGCAGGCAGCCACCAACTCATCGCTAAACCGCCCGGATATGTACTTTCCGCTCTTCACTTCCATGCCCCATCCGGCATCGCTCCAGATCGACAGAGCTCTCCCGGGCTCGATCTGTTGCGCAACCGAGATATTTCCTTTTACGCGGTAACGAGGCATTCCACCGAGGGGCCACTGCTTTCGAGGCTCGATCAGCAAGCTAGTACGCTTCAGAAAAACCACTGCGTCCTGAACGGCTCGAGGATTCGGCGCGGTCGGGAGTCGAGGCAAAGTCGCCGTATTTGCCTCACCCGGAGTACCATCGAGCGCCCGAACAAGAAAGTCCATGTGCCCGGTTTGCAAAGAAACGTAGCGCTGCATCTGTTGCTGTTCCGATCGCCGCAGCTCGGTGAGCCTCTCCGCTCGTGTCCAGAACCCATTGCTTAGCGTTGCAGCAGTGAGTTGCCACTTACTGCCCTGTTGTGCAATGGGGGATGGCGATTCGAGCGCCAACAAGTCGAGCGTTTTCTCAATTCGGCCCTTGCTCAGGTTAATCCGACCCATCAGCTCAGGGACGGATAGGCCGTTCGGCTCGGCTTCAAGAGCATGGATAACCTCATTCACTTCCTCCCTTGTAGGGAATGCACTCTCAATGAAGAAGTCCGTAATTTCTTGCTCTTCTTCTCCGCTGAGAAGAACCCCGTATGCAGCCGGAATGGCGCGCCCTGCCCTCCCTACCTGCTGGTAATAGGCAACAACCGATCCGGGTGCCTGAAAATGGATAACAAATGCAAGGTCGGGTTTGTCAAACCCCATGCCCAACGCCGTCGTGGCAACCAGTGCTTTAATCCGGTTTTCGAGCAGAGCCTTTTCTAATTCTTCCCGCCGGTCTCCTGATTCGCCTGTGTAGGCTTCCACGTTGAGCCCGCGCGATTTCAGCCACTCTGACACCTGATTCGCATCGCGAACTGTTAGCGTATAGATGACGCCGCTGCCGACGAGCGTCGGAAGTTGCTCTGCGAGCCACGCAAGTCTCTCGGCTTGAGTGGCCATTCTGATCGCTTGCAGCGTGATAGAGGGTCGGCCTAGATCACCACGAGAAACCTCGAGTTGAGGGCCAAGCACATCTCGTAGGTCGTCCATGACGCGATTATTCGCAGTGGCAGTGGTCGCGAGCAGGCGAACATTTTGTGGCAGCGTTCTAGCTATCCGCTCCAACAGCCGATAGTGAGGACGGAAATCATGCCCCCAATCAGAAATGCAGTGGGCCTCGTCGATAACGAGCAGTGAAACGCGAGCAGCTATCCGGCCAAGCACGTTTGCACGGAATCGCTCATTTGCCAGACGCTCTGGCGAGATCAACAAAATGTCCACTTCATTGCGTTGAACCTGCTGCTCAACCGCGTCCCACTCATCAGTATTGTTGGAATTGATGGTGGCTGCCCGCAGACCCATTCGCTTTGCGGCTTCAATCTGGTTCCTCATGAGCGCCAGTAGCGGTGATATGAGAAGTGCCGGGCCTGCGCCCGATTCACGCAGTAATTTCGTTGCAATGAAATAAACGAAGCTCTTGCCCCATCCGGTTTTCTGTACAACAAGAAGCCGGCCTCTACCGTCAACCACGTGCCGAATGGCTTCCTCTTGTCCTCCACGGAATGTTGCCGTCTGGATATTTGAGCCGATGCGCAACAGCTCCAGAGCCCGACGTGGATCATAGGGCATTGGAATTGTCCTCTTTCGTCAGCAAGTCTACTTGCGACGTTAAAAACAGTGCGGACAGAACCTGTGTTTTCGCCATGATGCGTTCCAGGTCATGATCGCACAGGAAGCGGGATTACTCCCGCCTCCTACCCGATCGGCTATGGAGCCGATTCCGGCGCGAGATGCGGCGCCCGCACGCTGGACGCGAATGTCGCGAAGTTGTCGAGCCGAATCGCTTCCCGCATCCCTCGCATGATCCCGAGATAGTACGCGAGGTTGTGAATGGTGTTGAGCACCTGCGCCAGCAGCTCGTTCGAAGCATACAGGTGCCGCAGGTACGCTCGCGAGTAGCGGGCACAGACCTTGCAACCGCAATTGGGATCGAGCGGGCCTTCGTCGGCGGCATAACGCGCGTTCTTGATGCCGATGCGGCCCTCGGAGGTAAACAGCAGGCCGTGGCGGGCCGCGCGCGTTGGCAGAACACAATCCATCATGTCGACGCCCATGTTCACGTAGTGGACGATCTCTTCCGGCGTGCCCACGCCCATCAGGTAGCGAGGCTTGTCCTCAGGCAGGAAGCGGATGGCCGCATCCACCATCTCGTAGGTCATGGGACGAGGCTCGCCGACACTCAACCCGCCAATGGCGTAACCGGGAAAGTCGAGGTCAACCGTGCGCTGGGCTGATTCGCGCCGCAGGTCGGGGAACATGCCACCCTGCACGATTCCGAACAACGCTTGCGTTTCGCCTTGATTTTGAAGGGGCACGGCTTCAGCCGTGCCGTTGCGTACCTTATCAGAATCGCCTGCGGACTTCAGTCCGCACGAAAACCATGGCACCTCCTGCTTATGCTCCTCGAAGTACTTCTTGCTGCGGCCTGCCCAACGCAGCGTCATTTCCATCGACGCCTGGGTGCGGGCGTACTCCGCCGGGTGCTCGGTGCACTCGTCGAAGGCCATGATGATGTCGGCACCCAGGCCAATTTCGGCCGCGATAGCGCTCTCCGGGCTGAAGAAATGCGAGGAGCCGTCGAGATGCGAGCGGAAGGCAACGCCTTCTTCGGTCACCTTGCGCAAATCGCTCAGGCTGAACACCTGGAATCCGCCTGAATCGGTGAGGATGGGACGGTCCCACGCCATAAACTTCTGCACGCCGCCAAGCCGCCGCACCATCTCTACCCCGGGCCGCAGGTACAGGTGATAGGTGTTGTTCAGCAGGATCTCGACGCCGAGCTCCTCGAGCGTGTCTTGCGGCACGCCCTTCACCGTTCCGACGGTTCCTACCGGCATGAAGACTGGCGTCTGCACCTCGCCGTGGGGCGTGAAGAAGCGCCCGGCGCGAGCTTTGCCGTCACGAGCTTCAATCTGGAAGCGGAAGGACATTGCAGACGATTGTAGCTACTATTGTTTCACCACGGAGGACACGGGGAGCACGGAGGCACAGAGGAATCTCAAGACGCCTTACAGCTTCGATTCGCGTCCAACCTGCGGCATAATAATCCTCAGCGGACATCTCGTTCGGCCGGGCTGGGTATTCCGGCCGGAGCGCGCATTCCGAATTCATATGGCAACCGAAAAAATCTTTACCGGAGTCACCCTGCACGGCATGCCCGTGCGGGTCGAGTTGCAATGGCCGTTTCATCGCTCTGAGGGCGGCAGCGACTGGTACGTCGTGCACGGAACCGTGCGCCTGAACGATGGTGGTCCGCTGCATGCCGACGTAGCGCTCAACCTGGCACAGACGGTCAAAGAGGTCCTGCCGTCGCTCGACAGCGATCTGGTCTTTTGGGTCGCGATCAACACCGCACGCAAGGCGCTCGACGAAAAGCAACTCGAGCTGCTGAAATCGGGCAAACGTCAGCCGGTGCCGGTCTCCAGCCGCAGCTACAGCATCCGCGATAAGCACTTCAGCTTCTGGCACGCGACTGCGGCGCAAGTTGAGGACTTCGTTGCCCGCAAAGTCTTCTGGGGCAGCGGCAGCGAGCGCCACCCGGTGATGATCGCCGATCCTTGCGATGCCCAATACCTCGGTGCGGCTGATCCTAATATGGTGGACAAACTGGTCGCAGCGGCGAAAGATCTTGCGACTCGCGGCATGATCGAGTTGGCCGGCGACTACGCTCGCGCCAGCGACGGTCTGCTGGCCCTTTCGCAGACATTTCACGCGACCACAGAGCGCGCGCTGGAAGAACTCCACGCCAAGCACGCGTTCGAGCGGGCATAGCACCTGCTTGGGACTCACTGCGGCGCCGCCGGCTCCTTGATGCGCTAAGCAGGAAACAGCCGTGGCAAACTACCTCCATTGTGGGTCCAGCCGCAGCTACTCGGCTTTACTTTCCCTGCCTTTCTAAGTCACAATATCTTGCCTGCAGTAACATTGGCCGGTGCGAGGAAGTCGTTGAAGCTTCGAGGATGGCTGCTGATTTTGGTGTTCGTGCACGTCATGCTGCACCCGTGGGTGCATGCGATGGGCGCATCCAAAGCAGCCGTCCATACCGCTGTTTCCTCGCGTTCGACATCAGCCGACGACCTAAACTCCAGCGATCAGTGTGAACTTTGCCGGGTTGGGCATAGCGCCACCGCGACCCCTCGGCTTCCCAAGACAGATTTGCTGAATCCGCGCTGGATTCGCACCACTCTTCAAGCGGTCAACTACGCCTCGCTGCAAGCCGATCGCAGAGTACCTTCCCGCGCTCCTCCAAGCCAGTAGTCCTTTTCGCGTCGAATCTGCAGCGCGTTACCCGCGCCCGCTCTATGTTGGCCCGATTCGCTCGTTGTCGGGGTGGCCTTTATTTCGGCCCACTCCGGTGTTCGAGCTTGCCGAAAATTGGAGGAAAGAATGTCCTGGAAGTCCCAACTGCATTCGCAACGAACCACACAGTCGGCGTGGACGGTCCCGGCTCAACACTCGAACTCGTTGGCTCTCGTACTGGCAATCGCCGTGATACTGTCGCCGCTGTTCGCCGGGGCCCAGACGACTGGATCGTCATCGGTGACCGGAACCGTCACCGATCCTTCTGGCGCGGTGGTTCCGGGTGCCACGGTTGAAATCGGTAACCCGGTCAGCGAATTCACTCGAAGCACAACCACCGACAGCGCTGGAAAGTTCGGTTTTGCGAATGTCCCACTGAACCCCTACCACCTCACGGTCACCGTGAGCGGGTTTGCGCCCTATGCCCAGGATGTGGAGTTGAAGTCCGCCGTACCGCTCGGCCTGAAAATCGCGCTCCAGATCGCAGGGACTGCGGAAAACGTCACGGTACAGGGCGAACCGACCGACCTCCTGGAAAATGAGCCGACATTCCACACCGATGTCGACCGTACACTTTTCCAGAAGCTGCCGCTGGAGAGCACATCCTCAGAGCTTAGTTCGCTGGTAACGCTGGCATCGCCTGGAGTGGCTGCCGACTCCAACGGACTGTTTCACGGTTTAGGCGACCACGCAGAGAACTCGTTTTCTTTGGACGGGCAACCGATTACTGATCAGCAAAGCAAGGTATTCTCCAACCAGATTCCGCTGGATGCGGTGCAGTCGATGACGGTCATTGGCGGCGCTCCGCCAGCCGAGTATGGCGACAAGACAAGCCTGGTGATCGACGTTACCACTCGTTCGGGACTCGGTTCCACCACTCCCCATGGCAACATCACTACCTCGTATGGCACCTTTGGCACGTCGACCCTGGATGGCGATTTCTCCTATGGCGGTACAAACTGGGGGAATTTTATTGCCGCGAGTGGGCTGAATACGGGCCGCTTTCTTGATCCGCCCGAGTTCCAGGTATTCCACGCGCACGGCAACGAGGAGAACGTCTTCGACCGCGTGGATTACCAATTCACGCCTAAGGATGCGTTGCATCTGAACTTTCAGTACACGCGCTCCTGGTTTCAAACTCCAAACGCTTACGATCAGGAGTTTCACAACTTCAGCGGCGTGGTGCAGACGAACCCCATAACCGGCGCACCGCTTGGCCCCACCGACCAGCGCTCGAAAATCCAGACGATCGATATTGCGCCAACCTGGTCGCACACCATCAGCAACAACGCCGTGTTCAACTTGACCGGATTCGTGCGGCGCGATGCCTTTAACTATTATCCCAGCAATGATCCTTTCAATGATCTTGGGCCGGCCAACCTGCAGCGGGAGAGCGTTGGCCAGCAGCGGACGCTGCTCAATGCCGGCGCCTTAGCGAACATCGCCTACACCAAGGGCATTCACAACATCAAGGCGGGCATTACCTACGAGCAGTGGTTCCTGAACGAGAACGACCAGCTCGGGATTATCGATCCCACGCTGAACGCGCCGTGTCTTAATGGAATGGGCGTGCCGGTCAACGGTTTTAGCAATCCAGGGCAGTGCGCGGGCGCCGGATTCCAACCCAACATTGAAACGAATCCCAACGCTCCGAACTCCGGGCAGTATCCGCTTTTCAATCCTGACCTGCTGGCCTTCGATCTGACCCGTGGAGGCAATCTGTTTCCGTTTATCGGCCACACCGACGTCAAGGAACTCTCCATGTACGTGGAGGACACCATTAGCAAGCGCAATTGGACCTTCAACCTTGGTATTCGAGGCGATCTGTACAACGGCCTTTCGACCGCCAGCCAGGCGGAGCCGCGCCTTGGCATCTCCTATAACATCGCCAAAACCAATACCGTGTTGCGGGTTTCGTACGCCCGCACTCTGGAGACTCCCTTTAACGAAAACTTGGTGCTCTCCAGCGTCGGATGCGCTTCCAATGTGTTGAACCCTCTTCTTGGCTGCTCGTCGAGCACCACGACGGCGTTGACGCCTGGCTGGCGCAACGAATTTCATGCCGGCTTCCAGCAGGCTTTTGGGCGATTCCTGGTCGTCGACGGCGAATACATCTGGAAGTACACCCATGGCGCCTACGACTTCAGTGTGCTGGGTAACACGCCAATCACCTTCCCGATCGAATGGCATAACTCGAAGATTCCGGGCTGGGCCTTGCGCGCAAGTGTACCTGTCTACCATGGCTTCAGCGCGCTGGTGGTGATGTCGAGCGTGGCTGCCCGGTTCTTTAGTCCGCAGCTCTCGGGAGCCGGCGCCACTCCATCGGCGCCGCTGGGAGTGTTTCGCATTGACCACGACGAAGCCTACAACATGACCGCGCACATGCAGTACCAGACGCCATGGAAGCGTGGGCCGTGGGTCGGCTTTAACTGGCGTTATGACAGCGGATTGGTGGCCGGCTCGGTCCCATGCTATGGAATTGGGCCCGCCAACGATTGCCCGCAATCGACCTTCCTCGGCGGATTGCCGGCGATCACCATGACCGATGCCTCCGGAATTCCGTTCACTGCCGATCAGGAGTTTCAGGCCGGATTCACGTGCAATGGCGTGCATGCCACACCGACCACTCCGTTGCCGTTCATCTGCCCGGCCTCGCAGTTCGGCTCGACGCTGACCCAGGTGCCGTCGCCGGGAACGCAGAACGATGATCACAACCCGCCGCGCATCGCCTCGCGCAACTTGTTCGACCTAGCTATAGGCGACGACAATGTCTTTAAAACTGATCGCTATCGCTGGAGCGCTCAGGTCACGTTCATCAACCTGACCAATAATTACGCGCTGTATAATTTCCTGTCGACCTTCAGCGGCACGCATTACGTGTCGCCGCGAGCGGTCACGGGGCAGATCGGGTTTCACTTTTAGGGTTGGGTAGCGCTGGCGTTCAGGCCCCGCGGCGGCTCTATTAGAATTCCCCATTGGCTTCAGCTGACGACAGCAGCGTCGCCGGCTGAAGCCGGCTCAATTAGGGAAGAGGATCTGGGCACGCCGCGCTACTGCTTCTCCTCGCCAAGTCACCACTTCGTTGACATGCTGGCGGGCTTTCGTCTATTCTTAGATCTTCGTAGTCCTGCGTTTGCCCGCCTGAAGGTCCCTTGCGCCTCCAGCGCCAGAACCGAGCGGCTCTTTCGCGGTTTTCAAATTCTGGGAGAGTTTAGAGATGTCAACGTATTTTCCCAAGGGGGAAATTGCGCGGAAATGGTTTGTCATTGATGCCGACGGCCAGACCTTGGGCCGGCTGGCCAGCCGTGTGGCGCGCATCCTCTCTGGCAAGGACAACCCTAAGTACACGCCGTTCCTCGACACCGGCGACCACGTCATCGTAATCAACGCCGGGAAGGTCCGCATCACGGGACTCAAGGCCGACAGCAAGGTCTACTACAACTACTCCGGATATCCCGGCGGGATGAAAGCCGAGGAGTACAAGAAGCGCTTCGAGCGCCGGCCGGAGCAGATCGTGGAAGATGCGATTACCGGCATGTTGCCCCACACCAAGCTGGGACGTGCCATGGCCGGCAAGCTGAAGGTTTATCGCGGCGATAAGCATCCACATGCGGCACAGAAGCCGGAAGCGATTGCCGAGATCGCCAAGCGCGCGTAGCGCCATTCGAGATTTTGGCCGCCTGAAGACCGGTTTTTGTTGTTGGCGGTGCGTTAAGAAGTTCGACGGTGCGAGCGCCGGGGCGCGGGGTCATGATAGCCCAGCACGCAGCGAAGCGGAGTGCTGGGTGGATTGGAATCAGAAAAGCGAGTCCCGTAGGGACGGCACACAAAAGCAGATCCCTCGTCGGCCTAAAGGCCTCCTCGGGATGACAAAATCATAGGGAAAGAGGAGTGGCGCACCTAAAGGTACGCCCCTTCAAAGATTAAAAATGGCAGAACTGGTTCAGTATTACGGTACGGGTCGTCGCAAATCGAGCGTGGCCCGCATATTTCTCCGTCCCGGCACCGGCGAGTTCCAGGTGAATGGCAAGCCGTTCGATCAGCACTTCGTGACCGAGGCGCAGCGCATCATGGCGAAATCGCCGTTCGTGCTCACCGAGACCGCCGGCACCTTCAATGTGATTTGTACCGTGAATGGCGGCGGAGTGAACGGCCAGGCCGGTGCGGTTCGCATGGGCGTAGCGCGTGCGCTCCAGGAGTTCAACCCGGAGCTGCGCGCCAAGCTGAAGTCTGAAGGCTTCCTGCGCCGCGATGCGCGCGGCAAAGAGCGCAAGAAGTACGGCCAGAAGGGCGCCCGCAAGCGCTTCCAGTTCTCGAAGAGGTAAGGAAGTGGCTAGTGGCTAGTCAGTGATCGCTGGTTATTTCTAGCCACTGAACACTAATCACTAGCCACTCGCCTTATGGTTCCGGGGGCGAGTCGATGGAAGTTCAACCGGAACGAATCCTTCCCGCGCTCCGAGGCGGGTGACGGGAAAAGCAATCCCGGGCAATTTGGCCGAAGAGCCACTGCCAGGGATGCAAGCGAACCCAGGAGGTAGCTTGGCAAATATCACGATGAAGGAGTTGCTCGAAGCCGGCGTTCACTTCGGGCATCAGACGAAACGCTGGAACCCGAAGATGAAGGAATATATCTTCGGCGAGCGCAATGGCATTTACATCATCGACTTGCAGAAGACGCTGAAGATGTTCAAGGAAGCGTCCAAGTTCGTGCAGGACATGGCCGCGGACGGCAAGCTGGTGTTGTTCGTCGGTACCAAGCGCCAGGCGCAAGACGCGATTGCCGAAGAGGCGACACGCTGTGGCATGTTCTATGTGAACCAGCGCTGGCTGGGCGGGCTGCTCACCAACTGGGTGACAGTGCAGAAGTCGGTGAAGCGGCTGAAGGAACTCGATGAGATGGCCACGGATGGCCGCTACGAGCTGCTGCCCAAGAAAGAAGTTGTGAAGCTGGAGCGCGAGCGCAAGCACTTGCAGGCCAACCTGGCCGGCATCAAGAACCTGAACCGGCTGCCCGACACTCTTTTCGTGATCGACTCGAACAAGGAGCAGATCGCGGTGAAGGAAGCGCGCAAGCTGGGCATTCCGGTGGTCGCGGTGGTGGACACCAACTGCGACCCGACCGAAGTCGATTATGTGATTCCCGGCAACGATGACGCGCTGCGCGCGATCCGGCTGTTCGCGTCGAAGATCGCGGACTCGGTGGTGGAGGGTTCGCAGGCCGCTACCGATAAGCAGATGGCCGACGTCGCCGCCGGTGTGCAGTACAGCGAGGCTGCTGAAGCCGCCGCTGCCAGTCCGGAAGGCGCCGAAGGAGAAGCCGCTCCCGTCTCGACCATCGACGACTCGGAAGAGGTCAGCATGGAAGAGGTGCTGGGCAAGGGCGGACGCCGCGCCGCAGCAGAGAATACCAGCGCCTAAGCGTAGGTGGAGATTGACGAGTGGTTCGATGGCCCGCGCGTCGATGCAGCGCGGGCTGTTTTCTAGGAGACGCCTTTCGCGATTCGCTTTTCGCCCTTCGCCAGATGGATGTGCGAGCTGCGGACAACGACAAGGCGCGACAGGAATTTTACGTAAGTTGCTTTTGACCTTCTGGCGAAAGCAAAGAGCGAAAAGCGAAAAGCGAGATTTTAGACCATGAGCACTAGTACCGTGAATATTTCCGCTGCACAAGTGAAAGAGCTTCGTGACAAGACCAACGCCCCTATGATGGACTGCAAGAACGCCCTGACCGAAGCGAAGGGTGATGTCGAGGGCGCGATCATTATCCTGCGCAAGAAGGGCATCGCCACCGCGGCGAAGAAGGCCACGCGCGCGACCAGCGAAGGCTCGGTCGCGAGCTACATCCACGCTGGAGGCAAGATCGGCGTGCTGGTGGAAGTCAACTGCGAGAGCGATTTCGTCGCGCGTACCGAAGACTTCAAGAACCTGGTTCACGACATTGCCATGCACATCGCGGCCACTGATCCGCGCTTCGTTCGCAAGGAGGATGTCACTCCCGAAGCCTACGAGAAGGAGAAGGATATCTACCGCGCGCAGGCGGCGCAAACCGGCAAGCCGGCGCCGGTGATCGAGAAAATCGTCGAGGGCAAGATGGCCAAGTTCTACGAAGAGGTTTGCCTGTACGAGCAGCCCTTCATCAAGGACCAGACCATAACGGTGTCGCAGCTGATCGCCAGCGTCATCGGCAAACTGGGGGAGAACATCTCCGTCCGCCGCTTTGCCCGCTTCAAGGTAGGAGATGTGGGCGAAACCGTTGCCGTCAGCAAAGCCGGCGAGACGGCGGCCGAGTAAGCGCGACGCGACATAGAAAGACAAAGGGCGAGAGCGATCCCGCCCTTTTGTTTTGGGCGTATGCCTAGAAAACTGTTGTGTCTAGTCCTGCGATAAAACGAATTCCATCGACGACTAGTTTCTTCAACCCGGCGTTATTTGAGAGATAAAGATCAACCTGCGCGACCGACGCCGTTGCCAAATGGATAGCGTCGGCGGGGGACACTCTCCATTGCGCACGTATCCTGGCGTACCGATCCGCCGCCTCCGCGTTGAAGGAAAGTAATCGTACAGCATCACTCTCGAAGTATCGTCGAATACGCTGCGCTTCCGCGGTGCGCCCGGTTTTGTACGCACCCGTCAAAATTTCGCCGACGGTTAACACGCTGGTGCAAAGTTGATCGCCGCGCTCCAGCATGCGGCGGTGGATATTCTCTACCTGGTTTGCGTGCTGCGGGTGTGCCTCTAACCAGTAGATGAACAGCATCGTGTCCCAGTAGACGAGGCTCACTTACTGTCCCCCCGATCAGGCTGATGAAAGCGCTCGCGCTCGCGGCGAAGAAAAGCCTCGCCACCACCTAGAGAATGGAGTGCCTCCTTTAGTAGTCCACGCAGTTTTGCAAATTCCGGCGCTGCATCACTCTGACCTGACGGCACGGTGTGCTCAACAAAACGATAGGTGTATGTGACCCGCGTGCCCATGCCGGATGGAGGCCCGGACACCTCCTCGACAGCAAGTCCGTTGGCTCGCAGGAAGGTCTTCGAGCCGAGCACGCTACACACGTTCGGGACACGGTTTCTTAGCCGCATGCCGCGATGGACATCCCCGGCCCTGATCTGCACACGCCTCGCTCCTGTCCGGCGAGCTGGCTCGATGTATTGTCTCGTCGCATACGCTCGAATCGCTTCCGCCGAGGTAGGTTCCATGTGTCGTCCCTCCCAAGTAACAAGCATAACATAACAGACATACACAAACAGACTAGAGAAACGCGCTATGGATCTGCGAGAGTTTCGAGCGGAGGTGGTTCCAACGAGCTAGGGCAGTGATTCCGACCTTTTCACTGCCTCCAGAAACGCGGTCCCGAACTTCTCCAGCTTGAATTCGCCAATGCCTCGTATGCGGGCCAGAGCATCGAGATTTTGCGGGGCGGAGCGGGCAATGTCGCGGAGCACGGAGTCGTGTGCAACCCAGAATGCGACCTGTTTGTGCGCCCGGGCCAGCTCCAGGCGGACGCTCTTCAGGCGTTCATAGCGAACCGTGGCGGCGCGGTCGAGCGGGGCCGGATCGGAGATGGGCGATTTCGGTTTGCCGAAGCGGTCGCGTCGTTTCGATGTCGCTCCGCTCAGATCGCGGGGCGCGGACCGGACATCGCCGCGGCAAAAATCGCAGGCGCAATCCGTCACCTGGGAACTGTCACCGAAGTAAGAGAGAATGGCGCGCCGGCGGCACTGGCGGCGATACGCATAGATGAAGATCTGTTCCAGTTTTCGCTTCGCGTGAGATTGCAAAGTTTCGATCTGCTCCGGAGCCAGGGCGGTATTGTTCTCCCCGATTTTGTCGATGAAAAATTCTTGAGTAAAGCGGTCGCGGGGGCTGCAATACAGAATGCACTGCGCCGGGCGGCCATCGCGGCCGGCGCGTCCCGCCTCCTGGTAATAGGCTTCCAGGCTGGCGGGAATGTTGTAGTGCACCACAAAGCGGATATCGGGCTTGTTGATGCCCATGCCGAAAGCATTGGTCGCAATCACCACCGCGCCGGGGTTGGTCATGAACTCATGCTGGCTCTTTTTGCGTGACTCCGTGTCCATGCCGGCGTGATAAGCGCGGATGGTGCGCTGCGGAAAGCGCGACTCAAACAAGGCTGCGAGCTGCTCCACCAGCCGCCGTGTCGCGCAATAGATGATGCCGCTGCCCGGCTGCTTGGAGAGTCCGTGTGCCAGCGCCGCATCTTTCTCCGCTTCGGTGTCGAGACGGCGGCAAGCGTAGGTAAGGTTGGGGCGATCGAATCCGGTGACATGCATTTTGGGCTGGCGCAGCCCTAACATGCGGACAATGTCGTCCCGCACCGTCGGGGTTGCGGTGGCCGTCAATGCCATGGTCGCCGGCGAGCCCAGTTGCGCGCGCACCTCGGTCAGGTGCATGTATTCAGGACGGAAATCGTGTCCCCAGAAGCTCAAGCAATGGGCCTCATCCACCACCAGCAGCTTGGTTTGCAGTTGTGGTAGGACGTGCTGGAACACAGGCGAGGCGAAGCGCTCAGGCGCGAGATAAAGCAAGCCCGCGAAGCTGTCGCGCAGTTGTCGCAGGACCTCCGCTTGTTCGCGCCCGGACTGCGAGCTGTTCAGCAGCAGTGCGGGAACGCCCAGCGCCTGCAGTTGCCGCACCTGGTCGGCCATCAGCGAGATAAGCGGCGAGACCACGACGGTGAGGCTTTTCAGCAGCAAAGCGGGAAGCTGAAAACACAAGCTCTTGCCCGCGCCGGTCGGCATGACGCAGACCACATCACTGCCGTTCAGCACATCGTCAATGATCTCGCGCTGATGAGGACGGAACTTTGGGAGTCGAAAGACGCGCTGCAGGAGATCTTCGGCGCTGGTCATAAACAATCCGAGAAATTACTCTATCGCAATCAGCCCGAACGCCTTAGACAAAACTCCGAGGCAGCAGTCAATCACCCCCGCGCTTTCCTGTTTCGGAGCACTGCGATCGCGCAAATTCTGGACGCCCTCGGTCTGCCCTCCTTCCTGCTACACTGAAATCCAAGACTTCTTCAGCATTTTTGCAGAAATGGACGCTCCAATCTACAAACGCATTCTTCTGAAGCTCTCCGGCGAAGCGCTGGCTGCGGGACAGGGTTTCGGTGTGGACAACACCCGGGTCCACGAAATCGCCGCCGAACTCGCCGAGGTACACCGCCTAGGAGTAGAGATTGCCATTGTGGTTGGCGGCGGCAATTTTTTCCGCGGTGTCGCCGAGCAGGCCAAGAACATGGATCGCGTTTCCGCCGATCACATGGGGATGCTTGCCACGGTTATCAATGCCCTGGCTTTGCAGGACGCGCTGGAAAAGCAGGATGTCTTCACCCGGGTGATGAGCGCCCTGGAGATGAACCAGGTCGCCGAACCGTTCATCCGGCGCCGCGCCATGCGGCACCTGGAGAAGGGCCGCGTGGTGGTCTTCGCCGGCGGCACCGGTAATCCGTACTTCTCCACCGACACGGCCGCGTCGCTGCGGGCGATGGAAATCAAGGCGGAGGCCATCCTGAAGGCGACCAAGGTCGATGGCATCTATAGCGACGATCCCGTGCTGGTGAAAGATGCCACGCGCTTCGAGAGCATCAGTTACATGGATGTCTTGAGACTTGGGCTGAGGGTGATGGACGCGACCGCGATTGCGCTCTGTCGAGAAAACAATCTTCCTATCGTGATATTCGACCTCAATCAGCATGGCAACATCCGCCGAGTCGTGATGGGCGAGCGGGTGGGCTCCCTGGTCAGTCAGGGATCGTAGAGAGTGGATTAGGAAGGATCTCGGCGCGCCTGAGCGGGTGCTTTCGATTTTCCTCAACTAGCCAGCACAATCGGAGTACAATCCCGTAGTTTCCCGGGAAAGCATTTGTATGGCTGAGCAAGTTTATAAGCCATCAGAGCGGGTTCCATTCTCAGGAGTGTACCGGGTCGAGCACGACGGTCACCGCGACGTGCATGAGGTCACGTTATTGCAGGGAGAGGTCTTTCCCGCATGCGCCACCTGCGAAGAACAAGTACGGTTTACGCTCAAACACCGGGCTGGCAGCATCCATCAGGACCACGATTTCCCGCGCCGGTAGGCCCCCGCACTGGAGCACTCCAAGCTGCCTAGGGAGGGAAGAATCGTCTTTGTAACGATGTTTCTCTTCACAAAATGCCCAACTTACGCTAACTTCTACGCAACAGAAGCCAAAAGAATCAGTCCGGGGGTCCTCCATGGCTCTACCCGCACGCACAAATCTGCTGAAATGTGGTGCCGCCGCCCGTAGCGGCATGGCCCCGCGAAGATTCACGTTCCAACTGCAGGGCGGCGCCTTCAAAGGCCCGAACTACGGCGGGCGCCGGCCCAATGGACGGCGCTATCGTTCTGGAGAGATCGTGCGCCAGTCCGGAATCTACGAGGTCATTCACGATCGCAATCACCGCGAAGCGCATGAGGCGGTGATGATCAGCGGAGAACGCTTCCCTGATTGCGAAACCTGCAAAGAGAAAGTGCGCTTCCGCCTGATCCGCACCGCTCCTTACATCTTCCAGGACGAAGATTTCGAAGAAGACGCTTAGCGGAAAGCTGTCAGTGATCAGCTGGCAGCAGTCAGTCCATCGAAATCCTGGTGCTGCCGATAGCGCGGAGTCCAGCTGTTTCTAATTGGAAGCCACGCGTTCCCCCCGGTATGTGCGGCTGAAAGCTGACGGCTGAGAGCTGACAGCTTATAATCAAGAGTTTCTCACTATCTTCTGAGGCGAAACGAGATATGGCTCAAGTGACGATGGCGGCGATTCCCGCCTTGAAAGACAGCTTTGCGCAGCTGCGAACGCGCATGGATAAGGCCGTGGAGGACTTCCGCAAAGAGATGGCCTCCACCCGTACCGGGCGTGCCTCGGTGCATATGCTGGACAGCGTAACCGTCGATGCCTACGGCTCGCAGATGCCGCTGAACCAGCTGGCCAATGTGAGCGCGCCGGAGCCGCAGCTCATCACCGTGCAGGCTTGGGACGTCAGCCAGATCGGCGCTATCGAGAAGGCCATTCGCAGCGCCGACCTGGGACTCAACCCCATGAATGACGGCAAGCTGGTGCGTGTGCCGGTTCCGGCGCTCACCGAAGATCGCCGCAAAGAGATGGTGAAGCACCTGCACAAGGTGCTGGAGGAGCACCGCACCGCCATTCGCAACATCCGTCGCGATGGCAACGAGCTGATCAAGAAAGCGATGAAGGACAAGAAGATCACCGAAGATGAAGAGCACGGCGCACTCGACCAGCTCCAAAAGCTCACCGACGACGAGATCAAGAAGATGGAAGAGCTGGCTAAGGGCAAAGAAAAAGAAGTAATGTCGGTCTGAGCGACTCAGGTTCATGCTGCTCGATCTTGGCGATGTTCGCGTGCGCCCGTGGCAAAAGAGCGACCTCGACGCTCTCTTGCGCCATGCCAACAATCCCAAGATCGCGGCCAATCTCCGCGATCAATTCCCCTATCCTTACACTCGCCGTGACGCCATCGAGTATCTGAATTACGTGCGAGCCCTGGACATCCCCACCTCCTTCGCAGTGGAGCACGGCGGCGAAGCCATTGGCGGCGTCGGCTTCAAACTGGGTACCGACATCGCGCGCTTAAGCGCGGAGGTCGGCTACTGGCTGGCGGAGCCCTTCTGGGGCCGCAGCCTGACCACCCGCGCGGTCAGCGCCACCTCCGATTGGGCCTTCGACTACTACAAGATCATCCGCATTTTCGCTATGACCTTCTCTCACAATGTGGCATCGATGCGCGTGCTGGAAAAATGCGGCTTCGAACGCGAGGGCCTTCTGCGGCGCAGTGCGATTAAGAACGACGTCATCCTCGATCAGGTGATGTATAGCAAGGTGCGATAAGGAGGTTCCGAGTTTCAAGTTTCGAGAATTAGCTTGAAACTCGAAACTGCTGTTTACTTTCTTCCCGCCGCCTCCACCGATGTCGTCGGGTCGGCGCCTTCCCAGTTTTGGTCAGCGGTCGGACCATAAACCGAAAGCACCGGCTTGTTCAGCAGGCGCAAATATACGGTGAGCTGGGTCCGGTGATGACAGGTGTGCAGCACGCGTCGCCAGAAGACCCAGATCCGCTGTCGGGTGGTCTCGAAGAAGGGTACGTTTTCCATCCACCACTCGGCGGATCGTCCGGCAAAGAACGCCAACCGCGGCCGCGCCAACTCCTCCATCCGCTGGATGTAGGCGCTGAGCTCCTCCGTTGTGGGAAGAACTTTGTCGGGCGGCGGTTCGGGCGTACCCACAAACTCGCCGAAAAAGCGGCGCTCCGAGAGTAACTGATGCTTAAGAATGTCGCCGATTGTGCTCGACTTGGGATGCGGCCGGAAACCCATGTCGTCCTGAGCAAAGCTGCGCCACACCGAGATCACCTTGTCCGTCTCGCTGGCGTAGGTATCGAGCAGGTGCTGGAACAGCGGGTCAGCGGCGCGCGGAATGTCTTGATCGGAGATGGCGATGAAATCGTAGTGCATGATCAGCCTCTCGAAAAACGAAAGGGCGCGATGATCGCGCCCTATACCAATCACAATCGGGACTTGCTAGTCTTCCAGCGGACAGCGTGATTGCCGCTGCACATACTTCTGCAGCTTGCCTTTTCGCTCCAGCGACATCAGGTCGTCGAGCAGCGGATACTTCGCCGAGGGATCGAAGCGCTGAATTGCGCGGTACGCGCGCAGGGTCCCAGCGAGCCCGGCAGCCTGAATCTGCGCTTCATCGGTGACATCAGGATGCTCCAGCCGGAACGCGGCCTGCGAATACATGGCCTGCATGCGCAACTGATTGGAGTAGGTGTTGTTCACTTCGTCCAGTGATTGCAGTTCTTTGCAGCAAACGTGGACTGTGAGTTCCGGAACCTGCACAATCCACTCCGTCAGCCACATTCTTTTTGCCAGACTGTCTTTCGCGAGCGGATGATCTTCCAGGCTGCGTGTGTAATCGACCACACGGTCGCGGTCCGGCAAATTCGAAGCGCCGTTCACACACCTCGCCATGCACGGCAGGGAAACCGCCACAACGAACATAACCAAGACGGCAAGTAATCTGCGAGCCATAGTGCCTTCTCCCCCACTAAATTCAAGAGGCGGCCAGCGGTTTTAGAATCATACCTCTACTTGGGGTGGCAAAAGCAAGCGGTATGTCACTAGGTCAACAAGATTTACTGCGCTTTATCCCGAAAAACTGCGCTTAATCACCAATCTCCAGGAAACTGAGTGGGGGCAGTTGGCCCGTTTGCCGCTTCTTCTTCCGAGACAACCAGCAGTTCATGGGATAATCGAAGGCCGGTATTCCCTCATGAAGCGAGTTGTTCACGCCGCTTGTCCGCACGATTGTCCCGACGGCTGCGCTGTGCTCATCACCGTGGAGGACGGGCGCGCGACGAAGATACAGGGCGACCCTGAACATCCCGTCACCCGCGGTTTCCTTTGCGGCAAAGTCGCGAAATATCTTGACCGCGTGTATTCGCCCGATCGCGTTCTCTATCCCATGCGCCGGATAACAGCGAAGGGAACTCACGGGGACGGCGCGTTCCGGCGCATTTCCTGGGACGAGGCATTCGACGAGATCGTCGCGCGGCTGCGAAGCATCACCGACGAGTTCGGGCCGGAAGCCATTCTGCCGTTCTCCTACGGCGGCAACATCGCGGTGCTCAACGGCGCGTCGATGGACATGCGCTTCTTCCATCGCCTGGGCGCCTCGCAACTGCACCGCAGCATCTGCTCGCAGTGCGGCGGCGACGCCATTATTTCCATTTACGGCCGCAAGATCGGCACCGAGCCCGAGCAGTTCCGCCACTCCAAATACATCATCGCCTGGGGCGCAAATATCCACGGCAACAACATCCACCTCTGGCCTTTCATCGAGGAGGCGCGCCGCAACGGAGCCAGGCTGGTGGTGATCGATCCCTATCGCACGCGCACGGCGCGCGTTGCCGATTGGCATATCGCGATCAATCCGGGTACGGACGTTGCCCTGGCGATGGGCTTAATGCATATCATCGTTCGCCAAGGCTGGCACGATCTCGACTACATCTCCCGGTATGCCGAGGGCTTCGACGAACTTGAGAAGCGACTACCCGAATACACGCCGGAGCGCGTGGCGCAATGGACCGGCGTCTCTAAAGCCGATATCGAGCGACTGGCGCGGGAGTACGCCACCACCCGCCCGGCTGCCATACGCCTGAACTATGGCATTCAGCGGGCGCAGAACGGCGGCGCGGCGGTGCGCGCGGTCTGCATGCTGCCGGTGATCATCGGCTCGTGGAAGGAAGTTGGCGGCGGGTTGCAGCTCTCGACCAGCGGTGGCTTTCAGCTTGATCGCCCTGCCTTGGAGCGTCAGGAGCTGATGCTGAAGAGCCCGCTCGGACGGCGGGCCCGCACCGTGAACATGGTGCAGCTTGGCAAAGCCCTGACGGAATTGGATGAACCGCCCATTAAGGCGCTAGTGGTCTACAACTCCAATCCTGCGGCGGTTTGTCCCGATCAGCATTTGGTGCGGCGAGGATTGAAGCGCGACGACCTGTTCACGGTGGTGCACGAACAGTTCTTCACCGACACCACCGACTTCGCCGACCTGGTGCTGCCGGCTACCACCTTCTTCGAGCACAAAGATCTGCTGCTGGCGTATGGCCATTACTATCTCCAGGTCTCACATCAGGCCATCGAGCCGCTGGGCGAATGTAAGTCCAATGTCGATTTCTTCCGCGAACTGGCCCTGCGCATGGGCTTCGACGACGAGTGCTTCCGCGAACCAATCGATGCCATGATCGAGACAGCGCTGGCATCGGGGGTCCCGCAGCTCAGCGGCATCACGCGCGAGCGCCTGGAAAGCGATCCCCATGTGCGGCTGAACCTGAATGGAGGCGACAACGGCAAGCCTTGGCTGCCCTTCGCTAACGGATTCCCCACTCCGAATGGCAAAGCGCGGCTATATGACGGAGGCCTGATCGCGATGGGAATGGATCCGGTTGCGTCGTTCGTGCCGCCGGCGGAGTCACGCCACACCTCAGCAATCGAGCGTTACCCATTGGAACTGCTGGCGCGCAAGGCCGATAACTTTCTCAACTCCACGTTCGTCAATCATCCGGGCCATCAGAAGATGGAACCGCACCACGAGGCTCTGGAAATTTCGTCACAGGATGCGGCGCGCCGCGGCATCCATGACGGCGACCGGGTTCGCGTCTTCAACCAACGCGGTGAAGTTTTTCTTCGCGCCCGCATTGAGGGCTCGGTTCGCGCGGGCGTGGTTGGTGCGCGTTTGGGATGGGCAAAGTTGTCCCAAGACGGTCTCAACATCAACGTGCTGACCTCAGACCGGCTCACCGATCTAGGTGGTGGTGCTACGTTCTATTCCACTCTGGTGGAGGTCGAGCGTGCGGTCGCAACTTCCAGCGGCAGCGAGGGTTAGCGTAGCCGTCGATTCCCGAGAGCAGGCCGGCTTGGGTTTCCGGACGAGAGCACCCGTACCGTATAATTGCGCTTTCATTACCCTAGTACTTGAGGTTTACGTCATTTCTTGCCACCGTCAGGTAAGACGCGCGACGCTTGGGCGTTGCGGGCCACGTTGTTGCGCCACGGCGATCGGTCTTCTCCTGGCATTCTTTCTCCTCGCCGGAACATGCTTCGCGCAGCAGGACGTGGTGCAGCAGATCGTGATCCATGGCAACCGCCGCATCCCCGCTGAGACCATACGCGCGCGCATGTTTACCAAGCCGGGGGACGTATACGACCAGGCATCGCTCGAGCGTGACTTCAATTCGCTGTGGAACACCGGTTACTTTGACGACCTTCGCATTGAGCGCGAGCAGTCACCCAAGGGCTGGATCATTCACGTTTACGTGAAGGAGAAGCCGACCATCCGCGAGATTAAGTACGTCGGCTTGAGCTCGGTTTCGCAGAGCGACGTGCTCGATAAATTCAAGGAGCAGAAGGTCGGTCTCACCCAGGAAAGCCAGTACGACCCGACCAAAGTTAAGCACGCCGAGGTGGTGATCAAGCAGTTGCTGGCCGCGCACGGCCGCCAGTTCGCCACCGTGCAATCCGAGGTGCGGCCCATTCCTCCCGCGGCCGTGGCCCTGACCTTCGTGGTCAAGGAAGGCCCCAAGGTCAAGGTCGGCAAGATCAAGTTTGAAGGCAACAAAGCGGTCAGCAGCCGCCAGTTGCAGAGTGCGATGAAGAACCTGAAGCCCATCGGCATTCCGCACTCTATCTTCCTGGAAAACCTGTTTCCGCGGACCTACGACTCCACCAAGCTCACCGAAGACGCCGAACGCGTGCGCTACTTCTATCAGACCAAGGGTTATTTCAAAGCGCTGGTCGGCGATCCCAAGACCCAGATCCACGACACCAGCGGTGTCAAGTGGTACTTTCCCTTCAAATCTTCGCCGGGCAAAGCCGTTGACATCACCATGCCGGTGGAAGAGGGCCAGCGTTATCGCCTGAAGGACATCACCTTCACCGGCAATAAGGCGGTGAAGAACACGGCGGCGCTGCGTTCGCTGTTCAAAATCAAAGATGGCGACATCTTCGACACCGAGGCCATCCGCAAAGGCCTGGAGGCCTTGCGCAAGGCCTATGCAGCTCTGGGCTACATCAATTTCACCCCGGTACCTGATACCACCGCCGACGACGAGAAGCGGACCATCAGCCTGCGCATCGACCTCGACGAAGGCAAGCAATTCTACGTGCGCCGCATCGAGTTCCAGGGAAACACCACCACCCGCGACAAGGTGATCCGCCGTGAGCTGGCGCTGGAAGAAGGCCAGGTTTATAACGGCAATCTCTGGGAGCTCAGCCTGCTGCGCCTGAACCAGTTGCAGTACTTCGACCAGCTCAAGCCGGAACAGGATTCCGAGATCAAGCAGAATGTCCAGGACGGCACCGTTGACATCACGCTCAAGGTGAAGGAGAAGGGCAAGAACAGCATCGGTCTGACCGGTGGTGTCAGCGGCCTGGCCGGCGCTTTCATCGGCATCAACTACACGACTAACAATCTTTTCGGCAAGGGCGAAAGCCTCACCCTGGAATTTCAGATCGGCCAATACCAGCGCAATGAGCAGCTGTCGTTCACCCAGCCCTACCTGTTCGATCGTCCACTGCAATTCGGCTGGTCGGTTTACCACAACAGCTACAACTACAATCAGGCTGCGCTGACCTCTATTCAACTGAATCAGCAAGTCAACCTGCCGCCCAGCTACCAGGCACTCTTGCAAAACTTCACCCAGACGAGCACAGGGTTCACTACTTCGCTCAGCTATCCCATCAAACGCTCGTTCAAGCGCGTGGGTCTGACCTACTCATTCGACAACTCGTCGGTGCAGACCTTCAGCGCAGCGTCTACAGACTACTTCGAGGCCCTCGCTTTCCGCGGCATCTCCGGTCCGAATGCGCTGAACGGCATTGTTACCAGTAAGGTTGTTCCGAATTTCTCGTACAACAAAATCGACAACCCGCAGCGGCCGCATTCCGGCCAAAGCCTGTACTTCGCCACCGAATTCGCCGGCCTGGGCGGCAACGTGAAATATGTGAAGCCGGTTAGCGAGTACAAGAAATACATCCCCGTCAACAAGGGCCGTAATACCGTGGGATTCCGCGTCCTGGGATCGTGGATAACGGGATACGGCGGGCAGGTCGCTCCTCCTTTTGACCGCTTCTACATGGGAGGCGACACCGACATTCGCGGTTTCGATATACGCGCCATATCGCCGGTTGCATTCTTCCCGACTCTGGTCACCATTCCGCTGCAGAATCCCGATGGAACCGTCGTTCCGCTGAATCCTGCCAACCCGCGCCAGGGCAACTGGAACATCAACGTCCCGGTCTCGCAGATCATCTTCCCCGGCGGCGACACCAACCTGGTGACGAACCTGGAGTACCGCGTCCCGATCGTCGGTCCGGTCACGATCGCGCCCTTTGTCGATACCGGATGGGACTTCATCTCTGAGCCTTCCCAGTTGCGAATCGCGGGCCCGCAAGTCACAACCTTACAGACCACCGTTTTCGGCTGCCCGGCCTTGAGCGCGACCTTCGCCTGTGTGGGCGGTACGACGCTGCCGTTCAGTCCCGTACTGCCTGCGGTTTCGGGCACGAACTACCAGACGCGTATGTCCACGGGAGTCGAATTACAAGTCATCGTGCCCGTGGTCAACGCGCCCTTCCGCGTTTATTGGGCCTACAACCCTATGCGGATTAACGAGGTGGTAAGCTCACCCAATCCCATCACTCGCTCCATGTTCCCGCCGGGAGCGGCTGGAGATTTCACCTATGCCCAGTCGCTTGCGATTTATCAGCCCAAGTACTACCTCTCCGAGCCGCTGAAGACCTTCCGCTTTACCGTGGCTACAACCTTCTAGTTTCAGATGGCAATTTAGTGAGGCAGACCGCCCCCCGACCTGATTGACAGGGAAACACGATTTCTTCCCGTTTGACCTTGCCGAGCGCGTTTCCCTATAATGAATGAATCCGCACCGCCGAATTTTCCGGTCGGGGAGCGTAGCGAGCTGCGTTTCCAGCAGAGCGCCGTAACTCGGCAGTCCAGACAAAACGCAGCCCACCGCGTTCATCACTGGAAAACCTGAGGAATTCCCGGAGCAGTTCAAGGAGCTACACCAACGCAATGAAGCGCACGTTCGTAGGCACAGCCGTGCTCGCCGCAAGTTTTGCAGCCGCGGCCCTAGCCCAAACCAAACCGGCAACTGGCACCACCACTGCCTCTGCCCCCGCCTCCACCCCTGCCTCCTCTCCCACGCCAGTTGTTGGGGCCAGTGGGGTCAAGGTGGGCATTGTCGACATTCAGCAGGCCATCATTGGCACCAACGAAGGCGCCCGGGACTTCGAGGCCTTGCAGAAAAAGTTCGAGCCGAAGCGCACGGAGTTGACCAATCAGGGCAGCGAAGTTGAGAACCTGAAGAAGCAGCTGAATACGCAAGGGGACAAGATGAACGAGGAGGCGCGAGCCACCCTCGTGAAGTCCATCGAGACCAAGCAGAAGAGCCTCCAGCGTTCCGTGGAAGATGCGCAGGCCGAGTATCAGCAACAGCAAAACGAGATCGCGCAGCGCATTCTGCAGAAGATGGCGCCCGTCATCGACAAGTACGCCAAGGCGAACGGTTACGGAATGCTGTTCGATTCGTCGAATCCATGGCCGCAGGGTCCGCTACTCTGGGCGACCTCGGGCGTTGATCTGACCAAGACCATCGTCGACGCATACAATGCGCAATCGGGTGTTGCTCCCCCGGCCGTCGCTCCTAGGCCTGCCGGCGCAACTGGCGCCAAGCCGATGGGCGCTGCTACCGCTCCGGGAACCAGGCCTGCTACCACGGCGAGCACGCCGCGATAAGCTCTGGAAACCGAAATCGCGCCGTTTACGGGGTCCGCTGCAAGCTTGTTCGAGTCCTGAGTATCGAGCTATAGTGCGTCCGGGGCAGTGTTCTGATGCCACTGTCTCGGCTCGCCATGGCGCCATCTCCCGGTTGCGTGCCAATGCAGTACCCTATCCAGCAGTTAGTCGTGATATTTCTCAATGCCCCGCTGAGTTGATGCGAGGCCGAATTCCAAGGCTTGAGGCAACAATCGGCTTGATTGAAAGAGCTTGAGGCTGGCGTGAAGGCACTGCTGACGACTCGCTAATGACACGTCGGAACAAAGCTGGAACCGATACGGCCAGCCGGGAATACGAAGTGAGTTGCTGCATCACGCCCGGCTTCGAGACCGTCAACAGGCACACGTTGAAACCAGCGTAGACAACGCCATCAAAGTACCGGACTCCCCGTTGGAAGAGGGACAGGACGCTCGTCTTCCGCTTCCAGCCGGACTACAATTGCGCGTCATTTGCCGGCGCTTATCGCCCCAAAATCGCTCCGCGACCCAGTGAAACTGGCACTCAATCGGCGCGGCATTCCCCGCTGCAACTGCAGTTGGTCACACGAGAGCAAGATATCAATAACGGTCCCGTCAGCCTCGCCGTCTATTGGGCGGAAGGTGGGTTTAGTTGTAAAGCCGCCGACTTTCCGTTGACGAGGAGTGGAGATGGCATCACCTGTGGTTCTTGGGACGGGCCTGACCGGATTGGTCTGCCTGGCCTTGGGCGGAATCGTCGCTAGAAAAGACGTAGCCGCCGCCCATGGGCTGGACAAGCTGACGGCCCTGGCCTGCGTCTTCTTTGCGGCTCCTCTTGCCGCCTTTGGCGCCGAACATCTCACCGACGCCGGCGACATTGCGCAACTGATTCCGTCGTGGGTGCCGGCGCACATGTTCTGGGCTTATTTTGTGGGAGTAGCGCTGATCGCGGCAGGGCTGAGCCTCAGCTTAAAGAGATATTTGCGCCTCACGGGCGCCTTGACGGCCCTGATGTTCTTCCTCTTCGTAGCGATGATGCACATTCCAGGTGTTGTGGCCAATCCTCGAGACCGATTCTCATGGGCGATCGCTTTTCGGGATCTCAGCTTCGGAAGCGGCGCCCTGGCCCTTGCGGGAGCGATGAGTTCACACTCGTTGGCGCGCGACGACAATGCGGCGATCACCGTCGCCCGAGTCTTGCTCGGCTTGGCGATGATTGTCTTCGGCGTCGAGCACTTCCGGCATCCGGCCTTCGTTCCCGTAGTGCCGTTGGAGAAGATGATTCCCGCCTGGATGCCGCTTCCTTATCTGTGGGGATACATTACTGGAGCGGTCCTGCTGATCGCGGGCATCGCCATCCTGATCAACCGGTATACGCGGGATGCGGCGGTTTTGGCCGGGCTCGTGATCGTGCTGGTGACGCTGTTTCTGTACGTCCCAATTCTGGCGATGGCGCGAGGCGATAAGGATATTCTCGTGGGGATCAATTATGTCTTCGACACCTTGCTGTTTGGTGGAGCTGTCTTGCTGTTGGCAATGGCCACCTCGCCAAACTGGAGGTTGGGGCGCCTGACTTCGGCGTGACTTAGCAACCCGGAAGCGAATAGACCCGGTGTTTGGCTCGAGGTCATCACGGTGGCAATCATTCGGACGCCGCAATCACCAGTGGCTTCCTCCGTGCCTCCTTATCGAAAATATCTCGGTAAGCAGTCCGGCGATTTCACCCGGCATTTTCGAGCCGAGACATTTCCGATCAAGGCTAGCGAGAACTCAGAAGTCAGGCCGAGGCGGTCAAGTTGACGAGAAACGGCCATTCCGTGCTCTTAAACCACAAGGACGGAACGCCGACTTCTCATCCCAAGTGGATTGTTTCCGGATCACCGACACTCGAAAACCATCCCATCCGTGTCAACGGTTCGGAGGAAAGAACTGAAACATCTAGACGGCTGGAGTTGTCGATCTTTCTTCAGTCTGTGGAGTTTAGAGGAGCAGTGAGTTTGGCTACCTGGCGTGGACGGCCCAGCCCAACATAAGCAGACCAGTAGCTGCTATCCAACTTCCCGCGACCCGCACCGCGATGCGCGCCCACTCTGCCCGCAAGCGAATGACAAACGCCGCCGCCAATGCCACGAGGACAAATACAGCAAAGACCAACCCGAGTAGAGCTACCGCTGCATCGCTTGATGTTCCCATACCGGTACCGTTTAGATAACCGTGGTAGAGACCGAGCAGTGACGCTATTGCCGTGGTGACGGGCACAGAAATCCTTGCATCGGCGGCGAGCAGTATTCCCAGCAACAAAAACCACCCTGCGGCGACGAACGGATGCGGATTGGCAGCGGATGCACTTAGGCCAGTCAGTCCGCCCACGAGCCACGCCGCGGGAATGGTGAAGAGGGCACGGCGTCCGTGACTCGCCCCACGTAGACCGGCTAAGAGCGCGAGCGCCAGCACGGGAATGATGTCTTCGGGACTCATCAGGAAGTGCATCAGCCCATCGTAAAGAGGACCCATGCCGGTCGCGTTCAGATGGGCTTCCGCCGGAATGGCTCCCAGGAGAAAGACGAAAACGACAAAGGCATAGAGCGGGACGCGGGACCCGCGGAGAGGCTTCATGCAATCGCCTTCCACATGAAGAATGCACCGCCCACGGCGACCAATGCGCCGGCAAAACGGACGAAGTTTTGTCCCCATCGCCAGCGATGAACCGTGCCAATCCCAATGCCTAATGCATGTAGACAACCGGTTGCGATGACGAAGCCGATGCTGTAAAGCATGGCACTTTGTCCGGGTGGCAGTTCGGTTCCGTGGGCGTATCCGTGAAAGATGGCGAAGAAGCCAACCAAGGCCGCGGCCAGCGCAATCGGTGGTCGTATTTCGAACAGCACTACCACTCCCAGCAGGATGGCCGACAGGGCGATTCCGTATTCTGTACCAGGAAGTGGAATGCCCATGAGCCCCAGCATTCCACCGAATGCCATCACCATCGGAAACGCGACAGGCAGCAGCCAGATGGCGGGAGAGCCAAGTTGCGCGCCCCACAGGCCCACGGCAACCATGGCGAGGACATGGTCTAAGCCAGAGATCGGGTGACGAAAGCCGGTCAAGAAACCGACAGCTTCGCCCTTCTGAGGGTGGGCCAATGCGGGCTGTGCGCACAAGAACAAGAGCACAGCGATAGCCATTGTCTGGGTTGAGATATGCAGCCGTGGTTTCTTCATCGTGCTCCTCCCATGAGCAGGGTTATCCGCTGCACCGTCCAGAACGCACCGAGAGAGCCGACCGTATAACCGGGAAGGGCCTCGACCCATTGCGGCCAGCGTATTTCGAGGATTTGGAACGAGCGCTCAAGTGCGAGGATCAACGCGATGAAGCCGAGTTGCCCGAGCTCAACGCCGACATTGAAGCTCACCAACGCCAACGGCAGTTCATGGTGCGGCAGTCCGGCGCTGGTGAGAGCGCTGGCGAATCCGAAGCCGTGCAGCAGCCCGAAAGCAAAGGCCACAACCCAGGGATGACGAATGGTGAAGCTCGTCTGGCCGCGCCAGGAGCGCACGATTTCAGGCCCAAGAAACAGAATGCTCAGCGCTATGGCAGC
Organism: uncultured Acidobacteriaceae bacterium; assembly: GCA_963785825.1. Classification (GTDB taxonomy): domain Bacteria; phylum Acidobacteriota; class Terriglobia; order Terriglobales; family Acidobacteriaceae; genus Bog-257. Next base: position 225,639 of record CAWAWQ010000001.1, on the reverse strand, counting down.
GTTTAGCGGAACAATTGGCACTTCGGCATAACCCAGAGTTGCGATAGCGAGAGTAATGCTATGTGCAACCGTGAAAGCCGTCACCGTCTTCAACAGCATCCATCGGTCTTTCACGATCAAGAGTAGCCCGAGGACGAACAGCATATGGTCGGCGCCGAAGAGAATGTGACGAATGCCCTGCATGATGTAGGTGCCGGCGACACCAAGCCAGCTTTGCGAGGCAGCGATGTCCACCCACGGCTGCGAGGGATGCACAATGGTCGTCCACCTGCGCCCGTCGAGCATCTCTACGCGCACCAGCACGTCCGCGATCGTTATCTGAAGACCAGGAAATTCGATGCGCTTGCCGGCCATGCCATTGACTCCAGCATCGATCGAGCGGCGCTCGACGACGGAGTCTGCAAGCTCTTGAACGTTGGGCTCTGTTAGGTTTTTCACGCCGTCAGGCAGACTTAGCGCCACAGGAAGCCGCATTCCGGCAAGCACCGGAGTGCGCCAGAGAACGGCGTATTGGCCGGGCGCTGTTTCCTTCACCTCAAGGTATGCCGGACGGGCCTCATGCGCTGAGGCAAACAACACACTCAGCAAGACACACGCGGTCACAGAAATAAGGTGCCACCGCAGGCGAATCACAGAGGCGCCTCACCGGAAGAAGTTGGGACTTGCTTCTTAGCTGGAAGGGCCGTCGCCGGTGCCTGTGCCGCTTCGCTAGGCGTAGCGGGCAGGAGGACGATGTACTTGGCACGCATGTCGGCATAAGCCTTCCGCCATTCGGTAGCCTTCTGCTCGCCAAGCCATGCGGTCTTCACGTCAGGCTCGATTTCTTCGAAGGCCGGAATGCGTCCGGGAATGACGGTGTCCACAAATACCAGGTGCCAGCCGTAGCCGGACTCGACCGGACCTTGCCACGAGCTGGGCTTTAGCTTCTCGAGAGCCACTGCGAATTGCGGTCCGAACTCCTTCGCGATCGCACTGGGAGTGCGGTCGCCATAGTAGTCCTGGAACATGAAAGAATCCCCCACGGAAGCTGCGAGCTTTGAGTCTTCTGGCTGTCCGGAAATTTTCGCCAGTGCCTGCGTTGCATCCTGCTGAGCATTCTTCCCGCGCCTGTCAGGAGAAAAGTAAACATGACGGAAGCTGTACCGGCTGGGCAGGGCGAACTTGCTGTTGTTTTTTTCAAACCAGGCTTTCAGCTCTGCGGTCGAAGGCTCGTGCGCCGCGGCAACATCCTCGGCGAGAAACTCCATCTTCTGCGCCATGCGGCGCTTCACAATCGTGTCATCCTTGTCCAGGCCCATGGCGAGACCTTCGCGATACAGAACCTCTTCCCTGATTTTGTCTTCCACCATGGCCTGAAACTCCGCGGGAGTCGGCGGGCGATGCCACTGCGATTCGAAGTACGTCTCCATCACGCGAAGGTCGTCCATGGAAAGGGCAATCTGCTTGGAGGGCTCAACTCCGCCACGGCCGCGGTTGATATGGGAATAGAGCCCGAACAGCGCCAGCCCGATAAGCAGGAAGTGCAGCAGGGGTTCGCGGAACCAGCGCTTGATCGTGGCCCCAACAGAACGCTTGGGTTGGGACTCGAGAAGCCTCTCCTGTGTCTCCGGGACGATTTCTATCGAACTTCCAGTCATCGACAACAACAGCTCCTAGGGTTTAGCCGGCGTATACCAGATGGGCGAAGTCCAGGCTCTTTGCTGCTCAAACGGCGGCACCGCAGGATTAGGCGGAAGGTTCAGCTTGGCCGCCCAGTAGGTAGACCATCGTGGGGTTGGAATCTCCAGCACGCGGGCGTAATACGTGGCATAGGCTGAAGGATCGAACTCAGGATCCGTCCATTCACCAATCAACTCCGCAGCGCCGATATTGTTGGTGTACGTAGCTGTTTTCACATCGACCGTATTACCCACAGCGGGTACCTTGCCGGTCTTAGGATCAGGTTTGCGGTCTCCGCTCCAGACCGCGTCGAATATCTTCTCGTGACTCTTGCCATTCTTGGTGATGACCTTAATGACCTGGATGCGATCGAGATTTCCGCTCTGCGGGTCTTTGATTGCCTGCAGCAGGAACGTCGGTCCGCCCTTCCCTGCTGGAGCTGACAAGTCGCCTCCCATGGGAACGCCGTCGCCGTAGGCAGTCCTGACCCAATCTGCGCTCTTAACCAGTTCCTTCGGATACTTCCAGCCGGCGAACATGCGCACCTTTATGCGCACGCCCGAGGTGCCAAAGGTCTCCTTGCGTTTGAAAGCCGCAAAGATGGCCTCGCGCGTGTTCTCTTCAGCCCACACGCCGGTCAATCCCCCCGAACCGATGGCTGTGGGCGGTTCGCCGCTGACCGATTCGGTAGCGGTGATCACGGTGCGCGGATCGTTGTCCTGGTTGCCGTGCGAGCCGACATAGTTACTGGGCTCCGTCGAAGACACGCCGGAATGGAAGTCGGTACCCGCCTCGATGCCATACTTGAACGGGTTAACGCCCAGCTTCTGCTGCAGTTCCTGACCTACCCCGTAAGCCTGTCGCAGATAGCTTCCAGTCGCCGACTTCGCCTTAATGTTCGTACCAATCAGGTAGGTGAACATCTCAAAATTGGCGAACTCATCGTTGGGCGAGAGGGCTGGGCTGGTGTCGCTTTGTCCTTTTCCCTGAATAATCTCAGCGAGCGGCTCGTTGGCCATGCGCCGTTCTGCATAGTCCCGAGTCAGCGGCTTGCCGGAAAGGTCTCTAGTGTCGAACATCAGCCCATTGCTGACGTTCGCGTTGTGTGGAACCGCGATGACATCAAGTCCTTGTTTTCGTTGCAGCTCCAGATATTCCCAAAGCTTCTCCGGGTCCTGCGAATCGAAGGAAGAGAACGGCATTGCCGGTCCCTTTTCGCCAAAAATCACGCAACGGTGAAGGTTCTGATTTTGCGGCGCTGAGGTCCACTCGAATCCTACAAAGGATGTGAACTTGCCTGGCTTGTAGTACTTATCTGCGATGGCAGCGTAGGATTGCCAAGCGGAAGACAATAGTTTTGGATTCGAGAATTCGGGCAAAGGCTTATTCACTACCAGGGAGCCAATCAGCTTCTTAAATGCCTCCCCTGAAACCTTCGGATCGGTGCTGGTCATCACCTTGTACCACTCGGTGTTCGCGAACGGGCCGTTCGGGTTGATGGTCTCGCGCACTACGCCGAGATATTCCGCGTGATCTGTGACGGCAAGGAAATCGAGTGGGACATCTCGCTTCACCGGCTTACCCATGTACTCTACGGTCTCGCCCACGGCGTACTTGAACGAGTCCTCGGGAGTGGTTCGTGTAGCGAAGGCGAATGCATCCATCGAGTAGCTGGTATGAAGATGCAGGTCGCCGAAATATGCATTGCGCAGGGGGTTGCGCGGAGGACGTGCTTGTGCAGATTGCGGCGCAGCCTTGCCGGCCGAATTGGATGCCTGCTCGACGTTTTCTTGATTGCTCTTACAACCGGTCTGTACAGCGAAAGCAAGGAAGAGGCTGAGGACCGCACACGACACATGTTTCAATGGCGCCACCTCTAAGGCTCATACTCTCGATCTTTTTGGGATGCAGGCATTCTATCAAGTTCCTGCATTGTCTCGAATTGCAAAGCTCCGCGAAATCACTCTCCACTTTTGCCGGCGACGTTGCGCTTGCCGGATGCTTCATCGGGGGCTTCGTTGAATCGGGCGCGGACGAGGAGGACGGACAGAACCGCATGAATCGCGACTGCCGGCCACAGCAGAATCCCTGCCGTGCCGCCGACCCCGACGACAATGAGGTACAGCATGATCAGCGTGCTGTAAGTCCACATTCCGCGGAAAGCTTGACGCATGTCTGTGCCAGGCCAACAGGCGACTGCCAGAGCGATCAAGGTAAGGCCGAAGATCCGGCTCACCAGGATGCCCGTGCCCGAGACTTCCGCGCCGAACAGTAGTCGAACCGCATTCGTCGGTAAAACAAGAACGATGAGTCCCGTACCCGCTTCGGCGAGCGCCGCCAATCCGAGAATTTTCTTCATTGCACTTTCTTGGCGGCGTATCTCCCAGACGTCATGCCCGCCAGCCCAGGCTCTACATCATGTTCATTACCTTGCTCTCCGCTTTCTCCATCACCTGGCTCGACAACTTCTTGAGCAACTCCCGCCGGTGTTCTTCGCGGATTGCCTGGAACTTCTGTTTTTGCTGCTCATCCAGGATCGGGGTGAGCTTGGCATCAACTTCGTCGCTGATTTGCTTCAACTGCTGTAACTTCTCGAGGGGCTTTAAAGAGGTGTTTTTCTTCAGCGCCATGAGTTTTGGAACCTCTTCCTTCTCCAGGAAGGGGAGGATTTGCTGTCTCTGTTGCTGGTTCAATCCAAGCTCAATGGAAAACTGGTCGAGCATGGCTGCGACCGGATTGATTACGATCTGCGGAGTGGGGATCATCTCGTAGTTGGCGTAGCCGAATTCATTGCTGCGCGCGCCATAGTAGGTGTCGCCCAGTTTGTAAACCGTGACCGCAAAGGGGTCCTGCGAGATGATCGTCACCACCTTGCCGCCTTCGATTTTGTACGGCGTAGTGGTTCCCTGGTACCCGTCGCGTACTGGGTTACCGAAGCTGCTTGGCGTGGTGGCGTTCTTGCCGATGTGGAAGACCGTGCTCTGGCCTTCGGCCGTGTAATGCACGCTGAACTGTTCACCCGTCACGTTGTTGCGCACCCAGAACGCCTTGCCCACAACCAGCGCCTTCAATTGCGCATCGCCTAGCTGGGTTGCGCCTTTCGCCTTCAGGTCAGTGACCTTCATGCCTGCTGGCGCATTCTTGCGCGCCTCAGCACTGGGCGTGTACCAGATCGGCGAGCTCCAGGCGCGTTCCTGCCCGGTAAGCGGAACGATGTCCGGCGGAGGAACCCCGGCCTTCACTGCTTGAATGAAGGTCCAGCGCGGCGTAGGAATTTCCAGCACGCGGGCATAGTAGAACGCATGCAGGCTGGCATCGAACTCGGGATCGGTCCACACGGTCTCGAGTTCCGTCGAACCGACGCTGTTGGTGTAGATGGCTTTCTCCATGTCCACCGTGCTCTGGATCGCCGGAACCCTGTGCGACCACTTATCGGGCTTGCGGTCGCCCGACCACGCGACATCGTAGATCTTTTCGAAGCTCTGGCCGTCCCGTGTCCAGCCCTTAATCACCTGAACGCGATCGAGGTTGGCGGAACTCGGGTCCTTTACCGCCCAGATAACAAATGTCGGGGCGACACCTTTACCATCCTTCCTTGCCGGAAGGTCAGCGCCCATGGGGACTCCGTTCGCGTAAGACTGATGCACCCAATCCTTTGCGTCAAAGATGCTCTTGTTGAAGCCCCAGCCACCGAAGAACCGGACCTTGATGTGCGGGCCGCTGACGCCGAAGGTTTCTTTGCGATACATCGCGTCCCAGAGCGAGGCGCGCGTGTTTTCTTCAGCCCACACGCCGGTGAGCCCCCCAGGATTCTCGAGTCGCACGTCTAGTGTGTTGCCTAGCAAGACTCCGGCCAGGCGCCTCTGGATCGTTCCATCAGCATCGGCGTGACCACCGTAGAAATTGTCCTGGCGGTACGGGCTGCCGGTGTTATGCGAATCGGACCCACCGGCCATGCCGAACTTGTAAGGGTTATAGCCGCGGGTGTCCTGCATGGTGATGCCGTCTTTCAAAGCCTGACGGGCATAGCTGCCGTGAATGTGATCGACGCGGCCACTGTCGGGCGGAAGACCCAGCAGGCCGGTGTACATCTCGTAATTTGAGAACTCGTCATTCGGTGACAGCAAGGGATGAGTCTCGGACGCGCCCTTGATCTGCTTGATTTCGACCAGGCGTTCATTGCGGTCGCGCGAGGCTGCCCAGGCTGCGTCGATGGGACGCCCGTAGCTGTCGAGGTCTGTGGGATACATCCAGCCGTCGCTGACATTGGCGTTGTGCGAGATCGCCAGAAGCTCATTGCCCCCTTTGCGCTGCGAGTCCATCCAATTCCACAGCGCCTCGGGGTGATTGTCGTCCATCGAACTGAAAGGCATTTCCGGAATGTGAGTGCAGTCGCGGAAGAAGATGTTACGATGGAGGTTGCGATTGTTGGGCATCGAGGTCCACTCGTAGGAGCAGAACGCGGTGAACTTGCCCGGTTGATTGTTCTCCTCGGCGATCTTTACGTTTTCTTTCCAGATGGGGACCGCCACCTGCGGCGCCATGAAGGCCTTAATCGGAGGCTTGCTGGTGAGCGAGAGCAGGTACAGAAATACCTTCTGCTGCTCCTCGGCGCTGTTCGGATCCTTCATGATCAGGGGCTGCGCCTCCGGTAACTTGCTCACGTAAGTACCCGGCGTGTTCGCTTCCCTCGTGACACCGACATATTCGGAGTGGTCCGTTACGCCCATGAAGTCCATAGGCGTGTCGATCTTGATGTCGTAGCCCATCGGGTGCTTAATTGTCTGCCCTTGAGCGTATTTCAGCGCGTCGTCGGGACCGGTGATGCGATTGCCCATGACCCACGCATCCAGAGACCAACTGGTATGGATGTGTTCTTCCCCGAAATACGCGTTGCGATCAGGATTGTGCTCGACGCGCTCCTCGACAGGAGTCCGCGCCCCCGTCTGAGCAGTCTGCTGCGGCCCCTGTGATTTGGTGCAAGAAGCCAGAACCGCGAGCAGAGCAAGCGTGAACAAAAGCGTAGTCAGCGCTGCGAATGGTTGGATACGGCTGCGCTTCAGTTCGGATCTCGTGGTCATGTTCTCTCCTAAACGGCGCTCCCGTGGCAGCGACGCCGGTCCATGGGGAACTGTCCCCCGGAGGTACAAAAACAAATCACTTTGGGCGATTATGGAACTCTAAGCTCCGCCCCAACTGAACACAACTGATAAAAATGCGAGTCGGTCTCTAAACTAAGGCGAGGGCTCTTGCTCCCAGGTTGCCGCTCCCGTATTTCCCATTTCGGGATTACAAGACGGGACAATCACCCCTTGACGGCCGATTGCTGCCCCCTGAGCACGAAAACCCAAGGCCCCCCTTTTCGGCAGTGCTTTGGCTTCTTTGCTGTGCGCTGTCGCACTTGCTGTTGCGGCTGGCATTCCGCCCTCCCGTAGCGCTGGCTTTAGTTTTCGTGTTAACCGGGAGAGTAATAAAGGCGAGAGCAGTTTAGTACTGGTAAAATCACCAGTTTGGCGCAAGGAACCTGCCCAAATCCTGTCACCCCCCGATATAAACGACACACCCAGGCGATCCTTGCGATCAACGCACGATCGGGAGAATGCCGTTGGACGTAATTAAACCTCGCTACGAATTCAGGGTGTGGGCGGACGCGCTGGCCTCGGTTTACGAAAAGCTCGAGCTTCTGGCCCAGCCCAAAACGACGAGAAGCGAAGAAACCTATCTCGTCTCCCGGGCTACCGATCGATGCAATGCCAAGATCCGCGCGGCCTTGATGGATGTCAAAGTGCTGCTTGCCGAGGACCGGGGGTTGGAACAGTGGAAGCCGATCGTGAAAACCGGGTTTCCGCTGGACAGCTCAGTGATCGCCGCGCAGGTTTTCCCCGCCCTTGAGCTTCCGCCACCCCCATTGCCGAAACCAGCGTACGAACTGGGCGACTTTCTCGAAACCATGAGGAACGCGGATGGAGTCGCAGTCGTTGGCGTCCGGAAGACGCGACACCAGTTCAGTATCGGGGCGTGTTCGGCCGAGTACGCACAGATCACGATCAACGACGTACCGCGCGACACGGTTGCTGTCGAGTCCGTTGATCCCGACGCCGTGCTACAGGTACTTCGGGATTTGGGCATTAATGAACAGAACACCAGCTACATTCGAGAGATCAAGCATGTGATTGGCTGGAGTTCTCGAAAATAAAGGCGATACGTTTGACGGAGGAGATCAATGGCAAGAGAGATCGAGCGCAAGTTTCTGGTGAAGAACGATTCCTGGCGAGGACAGGACGCTGGTAAACACTACCGTCAGGGATATCTGAGCACGGTGAAAGAGCGCACGGTGCGTGTACGAGTGGCCGGTGACAAGGGATACATCACGATCAAGGGCATCACCGTGGGCGCCAGCAGGGCGGAATACGAGTATGAAATTCCGCTGTCGGATGCCAATGAAATGCTGGATCAGCTTTGTGAACGGCCTCTGATTGAAAAGACCCGCTATCGTATAACGCACGACGGATTGGTGTGGGAAGTCGATGAGTTTATGGCGGAAAACCAAGGTCTGGTCACCGCGGAAGTCGAACTGAAAGATGAAAACCAAAAGCTGACATTGCCGGATTGGGTAGGAGAGGAAGTCACTACCGATCCCCGCTACTTCAACGCTAATCTAGTTGCCAGGCCGTTCAGAACCTGGTGAGGACGAGGCTGCGCGCGCGTAGTGATGTTTGTGATCTGCTATCGGGTCCCCCTCGCCCTGCCGTTTGAAGGAAATTTCGGGTCAGCGGTCCAGGATGCGCTCGACCGCCCGGTCAATCACCATGATCACCTCAGCCGCAAACTCCGAGCTGCGGAACTTCTGCAACTGTCGTTTTGCTTTTTCTGGCCTGAACCATTTTGGATCGCGGTAATCCTCTAATGGTGAGACTAAGCGTTCCACTTCACACAAGTGCGCGTGAACGGTAACCACCTGTCGGCGGGTTCGAGTACGCCTGGGTTTGCAGTGCCGGTAAGCGATAAAAGGTACGCGGTCAACCGAGCCTTTCACGCCAGCTTCTTCGTAGGCTTCCCTTGCGGCAGCATCGGCGTGCGTTGGGTCCCGGTCCACTCCACCTTTGGGAAAAGTCCAATGGCCGCTTCTGGTGCGCACCAGAAGGAACTCCGGTTCACCGCCGCGTATTCGGTAGCACACCGCAGCCACGTGAACGCGCGGGAGATCAGACGGGGAGCGAAAACTCGAAGCGCGCGAGCGGGATGGGCCGGGTTGCGGCGATCGCACATATCCCTGGCCAAACAAGAATTGTGTCAGGACTCCCACCGCTCAGTATGCGGCACTAACCGCTCAACCGGTGTGAATTATGTGTTAATCGACAGGGTAGTACCAAACGCATAACTAGCGTCAGGCTCCCACAGCACTGCCACGGGCTTCCTGCTGTCCCCAAACTTGTCCCTCAAATAGCGGCAGCATCCTCCGGCTGCGGTTTTCGTTTCGTGGATTTGAACAAGATTAAAAGCAACGTCCCCAAGATCACGATGGTGATCAAGCCGACAACGAACAGGACTCGGCTTACCAGCAGATCGTATCTGCCTGTGGTTGGGTTGTATTTACAGCAAAACAACAGAATGGCGTCGACGGGAGAGCCGATCTCGTGATCGGAAGCCTGCACCAGTCCGAAACGCATATCCCCGGGCGAATACTGCACGCCATAAAAATACTTGGACACCTTGCCTTCGGGCGTCAGTACCATGATCCCGGTGGCGTGGAAAAACTGCCCCGAACGTGCATCCCAGTGATAACGGAAGCCGACTGCCGCAGTCAGCTTGCTGATCGAATCCTGATCGCCGGTGAGAAAGTGCCAGCCTTGCTCTGCTCCCGGCTTGCCGAGCCGCTGGAGCCACTCGGCTTTCTTGCTGGCGGCAGCCTGAGAGGTGTCCTTGGGGTCGAAGCTGACGGTGAGGACCTGATAATCGCTGCCCGGGTTGAGGGTCATCTGTTTCATCGCGGTGGTCATGCCGCTGAGCACTTCAGGGCACATCATCGGACAGTTGAAATACACCAGGGAGAGAATCACGGGCCGGTCACTAAAGTATTTCTGAAGCGTAACGGTTTGCCCGGTTTCATCCCGGAACGGAATATCGAGCGGGACCTGCACATTCAGCTTCTGGTCAATGCCGACATTGCTCAGGTCCGGCGGCACCGATCGCGCCGGCGCTCCCACCGGGCCGACGCCGCCGGCGGCGGTGCTTTGCGCCCGCAAGCCCGCTAGAGGGGTGAGTATTAGGAGGAATAAGGCGAAGAATTCGGCATTACGAACGGAAATAACTGGCAATTTCATGCCCTTCTCCAACGTAACCTTTCTCCGGTGCTTGTAGCAAGGGCCGATTGGACTTCATGCAGCAAAGCACCCGCTAAGTGTCAACTGGTGTCGGTTAAGTCTGCGTAGGGGATTACATGACGAATCGACAGACTGTGGTGTTGCAGGCAAAAACCTTCAGACCGGCGCTGCCGACGTCGATAATCATTTCGCAGCTCAGAGGCCAAGCGTACCCGGAATTTCACGCTAACTGGCGATGCGCTGCCTCGACGGCTTCTTAGGCTCGCGCTGCAAGAACTTAGGTTTGTGTTTCTCTTTGGGTGGGAGCACCTCCCCGGCAGTTGACCTGAGCAGCTCTGCATTGAGCTCGGCTCCGAGAATGATTGCCAGCGCGCTGATGTACAGCCAGAGCATCAGTCCGACGACGGCCCCCAACGCACCAAAGGTCTTGTTGTAATGAGCAAAGCTGCGCAAATACCAGCTCAGCCCCCAGGACGCCATGATCCAGCTGAGCACGGCCAGAGTGGCTCCAGGGACTTGCACCAGGAATTTCTGCTTAATATTTGGTGCGAGGAAGTAAATCACCTCAATTGATAGTACGGCAAAACCCGCGATAGCGGACCACCGAACATAAGGCCAAAGTGCTGCGAAGACCCACGCGACATGCAAATGGCTGGCAAGCCACTGTCCGAACTGCGGACCGAGAGCAATAGCGGTCAGTGCGACACCGGCCCCAGAGCCGGTCAGCAAAGTCAGCCCGATTGCCACCAGCCGTTTTTTCCAGTAGGGACGTCCCTCCAGCACGTCATAGGCAATGTTCAAAACGTTGATCATAGCGGTAAACCCGCTGGACGCGGCCAAAATAGCGCCGGCAATTCCCACAGAAAGGAGTTCAGGGTTGGTGTCCAACACGTCGTGCAAGACGCCTTTGACGACTCCCATAGCATTCGATGGCACCACCACCGCCAGAACGTCAAGGATCTGATTGAACAGATTTGGAACTGGGACATAGGCGAGCAAACTGGCCAGAAAAATGAGCAGGGGGAAAATCGAGAGTAGAAAATAGAAGGCCAGCGCGGCCGCTTGCGTCAGATAGTCGTGCCGGTCAAAATCCCGGGCTGTAGCGGCCAGCGCCCTTCGTACTCTCCGTAGAAACTGCGAAAGCCGTCTGTCGCCTGATCGCCCGACCAACATTTGCTCCTCTCTAGCAGACTAGCGGGCTTCGCTCCAATAGCTCTTACGGCTAACTTCGCGAAAAAGGGGTAACCGGGGATTGACTACGGATCTTCCCCAAAGACTTCGGCGGTGAACGCCTGCAGTTCGGCGCCGTGCAGCCACGCGTCGGGAGCCAGGCCCGCCTTCAGGCAGGTTTGCGCCAGGAAAGCTTCGCGGTCCCATCCCCATTCTAATGGCACCTGCGGCAGGAGCAACCCTCGAAGGCTCCCTTGGCTTACGATGAGGCCGTGCCTCCCAACCACAACAACCTCCGGGCGAATGGGGCGCACCACCGATAGCACGCTGATCTCGATCTTCAAGCCCAATTCTTCGGAGCGGGTGACCGGCTCGAAGCGCGGGTCGTCGAAAGCGGCCGCTCGAGCCGCTTCGGCAACGGTTCTATAGAGGGATTGCGAGGGAATCACGTAGCCAATGCAGCCGCGCAAACGCCCGTGCAGGTGCAAGGTGACGAATGCGCCACGCAACTCCGCCAGGTGCAAACTCGGGGGCGTCAGGCTGATCTCCCGCTCCTCCAGCGCTGCCGCAATGGCCTGGTGAGCGACTCCCAGCAGCAGGGCCCGTTCCGAGGGTGAGTACTCCGGCGTGTCGGAAACCAGTTCGGCGCGCTGCGACTCAGGCGACGGGAACATCGTTGCGCTTCCTGCGGCGGCTGAGCACGAATGCCCGCCGCTTGCGGCGTTTTTCCGCGTGGCGATTGATCTTGCTCCAGAAAGCCACGAAGTAGTCGATGGCAGAGAGCAGCGACAGGCCCACCATGATCCAGATCGAGAAGATAGCGATGGGGTGTACCGGCAGGCTCAGGAAATACCAGGGCAGGTGCGCCCAGTGGTGGTCGATGATGGCGGCTACCACCGAGACAATCTGCACCAGCATCTTGCTTTTGCCCAGTTCGCTGGCTTGGATGGTGAATCCTTCCGAGGCAGCGATGGATCGCAAGCCGCTGACCAGGAACTCCCGCCCGATGATGATGACTGCCATCCAGGCAGGCACGATGCGCGGATTGAATTGAACCAGGGTGATGAAGGCAGCGGCGATCAGCAGCTTATCGGCGACCGGATCCAGCAGCATGCCCATGGTGGTGACCTGGGCGCGCCGGCGCGCCAGGTAGCCGTCGACAGCGTCGGTAATCGAGGCGGCGATGAAGACGAACGAGGCCAGCAGCTCGCGATGTCCATTGGTTGAGCTGAACCGGCTGCTGGACAGGATCCAGATCAGCACCGGGATACTGAAGATGCGGGTCAGCGTGATGTAGTTAGGAAGGTTCACAACGCCAGGGAATACACGGAGGCGGCCCGCTGCTGCCGCAACAGCCGATTATCCACCACTGGTTAGATCGAAAGCAATCGCAGAAAAGAGGCCTGCAAGCGGCTAATCGTCATGGTGAACGACGATTTCATCCAGCATGCTCGGCGCTTCGTACTGCTCCCAATAGCTGTATCCGACGGGAATTCCCCTGGCCCAGTCGAGAACACTCATCCAAATCCGCAGCCCGGCGCGAAATCGGTTCCGCAATGCCGCGACCGGGTGCATCAGGATGGCCCCGAGCATATACAGGAGGATGGCGGGAAAGACCAGCGCTACTGCAAGCAGTCGTAAGCAGAAAGACAGGCGTGGCATGGTGACCTACACGAGAGACGGTTCCCACAGGCTGCACAGCTTGACCGATATTATGCCCCAACTGCGATCCGATGCCGAGGTGTCGGCGAAAATTATTTTTGCGCAAAAACCGGCAACAGCTCCCGTTTGGGAGCTGTCGCTGCTCTCAGCATTAACCGCATGGTAACTAAGCGTAGATTCCACGTTGACGGATCGTGTACGCTACGCGATCAATCGCCAGCATGTAGGCCGCGATGCGGTTGTTCACATGATGGGTCTCGGCGTAACGTACTACATCTTCAAAGGATGACACCATGATGTGCTCCAGTTGCTCGTTGACCACCGATTCCTTCCAGAAATAGCCCTGCCGGTCCTGTACCCACTCGAAGTAGGAGGCAGTGACCCCACCGGCGTTGGCCAGGATGTCGGGCATCACGAAAACGTGCTTGTCGGCGAGGATATCGTCGGCTGCGGCGGTGGTCGGCCCATTGGCGCCTTCCACCAGGATGCGCGCCTTCACCTGGTCGGCATTAGCGGACGTAATGACGTTTTCCGTGGCCGCCGGCACCAGGATCTCGCAGTCAGTGACCAGCAAATCTTCGGTGGCGGCCGGCTCCGCTTCCTTGAAGCCGTGGATGCTGCCTTCCTTCTGCCGGTGCTCCCACAGCGCGTGAATGTCGATGCCCTTGCTGTTGTACAGTCCGCCATCCCATTCGCCGATGCCAATGACCTTATAGCCGGCGTTGTGCATCAGCAGGGCGGCGTTGGAGCCCACATTCCCGAACCCCTGAATAATCACGCGGGTGTCCTCGCGGGTCATCCCATTCTTCTTGATAGATTCGTCGCAAATGATCATCACGCCGCGACCGGTGGCTTCGCGGCGCCCGCGCGAGCCGCCCATGTTCAGCGGCTTGCCGGTTACGACCGCCGTCACCGTCTGCCGCATGTGCATGGAGTAGGTGTCCATCATCCAGGCCATGGTCTGCTCGTTGGTGTTGACGTCGGGCGCGGGGACGTCCTTTTCCGGGCCGATGAACTCGATCAGCTCCGAGATGTAGCGGCGGGTCATGCGTTCCAGCTCGCCCTTCGACATCTGCTTGGGATCGCAGATGATGCCGCCTTTGGCCCCGCCAAAAGGAATGTTGACCACCGCGCATTTCCATGTCATCCAACTGGCCAGCGCCCGCACTTCATCCAGCGTCACATCCGGGGAATAGCGCACGCCGCCCTTGGCCGGACCGCGAGCGATCGAGTGCTGCACCCGGTAGCCGGTGAAGACTTCGAGTTGGCCGTTGTCCATATTGACCGGGATGTGCACGATGATTTCGCGGTTGGGCTGCTGCAGCACGCGCCACAGGCCTTCCTCCAGCTTCAGCTTCTCGGCGGCAAGATTGAAGCGCGCGGCCTGTTGTTCCCAGGGATTGCTTTCCTGTTCCAGCGTATGTGCGGTAGCCATAGATTCTCCAATATTGCAGCCCGCCGCGCATCAACCCCGCGTATCGGGAGGGACCTACTCGCGGACGTCTTGCAGCATGAATTGAGGACACGACAGGTGGAGGCGCGTGTCCTGTTGTCGGGCAAACCTACAAAGTATATGCAGCAGGATGAGTCAGGTGCAAGTAAAGTGCGGATGAGGCGGGTGCACCCCCCTTCGACTTTTTCGGCTAGGCATGGCGCTCCAGGCTGGTGCCCCAGGTTCACGTCCGTCTGTTGGACGTTAACCTGGGCCATCTCGCGTTGGCCGTACGCCCGTATAATCCAAATACCCAATCGCTCCCATGCTTACGCCCGACTACAAAAGCTTCCTGCAGCTCAGCCGCGACGCGACCCTCATTCCGGTGGCGAAGACCCTCAGCGCGGATTTGCTGACTCCGGTCGGTGCGTTCCTCAGCATTGCCGCGCGGCAGAAATATGCCTTCCTGCTGGAGTCAGTCGAAGGCGGCGAGAAGATCGGGCGCTATACATTTGTTGGCGCGCAGCCGAGGACGGTGATCACCGCACGCGGTAACGAGCTGACGGTGCGCACCGGTTCCTCGCAAAAGCGAAGCCAGGGCAGCGTGGTGGAAGCGCTGCGCCAGAATCTGCGGCAACATCGTCCGGCAATTGTTCCCGACCTGCCGCCATTTATCTCCGGCGGCGTCGGATATTTTGCTTACGACATGGTGCGGCAATTCGAGCGGCTGCCAAAGCACGCAAAAGATGACCTGGGACTCCCCGATTGCGTCTTCACGTTTTACGACCGGCTGTTGGCCTTCGATCACCTGCGGCATCAGCTGTACATCATCGCTGCTGCCGACGTGCGCTCCGAGTCGCCGCGTAAAGCGTACGATCGCGCGCTGGCCGATATTGCCGCGATCGAGGAGAAGCTGGCGCGCGGGCTTCGCGAGCGCAAGCTTTCCTGGCCGGCAGCCGGCAAGAAACGGCTCATCAAGGTCCACAACAGCACCACGCACGACAAGTTCGTGCAAAGCGTGCGACGGGCAAAGGAATACATCGCCGCCGGTGACATTTTCCAGGTCGTGCTCTCGCAGCGGCTCGACTTCAAGCCGCCCGCTGAGCCGTTTCAGATTTATCGTGCGCTGCGCACCGTCAATCCTTCCCCGTACATGTTCTTCCTCAAGCTCGACGATCTGCACGTGCTGGGGGCCTCGCCGGAGATGCTGGTGCGGGTCTCGGGGCACAAGCTGGAATACCGCCCCATCGCCGGCACGCACAAGCGCGGCGCCAATGCGGTGGAAGACGCGCGCCTGATCGAGCAATTGAAGAGCGACGAGAAAGAGCGGGCCGAGCACGTGATGTTGGTCGACCTAGGCCGCAACGACCTTGGCCGGGTGAGCGACTACGGCACGGTGAAGGTGCGTGACTTGATGTACGTCGAGAAGTACTCGCATGTGATGCATCTGGTCTCCGCGCTGGAGGGGCAACTGCGCGGCGATCTCGACGCGCTGAATGCGCTGGCGGCGTGCTTTCCGGCGGGAACGTTGAGCGGTGCGCCCAAGGTTCGCGCCATGGAGATTATCGAGGAGCTGGAGCCGGTGCGGCGCGGCGTTTACGGCGGGTCGGTGTTGTATGCCGATCATGCAGGTAATCTAGACTCGTGTATTGCAATACGGACGATGGTCGTGCACCGCAACCGCGCGTATGTGCAAGCGGGAGCCGGCATTGTCGCCGACTCCGATCCCGAGAAGGAGTATCAGGAGTGCATGAATAAGGCGAGTGCGCTGTTGAGGGCTGCGGAGAAGGCGAGGGGCTAGTGGCTAGTGATCAGTGGCTAGAGTATCGTGTAGGGAGAGTGGTTCTTCCGCGCTACGAGGTAGCAAATGCAAGTGAAAAGCTATCAGCAACTGATCGCCTGGCAAAAAGCAATTGCCTTGGTCACAGATATATACGCACTATCGCAGAGCTTTCCACGAGAGGAAATCTATGGCCTGACAAGCCAGGTTCGTCGCGCTGCCGTATCCATCCCCAGTAACATCGCGGAAGGACAGGGGCGCGCAACGACGGGAGAGTTCATTCAGTTTCTGTGTCATGCTCGTGGCTCGCTGTACGAGCTTGAAACCCAGATCATCATTGCTACGGGTCTCAGATATATCACTCGCGAACAGCAGGCGTCGCTGATCGATTCAGTCGCCGAACTTGGGCGAGTTCTTAATGGATTGATCACGTCGCTGCAAAAGCAGAAGCAGCGAGCGCAACTGGCCACTAGTCACTAACCACTAGCCACTGCATGATTTTCGTCCTCGACAACTACGACTCCTTCACCTACAACCTGGTCCAGTACATTGGCGAGCTGGGGGAAGAGGTAGTGGTGCGGCGCAACGACCAGACGGCTATCGCCGAAATTGAGGGTCTGCATCCGGATCGCATCGTCATCTCTCCCGGCCCGTGCACGCCGCACGAGGCAGGCATCAGCATCGAGCTCATCAAGCATTTCGCCGGACGCGTGCCGCTGCTGGGCGTGTGCCTCGGTCACCAGGCCATTGGAGAAGCTTTTGGCGGGAATGTGATCCGCGCGGCCAACCTGATGCACGGCAAGACCAGCTCAGTCGAGCATGACGGCAAGTCGATCTTTCGCGGCATCCAGTCGCCGATGACTGCCACTCGATACCATTCCCTGATCGTGGAAGAGAAAAGCCTCCCCGCTGAACTGGAGATCTCGGCAACTTGCCATGACCGCGACGGCTCGCGCGTGATCATGGGGCTGCGCCACCGCAAGTTCGCTGTCGAAGGAGTGCAGTTCCATCCTGAAAGCGTGCTGACCGATCAGGGAAAGCAGATCGTTCGCAATTTCATGGAGCTTTGATCCGCCTCGACAGGCGAGAGCGCAGCCCGTTATAGTTGGGCCAAGAAGAGTTTCAAGCTTCCAGTTTCAAGTTTCGAGCACGGAGGCGTGCGGCTTGAAACTCGAAACCTGAAACTTGAAACTTGTTCCTTATGCCGGACGCTGTCGAACTTCGCGGAATCCACAAAACCTACGACCAGTTCGTTGCCGTCGATCATCTTTCCCTCAGCATTCGCGAGGGCAGCGTCTATGGCCTGCTAGGGCCGAATGGCGCGGGCAAGACTTCCACCATCCGCATGATGATCGGCATCACCATGCCCGATGCGGGCGAGGTGCGCCTCTTCGGCGAAAGCTTCCGGCGCGAGCACTTGCACCGCATAGGCTATTTGCCGGAAGAACGCGGGCTGTACAAGCGAATGAAAGTCATCGATCACCTGGTCTTTCTCGGTCGCCTGCACAATCTCTCCGAGCACGAGGCGCGCAAGCGTTCGCTGGCATGGTGCGAGCGCCTGCAATTGAGCGAGTGGACACATAAAAAGGTCGAAGAACTTTCCAAGGGAATGCAACAGAAGATCCAGTTCATCGCGGCGCTGCTGCACGAACCTGACCTCGTCATAATGGATGAACCCTTCGCCGGCCTCGATCCCAGCAATGCTGTGATGTTGAAGGACGTGCTGATTGAGCTGAAGAAATCGGGTAAGACAATTCTGTTTTCCACTCATCGCATGGACCAGGTGGAGCGCCTTTGTGACGCCATCTGCCTCATCGATCATGGGCGCGCCATCCTGGAAGGCGATCTGAACAAGATCAAGGCAAGCTACGGCAAGAACCACGTGCAGATGCAGTATGAGGGCGATCCCCGGCTGGAGGGCAGCGAGTTGGTGCAGTCGTTTAACAGCTATGGCAATTATGTTGAGGTGCGGCTAAAGCCCGGGGCGGACGCGCAGCAGCTGTTGCGCAGGGCGGCGGATCACGCCCGCATCAGTCGTTTTGAACTGCTGGAGCCGTCGCTGGAAGAGATCTTCATCGACGTGGTAGGGAAGAATGCATAATCTCTGGACGCTGATCCAGCGCGAGTATATCGAACGGGTGCGCACCCGCTCGTTCGTCATCTTTACCCTGCTGATGCCCGCGTTCATGGCCGGCAGCGTGCTGATTCCCGCGAAAATTGCCGAGATGAATTCGGGCGGGGTGCGCCGTCTGGTCATCGTCGCCAATGACGCGCAATTCGCCAAGGCCGTGGGGCAGGAGCTGGCTTCTCCCAAGCAGGCAGCAGACGGCCCCGAGCAAGAAGAGGCTGGACGGCCAACTACGTATGTAATCCAGGTTGACACCACGACCACCGATGCAGAGCGTGAAGCGCTGCGCCAGCAGGTGAGCGATGGCAAGATCACCGGCTTTCTCTGGCTGACGGATGACGCCCTGGCAAAACATGAGGTGACCTACAGCACTAAAGAAGCGGGCGACTTCGGGGAGTCTGTCGAGCTGCGTAACGCCGTGCGCACTGCGCTCACCAAGCAGCGCCTGGCGGCGAAAGGAATGAGCGACGCCGAAGTCGCGTCGCTGCTTACGCCGCTGCGTCTCAACACCGTCCGCATCGAGAAGGGCAAGGAAGGCGCAAGCGGCACAGCCGTCGTCGTCACCGCATTTGCCATGGTCATGCTGTTGTACGTGGTAGTGCTGGTCTATGGACTGGCGGTGATGCGCTCCGTCATCGAGGAGAAGAGTACGCGCATCCTGGAAGTGCTGCTGTCTTCCGTCACTGCCAAAGAGCTGCTCGCGGGCAAGATCCTGGGCGTCGGCGCCGTGGGGCTCACCCAGATCCTGGTGTGGGTGATTTTTGCGGTCCTCTTCTCGGTGCCCGGGCTGCTGGCTGCGAAGTCATTCCTGGGGGAGATTCACATCTCGACAAGCGCCATGGTGGCGTTCGCCGTGTTTTTCCTGCTGGGCTACCTGCTCTACAGCGCGATGTATGCCGCCATCGGTGCGATGGTGAACACCGATCAGGAGGCGCAGCAGATGCAGTGGCCGGCCATGATCCCGATTATCCTGGCGGTCTTCATGATGAGTGCGGTGTTGCAGCATCCCAACTCGCCGCTGTCGTTCTGGCTGTCGATGGTGCCGTTCTTTGCGCCCATCCTCATGCTGGTGCGGGTGCTCATCGAACAGCCGCCGATGTGGCAGCTGGTGCTCTGTGTTGCGCTGATGCTGGCCACTATCTACGGACTGCTGGCGCTGTCGTCGCGCATCTATCGCGTCGGCATCCTGATGTACGGCAAGCGGCCGACCCTGCCCGAACTTCGTCGCTGGCTGAGGTACGCAGGGTAGAATTCTGGCGTGCCTGAGCAAACCAGCGCAGCCGCCGAGGAAATTCGCTTCAACCTCGCGCAACGGATCCAGCTCACTATGGCTTCGTGGATTGTTCCCGCGGTGCTGTGGCTGATCGGATGCACCCTGCGACCCACCATTACATACGAAGAGGGCGCGATCCAGAGCCTCGATGAGATTTATCCCGGCATCTTTCCTTTCTGGCATCGCTGCGCCCTGCCGGCGACGTGGCTGTTCCGCCGTCAACATCCCGCAGTAATGACCAGCCGCAGCCTGGACGGGGAGTACATCGCGCGGGTGATTCGCCGCTTCGGGTTTCTGCCGGTGCGGGGCTCGAGCTCGCGCGGAGGACAACGCGCTTTGCTGGAGATGAACAAGCTGCTGGCAGAAGGGCACGCCGTAGCCTTTACCATCGACGGACCGCGCGGCCCGCGCTACGTCGCGAAAAAGGGTCCGGTGCTGCTGGCGCGCATGAGTGGTGTGGCGATCGCCGCATTTTATGTGGCAGTCGAGCGGGCGTGGGTGCTGAAGACCTGGGACGCCCTAATGATTCCCAAGCCGTTCTCGCGGATTTATGTGCGTGTTGCGCGCAAGATCTTTGTTCCCAACGATGCTGATGACGCAGCCATGGAGCGCTACCACGCCGAGATGCAGGCGGCGCTGGAGCGGATCACCAAATTTGCGGAAGCTCAGTTTCGCCCCATCAGAAATTGACAGTTGACGCTCCTCCCCAGTACAGTCGAAGTCCTCTGAGCGAAGCTCAGCAGCTCTTTGCCAATTTGAGTTCGCGCGTTCCGCCGTTCTGGACGGAACTGGGAAGCGGGTGAGAAGCCCGCGCTGCCGCGCAACTGTGAGCGAGTATCTGGCGCAAGGCCACTGTGCAAACGGGAAGGCCCCGCCGTTGTCAGCAATTCATCGCAACTCGCAAGCCAGGAGACCGGCGCGAACTGTGGGTCCTCGGGTCGCAAGCGCTTTTGCCATGCGATCGGGCGCCCAGGTTACCAACCCCTTTCGCGTGCAAAGGAGGAGTTGCTTGCCCGGTCTTCGTTGCCTTCTCATCTCGCTGCTGAGTTGTACAGCAGCGCTGGCCTCCGATCTCAAGATAACGATCCAAAGCCCGTCGGGCGATCGCGTCTCCGGCGTGCAGGTCAGCTTGTTTCGCGGAGCCGATAACGCCGGTGTCGGCACACAAACCACCGCCGGCGATGGCATCGTGCAGTTTCCGCATCTCGCCGATGGGCAGTATCGGGTGGTGATACTCGCTCCCGGCTTCGCCGAGCAGTCGCAAACGGTCACTCTTCCGCAAACGCCCTCGCTCACAGTCGAGCTAAAGCTCGCCACTACTCCCGAAACCGTGGTCGTCTCCGGCAGCGCGACTCCGGCAACGGTCGAGCAAACCGGCAGCTCGGTCGGCTTGCTGAACAGCGATCAACTCAGACTCCTGAACCCGGTTGCGGGCAGCGATGCGCTGCGCTACATCCCCGGCGCGGTGGTCAATTCGTCCGGTCAGGCCGGCGCCATTGCAAGCCTCTTTGTGCGCGGCGGTGAATCGAACTACAACAAGGTCCTGATCGACGGGGTGCCAGTGAACGATCCGGGCGGCTACTTCGATTTTGGCGTGGTGCCGATGAACAACGTCGAGCGCCTCGAAGTCGAGCGCGGCCCGGAAAGTACGGTGTATGGCACCGATGCGATGACCAGCGTGGTGCAACTGTGGACTGCTACCGGCAGCACCCGAACTCCCCAGGTTGAATTCGGCGCCGATGGCGGCAACTTCTCAAGCGCGCACGGCTACGCGTCAGTGGCGGGAGCGCGCAATATTTTCGACTACAACCTGTTCGCGGACCAGTTCTATACCGGTGGCCAGGGCGTCAACAACGAATATTCCAATGGGCTGCAAGGCGGGAATGTGGGAGTTAAGATCTCCGATCGTGTCGCGTTTCGCCTGCGCCTGCGGCACTACAACAGTTGGACCGGCGTTTCGTCGAACTGGTGGTTCAATGGCGCGCCGGTGCTTCCGCCCGATCCCAACCAGTACGCGCACCAGAACAATTTTCTGGCCAGCGGCGATCTGACGGTGAACGGGCCCGGTTCCTGGCAGCACCAGTTCAAGGGCTTCGAGTACAACCACGTGGCGTTAAACGATAATCCGGTTGACGATCTCGACCGGCCATTCGACACCGCCTTCAGCAATCTCACGAAATACAACGTCGCCGGGTTCAGCTATCAGGGAACCTGGACCCCACGGCCGTGGTCGCAGAGCACCGTCGGCTACACCTTCGAAGACGAGAACGGCTACATCAACAGCACCTCGGGCACGGCCGAATTCCCGAGCTTCAGCACCACCCATGGCCTGCGGCGCAATCATTACCTCTTCGGGCAGGAGACGATCACCTGGAAACGGCTATCGGTGCTGGCGGGCCTGGGCTACGTCAACAACGAGAGCTTTGGGAACAATGTCTCGCCGCGTGCATCGGTTTCGGTCCTGGTGGCGCAAGGCAACAAGCTCTTCAGCGGCACGCGACTGCGCGCCGGTTACGCGGAAGGCATCAAGGAGCCGAGTTTCGAGCAGTCATTTGGTATCGCCGGGACATTTCCCACGCAGCCGAACCCGAACCTCAAGCCGGAACAAAATCGCGCGGTGGAAGCTGGAATTGAGCAAGGGCTGTTCGGCAATCGGCTCTCGTTAAGCGCGGTGTACTTCCACAATCAGTTTCGCGACCAGATCGAGTTCCTGCTCAACTCTGTGACCTTCACCAGCCAATACGTAAACTTCAACAAGTCGATGGCGCAGGGAGCGGAAGTGGTGCTCAGCGGACGCATCCGCAACAACTTGTCAATTACCGGCTCCTACACCTACACCTCAACCCAAATCCAGCAAGCGCCGCCGTGCGACCCGGCAGCAGGATGCGATCCTCTGATCTTTGGAGTGGGTGCGCCCCTGCTCCGGCGGCCCAAGCACGCCGGCATGATGCTGGCGACGTATACCCGGCCACGCTGGGGCGCAAGTGCGGGAGTGACGGCGGTCGGCCAGCGACCGGATTCCGATTTCCTCTTCGGCTTCATTCCGCCGATCTACTACGCGGCAGGATATGCGCGCGTCGATTTTGGCGGCTGGTACGAATTACAGAAACACGTCACCGCGTATGCGAACCTGAACAACGCCTTCAACAACCATTACAACGAGGTGCTGGGCTATCCGGCGTTAGGCATGAACTTCCGCGGAGGATTCCGATTTCGGTTCGGGGGAGAGTGAGCGCTCGTGGAATGCTGCAGCTGCTAGAGGACTCGTTGTCGGGTGCCCCGTTCTGGCCTGATTTTGGCCAGGGCCGGACAACAACTAATCCGATAGTCCGCCCATCCAAAGTCCGACTGCAACGGGTGCCCGCACTTCCGACGCCGTTGCAGACGCACCGGCCTTCTAGTCTTCCCCTTGCACCAAGGCGTGGTTGCGAGCCTGATATTTCGTGCGAATCTCGCGCAATTTGTCTACGTGCTGATCGCTAAGGGGCTGCTGCTGTCCCAGTAGGTGGGTGACCAGCGCGATCTTGGCGAAATGCTCGACCGTCTCCATATTCATGTAGGCGTTCAGCAGGTCCGTTCCGCAAGTCACCACGCCATGATTTGCCATCAGGATGGCATCGTGCTCTGCGACCAACGGCGCCAGCGCCTCGGCCAGCTCAAGTGTGCCGGGAGTCTCATAGTTCGCCAGCGGCACCGAGCCTAGGGTCACGATGATTTCCGAGCAGAGCGCGCGATCAAGCGCCAGACCCGCGGCCGCATAACCGGTGGCGGTAGGCGGATGCGCGTGCACCACCGCGCCCACATCGCGTCTTTGTTGATAGATCACCAGGTGCATGTTCACTTCGCTGGAAACATCGCGCGCGCCGCGTACTTTCTTGCCGTCCGGGTCCACGATCACCAGGTCTTCCGGCTCCATCAGTCCCTTGCTCATCAAGGTCGGCGTGCAAAGGATGTTGCCGTCGCGCAGCCGTACTGAGAGGTTGCCATCGGTGGCTGCTACCAGTCCTGCCTGGTGCAGCAGCTTGCCGAAGCGAACGATTTCTTCCCTATGCTGTTGTTCGGTCATCATGCCGCCAGCTAAGCACCCCTGAGAGGAACGTTGAAATGTATCGTACCGCAGGTATCGCTGCCAGAAAAGCGCAGATGCACGGCTCTGGAAGAAAGCACGTTCATAATGTTAGAGTCCCGGTTTTCGAACACTGGAAATATTTTTGTGCTGGTATCCGAGTTCGACTATCAACTTCCGGAGGAGTTAATTGCCCGGCAGCCGCTGGCCGACCGCGCGGCTTCGCGGATGCTGTACATTCATCGTGGGCTGGATTTGCTGCAGGACCGGCAGTTTCGCGAATTTCCTGAGCTGCTGCGGCCCAATGACCTGCTGGTCTTTAACAACACGAAGGTCTTGCCCGCGCGGCTGTATGGGCATCGCAGTGGTTCGCGCGCCCAGCAAGTGTCCGGGCAAAACCAGGCCAGCCGGAACTTTTTGCGAGGCCAGGTCGAGGTGCTGCTCACCCGCCAAGTCTCTGAATCGCCTCTGGAGTGGGAGGCGCTGGTGCATCCTGGACGCAAGCTGGGAGTCGGCGAGAAGGTTTATTTCGGTGGTGATGGCAGCGAAACCTCGCACGATCTCGCTGCCGAGATCGTCGAGCGCGGCAGCTTTGGCGAGCGGCATCTCCGCTTCGACCCAGTGGACGACTTCTTCGGCACGCTCAACCGCATCGGACACGTTCCGCTGCCGCCGTATCTCCACCGCTCCGACACCCCCGCCGACCGCGAGCAATATCAGACGGTTTATGCGAAGCTGCCCGGCTCGGTTGCGGCGCCCACCGCCGGGCTGCACTTCACCCCCGAGATTTTGGATCGCATTCGCCAGCGGGGAATCGAGACTGCCGAAATCACCTTGCACGTGGGGCTGGGTACGTTTCAGCCGGTCCGCAAGGAAGTCGTCGAGGAGAACGAGCTGCATCGCGAGTGGTTTGAGATCTCACCCGAAGCAGCGGAGCGGATTCAGGGCGCGCGCAATGCGGGAAGACGGGTTGTCGCGGTGGGGACGACGACGGTGCGAACTCTGGAGTTTGCGGCGCTGCAAAGCTCGGACAACAGCATTGTGGCGCGATGCCGCGATGCCGACATTTTCATCTATCCGGGATTTCAGTTCCGGGTCGTCGGCGCGATGCTGACCAACTTCCACCTGCCGCGATCGACGCTGCTGATGCTGGTGTCGGCCTTCGCCGGCCGCGAGCAAATCCTGCGAACTTATGAGCACGCGGTGCAGGAGCGATACCGGTTTTATTCGTATGGAGATTGCATGTTCGTGGAATAGGGTGCACACGCGCTTATGCAGTCAGCACGGGGCCTATTGTTTGGTGTAACCGCTCGATTACGCCGGCTAAGATCTCTAAAGATTATCTTCGATGTTAATATCAGCCGCATGGACGATTGCGGAGAGAACCTCGGTGAAAATTTCGCATACACCGCTTTCGAGCGGTGGGATTATCGCCAGATAATTTTCTTTCCCGAAAATCAAGAGAAATCATGGCTCAGTATGAGCCAGAGTTTCTATTGGGCTAGTAAGCATTTGGTTGACGGAGTTGTGAAGGGCTCGCTCCGAGAGGACATAGAAGGGCGCGCGGCAATATTCCTTTTCCGTCACTACTTGGAACTGAATGTAAAAGAGATCATCGTGGCCGGACGTTATCTAACTGCCGAAGGGGGCCTCACCGAAGAAGAGGTTAAGCAAATCAAGTGCGGCCATAAGTTGGCGGACTTGTGGAAGGCCGTCTTGAAAGATGCTAAGCCAAAGATGCCCCAGGATACTCCTTGGGAAAACTACGACTGCGAATTCGCAGAAAACTGCATCATGGAATTTGACGCTGCCGACACGAAGGGATTCGCATTCCGTTACAGAGGAGAGGGCGGAGAACGTGCTCACGTAGATTTCGAGAGACTGCTTGTCGCAATGGATCACGTCTATCAAGTTCTCGAAGGAATCCTCACGGTGCTGATCGAGAAACGCGGCGAGATCGTGGATTGGCTCCACGAACTCAGGAGTGAAGCTGGCTGGTAGTCGATTCGCCATCTAATTTTCGCCGTAACCCCTCTGCGGCATAAGTCCTTGCTGTAGGTGGCGTAAAATGGTTATCACACTAGTTTCAGCAGCCATGCGATCGTCCTGTGGCAAGCATTGACCTTCACTTGTTAGACTTCTTACTTGCCCTCCACTCGCAAAACCGCGAAATCCGCCACTGTCTCCAGCGCTGCCAAGCCGGCTTCCGCCGCGAAGGCTGTTGCCGCCAAATCCGGTGTCGGGGCACCACCTGAGCCAGCAGGCTCAACGGGCCGAATCTACCTCATCGACGCGATGTCGTTCATCTTCCGCGCCTATCATGCCATGGCGCGGCAGCGGCCCATGTCGACCAAGACCGGCATTCCGACCAGCGCGATTTTCGTCTTCGTCAACATGCTGCGCAAGCTGCGCGACGACTTTGCGCCGCCGTACCTCGCTGCTGTGTTCGATGTCGCCGCGCCGACATTTCGGGATGAGCAGGCGACGGCCATCACCTGCGTCCGCAAGTTCGACAGCAAGACGCAGACTTATGTTGACGTCGCTTACGGCGGCTACAAGGCTAACCGCGCGGCGATGCCGGACGATCTCGCCCAGCAGGTGCCCTATATCCGGCGCGCGCTCGAGGCCTATCGTATCCCCATCCTTGAAGCGCCGGGCTTCGAGGCGGACGACGTAATCGGCACGCTGGCACGCAAGGCGGTGGACGCGGGCTATTCGGTGTATGTCGTCTCCAGCGACAAGGACATGATGCAATTGGTGAACGACCGCATCTGCGTGCTCAATCCGCCCAAGGACAACCTGATTTGCGATGCTGTCAAAGTGGAGGAGATCCTGGGCGTGCCGCCCGACAAGGTTGTGGATGTGATGGCGTTGCGCGGCGATAGCATCGATAACATTCCCGGCGCGCCAGGAATCGGCGACAAGGGTTCAGTGGAGCTGATCCAGCGTTTCGGCAGCGTGGAAAACGCGCTGGAGCGCGCCGCCGAAGTCGATCGCAAAACCTATCGTGAGTCGCTACAGAATAACCGTGACGTCATCCTGATCAGCAAGCAGCTGGCGACGATCGATACGAATGTCGCGGTCGAGTTCGATCCGGAGACGATGCGGGCCAAGGAACCGGACCCTGCCGCGGCGCGAGCGCTGTTTACGGAACTGGAATTCAACACACTGGTGCAGGACTTCCTGAGTGAGAGCATCGAACTTGGGGAGACGGATTATCGCGAGGCCAACGACGCTGCTGAAGTCGAGGCGGTGATTGCGACGGCGAAAAAGCAAGGCCGGATGCTGGCGATTGCATTGGAAGCGGTTTCGTCTGCGCCCTCGTCGGCAGTCGAAGAGGAGAGCGTGGAAGAGCCCGATTCCGAGCAGCTTTCGCTCGCCGCTTCAGCACAACCGGTGATTGCCGTCGCCAGCCAGCGCGTCGCCATCTCGGCGGAGTCGGGCAAGGCCATAACGCTCAGCTTGGACGATTCGCCAGCCGCAACGGCCCTGAAGCAGGCACTCGCAGACGAACTGGTTTCGAAGACGGTGCACGATTCGAAGTCGGCGATGCACGTTCTTCGTCAGCTGGGTTTGCCGCTCGCGGGTGTGCAGCACGACCCGCTGCTCTACGCGTATCTGCTGGATCCCACCTATTCAACATACGGACTGGTGCAAACTGCGTTTCGTACCTTCAATCTGAAGTTGGGACCTTCGCCGGCGGAAGCCGCCGATGTCACGCTGCGGCTCACGGAGAAGCTGCGGGATGAGGTGGATAAGGCTGGACTGCGCAAGCTCTATGACGAGATCGATTTGCCGCTGGTTCCCGTGCTGGCGCGCATGGAAGAGGCCGGGGTCAAGCTCGACTGCGATGTGCTGGCGGAGATGTCGCAGCGGCTAGATCGCGAGTGCCAGGCCAAAGCGCGCGAGATCTACGACCAGTCGGGATTCGAGTTCAACATCAATTCGCCCAAGCAGCTGGGCGATGTGCTGTTCAACAAGCTGAATCTGCCCAAGCCGGTTAAATACGGCAAGGGCAAAACGATCTCGACCGCAGTCGATGTGTTGGAGGGGCTGGCCGCCGAGCACGAAGTCCCGCGCATGGTGCTCGATTACCGCCAGCTTTCGAAGCTGAAATCGACCTATGTGGACGCGCTGCCGGCGCTGCTCAACTCCTGCACCAAACGGCTGCACACTACCTTCAACATGGCGGGATCAGCGACCGGGCGGCTCTCGTCGGTGAATCCCAACCTGCAGAATATTCCCATTCGCAGCGAATTGGGCCGCGAAATCCGCGCCGCCTTTGTTGCCGAACCTGGCCATGTTCTGCTGGCGGCCGATTACTCGCAGATCGAGTTGCGGCTGCTGGCGCACTTCTCCGGCGATAAGCCGCTGGTGGAGGCGTACCGCACTGGCGAAGACATTCACACGCTCACCGCTTCGCAGGTATTCGGAGTGCCGCCGCTGATGGTCAATGCCGAACATCGCCGCCGGGCCAAGGCGGTGAACTTCGGGATCGTCTACGGCTTGTCGCCGTTTGGACTTTCGCAGCAACTCGGCATCGACACCAAGGAAGCCAAGCGCTTCATCGAAGCGTATTTCGAGAAGTACAGCGGCGTGCGCGAATTCATCGATCGTACCCTGGAGCAGGCGCGTCGCGACGAGAAAGTCGCGACCCTGTTTGGGCGCGTAAGGCCCATCCCCGACATTCACAGCAAGAACTTCAATCTGCGCGGCTTTGCCGAGCGCACGGCGGTGAACACTCCGCTGCAAGGCACGGCTGCCGATCTGATCAAGCTGGCCATGATTCGCATCGATGCCGAGCTGCGCGAACGGAAGCTGCGCTCGAAGATGCTGCTGCAAGTCCACGACGAACTGGTCTTCGAAGTTCCCGAGGATGAAATCGATGAGATGAAGCGGCTGGTCACCGAGCGCATGGAAAACGTACACTCGCTCAAGGTCCCGCTGAAGGTGGATGCGGGGATTGGGCCGAACTGGCGAGACCTGGAGTAGTTTGTGTTGTTCGCAGAAAAGCCGGGTCCGCGGCCCGACATCAGTTTGTCGCCGCAGCAGATCGCGTTCTTCTCGCAGAGGGTCGCGGAGTACATTCGCGGACAGCGAGCGCGTTATTACAGCCGGGCTGCACCCCTTGCCTTCGGAAATAGCTGGTTGCGCTTCTTCCCGGCCGCGGATCTGGAGCGCGTGCGCGTGCTTCAGCCCGGACAGGAGCGGGTTGCCAATCCGCCGTTCTACGTGGAACTGGTAAAGCTGGGATTTGCCGGCCTGCCGAACTTCACCACCATGGCGGCCATCACCTTCGATGACATCGTTGTCTTTCACGATCCCCTGACCCCGCAACTGGTCTTTCACGAGTTGGTACACGTGATTCAATATCGGCTGCTGGGGGTTGACCAGTTCGCGCGGCTGTACGTGCGCGGTTACCTGCACGGCGGCTACGATGGGACGCCGCTGGAAGTCTGCGCTTACCAACTCGACGGCAGGTTCATCATGGGCAGCGTCGGCTTCGATGTCGAGGCGGAGGTACGGGGCTGGATGGAGGATGGAAAGTT
This sequence comes from uncultured Acidobacteriaceae bacterium, assembly GCA_963785825.1. Classification (GTDB taxonomy): domain Bacteria; phylum Acidobacteriota; class Terriglobia; order Terriglobales; family Acidobacteriaceae; genus Bog-257. The sequence continues at coordinate 196,596 of CAWAWQ010000001.1, read as the reverse complement.
CTAGATGGGAGTAGGGGCTAGGGGCTAAAGACTAGGGGTCAGCGATAGCCCGCATTCGGCGATCGCAGATCACGCGGGGCTGGAATCTTTTCAAGCGCCGAATCTTACAGCCGCACGAGCTTTGGCTTTAGCCGCCTCTTCCTCGCGATTTTTCGGCGGTGCACTGGTTTGCAGCGCCCATAAAAGGCGATTCGAACTGTCGGCGATTTCGTCTACCGCCGCCTGGAATGCGCCTTCATTCGCCTTTGACGGCTTATTGAAGCCGGTGATTTTTCTCACGAATTGCAGAGCCGCCGCCCGGACCTGTTCATCGGTGACAGGTGGATCGAAGTTGAACAGTGGCTTGATATTTCTGCACATCCCGCATGACCTCAAGTTGCGAATCGGCTAGTCCTAAGCTCTTCCGCCAATAACGTTGGGCGGCCACTTGGGCCGCCCGTTTGTTCTTAGCTCGCTGCTCGCAGCTGCTATGCCTGCGCCGGCCGCTCTCCGGGAGCCACGTTGCTCTGACCCGGAGCCGGTTTCAACACTTGCTGCACATCATCTTTTGCAGGAGGCGGCGCGTTGCGATTCACCCGCGCCGGCAGTTCCTTGCCTTCGATGAGCAACTGGATGTCGTTGGCGTCGATCACCTCTCGCTCCAGCAACGCCATGGCTATCTTCTCCAGGATGGGCCGATTGCTCTCCAGGATGTGCCGCGCGGACTTGTAGCCATCATCGACGAAGCGGCCAACCTCTGCGTCGATCTTCATCGCCGTCTCCTCGCTGAAGTCGCGATGCTGGCTGATCTCGCGGCCCAGGAAGATCTGTTCTTCCTTTTTGCCGAAGGTGATCGGTCCCAGCGACGACATACCGAACTCGCAGACCATCTTGCGCGCCAGGTCGGACGCCTGCTCGATGTCGTTGCCAGCGCCGGTGGTCATCGTGTTCAGAAAGATCTCCTCTGCCACGCGTCCGCCCATCATGATGGCCAGCCGTGTCTCCAGGTAATCGCGGGTGTAGGTGTGCTTGTCGTCGATGGGCAACTGCATGGTCACGCCCAGCGCCATGCCGCGCGGGATGATCGTGACCTTGTGCAGCGGATCGGAGTGCTCGCGCAACGCCGCCACCAGCGCATGGCCGGCCTCGTGATACGCAGTCACTTTCTTCTCTTCGTCCGAGAGCAGCATCGACTTGCGCTCGGCGCCCATCAGGACCTTGTCCTTGGCCTGCTCGAAATCCCACATCAGCACCGTCTTTCGGTTCTGACGCGCAGCACTCAAGGCGGCTTCATTCACCATGTTGGCCAGGTCGGCGCCGGAGAATCCCGGCGTGCCGCGAGCCAGCACAGGAAGATCGACATCGTCGCTGATGGGAATCTTGCGAGTGTGCACGCGCAGGATCTCTTCGCGGCCACGCACGTCAGGACGCGAAACCACAACCCGCCGATCGAAGCGTCCCGGGCGCAGCAGCGCCGGATCCAGCACGTCAGGACGGTTGGTGGCAGCAATCAGGATGACGCCTTCATTGGACTCGAAGCCGTCCATCTCGACCAGCAACTGGTTGAGGGTCTGCTCACGCTCGTCGTGTCCGCCGCCCAGGCCCGCGCCGCGATGGCGGCCGACAGCATCGATTTCGTCGATGAAGATGATGCAGGGAGCGTTTTTCTTGCCCTGCTCGAACAGGTCACGAACGCGGCTCGCGCCCACGCCGACGAACATTTCGACAAAGTCTGAGCCCGAGATGCTGAAGAACGGCACGTTGGCCTCGCCGGCCACGGCCCGGGCCAGCAAGGTTTTGCCGGTTCCGGGAGGTCCGACCAGCAGCACGCCCTTGGGAATGCGTCCGCCGAGTTTTTGGAACTTCTGCGCCTCGCGCAGGAACTCGATGATCTCCTTCAGCTCTTCCTTGGCTTCGTCCACGCCGGCCACATCTTTGAAGGTCACCTTCTTCTGCTGCATCGACAGCAGTCGTGCCCGGCTCTTACCGAACGACAGCGCCTTGTTGCCGCCAGTCTGCATTTGGCGGATCATGATGAACCACAGCGCACCGAGAAGGATGAAAGGCGCCAGGTTGAGCAACCAGGTTGGCCAGCCGCCGCCCTGCGCATCCTTCACGGTGATGTTCACACCCTTATCGTGAAGGATCTTGTACATGTCCGGATAGTCGACCGGAACCCTGGTGTGGAAGCTGGTCTTGTCGTTCTTAAACTTGCCGCGGACCTCTTGACCGATGGTGGTCACTTCGCTGACATTGCCCTGGTCCACCTGCGACATGAACTCCGAGAAATTGATCTCGCGTTCTTTGGCGCCCGAGCTGCCCGCCTTGACGACCTGCCACAGCAGAACGCCCGACAACACGATTACAAGCCAGAACACGACCGTCTTGACCGTCGAATTCACTGAAAACTCCTATAGACAGGGGCAGGCACGAATCCCGTGCCTAGGACGTTAGATGCTGTCCTCCGGTACCGGATTTACAATTTCCCCACTACTGATTGTAACCCGCGGCTAAACGAAACGGCGCAAAAGAGTTGCGCAAAAACGGCCCTTAGTACCAAGACCGAATGGGGAACTAGCTAGGACCGAACCGGAAACCGCCGTTGGCGCCTCTGCTCACCCCATTTAGACGTGGCAAGCTCGATGAAGTGAGGCAACGGTGCGCCCCGGCTCGGTGCCTGGCGCGGTCGTTGCAATAGAAAACCCTCTCCGGCGGGAGAGGGCTGTTGCGCGATTACAGGAGTTAGGCTTTGGTCACTTTGCCGCTGCGCAGGCAGCTGGTACAGACGCGCATGCGCTTGCTGCCGCCCTTAGTCTTGGCGTGGACAGGGCGCAGATTGACGTTCCAGCGCCGCCGGGTGACGTTGTGTGCGTGACTGATGTTGTTGCCCGAACGCGGCCCTTTGCCGCAGACTTCACAAACTTGTGCCATTGCTGACTCCAGAAAATTGCCGAAGTGGCTGGGTAAACAAGAATTATAGCCTTACCGCGGCCATCCCGGCAAACCTACCCGATGCCAAACCCCGCAACCGCCCCTTACGGGATCGTGGGCAGGTCGCGATTCAAATCGCGCTCCAGCTTGCGCTCGTGACGCAAGCGCAGCGGCCGCCAATGGGTGATGATGCCGAAGGCGGCGATGGCGGCCAGCAGCAGCGCGCTGCTGACTCCTAGAAACACGCTGGAAGCCTTGGTGGCTGCGATGCGCGTGATCACGTCTGCATTTCGTGGCGTGATGGTGAGCGCAAAGGCCAGGGTCAACATGCCCATACCTGCGAGCAGCTGGGTAATGTTTTTCGCCCACTTGCCGGTGGCATGATATTGAGCGAAAAGGCTGAAGCCGGAGAAGACCAGCCCGCCGATAAACAGAAAATTCGCAACAATAGCGATGGGAACGTTTGCCATACAAGCTGAGACGCGACCTTGCTGCTGCTGGTTGGAAGTTGCAGGCGAGATCTTCGCCACCCGATAGCAGCCCTACCGCTTCTGCTTCAGGCGCAGACGCAGATAGACGTTCACCCCCAGCGGATGATCGCCGTAATACGGCTTAATCGCGCGCGGCACACCATAAAGCGAAACATTTGCGCCTAACCCGGTCTCCAGGTCATGAAACATAGCCAAGTCGCGGGTGTAGCCAATCGTGTAAGCGCTAACATCGAACCAGCGGCTCCCGGTCTGTTCAAACAGCTTCTCGGCCAGCGCCTCGTCGTCGGCGAACAATTCGTCGCGCTGGCTCCATTCATAGCGGCCGGTAAAGAAGTTCTTGTCCTTGAACGGCACGACCGTTTCCGCCAGGACCGCATTCGTCCCGTAATGTAGATCCTGCTTCCAGTTGCGGCCCCAGATGAAGCTGGTGGCGAACGCATTCCCATGCGGCCGCGGCACCACGTACTCCACCGATGCGGTGGTGCGCACGACATCGCCGGGCTCCAGTGCCTCGGGATGTGCCAGATGTCCGGCCGAGACCTGTGCCACCCAGCGCGAGCTGGGCGTGACGCTCAGGCGTCCCGAGTAGGAGTTCATCGGGCCGAAGTCGATGTTCCAGCGATTCTCATCCGGTTCCGCCCCATGAAATCCGGATGCCTCCAGCCGCACGCTTCTGTATGACAGCCCAGCCGTGACCACGTTGTAGAGAATGTGCGTCGAATCTTCCCAGTGATGTCCCAAGGTCGCCTGCGGCAGCTCCGAGGCCGATGCGCGATGGGGATACGCCACTGGTCCCAGGGCAGGATCGCCCACCACTCCGTAGTACAGGCTCCACACAGCCCTTTCGCTTAGCTGATGCGCATATTGCACGCTCAATTCCATGAGCAGATCGTGAGGATGTTGTCCGTTGACGATCGGCTTGCCGAAGGCGGTCTCGCCGGTCTGGAACAGCAAGGGATAATAGCGATCACTCACGGTCGCCGGCTCCAGGCTGAGCATGGTGCGCAGCACCACCTCGCCCCCGCCCAGACGATGCATGGCCCCGAGCATTCCCCAGTTGGTGGAATAAAACTTGTCCGCGCCCAGCGGTCCAGTTTGCTGGGTGTCAACTACAAATGCCTGCGCCATCCACATCAAGCGCCAATCGCCGGCGCTCGTTATTACCATTGGCATGGGCCAGGAGGACGGCTGTATGCCCGTGCCCGACGATTCGCTCATCAGGAAGTTGAGCGCCGGGTTCACGCCCTGATCCATGTGCTGCATGGAGTCGGAGGACACGTTCATGTTCATGCCCGAGTGCTGATCAGCCTTCTGGTCCGGCGAAGACGATTGCGCGAAAGCCGTGGAAGTGAATAGGCAGGCAAGCATCAACAGCACGATGAATCGGCGGATTGCAAATGCTGGAATACCCAAATTCGAATGCCTTCGCAGTTGGCAACCAAGGCCGCGGGATCAGTTGGGTCGGCCGCCGATGGCCGGCGCATCCATGGCGCGTCGCGCCTTGCACTCGCCACAGGGACAATTCTCGCGCAGGTACTGCCAGGAAAAAATGCCGTGTTCGTGCCCGTCATTCCAGACAAAGCTGATGGCGTACTTGCCGACGGGCTTGACCTCTGTCGGCCGCGCCGCCGCCTTGAACATAGGCAGCGTGCCCGCGATCGGCTTGATAGGATCGCCCGGCTGGCGACCGTCTTTCTCGCGCTCCTCATTGCACAGCGCGCAGGGGCAGGCATCGCGCAGGAACGGAAAGCTATAGACGCTGCGGTGCCCGTCCTTCCACTCGATTTCCATACCGGTACCGGTGGTGACGTTCACTTTGACGGATTTAGGATCGGCAACTGGGTCCATGTGAATTTCACGGCGGAACAGCGACACTCATCAGTCTGTGTGAGGGCCAACTCTTACTCCTCCGCAGTGGAGTATGAACTACGGAAATCCAACCCCGAAGGGGTGAAATTGCCGTTAGCCCAGGACGCAGCGTTAGCGGAGTCCTGGGTAACGTACGAAACCACACCGGAGCCCCGTAGGGGCGGCACGGTTCTCACGCGAAGCGCTGAAGCGCCACTCTACCACTCCTATCTAGTATCGCACGCAAGAAGGCCCGGAGTTGTCTCCGGGCCTCTCGCATCACCTCCGCCATTTCCTCGTCAAGGGCTGAGCGGATCTTAAGGAAGGTCTGTCTTGTACAACGCTATAGACGCCCATCGCCCGAATCGGTTAGCCTCATCTGCCCGCAACGCAGATAACGATTATGCCAGCCCAGCGCTTCACTCAGCAGATGCGGAGTGTGCCGCCCGTAAGACAGCCGTTCCGCCCGGCTGAGATATTCGGCCAGCAACGGCTTGTACTCCGGAGCGGCGCACTTCTCGATGATCAGGTGCGCCCGCTGCCTCGGCGATAGCCCGCGCAAATCGGCCAACCCCTGTTCGGTCACGATGACCGACACGTCGTGCTCGGTATGGTCCACGTGCGAGGCCATGGGAACGATGGTCGAAATGCTGCCCCGCTGCGCAGTCGACGGCGCCATGAAGATGGACAGATATCCGTTGCGCGCGAAATCGCCCGAGCCGCCAATGCCGTTCTGAATGCGCGATCCCATCACGTGCGTCGAGTTGACGTTGCCGTAAATGTCGGCCTCGATCATTCCGTTCATCGCGATCACGCCTAACCGGCGAATGATCTCCGGGTGGTTGGAAATCTCCTGCGGCCGCAGCACGATCTGTTTGCGGTAGCTCCCCATCTCGGAGTTGACCTGGGTCAGCATCTCCGGGCTGAGCGAGAAGGCGGTAGCTGACGCGCAGATCAGCTTGCCCGATTTCAGCAGGCGGATCATGCCGTCCTGGATGACCTCGGTGTACGAGGTAAGGCCTTCGAACGGCCCATCTTCGAGGCCGAATAGGACCGCGTTGGCGATGTTGCCGACGCCCGATTGCAGCGGCAGCAGCGTGGATGGCATGCGGCCCTTCAGCACCTCCCAGCCCAGGAATTCCAGGATGTGTCCGGCGATGCGGCGCGATGCCTCGTCGGGCTGCTTAAACGGGCTGTTGCGATCGGGCGAGTCGGTGAGTACCACCGCGGCTACTTTCTCCGGCGGTACCTCCAGATAGGGGCTGCCAATCCGCTGGCCGGTGTGAGTCAGAGGGATGGGCCCGCGGTTAGGCGGCGGTTGCAGCCCGTAATAGATGTCGTGCATGCCTTCGAGCTCAGCCGGCTGCCAGGAATTAACCTCGACGATCACCCGCTCGGCCTGCTCGACCCACGTCTTGTTATTTCCCAGCGACGAGCTAGGTACCATGCGCCCGTCCTTCAGCACCGCCGCAACCTCGATGAGCGCCAGGTCGAGCTTGCCCAGGAAGCCGTACTCCACGAATTGCGCCACGTGGCTGAGGTGGATGTCCATGTAGTCCATCTCGCCGGCATTGATGCGTTTGCGCGTTTCGGGATCGGACTGGTAGGGCAGCCGCAACTGGATCCCGCCCGCCATGGCCAGCGCACCGTCGAGTTCCGGTCCGGTGGAGGCGCCGGTAAAGATGCTGACCTGGAACTTCTGCCCGCGCAGGTTGGCATCGGCAATGCGCCGCGCCAATGCCAACGGAACGGCCTTGGGATAGCCCGAGCCGGTAAAGCCGCTCATGCCGATCTGATTGCCGTGGCAGATTAGGGCGGCCGCTTCCTCGGCGCTCATGATTCGGTTTGCGAGCCTGGAATTGAGAACGCGGGATGTGGCAGGGCTACTCGTCGCCATAAACATTCCTCTCGATTGCAATTGGCAGGAAATTCGGGTTCTGGGGAAACGATAGGGAGTCTGGAATTCGCAGTCTGTGAGGTGAGTCACAAAGCGAGGAAAGTCTTATACCACTAAAAGTTAAGACCCGAAGCGCTCCCACTCCGGGTCTTAACTCATTGCGTGATATAGCAACGGTTATGCTGCTACGATCACGATCTCCGGGCCATCGGAGAATCTGTTCCGCATCGTTGCGAAGATCCCTACTCGTCATCTGCTTCCATCAGCAACCAACCTTTGCTGTCGCTTTGCTGACGCGGATGTTTTTGATATTGCAAGCCCCGTGCCAACCCTCAAGAACTCCCAGGCGCCTCGCGTGGTGCCCAATTTGCAATGACATACGACCGGCGAAGCAGCTATGGCCGTGACATCCACCTGGTTTTGGCCGGCTCGCACTATCTGAAGGGATAGATACAACTATCCTTTTCGATAGCCGGCCTGCCTGAGGTTTTGAATTCCGGTGGAGTCGGCTAAACTAGCTGCTGACCTGAGGAGGCCAGCCGTGGACTCGCGAGTCGTGGTGGTTTCAGGCCCTTCGAAAGGAACCGTAGTAAGGCTGGCGGATGCCAAACTTTCCGTCGGTCGCGATCCGGCAAACGAGCTGTGCCTCCATGATCGCGCGGTATCGCGGCGGCACTTCTCCATCACCGAAACCGACGCCGCCTTCTTCCTGGTCGATCTCGAAAGCCACAACGGTACCTTCGTGAATGGCATCCCGGTCCGCCGCAAGCTCCTGGGGCATGGCGACACCATCCGGGTTGGGCGTTGCGAGCTGGTTTTTCTCATCACCGAGGATGAAGAACTGGTCTCGCACATCGTGCAAATCAGTGACGACGAGCCGCTCGATCTGCTCTCGACCACCCACGTCCAAGCCTATCCCTCGGCGACCAGTTCGGGACCCGATGTCGGACGGATGGCGCGCGACCTGAACGCGCTGTTTAAGATCGCCAACACCATTAACTCCATTCGCGACCTGGAGACGCTACAGCAGCGCCTGTTGCAACTCATTGGAGAAGTCATCCCGGCCGACTCCGGCGCCATCGTGATCTTGCGTCATCCCGACGACGATCCCACCTCGAGCTGCACCTGGCACCGGCAGGCGGGCGACGATTCTCAACTGCGACTACGGCGCGAAATTGTGCAGCGCGCCCTGTGGGAGCGCTCGGCCATCCTCAGCCGTCCAACCCCGGAATCGGGAGAGAACGAAAGCGTGCTTTGCGTTCCCCTGGTTGCGGTGGAGAGAACGATCGGCGTCATCTGCCTGGTGGCGGCGGGTTCCCGGACAAGATTTGAAGACGATCACGTGCACTTCCTGAGCTCGGTCGCCGGCATCGCGGCGGTTACGCTGGAAAACGTGCTGGCAATCGAGGCGCTACGCAGCGAAAACCGCCGGTTGCAGGCGGAGCTGGACCTGGGCGGCGTCATCATCGGCGAAAGCAAGGGTATGCGCCAGGTCCAGAGCTTCATCGGCCGGGTGGCGGAGAGCGACTCCACGGTGCTGATCCGGGGAGAAAGCGGCACCGGTAAGGAGCTGGTCGCGCGCGCCATCCACCGCAGCAGCGTACGAGCCGAAAAGCCCTTCGTCGCCATCAACTGCGCCGCCATCCCCGAGGCGCTGCTGGAAAGCGAGTTGTTCGGCCACGAAAAAGGTTCGTTCACCGGCGCTATCGCCTTGAAGAAGGGCCGGCTGGAAGTTGCCGAAGGCGGAACCGTCTTCCTCGACGAGGTAGGCGAGCTGGTTCCCATGCTGCAGGCGAAGCTGCTGCGTGCGCTTCAGGAGCACGAGTTCGACCGCGTGGGAGGTACCCGCCCGCTCAAATTGCAAGCGCGGGTGCTGGCCGCGACCAACAAGAACTTGGACGAGGCGATCAAGAGCGGCGAGTTTCGCCGTGATCTTTACTATCGCCTGAATGTGGTGTCGGTAGTGGTGCCGCCGCTGCGCGACCGGCCCGATGACATCTCCTTGCTGGCCATGTATTTCGCCTCGCGCTACGCGGAAAAATGCAAACGCCCGCTCAAGGGCATCTCCGCCGAAGCACGCGAGCTGTTGATGAACTATAGCTGGCCCGGCAATGTGCGCGAGCTGGAGAATGCCATTGAACATGCCATCGTGCTGGGCACCGGCGATGAGATTGTCCCCGACGATTTACCCGAAGCCTTGCTGGAAGTCCAGCCAGCCGAGCAGAGCGGCGGCACGTATCACGACCGGATCAACCAACTGAAGAAGCAGATGATTGCCCAGGCAGTCAAAGATACCAAGGAAAACTACACCGAAGCCGCCAAACTGCTGGGCGTGCACCCGAACTACCTGCATCGGTTGATCAGAAACTTGAATATTAAGGGCGAATTAAGAACCGGTTAGCAGGATCGAGTTCCTACCCTATTCGCTTTCCGTCTTTCTTCATACGTAGGTGCGTCTCCAGATCTCTGCCCGAAGTTGCGCGCAGCTTCTCGATCCGCTACTCATCGAGTGGTGCGCACGTGGAACAGCGCACTTCCCCTAAAGTGGCGCTGCGGACAATGGTACGTCGTGTGCAGCGGTTTTTCTTGACAGAAGCAAACATCCTGCTATCGTTTGCTGGATTGCCGACAAGGAGGCACTATGACTTCGCGCAACATCTGGTTTGCGTTGTTAGGAGCTGTCATTTGTTGTCTGCTGTTGGGGGCTTGCAATAAGAAGGAAGAAGAAAAGGAAGAAGGGGTAAAAGCGGTACAAGCACGTAAAATCTTAATTGCCGCCCACACCATCACATTTACGGTCGCAACCGATGGTTCGGGGAACTGCTGGCAGGCTTTGGATGCCAATGCCCCCGGCCTGGGAGCTGTCGAGATCCCGTGGGGCGACAGCGTTACGTTCACTGCCAAGGACGGCGGTGGGAACAAGCTTCCTTTCACGGTGTCGTTTCCGCCGGCCGCGAGCGCCAGTTGTGATTCGCCATTCCAACGGGGCTGCCAATCGAATTTCTCCAACGCTACCGTGAGCGGAGCCAGTAGCGGCGGCGCATATTTCCCGTACCAGTCTATAACGATTAATGGTCAAGCGTGCGGAAGCCCGGGATCTCTCGGATTCATTATGAAGCCGTAAGCTTAGGTCAGCCGACTAACGCACGAAATTGTGAGTCGTTGCGGATATCCTGAAAATCCGGCGTGTCGCGAATAATATCTCGCGAGTAACCGGCATTGATGGCTTTTCGCAAATAATCGAATGTCTCGGATTCGTGGCCGAAATGGTGGTAGACGACGGCGGCGCGCACCAGTACCTCTCCATCCGACGGAGCAAGGGCGAGGGCCCCTTGCAAGTAAAAGAGTGCAGCCTGTTGATCATTCAACATCGCCGAATAGTTTGCGAGATAAGCCAGGGTTAATGCATCCCGAGGATTTACTCGTAATTTGTTCTGCCCAATCCCAATCGCCCGCTGGTAATTGGCTGCTGCCTGCGACCGGCGATCCGGGGACCAGTAGAGCGCATCGCCCAGGTTTCCCCAATTCATCCACTCGTGATCGTTGAGTTTCAAGCCCTCTTGAAGCGCGGTAACCGCTTGGGGAAAGCGGCGCATGAGTATGTAAGCATAGCCAAGGTTGTTGTAAGCCTCGACACTTGGGCGAAGCTCGATCGAACGCTTGAACGCGTCAATAGCTGCCTGATAGCGACCTTCGGTACCGTAAGCTCCGCCCAAGGTGTAATAGACGTGGTAATTGTCGGGCGCCAACCGGCTAGCCTTTAGGAACATGTCGGCCGATTCGGCATAGCGTGCCTGTGTGTAATAGAAAATTCCGAGCCAACTATACACCGCCCAGTAGTTAGGCCTAAGTTCGATCGCCTTTTTGTAAGTGGCTTCGGCGGCGGGGAAATTTCCTAAGTTCTTATATGCGTCAGCCAGACCTCGCAGGGCATCTTCGCTGCGAGGGTCTAACTGGGTTGCCTTTTGAAATTCATCCGTTGCCTGCTGGTATTTTCCTGTGCCGTTAAGAACGTTGCCAAGACATACGTGCCCTTCGGTACTACTAGCGTCAAGAGAAAGCGCTTTCTGACAGTTGCGGGAAGCGTATGTTACCCAGTCATTTCCCCTAGCGAATTGCTGATAGCCCGTCCAATAAGCATTACCCAGAGCCGCATACGCGGGGGCATAGCTGGGGTCGATTTTGAGAGCATTGTTGAATTCCGTGATCGCATTATCGATGTTCTCCGATTTTTGATACTCCTGCAGATATCCTCGTCCGCGGATATAAGCTTCATACGCGGCGGGCTGGGTGTCCTGGCGCGCACTATATTTTCGTCGCTGCGACGCCCAGGTACGTGTTGGTAGCATGTCCAGGGCCGCATTTACGACCTGGTCCTGAAGCTGGAAAGCATCGCCCCCGTCGACCTCAATGGTTCTGGCGGCGATCTGCCGGTGGGTCCTGGAATCGACCAGGTAGCAGTTGATGCGGATGGCTTTGCCCGAGCGTTGCAAACTACTCTCCAGCACGTAATCCGTGCCGAACTCGCGGCGCGCCTCTTCGGCCGTCTTGACATTCTGGTCGCGCAGATCGCGCGGCGAGACCACCTGGATGGAGTCGCTGTCGCTGGCTTCGGCGAGTTTGGCGGTTAGCGTTTCGGTCAGACCAAGCCCCAACGCGTTGGTCGCGGAATCCTGTCCCACGCTCTCGATGGGCAGCACCGCCATAATTCTTTGCTGGGCGGGCTTCCACAACATCTTTATCGCATAACCCGCCGCAACTCCCACCAGCAGCACCGCCAACAAGCCCAACGCAAGCTTGCGGTTCCGTGTCTGTTTCGCTATCTGCACGACGCCCGAGTGGCGAACCGTCTCGGTAGCGATCTCGCCGCCGGCCAGCAACCTGGTCAGATCCACGCGCAACTCGCGCGCCGACTGGTAGCGCCGTTCCGGCTCGCGGTCCAGCGCCTTCAAAATGATCGCCTCCAGGGGCGCAGTGATTTTGGGATTGATCAGCGACGGCCGCACCGGGTCGTAGTGCAGGATGGCATCGATGATGAGCGACGGTTGCTTGTCAGGGAAGGCGCGTTTCCCCGTCGCCATCTCATAAAGCACCGCGCCGGCGGCCCAGATGTCGGCGCGCTCGTCGGAGACCTCAGCCCGCAACAACTCGGGCGACATGTAGGGCAGAGTTCCGCTCACCGCCAGGCTGCTGTCGAGAGTGGCAGTCTCGGCGTTTTCGTCAGGAAGCTCGACCGTCTTGGCCAAGCCGAAATCGAGAATCTTCAGTTGCCCGTCAGGATTGATGCGGAGATTCCCCGGCTTCAGGTCGCGGTGGATCACCTTCTCGCGATGGGCCGCTTCCAGCCCGCTGGCCAGCTGAATCCCCAGGTCCAGCACCATCTTGAGCGGCAGCGGCTGATGGCCGATCTTCTCGTCGAGGTTAGCTCCGGGAATATATTCCGTGACCAGGTAGTCGACCCCGTTCTCCTCGCCGAAGTCGAAGGCCATCGCGATGTTGGGGTGGTTCAGCTTGCCGACCGCCAACGCTTCCTTGCGAAACTGCTTGCGGCTGGCCTCGTCGCTGAACAGGCCGTGGGGCAGGATCTTCACGGCCACGTCGCGCTGGAGCTGCTCGTCGCGCGCGCGAAACACAACCCCCATGCCGCCGGCGCCGATCTGCTCGATGAGCCGGTAGTGTCCGAGGATGTGACCGTCGCTGGGGACTGGCGCTGACACTGCCCGGATATTAGGACTATGGCGCAAGCAGGTCAACGGAACTCTCCGCGCCGGGCAAACCGGTCATTCCGTCAGACGAGCTGCCGGGCGGATCGTTACGTCATGGTTGCCGCAGACTAGGCCATTCCGGATGTGCGCATTTGACACCAGGCTGCATCATGGTATGTTCGTCAAATTCGTGTCCTGGAGGAGCTGGAGCAAATGACCGGTCGCGCCAAGGTTGTTGTTGTCCTTCTGCCGGCTGCGGTTTTGTCGCTGGCGCTGGGGTGTAAGTCGAAGACGAGTCGAGACAACGCCCATCCCATAATCGAAATCCAGATGGACGCGAACAATCCAATTCCGAGCTGTTACGCGAATCCGGGATGGGTGAGCCTCGCTGGCAATGGCAGCATAGATTGGACAGCCGCGTCCGGCGACAGCAATACCTACCAAGTGCAGTTTCCGGTCACACCCTCTCCGCTGGTCGACAGCAGCGGAAGCCGTGTCACTGCTCCGATTATCGTCAACAGCTCGGGCACGCAGAGTGGCGCCATTAAGGGCCCCTTCAGCATCAATGCTTCCGCGGTGTACACGTGCAAGGCGGGAGCCGATGCCGGCCAGTGCTACGTCAGCTATGACATCAAGACCAACGGCCACTCGTGCGTTCAACATTACGGCAGCGGAGTTGGCGCCTACACCAGCGGCATACATATCGAGCGATAAGCACAAGTCGCAATGGCTAATTGCGGTTGATGGTTACTTTCGTTACTCCCCCTCTTTGGAAGGCCGGTAAGCTGGTGAAAACAATCAGAGCGCGGGATTTTTTCGCGCCAAAGTGTTCTCGGGCTTCGACTTACCGGAAATGTGGTGCAAGCGAAGGGAGTTGCGGGCGCGCCTGCATCACAATTTCGTTCCAAAAAGGGAAACGCGGCAGTCTTAGAGCGGCGAGCCTACCCCGCCTGAGACAGGTTGATCCCTCTCCGCTACTACGGTGAATTCAATCATTAGAAGCGCCTTTCGAAGCTTCAACTGACGATTCGGCGAGGACAACTTGCAACGCAGGAAGGGACTTGACGATCTTCATCGTCTTTAGGCTCACGGTGATGACCTGGCCGATGAGGCGGACGATGTATTGGGGATCGTCGGCGCGGTTGGGATCGTTGACGATGCCGCTGCGCTTGTCGGTCGAGACCTGGTATTGGTCGATGACCCACTCCAGCGCCGAGCGGTTGCCCAGCCGGTACTCGTAGCTTTCGGGCGGAATGCCCTTCAGGGTGAGGAAGTCGTTGTAGACGAGGGTGGTCTTGTCCTTGCTGAGGCGCATTTTCTCCACCCGCCAGTTCAGTTGGCCTTTCTCGACGCGTTCCAGCGGATATTCCTGTTGCTGTTTGTAGTTGACGTGAAGGTCGGCGAGTTGGCGGCCGGCCTCGACGAATGCCCAAAAGATTTTTTTAGGGCGCTCCGCCCTTGCGGGCTGCGCGCTGGCCTTCGGCAGAGTGGAAGGAATCTGTGCCGCGGCCTGGACGCCGGCCTGAAGGCCGGCACTACCCGACGAATTGTCATCCCGAGCGAGGGCTTCAGCCCGAGCGGAGGGATCTGCTGTTTCTTTTGGGCGCTCCGCCTTCGGCTGCGCGCTAGCCTTCGGCAGAGTGGAAGGATCGTCCAAAGCGTCTTTTCGGCTGGCCTGAAGGCCAGCCCCTTCAAAACCTGGACTCACGCCCGCGCCCACGAACGGGATGCGGGGCAGTTCGCGCTTCAGGTTGGCGGCGTAGCGGTCGCGGTACTCGGGATGATGCAGCACCGCATAGAAACAACAAAGAGGCCGACGCGATTGACATTTCGGGCGAACCTTTACTGAGAATGTTGCCGCAACACATCCGAGTCACCTGCGGGCCGGCGGGGGTGCTAGACTGGCTCCAGTTTTTCGTGCAATTAGGGCGCGCTGTGCCGAATTGAGTACAGCGAGGATGGAGTTTGCGGGTTGAAGCGCCAATTGCGGTTGATCTGTTCGCTGGTGTCGGCGGAATGAGTCTCGGATTCGAGTGGGCAGGCTTCGATATCCTCGCCGCCAGCGGACATTTTGCTGGCCATTGTCAATGGGGTAAGTAACCATGAGTGTCAACGCAGTAAAACAGACGGGCCCAACCCTCCGATGTGCGTCGTGCGGCAACAGAGAGCGGTTCTTTGAAGTGATGCGCTCCGAGGCTCACTTGGTCGATGGCAATCTGAACTATCTCCACCTAATCCACGCGGAAGCAGATCATTACACTTGCGCCGCGTGCGGAGAAGAGGTCAGTCTCACTTATTTCATACAATGAACGCGTTACTGCGCAGTCTTACTGCTAAGATCAAATGCTTATATACATTCAGGGCCGACCTCCGCGATGGTGATTTATGAATCTCGACGCGCTGGTGCAGATCATTCAATCGTCTCAGACCGACGATTGGACCAAGCGAAATGAGGAAGCGTTTGAGGCACTTTTCGGTAGCCCCGAGGGTCGCTATCCGAGAGCTGCCAAAAATTCCGTGACCCTTCGTGCGCCTGCGATGAGCCCAGACTCTGGCGTTCCTTTCGCTGCCTATATCCACCCGTCAAATCCAACCAAAGGCGCTTATGGCGGCTTTTCGTTTGTGATCTTCCCCGTGCCCGATGCTGCATGTCTGGTGGGGCTTCTTGTGGGAACGCAAGGGCTTTCGCCTGACGAGGTGATCCTCGGTCGCCCTGGGCATGCGCGCAAGGCGCAGGCGATTTGTGCTTGGTTGAATCAGGAGTTCGCACAAGGTGAACAGATCGCGTGGGCCAAGCAAGATCCTACGCGAACCGACATCAATGTTCCTGAGAACCTACAGCGCGAATGGTCCGTTTACAAATCCGTATTTGATCGATACGGGAGGGTGATGTATGCACTCTTCAAGCCGGGCCCGGATGCGAAGGCCACGCGTGAGGCGGTTGCTGCCTTGCTAGACTTGTGTTTCGAGGAACGTCAGTTCGCGGTCAATGCAAACCACCGAAGTGATTGCGAGCGGATCCAAGCGAAGTGGTTTAGTTGCTTAACGCCGCTGGTAACTCGCGCAGAAGTTCGCAAGCTGCTTGCGGCACGACGTTTCGTCATTCTCCAGGGCCCACCCGGAACCGGCAAGACCACTATGGCTCTTGAACTGCTATCGGAAGATTATGGCGGTCTAGGGCGAAGCATTCAGTTCCATCCGAACGCTACTTATGAAAGTTTTGTGGGCGGCTTCGCTCCCGAACAGACGACGGCCCAACTGGGACTTTATTTTCGGCCAAAACCCGGCTTCCTTATGCAGGCCGCAATTGAGGCGAGCAAGGACGTATCTAAACCGTATCTGCTGCACATCGATGAAATCAATCGTGCCGACCTTGCAAAGATATTGGGAGAAGCTATCTACCTACTCGAGCCTAAGTGTCTGCAAAAACGAGAGATCGCACTGTCCAACGACTACGGCCCGCCATTCCACAACAAACTCGAGCTTCCTGAAAACCTGCACATCGTTGGAACCATGAACAGTGCCGACAGGAGTATTGCCATTGTTGACATTGCGGTGCGACGGCGTTTTGCGTTCGTTTCGCTCTGGCCGCAAATGAAGGTGGTTGAGGAATACGGTTGTTCGTTAATGCAAGAAGCGTTTCGTAGCATTGTCTCGGTTTTTATCGAGCATGCTGGCGAAGATGCATTCCCACTCATGCCTGGTCACTCCTATTTTCTTGAGCGCGACGAACCAGCGGCCAAGGAAAGCCTGAACGTCAATCTCGCGCCCCTTCTGGAGGAATATCTGGCACAAGGTTACGTGGGCGGATTCGCGGAGCACATTAGGACGTACTTGCAATGGCTAAAGAGCCTCTGACGCCCAGAAGAGTTCGTAAGCAACTGTTTCGGTCGCCATTACCCGCTCCACCAATTCAACGCGACATCTGCCTGGAGTTAACCGACAACTCCGTTGTTCAGAAATCTGCAGCCCAGTTCCTCGGCATTCAGAGCCTCGGTTTGCGGAACCTGGCATCGACAGCTGCTCGGCTTGCTGAACATTTCGAAAATCAGAACCGCTCCCTGTTGCAGATCATGGATGTCCGCTTTACTCGTGCTTACGATGGCGACGACGTGTATGTAACGCTCAGAGCTGGCAATGTTGTCGGCGCAGTTCCCCTTTTCTCGCCAACCAGCGGCATGCTCGATTACGGATTGGTGATCCAGCCCCGATTCCCCTGGCAGGGTATCGGTCCCATGTTGGCGCAGATGGGTTGGCGAGTAGCTCCTACGCCGCTCAAATTACCTCTGCTAAAACGCTCCGAACGCAAAGTACCCAACTGGGTTATCTCCTGCATGATTCTTGCTCGCCTGAAAGCTTTGTTGGAAACGCTCAGCAGGCGGTTTGAATTGGTTACCGAACTAAAATCGGCACCACGAGGAAACATCAACTGGTCACTGTATGCGACTCGCCACGTGACAAGCGGCGACTTCCTATCCGTACCGTGTTCATTCCCAGACTTGCGGGACGACCGATTTTTGACAGGCGCAATCCGATACTCGCTGGAGAAACAACGCCGTGCTCTGGAATCGCAGAGAGAACATGGCGCCTTCGTTCATCAACTCATCGCGTTTTGTGATGAGCTTTTGCTGATACTTCGAGGATGTCCTGCGTTCATGCCGTCGCCCAGCTTGGTAGCTTCGTGGCTTCAAAGGCCGCTGCGAATGCAAAGTTTTCGTGATGGAGTGCAAGCGATCGAATGGACAATTGAAGATCGTGGCTTGGCGGGTGTCAGCGATTTGGAGGGGATACCTTGGCGCATGCCGATGGAGCAGTTTTTTGAGGCCTGGACGGAACTGGTCTTTCATAGCATCGCACGCGAAATGGGAGCACAGATCCGAGTCGGCCGAAACCGGGAGACCGTTTATCCAATGCAATGGGAACCATCATATGCCGGAGCGCAAAATGCTCTAATACCAGACCTGTGGCTCGACTGGGGAACGACAACAATAATTGTGGATGCCAAATATAAGCGTCACTGGGAAGAGCTGGAGACGAGCACCTTAGGGCGGCTGGACGACACGGTTCGCGAACAACATCGGCACGACATTTTCCAGGTGCTCGCATATGCAAACCTCGCTCGCAATTCGCGAGTAATCGTCTGCCTCGCGTATCCCTGCACTCCTGCAACGTGGCAGCGCATGTGTGAACGAAATAGAGTCGTTCACAAGGCGAACATAAGCGCAGGGACTCGCAGCGTATCGCTATGGCTGACAGCTGTACCGATGGCAACCTCCGTTGAGAAAATTTCACGTGTCCTCATCCCGGAGCTAAGGGCAGAAGGGGTATAGGCAGCGGTCATTGCCACGATTGGGGATTCGTCACCAATCAGAGACTGCCTAGGGCCGGTTTCAGACTTTTCAATCAAGATTCCCGACGCCAACACCTGAGATCATCCGTGCCAATGGACAAAGCGACGAACAAGCGCTGCTTGCGCGGGTGCGATACAACAGGCTTGTCGATATCTTTCTGGCAAGAGAAGGTCGTCAACAACCAAGCAAGGGGATAGGCGTGTCCCTCGCGCCTTACGCAAGCTGGGTTGGATTGTAGTGCGAGTATGGGAATGTCGTATCGAATCAGAGGGTACGCTTAAACGCATCACGGCTGCAATTCAGCGGCGGGGGACGAGAAAGTACCAGTACCCATTCATTTCGTTGTCAATCATCGTGTCCTAAGGATTTCTGTGCGGCTTCGACCGCAACTCATCGACAGTCTGGGCTGCGCGAGGCAAGGAGTTGAGCAGATCGCCGTCAATGCGAATTGGATTCAGCTTAGGACGCTCGAATGAGTACTCTGGCACGAGCGTCAGATCGAACTGGCGTCCGCAGCCGGCGAGTAGACTCTGAAAGGCGCTGCGGACGGCCATCTCGTGATCAATGTTGAGCTGTCCGAATTGGCCCAGCACCTCGTAATAGTTCTTCACGAGCTTGTGCGTGGGCTTCAGGTTGAGCGGCTGCATGGGAACGGGCCAGTGTACAACGGCTAGGTCGGCAACCTCATAGGAAAACCTCCGGGCCGCGCGGCGTGACCGTAGCACCCCCGAACCGCCCTTCGACAAGCTCAGGGCAGGCTCTCCGCTCGGGCTGAAGTGTCTGCGTGAGAACGGTGTCGCCGCTACGCGGCTCGGAATAATTTTCCACTCCACCCAGGATTCCGCTTCGCTTCATCCTGGGCTAACGACATAGCCGCCCCTGCGGGGCTTGATTTTCGCGGGTCATGTTCCACCGCCGAGGATAAAGGTTAGTTCTCACGCATACAGTGAAACCCTCGGTCGGGATGACAGAACCGTTGTTGGTTGTCACAAACATGATCGGGCATCATTCCCCTGAGGAATGCAGGTCCCTCCGCTCCCCCCTCGACTGCGCTCGGGATGCGGTCGGGGTGACAGAACAAGGCACCCGCTCAGAACCGCAGATCCCCGGGGCAGGCTCTCCGCTCCCCCTCGACTGCGCTCGGGATGCGGTCGGGGTGACAGAACAGTTGTCGGTAATCAGCTGTCAGCTGTCAGCCATCAGCCATCAGAAAGATCAGCATCGTGATTCCTCCGAAAACCGCAGATCCCTCGACTGCGCTCGGGATGCGGTCGGGATGACAGAACAGTTGCCGGTAATCAGCTGTCAGCCATCAGCTGTCAGGGTATGGGCTGTCGGCTGTCGGCTGTCATTCAAGCAGATCCCCTTCGACAAGCTCCAGAAGTAAAAACCCCACTCAAGCGAAAAGCGTGCTTGAATGGGGCACCCGCAGAACAGTTGTCGGTTGCCGGTTGTCAGCCATCAGCCATCAGGGTATGGGCTGTCGGCTGTCGGCCGTCGGCCGTCGGCTGTCATTCAAGCAGATCCCCTCCGACAAGCTCCAGAAGTAAAAACCCCACTCAAGCGAAAAGCGTGCTTGAGTGGGGCACCCGCAGAACAGTTGTCGGTTGCCGGTTGTCGGTTGTCAGTTGTCAGCCATCAGCCATCAGGGTATGGGCTGTCGGCTGTCGGCCGTCGGCTGTCATTCAAGCAGATCCCCTCCGACAAGCTCCAGAAGTAAAAACCCCACTCAAGCGAAAAGCGTGCTTGAGTGGGGCACCCGCAGAACAGTTGTCGTCAGTTGTCGGTTGTCAGTTGTCACAACTATCAGCTATCAGCCATCAACGGTCAGCCATCAGAACCGCAGATCCCCCGCTCCGCCTCGCTCCGGTCGGGATGACAGAACGGTTGCCGGTAATCGGTTTCTCAACGCTTAGCTGTCAGCCATCAGCAATCAGCTGTCCTTAATCATGAATACCGGCTTTGGGGGCGCATTCGGCGACAAGGCTTGCCTGGCTGGCTTACGCGGTGGCAGTTGTGGGGTGGTACACGTCTCGACCTGAACACCCTTCGGCTCGGGTAGCTCCGGCGGCGGGAAGAGCTGCTCGGGTGGGGCGTCGAGGTCGATGCGGGGCGGCAGGCCGAACTCCGCTTCCAGGCCGGGATAGTTGAGGGCGCGGAGGTCGGCGTCGGGAGCGATGGCGAAGACGCTGGGGAGCTGCCAGAAGTGCGAACGCAGGTTGCTGGCGGCCTGCTGCAATCCGTAGAGCATGAGGCCGGCGCGATGTCCGTCGATAGCGCCGGCGGCGAGCGCCTCGACCACCTGCTGGATGGCGACCTGCACGGCGTGCAAGTCCTCAAGTGGAGGCAGATTGAGCCGCCAAGGCTTTTGCCGCGAGGCGGCCTGCGCCATGGCCAGCCGGCGGGCGCGCGAACGTGCATGGTAGTAACAGTATTTCCGGCCACGAAGCGCGCCGGAGCCGCAGAAGGTCCCGTTTTCCTTGACGTGTTGGCAGTATTTGTAGGGCATGAATGACTCCGTAATAGCTTCGAGTTTCGAGCTAAGAGCAACTCGCTACGAGCGGCTCGCTTGTGGCAATGAAGTGCCCGCTGAAGATGGGTTGAGCCGTTCGGAAATGACTGCTGGTGAGTCTGAGAGATTGGCTCTTAGAGGGCAGTTCGTCGCGGCGGGGCTCGAAGCTGAGGGCTCGCGGCTTGCAATGTGCGGGATGGGCCGGGGCGTCGTTTCGGCAGGATGGTGATCACGAGTCCGGCACATCACCTGCTTCTCAGAGTACGCGCTGCGGGGGGAAGTGCAGAGGTGGGAGATGTGGCGAGGGGTTACGAAGGTGGCGGTGGTTCCCGAAGTGGGAAAGGGGGCAGGGATTAGGGGGCAGGGATCAGTTATCAGTTATCAGTTGGCAGCGGTCAGTTGTCAGCTGTCAGTAAATCAGAAACCTGAGCATCGTGGTTCCTGGGAGAAATGCAGTGTCCCCTTCGGCAAGCTCAGGGCAGGCTCTCCGCTCCGCTTCGCTGCGGTCGGGATGACAGAGTGGTTGACGAGAGCGGGTAATGTCGATTGTTGACGGCCGACGTCCAAGCTGCAACGAACAGCTAATAGCTCGAAGTTCGCAGCTAATTGCTAGCTGCTCTCTTCATCCCGCGGCTTGGCGCGGGCGGATGTCATATTGGCGGATTTTGTAGAGCAGCGCCTTATAGCTGATGTTGAGCTTAGTGGCGGCGCGTTTGCGGTTCCAGGCGGTTTCTTCCAGCACCTGCGCGATCACTTCCATTTCCGCGCCGTTCTTCAGATTGCGGACCATCTCCTTCAGATCGGGCTGAGTCACCGACTGCTTTTCTTCCATGGAGACGACCACCCCGATCGGAGTCTCGCGGGGAGTGCCGCGCTGCAACTCGGCGACGGCAACGCCCTCGTCACCGAGGACGAGATAGCGCTTGACGAAGTTCTCCAGTTCGCGGATGTTGCCTGGCCAGGGATACTTCTCGCAAGCTTCGACCAGCCGCTGAGAGGTCGTCAGCGGGGCGCAGGCGTAACGGTCGGCGAGGCGAATCATGAAGTGCCGCAGCATCATGGGAATCTCTTCGCGACGCTCGCGCAACGAGGGCATGCGCAGCACGAAGCTGTTGAGGCGGTAGTAGAGATCTTCGCGGAAGGTCTTCTGCGCGATGGCTTGCGGCATGTTGATGTTGGTCGCCGCCAGAACGCGGACGTCAACCTTCACGGTGGTGCGGCCGCCGAGGCGCGAGAACTGGCCATCTTGCAACACCTGGAGCAGCTTGGCTTGCAAAGCGGGCGACATCTCGCCGATTTCATCGAGCAACAGTGTGCCCTTGTTGCAGAGCTCGAATTTGCCCGGCTTCGCCTTGTTGGCGCCGGTGAAGGCTCCCGGTTCGTACCCGAACAACTCGCTCTCCAGCAGTTCGCTGGGCACGGCCGCGCAGTTGACTTTCAGGAACGTGCGGTGCGAGCGATCGGAATACTTGTGGATCAGGTGAGCCAGTACTTCCTTGCCGGTACCGCTCTCGCCCAGTAGCAGGACAGGGAAGTCGAAGCGGGCAACTTGCATAGCATGGCCGCGAAGCTGGCGCATCTGCTGAGTGGCGGAGAAGAAGTACACGCCCTCGCTGACTTCGATCGCCTCGCCGGCGCCCGGTCCGCCGGGCTCCATATTTTCCAGGCAAAAGCGCAGGACCTCGTCCATCTCCTCTTTCTGCACCGGCTTGGAAAGATAGTCCTGAGCGCCGAGCCGCATGGCCTGGGCGACTTTACGGGTGTCGCGGACGCAAGACAGCATTACGACCTTGGTGGAAGGGCGCACCTCACGAATACGTTGCAGGGTCTCCAGTCCGTCGGCGCCGGGCATGACCATGTCGAGCAAGACCAGGTCGGGATTCTCGCGCTGGACTTTTTCCACAGCCTCCAAGCCGCTGGAAGCGGTGGAGACGCGATAACAGTCGAGCTCCAGGACGGTCTGGAGATACCGCAGCATACTGGGTTCGTCGTCCACCACAAGGATGTGGCCAGCGCTCATTGCTCCTCCGCAACGCGTTTCGGTGAAGGATTCAGCAACACCAGAAAGGAGAACTTGCTGCCCGTCCCAGGTTCACTCTCGACCCAGATTTTTCCGCCCGCCGACTGCACCAGGCGACGCGCGATGGCCAGACCAAGTCCGTAGCCTTCCGCCCGGGTTCCTTGCGGCGTCAGGCGAAAGTATTCGTCAAAAATCTCTTGCTGGAATTCGGGCGCAATTCCCGGGCCGGTATCCGAGACCGAGATGCGACAGCAGTTCGGCGCATGAATCCGCTGCCTCCGGCGCTCCACGACGGGAGGGCGTTGGGCCGTGCGGCGCTCCCAAAAATACGGTTCCAAATGCAGCCACACGGTTCCCGAGGCCGGAGTGTACTTCATCGCGTTGTCGAGCAGGTTCGACACCACGTGCTGCACCTTGTAGTAATCAAACGGGAACGGCTCCAGCTTATCCGTCGGCAAGAAATAGAAGGCAATCGCCTTGTCCTGGAAGCGCTGCGCCCAGACTTCGGCGATCTCGCGAATGCAAGCGTTGATGTCGCCCACTTCGTATTGCATCTGGAAGCGGTCGACCTTCAGCGCCGTGTAGGTCAGGACGTTCTGGATGAAGTTCGACAGACGCACGCCATTGGCCTGCATCTCGGTCAGTACTTCCACTTGCCGGGGATTCAGCGGCCCAAGTTTTTCCGTCAGCAACAGGTGCAGGTATCCTCCCATAATGGCCAGGGGCGTCTTCAATTCGTGGGCGGCGGAGGCCAAAGCGTCACGACAGCAACTGCAATGCTCGGTGGTGACGAACTCGATCTGGGAGGTAGCCGATGCCATATTCGCCGGTTGCATGGGGACGGCTCCCTTCTCTTTCTTGGCGCTCGGCAGAAGGTGTATCGAGTCCTCTGCCCTCGCAGGAAAAATCCCCGTTGTTGGTTCCACAGGCATACTCTCGACAAAAGTCAGCCTTGGGGTTAGCAGTTGCCAGTTCCTCGGGAAATAGAGCGGAAACACTCTACAGGGGGAGAGATGATCTTACCGCAAACAGGTATATTGTCAACGCCAATCTAATGAATTTTCGGGGAAAAGTCGCAAACTAGTTTCCCTTTCAGGAACAGATTTTCACTTTGGCGGGTATTCCTCTTCTCCTGAACCGCAATAGATTGCAATGTTCAGACTCTTGCACACCCCAACGACAGTCACCTATACATAACAAAACAAAATAGTTGATGGAATTTAACATATGGTTATCGATGTGCCCATAAGGGGTTCATTGTAGGAGATCGCAGTGCGTCGAACCGTATCCGTCGCCGAGCGCCGCGGCTGGGACCGGCTGCCAATCTCCATTCCTTTTTTTGTGCGCGGAACGAATCCGGGTGGCGAAGAGTTTTTGGAGTTTGCCACCGCGTTAAATCTATCGGCTGGCGGGCTCCTTCTCGCTACCCGCCGTTATTTGGATCCCGGCACGCAAATCTCACTGGAGATTCCGGTCGCGCTGGTGAACAAGGCGCAGCTGCCCCGTTCCACCTCTCTTCTGCACGCTACCGTTCTGCGATGTACGGCTGACCGCCAGTACTTTCTGTTGGGACTGCAGTTTCACGAACCCCTGCTGAGTCCACAACCGGCATCGGAGTCAGCGCGCTCACGGGCGACAGGGAAACTCACTTCCTCAGAGTGAAAACATTTTCACACACGAAAGTGCAAATCGCTTCTTCTCGAGGCTTTTTTCGAGCGATTTAGTGCCTAGGCTTTGCTATATAAACTATTTTGGTTTAACATTTTAAGCGCTATATACGCATTATTTTGCGATGTGCAGGAAATTGGCGCAAGAAATGCAATTCCTTGGTACGGTCGCAATCCATAAAGGGCTTCGCGAGGAAGAGATGCCACTGTTGGCGGGATCGAACAACGAAAGTGCAATCACGGTCCAACAGCTTCCTCCCGAACCCGTGATTTTCGGCCAAACCCCTGCGATGCGTGATGTTCGGCAAAAATTGGAGCGGGTTGCAGGGGCCAACCTGTCGGTGCTGATCTCGGGAGAGAGCGGTACCGGCAAAGATATCATCGCCCGGCTGCTGCACCTTTACTCCCCCTGGTCCAACGGCCCATTCGTGAAAGTCAACTGTCCGGCCATCCCGGGCACACTGCTGGAAAGCGAATTGTTTGGTTATGAGAGAGGGGCGTTCACCGGGGCTTTTAATCCCAAACCCGGCAGGGTCGAAATGGCACACCGGGGTACGCTCTTTCTTGACGAAATTGCGGAACTTGACGCGATGCTACAGGCCAAACTTCTACAATTGCTGCAAGATGGCCAGTTCAGCCGCATCGGCGCCCAGGAAGACAAGAAAGTGGAAGTGCGGGTGGTCTGTGCGACCAACCGTCAGCTACACGAAGAAATTGAGCAAGGCAACTTCCGTCCCGACCTCTTTTATCGCATTGCCACCATGACCATCCACTTGCCGCCGCTGCGCGAGCGTGCTGTGGATCTGCCCGTCATTTGCGACTACCTGCTCCAGTGCTACAACGAGAAACTCAATGGCCGCGCGCTAATGGTGCGGCCGGCCTTAATGGCGAAGATGCAACGCTATTCCTGGCCCGGTAATATCCGTCAGTTGGAGAACCTGGTTAAGCGCTACGTGGTCATGGGAACCGAAGACGCCATCTTGAGCGAACTGCTGGAGCCGAACGAGCGCGATACGGTGGATAGCTTGATGGTGGAAGGCCCGGTTTCCCTGAAGAAACTGACGCGCCAGACTGTCCGCAAGCTCGAAGCACGTATTATTCTTAACGCGCTCCATGCCAACAATTGGAACCGCAAGAAGGCGGCACGCTCACTGGATATCAGCTACCGTGCCCTCTTGTACAAGTTGAAAGAGGTAGGAATACCGCAGCGACGTTCCAGTTCCACGACGAAGCACGAACACGATCACAACAACAACGAAGATAAGGCCGAGTAACCCCGGACCGAGGTGAGTGATGTATTTGCAAGGACAAATATTGAGAAAGCAAATTTTCATAGTGGCCTTGATGGTATGGCTTGCAGTCTGCGCGCTGGCAGCATACGGACAGCAGACAACCAACTCTGCGCCCGCCGCTCAACCCGTACTACCGGAGAGTTCGGCGGATTCGGCGAAGGCGTCGGACAAGGACGTGGCGAAGGCAACGGAGCTTCCGGCCACCGACACCCCGGCTTCGCGCGTGGGCAATGTTCGCCCTGATACGTACATCATTGGCGTCGATGACGGGCTGGCGATCAACGTATGGAAGGAGCCGGAGCTTTCGAAAGGTCCGATAACGGTCCGCCCGGATGGCATGATTACCATTCCCTTAGTCGGAGAAATAAAGGCGGTAGGACTAACCCCGACGCAATTACAGGATCAGATCACCGCCTCCTTGCAGAAGGTGATGTCGGATCCTCAGGTCTCGGTAATAGTTGTTTCGGTAAACAGTTTAAGCTTTAACATTATGGGGCAGGTAGCCAAGCCGGGATATTATCCCATCACTCGCCACATAACCGTTCTTGACGCAATCGCTATGGCGGGAGGTTTCCGCGATTTCGCCAAGCAGAAGAAGATCTATGTTCTGCGGACCGCCCCCGACGGCAAGGAGCAGCGGCTTAAGTTTAACTACAAAGAAGTGATCAAGGGCAAGAACATGGCGCAGAACATCACACTTCTGCCGCACGATACTTTGGTTATTCCCTAGGCGCAGTTGAATTTCTGTAGCAAGAGGGGGATGCGATGAAACGGCAACTCGGACCGATTTTGATTGCCCTGGTAGTCATGTGGGCTCCAGCGGCATGGTCGCAGAGCGACTCGACCGATTCGTCGTCGCAGAGCAGCAGTTCGAGCGGCTCGGCCCAGAACGGCTCGACCGACACATCGCAGAACGGCGCGAGCGATACTTCGCAGAACGGTTCAGGGGACTCGTCGCAGCAATCGACCAGCGGCCCTCAGACTACTTTCACGCATCCCGAGCAACTTCCCCCGTTGTCGCTGATCAACGAGGTGACTTCGCATACCGGTTTGGTGCTGAGTTTTGACACCGGGACGGTATTCTATCACGACTCCTACAATACTACCCATAACAGCTTCAATGAAACATTGGGGCTTTTTGGCGGCGGTATCCATATCACCCAGATCCGCCCTACGCTGCTGTGGTCTCTGCAGTACCACGGCGGAATTTCACTGACCTCGTACTCGGGGACGGGTATTTCCCAGCAGTCGGCGCTGAACCAGTATGCGACGGGCAATGTAACCTGGCAATTTGCGCAACGCTGGCAGGTGGCGGTCAAAGACACCTACCTTTACACCAACGACCCGTTTCAGCCGTTCCAGATCCAGCAGATTCAGCCGAGCTATAACAATCCGAATCCGCTGATTTATGTTCCGCAAGCTATAGTCGAGACCAACACGGGCACGGTCGATGTCACCTATCAGATAGGTGCTCATGACAGCTTGAACTTCAACGGGGCAGAGAGTTTCCAGCGTTTCATTCGAGGCACTGTAAGCTCATTCCAAAATTCGTATACCTACAGTGCAGGCAGCAACTACCAGCATACCTTTTCGGCCAAATTTGCCGGGGGTGGGGGGTACAGCTTTTCCGCCTTAGACTTCGGTCATGGCCAGTCCCGAAGCGGGGTTCAGTCGTTTGTAGGATTCGCGAGTTACCAGTTCAGCCCAAACCTTACGGTCACGGGCTGGCTTGGCCCCCAGTTGACCAATACGAAAAATATTGTGCCAATATTCTGTTTTCCGGGTTTCGGGTGCTTCTTCCAGGCAGTGTACCAGTCGAATTGGAGCATCGCTGAAGGCGGCACGCTGGCCTGGAGGGGCGTACATAACTTTGTTACGCTGAAAGCCAGCCACTCCATCTCGAATGGAGGCGGCCTGCTGGGGGCCGTACGGCTGTATCAGGGCCAGCTGACCTATGCGCGACCCTTGAGTCCGCGGTGGGAGTTCCTTACCAGTGCAAACTACGCAAACAGTTTGTCGATCTCGCACTACCGGCTCAACCAGTACCTGAAATCCCTGCAAGGCACCGTGGGCTTGTCCCGGAAACTCTCCGAGTCGTGGAATGCCAACGTCTACTATTCTTTTATCTACCAGGATCAGAACTATCTGGCAATACCAACGAAGTTAACAACCAACGGAATTGGAATTACGCTCCGGTATGCTTGGGGCCACTCACTTGGACGGTGACTTATGATGGATGAACTTGACGATCAGAAACCAACACAGAGTATTGCAGACTACTGGGCGATCGTGCTCCGCCGCAAGTGGTGGATCCTGGGCCCCTTGTTTTTCGGCTGGCTTCTTGTTTTCGCCTCAGCCTGGATCATTCCGGCCAAGTACACCTCGGAGAGCGTGGTGTTGGTGGAACCGCCCAAGATACCCAGCTACCTGGTGGCTCCCAACGTAGAGGTGGACCTGGCAGACCGCGTGCAAAGCATGACCACTCAGGTTCTCAGCCGGCAGCGGTTGCTCACCCTGATTCAGAAATTCCACCTCTATACCAGCGACGCGGATTCGCCTGACAACCAGGTGAAGAACATGCGCGATGACATCAAGATGGACCTCGTGCAGTCTCCCGCGGTAAACGGAAAACAGGAGCTGGTGGCCTTCAAGATCATGTACCAGTCGAATGACCCGGTCGTCGCTCAGAAGGTGACCATTGCGCTGACTTCTTTCTTTGTCGACGAAAATGTGCGCGCCAGCCAGGAGCAGTCAGAAGCCACGACCATGTTCCTGGATTCGCAGGTGCGGGCCATGGGGCAGCAGATGGCCGACGCCGAAGCCAAGGTGCATGCGTTTGAGGCGCAGCATGACGGCTCTTTGCCGCAGCAACTGGAAAGCAATATCAAGATCCTCAGCGGTATCCAGCAGCAAATGCAGGCTGCCCAGAGTGCTCGTGAGCGAGCCATACAGCAGCAAACCTATCTGAACTCGTTGCAGGGGCAGTATCAGAATATGAGCGATTCGGCCGGTGTTCCCAACAGCATCGACATGCAGCTGGAGTCAGCCCGCGCATCGCTGGCCGACATGCGGTCCCGCTACACCGACGATCATCCCGACATCAAGAAGCTGAAGGAGACCATTGCCGGTCTGGAGAAACTTAAGAAGGATTTGGCCGCCGAAGCCAAAGACGACATTGAGTCGAATAATGCCACCCCTGCGCAGGTGCAGGCGATGGCGCCCTTGGTGCAACTGAAGAGCCAAATGAAAGTCAACAAAATGGAGCTGGACGCGGCCACCCAGCAGATGCAGCGCCTGCAGCAGGAGGGGCAGGTTTACCAGGCGCGCTTGAATGCCACCCCGGCGGTCGAAGCCGAGATGGGAGACATGGTGCGCGACTTCGGCAACATGAAGAAGGAATATGTTGAGCTGCTAGCTAAAAAGCAGAATTCTGCACTTGCCACCAGCCTGGAGAGACAGCAACAGGGCGCGCAGTTCCGCGTGGTCGATCCTCCCAGTCTTCCCGACAAGGCTAGCTTCCCTGACCGCTTCCGCTTCTCCCTCGGTGCAATTGCCGCCGGACTGGCAATGGCGGTGTTGTTCGGATTTGGCTCAGAGGTTCTGGACGACCGGATCCGCAACGAAGAGGCTCTTGCCGAGGCTGTCAGCCTGCCGGTGTTGGTAGAGATTCCTCCGCTGCCGACTCCGCAGGAGATTCGCGCTGCTCGCTGGAAGCCGTGGATAGCAGTGGCCGCTGCGGTGTTGGTAGTTATTCTGCTTCCATCGGGCGTGGCCTACGCCTACTTTTGGGGATAGCGCATGTATAAACAGTTCTTCGGGTTGACGCGCAATCCATTTGAGATTAGCCCCGACCCGTTCTTTTATCACCCGACGCCGCGCCACAATGAGGCCCTGGCCAACCTGCACTACGGGGTGGGCCGCAGGAAGGGCTTCATCGTAATCACGGGCGAAGTGGGTACGGGGAAAACGCTACTGGTCCGCTGTCTGCTGGCTGAGCTGCGCAAGAACAATATCGCGTTTGGCTACGTTTTCAATCCGCTGTTGCCGGTAGTGGAGTTCTTCCAGTACATCATGGCGGACTTGGGTCTTGCTTACGCGGGACGGACCAAGACTGAAATGTTGCTCGACCTGAATCGCTTTCTGATTCAGCGGCACGCACGCGGCCTGATCACGGCGCTGGTGGTCGATGAGGCGCAGGCTCTGAGAGCTGAACTGCTCGAAGAGATCCGGTTGTTGACCAATCTTGAAACTTCACAGCAGAAGCTGTTGCAGATTGTGCTGATGGGGCAGCCGGAGTTGGAGATCGTCCTGGACTCTCCCGAGTTGCGTCAGTTGAAGCAGCGGGTCGCTTTACGCTGCCAGTTGCAGCAGTTGGACGAGGCGCAGACCCACGCTTACGTCTTGTCGCGTCTGGAGCGCGCCGGCGCGGCTGCGGAGCCGCCGATCTTCTCGGAGGAAGCGCTGAGCAAGGTCTTCGAGTATTCACGCGGGATTCCCCGCCTTATCAATAACCTTTGCGAGAACTCCATGGTGAACGCGTTTGCCCGCGAGCAGCGGCCGGTCTCGGCCGACATCGTCACCGATGTCGCCGCCGACTTCCGCCTGATCACTCCCGCCTTCCCCGAAGAAGTTCCGCTAGCCACGGCCGCCCGGGAGGAAAGCAACGAGAGCCTGCTGCGCTCGTTGTTCCGCCTGTTGCGCACCATGGATAACCAGGAGTCGCAAGCTGACAAGTCGATGCAAACCACTGCCGGGAGGAGAGTCTAGCCATGAGTCGAGTGTACGAAGCGTTACAGCGGTCCCAAGGTGATAATCAGAGTGCCTCGCCTTTGGTTCCAGATCAGCCCGAAGCTGCGGTAGCCGAGGCATCGGCGGTCGCCATCGCCGCCGCCGAGCCCAGCGAGTCCAACTGGCTGAACGTGCCGGCCGATCGCATGCTCCACCCTATCCCGACGCCGGAGCAACGCCTGGTCTCCATTGCCCAGCCCGACAGCAAGGGCGCCGAAATGTTTCGCGTGCTGGCCACGCGGCTGGCCCATATGCAGAATAAGCGCCGGTTGCAGAAGCTCCTCATCACCAGCTCAGTGGTCGATGAGGGCAAGTCGGTGGTGGCGGTCAACCTTGCCCTGACGTTAGCCCGGCGGCCTAATCAGCGGACCCTGCTCATCGAAGCCGATCTTCGCCGTCCCAGTGTCACAGGTTTACTCTCATCCTCAGCCCTGCGCGGAATTTCCGAGTGGAATGCGGGAAAGCTCGCATTGGAAGACTCGCTGTACCAGGTGCGCGACTTGCCGCTATGGTTTCTGTCCGCCGGCCATCCCATGGAGGAACCCCTGCCTCTGCTGGAGTCCGATCGTTTCGCCAAGATGTTGGAAAACGTTTCCTCCAGCTTTGATTGGGTTTTGCTCGACGGCACGCCGATGCTGCCAATGGCCGACTCGACCTCCCTCTCCCGCCTGTGCGACGGGGTGTTGGTGGTGGTGCGCGAAGGCTTCACCCGCCGCAAGGTCCTCAACAAGGCGCTCGACGCAATCGAGAAGTCCAAGCTCCTGGGGACGGTACTGAACCAGGCGTCCATGTTGAAGATCGATTACGACCGTTATTACGGCAACCACAACTCCTCCGGCAAATCCAAGAAGGAAGCTAAGAAGGAAGCGAAGAAAGCGGACCAGGTACAAGCGGCCTCGGCATGATTCGTTTGTTCAATGCCTATTTCCCTACCCGCACACTGTTGCTTACGGTGACCGAGGGCATAATCGTCACCCTGGGTTTCGTTGCGGCAGTGGTGTTTTGGGCTGGGACGGCGACCGATGCCAACATATACCTGCTCTACGAGAACGGTTTGGGACGCATCGGCCTGGTGGTCGGCGTTTTCCTGCTGCTGATGTATTACTTCGATCTTTACGACTCCATCGTGCTGTCGAACCGGCGCGAGGTCGTAACCCGCCTGGTGGGCGTGCTGGGCTGCTCATTCGTTACGCTCTCGGTACTCTATTACGCCTTCCCGGAAGTGCGGCTGGTGGGCAGCACCCTCTGGATTGGAGTGGGCATTGTCGGCGTTACGGTGCCGGCATGGCGCAAACTTTTTTTCGTGCTGAACCGCTCCGCGCGGTTCTCCGAGCGCGCCATCCTTTACGGCGATGGTCCCCTGGCGGCGCCGCTGATGGAAGAAGTCAGTAACCGGTCGGAACTGGGTGTACGCATCGTTGGCTTCGTCGGCCAGAGCCCTTCCAGCGTAGCGACCGTTCCCCGTTTTGACGATTGCGATCTGGAAGAGGCGGTGGAGCAGCGCAATGTTCACCGCATCGTCGTCACTATGGGCGACCGCCGCGGCAAGCTGCAGGTGGAGAAGTTGCTCAAGCTGAAGACGCAAGGCGTTTACATCCAGGATGGCCCCGAGTACTACGAAAGCATTACCGGCAAGATCCCGCTGGACTCGCTGCGCTTAAGCTGGCTGCTGTTTTCGCCCGGATTTCATGTGCGCACCGCGCTGCGGCTGTATAAGCGCCTGTTTTCGCTTTTGCTTGGTGGTCTGGCCATCGTGATCACGTCGCCGCTGATGCTGCTGGCAGCCATCGCGATTCGACTCGACTCGCCGGGCCCGGCGATCTTCCGTCAGAAGCGGGTGGGTGAGCACGGAAAGCTTTTTACGGTTTACAAGTTTCGTTCCATGTACGACGGATCGGACCAGAAGAGACTGACGCCCGCCGAGCACGATGACGCCCGTATCACCCGGGTCGGCAAATGGCTGCGGCGCACCCGGGTGGACGAACTGCCGCAGCTCTTCAACATCGTGACGGGCGATATGGCTTTCGTGGGCCCGCGTCCATTTGTGCCGGAGCAGGAAGAAGAATGTGCGGCCCAGATTCCGTTCTACCGTGAGCGCTGGTTGGTGAAGCCGGGCGCCACCGGCTGGGCCCAGATTAATCGCGGTTACAACGCTACAGTCGAAGATAACCGCGAAAAGTTGGCGTACGACCTGTTTTACATCAAGAATGTGTCATTCGGACTCGATCTGTTCATCATGTTTTCGACGATAAAGATCCTGCTGTTGGGAAGAGGAGGACGCTAGCCGCCGGGCTGGCTTCCGTCTCTTGCCAATATGGCCAGGCGATGCAATGTGGCCATCCGCTATGACCAGCCACTTCCTGCCCAAATGCGTTATTCTTGAGCATTGTTTCTGGTATTTCATCGACGCTGCCGCAGGGATTGTTGATTCGGCAGCGGGCGGATTTGTGAAGGAGACATCCGGTTCATGAAGAAGGCACTTATCACCGGCATTTCGGGCCAGGACGGCAGCTACCTTGCCGAATACCTGCTTGACCGCGGATATGCGGTATATGGCTTGGTTCGTCGCGAGTCTGGAACCATGCGCTGGCTTCAGCACATTCAGGACAAGGTTGAACTCCTGTATGGGGATATGCGCGACACGGTCTCGCTGGAAGTGGCCTTTTCCAAGGCTTCCCCGGACGAAGTCTACAACCTGGCTGGACAAGTGTTTGTGCCCACCAGTTGGCAAATACCCGCCGAGACGTTCGATATTAACGTGGGCGGACTGGCGCGATTGCTGAATATCATCGAGCGGCAAAAGCCCGATACCCGGCTGTACCAGGCATCCAGTTCGGAGATGTACGGCAACCTGAACGGCTTGCGGAACGAACAGACGCCCCTGAATCCTACTTCGCCATATGGAGTCTCCAAAACAGCCGCGCACAATTTATGCGAGGTTTACCGTGCCCGGGGAATCTTCGCCGTGGGCGGAATTTTGTTCAATCACGAGTCACCGCGGCGCGGACCGGAGATGGTGACGCGCAAGATCACGCTGGCCGCGGCCGATTGGGCCAAGGGCAAAAAGAATAAGGTCAAGCTCGGCAATATGCAGGCGCGCCGCGATTGGGGTTTTGCCGGCGACTACGTCCGCGCGATGCATGCCATGCTGCAGCAGGACAGGCCAATTGACTACGTGATTGCCACCGGAGAGTCGCACAGCGTCTATGACTTCGTGGTGGAAGTGTTGCACTGTCTCGATCTGGTTGCGCCGGGACGCGACTTAGCCACAGTGGTCAATGAATATGTTGAGGTGGATCCGAAACTGTTCCGTACCGGCGAAATTCACGATCTGCGTGGCGACGCCAATGTTGCCAGAACTGCCCTGGACTGGAATCCCGACGTGGATTTCAAAGGCTTGGTGAGGATGATGGTGGAATCGGACACGTCGGCGCCGTTGCGGGCGGAAGATAGCAAGGCCCAGTTCGTTAATAGTGGGGTATAGAACCGTCGTTCAGCAGGCGGAGTTATAAGCA
Organism: uncultured Acidobacteriaceae bacterium; assembly: GCA_963785825.1. GTDB lineage: Bacteria > Acidobacteriota > Terriglobia > Terriglobales > Acidobacteriaceae > Bog-257. The sequence continues at coordinate 162,600 of CAWAWQ010000001.1, read as the reverse complement.
ACTGTTGCGACGCGAGGCGCCGTCCAGAGCGGGAACAGAATCGTACACCAGCGCTCGATAACACCCGCCGCGGCAAATCGCGTATGGGGTGGCGAGCCTAAGGATGCACGCGGAGTGGGGCCCATGCTGCGTCCGTGCAACACGTGCAGGGCTCCCGGGAGGACTACGGCGGACAATTCCGCTGGACCCACTCCCCGTTACTCGGCAGTTCGCTGAAATCCGGCAATTGGCGCTGCCTCAGCCGGCAGCGGCACTGGCGGGAAGAACCAGGGATGCTGAACAAATCAGTCTCCGATGTCAGCTTTGCGAGACCATAAGCGACTCGAAGGAAGAGAGTAGCCCTTGTCTATTTGTACTCTGCCACACCTCGACATTTTGGAAGCGGAGAGCATACACATCCTGCGAGAGGTTGTGGCGGAATCGTCGCGGCCAGCGATGTTGTATTCCATAGGAAAAGACTCGTCGGTGATGTTGCGGCTTGCGCAAAAGGCTTTCTATCCGGGCAGGATTCCCTTTCCGCTTATTCACATCGATACCGGATTCAAGTTCCGCGAGATGATCGAATTTCGCGATCGGACCTGCCACGAATTAGGTGTGCAACTGATCGCGCACACCAACCAGGAGGCGAAGCGGAACAACGCCAATCCGTTTCAACTCGGTCCCAGCAAGTGTTGCGGCTTGCTAAAGACTAAAGCGTTGCTGGACGCGTTATCGGAGAACGGAATCGATGCCGCTATTGGCGGTGCGCGGCGCGACGAAGAAAAATCGCGGGCCAAGGAAAGAGTGTTTTCGCTGCGCGACTCGCTGGGACAGTGGGACCCCAAGAATCAGCGGCCGGAGTTCTGGAACCTGTTCAATGGCCGGGTTGAGACCGGGCAGAGCATGCGCGTATTTCCCTTGTCGAATTGGACGGAACTGGATGTCTGGGAATATATCGAGCGGGAAAAGATTCCGGTTGTGCCGCTCTATTTCGCCAAAGAACGCGAAATGCTGATTCGCGGAGAGCTGCTTATTCCGCTCGACCACCCTATTAACCTCTTGCCGGGAGAAAAGCCGCAGCGGGTCATATGCCGCATGCGATCGCTGGGCTGCACCTATTGCACCGGCGCCATTCGATCGACCGCCACCACGGTCCCCGAGATCATTGAGGAACTCAAGTTCTTTCGCCGGTCGGAGCGTGAGAACCGCGTCATCGACCACGACCAGGAAGGCTCCATGGAGATCAAGAAGCGGGAGGGGTACTTTTGAGCATCGTGGGCGAGGAACGGGACCTGTTGCGCTTTCTTACCGCCGGAAGCGTGGACGACGGCAAATCAACCCTGATTGGACGATTGCTCTACGAGTCCAACGGCGTATACGACGATCAGCTATCGTCGGTGCGCAAAGCCTCGTCTTCGAAGAATGTTGAGCTCGATCTTTCGCTGATCACCGACGGTCTGCGGGCCGAGCGCGAGCAGGGCATTACCATCGATGTTGCTTACCGCTACTTCTCGACGCCGCGCAGGAAGTTCATCATCGCCGACGCGCCGGGCCACGAACAATTTACCCGCAACATGGCGACTGGAGCGTCGACCGCCCAACTGGCGGTGATTCTGGCCGATGCCAGGAAAGGCGTGCTGCAACAGACACGCCGCCATACCCTGATTGCCTGGCTGCTGGGCATCCGGCAAATGATTGTCGCAGTAAACAAGATGGACCTGGTGGAGTATGAGCGAGAGGTGTTTCATACCATTCGCGACGAGTTTCTGGATTTCGGCAAATCGCTGGACGGAGTGCAGTTTCACTTTGTTCCGCTCAGCGCGCTGGAGGGCGACAATGTGATTCGAGGCAGCGAGCGGATGTCGTGGTATGAGGGGCAGTCGCTGCTTCATTTGCTGGAGACCATTCCGGCAGCCCCAGTGCGAAACGAGGCGGCGCGGTTTGCGGTGCAGGGCGTGCTTCGTCCCGATCAGGATTTCCGCGGCTATGCCGGTCAAGTGGGCTCGGGTATTTTGCGGCCCGGAGATGAAGTGGTCGCGTTGCCTTCAGGACAGCGCACCCGAATCAAGCAAATACTTCTTTATAAGGACGAGTTGGCGGAGGCCGGTCCGTCGCAGTCGGTGGTGCTGACTACAACCGATCACATCGACCTGGGCCGCGGCGACATGCTGGTGGCGCCCGACCACATACCGACCACGTCCACCAGGGTAACGGCTTATCTCATCTGGATGTCTCGTTCGCCGCTTCGCAAGGACACGCGCTACCTGCTGAAGCACACCACCAAGACGGTCTGCGGCCGGGTCACCCGGTTGAACCACAAGATCGACATCAATACCTTCGAGAAGCTGGAAGCCGACAGCCTGCAATTCAACGAAATTGGCGAAGTGCAGATGGATTTGCACAACCCGATTTTCTGCGATCCGTACGAGCAGAATCGCGCCACCGGCAGCTTCATCGTTATCGATCCCGTCAACAACGACACTGTCGCCGCCGGGATGATCGTGGAAGCTGCGGCGGCGCAGGCCGGTGAAGGACTGGACGAATCGGCAGCCGGTTCGCGCATCGCGCGGCAACAAGGGCTTACGGTGTGGTTTACCGGCCTGAGCGGCGCCGGCAAGACCACCATCTGCCGGACGGTCGCGACTGAGTTGTTGGCCCACGGCCTGCGCGTGGAAGTGATCGACGGCGACGTTATTCGCAACTACCTGTGCAAAGACCTGGGATTCAGCAAGCAGGACCGGGACGAGAATATTCGCCGCATCGCATTCGTGTCGCAATTGCTGACCCGCAATGGAACGGTGGTGCTGGTGTCGGCGATTTCCCCCTATCGCGCGGGACGCAATGAAGCTCGCCGCACCATTGGCGACTTCATGGAAATCTATGTCAGCACACCGCTGTCGGTTTGTGAACTGCGTGATCCGAAGGACCTGTACAAGCGGGCACGCTCCGGCGAGATTCACGGGTTTACCGGCATCGACGATCCTTATGAACCGCCGCTAGCGCCGGAGATCCTATGCAACACGGACCGCGAGAGCACGAGAGAAAGCTCGTCGAAGATCGTTAGCGCCGTCCTGCAATATCTTTCCGCCAAGGAATCTTGACGGTCAACTGCGCCTTGCAGCTCGAGATTTGTGAAGCATTGGAGCAGCCGTGGATCCAGGTACTATCGTTGGGCGAGTGCTCGTAGGTCTGATCGTGGGGATACTGGTCGGCCTGACGGGACTGGGCGGTGGAGTGGCGCTGCTGCCGCTGCTGATCACAGTACTGGGCGTGCCGCCGATTCTCGCCGTAGGATCTGACGCGGTCATCAACTGCGTAACTAAGATTGGCGCAGGCGCGTTGCACTGGCGGCGGGGAAATGTCAGCTGGAGGCTGGTGCTCAACCTGGCCTGTGGCAGTATCCCCGGCGCTGTGATCGGGGTCTTGTTATTGGCGCGAATTCGCGCCGTGTATGGCAGCGGGGTCGACGACTTCCTTCGCGCCGCGATTGCGGTCCTGCTGATTGTTATTCCCATCGGTTACCTGCTGAAGAACCGCCTCGCGACCAGCGCTCAACCTACCTTCGCTGAGATTCATGCAGCCAGATTCAGGCCGGGAATCGTGCTGATCGGGCTGCTTGCGGGCATTCTCGTGGGAGTGACTTCCATTGGTTCGGGCAGCGTGATCCTGATGTTGTTGATGGTGTTTTATGGATTTCCTCCCGTGATCATGGTGGGTACCGACATTGTTCATGCCATCCTGCTTGCAGGCCTCACCGGGGCGATGCAGTTTGGCTTCGGCAACGTCGATCTGCGGTTGGCGGCATGTGTTCTGATCGGATCGATCCCGGGCGGCCTGCTGGGAGCCTACCTCACGAAATACCTTCCCTCCCGGCGTTTCAAGCAGGTGCTGTGCACGGTGCTGGTTGTGGTTGGGGCAAGAATGCTGTGGGGGACCGTCCTGCATGCTCAATGAAACCGCCGAGCGGCATTACCTGGAGCGCATCGTGAATGGCCTGAAGGCGGCGGGTGCGGTGATTGCCGAGGTCCGGGCGGGCAGCTTCCACATCCAGGATAACGGTGGTCGTGATGTGGTCACCGAGGTGGATAGGCGAGTCAGCGGCGTATTACGCCGCGAACTGGTTCGAGCCGGAGAAGGCTGGCTCTCGGAAGAAGATGTGGACGACCTCTCCCGCCTTGATCGCGATGTCGTCTGGGTAGTCGACCCTCTCGACGGCACTCGGGAGTTTGTCGATGGTATTCCGGAGTGGGCGTTTCGATCGGGCTCGTAATCGAAGGCGAGGCAGTTGCCGGGGGTATATGCAATCCGGCTACCGGCGATAGCTATTTCTAGGCGCACTGCAGGTCGGGTGATTATGACCACGGGCCGAGCCAGGGCCCGGTTCGCCGAAGCGCCTTGGATGGAGCTCTGGTTCTTGCCAGCCGACAGGAATATCAGCGCGGGGAGAATGGAAGCGTTTCGAGGGCAGGGAATTCTCGATTCAGACCCACTGGATCTGTGGCGTATAAGTTGGCATTGGTTTCCGCCGGGTCTGGCAGATGCCACTTGGACTTTATGCCCAAAAACGAGTGGGATATAGCGGCGGGAGTAGTGCTGGTTAATGCCGCCGGTGGATGTGTGGGCTGTGTTGGAAATACAGCGCTGCAATTCAACCAACGCTGATTCTGCTGCCGGGATTGGTGGCAAGCGGAGTGGGATATGGTCCAAAGTGCTCCAATTGATAGATCGGGATTGCATCGGCCCGGCGAACCCCCGACATTCAGGTTTAGGGATGAAGGAAGCAAGATAGGTCGCCATACATCAGTGCCTGAATAATTCAGAATAGGTGGCGCATTTTTTTAATTCTGGCGTACACGAGCCGTGGAAATCGAACCTACAGTGTTAATAACACGGGTGAATGTTGCGGCGCTTGGCAGCACGTGAATTGTGATTTATGCGAAGCCAAGTTTTAAAGAACATCAGCAGTCAGGTGTATACTCTACAGGGAAACATAAGAAGAGGTTCCAGGTTACACTAGACTGCAAAGCTCTGGTATGAGGTTGGAGGGAGGTATTTTGTATGCCGCCGCTAAACACAACGATGCACCTGGATATGCTGAATGAGTTCAAGAAGAGCCGCTCGTTGCGAAGTCGTTTGTCAAGACTATTTCGCACGGGCCTCTGGACAGGGAAGTGTACGGGATGCTTCATTGGGGTGATCCGGAGCATGTAGAGCCGCTCGCATTCATACGGGATCGGTATCTCCTGCCGTACGTGAACTCTGAACAGACAGCGCTGGAAATCGGACCAGGTGGAGGACGATGGACCCGGTATCTGCTTCAGTTTCGGAAGTTATATGTTGTGGACTATACGAAGAGCTTCTAGGTGAGTTGCGCAAGAACTTCCATGAGCAAAACATGGTTTTCATAAAAAATAATGGCACCGATTTTCCGGGTGTCCCGTCTCGATCTATAGATTTTCTTTTCAGTTTTGGGACTTTGGTCCACCTCGATGTGCCTTTGATCGAAGCCTACCTCAACAATATGCGAGACGTTCTTCGTCCGGGCGGTAATGCGGTTCTACAGTATTCGGATAAGAGTAAGATCATGGCACGTATGAACTCGGGCTTTTCTGATAACTCGCCAGCGCAGATGAGCGAAATGGTGCTGAAAGCAGGATTCCGCATTTTGGAGGAAGATTTAACAACCCTCGGGCATAGCGTGTGATGCGAATCACCGCGTCATCGAACAATCTACGATATCTTGAATATTTCTGCAAAGGACTCTACCATTAGAAATTGCAGAAGATTGGTTTCATTGAGTGGCAATTATTGCTCTAATGCAGAATTTGAGCCGAACTTTATATGAATTTTGTTTGCTCGACGCGAGAAAGGCTTACCTCGTGACTAGCCGCTATGCCGTTAATCGCCGTGATTTTCTCTCCCTCCTTGCGTCGGTGGGAGGGTATACCTTTCTCAATTGCACGGTGACCAGGCAGATGATTCAGCGGCGGGATTAGCTCTCCGCAGGTAAATTCTTCGGGTTCTCTAACCCTGGTCCGCTATCCGCAGAAAACCGACCTTATCCTGCTGACGGATCGGCCACCGCAACTGGAAACTCCGCTCAGCTATTTCCGAACCGACCTCACGCCCAACGATGCGTTCTTCGTGCGTTGGCATCTATCCGGGATTCCTACCACGGTCGATCTGGACAGCTTTCGGCTCGAGGTGACGGGGCAAGTGCAGCGGCCGTTGAGTCTTTCGCTGGCTGAGCTGCGATCGAAGTTTGAGCCGGTCTCGCTGGTGGGACTATGTCAATGCTCCGGGAATTCCCGCAGTATGTTCGAACCCCGGGTTCCTGGCGGGCAGTGGGGAAATGGAGCGATGGGCAATGCACGGTGGAAGGGCGCGCGCCTTAAAGATGTTCTGGACGCCGTAGGGGTGAAGGCCGGCGCCACTCAGGTGGGCTTCCGCGGACTCGATCAGCCGGCGATGGCAGCGACGCCTCCATTTCAGAAATCCTTGCACATGGATCACGCACGCGATGGGGAGGTGATGATCGCCTATGAGATGAACGGCACTCCTCTTCCCATGCTGAATGGATTTCCTCTGCGCCTGGTGGTGCCGGGCTGGTACGCAACCTACTGGGTGAAGTCGCTGTCGTCGATCACCGTGCTCGATCAACCGCTGAAGACTTTCTGGATGGACAAAGCCTATCGCGTTCCCGATACGCCCGACGCCAACGAAGACCCGCAGCATTTGGCGACGGTAACCGTGCCCATCAGCCGCATGGCGGTGCATTCGATTTTTGTGACACCTGAACCCGATGCGAAGCTGACGGTGGGCCGTGGTTGTCAGTTTGCAGGGAGTGGCAACCGACGGCAGATCGGGTATCCGCCGCGTCGAGGTCTCCATGGATGGCGGTCAAAGCTGGCGCGATGCTACGCTGAACGATGATCTCGGGAAGTACTCCTGGCGGCGATGGCATGCCGAGTGGACTCCTGCCGCCAAAGGAAACTATCGACTCATGGTTCGCGCGATCAGTGGGGATGGAGAGTCGCAACAGACCGCCATGTGGAATCGCAGTGGCTACGCGCGCGACGTTATCGAGCATGTGGACGTCGTGGTGCTGTGAGAAAAGGCAGATGCATACTTGGTCTATAACACGCAGAGTTTTGGCGGGAGCAGCGCTTCTCAGCGTCGCTTGTATTCCAGTTGCCGTGGCGCAGCAGTCCGGAGCAGCGAACGCAAAATCCACCGCACCGCCGGAAACCAGAAAGCGCTGTCGATCACATCACATTACCTGAGGTATCGTCTCCCATACCTCAGGCGGTGAATGTCGAGGTCTTTCGCCAGAATTGCCTCATCTGCCATTCCGTGCGCTACGTAACGACGCAGCCGCGCTTCTCCCGCACCGTATGGCAAAACGAGGTGAACAAGATGATCACAGCTTATGGAGCAGTCATTCCCGAAGCTGACCGGGCCAAAATTGTCGACTACCTCGTGGCCGTGCGAGGCACAGACGAGCCCGGCCCAATCCGCGGCTACCCCGAGTGCAGCGCCTGCGAAGTAGCCCGCGCAGAACGCAGAAATAATTGCGGTCGAAAGATCAAGTCTTCTTATTGCCTGCCGAATTCCACACCGCGATTTCCCGGTGGCAGCTCCTGCCGACTAACTACGCCAAGCCATTGATAGCGAGCTTATAGCTACGGAGAGTCTGACGGGGTGGGACCGGGATCCTCAAGGGCCAAAGCGGACTTACGGACAGCCTGAAGTGTCTGCGTGAGAACGGTGCCGCCCCCCCGGGCTCCGATATTTTTCCCGACTTCACCAAAACTCCGCTTCGCTCCGTCCTGGGCTAACTGCAGCACCACCCCTTCGGGGTTCGACTTTCGCGTGTGATGCTCCAGCGCGGCAGGTCAAAGCTAGTTCTCACGCAGGCACTGAAGGCCGTCCGCTCCAAAACTCCGACTTAATCAGATCTTGCCTAGTATAAGCACGGACGGGTTAGACGCGACCATTCAAGAGCGTGTTCCATTGCGTCTTAGAAATAGTTGCAAGCTAGCAACGACAACAAGCTTTTGACCCCATAACAACAAGCGCAGATCCAATCCCATTTCGCACAAATGTCTGCACTTTAATCCTCTACTGTACTTCGGTTCAGGCAAGTACAGCCTCGCGAAGCTAGACCGAATCGCATCGTCGGGCCAGTAGTTTCCACTCCATCCGCAGCCTACTGTAAATCCTGGAAAGGCAATCATATTTTGGCCGCTACCCTTTATCGCCGACGGAAGCCATTCTCGTCCATCGCCGCCAGCTTCATATCTCAAAACCAACTGACTCGCGCCGCGACACTTCCGGACCTGCCGAGCTCGACCGGCTTACATAGGGCAATTCATTCGCATTATGGGAGTTCTTATGAAGAAGCTTCTTGTATTTATTCTTTTGTTCGCCACCATCGGAGTAGCGCAACTTCCTCCAGTGCCACAGCCACCACGGGTCTACATCGACACTACATGGAATTCGCCCGTCGGAGGAACCGTCTGGCGCGCTCATAACAGCACCGATTTCGGAAATGCTCTCGCCTCCGCCAATCCCGGCGATACCATCATCCTGGATGCCGGGGTTACTTACGTCGGGAACTTTACTTTGCCGGCGAAGGCGAATCCTGGCGGAGTCTGGACGTACATCCAAAGTTCGGCGCTGGACAGATTGCCTGCACCCGGCAGCCGCGTTTCGCCCAGCGACTCAGCCAATATGCCTCGAATCGTAACTCCAAACGCCAGCGCTCCGCTCACGATTGCGCCCAATGCCAATCACTGGCGCCTGGTGGGCCTAGAAGTTACCACCATGTCCAACCAGGGTTGCGTTCCTTCGCATACTCCGCCGATCAATTGCTTTACCTATGACCTGATCTATCCTCCAGTAACCGAAGGAGGACACACCGGCGACTTGGCGGACTCGATTACCGTAGACCGCTGCTATGTTCACGGCTCTCCCACACAAGATGTACGCGAAGGCGTAGACGCCAACGGCACTAATTTTGCCGTGATCGACAGCTATATTTCGGACATCCATCAGGGTTTTTCCGATTCGCAGGCCATCGAAGCCTGGTATACGCCGGGGCCGATCAAGATCGTTAATAACTTCTTGTCCGCCAGCACCGAGGACGTGATGTTCGGCGGCGCGGGAGGCTACAATAATCCTTATATCCCGAGCGACATTGAAATTCGTAAGAACCACTTTTTCAAGCCGTTGGATTGGGACAAATGCGGCGCAGGAGGGACGCTCGCTACCGGACAACTCCAGCCTAACGGGGTACCCTGTCCTTCGGGACTTGGATATCAGTGGGTAGTGAAGAACAATCTTGAGTTTAAGAGCGCCCAGCGAGTAATTGTCTCCGGCAATGTAATGGAGAACAACTGGATCAGCGCGCAGGTGGGCAGATCGGTGCTGTTTACAATTCGCACCTACCAGAGCGGAAACATCGCCGTCGTGAACGACATCGAGTTGGTAAGTAACACTCTGAAGAATGTGGATGGTGGTTTTGCTACCCTGGAACAAGACACGTACTGCGGGGCACAGTGGGGGGCCCCGAACTGCACCAACCCGGGCGAAAGTAAGAGGATCTGGATACACAATAACCTCATCCTGCTGAGCAGCAACAAAGATACGTACCAGCATAGTTGGGTTTTTATTGACGGCGGCAATACCGGTCCTCGCAATGGGTTGACCGACTATGTTTTCCAGCACAACACAGCCTTGATGATGGACGGCTCGGAGATGTGGAACTACATATTCCAGTTGACTTCTCCAGCCACTTGCCCGCCCGCTCAAGCATCTGCCACCCACAACATCTGGATTCTGGACAATGTCGTGGGGCGGCAGCCCATCGGAGATTGCGGGTATGTTGGCTCCGCCGGCCTCGCCTACTACATGGGCGACCCCGCGCCAGTGGCGAACCGCTACCGCGGCAATGTAATGTTCGTGCCTGGCGACGACCGAACGCAGAGCTGGCCGGAACATAATTACGCCAGCACCGTTCCCTTCAGTTACGTGAACAGAGGAGCCGGAAACTACCAGCTGGCCACCCCCTACTGGATGGATACGAGTGACGGAACTCTTGCTGGAATCGACTATGCTGCTTTGCAACTGGCAGGTAGCGCCGCGGGCATCGGCATTGTCGGTAGTCTGCCGTCGGGCAACCAGGGCAGCCAATATAGCGCAACTCTGACCGCGCAAGGCGGTACGCCTCCCTACAATTGGTCGGTCGTTTCCGGCACGCTGCCATCCGGCGTGTCTCTCGCTGCGAGCACGGGTTCGATCTCCGGCGTGCCAAGCAATGCTGGAGTCTTCAACTTCACTGTACGTGTGTCGGATTCGCTATTTAATAACGGCCAGCAGGCGTTCAGTATTGCGATCGCGTGCCCGGTTCTCAGCGTCGCTACCAATACCTTACCAATCGCGGCGCAGGGTGGGCACTACTCAACTACTTTGCAGGCTTCCGGCGGCTGCGGGACATACATTTGGGCCGTCGTTCCTGCAATCGGCTTGCCGGCTGGGCTCACTTTAGATCCCGCGACAGGAACGATCTCCGGTACCGTCATTGGCGCATCGAAGACGTTCAACGTGTCTGTATCCGACTCGGAGTCACCAATGCAACGTGCCTCCAAGACGCTGGGAATCGTGGTTTACCGGGCGTCAATTGGTAAGTGAGTTCGCCAATCCGACCGGCGATGGTTAAGCCGGCGTGACAATTCGATCCGTCCTTTCCGGCTCCATTGCCTGCTTGGCAGTGGAGCCGGCTTCCTGTAACGGCTTTGCAGTTGAGATACAGAAGATTGTGCGCCGATTTCCTGCCGCTGAGTGGGTTCCCCGCCTGTTACGGTCGGACCTGTCCCCGGGCGATGCTGTAGTACACTTGAACCGAGCAACGATACAAATCAGTACTTCTCCACTCACAAGGGAACCTCGTTCTCTGCATGAAACAAGTCATCCGCAAAGGCATCAGGGAAATTATCGTCGATGAGGTCCCGGACCCCACGCTGGCGCCGCATCATGTTCTCATCCGGCCCGTCTTCTCGCTGATCTCTTCCGGAACGGAATCGGCCTCCATTCATCAGGAAGGGCTTCTAAAAGAGGTTGCCGACAATCCTTCGCACGTACAGAAGATCTGGAATGCGATGAAGCTCCAGGGCCCAGTCCGTACTGCCTCCGAGGTGCTGGCGAAGTTCAAGGAATACGGTGTGATCGGCTACTCGGGCGCGGGTTATGTGGTTGAGAAGCATGCCGCGGTTACCGACCTCGAGATCGGCCAGCGCGTGGCTTATGGAGGCGAAGGCACCGGGCATGGCGAAATCATTACCACGGGTCGCAATCTGGTCGCTCGTGTTCCCGATGAAGTGCCCTTCGACCACGCATGTTTCGCCACGCTGGGCAGCATCGCCATGAATGCCGTCCGCATCAGCCAGATCGGTTTGGGCGACCGGGTCGCCGTCATCGGGCTCGGATTGGTGGGACAGTTGGTGGCGCAACTGGTGCGGCTTCAGGGTGGGGTGGTGCTGGCGTGCGACCTGAGGCAGGACCGAATCGAACTGGCGACGAAGTTGGGAGCCGACTGGGGGCTGATGGGTGGGGCGTCGCTCAACGATGCTGTAGCCGAAGCTACCGATGGCCGTGGAGCCGACATTGTGATCGTCGCTGCCGCTGCCAAGAGCGCGGGTCCCTGCCAGCAGGCACTGGAGATCTGCCGCGATCGCGGGCGGCTGGTGATCGTGGGAGCAGTCGAAATGAGCTTCCCCTGGCAGGCCATGTACATGAAGGAGATTCAGCTCTTCATGTCGCGCGCTTACGGCCCCGGCAGCTACGATCCGGCGTACGAAAAACAGGGACGCGACTATCCCGTCTCCTATGTTCGTTGGACCGAGAACCGCAACATGGAGGAGTTCCTCCGCTTGTGCCGCGACCGGGTCAATGTAGAGCCGCTGATCACGCATCGCTATCCGCTTGAAGAAGCTCCCGCGGCATATCAGACGGTGCTTGATCCCGCGGCCGGCAGTCTGGCGGTGTTGCTGCGCTACAAAGCGGCCGACGAGGCTGTTCCGGCGCCGTATATTCCCAGGCACAAGGTGGAAGTCGGCGCTTCGGCTTTGGGCGAAGGCGAGATCGGGGCTGCGCTGATTGGCGCGGGCAACCTTGCGCGTTGGGCGCATCTGCCGGTCCTCACGAATATTCGCGGCGTCAAGCTGGAGGCGATTCACTCTGCCAGCGGCGCACGGGGAAAAAGCTATGCGCAGCGCTTCAAAGCTGCGTACTGCACCAGCGATTATGACGAGATCCTGAAGGACCCGAAAATTCAGTTGGTGGTGATCACCAGCCGTAACCAGCACCATGCGCAGCAGACATTAGCTGCGCTGCGTCACGGCAAGCATGTGTTCGTCGAGAAGCCGATGTGCCTGACCGAGCAGGAGTGCGACGATCTGTACCATGCTGTGCTGGAGAGCGGGAAGCAGCTCACGGTGGGCTTTAACCGGCGCTTTGCACCTTATTATGCGGCGCTGAAGACCGAGGCGGCGAAGCGCAGCGGGCCGGCCGTAATCAACTGCCGTGTGAACTCGCCGGGAATCTCCGGCGCCTACTGGATGGCCGATCCCTCGATTGGCGGAGCGATTCTTGGCGAGGCATGTCATTTCGTGGATCTCATGTACTGGCTGCTGGAGTCGGAGCCGGTGAGTGTCATGGCTTACTCTCTGCCGACGGGGAAGCAGGAACCGGTTGGCGAGAACAACCTGGTGGCGTCGTTCCGCTTCGCCGATGAGTCGATTGCGAACCTGACTTATTGTACGGTGGGCAGCAAGAGCTTTAGCGGGGAACGGGTGGAAGTCTATGCGCCTGGGCTGGCGGCGATGAGCGAGGACTTCAAGCTGCTGCGGATTAGCGGCGGTGTCCGACGGTCGCGTGCCAAGCTGTGGGCCGATAAGGGTTACGAGCCGCAGATGCAGCGCTTCGTTGCTGCCATCCGCGAGGGCCGGCTACCGGATGTCACCGTGCTCGACGGGATCCGTTCCACGATCGGCTGCTTGAAGATGCTGGAGTCGGCGCGATTGGGCCAGCCGGTCAGCATCGACTTGAGCGCATACCGGTGATGGAAGCGGTGCATCACCGGATGCGGTGAGATACTGGCTGCCTGCCGGTAGGCTCGGCTTCCTGAGCGGCTGCCCCAGGACTTTTTCTTGGCTGAACTGAGCCGCTCCGATATTGCGGGGCGGGAGTCACACCAATCAGCATGCGCGTTCTGCAACTCGGTCCGTTTCCACCGCCGCACGGCGGCGTCCAAACCAATCTGGTCAGTATTCGCGATTTTCTTCTGGAGAAAGGGTTCCCAAGTTTTGTAATCAACCTGACCCGGCATCGCAAGCCGGAAGGCGATGGCATTTTTTATCCGAAAAGCGCATTGCGTGTGTTCTGGCTTTTGTGGCGTCTGCCGTATGACATTGTGCATCTGCATATCGGCGGCAACATCCAGGCGCGAATGCTCGGGTTGGCGCTCTTCTGTTGTCTGATTGCGGGCCGCAAATCGGTTCTGACGTTTCACTCGGGTGGTTATCCGTCTTCGCCGGAAGGACAAACCGCGGGTCCTCGCACCTTGAGGGGGTTTGTGTTCCGGCGTTTTGATCGCATCATCGCCGTAAATCAGGCAATTGTAGATTTGTTTCTTCGTTTCGGAGTGCGGCCGGAACGGATTCGCCTGATCGAGCCGCATTCCGTACCTGATCCTCCGGCTGGCGCAATGTTGCCGGCGGCACTCGGTACTTTTTATGAGCAGCACTCACCCGTGCTGCTCACCGTGGGATTGCTCGAGCCGGAGTACGATCTTCCCTTGCAGATGGACGTGCTGCAAGCTATCCGCGAGAAGTTTCCCAATGCTGGGCTGGTGATTATCGGCTCCGGCAGCCTTGATCGCCAGCTCGAGACGCAGCGCACGGCCAAGCCTTACGCCGAGCACATTCTGCTCGCAGGGGACGTACCTCATGCATCGACCCTCGCCGCCATCAAGCGGTGTGATGTGTTCCTCAGGACCAGTTTGTACGACGGCGATTCTGTCGCCGTCCGCGAGGCGCTTCACTTCGGCGTGCCCGTGGTCGCAACCGACACCGGGTTGCGTCCCCCGGGAGTGACGCTGTTCCCCATTTCCGACCGGGAAAGGCTGCAGGCGGCGATCGAGCAAGGGCTCACAGAAGCCTCGACGCCCATGTCGGATTCCGAGGCGCAGTCAACCAATAGCAATATTCAGGCGGTGTTCGAGCTCTATCGTGAACTGATAGCAGAAGATTAGCATCGCATTTTTCAACGAACGCGATGGCCCGCTTATATAATTGGTGCCTCATTCTGCGTCAATCAAAGTGCAGGGCTAACGCGTCTGTCTTTCTCACGTCCTCATCTTATGACTGCTCGAAGCGTATTTCTGCTTGTTGTAACCGCGCTGAGCTCCGTTTCTGTATTGGCCCAGCAACCTGTTCCCGAGCTGCCCAGAGCTTACGTTGACAGCTCGTACCGTGCCCCCACCGGTGCTCGAATAGTGGTACGACGGGGTGATGACTTGCAGGCTGCCTTTGATGCAGCCAAGCCGGGTGAAACCATCGTTCTGGCGGCGGGCGCAACCTTTACCGGAAATTTTATGCTGCCCCCGAAGACGGGAAACGGCTGGATCTATATTCAGAGCTCCGCTCTCGACCGCATGGCGAAGGAAGGTCACAGGACCTCTCCGGCTGAAGCGGCCCACATGCCAAAGATTATGAGCACGAATGGGCTGGCGGCGATTTCAGTTTTGCCGGGCGCTAGCAACTACCGCCTGGTGGGATTGGAAATTACACCCGCAAAGGGCGCACCTCGCTTGTATCAGCTCGTCAACATCGATTACGTCGTGTCGCAGGTAGGAGCGCAGCTTCGGAATCTGGGGAAGCGCGTTGCGCCGGAACTGCTGAAGGAAGACGAGTTTCCTAAGAACATTGTTATCGACCGCTGCTACATCCATGGCTCCGACACACAAGACGTCCGCGAAGGAGTGGTGGTCAACGGGATCGACGTTGCTGTAGTCGACAGCTATATCTCCGATATCCACGATGGCACCATGGATTCGCAGGCTATTCTTGGCTATCGCAGCCCAGGCCCGATCAAGATCGTCAATAACTTTCTGTCCGCCACGACGGAAAACATCATGTTCGGGGGGGCGGGTGCCCCCAACAATGCGTATATTCCATCGGACATCGAGATTCGCGGCAATTATCTATTTAAGCCGCTCGCGTGGCGGCAACCGGGGATCACGCTGCCCATCGTGTCGAAGGGGCCTTACGTCCCTCCGCGATGGGTAGTTAAGAACTGCTTGGAATTCAAGAATGCTCAACGTGTTCTCGTCACCGGCAATATGATGGAAAATAACTGGGTCAGCGGCCAGCCTGGATACTCGGTGCTGATGACGCCGCGGGCCTCCGACAGTGGAAATGGCGCATTGGTGGACGACGTGACGGTGGAAGGCAACATCCTGAAAAACGTCGATGCGGGTTTCAATACGCTGGAAAGGGACTACCTTTGCAGCGCGGAAAAAGGCCATCCCAAATGCACCAACCAGGGCGAGTCCAAGCGAATCAAGATTGCCAATAATCTTGTGCTGATGAATCCGGAGAACAGCACCATCCACCACGTGGGATTTTCAGTTGCGGTCGATCTCACCGATACCGTATTCGAGCACAATACTCTTCTGATGAGCGATCAGTCGAAGTGCTTCGCTTCTCTGTATTTCAATGCGCCGCCGAAAGCCACCTGGCCGTTTCCTCATTCGGGTACCAACAACCTTTGGGTGCTCGATAACGTACTGTGCCGCCAACCCAGCGGCGATTTCGGACGGATGGGGGTGGAGGGACTTAGCGTTTACATGGGCGCTCCGCCGCCGCTGCAACAGCGTTTCAGCGGAAATGTCATGTTGGTTTCCTCCGGCGATGTTGCACATGACCACCCGCCAAAGAACGCGTTGCCGACAAAGATCAGCTTCGCCGATCCAGCCGCCGGAAATTACCAACTGGTCTCACCGAAGTTCAATCAGACGACCGACGAGCAGTCCCCGGGAGTTGATATGACCGCGCTCGCACCGGCATTGCAAGCGACCGCGGGTTCACCCGGTCCGGTGGAAACGCCGGCAGCTCCGCCGCGAGCGACGCTACCGCCGGTACAGCCGGAGGCGAATCCTGCGCCGCAGTAGTCTTGGCTTAGGATAGCGACGTTGGAACTGAGTTTTCAGCCGCCTGTGGAGGCGTACTCCGCGCCCGACGATATCGGTTGAGGCGGCGCAGGCAGCGGCTCCTCGAGGCTCTTGAACCAGAGCTCGAGCATGAGAAGGGAATAAATCTGGTGATGGTTGCTGCGGCGCCCAATGTCGTGCTCCTGAAGTAGATAACGCACAAAGTCGGCCGACACGATTCCGCGGTCGAGGAAGGTCCTGCCCAGCAGAGTGTCGTGCGCCAGTTCGCGCAAGGGGCCGCGAAACCATTTGTCGAGAGGAACGGCAAAGCCCATCTTCGAGCGGGTGAGAAGCGCCGGCGGAAGGCGGTCGCTCAGCGCGTCGAGCAGAATCCGCTTGCCCTTCCCGGTTTTCCATTTCCAGCTGGTGGGGATGCGAGTGGCAAACTCGGCGAAGCGGTGGTCCAGCATCGGGCAGCGCACCTCGAGCGAAGCCGCCATCGACGCGCGATCAACTTTCGTCAGCATGTCGCCGGTAAGATTCGCCGTTGCCTCGAAGTACATCACCTGCGAGCGAATATCCGCGCCATCAGGGAGGAAATCGTCGGTCAGCATCTGCCGCAGAAATGCGTTGTTCGCCGGGAGCATCCATTCCGGTTTCAACATGCGCTTGCGGAAGAAGTACGACACGTAGTTGGCGTCGAAATATCGCTCCAGCGCGGTGGGCGCGCCAATGCCATAGAGAAAATTCTTGCCATAGGCGGAATAAGGGAGTTGCTTCGCGATCAGGCGCAGCAACTTTCGCAGTGAGGCCGGCACGCTATCGAGCGATCTGTACTTCTGCACGAAGTCGAGGATGGGATAGCCGGCAAAGAATTCGTCTCCGCCGTCTCCGCTTAGCGCTACCTTCACATGGCGAGCGGCGAATTCTGAAACGATGTAGGTCGGGATGGCCGACGAGTCGCCGAAAGGCTCGTCAAAATGATGCACCAGCTTGTTGACGAGCGCGACGGAGTCCGGGCGCACGACGATCTCATGATGCTCGGTGTTGTACTTCTTCGCCACCAACCCCGCATATTCCAGCTCGTTGTAGGCCGCTTCTTCGAAGCCGATCGAGAAGGTCTTCACCGGCTCGGAGGATTGCAAAGCCATCGAGGCCACGACCAGGCTGGAGTCGATGCCGCCGCTCAGAAACGCCCCCAAAGGCACATCGGCGATCATGCGAATGCGCACTGATTCGTCGAATAGCCTACGTACTTCGTCGCGAGCCTCGGCTTCGGTCATTCCAGTGCGGTTTTCTTCCGAGAACGGCGGCAGCCGCCAATAGCGGCCCTGCTTGATGGTGCCGTCGATGTTGCATTCCACCCAGCACCCTGGCATCAACTTCTTAATGCCGGCAAACGGGCTGTACGGATCCGCGATGTACGCAAACTGGAAATAGAGGCGCAAGGCATCGCGATCGAGCTCGAGAGGCACGCCGGCCGCCCGCAGGCACTTCAGTTCGCTGGCAAAGTAAAAACCGGACGTCGTCAGCGCGTAATAAAGCGGCTTCTTGCCGAAGCGATCGCGCGCCAGCAGGATGCTGCGTTTGCGCGCGTCCCAGATGCAGAGCGCAAACATGCCGCGCAGCTTTTCGAAGCCGGCGGCGCCTTCCTCCTCGTATAGGTGGACGATAGTTTCCGTATCGCTATTGGTGGAGAAGCGGTGTCCGCGCCCGATCAGGTCGCTGCGCAACTCCTGGTAGTTGTAGATTTCGCCGTTGAAGACGATCCACACCGAGCCATCTTCGTTGGAGATAGGCTGGTGGCCGGTGCTGAGGTCGATAATGCTGAGGCGGCGCATGCCGATGCCGCAAGGACCATCGGTGTGGATGCCTTCATCGTCGGGCCCACGATGGCGAATGAGATCGCACATGACGCGAACGTCGGCGGCCGACGGCGTAGCGTTTCTCAGCAAGAGCCCGGCGATCCCACACATGGTGAATAAATCCTATCATTGCTTTGAAAGTGACTGCGTAGCGGAAAATCAAGTCCCTCGCCGCTGCGCGGTTCCGTTTGTCCGAAGTCATATGCGACAATCGAAAGTCGAGACAGAGCACAAGCTTAAGCGCATTCCGGGGAACCATGGCCCTATGACGCAACACGCTACCGAAGTCGCAACCGGTGAACGATTCGAGTTTGGCAAGAATTGGGAATGGTTCCTGCAGACACTCAATGACGAGAAAATCGAGAACGCCATCGAATCGCTTCGGAACATGCTAGAGACCGACAGCCTGAGGGGGAAGAGCTTCCTCGATATCGGGTCGGGCAGCGGTCTGTTCAGCCTGGCAGCGCGGCGGCTGGGCGCGCGCGTCTATTCGTTCGATTACGACCCGCATTCCGTCAATTGCACGGCTGAGCTAAGGCGGCGTTACTTCCCCGACGACGAGCTCTGGACCGTAGCAGAGGGCTCGGCCTTGGATGCGGAGTACCTAAAATCCTTGGGCCACTTTGATGTTGTGTACTCATGGGGAGTGCTGCACCACACGGGCGCGATGTGGACGGCGCTGGACAACGCCGCGACGGCGGTTGCCGACGGCGGCAAACTGTTTATCGCTATCTACAATGACCAGGGGACCGCCAGCCGGCGTTGGACCAAAGTGAAGCAGCGGTACAACCAGCTGCCGAAGGGCCTACGGTTTCTCGTGCTCTGGCCGTCGTTTTGGGTGCTCTATTGGCGACCGCTGATCAAGGATTTCGCTCACGGCAAGCCCTTCGACACGATTCGGAGCTACAGCAAGAATCAGCGCGGAATGTCATTCTGGCAGGACCTGGTGGATTGGGTGGGCGGCTACCCCTTCGAGGTTGCGATGCCCGAACAGATCTTCAATTTCTACCGGGAGCGCGGGTTTATCCTCACCCGTCTGGTTACCTGCCGCGGCACACTGGGCTGCAACGAGTTCGTCTTCGAGAGGGCCGCTCCGCCGCGCGATTGATCGAGCCCAATTACGTGGGAGCTGCTTTTCCCCTAGTTGCGGCTCTCTGGGAAAAATACCTACTACCGACCGCCGCGCCATTGGCGAACCCAAAGTATTGATGATAGGATGTTTCGGCGTTCTGCAGTCTGGCCGACAAGATGCTCTATTGCTTTCCCGCTGACTAGGCAAGCAGCAGCGGCGTCCCGTACTCCGCCACCGCCGAGATGCTGGAATCGTGCAAGAGCATAATCGAGGTCATCGAGCGATGCTTGCAGGCGGTCGCCTCGAATACACCGGCCCATCCGATAGTTGGAATAGGTTAAAACGCCTGGGATTGCTTGTCCACGAACAGTAGCTCCCAAGGGGACCGGATCGATTATCTTCATTCGCTCCCGGTTGCGCCCCGGGACTGAGAAGCTACGGCCGACTCTTCTGGAAAGGCGAGCGCATAGCCCAAGCGGCGCATGAGTGTGCCCCCACGCCGCTTCGATTTCAATGACCGAACTCCCCGGCAAAGCTGTTTTCCAACCTCCGGACGATGCGGAGCGCACGAACGCCTTGTCTTGACGCGCCTCTCTGGTAGTCACCCACTTGGCGCCTTCGAGCCGCGCGAATTTTCGCATCTGCTCTGCCGAACTCCGCTCATTCGCGGCGGAAATCTCTTCCGCAGTGGCTTTCACTCCAAGGAAAGCAGCAATGGTGGATAGTATCGCAATGGTTTCATCCATCATGTCTTCATAACGAACCAACAGAAAGTTATCGTTTCCTTCGCGGTTAGCCAGCCAGCTTCCAACGTTCTCTCCCCACGATCCATATCCGTTGAACTTGCCCGCTACGAAGCGTGTGACGTACTGCTCCATAGGGTAGTCCTCTTCGATACCCACGGAACTTGATCAGGAAATGATGATAGGATACGGCAACGTCTCTGGGATCGCGGACGATGTAGATTATCTTCTTATAGCGTGGATCAAAATATTCGTGGCTTTTGATAAGACGAGGCCGGGGAAGAGTTCGCAAGTATCGCTTCGAATTCACATAGATGTCCGGTATGATCCGTTCGATGTTAGCAAAACTGACGCTTTGCTCCTGATGGATGAGGTTAGCGATGAGGAATCGCGTCCAGGTATTTCCAGATCGCGGATAAGATACGATGAAGGTGTCCGTCAGGGACCACAAAAACGCCACGTCCTGCCAGATCCCTGCCGAGAATGTATTTGATGGTGTAAATTGCCAACTTCGTTAATCAAGGGCGTTCCCCAAGAGTTGTTCCCGCATTCCGTGCACGCATTCTCGGCGGACACGATGCGCAAGCTGGATGCGGAGCCAGTCAAAAGATTGGTGCTGGAAAATCGCCACAGATATTCCGTTCTACGCAGCGATTCGGCAGAGGATGAACTCCAAATTAGCACCGTGTCCATGCCGACGCAATAGAATCTCGCCTGCCTGCTTTCCCGTCGCGGTTCGGTCAATTGACGTCAGCCGTGCACAAAGGGCTGTCGTCAGAGCGGTCTCGCATCCTCTTACCGCCGCTCCCATAATTTGATGCTGAAGGCGGTCAACTTGGGAGCTATGCGGAGTCCCGCCAAGGTGAACCGCAGCTTGGCGCTAGGATAAAACGCACTTGCTCGCTTGAGCAGTTCGCGGCTCGCTTGTAGTCACCCGCCCGAAGCTTCTCTTTTCCTTCCTGGAGCTCCATGTCAGCCTGAAACCGATCCCGCTGCCGCCGCAACAGTCGCCGCATCTCCTCGTCAAGCGGGAGTTGCTGGTCCAGTTTTGTGAGCACATCGATAGCGCCGGTCAGCATTTTGGTGTCGAACGAGCCTAAGCTACCGGAGCGGAGCCGATGCCAGCCCAGCACATCCTTGTGGTACACAATCTTGCATCCCTGGTGCGCCATCCGAAGCCATAGATCGTAATCTTCGCAGTGGGAAAAGCGCTCATCGAAAAGGCCGGCCCTCAGAACCGCCTCCCGGCGAGTGACGGTGAGTGAAGTAAGAACCTTGCAGTCCTCGACCAGCAGAGCGCGAAACGTAGCCGCACCATTGGACGGACTTCCCCTCATCTGGTTTCGGCCGGCCAGAGGCCCATCGCCGATGTGTATGCCGTCGCAGTAAACCAGGTCGGCGTCTTCCTGCGACAGGATTTGCATTTGCGTGGCAAGAAATTCCGGTCTCCACGTGTCGTCGCTGTCCAGAAACGCAATAAACTCGCTACGCGCGGCCAGAATTCCCGTATTGCGAGCTGCGCTTGGTCCCCGATTCGCCTGTTCCAGGATATACCATGCGGGCGCGGTACGGTCGAATCGCCTCCTCGAGTTCCTCGGAATCGGGAGATCCGTCGTTCACCACGATCACTTCGAATTCGGCAAACGTCTGGGCGAAGACACTATCCAACGTTTCGGCAATGTAAGGCGCCGCATTGTACGCCGGAATGACAACGCTCACTTTGGGGTTTGCAATCGTGCGCGCTATTGGAGTGCCGTTGGCATTTACGAGATGAGCAGGACATGCTACCGCCCGACTTTTGCGTCACCGGGGGTCTTGGCAGGGATCGCGGCCGGTAAATTGAGGCCCGGAACCCTCGAGCCTGGCGGAAGGGCGTCCTTGCGGTACCACCTCGGCCTTGCAGTTCCTCGGAGAAGCCGCCAGTAATATAGGCACAACCGTCGGCTACGGCGGCCAGCAATTCGGCGCGTCGTTCCGGGGTAAGGGCATGGATGTTATGTGTCGAGTAGCTGAACGTCGGCCGCGTAGCAAGCTGCTGACGATGCCGGTCGAGATATTCATCCAGTGAGCAAATCACCTTGGCAGGGGCGCCGGCGCAAACCGCTATCCGGAGGCAGCGATCTTGAGACCACGGAATTAGCGCCCACGATGGTTCGCGGCCCGACCTCAACGCCCGGCAGGATCACCGCACGGGAGCCAATGTGACAGGACTCGTGGATAACCACACGCGCCATCACGGCCGCGTCCAAGTACTCGTCCATTTGGGCATCATGCGCAAGGATCAAGCACTCTTCGCCGAAGCCGCACCAATCCCCAATGCTGATTAGAAAACAGTGGCTGGTGTCGATCCAGGTGGAAGGCGGCAGATTGACTCCTTGGCCGATGTGCATGCCGAGCTGACGGAGTCGGTCCCAGCGGCGCCTAACCCTGGCAGCGTGCAAACGCTCATTGGCGTTCGAAGCGACATTCAAGAGCCAGCCCAACATGCTTAAGACTCCCTGCCTAGCAGCGAGCGTTTGAAACGTTCTAATCCCGAAACAACCTGAATCACTTGCGGCAAACTGTCCAGATACCCGAACCGCGGAACCCTATATGGATATTGATTCGAGTCGCGGAAAGGTTGCGCCCTGGCGTAAGCACTCACACCGGTTACGGCGCCGATCAATCCGAGGCTTTTCATGGTGGCCACTTCGCGATCGCCGAAATCGGCCAGTCGGCCGTTGGGATAGCAAAAAATCGGCACCGGACCACGAACCTCGGCGCGCAGTCGCTCCCACCCGCCCGCAATTTCTGAAGCGGATTTCTCGTCCGAAGTGCGGGAGAGGACCGGATGGGTGACGGTATGTGGCCCGAAGGACATTCCATTCTTCTCGCAGGCGCGCGCCTGGTCCCACGACATAGGCGCATAGCACAGAGGCGGCTGACTTGGAGGCTCGACGTCCGCTTCAGAGATCAAGCGATGAATGGCTTCCAGGCGCTCCGTATCCGATACATCCGTACAACGCACAGCAAAGTCCTGATGATCCCTCGCGACGGGACTGATCGTCGTCCCAATGATACTTCAGCTCAACTCCCGACAAAGGCAACGATAAAGTGTGGCATTTGGTGTGGGCAAAGATATAAGCGATCTGATCCCACCAAAACCACAGTTGGCCGTCCAGGAACCCGCTCACCGCGAATGTGGTTACCGGACACTCGAACTCAGCAAAAAGCGGTCGCCGCCACGATGGCATGGTCCAAGTATCCATCATCAATTGTGAAGACTACAGCTCGCTCCAGATTCTCCCCTGCTTTCCAACGCCGAAACAGTTCCTGTAGGGAAAGGAGTTGGTACCGCTTTTGCCGCAAATAGCCCAGCACCTGGCGTAACAGCACCGGATCATGTCCCTCGGTGCCGAGATCTCGATCACGGAAGCGGTGCAGCATGAAGATGGCCGCACGGCCCTTCAGAAACACGGAGAAGGGAGACACGACTCCGGGCAACAGGAGGGATTGTAGGAGGAGGCGCTTCAGTGAAGAGTCTTGCAACGGATTCCTCGGATCGGTTTTGCCATTATCTCTACACCGCCGGTCATCGAAGCCCGGGCGTGCTACGGGCGAAGCGCTCGCGGACACTTGTGCTGATGATCGCCAAGACGTCTTGATTGTATTCGTGTGAACCGCACGATAGCGGGAAGCCTCATGTATGGCGAGGATTGGCAGCTCCGCGCCTGTCCCAGCGAGATTATGCCAGAGACATCCGGGCGGGGTCGAGTTGAGCGGCAAGAAAATGAGGCGCAGTTTTCCAGGATAGCAGCGGCAGGAGACACATGAATTGTACCCCTGCCGCCCAATCACAAACACGTGCGCGTTATCAGTTAATCGGGTTGTACATCCCGATGAACGCCTGGTTAGACATCAAGTTGATACTGGTTACTCCCGGACCCGTGGTTCCGTTCGATAGCAGGGGATACAACGTGGTTCCCAGAGGAACGGTCACACCAGGACTGTCGAGATCGCTCTCCAATCCGTTCTGATAGTGCGGGCGGACATAGACTTGCGCGTTGGTAAAGTCACGCCGCCACACCGGATCGCAGGGCTTGTTCTGGGTACAGGAAGTTGGGGTGGACGATGGATTGGTGATGCCAAGATTGTTATCGGATGTATTTGGCTGACACGGGTGGGTGCTACAGTTCGTAGGACAGGATGACATCGAACACTGGGCGATGAATGCCGGATCCCAGTCGCCCTTCGCCCCGCCGAACGGGGCCCATCCATTGCCAGTATCGGGCACGCCGACATTGACCTCCATAGCCGGAAATTCCGTAGTCCACCAGGCGACATTGTCATCGCTGGGCATTACGAACGAGGGGTCGGATCTGTGGTAAGCGGAAGCACATTGTACGGGAGTGCCGATGGGATAATTGCCTGCGCTGCACGCAGGAATCGAAGTGCCGGCAACCATGCTGCCATTCTGCGGACTGCCCAGCGTGGTGTACTGGTTGCTGCCCGTTCGGTTGGCCAACACAATGTCACTACCAATGCGAAGCACGAAGCGGTTGTTATACAGCGTGTCTAGTCCGCCGGTGACGGTGAACCCTGAGTCATCGGCGACTTGAATCGTCTTGGGAGTCTGCGAGCAATCCCACGTTAAGGGACTGGCCAGCGTGGTCGCACCCGTCGTGTTCCACTCGATAACGTAATCCCACTGGGCGTTGGAACCAGCGTAATAGCTCATCACGACATTCTGGTTATACCCCATAAGAAACCATGCCAGAAAGTTCATCGCGCCTCGGCGATTGTCCCAGTGGTGTCCGGTGGTCCATGAACTTCCCATCAAACGGACCAATCCCAAAATGTTCGTTGTCGCTATATCCCCAAATGACTCTTGATGTTGTTGGGATTGTAGATCGGGTCAAAATCTTGCAGGTGCGATCCAAAACCCAGATACCCGGTTCCGGTGTGGTGCGTAATCAGGTCTGGCGTGGCGGGATAAACAGAAGTAGGCCATAGTTCATGCAGGCACCAGGCTACGCCGGGAATGAAACAAGCCGCCGGATCACCTCCGCTTGCATTTAAGCCGACTTGAAACGAGGGGCTTCCATTGTGGACTAGCGACGCAAAACGAGCGATGGAACTGTTCGCAGCGCCGGCCCATGAACCCGCGCCAAAATCCGTTAAGGACTCGGCAAATGTTGGGATCGTGGAGGGCGGAAACCCTGCATCATCCAGCATGACAGAGTTATAGAAGTACAGCAGCGAATCGCCATTGCGTGTGGTCATGTAGTTCAGTACATCGCCCCAGATGTAAATATCGACGCCAGCGCCTACATGGCGGATTATGCCGCTGCTAATCTGCCGATTGGGATTAGCATAAGCTTCCGACCCGTTGTTGGCGCCGCCGTAGCCAACTGTTCTTGCTTGATAACGGAAGTTAGCCGAGCAGGGCTGGTTATTGCAGGCAGCCGTCGGCGTCATGGGCGGGTTGGGATCATATTCGAGATTGCCGAGGCCCACATTGACGTGGTGGCCGTCTGAGTTGGTTCGGTCCCAACCGCGATTGTTGGCGCCGTGGGAGCCGCAGTTGGTGCAGCCCGTACCGACGGTTGATCTCCAATCGTCACCCTTGGCGGTGGCAATTTGCGGCCCTGTAGCAGCGCCCGAGACCCCAATCCGTATCCAGTACTTCTGATTGCCGACTGCGTTTACCTGGGTGCGCGCCCAGTTGTTCGGCGGATACCACGAGATTGTGCCGTTAGTGGTGAGACCATTGGTTCCGTCTCTGAACTGCTGCGAGCTTCCGCCTACCGGCGCAGTGGTCAGGTCGGCCCAGGTCGTGCCGTTCCAGTACTGGAAAGCAACGGAGCCGCCGGATCCTGCGCCGCTCAGCGTGATCGTTGTCAGCGCGAAGGGTTCCTGGTAACCCAGATACATCCATCCGGCATTGGAAATGGTGCATGCCGTTCCGCAGCCGGAGTAGAGAGCCGCGGTGCTGTCGGTGTAAGAGCCGTTGTAAATCCAGCTCCCATGAACCATGCGGGCAATATTATTAGAGCCACAGTTATAGAGGCCGCGGGTGATGGGACAATCGATCATCTCGAACACGTCAAAGGCGTCCATGGGCCAGTTCCACCCGCCGCCGTTGCCGAAGTAGTCTTGTTCAAAGTGCAAAAACAAATCTTCACAAACCCAGCCATTGGCGGCTGCGACCGCGCACACATAAACGGGTATTTGGTCGGGATAGACCATTGCGGATTCCGTATAGCCGCCGACGACGGGGGTGCCGGGATTGAAATATTGCGAGGAGCCGATGCTGTAGGAAAGATGGGCCGCGTTCCAAGCGGCAAACTGGGTACGCAGGCCGGCGGGCAGGCTATCCAGTCCATATTGGATGGCACCGGCTTGTGCCGGGGCGATCTGTGCCCGAACTGTCAGTGCCAGAGAGAGCACGACGAGCGCAAGGGCGAATTTGTGCAAGGTTTTCGCGGTTCCAGTACACTCACCCTGGATTCGCTTTTGCCTGGCGGTAGCGGACGGACAACAGTGCAAGCTGCTGCATGGCAGTCTCATTCTGGTTTCCTCCAAAGATCAAAACGAGCGAAGCGGCGGCATATCAGGAGAAGCGGCGTTAGGATGGCACTCAGCGGGCTTTACGAGTTCGAAACACCAACAACCTTGTGCGGCGCCTTTTAGCAAAGGAATACCTGAGGGGTCACCGTCTGGAAAGTACAAACGTGCCTCTTAACACACGAAAGTAACATGTTACTCGGTTACTGCCCTTGGGCGCGCTGCAGGCGTGAACAGGGCGGAACAGAGCGCCATGCTGGCTTGCCTCTCTGGCTCCGGTGGAGGGTCAACGGAGGCTTGATTCGGGCTTCGGGTGTGCCGAATTTGTAACGACTTCATACGCCGATGAATGATGAAGGCTCGACACGAGTTCCTGTTCTGCTTCTGGTGAGAGAGTTGGGCATAGGCGGGACGGAACGCCAACTGACGGAAACTGCGCGTTTCTTGCAGGCGGGCCGGCGGTTTGTACCTCACGTGGGGTGTTTTCGTCCGAACGGGTTGCGAAGGAGCGATCTGGAATCGGCTGGAGTGCCCATCCTGCACTTGCCGGTTTACTCATTCAAGTCGCCGAAGGTGGTTGCTGCCGCACAGCAACTGATCCGTTACATTCACCGAGAAAACATACAAATTGTCCACTCATTCGATACCCCGCTCAACGTCTTTGCTGTGCCGGCGGCGCGGCTGGCCCGCACCACCGCAGTGCTCTCAAGCCAGCGTGCGCACCGCGACCTGATGGGCATGCGCCTCAAGGGCCTGCTCCGCATAACCGACCGCCTGGTGGACACCGTGGTGGTCAACTGTGAAGCGATGAGAAGGTATCTGGTAGAGGACGAACACGTGCCCGAACCGAAGGTACGGTTGTGCTACAACGGCGTAGACGTTGAGCGTTATCAACGCCGTGCCGTTCCGCCTCGATTTCCCGGCCACCTGGTGATTGGCACGGTTTGTGCTCTCCGCCCGGAAAAGGGGCTGGACACCTTGGTAAAGGCTTTTGCCAAGGTGCGCGAGCTAGGTGCGAAGCTAGTGATTGTAGGTAGCGGCCCAGAGGAAGCCGGCCTCCACGCCCTCTGTTCACAACTGGGGGTGGTCGGCGACTGTCATTTAGAACCGGCAACGACCGAAGTAGCCGAGTGGCTGAGCGGAATTGACGTCTTCGTGCTCCCCTCGCGCTCCGAGGCGCTCTCGAACGCTCTGATGGAAGCCATGGCTTGCTCCTGTTGCCCGGTCGCATCCAATGTTGGAGGCAATCCCGAGCTCATTCAGCATGACCGGAATGGTGTTTTGTTCAATGTCGATGATGTTGAGGGGCTCGCGTCGGAACTGCGCCTGCTCTTAGGTGACGAGGATCGCCGCCGGCGGCTTGCGCAGGAGGCGTCGAGGAGCATTCGAGAAAGGTTCACGTTCTCCCAGGCAGCGTCGTCGATGGAGGGAATCTACGATTCTGTGCTCAAGGCAAAGCAAGGCCGCCTTTTAGGCCAGTCCGGCACATCCAACCGGTGACGAGCTGACGCCCGTCTTCGAACCGATGGGGAACTGCACAGCAGTCCTTCCCAGTCAAGCACATGGAGGTGAGCCGCGCTTCGCCATCAACCAGCCGGGGCCGGTTTGCGGAGGCTGACTATCAGGTTGGAGTTGAACCGCCCATCTGCTACCACTGAAAGAAGCTTGAGAACGCCACATTCAACCCATCCCACCGGTCCGAGTGCGCCGAATGCCCCATCGCCGCCCTTGACAACGAGCGCGTCTACCTCGAAGCCGGAGGTTTTGGCAAAGCGAGCGATCGCCGCAGGGGTGTTGAGTCTGTAGTACGTCCTGAAAATGTCCTCATCTCTTCTCCGCTCCAGAATCCAGATCAGCTTATGCTTTACCGACTCGGGCGTAAGTCTCGCCAGGGCTACCAGGTAATATCGCGCGCTGGGGGTGTGGAAGATGAAGCGGCCGTTGGGCCGAAGGACCCGGTAGATATCGGCAAGGAAGGCAGCTGGGTCTTGAACATGCTCCAGCACCATGTTGGCGGTCACGAGGTCAAATGTTTCGGATGCGAAAGGGAGCGTGCCGCAAAGCCCAATCACCCGCGAGCTGAGAAGCGGATGCTCGAGGATCGCCTGGTCAATATCGACCCCAACCAGAAAGGGGACCTGGCCAAAGCAGGTACGTTGCTGATCGAGGGACATCTTATCGGGAGGAACCAATTGTCGGCCGCACCCGACGTCCAGCCATCGCGAAACCCCGCCCAGGCGATCAGCAAGAAACCGTGCATAATGGACTTGTGGGTGTGTCAAGTCCAAATCCATAGTTCTCGCGATTGCCAGTTTGCCTTTTCGCCAGAAGTTCATCGCCCTGCGCTCCGGAAGGGACTGCTGGTATTCAAAATTGCCGGTGAACAAATATGTTTGGGTTGCAATTCGAATGCCTCGGCAGGGTTGCTATTGATTGGTGGATGGCCTGCCAAAGAGATCAGGAATGGTTGCCGTTCAAGCCAAAATGGCACAGCCGCGAGAGTTATTTCCGGAGGGATCCTCCCGTAGTCCCTTTTGGGATCCTGCATGAACGGTTCCGCTCAGTCGTGGGCGTTTCTTAGCGTAGTCATGATAAACTACGCGACAATCCGAGTTTCTCGCAAGACCTTTTCCCGAAACGGTTGACCCCTCGGAGCCGTCGGTATCCTTGTCGTGGAGCGAAATTTTGTGAGGCCCATCCAGCAGCGACCCAGTCCCCTTGTCGGTGTAACTTTCCCCCTTTTGACCGTGTTCCTGTTTGCCGTTTTCACAGGCGCCCCGGAGCTTATTGGAATCTTGCACGCGGTCCACCCTGTTCTCGTGATCGGCGGGTTGGGGCTGATTGCTGTGTTTGTCACCGGGCGGTTCATGGAGGTGGTGTTTAGCCCGGTGGGTAAAGTTCTGACCCTGTTTACGGTTTGGTTCATTCTCTGTATTCCGATGTCGATTTGGCGAGGCGGCAGCTTCCAGATTTTCACGGAAGACTGGTCGAAGTCATTCCTTGCCTATGTCCTCACGGCCGGATTGATCACTACTGTGGCACAGGAAAAGAAGGCATTTCACGCGATTGCCTATTCCGTCGGAATTCTGGCGTGCCTCGCGCTGGGTCTTCACCGGTATGACGCTACCGGAAGATTGAGCATCATGGGAACCCGCTACGGCAACGCGAACGAACTGGGGTTTGCGCTATTGGTGGGAGTCGCCTTCCTCGGCTTCATGTATTCGGAAAGAATGGTAGTGAAGAAAGCGGCGGCTGTGCTGTTGGCCGTGCCGGTACTCATTGCGCTGGCGAAAACTGGATCCAGGTCGTGCCTTTTAGGTGCGGGAATACTGGTGTTGTTCGTATTTTTTCAGGCGTCAGCAGCAACTCGTGCCAAGCTGGTCCTGGTCGCGCCGGTTCTGTTCGTCTTACTTCTCCTGGTCGTGCCGTCTAACCTACGGGAGCGCTACACCACATTGTTCTCCAGTGAGCAACAGGATAACGGCCTTGCCGGCGCATCCAAGTCGGAGATAGAAGCCGCAGGCTCGACCGAGGCTCGCATGGTTGCTCTCAGGGACAGTATCGTCATCACGCTGCGACATCCGTTCGCAGGGGTAGGTCCAGGAAATTTTCCGGTTGAGCAAAATAACATGGCGCTGGCCAGAGGAGATTCCAGAGGACTCTGGCGTCTTACGCACAATACCTACACGCAGTTATCCAGCGAGATGGGTATCCCCGGATTGGTGATTTACCTTGCCTTCCTCTATCAGTGTTGGCGGTCCCTCACAGCTATTACTCGCAGCAAGTATGTTACGTCGGACGTACGCGAAATGGCGAAGACGTTGCGAGCGGTGTTGGTCGTGCTCTTCACGGTAGCGGCTTTTGACGCATTAGCCTACAACAGCAACATCCCCATCATCGGAGGACTGGCAACCGCTCTGAGCTTCATTGCGCGGGATCAGCGTGCCGCATTTCTTGCCAAGCGCAGCGCTTCGCAGCCCGAACCAACGGTGTTGCCGGAACCCGAACCCGAGCCCGAGCCTGCCTGGCACGCCGCCATGTACTGAAATGTGTGGAATCGCAGGGTTTGTCGTTATCGATGGGGGGTCAGCGGACGAACGATCTGTCCGCAGGATGACGAACTGCATTGCGCATCGCGGTCCCGATGCCGATGGCTTCTACCTGGGCGAGCAAGTTGCGTTGGGCCATCGTCGTTTGAGCATCGTCGATCTGGCGACCGGCTCTCAGCCGATGAGTAATGAAGACGGCACCGTGTGGATCACCTACAACGGGGAAGTGTTCAATCACGCAGACCTGCGGCCCGATCTGGAAGCCGCCGGCCATCGCTACAAAAGCCGCTCCGATACTGAAACCGTTGTTCATGCCTACGAGCAGTACGGCGATCAATCGGTCTGCCGGCTGCGCGGGATGTTCGCTTTCGCGATCTGGGATCAGTCCCATAAACTCCTTTTTTGCGCTCGCGACCGGCTAGGCATTAAACCCTTCTATTACTTCTGGGACGGCCATCTCTTCGCGTTCGCTTCGGAGATCAAGGCGCTGTTCGAGCATCCGGAAATTTCGCCGCGAATGCACGAAGAGGTGCTCCCCGAGTATTTCGCCTTCGGCTACAACAGCGGCGAGGCGACCATGTTCGCCGGCATTCGCAAGCTAATGCCCGGCCATACCCTGACGCTACGTTGCACCGCCAATCCGAGCTTGGAGATCAAGCAATATTGGGACGCGCCTCATCCGCCAGAGTTCGAGCAGAAGAGCGATGAGCAATGGATTGCGGAATGCCGAAGCCGTCTGGAGGACGCGGTGCGTACGCGGCTGATGAGCGACGTTCCCTTGGGCATGTTCCTGAGTGGCGGCGTGGATTCAAGCGCGATTGCTGCGCTCATCAAGCGCATGACCTCGGGGCCGGTAAAGACCTTCGCGGTGGGCTACGGCGAGGCGGACTACAGCGAACTGGCTTATGCCCGCCAGGTTGCGGAGAGCATCGGCACCAGCCATCACGATGTCGTCATCACGATGGATGATTTCTTCAATGCCCTGCCGAAGCTGGTGTGGCATGAGGACGAGCCGATTGCGTGGCCTTCCAGTGTCTCGCTGTATTTCGTCGCCCGCCTGGCAGCCGAGCGGGTCAAAGTGGTGCTCACCGGCGAAGGCAGCGACGAATTGTTTGGCGGCTATGCTCGGTACCGGTTTTATCAGCTCAATCAACGCTGGATGAAGATGTACCGCGGCGTTCCCGGCGGTATCCGCTCTGGAATACGGAATGGTCTGGCGAAACATTCTCTGCTTTCCGCCAACCTCAAGCGGAAGCTCGAGCACACGGTTTTGGGGAGAGATGCCAACATTGAATCGCTGTACCTGGACAACTTTTACTGTGCGTTCGGGGCGGCGGAGCAGAAGCAGCTTATGCTTGAGCCATTCCAGAGCAACCCCTATGGCGAATACTTGCGGTACTGGAATGAGGCCATGCGCTCACCGGTCCTGAGCCGGCTGCTCTATGCCGATCAGAAGACATATTTAGTCGAGCTTTTGATGAAGCAGGACCAGATGAGCATGGCTTGCTCGATCGAGAGCCGCGTGCCCTTCCTCGATCACAAGTTTGTGGAGTTCGGGGGGACGGTGCCGCCGCACATGAAGCTGCGCGGTAGGGAAGCCAAGTACATCCTGAAGAGGGCGGTTGGCGATCTTCTTCCGGAGAGCATCATCTATCGCAAGAAGCAGGGATTCCCGACGCCGCTTCGGAGTTGGCTGCTGCAGGATCGCGCCCGGCAGATCGTTGACTACTTACGCGATCCCGAGGGCATTCTACCCGCCTACGTGAACATGGCGTTCGTCGACGACCTGCTGGAAAAGCACTATCGCGGCGTTCACGACGGCACGGACCGGATCTGGCGTCTGTTGAACTTGCAGGTCTGGGGGGACATCCATTTGACTGGCCGTCGCGATCAAGTTTGGGACGGTCTGATGCACACCCCGGCCCGCGCTGTCCAAACCGCATGAGAATCCTTTGGGTCAAGTGTGATTTTCTTCACCCAACGACTCGGGGCGGTCAGATCAGGACGCTGGAGATCGTAAGGCGCCTTCACGCCAAGCACGAAATTCACTACGTCGGTTATGAGAATCCGGGTCAGCCGGAAGGCGTGCAACGGGCGCACGAGTATTGCACGCGCGCTTATCCCGTGCGACTGAAGGTCCCACCGCGCGCTTCGTTCGGTTTCGTTTTTCAGCTCGCAGGAAACGTCTTCTCTTCGCTGCCGCTGTCGTTGAGCCGCTACCGGACAGCGGCGATGCGCGAACAGATTACCAGGGTCTTAGGGCACGTGCAGTTCGACAGCGTGGTTTGCGATTTTCTCTCTCCCGCGCCCAATTTTGAAACACTTGCCAACTGCGTGCTGTTCCAGCACAACGTGGAGACCATGATCTGGCGGCGCCATGCGGAGAATGCGCCTGACCCGTTGCGCAAGCTGTATTTCAATGAGCAGGCTGAGCGAATGCTTCGTTGGGAACGGCGCATGTGCCGCGCAGCGGCGGCGGTGATCGCGGTTTCGCCGCAGGACGCCGCCCTCATGCGCGAAATGTTCGGGATTACTTCCGTGTCCGACATTCCAACCGGCGTTGATATCGACTACTTCCGCCGTCCAAATCAGGTTGCGGCTAAAGCCGATCTTGTATTCCTGGGATCGATGGACTGGATGCCGAACACCGATGGAGTCGACTACTTCGTGCGAGAGATCCTGCCGCTGATCCGAAAGAGTCTGCCGCAATGCACGCTGGCTATCGTGGGCAGGTCGCCCTCCGCGGCGACACGGGCATTGGCGAAACGCGATCCCGGAATTCAGGTGACGGGTACGGTAGCGGACGTGCGGCCGTGGCTGTGGGGCTCGAAAGTTTCCATTGTGCCGCTGCGCATCGGCGGCGGGACGCGGCTGAAGATTTACGAATCGATGGCCGCAGGAACCGCGACCGTTTCGACCGCTATCGGCGCCGAAGGACTGGACGTCTGCCATCCCGGCAACATTCGCATTGCCGACGATCCTGCCGGTTTTGCCGAGCAATGCGTCGAGTTGTTGCAGAATGAAGGTGAGCGGGAGCGCATGGCCGCACAAGCCCTGCAAATGGTCACCGCGCGCTTCTCATGGGATGTCGTAGTGGAAGAGTTCGAAAAGAGATTGATAGCCGCGCAGGCGCCCGACGCAGCTTCGCGTTCGTCAACGGTTGCTTCTACCGGGTAAGCTGGTCAAAGCTCTTTAAGCCGAGAAAACCTTCCAATCGAATGTCGCGGCGATCGGGTTTTACCGCTTGTTGCCTCGCGATCGCTCCCGTTTCGCGGATGCCTTTACGCAAAAGTCGCACCCCAATCCTCGACTAGCCGAATGGTTCCAGATATGTTGAGAGAGCAGAGGCGTATGAGATGAGTGCGACCGCTACTCGAAGGCCACCGGGACTAGCGGTGCAGGCGTTCTGGCTGACGGCATCGAAGTTCGTTGCCGCCGGTCTCAGCATTGGCCTGCCCATCCTCCTCGTCCGCCTGATGGCGCAGACCGAGTACGGTGTCTTCAAGGAAGCGTTTCTGTTTGTGGGCACGGCGACGAACGTCGCCACGTTTGGCGTGGGCATGAGCGCGTTTTACTTCATGCCGCGGCATCCCGAGCGAGGCGGGCAGATCGCACTCAACATCCTGCTTTACAACTTTGTCGCCGGCTGGATTCCGCTTCTTGTTCTGGCTTTTTATCCGAGGATTCTAACCTCGCTTTTTCGCACCGACGCGCTTGCGCCGCTGGCGATCCTGCTGGGGTTTCTGGCCTTGCTGACGCTCACTGCGACGCTGGTCCAGCAGATTCCCGCTGCGCTTCAGGACGTCCGCTATTCCACCATCTTTATCGTTGGAACCCAGGTTGCCCGCGCGCTGATGATCGCGGCTGCGGCCCTGTGGTTTCGCTCGGTGAAGAGCATCATCGTTGCCGCGATTCTCAACCAGTTGTGCTCCATCGCGCTACTTTTCTGGTACCTGCACGGGCGGTTTCCGCATTTCTGGATGCACTTCGACTGGCAGTTTTTCAAGGAGCAGCTGGCCTATGCGCTGCCCTACGGGGCGTTCGGGTTGTTGTGGGTAATTCAGAAGGACCTCGACAACTACTTCGTCAGTGCCTCGCTAGGCCCGCGCGATTACGCGATTTATGCAGTCGGCTGGATCGATGTGCCCTTGCTTACTCTGCTGCTGGAATCGGTTGTTGCGGTAATGATTGTGCGGATCAGCACCCTCCAGAAGGAGGACCGCAAAGCGGATATTCGCTATGTGACCGCCGCGGCCACGAATCGCTTGGCCGCCCTCCAATTTCCGCTGTTCATGATCCTGCTGGTCTCGGCGCACGATCTGATTGTCCTGCTTTACACCCGGGCGTACGAGCAGAGCGCGCACATCTTCACCGTCAGCATCCTCCTGCTTCCCCTCGGCGTATTCCTTCTGGATCCGATCGTACGGGCGTATAAGAACTTGCGGAATTTTC
Source organism: uncultured Acidobacteriaceae bacterium (assembly GCA_963785825.1). Classification (GTDB taxonomy): domain Bacteria; phylum Acidobacteriota; class Terriglobia; order Terriglobales; family Acidobacteriaceae; genus Bog-257. The sequence continues at coordinate 127,684 of CAWAWQ010000001.1, read as the reverse complement.
TCCTGGTTGTTCGGGTCTGCATCTTTGTAGGTCTTTTCTGTGTTCTTGGGCCGGTGATTCGACATTTCGGCATGATGGGCGCCGCTATCACCGCGGTTACCGCACAGACGGTTGAGCGCGTGATCATCGCCTGGAGGGCGGCACGGGCGGTAGATGGGAGTGTGCACGATCTTCCGCTCTATTACGACCTGTTTAAGATAACCGCTGTAATCATTGCCGCGGGTCTGGTCGCCCGTTGGGTGCGCGACCTCATCAGTCCAGCGCTGTTAATTCCCCGTATCGCGGTGGTTGCGCTGTGCGTTGCGGCGATTTATCTGCCGGCCATGTTCGTGCTTCGGTTGCCCGGCTGGGAGATGTTGACGAAAGAACGGATTTCCTCGCTTCTGCGCAATACCTGGTCGAAAATGAAGAATGCAAATGCATAGCGAGAGACCAAATAGCAAATCTCATCTAGAATAAATGGCAATGAAAACCTTACAGAAGATCACCATTGTAGGCGGCTGCGGGCATGTCGGGCTCCCGCTCGGGATCGTGTTGGCGAGCAAGGCTGGGTTGCGGGTGGACCTTTTGGACATCGATCCGTCCAAGATCGACTTGGTGAACTCTGGGAAAATGCCCTTCATGGAGCGCGGCGCGGACGAACTGCTGCGCGATGTGATTAAGAAATCACTGCGCGCCACGCTCGATCCCACATGCATCAACGACGCAGACGCCGTCATTACGGTGGTGGGCACGCCGGTTGACCGGCACCTGAACCCCACTGTGGGCGAAGTGTACCGCAGCATCGACGCTCTGCTCGACCACATGCGTGACGGTACATTGCTGGTCCTGCGCAGCACCGTCTACCCCGGCGTCACCAAGCTGGTGCATGAGCGGCTGCGTAGATTGAACCGCCGTGTATTGCTCGCGTTCTGTCCGGAGCGCATCGCCGAAGGAAACGCCATCGAAGAACTGACCAAGCTTCCGCAAATTGTTTCTGCTTTCGAACCGGAAGCGGTCGCCGCTGCCAGCCGTCTGTTTGGGATGATTGCCCCTGAGCTGATCGAGTTGAACCCGCACGAGGCCGAGTTGGCCAAGCTGTTCACCAATGCCTGGCGCTACGCGAATTTTGCCATCTCAAACCAGTTCTACATGCTGGCCCAAAGCTGCGGCCTGGACTTCTACCGCATCCACGATGCGGTTACCCGCGATTATCCGCGCATGCGCAGCTTTGCCAAAGCGGGGTTCGCCGCCGGACCCTGCCTGCTGAAAGATACTCTGCAACTGGCCGCCTTTTCGCAAAACAATTTTTTCCTCGGGCATTCCGCCATGCTGATCAACGAAGGGCTGCCGATGTTCCTGGTAGAACAGCTGCGCGATCATGACTTGTCGAACAAACGGGTGGCGATACTCGGGATGGCGTTCAAGGCCGAATCGGACGACAAGCGCGACAGCCTCTCGTACAAACTGAAAAAATTGCTGGAAGTCGAAGCCCTCGAGGTGCTGTGCACCGATCCTTATGTTGCCGACCCGACGCTGGTTCCGCTCGACGTCGCGCTCAAGAAGGCTGATATCATCATGATTGGCGCGCCGCACGCCGCCTATCGCGATATCGATATTCCGGCGAATAAGACCGTCGTGGATCCCTGGAATTTCTTCCCTGCCAGGGAATTTGCATCCGCTTCCGTCTGAGAGGACTGACCGCCCAGGGCTATGAAGATACTCGTGACCGGCTCGGCCGGCTTCATCAATGGATACCTGACCCAGGAACTCCTCGACGCCGGCTACACCGTCGTCGGTCTGGACAATTTCAGCAAGTACGGCAGGCTGGAAAAGAGCTACGACAAGCATCCCCGCTACCAGTTCGTCGAGGGCAATGCCAAAGACCGAGAGCTGCTGGATGAGCTGCTGGAGGATTGCGACCACTTCGCCGCCTCCGCCGCCATGATCGGCGGTATCAGCTACTTTCACGAGTTTGCCTACGATCTTCTGGCGGAGAACGAGAGGATCACCGCTACCGCTTTCGACGCCGCGATTCGGGCCCACAAGTACGCGAAGCTGCAGAAGATTACCGTAGTCTCCTCCAGCATGGTGTTCGAGAACACGAAGCAGTTCCCTACTCCGGAAGGCGCGCAGCGCAGTAGCCCGCCTCCCAGTTCCACCTACGGCTTCCAAAAGCTGGCGACGGAATATTTCGCGCAGGGCGCATGGGAGCAGTACCAACTTCCCTATACCATCGCTCGTCCCTTCAACTGTGTTGGCGTCGGTGAGAAGCGAGCGCTGATGGACCGTGACATCATGAGCGGCAACGTGAAATTGGCGATGTCGCATGTGGTGCCCGACCTGGTGCAGAAGGTGCTCAAAGGCCAGGATCCGCTGCACATTCTCGGCAGCGGTGAACAGGTGCGGCACTACACCTACGGAGGCGATCTGGCCAAAGGCATTCGCTTGTGCATCGAGCACCCAGCCGCGAAGAACGACGACTTCAACCTGTCTACCCCGACGAGAACCACCGCGCTGGAACTGGCGCAACTGATCTGGAAGAAGATCCACGGAGATAGTAAGCCCTTCCGCTACGTTTCCGATCCGCCGTTCGAATATGACGTGCAGGAGCGTTCCCCAGACGTGGGCAAGGCGAAGCGAGTTCTCGGATTTGAGGCTCCCACCACCCTGGAGACGATTCTGGACGAAGTGATTCCCTGGATCGAAGAGCAGATTTCTCTGGGACAGATTTGAGCTGAGATGCCGTCCAATCCGCCGCTCACCCTCGTCATCCCGGTGTACAACGAAGGCGCGAACTTCAAGGCGCTGTGGTCGAAGATTGCATCCAGCATCGAGACTCCTTTCACCGCGACGGTGGTGTACGATTTCGACCAGGATGACACCTTGCCCGTGATTGCGGAGGTGATGGCTGCCGGCGAGACCAGGGTTATACTTCGCAGAAACAGCTATGGCCGCGGCGTTACCGGCGCGATTAAGACTGGCCTGGAGGCGGTGGAGTCCGGGCCGGTGCTGGTCACTATGGCCGACATGTCCGACGACCTGACCCAGATCGATGACATGTACGAACTGTACCTGCAAGGCTACGACCTGGTTTGCGGCAGCCGTTATATGAAAGGTGGTCGGCTGGTCGGCGGGCCGCCATTCAAGCAGGCGCTGTCGCGGATGAGCGGACTGAGCCTGCATTATCTACGCGGTGTTCCTACTCACGACGCCACCAATAGCTTCAAACTCTACGATGCGGCAATGGTGCGCGAGCTCGGAGTAGAAAGCGTTGCCGGCTTTGAGTTGGGCTTGGAACTCACAGTGAAGGCATTCCTCAACGGCTATCGGATCGCGGAAATTCCCAGCACCTGGATCGACCGCTCGGCCGGCACCTCGAAGTTCCGCTTGTGGCAGTGGCTGCCCCATTATCTGAAGTGGTATGGATATGCTTATCGGCCAAGACTCCGCGCAACTCGCGCTGAGCGCAGCACGACTCGCACGCCGCAACCCGAGCCGACCGGATCGCAGGCGACTCGATAGCAATATCTGGACTCCCGCGTTCTGCTCCCGCATAATTCCAGCAGCTAAGCCGCTCCGTGCTGCGCCAGCCGGCCACGGAGAAGAAGGATTCAGCCGATGAAACCGGCGGTAGATACAAACAAGGGAACAGACCAGGGAGCGCAGTCAATCGCGATCTTTGGGCTGGGTTACGTAGGCTGCGTCAGCGCAGCTTGTTTCGCCGAGCTGGGACATCGTGTAATTGGGGTCGATGTCGATGCCCGCAAAGTCCGGGCGGTGGAGCAAGGGGAGGCGCCTTTCTACGAGCAGGGCCTAGAAGCCCTGGTGCGATCGAATCTTGAGAACGGACGATTGCGGGCGACAACCGATACCGGGGAAGCGTTGCGCGATGCCGACTTCGCCTTCATCTGTGTTGGTACGCCATCGGCGAGTAATGGCAACCTGAACCTCGATCCTTTGCGCCGGGTAACGGCCGATCTTGCCGGCCACATACGCCAGCGGACGCGGCCCCTCACAATCGTAGTGCGAAGCACGGTTTTCCCGGGTACCTGCGATGAAGTGGTGGGACCCCTGAGCGAGCACCCGGCAGGAATTGCCATCGTCGCCAATCCGGAGTTCTTGCGCGAGGGATCTGCGGTCAAGGATTTTATGCAGCCGTCGCTTGTCGTGGTTGGCAGCCACGATACCTTGGCGGCGGAGCGGGTAGCTTCGCTTTATGCTCCGCTCCCGGTGGAAGTTTCGGTGGTTGCGCTGCGCACGGCGGAACTCATCAAGTATGCCTGCAATGCCTTTCACGCGCTGAAGATCACCTTCGCCAATGAAATCGGCACCCTGGCCGAGAGCCTCGACCTGAACGGCGAAGAGGTGATGCAGACCATCTGCCGCGATACCAAGCTGAACATTTCACCAGCTTATCTTCGGCCGGGATTCGCGTTTGGCGGATCGTGCTTGCCGAAGGACCTGCGCGCGCTCGGCTACCGCGCTCGCCAGTTCGATCTGGAATTGCCTCTGCTCAGCGCGGTGTTACCCAGCAACGAAGCGCATATCGCGCGTGCCTTCCGCCGGATTCTGGAGACCGGCTACCGCAAGATCGGTGTTTACGGGCTCGCGTTCAAACCGAACACCGATGATCTTCGCGAGAGTCCCGGCGTGGCTTTGATTGAGCGGCTGATTGGCAAAGGCTGCGATGTGCGGATTTACGATCCACATATCCAACTGGAGACGATCTACGGAAGCAACCAGGCGTTCCTGCTAAACTCATTGCCGCACATCGGCCGATGCATGGAGAAGGACCTGCAATCGATTCTGGATTGGGCGGAAGTGGTGGTGATTGCACAGGAGCCGGCCGCCGAGATGCGCGAGCAAATCGTCGGGCAACGCATTCCGGTCATCGATGTAACGAGCTATGCTCACGGCCAGCTTGTCTCGACGGCAGTGGTCTGATCGATTTCTGTGGGGCGATGCCGCGGGAAGCAAAATTTGCTTTCCTGCAGGGGCTAAAGCCCGCATCTTTGACGGCCTTTAGCGGCACGGCTGAAGAGGCCACTGAAAAAGTCGAAAAAGCAAATCCCTCACGGCCTGAAGGCCGCTCGGGATGACAAAAATAAAGGACTTTTCGGCACGACTGAAGTCGTGCCCTGACACAAGGCGCCGAAGGGCGGACTTTTTCAGCGGCCTGTGAAGCCGTGCCCTTTCAAAATAGATTTGTGAGATGACTTCTAGCTTGAACCACACCCCTATCAGCGCCTGACGCCCAGCATGCGAAGCTTCCCGGAAATTTCATTTCGGCTTCGGCAGGAGCTAGCGAACGGTATTCTGCTGATTGTTTCACCGTCGCCGAAGCTGCATGCTACCGCGCCGTTACCATTGCTTCCTTCGCCCGGCGCCATCGCCGATGCGGTTCGTGGTACGGAATATGCCGCCGACCTGCTCACGCGGGCGGATCGAATCCTGCTGGGCCGGATTCCGCTCTTCGATGGCGAGATCGAGTGCGATACCGCCATTGCCTGGCGGCGCGACCCAGTGCGCGGCGCGGAAACTTCAACCCGATATTTCCGGTTCATTCCGTATCTCGATCCGGTTGCGTGCGGCGACCACAAATGGATTTGGGAGCTCAACCGCCATCAGTACCTGGTCTTGCTCGCGCAAGCGTTTGTGATAACCGGCAGTACCGCATATCTCGATGAGGTCGTACGGCAACTGCAACATTGGTGGGCGGAGAATCCCTTCCAGCGCGGCATCAACTGGACCAGCGCGCTTGAAGTCGGCTTTCGCGCGCTCTCGTGGATGTGGATTTGGCACCTGCTCGGCGAGAAAATGTCCCCTGATCTTCGCCGCCATTTTCTTGCGGAGATCTACCGTCACGGACTGCACCTGGAATACAACCTCTCGATTTATTTTTCACCGAACACTCACCTCCTGGGCGAAGCAGTTGCGCTGCACGCGCTCGGGCGCCTGTTCCGAGACTTTCCCCGGGCTCAGCGATGGCGCGATCTTGGTCGAAAGATTGTGGACGAGCAAATGCAAGTCCAGGTAAAAGCCGATGGAAGTCATTTCGAGCAGTCAACGTACTATCACGTGTATGCGCTTGATCTGTTTCTCCTACACGCCGCGCTCGAAGACGTTAGCGATGGGTACCGTGATGGGCTTGCGAGGATGAGCGAGCTCCTGGCGTCGCTGGTCACCGCAGACGGAGAGCTTCCGATGCTGGGAGACGATGACGGCGGCCGCATTTTTCACCCCTTCGGAAAACGCACGCACTTTGCTCGCGCTACCCTCGCCACCGCCTCCCTGATGTTAAGGCGATCTTTTTTCCCTTATAGCGAACGCGACTTCCAGGAGATTGCGCTGTGGTGGCTTGGCCCGGAAAAGTGCAAGCACGCCGAGGCTCCGGCCGCCGCGGGGCGGCACTCCCAGGCGTTTCACGATTCCGGGCTAGTGGTGATGCGGCATGGCAACATCTCTGCCGTGTTCGATGCCGGGCCGTTTGGACCTTGGGGCGCCGGACATAGCCATGCCGATACTTTGTCGCTGGTGATTTCTGCCGGGGAGGAAGAGATCCTGATCGATCCCGGCACCTATACCTATCTGGATCCACAGTGGCGAGAGGCCTTTCGCGGCACGGCGGCCCACAACACGGTTCGAATTGATCGGAAGGACCAGGCTGATCCTGAGGGTCCTTTCCGGTGGAAGAACAAACCCGAGGTGCGCTTGCTGGAGTTCTCAAGCACCGCGGATCAAGACCGCGCGGTTGGGATTTGTCGCTACCACGGTTTCACTCACAAGCGGACCATCGAGTTTCGCAATGCCCGCGAGTTTCACATTCTCGACGATCTGGATGGGCCGCCCGGCGAACATCTGGTGGAACAGTTCTGGCATGTAGGCGCATCGGCGGAGCAAACAGCTGCGGGGTCATGGCGGATCGGCAAGCGGGCGGAACTGGTGGTCGAGGGCGGTCAGTACGAGGCAGGCTGGCACTCACGCACCTTCGGAAGCAAGGAGAAGTCGCCCGTTGTTGTCGTACGCCAGTCGATGACTTTCCCGGCCGCCCTGCAGGCGCGTTTGATCGTACTTGGCTGATCCCCTGGTCTGCGAGCCCGTGGTGGCGAGCGGGTAGTACGCTTCACAATGGCCCTGCGAAACGTTCGATACGCCACTGGAGCGCAAGCGAGACGCAGGGCCATCCCCTATAGATCGCCAACAATGGTGCCCGGCTGAACCGAGAACCGCAAGCGCCAAAGAGCGACTTTTCTGAACCTGGCGGAGCAGTTCTCGGCAAGCCAATCAAGCGGTAACTCCCGAACACCATCTGTCCTGTGGCATCGGGTGAGATTCCTGCATTGTGGTACTCTGAGGCATCATTACAGCAGTCATCGGCAGGCCCGCGGCAGCGGGACGTGTGCGGCTGTTCGATGATTATCTCGGGGCGGTAACGTATGCAGACGGCGGAAAAGGTGGCTGAAGTATTCGAGGTACTGAAGGGCAAGATTGAATCAAAGACCGCCCGAGTCGGCATTGTCGGGCTGGGATATGTTGGTTTGCCGCTCGCGACTGAGTTCGCCAAGGCCGGTTATTCGGTTACCGGCATTGACGTACTGGAGTCGAAGATAGAGGGACTGAACCGCGGGGAATCGCACGTCCAGGATGTCCCGTCATCCGAGATTGCAAAGCTAGTGGGCCAACAGCGTTTCCGGGCTACCACTGATTTTTCCGTGGTGCGCGATCTCGACACCATCAACATCTGCGTCCCTACTCCGCTGCGCAAGACCAAAGACCCCGATATGAGCTATATCGTGTCGGCGGTGGAGGAAATTGCCAAGCATTTTCACCCGGGAATGCTGGTAATCCTGGAGTCCACCACTTACCCTGGCACTACCGACGAGTTGTTGCTGCCGACCTTTGAAAGGCTGGGATACAAAGCAGGCGAAGATTTTTTCCTGTGTTTTTCGCCGGAGCGGGTCGATCCGGGCAATCCGACTTACCAGACCTTCAACACACCGAAAGTGATTGGCGGAATAACGCCAGCCTGCACCGAGATGGGAAGGGTGTTTTTCTCGCAGGCTTTGCAGACGGTGATCCCGGTCGCCAACACTCGCGTCGCGGAGATGGTGAAGCTGCTGGAGAACACGTTCCGGATGATCAACATCGGCCTGGCCAATGAAATGGCGCTGATGTGCGATGGCATGGGGATCAACGTCTGGGAGGTGATTGACGCCGCCGCCACCAAGCCGTTCGGGTTTATGCCCTTTTACCCTGGCCCGGGTCTAGGCGGACATTGCATTCCCATCGATCCGTTCTACCTGTCATGGAAGACCAAGCAGTCGGGGATCGAGGCGCGATTCATCGAGCTGGCCGGCTATATCAACGGCAATATGCCGCATTTCGTGGTAGATAAAGTCCAGAAAGCGTTGAACGATCACAGTAAGCCAGTCAAAGGGTCGCGGGTCCACGTGGTCGGCGTGGCTTATAAGCGCAACATCGACGATATGCGGGAGTCCCCTGCACTCGACGTTATTCTTCTGCTGAAGAAGCTGGGAGCGGTGGTCAGCTACAGCGATCCGTTCGTGCCCAGTTTGAAGCTCGACACCACGTCCTTAGAGTCGGAGGCGCTGATCGAATCGGCCCGCAAAGCTGACTGCGTGTTGATCGTTACCGACCACTCCGATTTCGACTATGGCAGCCTGCTCGAATCCGCCAAATTGATCGTCGATACGCGAAATGCCATGAAGGGATTCGAGTCGGACAAGATCGTGCGCCTGTGAAATCACCTCCCTGAAAGCGATAGCGAAATGCTCCGGCCAGGATTCACTGACCGGCGCTGGGCGTGCTGATAGACACCCTCTTTCATTCTGCAAAAAAGCCCAGCGACAGCTTGTATCTTGCAGCGAAGCAGCTTACCGCATCGCAGCAAGAATCAGCGCCAACATCAGGATGGATGGCCATGAAAATAGTTTCGAATCAGAGGGAGGATTTGCTTCCACCACGCTCCCTGCCAATCGACGCTATTGGCGGGCACGGCCTGCGCCGCTGCCTGAGCACAGCGGTTGGCTTCGGCGTAGTCGCCCAAGGCGCGATAGGCTGCGGCCATATTGCTTAAGACCTGCTGCTGCAGGCCTGGATTGGCGGTAACCGCCTTCACCTGCTTGTAGTACTCGATGGCCTGCAAAAAGTTTCCGCGCTGATGCTCATAGAGCGCCAGCTGCATGTTGATATCGGGATCATGCGCGTAATAGGACTCGGCTTTAAGAAAATGGGGTATAGCCTGACTGCGGAGGCCGTGGTTCTGGAGGGCTATGCCGAGAAAGAACTCGGCTTTCCAATTGCGCTCGGTGACTTCCGTGCAGTGGGTCCACAGCGTGAGATCGTCGCTCCAGTAGCCGATTTGCCGATATGACAGCACGCTGAGCACCAGCAGGGCGGCGACAGTGGTGGCAGGCAACAAGGCGCGCGGCCAGTGCAGTGAGCGGGAGCAGTCCGCCACACCCCAGCAAATCATAATGAACAGCCCGATGAACGAGACGTACGCGTAACGGTCCGCCATGCCCTGCACATCGACCTGGATCAATCCGATCATGGGAATCAAGGTTCCCAGAAACCAAAGCCATCCGACCAGCAAATAGCGCTGATGCCGACGCGCGATCGCTATGGCGGTAATGGCCAGCAGCAAGAGAAGCGCCCCCCCTACTTGCCACCATCGCAAAGTGTTTCCTGGGTGCACGTAGTACAGGGAAAGATGGGTAGGCCAAAGTGCCTTGCCTACGTAACGCGCGTAGGAAACGATCGCGTTCCCGATGCGGATGCCGGTGGAATAGGGCCAGGCCCGCGGCGACCCCACGTGCTGAGCGATCATGGTGAGCGCCGCGTCCACCAGGCAAATACCAAACAGCGGGACCTTCTCTTTGACCAGGCTGGAAAGGCTTCTGCCGGGAATCTCGCCCACAGGTTCTGACCGGGCAGAAAGCTGCCTGTCTTTCGCAACCATCCGCTGCAGCGGCCAATAATCCCAAAGCAGCAGCACGAACGGAAGAGTAATGATTTGCGGTTTTCCCATCAGGCCTAGTACGAACAAGAGCGCCACGGTGCAGTAGCGGACTAATCCGGGCTGTCGCGAGTACCAGCGGTAGGCGGCCAGCGCCAGCAGGAAGAACAGCGTGCTGAGCATGGTCTTACGTTCAGCGATCCACGCCACCGACTCGACGTTCATGGGATGCAGCGCGAACAGGGCAGCCACCGTCCAACTGCGGCCGATGTAGCCCGTGGCCCGCCACAGCAGCCAGAACAGCAGCAGGGCATTGATCGCATGCAGCAATACGTTCTCCACATGGGGTGCGGCGGGATCCAGTCCGAAGAACTGAATATCGGCAGCATGCGAAATCCAGGTTAGAGGGTGCCAATTAGCGGCATAGCCATGGGTGATCGCCCACTTGACCACGGCAAAGTCCAAGCCAGCCTGGATATGTGGGTTCTGGGTTACGTATTTGGGGTCGTCGATAGACGCGAAGGGGTAGTTGCGCACTGGAGCGTACAGCGCCATGGTGGCAACCACGAGCAGAATGCCGAGAAGCAATGCCGTTCGGTTGGAGTCTGCAAACCAGCTGCGGGCCGGAGCGGACACATTTGCCGGCGCGGACTGCAACCCAGGGGAACCCATTTATGCCTCCAATTCGCGGATGAGTATACTCGATCTTCTCCCCTGACGTCCCGATCGTGCCTGCCCTGCCAATCTTGGTTAAGTACACGGATGCAATGTATAGTACGTCTCGGTTGTGAAACCGGGAAACGTGAGGGACTGGACGATGTCGGGCCAAAGTGCAGCTTACGGTGCAAGCGCTCCTTCGCTGCCAGCAGACGGAGGGCGGAGCGTGATGGGCCGTCTTCTACGCTGGGCGGCAGTTGCTATTGCCGTTTTCGTTATCGCGCTGGCGCTCGTGCTGATCAACAATAACTTCTCCCTCACCCATCCATCGCGCGCCGCTTTCGACGCGCGCTTGGACACGGAGCTCGACAGCGCCATCACCTGGATCGCGGCGCATCCAGACGTTTCCGGGACGAACCCGCCGTTGATGTACATGGTTTCGGACATCGAGAAGATGACGAGCGATCCTCGCCTGGTGCCGGTGCTTGCGGCCAATCTGGAGACTTTGCGTCATCGCTACGCGACCGATCTCTTCGAGCCGTTCTGGGAGCGGTTTGCCAATGCGCCATCGATACTGCCCTACCTCAGTCCCTACCAGTTACGCGGCCAAGGTTTCGATCAGAAATTCTTCGTCTATGGCATTGCCCCGGACAAGGTGAGATTGTCCGATGAGGACATGGCAAACCTGTTTTCGCTCGATAAGTTCGTCTGGGGCGCGCGCCACCACCAGATTCTGGGGCTCATCATGTACCGCGCTTTCAACGGCAGCGCCAATCAAAAAGTCGACGATACGCTCAATAAACTGGTCGAGAAGGACGCCCGCGACCAGACTTTCGATTTCCGGGTGACCGACGCCTACGTACAGCGGAACGCCTTCATCCTCGCTGCCGGGCGTCCCGACTTGATCCGCAGCCGCTGGATTGACCGGATCATGAATAACCAGAGGCCTGACGGCTCCTGGAGCACCTGCTGGTACGGCTGGTGTCGGGGGGTGTTCGAGTTTGGAACGGTCCGCGATCCGGGCCACACCACGATCCAGGGCGCGTGGGCACTTGCTGAGCTAAAGTATCGATATCCACAGTGGGTGGCCGAGCACTATCATTGAGGAATTGAGAGAACTGGGCTGGAACCCATGTGCAAAGTTTTGCAGCTGGCACGTTCAAAGTTTTGCGCTTCCCATTAACTTAAATTGCAATATACTTGTTTTCATATATTTACATTGCGGCGTGTTAGCGACTCTCGGCAAAACAATTGCACATAGCTGAAGTTCTGGCACTAAATCCCAAGCAGGAGTAGGATCGGTGGCGCTGGCTGGCACCAAGACGACCGGAACTGCGTTGTCCCCGGCACAAGAAATCCGACCGGGGCAGAAACCGCCCTCGAACTTCGTATCGTTCTGGCAGACTCTAAAGCCATTTGGCTGGCAAGGGCTGGTTCTGCTGGCGGCGCTGGGACTCCTGTATGCCCCTGTCCTGCGGCTGCTGGTGTACCAGTGGTACAACGATGCGGACTATTCCCACGGGTTTCTGGTTCCGATTCTCTCTGCCTATTTGATCTGGCAGCGGCGTGACAAGTTGCGTCTCGTTCAACGTCGGCCGTCGGCGTGGGGCATGTTCATTGTTCTGGGCTCCCTGGGGTTGTTATTTTTAGGCAGTCTTGGGGCGGAACTGTCGCTGACACGCCTCTCGATGCTGGGAACGCTGTGTGGGCTGATCGTCTACTTCGCCGGATCGGCGGTTTTGCGGGCAATGACCTTTCCGATTGCCTTCCTCCTATTCGCCATTCCCATTCCGGTCGTGGTGTACAACGAAATCGTTTTCCCGCTACAGTTCATCGCCTCGAAATTTGCCACCCGCTTGTTGGAAATGCTTAACCTCTTTCCCATCATGCGGGAGGGTAACGTGCTGGTTCTTCCGCACATGACCTTGGAGGTGGTGGAGGCCTGTAGCGGAATTCGCTCGCTAATGTCGCTGCTTGCGTTGGCGGCAGGTTATGGATATCTTGTTGAGCGCAGTATTCTGGCACGATGGTTCCTGGTCCTGGCCATGATTCCCCTGGCCATTGTCAGCAACGGAACCAGGGTCATGATCACCGCTATCATGGCGAACTATATCGGACCGAAAGCTGCGGAAGGATTCATGCACGAGTTTTCGGGATGGGTGATTTTCGTAGTGGCCACTGTGTTGTTCCTCGCCCTGCATAGCCTGATGACCTTCGCTCGCAAGAAACTGGGACGGGGCGGAACAGGCTCGTTGCCGCCGGCTGCCAAGGTGAGCCAATGAAGGCAGCGCCGCGCTATTGGCTCATGATAGCCGTTCTGCTGGGAGCGACCTACGGTATGGCCCACCTGTCACACGGGGAGGCGACTCCTCCGGCCAAGCCGCTTTCCGAATTCCCGGACAAGATCGCCGGCTATTCCAAAGTTATCGACTGGCCGCTCGACAAGGAAACACTCGATGTGCTCAAGGTAACGGACTACCTTGACCGCGGCTACTGGCAGCCAGGCATGAATCGCAACCTGGTAGGGCTGTTCATCGGTTATTTCCGTAGCCAGCGTACGGGAGCGGGCATTCATTCACCGAAGAACTGCCTGCCGGGGGCGGGTTGGAGTCCGGTGAACGAAACGGTCTATCAGTTGCCCCTGCCAGACGGGCGCACGGCCCCCATCAATCTTTATATTCTGCGCAAAGGCCTGGACCAGGAACTGGTACTGTACTGGTATCAATCCCACGGCCGCATCGTGGCCAGCGAATTTTGGGGCAAATTTTACCTGGTTTATGATGCATTGCGTTTAAATCGCACCGACGCTGCGCTGGTGCGCATCACGCTTCCGATTCAAGACGGTAATCAGCAACGAGCGAAGGAGCGAGCCATCGCCTTCGCCAAGCAAATCACGAGTGAAGTTGACCAGATCATCCCTCGGTGACCCAGGAGAAGTCATGCGGAATCGCTACCTCGTTTCAATCGTAATGGCTGCACTTGTCGTTCTGGCTGGCTGCAGTCGCAATCCCGAAGTGGCCAAGCGCAAGTACCTAGAAAGCGGTATGAAGTACATGGATCAGCAGAAGTATGATTCTGCGGCGATTCAGTTCAAGAAAGCCTTGCAGATTGATCCCAAGTTTGCCGAGGCCCATTACCAGCTGGCCAATGCCGAGCTGAAGCAGGGAAAGAACTCCGATGCTTTCAAGGAGATGAGCCAGACGGTGGAGCTCGACCCCAACCACCTGAAAGCCCGCATCGCCATGGGAGGCATGTACCTGGCCTCGGGTCCGCATTTCTACAGCAATGCCGAGGAGCAGGCGCGCTACGTAGTGGAACATGATCCCAATAATGCGGACGGGTACCTGCTGCTGGGCAATGTCTTGCTGGCGCAGAGGCACATGGAAGATGCCCTCAGCGCGTTCAGCAAGGCGGTTGCCTTGAAGCCCGACGATGCCAGCGCGTATTTGAACCGGGGCAGCACCTATGCCTTCCTCAAGCAGGACGATGCCGCACTTCAGGATTTCCATAAGGCGATCAGCATCGACCCACATGCCTTGCAGGCCTATGCGAATCTGGCGGGATTCTATCTTTATAAGAAGGACCCCAAGAACGCCGAGCAAGTGTATCGTCTCGAGATCCAGAACAACCCGGATTCGGCGGTACCCTACTTGCGCTTGGCGGGTTTGATGATGCAGCAGGGCCGCAAGGCCGACGGCGAAGCCCTAGTGCAGCAGTTGCGCGACAAACAGCCGACCTCGCCGGAAGTGGCTACCTCCATCGGCGATTTCTATCTCGCATCGCGCAACCCTGAGGCGGCGTTGAAGGAGTACCAGCGCGGCCTGAATTACGATCCCAAGAACCAGAAGCTCCAGGTCCGCGCCTTGGAGACCATGCTCAACACCGGCAAGATCGAAGATGCCCAGAAGATGACCGACCGGCTGCTGAAGGACAATCCGGGCGACATTGCAGCTCGGATTACGAATGGCCGGCTGCTGGCGATCAAGGGCAACAGCGCCGACGCAATCACGGTGTTGCGTGACGTCGTCAAAGATGCCCCTGAAAATCCGCAGGCTCACTATGTTCTGGGTCAGGTCCTCCGGCAAACCTCTGACATTCCGGGAGCGAAGAGCGAACTGCAGGAAGCCAACCGCATCGAGCCTAATAACCCGCTGGTATTGCAATCGCTGGCTGAGGTTTATCGCGACTCGCACGATTTCGATACCGCCAGGGAGTACGCGGCGCGCCTGCAGAAGCTGAACGAGAACAATCCCACGGCGCATTTCCTGAACGCCACCATTGACCTGGGTGCCAAGGATTGGGACCGGGCGCTGGAGGAACTACAGATAGCCCAGAAGTCGGCCCCCAATGATCCGATTCTGTTCGTCAACATGGCTTTTGCCTATGAAGGACAGAAGAAATACGCCGAAGCGGAGCACATGTTCCAGCAGGCGTTGAGAATCTATCCCAACTACGACGCCGGCGTAGCGAACTACCTCGCGATGTTGTTTGGGACCAACCAGGCGCCAAAAGCGCTTGCCCTGGCCAGTCAGTATGCTACCGCCAACCCCAAGCGGCCTGCGGCGATTTTCATCTACGCTTCTGCTCTAGCTACCTCCAAGAAGTATGACGATGCGCTGGCACAGTACCAGAAGGCATTGCAGCTCGATCCTAAGTCGGTATCTGTCTACATGCATATTGGACAGGTCTATGAAGCCATGGGCAAGTCTGACCAGGCGCTGGACGCCTATCAAAAGGCCCTTGCCCTGCTACCCACATCGCCCTTCGTCAACAACGCCATTGGCAATCTGTATCTCGCCAAGGGCGACATGAAATCGGCGGGCAAGTACTTCCAGGCCAGCTTGGCACAGAACGCTCATGATCCAGTGGCGGCGAACAACCTGGCGTGGGTCTATGCCGAACAAGGCGAGAACCTCGATATGGCGCTGAGCTTGGCGCAGCAGGCCAAGCAGATGGCTCCGGAAATGAATTCCGTCAACGACACCTTGGCCTGGATTCAGTACAAGAAGGGCAACTTCCGGGTTTCGGTGACCTTTGCCGAAGATGCGGTGAAGAAGGCGCCGCAGAATCCCGATTTCCACTACCACCTCGGTATGGCTTTGAGCGGTGCAGGAGAACGAGATCGCGCCCGTACCGAGTTGCAAAAGGCATTGCAATTGAACCTGAAGGGACAGGACGCACAGGACGCTCAGAAGACCCTGGCTTCGCTTCAGTAACAAGGTCAGTTCAAATAGCTAGCTTTGTACAGCGCTCGCAGCCTGGCAGGTTTTCCTGTCGGGCTTTTTTGCCTGAAAAGTGGCTGCGTGACCAATGAACTCAATCCCAAGTTTGTGTTCGCGGGTGCTAGGAAGTGATTCGGGTAACTTGGAGGGACGAACCAGCATCGCGCAACAAAAAGAATCCCGAGGTGGTTTGAACCGTTAGTTTCCGGCTGCCGGAACCGCGCTGAGTCATCACCGGAATGCGTTACCGCATACTCTCGTACACAGCATTGCGCTCGGGTTCGGACTCCGGGCTCACCACGCACCGGAAGAACCGTTCAATACCTCGGGATTCCGTCTTGCCTTTGAGCTGTCTCCCTTCCTTCCGAACTGCGACTCGCTATCGACTGTCGTGATCTCAGTCATGCGATGCGCCTTGAGCGCACCACACCGATCCCACATTGTCCCCGGAATGACCGGGCGTCCTGCGCTTGCGCGCCGGGGTAGCTCGTCACCGCCTGCGGAAGAACATTGGAAACTGTCAAAGAACGAGTGTGTTTTTACTCCTTCGCGGGACGAAGTCAACGGAAATTTTGTTGCTATATTTCTTTTGTTTTCAGTCGAGTGCAGCTCGTCCACAGGCGCATGCCAGGATTTGGTGCAATCGTAGCATTCGCTTCCCCGTCAATGCCGCTTCGGCCGCAATTTTCGCGCTCTTGCGCGCGCTCGTTGCGAAGCAGGACTTCCGTCTCACTCGCATCTATGATGTGAAAATCTGGCAATAACCTTGTCTGACGCGGGATTCGGGCGATCGCAAATTTTGCGTTCCCGGCGTTTGCTACCATCAACGGATGCAGCTGCTGGAGGCGAACCACCTGGCGAAGACATTTCACGTCGGCCAAACCGCTTTGGGCGGCAGGGCCTCAGGCGAGGTGCGCGCGGTCAACGGGGTGTCGCTGTCGATCGAGGCCGGAGAAACGCTTGGCTTGGTGGGCGAGTCCGGTTCGGGCAAGAGCACATTGGGAAGGTTGCTACTGCGGCTGATCGAGCCGGACGCCGGCGAGGTGATCTTTGACGGCCGTAATGTCCTGCGGGCAGGCGGCCCAGAGCTGCGGCGGCTGCGCCGCGAGATGCAGATTATCTTCCAGGACCCGTTCGGCTCGCTTGATCCGCGGATGACCGTCGAGCAAATTGTCTGCGAACCGCTGGCCATCCACGTCAACGAGGGCGGCAAGCGCCGCAGGGAACGCGCAGCGGAAGCGATGCGCGCGGTAGGTCTCGATGCCTCGGCGTTGCGGCGCTATCCCCACGAATTCAGCGGCGGACAACGGCAGCGTGTTGGCATCGCGCGGGCACTGATGCTGCGGCCTCGGTTCATTGTCGCCGACGAACCGGTCTCCGCGCTTGATGTCAGCGTGGGAGCGCAGATTGTGAATCTGCTGAAGCAGCTTCAGCGGGAATTTCAACTCACTTACCTGTTCATCTCGCATTCCATGCCGATCGTGAGATATCTCGCCGACCGCATTGCAGTCATGCAGCGTGGCGAGTTGGTGGAATTGGGTACAACCGAGCAGATCACAACCGCACCCCGGCATCCCTACACGCGAACGCTGCTGGAGTCGACACCGGAGATGGCAGGCACGGCGGCGGGGTAACCCTGCGTACCACCAACGGGAAGCAACGCCGTCCGGCAGGTCAGATTCAGAGATTTGCCGCCAACGACAATTGCTTCGCCGCCTCGTCATCCTGCTGCGGATGCTCGCGAAACGCTGCCCCCTCCAGCCGCAACAGAAATGCCTTCACGGAGAGGCCGCCGCCGTAGCCTCCGAGGTAGCGACCTCCCGCCAACACCCGATGGCAGGGAACGATGATCGCGATGGGATTATAGTGGTTGGCTTGGCCGACGGCGCGGAAGCCGTTCGGGCTTCCTACCGCCCGCGCAATCTCGCCATAGGAGCGGCTTTCTCCATAGGGAATCCGCAGCAGTTCATTCCAGCAGCGCTTCTGGAACTCGGTGCCGCGAAGGTCAAGCGGCAAGTCGAAATGGCGGCGCTTGCCCGCGAAGTATTCCTCCAGTTGATCACGCACATGAGAGGTTTTTTCTGCGGAGTGGTCCCATGCAACCGGGCGGCCGGCAATCGTTCTTGGAAGCCCGCGGTCGAACTCCAGCGCGACCAGTGCCGATTGCGAAACACCGATAACGAGGGGTCCCACGGGCGAGCGCATTCGTGAGTAGAAAAGGGTTTCCATCAGTCTTGCCTCGGCTATGAAGATCTATGGAAGCCTATAGCAGGTTCAGTCTCTCTGTACAGTGCTTCTCGGATATGCACCTCATAGCAAAAACCCCCTCGCCGTGGCGAGGGGGTTTGGTAGAGGAGGAGTCGGGTTATGCCCAGAGAATCTGATCTGGGCCGCTATTGTTGAGGGGAAGTGCTGGGACTGCTGTATGCCGGGGCTGAATTCTGGCTCCTCGACTGTTGCTGCTGCATTGGGGCCGATTGGGGCGCGGTGGCTGCAGTACTGGAATAACTGCCCTGGCTTGCCATGCCAGCTTCATTGCCGGGCTGCTGTGCCGAGGCCAGTTGATCCACGTTGTTCTTCAGCAGGCTAATCTCCACGCGATTGCCATGGCCGTGAGCGGCCGTACCATCGGCAGCGGGGAGCTTTGCATTTCCCATGCCCATCACGAATACCCGGTACACGGGAACTTGGTTCTTCTCGACCAGGTAGCGCACTACCGAGTTAGCCATGGCCTGCGAATTGTTAATACCCGCCTGGCCGGCGCCGGTCGAGAATCCCTGTACCTCGATGATGTAACCCTTCTGGTCCTGCAAGTTCGCGGTCATATCGTCGAGGGCCTGCTTGGCCTTGCTGCTGAGGGCTCTCTGGCCCGAGCGGTACCGGATCTCGGTCTGAGTAGCGGGCTGGTACTGATCGATGTTGCCAACAACCTGTTCGACGGTGTTCAGGCGATTACTGGCCTGCAGCGCCGTCTGATTCGCCTGCTGCGCCCGATTGCCCGCATCCACAGCGTGCTGGTCGGCTTGCGTGGCTTTGGCGTCGGCCTGGCGAATTCCTTCCTGGGCTCGCGCGTCTGTGTCCTTGATGTCCTTCGCGTTAGCTGCCGTCAGATCGTCAAGCTCATTCACCCGGTTGCGAATCGGGCTGAGCTGGCGTTGTACATACTTCTTGCGCGCAAAAGGATTGATTTTGCCCCAGAATCCCTGCCGCATGTCCGGCTGCAACGGCTGCCGGGCCGACATGTTCTGGTCGGAATTGGTGTCTTGGGCAGTAGTATCGGAAGGCTGTGAGCTACTCTGCGACGAAGACGCGGCAGGCTGCTGAGTGTCGGCCGGCGTCTGTTGCGCCGCTGCCGGCATCATCAAAATGGCAGCCAGTGGCAACGCAAACAACATCGGGATCTTCATTACGGTTCCTCCAGAAATTCTCGGGCGTGGCACGCGCGGTCTTTGAACTCTCAATCGCCGCGGCTCTCGCGGAGCAGAACCAACCAAGCCGGTGCACACGACAACATTGTCATCTACAGGTGGAATGCCAAACTCTGCTAGCTACCGATCCGAATAACCCTTTTGTTTTCAGTTGCTCTTGAGTGCGTGGGTTAGAGGGTGATGGTAGGAAGGGAGCGTGCTGGGTATTTATTACAACGATAACCATCACGGTGAAGCGGTGTTATCCCACCCGCGCCGGATCCAAAGGCGAAACAGCGGGCCTCAGCCCTTCCCACAGTGCCGGCGTGACCGCATGCTCCACTTCCCGCTGGGCATCGGAAAGCGGCAGCGGCGGAATGATCGTCATTTTTCCGACGAGACGGGCCAGCAGAAAATAGGCGCGTCGACACATGCGCAGAAATTCCAGAGGGTACTCCGGCTTGCGCGCCCGCGCCGCCTCGGGATCGACGTCCAGCAGCAAGGCCACATCCGGCTTGGGAACCACCGCATTTACCAGCCGGACAAACAGCCGGGTCAGAGCATTCGAGAGTGGCAGGTTCGCCAGTTCGTCGTAGATGTAGCGGTCCATGATGATCACATCGGTCTGCGAACGGCGAGCCTTGCCGATAACCGCAATCAAATTGAGGGCATCGAGCAGGTAAAGCCCGTGGCGGATGAGGCTCAGGTACCACTTCCGCACATTCTTGTCGCGGCGATGGACGGGACGGTCAGGAGCGCCGATCCCTCGCTCGCTGCCGTAAACCTTATGCACGAATCCTTCGCGATAACGGCTGAGCACGACCACATCGTCCCAGAACGCGAGCAGCCGAACCGTGAGCCCCTGCTCGCGCAGGAATTCGCGCAGGTTTTCGATCTGCGTACTCTTGCCCGATCCATCCAGGCCGGAGAATGAGATCAGCACCGGGCGACGATGTGACGATGAGGTCATGTGGCGGTACCTCACGAGCCGATTAGCGCCCACGCCGAGCGGTCTGCGGCGGCGTGGCGGATGTTCCCTTCGATAGCGCGTATACCGTGCCCCCGGCGACGGCGACGGCCGCTATGAGCCCCATCTTCAGCAGCAGTGAGCGGCGTTGCTTCTGCTTGGCGGGAGCTATCGCCTCGCCCGCAGGTCGGGAAGCCCCGCCACCGACGGTCGGCACACCTTCCGCCGTAGCGGTGCCCAGAGGCTGCTGCACCTGCGGCTGCGGTTTCTGTTGCGGAGCCGGATTAGCCGGCAGCGCCTCGGTTGAACTCTCCGGCTGCGCCTGCTGTGTAGTTTGGTTATCCGGCTGATTTTGCGCGGGGACAGGTTGTAGCGGCCCCTGCGAAGGATCGACCGTCGTCCCGTTCTGTTGAGGGTTTTGCGCCGGCGCGGCAGCTTGTTGGGCCTGCGCGCACTCCGGCAGGCCGCACAGCACCAAAGCCACGATCGGCACCAAGAATATCGTTAGCACACGCTGATGAGCTTTCATCGGCAGCTCTCCCAGTCAAAAATTTTTCGACATGGCCCACTTACTTTGTATTCGTCACTGCATCACCCGCGCTCACCGCCGTGAGTGCCGGCTGCGTCGCCACTTCCACTGCATGCGGCGCGGGCTTTATCAGCCGCTCCACGTCGGCATCACGGTCGTAAAACAGATTACGGGCGCGGTTGCGTCCGTACCGCCACAGGTTCGGCAGGTTGGTTTGATACCAGCACGACTCCGACATGCGCGGCGACAGCCCGCAAAATACCCGGAATCGCTTTTGCAATACATCGGGTGACGCCAGCAGCGCGGCGGCCAGGCGATGGTTGCCCTCCAGGATGGTGACCGGCTTTTCGTCATCGATGCCGATGAGCAGCACCGCGCTGTTATCGTCGTGGTCGCGCAAACGGTAGCTGAGCGCCTGTACCTTGGCGATGAAATTCCGGTTGCGGCCGTGAAAGGGTATGGCTTTGATGCGCTTCACAATGTCCTTTAGCAGGAAACTGCCGTTGGCGACTTTGCGCCATTGCGCTCGAGGAAACACCCGCACTCGATCCATGTCCCGTGGCTCGATCTCTACTTGCCACCACTGCGTATCGGGCGGCAGTTCCCGCCACATGTGACCACGACGCCGGAACAAGAGCGCGCGGCGCAACGCATTGGCGGTTTCGTCGCCCACCTGCGCCCCGAGCACCAACTCCTCGAACCGTTCGCGGTCCTGATGGAACTCTTCCTGATAGAACTCGTTCTTCAGGAACTCCGCTATGACTTGTGCTTCAGTAACGCGCCGTAGCCTCTTCATGTACTCTCCGGCCAGCGGTGGCCCACAACCTGACGAACGGAAAAGCTACCGCAAGCAACAGCAAAACCCTGAGAACCTGCTGGACGACAATCACCTCCAACAGCGTGGAATGAAACCATGTGATACCCAGAACGAGCAGACCGCTCACTACCAGCTGTAACCACCCGGTGTTGGCAATGCGTTGCGACATCTCGTATGTGATGAGCACCACGGCGATCGCGTACACCCCGGTTGCGGCTGCGTTCATACTCAACAGCAAATTGAGGCCGCCTACCGCGCTCTGGAAGTGGTCGCCAAACAGCGATTGAAAGACCAGCGTCGGAAAAGCAGCCAAGACAAGAACGAAGAGTATCGACATCCCGGTGACCATGAGCAGCGGAAGCGCCAGCAGGGAACCCTTGTTCTCTTGCTCCCCCGTTTCGGCGGAGACGGGGAACATCGCGCTCACGATCGACCAGGCTCCGAAATAGAGAAGCCGGCCTACCAGGGCAATCGCGGCGTACAATCCGGCGACATCCGGTGGGAAGAAATGCTTCACCATCAGGATGTCGATGTTGCTGATGATGACCTGCCCAACAAAGAAGACGATTGCCTGCCGCGCTTCGCCCACCGGAGCAGAGCGGCCCGGTACGGCACGCTGGCGAAGTTCCCTGGCGCTGTCGGGCAAACAAAATGCCAGGACCACGGATGCGGAGATAGCAGCGACAGCACCCAGGATTCCGAAGCCCAGGACGATCAGAACGATGGCGCCGGCGAACTTGATGATGGCTTCGGCCGCCATGTTCCAGCTCAGGCCACGGAAGCGGCACGTGCCTTGCAGCCCGCCTCGCTTCACCCCCAGCGGCACATAGATCGTCAGCCCGATTGCGAGCAGGACGATGATCCACGGGCTGGAGAGCCTCAAATAGCGTGTAAGCACCGAGTTGGCCACCAGCATGAATGTGCCGAGGCCTACGCCAACGATCCAGGCGCGCTTCATCAGGTGCTGATAAACCGCCGCCTTGCTTTCCGTGGAGCCGGCTTTGGCCACCAGTTTGGTGCAGACCAACTGAAAAGCCAGGGTGATGGCGGAGACCAGCATGAGAATGGTGACCGCCGCCGCGGCGTGGCTGAAGTCCGATGGTCCCAGCATCCGCGCCACGCCGATGTTGTAGCCAAAATTTGCCAGGCTGACGAACACGGATCCGATTAACAGGATGATGCTGCCATTCAGAATCTTGGCGTGCGAGTGGTAGGCCGGCGCGAGGTGAGACAACCACTCGCGCCGGCTGCTCTCATCAGGCGCACGAACCACGATCGTTTCTGGATTCACGCTCATGCGGCCAGGCCGGCTCCCTGCGTATCGTCGGGCTCTGGAGTACCGGGAAATGCCACGGGAACGGCGAAGGGGAGAGCTGCGTCCGCGGGATGGGGATAGAGGTGTTTGATGGCGTTGGGCAGAAAACTGCTAAAGCTCTTCACTGCGGCAGTCGAGTTCTCATAGATCTCGAAAAGCCTGCCCGCTCGAGTGAGATCCAGCACCACCGCGGCTTGCGGCGACAACGCGGCCAGCTTGAGATCGCCGTCGTGCCTTACCACCTCGCGTATGCAGCGCAGGAGAACCTCCACGCCTGCGGCATCGATGTGCCGAACCTGCGACATGTCGAAGACCACCTGGGGCCGATCTGAATTCAAAACAGGCTGCACTTCCTTGAAAAAATTTCGGGCCTCTTTGAGATTCATCCTTTCCGGCATTCTTTTTACGAGTACGGGCCGACTACTGATCTCCATATCTCCTCACGACTGCTAGAGTGGAGGGGAACTCGGAAGCCTCGGGGCCGGTCGCCTGAGCTTCCATGACCGGGTTCTGGAGAACGGTTTCGGCCGGCTCCAGAGACTCCGGAATATCCGCGGCATGCTTGCGCTGGGACGACGCAAAGAGGCCGCGGCAGATCTGCGTAGGTAAGAATGCAAAAAGAGCAGCGGTGCTGCCTGCCAATCGGGAAATCGGATTGACCGCTGCCATGCCGACGAGTTTGTCGTCGGCGATTTCCACTTCCGTCTTGCGAACCAGACTGTAAATCCGGCGGAAGCCCAGCACGGAATGCACCACATCGAGTCCGGGACCAACATACGTGTACGGAAGAACAGTCGAATTCTCCACCACGGTGCCGCAATCGACTTGTGCGTGATGCTCGATGACGCTGGCGCGGGTTATTAGGGCCGAAGCTCGAATCTTGCTGCGCGCGCCGATAAAAGCGGGCGCGACGATACGTGCCTTAGGGTGGATTCTGGCGGAATCGGCGACCCACACACCCGGTTTGACCTCGCGCACTACGGGCCGTATCGCATTCTTTTCCAGCAGGCCATCGACAGCGAGGAGCCGCAAATCGGCAGAGTTCTGCAAACGATTGACGTAGCCGGTAACCCGAAAAGGCTCGCATTCGCGACGCAACTTTTGAAGGCCGCTGCGAAACAGAGTTGCCGCGTTCTTTCCCGGCACGGCGTTTAAGGCGAAAAGATCCAGCGACGCTCCATCGGCATCCACCGCCTGGGTCACGGCGCAACGGTGATCGAGGTGATGCTGAATGAACTCCTCGTAGTCGATCTCCGCGTACGAACCGACGCGCAGCACCAGCACCAGATCGGCATTCCCCTCGGCATACTTGTCGAAAGCTTCCTCGGCGGCTTGCCAGACTTGCTCACCGCTGGCCTCGATGCGTGGCATGTCGGGACGCAGCGTCGATCGCCTGAGAAAGGGCTCAGCGCTCGCGGGAGCATCGGTAATCAGCGTGGTGCTGGAAACTCCAAAATGCTGCAGTCGTTGCAGAACCCGCTCCAGGATCGGAATCCCGAGTACATCCAGGTATGCGATAGGAATTTCGCCGATGCATTCCGCCGGGGCTCCGCCGTTCACAGCCGGCCGGCCGGCAACCAGCACGATGGCCTTTATGTCCATGATTGCCACCTCGGCGCGGCCGCGCGGAAAATCGCCGACCGGGACGGCACCCAGGAGGGTATCCGGCGAAATCGAGACATCGGTTCGAGCGCGCGAGCTCGCTGGTGCAGGTCGAAGGATCGCAAGTATTGGCGGATAATTTGTGGCATCGTCATGCGCAAGGCGGCGGAGAAATTTTGTTCTCCCATCTCCTTCATGCGATCTGGGTCGTTCAAAAGGCGGTGCAATTGGCTGGCCAGGCTCGCCGCGTTTCCGGTCTCATAGAAATCCACCGCGAGTCCTTCATCCCAGGCCATTTCACGGAAGTCATCGATCCCCGCCGATATAATTGGGACGCCAAATTGGCATGCAAGGTGGGCTACCCCGCTGGCTCCGGCCGCCGAAGAATACGGAAGCACCAGGACACTGGCCTGACGAAAGAGTCGCGGGATGTCATCTTCTTCCACATACCCGGTAAATTCGACACGCGGATTGTCTTTCATACTCGCCGCCACGGATTCCACATAGCCGGGCGTCATGGGATGATTCGATCCTGCAACGACGAGACGGACGTTCGGCATCTCCTTCGACAACTCCGCGAAAGCCTCAATTAGCAACTCGAGACGCTTGTACGTTCCCCATTTGCCGAAGGCCAGAATGCGGTGCTCCGGATTGCCGCGCTGACTGAAATCGGGAGGCTCGGGCCGTCCACCGAGAATGCCGTGCGCTCGGAAGTGCACATTCTCGCCGCGATACTTGTCGATGAGGGTGCGACGATACGCCGGCAGCAGCACCGAGATGGAATTTGCCATCAGCAACATCCGCGTTGCTGTCGAGCCCGCCATCCGATACAGACGCGGGAAACGGACGCCGGAGTCCGCCAGATTGATGTTGTCCATCAGATGATGCAACGTCACATGCGTATATCGCCCGCTCAAGCGCGAGAGGACAGGTTGCATCAACCCGGCAAACGCGGCCACCGGGTTGTTGCCGAACGTGGAGAAGAGCAGATTGAACCAGGTGACATCGGGCCGGATGTCGTAGATCGCGCTCAACAGGCGCGCCGGATTGGTTGCCGAGTCGAACCGCCAGCAGCGGAGGACGTCATAGTCGTGTAACTCCTGCACCTCGCCGTCCAGTTCGTCGGCAAGCACCGTCAGGCTCAAGAGTGGATCCCGCCTTAGCTCCCGCGCGATGTGAAAGCCGTATTCGTTCAGCCCTCGTCGGCTCGGCGGAAAGGCAGTCACCAAACAAATCTTCATGGGCCCCCCTGAGGTCAAAAAATCGTCAAGCGAAAGACAGGACGAATGAGCGTCCCGCTTTGGGCAGTTCCCGTGAACGATGGAAATTGCTCTGCCTGAAGACCGACTGAAAACCGCAGGGGGTACTCGACAGGGAACTCTCCAGCGGCATCACTGATGGTCCGGTGCAACGGTCTTACATAACTGATGAAGAAACTGCTGTACATGTTGTCATAAGCCTGAAACGAGCTGCCGCCTTCGTAGGCGAACTGACCGCTCACGCTCCAGGACGGGTTCACGGTGTACTGGAAGGTTCCGACCGGACGCAGGATATGAGCCTTGGCCCAGAAAGTGTCCTGCACGCGAAACGCGCGGATGTACTCAGCCAGCAAGCTGGCCGTGAGTTTTCGTTGCAGGAACTTGCGCTGAATGCCGCCATAGCCGGAGGTGGTGAAGTACTGTCGCACCAGCGGACTGTACGTGAGATTGCGGCGGGTATAGCCGGTGATGAGCGCCGTATTTCCCCACGGACGTCCCACCGTGAACTGCAATGTCGTTCCTACATCGTTGGAGTTCAGCTTGTAGCCGGTTGCCGTGAACGGGCCGGATTCGTGGTAGACACTAGCGTTGAACGAGAGCCAGTTGCCGAACGAGCTGCTGTTGGCATAGAGGAATTGGCGAAACAGGTTCTGGTTCTCGTACTGCGGCGCTGAGCTGTCCCGGCGCAAGGTAAATTGCAAGCCGGTATTCAAAGCGATCCAGGCATTGCCAAGATGCAGCACCGGGTTCAAGGCGCTATTGAAGTTGTAATCGAAAGTGTTGCGATCGATGATCAGCGCCTCTTGCGGTAGCGACTCCTGGCCCACGGCATTGCGAACCTGGAAAAAGCCGCTCAGCATCGGGAAGTTGTTGTCGAAGTGATAGCGATACGCGGTAGTCCACAGCGATTCCTGCTCGGAGCGCGGCGGTGGCAGATTGGGACTATTGCTGGCTAACCCGAAGATTTGCTGGTCGAGTGCGTAGACCGTCCAATCGTCGTAGACGCCGCCGGTGGTGAAGTTGGTCAACAGGCTGAGATGGTCGGTGACCCGCAGTCCTTCCTCGCTGGCCACCTGCATTCCCTCCAATTCGGCAACTTCACTGCCACCCAACTGGTTGGCATGCGAGAGCGCCATCAGCGCATTCCAGCTCTGGTGACGCTGCCGGTAAACCTGGCCTTGCGCCATCAGATAATCAAAATTCTGATTGGAGGCGGGATCCGACCCCAATAACGCCAGCTCCTCGTCAGCTTGCTTGGTCTTTCCTTGCGCCAAATAAGTGTTGGCCAAGCCGATGGCGGCGACCTGGTCGGAGGCGCCCGCCTGCTGCGCTTTCTCGAAATACTGCCTGGCAAGATCGAAGTCGTGCATGGCCAGCAGCAGATTCGCGGCTTCGATCAGGTTCCCGGCTGTGACCGGTGGCGCTTCGCCAATTCGGCTCTCGGCAAATCCCAGGCTGATTTGCTGCTTGGCATCTTCATCCTCTCCATATCGGACCATCAGGCGGGCGATCGCCAGACGCGCCTCGACGCGATTGGAATCGGGAGCGTCTAGCGCCCGGGCGAAGCGGTCCATCGCCGCCTTCCTGTCACCCAGGGTCAGCAGAGCATCGCCGGTATCGAGCAAAATCGCCGCTTGATCGCCGCCCTGGCGCTCCGCCGCCTGCACATAGCGCAGGGTCTGATCGCGGTCGTGCAGTTCGGCGTAAGCATGGGCCATCCGCGCATAGATCAGCGGATCGTCCGGCGAGAGATTGAGAGCCTGGTTCAGGGCGTCGATGGATTGCTGATAACGGCGCATGTCATACAAGGTGTCCGCCAGCGCCAGTTGCAGATGCAGATCGTCAGGCGCATATTTCAGCGCGGCCCGGTACTCCTCTTCGGCGCTGGCCAGCAATCTTTGTTGACGATAAGCGGTGGCCATCGCCAGATGGATCGCACCGGATTCGCCCATCAGCTTCTGCGCTTCCTTCACCTGCTCCAGCGCTTGCTTCGACTGGCGCAGCTGCAAGTCGCTGAAAGCCAGACCGAGATGAGCAATGCCGTTGTCGGGACTGAGCTTGAGTGCCGTCTGGAAATCCTGGCTTGCCTGCTCCGCGTCCTGCATGTCGTTCAGCACATAGCCGCGGTTCACGTAGGCTTCCACCATCTTGGGATCAAGCTGGATCGCGTGCGTGTAGTCGTCCACCGATTCGTCCAGTAGCTGCGAATGCTTATGCACGTGACCGATGAGCAGCGGGAAGTTGGGCTCGTTCGGCAATACGGAAGCGTACTTACTGGCGACGGCCAGCACGTCGTCATAGCGCCCTAGATTGTAGAGATCGTAAGCCAGGTACACGGACGCATCGCGGTCCGTCGGCCGATGCTCCAGCACCTTGTAGCCCAGCTTCGCCGACTCGGCGTAATTTCCTTCGTGGAAGACGTAACGCTCGCGCTCGCGCATCACCCGCGGGTCGTCGTTCATTTTGCCCTTGGCGCGATTCACCCAATTGCCCGCCAGCTTGATCTGTTTGGCTTCAATCGCGGCGTTGGCGGCATTGGCAATAATGACCGGATTCTCCGGCGCCAGCTTGTAAGCCTGCTGGTAACTGGAGTCGGCACGCTCAAACTCGCGCGTGTGGGTGTAAAGATCGCCCAACGCTAAGTACGGAACGTAATCGTCGGGATAGTCCTTCGCCAGCCGGTTGAAGTATTCGGCGGCCATCTTGGGATTGTTCTCTTCCCGATAGAGGTATCCCATTGCCTCGAGGGCGTAGTGGTTGGTGGGATCCTTGTCGAGCACGTCGCCATAAATCTGACTGGATTCGTCTTTGCGCCCTTCCTTCCACAGCAGGTTGGCGTACTGCAGCGTGATGTTGGTGTTCTCCGGGTCGAGCTTGCGGGCCTCCAGCAGATCGGCTTCCGCACCCTTCAGGTCGTTGTCCGACGTCTTCAGCGAAGCGCGAACCCGCAGGAATTCGGCCTTCGCCGGACCTTGCACGTCGAGTTTGTCG
Source organism: uncultured Acidobacteriaceae bacterium (assembly GCA_963785825.1). GTDB lineage: Bacteria > Acidobacteriota > Terriglobia > Terriglobales > Acidobacteriaceae > Bog-257. Next base: position 98,957 of record CAWAWQ010000001.1, on the reverse strand, counting down.
ATCTCCGCTTCAGCCGTCGCGATCTGCTGATGGGCGGCTTGCTCGTCTCCGTTCTGGCGGTACAACTCGGCGAGGTTCAGGCGTAGTTGAATCGGATACAGCGGACCTTCTGGAACACCGGCCGCCGGCATGGCTCGAATCGCCGCGTTGTACTCGTTGATGGCATCACTGGGACGGTTCTCCTGCTTAGCCATCAAGGCGCGAATTGCGTGCAGACGGTAGTGGTTGGCGTTGATGGCAGCCGCACGATCAAGATAGCTACGCGCTTTGTCCGTATTGCCCACCGCAAGCTGTGCCTGGGCCGCGCTCAACTGATAACCGATTTCCTTGGGCTTCTCGTTGGCAGCGCGAGTGTAGGCGGCCGCTGATTGTTCCTTGTCGCCGTCCAGTTCGTAGGTGTAGCCCAGATCGGCCAAGATGGACGCCGTCATGCGCGGAGCGCTTTTCAAGGTGGCAATGGCACCCTTGTAGTCATGCTCCTCGCGGTAGTAATTGGCGGCTGCCTGGAAGATCTCGACATTACCGGGCGCATGCTTCTTTGCCAAGTCGAGCATCTGCTTCGCCCGCTGCGGCTGCTTCAATTTGAGATAGGCGACGGCCAGCATCAACTCGGCATGTGCATTAGGCTGCTGCGCTTCAGCGCGCTGCAGCAGGTTGATTCCCTGCTGCGTGTCTCCCGTACGGAGAAAAAGCTCGCCGGCAATCAGCACGTCAGTCGTGCGCTTGGGATTGGCGCGAATCACCTCCAGCAACAGGCGCTTGGCGTCATCCACGCGTCCCATCTTGTCGTAGGTTTGCGCCAGGCCGCTTATGCCATCGGCGCTCCCCGGAGTCATCTTCAGGCCGTGCTGGTAAGCCTCAACGGAAGTCTGATAGCGCCCAGCCAAACGCGAGGTGTATCCCAGCAGGAACCAGAGCTTGCTGTCCTGCGGCGCGGCATTCACCGCGCGCTGAGCGTAATCGGCAGCGCCGGTGGCATTACCGTGGCGCAGCGCATCTTCCGCGGCACGTGCCAGCCTGCCCACTTCAATACTGCTGCCCCAGCCGAGACCGCCTTCCGAGGAGGCATTGCTCTGGGCGGACTTCTGGCCCTTCTTCGGCTGCTTTCCATTGGGCGAGGTCGCAGTGGGTTGGGACTGCTGCCCATTGATCTCGAATGTCTGCGCCCACGCCGCAGCACAAAAGAACAGCGTGAAGACAATCAGGAGAACAGTTTTCATTTTCACGTGAACTACTCGCCGGCGATTCGAGATTAGCTTCAGGAACTCTGCTCGTAAGCTGAATTCCAAAGTTCTCGGATGCGAACTACGGCCCGGGGGCTGTTTGCAAGTTGCAGCTGCTGGGCCTGCTTCAGCAAAAAACTAAGGTGTCGCACGGGAACGCGACGCATTCTGAAGGAAATTCTTGGCTAGAAGGTGAGCCAGCCAGGATACTTCCGTATCGATTTATGGAAGTCAGCTGCCGCAGCAAACCTCAAAGCGATATCTGGAATCGAACAGCTCTGAATTGGTTCATCGCGGGAGGCACTGCTTTGATTTCGAAGTCGCCCACTATCTCCACCCCAACGCGCGTAAACGCGGCGCGCGTTGGGGACTCCGGCTTCCCCTCACGAGCGATTCCCCTCTCCGCCATCTTGCTGATCGCCCTGGCGGTACACGGGCCGTTGCTGCTGATGCAGTTGCCGGCTGGCTCCTATGACGCCAACACCCATATGTTCTTTGCTGCGCATTACGCGCAGCACTGGTTCAATCCGTGGAACCTGAAGTGGTTTGGCGGATTCTCGCAAACCACCTATCCGCCGCTGACGCACCAGTGGATCGCGCTGTTCTCGCACATCATAGGGTTGAAGATGGCCTACATGTTCGTGCAGCTTCTGGCGATTCTGCTGTTGCCCATCGGGATGTATCGTTACGCGGCGCTCTGGGTAGATGAAGCTTCCGCCAGCTACGCTGCCTTAGGCTCGGTCTTCCTGGGCTCGCTGGCCATGCTGGTTTATCAATCAGGACAGTTGCCTACCACAGCGGCCGCTGCCCTGGTGCTGAACGCGTTGCCGTTTTTCTACACCTGGCTGCGCACCGCCCGTTTCTCTGCACTAATCAAAGGTGTGGCGATTTCGTGGGCGGCAGCCGCAGCTCACCACGTCACGCTTCTGTTCGGCGCGATCCTCTTTGCACTGCCGGTGCTGGTGCTCGCGATGTTGGATGCTCGGACCGGCGAAGTTGCCTTGAGCGACGTCGCTGACCGAGGGCATGATTCCGTGGGCGGTGTTCTCGTCCGTGCGGTCATCTTCGCGGTAGTCGCGATTGCAGGAGTGGCCATCGTCCTATGGCCTTACTGGGTAGCGCTGTTCAAGAACCCCATTACGCAGATGCCGATTCCGCACGGCTCGCGCGACAACTACATCCTGAAGCCCTTGAGCGGGATCAATTTCTGGATCATCCCCACGGGCGCGATGATCCTCGCCATACCTTTCATCGTGATGCGCGGCTCGGCGGAGCGGCGGCTTCGGCCGCTGCTGTTTGGCTGGTACTTAACCGCGATCCTGGGGCTGGGAGGCACGACTCCGGCGGGCAAGATCTTGTTGGGCCGAGCCTTTCAGGTGCTCACCTTCGAACGATTCACGTTCTGGGCGACCGTCATGGCAATGCCTTTTGTTGGGTTGCTGGCGGTCGAACTCATCCGGCGCTTCCGGATGAGGGCGCTAGTCGCTCTCTCAATCGCCGCCGTGGCTACCATGGCTACTGCCGTGGCTTGGATCACCATTCATCCCATCAACAGCTCGCCCTTCAATGTGGACCAGGTGATCTCGTTTCTTAACCGCGACGATCACGCCAAGTTCCGCTACATCACTTTGGGATTTGGCAGCCGGTTCGCGGAAGTTTCGACCTACGCTAAAGCAAGCAGCGTCGATGGCGATTACAACTCCGCCCGCCTGCTGCCCGAGATGACCGCATACGGTGCGGGCCAGCTTTACAACTCCAAGTATTACGGCGTGGCGGGAATGGAAGCCTTGCGCGCGGTGCTGAAGCACGCCAATCAATATGGGCTGAAGTACATCTTCGTGCGCGACCGCTACTACGAACCGCTGCTCGCCTTCGCCGGTTGGCGCCAGGCCGAGACTTACGACAACGGCAACGTCACGCTATGGACCAAAGAAGACGTCCCACCGGCTAAGCGATTGGAGTTTGTAGGATTCATGCCCAGCCCACTGGAAGGCATCCTGTGGGGGATTTTGCCGGTGGCCAGCAGCTTGCTCGCTCTGTTCCTGGTGCTGCTGATTCCGGAGCGGCGTCGCGTGGGTGAGACGCTGGAGTTTCCCGCCCGTCCGGCGACTGAGCCCATGGTTCTGCGGGAGGCCAAGTAATGAAGCGAATTTTGCCGATCGTACTTCTTGTTTTGACCGTGGTGCTGGTGGCAGTGGCGACGATCCACCCCAACCAGTTGTTGCCGGCGAGATCGCCCCAAAGCGCCGTCCAGTCGCTGCTGGCACATGTGCAGTCCCGCGATTACAAGGGCGCCTACTCCTACGTCGCCAAGTCCAGCGATGACGGCGAGCGGGAATTTGCGAAGGACTTGTCGGGCCGCAATGGCAGCTTGCGCACCTATTCGTCGCTTCAGCAGGTGGATACCAAAGTGCTACATCAGAACGACAATGAGGCGCTGGTACGCGCCACCCTGGAGTACGCCACCGCGGTGGGCGCCTTCTACGACACCAGAGACCTGAAAGTAGTGAAAGACGACGGCAGCTGGAAGGTGGAATGGCCGGTAATGAAAGAGCCCAAGGTGCCGCCGCAGGTTATCCAGGAAAATTATCTGCGCTGGGATGTCATCACCCGCGGATCCGCTGACGATTGGGGCGCGCAGAATGTCGAGGCGCCTCGCGTCCGCATCGTTTCCATGAATGCCATCGCGCAGGGTAACAACACCATCATCGTGGGCGAGATCGAGAACGAGGACACCGTTCCCGGCTTTGTCTCCGTAGGAGCTACCCTGATCGGTCAGAACGGAGATGTGCTGGGCGAAGAAACCAGCTTCGACAAGATTTCCCATACTCTGCTACCGAAGGAAATTTCGCCGTTTCGCGTCGACTTCCCCAAGGTGCGGCTGGCGTCCGTAAAGAGCGTCCGCATGCAGCCCAACTCCATGCTGGTGCCGGCTTCCGCCGATCCGGTGATCGGGGTCATGCATCAGCGCGTCGAGACCGACGCCCGCGGCCGTCACGTTCTCAAAGGCGAGCTGGTTAACCAAAGCGGGAATGTGGTGAACATTCCACATGTGCTGGCCACTTACTACGATCAGGCGGGCAAGGTGATCTGGGTATCGGACGGCTATGTAGACCAGGCATTGTTGCCGCAGACGCCTGTCCCATTTGCCGTAGACCTGCGCGACGATCTGGCCTCCAATGTCCATAACTACCGTGTAACGGTGAACGAATACATGCTCAATCGGGAGCAATAACACCATGGCTCAAGTAGCTCCCCTGAAATTGGAACAGTTCCGGAGCTGGCGCGACCGGCTCGTTCGGGTAGAGCAGGCGGGAAGGTTCAGCATTTTTGACGCTGGCCCGAAGGCCCGCTCTACCGCCGTGGGATTCGCAATCCTGCTGCTCTTTGTTTGGTTGGCTCCTGGCGCCTACGCAGCCGAACTGAAGGTGCCGGCCAGCGTGGCCGCCGGATCGGGATTGAGTATCGCCACCTCCGGCAGCGGCTCGACTACCCTTTACGTGTCGGGGCCAGGGACCGCGATCAAGAGAAAAGTTCAACTCGGTCAGGACATCCAGCTCAGCGGCGATGAACTGAAGAACGCCGGACGCTACGTCATTGCACTCGACAGCGGCGACAGCGCGACCTTCTTTGTTATCGCAGCTCCGGTGAGCTCGATTGCCTTTCTTGCCCGCCCTTCGCGCGTCCCGGCTGATACTCCCAATGTCATCAGCGGCACTGCGTTTGTCTTCGATCAATATCAGAATCTGGTGATGCGGCCGGTGCCGGTGAAGTTCGACTTGAGCGCCGGCGGGCAAACGATAAGCCGGACGGAAACCAGCAAAGACGGCATCGCCTATGCCAAGTTCGACTCGTCGAAGAAGGAAGGCCCGGCCCAGTTTGTTGCCTCCTCGGGCTCGGCTACGACCCGGCGTGTGGTGCAGGAGGTCGCTGCCGACCCTTGCAACATCCGCATGCGGGCTCAGCCGGACAAGAACGGAATCCTGGTGCAGACCGACCCCATTCGCGACTGCTCCGGCAATCCGGTGCCCGACGGAACCATCGTGACCTTCACCTCGCTGGATTCGGCCGGCAAGAGCACGGTGGACGCACGCATCAAGCGCGGCTTCGCCGAGGCCCAGCTGCCGGCTTCACCGAACGCCACCATCTCGGTGGCCTCGGGCGTGGTCGTAGGCAACGAAATCCATTGGGGAGGCGGGCGATGAGGCTCATCCGGCAACTTGGCATTACGGGCATCGTTTTGGCGGGACTCATAGCGGCTCTGCCGAATCAGGCCAGCCGCCGGATTCTTGCCGCCAGCGCTCCCCAGGTAAATCTCAGTACTGAAAACACCGCGCCGCGTAAGGTCGAGGAGACGACCCAGAAGGCTGTGGCGAGGGACTATGCCGCCGCCTGGCAGGCGTTGGCCGATGCTGTCGACCAGAATCGCGCCGATCTCTTAAGCCCGAACTTTATCGGAACTGCCGGTGAAAAGCTGACCGCCACCATCGCAGAACAGCGCAAGACTGGGCTGCACCAGCGCGTTATCGACAAAGGGCATACGGTCGAGGCGACCTTCTATTCACCCGAAGGTTCCGCCCTGGAACTGCACGATACGGCCCAACTTGAAATCCAGCTGATGGACGGGAGTAAGGTGGTGCACTCCGAGGACGCGACTCTGCATTACGTGGCCCTGCTCACGGCAGCGGAAAATTCCTGGAAAGTGCGGGTCCTGGAAGCGGTTCCCCGATTTTGACAACAACTTAACGTTCCGCTTGGCGCGACGTCCAATCATGTGACGTGTTCATACCTGATTACAAAGATTTGCGCAGCCCCGGCCTGTCGCATTGTTTTTCCCCAATGCGTGCAATACGGGCTAAAATAACTACATACTCCAGTGTGAGGCGCGGCATCCAATCGCTGTTGAGTGGCTGGTCCTGAATGAACCTATACCCTATCCGTGTCTCTTTTCTGGCGCTGTTGTTGGCCGGTTCCACCGTCAGCATTGCCCAAAACCCCACTACTACTCCACCTGCATCTACTCCACCTGCATCCGTTCCGGAGATCGGCTCTCCGGACCAAAAGCAACCGCAGGCCGACGCAGCCGCTCCGGCGCAAACGCCGCCCGCTGCCCCGCAAAAGCAGCCCGACAGGGCCGCAGCCTACTATCACTTCATGATGGCGCACATGTACGAGGAGATGGTCTCCATGTATGGCCGCGCCGACTACGCGAACAAGGCCATCGAGGAGTACCGGCTCGCCATCGACAACGATCCCAGCTCCGATTATCTCAACGCCGGACTGGCTGAACTCTACGCCAAGACGGGCCGAATTCGCGACGCCGTTCTTGAAGCTCAGGACATTCTGAAGCGCGATGGCAATAACCTGGAGGCGCGCCGGCTTCTGGGTCGTATCTATTTGCGTTCCCTCGGCGATATGCAGGCGGGCACCCAGTCGCAAGAGGTATTGAAGCTGGCCATCGACCAGTATGAGCAGATCGTCAAACTCGATCCCAAGAGCGTTGAGGACCATCTGCTGCTCGGCCGCCTTTACCGGCTGAATAACGAGCTGCTGAAGGCGGAGTCCGAATTCAAGGCTGCCGTAAACATCCAGCCCGACTCGGAAGAAGCAGTCAGTACGCTGGCCTACTTGTACAACGAGGAGGGTGATTCCACGCACGCTCTGCAGGTACTGAGCGCGATCCCGGATAGCGCACGTAGCGCCAAGCTGTACTCCGCCCTTGGCTATACCTACGAGCAGCAGAAGGACTATAAGAAGGCGGTTGAAGCTTATCGCAAGTCCACTGAGCTCGACCACGACAATCTCGATGCGGTCCGTGGTCTGGCCCAGAACCTGATGAACGATGGCCAGACCGATGCCGCGCTGGAGCAGTACAAGGTCATCGTCGATGCCGATCCCTCGGACGCGCAAACCTACATGCGCATTGCCGAAATCGATCGCCGCAACGGCAAGTTTGATCAGGCGATGGACGCGCTGAAGAAGGCGGCGGCGGTTGTACCCGACTCTCTAGAGGTACAGTACAACATCGCGGTCATCGACGAAGCCCAGGGCAAGTACGATGACGCCATTACGATCCTGAATCAGTTGCTACAGAAGACCGAGCGCTCCGAGGACGAGTACACGCTGGGCGACAAGAACAATCGCGCGGTCTTCCTGGAGCGGCTGGGTACGGTTTATCGCGAAGCGAACAAGTATCAACTGGCAGAAGAGACGTTCCGCAAGATGCTCGACCTCGGCGATGAAAATGCGGTCCGAGGTTATCAGCAGCTCATCGATACTTATCGCGACAATAAGCAGTGGCAAATGGCCACGAATATCGCCGATGAAGCGGCCAAGAAGTTCCCTGACAATCGTGATCTGCAGATGGTCGCTGCCTCGCAACAGGCCGACATGGGCAGCGCCGGTCCCGCCATCGAGCACGTGAAGTCCCTGCTGAAGGGCAATCCCAACGATGACCAGCCGGTATACGTGGCGCTGGCCCAGATGTACAGCCGGGTGAAGGACTGGCCTGCGGCGGAAGAGAACATCGATAAGGCGATCGAGCTTTCCAATAAGCCGGAGAACAAGGACTACGCGCTGTTCGTCGCCGGTTCAATTTACGAGCGGCAGAAGAAGTACGACCGCGCCGAGGAAGCCTTCCACAAGGTGCTGGCCGACGATCCCAAGAATGCGATGGCGCTGAACTATCTCGGCTACATGCTGGCCGATCGCGGTACGCGTCTGGATGAGGCTCTCGGCTATATTCGCCGGGCGATAGCGCTCGATCCGCAGAATGCAGCCTATCTCGACTCGCTGGGCTGGGCCTACTTCAAGATGGGCAACTACGAGCTGGCGGAGGAAAACCTGCGCCGCGCCTCTGAGCGGATGAATAACGATCCCACCATCCATGGCCACCTGGGCGAGCTCTATCAGAAGACGGGACGCTTGAAGCTGGCGGCCACCCACTATGAGCGCTCGCTGGAGGAGTGGAACAAAACCATTCCCGCCGAGGTCGACACCGACAGCGTTGCCAAGATGCAAAAAGACCTGGAAACGGCGCGTGTGAAACTGGCGAAACAGCAAGGCGCCACCGCCCCCAAACAGTAGCCTCTTCGAAGAAAGTGCAATGGCGCTGCTACGGCGGCGCCTTCGCTTTTGCCACCTGTTGCCCTACCGCAAGTCTTCTCGCTTTACTGTCGGACCCATAACTGGTTTAACGTAAAACGGACCCGATTTCGTGGTATCGGGTCCGTGCCAATTCTTGCTTACTTACTCATGCGACGACGAATGCTGTAACCGAGACATAACAATCCCGAGCCAAGGAGCAGGAAGCTGCTGGGCTCAGGGGTTTGCGAGGGCGCCCCGTAGCTTGACGCCATCAGGATAGAACCGCTTCCTCCCTCACTTGACGTAATAAACGGCTCGCCGGACGCGCCTGCCAGTTGCCCAGCCACCACGTCGAGACTTAGGCCGTTTGAGTTGTAATCCAGGACGAAATGCTCCTGGCCATTGATTGGTAAGCCCAGGACCGTGGAAAAGCTTCCCGAGCTGCTGAGGAAGCTCATAATGTCGAAGGTATCGCCAATCTGCGGCACATAGCTTCCTAGCAGGTCGATGTCAAGCAAGCCGTTGAGTTGAGCATGGCCCGTAATGTTGAGCTGGTCGTACTCTTCGAGCCCGGCAATGTCGATCGTCAGGCTCCCCAGCGGTCCCTGGTTGTAACTGCCGGCAAAAGTGAGTTGCCCGACGGTGAGCGGGGTATCGCCCAGATTAATGGCAGCATTGGAAATGACAGATCCGCGAATGGTGCCTTGATTGCCGTAGACAGAGCCACCGGCGAAGTTAATCGTACCTCGGCCCGCCATGTTCAGTACGCCATCGACGGTGGTCTGTCCATCCGTCTGGGTATAGCCGCCAAGTGCGGTCGCTACCGGGTGCGCGCCGACGCCGACGTTTAGGGTTGCATTGCTGGCGATGTAAACGTTTCCGCTGTTCATCACCGAGCCAATATTGGCAACATCAGGGTTGTCCACACCGTTGAGGGCGAAAGACCATCCCCTGTTGGTCAGCCTGCCGCCGATCGTCACGGTGTTCCCGCCGTAAGAGCCGGTCGCGATTACCCAGTTGTTGTCTACGTCGCCATTAACCTGGAGGGTCGACCTGGTTAGATCAATCCTGTTATTGTTGAGGAGGCTTCCAAAAGTGGCCTCACTATGGCCAAGATAGAGATACTCTGTTGTGTATCCTTCGTTAACGAAACGCCCTGCGACCAGGCTGGAATCCGATAACCCAATATAGCCGCGGTTGTCGATTCTTCCTGGGACAGTAAGGGACGAGCCGCGTTGTAGCTGTATGCCGCCGCCGTTATCGACGTTCCCGATGGTGGCTCGGTCGCCCCCGGAAGTACTGCCATTCAGAAGGAAGCTGCCATCTCTACCATTGAACAATGTGCCGGCGATGGTTATCGTGCTCCCTCCGCTGTCGCTGGCGTTTGTGGAAATCTCCCCATAAGGGTCGCTACCCGTGTTGTTCCTTAAATCCCCGTTCACCAGCAAGCCGGAGTGGTCGATGCGAATGTCTCCACTGTTACTCAGTGTCCCCTGTACCGAAAGCTGAGCTCCGGAGTTCAACTGGAGATTTCCAAAAAATCCGTTGCTGAAGTTACCATGTATGATCGCCGTGCCGGTTCCTCCAAAGGGCGAAGTGTCGAGGGTAAACCTGCCTTGGCTACCAGCATCACCAAACACCTCCAAGCCCGAACCACCTGAAAGGTAGAGGGTGCCTGTCTGAGATATGGCAAGTGCTCCCGCAATGGTGAGTGTCTGTGGAGTGTACGCCTGCAGCGTTGATGATCCCTCGCCCCAAATACCGAGAGTCAACGACGCGATGCTGGCGCTCATGTCCAGAGTTATATTACTGTCGCCGGCGGCAGTTATGAATACGTTACTATCAATATCTGGCATACCGCCCTTCCATTTGAGCGGATCGCTCCAATCGCCAGTGCCACCAAACCAGTATTTATCAGTCAATGGAGTGTGCAGCCCGGCAGGACCATAGAAAGTGGGTGCGCGTGGTATTGCCGGCTGCGAAATGGTTGAGGCATAGCCGCCGCTTATTGCTACGACGACACATACGAGGATCAGCAGTGATCCGCGCTGCCGCTTCATAAGGGCACCTTCTTTGCTTGAGGATCGAGGGTCCGACTTAGTTGGAGTCGATAGGGGGCTCGACAACTGGGGACGGTGAGCCGGCGACAGGCCGATCGTTCCTGTCGTAGCTTTGCCCACTTACAAATCGCAAACCAGAAATTTAGAGAAGGTTTTTGCAGCGTGCAGGTATAATCAAGAATTGCTAACAGCGGAAAACACAAAACAAAGCTAAAGTATTTCGGAGTTCGGGCGAAGCCCCATCACTGTTCTTGATCTGCATAAATAGAAACGACGACAGGGCGCCGGATACAAGGTCTACAACCTTCCGCACGTCCCGCGCTTTCCGATCAACCGCTTGGGACTGTACACGTGAGAACGGAGCCGAGGTCACACAAGCAGAGGTGGCGGACTGGTCATAAACAGGGTCCGGCAAATCTTTGGCGGGAGCAGCTAGCGAGACGCCAAAAGCGAGAAGCACGAAGCAGAGGAGAGCGAAGCGTGGCTTTCTCATTTGCCGCAAAGACCGGTCGCCAACAGTATAGGCTCGGTCGAGACAAGTCCATCCATTATCGGCACAAAAACTGAATGGTGTGCCCGAAATAGGAACGAAGAAGTCACACCTTTGCACTCGGACTGTAGCTCTGAATTCGGTTCTGTCACCGACAAGACGATTTTTCGCGGCCAATTGAGGGTGGCACCCGAGCGATGCCAGGCCTTCTAAAACCCATGTCTCATCACTGCGTCTTTTTCCCTGCGCCCAGCTTCTTGCGCAGGTCTTCGGCATAGTGGTCGGTCATGCCGGCGATGTAATCGCAGACGATTCGCACCACGGTCTCGCTCTCCGCTCTCTCCTGGTAAGCGTGGGGAAGGGCTTCGGGATGAGCCATCAGGTAAGTAAATAATTCGGTGATCACCTTTTCCGCCTGCCGTTTCTCCGGTTCCAGCGGCTTGCAGTTGTATAGCGCCGCATACAGAAAGCGCTTGGCCTCCAGACGCTCGTCTTGAACTTCCAAACTGAACCCCGCCAGCCGCTCAGGATAGCGACGCAGTGCTTCCAAGCTTCCGATACCCGCATCTGCGAGACGTCTTGCGGTGTTTTCAATCAGGTCCGTCACAAAGCGGTTCATCACCCGCTTCAGCGCCTCATTGAACTTCAGCTTCTCTGGAGCCTCAGGGTACTTCGTCTCTGCCTCAACGTAATATCGCTCGAATACCGGCACCTGCTCGCGAATCTGGGGCAACTTCAGCAGCTTGGCTTCAAAGCCGTCATCAAGGTCCGCGGTGCTGTAGGCAATCTCGTCCGTCAGGTCGATGAGCTGAGCCTCCAGCGGAGGGCGCTGGTCAAGCAGATACTCGGCCAGTTCGGGATGTTGCGCCTCGCTATAGTCGTGCGAGTGCTTGATGATCCCCTCGCGCACTTCAAATGTCAGATTCAGGCCGCGAAACTTCGCATAGCGCAGTTCCATGTCTTCTACGGTGCGCAATGCTTGCAGGTTGTGATCGAAGAACTCCCCGTGCTGCCGCATGAGCAGGTCAAGAATGCGTTCACCGGCATGGCCGAACGGCGGATGACCAATGTCATGCACCAGCGCCAGCGTCTCGACCAGGTCCACATTCAGGTTCAATGCCCCGGCGATGGTGCGCGAGATCTGCGCCACCTCCATGGTGTGAGTCAGGCGAGTGCGGAAGTGGTCGGAGTAGCGGCGGGTGAAGACCTGGGTCTTGTTTTCCAGCCGGCGAAAGGCGCGGGCATGAATCACGCGGTCGCGATCGCGCTGGAACGGGTTGCGATAGGGATGCGGCGGCTCGGGATAGCGGCGTCCTCGCGAATCCTCCACCCGGACAGCGTACGGGGCGAGCATACGCGCAGTGTAGCAGCCTGCTCAGTCGCCCGCTGCCATGGCGGGCGCGATGTCTTCTATGTCGACAATATTGGTCGGATATTTACCGGTATAACAGGCGGTGCAATAGATTTTCTCATCGCCTTCACCCGCGGCTTTGCGCAGCCCCTCCAGCGAGAGATAGGCCAGCGAATCGGCGCCAATGTACTCACGAATCTGTTCCACCGACTTGTTGGCAGCGATGAGCTGGTTCTTGGAAGGAGTATCGACCCCGTAGTAGCAGGGCGAAATGGTGGGTGGGCAGGAGATGCGCATGTGCACTTCTTTCGCTCCTGCATCGCGCACCATGCGAACAATTTTCTGGCTGGTGGTGCCGCGCACGATGGAGTCGTCGATGAGCACCACTCGCTTGCCCTGGAGCACGTTGCGCACCGGATTCAACTTGAGCTTCACTCCGAAATCGCGGACTCGCTGCTCAGGCTCAATGAAGGTGCGGCCCACGTAATGATTGCGGATTAGCCCCATTTGCAACGGGATGCCGCTCTGGTGCGCGAAGCCCATGGCCGCGGTGACGCCCGAGTCGGGCACAGGCACCACGATGTCGGCCTCCACCGGCGACTCGAGCGCAAGCTGACGGCCCATCGACTCGCGCGTCTCCTGCACCGCGCGCCCGAAGACCATGCTGTCAGGCCGCGAGAAGTACACGTGTTCGAAGACGCAGCTGGATTGCGGCTGCTGTGCCGAGTAGAAACGCGAGTGCACGCCTTCCGGTCCGACGATGACCAGCTCGCCCGGCTTCACTTCTCGCTCGTAAACTGCACCGATCAGGTCAAAGGCACAGGTCTCGGAGGCAAAGACGACCGTGTCCTCGCGGTATGTGCCTTGTCCAGATTTCGCGCCCGATGGGTTGGCCGGTATACGTCCCATCACCAGCGGCCGGAAACCACGCGGGTCCCGCGCGGCAAAGACGCGGTCGGCGGTGAGCATGACCAGCGAAAACGCGCCCTGGATGCGGCGCAGGGAATCGGCCATAGCATCGGCGAGGGTCTGCTCGCGCGAGCGGGCGATGAGATGGACAATGACTTCCGTGTCACTGGTGGTCTGGAAGATCGAGCCCTGCTGATCGAGCTGGGAACGAATTTCGAGAGCATTGATGATGTTGCCGTTGTGGGCCAGGGCGATCTTGCCCTTGTTGCACTCCACCATGATCGGCTGTGCATTGAGCAGCGCCGAGCCCCCGGTTGTCGAATAACGCGTGTGGCCAATGGCCAGCGAGCCGGGAACGCGCGCCAGCGCCTCCGCAGTAAAGATGTCGGAGACTAGCCCCATGGATTTGTGCAGGTGCAGCTGTTCGCCGCTGGAAGATGCAATGCCCGCCGACTCCTGGCCGCGATGCTGTAGCGCATAGAGGCTTAGGTAGGCGAGCTTAGAGGCCTCAGGGTGGCCGTAAATGGCCACCACGCCGCATTCTTCGCGTAGCTTATCGGATGAAATCAGCATCGCTCACCTGATCGTCAATTTCGGTAGAGCGGATCTTCAAGTCCGCGCCCATCCTTGCTGTTCTTAGCCTTCCACTATTCTTGTCATCCCGATCGAGGACATCAGTCCGAGCGTAGGGAGCTGCAGTTCGCGGACCTCGCAACCGCTCTAGCTCTTCTGCAACGCCCCCGGCACCAGCCGCTCTTCCGTCTCGACATGCAGAGCACGCTCCAGCGCGCTCGCCCATGCTTCCTGTAATTCAGAGAGCCTCGCCGTGGCGGCGGGAGTGCCGTCCACCCGGATTTCCAACTGATCGGAGATGGTACTACCAATACGCTCTGCCGAGACCCCAAACTTTTCCGCTACTTGTTGGATTCCCCCCACATTTTGTTCGTCGCAGGAAATCAGGATGCGGCTGGCATCTTCGCCGAAGAGCACGAACTCCGGCACCAGGCCGTTGGAACTAAGGTCCACCTGAGCGCCGATACCGTGGGCAAAACCGCACTCCGCCAGGGTCACCGCCAATCCGCCTTCCGAGCAGTCCTTCGCCGACTCAACCAGATCCTGAGCGATTATCTCGACAATCGCCTTCTGCAGCGCGGCTTCTTTCTCCAACTCCAGCGAGGGCGGGAATCCCCAGATGTGCCCGAGGAACTCTTTCGCATACTCCGATGAGCCAAACTCCGCCTCGACATCGGAGGCGTCCCCCGGCTCCGAGCCGCGCAGCACAACCAGCGCACGTCCGAGCTGGCGGAAATGCGGCCCGACGGCCTTGTGCACGTCTCCCAGTATGCCCACTACGCCAATCACCGGGGTGGGGTAGATGCCCTCGCCCAGGGTCTCGTTGTAGAAGCTGACGTTGCCGCCCGTAATCGGTGTCTCCAGCTCTTCGCAGGCTTTGGTCATCCCGTCGATGACTTGCGAAAACTGCCACATGATGTGCGGCTTCTCAGGATTGCCGAAGTTCAGGCAGTTCGTAGCAGCAACAGGGGTGGCACCGGTGCAAGCTACGTTGCGCGCCGATTCCGCCACCGCATGCATGGCGCCGAGCTTGGGATCGAGGTAACACCAGCGGCCATTGCCGTCGAGCGCCATCGCGAGCCCGCGCTGCGTGCCTTTGACGCGAATCACGCCACCTTCGCCACCGGGACCCTGCACGGTGTTGGTCTGCACCATCGAGTCATACTGCTCGAAGACCCAGCGCTTGGAGCAGATATTCGGGCTGGCAAGCAGCCGCTTCAGCTCATCGGTAAATTCCGCCTTCTGCCCAAGCGCGATATCGTCCGGCACCTCGCGCGGAACCGGCGGCTCCCAACGCTCCAGCGGACGCCGATAAAGCGGAGCGTCGTCGGTCAGGGCTGCATTGGGGATCTCCGCTACGACCTTTCCGTGCTCCAGCACGCGCATGGTGGGCTGTCCGATTACGCGGCCGATCGTCACCGCATCTAGTCCCCACTTGTCGAATACGCGGAAGACCTCATCCTCGCGGCCCTCCTCGGCCACCAGCAGCATGCGCTCCTGCGACTCGCTTAGCATGATCTCGTACGGCGTCATGCCGGTCTCGCGCTGCGGCACCAGGTCGAGCTCGATCTCCAGCCCGACGCTCCCGCGCCCGCCCATCTCGCAGGTCGAGCAGGTCAGGCCGGCGGCGCCCATGTCCTGGATACCGACGATGGCCCCGGTCTGCATCGCCTCCAGGCAGGCCTCCAGCAGCAGCTTTTCCAGGAAGGGATCGCCCACCTGCACGTTTGGCCGCTTGGCTTCCGATTCCTCACTGAACTCCTCGCTGGCCATGGTGGCGCCGTGAATGCCGTCGCGTCCCGTCTTGGAGCCGACGTAGATCACGGGATTGCCTTCGCCCGCCGCCTTGGCATAGAAGATCTGGTCACGCCGCACGAGCCCAAGCGCAAACGCATTGACCAGCGGATTGCCCGAGTAGCAGCTCTCGAACTTCACCTCGCCGCCGACATTGGGCACCCCGAAGCAGTTGCCGTAGGAGGCAATGCCGCTGACCACGCCTTCCAGCACGGAATGGTTCTTGTGCAGCGTCGCCTGGTCGATCGCGGGTGGCCCACCCTGGTTGTCGTCGGGTGGCCGCTTGGGTGGCCCATCCTTGTCGCCTTCTTTTGGCGACAGGGTGGGCTTGGTGGGCTGGGTAATCGGCCCGAAGCGCAGCGAGTCCATGATCGCGACCGGCCGCGCACCCATGGTGAAGATGTCGCGCAGAATGCCGCCGACACCGGTCGCCGCGCCCTGAAACGGCTCGATGAATGACGGGTGGTTGTGCGACTCAATCTTGAAAGCGCAGGCCCAGCCATCGCCGATATCGATGATGCCGGCGTTCTCCCCCGGCCCCTGCACCACCCGGCGGCTATGGGTAGGCAGCCGCTTCAGGTGCACGCGCGACGATTTATAGGAGCAGTGCTCGCTCCACATCACGCTGAAGATGCCGAGCTCGGTGAAGGTAGGCTCGCGGCCTAGCGCCTTCAGGATACGGTCGTACTCCTCCGGCGCGATGCCGTGGTCGCGGAGCACTTCTGGAGTGATGGTGGGATCTTTGGCGAGGCTGGGAGCGCTGTCAACTGGGTTCATGGGAGGAAGGAAGTTCTATTGTCGCATGGCGAGTGCGATGGAGGAAGGAGATAGGAGCGCTGAATAGCAGACGGGTGATTGGAAGACGCTACTTGGTGTCGGTCAACTGGCCCTTTAGCAGCCGTTCAAGATACGCCGCCAATTCCGAAACATCGAAATGGCCCTCTGCCCAAGCTAGGTCGGCTGCACGAAGGGCAGCATAGTACGGTGCCCTGTCCTCTCGAATACGTTCTGGCACGATTTTTCTACCACCCAGCAACTTTCCTTGCCTCATGCATAGGAGGTAATAGCATGCTGCTCTCGCCGTTCTCCCGTTGCCTTCCACGAATGGGTGAATCCAATTCAATCTCCACAATGCATAGGCAGGTAGCATTGTCGGGTGATCGATGATTGTCCAGTTCTCGTGAATGACAGAAAAGAAACGATCCATCTCGTTCGGAACATCTTTGAAATGGGGAGGAATGTGGCTTCCTACGTAGATTGGCTCCTCACGGTAGCGCCCACCGAACTGCGAAATATTCGCTACCGCCGCGTAGTTCAGCACCCAAAGAGTGTACTTGTCGAAGGCCTCGATGCCCTTCTCGAACCCGATTTCAATGCAATTCGACAGGAGGTCGTATTGTCGCAGAAGGTTCTGCTCTTGGATTTTGGCGAATAGTGCCGGATTGTCTTTTTCTCTGACAGACATTGCGAGGAGCCTGCAGTTAAGCAGGCCCTAAGCACTTAAGTCCGCAATCGAATATTTTGGGATGCGCGTCGCACGCTGTCCTTCGTTATGGATTGCGCATCTACGGGAGCATTGCCAAAGGCAAAGCTGATCCTTTGCTCGCGCAGCTCTTCTTCCGTGACTGTCGTCTCCCGCGAAGCCTCCAGCAACCGTAGCAATTCGGGATCTGGGGTCGTGACCCCCAGAAACTGCTTTCGATCCGCCATTGAGTTTCTCCCTATAAAAACAATTCTATGCGCAATATCGATGTTTCCAAACCACCCAGTAAAATCCGAGTTGCAGGCCGAAAACACTGCTGAATGCCACTGCACAAGCTTTTCCACCATATTACATACATTTACAAATTCGATTCCGGTCAGGGCGCGAATATTACGGGCTGCATGCCGGCCTCCGCACCATCCATATACGTAATTCGCGGCTTACTCTTCCGCTTCCCGCCACTCATACCCGCACATCAGGCATTTCCAGCGGCGCACGGTCTGCGGCGGCTCGGGAAAGGGAATGGCCGCCGACCACAGCGCGATCTGACGCGGATTGGAGCTGTCCACCTCGCGAATTTCGAGCGATTCGCACTCCGGACAGCACGCAACTTCTTCGAGTTCCTCATCATCTTCGGGCTCGATATCGCCGTCCTCCGGCTCGAAGTCGTCGAGCACCTCCAGCGCGCGCACCACCTGGCTGTCGGGTACCTGCAGACGGATGCCACCCAGGGCCATCCCCATGTGCCAGTTCATGGCGTGCATGTTCTCGTCGCACACAAACGCCGAGATTCCCGCGCAGACAAGCTTGCCTTGCGCCAGCTTGGCTTCGCCCAGGCTCAGGAACTTTGAGATGGTCACCAGTTCATCGAGCATCGCTAATTGTGCAAGCGTAGGCTAGCTTTCCGCCCGAGTCAATTCCATCAATCGCGCGCTCCGGCTGTGCTCGGCAATGGCCTCGACGATCTGCATCGCCGCCGCCAACGCGCGCCGGCCATCTTCCAGAGTTACTTTCGGCGTGGAGCGCTCGCGCACCGCGCGCAGGAAGCTGCTCAATTCTGCCCGCAACGGCTCCTGCGGCTCCACCTTTGGCTTAAACGGTGTGATGCCGGGAAACGCCCCGGCGGCCACACTCGCGGGGTTGAACGGATCAAGATCTGCCGCCGAGGGATTGGCGTCTTCCACGGTGAGCACCAGCACATCTTGCCGCGAGTAGTCGAGCGATACATATTGACGCGGCTGGAAGAAGCGCAGTTTCCGGATGCGCTCGGTACTGACCCGGCTGGCGGTGAAGTTAGCGACGCAGCCCGACTCAAATTCCATGCGCACGTTCGCGATATCGACTTTCTTCGATAGGATGGGCAGACCGACCGCGCGGATTTCCCTCACCGACGATTTTACAAATGCCAGGACCACATCGAGATCGTGGATCATGAGGTCGAGGATGACATCGACGTCGAGAGAGCGCGGCGTGAAGAGGCTGAGGCGGTGCACCTCGAAGAACATGGGCTGCGTCAGTAGCGGCGCCGTCGCGCGCACCGCGGGATTGAAGCGCTCCAGATGCCCGGCCTGGGCGATCCGGCGATGCCGCCGCGCCAGATCGATCAGCTCATCGGCTTCCGCAACGCTGGTTGCCAGCGGCTTCTCGATCAGGACGTCAACCCCACGCTGCATTAACTCGCGTGCAACCTCGAGATGAGCGTGGGTGGGGACCGCAACCGAAACCGCATCGACGCCGGCGGCAATCAATTCTTCAACAGAACGAAAGCCCTGCGTACCGAACTCGTTGGCAGCGGCTTGGGCTCGCGGGTAATCGAGGTCCGCAACGCCCACAAACGCAACATTCTGCGCTGGGTCGGCCTGTAGGTCGCGATAAACGCGCGCGTGATTGCGTCCAAAGGCGCCGCAACCCACCACTCCAACGCGCAGGACATCGCGATCAGGCATTCTGCGATTGTCGCCGATTCGCAGGCCAGGAGGCAAAAGCCGCTGGCGACATTGCGGCAATGGTCACTCAAGTTTCCGAGGATTCGCTCCCCACACCGCCCTCCGATTCTTCCAGACGCCGGCGAAGGTAATTCCAGTCAGGACGAAAGGCATTCCTCTCGGCTTGCGTCTCCCGCGCCGCTTTCTCTTCTACAAAACCCGCCCTCCACCAGAGAAAGATGGATAGCAGCGACAACAGAATGCAGAGGTAATAGCCGGGATACCCGATATAGGCGCTGAAAGCGGCCAGGCACATCACCAGCCAGGAGCCCAGATAGTGGCGGTAGCGCAACTCGGCTCGCGACTTCAGCTCTTCCATCTGGTTCCATTCCGGCAGCTGCGCTTTGCTCATGTGCAACGCGAGCCTCTCCGCTTCCGGCGCGGTAAGTCCGATCGGGGAAATCAGATCCTCCCCCGCACTCGACACCGACAAGACGCCGTTCTCCAGCCGCAGATCAAGTCCACGAATTTCCGTACGAACTACGCTGCCTCTGTAGGACATCGGTTCCATCCGCTGGCGATTGTTACAGAGCGATTACTCCGACACAAATTATCACCGTGGGTGCCCAAGGTACTACTCCGGAACCCTCTTCTTTGTTGTTGCTGGGAACCGGTATCTTTGCGGTAGGTCGGCGGCTGCGCCGCAGCAGGTAGGCCCTCACAATTCTTTGTTGTGCCACAGAGCCGGAGCCGAAAACTCCGGCTTTGTTGCTCGTCTGCTTCACTGCGGTAGATTTCGACAAAGGACTCCGGACGCCGGAAGATTCTACCTGGTAGCCTCAACTTCAAGGTGTGTAAGCCACGTATTTCCAGTGCATTGGCCATGGCACCCGAAATGCACATCTAACTTCCATGAAGTAGGAGGCTCCCGATGCCGTACCTACGACTCTACTTGCCGGAAACCTCGATCGGCCAGAAACGACGTATCGCCGAGAAGCTGATCGACTTGACCATGCATTCGTTTCAGCAGCGGCGCCAGTCAGACCGCCACCAGATCACCATCCAGTTTCTGTCAGAAGCATCGACAGAGCAGGGCCCCGCTTGCCGGGTCGAAGTTCATTCCCGTAAGCTGGCTTCACGCAACCAGCAGGTGTTCGCTGAAGAAGTCGAGCCCATGCTCGTCCGCTCACTGCACTTGCATGCGAAGAGCAGGATGGCTCGGCTCATGGGTGTCAAGCCGGCAACGCCACCTGCGGTCGAAATCGAGTTCCTCGACCTGGTGCCCGATGAGGTCGCAACCGCTGAATGTCCGATTGGAGACGCACTGATAGACGACTGGAACCGCGCTGCCTGACGCTTCGCTAATCGCGTGCAACGAATCGCGCGCGTTTGTCGAGCTGAACGAAGAGCGGACACTGAACAGCCAGAGCTGATAGCTGACAGCTGACGGCTGACACCTGACAGCTCAAAGTGACAACCGCCTCCCAAGCGGATAGCATAAAAGCTTTGGACTTTCCTGCAGGAGGCAATCATTCATGGCTACGATGGAGCAGAAGGCGCCCGCGATTCGCACCGGCGCACAGCCGAAAACCTATAAGAACTTTATCGGCGGGGAGTGGGTGGCGAGCCGCACCGGCCGCACCTTCGAGAACCTGAACCCGGCCGACACCCGCGAGGTAGTTGCCATCTTCCAGAGATCCGACAGCGAAGACGTTAACCAGGCGATCGAGGCTGCGCGGCAAGCCTTCAAGAAGTGGCGACTGGTTCCCGCGCCCCGTCGCGCCGAGATGCTGTACAAAGCGGCAGAGATCCTCATCGAGCGCAAAGAAGAGTACGCGCAGCAGATGACGCGCGAGATGGGCAAGGTGATTAAGGAGACGCGTGGCGATGTGCAGGAGGCCATCGATTGCGGCTACTACACGGCCGGCGAAGGCCGTCGCCTGTTCGGCCCGACGGTGCCCTCGGAGCTGCCCAACAAGTTCGCCATGGCCGTCCGACAGCCGCTGGGCGTCTGCGCCATGATCACGCCATGGAATTTCCCCATGGCAATCCCATCATGGAAGCTGTTTCCGGCGCTGGTGGCCGGCAACACTGCCGTGATCAAGCCGGCGCAGGACACGCCGCTCTCGACGCTGAACTTCGTGCAAGCGCTGACCGATGGCGGCATTCCCGCGGGCGTGGTCAACATCGTCACCGGCTTTGGCGGCGAGGTTGGAACGCCCATGGTCGAGCATCCCGACGTGCGCGCGGTCTCGCTGACTGGCTCGACAGCGGTGGGGCGTGTAGTGGGCCAGGAGGCCGCGAAGACCTTTAAACACTGCTCGCTGGAGCTAGGTGGCAAGAATCCGATGATCGTGCTCGACGACGCCAATCTCGACTTGGCGCTGGAAGGCGCGTTGTGGGGCGCGTTTGGCACCACTGGTCAGCGCTGCACCGCAACCAGTCGCATCATCGTGCAGAAAGGTGTCTACAAGAAATTCGTCGACGAGTTGGTGGCGCGCGCGCAGAAGCTGAAAGTGGGTAATGGCCTCGACGAGAGCGTGGACATGGGCCCCGCCGTTAATTCGGCGCAGATGGAAACCGACCTCAAGTACATCAAGATCGGCAAGGACGAAGGCGCCAAGATGCTATGCGGCGGCCATCGCCTCGAAGGCGAGGCCTACAATTACGGCTGGTTCGTCGCGCCGACCGTGTTCGCCGACGTCGATCCCAAAATGCGCATCGCGCAGGAGGAGATCTTCGGGCCGGTCGTCTCGATTATTCCGTGCGGCGGGATGGAGAGCGCGATCCAGATCGCCAACGACATCGAGTACGGATTGTCATCGGCGATCTACACCAGGGATGTGAACAAGGCGTTCGCGGCGATGCGCGATCTGTATGCCGGTATCACTTACATCAACGCTCCGACCATTGGCGCTGAGGTGCATCTGCCGTTTGGCGGCGTGAAGGCCACGGGCAACGGCCATCGCGAAGGCGGGATTGGCGCGATCGACTTCTACACCGAGTGGAAGTCGGTGTACGTGGATTATTCCGACAAGTTGCAGCGCGCCCAGATCGACCGGCCGGAATAACGCATTCCCACCTCTCGTTCCACCCTCCGTGCCCACCCTCTCGCCAAGAACAGGTGAGAAGGGTGGGTCACCCCCGCGGACACTTACTGTGCTTGGTTGCGTTCTCTCGCTCGCGATTCTCTGGCGCAGGAATGTATATAGACACTTGCGACGATCCCGTCCCGCCATGCGGGACGGCTCAGTTCAGCCCAGGACGAAGTCCTGGGTAGGGGGCATTTTTAGAGGGCCTGTCCCGGCAGGGACGACACGCGATGACGTGCCGAACATCACGGAATACGCCGGACATTCTCTGTAACCTATATTTGCATGTCCCACACCCATGCCTCCGTCCTGGTGCACTGCGTCTTCAGCACGAAACAACGTGCGAACGTGGTTCCGGATCCGGATGCGCTCTGGCGTTATCTTGCGGTCGTGGCTCGGGACCATAATGTCACTCTGCTCGCTGCCGGAGGCACCGGAAATCACGTGCATCTCCTGCTTCTTGTGCCGCCCGCAGTCTCATTGGCATACGCGATGAAGGAGTTGAAGGGGAGCAGCTCCCGCTGGCTTCACGAGCATGGATATCGGTTCACGTGGCAAGAGGGTTATGGCGCGTTTAGCATAAGCCAATCGCAGCGACAAACGGTTATCGGTTATATTGCGAACCATGCCGAGCACCATAAGAAGTGGAGTTTCGAACAGGAGTTCATGACATTGCTGCGGAAATCAGGCGTGGAGTATGATCCGCGATTCGTTTTCGGGTAAGCAGGCCGTCCCTGCCGGGACGAAGAGATTAATGAGCTGCGCACCCAGGACTTCGTCCTGGGCTGAACTGAGTCGTCCCGCGCGGCGGGACGAGTGCATCGTGCCTATTGCACGTGCGCCTCGTAACCCCGCAAGCGCAACTGAGCGACGATTCGCGCGACAGCGACGGAGAGTGGTCCGGGCAGAGCGCAGCCGCTGGCGCATTCGTGCCCGCCTCCGCCAAACGACTCCGCCACCGCGGCTACGTTGACCGAGCCTTTACTACGCAAGCTCACGCGAAAACCTCCGTCAGGCTCTTCGCGAAAGAACAGCGCCACTTCGATGCCCTGGATCGCCAGCGCATAGTTCACCAAGCCTTCGCAATCTTCATCGCAGGCCTGGCACCGCTCCAGGGTGGCGCGCTCCACGTGCATCCATGCCAGGCTGCCGTCGCATTGCAGGCTGCTGAGTGCCGCCCCGAGTAGACGCATCTTTGAAGCATGGGTGGAGAAATAGACGTTATGTGCGATAGCGACAGGATCGGCGCCGCAGCGCACCAGTTCCTGCGCCAATGCGAAGGTGCGCTCCGTGGTGCCGTTGAAGCAGAACGAGCCAGTGTCGGTCAGCACGGCGGTGTACAAGCAGGTGGCGACCTCGGGCGAGATCTTGACGCCCGCCTGGCGCGCCAGCCGGAAGATCATCTCGGCCGTAGCGCAGGCGTTAGGATCGATCCAATTCACATCGGCAAAGGGCCGCGCGGTGGCGTGGTGGTCGATGTTGATGAGATAGTGGCGCTCCAGGCCGGTGAGCCGCGTGCGCTGCACGCTGTCGCACTCCAGGATGATGACCGCCTCGGCCTCAGGCGCCTGCTCGGTGCAGTGCAGCACCGAGTCGCTGAACGGCAGCGGCGTGTAGATGCTGGGCACGCCGTCGCTGAGGACCACGCTGGCCTGCTTGCCCATGCTGCGCAGGATTTGCGCGCACGCCAGGGTCGAGCCGACGGCATCGCCGTCGGGCCGCGCATGCGACGTGAGAATGAACCTCTGCCTTCTCCCGATCTGATTCAGTACTTCATCCAGCATGGCCCTTGTCAGCACTTGACACTTAGCAGTTAGCATTTAGTGGGTGCATGGCCCGGCGCTTCGGCTAAATGCCAAGTGCTAATTGCGTCTCTTCCTCTTCTCAACTCTCTGTAACAGCTCTTCAATCCTGCCGCCGTATTGATCCGAGCGGTCGAGCGTGAAAACAATCTCGGGCGCTTGCCTGACGCCCAGCCGCCGGGTCAGCTCATGACGGATATAGCCGCGGGCTGCATTCAGGCCTTCGACGCTCTGCTCCGCTTCGCCTTCGTCCCCCGCTGCGACGACGAACACCCGCGCAGTTTTGCCGCCGGCCGCCAGCTGCACCTCGCTCACGCTGACCAGTCCGATGCGCGGATCACCGAGTTCTCCTTCAACCAGTGCAGTGATCTCTTCCCGCAGGGCTTCGCCCAGCCGCGCGCGATGATGTTGCTGTCCCCGATTCTCCATGACTATTTTGTTCACCACGGAGGCACGGAGATCACAAAGGATCCTGGTTTCCAAAAAACTCCGTGTCCTCCGTGTCTCCGTGGTGAATTCGCTCTCCACAACAAGGGGAACGTTAGAGCATACGCCTGCCTGTCAAGCTTGCGGTGATAATGATCACGATTCATCGGTCATTTTGCCGTCGAATTCCGCTTGGTGGAGAAAGTCCAAAAAGGAATCTGTGATCTCGCCGCCGCTGTTGTTAGCGACGCGTATGGCATGCCGCTCGACATTGTGCATGAGACCGTCAAGATAATCGCGCGAGTCGGAGATGCTGACCACACCCAGGGTGGCGCGCTGCCAGGCGTCGCTGGCATCCAGTTCGGCTACGGCGACATTGAAGTGCGCCCGCAGTCCGTCTTTCACGCTGCGCACTACTTGGCGCTTGTCTTTGAGCGAGTGGGCGCCCTCAATGCGGATCTCCAGTGTGAGATACGCGATCATTCCTTCTTCCTGTTGCACAACGTCCCGGATACCGGCTCCTCTCTGCGGAGGATTCAGTTCCGGGACGGGTATGTTTCTTCACTTACTGCCGTTTTTTGATGGCGTTAAAAGTAGATCCTGCGTCGGGCTAAAGCCCTTCTGGGGACGACAAAAGTACATGATTCATGCGGCGCACCCGTTCGGCAGGCTCAGGGCATGGCTAAAGCTGCGCCCCTTCAAAGCGCGGTGAGTGCTCGAGTCCAGCCGCAACTGACAACTGACAACTGCTTTACACAAACGCTTCGGCTGCGACCCGCTCGGTCACGAAGACCTCGATCACATCTCCCACCTTGATATCGCCGTAGTTGGTGATCGAGATACCGCATTCCATGCCGTTGCGCACTTCGTTGACGTCTTCCTTGAAGCGGCGCACCGAGCCGATCTTGCCCTTGAATACGACCACATTATCGCGCAGCAGCCGCACCTCGGCGTCGCGCTTAATTACGCCATCGCTAACGTAACAGCCGGCGATGGTGCCGACCTTGGGCACGCGGAAGGTGTCGCGCACCTCGGCCCGCCCCATGTACGTCTCTTTGATGATCGGCTCCAGCAGGCCGGTCATGGCGCGCTTGATCTCGTCCTGCAGCTCGTAAATGATCGAGTGCAGGCGAATGTCGACCTTCTCCTGCTCCGCCAGTTCCTGTGCCTTGCGCTCCGGCCGCACGTTGAAGCCGATGATGACGGCATTCGACGCTGAAGCCAAGAGAACGTCGCTTTCTGTGATGGCGCCTACGCTGGCGCGCATCACGTTGATCTTCACGCGATCGTTGGAAAGCTTGGCTAGAAGATCGCTCAGCACTTCCACCGAGCCCTGCACATCGCCCTTCAGGATGATGAACAGTTCTTTCTGACCGGCGGATTTCAACTGCTCCGCCAGGCCCTCCAGGGACACGCGCGAACTCTTAGCCAATTGCGCTTCACGGGCCTTGGTTTCGCGGTACTCGGAGATGCCACGCGCCTTCTCCCGATCGGCCACTGCGACCAGTTGATCGCCGGCCTGCGGCAATCCTTCCAGGCCGAGGATCTCGACCGGAGTAGCTGGGCCTGCAGAATCCAGCGCCACCCCACGATCGTTGAACATGGCGCGTACTTTGCCGAATACATTGCCGACCACGAAATTATCGCTGTTGTGCAAGGTGCCATTCTGCACCAGCACGGTCGCCACCGGACCACGACCGCGGTCGAGCTTGGCTTCCAGTACGGTGCCGCTGGCCAGACGATCGGGTACAGCTTTCAGATCCTGCAGATCGGCAACCAGGCAAACCATCTCCATCAGCAGATTGAGGTTAGTCTTCTGCTTGGCCGAAACATCGACGAATACCGTGGTCCCGCCCCAGTCTTCCGGCATCAGCCCGCGGTCGGCGAGTTGCTTCTTCACCCGGTCAGGCATGGCATCGGGCTTATCGATCTTGTTGACCGCGACAATGATCGGTACGTTCGCCGCTTTGGCGTGGTCCATCGCTTCCAGGGTCTGAGGCATGACTCCATCGTCAGCGGCGACAACCAAAACCACGATGTCGGTGACCTTCGATCCGCGCGCACGCATACGAGTAAAAGCTTCGTGACCCGGCGTGTCGAGAAACACGATCTCGCGCCCGAAGGCAGGCGAGTTGGGATCGGTGATCGAAACTTTGTAGGCTCCGATGTGCTGGGTAATGCCTCCAGCTTCGCCTTCGGCGACACTGGTCGATCGAATCGAATCCAGCAAGCTGGTCTTGCCATGGTCAACGTGACCCATGATGGTGACCACTGGAGGCCGCGGCACAGCTTGCGCTCCACCGTCTTCACCGGCGCCTTCGGCTGGTCCTTCGTCCTTGGCTAACTGCTCTTCGAAGGTGATGACCGAAGTTTCGGCGCCGAAGTGACGAGCCATATCGGCGGCGAGATCGGAATCGAGCGTCTGGTTCACCGTGGCAAACACGCCACGCGCCAGCAGGCGAGCGATGAGGTCCTTGGCGCGAATCCCCAGCTTCTCGGCCAGGTCTTTCACGCTGATGCCTTCTGGAATGGTGATGCTGCGCGTGATCGGCAGCGGCTCGCTGGAGAGCGACAAACGCGGCGGTGGAACGAAGCCCTTCATCGGGCCTTCCTTCACCCCACGCGGAACATAGCGCTGCCCGGGACGCGCTGGACGCCCCATGGGCCGCTGACCGGTCGGCGGCGGCGCCGCCGCGCCGGCTCCCGCTCCGAATCCCGGACGGCTGCCCGGAGCACCGGAACGCGTCGGATGCGGTCCACGACGCTCGCCCGGTCGCATCGGCGGACGAGTCTGGCCTTGCGGCGGAGCACCCGGACGCGGACGCTGGAAAATCGGCTTGCCACGCTCCGGCATGACAGCCCGAGGCGGAGTCGCACCCGCCGGACGGACCGGCGCCTTATACACCGGACGCGGTCCAGTCTGCGGAACGATGAGCCGTCGCGGTGCAACGTGCGCATTGGCAGCGGGCTGTAATGGCTGTCCGGGACGCGCCGGCGGCGCCGGCACAGGAGGACGTACTCCACCCTGCGGCGGCTGCGCTGCCGGAGCAGCGGGACGCGCCATAGGGGGCGCAACAGCCGAAGCAGACGCTGCGGTTTGCGGTTCCACCTCGGCGGGTGACTCTACTGCGTGAAGTTCCGGCGCCGGAGGCACCGCTTCGGGTTGATCGAGAACAGCAACTTGATTTTGGATCGTAGCCTCGTGTGGCTTCGCAGCCTCGGAAACAGCGGGTGTATGGGCCGGCTGGGCAGGCGGCTTGGGCGGAACTACCACCACTGCCGGCGGACGCGCCACCGACTGTGGAGTGATGAATCGAGGTGCAGGCTTGGGCGGTTCAGGCGGAGCTGCGGGCGTACTCGCTGCAACCGGATGTCCGGCCGGAGGCGCAGGCTTTGGCGGGACCGCTGAAGGCGGAGCAACCGTGATCCGAGTCGTGCCGGGCGCAGCCTGACTAGGAGGAGTGAGCGCATGCGGAGGCGCCGCGGGTTGGGCCTTACGCTCCGTAATCGCCTTCAACACATCGCCCGGCTTGGAGATGTGCGACAGGTCGATCTTGGGCTTAAATTCGTCGCTCGGCGCAGCCGCGCGCGAGCTACCGCGTCCACCCGTCGACTGCTGACGAGTAGCGGCGAAGTGCTGCTTCACGCGCTCGGCTTCATCTTCCTCGATGGAGCTGGAGTGCG
Organism: uncultured Acidobacteriaceae bacterium; assembly: GCA_963785825.1. Lineage (GTDB taxonomy): Bacteria > Acidobacteriota > Terriglobia > Terriglobales > Acidobacteriaceae > Bog-257. The sequence continues at coordinate 71,059 of CAWAWQ010000001.1, read as the reverse complement.
TCTTCTTTTCCGTCACGCCGACCACGGGAAGAACGTCGAGGATCGCCCTGCTCTTGACCTCAAGTTCTCTCGCCAGATCGTTAATTCGAACCTTGTGCTGCATTCCGCCCTGCTTCCTCCGTTATGTCCCGCCTGGTTACGCCTTCATAGCATCCTCACGGTTTGATTTTGGCTTAAAGTCACTGACAACTGACTACCGGCAACTTCCTTACGACCGCTTCTCCCCGGGCTCTTCTTCCTCGGGCACGTTCTCGTTTTCCGTCGCCGGACGTTCGCGAATGATCAGTTCCGCCTCGTCGGCGGGAGGCGCGTTCTCCACCCCGTCAACGACTTCGGCTTCGAAGGCCTGCCCTTCGTCGGCGAGTTCCTCGACACTCTCGGAAGAGGCTTCCGGTTCATCCGGCAAACCTTCATCGGACCCCGACTGACCGCCGGTTTCCGTCTCGGTCACATCGGCTTCGCCGCCGATTTCACCGTGAGCTTCATCGTCACGAAGACCCTCGTCGCCTTCCTCGGCCGCTTCATCCTCCTGCGCCTCTTCGTCGGCAAGCTGCTTGGCAGCGTCTTCGGCAGAGACGTCTTCGCCATCGATCTCCCCCGCGTCTTCGAGTCCTTCGCCGGGAAGCGGTACTGCCTCGCCGGCTGGCTCCGCGCCTTCGGCAAGAGCTTCTTCGGCGACTGTACCCTCGGCCGCTTCCAGGCTGGAGAAGTAATTGTTGACTGCGATACTGATCTTCTCCACGGTCTTGGGTCCGATGCCCGGAACCTCTTCCAACTGCTCGGGCGTCATGTCGGCGACAGCCTCGACGGTCGTGATCCCTGCGGCCACCAGCTTCTCCACAATGCCCGGCTCCAGATCGGGGACGGTCTCCAGCGGAGTTACGGTCACGTTCATCACGCCGCGCATCTGTTCTTCGACTTCCTGACGCTTCTCTTCTTCGCTCTTGATGTCGATCTTCCAGCCCAGGAGCTTTGCCGCCAGGCGAACGTTCTGTCCCTTCTTGCCGATAGCCAGCGAGAGCTGGCTGTCGTCAACAATCACTTCCAGGTGCTTTTCCTGCCCTTCGAGCATGGTGACACGGCTGACCTTCGCCGGCTGCAGAGCTTTTTCGGCAAATACCACCGGGTCTTCGTGGTACTCGATGATGTCGATCTTCTCGCCGCGCAATTCGCGGATGATGGACTGCACCCGCATGCCTTTCATGCCGACGCAAGCACCCACCGGATCGACATCCTTGTCCTTCGACATCACCGCAATCTTGGTGCGCTCGCCGGCTTCGCGTGCAATGGCACGGATCACAACCGTGTTGTCGTAGATTTCTGGAACTTCCGTTTGGAAGAGATGGCTGACCAGTTCCGGCACCGCGCGCGAGACCACCACCTGCGGCCCTTTGGAGGCCTTTTCCACCCGCACAATCATCACGCGAGCGCGCTCGCCCGGAGCAAATGACTCCAGCCGCGATTGCTCCTTGCGGGGCATGCGGCCCTCGGCCTTCCCCAGGTCAACGATCACGTCCTGGCCTTCGGTGCGCTTGATGGTGACGTTGATGATCTCGCCCACGCGCCCGATGTACTCGTTGTAAATCGTGTCGCGCTCGGCCTCGCGCACCTTCTGGAAGATGACCTGTTTGGCAAGCTGCGCCGCAATCCGGCCCAGGACATCGGTCGCTTTGTAGGTGCGCAATTCCCCGCCAACCTCGGCAGCCGGATCGATACGCTTGGCTTCCTCAAGCGTGATCTGCGAGAGGGGGTCCTCGATCTGCTCCGATCCTTCAACGATGGACCGCACGGCATAAGCCCGAATCTGGCCGCTCTCCTTGTCAAGCTCGGCGCGCAGATTCTCCTGCGTCTTGTAATACTTTCGGGTGGCTACGACGATGGCATCCTCCACCGCGCTCACGACGATCTGCGGATCGATACCCTTCTCCCGGCTGAGAGCGTCGATTACGTTGTACAGTTCACTTGCCATAAATTTCTGCCACCCTTACGTGTTCGGTCGTTCAATGGGGCGCGCCTGAAGGCACACCGATTTGCAATTCCTACTTACCTGTCATCCCGAGCGAAGTCGAGGGACATGCATTGTTGTTCCGCGCAAATGCGTACCGCCCTTACGCGGCTCGAAGCTCAGAACTCCGGAACCAGGTTCGCCTTCTCCACGTTGGCGAAATCGATCTCGATTTCCGTCCCGGCTTCCACCGCCTCGTGCTTCTTCGACTTCTTCCTGCCGGTCAGTTCCAGGCTAAGTCGGCCAGCTTGAAATGCTTTCAGCCGGCCTTCAAAATGCCGGTTGCCGTTTACCGGATCCCGAGTCATGAGCTTTACCAGGCTGCCTGTGAATCGCTGGTATTCTTCCGGCTTCGACAGCTTGCGGTCCAACCCCGGTGACGAAACTTCCAGCACGTACGATCCGCCCGGTATCGCGTCTTCGACGTCAAAGATCGTTCCCGCTTCGCGGCTGAAGTTGGAGCAGTCCTCGTGGGTCACTCCGCTGGGCTTATCGATGTAGATCCGCAGCATCCGGGCCTTGCCACCGCCCAGCAACTCCAAATCGACCACTTCCAGCCCACTGGACTGCGCTACCCGTTCCGCGATCTCCCGTACCTTGTCAAAACCCGCTGCCATGATGTTCCCGAATGGCTCCCGGCACCTAAGCACAAACCGCCCGTCAGGCTCTGGTTACCACCTGGACTCGCCCTTCAACCAGCGGATTACGGGGTGGAAATAAAAAGTGGGCTGTCGCCCACCGATGTGCTTCGCCGAATCTGCGCGGATTCCTGGTCACGCCGGGACCGGATGACAGAACCCCCAAAACACAGCAGTACTCTTAGCAACTATACCCCTGAATGGGCAAAAATTCAACGCGGATGCTGGCCTTTGACCCTGCGAGCCCCTGCACGGCAAGCTCCAGGATCGAGTGCCATCTGGCAGCGTGCTTCCGTGGCGATCCACGTCTTCTCCGTGCTCTCCGTGTCCTCAGTGGTGAAAAAAAATGAAGCAGCGCCATCGCAAGTGTCTATTCCCCTACATCCCGATCTTTCATGACTGCCATACCTACGTCTGCACCATCCAGGCATCGGTCCGCGGCAAATCGAAGTTGCCGTGCTATCTCCTCTTCAAAGGGTACTGGTAAGCGAATCCCCCGCTAAGGATTGGTCTTCACGAACTGCGACTGCTTGCCTTCATCCCAGGGACGGTAGGTCTGGGCGTAGATGACGCGGTCGCGGATGGTGGGGTGGTCCCACGCCCAAAACTCCTGGAATTTGCCTACATAGGGGTAGTCCAGCGACACCTCTCCCAGGATCTGAAATGACCTAGCTGCCACGATCGACGAGTCCGGAACGAGCCCATGGATCACCTCCAGGCCATACTGGTCGGCTTGGTGCTCGTAGTGTCGGGAGATCGCACTGAAGGCCGGCGTGGCCAGGAAGGTCAGCACCGACAGGACCAGCATCAACAGCGGAAGCGAGGCCCAATCCGCCAGACCGCGAATTCCCCAAGCCTCGCCGTATCGCGCTACCAGCCAGTTTGCCAGCCGGTATGCGATGTAGAACAGCAGCAGCAACACCAACAAAATCAGCGTCAGCTCTTTGGGGATGTGGCCGAGCACATAATGTCCCATCTCATGGCCAAAGACGAATAGTGTCTCCGGGGTGGTCATGTGGCGCATGGTCGTGTCCCACACTACAACGCGCTTGGTCGCGCCGAAACCGGTGACATAGGCGTTCAGCGTTGTGGTCTTCTCGCTCGCCTTCATCTCGAACATGCGTTGCGGCGGGATATCCATGCCGGCGCGATGCACCACGCGCTCGATCTGTACCACCAGGTCTTCATGGCGATCGCTGAGCGGCACGAACTTGTTGAACATGGGCTCGATCCATACCGGCGCAATGAACATGACGAACACCACAATCGGGATCAATGCCAGCCAGAAATAGAACCACCAGCGGCGTGGGCTGCGGCGCAACACGGCATAAAGAATCCAGCCGAGGATGCTGCCGAAGATAACGGACAGCAGCAGGCCCTTACCCCAGTCGCCGAACCACGATCCCCAATGCTGCACCGACAGGCCGTACTTCAGGCTGATGTGGTGCTGGTACAAATCGAAAGGAAGCTGCGTGAATTGCAGGACGATGACGAACAGCGACATCACAATCAGCGCCTGCACAAACCGGCGGCGAGAGCTGCGTTCCGCCCAGTCGCGAAGAGTAGCTCCGAAATGTGTCCGCAACATCAGATACAGAACGAGAAAACCCCAGGCCGTGATTACGAAGTAGAGCGTGCCATCAATCAGATACAGTGCGTAAGCTTTCGCCAGCTTGTCGGGAGGTAAGCTGTACTGCAATAACGGACCGGAAGAACTCGAGGCCGCCGCTGCCGTCGAGTTGGGTGTCGCGCCGTCAGATGTTGGCGCCGCTGCAGCCAAAGCGCTCAGCAGCAGGACTGCAATCAGGAAAATGTGCGCCCGCATATTTGCTCTCTCGACATTGTCACCACGCGCCTGGCATCGGCAGGCCAAGCAGGTAATCCTCAGAGGTCCGGACGCTTGAAATATAGCAGCACCGACACTACGATTCGGTCGAGACAAATCGGGGAATCTGTCACAAAAAATGTGGTGAATGCCCGTGCATCGGCTGACTGGAGGCACCTCCGCGTCGCGCGATCCCTCCTGTTTTCATGCACTTGAAAATTCTTCCCGAATATTCGACAACTGCCGCGAATTCAGCAGCTTATCGTGATTTCCTCTTGACATTTCCACAGCCGGGCGTAGCATAAAAACATCACCTCCGATCCATTTCAGGATCGAATGGGCCCGGAGCCAAGGAAGTTGTCACCGCTCCTTGGCATCGGGCCTATTTTATTTGTGCTCATTTTCGGCAAAACTGCCTGAACGGGCTCCCCTCCAAAGTACAATTGCTGATTGCAAGTAGGTCATGGGCCTGCGACCCACCAAAGCGAATGAAAATCTTTGGGCGCCCCATTCTGGCCCTTCTTTGGCCAGAGCCTGCCCTGAGCGGAGTCGAAGGGGTCGGGCAAGCGAATCGCGCCACTGTCCCGCCCTAGCCGAAAGATGGCTAGAACGGGGCACCCACATGGGATGATTTTCGACGGAGCGTACATGGCCTCAGCCCACCCGAAAGGGTGAAAATCCACGTGTAGCACACAGATCACCGAGAACATTCTTGAAAAGCCCAACTCCGTGTCCTTTGTGCCTGAGTGGTGAACGATTTTCGACAGTGAGTCCTGGTATTTCCCTCAATTGATGAATTCAAAAATCCTGTTTGCTGTGGGGCTCTTTTTCTGCCTGACGCCCTGGGCCTCACCGCCGCTTGCCCTGCTGGCCGGTCTTGTCTTCGGCGCGATCGCCACCCATCCCTACAAGAACGAATCGAGGACACTTTCCAAGGTGTTGCTGCAGTCGGCGGTCGTGGGGCTCGGCTTTGGTATGAACCTGCACGAGGTGCTGCACGCCGGCGCGAGCGGCTTTTTGTACACGGCGCTGAGCATCGCCTTTGCGATGCTGGTGGGCACCCTGCTGGGCAGATGGCTCGCCGTGGAGCGGCGTGCCGCATTCCTTATCTCTACCGGAACCGCGATCTGTGGAGGCAGTGCCATTGCTGCCGTCGGCCCGATTACCGGGGCCACCGAAGACGAAATGTCAGTTTCGCTGGGCACAATCTTTGTCTTGAACTCGGTTGCCCTGCTGACCTTTCCCACCATTGGTCTTTGGCTGAAGCTGTCGCAAACGCAGTTCGGCCTGTGGGCGGCCCTGGCGATCCACGATACCAGCTCTGTGGTTGGAGCCGCCGCCAAGTACGGCGCGGTGGCATTGGCAGTGGGAACTACGGTGAAACTGGCGCGCGCCCTGTGGATCGTTCCCGTATCGATTGGGACTGCGGCGGTCAAGGGCGGCAAAACGCGGATTCAATGGCCGTGGTTCATTTTGTTCTTCTGCCTGGCGGCGGTGGCAAATACCTATTTCTTTCCGGGTGCCTTGGCGTACCGATTCCTGAGCAATGCCGGCAAGCTGATGCTGATCATCACGCTGTTCCTGATCGGAGCCAGCCTGTCGCCGTCGGCGCTGCGCAAAGTCGGTCCGCGCCCCTTGCTGCAAGGCATTCTGCTTTGGATTGTGGTTGCGGTGGGGAGCCTGCTGGCGATACGGGCGGGATGGATACGGATTTGATAGGATCCGACGGGCCTGCAGGTCAATGCGCTGCTTCACTACTGAGAACTGACAACCGCCTTCAGGCGTTCGCCGCCTCCAGCGCTTGCGACAATTCTTCCCACTCGCCCATGAGCGCTTGCAGTTCTCTGCGCCGCTTCGCCAGCAAGTCTGTCCACTTCGCTGTCTCCTCGACGCTGACGAACGACTGCAACTCGCGCTCGCATTCGGCGATCCCATCCTCCAACTCCGCGATCCCGGTCTCCACCTGCTGATGCCGCTCCTCGATTTGCTTCAGCTTGATGGGATTCATGCGCTTTTTCGCCGAGGCTTTTCGTTCGGAATAGCCGGGAACGTCTGACAAGGTCGGAACCGGCGCGCCTCGCCCCGCGCCATCGTCCCCCGATTCCTCACGCCGCTTGCGCCACAGATAATCCTCATAGTTCCCGGGGAAAACTTCGATCCGCCCTCCGCCGATCTCGAAGACCCGCGTCGCCAGCTTGTCGATGAAGTAGCGATCGTGCGAAACGAAGACCACCGTGCCGTTGTACTTCTCCAGTGACTCCAGCAGCACGTCTTTCGCGCGCATGTCCAGGTGATTGGTCGGCTCATCCAGCAGGAGGAAGTTGGAAGGATGGAGCAGCATGCGTGCCAGGGCATAGCGATTGCGCTCGCCGCCGGAGAGCACGCCGATAGGCTTGAACACGTCATCCTCGGAGAAGAGGAAGCAGCCCAGCACGCCGCGCAACTCGGTCATCGACTTCTGCGGCGCAACATCCGACAGGTCGTCCAGCATTCGCCGCGACGGATCGAGTTCCTTGTACTGGTCCTGCGCAAAGTAGTCCGGCTCGACGTTATGTCCCAGCTTCTGGCTGCCTTCGGTGAGCGGCTCGATCCCGGTCAGCAGCTTGATCAGCGTCGATTTACCCGCACCGTTCACGCCCACCAGCGCAATGCGGTCGCCGCGCTGGATGGTGAAATTCACATCGCGGAAGACTTCTTTCTCACCGTAGCTTTTGGCCACATCCGTACATTCGACCACCAGCCGCCCACTGGGATTCGGCTGGGGAAAGGTGAAGTGGATGGCCTTCTCTTCCGAGGGAATTTCGATGCGCTCGATCTTCTCCAGTTCCTTGATGCGGCTCTGCACCTGCTTCGCCTTTGTTGCCTGGTAGCGAAAGCGATTGATGAACGCCTCCAGTTGCTCGATCCGCTCACGCTGGTTCTTATATGCCGCCACCAGCGAATCGCGGCGCTCCTGCTTCTGCTGCAAATATTTTTCGTAGTTGCCGCTGTAGAAATGAACGCCTTTGTTCCAGATTTCGATGATGCGGTCCACCGTCACGTCGAGGAAATAGCGGTCGTGCGAGATCAACACGTAGGCATAGGGATAATTGAGCAGATACTGTTCCAGCCAGTTGCGGGTCTCGAGATCGAGGTGGTTCGTGGGTTCATCGAGCAGCAGCAGATTGGGTTTGGCGAGCAGCAGCTTGCCCAGTGCGATCCGCATTTGCCAGCCGCCGGAGAACTCCTCGGTGTAGCGCGTCCAATCTTCCTTGCGGAAGCCAAGTCCGTCGAGCACGGTGCCGACCTGCGCATCCAGCGCATAGCCGTCCTTCACCCGGAACTCGCCGAGGATTCGTTGGTAGCGGTCGGCCACCTGCGCGTACTCGCTGGAGGTGTGGTCGAGTTCGCCCATTTTGTGGGTGAGCCCTTCCATCTCCTGCTCGAGTGCTTGTAAATTAGCGAACACTGACATGCATTCGTCGAACACGGTGCGGCCGGAGAGTTGGAGGCCATCTTGCGGAAGGTAGCCGAAGGTGGTGTTCTTGGCGGAGACGATGCTGCCGTAATCGAGGGACTCCAGGCCGCCCAGGACCTTGAGCAATGTCGATTTGCCGGTGCCGTTTGCGCCCACCAATCCGACGCGATCGTTGGGTGTGATCAGCCAGTCAAGATTGTCGAACAAGAGCTTGGGGCCGAACCGTTTTCCGGCAGAGGAGAGCTGGATCATGGTTAAAACTTGTGATCGGGTAAAGCGGGCCTTCAGGCCCGCGTTCCGCGATGCAAAACAGAAAAACGTAGCCGGCTTCAGGCCCGCTGAAAAAATCGACTGTACCAGACAAGGCACGAGCATTTCCACGAGCCGATGGCTTATCTAAGCGGCAAGCGTGGAGACGAGAAGCAACCGAGGCCGTGTTCAGCTACCTCAACCAGGAGCAGAGAGGCTGGCCAAAGCCAGCTCTCCTCGAACTTCTCCGCCAGCATCAACAATACCCGTTTCAGTGCCTGAAATGTCTCACACCGGTCAGCACCATTGCCAAGCCCAGCCGGTTTGCCGCGTCGATCACTTCCTGATCGCGAACCGAACCGCCGGGCTGGATAATAGCAGTCGCTCCGGCTTTGGCGATCTCTTCGACGCCGTCGGGAAACGGGAAGAAAGCGTCCGAAGCGGCGACTGAGCCCTTGATTCCCAGCATCGACTTCATTGCGCCGAGCTTGGCGGAATCCACGCGACTCATCTGCCCCGCACCGACGCCAGTGCTCTGGCCGTTGCGCGCGTAGAGGATGGCGTTGGACTTCACGTGCTTGCAAACCTTCCAGGCAAACAGCAGGTCCCGCATCTCCTGCTCGGTCGGCTTGCGTTCCGATACTACTTTCAGATCGGCTTCGCTCAGCGGACGAACGTCATTGTCCTGCAACAACACGCCCCCGGAGACGTTCTTCAGCACCCACTTCTGCTGCATGGGAACCACTTCCACCAGCCGCAGGTTCTTCTTGGCGGCAAAGATCTCGCGGGCTGCACTGTCGAACGCGGGAGCGGCAACCGCTTCCACGAACAGCTTTGCCATCTCGCTTGCGGTTTCGCGATCGATGGGACGGTTCACACCAATCACGCCACCGAACGCCGACACCGGATCGCATTCCAAAGCGCGCTTGTAGGCTTCGGCCAAAGTGCTTGCAACCGCGGTTCCACAGGGATTGGTGTGCTTGATGATGGCGCAAACCGGTTCGTCGAATTCCTGCGCCAGGTCCCAGGCGGCTTGCAGATCGACGATGTTGTTGTAGCTCAGCTCCTTGCCTTGCAGCGGCTTGGCGTTGGCTACTCCTTTGCCCGAGCCGTCGGAATACAGCGCCGCTTTCTGGTGGGGGTTCTCGCCGTAACGCAGGTCGAACGCCTTATGGAATGTGAGCCGCAGTGTCTCCGGAAAGCTGTTTGCACCGTCCAAATCAAACCTGTCACCGTCGCCATCCGGTGCGGTGATGCGCTCCAGAGTGGACGCGATCGCGGAATCATATGCCGCCGTGGTCGCAAATGCTCTCTGCGCCAGCCGCCACTTCGTTTTCAGCGACAGCGATCCACCGTTGCTGGCCATTTCTTTGGCGATGGCGTCGTAATCGGCAGGTGAGGTAACGATGGCAACGTCCTGAAAATTCTTTGCCGCCGAGCGCACCATCGACGGACCGCCAATATCGATGTTCTCGATGATGTCCTCGAACGCCGCCCCCGGTTTGGCGGCGGTTTTCTCGAAAGCATAAAGATTGACCACCACCATATCGATCGGCTGAATATCGTATTGCGCCACTGCGGCGCGATGCTCCTGGTTCCCCCGGATGTGGAGAATGCCGCCATGCACCTTCGGGTGCAGTGTCTTGACCCGGCCATCTAGCATCTCGGGAAATCCGGTGAGATCGGAAATGTCTTTAACTGTAATACCGGCGTCGCGTAACTGCCTGGCTGTGCCTCCGGTAGAAACGAGCTCAACCCCCATGGAGGCCAGCTTTTGCGCAAACTCCACCAGCCCGGTTTTATCGGTAACACTCAGGATTGCCCTCTGAATCTTTCCCATAGATCCAGCATAGCGCAACCCGCAGATACCTAGTGGTGCATCTAAACCAATCGGTTATGCCGAATCGGATCGCTATCGTTATCGCCGATGACCACGCCGTGCTGCGGGAGTCGCTGACAGGTTTGCTGCAGTCACAGCCGGACTTTGATGTGGTGGGAGCCGCTGCCAACGGGGAAGAGGCGCTGATTCTGGTCCGGGAGCATCGTCCGCAGGTGCTGGTGCTGGACCTGTTCATGCCCGGCGGCGACGGTTTCGATGTGCTGCGCACGCTTGACCGCGCCGGCGACCGCGTGGCGGCAGTGGTGCTCACCGGTTCGGAGAGCCAGAACGACTACGTGCAAGTCGTGCGACTTGGAGCTCGCGGGCTGGTTTTGAAGGCAGATGATCCGGAAAAACTGTTCACTGCCATTCGTACCGTCGCCGAAGGGGAGCTCGCCTTTTCCGAGGAGATCGCGCAGAGTGTGCTGGAATCGATGGTGTCGCACCATCCTCCTGAACCGGCGTCGATGGCCCGTCTCTCCGAACGTGAACGGCAAATCTCGTATATGGTGGCGCGGGGAATGAGAAACCGTGACATCGCCGTCGACCTGAACATCAGCGAGAACACCGTGAAACGTCACCTGCAAAGCATTTTTTCGAAAACCGGCTCTCGCGACCGTCTGGAGTTAGCTGTACTGGCGCTGGCCGATATTGGAAAGGCAGCCTAGGCGCGGTCGGATGGGTTCATGTCCGCGCTGGCAATAGGCCGGAGCAAGCCCCGCTACTGGCCGGAATCGCCGTTGAATCTTGCCGCGACCTTGATGCCGCTCAGCCCGCCTGCATATTTCGCAATTCCTTTGTAGAGCGACTCCGCAATCTTTTGGCGGTATTCGGGAGTTTCCAGCTTGGCCTCGTCAGTGGGATTGGAGACGAAGGAGATTTCGGCCAGGATGCTGGGCATATTGGCGCCAATCAACACCACGAACGGCGCTTTCTTGACCCCGCGGTCGCGAAGGGTAGAGTGGTGGCCGGCCAGCCCGGCGTAGAGCGACTGCTGAACGTCGGAGGCTAATTCCCGCGATTCATCGATCTTATCCTTGAGGGTGATCTTCTTCACCAAGTCCTGCAGCTCAAAAATTGATTTTTCCGACACCGCATTCTCGCGCGCGGCAACTTCCAGCGCGTCGGGATTCGAAGTGAAATTGAGGTAATAGGTCTCTACCCCGCGCGCCGAGGGATCGCTGCTCGAATTCGCATGTACGGAAATAAACAGATCGGCCTGGTGCTCGTTGGCAATTGCGGTTCGCGTTTCCAGCGGGATAAATGTGTCGTCATCGCGCGTGTAGATGACGTCGGCGCCCAGCCTGGTTTCCAACAGGCGGCCCAGGCGCAGCGCGACATCAAGCACCAGGTCCTTTTCCATCAGCCCGTTGGGGCCGATCGTACCGGTGTCGTGTCCTCCGTGCCCGGCGTCAATCACGATGCGCCCGATCTTAAGTCCTAGCGCGCGCGTCAGACTGCGGTCGCCGGCAGATGTGGGCTCCGCTTCATGCCCTATGGGCGAGGCGCTCGCCGCCGACTTTGCGACTTTCTTTTGACGCTTGGCGCGCGGAGCTACCGCCACTGCCGTCGGGGCGGTAGTCGGTTGGGTGGTCGCCTTCAACTCAGGACCGCTGTTGTCGCCGGGTCCGGCAAACAAGGGATCAGCGGTCTTGGCCGAAGCCGTCGCCGTGGTTTGCTTCGCCCGGCTGGTGACCCGCGAACTGGCGGGTTCCTTGGGCGCGACTGGGCCCCTTGCCGGAGGCGCAGTCGAGTCAGCAGAGCTCGTTTTGGAAGCGGGCGGCTTCGCTGCATCGGTATCGGTGTCGTCGTCATCCTCGTCGACCACGACCCTATGCGGAAGCGCTTTCGCCTGCGCGGCAGTTGACGAGGAAGAGCGCGCCCGCGCTGCATTTGTGGAAGTATGGCTGTCGCGTACTTGGCCTGCCGGCCCGCCCGCCGCTGCGCTTGCCGTTCCCCGCTCATTCGCCTTCTCGACCGAACGGAACGGCTTCTCCTGATCGACCGCAGTTAGGGATTGCTCGCTATTGGCGCGCGATGCGAGATTTGCCTGGGCAACTTGCGTCGGAGTCTGCGGCTGCCGACCATGGATGTCGATAATCAGCCGGTAAGGGTTCGGCAGCAAGAACGCCGAGTAATCCGAAACGTCCGCCACTTCCAATACAACTCGGGTGTACCCCGGCTGGTATTGTGCCACCCGGATCTTCTTCAGGAAGCCATCGCGCACATCAAAACTCTTGCCCACCAGCACAGAAGCTAGCCGGGTATCGGGGAGGTCGAAAAAGATGCGGTCGGGATTAGGCACGCGCCCGGCTTCGTATTTCACCTCGCTATCGACATCAATGGCCACGCGCGTGTAGTCCGGCGTCGACCAGTGGCGGATGCCCGTCACCATGGGCAAGGTGGATCTTTTCCTCGCCGGAGGCTGCGCCGAAGTCTCGGTGACAGGCGGTTCGGTCTTGCTTAAGGCGGATTCTTCTTTGCGTGCGTGTGCTTCCTCGACGGGCTTCCTGGACGGCGTGGGCTGATTTAGCTCAGCCAATGCCTGCCGCGCCTCAGGAGCCAACGAATTTCGCGGATAGCGGTGGAGAAATTCTTCAAACGTTTGTCGGGCCGCGTCCTCGTCCCCAAGGTCCTCCTTGTAGATTTGCCCGATCGTGAACAGGGCCTGGAATCGGTATTTGCTACCGGGATATTCGCGGCGCAGGAACTCATATTCACCGATGGAGGCGCGCAGGTCTTTCTCGCCCGGCTGAAACTGGCGTCCCATTTCCGCCAAAACTTCGGCGACGGCGACGATGCTGGCGTCCGCCTTACTGGATGTGGGTGCAACGTAATACACCTTGCGATAGGCGTCGGCCAGGCGTTGGTAGTCTTTACGGCTGCGCTGGTCGGCCGGACGCCCGTTCAGCGCCTCGCGCATCCGCTCAGCCTTCTCAAACTGATCGCGCGCCTCCTGCTTGCGGGTAGCCGCAGTAGCGGCCAAAGCGTTCGTCCCGAGCGCGCTGACGAGCGACAGAAAGAGAATGGCGATGACAGCGCGATAACCGCGATCTACGCGGGTACGATGGCGCGAGGAAAGGTGGCGCGGTGGAGACCTTCTGCCACGCTTCTCGGAGAAGGGGATCGGCATGTGGACAAGCTGCCGGACAATCGTGTGCCCTCGGCGCGAGCTTGGCGCGCCAGCATCGGAAGATGGTCCGGCGGAGACGTTTCGTCCAGAGCACTTCGATTATAGGTGGCGGTCAAGCCGGCAGAAACGCCGAAAGCGGACGGAATCAGGGGAGTGACCCCGCCTCCGCCAGCTCGCTACGGCTGGGGCGGAGGATTTTTCTTGACGTGCGGTGTGAATTTCCGGAGAACAAATTCCTGAAAAATCCCGGCAACGCTGCCGGAAGCGATCCGCACCAGGGCATTTCCAACCACCAAACCTGCGCTGCGGTCGCTTGCCGGATAGTACAGAGTGGAGATGCCGGCAGTCGCAAACGAGCCGATGATCGCCGAGTAATTTAGTTGATACTGGCCACTACTGTCGCTTTTGCAAACCACTGCGTTGCTGAGGGCATGTATGATGCGGGATCGAGTCGTGCCAGTGCCTTGGTAGTAGTAGCGTGGGTCCTGTTTCAGAATAGACGGCAAGATAGCGCTATCGATGAATGTGCCGATGAAAACATCCGCGTAGGCTGCGCCGAAACGTTTCCCATATCCCTCGGCGCCTTGCCCGTAGCCGGGGTATTCATCCCCAGCCTGCTCAAGTCCCGCAAGAAAGCCGACACCGACAAAAGTTATGGGATCCGAAACCGATTTCCAGGCAAGCTCGAATTTTTGCCGGGGCGCCAGCGGAGCTGCGTCGGGAACATAGCTCACATAGAAATTGGGTATGAATCCCAGCACGCGCTGCTTCTCCTGATACTTGATCTGCTCTTCCGCAACTTCCTCCGGCGGCAGCCCCACCCTTACGTCCGTCGTGGCATGCGCAACCGCGAGCACGATGGGCGGCGAAATGTAAGCCTCGCCCGCTTGCAGAACTCCGGAGAACACTTTGGGCTCGAAACCGTTGGCCGTGATGGTGAGCTCGAACGGCCCAGGGCCCAGATCGGCAAATGAGAATTGTCCATTGTCCCCGGAGAGTACTTTTTGTGCCGGCGATTGATTCGCACGCGTCAGTTGCACCTGAGCGCCAACCGCCACGGCTCCGGCCTGGTCCATTACCGTCCCGGAGATGCTTGCCGTCGACTGCCGAGCCGGCTGCTGTTCGCCAGCGGGTGCTTCTGTCTGCGGTTGCTGCGCTGTAGGCGGGGACTGGTCCTGGGCAGATGCCGGCAAACAAAATCCAGCCAGCACGCATATAGCCAGGCACATCAATCCTGCGATCATACGAACTCTGTGAACGGTTCGGCGTGAAGCCATCTTCCCAAGGTCTCCTTTGGCAAGGCCCATAGCTAATAGCATCAGATGCTCTTCCGGGAAATCGGCTCCTGCATCGCGAACAGGCAGCTTGATTTCATGGAATATTTCCCAAAATCACACTCGCCGGCGATCCGGAAACGAAATCCGCTTCATCCAATGTGTTTACGCATGTCGAAGACTAGTAAGATCATACAGGTTGTCCTGGTCATTGCTATCGCGGCTGCGGCGATCAACCTGTACCTCGCCTTCCGGGAACGGCGCACCGGTCTGGCGGCGCCCAAGCGGCCCGAGACGGCCCTCGATCCCGACTACTACGTCACGCCCAAGAAGCTGCATCCCCAGGACCTGAAAGACGCGAAGGAACTGACGCAGCAGCCGGCGTGGATTCGCGAGGGATATCGCTACACTTACTATCCGTACGCCGGTCACAGCGACTATCGGCATCCCGCGGGAACTCTGGGTCCCATCGAAAAACTCGATATCAAAGACGTTGTTCTTGACCGCACACCCGGCTCGGCCACCCAGAAGCAGGTGATGGCGGTGTTCGAGAAAGGCGGCAAGCGTTATGCCTTCCCCATCGGCGTGGACGATAACGGCGATTACAAGATCTACTCCGACGAGATACTCTTTATCCAAAACCCGCATGAACTCTACAAGCACTGGCCTGCCGACGTGTGGAAGGCCGTCGACAATCATCAGGTGAAGCCCGGAATGAACGAGCTGCAAGCGTCATTCGCCATTGGCATGGGAGTTCCGGAAGGCACAGGATTGTCCAATCCGCGCATCGTGGATTTTCCCAATGGCGGGCACCCATTGCGCATCACCTATACCGACGGCAAGGCGACCGACATCCAGCCGGGCTCGTAGCCGCGGGAGTTGAAGCTACCCGGATCGGCGCAGCAATATTCAAATCCTTCTGGACCGGAACTCCCTGCGGCCCGCAACTCCGCCGCAGAGAGTAGGACTATGCTGGGCGCGACTCGCCGCCAAATCAAAAGCAACTCCGGACAATACATCGTGACACGATGTTTCCGCATCGTGGTTAAGTAAGAGCATAAGAATCTGGAACAAAGAGGAGTTGAGTTATGTCCGATATAGGAATACGCATGCAGGACCCCAGTGTAGGCTACCCGGTAGCCTGGCGCACCCGATGGGGAGCAATCTGGGCTGGGGTTTTCACCTTTGCCGCCGTTTGGACGGTTTTCGAAGCCTTGGGAATGGCTATTTTCTGGAGCGCCAACACCCCTGCCGCCGCCGGCGCGGGGACTTCAGTCGGCCTGCAAGTCTGGACCGTGGTCCTCACCATCATTGCCATGTACGTGGCGGGCTTGGAAACCGGCAGGCTGGCCAGCGTTGCCAATCGTCACGAAGGGCTGATTCATGGAATGGTGATGTTCGGGCTCTCGGTCGTGAGTGCCGTCATCGTGAGCTCGGTAGCGAACGGATTCTTCGCAGGTCCGGCCGCTACCCGCGCCGCCTATGGATTTGGCCGGTATGGGGTCAGTCTGGTGGGGACGCAATGGGCGACCTTCGTCGGATTATTCCTGGGATGGCTTGCCGCGATGGGTGGAGCGTCGACGGGAAGCGCACGCGGCACCGCTGAGGTGAAGCAGCCCATCCAGATGCGGCCGGCAGCCTGACGAAGTGCCCGGCCCAAATGTGGTTGCCGAGAATGTCTCGCTTGTCCCTCCTGGAGAAGCGGAACGGCGTCAGTCCGCGACTAAATTACAGGCGCGGCTGGCGTCGCCCGCCGGAACAGGCTTCGGATCTGCGGCTGCATCAGGTACCAGAAAATCAGGACGCTGATTGCAACCCGCAAAAGACGATAGCTGCCGAAGAAGAACCCGAAGTGCATGCCCAGCATCAACAGTCCCGGCAGCGAAAAGATCAGCGAGAGGATGGCGAGCACGATGGATAAGATGCGTCCCCACTCGCGCAGTGTCCAAATGCCATAGCCGGCGATAACCGCGATCGCCGCATAGAACAGAAAGAAGGTAGCGCCCACAACGCCCACCAATAATCCCAGACCGACGCCTCCCAGCACTCTCTCATGACCTCCGCCGAACATGGCGCCTAGTATGCTTCCTCCCACCACCAGCGACATTGCCAAAAGCACCAGAAATAACGCGCTCAAGAAATGGTAAAAGGCGATCAACACCACTCCGGTCGGACGCATAAGGCAGTCTCCTGTTGGGATTAGCCGGACATTATGCCAACCCGTAATGGAAGTCAAGGAGCACGCCGCGGTCGCGCGCAGTTACAGAAATCTGCTACGGTTTCCCTGCAAGGAGGAGAGATCGTGAAGGCCATACGCGTACACCAGTTCGGCGGTCCCGAGGTGATGAAGCTGGAGGAGTTGCCTGACCCGCAGCCCGGTCCGGGACAAGTGGTGGTTCGCATTCACGCCGCGGGAGTGAATCCGGTGGAGGCTTACATCCGCACCGGCACCTACGTTGTAAAGCCTAACCTGCCATACACCCCGGGAACCGATGGCGGTGGCGTGATTGCCGCGGTCGGATCGGGTGTTACCCGACTGAAACCGGGCGACCGCGTCTACATCACCGGACCCAATCAGGGCGCCTACGCCGAGCTGGTCCTGTGCAACGAAGCCCAGGTGCATCGCCTGCCGGAGCACGTGAGCTTCGAGCAGGGTGCGGCCGTGGGCGTCCCTTACGGCACCGCCTATCGCGGATTGTTCCAACGCGGCGGCGCCAAGCCCGCCGAAGCTGTCTTGATTCACGGCGCCAGCGGCGGGGTGGGCACGGCGGCGGTGCAATTGGCGCGGGCCGCCGGCTTGACAGTCATCGGCACCGCCGGAACCGAGCACGGAATGAAGCTGGTAACGGAGCAGGGCGCGTACCACGCGCTGAATCATTCTTCCGACGGCTACGTTGACGAGCTAATGAAGCTTACGGCAGGTCGTGGTGTGGACCTGATTATCGAGCTGCTGGCCAATAAAAATCTCGCCAAGGACCTTTCCATGCTGGCGAAGAAAGGCCGGGTGGCGGTGATCGGCAATCGCGGCACTATCGAGATCAATCCTCGCGATGCCATGGCGCGCGAAGTCGATATCCGCGGTGTGACGCTGCCGAATACTTCGGAGCCCGAATACCGCGAGATGCATGCCGCGCTGGTGGCGGGCCTGGAGAACGGCACGCTCAAGCCAGTGATCGGTCAAAAGATCCCGCTGGCGGAGGCTCCTCGTGCGCATGCCGAGATCATGAAGCCCTCCGGCGCGCATGGGAAGATCGTGCTTATAGCCTGAAAAGCTTCCGAGAAGATGGGGGGCGATGAAACGCGGAACTTCCCTTCGCTGGCAAACCCTAGCCCGCTGGAGACCGGATTACGCTGCAGAATGCACTGGCACATTCAGCTGATTCAAGATACCTTCCAGCACACTGCAGCGATGCCGAAGTGTAGTCCTGAATTCGTGGTGATCGGCTTTCGCGATTTCGTGCAGAAGGTGCTTGTGCTGGTCCTGCAAGAGCTGCACCAGCAGCTCGTGTTCCTTGTCGGTCAACCGCAGTTCCATGGTGACCTCCCGATGTTGATGCGTCGTTAAAACAATTTTAGCCCCACGGTTCAAGTAATCCAACTTCCGCGAGCACTGCCGCAAAGCGGAGTACCGATTCGGGTTCTTCTCACGGGCGCCGTGCCTTCGGCTTGCTTCCCGCCGTTACAATCGAGCCATGCTGCGGCCGCACCAGCTTTGCTTGCGATCAGTATCGTTGCTCCTGTGTCTGACCGGCGTGGCTGCAGCTCAGCCGGGTACTTCCGGGTTGCAGGCTGCGGCGGCGCATGCCATGGCCGGCAAGCGCGGCGCCGCGGTTGTCCTCGATCTTCGTTCCGGAAACATGCTTGCCGCTTATCGTCTCGACGTCGCGGCGCAGCGGGTCGTACATCCCGGCTCCAGCATCAAGCCTTTCACCATGCTGGCGCTGCTTGAATCCGGCAAAGTCGATGAGCACACCGCGCTGATGTGCAAGCGGCCATTGACCATCGCTGGACGCAAACTCGATTGCTCTCATCCCGCAACTGCACAGCCGCTTGATCCTGCCTCCGCGCTCGCCTACTCCTGCAACTCGTACTTCACCGCCGTCGCCACCCGGCTCACTCCGGCGCAACTGCGCGACAGCTTTGCGCGCGATGGATTCAGCTCTTTAACCGGACTGGTACCGCATGAAACGGCCGGCAACGTGGCTCTTGCGCAGTCGCCCGAACAGCTACAACTGCAAGCCATCGGTGAATGGGGTATCGGCATTACGCCGCTGGAATTGCTGCGCGGTTACCGCAAGCTTGCCCTCATGCAGAGTAAGCACGACGACAGACTCGCTCCGCTTTTCGCCGGGCTCGAACAGTCGGTCAGCTACGGCATGGGCCGCATGGCGCAGCCGAAGGGGCCCATGAAAGTTGCAGGCAAGACCGGCACGGCTCCGGCGGACGAAGGCGCCTGGACCCATGCCTGGTTTGCCGGCTATGCTCCCGCCGACCATCCGCAAATCGTGCTGGTGGTCTTCCTGGAGAAGGGCCACGGCGGCGGCGATGCCGCCGGAGTTGCGCGCGAGATCTTTGCCGCGTTCGCCACATCCCCAACTGCAAACGCGGTAGCGCAAAACACGGGAGCACGGCAGTGAAACGCGTGCTCCTGATTCCCGCTCTGCTGACGCTACTCTGGACTCCCGGCGGCGCACGACCGGCCCCTGCCGACTACTCCGCCGGCAAGGCGACAACGCGCAATGGTTTCCCCTACACCGTGCGCGTCCGGTTGTGGTATCTGAATCCGCCACAGACGCTGCGCCTCCGTGCGGAAGGCCAGGCGCAGCTTCGCAAGTGCAGGAGTTGCAAAGACACCTCACTCACCCCGCTGACACTGCGTGCCACCGGATCGCAGATGCGAATTGAAGGCCAGCGCACTTCGTCGTCGGAGCTGCGCGTCAGCGGCGCTTATCAGATAACGGCCGATCGCCAGCCGCCGATCCATGCCGACTTCCCGGTCGAGCTGCGCACCAGCGGCGGCCATCTGCTCATCACCGCCGTGATGCCGATGGAGGAGTACATTGCTGGGGTACTTGCCGGCGAAGTCGGCAACTTCAAGTCGGACGAGGCGCTGAAAGCGGTAGCGGTCGCGGCGCGGACCTTCGCCGTTCACTTCGGCAGCCGCCACGCGCTCGAGGGATTCGAGTTCTGCGACACCACGCATTGCCAGGACCTGCGGCTCGCGGGCATCAATCCGCATCTGCGCCAAATTGCGAACTCCACTGCCGGCGAGCTGCTATGGTACGACGGCGAGCCGGCGGCAACCTACTACTTCGCCAATTGCGGTGGCACCACCGAGGACGGGCATTACATTCTGGGCAACAACGAGGCGCGCGCGCCCTATCTCACGCAACATTCCGATCAATCCTGTGTGCGCCACGGCGGCACGCAATGGCAGAGCGAAGTTTCCAAGCGGGAGTTGCAGCGAGCACTGGCCGAGGACGGCATCACGGTTCCCGGCAAGCTGCGGTCGATCGCAATCCTCGATCGCACCTCAAGTGGGCGCGTGGAATTTTTGCGCGTCAACGGGAGCAGCAGCGTCACCGTCTCAGGAGTGGCGTTTCGCTCGGCGGTGGGCCGCCACATCGGATGGGACCGCCTCAAGAGCAATTTGTATGAGGTAAGCGATCGCGGCGACCGCGTCGTCTTCCATGGCCGGGGTTTAGGGCACGGCGTTGGCCTGTGCCAGGTGGGCGCCGAGGTTATGGGCGAGGAAGGCCACTCCTACCGCGAGATTCTCGCCTTCTACTATCCCGGCACGCGGCTTGGCGTCGCCGCGCAGGGAACGCAGTGGCAGCAGCTCGCCAACGAAGACATCGAACTGCTTACCGCCCGTCCGGACCGCGACCGCGCGTTGTTGCCGGTGGCGACGCGCTTTCTGCATCAATCCGAGGACAGCACCGGGCTGTTATATCGGGCGATTCCGCGGCTGAAGGTCTACGACACGGTTGCAGCTTTCCGCAATGCCACCGGCGAGCCGGGATGGGTGGCGGCGTCAACGCGCGGACGAACCATCCAGATGCAGCCGACCGATATCCTGCGCCAAGCCGGCACGCTCGACAACACGATTCAACATGAGTTGCTGCACATGCTGATCGAATCCTATGCCCGCTCGGGAACCCCGCTATGGTTTCGTGAAGGGCTGGTGCTGTACCTCTCCGGACCCACCGCAGAGACAGCTTCGAGTGCTCGCTTTGAAGATGTTGCCAGCCTGGAGCGAGCTTTGCGCGCTCCGCAGAGCGAAGAGGAATTGCGTCGAGCCTATTCCGCCTCGCGCGCACGCGTGGCGCAGCTCGCGCAACAGCACGGCAAAGAGACTCTGCTGCAATGGGTGCAGAACGGCCTGCCTGCGAATTTGACCGCAAGCGGCGCCGCCGTTCAATTTGCTGGACAGTAATGCGAACCCAAGGCTGGCTGCTTACATCGGCAGAGGCTCAGGTTCTGGATCCATCGTCGGCACCAGGTCAGGATCCGCGCCGGGCTCGCGCTCCGGATCGGGCTTCGGCTCAGGTTGCGGATTCGGCTCCGTGGGAGGAGCTTTCAGCAATATCGGTTCGAAATTCATGAACAGTAGAGTGGAGAGCATTATTTTCAAGATTCCGTGAAAACATCACTTCACATTCTTAGGATGCAGAATTTTGCTGCGCTGAACTGAGTCCTCCCCAGATCGATGACACCCGGTGTTCTGGCTTTCGATATGCACGCGTGACACGTCCTTTTCGAATCGGCAGCGGAAACGCGCTCATCCGTGTCCCCCGTGGTTTGCCCCGCCTCTTCCGCGGCTGATAAACTCGATAGTTCACTCAAGTCTTTGGCTGTAACTCCCATACACATGCAGAACTCTATGGATATCGCTATCGTCAACGGCGCCCGCACTCCCATGGGGCGCTACTGTGGAAAACTACGTGACTTCACCGCGCAAGAGCTCGGGGCGGTTGCTGCCACCGAAGCCATGAAGCGCTCCGGTGTCGAACCCGGCGAGATCGATCACGCCGTGTTTGGCAATGCGCAACAGACTTCGGGCGACGCCATCTATGGCGCCCGCCACGTGGCGCTGAAGGCCGGAGTTCCTATCGAAGTTCCCGCGCTCACCGTCAACCGGTTGTGCGGCTCGGGTATGCAGTCGGTGGTTTCGGCAGCGCAGATGATCCAGCTGGGCGAGGCTAAGACCGTGCTGGCCGGCGGCATGGAGTCGATGTCGCAGGCGCCGCACGTGATTCGCGGCATGCGCTGGGGCGTCGGCTTCGGCGAAGGCAAGCTGGAAGACTCGCTCATGGTGGCGCTGCTCGACAGCTACTGCGGTCTCTACATGGCCAACACCGCCGAGCTTTATGCCGAGCAGCAAGGCATCACCCGCGAGATGCAGGATGAGTTCGCGCTGCGCTCGCAGAAGTGTGCCGATGACGCTTACAAAGCTGGGCGGCTGCGGGAAGAGCTGATACCGGTCCCGTTGCGCAGTCGGCGCGGCGAGCCGACAGGAGAGATGTTCAGCGAAGATGACCATCGCCGTCCGGAGACGACGATGGACAGCCTGCGCAAGCTGAAGCCCGCATTCGGCAAGAACGGCAGCGTGACTGCCGGGAATGCCAGCGGCATCGTGGATGCAGGGGCGGCGGTCGTCGTGATGCCGCTCGAGCAAGCCGAAAAGCGAAACCTGAAGCCGCTGGGCCGGATTGTGAGCTGGGGAATCGCGGGCGTCGATCCCAAGATCATGGGCTCGGGGCCGGTGCCCTCCAGCCGCATCGCGCTGAAGAAGGCCGGGCTGACGCTGGACGATATCGACTTGATCGAAGTCAACGAGGCCTTTGCAGCACAGTACCTGGCGGTCGAGAAGGAGTTGGGACTGGACCGCAGCAAGGTCAACGTCAACGGCGGAGCGATCGCGCTGGGTCATCCACTGGGTGCGACGGGCACACGGCTGCTGATCACGCTGCTGTACGAATTGCGGCGCCGCAAAGCGAAGTACGGCTTGTCAACAGCCTGCATCGGCGGCGGACAGGGCGTTGCGGTCATCGTCGAGAACCTGCAGCGATAAGACTCTCCGCTGCGGCACCGGCAGACATTCTGGAACTAACTGGGTATCTCTGCGCCTTACTCCTGCAACCGCACGCTGCGCAGCATGGCCTCATACGTCGGTTGGAATTGCTGGAACTGCGCCTGTGGCGCCACGAAGACGAAGTACACCACCGAGCCGTCCGGGCGCGGCACCGTGACCAGCCAGTCGCGCTCTTTTTGCGGCTGTCCGTTGGCGTCAGGGAAAGGCGAGGTCGACTGCATCATGACGGAACGTCCCTGCACTCCGCCGACATTGATGGTCTGCGGGCTACCGGCTGCCTGCAAATCGCCGCCGCTTTCCATGGCGCGTTCGACCTCCGCCGTGAGCTGATCGATGTCCATGGCCTGACCGTTCTGCGGCTTCACTCCATTGATCACCACGCCGTAACCGACAGAGTTGCTGGTCACGCCTGCCTGAGGAACGATTTTGACGTCCTCACCTTGCTTCGACGGCGCCTGCACCTGCCAGTTCTCAGGCCGTGAAATCGCAATAGGCCCCAGATTGCTGGTCACCAGCCGCGAACTCGGCAGGACACTGGGCAACGACACTGGCCCGGCCGAGCCGCCGCTGGGCGCCGAAGCGGGAGCACTGACCGCCACGCCCGGAGGCGCCTTGAAGACGGCCCCACTCTGCTGGTTCATCCTCGCCCACAGTCCGCTTTTCGCTCCCTGCGAAATCTGCTCTGCGGTGTACAGCTTCACGGTCTGCGCCTGCTGGCGCGCCTGCCTGAAGGCAGCGCTGGTAGTGATGAACTTCTTGGGAGGCCAGGATGCAATCTCGCTCTGAATTGCAGCTTCGCGATTGCCGGGATTGGGGTGATCGCTCAGAAATTGCGGCCCCGCTCCGCCCTGCTCCGCCAGCTTCTGAAAGAAATCCGCAAGCGCCTTCGGGTTGTAACCGGCCTTGTACAGGATGATGGCGCCCACGGCATCGGCCTGCGCCTCGTCATCACGCGAATACTTGAGGATGATTCCCTGTGCGCCAAATTGAATACCGGCTTGCGCCAGCTCACTCAGCAGCCCGTGACTGGCGGCGCCCAGAAGGGCTCCTGCGATACCCGCCACTAAAGCGGTCATCTGCGTCTTCCCGGCCTGTTTGGCGGAGTGCTGCATGTAGACGTGGCCCATCTCGTGTGCCATCACGCCTGCCAGTTCGGCCTCGTTTGACGCTGCGATGATGGTGCCGACGTTCACGAACATGGGGCCGCCGGGCAGCGCGAAGGCGTTGATGTCCTTTTCCGGAATGGTGTGAAACTCGAATGGCCACGAATACTGGGAAGGAATGGTCGCCACCAGCTTCTGGCCAAGTTTCCGGATGTATTGTGTTTCCGGACTGTTGTCGGGCAGCACCGGCATTTGCTGATAAACCTGCGACGCCGCCTGGAAGCCCAGCTGAATCTGCTGCTCCCGGCTCATGGGCGCCTGGCCGGGGTTGGGGAGCTGCGGGAAATCGGCGGCGGCATAAGCGACGGTTGCCGCCAGCAACAGGGCTGTCGCGATACGTAGGGGTCGTGCCGTTACATGAGTCTTGATCATGGCTCGTTCCGCTTCCATTAAGTTTTAGCCATAGGCAAAGCCGTCATTCAGCTAGATGCAAAATTTCGCATCGAGGACAGAACCGGATCCAGCCTAAACTCCAGCGGATCGGTGGCGTTGCTTAGCGGCCCGAGCAAAATGTCGCAGATGTTCCAAGAGCCTCTGAATGATTGCTTTCAGAGGCTCATGTAGTTCTTATGATCGTCCGGCCCAGTGACGGGAACTCCGCGACTTTTTACGACGCGCGAAGGTCGCGCCGGATAAGCGAGGAATCGAGGAAAAATCCCAGGCCGACGGCCAGCGGAATGACACCGAATCCGGCGGCCACCCAGGCATCGGGCTCAACTCGCGCCACCAGGGCAAAGGCGATCACGTAGCCAATGGAAGCGCTGGTAAGCAGGATGCCGGCCCGGCGCGAGCGCGCCGCCTGCGAAAGCTCCGGCTCCATGGGAACACTCACGCCGCGCGCGATGGCGGCCAGGCGCTCCTCGGTCCGCAGCTTACGTACCCGAAAGTAGGTGTACAGCGCGGCCATCGGAATGCCAAAGATCATAATCACTGCTGCAAGTCCTACAATGTTTCCGTCCATTGGTAACTCCTTCTCGGCCGCGCGGGCCGCGCGAACCGGCTGCAAATCGACTGACACTCCAAGGTACGCACGCGCGACGGGGAAAGTTCCGGCAGGTTAAGTGGAGGATTTTTCGATTCCACCAAAAGGCGGTTACCGCAGCAGTTCCGGAGCACTCTTGGGCGCTTCATTTCCCGTTTCTGCGAAAGCTTTCAAGGCGTGATGCAGGCGAGTGAAGATCCGGTCCCGGCCGATCACGTCGATCAGGCGATGCCGTACCAGGTCCGCGTGCAGCGAAGGCGCTACCCGCGCCAGTCCCACCTTTACGCCGGCTTGCACCAACTCCTGGTGGAGCTCGCGAACCACTCGTGCGGCAGTGTAATCGATGTTGGTGATGGCTTCAGCATCCACCACCAGCCAGCGCAACGGTGAAGCACCGATGCCGGCAACCTCCCGCACCTCGGTTGCGAACCGGCCGGCGTTGGCGTAGAAGAGTGCTGCCCCGAAACGATAGATTGCCACACCTGGCTCGGTCACCGCGCCCTGCGCCACAGGGTGCAACTCCCAAGTCTTGTGTTCGCCAGGAACCAGCACACCGGTATGGG
Organism: uncultured Acidobacteriaceae bacterium; assembly: GCA_963785825.1. Lineage (GTDB taxonomy): Bacteria > Acidobacteriota > Terriglobia > Terriglobales > Acidobacteriaceae > Bog-257. The sequence continues at coordinate 45,796 of CAWAWQ010000001.1, read as the reverse complement.
GACGATAACTATGTCCCACGACGCGCAGCAGCGACAGGACCATCGCCAGCACGATGCCTTGCTCGACCCCGACCAGCACAACCACCGCGGCGGTGAATAGCGCCAGTGCGTATTCGCCGGGACTCTCACGTTGAATGTCGCGCAGGCTGCGCAAGTTCACCAGGCGCACGGCGATCACGAACACAATCGCGCCCAGTACGCAGCGTGGAAGATACTGCAGCGGCTTGGTGAGGAAGAGAAGCACCAGGGCGACAACCACCGCGGTCGCCACTTGCGCGAGCTGGCTCTGCCCACCCGAACTTTCCACCATCGCGGTTTGGGTGGGGCTGCCATCCACGACGAAGGTCCCGCTCAATGCCGCGGCGGCATTGGCTGCGGAGAGGCCAACCAGGTCGGCGTCCTCGTCCAACTGCTGCTGGTGACGCGCCGCATAAAAGCGCGCCGTAGCCGCGCTCTGGGCGAGGATCATCACAAAGCAGGAGCCCGCTACGGAAATAAGCGGGATGGAGTCCTGCCAGGCTACTGCCGGTACATGCAGATGCGGCAGTCCGCCGGCCACGGGACCGAGCACCATAACCCCGCGTCCTGCGAGGTCCCACACCTTGCTGGCCACAATGGCGGCGACCACCGCGATCAGTGGTCCGGGCGCCTTCGGTGCGAAACGGTAGAGAAGTAAAATTCCGCTCACCAGCACAAACGACAGAATCGCGGTCAGCAAATGTGCCTGCGGCAGGCCGTGAATCAGCTCCGCAACCTGTCTTACGGTCCGGTGAGAATGAAATTCGATCCCGACCATCTCGCCCATGACCGCAATGCCGACCTGAAATCCCACTCCGGTGAGAAAGCCGATGAGCACGGTCTGCGAGAGAAAATCGGCAAGAAAGCCAAGCTTTAGAATTCGCGCCAGCAGCAGGAAGCCGGCGGTCAGCAGCGCCACCATTCCCGCCAGCTCCATGTAGCGCGCACTGGCCAGCGGCGCCATACCTGCGAGTCCGCCGGCGAGGATGGCCGCAGTCGCAGAATCGGCGGCCACCACCAGGTAGCGTGAAGAACCGAACACCGCGAACGCCAGCAGCGGCAACAGTAACGTGTAGAAGCCGGTGACCACCGGAGTGCCGGCGATCTTGGTGTAGCCGAGCGCCTGCGGGATGTTCATCGCCGCCAACTGCATGCCGGCAAAGGCATCGCGCAGCACACCTGCGCGGCTCAACGGGCGGACGGAGGCAAACAGCTTCAACTTCGGCCGGGGATTGGAATTCGCGTTCATCGTTGCTTCGAAAAGCCGATCATCGCAAATGTACTAGAACTTATCCGATTGATAGAGAAGCAAATCCACCGCTTGACAACATTGCATATTGCAATGCTATGATTGCGATTTGTAATATGAAGCTCGGCGCAAAACTTCGCTATCTCCGCCTGGTCGAAGGCACCCTCCGCGGCATGGATCGCGAGATGACCCAGCAGGACCTGGCGCAGGCGCTAAAAAAAGAAGTCGGCAGCGGACTGAGCCAGTCGTACCTGTCGCAGATCGAAAGCGGCGCGCGCCCGCACCTGACCAACGCCTCGCGCATGCTGCTGGCGCGCTTTTTCAAGGTGCATCCCGGCTACCTGGTCGACGATCCCGAGGGCTACCACACCGAGCTGACCAGCGACCTGCGCGCCATGGAAGACCGGCTGGATTTGTGGCTGATCAACGGGGCCGAACAGTTCGCTCGCGATCCCGAGTTGAGCCAGGCGCTGTTGCAGGTGGCCAAGTACAAAGACTCGCGCAAATGCGTGGTACTGCTGGGCGCGATCCTGGAAGCGCCGGAATTGGTCGAGCGCCTGGCCGAAGTTTTGAAGCCGAACCTGGGCGAATCGCCCCATCGCGACGGACGGCACAAGAAGTTGGTGGGAGTGCACCTATGACGTGGGCCATGTTCTATCTGGTTTGCTTTCTGATTGGAGTGACCCTAAGCGTGCTGTCGTTCCTCGGTGGGGCGTTCCACATGCCGCACATCCACGTGCATGTGCCGCATGGAGGAGCCCATGTCGCGGCCGGGCACATGCCGTTCCTGAACTTCGGCACCATCACCGCCTTCCTGGCGTGGTTTGGCGGCACGGGCTACCTGCTCACGCGCTATTCGTCACTGGTTGTGTTTGGAGTGCTGGTGCTGGCGCTGGTCGCCGGAATTGCCGGCGCCATGATCGTTTTTTGGTTTGTGGCCAAGCTGCTGATGAAGCACGATCGCGAACTGGATCCGGCGGATTACGAAAAGGTCGGTGTACTTGGGCGAATCGCCAGCCCGATCCGCGAAGGTGGCACGGGAGAAATCATTTTCTCGCAGGAAGGCACGCGCCAGACCTGCGGCGCGCGCAGCGAGAGCGGAGAGGCCTTGCCGCGCGGCACAGAAGTCATCGTCACGCGCTATGAGCACGGGATTGCCTATGTGAGGCGTTGGGAAGAAATGGCGGAGACGGGCAGCACTTAGCAATTGGCAGTTCGCAGTTGGCACTTGGTTTCGTGCGGCTGATTCACGGCGAAAGTAGCTGTGCTTGGAAGTGAACTACGTCGCAATTAATTTGTCGGACGCACCGAATGTCAAGTGCTAATTGCTGCTTTAAGGAGGCCTATGGGATTCCACATACCAACCGAAGCATTAATCATCGCCTGGACTGCGGTCGCCGCCGTGGTCCTGCTGATTGCGATCTTTGCCCGGCTCTACCGTAAGGCGGGACCGAATGAAGCCCTGGTGGTGTACGGATTTCGCGGCACCCGCGTGCTGAAGGGACACGGCACGGTCATCATGCCCATGGTGGAGAACTGTCGCCAGCTCTCGTTAGAGCTGATGTCGTTTGACGTCGCACCGCAACAGGACCTCTACACCAAGCAAGGCGTGGCGGTCACCGTCGAAGCGGTGGCGCAGATCAAGGTGAAGTCCGATCCGGAATCGATCCTGACGGCCTCCGAGCAGTTCCTCACCAAGCCGCCGCAGGAGCGGGAAGCGCTCATCCGGCTGGTGATGGAAGGCCACCTGCGCGGCATCATCGGCCAGCTCACGGTGGAAGAGATCGTGAAGCAGCCGGAGATGGTGGCCGACCGCATGCGCTCCACCTGCGCCGACGACATGAACAAGATGGGGCTGGAGGTGATCTCGTTCACAATCAAGGAAGTGCGCGACAAGAACGAGTACATCTCCAACATGGGCCGTCCGGATATCGCGCGCATCAAGCGTGACGCCGACGTGGCCACCGCCGAAGCCGAGCGCGATACGGCCATCAGGCGCGCTCTCGCGCTGCGTGAATCGGCCATTGCCAAGGCGCAAGCTGACCAGGAGCGCGTCGCTGCCGAGACTGCTTCGCTGGCGCGCCAGGCCGAGGCACAACGCGATCTCGAAGTCAAAAGGGCAACCTATACCGAGCTGGTGAAGCGCCAGCAGGCGCAGGCCGACAAGGCGTACGAGATCCAGAGCAACGTGATGCAGCAGCAGGTCACGGCCGAGGCGGTCAAGGTGCAGCAGGTGGAGAAGGAACAGCAGGTGAAGGTTCAGGAGGCCGAGATCCTGCGCCGCGAGAAAGAGCTGATTGCCACCGTGCTGAAGCAGGCGGAAATCGAGCGCCAGCGCATCGAGACATTGGCCGATGCCGAACGGCAGCGCCTGACGGTGGAAGCCGAAGGCCACGCTAACGCGATCCGCACGCAAGGCGAGGCCGAAGCCGAGATCATCTTCAAGAAGGGCGATGCCGAAGCACGGGCAATGAACGTCAAGGCCGCGGCCTACCAGGAGTACAACCAGGCCGCGGTGGTAGACAAGCTGCTAACAGGTTTGCCCGAGGTGGTTAAGGCGCTCGCCAGTCCGCTGGCGAATGTGGACAAGATCACCGTCGTCTCCACCGGTAACGGTCATTCCGCCGGGTTGAACAAGATCACCGGCGACATAACCGAGATCGCGGCACAAGTGCCGGCGTTGTTCGAGGCGCTTTCCGGGATGCAGATGTCGGATTTGCTCGGCAAGATCAGGACCATTGGCGACAAGTCGCCGAAGCCCGACAGCCTGCCGCCGGGGGACGAAGGCAAGTCAAAGGCGACGGGTGCGGGGAAATGAGGAGGGATCTCGCGAAGTTCCCACTCATTCGAAACCCGCGAATGAGTGGGGCACCCGCAGTTGAACGACGGGCGAAACATTTCTAGAGCTGATAGCTGATGGCTCACAGCTCAAAGCAAGGAGTTGGTTATGGCATTACTCGATCGTGTAGCGACGCTGGTGCGGGCCAATCTCAACGATCTGGTCGATCGCGCGGAGAATCCCGAGAAGATGTTGAAGCAAGTCATCCTCGACATGGAGAACCAGTTCATCCAGGTCAAGACGCAGGTGGCAATCGCCTTGGCCGATCGCCATGTGCTGGAGAAAAAGAAGAAGGAGAACGCCGAAAAGCACGCCGAGTGGATGCGCAAAGCCGAGCTCGCTGTCGACAAGAAAGATGACGAGCTGGCGCGGGCTGCGCTGGAGCGTGCGGTCAGCTTCCAACAGCTGACCGAGAGCTTCGATCAGCAGATTGCCGATCAGGAAGCGCAGGTCGAATCCTTGAAAGCCGCGTTGAAAAGGTTGGAGCTGAAGCTGTCGGAGGCGCGCGCCAAGTCCGATCTGCTGATTGCGCAGCATCGCCGATCGCGTGCGGTGAACCGCGCGGCCGACGCCCAAGTCACTCCTACCGGAGAGAATCGCACCTTCGAGCGCATGCGCACCAAAGTCACGCGCGAAGAGGCCTTGGGACGGGCGAAGACCGAGGTGCTGGGTGACGACATCGACGGCCGGCTGCATGCGCTGGAGCAGGAGGACAAGATCAACGCGCTGCTGGACGAGATCAAGGCGAAGAAGCGGCTGAGTGCGTAGGGGAGCATTCCCCAGGTTCGTCCAACAGAAGGACGAACCTGGGGCAACGGACACTTTGGCTGTGATCTCTCCCATGCGGCGGCAGGGATGTTGGCTCCACTGCCCCCATCGGCTAATCTGGGTATATGTCGGGGGCAATCGAGCAGGCGCTGGAGTTGATTCGCGAAGACCGGCCCGACTCCCTCAACCGGGCCTTGTCGCTGCTGCAAAACACGGTGTACTCGTTCAGCATGAAGGTCTGCGGCCATCCCGAGGACGCCGAAGATACCATGCAGGACGTGCTGCTGAAGTCCATCCCTCACCTTACTCGCTTCGACAACCCCAAGGCGCTGGCGGTCTGGCTGTACAAGGTCGCGCGCAATCGCTGCGTCAGCAACCGCCGTGGAGATAAGCACTCGCCGGCCAAGAACCTCTCGCTCGATGCCCTGATGCCCGGCGACAACGAACTCCAGCAACTGCTGAGCAAGATTCCGGGACCGGAATCGGCAGCCCTGAACCACGAAACCGCCGAGCATCTGAAGCAGGCAGTGCTGGCCCTACCGCCGCAGTACCGCCTGGTGCTGGTGCTGCACGACATGGAAGAGCTGAGCACCTCCGAAGTGGCGCACGTGCTGGGCTTGCGCGAAGGCACGGTACGAGTGCGGCTGCATCGGGCGCGGCTGTTTATGCGCCAACGTCTGGCTCAGGAGAAGAAGGGCGAGCGCCTGGCATTGCACGCCGCCTCCGAGAAGCCGCGGCCTCAGCGCTGCCGCCATCTTTTCGCCGCGCTCTCCGATTACCTGGACGGCGTCGTTGATGATGCCGTGTGCGAGGAGATGGACCGGCACATCCATGATTGCCAGCCTTGCCAGGCATTTCTCTCCAGTCTGAAGGACGCCGTGGCCCAGTGCCGCTCCTACTCGCCCCCGTGCCCGCCCCAGAGGGCGGAAGAACTTCGCCGGGAGCTGCTGTATAAGTACCAGCAAGCATTAGCTGAGCTGGGCAGGAAGCAGGCTGTGTCGGGCAATTGATGGTTTCCTGCCGGGAAGGTTTCCCATTTCGGGAATTTACCCGCTAACTTTTCCCAAAATAGTCTGTAACGGTGTCCCCCGTCACTGCGTTTCTTCGTGTGGCCCGATGTAATGGGCCTTGCTGAGTCGAAGCTTTCGACTCGGCGATCACGGAGATAGACATGATTACGGCAAATGTTACTTTGACCCAGCCTAACGGCAATCATCGGCAGTTCATAGCTACCAGCGGGACTGGCCATCACCTGCTCATGGATGACGCGGCGGGCAACACGGGTGCCAAGCCGATCGAGCTCGTCGCCATCGCCCTGGCCGGATGTACGGCCTTCGATGTCATCAACATCCTGCGCAAGAAGCGCCAGCAGGTGACCGGCTACGAAGTGCGGGTCGAAGCCGACCAGGCCACCACTCCGCCCCAGGTCTTCACCCAGGTGCGGATTCACCACATCGTCACCGGCATCGATGTTTCGGCCGACGCGCTGGAAGATGCCATCCGGCTGTCGGAGGAGAAGTACTGCTCCGTAGGCGCGATGGTAAAGCAGACGGCCGAGCTGCAAACCACCTTCGAGCTCGTGCACGCCGAGCAGCCCGAATTGGTTGGAGCTTAGGGGATGTTGGGGTGGTGCCTTACCTTGGCACGGCAGGTTTTGGATGTCCCTGCGCGGCAGCTGATGATCACGGCTTTTCTCAGCTTGGTAGCGATCGAGACTCCCTTCGCTGTAGCACAAACCGCTTCCGCTGGCATGCCGCTCACCCTGCCGCAAGCCGTCAGCCTGGCGCTGGAGAAAAATCCGCTGCACAGAGCCGCGGAGGCGAACACGCGCATCTCGCTGGCTGCGGTGCGCGAGTCCAAGTCGCCGCTGCTGCCGAAAATCATGTTTACCGAGAGCGCGTTGCGCGGCAACGATCCGGTATTTGTCTTCGGCTCGCGGCTGCGGCAACAGAGCTTCACTGCGGCCGACTTCGCACTCAATCGCCTCAATACCCCCACGCCGATCAGCAACTTCTCCAGCCGCTTCTCCGGCCAGTGGAGTTTGTTTGACGGACTGCAAAGCTGGTATGGCGCGACCCGCGCCAGGTACATGAAACAGGCCTCCGACCAGCAACTCGACCGCACCGATCAGGAGCTGGTGTATCAGGCGGTCGAGGCCTACTTCGGCGTGTTGCTGGCGCAAAAGCAGGCAGAGGCGGCGGAGAACGCCTTGAAGACAGCGCAGTCCATCGAGGCCAGCAGCCGCGTGCGCGTCGACAGCGGCATGGCCGTGGATTCGGACCTGCTGAGCGCGCAGGTGGTAACGTCGCAGCGCAAGCAGGATCTGATCGCAAGGCAGAACGGGCTGGCGCTGGCGCGCGTGCAACTGGCGGTCGCGCTGGGCATGCCCGCGGACAGCGTTTATTCGCCACAGGAGACGCTCACCGATCGCAGCTTTCCGTCAACCAACGCCGCGCAGTTGGAGGCAGCGGCAATGCAGAAGCGTCCCGACCTGAAGCGTGTCGAGTCGGAGCGCAGCGCGCAAGCGAAGAGCGTCTCGATGGCCAAGGGAGCGTTCGCCCCGCGGCTCAACGTCTTCGGCTCATGGGAAACGGACAGTCCTACACCGGGATGGAACGGCGGCAACAACTGGATTGCCGGGGCGGAGTTGCAGTTCGACCTGTTCGACGGCGACAGCAAGCGCGCGCACCTGGCCAGCGAGAAGGCCACGCAGGAAAGAGCCACTGCCATGCGTGACGCCTTTCGCGACCAGATCCGGCTACAAGTCCGCAAAGCCTATTACGACTATGACGCCGCGCGCCAGCAGGTGGAAGTCGCACGCAGTGCCGTAGCGCAGGCGCAAGAGAGTCTGCGCATTAACCAGAACCGTTACGAGGGAGGTCTGATCACGGTGAGCGATCTGCTGAGCGTGGAAGATGCCGCGCATCGCGCCCAAGCCGATTACTGGCAGGCCGTCTATCGGGTGCAGACCAGTTATGCCGGAGTCGAACTGGCGACCGGCACCCTCAGTTCAACTTCTCCGGTGGTGACGCAATGAATTCTGCGGCCAAGAATAGCAACCCCATTGTCATCCTGAGCGGAGCATTCGCTCGCGCCAGCGGGCGAATGCGGAGTCGAAGGACCCCTATATTGGCAAAGATCATTCTCGCCATTGTCGCTCTGCTCTTCCTCGCCGCCTGCTCAAGCGAGAAATCAACCACCGCCTCCGCACCTGAAAGCGTGCGCGGCGTCACGGTGCTCACTGCCCAGCGCACCACCATTCCCGACTACATCGAGGCGACCGGGACGGTACGAGCGGCGCAATCGGCGCAGCTCGCTAGCCAGGTGATGGGCACCATCACCCGCGTCAACGTACACGAGGGCGATGCGGTACATCGCGGCCAAGTGCTGATTGCCATTGACGAAGCGCAGCCGCGCGCGGCCTACCAAAGCGCGAGCGCCGGATTGCAGGCATCGCAACAGGCCATCGCCGCTGCCGATGCCGATTACGCGCTGGCCGAGGCGACGATGAGGCGGTACCAGATGCTGTACGACAAGAAGTCGGTGAGCCCGCAGGAATATGACGAGGTCAAGACCAAGCTGGCGGCGGCACAGGCGCGGCGTGATGCGGCGCGGGCCGGCAGTGCACAGTCAGAGGCCGCGCTTGCCCAGGCCAATACCACCGTTGGCTTCACCCGCATTCGCGCTCCGTTCGATGGTCTGATCGTCGCCAAGCTGGCCGACGCAGGCGCCATGGCAGCGCCCGGAGTGCCGCTGCTGACGCTGGAAGATCCCAGCCACTTCCGGCTTGAGGTCCAGGTGGACGAAAACCAGATCGCCGCGGTGCATTTGGGCACCGCCGTCCCCGTGCAGATCGATGCCCTGGGTGCACAGGCGATTTCCGGAAAAGTGGTGCAGATCGTGCCCGCCGCCGATCCCTCCAGCCGCAGCTTCACGGTGAAGATCGATCTCCCGGCAAATCCGCAAATTCGCTCCGGGCTCTTTGGGCGGGCGCTGTTTCCACGCGGAGAGCGCGAATCGATCCTGGTCCCGCAAACTGCGCTACTTCATCGCGGACAGCTCGATGCGGTGTACGTCGTGGGCAAGGACGAAATTGCCAGCTTGCGCTATGTCACGCTCGGAAAGCCCTCGGCGAGCGATATCGAGGTGCTCTCGGGATTGGAGAGCGGCGAGCGCATCGTGGCCCAGCCTGCCGAGCGCGACCTGAGCGGCAAACGGATTGGAGTGCAGTGACGATGTTGTTGGGTAATGCGGATCAAAGCGGCATTGAGATCGTTGCGTGGAAGGGCACGGCTTTAGCCGTGCCGAAAACAAGCAATGGTAGAGCGGGCTTTAGCCCCGGTCCGCGGCTAAAGCCGTCACGCATGGCGTCCTATTTCGCCGGGCTAAAGCCCGGCGCTTCCACCGCGAGAGGCGCTTTCCCCGGAAGGGGCGTTTTCACCCCCGGAGAGGGTCTCGCATGAGCTCGCCCCCCAAGTCTCCGCTGCGCATCGCCGGGCTGATCGCGCACGCCTTTATCAACTCGAAGCTGACGCCGCTGTTCATCGCGGGCGCACTGCTGGCGGGAGCGTTCGCCATCCTGATGACGCCGCGCGAGGAAGAGCCGCAAATCATCGTGCCCATGCTCGACGTGTTTGTGCAGATGCCGGGGGCGTCGCCGGCTGAGGTGCAGCAGCGCGCCACCGTCCCAATGGAGCGCCTGCTGCGCGAAGTGCCCGGCGTGGAATACGTCTACTCGATCACCCGCCCCGGCCTGAGCATGCTGGTGGTGCGCTTCTACGTCGGCACGAAGGAAGAAGACGCCATCGTCAAGACTTACAACAAGCTCTACTCCAATTTCGACCGCATTCCGCAGGGCGTCTCACAGCCGCTCATCAAGGTGCGCTCCATCGACGACGTGCCCATCATGGCGCTGACGCTGTGGGGCAAGAATTACGACAGCTACAAGCTGCGGCAAATTGCCGGCGAACTGGAGAACGAGCTTAAAGAAATCGATGACGTCTCTGAGACGAAGATCATTGGCGGGTTGCCGCGGCAGGTGCGCGTGGTGCTCGACACCCAGCGGCTGGCTGCGTACGGCATGACGGCCGGCGCGGTCACGGCGCAGTTGCAGCAGGCGAATGCGCGCGGCATCGTCGGCAGCTTCGCGCATGACAACCAGGAGTTCGAAGTCGAGGCGGGGCGATTTCTGGGCAAGGCTGATGATTTGAAGCAGGTCGTGGTCGGCGTCTATCAGGGCAAGCCGGTGTACCTGCGCAACGTGGCCGCGGAAATCGTCGATGGCCCGGCCGAGCCGCAGGATTACGTTCTCTTCGCCAACGGGGCCGGAGCGCCGGGGAATGTTTCGCACGCAGATTTTCCCGCAGTGACGATCACGCTGGCTAAGCGCAAGGGCACCAACGCGACAGTCATCACCGAAAAAGCCGAGAAGAAAATCGAAGAGCTGCGCAAATATCTGCTGCCGTCAGACCTGAACGTGACGGTCACACGCAACTACGGCGAGACTGCGAAAGACAAGTCCGACGAGCTGCTGAAGCACTTGTTTCTGGCCACGCTATCGGTGACGCTGCTGGTCGCGCTGGCGCTGGGCTGGCGCGAGTCCGGCGTGGTGCTGCTCGCAATACCGGTAACGCTGGCGCTCACGCTGGTGATTTTCTATCTCTACGGTTACACCCTGAATCGCGTGACTCTGTTCGCGCTGATCTTCTCCATCGGCATTCTGGTGGACGACGCCATTGTCGTCGTGGAAAACGTGGTGCGCCACTTCCGCCTGCCTTCAACCCAGGGAAGACCCTTGTCCGACGTTGCCGTCGAAGCCGTCGATGAAGTCGGCAATCCGACGATTCTTGCGACGTTCGCTGTAATCGCAGCCATCCTGCCGATGGCATTCGTGCGCGGCCTGATGGGGCCCTACATGCGGCCGATCCCGGTGGGCGCCTCGGCGGCGATGCTGTTCTCGCTGATCGTGGCGTTCGTGGTCTCGCCATGGGCGGCGCTGCGCCTGCTGCGCCACTATGCCGACGGCAAAGGTCACGCGCACGAGACCGAGGGCTGGACGACGCGGTTCTACCGCCGCATCATGAACCCGCTCATCCACAACGCGCGGCGCCGCTGGATGTTTCTTGGCAGCGTGGTGGTTCTGCTCCTGCTCGCCTGTTCGCTGGTGGCATTCAAGCTGGTCAAAGTAAAGATGCTGCCCTTCGATAACAAAAGCGAATTCCAGGTGATTGTCGACATGCCGAACGGCACCACTGTGGAGCAGACCACACGTGTGGCGCAGGAGTTGGGGCAATACCTTAAACGTCAGCCGGAAGTAGTGAACTATGAGGTCTACGCCGGTACCTCGGGCCCGTACAACTTCAATGGACTTGTGCGGCATTACTTTTTGCGGCATGGCGCCAACCAGGCTGACATTCAGGTGAACCTGCTGAACCGTCACCAGCGCAGTGTGCAAAGCCACGACATCGCCAAGCGCCTGCGTCCGGGATTAGTGGAGATCGGCAACCGCTACGGCGCGCGCATCAAGGTGGCCGAGGTGCCTCCCGGCCCGCCGGTGCTGGAGACGCTGGTGGCGGAGGTGTACGGTCCCGACTATAAGCAGCAGATCGAGTTCGCGAAGCAAATCAAGCACATCTTTCAGACGACGCCGGGCGTGGTGGACGTGGACTGGTACGTCGAAGATCCCGAGGTGAAATACGACCTGAAGGTCGATCTGGACAAAGCTGCGCTGCACGGCGTCTCCGCTGCGGAGGTGACTCGCACCTTGCAGATCGGCCTGGACGGCGCCACTGCCGGACTGCTGCATTCGCCCGAGTCGCGCGAGGATGTGCCGATTCGCGTGCAACTGTCGCGGGCCGACCGCTCCAGCATTGAGTCGCTGCAACAAATGCGCCTGCCAAGTGCAGGCCCACCCTCTGCGCCAACAGCGGGCGCAGAAGGATGGGGCACCCAGCAGGTGTCGCTGGCGGAGGTCACCGATCTGGAAAAAAAGACGATCGACACCAGCCTCTACGGCAAGAACCTGCGGCCGGTGGTGTATGTGCTGGGCGACGTGGCGGGCGAGGAAGAGAGCCCGGTGTACGCGATCATGAAGATGGGCAAAGCCATCGACCAGCTCAAGACGCCCGAGGGCTACCACATCAATCAATACAACGCGATCATGCCGCCGGAGACCGACCGGCTGGCGATGAAGTGGGATGGGGAGTGGCACATTACCGTCGAGGTCTTTCGCGACCTGGGATTGGCGTTCGCGGCCGTGTTGGTGCTGATCTATGTGCTGGTGGTCGGCTGGTTCCGTTCGTTCATCGTGCCGCTGGTGATCATGGCGCCGATTCCGCTGACCCTAGTCGGCATTCTTCCCGCGCATGCGCTGATGGGGGCATTCTTTACCGCGACTTCCATGATCGGCTTCATTGCGGGCGCAGGCATTATCGTGAGGAACTCGATCATCCTGGTGGATTTCATTGGGCTGCGCCGGGATCAGGGCATGGGCCTGGAAGAGGCGGTGGTCGATGCCGGGGCAGTGCGCTTCCGTCCCATGCTGCTGACCGCAGCGGCGGTGGTGGTGGGCGCCAGCGTCATACTGTTCGATCCGATCTTCCAGGGACTGGCAATTTCGCTCATGGCCGGCGAAGTAGCATCCACGCTGCTTTCGCGAATGGCGGTGCCAGTCCTGTACTACATGGTGGAAAAACATAAACGTCACACACCCGGGACCGGCGCGGCTCCGGTGCATGCTCAGGAGGCTTGCGTATGACAGTCGAACGTGGTTTGCGGCTAATGGCGGGAGTGTTCGTGCTGCTCTCGCTGGCGCTGGGGTACTGGGTAAGTCCGTATTGGTATCTGTTCACCGCCTTCGTGGGACTGAACCTGTTGCAATCGGGGTTCACGAATTGGTGCCCGGCAATGTGGATGCTCGGGAAATGCGGATTGAAGTCGAGCGAGGAAGCAGCGCGCGCACAGTTCGTACATTAGAGTGCCGGGTGTAGGCGCCACCGAATAGGGGGCCTTCGAATCACCCGCGCACCGCCGGCGCGAGCTCGCTCAGGATGACACTTTATTTGGGATGACAATTCCGCGGTGCGAACTGCAGGTCCCTCCGCTCGCCCGCTGCGGCGGGCTCGGCCGGGATGACAAACCAACGAGTGCAGTGCCTCGTGCGGAGTGAAGTGCTTCGTGCGCTAGGCAAGAATTCCCATCCGCTTGCCTACGCGCTTCAGGGTTTCCAGCGCCTGGTCGAGTTCTTCGCGCGTGTGGGTTGCGGTCATGATGGTGCGGATGCGCGCCTTGCCTTCCGGCACGGTGGGAAACGCAATGCCCGTCCCCATCACCCCTTCTTTGAACAGCTCGCGCGAGAAGTCCATAGTGAGGCGGCCATCGCCGATGATGATGGGCGTGATCGGCGTTTCGCTGGCCGGTGTGCTCACCCCGCCGATGTTGAAGCCCAGCGAGCCCAGCTCCTGCTTCCAGTAGCGCGTGTTCTCCCACAGCTTTTCAATGCGCTCGGGCTCCTGCTCCAGCACGTCGAAGGCGGCGATGCAGGTCGCGGCGACGGACGGCGGATGCGAGGTGGAGAAGAGGAACGGGCGTCCGCGATGGTAGAGGAACTCGATGAGGTCGCGCGTGCCGCAGACGTAGCCGCCAAGCGCGCCGATGGCCTTCGATAAGGTACCGACCTGGATGTCCACGCGGCCATGCAGGTGGAAGTGATCGACCGTGCCGCGGCCGTTGCGCCCCAGGACGCCGGAAGCGTGGGCATCGTCGACCATCATGATGGCGCCGTACTTTTCCGCAAGCGCGGTCAGCTGGGGCAGCGCGCCGATATCGCCATCCATGGAGAAGACGCCGTCGGTGATCACCAGCTTGTGTCCCGGCTCGTTCTTGATCTCGTTCAGCAGCTCTTCGGCGTGGGCGACATCCTTGTGACGGAAGACCTTGATTTTGGCGCGAGAGAGGCGTGCGCCATCGATGATGCTGGCGTGGTTCAGTTCGTCGGAGATGATGAAGTCTTCTTTGCCCAGGACTGCCGACACGGTACCGGCATTGGCGGTGAAGCCTGACTGAAAGACCACGCAGGCCTCGACGTTCTTGAAGCGCGCAATCTTCTCCTCCAACTCCATGTGGATCTTCATGGTGCCGGCGATGGTGCGCACCGCGCCCGAGCCGACGCCGAACTCTTTGGTGGCCTGCAGCGCGGCCTCACGCAGCTTGGGATGCGTGGTCAAGCCCAGGTAATTGTTGGAGGCAAGATTGATCACCTTCTTGCCGTCGAAGGTGCAGACCGGCGCCTGCTCGTCATCGAGGACGCGCAATTTGAAATAAGTGCCCTTTTGTTTCAGTTCGTTCAGTTGGTCGGTAAGAAATGAGAGCGGATTGGTGCGGGTGGTCGTAGTAGCCATGGAAGTCTCCCAATGCGACTGAACATTCTATCGCGGAGAGGCCAATAGAACTGCCCCGCCCTAGCCAAAACCAGGCTAGAACGGGGCAGCCCGGCCAGAACGGGGCGCCCGCCGGGTTTTTGCGCGCTGCGATAGAGTACGATGCATTCCATCATGGCAGGCGACGGCCACGGCTTTACTCCGGCGGAGTTGCGCAAGCTGCGCAGCCTGAAGGATCCGTACGGGATACAGACCTATCTCGATGCGATGCCCTACCATCTGGCGGACACGGCGTGGTCGCCGCGGCGGGTGCTGCGCGAGAACACCTCGCACTGCTTTGAGGGAGCGATCTTCGCGGCGGCGGCATTGCGCGCCAATGGCTATCCGCCGCTCATCGTGGATTTCGAGGCCGAGCGCGACACCGACCATGTGCTTGCCGTGTATCGCGTAAACGGGCATTGGGGAGCTGTCGCCAAGTCGAACTATACCGGCTGCCGCTATCGCGAGCCGGTATACCGCTCGATCCGTGAGCTGGCCATGAGCTACTTCAACATTTATTTCAACATGCGGCGCGAGCGGTCGCTGCGGACTTTTTCGCGTCCGGTGAATCTCGCCCGCTTTGACGATCAGCAATGGATGACGACCGAGAAACCGATCTGGTTCATCATTTACTACCTGCTGGAGATCCATCACTACAAGCTGCTGTCGCGCGTGATGATCAAGCGCCTGCACCGTGTCGATGAACGCACATTGCAGGGCGAAGTCGTGGGCAAGCAATATAAAGCCAAAAAGTGAGGCGGGATTGGGGCCGGTTGCACGGAGCGCTTGCCATTGTGCATACGCTGCCATGAAACTAGCCAAGTGAAAGCCATCGCAGTGATCCCCGCCCGGCTGGCATCGACGCGGCTGCCGCGCAAAGTTCTGCGCGAAATCGGTGGTTGGCCGATGCTCGCGCACGTCTACGAGGCGGCGCGCGCTTGCCCGCAATTGCACGATGTGATCGTCGCCACCGATTCCGAAGAGATTGCCGACCTGTGCCGTCGCAATGGCTGGAGTTTTCGCTTGACCTCGCCTCGGCATCGCAGCGGGACTGACCGCGTGCAGGAAGTTGCACAGTCGATGGACGCCGACGTCTATCTCAATGTGCAAGGAGATGAGCCCTTGGTGCGGCGCGAGCACGTGGATATGTTGCTATCGCTCATGCAGCGCGAGGATGTGCAGGTCGGAACCCTAAAGACGCAATGCTCGCCAGAGGACATCCACAATCCCAATGCGGTGAAGGTGGCAACGGCGATCGATGGCCGGGCACTCTACTTCTCGCGCGCAACCATTCCTTTCGACCGCGATGGCAGCGGGCAGATTGGTTATTACAAGCACCTCGGCTTTTACGCCTATCGCAGTAGCGCGCTCGACGCGTTTTGCCGCTGGCCGGAGTCGGAGCTGGAGCGAACCGAACGGCTGGAACAGTTGCGGTTCCTGGCGAATGGTATTCCGATCCACGTTGCCGAGACGCCATTCGACACCGTGGGCGTGGATACCGAAGAGGACCTGCGAAGAGTGGAAGCGATTCTGCGGGAACGTCAGCGCGGTTCATCAGCTTGGTGACCGCGACGAGCGCGCTGCGCTGCATCGCGCCGGATGAGGCTGGGAGCCGCCGGACCGGCAGAGTTCAGCATTCCAGAGTAACTGTAGCGGGCGCCATTATGCGGGCGTAATGCTTAGCGCTGGTCTTTCGTCCAGACGCGGTTCATCAGGATCAGCTTGCCGCCGCTGCGCGCGAGCTGATAACTGCCTTGCTGGATGTAGGCGGGCACCTTGCCTTCTTCTGCCCAGAGGAAGACGCGGCGGGGTCCCTTCCAAAGCGCAGCCAGCGAAGCGTCGTCTTCGAAGATCGCCGGTGCATCCGGAAACAGCGAGCCGCAATACAAGTCGCCTTCAGTTCGCGTGTTCACCACATGGACTGGCTGCCGGACGTAGAAGTTGAGCGTCGAGGCATCCTCGTAGGTTCCGTAGGAGACGATGACGTCGCCGGGGCGGTATTCCTGTGCGACGGCGTCCGCCAGCTTCTTCGACGAGAGGATGGGCGAGAACATCACCAGGCCCTGATGCACGGCGAACAGCACAAAGATCATCATGATCGCCAGCACCCAATTGCCTGCGACAGCGAAATTCCGCTTGCGATACGAGAAGTTGAGGATGCAGCCCACGAACAGCGCGATCGCAAAGGTGGCGAGGGGAACGCGGAAGAGCCCCAGGGCGCGTGGCGTCAGGTCGAAAATGTGTCCAAAAGAGAGCGCGTACTCGCTGGGATTTTTCTTCAGCAGATCGGCGAGTTCGCTGTCGGCCGGCATGGTCTTGCTTTGCGCCAGCAGAAACATTGCTGCCAGGAACACGAGTACGGCAACAACCACTAACACCACTGATCCGATGCGACCGCTGCGGCGGATCTTCGAATCGGCAGGCGAGTCATGTTCCTGTTGCAGCCATCCGCCAATCAGCAGGGCAAGGGCCGGTAATGCGGGCACAGCGTAATACTCCTGCCGGGTGGAGAAGCTGAAGAACAGCAGGATAACTGCCGCCCAGACGGCGTAGAGCAGCATCGCGCGCTGCCGCCGGTTCATACTGCCGCGCCACTCGCGCCAGCGATGCGGGACCTTCGCGACCGACTGCAAAACAAAAGCCGACCAGGGGAACAGCCATACCAGCATCAGGGCCCAGAACAGCAGTAGCGGTACGGTGTCGTAGTCGTTGGGCACGCGCTTTCCCAGGTAGCGCATGAAATGCTCATTGACAAAGTAGAACCACAGAAAACTGTGCGCCTGTCCGGCGGCGGGATTCTCGATAGCGGCGGCAATGTGCCAAGGCGAGGCGATCGCCAGCAACACCAGCGTGCTGGAGATGAGCCTCATGCGCAGCAGGTGCTTCAAACGGCCGGCCAGGATGAGGTAGATGCCGATGATCGCGGCGGGAAACACCAACCCGATTAGGCCCTTGGTGAGCACGTTCAGAGCGGCGGTGGCCGCTAATCCCCAACAGGAAAGCCGTGACGGCGGCTCCTCATCCAACGTCCGCAGGAAGAAGTCGAAACCGAGGGTGAGCCATAGCCCGATCAGCATGTCGGGAATCAGCACGCGGGTGAACAGATATGGCCCCACTGACGTGGCAAGCACGACAGCCGCCCAGAAACCGGCTCGCTCGCCCAGCGTGCGTTTGCCCAATGAGTACGTCGCCAGCAGCAGCGCCAGCACGCCGAGGATCACCGGCAATCGCGCCGCCCAGTCCTTGACGCCAAAAATCTCGTAGCTAGCCGCCATGCCCCAGTACATTAGCGGCGCTTTTTCCAGGTAACGCACGCCGTCGATGTACAGCGTGGTCCAGTCGTGCCGTACCAGCAATTCGCGCGCGGCTTCGGCGTGGACGGAATCGGCGTCATCCAGCAGCGGAGGAGTGAACAGGCCGGGAACGTAGATGATGGCCCACAGCAGCGCGATCAAAATCCAACTGCGCCGATGGGTATGGGAGTTATTGCTGATTTCTTGCGCGGTGCAGCCTGCGAGCTCGGATGCGGGAAGGGAACTCATTCGTGAATCAACAAAAGTTCATTATAGGGGAGCGGCGCAGTGCCGGGATTCGTCAGCCTGACCCTGCCCACGGATTGACACAGAAAATCTTAGGTTTGCTCCGACCGGTTCCGCTTGACGCCGCTGAATTCTGGACTAGAATTCTCGTCAAGTTGGGGAGCATCGATGAGTTTTATGCTTGCCAGTCAGCAGCCTTCAGAGAAAACCCCATCGCACTCAGTGGCCCGAAAGACGCAGGCTTCAGGAGCAGCAACCAATAAGTATTTTGACGGCACGGCCGCGACCCGGTTGGTAGAGGACGCGCCGGTGCCAGACCATGCTCCCCGATACAGTTATCGTCTTGGCTCAATCAACATCTTTCCCAAACTCACAGTCAATGACCCAGGCGACCGGTATGAACAGGAAGCGGATCGCGTGGCCGAGCAGGTGATGAGTACCGCTGCGACGGAATTGTCACCTGGTCGCGCAGCCGCCGTGAAGAGCGGAAGCCTGCAGCGGAAATGCGCGTCCTGCGAGGAAGAAGACGAAAGGACGCTGCACCGCAAGGAGACCGGTGCGGCATGCGAGTCCGCGCCGCCGATTGTCCAGGAAGTGGTGCGCTCTCCAGGCCGACCACTGGACAGTTCGATGCGGGCCTTCATGGAACCGCGGTTTGAGCATGATTTCGCCAGGGTACGCGTCCACACGGACGAACGCGCGGCTTCGTCGGCACGTGCCATCAATGCGCTGGCCTACACGGCTGGGGAAGACATTGTGTTCGGCGGAGGGCAGCATCGGCCTGAGACCCAAAGCGGGAGACAGCTGCTTGCCCATGAGTTGGCCCATGTTGTACAGCAACACGCCCGATCTGCGATAGGCGGCAGCACGCTGCGCCGCAAGCCAACCCCTAAAACAGATGAGCAGAAAAGGATTGAGGAACATGAGAGGAAACATGCTAAGGAGAGAAAGAAAGGAGCACTCGCTCTCCACAAGAAGCAGCAGGAACGTGTGATCCTGTTCCTGGATGATGCGCTGGACACTAAGCCCGACCCGGCTAAGGGCCCACTGGATCCCGATAACCTGTTTCACAACACGGCGGAGTTGCTGGAGAGCGGCAAGATGGTGTTGACGGTGCTTTCTCCCACCGATTATTCGGATATCGCCAGCCCAGTCTACTTTGATGAGACCGTCAAACATCCCAACATCGGAGGCGATTATCCTGATAACCCCGCTGCCCGGGACTCCAGGACCATTACGCCACCGACCCCGGGCGCCAAGGGACAAACGCTCCGGACGCAACCAGAACGAATGTCTATCGTCACCATGCCGAAAGTGGAAGGCGGCGGGCCGGCAAAGGAACCACCCCCGCTGGATCCGGACGTTCCCCGCGTGATCGAGTGGTCGGCTGCCGAAGTCCGGCTGTACGCCGGCGACACTCCCATTACCAAGGGAGAGGTGAAAAATGTTTTTGTACATGAAGGTCAGCACGTTGCCGACTGGAGCTACCTTAAAGGCACGAAACCGGGGAGTTGGCAACAAGCGCTCGGACTCTACGAAACTGAGTTCAGGGCTTTCTGGGTCCAGCCCCCGATTCCACAGGAGAGAGCTGTCGATATTATCCGGGACGTCCCCTTCCCCCGGCTGATCCCCTTAAGTCATCAGAAAAGCAATCGGAAGTCACGCTTCCATCGGGCAAGGGGTGTGACGCCTGCGGTGGCGCCGACCCTGCGCCCAAGGGAGGCAAGCCGGCACCCACTACCCAGAAGACCAAAATGAAGAACAAGAGGCAGGAAGCCATCTTTTGGAATCTGATTCGTCTCTACCCGGCGAACCAATTCGATTGCTTCTACGTGTGCAATGAAGAGTTCCGCAAGAGGGTAAACAACTTCGATATGCCGGCGGGCGTGAATCTGGCAAATTCCCCCCGGTTGCTGGATGTGAGCATCGAATTGCAGAAGTTGAATCCAGCCATGAAGCGCGATGAAATAAGTAAAAATGGCTTGGTGGCTAAGATTGAGGCCCTGGATGCCATCGACTGGGCCTTCCTGCGCGATAAGGCGCTGTCCGCTCCCTTCTGGAAATCGGTTAAATTCTTTGCCCCGGTTCCCCTTCAGGAAGCCCTGAGTGCCCTAGCCGGCAAGAAAGCCGCTCCCAGTCCCAAGGACGTCAGTACAAGCCTGGAACGGGCCCTGGCGAAACTGAAGCAGTAAATTAATAAGAAGATCGGCATACTCGTTCTCCCGATGCCTTAGAGTCTTCGCGGCTCGCCCGGGCCGGGTTCGCGCACCGGGCCGTCCGGTCCCACGATCGGCTTGTCGGGAGGCTCTTCAATGGGTGGAGGTGGTTCCTCGCCCGGAGGTATAGGCAGCGGAGGCTCTTCGTCGCTGCGCATCATAAGGCGCGCCGTGTTCCTGGTTAGCTCTTTCATGGTAGCGATTCTACTTCGATTTTCTCCGCGATGCGGATCGGTGCGTGCTGCCTGAGGCAGTTTGCCGGGTGCTTCGGCTTCGTGAGGTCCCGCCGCCGTTGCCGCGCTGGGTTGTCGCCGAGCGTCGAGCACGGCTACCGCGAGTGGCCCCGCCCGCGGTCGCTCGACTGGAGCGTTGTTCGGACGATCGGCTGCGCGTCCTTGCTCTTCCGGTGCTGGACGAGCTTCCACGCGCGGAAGTCGACTTCTTGGCTGTCTGTGCGCGCCCGGCTGAGGAAGTCGACTTTTTGGCTGTTTTGGCGCGCCCGCTGGTCGACGCGGCCTTTCTGGTGCTGCCATGATTGCCGGGGCGCGAAGCCGCCGTAGCTTTTCTGCCGGAGGATGAACCTGTCCGCACAGCGCTTCGCCTCTTCCCCCCTACCGCTTCTTCCACCTCGTCGGCGGTTTTGCGAGTGACGATCTTGTTGAAGTTGCTTTTCTCTCCGTTCGCGGTGTGCTCCTGATATAGCAGCGCCAGTTTGCGCTCGTCGAACTTTTTGAACCACTCGTCCCAACTGATCGGCTCCAGCGAGCCTTCCCCGCTGTAGCCGGGAAAATCCAGGCGAATGATACCCGGATCATCATCGCTCTCGGTGCGAATGACGGCGGCAGGTTTGGCGCCCCGCTCTTCCGCCCATCGGCGAATCTCATCGTGATCGGTGGTGACTTTGGATGTGGTGCTGGGTGACATGTCGGCTCCTTTGGGGATGGTACGGAAGCGCGCGTGGCGCTAACGCATTTCACGCTTAGGATGCAATTTCCCGCCACCGGTTTGTGCGGCTTTCGCACACCCAGATATCCACGCTGGAGCCCGCCTCGCCCGAGGCCGTGCCCCGACACAAAGCCCAGCAATAGGGAGTCTTTCAGCAGCCTGCTAGGAATCTTCGCCAGCCTTGACTTGCCCGAAATTCAGAACCGTCACCAGGGTCACGCCGCCGGCGATGTTGCCCGCGGTCGCCAGCACCAGCCACAGCAGATAGCGGGTGAAGGGCACCGATCCGGCAAAGACCGCAGACATGATTTCTCCGGTGCTGGCAATGCAGTGGGCAAAGTGACCGATTCCCACCACGAACGTCAGCAGCCAGATGACGGCGAGCTGGCCGATGGTCCAGTGACTGGCGGTCACCAGCCAAGCGACCAAAGCGATGATCCAGCCGCCAACCACCGCGCTCCAGAAAATATGTGAATTGGTGCCTTGAACGGCCGTAATCCCGAGTTGCACCAGAGTCAAATGCATGTTCTGGCTCAGCGCATCGCTGCGAATAGCCAGGGCCGCAAATGCTATCGCTCCTAGCACATTGGTAAGAAAGACGACACTCCACAGCCGCGCCGTGTCGGCTATGTGGCGCCGTTCGCTGAGGATCAGCGCGATCGGATACAAGGTGTTTTCGGTGAAGAGCTGGGCCCGCCCGATGATCACGGCGACGAAGCCGATGGGAAAAACGGTGTAGGCAAGAAAGTCGCGGCCGGGGGTGTTATTCAGCGCCACCATGGCCGCCGAGACCGCTATTCCCGTAAGCCCCATGGAAAGGCCGCCGGCCAGGCCGGAGAAAGCCAAGGCATGAGTCGAGCGCCGCAATTCATCGTGGGCGTTGTTTTCGACTCCGCGAAAAATCTGGTGGGCTGTTCTACGTGCTGAATCTTCGGCTGTGGCTGGCATGGTTCCGGTACTCGTGCCCGCAATTAGATGCTCGCCAACGCATTGCAGTGGGGTGGTCTACGCCATGGGCGAACCCGGCGCCCTGCAGAGAGCTCTAACTGCAAGAGAGAACACACGATCAGGCAGGGAGTGAGACGATGAAGACGCTTGTGATGATTGCCGCAACCGTGCTGCTGGCGGCCGGTTCGGCGCTAGCCCAGGAAAACAGCGGCGGCACAATTAATTCGTTGACGGTAAATCCGACTGAGAACCAGGAGCTCAGCGGCAACGTCGCTACCACCACCGGCCAGCCGAACGACGTCACGCCCAAGAGTGTCGACATGCCGAACGGTCTGGTGCCGCAGACGGTCAACATGACCGGTTCGGGCAGCAATGGCAACATGGCCCAGCCAGTCGCGGCAGCCAAGCCGGGAAGCTCGGCCACTCAGCAGAATCGGCAGGCGAGCGGCGCAGCGAAGAGCGGCCCAGCGAAGAAAAGCGCAGCCAATCCGCGGAAGTGAACCGCAACGGCGCAGCCAAGGAAATGCCGGCAATCCACATCCGGAACGACCGCCGCTAGTTCTCGAGGGTGGAGAGCTTCTTTTCTTCCGCGGCCATGTGCAGCCGCATCATGCGCGTAAGGTGCTTGCCTTCGCGCTTCAGATCGCTGACTGCCGCTTGCAGGTCGGGGTTCTCACGCAAATGGGTCAAGTGATCGCGGAAGTTCTCCAGGCGGAGGCGCATCTCGGTGTGCTGACGCTTCATCTCGCGAGCGAAGGAAGCCAGCTCTGGGCTCATTCTGGCGATAGTCGACAGCACCGTGGTTTCTTCCTGCGCGTAATGCTTGGGGAGCCACCCGGCCATCCAAGTCCCGCTGCTCGCCACCTGACTGGCGGTGGTCAGGTCGGTGAAAACTTCCGAGTAGCAGACAATCTGCTCCAGGGCGGCATCCAGGCGGTCTAACTGCTCCACCAGTTCTTCGTGCTCACGGTGGATGGCAGCATTTTGGTGAAGGAATTCCGGATCCAGGCTCGACATCGGGCACCTCGCCATCCTGATGCTCGGCCTTGCCGGCCGCCTGGGCAGTGATGATGGTCACCCGCCCGGGTGACAAGCAAAAGCCGGAGCCCGCGGCCCCGGCTGGGGAGTTACGGGTTGCGATCGGACTTACTTCTTGCCCTGCACCGCAGCCAGACATTGGCCGTACAAATCCAGCAGATGCCGCGCGTAGTCATCCGCCTTGGATTCGGTCGCGCTCTGGAACCCCGCTGCCGGCGCGCTGGTTTTTCCATATGCCGTCGTGACCGCAACAAATTTCATGAGGTCGAGCGCGATGTCTTCATTGCGGCGCGCTCCCCACCCTGTTCCGCCAACTTCTTCCATAAGTGCAGGCCTCCTTCAAAGTAAAAAAATCATAGCAGAGGAAGCTGTTCTAGACGTCCAGGCCCACGTGACAGACGCGCCCCACAATGTGCTCGCAATATGTCTTGCCGCGTTCGATGCGGACCACTTCGACGGCATATTGCGGGTTCTGCGGCCGGACGACCAGATGATTGTCGAAGACCGAAACGTACCCTAGACCGAACCGGCCCTGAAACTGCACCGCATAGATGTTGGGCTGCAGACGGCGGTAGGGTTCCAGCGAGCTGTAATGACGATCGACCAGCAGTGTGGCCGCGGCAATATCCAGGGGCAACATGCCCCGCGCCCGGCGGGCGTCGAGCCGGATGGCTATAAAACGCTGCCAGTCCCGGCGGTCTGCAGCATCGTTCGGTCTTAGCTTGCGCAGGAACGACTTGCTGAAGCTGCGCGTCTCCAGCACCTGCTCGGGAGTAAAACGCGCGCGCGCCGCATTCTCGGCTGAGACCAGGGCAACGCTCTGCCAATCCGCGGGCGAGTTCGGTACCATCGCGCGCCGCTGAATGTCTTCGGCGTTCACCAGGTCCAGTACTCCAATGCCGAGCGTGTCGAGCAGGCGGTCCATGGAATCCAGGCTTAAGCCGCGACGGGAGTTGAGGAAGTTAGAGAGATGTCCTTGGCGGAAACCTGCCCCGCGCGACAGACCGGTTCCGGTCAACTCCCCACGATCGATTCGGGCACGGATGTGCGCACGGAGTTGGTCCTGCAGCTGTAGAAGGGTCATGTTGTGTATTTGCTTAAAGCAATACATGTACTTTAGTAATATTCCGAAGGCAATAATATTCTTGACCAGCCGTCCCCCCTGTGCCACAGTCGAAGCATTGCAGGTTCTGCGGTTCTGGTCGAGGCAAATGAAGAATGAGGAACACCATCGAAGACCAAAGTTTCGCCGAGTTTCGGCGCAAGATCCGGGATGCCGAGCTGCTTTCCGCCGCCACCGAAAAGCTTCTCCGCAGCCTGCGCTTTTCGGGAAGACTCAGTGTGGTGGTAAAGAACGGGAGCATCTTGAAGTCCGGATACGAAGAGGGTTACTTCACTCGCCGGCAAGAGGAGCGGCTGATTCCTTGAAATCCAGGCTCGCGAGCGCCGCGGCGGGAATGGGAACGGCATTCATTCCTAGACTGCTTACCGGCGGACCGCAGCTGCCGTCTTGCATCTAGCCAAATAAGTTCCAGCAGGTCATCGTAAGTTAAACGAGCCCTGTGTACGGATTCCGGGATGGTTAGCGGATCCGTCGCGGGGCTTCGTTTTTGCACTACTAAATTTCAGAAGAGGCCACTCATGGACCAAAGTACCTACGAACTCAAATATTGCGAAAGGTGCGGCTCGCTGTTGCTGCGCCGCTCCCATACACCCGAAACGTACTGCAAGCAGTGCATCCGTACCCTGACCAGCTATTCGCTCCCGGGCAGCAAAATCCGTAAACCCCTGCCGGTCACGCCCGAGTTGTTATCGCTGGCGATGAAGAGCCAGGCAGAGGCGCCAGGGCTGTTAGGGAGGGCGCAATGAGAATTCTACGGACTGCGGCGCGAAAAGCGCAGCTATTGTTGTTTCAGTCCAATCATTCTCGACCACCGAAGGTGACGCCGGAAATCGATCCCCGGCCGGAAATGTTGTGTTTTCGTGGGCAAACGCTCGCCCTGGTACGGCACTTCTTCGAACTCTCCAGCCAGGTGGGCAGGCTGCCCTCGATCCTAGGTCGTGAATTCTTTCGTGCCCGCGTCTCCCATCATGCCATTCCCAGCTTTGAGGAGCAGGTCATCTTCGTGTGCGACATCGAGCTCTGTCTCGCCAGACTGAGCGAAGAGCAGGCGGAAATCATTACGCTGGTCGGGCTCTACGACTTCTCGCTGGAGGAGGTAGGCCAGATGCTACATTGCTCCACGTCGTGGATCCATGCGCGCTTTGCAAGGGCGATCGACTCGCTGACGGAAATTTTTCTGGAAGCCGGTGTGCTGTCAGAGAATCGGCCAGACCGGCGACAGCGGCAGGTAATGAGGCGCCCCGTGGCGCCCGATGTTGGCGTCGTTCCCAGGAGGCCGCCATGCGCAGTAAAGCTCAGCCAGGGTGCTGGACTTGCGCCGCGGCCTGCACCCGCAGGTGCGCCCTTCGGCTGCCAAAGCATTCTGGCCTGAGAAATCATCCGGAAAGAGTGTCAGCCAGCGCGCATCGTTCTCACGCTGGGCCGGAAAGATGGCCAGAGCTGCCGTCAAGAGGCGAGCCGTAACTCCATGTACACCAGGCCGTCGATTGGCTCCAGCGGATCGGCTGCTACCTCGCGAAAGCCGAGTTTGCGGTACATCGCAACTGCAGCTGTCATGGTAGGCGGATGCGTATCGAGGCGAAGAAAGCCGTATCCAAGGGCGCGTGCTTCCCGCAACAAACGGTGGACCAGCTTCTCACCCAACTTGCCGCCGCGAAAGGAAGGCCGCACGTACAGCCGCTTCATCTCGCAGGTGTGCTCGCGCGGAAACGGGCGCAAGCCCACACATCCCACCGGCTGCCCTACTACGGAGACCAGCAGCAGCTTGCCTTTGGGCGGAGAGTATTCTCCGGGCAATGCGGCGATCTCGGCGTCCAGACTGCGCGAGCAGTACTCCACCGGCAACTGCGCCCGGTATTCGCTGAAGAGGTTTCTGACCTGCTCGACCTGTTCCGGAGTGACTGCCTCTACAATTTCTCCCACAACGAACCGATCCTGAAAGGCTCCCCAACAATCTGTGTCTGACGGCGGGTGGAGCATGCCTTCAGGCATGCATAAGACGCAGTCGCTGGGGAATTGGCTTCAGCCATTGAGGGCGTATGCCGTTCTCAGCGGCTAAAGCCGGACGTTCAGACAATTCTAGTGCACGCCTGAAGAGGCCGCTGAAAAACTCCTATATCCCCGAGTGCCGCGGGCTGAAGCCGGCTCCGGAGTTGCAGGTAAAGGACTTGAACGCGGACCTGAAGGTCCGCTCTACCCGATCACGGCGAAATCCAGAGTTTTTCAGCAAGCTTTGAAGGCGTGCTCCACCCCGAATATCCGATAATGAATCTGCTTCAGCCATAATTACCGATCATCCCATCAAGATGCCGCCGTTCACGTTGAGCACGTGTCCGGTGATGTAACCCGCTTCCTCCGATGCCAAAAACTTGACGGCTTCGGCCACGTCCAGGTCACTCCCCGCTCGTCCTAACGGGATGTTCTTCAGGATGTTTTCCTTTAACTCCGCAGGCAGCACTTCCGTCATGGCAGTGGCGATAAAGCCCGGCGCAACCGCATTGACCGTGATGTTGCGCGAGCCGACCTCGCGGGCCACGGACATGGTAAGGCCAATGAGGCCTGCCTTGGAGGACGAGTAATTGGCTTGGCCGACTTGCCCGATCTGGCCAAAGATGCTGGTGATGTTGATAATGCGACCCCAGCGCTGCTTCAGCATGGAGCCGATCACAGCCTGGATCAGCAGAAATGGTCCGGTGAGGTTGGTGGCGAGGACGTCATCCCAATCGGCGCGCTTCATGCGCATCACCAGCTGATCGCGGGTGATGCCGGCATTGTTCACCAGGATATCGATCTTGCCGAAGTGCGCAATGGCCGCTTTAACCCCGGTCTTTATTTCGTCTTCGTTGCTGACGTCGAGCTTGAAGACCGCAGCCTCCCCGCCGTTCGCGCCGATTTCGCCAGCGAGTTGCTCCAGCTTCTCCAGGTTGCGCGCGCACAATGCCACTTTCGCCCCTGACCGTGCGAGCGCCAGCGCACACACGCGTCCAATTCCCTGGGACGCACCGGTCACCAACGCGACCCGGCCTTCTACTCCTGCCATGAACCCTCCTGCCGGAAAGCAAAGCAGGATTATAACCAGCGCGGCTCAGCCTAGCGGAACCTGCTCTTCGTCCTCGGGTATGGGAGAAGGATGCGCAGGTATTTCGTCGCGGAAGAGATAGCGCAGCAATGGCAACGGCACAAGCGTAGTGACGCCGGTCATGAAAATGACGATCGCATAGGCGCGCTGCGAAACCATGTTCATCTGCAACCCAATGAGCGCGATGATCAGGGCAACTTCGCCGCGCGGCGTCATCCCAACTCCGACCTTGAGCGCATTGTGCAAGCCGTCCTTCAGCACCGGCAGCCCGCAGCCAACCACCTTCGTAATCAGGGCGAGGAGCGAGATCACGATGGCCACGACGATCACATCCCCGGTGAACACACGAACATCCAGCCGGGCTCCCATGGTGAAAAAGAAGAATGGCGAAAGGAATTGATTGATGCCATCGACTCGCGGCTTGAGCCGCCACTCCGGCGAGTAGTCGGCAAAGATCAGCCCAGCGAAAAATGCGCCGATGATTGCGGCCATGCCGATCTTGGTAGCAGCCACGGAAAGCAGCAGGCAGGTAGCCAGCGCGAGCACCAAGGGGGCATCGCGCATAGAGAGCCGTTGCAAGCCGGGGCGCATCCGCCCGATCACGCCTGGGCCCAGGTAGATCATGAACAGCGCAAATCCGACAGCTTCCGCGACCACTACCGACAGGTGCACCCAATGCACGCCGGTACCGGAGGAGATGCTGACCACGATGGCCAGCAGCACCATGCCGAGAATGTCATCGAACACCGCGGCCCCGAGGATGATCTGGGAAGCGCGGTTCTTCAGCACTTGCAGGTCCTGCAGCGCTCGCGCGGTGATTCCCACGCTGGTGGCAACCATCGCCGCAGCTACGAAGGTGGCTTCGTGTGTCGATTCGCCCCGCAGCTTCAGGTACAGCAAGCCGGCGCAGAACGGCAACACGATGCCGGCGACGGCGACATTCAGTGAGGTGCGGCCGATTCGCATCAGATCGCGCGGGCTGGTCTCCAGCCCTACGGTGAACAGCAGAAAAATTGCGCCGATCTCCGCCAGCGAGATGATGGAGGCGCTGGGGACAATGATGTTGAGGGCGTACGGCCCGAGCACGATGCCGGCCAGGATTTCACCCAAGACCGCGGGTAGGGACAGGCGCTCAAAGACCTCACCGAAGATCTTGGCCCATACGAAGATGGTGAACAGCTGCAGCAGCAGCGTGTCTGCGCCGTGGTGCATACAGTAGGAAGGCAGTTAGTCAGAAGCCTCTGCCAAATTTATTGTTGCTTGCAAGCAAGGGGTGAGACGAGGGAAATCGAAAGTAGCTGCTGCTTTTGCGCTTGCTCAGAGACTTGCGTTTGTTGCGGCGTCACCCTGAATTCGTGTCATCCTGATCCTGCCGATTGTTGCATCTAATTCTTGTGTAGAAGAGATAATGGAAAAGCTGAAACCACCTTTGCTGCGGGTGGCTGTGGGGTTACTGTTGGCTGCCTCGGTATCCTACGGCAGCTCTTGGCTTTTTGCCGGGACGGACATCCGCACTCTACTACCGCTGGTGTTTATTGCGGTGTTGGTTGTTCTGGCGCGGTATTACGGGACCAGCGTAGCAGTGGTGGGTTCCCTGCTGTGCGCTTTGGTTTTCGCGCAGTTTCTTTTTGAGCCTACCGGGAGTTTGCGGGTGGAAAGCCTGGCGGCCCGCAAGAACCTATTATGGATGGTATCAGGCGCAATCGTGCTCTCGTATCTGTTTTCATCCGCTGGTACAGAGCACCGATTCTGACCTGCAGCCAAACTCACCCAGGGAGCCGGGCTCGTTTCGGCTACAGCAGCCGTTCGGGCGCCCAGAACAGCACTTTCAACTCGCGCGCGAAGTTAACCAGATCAGGAACGGCGGGCAGCGGGAGACCGGCTGGCTGCGCGATGGTGTTCTGCTGCACGTCGGCTGTTGCTGTCTGGAGCGGCCAGGGCAGATGGTGAATCTCGGCGCGGTACAGGCGCTTGCGGCTGAAGGCGTAGAGGCAGTAGCGCTCGCTCAGAAAATGTTCGAGCGAGCGGGGATGAGCAGTGAACGTCTGTGGATTCTCGGGACCGTAACCACACCGCAGCTCTGCAGGTTTCGGCCCGTGCTCTCGTTTTGAGGTGTAGTCAATCCACGCCGAGCCGCGCCCCTTCACCTTCATCGAAGCCCGCCAGTATGGCAAGCGATAGAACATGCGAGCCCCCCAGACTGCCGACAGGTTCCCGGCATCGAGGCTGAAGAAGTACACACCCGGTTTGCCTCCATAGCTCACGTACGTGCGCACATTGATTTCCGCGAATTGCGAAAAAAACGGTAGCGACGGCACTCCGGGCGGACGCAGGTGATTGATCCAGAACGGAGTCACCGATATCCAGGCGCGCCGGTCGTAAGTATCCAGGGTCAACACCTCGGGAACCAGAGCGCGGACGATCTCCGGGGCCAACGAGTAGTGCAGAAAGAGCAGGTCGTTCCAGCGTTGGGTCATGATCCACGGCGCCATGGGCGGAGGCCAGGGACGATGAGCGGTCGCAAACAGGATCGAGTCTGCACCCACCCATTGCGTTTGCACGTCACTTGCATCGATGGTCTGGTGTGTCGTCTCGTGCACTGATTCCCCTGCCGCTAATCTGCCCACCGAGCTGGATTTACCACGATTCCCACAGCTCCGCCGGTTGCCCGCCGCTCTGATACCGCATATGATTCAGCGCAATGTCATCCGGGTACAAAGCGGAAAAAGATAGCAAGTCTACTCCTTCGAACCACCAGCCTTGCACTGAGGTTTACGCAGTGCATGGCGCCGACCCCGAGGTACAAGCCTACGGCATGGCAAAGTATTCGCGCTCGGCGCTTTCCATGCGCGAATCGCTGGCCGAGATCAACGATCAAAAAGCGGAAAAGTTTCTCAACACGTTTTACTTTCAGTACGGTCATCGCAGCATCGCCGACCTGGCGCACATTGCGTTTGCCATCGAGCGCTTGTCCATCCTGGCCGCGACGGTTGCCGTCGACGAGCCGCGCTGGGATGGCCAGGAGCGCTCGACCCGTTACCAGGATTTCCACAAGAGCGGATATTACGTTCCCGATTTTGCCGGCGATCTTGCCGCGACAGCGCTGTACCGCGACACCATCGACGCGCTCTTCTCTGAGTATCGCTACTTCTCCGAGGAGATGTTCACTTATTTGCGGGAGCGCACTCCCAAACCTGAGGAGATGAAGCAGGAGACATATGAGCGCACCCTGCGCGCGCGTGCCTTCGACATTTCACGCTACCTGTTGCCGCTGGCCGCTAACACATCGCTGGGGCAGATCGTCAGCGCGCGCACGCTGGAAAATCAGGTCTCGCGGCTGCTCTCGCATACCCATGCCGAGGTGCGGCGGCTCGGGGAGTTGCTGAAGCAGGCAGCGCAGGAACCTGCCTATAACGTGAGCCACGCAAAGGCCCGCGAGCTCATGGAGAAGATTGAACGGGAGGCTCCGGAATCGGTCGAGGCCGCCAGCGAGCTTCTGCTGCGCCCGGTGCGAGTAGCGCCCACGCTGGTGAAGTATGCCGAGCCCAGCCCGTATGAGATGGAAACCCGTCGCGAATTAAGCGCGGCTGCTGCCGAGCTGCTCGGGCCGCTTCCGATTGAGCCCGTGCCCGTGGTTGATCTGCTGGACGACGACCCACTCGAGGTCGAGTTGGCGACGACGCTGCTGTATCAGTATTCGCATCATTCCTATCGCCAGATTCGCGACGTTGTGGACTCTCTGCCCCAGGCGCAGCGGCAAGAAATCATCGACATAGGTCTGCGACACCGCGGCCGCTACGACGAGGTTGCACGCGCTTTCTGCGCCGGACAGCAATTCCGCTTCGACATCCTGATGGACATCGGCGGCTTTCGCGACATGCATCGCCATCGCCGCTGCGTACAGATTGTGCAGGACTACACCACCGTGCACGGATTCGACGAGCCGGTCGAAATCGAATCGGCAGGCTTGGCGAAGCGTTACGAAGCCGCGATGGAGCGGGCGCGCAACACTGCGGCGCAACTGGCTGCTAGCGATGTGGCGGAGGCGGAAGAGCAGTCGCAGTACGTCATCCCGCTGGCCTTCCGCAAGCGCACGCTATTCAAGATGGACTTGGCTGAAGCCATCTATATCAGCGAGCTACGGACCGGTGCCGCCGGACACTTCTCCTATCGCAATGTGGCCTTTGCGATGTACGAAGCGGTGGCGCAGCGCTACCCCGCCTTGGCGAAATATTTTCGGGTGACGGATGTACGCGAGCCGGTGGATTTGCTGAAACGTTGATACCTCGTCGGGGACGGTATTCGAAGCGTTGGGAGTTGACACAACCGCTATTTCCCGCCGCCTTGCCACCGGTTGTTTCGTCTCTAGATGACCAGAATTTGTTCAATGCAGGTCTGCCGAAGCGGGATTTACGCGATTGAGCTAGGGGGATGCGTGTATGCCTTGGGTACGCGATGGTAATGGACTGAAATCGGTCGGAGTTGCACACTATGACGTCGATCATATCCGACAATTGATTGAGCAACTTCGTCGAGCGAGAAATCAGCCCAAGAGGGTTTGCAGACTGATCGAGGACGTGCTTGCTACCCGCAAAGCGTCGCGAGAACTGATATGGCGTTTATCGAAGTGGTGCGATTGGAACGATGCCTCAGAGCGCGTAGCGCGTTCAATTGCGGATCAGTTCTTTCATGGCAATATTTGTCGGCGATTGTGGGACCAACGCAACAAACCCATTCCTGATCGCGCCACTGCGGAAGCGGATTATCAGAGTTGGCTGAACAGTGTGGTTCAAACAAGCGAGGGCCTTCAGCCGAGCGCTATTTTTCCCGACGAAGTAGACAAGGCCGGAACCTATCGGGAGGGAGCTGTTCATAGCGTCTTAGTCAACGCGTACGAGCGGAACCCTGTTGCGCGTGCGAGGTGCCTCGCTCATTACGGCACGGCGTGCTTCGTATGCGGTTTTGAGTTTGCAAGGGTATATGACGGAGTCGGGGACGGATTCATCCATGTTCATCATTTGCGAGGGCTCTCCAAAATCGCTGGTGAGCATGAGGTGGATCCCATCGCTGACATGCGTCCGGTCTGCCCAAATTGTCATGCTGTTGTTCATCTCTATCGGCAACCCTTTACTATCGAAGAGGTAAAGGCAATGGTGGCTCGGTCACGGGAGCGCGTAACGGCGGGCGGTTCGCCTACCTAGCGCTTTCACCGAACCTTCCAAAAGCCGGGCCGCAAGGTACTTTGGCATATCCCAAAGCGCCCGCTTTCGATTCACCGCAGATTAGGATAGAGTCAGCCTCTAGGCTGGCGTTCGGTTTATGGGTTTTGGGGCTCCAGCTACCACTGTCCGTTGATGGCGGCCAAAACGAGTTGGACGTAGGGGGTCGCGAAGTGTCCCCAGCTGAAGCTCCACTGGAATTGATTGCCGGGATGAATTCCACACGGCCCGATCATCAGGCTGGTGTTCGCCCATCCGTCGGATTGTGCTGCGGGCGTATAAACATCCGCCACCCGCGCATTGTTGGGAAATGCTGCCTGGAAACCGGTGGTGGGGCTGACATAGGCGACGTTGTACGCTCGAATCGCGGCCAGGATGGCGTCGTCATTATTCTGCTGGGTGCAGGGATTGTAGTGCGTCCAGGGTGGAGTGTTGGCGACGACGATCTTTAAATTGGGGTTGCGATTGAGCAGATACGTAATCGTCTGCTTGACGCAGTTCACTTGATCATTGGCTGATAACGTCCCAAGATCGTTCGTGCTGTCGATCAGCACGGCTACCGTGGTCTGCGCCGGGACATAGCTATAGATCAGGGGGACTCCATTCTGCGTGGCATTGAAGCAGGAGCAGGGAGCACTGGGTTGGCCCCAAATATGCACTAGATTCGAATCGAGCGACGGGAACTCCTCAGGCGCGAATGGCGCCTGAAACTGCGCAATTGAGTTGCCGGCGATGCTGACGTAATAGCTTTGGCCAAACGCGCTACAACTGAGGAGCAGCAGGATGGTAAGCAGCTTTTTCATATTCGTTTTCCTCACGCTGTCAAACTTGAATTGATCCCGGAGACAACTGTTTGCTGATTGTGTGATTGTTTCGTTTTTCTTGATCAGCCACTGCTGGGGCGAAAAAACTGCGCTCGACTATGCCACCATTCGGCGACATAGACAAGCAAATTTTAGTGCCAGTTAATATCCCATGTTCGTGGTAATAGAGACGAGAGGAAAGGCCGCCGCTTCACGCTGGATTCCAATGTTCATCCGCGTGGCAGCGACAGGCTGGGGGACGAAGATGCGGCAGTAAGGAGCTTATGCGGACGAGACTTCGTAGTGCCGTCGCGGTAATCGCACGAGTGTGGTTGTTATGTGCGCTGGCAGTCTGCTTCCAGTCGCAGGCTCAGCCGCAGAATTCAACACCCAACAGCAAGGAGACAAGCGTGTCTGCCCATGCGACCGGAACATTCGAAGTAAAGCTGACCCCTCAGGCCGTGAATGATCAGGAGAAAAGCGCCGATCTCGGACGCATAGTTTTCGATAAGCAATTCCACGGCGGCATTGAAGCAACCAGCAAGGGCGAGATGCTGACGACCGGCAGCGCTAAGGAATCTGGCGCCTACGTTGCGCTCGAGCGAGTAACCGGCGCGGTAAACGGCCGCAGTGGCAGCTTCGTGCTTCGCCACCTCGGGATCATGACGCGGGGCACGCCGTACCTGACCATTGCCGTAGTACCCGAATCCGGCACCGGCCAACTCGTAGGCATTACCGGCACCATGACTATTACGATTGCCGATGGAAAGCACTCCTATGATTTCGAGTACACCCTGCCCGAGGGGCATTGAGACGCGCCGCCCCGTTCCATACCGCCAGAGACGGGCGAAGGCAGGGCGTAGGTTTACCCAAGAGTTAATAATACAGAGCGAACTCTATTAACCAGGGTGCGTCTGCCGCCGCCAGGGATCGCGGTTTTGACGCGGTTTGCAGCAGCCGTCACATGCCGATGTGAGACACTATGGTTCTAGTACTTTCGTATGCCCTTATGTTCGCTATTTGTTCGCTTTATTTGGTTAACTGGATGTATAATGACCCGTCAGGATCCACGCGCTTGCAAGCCGAAATATTGAAACCACTACGGCGCCTGCCTCACTGACCCATTGCAATTGATCTCTACCTGTCCATCCGGTGCGATGCTGTGCCGGAACAGCGGCGAAGGAGCATTCCTATATGGCGGACGAGAAAACGGAAAAAGGCCGGGCCATCGACCTGGCGATGTCTCAGATCGAAAAGCAGTTCGGCAAAGGCTCCATCATGAAGTTGGGAAGCAAGGGGGCGGTCGTTCCCATAGCCGTGATTTCTACCGGAGCGATTTCCTTCGACTCGGCGCTGGGCGTAGGCGGCTTTCCCCGCGGACGGGTGGTCGAGATCTTCGGGCCTGAGTCCTCCGGCAAGACGACGATCGCGTTGCAAGTAATCGCGGAGGCGCAGAAGCAAGGCGGAATGGCCGCCTTCGTTGACGCGGAGCATGCCCTTGATCCGATTTACGCTGCCAAACTGGGCGTGGATGTGGACAACCTGCTGGTGTCGCAGCCGGATTACGGCGAGCAGGCATTGGAGATCGCCGAGGCCCTGGTGCGCTCCGGCGCGATCGACGTGCTGGTGGTCGATTCGGTGGCGGCGCTGGTGCCCAAGGCCGAACTGGACGGCGAGATGGGCGACAGCCACGTCGGCTTGCAGGCGCGTCTGATGTCGCAGGCGCTTCGTAAGCTGACCGGCATTGTGGCCAAGTCGCACACCTGCCTGGTGTTCATCAACCAGATTCGCGAGAAGATCGGCGTTATGTTCGGCAACCCCGAAACCACGACGGGCGGCCGGGCGCTGAAGTTTTACTCCTCGGTGCGTATTGACATCCGGCGCATCGCCGCCATCAAGGATGGCGACCAGGTCGTCGGCTCGCGAACCCGCGTGAAGATCGTGAAGAACAAGACCGCCGCTCCCTTCCGCGAAGCTGAGTTCGACATGATGTACGGCGAAGGCATCTCGCGCGAAGGCGACCTGCTCGACTTGGCGGTGAATGGCAACCTGGTGGAGAAGTCAGGTTCGTGGTTCAGCTACAAGGGCGAGCGAATCGGGCAGGGCCGGGAGAATGCCAAGCAGTTTCTGAAGGACAATAAGGACATTGCGGCGAAGATCGAGACCGATGTGCGAACCGCACTCGGCTTGATCTCGGTAGCCGACAAGGCGCAGGCGGCGGCTGCAAATGCTGAAGCCGCACCAACCCCGACGCCAAAAGGACCTGCGGGGCGGAAATAACCTGGCTGGCAAGTAACGAAAAAAGGGATTCACC
This sequence comes from uncultured Acidobacteriaceae bacterium, assembly GCA_963785825.1. Classification (GTDB taxonomy): domain Bacteria; phylum Acidobacteriota; class Terriglobia; order Terriglobales; family Acidobacteriaceae; genus Bog-257. The sequence continues at coordinate 10,282 of CAWAWQ010000001.1, read as the reverse complement.
TGGCGGGTGAGTCCCTTTTTTCGTTGTGGGATTAGGCGCCCCTTGTGCTGTGAGGTTTTCTGCAGCCGCTCCGCCAGACAGGGGTCACTTAATACCCTGGCTGGTCCTTCGAGCCCGCTGCCCGGCGGGCGTGGGAGTTCGAGGGCTGGCCCGGACCACTGCGGGGCATGAGCTTCGCATTCTGATTGCCTCGCGAGGCCAGCCAGAATAAAATCGACCCTCGTAAATTCCTGCCGCCGAGGCCGCTTGAAGGACATCGTCGCCATCTATCCGGGCTCGTTCGATCCAGTGACCAACGGCCACCTCGATTTGATCCATCGCGGAAGCAAACTTTTCGCTAAACTGATCGTGGCCATTGCGCGCAACATGGATAAAGGCGAAGCCCTGTTCTCCATGGAAGAGCGCAAGGAGATGCTGGAGGCGATGACCGAGGAGCTGGATAATGTTTCCGTGGACACCTTCGAAGGCCTGCTGGTGGCCTATTGCATCAAGCAGAACGCTAATGCGGTGTTGCGCGGCATTCGCGCTATCAGCGACTATGAATTCGAGTTGCAAATGGCGCTGATGAATCGCAAGATGGAGCCGCGCGTCGAAACCGTGTTCATGATGCCGGCGGAAAAGTACTCGTACCTCAGTTCACGCATTGTGCGCGAAATTGCCAAGCTGGGCGGCCCGTTGACCGGCCTGGTGCCGGAAATGGTCGAGCAGCGGGTGCGTCAAAGAATTACCCAAAGGCATATTTCCCCCACGGGCAAACATCTCTTATGAAGGGCCAAACCATGACTGCTGTCGGAACCCAGCTTTCCTCTTTTCTCAGCGACCGCATCCAGCGCATTGAGGTCTCCGCCACTATGGCGGTAGCGGCGGAAGCCGAGAAACTCCGCGCCGCCGGAGTCGACCTGGTTGACCTGGGCGCCGGAGAGCCGCATTTCTCAACCCCTGCCCATATCAAGGAAGCTGGAATTGCGGCCATTCGCAACGACTTCACCAAGTACACGGCGGTGGGGGGAACTACGGAGCTGCGCGACGCCATCATCAAGCGTCATGCGGCCGACTTCGGCTCCAGCTACAAACGCGAGAATTGCATTGCCTCAGTAGGCGGCAAGCACGCGCTGTTTAACGCCATCCAGGTGCTGGTGGAGCATGGCGATGAAGTCATTCTTCCTGTTCCGTACTGGGTTTCGTTCAAGGATATCGTGCGCTACGCTGGCGGCGAGCCGGTCTACATCGCCACCGATGAAAAGCACGATTTCGCCCTGACAGCAGCGATGGTGGAGCGGGCGATCACTCCGCGCACCAAGGTCATCATCTTGAACTCGCCCAACAATCCTTCCGGGGCCGTGATGAACCCGGAGGACATGACGGCGGTGCTCAGGCTGGCGCACGATCGCGGTATCTACGTTGTCTCCGATGAGTGCTACGTATACCTGAACCACACCGGCCAGCGGTTTTCGGCGGGATGTGTTTACGAGGTTGCGGAGAGGCTGATCATTATTGGCTCGTTGTCGAAGACTTATGCCATGACAGGATGGCGTTTGGGGTATGCGCTTGGTCCGGCGCCGATCATTAGCGCCATGCAGAAGCTGCAAAGTCAAAGCACCTCGAACCCGACCTCGTTCGTGCAGAAGGCGGCGGTCGCGGCGCTAAGCGGATCGCAAGATTGCGTGCAGGCAATGCTGGCCGAGTACATTTCGCTGCGCGACAAAATCGTCGAGGGGCTGCGCGCGATTCCGGGGCTCACCTGCGCATCGCCTAACGGCGCATTCTATGCCTATCCCAATGTCAGCCATTATTTCGACAAAGGGGGATTGAATTCTGCATCGGACGTGGCGCGCAGGTTATTGCATGAAGCGCACGTAGTGGTCGTGCCCGGCGAAGGCTTCGGCACGCAGGACCATGTCCGCATCTCCTATGCGACTTCGGCGGAGAAACTGGAGCGGGGGCTGCAACGGATGCGCGACTTTTTCGCCAGCGTTTAGGCCGAGGCGACGAATCACCTCAGCGGCTGAAGCCGGTTTTCTAATATGTCGCCCACATGCACCGCTAAAGCGGTGCTCCACACGATGCAACAAGCGCGTGAAGCCATAGCCCAACAATTCTTCAATCGATGTCCCAACTTTATCCATTTCTGATGATCCCCATCTTCGACGAACGGCCGTGGGGCGTTCGCGATCTACGTCCCATTTATACGCGGGCGGTCAACGAGCCGATCGGGGAAAGCTGGCTGACTTGGGAGGAGAATCGGGTCGCGAATGGTCCGCTCGCAGGACGTACTCTGGCTGAACTGGGTAAGCAATGTAAGCGCGCCCTGGTCGGACGCGCGGCATGCTATGAAGACCGATTTCCGCTGTTGGTGAAGTTCCTGTTTCCCGGTGACAAGCTCTCCGTGCAAGTCCACCCCGACGATGAGCTGGCGCGGAAGAACGGGAAACCCTGCGGCAAGACGGAATGCTGGTACGCGCTCCGCGCCGAGCCTGGCGCGCAGGTGGCGTTAGGATTGAAGCCCGGCGTAACGCTGAAGGACTTCGAGCAGGCTATCCGCGACACCCGGGCGGAAGAGCTGCTGAACTGGATCGATGTTCATCAGGGCGACATGCTCTACGTTGCCGCCGGAACGGTGCACACCATCGGTGGCGGAATGATCCTGGTCGAGACCCAGCAAACATCCGACATTACCTACCGCCTCTACGACTACGGACGCCCGCGCGAGCTCCACATTGCCGACGGTCTGGCCGCCACTAAGCTCAACACAAACGCCGGCAAGGTTGTGCGAGAAGCAAAGGATGATCCCAACGTGCTGGTGCGGTCGCCGTTTTTCCAGGTGGAAAAGATGCGGCTGCGCGATGCGCAGCATGTCGAGCTCACGGCCGATTCGCCGCACATCCTGGTTGCGGTGAGTGGCGCGGCAAAGTTAGAGGCGGAAGGCATGGAGCCGATCAGCTTCGCCACCGGCGATGCAGTCGTCATCCCAGCTTGCGTGCCCGAGTACACAGTACGACCGCAGTGGGAGCTGGATTTGATGAGAATGTCATTGCCTATCGGCGAGGTGACGGAACCGCAAACCGAGCAGCCGCAGTCGGTCAGCGCACGTTAGTTATTCACCACAGAGACACAAAGACACAGGGAAATCCGGGTGGAGCGCGTCTTTCAGGCCTGCCATTACGACCCGCACTGCGAGAACCGTTTCAGCCGCTGAGGTAAACAGTCCAACACATTCGCATTTCAGCTAATGATCATTGCTTGTAAGGAGTGATGTTTCAGCAGCTATGTTCGCAACAGTCCGGCCAACCCCAATCCAAAACACAGAAGCCCAAGGCTGAGCAACATGATACGGAGCCGCGGCGTCACTGCATACGAAGGCTTGTTGGGGTGCGGGGGCATTCTGTAGGAGAGGCCCTTAGCCACCAAGCTCAGCGCGACGAACACCCCGCCAACGGCGACCATCAATATTCGTTCCGTTATGGAAAGCCTCTGCCGAATTACTGATGACAAGGGGATGTATCGCCAGTCATTGACCCGGATTGGGTTGTGGCCACGCATAAAGCATGATTTTGAGCGGAACCTCAGCGTGTCCTAAATCCGTCTTATTCGCGTATGGAGTAAATCCGTATGCTCCGACAAAGACATCCACGAAGCCGCACTCCGCCCTCGTAACGGCTATTCCAGCACTGTTCGTTGTTAACTGCTGCGATCGGGGTGGTTCGTTCGATCCCTTCCCTTCAGGCCTGAACACGACGATGGCGTTGGGAATTGCCGCGCCAGAAGGGTCGTTGAGAGTCACCGTTACGAGGGCCGTTGTCGTACACGGGACTTCAGGGGTGTAATCAGGATTAGGCAGCACCGTAAAGGCAATCGGATCTGACTGCACCGCGTTGTTGTTGATATCGACTCTCCTCGCCTGGACAGTGTACTTTCCGGGCTGGCTGAGGTCGTACATCCGGTCTAGGTCAACGATGCTCCTGAACCCTTCATGCGGCATAATCCCATGTCGTCCAGAATTTCTTAGGCAATCGATTGTATGGCCATGGAATTCCCCTTCGGGTGTACGGCTATCTGGTCCAATATCCTCACCCTTAGCCCGTCGAAACAGTCCTGTTTGGGGCGGCTGGTTACCTTTACTGTCGCGGATATCGATCTCCAGACTGAGGTCGAATCCACAAGCGAAGGACAGGTCAAAGACCATCTCTGTATTGGAGTGGTTCGTGAGAGCCGCGTCGAGCTTCACGCTTGTTCCTGCCATCACAACTTCTGGCCTGATCGTTAGGTCAAGTGTAATCGGCGGTTGTTGCGACTGAGCCACGACGGCCAGCCACGATGAAAACATTGGGATGAGTAGAAAGGCTGCGGCTCTGTGCGGAAGGTTCATGTACCGTCTCCTTGCCTGTTTAGCGACTCGGTCGAAAACGAAAGCTCGTTTTGTACACCGACCATAATCGTTGGCGAAAGAAAGGCGATTACACCACTAACCGCAAGGAGCGGATGTGACGTGGGTCACCCCTCGCCCGTTTGGGTCATTGCTGGCGTAATCAACCATTATCATAAAGCAGCCTTGGGTAATTGGCCGGCACTCACCCTTGCACTGATAAAGGCCTTCCCAAACCTCTGGCGCTTCGCGTCTTGCTTGTTCTTGAGTAGAATCAAAATTCAAAACTCTGTGCCTCTGTGTCTGTGTGGTGAAACAACTTGGCGAATAACTTCTACCCTGTCATTCTCGCGGGCGGACGCGGTACGCGATTCTGGCCGCTGAGCCGCAAACGTTTGGCCAAGCAACTGCTTCCGCTCAACAGCAAGAAGAGCATGATCCAGGAGACGGTGGAGCGACTTTTGCCGCTGGCAAAAGCAAAGCAGTTCTGGGTGATCACCAACGAAGACCTGCGCGACCCAATTGTTCGCCAGTTGAAGAAGCTGGAGAAGAAGCAAATCATTGCCGAGCCGCTGGGAAGGAACACCGCTCCGGCGATCGGGCTGGCAGCATTTTTGTTGCTGCGCCACGATCCCACGGCCGTAATTGGAATGTTTCCCTCCGATCACGTGATCGTTAATGAGAAGCGGTTTCGCGAAGACATTAAGCGAGCCTCGGAGATTGCAGCCCTTGGACCTAGTATTGTTGTCATCGGCATCCCGCCTACCCGTTCGGAAACCGGCTACGGCTATATCGAGGCGGGCAGTGACGCCGGCAACCACGTGCTCCAGGTGCGGCGATTCACCGAGAAACCTTCCACCGATCTGGCCACGCAATTCGTGAAGGCAGGCAACTTTTTCTGGAATAGCGGCATGTTTATCTGGGGTGCGGGTACTCTGGCTGCTGCGCTGCGCGAGCACTTGCCCAAAACCGCGCCGCTGCTGGAGGAGATTGCCGCCAGCTACGGCACCCGCAAATTCGAGAAGACCTTTGCCCGGCTCTATCCCGAGTGCGAGAACATCAGCGTGGATTATGCGGTGCTGGAGCCGCGCTCGGCTAAGGGGGAGGGAAAATCCGGCATCTATTGCATCCCCGCTAATTTTGGATGGAACGATCTGGGGTCGTGGACCGCCCTTTATGAGCATCGCAGCGCGGGAAAGAAAGACGGGGGCAACGTCGTGCTTGCTGATGAAAGCTTTGCACTGAATTCTGCGGGAAACTTCATTCATTCCCCTCGCAAGTTCGTTGCGGCGGTTGGGGTGAACAACCTGGTTGTGGTGGAGACCGAGGACGCGCTGCTGATCACCACGAGGGAGCACTCGCAAGATGTCGGGAAAGTGGTGCAATGGCTGGATGAGAAGAAAATGAAACGGTTGGTGTGAGGGCACTAGCAACTAGCCGTGAGGGAGAGTCTGATTAAGTGCGACTGAAGTCCCTCAGGGGCTAAAGTGTCTGCGTGAGAACGGTGTCGCCGCTACGCGGCTGGGAATGATTTCCCACTCCACCCAGGATTCCGCTTCGCTTTATCCTGGGCTAACGACATAGCCGCCCCTGCGGGGCTGGATTTTCGCAGGGTCATGTTCCACCGCCAAGGATAAAGGTTAGTTCTCACGCATACACTAAAGCCCAGCTTGACTTCGGGCACTTACGGGCGCCCTGAAGGCCGCCGCCTTCAAAACTTCAACTTAATCAGAGCTTCCTTAGCAACTAGTTGGACCGCCGAGCGTTTCGTCCGGTTGCAAACTTCGGGGGCTGCCACAGAAGCTTCAATGGAGCAACAACCGAGTCCCGCTTGCGGGACGTAAGAAGATAGCCCAGCGCCCTTCGACCGCGCTCAGGGCAGGCTTTCAGCGCTGGTTAGGTGGTATTTATTTATTTTGAGCCATTTCAGGAGCGGCATAAGCACGCTATGATCACGATTCCACAGGCTCTGGAGGAGCGCCTCGCAAGAGTGGCGAGACAACGCGGCTGCAGTATTGACGATCTCGCTGGTGAGGCCATTCTGCGGTACAGAGAGGATTCGGAGGACGCCCACCGGGCGGAACGAATCTTGCGGCGTGTTCGAGCCAGACGGGGAAAAATCTACACGCTTGACCAGGTAGCAGAGCGCCTTAGATTGGAAGACTGATGCAAAACCCGGAACAACAGGTCCCTCCTCGGCCTAAAGAGACTGTGTCGCAACCCGGTGTCGCCGCTCTGCGGCTCGGCTTTTCTCCCACTTGGCGCGTGGGCTTACGCCCACGCCTAACATCATGTCGCCGCTGTGCGGCTAGTTTGGCCGCGCCGCGAGTTGTGTGTTCCACCACGAAATTGCGAGGGCGGTGGCGATACGGTCTCTGAAGGCCTCTTCGTGATGACAACCTTCGGGATCGGAAATTTCAGGTCTGCTAAAAGTAAGGCTGAGCGTTTACAGGAAAAGAACTGACCGGCGGCTACTCAAACGAAAACAATGACCACAGCAATCAAATTTGGCACCGACGGCTGGCGCGGCATCATTGCCGACGATTTCACCTTCGAAAATGTTCGCCGCGTTGGCAATGCGATGGCGCATTACGTCTATAAGAACGAGGACGCGAGCAAAGGCCTGGTCGTCGGCTATGACACGCGCTTTGCCTCGCAGCGCGCGGCGGAAATTATCTCCGATGTGCTGGCGGCTGCCGGCATCGCGGTGCGGCTCTCGGACGACTACACGCCCACTCCAGCGCTTTCCTTTGCCGTGAAGAACCTGGGCGCGGCGGGCGGGGTGATGATCACCTCCAGCCACAATCCCGCAAGCTGGAATGGCGTGAAGTACAAGGCCAGTTACGGCGGCTCGGGCACCCCGGCCATCATGAAGGCGATCGAGGCTGAGTTAAATTCGCCGCGTCTGGAACGAACCGGCGGAAGCGTAACTCTCACCGACTTTAAGGCCCCCTACATCGAAGCCATCAAAAACTTTGTCGACCTCCCGGCGATCAGGAAAGCTGGTTTCAAGTTTGCCATCGATGTAATGTACGGCGCGGGGCGCGGCGTGCTGAAAGGCATCTTCGCCGAGAGCGGAATCGATCACGTCGAGATTCGCGGCGAGCTCAACCCGCTCTTCCCCGGCATCAACCCCGAGCCTATTCAACCGCACATCGCCGCTTTGCAGGAGGCTGTGGTTCGCGAGCATTGCCAGGCCGGGCTGGCCACGGACGGTGACGCCGATCGCATCGGCGCTGTGGCCGAGGACGGCAGCTTTGTCGACTCGCACAAGTGCTATTCGGTGATCCTGGAATGGATTCTGAAGCGCAAGCAGTGGCCTGGCGAGATTGTGCGCGCCTTCAACACCACCCGCATGCTCGACCGCATCGCGGCGAAGTATGGCCGCAAGCTGCACGAGTGCGGCATCGGTTTCAAGTACATCTGCGATCTCATGCTGGAACGCGACATTCTGATCGGCGGCGAGGAATCGGGCGGCATCGGCATTCGCCGGCACATGCCGGAGCGCGACGGCATTCTGAATTCGCTACTGCTGGCCAACATCATGGCGGAAGAAGGCAAGCCGCTGGGGCAGTTGGTCAGCGACCTACAGCAGGAATACGGGGAGCATCACTACGGCCGGCTGGATCTCCATCTCAGCAATGAAGTCAAGGACGAGGCGATGCGCCGCGCTCAGGCCAAACCCCGCCAGATCGGCAGCTTCGGCGTGCAGAAGGTGGAAACCCTCGACGGCGTGAAGTTCTTTCTCGACGCCCCTACCAACGGCAACGGCGCCGAAGCCTGGGTGCTGGTTCGCGCCTCCGGTACCGAGCCGCTGCTGCGCGTTTATTGCGAGGCGTCGTCGCCGGAGCTGGTTTCGCAGATCTTGAGGGAAACCGAGGCTTTCGTCCAACCTCAAGAGGAAGTGGCGGTAGTGAGTAATTGAGACAAATCGAACTGGGCAGCGACTTTTTAAATTCGCCGTCTCACTACAGCGAGTTGCTACAGCGGGATGAGCGACATCGGCCTGGCGCAGAAGCTTTGTCGCCAAGCGCCGGCTCCAGCTATTCGTATCTCCCCAATAACCTGACCTTCCTCGAATTGACCCAATACGCCAGGCGGTGGGCGTGATCGGGAGCAAGCTGCGCACGCTGCAGCGCTCTCGCGGGCTGCAACTGCTTACGTTAGCGGCGCTGTTGTCCGCCACCGGCTTAATCTGCTTTCGGCACAAAGTGTTTGTGCGTGGCTCAGACATCTGGTGGCACCTTGCGGTGGGTGATTGGATCCTCCAGCACCATGCATTTCCCCACAACGGAATCTTGTCGCGAACCGCGGCGAATCGCCCGTGGGCGGCTTACAGCTGGGGATACGAAGTTCTGCTCTCGCGCGCCTACGCCTGGTTTGGTCTAGTGGGAATCGGCCTGTATGGCACGGCATTGACCCTGATGGTCGCGTTCAGCGTCTTCTGGATGACGCGGCGGCTATGGGGAAAATTCTGGCCCGCGTGCCTGCTCAGCGTTGTCTGCTGCTATGCCTTTCTGCTGGTGAGGATTGTCCCGCGCCCGGGATTTTTCTCGATGGCGCTGTTTTGCGTGCTGTTGTTGCTGTTGCTGGAAGCCAACCGCACCAGGAAGGTGCAGAAGCTGTACTGGCTGCCCGTAGTGTTCTTGTTCTGGGCCAATCTGCACATTCAGTTTATTTACGGCTTGGGCACGGTGGGACTGCTGCTTGCGGTCAACATCGTACAGCGCCTTGGAGAACGCGCCGGATTTGCGCCGAAGCATGTTGCGCCCCGTTCACTTCCGACTGCTCGTGTGGCGATCATCTTCGCACTGTGCGTGCTGGCGACGATGATTGGGCCGTATTCGTATCACCTCTATGATGTGATCTTCCATTATACGGAAGCCAAGGTCCCGTACGCGATGGTGCTCGAGCTGCAACCATTCCGATTCCGGTTTCACAGCAATTATGTGCAGGTGTTGCTGGAGCTGGGGGCACTGTTGGCCGTAGTTTCGCAAAAGAAAATCGACTTCTTCAAGCTGGCTTTGCTGATTGTCGCCGGAATCTTCGCCTATCGCACCATGCGGGACAACTGGTTTCAATGCATCGCCGCAGTAGCTTGTATTGCCGATGTCGCCTTCCATGAGGCTGAATCGGAACCGCATGAGAGCCCGCTACAGCTTGGCGCGGTCTTCGCTGCAGTGGCGCTGATTCTCGCGTTGGGTGCGCGCAGCGTCGGCTTCAACGAACGCGGCCTTCAGGCGGCAATCAACAACACATTTCCAGTGTACGCAGTGAACTTTTTGCGGTTAAATCCTCCCCCCGGGCCCATCTGGAACATTTTTGATTGGGGCGGATTCTTGAGTTGGTATGCGCCCGAGTATCCGGTTGCCATCGATGGACGCACGGACCTCTACGGCGACGAAGTTCTGGAGCGTTTTTACAAAACAGAGTACGGAGATGCCGAGTATCGCACCGATCCCTATCTGACTGAGTCGGGTGTGGTGCTGTTGCGGAGCCGCGAAGCGCTGGTCCCGTTGTTGGAGAACGATCCAAGGTTCCAGGAGATCTATCGCGACAGGGTCGCGGCTGTGTTCACGCGCCGATGAGAATCGCGGCACGAACCCAGCAGGCCGTCTCGAGTTGCATTGGCAACCGACTGGAGCGGTTGTTCCCTGTGTGCTTGGGTAGGTCGTCAGCTCGCGTTTAGCCCACGATATCTCTGCGGGTTCCGGGGCTGAGCCATCGAGGTGAACGCCTGACCGCCGTTCCCGCCGCCAATGACGCGGCCTGCTCCGAATGCAGCGTTCGGACGAGGTCATGCGAGTATCCCGAATTCGAAAAATTTGGTACGCTTTTGAAGTGGGTATTTCAGGCGGTCGGCAAGCCTGATTTCGAAAGGTCTGGGCGCTTAACTCAGCGGTAGAGTGCCATCTTCAC